>CAWDWB010000001.1:0-175543 GCA_963805925.1 uncultured Acidobacteriota bacterium
ACGAACCCTCGCCCGCTCGTCACCGAGGTAGCGCTCGAGCACGACCATGTAGCTCCGCATCGACTCCCGCACCGCCTCGAGCTGGCGATCTCGTCGACCAGCCGGCGCCGGGCCTCGTCACGCTGCAGCTCGGCGTCGGCACCCGACGCCTCGATGATCCCCTCGGCCTCGAGCTTCGCCTCCCGGATCGCCGAGTCGGCGGTGCGCTGCGCCAGCACCAGCGTGCGGCGCAGCTCCTCGTTGAGGTCCTCGTCGGAGCTGATGACCGCCGGCGCTGCGGGCCGGGGCGCGACCTCCGGCTCGGGCTTTGCCTTGGGCTCGGGCTTGGCCTCCGGCTCGGCCTTCGCCTTGGGCTCGGTCTCGCGCACGGGCAGCGCCGACCCGCCGTCGGCGACCTCGGCGAGGCGCTTCTCTGCGGTCTTCGCCCGGGCGACGGCCTTGGCGAGCTGGGACTGGAGCTGGCCCACCGCGACGGCGACCCGCTCCAGGAAGTCGTCGACCTCGTTGCGGTCGTCGCCCCGGACGGCGATCCGGAAATCGATCTCGTCGGTCAGCAGCTGCGGAGTGAGTTCCATGCGGCCGATCCTACTTCGGCATCATCCCAGTATCAGACTGCGCAGGAAGAGCAGGACGAGCACCACGATCAACGGCGCCACGTCGAGTCGGCCCATGGTCGGAATCGACCGTCGGACCGGCCCGATGACCGGGTCGGTGACCCGCTGGAGCGTCCTGTAGAACTGCGCGGCACCGCCTCCCGGCCGCATCGGGAACCAACTCATCAACATCATCACGATGATCGCCAGGGCGTACAGGCCCAGACCTGCGGCGACGACTTCGCTGACGATCCTCAACGGTCCGAGTAGTCCCGCTCCTGCATGCGACGACGCTCTTCGGCCGAGACCTCGACGTTGGACGGCGTGAGCAGGTACACGGAGTTGGCGACCTTCTCCATCTGGCCACCCACCCCGTAGCGAGGCCGCCGCGAAGTCGATGAGCCTGCGGCGAGGTCACGGTCGGCGCTCTGCAGGTTCATGATGACCGGCTCGTACCCCTGAACTTGTCAGCGAGTTCCTGGGCATCGTTGAACGACAGCGGCGTGCAGGGCGTGGGGCTTGGCGTTGGAGGACACGGGGCACGGGACGCCGCCTGTCGTGCGCTGCGGAGGGGGCTCCGGCGCCGATGGGTCGTCCGGCTGGCTCGTGCGGGATCGGGCGCACCGGCACCGATGGCGGAGGGCTCGGGACGGGGAGCGCGACGGACGGGGCATGGCCGGTTGAGGCGCAGGTGCGGCCGGCTCCGCGTAGGCGCCGTCGTCGTACCCGGCGTCGTCGTAGTCGTCGTATTCGTCTTCGGGGGCAAGCCCAGGTGGTACATGGTCTTGCGCCAGAGTGTCGGCCATCGTTCCTCCTGCCGGGACAACCTCGTTTCCCATAGCCGGGGAACCGGCGGGGCCGAACGGCCCGCGTCCGATCCGCAGCATCGTGGAGCCCTCGCCGACGGCTTCGGCCAGGTCGTCGGACATCCCCATCGAGCGCTCGGCCAGCTCCAGGCGATCAGCGAGCGAGCGCACCATCGCAAACCCGCGTGCGGCGACGGCACCCCCGCCGGCCGGTGCGATCGCCATCAGCCCGTCGACGAACAGCCCTCGACGCGCGCGGCCGTCGACGAGCGCCGAGGACGTCGTCGGGCGCCACGCCACCTTCTGGCCTCCTCGTCCCACGCCGCGGACCTGCACCATGACGTCCACGCCCGGGGCCCGACGGGCGATCTCGGTCACCAACGCCGGCCGGTCGACGCTCTGCCAGCACACGCTCGACCAGCGCCAGGACCTTCACCTTGTTGCGCTGCGGCCAACCGATGGCGTGCCACTTGCTGCACCTCGGGCACCTGTTTGGGCCTTGGCAACGAGTTCCGCCCGCGTAGTTCTCGCCGAACGCCACAAGGCCGGCGTCCCAGGCCGGCACGGACGGCATCGGGCCCGAACCCCTGGACCCCGCGAGCACCTGCACCTCGCCGGGCGGAGCCGCCGGCCGCGGCAATGCGGGGCGCGGACGGCCTCCAGTCGCTCGGCGACGACGTTCACGGCTCCAGCCAGCCCTGTGCGGCCTGTCGGCCGACGTCGGCCCGCGCCCGATGCGAGAAATGGACCGGGCTGCAGGCGGTGAAGACCCCCGAGTCGACGATCGACTCCACCCCCGCCTGGGCCAGCAGCGACGGACCGCGGCGGCGACGTCGAGCGCCGGGGAGACCCACGGTAGTGCGCACGCACCTCCTCGCCGAGCCGCCGCGCGGACGGCGGCGAGATCGTCCACGCCGAACTCGTCGCAGCGGGACGGGTGCCCGGGCCAAGCCACACGGTGATCTCGATCGGCGCCGAGCGCTCGCATAGGGTCCACCACGGCGGGCAGCACACCTGCCAGCCAGGCCCCGCCAGCCGGCGTGGACCGCCCCGCCGCGACCTCTGAGCCAACAGCGGCACCGGGGCGCATTCGGCAGTGCACCACCGCGAGCGCTGCCGCCGGGCACGCCCATGACCGCAGCGTCGGCCTCGCGCCCGAGACCACGCCGGGCACGTCGACGGTGGATGCACCGGTCGCCGTGGACCTGGGGTCGACCAGGTGGAGGTCGAAGTCCACGCGAGGCGCCGGGGTGGCGGCTGTCGAGAGAACCGGGGATGCGCGGGTGCAGCGGCGAGCTACTTCAGGAAGGACGGGACGTCGAACTCGTCGTCGCCCTGGCCGACGGCAGGCGCGTCGTCCTCGTCGGAACCGAACAGGTCGGAGGGTGCGCATGGGGGCCGACGGCGGCGCCTCTGCGGTGCCGCCGTCGTCCCAACGGTCGAAGCCGGCGGCGATGACGGTCACACGCACCTCGTCGCCCAGCTCGTCGTCGATGACCGAGCCGAAGATGATGTTGGCGTCGGGGTGTGCGACGCCGTGGATCACCTCGGCGGCTTCGTTGACCTCGAAGAGTCCGAGGTCGCTGCCGCCGGAGATGCTCAGCAGGATGCCCCGGGCCCCCTCGATGGAAGCCTCGAGCAGCGGGGTCGAGATGGCGGTGCGGCGGCGTTGAGCGCCCGGCCCTCGCCGCTCCGTAGCCGATGCCCATGAGCGCCGAGCCGGCGTTGGACATGATCATCTTCACGTCGGCGAAGTCGGTGTTGATCAGGCCGGGCGTGGTGATGAGGTCGGTGATCCCTGCACGCCCTGGAGCAGCACCTCGTCGGCCATCTTGAAGGCGTTCACCATCGAGGTCTTGTCGTTGGAGACGGTGAGCAGCCGGTCGTTCGGGATGACGATCTGGGTGTCGACCTTCTCCTTGAGCTTCTGGATGCCCGACTCGGCCTGCACCGAGCGGCGACGGCCCTCGAAGGTGAACGGTCGGGTCACGACGCCGATCGTCAGGCCGCCGATGTCCTTGGCGATCTCGGCGATGACCGGCGCGCCGCCGGTGCCGGTGCCGCCGCCCTTGCCGGCGGTGATGAAGACCATGTCGGCGCCCTTGAGCACCTCTTCGATCTCCTCGGCGGTGCGCCTCGGCGGCCTCACGGCCGACCTCGGGTCGCTCCCCGCGCCGAGGCCCCGGGTAGGTTGCGGCCCGATGTCGAGCTTGACGTCGGCATCGCTCATGAGCAACGCCTGGGCGTCGGTGTTCACCGCGATGAACTCGACGCCCTTGAGGCCCGCGTCGATCATCCGGTTGACGGCGTTGCAGCCGCCACCGCCGATGCCGACGACCTTGATGACCGCGAGGTAGTTCTGCGGGTTGCCGGTCATGAAAAACGTACCTGCAGCTGAAGGGTTCGGTGGCCCGAAGGAATTGGGGTGCTAGAGCTGCACGACCGGTGACCACGAAGGGTGGACCTCTACCTCAGGTTGCGGTGGAGGCTTCGTCCTCGCCCGGGGACGGCGCTAACGTCAAGCGCCGCCGGCCGCCAGGGTGAAGGTCGGTGACTCGGGTACCGTCACGTAGAGCGTGCACCCCTGGTGCAGGTTCGCGACGTGGTCCAAGAGCGTGACGAGCAACAGGTCGGCCGGCGTCGAGCTGGTCCACGCAGGCGAGGACGGCACTGGCGCCATCGCGCAGCTGCACCTGCACCGTGCCGCCCTTGCCCGGACCGATCGACCGCACCTGACCGCGCAGCTTGCCCGGCATGGCGGTCGCCGCGTAGAGCAACCCACCGAGCCAGGGCAGGGTTGGCCGGGCACGGTGGCGCGGCGAGTCCCGTGAGCACGACCAGGGTCGGGGTGGCGTCCGGGCGACGCTCGAGGGCCCGTCCGGTGGCGTCGACCACCACCCACGACCGGCCATCGGCGACCTGGGCGACGGGTTTGCGGTCGGTCACGGTCACGGTCACCTCGCCCGGCCAGTGGCGGCCGACCGAAGCGGTGGCGACCCACAGCAGGCAGGGCCCGGATCTGCACGGCTGCACATCCCCAGGTCGCACGTCGACCATGGCGGTGCCACGCTGCAGGTCGGCGACCAGGGCCACGTCGGCAGCGGTCAGGTGGTAGGAGCCCACGATCTTGACCGAGTCGACCGCGGGCCGCGGCGGCCGCGTGAACGCCCACCCGGCACCCAGGATGACCAGCAGCACCGCGGCCAGCGTGGCCAACAGGCGGAGTCGCCGACGAGCCTCGTTGCGTCGCACCTCGACCCGTCGGGCACGCAGCTTCTCCGGGACGACGACCCGTCCGTCGGGTGATCTCAAGGTGGTGGTCACGCAACCCCCTCGACGCGGTCAGCAGCTCCGGCCCCAGCGTCGTGATGTCGCCGGCCCCGAGCGTGAGGCACACGTCGCCCGGGCGCAGCTCGGTGGGCAGGAACGCCAGCAGGTCGGCGGCACGCGCCGGGGCAGGTCGACGAGCCACGTCCGGGGAGTACGCGTCGAGCACGGCGTGCACGAGCAGCTCCCCGGTGATGCCGGGCCGAGGCGCCTCGCCAGCCCGGGTAGACGTCGGTCAGCACGACGACGTCCGCGGCGGCGAACACGTGCCGCCGAAGTCGCGCCACAAGGTGGCCGTGCGGCTGAAGCGGTGGGGCTGGAACACGCTCACGATGCGGGAGAAGCCCCGGTGTCGGGCGGTCTCGAGCACCACGCTGGCAGAGCTTCACCAGGGATGTCCGCGTAGTCGTCGACGACGGTGACCCCGGCGGCATGCCCACCGGAACTCGTAGCGACGGGCCACCCCGCCGAACGCGCGGGCCGCGTCGATCACGGCCTGCTGCTCGACGCCCAGCTCAGTGGCCACCACCACGACGGCGGTGGCGTTCCGCACGTTGTGCAGGCCAGGGCACCGGCAGGTGCACCGCCACCGGCACGTCGCCGGCGTGGACGATCGAGAACCGCACCGTCGAACGATCCTCGTGGACGTCCACGATCCGGTAGTCGGCGTCCGGGTGCGTGCCGTACGTCGTGCAGGGCAGCGAGACCCGCGAGCGCCGCCGCGCCGGCGTCGTCGAGGCAGATGACCCGTGGTCCCGGAGCGCCGGAGACGAACTCGGCAAACGCCGCGCTCAGCGCCTCGAACGGGTCGCCCCCGTCGACGGCGTAGTGCTCGAGGTGTGGTATTGATCTGTCAGCAGGTCAGAAGCTGTCGCGGCAAGCCTGGATCGGACCGTGCTGAGCCCTGCCGGGAAGTTGGTTTGCAGAATGGTTTGCAAACTTGAGCCTCTGGGCTCGCCCTCGACTAGGACCGCAGAGAGCAACACCGTACGTCGCGCGCGTGAGGCGCGCCCCCCAGCGATCCAAACCCCGGCGTCGGTGGAAAACACCCGTAGATCCACAGACCGAAAGGCCAGATCCTAGAAAAAATCGGCCCGGTTCTCTGGAAATTCGGCGCAATCCGAGTCGGAAGAAATTGTAGGGCTGCTGGACTGATGCGTTCTTTACGCAACCTGATCGGACTGTTTACTGTGTGGCTCGACGGTCAACGATTGGCCGGGGTTCTGCATTCGACGCAGAAAGTCGATGACCGTGATTCCGATCACCTCTTCCGTCTCAGGGTCGATCCGAACCACTAGCCCCTCTCCGTCTTCATCTTCGATTGAAACACCGTTCCTGGGGCTCCCAACAGAAGCGTATAGTACGTCAGCTTCGGGATCGTAGCTGAACGTTAACTTTTCCTTGAGATCCATATCGTCTCCCTCCGCGCCGATAGCTTTCGCGTCAGGTATGCCGTCTTCACAAGTCCCTTCATAGCCAGCTCGTCTCTCTTCACCACAACCACGACGTACAAGTCGTTGGCTCGACTCGACCGAGTTCCCGCCAACCGATAGTAAAAATGGGTTGACTGACCGCCTGATTCCTTTTGAATCACCTCGGGCTCTGCGAGTGCCCTACTGATTGCATCGAGATGTTCGTCCATCTCTGGATGCTGCGTCTTGATGTGGATGTCCCACGTAGCTACGTGCAAGACAATTTCATAGCCTTCTGGATCTTTGATGCAGAACAGCGACTTGCCGTTTCCCGCCTGGGGCATGCCGGGTGCGGGCCGCTTCTCTTCATGTTCGCCGGACTTCGGACGATCCATCAGCAGGCTGCTCCCTCACCCTTGCACCTACAGAATACAGGAATCATCAAGAAGTCAAGGGGTCGTAGGGTGAGTTTTCCAGCAGATTCAGTATCCTAGAGGAACCCGTCTACTACATCTTGTGGTTCCGTCCGCCTGCTTGCCCCGGCGGACCTCAAAAGAGCTTTGAGCCGCTCTCAACCCTGAGACGCCACCGTTTCCAGGGAAGCTGCGGTTTCTCTCTGGTATCCTCGACCGAGGCGACCGGTGGCGGGCTCTGCGCTCGCCTGTCGCGCTCTTCCGGTCCACAACTCAGGTCGCATGAACGCTGTCGAAATTGAAGAAGCCATCTCCGCCCTCGCGGAGCAGCCGTTCGATGCTCAGGAGTTTCCGTTCGCGTTTCTTCGAGGCGTTCGGCAACAAGGCGACGACGATCAAGCGGCTTCGCAGCGGCGCGTCGAACAAGTCCGACCTGGGCGGCGTTCTTCAGACCAACAACATCCACATCGCGGTCTGCCGCCGAAGGCGAAGTCTCGAAGACCCTGGCCGCGCTGAAGGCCAGCCCCGCGACGGCGAAGGCCAAGGCGCAAATTCATCCTCGCGACCGACGGCGCAGACCTTCGAGGCCGAAGACCTGAAATCCGGCGAGACGCCGTCGCCTGCGCGTACAAGGACTTCCCCGATCACTTCGGCTTCTTCCTGCCGCTCGCCGGCATCACCACCGTCAAGCAGATCCGCGAAAGCGCCTTCGACATCAAGGCGACCGGCCGCCTCAACCGGCTCTATGTCGAGCTGCTGAAGGACAACCCCGACTGGGGCACGGCCGAGCGCCGCCACGACATGAACCACTTCATGGCGCGGCTGATCTTCTGCTTCTTCGCCGAGGACACCGACATCTTCAACGGCGACAGACCTGTTCACCGCCACGATCGAGCAGATGAGCGCGCGCGACTCGCTCAAACACCCATGAGGTGATCGGCGAACTGTTCCGCGCCATGAACACGCAAGTCGACGGATCGAGACGGCGGCGAAGTTGCCGCGCTGGGCCGATGCGTTCCCCTATGTGAACGGCGGGCTGTTCTCCGGCAGCACGGACGTGCCGCGCTTCAGCAGAGATCGCGCGCTCCTACCTTCTCCACATCGGCAATCTCGACTGGACGAAGATCAACCCCGACATCTTCGGCTCGATGATCCAGGCCGTCGCCGATGACGAGGAGCGCGGCGCGCTGGGCATGCACTACACCAGCGTGCCGAACATCCTGAAGGTGCTCAATCCGCTCTTTCTCGACGATCTGCGCGAGAAGCTGGAGGAGGCGGGTGACAACCCCCGCAAGCTCCTCAATCTGCGCAACCGCATGGCCAAGATCAGGGTGTTCGATCCGGCCTGCGGCTCGGGCAACTTCCTTGTCATCGCCTACAAGGAGATGCGGGCGATCGAGGCCGAGATCAACAAGCGGCGCGGCGAGGCCGACCGGCGCACGGATATCCCGCTGACGAATTTTCGCGGCATCGAGCTGCGCGACTTCCCCGCCGAGATCGCGCGCCTGGCGCTCATCATCGCCGAGTATCAATGCGACGTGCTCTATCGCGGGCAGAAGGAGGCGCTGGCCGAGTTCCTGCCGCTCGACGCGCAGAACTGGATCACCTGCGGCAACGCCCTGCGGCTCGACTGGCTGAGCATCTGCCCGCCGACCGGGACGGGCGTGAAGCATCACGCCGACGATCTGTTTCACACGCCGCTCGATCAGGCGCAGATCGACTTCGAGAACGAAGGTGGCGAGACATACATTTGCGGCAATCCGCCCTATTCAGGGTACACAGAAAGCAGTCCAACGAACAGAAAGGCTGACCTGAGCTCAGTCTTTGAAGGCCATACAAGACTGGAAAGCATCTGGATTATGTTGGCGGTTGGTTCTTGAAGGCTGCGGAGTATTGCGAAGCATCGAACGCTCAGCTTCGCGTTTGTGTCGACGAACTCGATATGCCAAGGGCAGCAGGTCGCCAATGCTATGGCCGCTGATTTTCAGACAGGGATCACAGCATCGCATTTGCCATACGTCTTTCAAATGGTCGAATCTTGCCAGCCAACAATGCGGGCGTCACTGTTGTCATTGTTGGATTTCGACAAAAGTCGGACGACCAAAGCTCATCTTTCGGATGGTGACGTAACCTCAGTCAGAGTGTCGAACATCATAGCGCCTTATCTAGTCGCGGACGCAACCTAATTATGTGCGAAGCGCGTCGGATCGCCAATGTCGGTGACTTGCCCGAAATGCCTATCGGCAACATGCCGCAACGATGGTGGCAACTCTCATTCTTGTCAGGCAGAAGAGGCGCGAGTCTGTGAGTGCACGCAGAGCCTGACGCTCACATTTGTCAGACATTTCTTGGCTCGGCAAGGAGTTAATCAATGGCAATGCCAGCGTATTGCTTGTGGATCGAGGATAGATCGTGCGATCTCGCAGAGTGCAATGACGATATCAGCGGATTCGAGATCGCATCGAAGGTATCGGAGAATGCGAGTCGCCAGCAGAAAGGACCATCTACGGAAGCATGCCTAACTCCTCATCAGTTTCGTGACAACGTATGCAGCTGCAACGAAACGTGCTATTATTGTTCCCAGGATTCCTCCGAGCGCCGAGACTTACCTCCCTGTTGGTTCTTCCGCCGAAACGTGTCAATAGCGACAACATGCCTTCGCCCTGTACGACGCGCCACTTTGGAATTTGGCGTTGATCGCTTCCCGCCTGCACTTGTCTGGATCGCGAACGGTCTGCGGAAGCTTGAAGAACAGACTTTCGCTACTCCAACACGCTCGGCTGGAACACCTTTCCCGCTCCCAACACTCACCGAGAAGAACAAGGCCGACCTCACCCGTTGCGCCGAAGACATCCTGTTGGCGCGCGAGGCGCATTTCCCGGCGACGATCGCTGATCTCTACGACCCGAGAAGATGCCGAGCCGACTTGCGCGAAGCGCATGAGCGCAACGACGAAGTGCTGGAGCGCATCTACATCGGCCGCCGCTTCCGGAACGACACCGAGCGGCTGGAGAAGCTATTCGAGCTTTACACCAAGATGACCGCAGCAGCAGGGACTGCCAAAAAAGCAAAGGCGAAGGCGCGACACGTGACCACCGAGAACGATCCATTCCTTCCGTTTCGGTCTCCTACGCCCGCAACTGGCAGCTCGACCAAAGTCGAACGCGCTCGGCATGCGGCCGATGCAGGAGCGCGCCTACGAGAAGCGCGGCGAGCAGTATCTGCTCATCAAGTCGCCGCCGGCCTCGGGCAAGAGCCGGGCGCTGATGTTCATCGCGCTCGACAAGCTCGCACAACCAGGGACTCAAGCAGGCAATCATCGTCGTGCCGGAGAAGGCCATCGGCGCGAGCTTCCACGATGAGCCGTTGAGCCAAGTTCGGCTTCTGGGCGGACTGGCGACGTCGAGCCGAAATGGAACCTGTGCAACGCGCCCGGCTCGGACAATGGCGGCAAGGTCAAGTCGGTCGAGCGCATTTCTCGACAGCGACGACAAGGTGCTGGTCTGCACCCACGCGACCTTCCGCTTCGCCGTCGATCAGTTCGGGGTCGAGGCGTTCGACGACCGGCTGATCGCGGTGGACGAGTTTCACCACGTCTCGGCCAACCCCGACAACAAGCTCGGCGCGCATCTTGGCGCAATTCATCGCCCGCGACAAGGTCGCATATCGTCGCCATGACCGGCTCCTATTTCCGCGGCGACGCCGAGGCCGTGCTTGCTCCCGGAGGACGAGGCGAAGTTCGATACCGTCACCTACACCTACTACGAGCAGCTCAACGGCTACGAGTACCTGAAGCAGCTCGACATCGGCTACTTCTTCTACTCCGGCTCCTATGTCGACGACATCCTCGAAGGTGCTCGACCCGACCGAGAAGACGATCATCCACATCCCGAACGTCAATTCGCGCGAGAGCACGAAGGACAAGATCAAGGAGGTCGAGCACATCATCGAGAGCTGGGCGAATGGCAAGGCACCGATCCCGCGACCGGCTTCCAACTGGTCAAGACGCCCGATGGCCGCGTGCTTGAGGATTGCCGACCTGGTCGACGACGACGCGACCAAGCGCGACCGCGTGTCCAGCGGCGCTGAAGGACCCGGCGCAGAAGAACAACCGCGACCACGTGGACATCATCATTGCGCTCGGCATGGCGAAGGAGGGTTTCGACTGGATTTGGTGCGAGCACGCCCTGACGGTCGGCTACCGGTCGAGCCTGACCGAGATCGTGCAGATCATCGGCCGCGCGACGCGCGACGCGCCGGGCAAGACCCGCGCCCGCTTCACCAACCTGATCGCCGAGCCGGACGCTTCCGAGGAGGCCGTCACCGAGGCGGTGAACGATACGCTTGAAGGCGATTGCCGCGAGCTTGCTCATGGAGCAGGTGCTTGCGCCGCGCTTCGAGTTCAAGCCGAAGAACCCGAGCAGCGGCCCGATCGAGGGCTTCGACTACGGCGAAGGCGGCTACGATCCCGGACAAGTGCAATGTCGGCTTCAACGAGGAGACCGGGCAGTTCCAGATCGAGATCAAGGGGCTTGCCGAACCGAAGAGCGAGGAAGCGCAGCGCATCTGCCGGGAGGACCTGAACGAGGTGATCGCCGCCTTCGTTCAGGACAAGACCGCGCATCGAGCGCGGCTTGTTCGACGAGGAGCTGGTGCCCGAGGAACTGACCCAGGTCCGCATGGGCAAGATCATCAAGGACAAGTATCCCGAACTGGACGAGGAGGACCAGGAGGCGGTGCGCCAGCACGCCATCGCCGCGCTCAACCTGACGCAGAAGGCCAAGCAGATCGCGCTTCGGCGACGCGATGACGACGGCGAACCGACGCGCCAATACCGCCCTGATCGACGGCGTGCGCAAGTTCGCGATGGACGTGCGCGAACTGGACATCGACCTGATCGACCGCATCAATCCGTTCGGCGAGGCCTACGCCATCCTCGCCAAGACGATGAGCGAGGAGAGCCTGAAGCAGGTCGCGGCGGTGATTGCGGCCAAGCGCACGAGCCTGACGCCCGAGGAGGCCAAGGAACTTGGCGTGCGGGCGGTGAAATTCAAGAAGGAGCGCGGACGGCTGCCGTCGATCACGCTCAGCCGACGCCTGGGAAAAGCGCATGGCCGAAGGCGCGGCCGCCTTTGTTCGCTTCAAGGACGAGGGGCGCTATGAGTGACGATCGACCTCGATGAGCTGCGCGCCGAACTCGACGACTTCGCGTCAGCCGGCGAAGAAGGGCGGCCGCTCCGCCCGCGAGGAGCGCATCATCGCCGGGTTCGAGGACATCCAGCGATTCGTCGAGGAGCATGGCCGTGCTCCGCAGCATGGCGAGGACCAGGGATATCTTCGAGCGCCTCTACGCCGTGCGGCTCGATCGGCTGCGTGACGCTGGAGGAGTGCCGGCGCTCTGCTCGACGCCGCTCGATCACCAAGGGCTGCTGAGCGGGGACGGCTGTTGTCCGTGCTGAGCCGGCGGAATCGATGGACGACGACGAGTTGCTTGCTGAACTTGAAGGCGCGATGGCCCGTCCGACATCACGGAACTGCGTCATGTCCGCTCGAGCGCCGAGAAACGCGCGGCAGAGGAAATCGCCAATCGCGAACGGTGTGAAGACTTCGATCGTTCAAGCCCCTGTTCGAGCAGGCAGAGAGAGAATAAAGTCAGGTATTCGGAAACGCGGCCATTCGGCAAGGATGCGAGCGTCGACATGGGGGATTTCTTCATCCTCGGCGGACAACTCGTCTACGTCGCCGAAATGGGAGAGGCTCTACGCGCACCGAACGGCGCGACGGATGCCCGACTGAGGGTGATCTACTCCAACGGCACGGAAAGCGATCTCCTGCTCAGGTCTTTACAGCGAGCGCTGTACAAGGACGAGGCCGGACGCAGGGTGAGCGAAGCGAGTGCCGGGCCGTTGTTCAGTGAAGCCTGGGAAGAGGACGATATCGAAAGCGGCACGATCTACGTGCTCCGCAGCCTGTCGAATCATCCTTTCGTTGCTGAGCACCGTGAGCTGATTCACAAGATTGGTGTGACCGGCGGCAAGGTCGAAACACGGATCGCCAGCGCCGCAAACGATGCGACCTACATGCTGGCGGAAGTAGAGGTTGTGGCGACCTACAAGCTAGCTGGCATCAATCGTACGAAGCTAGAAAACGCTTTCCACCGCATCTTCGCGCCTGCGCAGCTCGACCTGACAATCCAGGACCGCTTTGGCCGTCCCGTCCGCCCAAGAGAGTGGTTCCTTGTTCCGATTCACGTGATCGATGAGGCCGTCCGCCGCATCCTGGACGGCTCGATAACCGACGCCGTCTACGATCCGCAAAGAGCGGCCCTAGTCGATCGGTAGCGGTGGCGATTGATTTCGAGCTTCTGCCTGCTGTGCCCCTCGCGGCGGCCGCGTCAACCCCCTGACAGATACCCCTCCCATTCGTCCTGTGTTTCAAATAGCTCGCGCAATTCTGGCGTGAGCAGGATCTTCTTGATCGAGCTACAGAGCATCGCGCAGCCAGCGTCGCTCAGGATCGAGAAGTAGGGTTGCCCCTCCTCCAGTAAGCAGGGTTGTCCTTCTGCGTTTTCGAGTCTGAGCTCGGTCAGGAATCGTGGCGGTAGCACCTTGCCATGAGCCAATAAGCTCCGCATCACATAGAGGTCTCCGCCAGCTCCGAGACCGTGAATCTGGGCTGGCACTCTCTCCAACCGAGTTTTGGGAAGACAGGCGTGTTCGCACCGAGCAGTTTGACCAGACGCGTCTCGAACGCTATACGCTTTGCGGCACCAAGGATGAGATCCAGGCCGCACGTAAACAGGAGTGTCCGAATCATGGGCTCGCTCGAAGTCAATCCGTGAGTCAAGAAGGCTACCGGATTGCTCATGCGATGTTGTCCAGAAGCCCAGGTCATCGAAGAAACAAGTCGCGGTAGGGCAGCTAGGTCTTGAGGCGTGACGTCGTAGACGCGTGCCCACGTTGGCTCGACAAGGGGCGGTGACGTCTCTACCCGTCGGCAACTCGGCTGGTCACCGCCGTCGTCATACTCGACCCACGCGACTCTCGGTGAGACTCCTCGCAGGGTCAAGATCTGCAAAGCCATTAGCGCTCGCGACAACCTGCCGAGGGCTGGGTCATCTTGTTCCGGTTGGTATCCAGGCAGCTCCGGTCCATCGACCTCGGTGACGAGCCACGGTCGTGACTCCGATAGCGAAGATGCGTCGTGCGGGGATAGGACCTGGCGTACAAGGTGGGGGATCTCCAGTCGAGGTCCCGCCGGGACCAGTCGGGTCTTCTCGTCGATATGGATGACTTCAGAGGTCGTCTCGAATCGAAGGCGAGGAAGCGAAGAGTAGGCTCGTGGCACGGAAATCAGCCTAGCGAATAACTGAGGCGGCGAGCGAACTCATGCTCCTCGACACGGACACACTTTATCGCGTTAGTACGAGCTAGCCTGCCGGGTTTGACAGCGCCGCTGACCGGAAGCCTTGAGCAAAAGCGTCACGACGACCGATAAGCAGTTTGCCTGGCGTTCCCCATATGCCCTCGTGGCTGACAAGCTTAGAGAAAAGCTGGCCTTCAGTGTCGGCTAGCTCCCCTAAGAATCGATCGATCATCGCTTTGTCGCTCGGCCCACTGAAGGCGGCTACGTCTCTGCCGAGCAAGAACGCTGGAACGAACTCGAAGTCGGCAAGGGCGGCGTCAAAGACGCTGTCGGAGAAAGCGTCGTCGCTATTGAACTTGTAGGATTTCAGCAGGCCGTGGATGTCCCCTAGATCCTTGCTCCGCCGGATCGGGTCGTCGAAGTACGCCACGACCTTTAGAACGAAAAGCAGAGGCAGGGTAATCGCCTTGACGGAAAAGCCCGAGTCAATCTCAATCTCCGCCGTTTGCTGGAAAACGTGCTCAAACCCTGCCAGGCTCATGACGAGCCCACTCTCGGCCAGGTTAGTTCTCCCGTCGCGCGCAATTGGGGTCCGGCGGGAAGGATGTCCATCAGACTCCCGTTTGGTGTCGTCCAACGCTGTTCGCGACCTGGACGACGGCTCCATCCCCGAGAGGTGAGTTCGTTCTCTAAGTCGCTGAATTCATCGAGGTCTAGAGCCACGACGACATCGATATCTTCCGTAAATCGTTGGCTATCCGCCATGAAGGCTCGATAGGCCGTCGCGCCGATGATCACGACATCGGCACCAAGTTGGGATGCCACGTCCTTCAAGGAGACTAAATCCTTGGCCTGTTCGGGAGTGACAAGGTTCATGGGTTCAGAAACTCCTCGCGGAGGTGTCTGGCTGCCTCATGCGCGCGCGGGTCGGGACCGTTCATCAGTTCCGCGTATATCAGCCAGGGATTTGTGAGGCTAGCTCCGTCGGTCGTGCGCCAGTAGACAAGATCACCGAACGCTTTCAGGAGAACCACCGGCCCTTCGCGGTCAGGTAGAAGCCGGAGGCTCCGTGGGGGCAGGCGACCGACCACGGTCGGCTCGATGAATACTGGCGCTTCTGGCCCAAAGTAGAACTTCTGAAGGCGGTGAGCTGCTGGCCCGCCAGTGAGCGCGTACCGAAAGCCATCGGCTGCAGCCGCGTCTTGCAGTCTTGAAACGAAGGACTCGATACTCTTCTCAGGCGGGCGAAATCGCCCGATCAGAAGTCGTGGACGTAGGACTTGCCGATACCCCTGCAGGAGTTGATCGGTGAGGTCCTGTTGATCGGTTGGTCGGAATCTTCCTTTAACTTCCTGCAGGGTCCCGTTTCGTATGAGCTCTCGCCGCGCGTTTGCCGCCTTGCTCTTACTCACACCTGCAGCAGCAGCTAGCTCGCGGACGGTCCATGCCGCGGACTCCGGGTGTGCTGTGGTCGCAAAGAGCACCTGAAGCGTTGCAGCGGTCATGAGCCGTTGCTGATCGAAGTTGGCTTGTTTCCTATGCCCGATAGACGTCCAGTGATAGTGGGGTTCCAGGCTGATATGTGTGTTGCCCTCCAGATCGACGAAGTCTACCCCTCCTTTGATGAGTAGCTCGGCGGTTGGGCCCGGTATGTACGGAGCGAATAGGAGGAGTTTGATGCCGTGTTTGGCTAGCTCCTTGGCGTATGACACGGCGGCATGGGTGACCGAAGCTCCTAGAAAGGATCTCTTGAGCTCCGTGAAGTAGTCGAACGAGCGTGCGTCAGTCTCGATTCTCAGGAGGGCATCTACCCGGCGAGATTCCCAAGGAAACTCGTGCTTAACGTATTTTACGCTGCGGACGAATGGGAGTTCTTTGAGCCGTTCTCTCAAAGAAATCAAGAAGTTACGCTCTTCTGGCGATGCGGTCGAGCGGCTCATGTCCACGATTCTAGCATGTCCATTACTAATGGACAAGACGTTTTTGTGGACAACTCGACCAGTGAAGTACAACTCGCGACGGGTGGGGGCAGTCAAATCTCTACTGAGCCCACCCAAGACCGTTCGGCCTAGGCGTTCACACTCGCGTGCAATTGAGCTTTTCAAAATCTGATCTGTCTGGTGCTGAACCGTGGGGTCGAGTTGGCTACGGTGGCGAGAAGTGGGCAATGCTGATCTGCACACGGACAAACTTCCTAGGCCGCATGGTCGAGGACTCGGAGATCGCCAAAGATTGGACCCACCCCCTCCCTTACGAATCCTTGGGTTCGACGGAGGGACCGCCTTCACTAGCTCATCAGTCCAGAATCGGTCGAGCGGATTCCTAGCCTCCAAGTCGATCTCAAGGCAAGCATCGGCCCGCTGCGATCCAGTCGTCAGCCTGGACCGCCCCTCTCAGGGGTTCTTGCCTACACGCGGACTTCTAGGCAGTTACTCGGCGAGGGTGTCCGCCCCACGGTTGCCAGCGGCTTCTACCGCTCTCGATCTCGGAACTCTTCGTACCAGTTTTGGACGATGCGGATCGTGGGCATGGTGACTTCGGCGCTCTGTTCGGCGGGAGCCGACGTCAGGAACCTCCGGCCGTCGGCGGAAACGTCGTACTCCGGCGAGGAAACACCGGACCGCAGGTCGGCAGAGTGAAACAACTCCTGTTGCCTGTGGCTCACAGCTTCTTCAGCCAGATATTCCGATACCATACCTCGTTGTCCTGCGGGCCCTCGAGCTGAAGGGAGATGATACCCTTCAGTGCTCGACGTTTCGCGTCGTCGTCAATCACTACACTAAACACCTTCCCATTCAGCATGTGGATAAGGGTGTTGCCTCGGGCAATAATCTCAATCTGATTCCATTCACCCTGCCTGTAATACTGCGGGCCAGTGAGGTCGGATGCCCTGCCCAGGAAGGTCTTCATAACATTGTCGCTGGCACCCGCGGTTACGTAATAAACTTCTCCCGGGCTCGCTAGGTATCCGCGGCCCTGTCCTTCGTAGAGTGCGCCGGTAGCGCCGCCCGGGTTATCCAGGATGTCGAATTGGTACCCGCTAACTTGCCAGGGGTGGCCTGTTCCGTTCCCGTACGGAGGGCCCTGCGGCAATAGCCCAGCAGCCAGCGCGTCGTCCAGTGTCTTGATGTTCGCGGGCAGGGACTTTCCGAGTGGATCGGCAATGGCGGCGGCGACATTGCGCAACGGAATGTTGCCCGCACCGCCGTCGTCTACACGAGCCGGCTCGCCAGCCTGAGCGTGTACTCCACTTTCAAGCCGGCTTCGATATTGGATGCCCCCATTCCCGCTCCGTAGCTTCACCTCAACCTTCAGATCGAAGTCTGAAAAAACCTCATTGTAGTGAATATGGTATTGGCCGAAATCCACGAAGTTTTTCGGGACGAGCGTCTGGTGACGATGGATAGCGCCATCCTGAACATCCCATTTTCCTGCCTCTCCATCCCATCCATTGAGTGTCTTGCCATCAAAAAGCGAGATAAAACCCGTGTGATCGCGGTACGATGCTTCCCAATTTGGAGCCACCCCACCGCGACCGCCACCCCCGCCGCCAAGATTCCTGGTGTACGTTGCCATTTGAGAAGTACTCAAAGGCTGGAGAGACTTCTGTGCGAGTTCAAATGCCGTGGCCCGGGCGTATGCCAGGGCCAACTCAGCGTCGGCAAGCTCTTTGGCCTTCGCCGTAATTTCAGCCGCACTGATCGGCAACGTCAGAGACGCCCGGACGAGCGCAGACGCGGCAGCAGCCTGGGTAGCCGTAGCCGCCAGCACGGACGGTGTTGTCATTTCGCGGTTCAGAGCCAGTTGCTGCACTAAGGACAGTTCCGGAGAGCTATCACGACCTACGCCGCCAGCGGCCGGAGGCTGCTGGGCTTGCACAAGGGCAATGCCGAGCACGGACCAAATTATGATGGCTGCAAAGAATGCCTTGCGCTTTGTCATAAACAATTCCTTTTCTCACGGCCTGTGTCGAGCTGCGACATCGATTTACGTTTAGTTGCCGCGTCTATTTGCAGGGGGGGTGCCAGCGGCAGGGCCACCACGCCCACCACGTCCCGCGTTTGCGCTTCCACCCGCGGTAATCAGAGCTGCGACCTGTTCAGGATTGAGTTTGTTCGGGCCAGCCTGGAGCTTCGCAAATTCTTCCCCGCGCCTGGTTGCAAGGGCAAGTTCCGCGACCCGAAGCTTTTCAACTGCAACCTTGATTGCAGACTCATCCCTGACGTTGGCAAACGTCACTGCCGCCAGTTCGTCGCGGGCAGCGGCCACCGCGCTGTTCTGGACGGCCAAAGCGTTGCTCATTTCCCCGACGGCCTGCAACTGCTCTGCCGTGGCGCCAGGAAGTCTGCCGCCGCGGCCACCACGGCCGGGCGCCTGTCCATAGCCGGCAGAACTAGAAAGTGCGATTCCGGCTGCAACCAGAACCACCGCCATGCTCGTTCGATGGATGTTCTTCATAGGTTTCCTGTCACATGGGCGTTTGGTGTTATCGACACGGACTGCCCCACAACGGCTTTTCTTCGTTCCAGTTCCCTCGACGATTCGCGGCTTCCGACCAATCCTGGGACTATGCTTTTCTCTTTATCGCCGCGACGCGGAAGTGTCGTCGGCAGGATGTGATACTTGTTCCCGTCAGCATGCCGATGCGGCGACCATGTTCTTCAGAAACCGGACTCCCTCGAATGCAATGACATCCGGAGTGGATTCGATATCACGCCAAATCGCGGCGGCAGCGCTCAAGTCTCCCAGCGCAAACCCGAAACTCTCGATTGTGATCCATCCGTCATATTTCAGCTTGCGGAGAGCGCCAAAGGTTTCGTTCCATTCGATGTGGCCGCTTCCCGGTGTGCCGCGGTCATTCTCGCAGGTGTGAACATGCTTCAGATGCTTGCCGACCTTAAGGAAACCGGCGGCGATGTTTTTTTCCTCAATGTTGGCGTGAAAGGTATCGAACAGAATGCCCACCCGAGGATGGTTGACCTGCTCTGCGAGCGCGGCTGCGTCGGCGGCAGTATTGAGGAAGAAAGTCTCGAAACGGTTGAGCGGCTCAATTGCCAGAGTTACATCATACGAGTTGAGCGTTTCGCCCAGTATCTGGTAGCTTTCCACCGCCCATTTCCATTCGTCCTCCGTCCTGCGCCTACCCGGCAGAAATCCGACGGGCGAGTAAAGCGGACCCGCGATGGTTCCCACCGCGGCCTCGGCCGCCGCTTTGACCAAATCCTTCACATGGGAGAGCGTCTTTCGACGGATTCCCGCATCGTCGCTGATCAGACTTAGGCCGTCAACCAGAACACTGCATGCGTTACATTCAAGACCATTTGCCTCAGTCGTCTTTCGAAGCTCTCCAGCGGGAAAATCCTGAGCTCGAAAGAGAGGAACCTCCACCCCATCGAAGCCGCTTTTCCGGATGAGCGGAAATAGTTCCAAAACGGTTCGGTCGCAAGAGGCCGACCAAATAAATGTATTGACCCCGATCTTCACGATGTTTCCTCCCTTTCGCTTACTGTTTGCCCTGCCCTAATTTGCGTCAGGCTGCATCAACAACCAGACGCCAAAATGAGGGCCGTGATGACTAGGCGGAGAAACGCGGATTCATGTTCGATCCTTATTTCACGCCGGCGAGGTAAGCCGTCAGGTCGTGCATCTGCCGGTCCGTCAGTATTTTCATCCGGTCAGCATGCGCCTGCAAAGGATCCTTGATTTCCACGTTAGCCGCGTCCGTCCTGTTCACCGTGTAGCGCGCACCGTCCGCGTCGCGAATCGTAACCATGTAGTCGGAGAGCAAGGTTACCGTACCCGAAATTCGGGTGCCGTCGGGCAGCGTGGCGGCGGCGGTATACGGCGGATCGGATGGCGCCTGGCCGAAGCCGGGATAGCCTCCGTTCCCCCGCGGATAGACGATGCGCCCCTGCAACTGGGGAGGCTCATACTTCGTGCCGACGCCTTTCAGATCCCCGGTAACGGAATGACAGCCCGTGCACTTGCCCTCACCGTTAAAATACGTCTCACCGGCTTTTGCGTCGCCGACCAGCAGGGCAGCGGAATCCGGAGGGCGGCGGGACGATTGAGCCTGTGCCGTCGCGTTAACGAAGACCGCAATATCGCTGAATTCCCCATCGGTGAGACTAAACGGCGGCATGCCGTTACCGGGGTTGCCGACACGTGCGTACTCCCCAAGCGCTTGTCCAGTGTTGTCGCTAGTCACCACAAAAGAGCGCGCCAGGTCCGGGCCTCTTCCTCCGCGCGCATCGGTTCCATGGCAGGCGGCGCAATTCGACGCAAACGTCTCCATTCCGCGTTTCACCACCGCGGGATCGGCTGCCGGCCCCCGGCTTCTGCCTTCCTGCGCGAACAGGCAAGACACCCCGAAAACCATGGCTAACGTGAACCTACTGCAAATAGAATGCATGGAGCGTGTCTCCTCCGGCTACCAACACATACTGGCGACCGTCAAGTGTAAAGGTAATGGGCGCATTGTTTTGTATCACGCCACCGAGCGGAAAATGCCAGAGGCTTTTTCCTGTGGCCGCATCGAACGCCACGAAGTTCCCGGCAGGATCTCCCGTGAAGAGCAATCCGCCGGCTGTGGTCAGCATGCCGGGATACGTGCTGGACCAGAAGCCATTGCCCTCATACTTGTGTTCCCACTTCATCGTGCCTGTCTTGTAATCGAAGGCCCGCAGGGATGATGGGAAGATTCCCACGTGGTGCTCAGACGCGCCCCCCCACGCGATCGCCTTGGTATCGGTCTGTGTCAGATAGAAGATGCTGTAAGCCTCCGTGGCATTGACGTACAGGAGACCCAAATCCGGATTGTAGGAAGGTGCGGGATAGTTCGCGGCGCCATCGGTATCGGGTGAACTCAGGGAGCCTGGGACCGAGGGCTCTTTGTCGGGGTCCGGAATCGGCTGCCCCCTCTCGTCGATCCCTTTGTACACGTTCGATGTTGTAATGAATGGTTTTGAAATCAGCGCCTTGCCATCAGTCCGGTCAAGCACGAACAGCCATCCGTTACGGTTGAACTGAGCAGCCAGTTTGCGCTGCTGCCCTTCGATCTCGCCATCGAATAGCATCACGACCTGCGTGGCGTCCCAATCATGGGTGTCGTGAGGAGAACACTGGAAATACCAGGCCATCTTCCCGGTGTCGGCATTGAGCGCCACAATCGAAGAGGTGTAGAGGTTCGCGCCAGGTCGCCCGAGTCCGTTCATGACCGGGTTTGGATTGGCCGTCGTGACGATGACGTTGTTCAGTTCGGCATCGTAAGTAAATGGTTGCCAGGGACCCCCACCTCCATGTATCGCGGCGTCCTCGCTAGGCCAGGTCTCAATGCCGGGTTCGCCCTTCCGCGGGGTGACGTTCCAAGTCCATTGCAGATCGCCTGTTTCCGGATCGCGCGATTCCACCCAGGCGGGGCTGTCGATTCTGTCGCCGCCGGTGCCCAGGATGACGTGATTCTTCACGGCGAGCGGCACGCTTGCATTGAAGTAGCCGGGCTGGCTCACAATGCGCCTGTGCCAGCGCTCTTTTCCGGTTGTCGCATTGAGCGAAACCAGGTAAAGATCGCTGGTTTGAAAAAACAGCCAGTTTCCAAGCATTGCGACGCCGCGGGTACCGCTCGAGCCGCCTGTCGATTTCCAGTAGAAGTGCCAGATTTCCTGGCCCGAACGAGCATCCACCGCATAGACGTGGTTTGTGGTGGTTAGGTAGAGGATTCCGTTGACCATTAGCGGAATAGATTTGATGGCGCCCCCGCTGACCGCGGGTGGACCACCTCTGCCCCAGCCTCCGCGCCCGGCCGGTGGCGCTGGCAGTGCTGGCTCCGGTCCCTCTCCCCCGAGGATCGCGTCTCGTGGCGAGCCATTGCTTCGGTAACTCCAGGCCACCGACAGATTGCGGGCATTGGCGGTCGTGATCTGCTTCAAGGGGCTATAGTGGGTACCCTTGTAGTCGCCGTGATATGTGGGCCAGGAGTCAGTTGGCGGCTGGGTCGGATCCGCGATTTGCTGACCGAACAGGGTGCCGGAAAGCAGGGCGAGAGCGTACAGTATTTTCAATGTCAATCCTCCATGTAGAGACGTCACGAGGTCTTTCCTGCGGATCATCTAATCGGCGTCCAAAGGCCGTGAGACGTAAGTTTCATTCCACGTCACGGACAATCCGGAACCCGACGTCATAGACAGAGCCGGGCCCCGCACCGTGCGTTGCGTAGATAACGTTCTTCACATCCGCGAGGAAGCCACCGCCCTTCAAGACGTGCAGCGTGCCGGATTTTGGCGTCTTCGGATCGGGGAACATCTTGTAGTTGTAGTAGTCGTCCACCCACTCCCAAACGTTACCCAACATGTCATACAACCCCCAAGCATTCGGCACCTTGGTCCCCACCAGGTGTGTAGCGGCTGTGTTGGTGCTTCCACCTTGCTCCCATGCCTGAGCCCGAATGTCGCTCCAGGGCACCTGCCCCGCTCCACCGGCCCGACCCGCATACTCCCATTCAAATTCGGTTGGCAGACGATAGAGCTTCGTCTTCTCGAGAGCGTTGAGTTTCTTGACAAACTCCCGGGCGTCCGCCCACGTCACGCTGTCGACCGGATGCTTGTCGGCGTCATCCGTTACCTTGTCGCCCTGGAAGTAAGAGGGGTTGCTTCCCATCACTTTCTTCCATTCGCCCTGCGTGACCTCGTACTTCCCTATGTAGTACGCCTTCTTCATCTCAACCTTGAAGCCGGGCATTGTGTCGCGCTTCGCCAGTTCTGCGCACCTGGTATAGTCTTCCGCAGTCCATGCGTTCCTCGGGTCTTGCGGAGCCCGGCCTCCGCCCGCGCGACCAGGTCCTCCACGGCCCTCGCCGCGGCCACCACCGCCATTGGGGTCGGGGCAGGTTGGCTGATAAACGCCAACCTGCATACTGCCGGGCCGGATCAGAACCATCTGCAATCCCACGCTGCTGCTGGTGAATTCCGGACTCTGGGAGAAAAGGACCGGCGCAGCTGTGCCGAGTACGAGAAGAAGCTTCAAAAACCGCATGTCAGCGAATCTCCCTGATAGCAATGTTGCGGAATTGATAAGCTTTTTCCGGCTTCGAGGCGCCAGGTCCCATTGAGCCTCCCGTCGGCTCATACGCAACGCTCCAGTGCAGCTGCAAACCGATTACGCCGCTGGTTTCTCCCGCGATTTTGTCGTTGATGGGCTCCTGCACATCCCACATCTGCTTCCCGTTCACCCACAACGTAATGTGCGGTGCGTCTCCTTCAACCCTGAGGCGCATCAGGTTGAACTCGTCGTCCTTCCAGACGCTGGGTAGCTCCGTCGCCTTGGGGGCGAGGCTTACGCGCATCAATTCTCCAAGCAGATCACCTGTCGCGCCCGTGCCGGGAAGAAGCTCGATCTGATAGGCCGAGCCGCTCTCCGTGGAGCGAAAGAAGACTCCGCTGTTGCAGCCGAACGGAGCTTTCACTTCGAGCGAAAGCTCGAAATTCTCATACTTCCTGTCGGTCACGAATAGGCCGCCCTGGCCATACGGATACTGTCTGAGCGTGAGGGCGCCGTCTTCCACCGTCGCCTTTCCGGTAGAGCCGTGATGGTTGGTCAGGCTCCAGTGCCAACCCTTGAGGGTCTTGCCGTCAAAGAGAGGTGTGAATCCTTCGGGTATGTTCACCGTCTGAGCTGAACCAGCCGAGGCGAACAGCGACAACAACGCGCCCGCTACGGCAGTAGCTCGCAACATGGTCGATCTCATAGATTTTCCTTCTCCTTCTTGAATAAGCGCGACCAGCAGCCGAAGCCAGCAGATGCTTTCGTTGACCGGGAGGCTTCGGTCAGGCGCGCCACGCCGAAGTTCATGATTGTGGCGTGAACCTTGGCGTCCACCATGACGTTGACCGGCTTGATGTCCCGGTGAACGATGTCCTTCTCCTGAGCGGCGTCGAGCCCTTCGGCGACTTGACGGGCGATGTCGAGAGCTTCCTTGATGGCAAGCGGCCCCATGGCGGTGCGGTCTTCGAGCGATTTACCTTCAAGGGAAGCCATCGCCAGAAAGGTCTTACTGTCCACTTCGTCGATTTCGTGAACCGGGCAGACGTTGGGGTGATGAAGGGCCGCGGCGGCTTGGGCTTCACGGAGGAACCGCCCCTGGCCTCAGGGTCGCTCAACAGGTGGTCGGCTAAGAAGTTGAGGGCGACCTGGCGGCTTAGCTTGGTGTCCTCCGCTTTGTAGACGACACCCATCTCGCCCTCGCCGAGCTTCCCGACGATCTTGTAGTGGCTGATGGTGGCGCCGATGTGCAAGACAGGGGAATTGTACCGTCTCAGGACTCACGAAAGCGTTGCCAGGAGCGGCGAAGAGTAAGTGCCTATATTGGAATTTGCAGGAACCTACTCAACCGAGGGGGCTGCGGAGGCTCAAAATGGCCTGCTTCAACGGGTCATTTTCTGCATGCGGCGACGGCTCAAGCGGTCGATCCGAAGCCAGAGCCAAATCGTTGCGTTGGTGTTTCAGGTCCGAGCGTCTGCCGAGGCCGTCGGCTAGGAACAATGCCAAGCGAATCCGGATGTCGGACGACACCGCGAAACTCGTTCTGGTCAGCGGTCAATCGGCGATGCGATTCGCATGACGAAATGCATTGACTCTTGGAAGGGGAGGGGCGGGAGTGACCCACGTCGGAGCGCAGCGAGGACGGAAAGGGTTCGTGGCGGCGCAGCCGACCGAAACCGGGGTCGCTCCCGCCCCTCCCCTGACCCCGAAACAGGGGTCCATCCGCCACGTCGAGGGACGGATGGCCCGTGTAGAGGGGCTCTGAAGGCTGTCCTTGGTGAACGCCTTCGTCGAAACTGAGGTGAACGGGCCTTTTTTGCTGCGTTCACCAAATCGAGGCTCATCCAGGCCTTCATGACGTCCCCTCGGTGCGTTCGAATAGGTCGTAATTTTGGGGCAGAATGCAGGAAGAAATGCGTCCGTTGGGCATCTTCTGCGCGGCGATTTCGACGCGAAGGACCTCGTCGTCAGAGTCCTACGAGCGCGCGAACATTTGGGCGAAATGTCGCCCAGAAAAACAGTCGATGTTGCCGCGCAGCGCATCGATCCCGAGCCGATCGAAGCTGCTAGATTCACGTTTCTCAAACAGTTGGCTGTCCCGGAAACGAGCGAGGAAACGATCAGAATCGGCGACTCTTGCGAGCCAGTCGCGTCCTCTCGACAACAGCCGCTCGAAGACGGTTTGCACCTGGCCCAAACGGGTCGAGGCGGTCGCAACATGGACGAGTGCGAAGAACGAAAGCTCGACGAATCGCGGCAAGTAGCGGCGCAAGTGCGTAGCGAAGGGACCGCCGGTTTCAACCTCGAATCGACGTAGCAGAAGGCCAGCTCTCCGGTGCCGGGACGGGTGAAGAGGGCAAAGCAATCCAGTAGGCAGCGGCGCGTCGGAGAGGCTCCGTTTCGACTGCGAAATGCCTCAGCGGGGAGTGCAGTGCCGGCCAAGGATCGTTTCGACTGCCCTTCGCCGAAGGCGAACATCAGCCCGCACGCGGTTGGACCTGTGAGGGAGGCTTGCAACACGTTGACCACCGTCTCCCGAGGGGAGTGCTCAAGAGCCGGTTCTTGAGCCGTCAACAACCGGCTTGAGTGTCAGCCTAGGCTCGAACCGGGACACGGTCCAATGCTTTGTTCGCTGCCATTGATAACCGCAGCGGATAGTGCCCGGAGCCTAATGCCGCGTGGGCGTCCATCGCTTTTTGAGCGGGCAGTATGGCCCCGCCGGGCTTTCGGTCATCTCCGGCGCTCGCGGAGCGCCCTCCTGTGAGCTTCCTGGAAAGCGAAAGGCTCCTCGGAAGGGCCCTCTCGGGGACGCTTCGAGAACGTGGAACAGGGATGGGACCACAGGCAGGAAGAGAGAAAGATGTCCGGTTCGGCGGGCGACGCTGGGCGTATCAAACGACGGCGTGGAGGGAATTGATCGCCCTGCGGAATAGGCGTGATCCCATTCAGCATTGGACGCTTTCACAGCCCGAATCTACGCTGCTTGTAGACCTGGCGCAGTTGGTCGCTCGACACGCCTTGTCGAAAGGAGGACGCAACGATGCCCGATGCGATTCCCGTTCGCCGGCTTTGAAGAGCCGATCACCGTCAAAACCGCCGCTCGCTACCTCGGCGTCAGCCCCTCGCTCGTGTATGCTTACGTCGAGCGAAAGCAGATTCCCCATTACCGCATGATGGGCCGCTCGATCCGGTTCCGGCTGTCGGAACTGACCGAGTGGCGCAAGCGATTTCATGTGGATGGAGGAATCAATGAACAAGACAGGTAGACCGAAAAATACAGCCGGGAGCTTGTACCAGCGGCGCGATTCGAGCGTCTGGTGGATGAGCTACCGAGATCAAGACGGGAGGTTTAGACAAGAATCTACGGGACAGAGGAACAAAGGGGAAGCCGAGAAGACGCTGCGCAAACGGCTAGTGGCCCGCGATGAAGGGCTGCTGCCGGATGATTCGCAGCGGGAAGCGATCTCGTTCAACGAATGGGCGGACTGGTTCTTGGCGAACCGCTCGAAGCCGCCGTTCCGCAGCGAGAAAACGCATCAACAAAATCTCGGAGGGCTGAAGTTTCTCAGACCCCGATTCGGCAAACACAAGTTACACGAAATCACATCCGAGGAGATTGAAGCGTATCTGATGAAGCGACTGAATACAGGCAAGCGGGTGCATACGAAAGCTGGGCTCCAATTGCGGGGCAAACTCAAACCGGCGACGGTGCATCAGGAGTTCCGCATCTTGCGGCGCATCCTGAACGTGGCGGTGAAGAAGCGGCGGTTGGCGATCAACCCGTGCAGCGGCGTGGAGTTTCCCGTCGCGGTCGCGGCGACGACGCGCAAGCCGCACTATCTGGCTGCGTCCGAACAGGAACGGCTGGAGCGGTTCGCGCCAGTGTACTTGCGCAACATCATCGTGATCATGGTCGAGATGGGCCTGCGGCCTTATCGAGAACTGATGCCGATGCGCAAGGCGCAGGTCGATCTCGGGAACGGGATCGTGCATCTGCCGGAGTCGAAGACGGTGAACGGAATCGCGGACATGCCGATGTCGGATCGGGCCCGCGAAGCGTTCGTCTCGCAGATGACCGAAAGCGGCGATTCCGAGTACTTGTTCCCGAGCCCGTTCGAGGGCGGGAAGACGCCGCACATCACGACGGTACGCAAGTTATGGGACCGGACGCTGAAACGCGCCGGGCTGCCGCATTTTTCGTTGTACGAGCTGCGGCACACGTTCGCCACCCGGCTCAGCGCAGGAGGCGTCGCGGATCACTTCGTGACGCAGATGCTGCGTCAGGGCCAGTCCAACGTATTCAAGCGTTATAGCCAAGCGAAGCTCGGCATGATGCGCGAAGCTCTCGAAAAGCTCGATCGCCAAGCGAACGAGCACAGCGGGAGTTCTTTGACGGCGCTGGCCGGCTAGCGCCAGTTTCTTGACGGTTTCTTTACGTTGCCGTCGTCGGCAGTGAGAGGCAAGGAAGACAGGTGATGAAAACAAGGGACTTAAATGGTGGGCGCGCCCAGACTCGAACTGGGGACCTCCTGCGTGTGAAGCAGGCGCTCTAACCAACTGAGCTACGCGCCCTAGTCTTGGAGAATCAGCCGCGCAGAAGCGGGCCGTCGACTGGGGTCTACTGCTGATCGGTTACCGCCGATCCGTCGCCTCTAGATTACCAAGCCCGATTCAATGGCGCACGCACCAATTGAGTGAAGGAAGGGCGTCAACGGCTCGCTGAGCCCGAGCGAACGAATTCATCGAGAAAGTCAACGACGATGCCGGTGCTGTAGTCGTCGTAGAAGCGGCGGCCGCCGTGCCCGGCGCCGTGGAGCACCTCAAACCGAACCGGAAGGCCCTGCGCTTTGTATGCGCCGCAGAGTTCGTGCGACTGATTGATCGGCATCTGGGGATCCTGGTCCCCGTGCAACAACAACAGCGGCGGGTCCGAACGGTCGACGTGGAAGAGCGGGCTGGCCAGCTTGGCAAGCTCCGGCTTGTCCTCGGGTTGGGCGCCCAGCAGGAGTTGCAAAGCGGGAACACGGACGCCGATGCCATGAGGCGTCGACTGGTTGAGGATCGTCATGAAATTACTGGCGCCGTAGTAGTCCACGATCGCCTGCACGTCGGAGGATTGATCGCGGTAATCGCCGAGCGTGCCTTCCAACTCCTTGTTGCCGTTGGTCACGCCAACGAGTGCGGCCAGGTGTCCCCCAGCCGAAGAGCCGGAGATCGTGATCACGTTGGCGTCATAGCCGTAGTCGGACTGTTTCGCCCGCAGGAAGCGAATAGCCGCCTTGATGTCGTGAATCTGCGCTGGAAACTGGGCGACCGGGCTGAGCCGATAGTCGACGCTGGCCACGGCAAAACCGTGACTGACCAGGCCGGCCAGGGGCATGTTCTCTTTGCTGTCCGCCCGCCAGGCGCCGCCATGAACATAGACGATCAGCGGCGGCCGATTCACTCCGCTGGGCAGATAGAGATCAAGGCGCAACTGGTGTCCATCGGCGACCGCGAAAGGGATGTCGGCCACTTTTCGGAAATCGCCGCCCTGGGCCAGCGGCATGATCGCCACCGAAACCGCCCAACAGGCTAGCCAAACGGTGATGTCGCGGAGTCCACGGGCCACTCTAGCGCGTCTCGCCACTGATGACGCCCTCCGGCTCTACGTAAGTCGACACATTGGCCTCTTCCATGACTTTGCGGATTGCTGCGGCGGTCTCAGGAGAAGCCCGCAGGTTCATACCGCGATGCACGCCGGTAGCGATTCGCAAAGGCGTCCAACCCAGATGATTCTTGGTATTCCAGATGTTGATGTCGGCTCCGGCGGCAACGAGCAGGGGAACGGCCCCAGCGACGTGCTTGTAGGCGGCCCCGTGCATCGCCGTATCGCCGTTGCTGTTGACGGCGTTTGGATCACCGCCTAGGGCGATGACTAATTTCACGGCCTCGACGACTTCTTCCGGCGTTCCCGCGTCTTCATCGGGAGCGCGAGTCCCCAGTCCGGCCGCCACCATCAGAGGCGTCGAACCCTCTTTGGTGGGGATCGACGGATCCGCTCCCAGGTCGGCGAGCAACTGCATCAACTCCGCATCGGCGGTTCTGCAGGCCGCAAGGAACGGCGTCGCGCCAACTGTATTTAAAGCATGCTTGCCCGCGGTGGAACGCTTCGTCATACGAGCATTGACGTCAGCGCCATGCTTGACGAGTTCGCGAACCAGTTGCAGGCTGTCCATCGATCCCGAACCTTCGGGCGCCGGATCGTTGCTGCCTACGCCGGGTTTGCGAACCCAACTGATTGTGTGCAGAGGCGTCCAGCCTGGTCCGGCCTGGTTCGGATCTGCGCCTCGATCCAGGAGCAAAGAGGCGAGTTCAAAATGTCCGTTGGCGACCGCCAAGTCAAGGGCGCTGGAACCCAACTGGCGTTCTGCGGCAGCGTCATCGGCGCCCGTTTGATACATTCCGCGGCGTCGCCGAACGAACAGCGACTCGTTCACGTCCACACCGGCGTCAAGCAATGTGCGAACAACCTCGGGTTGGCCCTGCCTGACCGCAAAGAGATAGGCGGTAAACCCGCCATCGGAGCGAGCGCCAAGCTCTGCTCCGGCCGCAATCAAGGCCTCAACTGCTCCGTTGTGCCCTTCGGCCGCCGCCCACATCAATGCGGTCTGCCCGTGCCAGCCTTCTTTGGCGTTAACTTCGGCTCCGTGGAGCAGGAGGACTTCAACGGCCTCACGGCGCCCCGTTCTGGCGGCCGTCATCAAAGTCGTCTCGCCCTCACCAACCACGGTGTTCGGATCGGCGCCGGCATTGATCAAGAGCTCAAGCATCGGGGCGCTGCCATTGATTGCCGCTAGCGTGATCGGAGCCGAACCGTAACGGTTGCGCGCGTTAGCGTCAGCCCCAGCCTTCAGCAAAGCCGCCGCTGTTTCGCGGTCGTCCCACTCGGCCGCCCAATGGAGCGCGGTGGTTCCGTCCGCGGAGGCGGCATGAGGATCACTCCCCTGGGCTATCAGCGTACGCACCCTCGCTCCGTCTTTCGTCCTAGCAGCATCGAGGATGCTGCCTTGGTCTCCCGCGCCGGTCGCGGCGACGGCAAAGGCGGCAGCGGCCATGCCGGCGATCATGCCGGCGGCAACCTTTCTACGAAGTCCTGCCATCGTGGGCCTCCTCACAGCGAAAGCTCTTCGATACGGCCCGTGCTGTCGCCGAACTTGTCGAGGCGCACGCCGAGTTTATCGAGCAACGTGAGATGGAGATTAGCCAAGGGCATCGGTTCGTCGTGCTTCACGTGCACGCCGCCCTTTAACCGGCCGCCTGCGCCGCCCGCAACGACGATCGGCAGGTTAGCGTGGTCGTGAACGTCTGGATTGCCCATGCCGCTGCCGCAAACCAGAGCCGAGTTGTCGAGAAGGTTTCCGTCTCCGTCCGGAGTGGCGCGAAGCCGCTCAAGGAAGTAAGCAAACAAGGAAACGTGGAATGCGTTGATCTTGGCAAGCTTGGCCAACTTCACCGGATCATTCGAGTGATGCGAAGTCGGATGGTGCGGATCGGGCACGCCGATTTCCGGGTAGGTTCTGTTGCTAGTTTCGCGGGCCAGCTGGAAAGTGATGACCCGTGTTATGTCGCCTTGGAAGGCGAGCGTCTGCAAATCGATCATCAGTTTGGCGTGTTCTTCATACGACGCCGGCACGCCGACGGGCCGGTCGAGATCCGGCAGCGGAGACTCTTGCGTCTGTTGCTCGGCACGCTGAATACGGCGTTCAACCTCTCGCAACGACTCCAGATACTGATCGACCTTCTGCTTATCGTCCGCGCCTAGTTCGCGATTGAGCCGAGCCATATCCTCGGTGACCCAATCGAGAATGCTGGCGTTCTTACGCAGTTCCACGCGACGGTCTTCCGCGCTGCCGCCTTCTCCGAACAACCGCTCGAAGGCGACGCGCGGATGCGCGATTGTCGGCAAGGGCGTCGTGGGTGACGACCAAGACAGGTTGTTCTGATACACGCAGGCAAACCCGTTGTCGCAATCGCCGACGGTAGTCAACAGGTCCATCGCCAACTCCAGCGAGGGCAGAACCGTGTCCTTACCAATCTGCTTGGCGGCAAGCTGATCCGCCGTGGTCGCCAAATGGTAGTCGGAACCCTCCGTCATCTTGGCTTTTGCGGCGCTCAAGAATCCGGCGTTGGCGGTGGCATGATTACCGGCAGAGTAGGCGTTCTTGTTCTCCAGATTCGACACGACCGTCAGCCGGTCCTTAAAAGGTTCCAGGGAGCCCAGGGTCGGCGACAGCCTCTGGAGCGGACCAGCAGCACCAGCCGGGGTCCACTCGGCGATATTGGATCCCATCGGGATATAGACGTAACTTAGCCGCGGCGTGGAGGCCGCAGGAGACTTCGCCAACGCCGTCATCGAGGGGAACATGGCGTCCAATAGCGGCAAGGCCACTGAAGCGCCGGTCCCACGCAGGAGCGTGCGGCGAGAGAGTGATTTCTTGGTGATGATCATTGCGACATCCTCATCTGAAACGGCGTACTCTCCGCGATTCCCAGCACAAGCGCCGAAAAACGGTAGTCGTCCTCGGCTGCGTGGCTGACGATCTCGCGGATGGCCGGCATATCGTAGTACTCAAGTCCCCGCCCCAGAGCGTAGGTCAACATCTTCTCGCTCGCGGTGGAAACAAATAGCTCAGGCCGAGCCAACAAGGCCTGGCGGAACCCTTCGGGTCCGTCAAACGACCTGCCGTCCGGCAAAACCCCAGAAGCATCGACCGGTACGCCGTCGTCCTTGCTGCGCCAGCGTCCGATTGCATCATAGTTCTCCAGCGCAAACCCGATCGGGTCTAGGGTGTTATGGCAGCTGGCGCAGAGCGGATTGGCTCGATGTTCCGCCAGCAGTTCTCGGCCGGAAAGCTTCTTGCCTGACGGGCTTTTCTCTTTCAAGGGCGGCACGTTCGGCGGAGGCGGCGGGGGCGGCGTCCCCATGATGTTCGTCAGAATCCACTTCCCGCGTATGACCGGCGAAGTCCGATTTGCGTAAGAGGTGACGGCCAAAACGCTTCCTTGAGTCAGCAGTCCGCCGCGATGGCTATCCGGCGGGAGCTGGACGCGCCGGAATTGGCTTCCGTAGACATATGGAATGCCGTAGTGCTTGGCCAGCCTTTCGTTCAAGAACGTGTAGTCCGCGCCAATCAAGTCCACGAGAGAGCGGTCTTCGTGGACGATCGTTTCGAATAGCAACTCGGTCTCGCGGCGGAATCCCTGACGGAGATTTTCATCGAAGTCCGGGTAGATCCTGCGGTCGGGACTGACTGAATCGAGGTTCCGCAGATAGAGCCACTGGCCAGCGAAGCTATCGACTAGGGCTTGAGAACGTGCATCAGCCAGCATCCGCCGAACCTGGTGTTCGAGAACCTCCGGCTTTCGGAGTTCACCGCGCTCGGCCACGTTGATCAGCTCGTCGTCCGGAATGCTGCTCCAGAGGAAAAACGATAAGCGTGACGCCAGGGCCATGTCTGAGATCTGGTAAGGGGAGTTAGGAGCGACTCCGGCAGGATCCCGCTCGATGCGGAATAAAAACTCCGGACTCACCAGCAGGGCTCGAAGGGCCATTTCGATGCCGCCCTCGAAGCCGCGTTCCTGGCGTCCCTGTTCGTAAAAGCCCATCAACTTATCGGTGTCGGCGGATTGAACCGGTCTGCGGTAGGCGCGCCGCGCAAGCTGCGAAAGAACTTGCTTCGCGCAGGCGCTTTCCTCGGATGCCTGCGCCGGTCGGCAGGTGAAAATCCTCTCCCGGCTTGGCGTGTCGCCCGGCCCAGCTGCATCGTAGGGTCCGGTGATGCCGATCGAGTAGACCGCCGGCTGCGCTCGCGGATGGCGATCCATATTGAAGCGCGCCAAATAAGGCTGGCGCTCGGTCTCCAGCAACGCCGAACTCTTCTTCATGAAGGTGGCGCTGATTTTGTGGGGACCCGCCGTCACGGGAACTCGGACAAACAAATGCTTGTCGACCTGGCTATGGTCCCTCGTCTCGGGCGGAACGATTGGGAATAACCCAATCCGCTTGCCGTCGAGTGACAACTCTGCCTCAAAAGTCCCGCGCAGACCTTCGACCTGTTCGTCACGGTCACGGGAGAGCGCCATGCGGATTTCGTATTCGCCGTCCAGAGGGAAGGTATGACTCACGACCGTCCCCCCGCGCGTACCGAACGGCAGGCCTTCGGTATGTTGCTCTTGGGTGAAGTCGGGCGGAACGAGGATGATCTCGCCGCCTGGATCGCGTAGGGGACCGCCAACGGCTAGGCGACTAATCTTGTGCGCCGCGTTGAGATACCCCTCAAGCAACATCGGCGATAGTTCGCCGACCGTAATATTGTCGAATCCGTTGCTGCTTTCGTCGCGCGGCAGCAGGGACGAAACGTCCACGTCCAGAGCGAGCAGATCGCGAATGGCGTTGTGGTACTCGGTTCGGTTCAGTCGGCGGAATGTAGCCGTACGGCCGGGATTCGGGTGCGCGGCTGCGGCTGCATCCAGCGAACCTGAGATAGATGCAACTACGGTTCTGTAGGTGTCTTCGTCGGGACGCGGCATGCCAAGCGGCGGCATGTAGCGGTAGCTCAGCTTCTTGACCACGCTTTCCCAGGCTTCCGGGTCCTTCGAAGGCGCGGCGGGATCGAGGTCGGCAAAGGACAGACCCCGCGTGGCGACGGTTGCGTTGTGGCAAGCGGAACAGTACTGCTGAACGACTGCCGCCGTTTCGTCCGCCCCCGAGAGCGGCAGTACGACCGCCACCAAGGCGGCCGCTAAGAAGTACTGTGTGTTCATCTTTCTTGGCATCAATCCAGTTTGGCGTCCGGTTAGCAGTATAACTGGCTAAGTCTTTTGCGGCTAACGACTTCGGGCCGACTCACACCGTTCGGTACGGTTCGTAACGCCCATCCCGTCCGCGTTTCCTAAAAAAAGGGGGGCAGGACCGCAAGCGATCCTGCCCCCGTTGGGGTTGGGTTAGAGGGTTAGAAGGTGATGCGCGCGCCCACCTGCATGGTGCGCATGTTGAGCGCCGAATCGAGAGTTCCAAAGTCTGAGCTCTCGACGTTGCCGTTGAGAGATGTCAGGTTGACGTGGTTGAAGAAGTTGAACGTATCGGCCCGAATTTGCAGGCCGATGCCTTCAGTGAACTCGAACCTCTTGGACAGTGAAAAATCGACGTTCCACTGCCCGGGGCCGCGAACGAGGCCGTTGGCCACATTGCCTGGCCGAATAGCGACACCGCCGACTTCCGGCACCTTCTGGAACGCTGCCGGGTTGATCCACTGCACATCTTGGTGACCACCCACGCGAGGGTTGCCAAACGTTGTGCCGTTGGAGGCTAACAAGTTGCCGCCAGTAAAGTCGGCACGGCAGGCCCACTGATTCGAGCAGCCTTGGCTGATGGTGATAGGACTGCCGGTCGTACCGGTGTAGATCGTGCTCAGCTGCCATCCGCCAAGGATCATCCTCGCCGGCGCAGCCATATTCGCGAGGTGCGGCAACTCATAGATAAGGTCCGCCACAACTCGATGGGTCGTGTCGTACCCGGGGTTACCTTTTTCGATCGAGAGATTGAAGAAGTCTTGGATGTTGGCGACGGCGTCGGTGCCGTAGTAGACGCCCACGTCCCCGCCTTGATAGGCAAACGTCTTACCCCAGGTATAGTGCAGATCGCCTGAGAAGTTGTGCGAGAACCGCTTGCGCAGCGATGTTTGCAAGGAGTGGTTCATCACGCTTTCGCCCATGTCGACGAAATAGGGTCCGCCCGGGATGATGCTCGGATTCGGACGAATACCCGTCAGGCGATCGGGCAGATTGAAGCGCCGGTGCATCGGCCATTTGACGCCGCGCGTGCCGACGTAGCCGATCTCCCACATCAGGTCGGTCTTCAACTCACGCTGAATGTTCAATTGATAGTTGATCGTGTAGGGATTCTGCAGATCAGGTGTAATCAGCGAAAAGACCAACTCCGTTCCCTTGGCCTGAATGTCTTGCTTGGCGATCGGGATGATCTGTTCGTTGGTGTAGGGGTACTTGACGCCCAAGGCCGCCGACTCCGCGGCGCTGTAGTTGACGCGGAACGGGATATCCGGTCCAGCCGTGCTCTGGCGCAACAGAGCCGGAACCTGCGCGGCGAACATGATGCCCACGCCGCCGCGGACAACGGTCTTTTGGTTGGCCTGGTAGGCGAAACCAACGCGAGGTCCGAGGTTCACCCACTTGTCGGGGTTGGTTTCGTTCTCGCGCGGACGCCGTGCGCCGAAGGCAAAGTTCGTGAAATCAGCGTTCGGAGGCAACTCCAAGTTCTTGTTGATGACGTCGATTGAGCCGGTCGGCTTGACGACGGCGTTGGAGTAGTAGTCGTAACGAATGCCCAGGTTCAACATGAGCTTATTGTTGACCCGCCAATCGTCCTGCACGAATCCGCCCCATTCATACATCCGCGATTTGTGCGGACCGTTGGAACCAAACGAAATCGTCGCGCCGTTGATGCGGTTGGCCATCATGTCTTCGACGCTGTTGAAGTCGTAGCTCGGGTTCTCAGGGTTGGTGCGGTTGCCGGTGGTCCAGAGCAAACGACCGCCGACCTTGAAGGTATGGTTGCCGCGGATCAGGCTGAACTTCTGGTCGTAGGTGGAAGTAGCGCCTTTCATCTGCCAGACCTCGGCACTATTCAGGCCGAGGCTGCCAGTGGGGGTCTGGATGTTTAATCGAGGGATGCGTCCTTGCCACTCGACCGTCTCGCCCAAGGGAGATATGAACTGGTCACCGAAATAGTTGTCGAGGCGATCCATGTCGGCGTAGTTGTAGCCCCAGCGCGACTCCGACACCCAATTGCTGCCGGTGTGCGTGTACTGGGCGTTGTAGCGATCCTGAATGTAGCTGTACTCACGGTCGTTGGCGCCGTTGAGGTTGTAACGCGGGTCGAGTCCGAACGGGCGGCCGCGCACGTAAGAAAACGAGAGGTTGCCGTTATCGGTCGGGCGGTAGTCGCCGCGGATATTCCAGGTGTTGTCGGTTCTCACCTCCGACCCGACACTTTCTGCTCGTCCGCGATTCTCGTCGAGTATGGTCGAGGGTGAAGGAATGGTAGACATCAGCGTCTTCGTTTCCGGGAACGGCAGCGCCTGTAGGATCGTCTGCCGGAACGAATCGGTCGGGACAGTGCCTGTCACGAACCGGCTAGCATAGCCGCGATAACCCTCGTAGGTTAGGAAGAAGAACAGTTTGTTCTTGATGATCGGTCCGCCGAGCGAGCCGCCGAACTGGTTGAACACTTCGCGGTTCTTGGGCAGCAACTGGCCGCTGCTGTCGTAGTTCGTCTGGAACGGGTTGCGCGCGTTGAACTTCTCGGAGCGGTAGTTCCACACGCCGCTTCCGTGCCATTGGTTGGTGCCCCTCTTGCTGATTAGATTAACGGTACCGGTGACGACGCCGCCGTTCTCGGCCTTCATGACGCCGCGCATGACCTGGACTTCTTCCACGCCCTCGATGCTCATGATGTCCATGTAGTTGCGGCCGCCGTAGTTCTCCAGAGCGCGGCCTTCTGAGGGATTCGAGTTGGCGTCGGTGCCGTTGACGGTGACGCCTGCGCCGCTCTTGCCCAAGCCATTGATGCGAATGCCGCCATTGCCTGTATCGACGCCGCTCGACAGCTTAAGCACGCTGGTGACGTTGCGGCGGCCCAGCGGCAGTTCCGAAACCTTTTCGTTATCAATACTTTCGGTCTGCTCGGAAGCTTCCGTGGCGACCAGCGGAGGAGCCCCCTCGACCTCCACGGTCTCGGTGAGCTGGCCAATTTCCAAAGTGTGGACCTGGCGGACGTTCGCCGAAGCCACGAGGCGGATGCCAGTCGCGCGATAGGCCTTAAAGCCCGGCGCGTCGATGGAGAGAGTGTAGGTTCCAGTCGGAAGCACGCTGAAGTTGAACCCGCCCGCCGGACCGGTTTCTGCGTTGTAAGTGAGACCTGTGTCGTCGTTGGTCAACGTGACCGGGGCCCCTGGGATTACAGCGCCGGACCCGTCCTGGACGGTGCCGCTGAGATTAGCCGTCGTGACCTGCGCCCATGCGCTCCCGGCCATCAATAGCAAGGCGGCAATTGCGATGCCGTACCTTGCTCTTCTAAATCGTAATTTTGTCATTTATACCCCCGTACTCTTATTTGCTGTTCGCTTTTTTGCGACAGTCACCCTGAGCCGACCGCCTCGGTCGGCTACCCAAACCCTATTGCCCCGCCAAGCCTCTTGTTGGCTGGGTCTTCTGCTCTTTCAGCCTGTACCCGAGGTCAGCCGAAAGCTCTGCGGCAATTCGGACTACGGTCGCCGCCCTCGAACTCATGGCGTCAAGTCCCAGCCGGTTCGCGGGCCCCGCAATACTCAGCGCAGCCCTGACTCTGCCCGATCGGTCGCGAACGGGCGCCCCGACACACTTAAGGCCGAGCTCGAACTCTTCGTCGTCCACGGCATATCCTTGTTGCCGCACCTTCTCTAATTCCTTTACGAGAGCCTGCTGGGTCACGATCGTGCGCGGCGTAAATCGCTTTAACTTAAGCGGGCCCAACATTGCGGAGAGTTCGCTGAGGTTGAGGTCCGCCAGCATGCATTTGCCCAAAGAAGATGAATGTGCCGGGGTCCGCCGGCCTACGGTTGCCGGCGTCCTCAGTGTCTTCGGACTCTCGACCGCGCACAAGGAGACCACCTCGCCGTCCCGCAGCACTCCCAGATGGGCGGTTTCGCCGGTCTCGGCGACGAGCCGGGTCAAGTAGGCCCCAGCATTCGCCACTAGCCCATCGGCATCTCGCGCCTTCTGCCCCAACTCGAGGAGTTTGACGCCTAGCCGATACCGACCGGTCACCGGCACCCGGCGCACGTACTCTCTGTGCTCCAGCGCCGATAGGAGACGATGCACCGTGGACTTGCTGAGTCCGAGATCAACCGTGATCTCGGACACTCCCAACTCCGGGCCGTTCGCGGCGATGCATTCGAGGATATCGCATGTGCGATCCAAGACTTGAACGCGGTACGGTGATGGACTCGTTTTCATCAGAGAGGCCATCGGCAATTCTGGTAGAAATGGAACACTTGTTTCAAGATGCGGGACAGCAGGCTCGCATAAGACGGTAGCGTTGACGGCGTAGGGAAAAGTACGTTACGAACCGTAGCGAACCGTGTGATATTCAATGAAAATCACCGTTTTACGCATTCACCCCTAAGGAGTGGTGTTGAAATGTACACATGCAAGCGCCTGGTCCCCCTTCGTCGCGGATCGGGCGCTTCGGCGCCACGACCAACAGAGACGCCACCCTTTCGTGGTGATCGCTCTCGTGGAAACTTCCGCGCTTTAGCGGCCGACGGATCAGCTAGAATAGCCCCGGGACGGAAACCCGCTGCCCTGTCCGGGATGAGTTAGGTTAACGTACATAGTCATGAAGACTGCCGAGATGCAGGAATTCACAGAGCAAGCCATCCGAGCGCAACTCGACCGGCTAGTGCGAAGTGACGCATTGAAGCGCTCGCGCCGGCTGCAGCAGTTCCTTCGATACGTCACCGAGGTGACGCTCGCCGGCGAGGCGAGTACGATCAACGAGTACTTACTCGGCGTTGAGGTATTTGAGCGCGGGCCGGACTACAACGCTGCGGATGATTCGATCGTCCGTCGCCAAGCCCATGCATTGCGGCACAAACTGGCCGAATACTACGCCTCTGAAGGCAAGCACGATCCGATCCGCATCGAAATTCCGCTGGGCCACTACGTTCCCGCCTTCGAACACAACGACGAGGCGATGGAGGTCAATGACTCCGCCCCCCCAGCGTCGGAAGAGGTCGTCGAACGGAAGCGATCGACCGATTATGTCGCAATCCTAGTTGCTGTGGTGAGCGTGCTCTTGTTGGGCTTATCCTTCTGGATTGGCCGCGAATCCGTCCGGCCACCGGAGACAATCGCCACGAGCGCCGGCGACACCGCTTCGCCGGCAATAAGCGAACTCTGGAGACCCTGGCTCGACTCTGACCAAGGACCCACAATCGTCTTCAGCAGTCCTTTGGGGGCAGTAGTCAAGCATTACCCGGACCCCTTGGCCCCAGATTCGTTTCCGCCGCGTCTCCCGGTGCCGCCGGACCTAGAAACAGACTTCCGGAACAAGCTGAAGCTGGGCAGCAGCGGGCACCTCTACATGAGCCCCACGCTGACGGATACAAAGGCAGGCGAATCCGTGGGAGCGGTCCAACTAGCCGCTCTTTTTGCGTCTCGCGGATTCCCCGTCCGCGCTACCACAGCAGCGCTGCTCACCTGGGAAGACTTCCGCCAGAGAAATCTCATCTTGCTCGGCCACAACGAACAGAACTCATGGATGGACCCCTTGCTCGAAGGCTATCCGTTGCAACTGCAGGCGACCTCACCGCATCTCCAACGCCGGATCGTAAACACCGATCCCCAGCCCGGCGAACCGGACTACTACGAAATCGACTACCCCACCAGTGACGGCGACTCGACGATCGAGCAGGCGCTCGTCTCCATGCTCCCAGGAACCGACGGTTTGCACCAACTGCTCTTGGTGAGCGGGCTGAACACGCAGGCCACGCTGATGGCCATCGAGTTTCTGACAGCTGAAGAACGAGCCGAGCAGTTGATCAGCAAACTGCGCGAGGACGACCCAAATCACGAGGGACCGTGGCATTTTCAACTGGTGCTGCGCGCCGATGTCCGAGAACGAGTCGCCACCGGCGGCTCGATTGAACTAGTACGCCGGGTCGAGCCCCGGCCTGGCTACCAGCGATAGTGCGCGGATGATTCAGGCGCAACTCTACGTTCATTCCACGGTCTTTCTCTGCCAACGCTCGGTGACGTAGTAGGCGACAGGCGCTTGTTCGTTTGAGAACAAGCCAAGGAGGGTGCGCTGCAGTGAGCTATAGGGCAGGTAGTCCCTTGAATCAACAAGCGTGTAGTCGGATCGCAGTTGGTTTGTCACGGAACGTTGCCGGAGGCCCGGCGAAATGTCTCGACTGGAACCAAGACGCCAGACCACAGTGGGGCGGTCTCGTTGCAACTCCGCGACAGCGTGATCGGCGAAACCGGCATCTCGCGCCACGGCGATCGGGTAGCTGGGATCCAGCGCCGCCAGCAGCGGGGTAGGGTCGCCGTTGACAGCATCCACAAGCACAAGAGTACCGCTGGCCGGCGAATGAGATTCGATCTGCCGCGCCAACTCTTGATAAGGAACCAGATAGCCCAAGTTGAGGAAACCGGACTGCGCAAAATAGAGCCCCACCCCTGTCGCGTTCAGCGCGAGTAGACCAGCTAGGACATACCGATCGCGCGCCGTCTTCGCGCCGGAGGCCAAACCGAGCAAGTACGCCGGCAGCAGAAAGAGGAGCCTGGCCGGGGTAAATGCAAAAGCCACCCAGCGCCATGTCCCGAGTAATCCTATGGGAGCAGCCAGTAGGCCACAGCGAACGTAGACGGCTCCGGGATCGCGAGCCCCCCGGAAGAAGATCCACAGCAACAAGGGCGAGAGGACCACCGCGCAGCCAAGGGTGATCCAAACTTGGGCCTCCCCAAAGGAGAAGGCTACGAACCAGTAGCCGAGCCGTAGCGTTAGTTCTGCCGGGATGTTCGTCGCCAAGCGATAGACGTCTTTCGACGACGCCTGCCTAAGGCCATCGACGAGAATCGGCAACCAGGGCAAGTAGGCGGCCAACACCAACGCCGCGGCGCCCGCTGCGGTCCGCCAACTGCTGCGTGCGACGACGGCAATCGCAACCGCTCCAACAGCGATGCCGGGAAGGTAGTGGGTATAGAGCAGCGCCGCAATGGCGCAACCAAGCGCTAGAGCTTTCCGGATGTTTGCGCTCTCGTGGGCACGGACCGCGGCGACCAAGACAAGAACGGCCAGCAAGGTCTGCAACGAATACGAGCGCGCCATGCGGGCGTCCAGCAATAGCAACGGCGAAAGGCACCAGAGCGCGAGGAACCAACTGCGCGCTTCTGGCGATCGCCCGCGGAGCCAAAGCACGTCCAGCGCGACGGTCGTGCTCAGTGCCGCAACCGCCGAAAAAAGCCGCGCCCAGACGATAGGCTCGGTCAACGAGAAAGTCATCCAGGCCTTCAGCAGGGCGAAGTAGAGCGGCGGATGGATATCGGCGGCCAACGCTGAACCGATTTGGCTCCAGGGCAGCGCGACCACATCCAAGGTGAACTGCTCGTCGCCCCAGATCGGCAGCAGGTCCAAGCGCGTCAGCAGCAGGGCGGCCTGGATGGGCAGCAACCATCGCAGCGGATGCCGAAGAAGCTGCGCCAAGGCCATTCGGGAACTCTACCAGACTCTCGGTCCGCTTAACTTCGCAGCGGAACGGTCTTGCGCTCCTCGAATACGACCTGACCATCGACGCTGTGCAGGCGAACGACCGCAAAGTCCGCCTCATCTCTGCCGACGGAGACAGACAAGAAGCCGCCCGCTACTCGGTGAAACCGGTGGTAGTGCCTGTTGCGCCCCGGACTGCCTCCGGCATGAGCATCCGTCGCCGGACCGCAGCAGAATTCTTCGACGCTGCTCTGAGGATCCACCGAGCAATATTGCCAATGGCGATCGCCGGTAATGATGAAGAAGTTCTCACCCAGTTCCTCGACGAAAAAAGAACGAAGCTCTTCCGATTCGTGCTCCCAAGCGCTGTTGGAAAGGTTGTCCCGCTTGAAGCGGGCACGATCCGGCCCAACGATCGGCGTAGGCGTAATCAAGATGCGCCACCTGGCGTCGCTCGCGGAGAGAGTGCGCTTGAGCCAAGCCTTTTGCACCGGACCCAACAGCGACTTGTTTGGCCCGTCCGGGGCTGCGTTGCGATCGCGAAACTCGCGCCCTTCCAACAACCACAACTCCGCCAACGAGCCCCAGCGGAAGCTGCGGTAGGGAACATCTCCCACTGGAGTGTGATGGCGAAAGATCTGGACTCCCTCTTCAAAGGTGAGGTCTCCGAAGGGCGGCGATGTCGGGTCGGCGTCGTCCCTCAGGATGTCGTGATCGTCTTTCTGCCAGTAGGCAGGGAATCGAGCGTGGTAGTCGAACAAGTAGGGCAGCTCGTAGACCCTACGCCAGCGGTCGCGCGCCAGTTCAAGCGTGCGAGCTTTGACCGGTCCGCGATCCATGTAGACCGTGTCTCCCGTCAGAACCGTGAAGTCCGGATTCAGTCGCTGCATCGCCTCGTAGATCGCGTATCCTTTCGGGTCGTCCAACCGGTCATACCGTTGGCATCCGACGACGGTAAAACTCACAGACTGAGGATGCGAGGCTTGCGGGGCGGTACGGAAGCGTCCGATCCTCGGCGAATGGAGCGGCTGGAGCGCCTCGTCCGCGCCTTCAACTTGATAGAAGTACTCCGTGTCCGGAGTCAGGCCAGAGAGAGTCCACATCTTAGTGAAGTCGGTCTCCAGGCCTGCATCCGACCATTCGTTCCAGTCTCCGTCGGAGGCATCCGGCGACAACCCGTAGCGTAGCCGTGCCTGTACGTCTTCCTCGACAAACAGCGACTTCAGCCAAGTAATGAAGTCGCGTTTCCGCCGGTAGTGGGCTTCGTCCAACGGCGGTACGCGCGCCCAAACCAAAGCGCTATTCGACCCGACCTCGCCTACCTTTACGCCGATGCCCTGAACGCGCAAGGCCTCCCGGTAGGCCTTCGTCGGAGGAGTCTCTTCGTCCGGATCGCCAAAAACGTTCGCTGATTCATCTTCCTGCGCCGGAACGGTTCCGACAAGAGAGAGAAGGGCGAACGCCGCCCGAATGAACGTCTTTCTGCCGACCATTGCGCTGCCTTGAGTTAATCCCACGGCCCGCGGGAAAGCAAGGCGGGGGTCGAAGAGCCGGGTATACTGCGAAACTCAGGCAGTCAATCGATGTCGATCTTCCGCTATGTAGGCCTCATCTGTTGCCTCGCGGCCTCAGCGTCAGCTCAGGCGCTGCCCTCGCCGGAACAGTTCGCCGGGTTCCCCATCGGTTCCGACGGCAACCTGGTTCGTTGGGAACGCATCGTCGACTATTTCCGACTGCTCGATCAGTACAGTGAGCGCATCGCAGTCGAAGAACTCGGCAAGACAACCAACGGCAACCCGTTCCTCGTCGCGAAGATTTCGTCCGCGAAAAACATCGCCCGGCTTGCTGAAATCCAAGAGACGCAGAAGCGTATCGCCGACCCGCGCGGTCTGACCAACCACGAGGCCGAAGAGATTGCTTGGAACTCCCCGGCGGTGGTCATGATCTCAGGCAATGTCCACGCAACGGAGATCGCGGCTTCGCAATTCGCCTTGGAGCTGGCCTACTACCTCGCAACGGACGAATCGCCCACAACCCGGCAGATCCTCGACCACGTGGTTTTGCTGCTCGTACCCTCGCTCAATCCCGACGGCCAAATCATCGTCACCGACTGGAACAACCGCATACGCGACACCGAGAATCGCTGGGCGCCTTTGCCGTGGCTCTATCATTCCTATGCCGGGCACGACAACAACCGCGACGCGTATATCATGACGCAGGTCGAGAGCCGCTACACGAACAAGTTGCTGCTCCAAGATTGGTTTCCGCAGGTTTACCTCGACGAGCACCAGCAGGGGAACAGCGGCATGCGCGTGTTCGTGCCGCCGTTCAGCAACCCGATCAATCCCAACGTCGATCCAGCGATATGGTCGGAGATCGGACAGATCGGCTTCGCGATGTATCAACGCTTGCACGAGGCTGGGTTCACAGGCGTCGGGTACGACCAAACGTATACGGCCTGGTGGCAAGGCGGATTCCTTCGCGGTGCTTGGTTCCACAACATGGTCGGGATGCTGACGGAAGTCGCCAGCGCCAACCTGGCTATGCCGGTGATGCAACAGCTATCGGAACTGGGCAAGCCTCCGCGGAATCCGCAAACTCGCGAAGAGTGGGAGTTAGCTCGTGAGCAGGAACCCGACGCGCCTATGCCGCCGCCGTATGATGTCATGCCGCGATACGACTATCCCCGGCCTTGGCTCGGCGGACGTTGGACGTTGCGGAATATCATCGATGCCGAGTGGGCGCTCACCAAGGCGTTGCTGGAGACTGCCGCGAACGAACGCGTCAAGCTGATCCAGACTCAGATTCGGCTCGGCCGCGAAGCCGTGCAAGCGGGCCAAAACGGCGGCCCTTGGGCCTTCGTGTTTCCCCGTGATCAACACGACCCCGGGGCCTTGTATCGTCTGCTGGAGGCTCTGCACTTCGGCGGCATCGAGGTCGACCAAGCGAACGAACCTTTCACCGCCGATGGACGCGAGTACCCGTCGGGCAGCTACGTCATCAAGATGGCCCAGCCCTTCCGCGCCTACGCCAAGGACCTCCTGGAGCCCCAGAATCACCCCGACCCCCTGCTCATGCCGCCGGGCAAGATGGGCGAACAGCCGTACGATCTAACTGCTTGGAGCCTGCCGCTGCAGATGGGTGTCGAGGCCGTCCGCATTGAAGACGCCTTCAGCATTCAATCCCGCCGCCTCGCTGAGATTCGGCGTCCGGCGAGCGAACTCTCAAACACTGCCGGAGCGGATGGCTTTCTCGTTGACCCCGAGCCCAACTCGCTGTCCATCTTGACGAATCGGTTGCTCGCGGCCGGAGCGCGCGTCAACGTTGCCGCTGAAGAGTTCCTCGCTAGAGACGAATGGCGTCCGGCGGGCTCGGTTTGGGTTGAGGGGATCGCAGCAGATCGCTTCGCAAGTCTCGCAACAGGTCTTGGTCTGCGAGTGTTGGGCCTCGCGAAAAAACCGCAAGGCAAGTTCGTTGAGTTGAGCACCCCCCGTACGGCCCTCTACCGTCCCTGGACGGCTTCCATAGACGAAGGTTGGACCCGCTGGCTGCTGGAACAATACGAGTTCCCGTACTCGACGCTCGTCGATGCGGATATCCAAGCAGGCAACCTCAGCAAGGCCTGGGATGTGATTCTGCTGCCCGGCGACCGGGACTACCGTCGGCTGCTCGACGGCAACAGCCGCCCTTCAACGCCCGCGGAATACCGGGGTGGTCTGGGTAAGGGAGGAGTGCAATCGCTACAGCAATTCGTCGCAGAGGGAGGAACGCTCGTCACCTGGGGAGACGCTGTCGACTTCGCCCGCAAGGCTTTCAAACTGCCTTTGCGCGACGTCCTAGAAGGCGTTCCTGTGGAGGACTTCTCCTCCCCCGGCAGCTTCCTGAGAATCCAGGTCGACAACACCCAGGCGTTGGGCTTTGGCATGCGGTCTGAAGCGATCGCGGTGTTTGATGAAGATTCCGCGTTGGAGCCCCAGGCCGACTTCGACTTTGACGGCCTGACCGTGGTGGCTCGCTATCCGACAAGCAACTTACTCGCCAGCGGATGGCTTCGCGGCGAACAGCGCCTAGTCGGACGCATCGCTGCAGCCGAAGTTTCCTACAAGAAAGGCCGCATCGTCCTGATCGCCTTTCGTCCGCAGTTCCGCGCCCAGCCTGACAACACCTTTAAGCTGTTGTTCAACGCCATTCACCAGGCCGGCATGAAGCCCTAGTCGTCTGCGTCTTGCGCATCCAGAGGCTCGCGCACTATACTTCGATTTGATGTTTCTGAACGCGCATCACGGCCTGCATCATACCCTCTCCTAGAGGGCTGGACGGGCTGTGCGCGAAAGCAACTAGAGCAATCGAATCTTTCGAAGAATCACCCGCCGGCCTCAGCCGAGCGGGTTTTTTGTTTTTAGATGAGAAAGGCGACACAAGATGGAACTCGATTTTGAAAAGACAGGCGGCCTGATTCCGGTCGTCGTGCAAGACGCCGGCGATCAGCGCGTGCTGATGGTCGGCTTTATGAACGAAGAGGCCTGGAAGAGGACCGTCGAAACCGGCAAGGTCACCTTCTGGAGCCGTTCACGCAATGAGCTATGGACCAAGGGCGGCAGCTCGGGCCACTACCTCGCGGTAAAAGAAATTCAAACCGACTGCGACAACGATACGCTTCTGATCCAGGCTGAATCCCTGGGACCAGGGGTCTGCCATAATGGCTACCGGAGCTGCTTTTACCGCCGTCTGACGGATGGCGTGTGGCAGGAATCCGAAAAACCCACCTACGATCCCAAGGCGGTCTATCAGAAGTAGAGTGACTCGGGCAGGGGCTTCCCCTCCAGTACCGCCATGCTGAAGATTCTCCGCAGTAATGACCAGGCTGACATCGAGGCGCTCTTCTCGCGGCGTTCGGTGCGCATGAGCGAAGCCGAGGCTGTCGTCGCTCCCATCCTAGCGGCCGTTCGAGAACGCGGCGATGCCGCGCTCGTCGAGTACGCCCGCAAGTTCGATGGCCTCGAAGGCGACACCGTCCGGGTTGCACACGAGCGCCTGCGCACGGCCGCCGCATCCGTTGACGACTCCCTACGCGAGGCTGTGGCCATCGCCAGCGAGCAGATTCGGGCCTACGCGAAACAGCAGCTGCCCAAAGAGTGGACCCAAGAGATCGGCGACGGCGTATGGCTGGGGCAAATCGTCCGGCCGCTTGAGTCCATCGGCGCCTACATTCCCGGAGGGCGCTATCCTCTCCCGTCAACGCTGATGATGACCGTAATTCCCGCACAAGAGGCGGGAGTGAAGACCATCTCCGCGGCCTCGCCCGCCATGAGCCCGGCGACGCTGGGCGTGGCCGGCATCTTGAACGTCGACCACTTCTTCCACATGGGCGGCGCCCAGGCTATTGCCGCCTTTGCCTTCGGCACTGAAACCGTCCCCAAAGCCCAGCGCATCGTCGGCCCGGGCAACATCTACGTCGCGGCGGCCAAGAAGATCCTGGCCGGCGAGACCGGCATCGATTTCGTCGCCGGACCGACAGAAATCCTGCTGATCTCGACCGACGGCGACCCGCGCCACCTTGCCGCCGATATCTTGGCCCAAGCCGAGCACGATGTCGATGCCGCGTCAATCTTGCTGACCACGTCCCGCGAACACGCCGAACGCGTCGTCGAAGAGGTCGAGACGCAGCTCGCCAGCCTGTCGACGGCCGAAGTCGCCCGGCAGGCGGTCGACCGCAACAGCGCGGTCGTCGTGTGCAACTCGCTGGCAGAGGCCTGCGAAATCTCGAATCGTTTCGCGCCCGAGCACCTCTCGATCCCCAACGCCGAACTGCTTTCCGAGATTGAGAACGCGGGCAGCGTCTTCGTCGGCGCCTGGAGCCCGGAGGCCGCCGGAGACTATGCCTCGGGTCCCAACCACGTGTTGCCGACCGGAGGAACAGCCGCCCTGCGCGGAGGCCTCTCGATCCTCGACTACGTCAAGATCATCTCCGTCCAGGAATTGACTCCCGCCGGACTACGCCGCCTAGCGCCCTCGATTACCCGGCTTGCCCGCGCCGAAGGCCTCGAAGCCCACGCGCGCTCGGTGGAGGTGCGTCTCGATGACTAAGCCCGCAGCGCCGAAAGTACGCCAAGCCATCGATTCGATGCAGCCCTACGCGCCGCCCACGTCCGGGCGCGGGGGAATGTTGCGCCTCGACTTCAACGAAAACACCGTCGGCTGCTCGCCGCGCGTAGTCGAGAAACTGCGCCAAGCGGCGACGGCAGACTTCCTCACCGTCTATCCCGAGTACGAGAGCGCCCGCAGCGAGATGGCTGCATTCTTCGGCGTCGCGGCCGACGAATTGACCTTCTCTGACGGCACCGACGAAGGCATCCACGTCGTGCTGCAAACTTTTGTGAACCCTGGGGATGAGGTGCTCATTCCGGCGCCCGCGTTCCCAATGTTCAAGTTCTACGCCCAGGTGGCCGCAGCAACGCCTGTCCTCGTAACGTATCCCGAGGCCGACCTGACGTTTCCGCTCGAAGCGTTGCTGGCGGCGATCTCCCCGCGCACCGGCGCCATCATCATCGCCAACCCCAACAACCCCACTGGGACGGCCATCGACCTCGCCACGATCGAGCGAATCCTGCAGAAGGCCTCGGGGACCGCCGTCCTCATCGACGAGGCTTACTTCGAGTTCTACGGAGTAACCGCTCTCAGACTCCTGGCAAACTACCCCAATCTCTTCGTCAGCCGCACCTTCTCGAAGACCTACGGTCTGGCGGGTCTACGCGTCGGCTGCGTTTTCTCGCAGGCGCGAAACATGGCAGCGATGCGCAAAGGCCAGTCGCCCTACAGCGTCACCTCGCTAGGCATCGCCTGTGCGCTAGAGGCGGTGAAAGACCAAAACTACCTCAACGTCTACGTCCGCGAAGTACTGGAGGCACGCGCCGACCTCTACGCCGCTCTGGACCGTCTGGGCATCGAATCCTTCGCCTCGGAAGCGAATTTCATCTTGACGCGATACCCAGACGACGAGACCGCCCTACGCATCTACAGCGAACTGAAAGCCCGCGGCATCCTCGTTCGTCCGCGCGGCAAAGAAGTCGCCCGTACGGTCCGCTTCACCGTAGGCAACCGAGAGCAGACCGGCCGACTCATCGCCGGCCTGGAGGAGATCCTCTAACCATGGCGCGCAAATCCACCGTCGAGCGAATCACCAAAGAGACTCAGATTCGCGGCTCGCTCACTATTGAGGGCAAGGGCCTCTACGAAATCTCGACCGGCATCCGCTTCTTAGACCACATGCTGGAACTGTTTGCCAAGCACGGCGGCTTTGATCTCAAGATCGAGGCCACCGGCGACCTCGACGTCGACCAACACCACACGGTCGAAGACGTCGGCATTGCACTGGGGCAACTTTTCGCCCAGGCGCTCGGCGACCGTAAAGGCATCAACCGCGCCGGTTACTTCGTCATGCCAATGGACGAGACTCTAGCCGTCGTCGCCATCGACCTCAGTGGTCGCCCTGCGCTCGTCTACGAGGCGCCGACACGCTTCCGCCTCGTCGGCGATCTGCAAACCGAACTGCTGCACGACTTCTTCGACGGTTTCGTCGTTCACTGCGGCGCCAACCTGCACGCCAAGGTCCTCTACGGCCGCTCGAACCACCACAAGATCGAAGGCATTTTTAAGTGCTTTGGTCGAGCCCTACGCTACGCCTGTTCGACGGACACTCGGATGAAAGATCAGCTGCCCAGCACGAAAGGGCTGCTTGAGGGAGCGGCGAAGCGATGATCGCCATCTTCGACTACGGCGCTGGCAATCTGCGCTCGGTCGAAAACACGCTCGACGCCATCGGCGTAGAGTACGAGATCGTCAACGACTCCGCTGGACTCGCGACCGCCGACAAGATTATCCTGCCCGGCGTCGGTCACTTCGGCCAGATGTTGCGCTCGCTCGACGCGCTCGGCGTGAGGGGCGCCCTCAAGGAGAGACTCGCCGCCGGCGTTCCCTTCCTGGGAATCTGTCTCGGCCTCCAAGGTCTCTTCGAGTCCAGCGATGAAGCCCCCGAGTTAGAGGGCCTGGGCGTCTTCCCCGGGCGCGTGGTGCGCTTTCCCCAAACCATGACCGTCCCGCAGATGGGCTGGAACAAGCTCCAACCGCAGGGAGCGCCCTCGCTGCTCGAAGGCGTCGGGGACCAGGCCTACGTCTACTTCGCCAACAGTTACTACGTCCCGGCCGAGACAGCCGGAGATCGCGCCGCCGCCGTCTGCGACTACAACGGCATCTCGCTCACCGCAGCCATCGAAGTCGGCAACGTTCACGCCGTGCAATTTCATCCGGAGAAATCCGGCGTGGTCGGCCAACGCGTAGTCCGCAACTTTTTGGGGAAAACATGCTGACCAAACGGATAATCCCCTGCCTCGATGTGAAGGAGGGCCGCGTCGTCAAAGGCGTCAACTTCGTCGGCCTGCGCGACGCCGGCGACCCAGTTGAACTCAGCGACCGCTATAACCTCGACGGCGCCGATGAACTCGTTTTCCTCGACATCACCGCCTCCAGCGATCGCCGCGACATCATGAAAGACGTCGTCGAGCGTACCGCCCGCAAAGTCTTCATTCCGCTAACCGTCGGCGGCGGCATCCGCTCGATCGAAGACGCCCGCAAGATCCTCGTCGTCGGCGCCGACAAAGTCTCCGTCAATACAGCAGCAGTCCATCGTCCTGACGTCATCACCGAGTTGTCGAAAGAGTTCGGCGCTCAGGCCACCGTTCTGGCCATCGACGCGCGCTCAGCTGGGCCCGGCAAGTGGAACGTGTTCATCTACGGCGGCCGCGAAGATACCTCCATGGACGCCGTCGAATGGGCGCGGAAGGGCGAAGCAAATGGGCGCAGGCGAGATCCTACTCACCTCAATGGATGCCGACGGCACTCAAGCCGGCTTCAACTGCGAACTCACTCGCACAATCGCCCGCGCCGTGACGATCCCAGTCATCGCCAGCGGCGGTGGCGGCAAGCCCGAAGACTTCGTGCGCGTGCTCACCGATGGCGAGGCCGACGCAGCGCTCGCGGCATCCGTGTTCCACTATGGAACCTACACGGTGGACGACCTCAAGGAACTACTGGACAAGGAAGGCATTCCGGTCCGGCCCCCAGCGCGCCTAGCGAGCTAAGCATGGCCCACATTTTCTACGATCTCGACTTCACTGTCGCAGTCTTCGTCATCCGAGACGGCCGAGTGCTGCTCGTTCGCCATCGCAAGCTAGAGAAATGGCTACCCATCGGCGGCCACATCGAGATCGGCGAGAACCCGGAGCAAGCTGCCCTTCGCGAAACGCTTGAGGAGAGCGGCCTGGAGGTCGAACTCGTCGGCGCCAAGCCGCCCCGCGAATTTCCTGGCACGCAGACTCTGACGGCACCGAGCTATCTCGACGTTCACGAGATCTCCGGCGACCATCGTCACATCGGGCTGATCTACTTCGCCAAGTCCGTCGCCGGCGAACCGCAGCTGGCCGAAGCCGAGCACCACGACATCCGTTGGTTCACGCCAGCCGAACTCGCCGCGACCGAATGGGCCGTGCCCGAAGCCATCCAGTTCTACGCCAACGAAGCGCTAGCAACGCTGACGACATCCAAATGATCATTCCCTGCATCGATCTGCAAGACGGCAAGGTCGTCCAACTCATCCAAGGCCAAAAGAAGGCGCTCGAAGGCGCCCCGCCGCTCGAAATGCTGGAGCGCTTCAAAGGCTTCCCGGTGATCCAAGTCATCGATCTCGATGCTGCGATGGGCAAGGGCTTGAACCTCCGGATTGTCCGCGACCTGGCCTCGCGCGCCCGCACCCGCGTCGGTGGCGGCGTCCGCACTGCCGCCCGCGCCCGCGAACTCGTCGACGCCGGCGCCGAGCGCGTCATCGTCGGCACGGCCGCCTTCTCAGGCAACGCCGTCAACGAGACTCTGCTCAATGAAATCGACCAGGCCGTCGGCCGTGACAAGGTGTTACTGGCGCTGGACTCCAAGCACGGCAAGATCGTCGTCAAGGGCTGGAGCGAAGCCGTCGACCTCACCGCCGAGGAAGTCATCCGCCGCCTAGAACCCTTCTGCGGCGGGTTCCTCTGCACCTATGTCGACAAGGAAGGGATGCTCGAAGGCACAGATCTAGCCTGGTATCGCCGGTTGCGTCAGGCGACGAACCACGAGATCACCGCTGCGGGCGGCATTACAACGATCGAGGAAATCCAGGAACTGACCGCGATGAACATCCACGCGGCTCTGGGAATGGCGATCTACACGGGGAGATTGGATCTGGAGAAGCTGGCGAAGCTGAACGCTTAAGGTTTCGTGGCGAGAACACCGTCCGGCCCGATGGCGGGCCGGACGAAAGCAAAGCGACAGATGTTGAATCAGAGCTCAGAAGCGAGGCTTGTTCTCGGCGAGACGAGTCTCCGCCTCGATAGCCGCCAATTCTTCTTGGCACGAGATGCAGTAACGCGCCCAAGGGATCGCCTCAAGACGCTTCGTTGAGATCGGCTCCTCGCAATCCATGCATTCGCCGTAGGCGTCCTCGTCGATGCGCTCCAGCGCCTCCTCTACCTCGCGCAGCAAAGATACGTCAATGCTGTTGCGATTCAAGAAGATCCATTCTTCGTGCGCTTGAACAGGCAGATCTTCCAGATTCTGCGTCTGCTCGCCGATCAGGGCTTTGCCCGCGCGGGACGCTTCCAGACTCGCGCGAATCTCTTTTCCTTTGTCTTCCAGCTGCTGCCGCAGCTTGCCAACCTGAGCCTTTGTAAGACCCTTCGTTGCTGTGCTTGCCATCTGTCCTACCTCACTTTGCCTGCTCTGCTTGCGGCAGGCTTAATCTTTATCGTCGCGGCGGTATTCGACAGTTAGTCGAATCCGCCACTTATCCCGTCATTTCTACCTAGCCCGGTCAGCGTTCATGCCTGACACACACTGGTACGAAAGTTCTGCCCCCGGCGGAAGCACGGCGACAACATTCTTGTTCTGACCAATTGGAACCGGCTCAGCGCGAGGCGGGATTCTCGCTCCCCGGTGAATTTCCAAAGAGTATACGGATGTCCCCATCCGGGGGCAAGCTAAAAATGCTCGCCCGCCGGTTCCGCATTCGATTTCGATCCTAGCATCCACTGTCAAATCCTTCGCAGGTAGTAATGACGCAGGAGCACCCTCAAATGATTCGCCGCCGCCGATCTTTTTTTCGTCGTCTGACCCAGGCCGCCTGCAGCTAAGATGTTTACGCAACGCGGCCGTAACTCCACATTCGCCTGAAGCGAAGCAGTGGGTGTGACTTGCTTTGCGATTTTCGCAGATAGCAGCGTTTTGACCAGCCCCGGTTCCATCAACGCCGCGCCGGCTTCCCGTGCACAGAACGCCGAGAAAGATCGTCTTCAGGAACTCATGGAGGGCTACCAGCGCGCCGACGCGGTCGCCACAACGGAACTCGTCCACCGGCTTTCCCCTATGTTGTTGCGCTTCCTAGCCGGTCCTGCGCAAACACGCTCGCAAGCCGACGACATGCTTCAGGATTGTTGGCTGCGCGTTCACCGCGCCCGAGCCTCGTATCGTCCCGGAAGCCCCGTTTTGCCCTGGGTCTTCGCCATCGCACGGCACACCAGAATCGACGCCTACCGCCGGCGAAGTCAGATTGAGCGCCGCGAGCTGTCGTCGGAGGATTTGGAGGCAACGGCCGCGGATGCCAGTTTCACGCCGCCTGACGGGACCGAAGGCGACGTCTGGCGTCTAGTACGACAGCTGCCGGACAGCCAGCAGGAAGTTGTCCGTATGTTAAAAATTACCGGGATGAGCCTGGAGGAAGTCGCGGGAGCGACCGGGACCACCGTTGGCTCGGTCAAGCAGAAGGCTCACCGCGCCTATCGCCGGTTGAGGGAACTCCTCACGGAATCTGAGTCGTCATGAGATCGCCAAGGACCACCCATTCGATTGCGAGCGAACTCGACGCTATCGTGCCGAATGAATTGCTGACCGAAGCGTCTCCGGCTGCGGAACAGAGAATCGCCGACCGCCTTCTGGGATCGCTGCACCCGGTAACTCCGCTGCCCAGCCGTGCCTTTCTCGTCGCCGCTTTTCTGGCGATTTTTGCATCTGTCACGGCGTTGCTGTTCGCGGTCGTCGGCACGCGCGGCGCCCAGAACATGACCGTTCCGCAACTCGCCGGGATTCTCGCCGCCATCCTGGCTGCCGCCGGCCTCGCATCGTTCTCGTTGAGCGGAGAGATGACGCCCGGCCAGCGGCGCTTTGTCCGTCCGGTTACGATGACCGCCGGGATCTTGTTAGTCCTGTTCGCGCTCATCTGGGGGCTCTTCCCTTGGACCGACGGGACCGTCCAGGGCTGGCACTGCTTCTTTGCCGGGTTCGTTTGTTCGATCCCTGCCGTCGTTCTCGTCTTGTGGGTCGTCCGCAAGGGCGCACCACTGGCTTACGGCACGGTCGGCGCCACGGCAGGCCTGTTGGGAGGCCTAGTGGGAATGGCCGCGATCCACGTGGGCTGTTCCTTGCTGAACGCCCCGCACATGGCTGCGGGACATCTCACCATTCCCTTGGCCGGCGCGATCGTCGGTTATCTAGCAGGCCGGACTTTGTCCTACCTGCTGCCCCACCGCAACGAAGACTAGCGATCTAGAGCAGAGCGGAATCGAGGTGCGGCGAGCCGTTGCCGTTGTAGGTTCGTGCTCCGAGCCGCCGTTCCTGCACATATTGCAGAAGCTTCTGCGGCGACCGCGAAAAGAAGTCGTCGAGCAGTCTTTCAAGAGCCAACTCGCAAACCTCTTGCTCAGAGACCGCAGGCCGATACAGGTATCCGCGCCCTTGCTTGTCGCGGTCGGCGGCGCCTTTGCGGGCCAGCCGATCGAGAACGGTCATCACCGTTGTGTAGGCCAACGGCCGCGCCGGTTTGAGTTCTTCTTGGACGTCAGCAACCGTAGCCGCGTCCCGCCGCCACAGAACCTTCATCACTTCCAGTTCCAGTTCCGGCAATAGGCGAGCGCGAGGGTTCATCCGGCCAAGCTCCGAGACGGTAGTGTAACACGCTCAAAACATTTGGCCCACCTATTGGTTTGATTGGGAGGGCATCCTAGATTTCGTTCGTCGCGAGCCCGCCCCGCAGCTTCAAGCCGGTCCCGTAGGCGATCAATTCCACGCCCGCCGTTGTCGACCCGTCGGCGTTAGCGATCCGCGATGTTGCCAGACGAACGTTGATGATTGCGTCGTACCCAGCCGCCGCCGCATCTTCCTTCATCCGCAGAATCGCCTCGCGGCGGCCGCGGTCCATCAGCGGCTCAAAGGCTTTGACCCGACCGCCAAAGATGATCCTTAGCGCCGCAGCGAATCGCTTGAAGTAATCCAACGACACGACCACGCTTCCTGCGACCAAACCGCCGCCGTCAACCGACCAATCAGCGGGCGGCTTGGAAAAGGTGATCGCCGGCAGCATCCGCAATTGAGCTTCGCGAACGCGAATATCAGCAAAATGCCGCCGCTCCAAAATCGTCCCCACGGCCAGCCCCAGCACCAACAGAAGGGCGAAGGGAGCGACCCGCAGCAGCAGTTCGGTCAACTCCGAGCTCACCGCTATTCCACCCGGACCGCAGTCCCGTAGGCGAACAGTTCGGCGGCGCCCTGGGCGATCGAGCTGGTCGAGAATCGTACATTCACCACAGCGTTCGCCCCCATCGACTGGGCCTCGGCGATCATGCGCTGCAAGGCCTCCTGACGGGCTTCCCTCAGCAGTTCGGTATAGCTCTTCAACTCCCCGCCGACGATATTCTTCAGGCCCGCCAAGATGTCCTTGCCGATGTGCTTGGCCCGAACCGTGCTCCCCGTCACGACGCCATAGAACTCCGTAATCTGCCGGCCAGGAATATTCTCGGTATTCGAAATCGTAAATTGTCCGCCGAATTCGTTCATCTATGGCGCGAGCCCGTCTCCTTAGCTCGGTCAATTATGCCTGATTACTCTTGGCGACTCTCTGAGGAAGAAGCCCTACCACCGGCGGTGCTTCCGATTGGTAGAATCGGGTTCTTGTCCACGCCGCAGCAGCTAGCGATCTATCCGGGCTCCTTCGACCCGGTGACGAACGGACACTTGGATCTGATTCAACGAGCGTCCAAGATTTTCGGCCACGTCGTCGTCGCTGCGCTTCGGCACGATTCAAAACACCCTCTGTTCACCACCGAAGAACGCATGGAGATGGTGACGCAGGCCACCGCCGACCTTCCCAATGTGTCGGTGGACAGCTTCGATGGCCTGCTGGTGGACTATGCACGGGCCCGCGGCGCCAAATTGATCCTCCGCGGCATCCGCGCCGTCTCGGACTACGAGTACGAATTGCAGATGGCGCTGATGAACCGCCAACTCAGTTCGGAACTGGAAACCTTGTTCATCCCGGCCGCCGAGCAGTACAGCTATCTCAGCTCGCGCATCGTCAAGGAAGTCAGCCGCCTGGGCGGCGACGTCAGCGGTTTGGTTCCCGACGCCGTAGTCGCCCGGCTGCGCGCCAAACACAGTAATCTGTAGAAAGATGAAGCTCTCAGAACGTATGTCGCGGATCAGCGAATCCGCCACGATGGCCGTCACTGCCAAAGCCAACCAACTCAAGGCCAGCGGGGTCAATGTAATCGCCTTTGCCGCCGGCGAACCGGACTTCCCGACGCCCACGAATATCAAAGACGCGGCGAAGAAGGCGCTCGACGACAACTTCACGCGCTACACCGCCGCCGGCGGCGTGCCGGCTCTGCTGGAGGCCATCACCAATTGGCATCGCAGAGACCTCGGCACCGATTACGGCAAGGGCGAGTGTATCGCCTCGGTTGGCGGCAAACACGCCATCTTCAATGTCATGGCGGCCATGCTCGACCATGGCGACGAAGTCGTGCTGCCGGTGCCCTACTGGGTCACCTTCTACGACGTCGTCAACTATCACGGCGGCCGCTGCGTGCAGGTGAAGACCGAGGAGTCCGACGGCTACCGGCTCACCGCCGACGCCATCGAGAAAGCCTTGTCTCCGAAAACGCGCATCGTCATCGTCAACTCGCCCAACAATCCCAGCGGCGCCGTCGTCGACCGCGCTGAATTCGAGAAGATCTACGAACTGACCTCGTCTCGCGGCATCCTGCTGATGACGGACGAGTGCTACTGCAAGTTCGTCTATGAAGGTGATCCTTTCTCCATTGCATCGTTGCCCGGCGCCAAGCCCAACGTCGTGGTCATCGGATCGTTATCCAAGACCTTCGCCATGACCGGCTGGCGCATCGGCTACACCTTGGGGCCGAAGGAACTGATCAGCGCGATCAACAACCTGCAGAGCCACTCAACTTCCAACCCAACATCGATCGTCCAAAAGGCGGCCATCGAGGCCCTCAACGGCCCTCAGGACTCGGTGGTTGAGATGCTCGCCGAGTATCGCCGCCGCCGTGATTACATCGTTCCCGCGCTCAACGAAATTCCCGGCGTCGAGTGCCCCACGCCCGGCGGAGCTTTCTACGCCTACCCCAACATCAGTTCGGCATTCGGCAAGTCCGGCATCACCTCGGCGATAGACTTCGCGAGCAAACTGCTGGAAGACCAACACGTCGCCGTTGTGCCCGGCGAGGCCTTCGGCACGGACGAACACATCCGCATCTCCTACGCGGCTTCGATGGACGATATCAAAGAGGGAGTGGCACGCATCAGGCGCTTCATGACCGAGCTATCGTGACGTCTCTCTATCCGCTACGCCTGACCCCGTCGCCTCGCGAGCGGATCTGGGGGACGACGGATCTTCGCCCCTATTTCGGCGAGTTCGCCAAACCAATCGGCGAAATCTGGTATTCCTTCGAGGCCAACCAGGTGACCAACGGACCGTTGGCCGGCAGCACCCTGGCCTCGCTAATGGCCGAATTCGGCGCCGATCTGATGGGCTCGACGCACCAGCCCCGCGATCTCGTTCGGCGTTCCGCTGGGGCCGCGACCCGAGACGATTCCGCACCGCACGGGCCTTATTTCCCCATCCTCACCAAGATGCTCTTCGCGGCGAAGACTCTGTCGGTCCAGGTGCATCCGGACGATGCGTATGCCCTAGAGCGCGAGGGCGGTCCAGGCAAGACGGAACTCTGGTACGTCGCCGCGGCCCTCCCCGGCGCCTCAGTCGCCCTGGGCCTTACGGAACAGATGTCCCCAGCGCAACTTGTGAAAGCGGCGGAAAGCGGGCAGATCGAGCGCTTTCTGAATTGGATCCCGGTCTCGGCCGGCGATTCCCTATTGATCCCCCCCGGCACGCTGCACACGCTGGGCGAGGGCGTCACCATCTGCGAGATTCAGCAGAACTCCGACCTCACCTATCGCTTCTTTGATTTCGGAAGACTCGACTCGACAGGAAATCCGCGAGAATTGCACGTGGATCAAGCCGCCGCGGTCGTCCGCTCGGGTGCTCCGCGAGAGAAGCTCACATTGCAGACGATCCCCGATCCCCTGTTCGAGCGGAGTCTGGTCGCCAGTTGCCCCTATTTTGAGACGGAAAAGCTGGCCTGGACTTCCAGCGTCTCTTACAAAACCAATAGCGAGCGGTTCGAGTTGTTGATGTTCGTGGAAGGCAGCGGCCGCATCGGGCTCGATTCCTACCAGCCCGGCGACTGCTATCTGATTCCTGCCGCGGCGGAGTCCTTCGCGATCCAACCCGACAGCCCATCCGTGGCCCTACGCACCTTTGAGCCGTCCGCCTAGAGCTGGAACTCGACGCTTAGGTAGACCATCTTTGTCCTGGAGAACTCGCCGACTTGCGTCTTCAGGAATCCGCCGGGATAAAACAACCCCGGGCCGCCTTCGACGGAAAGCCCTTCGATCGGCGTAGCGAAACGCAGAGTCAAGTCCCATTCGGAGCCAATCTTACTGCTCGCCGCTCCACCGGCCGGAGCAGCCACGGCCTCCTTGCCGTTAATCCCGTAGAGGCCGTCGTAGCGCGACGCGAGCCAAAAATCGAAATGGCTCGCGCGCAGCCGCCAGCGCGAATGCACATGGCCTTCCCAGCCGATTGTCAACGCTTGAATGTTGCGGCGGCCTACGACGTCGACCATCCCCAGGTGCTTGTGCCTGGCATGGTGCAGCGGATCGAACGTCGTCTGTCGCCCGGGCTCCTTGTCGTCGCCCGAGGCGTAGTCATGTAGCACCCGCAGCCGGCTGCGCAGCGGCAGATTGTTGGTTCCGAACGTCAGACTCTCAGCGCTCGCCCAGCCGCGAAGTTTCACGGCCCGTGCGTGCCCCCGTTGCCCTGTCACCTCGAAGTCATAGTCCAGCCAAGGAGTAGCCGCCCCAGCGAAGCGCACTCCCGTCGTGTAAGAGCCTGAATCGGGACCGCGATCCTGCACTCCATTGAACCGAGGTTGTGAGGCGTAAAGCAGATAGGGCTCCAGCTGCCCCCCGGGAACCAACGAGCCGATACGGCCGTAAAATCCGTGCAGTCTCGGCCCCTGGATCGGCTTGTCGAAGTGCGTCTCGTCCGCTTCCACGAAGGCCATCGAAAAAATATCAACCTGATCGTCGCCTCGCCGCAGCACCAGGCGAGCTGCATCCCAGCCGGGGTCAATATCGTTCCAGTTCCGGCGTCCAATCAGCCGATCGTCGCCATAGCGAAGTACCTGACGTCCCAGATTAAGCTGAGACCCCTTCGACGGGCCGAGCGAGACGTAAGCTTCGCGAATGTCGAAATAGTCGGTATTGGTCCGGGAACGATACGGCGCTAGACCCGCGACCCGCGAGTCCTGTCCTTGAAACCGCAACCGTAACCAGGAGGCCGCGTCCACATCAACGCTGAGACGCAGCCGAGTCCAGTCGATCGTATCGTCGCGTTCTTCCCGATTGCCGATGTTGGTCCGGTACTCGGTTCGGGAGCGCGCCTCAACCCCCAAGTCCAACCAACTGGGCAGCGCAGACGTCGCGGCGCCCGGGTCTTGGGCCCACACCGAAGCACCCGCAAAGACAACTCCAACCGCAAATCGAAAGAGATTTTTCAAGAGATTCATGAGCCTGGCCCCTGCCGCAAGCCAGACCTAGTCCATCAGCATGCCGCCGTTCACTTCGATCGACTCGCCGACGATGTGACTGGCGTCTTTGCTGGCCAAGAATGCGATCACGCCGGCGATCTCGTCAGCCGTTCCCGCCCGCCCCTGCGGGATCATGCTAACCATCTTCTTCATGTTTTCCTCGTTCGTAAAGCGCTCATGGAAGGGCGTTAGGATCACGCCGGGATTTACCGCGTTCACCCGAATTCCGTGCGGAATCAGCTCCTTGGCCATGCCCTTGGTCATACAGGTGACCGCTGCCTTGGAAGTGGCGTAAGGCATCGCCCCCGGGCCGCCGCCATTGTGGCCGGCGATCGAACCCAGGTTGATAATGGCTCCCGATCGCCGTTCGATCATGTGCCGCGCGATCGGCTGGCTCACCCAAATCACGCTGGTGACGTTGATATCAATGATCCGCCGCCACAAATCGTCGGTCAGTTCCAAAAACGGCCGCCGCTCGACGAGCGATCCCGCGTTGTTAACCAGCGTATCCACTCGTCCGCAGGTCTCCAGCACCCTTTTCGCCAGGTCGCGCGCTTGCTCAGGATCGGAAACGTCAGCCTGAAACAACCAGGCCTTACCGCCTAGTTTCTCGATACGCGCCGCGACTTCTTCGGCCTGCGCCTTGCTGGAGTTGTAATGCACGGCCACTTTGGCGCCGCGCCGTGCAAACTCGACGGCGGTTTCGGCTCCAATGCCGAGGCTGGCGCCCGTGACCAAAGCAACGTGGTTGGAAGAGAACTGCGAAGGAGACATAAGATCCCGATTGTAAGCGAGGCGGCGCCGCCAGGGTAACGCCGCGATGTCGCCACTCTTACAACCGCGCCCGCTCCACTGCCTTCTTCCAGCCGGCAAACAGCTCTTCGCGCCGTTCCGACGGCATCGTCGGCTCGAAGATGCGGTCCGCCTTCCAGAATTGTTCCAACTCGTCCGTTCCGCTCCAGAAGCCCGTCGCCAGTCCCGCCAGGTAAGCCGCTCCCGCCGCCGTCGTTTCCCGGTTGGCTGGCCTCACGACCGGCTTGCCCAAAATATCCGCCTGGAACTGCATCAGGAAATCGTTGGCCGAAGCGCCGCCGTCGACCCGCAACTCCGTCATCGGCGAAGGCGAATCGGCGTCCATCGCCTCCACCAGCTCTCTGGTCTGATAGGCGATGCTCTCCAATGCGGCGCGCACGATGTGCTCCCGTTTGGCCCCACGCGTCAGTCCCGAAATCAATCCCCGCGCATGCGCATCCCAGTGCGGAGCGCCCAGGCCCACGAACGCGGGCACCAGATGCACGCCAGCCGTATCCGGCACGCTTCGCGCCAAGGTTTCCGACTCGGCCGCGCTGTAGATGATCTTCAACTCGTCCCGCAGCCATTGGACGACTGCGCCGGCCACGAAAATACTGCCTTCCAGCGCATAGCGCGCCTTGTCGTCCTGCGATGCTGCGGTAGTCGACAGCAAACCGTTCTTTGACGTGGGCCGCTCCTCACCCGTGTTGAGCAGCAGGAAGCAGCCAGTGCCGTAGGTGTTCTTAGATAGCCCAGGCCGAAAGCAGGCCTGCCCAAAAAGCGCCGCTTGCTGATCTCCGGCAATTCCCGCAATCGGAATCTCCGAGCCGAGCAGGTCGCCGTCCGTCGTCGCGACAACGCCGCAGGACGGGACAATCCGCGGCAACACCGCCTTGGGCACGTTGAACAACTCGATCATCTTGTCGTCCCATGCCCCTTCGCTCAGGTTCATGAGCATCGTCCGCGACGCATTGGTAATGTCGATGACGTGTTCTCGGCCCCCAGTCAGATTCCAAATCAGCCACGAGTCCATCGTCCCGAACGCCAAGTCGCCGTTCTCAGCCCGCGATCGTCCATCGTGAATGTGATCCAAGATCCAAGCGATCTTCGTCGCCGAGAAATAGGCGTCGACGACCAGTCCGGTCCGCTCGGTGACTTCGTGGCCGTGCTTCTCTGTCGTCAGATGCCGACAAATCTCCGCCGTCCTGCGGCATTGCCAAACGATCGCCGGACCGACGGGCCGGCCCGTGGCGCGGTCCCAAATGACCGTCGTCTCGCGTTGGTTGGTAATGCCCAGCGCTTGGATGTCCGCGGCCTTCAGGTGCGCGTTCTCAATGGCGTACTTAGCGGCGTTCAGTTGCGCCGTCCAGACTTCCCGCGGGTCCTGATCTACCCAGCCCTCTTTCGGGTAATGGCAAGCCACTTCCGACTGGTATGAAGCCACGACGTTGGCGTCGTGATTGAAAATAAGCGCCCGCGCGCTGGAGGTCCCTTCGTCGAGGGCGAGAATATGCGACATAGCAGTCGCAAGTTTAGCAATCGCGCCGGATCACTTCGAAACCGAAACGTCCCGCAGTTCCCGAATCCAAAACTGTTCCATCGTGCGGAACGCGTGCAATCGGTCTTTCGCGCCCGATATGCCGTGCGTTTGCCCCGGGTACAACTGCAAGTCGTACGGCTTTCCCGCATCGATCAAGGCATCGATCAGGGCAATCGTGTTCTGCGGATGCACATTGTCGTCGGACGTGCCGTGCATCAGCATCAAACGTCCATGCAGTTGGTCAGCGGCTTCCAGCGCCGAGGTTCGGCGGTAAGCCAACGGCTCTTCGGCCGGCAGCCCCATGTAACGTTCGGTGTAGATCGAGTCGTAGAAGCGCCAGTCCGTCACCGGCGCGACCGCAATGCCTGCCCGAAACGCATCGCTATGGGTCAGCGCGAAGCAGGTCGCAAAGCCGCCGCCGCTCCAACCCCAAATGCCGATCCGCTCCGGGTCGACGAACGGCAACCGCTTGAATCGCTCCACCGCAATCAGCTGGTCCGCCAGCGCTGTCGGGCCGTAGTTCTTTGCCGCGGCAACCTCATACTTGTGGCCCAGGCGAGACGACGCCCGGTCGTCCACGTAAGCCACGATAAAACCCTGCTGCACCAGCCGCTGGTGGAACTGGTAGCGTCCCCGCGCATCCCAGGCATCGCGAATCGTCGGTACGTGCGGGCCTCCGTAGACGTAGATCACCAGCGGGTACTTCTTGCCCCGCGCAAGCCGAGGCGGCTTGAGCAGCAGCGTACGGATCTGGGCCCCGTCCTCGGTCTCGATGACGCTCAGCTCCGGTTCCGCCCACTCGGACCGATCGACCGGATTCGGATCGTGAATCACCCGCTCCGGATCCCCGCCGGGTGACCCGATGACGACGGTCTCCGGTGCCGGCAGCGTCGAGCGCGCATCGACATACGCCGTCGCCCCCGGATTCATGGCCACCCGGTGAACGCCGAGACCGCTCGTCACCCGCCGCACTTCGCCGCCCGTCAGTCGCACTGCGTAGAGATCCGAGCCGATGGCATTGTCGCGATTGGCCATGAAATACACGACGCCCGCTTCTTGGTCGACTCCAGCAATCGCCGAAACTTCCCAGTCCCCTTCGGTCAGCTGTCGCAGCAGAGTTCCGTCGCTTTGATACAGGTAGAGATGACGCAACCCAGACCGCTCCGAACTCCACAGAAACTCATCGCCGCCTCCGAGAAACCGCAAGTCGTCGTGGATGTTGATCCAATTCCGATCCGTCTCGGTCAGCAGCACTTTCCGCTTACTCGTCGACGTATCGATTGCCTCAACCCGCAAATTTTTCTGACCGCGATCCAGGGACTGCACGATCAAACGGTTATCGGGCGTCCAAGAGAATCGCGGCAAGTACTCCGAGCCTGGGTCGAACCAACTCACTCCTGAGTGCGCGTCCCCAATGTCCAGCACCCCCAGCCTCACCTTCGGGTTCGGATCGCCAGCCTTGGGATAGCGCTCGAAGTCAACCGATGCCTCGGCCGTCGTGAGCGTCGTCAGCGGATACCTTGGCACCCGCGACTGGTCCGTCTCAAGGAACGCGATTCGCCGCGAATCCGGCGACCACAAGTGCCCGTCCCGAACGCCGAACTCCTCCGGGTAGACCCAATCCAGATCGCCGTGCAGCACGTCCGGCGAGCCGCCCGTCGTCAGCCGCCGCAAGCGGCGGTCCGCCAGATCCGCGAGCCATAAGTCGTGCTCGTAGACGAAAGAAACGAACTTCCCGTCCGGAGAAAACTTCGGATGCCGGACGCCGTCCAAGCCCGGCGTCAGTTCCCGCGCGCGACCGCTTTCCAACTCGTACAGGAACAGGCTTCCCGCGCTGGTAAATAACAAGCTCTTCGAGTCGGGAGACCACAGGTAGCTGGCCACGGCATATCTGCGCCGCCGCTCGCGTTCCCGCTCATCCTGAGTGGCATCGTTGAGCGCTGGGGCTAGCGCCGCTAATTGTCGGTGACTCACCAGCACTCGCGGGCGTCCGCCCTGGCCGTCGGCAACCCACAAGTTCCGTTCCCCGTTGACCGCATCCTCCAGAATATAGGTCAGCGAAGAGCCGTCGGGACTCCATTGGAACTGTTCCGGCCCCGGACCCGCAAGCCCGTCAGCGGAGAAGATTTCTTCTAGGGTCAGTTCTTGCGCGGCAGCCGCGAGCGGCAGGCACAAGAACGCCAAGAACAAGCAGCCGCGGCGCAGCATGCCTCCATGCTAATGGAAGTTCCCGAAGAGGAGCTATCAGGAGGCGCGGCGGGCGGTCCGCAGCGCACGATCAGCAGCCCGAGAGGCCAGCAGATCGGTAATTTCGGTCAGCAGTTGGGGGACATCCACCGGTTCCACCAGAAACTCGTCCTGGTCGCTGGCGTCGTCTCCAGTAATCTGTAGATGCGCCGTCGCGGGGCGGTATTCTTGCCCCTTAGCCAGCGCAATCAGGCGATCTGCCGCCGGCTTGTCATTCCTCATGTCGCACAGAACGAGGTCAAACTGGCTGTTCTCGATCTTGTCCATCGCTTCCGCATAAGAAGCTGCAGAATCAACAAGATAACCACTCTTCTCAAGGACAGCTTTCAGCGCCAGCCGCGCCGCAACGCGGTCTGCCGCGACCAGTATCCGAACCGCGTCCTTGCCCCCGAGGGGCCGGACCGCCGGCGATGCTAACATCTGGGTCTGCATTCGGAACTCCTATGAACGATCATATCGTTGCCAGGATGTTTAGCCAAGGAGTATTTGCCCTTAGGGGCAAATCACTAGGATTCAAACACTCGTTTGAATCCTACCGCAGACGTAGAGGACATCGGACGGATCCATGCTCACCCCGCCAAAGCTCACCATGGGGTTGGCTTCGGGCCGCACTTGTGCAGTGCCAGTCGCAAGTTCGCCTGTCTCGAAGGATGGGTCTGTCTCGCCCCAACCCGTACCGTAGCGCAGCACGATGTCTCCAGGCTCGGCCGGACCCGAGGGCCCGCTACTGGTTCGACCTGGTTGTTCCCTTTTCAAGCCGAGCAGGCGGCGCGGCCCGCGCAGGGGCAGTTCTCGACAGGCGAAGGGACCTCTTCTCTCTTGCGCTCGGGGCTCGGATGGGCGGACGAGGAGCCGAACTGAGCGGGTCTGCCCGGATGAGTGTTTGGTTAAGCCAGCTAAAGCGGGTTCGATAGGGAGTGGCGGGTTTCCGCTGCCAGGTCTGAAGGGCTCGCCTAGCGATGAGTCTCGTGAACGGGCTGAAAGCACGTGAGCGGGGATACCGGCGGAGGGTGCGAGTTCGGAAAGTGGACGGGGCGGACAGTCCCCGGCGGGCGGCGGCGGAAGGGCGTTGGGGAGGAATCTCTGGGGGACTGACGCTGTTCCCGTGGGGCCCATCCAGTCGACAATGGAGTCGAGCCTATTCCGCGTCCTCTCGGTTCCCACTTTATGCGTTCATCGGTCGCCGTCGATGACGGCCCGCGCGCCGTATTTCGCTACCCGAACTTCCGCTACTACATAGCGGCGCGGTTCGTCATCCGGCTTGGGCTTGAGATTCAGACTATTGCGGTGGCCTGGCAGATCTATACGCTCACTGAGCGACCGCTCGACCTCGGTCTCGTTGGTCTCTCTCAGTTTCTCCCTGGGATGCTGCTGTTCCTGGTCGCCGGTCACGCTGCTGACCGCTATCCGCGACAGCGGATCCTGCAACTCTGCTCCTGCGGCTTTGCGCTCTGCTCGCTGCTGTTGTTCGGGTTGTCGCTACGAGGACTCCACTCGATCTACCCGGTCTACGGGGTACTCGTCGTCAACGGAATCGTGCGCGCCTTCAATGCTCCGGCCTCCCAAGCGTTCCTGCCGATTCTGGTCCCGAAGAAAGATTTCACCAACGCGGTCACCTGGGCCAGTTCGCTGTTCCAGTTGGCGACCGTGACCGGACCGGTGCTGGGCGGCTTCATCTATGGCTGGGCCGGCCGCAGCGTGGAGGCCTTCGCCTGCGCTGCCGTCGCGGCGCTGACGGGCTTGGCGTTTCTGTCGTTGATACGCCTGAAGCCGGTTGGCCAACTGCGCCCGGCGATCTCGCTAGACGTCGTGCTCGGAGGAATTCGCTATATCTTCCACAACAAGATCGTGCTCGGGGCTCTGTCTTTGGACCTATTCGCCGTGCTGCTGGGCGGCGCTGTCGCGCTGATGCCTGTGTTTGCGCGCGATATCTTGTTGGTGGGTCCGGAGTGGCTGGGCATCCTGCGCGCGGCGCCGGGCGTCGGCGCGTTGACGATGGCGCTCATTTTGGCTTTCCGTCCGCTGAAGAAGAGGGCGGGTGCCACGATGTTGGTGTGCGTGTTCATCTTCGGCATCGCCACCATCGTGTTCGGCCTTTCGCAGAGCCGACTTCTGTCGCTAGCCGCGCTGGTGGTACTCGGCGCCGCCGATATGGTCAGCGTGATCATCCGACATTCGTTGGTGCAACTCGCCACGCCAGACGACATGCGCGGACGCGTCAGTGCCGTGAACGTGATGTTCATTCAGGCGTCGAATGAGTTGGGCGAGTTCGAGTCGGGCCTGACCGCGCAATGGTTCGGCGCAATGCCGGCCGTGATCCTAGGAGGCGTGGGAACGCTCATCATCGCCGGCGTCTGGGCACGGTTGTTCCCAGCGCTTCGCAAAGTCGACGATCTGGGCTCGGTGGAGTAGCGGCAAGCCTGCGCCTCGATCGGACTCAAGGCCGGATCTGCGATCGCGCCACATACCCTGGACGGTACCTCAGCTTGACGCGCTTGCGGCTTGTTTTGATCCGAATGTCATGCGCGTCGCCGTCTTCGCCGTAGTTGTCGGGCGAGTAGGTGAGTACGTAGCCGACGCGGGTATCGCTGATGGCGGTCTCGATGGCCCCGGCGAGGTCATTCGTATTGGTATAGGCTAGGCCGCCCGTCTGTTGGGCGACGAGCTTCATCGTCTGGACGGCGACCTGAGCATTCCGATTCCCGGTGACGCCCCGGGGGTCAACCGGATAAAGATTGATGTTTGCGGCGTTCAACTCGTTCGTCATTCTCTCAACGTCGTTGAAGAACGAAACCGGTGTTCCGTTGGGCGGGTTTACTTGCATCGGGAATGTGGACGAGAGCCAGATCAGGTTCTTCTGCCCGGGGATGTGCGCCGTCGCGCGTGCGATTGATGTCAGAGCGTCGAGAGTCTTGGTGACGCGGTTGCGAACCATCTGCACGAGCTCGCCAGTTCCCCGGTTGCCTGGGTTCACACGGTTCCCTGCATCTTGCTGCGGTCTGGTCGGATCGGGCATCATGCCGCCCATACCTGATCCGCCGGCGAGACTTTGAACGTCGAGCGGCGGCGGACTGAGAGCCAGTTCGGCGACGATCTCCTCAAGGGGCGCAACGTTATTGGTGAAGTCGCTAACTTTGTGGAGTTCTCGCGATAGGACAAAGACCGCGATTCGGTCTCCAGCATTCTCGAAATCGCGAAAGACGTTGCTCAAGGCCGAGCGAACGCGGGCCTGGTCTGAAAAGTCGGTGTTCAGCCCGTCGAGCAACACGACTGTGTGCCGCGGCGCTGCTTTCGTATCAGACCGATCGGATGATCCTATCAGCTGGAAGCTCTGGATCCGCTGTTCTCGCCTGTTGTCGAAAAGCTCGATTTCATTGACGCTGAGGTCGCTGACCGGCTGATTGCGGTCCGTGGCGATCAGCGTGACCTCCACAACTCGGGTCTCTGTGCTGAAGACGGCGTCTTGGGAAGCCGCATTTATCGTTGGCAGCAAGGCCGCGGCCAACAGTTGAACTCCTATCCGATAATGGCGCATTGGAGGCACTTTCCCATATCGCCGTTAGTAGCTCCCCACCTTAACCGACTGAAGACTTTGCAAGTCCGCGACCGGGAGAAGTTTCACAATTGTTACACCGGAAGATGGGAGTCGCATTCCTGTCGCCAGGTACAGGCTTGTCCTTCGCAGTCTCATCCTGAGGCGGCTCGGAAGAGCGCGCGGCGGGTTTGGTGCAGGCGGCGGCTAACTTAAGGCCAGGTGCGCGACCGAGTACGAGCCGGCGGGCAGCTTGAAGGTCATGCGCGCGCCGGCGGCCGGGGCGTCGAACTGTTGGGGCGCCACGTTGTTGGGCGAAGCGAAGGTGTTGAACGCCTTGAGGTCCTTGCCCGTAATCGTTTGGCTGGCCAGCACGCGCGAGGGCGTCACGTCGCGCCAGTCGATGGTGAACTCGCGTTCGCCGTCGAGGTCGCGATTGAGCATGAGCAGCGTGGCTTGGCCGTTCTGCCTATCAATCGTGCCGACGATATCGAGATAGGGCGCGGCAGTGCGGCGCGCGAAGGGCTGCTGGATGCCCGTCGGGTCGATGGGGAAGCTCTCGGACTCGACGACGAGGTCGAGAACCTCGCCGCGGGCGTACTTGTTGGCCCACTGGTAGGGGAAATAGGTGGACTGCAGCAGCACGCCCTGATCGGTGGCCACGATGGGCGCGATGACGTTGACGATTTGGGCTAGGCAACCGATGCGCACGCGATCGGCGTTGCGAATCAAGGTGTTCAACATGCCGCCGACGAGCAGGGCGTCTTCGAGGTTGTAGACCTCTTCGAGCAGGTGCGGCGCGAAGGTCTGCTTGCCGTTGGCGAAGTCGCCGCCGCGGGCGCGGTACCAGACATTCCATTCATCGAAGGAGAGCCACAAACGCTTGCTGGACTTTTGCAGTCCTTGGACGTAGTCGCAAACGGCGGCGCTCTCTTGGATCTGATCTTCCATGTCGAGATTCAAGGCGGTGTAGCGCGCCGAACTGCCGCCGGTCTGGTTGGGCAGGTTGCCGTAGTAGACGTGCAGCGAGAGGCCGTCGACTTGGTCGTAACACTCCTGGAGCACTTCCCGATCCCAGACCAAATAGGTCGGCATCGTCGCGCCGCTGGAGCCGCAGGCGATGAGTTGTACGTCGTTGTCGACGATGCGGAACTGGCGGGCGGCATCACGGGCCTTGCGTCCGTAGTCGGCGGCCGGCATGCGGCCCATTTGCCAGGGACCGTCCATCTCGTTGCCCAGACACCAGTACTTGACCTTGTGCGGCTGTTCGTAACCGTGCGAGCGGCGCAGGTCGCTCCATTTGGTGCCGCGATCAAGGTTGCAGTATTCGACGTATTGAACGGCTTCTTCTACTGTGCCGGTGCCGAAGTTGCAGCCGAGCAGCGGTTGCGTGCCGACGAGCTTGCACCAGTCCATGAACTCATTGGTACCGAACTGGTTGGGCTCCAGCGAATTCCAAGCGCGTTCGAGGACGGTGGGGCGATCTTTCTTGGGGCCGACGCCGTCGAGCCAACGGTAGCCCGAGACCATGTTGCCGCCGGGATAACGGATGATCGGCACGCCGGTATCTTTGACCGCCTTGACGACGTCTGTGCGGTAGCCGTTGCGGTCGGAGAACTTCGAGTCTGGCTCGTAGACGCCTTCGTAGACGGCGCGTCCAAGATGTTCGAGGAAGGCGCCGAAGACCTTGGGGTCGAGCTGGGCCTTAATGCGCGAGCCGTTGGCAAGCACGCGGCCGGCGCCGCTGGACTGTCCGCTGGCGAGCTGCCGTGAAGCCAGGCTACCGGCCAAGACGGCGCTGGAGGCGTAGAGCTGTTTGATGAAATCGCGGCGGTTGGAAGATGACATAGCCGCTGATTAGCATCGCGCGTTGTCGTTGTTAACGCAACCACCCTACTCGGCCCGGAGCGCCACGGACGGCTCGACTCGAGTAGCCCTACGGGTAGGCAAATAGGTCGCCAGCAGCGCAGCGGCAATCAGTACGAGAGAGACAACGCCATAGGTGGCCGGGTCGAGCGGACTGATGCCAAACAGCAGCGTCGACATGAATCGCGCCAAGGGCACGGCGGCAGCGAGCCCGGCGACGATGCCGATGGCCACGAGCCATAAGCCTTGTTGCAGGAACATGCCGCGCACGGCCTGCTGTTGTGCGCCGAGAGCCATACGGATGCCGATCTCGCGGGTGCGTTGCGAAATCGAATAGGAGATGACGCCGTAGATGCCGACCACGCCCAGCAGCAGGGCCATTGAACCAGCGATACCCAGCATCACGAGGGTGAACGAAGTACGGGCCAGGTTGCGATTGTAGATGTCCGCGACCGTGCGAACTCCGGCGATGGGGAGGCTTGGATTCACGGCCCAAATAGCCCGTTGGACCTCCTCAAGAAAGCCTTCTGTGCCGGTTCGGTCGCTGCGGACGGCGTAGAGGAGCGAGCGTTGGACGTTGTCCGGGAAGCCCCAGAAGTTTCGCATGTAGAACGGCCAGTAGACGATCTTGGAGACCGGTTTGGCGATGCCGTCGTCGCGTTCGTCGCCGACGACGCCGATGATCTCGCGCCATGTGCCGGTCGTGTTTTCGCGGATCGCGTTTGCCGAGCGCCGCGCTCGGGCGCGTCCCAGTACTCGCGAGCAAGACTCTCGGAGACCAGTACGACCTCGCGCGCTTCGAGGATGTCGGTCCAGGTGAAGTCGCGTCCAGCGAGGATCGGGTTGCCCATCGCGCCGAAGACGCCTGGAGAGATGTGTTTGTAGCGCCGCAGCGGCGGCAAGTCGCCGCCTGGGCTGGGCTGATCTTCCACGAATATCGGATCGTTATCGTTCGAGCCGTCCATAGTGATGGAGTTGGTCAGGCCGACAGATGTTACTCCGGGGACGGAGGCGACGCTCTGGGCCAGGTCGTAATGCAACCGGACGACGGCTTCGGAACTCTCGACGAGGGCCTCGGGCAAGGTGAGACGCAGCGTCAGAATGTGTTCTGGTTCAGTAAAGCCGGGCTGCACGTCTTGCAGCGCCCGGAAAGTTCGGATCATCAACCCGGAGCCGATCAACAACACCAACGTCATGGCCACTTGCAGCACCACCAGCGAGCGTTGCGCGCGATGGCGTTCGCGACCCTGGCTTGAGCCGCGCGTGCCGCCGCGTAGGGCTGCTGCCGGCCGCGGCTTGCCGTATTGCAAGACGGGTATTAGGCCTAAGAGGAATCCGCCGACCAGCGAAACAGTAAAAGCGAATGCGAGGGCCGACGGGTCGATGGTAATTTCGTCTAGGCGCGGCAGGTTGGCTGGGTTCAAGAAGCGCAGCAGGCGGATCGCTCCGTAGGCTATGGCGATGCCGATGCCGCCGCCGATCAGGCTCAGGGTAATGGAGTCGGTCAGCAGTTCGCGGGCAAGCACCCCGCGTCCGGCGCCGAGCGCGGAGCGAACGGCCAATTCGTGGCTGCGGCCTTCGGCGCGCACCAGCAAGAGATTCGCGACGTTGGCGCAAGCGATGAATAGCACCAAGCCGACAGCCGCCATCAACACCCACAAGATGTTGCCGATGTCGCCGACGAGATCTTGCTTGAAGGGCCGTATGTTGGGAGCGATCTTCGCTTGATCGAACATTTCCCTGCTGATTCCCGGCGCCAACGGGAAGCGCTCGAACATCATGGGCAGCATGCGGGCCACGTCGGCGTTGGCCTGCTCGATCGAGACGCCGGGTTTGAGCCGGGCTACGCCCTGATAGCTGAACTGACCGACGAAGACCTCCGCGCGATTCAATTGCATGGGCAGGATGAGCGCCGGATGCTGATTGAGGAAGCCGAATGATTCGGGCATGACCCCGATGATTTCTCGCGGGCGGCCGTCGACCTCGACATCTTTGCCGACCACGTCCGGGTCGGAGCTGAACTTTCGTTGCCAGTAACCGTAGGTGAGCATCACCGTATCGGCGGCGCCGGGCGTATCGTCTTCCGCTGCGAACCAACGCCCTTGCAATGGCGGCACGGCCAGAATGGGCAGCATGCCGTCGGTGACGCGCAGCACTTCGACCTGCTCTGGTTCGGCAAGCCCGGTGACGGCGGCGGATCCGCCGCGCCAGAGGCCGACGTCTTCGAACGTTCGCGATTCCTCGCGATAGACGTAATAGGTGGACGGCGAAGCGTTCAGATCATCGATGCCTAGACCGGGCGCGGTGTGCCAAACACCGACGAGACGTTCGGAATCGGGGAAGGGCAGCGGCTTCAAGACAACGCCGTTCAAGACGCTGAAGATCGCGGTATTTGCGCCTATCCCTAGGGCCAGCGTGAGCAGGGCGACGGCAGCGAAGCCGGGCGAGCGGCCCAACCGCCGGAAGACGTGTCGCAGGTTCGCTGATAAGGCCATTGGCAGGCATTACGAGAGGAGGAGGCCTGAAGTTCCCTTCTAGACCGTGTATTGGGTTCAGATGGCGCGCGGAACCGACTAACCTGTTACGTGGGGCAGCGGGAGTTGCCGGCACAGTACGGAGTTCTTGTGATCGCTCGTTTACGTGGAATCATTCTTGAGAAGCAGCCGAATGCGGCGGTGGTCGATGTCGGCGGAGTGGGCTATGCCTTGACCATTCCGGTCTCGACGTTTTCGAGTCTGCCGAATGTCGGGGACGAAGCTGCATTCCACGTGCATACGCACGTGCGCGAGGATGCGCTGGCGCTGTTCGGCTTCCTGACTACGACCGAGAGAGAAATCTTCGAGAAGTTGATCTCGGTGAACGGCGTCGGGCCGCGCTTGGCGGTGACGGTTTTGTCGGGCTTGCCGACGGCGGAACTGCTGACGGCGATCCGTTCCGGCGACGTCACGACGCTGACAAGGATCCCCGGAGTTGGGCGAAAAACAGGCGAAAGGATTATCCTAGAGCTACGCGAAAAGTTGGGCGCGATGGAAGGCGCTGCAGAGGGCGGCGTTCAATCGGCAATGAGCGGATTGGAACACGACGTCATCTCGGCGATGGTCAATTTGGGTTGTTCGGCTGATGCTGCCGGCGCCGCGGTGAAGAAGGCGCTACAGGACGGCGTCGACGCCGAGTTTGAACCGCTCTTCCGCAAGGCTCTCGGCTTGGTTCGCCGTTAGGACTTGATCCGTGGGTGAAGAGCGCATCGTATCGGCCGCTCCGTTAGAGGAGGACCGCCAACTAGATTTGGCGTTGCGTCCGAAGTCGCTCGACGACTTTGTCGGTCAGGACAAACTCAAAGAGAATTTGTCTATCGCCATCGAAGCCGCCCGCCGGCGCGATGAAGCTCTCGACCACATTCTGCTCTACGGCCCCCCAGGACTGGGCAAGACCACGCTTGCCGCGATCATCGCCAACGAGTTGGACGTGCGCATCGACTACACTGCCGGGCCGGTGCTGCAGAAGAAGCTGGATCTGACGGGCGCACTGACGGCGATCCAGGGCAAACAGGTCTTCTTTATCGATGAGATCCATCGTTTGCAGCCCGACGTGGAGGAAATGCTCTACTCGGCGCTCGAAGACTATCGGGTGGACTTGATGGTCGGCGCCGGGCCGGGGGCGAGAACGCATTCGATTCCGATTCCGGCGTTTACGGCGATTGGCGCGACGACCAGAGCGGGGCTGATCAGCGCTCCACTGCGCGGGCGGTTTGGCTTGGTCTTGCGACTGAACCCCTATGAGACGGCGGAACTGACGCGCATCGTGGTGCGCTCGGCGTCGTTGCTGGGAGTGGAGATTGATGCCGAGGGCGGCCTCGAGATCGCCAAACGCAGCCGGGGCACGCCTCGAATCGCCAACCGTTTGTTGCGCCGTGTGAGGGACTACTCGGAAGTGCGCGGCGATGGCCAGATCAACCGGGAAACCGCGAGGATCGCGCTGGACCTGCACGAAGTGGATCCACACGGCCTGGACGAGATCGATCGCAAGGTGATGCACACGATCCTGGCCAAGTACGGCGGAGGGCCGGTGGGCTTGGGCACGATCGCCGCTTCGGTCGGCGAAGACGCGAGCACCATCGAAGAGGTTTACGAGCCGTACCTGATGCAGCTCGGCTTCTTGGACCGCACGCCGCGGGGCCGTGTCGGGACGCAACTCGCATTCGACTACTTCAAGGTCAGTCCGCCGAGTCGCGGGCAGTTGGGCTTGGAACTGTGAAGGCCTTGGAGACGAGCGAGGCCCGGAACGGTTTAGACTGGTGAATTCAACTTTATGAGCGCTGCGCGTTATATCGCGATCGAAGGACCGCTGCGAGTCGGCAAGTCGAGCTTGGCTAAGGCTTTGGCCGCCCGCATCCATGCCCGAACGATCCTCGACACGGAGCAGAATCCGCATCTCGAAGACTTCTACAAGAATGCTCCGGGAGCGGCCTTTCGAACACAGATGCATTTCTTGTTCGAACGTTTCAAGCAGCTCAGCCGGGCCGGACTGGAACACTCGCACACGCCGGTTGTGGCGGACTACATTTTCGAGAAGGATAAGCTGTTCGCTTACTTGAACCTGACCGACGAAGAAGCATCGATTTACGACAGCTACTATCAGTACTTTCACGAATCGGTGCCGACCCCGGACCTGGTGATCTACCTCAAGGCGTCGCCGGAAGTTCTGCGCGAACGGATTGCCCGCAAGGCCGTATCGGCCGAGGCCAAGATCTCCAGCGACTATTTGCAGGAGACCGTGCGGGCCTACGAGCATTTCTTCTCGCACTACCGTGCGGCGGATGTTCTGGTCGTCGATACCACCAAGGTTGATTTCGTCCAGAACCCCGCAGACCTAGAAGAATTACTGCAGGAATTGAGCCGGCCCGTACACGGTACCCAATACTTTCTACCGCTTGGCTCCTAGACGAGGGATCGGATGGAAATCACTACAGTCGCGCTGCTGGCCTCTTTCGGCGGCGGCGTGTTCGCTGCGGCTATCGGTACTCTGCAGGCGTTCATTTTCACCGGATTCGCGGTGATTGCCGGCGTGGCGATGGCTGGGGCGGGCGGCGGCGACGCCATGTTGACTCATGTGGCGTTCGGCCCCTTCCTGGGACCGCACATATCCTTCGGCGGCGGGGTGGCGGCGACCGCTTATGCGGCGCGGCGCGGTCTGATGCCGAACGGCCGCGACATTGGCGTGGCGCTGATGGGGCTCAACCGGCCGGACGTGCTGTTGATCGGAGGATTGTTCGGCGTGGTCGGCTATCTGTGCGAGCGCGGTCTGGCCGGGTTGGGCTGGGTTCCGTGGACGGACACCGTTGCCGTGACCGTTGCGTTGTCGGCGATCATCGTGCGCCTGGTGTTTGGGCGCACGGGGTTGTTCGGACGGGTGGCGCCGGGCGGCGCGCAGTTCCGCACGAGCGATGACGCCCGCTGGTTGGCCTGGCAAGAAGCGCCGGGCCAGCTTGCGACGATTGGCGTTGGGGCCGGCTTGGCTTCCTCCTACGCGGCGATTTCCCTGGGGGCGGACGGCGGTGGAGCGGTGATGGGTTTCGGCATTGCCGCGGCAGCGTTGATCTTTCTGCATGCCGGCGGTTCCTTGCCGGTCACTCACCATATCGCCTTGCCCGCCGCTTTGGCGGGGCTGGCGTCGGGCAGCATCGTGGTCGGCGCAGTCTTCGGCGTGATCGGGGCGTTCGTGGGCGAGTTCTACTCGCGCCTATTCTTGATCCACGGCGATACGCATATCGATCCGCCGGCCGCGGCGATCGGAACGACGGTTCTGTTGTTGAGGCTCGCCGAAGCGAGCCGTTTGCTGGGAACTTAGCGGCCCTGGATCAGCAACAAGGGCTGTTGGAACTGCGTCAGGCCCTGGCCGGGCTGGTGGAACAGGATCATCGCCACCGGGGCGTCGCCGCCCATACCGATCATGTCTTCGAGTGAGCGCATGGACTCGACGGCGCCATAGAGCAGCAAGCCCCAAGCGTCGTCGTTGCCGGAGACCGTGATGTGGCGCACCAGGGCTGATTCGCCGGCGTCGGCCATCAGGCCAATGCCGCCCCGCGCCAAACGCTCGTCCTTCCAGTGATCGACGCCGAAGCCGTTCACCAGGGTCGTAATGTGGTCGCCTACCAGCCGAACCGAGACGCCGTTGAAGTCGTCCGCCTTGGCGAGGTTGTCCGGGAGTTCAATCGGCTGCGAGAACGCTTCACGAACTCCATCGACCACAGCCTGCCGAACCAGCGAGAAGCGCGGCGATTCCGTTGAACCAGACATGTTCAGCTTGAAGCGGTAGTAGTTTGAGTTGTCGGCAGTGCGAACCGTCCAGCCCATCGCTCCGCTCTGAACACGCGTTTCGAAATCAAGCCGGTAGTCCTGCAAGTCGGTAGTGGACGACAAGATGGAAAATCCGCGCGTCACCGTGGCCCATCCGGCCGGATCGACGTGAAGGGAACTGGCGCCCTGCCACTTGTCGAGACCATTCGAGAAATCATCGGCGATGAAAAACGCGGCGCGTTCCTTCATCGGCGTGGACAGCTGACCCATGATGCCGACGATCGGCTCCGTCGCGCGTTCCAAGCTGGCTCGCGTCCAAGCGCTCCAGGGCACATTCACGGTGCTGGCGAGAAGCAGAACCATGGCGACGGCCACAGCCCGTGAAAATTGCTTGCTGAGGAATAGACCCTCAATCGCTTGCCAGAACCAAATCTTGCGAGGTGTTTCTTCGGCAATCGGCGGCAACTCTGTCCGGCTGTCGCTCAATCCTAAGTCGATGTCTCCGGCTTGTCCCCAATCCATCGACGAATCCCGGCCCTTGCGGGCGAACAGAGTCGATGCCGGGGCCTGCGTTTCGGGCGCTAAGATGCGGCTGCGGCCGCCCGCACCCGGCGATAGCAGGGAATGCCAGAGCGGCTCGCTGGTGGTCTTGGTTACTGCATCCAGGCTGGGAACTTCCGGTTCGATGAACGCCGGCATGGGCGAAACCGCGGTCGCCGCAACGGCCATGGCCAGATTCTGGCGTGAGAGCAGCCGGGCTGGAGTCAGTTGGATTCTGGGGAGGCGCACCGGCGCTCGGCGCAGCGCCTTGATGTGGGGAAACGATGCAGGCTTCAGCTCCTGGCGGTCCAGTTTCGGCTCCAGTTGAAGGAACGTTTCCGCAGCAGAGAACTGCGCGCCCTGGAGGGTTCCGCGTCCCGTACCGCTTCTTTGGCTGATTGCGCCGTTCATCTTCGTAGAAGCGGTGAGACTGCACGGTTTTCCGTGGATTCTCCCTCTCCTGTGCCCTCATAGTAGGGTCGGTAGGAGAACCTTACAATTGGCTATTCACTCTATTCTGAAGTTACGACGAAGGCCTTAGAAGGCTAGGCATTTGCCCTGGAACTTTGGTCCCACGCAGAAGTGTAAGTGCTGAAGAATGAGCGATTAGAAGTTGAGGTCGGCAATGTTCCGACTGCTTTAAGACGAGTTTGCAACGGATCTCACGGGCGCGGAAGACATCCAATACCTGATTTTCGGTAGGATGCGCACCGAGAGCGGTTTAGGTTTCGCCGTTGGCATGATCTAGGCCGATCTTCAGAGCTTCCTTGATCGGCAAAGGCAGGCGACCGATCTTGTCCTCTAGCGTTTCTCCCTCGCTGTAGACCATCGAGATTCAACGTGTTCCCATCGGCCTCGGCGATTTCGTGGACCGGGCAGACGTTGGGGTGGCGCAGAGCGGCAGCGGCTTTGGCCTCGCGCAAGAAAGCGTTCTTTGGCTGCGGCGTCGTTGAGCAGGTGCTCAGATAAGCCATTAAAGGCTACAGCGCCCTCAAGCGTCGTGTCCTTGGCCTTATAGATAACGCTGATCCCGCCCTCGCCGAGTTTCTCGACGATCTTGTAGTGCGAGTCGGTGGAGCCGATGACCGCGAGGCGGGAATTGTAACGTGAGCGGGGATACGCTTGGCGAGAATCTAAGAGGCGCTCGCCGATAGCAACTAATGCTTCAAGCCGAAGGCGTGAATCGTCGCATCACGAGTGGTCACGTAAATCTTGCCGGCGCCGGTCGTTAGGCTGCTCAGGTGCGTCCATTCATTAACCGACTCTTCGCTGGAAAAGAGTTCTCTTCCGGTCTGGGCGTCAAAAGCGTAGAGGACCGTATTGGCCGTATTTTGCCCCCGCTCCTCCGCCGAAAGGATCCCTCGCGTCGAAAGCGGCTGATCATCCTTCTGGTAGATCTGCAAATAGCGCGGGTCTGTGTGTCTTTGGAGACTGTTCTCGCCGGTCGAGATGGCAAACACGACGTTATTGACGACGATCGGCGGGTCGGGTTTCGACAAGTTCCGCGAAATCCAAACCGGCTGGAGGGCCGGCTTCTCTTCCTCCATCACGACTTTGAGCGCCAGGATGCCTCCGTCCGGAGCCAGACCGTGGGCGTAGGTTAGCGTCGACACGTGATCGGATACCGGACCCCAAATCGGAACGTAAAGCCAGCGGTCGCCGTTCGCATCGACAGCAGTAGACATCGCTCCCCAAACGCCCATCGATGCGTACAGGAAAGCGTCATTCGCAACCTTTAACTCAAACAGCGGCGTGCGATGGTCCTCGCCGCCAAGTTCCTTCGCATCGAGTAAGTAGATCGTGCCTTCCTTACCGGCTGCCGCTACAAGTTCCCAGTCGCCAAACGAGAAGGCCAACGGCCCGCTGGAGCCGAAGTCCAGATCCAACTTGTTAATCATCTCGAGGTTTGCCGGCGTAAAGTAGTCCAGCAATTCCAAAGTTTTGGGCTCCAGCGCAACGAGGGTCTGTCCCCACTGATCGGCGGCTGGGTCCCATGGGCCGTCTGCTGTCTGCCCGTACAGACCCTGCGGGCCCCAGACCAAGCCCGAGCGTCCCCAAACCCCGGAAGGTCTTGCTGAACTCGTGCCAAAGTGGGTTACGGGGCGGGCTGGATCTGTAAGATCCATGGCGGTCATTTGCGAACTGACCAAGCCGCCCCCTGGCTTGGCACCGCAGCCTCGCCCCACCGTGGTGTACACCACTCCGTCGACCAGATTCAGACTCCAGTTGCGAGAGAACGGGGGCACGAAAGCGGTAGGAGGAATCTTGTCTTCCCCGTTGGCGAGGCTCACGCCGTGCAACGTGCCGTCGCCGGTGAGGAAGTAGATTGTGCCGTTGGCCTTGTCGATGACCGGAGTCGCCGTCGGGGTATTCGTACAGAGCCAGTTCGCGGCCTTTGGCGGCTCGGCCGCGTCCCGGAATTGCTGTTTCCAGACAATCTGTCCTGTTTCGGCGTCGAGAGCGGCGAGGGTATTGGCGAACGAAAGCGTAAACACCAAGTCCTTCTTTCCTTGCGCAGTCGTTACATCCGTGGCCACCAACGGAGCGGTCAGCATGGAGGCGCCCGATTCAATTTCAATCGGTACGTTCTCCTCAATCTGGGTTGACCATGCCAAGCCTAAGTCGGCGACGTTGCCGGCGTTGATTTCGCTTCCGCCGTTTACCCAGCCGCTACGCTCCGGATTACCGCCCCAAGTGAGCCAGTCCCGAGATTCGATGGCTTGCGAATGAGCGGCGCCGGCCGGAAACAGAACGACGAAGAGAAGCGCCAACAGCTTGCCGGGAATGGAAGTTGTGCGGTGCGACATGTTCTGGATTCCTGCGACAGCCAAGCGCTCTAACGGCATAGACAACTCCTACTGCTCCCGATCCCGGAACGCTTCGTACCGGTTCGGAATCACCGCCGCCGGTGCTGCCATCGCTGACGGCGAAGCTTCGGACAGTCGTGCCAAGACGTCCGCAATTGTAGCGTCAACCGCTCCGTAAGAGGGCTTCTGGAAGGTACTGTGAGTCACTTCCTACAGGCGATCTGGTCCAGATGCGCTTGCGTGTACGGATAAGTCGGTTCCCTTGGGGAAAAAGCGACTTAGCCCTCCGCAAACACGCGCTCGAAAATAGCGTCGACGTGCCGCAGCTGATTTTCCAGGGAAAACGCGTGATCGAACTCCGCTTGTCCCAGCACCCCGGCGATATCGGCGTCCGCCTCGGCCAGGGCTCGGAAATCTCCATCCTCTTCCCAGGCCTTCATCGCATTGCGCTGTACCCAGCGGTAAGCCTGCTCCCGCAACACGCCCTTCGATGCCAATTCCAGCAGCAGCTGCCCCGAATACACCAGCCCGCCGCCGGACTCCAGGTTCTTGCGCATCCGCGCCGGGTAAACCAGCAGCCGGTCTACTAGATCTGTAGTTTTTGCCAGCAGATACTCGACCAAGATCGTCGAGTCCGGCAAGATCACTCTCTCGACCGACGAGTGGGAGATGTCGCGCTCGTGCCACAGGGCGACATTCTCGAAGGCCGCCTGAGCGTTCGAACGCACCACCCGCGCCAGACCGCAAATCTGCTCCGAGGTGATCGGATTCTTCTTGTGCGGCATCGCCGAGCTGCCTTTCTGCGACTTCGAGAAGTACTCCTGCGCCTCGCGCACCTCGGTGCGTTGCAAGTGCCTCACTTCGAGGGCGATCTTCTCGCAGGTGGCCGCGATCAGCCCCAGCGTCGAGACGTAGTGGGCATGCCTGTCGCGTTGAATGACTTGCGAAGAAATCGGCGCTGCGATCAGTCCCAGCCGCTCGCAGATCTTCTCTTCCGCTGCCGGGCTGATGTGCGCGAACGTGCCCACCGCTCCGGAAATCTTGCCGACCCGAATCTGCTCGCGCGCCTCCGCGAATCTCGTCGCGTGGCGGCTCACTTCGGCATACCAGTTGGCCACCTTTAGCCCGAAAGTCGTCGGCTCGGCATGGACGCCATGCGTGCGGCCGACGATCACCGCGTCCTTGAACTCCCACGCCCGACGCTTGAGCACTTCGCGGAACTTCTCAATGCCCTCGGTGATTGGTTCCGACGCTTGCCGGATGACCAGCGCCTGCGCGGTATCTACGACATCGTTCGACGTGAGCCCATAGTGCAGCCAACGGGAATGTTCCGCCTGGCCCGCTTCGGCCATCTTCTCCGACACGGCCGTCGTGAATGCGATCACATCGTGGCGAACTTCCGCCTCGATCTCATTGATGCGTTTGACGTCGAAGTCCGCATGCTTGCGCAGCGCCTGCGCCGCCTCAACGGGGACCTCGCCCAACTCGGCCAGCGCCTCGGAGGCGGCTAGCTCGACTTCAAGCCATTGACGAAAACGATTTTCTTCAGACCAGATGCGGCCCATTTCCGGGCGCGTATAGCGATCAATCAAAACTCAAAAACCTCGCTTGGCTCATCCTGCTTGGCGACCAACAACCGTGTATCGCCAGCGCCGCTCTGCTGCAAAGCGTCGCCGGCAAACATGCGGGCGACCTCCGGGTGGTTGTTGTTGCCGCTCAAGTGAGCTAAGACCAGGATACGCGTCGCGTGATCGAATTCGCTCGTCAGATATTCCGCTACCGCATCATTCGATAAGTGCCCCACGCGGCTCATCACTCGCTGCTTTACCACCCAGGGATAGGGACCGACCTTCAACATGTCCAAATCGTGGTTCGACTCCAGGATCAACATGTCGGCGCCGTGGATACGGTGCTTGACCGACTCCGTCAGATAACCCAAGTCCGTCGCCTGCGCAATCTTGAATCCGCCCGATTGGAAGCAAAACCCGACCGGGTCCACCGCGTCGTGCGGAATCGTAAACGTGTCAACTTCGAGATCTCCGATCGTCAGCCGCGCGCCGGCTTGGAACGTCTCGACCGTGGGCTGCGCTTCGCCCCAGTCCAAGGCCCCCGCCGTTCTTTCCGTCAAATAGACGGGCGTCGGCTTCTTCTGTTTCTTGATCAGCGTCTTGAGACCGCTAACGTGATCCGAGTGCTCGTGCGAAATCAAAACCGCATCGAGATCATCGGACGACTCGCCGACCTCGGCCATGCGCTTGCTCAGCTGCCGATAGCTAAATCCGGCATCGACTAACACACGCACCCGTTCCGTACACACGAGCGCCGCATTGCCCCTGCTCCCGCTGCCCAGAATCGTGATTCGCAAACTCAAAGGTTGCTAGCCGACCCCCAATGCTCGTAGGCGCCGTCCATGGGACGACAAGATAGAGTATACCCCTGGCGCCGCCGATTGCCGTCATCCAATCGTGGGCTCAATCATCGTCCCTTTCCTCCCCTCGCGATAGACTCTCCCGTCGGGAAACGCCCTTTCGAGCCGTTCGATACGCTCTTCGCTTCGCTAAAGTAGGACGGTGCAAGCGCCGTCGCCGCTGATCGATAGAGCCTCGCTCGAAAGGCTGGAACGGCTTTCCGTGCGCTGGAATCGTTCCTTCGCCGGACTGCTCGGCGGGCGCAACGTTTCCCGGCGCGCCGGCGTCGGCCACGAATTTCTCGATCATCGAAATTATCATCGCGGCGACGACCTTCGAGCGGTCAACTGGCGCGCTTACATGCGATTGGAACGTCTCTTCTTGAAGATGTTCCGCACTGAGCCGCGCACGCCGATTCGCATTCTGCTCGACGTCAGCGAATCCATGTCGTGCGGCGGCGAATCGGGCGGCGAACCCAAATTCTCTTACGCCTGCCGTCTAGCCGCCGCGCTCTGTTACGTCGGCTTGGTACGTCTTGAGACGATCGTCATCTACCCGTTCTCCGACCGTCTGTTCGAAAGCTTCCGGGCTCAAGGCGGACGCCATCGCTACGCTCGGGCCGCCGCATTCCTCGAAAGCCTCCAAACCGGCGGCAAGTCCGATTTGGCTTCTGTCGTGCGCAGCTTCTCCATCAACGTCACCGCCCCCGGCCCGACAATCGTGATCTCCGATTTCCTCGACGAAGGTGACGTCCTTGCCGCCCTGCAACGCCTCGCTGCTGAAGGCCACGAAATGGCCCTGGCCCAATTGGTCGCTCCCGAAGACCGCCTCCCGCCGTGGGACGGCGAGTTGGAAATCGAAGATGCTGAGACCGGCCAACTGCTCCACGTCCAACTCGACCGCGAGACGGCCGCAGCGTTCGCGGCGGACTTCGACGCCTACTCCGCTTCCATCGAGAAGGTCGCCCTCCGGCACGAAGGCCGTTACATACGACTCGAAACCGACGTATCCATTGAGGATGCGCTCTACAGTTCTCTGACGCGCGCCGGAGCTTTGTCCGCGCAATGAACCGATGGGCCTGCTGAATCTGACGCTGACCCAGTTCCTCGCGGTGCTGCTTCCGGTAGCCGCCGGGTTGGTAGCGCTCTATTTCTACGACCGCTCTCGCCGCCGCGTCCGAGTCTCGTCGTTGCGTTTCTGGGGACGCCGCTCGGCTCCGCCGGTCGCGCAACGCCAGCGCAAGATCCAGCAGCCCTGGTCGCTACTGCTGCAACTTCTCGCCGCGTTGTTCTTGCTGTTGGCTATCGCCGACTTCCGATGGGGCCTCGGCGATACGCCGCGCCATCACGCCATCATCCTCGACGGCTCCGCCGCGATGCTCTACCGCAGCGCCTCCGGCGCGAACGCCATGGACCAAGCCCGCCAGAGCGCCCTGGCCTATCTCGACGCCCTGCCTGCGGCCGACCCAGTCGCCCTGATCCGCGCGGACGCATCGCCCTCCGTCCTAGTCGGCTTCACCGACGATCGTGTCCGGCTGCGCCAAGCCATCGAAAACTTCGACGCCGGCTGGACCGCCCTGCGTCTGGACGCCGCGCTCGAACTCGCCCGCACTTCTCTGTTCCTAGCCATCGGCGCGCCCACCGACGGCCCCACGCCGGAAACCCTTGGCGAGACGGCCTACATCGGCGCAGGACGCATCGAGCCCGGCTCCGAACCTGCCGCTCAGCCACCGTTTCTGCGCTATATCCCTGTAGCCGAGCCGGGCGACGACATCGGCATCGTCCGATTCGCCGCCACTCGCTCGCCTGCGGAGCCCGGCCTCTGGCAGGTCTCGCTCGAATTGCTGAACGACTCCGACACGGCCCGGCCAGTCACCGCGACCGTCGACTTTGCCGGCCGGCGACTCGGCGAGCGCACCATCCAACTCACCCCGCGAAATACCTCCGTCGTCGACTTCCGCATCCGCACGACCGGCTCGGGAACGCTCGAAGCCGCCCTCGAAAGCGACGATGCCTTGCCCGACAACAATCGCGTGTCGCTGGACTTGCCCGCCGCGCCGCACTTGGCAACCGCCTTCCTCACCTCGCGTCTTACCGCCTGGCAGCCGCTCATCAGCGCCAACCCCGCCATCGCCGTCGCCGAATCCGACGCCGCGCTCACCATCGCCGACCGCGGGACCGCCGCCTCCAACGCCCAGGTCTGGATCGATCCCCTTCCCGCGGACTCCCCGGTCGAAATCCTGCGGCGAGTCAACCGTCCGCGCATCACCGCCTGGGCCCCCGGACACCCCGTCACCCAAGGTCTGCGCGAGACCGACGTGCGCCTCTCCGCCGCATCCATCCTGGCCCCCGAGCCCAACGATATTGTCCTCGTGGAAACTTCCGAAGGTCCCATCGCAGTGGCCCGCGTCCTCAACAACCAACGCCAAGTGATCCTCGGCTTTGATCTCCTCGATCCAGCCGCCGCCGGACGACTGACCGGCCCGTTGCTTTTCGCCAACATCGTCAGCTGGTTCGCTCCCGAGACGTTTCAATCCGTCGACGTCGAAGCGCGCCCTCCCGGCGTTTTACAGCTGCCCATCGGCGCCTACGCTGACTCCGAAATCGCCGTCAGCGCTCCCGACGGGACCAATCCGGTTTGGCTGCGGCACGGGGACGACTTGCGTCTGTTTAGTTCTTCGCGCGGGCTCATCCGCGTGCGCACGCCGTCGCAAGATTCGCGTGTCTCGATGACCCTGCCCGCACCGGGCCGCGCTGTATGGGATCCTCCGGCAACCGTTCGCCGCGGTATTCCCAACTCCGCCGCGGTTTCGAGCGCCGTTTTCTGGCCTTGGATGGCTCTGCTCGCCGTCGCACTACTCTTTGTTGATTGGCGTCTGTTCGGCGATCCGACCCGCCAGGCAGCAACGCCCGTCGCCGGGGAGGCGCTCAGTTGACCGTCGCCAGCAACTGGCTGGTCGCCCTCTCCCTGGCGCCGCTCGCCTGGGCCGCTTGGGAATGGCGCTCGTCCCGCCGCCGCGCCGCCCTGCTGCTCAAAGCAATCTCCTTCTCCGTCATCCTGCTGGCCCTCGCCGAGCCGCGTTGGCAATCCTTCGAACAGCGCTCCGGCGTTGCTGTCCTGGTCGATGCCTCGGCCAGCATTCCCGCCGAGCAACACACTATCGAGCAGCAGTTCGCCGAGCGCCTCCAAGACGCCGCTTCTGACTCCGTCGTACGCGTCATCGACTTCGACTCCGGCGTCCGCCGTGCCGCCGATTCCGTCGTCGACGCCAATCCCGCCTCCGGCACCGATCTCGAACTCGCCATCCAAGGCGCGCTCTCCGCCCTGCCGCCCGACCGCGCCCCGCGCATCGCCCTGCTGTCCGACGGCCTCGAAAACCTCGGCGTCGTCGAACGCGCCGTCGAACAAGCCCGCCAGCGCGGCGTGCCGATCGATACCGTCTCTCTATCTGGCCGCACGGCGCCGCAACTGCAACTGCTGGCCGCCGAGACGCCGGCCCAGGTCTATTCCGGCGAACTATTCCCCATCGACCTAGCAATCGAAAGCCCCGCGGCTGCTGACGTGGACATTCGTCTCGAAGCCGACGGCGTCTCTATCGGTTCGTCGCGAGGGCATCTCAACCCCGGCACAAACTACCTGCGCGCCCAGGCCCGTCTGCGCACCAATGGCGCCGTACTGGTCAGCGGCGTCATCGACGGCGGCCAAGCCGGCGAACTCGCCTTTGCCCGCGCCGTGCGCATGGCCCAGCCGCGCGCCCTGGTGATTACGGACTCCGCCAGCGGCGGCCACATGGAAAGCGTTCTTCAAGCCTCGGGTTTTGAGATCGACTTTCGGCGCCAGGACAATGCTCCCCTGCGCCAAGGCTACGACCTCGTCGTTGCCGACAACCAGGACTTCGAACACTGGCCCGCCAGCTTCAAAACCGAACTCGAAGCCTTCGTCTCATCCGGCGGCGGCTTCCTGCTGGTCGCCGGCGAGCAGAACCGCTACGTCGAACGCGCCGCGAATGCCAACGACCCGCTGGAGCGCATGCTGCCCGCCAATCTCGCTCCGCCGCGCACGCCAGAGAGTACCGTCGTCGTCCTCGTTCTCGACAAGTCTTCCTCCATGGAAGGCCGCAAGATGGATCTCGCTCGCCAGTCCGCCATGGGCGTCGTCGACAATCTGCGCAAGGTCGACCAAGTCGGCGTGCTCGTTTTCGACAACACCTTCGAGTGGGCCATTCCCGTCCGCACCAACGACGACCCGCGCCGCCTCAAGCAACTGATCGCCGGCGTGATCGCCGACGGCGGAACCCAAATCGCACCCGCCCTCAAAGAAGCCTACGAGCAGATCCTTCCGCGCCAGGCCGTCTACCGCCACATTCTGCTGCTCACCGACGGCATCTCGGAAGAAGGCGACAGCTTACAAATCGCCAAGCAAGCCGTCGCCCAGAAGATCACCATCTCCACCATCGGTCTGGGACGCGACGTCAATCGCTCCTACCTCGAACGCATCGCCCAAACCGCGCTGGGACGCTTCTACGCCGTGCTCGACGTCTCGCAACTAGCCCAAGTCGTTCTGCGCGACGTCCTCGAACACACCGGCTCCTCGCTCGCCGAGCAGGAGTTTCGTCCCATCGTTCTCGAAGACGCCGACGTGCTCGAAGGCGTCTCGCTCAACTCTGCCGGTCCCCTGCTCGGACGCGTCCGTTTTGAAAGCAAGCCCGCCGCCGAAACGATCCTCGCGGTCGACGACGAAGAGCGCGACCCATTGCTGGTTCGCTGGCAGTACGGCGTCGGACGCGCCGCCGTGTTCACCTCCGACGCCCGCGACCGCTGGGCCTCGAACTGGACAACCTGGAACGGCTTCGATCGCTTTTGGAGCAACATCGCCCGCGACCTGCTGCCCCGCACGCCACGCGAGCAGGTAGACGTCCATTACGAACGCGCCTCGCGCGAGCTCGTCGCCGTCTATCACCCTCCAGGCGAGACGCCCGCTCAGCTGCCGCTCATGTTGATCTCCGGGCCCAACGGTTTCCGCGCCACCGCTCAGGTCGAGCGCGTCTCCGCCGGCGTCTACGAATGCCGCGCCGCCATCGGCGACCGCTTTGGCCTTTTCCGCGTGCGCTCCGCTGAGCCGGTCGACGGCTTCCCCGAGTCCGGTCTCTACCGCCAAAACGAAGAGCTGACGACCTACGGCTCGGACCCCGACCTGCTGCGCCGTATCGCCGCGGCCACCGGCGGCCTATTCAACCCGACGCCCGAACAGACCGCCACGGCTAACCCGCCCGCCGTTCGCACCCAGTTCGATCTCTGGCCCTGGCTGCTCTTCCTCGGTCTCATCCTCAACCTCGCCGAAGTCGCCGGCCGCAAAGGCTGGCTCCCCTGGCTCAGCCGTTGGCTCTAGTCCCACGCCTGTATAATGCGACCGTCCTTTCAAGGACCGGAGGTGTATATGGCCCGTCGAACGAAGCCCAAGAGACTAAGCGACGAAGACCGCAGCGCCCTGGAAGCTGCCGCACTGCGAGCCGACAAGGGTTTCGCCCGCAAGTTCAGCAGCGAACCGAAAGTGAAGCCCAGCCCGGAACCGACGGCCGGCGAGAGCGTCGCCGAAGTCGTCGTCCAACGCGGCGGCTTGGCGGAAATCAAGGTCCTCTATGCGAATGGCGCCAGTCCGCTGCACGCGGAGCTCTACGCCCGACGCGCGGATCGCGTCAGCGATCGTTGGCGGGCCGCCGAACTAGCGGACGGATTGCTGCGCTTCACTCCCTTGACGATCTCCGGCGTCAGTAACGGATGGGTCAGCGACGAGGACGCGCGCGTCGTGCGCTGCCAACTCATCAATGCAGATCTGGCCGCCGACTGGGCCGTCCGGATTAAGGTCCGCAACGCTTAAGCTGCGGTGTCCCGCAGCCTGTCAATCAGAGTCTGGAGATGCAATCGCAGCAGCTCTTGGAGCGTTCCGCAGCCGCAAGCGGTTCGTGTCAAGTTCAAATCACCTTGACAACACCCCTCTGTCATGCGTTACTTCTGGCGACGGCGCCCACACAGTTCCGTCGCCCAAGGAAGACAACATGAGCATTCCCAAGCCTTCGCGCCGCGCCCTGCTGATCGGATCCGCCTCCGCCTGGTTCGCGGCACACTACGCTGAAATTCTTTCCGCGCAGGAGCATGTCCAGGCAGGCTCCGCCGGCCGCGGATTCGCCTTCTTCACGCCCGAGCAAGCCGCCGAGGTCGAGGCGATGGCCGCCCAGATCATCCCCACCGATCAGACGCCTGGCGCGCGCGAGGCGCGGGTCATCGACTTCATCGACCGTGCATTAGTCACCTTCGAGAGCGATCGCCAGTCCGCCTACACGGACGGCTTGCAGGAACTCGCCAAGCAGACTGCGCAGCACTTCCCGGGTATGTCCAAGTTCTCGGCTCTGAGCAGCGCCCAGCAGATCGAATTGCTCACCGCCATCGAAGAAACGCCCTTTTTCAATCTGGTGCGCACGCATACGGTCACCGGCTTCTTCTCTAGCCCGGCTCACGGCGGCAATCAAGGGAAGGTCGGCTGGGAGCTCATTGGATTCGACGACTCGCTGGACCACTCGCCGCCCTTCGGCTATTACGACGCCTTGCCCGAATCCCAGCGCTAATCCGGAGACGAACCATGCAGACCTACACGCCAGACACCGAAGTGGATTTCATCGTCATCGGCTCCGGAGCCGCCGGAGGCATCATGGCCAAGGAACTGTCCACGGCGGGTTTCTCCGTCGTCGTCCTGGAACAGGGCGGCTGGGGCAAATACGGCCACGAGCGAGACTACACCAAGGACGAGTTGCTCAACGACAACCCCGCGCCCGAAGACCGCTTGATGAGCGATCGCTCGCGCCAGCGCAACACCTTCCGGCGCACGGAGAAGGACAAGGCCCGACCCGGCACTCACGGCTACGGCTGCGTCGTCGGCGGCGGCACCGTCACCTACGGCGGCAGCAGTTGGCGGCACCTGCCTTACGAGTTCAACGAGAAGAGCCATGTCGGCTCTATCGCCGGTACCGGTCTCGAGGATTGGCCGATCACCTACGACGAACTCGAACCCTACTACACCAAGGCCGAGTGGGAGATGGGCATCTCCGGTCAGCGCATCAACACGCCGTTCCTCGCGCCGATGTCCAAGGATTATCCGGTCCCGCCCGTGCCCGAGAAGGCTTCCGGCGCGCTATTTAAGATCGCCGCGAAGAAGCTTGGCCTCACCGTCGTTCCCGGTCCGCTGGCCATCATTACTCGCGGCTACATGGGACGCCAGGGCTGCACCAACTGCGGCATGTGTTCTGGGTTCGGTTGCCACGTGCGCGCGCGCTCCAGTTCGGCCGTCACCATGCTGCCGATTGCCGTGTCGACCGGCAAGTGCGAAATTCGCCCTTACAGCTACGTCCACGAGATCACCCTCGACAGCCGAGGACGCGCCAACGGCGCCGTGTACTTCGACAAGGACAAGAACCGCGTGATGCAGAAGGCCAAGGCCGTCGTCTTATCGGCCAACGCCTCCGAATCCGCACGACTGCTGCTGCTCTCCAAGTCGTCGAAGTTCCCGAACGGCCTGGCCAACTCGAGCGGGGTCGTCGGGCGCTATCTCATGACCGGCAACGGCGCAGGCGCCAGTGGCCTCATGGAGCACCCGCTCAACGACTACAAGGGCGTGGTCTCGGGAACCGGCATCGTCGACTACGTGCCCTCCGATCCGAAGCGCGGCTTCTACGGCGGCGGCCGCATGACCTCACGCGGTTTCGACTCGCCCATCGGCTACGGCTTGGGCGGCCTGATGCCCGGATCTCCGCGTTGGGGCGTCGGCTACAAGCAGGCGCTGCGCGAGCAAGCCTGGCACAAGGTCGTCGTTTCCTGCTTCATCACCCAGTTGCCGCTTGAGACGAACCGCGTCGACCTCGATCCCGACGTCAAGGACGATTGGGGATTGCCGGCGATGCGCATCACCTCACAGAGCCACCCGGACGACCTCAAGAACATTGAATTCTTCCGCCAGAAATCGGTGGAAGTTCTCGAAGCCGCAGGCGCCAAGAATGTCGTCGCCGCGCCCGCTCGCGATAGCACAGGCGGCGCGCACAATCGCGGCACCTGCCGCATGGGCAACGACCCGAAGACCTCGGTCGTCAACAAATTCCACCGCGCCCACGACGTGCCCAACTTGTTCGTCGTCGACGGCAGCAGCTTCGTCACCGGCGGCCGCAACCACCCGACCATGACCATCCAAGCCCTCGCCTTCCGCGCCGCCGAGCATCTGGTCCGCGCGGCGAAGAAGGGCGACGTTTCAAGCAGCGGCGAATAGGCTGCGCGCTGAGTGCGTTAGTATGGGCTGCCGGCGATGAGCGTAGCCTCCAAGATTCGATGTGCCGTCGCAGGGGTCCAGGAGACCTGCGAGTCCTGCGGCGGCAAATTCCAGTGCGGCCCCATGTGGAACTGCTGGTGCTTTCACGAGAAGGTCCCCAAGGCCGCTCTCGAAACCATCAAGCAAGGCCACGCCCATTGCCTCTGCCCCGACTGCTTACGCAAGGCTAGTGCAGCAGCGCCAAAGGGCAGTCACGCTTGACTCTCCGCCCACCCGAAATCCGTCGTGACCCAGGGATCCAGCGCACCAGAGCCACAGACGTGAGTCCGTGGTTGCCTGTACAGGACGAATTGCTTGACACGGGGTGGTATACCTAAAAACAGAAGAGCCCCAAGCCAGGTCAGGCACGACTTGGGGCGTCCCGTGCACGGGGACAAGAGTCTGAGGCGCGCAGTCGAAGCCAAACGAGCTGCAGCGGTGATGGGGAGAACAGTCCCTGGACCGGTCCAATACTACTCCGATGCCTCGCTTAGTAGGGTGTCGCAACTTACGCTCCAAAGGGCTCCTGTTTCCAGGGGCCCTTTGGACGTAGGCCTTCAATTTCGTTCCTTCGCCGATTCCGGCGCCCCTCGTGTCTTCGCCAGGGCGAAGAACCCTAAAGAGAACCGTAGACGATTTCTCCGCCGATGATCGTCAGAACACTCTCCGTCGAGGGGAGATTCTCCGGTGGGTACGCCGAAGATGTCTTGCGAAAGCACGGCAATGTCGGCAAGCATTCCCGGCTCCAGACGCCCTCTCTCTTTCTCGGCGAATGCTGCATACGCTGACCCCTGCGTATAAGCATCGAGCGCTTGTTCGCGCGTCAACGCCTCCGACGGATGAACCGGGTGAAGCGAGGCGAACAAGATGTTGAGGTAAGGATTGAAAGGCCCATCGGAGCCAAAAGCCAAGTGCACGCCTTGTTCGACGAGCGTGCGCAGCGGAAGGAACGGCGTGTCGGCGCCGTAGCGCGACGCAAACAGGTCGGGCATTGAAAAATGGGTCGGATTCTGAACGACGATCATGCCCAAGTCGCGCACGCGTGGGATCAGGTCGCCAACGACGCCGTCGCCGTGCTCGATGCGAACGCGTTTCTCCTTCCAATTAACGTTGCGGCGGCGCTCCATCGCCCGCAGTATTGCGTCGACCGTGAGATCTCCGCCGGCGTGCAGCAGCAGAGGGCGATTGTCCCGAACCGCCCCGTCGAGGATCCAGCCGATTCCCGACTCGGTGAAATTCATTCGTCCGGAAAGTTCGGGGGCGTCGCGATAGTGTCCGCGCAGAGCGACTCCGTGCTCAATCGGAGTGCCATCCAGAATCCACTTCACGCCGTCGACTTGGACTCGGCCAGACTGCTGTGCGCCGTACGGAACTGGTTCTGGTTCGGCGGGAATCGGCAGGGGAATCGCCCGGACGCGAATCGGAGAGTCGATCTGAAGGCGCAGCCTCACATAACGGTCGATCGCCATGAACGGCATGTCGTCGAGCGAGGTGATCCCGAAGCGCAACATCGCTTGCGAGGTCGCGCGCAGGCTCTCTTGGATCGCCTCGTCAGGAGTTAGACGAGCAAGTCGCCGGCGGAGTCCCCACTGGGCGTACTCCCAAGCTTTTCCATTGAGACGTTGCGAACCGGCTTCGCGCTCGAAACGTCCCCCAGGCGGATCGGGCTCGGTCTCGCTGACGCCCAAAGCCTTCATGGCGGCCGTATTGAACAGATCTCCGTGGCCGTAATAGCTGGTGAGATAGACGGGATGCCGAGGAGAGATGCGATCGAGTGCGGCACGGTCGATGTCAGGCGAGAGGATGACGGTTGGACCCACGGAACCAAGTACCCACGTGCCCGGTTCGGCGTCCTGAACGGCGCCCTCGATCGCTGCCTGAGCCTGCTCCCAACTCGGGTCGAGACCGTCGAACGAGAGCTGGCGGCCGCCGACAGGAGCCATCAGGCTGTGAAAGTGTGCGTCGTAAATCCCTGGAATGACGGAGTGGCCGCCGAGGTCGATTCTCCGCGTCTGGGCGTCGGCTAGAGCCGCAATCTCCGCGGAGGTCCCTACGGCGAGAATCCGATCTCCGCGCACGGCGACGGCCTCTGCCTGCGGGCGTGCAGAGTCGCCGGTGTAGACCTTGCCGCCGAGCAAGACGATGTTCGGCGCGTCAGACTGGGCCTGAAGCGTTAGAACGGCGGCAGCTACCGCTAGTACGGAAATGCCTAGGGACTTAGCTTTCATTGGGGGCAGCGTAACAACGCCGCGGCGACGGCACTGTCGCGAGATTGCTGCCGCTAACGCTCGCTTGCTAGGAACTCGCGTGCCGATAAGCCGTGGGCGTGACTCCCACATGCCGCCGGAACAGTTGAGAGAAATGGCTTGCGCTCTGGTAGCCGACGTCGACGGCAATATCGAACACGGACGCTTCGGTTTCGCGCAGTTGCCGCTTCGCTTCTTCAACCCTTATTCTGGCGACAAACTCGAAGGGCGCGAGACCTGTCGCTTGCCGGAATGCGCGGCAGAAATGAAATTCGGATAGCCCGGCGGCAGCGGCTAAGTCCCCGAGACGCAAGTCCTCGCTGAGACGGGAGCGAACCAGTTCCTCGACGCGCCGGAGCGACGGTCTTGACAGGCCTCCGCGATGCAGCTGCCGACCGGTTTGATTGCCGGAGCTGTAGCCTCGAACGAGTTGGACGCCCGCCGTCAGCAACAGTTGCTCCGCGTAGAGCGACCCGTGTGGGAAGCCTTCGGCGAGTTCGCGTCCGAGGGTGTGGGCCAGCTGTTCGAGCAGCGCGTCGCGCGTGTGGTAGCGATCATTGAACCCGATGGAACCGTAGTCGAGATCCAGAGAGCGAGCTGCGGCCTCCACGGTGTCGCAGTTGACGAACATCGCGATCGCCCGATGCGGAGCATCCCACTGCACCGAATGATAGATGCCGTCGCGCCAGTTATTGCCGACTAACAAGTCTCCGGGCTCGACTCGCCGATCGTAGAGGAGGGGGCCATTCACCTCGCGCTCGACGACATGGGCGACGCCGTCGGCTATGAGCACAACGCCATGGGCGCCCGGCCCCGTCGACAACAGGATCGGGGCCGTTCCCGCTGGCTGCGTGAAGGAGAAGACCGTGCCGCCGGCGAGGCCTACCGGCACGCTGGATGCGGTCGGCCCGTCCGGGAACGTCTCCGCCCAATCGACCTTGTCCTGCGCCTGAACGGATGCTCTCATGGCGAAGAGCCTACCACCGCCGCTGGCGCCAAGCCAAGAGGCGCCGCTCGTCTACAACTTCGGCTTCGTTTTGGCCAACGCGACCTTCTCGTTGAGCAGCTTCTTCATCTCCGCGACGATCTTCTGCGCGTGCGGCGCCAGCCCAAGGTTGACGAACTCTTTCGGGTCGTTCCAGTGATCGTAAAGCTCAACCCCGAGTTTGCCGTCCTCGCCCCACTCGGTATAGCGCCAACGCTCCGTGCGCACCGAATAGCCGACTGCCCGCGGCCGCAACGGCGGCCTGTTGACACGGTCGTTCGTATCGAACGTCGTCAACGCGGCGTCGCGCACCTTCGCCGTTGGGTCCGCGAGTACAGGCACGAGGCTCTTGCCGACTAAGTACCTCGGCGCAGGCAGTCCTGCGAGGTCAGCCAGGGTCGGGTAGATGTCGACCAACTCGGCAAGCGACTTTGTCGGCAGCCCGGCCGTCTTGCGGTGTTTCGGAGAGGCGATCATCAACGGCACGCGCGCCGAGTTCTCAAACAACGTCGTCTTCTGCCACAGTTGATGCTCGCCCATGTGATAGCCGTGGTCCGACCAGAAAACGATGATCGTCTTGTCGGTCAGCCCCATCTCCGCGACCGCATCCAAGACGCGCCCCAACTGCGCGTCCATGAACGAGATTGACGCCCAATACGCTTGCATCGCCTCGCGCTTCTTCTCGTTGCTCAAATAAAGCTGATACGGACGATCCACCCACGCCGAATACGGTATGTCAACGAGATCATTCGGCGGCTCTACCGGCAAGCCGCACCATCTGCAACGGATACATCTCGAAGTATTTGCGCGGGGCCACATACGGTGTGTGCGGACGGTAGAAGCCCATTGCCACAAAGAACGGCTTATCCTTGTGGTCGGCCATCAACTGAATCGCCGCGTTCGCGCCGATGCCGTCCGTCTGCTCCTCGTCGGTTCCGTCCTGGGCCATCCAGCTCAGCGTGCCGCCTAGGCCGTGGTTGACCGGGTCGATCGAATAGATCTGGTCTTCCTCGATCTTGTCGCGGCCGCGCGGATTGACCACCTCATCCCACGACGCCGGATCGTCCATGCCGCTCGTTCCGATCTGCACGGGCACGCCATAGTGAAAGATCTTGCCCACCCGAGCCGCGAAGTACCCCGCATCGCGGAACATCTGCGGCAGGGTCTTGACGCCTGGAAGGTTGTCGCGAAAGTTCTTAGCGTTGTCGCGAACCCCGGTCTGATCCGGATAGAGTCCGGTCATCAGCGACGCCCGGCTCGGGTTGCAAACCGGATAGTTGCAGTAGGCCTGATCGAACTGGATGCCCATCCGCGCCAGCCGGTCCAAGTTCGGCGTCTTCACCAGCGGGTGTCCGTACGTGCCGATATCGTTGTTCAGATCATCGGCGGCGATGAACAGGACGTTCAGCTTCTCTTGGGCCATGCCAACGCCGACCAGGCAACCAAGCAGCAGAATCAAAAAGCGCAACATGCCGAAGACGTTAGCAGAATCATTCCCCCTACCTCCAGATCTTCGCCCGTACGCCCTACCGCGACGTAACAACGCAACGACGGTCCGCTCTTCGAGCGGACCGTTTCTATTGTCGGCGGCGTCTACACGAGGGCTCCCTGTCTCACCAGCTAGTTGCAACCGTTCGATAGACAGCGATGGACTTATGGCAGTCGGCTATCGCCGAGACCACCTTCAGACGGGCGCCTGCGGCAGACAGCTCACGCAGATTGACGACAAACAACGTAGAGTCGCCAAGCCCGAATCGCTCTCTCTCCGCATCCGCTAGCTGCCGGGCGACCGCCATTTCCGCTTGGGCCAACTCCAAACGTTCGAACGCAGCATCAAGCGTGGCCAAAGCGCTACGAACTTCGACCTGAATACGATCTCGAACGAACCGCAGCTCTTGCTCGAGTTGCCCCAGTTTGGCCCGGCCTATCGCGGCTTCTCCCTTCGCCTTCCGCCTTTGGAAGGGAGTCTTTATCGTGAGTTCCGCCACAAACTCGTCGCCCCGCTTGGTGATCGACCCCATGCCGTCGTCACGGCCATATCGCGCGGTCACGTCGACTTCGGGCAGCAAGCGATTACGCGCCAACCGCAGTCCTGCGTTGGCCTGCTGCATTTCGACGAGCGTGCTTGCCGCCTCCGGCCGGCGGATGAGCGCCTGCGCCAGGTCCGCTTCGCGTCGATCCTCCGGAATCATTTTCGGCGCCGGAAATTCCGGCACCCACTCTCTCTGCGCAACTTTCGGCTGCCCCCCATCATCGCGATAGAAGAGCGAGAGCTCCAACTGCGCAGCTCGGAAGTCCCTCTCTGCAGCAACTACAGCGGATCGACGCTCCAGCACAGCCCGTTGGTTGTCGACTACCTCGATCGCTGCAATCTCTCCGGCATCCGCCGATTCTTGGATCTGGTCATTGCGCTCTTCTGCAATTTTCAGCAGATCTTCCGCAATAGCTAGCTTGTGCCCGGCCGAGACCCAATCCCAGTAGGACTTGCTCGCCGCTTCCAACAACTTGAGCCTTCGTTTTTCGATGGATGCATCCGCCAGTTCAATCGATAGCCTGGCGAGCAGAAGCTGAGTTCTTTGTTCATCCGTCTCGCGATTGCGAAATAGCGGAAGCCGTAAGCCCGCACTCCATTCGCCCCTCGACAGCGTCAAAAGGTCCTGTTCCCAGGGACCGAAGTTACCCTGGCCGCGCTTGTAGCCGGCAAAGACTTCGGCGCCCAATTCTCGCAGCGGCTGGGTGATCTCAGCGCCGTTGACGCGGTTCCTGTAGTAGCCAAACTGGTTCGACTGCGATTTTGCCGATAGCTTCGTATCAAAAGCCCCTTCAGCCGATAGGGCCTTGCCCTCCGCCATCGCTCGCTCTTGTATCGTCGCCAACAGCAGCGGGAACGAAGTTTCGGCGGAGCGCAGCACTTCCTCAAGCGACAACGTGGCAGCTGCCGCCGGCAGCGCGGAAATTGCCAGCAAAGCCGCGACGACAAAGCCCCGCATTAGCTCTTGGCCTCCTTGCCGCCGGTGTCCGCGGTCGCTGGCGCAGTCGTCGCAGGCGGAAAGCCGTTGAACTGTCGCCATAGTTCAAACCCCAAGGAGACCTCATCGAGCAAGATCCATCCGTTGGCGCGCACGCCCTGGCGCAAGTAGCGTTGCTCCGGCCACGCCGCGTCTTCAGAATCAGCCTGGACCAGCGCACGGAACTGCCCGCGCCCATTGTCGGAAGCATCCACCAACAAAACTTCGCCGCCGAATGTTCCCACGGCAACGGAAGGCCAGCCGGCAAATTGCAGCGCGGGCCAACCTTCAAACTGGAGTCGCACCTTGCGCCCCGGCGAGACCAGCGGCGCATCATTGCCATCCACCCACAATTCGACAACGTTATTCCGCGAATGCGGAACGATCTCAACCAACATGTCGCCGGCCTTGACCATCTCACCGCCCTGCCGCGCGATCACTCGCAAGATCGTTCCGTCCGCGGGCGAACGCACCACCTGCGTAGCCTGTCTTGCCAGTCGCACGTCGACCTTGGTTAGTTCAGCGACCGTTTTCTGCACATCCGACAGCGCCGACTCCAGTGACGCCCTTGCGTCTTCGATCTTGGCCTGGTTGTCGGCCTCGATCTTCTCTCGCTCCGCCAACAGCGCAAGCCGGTTGTTGCGCTCCGCATTCAGGTCCGCGCGCGCCTTGTTCGCCGATGCAACCGCCTGGTTGTGCTGCAAGACCGCAACTTCGTAATTGCGTCGCGAAGACAAACCGCGCTCGTTCAAACGCTGCTGTCGGTCGAGGTTGAGTTTCGCAGTCTGCTCGGCCGCTGCGGCCGCCTCCAGCGCCCGTTCGGCAGCTTGAATTTTGTCGTCGGCCACATCAATCTTCGACATCGCAGCTTCAATAGCGCGGTCTCGAGTGAGTTCCAGCCGGCCGATCTTGTCCCGCACCGAGCCGGACTTTCGTTGCGCCGCTTCGCGCACTCCGACCGTCGCGTCCCGCTCCGCCTCCATGCGTTCGACAAGTGATGCGTCATTGTCTGAGATCACCAGCAGCACGTCGCCCTTGTTGACGCGAGCCCCTTCCATCACTGCCCACTCGACAATGCGTCCATCAATTGGCGCCTCGACGAATTGACGGCGCTCGACCGGGTCGAACGCAACGATCTGACCCGACGCCGCCACGTTCTGCTGCCACGGCGTTACCGTGAGGCCGAGCACCGCCACGACCAACATCAACGCCAACAGCCAGGCAAGCAGCCGTGCATTGCGGACCGATCCGACGTGTTCGAGCGCTTCGAAGCGCCCACTGAAGCCGTTCGTCTTCATCGCCTCTCCTTCTCGGACGGTTCTGCGTCAACTCCAAGTCGTACGGTGCGCTGACAGCGAGCAAGCAGGTCTGGATCGCTGCTGATGCATACGAGGGTCCACGGCGCCGTGGACGAGAACAACGTCTTGCAGATTGCCTCGCGAATGACTGGGTCCGTGATACCGTCCAAGGCGCCGTCCACCACCAGCAGCGAAGGTCTGCCTGCGATTGCTCGTGCAACCATCAAGCAAATCGCTTGTGTCCGAGTGAGCGCAGCCGCGCCTCCGCGAAGACTGCTTTGCAGCCCTTCCGGCATGGTAAGCACTTGTTCTAACAGCCCTGACGCCGCCAACGCATCCGTAACCTCTTGCGACCCTAATCCAGGTCGTCCGAGGGCGACGTTCTGCGCGACGCTGTCGGAGATCACGTCCGGCCGACGCACCAGGGCTATGCTCTCGCGCAGAGCGGTCGGCGCGAGGTCACGTGTGTCCAGCCCGTTCAGCATCACCACCCCCGACGGCGGGCGCCGAAGGCCGCACAGTACGTCAGCGAGCATGGACTTGCCTGAGCCGTCCGGTCCCGTCACCCCTACATGGGCGCCGGACTCCAAGACCAAACTGACCGCATTCGTCTCGGCGGCTCCAGCGGCCAGATCGACGTTTCTTAGTTCCACCCTTGCCGGGCCTGTCATCCGAATAGGCTCTGTCTGCCCCCCTTCTTCGAGCGGCAGGTCGATTACGTTCCCCAATTTGTCCAGCGCAGCGAGCAGATCGTAGTAGGTCTCAAGCTTCTTGCCGAATTTCGAAAAGCCGCTGACTACCGTCGTCACGATCAGCTCTGCCGCCACCAGTTGTCCGAGCGTTAGCTGGCCGCGCATAACCAAGAATCCTCCAATGCCGAGAAGCAGTGCGCTCGCGACCGCCTGCAACGCCAAGGAGCCGACCACTTGCCTCATCACGACGCGAAAGTGCGCCTTGCGGAGATCCACATAGTCTCGCGCCAGTCCGTCGATCTTTCCCAGAGCATAGGAGCGGCCTGATGCGGACTTGAACACCGGCACATGCGCTGCGATCTCTTCCAACCACGCTGCAATTGAGTATTTGGCCTTCGACTCCTTGATCGCGGTCGGAACGGCGCCCCGACCCAGAACAAAGAAGATCAAGGCCATAACCGCTAGCAAGAAGGCGTCAAACGCGAGCAACAGGGGGTGATACACAGCCAGCAGTAGAAGGCCCAAGACCGTCTGCATCGCCAGGGAAAGCCCGTCCATCAACAAGGCGGCGGCGCTCTTCTGCACCGTTACGACGTCGAAGAAACGATTCACCAACTCCGGACCGTAGAGCCGGTCGAACGCCTCCGTCTTAACGCTCACTAACCTCTGAGCGAAATCCGTGGTCACACGCACGAAGATCCTTCTCTGGATGATCTCGACCGTGAGTACGCGAAATGCGTTCATCACGGCTGAGAATCCCAGCGCCACTCCGACGAAAAAAGTCAAGATGACGAGCGGCTGCAGCAGAGATCCAAAGGCTATAAAGTTGACAACCGCCTGCACAGCGACCGGCACCACTAGCGTCATGAGCCCAATGCCGATCGAATAGATGACGACGACCCATAGATCGCTGCGTTCCAGTTGCAGCAGCGCTCGCAGTCGCGGCAGCGGATTGCCGTCGTAAGAAATGCCCTTCTCGGTCGGAGACCGCAGGGCGTCAAGCGAAGGGTGTTCGGCTGTATAGGCTTGCGTGTCCATCGTCTTGAGTGGCGGAGCCCGTGCTCTCTCTCAAGTCTAACGACAGGTTAACTATTCGGTCCAATAGATAATGTACACGAATTGATAGATTTAGTCGAATTGAAAAATCCGTTCGTGCGCCGCTTCCAGCAGTCTAACCACCGCCGGGTTGCGCACTTTCCGTTCAAGGGATATCGCGAAGAACCGCTCACGGATCCCGTCCGGCGAACCAATGTCGACTGCGCCGTAGAGATCCGCGATCGACTCCTTGATGACCGACGGCGCCGCGAACAGAGCCGGCGTCGTCTGAGTGAAGGCCTTGAGCAGCGCGCTGTCCTCAAACTCGGCTAGAACCTTGGGCCGAATCTGCCTCCTCGCGAACCAGTAGTCCAACATCCGCCGCAGTGCCGTATTCTCGGTCGGCATGACAAAAGGCGCTGCATTCAGCGAATCGGGAAATCCCTTGCGATAATGCCGCGCCTTGTTCTTAGGAGCGAATACGGAAACGCCGCACTCTCCCAGCTCGTGATTGAATGCCCTGACGTTGTATTCCGCGCCCACAGGCGCATCCGACAGCACAAGGTCGATCTCGTGCGACGACAGCCGCGCCAGCAATTCAGCTGGTTTCCCTTCGAAGCAAATCAGATGCACGTGCTCTTGGCCGGACAGCAGCGGCGTTAGCACCCGCGTCACGACCATCTTCGGAAGCACGTCCGCCACGCCCACGCGCAGCCGTTCGCGCCGGTCGGCAGGACCGCCATCTAACGTTTCTAACATCTCTCGCCCTAAGGAGAAGATATCGTTGGCATAGCGATAGACCGTGCGGCCGGCATCCGTCAGCTCGAGCCGTCGGCCGACGCGCTCAAACAGCTTTTGGCCAAGGGACTCCTCCAAGCTGCGCAGCTGCGCCGAGATCGTCGGTTGGGCTAGTCCGAGTTCCGCGCTAGCCGCCGTGACCCCGCCGGTGCGAGCCACCGTCCAAAAATAGAGCAGGTGATGGTAGTTCAGCCATTGCATGGTTTTCACTATAGACAAGCTCGAAGCATAGATGAAATCCATATGTGCATCGAGTCCTTGCCGAAGGTAAAGCACCCTTCCAGCGCCTGACTGCCTGAAACTAGGAACGGCCCGCTCGATTGGGCGGGCCGTTGCACGTTCCGATGATTTTGAATGATGGGCTAGGGGCGCACTGCGATGGTCACATCCCCCCGGCTGGTCACTCCGCCCTGCTCGATCACCACCGGCACGGCATCTCCAGGAACGGCTCCAAACGGGATGCGAATGTTGATCTGATACAGCGCCACAAACTGCGGCGTCAGTCCCGCAAACAGCACCTGCGCTTCGGCTCCGCCGACATAGACCTTCACCGGAATCATCACCGGCCGCAGCGCATCGAGACTGCTGTCGCCGGTGATGCCGCCAGGGTTTGTCGGCCCGAGTCCGTTCGCGAATAACGTCACGACTTCACCCAACTTCGCCGGCTGCGCGTTCGGCACCGAGCCTTCAGGCTGCGGCGTGGAACCGTCGATCACGTCTTGGCTGCCGTCGGCCGTTCTGACGTTGAGCCCAGCCGCGCGCCCCGGACCGTAGTCGAACGTGAACAGCGCGGGCGAGACAATCGCCACCGGAGCGGCGACGGCGTCGCTGATCTGTTCGTCTTCGCCTTCAGGCCGGTAAGCGACGCGCACTTGGGTCTCTCCCAGCGGCACGTTCCAAGGAACCTGCGCGTTGATCTGGCCGCCGAAGATGCCGCCGTCAAGCGCTTGCCCGCCGACGAAGAACAGCGGCGACTCAAGATCGCCGAACAGCAACGAATAGTCGCCGAGCGCGGTCGGCAACGGCACCTGAGCCGCGCCTTGAGTGATCGTCACGATGCCGCTCTCGGTCAAGCGGATGCCCAGGTCTTGCCCGAAAACCGACACGATCGAGCCCGGCGCGATCGGACGGCCTTGCTCGAAGCTCGCGCCGTTGATGATGCCGCCTTGCGAAATCGAAGGCCGACGAGGTCCGGAAAAAGTCGCCGACTTAGAAGGCGCGGAGGGACCGTCCGTACTGAGCGTCGAGACCCGGTAGGAATAATCGATGCCTGGCTCCAGCGTTTCGTCGACGTACGAACTAGCCGGGCCATTGAGAACTGCAATCTGTTCCCAGACGCCCGATTCGCCTTCTCTGCGTTCAATGACGTACCCTTCGCCGACAAGGCTCGGCTCCCAGCTGACGCGTGCCGAGGTGTCCGAGAGACGGCGACACTTCCACTCCCGATGGCGCCGGCAAGCAGAGACAGAGGGATCGCCGCCGTCATGTTATCTTGCTCGTCGTAGTGATACGCGACGCCCCCTCCTTGCGGATAGGCGGCCCGCACCAAGCGGCCCACTTCGTCATACGAGTAGCTTTGAGCCGCCGCAATCGCCGGCAAAACCAACAACGCCAGAGTGAGAAACGTGTTGCGCGTCATGAGATTCTTCAACATCGTTAGAACTCCGAGAGCGGGCTGTTGGGATTGTTGGGCAAGGGCGTACCGGTCAGCATGTGGAAGGACTGATACAGCTTCCAGTGAATGAACTCGCCATAAACGCCGCGGTTGCCTGCATTGACCTCGTCTCGTGAGGCGCCGAGTACGGCCGCTGCCCCTTGCGGCTGGCTGGACGGCGGCGAGCCCGAACCGCCGGAGACCAGTTCGACGATTCCCGCTTCCGCTAGCCCGACAGCGAAGTCGACCGGCATCCCTCGGACGATGGCCGACTGTCGCGCAGCCTTCTCGGCGGCTTCCGCCGCGGCGCTCTTCCCGGTGATCGCCGGAAAGATGGTTCGTCCGCCAAGATCCCTCTTGGGGACGAGGATCTGCAGTTCGCCCGCAGGCGTCGAGATCTTGCGAATCGACTTACTGACCGAACCCTTGACCAGCCCTCTGGCCGCGCCGCCGCTTGCGCCACGTCCCAGTCCTCTGGCCACCGCCTGGCCGCCCTTGCCGCCAAACGGGATCGCGCCGAAGATGGCGCCGGCGGCCACCTCTTGGCCGAATTCGCCGGCGTCGAAGCCGCCCTGCTGAACGCCCGTGGCGATGTCAATACCTTGGCCGCTCGCGTTGCCGAGAGCGGCGCCGACCGCGCCGGCCGCGGCGCCGCCGGCGATCAACGCGGCTGGCCCGCAGACCCCTGCACAAAGGCCAACCAAGCCTCCCGTAACGGCGCCGCCGACGGCTGAGCCGATGACGTCTCCAGCCGTGATCTTTTCTCCCTTGATCGCCTTGACCGTGACGGTCACGGCAACGCTGACGACCGCGCCGACTGCGGCGCCGATGCCGGCGGCGATGAGATTGAGAAACTCTCCAGTCGGGTCGTTGAAGCTAACGGGGTTGTTGCCTGCATAGGCATAGCGATTCAGCGATGCGGGGTCGGTGATGTCGCCGACATGGTCGTCTTTGCTGAGGAATTGCTTGAGTTGCGGCGAGTACCAGCGGAAGCGCATGTACTGGAGTTCCGTGGCGGGGTCGGTGATGACTCCCCACAACCCGCCGTGCAAGAAGATCGAATCGGAGTCCCCCGTACGGCTGGCGATCTCGCCGAACGGGCCGTACGAGACGGTTCCCGTGACCGTGCCCGAGCCGTCGCTAAAGGCCACCGTGTTGCCGCGGTAATCGTAGTGATAAATGCGGATGTCGCCGCCGACTTCGTCATAGAGCAGACCGCCGGCATAAATGTAGTAGTGCGTGGCGCCGTTCGGGTCGCGCTTCATCAAGACCTGAGGCAGTCCGCCCTGCGGGTTCACGCTCAGCCGCGTGCGTCCGCCGGGGCCGTTGAGGGCCGTTAGATTGTCGGCAGCGTCATACTCTCGCTCGAAACCGTCCACCTTCACGAGCCGGTTATTGAGGTTGTACTCGAACTGATGGGCGCCGCCGTCGAACGGCGCGCTGGTGATGTTTTGGCGCGCGTCGTACTGCACAGGAGCGCCGTTCACGGTGTCGAGACGCCCATCGTAGAGATGGGTCATCGTCATCGTTGGGGGCAGATAAGGCGGAGCGGGCAGACCTCCTGATTCGACCGAGACCTGACCGTTGGCGTCGTAGTCGTAGAGGTACTCGACGATCACCGCGCCGGTCGAGCGCAGATCGCGGCGGCGCGTCAATCGTCCGCCCTTGTCGTACTCCATCAGGCGCATTACGCCATTGGGAAACTGAATACTGGTGACGTGCGAGTTGGCATCGTAGCCAAACTTCGTATGGCGGTTGGACCAGTCGACGACCTCCGTCAGCTGATTGGCTTCGTTGTAGAGGTAGTTCAGCACCTTGCCGTCGGGGTAGGTCAGCTTGGTGAGGTTTCCTGAAGCGTCGTAGGCGTAACGCAGCGACGTGCCGTAAATATCGGTGAACTTGGTGACGCGGTTCAGCGAGTCGTACTCTCGCTGGAGTTGGTTGCCGGCGGGGTCCGAGCCGCCGCCTTCGACGTTAATGCGCAACAAATTGCCGTTCGCGTCGTAAACCATGTTGCGGTTGCCGGGCGAACCATTGCCGACGTAGGTGATCTTGGTCAAGCGTCCGGCGTCGTCGTATTGGTAGTCGCGGCGGGTTCCGCCAGGCAGCCTGTCTTGCGTGACTTGGTAAGCCTCATCCCAGTTGAACTCGACCTGCGCGATGCTGCCGGTCGGAGGTTCAATCTGCCGGATCCGGTTGGCCTTGTCGTAAGAGAAAGTGGTCCGCCGTCCGGCTGCGTTAGTAATGGCCTGAACGACATCGTCGGAGAAATATTCCTTCTTCAACACGCGGCCCGTCGAGTCTTCGACCTCGATCAGGCGATCCAGCTCGTCGTAGCGAAAACGGGTCACGCGGCCGACGTTGTCGGTGACCATGACCGGGTTGCCGACCGCGTCGAAGACGGTCTGGATCTTGGCGCCGAGCGCGTCGATCACCTCGATCGGCAGATCGCGGTTGTCGTAGACGACGCTGCGCACCAGTTGATCTTCGCCGTCGTAGATGGCGACGACATTGCCGACCGCGTCGTACTCGCGCCGGGCGCTATTGCCGACGCCGTCGATTGTTCGAAGCACTCGTCCTGCGGCATCGTATTCGGTCTGCGTCGACCGGCCCAGTGCATCGATCGTCTGGACAAGCCGGTCCTCAGCGTCATACAGCAGAACGGAGGTCTGTCCCAACGCGTTGGTTCTCGAGATCAGGTTGTTGTTGCCGTCGTAGGTCAACAGCGTCTGATTGCCGTTGAAGTCGACGGTGCGAATCAGCCGATTGCGAACGTCAAACTGTTTGGTCTCTTTCGAGCCCATCGGATTCGTCTGCTCGACGACGTTCAAACGTTCGTCGTATTTCAGCTTGGTCTCGCGGCCTTCGGCGTCGGTCAGCGATGTCGGATAGCCGAGCGCGTCGTAGTCAGTCTTCTCGATCTTGCTGCCGCTTGCATCCATGCGCCGCGCGCCGGTGATCATGCCGCCGGAATAGGTGTACTGCACGCCGGCGCCGTCGGGCATCATGTTTTGCACGAGCTGCCCGTTGCCGCCGTACTGCTTGTCGGTGCGGTTGCCCAAAGCGTCTTGCACGCGGCTGACGTTGCCGTTGTTGTAGTTGAAAGAGGTCTGGCGGCCCTTCGCGTCGGTGAAACGGGTGAGGTTGTGCTGCGAGTCGTAACTCATTTGGCTGACGTTGAACGCCGGATCGGTCACGCTGGTGAGGTTGCCGTTGGCGTCGTAGCCGAACTGAGTGCTGCGGCCGAGCGGATCTTTGATGCTGGTGCGCTCGCCCTTGTCGTTGTAGGTATAGAAAGTCTCAGCGCCGAGCGGGTCGACGTAGCGGACCAGGTGATATCCGGAATCGTGCTCGAACACTTGTTGCGCGCCGTTGCGATCGGTATAGGTCGTCAGCGCGCCGCCGGAGGGTATATCGGCGTAAACGAAGGCGCTGAGCGGCGTATCGTCGCGGCCGTCGTCTTGGGCGACGACCCGGGCGTGGCCGTCGTAAACATTGGCGAACAAGCGTTCGCCGGCGGCGTCGGAAGCCTCGACGAGCAGTCGGCCGGCGTTGTAGGTCAAGTAGGTCGGATAGGTGCGGTCCGAGAGGGAGAAGATAAAGCCGTTGAGGCGTCCGGTGGAGCCGGGCTGATCGTCGACAATGACCAGCTTCCAGACGCCTTGTGGGTTCTCGCCCTCAAACTCTTGCAGCACGACGCCCTGGGCGTCGTACACGGACGCACTGGGTTTAGCCAGCAGATCTTGGAGTTCCACGACAGTCCCTTGGGGCGAAATGAGCGAGATCGTGATGTCGTTGAGCCTCTGGTGCTCCACATTTAAGATGTCGAGGCTCAACAGGCCCATCGGCTTGGACCGGCTCACGTTGACGGTATGCACCAGGCCGGCCGGATTGTTGTCGGGAATATCTTTGGGTACAAAGTAGTCGCCGTTCGCGGAACCGAACGTCGTCGGGTTGTGCAGAGCGCGCAGACGGCCCTGGTTGTCGTAGAGAAAATGCGTCTGGCGGCCGGCCGGGTCGGTTAGATGCGAAATGCGGATGGAGTTCGGCGAGGCATAGTTGAACTGCATCTGCTTGCCGCTGATCGGTTCCACGACTTTCGAGATGCGCCCGGAGCCGTCGCGCTGGATCTGAATCGCTTGACGAATCTTGTTAGCGATCTGCGTCAGCTTTCCTTCCGCATCAAACCGATACTCGGTGCCGTCTTGACGGGTGAGGCGCCAGGTCTCGTCTCCTTGTCTAGTCAAGACGTCGTATTGAGCGGACTCCTCGCGCGGAACATAGGCAGAGCCTTGTTTCTCAAAGCTGTTGCGGCGGTTGTCGTCCCACCAGACGGTCACGATGCTCTCGGGGTTGCCCTCTAGTACTGCGGAATAAGGATGCGTCCAGCCCAGACCCAACCCGCGCGGGCGGGACACGATGGTGCCCGGCGGAACGATGGAGTCATAGAGCGCGGTGAACTGCAGCGGGCGGCCGCCGTTGACGGAGAGCACGGTCGCTTCCATCGAGAAGGCGCCGGTTCCCGTATCGACCGAGTTGGCGACGATGCTGGCATCGCGCGGCTGGTTGAGCCGGGTAATCAGTTCGGCTCTTTGGTTGCCTGTAATCTGCGCCTCGGCTACGGGAACAAGATGCAGAAGCAAGAGGAAAGAAAAAAAGGAGTAACGCGGCATGAATTCAATCCGAAGCACGCTCATCGCCGGTCAGGACCAGACGAAAGGAAACAAAAGTTTTCGGCTGAAGCGATATCGGACAGTCACGCCGCCGTGCAAGAAACGCCCATATTAGCAGCAGATTCCTGGAGCCGGAAATCTGTCTAGACCGGCGATCGACGTACGCCGGAGCATATTCCCCGACGGGCTACGGGGAATCCCTTACGAGACTTCGCGGCCCTCCGCGCTATACCTCGAAGGGGAATCCTCTCCGCTCGCCGATGAAATACGACAACCCGATTCGCGTGTTCCTCGGACTGCTGTGCGCAGCCGGCTTTGCCGCGCTGCTGTGGAGCCAGACGGACCGGGCGTTCAGCGGCGCAAACGACTTCATGCAACTCTATGTCGGCGCAGTCGAAGCGGGCGGGCCGGCGTTGTACGATCCGCAGGCCTCGTACCGCTTTCAGCAAGAGCAATTCGGCGCAGTAGCCGAGGCGATTATCTACGTGCGCCCCGCCTATTACGCGTTGCTGCTCAAGCCGTTGACCTGGCTGGGTTCCTATGCCAAGGCACACGCGGCCTACACCGCGCTGCGGCTGCTGGCCATCGTCGGATTTGTGCTGCTGTGGCCCAAGCACGGACGCTGGGACGCAGTGATGTTCACGCTCATGTCGCTGCCGCTCTTCATCGGCCTGATGAACGGCCAGGACACGGTCTTCTTGCTGCCGCTGATCGCTTGGGCGCTGCGAAGCGCCGAGCAGGGCAAAGACTTCCAAGCCGGGTTGGCGCTCAGTCTGTGCGCGATCAAACCGCACCTGCTGCTCCTCGTGCCGGTCGCGCTTGTTGCGCAGGGGCGTTGGGGCGTCGTGAAAGGGGGCCTGGTCGGCGGCGCCGCGTTGTTCGCTCTGTCGTGCGTTTCAGGCGGACTCGGATGGGTCGGGTCGTTCCTTGCTGTCGTGGGAAATGACGTCATCAACCCGGATTTACAGGTCATGCCGAACCTTGCTGGACTACTTGAAGGCGTGCCGCGCGCGGAACTGTGGACGGCCACGGGAGCCGTGGGTGCGCTGGCCGCCGTCGCGGTGACCGCCCGTTACGGTTCGTTCGCCGCCGGCATCGCGGCGGCCACGATTGGAAGTCTGCTGCTCAGCGGCCATGCCTACGTATCAGATGTGGTGGTGCTGCTGCCCGGATTGTTGGCGATCGCCCAAGAGCCAGCGGCCCAGCCGGCCGCAAAGTTCTTCGCCTTCGTCTGGCTGGGGCCGATCTTGCCCTTGCTGCTGCTGATCGGCAGGCCGGCGTCTTACGCACCTCAAATCGCGCTGCCGTTGACGCTGCTGGCGTTGGCGATTGCTGCGCGCAGACAGCGCTTTGAAATCGAACCGGAACTCACGTTGGCGCGCTCGCAATAGGAAAGCCCCCGAGAGCCGTTGCTTCGGGGGCTTGAGCTTCCTGGACGATGCTTGCCGACTAAGCGTCGGGGTAAACCATGGTCAGCGGATCAGGCAGCGGGATCATCTCGATCTTGCCGTCGTCGTCTAGTTTCTGGAAGCTGAAATCGGGCTGGTCGGGGTTACCGGCCTTGACGGCATCCGTTGCGCCGACGGCCAAGATCACGACTCGGTCCGGGTGCAAATACTTCTGCGCGACTCGTTGGACTTCGTCGACGGTGACGTCCGCGATGCGATCGCGATAGTTCTGCCAGTAGCCTGCTTCCCGGCCGGTGTACTCGTCGGAGGCGAAGGTCCCTGCAACTTGGCCGGCGCTAGCGAAGAAGCGGGGGAAGATCTCGATGTTGTAGTTCTGCGAGAGCTGGAGTTCTTCGGCCGAGATCTTTTCTTCTCGGATCCGGCGCATTTCTTCGAGCACAATAGTCGCGGCTTGAGCGCAGCGGCTATTCTCGGACTGGAAAGCCGCCGTGAACAAGCCGGGGTAGTAGGTGCCAGGCGAAAAATCAGAACTCGCCGAGTAGGCCAAGCCCTCGTCAGAGCGGACGCGAGACATGATCCGCGAAACAAACGAACCGCCGCCCAAGATGTAGTTCATGACGCTGACTGCGATGTGATCGGGATTGCTGCGGGCAATGCCGAGGTGACCGATGCGCACCTGAGCCTGATTGAGGTTTTCGTCGACCTTGTCGACCATATAGACGCCGGGCCGGGGCTGATGCAGTGGGCGCCGGAATCTCCGGCACGTGGCCGAGCTTGGGCCATTCGCCGGAGGTCAAATACTCGGAGAGCTTGTCGACCATGGCATTGGTCTCAAAGTCGCCGGATACGGCGAAGATAAACCGCGACGGAGAGAAGTTCTGGGCGTGAAATTCGGCCATACGCTCGGGCGTAACCCGGCGGACGGTATCTTCGGTGGACTCGCGAGTGGTGAAAAAATGGCCGCGCATCAGGCGGGCGTATTCGCGGCCGACGATGCCGCCGGTACTATCGTTGCGGCGGGCCAGGCCCTGCAGGGTTTGGGCGACGGATAGCTCCAGCCGCTTGGGATCGAACGCCGGATTGCGGAGCATGTCGAAGAACATCTCCAGCGAGCGGTCGAGGTTGGCCTTGAGGCAACCGACACCGGCCGAACCGGACGTTGCGCCCACGTTGCAGCCAATCTCGGTGGCCAAGAATGCGGCCTCTTCATCGAACTCGTTGGGAGACATCGTCTTCGTGCCGCCGCCGCGCATCTGCGAGCCGGTGAAGCCGGCCACGTCGATGTCTTGATCGGACGCGAGATACTCGCCTGTGCGAATCGAGAGCGAGATGTCGACCAGAGGAAACTGGTGATCTTCGACGAGGTAGGCGATCGCGCCGCCAGGCAGTTCGCGGCGGTATTTCGCAGCGTCGGGCGGCTGAAACTCAATCGGCTCAAAGTGCAGCAGCGAAGGGCGCGCCGGGATTTGCGCCGAGCCGAGACGGGGAAAAGCCAGTGCGGCGCCGGCGGCCGCCTTCATCCAATCGCGTCGTTTCATTGAGCTTCTCCTTCGCCCACGGCTGCAGGTTGAAAGTCCTTGGGGTAATACAATGCGACGTTCCTGTTCTCGCGGGTGAAGTACTTGCGCGCGACGCGCTGAATATCCTCAGGGGTGACGGCCTGAATGCGTTCGGAGAACCGGTTGATGTTCTCCCACTGACCGAGCGCTTCATACTGCAACAGCTGAATCATCAGGCCGTTCTTCGATTCGAGACGCCGGAAGTCGTCGGCAAGCTCCTGGTTCTTGATCTTCTGCAGTTCGTGATCAGTGACCGGCTCATTCTTGAGAATCTCCATTTGATCGTAGAGGCCTTGCTCCAGATCCAGCAGCTTGGCGGGATCGCGGGCGATGCCGACGAGTTCAAACATGCCGTCGTACTTGAGACCGTTGACGCCTCCGCCGGCCTGCACGGCGAGCTGCTTGTCGAGCACGAGAGACTTGAAAAACCGTCCCGTCCGCCCGTTCAGAATACTGCCGAGAACAAGCAAGGGCGGCTCATCGACGTTGGCGTCGGGCACGGTGTGATAGCGGATTCTCACGGTGGGCCGGGTCTCGGCATAGGCGATCAGGCGCTTTTCGGCGAGTTGCTTGATTTCGCGCGTACGCATCGGCGGCGGGGGCTTCGCGCCGCGCTGTAGCCGGGCCAAATACTTGTCCGCCAGCGCCTTAGCGTCATCGGGCTTGAAATCGCCGACGAGCACCATGGTGAGGTTGTTTGGCGCGTAGTAGATATGAAAAAAGTCCAGCGCTTCTTCTCTCGTGAGGTTCTCGACATCGCTGGGCCATCCGATCACGGGCCAAGAGTAAGGGGACGCCATCCAGAACATCGCATCGAACTGCTCGTTGATTTTTCCGGTCGGCGTGGAATCGGTGCGTAGGCGGCGCTCTTCACGGACCACGTCGCGCTCGGAGTAGAACTCCCGGAAGACGGGGTTGGCCAGACGATCCGATTCCATCCAGAACCAGAGCTCGAGTTTATTGGAGGGGACGTTGACGAAGTAGGCGGTGAGGTCGTTGCTGGTGAAAGCGTTCATCCCCGAAGCGCCCTCGGAGGTGTAGATACGGGTGAACTCGTCCTTCACCAGCAGCTCGCTCTGAACCTTGAGCAGGTTATTGAACTCGGCCAACAGTTCCTTATAACGGGGGGTGCGGTTTTCCGGGCGCGGCCGGATCTTCGATCTTGCCGACGCGGAATTCCTCGGCGACCTTCGCCTCCTCTTCGCGCATCTGGGCCTTGAGCGCATCGAGCTTACCAATGATTTCGAGGTCGCGGTTGATGTCCGTCGTGCCAATGGTGTGGGTACCCTTGAACATCATGTGTTCGAAAAGGTGGGCCACGCCGGTGATGCCCGGCCGCTCGTTCACCGAGCCGACTCTGGCTACCCAGCCGCAGGCGATGTTGGGGTCGCCCTCACGAGGTACGAGCAGGAGCCGCATCCCGTTTTCGAGTACGTATTCCTGGACCTGAACCTCCTGGGCGGGGAGCAGCCCGGCAGAGCCGAGCAGAAGCAGCAGGGCGAGCAGTCGAGTTTTCATAGCTTGTGTTGATTATGACGGCCGAAAGGCGGAAATAGTCACCTAGTAATCCCTTAGACGCTCAACACCGGACAATGAGAGGAACGAATCAGGTCGTACGCCTCGCTGCGCAGGTCGGGTCCGCCGGCGCCGTCGCGGCCGATCACCAACAGGTCGAGCTTCTTGCCAACAACTAGTTCCCCTGCCTTGGCGACGAGATCCCCGGATTCGACGACCGAGGCTGCTTCCACGTTGACTCGCTCCATCAGCTCATGGAGGCGGCGGCGAGCTGAGCGCTTGACCGAGACGGCGAAGTCGGTTCCGGGCTCTTCGTCGAGTTGGAACGGAGGCGTGATGTGGATGACCGTCAAGTCGGCACGGTAGGCACGAGCGAAATCGAAGGCGTCTCTCAACACCTGTTCGCTCCCTTCGCGAAGATCGAGCAGACAGCCGATGCGGTAGTAGGGAAAGCAGGCGTCCGGGGCCTCCTCGGCGTGCGCTCCGGTGAGCACCGGACAAGTGACGTCGTGGAGCACTTTGGCGGTATTGGAGCCGATCAGGTAAGGCCGGAACGACCCTTCGCCGCTCGTCGGCATCACGATGAGATCGACGTCACGTTCCTCGACCAGGCGGCGGACGGCGTCGCCGACCTCGCCCTGCACCACAAGCTCTTCACAGGCGGAGTCTGGGGCATCTCGCGCAGCGACTTGGGACAACTCAGCCGTCGCATAGGCTTCCCGCTCTCCCAACGACTCTTGCCCGCGAAACTGGGCGAAGTCGGATTCGGACTTGGGCACGACGTGCAGCAATAGCAACCTAGCTCCGAAGCGATCCGCGATCGAAGCAGCCTCTCGCACAGCGAATCGTGATTGATCAGAGAAATCAACCGGAACCAGGATGGTCTTTACGGGAGACATGATTCGTTCCTCACTCAATAAGTAGCAGGCGGGGCGCCAACGTCACTCGTGGCGCAAGGCTTCAAGCGGTTTCTGATCGAGAACCCGGTAACTGGCCAACCAACCGGCAAGATTGGCGACTGCCGCGGTCGCAACAATCGTGGTTAGATTGGCCCCGACATCGAAGTCGAAGCCCGCATCCAACACATTCTTCAGCAACAAGGCTGCGAAACCGGAGGCCAACAAGCTACCCATGGCCCCGGCGACGAGACCCAGGATCAGGAACTCCACGGCGAAGATCTGAGCCACCTTACGGCGCGTGGCCCCTAACGTTTTCAGTATGGCGGTTTCGCGGATGCGCCGGAATCGGGTAGCAACGACGCTGGAAGACAAGATGATGATTCCGCCCAGGATGGAAAAGGCGGAAACGAACTGGACCACCAGGGCGATCTGGTCGACAACGCCCTGCACGATCGATAGGACATCGGCGGCGTTGATGAGCATCACGGTGGGGAACTTCGCAAACGCGTCCCGCTGCAGCTCAGCCGCCTTTTCTGGGGCGATCCGGACTCCGCCAAAATAAACCGCGGGACGGCCTTCGAGCGCCTCGGGACTCAGCGTGAAGTAGGCGTTCGAGCCCATGCGAATCGATTCCATGCGCACGATCGCGGCAACCTTGGCGGTGACCGTGTCGGCGCCCACGATCCACTGCAGTTCGTCGCCAACGGAGATGTCGAGCGTTTCGGCGGCGTCGTCTCGAACCGCGACGAAGGAACCTTGGCGATCGGCAGGCCACCAGGCCCCGGCGATCACCTCATACTCTTCGGGCTGCTTCTCAAACGAGGTGATGCCGCGGCTGGCGCGGTAACGGTTGGCGTTTTCGTCCAGGTTCATGTCGGCGAGGTCGACGCCGTTGATGGAGTTGAGCCGGGCTGCGACCGAGGGCACGAGTTCGACGGGACCCTCGATTCCGGGATAGTTTTCGAGCAGTTCTACCAGGCCGTCGCGCTCGACGTTCGTCACGTTGATAAGGAACACGTTGGGCATGTCAGGCGGCGCGCTGCGAGTCATCTGTGTGATGACGGACGTCTGGATGAGGTAGATGGACAGGGTGAAAGTGACTCCGACTCCCAACGCGACGAGGATAGCTTCCGCGTGGACGCCGGGGCGATAGAGATTGGCGATGCCATGACGCACGGCCATCGGCAGGCGGAAAGGAAGCCATCCGGGAAGGAGCCTCAGGACCCGCAGCAATACCCAGGCCGTCGCCGACAACACGGCTAGACTGACGACCAAGCCGCCGGCAAACCACAGCCCCATGCGGACCGAATCTCCTAACCAGGCGGCCGTCGCTGCGAGCCCGGCTGCGATCAACAGACCGATGCCCGCAGAGCTTTTGCGGTCGGCAAACTTCTCGCGCCATCTCTTACGGCTGCCTTCCATCTCGCGGCGAAAGATCAGCGCCGGGCGAATCCGGCGAATGGAGAGCAACGGCGGCAAGCTGAACAGCAGGGTGGTCAGGATGCCGATCAGCATGGCCTGGGCGGCGGCAGCGGGTTGCCACTCCAGGCGAGGTGCGTCGGGAAAGTAGCTGGCGATAAACCAAGGAGCGCCGGCCTGGACGAGATAGCCCAGGAAGACGCCGAGCAGGCTGCCGGCTAGCCCGAGACCCAAGGCCTGAGCGAAGTAGATGCGAATGATCTGCGACGAACGGGCGCCGACGCACTTCATGATCGCGATGGTGTCGAGGCGCTGCTGCAGGTGCGAGTGCATGGCCATGCCGACCCCGAGGGCGCCGACGATCATGGCGACCAGGCTGACCAGGCTCAGAAAGTTCGTGGCTCGGTCGAGGCCGCGGCGGATGGTGGGGTGAGTTTCGCGAAAATCGGCGATACGGTTGCTTCGGAAGGTCGCTTCGAGGCGCTTGCGGGCGGCATCGATGGTCAGGCCCTCGGCGGGCAGCTTAAACAGATAGCGCTGCGAAGCCCGGCTGCCGCGGACGATCAAGCCGCTACGGTCCAGCGCCTGGTGACTGAGCAGGACACGCGGACCCACGTTAAGGCTGCCGGTCATCCGGTCGGGTTCGACCGCGATGATCCCCGCGATGGTGAACGAGGCGTCGCCGAGCTTCACCTGATCGCCGACGGCGGCGCCCAGCCTCAGCAGCAAGTCGTCGGTGACGATAACGGTATCGGCGTCTAGGATCTGGGCGGGGTCGGACGGGGGACGTGTCTCGAGACGTCCGTAGAACGGATAGAGCGCAGGGTCGACGGCTTTCACCGAGACCATCAGAGGCCGCGCGCCTGTCGACATCATGGAGACCGTCTCGGTGACCAGCGTCACCTGTGCGCCGTCGGCGGCCAAGGCGTCGATCGCGGCTTGCTCGTCGCGGTCGGGTAAGTTGAACAGACGCAGCGACAGGTCAGCCGCCATCAGGGTTCGCGCGTCACGCAGCAGCATGTCGCGGAAGGAGGCCGAGAAGCCTCGAACTCCGCTCAGCGCTCCGACTCCGGCGGCGACGGCGAGGATGACGAACAGGAATTTACCCGCGGATGCGCGCGATTCGCGCCAAGCGATCTTGAGTGCGCTACGCCAAAGACGGGGAAGCATGGGCGTTACTTGCAGTGAGTTCGTCGGAAACGATTTCGCCGTCTTGCAGGGTGATCACGCGGTCGGCGCGGTTGGCCAGGTTTTCGTCGTGGGTCACCAAGACCAGGGTCGTGCCTTCTTGGCGATTCAGCTGCTCCAACATCTCCAGAACGTGGGCGCCGTTGGCTGTGTCGAGGTTGCCGGTCGGCTCGTCGGCGAGGATCAGCGGAGGACGGGAGACAAACGCGCGGGCCAACGCGACTCGCTGCTGCTCGCCCCCGGAGAGTTGGATCGGGTAGTGGTCGTGACGGTCTACGAGGCCCACTGCATCCAGCAACTCGCGGGCCCTGCCGACGCCGCCGTCGCCTTCGCCGACGAGGTCAAGGGGAAGCAGCACGTTCTCCTCGGCGGTGAGCGTGGGAACGAGTTGATAGGACTGGAATACGAAGCCGACCTTTCGAGCTCGCAGGACGGCCATGCGGTCCTCATCCAAGCGGCTGATCTCTTCGCCGTCGATGAAAACCGAGCCGCTAGTAGGGGAGTCCAAACCGGCCAGCAGGCCCAGAAGGGTGCTCTTGCCGCTGCCCGACGGTCCACGAATGGCGGCGAACTGCCCGCGGGGAATGGCGAAGTCGAGACCACGCAGGATGCGCACCTCATGGGTGCCGCTGTTGATGGTCTTGACGAGGCTTTTGACCTCCAAGATAGGCGTGGAATTCGACACGGTCAGGGGAAAGAATTAGTATGACATGCAGTGGGAAAACTGCTTTCTTTCGTTACAGTTCTGCTGCTGGCGGGGTGTTCGGCGGCTCCCGCGCCGCCGCCTGGAGGCGACGCCGGAGGCGGTTCGCCCGAGCGCTCCCGAGGTTCCCGCCGATGCGGCGATCATCGTCGCCTTCGGCGACAGTTTGACCGCCGGGCTAGGCTTGGCGCCGGAAGACAGCTACCCGTCCCTGCTGCAAAATCTGCTGCTCGACGAAGGCTTTCCTTATCGCGTGATCAATGAGGGCGTCAGCGGCGACACGTCAGCGACCGCCTTGGCTCGCGTGGACACGGCAGCGTCCGAGCATGCCGAACTGGTGCTGGTGGCCATCGGGGCTAACGACGGGCTGCGGGGCTTGCCGGTGGACGAGATGGAGAAGAATCTGCGCGAGATCGTGCGCCGCTTCGAGGCAGCCGGCAGCCGGGTGGCGCTGGCGGGAATGCGCATTCCGCCCAACATGGGGCCCGAGTATGTCGAAGATTTTGAAGCGGTTTTCCCCCGTGTGGCGCAAGATATGGATATACCGCTGCTGCCTTTTCTATTGGAAGGGGTGGCGGCGGATCCGAATCTCAATCAGGACGACGGAATTCATCCGAACGAAGAGGGAGCTCGAATGGTTGCAAGACTTGTAGCGGACTTTGTGAAGCCTCTTCTGCGGCGCAGAGAGAAAGAAGCGGCAACGGAGTGATCCGCACCACGTTGGTCTACACACTATTAGGACTGCTGGCGGTTGTAACGGCGTACGTCGCTTTGGCGGCGATCCAGGGCCGCAAAGAGGCTCTGGCCTTGGTCTTTGGCCCGGTCCAGCGTGAGCCGGTGGACTTTCCCACGTTGAAGCTGAAAGATACGCCCAACCAATATTTGGTTTGCCCCGAGGACTATTGCGCTGCTCAGGCGCATGCGGTCGCGCCGACTTTCCCCGTACCCGTGCAAGAGTTGCAGGACGTGTGGTTCGACGTGGTCTCGAAACAGCCATCGACAAAAGTGATCGCCAGCGACGAGGCAGCGCGGCAATTCGACATCGAGACGCTGACGCCGTTGGTCGGTTTTCCCGATACGATCACGGTGCGCTTTCTGGAGACTCCCGGCGGGGGCTCGACGTTGGCCATTTATAGCCGATCTTTCTACGGGAAGTCCGACCTCGGGGCCAACAAGAAGCGCATCGATGCCTGGTTAGGGAAGATAGCTGCGAGGTTGAGCCGAAACGGCTGATATGATGACCATGGCTTTGAGCTGAGATCTGCTATGAAACCAGGCGCACTCACCCGACCCGGACTCTTGGTTGCCCTCCTACTGGGCATCATGTTGCCGTTCCTCTTCTCGCAGTCTCGACAAGAGCGCCGCAAGAAGTTCGAGGAGGCCACCCGCTGGAACATCCTGCGGCCGGTGGTGCGCGGCAGGCGGGCGGCCGTCGGGGCGGGAACGCCGATGGTGACGGAAGCGTCGATGCGTGTGCTGCACTCGGGCGGCAACGCAGTGGACGCCGGAGTCGCCTCGCTGTTTGCCGGGGGCGTGAGCGAGTTTTCGCATTTCGGATTCGGCGGCGAAGCGCCGATCCTGATCCGCACGCCGGAGGGCAAAGTCATTAGCATCGCCGGAGTCGGGACGGCTCCCAAGCTGATGACGCGCGAGTTTTTCGCGGCCCGGCGCGCTTCGGGGGAAGAGGCCGCGGAAGCGCTACGCAGAGGAAAAGACGAAGGAGCGATTCCCTCGTACGGAATCCTGCCGACACTCGTTCCGAGCATGGTGGATGCCGGGTTGCTAGCGCTGAAAACGTACGGTACGCGTTCCTTTGAAGAAACAATCCAGCCTGCATTGGATCTGGCGGACGGTTTCCCGATCGACAACCAGCGGGCGCAGTCGATTGCGCAGTCGGTCGGATTCTTGCAAGCCTTCCCGACTTCGTTCGCGGTGTTTGCGCCGAACGGGACGATCCCCAGGCCGGGAGAGATCTTCAGTCAACCGGACTTGGCCAAAACGCTGCGCGGCATGATCCGCGCCGAGCAGAGCGCGCTGGCTGCGGGGAAGAACAGGGAACTGGCCATCGACGCCGTCCGCGACTATTTCTATCGCGGCGAGATCGCTCGAGAGATCGGAGATTTCGTCAAGAAGAACCACGGGCTGCTGCGCTACGAAGACATGGCCTCATTTCGGCTTGAGGTGGAAGAGCCGATCACAACGACCTACCAGGACTACGAAGTCTACAAGGGATCTTTTTGGACGCAGGGCGGCGTGATGATCGAGGCGTTGAATATCCTCGAGGGCTATCCGCTGCAACAGTACGGCTGGAACTCGCCGGAGTATATTCACTACGTCACAGAAGCGCTGAAGCTTGCCTATGCGGACCGCGATACCTGGTACGCCGATCCAAAGTTTTTCGACGTACCGAAAGAATTGCTGACGAAAGAGTACGCCGCTGAACGACGCAAGTTGATCAGCGACACGCAGTCCTCCAAGGAATTCCGTCCGGGGCGCTTCTTTGGCATAACGCCGCCGCACCCGTCTCACTATGACGAGAATTGGCGTCCCTTGACGGACGCGCTGGCCTCGCATGACACGACGGCGCTGGCGGTAATTGACAAAGACGGCTGGATGTTTTCGGCGACGCCGTCCGGCGCCTGGATGCCCTCGGTCATCGCCGGCAACACAGGCATCCCGCTGGGACAGCGCGCACAGAGCTTTTTCATGATCGAGGATCATCCCAACGTGGTTGCGCCGGGCAAGCGCCCGCGGGTCACGCTGACGCCGACGATCGTCACGCGCCGCGGCGTGCCCTACATGACCCTGAATACGCCCGGCGGCGACCAACAAGATCAGGCACTGTTGCAAGTTTTGTTGGACTCGATCTTGTTCGGGTTCAATCCGGAAATTGCCGTCGAGGCCCCGCGTATTCAGACTCGCCACTTGGTCGCCAGCTTTGACGACCACGCGATGGACCCGAATCTACTGCTGCTGGACGAGCGCATTCCCGAGAGCGTGCTGCAACGTCTGGTGGAGTTGGGGCATGACGTCGAACGCCGCAGCCGCTGGGACTCGGGTTCTGCACCGGTCGCTTTGAAAGTGCTGGGGAACGGCGTGATCGAAGTCGGCGCCGATCCTTACGGCTACCGCTACGCGGATGCCTGGTAACGTCACGAACCGACTGAATCAGTTGGTTATAATTGGGCTCTTGCCCTGCAGTGGGCTCCACAAAAAAACATGAGTGAAGCAAAACGTTTTCCCAACTACATCGCTGGCGAGTGGGTCGAAGGCGGCCAAACGTTCGAGAACCGCAGTCCCGCGAACCAGGACGACCTAGTCGGACTGTTTTCGAAGGGTACGGCAGCGGATGTGCTGCGAGCCGCCGATGCCGCGCAGGAGGCCTTTGCCGCTTGGTCGAAGATGCCGGCTCCGGCGCGCGGCGCATTCCTGTTCAAAGTGGCCGACATTCTCGAGAAGAATCTCGACAGTTTGGCCAAGGAGATGACCCGCGAAGAGGGCAAAACCTTTCCGGAAGCGAAAGGCGAGACGATGCGGTCGATCAATATCTTCCGCTACTTCGCCGGCGAAGGATCGCGGATGGGGGGCCACTTGGTTCCCTCCGAGCGGCCCGGCGTGTTCATGTGGGCGCAGCGCAAGGCGATCGGCGTAGTGAGCCAGATCAACCCTTGGAACTTCCCCAGCGCTATCCCGGCCTGGAAGCTGGCCCCGGCATTGATCGCAGGCAATACCGTGCTGGTGAAGCCCGCTTCGGCGGCGCCGTTGTCCGCGTGGCGGATTATCGAAGCCTGCCATCTAGCGGGCATGCCCAAGGGCGTGGTGAACTTCATTGCCGGATCCGGCGGCGAAGTCGGCAACGCGATGATTGAGGCCGCACCGGTCAAGGCGGTTTCGTTTACGGGGTCGTGCGACGTCGGTCACGCGCTGCATGCGAAGGCTTCGGCACGCCGGTTGCGGATCCAGTTGGAGATGGGCGGAAAGAATCCCACGATTGTGCTGAACGACGCCAACTTGGGCGAAGCGGTCGGCGCGGTCGTCAACGCCTCGATGTTCTCGACGGGCCAGAAGTGCACGGCAACGAGCCGCGTGATCGTCGAAGCCGGCATCTATGACGAATTCGTCGCCGCAACGGTCAAGGCCGTCAAGGCGCTCAAGGTTGGCGATGGCCTCCAAGACGGCGTCCAGATTGGACCGGCAATCGATAAGAGCCAATTGGACATCGACCTGAAGTACTGTGAGATCGCCAAGGAAGAAGGCTGCAAAATCGAGTGCGGCGGCCGGATTCTCAACGACGGCCCGTTGGCCAAGGGCTTCTTCTTTGAACCCACGGTCATTACCGGCGTGAAGAACTCGATGCGTATCGCCCGCGAGGAAGTGTTCGGCCCGGTGCTGGCCGTAATCAAGGCCAAGGACTTCGCCGAGGCGATGTCGATCGCCAACGACACGGAGTTCGGCCTGTCGGCGTCGATTCAGACGCAGAATACGGCCCGGGTGTTCGAGTTCATCAACAACATCGAAGCTGGCCTGGTGACCGTCAACCTGCCGAGCGCGGGCGTGGAATATCAGCTTCCGTTCGGCGGCACGAAGGGCTCCAGCTTCGGCCCCAAGGAACAGGGTCCGGCGGCGCTGGACTTCTATTCAGATTGGAAGACGGTCTACCTCAAGCCGTAACTGCGGCCAGGGATCGGCAGGGATCGATACCGGGCGGACGCACCGAGCGTCCGCCCGTTTAAGTAGGCAAGTTCATGAAACTCACACAAGTCCACCAAGGCGACCAGTTGGTTGCAGCGATCGTGGAAGGCGACAAGTACCGCCTGATTCCGGGGCAAACGACGGCCTCGCTCATCGTGCAGGCGGAAATTTCGGGCAAACCGCTCTCCGTGATTGCAGCGGCGTTGGCGGTCGACAACCTGATCGACGCCAAGGCGGGCATTCCGATTACGCCGCCTGAGGTTTGGGGAGCGGGCTGCACCTATGCTCCCAGCGCGGAGTTCCGCGATACGCAAGTCGGCGGGGACGAGGGCATGTACGCCTACGTGCACAACACTGACCACCGGCCGGAGTTGTTCGAGAAGGGCGGCTCGCGGGTCTGCGTGGGGCCGGGCGAAGGCATCGGCATTCGCAGCGATTCGAAATTCACGGCGCCCGAGCCGGAACTGGCGCTGGCCGTGAACTCCAAGGGCGAGATCCAGGGCTACATGGTGGGCAACGACGTGTCTGCCTGGGATATCGAGCGCGAGAACGCCCTTTACCTGCCGCAGTCGAAAGTATTCGATCGCTGCGTCGCGCTGGGCCCAGTGCTGGTCACGCCGGACGAAATCGCCAACCCGTATGAGCTGCAGATGACCTGCACGATCACGCGCGGCGATCAAACAACTTTTTCCGGAACGTGCTCCACCAACCAACTTCGTCGTAAATTTGAAGAGTTAGTGAAATATTTATTGCAGTCGAACACGGTGCCCGCGGCAACGGTTCTGTTTACGGGCACGGGGATCATCGTCACACAAGAGGCTGCGCTGCAGCCGGGTGACGTGGTGTCGATCTCGGTGCCGGAAATCGGGACTCTGGCCAATCCGGCAGTGATCGTGTAGACTCGCCCGCACGAGGCAAAGGCATGAGCTACGAACACGCTAAGCACGATCCGATCGCGGAAGCGGAGATCGTCGTTTCACGCGCCGAGGAAGAGGACGACGCCCGCGATCCGCGGCTTATGGAGTTGTACCTCGACACGGACGAAATGTATCGCTGGTACGAGGAAGACGCGGCAAGCGAAGTCGCCTCGGACTCACTCGTGGGGGCTTTGGAAGAAGCTGCCGGGGCCTGGGACGGCTTTCAGCTAGTCGAACTGCGGGGACGCAGCGTCGAACCCGACGAGGAAGTCGAAGAAACCTACGCGGCGGACGAGATCGCCGAGATGGACGACGACTTCGGCGACGACTAGCCCGCACTTAGGTAGGCGAAGCGCAACACAAATAGCACGGCGAGGGCGTGGACCAACCACCCGGCCTCGCGGCCTTCCCCTTTCAGAATCTTCAGCGCGTCGTAGGCGATCACTCCTATCGCTAGCCCATTGGCGATCGAATAGGTCAGCGGGATGGCCAGCAGCGTTAGAAAGCTGGCGACGCCGACGCTGACGTCGTCCCAGTCAATCTCGCGGACCGTGGTCATCATCAGCGCTCCGACGAAGATCAGCGCCGGCGCGGTCGCCGCACTGGGGATAGCGCCGACTAGCGGGGCCAGCGGCAGGGCCGCCAGGAAGAGCAGTCCCGTCGTGACGGCAGCTAGCCCCGAGCGAGCTCCGGCGGCGATCCCCGCCGCGCTCTCGATGTAGCTGGTGACGGTTGAAGTGCCGCATACGGCGCCGGTCATGGTGGCGACCGCGTCGACGCTCAGCATTCGATCCAGGCGGGGAATCCGGCCCTGTTCATCCTGGAGGCCGGCCTTCTTGGCTACAGCCACCACAGTGCCGAGCGTGTCGAAGAAGTCGACGAAGAGGAAGACGAAGATGATGTCCAGCAGGCCGAGGTGCAAGGCGCCGGGGATATCGAGCCGAAAGGCGGCAGCCGTCATCCCGTTCCACGACAAAGAGAGGGGAGTCCAGGCGGAAAGGCCCGTGGCTGCCGCCACAGCGGACACAACGAGAACGCCGATCAGAACCGCGCCGGGGATTCGGCGCGAATCGAGAGAGGCGATCAGCAGCAATCCTCCGATGGCAAGCAGGGCGTTGGGCGACGACATATCGCCCAGGCTGACCAAGGTCGCCTCGCTGGGAACAATGATGCCCACGTTGCGCAAGCCGATCAACGCCAAGAACAAACCGATGCCCGCCGCGACTGCGGGGAAAAGCGCCTGGGGCATGGCCTCCAGGACTTTTCGGCGAAACCCAACGACCGTCAGGACCAGAAAGATGGCGCCGGAAAGAAAGACGGCGCCCAGAGCGGTTTGCCAATCGACGCCCATACTGCCGACGACGCTATAAGTCAGATAGGCATTGATGCCCATGCCGGGCGCAAGCGCAATCGGATGACGGGCCCACAAGCCCATGAACAGACTGCCGGCAGCGGCGGAGATGCAGGTGGCGGCCATCGCCGCCTGAAAGGGAATGCCCGCGTCAGCAAGGATCGAAGGGTTGACGAAGACGATGTAGGCCATCGTCGCGAAGGTCGTCATGCCTCCGAGAATCTCGCGCCCGAAAGTAGAGCCGAGCTTAGTGAAACCGAAGTAGTCGTCGAGAGACTCGCGGATACCGCCGGCCGTCATTGCATCTGGCCGGCAAACACCCGCCCTAATTCATGGGCCTCGTCCTCAGACAATCCTACGATCCCGGCCACGGCCCGCTGCTTAGGGAAGATGAACCAGGGTTCTCCGTCTAGGGTTCCGGAATAGCCGCCGAAGTCGGCGATGAAGGCCGGGTCCGTCAAGTGCGTCTTGATGTCGTAGGCCAGCATGGTGGCCTTCTCTTCGTTCTGCGCCGCGATTAAGAACAGCGTGTAAGTCTTGCCGTCGCGGCTGTACTCCGCGACATTGCCGGGAGGAAGGAAGTCCTTGCCGAGAATGTGATCTTTGGCGATCGAGGTCGAGACCAGCCCTTCTTTCGGAAAGCGGTAGCTTTCATCGTGTGGGGGCGGAGGCGGCGCCGGTTCCGGCGCCTTGGCGGCCTCGGGAGTTGGAGCCGGCCCGCAGGCGAATAGGAGGGAGAGGAGGAGCGCCGCGCCTAGATGCTTCATGTGTTTTTCTCAGCGCATCAACGAAGCAGGCAGGTTCGGCGTGTCGTGCAAGAGCCGCACTTCAGCAGGCGTGACCGCCCGGTCGAAAGTCGCCAACTCGTCAATGAGTCCGACATAGTTTACGCCCAATCGCATCATCGATCGAGCCGAGTCCCAGGAATGATCGGGATCCGTCAGATCGAAACTCGTCGATTCCTCGCCGTTGACGTAGACAGTGACCTTGCCGCCGGACCGAGGGTTAGAGATCGAAATCACGACGTGGACCCAGTCGCCTTCTGGCGGAACCGCGGCCCCTTCCCCTTGGATTGCGCGGACTGCGAGTTGTATCGGGTCCGAGGAGAAATCGATAGCGGCGGCAGGCGCGAACGGATCGACGCCCGTCACGGCCAGCGGCGCGCCGGAGAACTCTCCTGGATTCAACCAGACGGACACGGCGCCTCCGTCAGCCCACGGCGTATTGGCTTCCCCGGTATAGAAAAGCGCCTGGGTCAGCCCTCCGGTGAAGCCCAAGGCGTGGCCGGAGATGCCTGAATCGTATGCAAGTTTTACGTCCTGGCCCCAGTACCAGGGGCCGCGCTCGTCCAACGCGTCGTAAGAAGGCGCGGAGTAGATGCGCCGGTCGTCGCGGGCGTAAGCGGCGTCCATACCGTCCTCGTAGGAGGCATAAAACGACATGGAGGCAGCTAGATTGTCGATCGCCTTTTGTGGGTCCTCGGGCCGGCTGCAGCCCAAGAACAGCAAGGCCAGGACGAGAACGGGGGCGCGGTTCATTGCACACAGTTTACTTGGGACAGTGACGGATTCGGGAAGTAGTGTTATTGTTAAGAGGACGAATCAAAGAGCCGCCACCCCGCTGCGGCCACGGCGCACAACAGGATCTTCATCCGATCGCGCCGGTTATATTCCACTCTTACCTGTCGCTGTTGTATAGGTCTGAACGAGTTGGACCCCGCTTGTACGCGGCAGGTCCAGAGCGACGATTTTGTATGTCAGAAAATTTTGAAGGGGCAACTCCCGGTTTTGAGCGTTTTGACCTCGACCCAGTTGTCCAGCGCGGCGTTACCGCCGCAGGGTTCAAGGAACCCCGTCCGATTCAAGCGAAAACGATTCCTGCCGGTTTGGCAGGTGAAGACGTTCTCGGATTAGCAGAAACAGGAACCGGCAAAACTGCCGCATTCACTGTTCCTATTCTCAACCTGCTCGTGAAAAACCGCCGCCCTGGGCCGCGGGCTCTGATCATCGCGCCGACTCGTGAGTTGGCGATGCAGATCGATGCAGATATCAAGAAGCTCGGCCAGTTCGCCAAGGTAAAAACGGTAACGATCTTCGGCGGCGTATCGTCCAGCGGACAGATTAACGCCCTGCGGAAAAACCCCGACATCCTGGTAGTTTGCCCTGGTCGACTATTGGATCTTTATGAACAGCGTGCGGTCGATTTAGGTCGCATCGAAGTTCTGGTGCTCGATGAAGCGGATCACATGTTCGACATGGGATTCTTGCCTAGCATCCAACGCATCGTGGGCTTGTTGCCCAAGAAACGTCAGAACTTGTTGTTCTCGGCGACGATGCCTCCGGCAATTCGCAGCTTGGCCGACAAGATCCTGCAAAAGCCGGTTGTGGTCGAGTTGAACCGATCGGCGCCTGCTTCGACGATTGAGCACGCGCTGTACATGATCCCGGCTGCACAAAAATTATTACTGCTGCGGCACGTCATCGCAGACGAGGACTTCGACACGGCGATCGTTTTCTCCAGAACCAAGCACGGCGCCAAGCGGCTCGCGGATCAACTGACCCGCCACGGCCACAATGCGATCGCCCTACAGGGCAACATGTCGCAGGCGCAGCGCGACCGGGCCATGAACGGCTTCCGGCGTGGTGAGTTCAAGATCCTCGTTGCCACGGACGTGGCGGCGCGGGGCATCGACGTTGCGGGAATCTCGCACGTGATCAATTTCGACGTGCCGACCACGCCGGAGAACTACACGCACCGTATCGGACGCACGGGCCGCGCGGAACTGACCGGCAAAGCCTACACGTTCGTAGCCGGTACCGAGTTATCGGCCGTGCATGCGATCGAGAGGCTGATCAAGCAGAAGATCGAGCGCCGCAAGATTCCGGTGTTGAACGAAGCAACCTTGCCTGCGCCTCCCCCTATGGAAAGGCGAGCGGCTGCGCCCCCGGCGGCTGAAAAGAGAGCCGAAGGCGGCGGACAGGAACAGGGCCGCGTGTTCCGCAAGCGCTCGCGGAACCGGCGCCCCAGTGGCGGTTCGGGCGGACCGTCGAGCGGCGGTCAACATCGGCCGGAGTCGGGATCTCGACCCGCTGGCGCAGGCCGCAGACGGCCTGCGAAGAAGGCCACCTAAGAAACGAAGCCCCGCCGGCAACGGCGGGGCTTTTTTGCTTACTGGATGTAGCCGAGGCTGCGCAAACGGTCGGCTTCGTCCGGCGTCATCGCCTCGGGCGATGCGTCAGTGGGCAACTGGTTCTGCTGAACCATGTTGTGCCAAGTCTGCAACTCGGTCTTGAGCTTCTCCAACATGTCGGGATTCGCGGCGGCGACATCGTGGAGATCCTTCGGATCGGCGGTGTGGTCGTAGAGCTCGAACTCCGGCTTCTCTCCGCGCCCCTTGACGTTGTGCACGATCTTCCAGCCGTTGGCGATAAGTCCGTAGGATTCGAAGTCCTTGGGGTTTTCTCCGTCCGGGTGGGAATTCTTTTCGGTGACGGCAGGCTCCGGCACCCACCCTTTTTGGGCGGCTGCTGCGATCACGTCGCCGCCTTCTTGCGTCGCCGCCATCAGCGGGACCAAGCTTTGACCTTGGGCGTACTCGGGCTTTTCCAGGCCGCTGAGATCGAGGAGAGTCGGCATTAAGTCGATGTTGCGTACGGTTTCCTTGACTTGGATTCCAGCTGGGACGACGCCCGGCCGATAGAGAACGAGCGGCACTTGGTTGAGTTCGGCATAGACGGTGTGGCCATGCCACATGCCGCCGTGCTCCATGAATTCGTCGCCGTGATCGCCGACAAAGGCAAACAGAATATCGTCCTGTAGCCCGAGTTCTTGAAGACGTTGCATGAAGCGGCCGAGTTCGGCGTCCATGCCGCGGATCGAGCCGTCATACCAACCCTGCTCATATTCGAGCCAGTCCTTCGGATCGATGCCCGCCCGCTTGAAGTCATCCCGATAGGGCAAGCTGCCGCCTCTGCGAAAGTCGCTGACGGCAGCTTTGAGGGCCTTGGCGCGGTCCGCCTCGTGCTCTTCTTTCCCGGCGGCATCGGACCACATGGTGTTGTACGCCGGACGGGGCTCGTACCGCGCATGCGGATCGAACACGTGCAGATACATGAAGAACGGCGTGTCGTGATGACGCTCGATCCAGTCGGTTGCCCGGTCGACGTATTCGCGGGCCGTTTTCGACCCGTAGTCGGGATCGCGATCGATGGAAGCCGCTTCGTGCAACTCTTCGTAGCCTTGATGCAAGTTCGACAATTTTCCCGTGAAGGCGACAGAAGAGAACGACACGGTGGCGTAGCCTGCCGCACGATAAACTTCGGCAATTGTAGTGGCGGAGGCGGATAGGCGATCTTGCTGACCCATGACGCGAGTGGACGAGGGGTAGAGCGAAGTCAACAGCGAAGGCGCCGAGGCTTTGGTCCAAACAGCCTGCGAGACGTTGTCGAGGAACATGGTCCCCTGCGAGGCGATGCGGGCAAGGTTCGGAGAGGTTTCGCGCCCGTAGCCGTAGGCGCTCAAATGATCGCGGCGCAACGTGTCGCACATGAGCAAGATGACGCTCTTGGGCGGGCGGACGCCTCCGAGCGCCTCGCCGGGCGTGTTGACGACCTGGGCGGAGGCGTTGCGAACCCGCACGACGGGGCTGCCCCAGAAGCCGGTGCGGAACTCCTGATCGGTATCGAGGTAGAACTCAAGCTTGCGATGTCCCGTTCGGCCAGTTAGGTCGATGGAGGCGTCCTCCCAACGATGGGGGGTCGTAACGGTGCGGTCGAGAATGGTTTCGCGATTCTCGCCGACGATCTCATCGATGTGGAAGGTGACCGGCTGATTGTCGACGTCCCCGACCTGGAGATCGAGCCAGGAATTCTGCGGTACGTCCAGTTCCACCGCGAAGCGCTCGGGCGAACGCATAGAAATGGACTCGCGGTAAATGTTGCCCAGGCCCTGCCAGCCGACGCTCGTAGGCGCTTCGGCGCTGTGGTCTCCCTGGGAAATCAGGCGCACTGATTCAATCTCAAAGGTTTCTCCGGAGGCGTCGGTTGGGCGGATGGCCAGTGCCTTGACCGAGCCGAGAGAGGAGACGCCGGAGGCGGTCATGGTCAGCGTTTGAAACTCTTCGCCCGGCTTGAGAGTGGCCTGAAAGGCCGGGGTCCCTTCGCGCATCGTCTTTACTGCGGCTTCGTCCACCGTCACCGCTGCGTTGTTCCTAGTGAAGGCGATCGCTCTGGCGCCGCCGCTCGCGCGCAGCCGCACTTCGATCGAATAGAGCGTATCTTCGGCGTCGAGGTCCGCAGGCGTCGGGGCGAAGATGACGGCGACATCGGAGGTCGTCCGGCCCGTCAACTTGCCGTCGACGAGCTTTAGGTCGGCTACGCCGTAGGCGGCGGTCCAACCCTGCTGGCCTTGGTCTGCGGCGAAATCCCAGTGCGCGGACGACGGAGGCGCTGCAGCGGACGGTGCGCCTTGAACCATATCGGTGGAGAACAGGTCCACCAGACGCACCGAGGCGACATCAGAGGAGCCTCCGCCGCAGGCCGCTAAAACGGCGCTGCAGACACTCACAAGAATCGAACGGCGATCTATCGACATGGCCTAGCTCCCTGCAATTCAACGATTTCGAATCTGACAGAGAGTATCGGTTTCGCCTGCCCGGCGCAAGGAGGCGGACGCCGCTAGACGGGATTCAGGTGATATGATGAACGCCGCTGATTGGAAGGAGCCGACGATGAAGAATATTGGGATGCTGGTTCTTGCTGTTGCGATTTCTGCGCTGCCGTTGTGCGCCGGCACTGAAGAAGATGTGCTGAAAGTCGAGAATGACTGGGCCGCATCCGTTGTCGCCGGCCATTTTGACCACGTCGCCAGCCTGTTGGATGACTCGCTGATTTACGCTCATTCCACAGGGAGCATTGAGAGCAAGGATGTGTACTTGGGCAAGCTCCGCTCCGGAGCTCAGAAGTATACGGCCATCACCCACGAAAAGACGACGGTCCGCCTGCACGGCGATGCCGCAGTGGTCCACTCCATCGGCAGAATGACAGGCACGAACGCAGCGGGGCCGTTCGACAACCACCTGATGATCATGCACACCTGGATCAAGTCGGGCGGCAAGTGGCTCCTGGCGGCTCATCAGACGACGGAACTCGTCGAATAGCGGAGCCGCGAATTGCTAGGCTGAAGCTCTCGTATGAGCTTCAACAAGACCCCCATCACAGTCGCCTACGGCGACGGCATTGGTCCCGAAATCATGACTGCCGTTCGCGAGGTGCTGGACGCGGCAGGCTCCCAGATTGACTACGAGGAAATCGAAGTCGGCGAGCGCGTTTACGACCGGGGATTCTCGTCGGGAATCGAGCCGGCCAGCTGGGAATCCCTACGGCGGACGGGCGTGCTGCTGAAGGCTCCGATCACCACGCCCCAGGGGAAAGGAGTCAAGAGCCTCAACGTCACCATCCGCAAGACGCTGGGGCTTTTCGCCAACATACGGCCGACCCGCACCTACACGCCCTACATTCGCTCCAAGCACGAAAACGTGGACCTAGTCATCGTCCGCGAGAACGAAGAAGATCTCTACACCGGGATCGAGTATCGGCAGTCCTACGACGGCGTCCAGGGGCTGAAGCTCATGTCCCGACCGGGTTGCGAGCGCATTGTCCGCTACGCGTTCGAGTACGCCCAGCTACGGTCGCGCGCGAAAGTCACCTGCATGACCAAAGACAACATCATGAAGATGACCGACGGTCTGTTCCATCAGGTGTTCGAGGAGGTCAGCACGGAGTATCCGGACGTCGAGACCGAGCACATGATCGTCGATATCGGCATGGCGCGGGTAGCGGATACGCCTGAGCGCTTCGACGTGATTGTGACTTCCAATCTGTACGGCGACATCATGTCGGACGTGGCCGCTCAGATTTGCGGTTCGGTCGGCGTGGGCGGGTCCATCAACATCGGCGTCGACGCCGCCATGTTCGAGGCTATTCACGGTTCGGCGCCGGACATCGCCGGGCAAGGCATCGCCAACCCGTCAGGCCTGTTGCTGGCGGCGGTGAAGATGCTCAAACACATCGGCCAGGAGGAAACGGCCAGGCGCATCAACAACGCCTGGCTCAAGACGATCGAAGACGGAGTGCATACCGGGGATATCTACCGGGAAGGAACCAGTAAGGAAAGAGTCGGCACGGACGGCCTGGCCAAGGCTGTGATCGCCCGCCTGGGTGAATCGCCGAAAAAGCTGGCGTCCCCCAGCGAGCCTTCCGTCGACATGGCTCGCACCCGGCCTTCGCCGCGGCAGCGCACGACCAAGACTCTAGTGGGCGTGGACGTATTCGTTCACGTTCGTTGGGATGAAGGAGAGCCGGATAGCCTGGCAAACGATTTACTGGAGGCCTGCCCGTTCGTCTTGAAGCTGGAAATGATTGACAGCCGCGGACTGGTGATCTGGCCGGACGGCGCTCCCGGGACCGTACAGACGGATTATTGCCGTTGCCGGTTCACGCAGCTGGGCACAACCGCCGTGACCCATCACGACATCGTGCGATTACTGGAGAACCTGGCCGAGTGGGGCTGCGACTTTACCGGCGTGGAGCTGCTCTACAACTACGACGGAAGCCGCGGCTATTCGCTGGCTCAAGGCCAATAGAATCGCCGTCGCCCGGCCGATAAGGGAATCGCCATGACGATTCCATCCACTAAACCAGCGGCGGAACTCCTGATCGCCGCGCTAGCAGCCGGCGATGCGCGAATCCAATACTCGTTCCGCAGAACGCTAGACCTCGCGATCCACACCGGCAGTCGCGCCCAATGCGAAGAACTGGACGCCCTAGCCGGAATACTGGACGGGTTAGACAGCATTGGAGAAGCCAACACGCGGGCGGCGCTGGAGCCGACCTTGCGGCACTTGCTGACTAGGGTGCTGTAGCGGGAACCGCGCGGTCCGCCTTGGGCTTGGTGCGCAACAGGCTCCAAGGCCGCTGACGAATCTCGTCGCTGAACTGCTCGAGGTTCTCGGAGGTCGCCCGGAAGTTCTCAATTGTCTCGGAGATATTGGCATCGTTGACGGTAACCAACGCGCGAACGTCCTCTAACATTTCCCGCGCCTGGACGAGCGTCGCTTCCAGTTCGGCGATGTCCTTCTTGATCGGCTCGCGCGTTTCGTCGACAGTCCGATTCACGTTCGCCACGGTCTCATCAGCGGTTTCGCCCACTCGCTTCATCTGCGCGATCGTCTCATCCACCCGAACCAGCATCTCGCTGATTTGCGTGGTGATCCGATCCACTTTGGGGCCCTGCGTCTCGAACATATTGTTCGCACTGTCCAGCATCGATTCGATGTTTTGACGGTTCTTGTCGTTGGTGAGGTCCTGGAGATTGCCAGTCAGCACGCGCAAGTCCTCAACCAACAGAGTGACGTCATCGCGAACTTTCAACAAGACGTCGTTGGCTGTATCCGTCACCTCAGCCACCTTCGCGGTGATGTCGCTGAAACTGGTCATTTCTTGCGACGGAATCGTGCTGCCGGGCGGCAACCGCTTCGCTTCTTTCGTGCCGGGGGTGATCTCAAGATAATTGTCGCCGAGGGCGTTCAGACTGCCGATCTTGGCCAGCGACATCGCGTTGACCGGCACATCCTCGCGGATCTGGAACACGACTTCGTTGGTTGTCGGGTCATCTGGAGCAGGATGCACGTCTGAAATGACGCCAGCCTTCCTCCCGCCAAAACGAACTAAGGTTCCCGAATCAAGACCTCCGGCAAACTTGAAGTACGTGTGGTATTCGACCTTGGAGCCGCTTAACTGCACCGTGGCTACCGAAAGGAACACAACCACAAAGATAGTCATCGCCGAGACGACGACAATACCTACCTTGACTTCGTTGCTCATAGTCTCCGCTCCAGCATATCAGCAGCAGAGCAGAATCGCAGGGGCAGGCCTAGCTAGAGCAGAGTCAGCGGCGATGGAGATCAGTCGGCGGCGGCCTGCTCGTAGGAATCAGCTTGTTCCGTCTGAGCCGGACCAGCTCCGAGACGATGGTCTTCGGCGATGACGCGCGGCGAAAGCCCTTCTCTTTCGAAGTCCTCGGCGGCATCTACGCCGTCGGCGGTAATTTCGAAACGCCCGCTGTCGGTGGCATCGACCAAGCCCTTGCGCCGGAGGTACCAGGTGGAGAACTCAAGGTGCTCGCGCGGAATTCCCAACAGATCTTCCAATTCTCGCAGGGTGACTCCGGCGCTCTCGGGAGCTTCAATGCGTTTGGTGTAGAGAGCGGAAAGTACGGCAGCGCGCTTGCGCTTCTCGCCCTGCATGCCCTCGCCGGCAACCGGCTTCGAGAACACTCTCCAGCGGACCCGCTTCTGGGCCTGATAACGGATATCGTACTCGGCGCGTCGAGCGGGGTCATTGAGCGTCTGGTAGGCGCGTAATATCGTCTGGAACGAAGATGCGTCCCCGGTGTCGGGGTTGTCGGGATGGTAGCGCTGAGCCAGCATGCGGTAGACGCGATGAATCATTTCGGCGTCGGCGTTGGCGCTCACTTGCAGCAATTCGTAGTAGTCGATGAACGAATCGTCGGCCTTATCGTCATCGGAACCGGGAGAAGCGGTCTTGGGGCTGTCCTCGAAAGTGCATCCGGCGCGATAGGCTGAGTCGTTGATGAGCCTGCAGTGCATCACCTGAACGATTCGAGCATGATTTTCGTCGGGCGCGCCAGGAACAGCTGCGCCCCAAACGCTCAGCTTCACCCCAACCACCATCGGGGTCGACGTCTCAAAGCCCACGCCCCACTCGCTGACATCAGTGAGCCTGACCTGACGGGTCTTCTCAGACCCGTCCGTCAACTCAATCATGATGTGGAGCTCGTCACAGACCGGAGCTTCGTTGCGCGGGCGGCGTCGTCTTTCCTTCGACATAATCTCTCCTTGATCTTCACTTGCGTCGGTAACCTGTTGAGTACAATGACTGCTGGCTTTGTTGGGGAGAATCCTCCGAATGAACGCTCCGCGAATTACCTTAGTGCTGCTCGCCGCCCTGGCAAGCGTCTTTAGTACTGCCTGCAACAGATCTGAGGGCACGCGAATCGTGGTCATACCCAAGGCCACCGCGCATGTCTTCTGGCAGACCGTTCATGCCGGCGCCCGCGCGGCAGGCAAAGAGAGCGGCGTGGAGATTGAGTGGCTCGGTCCGGCGGCGGAAACCGACTTCGCCCGGCAGATCGAGATCGTCGACTCGGCCATTACCTCGCGGGCCGACGGAATCGTGTTGGCTCCGACGGAGGCGACCTCGCTGATCGGCGTCGTGGAGCGGGCCGCCCGCGAAGGGGTTCCGCTGGTCGTATTCGATTCGGGAATCGATACGGACGATTATGTTTCTTTCGTGGCGACGAACAACTACGAGGCGGGGGGGAAGGCGGCGCGGGCGCTGGGGGCTCTGCTGAACGGCAAGGGCACGGTGGCGATGGTCAAGAACGTGGCCGGCTCCAGTTCGACCATGCAGCGCGAGAAGGGCTTCGAGGATACGCTGGCGGCGGAGTTTCCGCAGATCGAGAATGTCGCGGAACAATACTGCAACTCGGATGTTGCTAAGGCGCTCGCCGCCGCCGAGAACATCTTGACGGCGCATCCGGATCTAGACGCCCTATTCGCCTCCGCCGAGCCGGCCACCGTCGGCGCGAGCAGGGCGCTCAGAGGTCGCGATCTGACGGGAAAGGTCAAGTTCGTCGGCTTCGATTTCAGCGAACCGATTGAACAGGACCTGCGGGCCGGAGTCATCGACGCACTAATCGTGCAAGACCCTTTCAACATCGGCTACCAGGCCGTCAAAGCGGTACTGGCCAAAATCGCCGGCGAGACGCCGCCAAAACAAATCGACACTCCCGCGACCGTCGTCACCAAAGAAAACATCGACTCTCCGGAGATTGATCGCCTGGTGCACCCCGACCTGACGCCCGGCAGCTAGTGACGGAAGTGGCGCACACCGGTTAGGACCATCGCTAGACCGAGCTTGTCGGCGGCATCGATGACCTCTTGATCGCGCATCGACCCGCCCGGCTGCACGACAGCCGTGGCCCCAGCCTTCGCCAGCTCTTCGACGCCGTCGGCGAAGGGGAAAAAAGCGTCGGAGGCGACCACCGATCCAGAGATCGGCAGGTGCGCGCGCTGAGCGCCGATGCGAGCCGAATCGACCCGGCTCATCTGCCCGGCGCCGACTCCCACCGTCTGCCCGGGACGAGAGTAGAGGATCGCGTTGGACTTCACGTGTTTGACAACCTTCCAGCCAAACCGCAGCGCCGTTTCCTCCTCCGGGCTGGGGGCGCGCTTGCTGACCACGTTCCAGGCTTCTCCGCTTGTCGCGGCGCGGTCTTCGGTCTGCGCCAAGAAGCCCCCGGAGATGCTCTTAATAACCAGACCCGGAGTGGCCGGCGTCACCACGAGAAGCCGCAGATTCTTTTTGCGGCGCAGCACTTCCAGCGCATCCGCGTCATAGGCGGGCGCGGCAATCGCTTCCACAAACAGTTCCGACATCGCTTCAGCGGTTTCGCGGTCGATGGAGCGGTTGACGGAAATAACCGACCCGAAGGCCGACACAGGGTCGCAGGCTAGAGCCAAGCGATAGGCCTCGGCCAGAGAACCTTGCTCGGCGCAACCGCAAGGGTTGGTGTGTTTGATGATCGCCACGGCGGGATCGTCGAACTCCTCGATTAACGCCCATGCGGCGTCGAGGTCGACGAGGTTGTTGTAAGAAAGCTCCTTGCCGTGGAGCTGCTTCGCGGATGCGACGCCCGCATCGCCGGCGCCATAGAGCGCGGCCTGTTGATGCGGATTTTCGCCGTAACGCAGCACCGACTTACGAGGCGACAGGATGTCGAGCGTGGGAGGAAGCGCCTCATCAACGCCCGAACGCTCCCCCGAGACGGAGATGCCGGCCAAGGTCGTGCTAATCGCCCGGTCATAGGCTGCGGTCAAGGCGAACGCCTGCTGTGCAAGACGCCAGTGGACGGCTTCCGATAATGCGCCGCCGTTCGCTTCGAGTTCGTCGGCCAGTGCATCGTAGTCCGCCGGGGATGTGACCACGGCAACGTCGCGATAGTTTTTCGCGGCGGCTCGAATCATCGTGGGTCCGCCGATATCGATGTTCTCGATGATCTCCTCGAAAGACACCCCTGGCTTGGACGCGGTCTTCTCGAAGGCGTAAAGATTCACCACGACCATATCGATCGGGGCGATCTGGTGTTGCTCAAGAGCCGCCATGTGTTCGGGGTTGGAGCGAATCGCCAACATACCCGCGGCAACTTTGGGGTGGAGGGTCTTCACTCGCCCGTCCAACATTTCCGGGAATCCGGTCACCTCAGAGACGTCGCGAACCGTCAATCCGCTGTCGCGCAGCAAACTCGCGGTGCCGCCTGTGGAAATCAATTCAATGCCGCACGCGGCCAGACGCTTGGCGAAAGGGGCGAGACCGCTCTTGTCGGTCACGCTGAGAAGGGCTCTACGGATCATGCTCATGGGGAAAGGGCTATTCTATCGTGCCGCCTGGGCCAATGCGCACAGTGTTACAATCGGGCGTCAGTCTTGCTGGCGGCCAGGCTTTGTTGATGACAAATAGCCGAGCAGACTTGCAGTCTAAGGATTTGCGCGTTTCCGTCATCATCCCCGCCCACAACGCGTCATCGACGCTGGCGTATTGTCTCGAAGCCTTGACGCAACTGACTTCCCCGCCCCACGAAATCCTCGTTGTTTGCGACGGCTGTACGGACCGTACAGAGGAGGTCGCTCGACTTCATGGCGCTCGGGTCATTGAGTATCCGTTGCGCCGCGGAGCGTCCTATGCCAGAAACGTGGGCGCCGCAGCGGCGCAAGGGGGCGTATTCTTTTTCATCGACGCGGACTGCGTCGCAAACCCCACGGTCCTGAGTCTTGGCCTAGAGGCTATCTGCGGCGGAGAGCAGTTAATCTTTGGGTCGTATACGCGCGAGACGCGGGCGTCAGGATTTCTAACGAAGTTCAAGAATCTGCAACACCACTTCACCCACCAGCAGGGAGCTGACTACCAAACAACTTTTTGGAGCGGATGCGGCGCCGTAACTCGAGAAGCGTTCGAAGCGATCGGCGGTTTCGACGTCAACCTGCTTTCGTGTGAAGACATCGAGTTTGGATCTGCGGCGAGCCGACTAGGCTACAGGGTTCGTCTGGTCCGCGCTATGCAGGTCGAGCACTTGAAGGAATACAGCCTGACCGGCCTGGTGCGCTCCGATCTATTTCAGCGCGCGATCCCCTGGACCAGGCTGATCTATTCGGGAAGAACCGGCATGGGCGCCCTCAACACGAATCGCCGCGGCAGGATCAGCGTGGCGGCGACGGGCGTGATGCTGCTCGCCCTGATCGCCTCGCTATTCTGGACGCCCGCGATCGCAGCAGCGGCCCTGGCCCTACTCGCCGTGCTCGCGGCGAACTGGGAGTTGATCACGCTGACGGCGCAAGAACTCGGCTGGCTGCAAGGCGCCGCCTCAGCAGGAGTCCTGCTGGTGCACTATTTCGTCTGCGGCGTCGGCTATGCGGTCGGGCGCGCCCTGCCCAAGCTTCCTCCATCTCGCTCTGGCATCCAAGAGTACGCCTGGGTCGAAAGCGAGACTCCCCAAACCTACTCGGCCGCGCACGCCAAGACGTCATCCTAGATCGTCGAAACTTTGCGGCAAGGCGGACAAGTCCTTGATATAGGGGTTCTGGCGCCGCTCACGGCCAATCGTCGTCGAAGGCCCATGGCCGGGGAACACCGCCGTGTCATCCGGCAGGGTGAGCACCTTGTCGCGAATCGAGTCCAACAACTGCTGCGTATTGCCGCCGGGAAGGTCTGTGCGGCCGATGCTGTCGCGAAACAACACGTCTCCGGCGATCAACCGCTCTAGGCTCGGGATGAAAAAACTGACGCTGCCGGGGCTGTGGCCGGGGGTGAACAACACTTGAAGTTCGTGTCCTGCGAACTCGACCACATCGCCCTCGTCGTAGTAGTTGTCGATCTCGACCTTCTCGCCTGGCTCCACGCCGATCCAAGCAGCCTGCTGGTCGAGCGATTCGAGGACCGGGATCTCCAGCTTGTGAAGCCACGTCGGGGCTCCGGTAGAACGCTTCAGTTGAGCCGCACGCCCGATGTGATCGAAATGAGCGTGAGTGAACAGGATTTTGGCAACCGTTAGGCCGCGCCGCTCCAGCAGCTGTTCGATCTCAGGGATGTCATCGCCCGGATCCACCACCAAGGCGGTCTTCGATTCCTCGTCTCCGAGAATTTGGCAGTTGCATTGCAGGGGTCCGGTGGCTAGTACGTCGTGCGTCATCGTTCGTCTATTCACTCTAGCCTTTCACCAGCCCGTTTATACTGAAAACAAATGCCGTGCGGCCCGTTCCGCGACCGGCTCTCCCTTCACGACATGACGCCGGGTTATCAAGCGTTGCGCACAAGCGCGGCCTGGTTCGACATCTCTGACCGGGCCAGGCTTCGGCTCAGCGGAACGGATCGTGTCCGGCTGTTGCACGCCCTGGCGACGAATGCGATCGAGGGCCTGGAGCCGGGGCAACAGACGGAAACCTTCTTCCTTACTCCGCAAGGCCGCATCGTGGCTCGCTGCCGCGTCTACATCGAGGCCTATTCGTTGCTGCTGGAGTCCGAGCCGGCCAGCCGACAGCGACTGCTCGACTATCTGGATCAGTACATCATCATGGACGACGTCACGGTCGAAGACGAAACCGACTCGACAATCGCCGTAGCCATCGAAGGACCCGCCGCAGAAAGCTCCGACCTTCAGGACATTGGCAAGACATACAGGTCGTCGCTGACGGGCCTGCCAGGCTTTTGGATCGAAGCCGACAAGGCGCGCGAGGGCGAGTTGCGCGGTCGACTCAAGAGCGCGGGCATCGAGATGGCCGAACCAGCCGATTGGCAGACGGTGCGAGTCGAGAACCGCGTCCCAGTCCATGGGAAGGACTACGGCGAAACCAACATTCCGCACGAAACGCAGTTGCTGGATCTGGTCTCGTTCAGCAAGGGCTGTTACGTCGGCCAGGAGATCGTCGAGCGAGTCAACTCGCAAGGGCAGGTCAACCGTCTGCTGACTCCGGTCGAGATCGAGTCCAGTGAGATGCCGGAAACCGCGGAGCTCCGCCTGGGAGATCGCGTCGTCGGCACGCTCAGCAGCGCAGTCCTCTCGCCGCGGACCGGAAAAATCGTTGGATTTGCGGTAGTTAGACGGGAGGCGCTGGCTCCTGGAGCCGAGGTCTCCGTGGGCGGCAAAATTGCCCACACGCCCCCTTGGCCGTGATATCCTAGACGGGTAGTGCGGCTGGCGCGGCGGTGTTCGCCGCAAGCGCCTCATCCTGAATTGTTCGACCGGCCTCGGCGGCATTGTTTCGCCCGGGACGGTTTTGTGCCGCGCGGAGGTATTAGCTATGGCTCAAGTTTGTGTAGTGACCGGAAAGAAGCCGATGTCCGGCAATAACGTGTCGCACGCCAACAATAAGACTCGGCGGGTGTTCAACCTCAATCTGCACGACAAGCGGTTTTGGGTGGAGACGGAGAACCGCTGGGTGCGTTTGAAGGTGAGCGCCAAGGGCATCAAGATCATCAACAAGCGCGGCATCGACAGCGTCCTGTCGGAGCTGCGCGGCAAAGGCGTCAAGGTCTAGCAACCTTCCGCACGCTAAGATTCTGGACCGCGACTCGAAAGAGTCGCGGTTTTCGTTTGGGGCTAGACCCGAATGCCGATGCGCCACAAGATGTAGCTTGCCGACTCGCGAGCCAATCGCTTGTAGCGAGCCCAGGCGTCGTATTCCACGACCGAATCGCGAGGAGACCCGTAGACGGTGAGGCCATGCTCTTCGAGCATTTTTTTGGCGCGATGCATGTGATAGTCGTCGCTGACGACGATGCAGCTGGTCAACCGCATCTGATCCATCATCTCGGCCACAGCCGCGGCACTCTGCATCGTCGACTGGCCGCTGGACTCCACGCTGACGTATTCGGCGGGAACGCCGTTCTCGGACAAATACCGCCGGCTGACTTCCCCTTCGGAAAACTTCGCCCCCAGTCCCTGACCTCCCGTGGCAATGATGCGCGGCGCCAGTTCGCGGCGATACAGATCGAGCGCGTGGTCCAGACGCGCTTTCAGTACCGGCGAGGGCCGGCCCCAATACTGGGCGGCTCCAAGGACGACAATGACGTCAGCCGGCTGCGCCTCGTCGATTCCGGATTGTCGCCAGACCTGGTAAAAGACGAACCCATAAGCGGCGATACCCGCGATTAGGCACAACCCAATCAGCCGTCTGAGTCTCGCTATGTATTTGCGGGAAGCCATCGAGCTATAGCCGGCGCGCACGTAACCGCCGTCCCCAATCATAATGGACGCACGGAGTCCCCCGTTCGGTTCAGCGCCGCAGCGGGTTCTCTATCCAACGAGTGCATATCACCAGCCCATCCAATCCCTTGATCAAGGACATCCGCAAGGCGGTGCGCCGCGGCGAGGCGACCGAAGACGGCCTGGCCGTCGCCGAGTCCCCCCATCTACTCGAAGAAGCCGTACGGTCCGGGATTCCGGTAGCAGCGACGCTATTGGCCGAGACTGCCGGCCCAGCGGTCGAAGCCTTGGCGCGGAGACTTGACCCGACGTATCACACGATTCCCGACAAGTTGTTCCAAGAGCTGTCGTCCACCGAGAACAGCCAGGGACTGATTGCACTGGTGCGCGTACCGCGCTATGAGTGGAGCGAGCTGCTCGGTCCAGCGAAACGCGTGGTCATCCTCGACGGCATCCAAGATCCGGGCAACGCCGGGGCGATTGTGCGCTCCGCTGAGGCGTTTGGCGTGGACGGGGTGATCTTTGGCCGCGGCTCGGTCTCGCCGGTGAATCCGAAGACTCTGCGGGCTTCGGCCGGCTCCTTGTTTCGCATTCCAACGGTCCGGGGCGGTGGAGCGGAGCGCGTGATCGAATCGTTGCAGTCGGCGAAGCTGCCTCTGTTCGCGGCCACGGCGCACGACGGCAAGCCGCTGGGCGAGGTCGATCTCTCGAGATCGGCCGTTATCATCGGCTCCGAAGCGCACGGCATCAGCCCGGAGTACCTACTCGCCGCCCAAGCCGTGCATGTGCCTGTAAAAGGGGTCGAGTCCCTGAATGCGGCAGCAGCGGCAGCGGTGATTTTCTACGTCTCCGCGCAATCTTAGCCAGTCGGCGGCAGGTGGCCTTTCCGACATCGGACCATAGGCATTCCAAGATGGACCGCAGTAGACTGAATGACCTCAGTCGTCTTCATTTCGGAGGCCTTTCATGTTCCGATTCCTCGTTGTTTCGCTATTTTTCGCCGTGTTCTGCAGCGCCCAAGAAGGCAGCCGCGTATTTATTTCCAGCTGCCTACAGTGTCACGACCCGAACAGCGGATCGCGAGCGCCCTCGCCCGCCGTGCTCGGCGAGATGTCGTGGCAGGCCATCGTGGCTGCCCTGGAGACAGGCGCCATGAAGACTCAGGGCGACGCCATCAGCCACGATGAGCGGGTCGCTGTCGCGCGGTACCTAGGCAAGGAAGGTCCGACCAAGCTGAGCGAGATGAGCGGCTTCTGCGCGGCGGACCGCAAGCCGGCGTCAGCCGAAGGCGCCTGGAATGGCTGGGGAGCGGACCTGGCGAACACCAGGTTCCAGCCGACTGCAGCCGGCGGCATGACTGCAAGGGACTTACCCAAGCTGAAGCTGAAGTGGGCGTTCGGATTCCCCAACACCAGGATGGCCTATGGCCAACCGACCGTTGTGGCCGGCAAGGTCTACAGCGGCAGCAACGACGGGACCATCTACGCGCTCGACGCTGAAACAGGCTGCATCTACTGGCGGCGTCAGGCGGGCGCCATGGTGCGCAGCGCCGTAGTCGTCGGTCCGGACGGCCGCGTCTACTTCGGGGACCTGGAGTCGAACTTCTACGCGCTGGACGGCGATACAGGGGAAATCATCTGGCAGAAGAAGCTGGACGACCAGGCCTATACCCGTATCACCGGGACAGCGAAGCTGCACAACGGGCGACTCTACGTGCCCATCGCTTCGCAGGAAGAAAACGCAGGGGCGAACCCGCAGTACTCCTGCTGCACGTTCCGGGGCAATCTGGTAGCCATCAACGCCAGCGACGGCTCGGAAGTCTGGCGAACATACACCACGCCGGAGCCGAAGCCGACCTGGAAGAACGACTCGGGAGTTCAATACTACGGGCCGTCAGGCGCGACGATTTGGTCGTCGCCCACTCTGGACCTGAAGCGCAAGCTGGTCTACGTCTCGACTGGCAATGGCTACTCCGACCCGAATCTGGAAACCGCCGATGCGGTCATCGCCATGGACATGGAGACCGGGAAGATTCGTTGGTCCAAGCAGACGGCCCCCGACATGTTCAATTGGAACTGCATGGGCCGCAACGCCGGCGGCGGCAACTGTCCAGAGAACTTCGGACAGGACGTCGATCTCGGCGGCTCGCCCGTGCTCGCCGATGTCGGAGGCGGCCGCGAATTGCTCTTCGTCGGCCAAAAGACCGCGGAGGTGCACGCGATGGACCCCGACCAAGGGGGCAAGATTATCTGGTCGGCGAAATTCGGCAAGGGCGGACCCGGCGGCGGCGTTCAATGGGGCATTGCCGTCGGTAATGGGCTGGTCTTTGCCGGACTGGGAGAGGCCGATCGCGGCGAGCCGGCCAAGGGCGGCGGCATGTTCGCCTTCACGCCGCTGACGGGAGACGTTGCGTGGACTACGCCGGCGCCCACGCCCACATGCCTGGCGCAAAGAGGCTGCTCAGCGGCGCAGAAGGCTCCGCCGTCAGCCATTCCGGGCGCCGTATTCTCCGGCTCCATGGACGGCCACCTGAGGGCCTATGACGCCAAAACCGGTAAGATTTTGTGGGACTTCGACGCAGTGAAGGAGTTCGAGACTGTCAACGGCATTGCAGCGACAGGCGGATCATTCAACGCGACGGGACCGACAATCGCCAACGGCATGCTGTACGTGAACTCCGGATCGAGCCTGCCAGGCAACGCTCTTCTCGCCTTTGGATTGGAGTAGCCGGCCGAGGTGCAAATGAGAAGGCCCCGCCGACATTGATCGACGGGGCCTTCTGTTTCGGTTGCCTGCGCGATTAGATGTCGGCCAGCCGCGATCTCGAATCGGCGAAGCCGTCCAACTCCACGCCCATGCGGTCCATGATCGACAGGTGCAAGCTAGCAGCTCGCCGGTTGTCGTTGCCTCGCTCGAAATAGTCGAGGATGCGGCCCGTCTTGAGCGAGCCTCCGCCGCGTCCCGCCAGCAGGATGGGAAGCTGCTCAGCGCTGTGGCTGTCGCCGTCGAATAGACTCGAGCACAGCATCATCATGGAGTTGTCGAGCAGAGTCCCTTCGCCCTCCTCGATACCCTTCATGCGGTCCACCAGATAGGCGAACTGCTGGACGTGATACTGGTTGGTCTTGAGATACATCGCCTCCTTCACTGGGTCGTGGCCATTGTGAGTGAGGTCGAGATGCAGCGCGCCGCTCACGCCTTCGAGGAACTTGAAGTTCATCTGCGAAAGGTCGTTGTTCAGCATGCAGGTCGCGATGCGGGTCTTGTCCATCTGGAACGCGAGCACGATGATGTCCATCATCAAGCGCATGTGATCGGGGACGTTCTGCGGCAGATCGTCCGCCGGACGCTCCATGTTCGGCTCCGTGAGCGAGGGCCTCCAGCCTTCCAGCCGTTGGTCCTTCGAGGCCTGATCGATTCGCTTTTCAACATCGCGAATCGAGTCAAAGTATTCGCTCAGCTTGCGCTGGTCGCTGCTGCTGACCTTCCCTTGCAAACCGTGAGCCTGGTCCAGGACGGAATCGAGAATAGTGTGATCCAGTTCGCGGCCGCGTCCGTCGCCGAACAGGCGATCGAAAGCGCGGGACGGGTAGATTTCCTTCGTCGCAGGCTTCGTGTCGGTCGCCCAAGACACAGCCGACGCATAGATCATCGACAGGCCGTCTTCGAGCCTCAGTTCGTTCGGCTCGACGCCCAACACGAGGCTAGGCACCGCAGTCTTGCTGCCGATACGCTCGGCCATGAGCTGATCCATGGTCTTGCCGCAACGGATCACGCTGGGATCCATGCTGACCGGCGCGCCGGAAAGCACGTTCGGCGAGCGACCCAGATGCGGGCTCTTGGCCACGAAGGCGTCTTCGTTATAAAGGCCGCGGATGAAATTCATTTCATTCCGGTGCGGCATCATCGGACTCAGACCTGGCCCGATCTGCATCTCGCCGTCTTGGTCCTTGGCCCACCAGTGCGCCGGCTCGACGCCGTTCGAGAACCAGATGCAGCCAAAGCGCACGGGCGGCTTGTTGGCCGCATCGCTGGCGCCTTCAGCCGCGTACATCGGCAACGATTCCAGCCAGGGCAGGGTGATCGCGACGCCCGCAGCGCCTTGCAAGAAGCGCCGGCGCGACTTCAGTTGGTTATTGTGAACCTCTTCCATGGACTTCATTCTTCACCCTTCTTGTCAATAACTTTTGCGGTCTCATTCGGGGCCGACGCGACTTGTGCCGGATCGTCGACGCGCATATAACGGAACTGACGGCTCGTTGCGATCTCGCCGATGAGATCGGCGAAAGTCGCGTCTCCGCCCGTCTTACTCAATTGATCGATCAGCGGCCGATCGGAGGCAAGCACGGTGCGCCCCAGAGCGTAGCCAACCAGTTTCGTCGCCACGGTCTTGATTACTTGCGGCTCGTTCTTCTCGAGGTAGGCGACTAATCCGTCGACTCCATCGATCTCGGTCTTGTCCGAGAGCGTGCCCGAATCTTCGATGGCCTGCCCTTCGGAATAGGTCTGCCGCCAACGTCCGATCGAGTCATAGTGCTCCAGCGGAAATCCCAGCGGGTCGATACGCGAATGGCAATTGGCGCAGGTCGGATTGCTCTGGTGAGCGGCTAGCTGCTCACGGACCGTTTTGCCGCCGAAGCCCTTCTCGTCATTGGGGATCTTCGGCACATTGGCCGGCGGCGGCGGAACCGGCGTGCCGACGACGCGCCGCAGCAACCAGTCGCCGCGTTTGACGGGACTGGTCCGCAACGGAGCCGACGTCGCCGTGAGAACAGCTCCCAGGCGGACGAGTCCGCCGCGCTGGTAGCCATCGGCGCTCTTCACGAGTTCTGCCGCTCCCGTCGAGGTGACAGCCTCTTTATCTCCGCCGTAGAACGCTGCCAAGTCCTTGTTCAAAAAGGCATAATCCGCCGAAAGAATCTCGCGAATCGGGCGATTCTCGCGCACAACGTACTCGAAGAAGGAGACGGCCTCGTCGTACATGGCCGCCTTGATCTCGTCCGTAAACTCGGGAAACCGGCTTGTGTCGACGCCGCGGTATTGATCGAAGCGGTAGAAACCGAGCCACTGACCGAAGAACTCCGTCGACAGCCGGCGAGCCTTGGGGTCGGCGAGCATACGTTTGACCTGGGCCCTCACGTTCGCCGGATCACTCAGTTCGTTGGCTGCGGCGGCCCGGCGCAGTTCCTCATCAGGCATCGAAGACCACAGGAAATAGCTCAAGCGGCTGGCTACTTCCCAGTCAGACAGCGGGTTGATGCCCGCCTGATCCGACGGATTCTCGATGCGGTACAGGAAAGACGGAGAAATCAAAATGCGCGATATCAGCGCCTGAATCGCCTTACGATGGTCGAGTTGAGAGTCTTCTCTCAGACTGCGGTAGAAGGCTCGCAACTCGCCTTCTTCGCTGGGCGTCAGCGGCCTGCGCCAAGCGCGGCTGGCGAATTCGATGGCATCGTCGACGTGACCAGGTTGCGCCTTCAGTTCCATGGCTGCGGCGCGGTCGTAATCGGTCTTCAGTTGCTCGACGTACTTCCTCGGCTCGGCCGGAAGCGCCGCTATCCAAGCGCGATCGAGATTGGCAATGCGCCGATCGCCCAGGTCGATATCAAACTTGCGCGCCACGAAACGAAGGAAGGTGTCGTGATACTCAAAAGAAGTCTTCAGATCCGCCCAATCTTGTTCCAATTGCAGGCGCGTCTCGTCGTCGAGCATGTTGTCGACTAAGAATCCGTCGTCGCGAGTGTACTTGATGGTGTAGTGGAACTCGTCGCGCTCGGGCTGGTTGTAATCGTTGTTATAGGGCGGCGGGATCGGATCCCGATCGGAGGGCGTCACTTCGCGGTGAGAAATCTGCGGCAAAACTTCGCCGAACAGGAGCACCGCCTCGGTCCAAGCCTTGTAGCCGGCGCTCTCGGGATCAGCCAGCAACGCGGACGAGGGCCGTCCGCGCGATCCGCCGTTAGAAATCGTAGCCCTAAGAACCGCGTCGCTGTCGGGAGCGAATGAGGCCTTACCTTCGATATTCAACGAGAAGCCGCGGCTGCCGGCCGGGACGGGAACCTCAAATGCCAACTCGGATTCGCTCGTGGTTACGAAGGAATCTTCATCGATCGCTTCGCCGTTCAGGCCCTTGCCAAAACCAATCTTCGCGGCTAGTTCGGGTCCTAACAGTTCTCTCAACGAGATGCCCGGACCTGGGCCTTTCCTCTCCTGAGGTTCTTGCGGATCAACGGCTTGTCCGTCGGCCGGAGTGGGCTGCGCGGGCGGCGGCGATTGGAAGCGAACCACTCCGCCGCTCCAAACGATGGCGGGCTTGTCGGTTGAACCGGGGTTTGCGGAGGTGACCGAGATCACCACCTTCGGCTTGGCGTCGCGGCCCAATCGGCTCTGGAACTTGAATTTGTTTTCTTTGGCCGCCTCGAGTTCGGCGGCGGTCAGCACCAAAGCGCGTTCGTCGCCTGCGCCGCCCGCGGCCAGTTCACCGGCGCCCAGCAGCCAACGAGGCCAGAAGATCAATTCTTCTTGAACCTTCATGCTGCCCGCGCGGGCGGCTTGAGTCGCTTCGGCAACGTCGCCGTTCCCAGGGACCGGCAACGACTGCCATAGATCCACAATCTTCGAAGTCGGGTAGCTCGGCTCCGGTCCATTCATCACCGACCAAACATGCTCAACGAAGCGAGCGCTGACGCCTTCTTTCTTCGCCAGTTCGGCAATCGTCGCACTTCCCAAGCCAAGCGCCTGACGGTGTTTGTACTGCCAAGCAACGAAGAAAGCCTGCGAATAATGGTCCATGCCATAGGGCCGTCCGCCTTCGCCCGAGGCCGCGCGAAAACCGTTGGCCATGTAGAGGTTCTGGATTCGGTCGACAGCAGAGAGTTCGAATCCGCTCAGTCCAGGGTCTCGAAAGAAGCTCAGCGGACCGGCGCCGATGACGGCATGGTCGGCAATCTCTTTGGCCGCGCTGAGGTAAAGCTCCAGCTTGGCGTCCGCCATGAACTGCACGCTGCCGAAATTGGAGAAGCCCTCGCCGCCGACTGCCTCGCCTTGGAAGATGCGCGCGAAGTCGAGATCGAGACCGGTCAGGTCTTCCACGGTGTACTCATACTCGGCGCTGGTGAGCTGCCGAATCGTCACGGCGCCGGGATCGCCGGCGTGCTTGTTGGTATAGGCATCCAGTTCCGAGCGGATCCAAGTGACCACCTGAGCGCGCTGCTCATGCGAGGGCTGGGGCATCGCCGCCGGGGGCATCTTGTGCTTTTCGAGGGCTTCGGCCACCTTCTCCCACTGCTGGAAGCTGGCCGCGATGGACTCTTGCTTAGAAATTCGCTCCAGGCTCAGGCCGCCCGAAGAGGCGGCATCGCCATGGCATTGAAAACAGTATTGCTGCAGGGTCGGCAGCGCTTCGCTGTCGAGCGCCAACAGCGACGTGGCCGAAGTCAGGGCCGCCAACACCGCAATAAGCATCTGCGACACACTGCGGCCACCGGGCCGCCGCATGGCGCATAAAGTCCGCAAAATATTCATAACATTGACCAAAGGGCGAGACAGACCCTGTCTATTTTAAGGGCTACCCGAACCAGCGTCCAGGTTCGTTATCGCAAACAGTGAGCAAAACCTTGCTTTTTGTCCACACGCCCACCCGCACATCGAGACGAACGGAGCGCACGGTTCGTTACCCGCTGTACAAACGAGCCCACCAAGGCCTGCAGCGGCGCAATCGCGCGCTGCAATAATGAATGCTTATGGCCCGACCAAGACCCGTAGTGCTCACCATCATGGACGGCTGGGGATACAATCCCGACCCAAAGAACAACGCCGTCGCCATGGCCAACAAGCCCAACTTCGATCGCCTCTGGCAGAAGTATCCGCATACCCTCATCCGCACCGACGGGCCTTTCGTCGGCCTGCCTGAGGGCCAAATGGGCAACAGCGAGGTCGGCCATCTCAATATTGGCTCCGGACGCATCATTAAGATGGAGATCACCCGCATCGACGAGTTGATCGCCAGCGGACACGTCGCCGACAACCCGGCCCTGCACGGCGCCATGGAACACGGCGCCAAGACTCGCTTGCATATCCTCGGTTTATGCAGCGACGGCGGCGTCCACTCGCAACTCAGCCATATCATCGGGCTGGTCGAGTTGGCGAAGAAGCAGGGAGTTCGCGAAGTCTACTTGCACTGCTTTACCGACGGTCGCGACACCCCGCCCGAAAGCGGGGTCGACTTCATCGCCGAGCTGCAGCACAAGCTCGACCAGATCGGCCTCGGCGAGATTGCCACCATCTCGGGCCGCTACTTCGCCATGGACCGCGACAAACGCTGGGATCGCATCGAGAAAGCCTTTGACGCCATGGTGCTCGGTCAAGGCGTCAAGCAGACCGATCCGGTCGAAGCGATGAAGCGCTCTTACGAACGCGGCGTCACCGACGAGTTCGTCGAACCGGTCGTCATCACGGACGACAACGGCGCCCCCGTCGCCCAGATCCGCGACGGGGACGCCGTCCTGTTCGCGAACTTCCGTGCTGACCGCGCCCGCGAAATCACCCTGGCGCTGACCTCGGACACGCTCGAACAGCCCCCGCGCAGCAAGGCGCCCAAGAATCTGCACTACACGACGATGACCGAGTACGACGAGAAGTACACGTTCCCCGTCGTGATCGAGAAGCATTTCCCCGCGCACGTTCTCGGCGCGGTTTGCGAAGCCAACGGGTTGACGAATCTGCGCACGGCCGAGACCGAGAAGTATCCGCACGTGACCTACTTCTTCAACGGCGGGCGGGAGAAGCCATTCAAGGGCGAAGAGCGTGAGGTCGTCGCCTCGCGCAAAGACGTCGCGACCTACGATCTGGCGCCTGAAATGAGCGCCGCCGGAGTTTGCGACGTGGTCGTGCGCGGCATCGAAAGCAAATCCTTCGACGTCATCATCGTCAACTTCGCCAACGGCGACATGGTCGGACACACCGGCGTCATCCCCGCCGCCGTCAAAGCCATCGAGACCGTCGACGCCTGCCTGGGACGAATCGAAGCCGCGCTCAAACCCTTCGACGCCGCCTGGATCATCACCGCCGATCACGGCAACGCCGATCTGTTAGTGGACCCCGTCACTGGCCTGCCGCACACCTATCACACGCTCTTCCCGGTGCCGTTGATTTTGGCGAGCAATTACACCGGGCCATTGCACGAAGGCGGATCGTTGCGCGATATCTCGCCGACCATCCTCGGCCTGATGGGCGTCCAGCAACCCAAGGAGATGACCGGCCGCGACTTGCGCGCGGGCAACTAGGACGCCACGCCGCGAACATCGCCTGTTTTCCGCATCGCCACAGCCAACCCGAATCACCACAAGCAGCCCTAGCCCCAGCGCAGCGACATAAAGTTAGCCCGGTACGTAAGTGCCGGGTTCCCGAACGCAAACGCACCCCACTCGGCAACTCCTCACAACCCCCGCGTCCGCCAGGACGCCATCGCAAACAACTCCGGCCCGTGCGACTGTCCAAGCCCCACAGGGGCGAAGGAATCAATAGCCCACGGCGTGAGCCAGGGGAACCCCCGCGCCAACCCGCAGCCACACTCGAAACATCATCAAAAGCAGAACAAGGGATTGCAAGCGCACCACCCGAGCCACAAACGCGAAAGTCTCCCGTAGCGAGGCCGAGCGAGACGCCCAGTGACCTGCGCCCCCATGAGTTTCCTGCTTGTCACCTTGGGCCGAAGACGGGCCATTCTGATTCTGCCAATACCTCCCGCTCGGGTTGGTTCCGCGAAATTCCAATACCGGAATGTGTGGTCCGCCGCCGCTGGCAGCCCCTTCATGAGCGCTGGAAAGGTACAATTCCCCTGTCTTGATCATCGGCTCGATGATCGGCTGCTGCCTCACTGTCGTTCACGGGGACCGCTGATCCTCCCGGGTCATACACACGGAGAAGAAGAGAATGACAAGCTCGAAGAATACTTCCGACTACGCAGATCGTCTGCCAAGGCGGTTGACCTCACCGTTGGCAGTGCGCTTGGCAGGCATCACTCTCGCCGTGGCTTTGGCTCTGAACGCGCAGGCGCCTCACTCGGTATGGGACGGCGTCTATACACAAGAGCAGGCCAACCGAGGCAAAGCGGTATACGACAAGTCCTGTGCCGCGTGCCATGGCGCTTCGCTGCAGGGCGGCAACGAAACGCCCCCGCTGGCCGGCAGCAGTTTCTTGGCAAACTGGAACAGTCGGTCGGCCGGAGAACTCTTCGAGACCATGAGCGCCACCATGCCGGCGGGCCGGCCAGGAACGCTGAGCCGGCAACAGAATGCCGACCTGCTCGCCTACATCTTCGCCGCCAATAAGCTCCCAGACGGCCCTCGGGAACTCAGCACACAAGGTGAAGCCCTGCAAGGGATTCAGTTGGAAGCTCATGCTGGTTCCGGCGCGGAACGCCCGGCGATGCGCGCGGGCGACTTCGTCGTCGGTTCGGCATCGACCCTAGTGGAGGGTCAGCCGATCGAGACGCGCCCGCCGGAAAAGCGGGACAACAAGCCTGAATTTCCGCAGCAGACCCGCGCGCCGTATCACCAGACCGCCCCGTACAAGATTACGACGCTGGTCGACAACCTGCCGGTGCCGTGGAGTCTCGCGTTCTTGCCGGACGGCAAAATCATTTTCACCGAGAGACTGCCGGGCAGTATCCACATTCTCGACAAGAACGGCGCCGTTTCGGGCCCGGTTGCCGGCGTGAATGAATTGTCGGCCCCCAAAGCTACGATGATCGGCGTTCTCGACGTCATGCCCGACCCCGACTACGCCGCCAACCATCGAATCTTCTTCACCTTTTACGATGTCGTGGACGGCACAAACACCAATACCTACGTCGTGCGGGCTCGTTTGGATGAAGCTGCAAATGCACTGCGCGACGCGAAGGTCATCTTTCGCGCCAAGCCCGACATCCCGTCTAAAAGGCTCGGCGGCAAGACGGGCGGCCGCATTGCGATCGCGCCGGACGGCACGTTGTTCCTCCCTATTGGCGACCGGTCGGATTCTCCACCCTGGGATGTCGCGCAGCACCTGGACAACCATCTAGGCAAGATCATTCATATCACCGCGGACGGCGAACCGGCGCCCGACAATCCATTCCTGGGAAAGCCCGGCGTTCTGCCCGAGATCTGGGCCTATGGTCTGCGCAGCCAGGAAGGCCTGGCCTTCGACCCGAGTACCGGCCATCTATGGGAGAACGAGCACGGCCCCCGGGGCGGAGACGAGTTAAACATCATCGAGAAAGGCAAGAACTACGGATGGCCGATCGTCACGCATGGCATCGACTATCCGGGCGACACGATCGGCGCAGGCATCACGCACATGGACGGCATGGTCGATCCGGTGTACTACTGGGATCCCGTGATCGCTCCCTCGGGCCTTGCCTTCTATCGAGGCACACTGTTTCCAGAGTGGCAGGGCAGCGTCTTTGTCGGCGGTCTGCGCGGCCAGGTCCTTAGCCGTCTCAAGATCGTGAACGACAAAGTCGTCGAGGAAGAGCCTCTGCTGACGGAGTTGCATACGCGCATCCGGGACGTCCGCGTGGGTCCTGACGGAGCCGTTTACGTCCTGACCGACAGCGGCACCCCGACTACGTCGCCCGATTCGCCGTTGGGAAGCAAGCTGCTAAAGCTGACGCCTCAATAGTCGACGGGCGTCGATCCGGCTGCCGTCTCCCCCGAACCTCGGAACGGGTCATTCCTACAAATTCTGCCGCGTGTAGGCAAGAACCCCGGAAAACGGGCTAACTGGACGCCCTGAAGCACCCAGATCGGATCATTTCCTGGAAATTCCAATACAGGAACTCAGAGCCCCTACCAGAGGCCTTCCCCGTTAGCGCTGAATGTTCCAAGGCCGCGCTCGAACGAATTTGCCTTGAGGTCGGCTACGAAGGCGGCATCGAAGGTCAGCGGACGGAAGCAGGCCAAGAGGCATTTCGGATGGGGCCGTCGTCAGAAGATATATTTGACTCCGAGTTGGATCGATCTCATGGTTCGCGACTCAAGAACGCGCCCGAAATCGGATTTACGAGCGTCCACTTCAATAGAAGCCCAATTGGGGTGGTTTGCAAAGTTATAGGCCTCGAATCTAAGGTGCAGCCTTTGCGCCTCACTGAAGGTGACGCTCTTTGACAACGACAAGTCCCAGTTCACTAGTCCGGGATTGACAAGGTTCGACCGCCCAAGGTTGCTTGCCCGATACTGCAGTTCCGGGTTCGTCGCGTCGAATGCATCAGCGTTCCAATAACGCTCAGGCGTAGGGTCATCGACAACGGGGCTGATGCCCGTCGCCTCGGGGTAGTTCTGAACGCCAGTGACGGGACTGAAGTTGACGATTGGGCTGACGTGGCTTGGAGACCCTTCCGATATCGACAGAATCGTGGCCAACTGCCAGCCTTCAAGGATCTTGCCTATAATGCCGACGCCTGTAGCGATCGCTTTGTCCCGCCCAAATGGAAGCTCATATAGAAATGAGGCTGCGAAACGCCGGCCGACGTGAAACTGGGACAACCCTCGCTCGCCCTTCAGATTGTAGTTGTCGATCGGGTACAGGCGATCCCCGCCAGCGTTGCGAATTGCGCTCGCATCATCAATCGACTTCGACCATGTATAGCGAAGTAGAACTGCGGCGCCATGCGAAAACCGGTGTTCTGCCGTGACGTTCAGCGCGTGATAGTTTGCATTGGCGACGCTGTCGACTTCCTGGACAATGCCATATACGGGCCACGGACGCCGCGAGTCGATTGAGCTTGTGTCATCAGGCCCATTAGGTTGCACCGCTTGGTTGAACGGTCGCATCCGCTCCAACTTGTGGCCGCCGCTGCCGTGATACCCAACTTGGACGACAATCGAGTTCGTCAACTGGCGCTGAAGGTCGAACATCCACTGCAACACGTAGGGAGTCCGACGCCCGTAGATGTTATTGAACGTAAACGGCCGGTCCAAGCAGACACCCTCCCAAGCTGCACAGGAAGCATTCGCGCGGGACGCGGCCCAGGGGTCACTCAGGTCGGAGTCTGGGTGCAGACGGTCGGCATTATACCGGTCCCGTCCGCTCAAGTTACGCGACATCTCGAACCTGGGATTCCCGATATCTTGCGAGTAGTAAACTCCAGCGCCGGTTCGGATCGTCCATCGCTCAGAAGGGCTGAATGCGATTCCTAGACGTGGGGCCCAGTCATTGCGGTCATCTGCGACCAGGCGACGTCCCATAAACTGGTCGCCGGCCTGCGTGGGGATTACGTCGTCATAATGGAAATTCAAGCCGTCGTAGAAATCCCCGTTTCCTGGCCGGGTGAGGATGGGCGTCCGCGTCCCAGGAATCAGCCCATCAGGCCCGCCGCCCATGTCGAAGATCTGCGTGTTGATGATTCCCCGGCGAGCGTCGTGAAACGGCGGCGTGTACTCGTAGCGGAGACCGAGATCGAACGTCAGCCGGGGCGAAAGGCGCCAGGTGTCCTGCAGATAGACGGCAATCGAGTTGGCTCGCAACTTCGCGTCGTAGAACGCCATGATCCGCTCCGACCTGGTCGCCGTACCGAGCAAGAAATCGGCGAATGATTCGCCCGTCGAGCCGAACGTGGACGGATCAGCCGTAGCCACGCCGTCAAATCGGAACTGGCCGGTCGCCAACTGGGCGCCGAGTTGGTTGTAGTGATCGCGCCGGAACTCGCCGCCAAACTTGATGGAATGAGATCCTGCGATGATTGATGTGTTGTTAAGCGCCTGGACCGTTCGATTGCGAGTGCTCCAAGGACCGTTTGTCTCGCCGCCGAAGTCGGTCCACCCGCTGTTCCGGAGAACGATGCTCGGAACGCCCCAGGCTGACGGATCGGCTGAACTCAATCCGTTGATCCCGAGCTCCGATACGACATCACGTGCAAACGCGAAGTACTCAACGTTGTCGTTGTCAAAGCGGGTGTACCCAAGTCGGGTCTCGTTCAGGGATCGAGGGCCCATGCTGCGCGTATTTGAGACCGTCCATTGATAGGCGCGTGTCTCGATGCGTCCGGTCTGCGTCGGGAATGGTCCGGGGGAGGCCAACCGTTCGTTCCCGTGGCTAAATCGTCCAGACCAATTTGAGGCGGAACTTCCCTGGAAGTCGAACTTCTGCAAGTACTGCTCTGAATCACGGACGCGAAACGCTTCTCTGAAATAGTTGTCTCCCTCGCCAGACGTCGTTGCATCCGGATAAAACTCAAGCAACGCATGCGCGATTGGATGCTGTCGAGATAAGGGGATGTTTTGATCCGGGAACGGTTCCGCCGAACTCCTGCCGTCACTCGTAAAGATTCTCGTCAACGGGTCGAAAATTATTCGCAACTGCTCGCGGAAATCACCCGCTCTGAGGCCCTGATTCGGGACCTGGGCGCGTTGTTGTCGGGCTACGGGCTTACGCAAAAGCTCCGCATTACTAAAGAAGAAGAGCCTATTCTTCACGATGGGGCCGCCAAGAGTTAAGCCAAACTGATTCGTTGAGAAGGGGCTCTGCTCGTTTTCAAAGCGCCAAGACTTGGCCTCTAGATGGTCGTTCGAGTGGAACTCAAAGAACGTGCCGTGAAACTGATTCGTTCCCGACTTCGTCCCGACGATGATCTGTGACATCGCGCGTCCGTACTCGGCCGGGTAGATTCCAGTCTGAATCTTCACTTCTTGGATGGCGTCAATCGACGGTCGGACGATGTACGTATTGAAGTCGACGTCCGTATTCTCGATGCCATCGAGCGTGTAGCGATTCGACTCCTGCCGTTGTCCCGCGACGGCTATCGTTTGCTCGGAACGCTCGCCCCCTTGTCGCTGCAGCTTGATAGCAGAGCCGCTCATGTCCGTGGATACGTTCGATGTCAATTTCAGAAGGGACAAGTAATTGCGATAGCTTGTCGGGAAGCCGACCAACTGCCGCTGCGTGATGACCGTTGAGATCGTCGCGTTGTCCCGCTGCAGCAGCGGGCGGTCGCCGACTACCGCGACGGTCTCTTCGATCGTGCCCAATTGCAACCTGAAGCTGATGCGCGACTGCGACCCAACGCCAACGTCAACGCCAGAAGCCGACTTGGTCTGAAACCCCTTTAGAGAGGCCGTTACGGCGTATTGTCCGGGCGACAGCAAAGGGATGACATAGCCGCCCGTCTCATTGGTTGTCGTCAGTCGGGACTGATTCGTGGCCTCGTTGATTGCCTCAATTTCGACGCCTGTCAGCAGCCCACCCGAGGAGTCCCGAACGTATCCTGAGATTTCGCCGAGGGTCTGGGCCCCAAGCGAGCCGGCTACTGCCAAGATCGCAAAGAGAGGCCCGACTGCTGACTGATTCCGCACGTCGCTACGGGCAGATAGTAGCAGACGTTTCCGAGAGTCAATTCCGCAACACGACTTACCGGCTGGAAGTTGCATACGGCGGGGCAACAGAAGGTGGCGGATGTGACTGCGAACCTAAGCCCATCGCTGGCGTGAAACCAATAGCCCTGCGAGACCGATCCCCAATAGCAAGAAACTCGAAGGCTCGGGAACATCTGCGGTCCTCTCAGTGAGGAAGACTCCCGAGTCGGACGTGAAAGTCACGCCTTCCGGCGGAATCAAGTCGAGTGCGCTGTGTGGGTCAAGTCAAAGAACGAATCTCCTGCACTGTGAGCGTAAAACCAAGCGGAGACGGAGTCCCCGACGCCTCCCTGGACCAGGCCGCTAGAGGAAAGCATCCCGGGGATGAAGTTTGCGAAATCGGTCTCGAAGATGCCGGCCGTATCCCCGACGATTGAGGATCGCCGAAGGCACTGAGCGCGGCCACCGCCCACGGTCTGTCCTCAGACTGTATAGGCGCTAAAGTCGCCGCTAACTGTACATATGTGAGAGTAATCGGGGCCAGAAGCGTGCCGTCCGGGAGAATCGAAGAAAAGAAGATGCCAAGCGAGGTAGCCGATCGCAGCGGCGTTACCCCAAGCGCGCTACGCTTTGGCCGTACAACTTAATCGTTCCGGTGGTCCAAACTGGCCGCGGCCGCATGCCCGCGAAGAACTGTTCACGTCCTCACTCGATTGGATCGACGCCTGTATCGAAACTTAGGGATCTGAGTGTACCGCCGTTGTTACTGTCGGAGTCGATGTAGTGATGAACGTCATTGTCATCGTTGAACAGGAGCGCATCGCCGGCCACGGTGACGCGAAAATTGACTGCTGGTGCGGTCGCGGCGCTAAGAATCGGGCAGCACACAGGAACGTCAGCCGTTGGATAATCTTCGAATCTTTCATATGAACTTTCTCCTCATTTCAATCTCGGGCCCTCTATGGCGCGGCCACAGGTATCACTGGCCCCACGGGAGTGGATTTGCCGTAGACCGTGAGAACAACCTGGTTATTGCCGGGAACTGCGCCCGCGGGAACCCGAATAGCTAACTGGAATAGACCTGGCGAGCCCGGAGTGAAGCCCACGTAGAGCACGTCGGCGGGGTCCATCAGCACACCGCCGAACATCACCTGCGGGTTGGCTTCGGGCAGGAGTTGCGCAGAGCCAGTCGCCAACTGGCCGGCCGCCAGTCCCGCCGTCGTCGTGCTCCCCAACCCGTGCCGTACAGCAGGATCGATGTCTCCTGGTTCGGCAGGTCGCGAAGGGCCGAAACGATCGTTGGGGAACAATTCGGCCGGTGCACGGGAACCGGCGGCAGCTCGGCGGAATCGCATTAAATCGCGCGGCAATAAGGCCGTCTTCGGCGTAAGGAGGGAACAGGAAGAAGGCCGGCGTCGCCTCTTCCACGGTGACCATCGCTACTGCGCCACGAATTTCTTCGGGCGTATCGCAGTTCCGAATCATGACGACGTCAACGGGACCGAGAGTCGGCAGTCGCCGGGACGTCTGGATATTCGCCTGGGTCGGGAAGATGGCGAAGATCGGCGACCGCTCGCCGCCGATCTCCACGCAGGCGCCGCCCAACTTCGTCGCTAGGTCGCCGTTCTCGTCAAGTCTCCGGGGAAAGGAAATCACTCGGTCGAAAAATCTTGTGCCAAAGACGCTAATGATCGAAAAGGCGAGACGGTATTTACCTTGGGAACAGGCTGGCGAGGATGATGCCGCCGTCGCTGATCGACGGGGCACCCTCTTCCCCACCGCCGCCTCCTCCTCCGTCGCCGATGAGAACTGTCCAGCGGATATTGTCGAAAGTTATCCCACCGACGGTGAGAGTCGCCACATGCTCACCCGGCTGCAGTCCCGGTGGGACGACCGCCGTCAACGTATAGACGCCTGGGAGAACGAGCTCATTGAGAACCGCGCGTCCGTCTGGTTCAGAGCTGGTGCGGTTTAGGAAGACGTTTTCTAAAGATACGATTTGCACAGGGAGACCGCCAAGAGTAGCGCTAATTGCAGGGTTAGGATCGGCTCCCAGTCCAGTGATCCCGGTAGAAATGATCGTCTCCCCTGGAACGGCCGGATTGCCTGGAGCGATCCGGTAGTGATCTAGGTGGTAGTCCTCTGTACCGCTGAGACCAGTCGGCGCGTACGCGCTCAGGGTAAACCCGAAGGGAGCGGAAGTGAGCCCGTCGATTTCGACAGCGACATTCGCGTCGCCGAGAGGCGTGTCCGGCGGCACATGGAACAAGATCCAACCGCTGGAAAGCGCCTGGCTCAATGTCTGTTCACCGTTGAGGATGACTTTGGTCGGAGGTTCGTTGCCGTAACCGATGTCGGGTCCGTAGGCTATTCCCCATCCATTTTGTGCAATCGCACCTACTGCGGCATCGTCGTTAGGGCCCGCGGCGTCGATTGAGGTAACGGCGTCGATAACCGGTTGGGCGCTCACGCTCTGTATGAAAAGCGATAGCCACACTACGGCGAAAGTGTTTCTGAAGATCGTTAGGCGCATTTCCCCTCCTGGCCGGGCGGTGTTGTTGGCCGGTGTCATCGCAAAGCTAAAACAAGTACAGGGTTTGCCCAAGCGGCATAACGCGACATCGGATGGTAGGGAGACCAACGCCGCGATATGCCGCTCTAGGAACAAGGCGTTTGGAACTAGGGCAGACTGTTGGCGATGACCCAACAGGCGTTTTCTGCAGTTCCTCCGTCTTCGAGGCAAAGGTGAAGGCGGAAGTCCATATCGAAGATGCCCACCCTGGTCCCGTCGAGCCACAGACCACAAGCCATCGTTGCGTCGGTACGGCGGTCGGTTCCGCGGATGAGCCATTGCTGGCAGTTGCCGGGGGAATCTGCGACTTCGGCGACACACTCGGCAACTGCAAATTCCGTGTCGCCAGAAGCGTTCGTTCCGAACGTATCGTTGCTCGACTCCGTGCAGTACATTTGGTAGTCGGGGCCGGACCAGCGAGGGCGCATCGAGATGCTGACGGGAACCGCTTGGCCAGCCTCCATCTCGCGGAGGCCTGGCTGAGACCCGTCTCCCGGGCTGTTGAACCACTCAGCCGCCGGGCACGTGCCGTCGCCATTGGGCTGGCGGCAATACTTGCGGTTTATTGCCATGAACATCTCATTGAGCTGGAGCGAGTCATCAGCCGGCAATCCGCTGGGGTTGAGGATTGATACGGGATCGCTGAAATCGAACGTCAACTCGCGGTCGCTCGGGGTCGTCTTCCGCCCCTTGCCGCCTCCAAGCTGGATTGTGTAGTTGCCGGTTTGCGCCAGATGCGAATAGCCGTTCGTGTTGTCCAGGCCAGCGTCGGTCAGAAGGCTGCTGCCGTCCATAGTGATCCGAGCGACGCCGTCTTCGCCGGCAGTCTCGAAGATCGCCGCGATGGGCAACTCGGCAGGAGTCTCGCTGCCGCCTCCATTGTTGGGCTTGCCCTTTGCGGAACTGAGCGAGGCCAGGTTGGCGATGATCGCAGCACACAGTGCCGCCGAAGCCAGCACTCCTGTCATCCTCCATAGGTCCGGCGTTTTGATACGTCTCATTTCTTGGTTCTCCCTGGTTTGTGTTGTTCGCCCGGTACAACCGACCAATCCGCCGCACCCGGTCCAACTTTGGTGCCGTTAGTTTGTCTCCGAGCGGAGATCTCGACAAGGCGGGGCGGTGTGAGATTTATGTGAGATTTATGTAAGCCCGCAAGGCACTCATTTCTGGAGAGTTAGGGGCCTCTCGCGCGGGCGACCACGGAGGCAGGGAGCCCCCGAGAGCCTTCGGTTCCCTGCTCGTTGCCGGGCGGCGACGCTATAATTCAGCCGGTCGAGGACGTCGATTGACAAAACATGGAGCCAATGGGGTTTCCCCCTGTGTGCGGTTCGGCGATTTCGAGGCTGACCTCCACACAGGCGAGTTGTATAAACGCCGCAAGCGCATCAAACTCGCCGAGCAGCCCATAACGATCCTCACGCTACTGCTTGAAAAGCCCGGCGAGCTAGTAACCCGCGAGGAGATGCGCGCCAAGCTATGGCCGGAGCAGACTTTCGTCGACTTTGACCGCAGCCTCAACTCCGCCGTGCGGTCTCTTCGACGGGCTCTCGGTGATTCGCCGAGACGTCCCCGCTTCATCGAAACACTACCGAAACGCGGCTACCGCTTTATCGCTGAGGTCGAGCCTGTCGAACCGTACACCCGGAACGGGAAAGCACCAGTTCGGCCGGAGGAAGCGAAGAAGCGTCCCCGCACAGCAGTTGTCCTGGCGGCCGCGACTGCGGGACTAGCCATATTGGCGTTCAGCGCCGTGCTGGCACTATCGCCCGACAACTCGCGCGAGGCGCTCTACGCAGAGGAACTCGTGGGCGCATTGCCCTCGGGACTCGCTCACGTGTGGGGTTCCATTTCTCCCAACGGTCGCCAACTTGCCCGTCGAGATGGCGATGATGGACGCTTGTTCCTCGAAGACCTGTCCACCGGCTCTACGCGCCTTCTTGTCGATGAGCCGGTCGTGAGACGGGTTGTTTGGTCACCGGACGGCGACGAGGTCGCCTTCGTGCGCGAACGCGGCGGTGAGCACTTGCTGGAGTCGGTCGACGTACGGTCAGGCGAGAGTCGTCTGCTGCTCAATCTCGGTTTGATCCCTCCAGTTCCTGACGTTCGAGTACCCGTAGCCTGGGACGGTCTAGGGAATCGGCTGTTACTCACCAGTTGGCGCGGCGACTGGGTCGGATCCTTGTCTCTTGAAACTCTTGAGTTGACCACTCTCGATTTGGGAGTTCCAATCGTCAAGGATGTGGCCCTGTCTCCGAACGGCCGGTTCTTGGCGCACACAGACGGCGACGGCGTCGAGATCCTGAGAAGCAATGGGGAGGGCGATCCAATTCCGCTTTCTCCATTCAGCGAAGCCGCCATCCTTCCAACCTGGAGTGCCGACGGACGAACACTTCTGTTCATGCGTCGGTTTCGCAATAACTACAAAGTGGAACTTTGGGTCGCCTCAGTCGACGACGAATCGGGGGCGGTGATCGGAGAGCCCGTACTCGTCGGTCCTTTGTCCACGGTCAGGGAGACGATCCAACCGATCGTCACGGAGAACGGCGATTATGTCTGGGCTCACCAAGACTCATGGCTAAGCGCACACGTCTTGGAGGTCGACCCGCGGACCGGCCAGCGAGTCGGCGACGCCTTCACGGATTTCCCAAGAGGCACCAACGCGGAGTTTTGGTCGCCGACTGAACCGACACTATTTTCTTTTGACATCAGCCTCAATTGGCAGTTGTCTCAGTTCGTGTTGCTCCGTAGATACGACCTGAGGTCGGGGCGCGAAGATGTCTATCAACTCCCGCGCGTCGCCGAACGGGCCTTTTACAGCAGGGACCTCCAGACGGCGGTAACGGTCGAAAGGTCCGGCAGCCGATCCACTGCCTTTCTCTTCGATCTGGCAACCAGCCAAGGTACCGAACTGTTCTCGTCCGAATCGCGTATCTGGTCTGCACGGCTCTCGGGAGACTCCGCGAAAGTGGCGTTTCTAGAGACCAGGTCGGTCTTGGGCGAACAAGGCTCAGTAGGCGTTGCCGAGGTCGCTACCGGCACGGTGCGCATGCTGTACGACGGGGCGAAGTTGGAGGAGCCCCATTGGTCTCCCAATGGATTGGAGCTGGCGGTTGCGGATAGGCCCTGTATGCGAATCCTGAAGGTCGAGTCGGGAGAAGCCGAGACGCTTGCGTGCTACGAACAGCCGTCCGATCAGGATGCCGGCGTGAGGACGTTCAGCCCTCACTGGTCGCCCGACGGCACGATGCTCGTTTGGGGCGCGTTGAATCCGGCGTTACGAAGACATGAAATTTGGGTCATTGAGCGATCCACTGGAGCCCATCGGTTGATCTGGGCTGGCGAAGAAAACTACAAAACAGAGGCCAGCCAGCCAAGGTGGTCACCGGACGGCCGCTTCGTAGCATTCACGCTGGTCGACAATCCTCCGGTCGAAGTCTGGAGGTTGCGACATCCCCTACTGACGCAGTCGGATCTGGCCATCAGTGATTGACGATTGCCCGCCAACCGAGTACCTACAAGTCCGCATCGAGGCAGTGACCCCTTGAAACAGACTGTTTCGTCGCTCTCTCGGAGCCCAAATCGGGTTGGTTCCGCGAAATCCAATCTAGGAAAGAACTCTTGAACCACGCTGGAGGTCCTTTCGCCGGCCCCAAGACGCTACAATTGCCCCGTCTTGCTGATCGGCTCCACAATCAGCCACTACCGCATCGTCGAGAAGCTCGGCGAAGAGCAGCATGGGCGTTTTTCCAAAGCTGGGACGCGAAGTTGAAGTGGGCCGTTGCGCTTAAGCTCTCGGGCAGACAACAGCCCAGCCACACTCAGTCGCTGAGTGGTTCTTGCGCGAGGCGCACTGGAATCACGACGGTACGCATCATCGACGTGATCTTGGTCTAGAAGAATCTCGGGAGATGACACATAGGACCGTGTCCAGCTAAACTTTCCCGCAACGAGTGCGTCCGTTCCCTGCAGCTAGTTTATGGGTCATCGCCGATCAGTCTGCGTCCTCGATTCTGGCGGGGCAAACCTACCAGGATTTCGTCGTAGCCGCTGAGTCGGGTCCGGTTCCGAAGGCTCGTTACGTATTCCGCTACCCCGAACAGGGTGCGCCCGGCGATCAGACACTCGAGGAGTGCTTCTGGGCTCTCCAGTTTTGGCCGGCAGTCGCCTGGACCGACACGCCGGACTTTGCTGGAGGGCCCGCCTGCGCTGTAGAAGGGCCGATCGCATTTCGCACGGAGTATTGGGACCGGAAGCTCGGGCCAAACGATATCTGGCGGCTACCCTGGCCATGCCGTCCGGACTGGGTACACTTCCGCCAAGAGGAGCCCTTTCACGGTCTTCCGTCGGCGCGCCCCAAAGGATTGCAGCTTCTGTACGAGAACTTGATCGGCGCGAAGGTTCTCAACTTGGACTCGTGGTTGCAACAACCTTTCGACACGGCTCTGAGGCTCGTGCCCTTCCACGTCAAAGCCGCGGTCAACTCGTGGACGGGACGCCCTACGTTCGATCTCGGCTTCTACCGGCGGTTCGAGCGCAACCTCTACATCAGGCCCATCTGGCGCGAACCGTTGCTCTACGCAGCCCGCCCGAAGGCGGAGCGGACTCGGGTTGCATTCTGCACGCCGAACCTCGGTTACGGCGGTGCCGAGAGCGTCTTGCTGTCCGTCGCCAGGCAACTGGACCGGAGCCGCTACGAGCTCTTCCTGGTGACCACGAATAGCGCTGACTCGCGTATGGAACACGACTGGCGCTCGGCCGTCGATCACGTCTATGACCTCGGCAACCTGGCTCCGAGAGAGGAAATCGACTGGGTCTTACAGTCGATGGCGCATAGCTGGCATTGGGACTGTCTAGTCGTGCAGAATTCCTTTGCTGGATACGAAGCTGCAGTAGCCCTGAGCCAGAGCATGCCGTCCTTGAAGAAGGTCGATATCCTCCACAACCTCAACGCCGAATGGGACTTCCACTCTGCCACGGCAGCCGCCGCGAAAGACTTCGACCGGCGGGTCGTGATCAGCCGAGCGGGCGAGAGAAAGCTACTGCAACACGGCACCGCCCAAGAAGCAATCCGCCTAATTCGCACTGGCGTCGATCTCAAGCATTTCGACAAGGCGCGGTACGCCGAGAGCCATTCGCGACCGGATCTGGATCTGGCGCCCGACACCCGAGTCGTCCTGTTCGCCGGTCATCTGATCGAGCGTAAGCGGCCCTGCTTGCTCGTCGAGATTGATCGCGAACTGCAATCGTCTCCCGATGCTCCCCCTTATTGCTTTGTCGTCGCTGGCGACGGCCCTGAGCGGCCCCGCCTCGAGCAACTAGTAGCGGCGCAGCAAGCCCAAGACAGATTCCGTCTACTCGGTCATCGAGACGACATCGCTTCGCTACTCGCCGCCGCCGATGCGTTGATCGTACTCTCGATCGAGGAAGGAACGCCGCTCGTCATCAGCGAGGCGATGGCGATGCAAGTGCCGGCTCTGAGCACGCGCGTGGGGGCGGTGGAGGAGATTCTGCCGAACTCCGCCGGCGTCTTGATCGACGAAGACGCGGCTCTCGCCTCGTCGTTCGCATTGGCTTTGGTTAAGCTGTTCGACGACCCCTCGCTTCGTCGCCTCATGGGACGCGCCGGACGAGAGTTCGTCGCGTCACACCACGATGCGGCGCGATCGGGCGAGCAATACCGGGCGTTAGTGGAAGAGCTCGTTCCGGCCTGCATCGGACGCGGCCCTGCCGTTAGCCGCAGCGTCCGGCCAGGCGCCGGATAAACCTCGCTAACATGCCTGCTGTCCGCAGGATCGTCCTGTGGAATATGATCAAGTGCAGTCCTGCCAACGGCCAGTACGCCTGCTCGCCTAGGGCTAGTTGGATCACCAGCGCGCTCGGAAGCCATACCTCATACAGTTCATTGCTGACCAATGGTGCGTACCGCTCGCGTCCCGGCTCATCCGCGTAGACCATCGGCATGCGCAAGCCGCGCGCAAGCCGCGACGCCTCGCCGACGGCGAACACGCCTAACGCAATGGTCAACACGGGCGTCCACTCCGGAAGAAAACATATGAAGGCCACGACAGCTGAAGCCTCAACGGGCAACACGCCCCGCACGACCAGACTGCGCGCTGCCTCCGGAGGCCGGACGTTGACGTAGGTCCTTACCCCCGCGCAAATGTCCTTTTTCCGATCTTCGGCTTGGTGGATCACAATGCCGCGCAGCCCGACGCAGAAAGACCACGTCATCGTCAACGCGGTCAACAGCAACCATCGTTCTCTATGTTCGGGACCCGGCGAGCCGAGGATGAGCCCCGTCAGCAACGCAGGCAACAGATGGGCGGCTGTCGCGTCGCTCAACAGTCCCGCGACGCCTCGGACCTTGAAACGGACCGGCGGCGCTGAGTATAGCGTCGGCAACAGATAATTGAGGCCGAGCAGCCCCGCCGCGACCAGGTCTCCTCCAGCCACGAGCAAGAAGCCGAAGCCGCAGACAACCAGGGCGGCGGCCAACCCCAGGCGTCCTGGCAGCGGCATCGCACTCATACTGTTGGCCTTGCCGGCCTTCGCATCCGTTTCGATGTCACACCAATCGTTGACGATATGTCCGTAGGCCGCCACTGAACAAACGGCAAGCAGTACAAATGGCAGAACGGAATAAAGCTGCCGAGGAGGAAGAGTTCCAGACCACGCTAGCGCGTAGGCTAAAACCAACAATGGCGACAGCTTCTGCGTGAACCAGTGGTCGTAGCGAAACAGATGCAACGGGGTGGTCACGGCGTCGTTGTTGGACCGGCGCCTACGCGGCGCCGTCGCGCCCATCCAACGCCGCAACGCATAACGCAGTCGTCACGACGCCGTTAACGTCACGGGCACGCCAAACGTCCTCGGCGCTCTGATGAAACTCCCAAACCACGCTCTCGGACGACCATGCCCCGTCGGCTCCTTGCGTCGCCAACAAGAAGTCGCGGCCCCGCCGCGCCGCTTCGGTTGCGGCGTCCGTGAAAGACAGTGCCTTGATGCCAAGCGCCGTTTCCAATGGCCCGTCGCCCCAGGAGCCGTCTTCATTCTGCGAAGACTCCAGAAAAGTAGCGGCCCTTCTTAGCTCTTTCCGAAACCCGCCTAGCCGAGCGATCAACTCCAGGAACATCGCCGTCGCGTAGTGTGGCCCGGGATAGAAATAGCCGTGCCAAGCGCCGTCCTTCGCCTGGCAGCGCGAAATGATCTCAGAGGTGATCCACGAGCTGTGATCAGTACCAGCCAGCGCCAAGAACACGTTGGCATTGACCTCCGGATGCATGCCCAAATTGTTCGGCGCACTCGGTTCGAAACACAATGCGGCCCGCTTGGCCTGGTTGAACGTGACGAATCCCATCCCACGTCTGAGCAATCCGCCCGACCGGTGATAGAGGCCGAGCACCTCCGGCGAGCGATAAAGGCCCAAGCGGCGTACCAGGCGCAAGGCAAACGCCGTGTCGTCTGCGTCGACGAAAAACGGGTTGTCGGGCGGCCCGTCCCAATCGGCCCGCGGTGCATAGCCCCAGTGGCCGTTGGCCTCCTCCGACCAAAGGCGGACGATCAGCAACGACCTCTCGACCTCGTCTAGTCGATCGCGCAGCGCCTCCGCAATGAAGAACCCTGCGAACAAGTGGCCCTTGTTATGGGACACTCGCGGCGTTCCGTCCGAGCCCGAACAGGACAAACCATAGAGACCCGACCGTAAACTTTCCTTGAGAAAGCGTTCCGCCTGGCGCACCGCTTCACTAGCAAGCACAACTCTTTGTCTCGCAATCACGATCTATCTGCAACTCAGCTGTCTAGATAATCCCGGACTCAGTAAACTTTGATCAGCAACCTCCTTGAACGCCTGGAACGACGAAGTGGCTCCGGTCAGCAAGCGGAATAGACGATCGTCGCTGCGGCTCGTCCTGCAACTTCGACTCGCGTCGGCGATACAGTAGAGGCCTGGAGGAAGCAATGTCGACCTGTGAGACGGCCTCTTTCCGCGAGATCGCGGGGCGCAACAAAGCAAGCGTCAGGACACTCTTTCAATTACTGGAGCAAAGGAATATTCCCGGCTTTCTAGACTTGTTCGCGGAAGATGCTCGCCAGATCAACCCGTTCGCGTCGGGGCTCTTCCGGCCGCTTGCTTGCGGCAAGAAGGAATTGAGGGCTTACTGGGAATCTGTGCCAGATCAGTTCGCCAGCATCTCGTTTCCGATTGAAGAAATCTACGCGATGGAGGATCCGAATGTCGTCTTCGTCAGTCATCGAGGGGAGATGACGCTGCGAACTGGGTCCGGCGTCTATGCAAACCAGTACTACTCAACCTTCCGGTTCAACGACGAGGGTAAGATCGTCCAATACGTTAAGATATTCAACCCGATAGTCGCCGCAAGGAGCTTCGGACTGTTAGATCAGATTCGCTAGGGGAGTCCATCCTCCGCCGAGCGGCGATCTTGATGAGTGATCGAATGACACTTCTACCAACCTCTATCCGCTCATCCTGGTGGAAGCACTTCTCTATGCGCGTATACTCGGATCGGGGCCGTCAAGATCCGTACTGCTATTACGCGAAGCTGCGAGAGGCCGCGCCTGTTCACTTTCTCCGGGACAGGAAGGTATGGCTCGTGAGCCGCTACGAAGATGTCGTCCACGTCCTAAGCCATCCGGAACAGTTCCCTTCCTCGGGACTTGGAACTGTCGAGAATGCGCTGCAAGGCGCCGACGATCCTGGGCATGCTCGCGTTCGAGGCATCGTGATGCGGGCCTTCGGGCCGGCACAGGTCGCAGCCCTGGAAGGCCTGATCCGAGAACTTGCGGAGGGTTTCGTGGACAGAATGTTGGAGCAGCGACAGTGTGACTTCGTCGCTGAGTTGGCGACTCCTTTGCCTCTCCAAGTGATCGCCCATGTATTGGACTTCGACCCCCTGCGTTGGCGGGAGTACTCCCGCTGGACGGAGGCGGTAGTCACTGAGGACAAAAAGGCGGCGGGAGGCGCCGTCGAGAGCGACTTGAAGGAGATCGAATCCTTCTTAAGGGCCCATCTCGAGAAGTGCCGGAAGGGGATTCTCGAAGGCACATTCAGCAGGCAAGTAGTCGCGAGCCTGAACGATCAAGAAGCGATGGACATCCTCCGTCTGCTGCTTGTCGCCGGCAACGTAACCACCAAGCACCTGCTCGGGAATATCGCCGTCGCGTTGCTTAGGAATCCGGAAGTGGAGCAGGCGCTCCGAGCGAATCCCGATCTGATCCCCCAGATGGTCGAGGAGTCGTTGCGGCTCGACGGCCCAACACTGTCAGTTGTGCGCCGCGCCGCTCATGATGTCGAGTTGGCGGGAACGAAAATCCCCGCCGGCACTCCGATATTCGTACTTGTCGGCTCGGCTAACCATACGACAGATCAATTCCCGGATGCGGAGCGGCTCCGCCTCGAGCGGGACAACAAGAAGCATGTCGCCTTCGGAAAAGGGGCCCACTATTGCGTTGGAGCGTCTCTGAGCCGGCTCGAAGCCAGAATCGTACTAGAGACTCTACTTACGCGTTGCAGCACCCTAGAGTCAACGCACCCTCTCGATGAAATTGAATGGGAAGAGAATACCCACCTGAAAGGCCCGAAGCGCCTTGGCATGAGGTTGCGCTCGGCACAGCCCTAGAAGTCGATTCTCAGAGCGCGTCGGTAGGCCACAGACTCTTCGAGTCGGAGGTGCACCGCCCAAAGCCCGTACGAAGATTCCCGAGATCGCGAACAGTCTGCCAAGACCGGCTGCGGAAGGCCCTCGCCGGGTAGCTGTAAGTCCGCAGATAGGAATCAACCCCATGAAGGGGGCTATTGGGCCCCTCCCAGGACGCCCAGGCTGGGTCGCTTCCTACAAATTCTGCCGGCTCAATCGGTCGCTGCAACACAAGCGTTAAAGCGCTCTGCTGGGGTTTCAAAGCCCAGCGTCTGTCTGGGACGCCCGTTGAGTTTCCGAGCGATCGCATCCAGATGTTCTTGTGAGTGTACGGATAAGTCGGTTCCCTTGGGGAAGTACTGTCGCAACAGTCCGTTGGTGTTTTCGTTCGATCCGCGTTGCCAAGGGCTCTGCGGATCGCAGAAGTAGACGTCGATATCGGTCGCCAGGGTGAAGCGCTTGTGGTCGGCCATCTCCAGGCCGCGGTCCCAAGTCAATGATTGATAGAGTTCGCCCGGCAATTGCCGGGCGTGCTCTATCAGCGCCGAGACGACGGTTTCGGTTTCCTTGTTGGGAACCTTCACCAGCATCACGTAACGGGTGTGGCGCTCGACCAGCGTAGCGATGTAAGTGCCCCTGGACCCTGCTAACAGATCTCCTTCCCAGTGACCGGGCACGGCCCGGTCTTCCACGGCAGCCGGTCGCTCGCGGATGGACACCAAGTCCGTGATCTGCCCGCCTCCGCGGCCCTTGCGGGAAGCCTGCGCGGAGCGGCGAATCGTGCGCTTGGAGCGCAGATGCAGGGTCAGTTCTTTCTTCAAAGCCCCGCGGGCTTGAATGAACAGGCTGCGATAGATCGTCTCGTGCGACACCCGATAGGACTCATCTTGAGGATACGTACGCTTCAGCCAGCCGGCGATCTGTTGCGGCGCCCAGTCCTCTTTGAGCTTCTCTTCGACCAGTCGGCGTAGCTGGGGACAGCGTAGCAGCCGGCACGGCTTGGGACGCTGGGCTCGCTTGAAGGCCTGCTCGTCCGCCTCTGCCGCTCGGTAGCCGGCAGAACCTCCGTTGCGGCGGATCTCTCGGCTCAAGGTCGATGGCGCACGAGCTAACCTGCGGGCGACCTGTCGCAGCGACTCTCCACAGGCAATGCCGCGAGAGATCTCTTCCCGCTCAGCTAGGGTCAGCGCCCGCGGCGAGCGGCAGCGCGTTCGCGGGCGGATGCCGCCCGAGCGCAGCAGCCAATAGTACACCGACGCCCCTCTGCCCATTACCTGGGCGATCTTCTTCGACGACTCCCCGCGCCCCCAGCGGTCCCACAGCTCAGCTACTTCCGCCGCCGTGTAGGCCCGCCTCTTCCTCGGCTGTTCCTTCTCTTCTTCTTGCATCCACTTCTCCTTCTCGGTGAAGTGTTGCATCGACCTGTTGAGACCACCTCCAATCTAGGAAGGAACGCCTGACCCTTCCTGGCGGCCCTTTCAGCCCCCGCATAGAGCTACAATCACCGCGTCGTGCACATCGGCTCGACCGTCAGCCACTGCCGCATCGTCGCCAAACTCGGCGAGGGTGGGGTGGGCGTCGCCTACAAGGCCGAGGACACCAAGCTGGAACGCAGCCTCGCCCTCAAATTCCTCGTCCATCATCTTTTCGACGACGCGGAGGCCGAGGAACGTTTCGAGGGCAAGCAGTGTCCCAGACACGCTGCCTAGAACTTTGAAACCGTATTGTCGCCGCGATTGCCGACCAGACGTTTACGCCATCAAGACTATCGCTCCGGTGCGCCCTCCGACTGAGAATGTTCCAAGGTTGGCGTCGTCGGCCGCTCGCAACTTGGTCAGTTGGCCAGTTTCCAAGTGACTCACCCAGATATGGGCGCCGTCGAATCCTCTGGCGTCGGAGCCAGACACATGTTAATCTCGTGCAGTCGAACCTGGGGGCTTATCATGACGAAGCGCTTACTAGTACTTGGTCTTGTCCTCGTGATCGGTGCCGGTTCAGCTGGCGATCTACTCGGATGCGGGGACAAGTTCCTCAGCGCGGCCAGGGGCACCCGTTTTCAGCAGGCTCCGCGCGGACAGCAGGAAACGATCCTCATCTACGCCAATCCAGATTCAGACGTTCCGTCGGCAGTTGCTCGCGTTTCGGTTGAGAGCCTGTTACGACGGGCCGGATATCGCCCCAAAATCGTTACCACGGCCGCTGACCTAAAGAGAGAGCTTAGTGAAAGGAATTGGGATTTGGTGCTTACGGGGCTGTCCGATGCAGACGCGATCCGCAGGCGGCTTTTGGACGATGGCAACGTGCTACCTGTTGTACTCAAAGGTACGAAGACGGAACTGAATGAGGCACACTCACGCTTCCCCGTCGTGTTGACCAAATCGCTAAACGGGCAAGGTTTTGTCCGAGCGATTTCCCAGGCGTTGGCTTCTCGTTCCAGCATTAAGTCGGATTAGCCGGGAAACATATGAGCAGCGCTTTCGCCGGATTCTTCCCTGGCGCACCTCTTGCTTTTGTCGGCATCGCTCTGGCGTTTGCCTGCCGCGCGAATGCGCAAGCCTGGGCGCCGCAGCGCGGTCAGGGTGCGGTTGACGGTCTGTTTCAGCGAATCAGCAATACCGGGCACCGGCTCAGCGACGGCTTTCTGGCCAAGGGCGGGCAAAGCGTGAACCAGTCCGTCTACGTCGAGGCGGATTACGCCGTGACCGACCGCCTTTCGTTTAGCGCAGGATTACCCTACGTCGCGGGAAAGTATACCGACACGTAATCCTCCCCCGCCGCCCATTCCTTTTTTGCCGTGGGACAAGTGCGGTTGCTGGCAGTCTGCCTTTCAGGATCTCGGATTCACGGGCCGCTACAACCTTCTTAAGTCTAGTCAGGGAACGTTTTCCGTAATGCCGTCGGTATCTTTGGGGCTGCCGACCCATAACTATGAGTACCGCGGCGAGAGCGTCGTCGGCCGTCAACTCACGGAAGCGACGTTCGCCCTGGATGTGGGGCAGCGGCTCGATGCCTTGTCGCCTAATGTATCGGTCGTCGGCCGCTACTCCTACGGCTTTGTCGAAAAGGTTCTGGACATCCCGAACAACCGCAGCAACGCTTCTGTGGAGGGTCGCTATGTTTTCTTCGGGGGACGACTCACCGCACGCGGTTTCGCTCTATGGCAATTTACCCACGGCGGTTTGCGATTCGGATCGATTCCTCCGGCTTACCTCGTTATTCCCGGCGAAGTGAATACGGAGGAACGGTTGTTCGAACATGACCGCTTGTTGCGGGACAACAATTTCCGCGCTGGAGGCGGCGTCTCCTACTCGTTCGTGCAGGCGGATGTGTTTGCGTCATACATCCACTATGTGAGCGGAACGGACACGCATGCAGGCGGGGCCCTGACGCTGGGGATCAGTTGGCCATTCGAGTTGCGCGGCATCCGCTAACGCAGCCCATCGGCAATGTAGAGTTCGCCTCGCGCCTGCCAATAGGTGTAGATGACAGTACTTCCATCCGGCGTGATGCGGGTCGCTCCAGAACCGTTCTCGATCCCGATAAAACCAACTCGGTCGGGCAGTTCCAGACTCAGCCACTGTTCCCTGCGTCCATTGGAGGGGTCCATGCGGCAGAGCTCCAATAGAGTATCGTCCAGGGCCCTGACGTAAAGATAACGATCATCCTCGCTCCACTGAAGGAGTTCATCGCCGTATTCGGTTCCGCGAATCGGCTGTGGCGCCCCGCCAGAGACGAGCACTAGGTAGTGCTCGCCGTCCGGGCCATAGGCGGCAAATCGACTGCCGTCGGGAGAGACGAGAGCAGCGCGAACGCCTTCTGAGGTAGTGGCCAACGCATGGCCGCCATCGATGTCCTGGATGAAGGATTGCGGGATATGGTCCGATCGCTCCCCGGTAAAGAGAACCCGTTCGCCGTCTGGAAACCAAGCACCTGAATAGTAGACCTCGATTCCTGAGCGAGGTAACAGTCTAGTCTCGCCCGGGCCAGTGGGGATGAGAACAAGCTGCGGAGCGGATCCCGACCTTAGAGCCAGGACCCACTTTCGATCCGGAGAGAGCGCCAACGCCTTCCCTTCCCCTAAACGAACCGCCTCGCCGTGTTCGGTCTTCCGTAGGTAGGTAATAGGCTCGCTTCCCGCTGCTTGCCCCCAATCGTAAAAGATCAACGTACTCCCGTCGGCTGAGAGGTCGGCTGTCGTGGACCAGTCGAACCAAGAGAGATTACGCGATGTAAGGGCGTCGCGAGAGCTGTACACGATGTTGGTGCGCGGATTTTGACGCAGCAGCAGTGCGCGCCCGTCTCGGGCGATGTCGACGATCTCCGTCCAACCCGGCGATTGCAGCACGACCCGCTCTTTACCTGTGAGCGACACGGCACGGAGAGCTGGAGATCGCGCACCCGCATCGCCGCCGGAAAACCATACCTCTTCGCCGCTGGCGGACCAAGCGAGGCCTTTGAGACCTTTGCGGTCGGAGACGAGCGTCGTTCTGCGGCCGCGCAGATCGACAACTTCGACCGAGCCGTCGTTGTTTCCCAAGACCGGATGATTGAGGAACGCAATACGATCCTTTTGAGGGGAGAATCGCGAGTGCGAGATCCAACCGGTTGGGTTTTCGTAGAGTACGTTGCCCAAGGGGTACTCCAGCTCGGATCGACCTTCGTAGGAGCGCACAACGGCAAGATCTCCGTCGTTATCCCAGTCGGCGTAGTCGACGTCCTGAACGACCTCGCGTGGCGCTCCGCCCGCTAGGGGCATTCGGGCGAGCGTACCTCGGCACTCTCCCCAGTTGAGTTCGCAACCCAACATGAGGGCGAGTTCGTCCGTTGGGGAGATCGCCGCGATTCCGGCCCATGATATGCCAAGCGTCCGGGATTCGGGGCCGTCGACGTTCGCTGTAAACGTTTCCAACGGTTCGCCTTCCCATGCGGCGCTATAGACGACGGTCTGTCCATCGGGGGAAAACCTCCCTCCAGCGATGTTGCCTGCCCGAAAGGTGATCTGGCGAAAAGTCGGCTGTGAGTTCAGCCGCAGCAGCCAGATCTCTCGGCCGGCCGCCACCAGCAGTACCACAAGCAGCGCGACGAGGGCCGCAGAAACCGTGAAAGGAACACGCTTTTCACGGTGATCGCCATCAGTCCGAGTTGGGGGGCCGATTGACTCAAGATCAAATGCTAAGTCCTTGGCCGTCTGAAAGCGCTGGTTCGGATCCTTTTCCAGGCAGTGCCGCAGAAGACGAGTTGTCGCAGGACCCAAGTCGGGGTCGTCGTCTGAAAGTGCGGGATCCTCCTTCAGAATGGCGTGCAAGGTTTCGATGGTACTGTTGCCCTCGAAGGCTCGTTTGCCGGTGAGCATCTCGTAGAGGATGAGGCCGACATTGAAAAGATCGGACCGCTCGTCGACGTCGCGCGCTTGGACCTGCTCGGGCGACATGTAGCCGACCGTCCCCAGGACGATGCCGGGATGGCTGGCGGCGGACTGTTCGTCGATGCCGGCAGCTTCGAACAGGGGGGGAGGCGATGCGGAGTCCCAGTAAACTTCGCGAGGCCGAAGTCGAGAATCTTCAAGCGGCCGTCTTTGGCGAGAAATAGGTTCTCAGGTTTTAGGTCGCGGTGGGTGATGCCTTGCTCGTGCGCGGCTATGAGACCGGCGGCGATCATGCGGGCGCACTCGAAAGCCTGGGCGCGGGAGAACTTGCCGCGGCGCAGACGGTCCCGCAGCGTTTGGCCGTGCAGCAATTCACAGACAAGGTATGGAGATCCGTCATGAACCCCGACGTCGTAGACGGTAAGAACGTTGGCGTGATTGAGGGCGCCAATCGCACGGGCCTCTTGTTCGAATCGTCTCAATCTGTCCGGGTCTCCGGCGAGAGTTGCAGGAAGGGTCTTGATCGCGACTTCACGATTGAGCCGTGAGTCGGAAGCGCGATACACGGCCCCCATGCCGCCTTCGCCGATGATCTCTTCGATCGTGTACGGCCCCAATTGGGCGCCAATGGAGAGTTGGGTTCTGGAGGCCGAAGGCTCCTCATCGCCCCCCCAGGCGGGAGTGTCTAGGAGGTTGGGGGCGGAGCCTTGCGCAACCATCTCTTCGACCGTGGCACGGACTTGCGGATCGGCACGGCCGAATAGCGCGACCCGCTCTTCCGGCGGGCACTCCACTGCCGCCCGATAAAGCTCCTCGATTTGTTTCCAATGCTCCGGGGTCATTGAGGCGGCCGATCCGTCCTAATCATATGGCGTTATCCAGCCCTCTCAGTTGGCAGTGCAAACCTAAATTTTTGAGGGCGTGATCTATACTTCGACAAATTGGACCACATGGCCGACGAGCCTATATCCGAAACCACGCAGCTCTTGCGCGCGTGGGCCGCTGGCGACGCTGAAGCGCTGAAGCTCCTGACGCCCCGGGTTTACCGGGAACTGCGGCGGATGGCGGGCCACTTTCTAAAGAACGAGCGTCCTGGACGCACTCTGAACAGCGTCGACCTGGTTCACGAAACCTATCTCCGTCTAGTCGATGTTCGCCAAGTGGATTGGCAGCATCGGGCACACTTTTTCGCCGTGTCGGCGACGATGATGCGCAGAATCCTGCTGGACCGGGCCCGTAAACGACTCGCCGTTAAGCGCGGCGGCAAACAAAAAGTGCTGGATCTCGATGCGGCGTTGGAAGTCACTTCGGTAAGGGCTCGCGAGTTGGTCGCGCTCGATGATGCGCTGAATACTCTAGCGACGGTCGACCCGCGCAAAGCTCAGATTGTGGAGCTGCGCTTCTTCGGCGGCCTAAGCGTCGAGGAGACAGCCGAAATCGTCAAAGTCTCCGTCGACACGGTCATGCGCGACTGGAAGCTCGCTCGCGCCTGGCTGCTGACCCAACTAGCCAACACGCCTGATCAGCTGATTCTCCGCGTGGGCGGCCAATCGCTCGCACCGCTCCCTCAACTTTTTTTCTAGCCAGTGCCAGTTTCCTTGGGAGGACTGCGCCTATTGATCCGTGAACGGACTGCGCCCCAATGGACGCACCGGCAACACATTATCCGAAGTCGTCTGGAGGAAACGCATATGAGGGGAAAGAATGATACTCGCGGTCGCTGTCGCAGCGATCACATCTGTGTCTGCTATCTACGGCCAACCGTCGGCCAACGTGACCGTATTTGCGGTTGGGCTGGACGGACCGCGCGGGCTGGAGTTTGGGCCCGACGGAAATCTGTACGTGGCTGAAGCCGGGAGCGGCGGCGGAGTTTCTACCGTTGGCCTGTGTGAGCAGGTGCCGCCGCCCGTCGGGCCGGCTTTCGGCGGCAAGACCGCCAGAATCTCGAAACTCTCGCCGCAGGGCGTTCGGACGACGGTAGTCGACGGACTGCCGTCACGCGTCAGCAGCCTAGCCCCCAAGACTATCTTAGGCGTGGCCGACGTGGCGTTCTACCAGGGTGCGCTGTACGCCGTGCTGAGCGGCGGCGGGTGTTCGCACGGCAATCCCGATATCCCGAACGGCGTTATACGCGTGAATCCCAAGAGCGGCGCCTGGAACATGGTGACCGACCTCAGCGCATTTTTCGCGGCAAACCCAGCGGCACACATTGAGGCCGCCGATTTTGAGCCGGATGGCGTGCCCTACAGCATGGTTCGGCGTTCGGCCAACTCTACATTCTGGAGTCCAACCACGGGAAGGCTGCTCAAGGTGAATCCAGCAGGAGAGGTGCGCCAGGTGACTGATGTTTCGGCGACACAGTCACACGTCGTACCAACAGCGCTGGCCGCGGACGGAAATCAGTTATATATTGGCACTTTGTCGCTCTTCCCGATCGTTCCGGGCAGCGCGGCGGTGCTGACGGCGACTGTCGGCGGTAAATTCACCAGCTACACCGCGGGCTTTACGACGGTCGTCGGCTTGGCGTTCGACTCGTCGCATCGCCTCTACGTACTCGAGTTGTCCACGGACCCTGGCTTCCCCTCTCCCGGCACCGGCAAGGTCGTGCGCCTCAACCCGGACGGCAGCATCGAAGACATCGCCACCGGTCTCGTCGTGCCGACCGGAATGACCTATGGCCCCGACGGCGCGCTGTACGTCTCGAACTTCGGTGCGGCGCCTCCAGGGCGGGCCAGATCGTGCGCATCACGATTCCTTAGCAGGGGCACTCGAATCTGACGCCGGGTCGCCAAAGCCCGGCGTTGGTGACGCGTCTGCCTTTGGCTACCGCAGGGACACAAAAAGGAGCAAATCATGAGGATGTTCATCACAACGCTACGTTCGTTCTCCGGCCTCGGAGCGCTCGCCGCTCTCCTCGTTCCCGTGCATCTGTTTGCGCAGAACCTTGCCTTCGTCTCCGACCGAGACGGCAACTACGAGATCTACGTCGCAAACATTGACGGCAGCGGAGCCATGAACATCACCAACAATCCCGCCTCGGATACCAACCCTCGTTGGTCGCCGGACGGGACGAAGATTCTCTTCGTTTCCGATAGGGACGGCAACTCAGAGATCTACGTGATGAATGCCGACGGCAGCGGTTTGAAGAATCTAACCAACAGCCCGGCACATGACGTGGAACCAAAGTGGTCGCCGGACGGCTCGCGAATCCTCTTCCTCTCCGGAACGGACCCGGGTCGCCCTTATGCGATTGATCGAATCTACGCCGTGAACGCCGACGGCAGCGGGCTAGTCCAGCTTGCGGAACTCCCAGAGATCGTAGTGGCGAAATGGTCGCCGGATGGCGCCAAGGTTCTATTCAATACCGTCTCTTACTTAAACAATCTCTATGTGGTGAACGCCGACGGCACGTCCCAACGGATCCTCTGGGACAACCCCGGAGACGGCGCCGACGACCCCCAGTGGTCGCCCGACAGCACGAAGATTCTCCTCAGTTCCGACAACTATGAAAACTACTCGATCTATACAGTTCAGCTCGACGGCACGCGGGTGACCCTGAGCAATTCCTAGTCGACTATTCGCCAAAGTGGACGTTGGACGGCCACGGATCGTTTTCGATTCGGAACGCGACGGCTATCAGCAGACTTACGTAATGGACGCCGACGGCAGTAACCCGATGAAGCTGGACGCCGCCGAAGAAAGTTCCATCGAATTATTCGCGGGCGAAGGCGGAACGCCGTCGCAGCGGGCGTACCCGTCGCCCGGAGACTGGGATTTCCAAGCCTTTGGGATCGCCAACTACGTTCCGACACCGTCTGTAGCCGAGGGAGCAGTCGTGCTGGCCAACTTGGCCCCAACCGTCAATAGCGCCTCGCCGTTGTCGATCGTGAGCGTCTTTGGCTCGGAGTTCACCTCCAGTACCTTCTACAACCCAATCTTGGATGCTGACGGCAAGATCGCCACGCGCCTCGGCGGAACGTGCGTCGAGATTGGCGGCGAACGCGCACCTTTGTTCGCGATCACGCCGACTCAGGCCAACATTCAAATTCCGGGGGCCGCGACATTCGGTCCCGTCAGCGTGGTCATTGTTCGCAATTGCAACAACATTGACGAAGTACGCAGTCCGGCGGCATCGGTGATGGTTGAAGAGGCGACGCCGGCCTTCTTCCTCTATCCGCCTTACAAGACTGACGGACTCATTGCGGCACGCTTCAACGACGGCTATGCAGCCGTCGCACCCGCCGGCATGTTCTCGGAGCACAAGGTCCTTTCGCGCCCAGCCAAGCCTGGCGACATCATCGTGCTCTTCGGCACCGGATGGGGACGAACCGAAGCGGACTTAGCGACAGGAGAACTAGGCGTGGGTGCGGACAGATTGCTCCCGTCGGCCAACCCGATGGTGACCTTCGGCGGGATTCCGCTGGCCGCCGAAAACGTGTCTACGTCGGGGCTTCGCCTGAAACTGCAGGCCTCTATCAGCTGGCGATCCGCGTGCCGGCCACCGCCCTGCCAGGCGACAACCAAGTGGTGCTGACCGTCTACGGTAGCAAGACGACGAAACCAAGGCACGCACAACACGA
>CAWDWB010000002.1:0-421162 GCA_963805925.1 uncultured Acidobacteriota bacterium
CCCCGTCGTAAATCGTCTCGCCGATTTGCGGCTTGACCACCTCGACCATCGCCCGGATCAGCGGGCGCGGCGTGTAATACTCGCCGCCGTTGCGGCCCGCGTTGCCCATGCGCTTGACCTTCTCTTCGTACAGCGCCGACAACGGGACGCTTCTCGGTTCTGCGAGCGGAAGCTCAGCTCGTCAATGTGTTCGATGATCTCCCGCAGGTTGTACCCGCTCTGGATCTTGTTCTTGACCTCGCTGAAAATCTCGCCGATTTTGTACGCTACCGGTATCCGGGTCTGGTCGCCTCGCTGCTTAAACCCCCCGCAAATACGGGAACAACTTGTCATCGACGAAAACCCCGCAAATCGTCGCCGATCATCGCCCGGTTGTGGTCGAGCTTGCCGTTCTGGTCTTTCGGTGCGGCCCAGCTTTCCCAACGGTAGGGTTCGTCAAGAACGTGGGACGTACTTCTTCCCCATCCAACGCTGCCTCTGTGGGCCTTGTCTTGCTCTAGCCCGTCCAGGTACTTGAGGAACAGCAGCCAGGAAGTCTGCTCGGTGTAATCCAGCTCAGTGGTACAGCCCGCCTCTTTCCAGAGAACGTCGTCAATATTTTTGAAGGCCTGCTCGAACATTCGGTCTCGATCGTCCACTGATAGCGGTCTTCGGTGGCGACAGATTGTGGCGCAGTCGTCCTCCGGCCCGCTAGCGCATCTCGGTCCCACCATCGATACCCGACATCATTGCCGACGGACCCCTTTTCGCACCGTGCCAGCGCCATCGGTAGAATCGTGTGTATGAAAGTGTATGTCTACAACTACAAGGTCGGCGTTTGCCTGCTGCCCCCTCAGTTGATTGATCCGGCCCAAGTCAACCTTTACGCAGAGAGCAAGTCAGAAGCGGTCAGCAGGGCTCGGACAGAAGTTGGGGACTACAAGGGCCCACTTGGCAGGAAGGAACCCAGATCAGTCAAGACAGCGCGAGCTGTGCTCAACGAGCTTGGGTAGCGGAATGTGAGAGGACAGGAGTGTCACGCTGCATCCACTGCCTAGATTCCGCCGGAAACACTAAGGACCACGTGTTTCCCCGCTCCTGGTACCCGGAGACCACGCCATCTCAGGTCCAACGTCCCACGGCTCCAAGTTGTAGGAGCTGCAATGGCAAGTTTGGAGAGCTTGAAAACTACCTCTTGCAGCGGCTTGGTTTGTGCCTTGATCCAGAACATGCTGGATCGCTTGGTGTTGCCAAGAAAGCGCTCCGCGCCGTCGGCATCGGAAGGGAGCTTCAGCTTTCAGCAAAGGAAAAACAAATCAGGGCCGGGGTTCTCAGATCCATCCGACGCGAGCTGAAATCATACCAAGACATTGAAGGTAAACCTGGAATGCTGCCCGGGTTCGGACCGCGCGCCGAATGGCCATCCCACTCTCAGATGGCGTTGCTTATCGATGAGCAGAAACTGAAGGAAGTCTGTCGGAAGATCTTGAGGGGACTGGAATATTGGCAAGCCGGACGCTACATGGAGCCGCCCTACCGGCACAACGTATATTTGATTCCCGAAGAAGCCGAGAGTCAGCTTCCCGAGTCTGGGAACATCTCAGAGCACTTGGGCCCCGGCTTCGTCGTAGAGAGGGGAGAAGGCGATGGAGGTCAAGTCCTCTACAGGATGCGGATTTGGAGCAGCCTCACGGTGTACGGCGCTGTACTTGCTGACGACTTCGAGCCGAGCGATCACGGTCAGAGGTAATGACTCCTGGACGACGCGCCCTCGGCCACCTTCGACCCAGTTCAGCCGCTCCAAGCCTTCACGTAGGCCCTCAACATCCCTCGCCTGCATAGCCGCGCCCAAGAGCTCCGCCACAGGCTCCCAAGCAGTCCCTTTAGCGCCAACGAAAGCTCTAGCCAAAGATCGGACACGGTCGCCCAATCGAGGTCGTTGGAAGCCCAGAGATCTAGGATTTGGCTTGCCGCTCCCCGCCCGACGCCCCAACGAAGCAGTGGCGCTCGTGCACCCGAGAACGGCCTTGCAGAAAAGAACGGCGTCAGAAACGTGGGAGAAGGCAGGGAAGCGTTGCGTCGGAGTTACGCGGTGGACTAAGCTACACACTTCGGCCAAGCTGACACGGACAACCCGACAGATAATAGAAGTGCATCTCACTAGACTCAATGCCTGGGACGAATGCAGGTACCAGAAACGCCTACCTCTGATGTGACGTCATTCCAAGACCATAGGGTCAGGCGTTCTGCTCCTACGCCCACGAAGACGAAGAGCTTCGAGCAAAACTAGAGCAGCACCTCAGCACCCTAAAACACGATGCGATAGAAAGTTGGCACGATAGGAAGATCCTGCCAGGACAAGAATGGGTCAAGGAAATCGATAGCGCCCTTGAGCAAGCCGATATCATTCTTCTCCTCTTGAGTCCAAGCTTCTTTAACTCAGCCTATGCCTACGGCAAAAGAGGCAGCCAGAGCGTTGGAACGACACAAGGCCAACGAGGCAATTGTTATACCTGTAATGCTGCGACCAGTGAATTGGGAGGAGACGGCGCTTCACGACCTCCAGGCTCTTCCTGACGGTGCGCTGTTCGTGACGCTCTGGGACAACATCGATTCGGCTTTGGCTAGTGTGGCAACTGGGCTGCGACAACAAGTAAGAATTATACAAAAGTCTCAAGTGAGACCCACTAGGAGTTCTCAGGGCCAGCGGTTCGCGAAAAGCGACGAGAGCGAGGAGGCTTACGATCTAATTTACTCGCCACAGGATGCTATTGCTTTCTACGACGAAATAGCTCCGCTATACTATGCGAGACAGCCCCTTGAAGCGATACATACGCATTACTCCATAATACGACATATACACGGCGTCCAAGAACTCAACTGATCCACGGCAGCAATTACCGTCCTGGATCTAGGCGGCGGCACTGGCGAGCGCGTGGCTACTCATTTTGCGCCATTCGAGGCGGCGCGGCAAGGTATCAATTGGTATTACGTTGACGCTTCTCACCAGATGATCACACGCTTTAAGGGCAATATGGAAGCTTGACGGAACACCTAGAAATATCTAGCCGAGCCGAAGCTGCACTGTCCGTACTGGAAGGCGAAATCCGATTTCATATAATACTTATGTCGTGGCTGCTTTCTTCGATGCCCCGCAACCTGCCTGCGGTACAGCTGGCAGAGCTCCTCATGCCGGGTGGCAGTTTAATTGTTGCGGACGCGCATCCGGTTAAGGTTGCAGACAAGCCCTATTATGGATTTAGGACCAGCAAGCGATCCATTGCACTCAAGCTGAGGTCGATCGATCCCCATGAGCTTGATCGAGAGATGGGAGGGTGGGCTTGACTCGATCATCTGATTACACTATCGAGCGCAAGTCGGACAGAATGCCGTACGGGTTTGTAAAAGCGTATACGAAGAATCTTAAGTGATATATGCTCTCCACTCCCAAGATGTATAGAGGAATATGCTGCTGACAATATCTTGGACCTTCGGGGGCTGGAAAATCGACTTTGTCGTCTATGCTGAGGTCGGAAGTGGATGCCATGCTCTTACCCAGCTGGACCACTCTACTAAGACGCGCGGATGACGTTACTCACAGCTACTATCGATTCATCTCTCGGGAGGGTTTTCAAGAGATGGATAGCAATGGAGAGTTCGCGCTAGTAGACGGAATAGGTTCTAATTTGTACGGAACGTGTCGCGTTGATCTAGAGAAGGCGCAATCGAGTGACGCAATCTGGGTTTCTGGATTTCTGACTTGTCGATCGGTTCTCGACTTACTGAGTATTGAAATCGTTCCAGATCTTGCATTGTTTCTCTTTGTAGATCGGAATACGTCCAGAACACGCATGGAAAGCCGAGGATACTGACCCGATCTAATTAACAAGAGAGTGAGGCGTTATCCGCAGGAAGCGACGGACGCTATCGAGTTGGCGGCAAGGTTGCCGAGCTTCCTTTTTATCGATGCGGAATTGGAGCTTGGAGAGGCGACGCGGCGGCTCTGTTCCGCCATAGACAACGTGTAACTGTGATACCGTCTCGGATGATTTGGTTTGCTGCAAGTGGCAAGGAAGCGTCCAAAATGACACATCCCTCCCCAACCATCCAAACCACAAAAAAAATCTGGGACCAGGTACACCTAACCGGCACCCCACCCCCTGCCCCCTCAGACAATTAAAGGGGGTTTCGCAGCGGTGGTGGATTGGGGAAGACTGGAGCAAGCCTACGCACTAGGATCGCCGTGGAGGGTGCTCTAGACCTGTGCCCTGAGGTCAGGCTGAAGGTGCAGTGTTCTCGTGTCTGAAGGTCTGGGCGTTGGGGGAGAGGGGGAGAGAATCGATTCCAGGGTGGATGGTGCGATCCGTAGGCCCAGACAAAGCTCCCGGCAACTCCTAGCGAGCCTGACGAGAACCCAAGTCCAGAACCCCGGTGACGCTGTGACGACGCGGATGCGTATCAACCCGCGCCATTCAGGGCCACTCAGTGATAGTTTCAGGGGCAAACAGACATCCATGTGGACATCCGTGTGGACATGGCCCGACGGGGCCGCGGTCGCGAAGCGCTAAGTTGTTGAAGAAATTGGTGGACCTGGAGGGGCTCGAACCCTCGACCTCTTCCATGCCATGGAAGCGCGCTCCCAGCTGCGCCACAGGCCCTCTCGGGATAGCCGAAGCTTCAGCTATCTTAACACGGTATCGGGGGGTATTTGCGCTACCCGCCGCTCGGCCGATTTAGCCGATAAGGCTTGTAGGCGATCGTCATCGGCTTGCCCTTCAGCGTTAGCGAATAGGTCGACTCTGATTCGTAGCGAACCTGCGCCTCCGCGCCGGAGGCCGCCGCTTCCACTTGAGCTTCTTCCAAGATCTGCCGGCGCAGCGCGGCGCCGATCTCTGCCTTGGTTTGCACCGCGTATTCCACTGAATCCGTTTCGAGAGTCTGCACAATCACAAAGCTGCCCGGGGACCGCAAAGCCTGCCGGCAAGTCTCCGACAGCCGCTCCCAATCTTCCAAAATGTCGGTAACGGACACGTACTCGCTGGGCACAAATCGTTTCGGAAAGCGGATCGAAACGTTCTTAGCCTGAACTGTGTTCAGGCCCGCCAGACCGCCAAACGTCTTGACGAATGCCGCCAGCGAAAATCGCGACTGTCTCGTCGTATCGCCCAGCGCCGCCGATTGCCGCTTCAGCTCGACAAATGGCGCCAGCAGCCGGCCATCATCCAGGATGATCTCGCGACCCCCGTCGTACCTGCCGATATAACCCGGCCGGCGGATGTCATCAAAGGGGATAGCCAACTGAAAACCAATGCCTTCCAGCATCTTCGCCAGCGGACGCAGCGGTCGCGGCGTCTCCGGCCCCGGATTCGCAGCAACTCGTCTTGTCATGGTTGTGGGAAAAGGCCGACGGTCTCTTCTTCAGAGTAAGGGGGGCTGTCAAGCGCCGCGCGCTAATACCAACCCTTGAAGTACTTCTCGATGACCGACATCGGCTGCCACGGGTCGGGCTCGCGTGCATGGCCGGTCATGTCCATCTCCCGCGGTTCCGGTTTGGCGACGCGCAACGGCACGATATCCCCCAGCCGCGTCTGCCACTGCCCGATCAACGCCATCATACTCGCCATGCGCGCCTTCTGATCCACCGCCCCAGCCAAGTTCCTCATCTCGTCCGGATCGTTCGCCAAATCGAAAAGCTGATCGACATCCACTCGCGGATAGCGAATCAACTTGTATCGCTCGTCGCGCACCGAGCGCATCGAATCGCCATAGGCCAGGAACAACGTCTCGCGTACTCTCGGCGCCGTCCCCTTCCACACCGGCGCCAAATCCCGCCCGTCGATTTCGCCGACCGGCACGTCCTGTTTGGCCAAGCTCAACAGGGTAGGGAACAGGTCCAACAGATACGTCAACGCATTAGAGGTTCCACCGCGCGGCACGCCCGGCCCTTTTACAATCAACGGCGTCTTCATCGAATGTTCGTAGATATTCTGCTTCCCCAGCAGCCCGTGGCTGCCGATCGCCAATCCGTGATCGCCGGCGTAAACGATGTACGTGTTCTCGGACTTTCCCGTTTTCTCTAGCGCCGCCAGGATGCGCCCAATCTGCTCGTCCAGATGGGTCATCATGCCGTAGTACTCGGCCAAGTGGTCGCGGATCTCTGCCTCCGTCCTCGGCCAAGCGCCCAACTGCTCATCGCGCACCGTCATCGCGCCGTTGTCGAACGGGTGCTGCGGCATGAAGTTTGCCGGCAGCGGCAACTTCTTCGAGTAATACTTCTCCCGGTACCTCGTCGGCGGCGTCCGCGGATCGTGCGGCGAAGTAAATGCTGCATAGGCGTAAAAGGGCTTGTCTCCTTTGTAGTTCTCCAAGAATTCGATCATGCTGTCGGCGAAAATCTCGGTCGAGAATTTTCGCGTCGTCGGCGAGCGGTAAAGCCTGCCGTCCGGGCCGACCTCGGCCAGCGGAACATTTGTGTGGTCTGCCATACCGCCGAAGAAGATGCCGCGCCCCTGCTGGAAGCTCCTCACCCACGACGCCGTACCGTTGTGCCACTTACCCGTTCCAAAAGTTGTGTAGCCCGCCTTGCCCAGTAGCTCGCCCAGCGTCTGTTGGCCTTCCAAGTCGAGCGGCACCCGGAAGTAAGCTTTGCCGGTGTACAACATCGCCCGGCTCGGCGCGCAAACGGCTTCGCCCATGCTGCCCAAACAGTAGTTATTGCGGAAGCTGAAGCCCCCTTCCACCAGTTTGTCTATATTGGGCGTCTCGATCAGCGGGTTTCCCCACGCTTGTATCGTGTCCGGCCGCTCATCGTCGGCAAAGAGAAATAGGATATTCGGCTGAGCCCCTAACCGCGGCAGCAGAATAAGAGACAAAAGCAGCGCGAAACGAGGCATGGCCAGAGCATAGCCGATCCTGCGGAAATCCAGAGCAGTCGCGGGATTAAGGTGCTATTTTTGATCGTTCCGGCAATACTCAGGCCTTTTGCCGATTGCAAGCAGCCCCTCAGACACGTACAGTGGACCCGTGAGAGGATTTCTCGTCGTACTCGTCGTCCTACTCGCCTCCTGCGGGTCTGACGCTCCGCCCTGGACCCCAATCCAGGACGTCGATACCGAGGCACGCAACGCCGAAAATCTGACGATTTCCTGGCGCGAGAACCTCATCGACGACCAAAGAACGTCCGGCGTCCCCCTCCGGGGACCGCACGCTCTTGCCAGCGGCAACCTCGACGGCGACGGAAAGCCGGATATCGTAACCGCCTACCAGGACTCCCGTTATCTGCGCGTTGCTTACTCCACGGAAGACCCGGCCGAGAAGTTCCTATTGACTCTTGCCGAAGGCGACGATGCCCTCGGAATCTTCGACGTAGCCATCGGCGACGTCAACGGAGACGGCTGGCAAGACGTCGTCGCCGCCGGAACGAACGGCATCCTCTACCTCCAGAATCCCGGCCAATCCAAACCCGGCTTTCGTTGGCAACGCATCTATCCCACGGTCGCCAAGAGCCAATGGCTCACGATCGACTTGGTCGATTTGAACGGCGACGGAAAGCCGGAAATTGTTGGCCTGAAGCCGTTCTCGATCGGCGATTTTCCAGCTATGGTCCGCTTGATTCCCGGCGCGGACCCGCTTGACCCAGAGGCCTGGACGGAAGAATCCCTAGCCAGTCAAGAGAACGCCGCGTTCGCGCTTCCCGGCGACCTCGACGGCGACGGCGACATCGATTTCTTCGCCGGCGCCAGCGCGATCGGCGGCGTACTGTGGTTTCGCAATGTTTCGAACGGTTCCCGTATCGCATTGCAAGCGCAATCTTCTTTAGTCGAAGGCTTCTCTGGCGACATCCATTCGCCGACTCTGGCCGATTTCAATGGCGACTCCCGTCCCGATGTCGCGGCCGCGTTGGACGCCGGCCTTGTCGTCGTCTTCACCCAGGGGCCCACAACGAGTCAGGCTTGGTCGTACCGCACAGTAGGCGATTTAGGACTCGATGGAGTGGCGGGCCTCGCGGCGGCCGACATTGACGGCGACGGCGATAACGACCTGATCGTAGGCTCGCAGGGATCCGGTCCGAGCGAAAAGGACAGCGAGGTCGAGCCCGAAAAGATCAATATCGGCGCCCCGGCCGGTCGAATCGCTTGGCTTCAGAGTCCCGGCGCCGGCACGGGCGCTTGGACTCGACACGACATCTTCCGTCGCGAACGCGGCCGCTTCAGTGCCTTTTTGCCTACCGACGTCGACGGCGACGGCGACATCGACGTCATCAGCGTCCGCAGTGACAGCGGCGACCTCGACGGCCTATTTTGGCTCCAGCAACTCCACTCCCCCGATGCGGTCGTCCGCTTCCTTCCGGCCCGCCGGGTATCGAGTGAGAGTCTCGCCCTGCCGCTTCCCTAAGAAGCCCGCGCGTAACGGACTTCCTGGAGTTCCAACCCCACGATATAGCGCCCGGGACCGACCTGGCGTGAGTGAGCCACCAAGCCTTCGCCGTTCAGCGCCAGCGCTAGTTCCGGCGACTGTAGGTTTGCTTTTACCAAGACCCGAGTTCCCGTTCGGAGGTGAGTGAAGGTCTCGACTCCCACTCCGCCCGCAGATGCGTCCACGAGTTTCGCGACGATCGGTCGCGAAGGCGCGTCGCCGCGTATCCGAATCTCGACTGCGTTTGGCAGTTCCACGTGCCTTCGAGCTGCCCCGCGCCGGTCAATCTGTTGTTGCCTCATAGCGCTTGGTCTATCGGCCAGGGCGGACCCAAGCTTTAGACTAATTTCTCCAAGGGGGCTAGCGTTGCTGGCAGCTTGGTCCGATTGCTACCATTTAAGGTCTTTCGGGCTTGGCTAGCGGCGCGCACTGGTTTCTAGCGAGCACCCCCAACAGAGAAAAGAAATGGCAGCTTATAACGGTATTCCTGTCCCAACGGACGGTCAGACGATCCGGGTCGAAGCCGGCAAATTCATCATTCCCGACAACCCGATCATCCCTTTCATCGAGGGCGACGGCACGGGACGAGACATTTGGAAGGCTTCCCGCAAGGTTTTTGACGCCGCCGTCCAAAAATCCTTCGGCGAGTCCAAAAAGATCGTCTGGTACGAAATCTTTGCCGGCGAAAAGGCCTTTGACAAATTCAATAGCTGGCTGCCCGACGACACTCTCGGAGCCATCAAAGAGTTCCGCGTCGCCATTAAAGGACCGCTGACGACTCCTATCGGCGGCGGCATCCGCAGCCTTAACGTCGCTCTGCGCCAATTGCTCACGCTCTATAGCTGCATTCGCCCCGTCCGCTGGTACGAAGGCGTGCCGTCGCCGGTCAAGGAGCCCGACCAACTCGACGTCGTCATCTTCCGTGAGAACACCGAAGACGTCTATGCCGGCATCGAGTGGCAAGAAGGAACGGACGACGTCAAGAAGGTCCTCGCTTTCCTCAATGGGGAAATGGGCTGCAGCATCGCTGCCGACTCAGCCATCGGCATCAAACCGATCTCCATCACTGGCTCCAAGCGTCTCGTGCGCGCGGCACTGCAATATGCTGTCGACAACAACCGCAAGAGCGTCACCATCGTCCACAAAGGCAACATCCAAAAGTTCACCGAAGGCGCCTTCCGCGACTGGGGTTACGAGGTCGCCACGCAAGAATTCCGCGATCACGTCGTACTTGAGTCCGAGGTCTGGGAAGGAGCTTCCGCCGAGGGTAAGATCCTGGTCAATGACCGCATCGCCGATGCCATGTTCCAACAGGTCCTGCTGCGGCCGGCCGAGTACGACGTCATCGCCACCACCAACCTCAACGGCGATTACATCTCCGACGCTTGTGCCGCTCAGGTCGGTGGGCTGGGCCTCGCGCCCGGCGCCAATATCGGCGACGAGTACGCTATCTTCGAGGCCACCCACGGAACCGCTCCCAAGTACGCCGACAAGAACGAAATCAATCCGTCCAGCGTCATTCTGTCGGGCGTGATGATGTTCCGCTTCCTCGGCTGGAAGGATGTAGCCGATCGCATCGAGAGAGGCGTCTCCGGGGCCATCTCCGCCAAAACCGTTACCTACGACTTACACCGCCAAATGGAAGGCGCCACCAAAGTCGGAACGAGCGAGTTCGCCGACGCGATCATCGCTCACATGGATTAGTCAGCCGTCGCCAACTGGGTTATCAGAGAGGAATCATGCGTAAGAAAGTCACCGTCATCGGAGCCGGCCACGTAGGCGCCACCTGCGCCATGTTCTTGGCCGATAAAGAACTCGCGGACGTTGTCCTAATCGACATCGCCGACGGCATCCCTCAAGGCAAGGGCCTCGACATGGCCGAATCCTGCCCCATTGAGGGCAGCGACGTCAAGATTGTCGGCACTAACAGCTACGAGGACACCGCCAACTCGGACATCATCATCCAGACCGCCGGTTTTCCCCGCAAGCCCGGCATGAGCCGCGACGATCTTCTGATGAAGAACTACGAGATCGTCAAGAGCTGCATCTCGCAGGCCGTCAAGTATTCGCCCAACGCCATCATCGTCGTTGTGGCCAATCCCTTGGACGCCATGTGCCACGTAGCCCTCCACGCTTCCGGCTTCCCCAAGAACCGTGTCGTCGGCATGGCCGGCGTGCTCGATACCGCGCGTTTCCGCACCTTCCTCGCTGAAGCCTGCGATGTCTCCGTCGAGAACGTCACCGCCTTCGTGCTCGGCGGCCACGGCGATACTATGGTGCCGCTGCTGAGCTCCACGTCCGTCGCTGGCATCCCCATCACCTCCCTCGTCGAGGCCGACAAGTTGGCAGCTATCGTCGACCGGACCCGCAAGGGCGGCGCCGAGATCGTCGCCTACCTCAAAACCGGCAGCGCCTTCTATGCGCCGGCCGCAGCCACCGTCGAAATGGTCGAGTCGATCCTCAAGGACAAGAAGAAGGTCCTGCCCTGCACGGCCCTTCTTGAAGGCGAGTACGGCGTCGACGGCCTGTTCATTGGAGTGCCTGTCAAACTCGGCGCCCGCGGCATTGAGCAGATCTACCAGCTGACCTTGACCGCCGACGAGTCCGCGGCGCTCAAAAACAGCGCCGCCGCCGTACAGGACCTGGTCGACGTCTTAAAGCCTCATCTGGGCTAAACGTCACATGTCAGATGCGACAATTTGCCACACCCGGGGCGGTTGAGTATACTAAACGACATTGAGTAGCGGTCGCCCTACCGCTGGGCTTTACTGGAGGAACTGAGAATCATGAAGCGTTTTATCACTGTAGCTAGCATGTTGGTCCTGACCGCTGGTCTGTCGTTCGCGGCCGAGTACACCGGATACGTTACCGACGCCAAGTGCGCCGCTAGCGGCAAGTCGGGAGCGGCTCACGCTGCTTGCGCCAAGTCGTGCATCAACGGCGGCTCCGCTGCTGTCATCGTGACGGCTGACGGAAAGGTTCTCGAAGTTTCGAACCAAGACAAAGTGACCGCCCTCGCAGGCGAGAAAGTCAAGGTCACCGGAACAGAAGCAGACGGCAAGCTCACGGTCAGCACGATCGCGAAGGCCAGCTAACTTAGGCTTTCCATTGGAAACAACGAACGGCCGAAGCGCGCAAGCGCTTCGGCCGTTTTGCGTTTCTCCTGATGTAAATCAGAAAACCTTCAATCCGTTTCGGTCAATCGTCGTCCACATCACTTCGGCTCTGCGACCGGCCTTCTCGAAGGTCCCCTTTACCGCTTCTACCGTTTCATCGCTGCCGGTCTCATAGAGCACCAAGATCGACGGTCCCGCCCCGCTCAGCGCACATCCCAGCAAGCCCGGCATGCGCAGGTTGAGAATCTCTTCCATGCCCGGTACCTGGCTCATGCGATACGGCTGATGCATGCGGTCAGCCAGCGCCTCCGGGAAGGCGTACCTTGACCCAGTCGCGAAAGCCGCTACCAGCAGCGTCGCCCGCTGCAGATTGAACACCGCATCTTCCTTCGAGTAAGCGTTGGGCAGCACGCCGCGCATTCCCTTGGTCGCCAGCTCAAAATCTGGACAAACTACCGCCACCGAAAACGCGTCCGGAATCTCCAGCCGAATCGCCCGCGTCACGCCATCCGAACCCACCGCTGCGGTTGTGAACGATCCCAGCACCGCAGCCGCCACATTGTCGGGATGCCCTTCCATGCGTGCCGCTGCATCGAGTATCCGGTAATCCTTCCATCCCATCCCCAACGTGCTGTTCGCGATGGCAACCCCAGCGACCAAGGCGGAGGCGCTGGAACCCAACCCCTTACCTAGCGGAATCTCGGTGCTCACATCTAGCTCGACCGGCGGCATCGTGCGGCCTTCGGATTCGGCGACTTCGACCGCCGTCCGCCAGATCAGGTTATTTTCATCGACGGGAATGGACCCCACATCCCGACCGGTCATTCTTATTGACAACCGCTCAGCCGGCTGAACCCGGCATTCCAAGTAGAGGGAAAGGGCGATGCCCAGAGTGTCGAATCCCGGTCCCAAGTTGGCGCTGGATGCCGGGACGCGCACAGTCATGGGCGGGAACATGAACCCACGATTATACCGTTCGACGGTCGTCGTCTTCGTCCGGTTTGGAACTGTCCGTGCAATCCCCCCATTGGAGGAGGTGTTCGATGGTTTTCCAAGATCGCGATCACGCCGCCGCACTGTTGGCTAGGAAGTTGGGTCGCTTCGCTGACCAGAGTCCGATCGTCCTCGGAGTTCCCAGGGGTGGTGTTCCCATGGCGAGGGTCATCGCCGATGCGCTCGGAGCCGACCTTGATGTCGCACTCGTTCGAAAATTGCGAGCCGCCGAACAGCCCGAATTCGCCATCGGCGCCGTCGACGAGCAGGGTAGCGTCACCGAAAACGTCAGCCTCTCGGCCATGGACCCTGACTACGTCAAACAGGAAATCGCCCAGCAAGTCGCGCTGCTGCATCACCGCCGGGCGCTCTACACGCCAGGGCGGGGGCCCGCGCCGCTCGAAGGCCGCTGCGTGATCGTCGTTGACGACGGCGTAGCGACCGGCTCCACCCTTATCGCCGCACTGCGGGCCATCCGCCGCCAGCAACCACAGCGTCTCGTTGTCGCGACAGCGGTCGCCTCGCCGCGAGCGATTGAGCGCCTGGAGTCCGAAGCCGACGAAATCGTTTGCCTGCAAGCGCCGGCTGAGTTTTACGCCGTTGGCCAGTTCTTCCATCACTTTGAGTCTGTTTCCGACGAAGAAGTCATTCGCGCCCTCGCTGGCGCCGCTGCCTCCAAGTAGCGCTGGAACCACGTCGCCGCTAGGCTGGCCGCCGTATCCAACGTGCCCGGTTCCTCGAAAAGATGAGTCGCGCCAGGCACTAACTCCATGCTCTTGACGCAACTCAACTCCTTGTACACCGCCTCGTTCCACTCGACGACTGGATGATCCAGCGCCCCCACGATCAGCAGGGTGGGGCACATGACCCTCTCCAGCGGAGATTGCGCCAAGTCCGGACGACCTCCTCTCGAAACGACAGCATCGATCTCATCGCTCATCTCCGCCGCTGCATCCAGCGCCGCCGCCGCCCCCGTACTTGCACCGAAGAGACCCACTGCACAGTCTGGGCCGATCTGATTGCCAGCCCATCGAGCCGCGAAGATCAAACGCTCAGTCAGCAGCGGGATGTTGAAGCGGTTGTCGTAGACGGTATCTTCCCTAGCAGTCAGCAGGTCGAATAGCAGCGTTCCCAGCCCCGCCTCGTTCAAACGGTCAGCCACGAACCGATTCCTCACACTGTGTCGGCTGCTGCCGCTGCCATGGGCGAAGACGACAACCGCATGCGTATCTTCATCCAGCCGCAGGTCTCCCTCTAATTCGACTCTCCCAGCCGGAATTACGACGTGTCGTTCATTCATGCAAGGGCAGGAAGCACACCAGGCGCCAGGATGCTTGGGCAATGTTACACTGGCGCTCCCAAGGCCTATGAAGATCACCGACGTCGAAGCCATCTATCTCCGCCTGCCGCAAGTCAAAGAGCAATGCGACTCCGGGCAAGACGCCCTCATCGTCAAGGTCCACACCGACGCCGGCATCACCGGCATCGGTGAAGTCGACTCCAACCCGATGGCCGTCAAGGGCGCCATCGAAGGTCCCTTCTCCCACACCACCGCCAGCGGTCTGCGTCATCTCGTCATCGGCGAAGATCCTTTCGAGACCGAAAAGATCTGGCACAAGATGTACCGCGGCAACATCTACGGCGGCCGCCGTGGCGCTGGCCTGCACGCCATGAGCGGAATCGACATCGCCCTGTGGGACATCAAGGGCAAAGCCCTTGGCCTGCCCATCTGGAAGCTCCTCGGCGGCGGTTTCCATCAGCAAATCCGGCCCTATGCCAGTTCCCTCTGGGGGGCCACTCCCGCCGCCACGCGCGAACTCGCCCAGCGCTACGTCGACCGTGGATTCACTGCCGTCAAGTTCGGCTGGGATCCGATGGGCCAAGACGAAAAGACCGATATCGCTCTGGTCCGCGAAGCCCGCAAGGGCCTGGGCGACGGCCCCGACCTGCTTGTGGACGCGGGGCTCGTTTGGGACGCCAAGACTGCCATCCAACGCGCCCGCGCCTTCCAAGAGCACGACATTTTTTGGCTTGAGGAGCCGCTGCTGCCTGACGACTACGAGGGCTACCGCAAGCTGTCCGAAGCCGTCGACGTGCGCATTGCCGCTGGAGAAGAAGAAAGCAACCGGCTCTCATTCATCGAACTCATGGACCGCGGCAAAATCGATATTGTCCAAGTCGATCTCACCCGCGTCGGCGGTTTCACCGAAGCCATGAAAGTCGCCAGCTTGGCCGTCGACCGCGGCTTGCCCGTCGTCAATCATGGCTTCACCACGTACATTAACGTCGCCGCCGCGCTGCACTTTCTCAATTCGATTCCAAACTCCTTCATCCTCGAATTCGTCGCCGAAGAGGAAACTACCCTGCGCGACGAACTTACCGAGCAGCGCATCGTCGCCCAAGATGGCATGCTCGCCATCCCTCAAGAGCCTGGCCTAGGCATCGAACTCAACGAAGAGGCCGTCGCCAGGTACCGCGTTCCCTAGTTTCGCCTTGCCCGGCTGCTAGAATGAGCGCGCAAGGACTGTGATTCGATCGCTACTCATCGCAGCGGCCTTCGTCACAGCCGCACTCATGGCAGCCAACTCTAGTAGCCAAGCATCTGGGTGCCGCCAGCCGGTCGTCATCGAGATTTCAAAGGCGCCGTTGCGTCCGCGTGCTGCGGCCACCCCGGTGACCATCGCCTCGCTCAACATGGCCGAAGAGACCGACTACCGCCAGGTGCTTGAAGAGTTTCATCGCAGCAAGACTCTCGCCGATGCCGATGTCGTGCTGCTCCAAGAGGTGGTCTACTCCGACAGCCGCGACGGCGTGCTACAGGGTCTTTCTCGCGAACTCGGCGTCCAAGCCGTCTTCAGTTCCTCTACTCAGCCGCGCCCAGATGGACGCGTCGACGGCATCGCGCTGCTGAGCCGTTATCCGATTCAGAGCGTCGACGCATTCGGCTTGACTGCTTTCAATCTCAACGTCCGCTCGCGTTGCCGCCATGCTCTTGCCGCGACCCTGGCCACGCCCGATGGCGAAAGCTTGCAAGCCTTCAACGTGCATCTCGATACGCGCATCAACGCCCAGAACCGTGTGCGCCAGTTGCAGCCTGTTGTGGAAGCCGCCAGGCGCTTCTCCGGCCCCGTCGTCATCGGCGGCGACATGAATACCAATCCCAATTTTTGGATCCAACACCTCATACCTATCCCTTGGATGCACGACCAGCACGGACCGGTCGATCGGATGTTCGCCAGCCACGGATTCGCCACCCCCATGGACGGATCCCTGGCCACCCATGACATGCTCGGACTGCGCCTCGATTGGATCTATTTACGCGGCCTCGCCGGCTCGCAATGGGGCGTCGAGGACATTGATTTCTCCGACCATCGCGCCGTCTGGCTGCGCCTCGAAGACTGAATGTAAGAAAAATAACCCTTTGCGCGGCCTGGATCCTCTGTTATAGTCCGACCACGATGACTCCTCCCTCGCCACGCAGCGCGAAGGACATCATGGTCGTCGACCTGGTCACGTTGACGGCCGACGCGGATGTCTTTCAAGGTATTGACCGTCTCTTGGAGAACCGAGTAACCGGGGCTCCTGTTATAGATTCTGCAGGCCGTTACCTCGGCATGTTTTCGGAGCAGTGCTGTATGGCCACGCTCACCGAAGCTGTTCGAGTCTCCGACGTCCACGGCATTCGCGCTAAGCACCTGATGTCAACGGGTCTGCTTACCTTCGACCCCGATACGGACGCGTGCGACGCCATAAAGGAACTCCTCCACCACCGCGTCTCCGGTGCGCCTGTCGTGGACGCAGCGGGCTGCTACCTCGGCTCTTTTTCTGAGAAGACCAGCATGCGCATGCTGCTTGATGCGATCTACGAGCAACGGCCTGTTGGCCCCGTCGCGGCGCACATGGATCGCAGCAGCGAACGGCTCATCAACGAAGACACCGAATTCAATACCTTGGTGGAGATTTTCTTGAAAACGGTTCTCCGCCGACTGCCTGTCATCCAAGATGGAGTCCTAGTCGGCCAAGTCAGCCGGCGCGACGTTCTCAAAACCGCCCAAGTGCTTCGTCGCGGAGGTTCGCTCCATGTCGTCGATCCCGATGACCGGCCTCTCATCCGCGACATCATGGATCTGACCGCACGTACCGTAGCTACGGACGAGCAGTTGCTGAGTATCGTCCAGATATTCAGCGAAACCTGGTTCCGCCGCCTCCCCGTGCTCGCATCCGGCTCTATGCTCATGGGCCAGATCAGCCGCCGCGACGTTCTTCAAACCACACTTGCCCTAACCGATGCGCAGCCGACTCGTGAGAAGGCCATGCTCTACCTCAGCGCCCTGCTCACCAAAGAAGAAGCGCCGATTTAGCCTGCGGGATTACTATACGAGCGAGTGACTGCGCCTCGTCTTTACTGCATCCCGGCGACGGATGCGCCCATCGTCGCTGTCTTCCGCCGCGGCCCGAGTCAGTGGTCCCACGTCGGCCGCTGGGACCTCGACTCCCGCACTTACCTATCCGGCGCCTGGCTGCGCGGACGCATCTTCCCGCGTCGCTCTGACCTCTCGCCCGATGGACGCTACCTTTCTTTCTTCGCCCACAAACCCACCGCCGACTGGGAACTCGGCGAATCCTACGTTGCCGTTTCCAAACTCCCTTGGCTTACCGCGCTTCACGCGTTCGCCACTTGCGGCACATGGACGCGTGGCTACTACTTCACTACGGACGGCAATTCGGAAACTCCCGACGGCGCCAAGCTGCCTATTCCCTACGGCCTGCGCTCCATTCCCATCGCGCAGTTTGCCAACGAACGCCGCCGCGGATGGCAAGAAGCGCTCGACTCGCCGCCGCGACACCCCGATGACCACTGGGATGAGCGCCGCAACGCGCGCATGCGCAAACCGCAGCCTGGCGGCCCGCTCACGCTTTGCGTCGAGAGCCTCGGCTGGCCGGGCGGTGAATTCCGAGCCGAACAAGCCGTCGACGGCCTGCGTGTCAGTTACTCGCTCGAATCGTCTGACGACCTCGCGATCTTCGACGACCTGCAGTGGGCCGACTGGTCCGCTGACGGTCTGCTGTTGGCCGCGACTCGCTCAGGGCATCTGCAAATACGCGATCTCAGCGCCAAGTCGAAACTCGTTTTCGACCAAGACCTCGCAGCCCTAGAACCCAATCCCCAACCGCCCCCCCAGCAAGCCCAACGCTGGTAGTTTCGCGGACAGCAACATTTTTCACTGATGTCGCCTCTACAAGGTATGGACCAAAAGAAAACACACAACATCACGCCAAATCCGACCGAGATGAAACGCGAGAACACGAGCCCCACGTCGGAGCGGGTAAAGGAAGAAGGACGCGAGCAGGCAATCATTAGCCCCGACAGGGGCAAGCCCGGCAAGGCGGCCGAGAAGGGTCCGCTTAACGTCGGCGTCAATTTCGACAACTCGCAAGGCTGATGGCGCCAATCGGCGCGACCCTAATGGATCGCCTCGAAAGCTTCCATCTCCCGCAGGCCGCCGACGACGAGCGGCGTGCGTTGGTGGATGGACGTGGGCAGGATGTCGAGCGTACGGCCAACGCCGTCGGTGGCCTTGCCGCCGGCTTGTTCGGCGATGAAAGCCATCGGGTTCGCCTCGTAGAGTAGGCGCAATTTGCCTTCTGGGTTCGATGCCGTCGGCGGATAGAGAAATACGCCGCCCTTGAGCAGCGTACGGTGAAAGTCGGCGACCATCGAGCCGATGTAGCGCGACTTGTACTGGCGTCCCAACCTGCCGGAACGCAGAGTAGCGATGTAGGTCTGATAGTGGGCTGGGAACGAGTCGATGTAGCCCTCATTCACCGAGTAGATGTCACCCTGCTCGGGCATCTTCATGTTGTCGTGGCTCAACACGTAGGCGCCCACGGATGGGTCGAGCGTGAATCCATAAACTCCGTGCCCGGCGGTATAGACCAAAATCGTCGACGAACCGTAAACCACGTAGCCCGCCGCAATCTGCTGATGACCGGGCTGTAGGGCGCCCTTGTCCGTGGTGCGCAGTATCGAAAACGTCGTGCCGACGCTGACGTTGACGTCGATGTTCGATGAGCCGTCCAGCGGATCGAAGACGACGATATAGCGCCCGTGGTCATGGTCACGCTCGAAGGTGATCGGCTTCTCGTTCTCTTCGGAGATCAGTTCCGCAACGCTGGGCCGAACGGCCAAGCAGTGCTGCACGGCCTCGTTGGCGTAGATGTCGAGGTTCTGCTGCGTCTCGCCTTGTACGTTGACCTCGCCCGCCGAGCCGAGGATGTCCGTCAACCCGGCGCGGCGCACCTTCGCCTGAATCATCTTCGTCGCTAGCGTGATGCCCGACAGCAGCCATGAGAACGTACCGTCCGCCTGCGGGAAGTGCTGTTGCTGCTGTTCGAGAATGTGCTGCTGGACGGTGACGATCATGAACTTAGTTCGTGACCTGTTCGAGGATCGCGAAGTCGCCCGGGTTCCAAGCCTGCACGATTAAGTACGCTTTGCCGTTCACGTGGCGCATGGTCGCGTTGTGGATGTGGTCGAACTTCTCCAGCCCCAAGTCTTCTTTGGGCATCACGGTCGAGACGAGCTGATCGTTCTCATAGATGTAGATCGGTGCGCCCTTCGAGCGATCGGGGCCATTCAGCGTCCCTGTGACCATGTACTTGCCGTCGTAGTCGATGTCACAGGGCATGGAGCCCAGCGGGGTGTTGAGCGTCCCAACGTATTGGCCGAAGCGCGTGAAGCGGTCGATTTCGGCGTTGAGCCGGTCGGTGACTTCAACGAGCTTCGTGCCGGGCCGGATCGTGATGCCGTGTCCCGTGCCGAACTGCCCCGGGCCCGTGCCGCGGCCGCCGAACGAGAGGTCATACCAGGTCGTCTTGAAGTTGCTGCCGGGCTCCACTTTCGCGGTGATGACGGCGTCGAGATTGGAATAACCGGTGGTGATGTAGAACAGGCCGTCTAAATACTCGACATCGGTCGGCACGAAATTACCGCGGCCTTTGAAGTAGTTGGTTGCCAGAGGGAGGCCAAGATCTTCCGTTCCCGTCGGCGAGTTCAACGTATTGACCAGTTTGCCGTCCATCGTCGTCGTATAGACCTTGGCCGCAGTGTTGCTGGGGAAGGTGAGGTAGTGATCGCCGCTCGGCGCTTCCCAGATTCTGGCGTTGTGCATGTTTTGCGCCGCCATGTCTTTGTCGGTGTCGAGCAGCTTAACCGTCTTCAGATCCGCACTGATCTGCAATATGCCTGCGCCCGGTAGGCCGAAATACGTCTCGCCTTTGCCGGGACGGCGGTCGACCGCAAAACCGCCGTGCGCATTCGTGAGGACTGCCTGCGCTTCGGCAGGCAAAATCGCCGACGTGTAGAGCACGCGGAATTTCAAGTCCCCCTGGCCGCTGATGCCGACGGCGGCCGCTTCGGAGGAGGGCGCTTGGGCCATCCAGCCGACGACGAGCAGGGCGGAGAACAGGGCGGTGATGACGATGCGCTTCATGGCAATACCTCAGTGGAACAAAGGGCATTACAACAAACTTCCGGCCTGACTTCCACTGTTGAGAGATTGGAATGGCGCCGGCGGTGCTTAGAGTGCCCGCCGCGTCTCTCCCACGGTGCGCCCGAAACGAACTTATCTCGAAGGGACGAAGGCGAAGATCTTCACCATCGATCCGATCTCAAACGAAGAGAGCCGCAGGCAATGCCTGCGGCTCTCACTGGTTTCAAGCTGCTCGCGCTTAGAACGCGTAGAGTAAAGTGCCTTGGCCGACGGCCACGGCGGTATCGCCTTCGGTTGCTTCCGGGCGCCTTCCTCGGACTTTTCGCCGTCGGAGGGCACGATGCGGTAGTAGAGGCCGTTGGATTCCAGGTAGATCTCCAACTCGGCGGGCCGAGGCAGGTGACCTTGGATCAGCGCTTCAGACAGCGGATCTTCGATATACTTCTGCAGCGCGCGCCGAAGCGGCCGTGCGCCGTAGCTGCGGTCGGTGATTGTCGTCTCGAGGATGTGCTGGGTCGCTTCTTTGGTGAGGCGAATCTGCAGATCCTTCTTGATCAGGTTCTGATTGATCTGTCCGATCATCAGCCCAACGATCTGGATCAAGTCCTCGTCACTGAGGCTGCTGAAGGTGATGACTTCGTCGATGCGGTTGAGGAACTCGGGGTTGAAGACCCGCTTGACCTCGGCCATCACTTCGCCTTCGGACTTGGACTCCATCGTGTCCTTGGTGCCTGCGCCCGAGAAGCCCACGGGGGCTTTGGACTGCAGGTGCCGCGCGCCGATGTTCGACGTCATGATGATGATCGTATTCTTGAAGTCGACGCGGTTGCCGAGGCCGTCGGTCAACTGTCCGTCCTCGAAGACCTGCAAGAGAATGTTGAACAGGTCCGGGTGGGCCTTTTCAATTTCGTCGAGCAAGATGATCGAGTAGGGCTGGCGTTTGACCTTCTCGGTCAACTGGCCGCCTTCTTCAAAGCCGACATAACCCGGAGGCGAGCCGATCAACTTCGAGACCGAATGCTTCTCCATGAACTCCGACATGTCGAAGCGGATCAGCGCCTTCTCGGAGCCGAGCAGGAAGTCCGCCAGCGCGCGGGCGACTTCCGTCTTGCCGACGCCGGTTGGACCCAGGAACAGGAACGAACCCGCCGGGCGCTTGTCGGACTTCAGTCCGGCGCGGCTGCGGCGAATCGCGCGCGAAAGAGCCGAGATGGCGCTCTTCTGGCTGACGATGCGCTTGTGCAACTCGTCTTCCATGCGCAGCAGCTTCGTCATCTCCTCTTCCTTAATGGAAGTCATCGGGACGCCGGTCCAACGAGCAACGACGTCTTCGATGTCGTCTTTGGTCACGACAGCCGTGGCGTTCTCGTCGACGTTGTACTGCTCGCGCAACTGGCGCAGGTTCTCGCGTTCCTTGCGCTCTTCGTCCGAGTAGAAGCGGGCCTTCTCGAACTCGTGGTTCGCAATGGCGTTCTCCATACGGTGCACGATGAACTTGATGCGCTTGTGGACTTCGGCTACTTCCTCAGGCATGGTCGTCTGGCGCAACTTCACGCGCGAGCCGGCCTCGTCGAGGATGTCGATGGCCTTGTCGGGCAAGAACCGGTCTGGAATGTAGCGGTTCGATGCGTAGACCGCCGTTTCGACCGCTTCGTCGGTGTAAGCGATGGCGTGGAACTTTTCGTAGCGGTCCTTGATGCCGAACAGCACCTGGATCGCCTCTTCCTCGCTGGGCGGCTCCACCTTGACGGACTGGAAGCGCCGTTCGAGCGAACGGTCCTTCTCAATCGACTTACGGAACTCACCCGGCGTCGTGGCGCCGATGCACTGCACCTCTCCGCGAGACAGAGCCGGCTTCAAAATGTTGGCCGCATCGAGCGAACCTTCAGCCGATCCGGCACCGACGAGCGTATGCAATTCGTCGATGAAGATGATGGAGTTTTGATTCTCCATCAGCTCTTTCATGATCGTCTTGAGGCGTTCTTCGAACTGGCCGCGATACTTAGTGCCGGCGACGATCAGCGAGAGATCGAGCGCCAAGATGCGTTTGTCGGCGAGAAAGGTGGGCACGTCGCCGTCGGCAATGCGCTGGGCCATTCCTTCGACGATGGCAGTCTTGCCCACGCCGGGCTCGCCGATGAGCACCGGATTGTTCTTGGTGCGGCGGCAGAGAATCTGTATGAGGCGGTCGACCTCTTTCTCGCGGCCGATCAGCGGGTCGAGCGTGTTGTCGGCGGCGGCCTGGGTCAGGTCGCGGCTAAACTCGGCCAACATCGAACTGTCTTTGGGACGGTTCGACAACAGCTTTTCGGACTGCGATTTCGACAGCTCATCGCGAATGGTCGCTAGCCGCAAGCCGCGTTCGTGCAGGATTTCCGCGGCGAAGCATTTCTCTTCGCGCAGCAAGCCGAGCAGCAGGTGCTCTGTGCCAATGTGCTTGTGGCTCAGCCGCTCCGCCTCTTCGGCGGCGAAGGCCAATACTCGCTTGCACTCGTGGCTGAGCGGCAGGTCGACCGAGGTCGAGACCTTCTCGCGCACCGTCGTGTGAGCTTCGATTTGTTTACGGATCGACTCGACCGCGGCATGGGACCGCAGGAACCGATTGGCGAGGGCCTTGTCTTCGCGAATTAAACCCAGCAGCAAGTGCTCGGTTTCGATATAAGGACTGCCAAACTGGCTGGCCTCATACCGAGCGAAGAAGATGACGCGTCGCGCTTTCTCGGTGTAGCGTTCAAACATGATTTTTGGTTGAAACGAGGACCTTCAACTCTGGTCTCATCATATCAGCAGCTTGCGGATGTCTATATAGCCCGCTAGTACTTCTGATGGGGTACTTCCATGCCTTAGCCCCCGATCGGCCGCTTGACGAGGTTCTCACGGACGATTTCGGCGCTGAGACCGAGTCCCTTGAGGATCTCCGCAGCGAAGCAACCGTCAACCAGCAGGAGCCCGAGGAGCATGTGTTCCGTGCCGATTCGCTTGTGGTTGAGCTGCTTCGCTTCTTCGGCTGTATGTTCCAACGCGCGTTTGCATTCTTCGCTGAGAGGCACGTCGACGTCCGTTGGGGTCTTGTCGCTTGCTGGCCTGTGGTCGCGGATTTGTTGGCGGATCGATTCAACGTCGAGGGGCGCCGCTGCCAGCCGGTCGAGGAGGGCTTTGTCCTGGCGCAGTAGGCTGAGCAGAAAGTGTTCGGCTTCGATCTCGGGCGTGCCGAACTCGCTCGTTTCATCACGGGCGAAGAAGATCACCCGGAGCGCATTCTCGGTGTAGCGTTCAAACATGGCCACGCCCCTGCCGGGCGGGGTAGACTCCCGCCCGCGTCGACGCTCTAATGATAGGAGATGAAACTGCTGGTCACGGGCGGCGCGGGCTTTATCGGTTCGGCGTTCATTCGATTGTTGTTAGCCGACGACCCCGCGGTCGAGATCATCAATCTCGATGCGCTGACCTACGCCGGTAATCTAGAGAACTTGGAGCCGGTCGCTGCTGACCCGCGCTACAAACTGGCACACATCGACCTACGCGACGCCGAGGCGGTTGCGCAGACGGTCGATGAGGCCGCGCCGGACGCCGTCGTGCACTTCGCCGCCGAATCGCACGTCGACCGCAGCATCCTTTCACCGAAGCCGGTGATTGACACGAACTTCGTGGGCACGTTCCACCTGCTCGAAGCTGCCAAGAACGCCGGCGTCAAGCGTTTCGTGCACGTCTCGACCGACGAGGTCTACGGTAGTATCGACGAACCGCACGAGGCCGATGAGTCGGCCCCGCTACGCGCCAGCAGCCCCTACTCGGCGTCCAAAGCCGGCTCCGACATGTTGGCCCTGTCCTATTGGACGACCTATAAAATGCCCGTACTGGTGACCCGCGCGTCCAATAACTACGGCCCCTACCAGTTCCCCGAGAAGCTGATTCCGCTGATGATCGCCAACGCGCTTGAAGACAAACCGCTGCCTGTTTACGGCGACGGCATGCAGATCCGTGATTGGCTGTATGTGGACGATCACTGCCGGGCGATTCGCGCTGTGCTGGAGCGCGGCAAGTCCGGCGAAATTTACAACGTGGGCGGCTCAAAAGACCTGCCGAATATCGACGTGGTCCACAAGATTCTCGCCGCGACAGGCAAGCCGGAAAGTCTAATTCGCTACGTCCAAGACCGGCCCGGGCACGACCGCCGCTACGCGATCACCAGCGAGAAGCTGATGGCCGCAACCGGCTGGGCGCCGCAAATGGAGTTTGAGCAGGGACTAGCGGAGACGATCCGCTGGTACCAAGAAAATTCCGGTTGGGTCGAGCGCGTCCGCAGTGGCGCGTATCGCCAGTACTACGAGTCAAACTACGCGGCGCGAATGCCTGCCGATAGCGACTGACTCCCCTACTTTTGCGAACGCATCGCCGCCTCGAATAGCGGTTTGAGCAGCAGCGATCCTGTTACGGAAAGATGTTGGTCATCGAGATAGAGCGGACGCCCGTCTAGAAAACTTAGACACCGTCCTTCACGACACAGCGCCCGACTGGGCCGCACCCTGATGAAGCGCTCGGAGTTGCGCAGCGAATCGAAGTCCTGGATGACTGCAGCATGACGGCGGCAGTATTCTTCCCACGGTAAATAGTAGTCAGCGGGCGACAGTCCGGCGCGGAGCCGCTTGACCAGCGTTTCGGGAACTGCGCCATGCTGCTCGGGAATGGGATAAACGAGTATGACCTTGCGGTCGCGATTCAACAGGCGGTCAATCGTCGATTGCAACTGCTCGGTCACGAGACGATGTTGCTCGGCGCGGTCGAGGCGTCGCTTGCTGCGGTCCGTGTAGCGGAACTCAAGCGGCGGCTTGCTGCGGTCGGATTCGCCTTCGAAAACATGCGACCAGCGCCCGGCCAGGATGACCGTTCCGCCGGGCTTCTCCCGTTCGAGTTTTTCCAAGATGTTTTCCGCCGCGAAGCCGCAGTTGGTCGTGTCCGGTTCTCGGGCGATGCCGGCAATGGGTACGCAACCGGGCCGATTGTAGATTTTCACCGCGCGGCCCTGGCGTTCGGCGATTTGCTCCACGGCAGGAGTGATTGATCGCGCATGGCTGTCTCCCCAAATGAATAGATCGGGTCCGACGTTTGGCGTTCCAAGTGAGCAGGGAGCGTCTTCGGGGCAGACCGAGGGCAGGGGATTGGGATCGCGGAAGGCGGCGAGTTCCAGTACGTCAGCCGAGAACCGGACTGGCCAACCTTGGGTCAGTTGACCGAATACCCCGACCGATAGGCCTGCCGCTATCACGCCGCCGGCAAGTGCGAAAACCGACTTTTGGCTGAACGCATTCGATGGACGGCGGAAGGGCTGCTCGACGAACTTCCAGCTCAAACCCGCCGCAGCTGCAGACACCGTGAGCCAAAGCAGAAGATCGGCGCGGGTTAATGCTTCGACCTTCCAGTGCTTGGCCGCGACGAGCAGCGGCCAGTGCCACAGGTACAGCGAGTAAGAGATTTTGCCGATCCACACGATCGGCGCGAAGCTCAGAGCGGTCCCCGTCCACGTGTCGCCGCTCTCGCCCGCCAACAAGATCAACGCTGCGCCGAGGCAAGGCGGCACCGCGCCCCATCCCGGGAAGGGCGTAAATCTCGTGTAAGAGAACACGCTCCACAGGATTAGCCCCAGTCCAGCGGCTGTTAGAACGTCTGACGGCAGCCGAGTTCTTGGACGCGGCAGCGCGTCCAGCGCGAGTAGCGAGCCGAGCAACAGTTCCCAGGCGCGCCCACCCGAAAAATAGAACGCCGCCGTCGGGGAATCGTCTACTAGCGATACGCTCACGACGAACGAGGCAATGGCCAACGCTGCCAACGTCCCTCTCTGAAATGCCTTCGACCTCGCCCGCAACACCACGAGCAGCAGCGGAAACAGCAGGTAGAACTGCTCCTCCACCGACAGCGACCAAGTGTGCAGCAGCGGTTTGGAATCGGCAGCTGGGGAAAAGTAGCCGGCCTCTCTCCAAAACAGCAGATTCGAGACGAACAGAGCCGCCGCCGCGACGCTTTGGGAGAAGTCTTTGAAGGCGCTCGGCAGCAGTACGTAGGCCGAGGCGAGCCACGAAAACAGCACAACAGCCGCGAGGGCGGGGAAGATCCGCCGGATGCGCCTCTCGTAGAAGTTGAGGACAGAAAATCGCCCTTCGCGGACCTCTCGCGAGATGATACGTGTGACGAGATAGCCGGAGATAACGAAGAAGACGTCTACGCCGATGTAGCCGCCTCCAAACGCTGCAAAACCAGCATGGAACAGCACTACCGGCAGGACGGCGACTGCCCGTAGCCCGTCGATATCCGCGCGATAGCGCATTCGAGAAATCCAGCTACGCACGGGGCGCGGCCGGACCCGGACTCGGGAATCATAACACCCCCGCGGACAGGTTGCGGAAGCCGCCGAGACGATTGACAATGATCCCGGCTCGCCGCTAGAGTTGAAGGTTAGAAGCGGGAGTAACTCAGTTGGTAGAGTGCGACCTTGCCAAGGTCGATGTCGCGGGTTCGAGTCCCGTCTCCCGCTCCAAAAGTTCCCTAGAGCTAAACGGCCCCCGGCTCCATCCTGAGGGCCGTTTGTTCTTCTCTGGGGCGCGGTGGCCGAGTGGCTAGGCAGAGGTCTGCAAAACCTCGTACAGCGGTTCAAGTCCGCTCCGCGCCTCCATCCTCTAACACTTGCTTCTATTGAGTTTGACGTTTTTAATCAATGGTTTAGGTGGCTTAACTCTTCTACCTGTTGGCCGGTCTGAGCTGATCTGCGCCGACGCAAATTGCTCTGTGCAGACCCAAATTGGTCCGACCGTGGTCCGGGGTTTTGACTACTGAACCGCCACGCGAACTCGTGTTCTGCTTTCCTCAAAAATCCTCATTGCCTCATGCGCCCGCTGCTCGTTGTCGTTGACGTAGCGCCAGATTGTGCGGAAATCCGCGTGGCCCAGGACGTCCCTCAGCGCCGCAAGGTTGCGAGTGGCGTCATAGAAGCGCGTCGCGAATGTGTGCCGGAAGGCGTACGGAGTGAAGTCAAGTCCAGCCGTCACGCATGCCTTGTCGTGTGCGCGAAGGATCTGCACGTAACTCTGCTGCTCGCTCTGCTCCGTTCGGTAGCGGTCGCCGTCCTTGAAGCGACCAAGCCAAATCAGTTTAGGGAACAGTCGAGATCCGAGAGCCATGCGTCGACCGAGAATCAGAGAAACCTCCGAGGTCATCCGCAGTGTGCGCTTCGACGCCTTCGACTTGCCCTTCGAGATTAGAATCGTGCCGCGTCCAAGATCAACGTGCTCAGCCCTGAGCCCAAGCACTTCCGAGTCACGCATACCCTGCTGGATCATCACGCGAGCGAAGTCACCCAGTGCGGGATGCAAGTCCGCAGCCGACAAATACCTCCGCTCTTCTTCGTCGGTCAGGACCCGCTCGTTCAGGGAGCCTCGATCAGAAGGAATCTCGATTCCTTGGGTCGGATCGGCAGCGGTCCAATTATGCTGCTTGCCGAACCGAATCACTTGGCGCACCGCGAGCATATCCTTTCTTAGGGTGACTTCCTTGACGTTCGTTTCACGTCGCCAGGTCATGTAACCAACCACATCGGCCGCAGTGACCTCGTCGAGCGTTCGCTTGCCAATGAACGACCGCCAGCTCGCGAGACTGACCTGCACCCGTCTTGCGGTCGCGGGCTTTTCACGGTGCTTAGCGAACTTCCACGCTTCAAACCTGTCGCAGGCTTCGCTAAACGGGATCGCCGCCACTGGTTCTGGGAGCCCGAGTACGAGCCTCATCTTGTGGTCCTGCAGTAGTGCCGCTGCTGCGTCTCGATTTGCCGGAGTTGCCTCCAAATCGGTTACCACGGTTGTGCGGATTCCCTTTGCCGTGAACCGGTATCGCCACTTGCCGTAGTGGTTGTCCAAGCCCTTTAGGTTCTTCGCCACGTAACCATGCCTCCAATGACTCGCGATGATACAACACACGCTTGCCAATTCGCCTGTGCGGAATCTCGCCACGCTTCCGTGCCGCTGCCAGAGTGTCCCGGTGAACTTTCAAGGCGTCGGCAGCCTCGGCCTCGGTCAAAGCCAAGGGAGGTATCGGAGTATTGAAAACGGGTATCTCTCGATTGGGCGATCGGTCGATCACAAAAGATGCATCCTGACTTCGTGTGACTGTTGAGACTCCATCTCCGTTGCCATTCATCGACGACGGCTTTGGCTACCGCTAGTGCTAGACAACGTTCACCCTGCTCCGGACGCCGGGTCGCCTAGTAGCAAGTTAGACCCTAACGACGCTAGCGTCTAATTCTTTGTTTGCGGCGTTTCATTCCTCCGGGCGGATGATGCCGCACTCGGGGCCACGCGCCAGACCCTTGCCGGGAGTCGCATCGGTCAATGTCAGCAAAACTCTCCGCTTCACGGCGATGATGCCAGCAAGATGGTCTCGACGAACCGGAATCCTCCATCATCCGGGCGCAAGCCGCAGTTGCGGCTCGCGAGCGCGAATAGTTCTCCGCGTCGCAGCTGTGATCGCCTGCTCCTCCGCCGTTCTCGAATTCACTCCATCGTTCGGGTGGCTGACCGCCGCTCCGGTCTACGATGGACCACCCAGAGACTCCGGAGAACACCGGATCATTTCGTCGCGCGAACGGCTCGGAGCCCTAGTGGATCGTCCCGGGACAGCCGCCAAAGCTATTCCGACTTGTTAGGAGGTCCATGTCTTAGGAGCTCTCGTTCCCGCAGGAACCTCACAGGGGCACGGCGCTCTGCGAGCGCCAGGCTCGGGAGGCGACGGGAGCGAACACCGCTTAACGCCCCTGGCACTGATCCGCTGCTGTGGTCAATTGAAGCGGACAAAGCATTGGACCGGCTCCCGGTTCGAGCGTAGGCTCGAAACCAAGCCGGATCGCTCGCGCAACCTTCAGCCATGTCCAGGGCCAGCGGCGATCCACAAAGGAGGCAAGCAGACATGACATTCACCCTGGTCCTCAAGCTGTTGCTCAAGGACACGGGCCGCAGCTTGGCTCATATGGAGAAGCAACTGCGCACCGGCAACAGCATTTCGACTGAGCTGACCAAGTGTCTGGAGGAGCACTCCCTATGAGCCGCGGCCTCGATCGAGACGACGAACAGAAGGAGGAAAATCTCGATACGCGCAATCGCATGAGCTTGTCTCAAGGCCGTGGCGGGGGCGGCGGCGACACCGAAGATGATCGCGCGGACCGAGCGCCAAGAGACGCTCGCGCGCGCCGAGCAAAACTGCCGCTGACTGACCTCCGGGGCCGAGTCCGTTACGGACGCCATCGCGACAAACGGAGCTTCATAGGGCATGCCGTCATTAGAGAAGTCGGCGGCCGCCGTACGCGAGATGGCTCCGTCTTGATCAGGCGCTGTTTCCTCGATCGCTTTCCCCTCTTCACCTGTCCCGGCGCCAAAGAGCTGGCCTTCTGTTACGTCGATTCGGTCTTTGAAACCAGCGGCCCTTTCGCTACCCACCTGCGCCAATACTTGGCGTTGTTCGCCGAGTTGCCGTCCTTGGATCTCGTCTATTTTGCGGCTGCCTCGACCCGTTTGGGCCAGGCGCACACGGTCTTCGAGGGGGTCTTGTCCAGAGGCCTTAAGTGGCTCACGAAGGTCGCTGATCCGTGTCGTTTGCTCGCCCCCTTTCGCGACCGGCAGCTGTTTGCCAAACGTGAAACCAGCGACTTTGATCGGCTCCGGTTCGATGCGCCGCGCGACGGTATGTACCGCTTTTCTGGGCAATATTTTGCCCGAATGTTCGTGCCGTGGGAGGCCTTTTGCGACGAAGCGATTCGGGCGGAAATCGCGGCGCAGAAGATGCCCAAGGGCCGCTTCTCCTCGTGCATTTTGCCCCACGACTACGACCTGTTCGGACGCATCGAGGAGGCCTCGTGAACACCTGGATTTACCTCGATTTGGTGAACGCAGCGAAAAAGGCCCGTTCACCTCAGTTTCGATGGAGGCGTTCACCAAAGACAGCCTTCAGAGCCCCTCTACACGGGCCATCCGTCCCTCGACGTGGCGGATCGACCCCTGTTTCGGGGTCAAGGGAGGGGCGGGAGCGACCCCGGTTTCGGTCGGCTGCGCCGCCACGAACCCTACCCTCTCTCGCTCCGCTCCGTCGTGGGTCACTCCCGCCCCTCCCCTTCGGGTTCACTGTGTTTCTTGGCCTTACGAATCGCATGCCGAATTGCCCGTCAACGAGAAGGAGATTTCGAATGTCCTCCTACATACCCAAACAGCCCAAACGCGAGCGTGATCAGATCTCGATCAAGCTCGACCGTGATGTGTTGCGCAGGCTCGAGCAGTATGGCCGTTACTTGGAGTCGAGCCTCGACTACATTATTCAACGCGGCACTGGAGCTGGTCTTTCGCAAGGATAGGTCGTTTGACGCTTGGCTTGAAACCGAGCAAGCGTCGAGCTCCGCCGCGGATCTCTCAGTCAAGGACAAGTGACGGCGCTCGGCAAAATACTCGGATCGCAGCGCTTGGCCCGATGAAACCTTAGAGGCCTAAAGCCATGCGGACCCTGATAGAGAATCGCTTGCTGCTGAGCCTTGTCTTCAATTGCTCGATCGGCATCGTCTTGTACCGGCGATTCCCGTTTCCCGACGAGCATCCATTGCTCGGACTCTTGTTCGCTTACAAGCCCTACATCTTCTGGGCGATCCGTAGTGCCTATACGGCGATGCTGTTTTCGACTCCGATTATCGTCGTTTCGATGCTCTTTTCGCTGATCTACCGCTGACGGCGAAATAGCCTTCCCTGGTGAACCGAGGGCATTGCCTGCAGCTCCCACCAGGAGGGGCAGGGCTATGCCCGACAGCTTCCGACGTTCCCAATAGCGGTAAGTCACTCGCTCGAGGACATCGACCCGAGTACCACCACGGTGTTGTAAGTGACATGCAGTACTGTCGGAGGGAACATCAATCCTGATCGCACGCGGGCAAGACCGAAAATTCCGCCAACTACAAACATGACGGCAAGATGCGGCCAACTCCAATCGTTCATACTCCCGTGAAGGCGCGCGAACACCGCGCTACCGGTGCGGCAACGCTTGAGAGGGATACACTCTCGCCGTGTTCAACAGAGCCAAGCTCTTGCTTCTCACTCAAGCTGTCGGTTCTTGCCCTGCATGGGCCAAATGCAACCCTGATAGTCGGAGGCGGGCCAGTACACGGACGGGGGAGCATTGGCACTAAGTTCCAATCCTTGCTTGCCTCCGGCCCCGAAATACGACTGCGAACGGTTGTGGTCATTGAGTCTAGGGAAGGCCTCGCTCTTCTGCATGGCGAATGGCAGGTGCAACGCAGCAAGCTCGCCGAGTCCCAACTCGCGACACAAGGAGTCAGCGCCGCGGTGATCCGCAGGCAGCCCGACGGGATGACTCCTATGAAGTCGCGCAGGGTAGAGCGAACCAGCCCGCCGCGTGTCGCCGTACCAGAGCGCCCTCGGCAATCGACCCAAAGGGAACCCGTGTGCCCCACTTCAGCCCAACCCGTTAACGGGGGCGGTCTTGCATGGCCTCTCTGCCGAAGCTACCGTTGAGGGATGTCGATTGCCCGAGCCTGCTTCTTTAGGGCCTATGTCCTCGCTACGCTCGCGCTGATTCTTGGCGTCGGGATGAGCACAGCCCTGTTCTCATTGGTCGAGGCTGTTCTCCTTCACCCCTTGCCATTCCCTGAGCAGGACTCGCTCTACGTAATCTGGAAGGCCGATCCCGCTGCCGGCCGCGACTATCAAGAACTCTCCTATCCTGAGCTATTCGATCTTCGCGAGAACATCGACGCCTTTGAGTCCGTTGCCTTGATGTCCACGACTCTGTACGGCTACGATCAAACGCTCGAGTTCGAGAACAACGGGCCGATCCGGATCGAGACCGCCAGGGTCACTCCCTCCTACTTCGGGACGCTCGGAATGAGCCGTTTGCCGGCCGCGACTTCATCGATTCGGACAACAAATCAGGAGCTGAACGCGTCGTCATCCTCAGCCACTGGGCCTGGCGCGAATATTTTCAAGCCGACGCGAACATAGTTGGCCGGCGAATTCGACTGAGCGGCGAGGGGTACACCGTCATCGGCGTCATGACCGCCGACGTCGATTTTCCACGCGGCGCAGCGTTGTGGATGCCGCAGTACGAGAACGCAAGACGAGGCAGCGATTATCTCCAAGCCGTTGCTCGCCTGAAGTCGGGGTACTCGCCCGGACAGATGCAGGCCCAACTCGACGGCTTGTTTGCTCGTGTTGACCAGGAGCACCGTGAAATATATCGCTGACGCAGCAGAGTGTCGTCACTTCGTTGCCGGGCTATTGGACGGGTGCGTCGCGGCAGCAACTTTTTCTGTCGCTGTCGGCCTCTCTCCTATTGCTTGGAGCAGCGTGCGTTACGGCAATCAACCTGTTTGGGGCGCGGATGCTCTCCCGCACACACGAGTTCGCAACGCGGGTGGCGCTCGGGGCCTCTCCGTGGCAGATCGCTCGGCAGTTGATCGGTGAATCCACGGCAGTCGCTGCCGTCGCGTGCCTTGGAGGGTTAGTCTTGGCGCGTTTCCTAATCGAGGTTTTCGTTGCCTGGGCTCCCCCTTCGATCCCACGGGCCAACGAGGCGGGATTGAACCCCTATGTCTTCGCGTTCGCGATCTCTGCTGCGGTAGGTGCTGTATTCATGTCCGCCGCCGCTCCCGTGTGGCTGACCTCGAGAGGGAGACGTCGAATCCCTCTTGCGTGAATCGACGGGTCGTCTAACGGGTGGGCGTCGCCGTGTGATTGTGCAAGGCGCGTTGACCGCGGCGCAGACTGCAATCGCGCTCATTCTCCTAGTTGGGTCATGCCTTCTCATTGGGAGCGTGCGCCATCTGCTGAAGCAGGATGTGGGATTTGCGCACGACGCCGTCACTATGAATCTCACACAACGAGGCCTGGGCGCAGAAACAGACGATTTTTTCACCCGCCTGCTTGAGGGACTTGGGCCGACCCCGGCGTGGAAGCAGTAGGGGCCGTGCTGATGCGTCCCCTGCAAGGGACAATTGATTGGGATACGGCGTACGCCCTACGCATACCGAGACTGCCAGAGCGCAAAGAAGAGTTGCCAGTGGCGAACTTAGAGGTCGTGACGCCGGGCTACTTCGATGCGCTAGGCGCACGACTTCTAAAGGGCGCGATTTCAGCGACCGAGACGCGGCGACGCTACACCCGTCGCCATCGTCAACCGCAGCCTCGAGGATCGTCTTCAACGCAGAGGCCTTGATCCGCTTGGGGCGACGGTCGGGGTCCGTGAAAGCGGGGCACTAGCGACGGTCGTTGGAATCGTTGCTGACGCCCGCTACGGGGGTGTTCACCTGCGGCAGGACGATATCTACGTTCCGTATCTGCAAACCGGCGTCCCCGTTCGCCACCTAGTGATTCGCGGGAGCCTGCCTACCGCCCAATTGGTTGATCTCGTTCGTGAAAAGACCTACCGGCTCGATTCAACCCAACCTCCAGCCCAAGCCGAAACGATCAGCGAAGCGATAAGGCGCGACACTGCAGCGGACCGCTTCAACATGGCGCTTGTTGTGGCGTTCGGCATAGCGGCTCTGCTCCTAGCCGCTGCTGGTGTCTACAGTGTGGTGTCGGAAAGTGTTGCAGAGCGCCGCCGCGAAATTGCGATCCGATCGGCTCTCGGAGCCAGCCGGGCCGTGCTGACGCGTCAACTGACATTGACCGCCCTGAGGTTCGTGCTCTTTGGCGAACTAGTTGGTCTAGCGACGATCGCGGCTTCCTCACCCTGGCTTTCAACCCAGCTCTACGGGCTCGAACCGACAGATTTGGGCGTGCTGTTAGGCGTTGCGGCGTTTCTTTTGACCATGTCCGCTGCTGCCGCCCTGCCGTCGTGGTTGGCTGCGAGCACGAAACCAACAGCCGTACTGCAAGGGAACTAAAGGCGCGCTGTTCCCGGCCTGGATAATCCGAGTGGACAAAAGGGACCCCTTTTGCCCACATTCGCGGCCTGTGGCTGCCGGGCCTAGGCGGCCTAGTGCTTTTATGCTTCCCGAGCCCAGGCCCCGGGCGGCGCATGAGTCGTCTACGACCAGGCGTATCCGGATGGCGAGCTTCCCAGAAGAGGGGAAGGCAAAAAGGGTGACCTCCGCTTATCTAGGAATACGCTCCTGTTGACCGATATACAAGTATCTGTATACTCTAAGGATGGATGAGACAGAACGGCTCGTGCGCTGGGTCGGCTCCTCTCTGGGGGACCTTAAGACGTTCCCGCGAGCGGTGCAGCGCGAGATTGGTCAGGCGATCTTCGGCGCGCAGCGCGGCGAAGACTACCCCTCGATCAAGGCGCTGAAGGCTTCAAAGGCGCGTCGGTTTTAGAGATCGTCGCGCCGTACGACACGGACACGTACCGGGCTGTCTACACCGTCCGGTTTGGAGCGGCGATTTATGTGCTGCACGCCTTCAAGAAGAACGCCAAGAAGGGCAGCAAGACGCCGAAAACGGAATTCGATCTGATCAAGCTCCGCTTGGAAACGGCGCGGCAGGATCACAACGGGAGACAGAACTGATGGCTAAGAAGAAAAACGTGATTGGGGTGAGCGAAAAACAGCGGCAACGTATTTGCGGATCTGGGGTTTCCGAGCCCCGACCGCGAACGCTGAAGGCGCAGCTGATGCTTGAAATCTACCGCGCCATCAAGGACGTGAGCTGACGCAGGTCGAGGCGGGCGAAACCGGGCATCGCCCAACCGGACGTATGGGCGTTGAAGAACGGCCGGTCGGGCAATATGCCGTGGGCCGGATGTTCGAGTTCCTGAACGCTTTAGGTGGCGACGTTGAGATCTCCGTGCGGCCCAAAGCGCCCAGGCGGCGGACTCGGAGACGAGCGTGGTCGTTTACCCCTAGGACAACCTTCTCATGAAACCCGGCGAGGTTTTCATTCCGCGTGAGACGTTCGGCGCGCAGCTGATCCCGCCCGCAACCGCTCAGTTCCCCTTAAACTATGACCGTGGAGCCAGGACCAACTAGCGTCCTCAAGGTTTGGGACCAACGGGTTATCCCAGTCGTCGTCAAGGACGCAGTCAACCTCTAATGGTTCGACTTCCTTTCGCAACTGATAACCGGAGCTGGCTGCGTGGGAATCCATGCAGCAGGCAACCCTCATGGAATAATAAACTCAAGTGTTGGGAGACGCCGAAGGCTTGGTTCGATGTCGATCGCAGAGAGAGTCAGGCGTAAAGCGAACACTTCCTTGATTTGGTCAGATCTGCACAGCACAGCGACGACGCCTTCGTAAGAAAAAAGAAAAAACCCCGTTTCCGGCTGAGAACGACCGAGGAAGCGTTCTGCGAAGGGCACAATGCAGCGTTTCGCTACACTTCGCAGAAAAACGAGTGCCGCGCACGATCGTCTACAAGACAAAGGCACGAAAAGATGCGCCGTGGCGAGAGGAACTCCTGGGAAAAACGACGGAAAAACCCGCAACAGGACGCGGGGGGGGGGGGGGGGGGGGGGGGGGGGGGGGGGGGGGGGGGGGGGGGGGGGGGGGGGGTCTTCTCACGAAAAAAGCTACAGTCTCACTACCATCGCCGGGGGGGGGGGGGGGGGGGGGGGGGGGGGGGGGGGGGGGGGGGGGGGGGGGGGGGGGGGGGGGGGGGGGGGGGGGGGGGGGGGGAGACCGCTTCGGACGGGGCCAGCGGGAAAGACGCAACGACAAAGGAGCAGAGGTAGGAAGGACTGGTCGGGGCTATGCGCGGCGCAACTTCATGGTTCCGATCCCGCGCTTTGCAGAGTAGAAGCGTTCAACGAGCACTTGGAACCGCGCAACGTGCCGGGAAGAGGGGGGCGCGGACGGCGCTTTGCGGAGGACATGAGGAGACGATCGGCGAACGCTTCGAGGGGGGGGGGGGGGGGGGGGGGGGGGGGGGGGGGGGGGGGGGGGGGGGGGGGGGGGGGGGGGGGGGGGGGGGGGGGGGGGGGGGGGGGGGGGGGGGGGGGGGGGGGGCGCGACCAGGCGGGCGTTGCTGCCGCTGCACGAGCGGCTGCGTACAGACGCCTACGCGACAAACTCGACCGACGCGAGCGACCTCGCTGTCTGCTGGTGCGCTATAAAACAGACCAACGACTACTCGGTTCCGACGAGCTACGGGAGCATCGCGGGAGGTGTAAGAAGGATGCGAAGGCCTAAAGATCGATGAGAGCTGGCTCGTCTGGAGCTTGACGGCTCGGAAGAGATCGCCCGGCATCGCCGCAGCTACGAACGCGAGGAACTGGTCTTCGATCCCCGCTGCATTACCTCAGGCGCTGCTGGGAGCGCAGAGAGAGACGAACGCGCTCGACCAAGCGGCGCCGCTGGAAGGCTGGGGGAGCGTAGCCGGAAGAGCTGACGCGCCTGGAGGGCGGGCTGCTCGAAGCCAGCGGCTGGGGGGCAAAACAAGCCGGGCAAACGCGAGTACGTGCAAGTGCTGCGTGCTGCTTGAAGACTTCTCGCTGGAGAAGACGTTCGAGGCCCGCCGCGGGGGGGACTGGGGAACCAAGCCGTGGAGCTGGGGACGATCTCGTAAATCGACGCCGTACAAGCACCTCGTGCTGTGCCGCATCGAGCAACGGCCGCCGCGTTGTGGATCTGACGCGGTATCCGGCACCTGCACGGCGTTCGCTCCGGGCCTTTCGACTTATCGCTTCTTGAGGTCCAACACCAGCTCAATGTCATCAGACGCCCCCACTAGACCAGGTGAGTTCGTGGCGATGAGGTCATCGCTAATTGTGCTCTCGGTAACTTGCGCTTGAGCTTTGACGGTAACCAGTCCAGTTGTCGCTTTCTGCCGCCAGAGGTCGAGCAGCGCGTCTGATGCGAGAATAGTTTGGCGCTGGCTTAACGGTGAGAACTCGGCAGGGCAGAGCGAAAGCATCGAGCCCTCGAAGCCCTTCGGCTCCGATTGTTACGGAATCGGAAGTAAAGTAGCTTGACGGCAGGTCGTCGAATCCGGTGAGGCCGCTAATCAAGATGGAGAAATGCATAGCGCGCCGCCCAACGACATCCGGCTTCATGATTTCGTTAAAGTCCTTCGATGATGGAATCCATACAGTATGATCCGTAGGATTACGGAGGATCATCTCTACTAACAATTCATCAGAAATGTTCGCGGTGCGAGGCGATACGTCCTTGAGCTCTACTTCTAGCTCTAGAGCTGGCCAGCTACGGTGGGTCATCATACCAACGCCATGGATGGCATAGGCCCCTTTGGCTTCCAGTGTTCGAGTATCGAGCTGTCGACTGGCCCCGCACACAGCGACGATAGACGTAAGGCCAGCCATTAGGATTCCTAGGCTGACTCGGAACAGAATAGAGCTACTTCGATCTCTATGGACATGCTGTGTAAGGCGCATAGTTGATATCTCCCAAAAAGGTTCCGCTCGCATTCTCGTTGACGGCGGCCGGTTCTACGGCCGCGTCCGCCGCAACACGCCCGACGGCGTCTGACAATGTGTTTGAGGTATTCGACTCAAATCCCGACACGCTAGTGTTGGGTTGTCCTATCGCGCTTTCGAACAGCACACCTAAGTTATTCGTTGGTTTAGCTAGAGAATTGGAATAATTCTCCCAGTGGCTTTCATGTGCTGCACTCTCGTGTCTAATTGTGTTGGCCTTGAGGTTCGACCAGGAGATGAACTGCGTCGAGCCGCCGCACTGGTGTTGTGAAAAAGTCGACACTTGGTTTTCAAGGTCGGGGTTGATGATATATTCGTACCTAAAAGAAGATGGGTAGGTTAGTGGCGTCCCGAAATAATGATAACCGCTGTTGGGTCCGCTCCCAACGGTCTGGGCACTGAAACCATTCCAAGAAATAACATAGTTGGAGATACCCAGATCAGAGAATGACCCGGATGGCGTTGGGGGTGTTCCAAGGGTATAGAAGGTCCCGTTGGACATTTGACTGGCTGAAGCGGGCGCGGTTGTCCAGCTTCGAGCTGTTACTGTGACGGACTTTGCCGCTGAAACAGCACCATTGGTGGAAACTGTGATAGTTCCACCCTGGACCATAACACCCCCCCATGTCAGCTGTTGGGTGGGGCCGTTGACCGTCGTCCCTCCCGTCTGGAACTTCCAACTTGTGACACTCGAAGCGGGTATACCGCTAACTGTGCAGTTGATCGAGCTACCCCGCTGTACGCTGCTCGGGCAAGTAAGGGTTGGCGTTGCAGCCTGAACTTGAATCGTCGTCGCATCTTGGGTCCCGCCGCCCCCAGGCACCGACTGGAATCCGCTTCCCGTATACCCGTTGGATGTCACTGTGACTGTTGCCGTTCCGTTGGGGGTGCTTGGATCAATCGCGACCCAAGCGTTGATCTGGGTGTCGCTCTTGTAGGAAGTCCCGAAACTTGTGATGCCGTTGCCGGTAACGGACACTTGTGGATTGGAACCGAACCACAAGCCCCAAATCGTGAATATGGTGGTTTCGCCGGACTCGAATCCGCTCGTCTGATACGGCACGATCGCGTTGATCTGCGGCGAAGGGTCGCCGACGGTGAATGTCGTCGAGTCGCTGCCGTCGGGCGTTGTGAGCGTCAGACTACGACTCCCTGTGCTCGCATTCGATGCAATAGAATAGCTCAAATTGACCTGCCCGGCATTGGCTGGATTCTGGTAGATCACGCTGGTGGTAACGCCGCTGCCGGACATGCTCGAACTCGTGATTCCAGCATATTGGCGCAGATTCGTACCGTAAACCTCCACGTAGCCTGAACCGCCTCGGACCGGCGACCCCGTCACGTTGATGCCGGTTATCACTGGTGGTTTGGTGTCGTCGCCGACCCAAGAATCGCCGAGATGAATTGCCTCTTGCGACAACACGTACGACACCCCGCTGCCGTTAAACACGTAGTCATCGCCGGTGTTCGAGACAGGAGCAAAACCCGCAAAACCAACAGGATCATTGTAACCATTGACCGCTTGGCTGAAGTAAGCGATCGCATAGTATTGACTTAGGCCTGCGTACTCGCTGTTTGTCACCTTGCTTGTTGTGACGGTAAGGCTTGCTGTAGGGTTGCCATCGGCGAGAGAACTCGCGCAGTTGTTGCTACAGGTGACGAGATTGCCGTTGCGATAGATGTGCCCTCGGAGGCCAACGTCGTACCACGTTGCCAAATTTGAGTCAGCCTCGGCCCACTGATACAGCTCGACCTCGGAGTTGGACACCTCGATCGTGATGTTCGCCATCACCGAGATACCAGCCTTACCCGGCAGGGCTGCGAAAAGGGCCAGAAGCACTGCCCCGCAAAACAAGTTCATTGCGCGCCTCATCCTACGTTCTCCCGTGCCTCGACCGAAGGAGCTGCGGCCATCGGACATATTCCCGGCCGCGCCGGCTACTTTTTCAGCCTGTGTCCTCATTGATCAGCCTTGACCGCGCGCCAGCCTGAAATCGCCGGCGGCTCCGAATTCGGCAGCACGATCCCCTCGGTGAAGTTTCGTGAAAATTTGTTCTGCAGGAAGCTCTCGACCTTCTCGAAGGCCGCGCTGCCGACCGCTCCGCGAAGTTGAGCAACGCCCTGCATTGTTACTGCATCCTTTTCCTGATCCAGGAGAGCCAGCTCTGGCGGAGGCTGGGGAAAAGCTTGCCCGGGAGCAATGATCCCGCCTGGGTATCGCGCTCGTACCGCCTGAATAATCGTCTGAATTTGACGATCAATCCGGTCAAGATCCAAGAGTGTCCGGGCGGCTTGCTGCTTGAGGGAGGCTGTTTGTCGAATCGACAGCGCCAGTCTCTTCCCGTAATACTCGCGCAGTTCACGGCCGTCTTTTCCCTTTGCCTCACGCTCGTCGGCGCGGCGCTCTAGGTGTTGGATGTGTCCAAAGAAAGCACGATAAAGCACTTCAGTCCGTACTGATCGGGGACGAGCAGGGGGAGCGGATGGGGGCACGGGCGGCTCGACAGGAGCCTGTGCCAGTGAGACCATACACGCCGCCAAGGCTAGGCCAACGACACAAACGGCGCGAGAGAGGCGTTCAAGGCGAACGCCAAGAGTGTGGACTTGCATTCTGTCCTCCGAAGGGGATTCGGCGATGGGAATACTTTTTTCCAGCCGAAGCGCCATTCTAGCAAAGTCGTATACGTAATTGCACAATGGATGTGAATAAAAGCGACATTGTATACAAAGGAGACGAATTAATCAGCAATCTGGACTGCCGTGGAAGCGAGCTGAATCGTTACGCCTTGCGGGTATTCTCGATTCCGTCCAACTCATTTCCGGCGGCATCGCTGTAGCACGTCTTTGAGTTCTTCAGCCAACGGATCGCCCCTGTTCACCCTTCTTCCTGTGCTGCGCTCGGCTTCAACTCGAATCGAGTATGGTCTGCCTCAGCTTTCGGCATTGCCGCTTCAGCCTAGCTCTATTGCTCGGCGTCCGTTATCTTCGCCCCCCGACCTTCCTTTCGAGGTTGGCCGCGTAAGCGCCCCTAGCGCGCACTGACCTTTGCCCCGTCCACGGCAAGCGTCCGACTAGGGGGTCCATGGGCGGCCCGCTCCATTCCCGCGCCTTAGCCCTTTGGGCGTCGGCGGTCCCGTGTAGCCCAGGACCGCGGCGTCCGGAGGTCATCGGCTGGCGCAAGGTACGCCGGCCAACAACAAGAGAAGGAGAAATCTCATGACCGACCTGTCTTTCATCGACTACTGGAACGCCGTCGATGCGGCGCTCGAGAAGTTCTTCGGCCTCCATAGCGGAGCCGCCGGCGTTGCGCCCTACCGCATCGCCATCGCCCAGGAAGAAGGCGACGACCCGGAGCAGTTGCCCTGTGGTTCGGCGAGAAGTACGGCCTCGCCCGTCTCGCGGAGACCTCGTTATGAAAAGGTTTTTCTTGCCAGAAGCGCCGCAAGTCGCTACGGTCCCGATCCAAACAACCTCGGAAAGGAAAACGGATCATGAAACGCAAATTCAACAACGCTAGGGCGGAAGAGCGGCAGGACGTCTATGAACGCATCACGGCGCGCATCGGCGCGCACCTGGAGAACGACGTGCGGCCTTGGCCACAGCCGTGGAAGTCCGGCGAAGGCGGATTTCGGCGTCCGCTTAGGCACTACGGCATTCCCTATCGCGGCATCAACGTGCTCATGCTGTGGGCCGCTTCGATGGAATGCGGCTTTGAGAGCCGCACGTGGATGACCTTCAAGCAGAGCCAGGAGCTGGGCGCCCATGTGCGCAAGGGCGAGAACTCTGAAGGATTGATCCCATCGGGCCCGTTCTGCGAGCGAAAGCAGATGCCCTGATTTCCTGTAAGTCCCTGAAGCACATAGAGCTAGAGAAAACCAATGCGAGTTGCGCCGCGAACTTCGAAGCAGGAAGCCGGGGGGGAATCCCTCCCCCCGACCAGTCAACGACCGGGGCTTAATGGAACTCCGAGCAAATGCGCCGGAAACGTCGCGAGCACAGTCAGCCTGCGGTAGACTCGCCGCCCACTGTGACCAAAATTGTGACCAGAGGTTGCGTTCCGAGCGACCTGGGCGGAATGAGCGTCTTGTGGAATCAATAACTTATAGATTCAGTTTGCCGTCTGGGGGTTCGAGTCCCCTCTCTTCGTCGAACCCGGCCGCCACGTTCCTGGAAGATCTTACGCGAACTCCCATCAGGCCCCATTAGCCATTTCCTAGAACTCCTGAAAGCGCTTTGAGTTGCCGCTCGTGCGTTTCATTTCTACAACTTGGCAGCTCTCAGCGCGAGTCATCCCAAGCGTCGGGCAACGCGGGTGAGGCGCCTTTTTGGTCCGATTGTGGTCCGATCCTTGGCAGGGAGGCCGTTCATCCAGTTGAATCTTCTGTCACGTCAGAAAACCGCCGTGAGGTCTGCAAAACCTCGTACAGCGGTTCAAGTCCGCTCCGCGCCTCCAATCCCTCAGTCCGCTCTGGATCAATCCTAGAGCGGCTTTCACTCGATTTTCAACGATATAAACGTGTTTGCGAGCCGCTGCTTGCCGGTTGATTTCTCTGCATCTTGGTACGTCCGGAAGCTACCTGATGTCTGTCGGGTGTTCTAGGTTGGCCCGCATCTTTCCAAAAGAAGATGCGAATCGCCTGATGGCTCCGGTTTTCGCTGTCGTTGACATAGCGCAGGACCGTCAGCAAGTCCCCAAGCCCCAACACGTCCTTCTTCAGAGCTTGGGGGTCCTTTTTCGCATGGTCGAACCGCGTGGCGAAGGTATGACGCAGGGAGCAGATGTAAAACGCTAGCTTGCAGGCGTCTAGCGCCCGGTAGTGCATCCGAAAATCTGTTTCTAGCGCAGGGGATCTGTAGTGTGAGGGTTCGGCCATAGCCAGCCCGGTCCACGGTTAGCGACTCATCCCCCAAGCACAGCGTGCGCCGCACCGCGCTCAGCTCAACTCCAGGCAAGTCCGGATGCGGGGAACAAGGCTTTGAAACCAGCGAGTCTTATGGCCTCTAGAGCATCCGAATCGGGTAAGTTCTTCGAAATTCCGATGTAAGAAGGTGCTTATCACTGCTCCTGACAATACGTTCGCGAGGTCCAGGAGGGTACAATTCCCCTGTCTTGGTGCTCGGCTCCACAATCAGCCGCTACAAGATCGTCGAGAAGCTCGACGCGGGCGGCCTGAACGGCTCTTCCGTGTTCAATATGGCCAAGCGCCATTCACGCAAAGGACAGCCTTTATGACACGACATCTCCTCATCCTCCTTTTCTTTCTCGCTGCGTACCTTCCCGCGGAAGCTCAGACGATGTGCCAGGGCCAGGCAGTCACCATTTTGGGTACGGAAGGCGATGACGTCATTCAGGGGACCGATGGCCCTGATGTCATTGCGGCCCTAGGAGGCAACGACACCGTCATGGCGGGTGGCGGCGACGACATCATCTGCGGCGGTGACGGCGTCGATAACATTTATGGAGAGGAGGGCAACGACACGATTCGCGGAGGCCTCGGCGTTGACATAATTCGCGGCGGCGCCGGAAACGATCGCCTGTTTGGCGATGAAGGACAGGACGCTATCTTCGGAGGTGCTGGCGACGACTACATTGATGGTGGCGAAGGCAACGACAGTGATTGTGCCGACAGTCCCGGCAACTGTGGGTTGAACGGCGGCGACGGCAATGATGAAATCCACGGCGGGCCTGGCATCGACATGATTCGCGGCGGCGAAGGCGATGACCGACTCTTTGGGGATGAAGGGCAGGACGCAATTTTTGGAGATGCCGGCGACGACTACATCGACGGCGGCGAAGGCAACGACAGTGATTGTTCCGACAATCCCGGCAACTGTGGGTTGAACGGCGGCGACGGCAATGATGAAATCCACGGCGGGCCCGGCATGGAAATGATTCGCGGTGGCGACGGCGATGACCGCCTGTTTGGCGACGAAGGGCAGGACGCAATTTTTGGAGGTGCCGGAGACGACTACATTGACGGCGGCGACGGCAACGATCGTGATTGTTCTGAAAGCCCCGGCAACTGTGGATTGAACGGCGGCGACGGCAATGATGAAATCCACGGCGGGCCTGGCATCGATATGCTTCGTGGCGGCGCTGGCAACGATCGCCTCTTTGGCGATGAAGGGCAGAATGCCGTCTACGGCGGCGAAGGCGATGACTACATTGAGAATGGAGACGACGGGAATACCGGCTGCGTCGTGGGCACTTGCGGCCTGTTTGGAGAAGGCGGCGATGACGAGATTCATGGCGGCGCCGGGATGGACAAAATAGATGGCGGCGCCGGCAATGATCGCCTGTACGGCGCGGGAGAGGGGGACTCGATCGATGGCGGCAGTGGAGATGACACGCTCTACGGAGAAGCTGGAGACGATGAGTTAAGAGGCGGCGACGGCGATGACACGCTCCAAGGGGACGCCGGCGACAATCGGCTCTTCGGCGATGCCGGCGCCGATCTGTGCATCTCCAACGGGGGTAATGATGTTTGTGACGGCGGCGATCCGCGGCCGGAGACCATTGCCGAAGACGAAGACGTCTGTGACCAAGGCATCCAAGAGAAAATCAGTTGCCGCGGGCCCGGACAACCCGAGTTCTACGATGTGAAGTTTGAAATGAGCATCGTCGATCCGAAGATGACGGTCACCAATACGGGAACGATTAAATTTCGGTACGTTCCCGATACAGTGCAATACACGTTCGTCTCCGGCCTCATCCATCACGCCACTCGTGGAGAATGTCTGACCGGCGACGGCACGTATACACCAAACTCTGGGGACAGCATCAAAATCCAGGTCCAGTCACAAGACCGCTATGGCAAGGACCTGAAGTTTCATATCCTTGGCGCCATTCTGGGCCGCGTCGTTGCATCAACGTACACCACGACGTGCGGACGCTCCGTGACCCTCACCAACTTTCCCAAGGTCATGTCGGGCCCAATGCTCATGAACTTCAACCGAAAAACGGAACTCGTTATCGATACCCACTCTTTGAATATCACTGATTACGTGCATACCTACCGGGAGGACGGAAAGACCATCAACGTGACTTTCAGCCTGAAGGCCCGGGGAAGACTCTTTGCGGAGTCTGGGAACTAGAGCAGTCGTTGATGGACGGCAATCTTGGCTTTGGATGCTGCTCGGCGGCAGTGGCGGCAGATGGCGGTAGTGCCCCGATCCTCCGGCCCTAGAACCGACGCCAGGGCCATCAGCCTAGTGGCTTCCCGCAAGTCCGGTGCTCAAGGGGTCAATGCCTCGCTTCACCCAGGCATTAATGCACGGCCTAACCATGAGGCCCGCGAGAGAGCCCGAATACGCTTCCTCCTTCTCAATCTAGGCGAGGCGTTTCGGGGGGAAGGTCCTATCTAGGCCGACGAAGTACGCCGGATGATAACTGTGATGCACGTGATGATGGGCGGGACAGCTCAAAAGATAGACCAGCGGATCCGGCCATCTCAGCCAAATGTGAGAATGTCTCAGGTCATAACCCAAGATATTGAAAGCGAATGTGAAAACGCCTACTCCCATCACTGTCGGCGTAGCCGGCACTGCCCCACTCACAACAGCATCTGGACACGATCGACCGCAAATTCAACGAACGGCCCCGACAGACGCTGGAGTTTGCAACGCTGGCTGAACGATTTCACGCCTGTATTGCATCGACCGAGTGAGCCGGCGCCGCGTCTAGGAAAACACACCTCTATCGTCAGGCTCCGCGCAACCGGACCAGATCCGACTACCCCAGAAGATTTGGAGGCCCATGCTACAACGGAATTAGAAGATCCCTGGTTGGGCCGAGCACGGTCAGGGGCGCCGGTGCACTGGCTGCAGTGTTTGGGGCATGCCGATGAGGCCAAACGAAACGGCAGCGTAAGAGCGAAACAGAAACTAGGGTCGACCCAAAGACATCTCCGGTTCCCCGCTTGGAAGGGAATCCGCCCGCCGTTCCGGCGGGTTTTCTTGTTTTTACCGGCAAGAAGGCCCGTCGGACGTCGGTTTTCAGACAGAGGATAGCCACCCTCGGCTGTCCACGATTCCGCACTTCGACAACTCTCCAGCCCAAGGTCCGTCCCAGGGCCAAAATCTTTAGCTACGTAAGCGTCCGAAATATCCGCCTTTCCAGGCCTGAAGTCGATCAAGTCATTGACGATAAGAGGCCTGCGCGAATTTGCGACCGGACATGACCGGCCCTCAGGCGGACCTTCGCGGCCATCCTGGTCGCTCAGGAGACCTGCACGGTTTGTCGCGCGTACTTCGATTCGACGTATTCATTAAGGATGGTGATGAATTCGGCGACGATGTGGTCGCCTTTGAGAGTTCTCAACAAACGTCCGTCGACGTAGACCGGGGCTTTGGGTTCTTCGAAGGTGCCAGGGAGCGAAATCCCTAAATGAGCGTGTTTGGATTCGCCAGGCCCGTTGACGACGCAGCCCATCACGGCGACTTTCAAATCTTCGACGCCGGTGTGGGTTTCACGCCAGATTGGCATTTGGTCGCGCAGGTAGTTCTGTATCTCTTCGGCCATCTCTTGGAAGAAGGTGCTGGTCGTGCGTCCGCAGCCGGGGCAGGCGGTGACTTGTGGCGTGAAGCTGCGCAGGTCGAGCGACTGCAAAATCTGTTGGCTGACGCGAACTTCCTCGGTGCGGTCTCCACCGGGGCGCGGGGTGAGCGAGACGCGGATGGTGTCGCCGATGCCTTGTTGCAGCAGGATGCCTAATGCGGCGGCGGAAGCGACGACGCCTTTCGTCCCCATGCCTGCTTCGGTGAGACCGAGGTGCAAGGGGTAGTCGCAGCGTGCGGCCAGGCTTTCGTAGACCGCTGTTAGGTCTTGGACATTTGAAACCTTGGCCGAAAGAATAATGCGGTCGTGCGGCAGGCCGAAACGTTCGGCAGCTTCGGCGGAACGCAGGGCCGAGACGACGATGGCTTCGCGCATGACTTCGGGCGCTTCCTTGGGCTGGGCGAGCTTGGCATTCTCGTCCATCATCCGCGTCAGCAAATTCTGGTCGAGCGAGCCCCAGTTGACGCCGATGCGCACGGGCTTGCCGTACTCGATGGCGCACTCGATCATGGTGCGGAAATTGTCTTCTTTCTCGCGGCCGATGTCGACGTTGCCGGGATTGATGCGGTACTTGGCCAGGGCGCGGGCGCAGTCGGGGTACTTCTTAAGTAAGAGGTGTCCGTTGTAGTGGAAGTCGCCGACGATGGGCACGGTGACGCCGGCGTCGCGCACGGCGGCGACGAACTCGGGAACGGCTCGGGCGGCTTTGTCGTGATTGACGGTGACGCGCACCAATTCGGAACCGGCCTTGGCCAGCGCGATGGTCTGCTGGACGGTGGAGGCGGCGTCGGCCGTGTCGGTGTTGGTCATCGACTGCACGACGATCGGATGATCGCCGCCGACGAGGACGCCGTCGACGTCGCAAACAGCGGATTTTCTACGAGTTACAGACATGCCGCAAGTCCAATTCTAACAGAGGGGTTAGGAGGGCTGGCGGAGGGTGATGGGTGGTACGCCGGTGATCTCGACAGTGGCGGCGGCGATGCGCACGGCGCCTTTGGTGGCGTCGATTTCTTCGAGGATGCGGGTGAAGATGCGGTCTTTGGTGAAGCGCCGTTTACGGTAGTCGACGATGTAGCGGGCAGTGAAGGTCAGGCAATTGTCGTCGCCGGACATGGTGACCATGGGCTCGACGCTGGCGTCTTCGATACGGTATTTGCCGACCATCTCCTTCCAGGCCGCGCGGGACTGGGCGGGGTAGTCGCCGATGATTTCTTCGACGCAAGCCAGGATGATGGCCCGAGCGCGAGCACGGTCGCTGAGGTAGCTGAGCGGCATGCGCAGTTCGTCCCAGAGGAAGGGGAAGTCGGCGGAGTAGTTGAAGACGGGTTCTTTGAAGACGAAGCTGTTGGCGACGCGCACGATGCGTCCGTTGTAGAGGTCGCCGTTGACCCATTCGCCGACTTCCATAAGGGTGGTGCGCAGCACGCCGATGTCGATGACGTCGCCTTTGATACCGCCGAGTTGGACGCGTTCGCCGGTGCGATAGAAGCCGCCGAAAGATATGGCGATCCAGCCGGCGACGCTGGCGATTAACTCTTGCAGGGCGAAGGCGATGCCTGCGCCGGCCACGCCGAAAGCGACGGTGAGTCCGGTGAGACGGTCGCCGTAGACATTGACGACGACGAAGACGACGCCGACATAGCCGAGGAAAGTGATGAACTTGCGGATGCGGTAGCGGGTGTCGGAGTCCTGAAAAGAGCGGCCCAAGGAGCGTTGCAGGATCTTGACGACAGCGTAGACGATGGCGACGCCGACGACGGCGGCGAAAAGCTGGCCGACGGCGGGGTTAGCGAACAGGGTTTGGAGACGTTCTTCCACGCGGCGTTCCCATCATAGGGCGCCTCGCGGGGCTGCGGAGGGCTCGGGTTAAAGCCGATCTCAATGGTAGAGTGGAAGGAAGCTGACGGTCAGCTTTTCCCGCAGAATGGACCGCATCGGCCGCTACAAGATAATCAGTGAGCTTGGCCGCGGCGCCATGGGCGTAGTTTATCGCGCCGAAGATCCGAAAATCGGCCGCGAAGTAGCCATCAAAACGCTGAAGCTTGCCGATAAAGCGGACGCTTCAGAGATCGACGGTTTGCGCGAACGGCTAATGCGCGAGGCGCAGTCGGCGGGCCGGCTCTCCCACCCAGGCATCGTTACGGTTTACGACGTCGATGAAGACCAGGGCGTCGCCTTTATCGCCATGGAATACGTCGAAGGGAAGACCTTCGACGACTACCTGCACGACGGGCTCATTCGCGATTTAGAATTCGGCGCGGACGTGCTGATGCAGGCGGCGGTCGCGCTGGACTACGCCCATTCCAAAGAGATCGTCCACCGGGATATTAAGCCCGCGAACTTGATGCTGACGGCGAGGAACGTCGTCAAGATCATGGACTTCGGCATCGCGCGCATCTCGTCCTCGCAATTGACGCAGACAGGTACGGTGATGGGCACGCCGAGTTATATGTCGCCCGAGCAGGTGCGCGGCGAAGGATTGGACGGCCGAGCGGATCAGTTTTCGTTGGGCGTGATCGCTTACGAGATGCTGACGGGCAAGAAACCTTTCGCGGGCGATAACTTGACGGCGGTGATTTTTAAGATCGTTTCGGCCGAGCCGCCGCCCGTGACACAGCTTTGTCCCTGGTTGCGGCCGGAAGTGGACGCGGTGATCGCGCGGGTTCTGGCCAAGAACGCGGACGATCGCTATAAAAGCTGCCAGGCGTTCGCGGAGAGCTTCCGCGCGGCGGTCAAGGCGGTGGTAGTGCCTGCGGACGCGGAAGTCGCGACGACTCCGGGCTTAGATCCGTCGATTACCCAAGACGTGGCCAAGGACACCGCCGGGGCGAACGACGAGACGCAAATTTCGACGTCGAAGATGCCGGCCTTCGAAGAGGCGCCGGCGTTGCCGCCGATCGAGCGAAGCGCGAGCGCCGAGAAATCTTCAAAGGGGCGGTGGATCGGTTGGATTGGGGGACTGGCCGCCGTTGGCTTGTTGGCTTTTGCCGGCGCCGTGCAGGCGACGACGGGGGACTTGTTCGCTAATCCGGTCATGGCGGCGCGTCAGGCTTGGTCGATATGGTTCGGCGCGACCGAACCGTTGATCGAAGTGGTCGAGACGCCGCCGCTGGTCGAATTGGAACCTGTGGTTCCTGAGCCGGTTGAGCCCGAGACGGAAGAGGCGCCGCCGGCCGCTACGGAGACTGCGGTTACGGAGACGCCGCCTCCGGTTGTTGCGCCCGCGCCGGTTACCCCGCCGACGACTCAGCCGACGGCTCCGGCAGCCGCTCCGCCGCCTGCTGCTGCACCGCCTGCTGCTGCGGTCGCCGCCGCGCCCAAGCGAGCGCCGCGGGCCACGACGACTTCGGTCTACTTTCGGACCAGCCCTCCAGGCGCGACGGTGGTCGTCGACAACAGGGCCGAGTGGACCTGTAGGACGCCTTGCCGGATTGAGAACCTTCCGCGGGGCTCGCGCCAGGTGATTGCTCGTTTGGCGGGCTTCCAGACGACGCGCCGGACGTTCGAGGCCGGCGCCGATTCGGAAATGATTATCGAGATCGAGTTGGAAGACTCGAGGATTCAGTTGTTGATCACCAGTGAGCCGAGCGGCGCCGATATTTACGTCGACGGCAGACTGATGCCGCAGAAAACGGATGCGAAGATTCCGTTGCCGGAAGGCACGTATCGCATACGGGTGTCGAAGGCCGATGTCGGGGAAGCGGAACAGGTCGTCCAAGTGGACCGCCAGAGTTTGCCTTTCGCAAAGTTCATCCTGAAGAAGCCCACGCCCTAGGGCTGTAGACTGAAAGAAGCCGAATAGTTCATGTTGGACCGCATCATCGTGCGCGGCGCCCGCCAGCACAACCTGCGCGATATTCACGTAGAGATTCCCAGAGATTCGCTGACCGTTATCACGGGGCTGAGCGGTTCGGGGAAATCCTCGCTCGCGTTTGACACGATTTACGCCGAAGGACAACGGCGCTACGTGGAGACGCTGTCTCCTTATGCGCGACAGTTCTTGGACCAGATGGAGCGGCCAGACGTCGACTCGATCGAGGGGTTGAGCCCGGCGCTGTCGATCGAACAGAAGACCACGAGCCGGACGCCGCGCTCGACGGTCGGCACGATCACTGAGATCTACGATTACCTGCGACTGCTGTATTCTTCCGCCGGCGACCCTTACTGCGCGAACTGCGATATCCCGATTACGCGGCAGACCGCGGAACAGATTGTCGAGCGGGTGATGACGGAGCAACCCGGCCGAAATGTCGTCGTGATGGCGCCGGTGATTCGCGGACGTAAGGGCATTTACCGCAAGGAGTTTGAGGACTTCGCGGCGAAAGGCTTCTTGCGGGTGCGCGTGGACGGCGAGATGCGTTCGCTTGACGAAGAGATCAAGCTGGAGCGCAGCAAGAACCACACGATTGACCTGGTCATTGATCGCATCAAGATTCGCGAGGGTGCGGACAAGCGCTTGATTAACTCGGTGCGGACGGCGTTGAAACTGGCGGACGGACTGGTGCTAGTCGGCGCCGAGAGCGGGGAAGAGAGACTTTTCTCTGAGAAATTGGCCTGCGTGCAGTGCGGCGCCAACGTGCCGGAATTTGAGCCGCGCTCGTTCTCCTTTAACAGCCGTTACGGCGCCTGCGAGGAGTGCAATGGGCTGGGAAGCTTATGGGATTTCGATCCGTCGAAGCTGATTACCGATCCTTCAAAGCCGATTTTGAGCGGAGCGATCCCGGCGTCTTTGTTGACCTCGCGGATTGAGAGCCAGGTGCGCAATGCGGCGAAACGGCGCAAGGTCTCATTGCGCGCCAAGGCGGCGTTGCTCGATCAGGAAGAGGTGGACTTCTTGCTCAAGGGCGGGGATGCGAAGTTCCCCGGACTGATCGCGCTGCTTAGGGAGTGGCACGAAGACGACACGAGCGATGAGTACCGCGAATGGTTGATGCGCTACCAGTCGCCGCAGCCTTGCCCGGCATGCGGCGGAGCGCGTTTGAAGCCCGAGAGCTTGGCTGTTAAGCTCGCCGGCCGGTCGATTGCGGAGTTCGCAGGTCTGCCGATTGGGCGGGCGACAGTGGTGGCCGAGACGCTGGACCTGAATGAGCGCCAGAAGAAAGTGGCCGGGCGCATTTTGGACGAAGTGCGGACGCGGTTGCGCTTCTTGTCGCAGGTGGGCCTGGATTACTTGAGCTTGGACCGCTCGGCGGCGACGCTATCGGGCGGCGAGGCGCAGCGGGTGCGATTGGCAACACAGATTGGCACGCAGTTGCGCGGCGTGCTGTACGTGTTGGATGAGCCCTCGATCGGGCTGCATGCACGCGACAACGCACGGCTGCTCGATAGCCTTTTCCGGCTGCGCGACTTAGGCAATACGATTCTGGTGGTCGAGCACGACCAAGAGACGATTGAGCGCGCGGATTATGTCGTCGACTTGGGCCCTGGCGCGGGGCGGCTGGGCGGCGAGTTGGTCGCTTGCGGAACGCCGGAGGAGATTGCCAAATCGGAGCATTCGCTGACGGGCCAGTATTTGAGCGGGCGCAAGGAGACCGGCGTGCCCGACGTACGCCGGCCGGCGGGCGAGAAGCGGCTAATTGTGCGCGGGGCGAAGGCGTTCAATCTGAAGAATATTGAGGCCGAGTTCCCGCTAGGGACGTTGACGGTTGTGACGGGCGTATCGGGCAGCGGCAAGTCGACGCTGGTGAACGGCATTCTTTACCCGGTGCTGATGCAGCACGTCTATCACTCGCAGAATACGCCGGGCGAACACCACCAGGTTGCGGGTCTGCAACATGTAGACAAAGTTGTGCGCATCGATCAGTCGCCGATTGGCCGGACGCCGCGTTCGAACCCGGCCACCTATACGCAGTTGTTCTCGCCGTTGCGCGAGTTCTATTCGATGTTGCCGGAGTCGCGGGCGCGCGGGTATAAGCCGGGAAGGTTTAGCTTCAACGTCAAAGGCGGGCGCTGCGAGGCGTGCCAGGGCGACGGCAAGCGGCGCATCGAGATGAACTTTTTGCCGGATGTGTTTGTGACTTGCGACGTCTGCCGCGGGCGGCGCTATAACCACGAAACGCTGCAGGTAAAGTACAAGCATCATTCAATCGCAGACGTGTTGGAGTCGACGATTGAAGAAGCGGCTCCCCTGTTTGAGAATTTGCCGAATATTCACAACCGGCTGCGCACGTTGTTGGAAGTGGGGCTGGGGTATTTGCACTTGGGTCAGTCGTCGACGACGTTGTCGGGCGGCGAGGCGCAACGAGTGAAGCTCTCGCGCGAGTTGAGCAAGAGGCAAACGGGTCAGACGGTGTATCTGCTGGATGAGCCGACGACGGGATTGCACTTCGAAGATGTGCGGAAGTTGCTGGAAGTGCTGCATCGGCTGACGGACCTGGGCAATACGGTGATCGTCATTGAGCACAACTTGGACGTGATCCAGGCGGCGGATTGGCTGGTCGACCTGGGCCCGGAAGGCGGGGAAGCGGGCGGCGAACTGGTGGCCATGGGAACGCCGGAGCATGTGGCGGCGTGCGAAGCGAGTTTCACAGGAAAAGAGCTGGCGAAGATGCTGCTATAGCCGTCACGAGGGCGTGGCGAACGGCTGACGGGATTCGTGCAGCGTGATGAACCGAGGCGCTAAGGCCCCGGGGTTCCGCTGCCGGCCTCGGTTCGCGCTGGTTCGCGAAGGATGGCTGGGCGGTTGGGTTGGCCGCCGGCTGGCCGCTGCTAGGATAGAAGTTTCCGTATGGAATTCGAGCCGCTTGAGCCGCAGCCTGCTCCGATGCTGCCAGGGGATGTTTCCGCCCCAGTCCCGCCGCGGCGGGACATGTGGTCCTACTGGGACCTGGTCGGCATGCTGTTTTTTGCGGCTGTCGCGCTGGGGATTTGCGCCGTGTTGGCGGCGGTTGCAAGTGCGGCGCTGGGCAACTTTTTTGGGATTCACGCTCCGCTCGCCGATCCGCCGTACGTCGTGTATTGGTCGTTGGGGATTCAAACGCTCTGGTGGATTCTCGTCTTCTGCTTCATCTACTACATCGTCTCGATCAAGTACCGTCTGCCTTTTTTGAAGACGTTGGGGTTTAACAGTTATCAGACTCCGGCTCTTTGGTTCGCCATTTTGGGTTGCGTACTCGCATTCGGAGTTGGCGTGACGGGGCAACTGATTGGCGCGCCGCACGATACGCCGATGACGGAGATGCTGAAGGATCCCAATACGCTGTGGCTGATTGGCATCTTCGCGGTGTTGCTAGGGCCGGTGACGGAAGAGATCGCCTTTCGGGGCTTCCTGTTCTTGCCGCTGGAGAGGGGCATGGGTCCGGCGGCGGCAATCATCATTACCAGCCTGATTTTCACGGCGCCGCACGGCGGGCAATACGGCTGGTCGTGGCAGATATTGGTGCTGCTGTTTGCGGCCGGCGCCTCGTTTGGATTTGTCCGTTGGAAGACGGGTTCGCTGTGGCCGTCGATTGTGATGCACATCGCTTATAACGGGCTGCAGTTCGGCGCATTTTTCATCGCCGAGAAATATGGACTCGACAAGATAGCCCCGTAGGGAGGCCGTTAGGAAGAGGTTTATGGTTAAGACAATCGAATGGACGGATGCGGGCGTGGTGATGATTGACCAGCGCGTCCTGCCCACGGAAGAGACGTACATCACCTGCAAGGACTACCTGGAAGTAGCCGATGCGATCCAGACGATGGTGATTCGCGGCGCTCCGGCGATCGGCGTCGCGGCGGCGATGGGTTTTGCGATCGGCGTCGAGAAGGCCTCCGATGAGAACCTAGACGCGCAGGTCGAAGAGATCTCGAAGGTTCTCGCAGCGACGCGGCCGACGGCTGTGAATCTGTTCTGGGCGATTGAGCGTATGAAGCGGCTGTACGCGGTGCTTCGTACCGAAGGAGTTGCGCTGCCGGCGCTGCGCCAGCGATTGATTGACGAAGCGAAAGAAGTGTTGCGCGACGACATCGAGATCAACAAGGCGATGGGGCGTCATGGCGCGGCGCTGTTGCCGCAGGGTGCGGTTGTGATGACGCACTGCAATGCGGGCGCACTGGCGACGGGCGGCTACGGTACGGCACTGGGCGTGATCCGCGCGGCGATTGAGAGCGGCAATCCGGTTGCGGTCATGGCCAACGAGACGCGGCCGTTCATGCAAGGCGCGCGGCTGACCGTGTGGGAGTTGCAACAGGATTCGATCCCGGTGACTCTCCTGACAGACAACATGGCGGGACACACGCTGAAGTCGGGCAAGGTCGGCGCTGTCGTGGTCGGAGCGGATCGTATTGCGGGCAACGGCGATGTGGCCAACAAGATCGGCACCTATTCGGTGGCCGTGTTGGCCAAAGAGAACGGCGTGCCGTTCTATGTCGCTGCGCCGATTTCGACGTTGGACTTGAGTCTGACGTCGGGCGATCAGATCCCCATCGAGCAGCGCGCTTCTGAGGAAGTGACGCACGTTCGCGGACAGCAAATCGCGCCGACTGGAACCGAAGTGATCAACCCGGCGTTTGACGTGACGCCGAACCGGTTCGTGACGGCGATTATTACCGAGAAGGGAGTGGCTCGTGCGCCGTTTACGGAGTCGTTGAAGGAACTGGCGCAGTCCTAGTCTGTAACGCCTATGAGTGAGATTCTCAACAAATTTCCTGTTGAACAGATCTTGGCGCTTGGAGCCAAAGGCTTTCGCTTTATCCTCATTTTGACGCTCGCGGCGCTGTTCTCGCGCGTGATTGCGCGCGTCGTGCGCGAGGTTGTCGGCAGGGTGACGGCGGACGACGGCAACAGCAACGCGCTCAGAGCGTTAGAGGCTAAGAAGCGCGCGGATACGCTGACCAGCGTGGCCTCGCGGACGGCGACGATCGCTCTTTGGGGGATCGCTATCGTGATGGCGCTCAGCGAGATCGGGTTCGACGTGGGCCCGCTGCTGGCAGGCGCCGGCGTGGCGGGCATTGCCGTCGGTTTCGGCGCGCAGAACCTGGTACGCGACTATTTCGCCGGATTCTTTCTACTGACGGAGAACCAGATTCGTATCGGAGACGTGGCGGTAATCAATGGGCAGGGCGGATTCGTTGAGCAACTGAACTTGCGGACTACAGTGATTCGCGATTTCGCCGGCGACGTCCATATCATTCCCAATGGGGCCATCACCCAGTTGGCCAATAAGACGCGCGAGTATTCGTTCTATGTGTTCGATGTAGGCGTGGCCTACAAGGAAGATGTCGACCAGGTGATGCGGGTGATGGAAGAGGTCGGCGCAGAGTTGCAGAAGGACGAGACGCTGGGTCCGGAGATCCTCGAGCCGATCCAGATTGTCGGTCTCGATCAGTTTGCGGATTCGGCGGTGATGATCAAGGCGCGCATCAAGACGACGCCGATCCAGCAGTGGAACGTCGGCAGGGCTTACAACCGGCTGCTGAAGATTCGCTTCGACAAAGAGGGCATCGAATTCCCGTTCCCGCATCGCACGGTGTTCATGCGCAACGACTATCAGGCAAACGACATCCGCAAGATTGTTCGGGAAGAAGTAGCCAGGGCGCTGCCCCAACCCGATCAAGATGCCTAGAGGCTTACTGGGCGGTCGGCGCGCAGTGCTGTTCGTAGGCGGATTTCAGCTTCTGGGAAATGGTGAGGGCGTCGCTGCCTTCAATCTCCATGCGCGGCATGTAATAGACCGGCTTGCCGCCTTGAAAGATGGCCACGGACGGGGACGATGGCGGGTAGCTGGAGAGGATCTCACGAAGCCGTGCGGTGGCTTCGAGATCGCCGCCGGCAAACACGGTGGCTACCGTGTCGGGCTTGACGGCGTTGCTCAGCGAGTTCACGATACCGGGGCGCGCCTTACCCGCGGCGCAACCGCAGACGGAGTTCACGACAAACATGACGGTGCCGCTCTGCTCGGCGAGGATGCGGTCCACATCGGCAGCCTCGCGGGCTTCGACGACGCCGTGCTGGGTCAGTTCTTGCCGCATAGGGGCGATGAAGTATTCGGGATAAGCCATGAAAGTCTCCTACTGGCGTATTCTACCAACCGTTTGCCAACCGTTAGCTAATCTGGATTGGGAATGGCGGAAATAGTCGGTCACCGGGGCGCCTCGCACGATGCGCCGGAAAATACGTTGCCTTCGGTCAGGATGGGGTTTGAGCAAGGCGCGGATGCGGTTGAGGTGGATGTTTTCGCCACGGCCGATAGGCGCATCGTAGTCATCCACGACCCGGATACCAAGCGCGTCGCAGGGGTGAAGCTCGATGTGGGGAAGTCGACGCTGGCTCAGCTGCGGGAGTTGGATGTCGGTTCGTGGAAGGGTGAACAGTGGGCGGGGACGGGTATTCCCACGCTGGAAGAAGTGTTGGAGGCCGTGCCGGAAGGCCGCCGGTTGGTGATCGAGGTGAAGTGCGAGAAGTCGGCGCTGCCGCACTTGGAACGAGCGATCGAGGGATCGGGCAAGCGCGATCGGGTGCTGTTGATCTCGTTTTCCTTGCCGTTGATCGAGCAAGCCAAGCGGATGATGCGCGACGTGCCGGCGTATTGGGTATACGGCTTCAGTTTGCGCGAGCGGGCTCGTTGGGGGAATCCGACCATGCACGGTTTGATCCGCAAGGCGGAGAAGGCCGGGCTGGACGGGCTGGACCTGGACGGCGAAGGCCCCGATCACCCAGGCGTTTGTCGAAAAGCTGCGCGCCAAGGGCATGGACCTTTACGTTTGGACCGTCAACGACCCCAAGCGGGCCAGAGAACTGCTGGCGATGGGCGTCACGGGGATTACGACCGACCGCCCTGGTTACATGCGGCAGCAGTTGGGGCTTTAAGGCTCGCTAGAATAACTGCGTGACTGCGGCAGCCAGACTGGAGCGATTTTTCGAACTGTCGTTGGTGCTGATGATCGCGGCCGGCTTCGCCGGCGTGGCGGCAGGCGGCGGGGTGGACCCGGTTTCGGGCTGTCTGCTGATTGCGGCTCTCGGCTATCGAATGATTCGGGCGTTCCGTCCTGCGATGCCGATTCTTTCGCGGCGGGACGGGACGATTATCGCGTTCGCGATTCTGCTGTTTTACCCGGCCGATATTTTCTTCTTGTCGGTCGAATTCGTGGCCCCGACAATTCGGCTGCTGTGCCTGTTCACGGCGTTGCAGTTGATGATGGCACGGTCGGGCCGCGACTACTTCTTTCTCGGGCTGCTGGGATTTTTGCACTTGTTGTCGGCCTCGATGTATACGGCGGGATTGGGGTTCTTGGGCCTGTTGTTGCTGTTTCAGATGATGGCGACATCCACTTACGCGACGTACGAGGTCCTCCACGGTGCGAGAGGCGGAGCCAAGACGATCGATACGCGGGGCGGCCGGAAGGCCGTGCGCTACCTGCCGCTATTCGGGGCGCTCTTGGGCGTCGGTATTTTGGCGTTGAGCGCCGTTTTGTTCGCGGTGCTGCCGCGGGCGCACGGATCGGGCGGGTATTCGCTGCGGAGCGATTACTCGGTTGGCTTCTCGCAACAAGTGGACTTGGGGCTAACGGGTTCGCTGGAGGCGAATCCGCGTCCGGTGATGCGAGTGGAATCTCTGGACGGTTCGTCGCTGGAGGGTTTGCACTGGCGGGGCATCACGCTGCAGGACTTTGACGGCGTGCGTTGGACGGGAGAGCCGTCACGGTCTGTGCGGACGCTGCGTCCTCAGCAGGGCGGCTACGCGATGCGCGGCGTGGGCCGCAGAGACGGCGAAGGCCACATGATTCATTACCGCGTGGTGCTAGACGAGTTGCCGACGGACGTGATCTTCGTTCCGGGCGAGCCGGAGCGCATCACGGGATCTTTCCCGCTCTTGTTGAGAAGCGAGGGCGGGACCTTCCGGGTGCCTGATCGTCCGTTGAGAGGATTGCGGTACGAGGCGACGAGTTGGTTGGTGGACCGAAATTTGGTGCAGCCGACGGACGTGATTGAGCTGTTCTCGCGGCGGTTCCGCCAAGACTACTTGCAGTTGCCGAAACTGGATCCGCGCATTGCCGCGTTGGCTGCGGAGATTACCAAGGGTTCGACTGATTGGTTCGATAGCGCGCGGCGTATCGAGCGCTACTTCCAAACGAACTACCGTTACTCGTTGGAACTGCCTGCCGAAAGGACCGAAGATCCGCTCGCACATTTCTTGTTTGAGAGAAGAGAAGGACACTGCGAATACTTTGCCTCGTCGATGGGAGTCATGCTGCGGACATTGGGTATCCCGTCGAGGTTGGTGGGTGGTTTTGCCGGCGGCGTGGAGAACCCGCTGACCGGCATGCAGATTGTCCGCTCGAGCGATGCCCATGCCTGGGTCGACGCCTACATCCCGGGGTACGGCTGGCTAGAGTTTGATCCGTCTCCAAAGAGGCCTACGGAGGCAGGCGGCCAGCTGTCGCAATTGTGGATGTACTGGGACGCTTTGCAATCGGGCTGGATTGAGTGGGTGGTGGACTATGACGCCACGCGTCAGGCCCAGATTGCGGCGGGAGTTCAAGAGCGTTCGCAGTCGGCGGTGTTGAGCATGGCGGTCGGCTGGGAGCAGTTCGGTAAGTACTTCTTGGGTTGGTTTGAAGGCGTGGATGCGCAGCAAGTGGACTGGTCGGACTGGAGGCGGGCGCTGCCTGTCTTGGGGCCGATCGGGGGGGCTGCAGCGCTTTTGCTTCTTGTCCTGCTGCTGCGGCCGTTGTGGAGCTCACTGCTGAGGCGCCGGCGTTTGCAACGAGGTTCCGGCAGCCAGGACGATATTCGTTATTTCTTCGAACGAGCGCTGACAGCCTTGGAAAAACGCGGCATGAAGCGCGAAGCGCACCTGACCGGAGAAGAGATCGCCCGGCGTCTCGACGAGCCCGCCCTGACCAGCGGATTTCGGCGGGTGCTGGAGTGCTACAACGCGGCCAGATTCGGGGCCGACAGACTAGCGGAGGCGAATCTGCCCGGGGTCGTTCGCGAATTTGAAGCCATGGCTCGGTAGGCGGGCGCCCCCTTTCCCTTTCTTGCTCCGGCGACCGGTAATACTTACCGCCGACCTGGAGAATCTTCCCAACTGGGCAAGCACCGAGGCCTTTCCAGGGTTCTTGGTCTCCCAAAAAGCACTGAAAACAAGACAGTTATATGGCTTGTCGGAGTTTGGCACGCCCGTTGCATAAGGGAAGGTGCGACCGAGAAGCAAATGGAGGTCAAGGACATGCAAGAAACGACTGAGAACACGGAAGTCCGGAACGGCGGCAAGGGTTGGAAGATTGTAGGCGGTATCGCCTTGGCGGCCCTGATTGGATTCAACGTTCACCTGATGAACAAAGTAGGCGACATAGAAACCTCGTCACAGAACGAGCGTGCTGCCATGACGGCCGAAGTCAGCGATCTGGAAGCGGCGCTATCCGCGCAAACCGGAGCGCATCAGCGCGAGATCAGCGCGCTGCAAGAGAGCGTGGAGAAAACGAAGGCGGAAGCAGCGGAGCGTGCGCGTTCCGAGGCGCGCCGTGGAGCCGATCAACTGTCGAAGGTGATCGCCCAAAAAGAGCGCGAGCAGCAGGACATGTTCTTGACGGAAATCGGCAGCGTTCGCGGCGAGACTGATACCAATCGCAAGGGTATTGAAGACGTGAGCACGCGAGTCGTAGGCGTGCAGGGCGAACTGGACCAGACGCGCGAAAGCCTGAACGAAACCGCTGACCTGTTGGCCAGCACGCAGTCTGACGTCGACGCCGTCTCGGGACGTGTGGGAGACCACGATGCGGCCATTGAACGGCTCAAGATGCAAGGCCAGCGCGACGTAACAAAGTTCGAGCTTCCGGTGTCGAAGGAACGTACCAAGATCGATACGGTCCACATGCGCATCAAAGACATCGACTACAAGAAGAACCGCTACACGCTGGAAGTGATGGCGGACGACAAGGTTGTGACGCACAAGGATCGTCTGCTCAATGAGCCGGTCGAGTTCTACGTGATGGGTGTGGCGCAACCCTACGAAGTGGTTGTGACCGACATTGAACGCAACCAAGTTAGCGGATATCTGGCGACGCCGAAGTTCAAGCAGCTTGCTAGAAACTAGGTTCGCAGCGAGGTTTGGCCGGGTCTAACGATCCGGTCAAGCGGCGAACGAGGCCCCTTCGTAGTCGGGCGCTCGGGGGGGTCTCGTTCCAGCCGCTCTTTGACATCACGAATTTGGTTGGGACTTGTTCCTGACCGAAAACGGAACGGGGTCTCTCCTCATCGGGCGCAGGAGAGACCCCGTTCTAGTTTTTATACGCGACGCACGGCGCGAACTGGAAAGTGGCACAATTGAGCCACGTGAAGCGCAAGAAAGCCCCGCTAAGCATCATTTCCGGGCCGCCGGTGACCCATTTGGAAGTGGGTCACGGATTCGGCACTGCCCCGGTATTCCTCGCATCCATCAGCACGATTCTTGGCGCGGTGCTCTTTCTGCGTTTCGGCTACGCGGTTGCCAACGTGGGGCTGTGGGGTACGTTCGTCGTCATTCTGCTCGGTCACTTGGTGACGATTCCGACGGTGTTGGCCGTGTCGGAGATCGCCACGAACCGCAGGGTGGCGGGCGGCGGCGCCTACTTCATCATCAGCCGGTCGTTCGGTACGAGTATTGGCGGGGCCATCGGCGTCGCGCTGTACCTATCGCAGGCGATATCGATTGCCTTCTATCTGGTGGCTTTTGCCGAGGCCTTCCAACCGGCGTATGAGGCGGCGGCGCTGTTGTACGGCTATCACGTGGATCCGCGCTGGGTGAGCGTGCCCAGTACGGTGTTGCTGTTGGGCTTGATGTTGACCAAGGGCGCGGACTTGGGCGTACGGGCCTTGTGGGTCGTTTGCGTCGTTTTGGGTCTTTCTTTGGTGGTGTTCTTTATTGGCGCCGGGCCGCTGGAAATTCGGCCTGACGGTCTGAATCTGACGGCCCATGTCGCAACGCCGGATAGCTTCAGTAAAGTATTCGCGATCTGCTTCCCGGCCTTCACAGGCATGATCGCTGGCCTGGGATTGTCCGGAGATCTTAAGAATCCGCAGCGCTCGATTCCCTTGGGCACGACGGCCGCCACGCTCGTGGGCATGGTGATCTACGCGTTGGTAGCGATCAAGCTGGCCCAGAATGCAACGCCTGAGGCGCTGAATGGCGACCAGTTCATCATGACCCGTATTGCGCTGTGGGGGCCGGCGATCTACATCGGTCTGGGAGCGGCGGCGCTTTCATCGGCCTTGGGCTCAATTCTTGTCGCGCCGCGGACGCTGCAAGCATTGGCGCGAGACGGCGTGCTGCCGACGCCGAAGCTGAATCAACTCATGGCGAGCGGCCGCGGCGGTCACGACGAGCCGGTCAACGCCGCATTGCTCTCTGGGGCGATCGCGCTGTTCTTCGTGTTGATTGGGGACGTGAACTCGATTTCACAGGTTTTGTCGATGTTTTTCATGGTGACGTACGGCGCTCTGTGCGCGGTGTCGTTCCTGGAGTACTTCGCCGGCAATCCGTCGTATCGCCCCACGTTCCGGTCGCGCTGGTATGTCTCGCTGCTTGGCGCGGTGATGTGCGCTTTGATGATGATCCAGATGAGCGCGCTGTATGCGTTCTTGTCGGTCGGCCTGATGGTGCTGATTTATATGGGTCTGCGGCATAACCGAACAGAGGAGCGCGGGCTTGCTGCGATCTTCTTGGGTACGATGTTTCAGTTGACGCGGCGCTTGCAGATCTCACTGCAGAAATCGCGCACGAAATCGGAATCGAGCGATTGGCGGCCGTCGGTAATCGCCATTACCCGTCACGGCGAGAAGCGCTTGGGGCACTTCGACTTGATGCGCTGGATTTGCCAGCGGCATGGGTTCGGCCATTTCATCCAGTATATTGAGGGCGACTATTCGTTCCAGGAAGAGATCAAGGCGCGAGTGGTGGCCGAGGGCCTGGTTCACCGGACGCAGATCAGCGGCGCGGGAATCTTTGTCGATACGTTGATTTCGCCTTCTTACGAGCTTGCGCTGGCGCAGATGTTGCAGCTGCCCGGCATATCGGGGTTGCCCAACAACACGGTGCTTTTTGAGTTCGATCGGGACCATCCCAGTGAAGTGGAAGAGATCGTCACGGGCGTGCATCTGGCGTCTTCATCTAAGTTCAACACCTGCGTGCTGCGCTCGACGATCTACCGGTTCGGTTATCGATCGAGTATTCACATTTGGCTGACCGATGCGGACTACGACAACGCGTCATTGATGATCTTGCTGTCGTACATCATTGTTGGACATCCCGACTGGCGGCATGCGGAGATCCAACTGTTCACCTGTTTCGCTGCATCGAACGCGGAGCAAGAGCGCAACCGCCTGGAAGAGATGATGCGTGAGGGCCGTTTGCCCATATCGAGTCAAAAAATCACGTCCGTGCCCTATCACCAGTCGTCGGACCTGGACACTTCGGTGGCAAGGCACTCGGGCGATGCGGATCTGGTGATCTTTGGGTTGACGGGCGTCCAGATTGAAAGCGACCTGACCGTCGCGCTGAGTCGATATGTCACGCTGAACGATGTGCTGTTCGTCAATGCGAGCGAGAGAATCCCGATCTTGTAGAAGGTGAGGCAGATGAAGATCCGTCTTACAGCCGTTCGGTTGACGCTGACTTTTACCGCTTTCGTGGCGGCGATGCTGGCGTGGCGATTCTGGGGCGTCTACGGCGTAACCCGGTCGATCGACTCCCTCGGCCGCGATGCGGCCGATCTGTGGACCCGGCCTTACTTGGAGCTAGGAGGCGTCGGCGTAACGCCGGCCCTGCTGGTCAAGGCCTTGATGCTGCTGTTGGCGCTGGTTATCGGGACCCGGCTACTGCGCAGCGCCTTTACATCCAAGCTGCTGAGCCACCTGCCGATTGAGCCCGGGCAACGCTACGTCATCGAGCGCTTCTTCTCTTATGCGGTCTTTGGCCTCGGTCTGATCATCGCGCTGCAATCGCTGGGCGTGAAGCTGGAGAGTCTGGTGGCAGTGGGGGCCGCGGTCGGTATCGGCGTCGGCATAGGTTTGCAGACCATTGCGAAGAATTTCGCGTCGGGCGTGATCTTGCTGTTAGAACAACCGATCAAGGTCGGCGACCGGATCGCCGTGGGTGATTTATTGGGTGACGTGATCCAGATCGGCGGGCGCAGCACATGGGTCAGGACGAACGAGAATGTGGTGATCATCGTTCCCAATGCGGAGTTTATTGAGAACCGCGTGGTCAATTGGACGGCTTCGGATCGCTCGGTTCGTATCAACGTGCCGTTAGGGGTGTCGTACGGCAGCGATCCGGAAAGGGTGAAGGAGATTGTGCTGGAGGTAGCGCGTCGTCACCCGGACGTCAACAATCGGCCCTCGCCGGATGTGATCTTCACCGGTTTCGGCGACAGCTCGCTCAATTTCGAGTTGCGGATCTGGACGACGAAACAAGTCCAGACGCCGAAGATCATCGCGAGCGATCTCTACTTCGCGATATTCAAAGCTTTCCGCGAATCGGGCGTCGAGATCCCGTTCCCGCAGCGCGATTTGCACTTGAAGTCGGTTTCGACCGAGGCGCAGTCGGCCTTGGGTGACAAGAGGCAAACGAACGGTCAAACCTCCGGAGGTTAGGATCTGATGTTCCCAGGCGATTTCTCTGCTGGGGCTTGGGAGTTACGTCACGTGCCGGACGTGTTTTGGAATCCACAGTTTCTGGCGCACGTGCTGGCGGGCGTGCAGTTTGCGCTGGGCGATCTCGAAGCGGAGAATGGCCCTGATCGGCGGTAGGCGCCAAAATAGAGCATGCACCGCATCATTCTTCCTGCCGCGCTTTTGTTGTCGATAATCTTCGCCGGCTGCGGCTCCGCACCGGAGGAAGAAACCGCTTCCATGAATTATCAAAAAGAGTTGGACAAGTACGTCAGCTTTCGGCTGACGTCTGATTTAAGCGCGCTGACCGAAAGGCAGCGGCAGATGTTGCCGTTGTTGGTTGAGGCGGCGGACACGATGAACGGCCTGTTCTGGAAGCAGGCATACGGCGACCGCGACGCTTTGATGGGCTCGATTACGGATCCGGCGGCGAAGAAGCTGGTGGAGATCAACTATGGGCCGTGGGATCGGTTGGCGAATAATGCGCCTCTGATTCCGGGCGTGGGGCCGAAGCCGGAGGGCGCCGAGTTCTATCCGCATGACATGACCAAGGAAGAGTTTGAGGCGGCGGTCGCAGCGGCTGCTGACGGCGGCGAGGCCTTGAAGGGGCTCTACACGATTGTGCGGCGCGGCGAAGGCGGATTGGTTGCGGTCCCGTATAGCGAGGCGTTTCGTGAGGGGTTGTCGACGGCGTCAGAGAAACTGCGCCAGGCTGCGGAGTTGGCGGATGACGCGGGCCTAAAGAAATATCTGGAACTGCGGGCGGATGCGCTGTTGAGCGACGACTATCAGCCGAGCGATTTCGCTTGGATGGAGATGAAGAACAACACGATCGATATCGTAATCGGGCCAATTGAGACTTACGAGGATCAGCTCTACGGCTACAAGGCTGCGTTTGAAGCCTACGTTTTGATCAAAGACAAGGAGTGGAGCGCGCGGCTGGAGAAGTACGTCTCGATGCTGGGCGACTTGCAGCAAGGTTTGCCGGTCGAGGCGAAGTACAAGAAGGAATCGCCGGGCGACGACTCGGACTTGAACGCCTACGACGCGATCTACTACGCGGGCGACAGCAATGCCGGGGCAAAGACTATTGCGATTAACTTGCCCAATGACGAGGAAGTGCAACTCAAAAGCGGCGCGCGGCGCTTGCAGTTGAAGAATGCGATGCAGGCGAAGTTCGAGAAGATCCTCGTGCCGATCGCCGGCGTGTTGATCGCCGAAGACCAGCGTTCGCACGTGGACTTCGACGCGTTTTTCGCGAACACAATGTTCCATGAAGTGGCGCATGGGTTGGGCATCAAGAACACGATCACGGGCAAGGGCACGGTGCGCGAGGCGATGAAGGAACACGCCTCGGCGCTGGAAGAGGGCAAGGCGGATATTCTTGGGCTCTACATGGTGACCAAGCTCAATGAGCGCGGCGAGATGGGCGATGCGGACTTGATGGACAACTACGTCACGTTTTTGGCGGGGATCTTCCGCTCGGTGAGGTTTGGGGCGTCGAGTGCCCATGGCGTGGCGAATACGCTTCGCTTTAACTTCTTCGAGCAGATGGGCGCGTTTAGTCGGGACGCGGCGACGGGGACGTACCGTGTTGAGTTCGACAAGATGCAGGAAGCGGTGAATGCTTTGTCGGCAAAGATCTTGATTTTGCAGGGCGACGGCGACTACGCGGGGGCCACGCAATTTGTCGACCAAATGGGCAAGATCGGCCCGGAGTTGCAGGCGGATCTTGATCGGTTGGAAGCGGCGGACATCCCGGTGGACGTGGTGTTCGAACAAGGCTTCTAGGTGGGTTGGCGAATCTGGACTCTGCTGCTGTTAGCCCAGGCGATGTGGGCGGGCTCGTATGTGGCGATGAAGGTCGCCGGTGAGGCGATGCCCGTGGGAGCAGTGGTGGTCTTCCGCTACGGCCTGGCGTCGTTCGCTTACTTGTTTCTGATCCCTTTTGTTGGGTTGCCCAGGCTGAAGAAGCGCGATTGGGCGTTGGTCGCCGTGCTCGGCGTGATCAACTTTGCGCTTACGCCCACGTTGCAGATAGAGAGTCTACGCTTGACGCGGGCGGCGGACGTTGCGCTGCTGATCGGGCTGGAGCCGATTCTCACGGTGATCTTGGCCGGGTTGATCTTGCGGGAGCATTTGAATCCGCGAATCATTGGGGCGATGGTTCTGGGGTTGGCGGGAGTCTGGATACTTTCCGCCCCGAGCGGGGTTGGTGACGAAGCGGCGAACAATCGCCTGTGGGGAAATTTGCTGTTTCTGGGATCGTTGCTGTGCGAGGCCGCGGTCACCATATCGGGCGGGAGGTTAGCGAAGCTCTATTCGCCTTTGCCGACGATTGCGGCCATGAAAGCGTGTGGCCTGATCGCGGCCGCGATCTTCTATGCGCCTGTGGTGGCAGAGACGACCCCGAGCAGTTTTGGAACGCCGGCTTGGGCTTCGCTGATCTACCTCGCTCTGCTGCCGTCGTTGTTTGCTTATAGCGCGTGGTACTGGGCGATTCGTCGAGTTCCGGTGAACCAGATAGCGCCGACGCTTTTTGCCCAGCCGTTTATCGGCGCCTTTCTGGGTTGGCTAATCCTTGGCGAAGTGCTGGGGCCGCGCACTTGGGCCGGCGGGGCGTTGATCTTAGGGGCGCTGGCTTGGACGCAGGCGATGTCCCGAAAAACGGCAATTCCAACCGGTTAGCGCCCGTGTGAATTCGTACAATGGAGCTTCATGAAAATTGTCGATATGCGGGTGCATTCGATTGCGATTGCCGATCCGCCACTGCGTAGTTCTTACGGATTGCATGCGCCTTATGCGTTGCGCAACGTTCTTGAGTTAGTCAGCGAAGACGGCATCGTCGGCATCGCCGAGACGTATGGCGGCGAGCAGCCGGCCAAGGCGTTGCACGACGTGCGCGAGCGCGTGATCGGCGGCGATGCTTACCGCTTGACCGGATCGTTGCTCGACCTGGTAGAGGGCGACGGCGCCGGACTGGAGCGTTCGCACACCATGTCGACGCCAGGCGAGAATCCGCTGGATGCCGGGCCGCGTACGTATTCGGCGATTGAGACCGCTTGCCTGGATATGATTGGCCGCGCGGTCGGCAAGCCGGTTTGCGACCTGCTCGGCACGCGGGTTCGCGATGCGGTGCCCTTCTCGGCGTATCCCTTCTACAAACACGCCGGCGGCGGCGGTGAGGGCGACGACGCGCGGGAAGACAAGTACGGCGAATGTTTGACGCCGGAGACGATCGTCGAACAAGTGCGCTCGATGAAGCAGGAGTACGGCTTCACCGATATCAAGTTCAAGGGCGGCGTGCTCGACCCGGAGATTGAGGTCGAGACGATCAAGCAACTCAAGCAGGCCTTCCCGGACAGCCCGTGCCGCATCGACCCGAACTCTGCCTGGACGGTGGAGACGTCGATCAGAGTCGGCGAGGCGCTGAAAGAAGAGTTGAAGAACGGCGGGTATTTGGAAGACCCGGCGGCCGGCATCGACGGCATGGCCGCGGTGCGCAAGGGTCTGCTGGCGCTGGGCAACGATACGCCGCTGGCCTCGAATGTGGCGGTGACGGCGTTCGCGCACATGCCGGAGTCGATCAAGCAGGACGCGGTGCAGGTTGTGTTGTGCGATCACCACTTCTGGGGCGGCATGCGCCAGGTGCAGCATCTGGGTAAGCTATGCCAGACGTTCGGCATCGCGCTATCGATGCATTCAAACTCGCACTTGGGCGTGAGCCTGATGGCCATGGCGCATGTGGCGGCGGCGACGCCGAATCTGACGTACGCCTGCGACACGCACTACCCTTGGCAGTCGAGCGATGAGATTGTCGCCGGCGGCCGGGTGAAGATTGAAGGCGGCAAGGTACGCATCCCGAATAAGGGCGGCCTGGGCGTCGATTTGGATTACGATCAGTTGGCTCGACTGAAAGAACGTTACGAGAAGATTCCCTACCGCAACCGCGATGACCAGGCAGAGATGCGCAAGCATGTCGACTCGACCTGGGAACGCAAGTTGCCGCGCTGGTAAGGGAGACTAGGATTTTCGAAATGAAGAGTATTCAACAACTACGTCATGACCTCCGCGAAGGGGTTATCGCTTTCCCGGTCACTCCGTTCAAGCCGAAGGATCTGTCGTTGGACCTCCGCGGCTACAAAAAGAACGTCGAGGAGATGATGAACTACCCGTTTGCCGCGCTGGTGGCGGCGGGCGGTACGGGCGAGATGTATTCGATTACGCCCGAGGAGCAGATCGCGCTGGTCAAGGCGACGGTCGAGATTTCGGGAGGCAAGATTCCGGTGATCGCGGGCGCGGGCTTTGGCGGCGGCTTGTCCGTTGAGATGGCCAAGCAGGCGCAGAAGCACGGCGCGGACGGCATCTTGATGTTCCCGCCCTACTATCCCGGAGCGGACTTCGAGGGCTTACTCGACTACTACAAGGGCATCGGCAAGGCGACGAAGTTGGGCTTGCTGCTCTACGGTCGCGACTGGGTGAACCTGACGCCGGGTCAAGTGGAGCGCATCGCGGCGGAGATTCCGAACTTGGCGGCCTTCAAGGACGGCCAGGGCAAGGTGCGCGACTATCAGCGGACGATCCAGCGCGTCGGCGACCGGCTGAACTGGATCGGCGGTATCGGCGACGACTGCGTCCCGGGCTACTACTCAATCGGCATCCGCACCTATACGTCGAGCATTGCGACGATTGCGCCGAAGTTGTCGATGCAGATGCACGAACGCGGAGCGGCGCAGGACCAAGAAGGTCTGCTCGCCCTGATGAACAAGTACGTGCTGCCGTTGTACGACATCCGTGCGCGGCGCAAGGGCTACGAAGTGACGGTGATGAAAGAGGCGATGAACATCCTCGGTAAGGTTGGCGGCGTTGTGCGTCCGCCGTTGCCGCAGTTGAACGCGGGCGAGGCGAAAGAGATCGCCAAGTTGATGCGGGCTTACAAGCCGGTGCTCTAGCGCAGGCGTTCGTAGAGAGACACGGTGGCCTCGGCCATCTTCTGTGCGGTGTAGTGTTCGAGGGTCGCTCGGCGGCCCCGTTCGCCCATGGCTCCGGCCTCGGCGGGGTTGTCGCGTAGGTACTCCAGCCGGTTTCTGAGGCTGGAGTAATTGCGAGGTTCGCAAAGTAGGCCGCCTCCGGTTTCTGCGATCAGTTCCGGGAATATGCCGATTTCCGGTTGTACGCAAGGGACGCCGCAAGCCCAGGCTTCCAACACGTAGAGCCCTTTCGGCGCTCCGTAGGTGCAGGGGACTGAGAAGGCGTCAAGCGAGCGCAGAAAGGCGACCTTCTCGTCGCGCCCGATGTAGCGTTGGAAGTCGACGCGATCGGTGAGTTGCCATTCCTTTACCTTCTCGTGCAGTTCAGTCAAGTACGGCTCGTACTCGGCGCTGACCCACCCGGCGATGCGCAGTTTCACTTTGGGCGTGTGGTCGGTCTCGTTATCGCGCATGTGGCGCATGGCGTCGAGCAGGATGTGCGCGCCCTTCTCGGTGGCGATGCGGGCGATGTAGCCGATGACGAATTCGGACGGATTGCGCGGTTCGCGCGGCGAGAAATCCTCTACGGTAATGCCTGGCGGGACGATGGCGATGTCGTCGAGCGAGCGCCCGATCAGCGGCGCCATCGTTTCGGCGTGGTCGCGGCAGGGCGAGGAGAAGGCGTCGATCGATTGCGCCATACGGCGTAAGACGGCGAACGATTGTTCACTGTAGGGAGCGGGCAGATTCGACAGAAAGTAATCTTCCCCTTGAAGAGACGACACCAGAGGTACGCCTAGCTCGCGGCGGATGGCCGGGGCGATGCCTGCGAGCATGGTGTTGGTGAGGTGGACGACGTCGGGCTGGAGCTTCTTGAGCGCTTTGATGAGTTCGGCGACTTCGGCGGCGATGGGGCCCTCTTCTCCTTCGAGGGTGGCGAGGGTCATCTGTCCGAGGTCTTCGGGAAGGGTCTTGACGGCGAACTTCGAGACTTGGTTGAGCAGGGCGGGGCTGTCGAGCCAGCGCATCAGGAAACGCGGCAGATGGCGGGCCCAGGCGTACTTCATCTCAAGATAGAGATTGAGACCGCCGAGATAGACGCGATGCTGGGAGACGTTGGCTTCGTCCGTCTTGACGGGCGTGTAGACCGGCAAGAGTAACGCGTCGTGCCCGGCGGCGCGCAGCGCGGTGACGAGGGCGTTATCGCGCAGGCAGTTGCCGCAAATGGTGCCGCCGGCGCCGGCTGTAATGTAGGCGATACGCATTAGGCCTTCGTCGGGAAGAACTTATCAATCGTAGCGGCGGAGGGCGGGGCAGTGACGAGCGACACGCCGATGAGGGCGACGATTGCGGCGAAGGTCATCGTTACGACCGGCATGAGGCCGAGGAACTCGTATCCTGCGACGGCCGCGTAGTCGCTGTCGCGGAAAAGCAAGAACCAGACTGCTGCCGCGGTGAGGATGGATGCCATCGCGCCGGCACAGGTTGTGCGCTTCCAATAAAGCGCCGCTACGACCAGCGGGAACAGGGCGGTGAATCCAGAGAAACACCAGACGCCGAGGGCGAAGACGCTGCGCGGTTCGAGCAGCGAAAGCCCGAACGTGACGGCGACGATGAGCACGACGAAGAGGCGTCCAAGGCGCACACGTTGGCGGTCGTCGACGCGTTCGTGACTGACGTAGTGGCCCACGATGTCGTTGGTGAAGATCGAGCTGATGGCCAGGAATTGCGAATCGAGCGACGACATGATGGCGGCAAGGATTCCGGCGCCAAGCAGTCCGCCGATGAAGGGCGTGGTGAGCTGTTGCACCATGAGGCCGAGCTCAGTGTTGGGAGGGTGTTGCAGGGGCACCACCAGCGAGCCGTCGGGCAGGACGGCGGAGGTGGCCCAGACGCCGATGAGCACGCAGGGAGTCCACAGCAGCGCAATGAACAGCGGGTGTCCCACGACGGTCAGCTTGAAGGCACTGGCGGAGCGGGCGGTGAGCCAGTGCTGAAAGACGTGCGGAAAGGTCCCGACCGAAAGCGGAATGAGTCCGTAAGCGAGAAAGACGAGCGGAGGCACGGCGTCGCCCAGGATCAGCCTGTCAGGGTGCGCGGCGAGTACGGCTTGAGTCGCGGCCTGCGCGCCGCCGAGTTTGCCGGCGATCAGAGCCGTGGCGGTGACTCCGGTAAGCAAGAAAACGATGGTCTGGAAGGTGTTGGCCCAGGCTGCTCCGCGCAGGCCTCCGAGCGAGACGTAGATCAAGACTACGGCTGAGATGGTGAGGTTCGTCAACCAAGCGGGGATGCCGCCTCCGGTCGCCGGGAAGAGGTCCGGAAGGGCGCCTTGGGTGAGAACGACGACCACGCTGCCGGCGCCGAGCAGGCCGGTCAGCAGGTAAGGGATGACTAGGCCAACGAGTGCGGGGAAGAGCAATAGGCCGATAGTGTTGCTTTCAAAACGATCTCGAAAGTATTGAATCTGAGTGAGATAGCCGAGACGTTTGCCGATCGACCAGAGCTTGATGCCCACGAAGAAGAAGACGGCGGTGTGGACCAGGGCTGACCAGGAGGCGAGCATCCCGAGCACGCCAATGCCCAGGCGGTAGGATTCGCCGGTGGCCCCGACTAGGGCGAAGGCAGTCATGGTGGTGCCGAAAATCGACATCAGCAACATGACCGGGCCGATGGAGTGGCTAGCCAAGAAGTAGTCGCGGGCGGTGCCTTGGAATAGACGCGTCGCCAACCAGCCGACGCCCAGCAGGGCGAACAGGTAAACGCAGATGACGACAAGCTGCGTCATTGAGCGGAGTCGTCCTCGGGCCAGGCGTACCTGGTTGCGAGATACCAGAGCCCGGCGGCGGCGATGCAATAGGCGGTGTGATATGCCAGGCCGATGGGCATAAAGCCGAACAGCAGCGTCGCGTCGTTCCACAGCCAGAAGTCCTGGTGCAGAAAAGCTAGAAGGATCAGCGCTATATAAATGAGCCTGCGGGACATGGCGGTCAGATAACGAAAGGCGACATCTGGCCGCTCAGGGTAACAAGACTCGTCAAGCCGGCGCGACAGCGGGCGTCTTGCGCCAACTGACGACGGCGATCAGGGCGAACAGTCCGAGGCCGACGAAGTTGAGGGTGTTGAGGGTCATCTCGCCGACGGCGCCGGCGGGGTAGAGGATCGACAGGGCCGAGACCAGCGCTAGCGCACGCCACATGAGGCCCAGTGAGCTAAATAAATAGCCGGAGACGCAGGCGGCAAGTGGAACGATGCCAAGCAGCGCGAAGAGAAAGACGATGACGATCTCGACGATGGGGGCGGCCGAGCCGTCCGCTTGGAGCATGAGCAGTTGCGGTTGCAGGACGAAGACGAAGGGCAGCGAAAAGCCGACGAGAGCGAAGCGGAAGGCCGCGACGGACGTGGCCATGATGGGCGTCCCAGCAATCGATGCGGCGGTGAAGCCGGCAAGGGCGACGGGCGGAGTGACCATCGACATCATTCCGAAGTAGAAGATGAACAGGTGTGCGGCTAGGGGCACGACGCCCAACTGCGCCAGCGGCGGGCCGATGATCGTCGCCAGCAGCAAGTAGCAGACGGCGGACGGCAGGCCCATGCCGAGGACGATCGAGGCAAACATGATCAGCACGAGCGCCAGGAAGAGATTGTCCTGCGCGATGGGCAGCAGCACACTGGCGAAGCGCGTGCCTACGCCGGTGACCGTGACCATGGCGATAACGATGCCGACGCACGAAGCGGCCGAAACCAGTGAGACGCCGTTCTTCGCTGACGAGACGAAGGCCCTGAGCAGCTTCTGGGCGGTGATCTTGGTACGGGCGCTGAGAAAGCCCATCACGTAGATCAGGACCATGGACAGGGTTACGGCGCGGAAAGGCGTGTAGCCGACGAGCAACAGCAGGATCAGCGCACTGAGCGAGCCGAAGAAAATCGTCCCCTCAAGCGCGCGCAGCGGTTCGGCCTCGGCGAGGCTGGCGGCGACGGCATCGGCGCGGGCGGCGGCGGGGTTCTTGAGCGCCAAGCGCTTGGCGTAGAGGTGAACCATCAGCAGCAGCGAGAGGTAAAACAGAATCGCCGGGAGCAGCGCGGCCTGGATGATTTCTACGTAGGTCACCGGCGGGTCGATGATCTCGAGCATCATGTAGGCGCCGGCGCCCATGATGGGCGGCATGAGCGCGCCGCCGGAACTGGCCGCGGCGGAGATGCCGCCGGCGACATGCGGCTCGAATCCGTCGCTGCGCATCATCGGGATGGTGAAAGTTCCCGTGGCGGCGGTGTTGGCCACGGCGCTGCCCGAGACCGAGCCCATCAGGCCGCTGCTGAGTACCGCGACCTTGGCCGAGCCGCCGGTGCTGTTCTTGAATAGCCGCCGTGCGAGGTCGATGATGAAGCGCGTCGCGCCGGTCGCTTCTAAGAAGGAGCCAAAGACGACGAACAGAAAGACGTAGACGAACATGACTGACAAGGCCATGCCGAAGACGCCTTGGCTTTGCAAGAAGCTCGATGACACGATGCGATCCCACGGATAGCCGCGATGGGGGAAGAGCCAGTCGGGCATGGCGGGACCCATGGCGGCATAGAAGACGAAGGCCAGCGCTAGCAGCGGCAGGGCTAGGCCGATGCTGCGGCGGGTGACTTCCAACACGAGCAGCAGGCCGAGCGCGCCGATGAAGTAATCGAACGAGGCTTCGACGCCGGCGCGGTCACCGAGGGAACGTCCGTCGAGCCACAGCGATGAGAAGGCAGGTTCGGACTGGATGACGACATAGCCGCAGCAGAGGATGGCGATGGCGATCCAAAGCCAGTCGACGGCTTGGGCGATCTTGTTGTCTTTGAGGCTCTTGTGTGCGGGATAGGCAAGGAAGCAGAGCGTGATGCCGAGCAGCGCAAACAGACCCAGGTCGGCTTGCGGCGTCAGCATCGGATAGTTCACCTCGGCGATCGTGAACAGGCAGATCGCGACGGAGAGGACTTGACTGAGGCGCGTGCGAAACATGGTCGGAGCCGGGGCCTTGCGGAGCCGGACGCCCGTTTAACGGCCTTCAGGCCAAATGCCGATCTCGCGATAGTAGCGAATCGCGCCGGGGTGGAACTCCGTGCCAGTGTCGCGGACGACATTCTCGGCATTGATGGCGCGGCCCGCGGCGTGCTTCTCGACCACGGCGGCGCGGTTCTCGTAGAGCGTCTTGGTCACTTGGTAGACCAGCTCTTCGTCGGCATCAGCGGAGGTGATTAAGTGCATGGCGCCGACGTTAAGAGATTCGACGGCCTCGTCTTGGTTACGATACGTGCCGGCCGGGATCGTCGCCGCGTTGAAGAACGGATACGTCCCGATCAGGTGCTGGCGAGCGGCGGGATCGAGCGGGATGAAAACGACGTCGAGCGAGCTAGCGGCTTGGGTGATGGAGGCGGTCGGGATCGCGCCGCCGAGGAAGGCGGCCGCGGCGGAACCGTCGCCGATCATGCCGACGGCGGCGTCTTGGTTGCCGTTGAGCGGCGTGATGTCGTCAAAGGTGATGCCGTGGGCTTCGAGCATCGGGCGCAGGAAATATTCCATGCCGGCGCCGGGAGGCCCGACCACAACGCGCTTGCCCTTGAGGTCGGCCATGGTCTTGACCCCGGAACTCGTCGTGGTCAGGAACATGCCGACGTTCGGCGCGAGCGTCATCACCGAACGGACATCGTGCGCTTGGTCCCAGTCGCCTTCGCCGCGAACGGCGAAGTAGGTGATGGCGGCGTTCGCTAGGGCGAAATCGAGATCGCCGGCGGTGAGACGGCGGATGTTTTCCATCGTCCCCTGGGTCGCTTCGGTGGTGACTTGCCAGTTCGCTTCGGATTGGTGCTCGTTGAGAACTTCTCCGAGCGCGCTGCCGACGACAAAGAAGGCGCCGCCTGGAGGAGCCGAGCCGATGTTGACGAAGCGCCTGGCTGTTGCCCCTTCGTCGCCCCCGCCGCCACAGGCGACGAGGGTGAGGATGGCAAGAATGCAGCTCGCCGAGGCAAGCGAACGTCTAGTCATGCACTCGATCTTAGAGGGTTTCGCGATGGCGAGGCTAGCATCGAGTGAGCGGCCCAGTACCTCGCCGCGGCGGTTCGTGGAGCCGCTAATCCCGCTACCATGGGCTCTCATGCCCGTTGAACCAGGTACCGTAAACGCGCCGGACTTTCCGGCGGAGTCCGAGTGGTTGAATACCGACCGTCCGCTGAGCATCCAGGATCTCAAGGGCAAGATCGTCTTGCTCGATTTTTGGACGTACTGCTGCATTAACTGCCAGCACGTCTTGCCCGATCTGAAACGCTTGGAGCAGAAGTACGGCGACTTCTTGGTCGTGATCGGCGTCCACTCAGGCAAGTTCTTGGCTGAGAAGGACGCCGAGAACATTCGCCAGGCGATCTTGCGGCATGACATTGAACATCCGGTGGTGAACGACCCGGAGATGAAGATTTGGTCCGAGTACGCCGTGCGCGCTTGGCCGACGATGATGCTCATCGATCCGCGCGGCAAGGTCATCGGCACGCACAGCGGCGAGGGTGTCTTCGAAGTGTTTGACCCGGTCATCGCCCAGATGGCCGAGCACTTTGAGGGCGAAGGCACGCTCGACCGTCAGCCGTTGACGTCCGTATTGGAGCGCGAGCGGGAGCCGGCGTCCATCCTTTCGTTCCCCGGTAAGGTGCTGGCGGACGAGGACGGCGGTCAGCTGTTCATCGCGGACACAGGACATCACCGGATCATCGCGGTTTCGCTCGATACCGGCGCGGTGTTGGACGTCATCGGCACAGGCGAGCCGGGATTCACCGAGGGCGCCTTTGAAGAAGCGCAGTTTCGCGGACCGCAGGGCATGACGCTGGAAGGCGATCTGCTCTACGTCGCCGATACGGAAAACCATGCGATCCGCCGGGTAGATTTGCGGGCGCGGACCGTTGTGACGATGGCGGGCAACGGCCGCCAGGATGAGGAGTTCAACAACTTGCCGGGTCCTGCGCGGGGACGTCCGCTCAACTCGCCTTGGGATTTGGACATTGTTTACGGGGTGATGTTCATCGCCATGGCCGGGGCGCACCAGATTTGGGGCTTGGATCTCGAAGAGTTTTACATCGCAGGGCACGCCGGTTCGGGACAGGAAGATCACCGCGACGGCCCGTTGCTGGCGGCTTCGATGGCCCAGCCGAGCGGGCTAACGCACGACGAGAATCACCTGTTTGTTGCCGATAGCGAGACAAGTTCGATTCGTGCGGTGAATCTCGACCCGCGCGGCGGTCACGTGAAGACGGTTGTGGGCGAGGGGTTGTTCGATTTCGGTGATGTCGACGGCGGGCCCGATGTGGCGCGGCTGCAGCATCCGCTCGATGTGGAGTACGCCGAGGGCACGCTGTTCGTCGCCGACACTTACAACAACAAGATCAAAGCGATTGGGCTGCACACGCGCAGTTCGCGGACGTTTGCGGGTGATGGTTTTGCCGGCTTGGTCGATGGCGCGGCTAAAGACGCGCGCTTCGATGAGCCGGGCGGGCTGAGTTCGGCTGACGGAAATCTGTACGTGGCCGACACCAATAACCATGCGATTCGCGTGGTCAATATTGCGTCGGGCGATGTCTCGACGTTCGCGCTGCGCGATGCGGATCGCCTGGCGTTGCCGCGGCGCGGCGTGAAGAAGCTGGCCCCGGTTCGCTGCGGAGTTGGGGCGGTGACGTTGTCGATCACTTTGGATCTGCCTGAGGATGCGCAGATCAGTCCGGATGTGGCCTCGCAGATCGAGATTGCGCGGGGCGGGGAAACGACGGTGCTATCCGTCGAGGCTCTGCCGGTAGAGACTCGCCTTGAGGTCCCCGAAGGCGAGACGTCGCTGACGGTCAAGACGTCGGTGTATTGGTGCCGGGCCGACCAGGCCGCGCTCTGCTGCTACTCGATGCAGACTTATGAGTTGACGTTATTGGCGGAGAGCGGCGGGCCAGACCGGGCTAGCGTGACGCTCTAAAAGTACGAAAGGCCGCCAACTTTCGCTGGCGGCCTTCTTGCGGTCAATCTGAATCTTTACTTCGCTGCTTGGTTGAACGAACGCTCGACGTCGTCATCGGGGTCGGTTGAGTGCGGGTGGTCGCGCCAGAGCCAGCGCATGGCTTCGGGCAGGATCGCGCCGGGCTGCTTGCCGCTGTGGCGACCAATGCCCCAGACGTAGTTGACGTCATAACCTTTCTCGGTGAGGGCGCGGGCCATGCGGTTGTTGTTGTAGAACCAGTCGCGCTCTTGGTTGTAGACGCCGTCGCGTCCCATGCCGCGATTGTCGTTTCGGCCGTCTTGCAAGAAAACACGAAGCGGCTTGCGGTCGTGCTGCACGATCATGTCCGGGTACTTGTTGCCGCCGCGTCCGGCGAGATTCACGAAGGTGCCGATGAAGCTGAGGACCTTACGGAAGTGATTCGGCCGGAACCAGGCGGCGGTGAAAGCGGCGATGGCTCCCGAACTGGAACCGGCGATGCCGTGCATGGCGGGGTCGTCGGAGATGTTGTATTCCTTCTGGATCGCCGGCAGTAATTCGTCGACCACAACGCGCGCGTAGCGGTCGTCGACGGTGTTGTATTCAGCGGGACGGTTGCAGCAGCGGTCGCCCCAGTCGCTGAGGCTGGGCTCGGTCTGCTCCGGCGTGCGGCCGGGATTGATGAACACGCCGATCATCACCGGAATCTCGCGGCGGTAAATGAGATTGTCCATCACGTTGGGCGCGCGCAGATCGGCGTCGGGGTTCATGTAGGCCTGACCGTCGTTGTAGACCATCAGAGCCGCCGGCTTGGCGGGATCGTACTGCGCGGGGACGTAAACCCAATAGGTGTGCTGCGTGCCAGGCCAGACTTCGCTGGGAAGGACGAACGGGCCGTCGATGCGTCCCTTGGGTACGCCCTCTTGGGGGAACGAGTCGGGACCTAGCCGATATTGCGCGTCGGGGGCGGGATTAGGGCCTTCTGGGGGACGTTGGGCGAAAAGTATCCCGGCAATCGCCAGGGAAAGCAGTAGGGTGAGAGACAGTCTCATCGTGGAACTCCTAGAAAACAAGCATGTTTAGGTTAGCAAGAGCCCTGTCCCGAGAGGTTTTGTAAAAGTTGTAACAAAAGATGCAAAGTGCTCCACTAGGCCCTTTTTCTTGCTACCATAAAGAAATAGACGTTACGAAAACCCGCTCGAAAGAGCGGGTTTTTTGCGTTTGGCGCTACTGCGCAGCCGGCTCGTTGAAGGACCGTTCGACCGTGTCGTTGGGATCGGTCGAGACGCCGTGGTCGCGCCACAGCCAGCGCATGATCTCCGGCAGGATCGCGCCGCCCTGGACTTGGCCGTGGTTGCCGATTCCCCAGGTGTAGTTCAGGTCGTACCCCTTGTCTTCGAGCGCCTTAGCTAGCTTCACGTTGTTGTAGAACCAGTCTCGCTCCTGGTTGTAACTGCCGTCTCTACCCATTCCGCGGTTGTCGTTGCGGCCGTCCTGTAGGTAGATACGCAGCGGCTTCTTTGGGCTGTCGCGGACGATCTGCGCCAGGGTGTGTCCGCCGCGGTTACCGAGATTCACGTAGGTGCCGACGAAGCTGAACATCTTGTGGATCTGGTCGGAGCCATGCCAGGCGGCGACGAAAGCGGCGATGCCGCCGGAACTGGCGCCGCCGATAGCGCGCATGTTTGGGTCGTCGGAGATGTTGTAGTCCTTCTTCACGGCGGGAATCAGTTCGTCGAGGATGATGCGGGCGTAGCGGTCGTCGATGGAGTTGTACTCCTCGGGGCGATTTCCGGTGCGGTCGCCCCACTCACGCCGGGACGCTTGCGGTTGCTCGGGCGTGCGTCCTGGATTGACGAAGACGCCGATCATGACCGGAATCTCGCGGCGGGAGATGAGGTTATCCATCACGTTCTGCGCCCGAATCTGCCCATCGAACTGCATGAAGGCGTGGCCGTCGTTAAAAATCATCAGCGCTGCCGGTGTCGCGGGATCATATTGCGCCGGGACGTAAACCCAATAGTCATGGATGGTCCCCGGATAGACCTGGCTGGGGATGGTGAACTTCTCGCTGATCGTCCCTTTGGGGACGTTCTGCTGGATGAGCGAATCGGGCCCCAGGTGGTACTGGGAATCCATCTGGGGGTCGCGGCCTTGTCCGAAGGTCGGCAAAGCCAAGGTGAGGGAGACGAATGCGAGCAGGAACGATCTCATAGCGGATCAGGGTAGCAAGAGCCAACGAAGGAAGTTTTCGTAATCTTTGTAACAACACGTCGTTAGGTCCCCATTCGCCCAAAAACTGCGGTACCATAAACAAATAGACGAGAAAAACGAGGCCCGCTCGACAGAGCGGGCCTTCTTGCGTTTTGGAGCGCATTGAGTACCTTAAGTCATGCGCCTCGCCCTGTTTAGCGCCAATGAGTACGATCGGCGGTACTTCGAAGCAGCCAACTCGGAGTTTGGTCACCAATTACAGTTTCTCGAGACGCGGTTGTCGCCGGAGACTGCTCGGCTGACGGAGGGTTTCGAAGGCGTATGCGTCTTCGTGAACGATGAGGTCGACGCGGCTGTCATCGCCGCCCTAGCCGATCACGGCGTCCGGCTCATTGCCTGCCGCTCAGCGGGCTTCAACCATGTCGACCTAGCAGCGGCTCAGGAGCATGCGATACCGGTAGTGCGTGTGCCCGCCTACTCACCCTATGCGGTAGCCGAACACGCGACCGCGCTCATCCTGGCGCTGAACCGGAAATTGATCAAGGCCTACCACCGAGTACGAGACGGGAACTTCGCGCTTGCCGGTCTTGAAGGCTTCGATATCCGCGGCAAGACGGTAGGAATCGTCGGCACCGGCCGGATTGGGACGGCGTTCGCGTCGATCTTCAAGGGTTTTGGAGCGCGGCTGCTGGCGACGGACCCCTACCCGAACGCTGCCTGCCTCGATCTCGGCGTCGAATACGTCCCGCTCGATCAACTGCTGGCGGAGAGCGACATCGTTTCTTTGCACCTGCCGCTGACGCCGGAGTCGCATCACTTAATCGATGCCGCCGCTCTGGAGCGGATGAAGCACGGAGCGATGCTGATCAACACCAGCCGGGGAGGGCTAGTCGACACGCAGGCGGCGATTGAGGCGATCAAGTCCGGGCGCCTGGGGGCGTTGGGGTTGGACGTCTACGAAGAAGAGGGCGATCTGTTCTTCCGCGACCTCTCGGACACGATCATTCAGGACGACACTTTGATGCGCTTAACGACGTTCCCGAACGTTCTGGTGACCGCGCATCAAGCTTTTTTCACTCACGAAGCTCTGACGGAGATAGCCCGGATCACTTTGCAGAACGTCAGCGACGTCGAGGCTGGCAAGCCTTGCCTCAATGAAGTGACGCTGGACATGGTCGCCTAGCCGCGAGAGATGAACTCGATGGTGTGACCGTCGGGGTCGGTGCAGAAGATCTGGCGGAACCCGAGGCTGTCGTTGGTGCCGAGTTGGTAGGGGATCTCCGCAGTGTCGAGCGTTTTCCTCACTGCGTCCATGTCTTTGACTTCGAGCGCCATGTGATCGGCGCGGGTCAGCTTGGCGGCGGCTGTGCGGTTGGCGACCTCTTGTTCGATGAGATGGAGCGCGCGGTCGCCGATGCCGAACCAGGCGCCGCGAAAATCGAAGGCTGGGCGGTCGATTTCGGGTAGGCCCAGCACGCCGCCGAAGAACCGGCGCGAGGCATCGACATCCTGCACGGCGAAAGAGACGTGGTCGAGACGTGCGATTTCGATCATGAGCGTTGTCAGCATAGCGCAACAACCGTGGTCGATAACAGGAGGTCTCGCTATAGTGATGGGAGGCTTCTAGTCATTCGGCTAGAAGCGCCCACCCCATGATTTCTCACCGGTCCTTACTCGCCGTAGCTGTATTCATTTGCTGCTGCGGATCCGTCGCTCTGGCTCAACGGCCCGCGGCCGCTCCTGTGCGCTATACGCTGGCCGCGTCGCACTCATTTCGGACGGAAGTTCGGCTCCCGGGGACAGTGCAGTCGTCGTTGTCGAGCACCGTTGCCGGTGAAGTCGAGGGACTGGTCGAAGAGTTTACGGTCCGGGAAGGCGACGCCGTCAAGAAGGGGCAGTTGCTTGTACGCTTGCGCACCAAGCAATTGGAGTTGGAAAAGAAGGCCGACGAGGCGGAACTCGAAGAGACGTTGGCGCGCCAGAGTTTGTCCGAGCGCGAGTTCGGCCGCGCCAAGGAGTTGTTTGACGCCCAGATCATCGCCCGCGACGAACTCGACGCCAAGAAGTACGACCTGAATGCCTGGAAGGGTCGCGATCAGCGGCTGCGGGCAGGCATCGAAAGAATTGAAGATGAGATCGCCCGAGCGGCCATCTACGCGCCTTTCGACGGCGTGGTGCTCGAAGAACGCACGCAAGTAGGCGAGTGGCTGGGCAAGGGCGATCCGGTTGTCGAATTGATGTCGACGGCCGGGCTTGAGGTTCGCGTCGACGTGCCGGAACGCTACATTCGGCGGTTCCGCAGCGGTTCGCAGGTCGGCCTCGCATTCGCTTCTTTGGACGGCCGCAGAGTTTTGGGCAAGGTCCGTGCCGTGATCCCTCAAGCTGATGTTGAGGCTAGGACTTTCCCGGTCATCGTGACTTTCACGAACCCAGGAGGCGCGGCGCCAGGAATGATGGCGGAAGCGGTTTTCTCGGGCGGTGACCAGTCGGGCCAGACGATCGTTCCAAAAGACGCAGTCGTACTCCAGGGCGGACAACAGAGCGTGTTTGTGATTACTCCCGAAGGCACCGTGCGGTCGGTTGCGGTCAAGCAGGGCGCCGGCGTGGGCCAGTGGGTGGTCGTTGAGGGTCAGGTCGGGCCGGGAGACCGCGTTGTCACCCGCGGTAACGAGAGGCTAAATCCGGGGCAGCCGGTGACGGGCGAGCCGCTGGAGTATCCGCTGCCATGAAATTGATCAAGAGCGCTATCGATCTGCCCGTCAGTACGGCGGTCGGCGTGATTTTGGTCGTTTTGTTCGGCCTGATCGCGCTTACTCGCATCCCCATTCAACTCACGCCAACGGTGGAAAAGCCCTTGGTGACCGTGACCACGTTGTGGCCGGGCGCGACGCCCTTCGAGATTGAGCGCGAGATTGTCGAAGAGCAAGAAGAACAGCTCAAGAGCATTCAGGGCGTCATCAAGATGGAGTCCGAGTCGCTGGAAAACCAGGGTCGGATCACGCTGACGTTCCAGACGGGTACGGACCTCGATACGGCAGTGATTCGCGTTTCGAATCGGCTGGAGCAGGTGCCGGAGTATCCGGCCGACGCCGAGCGGCCCTCGATCCGTACCGACGACGTTCGGGACAACGCCATCGCCTGGTTCATGATGATCCCAACCGAAGGCGAAAACGCCTTCAAGGGCGACATCTATAACCTGTTCGACTTCCTGGATAACGAAATTCGGCCTGAATTCGAGCGTGTCGCTGGCGTTGGTTCCGCGAACGTCTTTGGCGGGCGTGAGACGGAGATGGACGTTGTCGTCGACCCCGAGAAGCTCGCCTCGCACGGCATTACGTTTGCCGAATTGAGGAATGCGCTGGATAGCGAGAATCGGAATTTTTCAGGCGGCACGTTTGACGAAGGCAAGCGCCGCTACCGCGTCCGCACGATGGGCGAGTACGAGACGCCCGGAGGCGATTGACGATATCGTCGTCACCGTCCGCAACGGCGTCCCTGTGTATTTGCGCGACTTGGGCAGCGCGGAGATCGGCTATCGCAAGGCGACAGGCAAGCCGTTCTACATGGGCTACTCCGCCATGGCGATGAACGTAACGAAAGAGCCAGGCGCCAACGTGCTGGAAGTCATGACAGACGTGCAGGAGAGGTTGGACGCGCTCAACCGGGACGTCTTGGCTCCGCGCGGGTTGCGCTTGGTTCAGGCCTACGATCAGACCGACTACATCTACAGCGCCATCGATCTCGTCGTGCAAAACCTCTATGTCGGCGGCGCGCTGGCTGCGTTGATCCTGCTGATCTTCTTGCGCAATCTGTCGAGCACTTTCGTTGTCGCCGTGGCGATTCCTATCAGCGTTATTGGGACGTTCCTGTTGATGAACGCGCTGGGCCGGACGATCAACGTCATTAGTCTGGCAGGCATGGCATTCGCTGTCGGCATGGTCGTCGACAACTCCATCGTGACGCTGGAGAACATCTATCGGCATCGGCAGATGGGTAAGTCGCGCGCGCAGGCCGCCTACGACGGCGCCAACGAAGTCTGGGGCGCGGTGCTGGCGAGCACGCTGACGACGGTAGCCGTTTTCCTTCCGGTCATCTTCATTGAAGAAGAAGCAGGACAGTTGTTCGAAGACATCGCGCTGGCAATTAGTTGCGCCGTCGGACTGAGCTTGATCGTTTCCATCACCGTGATCCCGAGCCTCTCGGCGAAGATCTTGCAGCGGCCCAAAGAAGCTGGCCCATACAGCTTCCGGAACCTTTTTGGCCTGGTCGGGGCGGCCGGCAGACTGACGGATGCGACAGCCGAATTCGTTTACTGGCTGTGCGGCGGGACGATCAAGAGATTGATCCTCGTCGGCGGATTCATGGCGGTCTCGATCTTCGGGAGTTGGTGGTTGATGCCGAAAACGGAGTATTTGCCGCAAGGTAATACCAACCTGCTCATCGGCGCGGTGCAACCTCCGCCGGGACACAACATTGACGAAGTCGCCGATATGCGGCTGGTCATTGAAAAAGAGCTGGGACGACTTTGGAAGGCTCCCGCCGAGGAGAAGGCTAAAATGCCGGGCGGCGGCGTGGAGAGCATGTTCTTCATTGCGCTAAGCAACCAAGCGTTTTACGGCGTGCGTGCGGCGGATCCGACACGGGTTCGCGAACTGTTGCCGGAGTTCACGAGGGTCACACGATCTTTCCCGGGGACGATCGGCTTTGTGCGCCAGACGAGCCTGTTTCAAAGCGGCCGGCAGGCGGGCCGGGCTATTGACATTGAGTTGAGCGGGCCCGACCTGAATCGCTTGGTCGAGTTGGGCGGAAAGGTCTTCGTTGAGACGATGCGGCTGATGCCGACCGCGCAGGTCCGGCCTGTTCCCAATCTCGACCTGGGCGACCCGGAAATGCGTATCGTTACGGATCGCCGCCGGGCAGCGGAGGCGGGCGTCTCGAACCGTGAGTTGGGCTTCGCTGTGAGCGCTTTAGTGGATGGCGTGAAGGCAAGCGAGTATACGTACGAAGGGCGCGAGATTGACTTGATGGTTCGCGGACCCCGAGATTTCCAGCACCGCACGCATCTGCTGGACCAGTTGCCGATCGCCACATCTCGCGGCGACTTGGTCACCTTGGGTTCGCTGGCACATATCGAGCTGACCTCTGGGCCCTCGCAAATCAACCACGTGGAACGCCGCCGTTCGGTGCTGATTCAAGTCGTCCCGCCGGACGACATGCCGCTGCAGTTAGCTGCGGAAATGCTGGACTCCGAGATCCTGGAGCCATTGCGGACGTCGGGCGCCTTGGAGGGCGGCTTAACGGCCCGCCTGGCCGGCGCCGCCGATCAACTTGCGCAGATGATGAACGCGCTGAAGTGGAACATCCTGCTGGCGCTGGCGATTACCTACTTGCTGATGGCGGCATTGTTTGAGAGTTTCCTGTACCCCTTCGTCATCATGGTCAGCGTTCCGCTCGCGGCGTTGGGCGGATTCCTCGGTTTGGCGGTGTTGAATCTGTTCACCTTCCAAGCGTTGGACGTGCTGACGATGTTGGGCTTCATCATCCTGATCGGCACAGTCGTCAACAACGCCATCCTCGTGGTGCACCAGTCGCTCAATCACATGCGTGAAGACGGCATGGAGCCGCGGGACGCGATCCGAGAATCGACCCGCAGCCGCATCCGCCCGATTTTCATGAGCGTGCTCACCAGCGTTTTCGGCATGCTGCCTTTGGTGCTTTTCCCTGGCGCGGGTTCCGAACTCTATCGCGGGCTAGGCAGTGTGGTCGTTGGCGGACTGATGGTTTCGACGGTGTTTACGTTGTTTCTCGTGCCGGCCCTGTTTAGCCTGGTGCTCGACGCCAAGACCGGCATCGTGGGATTCTTCAGCGGCACGAACCGTCCCGAGCAACCTGCTGCGGGCGACTAACTCTTCGGCTGTGCGGGCGCCCTATAATCCGGCTCAACCGGTCGCAATCCACCGGCCGGTGGAAATGCACCGGCGGCGCTTCGCGGTGACTGTCAGTTAAGTGCAACGTTTTCAATGGCCTGTCCCGTCTAACGGGATGGAACGCCAATTGCACAATAGACAGCAGGCGCAGTGTCGCCGCCGGAGGTAGAGAACCATGAAACGAACCATCCTGACAACGTTTGTCCTCGGAGCGATGGTCGGGTTTCTGTCGCCAGCTACCGCGCAGCAGGAGACCGATGCCGGTCCCGCCTTGGGCGTGGCGCGCATCAGTCTGATGAACGGAGACGTGTCGACCAGGCGCGGCGACTCAGGCGACTGGGTTGCGGCGACCGTCAACGCTCCAGTCGTGGAAGGCGATACCGTGGCTACCGGCCAGGGGTCTCGTGCTGAGATCCAAATGGATTACTCCAATCTGATCCGGCTTGACGGCGAGACTGAGGTCACCATGGAGAACCTCGGCGAGCGCAATTTCCGCGTGCAGCTCTTCAACGGGCGCATGACTTACTCCGAACTCAAGGGCGGGGAAGCGGACGTCGACTTGGAGACGCCCCATGCCGCCATTCGTCCCCACAAGAACGGTCGCTACGAGATTGAAACGCGAGTCGGCGAGACCGTGATCCAGGTGCGCAAAGGCGAGGCCGAAGTCTTCACATCGGATGGGTCGCAGATCGTCGATAAGGGCCGCATGCTGGTCGTAAGGGATGGCCCGGACGGCATCCAGGTGCGTCTCTCCAGCGATGAACCGCGCGGCGATTGGGACCATTGGAACGAAGATCGCGACGACCGTTTGTCGGACGTCGAGAGCTACCGTTATGTCAGCAGCTCGGTTGTCGGTGCGGGCGACTTGGACGGCAACGGAGATTGGCGTTACGTCTCGGGCTACGGCTACTGCTGGTACCCGCGGGTCTCGGTCGGCTGGGCTCCCTACCGTGACGGCCGCTGGGCCTGGGAGCCGTACTACGGCTGGACCTGGGTTGGCTACGAGCCCTGGGGCTGGGCGCCGTATCACTACGGCCGCTGGTGGAATCACCCCGTTTACGGCTGGGGCTGGTACCCCGGCGATCGCCACTACCGCCAGGCCTGGCGGCCGGCTCTGGTCGGATTCTTCGGCTACAGCGGACGCAGCGGTTGGTCGGTCGGCGTCGGCTTCGGCAGCGTCGGCTGGGTGCCTCTGGCGCCGGGCGAGATCTATCACCCCTGGTACGGACGCAGGGGCTATGGCGGCCGCAACTCGACGATCATCGTCGACAACAGCGTCAACATCTATAACGACTACCGGAACGCTCGCGTCAACAACGGCGTGACGGTGGTGGATGCCGGCGGTTTCTCCCGCGGACGTCTCGACAACGTACGCAGCCTGAACCGCAACGAATTGGCCCATGCGTCCGCGGTGCGCGGCAATGTGCCGGTCGTACCGGAGAGGCAGGCTCAAGGCAACATCCTGCGCAACATCCGCACGAGCGCAGCAAACGGACCGACAGGGGATGCTCGGCGAACGACTTTTAGCCGGTCCGGCGTCCGCCAGGCGGCTAGCCCCAGGCAGCTTTCCTTCGACCAACAGCGTCAGCAGGTGGCTACGTCTGTCCGCCAGATCCGCACGCAGGGCGCGGTGAGCAGCCGACGGGCCACTGCGACCACGCAACCTGCAACGCGGACCTCTCCTCGCGTCGCCGGCTCGGTGAGATCGGCGGGCGATGTGCGCTCGTCCAGCCGAGTGGGCACGGCGACGGCCCGCTCCGGCGCGGTCTCCCCGCGGAGCTCACAGACTTATTCCGCACCGGACCGAGGTACGAGCGGCAGATTGCAGCCGCGCAACAACAGCATAGACCGAAGCGGCTCCGTGCGCGGCTCGCGGGCGACGACGTCGGCTCCGCAACCCACTGGGACGACGACGCGGTCCTCGGATCGGGGAACACTGCAACGGCGGAACAACTCGATCGACAACGGGCCGGTATTTCGCGATAGCCGTTCTTCGAGAACGACGTCCGCGCCAGTTCGTTCGGAGTCGCGGGTGGATAGGAGTTCGACCTCCCGCTCGGCATCTCCAGTCGACCGCGGATCTTCGCGGTCCCCACGGGTCAGCGGGTCCGACTACTCGCGTTCCCCGAGCCGGACTCCGCGGACATCGTCTCCAGCACGGTCGTCTATCCCGCAGATTCGGTCGAGTCGTTCGACCTCTCCGCGGGTTAGCAGGCAATCGAGCAGTCCCTCCCCGAGGGTTAGCTCTCCTTCTCCGCGTGCAAGTTCTCCACGGGTTTCCAGCCCCAGCCCCAGCCGCGGCTCTTCGTCCCCGAGATCGTCTGGGGGCAGCAGGCGCGGAGGCTCGGGCGGCAGCCGCGGATCGCGCCGGTAACCGCCAAGATCCGGATTCAACAACAAAACGGCCGCGAGCATCCGCTCGCGGCCGTTTCTACGTTCTAGCTCAGCTGCCCCGAGAAATTACTACTTCTTCTTCGGCGCCGGCGGGAGCGGCAATGTCGGCTCCCCTAGATCCGTCGTGGCGATGCTCATTGCCGGCATGCCCAGCGTTGCGCCAACGTCAGCCAAAGCATCAAGATCGATGTCGCCGACCAGATTGAGCACGGTGATCTCGCCCGGGTCCGTCGAGATGACCGTGACTCCGTTTGGCGAAGTCCCGTCCGTCGACGTGTACGAATAGACCGTCAAACCTTTGTTTTGCTTCCTGTCCTGAACGTCGATCATCGGCGACCAACCGCCGTTTGTCATTTGGCTGCGGATGCTGGTTACCGCGCCTTCTTCGTACGAATTGCCGGCCGCGAAACGATAGGTCTTCCGGTAGATCCCCTTGATTCCGCTCAAGACCGACTTGACCGAGCCGCTGATCCCGTCCCGGATCGCCAACAGCTTGCTGCCCTGCTGCAAAGCCTTCCCATCGAGGTTGACCTCAACGACTTCATCGGCCTTGCCTTTCAGCTCTTCCGTGTTGACGTCCAGCTTGGCGGACGTAAATCCCCATGCCGGCATCGACAACATCATTGCTAGTGCGAGACTGCCCCAACGCCTCATTGACCTACTCCCTCCGGGCGCGAACCCCTCATTTCCGTGCGCGCCTGATTCATTTTTTGACCAACCAGCAGAAGCGTCTCATAGAGCTGCGCCTCTGCAGTCTCCGCCTGTTGGCGATTGCTTCTTTGCTGCTCCACGACTACGCCGATGGTGAGAGATGCGGCGAGCGCCCCCACGGCAGCCCATCTCCAAATCCTGCGGCTCCTCGCCTGGAAGGCGATTACCTTCTGCTCACGCCTTTCGTCCGTGGACTCACGGCGAACCTGCTCCATCACGCGGGAGGTAAAGTCGGACGCGGGCTCGCGGCGCGCTAGCGTGCGCTTCAACTCAAGCTCGTATGGGTCCATATACTGCCTCCTCCGCCAAATGGGAAACCTTGGGCCGCAGGCGATCCAGCGCCCGGCGCAACGTCGTTTTCACTGTGTTGACCGGCACCTTCAGCGTTTCCGCGATCTCCGTCAGCTTCAAATCCTCTTGGAATCTCAAAATCACCACCAATCTCATCTTCTCGGGCAGTGCGGCAACTTTCGCCGCCAGTGCGCCTTCGAGCAGCAAGTCCCGCTCTTGCGCGTCCACGCCCGGTTCCGGCGCATCCTCGAGCGGCTGATATCGGCGGTGCTTCTGTCTCCTGCTCCAATCAATGCACTTCCTGGTCACCGTCTGCCGCAGCCAGAAAGCCAGGTGCTTGTCCGACTCGATCTTGTCCAAGTTGCGATACAAGTCCAGGTAGGCGTCCTGCGCAATATCTTCCGCGACCGATCGGTTGTGGAAGAAATTGTAGACGAGGGAATACACCATCGCCTTGTGCTTGTCGACAAGCTCAGCGAACGCTTCTTGGTCGTGAAGCGCCCGGTCGACCAGTTCTCGGGACGCTGGAACTTCTTGCATCCAATTCCTACTGCTCGTTACGCGCCACCGGCAGAGACTGTTTCAGCCCGCTGGTAGAATTCTGCCGCCCCTCGCCACATGTGCTCCAGAGCGTCGCCCAAGGAGTGGTCAGAGTCGACTAAGTCTAACTGTACATTGGGTTTTCCCCAAGCGAACTTTACGGAGAGATCCGGGCTGACATCGTCATCGCGCTTGCCGTGGTAAATCAGCGTCGGCTGGCTCAAGTCCGGGAATTGGTCGAACCAAAGCGAGTCCTCATAGAACTCGTAACCGATGGGACGCGTTTCGCCTGCCGCGTAGTGGTAGACCGGAATCGAGCCCTTTTGCTCCCATTCCGCCATCTGCTCCTTGCCCAACCGATCCTCCCAGCCGCGCGGGAAGCCGAACGCTGGGGCCATGAGCAGCAGTCGGGGGGCGCGCTCCGGATGCAGCGAACCGTAGATCGCCGCCAAGTAGCCTCCGAGGCTCGATCCGACGATCATCACCGGACTGAGTTCTTGGGCCAGTTTGTCGATCAGCTTCAGTTGCTTGGTGAGAGTGAGCCGGGTGAAGTCGCCTTCGTCCAGGGCAGGGCAATGGACTGTTGCCCCAATCTGCGCGAATCGATTGGAGAAAAACCGGGCCTTGTTGGAGAGCGGACCAGAAGCGAAACCGTGTAGATAGAGTATGTTGGGCATTGCCGGGGAGGCCCTGCAGTTAGTCTATCCCAGGTTTCCGGGACTGGATGCCCCGCGCTTCAACCGGAGCGGCCGCCTGGACGTCCTCGAAAGAAGCCGTTGGCGAGGGCCGCGGCCGGTTCATAATTGAGGCTTCCCCCGGTTTCCCGGAGAAGTTGGAGCGGCTTTTCCGTGGTCCAACTAGGAACCCTCGCTGAGCCCCTTGGCGATTCGGCTGCTCGCAGAAAACGAAGCTAGTTGGGGCCTCACCTTGGGCCGTGAGCGGGGCGGAAGAGAGAGGACCGCAAAGCTTGGCGGCTCGGATGTCGGATCTCCACGAAGCTATTGTCTGCAGGTCTTTGAAGCGTTATCCTCACTACACTTGAAGCCCTATGACTGTTAGTCGGTCGATGCTGCCCGCATTATTGGCGGTTCTTCTTGTCGGTTCCCCTCTGGTTGGAACCGCACTCGCCGAGAAGAGACCGGCGGATAGGGCGGAGTTCGAACTCATCAATAAGACCTACAAAGAGACGGACCCTGCGACGAAGCTTCAGCTTCTGGCCGAGTGGGAAGAGAAGTATCCCGAATCGGACTTCAAGGACGACCGGCTGCGGCTGCTCATGCAGACGTATCAGCAGGTGGGTAGCCTTCCCGAGGCGGTCGCCACCGCGAAAAAAGTGTTGGCCCTATTCCCGGGCGACTTCGCGGCGAACTTCATGATCGCCAAGCACACGCCGGCGCTGAACAGCACAGCAGCCGACGTGTTGTCGGCAGGCGAAGAGGCGGCCTCGGCCCTCATCTCGGGCGGCAAGCCGGCCGCGCCGAGCGTTGATCAATGGGGGCAGGTCCTTTTGACCGCTCAACAAACGCTCGATTGGATCCACGCGCAGCGAAAATAAAACAGCGAAGCTGAGCTTGCTGCTCCCGTCAGGAGAACCGCTTTTCTTGCCCGCCACCTATACATCGAAACAGTCAACGGAGTGACCGGCACCTGCGGACGGCTAGAAACGCTGCTCCGCGGCCGTGATCTTGGCGAGCCGCCGGTTGTGGCGTTCTTCACCGGAATACTCGGCGGTCAAAACGCCTCGACGACTTTCTCCGCGGTAGTGACGCCGATCACGCGGCCGCCAATGCACAGGACGTTCATGGCATCGTGCTCCACGCCTTGCGCCGCCGTATAAGTGTCATGGCACAGCGCGGCCCGTGCGCCTTTGACCTACTGGCCGTGATGGACAGTCACCGCCGTGCCGACGGCGGGCAGTCGCGGCGGTTTCCCCGGCTGGCAGTCCCGGGGATAGCGGCAGTCTACGGCGGGCGGGGTTGGCGCTGACGGGGGAATGGAGGGGCGAGAGACGTCTTTCGGTTCCGAGGGGCTAACCTTTAGCCGCCCCGTTGGGGCTGAGGAGTCGATGGAGCGGTTGTGTGGATTATCGGCCGCAACTGGTTGAGACGCTGACGCGGGAGTCATCTTTAACGGAGACGCGGTGGCGGCGGACTCCCTTGCGCGTCTACAATCGCAAGCTGCATGTCCCGGGAAGGATTAGGTTCGGATGAGCAGCCGCTGCGAGTGGCGATTGTCGGTTCCGGACCCGCCGGGTTCTATGCCCTGCAGTCGCTGTTCCAGGCCGAGGGCCTTAACGTCCAGGTCGATATGTACGATCGTCTGCCGGTGCCGTTCGGCTTAGTGCGCAGCGGCGTGGCGCCGGACCATCCCAAGATCAAGAAGGTCATGGCGCTCTATGAGCGTCTGGCGGCGCGGCCCGAGTTTCGTTTCTTCGGCAATGTCGAGTTCGGCAAAGACGTCACGCTGGACGACTTCCGCCAGCTCTATCACCAGGTCGTCTTCGCCAGCGGCGCGCAGGCGGATCGGGTACTGGGGATTCCCGGCGAAAACCTAAAGGGCGTCCACTCGGCGCGACGCTTTGTGGCCTGGTACAACGGAGACCCGGACTACTCGCATCAAGACTTCGACTTCTCGACCCAAAGCGCCGCCGTGATTGGCGTCGGCAACGTAGCCGCCGACGTGGCGCGCATTCTGTGTCGCCTGCCGCGGGTCCTGGCCAAGACGGACATTGCCGACCACGCCCTCGAAGCGTTGCGACACAGCGCGATCGAAACCGTCCACCTGATCGGCCGCCGTGGCCCTGTGCAGGCGGCGTTCTCTCACCCCGAAATCCATGAATTGGGCGAGATGGCCGGCGCCTCGGCCTCGACATTGCCTGAGGAGATGCAACTAGACGAAGCCAGCGAGCAGGAGTTGCTGAGCGGTACAGAGGACTTGAGGCACCGCTTCGAGGCCTTGAAGCTTCTCGAAGGTCGTGTAGAAGCAGAGAAGCCGCGCCGCCTGGTGATTCGTTTCTGCCTCTCGCCGGTCGAGATTTTGGGCGACGGCGAAGGACGAGTGCGCGCCCTCAAAGTCGTGCGCAATGCTTTGTTCTTGGACGATCAAGGCACTGTGCGCTCACGCCCAACGAGTGAAACCGAAGAGATTCCCTGTGGGCTGGTGTTTCGATCGGTCGGCTACAAGGGTGTTGTCCTGGAGGGCTTACCCTTTGACGCCGCCGCGGGCGTCGTGCCCAATGACCAAGGGCGAGTGATCGACCCAGAATCGGCACAGCAAATGGCAGGCGTTTACGTTGCCGGCTGGATCAAGCGCGGACCAACGGGGTTGATCGGAGCCAATAAGACTTGCGCCCGCGAGACCATCGACGCGCTGATTGACGATCTGAGCGTCGAGAAACACTTTTTCGCAACGACGCCCCAAACCGATGCGGTGGATCAACTGCTCCGCGAGCGGCGCGTCGACTACGTCACTTATGACGAGTGGAAGCGTATTGACGAAATTGAAGTCGCACGGGGCAGGTCGGTTGGCCGTCCGCGAATTAAGCTCACTGAGCTTGACGATATCCTCCACGCCGCCCATCCGGACGAAGACGCCGAGTAGGCTTCCGCGGAAAGCCGAAGAAGGCGTGAAGGCGCTCAACGAAGTGGGCGCTATGCCCAATTATTTGACGACTCGATCCAGCAGTCCATGCGGCAGGCGCTGATTCTAAATCTCTTCAGGCCGGGGGCGCCTCTGGCAGTCAAGTTGCTCCTAGAAAATACAAGCGAGGAGGCAAGCCGCCATGGATTCCGAACCGAGAAGAGAGTCTTGTAGTCACGCACCTCTGGAGGTTCTCAGGCAAGATGCTTTGCAGGGCAGATGGAGCGAGGCGAGACGGACCTGTTGTACGGTTGCCCTAAGCCAATGCTTGGAGCTCGACGTGCTCTGGGCGGTCTGGGCGGGGGATGCCGACGCGGTGGGAGCCGCAGTGGCTAAGGCGGAGCGGAAAGCGATAGGGACCGAGCGATCTCCGCCGAGTAGATGCTCTGGGCCGACGTTGCGTCGGGTCGGTAGATCGTAGGTCTTTCCAACTTGGCCGGGCGTCTAGTTCGAGCGATAGGCTGCGAATGCTTCCGGGGTGACTTCGAGGCCGAGGCCAGGGGTCCGCGGTAGCATCCACGCGCCGCGCTCGAACGGGATCGGCGACTGCACGATGGACGTACGCAAGGGGTTTTCGCTGCGATCGCATTCGATCATCTTGCGGTCTGCGGTCAAGGTAAACGGCTGCCTGGGCCGTGCGGCGTAGAAGTGCAATGCCGCGGCCTGTCCGATGGCTGAGCCCCAGGCGTGCGGCGTGACGTGAATTCCCGTTAGCGAGGCCAGCGCGGCGATTTTCATGCCCTCGGTGATGCCGCCGCAGGCGCAGATATCCGGTTGGCAGTAGTCGAAGGCCCGCCGACGCAGCCAAGGCTCGAAACCAAAGCGCGTCGCCTCGCATTCGCCGCCCGCCAGAGGAATGGGAATGCGGTTCTTCACTTCGAGGTAGGCGTCTACGTCGATGCACGAGACGGGCTCCTCAAACCACCACAGGTCCGCGTCTTCCAGCTTTCGCCCCAAGGCGATCGCCTCGATCGGGGTGTAAGCGTGATTGGCGTCAATCATCAACTTCGTGGCTGGGCCGACCACTTCGCGGACATGCCGAACCAATTCGGCGTCGCGCTCAACGCCGAGACCGACCTTGATCTTCATCGCCTGGAACCCGTCCGCCAGGAACTGTCGCGCCTCACGTTCAAAGCGCACTGCCACGGGCTCATTCTGGGGGAAGTAGAAACCTGTCGCGTAGCACTCGATCGACTCGGTCTCGGCGCCGCCGAGCAGACGATACAGCGGCTGATCGGCCGCTCGCGCTTTGATATCCCAGCAAGCAATGTCGAGGGCGGAAATCGCGGCGATCATCACGCCTTTCTGGCCGTAGTCGACGCTGCGCGCGTAGAGTAGTTCCCAATTGGCCTCGACATCGCGCGGGTCACGCCCGAGAAGCAGGGGGCCTAGAAACTCCTTGATGATCGTGCCGGTGAGCTTGGCTGGTCCGTAGGCTTCACCCCATCCGACCAGGCCGTCGTCCGTCCGGACTTCGACGAGCATGGCCTCGCGGTGCGAATAGCTGAACTGCGAAAAAGCGAAAGGCTCTGCTAGCGGAGCACGCAAGACGTGCGCGGTGACCGATGCGACTTTCATTATTCGCTTAGGGTCGCACGCGCACGTACTTGCGTATCGTTCGCAAGAACGGCTCGCCGGCATACAGATTCCCTTCGCCGTCGACCGCTACGAACTCGGCGCCGGCGCCGGCAGTGACGTTCGGGTCGGCCCAGGGGAACTGTACGAAGGAATCGACCCAACCGGTCAGGGCATCTCCGACTCGTAGGCCCACGCGCCAACCGGGGTTCTCGACGTCGTCCGATTCGGAGTCGGCGACATAGATCTTGTCGTGGGGGCCGAAGTAGATGCCGCTGGGCCGGCCGAATTGGGTCCAGGTCGCCAAATGCTTGCCTTGCTGATCGAAAATCTGAATGCGGTTGTTGTTGCGGTCGGCGATGAAGACGCGGCCGCGTGAATCCACGGCGATGGCGTGAATGGTGCGGAACTCTCCGGGCCCGTAACCGGTCTTGCCCCACTCCATCAGATACTTGCCTTCTTTCGAGAACTTGACGACGCGGTTGTTGCCGTCCAGCGCATGGCCGTCGGCTACGAGAATGTCGCCGTTGTCTAGAGTGACGACATCGGATGGCGAGTTGAAATGGCTCTTGTCGTTTCCTGGTTTGCCTGGCGTACCGAGCACCATGAGGACCTTGCCGGTCGGGCTGAACTTGATGACTTGGTGCCCGCGCTTGCCTTCGGGCGTGCGTTCGGCGAGAACAGCATCGGTGACCCAAACGTTACCGTCTTTGTCGACGTTGATGCCGTGCGGCCAAATGAACATGCCGCCGCCGAAACTCTCCACGACCTGGCCCTCCATATTGAACTTGATGACTGGGTCGACGTCGGAGTCGAGACATTCGTTGCCGAAGCGTTCGGGCGCGGTCGCCGTGCACCGCACCACAGCCCACAAATGTTGGCCATCGGGGTCCATCGTCACTCCACCCACCGCGCCCATGGGCCTGCCATTGGGCAGCTGCGGCCAGCCGTCGATCATTCGGTACGGGTTGGGGTATTGAGCGGCAGCGGAGATGGCGGCAGCGGCGAAGAGAATCGGTAGCAGGGTCTTGAGTTTCATGATGCGGAGCCGCGAGGCGGCGCGATTAGCATAGCCGGTTCGCGGGTTTGGATGCACGTGCAGTTGCGGACCTATGCGCCAGAAGCGTCCGCCGCGGCTGGGCGCTGCGGAGTCGTCAGCAGGATGAATGCGGAGAGCAGCAGGATGGCCCCGGCGATTTGCAGCGCCCCCGCCAGGCCAATGACGGACTTGACCAGCCCCGCTCCGTAGGCGGAGAGCCCGCCCACCAGGACGCCCACAAAATTCAGCAGACCGTAGCCTGTGGCCCGCTCGTTATCGCCGATTAGACGGCAGAGGACCGGCATGATGTTGCTGTCGTATATGCCGCGCCCGAGCCCGTAGATCATCAGCGCCGCATAGAGCAATAGCGGTGTAGATGCAGATCCTGAGTAGATAAGAAAAGGCGCAGCCGCGAACAGACCGATCGCTTGGGTCCAGATACGGGCGCGAGGCTGGCGAGATGTCCAAGCGTCGGCAACCCAGCCGCCTAGCAAAATGCCGATGATTCCAGAGCCTTGAACGTAGAATGTGGCGGCGAAGCCCGCTTCGGTCAAGCTGAGAGAAAAGCGCTCGTAGAGAAACAGCGGGAGCCAGGTGTAGACGAGCCAGTTGCAGAGCGACGTTGTGGCGAATACCAACAGCACGGCCGCGAAGCCCGGAGTGTGCGCGATGGCGTAGAGGCTACGGATGAAGTGCCCTCGGGACGGCGCCGCGGTTGCGGCGGTCGCCGGACTCTTTTGCAGAGTCCGGAATAGAAATAGTCCATAGATGACGCCGAACGCGCCGAGCAAGTAGAAAGCCGAGCGCCAGCCGTAGTGCTCGCCCATCCAGCCGCCGCCTGCACCGCCGAGAACGATGCCGACATAGATGCCGCTCTGGTGCAGGCTGATAGCTTTGGCTCGCGTAGACTCAGGATGATGTGTGGAAATCATCGCGAGCGCCGCCGGGATGTAGAAGGCCTCGCTAATGCCCATTAGCGCCCGCGCAGTGAGCAGTTCGCCGAAACTCCGGGCGAAACCTGTCAGCGCGGTGACGAGGGACCAGACGACCAAGCTGAACAACACGACTCGGCGATGTCCCAGGCGATCGGCAAAATAGCCGGCGAATGGGCTGGCGAAGGCGTAGACCCAGAGAAAGCCGGCGCTGATCAGGCCGAGTTGAGGATCGGTCAGGCGCAAGTCCTCTCGCAGTAACGGAAACAGTGAGAAGATGACCTGCCGGTCGAGATAGTTCAGCAGCGCGACGACCCACAGCAGGCCGACGAGCAGCCACGCGGCGCGCCGCGAAATCACGCCGCGCCGCCGCTCGCGAAGCTGTCAGCGGTGAAGCCGGCAGCTGTGAGTTCACCCTGTAGCCTCGTCCACTGCTGGTCAGACAGGCCGACGCGCGGCTTGAGGCAATCTCCCGCCGCAATGCCTGACCAGGTCAGCATGCGCTTCACCGCAGGCAGCGGCGGGTAAGCCAGCGTGATACGGATCAGGCGGTTGACGTAGTCCTGCAGCCGCCGCGCCTCGGCCCAGTCTTCCCGCAACGCGGCGGCTTGAATGGCGGCGAAGGTGCGTGGAATCAGATTGTAGAAAGTGCCGATTCCGCCGGTCGCGCCCATGTAGAGGCCCGCGGCCAGCACCTCGTCGCGTCCGTTGAAAAGCACGTGGCCTTCGCGGCGGATCTCCGCGAGACGGTAGAGATCGAAGTCCGTGAACTTGAGTCCGACGACGCCAGGAATACTGCAAAGCGAGAGGATGTGTTCGAGGGTCTTGATGGCGGGGCCCACTTCGGGGAAGTAGTAAACGAGGACGGGCACGTCAACCGCAGCCGCCAGGTCTTGGTAGTAGCCGTGAACCTCTTCAAAACTAAGCGAACCGGTTGGCGGCAAGCTGCTGATCGCCGTGGCGCCGTTGCGGGAGGCATGGCGCGCCAAGGCCACAGCCTCGGCGGTGGCGGCTGCGCCGATGTGGATCACGGTCTGTGAGCCGGAGGGCGCGTTGCGTAAGGCGACTTCGCACGCTTGTTCGCGAACAGGCGCCGGCGTCAGCAGGCCTTCGCCAGTCTGACCGCAGACGTAAACGCCGTCGGCGCCCGAGTCGTAGACCCGCGTGAGCAGGGATTCAAAAGCGGCGATATGGAGTTTGCCGTTTTCCTGAAAAGGAGTGATCAGCGCCGGAAGGACGCCGTGTAGGGTGATTGTCATGGCTACAGAATTGAGGCAGGGAAGCGGGCAAAGACGATGCTCTCGTACGGGCCTTGCGCGCCCCTTTCGTAGAGGCAGCCAAGGTGATTATCCTTGAGGGGAGCCAGGCAGGAGTATGCTGCGGGGCCTTCATGCAACACGCGTCCCGCAGACCAAGTGCGGCCATCGTCGTGCGAAACGCGGACGGTCATGCGCTCGCGCTTCGTCGATGCGGGGTTCGAGAAATAGAGGGCGCCGCCGTGCGCAATGAGGCTGGCCTGACAGACTGGCTCGATGAGGGCTTGGTCGAGCGAAACATCCGACCAAGTGTCGCCTCCATCGTTACTGCGTGCGACGCTGCGGCGATTGGCGCCGCTGTAGTTGCGCATGTTGAGCAGCAGGGAGCCGTCATGGAGTTCCACGATTTGGCATTCGTTGTTGCCCGTAGGGGTCTCGCCGCCTAAGCGCCAGGTCGCCCCCTGATCGTCGCTGCAGAAAACGTGCGAGATGGAGCCGGTCGTGCCGTCGGCAAAATGGTCGCAGGGAATGATGAGACGGCCGGATCGTGTCTGGATGCCGACGCCGGGGCCTGTGGCGTACCAACTCCAGTTCGGCCTGCTGACGTCGCCGGTGATCTCTTTGAGCGGCGCCCAGGTGCGGCCGTCGTCATCGGAATACGTCAACCAAACGGTCCTGCGGGCTTCCACCTCGCGGGCGATCATCTGCGCTTCGGTGACGTTGCCGGGGTTGTAAGTAAGCGGCAAGAAGATGCGGCCTGTTGAGCGGTCCTGCACGGGACAGGGATTGCCGATCGTATTGGAACCGCGATCGAATAGAACTTCGAGTTCCGACCAAGTGCGGCCTTCGTCGCCGGATCGTTTGAGTACGAGGTCAATGTCTCCGGTATCGCTGCGTGAACCGCGCCGGCCTTCGGCGAATGCGAGCAATGCGCCCTCTGAGGTGGCCAGCAACGCGGGGATCCGGAAAGTGTGAAAGCCGTCGGTCTCCGCCCTAAAGACCTCGCTGTGTGCGACGTCCTCGGTTTGGGCTCCCATAGCCGAGGCGCCCGCAAGCGTGGCAAGGCAAGTACGGCGAGTCAGCGACAAGGTCTCGTTCATGGCAGGGTTTAGAAATCGTAGCGCATTGTCCAACGGGCGGATGCGCTGACCGTGGGTGTGTGCACCGAGGCGGCCTAGCCGCGGTAACCTAGTTCCGCGGTCGGAGAAGCGTTGGAGTCGACTAGTCTAGAAGGCCAAAGAATCGCCGTCGCCGGCGCCGCCGATGCTCACTACGCCATGCCGTTGGCCGTGATGCTCTGTTCGGTTGGCCATCATGCTGGGCCGGGCGTTGTCATCGATGCCTACATCCTTGACGACGGCCTGAGCCAGAAGGACCGGGCCAGGGTGGAGTCGTCTCTTCCGGCGAATATTCGCTTGCATTGGGTTGTCGCGCAGGGAAGGCTCGAAGGGCTCCCGACATGGGGCCGTATGCCGCTGACGACCTACCGCAAGTTGACCGTAGGGGAGTGGACCCCACCGGAGTTGAATCGCGTCATCTGGTTGGATTGCGATCTGTTGATGCTCGAAGATATCTCCGACCTATGGCGAGCGGAGTTGGGAGATCAGCTTGCTTTGGCTGTACAGGATCCCCGTGTGCCGTTGGCTTCGTCTCAGTTTGGCGTGGCCGCTTGGCGTGAACTTTGTATTCCCGCCGACGCCAAGTATTTCAATGCCGGCGTTATGGTGATTGATTTGATTGGTTGGCGGGAGCAGGGAGTGTCTCGGCGAACCCTCGAATATTTGAGGGTCTATGGCGACAGGGTCTACTTCTGGGATCAAGAGGCGCTGAATGCCGTGTTGTCGGGGCGGTGGGGGGAGCTTGAACGAAGGTGGAATCGACATCCTTCGCTGGAGCATGTGCCGGGCTTACACAATGGTACTGACGACCGGCCGGGGGTCGTCCACTTTAGCGGGCATTTGAAGCCTTGGAACCTGTCGCGCGAGAGCGCCAGTCACCAGCTCTATCTAGGCTACTTAAGCCGAACGGAGTGGGCGGAGTGGGTTCCGGCAAACCGCTGGCGAGATCGTTTCGCTGGATGGTACGAGACCTCGAGCGTGCGCTCGTTACTCTACCCAGTCGAGCGCTGGGTGACTGTGGCTGAGAAGTACCTGACGCGAACTAGTTATCGGTGAAGGATGAGGAGTTGCAATTCTTGACTACGCCTGAGCTTAGCGTCGTATTGGCGACCGATACCTATGCGACTATCCGTCCGGTGGTTGACCGCTTTCGTAAGCAAACGATTCACGACCGCATCGAACTGATATTGATTGCCCCGTCGACCGACGACGTTAGCGGCGTCATGGCCCACCGCGATGAGTTCGCGGCGATTCAGATCGTGGAAGACCCGGTTGAGGACTTGGCGCCGGCCAGAGCCGCCGGCATTCGAGCCGCGTCCGCGCCTTACGTCTTCGTGGGTGAGACCCATTCGTATCCTCATCCGGAGTTTGCCGAGGCGTTGCTCCGAAGATTGGCGGAATCCTGGACCGCGGTCGCACCGGCATTCGGCAACGCCAACCCCAATGGACCGCGGAGTTGGGCAGGCTTTCTCTCGGACTATGGGCGCTGGGTAGAAGGGACGGAAGCGGGCGAGACTCCTGAATTTCCGATTTACAATGTCGGCGTTCGACGCGACGCTTTGATGTCCCTGGGCGATCGACTCGGACCGGCGCTGGCGCACGGGGACGAGTGGTCCGTGGCGTTCCACGCCGCCGGTCACCGGGCGTACTTCGAACCAGGGGCCCGTCTCGACCACGTCAATGTGGCGCCGTTGGGGCATTGGATACGCGAACGGATACTGGCAGGATTGCTCATCGCGAACCACCGTGCCAGCCGCTGGTCGCTGGCCCGGCGGATCGTCTACTTTTTCGGATCGCCTCTGCTGCCGCTGGTGTTTATTGCACGCGTACTGCCGGGAGTCCGTCGGACTGTGAGCGCAAAGCGCCTTCCAGTCTCCGTGCTCTTCTGGATTGGATTCGGGATGACCATCAAGTCGTTCGGTGAGATGGCCGCTTACGCGGGATGGCCCGTCGACTCGGCTGAGAAAGCGATGCACGAATACGAAGTACACAAGCTGAAGTACGCGGGCCGCCTGGCTTGAAGGGAACGGTTGTACGGACGTGATTACCAAGGCGCGCATGTCTATTGTTCTCGCAACGGACAGCTTTGCGACGATAGAGCCCGTAATTCGCTGTTTGCGTAAGCAGACGCGGAGTCAGGATTTGGAAGTCGTCTTGGCCACGCCCGATCGGCAAGCAATGCGAACAGCGCTTCGCAACGAGAGATCGTTTCGCGGCCATCGTGGTCGTTGAGGATGCGGTGAGGGATCTAGCGGTCGCCCGAGCTGCGGGAGTCCGCGGCAGCTCGGCGCCGATCATTTTTATTGGCGAGACGCATTCATTTCCTGCGCCTGACATGGCTGAACTGATTCTTGAGGCGTTTGAGGGGGCAGAGTGGGCGTGTGTCGTGCCCTCTGTCTACAACGCGAACCCGCGAGGAATGATCAGCTGGTCCGGATGCATTTTGGACTACGGACGATGGGCTGCAGGGTTACCTGCCGGCGAGATCGAGAGTGCGCCCGTGTATAACGCCGCGTTTCGCCGCGAGGTGCTGTTGGCGTTGGGCGATCGACTGCCGTTCGCGCTGGGCCAGACCGACGAGCTAGGGTTGGCCTTGGCGGCCAAGGGGCAGCGAGTCCTATTCGCACCGCACGCGCGTATTGGTCATGCCAATGTGACCGGTCCGAGTGACTGGTTCTGGAACCGGCTTCTGGGCGGCAACCTGATCGCAACGAACCGATCGCGGCAATGGTCTGTGGCGAAACGTCTTGTTTACATCGGGGGATCTTTCTTGATTCCGGCCGTTCTGCTGCAGCGTCTATTGCCCGGCATTCGTAGAACGAGGCAAAGCCAGCCATTGCCGCCGGGGACTCTGCTTGCCATCGTTCTTGGTTTGGTCTTACGAGGCGCAGGAGAGGCGTTGGGTTATGCCGGCTTGCTTGGCGACTACTCCGCTTGCGGCATGCACTCTTACGAATTGCACAAGTTGAACTACGCCCGGTTCGTTTCCGTATGAGCGCTAAGCCCGCAAAAATCCGAGTCGGCGTCATCGGCTGCGGCGTGATCGCCTACTGGACTCATCTGCGCGAGCTTCGTTCGATCCCTGGCGTGCAGCTGGTAGCCGCCTCCGACCCGGATCCAGCCGCGCGACAACGCGCCACAAAGTTGTCGGCCGTGCGAACGTATGCCGAAAGCGACGAGCTGCTGGCGCAATCGGATATCGATGCAGTGATCATCAGTGCGCCCACCTATCTGCACGCACAACTGGGCTCAGCCGCCGCTCGGGCTCGCAAACACTTGTACTTGGAAAAGCCGATTGCAATCAGTGAGGCGGAAGGCGCCCAGCTGATAGCGGCGGTCAGCGAATCGGGAGTTCATGCCGCGGCGGGCTTCAATCGCCGTTGCCATCCGCTCTTTGTGCAGGCGAAGGAGCTGATCTTGGATGGGACGATTGGAGATGTGAGATCGGTGTTTACCGCGTTTACCGAGCCCATCCAGACGGAGGCCATGCCGGTCTGGAAGCGGCTCCGTTCGACCGGCGGCGGCGTCTTGCTCGACCTGTTTTCGCACCACGCGGATCTGCTGCGGTGGTTTCTGGACGACGAGGCGACTTCCGTTGAGGCGAAAATCGATTCGATCTCAACCGAAGACGATGAGGCACGAGTGCGCCTCGATATGAGCGGCGGCGCCACGGCCCAGAGTTATTTCTCTTTCCGTGCGGGGCGCTCTGACTTTCTTGAGTTCATCGGGGAGTTGGGAACTTTGCGCGTCGACCGCCACCGCCCTTCGCTCGATCTGCGATTAGCGCGCCGCTGGGGCTACGGTGTGCGCCATGTGTTCGTTCCGCCCAACAGGGATGTCGCTTTGTGGCGCATGCGGCGATTGGCGAGTCCCTCTTATGAGCCGTCCTACCGGGTTGCGCTCCAGGAGTTCGTGAAAGGGATTCAGGGCCGAGAATCGCACGGGGCCTCGCTCTCGGATGGTCTGCTGAGTTTGCAAATCGTGCTCGGCGCAGAGGAATCGGCCAGAACGGAACGATCAGTCAACCTGCTCTGACGACGATGCGCGTGCTGCTGATCATTGACTGGAATCGCGGGCGCGGCGGAGCTGAAGCCTACGCCTCCTGGTTGCGAGACGGTCTGCGCGCGGCAGGCGACGAAGTGCGCCTGCTGACCAGCAGCGCAGGGACGGCAGGGGACGGGGCCGCGGAATACGTCGCCTACGGCACGGAGCAAGTCGCCGCGCAGACGCTGCTTCAAATCGCCAATCCCTTTGCGGTTCAGACGGTCAGGCGGGCGATTCGCGAATTCCGACCCGATGTCGTGTGGGTCAATATGTTCGCCCACCACCTTTCGCCGGCGGCGTTGCTGGCGATCGGCGACGTGCCCACAGTCCTGTTCGTATCCGATTACAAAACGATTTGCCCGCTCGGTTCCAAACTGCTTCCCGACGGTCGCCTGTGTGGGTCGACCGCCGGCAGGATCTGCTATCAGTCCGGATGCCTGAGTTTTCCGCATTGGGTGAGAGATCAGGCCCGCTATGCTCTGATTCGTGCTGCACTCCGGCGTGTGGACCGCGTGATCGCCTGCAGCGAATGGGTCAGGCAGAGCTTGCTGCAAGAAGGCCTGCAATCGGAAGTCACGGCGTTGCCCGCACCGGCAGTGGCGCCGGGATTCCTACGTAAGCCGGCTCAAGAGCCGACGTTCCTGTATTTCGGCCGGCTGTCGTTGGAAAAGGGAACGGGTCTGCTCATTCGCGCCTTCAGTCAGCTATGCAAGCAATTCCCGACTGCCCGGCTGACGGTCGTCGGAGAGGGAGCGGAGCGATCGTCGCTAGAAGCTCTGGCGGCCACGTGCGGAATCGGCGGCGCGGTGGAGTTCCTGGGCTGGCTGTCGCCGGAACAGTTAGACGAACCGTTGAGCCAGGCGTGGGCTGCGGTCGTACCCTCTCTATGGGCGGAGCCGCATGGCCTGGTAGCAGTTGAAGCCATCGTTCGCGGAACGCCGGTACTATGCAGCGCAGCTGGCGGTCTCGGCGAGATCGTTGAAGAGGGTGTGACCGGACTGAAGTTCGCCAACAACGACGAGGAGGCCCTGTTGCATTGTTTGCGTCAAGTCACTTCCGGACAGGCCTTCCCTGAGAGGACGGTGTCGGCCGAAGCAGCGAGCCGCGTGCGCGTTCGCTACGATATGGCTGCGCACATCAGTAAGATACGGCGCATCCTTCAAGAAACCGCCCAGGCGGACACAGCCATGCAGTCCTCGGTCCGCTCCCACTCTTAGATATTTGATTGAATGGAGCCACGAGCCGGACTTGAACCGGCGACCTGCTGTTTACGAAACAGCTGCTCTACCAACTGAGCTATCGTGGCCTGGAGTTGGACCGAGGCCGGGCTTTCGCCCGGCCTCGTCTACGTCTAACCGACTCGACTATTGTAGCGCTTCACAATCGTTTTCGTCACGGTTAAGCCTCTCCCGGCTTTACAATATGAGCGCTACTGAGGCGCCTCCCGCTTGGAAACTCCTGTCATGCAATACCTCCGCCGCCTACCTCTCGCACTTACGGCCCTATTGGCGCTGAATGTCGCTGCCCTTCATGCCCAGGAGGATCCCCCGACCTTCCAGGACGATGTCGCTCCCATCTTGGCCGCCAACTGCTTGGCCTGCCACGCGGAAGCCGCCCAGGCGAATCTCGACTTGCGCACGGTCGAGAGCATCCTGAAGGGCGGCATGTCGGGACCTGCCATCGTCCCCGGCAAGTCGGCCGAGAGCCTGCTGATGGATAAGGTCGTCTCCGGGCAGATGCCCCCGGGGCCCAATCGCCTAGCTGAAGCGCAGATTGACATCATCCGCACCTGGATCGACAAGACGTTGGCTGTCAAAGAGGACCTAACGGCTTCAGCCGCCGGCGAGGTCACCGAGTACGATGTACGCGGGATATTCCAGGCGCGATGCGTGCGTTGTCACGGAGCCGAGGAGCAGCGCGGCGGCCTCGATATGCGCACGCTAGAGAGCAGACTCAAGGGCGGCAAGTCCGGGCCGGGTCTTGTTCCCGGCAAGCCCGAAGAAAGTCTGATCTACCGTCGCATCGCCGATGGCGAAATGCCTCCCGACAAGATGGCGAAGCTACTAGCCGTGGAATTGGTGACGTCGGGCGAGCAAGAGAAAATCCGCACTTGGATCGAGGCCGGAGCCCGTCCGGCGCACGCGCTCGATCCCTCGGTTGACCAAGTCGCCGAAGCCGACAAACAGTTCTGGGCGTTTCAGCCGCCCGTCCGTCCTGACGTGCCGCGAGTGCAGCACGCGGAGCTAGTGAAGAATCCAATCGACGCCTTCATGTTGAGCAAGCTCGAAGCGGCGAACTTGTCTTATTCGCCCGAGACGGACCGGCTTGCCTTGATGCGTCGCGTCTCGCTCGACTTGACCGGATTGCCGCCGACGCCGCAAGAAGTAGACGCCTACCTGGCAGACGCCGCTCCCGGAGCATACGAACGTTTGGTTGATCGCCTGCTCGCCTCTCCTCATTACGGCGAGCGCTGGGGGCAACATTGGTTGGACCTAGCGGGATACGCCGATTCGGAAGGCTTCGGACAGCATGACGGCGTGCGGCCCTACGCCTATCGCTACCGCGATTACGTCATACGCTCGCTAAATGCGGACAAGCCATACACCCAATTCCTGACCGAACAGATCGCAGGCGACGAATTGTCCGACGACTGGAAGAATGCCGACGGCAAAGCGGACCAAACGACGATCGACAGACTGGCCGCTACCGGCTTTCTGCGCACCGTTCCCGACCCAACCGATTCCTACGAACGCGGCTTGCTGTCTGAACGCATGAATGTCATCGCGCAAGAGATTGTCGTGCTGACCTCGGGCGTCATGGGCGTCACGGTCGGCTGCGCACGCTGCCACGACCACAAGTACGACCCGATTCCGCAGCGGGACTACTACCGCCTGAGCGCGATCCTGCAGGGCGCCTATGACCCCTATGAATGGAAGCGCCCTGAGGACCGCCAGTTCCCGCTGGCGACGGAAGCGGAATGGAAAGCGATCGCCGAGCACAACGCGCCGCACAAGGCTGAGGCGGAGCGAATCGAGCGCGAGATCGAAGTCATCGTTGCGCCGCTGCGCAAGCAGGCGCTCGATGAAGGCATTGCAACCTTGCCGGAAGCGATTCGCGCAGACGCTCGCGCCGCTGCCGAAGCGCCGGAGAAGGAACGGACGGACGCGCAGAAAGCGCTGATTGAAGAGCATAAGGATGCGTTGGACGTTTCCAACTGGGCGTTGATGGCCAAGTTCCCCGACTTGCGCGGACAGACGGAAAAGCTTCAGCGCGATCTCGCGGCGGCCCGCCGTGAAATCAAAGGCGATCCGCACGTGCGGATTCTCAGCGACAACCGCGATCCGTCGTTGGCCTATCTGATGCTCCGCGGGGACCCCATCAACTTTGGCGACCCTGTCGAGCCGGGTGTGCCGCGAGTTTTCGAGAACCCGGCGCTTGAGCCGTACAAGATTGAATCCCCGTTCGAAGGCGCCAGCGGTCGCAGACTAGCGCTGGCGAAGTGGTTGACCCAGCCGAACCATCCGCTTACGGCACGCGTGGCGGTGAACCAAATGTGGCTGCGGCACTTCGGCAGAGGCATCGTACCGACGGTCGACAACTTTGGCCGCTCGGGCATCGCTCCGACTAATCCCGAGTTGTTGGACTGGTTGGCCACGGAGTTTGTCTCCAGCGGCTGGAGCATGAAGCACATGCACCGCCTGATGGCGACGTCGCAAGCGTACCGTCAAAGTTCGCGAGTGAGCGAAGCGAGCCGTGCGGCTGACCCCGACAACAAGCTGCTTTCGCGCATGCCGCTGCGGCGCATGGATGCCGAGACGCTCTACGATTCGCTCGTGCAGGTGGCCGGACGCTTGGACGACGAACTGTACGGCGCCGCCACCGAGCCGAAGGTCACCGAAGACAAAGAGGTGATCGTGGAGCCCGACAAAGCAGGCTACCGCCGCAGCATCTACGTCATGCGCCGCAGGCAAACGCCGGTGTCACTCATGGACGCCTTCGATCAACCGGCAATGACGCCGAACTGCCCCGAGCGGCGCATGTCGAACGTGGCGACCCAGGCGCTGCACATGATGAACGGCTCGATGACCTGGGAGTTATCGCGCTACCTAGCGGGCCGTGTGCTCGACGAAGCCGACGGCAGTTTGGATCGCGCTGTCGACCTCATCTACCTGCGGGCATTCACGCGTAAGCCCACCGACGAAGAGCGCCGAATCGGACTGCAGGCGATCGAGGAATTCCGCAAGGGATGGCCTGCCCGGCTTGCTGCCGACAACGAGGTCGCGCCCCGCGAGGCGACGGCGAAGTGGCTGGCCCTCGCCAACTACAGCCATGCCTTGCTCAACTCCGCTGAGTTCAGCTTCATCGACTAACAGGAAAGAACGCCATGAATAAACCATCACGCCGCGAGTTCTTCTCCTCCATGACCAACGGTCTGCACGGCGCCGCTTTGGCTTCGTTGCTGGGAGCCGATTTGTTTTTGCCGGCAGGCTTGCGCGCCGACGAAGAGCAGATGTTCGATCTGACGCCGAAGCAGCCGCACTTTCCGGCCAAGGCGAAGTCGGTCATTCACCTGTTCATGAACGGCGGGCCAAGTCCAGTGGATTTGTTCGATCCCAAGCCCACGTTGCAACGGCTCGCCGGCACGCTGCCGACGCGTGAGTTGGCCTTCGCCATCTCGAACGGTCAGAACTCCGGCGTGCTCTTCCCGTCGCCCTACGAGTTCAAGCCGCGCGGCAAGTCGGGCTTGATGATTTCTGACCGGCTGCCGCACGTCGCCGAATGCGCCGACGACATCGCCGTCATTCGTTCGATGTACGGCGAGCACGCCAATCATGAACCGGCGCTGTTTTTCATGCACAGCGGCAGAACCGTCTCGACGCGTCCGACCATCGGCGCCTGGGTGTCCTACGGCTTGGGAACCGAGAACGCCAATCTGCCGGCTTACGTCGTGCTTGACGATCCCAAGGGCCTGCCCATCAACGGCATCTCCAACTGGCAGTCCGCTTATCTGCCGCCCATTTATCAGGGGACGCGCTTCCGCACCGAAGGAGCCCCGGTCTTGAACCTGCAGTCGCGTCCGGAGATTCCGACGCCGCTGGTGGAAGCGGAGCGCGCCCTGCTGCGCCGCTTGGATGAAGCGCATCGTAAGCAACGGCCCTACCAGCCGGAACTCGATGCCCGCATCTCCAGCTACGAACTCGCCGCGAACATGCAACTCGAGGCGTCCGACGCGCTCGATCTCAACAAAGAGACCGAAGCGACCCGCGAGGCCTATGGCATCGGCGCCGAGCCGACCGATTCCTATGGCCGGCGCTGTTTAATGGCCCGGCGTTTAGTCGAACGCGGCGTGCGTTTCGTGCAGCTTTACATCGAGGAGCAAATCTTCGACACGCACTCGAACTTGGAGAAGAGCCTAGAGTACGCCTGCGGCAAGACCGACAAGCCGATCGCCGCGTTGCTCAAGGATCTCAAGCAACGGGGACTGCTTGACGAAACGCTCGTCGTCTACAGCGGAGAGTTTGGCCGCCTGCCGATGACCCAGGGCGAGGTCGGCGCCGCGGCAGGTCGCGACCACAATCCGCACGGCTTCAGCTTGTGGATGGCCGGCGGCGGCATCAAGGGCGGTACGGCCTATGGCGCTACCGACGATATCGGCTTTAAAGCCGTCGAGGATCGCGTCAGCGTACACGATTACCACGCGACAATCCTCAATCAGCTGGGCCTGAACTACCGCGACCTTTTCATCGAGCGCTCTGGCCTCAAGGAGCGCCTGACCGATCAGTTCCCGGCGCGAGTCGTCAAAGAAATTCTGGCCTAGGCGCGGGCCATCGCCTTCCGCAGCATGCCGACGCCGGCAGCGATGACGGCAATCGGCCAAAGTCGCTGAAGCCCGAAGTCGACCAGGCCGAAATTCCTGGCCAGGAAGTAGGAGCCGAGCGAAAGCAGAATGACTCCGAGCACGGAATTGTCCTTGCCTTTCGGTTGAATCAACATCTGAGCGCCGAGCGCGATCAGCACCACTGGCCACAAGCGCATCACATCGCGGATGTTGATCGTCAGCATCCCGAGGTTGTCGAGCTGCAGCCCGACGCCGACCGCGGCCACGATAATGCCGAACGTCCGATTGCCGCCCTCAATTGCCAGATGTGCGCCAAAGGCGATCAACAGGAGGGGCCAAAAGCGCGCCATGCCTCCCAGGGGGAGGACGTCGAAGCTGTTGAGCAGCAGGATGACGCCTGCCGCGGCAACAACCAAGCCCGGAAGGACGCGGGGACTAAACAGATTCTTTGCCGGCATGGGCGTACGCTTCCACTTCGCGCATCACGCGTAGTGTATTCCCTCCCAGGATCTTGGAGATAGCGTCGTCGGCGAACCCGCGCTGGCGAAGTCCCGGGATCAGGTTGGGGAACTTCGAAATATCTTCCATGTCGGTTGGCAATTCTTCGGTTACTCCATCAAAATCGGAACCCAAACCGACGTGATCGACGCCGCCAACCTTCACCGCATGTTCGAAATGGTCGAGCAGGACTGAAAACGGCGTCCGTCCAATGGCTTCGAGTTTCTTCATACGCCGAGCCCAACGCTCTTCGGCAGTCTCTCCTTCTTTGGGTTTGGTCGGCTCTTCGTAGGCGTTTGACCGCGCACGGTAGTCGGGATCGAGAAACGAGTTGTAAAAGTTGATGTGTACGACTCCACCCCGGTCGGCGACGGCCTTGATCATGTCGTCGGTCATGTTGCGCGGGTGATCGGAAAGCGCCCGGCAGGAGGAATGAGACGCGATCATCGGCGCCTTGGCCGATTCCATGACGCCGGCAAACGTCTTGTCTGAAATGTGCGACACGTCGACCATCATGCCCAGACGACTCATCTCCGCGACGACCTCGCGGCCGAAGTCGGTCAGGCCAGGGTCTTCCTCCGGCATGTCACCGGACGAGCCAGCCCAGGGCAGGTGCACGGCATGGGTCAGCGTCATGTAGCGGCCGCCCAATTCATAAAGACGGCGCAAATGATCGAGATTCGAGTCGATCATGTGTCCGCCCTCGACGCCCATCAGGATGGCGATTTTGCCCGCCTGCTTGGCAGCGACGATGTCATCCGCCGAAGTCGCCAGGACCAGGTCGTCGGGATGCAGATGCGACCTGCGAATTGACCAAATCGATGATCTTCAGCGCGTCTTGGTACTTCTCCGGCGTCGCCCCGCGGGCCCCGGAGTTGTAGACGGCGAAGAACACGCCGCTGACGCCGCCCTTGCGCATCTTGGGGATATCGACTTGCCCGTAGGGGTAGTTGTTCGCGAGGTCGAAGGGATACTCGGCGAGCCGGTCCGGGGTATCGCAGTGCAGATCAATGACGTACGACTGAGCGAGCAAATCTTCGGCTGGCATCACGGCGGAGGCCTCTTCAGACTGGGGCGTTTGGCTGCAAGAAGCGGCGGCGCCGGCTACGGCCAGGGTCCATTCGCGGCGAGTCCATTGCATACTTTATTTTAGGAGCCCCAGGGCCTCGGCGCGCGTTGACAGTTTGGCGAATGAGCCGCTATCGTTGAAGTTCTGGCCAGATAGCTCAGTTGGTAGAGCGCAGCCCTGAAAAGGCTGGCGTCGGCGGTTCAAATCCGTCTCTGGCCACCACTTCCTTCCCTCACAACTTGCGTCACCAATCGAGCGATTGGCGATACCCTAATGTCGGTATCCGATTCCCTCGAGGTGGACATGAATCGACGAACATTCCTCAAGTCTGTGGCCGCCGCGCCTGCCGCCGGCCTAGCCCTCAGCAGCGGCCTGCAAGCCGCCCTTCCCAAGGCCAAGATCACCCGGGTTCGCATCTACGAACCGCCGAATTTGAATCCGTTGTTCAACCAAAGCAATATGGTCGTTACGGTCGAAACCGATATCGGCGTTACAGGCGTCGGCGAGGGCGGAGCCAAGGACACTCTGGTGCAGTGCGCCGAGAACGTCATCGGCATGGATCCTTTCAAGACCGAGGCGGCCTGGCAAGAGATGTACATGGCCCGCTTCTACCCCCCGGGCCGGGAGAAGATCCACGCTCAGGGCGCCATTGACCTTGCCCTCTGGGACATCAAGGGTAAGGTGCTTAACCTGCCGGTTCACCAGATGCTCGGCGGTTCGCTCCGCGACCACTGCGAGTGCTACGTAACCGGCGGAGTGCCGGGAACGCAGAAACTCAGCCTCGTCGAGCGTGCGCGAGCGACTAGAGAGGCAGGTTATCGCGCCTTCCGGATGGGTGCTGCCGACGGCTCCGGCACAGGCAATGAATACAACACCCATGCCGCCGTCCGTCAGATCGCGCGAGATGCCCGGGCCGCTCGGGAAGGCGTTGGGCCGGAGGGAGACTGGTGCATCGACTTCCATCAGCGCCTGGACCTCTCAGACGCTGTGCGGGCTTGTCGCATGATCGAGGAGTTCGAACCTTATTTTGTCGAAGACCCCGTCCGCGACGAGCAGGCCCTCCAGGATATTCCGAAATTGCGCTTGATGACCTCTTGTCCGCTGACCCACGGCGAAGAATGGGGCCAGCGCTGGAACTTCAATGCTCTCGTCGAGGCGCACGACGTCGACTACATTCGCGCCACGCTGCCGAACGTCGGCGGACTGACGGAGATGATGAAAATCGCGGCCATGTGCGAGACTCACGCCGTAGGCATCGTCCCGCACTTCACTGGACCGATCGCCACAGCCGCACTCGTCAGCAGCTTGTCGACGTTCCCCGGCCCCGTGATGATGGAGTTCAACTATGGTGACCGCCCGATCGACTATTTGCCCGAATGCCTGAACTTCCGCAACGGCAAGGCCTACACTAACGATCGTCCAGGCCTCGGCGTTACTTTGGAACCGTCTCTGCTCAAGCAGATCGGCGAAGTTACAGAACCTGGAACTTCTCGCATCTACGATCGCCCGGACGGTTCCCCGACGCATTGGTAGGCTTCCGGCGCGGAGAAATCAAACTTCGTCGAGTACCGCTGCGATGGTCGATGGCGAGTTGCCTTCGAAGCGATTGTTGACGACGACAAAGGCCTTGTGGCGCTCCGCGCGGGCGCGACGCACCAGTTTGCTCAGGGCCGCCCGCCCCTCCGGGTAGGGGTCTTGAATGCGATCGTAGGGCTGGAACCGCCCCACCGCTTGCTCGTAGGTCCTGCCGGGCCGCAGCAGCGCCCGGCTGACGGTGAAGTCAGCGGTAAAGGCCTCGTCAATAGCCAACTGCTCCCCAAGTGAGGGCATCTTGGTCCAGCTATTGAAAACGTGCGCCGCTCCGTGTTCGCTCAGGCATTGGAAGTACGCCGGCTCAAGGTAGTCCGAGTTGCGCAGTTCGACGGCATAGCGAAACCCTGCGGGAAGTTTACCCAGGAACGGCCCGAGATCGTTCACAAAGTCCCGCGCGCCGTTCGGATAGACCGCCTGGGAAAGCTCGCCAAACTCGAAAACCGCCGCTCCCACCTGCTCGCGATGTGTAAGCAGCGGCTCGATGAAATGCGTGCGGAACAGTTCCACATCAAGGAATGACGGGTTGCGGCGCCCCGCCAGTGCGCCGTGGCGCGCCAACTTCGGCCAGACCGGAGTCGTAATCTCTTGGGGAACCTTCAGTACGAACTGGAAGCTCCCGGGCGTCTGCGAGAAAAGGCGCTTCCAGTAAGCCGCTTCATAAAAGCGGTAGAAAGAGAAGTCGCCGCCCACGATCGGGAACGTCTCTGCGTACTCAGACAAACACTTGGAGTCGAAAGTCTTCTGCGAAAAGCCTCGCCGACCCCGGTAGCGCTCATCCGAGTAGATCGAACCGAGCCAGCCCGGGTACTTCCAAGAGCTTGTGCCGAAGTAAAGCGATTCCGCTGCCAGTGAACGCAACTTTCCGGCGAAATCCTTGAGAGGAAGTCCAGCGACCTCTTGACTGTCGAAGAGCGGCAGCACTGCACCGCAATTATCGCGGAATGCGGTGACTACCTGCGCCGGACGAGATCCTTGGCGGCTCCTTCACGGTCGAGCAAAAGGTTGTAGAAAGCGCGCTGCAGGCGCACGACTACGAATCCCAGGACGACGAGCCCTGCGGCGATCCACATCATGTCTTGAACTGTAAAGTCGATCACATTAGCTCCTGGCCGCGCGGGGAGCGCCGTCGGGCCTGAGTGAACTGTACAGCGGAATAGGCCGGTTCGACAGCTAGGCATATGCCTTGGCCCTAACCAGGCGACCCTAGGCAAGACCTAAGGACCAGGAATCAACCGCCAAATTCAATGCCCTGCTTGATCGGCCGGGCCGCCTTGCTGTGCCTGAGGCATTCTCAACTGCATCATGGTGCGGCGGGAGGCGAGCTTCCCTTCCAGTTGTACGAGGAGCTCTTCGTTCTCAGCGAGACCGGCCTTGATCTTGGCCAAGTCGGTCTCTTGTTGGAGTTTGGCGATGTTCTCGCGGATTTGTGTGACGGCGTCGGCGATCTCCTGATGACCTTGCATCATTCCGGCGCCCATGCGCTCTTGCATGTGGCCCTGCATGGGCCGCTGGTTCGCCGGTGGCGCGTCTTGGGCGAAAAGGCCCACACCAAATGTGGCGAAGCCTGCCAAGAGCGCTACGGATAGGGGCTTATTGAGTTTCATGGCAACTCTCCTTGTCGGCCTAAGGGCCGTCGTCAAGCAGAGTTGCACGCTTGGCGCCACCGTCGATGGAACTGTCGTGCAGCGGCGTAAATGGAGCCAGCCAGGTCCCGGGGATACCGGGCCCGCGTTAGAGATGCAGCACGTAGGCGTAGAACATCGTGATCAAGCCGATCGTCGTGGCCAGCAGAACGCTATGCTTCAGCGTAAAGCGGAACAACTTGGCCTCGTCCGCCGAGCTCATCCCCGTCGCCGCAGCGGCGACGGCAATGCTCTGCAGGCTGATCATTTTGCCCATCACGCCGCCCGCCGAGTTGGCCGAAGCCATCAGCACCGGGTTCAAGTTCAGCTTGGCCGCGGTGACGACCTGCAAATTGCCGAACAGTGCATTGGCGGAAGTGTCGCTGCCGGTCAGGAACACGCCGACCCAGCCGAGCAGAGCGCTGAAGAACGGGAACAGGACTCCCGTTGTCGCAAACGCGAGACCCAGTGTGCCGGTTGCGCCGCAGTAGTTCAGCAGAAAGGCGAGGCCCAACACGCTCGAGATGGTCAACAACGGCAGCGCCAGCTGTTGCGTCGTCGTACCGAGCGCGCGCATGAACTGCGCCGGCTTAACGCGCAGCACGAACGCTCCTGCGACTGACGCCAAGAAGCAAGCCGTTCCGGCAGCCGAGAGCCAGGCAAAGCTGTAGACGGCCGGGTACGGCGACGGTTCGCTCACCACCGGCGCAACTCGCTGTACTACGTTGTGCAATCCCGGCCACTCGATGGCGATCGAATAGCTGTTGAGCCAGACCTTGACGCTGTCTTGTCCCCATAGCAGTACGAAAATCACCAGCAGAAAGTAGGGCGTCCAGGCCGTGATGACTTCGCTCGTCGGGTGTTTCGGCGGCAGCTTGCGGTCGGCCGTGTCTCCTTCTAGGTGAAATTCATCCGACGGCTTCCAAACCTTAAACAAGATGATCAAGCTGCCGATCGCGGCCAGCGAACTACAGATATCCACCAGCTCGGCGCCGATGTAGTTCGACACGGTGAACTGCACGCCCGCAAAAGTGACGCCGCAGACCACCGCGGCGAGCAGAACCTTTTCCAGGGCCTTCCACCCGCCCATGACCATGATTAGGTATGCGGGAATGATCATCGCGATCGGCGCGCAGAGGCGACCGACCATGGCGCTTAGGTCGTCAACAGGCAGCCCTGTGATCACGGCCAGCGTCGTAACCGGGATGCCGATTGAGCCGAAGGCCACCGGCGCCGTATTCGCCAACAGGCAAATGCCCGCCGCATAGAACGGCGAGAATCCGAGCCCCACAAGCATGGCGGCGGCAACGGCCACCGGGCTGCCAAATCCCGCCGCGCCTTCGATGAAAGCGCCGAACGCGAAGGCAATAAGCAGCGCCTGCAACCGCCTGTCCGGGGTGAGGCTGCCGATTGAGTCCTTGATGATTTCAAACTTGCCGGTCTCGATCGACAAACGGTAAAGCAGAATGGCGGAGAACAAGATCCAGCCGATGGGCAGCAGTCCGAAGGCCGCGCCGTTAGTGATGGCTCCGATCGCGGCGCCGACTGGCATTCCATATCCAAAGAGCGCTACTCCCGCCGCGGCCGCCAGGCCGGCAAGCGCCGCGACCCAGGCTGGCTTTCGATAGAAGCCCAGCAATATCAGCAGCACAAAAATTGGCAGCGCTGCGACGAGGGCGGAAAGACCGAGACTACCGGCGATAGGAGTGTAATTTTGTGGCCACATAGAGAACTCAGAGAACTCTCTGTGATAGGCGACCGAGTAGCCCAATGTCAAGCGACATCCGCGCGAACGTACAAATCGATATGGGTTTCACAGGCAAAACCGCTCGATCATGCGGTTGGCATATCGGGCGGCCCAATTGGGTTGCCGCCTCGCTACCAGCAGTCCTATGAACAGCCCTAGGACCAACGGGGACTCTAGTCCTAGGACCGAATGGCCAGGGATAAAGAGTTCGGGCTCGAATCGCTCGAAGGCCTCAACCAGCCGATGGCGGAGCTCCACCGCGAGCGAACAGCTCTCGCCAAATCAAACAGGAAGGGAAATGTGCCTGTCAGGGACGATCGCAGGCCTTGGGGCGATTCCTTCGCCAGCACAACCGCCTCCTTCCTCTTCGGTGGAATAGCGCCGCGGGAGCGTAATCCATTGGCCTAGCCCACACGCTTCCGGCATCTGCCGCTTGGCCCTAAAGAGTTGTATCCAGGCGTCTTGACTGCCCCGCGGAACTCATGTTAGTACCAGCGGCAATTTGAAACGGCCGTTCTATTGAGTACAAACGTGCACAAGCCGGACAATATGAGCACGATGCAGGAGCGCGCACAGAGGTTTGAGATCCGGAGGCCGGTGGAATTCCGCTTGAGACCCCCCGGAGTCCGGAAAGAGGGAACCGGGCAAACACTGAACATTAGCAAGGGAGGCATACTGTTTGAGACTGAGGACGAAATCGGAACCGGTCGCAAGATTGAAATGACTGTACACGTGGGAGACGCTATGGGCGGACCGCCCGTAACGCTGCACGTGCAAGGGATAACAGTTAGGCATGAGAACGGCGCCGTTGCGGTATCGATCAAGAAACACCGGCTTCGTCCGGTGGATTTGGACGCGTAGTCGCCGCCTGAGGCAGGGAAGTTGGTAGAATGTCCGGTTCGCACAAGCGAGTCGGATATGAAACTAAAAGACAAAACTGCAGTCGTAACCGGAGGCGGAAGCGGCATTGGCGAAGCCATCGGCCGCACCTTCGCGAGCGAAGGCGCGCGAGTCGTCATCACAGGCCGAAGCGCTGAGAAGCTCAAAGCTTCGATCGAAGGGGCCGGCGACGCAGCCGCCCGTCTCATCCCCTTCGCGGCCGACGTCTCAGACCCGGCATCAGTGAAGGATCTCTTCGCCTTCGCCCACAAGGAGTTGGGTCACATCGACATTCTGGTCAACAACGCGGGCGGCAACGTGCCGAAGCGGAAATTGACCGAGCTGTCCAACGAAGACTTCCAGTTCATGACGGACGTCAACCTGAACGGCATCTTCTATTGCGTTCACGAGGTTTTGCCGGGCATGCGTGAACGTAAGGACGGCCTGATCATCAACGTATCTTCCATCGCGGGGGTACGCGCCAGCGTGCTGGCCGGCGCTGGCTATAGCGCAAGCAAGCACGGCGCGGCCGGCCTTAGTCTGGCGATCGGCATTGAAGAGGGAATGAACGGCATTCGCTCGTCCATGATTTGCCCCGGCGAGGTCAACACGCCAATTCTAGAGAAACGTCCCGTGGTGCCGGGACCCGAGGCCCGCGCTAAGATGTTGCAGCCCGAAGACTTGGCTGCGGCAGCACTGATGATCGCCACGCTCGATCCGCGCGCGAACATTCCCGAACTGGTGATTACGCCGACGATTTATCCCTATTCGTAGGGATTTAGATGGACTGCAGGTCTTTGCCCGGCTTGAACCGGACGGCCTTCCCGGGCGGGATGATGACCTCGTCGCCCGTCCGGGGATTCCGGCCAATTCCGGTCTTCCGCGGGCGAATATTGAAGACTCCGAAGCCGCGCAATTCAATGCGCTCTCCTTGCTCCATGGCGCGCTTCATGGTTTCGAAGACAGCTTCGACGGCCATTTCGGCCTTGGTCTTGCTCAACCCTGTTCGGTTGACGACCTGCATTACGATGTCGTGTTTGATCATCCTGGGAGTGCGTAACGCGTTGTTACGTCGAGACTTCCATGCTATGGAAGCCTGTTTGAAGTTGTCAAGACTTCGGGCCGTTTGAGCCAAAATCATTTGAAAACGGAATCTATGCTAACGCGGCGGCTCATGGTACGATAATCTCACGCAAAAGCGTAGCTGGCGATTTCACTAAGATTGCTGAAAGGCGAAAAAGCGTTAGGCCCCATGTAAGCGGGCGGTTTGGCGGGGATTGCAGGTCCAGTGCGGCTTGGCAGTCCCTTTTTGTTTTGAAGTGTAGGTATAGGGAGATTCCAATCCTCGGGGTTGGGATCTGATGACAGGAGGCTAGTATTTTTCGCAGACGTTTTAGACCGCTGCGTCGCGTTCGCAAACAGAATGTGAACGAGACGATCCGCGCCAGAGAAGTGCGTGTTGTGTTTCCGGATGGCGAGACTGAGGTGCTGCCGACTCACGTCGGCATCGAACGAGCCAAGGCCATGGGCCTGGATCTCGTCGTGGTCTCACCGACCGCCCAACCGCCCGTAGCCAAGGTCATCGACCATGGCGAGTACGAATACACCGAAAAGAAGCGTAAGGGCGAAGCGAAGCGCAAGCAGCATCGCATCGAGATCAAGGAAGTGAAGTTCCGTCCCAATACGGACGACCACGACTACGAGTTCAAGAAGAATCACGCTCGCCGCTTCTTGGAAGATGGCAACAAAGTGAAGGGCACCGTCTTCTTCAGGGGACGCGAAGTGACCCACTCCGATCTCGGCGAAAAGTTGTTGATGCAGCTTGCCAAAGATCTCGCCGATATCGGCGAAGCGGAAGGGCGTCCTCGCATGGAAGGCCGTACGATGCATCTCATGTTTGGTCCTTCCAAGAAAGTGAAGGAAACAAAGGCCCCCAAGAAACCGGCTGAGCCCGCAGCTGCGGCCCCGCCGGCCGTTGAGCCGCAGATGGAAGACGCGGGCGCGTCTCCTGCTGCCGATGCCGCGAACTAACCGCGCGGTTAGTTGGGTATAAGCGTAGACTGAGTCGCCGGAATCGGCGCCGCGCTTGACGCAAACAGCGGCAGGCGGAATGTGAACGTCGTGCCTTCTCCCAGCATGCTGGAGACTTCCACCGTTCCTCGATGGGCCAGCACCAGGTGTTTGACGATCGCCAGGCCTAGGCCTGTGCCGCCGAGCGCCCTGGATCTTGCTTTGTCCACTCGGTAGAACCGCTCAAAGAGCCGCGGAATGTGTTCCGCGGCGATGCCCGCGCCGGTGTCCTGCACGCTGAACTCAACGCCTTCTCCGCTTGGCTCCGCCCGCAGCACGATCGTGCCGTTCTCCGGCGTGTACTTGGCGGCGTTGTCCAACAGGTTGGTCAGCACCTGATGAATGGCTCCTGAATCGCACTCGACAACCAGATTTGGATCGACGGGATCGATCTGCAGCGCGATGGACTTCTTCTCCAGGATCATCGAGATCGAGTCACCCGCTTCCTGCAGAATCTCCGCCACCGAGTGCGGCGAGAAGTGGAACTCGCGCGTATTGACCTCGACTTGCGACAGCGTCATCAGGTCCGCCGTCAATTGCGCCAATCGTTCGGCGTTCTGCCAGACGATCTTGACGAAGCGGCGGTTGATGTTCGGGTCGTCGATCGCCCCGTCCAGCAACGTTTCCGCGTAGCCCTGAATAGCGGCCAGCGGCGTGCGCAGTTCATGCGACACGTTGATCACGAAGTCCTTGCGCACGCGGTCGACCCGCTCCAATTCCGTGATGTCGTAGAACACCGCGGCGACGGCTTGCACTTTTCCTTTCTTGCTGAGGATCGGCGTGCACGAAACTTTCCAAGAGCGCTGATTCGGCGTGGCGATCTGCACATCGACGGCCAGCATTTCGCCGCTCTCGAGAACTTCACGGAAGATCGCCGGAATTTCCGCAGGCAGCCACTGTTCCACCGGTTCGCCCTTGGTGAAATTCGCGCCCGGGAACATCTGCTCCACGGCTGGATTCGACAGCACCAGCGTCAATCTGCGATCCGCGACAAGAATTCCTTCGCCAATGCCGTTCACTGCCGCCGCGAAGCGAGACCGCTCGTCTTGCAGTTGATCGAACATGCCCCGCAGTCGTTTGGCGGCGCTGCGCAATTGTGCTGCGAGCTCGCCCAGTTCGCCGCCTTCCGCTTTCGGCATGGCAGCATTGAATTCGCCGTCGGCCAGCCGATGGGAGTAAGCGATAATTTCCGACAGCCTGGATGCCAACCTTCGGGCCATCCATGCTGCAATCAGCACCGACGGAATCAGAGCAAGCATCATCATCCACAGAATCTGCGATCGAATCTCGCCGCCCCTCAGCGCGATGGTGGCCAACGGAAGGGCAAGCCGTACAGCGTGACCGCGCATCGGAATCGCCACATAGAGAAACTCCACGCCAATCGTATCGCTGCGGCGCGTGGCCACGCCTTCTCTTCCCGCGAGCGCCTCCCGAAACTCCGGCCTACCGGCATGATTCTCCATCTTGCGTGGGTCAGCCTCAGAATCCGCGATGACCACCCCGTCGGCCCGTATTGCCGTAACGCGGGCACTGGCCTCTTTCGCGAGCTGATCGACCAGCTCCGGGTACGCGGTCTCGTCCACTCGCTCAAGAAACGACCGCACTAGGCGCGTCTTCTCACTGAGCGAGACCACCTGATCCTGCTGCAGGTTCTGCTCCGTGATGTGGCTGACGAGGTATTCCGCGCCGAGTCCCCAGATTGCCAATAGGAGGACGATGCTGAGGATCAGCTTGCCGAAAATCCTTTTGGTCATGCCTTAAGCGGGTACTTCGAATCGGTATCCGAAACCGCGTACCGTTTGCAGCCATTGAGGCGAGTCGGGCTGCGTTTCGATTCGCTCGCGGAGTCGCCGAATATGAACGTCCACGTTGCGCGGCGTGACGTGCGTGTCCTCGCCCCAAATGGAACTCAGCAACTGCTCACGGCTGTAGACGCGGCCCGGATGAGCGAGGAAGAATTCCAGCAACTTGAACTCAGTGGCGGTGAGCGCCACAGCCTCGCCGTTGAGAAAGACCCGCCGCGAGATCTTATCCAGACTGATGGGACCCGCCTCGGTCGGCTGTTCCGCTGGGCGATCTCCCCCCGCACGGCGCAAATGGACCTTCACGCGCGCCAGCAGCTCACGGGGGCTAAACGGCTTGGTGACGTAGTCGTCGCCGCCGATCTCCAATCCGAGTACACGGTCGATTTCTTGGCTGCGCGCCGTCAAGAACAATACCGGCGTCTGCCGGACCTCTGCGTCCGCCTTGAGCGTGCGGCAGAAGTCGAATCCGTCGCCGTCCGGCAACATCACATCCAGAATCAGCAGATCGGGACGAATTGCCTTAACGGTATCGAGAGCGCCCTCAAGGCTATGGAGGATCTTAACCTCGTAGCCGCTGCGGGTCAGGTTGTACTCGAGCAGTTCGCAGAGATCTGTATCATCCTCAATCGCGAGAATGGTTTTGGCCATGCAGTCTCCGTTCGACCCGTATTATATCGACTCATCGCCGCTTTAAACCGCCCGAAACGCCTCGGCGGCAACTTGTTCGCGTCTACGGTTGCGGACCTGCGTCGGGAGCTGCAGGCAAAGGGCGATTGACCCACTCGGTGAGCCAGTTGATGACCGTGCGATGCCAATATACGCTGTTGGCCGGTTTCAAGACCCAATGCCCTTCATCAGGAAAATCCAGGAACTGTGACGGCACGCCCTGCGTTTGCAGCGCGGTGAATAACTGCTGTCCTTGGGAGAACGGCACGCGATAATCTTTCTCGCCATGGATCACCAGCGTCGGCGTGCGGAACTTCGCCGCGTTCTGGCTCGGCGACCAGCGGCGATACCCTTCGGGGTTGTCCCAGGGCGTGCCCTCGAAATCCCACAGCGGAAACCAGAGTTCTTCGGTGGCCCCGAAGAAGCTCGGCAAGTCGTAGACGCCGTCGTGCGAGACCAGCGCTCGAAAACGATTCGTGCGCCCCAGAATCCAATTGATCATGTAGCCGCCGTAGGAAGCTCCTGCCGCCGCCAGGCGCGTGGCGTCGACGTAGGGTCGCGCAATGATGTGATCGACCCCGGCCATGATGTCGTCGAAGGGCTTGCCGCCCCAGTCTCCGCGAATCTCATCGGTGAACGCCTGGCCGTACCCTGTCGAGCCCCTCGGGTTCGGCATGAAGACCACAAAGCCGGCAGCCGCGAATACTTGCGGATTCCAGCGGTAGCTCCAAGCCTCGCCCCAAGCTCCCTGCGGTCCGCCATGGATCAGCGTGAGCAGCGGGTAGCGATTCTCCATCGAGAAGTTGGGAGGCTTGAGTACGAAGCCCGAAATTTGCTTGCCGTCCGCTCCCGCGTAGTTCACTTCTTCGAGGGCGTTGAGTTCGTACTGTGCCAGCAGGTCGTCGTTCAGTTGCGTCAGCCGCCGCGGCTCGCCTCCGGCAGAGAACGCCCGATAGATCTCCGTCGGATGGGCGGCGCTGGTGGCCGCGTAGATCATCGACTGGCCGTCCGGCAGCAGCTGTACGTCGCTGTGGCTGGCGTTGCCGTAGACGGCGACCTGCGCCGCACCGCCCGTCGCCCTGACCGTATAGATCGGCTCGCGGCCGCGGTCTTCGGCGGTGAAGAATAACCTGGCGGAGTCCTTGCTCCAGGTGTAGCTCGTTACCCAGCGGTCCAGCGCCTCGGTCAGCGGCGCCTGCCTTCCCGAACTGCGCTCATGCAGCATCAGACGGAACCGGTCGCTCTCATAACCAGGGCGCTCTTGCGCGCGGTAGGCGATGTACGCCCCGTCGGGCGAATACAGCGGACCGCCGTCTGCCGCCGGGTTACGAGTTATCAACTGCGCCTGGCCGCCCGAGGCAGGCACGGTCCACAAGTCCGAGTTCGTGCTTCGCGCGGCATCTTCGCCGCTCTTGCGCTCGAAGCAGACCTCCAGCCCGTCAGGCGATATCGCATAGCCTTCTGGGCCTCCCAACGAAAAAGGCGGGACGTCGACCTCGCCCGGCGTCAGGTCCACCGGAACCGCGTCCGGCCGGGAAAGATCCAGCGACAAGATGTGCGAGACCCTGCCGTCATTCCAGGTGTCCCAATGGCGATACAGAAGCCCGTCGATCAGCCGCGCTTTCACCGGATCGTTCTTTGCCGCTTCCAGTCGCCGGGCGTTGCAGTCGTCGCGCGCTTCGCACTGTGGGTAGACGCGGCTAGTGAAAATCAGCCGATCGCCGGCGGGCGAGTAGAGCACGCCGTCGGCTTCCGTAGAAAGCTTCGTCACCTGTCGCGCGCCCGATCCGTCGGCGTCCATCATCCAGATTTGAGACGAACCCGAGCGATCCGAAACATAGGCGATGCGCTTCGAATCCGGCGACCAACGGGGACGAGTGTTCGACTTCCCATCAAACGTGATTCGGCGACTCGGTTGCGAACCATCCGTGGGGACCACAAAGACCTGCTTCTCGGTGCGATTCTCCGACAAGAACACGCGCTGCACCACAAACGCCACCGTCAATCCGTCCGGAGAAAGCTGCGGGTCTGAGATCCGCGCCACCTGTTGCAACGCGTAAACATCGAAGGGCTTCCTAGCCGCGGGGGTAGGAGTTTGAGCGGCGAGTGCGGCGGCAGATAGCAGGAGGAAAAGAGCGCGCATCATCACCCCTGACTTTAGCGTAGTGCGGCCGCGCTGATACAATCAGCCGAGTCGAGCTTTATGGCGAAACCGTTCCGAATCAGCGACCTGCAGACGTCTCGCAGTGGACTATATCTCAGCGCCATGCTGTTCGGGGCCGCAACGGCCGGACTGTACACAGCGGTTCAATTTTGGCTGCGGCTGGGCAACGCCGGACTGCTTCTCGGCACGGCGATCGGCTCGGCGATCCTGGGAGCCGCCGGGGTTGCGCTGCTGATTCCGCGGGCGATTCGTACCGCCAGGTCGAAGGGCTGGCGGCTTCCGCGCACATCGCCGATCACTGTGCATGGAGTCATCTTCGTCTGCCTCATCCTCCTGGTGGCCGGCGCCGCGCTCTATTCCGGAAACAATCTGATCTATCTGATTCTGAGCGCGATGTTGGCGGCGACCCTCCTGTCAGGCTTGGTGTCGCGGCTCGACTTGGCGGGCCTTCACTTGACCCTGGGGCTGCCCGATCATATCTTCGCCGGACGTCCATCGCTGGCGCGCGTCGGACTGCAGAATCCAAAACTGCTGATTCCGTCGTTCGCGATTCGCGTTCAGTCCTCGGACCCGGACGATGGATTTGAGTTGCAGAGCGTCTACTTCCCGGTTGTCGCTGCAAAGGAGAGCGTGGCCGCCTCGACAGAGGTTGTTTTCGCTCGCCGCGGCAAGTATCACGGCGCCGGCGTGGACCTGGTGACGCGTTTCCCGTTCGGGCTGGTCGAGCGTCGCGCCAAGCTCGAACTCAAGGACCGCATGATCGCCTACCCCAGCGTGCAACTCACTCCCGAAGCGCAGCGCGCCCTCGACGCCCTCAAACATACGGCGATGAATCGCATGGCCGGCGACAGCCACGATCTCTATCGCGTCCGGCCTGCCCTAGCTAGCGACGGCGCCAGGTTCATCCATTGGAAGGCGTCAGCCGGGTCGCCTGAGCTCTGGGTGCGCGAATTCACCCGCGAAGAGCGCCTGTCGGTCCGCCTCGTGCTCGATCGTCGAACCTCGTCCGCCGACGCATTCGAAAGCGCTGTAGCCGCTTGCGCCGCCGTGGCCTGGAAACTCGCCGAAGAAGGCGCTGACGTTACCCTCGCGACCGACGAACGATTGATCATCTGCCGCGCCGGCGAACGCATCTACGAACTGCTCGGCTATCTCGCTTTGGTCGAGGCCGTTGAGGCTGACGGGCCAGCGCCTGCCGCGTCCGCAGACCGCGAGTCGGAATACATTTTCGCTGCGCCCCGTCCGGACCTGGAGACTGCGGTCGCCTCCGCGGCCTCAAAACCCGGCGGCCTTTAGCGGGCGTTGAGTATCCCCATACCGCCTCGCGCTAGATGACTCCTAATTGCTCCCATTCATAGAGCAGACGTCTGACTTTGTCGCCTATCTGCGCCTTCGGAGAGAGCTCCAGAAAGCGCCGGTACTCGACGGCGGCTTCTGCGAATTGGCCGCGATCAGCATAAATTAGACCCAAGAGATGGTGGCTTTGAGGGTATCGCTTCGCACCTGCCTCATCATTCTGTAGCTCGGTGAGCGAGGCGATGGCTTTGTCCTGATTTTTCATCTCGAATTGAGAAATAGCCCGATACCAGAGCATCTGGGTGTTGGTCGGGTTGATGCTCAGAACGAACTCCGCCAACTCCAAAGCCTTCTCCCAATTCCTTGCCGCAATCATGAGTTGAGCCAGCGGGTCATACGGTCTCAGATAACGAGGATCTGCTTGCCGGGCCTTTTCTAGTGCATCGACCGCCGCTTCGGTGTCGCCCTTCTGACTCCTGACCTCACCCAAGACCGCCCACGCCGCGGCGTATTCCGGGTAGAGCGTCACGGCCTCCTCCAGATGACGAATCGCTTTATCGGGCTTGGAGAACTGCCCCTTGCTGAGTTCATTCAACGCCTTATCGAATGACGATCTAGCCTCTCGCGGCGCAGCCAGGGAGGTGGCGCTCACTACCGACGCTTGTTTGCCTCCAAGCGGAGTCAGAATGAACGTTCCGACATCTGGGGTGTCGCCGGCGTCGCGTCTGTCCAGCACGATGATGTTCGAGCGATAGCCAGGGGCATCTACCTCCAGTGTGCACCCGCCAACCGACGCCGCGCGGGCGGAATTGAAGTTGCTGCCGTTTGACTGATCACCCCCCAGAGTTCGTCCGCTGTAGCTCGCGTCCAAGATCGTTAGAGAAGCGCCCGACCCGACCCGAAAATTGAACCGTCCCTTTGAATCCGTGTAGCCTTCGAGAGTTGTCCGCGAACCGCACACCCGCTTGATCCCGATCCGTTCGGTCGGCGGTCCTCCCGAAGAGAGAATCACTCTTCCAGATAGATAGATCGGCCACTGAATGGGCCCTAAGTTTGCTGGACCACTCGACGGGCGGCGAGTGCTGGAGCCCGTGGCACCGGCTCCGGTAGTGCCGCCAGTATTACCTCCAACAGTGCCGCCAGTTTTACCCCCAGTACCCCCGCCGGTATTACCTCCGGCATTGCCGCCCCCCGTACCGGCAGATGGAGCTTGTGCGAGTGCTGCGAGCGGGATCAATAAAACCGCAACAATTATCAATCTCTTAAGCGACAAGGCTGCACTCCTCTCGGGCTTTGGTCAAGACCCGAGTTGACGCCAAATGTGAGTGCCTAGATTATAGGCCCCCTCTTCGGGAGCGTCAGGCTCGTTAGCGCCGAAGAGCGACGATACCTGCGAGGCGCCCGCATGTAAGGGACTGGGGACCTCAATGACGGCCGTGCGCTCGGGGCTACTCGTCTTCCTCTTTCTTCAACACTTCCAAATGCTGCAGGTAGAGCGAGCGCGCCGCGATAAAGTCGCTGTGGTCGAGTCGCAGCTCTGCGCTGATCTTGCGGACTTCGTTGTCCTCGACCTGCGAAATGGAGTGATCCGATGACGACACCGCAAACAAACAGTTCAGCAGCGCCAATTTCTGCGCACGCGTCGCTGTTTGGCTAAACGCCTCCGTCACCGAAAATCCGTCCGTCGCACCGAACATGGAGTTCTGCGTCTTAGCGATTTGCACGACCAAGATCGCTTGTTCCTCGGGAAGACCGGCGATGCCTTCGACGATCCGCTCCATCTCCCGCGTCTCTTCTTCGCTGATGTTGAGATCCGCATTGGCCACGCGTCCCAAGATGTAAGCGAACGAAGCGACGTAGCGCGCCTTCTCTGGCTCCATTTGGCTGATGGCATCCGTGATCTTGCGGATCGCCGATGAGGCTGCGGCGGCGTCGGCCGTCTGCGCCGGCTTGCCGGGTTTAAAGAGGAAGTCGAGTAATCCCATGACTTCTCTTAGAATAGCCCGCGCCGCTTGCGGCCCTTCGAACCTGCCAGGGCGCTCGCGATGGCCTTCTCGGCGAGCGGTCCCATGACTTTGTATCCTTCGACGTTTGGATGTAAACCATCGTCCGAGAGATCGCCTTGCAACATGCCTTGGGAGTCGACGAGCGCTTGGTAGTAGTCGAGGTAAATATACCCGTGCGCCTCGCTAAAACTTTTCATCCACGCGTTCAGCGTGAGGATATCGCTCGGCGGCCGATCCGTCGTGCGCTTATATCGCGGGTCCACGTCTTCGTGGTAATCGCTCACCGGCAGCAGCGCGCCGAGAATTGGCCGGATCCCGTTCGCTTCCGCCAGTTCGCAGATCATCTGAATGTTGTTCTCAATCGCCGGCAATTCCACGCCGCGGGCGAGATCGTTCGTGCCGCCGAGCAAGACCATCGCCTTGGGCTGTAATGCAATAACATCTGCCTGCATACGCCCCAGCATCTGACCCGTGATCTGTCCCGAGATGCCGCGATTCACATAAGGCTTGCCGGGGAAGAACTGTTCCAATTGCCAGAAGTCCGTGATCGAGTCCCCGAAGAACACCACACGCTGTTCCGTTGAAGCCGGCGGCAGCAGATCGCGATTGGCTTCCGAATAGCGCTTGAGGTTGTCGCGATCCGCGCTGCGAATTTGGTTCTCCCTGAGTTGCAGCAGCGACCGGAAATAGGCGTTGAGTTGGTCCGACTTCAATCGCAACTGTTCGACCTGCCGGCGTACTTCGTCCGAGAACGCGGGCGGCTTGGGCAGCGCGTCGATGAGTTGCAAATAAACTTTCGTGTTGTTCAGCAGCGTGTTGACCAGCCCAACGTGATCACGCGCCGGACCGCTCAATAACGTCTGTGACGCCTGCTTGACGTTCTCGGTTAGCGGCGCCCCCGCCCGCGCCAACTCCGGCACAACGATCGCCGTTGCCTCCATCAGCCCCGGAATCTCGCGGTACAGTTCTTGCGCTTCTTGCGCGGTCGGCGCTTGCTGCGCGTTCAGCGCCGCGGCGCAGCACGCGAAAATAAGCAAAAGGCAATGCAATCGGCGGATCGTCATGGATCTAATCTCGTGTAGCACTCAGTCTGCGGCGAAGCTCTTCGTATACCTGCTCGGCGCTAATCGAACTCATCGCGCAAGAGACGTTCGCGTCACGCTGGTAAGTCGTCGCCGCGGTCGTCGCGCGAAGCACTGTTAGAGTACCGCCATAAGGGCCGTTGCGGGCGGGATCCGTCGGCCCAAACACCGCGACGCCCGGCTTGCTCAGCGCCGCAGCCAGGTGCAGCGGACCGCTGTCTACGCCCATCACCGCTCGCGCCCGGCGCGTGGCTCCAATCAATTGCGGAATCGTCGAAGGGTGCAGCACCACGCTCTCGGCCGGCGCCGAACGCGCAATCTCCTGGACATAGCCCACGTCGCCCGGAGCGCAATCCAACACCAACGGCATGCCTAAACCCTGGTGGATCAGTCCAGCCAGCTGCGCATAGTGCCGGCTCGGCCACTGCTTCGAGCCCCAACCGGCAACCGGCGTGGCCAGCACAAAATCTCCCTGCGGCAGCGCCGTCGAGCACTCCCCCTCCGGCAACGGGAACTCTACCGCCGCGCCTTCGTCCCCAACCAAGCGCCGCACGGCCGACAAGTTCCTGTCCACAACATGCGCGCCCGCAACGCCGACTTGCTCTGTATAGAAATTCCGAGCAAACGGCTCCCGCAACGCCGCCGTTTCAAAGCCCACTCTCCGCGGAGAGCCCGTCAGCCGACCAAGGCAAGCGGATTTAATCAACCCCTGCAGGTCCACTACCAGGTCGTAGCGCTTCGCCCGGAGCCCCGAGATCAACCGCCGCGCCGCGCTCCACGACTCCACGCTGAACGGCCTCTTGCGCCAAGCCTTCAGCGGAAACTCCAGCACAGAATGGACATACGGATTGCCTTCGAGCAGACTCGCCCATCGCGGTTCGACAATCCAATCGACCCTCGCCCCGGGCAGTGCTCGTGCCAGCGTCGACACTGCCGACAGCGCGTGGATCACATCGCCCATCGCGCCCAGCCGGACAACCAACACCCGGCTAAGCTTTGGCTGACTGTCGTTCAAGGACATCGGCAACCAGGTCTCGCTTCAACAGCGCATCGACGTCCAATAGGGCTCCGCCGGCGCGAGCCGCCAACTGCTCCACCTCCGTCCGTCCGCACGCAACGACCTGGTCGACGTCCGCAAGCGCCGCCGTTAGTTGCGCACGGGACTGTTGATCGAACAACGACGACTCCCCCGGCGCATCGGCCAGCACCGCGGCAATTAGCCGTCCGGCGCTGCGCCGTGCCTCGCGCAGAATCCGGCAATGTTCAGCGCGAATCACGTCGAATCGTCCGAAGGCAACCACAGTGGTCTCTTCCACGACTTCAATCTGTTCACCGGAAACAATCTTGTTGCGGGTATCGATCAAGTCAAAGTCCTTTCGCGCCGCGCGTCCAGCAGTGCTAGCGCCTCGGCGACAACCTCGTCCACGGTCACTGCGGTCATGCAGCGATGGTCAATGGGACATTCTCTCAGCATGCAGGGGCTGCATTCCACCTCATGCCGCACGACTTTCGCCCACGAAGCCGACGGCCCCGTCGCCACATGATCCGTCGCGCCAAATACCGCAACCGTCGGCAGGCCCAGCGCAGCAGCCACATGCATTGGCCCTGAGTCGTTCGTCAGATAGACGCTGCAAGTCGCGGCCATCTCGATGAATTCTGACAGACTCGTCTTGCCTGCCAAACTATGCGCTCGCTCGCCGGCCTGCGCGGCAATCGACTGGCATAGCTCCGCCTCCGCCGGCGACCCAAATACGGCAATATTCGCGCCTAGTTGATCCGCCAGCGAACGAGCCGCCGCAGCGAAGCGCTCAGGGATCCACCGTTTCGCCCCGCCGTACGCCGCACCCGGGCTCACCCCGATCCACGACCCCTTGGGCAAACCTCGATTCACCCAGCGCTTGCGTCCCGCCGCGGCCGCTCCCTCAATCCCGCCGAGCTTGATATCGGCGCACTCCGGCAACGACTCGATCAGTCCCGCACGCCGCAGCAGCTCCAAATAGTAAAACCGCTGATGCTCGGGGATCGTCCCCGGCGCTGGAACCGCCACCGACTCCGTTAGCAAGACTCCCCGTGCGTCTCGCGAGTAGCCGATGCGCACCGGGATTCGCGCCAAAAAGGCCAGCAGCGCCGCATCGAACGCGTTCTGCAGCAAGATCGCCTCGTCAAACCGCTCCCGCCGCAGCTCATTCGCCAGCCGCAACTTGCCGAATGTCCCTGCATGTCGGCCCTTGTTGTCGTAAACCAAAATGCGATCGCAAAAATCCTCACGCGCGTACAGATCCGCCACCCACTGGCGCGCCAGAATCACGATCGTGGCGTTCGGGTAGACGCGCCGAATCTCACGCAACGCCGGGATCGACATCACCGCGTCTCCAAGCCAGTTCGTCGCGCGCACCAACACCTTCATTGGCCGTATGTCTCCACGCCCTGTTCAATTAGATCGATGAGCGCGCCGCAGTCGTCGATCACCAGGTCAATGTCCAGCACGTGCAAAGGAGGCGCGCCCGTGCGCATCTCCTGCGGCGCTTCCGCGGACAAATTCACCAGATCCTTCTGCGTCGTAATCGTCAATTCAGCGCCCGAGTCCCGTGCGGCGGCAGCGATGTCCCACCAATCATCTAGGGTATAGCGGTGGTGGTCCGCGAAGGGAAGACTTCCGACCACCTCCAGCCCTAAGTCTTCCAAGCCGCGAACGAACGAATCCGGGTTGCCGATGCCCGAAAAGGCGAAGGCCTTGCGTCCCAGCACCTTCTCAAAGCGAACCTCTTCTTGAAAGCGCGTTTCCGTCAGCCGTAACGGTCGCGTGCGCGAACGGAACACCGGCGCCGTTGCGTTCAGCCGCCGTATGCGAGCGACCAGCGATTCGTAGGCATGTCCCGGCAGCGTCCGGGTCAGCAAAACCGCGTCGGCCCGCGTCAGCCCGTCAATCGGCTCCCGCAGACGTCCTAGCGGCAAGCACGAGTCCGTCTCAAAGGGCCGCGTCACGTCGATCAACACCAGGTTGAAATCGCGCCCCAGCGATAGCCGCTGATACCCGTCATCCAAAACAAAGAGGTCAATCGGACACTGCTCCAGCAACTGGCGTGCGACGGCAGCCCTGTTCGCCCCCACGCCGATCGCGCAGAATAGCCGGTCAGCGAGGATCGCCGGCTCATCGCCGATGTCCGCCGGCGAACGCACATCTCCCGGCATCAGCAGGATCGACGCCGCCTTTGACTTTCGCCCGTAACCGCGCGTCAGGATCGCCGGTGAGAGGCCGCGAAGATTCAGCTCTTCGACGATCCGCAACACGGTCGGCGTTTTGCCCGTACCGCCTGCAGTCAAGTTTCCGATACACAGCGTATAGCGCGGCAACGCCTGCGTCTTCAGCAGCCCGCCAGCGTATGCCCTGCGCCGGATCCGCGCGAACGCTGCCCAGGCCGCGGCAAAAGGCGTCAGCGCAAATCGCGCCCAGAACGAAGGCGGTACGCGCGGCGTCGATTCGCGCAGCAACGTCGTCGCCTGCTCCACAATGCGCCCAACCGCGCCGCGCGCTGACTGCGCTACCTCTGAAGCGTTGCGGCCCAAGCGCTCCGCCTCGTCTGTCTGGTCGAGCAACCGCTGCCACACCGCAGCCAGAGAGTCGGCATCGCCGACCTCCAACAGCGCGTCCGCAGCGTAAAGCCGGTCAGCAATCTCGCGGAAGTTCTGCATGTGCGGCCCGACCGCGATCGGCTTGCCAAACAGCGCCGGCTCCAGCACGTTATGGCCGCCCCAGCCGTTCAGCGAACCGCCGACGAAGACTAGATCCGCACGCTTATAGAGTGCGCTCAGTTCGCCTAGGGTATCGACCAGCAGCACAGTCGACGCGCCGGTCTCAGCCGCTAACTGCGAACGCCTCAGCACCACCAGCCCGCCCTGCGCCAGGGCCCGCTCCGCATCGTCCGAGCGCTGTGGATGACGCGGCGCCACAACCAGAAAGGCCCCCGGGCGCCCAGCCGCGAGCTTGCTGAAGGCCGCCGCGACGACGCCTTCCTCGTCCTCCCGCGTGCTGCCCGCAACAACCAGCGGCCCCCCGCTCTTCTGATCCAAGAACGCCGCCAGATCCGCCGCCAGTTCCACGTTGCCCGGCTCGAAGTCGTACTTAATGTTGCCCGCGACCTGCACGATGTCTGCCGGCGCGCCGATGGTGACGAAGCGCTCCGCATCCTGCGCCGACTGCGCCAGAATGGCGTCTGCGTAAACCAACACGCGCGAGAACAACGCCTTCAACCGCCGGTAGCGGGGCAGGGACCTATCCGAGATGCGCCCGTTGGCGATCAGCAGAGCCGCCCCGTGGCGTTTGGCCTCGCGAAAGACGTTGGGCCAAATCTCGGTCTCCATCACGATCAGCAAACCGGGGCGTAGCGCGGCGAAGGTTCGCCGCACGGCCCAGCCCAAGTCATAAGGGATAAAGAAGACGCCGTCGACCAAGTCCGCGCACTTCTCTTCGGCCATTTGCCGGCCCGTCGGCGTGCCCAAGCTCAGCAAGATCTTGCGCTCGGGCAGCCGCTCTCGCAGTTTCGCGATTAAACTGCGGGAAGCCAGCACTTCTCCAACCGAAACGCAATGTAACCAAACACAGCCCGGGCGGGTCTGATGGAGAAGGGTCGGCAGCACGCCGAGCCGTTCGAAGAACTGTCCCCAGGACTCTCCGCGGGATCGGCTGCGGACGGCCAGCAGGGGTAGAGCGGCGAACGCCAACAGCCCGACCGCTAGGTTGTAGACGGCAAGGATCAATGCGGAAGGAATCCTCAGATTATGGCAACTTGCAAGACTCTCTGTAGCCTGTTTGCGTCCGCCCTTACGCTCTCCGCCGTCGCCCTGCTGGCCGCCGACGGCTTTCGCATCGATCCGGCCGACACCTACACAGCCAAGCAGAGCCAGGCGGGCGTCACCCTGGCCGTCAAACCCTATCACACCGCAGCGCTGGCCAAAGAGGCCTTCGGCAAGGGCGAACCGTACAAGTATGGAATTCTGCCCGTGCTAGTCGTCATTACCAATGGCGGCGAAGCGCCGATCAAGCTCGACAAGATCCACGCTCGTTACGTGCCCGCGAGAAGCCGCGAGGGCATTGAGTCGATCACTGCCCAGGACCTATTCTTCTTCAATCCCAAAGGCCACGCGCCCAAGCAGCGGCGCATCGCCGGTGTCGGCGTCACGCGTCCCAAGGTCAAAAAGGGTCCGCTCGCTCGCCAGGAGTTCTCCGACCGGGAGTTCTCGACTCCCGTCGTGCTCCCTGGCGAAACTGCCGGCGGCTTCTTCTATTTCGATGTCGGGATGGACCGGGATCCGCTTGCCGGCGCCATCTACGTCGCCGGGTTGAACAACATGACCACCGGACAGGAACTGTTCTACTTCGAAGTGCCGCTGGATTCGACCGAGTAAGGTCTCCGCCGCGAGTCGCCTCACTCGGGGATCAAGATGCCATATTGGAAGATCACGTCTCGCCTGCGCCCGGCGGCCGCCGCCACCCTGCTCGCCTTTGCCGCTTGCGCCGCCCCCGAAGCGCCGCGCGAGAATCAACTGTCGGCAGTCATTGGACGCGAGGGGAAGCCGATGGTCCCGGCGGATCCCGACTCTCCTGTCCACCCCGACGTGCGACCAGAGGATCTTCCGACTTCTTTTCCCGAGCCAACCGCCGCCGAGATTGAGTACTTCCATTCGCGCGTACAACGCTTGAGCCCGGCGGATTTTCCAGATATGCCCGCCGTGCTGTCTAAGACGCTGATCGAACGCGAATGCCTCATACCGCAGGCGGGCTCTAGCGGGCCGCTTGGAAATGTCATCCGAGGCGAGTTCTTTGCAGCGGGCCAGGAGAGTTGGGCCGTCATCTGCTCGCACAATCGCAAGGCGCAAATCCTTGCCTTCCGTTCCGCCTCGGATCAGCAGCCTGAGGTCATCGAAGAATTCGACGATCAGGTTTGCAGGGGCGAAGAGTGGGACTGTGGCATGTTGTACGGAAAAAATATCAACGCCGTTGGGGGCGAATATATCCTCAGCCACCACGAAGCTTTCGGAGGACCGGTCCCGCCGCCGATCGATCACCAGGGCATTAACGTCGGCATCTGGGACAAGGCATCGCACGTGCGCTATTTTCACGAAGGCAAGTGGCTCACCCTGACCGGGGCAGATTAGCGACGCCTCCTCTCGGAGGCATGTGGGACAGTTTCTTTTTGCGTTTTTCAACCCCCTTCCAGGGGGCTGATGACTAGGGCAGGGCTTTTCGCCCTGGTATCTCGCGACGTTGCCGCCCTCTCCTCTCTCAAGCCCGCTTCAGCGGGCTTGAGAGAGGCTCCCGCCGCGCCGATCTCAACGAGTCTATCGCGCCTTGCGTCGCACTTCGACGTGGTCGGTGATTTCGAACGACATCAAATCCTCGCCGACCTCGAGTGGCCCGCTGTAGGCCTCTCGTGCCTGAGGGACCAAATCAATCCCAGGAGGGATATGGGAAAAGACAGCCAGTTTGGGTTGCACGCGTGAGAAGACGTCGGTCCGAGTATACTCGTCGTCGCAAATACCGTCAGGAGGATCAGCGGCAGCGTTGGGGATTTTCGATGATCGATACTCATTCAATCCAACCTCTTGCGACGGGCTGCACAAACGGCAGCCCGGAAAGCAAGGCGGAGGAACTAGCTCAACGGGAGCGATAGAAAGCCAAGCAGGGGGTAGCGGGATGGCTTTTTGTGCTTTCCGCCCCCGAACGCCGCCTATCCCATCCTTTGCGCCAACTCGACAATGATTCCTTCCGGCCCCCTGACATAACAGAGCCGGTAGACATTCTCGTAATTCTCCACCTCGCCGACCAGACCAAACCCGCGGACGCGCAGTCCGTCAACGGCGGCGTCAATGTCGTCGACCGCGAACGCCACATGCCGAATACCGGGCGCGTTCGCCGGGGCCCGCCCGTCGCCGCCCGCGAGGGACGGCGAGTGATACTTTGTTAACTCCAGGCGTCCGTGGCCGTCCGGCGTTTGCATCATGGCGATCTCCGCCCTCACGCCCTCAAGGCCTACGACGCGGTCCACCCAGCGGCCTTCGACGGGCCCCTCGCCCTGCAACTCAAGTCCCAGCGCGGTGAAGAATTCCGTCGCCGACGTCAGGTCGTTCACGACGATGCCGACGTGATCCATCCGTTCAATCGCCATACTTCTTGATCCTAAAGCCGTCGTATGTGGAAGCCCCCATCCACGTCCAACACCTGCCCCGTCGAATAATCCAACAACCCACCCGCAATCGCCCGCACGGCCTTGCGCCACATCCTGCGGCTGCCCCAGCCGCCCTTGCGGCAACAGCCCTTCCTCCGCCAGCCCCACATACTTGTCGCGAACCTTGGCGATCATGTCGGTCTCGATCACGCCTGGGCGTATCTCAAAGACGCCAATGCCGTCTTGCGCTAGACGGTCTGCATAGAGCTTCACCGCCATGCTCAAACCCGCCTTCGAGACGCAATACTCGCCCCGATTCGTTGACGACGTATAGGCCGAGACCGAAGTGACAAAGGCGATGCGTCCCGAGCCCTGCTTCACCATCTGCCGCGCCACGAGTTGCGTTAAGAAGTACGGCCCTTTCAAGTTCGTCGAGATCAGCGAGTCGAAGCTCTCTTCAGTCGCCTCCAACAAGTCCAAGCGCTCTTTGGGGGCAATGCCCGCATTGTTGACCAATAAGTCGATGCGCCCATACCGCTCAAGACAGGTCGCGACCAGCCTCTCGCGGTCAACGGACGACCCAATATCCGCCTGCACGATACTCGCTCCCGTCGCCCGTTCCAAGGATTCGGCGGACGCCTTGTCGCGCACGTATGTCGCCAGTACCTGGTGATCTGTCGAGAGTTCTTCGGCGATAGCCCGGCCGATGCCGCGGCTGCCGCCGGTGACGATAGCGATGGGGCGGGAGGATGCCATGGCAGCCTAGCTTCGCAGAGCCTTGTCGATAGCCGCAATCACTTCAGCAACAGGGAATGCATCGACGAAGCGCTCCTCGCCGATGATGACCGTCGGTACGCGCGAGACGCCGATATTCTGGCCCTTGACCATGTCGAGGTTCACCGCTTCGATGAAATCCGAGTTTCTGGCCGAGATGGAGATGTCTTCCGAGTCCAGGCCGGCGCGCTCGGCGTAAGCGACGATGCGCTCCGGGAAACTCTCTGCGCTGATTTGCGCCAGATGTTCGTAGCAGTAGCGGCGGAAGTCGAGGCACCGAGTGGAGCTGATGCGTGCCATCTTGCGCGACACGACTGCGGCGTCCATCGCCCAGACGTGTTTCTTGAGAGGAAAATCGTACGAGGCAAAGGCGACCGTCTCCGAGTACCGCGGCAACAGAACGTCATCGAGCATTCGCCGCCATGCTGCGGAGTCCTTGCACTGCAGATCCTCGTAGGCATGGACCCAGACCCCACTATTGGGGTTGCCTTCGACGGGCAGTGTGGTGTCGGCAGGATCGTTCACGGGCGCTAGCGCGAAGCCTTGAAGATGATGATATGCTGCGTCGGCAAAAAACTCTTGAGTTCCACGAATTGAAAACCCATCGGTTCTATTTCGTCGCGCACTTCGCGAACCGACATTTTGTGCAACGGCTGGATCGGAATGGAAGGGTCCTCCTTGCGGTACTCGATAAACACCACACGCCCATCCGGCTTGAGCGATCGTCGCACATGCTCCATCGTTAATTCGGGCTTCTGCAATTCGTGATAAACGTCCACGAGCAGAACCAGATCGACTTGGCCAGGCGGCAGATGCGGATCGTCTTCCGTGCCCAGCACCGTTTCGACATTGTGGATATTGCGCTCGGCGAGATTTTGCTTGAGCCGCTCCAGCATTCCCGGCTGAATATCGACGGCTATGACCTTGCCCTTGTCGCCTACCGCTTGCGCCAGCCGCCAAGTGAAGTAGCCCACACCGGCGCCGAGGTCAGCCACGGTCGATCCGGGCTTGATTCCCAGTTCGCGCACCACGCGATCCGGTTGTTCTTCCGCGTCCCGGTCAGGACGAGTCAGCCAATCGGCGTGCGCCACAGACATCACCGGCGCGATCTGGCGCTTCTTGACGACGCGCCCAATACGCAGAGGCTGGCGGCCCTCTTCGTCCACCGGCATCCGCGAGACGTCGGTTTGCAGCTTCGGAGTACAGCCCAGCGCGAGCGCGGCAACCACGGCGGCGAGCAACAGTTGCTTGGCGCGGAGAATCATTGGGAAGCGGCGGCGGTCTTGAGCAGCCCCACCTTTTCCAGCAAAGCTTCAAGGTCGCGGCGGTCTTCGGGCAGCATCTCGATCAACGGCGAGCGTACCCGTCCGCCTTTCAGGCCGCAAAGAGTCATGGCCGTCTTGATCATCGAGCACTTGTAGCCCGGCCGGCGATTGCGTATCTGGTACAGCGGCGTGACGATCTCGTCGAGCATCTTGCTCAGCGCCGCGAAGTCGCCGTTCTGAGCATGGCGCCCGATCTGCATCGTCTGCTCCGGCATGAAGCACGCCAGCCCCGACGTAAACGTCTGCACGCCAAAATTCCAATACGCGGGCACATACGGCTCCGCCATGCCGTTAACCCAGTAATAACGGTCGCCGAAATGCTCTCGGACGTTCACGTAATGCGAGATGCTGCCGTTCTCGTCCTTCACCATCGAAATGTTTTCGACGTCGCTGAGCAAGTCGAAGAGCTTGAGCGAAATCAAGCCGCTCCATTTCGTCTGGTAAAGCGCGACTGGGATCTCCGCGACGCCCGCCACGCGGCGGTAGTAATCGGCCAAACCTTCGTCGCTCAAGTCGTTCGAGTAAGGCGAAACCAGCAGGATGCCTTCCGCGCCTGCCTGCCGCGCGACCCGGGCCATGGCTTGCGCCGTATGCAACGTCTGGCCGACCCCCATGATGAGGCCCATCTTGCCCTTTGTGGCCTCGGCGCCGACAGCAGCGACTCGGCGGTATTCCTCAAGCGTTAGAGAGGGCATCTCGCCGTTCGATCCGCAGCAACATAAGGCCGCGAAGTCGTGCTCGGCCATGAAACCGAGATTCGAGCGGAAGGCCGCTTCGTCGAACTGATCGTCGTCGGTGAAAGGCGTAACAGGGAATCCGATGACGCCGGGGAATCGTTTGAGCAGAGGGTTATTCATGGTCTCCGCGATCAGATTAGCACTGGCGCGGAACCCGAGTCAGGCCTTGGCCTGTTCCGGCGGAGACATGTTGACTCCTAACCGTTGCATCTCTTGTTCGTAGTAGCGCCGATGGAGCACGTTCCACTCCTGGCCTCCTTCTACGATGTTGCGCACCTGCTTGGAAATCATGTCGCGCGCCTTCTTGTCAATCTGCTCTTCAATGCTGAACACGTCAGTCAGATCTTTGGTGATCTCCAGACGAGCGTTGTTCCAACCCTTGAGTACCCGCAGGCCGGGAATGCGCGGCAGTTGGGCGGCGAGCTGGTGTGAAAGGTCGGTGATCTTGTCGCGCGCGATCTTGCTCTTACGCGTATCGGGCGACTCGGTCGTCGCCGCCGAAATATACTTGCGCTCGGCGAGAATCTTCTTCTTCACCCGGTTGTACATCTCGTGGAAGGGGATCTCGTTCGTCCGCATATAGTCCGCGTACTGATTGAGAAGTTCCCGCGCTTCGCCGTTGATTTCGTCTTCGATCCGGAAATCAGCCGCTAGGATCTGCTCCAAGGCGTGCTCAGCGGCCTTGGGGTCCTTGATCTCGCAATATCCTTGCGAAAGGCGTCTCACGATGTAGTGGGCGACGTATTGTAGAAAGGGTTCCGGGACCAGCATGAGAAGTACCCCAGCGTATCAGACTAATTGCCTGCCGCCGGTTTCACCGAAAAACTCCAGACCCTGAGATCGCCCTCGCCCGGCGTGTAATTGATAAAGGCGTACTCGCCTGCGGGCAAAGGTTCCGTCGGCCAAACGCGATACACGCCCGCCGCCAATTGCTGCCGGAATACTTGGACTTCTTCCTGCTCCTCAAACAGTTGGTTCTCAATCGTTGCAGTCGACGGTCCGACATTCTGGATGATCTGAACCAGCCGCTGATCCTTCTCTTTGGAGAGCTTGACGATTCCGAAGTAGATGATGCTCGTATCGCGAATGAAGAAGATCGGCGTCGCGTCGTCGACCGCGAATTCAGACGATTCGCCTTCGACCAGCATCTTGCGCTTGCCGGGGATCACCGAGACAGGGGCTAGCGCGCGCAGAATCTTGCGCTTGCCGCTTTTCTCTTGAATGACTTCGTTCTGTGGGACGGCGGTCGCTTGGTCGTTCTTGTACCAATACAGACCGTCGTCGATCGGGACGTTATGGAGTTCGGTCCGGGCCTTGCGCTCGGCGGCGCGTTCAGCGGCGGACTCGGCTCGCATCGACTCCAGACGTCTGGTCTGGCGGGCCGATTCGGCCTCGGTTTTCTCCAAGTCGACGAGCTGCACGGGGATCTCCTCCCACTGGCTGCGGTCCATGCTGTAGTAGCGGACGCGGTCTTCCTTTAACTCATACTCGCGCACGAGCATATCGGATCCGCTCTTGAGATACAGTTTCAGCGGAGCGGCTGAGAGGATCAGCGCAGCGAGCGCCGCCAACCAAATCAATCGCCGTACGAAGCCCATCTGCGCCTCATTCTAGCGCGCCGTCCAAGGGCTGGAAGTTAAGCCTGGCTGTTTTGGGGACGGGGCGGGGGCGTAGACAATCGTGCCGCAAGTTTCGCGAGACTGGCCAGCCAAGACTCGGAAGAGACAATGGCGTCGGTCTTCGCTTGTTCGGCGGTTTTCAAAGACATAGCGATTCGGGGCCGAGGCCCCTCGCTAGTCTTATCGGACGTTGTCTGCCGATCCTTAGACATTAGGTTCCCGGCGCGGTGTCGCCCGCATCGGCCAAGGGCTCGGGCGTCGGAGCTTCGGCCAGGTCGGCGGCCGTCTCTTCGGCGAGATTGCGGCCCTTCTTGTAAAGCTCGCGGCCCCGTTCGAACACTTTGCGGCCGGATTCGGCGGCGTCGTCCATCAGGTCGCGGCCACGTTCGGATGCGTTCTGGCGAGCTTCCCGCAGGCGCTCGCGACCACGTTCAGCTTGTTCGCGCAGTCGCCTTCGCGTTTCTTCTCCCGTTTGCGGGGCGGTCAGCAGCGCGCCGGCGAGACCGAGCGCGATGCCTGCAAGAAACCATGCGAACTCTGAGCCGTCGTGTTTAGCCATAGCGGTTCCCAGTATAGCCCCGGAAATGTTCGACGCTAGGCGCTGCGCTCGAAACAATCTTCGCTTTCCGCTACTCTACTTAGGCCAAAGAGGCGAGGAGAATCACATATGTCTGTTGCACGCGTTACTGAAATCATTGCGTCGTCCCCCAAGAGCTTCGAGGACGCCGTCGCCGTCGGAGTCGCCCGGGCGTCGAAGACTTTGCACAATGTCACCGAGGCTTGGGTACAGAGCCAGAAAGTCTCTGTCAAAGACGGCAAGGCCGCTGAGTACCGGGTCATTCTGAAAGTCACGTTCGTCCTGGACGACTAGCACTCGGCCCGCTAAGCTTGCGGCTTGGCGGACGTATTCGACAAAGAGACGCGCTCCCGCGTCATGCGGCAAGTCCGCGGGCGGGACACCAAGCCGGAACTCTTCGTGCGCCGTTGGCTGCATCGCGAAGGGTTCCGGTTTCGGCTGCACCGCGCCGACCTGCCCGGCAAACCCGATATTGTCCTACCGCGTTACGGCGTCGTTGTCTTCGTGCACGGCTGCTTCTGGCATGGACACAAAGGCTGCCCGCGCTCCGCGCTGCCCACTTCCAATCGCGAGTATTGGGAAACCAAAATCACCCGCAACATCGAACGCGACCAGCGCAACCAACGCCGACTCCGGCGTTTGGGTTGGCGCGTGATCACCCTCTGGGAGTGCCGCCTAAAAAACGAACGAACTCTCGAGACCCGCCTACGCCGCTTCCTTACAACCTCACTCCGCCGGTAATCCTGCAACAGAGCGCGACGTGAGGGAGCGATCTTGACGGTTCCAATCCTTACCGTTGCGTGCCGCGCCGCTCCGCTGGAATGCCGCAGATTTCCCCTCAGTTCCGCTCCTTTCCGCTGATTTCCGCCTTTTTCCGCCCCGGATTGCTTCTAAATTATTGATAGCATTGAGTTACGCCTGTTTTCCGGCGGGTTTTCGCGGAAATCGGCCGAGGTCGGCGCCCGCGCTAGCGATCTCCTAAACCCCTTGTAGCATGGCGGTCCAAATTGTCTGGGGCTGCGGGGGCGGGGCCTGTACGGCCTTAAGGGTCAGTTTCCTCGCAGACCCGCTTCGTAACGGCATGACGGTGAGCGAACATTTGTTTCAGGCCGAGCCGGGCGGCCCAACCGAACAGCGCATTCAAGATGCGGCCGCCAGGTAGCCGAAACTCGACAGTGTCCGTCAGTCTCGTGCGCTCTCCCAGGTCTTCAAACTCATGTCTGTGCTCCCAATGTGCGAAGGGCCCCTCTACCTGCGTGTCGACAAAGAGGCGGTTCTTCTCGTAGGCCGTGTGCAAAGCCACCCAACGGACGGGACCCACCTGGAGAACGACCCGCGTCCCCGCGTCAATTCCAGGCGTCTTTGAGATGAGTCGGACGGGCGGGAACGGCGGCGTCAGCAACGGCAGGGCGTCCTCTCGTTCATGGAAACCGAACACAGTCCGAACGGGAGCGTCGATTTCAACGCTCTTGGTGAAAGACGCCATCGATCTAGTCTAAGCGTGGACCATCGGTTTGTTTAGGATCTCGCCCTTGGAGACGGACAGAAGAAGACCGAACGGGAGGCCGGGCGAACGTAGTTTTTGGGACGCCCGCGACGCGCCTTAGATCTTTCGACGCAGTCTCAAGAGAAAGCCAGGGATTGGCCCGAAGCGGATGGATACGGAAGCGGTCCCGGAGTCGGAAAGCCGTGTTTCTAGGCGATAAGCCTATTTCCTGACTGGGGAAAACCGGGACAGCCTCAATTTTGACTTCGTGGCGACCTCTTTCTAGCTCACAAGTCTAAGTGAATCAACCTCTTACGTCAGAGTGCTGACTTTTGCGCCGCGACTGCTACCACCCGTCGGTCTAGTGAAATCAACGACTTGTGGAGAGCACTGATTCGAATTGAGGCTGTCCCGGTTTCCGCCGGTTTCCCACATGGCTGGAAGGGCGATCCATGATGCCTCTCATCGGCGGCGCGGCGGATCAGATCCGTGACCACGTGTTCGCGGAGGTGAACTACCATGCCTCGTATGAACCGAAGCGTGCAGTCCGTACCGATCGTTGGGCCTACATCCGTCATTTCGGCGGCCGCCGGAACCCGGTTCTTCCCAATTGTGACGATGGCCTGAGCAAAGACATTTGGCTGAAGTACGGCTGGCACGAGCGCCCAGTGGCGGAAGAGCAACTCTACGATCTCGTGTTTGACCCGAATGAAACTCGCAACATCGCGTCCGATCCCGCCAGCAGGGCCACGCTCGCGGACATGCGCAAACGGCTTGACGGCTGGATGCGCTCGACGAACGATCCGCTCCTCAAGGGCCCGGTTAAGGCTCCGCCGGGTGCGATGGTGAACGATCCAAACGGCGTCTCGCCGAAAGAGGCTCCCCGCCCGGCCTGACGTTCTCGCCGCAGTTGGGTCGGGCTGAGCGGGCTGTTCTGCTCCCTTCTGCTCCTTCTGCTCGCAGAGCAGTAACGCGGCAGAGAACTGGTGTTTGTTTGCCCTGCTGGCGGGCGTCGGTTAGACTAACCGTGCCGGCGCCGGGCAGTTGGCGGAAGGCGCGCGCTTAAAGTGCTGACGAAGCTGATGATTGCCTGCTTGGCTGTGGCCGCGCCGGTGATGGCGCAGGAGGCGCGCGACGCGTTCGTCTATGTGCCGCCTTCGGATCCTCTACTGGCCAAGGCCATCGAGGCCAACTTCGACTTCCAGCAAGAGCTGCCCGACTTCGTGTGCCAGCAGCGTATGACTCGCTCCAGCAGCCTCAGCTTGGGAGTGCAGTGGAGGCAGGACGATGTTGTTGAGGCCGAACTCCTGACTGTCGGCGACAAGTTACAGTACCGGAACATCAAGATCAATGGAAGATCGACTGGCACGGACGATTTCTCGCAGATCGGCGGCTCCTGGTCCTTCGGCGAGTACGACGGGGTCGTCGCCAGCCTTTTCAATCCCCGTTCGCGGGCGCAATTCACCAAGCAGGGGAGCGCCCAACTCGGCGAGCATGAGGCGCTCATCTATGAGTACAAGATCGAGGGAGAGTACTCGCGCTGGACAGTAAGCATGGGCGGTCGCGCAACGAATCCGGCGTATCACGGCAAAGTCTGGATTGATACAGAGACGGGGCGCGCCCTGCGGGTCGAGACGCAGGCGACTCGCCTACCACGCAACTTTCCGCTATCGAACGTTGTGGGCGTGGTGCAATACGGCGAGGTCGAGATCGATGGACGAAGCTACTTGTTGCCTGGCCGCGCCGAAAATAAATTCTGCATGCGTGGTACGGCTCGCTGCGCTCGACTCGACCTTGAATTTCGTGACTACCGCAAATTCTCGTCCGAGTCGACGCTGCTCACGACTGATTCGGATATCGAATTTGGAGAGAAGGCGACGGAGGAGGCGCGCGACGCGTTCGCCTATGTGCCGCCTGAGGATCCGCTGCTGGCCAAGGCCATTGAGGCCACCATCGAGTTTCAGCAAGAACTGCCCGACTTCGTGTGCCTAGAGCGCATGAAGCGCTCTAGCAGCCACAACCTGGGCAAGAAATGGAATCAGGATGACGTCGTTGAGGCCGAGATTCTGACCCTCAGAGGCAAAGCGCAGCTCAGCGAAATCAAGATCGACGGAAAGCCGATCGGTGCGACAGACATGTCCCAACTCGACGGTGCCTGGTCCTTCGGCGAGTACGACGGGGTCGTCGCCAGCCTTTTCAATCCCCGTTCGCGGGCGCAATTCACCAAGCAGGGGAGCGCCCAACTCGGCGAGCATGAGGCGCTCATCTATGAGTACAAGATCGAGGGAGAGTACTCGCGCTGGACAGTGAGCGTGGGCGGCCGCGCAACGAACCCGGCGTATCACGGCAAAGTCTGGATTGATACAGAGACGGGGCGCGCCCTGCGGATCGAGACGGAGGCGAGTTATCTGCCGGATGATTTTCCGCTGTCGAGCGTCTCGGGCGTGCTGCAGTATGGCGAGGTCGAGATCAACAGTCGGATTTATTTGTTACCGGCCCGAGCAGAAAGCAGTTCGTGTGAGCGGGATTCGGAATTCTGCACACAACTCGAAATCGAATTTCTTGACTACCGCAAGTTCTCGTCCGAGTCGTCGCTATTCACTACCGACTCAGACATCGAGTTCGGGAGACAGGTTCCAGACCAGTCCGAGCCGGCTCCTTCGAAGGGCCGAGCGGGACATCCATGATAAGCTGAGCGAAGCTGAGCGGGACATCCATGATAGGTATTTGTCAAGGATGGACGCAGTCATCCTGAGGCCGGTGGAGAGACCAGCGTTAGTAGGTCAGCGAAGAGCGAAGCGGACCGAGCCTTACGGGGTCAACGGGCCAAGCGTGACCAGACATCCATGAGCTGCAGCGGGCCTGAGGGCCGTAGCAGAAGTTTCAGTTAGGGTTAGAGCCCGTCGGCCTCGAAACAGTCAGAACGGTCGCAGCGGGCCTTACGGCCTTGGCGCAGTCCCGGATCGGCGAGGACCGACGGGCGGCTTGTCTCCGGCTTCGCCCGGAATCTTGTTCTCCTCCTCAGGCCGCTCGCGTACGCGGCGCGAAGGCTGAGAGTGACAGATGGGATGAGACGGCTGGTTCAACTTAAGCAGCGGTAAGCTGCGTAGCGCATTCGAAGTGATGCAAAGGAGAACCAGCCATGAAGAAGCATAACAGCAAGAAAGCGACAGGGAAAGCGGCCGAGGAGTCGCATTGGAGCGTGGGTTTGGATTTGGGAGACCGCAGCAGCCGCTACGCGATCGTCGACGGTGACGGCGAGTTGATCGAGGAAGGCGAGTGCGTCAACACGCCGGCGGGGCTGGCGAAGGTTTTCGCAGACATGCCTCGATCGCGGATCGCAATCGAGACCGGATCGCAATCGGGTTGGATCGCGCGGGAGTTGACCAAGCTGGGACACGAAGCGCTGGTCGCCAACGCACGAGAACTGCGCGGCATCTGGGGCAGCGTGCGCAAGAACGACCGGCGGGACGCCGAGAAGTTGGCGCGATACGCCCGCCTCGATCCGGCGTTGTTGCACCCGACCCGCGTGCGCAGCCCAGAAGCGCAGTTGGCGTTGTCCGAGTTGCGCGTGCGCGATGCCCTGGTGCGGGCGCGCACGCTGTTGGTCAACGCTGCGCGCGGACTAGCCAAGGCTCATGGCCAACGATTGGCGAAGACCTCGACCAAGAGTTTCGCCGTGCGTGCGGCGGCGGATCTGAAGCCGGAGTTGGCGAGCGTGCTGGAGCCGTTGTTCTCCCAGATCGCCGCACTCAGCGAACGCATCGTCGCTGCAGATCGCACGGCGCAGCAAACAGCACAGCAAGACCCAACGGCGGCGCGCTTGATGGAAGTTCCCGGCGTGGGGCCGCTGACGGCGTTGACGTTCGTACATACGCTCGAAGACCCCAGCCGCTTCCGGCATTCGCGCGAGGTCGGCGCGTATCTCGGGCTCACGCCGCGGCAGTCGCAATCGGGCGATCGCGATCCGCAGTTGCCGATCTCCAAGGCCGGCGACGTGCGCTTGCGGCGCCTGCTGGTGCAGTGCGCGCATCGCATTCTGGGGCCGTTCGGGCGCGATAGTTCCTTGCGGCGTTGGGCCCAGCAGTTAGCCTCGCGCGGCGGCGCAGCGGGACGTAAACGTGCGGTGACCGCGCTGGCCCGCAAGCTGGCCGTCGTGCTCCATCGGCTATGGGTCCGCGAAGAGGCTTGGCGGCCGTTTCCCGCCGAAGCCTAGATCGGAGGAAGAAAAGAAGAGTTTTCTGTTGAGGAGAAAGGAAGCCGAGCTTGTCGGCGACTGCGATTCCTGCCTGGAGCGACCCGAACGGCCAGCTCGCGTGACAGATGGCAGCGCCGGCATCACCGCAGCAACCCACACTGCATCGAGCCACGACTAAGGGCTCAACTAGAATGCGCATGGAAGCCGGGCGCGGTCCTCATCCTTACTTTCTACTTGACTCCAACCAGCCGTCTCATGGAAGGCAGGAAATTGCCTACCGCGAGCTAGGGGTGATTCCATCCAATCTCCCTCCATCTTGTAGAATCAACGAGTTGCTTCAGTTCGCGGATGCCGAACAAGGCCAGGACCGACAGTTTCCTGCCTGTCACCTTGCGTCTACCTTGCGCCTCACCTTGAGCCAACAGGCGAATACGATGAACTTGAGGCTTGTATCCTGTTCACGCCCAGGCTAAACTTCAGAACAAAATTAGCACCCAAGAGAACGACTAAACTACTGAGCTTGGTCACCCGAGCTGGCGAAGGACAACGGAACGGGAAGGGACAATCATGACTAGAGACGAAGAACGGCGCATCTTTGAATACTGCTTTAGTCGCGGACGTGACATGGCTCGTTTTGGGCAAGGGCGACCAACAGCACCTCCGGAAGTCAGAGAGTATGGTCTGCGTGCGATTGACGACTTTAATCGAGGCGTGAACTCTGTTCAGCCGGGCCTGGCCAATCCACTTCGGCCAAAGGGTCCGCTGGACCGCTAATCTGCGAAGGGGCCGGGAGGGACGTACCTTGATTTTGGCGTCGCCGGGGCCAAGGCTGAGAGTGACAGAAAACCGGAAAACCGGGGACAGGCTACAGATTTGGCCCGCCCGCGAGTCAAGCTCCCGGTCACCACGCCCAGGAAATTTGGCCCCCCATGCTACAACGGAAGTAGAAGATCCCTGGTTGGTCCAGACACGGCCAGGGGCTCCGATGCATCGGGGGCAGTGTTCGGGGCGCGCGGTCAAGGCCAGACGAGCCGCAGCGTAAGAGCGAAACAGACACTAGGGTCGACCCCAAGACATCTCCGGTTCCCCGCTTGGAAGGGAATCCGCCCGCCGTTCGGCGGGTTTTCTTGTTTTACGGCAAGAAAGCCCGTCCGAACGTCGGTTTTCCCAGGGGACAGCCATCCTTGGCTGTCCACGACTAGCCTCATCGGAAACTCCCCAACCCAAGGTCCGTCCCAGGGCCAAGCCTTGCAGCGACCGCCTCTCTGGCGTTCGGGGCTCGGATGTCCGCGCAACAGCGCCCTGAAATCGATCAAGTCGTTGCCAACAAAAGACTTCCGCGAATCTTGACCGGACATCCGCGGACATCGGCGGACATTCGCGGCTCTTTGCCGGACAATCCTGGCCCCCAGCCGGCCCCTGCGCGGATATCTCCGGTCACGAGCGGTCGCGCGCGTCCAATCCCCCGCGCTGCTTGACATCGCATTCCGATCTGGCGGATAAACGTGGCCGTCTATGACCAGCCGCACATTCTCCATCACGATCCTCGCTGCCTTGTTGGCCGCGGTCCCTCAGGCTGTCGCTCAGCGCGATCATCCAGGGCGCTCGCAGTTCGAAACGAGCTGTGCGGGCTGCCATGGCGGCGACGGCGCCGGCGGCGAGCATGCGCCGTCGATCATCGCCCGCGTGTTCGATCTCGACGACGCCCAACTGAGCAACGTGATTCGTAACGGTTTGCCGACGCGCGGCATGCCGTCCTTCAAGATGTCCGACGACGAGTTGACGACGCTCGTGCGGTTCTTGCGGACGCTGCGGCCCCCGACGCGCTTTGGCGGCGCAGGCGGCCCGGCCGAGCGCGTGTCGGTCGAAACCGTCGACGGCAAGACCTTAGCGGGAGAGTTGCTCGGGCGCGGCCCCAGCGAGATGCAACTGCGCACCGACGACGGCGTCGTCCATCTGCTGCGAACCGCCGGCGATAAGTATCGCGAGGTGACTTCCGAGGTCAATTGGTCCTCCTACGACGGCAAGACGCTGGGCTATCGCTACAGCGACATGGACCAGATCAACAAGTCGAACATCAGCCGCTTGGCGCCGGCCTGGCTGTTCAACTTCTCCACCACGACGCGGCTGCAGACGACGCCTGTCGTCTACGACGGCATCATGTACGTCACCTCCGGCAACGAGTGCTACGCGCTCGACGCCGGCAGCGGACGCGAATTGTGGCACTTCCAGCAGCCGCTGACGGAAGGTCTGGTGGGCAATGCACGGGGCAACATCAACCGCGGCGTCGCCGTTGCAGGCGACCGCGTCTATATGGTCACAGACCACGCGCACCTGCTGGCCCTAAACCGCTTCACCGGCGAAGTCGTCTGGAATACGCAGATGGCCGACTGGCGCCAGAACTACAACGCCACCGGAGCGCCGGTGGTGGTCAACAATCTGGTCGTCGCCGGCACCGCCGGAGGCGAGCAGGGCGTCAGGGGCTTCTTGGCCGCCTACGACCAAGAGACGGGCGAGGAGGTCTGGCGTTTTTGGACCGTACCGCTGCCCGGAGAGCCGGGTTCGGAAACCTGGGACGGCGTTGACCTGGCACACGGCGGCGCTCCCACCTGGATGCCTGGCAGCTTCGATCCGGAGCTGAATATGGTCTACTGGCCGACCGGCAACGCGGGGCCCGATCTGAACGGCGACCGCCGCAAGGGCGACAACCTCTACTCAGCTTCGGTCGTCGCGCTGGACGCCAAGACCGGCGAACTCAAGTGGCACTACCAATTCACCCCACATGACGAGTGGGACTGGGACGCGACACAGCCCTCTGCCTTGGTCGACGCGGATTGGAAAGGCCAACCGCGCAAGCTGATGCTGCATGCCGATCGCAACGGCTTCTTCTACGTCTTTGACCGCACCAACGGCGAATTGTTGAACGCCACGCCTCTGGTCAATAAGCTCACCTGGGCGAGCGGCATCGGAAAGGACGGCCGTCCTATTGAGAACCCCAATCAACGCCCCACCGAGGAAGGCACGTTGATTTGCCCGGCGCTGGTCGGCGGAACGAATTGGTTCTCGACCGCATACAACCCCGGCACGGGGCTTTACTACGTGAACACGCAAGAGAGCTGCGCCATCTTCAGCAAGCGAGCAGTGGAGTGGGCGCCGTTGCAGAGTTTTTGGGGCGGTACGACCCGCCGTCCGCCGGATGGCGAGAATCAGATGGTTCTGCGGGCGATCAACATCGAAACCGGCGAGTTCGCCTGGGAGCTGCCGCAGGTTCCTGGTCCGGGACCCCGCGCGGGACTGTTGTCGACCGCGGGCGGCTTAGTCTTTTTGCCTGACGCGGCCGGATCGTTCACCGCCATCGACGCCGCCACAGGCGAGCGCTTGTGGGAGTTCCCGGCGAACCAGAGCTGGCGAGCATCCCCGTCGACGTATATGTTCGACGGCAAGCAGTACATCGCCATCGCCGCTGGACCATCCATACTGACCTTCGCGTTGACGGAATAGAAAGCCGCGAACAACGGCATCCTGACAGCAACGTCTTCGTCAACGAAGAGGCCGCGCTGCCTGTCCCCTGAGGACGCGGTCCGCTGCTCGGACGCCGGTGGCGCGTCAAACCGTTATATAATCCGGTCGGCCAAAGCGGCCAGGAGAAACCTGATGACGAAAAGAGAGTTTGTGCTTGCCGGCCTCGGCGCTGGTTTGGCTCTCAGCGGACAACGTGCGTTGGCGCAGCGAGGGTCTTCTGTGCCGAGGAGGACAGCCAAGACCACCAAGTTGTTCAAGTGCCCTTCGGGTTATCCGAACGCGATTGACGTGACGCCCGAGGGCTTGTGGATCGCCGAGCAGAAGCTGACCGGCGACCAGGCCAAGCAGTACGGCATCCCTCCCGCGAAAGATTTGTCAGAGGCGGCTTGGCTGGTCGATTGGAACGGCAAGCTGTTGAAGACGGTGATGACGCCGTCGCGCAACACCAGCGGTATGGCCGTCGGCGGCGGGTACGTTTGGATGGGCGCGAATGCGGCGCCGGAAGGCATCTTCCAGGTGGATATGGACGGGAAGGTCATCAGCCACCGGCAAATCCCGCTGGGCCCGGCCGACAACGGCGGCGGTTGCCACGGCGTGATGTGGCACGACGGCAAACTGTGGATCTCGGCGCTTCGTCTCCGCGGCCTGCTGCGCGTAGATCCGAAGACCTGGGAGCCGGAATTCTTGATGCCCTTCTACCAGGGGCCGGGCGTGGCTCGTTACCACGCGACGGCTTGGGACAACGGAGCCATCTGGCAGGTGACCGGGAACAACAGCAAGAGCTACAAAGAGGGACGTCCTGGCTTGGTCAAGTACGACGCGGCCACGGGCAAGGTGTTGGAGATTGTCGATTTCGCGCCAGGCTCCGCCGACCCGCACGGGTTAGCGATGCACAACGGCTCGCTGATTAGCTGCGACGCGGGCATCCACCCGAATTGGCCTACCGGCGATAGTCCGACGTCGGGCTGGATCTTCCGCATCGATATCGCCTAATGGTTTGGCGGAAACGTTGGCTATAGTTGCAGCCCCCGAAGGCGCAAGGCATTTCCAATCACCGAGACAGAACTGAAACTCATCGCTGCGGCTGCAATCATCGGGCTCAACAACAATCCGAAGAACGGGTACAGCACGCCCGCAGCGATCGGTATGCCCAGGGCGTTGTAGAAAAAAGCAAAGAACAGATTCTGCTTGATGTTGCCCATCGTCGCGCGGCTCAGTCGGCGCGCCCGAGCAATGCCGCGCAGATCGCCCTTGACCAATGTCACGCCGGCGCTCTCCATGGCGACATCGGTTCCGGTTCCCATGGCGATGCCGATTTGAGCTTGCGCCAACGCCGGCGCGTCGTTGATTCCGTCACCGGCCATCGCGACGAAACGCCCCTCGCCTTGAAGCTGTCTTATCTTGCCGCTCTTGTCTTCGGGACGAACTTCGGCAATCACATCGTCGATGCCCAGCTTCTTCGCAACCGCGTCCGCCGTCGTGCGGCTATCGCCGGTCATCATGATGACCTGGATACCCTCCTGGTGCAGTTGATCGATTGCTTCCAGGGTGGTCTGCTTTGATCGGGTCGGCCACGCCAATCAGCCCGGCGGCGCGGCCATCGACTGCGACGAACATGACTGTCTGTCCGTCGGCGCGAAGCTTTTCGGCGGCCTCGGTCTGCGCCTCCACAGCCACGTCAATCGACTCCATGAGCTTGCGATTCCCAAGCGCTACGGCTGCGCCTTCCACCTGGGCGCGCACGCCTTGACCGGTCACGGATTCGAAGTTTTCAGCGGAAGACAGCGTGAGGCCGCGTGCTTCGGCTCCGTTCACGATCGCCGCCGCTAACGGGTGCTCGCTGCCGCGCTCCAAGCTGGCGGCAAGTCTCAGCAATTGCTCTTCATCGAAACCTTCCGTTGGCTGCACCGCGACCAGCTTCGGTTTGCCCTCGGTCAACGTTCCCGTCTTGTCGACCACCAACGTATCCACTTGGCGCATGAACTCGATGGCCTCGGCGTTCTTGAACAGCACGCCTGCCGTGGCGCCCTTGCCGGTGGCCACCATGATCGACATCGGCGTCGCTAGCCCCAGCGCGCAAGGGCAAGCGATGATCAACACAGCTACGGCAGAGATCAGAGCGTGCGCCATGCGCGGCTCTGGGCCTATCCACGCCCACACCGCGAAGGTCACAACCGCGATTCCGACGACGCCGGGCACAAAATACCCCGCGACCGTATCGGCCAATTTCTGGATGGGCGCCCGGCTGCGTTGCGCGTCTGACACCATACGCACGATCTGAGCCAGGACCGTATCGGCCCCGACTCGCTCAGCGCGCATCACGAGTGAGCCCGTGCCGTTCACGGTGGCCCCGGTCACTTTATCTTTCGCGCTCTTCTCTACCGGGATCGGTTCTCCGCTGATCATCGATTCGTCAACGCTGCTCGATCCCTCCAAGACCACGCCATCCACGGGGATCTTTTCGCCCGGCCGCACCCGCAGCCGAAAACCGGCCTCTACCTGATCCAACGGGACGTCCGATTCGGAACCATCGTCATGCAGTACCCGCGCGGTCTTGGGCGCCAATCCGAGCAGGGCTTTGATTGCTGCTCCCGTCTGGCTGCGCGCCTTCAACTCCAGTACTTGCCCGAACAGAACGAGCGTCGTGATGACCGCTCCGGCCTCGAAATAGACCGCAACCTCGCCCGTCTGACCGCGGAATGAGGCTGGAAAGATGTCTGGGAAAATCGTCGCGACCAGGCTGTATCCATACGCCGCCCCTGTACCCAGAGCGATGAGCGTAAACATGTTGAGGCTGCGGTTCACGACCGACCGCCAACCGCGAACAAAGAATGGCCAGCCGCCCCAAAGAATGACCGGCGTCGAGAGCGCCAACTCAATCCAGGTCCACGTACTGGGAGAAGCGATTTGCTCCAACGGTTGCCCTGGGATGTGCGCGCCCATTGCAGAGACAAAGACTGGCGCCGTCAGGATCGCGCTGACCCACAACCGTCTGCGCATGTCCCGGAGTTCGCTATTTTCTTCGTCGTCTACAGAGGGCGTACGCGGCTCTAATGCCATGCCGCAGATCGGACAACTGCCCGGGCCGCTGCGCACGATCTGCGGATGCATCGGGCAGGTGTACTCGACCGCCTTGGAGGCGGGCTTCGCGGGCGTATCAGGCGAAGTCTTCGAAACGAAGTCTGTGGGATTTGCACGAAACTTGGAGCGGCACGACTCGCTGCAGAAGGAGTAAGTCTTCCCTTCATGAGCCGCGCTGATCGCAGAGTCTGAATCCACGTCCATGCCGCATACCGGATCTTTTGTCTTTGTCACGGCCGCTGCCATATCACCTGAACCCTCCCAGACTCTTTATTTCTTGGTGGACGACACCTTAGAAATCAGCACTACCAGCAGGACCAAGACCAGTACGCCGATCACGGTCCAAATCCACATTCCTCCGCCCATCCAACCGCCCATCCATCCGTCGTGCATCATCATCGAACTCCTATTGCCCGCTACCAGTCGCTTGTTTGACCTGTCCTGCTGGATCAGGGTTTGCTTATGTTGTTCGTGCTGATCGTTACGGCTTCGCTGCGCCAGGCGTGGCCCCGTCCGCCGACCCCATCTGCCCGCCCATGTGCATCATCACCTGGTCGTGCATGGCAGCCATCTTCGACATCAGCTCTTTCCTTTGGGCGGCCATTTCGTTGATCACGGCGGCCATCGCCTCCACCTTGTTTTTATCCTTCGCCTTGTTCATGGCGGCCAACTTTTGATCGAGGCGCGCGTCCATAGCCTTCATATCCGTCATCATTTGGGCGTGCATGGACATCATGCCGCCCTTGTCTGCGCCCATCATCATGCCGTGGCCGGGGCCTGGATGTTCCGCCGCCTTTGGCGGCCCCTGTTGGGCAAGGGCGGAACCCGCCGCCAGGACGAGTGCCAGCGCGAGCATCGTTACCCCTCGCGAGAGCCCCTTGGGCGTCGCCAGCCCGCATGCCGCGGTTTTATCCAACATTCTCAGTGATTGCATCAACTTTCCCTCCTTCATGGGACAACCTGCCAATCTGAATGCCTCGGCGCAAACAGCTGAAAACTACTGGATGCGTACGGCTGGAGACGACTGGGAACAGTTGCAATAGCTTGACGCCGGCCCTCGCTCAGGTGTTACGCGAAGCCAGGCGCCTGTACAGGCCTCGTCCCTCAGTTTCAAGGGGCGCCACAGGTTGGCAGAGCTATTGCGTGATTCGCCGGGCCGGCTATGGGGAAATCGGGGTGGGAAGCTGTGAAAGAAGCTTTCGGCGAGGCGGGCGACCCGAGAAGGGTGCCGGCACGGATTTTCGCGGGCAGCGTTCGAGGCTAGAGGCCAAAAGGGGCCACAGCACTTGGCAATTTCGGAGGTCAGATCAGTTGCGGCGGCTAACGCCGGAGCCGGTTTCGAACATCGGGCCAAAACTCTTCGAAGAGGTTGCTGATAAATCGACCGCCAAAGCCGAGTCCTGTTCTTTGCAGGGCGGCTCCGGTCGTGCTTTCGCTTTCGGCCCGCCAAGTGTTGGACATGAAATTGCTGCCCGTGATTGCGGCATAGCGTGCGTAGGCGGGAGCCGTCGAGCCGTCAGATCGTTTGGCCACAAACGAATACTTCGCGGCATTGCCCACTCGACCCCAGAGTTTGCCGCTACCGACGGCGGGATAGTGTGGATCTTCGCCCCATAAGGAACCGAGTCCGGCTTCAAGAGCATTGCTTGCAGCAACGCCAGTCAGACGCATGCCGTAACGCTTGGCAAAACCATCCCAGTGGGGGCCATATTCCTCAGGATTATTGAAGCCAGTGCCCCAGGCGGAACTGATGACGCCCGCCGCCAAACCCTTGGGCCCTACGGTCGATTTCACAAACCAGCTCAGACGTGCGTCTCGGTCGAGAGGTCGCTGCTGGACGATCGCCAGTGCGGCAACTTGGCTATCGCTTTGCGGCGAGGCAACTGCAGGTGAGCAGGGAATCAGGAGACATAAGGCGCCGACAAGAGTTTGCGCGGTGCGCGAGATGTTCCTGGTCAACATAAGTGCACGGCCTTTCCTAGACCCATACCCTGTAGACACCGGGCGAGGCTAGGGTGTTACAGCGGCGTGCTACCTGGCCCGGGATAGTGCTGCGGCGTAGGCGATGCGGTTACCGGTCTTGAGGGCGATGGATTTGAGGCGGTCGAAGTCGCCGGCGCGTTCACACAATTCAAGGGGCCCGGGGCAGATGAGCCGGTCGAGGGGGATTCCCGCGAGGCGTTCTTCGGCGAGGTCAATCGCTTCGGGCAAGCGGCCGAGGCGGACGAGTAAGTTGACGAGCGTTTGGGCCGCGATGTCGCCGTAGGGATCGGGATCGGGGCTGAGTTTTGCGCGGAAGCGTTCGAGGGCGGCGTCGACGTCGATGCCCAGCAGCGCTTGCAGGTAGGCGCCGTAGTCCAGGAAAGGCTCCTCAAAGGGAAACTGGCCTTTGAACTGGTACATCTCGCCGAGGCGGCGTCCGTACTCGGTGAGTTCGTAGGACATCTGCAAGATTTGCGGGTCTTCGAAGTCGATGGCGTAACGCAAGACGGAGATGACGTGCGAGACGTCGATGTAGCTGGCGTTGCCTTCGAAGAGGTCTTCGTGGGCTTCGATGATTTCGAGCAGGGTAGCTGCAGAGTCTTCGATCTCCAGCGCGGAGAGGATGTTGCAGCGCAACTCGTCGTAGATGGTGCGCACCAGTAGGGCCCCGGCGGCGTCGCGGCCTTCGAGCGAGGGGTACTGGCCGTAGGTGGTGATGGCGCGGCAGATGCCGTGGCGGTTCAAAAGCAGTTCCAGGCCCTTCTCGGGATGGACGGCTTCGTAGAAGCCGACTTCGATGGCGCCGTCGATGAGATCGCCTTCGGTTTCAGGAGGGAGTTTCTCGATGGCGGTTTTGACCAGGGCGGTTTCGCCGATAGCGCGGAAGTAAGGCCAGGCGCGGCGGATATCGTTGTTGCCGAGATACAGCGCGCCAACTTCGCGCGCGGCGGCCATTTGGGCTTCGGCGTAGATCTTGGCGTCGTCGGGCGACAGGTCGCCTTGCGATTGGGACAGCAGGGGCAACCCCATCTCGACGCGCTTCTTCATCAGTCGAGCCTCGAATGCACCGGGGAAGTTACCCGAGGCGATGAAGCGCTCGGCCAGCAGGTCGAAACCCGCGGGTCCGTGCTCGGCAAGCAATTGGCCGATCTCGTCGAAGCCGGGGTCAGTCATCGCAGTTGATGGTAACGAATGCGCGTTCCGGGATCCTACAAATCGAGGGTATAATGTTCTCGTCCTGGACAATCCCCTATGACTTTGCAGGCCGCACTCTGGGTCTTCTTGCCGATCTGCCTTTGCGTGGGTTCGGCTGTGCTGGCGGTCTTCATCATGCAGCAACGCATGGAAGTCCAACTGGCGCGCGAACGGCAGAGTTTGGGCGAAGCGCGAGCGTCGATCGAGGCGCAGAAGAACGTGCTGGACGAATTGAACCGGTTGCGGGAAGAAGCGTCACGAAGCCACTCGCTCGAGGCGGTGATGCAGGATCTGCATACCGAGCAGCGGCGGTTCATTCGCGATCAAAAGATGCTGTTCGCCAACCGCAAATGCTTGGTCGTGCAGGAGCGTTTGTACTTCCGCAATATTCCGCTGTGCAGCTGGGTGGAGCACGAAGTCACGGTAGACGAAGGCGCTGACGTGGACGAGTTGGCGCGATCGCTGTCGGTCTTCCACTCGCTCGAAAAGCAGTTCAGCCAAGCCGACGCCGACAAGCCGATCGAAGGCGAAGACGTCGTCAAGTTGGCCGGCGCACAGCCTTCCAGCTAACGAACCGTTGCGTTCAGACGGCCGACGCCGGTGACGTGAGCTTCGACCGTGTCTCCGGTCTTAATGCGCGCACCCTTGGGGCATCCGGTGGAAAGGATGTCGCCGGGTTCGAAGGTCATTACATCGCTGTGGAAGCTGGCGAGCTTAAACGGCGAGTGACGCATGTTGCGCACGTAGTCGCGCGAGCATTCCTTACCGTTGTGAATAGTGATCACTTCGACGTCTTCGATGTCGGGCACTTCGTCTTTGGTGACGATGATCGGGCCGAAGCTGAAGAAGGTGTCGAAGCTCTTGGAGCGCTGCAGATAGCGAGTGTTCTTGGCCAGGATATCGAGCGCGGTCATGTCGAGTGCAGTGGTGTAGCCGAACAGAACGTCAGGGACTTCTTCGATGGGCACGTTCTTGCAGCGCTTGCCGAAGACCAGCGCGAGTTCGCCCTCGGCATCGACGTCTTTGGTGAGGCGTTCGGGCGGCAGGACGATCTCGCCGCCTGGCTCAAAGAAGGATGAAGAGGGCTTCATGAAACTGCCGGGCTCGTCGGGCTGCTTCTCGTTGAGGTCTTCGGCGTGCGTTTTGTAGTTGAGGCCGATGCACCAGACTTTGCCGGGCCGCTCGTAGGGGATGCACAGGCGAGCTTCGACGAAAGGAATGGTCGCGACCAGGTCTTTGGAGAGATCGCCGAGGGCTGCTGAGTCGGGATCGCCGATGAGTTCGAGCAGATCGCTGGAATAGCGCGTGCCGCGTTTGACGTTCACGTCGGAGACGGGGAGCAACTGATCGCCTTTGAGGATCGCGGCGAATTTCGACCCGTCGAATTCAACCGTACAGAGTTTCATCGTCCGGCCATTATCGCTCAGCAGGGCGGATAGCAGACCTTGCCGAGGACGGCGGAGCGGCGGGCACCGGTAGCTGAGGGCAGATTGGCCGGCCGGCGATGCCAACTCTCATAGGCCAAGGCGGCGAAGGCGATCGCTTCTTTGGCGTCGCCGTCGATACCCAGATCGAGTGAGTTGAGAACGCGTGTCCGGTCGAGCTGTTCGCGCAGACGTCGCAGGATCTCGGGATTCTTGGCGCCGCCGCCGGAGACGATCAGCTCATTAACGGGCATCTTGGGCGCGACGAAGTTACGGACGGCCTCGGCGATGGCGGCAACGGTGAAGGCGGTCGCCGTGGCGACGAGATCGGCCGCAGGCAAACCCTCGGCAAGTAACTCGGAGACAAACTGAGCGCCGTACTGTTCGCGGCCGCAGCTCTTGGGCGGCGAACGTTTGATGTAGGGCTCCTTCATGAGTTCGGCGAGCAGGGGATAGTTGACGCGTCCGGAGGCGGCCATGCGACCGTTGCGGTCGAAGGTAAGGGCGCCGACGGAGAACTGCGAGACCAGGGCGTCGATGACCATGTTGCCGGGACCGGTGTCGAAAGCGACGACGGCCTCGGGAGGCGCACCGGGCGGGATGGCGGTGAGGTTGGCGATGCCGCCGATGTTGAGCGCGATGCGGCCTTTCTCGGGATGGCGGTAGAGCAAATAGTCGACGTAGGGGACCAGCGGCGCGCCTTGTCCGCCGACGGCCATGTCGGCGGGACGAAAGTCGGCGACGACGGGCGTTAGCGTTCTTGCGGCGATGAGCGAGGGCTCGCCGATTTGCAGCGTGCTGGCGACGGCGCGGTCATAGAGCGTCGTGGCCGAGGCTTGGTGGTAGATCGTCTGACCGTGCGAGCCGACCAGATCGAGGTCGCCCAAAGGGATGGAGGATCTCTTGCAGGCCTCGACGACGGCGTCGCCGAAGAGTTCGCCGAGCAGGAAGTTCATCTGGCTGAGGCGCGCGGTGCTGATCTCGGCGTTCGAGATGGAGAGCACGCCCTGGCGCACGCCGGCGGGGAAGGGGATCTCGTGAAAGGCGATGGGCTTGATGCGTTGGTTGAAGCCTTCACCTTCGATCTCAACGAGGGCCACGTCGATGCCGTCCACTGACGTGCCGCTCATGAGCCCCGCCACCAGCATTTAGTTCAGCGCCTTAGCGGTTTTAGACAGACGAAGCTGCCAGGAGGTGAGCAAGTTGAGGGCCTCAATCGGCTTGAGGTTGTCGATGTCGATGCAGCGCAGCTCTTCCACGATGCCGGAGTTGGCCTGGAAGATCGAAACCTGGAGCGACGAGTCGGCCGGAGACGGCGCGAGTTCTTCGGTGACGGAGACTTCGCGTTGCTCGTGCATTTCAAGTATGCGGCGGGCGCGGTTGATTACCTGAATCGGAAGGCCGGCGAGGCGGGCGACTTCGATGCCATAGCTGCGGCTGGCCTTACCGGGTTCAACCTTGCGCAGAAAAATGATGCGGTCGCCGGACTCTTGAACGCCGACGTGGAGGTTGAAAACGCCTTCGTGGATGTCGGCGAGTTCGGTGAGCTCGTGGTAATGGGTGGCGAAGAGCGTCTTCGCTCCGACGCGGGTGCAAATGTCTTCAACGACAGACCAGGCTATAGATAGCCCGTCGAAGGTCGACGTGCCGCGGCCGACTTCGTCGAGCAGGATGAGACTGCGCGAGGTGGCGGTGTTGAGGATCTCGGAGGTCTCGGTCATCTCGACCATGAAGGTGGAGCGTCCCATGGCGAGGTTGTCGCTGGCGCCGATGCGGGTGAAGACGCGATCGACGATGGGCAGCCGCGCTTCGGAGGCGGGAACGAAGGAGCCGATCTGAGCGAGGATCGAGATCAAGGCGACCTGCCGCAAATAGGTGGACTTGCCGCCCATGTTCGGTCCGGTGATCAACGCGCACAGATGATCGGTGGTATTGAGGTAGACGTCGTTGGGAATAAAGCGATCGTAGCCGTCTTCTTCGGCGAGAGCTTCAATGACGGGGTGCCGGCCGCCGCAGATCTGGATTTCGCCGCTGTCGGTGAAGACGGGCCGAACGTACTTGCGCTCGGCGGCGACGACGGCCAAGCCGACCAGGAAATCGAGTTCGGCAATGGCCGAGGCGACCTGGCGAATGCGTTGCGCCTCGGCGGCAGTCGCGGCGCGCACGCTTTCGAAGATGGCTTTCTCTTTGGCGAGAATCAGTTCCTCGGCCTCGACGACCTTGGACTCGTACTCTTTCAATTCGGGCGTGATGAAGCGTTCGGCGTTGACCAGCGTTTGCTTGCGGTCGTAGGACGAGGGTACGAGGTGGGCGTTGGCCTTGGAGACCTCGATGTAGAAGCCGAAGACGTTGTTGTGGCGAACCTTGAGCGAGCCGATGCCGGTACGTTCACGTTCTTGCGCTTCGAGGCGCGCTATAAAGCCGCGGCTGTTCTTGCTGAGTTCGCGCAGCTCATCCAGTTCAGCATCGTAGCCTTTGGCGACCACGCCGCCGTCGGAGATGGACAGCGGCGGGCTCTCATCGAGCGTAGTGAGGATTCGCTCGCGGATGTCCGCCAATTCTTCCATGCGTTCAAGCAGTTGACGCATGCGCTCGGATTGCAGCTTGCCGGCGAGGCCGCGCAACATGGGCAAGCAGCGTAGCGACTGCCCGAGGCTGGCCACGTCGCGGGGCGTGGAGGAGCCGAGGGAGACGCGGGCGAGCAAGCGTTCGATGTCGGAGACGGACTGCAGCTCGCGCGCGATCTCGGTGCGCGTAATGGTTTGCGAAATGAGCTCGGCGATGCCGCCTGAGCGCGCCTCGATCTCCTGTTGGTCGAGCGAGGGGCGCAGGACTTGCTGACGCAGCAGGCGCGCGCCCATCGCGGTGGATGTCTGGTCGATGGTGTGCAGCAGGGTAGAGTTTTTCGATCCGCGGAAGAGCGGTTCGACGATTTCGAGATTGCGAACCGTGACCGCGTCTAAGGCCATGCGCTCTTGCTGTTGGAACCAAGCGGGCCGTTCGAGGTGGTCGAGGGCGGCCCGTTGCGTTTCGCGCAAGTAGTGCAACAAGGCGCCGGCGGCGGAGACGGCTGCGCGGCGGTTGGCGACGCCGAGACCGTCGAGTGAATGCAGGCCGTAGTGATCCTTGAGCAGACGTTCGGCGACATCGAAGTCAAAAGTCCAAGGCTCGACCTCGGTGTGCATCTGGCGGCGGCCATGCCCGTTGCCATTGCCGTTGCGGTGCGGATTGGTTTGGAACAGCGGTCCGGCGGAGGGAGACAGTACCTCGCGCACCTGGAGCGTTTCCAACGCGGCGGCCGCATCGCTCGGGGCCATCTCGGAGATGCGGAACTCGCCTGTGGAGATGTCGACGTAGGCAAAGCCGGTCACGTCGCCGCGCTGAATGACCGCGGCCAGGTAGTTGTTCTCGCCGGACTTCAGCAAGCCGAGGTCGCTGGCGGTGCCCGGGGTGACGATGCGCGTGACCTCGCGGCGAACGAGTTTCTTGCCTTTGGTCGCTTCTTCGACCTGCTCGCAGATGGCGACGCGATAACCCTTGTCGATCAACTTGGCGATGTAGGAGTCGGCGCTTCGCGCGGGCACGCCGCACATGGGAACCTTCTCGCCTTGCTCCTTGTTGCGCGAGGTGAGGGTGATGTCGAGTTCGCGCGCAGCGACGATGGCGTCTTCGAAGAAAAGCTCAAAGAAATCGCCGAGCCGGAAGAAGAGTAGAGTCCCTGGGACCTGTTCCTTGATGGCGTGATACTGCCGCATGAGCGGCGATGTCGAAGTCTTCTGAGGCATGAAGTACGGGGAAAGCGAACCCATTGTAACGACGCGCAATGCCTATGAATAGCCATTTCGCGCGACAAAGACGCGGCTCACACAAACTGTTTCGGCGAGCCGGTCAAATCGTGATGCGAATGTTCCGCTAGATGCCGCCCAGCGCCTCGACGCCAGGCAACTTCAGACCCGAAAGGAACTCAAGCGAGGCGCCGCCGCCGGTCGAGACGTGCGAAATCTTGGCGCCGATGCCGGCCTTCTTGATCGCTTTTTCGGAGTCGCCGCCGCCGACGATGCTCACTGCTGCGGAGTCCGCGACGGCGCGACCAACCGAAAGCGTTCCATTAGCAAAAGGCTCTAACTCGAAGACGCCCATGGGACCGTTCCAAACGATGAGCTTGGCTCCGGCGATTTGTTCCGAATAGGCGGCGATGGTTTTGGGTCCGATATCGAGACCCATCCAACCGGCGGGGACGGGCTCATCCACGTCGACGGTTTTGGTATCGGCTTCGGCGGAAAAGCTCGAAGCGATGATGTGGTCGATGGGCAGCATGAGCTTGCCGGCGGCCTTGGCCATGGTCTCTCTAGCGAGGTCGAGCTTTTCGTCTTCGACTAGCGATCCGCCGACTGATTTGCCCTGCGCTTTGAAGAAGGTGTAGGCCATGGCGCCGCCGATGAGCACTTTGTCCGCGAGCCGCAAGAAGTTTTCGACGACGTCGATCTTGCCGGAGATTTTCGCGCCGCCGACGATGGCGACATAGGGATGTTCGGGAGTCGCGGTCGCTTTGGAGAGCCAGGTGAGCTCCTTGTCCATGAGCAGACCGGCGGCTGACTCTTTCATGTAGGGAACGATGCCGGCGGTGGAGGCGTGGGCGCGATGCGCGGTTCCGAAGGCGTCATTGACGTAGACGTCGGCGAGGGCAGCGAGTTGTTTGGAGAACGCGGCGTCGTTCGCTTCTTCTTCAGCGTGGTAGCGCAGGTTCTCCAGCAACAGAACGTCGCCGGGCTTGAGCGCGTCGGCAAGAGCTTCGACTTCGGGGCCAACGCAATCATCGGCCATCGTCACGGGGCGGCCCAGTAGTTCGGAGAGACGGGCGGCGACAGGCTTGAGGCTCATGGTCGCGACGCGCTTGCCGTCTGGCCGTCCGAGGTGGGAAGCCAAGACGAGTGCGGCGCCGTTGTCGAGAGCGAGTTGAATGGAGGGCAGGGCGGCGCGGATACGCGTGTCGGAAGTGATCTCGGTTCCGGTGGCTTTGTCGAGCGGCACGTTGAAGTCCACCCGCATGAATACCTTCTTACCTTGGAGATTGAGATCACTGATGATTTTGTAAGCCATAAGAAAACCTGTGAGACGGTACCAGGGCGGCGACATGTGCGCCGCGGTCAAAAGTTCGAGCGTAGCGGCGCGGCTAGAGACTCTTGGCGGGGTCTACGAAAAGCGATTCATCGACTTCATTGCCGGCGACGGGATTGCCCATGTTGATTTCGCGGCCATCGGCCTGTTTGTGTGTGGCGGCCAGCTTGATTCCGTTGGTGTCGGCGTAGATCCAGTCCCAGGCGCCTTCCTGACCGCTTTGCAACTTGTACTCCCAGTGAGTCATCAGGTGCGATTGCTTGGAAACGAAGGCGCGGTAGACGTCGCCTGGGGTGAGCCCGACTTGGGCGAAGCTGAGTTGGACGACGTCGCAGTCTTCGCCGTTGACGGTTGCTACTCCGTCGGACTGGAGGTTGACGCCGGGATCTAACCACTTCCAAGGCATGGCCAGCCAGTAGGCGTCGTTGATGTACGCGCCGTAGGCCTTGTCGATCTGCTCTTGGGCCTGCTCAGCAGGGAGTTCTTTGCCGTCGACATAGACCTTGCCTTGCTTGGTGTTGACGTTGAACAAGGCGACGGAGCGAACGCCCTCGCTGTCGGTCGATTCAAAGCGGTAGCGCCCTTCCCATTTGTCCCAGAGATGTGAGCGGGAGACGCGCCAGTCGCCATCTTGGCCGACTTGGAACTTGAAGTTGACGTAGCGCGTGTTATTCCAGTTGTCCAGCCCGCCCATGGCTGCGTGCATTTCGTGGGCTAGCTTGATGGGACCGGCTTCTTCGACGACTGGCTGTTCGCTTCCGCAGGAGGCGAGCAGCGCGAAGGCGGCAAGAGCACAAGCTGAGATGAGTTTCATCGTTCGACGACTCCGGGGCGAACTTCTATTCTAAGGATCAATCGAACCGGAATGCGACCGCGAACTAGGAACGCTGCTTGCGCAGGAAGGCGTCGCGGCTGGCGGCGGACTCGAAGTAACAGGTCGTTCCCTTGACTTCGGCCCTAATGGCGGTGCGCTCGTCAATGTAGTTGCCTGTCTCGGGGTCTTTGACCAAGCGGCCGGCTTTGGAAGCTGTTCGGGGCTCGGCTGGGGCGTCGGGTGGGGCTTTCATCGTCTTGCTGACCGCTTTGATCACGTCGCCCACGAGCATGCGTGCCATGCCCAGGGCAATCACGATCAGGATGAGGATGACAATGACGCGCATAAACGGTTGACCTGAACGACGAAAGGCGTCGACCGATCGGCCGACGCCCGTGCCGTTGCTTCGCCGGGCAGGCGAAAGCTATTTCTTCTTTATCGACGTGTCGACGGTGGTCGTCAAACTCTGGACCATGGCCCTAGCTGTCTCGGCATCAGCGCCGGTGGGTTGCAGTTCGAGATATCTCTGGAAGGCCTCCAAAGTGCCATCGACCGGCTTCATCGCCCCGTCAGGCGTGAAGGTCGCCTTGCCGACCAAGGACATTCCTAACTGGTAGTGGGCGGCAGCGTAGTCAGGCTGCGCTTGGGTCGCCTTGCGGAAGGCATCGATCGCGCCGTCGACATCGCCGCTATTGGTCAGGATGGCGCCGACGTTGAAGTAGTACTTGCCGGCGTTCGCCGGATCGGAGGCGGCAGCCTTCTCAAGCATGGCCATACCTTCGTCCCGCTGTCCGGCTTGAATCAGGGCCAGACCGAGGTTGTTGGGATAGCCGGCCTGAGTCGGATTGAGTTCCATCGCCTTGGCATAGGAGGCGGCGGCTTCAGCCATGATTGCCGTGCGCTCTTCGCCTGTCTTCGTGAGGGCAAGCTTGGACTGGGCTTCTCCGAGATTTCCCCAGATGACGTCTTGCGTGTCGCTGAGAGCGGCGGCTTCTTTCAGGGCCGTGACGGCAGTCTCGTAATCCTCAGCCTTGAGGGCTGTCATGCCGTTGTTGAAAGCGGTGTTGAGCGCGGCGTTTTTCTCAAGCGCTTCTTGTCGCTTCTTCAGGGCCTCTTCGTAGGCTTCGCGCTCCTTGTCGCTCATGCCGGAGACCGCGTCCTCGGTCGGGAGAGCCCCGTTCTGAGAGTTGAGGGCCGCCTGGCGCTCCTTGAGAGCCTTCAAGTCGAAGTTGACCGGAGCCCCTTCGCCCCCCCTGACGCTTACGCCCGAGACCGACTCAAGCGATTTGCCATCGATTGTCAGGGCGACATCGTAGGTCCCCCAAGGGAGTCCGGCGTGCAGGTACTGACCCTTCTTATTCGTCTTGACTTTGTAAGAGCCCTTTTGGTCCGTACGCTCAATTTGGATGACTGCGCCCTTAATCGGCTCGCCGTCTTCGCCGACCGCAGTACCCTGCAGTCGCCCGACCTGGGCCCAAGCAGGAGCAGCGACTAGCGCCAGGAAGAGTGTAAAGGTCAATGTCCTCAATAGGTTGTTCATCATGGGTCAACACCTCGGTTCAGGAAAAGGATACAACATCGTTGGGGTCTCGGTCAGTCTCCCGAACGGTTTCAAAACTGTATGGCGCGGGGTCAGGCGTACCCGCAATCTGAAAGGCGCGCAGGCGCAAAGCGCAACTGTCGCACCGTCCGCAGGCGGTCTCGCCCTGCTGGTAGCATGACCAGGACAACTCCAGGGGCGCGCCCAGGGCCAGTCCTTGACGAATGATCTCGGATTTGGACAGGCGAATCAAGGGCGTTTCGATACGGATGGACGTTTCGGGGCGTGTGCCGACTTCCGAGACGGACTGGAAGGCCTCGTAGTACTCCGGACGGCAGTCGGGATAGCCGGAACTGTCTTGCTCGACGGCGCCGATGAAGACGCGCGATGCGCCAATGACCTCGGCCCAGGAGATCGCGGCGGAGAGAAAATGGGCGTTGCGGAACGGCACGTAAGTCGCGGGGATGGCCTCCGATCCAGCCGATTCGGGGTCGAAGTCCGGGACCGAAATCTCGTTGTCGGTTAGGGCGGATCCGCCGATCGCGGCCATATAGCGCTGATCGATGACCAGCCGTTGCTCAATGCCCAGTTTGTCCGAGATAGCATCGAACGCCCGACGCTCGCGCGCCGCCGTGCGCTGGCCGTAGTCGGAGTGCAGAGCCGCAACTTCGAACCGCGACGCAGCGATCGCCGCAGTGACGCAGCTATCCATGCCGCCGCTCAACAAAACGACCACTTTCTCCTTCCGGCCTGCCACAAGTTCATCATACCGTTTGCTTTCTGCGACATATAGGACGAAGCGGCGGGCGGGAAGGTTTCCCTTGTCTACGATGTCCTAGGAAGTAAGTTGGCGGCATCTAGGCGATTTACGGCTTGCTCGCCGCCTCTCGGGGCGAGAACATAAGAGCACCCCGTGGAAACCATACCGTTAGCGTTGAAGGCGGCAACGCGGGCCGTCGAGTTGTTTCTGGTTGTCGCCCAGGTTCATTTCGCGATTCTGCTCTACCAGATCCTGAAACGGCGAGGCGTTTGGGGAGCGGCGGTTTTGAGCATCGCCGCTGGAGCTTGCGGGCTGTTCCTGATCACGATTTCGGAAATGGTAACGCTGCACCTGGAATTGTACGAATTGTCACGGCGCATGCCGGCGCCCTTTCACTTGATCTCGGCAGTCCACGTAGCGGGCTCGTTTGGGGCCTATGCCGCGTATCTGGCATGGAGGCTAGCGGCGCGGATTTCCGGTCCCGTAGATGCCGCACGAAGCGCAGGCGGATTCTCGCGGCGCGACTTTTTGGACGGATCGGCCAAGACGGCCATGACGCTGCCGTTCGCGGCGGGCGGGTACGGAACATTTATTGGCCGTGATGATTTTCAGGTGCGGGAGACGGAACTTGGCGTGAAGGGCTTGTCCGCCGACCTGGACGGCGTGCGAATCGTGCAGATTAGCGACATCCACTACGGACCCTATTTGAGCCGGAAGGACCTGAGGCGTGTTGTGGGGATGGCCAACGAGTTACGGCCGCAGATCGCCTTCCTAACCGGCGATTTCATCACGCGCCAAGGGGATCCGCTTGAGGAATGTCTGGACGAGGTTGCCCAGCTGCGTGCGGACTCCGGGCTGTGGGGCTGCCTGGGGAATCACGAAGAGTTCGCCCGGTGCTCCGACGTGACGGAAAGGTACGCGGCGGGAAAAGGGATTCGGGTGTTGCGTCAGCGCGCTCAAGAACTGCGCTTTGGCGACGCCAAGCTCAACCTGATCGGCGTGGACTACCAGCGCCAGTCCCGCGGTTATCTTCGCGGCGTTTCGGATCTGGTCGACCCGTCCGCATTCAATCTACTGTTGTCGCACAATCCCGATGTGTTTCCCACGGCCGCAGCGGCGGGCTGCGATCTGACGCTTTCCGGCCATACGCACGGCGGACAGATTACCGTGGAGATCGTGGAGCAGACCGTGAATCCAGGCCGTTTCTTCACTCCGTTCGTCGTCGGAGAGTACCGCATTGGCGAGAAGGCGGCGTACGTGACGCGAGGGGTAGGAACGGTCAACATGCCGATGAGGATCGGAGCTATGCCGGAGATTACGACACTGGTTCTTCGTTCCGCTTAGGCGTGAATATGCGTTATCTGATTCTCAGTGATATCCATTCGAACCTTGAGGCCCTGGAAGCCGTACTCGCCGACGCGGCGGGTCTGTACCAGCAAGTTGTTTGCCTCGGGGATATCGTCGGCTACGGCGCTGATCCCAACGAGGTGACGGCGTGGGTTCGACAAAATTGCGAGGCGGTGATTCGCGGCAATCACGATCGAGCTTGCACGGGGATGTCCGATCTACGGTTTTTCAATCCCGTCGCGAAGGCGGCGGCGGAATGGACGCGAATGAAACTGGAGCCGGATCACCTGAATTACCTCAGCGAGTTGCCGAGAGGGCCATTGGATGTCGCCGATTTCAGGATCGTACATGGATCTCCGTTGGACGAAGACGCGTACGTTATTTCGTTACAGGATGCTGAAGAGCAGTTCGAAAGCTTTGGGCAGGGACTGGTTTTTTTCGGACACACTCATATTCAGGGCGGATTCGGGCGAAGGGGTATTGCGGGCGAGGCTGAGGGATTATCCCCTTACGAGTTAGCGCTTGTCGTCGAAGAAGACGCCCTGCTTGTTAACCCAGGATCAATCGGCCAGCCCCGTGACGGGAACTGGCACGCCGCATACGCGATCTACGATGCGAGTACCGCGGAAGTGGAATTTCGCCGTTGCCCCTACGACGTAGACGCAACCCAAAGGAAGATCGTCGAAGCCGGTTTGCCGCAGGCGTTAGCGGAACGGTTAGGGCTTGGACTTTGAGGTTTTTTTTGCCGCAGGCCTGCCCGCGCGTTTCTTGCCCTGGCCCGCAGGTTTCGCCGCAGCGCCTTTGATCGCTGCGGCGGCCTTTTTCGCTGTCGGCGAAGAACCTGGGTCGATCCCTGCACGCAGAGCTTGCAGAGCCTTCGGCGGTCGGCCTCTTCTGCGCCCGGATCTGAGAGATTCGAGTGCCAGAATCAAGACGTCGATACGCTCTAACTCGCTCCGCAGTTCCTTAATGATCGCTGTTACGTCCATTCTGTTGCCCGGATTACGTGAAATGAGAATAGGCGGAAGATAGAGGCCTGAGAGTACCACAGTTTCGGCGGCTCGGCTCCAAGAGTATTTTCGTTCGTTATGCTTCAGCGGTGTCCGCACGGAAGCCGTCGGGCCTTTTCCTGTCTCGCTGGTGATACCGTTTTTTGACGGCCGTTCTCCAGGTTGCGTTGACGCCAATGCACTCGAGCTGTATTTGTTTTCCGAAATAGCGTGTAATTAATTCGGTTTTTGGGTGGAACTCCAGTGCAGGAGCTATGAGGATGAGCTTCGGCGGGGCTTGTGATATTTGCCGATTTGGAAAGTAACTCGTTATGAAGCTGGGAGAGGTCTTGATAATGGCGTCTACGGCTACCCAATATTCGAGTCCTTGGATTGGGAGTTGAATGTCGGCGGTCGCTTTGACTTCGAGTATGGCCAAGCGTCCTGACTGATCGGCAGTGACGAGGTCGATGATGCCGCGGTCCAAACCGGCGATCGCTTCGGACTGGCTAAAGACAGGGGTCCCGTCGAAGGCGGGGTCGAGCTTGCGAAGGTCACGGCGTATCTGCGATTCGAGCCAACGCTCAGGATTGGCCCGATAGAGAGGGTGATGCTTGTCAGCGGCGCGCGGATTCCGGAACGATGCCAACTGATCCGCGAGCCTCAGGACGTCGGTGAAGTTGTTTTGAGTGACGACCGTTTGCGTCTCGAGCCCGTAGACCATTTCGCCCGCTCGCGCGACGGCGAACTCCAGGCCCAGAATGCGCAGGGACAAGGAGCCATTGGCCTGGGCGACCGTCTCCACCCACGGACGTCGCTCGAACTCCGCGATCCAGTCCAGTAGAGGCGGTCCGAATACGGCGGGTCGATACCGTGCACGGAACAGCGTACGCGTGTTTCCCGCGTTGGCGACATCGATCTTTTGGACATTGCCTCTCGGGTCGTAGGCGTAGATTTCGTAGGCGGCAAGTTCGAGGTCTAGCCCGTGCAGGATGCGGCAGGTGCGCTCCTGCCGGCCGAGAGGCAAGAAGATGCGCAGCCCGACGACCGGACGGCGACTATCAATGTGCCGCAAACTATCGAGCCAAAGCAGGCCGGTGGTGATGGCGCAGTCGCAGGCGTCGGCGCTGGATAGGGGAGGCGCCGCGACAACCGCCCACGACAAATGCTTCTCGTCCATGCGGCAGCGAACGTGGCGGCCGGAGAGGCTGTGCTGAAGATCGGTATGTCCGGAAAGCCTTCTCACACGTGCGAGGGGGAATTCCCTGGCGATGAGCCGTCGGAGGAAGGTTTCCGATGATTGCCCGTCTGGAGAGCCGACACCGGAGGTTGCGGCAGAATCGATGATCGATAGGCGGATGTCGCCTTGGGCGAAGCGTCTAGCTTTGAGTTCGATTTTGTTCCGAGAGACCGACGCGACGGCAGTCAAGCGCCGGACGATGGCGCCTTCCGGCCCCCAACTCTCAAGGATGACGCCTGTTGGCGTTGCTTCGATGCGCAGACGATCGCGCGCGATTCGAAGGGAAGGGCGACCGTCTTCCGCCAGAACGGGGCTTCTTGCCGCCTGAAGGAAACTCTCAAGCGCTTCTAGGATCTGCTGCGGATCCTGAAGGTTCCGGCGATCCAGGGCCGGGGACATGCGGACTGTGGAGATCATACGAAACCGACGGGGTCGCCGTCTTGCACCATTTCCCGAGGGAATGCGTTGATACAATCAGCGCGATGACGGAGAGCTTTTACCGGGAGGGCCCTGGGTCGCGTTGGACTCCCGATCCGGCGCGAATGCGACAGGCGGCTCTTGGTCTGCTGAGCGCTGGTTTCTACGTCGGTCTGGCGGGCGCGTTACTGCCGCTATTGGCTACTCACTTCACTTTCAGCGCGGCGGTTGCCTTGCAATGGCAGGCAGCGCTGCTGGGCGGGACAGTGCTGGGCACCCTGGTCGGGCGCTGGTTGGCTCGTCTGCCGAGCGGAATCCAGGCGGTGAATGCGGCCGGAGCGATTGCGACTGCCGCGGCGCTTGCCTCGCTGGCCCTGGTTCCCGGGATGGAGCCGTTGAACTATGCCTCGGCGCTGATCGGCATAGGCTTGGGCCTGGCCTGTATCGCCTCTTCCTATGGGCTGGACGGCGTACTATCGGCGGGGCGCGCGGCGAGCGCACTTGACCTGGCGGCGGCTTGTTTCGGGTTTGGAGCCCTATGCGGAGGGTTGTTGTTGGTCATTCTGCGGCAGTGGCAGCCGCTCAGCCAGTCGGCAGCTATTGCCGCGGCACTGCTGCTGCTGACGGCGTTGGGCGTAAGGCTGCGAGGATCTCCGCCTGAAGCGGTCGCTTCGGCGGTCTTGACGCACCATTGGTACGACATGGTCCGGCCGACGCGCGTACTGATCTCCTTGTGTTTGGCCCTGCAGGCTGCGCTTTGGGGTGTGGCCGCGTTGTGGCTTGGATTCTACGCCAGCCGCGGGCTGGGAACCTCTCCGGGCTGGTCGGTCGGCCTGCCGGTACTCTATTGGGTCGGCTGGGTCAGCGGAAGAACCTCGATGATTCGGGCTGCTCGCCTGGGCCTGCTGCGTACGTCCGTGGCGGTTGCCGCGTTTGGAGCGTTGGCTTGCCTGTTCCTGGCGAACACGGAGGAACTCTCCGGCGCGGTGGCCGGCGCGTTACTTTTGGGGGCCGCAAGCGGATCGATGCAAGCAATCGTCCAGTCGCTGGCGGGCGGGCCGGATGTCGCGCTGCGCATGGTGGGCCGTTTCTTCGCCAGTACCGTCATCGCGGGATTGTTTGCGGCGACGGCGACGGGCCTGTTGCTGCAGGTGTTCGGCGTACGGTCGATCGTATGGGCGGTGGCCCTGGTCGGCGCGTTGCTGTGCGTCGGTTTAGCGGTTTTGGCCGTTGAGGCGCGACTCGCAGGCCGTCCCGCGGAGGCTTGAGTATGGAACAATGCTCGAAAGCTCCTGGGCGGGTTTGATCCGCCGCCGGTCCTAAATGAAGCGTTCCGCTCGCGATCCTCGATATTTGGCAGTGCTGGCTTTGGCTGCTGCGGCGATTCTGCTGGTGGGGAATTGGCTGCGCCCGGCCAGGAACGTCGAGGAAGGCGCTACGCAGCCCTTGTCCACGGAGAGCGCTTTGATGCAGCTCCCCAGACTTACGCAGCGGCGTTCGATTGAGGATCGCGTCGAGTTTGTGCGGCAACTTACGGCGAACCGGAATCCCTATATTTATCGACTGAGTGCGGCCGGCCAAAGCGCGGTCCTTTGGAATGCGGCGACGCTGATTACGGCACGGACGAATGGGCACACGCCCTCCCCAGAAACGGCGACTGGAGTAGGGACGGCGCCGCTGGAGGCGTCGATTGCCACTGCCGGGCCGCAGTTGCCGCTGGCGATCTTGACGACGAATGTGGAGCGCCCTCCGTTGCGCATCGAACGCGTCGCAGCTACGGCGTTCCCGGACGGCTCGTGGATGCTGGCGTTGTGGCGCTCGGCAGACGGCTCACTTGCTTGGTCAGAAGGACAGTATTTGCAGACCCGACGCACGAATTGCGGCGATTTGATGCCGGCGCAAACGCTGGCTTCCACGATTGAGTTGAGCCCCAAGATGGCCGGAGCAGGAGTATTCAGTTTGGACGGGGCGCTCATCGGCGTTGTCGGACGATGTGACGGCGGGTTGGCAATCTTAGGCGTGCAGGCTATCGAACTTCTGTCTGGGCGTCCGAACGGTTTGAATGAACGCTTGCTGGAGCGCTACGGGATGCGGATCGGCGAGCCCGACGACGATGAAAAAGCGGCTCTGCGTATTCGTCAGGGCCTGTTGGTTCGAGAAGTCTGGAAGGGCTACCAAGCTTACGCCTCGGGGCTGCGGCCAGGAGATGTGATCACCGGCATCGACGGAACGGAGCTAACGGCGTTGGATGAGTTGCACCGATTGGTATTGCCTGTGGCGCAGGAGATTTTCGAACTGCAAGTTGCGACACATGGCCGACAGAGATCCGTTTCGCTTCGCGCGCGGCCCGAGGTAAAGCCGGACTTTTCTTCAGCAGGCGTGCTACTGGCCGCGAAGGAGCCGGGAGTATTGATTTCAAAGGTGGCGGGCGAGAGTCCGTTCGCCGCGCTGGGCGCTCGAGAGGGAGACAGAGTGCTTACGCTTGATGGCCGGCCTTTTGACGATGCCGCCGCCGCGGGCCTCTATTTGGAGAGAGCCAAGGGACCGGTATGGGCGACCGTTTGCAGAGATCAACGAGTTTGGGGAGCGCTGATCTCGCATGAATGAGATTATTTCCCTGGGCGTGATTCTGCTGCTGGCATTGCTGGCAGGCCATCTCGTTCAGATCCTGCGTTTGCCGGAGGTCACCGGCTACATTCTGGCGGGAGTCGCTCTGGGTCCGTCGGTCTTGGGCTGGATCAGCGGCGAGAACTTGCAGGCGCTGGGCGTGTTTAGCGAAGTGGCGCTGGGGCTGATTTTGTTCTCAATCGGGTCGGTTTTTGAGTACCGGCTGCTGGTTCGCTTCGGGACGCGCATTCTGTGGCTGACGCTGGCCGAGTCGACGCTGTCGGGCACGATCGTCGCCGTCGGAATCCTCCTACTGGGACAGCCCTGGCAGATTGCCCTGCTGCTGGGCGCTATCGCCATAGCGACGGCGCCGGCGTCGACTTTGATGGTCATCCGCGAGTGCGGCGCGCGCGGCCCGCTAAGCGATGCGCTGACCGGCATCATCGCGTTGAATAACATCTGTTGCATCATCGCCTTCAGCCTGGTGGCCTCGGCGATCGATCTGACGGCGAATTGGGCAGGGGTCGGGGAATTGCTGCCGACTCTTTTTCAGGCAATCTTCCCGCTCTTCTGGCAGCTGTTGGGTTCGGTGGCGCTGGGCTTTTTGGTGGGGCTGATGCTGGCTGGCTGGTCGACCCAGGTGACCGAAACGGGTGAGATGCTGATTCTGCTGGCCGGTTCGATCCTGCTGTGCGTGGGCGCGGCGCGCTGGTTTGGGTTGTCGACGCTGGTGGCGAGTTTGGCGGTCGGAGCGACGATGGTCAATCTCTCGCAGCGCAGCCGCAAGCTGTTTGACACGTTGGGCGGTACGGATCCGCCGTTCTACGCGATCTTTTTCGTCATCGTCGGCGCCGATCTGGATGTGTCGTCCATCCGGGAGATTGGGTCGTTGGGTCTCGTCTACTTGGTGGGGAGATCCGTGGGCAAGTTCTTGGGCGCACGGCTCGGCGCCAAGCTGCTGAATTTGGACGCGAATGTACAGAAGTACCTCGGCTTTGCGCTGATGGCGCAGGCGGGATTGGCGATTGGACTGATGTTATCGATTGAGCAGCGCTACCCGGATTACTACCCGGTGATGCACGCGGTGATTTTGTCTTCGGTGACTTTGTGCGAAATGTTCGGGCCGGTCAGCGCCCGGTTTGCCATCGTCGGGGCAGGGGAGTCCAAGGACAAGGGCTCCGACGCGGGCTCTATCTGGGCGCTGGAGTAGCTAGCCGTTGCGGGAAATCTTCCTGGCGCGCAGGAACGACGAGATGCCAAACCAGCAAAGCAGCAGGACCATGCCGCATAGCGCGAGCAACTGCCAGAAACGGTCCGGCCTCTCATCAAGCTGCCGGAAAGTATGGATTAGGCCCTGCGCCCCGAACATGAGGAACAGGGCAAGCGCCAAGAAGACGACGCCCATGATTTCGTTGAACAGTTGGCGGGCGAGCGCCCACAACTTGGGAACGAAGTTCAGAACCTCGCCCCAACCGGCCGATGCTGCTCGAAGAAGTTTCATCCTGGAAGCATTCTAAAACGCTCAGGCAAACGAATAGCCTGCTGCGACTAGTATAAGAAAGCCATGTCTGAGTCGACCTACCAAGATCCTAAGTTCACCCTGAGCAAAATTTATACCCGAGGAGGCGACAAGGGGCAAACCAGCTTGGTCAACGGCCGCCGGGTCGCCAAAGATGATCCGAAGGTCGAGGCCTATGGGGCGGTCGATGAACTGAACGCGCGGGTCGGCGTGGCTCGCGTCACGACGAACGAGATGGGCTTGAACGAGCTGGAAGAGTTCGCGGCGATCCTTCTCCGGGTGCAGCATGAGTTGTTCAACCTGGGGTCGCTGCTGGCGACGGACCCGGACAAAGTCGGCCCCAAGCAGCCCAGAGTCGCCGAGGCCGATGTCGCTCAGCTGGAGAAAGAGATCGACGAGATGAACCAGGAGTTGCCGCGGCTCAACTCGTTTACGCTGCCCGGAGGGTGCCGGCTGGATGCGGAACTGCACCTGTGCCGCACGGGCTGCCGTGAGGCGGAGCGGCGCGTCATTACGCTGAGCTCGCTGGAGCAGGTAGACCCTTTTGCCATCGCCTACTTGAACCGCCTCAGCGACGCCTTTTTCGTTTGGAGCCGCTGGGCTTGCTGCCGCATCGGGGCGCCAGAGACGCTTTGGCAGCCGAGTTTGGCAAGTTCCGGCAAGGTCTGAACCCGGTAACGGCCTGAGCGCCGGGACGGCCTATAATGGTCGATTCCGCTCATGTCGCAGAATCGTCCCGCCACGTACAAGGATGCCGGCGTCAATATTGATGAGGCAGATCGTTCCACGGCCAAGATTAAACGCTTGGCGGGGGACACATTCAACAGCCGCGTGCTGACCGGAATCGGTTCGTTCGGCGCTGCATATGCACTGGGCGGGCTGAAACTCAAGGACCCGGTGCTGATCAGTTCCGCCGACGGAGTGGGCACGAAGCTCAACGTCGCTTTCGCGATGGGGATCTACGACACGGTTGGACAGGACCTGGTCAACCACTGCATCAACGACATCGCCGTGCAGGGCGCGCGCCCTCTGTTTTTTCTCGACTATTTCGCCGTGGGCCGTCTGGAAGCCGAAGTTGCCGAAGAAGTCGTGCGCGGCCTATCGATCGCCTGCAAACAGAATGGCGTTTCGCTGATCGGCGGCGAGACGGCGGAGATGCCCGGCATGTATCGCTCGGGCGAGTTCGACTTGGCGGGATTCATCGTTGGCGCTGCCGAACGCAAGGAACTGACCCGGGCGAGTCGGGCGAATGTGGGTGACGTGCTGATCGGGCTGCCTTCGACGGGGTTGCAAACGAACGGTTATTCATTGGCCCGCCGGTTGATGTTTGAGACGGGCGGATATGCGCCGGCACAGATTGTCCCAGCGTTAGGAATCTCGGCCGGGGAGGAGTTGCTCAAGATTCACTCCAGCTACCTGAAGCCGATTCGTCTGCTGCATGAGGCGGGACTGATGCGCGGCGCCGCGCATATTACCGGCGGCGGCATTACGGACAATACGCCGCGTATGCTGCCGGACGGCACGACGGCGAAGATTCGTCTCGGTTCTTGGCCGGTGTTGCCGATTTTCGACCTGCTGCGCGGTCTGGGCCACGTGGCCGAAGAAGAAATGCTGCGCACGTTCAACATGGGCGTGGGGATGATCATTGCGGTGTCGAAGTCCTCGAAGGCGAAGGCGTTGAAACTGCTGGAGACCGAAGGACAGACCGCCTACGTGATCGGCGAGGTCGTCAAGGCGTCCCGCGCCGGCGCGAAGGCGAAGGTCGTCTACGAGCGATGAAGAAGCTGGGGGTCCTGCTCTCGGGGAGGGGATCGAACTTCGAGGCAATCGCCGCTGCTGTTCGAGAGGGACGTATTGAGGCGGAAATCGCCGTGGTGATCTCGAACAAGCCGGCAGCGCCGGGTTTGGCGCGCGCCAAGGAACTGGGAATCCCTGCTGAATCGATTCCTTCGAAAGGGACGCGGCGCGAGGAGTACGATCAGCGAGTGGCTTTGCGGCTCAAGGAGTACGGCGTCGATCTGGTTTGTCTGGCCGGATTCATGCGGCTGCTGAGCGCCGGCTTCGTCGAGGAGTTTCCCCAGAAGATCGTCAATATTCATCCGTCGTTGTTGCCGGCATTTCCGGGTCTGGATGCGCAGGCTCAGGCCTTGGAACACGGAGTGCGATATGCCGGTTGTACGGTACATTTCGTGGACGAGAACTTGGATTCGGGGCCGATCATAGAGCAGGCGGTTGTGCCGGTTCTGGAAGGGGACGATGAGCACACGCTCTCTGCCCGCATCTTGAAAGAAGAGCATCGCATTTACCCCGAAGCGATCCAGACGATCGTCTCGGGTGACTACAGGGTTGTTGGCCGCCGCGTTTTGCGCGGCCGAGCCTAGACCGTCATTTCTTGCATCATGACCATCGACGAGCAGCTAGCTTACTTACGAAAAGGTTTTGCCGAGATCATCCCCGAAGATGAGTTCGTCAAGCGCGTAACGGAGTCGCACAAGACGGGCCGCCCGCTGCGGGTGAAGGCGGGGTTTGATCCGACGGCGCCAGACCTGCACTTGGGGCACACGGTACTGCTGCGCAAGCTCAAGCACTTTCAGGACCTGGGGCACACGGTCATTTTTTTGATCGGCGATGTGACGGCCTCGATCGGCGACCCGACGGGCCGCAACATCACGCGTCCGCCGATGACTCGCGAGGAGATCAAGATCAACGCGGAGACCTACCAGAGCCAGGTTTTCAAGATCCTCGACCCGGAGAAGACGGAAGTTCGCTTCAACAGCGAATGGATGGACCGGATGAGCTACATGGAGATCATTAGCTTGTGCGGCAAATATACGGTCGCGCGCCTGCTGGAGCGCGCGGATTTCGCCGAGCGATACAAGGAAGGCATCCCGATCTCAGTCCATGAGCTTCTGTATCCGCTTGGCGCAGGGCTATGATTCCGTCGCGCTGAAGTGCGACGTGGAGTTGGGAGGATCGGATCAGAAGTTCAACCTGCTGGTCGGCAGGGAACTGCAGCGGGACTACGGGCAGACGCCGCAGATCGTGGCGACGACGCCGCTTCTCGAAGGCCTGGACGGCGTCGAGAAGATGTCGAAGTCGAAGAACAACTACATCGGCATCACCGAGGCGCCGGAAGTGATGTACCGCAAGGTGATGCAGATCTCGGACGAGATCATGTGGCGCTACTACGAGCTGTTGACTGACCTCTCGTTAGACGAGATCGCTGAGAAGAAACGCCAAGTCGCGTCGGGCGCGGTTCATCCGATGGACACGAAGCACGAGCTGGCCCACATGATCGTTGCCGGGTTCCACTCCGAAGACGATGCCGATCAGGGCGCTGCGACGTTCAAGAAGGTCGTGCAGCAGGGCCAGGTTCCCGAAGACCTGCCGGAGTTTGACTTACCCGCAGAGGCCCGAGATGGTTCGTCTGTGCGCATCGACAAAGTGCTGCGGGCGATCGGTCTGGCTAAGTCGGGCGGGGAAGCGAACCGCAAACTCAAAGAAGGCGCTGTCGACGTGAACGGAGAGCGGTTTCAGGAGATGGCTTACGAAGTCGCCGACGGAGTGGACGCGTTGGTGATTCGCCTGGGTAAGAAGTGGGCGCGGGTGCGCCTCTAGCCGTCAGAGCGTTAGCGGATTGCGGGCGAAGATGAACTCTTCGACCGGCTTACCGCCGATGATGTGTTCCTGCAGGATGCGCTCAAGAACTTCAGGCGTGGCGTTACGATACCAGGTTCCGTCGGGGTAGACGACTGCCACGGGACCCTGTTCACAGATTCGCAGGCAGCCGACTTTCGAGCGGTAGAGGCTGCCGTCGCCCACGGCGAGTCCCAACTCGGCGATGCGTTTTTTTAGGTAGGCCCAGGAGGCTGTCGTCTCCTCAGGCTGGGCGCACTTGGGTTTGACCTCTTCCACGCAAAGGAAGATGTGCCGGTCGTACCTTCCCTGCGTCGGCAGTTCCATGGGTTGCTTAGAAGGTGGCAATGGGGTTGATCGGCGATCCGGTTCCGCCTTCGACCGCCAGGGGCGCCGCTGTGAGCAGGAACTCCCAACGGTTCTGACGGGCCGCTTCTTCGGCCACGGCTTCGAGATCCATGTTGTCGAAGATCGGCGTTCCCATGGCGACCAAGAAAAGCAGATGGACGGGCTGCACGAAGCCTTCGACGCCCGAGGGCAGAAGGTCGGCCGAATCGTCGCTGCCGATGATGGCAATGTCCCGGTCGTGGAACCACTTTACGCAAGAGGCGGAGAGACCGGAAGATGCGGTGGTGGTGTCCCAAGGGCCGTTCTCGGCGCGGGCCTTCCAGCGGCCGGTGCGGATGAAGACGATGTCGCCGGGTTCCACTTTGAAGCCCGCTTGCTTCTCCCAGGCCGCTAGGTCTTCGGGGTAGATGGCCGTGCCCGGCTTGAGGTAGTCGACTCCTTTGAGGCGGGGAATGTCCATGAGGATGCCCTTGGTGAAGATGCCGTTCTTCATGTTGGTGATCGCCAACTTGGGCGCTGGACCGCTCTCAGCCTTGTGTTGCGGATAGCCGTTATAGACCTTGCCGTTGTAGGACATGTGCGTCAAGGCATCCATGTGGGTGTGGGCGTGTCCGTGGTAGTTGACGCCGTAGTGGTCGCCGACGAAGAACGAACTGCCGTCGCCGCCCATCTCCATGTAGGTATGTTCGAAGGGCGCGGGATTGTCGGGGGCGACTTCTTCAAGAAGGTCGTGCGAGAGCGAGACCGAAATGCCCGCGCGGACCAATCGAGCGGCTTGTATCCTTTTCTCCGGCGTGATGAGGTTGATCGTGCCCAGCTCGTCGTTCTCGCCCCAGCGGCCCCAGTTGGATAGCTCATCCATCCAAACTCTGACTTTGGCGGCGTCGACGGTTTCGGCGGAGCCTCCGGGAGAGGAGCAGGAGATGGCGATCAGCACGACCGCGGCAAGGCTGGAGAGGAAGAATCGATTCATGGCGCACCTATGATAATCGACCCAGGTGCAGCACCGCACCGAGTTCCGCCGGCCCGCAATGGAGGGGATAAAAATCGAAAGGCCGGCGACCGTAAAACCCGAGAGTCGAGGGGAGGATAGAGCTCAGCGGGACAACACGGCCACCGACCAGATCGCTGCTCTAGATCGCCAGTCAAGGCCTGTAGGCCTGGGCGCTTGACGAATCTAGTCGCGAAAGGTTGATCACACGTTAGTTAACTAGTGTATGAATCCTATATCACACAATGGTAACTCAAGCTGATGGGGACGGCGCAAAGAAATTTTGACCGATCAGGCGGTCGGGTGTGCTGGGGATGTCGGCTGGCCAGTTGTTAGCGCAGGACAATATCGCGCTTGACCCCGCTGTTGACGCGAATGCCGCTGAGTACTGACGTTCGCGCCGGCTTGCCGTTGCGGACCACCGTCCGCCGGGTCGCAAAGCGGAAGCCGTCGACGTCGACAAAGTCGGACTGAGTCTCCTCGACTTGCGCCATGCCGCCGCCGGGAACATCTCCCACGTAGACTTGCTTGACCACGTCTTTGCTTTCGCGGTCGACGTAGAGGCGAAGCGGCGCGCCGCCAACGTCAATGATCTCAATCACGTCGGCGATCCGACCGTCCACTGGCTCCTCGCGCCGGTAGCGGACTAGCTCTTTGGCGGGGAGTTCGCCATAGAGAATGTGGCGGCGCTCCAGTTCCGCACGCTGCAGGGCGGCGGCCTCGTTGGGCAGATCCCGGCGTTTGCCGCCGAGCACCTGCCAGGCGGAGACGCCGTCGAAGAACAACTGCGTGGGGCCTTGAGGAGTTTGAAGTTCCTGGCGAATCAGGTCGGGAAGAATGACGACCACCGAACCATGGACATCCACTTGGCTCTTGCCGGCGGGCAGCGTGGTGACGACGTCGTAGGAGTAGTCGACCAAGCGGCCCGGCTTCGCGCCGCCGGCCTGCTCGCGAGCGGCGAGATAGATGCTCCAGGCGTCCGGCTCGGCTGCTATCCCGAAATCGGCTGCGATCAGCGAAATGACTGCAAACGCAACTGGCAGATATCGCATGGGGTTTAGTATGGGGGAGCTTGCGTAGGGCGCACTCAGATAGGCGCCCTATTTCGGCGGCCGATTTTTCTGATTTCGGGGTTGCATTGCGAACTTGGTCAAGTCGTACGATAATCTAAACGGAGTTGACTACCTCGACGAAATCAACTGCAGCGGACCCTCAGGGAGTACGTAGTGAAACGTAACGGAACGGATGACACTCTGCGGTGTTCCTTCTGTCACAAGGATCAAGAGATCGTTGGAAAGCTGATCTCTACTCCGGGCGACTACCCCAAGTCGTATATCTGTGACGAGTGCGTTGCTGTATGCAACTCGATTCTTGAGGACGATCGTGCCGAATCGACGGGCCCGTCGCTGTTCAATCTTCCCAAGCCCCAAGAGCTCAAAGAGAAGCTGGACCAATACGTCATCGGCCAGGATGCGGCAAAGAAGAAACTTGCCGTCGCAGTCTACAACCACTACAAACGGGTTCTGCTCTCGAAGCAGTCCACGCCGGGTTCGCAGGAAGTCGAGTTGCAGAAGTCGAACATCTTGCTGATCGGCCCGACCGGCACCGGCAAGACGCTGCTGGCTCAGACGCTGGCGAAGATTCTCGACGTACCTTTTGCTATTGCCGACGCGACGACGCTGACCGAGGCCGGCTATGTCGGCGAGGATGTGGAGAACATCATCCTGAAGCTGTTGCAAGCGGCGGAAGGCGATGTAGAAAAGGCGCAGCAAGGCATCATCTACATCGACGAGATCGACAAACTTAGCCGCAAGGACGAGAATCCTTCCATTACCCGTGACGTTTCGGGCGAGGGCGTGCAGCAGGCGCTGCTGAAGATCCTGGAAGGAACCGTGGCCAACGTTCCGCCCCAAGGCGGACGCAAGCATCCGCACCAAGAGTTCACGCCGATCGACACGACCAGCATTCTGTTCATCTGCGGCGGCGCTTTTGTCGGTCTGGAAAAGATCGTCGCGCGTCGAGTCGATGAACGCGTCGTCGGATTCCGTTCCGCGACAGAGAGCACGGATCCGAAAGACGTGCTCAAGCAGGAACAGCGCGACCTTGGCCTGCTGGGACGCGCTCAGCCGCAAGACTTGATCCGCTACGGCTTTATTCCGGAGTTCGTCGGCCGTTTGCCGGTAATCGCCATGTTGGGCGACCTGGACGAAGATGCGCTGGTGCAGATCTTGACCGAACCGAAGAACTCGCTGCTCAAACAGTACCAGCAGTTGTTCGAGTACGAGAACATCACGCTCAAGATTGAGCCCGGCGCGCTCAAGGCTATCGCCAAGAGAGCGCTGGACCGCAAGGTCGGGGCTCGCGGCCTGCGGATGATCATGGAAGAGCTGATGCTCGACCTGATGTACTATCTGCCTTCTTACCAGCAGGTCAAAGAGTTCGTCATCACCGAACGCATGGTGGACGCTCAGGACCTCAACCTGACGCTGCTAGACAAAGCCGGTTAGGCCCGCTTCGTCCTTCTCCTCGTTTGAGAATTTGAAACGGCGTATTGCGTATGCGCGGAGGGATCAATTTCCCTTTCCGCGGATCGACCGTCATAATCAAGGCAAGACTTATGCAATCTGTCCAAGGCCCCCTAGTCTCCCGACGGCTGCCGATGATGCCCATTCGCGACGTGGTCATCTTTCCGCATATGATGACGCCGTTCGTTGTCGGTCGCGAGCCCAGCGTTCGAGCCCTTGAGGAAGCCCTAGCCGGCGAGAAAAAGATTTTTCTAGCGACGCAGCACGACGCGTCCGTCGACGATCCGTCGCCCGAACAGATTTACCAAACCGGAACGATCGCCTCGATCGTTCAAAGCTTGAAGTTGCCGGACGGCAACATCAAGGTATTGGTCGAGGGCTTGGAGCGCGCACGGGCATTGTCGATCACGTCTGAGGACGGCGTCCTGTTGGCCACCGTCGAGACATCGAGTTTTGCCGTTGCGGAAGGGGTCGAGCTGGAATCGCTCCGTGGGCGCGTGACGGGCTTGTTTGACCAGTACGTCAAGCAGAGCCAGAACCTCAATTACGAAACGATGATCGCGGCAGTACGCGTGGAAGACGCGGGCAAGCTGGCGGACACGATCGGCGCGAATCTGCAACTGACGATCCCCGAGAAGCAGGAACTTCTGGAACTTGCCGATCCAGTGGAGCGGCTCGCCCGTATCGGCGACATCCTCGACATTGAGATCGAAAAACTGAGCGTGGACCGGACCATTCAAAGTCGCGTCAAGCGGCAGATGGAGAAGGCCCAGAAAGAGTACTACCTCAACGAAAAGATCAAGGCGATCCAGAAGGAACTCGGGCGCGGGGAGAAGGGCGAACTCGATGAACTGCGCGCTCGCGTTGAAGACGCGGGAATGACGCAGGACGCTCAGGACAAGGCGCACGCGGAACTCCGGCGTTTGGAAAACATGCCGCCGATGTCCGCTGAGGCGACGGTCTCCCGTAACTACATTGACTGGTTGCTGGCAGTGCCCTGGAAAGAGCGGTCGAGGGAAAAGCGCGATCTCCGCTACGCAGAGAAGGTCCTCAATACCGACCACTACGGGTTAGAGAAGATCAAGCAGCGCATTCTTGAGTTTCTCGCCGTACGCCGGTTGGTCAAGAATCCCCGCGGATCGATCCTTTGCTTCGTGGGCCCTCCGGGCGTCGGCAAGACGTCGCTGGGCCGTTCTATTGCCAAGGCGACGGGACGTAAGTTCGTCCGGCTGTCGCTGGGCGGCGTCCGCGACGAAGCGGAGATTCGCGGGCATCGGCGCACCTACATTGGGGCGCTGCCCGGCCAGGTGATTCAGATGATGAAGAAGGCGGGAACGAACAATCCTGTCTTCATGCTGGACGAGATCGACAAGATGTCCACCGACTTCCGCGGCGATCCCTCCGCGGCGTTGATGGAGGTGCTGGATCCGGAACAGAACACGGCCTTCAGCGACCACTACCTGGATGTCGAGTACGATCTGTCGCAAGTGTTCTTCATCGCGACGGCTAACGTGCTGCATACGCTGCCGCCCGCATTGCTGGATCGGCTCGAAGTGATTCAGCTATCGGGCTACATGGAGCCCGAGAAGATCGAGATCGCCAAACGGCATCTGGTCGACAAGCAACTGGAAGGGTCGGGTCTGAAGAACGCCAACATCACGTTCACCGACGAAGGCATCCAGACCATCGTACGGGAGTACACTCGCGAAGCCGGCGTCCGCAACCTGGAGCGCGAGATCGGCACTGTCTGCCGCAAGTTGGCCCATAAGGTCGTACTCGCAACAAAGAAAAAGAAGACAGCCACGAAGATCACGGCCAAGAGCATCCACGAATTGCTTGGCGCGGCCAAGTACCGGGACCAGGAATCCGATCGCGTGAGTGAGATCGGCGTCGCGACAGGACTCGCCTGGACCGAAGTCGGCGGCCAGATCTTGCCCGTTGAAGTTACCTTGATGGACGGCAAGGGGAAGCTGATGTTGACCGGCAAACTGGGCGACGTGATGCAGGAATCGGCCCAGGCGGCGATGAGCTATGTGCGGTCGCGCTCGCAACAGTTGGGTTTACCAAAAGAGTTCTACCGCAATCTCGACGTTCACATACACATTCCCGAAGGCGCTATCCCCAAGGATGGCCCGTCGGCGGGCATTACCCTGACGACGACTTTGGTCAGCGCGTTGACGCGAATCAAGGTTCGCGGAGACGTGGCCATGACGGGCGAGGTGACGCTGCGCGGCAAGGTGCTGGCGATCGGCGGATTGAAGGAAAAGCTGCTTGCGGCGCATCGCAACGGCATCAAGACGGCAATTCTTCCCAAAGACAACGAGAAGGATTACCCGGAGCTGCCTGAGGTTATTCGCAAGGAAATGAAGTTGCACTTCGTCTCCAACATGGATGAGGTGCTCGCCCTGGCGCTCGAAGAGCCGATTGAGTTGGGGACTGTGCCGACTCCCGCCGCCCTAGAAGGCGCCGAGAAACGCTCAGGTGTGATGTAGCTGTGCGGCGCTAGGAGGCCGGCTCGATGAGAGCGGCCATCGCGCCGGGACAGCCGGGGCAGCGCCAATCCGGGCCGTAGGCATGGATGGCGTCTCGTTTGCGTTCCGCTTCTTCCAACGGCAGCGTGGTCAGCCGCGAATGGCCTTGCGTGTGGACTTCGATGGTGTGCCGACTGGCTCGCTCGATCGAAAAGTCGAGCAGATCGATGAGCATCTCGATCACGTAATTAGGCGAGTGATCGTTGTCGTCGAGCAGGATGAGGTGGTACGGTTTCGAGCGGTCCTCGGTTGTTTCGTCGCCGACTTCGATCTCTTGGCTCACATCCGGCAGAGCAATCGAACTAGTCATATGCCGCGAAGAATCCCGTAGTGGTGAACCCGCTTCCTGCCGCTATGCTAACAAACTGCCGCCGGCGTTAGCGGCATCTGCAATAATCGAAGCGGTCTGGACGCATGCTTTCCAAGAGACTCATCGACAGCATTGAGCAGAATGCGCATCGTTTGGCGCAGGACCTGGTGGAGTCTCTCCGCCAGGACTCCCACGTGCCGGCCTACACGCTGCTTAGCGACCAGCAGTACCAAGGCGTTGTGCAGGACCTTTACGGCCATCTGGGTCAGTGGCTTTCGAGCCGGACATGGCACAAACTGCAGGTCAGCTACGAACGCAAGGGCAGGGAACGATTTCACGACGGCATACCACTAGAGCAATTGCTCTATTCGCTGACGCGCACCAAGCAGAACCTGCTGGACTTCATCCGCGGAGCACTGCCTGGGTCGGCGGACGAGCGCGACCTGGAACTGCAACTCATCCTCTCCGTCTCTGAGTTTTTCGACAAGGCGATCTACCATACGACTGTCGGCTACGAAGATGCCCGCCGAACCGCCGAAGACGCGCCGGATTTGCCGGATGCGGCGGACACTGAGGCGTCCGTTGCTCGCGCCACGGATGCCCTCGCTTCCCGATCGGTGCCGGACTCGGACATGGGACAGATCAGCCGGGGCGGCGATATCGGGGAAACCTCGGGCTAATCGTTTGCGCGCAGGTCGTAACAGAGCAACCGCGACGCCTTCCCGCTAATAAAGTCGCGCTCATTCTGAGCGATGTACAGCAGGCCCTTGCGGATGACAGGCGGAGTCCAATCCTGGCGAGACAAGAAGAGCGTCGTCTTGGAAAGAATCTTGGGTCCTTGCGGCGACAGCGACAACCAGAGCAATTGGCCCTGCTCGCCGAGCGCAAGAAAACGCCCGTCAACCTTGAGTAGAGTAGCCCGGAAAGGGCTGAGATAAAGATCGCGCTCCGTCCCGTTCACACTCAACGTCTCTTGCCATTCGAGTACTTCGTCCCAGGCGATCTGGCCGGTTTTGATGTTGATGGCCACGAGGCTCGCGTCCGGTTCGTTGCGTCCTGCGAAGGCATAGAGGTAGCCCCCGTCGGCAATTGCCGTTGTCCAGTGCAGATCGAAGTCATCGGACGTCCAGGCCTGCTTCAGGGTCAGATCGGGCGCGATGTCGAGCATCGCGGCGCCGGTCCGGTAGGTCGCGGAAATTAGCACTTGATTGCCGACGATGACCGGTGAAGCGGCGTTGACCGACTCATAGCTTCTGCTGCGCCACGAAAAAGTCGAGTAAACGGAGCCATCCGCCGGGTTAATCAGCATGAGCCCGCCCGTCGGCGGCCTGCTTTCGCCGCCGGCAAAGACGAAAATCACGCGCTTCCCCCGCACGTCGGCTGGAATCGGCGAAGCGTAGCCGGCGCCCCACTCTTCTCCTGCTCCCCACTTCATGCGTCCGGTTAGCTTGTCGAAAGCGGCAACAGTTGGCCCGCCGGGCGCGCCGATGGTCACGATCAGCAGGCCGCCCTCGACCAACGGCGTGGGAGCGACGCCGAAAAAGTCCTGGGGGATCTTAAACTCTTTCTGAATATCGCGTTTCCAGAGCAGCGCGCCGTCTCTCAGGCGTAGGCAATGCAGCTTCCCTTGCGCGCCGTAAACGTAAACGCGATCGTCATCGATTACCGGACTTGCTCGGGGCCCATTGCTATAGCCGTAGCGATCGCTGAAGTCGGTGGGATAGGAGAAATTCCAATACAACTCTCCGGTATCCGGATCGAGGGCCTCGACGATCTCCCGGTCGCCCAGGCGGTGCAGGAAGACCAAACGGTCGCCCTGAATCGCCGGCGCGGAGTAGCCGGCCCCTGTCTCCATCTCCCAAACCAGCGTCGGGCCGCCGACGGGGAACTCCTTCAACAGGTGCGTCTCCGTGGACACCAGATCGTGGTTGGGTCCCAGGAACACCGGCCAATCGTGTACCTTGGCGGCGCTTGGCAAGGTCTTGGGCGCATGGTGATAAGTCACCCTGGGATGGCGCTTGGCGACGACCGCTCCGCTTGGCGCCGGAGACAAGACCTCAGGGGGCGCGGGGTCCTGAAAAGTCGCGGCTGCGGCACTCAGGGCAACGAACAGCAGACTGGCGAGGGCTCGACACATCTGGGCCAGATTGTCTCACACCGCATGAAATTGAGTGTCGTAGATGTAACGTTATGTGCGAGTTAGCTATCCAGACTAAGACTGATGCTCAAAACGAGTTCTACGTGTTCTAAAGCATTTTGCCGATGGACTGTTTATTGCGTCCACCGTACAGTAGGAGCAGGGGAGTTTTTGGGGAGCCCGTCCAGGGTCCTGAGGCGGGTTGTGTTCGCCATTCTTCCCCGATTAGGTCGCGGAGACGACCTGGCTTCGGCCAATCGTGAGCCACAGGAGTTACGTTTATGACTAGGACATGGTCCATTCTGCTTGCGCTCTGCCTCTCGACGGCAGGCGTCCTCATGGGGCAGGGCCTCGACACCACAGCCTCAAAAACCGATTGGGAAGAGATCAACTTCGAGTTTGACTCCGACGTCCTGACGGACGGATACCCCAGTCTGCTGCGGTTGGCCGACTTGCTGGCGACGAACTCCGACTATACGGTCGAATTGATTGGTCACGCGGATTTCCGCGGCCCGGAACAGTACAACGACGGCCTAGGAAGCCGGCGGGCGGCAACGGTCAAGGCGTTTTTATTGAAATACGGCGCCCGTGACGCACAAATCAGTACTCGCTCCCAAGGTGAGGCCGTACCGGAAGCGACGAACGATAGCCCCGAGGGCCGCTTCATGAACCGGCGGGTCGTGATCGTCGCCCGCAACGGCGATGGTCAGCTCGTCAGTGACGGGGGCGTCGGCGACGCGATCAGCGGCATTGAGCGTCTGGTCAAGCAGCAGGAAGACTGCTGTAACCGGATTTTGGCGAAGCTCTCGATGCTGGACGACATCATGGACCTGCTCAAGGGGCTTCAGCGCGAGAATGAACAGCTCAAAGCGGACGTCGCTGAGTTGAAGGCGCGGCCGGCGGGCGGCCCCGGCCAGCCGGGACAGTCCGGACAACCAGGCGGCACAGGTCAGCCCGGCTCGCAGTTGGCCGGCGGTACCTCACCGGCGGGAGCAGAGCAGATCGCCTCGGCGGTCCGCGACGAGTTGGAAGAGCATGACCAGTCCAAACTGGGCAAGTACGCGACCTTCAATTTGGACGCTGGTCCCACCGCGCGCACCGGCAACCTCAGCGTGACGGGCCGAGGACGAGTTTTCGTACCCTTCGCGCAGCATCATGCGCTACAGACCCAAGGCGAGTACATGCACTTCCTCGGTCGCGACGAAGGCCAGTTTGACTTGGGTCTCGTCAGCCGTTGGGGCGACGTCCAGTTGGGCGGCTTCTCGAGCTTTAAATACGTAAAGTTCAGCGAATTTGAGAATGGCGGCGGCCTGGGTCAAGGCGCTGTGACCCTTGACTACATCTTCAACCGGGGCCGCATCGGTCTATTCGGCACGAAATCCTTTATGGACGGAGCGGTCGTCAACCGCGCTCTGCTGCGGCGCAACGTCATCGAAGAGAGCTACCTCGATGTCGTCGATCAGTTCGGCTTCTCGACGGCCGTCGCCGCTTGGGGTCCGACCTACTTCGAAGGTAACTTGGGCGCCATGTTCCGCGATGGCGGCGGCAACAAGCCGGGCGGCATGTTGCGCTACGTACATCCGCTGAACTCCGCGCAAACGGTAGCTTTGACGATCGAAGGCGGCCTCAACGAAACCATGATTCGGGGCCAGAACGACGGACGCTTCGTCGTCGGTCTGCAGCTTGGGAAGTGGCTTTCGCCGAAGAACTACCGCACCGAATCGCAAGGAGCGCCGGTTCCCGTCGACATCCCACGCGTTCGCTACGAAGTGCTGAAACGGCAAATTAGAACCGGCAACGACTCGCCGGTTGCCGATGCCGGCCCCGATCTGTCGGGCGTAGCGGCTGGGGCGGTCACGCTGGACGGCTCTGGGTCGTATGATCCGGACGGCGATCCGATGACCTATCAGTGGACGCAGATCGGCGGCGATGCTGTGGAGTTGACCGGAGCGGATTCAGCGAAGGCTTCGTTCACGGCCGAAGAAGGCAAGGACTACTTCTTCCGTCTGACGGTGCGCGACGACCAGGGCGGCGTCGGTACCGATCGAGTAACGGTCTCGGCGGCCAAGGCGCCTGAGATTATCATCAAGCGCTTCCGGGCCGAGCCGGGTACTGTCGCTCCGGGCGACCTAGTGAACATCACTTGGGAAGTCCAGGGCGCTGATCAAGTAGAAATCAGCGGAATCGGCGTCGTCGGATCGTCCGGGCAGTCCAGTCTGCCGATTACCGAGACGACGGTCTTTACCTTAACGGCGCGCAAGGGCGACCAGACCGTTAGCGAGAGCCAAACGGTTCAAGTGTCGGCTCAGGCACTGCCCAAGATCGCTCAGTTCGGCGCCGCGCCGAGCACGATCGATAGCGGACAGACCTCCATCCTCAGTTGGCAGGTCGATGGCGCTGACTCGGTGGAGATCAGCGGAATCGGTACGGTTGCGGCCAGCGGATCCATGCCGGTCCAGCCGACGTCGACGACTAGCTACACGCTAACGGCGACGAACTCGGTCGGCGATGCTTCGTCGGTCACGACTGTCTCCGTACGCGGATCTGTCCGTATCATTTCGTTCACCTCAGATAAGCCGACGATCAACAAGCCGGGCGAGCCGGCCCAGTTGTCGTGGGTTGTTGAGGGCGCCGAGCGCGTCGAACTGGTCAATTTCGGCCAGGTTCAAGCGACTGGTTCCCAAACCGTGAACCCCAACGGGCAGACCCTCTACACGCTCATCGCATATGGCTCCTCGGGTGAGGCGACAGCTACGGTGGTCATCGATGTCGAAATCGAAAACCGCTCGCCGATCGCCAGCGCTTGGGCGGAGTTCGCCGTTATCGGCCAAGAAGGCGACACGAGCGGCTTTGGCGTACTGCACGGCGAGGGATCGTACGATCCCGATACCGACCCGATTACCTACGAATGGCGACCGGTCGGAACACGTCAAGCGCGGGTCCTCGATCCGAACTCAGTGAGTCCGACCGTGGAATTCTTGGGCGGATTCGGGAAGTACGAGTTCGAACTCAAGGTCACCGACGACAAGGGCTTCTCGGGATACACCATCGTCACGATCAGCTGGCTGACGGCTGCGGGCGTGCCGATATTCTAGGCAACCGGTTACTGGAGGGGTTCTTTGGGACCCCTCCAGGCAACCTCACAATGCGGACAGTGGGCGCTCTTCCGATCCGAAGCGAATACGCAGTTCCCTGACGCGCTCCGAGGCGGGCAGCCGGACGACTCGCGGCCTGACGATGACGAGTAGGTCCGTGCTGTTCGTTTGTCGCGATCGCTTGCTCAGCAGAGTGCTCACTACAGGAATTCCAGTCAATCCTAGCGGCGTGTTGCGGGTGGTCCTGGTTTCGTCGATAGCCATGCCGGCGATGATTGCCGACTCGCCTTCGCGTAGACGTACCTGAGTCTCCAGGGTGCGGTTCACCAAAATGGGTATGCCGTTGACGGACCCGCCAGCGAGCAAATTGAATTCGGTTTGCAGTTGCAACGACACCTCACCGGCTCCGTGAACGGACGGGGTGACATTGATGCTCAAGCCGAGGTCCTCGAACGTAACCGACGGCGGCGGCAACTCTGAAGCGACCCCCGGGTCATTCGGGTCCACTCCCGATCCGGGCTGGAAGGACGAAGTGACGATCGGGAATCTCTCGCCGATACGAACTTGCGCTTCCTTGCCATCGGTCGCCCGCACCGACAGCTGCTGGGCTGTCGAACCTGTCCCGGCGCGTAGTTTGGCAAGCAGCTGCGAGTCTCCGACACCGATGCCGAAGAGCGAGTCGCCTCCTCCTATGAGGATCTGCCCGCCGCCGGCCGATTCCGGCGGCACGGCGTTCAGAATCGTCGAGTAATTGGTCACCGGGAAAGTTGACGGAAGCGACAGTCCCAGTTCGCGGTCGCGATCCTGGTTGTAGGCGATCAGTTCGATTTCCAACACGATTTCGGAACTCGGCAGCAGCAGGCGCTCCAAGAGGAGCCGAGCCATTCGCGCCTTAGCCGGCGAATCTCGAATCGTGACGATGTTCCGCGACGGCACGACGAAGAGTCTGCGGATCTCCAGTGTCTGCTGCACGGCCTGAGCTGCCTCGGTCGCATCCTGGGGAGTCACTGCTTCCGGGATAGGCACGTTGACCGTGACGACGGGTTCTAACTCGCTGCGTTTGGCCGGCGTGTCGTTCGCGATGAGCGCCAGCTTGGCCGTCAGGGGAATGACGAACCCTACGGCGACTTCATTGAGTGCGATGACGGCGTCGTCAAAGTCGACATCGTCGAGATTGAAGTTGGTCGGCGTGGAGCCCTTGAAGCCTTCGTCGAAAATGACGTCGATGCCGTACTCGCGGAAAACACGCTCATAGGCTTCTTGAATCGTGCCGTCGATTCGGAACGAAGAGATCTTATGCTCGATTTCGAGCTCCATGGGCCCGAGAGCTTCTTGTAGCGAGTCGTCTCGGTCTAAAAAGTCGGCGGGAGGTACATCAAGCTTCCCGAGTACGCTCGGAGCTTCCACGGTTTCGCCCGAGGTTCGGATGGCGATGGCTTGCGCCGTGGCGGCGCGCAGACGGTCAGCGGCGCGCAGGTACTTACGATTGTCAGGAGCGGCTGCACGCGCCTGGAGATACTGCGAATAGGCCTCCAGGTCCCGGCCGCGCTTCTCAGCCGCCTGGCCTAGCTGGAAGTGTTCCTTGGCGGCGTCTTCGGCCGAGGCGGCCGGCGCCGACAGAAGCGTCAAAACCAGGAGGGATGGGAGAAGCCGCACTAATAACCTAACGTCCGGACAATCCGACCCGTGCAATCGATCTTACTTCTTCGTTGCTAGCCGATCCACTCCGAGTCTAGCGGCACGACGACGTGCAGGTTGGACCCGTGCCCGGGGCTGGACTCGACGGAGAGGGAACCGCCCAGGCTGCGAACACGCTGTTTCACGCTGCGCGGGCCCAAATGCAGGGCGTCCAACTCATCCAGTCCGAACTTGCCGCTGAAGTCATAGCCCCTGCCGTTGTCGTCCACGGACAAGTGTAGATCGCCGTTCTTGCGTTCCATCGAAAACAGTACATGCGTCGCCTGCGAATGCTTGTAAACATTGTGCAATGCCTCGCGGGCGATCTTGAGCACCTGGCTCTTGACCTCGCCTGTGGCGGGGAACTCCACGCTAGGATCGGACATCATCGTGATGGCTACGCCGCTCTCTTTTTGAAAGGCGTCGATCAACCTCTTCGTGGATGCGCGCAGGGATATGTCGTCGGATTCGATCGGCCGCATGCGCAAGATGAACGTGCGCATCTCGGATACCAGCTTTCTGGAAAAGTCGTATAGCGCGACGAGATCCCGCTCCGCGGCCTCCGGGTCACGTTCGCGTAGCTTGCGAATGATGTTGAGGCGCATCTCGAAGCTGATGATGCTTTGCAGCGGGCCGTCGTGAAGATCGTGAGCCATTCTCATCCGCTCGCGCTCGTAAGCCTCGTGCTCGGTTCGGCGAACGACCAGCAGGTGGAGAATCGCTTCGCGGAAAAGATGCGAGACCTCGACGAGGCGGCGCATTTGGCCGCTGCTGGCGCCGCCTGGGCTATTGAAGATGAGCAATCTGCCAACGATGTTTTCGCCCTCGCGCAGTCCGCATCCGACGGCGTTGTAGATCTCCAGGGTTTGGATGATGTACGGATGCAGGTCGAAGTCGCGGTTGGTGCTGCTGCTGTCCTGGCCCTCGGGCAGTGATACGTCATTGGAGTGAAAATCGAGATTCTTGCCGACGAAGCAGGCCCACTCCTGGCGGCTGTCGAATTCGATCGGCGCTGGGTCGGAGGCGTCCCGGCGCGGGGGGTAGACGCACAAGGCATAGTAGTCCGCCTTGGGGTCCCAGAACGCCAAGGCGGCCCTGGAGCACTTCAGCCAGACCGTGAGTTCCTGCAATGCGGACTCAACCGCCACGACGAGTTCCGCTTCGGATTGCCCCGGCGCGCGCACCAGCGCCTCGCCGATTCGACGTTCCAACCGTTGGCTCTGAATGCTGAAGTAGTACCCAAGGGCGCCGCCGACCATCAACAGGAACAACAGCGAGCTAAAGGAGAACCGATAGTCGCTCGGCGTGCTGACGAACAGCCGTGTCAGCCAAAACGCCACACTGACGCCGGTGACGACCAGGACCTCTCTGGCTTCGTGCAGCAGCGCCGCCTCGATCACCAGAAAGTAAAACAGCAGCAGGGCCATGCCTGTTTCGGCACTGGTGCTGAGCAGGGCCAAAGTGGCCATCGCGACCAAGTCGACGGCGAGGATAACTTGCAGGGACCCGCGGATGCGCGGACTGCGTCGATAAAACAGAAGCGCGGCGCTGTATAAAACGACGACAGCGCCGACGATTGCGCTGATGCTGGCGTCTCCCGTAAGAGCGCCTGCCCCTTCGATACACAGGTATCCGAGGGTGAGTCCGAAACGGAGCACCGCGAGGTGGGTGACTCGCCGCGCCTGCAGTACGAGCCCGTCTGTAAAACTGTCAACTGGCACTGGGGTCGCTGTTCGCTGCCAAGACGAGAACAGACTATCGGCTCGATTCTACCCGATAGCCGATCGCGGCCCGGCTAACTAAGGCTGAATTGAGTCCCATTCTAGGAGCGACTAGATGCCCGGTTCCGGTGCGGCAGCCTGTTCAAACTCGACAGTCGCTTCCAGGCTCTGTCCGGTAGGACTCACGTCAAAGTGCAAGGTGCGCGCGCCCGAGAGCGCGCCCGCGACCGGATCGTAGGTGATCGTGATGTCCGCCTTACCGCCGGGCTGCACTTCCTGCGGCTCGATCTGTACCGTCAGGCCCTCGGGAAGGCTTCCTACCTGCTCGACTCGGAGGTTGAATCCTGTCGGAGCGTGGCTGGTCAGACTGATGGTTTTGACGGTCGCTTCCGTCAAGCCGGCAGGGAAAGCGACCTTGGACTCGTCCAGGGTCATCATCCGGCGCATCTCGCTGATAGAGGGGACTTTGACGTCGCCGCCTTGCGGAATCATCGTACCGGCCGGCTGCCCCAGGGCCGCTGCGGTGCTGGGGCCCGCGATGCCAAACGGCGTCCTGCGCTTATCCGGAGGCGCCAGATGGAGATACCATTCACCGTCGATCAGCCTCCATGTGCCGCCAACCGGAACAGGTACCGGCTTGTTCCCCACCATGGGAACAACCGACATGGCCACAATCATCACCCGTGCCGAGCGGAAATCGTCGGCCCAGGTGATGCTCTTGATCTCGTGGCCCATGATGCGGCTCTTTTGGATGTTGTAATAGAGCTCCTTGGAATCTTCATCGACGAAATTTTCCGCTTGCCGGAACTGGCCCGATTGGAAGGCGTTATAAAATGCCGTCACGCGCGCCGTCAAAGATGAAACGAGTTCCTCCGGCGCAGTTTGTTCGAACTGCGCCGAAGCCACGCTGGACAAGCTGAGCGCAAGGATAAGCAGCAGGCTACGCATACGAGAACTCCATTGATTGTAATGGATTCGACGTATGCGACTGCCCATTCGGTTGTATCCCTTTGCAGGATTTATTGGCCCTTGGCAATGTCTCGATGGACGATCTTGGCGACATGGCCGGCCGCATCCAGCCGCCGCCGAACCTCCTCCGAGATCATCACCGACCGATGACGGCCGCCCGTGCAGCCAATACTGATCGTCAGGTAGCTCTTGCCCTCGGCGGCATAGTGGGGGATGAGATAGTTCAGCAAATCCGAGACGCGTGCGATGAATTCGTGCGTCTGAGGGAACGACGAGACATAGTCAATGACCGTCTGGTCGTGACCCGTCATTTCCTTTCCGCCCGGAAGGTAATGCGGATTCGGCAGAAAACGGACATCGAAGACCATATCGCTGTCAATTGGTACCCCGTGTTTGAAGCCGAAACTCTCCAGCGTCACCAGCAGGACCGGCTTGCGGGCCATCTCGCCGAAGCGATCCGTGATCATGCGGCGAAGGTCGTGGATGTTGTGCCGCGAGGTGTCGACCGTTAAGTCGGCAAGAGCTTGGATCGAGGCCAACTGATCGCGTTCCGTGCGGATCTGATCCAACACCGAATCGGATTGTCCAAGCGGATGCGGACGTCGCGTCTCGCTGAATCGCCGTTGTAGGACTTCATCGCTGGCGGTAAGAAAAAGCAGGGTTGTCGGCGCTTCTTTTTTTAACTCCGCCAGTACTTCGGGAAACTTTCGCAGTCCAACCCCTTCCCGGACGTCGACTACCAGCGCGGCGCGCTTAATTTCGTCTGAGGAGCGGCATAGTTCGACGAACTTGGGGATCAGTTCAACCGGTAGGTTGTCGACCGCGTAGTAGTCAAGGTCTTCAAAGACCCGCAAAGCCGTCCCCTTGCCCGAGCCGCTCAGCCCAGTCAGGATGACGTATTCAGCGTTGCTCGTTTCGGTCGTCGGACGATCAGACATGGGGCGCTAAGTTCCGCGAAACGCTTCCAGTATAGGGGCGCCGCGGGACTCTCCGCAGTTCCTCGGATCAGTCCGTCGACTACCTCAGGTACCCTGGGAAAGTGGCGGAGAACAGCGTAAGAAGCTCAATTGGGGATGAGGAATCCCTGCCGTCGCTCGCGGATTTCGGCTGGTTCGATGAGGGCAGCGGCACGCCGATTCTTTTCCTGCACAGTTCCGGCGCGTCCCGTCGGCAGTGGGCGCGGCTCAGGGAACCATGGCGGGACCGTTACCGTGCGCTCGGTCTCGACCTGTGGGGCTACGGAGAAACTCCTTTGCCGCCGCAGCCGGGCGCCTTTCATCTAGGCCGCGAAGTCGAGTTGGCGCGATCCTTGCTGGGTCGAATCGACGAACCATTTCACATCGTTGGCCATAGTTACGGGGGCGCCGTCGGGCTGCGTCTGGCCTTGGATTTCCCGGACCAAGTCCTCAGCGTCAGCGTGCACGAGCCCGTCTTATTTCACCTACTGCGCCAGCAGCAGTGCAGGGAGGAATGGGAAGAGATCTCGCGGGTCTCTGGTGAAGTGCTGCGCTTGATCAACCAGCAGGACCTATCCGGCGGCGCAAGAGTATTCGTGGACTATTGGAATGGGGAAGGAGCTTGGCGCAGTCTTACGGCCGACCAGCAGGAACGCACGGCAACCGCCGCCCGGAAGGCGCCGCTCGATTTTGCGGCGTTGTTCCGGGAATCGGATCCGCTGAGCCGTTTTGGAGACCTAGCGGGAAAGGTGCTCCTCACGGTCGGCGAGAGTACCCGAGCGCCGGCCGCGAAGGTCGCGGCGCTGCTCGGCGGCGTTTTGGGGCCCGGATCGCTTCACATGATTCCGGGCGCCGGGCACATGGCGCCCATCACCGCGCCCGAACGGATTCGTCCGCTGGTTGAAGAGCGCATTCAGCTGGGCTAGTTTCACTGGATTGGCGTCACGTAGTAGAATAATATTCTACTCACAATATCTGACTGTATTACGCTCAACTCGGAGGTTGACTGTGCCTGCAACTGTTCCATCCGAAACCAGAGAATTTCAAGCAGAAACCAAGCAGCTTCTGGACTTGGTGATTCATTCTCTCTACACCAATAAAGACATATTTCTCCGCGAACTGATATCGAACGCCTCAGACGCGCTCGACCGCGTCCGCTTTGAGTCGCTCACGACCCCCGATCTGCTGGGAGAATCCGAGACCCTGGAGATCCGGCTCGATACCGATATCGCTGCCCGCAGCCTCTCGGTCTCCGACAACGGCATCGGGATGAGTCGCGAGGAGGTGATCTCCAATATTGGGTCGATCGCCAAATCCGGCACGAAGGAACTCGCTCAGAAGCTGAAAGAGGCCAAAGGCGGACAAGTGCCGCCTGAGTTGATCGGCAACTTTGGCGTTGGTTTCTATTCGGCATTCATGGTCGCGGACCGAGTTACGGTCGAAACGGTACGCGCCGGCGAATCGGAGTCGACTCGCTGGGAATCCCGAGCGGACGGCACTTACACGATTGGCGCGGGGACGAGGAACACTCGCGGTACAACCGTCACGCTGCACCTCAAACCGCCCGATCCTGAGGCCGGTATCCAGGACTACACCGACGAATGGACCCTGGAGAACATCGTCAAGCGTTACTCGGATTTTGTGAACTATCCGATTCGTCACAAGGTCACACGCGAAAAGAAAGAGACCGACGAGAAGGGAATCGTCAAGCCGGACGGCACGACGACCATCGTCACCGACGATAAGACGCTCAACTCGCAGATGCCGATTTGGGTCCGCTCGGAGAGCGAAGTCTCCGACGAGGACTACGACGAGTTCTACCGCCAGATCTCCGGCGACTGGGAGAAGCCCATGCTGCGCTTCTCTTACAAGGCGGAAGGCGTTTCCGAGTACCGGACGCTCATCTATGTTCCGGCCTCGAGTCCGCAGGATCTTTACTATTACAATTCCGAATTCGGTCTGCGCCTCTACGCGCGGCGGGTGCTGATCATGGACCGCTGCGAAGAGTTGCTGCCGCGATTCCTGCGGTTCTTCCGCGGAATCGTTGACGCTGCCGATCTTCCGCTGAACGTCTCGCGCCAGATGTTGCAGGAGAACCGGCACATCGCGCAGATACGCAAGTGGCTTACCCGCAAGGCGCTCGACTCGCTCGCCAAACTCCAAAAAGATGAGCCGGAAAAGTATCTGGCCTTCTGGAAAGAGTTCGGCCGCGCCATCAAGGAAGGAGTTGCATCCGAATTCCAACACAAAGAACGTATCGCGGAGTTGATGCTGTTCGAGTCCTCCGCCGACCCGCAGAAGATGACCACGTTCGCCGAATACGTAGGCCGCATGAAGAAGGGCCAAGAGGATATTTACTATCTCTCCGGAGAATCCCGAACGATGTGCGAGAACTCGCCTTTGTTAGAGGGGTTCCTGGCCAAGGGATATGAGGTTCTCTTCCTGACGGATGGAGTGGATGAACTGGCTTTGCAATACTTGCCCGAGTATGACGGCAAGAAGCTGAAATCGGTCGCCAAGGCGGATGCGAATCTGGGCTCAGCGGACGAGAAGAAAGAAGCGGAAGCCAAGCTGAAGGAGTCCAGCGAAAAGTTGAAAGGGTTAACCGGTTCGCTGGCGGAAGCGCTCAAGAGCCAGGTTAAGCAAGTGCGCTTGTCGAATCGCCTGACCGAGTCGCCCGCCTGTCTGGCCGCCGAGGAGCATGACATGAGCCCCCAGATGGAGAGGCTGATGCGCATGAGCCAGGGGGAGTCGGCGCCGCGCCAGAGACGAATTCTTGAGTTGAATCCCAAACACCAGATCGTTCAGCGGCTGCAAGCGCGTTACGAAGCTTCCGCGGACGATCCGCAGATCAGCGAGTACGCCGAGCTGCTCTACGGCTATGCCGCCTTGGCGGAAGGATTGGATTTGCCTGATGCCGCTCGCTTCAACAAGCTGCTGGTAAGCTTGATGGCACGAGACGCCTAGACTCCGTCGTGGTCAAACTTCCAGCGCAACTGCCGCAACATCGCCATGAGCAGTTGCGAGTCGGCCGGGGCTAATCGCAAGCGGGTGATCCAGCGGCGCACCTTTTGCGTTTGGGCTTCCTCGCTGCCGTCAAAGATGAAGCCGCTGTCGGCTAACAGCGGCAACAGCAAGCCTAAGATGCGGTCTCGCTCCTGAGCGGAAACCGACGCTGGCGTCTTCAATTCCGGGATCGCTCGGGCGTGGCGGGCGATCTCGTAACAAATCAAGGCCACGGCTTGGCCTAGATTCATCGACGGACAGTTGGGGTTCGTCGGTATCTCCAACAACCAGTCGCAGTGCGACAGGTCTTCCCGCGACAGACCGTATTTCTCGGGACCGAACAGAATCGCGACCGGTCGATCTTCGAGATGAGTGCGGATGGCGTGGCCTGCCGTGGTCAGCTCTTTCTGCACGAGATCGGTGGAGCGCCCTTTCGCCGCTGATGTCGCCGCGATCAACGACGCATCGCCCAGCGCTTCCGCAAAACTCGACGTCACCCGGGCGTTCTGCAAGACCTTGGCCCCGCCCATCGCCGACTTGGCCTCGCGGAATGCCTTGTCCCAAGGGTCAACAAGCCACAAGTCTTCGAAGCCGAAATTGTACATGGCCCGCGCCGCCGCCCCGATGTTGAGCGGATTACGCGGTTGGACAAGGACGATTCTTAGTCGTTTCTTAGTCTCGGAAGACACGGGCTCCAAGTCCTATAATAGGAAGGATATGTTCGACGTTTTCCGCAGCCAACGGAAGTCTGTAAAGTACCTTCTGTCTTTTCTACTCGGCATGGTCGGTCTGTCCATGGTGATCACCTTGGTCCCAGGACTGTTCTCGACTCCGACGATGGACCAAAATAGTCCGGTGCTGGCGGAGGTAGACGGCGAACCGATCACGATTGGCGACGTCCAGACTCAACTGAACCAAATGATTCCCCCGGGGCAAGACGCGTCACGTCTGCTGGGTCTGATGGCTCCTCAGGCATTGGACACTCTGGTGACCGAGCGCGTGCTCCTTGCCGAGGCGGATCGGCTCGGACTCAAGCCGAACGATAGGCAACTGGCGGAATGGATTCGCGATCAGATCCCGGCGCTGTTTCCCGGCGGGAAATTCGACGCCGCGCAGTACGCGGCCATGGTGCAACAGCGTTTCAACATGACGGTACCCGCTTTCGAGCATCGCCTGATGGTCGATCTGACCGTCCAGGGTCGGCTGCAGTCGATGGTTACCGACAGCGTCGTCGTCACCGAGCCGGAATTGAAGAGGGCGTTCGCTGAACAGAACGAAAAAGCGCGGATCCAATACGTTTTGGTGGATACGGCTCCATTCCGCAGCGAGGTCGATGCCTCGGATGCCAACGTGACGGAGTACTTCAACAACAATCGCCTCCGTTACCAAACCGAAGAGACGCGGAGCGTCGTGTACGTCACCTTCGTTGCTCCCGCAGCGCCCGCCGGGTCTCAGATTTCGGATGCCGAGATACGCAACTTCTACGATCAGAACCGTTACCGCTTCGAGACCCCGGAGCGCGTGCACCCGAGTCACATCCTGTTTCTGACGATCAACCCCGATACGGGCCAGCCGTTAACGGATGCTGAGAAGGCCGCCAAGAAGACGCTCGCCAACGAAGTACTGGCCAAGGTAAAGGCCGGAGAGGACTTCGCGACGCTCGCCAAGCAGTACTCGGAAGACCCCGGCACCAAGGAATCAGGCGGCGATTTGGGGTGGGTCGCGCGCGGACAAATGGGCACCGCTGCATTTGAAGATCCTACGTTTGCGTTGCAAGCGGGTCAGGTCAGCGATGTCGTCGAGACCGAGTTCGGTTTTCACATCATCAAGATGAATGAGCGAGAGCCAGCGCAGCGTCGGCCACTTGAAGAAGTTCGCGAAGAGATCATCGGCGACTTACGAGCCGAACGGGCTGCACTTGATCGTCAGAACCAAGAAGATCAGGCGATGATCGCCTTGCGCAATGCGACGCCCGAGAACATCAATGAAGTCGCCGCCGGCCTTGGTTTTCCGGCTCAGACCTTTGCCGACTTCACGCAGACCGCGGCGCCGCCGCAGATCTCTCGCGCGCCGTCTCTCCGTCAGGCTATATTTTCCGGCACAGTGGGCGAACTGATTCCCCACGCCGACGAGAACGGCATGGTTGCCGTGATGATTACCAACATCTCCCCCGCTAGGGACATGACTTTTGAGGAAGCCCGCACTCGCGCAGTCAACGACTACATAACGGCTGAGGCGCGGACCAAGGCCGAGGCGAAGGCCGCCGAGCTATTGGCTGCGGCAAAAACTTCAAGCCTTGCGGAGGCGGCTGAATCCTTGGGGTTGAAGGTCGTCACGAGCGACCCCTTCCGGCGTGCCGATCAAGTGCCCGGGCTGGGCAGCGGCCAGACGCTGTCCGCCGCATTCACCGCGCCCATCGAAGAGGTCCAGGGGCCGCTAGCGGTCGGCACGGGCTATGTCGTATTTGCGCCTACCGAGCGCATTCCGGCAGATATGACCGGCTTTGCTGCGCAGCGGGCGGCGTTGCGTGAGAAATTGCTCGACGACCGCCGCGCCGAAGCGTTCGAGATATTCCGCAATTCGCTGGTTGCCCGTTATCAAGCGGAGGGCAAGATTCGTCGGTACGAAGCTAGGATTCAGCAGTTCTTGGATCAAGCGTCACGACCGCTCTGATTTCATCTGAGTTGAGATCCGGGCGTGTTTCTTGGAACAACTCCCAGGTCAGCGCCGTATTTCTCTTGCGTTAGTCTAATTATTGACGGAGGGCAGGGGAGTACCGTTGAGAACTTGGGTTTATCTGTTCGTTGGGCTCGTGGTTGCTGCCGTTCTAGGTATCGGCTACTTTTCCAAGAATTTCGCGCTCGACATTCGACCTAAGAATGCCGCTGCGGCTGCCCCGAACGGCCAAGCGAAGCCGGACGAGCCGACTCCGGTGCGAACGGTGGCTGCCGTGCGCGGCTCGGTCGATGCTTCCGTCGACGCCACCGCCAACCTCCGGGCCCTCCGCAATGTCACGATCCTGTCACGCTCCGAGGGCGTCGTCCAGCGCGTTGCCGTAGAAGAGGGAGACTTTGTTCGCTCTGGGCAGGTGCTTTGCCAGTTGGACGACAAGGAACTCCAGGTTGATCTCGAACTTGCCCGCCAACGCTTGGCGCAGACGCGCGTTCAATTAGAGAGCGCCCAAATCGTGCGCGAAAAGTTGCAGGGTCAGGTCGTCGCCAAGAAGACGGAAGTGAAGAGAAATGAGGACGCCCTGGCTGAGGGATTGGTGAGCGACACCGATGTCGAACTCGTGCGCAATCAACTCTCCGAGCTCACCCACGATGAGCGCTCGCAAGAAGCTTCCGTCCGCGAGAATCAATTCCGCGTGGAAGAGTTGCAGGCGGAGATCGAGAAAGTCGAACTGCAGATTGCGCACGCCAAGGTCACCGCTCCGTTCACAGGCACGATCGTGAAGCGTTCGATTGACCTGGGCCAGTCAGTACGGGCCAGCGACGAGCTTTTCAACTTGGCTGCCTTCTCGCCGCTTTACGCCGATGTTTTTCTGTCCGAAGCCGAGTCCCGAGTCGTTAAGCCGGGCCAAGTCGCTTCCATCTCGCTTGACATCAGTCAAGCCGCTATCGCCGGACGCATTGTCCGCATCAGTCCCGTGGTGGACGACGAAACGGGTACCGTCAAAGTCACGGTGGAGATCCAGTCGCCGACCGCCCCGTTTCGGCCCGGCGCATTCGTCCGCGTCAACATCAAGACCGACACCGTCCAAGATGCCGTGTTGATTCCCAAGTCCGCCGTCATTGAGCGAGACGGCGAGACGTACGTATTTGTGACCGACAACCATATTGCTCACAAGAAAACGGTGCAGTTGGGATACGAAGACGGCGCCAGCGTGGAAGTTCGCGCCGGTCTCGGCCAGGGCGAGCTAGTCGTTGTCGCCGGTCAAGGATCGCTCGAAGAGGGCGACAAAACGTCAACGGTTGAACTGTAATCACCTCATGCCTCGGACGGCATCTTAGACAAGACCATGCTACCGGCCCGAATCGCAGTCCGTCGGCCCGTCACGACATCGATGTTCGTGGTGGCCGTGTGCCTGTTCGGATTCGTTTCTCTCAACAGGCTGGCGCTCAACCTGCTGCCCGACATTTCCTATCCCTCGCTGACGATTCAGACGACCTACGAGGACGCCGCGCCGGAAGAAATCGAGGCGCTGATCACGCGTCCGGTCGAAGAGTCCGTCGGCGTGTCGTCCGGCTTGACCCGTCTCAGTTCGATTTCCCGGCCCGGTCAATCCGAGGTCGTTTTGGAGTTCGGCTGGGGCGTCAACATGGATCTCGCTTCCATCGAGGTCCGCGAAAAGCTCGATCTGCTCACGCTTCCTGAGGATGCCGACAAGCCGGTCATCCTTCGATTCGATCCCTCCTACGATCCGATCATGCGCGTGCAGCTCTACTCCGACATGAGTCTGAGCCAGCTGCGAACCGTGGCCGAAGAGGAGATGAAAAAGCGTCTCGAATCGGTCGAAGGCGTGGCGGCGATTAAGGTCGCCGGCGGGCGTGAGGAGCAGATTCGCGTCGAGATCGATGAAAAGAAGCTCGCCGAGCTAGGCATTCCGATCACCGAGGTCACCCAGGTTCTCCAGCAAGAGAACCTCAACCAAGCCAGCGGTTCGCTCTACGACCTCGATGCCAACTATCTGGTGCGCATGCTTAACGAGTTTCGGACCGTGGAAGAGATTCGGGGCATCATTATTCGTGATAGCTCCGGCCGCAGGGTATTGCTCGGAGATGTCGCCGACGTGCAACGCGGGGCCAAGGAACGCGGCGTCATCGCGCGCTACAACGGCGACGAGAGCGTCGAACTGGCCATATACAAAGAAGGCGACGCCAACACCGTCCAGGTCGCGCAAGCGGTCAAGACGCGACTCGGTTCGCTCAAGGGCGAGCAAGGCTTCCCCAAGAACCTGGAGTGGGCCGTTGTATTCAATCAGGCGGACTTTATTTCCGAGAGCGTCTCGAACGTGCTCAACGCGGCCTTGGTGGGCGGCCTGCTGGCGACCATCATCCTGTTCCTTTTTCTCCGCGACGTCCGCAGCACTCTGATCATTGCTCTGTCGATTCCCGTCTCGATTCTGGCGACTTTCGCGCTGATGTATCAGACCGGCATCACCCTCAACATCATGTCCTTGGGGGGCGTGGCGCTGGGCGTCGGCATGCTCGTCGATAATTCCATCGTGGTGTTGGAAGCCGTGGACCGCTATCGGCGAGACGGCGGCAGCATCCGCGAGCAGGTTTACAAAGGTACGAAAGAAGTCGGCGGAGCGGTCACGGCCTCGACCCTGACCACCGTCGCGGTGTTCTTGCCGCTGGTCTTCGTCGAAGGCATCGCCGGCCAACTGTTCAAAGACCAAGCGCTGACCATTACCTACGCGCTTCTCGCTTCTCTGGCTGTCGCGCTGACCTTTATTCCCATGGCGTTGGCTCTTGAAGGTTTCGCGACGCCGTCGCTGAGAGTGGAACCTTCGAACGGTCCAACTCCGACGTCTGGGTGGGGCGCATTGAAAGCCGGCGTTTCTCGAGTGGGCCGTTTCTTCTTCGTGGATATCGCCACCGTGTTGTTGGCCGATGGACGCAGGCTCGTGCGCTGGTGCAGTGAGGTCGTCAACAAGATTCTCGACCCCGTCCTCTCCGTGTTCGATCGCTTCTACGGACGCATCGAGGAAGCCTATCCGAAACTCCTCACCAATGCTCTTGATAATCCGGCGGCCGTCGTTTGGGTGACCGTCGCGACGATCGTCATTGCCTTTGGTCTATCTACTACGTTGGGCGGCGAACTGATCCCGAGTCTGAGCCAAGGCGAGTTCTCTTTCGAGGTGGAATTGCCGGAAGGGCGTCCCTTGGAGCAAACGGATCTGCTTCTGCAGCAAGTCGAAGACAAGGTCAAGGAATATCCAGAGGTCGAGTCCGTCTTCTCGCGAGTCGGCGGCAGCCAAAGCAATCAGTTCGCGGCCGGCGCCATCGAAGAAAACTTCGGACAGCTGTTCGTCATGCTCAAGAACAAAGCAGACAAAGCCGGCGAGGCTTCCGTCATCGAGCGCATTCGCCAAGAGCTGGCCCAACAGCCGGACGTCAAGTACGTCTTTAGCCGTCCCACATTGTTCAGCTTTAAGACGCCGATCGAAGTCGAGATTTATGCTTTTGACTTGGAGCGCCAACGCCTTGCCGCCGATATGATCGCCGCCCGGCTCGCATCCATTGACGGACTCGGAGACATCCAGACGACGACCCAACTCGGCAATCCGGAGGTTCAGATCCGCTTCGACCGCGAACGGCTGGCCAGGTTGGGCCTGGAGGAGAACCAGGTCTCGCAAGTCCTGCGCAACAAGATTCGCGGCGACGTCGCCTCGCGCTTCAGGGAAGGGGATCGTCAGATCGACATTCTTGTGCGAGCTGAGGAGCAGGACCGCACCAGCATCGCCGATCTGGGCAACCTGATCATCAACGCGCCTGCTGGCGGCGCTAACCAGAATGCCCAGAACCAAGGCGAAGGCGGCGAGCCCGCTGCTGCCGAGCAGGCGCAGGCGAACCGCGCTCCGCAAGCGACCTTCGTCCCCATTCGCCTTTCTCAGATTGCAACGGTTGAGATGTCTCGCGGCCCCAGCGAAGTGCGCCGTATACGCTCCCAACGCGCCGCCATCGTCTCCGCCAGCTTGACCGGGCGCGACCTCAACTCCGTTTCGCGCGACATACGAGCCGCCCTAGCCGACATGCAGGGCAAACTGCCTACCGGAGTCACCGCGACTCTCGGCGGCCAGAACGAAGAGTTGGAAACGTCGTTCAACAGTCTGATGTTCGCGCTCGGCTTGGCCGTATTCCTGGTCTACCTGGTGATGGCTTCGCAGTTCGAATCGCTGGTCCAACCGTTCATCATCCTGTTCACGGTTCCTCTGGGCCTGGCCGGCGTCGTCATTTCGCTGGCCGTCACTCGGACTCCGGTGAGCGTCGTCGCGTTGTTGGGCGTGATCGTGTTGGCCGGCATTGTCGTCAACAACGCTATCGTGCTGCTCGACTACGCCAATCAACTCCGCCGCGAAGGCGTTTCCAAACGCGACGCGATCGTCCAGGCGGGCCGCGTCCGGTTGCGTCCGATCGTCATGACGACCCTCACTACGGTCCTCGGCTTAGCCCCGATGGCCATTGGACTGGGCGAGGGCGCTGAAATTCGCACTCCGATGGCGATTGCGGTCATGGGCGGACTTTCTCTCTCAACGCTATTGACCCTCGTTCTCATCCCGGTCGTGTACGAGTGGGCCGATCGGAAACACTACGAAGTCGAAGACATCCAGCCCGATACAAGCCACGAAGCATGGCAGGCGGGAGACTAAATGCACGAACCCGAACGCGGACACGAGAACGACGGCGCCGCTCAGGCGGGCTCGGCGATCGCTGCGTTTTCGATCCGCCGTCCGGTGACCATCGCGATGGTCTTCGTGTCGCTGTTGGTGATGGGCTTCATCTCCATCGGTCGTATTCCGCTCGTCCTCTTGCCGAGCGTCACCTTCCCGGGCCTGTTCGTCTATGTCCCCTATTCCAATGCGACTCCTGAGCAGATCCAGCAGTCCATCACCAAGCCGTTGGAAGAGGTCCTGGCGACGATTTCGGGCGTCGAGCGCATGTCGTCTACCTCGGGAGCTGATTTCAGTCAGGTCGCCGTATTTTTTGACTGGAATACCGACATCAGTATCGCCCGTGCGGAGATCCGCGAGAAGATCGACCAGGTCCGCGCCGACCTTCCCGACGATGTTCGTCAAGTGATGGTCCGGGGTTTTGACACCGATGACATTCCGATCATTGAGGGAGTCATCTCTTCCAAGCGCGATCTGCATTCCGACTACGATTTCCTCGACAGGAAGCTCAAGAAGCCGCTTGAGCGGATTCCCGGCGTCGCTGAGACACAACTTTGGGGCCTCAATCGCCAGCAACTCGACGTTTACCTGCGCACCGACGACCTCAAGAGATACCAAGTCGATGTCGGACGTCTTTACCGCACCCTCAACTCGGTCAATACGAACATCTCGCTGGGCATGGTTGAAGACGGCGGGTCGCGCCACGGAGCGATCTCGAAAAGTGCGATTACTTCCGTTGACGATATCGCCCAGTTCCCGATCAACGAGCGCGGCCTACGGCTCGGCCAGGTGGCCGATATCGTTTTCGACGAGCCGATTCGCAATAACGGCCAACATCTCAACGGCGAATACGCAATCGGCTTCAGCGTGATTAAGTCCTCGGAAGCCAACACCGTCGACACCGTCGAAAAAGCGAAAGCGCTCATCGATTCTCTTTCCGAAGACCCGGAACTCGAGGGCCTGGAAGTCTACATCTGGCACGACGCGCGCAAAGAAATCGTGGAGTCCCTCAGCGGCCTGTTGGGCGCCGGCACGATTGGCGCCGGACTGGCGGTCTTCACGCTTTTCTTGTTCCTGCGTCGCATCGGTCCCAGTTTGGCCATCGGCGCGGCGATCCCGTTTTCGGTCATTGCCACCATTGGGTTCCTGTACCTCGGCGGAGGCACGCTGAATCTGCTTTCGATGATGGGGCTCATGCTTGCTGCGGGCATGCTCGTCGACAACGCCGTCGTCGTCTTGGAATCCATCTATCAAAAGTTGGAGAAGGGCCTGCCGCCCTTTGAGGCGGCCAAGCAGGGCGCAGGCGAGGTCACCACGGCCGTCATCGCGGCAACGCTGACCACCATCATCGTCTTTGTGCCGCTGGTGTTCGGCAGCAACTCCGAGCTTTCGGTGATGTTTAAGCATGCCGGCATCGCGATTATCGTCGCTCTGCTCTGCTCCCTGTTCGTCTCGCTCACGGTCATTCCGCTGATGACCGCTCGGCTCGGACGTTTTACGCGATTCTTTACCATCGGCAGCCAATCGGCTAGCGGTAATGGCCCGATTACCGAGGCCTATCTCCACGCCGTCCGCTGGCCGCTTCGCCGGCGTTTCCTGACCGGTTTCGTCTTGGCTCCTGGCCTAGTAATGGCTTCGGCATTCGTGTTGAAGAACGTGGTCCCAGATAATACTCCCGACGCCCAAGAAGGGATGCGGATTGATATTCAGTACGAGTTCTCCGAGAACTTTCACTACGTCAAGATCGAGAACGATTATGTGGACCCTATCGAACAGTTCCTAGCCAAGAACAAGGAGCGCTTCAAAATTTCCGACTACATGAGCCAGTATTCGAACAACAGCGCTCGCTCGATGGTTTTCTTTGACGCCGACACCATCACGGTCAAGGAACTTCAGCAAGTCAGGGATCAGATCAGAGACGAATTGCCCGTGATTCCCGGCGCAGAGATCCGCATCAGCGGCGGCGGCGAAAACGGCGGCGACAGCTGGATTACCGCCAATATCCTAGGCGACGACCCGAGCGAACTGGCCCGTATTAGCGCCGAACTGCGAGTTCTCTTGCAGCAGAACCCGCAGTTCACCGAAGTGCAAACGAATGCGCGGCAGGCCCGCGAAGAAGTCAAGATCCGCCTCGACCGGGATCGCGCGCGCAAGTACGGCCTCAGCCCGCAAGACGTCTCGCAGGTGCTCAACATCGTTGTGCGCGCCCAACAGATGCGCGGCTTCCGCACGGAAAAAGGCGAGGTCGAGATGTGGCTTCGACTCGATCCGACTGACATGCAGCGCATCAGCGACCTCAAGGGCATTACGGTCGGCGCCGCCGGCGATGGTACGCCGATCTCTTTAGGGCAGGTTGCAGATATTTCAGTCGGGACGGCCCCGGGCTCCATCGGCCGCGAGAATCGCCAAACGTACTCCTTCCTCGCCGCCCGCTGGAACGGCGACAGCCGCGCCGAAGGGCAGAAAGCTTTTCAGGACCTGCTCAACAGTTACGCCTACCCGACCGGATACGGTTGGAGCTTCGGCTTCTATACCCAGCAAGGGCAATCCCAAGACAAGGAGGCCATCTTCAACCTCCTGCTCTCGCTGTTCATGGTCTATTTCGTGATGGCCTCTCTGTTTGAGTCCCTCTCGCATCCGTTCTCGATCATGCTCTCGCTGCCTTTCGCCATCGTCGGCGTGGCGGGCATGTTGTGGGTCACGCACACACCGTTTAATATCATGGCCGTCATCGGCGGACTGGTGCTGATCGGAATCGTGGTCAACAACGGCATCGTGCTCATTGACCACATCAACAATCTGCGCCGGCGCGGCATGAGTCGCGAAAAGGCAGTCATCGAAGGCTGCCGAGAACGTTTGCGTCCGATCGCCATGACCGCCGCTACCACCATCGTGGGGATGGTCCCCTTAGCCTTTGGCGACAGCAGCCTGGCCGGCATGCGCTACTTCCCGATGGCCCGAACCATCATGGGCGGCTTGCTGGCCTCAACCGTCCTCACCCTGGTCGTGCTGCCGACTTACTACACCTTGGTCGATGACTTCGGCGTTTATCTCAGCCGTCTGTGGTTCGTCACATCGCCGGATCGCGAGCACGCCCCTGCCGAAGGCGATTGAGTTTCGCTGGATCTGCTCCGCATCGATTCGTAAGATAGGGGAATGCTCGCCCGCAGCATCCTTCTCAGTCTCGTCCTCGTTTCGTCGGCCTTCGGGCAGCAACTCGCTCTCACCGAACTGGCTCTGCGCGCCGACCCGTCCGATGTCGCCATTCGGCCGCTCGAGAGCATCCCCGTTCAGGCTCTGTACTACGGCGAAGACGGAGATCAGCGAATCAGGCTACGCTTGGACGGCGCCGCATTTAGTCTCGCTGCTGAGAACTCCGGCTGGCTGAGCAAGCCTTTTCGATTTCAAGGCGAAGAAACCGAGGCGTTCTACGAGCCCCCTAGCCAGGGCTTGAGTTCCATCATCTTCGGGCGCGCCAGCGCACAGTTCATCCTGCAAGATGCAGTCCTCTACACCGCACCCGCCGAACCCGGCGAATACGAAATCCGGGCCTCGCTGAACGGCATCGAAGCGTCGCTCAAGATCACCGTCGACGCCAATGCCCCCAGCCTGCGGCCCGACGAGACGACTTCATTTCCTGCTGAAGCGCCGTCGACCTACCCCTACCGCGCGCTCGCTGAACACTGGGCGCCTTTCATCGCTCAAGAGACCTGGTTCACGCCCAAAGCCGACTATCTCGCCCGCTTCGATCTCGACGGCGACTGGCAAGGCGCAGACAACTGGGAGGATGCCCTCGCAGGCTCCTCGCAAGCCTACGTCTACTACGAGGCGATGGAAACCGAGACCCACTGGTTTCTCATTTACAACATGTTTCACCCGCGCGACTATTCCGACAAGTGTGTCGCCGGCAGTTGCCACGAGAATGACAACGAAGGCCTCATCCTCACCATCCGTAAAGACGGCTCTCCCTTCGGCTCCCTGCAGGTGATGGAGACCCTCGCGCACAACAACGTTTACTCGCACGTCGCCGATTCATCGATCCGATCCGGCATCCATAACATCGACGGCGGCATCGAACTCTACCAGGAGAGCCATCCCGTCGCCTTCATCGAGTCCGGGGGACACGGCGTATACGGCTCAACGTCCAGCCACGCGCGGTTCACCCTGGAATCCGGCCAATTCACCGGAGGCACTGGCGTTACGTACGTCTATAAGGGCCGAGCCGAGCGTCCCAAGGGCCCAGACGATCGCGACGTCGGCTATGAGTTGCTCTCCATCTATGACCATTGGTGGCTGCGCTCGCAACTGAGCACAGCCAAAGAAGACGGCATGTTCGACGCCTACTACGTCTACATTCCGGCACACAACCGGCCCCGAACGCCGGCTCGCGAAATCGCCGGCTCCTTCCTGGGACGTACCGAAAGCGAGAACAAGGCCAAACCGTTTTGGGGTTGGCACGACAATCGCTCCCGCAAGAGGGGCGTGATCGCGACAGGCCAGTGGGGCCTCGATCCCGCCTATTCGGTTGCTCAAGATCTGAGGATTCCCGGTCCGTTCTCGCTCGACTACATCTACAACCCTTACCTCGGGTTTGGAACCCCGGACCGCACAGTCACGGCGACGCCTGCGGTTCCCTCTGCGACCGCCGCAGCTCGGACTTCAATTCCTGCCCCGGCGCCGACGTTGACGCCAGCCGCACGATCGGTCGACGTCCGGTCTACCCCCCCGGGGGCAAGCGTATTTGATAAGCACATCGAATTGCTTCGCCTTGGCGGATTTAAATTCTAGCGCGCGTCGAACTCTAGGCCCCTTCCGTTGCGGATTCCGCGGCGGCCGGACCAGGACCCAGCAGGACGGCGATCCAGCGCGTTTCAGAGCCCGACTCCATCGCGATCTTCACAGCCATCGTCAGTGGAATCGACAGAAGCATGCCGACTGGCCCCAGCACCCAACCCCAGAAAACCAACGACAATAACACCGTGAACGGCGAGAGTCCCAGACCCCGACCCATCACCCGCGGCTCCACGAAATTGCCTAGAACGTTATTGATCAGCACGAATCCAATAATGATCGCCAGCGAAGAGCCGCCGCCTAAACGCAACAGGGCCAGCAGCGTCGGCGGTATCGCCGCCAGTATCGAACCGATATTCGGGACGTAGTTGAGGAAGAAAGCGAGCACTCCCCAAAGCACCGGGAAATCGACCCCTACTACAGCGCAAATGATGCCGGCCAACAGCCCCGTCAGCAGACTGATCCACGTCTTCATCACCAGGTAACGGTTGATGCTTACGAATAGTTGCTGGAACCTCTCCAGGTGCACGCCCCTGTCTCCGAACGCCACCCCTATCTTGCCCGGCAAGGTCGAGGCTTCTAACAGTAAGAAAACCGCAAGAATGAAAATCAAGACGCCGTTCGCAATGACTCCGCCCACTCCGGCGAAAACGTTCGCGGCTAAGTCCAGCGCCCTTGCCGGGTCGACGAGGTCTCCTAGTTGTGAGTCCAGGTTCGCCGCTAGCCCATATTCGGTCAGCAATCGACTGACCGACTCATATTGGTGCTGAATCAGATTTTGGTAGACGGGCATCTGCTCTCGAAACTGAGTGACCGACGTTCCGACCAGCATTGCTACCGCCCCCAGGGCGCCGATGGCGGCGCTCATGACGATGACCAATCCCAAGGTGAAGGGCACGCCCTTCCTTTGCAAGAAGAACACCGGGGGGGCCACAGCGACCGCAAGGAACAGCGCCGCCAACACCAAGACGACGACGTCGCTGGCCGCCTTGAGGCCGGCTGTGATCACAACGAAGGCGGCGACATTCACGAGAATGCCGGCCCGGGACGCCGGTGACTTGGTGTTTTCTGCCACGAGGACTAGGTTAGACCATGCACAAACGAAAAAGGCGTCGACCACTGGGGGCGACGCCTCTTCGTTCCAGGACGGGAGCGGTTCCTACTCGAGACGGCCCTCGCCGCCGGTCGTCAGGTAGACCATTTCTGCCGGAGGCAGCGGACCTTGGCTCAATGCTTTGGTGTGGAATGATCCCAAACTGAAGTCGGTCGTCACTTCCTGGTAGCGGTTTCTCACCCGCAGCCATTGCTTCGATCCGATGTAAGCGATCGCCGACTGCGTGGGGTTCAACTGAATCGTATGGACCGCCGACGAAACCGCGCCCGCTTCCATGAAGACTTGCCGTTGCAGCATTGTTTCGGCATCTTGCTCAGACATGTTCTGCGTGTGCAGCTTGATGTCGAGCATAGCGTTGGCCAAAAACTCCAACCTGTATTTCAACCAGTTCAACTGGAAGTTCTGGTTGCCCGAGTTGTAGCCGTAGTCCATCACCGATTCAACGGCATAAACGTTCCACCCTGCCGTGTAAGCGTGATTGCCGTCCACGTTGCGAATTAACCGTGTCGTTTCCGTCATCTCCGGATCGCCCGTGGCGGCCACGGCGGACTGCAGGTAGCGAGCCAAGGCATCGGCGGCGACGATCTGCAGCTTGAAGTTGTTGTACTCGCGGAGCTTGGCCAGGACTGCGCCTCGCGAGGCGCTCGCCGGCAACTTCGTCACCCAAAAGTGGGCTCCGAGGCTCGGGTGCAAAACGGGAGCGCCCTCAAAGGCGCTGACTGGAAAACGCCCCTGCAGGAATGCCGGAGTCTGCGCCACGGAGAGTTCAACGCCCTCAGGGAAGTTCATCAACTCTTCCTCAAGCATGAAAGAGCGTACCGTATCGATGTTCTGCTTGATGCGGTCCACGATGCCGTCTTCGCTGCTCAAACGGTTGTCGTCCGAGACGATGTCCAGGATGTCGCGCATCATCGCGTAGTCGTTCGGCGGCCGCTGGCCTCCATAGATTCCGCGGTGGATCGGCCGAGCGACGGCAATCAACTTGTCGTACACTTCGTCGTAATCCGTCTGTAACTCGCTCAGAATTGTATTCAGGTCCAGACCGTCAAGGGCGCTGTCGACCTTCAGTTTCTGCTCGAAGAGACTAGAACCCATGCGCCAGTCGCCGGTCGTGCCGAGCCCGCTGAGGAAGGAGTCAAACTCTTTCAATGCGGCGACGGCGGCGTCGGCGGCTGCTGAGTACTCAGCACTCTTCGCGCTCGGCATCTGTGCCGGGATGTCGTCTTGGATCATGTCGATTAAGCCCGCAACCTGCGCCTTGGCCGCATCGATCTGCAACTTGGAGGACGAGGTCAGGTTTCCCTGCGCTTGCGTCAGGAATTCCGGCGCCTTCTGCAAACGAGCCGTGATGTGTCCCGCGCGCTCGCTTTCGGAAGCATAGGTCTGAACGACCGGCAGCAGAAGGGCTCGACCAAGAATTTCGGTGTAATAGTTCGGGTCCGTCGCGAATTGTTGCCGCGTCTGCAGTTCGAACAGAGCCCGGTCCGCACGGTTCTCCATGGCGCCCAGATCGGCCCACATGGCTCCTTTCAGCGAGTCTCGAGCCGGCATCTTTTCGGTGTCGCGCAGCGTATTCAGCAGATCGCTGTAGTACTTGACTCGCGCCTGGATGCCGGTTGCCGAGTAGTCGCCAATTTCCTCGTCAAGGATCGTCGTTCCTTGCGAATGGTAGCCGGCCTCGGTAGCCAGCACGGGGTTCATGACCAAGGTCTGATGGGCGAAGTCCTCCATGACCGGCGCGACGTCCTTACCCGTAGGACCGATATCGCCGCAATTAGCTCCCAATAGGAGCGAGAGCGTCGCCGCCCCGATCAATAGCTTTCGCTGTAGGTTCAAGCTCATCATTCTTATTCCATTGTCCGCGGGGGCAAGACTCACGGCCGGCCTGGGGCGCCAGCGTCAAAGCCCTCCCAGAATCACCATCTTACTGTTCTAGCGCCTATGCAATCAATCGCTTGGTGCGTTTCAGAACGGAAACGCGATCGGCGCCAGCCATGCTGCCGTTAGAGCCAACAAGATCGACAACGGCAATCCAATGCGGGTGAAGTCCAAAAAACGGTAGCCGCCCGGACCGTACACAAGCAAATTGGTCTGGTATCCGATCGGCGTCAGAAAGCTCGTTCCCGCTCCCAGCAGCAGCGTGAATGCGAAAGGCTCCGGCCGTACGCCCAACTCCACCGCCGCCGCCATGGCAATCGGAAACATGAGCGCTGCGGCGCCGTTGTTCGTCAGCGCCTGCGCGAATGCAGTCGCCATCAGGAATGTCGCCAGCAAAATACCGCGCGGCCCCATGCCCAGGGCTCCGGCGAAGCCCAGTAATTCATCGGCAATCGCCAAAGCGGCGCCGGAATTGGACATCGCCGCTCCAATTCCCAGAGCTGACGCAATCACCACAATCACTTGAATGCTGACGCTCCCGCGAGCCTCGCTGACTGTCAAACATCCAGTCAGGACCATCGCCAGCGCCGCAGCCAAACCGAGCACGACGGGTGGTATCGGGCTCAGCGCCAGCGCCGCCACCAGCAGTACGAAAATGCCCACCGCTGTTGACGCTTTCTCGTGCCGTACGCGGTGCGACCCGGCGACATTCGACACCAAATAAAAATCGCCGCTGTTGCGGTAGCCGTCGACGAAATCCCGATGCGTCTCCAACAACAACGTGTCACCCGCATGGATCTCGATGTCGCCGACTTTTCTGCGAACCTGCCCGCCATTGCGATGGACGGCGATGATCGCCGCGTTGTAAGTCGTGCGAAATCGCGTCTGTTTCACCGTACGGCCGATCAGCGGCGAGTTGTGCGAAATGACCGCTTCCACCAGCGCGCGTTCGTTCGCTGCGGAACTGACCTTCTCGATCTGATCCGTCGCCGGAATCAACCCGCGAATCTTGCGCAGATCGACGACGGATTCCAGGATTCCCGCAAATGCGAGAACATCCCCTGCTCGCAGAACCGTTTCAGGCGGCGGTGCAGGCATCAGCTGTTCGCCGCGTTCGATTTGCGTCAAGTAAAGACCGGGCAACTGGCGCAGTCCGGCGGCTTCGATGCTTTTCGCCACGATCGGCGAGTCGGGCCGGACTTCCATCTGTACCGTGTAACGGCGCGTATCCACCCCTTGCTGCTCGGCCGGTTTACGTTCCGGCAGCAACCACTTCGACGTCAGCAGGATGAACGCAATGCCGATGATGACCGTCGGGACGCCCAACAGCGCCGGCGCCCAAAAAACAAAACTCGGCGACAAGCGCTCCAATCCGGGCGTGGCGTCGGCGTATTGCTGATACAGGCCCATCACCACCAAATTCGAAGCGCTTCCGATCAGCGTCAGCTTGCCGCCTAAGATCGCCGCGAAGCTCAGCGGCATGTACAACTTCGAAGGACTGACTCGAATCTTCCGTGCCCAGTCATTAACGATCGGCAAGTACATGACTACGATCGGCGTATTGTTCAGAAACGCGGACAACAACGCTACCGGTCCCATCAGGCGGAACTGCGCCGCCATCACGCTCTTCGGTCGGCCCAACAAGGACTGGGCCATGCGAGTCGTCGCGCCCGTCTCGGTCAAACCAGCGGCGACAACGAACAGCGAGCCGATCATCAACACCGCCGGATGGGCAAACCCAGCCAATCCCGCCTGCAAGTCAACCGCGCCGAAGAGGATCAGCGTCACCAGCCCGCCAAGCAACGCGGTCTCCACCGCCACGACGTTGGCCGCGGGCAGCACAATGATGGCGACGACGACGGCGACGCTAAGCCAGGCTGCTGTGTTCATGGGTGTTCAGCGAAGCTCTCGCAGATCGGCAAGCTACTTGGACGATTCCTTGACCGCTTGATCGAGCAATGCTGCCAGCGAAGAACTCTTGGCGTCTACCAGGCCCTGTAGATCCTCGTGCTTGTCCCGCAAGGTATGCAGTTCGTCGGCTAACTCCAGGGCGGCTAACACCGCGATACGGTAGTTGTCCGCCGAGGCGCCCCGATCCGCGATGCGATTCATCTTCTGGTCCACCATTTCAGCGATCTGGCGCACCCGGTCCGCGTCCTCGTCGCTGCGTAGACGATAGACCTGGCCAAAGATCTGTACCGGTGTGCCTTGGTTCGCCTTCATGCTTCTTGGCCTGTTTGGCCGCAGCCCGTTTAGCCGATCGATTCGATACGGTCGAGAAGGGACTCCACTCGGCTTCGCACGGACTTCTGCACTTTGTCCGCTGCGGAGTTCTGGCTGCGGAGTTGATTCACGGTTTCTTCCAACTCGCTGATCTTCCCCTCCAACTCCGCCGCGCGAGCCTCCGCCCGTTCTCTTAGAGTCCGCGACTCTTGGAGTTGTTCCACGATGGCAATGATCTTGGTTTCCAGCAGATCAAGAGCCGCAGTCTCGTCCGCATCATCCGTCAACAGTGTTTCGCTTGTCGTTTCCATACGAATATCAGGTTCCTATAATCCTACCCTACAAGGGTATGGCTGTACCCTTCGGGCCTACCTTTATCAGTAACTTCCCAGCAAAACTTCGAGTTTTCGGGCAACGGCGACCGCGGTAGCGTCTTCGAACTTCCGTGCCACCACCTGAATGCCGATCGGCATCCCTTCCGCCGAGCGTCCAACCGGGACGACCGCCGCCGGATTGCCGGTCATATTGAACACCTGCGAGTAGCTGAATATCTGCGGGTAGGTCACCTTGCGTCCCCCAATCGTCCATTCCCGCTGGCCGTGCGGATACGCCGGAACCGAGGCGACCGGGCACAGCAGGACAGGGAAGTCCTCCATACGCTTAGCCAACCGTGCGCTGAACAGGTCCCGTTGCACCCAGGTGTCGAGGAACTCCGGGTACGACATGCGACCGGCCTCTTCTTGCGTGGCCAGCAGTTCCCACGACAGCGGATGAACCTGGTCTTCTTTGCCGCCGATCATCGGCTCGACCAATGTCCTCGCCGCCACCCCAAAAAGTTTCCACCAGCAATCAATCGCGCCGTTCATGCCGGTCCACTCATAGGGCCGCACGTCGAAGCCGTCGGCCTCCAGCAGTGCCGCCGCCCGTTCCACCGCCGCCCGCGTTTCTTCCGTCACGGGCGCGACTCCGTCATCGGTGTACCAGCCGATCCGCAGACTCTTGAGCCTTTCCTCGGAAGGCGGCGCTACCGATACCGGCGCCGACTGCGCATCGCCTGCGTCCGGTCCCGCCGTCGCTTCCAATAACAACTGCAAGTCGGCTGCGGATCGCGCCATAGGGCCAATCAGTCCCATATAGCCGCCCGGACCGGAGCATCCAGGGAAGTGTCCCGTCCTCGGAATCACCCCCGGCGTTGGCTTTAATCCAAAAATCCCGCAGAAGTGCGCCGGTACGCGGACCGAACCCCCGCCGTCGCTGCCCATGCCGCCTGCGGACATGCCGTCGGCAATCGCCGCCGCCTCGCCGCCGCTCGATCCCCCCGCCGTGAATGCTTGGTTCAGAGGATGGTTCGTGCGCCCGTAGAGATGGTTGTCCGTCTCGTAGGCCATCAACATGTCCGGGGTGTTGGTAACGCCCAGGATGACCGCTCCCGCCTGCCTCAAGCGCGACACCAGCACTGCGTCCTTCTGCGCGCGTCTTCCGCGACGAAAATTCGAGCCGCATTCGCACAATCGTCCGGCGACATCGATCGACGATTTGATCGTCAAAGGAACCCCATGCAAGGGGCCGGTCTCCTCACCCTGGGCGACGGCTCGGTCGGCCTTATCCGCCGCTGCCAGCGCGTCATCCGCAGCGAGATCTACGATTGCGTTCAGGGCGCTGTGGCGGGCTTCGTAGCGCGCCAAGCAGGCCTCGACCAACTCTCGAGAGGAGATCTGCTTGCTGCGGATCTTGCCGGCCAATTGCCCCGCTGATGCCTGCAGAAGTTCGGACATTGCTGCTCTCATGTTGGCAGGTCGGTCTGAGTCTAAAGCGTTCTGCTGAGGTACACGCGGACTCGATTTGGACTATGATCCATGTTTCAGCGGCCTATGTCCGCCGATTGCCCCTTCGTATGCTGCGCCGTATCCCTTCACCGCTCTGGATTCTCCTCGCCGGTCTATCTGTTGGCGGACTTCTCGCCGCCAGTCTGCACATGACCACGCAAAGCGAACCGCCTGCCGAGCCGTCGAAGGAAATTCCCTTGTTGTCCGTGGCGGGTCCGCTGCCTGCCGTTCCTGTCGCATATGGGGTCGGCGCCCCGGCTTCGCTCTCCCGTTGTTGGATGTGGAGCGCACTCTTTGGTCCGACGAAGTGGATTTAATTGGAAGACGGTTACTTCTTCCGATTCAAGGAATTACGAAGAATAAATTAAGTGATTCTTTCGCAGAGAAACGCGGCGCCAAGCGCCACCACGCCATCGACCTGGGTGCACCCCGCGGGCGCCCCGTGCTGGCGGTCGAAGACGGCACGATTCGGCGCGTCAAGTGGCATCCTCGAGGCGGACTGACGATCTACCAGTACGGTCCCGAAGGCGTGTACTCCTACTACTACGCCCATCTCCAAAAGCTCGCCAAGGGTCTTGCAGAGGGCTGCATGGTTCAACGAGGTGATGTCATCGGTTATGTCGGCTCGACCGGCAGCGCTGCCGCCTCTTCTCCGCATCTCCACTTCGAAGTTCGCAAACTCGCCAGCCGCGATGCCTGGTGGAGCGGAGACCAAATCAACCCCTACCCGCTGTTCCTCACGGGTGAAGAGCGCACGCCCGACTGGATCCTCAACCAAGCGGCCGACTAGCGAGTTCTTCGACGACGCGAGCATCCCCTTCGAGGAAGTCGAGGTCGCCGAGTCCGCTCGGCTCCGCCCACTTGGTTTCGGCGAAGAACTCGTCGTTCAACCCGCCGTCGTAAGTCTCAACCCAATAGAAGATCAGCTCGATCGGCTTTTTCCTCGGGTAGCCAAACTCATAGCGCAGGAACTCATCGCCCAGGGTCGCTTCGATCAACAGCTCTTCGCGCAATTCCCGGACCAGAGCGTCGCGCGGATCCTCTCCCGGCTCCACCTTGCCTCCAGGGAACTCCCACTTCGAGGCATGATCCTGGTCAGAGCGGCGGCGGCAGGCCAAAATGCGCCCGTCCCGGACCAACAGTCCTGCGACCACCGTGAGCACTACTCGCCGCCGACTCCAACCTGCATGACCTCAAAACCATGCGCATCCTGCCGCAGCATTTCCACCAACCCCTGCTCACCGACCAGGTGAGCCGCGCCGACGATCACAAACCACTTGCCGCCGCCTTCGAGCATGTCGACGATTTTCTGGGCCATGCCGACATTGCGGTCGATCAGAATACGCTGGTACAGCGGACGCATCTCCGGCTTCTCGTTATAGTCCTGAAGCAGCATGTTCTCCAAGACCGATGCGTCTCCGACCTTCCACGCCGCGATCATCTGATCGATTCGCTCGGAGAAACTCGCGTACTCGTCAATGGTTGAGATCAGAAATAGCTCCTGTAGTTCGTCCGACATTTCCGCCAGCATCCGCAACTGAAAGTCGGCGGTTTCCAATTCGTGGACGACCTTGTCTTGCTGTTCGGCGAGACCCAAGAAATGCCTCTCAATGCCGATCTCCGTGTCGAAGCCTACCCGCTGCATCTCCAGGGCCTGCAACGTCGCCGCCGACATCCACGGGCGGAAGCCTTGGAACACCGCTAGCGGCAGCCCCCGCTCCGCCAAAAACGACTGAAATTTCTCGAACGCTTCCGGAGACAGATGGTCCTTGACGGTTGTACCGTCCGAGTACACGCCCAACTGCATCGCCAGCGCCTGCTGCTGTGCCGCATTTCCTTTGCCGATGTCGACTTCGACAACGACATTGTCCGAAGCGCTAAAGGCCTCCTCAATGCGCGCGTCCAACGGATACATGTCTGGCTTGGCCAAATGAATGGAGCCGAGCAGGTAGACTTCCCCTGCGTTGCTCGTGACCTTCCACAAGAATAAGGGGCCTTGCGCGGCCGCCGTTTGCACGCCGAAGGCCAGCAAAAAGGCCGAAAGCAACCATTGCCTTCGGCCCAAGAACCAACTAGATGTTTTCCGCGAAAAAGAGTTCATGGGGCCTGGCCCCATCATAGACCGTCGCGGCGAAGCTAGAACTGCTTTTCAATGGCGCCGACGACTTCCGCCGACATCGGCTCGATCTTCGCTTCGAACTGTTTCACCACTTCGCCGTTTTTGCCGACGAGGATCTTGGCGAAGTTCCAGTCGATCTGCTTGCCGGTCTCCGTGGTCAGGTACTTATACAGCGGGTGCTGATCGGCGCCCTTGACCGAGATCTTCGAGAACATCGGGAACGTTACCCCGTACTCGCGGTTGCAGAACGTCTTGATCTCCGCGTCCGTTCCCGGTTCCTGTTGTCCGAAGTTATTGGCAGGGAATCCCAGGATCACCAGCCCGTCGTCCTTGTATTTCTCATACAAAGCTTGCAGACCCTCGTACTGAGGCGTATTGCCGCAACGGCTGGCGACATTAACGAACAGCTTGACCTTGCCGTCGTACTGGCTCAACGAGACCGTATCGCCGTCGATAGTCTTCATCTCAAAATCGTCAACGGAAGTGGCCGCTCCTAAACTCATGGCAAAAAGTGCTCCCAACAGCAGTAAGCTTTTCATGCTCCTGAGTATAGTCCCGGACGGCTTCTGTCCAAGTACCGTATCTCATGCCCGTGCCGGACGGGGCCGGCGACTCCACAACCGTCCGTCAATCGCCGACAGCCCCAAAGCGATCAGCGCCATCCCGCCGAGGTGAATCAGTTCCAATCGCTCGCCCAAAAACAGCCAGCCCAGCAACACCGCCGAGACGGGCACCAAGAACGTCACCTGCACAATGTTCGTCGCCCCGGCCGTCGCCAAGATGCGGAAGTAGAAAATATAGGCGAAGGCCGTACAAACCAATCCCAGCGCCAAGATCGAGCCCCAAGCCGCCGGGCTAGGGAAGGGCAACGAAAACGGCCGATCCACCGCCAAAGAGAGCGGAATCAGCAAGAAAGCAGCGGCGGTGGCTTGCCCCGCTGTCACCACGATCGGGCTAGTGCCCATGGCCTTAAATCGCCGGCCGTAGACGCCCGCCATCGCATACGACGCAGCGCCCCCGAGCACCGCCAACTGGCCCATCGCAGCCCCGCCGATTCCCTTCAGCGCGGCCGGCCCGATCATCACCGCAACGCCCGCCATGCCAATCACGACGCCGACGATCTTCTTCGCCGTTATGCGTTCGTCGTGGAGAAAGACTCCTGCGGTCAACACCGTGAACAGCGGCGTTGTGGCGATCAAGATCCCCGCCAGGCCCGACGCGATCTCCGTTTCCCCGTAGGTGATCAACGTAAACGGAATCGCGTTGTTCAGCGCGCCCATCACGAGGATCGCCAGCCACGCCTGCGGCGATCGCGGCAGAGCCATCCCGCGCGCACCGACGACAGCCCACAGCACGAGCGCCGCCAATGAGACGCGCAACGCCACGATGGTGAAGGGCGGCAACTCCTCGACCGCTACTGCAATGAAGAAGAACGAGCCGCCCCAAATCACCGAGAGGCCCAGCAGCATCGCCCACTCCGCGGGGCCCAAGTTGCTCTTGATGGCTTGGTTCAAAGCGATGCTCCCCACCTCTGTTGTAGAAGATTGAGGCGACCGCCGTATCGTGATCGATTATCCTGGCCTATTACCGTCCAATGACAACTCGAATCGCCATGTGGTCCGGCCCGCGTAACATCTCGACGGCGATGATGCGTTCGTGGGACGCCCGTCCTGACACAGTGGTCTGCGATGAACCGCTCTACGCCCACTATCTCAAGGTCACCGGCCTGCCGCACCCCGGCGCCGCCGAGACGCTCGCCGCCCACGAAGCCGACTGGCGCAAGGTCGTCGACTGGCTGACAGGGCCGCTGCCTGAGGGCAAGTCCGTCTTTTACCAGAAGCACATGACCCACCATATGCTTCCCGGCATCGAACTCGACTGGGTGCACACGCTCACCAACTGCTTCCTCATCCGCGAACCGCGCGAGATGATCACGTCGCTGTTGGAGTTCATTCCCAAGCCGTGCATTGAAGACACCGGCCTGCCGCAACAAGTGCGCATATTCGAGATGGTCGGCGCCAGAACCGGCCAGGTCCCTCCTGTGCTCGATGCGCGCGATACCTTGCTCAATCCGCGAGTCGTTCTCCAGAAGCTCTGCGACCGGATCGGCCTGCCCTTCTACGACGAAATGCTCCAATGGGCGCCCGGGCGCCGCGAGACCGACGGCGCGTGGGCCAGACACTGGTACGCCAAAGTCGAGCGCACCACCAACTTCGGGACGTACCGGCGCAAGCCCGACGTCGTTCCCGATGAGCTAGAGGGATTGCTCGCTGATTGCGAAGATCTCTACTACCAACTCCATCCGCATCGAATCACCCCAGAGTAGTTACCCATGCTTCAGAAGTTTGACGAACGCAATCGCGACCTCAAGGTCAACATCAACGGCGAGCTCGTCCATCGCGACCAAGCCGGCGTGAGCCCCTTTGATTCCGTCGTGCAGGGCGGGGATGCCGTCTGGGAAGGCCTGCGCCTCTACAACGGACGCATCTTTCGCCTGACCGAACACCTCGATCGGCTGCGTTCGTCTGCCCTGGCGTTAGCCTTTGCCGAAATCCCCTCGCACGACCAGATCATCGCCGAGATCACGAAAACCCTCGCGGCGAACGACATGACCGACGGCGTGCATATTCGCCTCACGCTCACCCGCGGCGTCAAAGTCACCAGCGGCATGGATCCGCGTCTGAACCAAGCCGGCCCGACGCTGATCATTTTGGCCGAGTTCAAGGCGCCCGTCTACGACAAGACCGGCATTCGCCTGATTACCAGCACCATGCGTCGTCCCACGCCCGATGTGCTCGATCCCAATATCCATCACAACAACCTGCTGAACTCGATCCTGGCCAAGATCCAAGCGAACGCCGCCGGAGCCGACGACGCCTTGATGCTCGATTCGCAAGGCTTTGTTGCCGAGACAAACGCAACGCACATCTTCCTGGTCCACCAGGGCGTCGTCATCACGCCGCGCACCAACGCTTGCCCCGAGGGCATTACCCGCCAGACGGTGCTGGGGCTCTGCCGCGAGAATGCAATCGCTCACGAAGTACGAGACCTGTCCTTGACTGAGGTTTTCCGCGCCGACGAAATGTTTTGTACCGGCACAATGGGCGAACTCGCGACAGTGAGCGAAGTGGATGGCCGAGCCATCGGCAGCGGCAAGGCGGGGCCCATGACCGAGCGGCTATCACAGTTGTTTCGCGAACTGACCGAACGCGAAGGAACGGTCGTTATCTAGCCGTCAACGGCGTCGCTGTATCTGCGGGCCGGATATGCGCAAATACGCCGATCTGTAGCCAGTCGGTGATCGACCGCGCCAGCATGGGCGACCCTTTCAGCTGAAGACTGCCGTCTTGTTTCGCCTTGCGAATCTCGGTGTCCCCCACCCAAATCTCGGTGAGCGTCCTTAAGTTCGTCGTGATGGTCAAATCGATCGGCTTGCCGGGGTGATTGACGCACAGTTCCTTCTCGCCGCTGTCGACCACAATCCACCAGTGCGGAAACTTCTCCAGCCCCGTGAACGAAAAGTGAAACACCGTCTGGCCGCCAGGCAACTTCGACTCGTCAATCCTGCGGCGCAGGTCATACATCAGCAGCTCGACATCCAGCTCGTCGTCGGTCATTTGCCCGCGAGCCCAGCGCATGCCCCACTCGCCCATCGCCATCACGATCGGCTCTAGTTCCCGTCCCGCCGGCGTTAGGTAGTAGTCGATTCGCTTTTGATCGGGTGAGGTCTTGCGCACGACTAGCTCACAGTCTTGCAGCTGATTCAATCGCTTGGTCAACAAGCTCGGCGATATCTGGGAGAGAGCCCGCTGAAAATCGTTGAAGCGTGACGTGCCCAGCAATAGCTCTCGAATGATCAAGATTGTCCAGCGCTCGCCCAACATCTCCGCCGCCTTTGAAATGGGACAGAACTGTCCGTATTTGATGCTCATCTGAGGCTCTCCAGTCGACTGCAGAAAGTGTAGTAGGTTACTACATTTGATGTCGGGACCGCTCGAAAACGCCGCGTTAGAGTTGTCTTCGTCCATCGCATGCAGGCCGCCAGTGCCTGAACGAGAGATGGCCCCGCGTCAGCGGGGCCATCCTCGTTTCTATGAACTGCTAGGGCGCTTAGCCTTCAATCCGCAAATTGTTGACGACGTCAAACACACCGTTGACGGTGTTGGCCTGCGAGCCGGCGAGACGCTTGTCGAACTGGCTCGTCACGACGCCTTCCAACGTCACGTGACCATTCTCGACGATGATGTGAATCGGCGGTACCGCTCGCAACTGGTAACGTTGCAGAGCGGAATTACCGTAAATGCGGCGATAGGTTGCCATGCGGATATCGTCGTCAAAGGTAGAGGTCGGCAGTACTTCCAGCTGATTGTCGACGGCGGTCACGCCTTCAATGCGGCCGACCGCACGTTCGACAGACTTCTTCAGCGAGGGGCGATAAACCTTACCGTTCACGGTAACTGCTCCGTTGTCGTTAACCGAAAAGCTAATGTGGTCCCAGATGCTGTAGAAAGGCAGCGTCACGATTTCCTTGCGAATTTGACGTTCTAACCGGCTTTCCTCCATTTCTCTGCTTACCAGATATCGGCTGGAATCCTGCGTCCTGCGGTCCGCTTCCAGGTTTGCTGACTCTGCCGTCTTCATGTCCACTTTCTTTTGGTCAGGTGAAACGGCGTAAATCGTCACCTCTTTCACTGCCAGAATGTCCGGCGTATGCGCCTTCTGGAAGGCCTTGGCAAAGTCGGTGTCCGTCATCGACGGTACGTGACGGTGAGAGTACCGCGCCAATTTGTTGCTGCGGCTCTCGGGGTAAATGAACTCGAATCCAATCGTCCTGCCAGGGTAGAACCATTTGCGCATGGCGGGCGGTTCATTCGCCGGCGTCTCGTAAAATGTGAACTTCGTGCCCTCGGGATCCGTTCTTTCTGCGGTCCAGGCCATCGCGGACGCAACGAATTCGCCATCGCTATCGCGGAACACAACCACGCGTGTCGGTGCGGTGTTATCCATGAGTGCCATCGTGTATTCGCCCGGAGTCAAGATATGTCCAGGGATCTCGATCTGTTCGTTGACTGTAATTTCGGTCTTGAGATCATTTGGACTCGCCGTTGCCATCGTGACGGTGAGGAGTAATGCCGTGAGACCGAAAGAGAATATCTGTAGTGTTTTTCGCATTTAAATCCTCCTTAGGGTGTTTGCGCTCTTCACTTCGTAGAGAGCCAATCGCCCGTGACCGTTACAATTGACGCCGGTCAGCCCTTCCCTCAATCCGCTGTAACGCAGTGATCCGAGGCGCACAGCTTCAGCATGCGGACGCGCCCGCCAGGGCGGAACACTTGACACAGGGTGGTATATCTAAAAGCAGAAGAGCGTCGGCTCCCTCGGGGCGTAGCCGGCGCGTCCTGTGCAAAGGGAGTCGAGCCCCGGGCAAGCCGCCAAGGCCACACGAGCGGCAGCGTAAGTGGATACAGAAACTAGGGTCGACCCAAAGACATCTCCGGTTCCCCGCTTGGAAGGGAATCCTACCTACGTCCCAAAGGGCTTCTCGTTTGAGGGGCCCTTTGGGCGTTTGGTCTTCAATAAACCAACTTCGCCAATCCGGCGCCCTACTTCCCTTCGCAATGCCCAACTGCGTCTAGGCGACGCCCCCTCCAGATCGTCTAGGATTCAACGCAGTATTGCCCGACATGGGAGAATATAGACGTCTTGAGCGAAGCACTTCTAGCGTCTGAACCAATCATTCGTTTGTCGTTTTTCTTTGGCGTGTTGGTCGCCATGGCGCTCTGGGAAACTTTCGCCCCCCGCCGTCAGCGCTCATTCTCAAGGCTCGAGCGCTGGCCGAGTAATTTCGGCCTCGTCGTCTTCAACACGCTAGCCCTGCGCGTCGTCGTGCCCACTGCGGCGGTCGGCGCCGCCCTCGTGAGCGCGGAGCGGGGGTGGGGCTTTTTCAATGTCGTGGCCTTGCCGGAATGGGTCGAAGTCGTCGCCGCTGTCGTGATTCTCGACCTGGTCATCTACGGCCAGCACGTCATGTTTCACCGCGTCCCGATGCTCTGGCGCTTACACCGCATGCACCACACCGATCTCGATTTGGATGTCACCTCCGGCGCCCGCTTCCACACCATCGAGATCCTGGCCTCGATGGGCATCAAGCTTCTTGTGGTCGTCGCTCTCGGCGCGCCGGCCCTCGGCGTCTTGATCTTCGAGGTCGTGCTGAATGCTACAGCGATGTTCAATCACGCCAACGCGCGCATCCCCGAGGGCGTTGACCGCATTTTGCGTCTCGTGCTCGTCACGCCCGACATGCATCGCGTGCATCATTCGATCATTCGCAGCGAGACCGACAGCAACTTCGGCTTCAATCTTCCCTGGTGGGACCGCATGTTCCACACTTACCAAGACCAGCCCGCAGCGGGCCACATCGGCATGACCATCGGCATCGATGAATTCCGCTCCCCCCGCGAACTCGTTCTTGATCGGATGCTGACACAGCCGTTTCGCGACGATGTCAGATCGGGGGGCTAGCTCGCTCCCTCCCATCTTGCGCGACAATAGCGCCTGATGCAGTTCGATCTACTCATTCGCGGCGGAACCTGCGTGACCCCGGCTGGCGTGGGCGCCGTCGACATCGGCGTCCACGACGGCCGCATCGCCGAGATCGGCAGCCTGTTGAGCGCCGACGCCGACGAAGTCCTCGACGCCTCTGGTCTGACCATTCTGCCGGGCGTCATCGACTCTCAAGTCCACTTCCGTGAGCCGGGCCTAGAACACAAAGAGGACCTGGAAACGGGCACCCGCGGCGCCGTTCTGGGCGGCGTCACGTCGATCTTCGAGATGCCCAACACCAAGCCGCCCACGGTGAACCAAGAGGCGCTCGGCGACAAGCTGCACCGCGCCAAGGGCCGGGCCTGGTGCGATCACGCGTTCTTCATCGGCGCCACGCCGACCAACTACGCCGAACTGCCGGAACTGGAACTGCTGCCCGGCTGCGCCGGCATCAAGCTCTTCATGGGCAGCTCGACCGGCAATCTGCTGGTTTCTGAGAGCGAGGACGTACTCCGCACGCTGCAACACGGCTTCCGCCGCGTGCCCGTCCACAGCGAAGACGAAGCCCGCCTGCGCGAGCGTTGGAACCTCATCAAAGACGGCGCCGACGTCACCATGCATCCTGTCTGGCGCGACGTCGAGGCGGCCATCAAGAATACCCGCCGCCTAGTCGAATTGGCCCGCCAAGCCGGACGCCGCGTCCACGTTCTGCACGTCACCACAGCCGAAGAGATGGACTTTCTCGCCGAGAACAAGGACGTCGCCACCGTCGAAGCCACCCCGCAACACCTAACCTTCTCGGCTCCCGGCTGCTACGAGCAACTCGGCAGCATGGCGCAGATGAATCCGCCGATTCGGGAAGAACATCATCGTTTGGCTCTGTGGCGGGCCATCGATCAAGGCGTCGTCGACGTCTTGGGATCCGACCATGCCCCGCACACGCGCGAAGAGAAGGATAAACCCTATCCCCAGTCGCCCTCCGGCATGACCGGCGTGCAAACCTTGCTGCCGATCATGCTGGACCACGTCCACGCCGGACGCCTCAGCCTCGAACGCCTGGTCGATCTCACCGGCCACGGCCCGCAGCGTATCTACGCGATTTCCCGCAAGGGCCGCATCGCCGTGGGCTACGACGCCGATTTTGCCATCGTCGACCTCAATGCCAAGCGCATCATCACCCACGACTGGATCGCCAGTCGCGCAGGATGGACTCCTTACGATGGCCGCGAAGTGACCGGCTGGCCGATCCACACCATCGTGCGCGGACGCGTCGTCGTTCGCGACGGCGAGGTGCAGGGTTCGGCCATTGGCGAGCCTGTCGTCTTTCAAGAAGCGTTGCCTCTGGAAGCATGACCGGCCGAACCAACCGCCTCGAAGCTTGGGCTTACGGCTTTGCCTTTTTTGCCTCCGTTCTCGGCTTCGCCTCGATAGCCGCCTCGCAGATTTGCCTCGGCGCAGCCGTCGCGCTTTGGCTTGCAGCCCGCAGGCGCTTCGAGATACCGCCGCTGAAGGGACCTTTGCTGTTCTTCATGGGCTGGACGATCCTTGCGGCGATCGTTTCCGTCGACCACTACGCGGCGCTGCCGCAGATTAAGAAGATGCTCGGTTTCGCCATGTTGCCGGTCATCTACACCTTGTTCCGGACGACCTCAGCCGCGCGCCGCCTGATGGAAGGCTGGTTCGCTATCGGCTTCATCACCGTTAGCGTCAGCTTCGTGCAGTTCTATCTCAAGTGGCGCACATCCATCGCACGGGGGGAGCCGTTCTTGCAGGGTTACCTGGGCGACCGCATCACCGGGCTGATGAGCCACTGGATGACCTTCAGCGAAACGACCGTGCTGATCCTGGCCATGCTCGGCGGCTACGTCCTGTTTCGTGACCGCGCGCGCCGCGGCGGGGCGCTTTGGTCCTTCTTGGCGGCCTGGATCGTGGCCGGCATCATCTTAAGCTGGACCCGCTCCGCTTGGATCGCGACCGCAGTCATTGGCGTTTACTTCGTTTGGTTCTGGAAGCCGCGTCTACTCTGGCTTGCGCCCATCGCATTACTTGGCCTGCCGTTCGCCGTGTCGCAGCCGGTGACCTCTCGGATCGACTCGCGGGTCATCATGTGGCGCACGGGCGTCCGCATGATTCAAGACCATCCGTGGTTCGGCGTCGGGCCCGAGCGGGTAGGGCCGACCTTCATGGAGTACCTGCCGCCCGACGTACCCAAGGAACTGCCGCCCGCTTATTACGCTCACCTGCACAACACGTTCGTGCACTATGCCGCCGAACGCGGCCTGCCGATCGTTTTGGCCCTGCTGTGGCTCTTCGGTAAGGTCTTGTGGGATATGAGCCGCGCCCTGCGCGGCACTCCTCCGGGGCCGAGCGATGAGCGCTTCCTGCTGCACGGTACAATCGCGGCGACCATCGCCTTGCTCATCGTCGGCATGTCGAACGTATCGATGGGCGACAGCGAAGTGTTAGGCGCTTGGCTGGCCGTCGTTGCCGTCGGCTACCGCGCGGCGAGAAAGTCGCCAGAATAGTGCCATACGCCGCCTACTCTGACGAATCGGCTGTTTTACGGCAAGATGCTGCAGACGGCGGCATTCGAGACGGGGGGCTCAAAGAGTGAAAGCCTCAATTAGACTGATCCAGTGCTTGGCCGCTCGCGATCTGGACTTTGCAAACTACTTGCCGCCAGACCGCACTAACTTCTCAGTTCTTTTTCGCGGACCCGCCGGCCCGAGTGACGAACGAGGAGAAGAGTTCTTCGACTTTGATGTGTGCACGCCCGATTGGCTTTCCGATCAATGCAACCGAGATGGATTTGTAATCGGCCGACAACGAATCATTGTGTCGCACTATGACCGGGATAGAATCAGGGACATTCTAACCCGCCTTGTATATCGTCTTGGCACTGAGACGTGGGAGCAACTAGCGACCAAGCTCTCCATGAATGGCTACTGGGAGTTCGAAGAACCTCAGTGAGCCCCTCTGCCCACCAACACCGCCGGGATCGAGTGCAGCAAAATCTTCAAATCCAACCACAACGACCAGTTGTCGATGTATTCCAGATCCAGGCGCATCCAAGTCTCGAAGTCCAAATCATCTCGCCCATGCAGCGCCCATAAGCACGTCAAACCAGGGCGCATGCGCAGCCGGCGCCGCTGCCAACTCTTGTATTGGTCGACTTCAATCGCGACGGCAGGGCGCGGGCCGACCACCGACATATCGCCTCTCAGCACATTCCAGAACTGCGGCCATTCGTCGATCGAGTAGCGCCGCAAAAAGCCGCCGATCGCGGTCAGACGCGGGTCACGAGCGATCTTGAACACCGGGCCGTCCTTCTCGTTCAAGTGCTGGACGCCGCTGCGAAGATCCTCCGCATTTGCCACCATCGAGCGGAACTTGTAGAACGTAAACGTGCGTCCGTTAAACCCCAGCCGCTTCTGCTTGAACAGCGCCGGTCCGCGCGAAGTGAGCCGAACCAGCATCGCGACCGCCAGCATCGGAATGGCCAGCACAATCAGCGCGCTGAGCGAAGACACCACGTCGAAAATGCGCTTCAGCAGCAGGCGTATTTCGTCGTGCGGGCTGGTCGTGAACGTCAGCAGCGGATAGCCGCCGAAACGGTCGAGAAAGATGCGGCTGTTCACATGCGGAAAGAAGTTCGTCGCCACGCGGGTGCGCACGCCCTCCTCATCGCACAGCAGGAAGATCTCTTCTAGGTCGCCGAGTTTTGATGCTTCAATCGCGAAGAAAACTTCGTCGATGGCGTGCGCCCGCAGCAGTTTTGGCAGTTCGTCCAGCTCTTTGACCGGATAGCCGTTGAAGCCCTCTTCGTTGCCGTCGGGCGATGCCGAAACGTCAACGACAGCGAGCAGCCGCGCGCCGTACTCCTCGGCTCTATCCAGCCGGTGAATCAGCTCCACAGCGCGCTTGCGCTCGCCGACCACGACGTAGAAAAACTCCGCTCCGAACTGCCGCCGCACCCATCCGCGCAAGCCGCCTGCCGTGCCGCGATAGACGATCAATAACGTCAGGTCGAAGAGCAGAAACAGCGCGATAAACGGGCGGCTGATGTCCAGCCGCATCGTGAACATGAACAGCGCCAGGCCCATGGCCCCGAAGCTAATCTGCCGCAGCGTGTCATAGACGGCGGCGCGTAAATCCGCGCCGTAAAGCCGCTTGTAGGCCCCAATCCAACTGCCCAACACAAGCCACAGGACCAGGATGAAGCCCAGCAGGAGCGCCTTGATCGGCGTCGTAATGTAGAAGACGTTGGCGAGCGGGAGGATCTGGCGCGTCTGGTAGGCGGCCTCAAAAGCAATAACGGTCAGAATGACGTCCGCGATAGCGAACAGCAGAACCGCCTTTTGCTGGTGACGATCGAACACCGTGGAACCTAAATGATATCAAGGATTTACGGGCGCGGGCTTCACGTACTCCGGCTGGTAGGGCGGGGGGCCGCCGCCCGGGCCTTTCAGATAGTGCTCCATCCAGCGGATCATGCGCAAGTTGTAGTCGTAGCGCGATGCCGCGCGCCGGTTGCCGTGCCCCTCGCCCGGATAGAGTACAAGCCGCACCGGCGTATCGGTCTGCATCTTGATCAGCCGGTATAGCTCCCGCGACTGGTCCGTCGGGACGCGCGTGTCTTCTTCGCCGTGCAGAATCAGCAACGGCGTCTTCGCCTTGGCCGCGTGGTAAATCGGGCTGCGCTCCAAGAAGAACTGCCAGTCGTCCCAGATACGCTTGCGGTGGTGAACCTCAAAAAGCTCCTCGGGAATATCAGTCGAGCCGATCTTCGAAATCTGGTCGCTAATGCCGACAAGCATCACGCCCGCCGCGAAATGCTCGCTCAGCGCCGTCGCCGCCCAAGCCGTGGCATAGCCGCCGTAGGAGCCGCCGGTGATGCCGACTTTATCGGGGTCGATCAGCCCTGTCGCCGCCAGGTGATCGATCGCATCCACAAGATCGTCGAACTCTTTGCCGGCGATGTCGCCGTGGTCGAGTTTCGAGAACTCAACGCCGCGCCCCGTGCTGGCGCGATAGTTGGGCTCGAAGACGGCGAACCCGCGCGCAGCGGCAAGTTGGCCGGGTCGTGCATAAGACGTCGTCCAACCATCCGCCTCGCGCGCCTCGGGGCCGCCATGAACGTAGAGGATCAGCGGATAGCGCTGTCCCGGTTGCTCGTCCAGCGGATGGATCAGCACGCCTTCGATGCGCAGCCCGTCGCGGGCTTGGTACTCGATGCGCTCTTGCTTGGCGAAGCGCATGTCCGCCAGCCAGGGATTCGAGTTGGTCAGCACTTTGGCTTCCTTCTCGCCGTCGGCGACCAGCGCCACTTCGGCAGGATGCTCCTCAGACTCTTCCAATACGACGGCGGCGCCGTTGCGCGCGAGGCTCAATCCGCCAAACACCTTGCCGGCGTCAGCGGCGATGGCAGTCGTTCCCGAGCCGTCAAGCCGCACTGCCCCGAAGCTGCTCCAGACGCCCTCGTCTGCGATGTAGGCGACCGTATCGATTGCCGTCCATTCGATCTCCGAGACGTGCGCATCGAGACCCGGCATGAGGTCACGCGCCTCACCGGACTCCACCGATGCCACCAACAGCCGCCCCGGAAGTGGGTCGCTGCGGTCCATTGTGCCCAAAATGGCCATCCGTGCACCGTCCGGGCTCCAGCGAAAGGCGGCCATCTTGCCGGGCGGATCATATCCGCCATGGACCTCGCCGTTCTCGGGATCGACATAGACCAGCTTCACATTCATGTAGCTGTCGTCGACGAACGGCGTTGGCGCGAGCGAAACCGCGAGTCGCGTGCCATCCGGATTCCATTGCACCGCGTGCGCCGAACCCTCCAAGTCCAGGGCCTTGGCTTTGGGCTCTTTGTCCGTGAGATTCGCGACCCAGACTTTATCCGGCGTCCAATCTTCCTCGAAGACTTCTTGCGTAAAGCCTGCCTTCTTGAGGCTCTCCTCGTTCTTGGCCGGCGCATCGCCGGCTACGAAGGCTAGCTTCTCGCCGCGGCGTCCAGGTCATAGCTGTCGATCGCGGACGAGTGTTCAAACAGCTTGTGGGCCTCGCCGCCATCCACCGAAATCGCGTAGAGCGCTGGCGCCTTGTCCCCATCGCGCCTAGCCAGAAAGAGAATCTCAGAACTGTCCGGCCGCCACGAGACGCCCCGCACGTTGACCTTGCCGGCGACGAACGGCCGCGACTTGCCTTCTAAATCGACGACGTGCAGTTCCGTCCATGCGCCGCCGTCTTCGTCTTCGAACGGGATGCGCGGGACATTCAGCACATAGGCGATCTGCTTGCCGTCTGGCGAGATTTTGGCGTCGATTACCGTGCGAATCTTCGCCACGTGCTCGGGCGTGAAAAGCTCCTGTCCAGAGATAAGCGGAACAAGGGCAAGGAACAGGGCAAGGAAGCGCATCAGGTTGCGCAGTATTATCGCGAAACTGGCCCGCCGCTTGTTGTGTCGCGGATCACTCCAAGCGCACCGCGACAATCAGTTTTTTGGTCATATAAGATGAGTGACACCGCCGTAGGGTCACAAGTTTCGCGCACCGTTGCGTGCCTCGATCCCAGCTAACTAGGAGCTTTCTTCTTCATGCGCGCTTACCTGTGCACTTTGGCCGTTGCCTTCACTCTCGCCGCCTGTTCTTCGGCGCCCGAAGCCCCCAAGCCCAAAATCGGCATGTGGGGCTTCGACCTGACCTCGATGGACAAGTCCGTCAAGCCCGGCGACGACTTCTTCCGTTACGCCAATGGCCACTGGCTCGACACCTACGAGATTCCCGCTGATCGCAGCCGCTATGGCGCCTTCGACCAACTGGCCGAGACGGCTGAGCAAGACGTACACCAGATCATCGACGAGTTGGCCGCAAGCAATCCCACGCCGGGCTCAGTCGAGCAAAAAGTCGGCGACTTCTACAAGAGCTGGATGGACGAAGAGAAGATCGCCGCCCTCGGCACGGAGCCGCTGCAAGGTCCCCTAGCCGAGATCGACGCGGTCGCTTCGCACGACGAACTGATGAAGCAATTCGGCGCGTCCAGCCGCGCCGCCCCGCTCGGCTTCAGCCTCGAAGCCGATCCGGCCGACACCACCCACTACATCATGTTCGTCGACCAGAGCGGCCTGGGGCTGCCCAATCGCGACTACTATCTGCGCGACGACGAGCGCTTCGCCGGATACCGCAAGGCCTACCACGAGTACATCGCCAAGATGTTTGAGCTAGCCGGAATCGACGGCGGGGAGTCCAAGGCCGACGCGATCCTTGCTCTCGAAACCAAGCTCGCCCAAAGCCAATGGACGCCCGAGCGCAGCCGCGACATCGAGCAAACCTACAATCCCATGAGCCTGGCCCAGATCAAGAAGCTGGCTCCGGGCTTCAACTGGGACCCCCTGCTGGCCGAAGCCGGTCTGGGCGGCGTCGAGAAGTTCGTCGTCGAGCAAACGACAGCCATTACCGACGCCGGCGCATTGACCAAGAGCGTTCCGCTCGACACTTGGAAGGATTACCTCAAGTTTCACTTCATTAGCGATTCGGCTCCCTACCTGACGAAACCCTTCGACGAAGCGAACTTCGAGATGTTCGGCAAGACGCTCTCCGGCCAGCCCGAGCAGCGCGAGCGTTGGAAGCGCGGCGTGCAGTTGTTGAACCGCTCTATGGGCGAGGCCGTGGGCGAGATTTACGTCCAACGGCACTTCTCGCCCGAAGCGCGGCAACAGATTCAAGAACTCGTCGGCAACCTGCGGGCCGCCATGGAAGAACGCATCCACACCCTCGAGTGGATGGATGACGAGACCCGCCAAGCGGCGCTGGTCAAGCTGGGCACGTTCGATCCGCGCGTAGGCTATCCGAACAAGTGGATCGACTACGCGGCGCTTGAAATCGAGCCCGATGACCTGCTGGGCAACGTCATGCGCTCGCGCGAGTTCGACTGGAACCTAGACCTCAAGCGGCTCAGCGGCCCGGTCGATCGCGAGTTGTGGGAAATGACGCCGCAGACGGTCAACGCTTACTACAACCCGCTGATGAATCAGATCACCTTCCCGGCCGCGATTCTGCAAGCGCCGTTCTTTGACCCGGCCGCGGACCCCGCCGTCAACTACGGCGCCATCGGCGGCGTCATCGGACACGAGATCGGCCACGGCTTCGACGACCAAGGGCGTAAGTTCGACGAGAAAGGCCTCATCCGCGACTGGTGGACCGAGACCTCCAGCCAGCGCTTCACCGCGCGAACGACGATGCTGGGCAAACAGTATGATGCCTTCGAGCCCATCGAGGGCTTGCACGTCAGCGGACAGCTCACCATGGGCGAAAACATTGGCGACCTCGGCGGACTACAGATGGCTTACGCGGCCTATCAGCGCTATGTCGCCGAACATGGCGAACAGCCGGTCATCGACGGCTTTACCGGCGACCAGCGCTTCTTCCTGGCCTGGGCACAAGTATGGCGCGCTAAAATGCGCGACGATGCGGCCCGCCGGCAGATCGTCACCGACCCCCACAGCCCACCGAAGGAACGCGTCAACGGCGTCGTGCGCAACATCGATGCTTGGTACGCCGCGTTCGACGTGAAGGAAGGCGACAAGCTGTACCTGCCGCCCGACCAGCGCGTGCGGATCTGGTAGGATCGGGGGCGCTATGCGCCTTTCCTTCATACTCGCACTTCTCGTTTTCTCTGCGGCTGCCGCCTGGGCGCAAGCCCCGCGGCCCAACATCCTGTTCGTCATCTCCGACGATCAGTCGGCGATGCATGCAGGCGCTTATGGGGACAAAGCGACGCGGACGCCTGCGTTCGATCGCATCGCGCGGGAGGGCGCGCTGTTCAGCCACGCCTACGCCGCAGCGCCGTCCTGCGCACCGTCGCGCAGCGCAATTCTGACAGGCCGCAACATTTGGGAAGTCGAGGAAGGCGGCATCCTGCTGGGTATGCTGCGCTCCAAGTTCAAAGTCTTCCCGCTGATGTTGGAGGACGCCGGCTATCAACTGGGCGCCACCGGTAAGACTTGGGGGCCTGGCAAATTGGGTCCAGGCTGGACCCGCGAAATCTTCGGCAAGGTCTATGCCTCGAAGCGTTTGAAGGATCCGCGGCCCGGCATCAACCCGGTAGACTACGCGGCGAACTTCGACGAGTTCTTCGCCGAACGCGACAAGAGCAAGCCGTTTTTCTTCTGGCTGGGCACGACCGAGCCGCATCAGAACTACGACGTCGGCGCTTGGAAAAGGGCAGGGAAGAAGCTCGAAGACGCGCGACTACCCGCCTGGCTGCCGGACTCTCCCGAGACGCGCGGCGAGATCCTCGACTACGGCCTCGAGATTGAACACTTCGACCGCAACCTGGCTCGCGTGATCGCCACGCTCGAGGCCGCCGGTGAACTCGACAACACGATCATCGTCGTCACCAGCGACCACGGCAATCCGCTGCCGCGCTCGAAGTGCAATTTGTATGACGGCGGTACACGCGTACCCTTCGCGGTGCGCTGGCCGGGCAAGATTCCCGCGGGCCGCACGGTGGACGATTTCGTAAACCTCATTGATGTCGCGCCGACGTTCCTGGAGATTGCCGGCGTCGAGATCCCCGCCGAAGTGAGCGGCCGCAGTCTGTGGCCTGTGCTGAGTTCCAGCGCGTCCGGGGTGGTGGATGCAGCGCGTGACTTCGTCGTTACCGCGTTCGAGCGTCACACCGTGGCGCGGCGTAACGCGGTGGGGTATCCGATGCGCGCGATCCGGACCGCTAAGTGGGCCTACATTCGCAACTATGAGCCTGACCGCTGGCCCGCCGGCGACCCCGACTACAACGCGCCGCCGCAGGGATTATTCGGCGATGTCGATCGCGGCGCCACCAAGTCGTATCTGATGGCCAACGCCGAGTCCGATGCCGTGCGGCCTTATTACTTGATGGCCTTCGGACGCCGTCCCGCCGAAGAACTCTACGACATGGAGAACGATCCAGACCAACTCCACAATATCGCCGCCGACCCGCAATACATGGAGACCAAGCAGCGTCTACAGTGGCAGCTCGAAGAGTACCTGCGCGGCACTGGCGACCCGCGCATGCGCGGCGAAAACCCCTGGGACGGCTACGCCTTCACCACCAACGTCTTCGGCAATCCGAACTGGAAAATCGAAGGGGTGGCTTCGCCGCTGCCGAAGTAGCGGCTTTGGGGCTTGTGGTTACTGCAGCGTCGGAACCGGTGGCTCGACCTTAGCTCCATGGACTAGGAAATATGCCGTAGCTGTCCATACCGGAATCAGCAACGCTGACCAAGGATGGTGGACGATTCCATCTGGTACCAGCGCTGCGAACGGAAGGGGGAGAAAGACCGCACCGAGCAGCAATCGCTCGGAGATCTTGCGAACACTGCTGCTGTGCGTCAGGCCGAGTCGGCGTTGCTTTGCGGATCGATATGCCATGGCGCCGCAACAAGCTGTAACGCCCGCGACGATGTTTTCTTCGCTTACGTCGGGCCAGTGCTGTATCTGGCCAATGATCGATATTCCTCCGACAACCATGGCAACCGTTGAGCCGAGAAACGAGTCCTTCATGACGGACGGTCCTGGCTCAGCCCCGCACCAACTTCGCCGTCGTGATGGATTGTCCTAAGTGCCGCTGGGTATGTTCAGAGATATGTACGAGCAAGCCCAGCACGCTGGTCGGCAACTTCTTGCGGCCGATGTAGCGTGGGTCGTGGATCGACTCAGCTTTGATCGTGCGCAGCTGCCCTTCGGCCTTGGCGAACGCGGCATCGACGCCCGCCAACAACTCATCGAGCGAAGCGCCGGGCTCGCCTTCTGATTTGAGATAGGCGATCTGCTCTACGCTGATCTCGCCTTCCATCAGGTACGTCATCAGCCGATCCACGCTGCCGGCGATATGCCGCAGGTGGAAGCCCAACGTGGGCAGGCTATCCGAGTGCCGCCAGACCTGTTCGGTCGTCAGGCCTTCGGTGTAGTGCGCAAGTTCTTCGCGGACCTGCGTGAAGCTATAAAAGACGGGCGCGACGAGAGGCTCTAGGCCCTCGATCGGGCCGCGCATCCAGGGTTCGGGTTGATTGAGCATGTTGTTAAAGCGGCGGCAAAAACTCTTCGGGCGTCAGCGCATGTCTCGTGAAGCGCGCCAGGCGCACGGCGCCTTTGAAGTAGTCCACTAAGTTGATTCTCACGCCGACGGACGTGCGGCCTTCGCCCTGCGGCAGCAGCACGATGTCGGCCGACGTCTGCAGTTCGCCGTCGACGTAGCTGCTATACGTCTTGCCGTCGTAAACCTGCGCGATGTGATACCAGCGGTCTAGCGGATAGATCTTGTCGGGCACGACCAAGGCCTTCGATTCGCCCGAGCTGTTGAAGGCGTCGAGATACCACCCGGCTTCCACGAGCCGCGTCTCAAAGAGCATCCGGTCTTCCTTGCCCTCGACCTGTAGGTGGAAGAAGCGCTGCTCCGCGGCGCCGCCGGAGTCGGGCCGGAAGTAGACTTCCCAAGTGAAAGTCTCCGCCCCCGCCAGCGGATGCACGGGCAGAAACAGCGCGTCGTCCTCGCCGTCGAACTCGACCGCCTTGCCGACCGAAGTGTCGATCAATTGCGGGTCTCCTTTCACTTCGACCGCGTTGCCGCCAATCTGTTCCAGCGAGTCGAAACGCCAAACGACGGCGTCGTCGATCGGTTCCAGCGGCTTGCCTTCATCCACCGCGCTGGGCTGGCTCCCGCAACCCGCCAGGACGCAGCAGAGAATCAACAGGAGTCGTAGATGCATCGAGCGAGTCTATCATGCGCCAACGATAGCCCGACGGTTTGCCAGTGCCTCAAGGCTTAGCCCTAGGCGATCTCGGGTCGAATACGTATATTTGCACTCAACCTCTAGCACTCATTCTGAGAGACGGATCTGTGTCTTTCGATGAACTCCTTCGAGCTGATATTGGGCTTCGCTGCCGGAGGCCCTCCTCTGGATGGGTTCGTCCGGTAACCCGCTGCAGAGTGTTGAGAACGCGACCACGTTTGGAGAGTTTCATCGGCGCCTCTGGAAGGGCGAGGTCACCCTGGCCGAAAAGAAGATGAAAATCAGTACGGCAGGGTTCATTTGGAGCGACTCTTGCACAATATGAAACAAGCAGGATTCAACGAGGCCGTAAAGATCGTCTCCAGCCGCTAATCGCTGGGCAGACAGCTACTGGCGACGCAGAGCGACGATCGGGCTATTGCGAAGAATCTTGCGGACCGGCAGATAGGAAGCCAGCCCTGCCGCCGTGAACAGAACGGCTGACACGACGGCAATCGTTGCCGCGTCGGCGGCTCTAACGTCGTACAGCTGACTCTCAATCAGCCGCCCCAGCACAACCGCTGCAACGAGACCAAGGCCAAGGCCCCAGCCTGCGATTCTGAAGCCTTCTTTCAGGACCAAACTCTCGATTTCGGCGTCGCGGGCGCCGAGCGCCATGCGGATCCCAAACTCAAGCCGGCGCTTCACAACGGAACGTTGTTGCACGCCGTAGACTCCAATGACCGCCAACGCAAGCGCGGTGGCGGCAAAGACGCCTAGGAGCCAAGTCTGCAGCAGTCGGGGTGCGCTGAACAGACCGAGGCGTTGCTCCACAGTGGAGACTTCGTACACGGGAGCTCTGCCCTCAAGAGAATGGATGACGGCTCGCACGCCAGGGGCCAGTTGAAGCGGATCGGCTTGGGTACGGACGATGAGATCCATCCCGTCGGCCGCGCGATAAGCGTTGGCGGCGAAGAACTCGGCGACTGGCTCCTTCTCAAGACCTTGCCGGCGCGTGTCGTTGACGATGCCGATCACGGTGATCCAGTCGCGTTTGGAATCCGGGCCGCCGAATTTGAATCGTCCGCCGAGTGCTGCGCCATTGCTCCAGTAACGCTTGGCCATGGTGTCGTTGATGATCGCTGTTCCCTCGGCGTTGGGATTGTCCGCGTCCGTGAATTGGCGTCCCGCGAGCAGTTGAACGCCGATGGTCGGCAGCAAGCCGGGGCTGACTTCGGAGTTCTTGATTGCTTGGCCAGGGGGCTGGGGCGGCTGTCCTTCGGCCGTGACCAGTCCGTCGGGATCGGCCTCGCTGAAGAGTCGCGTAATCACTCCAGCGGAGACGACGCCAGGAAGCGCTTCGGTCTGTTCGATGAGTTGACGGTAGAAATTCAGCCGATCCTGGCGCGTGAAGTAGCGAGGCGGAGCGACGCGCATGCTGAGGGCCCCGTCCGCACGGAAGCCAGGGTCGGTTTGATTCAAATTATTGAGGCTTCGGATCAGCAGTCCGGCGCCGTTCAACAACACGACGGCAAGGGCGATTTCGAACATCGCCAAAGAACCGTGAAGGTTGCGGCCGCCAACGCTCTGCGACGCGCCTCGCGTGCCGCCGTTGAGGGATGACTTGGGGTCGCTGCCTGCGGATTTGAGCGCCGGGGGCAGCCCGAACAGAATGGAAGTGAGAAAGGCCAGGAGCAGGCTGAATCCGAGAACGCCCACATTCAGACTGACCTCGTCGATGCGCTCCACATGGGCGGGAGCGAAGGCCAACAGCCCTCGCAGGGCCGTGAAGGCTAAGACCACGCCGAGGGCGCTGGCTGCGGTAGAGAGCAAGAGACTCTCCGCGAAAAGTTGACGGACCAGGCGGAGACGATCGGCTCCCAACGCCGCACGAACGGCCAACTCTTCGCTTCTAGCCGCACCCTCCGCCAGCAGGAGATGCGCCACGTTGGCGCAGGAGACAAGCAGCAGGATGAACGCCGCGGCGAAGAGCATCCACAGCCGAGCGCGAACGGTCCTACCGGTTACTTGAATCTTTAGCGGAACGACGTTGACGCCGAGGCCTTTGTGAGAGTCGGGGTACTGTTGCTCGAGCCTTGAGGCGATTGCGCTCATCTCTGCTTGTGCTTGCTCGACGGAGACGCCTGGTTTAAGTCGTCCGACGACCGACCAGAGGTTGGAGTAGCGCGTATCTTTCTTTTGCGGCCACTGCGGGAAAGCCGTGTGTGGCTCCCATACCTGCGTGGTTTGCGACGGAAATTGAAAGCGGGACGGCATGACGCCGAGGATTCGCTTGGGCGTGCCGTCGATTTCCAACGTTTGGTCCAGCACCGTCGGGTCCCGTCCGAAGCGGTTCTGCCACAGCCCTTCGCTGATGACGACCACCGGTTCGCGCTGATCGGCTTCTTCCCAAGTGAAGGTTCGTCCGAGGATGGGCTCGACGCCCATGAGCGGGAACAGGTTCGGCGAGACCTTCGCGCCTTGCACGTGCATTGGCGACTCAGGGTCGGTCAAGTTCAGTCCGGCGAGTTGCGGCAGGAAGTAACAAGCCATGTCCTCGACGGTTTGGCTCTGCTGCCGCCAATCTTCAAATGCCGGATAGGAGGCGCCGTCTTCGCGCGAGCTGCGCTTGGCGTCGGCCGTCCAAAGAATCACCAGGCGGCCCGGATCGCTGTAGGGCAGCGGCTTGAGGATGAGTGCGTCGACGATGCTGAAGATCGCGGTTGTCGAGCCGATGCCTAACGCGAGTGTGATTACCGCAAGCGCTGTGGTTCCGGGGCGATGGAGTATCGCGCGGAGGGCGTAACGCAGATCTTGATAGAAGCCGGTCACTGCAATGGTTTTGAGCGCGTCCGCCCTTTCCTAGCGTTGGCTCCGGTCCGGCTGAATCGAGAACGCGTAGAGACTGTCGCCCGCGGAGACCAGTAAGTACTGCCGTCCATCAATCTCGTAGGTGATCGGCCCGGCACTCGGCGACGCCATCAGCGTCGAGTGCCACAGGATGTCGCCTGTCGACGGTTCGAAGGCGATGATGTTCTGTTGGTTGTGGGTGAACAACAGATTGCCTGCGGTGCTGAGGGTATGCGACAGGCCGCCTCCTCCGGGCCACTCGTGGCGCCAGGCGATCTTGCCCGTCTTGTAATCGATCGCGAGCAGCGCCGAGCCGTCCGAGCCCACGCCCGAGTCAACGCCCGCCCAGCCTTGCGGGTGAGGGTCGATGTCAGTGAGGTAGTACATGCTGAACGAGCGGTTCGAACTCACGTAGAACAAGCCCGTATCCGGGTTGAAGCTGGGCGCTTGCCAATTCGTTGCGCCCCCGGATGCCGGCGACACGAGTACGCCGTCGGGCGCCGGAAACTTGGCAGGGTCGGGCGTGGGTTGGCCCTTGGCGTCGAGATTCGGCATGGCCCAATTGAGCGTGTCGATGAACGGAGTCGTGAGAATCTGCTTTCCGTTCGTACGGTCGAGTAGGAAAAAGTAGCCGTTGCGGCTGGCTTGCGCGACGAGCTTGCGAGGCTGGCCGTCGATGACGCCATCGATCAGAATCGGGGTCTCTACGGCGTCCCAATCATGCACGTCATGCGGAGACGGCTGGAAATACCACACGATCTTGCCGGTGTCGGGATTGAGCGCCACGATGGAGCAGGTGTAGAGGTTATCGCCCTTGCGACTCTTTTCGGCCATGACCGGATTTGGGTTGCCGGTGCCGACGATGTAGAGATTTAACTCGGGATCATAGGTTCCGGGGATCCAAGCTTGGCCCGTACCGTGGGCGGCGGCAAACTCGCTGGGCCAGGTTTCGATGCCCGGCTCGCCCGCGCGCGGCGTGGTCCACCACTTCCATTGCAGTTCGCCTGTTTCTGGATCGTGAGATTGGACAAAACCAGGGTTATCCAAATGGTCGCCGCCAATGCCGGCGATGACGTGATTGCCGATGATGACCGGCGCGACAGTAGACGTGTAATCCAGTTTGGGATCGGTTAGGCGGACCTTCCAGCGCTCTTTGCCGGTGGCTGCATCGAGGCTGATCAGGTTGCTGTCGGGCGACTCAAAGAATAGCCAGTTGCCGTACATCCCCACGCCCCGATTGCCGATCGTGCTGCCGGTGTTGGGCGGGTATTCGTAGTGCCAGATCTCGCGCCCCGTACGGGCATCCACGGACCAAACGTTGTTCGGCGCCGTGAAGTACAGAATGCCGTTGACCATCAGCGGCGTGGCTTTGATCCTGATGGGTCCTCTGGCGGGGTCGCCCTGAAATCGTGTGGCCCAGGCAAGGGAGAGCGTATTGACGTTCGACGAATTAATCTGCTTGAGCGGGCTGAATCGCCGTCCGGAATAGTCGCCGTTATAAGTCGGCCAGGCGTCGGTGGGCTGTTCCAGCAGCTTGGAGGGAACGAGTTCTTGAGCACACAGCGCTGCAGTCAAAGCGAGAAGGAGAAAGAGATGACGGAGTCTCATTTCAAGGTCACCAGATAGGTCGTCATGTTGTGGATGTCGGCGTCAGTATATTTATGCAGCAGCTCGAGATGGGCCTGAAGCGGATCCGTGATTTCGACCCGAGGAACGTCGCCGTCGCGAGAAAAGGATCGATACTTCCCGGATTCATCTCGGAGCGAAACGTTGAAATCGTCGATTCGGTCCAACGTGCCTGAGACCGTCTCGCCCGAAGGAAGTGTGACGGTCGCCCTCATGGCGTTGCGGCTCGTTTGTTCGTTGCCGCGTCCGCGGGGTCCGAGCCAGTGCTGCTGCAAGGCCATGGCGTCATACCGCGAGGCGATGCCTTTGAGATCGCCGGTCGGCGAGTGGCACTTGTTACAGCCGCCCGCCCCGTTGAAATACGCCTCTCCCAGCTTCGCGTCGCCGGTAACCACGTCCTGGAAGGTGTAGGTCCTGCGGTTGCCGGCCGTGTAGGTCTGCACATGCAGCCAGGCGACCACGTCGGCGATCTGCGGCTCGGTCAAATTCGGCTTGGGCATGCCCTGCGCGGGTCGACCGTCGCGCAAGACCGGGGAGATGAGGATGCCTTTCTCGTCCGTGAGGACCACGATGGATCGGACGAGATTCGGCGCTCCCGGATTACCTCGGGCCGTGGCGCCGTGACAGCCGGCGCAATTGGCCGCGTAGATCGCTGCGCCGCGGGCGACCGCTGCGGGATCTTCCTTGGCGCCGGCGATGGCGGCCGCCTCGCCTCGGGTTGGAGCGGCAGGTCGTTGACCCTGAAGACCGCCCGGGAGCAGCAGCAGGCAGGCAATCGCCATCAAGCTGGAACCTGCGGTAACAAGTCGGTTTCGGAGGCGCCGTATTTCCGTCACGTTGTAAATACTAGCTGAATACGACGGAAACCGCCGAACGCCAAAAAAGGATCGGAGGCTCCCTTATATGCTTGCTCGCAGCGCTTCGAAGAAGTGTTCGATGTCGGACTCATTGTTGTACAGATGCGGCGTGACGCGGACGGACGAGCCGCGCACGCTGACGTAGACGTTGTGGGCTCGCAGGCTTTGCAGCAGGTCGTGCGGGGGGCCGCCGGCGAAGGCGAGCCCGAGGTAGTGGGGCGCACGGAGTTCGGCAGGCGCCACGGAAAGGCCCATTGCCGACGCTTCTTCGGCAATTCGTGTGGTGAGGATGTTGAGTGAGACGGCGATATCGTCCACGCCCCAGGCGAGGATTTGGCGCATGGCCGCGGCGGCCATCGGCAGCAGTTGGAACTGTGACCGCTCGCCCATGTCAAAGCGAACGGCGCCGGGTTGGTACTCGTCTTGATAATCCACCAGGCCGGCAAAGTCCTCGGAACCTTTGCGTACGATCCAACCTTCTTCCAAGGGCCGGCCCTGCTGATGACGCGGCGCGACGTAGAGAACTCCGACGCCGTAGGGGCCGAGCAGCCACTTGTAGCAAGCGGCCACGGCAAAGTCGGGATCGATGGCTTGGATGTCGATCGGCATGGCGCCGAGCGACTGCGTGAGATCGAGCACCAGGGCGGCGCCGACGGCCCGCGCGGCCTGGCCGATGCGAACGAGGTCCAGCTTGAGGCCGTTCGTCCAATGGACTTGGGGCACGCTGACGACGCGAGTTTGCGGGCCGATCACAGCCAGGACAGCGGCGGTCCAATCGGGGGCGTCCGCTGTTGGCCGATCGACGGTACGGATGCGCAGGTTCTTCTCGGCAGCGAAGCGTCTCCAGCTATAGACGTCCGATGGGAAGTCGTCTTGGAGCAGCAGAATTTCGCCGTTCGGCGCCGGGTCGAGGTTGAGCACGGCAGCGGCGACGCCATAGGAAACCGAGGGGACGATGGCGATGTCCTTCGGCGTCGCATTCACCAACCTGGAGGCCAACTCGCGGAATTCATCTGGCCCCGTAAAGAAGTTTTCGACGACGGTGCCCCAGGGGCGCATCTTGGAGGCGATCCCCGCACGCCCGGCCTCGGCGACCGAATGCATCATCGGCGAGAGATAGGCGCAGTTGATGTAGGCGACGTCGTCAGGGATATCGAAGAGTTGGCGCTGACAAGGAATCATTGGGGGCCCAAGAGGATAGTTTGCCAGTTGTACGACTCGTCACGGCGAAGCTCTAGCCAGATCCGGATCAGTCTCCGGCACTTTCAGCTCCGCGCGAAGACGCTTCAGTTCCGCCAGTAGATAGGCTTGAACGTCTTTGTACTCGGCATCGCCGTAGCGGCTATTCAGTTCGAGCGGGTCTTTCTCCAAATCAAACAGTTCCCACTCGTCGGCGATGTAATAGTGGATCAGCTTGTAGCGCTTGGTGGCCACTCCGTAGTGACGCGCCACGTTGTGTGCGGCGTTGCTGGGCGGGCCTTCGTAGTAGTGGTAGTAGAAACTCGTTCGCCAGTCGACGGGGGTCTCTCCTTTAAAAATCGGAACGAGCGAGCGGCCTTGCATGTCGGCCGGGACGTCGACTCCAGCGATATCGAGAAACGTCTCGGCGAAATCGATATTGGAAACCAGCTCTTCGTTCTCGCGGCCGCGCTCAATGACGCCCGGCCAGCGGACCAGCAGCGGCGTTTTGAGGGACTCCTGGAACATCCAGCGCTTGTCGAACCAGCCGTGCTCGCCGAGATAGAAGCCCTGATCGGAGCTGTAAATCACGATGGTGTTTTCAGCCAGACCGGAGGCGTCGAGGTAGCGCAGGACTCGGCCAACGGAGTCGTCCACGGAGGCGATGCAGCGTAGGTAGTCCTTGATGTACCGCTGATACTTCCAGCGCACTAGATCCCGCCCGCGTAGGTTCGCTTGTTTCATCGCCTGGTTCTTGGGCTCATAGACGGCATCCCACATGGCGCGCTGCTCGGGCGACATGCGTCCGTAGTTAACCATGTAGGCGTCATACTCCGGCGTGCCCTTTTCCGGCATGACCTTGAGATCGTTGTTCCAGGTGAGATCGCGACCGATTTCCATCTCTTGCTGCATCGCCGCCCGCGAGCGGCCTTCGTAGGAATCGAACAGCGTTGGCGGCTCGGGTATGTCGACGCCATCGTAGAGCGAGAGATGTTCAGGACCAGGCATCCAATTGCGGTGCGGCGCTTTGTGCTGCAGCATCAGCATGAAGGGCTTATCTTCGTCGCGGTCGCCTTGCAGCCAGTCCAGGGCTAGGTCGGTGATCAGGTCGGTGACGTAGCCGAGGCGATTGTGGACAGTGTCCGGCGCCACGCGGAAATCGGGGTTGTAGTAGTGCCCCTGCCCTGGCAGCACTTCCCACTTGTCGAATCCCGTTGGTGCGCTCTTGAGATGCCACTTGCCGAAGATGGCGGTTTGGTAGCCGGCCTGCTGCAGCAGCTTGGGGAATGTCTGTTGGCTGCCGTCAAAGACGTCACGGTTGTCGATGACTGAATTGAGGTGTGAGTACTTGCCGGACTGAATCACCGCGCGACTCGGGGCGCAGATGGAGTTCGTGACCAGCGCGTTGCGAAAGAGCATGCCCTCGCGGGCTAAGCGGTCGATGTTCGGCGTGTGGTTGAGGCCGCCGCCGTAGGCCGAGATGGCTTGATATGCATGGTCATCGGAAAAGATGAACACGATATTCGGCCGATCGGCAGCTTGGAGCAGCAGGCCCGAGGCAAAGAACGTCAAGAACAGTAGGCGCTGGAACATAGCGGGTCCATTGTAGTCCGCCGGCGGTGTCGGACAATCGGGAAAGGAAGCTGCGAAAGGATCGCCGCCCGCTCACAGTGGCCGTCGAAACGGATCCCAAATCATCTTGTCAGGTACCCATAGTCGGAAGTAACTCAAAGTTCCAGCCAGCGGGCCTTCCAGCGAGCGGTTGACGCTACAATAGCGGCGTCTTTGGCACCCGCCCGACCATCAGCCACTACCGCTACTGCCGCTCGCAACCCTTGAGGCGGAACCGATGAATGAGATCCAAGTGAAAACTGCGCTTGAGGCAGAGCGCTCTCGTATCGTAGCGACCCTGGTAGCCGGTTTCCTGGGCGACCCGGTAGCCCGTTGGTGCTGGCCGGAGCCAGAGGCGTACTTGGCAAACGTAGCGAAGTTCATCACTGCCTATGGCGGGCGGGCTTTTGAAAACGGTTGCGCGTGGACGGACGGCGCGTTTCGAGGCGCCGCGCTGTGGCTGCCGCCGGGCGTTGCGCCCGACGAGGAGGAATTGGGGCAGGTGGTGTCCTCGACTGTTGCAGAACCAAGGCAAGGTCACCTATTTGCCGCGCTGGAGGAACTAGGCTCCCACCATCCAGACGAGCCACACTGGTTTCTGCCCCTCATCGCGGTCGACCCCATCTGCCAGGGCCGCGGAATTGGTTCCGCTTAGGTGGCGATGACGGCCACTATCGCAACGAACGGCCCCAAAGCGGCTTGTGTGTAGTGGTTGAGCGAGCCGGCTCGAGGAATCATCCCTGAGAGTTCTGCAAACGAGAACATCGCGAAGAGATTAACGAGCATCGCCAAGACCATCGCAATAAGGAAGCCGGGACCGCCTGTTCCAAACCCGTTGCCCTGCATCACCAGCCCGCTCGAAGCGACGACGCAACCAACGGCGCATGCGATTCCGCCAGGCAGGCCAACCGCTCGTTTCAGTTCGTGAGGCATGGGGGTTTAGGCCGTATATCTCAATCTGGGCGCCACCGATCATCGCATATGACCTTGAGATGGTGGGAATTAGAAAAGCCGAAATCTGCCGAACGATCTAGCGATCGTATCGAGCAGCCCCGTGGGGCCCGGACCCTTTAGATGGCCTCCGGCGATTCGAGACTCCAAATTAGTGTTTCTTCGTAGAGACGAGCGCCAACGTCTGCCCAACGCTGACAGAGGACTTGTAGGATGAATCATCCGACTTGAGGAGCAGTTCATGAGTAGAACCCCCAACGTTCCGGCAACGGATCAAATTGCCGAAGAGGCTTGTCCTAGGAAGGAGCGACGACGCCACCGCCGCCATCCCGCTGAACAGCAGATTATGGTCTACTGGCAGGGCAAATTCGGGCTTTCCCACGAATCGTCGGCAGTATTGAGGAACGTCTCGGCCGGCGGCTTCGCCATCGAACTCACCGAGAAGTTTGAGGTCGGGAGTGTGGTCGTCGTGAAGGCCGACGAACGATCGCTGCAGTGCATGGTGCGTCACGTCCAGCAATATTCCGATAGCTTCCTGGCCGGGCTGGAGGTCCTATCTTCGTCGGACGGTAGCTCCTGTACGCGGTCGCTTGAGGGACTGGCATCAGCTCTAGCCGACCCTAGCGCTGACTAGCTTCGACAGTCCGATACCCTCGAATCAGAAAACGGCCCGCTCGGAAGAGCGGGCCGTTTCTATTTCCGACCGATGCGCGAACTGCTTCCTTTCAAGGCTCCCAGCACGCGGTCAGCAACTCTTCCGTTCCCCGCAAAACCGTCGCGAGATGTCAGAAACGTGCGCTCGCTACGGGGTGTCGATAAATCGTTTCAGGGAACGGCCATGCGTTAGTCGTAGACGTAGTGGAGGACTTTTTTGAGGTCTTCCCAGGCGAGGCGTTTGGCTTCTTTGTTGTAGGCGCGCAGCAGGTACGACGGGTGGAAGGTGGGCATGACGGGGATGTCGTTCCACTCGTGCCATTCGCCGCGCATTTTGGTGATGCCGACGGTCGAGTTGAGCAGCGCCTTGGACGCGGTGGCCCCGAGGACGCAGATCGCTTTGGGCTGGATGGTCTTGAGTTGGCGCTGCAAGAATTGGCCGCAGATTTCCATCTCGTCGGCCTCGGGGGCGCGGTTGCCGGGCGGGCGGCATTTGACGACGTTGCAGATGTAGACGTCCGGGCGGGCGATGGCGATGCCCTCGCCGGCGGCGGTCTTCTCGATCATGTCGGTGAGCAGTTGACCGGCGCGTCCGACGAAGGGAATGCCTTGGGCGTCCTCGTCCGCGCCGGGGCCTTCGCCGACGAAGACCAGCTTGGCGTTGGGGTTGCCGTCGCCGAAGACGATCTTGTTGCGTCCCTCGTGGAGGCGGCAGCGTGTGCAGTCGCCGATGTCGTCTTGGATGATCTGGAAGGTATCTTTCACGGCGGCTTGCGTCGTGCTGGTGGGCGCGGCAGTTACGGGAGCAGGGGCAGGCGCTGGAGTCGGACGCACCTCTATAACGGGGATATTGACTTCTTTGAAGCCAAGATCTCGGTAAAACTTCAAGTGATTGATGAGGTCGTTGGGCACTACGTGAGGGTTCACGCAATTGTAGCGCGGGACGTGTGGAGGACTGCGTCGAAGATGCGGCCGGCCATTTGGCGTTTGGACATGCGGTTGACTTCAATGACCTCCCCCGAGGCGGAGAGGATTAGGCCCTGATTGTCTTCGGCGTCGAAGGCGAGGCCTTCGCCGACCAGATTGGCGACGAGCAGGTCGCAGTTCTTGCTGCGGAGTTTGCGTTCGGCGTTGGCTTGCAGGTTCTCGGTCTCGGCGGCAAAACCGACTAGGATGCGGGCGCCTTTGGATGCGCCGACGGCCTTGAGGATGTCCTGGGTCGGCTCAAGTTCGACGGCTGGCGCGGCTTGGTCTTTCTTGATCTTTTGCGTCGCTGGCGCGGCGGGGCGATAGTCGGCGACGGCGGCGGCCATGACAACGATCTGAGCTGCGTCGAGGTTTTCCATGACGCGGTCGTACATTTGCTGGGCGGTTTCGACGGGAACGATCTTGCAGCCGGAGGGCGGGGCGGCGCTGGCCGGTCCGCAGACGATGGTGACCGAGGCGCCGCGGTCGCGGGCTTCCACGGCCAGAGCGAAGCCCATCTTGCCGCTGGAGCGGTTGGAGATGTAGCGCACTGGGTCGATCGGTTCGCGGGTGGGCCCGGCAGTGATCAACACGTGCTTGCCTGCTAGGTCTTGCCTGGCAGCTGGCGCGTTGAGAATGCGCTCGGCGGCGTCGGCGATGCGGTCGGGTTCGGCGAGACGTCCGGGGCCGACCATGCCGCAGGCGAGTTCGCCGGCGTCGGGTTCGACGATGTGCACGCCGCGGGTGCGCAGGGTGGCGATGTTCGCGGCGTTAGCCGGGTGCGCCCACATGTTGGAATTCATCGCGGGCGCGACGAGCACGGGACCGGCGTAGGCCAAGTGCGTCGTGGTGAGGAAGTCGTCAGCAATGCCGTGGGCGAACTTGGCGAGGATATCGGCTGTGGCGGGCGCGACGAGCAGCAAGTCGGCTTCTTGGGCCACGCCGATGTGATCGATGGCGCTGGAGAGTGTGGCGTCGCCGCTGTCGGAGGCGAACAGGTCAGTGATGACGCGTTCGCCGGTGAGGGCGGCGAAGGTGAGCGGCGTGACGAACTTCTGCGCCGACGCCGTCATGACGACGCGAACGGAGAATCCTCTGTCTTGAAGACGGCGGGCGAGTTCAGCGGATTTGTAAGCGGCGATGCCGCCGCTTACTCCGAGGACGATTTTTTTCCCGCCTGGCGAAGCCATGCGTTAAGCCTCAGTTATTCCGCGTCAGGAGCTTCCTGATTGGGCTGGTCCATCATCAGGACGTAGTTGTTGGTCTCGTCCTCGGGGAGGATTTCGACGGGCACGGTGCCCAAGCGAACTTCTTCCATGCCGATGCGAGTGGGCTTGCGGGAATCGACGGCGATAGTAGGACGAGCGCCTCCCTGCAATTGGCGGGCGCGCTTGGCCGAGGCCAAGATGAAGCGATAGACGCTCTGCTGCTCATCGTTGGGCAGGAAGAACGCCATGTCGGGCGGCTTCTGCTCGACTTGCTGCGATTCGATTTCTTCTTCTTTGACTTTTTTGGTGCTCATCGCTTCACTTCCGCCGCAAAACTTTCCACGATCTTTTTGACCTGCTCCCGTGCACGCTCCGTCCGGCAGCGCTCGGCGAGGATGATGCCTCGGAGTTGCTCGAACGACGCGTCCAGGTTGTCGTTGATCAAAAGGTAGTCGTACTTGCCGAACTCTTCGATTTCGTTAGAAGCTTCTTCGAGCCTGCGCTGAATGACTTCGTCCGAATCAGAAGAGCGATTCCTAAGGCGCGATTCCAAGACCTGCCGTGATGGGGGCAGGATGAAGATCGAGACCGCCTGGTTGAGTCGCTGCTTTAATTGTGCGGCGCCCTGTACGTCTATGTCCAGGATGAGGTCTTTGCCTGCGGCCTTGGCTTTGCGGAGGATGGCCTGGGAAGTACCGTAGTAATTGCCGAAAACCTCGGCCCATTCGAGCAGTTCGTCGGTATCGCGGAGGCGCTCGAACTCTGCGACGGAGATGAAAAAGTAATGTTCGCCCTCGACTTCGCCCTCGCGGGGGGCGCGCGTCGTAAAGGAGACGGAGAACTGCAAACGGCGCTCAGCCCGGGCCAGGTCCTTTTCCATCAGGCGCTTGACTAGGGTGGACTTACCCGAGCCGGAAGGCGCCGAGATGATGAAGACGGTCGACATCTGAACTTAGAATTATTCCAGATTCTGGGCCTGTTCGCGGATCTTCTCGATTTCCGCCTTCAGTCTGAGGCCGGCCTCGGTAATCGGCAAGCCCGCTTCGCCGAGGGGGGTGGACTTGGAGACCAGGGTGTTGGCCTCGCGATTCATCTCTTGGGCCAGGAAGTCGATGTTCTTGCCGGCCTCGCCGCCCTTGTCGAGGATGTCGAGCAGGCGTTCGGAGTGGCCGGCTAAGCGCTGGAGCTCTTCGCTGACGTCGGTGCGGTCGGCGAGCACGGCGGCTTCTTGCAGGATGCGTTGGGGGTCGATGGGCGTGTCGCCGAGCAGTTGAGAGAGGCGCTTCTCGAGACGCTCTTGGAACTGCGGGATCATCGCGGCCGCGGCGGCTTTGAGGTCTTCGGTCTCTTTGGCGATCGACTCGGTGCGTGCGCGGACATCGGCGGCGACGCCGGCGCCTTCCCTGGCGCGCTCTTCGTTGAGAGTGGTGAAGGCTTTGACCAGAGTGGCTTCAAGAAGGGCTTCAATCTCTTCGCGGCGCTCTTCGGGCCATTTTTGGTCGGCGGCGCCGAGCACTCCGGGGATGCGCAGAATCGCCATCAGGTCCGGCTCTTGGGAGAGATGGTGGGCGTCGGAGAGTTGGGTGTGGGCGCGCAGATAGGCGTCGGCTAGGTCGCTGTTCAACTCGAAGGACGAGTCGCGGTTGGATTCGAGGCTGATGGAGATCTGCGCGGAGCCGCGCTTGAGATGCTCCTTGGCGATGCGCCGGATCAGCGGGTCAAGGGCTTCGAACTCCGAGGGAGTGCGAATCTTGAGATCGAGGAAGCGATGGTTGACGGTGCGGATCGAGACTTCGATGGCGGGTTCGCTGTCAGAGACGACCCGGGCGAAACCGGTCATGGAGTAAAGCATTGTGTGGGGAGCGCAGGCCCAATCTAGCCTGTCCAGGGATTGTAGCTCGAATGGCGGACGGGTTCCTCTAGGGATGCGGCTGGCCTTCCGCGGCTTTGCCTGTGGGTTCGAGGCGTAGGGAGCGGATCATCGCCAGAATGTCCGCTTCTTGCGCGTCGATGAGCGCCTGCGGTCCCAGCACCTTTAGGTAGTACGGCCCGGCGGGCGCCTCGATGACGGCGGCGATCAGACGCTGATCAGGCTTGTCGAGCCGCTGGCCACCGCCGGGCATGGCCTCGGCGACATAGCGGCCCGACACGTCGACGGTGTGTACGGTGAGTCCGTCGACGGAAAGAGTTTCGCGCACGGCGTCGGTTGGCGGCTCGCCTGCGGCGTTGACGAACTGGCCGACCCAACGGGCGATGTTGGTGTCGGCGTCGCCTGCGCCGCCGGGGCCGAAGTAGTAGATCACGCAGCTGCCGGGGTCGTCCCCGGCGGTTGCGGTGAGCGCGTATTGCGCCTTGCGGGATGTTGAGGAGGGTTCCTCGGCCTGCCACTGGCTGGGAATCGTGAAGCGCAAGTCATCGACCTGAAGGACCGAATCGCTCGGAGCCTCGCTGGCCACGGTCGATTCGGTGGAAGAGCAGCCGGCAAAGGTGAGGAGCAGGGGAAGCAGAGCGAGAACGCGGGGCATAAGGGATCTCCTGGGTCCATGGTGGCACGCATTGTGGCGATATCCAATGGCGACGGGGCTATCTGGGAGAGCCCAGAAAAAGGAGCGTTGTCCCCACTTCGTCGGGGTTCGCGCGGCATCCTCAAATCTGTAGCCTGTCCCCGGTTTTTAAACCGCCTCAGCTGCCGGATCGGGAGTTGGCTGACTGTCGCGCTCAACCCGCTCAGCGTAGATCGCGCCCGTTGGCGACCGAGTAGGCGCGCGCCATGCCCGTCTGAAGGCCCGATTTGTCCGCCGATGGTCCTCGCATGTCCGTCAATGTCCGCGAATGTCCGCCCCAAAATCCGATCAAGTCGTTTGTTGATAACGACTTAATCGGGTTATTGGTCTTGAACAAGCGGTCGCAGTACCAACAACGAAGGCCCGCTCGGTGGAGCGGGCCTGTCTCGGTTCCAGGGTACCAAGGCAGTGCAAGGGGCCGGCTAGGCGGCATTGAGGAGTCGGACGCAGCGGGGCAGCGTCGACTTTTCGCACGTGGATAATGGACGCATGGCTGGGTCGCCCCAAGAGTTGCACGTCGAGTTTCAAGAGGCGTTTAATCGCCGTGATTTGGAGTCGGTCGTTGCGCTCTATGAACCGGAGGCGGTCTTGGTAAGCGGCGACGAAACCGTGCGGGGAGCGGCGGCCATTCGCGAGGCGTATCGGAGCGTCTTCGCGGCGCGGCCTTCGATTGCATTGCAGACGTTGGAAGTGTTCCGCGTGGGCGATCTGGCGATGCTGCGGGGGAAATGGACCTTGCATGAGGCGGGCGCCGATGGCAGTCCGGTCCGCAGAGAGGGCAGGAATATGGAAACGGCCCGACTGCAGCCGGACGGACGTTGGCTGTTTGTCATTGACGATCCGTATGGGGGAGGTTGACGGAGGCCAAGGGCGAGGTGGTTAGCGGCGACTCCGGAAATCTGTAGCCTGTCCTCGGTTTTCCTTGGTCGGAAAGTGGGCGTTGGAAGATGTGAAGCAATCCGCTTTGGCGCGGGCTAGACTCTAAGGACTGCGCGGAGTTCGGCGGATCGGGTTTCGATGGAGAGAGACCCGGGACATCCTCGCAATTCATCCGTGCGGGTGATGTGGTGCGGGACGGCCTCCGCGAACCACACGAGCCATTCTCAGCGCCTAAAGGGGCCGTCCCCTTTGCCCCCCTTTGCCCCCTCAGTCTCCCTCCTAGCCTCGTTCGGCTCGACTTTGCGAGATAATCTTCACATGCAACCGGAGACGAAGCGGGTTGAAAATGCGTCCGCGAGGAGCGACGGGGCCACCAGCACGGGTACTCCCAGCATGGGCTCGGTGATTGAGCAATTCGCCGAAAACATTCGTTCTCTGCATTCCACGTTTTTCTTATCGACCTCAGCAGTTGCAAGGGGTCGGAGGACGCGAACCGCAGTCTTCAGGAATACGCGAAACAACACGCGACCTATCTAGACCAGGATGACGGTGGGCAAATATTCACCATGTCGACCCATCACTTGGAAAACGCCTACCGGCTCCTCAGGGAGCTCCGTCGGTCCGAATCAAGTGTCGAACTTCTTCCGCGTAGCTTCGTGGTGGCTCTGGTCTCGGAATTTGACGCATTCGTCAGCACATTGCTGAAGTTTGTTTTCAGCAAACGCCCAGAGGTCTTGCGATCGTCCGAGCGCAACCTGACACTCGCCGACCTATTGCAATTTAACGACATCGAAGCTGCTAAAGACTCCCTTCTGGATAAGGAAGTTGAGACCGTCATAAGGATGAGTCATTCCGAACAGTTCGCCTTCATGGAAAAGCGCTTCGGCATTTCCCTTCGTGAGGGCCTCCCCGCGTGGCAACAGTTTGTGGAGGTTACAGAGCGGCGAAACCTGTTTGTTCATTCGAACGGTAGCGTCTCACAGCAATACCTGAATGCTTGTCGGCAGAGTGATGTCAAGCTTGACGCTTCGATCAAGGTTGGCAGCTCGCTTGGCGCGTCCAACGACTACTTCGTAGAAGCATACAGTTGCGTGTACGAAATCGGAGTCAAGCTTGGGCACGTAGTCTGGCGAAAGTTCTTCGCCGAGGACCGAGAAGCCGCAGATGGGCGGCTCAACGCGCTGTGCCTTGACCTAATAGCCGAGAACGAGTATCGCTTGGCCGCAACGTTATTAGACTTCGCGTGCGTAACCATCAAGCGCTATCACTCGGAGTCGGCTCGTCTCATCTTCGTCATCAACAGGGCGCAAGCATACAAGTGGTTAAATGAACAGCGCCGGTGTGAGGAACTGCTTGCCGAAGAGGATTGGAGCGCATGTGAGAGCAAGTTCATCCTCGCTGGGCAGGTACTGCGTGACGAGTTCGATAACGCATGTTCGACAATGAAGGCGATAGGGGCTACTGGCGGTATTACAGAATCCAGTTATGGTTCATGGCCGCTTTTCCAGCGCTTCAGAGCGACCCCCGAGTTCCTCGAGACATTCCGGGAGATATTCGGCAAGGACCTGGCAGATGTTGGACCTCAACTCCATATCGGTGCCGACGGGAATGTTCGCAAAGAGGCATCGCTCAGCTAGGAACGAGATTGTAAAGAGGAAGCTGTCCCAGTCGGCCCCGGCTTCTTGTCCCCTTTTCGTGTGATGTAGACCGGAACTTAATGCTGCGTCCCCTTTAGCGCCTGGCGATGCGCCGGGATTGCGGTGGTAGTGCGGATTCGCAGCCGTGGTTTGGGGTGACAGTCAACGAGTGACAGTCACCTGCGGGCTCGGGTGTTAGAAGCTGTCGAATTCCCCTGGCTAGCCCAGAAGTGGTGACCGAGATCGTAGATGAGGCCCACGATGGACCACTGCACCGCCGCCGATAGAATCAGTAATCCGTTTGTCAGCGCCAAGCCCACTCTAGTCGGGAAACCCTGATACCAGTCTTGCATTGCCCAAAAGCCAAGCCACGCCGACACGTTCGTCACCAACAGAGGCCAGGCCTCGTCCGGGAGCCACGTAAAAGAGGCGAGCGCGACGGCTGTGACAACAGCCCCCACAATGGAACCGACCAAGGTGCCCGTAAATCGGAACGTCATCGTCAACGGCGCAGCCTTTACTGCCAAAGGCTCAGTCCAGCCGGTCGACGGATTGTAGCTCGAAGAGGCGTTGGTAGACGGGGGAGGAGGCGAGCAGGCGGTCGTGTTTGCCGATGTCGACGATTTTGCCGTCTTCGACGACGACGATTTTGTCGGCGCTGCGGATGGTCGATAGGCGATGGGCGACGACGATGACGGTGCGGCCCTGCATCAGGTTGCCGAGGGCTTGTTGGACGAGCATTTCGGACTCGGTGTCGAGGTGCGAGGTGGCTTCGTCGAGCAGCAGGATGGGGGCGTCTTTGAGTAGGGCGCGGGCGATGGAGATGCGCTGGCGTTGTCCGCCGCTGAGGCGGTAGCCGCGTTCGCCGAGGTTGGTTTCGTAGCCGTCGGGCATGGCCTGGATGAAGTCGTCGGCGATGGCGGCTTGGGCGGCGCGGATGACTTGTTCGCGGGGCGTGTTGGGCTGTCCGTAGGCGATGTTGTTGAAGACGGTTTCGTCGAAGAGAAACGTCTCTTGGGTGACGACGGCGATCTGCGAACGGAGCGAGCTGAGCTTGAGGGACTTGAGGTCTGCGCCGTCGATGAGAATGCGTCCGGCGGTGGGGTCGAAGAAGCGCGGCAGCAGATTGAGCAGCGTGGACTTGCCGGCGCCGCTGGGGCCGACGATGGCGACGACTTCGCCGGCGTTGACGGTGAGGTCGACGCCGCTGAGAGTCGGCTCGACATCGTGCTCGGGGTAGTGGAAGCCGACGTGTTCGAAGACGATGCTGCGAGAGAACGGCGGCGTGTCCGTTGCGCTCGAAGACTCGGCGACGTCGTGCGGGTGGGCCAGGTATTCAAAGACGCGCTGGGATGAGCCGAGCGCTTGCTGAAAGATGTTGTAGATGCCGTTGAGCCGTTTGATCGGTTGATAAAGCATCAGCAAGGCCACCACAAATGTGGTGAACTGGCCGGTGCTCATTTGCTGCTGGCGGACGTAGCTGAGCAGTCCGACGATGGTCAGGGCGCCGAAGATTTCGATGATCGGCGATGCAATGGCCTGTTGGCGGACGTAGCGCAAGTTGCTGCGGAAGAGGCGTTCGGCGGCGGAGCGGAAGCGGCCTTCCTCATAGGCCTCCATGCCGAAGGCTTTGACGACGCGATTGCCTTCGATGGTCTCGTGGAGGATTTGGGTGAGTTCTCCGAGGTCGTCTTGCGCCCGGCGCGTGGTGGAGCGAATGCGGCGGCCGATGCGCGAGGTCGGGATGAGTACGGCGGGCAAGACGGTGAGACTCACGAGCGCCAGACGCCAATCGGTCTGAATGATGACCCACAAGAGGAAGACGACTGTAAAAGTCTGGCGAAGCAAGTCGGCGAGGATGTGGGAGAGAGCGACTTGGATGCGTTCGATGTCGTTAACGAGCGAAGAGATCAGCTTGCCGGTGTGCCGCGTTTGGAAGAACGCCGGCGATTGATTGAGGACGACCTGATAGACGTGATTGCGAAGGTCGCGCACTCCTGCTTGTCCGGCGTAGTTGATGAGATAGTTTCCGAAAAAATCGCAGACGCCTTTGATGACGAAGACGCCGACGATCGCTACGGCGATCATGGTCCAGACGTCTTGCAGCGAAGCGGGCAGAATGTCGCCGAGCTCCAGCGCTCCGAAAGGCGTCTTGAACAAGGTGACCGGGCCGTGGTCGACTGCGGGATCCAGTACGCGGTCGAAGACGGGCCCGATGAGCACTGCAACGAGTCCTTGACTGGCGCCGACCAGAGCCATGAGAACGACGGACAGCCCGACCTTCGAGGCGTGAGGGCGTACGTACTGCAGGAGCTGTCGGAGTTCGCTCAAGACGTTTGCAACAGGGCGTCCACGGCGGAGGCCACGGACGCTTCTTCTATCGAAAGGATACAGCGCGGCTGGTCAAAGGCGTAGCAACGGTCTCCGGGGCAGGGTTTGCAGTCCCATGAAGTTTCGATGACTTGGGAGGGCGTCTTCCACGGTCCCCAGACCTTGGAGTTGGAGGAACCGAAGATGACGGCGCAGGGTTTGGCGAAGGCGGCGGCGATGTGGGCGGGGCCGGAATCGTTGCCGATGAAGAGGTTGGCGCCGGCCATGAGGCTCATCAGTTGCGGGATGCCGAGGTTGGGCATCGTGGTGAATTCGGCGAATTGCGTCAGCAGGTGATCTTGACCGGGACCGGCGATGATGACGGGTTCCAGGCCGTGGACTTGCTCAACATGCGCGGCGACGGCGCGGAAGCGCTCAGCGGCCCACTGCTTGGTTTCGTAGGCGGCGGCGACATGCAGGACGGCGTAGGGGCGGTTGCGCGGGAGCGGCGCGGCGAAGAGCCGGGCGGAAGGGATGTCGCCTTGCGGTACGCCGAGATGGAACATCGCCGAGGCGAGGTGCTGGGCGGTGTGGACGGGAGCGTCCTCGGCGAGGCCAAGAACTTCCTGGGCGCGGGGGATGCGGATGTTGTAGACCGTTTCCATGCGGAAATGGGCGAAGCCGGCGCGATGCTTGGCGCCGGAGAGGGCGGTCATCCAGGCGCTGGATGTGCCGCCGTGAAGATTGAGACAGAGCGCGGGGCGGCGCTTGCGAATTTCGCGGATCGCGTGAGTGCGTCGTTTGCGATCGGCGCGAATGACTTCGTCGATGTCGGTCGAGCTTTCGAGTAGAGGCGCAAAGACCTCATCGAGGACGACCGAGACGCGCAGATCGGGCCGGGCCGCCTTGAGCAGCCGCAAGGCGGGCGTGGTGAGAACGGCGTCGCCGAGAGAGCGCAGCCGAATGACGACGACGGAGGCGTTTTGCGGAAGCTCGTCGAGAACGCTCAATGAATTCGAGCCGGCCGACTAGGATCGCGCTTTAGCCACGGCTTTGACGAACGCGGCGGTGGCTTTTTCGATCTCGTCGAAGCGGCCTTCGCGCAAGGCTTTGGTTTTGACCAGAGACGAGCCGACGGCGACGGCATCGGAACCTGCCGCAAAGAACTCGCCGACGTTGTCGATGTCGACTCCTCCTGTGGGCGCCAAAAGAACCTGGGGGAGGGGAGCTTTGACGGCCTTGATGTAGCTGGCTCCGCCGACGGCGCTGCAAGGGAAGACCTTGATCATGTCGGCGCCGGCCTGCCAGGCGGTGATGATCTCGGTCGGCGTCAGCGCTCCAGGAAGAATGGCGATGGAATAGCGTTTGGCCATCTCGATGGTGCGGACGTCGAGACCGGGCGTGACCAGGAATTCGGCGCCGGCGAGCATGCAGGCGCGGGCGGTCTCGGGGTCGAGCACGGTACCGGCGCCGAGAAGCAGGCGATCGCCGAACTCGTCTTTGAGCGTCTCTAGGATGCCAAGCGCGCCGGGCACCGTCATGGTGACTTCGAGGACGGAAATTCCGCCCCTGTGAATCGCCTTGGCCGCGCCGATGGCCTGCTCTTTGGAGTCGCAACGAATAATCGGGACGACGCCGGCGTCCAAGATCCTGTTAATGATGCTGATCTTAGCCATGAATACCTTGAACGCAATTCTACCTAGTTGGATCGGTTGACCGCTTGCCTAGTTTCAAATGGAGAACCAGGCCAGCATGAGCGAGAGGCCGATCATGACGACTACCGTGACCCAGGCGATGACGTTATAGAGAGGCGTGTTGGTCCACTCCTGCATGAGGTCTTTGCGATTGACCAACAACAAGGTGAAGACCAGGATCACCGGCAGCAGGATGCCGTTGAGTACCTGCGAGAAGAGGATCATGCGCACGAGCGGGAGCCCGGGGATGAGCACCAAGCCGGCGCCGATAACGATGAGCAGCGTGTACATCCAATAGAAGGTCGGCGCTTCGTCGAAACGGCGGTCGACCCCGGATTCGAAGCCGAGGCCTTCACAGACGGTGTAGGCGGTCGAAAGCGGCAGGATGCTGGCGGCGAATAGGGAGGCGGACATGAGGCCGCCGGCGAAGAGAATATAGGCGAATTCGCCGAGCGGCCGAAGGGCTTCAGCCGCCTCGGCGGCATCGTTGATGCTGCGGGGGCCTTTGTCGTAGATGGCGCCGGAACTGGCGACGATGATGAAGAAGGCGATGACCGACATGACGACGCATCCCAGAATGACCTCAGTGCGCGTGTCGCGATAGTTCTTGGCGTCGATGCCTTTCTCGACTACGGCGGCTTGCAGATAGAACTGCATCCAAGGCGCGACGGAGGTTCCGACGAGTCCGACTAACAACGCGAAGAAGGCGGCATCGGGAATGATGACGGGTTCGATGGTGGCCTGCAGGGCGCGCGTCCAGTCCGGTTTCACGGCCAGTGCGGAGACGACGTAGGCGAGGTAGAAGGTGGACGCCACAAGAAAAACTTTTTCGACGCTGTTGTAGGTGCCCTTGACCACGAGCAGCCAGACGATCGCGGCGCCGATGGGCACGCTGATGTAGCGGCTGACGTGGAAGAGTTCAAGCGAGCCCGCGACGCCGGCGAAGTTGGCGGTGACGTTGGCCAAGTTCACAAACAAGAGCACGACCATGATGATGAAGGTCGTTCTAAGGCCGAACTCTTCGCGGATGAGATCGGAGAGGCCTTTGCCGGTGACGGCGCCCATGCGCGAGCACATTTCCTGGGCGACGATGAGCGCGAGCGTGATGGGGATGAGCGTCCAGAGCAGGTTGTAGCCCCACAGGGCCCCGGCTTCGGAGTAGGTGAAGATGCCGCCGGCGTCGTTGTCGACCATGGCGGTAATGAAGCCAGGGCCGAGCAGGGCGAAGAATAGGACGATGTGCCGACGTATGCCTTTGAGGAAATCCATCATTGGTAGCGTCTTCGTTCTTCTAGCGGTCTTTGAGGACGGCGATCACGTCGTCTGCGGTGATGACGCCGAGCAGCACGCCTAGTTCGTCGACGACGGGCAGAGCGTAGCAGTTGTACTTGTCGAAGATCTCGATCACTCGGCTGCCGTCGGAGGCGACATCGACGCGGGCGGTCTCGCGGAAGGCGAGCGGCTTGAGCGGCTGATTGGGGTCGGCGATGAGCAGGCGCCCGACGGGGACGGAGGCGATGAGTTTTTCGTCGTCGTCGATGAGAAAGACGTGGGTCAGCGTCTTGACTAGGTAGTCTTCCCGGCGCATGCCGTCGATGGCCTCGAGGACGGTAGCGTCTTGGGGCAGGGCCAGGAAGTAGTTGGTCATCATGCCGCCGGCGGTGTCCTCGTCGTACTCCAGGAGCTCTTCGACGTCGGCGGCGGGCTCGTCTTCCATCTCTTCGAGGATGTCCTCGGAACGTTTGTCGTCGAGAGCGTTGAGTAGATCGGCAGCCGAGTCAGGGGCCATCTCCTCGAGAATGTCGGCGGCGCGGTCGTGATCGAGCGAGTTGAGGATGCTGATCTGGATCTTCTGATCGACTTCTTCAAGAGCTTGGGCTGCGAACTCGGTGCCGAAAGTCTCGAACAGCACTTCGCGCTCCGCGGGTCCGAGTTCTTCGACGATGTCGGCGAGGTCGGCTGGATGGAGTAGGCTGAGACGGTCGTGCGAGATCAGCAGCTTGAGACGGCGCTGCGGATCTGGTTCGACGATGTTGCAGTATTCCCAGGGAATACGGTTCTCGGGGATTCTCTCCTGCAAGCTGCGGATGGTTCCGCGAGGCAGGAGGCCTTCGGTGAGGCGGCGGAAGGCGCCGCGGAGCCCGACGCCGACTTCTTGCAGCCAGAGTTCATCGCGACCGTCGGTGTGCTCGACGCGCAGTGCGACGTCGTTGACGCGGACGACTTTCCGTCCGTTGACGTCGACGATTTGCTGGTCGAGCAGATCGTGGGCCAGCAGTAAGTGGAAGTCGTCGGATTGGTAAGGAGCGAAGTTGTCGTCGGAGAGGATGATGCAGTCGGAGGTGATGGCCGCGATTTGATCGAAGCGAACTTGGAAGCGCGTACGGCTGTCGCCGAACAGGAAGCGGGAGACCCGGCGAGGGTGTTCGCGGGGAGCTAGGGCGACGTCACGGACGCGCCCGATGCGGTCGCCATTGGGACCTTCGAGGCGTAAACCCGTCAACTCGGTCAAGTAGACCAAGCGTTCCTGAGCTGTCGAGACGCTCGCCATTTCTATCGAAGCCCATCACCGAACGCTCAGCCGAAGAGAGCGCCCGGATGGACATTCGCCCCTTTTCGCGACTACTACTGGGTTCGTCTAACATCTTGCCGATGCCAAAGAGCGGAAAAAGCTCCGCTCCTGACAGCTATCTTACGACGGTTGATTAGCGAGCGTCTTGTGAGTTGCGGAGGAGCTTCGCGCTCAGTAGAGTCGTTTGGAGGTCTTCAGTATTGGCTAAGTCGAACACAGGGCAGCCGGAGCGGTCCCGGCAGCGCGCCCTTCTGACAGGATTGTCGGTCCTGAGTCTAGCGGCGTGGCTGGCGAGCAGCGAGGCGGTCGCTCTGAGTTGCCAGGTCGTCCGCAAGATTTTTGTCCGTCTGCTGGGTTCGTGATGTTGTTCGCCGCGTTCTGTTTGTTGTCGGCGGGCCTGACCGGCTGGATCATCGCTCGGGCGCTGCTGGGCGGCGCGGAGTTGCGATACCGGCTGATCGCCGGCTTGATCGTGGCGGAGTCGGCGCTGCTGGTTTCGGTGCACCTCGCGGCCGGGCTGCAGTTGATGGGCGTGATGGAGCGGTTGGCGCCTTGGCACTCGGCGTTCGCGCTGGCTGCGATGTTGGCTGCAGCCGTGGCCTGTTGTGGGCGGCAAGCTAGAGTTCCAACGGGAAGCAAGGCCGAGGAGGCCGAGCCCATCCCGGCGTATCTATGGGTGAGCGGCGCAGTGATTGCGGGGGCTTATCTGATCGGCGCCGCGAACGCGTTCGACGGCTACATCATCGACTACGACGCCGTCTCCTACCATCTGCTGCTGCCGCACCACTGGCTGCTGAACGGTACGTTGGCGATCTCCGAGAAGACGAACTGGCGATTTGGGATGCCGGGCAACGGCGAGACGACGATGTATTGGTTCTATGCCGCCGGCTTAAGCAGATGGACGTTCTTGGCGCAGTGGCCGCCGCTGGCTTGTTTGTTGGCTTCGGCTTACAGTTTGGCGTTCGGCTTGACGCGAAACCGAAACGCGGCGTTATCGTCGGTTGCGGTGTTGGCAACGCTGCCGATTGTTTACTACCAGACATTCAACGGCTACATCGACGTATTCGCGGCCTCGTTCCTGATGGGCGCTCTGGCTCTGGCCCAGGCGGCAGTGGAGCGCTCCGAGAAGGGGCAGTCAAACAGATCGTGGTATTGGGTGATGGGCCTGGCCTGCGGCATCGCGCTTGGCTCGAAGCTGGTGTACCTGGCTTTTGTCGGCCCGCTGGTCGTTGGGTTGGTGATTCTTCTTGGCTGGGGAGGAAGACGGAGCGCCGGAGAGTTGGCCGCAACGGCCGGCGCCCTGTTTGCCGGGATCGCGCTGACCTCGGCGTTTTGGTATCTGCGCGCCTGGCTGCTTGCGGGAAACCCAGTGTTTCCGATGAGGGTGGCGATCAAAGGGTGGGTGTTGTTCCCGGGATTGTCGGCACACAACATCAATCCAATCAACTGGGCGGTCGGCAGGTGGGTTCACTCGCATGCGGAGTGGCTCGTCTATCCCTGGGCCGAGTACCGGAGCGAGCCGAGCATGACGAGCTACAGCGTCGACACGGGCGTCGGCGCGGCATTCACAGCGTTCGTACCGTTGGGCGTGGCGATGTTTTGCTGGATCGCGTTGGCGCCGCCGGGAGGAGAAGCGATTCTGGCTTTGGCTGGGAGGGTTGATTTACTGCGGCCTGGTCTGGTGGTTTCCCATGCACCAGACGCTGCGGTTCGGTCTGATTTTCATGATGCTATTGGTTGTTGTGACCGGGCTACTGTTTTCCATCTTGACGGCGGCACGCAATCGGGTGTTTGAAGCGGTCTTTTGCTCAGCCATCACGATTACTTGCGCGATTCTGGCGCTTGAACCGGCAGCGTTTATTGCCAGCCGACGTCTCTACGACATGCATACGCGCGCAGAGATTTATCGCTACCCGGCTTACGTGGATGACCTACCGGCGGGTTCGACGGTGATGAACCTGGTTGCGCCCAATAACTTCGCCATGGCTGGCGAGCGAATGTCGAATCGCGTGGTGGGCTATTTCGAGGTTCCGCGGGACTTGTCGATGGAGTTTCTGGAGGCCCGGCGGGTCGACTATATCGTGGGCCATGGAGACCAGGAGCAGAAGGTGGAGGGACTGCCGGGGGTGCAGCTGATCCACAGCGAAATCTATCACGACCCAGTAGGCCTGGGGGACCAGCCGTGGCGAATTTGGAAGGTAGATCGAGCGGGAGGCACAACGCCTAGCGTCGATGGACCTTAACGTGATTGCGAGTGACGTCCGCCGGAGTAACCGTCCCCAACATGGTCATGTCGCTGGCTAGCTCGGTCTGCAGCAGTTCGACTAGCTTTTGGACGCCGTCGGCGCCATAGGCGGCGAGGGCCCAAAGAGCAGGCCTGGCGATGAGTGCGGCAGTCGCGCCCAGAGCCAGGGCTTTGAGCACGTCGGCGCCGCGCCGCACGCCGCCGTCGACCAGCACCGGAATCCTGCCGTTGAGAGCTTCAGTGATTGCCGGAAGCACGGAGATGGGGTCGGCTATCCCAGGCAGAAACTTGCCGCCGTGGTTAGAGACGATGATGCCGCTCACGCCTTTGTCGGCGGCCATCTGCGCTTCTTCGGGACTCATCACGCCTTTCAAAAGGAACGGCGCGTCGGTCGCTTGGCGAATGCGGTCGACGTAGTCCCAATCGGCGGCGATGGAAGAATCGGATGCGGGCGATCCGACGGTCAGGCAGACAGCTTTGCAGCCGGCGGCCTTGGCTTGGCGAATGCGGCTGATGAGCGCGGCGGCATCGGCTTCGGGATAGACCTGGTACCAGAGGCTTGACGTGGCTTTGGCGGCGATCTCGTCAATCGGGTGATCGGAGCGGTCGGAGACGACCAGGGCGGCCTTGCCTGCCGAGGCGCCTTCGGCCATGGCTAATTCGCCGTCGGGGTGAAAGCGCTTCTGATGCGAGGCGGGGCCGACGAGGATGGGCGTGAAATGAGGGTCGCCGAACAGGTCGGTGGTGAGATCCAGATTGCTGGTGTCGACCATCCGCTGGCGGAAAGTGATGCGGTCCCAGGCGGCATGATCGCCGTCGGCGATGGCGGCGAAGGTATCTGGGCTGAGCGTGCGCTGGGCCATCGGTTCGAACTCGAACGCGTTGGCTAAGTCGTCGTAAGGAGCGATGCGGCCGGGCTCTTCGCCGATGAGTTCGGGCACGGGGACGTCTTGGGATTTCAGCAACGGCGAGGCGGCTAACAGCGACGTAAAACCGGTCAGGGCTTGGCGTCTATTGAAGGGCGCCCGGCTCATGCGAAGTCCGTCCTTACCAGCGAGCTGTCGATCGAGGCGAGATTGGAGCGACCGGTTTGGGCCATGGCCAGAACCAATTCGCCTTGGAGTATCTCTAGAACTTTTTGGACGCCGTTGGCCCCAAATGCGGCTAGGCCATAACGAGGCAACCGCCCGAAGCATACGGCGGAGGCGCCGAGAGCCAAGGCCTTAAGGACATCGGAGCCGCGGCGGAATCCGCTGTCGACGATGACCGGGATACGGCCTGCCACGGCGTCGACGATCTCTTGAAGCACTTCCATGGTTGCCGGCGAGTGGTCGAGGGCGCGTCCGCCATGGTTGGACACGATGATGCCTTCGACGCCGTGCTCGACGCAGAGCCGAGCGTCTTCGGCGGTGAGTACGCCTTTGGCCAACATGGGCACTTGGAACATCGGCCGGATGTCGTGGAAAAGCTTCCAGTCGTACCAGGAGCGGAAGCCGGCAATACGGTAGGGACTGTCGCCGCCGCGAGGCGTCCGGCGGCCTCCGCCGCGACTGACGTTGTTGATTAGGTGGCGATCGTGCAGCCGTCTCTCGTAGTAGGCGGCCTGCTGGTCGATGGTCACCACGACCGCTTGGCAGCCCGCTTGTTGGGCGGCCTCGAGCAAGGGTCGGTTGGCTTCCGGCTGCTGGCGGGGATAGAGCTGCCACCAGAGCGGACCCGTGGCGGCCTCGGCGATCTTGTCGACAGGTAGGCTAGCGTTGGCGCTGATGATCATGGGCGTATTGGAGGCATTGGTGCAACCGAGATGGGTTGCCGCCTCGCCCTCGGGGAAGAGGGCAACGTGCGCCGCTGTCGGAGCGACCATGATGGGGAAGGCCATTTTTGTGCCGCAGACTTCGGTGGCGGTGTCGACGGCAGTTACGTTGGGCACGCCACGCGGCACGAGTTCGACCCAGTCGAAGGCGGCGCGATTGCGGCGCAAGGTGAACTCGCCGCCGGAGCCGTAGGCGGTGTAGTTGAACACCTCACGCGGCAGCTTGGCATAGGCGATGGGTTCGAAATCGAAGGTGCTGGTCAGTTCTTCGAGGCCGGGGGAGCGGCTGTGATCACGGAAGACGTCCTGTTGAGCTTGCAGCAGGGATGACCCGGCCAGGAAGCCTGTGAGGCCCTTAACGGCATTGCGGCGCGTCAGACTATTTCCCCAGTTGTGAACGAACTTTTCCATCGAACCCTCCGACCGTGGCCACGATTGTAACTCTGGGACGGCTGCGGGTTGCGCCCCGGGCGGGGCTGTGGGTGATGATCGGCACGAACTACTGCGCCGCCTGCCGGAATATTCCGAAGGCGCGGTGGACGCCGCCTCCTCGCGTCAATACCGTGCGGGCATCGACGGGAATTACCTGGTAACGGCCCTCAAGGTCGCGCCGGAGTTGGGAGAACGTGCGCTCCTCAAAGCGGCGCAGCCCGAGCATCGGCAGGAACAACTTGCGGTCGATGAGCAAGGCGTTGACATAACTGACGCTGGGCTGGTCACCGCCGCGCAGGTAGGGAACTCGGACGACATGGAAACCCCAGGATGCCAGTTTGGCCGCGGCCCGATCGAGGACGGGAACTTCTTGCCAATCGCCCCGATCGGTCTGCTGTTCGATGATTCCGAGGAGCATCGACCGGAGCTTGGAGCGCAATCGGTTGACGGCGGTGTGAGAGCTGGAGCGGCGCATGAGTTCCGGGTCGGTTTCGAGGACCACTCCCACGCCTGCTTGGTTGAAGCAAGATGCCGGGCTGCCGGGGCAGTGCCGGGCCACGTAGGCTTTTAGCAGGGTGTCGAGTTCGGGATCGTCTTCGGGCGCTTCGGACTTGAGGGCTCGCTGAGCGTCAGCGATCGTCTCGGACAGTTGCAGCGAACTCTCCCGTAAATCCTGCTCCCACTCCGCTAATAGGGAAGCTAGCTTGCGAATGGCGGGAGGCGGGCTTGAGGCGCTGAATGTTTCGAGCAGTTGAAATGCCGCCGCCCGGGCGACGTCGGCATTGCCGCGCACCATCTGCGAAACCAGAACGGTATTTTCCTGAGGCAGAAATGCGAGCAGATCGTCGGCCGGGGGGCCTGCGTCGCCGAGATCCAAGATTAGGTCAGCGCCGAACTCTTGGCGAAGCACGTAGCTGTACTCGGCAGCGCTCAATTCGGCGCCCCAATAGCGGGAATTGCCGGCGTCGACGAGGATGGTCTTGGACGGGTCTTGCGGATCGGAGACAAACTGCAGAGCGGAGCCTCGCCATGACAATTTCGAGCGCACAAAACCCTGCGCCTCAAGACTCTGGAGAAGGCTCTCAGTCATTTGGCCTTCGTCGGCATTAGCTTCGTAGAGCCGCCGCGGAATGAGGACGCGAGGCAAACCATTCGCCCGGCCGGCTTTGATGTGGTCTTGCGCCCAGGGATGGGAAACGGAGTCGATGCTCTCGAAGAACGTGAAACGGTGCGGCAGTCCGCCGAAGTGGCGAACGGCGGCGGACTCCCACAGCGATTGGGAGAAGCCGCCCGAGACCGTCAGGCGAACATCTAGGGGACGGGAGAGGCGGCTGAGGATCTCCTTGACGATTTCGAGACTATCGCCGGGAATTTCACTGTTCGCGAGAAAAGCGTAAGGGCTGATGGATGAGTAAAGACCTTCGGCCATCTCGTTGTCCCGCGAGGCTCGGAAGCCCTTGAGGGTCGGCGTGTAGAACACATGGCAGGCAAGCCCCTCGCGGCTGCGGACCAAGTCCGGCTCGAAGGGGAGTTGCTTCTCGGCGAAAAATTGGGAGAGCGCGGCGGCATCGTCCGCGCAGGCGTAGGCCAACGCGTCGGGATCGGCGGCGTCGGCGAAGGCTGTGGGCTGGGATAGCGGCGTGATGGTGACGCCAGTTGCAGCTATCCCCAGGCCGGCCCACAAGAGACAAGCAAGACAGAGTCGACCGGACCGGCTCAGAATTCAAATACCCCCAAAATACCGCCGAATATGCCGACCGCAGCGGCGGCGATCGCTACCTACATAGTCGGCGAGAAGCGCCATCGGTTACTGGCGCCGCCGGGCCGAAGGGAAGAAAGCGCACATGTAAGTTCTTCGGGCGCCAGCGCTGCTAGTGAGTGTCGTGGCAGGTGTCGCAGCCGTTTGGGGCGTCGTGGCGTTCGTGGCACTTCATGCAGGCGTACATGCCGAGGGAGGTCTCTTGGAATAGGACATCACGTTCGCCGACTGGTCCGTGGCACTCGGAACACTCGATGCCGGCTTCGCGGTGGTGAATTTGATGGGAGAAATAGACGAATTCCTTGACCTGGTAAACGCGGTTCCATTCGATGGGCTTGGCTTCTTCGGATGCGGCCGCGAGTTTCTTGATGTGCGGACTGTCAGTCTTGATGGCGATGTGGCAGGCCATGCACTGGGTCTCGGAAGGGAAGCCTGCGAAGTCGCCGGGGTCCTCGATGGTGTGGCACTCAAGGCACTTGAGTCCCAGACCGACGTGAGTTTTATGGCTGAAGGGCAGGGGCTGCGCGACGGGCTCGCCCGGTTGGAAGTCTTCGGCCGGTTCGGGTGGCCGCGTGCCGACTTGGGCCGCGAGTGACGCGACGGTCAAGGCTGCGATGGCCGCAAGGATTGTCGATCGCCCGTCTTGCATTTTTAGGCGGGCAGGGCGTAGGCGGTAAAGCCGGCTTTGGGGCCGGAGCCTTTGGCGTTGGAGTTGGGGCTGGTGGCGATCACCACGAATTGGCGGCCGTCGGCTTCGTAGGTCGACGGGGTGGCCGTGCCGATTCCGCCGAGGGAATGCTTCCAGAGTACGGCGCCGTCCTTTTGGTTGAACGCGCGGAAGGTGCAGTCTAGAGAGGCGGCAGCGAAGAGCAGGCCACCGCGAGTGGCGATGTTGCCGCCGCGGTTATAGGAGCCGGTGGGCGGTATGCCTTTCGCGCTGAGTTCGTCGTACTCGCCGAGCGGAGTCTGCCAGAGGATTTTGCTGTTGTTGAGATCGATGGCCGACATGCGTCCCCAGGGAGGCTTGATGGCCGGGTAGTTCTCTTGGTCTTCGGGGCGCAGATAGCCGGTGTGCTCGAAGGGGTAGGCGGTTCCTTCGGCGGTGCGGACGAGTTTCAGGCTCCAGGGGATCTCGTTGTGATTGACGAAGAGGATTCCCTTGTCGGCGCGCCAACTGGCGCCGCCCCATAGGCCGCCGCCGTGGTAGCCGGGGAATACGACGACTTCTTTGTCTAGCGCGGGCGGGGTGAACTTCGGAGAGAGGGCTACACCTTCTAGCCGTTGGTTGACCAGATAGTTGTACGAGTCGTCGGATAGATGCGCGATGTCGTCGAGGCCGAAGTATTGCCGCGAGAAGGCGGGAGGATTGGTGACGAATGGCTGAGTGGGCCAGGCTTCTTCGCCGGGCACGGTGGAGGCGGCAACGGGGCGCTCTTCGATGGGATAGAGCGGCTCGCCGGTTTCGCGGTCGAGCAGGTAAACCCAGCCCGTCTTGCCGACTTGGGCGACGGCATCGCGGGGGGCGCCGTTGTGCATGACGGTGACTAGATTCGGCGCGCAGGGCAGATCGTAGTCGAACAGGTCGTGGTGGACAGTCTGGTAGTGCCAGATGCGCTTGCCGCTCCGGGCGTCGAGGCAGATGACGCAGTTGGCGAACAGGTTGGAGCCTATGCGGTCGCCGCCCCAGAAGTCGAAGGTGGGCGAACCGGTGGCGACGAAGACCCAGCCGCGTTCGTGGTCGACGCTCATGCCCCCCCAGCAGTTGGCCCCGCCGGAAGTCTTCCAGGAAAGAGGCGACCAGGTGTCGAAGCCGAACTCGCCGGGCTGCGGGATGGTGTGGAAAATCCAGCGGCGCTGGCCGGTGCGGCAGTCGTAGGCGCGGATGTGGCCGGGGGCGGACTTCACGGGACCTTCGCCCGGCCGCGAGGTGATGATCAGTAGGTCTTCGAAGACGACGCCGGGAGTGGTGGAGACGATGGACTCCGTCTCGCTGAGTTCGCGGTCGAGGCCGTTGGCGAGTTCGATGGCGCCGTTGGAGCCGAAGCTGTCGATGAGTTTGCCGGTCTTGGCGTTGATGGCCAGGATGTGCTCGCGGACGGGGGCGAAGATGCGTTCGTCGCTGCCGTCGCGCCAATAGGTCACGCCGCGCGATGTCCCTGCAGCGCCGCGCCGGGGGCTGGTGTCGACGCCGTCGTTGGACCAGATGAGCTTGCCGGTGTGGGCTTCGATGGCGTGTGCGTCGAGGCCGTGGGCAGTGACGTACATAACTCCGTCGACGACGATGGGCGTGCATTGAATCGTCCCCTGCGGGCGCACGCGGGGTGGGAGCGTTTCGAGTTCCCAGGCGACTTCGAGGTGCTCGACGTTTGCGGCGGTGATCTGGTCAAGGGGAGCGTAGCGGCTGGACGCGGCATCGGCGGCGTAGCTGCGCCATTCCCATGGCTGCCTGTTTTGGGCGCGGATGTGGGCCGCGGGGAGGAGAGCGGCGGCTCCGAGGAGAAAGCGTCGGCGATTCATACTGGCGACAACAATATAACCTGTCCGCTCGCGCGCTTCGGTGGCCGGGCCGGTATAATCCCTTCGATGTTTCGTCGATCTGCGCCGTTGCTATTCCTCACGCTGGCCGTTGCGGCTCAAGCCGCAGGGCCTCAGGTAGTTCGGTTGTGGCCCGACCGTCCTGCTGCCGCCGGCAGTGAAAAGGTCGTCGAACGAGGCCAAAACGGAGTCACGGATCGCGGCATTAGCGAGGTGAAGGACCCGACGCTCACGGTTTATTTGCCGAAGCGCGGCAGCGGCAGCACTCCGGCCATCTTGATTTGCCCGGGCGGCGGCTATGACCATCTGGCGATCGACAAGGAAGGCCACGACGTGGGGCGCTGGCTGAGTTCGATCGGGGTGGCCGCGTTCGTACTCAAGTACCGGTTGCCGTTTAACTCGGATCATCGGCTCTCGGCGGAAGAGCGCACTCAGGCGTTTGCCGATCGGGCCGGCGGTGTGCGCTATATGGCGGTTGCGGTCGAGGACGCCGAACGTTCGATGAAGATCATTCGCGAACGGGCGGCGGAATGGCTGGTGCGGCCGAATGCCGTGGGCGCTATGGGGTTTTCGGCCGGGGGCCATCTTGTTGTAATGCTGGCGACTAGCGGCGATGCGGCGGTTCGACCGGACTTTGTTGTGCCGATGTACCCGGCGATGCCCGGAAAGATTGAATTCTTTGGGTCCGTGCCGCCTGCATTCATCGCGCACGCCAATGACGATACGACCGTCAGCACGGATAACAGCATTCGCTATTACCAGGCGACTCGCGATGCGGGAGCTAGCGCGGAACTGCATATCTTCGAGAGCGGCGGGCACGGTTTCGGCCTGGATAAGGCTCCTGGCCCGGTGGCCGATTGGCCGAACCGTCTGCAGGCGTGGATGAGGGCTAGAGGCTTCTTGGCCAAGTAGATATTGGTTTCGCGCCTTTCCAGGTTTCGTCGCTCGCGGTACGCGTAGTACGATGAGACGGGCAACTCTGCCAGATGAAGCACTTTCTTGAATGGGCTCAGCCGGGAAGTCCCGAACTGGAACTAGCGAACCGGCTGGATCCTGCGAGGATACCGCGGCACATTGCGGTCATCATGGACGGCAACGGTCGTTGGGCCCAGAAGCGCTTCCTGCCGCGAGCGGCGGGACACCGTGCAGGCGTTGAAGCGGTGCGAGCGTCGATTGAAGGCTGCCGGCGCTTGGGAGTGGAGGCGCTCACCTTGTACGCGTTCTCGGTGGAGAACTGGAAGCGTCCCAAGGATGAGGTCAATACCCTGTGGGGCTTGTTGCGACGCTACCTGCGGCAGGAACTCGACAGCCTGATTGAGAACGGCGTGCAATTGCGAGTCATCGGGCGCGTGGATGAACTTCCGCAAGACGTTCAGGATGAACTAGGCGATGCGATTGCCCGGACGGCCGCAAATCACGGATTGATCCTCAACGTTGCGCTGAACTACGGCGGACGGTCTGAAATTGTCGACGCGGTGAATGCAGCCATCGCTCACGCCAAAGTGTCGACTAGCGAGGCTCCCCTCGATGAGGATGCCTTCGAAAAGTATTTGTACACGGCGGGGCTGCCGGATCCGGATTTACTGATTAGAACCTCCGGGGAAGTGCGAGTCAGCAATTTCTTGCTCTGGCAGATCGCCTACACCGAGATTTGGGTCACGCAGAAGTTTTGGCCTGACTTTCGCGAAATCGACCTACTCGAAGCGATTCTGGACTTCCAAGGCCGCGAACGCCGATTCGGCGGGTTGTCTCAGCAGGGCGGCGACGAACCGGCGCTGGTGGGCGTTGCGAATGTCGCACGGCCGGCGGCGCGGCCCGACTTTCCCGAATGAAGAGGGTTCTGACGGCCCTTGTCTTGATCCCGGTCGCACTCGGCCTGATCTTCCTTGCTCCCCCTCTGTTTGTGAGAGCGGCACTCGCGGCGGTGGGGCTGCTCTGCCTGCGAGAGTTCTATGGACTGGTGCGGCAGCGCGGCGTGCAACCCTACGCTGTCGCGGGAATGGCGGCGGGAGCGGTGCTGGTTTTGCTGCCTACCTTGCTGAACCAGGGATTCCTCATTGTGCTGCTGCTCGTATTGCTGGCCATGGCGACGCTCGATTCGCGGGCGGTGGCAGAAACTTACGGCTCTTCGGCGGCGACTTTTTTCGGGGTTGTCTACACCTGCGGGCCATTGGCGATCGCCGCGCATTTGCATGCGCTGAGCCCGCACTGGATTTTCTTGCCCTTGCTGGTCAGTTGGGTCGGCGACAGCGCGGCGTATTACGTAGGGCGCGCGATAGGCAAGCACAAGCTGGCGCCGCAGCTGAGTCCCGGCAAAACATGGGAAGGCACAATTGGTTCAGTCATGCTGGGCACAGCCGCGGGTGTCGTCTACTTGCAGGCGGTGATGCCGGACATTCTGGCGTTTTGGGCGATGATCGCCTTGCCGCTGACGACCAACGTGGCGGGTCAGATTGGTGATCTAGCGGAGTCGGCGTTGAAAAGGGGCTCAGGAGCGAAGGACAGCGGACAAATCCTGCCAGGTCATGGCGGAGCGTTGGACCGGATGGACGGCACTTTGTTCGCCTTTCCTGCGGTGTACGTTTTCTTGCTGATTCTGGGCGGGCGGGCCGCGTAAGCCGCTGTTTTGGTTATACTAGGGGCATTCCGGTTGGATGAACGTCGCTGCGGTCTTCAAGCCGAGAGCGGCGGGTTTGTGTGTTTGACCGTAAACGGTCTTAGCGGTACCATCGAAGGGTTTGGCTCCGCGCCGGGATAGGAGTGTTTTCCGACATGTCGACGTATTTTCCGCGTGCTGACGAGGTGCGCAACGATTGGTACGTGCTTGACGCCGCCGACCTTGTTTTGGGTCGGGTAGCGACGCGCGCCGCCATGGTTTTGATGGGCAAGCATAAGCCCGACTACACGCCGTTCCTGAAGACGGGAGATCACGTCGTGGTCATCAATGCCGAGAAGGTGATCCTGACCGGCAACAAAGAAGACGCCAAGTTGTACCGGCGTCACTCCGGCTATCCGGGCGGTTTGACCGAAACGACCGCCCGTCAGATGCGGGCAACGCATCCGGAACGGATGATCGAATCCGCCGTGTATCGCATGTTGCCGAAGAATAAGTTGGGCAATCAGCTGGAATCACGGCTGAAGGTGTATGCGGGGCCGACGCATCCGCATGAGGCGCAGGAACCGAAGGTTCTTACGCTTCAAGACAAAGTTGGTTAATCGAACAGACCCATGGAAACTTCGCGAGTTCAATATCTAGGAACGGGCCGCCGCAAGTCGGCAGTAGCCCGCGTATGGCTGCGGCCCGGCTCCGGCAAGTTTGAGATCAACAAGAGAGAGTTGACCGAATACTTTCCGTTGCAAGAGCAACAGGCCTGTGTGAATCAACCGTTGCAGGCGACGGAGACGGTCGGCAAGTTCGACGTCTACATCCTCGCGCACGGCGGCGGAGTCAGCGGTCAATCTGAAGCTGTCCGTTTGGGCATTGCCCGCGCTCTGCAGACGTTCAACATGGAGCTTCGGCCCGTGTTGAAGCGCGACGGCTACCTGACTCGCGACCCGCGCAAGCATGAGCGGAAGAAGTACGGTCGTCCCGGCGCCCGCAAACGGTTCCAGTTCTCGAAGCGCTAATTTTCGCGGCTGCCGGAGCGGCAGCCGATCTATCCACGGACGTCGCCAAATCCCGCTTGGACAGGCGACGTTTCGTTTATGTTCTCTGCGCTATTCCGCAGGGGCCGAGTAACAAGGCAAGGAGGACCCATGCCGCAAGTAACAATGAAAGAATTGCTCGAATCAGGCGTTCACTTCGGGCACCAGACCAGGCGCTGGAATCCGCAGATGAAGGAATACATCTTCGGCGAACGTAACGGCATCCACATCGTCGACTTACAGAAGACGTTGAAGATGTTCAAGGAAGCCCTGCGCTTCATCGGCGACGCCGCTCACGAAGGCAAGAGCGTGCTCTTTGTCGGTACGAAACGCCAGGCGCAAGAGGCTGTTAAGGAAGAGGCCGAACGCTGTAACCAGTACTACGTGAACCACCGCTGGCTCGGCGGTTTGCTGACCAACTGGACCACGGCACAGAAATCGATCGAGCGCTTGAAAGAGCTAGATCGGTGGGCCACGGACGAGCAGTACGCCGGACGTTCCAAGAAGGAAGTCTCCCGGTTGGAACGTGAGCGGAAGCACCTCACGCAAAACCTGGCGGGATTGAAGGACATTCCGGGATTGCCGGACGTCATCTTCATCGTTGACTCCAGGAAAGAAGAAATTGCGGTTGCCGAGGCGAACAGGCTGAATATTCCTGTTGTGGCGATCGTCGATACGAACTGCGATCCGGGTCCGGTGAACTACGTGATCCCGGGCAACGATGACGCTCTACGCGCCATCAAGTTGTTCGCCAGCAAGGTTGCGGACGCGATCATCGAGGCTACGACCCTGGCGACTGAGGGAGCCTTCGTCTCCGGCGAAGGGCCGGTCGTCGATGCCGCGGACGGCGAGTACGCCGTCGTGACCGAAGACGGCATGATCGTCACCGAGAAGGGCGTCGTGAATCCCGACAACGTGGCTTCGCAGTTCTAGTTCATCGATTGGATAGAAAGTTAAACGTGTGGGTGCAGCGGGCGAATCTGCGTTCGCCCGCTGCCTGCGCTGATTGTAGGGGCGAGAGACGGAAGGGCAGGAAGGTAGACCATGGCGGACATCTCTGCAAAGTTAGTCAAAGAGCTTCGCGACCGGACGGCTGCGGGCTTCATGGAGTGCAAGAAGGCGCTCGTTGAGGCGGGCGGCGACATCGATAAGGCGGAAGTTGTGCTGCGCAAGCAGGGCATCGCGATTGCACAGAAAAAAGCGGACCGCGAAGCCAACGAGGGTCTCATCGAAGCCTACATTCACGCCGGCGGCAAGTTGGGCGTGCTGGTCGAAGTGAACTGCGAGTCCGACTTTGTTGCTCGCACGGATGCCTTCATCCAGTTGGCGAAAGACATCGCCATGCATGTCGCGGCCACGGACCCGCGCTTTGTACGCCGTGAAGAAGTGGACGAGGCCGCGGTTGAGAAGGAGCGGGATATCCAGCGTGCGCGCGCTCTCGCGGAAGGTAAGCCGGAGGCGATCGTCGACAAGATCGTCGAGGGCCGCATGAGTAAGTTCTACGAAGAGGTGGTCCTGTTGGAACAGCCCTTTGTCAAGGACCCTTCGGTCTCCGTGCAAGAGCTGATTACCGCTGCTATCGCGAAGCTCGGCGAGAACATCACCATTGGACGGATCGCGCGTTTCAAGATCGGCGAGTGATAACCTTGTGTCCGCAGCAATAGGCTTGCGGTGAAACGGGAATGTTTCGAAAAGCCGCGGGCCTGAGGTCCGCGGCTTCTCATTTTTATGGCTGGATACAAGCGCATTCTCCTCAAGATCAGCGGCGAGGCCATAGGCGGCTCGGCCGGATTCGGCATCGATTCGGCGCGATCACGCGAGATCGTCGCAGAGATCGTCGACGTAGCCAAGAGCGGGGTCCAGGTTGGGCTGGTGGTCGGCGGCGGCAATTTTTTTCGCGGCGTCAATGCGGGCGACGCGGGCATTGATCGAACGACCCTGGACTCCATGGGAATGTTGGCGACGGTGATTAACGCACTGGCCGTTGCGGACTTGATTCGCACGGCTGGAATCGAAGCTTTGGTGCAAAGCGCCGTCGGCATGGAACCGTTGGCGTCACGCTATAACAAGCGCAAGGCGGTAGCGGCGCTGAAGGCGGGCAAGGTGGTCGTTTTCGCGGCCGGAACAGGGAATCCGTACTTTTCCACCGATACTGCCGCAGGACTTCGAGCGATCGAAACGGGCGCCGAAATCATGTTGAAGGCCACCAAGGTGGACGGCGTCTACGACAAGGACCCCATGCGCCATGAAGATGCGCGGCGGTATGAGAAGATATCGTACTCGGAGGTTCTCAAGCAGGGTCTGGGCGTGATGGATCTGACGGCCGTCTCGCTTTGCCAGGAGAACCAAATGCCCGTATTGGTATTCAATCTCAACGAGCCCGGCGCCCTGCGCCGAGCCGTGGAGAAGGAAGCTGTCGGGACTTTTGTTTCGTGAGGTAGTTTAGGCATGTCAAGCATACACGGCGATACCGTTGAAGAGATCGAGAGCATAGCGAAGGAGAAGATGGCCAAGACCATCGACGACCTGCGCCGGGAGATGGCTTCGATTCGCACAGGACGCGCTTCGGTCCACATTCTCGATTCGGTGAAAGCCGATTATTATGGGACGCCCACGCCAATCAGTCAGATGGCGACGATCAGCACCCCCGAGCCCAGTTTGATTACCGTACAGCCGTGGGACGCGACGCAGATCGCGGTGATTGAGAAGGCGATCATGAACGCTGGCTTAGGCCTGAATCCAGGCAACGACGGCAAGCTGATTCGCCTGCCGGTGCCGCCATTGACCGAAGAGCGGCGCAAGGAGTTCGTCAAGCAACTCCATCACATCACCGAGATGCACCGCGTCGGCGTGCGCAATCTGCGACGCGATGCGAACGACGCGCTCAAGAAACTTGAGAAGGACAAAACCATCTCCGAGGATCAAAGCCGCGACGCACATGACGTGGTGCAGAAGCTCACGGATGAGACGATCAAGGGTCTCGACGATGTATCGGCTTCCAAAGAGAAAGAGATCATGGAGATCGGCTAGGATCTCCGCTTAGATTTACTGCGCGGCAGCGATCTTGTTGCGCAACTCCAGCCATTCCGCCGCCGCTTCGTTGAGAGAGGGCATCGCGGCGATGCCTAGGGCCTCCGCCTTGGCGTTAGACAAGCTGGCGTGTTGCGGCCTCTTCGCCGGGGTGGGGTAATCGACGTGCCCGATTGGCGAGATGAGTTCTTCGGATAGGCCGGCGACTGCGGCGATCTTACGCGCCCATTCATACCAAGAGATGGTTTCACCGCCGCCGAGATGGTAGAGGCCTGGCGCAGCTTTCTCCAGCAAATCGATTGACCGGGACGCCAGAGCGGGCGCGTAGGTCGGCGTGCTGAAGTAGTCGTTGACGATGCGCAGGGGTTCGCCGGCGGACGTTCGCTTGTAGATCAGTTCGGGGAAATTGCCGTGGCGGGTGACGACGCCGGCGGGCCCGAAAACTCCGGCTACGCGAACGACGTACGAACCGTCGCAACAGGCTCGGGCGAAGTGTTCTCCGGCGAGTTTTGAAACGCCGTAGGCGGAGGGCGGGGCGGGCAGATCTTCTTCCACGTAGGGCTGCTCATGGAGACCGTCAAACACGTGATCGGTGGAGTAGTGCAACAACGTAGAGCCGAAGCGCTGGCAGACTTGAGCGACGCCGCGCACGGCAAAGCCATTGACGGCCATGGCCTTTTCGGGCTCGCTTTCGGCCTGGTCGACCAAGTTGTAGGCGGCGCAGTTGATGGTCCAGCGGGGACTGGAGCGCTCCATGAGCGCCTCGAACTCCGATTGGACTGTGATATTCAGGTGGCGGCGCGCGAGCGCGAGAACCTTGTAGCCGCGACGCTCCAACTCGCGAACCATTTCCATGCCGAGCTGTCCGCCGGCTCCGAGTACGAATGCGTCCAACGAAGTCTCCTGAAGTAGCCCTAGTAGAGCGAGTTTAGCAACGCGGCCGCAGGCGGCGAACGCCACGAGAGCGGCAAGTTCTTGATATCCTCGTGGGTTGGGCCAAGAGGCTCGAAAAGAGAAGCAAAGAGACAGATGGCTAAGATCGTAACTTTCGGTGAAATCATGCTGCGGCTGGCGCCGCCGGCGTTTGAACGTCCGCTGCAGTCGCCGCAATTTGTGGCGACGTTCGGCGGCGGCGAGGCGAATGTCGCCGTATCGACTTCGAACTATGGCATTGCGTCGTCGTTCGTGACGGCTCTACCGGCGAATCACGACATCGTGGATGCCTGCTTGCGCGAGTTGCGCGGCTTCGGCGTTGACGTCAGCCAAGTGGTACGAACCAAAGGCGGACGCTTAGGCGTTTACTTCTTGGAGACCGGCGCGAATCAGCGCGCTTCGAAGGTCATCTACGATCGCGCCGATTCGTCGATTGCACTGGCCAAGCCGGGCGACTTCGACTGGGACGCGATTTTCGATGGAGCAACGTGGTTCCACATCACGGGGATCACGCCGGCGATTAGCCAAGGCGCCGCGGACCTATCGATGCAAGCCGTGCAGAAGGCCAAGGAAATGGGCTTGACGGTTTCGTGCGATTACAACTTCCGCAAGAAACTTTGGAAGTACGGCAAGACGGCCCAAGAAGTGATGCGCGAGTTGGTCAAGTTCGTCGATGTCGGCATCGCCAATGAAGAAGATTGCCAGGAGTCGTTGGGCGTCTCGGTAGACGTCGACGTCCACGCCGGCGAACTGGACACGACGAAGTACGAAGCTCTAGCCGAGAAGATGCTCAAAGAGTTTCCGAGTTTGAAGATGCAGGCGATCACCTTGCGCGAGTCGGTGAGCGCGTCTCACAACGGCTGGTCGGCGTGCCTCCATGACGGCAAGAAGTTCTACTTGTCGAAGAAGTACCAGATCACGAATATTGTGGATCGCGTCGGCGGAGGCGATTCGTTCTCCGGCGGCCTATTAGGCGGTTTGCACCTTTATCCGGAAGACCCGCAGTCGGCATTAGAGTTTGCCGTGGCCGCGTCGTGCTTGAAGCACTCGATCACGGGCGACTACAACCGCGTCTCGAAGGCGGATGTCGAAGGACTGATGAAAGGCGGCGGTTCTGGCCGCGTACAACGCTAGCGGCCTGACGTTGGACTCAAGGGATCCGGGGAGGAAGGTAGTAATGGCTTCGACTTCGAACGATGTCTCCACGGTGACGCGCGGTCAACTGACGGCGGCGGGTCGGCCGAGCGATTGCTACGGCGTAGAAAACTGGGGTTCCGATTACTTTTTCGTGTCGGAGAACGGGAGTCTGGCCGTGTCTCCGCTGCGAATTCCCGAACAGAGCGCGGATCTTTTCGCCATTGTTCAGCAGCTTGTCGAAGAGCGCAATCCGACTCCTTTTCTGTTGCGGTTTCCTCAGATTCTCGACGATCGGCTAGCGCTGATTCATCGGGCGTTTCGCACGGCGATCAAGGAGTTCGAGTACCCGGAGCGGCACCTCGGGCTTTACCCGATCAAAGTGAATCAGAAAGTCGAGGTGGTGAGGCGTCTAGTCGAATCCGGCAGGCGTTATGACTACGGCCTCGAGGTCGGCAGCAAAGGCGAGTTATTGGTGGCTTTGGGCATGCCGCTCAGCGATCAGGCGCTGATCGTCTGCAACGGAATGAAGGACTCGTTGTTCCTGCGCCTCGCCTTGCTGGCGGAGAAACTGGGCAGGCGTGTGCTGATCGTCGTGGAAGATCCGTCGGAGATGATCGAGGCGTTGGATCTTGCCGAGAAGCTGGGCGTCACCGCCAAATTGGGCGTTCGCGTGAAGCTTTACTCGCGCGGCAGCGGCAAGTGGGAAGAATCGGGCGGCGAATTCGCCAAGTTCGGCATGAGCGCACTCATGCTGGTGCGCACGCTGGAACTGCTGCAGGAGCGCGGCCAGGCGTCGGCGCTGAAGATGCTGCACTTTCACATCGGATCGCAGATCACCGACATCCGCCGTGCGAAGAGGGCTTTCAAGGAAGCTGCGCGGACCTACTCGAAGGTTCGGCAGATGGGCTTCGACGTGGAATACCTCAATGTGGGCGGCGGTTTGGGCGTCGATTACGACGGCTCCAAGACTTCGTCGGAGTTCTCGGTGAACTACACCGTTCAGGAGTTCGCCAACGACGTCGTTTATACCATCAAGGATGTTTGCGAAAGCGAAGGCGTGCCCTGCCCGAAGGTCGTCAACGAAGCGGGCCGGGCGATGGTCGCGCATCATGCAATGCTCGTGACGGACGTGAAGAAGGTGATTCGTCCGGGGATGGAGTCGAACTACGACTTAGACTCGATGGCGTCGGAAGCGCAGCCGATCATGGAGTTGACCGACATCGCCAGGGAAATGAACGCCAAGAATTTCCGCGAATACTATCACGACGCGCTGCAGGACCGGGAAGACCTCAACAAGCTGTATGAGCTGGGCTATTTGAATCTTGTCGACCGTGCGAAGGGCGAATGGCTGTTCTGGTACATCTGCAGGCAGGCCGTGAAACATTCGAAGTCGGCCAAGCAGCGCGGTGAAGAATTTGAAGACCTGGACCGCTTGCTGGCGTCGAAGTACGTTTGCAATTTTTCGATGTTCCAGTCGTTGCCCGATTTCTGGGCCTTCGATCAGCTGTTTCCGATCATGCCGATCCACCGCTTGAACGAAACTCCAGGCGAGCGCGGGATTCTCTGCGACATCACTTGCGACTCCGACGGCGCGGTCGATAAGTTCGTCGATATACGCGACGTCAAGGAAGCTCTCGAATTGCACCCGATGCGCGAGGGCGAGCCTTACTACCTGGGCATCCTGCTGATCGGCGCCTATCAGGAGACCTTGGGCGATGTGCATAATCTATTTGGCGAGGTCGCCGAAGTGAGCGTGACGGTGGGCAAGGACGGCGAAGTCTCGACGGAAGACCTGCAGCGGGGCGACACAGTACGCGAGGTGCTCGCCTACATGGGACACGAGACCGACGAGTTGCGAGACGCGTTGGACCTGGTACTGTCCGCACGCCGGGAGAGTGGCTTGATCAGCTCGGACGATGAACGCGAGGTCATGTCCACGGCCTCGCTGGTACTCGACGACTATACCTATCTGACTTAGGTTAGGCGAGAATTTCGCTGACTACGCGGGCCTGTTCGACGCCAGTCAGCTTCTGATCCAAGCCCTGGTACTGGAAGGTCAGGCGTTCGTGATCGATGCCGAACAAGTGCAGGATCGTTGCCTGAAAGTCGCGTACGTGGACGGGGTCGCGGACGATGTTGTACGAGAAATCGTCCGTTTCGCCATGGACGACCCCGCCTTTGATGCCGCCTCCGGCCATCCAGAGCGAGAAACAACGGGGATGATGGTCGCGGCCGTAGGTTTCGGCGGTCATCTTTCCCTGGCAGTAGATCGTCCTGCCGAACTCGCCGCCGCAGATGACGAGGGTGTCTTCCAGCATGCCGCGCTGTTTGAGGTCTTGGACGAGCGCCGCCACCCCCTGATCAGTATCCTTACACTGGCTCGGCAACACTTCAGGCAAGTCGCCATGAACGTCCCAGCCGCGCTGGTAGATCTGCACGAAGCGAACGTCGCGTTCCAGTAACCGACGAGCCATGAGACAGCTATTGGCCATCGTCGCAGGCTTGCGGGCGTCTTCCCCGTAGAGCTTGTAGACGCTGTCGGGTTCACCGGAAAGATCCGTTAATTCCGGTACAGAGGCTTGCATGCGGAAAGCCATCTCGTACTGCTCGATGCGCGCTAACGTTTCCGGGTCGGCGATCTTCTCGTGCTCGATTTGATTTAACTCCGCGACCGCATCCAGCATTCTGCGGCGCACTGCCGTCGGCACGCCGTCGGGATTGTTGATGTAGAGCACCGGATCGGCGCCGGACCGCAGGGCGACGCCCGAGTACTTGGCGGAAAGGAAACCGGCGCTCCAAAGACGCGCAGAGATGGCTTGCACGTTGGCCTTGGGATGCGAGTGCGTCGCGTTCATTACGACGAACGTCGGCAGATCGCGATTCATCGAGCCCAGCCCGTAGGCGATCCAGGCTCCCATGCAGGGCTTACCCGCGATCTGGCTGCCGGATTGGAAGAAGGTGATGGCCGGCTCGTGGTTGATCGCCTCGGTGTGCATCGTGCGAATGACGGCGATGTCGTCCGCAATATTGCCGATGTTCGGCAGCAGTTCGGAGATCCACATCCCGCTTTGGCCGCGCTGAGAGAAGTCAAACCGGGACGGCGCGATAGGGAAGCGCTTCTGGCCCGAACTCATCGTCGTGAGCCGCTGACCTTGGCGTATGGAGTCGGGCAGATCTTTGTCTTCCCAGTCCTTCATGACGGGCTTGTAGTCGTAGAGCTCCATCTGCGGCGGAGCGCCGACCAGGTGAACATACACCGCGCGCTTGGCGGTTGGCGTGAAATGCGGCAGCCCGGGCAGCCCCCCTGTCGCCGAATCCGCCGCGGCCAGCGTTTCTGCAAGCACCGTGCCGAGTGCGGCGGCGCCGAGGCCTCGAGCTCCACGAGCGAAGAACTGGCGGCGTGTTTCGAGTTGCAGAGCTGCTTGGGTGAAATCCATCGGATGCTTCCTACTTGTTCAGCGCTTCGTCGAGGTTGAATAACTGATTGGCCACCATCGTGAGCGCCGCCAATTCTGCGTGCGACGGCACTCCATCCACCGGAGACTCGCCTACGGATAACAAACCATCGGCATCGCTCTGGCTGCTTTGGTAGTGGCTCAGATAGTCCTGGTAGGCGTCGCGGACGATGCCTCTTTCGCGTGCGTCGAAAGGTCGGGCCAAGACGCGCTCGGTCATGAAATCGAGTTGCGAATCAAAGTCTTTCGCGGAGGTTTCCGCAGCCTGGGCGAGATGCCGGGCGGCTTCGACATAACCGGTCGCATTCATCGTGAGCAACGCCTGCAGCGGCGTATTGGTCCGTTCGCGGCGCACAGTACATTGTTCGCGTGTCGGCGCGTTGAAGATTTCCAAAGCTGGCGGAGGAGCGGATCGCTTCCAGAACGTGTAAAGGCTCCGGCGATAGAGGGCGTCTCCATGTTCTTGGGAGTAGACGCCCGTATTGCTTTGGGGCATGGCCACGGTTTCCCAGATTCTGTCTGGTTGATAGGGCTTCACGCTGGGACCGCCGACGTGATCAACGAGCAGCCCGCTGGCCGCCAGCGCGTAGTCGCGCACCACTTCCGCATCCATCCGAAAACGCGGACCGCGAGAGAGCAGGACGTTGAGAGGATCCTTCTCCAATTTCTCGGGCGTGGCTGCGGCCGATTGACGGTAGGTTGACGAGCTGACCATCAGCCGGAAGAAATCCTTGATGTTCCAGCCGTTCTCGCGGAACTGCACGGCGAGCCAATCCAACAACTCGGGGTTCGAAGGGGGTTGGCCTTGCGAGCCGAAGTCTTCGCTGGTCGGCACGATGCCGACGCCAAATATCTCCTGCCAGAAACGATTGACGGTGACCCGCGCCGTCAGCGGATTTGTATCGCTGACGAGCCATCGCGCCAAGCCCAGGCGGTTGCGGGGAAGGGAAGCGGGCATTGGCGGCAGCGCCGAGGGCGTCGCTGCTTCGACGCGCTCGCCGAGTTGGTCGTACATGCCGCGGATGAGGACGTGGGCGAAAGGCGTGGAGTCCGTCTTCTCTTCCATCACATGCGTCACGGCCGAACGGCGGCGAACGTCTCGTTCGCGTGCGATGACTGCGGCGAGCTGCAAGCTTTGTTCTCGATAGCTTGTCGACTCGCGCAGTAGGTAGTTCTTGTGTAGGGCCTCTTTCTCGGCGTCTGCCAGGTCCGCCGTAGCCTTGCTTTTTGCAGTTTTCAGGTCAGGCCAAACAGCCAGAAGTTGGATCTCCTGCTCGGAGGCGACACGGTTGAGGATTTCGAGGTCGGAAACGCCGAGTCCGTCGAGGTGAGACTTATCCATCGCTCCGATCCACAGCGGAGCGTCGTTGCCGACGGATCCGCTGATGCGGGGGAGTGAATTCGCGGTGGTCTCACTCGGTACGGGCTCGCCGTTTAAGTAGAGCTGTATTCCTACGAGCGTCTTCGAGCCGTCGTAGGTGACCGCAACGTGGTTCCACTCGCCTCGCCGAAATGCGGCCGGCTTCTCGGCGCGCAACCCGAGTTTGTCGTTGTTGTTGCCGGTGATCAGGAAGGCCGGCCGTTGGTCGTCAATCGACAAGGCCCAGCCGCGATTCTTGTCGTCCGGGTCGGTGCGGCTCATCAATGGGCCGCCGTACTTTTCTTCCGGCAAGTAGAACGACAGGCTCAGGGTGAACGGATTGTCAGCCGTGATCGATGGCGCGTCGGCCAGTTCGATGACGCCTTCTTCTCCGACCCACGCAGCGGGCCGCCCGTGGCGGGCCGCTTCCACCGTGGCGGACTTGCTGGATGCCAAATTGCTGCTGTGAGCGAAGTCGACGGAGAGCACGGCGGAGTCGTCCAAACGATCGATGTTCGTCTGACGATATGCGCCGCTGCTAAGCCAATTTTCGAAGCCGGCTTGGGCCGCTCGATCGGTCGCTTGCAGCGCCTCGCGGACGGACTGCTCCTTTTTGCCAAGTTGCGACCACAGGGCGTCGTCCTCTTTACTGCGGACCGTCACTACAGGCCCGGGGTCGAAGAGATTGCCGTCGAGGGTCTTCTGCGTCGTATTGCGGAAGAACGCCGCCATCGAGTAGAAATCGGTCTGCTTGATGGGGTCGAACTTATGGTCGTGGCAGGTGGCGCAGCCGACCGTGAGCCCGAGCCAGACGGCGCTGGTGGTATCGACGCGATCCTTGGCGTAGATGGCAGCCACTTCGTCTTCAATAACGCCGCCCTCGTTGGTGGTGACGTTGCAGCGGTGGAAGCCCGTGGCGATGAGTTGGTCGCGGGTCGGGTTGGGCAGCAGGTCGCCGGCGAGTTGTTCAACGGTGAACTCGTCGAAGCCCATGTTGCGATTGAAGGCGTTGATGACCCAATCGCGATAGGGCCACATCTCGCGGTAGTTGTCGATGTGTAGGCCGTGGGTGTCGGCGTAACGGGCGGCATCGAGCCAGTAGCGTCCGCGATGCTCGCCGTAAGCGGGCTTGGCCATGTAGTAGTCAATGCGCTTTTCGTAAGCCCGCGGGTCTTTGTCGTTGACGAACGACTCCACCTCTTCGGGCGTGGGAGGCAGGCCGGTGAGATCCAGGGCGAGACGGCGAATTAGGGTTCGGCGGTCGGCCTCGGGGGCGGGCTTGAGCCCGGCTTTGTCCAGAGCTGACAGGATGAACGAGTCGATCGGGTTGCGCACCCAGGATGCGTCACTGACTTCGGGAGGCGTAGGCCGCGTTGGGTTGGTCAGAACCCAGGACTCTTCCCACGGAGCGCCGGCAGCGATCCATTGGCGGACGAGTTCGATCTGCTCGGCGGTTAGCTCTTTGCCCGAGTATGCGGGCGGCATGCGCCGGGCGGCATCTGTCGCGGAAACGCGTTGGTAGACGAGACTCCCTGCGGGATCGCCGGGCGTGATCAGCGTGCCGTTGGTTGACTGCGAGTAGGCGAACTCTTTCTCATCCAAGCGAACGTTGGCCATGCGCGAGGCGCTGTCGGGGCCATGGCAGGTGAAACAGTTGTTGGAGAGTAGCGGCCGGATGTCGCGAAGGAAGTTGACCGACTGCGCGCTGAGCAGGGCCGAGCAGAGGGTAAGGCCGAGGAGGAGTCTTGTCAGCATCGGATTGCCGCAATAATTATGGGCCTTTCTCAGCGGTTTGTCATGTTTCGCACCTCAGGCGAGGCTGTACTTTCGAGGTACGGGCGATGCGGCGCTCGAGCCGGGCGATGCGTTTGTCGCTCTGCTCGTTGGGCTCAAGGGCCGCTGCTCGGTTGGCTGCATCGAGCGCCTTCGCGAGGTTTTTTTCGCAGCGTTCATAGTGCTTGGCCAATTCGGTGAGCGCTTTGGCCTGGTAGGGATTGCGGCAGGCGGAGAGATCGAGCAGCAGGTCGCGCTTCTGCTCGTGGTTGTTGCGTTTGCGCTCAATGAGCGCCGATTCCCATAGAGCGGCGAACAGTTCGGCGTCGGCCATGTCGGCTTCGAGAGCCTTGCGGTAGAGGGCGGCGGCCGCTGCATGTTCGCCGGAGCGGCGCAGCCAGCGGGCCAGGCCGAGCAGGTCGGCCCCGTGGTGCAGGGCGGCGTCTTCGGGCGCAGCGAACGAAGGCAGCACAACCTCGGTGAGGCAGGCGAGCGAGACGATGTCCATCGCGTTGTGGTGGAACATCGGCACGAGCTTGAAGGCCTGGCGGGTGCGCAGGTACTCGAAGTAGTAGTGCGGGATCAGTTCGCCGGGCAGATCACCATGGCGCTCCATGCCCAGGATCTCCCGTTCGAGGTGCATCAGGCGGCAGCTTTCGAGGCGCAGCTTCCACAGCGAGCGCGAGCCATGCAGCAGGTCGAGATGGTGCATGCGGCGGATCGGATTGCGCTGGCGGCGCAGCAGGAAACGAGTATCGAGCAGCGGCGCATCGTAGCTCTTGCCGTTGTAGGTAACCAGGACCTCGTAATCGGCGAGAAAGTCGGCGAGCGCGCGCAGCATGGCGGCCTCTTCGTCGTAGTCGCGCATGAAGAATAGGCGCACGCGAAAGCCGCCCGGCTCGATCGTTCCGACGCCGATGAGAAAGGCGCAGGTGCCCGTGCCGCCGGCGAGGCCGGTCGTTTCGGTGTCGAGAAACGCCCAACGGGCGGGATCGCAGGCGGGGATCTCGCCCTTGGAGATGCCTTCGAGCCAGTGCCCCGGCATGTCCCCGAGGCGCGAAATTTCAAACGTGCCGTGCAGCTTGTGATTAGGGTAGAAGCGCTCGGCCAGGAAGTAGGAGCCGAGTTCGCTCTCGATCACTTGGCCGTCGAGGCACTGCTCGGCATCGTAGTGGTCCACGCGCGGCTGCGCGAAGAGCTCGGCGTAAGTGAAGTCTTCGAATGTCGGCGTGCGCGGCGCCGGTTGAGGTTCCATGCGTCCGCCCTCGATGCGTTCGATGCGCCGACGTAGGCGGTCGATGTCGGCTGTGGTGATGGGCGTCATGCGGTCTCTCTCGCCGCCGCCAATGAACCCTCGGCCGTCCTCGCAGCCAACTCGGCCGTCCCCGTCGCCAACCGTAACGCCATGGACTTGGCCTTGTCGCCCGCTTCGCCGGGAGGGCCGACACATCCCGGGCATCCCGCCTCACAGGGGCAGGTCTCGATCAGCTCGCGCGCCTTCTGCAGTAACTGCTCGCGCATGCGATAGAGGGGCTCGCTCTGGCCGATTCCGCCAGGGTAATTGTCGTAGAGGAACAGGTCCGGCTCGAACCGGCCGCGCTCGTCCGGCTTGTCGCCTGTGACGGCGACGCCCAAATCGCGCGGGTCGCACATCAGCAGCAGCGCGCCGACGGTGCGCAGCACGTTGGCCAGGCCGAGCGACGCCGTTCTGGCGCTCGGTGGGAGAGGCGTCCTCGAAACTCTCAAGATACACGCTCGGGAAACCGCAGCCAGAACGACGTCGTGTGCATCTCCTGCTCGGGCATCTGCAAGTCGCCCGCGCCGACGTTCTCGTTGGTGTAGAACTTGAGCTTCTTGAAGCCGATGATCTGCCGGTTGAGACGCACTTCGCCGTGGTTGGCGATCAGCGAGCCCAATGTGCGGTCGTCGAAGCTCTCGAGAATCTTGACCTGCGTGTAGTCGATGGCGTCAGTATAGTAATCGCACTCGACTGACTTCACATAGGCTTTGCGTTCGTCGTAGTCGAACTTGTCGACATGGAAGAGCCGCCCTTCGTGGAGGTAGATGGCCTTCTCATGCAGCGTGGTCAGCGCCGCCGTGAAGGCGACCTCGCCGATAACCTTCGCTTCGCCGGTGATGTCGACGACCACGAAGTTGTCGCTGGAGATGCTGCGCAAGTTAATGGCGTCTGCCGGGTAGGACTCCGAGGTCCAGTGCCAAGCGTTGCCTGCGTGGTGGACGACGCCGACGTCTTTGAGGAAGTTGAGCAACTCGCCCGTCTCGTGCGTCCCATAAGGCTCGCCGTCGGTGAAGGGCAACTCGAAGACGGCGCACTTGAGGTGGTCGACGAGGATCTCCAGGTTGTCGGCATTGATGCAGGCGCGCTCGGGCGGCGCTTCGAAGAAGTAGTCGGGCCGCTCGACGATGTACTGATCGACCGGAGCGGAAGAAGCGACCAGCACGGTCACTGACGCCGATTGTCGTCGCCCGGCACGCCCGGCGCGCTGCCAGGTTGAGGCGATGGAGCCGGGGTAGCCGGCCAGCACGCAGGCGTCCAGCGAGCCGATATCGACGCCGAGTTCCAAGGCGCTGGTCGAGACCACGCCTAGCGTCTCGCCCTCACGCAGTTGGCGTTCGATTTCGCGGCGCTCGCGCGGCAAGTATCCGCCGCGATAGCCGCGTATGCGTTCGCCGCGATCGGTGGAGGTCTCGTAGAGGTCCTTGAGATAGCGGACCAGGATCTCGGTCGCCAGCCGGTTATTGGCGAAGACCAGCGTTTGACGTCCGCGATCCAGGAAAACCTGCGCCATGCGCCGGGCTTCGTTGATGTAGCTGCGGCGGATGCCAAGCTGGCGGTTGACGACCGGCGGGTTGTAGCAGACGAAGTATTTCTCGCCCGAAGGCGCACCGTTGCGGTCGACCTCAACAAACTTCGACTCGGTGAGACTCTCAGCCAGCTCGCGCGGGTTAGCGATCGTTGCCGAACAGCAGATGAACTGCGGATTCGAGCCGTAGAACGCACAGATGCGCTTCAGCCTGCGGAAGACATTAGCGAGGTGGCTGCCGAAAACGCCGCGGTAGGTGTGCAACTCGTCCACGACGATGTATTGCAGCTTTTCGAAGAAGCGCGCCCACTTGGTGTGATGCGGCAGCACGCCGGCGTGCAGCATGTCAGGATTCGTCAGCACGACGTTAGCGCGGCGGCGAATCGCGCGTCGCGCGTCGCCGGGCGTGTCGCCGTCGTAGGTGAAGGCGCGGATGTCGGAGCCCATTGCATCGACCATTTCGTTGAACGCAGACAGCTGATCTTCGCTGAGCGCCTTGGTCGGGAATAAATAGAGCGCGCAAGCATCGGGATCGGTCAACAGGGCATTGAGAACGGGCAGGTTGTAGCAGAGCGTTTTGCCCGAGGCCGTAGGCGTGACGATGACCACGTTCTTGCCGTCTTGTATCTGCTCGAAGGCCTCGCCCTGGTGCGAGTAGAGTTGCTCGACGCCTCGTTTGCGCAGCGCGTCGGCCAGCCGGGCGTCGACCGTCGCTGGCATATCGACAAACTCCGCCTCTCTCGCGGGCTGCCGGCGGATGGCCGTGATCGGGGAGTTCGGCGCGGCATGCATCGCCTCGAAAGTCTCGACGACGCGCTCCAGCGATGAGTCCGTCCGCGCCAGGGGATTTCGCCCGGTGGTCAGCGCCTTTTCAGGCTTGGATTCTCCGAAGTCCAACGCCAAGTTCACGAGTAATCTCCTGGGGCGAACAAAAAGACAATTCTCTTTTTGTTCGCCATGTCAGGATAGCCGACCTGGCCGTTCGAATCAAGAAGATCCACCCGTGCGAGCCGATCTCCTATGCGGGCTGATATCGGTACTAAGGGGCTTAGGCATCAACCCTGTTCGCCCTGGGATAGATCCCTAGTGGGGAGCGGACTAGGAAGACCCCTAACTTTATGGCAGGCGGCCCGAGCGGCTGCAAAACCAGATGACTTTTTCAAATTGCCTCTCCTCTCAGCCTTCACGGCACACACGCCGGGGGGACCGTGCGTTCGTGTTGGCGGCCGCGCTGCTGTTGCTGACTGCCTTCACTCCGCAGTCGGCGCTTGCGGTTCCCGTGGACCTTGAGTTGGCCCTACTAGTCGACGTTTCAGGCAGCGTCGACGCGACGGAATACGCCACGCAGCGCAATGGCTATGTCGCCGCACTGACGAGCCAGGCTTTTCTCGATGCCGTGACCGCCGGCAACTACGGGCAGGTCGCGATCACCTTCATGTACTGGTCCGGGGCGGCTGAGCAGTCCCAGATTGTTGGCTGGACGTTGATCAACGACGCGGCGAGCGCCACGGCGTTTGCTAATAGCATTTCCGCGGCATCGAGACCGTTTAACGGCAGCACTGCCCCCGGCAGCGCGATCAATGCGATCGTTCCGACTTTTGCGTCGAACGGGTTTGAGGGGTCATTTCAGAAGATCGATGTGAGCGGAGACGGAACCCAAAATAACGGCGCCTCCACCTCGACAGCGGTTCAGAACGCCTTGCTGGCGGGCATCGATCAGGTCAACGGCTTGCCCATCGGCGATCAGACGCTGGTGGACTGGTATGCGGCGAATGTATTGGGAGGCCTCGGCGCTTTCAATCAGCCGGCTTCCACCTTTGCCGCATTTCAGCCGGCTCTGTTGTTGAAATTGGATCGCGAGGTCTCGGAATCCTCTCCAGTACCCGAGCCGACCAGCTTCCTGTTGTTCGGCGGATCCCTGCTTGCGGCAGCCTGGTTTCGCAAACGGCGAAAGAGCTAGCTCGCAAGTCCCACCGGAACCTCTCTACGCTCGTCGGGAGGGTTTCCCTTTTGAACGTCCGGGCCCACATCCGGGGCCTTACTGATGGAGTTGATATACTCTCTTCGGCCAAGGCCCTGGGGATACATGAAATTTGGAGTCAACACTTTTATTTGGTCGGCAACGTACGACCAGCGCGTCGAAGGCCTGCTTCCACAAATCAAAGAGAACGGCTTTGACGGGGTCGAAGTCCCGCTGTTTCGCCCGGCGGAATTCCCGGCGGCCGACATTCGCAAGGCCACGACCGCGAACGGTCTCGAATGCACGATCTGTTCGGTGCTGGTGCCGGGCCTCAGCCTGATCAGCGATGACAACGCGGTACGGACCAAAACCCGTCAGCACCTCAAGGAGGCAATCGCCGCCTCGGCCGAAGCGGGAGCGAAGATCATCGCAGGCCCCTTGTATTCGCCGGTCGGCTATTTGCCTGGACGCCGGCGCACCGCGGACGAGTGGAACTGGGCGGTCGAGGCTTACCAGGAAGTCGGTCCGGTGCTGGCCGCACACGGCGTGACGTTGGCCATCGAACCCTTGAATCGCTTCGAGACCTATTTCCTCAATACGGCGGCGGACGCCAAGGCGCTTTGCGATCAAGTGGATCACCCGAACGTGGGCGTCCTGTTCGATACCTTCCACGCCAACATCGAAGAGAAGGATATTGCTGCGGGGTATCGCACGGTCGGCAAACACCTCAAGCACGTGCATACCTGCGAGAATGACCGCGGCATTCCGGGTAGCGGCCATGTCGAGTGGAACGCTGTTTTCCAGGCGCTCCGCGATTTGAACTACGACGGCTGGTTGACGATTGAGAGCTTCGGCTTCGCCCTCGGCGACCTCAGCTCCGCCGCGGCCATCTGGCGCGACATCGAACGCACACCGGAATCAATTGCATTTGAGGGGGTTCGATTCTTGAAGAAGAATATGGGGACTGCAGCGTAGACCTGGCTGATCGATAGGAGAGATAGATGTTGCGAAGAAACGGTTTGACTCGTTTTGCGTGGATCGCCGTCGCCGCGGCGGGGTTGGCGGGTACCGCGCTACTGGTAGAGACGTCTGCGCAGGCGCCTCCGGCGAATAGTGTGCGGCCTGGCGGCGGGCTCTACCCGACCTATGAGCCCGACGACAACGCGGGTTTCGTGCCGATTTTCGACGGCAAGACACTGAACGGCTGGGATGGAGACACGACGTTTTGGCGCGCCGAAGATGGGGAGATCATCGGCGAAACCACCCCCGAGAAAGTCGTCAAGCTAAACAACTTCTTGATTTGGCGCGGAGGCAAGGTCAAAGACTTCGAGTTGAAGGTCGAATTTCGGCTGAATGGGACAAACAGCGGCATCCAATACCGCAGCGTCGAACTGCCCGACGTCGGCAAGTGGGTGCTCAAGGGGTATCAGGCGGACATGGAGTTCCGCAACGGGTTTACGGGTAACTTGCATGAGGAGCGCGGCCGCAAGCCGGGCCACGTCGTGCTCGCTCCCCGCGGCATGCTGACGCGCCTCACGAACGGGCCGAGATACGAGGAGTTGGCGACGCTTGGAGACCCGACGCTTTTACGCGGAGTGATGAATGTGGATGGCTGGAATCAATACCACATCATCGCGCGCGGTCCGATCATGCTGCAGATTCTGAATGGCCGGTTGATCAGCGGGACGATCGACGAAGATTCGGCGAATTTCGTACCGGAAGGCTTGATCGGTTTTCAAATGCACGTAGGCCCGCCGTTCAAGGTCGAATATCGAAACATCCTGTACCGAAAGTTGTAATCCGCTCGTCTGAACGGTAGGATCGCAACCAGGAGTAAATTGGGTATGACGAAGACGATTTTGTTCAGCGCGGGACGATTCGCCGCAGTTGGTATGGCGCTGTTGTTGGGCTCCGCCATGGCGCAGGATAACGGCTCCGCTGTCGACAAACGGCAGGCTGTGTTTCAGAAAGTCTGCGGCACGTGCCATTCCGCGGATAAGGTGGAAGCTCGGCGTACGAGAACTCAGTGGGAAGACTTGATCTACAAGATGATCGACATGGGCGCCAAGGGGACCGATGAAGAGTTCCGCACCATTCTAGATTTTCTGGCAACCGAGCACGGTCGCGTCAACGTCAACCGCGGATCCTCGAGTGAGCTTTCCGCCGTGTTAGGATTGACGGCGCAACAAGCGAATTTGATCGTCAACTATCGCCGCGACAACGGCAAGTACGAGAACTTCGCCGCACTCGCGAAAACCCCGGGGTTGGATACGGCAAAGCTGGAGAAGCTTCGCGACGCGATGAGTTTTTAGAGGGAGCGATTTTGGTTTTGCTCAAGAGGAGAGACGCGATGTCTGTGATGACACGTGCATGTTTGAGGGCTGGAGTCGGTCTCGTAGCCGGAGCGCTCTGCCTGAGTGCGCAGCTGACGCCTGGTCCCGATTCGCAGCACAAAGTCGATGCCGCCGCGGCCGACCGCGGCCGAGCAGTTTATGCGGCCGAATGCATCAACTGCCACGGCACGAAAGGGCGCGGCGGAGACGATGGCGACGGCCCATCCGTCGTTCGTTCGGAGATGATGGCGCGTGATCGCTACGGCGATCTCCTTGGCCCGTTCCTCAAGGCCGGGCACCCGACGCAGAGCGGCAAGCCGAGTTCGTCCTTCACCGACGAACAAGTCGTAGATCTGTCTCACTTCATCCACCAGCGCATCTTTGAGACATTGCGCAGTTCGCCGACGTTCGAAGTTCAGGATGTGTTGACGGGGAATGCGGACGCGGGCCGCGCCTACTTCAACGGCGCTGGGCAATGCACTCAGTGTCACGACGTCGAGGATGATCTTGCCGACATCGGCAGCCGGTTGGAGCCGCCGGCCTTGCAGCAACGGTTTCTGTTTCCGGCGTCACGTGGTCGGCGGAGTTTCACTGGACCGTCGAGCGGGGCTAAGACGATGGTCGTCGTCACGCTGCCTTCGGGCCAAACCGTCGCCGGCGAGTTGGAAAGAATCGATAACTTCTACGTTTCGCTGCGCGACGGCAATGGCGACTACCAGACCTTCAAACGCTCTAAGGGCGTAAGCGTGGTGCAAGACAATCCCTATCAGGCCCACATCGACCTGCTCGACAAGATTACCGATACGCAAATCCATGACGTCGTCGCTTACATGGAGACATTGAAATGAAGGGACTCTACGCTGCTGCCGCGCTGCTCGTTTTCTCCGGTTTGCTGGGAGCGCAGACTCCCAACCCGACGGCGCTTTTTGATCATCCGACGGACTCCTGGCCGAGCTATCACGGCGACTACTCCGGACGCCGTTACAGCAAGCTCAAGAAGGTCAATTCAGGCAACGTCAACCATCTAGGTCTGGCTTGGGTATATCGCATTCCTACCAACGGTCGCGGAAGCATCAAGGCTACGCCGATCCTAGTCAACGGAATGCTGTATTTCTCAGCGCCTGATCATGTGTGGGCGGTCGACGCGCGTACCGGCCGCGAGTTGTGGCATCACCAATGGGACTCAAAGGGCGGCATTCACATCGGCAGCCGTGGCGTCGCCGTTTACGGCAATACGGTCTACTTCGAAACCCCCGATTGCAATCTGGTGGCGCTGGACGTCAAGGACGGCAGCGAGCGTTGGCACACGGCGATCTGCGACCTTGATCAGTTTTACTTTGGATCCGTCGCTCCGACGATCGTCAACAATCAAGTCATCATCGGCGTCAGCGGAGACGATCTCGACCGTCCAGGCTATGTCCAGTCACATGATCCGGAAACGGGAGCGGTCAAATGGCGTTGGTACGTGACCCCGCAGAAGGCCGGCGATCCCGGCGCCGACAGCTGGCCGAACATTCAGATGGCCAAAGACGGCGGCGGCATGACTTGGCAGCCGATCACTTTCGATCCGGATCTGAATCTAATTTACTTCGGAACCGGTAATCCTCAGCCTGTGGTGGCGCATGCCAACCGGGCCGGAAACAACCTCTTCACCGAGTCGATCGTCGCCTTGGACGCCACTACCGGCAAGATGAAGTGGTACTTCCAGGCCTCTCCGCACGATACGCACGATTGGGATGCCACGGAGGCGGCCGTACTGTTCGACGGCGTGATCGATGGGCGCCCGCGCAAGTTGCTGGCGCAGGCAAGCCGAAACGGCTACTTCTTCGTTTTAGACCGCGAGACGGGCGAGAACATCGTTTCGAAGCCGTTCATCAACGTGAATTGGTCGCTCGGGGTGGACAAACGCGGCGAGCCGATTCCGAATCCGGCGAAGTATCCCCAGGTAGACGGCGCATTGGTGACGCCGAACCAAGGCGGCGCCACAAACTGGGAGCCTCCGGCATTCAATCCCGATACGGGTCTGTTCTATACCGACGCCAGCCAAGCCTACAGCGTTTGGTACATCTACGACACCAGCGCCAACCCGCAAGGCTGGGGCGGCACGGATCGAGGGGGCTACTCGAGCTCAAGCATCAAGGCGATCGACTATAAGACCGGCGAGATTCGCTGGACCCACAGCTGGGAAGGGGCCACCCGGACCGGTCTGCTGACCACCGCCGGGAATCTGGTGTTCGCCGGCGACAACGAGCAGAACATCGTCGCACTCGACGCCACCACGGGCGAGGCGCTGTGGCATGCAGGATTGGGATCGCGCGTCAGCAACGGCGCCATCACCTATGAACTAGACGGCGATCAGTACGTGACCGTGGGCGCGGGAGATTCGTTGTTCTCCTTCGTCATGTGGAGCGAATAGGCCAGCTAGTCGCCGCCGCATCTTTGTGTGTCAGTCGTCCGTTGGTTGGGACGGGCTTCGACCGCCGGCAACTCGGGGCGTGTAATCGCGATTATCGCGCCTCCACGGCTTCTTGAACCGCAGGAGGTTTGCTACGGTCCGGTTTGGCGAGAAGACCATGCGCAGGACGCGCATCGTGGGCGGGTTGACTCGCCGCTCCAATCGGGCAACGACGAACTGATCGAATGCATCTTCGGCGAGCATGATTCCCAAGCCGCCGGTCGGCGTCACGACCAGATCGACGTATCCCATGGTCCCGGGAGTCTGGCCGACATTGCCGATAGATGCCTCGCTGTAGGGTCCAAGTTCGAACTGCGTGCTGTATGCGGCAGACCAGGCCATCGCCTTGAGCCGGCTCTTCCAGTAGACGGATCCGTCTGTGATGCTGGCACGGCGGCCGACTGGGTCGTTCTGGACTTGGATGAAGCCTGTCACCGCGCCCTGCATCGGATGCCCCACGTAGTTGGTGAAGGAAGAATCGCCGTCCTCCCAACCCTTTAGGCCCTTGACGGAATCGAAGTAATCGTTAAAGAAGGGCCCGCTTAGCTGGTCGAACGTTTTCCGCTGGGTCAGCCGAATGCCGTGCTGGATTGTCAGGAACCGCATGGATTCCGCGGTTGCGCTGCCCCAGTCGAACCCCTTTTCCTCTGCCGGGGCAGAGGCTCGCCAAGCAGGCGCGGCGTTCGACGGCAAAACGCCGCTGTCTTCCGCGCGGGCGGAGAGAGCGAACGCGACTGAAATCATAGCTGCCGAGGCTGACTTAAGCCGTTTCACCATGGCTAATAGAAAGTTAAGAACATCTGGTAGATGCCTCGCAATGGTGTTCCGTTTCACGCTCGTCAATGTAAACGAGCGCACCTCCGGGAGGAGCTTCGAGCGGCCGCGGCGTGGTATCATGCGGCGCCAATCCGGACGGAGAAATTACCATGTTTAGAACTGCTTTTGCCCTCTTTCTAGCTGTCGCGTCAGCGGCCGTTCTGCCTGCTCAGATTGCCGATCCTGGGACCGGTGTGGGCATGGGGCATTACCATTTGCGGGTGAGCGAAGCGGATTATGACGCGCACAAGAAGATGCTGGTCGAAGGATTGGGGGCGCGAGTCGCGCATCTCGGCACATTGGAGGCTTTTCTGATTCCTGGAGCCGTCATCGTGGTCACGAAAGGTGATCTGCAGGGCCCCAGCGTCGGCACAGCCATCAACCACATCGGCTTCTACGTGAAGGACCTCGCCGCAGCGGAGGCCAAGTGGAAAGCGGCCGGCGGCGTTATGCTGCCCGACAAGCCCACGCCTTCGCAGTCCTACGTGGAACTGCCTGGCGGTACGAAGGTGGAGTTGAGCGAGAACAAGTCACTCGATGTCCCCATCAGGAACCACCACATCCACTTCTATACCCCGTCCGATAGTGAAACGCGGGATTGGTATATCAAGATGTTTGGCGCGACGCCGGGCACGCGCGGTCCATTCAAAACCGGCAACCTGACGGGTGTTGAGCTGACTTTCGCCGTCTCCGAGACGCCGGTAGTGGGAACCCAAGGCCACGGCATCGACCATATCGGTTTCGAGGTCAATAACCTGGAAGAGTTCTGCAAACAGTTGGAAGCGAAGGGCGCCAAGTTCGATAGGCCGTTCCGCAGCGTGCCTCAAATCGGCCTCAATATCGCTTTCCTCACCGACCCTTGGGGCGGCTACATCGAGCTGACCGAGGGATTGACCAAGTTGAAGTAACGGCTCGCACAAGGATAAGGATCATGCTTCTAGATAGACGCTTCGTCGTTGCCGGCGCCCTGGCGGCGTTCACTTTCTATGGTTGCGGCGGAGGCGAGACGGCGGACGCCCCGGCTGAGCCGGCCGGCACCCATATCGCTTTCGTTGGCACATACACAAGCGGCGCAGCCAAAGGCATCTATGCCTATCGCTATGACTCCGGCAGCGGCTCGATGTCGTCTTTGGGCTTGGTTGCGGAATCGCCCAATCCGTCCTTCCTGGCGCTGCACCCGAATGGGGAGTACCTTTACGCCGTCAACGAAGGCGATCCGGACAGCCCGACGAACGGCTCGGTCAGCGCCTTCCGCATCAACAAAGAGACAGGTGAGTTGACCTTTCTCAATAAGGTGGATTCAATGGGCGAGGCGCCGTGTCACGTTTCGGTCGACCACACCGGCAAGTTCCTGTTCGTAGCCAACTTCACCGCCGGCAACATCAGCTCCTGGCGCATCCAGCCGGACGGCTCCATCGGTGAAATAGCTTCCCACATTCAGCACACCGGCTCCAGCGTCCATCCCCGCCAGGACGCCCCTCATGCTCACGAGGTTGTGGTGTCCGCGGATAACTCGCGTCTGTTCGTTCCCGACCTGGGCATGGATAAGGTCATGATCTACAAGATCAACGCCGAGACCGGTGAACTGACGGCGAACGATCCGCCGGCCGCCGCGTTAACGCCCGGAACCGGACCGCGCCACATGGTCTTCCATCCGGACGGCAGCCACGCCTACGTGATCGGCGAGATCAATTCGACGATCACGACGTTTGCCGTCGATCCGGCTACGTCCGCCTTTACCTCCGAAGCAGATCGTCTCCACGCTGCCCGAGGGCTTCACCGGGAATACTTCCACAGCGGAGATCCACATCAGTTCCGACGGCAAATTCGTCTACGGTTCCAACCGCGGCAACGACACGATCGCCGTATTCGCGGTCGATCCCGCAGCGAAAACGCTGACGCCGGTTGAGTACGCTCCGATCCAGGGGCGGACGCCGCGCAACTTCGTCATTGATCCTTCGGGCGCCTACGTCTTTTCGGAGAATCAGGACACCAACAACATCGTGCAGTTCTCGCGCGATGCCGCGACCGGTAAACTCACGCCGACAGGGGAGGTCCTGACCGACGTCGCTTCCCCCGTCTGTATGGTCTTCTTGCCGACGACCTAGATCTCGGGAACGGGGTCATCTTCGCCGATGACCTCGCCCTCCCAGGTCGCCGTACCGTTCTCGTAAGTCAGGACGCGCGAGGCGCTGCCGGGCGCCGGCGGCGCGCTCTTCTGGGGCAGCCAGCGCTTGTGCTCGCTGAGCACGTCGGCGTATTCCGGATCCCCTGCCAAGTTGCGCCATTCGTTGGGGTCGGCTTCCATGTCGTACAGCTCTTCGGAGCCGTCCGCGTAACGGATGTAGCGCCAACGGTCGCTGCGCACGCCATGGTTGTCGTGGTTGTGGGTAGTGATTGCCGGCCACTCACGCGGAGCGTCGGGGTCACGCAGCTGCGGGACCAGGCTGTGACCTTCGAGGCCGTCCCTTTCGGGCAGACCGGCGAGTTCAATCAGCGTCGGGTAGATGTCGAGCAGTTCGGACGGGCTGGTGACGCGTGTTCCGCCCACGATTCCCGGGCCGGCGAAAATCAACGGCACGTGAGTCGATCGGTCCCACAGCGTGTTCTTGCCGCTGATCAGCTTTTCGCCTAAGTGGTAGCCGTGATCGGACCAGAGCACCACGATGGTGTCGTCGGCGTGTCCAGAGGCTTCCAGCGCATCGAGAATCCGTCCGACTTGGCTGTCCATGAAGCTCGTCGCAGCTAAGTACGAGCGCACGATGTTCTTCCACTGGTTCTCGTCTTCGAGGAAGCGCAGACGCGGTTCCGGCAACTTCCAGTGCAGATACCACGAGAAACGTGGTGTATCGTCGCGATCTCCGCGCAGCACAGGAGGCAGCTCGAGGGTTTCCTCCGGGTACATGTCGAACCATTTCTGGGTCACGTAGAGCGGGACGTGCGGCAAGAAGAAGCCTGCCGACAAGAAGAACGGTTCCTGGATGTCGCCTTCGAGTTGTTCGACAGCCCAACTGGCGACCTTCCAATCGCCTTTGTCTTCGTCCTTGTGGGGGAAGACGCCCCAATCCATCAACGGATTCGCGTTCGGTGTATCAACTAGCTTCTTCTCCGGGCGGGCGCCGACGCTCGCTGGCGGACCGAGGTGCTGAAACTCCTTGTCGCCTTCTTTGCGGCCATAGCCGCCGTGATAGATCTTGCCGGTCGAATAGGTCGCGTAGCCGTTCTGCTCAAAATGCTGCGGCAGGGTGACCAAGCCGCTAAGTGCGTCCACGTCTCGAAACCACGGCGCCAGCCCATAGATGCCCGTAGTCGACGGCCGCAGACCGGTCATCAGACTGGTGCGCGACGGATTGCACAGCGGCGCTTGCGTGTGGGTGTTGGCGAAGACCACGCCCCTAGCCGCGAGCCGATCCATGTTCGGCGTTTGCACTTGAGGATGCCCGTGCAGCGGCCCGACCCAATCGTTGAGATCGTCAACGGCGATGAACAGAATATTGGGTTTCTGCGGCGGGGCTTGCGATCCGCAACTCAGCAGAAGAGCGGTCAAGCTCACGATGAAGATTTTCTTCAGGGTATCCACGTCGCATAGGATACACCGCTAGAGGTCAAAGCTATTGCCCAGGCGGAGGCTCAATACGGGCGCCCTCGGGCATAGCCAACTTCGACTCATCGAACGGCTGGCGGTAGGAGATCTCCGCGGCCCAGGCCTCGTTCTTGAAATCCACCACAGCGCCGTCCCTGAAGTTTGTGCCGTAAAAGTGCGTCGCCACGGTCAAGCCGTCGACCGTGGTGTAGTCCTGGTAGAGCAGCTGCGTCTCAGCCGGGGGACGCGCATCGGCTTCTCCCGAGGATTGGCGTCCGTAGGTGACCGTATAACGAATGGCCGCGACCATATCGTTCTCTTTGTCGACGTAAAGGGTGTAGTTGTCGTCCGGGGAGTCTCCCACGCCCGAGCCGAATGAGACCTTCACCATGTCGTAAGGCTTGCCGTCGATCTCTTCGTCGGGAAGTACGGTGTAGGTCAAGCCTGGGTCGGCCAACACGAATGGAATTTGCTCAAAATAGAAGCCTGTCAATGCCCAGAAGCGTGGATTGATCGTCGGCGTGTCGGCCGGGTAGATCCAGGCTTGCTCGCCGTCCCAGGCGAAGCGTCCCTCGTAGGGCGCGGGCTCGTCGGGTGTGCCCAAAGTCAGAATTTCGTGGTACGCACGCCTGGTCGCATTATCAACCACAGCGCGAGTCTTGAATCGTGCGTTCATTCCGGCGTTCGAATACTCCCAAGTGAAGGAACTTGTCGGGGCCGAATACCAAGCCTCCAAACCGCCGTGGGCGGTGATGGCGCGCAAGACGACCTTGCCTCCCTCGGTCGCGGAGAGTCGCTCAGTCGCCTCTTGAGATTTCTGCTCCGAGGCGGAAACCGCTGGCGCTTCCAGTTGACCGCCGCACGCGGTGAAAAGCAGGAGGGAAGCCGCTGCTGCGACCAAGGCGAATCGTTGAGTCATGAATGTCTCCCGGGCATGCGCTACATTCTAGGCGATTCTCGCTTTCTGGCCGTAAACCACCACCACTGGCGGAACTCGGCCATGAAACTCGTTCCGCCCTGCTGCCGTCCAAACTGATAACAAAGAGTTTCCGTGATGCCTCTAGAGTGGCGGCATTCTTGCATAGCAAAGGGGGGAGCGAGAGGCAGACAGCGAGGTGTGTGATGTGTAGAACGTTTGGAATCATTGCGGTCGCGGCGATTCTGGCGACGAACCTAAGCGCGCAGGGCAGGAACGATGACTATGAGCCCCGGCGGGGGAGCGAGAATCGTGGACCGACGCTCGGCGTGGCGCGGGTCAGCGTCACCGATGGCGACGTTCGCCTCGTCCGGGCTTCCAGCGACGCCGTCCAAGCTCAAGCGGGCATGCCGCTGGTTTTGGGCGACCGCTTCGTAACGGGGCCCAAGTCACGCGCTGAAGTTCAGTTCGACGGCGGCAACTTCGCGCGCCTGAGTTCCGACACCGAGATCCGTATCGGCGAGTTGGGCAACAAGCGCTATCAGATCGAGGTGATCGGCGGATTGGTCAGCTTCAGCCAGTTCGATGGCTTTGAGGCTGACGTCGATGTAGAAACCTCGCTAGCAACGGTCAAGACGATCAAGCCGGCCGTTTTCTCGGTCGAACATCACGGGGCCGGGCAAACTGATGTCACGGTTCGCAACGGTGCCGTGGAAGTGCTCTCCGACGATGGCATCGAGAAGGTGAAACACGGCCTGCTCAGTGTTCGAGGCGATCCGAACGATGTGACGATTCGCACAGCCAAAGCGGAACCCAAGAGCGGGTTTGACGACTGGGCTAAACGCCGCGATAAGCTGCTGGAGCGGGACGGTCGTTCAGCTTGGCAGCGCTGGTCTCCGAGTTACATTGGCCTTGGCGTGGGTTATGGCTACGGTGGGTTCTACCCCTGGGGCTGGGGCTACGGCGGCTATGGCTACGGGCCTAGGTACACGATCATCCGCGGAGGTCGGGGCGGCTACGGCAGAGAAGGCCGCGGCGGCAGGCATGGCGGCAAAGGCCGGGGCGGCGGATCTAGGGGAGGGAGGCGCTAAGCAACCCGAATAGCTTCCAGATTGTTTCTTCAATCGCGGGATCATTCAGCGTCAAAGCGGCGGTGACTTGGTCCCGCGTTTCTGCGATAGTTCGCAGTCGGCGTTCGTCGTTGGCGTTCGCTGCGGATTCGATGGCCGCGTTCACGCCGTCAAAAAGTTTCGTCGAGGTCTGCCGGGCGGCCGCGAAATCGGCTGCCCGCACCTGCATCAGCAAGATACCCATCTGGCTGTGGAGGTTCGAGATCGCAAGTCCTTTGCGCGCCTCATCTCGCTCCATCGTCAGCTGCTGCTCCGTCGCCTGAGCCTGGGCACGGGCGTCGCGGAGGTCTAAATACATCGGCACGTAGCCCGCGAGGGCTCCTACAAGCAGCGCCCCTACCACTAATACGAAGGTCTTCATGATTGCCACTCCTCGGACGCGTCAGGCGTCTCGATTTCCAAACTTCGCCAACAATACCAACTCGCGACCGATGCGTACGGTCTCCACGGTTCAGCGATGCGCTCGCTTTCCGCCCGCGTCGGCATTTCAGGCAATCCGTAGAGCTTACGAATCGCCTGGCGAACCCCCAGATCATCCCACGGCAGCACATCGGGACGGCCAAGCGAAAACATCAAGAACATCTGCGCCGTCCAAACGCCAATGCCTTTCACCTGCGTCAACTGGGCGATGATTTCTTCATCGGCGTACCGGCCGATCCGCGTCAGTCTCAAATCCCCAGTCAGGGAAAGCTCGGCGAGACTTTGCAGATAGCCCGCCTTTTGCTTGGAGACTCCGGCGTGCCGATACTCCTCCGGGGTGAGCGCAGCCAGTCCTTCCGCCGCGAGTTTCTTGTCGGGCAGTGCGTCGGTCAGTCGACTCAAGATCGTCCGAGCCGCCGCGCCCGATAACTGTTGGTACACGATGGAACGGACGAGCATCGCAAAGCGATCTCGCTGCAGGCTGTATCCGCAAGGACCAACCTGGCGTATCACCGCCCCAAGCACGGGATCGCGTTTCCTGAGATGCCGCTCGGCGGCGGTTTGCATCAGGCGGTGGCTCACCACCCAATTCTAGGCGGTCCGGTTAGGGACGCGGGTTAAAGTGAGCGCGGCGGTTCAACTGATAGCAGGCTTCGTTCGCCTGAGTGCACTGCGGCATTTCTTCGCCGTAGCCGACCAACATGATCCGTCCCAGGGGAACGCCTTGTTGGCCTAGATACTCAACGATCGACTGTGCGCGCCGGTCGCCCAACGCCAGATTGTATTCGCTCGTACCACGCTCGTCGCAGTGGCCTTCGATAATGATCCGGCCTTGCGGAAACTCTTCGAAAAGCGCCCGCACCGTTCTCGCGTCCTCGTCGAGCGTCGCCTGCTGATCAGGACGAATGGAGTTGGAGTCGTAGTCGAAAAAGATGTCCTGCAGCCGCGACGACACTTCTTCTTCGAACGTGCCGCTGAACAATCTCCGTCCCTTGCGGCCTTCGTTTTCGTCGACCGTCGGACCCAGGTTCAGACTGCTGCGTACGGCAACTTTCGCCGTCACCGTGCTTTCTCCGCCCGGTCCACGCAACCACAAGGTGTACGTCGTGTCCGCAGTCGGACGAACTTCTAGCGAGCCTTTCAGCGGAACCGTCCCCGCACCCGGCTCGATCACCGCCTCATCCGCCCGTAGGCTCGACCACTGCAATTGGACCGTTTCGCCTGGCTGGATGCTGTCCGGCGTGGCGGTGAAAGCAGCCGTCGGCTTTTCCACCGAGTAGCCGCCTCCTGGTCCGATTGGCAGCGGCGCCATCGGGTAGGGGGCGCTCTTGCTGCAGCCAAGGAGCGCCGCGAAGGCCATAGCTGTGAGAACGAGGGATGAAGTAATGCGCATAAAAACAATCTCCCGCGAGTACGTTTTATACCGCATGGTACTGCCTGGAGATCCAAGATGCAAAGGTCGACCCGAAATATCCGAAGGTACTAGACGTCAGGCCGCTCGCTGCTCGCGCCAACTCGGGCACATTTTGGATGAATCGGTTCGATGCACGGGCCTTTGAATCTCCCCAGCCTTGCAGGGGTCATGGCCGTTGCGTACTGCCCGATTGGCCTACGGTCACCGACAAACAGCGGTATTCCAGTACTTGCAGTGAACCGAAAATCGGTACGGACGAGGCATTTCATTACGCGCGATTCGGCCTCAGGATCGAAGTATCCCAACAAGAGGGGGTATCGCAGTGAAACACTCTAAGCTGATCCAGGCGACGCTGATACTGGGGGCTCTCGCGACGTCTGCGAACGCCGCGACTCTCACCGTCATCAATACCAATTCCGGCGAGCCGAGCCTGTTTTCCTTCCTCGATGCGACTTACGGGGCTGGAAACTACGAACGGGTTTCGGATGACCTGGACGCCGTCTGGTCGTCGGCGGACATTGTCGGAGCCACGGCAATAGGTAAGACCGCCAACGCCGTACAGCAACTCGGTGTCTGCGTGCTCTGCGACGGCGCCGACGGAGTCCAACTCGGCTCTGAGATTACTCAGAACGGGCTCTTATCGATAACGCTCTTCGACGGCACGTTCGCCTTCAGCGGCCCCACCTTCCGCTGGTACGACGCCGCCCATGGAGACCCCTACGTGGCTACCGCCTACTCTGACGCGACACAAAACCCCTACGGCGTGGACCAGATGGTGACGTTCGCGATCAAAGACCGGCCGGGCGTCTTCGCTCTCGGATTCGAAGACACGCCAAGCGGCATCCGCTACCACGGTTCCGATCGCGACTTCAACGATTTCATCGTCGAAGTGCGCTTCGCGCCGCCCAATCCGATTCTGTTGTCAGATCCCTCGCCGCCGACGAACGAGATCATCTCTGCCGTGCCCGAGCCGACAGCCATCGCGCTGCTTGGCGGAGCGCTGCTGGTTCTTGGGCTGGCTAGCCGGTCCCGCCGCCGGTGCGGCTAGCCGACCGCCGGGTTGAGTGCGACCAACTCCACTTCGAAGGTTAGATCTTTACCCGACAACGGATGGTTGGCATCCAGCTTGACCGTGTCGTCGGTGAGTTCGACGACCTCTACGCTGGCGCTGCGACCGTCGGGCGATTGCATCCGCAAATGCATGCCGATGCTCAGGTCGAGGTCGGCCGGGATGTCGGTCCGCTTGACTTCAAGCTCCAGTTCATCGCGGCGCTCGCCGTAGGCCTGGGCGCAGGGGATGGTCTCCTTCGCCGTTTCTCCTTCCTTTAGACCCAAGACGAGATTCTCAAAGCCGGGAACAACCATGCCGGTCCCGAGCGTGAACTCCAGCGGGTCGCGCTCACGGGATGAATCGAAGACGGTGTCGTCTTCCAGGGTTCCGGTGTAGTGCACCTTTACGGTGTCTCCTTGCTTCGCTTCCGTCATGAGTTCTCCTTCTTGGTTCATCCGTATTACTGATCTGCGTAATGCCAGCTGACGCCGGTGCGGGTGTCCTCAAGCACCACGCCCTTGGTCTGCAATTCGTCCCTAATCTGATCCGCCAGTGCGAAGTCGCGTGACTTACGCGCTTCGCTGCGCTTGGCGATGAGCGCTTCGATTTCTTCGGGCGCCGGCCGGTGCGATTCTGTTGGTCCGCCGACCGAGGCGTCTGCGGCAAAGGACTCCGGAAGAGGTCCATCCGGAGTCAGCACGTCGAAGATCGAATCGAAGATCTTCAGGACCTTCTGGGCCTCGACGGCATCGTCCTGCTTGAACTCGCCCGTATCGATCGATGAGTTCACGTCGCGGACGTACTCGAAGATCGCCGCCACGGCTTGCGCCGTATTCAAGTCATCGTCGAGGCCTTCTTCAAACTCGCGAATGGCTTGCGTTGCACGGTCAGCCGCGGCGGCACTGGACCCTTCGGGGAACGCGTCCGTTTCTAATCGTCTCTTGAAATTCCGCAGCCGCTCGATTGCCGCCTGCGCGCCCTTCAGCCCGTCAAACGTAAAGTTCAACTGCTTGCGGTGCGGGGTCGTCGAGAGTAGATAGCGAATCGATGCGGCCGAATATCCCTTGGCCAGCAAGTCGCGCAGCGTATAGAAGTTGCCCAGCGACTTGGACATTTTCTGCCCTTCGACCAGCAGGTGTTCGCCGTGTACCCAGAAGCGCACGAACGGTTTGCCCGACGCGGCCTCGGACTGGGCAATTTCATTCTCATGGTGCGGGAAGGTCAGATCGACGCCGCCGGTGTGGATGTCGAAGGTATCGCCCAACTCCGCCACCGCCATGGCCGAACACTCGATGTGCCAGCCCGGCCGACCCGGCCCAAACGGGCTCTCCCAGGCTGGTTCGCCCGGCTTGGCGCCTTTCCATAGCGCGAAGTCTCGTGCGTCGTCCTTCTCGTACTCGTCGTTGTCGACGCGGGCGCCGGCCTTCATGCCCTTGGCGTCGATCCGCGACAGCTTGCCGTAGTCTTCAAAACCGGCGATGCGGAAGTACGTCGACCCCTCGCTCTCGTAGGTGCATCCCTTCGCCTCGATCTTCTTGATCAAGTCGATCATCTGCGGGATGTATTCGGTCGCTGGCGTGATCTTCTCCGGCGTCTCCAGCCGCACCGCGGCGCAGTCCTCTTCGAAGCCTTTACGGTACTTCGCCGTATACTCCTGAATCGTCTGGCCGGCGGCCATCGCACTGGCGATGATCTTGTCGTCCACGTCGGTGATGTTCATGACGTGCCGCAGCTTCCAGCCGCAGTGCCGCAGATAGCGGCGCAAGATGTCCTGGAAGGTGAACGTCCGCAGGTTGCCGATGTGTACGTAGTTGTAGACCGTCGGGCCGCACGAATACATACGTACCGTGTCTCCGTCCGCCGGTTTGAACTCTTGCAGGCTGCGGGTGAGGGTGTTGTAGAGCTTAAGCGCCATGAATGCGGGCAACGGAGGCCAAAAAGGCATTCTAGCGAGTTCAGAGCGTTCGGGGTTTGATTAGGCGGCCTTGCGCTTCTTCGCCTTCTTGGCCTTCTTGCGCGCTTTGCGCTCTTCGTACCACTTATCGAAGGACTTATCGTCGCCGAAGAACAGGTCGTATTCCATGTCCTTGGTGAAAAACTCGCAAGGGTCTTCGCCAGGCAAGCCGTAGTCGCGGCAGATCTGCGGCCGGGTTTCGTAGATGCCGCAGGTGTTATCGGGCTGTAGGTGCCGGCAGACCGTGCGCACCTCCAGGTACCAGTCGCCGTCGTCGACCCAAACCGCTACGCCCTCGTGACACAGATACCAGCGGATGTGGTCGAAGTCCTGCTTGGCCTTGGGCTTGTCGATCTGCAGGGCGAAGTAGCGGCAGCAAGCCGCGTTGCAGAGATGACACGGGCCGCCGTCCTCTTCCTTCGGCTGGGGCGGTTTGCCCGGTTCGTGGAGCATCGCCAACGAGACAAAGCCCGGCGGCGGAGGCGGCGGGCCCGGAAGGATTCGGCGGCCAATACGTGCTTTTCCCAAACCGGTATCTTACAGCGTTCCGATGGCCAAACGAAAAAGCCGTCCCCCGCGCTTTCGCGCAGGGGACGGCAGTTGGGGCACAGGAGAGAGTCTTTAGTCAGCGACCGTTGCGCGTGACCGCGCCGTGAGGCTCAGGCCGTTGCGGCCGAAAACTAGCGGTGACGCGATGAAGTTGATCGGGTAGCTCGCTGACACTGTGACGACGCTGCCGCCCTTCTTGTCCGCGTCAGACCAAACGGTGTTGACAGTAACGTCGCTGGACGGCAGGCCCACAGCTTGAGCGCGAACTGCAGCAACAATCGCCGTGTCGTCATTGAGAGGATTACGTTCACCATGTACAATCGCCATCCGCGCGCCCTGGCGTGCGGCATGTGAAAGCGTCGTCGTAGGTCCAAACAAGGCGACCGCCTTCGAAAATGCCGACAACCAGCACCAGGAAGATCAAGAAGCCTAACGCAAACTCCACCATCTGGGCGCCGCGCTGGCCACTACCTCGTCTCTTATCAATCGTCTCTTTCATTGTCTTGCTCCTGTATTTCCTACCGTTCCCCGTTTACTGAACGCGCATCCAACTCGCTTCGCGGATGTTGGTCTGATTTGGAACGCCCGGGTAGAGTCCGAGCGTCTTGAAGTCTTGGTTGACTTGTACTCGCACGTACGCTCGAGGGCGCCGTATCCCGGGCAGGTGGTGGTCCCATAGTCCTGGCAGCTGAACGGAGCTGCATTGGGGCACTGGCAGACCTGAGTCGGTGTCGCGGTGATGCCAGACAGGTTGTCGGCATCGCTCGTTGCTCGCGCCGTCATTCCCGGATTGCCGCCGGAGGACAGCTGATCCTGTGCGCCCAGTAGCGCCGCACCGCTTGAGGCGCCCTTGATGGTTAGCGCATGGTAGAAGAGCCGGGCGAAGTCAGTGGCGCCCATGCAGAGGATGAACACCAGCGGTACGGTCAGCGCTGGTTCTACCATGATGCTGCCGCGGCGATTGTCTTTGAGTCTCTTCAACATGATCTTGTTCTCCTGTGCCTATCGTTTAATCGCTCTTTTCACTAGGTGCGCTATTCCAACAAGGAGACCTGCTGAGTGGGCGGATTCCTGTTGTTATCCTTCCAGTTCACGCCCAAGCGCGGCGTGCCCTTGAGTTCGATCTTGTCGGCGATGATCATTGCAAACGGTGAGTCCTGTTCGGCGTTTCCGCCGTAGTGCAACGTCACGGTCGGGAAGTACATGATTCCGTCGAAGATCGAATCGGAGGTGCCGATGATCGTCCCGTCCGTGTTGGCGCCGTTCGTCGGGGCGATCGTCAAGCTGTTGTAGAAGAGGATGTCTTCCCAAACGCCGCTGCCGGGGTAGGGGGCGTGAAGGATTGCGTCAACCGCGCCGGTGATCTCGATATTGTCGTTCTTGTTCAATCCGAGATTCACAATCGTCACTCCGTCGCCTCTCAGGCTTCCGCCAGTCGCCTTGAATCCGCTGACGTAGTAGGTGCCCGGGGCCAAGTTCAGCGTTCCGCCGTTAATCGTGATGCCGCCGAGGAATGTTCCAGGCGTGAGATTGACGACGTCGCCGGTGGTTACCTTCAGCTGCTGTGTCTGACAAGGCGTTACGCCGGCGCACGACGTATAGGTCGGGACGTACTGTTGCTGGCAAGTTTCGGATCCGAGGCCGTCAACGCACAGCGGATCAGGCGGCGGGAAGAGGTAAGTCGGCGGCGGGTTCACCGTGCCGTTACCGTTCTGCGTGAATCCGCCGGCGTAGTTGCCGTAGCCGATCGCGCCGGCATTGATGCTGACGCCGCCGTTTGTCGTGATGGCGCTCGCATTATTTGAACGGGCCGCGATCTGGCATTCCGGCGCGTTGATGTCTGCCGTTCCCGCAACGGTGATGGCGCCGGCGGCAGTATTGTTCAACGCCAATATGCAAACTGGATCAGGCTCATCCACTACGCCGGCCACGGCGCGCGCCCGAACCGTCGAGTTCTGGCGCATGATGACCTTCAAGAATGTCGTGGGAATCGGTCGGTCGATGATGACCTCAACCGCATTGTTGTTCCCGCTGTTAGGCCCGGTCGACGGCGGTCGGTTCACGGCAACCGTGATGTCGGCAGCGTCATTGTCGAAACCGTTTAACTTGGAGTCGTCGCGTCCCGCCGAAACCACCAATCCGTCGTTGCCGCGCAAGATTTCGCGGGCAGCTCCAAAGGCGCCGCCGTCCGCGGCCGCTTGCATGCGGCGCTTTTCAAAATAGATTCTTCCGCCGTCGATCGTCAGACCGATCAGCGCCAACAGCGGCGCCAACAGAATCGCGAAAAGCATCAGCATGATGCCCTGTTTCTTGCTGCCCCGCCATACTCTTGAATTCGTTCTCATCTCTGTGTGCTCCCTGCAGGCGCTCTCTTTGGAGTTCCCTGACCTGCACAGCAAGGTTATCTGCGGTGACCGTCCAGAGGACATGGGCTTGGGGGTTCGTTTTTTCGGCCGGTACGCGGGCGCCGTATTTAAACTGCGGTACGCGTTCTACCCCTAGTACCGAGGTCCTGTAAGCCGGTGTATGGAGCTAAGATTGTCGGGCCAAGGGAAGTCGCCCTAAGTGGCGTGTTGTCAAAGCGGTAGAGTGGATACGGCAGACCCGGCAAGGCCGCGGCGCCTATAATCGAGGTATCGGCGCCAGCAGCGTCCGCCCGTACTTCATGAACAATCGTAGTGACCGAACGAAGCTCCTCAAGGAGTTGTTGGACTCCCGCATCCTCTTGCTCGACGGAGGTATGGGGACGCAGATCCATGCACGAGGCGTCACGATTGAGGATTACGGCGGACCGCAGTTCGAGAACTGCACCGAGAATCTGCTGTTCACCAAGCCCGAAATCATCAAGGACATCCACCGCGCTTACTTCGAGGCCGGGGCCGATATGGTCGAGACCAATAGCTTCGGCGGCGCCTCGGTCACGCTGGCCGAGTTCGGCATCGAGGACAAGGTAGAAGAGGTCAACCATCTGGCGGCGCAGCTTGCCCGCCAAGCCGCCGATGAGTTCTCCACCTCAGACCGGCCGCGTTTCGTCGCCGGTTCCATGGGGCCGACCACCAAATCGCTCAATACGACTGGCGGCATCACCTTCGACGAACTTGCCGAGTCTTATCGCGCCCAGGCTCTGGCGCTGGCCGAAGGCGGCGTTGACGTCTTTCTTCTCGAAACCGCTCTCGACACCGGCAATATCAAGGCCGGGCTCGTCGGCATCGACCAAGCCTGCAAGCAGTTGGGCTACAAGCTGCCGGTGATGGTCTCCGGCACCATCAACGACAACGGCACCATGCTCGCCGGCCAAGCCGCCGACGCCCTCGTCGCCTCCCTGCAGCACGTGGACCTGCTGTCGATCGGCCTGAACTGCGCCACCGGGCCGGAGTTCATGACCGACCACATCCGGTCGATTCATGAACTCTCGACTACTCGCGTCTCCTGCTACCCAAACGCCGGCCTGCCCGACAGCGATACCGGCCAATTCGGCGAAACGCCCGAGTCGCTGTCGAAGTCGCTGGAGCGCTTCGTCCGCAACGGTTGGCTCAATATCGTCGGCGGCTGCTGCGGCACCACGCCTGAACACATCCGCAAGATCGGCGAGATGATCGAGGGCCGTGCGCCGCGCCGTGCGAGCGGCGTCCGCCGTAGCTTCTACACCGGAACCGATCTCGTCGAGGCCACCGAAGACAACCGCCCGTTGCTCGTGGGCGAACGGACCAATGAAGTCGGCTCGCGCAAGTTCAAACGCCTGATCACCGAAGAGCGCTTCGATGAAGCCGCAGAAGTCGGCCGCGCCCAGGTCAAGAACGGCGCGCACATCATCGACATCAACCTCGAGAATCCCGACCGCGACGAACTCGCCGACATCGCCAAGTTCTATCCCAAGATCACCCGCGCCAGCAAAGCCCCGCTGATGATCGACAGCACCAGCCCAGCGTCAGTCGAACTTGCCCTCAAGCTCAGCCAGGGCAAGAGCATCGTCAACTCCATCAATTTCGAAGACGGCGAAGAGCGCTTCGAGAAGATCGTCCCGTTGCTCAAGCGCTTCGGCGCAGCAGTCGTCGTCGGCTCCATCGACGAAGACCCCGATCAAGCACAGGCCATTACTCGCGAACGCAAGCTGGCTATCGCCAAGCGCTCGCGCGACTATCTCGTCGACAAGTGGCAGTTTCCGGAAGAAGACATCATCTTCGATCCGCTGGTCTTCCCCTGCGGCACCGGCGACGAGAATTACATCGGCTCCGCCGTCGAAACGATCGAGGCCGTCCGGGCCATCAAGCGCGAGCTGCCGCACTGCAAGACCGTGCTCGGCGTCTCCAATGTCAGTTTCGGCCTACCCGGCGCTGCCCGCGAAGTCATCAACTCGGTCTTCCTCTATCACGCCACCAAGGCCGGCCTCGACTTGGCCATCGTCAATACGCAAGGCCTCGAACGCTACGCCCAGATTCCCGACAACGAGCGCAAGCTGGTTGAAGGACTGCTGTGGAACACGCCGCCCGAAGGCGTCGACGCACCTCAGGACTATCGCGAGCAGACCCCCGAGCAGCGTGCCGAGTTCAACCAGTTCCACATCGCCGCGGTCACCGAGCACTTCCGCGTCAATAAGAAGGTCAAGAAGATTGCCGCAGACCTGCCGCTGGACGAGCGCCTAGCCAACTACATCATCGAAGGCACCAAAGAAGGCCTCATCGCTGACCTGGACCTCAAACGCGCCGAAGCCGAGCCGTTGGACATCATTAACGGTCCGCTCATGGTCGGCATGGCCGAGGTCGGACGCCTGTTCAACAACAACGAGCTGATCGTCGCTGAAGTGTTGCAGTCCGCCGAGTCGATGAAGGCCGCCGTCTCGCACCTCGAACAGTTCATGGAGAAGGAGGAGGGTTCCAACAAGGGCGCCCTGCTGCTCGCGACCGTCAAGGGCGACGTCCACGACATCGGTAAGAACCTCGTCGACATCATCCTGACCAACAACGGCTACAAAGTGATCAACTTGGGCATCAAGGTCACGCCCGAGACGCTCGTGCAGGAGTACCGCAAGCACAAGCCCGACGCCATCGGCCTCTCGGGCCTGCTGGTGAAGAGCGCCCAGCAGATGATCGTCACCGGCACCGACCTCAAGGACGCGGGCGTCAACGTGCCCCTGCTGGTCGGCGGCGCCGCCTTGTCCGACAGCTTTACCCGCAAGCGCATCGCGCCCGCCTACGGCTCGGTCACTTGCTACGCCAAGGACGCTATGACCGGTCTCAACCTCATGAACCGGCTCATGGACCCAGCCGAGCTCGTCAAGCTCACCGCCGAGCGCGAGATGGTCGTCGCCGAACCGGTTGCCGTCGAGGAGGAAGCCGTAGAGGAATCCACGGTCCGCAGCACCCGTGCGAGCCTGGACGTGGCCCCACTGCCTCCGCCGTATCCGAACCGCATCGTGCGCAACGTTCCACAGCTTGAGGAAATCTGGAGCTACATCAACCCGGCGATGCTCTACACGCATCACCTGGGCTTCAAAGGGAACTTTGAGAAGGCCTTGGCATCTCGCGATCCCAAGGCCCTCGAACTGTTCGCCTCGATCGAGGCCGTCAAGGAAGAAGCCAAGGACTTGCTCAAGGTTCGCGCGGTCTGGCGCTTTTTTGAGGCGACCGCCGAAGGCAACAGCATCACCCTCTACGAGGCCGGGGCTGACCAGCCCGCCGCCGCCTTCACTTTCCCGCGCCAGAAGCGCGAAGACGGCCTTTGCCTCGCCGACTACGTGATGCCAGCCAAGGACGGCGTGCGCGACTCGGTCGCCATGTTCGTCGTCACGGCAGGGCAGGGAGTTCGCGAAAAGGCCGAGGAGTACAAGGCAGCCGGCGCCTACCTCAAGATGCACGCCCTTCAGGCCCTGGCTCTGGAAACCGCCGAGGCCTGCGCTGAGTGGCTGCACCGCCGCTTGCGAGAAGACTGGGGATCCCCGGACCCCGCGGGCCTCACCATGAAGGATCGCCTCAAGAGCGAATACCGTGGACGCCGCTATAGCCCTGGTTATGCCGCTTGCCCCGATCTCGAAGATCAGGCGCAGATCTTTGCCGCCCTAAAGCCCGAAGAGATCGGCGTCGAACTGACCGAAGGCTCCATGATGGAACCCGAAGCCAGCGTCAGTGCCATCGCCTTCCACCACCCCGACTGCATCTACTTCGACGTCACGAAGTAGGCCGGAAAAAAGAAGCGGGCCGCTCGCGCGACCCGCTTCTCGTTCAGACAGTTCAGACCAGGATCTAGCTGGTCCGCTTCTTCTTGAGCAAGCCCAGTCCGAGAAGCGCGCCGCCCATCAACAAGATCGTTGACGGCTCCGGGACATCGGGGATGTCGCCGCCGCCGCAGTTAGTGCCGACGGGGCACGAAGCATCGATCAGCCCGGTGAAGCCCGTTGTGCTAATGACATCGGCGGCGAACTGGCTGCCGGAAGTCCCCGGATCGTTGAAGGAGGCCGCCGTCAGACCCGCGGCGGTGATGCTAAACATCAAAGGAGAAGGCGCAATCTTACTGGCCCCGGGGCCACAAGCATCGGACGCGCTGCCGTTGGGGGGAGCTACGCCGCAAGCGAGAGCATACTCGAATTCATCCGCGAGACTGCCGCCGGAATAAGCTCCGGCATTTTGTTTGTCCGGAGTAATCTCGTTCGGGATCAACCAACCATCCATGCTGGAGTCAGAAAGGTCGTAAGTGATCTGAGGGTTCCCCGTAAGTCGGAAAAAGAATGCGCCGTTCCCATCTGTGCCCGTGCCGGCCCCGGTCAGCACAAAGCCAAATCCAGACGTGAGCGTCACCGTAACGTCAACGGTATCTAGACCGTTGTCCGTCACTACCACAGTGCCCATGTTGCTAGCGCCCGCAGGGAGGCAACCGCCGGTACAGTGGTCGGAGGTGAACTCATAAGTAAAGCTAGCTGCCGCCGCGGGCATGGCAGCCAACAGGAGCCCCGCCAAACCGGACGCCGCGATCCTCGCGAAATTTCTAACCATTGCCAATCGCATACGAAAGATGCCCTCCCCTGGGCGCTTACATCAAGATCCGGGTGCAACCCGGTTAGGTACAAGAATATCAGGTTTTCTACCTACTACCAAGGCTCAATCTTTGGGTGAACCGATGGCATAGTACCAAATGCAAAACGGGCGGCTCGATTGAGCCGCCCGTCGGTTTCTGAGGTATCGGTGAGTTCGAGACCTAGACGGTCTTGCGCCTACGCCACCAGGCCAAACCAAGAGCCCGCCGCCCATCAAGAGCATGCTCGACGGCTCCGGAACTTCCGGCGGCGGCGTATCCGAACCGCAGTGCGAGCCTGGGCCGCAGACCAGGAAGAACGTTCCCTGCCATCGTTGACCAATTTGGCATGGAACTTGGAACCGCACGATGTCACGACCGGTACGTGGAAAGGGAAGTGTAGTCTTGAACAGGCCGACACCGTTGTTTGCCACCCCGGGGTTGCGAACTCGTTGTCAGCATCGCCAGGGGCACCAGTGTAGGGTTGTATTGGCGATCAATGTATCGCGTCGATCGCGACGTCGTTATGAACATCTTGAAAGAGCTCACGTCCTGTGAGTCACGCTGGTCTGATTGACGTCAAAGCCCATCCAAAACTGGGCAGCCTACGGAACGGATCGAAGAAATTGCCGCGACCGTGTAGTCCGGCGAATCTATACCTACGTTATCAGGGTCCCGCAACCGGGAGAATCGTGTAGGTCGGGCAAAACGCCATCCTGGCAGAGGCTTCGCCAATCACGCACGGGATGTTCGAAGTTTGCTGATAGGCGTGAAACACGAGCGCCGGGTCTAGGTAAGCGCCGCAGCACTCTAGTGAAGCCGCTCCAGTCCAGGGCGTTGCGGCAAGTTCCGACTAAAATTGTTGTAAAATTCTCCTCAAAAACCACGTTATACCTCTCCTTCAGATGCTGAGGCAAATTGGTATAGCATCGCTGCCTTTGAGTATCTAGGGGAACCACCTTAACCACTCAAAGGCTAACAGAGAATCGACATAGGGCCAAGTCCTGATTTTTGTTGAGAGTACCGTACTAGTAGTCGTACGTTAGAAATAAGATTAGCTCTAGTACTATTCATCGATCCTGGCTGACTCGTTTCCAGGCGTAACTCATTGAAATGATTGCGTTAATGAGCCCAGGCCGCATATCGAGCGCCAACGTCGGCCTGATCCGCATCCCCAGGATGCAGCACCACCAAGTAGCGGAAGTGCAGCTTCTCGCCCGGCTGTAAGGTGATCGAGCCGTCCCGCGCCGGATCGCCGAAGAAATCATGTTCGCCGAAGATGTTTGCGGCAAATAGGCCGTAAGCCCTTACGTGCCAATAAGTTGGATGCTTGGGGTTCGACGGATGGTCGAAAATGGCGATGCCGTAGGTCTTGTCGCCGATCGGGCCCGAGTAATCGACCCAAGGCGACGCCTTGCCCCACACATTCTTTTCGCCTCGGGCGCCCTCGGCGTTGACGATGACCCCCTGTCCGGGACCGCCTCCCACGGCTTGCTCGCGCATGGAGTCGGCGATGCGCACCGCGAAGCTGCCTTCTTTCGTGTCGCCGAAATGGACAGGCTCGTCGTTGGCCGTCAGCGTCAGGTCGAAGTCCATCGTCCGGACATCCCCATCTTCAGCGAAATGCACTGTCTGAGCTTCCGTCAGCAGCGTGTTCCCATCGGGCGCCTTCCATTCGAACTCCGCCGACAGTGAGTCGCCGCCGACCGCGCCGACCGACTTCAGCACGATATCGCCTCGATTGGGCGCGCCAGCCGCGTTCTCCCAGAAGTTCACGCCGTTCACTTCGTTGTGCGAGAACCACAGACCCCGGTGGTGCGGGTGATCGCTCGACTCGCCCGGCACGCCCTCGACCATCGGGTACTGCCGCGTCATAATCGCGCCGTCCGCCGCGCGCAGCGGATGAAAGTAGGGGACCGGACCCTGCGGGCTCAGGTAGAGAGTCGTGAAGTCCTCGCCGCCCATCTTGACGTCAATCTGGTCGTCATGCTGATCGAAGGAGACTGCCGCCGGCGGTGCAGGCTCCGGCGCCGCCGTCTCGGTCGAGCAACCGAACAGCAACACAGACGCAGCAATGGATAAGGAGAGCAGTCGACCGTTCATCGGCCAACAGCATACCGAAAATGTCGAGGCTGAGCCGAGCTATTCGGCGCGGCGGTGCATCAGGTACAACCTGCGCGATGAGCCAGCCACGGCTTGGCTCTTGTCAATGACGAAGAACTGCTCAAAGGCCTCTTCAAAGCCCGCCTGGTCGTAGCGGTCGAAGATGTCCTCTCGCGTCCGCAGCATGCGCTGAACCTGGGAGTCCGCTTTGGGCACGAATTCAATAATCAGTCGCTTGCCGAGTCGCGAGAAGTAGTCAGCCGTCTTCTCCAGGGGCACATTGTTGGCGATGGCCAAGTGATGGATCAAAGCCAGGGCCATGATCAAGTCAGCTGGACCGCGGGCTTCCAGCGACTCCCGCTCCTCACCGGCCCAACCGATCCCCGTACTAGGGTTCGTCAGGTCGCCGACTAGCGGCAACAGGTTCTGCGTCCCGTCTTTGCGGCCCTGCTGAAAGTTCGCTTCCACCGCGGCCGGGTCAAAATCGATGGCCGTCGTGCTGATCCCTTTCTCGCTGGCAACGCGGCTAAACACGCCGGTGTTGGCGCCCAGGTCCCAAACGCTTTCCGGTTGAGCCTCATCGATGAAAGCCGAGACGATCTCACGTTTCAACGCGAACGACTCGTCGGAGTAGTTCGTTGCCGAATAGTAGTTGGCCCAGTCGCCCTTCGGCGCCCAGGTTAGTCCTTCTACCGCCTTGTACAGGCTGTCAATTAAGCCTTGCAACCCGAGACGGCTGACCTTCTTGCGCTCGACTTCACCCTTGCTTCCGTCGTCCGCGCTGCGCTCCTGACTCTTCGCGTGCAGGTGGATGTGCATCAGCAAGGAGGGTTTAAGCCGCGTCTTGCCCGGCAATAGGCCCGCCGCGAGATCCAGCGGAATTCCGTCGATGTTGGTACGCAACAGCGACGCCAAACGCACGTCCACGTGGGCGATGAGCGCGAGCGGCGCCAGAAAATGTTGGCAAAACTGCCGGTAGCCGATCCAGGGCGCGCCTTCTTCGTACTTCTCGAACGACAGAGTATCGATGAAAACCGGCCGCGAACCTTGAAATTGGATGTTGTAGGCGCTCGCGTCTTTGAGCGTCATGCCGTGCTCAAAGGCGATCTTTTGGACTCGCAAGGTGGTCAGCGCAGCCTCTTTCAGTTGGCTGAAACACCACTCATAGGGGTACGAGATGAGTTCGATCGGCTCCGGCGCGAGCACCTGGTAGGCGTCCGGCGCTGCGGCCTCCGCAGGTCCCAACTCTTGGTGGGAAACCAATAAACCCTGGCTCGTCAAGCCGTCGTACAGCCCCGAGCTCATCAGATGGTCGTAGTTCTCCTGATAGCGTCGGTTTACCTGTCGCAGCACGCGGCCGTCCCGCACGAACACGAAGCCGCTCGGATCGCGAAACGATCCGCCGACCTGCTCTGTGATCGCCTCGATGCTACTTGCGCTTGCCAAACTTTTCTCGAATGGTCGTCTTGATGGTGAGCCAAGAGGACTTAATGGCAAATGCAGCGCCGAGAAAGCCTGCCATGGCGACCTGCAAAATGTAGCTTCCCGATCCCGGATCGAGATAGCCGCCGCAATCGCTCGGCAGCGTGCGCAGTTTTGCAACCAGGCTGGTTGGGAAGTTCTGGGACTGAATCGACAATGTAGTTTCCTCGTCCGCCCGCAGGTTTACTACCGGCGCTACCGCCGACTATGGCGCCGCTGGACTTTCTGCGTAAATCAGGTGTTTCGCTGAGAGTCGGTTTGGCTGGCGCCGTTCGTGGTCGCCTTCTCCGCCTTGATCTGGCCGACCATCGTCATTTACGGCGATTATTTCCCTAACGGTTGATCACTAACTTCTCCGAGCGCATCAGCCGGGCGATCACTTCCAGGCAAATGACTGTTGCCGCCAGCGACAACGCCGCTGAGAATACGACTTCCCAAACCTCGGGCCGCTCCCCTGCCAACACGGACGACAGCAACTTCGTCTGCGAGAAGAATGGCGCTGCCAGCATCCAGTCCGCGTTCTCGACGCCGTAGATTGCAGCAATCATGCCCGGCGCCATGGCCAACATCGTCAAAAATCCAAGGTAGGGTTGCGCTTCCTTAAGCGTTTTTGAAAATGAGCAAACCAGCATCTGCAGCGCCGGCGCTAGAAACGCGGCGGGCAGCAAGATCAGTACGCCGAGCCCTAGCTGCCAAGCTTCCAACTGGAAGCGTATGCCCAAGTCCTGCAGCGGAATGGCCTGCATCGCGAACGCGGACAGCAGCAGACATGCGGTTGAGCCTACCGCCGAGAACACAGACGCCGCCAGCCACTTGCCGCCGACAACCGCCGACAGCCCGACCGGGTTCATCAGCAATGCCTCCAGCGAGCCCCGTTCGCGTTCCCCGGCCGTGGCGTCCGCGGCGGCGCCCATCGACGCCCCAAAGACCGAGAGCAAAATCATCATCGGCAGAATGCCCAGAATCCGCGCCGCCCTCTGCTGCGCCGACGACACCTCGACTTCCTGCAGAGCTAGAGTCTGCGCCGCCGTCGGGCTCACGCCGCGGGCCATCAGCCGCAAAGCCCCCATCGTCCCTGAATACCCGTTCAACAGCTGTCTGGTGCGACTGATTTTCGCCTGCAGCTTGTTCTGTGATCCGTCGTAGATCAACTTCACGCCCGCCGGTTTCGCCTCGCTGAAATCCTGCGGGAAGTCTTCGTCGATCACGACCGCTAGATCCAGCGAGCCGTCTCTCACGGCGGCCTCCGCTTCTTCCGGGGCCTCTTCCACCGTCACGCCCGCCTGCTGCTCCAGCCACGTCACCAAGGTCGGCGCATAGGCGGCGCCTGAGATCGGAATCGAAATGTCTTCAGCGGCGGTCTGGTCCTTGGCGAGCTGGGTCAACATGACGGCGATAATCACCGGCCCGAAAATCACGCCGAACGAAGCGGAAAACAGGGCTCGCCGATCGCGACTGTGATCGGTCAATTCCTTGCGAACGATAACTAATAGCTGACGCCAGTTCATGCCAATGCCGCTCCAGCTTCCGGGCCCGCCAGTCGCACGAACGCTTCTTCGAGATCCTCACAGCCGGCCTGGCGCCGGATATCGTCCGGGCTGCCGACAGCGACGGCCCTACCTCGCGCGACGATCACGATGTCGTCGCACAGCGCCGCGACTTCTTGCATAACGTGCGAAGAGAAAACGACCGAGCGGCCGTCCGAGCGAAGGTTGGAAATTACCTGGCGCAGCGCGCGCACGCTGGGCACGTCTAGCCCGTTCGTTGGTTCATCCAGCAGAACATTGGGCGGGTCGTGAACAAGCGCCCTGGCCAACGACGTCTTCATGCGCTCGCCGTGCGAGAAACCCTGCGCTCTGCGGTCGGCGATCGAGCCCATATCGAACTGCTCGATCAACTCGTCCGTGCGTCGCTTGAGTCTCTTTTCGTCGATGCCGTGGAGTCGTCCGAAATAGTAAATGTTCTCTCTCGCCGTCAGCCGCGGATAAAGACCCTGGATGTCCGGTAAGGCCCCAATCTTGCGCCGTGCCTGAACCTTGTTGCCGGCGACCTCGGAACCGTCGATCGTTACCGTTCCGCTATCGGCATCGAGCAGACCGTAAAGAATCCGCAATGCGGTTGTCTTGCCGGCGCCGTTCGGGCCCAGTAGCCCCACAATGCGACCGTTTCGTGACGAAAACGAAAGCCCGTCGAGCGCGATCGTCTCGCCGAACCGCTTGGATAGATTCACCGCCTCGATCATTCGGGCGATTCCTCTTTCTCCACCGGATACGGCCCGGAAAAGTTCACAAAAAACGCCGGCCTAGCTTGTACGTCGAGGCAGGAGGCGTCCAGATCTGCTGCATTGCCTTCCTCCAGAAACTGGCTTATCAAGCGCATCCCGCAGCCGACGCTCATCACGCCGTGCCCCGTGCCGGGCGCGATGAAATGCCGCGAGTTCGGCAGATACTGCGCAACTTCTGCGCCCCAAGACGGAGGCGTAACCGGGTCGATCTCGCCCGACAGGATCAGCACCGGCAGATCCGATCGCACCGGCTCGTAGTAGGAGCTATCCACCTCGCCGCGCGGCCAATACTGGCAAGCCTCCGTGCTGGCCTCGAATACGTCGCGCCCAATAAACGTTCCTGCCGCCTCAGCGTCAACCGACTCCCGGCTCAATCGCGGATAGTCTTCGCTGCAGGTCACCGCCAGGTACATTCCGTTGGCAATCTCGTCTTCCAGTCCCTCGCTGCTGAACATCAGCGCCGTTAACGGCCCAAACTCACCCTGGGCGGCCTGATCGATCGTCAACGGCACGAGCGAGCCGGTTAGCGGCGAGTACAAGGCCTGCCGCAGCGTGAGCGCAACCATGCGTCGCGAGATGGTCGCTTCGGTTTCTTCGCCGGTGCGCGGGTGCCGCACCATGACTTGCCGCGGACTCCGCTCCAAACTCGCCAACAGCGTCTCCAACCGATCCTTCAGGTTCGGGAAGCGTTGGTTGCAGTCGGCGTCGTTGCTGCACGTCTCCATCAGTTGGTCGAGCGCGCGCTGGGAATCGCGAGGGAAATACAGCGGCAGGGCCATGTCCGTCGGTGCGACTCCGTCCAATACAACCGTGCGCACATGTTCCGGATGCCGTCTCAGATAAACCAGCGCCGCCCGCGTTCCGTAAGAGCCCCCCATAGCGTTGATACGTTCGTACCCCAGCCATTCCCGGACCAGATCCAGGTCATCCATCGCGATTGTCGTCGTATAGAAACGCGGGTCGCCGTCAAACGCGGCAAGACACTTCTCGATATCCGCCTCCGTCAAAGGCGGCGACTCTGTTAAGGCTTCTTCGTTTGCCCGGAACTTGCACTTGAAAACGTTCGACTTGCCCGTTCCCCTCTGGTCCACGAGCACGACATCCCGCTGTCGGCGAATCTCTTGAAATAGGCCGTCTATCCGCCGCCCCATCGAGGCGGCCCCTTGACCTGGGCCGCCTGCCAAGAAAAAGACCGGATCCGGTTGCGAGTCCGCGTTGAACGCCGGCAAGACCACCGTATTCAGTGAAATCTTCCGTCCGTTGGGATCGCTGGGGTTTTCTGCAACCTCCAAGCTCCCGCAGTAGGCGTCGCTCGGCCCTTGTTCGCTGGTACAGGGCTCCAACAGTTCAAAGAACGTCTGCCTCGTCGGCCCTGAACAGGCGGTCGTCAGCACCAGCGCCAGCAGGACGAGCGTTCTAGCGGCGCCGTTTTCAAGTAGGACGTCGATCATCGCGTCAAGTGAAGATAGTCGCCCTGCGGGAGGGGTTTCTTACAGCCAGTGCAGGGAACGCTTTTCGATGATACGGGGTGAGCCCTAGAGTTGTCCCGCCAAACTGAACATCGGCAGATAGAGAGAAATCAGTACAAACGCGACGAATGCGCCCATCACAAGCATAATGACCGGCTCGATCAGGCTCAGCGCTGCGGTCATGGCCGTCGACACGTCGTCGTCGAAAAACTCGGCGACCGAGTCCAGCATGGCGGGCAGGGCGCCGGTCGATTCGCCGACCTGGATCATCTCCACCGCCAGCGGAGGGATTACCTTCGTCTCGGCCAGACTCTTCGACAAGGGCTGCCCCTCGCGCACTTTCTCCTTTGCTTGGGAGATCGCCCGGCGCAGGATCTGCGAGTTTAGCGACTCGCCGGTCGTTTCCAGTGCCGGCAGCAGCGGGATGCCGCCGTTGAGCAGGGTGCTCATCAACCGGCAAATCTGCGAGACCTGATACTTCTGCCAAATCGTGCCGAATATCGGCGCGTTGATCTTCAGCCGGTCCAGCGAAGACTGTGCCCCGTCGGTCCTCATCCAAAACACGAGGACCGCGACGCTCGCCGCAAACGCTCCGGTGATGACCCAGAAGTTCTCCGAAAACGTCACGCCAAACGCTACCAGCAACTGCGTCATCTGCGGCAGCTCAGCGTCCATCGAGTCGTACAGGCTGGCAAATTCCGGCACGACGTACGTCATCAAAAACAGAATCAGCGACAGCACCAGCACAACCAAGATGCAGGGGTAGATCAACGAGACCAGCACCTTCTTGCGCACCGCTAGGGTGATCTTCTGGTACTTCACGTAACGGTCGATCACTTCCGGCAAACTGCCCGATTTCTCGCCGGCCATCAGCGACGTCACATAGATCGGCGGAAAGGCCTTCTCGGCCCGGAAGGCGTCAGAGAGCGAAGTGCCCGTCTTCACCGCCATGCGAATCGAGGAGATGTGCTTCTGCAGGGCGCGGTTGCGGATGTTGCCTTCCAACAACTCCAGAGACTTGAGGATAGGCAGCCCGGCGCGGATCAGCGTCACAAACTGCTGATTGAAAATCAGGAACTGCTCCAGGGCCAGCTTGGGCCGCTTTGTCGAGCCCTTGCCCACAGGCCCGAATAGCCGTTTCGGGGCGATCGAATAGATCAGCAGTCCTTGCGCGGCATAGCGTTCGCGAAGGTCATCCTCTGACGTCCCGGTCTCGACCCGCTCGTGGACCACGCCCTGAGGATCCGCATATTTAAGGACGAAGTCGGCCATTATAAGTTGTCGCTCAGAGCGGTCTCGGGCAGAATCTCAGCCCCAGCCGGCGCCTCGAAGGTGAACAGCTTCTCGTCTAGCCGGGGATTTTTTCGCTCGTTGCTGAAAACGAAATCTGTCACCGATTCATCCTGACCGTGCGCGCGCAGCGACGACAATCGATAGTCTTGCGCGGGTTCGAAGTAGAACTCAACCGTCGTATACGCTTCTTGTCCGGTGCGGCCCTCGCCGACCAGCGCCCGCTTGCCGCCGATCGTCTCGAATCGCATGTTCTTGAACTGCCTCGAAAAGTCCAGCCGTCCCAGCAGAAACGACAATGGCGCGCGTAGGTCCACGCTCTGATCCAGCAAGATCGTGCGCACCTGGTTGGTGTAAGGGTTGTACTGGTAGAGCCGCTGTCCGTCGCCGACCAGCAGCTTGCCTTTCGGCTCTTTGTAGTCCCAGCGCATGCGCTGGGGCCGGTAGAGCGAGACCGTGCCGCTCTCCGCCGGCCGGCTGGCTCCGCCGAAACTTAATGTCTGGCGGAAGTCGATCGACAACGTCGCCAGTCGGTTGTAATGCAGTTCGATGGCCTGGCTGACTTCTCCAATCGAGGCTTGCGCCCGCAGCAAAAGCGGCGCCGACGAGCATCAAGCAGAAGAGTGCAGAAATGGTAAAGCGCGTCACATACTGTGTGACGCGCCGGAACCGAAAATCGTTGACTGGAATCAAGAAGCGCGAGAATTCCGTACCGCCGTGGCGCGGCCGGCGCTTTGCCGTTCCGGTTGGACGGGCTTCTTGATCTCGACTCCAGCCGTGAGACGCTCGATCTGATCGGAGATGCAGACGCCGATGATCGGCTGTTCCGCATTCTTGAGAATGTCGACGATCGAGCTGTGATCCGTTTCGAGGAACAGCGTCTTGCCGTCCGTCAACAGATGTACTTCGCCGCCGTCTTGGACCGCAGCCAGGAACTGAGGACCCAATTCCTTCTTCAAGAAGCGCAGAACGCGACGGATTTTCTGTAGCGAGATGCCCTTGCGGCGCAGCTCGGTGATCAGCGAAACCTCAACCACTTCATGTAACTGGTACATGCGGCGATGCCCTCGCTGCACAGGAGACACAACGCCTTGTTCGTCCCACCATTGAAGTTGGCGCAGGCTCACGCCCGTCATATTCGACACGTCCAGGCTGCTGTAAGTCTCGGTGGCGTATCCGTTGACTGTTCGGCGATGGTTCTTCTCGTTCAAAGCGATGGCTCCCACGGGCAATGCCCAATAGGGCCTAGCGATTGTACAGTAGGACGTTCACGTCTGAACACCCTCCGCTAGGCCCTTGCAAAACGACGGTCTTAACCGCCTCCGACAAACTGCACGATCTCTAACTGATCGCCTGAGAGCAACTCTGTTGCTTCCCATACGGTCTTGGCCGCAATGCGCCGATTGTATTCCACTGCCACACGGTCCAGGGGCAAATCGAGACTCGCAAGCAAACCTGTAAGAGTCGTTCCGGGTTCGACGCTCCGCGGCTCGCCGTTGACGACGATGCTGACTTCGCGGAGTTCTTCCGACCCGGGCACGTGGACATTATAGGCGCAACGTCCGGCCTCGGCGCCGCCTTTTTTTGACTGAGACGCAGGAACGCTTAGAGCCTGTGCTGCAGACCGCGGCAAACGTGAGAAAACAGGCAGGGAAAACACTTAGACGTATGCTGACTCCGACCGCTTCGAAGAGCTAAGATGGTTTTTACGACGCTCCGACGGTTGCTTCAAGTCGCTCTGTTCATTGCCCAAACATTGCACAACGCATGTCAATCCGTCGTCGAGAGTCGATCGAAACCCTCCCAACTCGCTCTGTTCGCATTTGTTGGGCGCCGCGTGCGGCGTAGTGGGGCGAATCTGAACGATAAGGTGTTGCAAGACTGAAACAGGCAGTCGTTCCAGCCGTTCGTCGGCGACCACGGCGTCGTGCGGGAATTGCGGTTGGGAAGTAGAGCGGCCATCCATCCATGAGTACCTACGTGATCAAGAAGGGGCTCGACTTGCCTATATCAGGCGAGCCCGAACAGAAGATCGACGCAGCCCCCACGCCCAGTCGGGTCGCGTTGCTTGCGGAAGACTATGTCGGCATGAAGCCGACGATGTATGTCCGCGAAGGCGACCAGGTTCAGCGCGGTCAGCTGCTGTTTGACGACAAGAAGACCCCAGGCGTGCGCTACACCGCGATCGCGTCCGGCACGGTCGTCGCCGTCAATCGCGGCGACCGACGGGCCTTTCAATCGCTCGTGATTGAGCTCGATGAGAGCGAACGCTCCGGTTCAGCGAAGTCCGTTCCCTTCGAGGCCTTTACCGGTCAGCCCGTCTCCGGCGTGAGCCGCGATCAGGCCAGGGCACTGCTGCTGGAGTCCGGTCTGTGGACCTCTCTGCGCAGCCGTCCGTTCGGGCGAGTGGCGAATCCTGCCGACACGCCCGCCGCGATCTTCGTGACGGCGATGGATACCAATCCGCTGGCGGCCTCGGTCGATGTCGTACTGGCCGGCAATGAAAAGCCGTTTACCGCCGGCCTCGAAGCGCTCGCTAAGTTGATTGACGGCCCCGTACACGTTTGTAAGGCCCCGGGGTCCTCCGTGCCCACGCCGGCAGGCAGTCAGATTTCTGTTTCGGAATTCGCCGGCCCCCATCCCGCCGGCACCCCGGGCGTTCACATCCATCTGATCAAGCCCGTCAGCCGCGCTCGGAGCGCCTGGTACATCAACTATCAAGACGTGATTGCGATCGGCGTCCTCTTCTTAGAGGGCGTTTTGTTTGTGGACCGAGTGATTTCATTCGCCGGACCTGCCGTCCAAAGCCCGCGATTGCTGCACACCCGGGTCGGCGCTTCGACAGACGAGCTATCGGCCGGTCAGTTGGCCGAGGGCGAAAACCGCGTCATCTCCGGCTCGATCCTATCCGGACGCAAAGCCGAGGGCGATATTTTCGGCTACTTGGGCCGCTATCACCTGCAGATCTCGGTGATCCGCGAGGACCGCGAGCGTGAAATCCTGGGTTGGTTGGCGCCGGGTTGGAATAAGTACTCCTTCACTAACGTTTACGTCGGCAAGTTCATTCCTGGCCACAAGTTTGCTTTCAGCACGTCGACCAACGGCTCCCCGCGTGCGATGGTGCCGATCGGCGTTTACGAAAGAGTTGTCCCGATGGACATCATGCCGACGCAGCTTCTCCGGGCCGTGTTGATGCATGACACCGAGACGGCTGAAGAGTTGGGAGTCTTGGAACTGGAAGAAGAAGACGTCGCTCTGTGCTCCTTCGTGGACCCTGGCAAGTCGGACTATGGTCTGCTGCTGCGCGAGGTACTGACGACGATCGAGAAAGAAGGCTAACGCTGTACGACGATGAGTAATCCGCTAGATCCGGAAAAGCTATTCGGTAAGGGCGGGCCGCTCGAGCGGCTCTACCCTCTACACGAAGCGAACGACACATTTCTGCGAACGCCGGGGCATGTCACCCGCGCCGCATCGCACGCTCGCGACGCTATTGACCTCAAGCGCTTGATGGTCACCGTCGTCGTCGCGTTGGGCGGCTGCATGCTCATGGCCATGTACAACACCGGCTACCAGGCGAATCTGGCCATTCAGGCCGGCGCCGCGCCGCTCGATGATTGGCAGACGGCCGTCTTCAAGCTCCTGGGCTTTCAGTTCCTGGCAACCAGCGTCCTGTCCTGCATCGTGCACGGCGCACTCTATTACTTGCCTGTATATATAGTGACGCTGGCCGTCGGCGGCAACCTCGAAGCGGTCTTCGCGGTCGTCCGGCGACACGAGATCAACGAAGGCTTCTTGGTCACTTCGGCCCTCTTCCCGCTCATTCTGCCGCCGACGATTCCTCTGTGGCAAGTCGCCCTCGGCATCGCTTTCGGCGTCGTCATCGGTAAGGAAATCTTCGGCGGCGTCGGCATGAACATCCTCAACCCGGCGCTGACGGCCCGGGCCTTCTTGTTCTTCGCCTACCCCGCACAGATGTCCGGCGACAAGGTCTGGATCGCGGCGCAAACCTCTCCCGACGGGGTGAGCGGCGCAACCTGGTTAGCCAAAGTGGCGGCCGACGGTCCTGCCGCTTTGGAGGGGCACTTGAGCTGGTGGGAGGCCTTCCTCGGCTTCATCCCCGGCTCCATGGGCGAGACCTCAACGCTGCTCTGCCTGGTCGGCGCCGCGCTGCTGATTTTGACGGGAATCGGATCGTGGAGGATCATGAGTGGTGTAGTGGCTGGTTCGTTCGCCATCTCGCTCTTATTCAACGCCGTCGGTTCGGAAACCAACCATCTGTTCGCCGTGCCTTTCTACTGGCACATCGTCCTCGGCGGTTGGGCGTTCGGCATGGTCTATATGGCCACGGACCCCGTATCGGCGTCGCACACCAACACCGGCAAATACATCTACGGGTTCCTGATCGGCGTCATGGCTCTGCTGATCCGCGTCGTCAACCCGGCCTTCCCGGAAGGCATGATGCTGGCGATCTTGTTCATGAACCTATTCGCCGCCTTCATCGACTACTGGGTCATACAGGCGAACGTGAAACGGAGGGCAGCTCGTTATGCAGCGTAGCGTCGGCTACATCATCATGTTTGCGACCTTGGTTTGCGTCGTTTGCGCCGTCATGGTTTCATCCGCTAACGTCGGCCTCAGATCACGCCAATTAGAGAACCAGGCTCTCGACAAGCAGCTCAACATTCTGATGGCCGCCGGTCTTGCGGCGCCGGGCGAAGAACTGGACCGCGCCGAGATCCAAAAGCGTTTTGAGACGGTCAAGCCGGTCGTCGTCGATCTGCAAACCAATGAGGTCGTGAAAGACGCTCCGATTGACGTCGCGACCTTCAGCGAGGCCAAGGCCTCCGGGTCGCCCAGCTTGGGCTACCCCGCGCCGGAAAACGGCGCCGGCATTTCCAGACTGTCGAAATATCAAGTGCTCTACCACGTGCTCGGCGACGACGGCTCCGTCCAGATGGTCATCATTCCCATCAAGGGCTACGGTCTGTGGTCGACGCTCTACGGCTTCCTCGCGCTGGACGCGGATACCACCACCATCCGCGGCATCACCTACTACGATCAAAAAGAGACCCCCGGTCTGGGCGGCGAGGTCGACAACCCGCGCTGGAAGGCGCTCTGGAAGGGCCGTAAGGCGTACGACGAAAACTGGAACCCCGACATTTCGGTCATCAAGGGCCAGGCCGGACCGGCGTCGTCGGACCCGCACCATGTCGATGGTCTCTCCGGCGCGACGCTGACCAGCCGCGGCGTTTCGAACATGATGAAGTTTTGGCTGGGCGAGAACGGCTGGGGCCCCTACCTCAAGGCGTTCCGCGAAGGGCAGAAGGGATAAGGAGAGCATTTCATGGCAACTCCAATGAAAAGGGTCCTGCTGGACCCGCTGTTTGAGAACAATCCAATTGCGTTGCAGATCCTCGGCATCTGTTCCGCGCTCGCCGTCACGACCAAGATGGAGACGGCCGTTGTTATGGCCCTCGCCGTCAGCGCCGTCACCGGGTTTTCCAATCTCGCGGTCAGCGCCCTGCGCAACTATATCCCGCCCAGCATCCGCATCATCGTTCAGCTGACCGTCATCGCCTCGCTGGTCATCGTCGCCGATCAAATCTTAAAGGCCTACCTGTTCAGCGTCAGCAAGCAGTTATCGGTTTTCGTCGGCCTGATCATCACGAACTGCATCGTCATGGGACGCGCCGAAGGCTACGCCATGCAGAATCCGCCGCTGGCCAGCTTCGTCGACGGTATCGGCAATGGTTTGGGTTACGGCATCATCTTGGTGGTCGTCGCCTTCATTCGCGAACTGGCCGGTTCCGGCAAGCTCTTCGGCGTGACGATCTTCCAAACCGTCAACGAAGGCGGCTGGTACGTTCCCAACGGCTTGATGCTCACCTCGTCCGCCGCGTTTTTCCTGATCGGCACGTTCATCTGGATCCTGCGGACACTCAAGCCCAACCAGATTGAGACCGAGGAGTAGTCGAACCATGGAACACTATCTCAACCTCGCCATCAAGTCGATCTTCATCGAAAACATGGCCCTGGCCTTCTTTCTCGGCATGTGTTCGTTCATGGCCGTCTCGAAGAAGGTCAAGACTGCCATGGGCTTGGGCGTCGCCGTGATCTTCGTTTTGGCGATCACCACGCCGATGAACAACATTCTCTATCAGTACTTCATGAAAGATGGCGCGCTAGCCTGGATCAGCCCTTCTCTAGCCCAATACGATCTGTCGTTCCTGGGCTTCTTGGGCTACATCGGAACCATTGCCGCGATCGTCCAGATCGTCGAAATGGCCCTTGATAAGTATGTCCCTGCGCTTTACACCGCGTTGGGCGTTTTTCTGCCGCTGATCGCCGTGAACTGTGCCATCCTGGGCGCCTCGCTGTTCATGGTTGAGCGCGATTACACCTTCGGCGAAAGCGTCGTCTACGGACTTGGCGCGGGCATCGGCTGGGCCCTGGCGATTGTCGCTCTGGCTTCCATCCGCGAGCGCATGAAGTACAGCAATGTGCCTCCTGGTCTGCGCGGCTTGGGCATCACGTTTATCATCACCGGCCTGATGGCGATTGGCTTCATGGCCTTCGGCGGCATCCAGCTCTAGAGCAGAGCGATAGTAGAGGACTTAAAGCATGGATACGATTGCTCTAGGCGTTGTAATGTTCACGGCCGTGATTCTCGCGCTCGTGGCGGTTCTCATGGTCGCTCGCAGCAAGCTCGTAGCGGCTGGCGAAGTCGAGTTGGTCATCAACGACGACAAAGTCATGAAGGTCCCCAGCGGCGGCACGCTGCTCAATACGCTGGCGAACAATAAGATCTTCATTCCATCCGCGTGCGGCGGTAAGGGCAGCTGCGGCGTTTGCAAGGTGGACGTGATGGAAGGCGGCGGCGCCATGCTGCCCACCGAGACCGGCCACATTTCGCGCGGCGAAGCCCGCGAAGGTTGCCGGCTGTCTTGTCAGGTCAAGATTAAGCAGAACATGAAGATTCATGTTCCGCCGGAAGTCTTCGACGTCAAACGCTGGATGTGCAAAGTCCGCTCCAACGACAACGTCGCGACCTTTATCAAGGAACTGGTTCTCGAACTCCCCGCGGGCGAGTCCGTACCGTTCCGCGCCGGCGGCTACATTCAGATCGCTTGCCCGCCGTACCACTGCAAGTTCAGCGACTTTGATATTCCCGACGAATATCGCGGTGATTGGGATCACTTCAAGCTCTGGGACATTGAGTCCCGCGTGGATGAGCCCATCGAGCGCGCTTATTCGATGGCCAACTACCCCGAAGAGTTCGGCATCATCATGCTCAACGTCCGTATCGCGACGCCTCCGCCGCGGACCACCGGGCTGCCCCCTGGCAAGATGTCTTCGTACATCTTCAACCTGAAGCCGGGAGACGAAGTCGAGATCTCCGGTCCCTTCGGCGAGTTCTTCGCCAAAGACACCAAGGCGGAAATGTGCTTCATCGGCGGCGGCGCCGGCATGGCCCCGATGCGCTCGCACATCTTCGATCAGTTCCGCCGTCTGCACACCGACCGCAAGGTTAGCTTCTGGTACGGCGCGCGCAGCTTGCGCGAGGCTTTCTACGTCGAGGACTTTGACGCGATCGCCGCCGAGAATCCTAACTTCGAATGGCACATGGCCATGTCCGACCCGCAGCCCGAAGACAACTGGACCGGCTACACCGGCTTCATCCACCAAGTGCTGCACGACAATTACCTCAAGGACCATCCAGCCCCCGAGGACATCGAATACTACATCTGCGGACCGCCGATGATGAACGCGGCCGTCTTCAAGATGCTCGACAGCCTTGGCGTCGAGCCTGAAAATATCATGTACGACGACTTCGGTTAAACCGCGAGTCACACTCATCAAGAGGCCGCGCTCGCTCATTGCGGGCGCGGCTTTCTTACTTCCAGCCGCCATGAATCTTTCGTTATCCCGCCGAGCTCTCCTCATCCTGCTGGTTTGCGCGGCGGCCTGTGCGCCGAAAGGTCCGCAAGAGTACGCCTTCGAGGGCCGAGCCATGGGTACGACCTACACGGTCAAGCTCGTCGCCGAGTCACCGCTCGAAACGGCTGAGACGGACCGTCTGGCCAACGTGATCTTCGCCGCCATCGAAGACGTCAACGGCAGGATGTCGACCTACAAGGAAGACTCCGAACTCTCGCGGTTCAACCAGCTCAAGACCGACGAACCATTTACGGTTTCCGACGAAACGCTTAAGGTCCTCCTGGAAGCTCAACGCATCGGCGCCCTTTCCGATCACGCCTACGACATTACCGTCGGCCCGCTGGTCAATCTCTGGGGCTTCGGCCCTGGCCTGCGTGCCAACGACATCTCCGACGAGGCGATCACCGCCGCCCGCGCCTCTGTCGGCTGGGAAAAGATCGAGATCGACGCCGCCTCGTCCACCATCCGCAAGCTGCACCCAGACGTCTACGTCGATCTCTCTTCCATCGCCAAAGGCTACGGCTCCGACCGTGTCGGCGATGCGCTCGCCGGCGAAGGTTATCAGCGCTATATGGTCGAACTCGGCGGAGAGATTCGCGCCGCCGGACTCAACCTCAGCGGCGCGCCCTGGCGCGTGGCCATTGAACGACCCGTCGAAGACGAGCGCGCCATCCAACGCGTCGTTCCCCTCGAAAACCTTTCCATGGCGACCTCCGGCGACTACCGCAACTTCTACGACGCCGACGGCGAACGCATCTCGCATACCATCGACCCCCGCACCGGACGTCCCGTGCGCGGGCGTGTCGCCTCCGTCAGCGTCGTCGATCCCTCCTGCATGACCGCCGACGGCTGGGCCACCGCGCTCACCGCCCTAGGCGAAGACGAAGGATTCGCCATCGCCGAGCGCGAGCAATTGACCGCCTTATTCCAACTCCGCCAAGACGACGGAACCTTCGAGCAGAAGCCGACTTCCGCCTTCCTCAGCCGGTTCGGCAAGGACGCCGCCCCATGAACAAAGTTCCTGCCGTCCTCCAAGTTCCCCTCATCGACTATGATCGCTCCGACGAGTTCGTGCGCTCCGCAACCCGGCGCGTGGACAGCGCCCGACTCAACCTCCAGCCTGCCCCGGACGGCTGGAGCGTTCTTCAATGTTTTGCGCATCTCACCGCGGTGAACACCGTGATCGCTGACGCAATGGAGAAGGCGCTCAACTCCTTTCCGCGTCAGGCAACCGTGATTGAACGGATCCGCCCTGGTCTGCTCTGGGGCTTGTTTCTCAAGATCCTCGAGCCGCCAGTCAGATTCAGGGCCCGCGCTCCGGCGGTCATTCAGCCGAGTCCGATACTAGATGCCGAAGAGACAGCCTCTTCATTCAGCGCGGCGCATGACAGACTGCGCGACCTGGCCGTGCGTTGCGACGGAGTCGACCTCAATCGTCCGGCCTTTCGCCACCCATTCGTCCCGCTGCGCATCTCTATCGGCGCTGCCTTTCTCTTGATTGCCGCCCACGACCGCAGGCATCTCTGGCAAGCCGAACAGACCGGTCATCTACAATAGAAGCAGACTGTCATGCTTGGACTCGTCGGACTCACCATTCTCGCCATCGGCATCCTCATGGCTGCCATGGCCATCGGCGTGATCTTTACACGTAAGAGCCTGCGCGGTTCTTGCGGCGGAGCCGACGTGGTCGACTGCGACGGTGAATCTCTCGCCTGCGGCGCCTGCCCCAACAAAGCCGAGCATCAGGCCCGCAAGGCCAAGCAGAACGAACTGCTTCAGCACATCGCTGGCCGCTAGCCTGCGGTGTGGCATAATGCCGGAGCGCCTATGCGCTCTTCGGTTATGAAGTTTGTCCTTGCCGCTTCGGTTTTCACCCTGTTCCTTGCGTCCGGCTACGCCCAAGAGTTGCATCCCTCCGACGCCAAGAACCTCGTGGTATATCAGGCGGACGGACGCTTCGCCGGCTGGCCCGCCAATCACGGCATTTGGTCTTGGGGCGACGAAATCCTCGTCGGCTTCGAACGCGGCTACTTCCACGACAACCAAAGCGGACACGACATCGACTACTCCCGTCCCGCCGAGCACGTCCTCGCGCGCAGCCTCGATGGCGGCAAGACCTGGTCCATCGAGCAGCCGCCCGGCCTGCAACCGCCGCCCAACACGAAGGTCGCTAACGTCCTCACCGGACCCGACGGCCCGCCGCTGCGCGACTGCGCCGGCGGCTACGACTTCGGGAACCCTGACTTCGTCATCACGTTCCGCATGGAGAGCCACCAGAACGGCCCGTCGCACTACTACGTCTCAACCAATCGCGGCAAAACGTGGGACGGCCCTTGCAACCTCGCCGACTTCGGCCAGCCCGGCATCATGGCCCGCACCGACTATCTCGTCAACGGCCCTCAAGACATGACCGTCTTCCTCACCGCTGCCAAGCGCAACCGCCAGGAAGGCCGGGTCATCGTTGTGAGGACGCGCGACGGCGGCCGTAGCTGGAACTTCCAGTCCTACATGGGGCCCGAGCCGCTGGACTACGCCATCATGCCCTCCAGCGTGCGCCTCGGGACGGCGTCGATCGTCACCGCGGTGCGCCGCCGCAACTGGATCGACGTCTACCGCTCCGACGACAACGGCGAATCCTGGCGCTTGCTCAACCAAGCCGCAACCGACATCGGCGGCAACCCGCCCAGCATGGTGCACATGCCCGACGGCCGCCTGCTGATGACCTACGGCTATCGCAAAGAGCCCTACGGCATCCGCGCCCGCTACAGCGAAGACGAAGGGCTCACCTGGAGCGCTCCGATCATCCTGCGTGAAGACGGCGGCGGCAGCGACCTCGGCTACTCGCGCACCGTCGTCCGTCCCGACGGCAAACTCGTCACCGTCTACTACTACAACACCGACGCCGCCCGCGAACGCTTCATCGCCGCCACCATCTGGGACCTCAACTCGGTCCGCTAGCGGATTTGTGTCCGTGCCGGGCCGCGGGCCGACCGCGCAGGACCGGCAGTGACCGGCAAACGACCGCCTGTGTGCCGCGAATATCCGCCCATGTCCGCTTCGGTCCGCAGTGGTCTTGGCGTAGAGAACTGATATGAAGCAAGTTGCGGTTTTGAGAGGCTGTTGAGGCGGACATCGCTGGGTCTCACAAAGAGAGACCTGCTCGCTGGGAACGGGCCTCTCTGCATTGAGGGTAGCAGGGGGCGCCAAATGAGATGAACGCTTTAACGCTTGTGTTGCATCGACCGCCTGAGCCGGCATCCAATATGGGAAGGAACTCTTGATCAGCACTGGCGGCCCTTTCACCAGGCCCAGAGAGCTACAATTGCTGCGTCGTGCACATCGGCTCCACCATCAGCCATTACCGCATCGTCGAGAAGCTCGGCGAAGGCGGCATGGGCGTCGTCTATAAGGCTGAGGACACCAAGCTCGAACGCACTGTCGCGCTCAAGTTTCTCGCCGAGCATCTGCTCAATGACTCCGAAGCGAAGGAGCGATTTCTACGCGAAGCCAAAGCCGCCGCCGCGCTCCACCACCCCAACGTTTGCCCCGTGCATGAGATCGACGAGGTAGACGGCAAGACGTTCTTGGCGATGGCCTACCTCAAAGGCGAAACGCTCGAAGACCGTATCGCCAAGGGACCTCTGCCGATCAAGGACGCCCTCGACATCGCTCGCCAAGTTGCCGACGGCTTGCAGGCTGCGCATGCGGAAGGCATCGTCCACCGCGATATCAAGCCGGCCAACATTCTGATATCGCCTGAAGGCCGGCCAACGATCATGGACTTCGGCCTCGCCCGCCTGACTGAGGCCTCGCGCCTTACCAAGGTTGACACCGCCATGGGCACGGTGGCCTACATGTCTCCTGAGCAGGCGCAGGGAATGGGGGTGGATGCTCGCACAGACCTCTGGGCGCTCGGCTGCGTGCTCTACGAGATGGTCTCGGGCCAACGCCCCTTCCTCGGTCAATACGACCAGGCGCTGCTCTACGAGATCGTTCACGAAGAAGCAGCTCCGCTAACCAGCGTCCGCGCTGGCGTGCCAATGGAACTGGAGTTCATCGCCGGCAAGTGCTTGGCGAAGGATGCCGCCGACCGCTACCAGCACGCCAGCGATATCGCTGTGGACCTGCGCACGCTCGGCGACAAGCTGCGGTCGGGCCGCTCTACGATCCTGCGAACGGCCAACACCCAGCTCGCCGCACCGGCTCCCGCCGGAGCGCAAACCCTCGCGACCACTCCCCCTTCTAGTTCGTTGCGCAAGTGGCAACTCTTGGCTGGCCTCCTCGCCGTCGCTCTGATCGCCGTTTCGCTCGCATATTTCAGCGAATCCGCGCCCGAGGCCGCCTCAGGAGAGCAGTTACGATTTTCCTTCTCGCACGCAAACAACATCGGTACGGCGAGCATCTCGCCGGATGGCCGCAACGTGGTCTTTAGCGGCCGGGGGGAGCACCCCGCCCTGTGGCTCCGATCGATGGAGAGCGAGACCGTCCGTGAAATTCGCGGCACAGAGGGAGCGGGGGCCACGGTGACGGGTTGGTCCCCAGACAGCCGCTCGATTGTTTTCGCGGCAGGCGGGCAACTCAAGCGCGTCGCCATCGACGGCGGCGACCCCGCTCTCTTGTGCTCACTGCCGAGAATGACCGACCGCCGGGCCGGATTTGGCTCCCAGGGGGCGACGTTCAGCCCGGACGGCCAACGCGTTGTTTTTGCCTACGGAGCTGAACTGTGGGAAGTGTCGGCACTGGGCGGCGAACCGAAGCTACTCTTCGAGCCAGGGCCCACCGACGACTACGCCTTGCCCCATTTCCTGCCGGCAACCGACGGCCGCCGGATTCTCATTTTCTCGATGAGGGAAGATCGCAGCCCAATTCGGACGGAGGCGCTGGATCTAGACACCGGGGAGCGCCATGAGGTCGGGCCGTTTGCGGCGGCGGTTTATGCCTTGAGCGGCTACCTGATCCATGAGTCGGGGCCCGGACTGGCGGCGGCCCCATTTTCTCTAGATACGCTTTCGACCGTAGGCGAGAGCATACCAGTCGCGACATCGGGCAGATCACCTTCGGTATCCCGGGACGGCGCCTTGGCCTACACCGACACCGAACCAAACCCTGCCCGAATCGTGGTCAGGGACCGTTCGGGCCAGATCGTACAGACCGTAGGCGAGGCCTTCGCGGTTGGCGGTGATCCTGCAGTCGCCCCGGACGGCAGCCGTGTTGCCATTAGAATGTCTGACGAGATTTGGATTCACGACCTCAAGCGGGAAACGGCGCTACGGCTCCCTTCCTCCGAAGGCGTGCGTGTCGCTCCGTCGTGGCTGGCTTCCGGCCAGGAACTTTCTTTCGAAACCATCGGCAGCGGCGTCTGGGTCCAGTCGGCCGACGGCGACCAGCAGGCGAAGCTCGCGATTCCACGCATGGATGGAAGGGGCGCCGGGGCCGCCTCGTGGTCCTTGGACGGCCGCTATGTCTCGTATTCAGGGGCCGACCCTGCTGGTGGCGAGGGAGGCATCTGGTACCGCGAAATCGGCTCGGACGGCGCTCTCTCGGAACCGATTACCTATCTGCGTACGCGTTTTCAGGAGTACATGTCTCAGATCTCTCCCAACGGGCGTTACATCGCGTACGTGGGGAATGAGTCGGGCGCACAACAAATCTACGTTCGGCCCTTCCCGGATCCAACATTGAAATGGCAGATTTCGACGGATGGCGGTTGGGCCCCACGATGGTCTGCCGACGGGACGCAGCTCTTCTACAAAGCAGGCTCGGCGCTATTCGCCGTCGACGTCTCGACGTTGGGCGCTTTCACGGCAAGTCGTCCGCGCCAGCTCTTTGAGACGCCCAATCTGACCGGCGGCCTCCAAATTCACCAATACGACGTATTCCCCGATGGTCAGCGCTTCGCAATGATCGACCGCGGTGACGGCTCCCGGGACGCCATACGCATCGTCCAAAACTGGGACGCCCCATTTCGCAACGCCGCCGAATAGCTCCATCGGTTGGGCTGAACGGGCAACACTTCCGTACTTCCGTGCGCGCCACTTCCTATACGTCCGCGTGTAGGCAAGAACCCCTGGAAGCAGGACGTTTATCTTAAATCTCTGTGCCTCTCAGTCTTGCCCTGAGCGCACGCACGGAAATGCTTCATCGGCGCCTCAGTGTGGGCCTGCTGCTCCCAATGTCCACTGCGATCGATCTGTGGAGCTGGCCCGAGTAACTACAAGTCCGCATCGAGGAGGTGAGTCAATGCCGTCCGGCAAGCTCCGCGGCTGCTCGCCGCCACCATCTGGGACCTCAACTCGGTCCGCTAGCGGATTTCCAAGTCGGGGATACCGTTTCTCCGGTGGAGCGCTCCTCGAAATTTCCTGTACTGGAAATGGCTTAAGGAAGTGCCGGGACCTTTGTGCCTCATCACCGCGGGTAACAGAAAACTCTTGTGTAGTAGAAAAACAAACGAGTATAGTAGATCTGGATGATCCAACCGAAACTTACTCCGCTCGAACTCCGCATCATGGAAACTCTGTGGAAGCATGGCCGACTTGCGATCCGGGAGATACAGGAGTGCTTCCCTGAGGAGGACCGACCGGCCTACACCACGATCCAAACGACGGTCTACCGCCTCGAGGACAAGGGCGCCGTGCGGCGCGCCAAGAAGATCAGCAACGCACACATCTTTGAAGCGGTCCTTACCCGAAGCGAAGGGCGCGGCCGGCTGATCGACGACCTGCTCGATCTGTTCGGCGGACGTGCCCAGCCGGTCATGGCCCATCTGGCGGAGACAGGAAAGTTGACGCTCGAAGACGTCCGCGAAATGGAGAAGCTCGTCAAGGAGTCATCGAAGGTCGGTCGTCCAGGTAAAGCGAAGTAGGGAAGCCCCGAAGTCAAGGAGAACGAACCATGCCGCCTCTCATTGCTCCGTTGGCGAATCACCTGTGGCAGTCTACGGCATTCCTGGCTGCAATTGCCGTCGCTTGTGTAGCTCTGCGTGACTACTCGCCACGCCTGCGGTATTGGCTGTGGCTGGCGGCGTCGCTGAAGTTCTTAGTTCCGTTCTCCGCGTTGGTCGCAGTCGGCGCGAGTTTTGAGGTCCCTCAGAAAAGCGTCCCAGTCGTGGCGCCGCTGACGGCGGCGCGGCTGGCGTACGCATTTGCACCCGCGGGGACGGCGCCGGCTGCGGCGCCGTTACAAGCCGCCTCCGTCGAGTGGTCCGTGTTGCTGCTTTGCTTGTGGGGCGCGGGGCTCCTTGGGATTGCGGCCTGGCGCTTTCGCCAGTGGTTGTCGCTGCACTCGGTTTGCCGGCACGGACAGCCCATTCAACTGGAGTTTCCCTTGCCGGTCATTGAGACGGATTCACTCATCGAGCCCGGCATCTTCGGAATCCTTCGGCCTGTGCTGTTGCTTCCTCGGGGATTGCGTATACACCTGACCGACGAGCAGTTCGCCACGCTGACCGCGCATGAGTTGTGCCACATCCGTCATCGGGACAACTTGACCGCTGCGATGCACATGGTCGTCGAAGCCGTGTTCTGGTTCTACCCGCTGGTTTGGTGGATTGGCGCCCGGCTCATTGCCGAACGGGAACGCGCCTGCGACCAGAGCGTATTGGCGGAGGGCGGTTCGCCCCAGGTCTACGCCGAGAGTATCCTCAGCGTCTGCAAGAGTTGTTTGAAATCGCCGCTGCCATGCGCCTCCGGCATCTTGGGCTCCGGATTGAAGACTCGAATTCGCCACATCATGACGGGCCGTATCGGCCGCCCGCTGAACGCCGCCCGTAAAGCGGCGCTGTCGGTTGCCGCGATTGTCGTCCTCGGCGTACCTGTCTCCTTGGGGCTTCTCTGGTCCCAACCAATTCCGTTTCCGCTGCAATCCTCGACTGTGGATGTGTGGGCGCGTCCTTCAGTCCCAAACGGGGGCGGCACAAAGATCTTCATGGGCAGAAAGGGGCAGCTACAGGTACAGAATGCAGCTGTCATTCAGCTGATGACCTTTGCCTATGATGTCCCGGCGGAGCGGTTCACGGATGTGCCCGAGTGGGCGATGTCCGAACAGTTTGATGCTGCGTTCACGCCGGAATACGAGCTGATGAGCGTGGATCCCAAAATACCGCCCGACCAGAAGGAACGCATCGCGAATCTTCAGCGGCGGAACATGCAGGCGATACTCCGCGATCGCTTCGAATTGGTCCTGAGAGAAAAGAGCCGCGAAATTCCCATGTATGCGCTTACAATCGCCGAGGGCGGCCCGAAGTTGACTGCAGCTGCTACAGGCACGCCCGTGAGGATACTCACTAGAGCCGGCACGCTCGGCCGCACGCTTCGACTCACGGCCACGGGCGCGCCGGTGGAGGAATTGACCATGGATGATGTCCCAAATGAACCTCCTGGGGCGGCCGGTTGTGAATGAGACGGGATTGGACGGCAGATACAACGTGGACATCGAGTGGACTCCCGATCCGTCCATGCCGCCCCCTGGCCCCCGCGGACCGGTTGGGTCCGGCGAGCAGCCTGCCGCGCCCGAAGGCTCCATCTTCAGGTCTCAAGGAACAACTCGGCATCCAGGTGGAATTGCGCAAGGAGGCCGTGCCGCTGTTGGCGGTCGAGAGGATCGAGAAACCAAAAGAGAATTAGCAAGGAGGCTCTCTCATGCGTCACGTCGTGCAGGTTCTAGCCCTTACGTTCTCGTTGACGAACTTCGTCTATGCGCAAGCGACCATCCCCGACACGGCGACTGGGCGGGTCCTCAGCGCCTGGCTGGAAGCCTTCAACAGCGGCGACCGTGCGCAGCTGGAGACATTTGTCGAAGACAATGGCTGGCCTGCGCCCGTCGACAGCATGGCGTCGTTCCGCAGCGCAACCGGCGGCTTTGACCTGATTAGTGTCGAGCGGAGCAATGAACAGACTATCGAGTTCACCGTGAAGGAACGGGCCAGAGGCGGCCTGGCAGTCGGTCGGTTCGCGCTCAGCGGCGAGCCGCCTCGGGTCAGTGAATCATCGATTCGCCTGATTCCGCCCGGCGCTAAGCGACTTGGCTTTGATATCGACGCCGCGACGCGCAACAGCGTTATCGATGCCGCCATGGCGAAACTCCGCGAGCGCTACGTTTTCGCGGAAACAGCCGAGGCGATGGCGACGGCCATCGATCAGCGGCGGCAGGCCGGCGAGTACGACGACGTGACGGACGGCCCGGCGTTCGCCAAACTTCTGACGGAGCATCTGCGCGAGGTCAGTCACGACCGGCATCTCGCTCTAAGTTTCAGCCCCGTAGCCATACCTGCGCCGCCCGGGAATCGCGAGCCGACGCCCGAAAGCCGCGAGCGGTACCGCGAGCAGATGGCTCGGATGAACTGCGGCTTCGAGAAGGTCGAGGTGCTGCCCGGCAACGTGGGCTATCTCAAGTTCAGAATGTTTGCCCAACCCGAGGTCTGCGGGCCGACGGCGACCGCCGCCATGAGCTTCCTGGCGAACGTCGATGCGTTGGTCGTCGACATGCGGCAAAACGGCGGCGGCTCGCCGGCGATGGTGGCCTACGTTTCCACCTACCTGTTCGACAAGCCGACGCACTTGAACGACCTCTATACGCGCTTCGACGACTCGACACAGCAGTGGTGGACGTTGCCCTATGTCTCGGGAGAACGGCTAGCCGATCAGCCCGTGTACGTGCTGACCTCGTCGCGCACCTTCTCGGGAGCCGAAGAGTTCTCGTACAACTTGAAGAGCCTCGGCCGCGCCACGATCGTCGGCGAGACGACGGGCGGCGGCGCGCACCCGGTGCGCGGCGAGCGGTTGGACGAGCGTTTTATGTTGGGTGTGCCCTTCGCACGCGCCATCAATCCGATCACCAAGACGAACTGGGAAGGCACGGGCGTTGAGCCGGACGTGCAGGTCCCGGCCGCGGAAGCGCTAGAGAAAGCGCTCGAACTCATATCCGCCGCAGGGCGCTAGGCCCCGCTCCGTCCGTCCGGCAAGCTCCGCGGCTGCTCGCCGCGCTACAATGCCGTCGCACGCCAAACGCCATGCCAAATATCACCGTTCCGCTCAAGCAAATCGGTCCGACTACATCGGAGTCGACCATCCGCGAACACCGCGTCCTCATCGACCGCCCAGGATCGAAAGGAGGCAACGACCTTGGTCCGATGGGCGGCGAACTGTTTCTCGCTTCGATCGGCGGCTGCTTCCTGAGCAATATGTACGCCGCCATCCGCGCCCGCGAGGCTGCGGTCTCCAACGTCCAGGCCAAGGTCGTCGGACGTCTCGAAGGAGACCCGCCTCGTTACGAGGAGATCACCATCACCGCCAGCGGCGACTACGACGACCCCGAGCTATTCCAGAAACTCGTCACCGTTTCCGAGCGCGGCTGCATCATGGTCAATACCTTGCGACCGATTCTCAAGCTCAACGTCGTTATCGCCCAAGCGCACTAGGAGTCCGCCATGCTGACCAAGCTCGTCAGAATAACGCTGCTGCTGGCCGTCGCGATTTCCGCGGCCGCCCAACAAACCTATTTCCCGCCGCGCGGCGAGTGGGAGCGCCGCACGCCGGAGCAAATGAAGATCGACCCGGTCGCCCTGAAGGCCGCCGTCGACTTTTCCATCGCCAGCGAAAGCAAAGACCTCCGCGACCTCGAAGCCCAGCACCCGCTCACTTGGGGCAGTGAACCCTTCGACGAGCCGCTGGGCCCCTTCCGCACGCGCGGCCCGCAGACCGGCCTGATCATCAAAGACGGCTACATCGTCGCGGAGTGGGGCGAAATCGACCGCGTCGACATGACCTTCAGCGTCACCAAGAGCTTTTTGTCGTCCACGATCGGACTGATATTCGACGACGGACTCATCCGCAACGTCAACGATCCCGTCCGCGGCTACATGCCGCCTGTGGTGCTGCCCGTGGGTGACGGCGAACCCGGCGATGAAGAGACCGGTATCGGCCAGCCCGACGTCCACTTGCTGTTCGAGTCCGAACACAATCGCAAGATCACCTGGGATAACCTGCTACGCCAAACTAGCGACTGGGAAGGCACGCTCTGGGGTAAACCCGATTGGGCCGACCGTCCCGGCAAGGACGTCGCGGCGAACCGCTCCCGCAGACACTACGAACCGGGCGAGATCTATAAGTACAACGACGTGCGCGTGAATCTACTAGCTCTCGCGGCGCTCGAAGTCGTCCGCCGCCCGCTGCCTCAAGTCCTGCGCGAGCGCATCATGGATCCCATCGGCGCCTCGAACACTTGGCGCTGGCGTGGCTACAAAAACTCCTGGGTCGAGATCGACGGACAGATGATGAACTCCGTCCCGGGAGGCGGCCACTGGGGGGGCGGCATGCACATCAACGCCCTCGACCAAGCGCGCTTCGGCTACCTCACTCTCAACCAGGGCAATTGGAACGGCCGTCAGATCATCTCCAAGAAGTGGCTGGCCATGGCCGAGACGCCCACCCCGGCCGAACCCGGTTACGGCTTCATGAACTTCTTCCTCAACACCGGACGCAAGGCGATCCCTGCTGCGCCTGAATCCGCCTTCCGGCACGTCGGCGCCGGCTCGAACATAGTCTATGTCGACCGCGAAAATGGCCTCGTGGTCGTAACTCGTTGGATCCAGGGTGGGGCCGTAGCCGAGTTCATTGCAAAAGTTTTGGCAGCGATGCCCAAGTAGGTAGCCATGATCACACGTAGAAACTTCGCTCTCGCCTCTGCGGCGGCGCCGCTCGCTGCTGTCGGTTGTGCTCCCTCTGCGGCTCCTCCCGCTGCCGCTCCGATGACCACAATGCAACTCAGCATCCACCAAAACACTTCCCGCGCAGCAGGATTTCGCGGCTCTCTCGAGGGCTGGGCCAAAGCCGGCATCAAGTTCGTCGAACTCAACGACGGCGTGCTCGACGCATTCCTCGAGACCGACACTCTTGCGGCGGCCAAGCAGATTCTCACCGACAACGATCTGACGCCTGTGTCCGGCGCGATCATCGCCCAGGACCTCTGGATTCCCGGACCCGAGCATGAAGCGGCTCTCGAAACTTGGCGAAAGCACTGCGAACAATACGCCGAGCTAGGTCTGCAAAAGGTCTATTCGCCTTCAGGCACGAATCGCCCCGTAACGCTCGAAGATTTCGCGGCCACACCCGGCTGCATCCGCGAAGCCGGCGACATTGCCGCTGAATACAATCTCACCGCGGCGATCGAGTTCACGCGCACCTCAACGCACCTGGCGACGCTCGGCTCCGCGCTCAAAGTCATCCGCGAAGCCGGGCACCCCAACGTGCGCCCCATGCTGGACTTCTTCCACTTCTGGTCCGGCCTCAGCAAGTTCGAAGATCTGGACATCCTAAAGAACGGCGAACTGCTGCACTGCCACTTCCAAGACCTACTCGACGCACCGCGCGAACTCACCGACAATACCTACCGTCTGATCCCGGGCGACGGCGTCACTCCGATTGTGAAGATCCTCCACAAACTCTCCGAGAAGGGTTACTCGGGTCCGCTCTCCGTCGAACTATTCCGCAAAGAGATCGTCAACGGCGACCCCTACGAAGTCGCCGCCGAAATCCGCACTAAGTGCGAACGCGTCATGACCGCCGCCGGCGTGGCATAAGGCTCGCAGACGCTCGCAGGTGACTGTCACCCCGAAACGCCGCCTAGTGCGCTGTTCGACGGCGGCTATCCCAGTGGAACCTATCCCCACCGCGCGTCTTTAGCGTGCGGGCGTGTTTCGCTAAACTGATCGCAACCCATAGGGGGACTCCACCCATGAGCGAAATCACACTTCAGGTCAACGGCGCCTCGCACACGGTCGACGTTGAACCCTCCACGCCGCTGCTCTACATCCTGCGCAACGACCTCGACCTCTCTGGCCCGCGCTTCGGCTGCGGCCTCGGTCAATGCGGCGCCTGCACCGTCCTCATTGGCGGCAAAGCTGTGCGCTCGTGCATAACGCCGACCTCCGCCGTCGCAGGACAAGAAATCACCACTCTCGAAGGGCTTTCTCAGGATGGCCAACTCGACCCCATTCAACAGGCTTGGATCGACGAGCAAGTGCCGCAGTGCGGCTTCTGCCAAAACGGTCAGATCCTCACTGCCAAGGTCCTGCTCGCCAACAACCCCAACCCCACCGACGCCGAGATCCGCCAAGGCATGGATGGTACGCTCTGCCGCTGCATGACCTACTACCGCATCCAAGCCGCTATCAAACGCGCCGCGCGTGCGATGGCCGCTTCCGCCAACGAAGAGGTGAGCGCATGACCTCCCGCAGAGACTTCCTCAAAAACACCGGCCTGCTCGTCGTAGGCATCAGTTCCGCGGTCTGCTCACCTTCATCCGCGCAAGAAGCTGGCCCCTACCCGGACATCGACTTCCATCAGCTGGATTCCTGGATCGTGATCCGCGAAGACAACACCGCCACGTTCTACGTCGGCAAGACCGACCTAGGGCAGGGAACCGGAACCGCCTTCCGCCAGATTATGTCCGACGAGTTGGATATCGGTTTTGACCAGACCGACGTCGTCATGGGCGTCACCGATCGCACGCCCGATCAAGGCGGCTCGGGCGGCTCCGACGCTTTGCAGACCGACGGTTGGCCCATGCGCCGCGTCGCTGCGGAAGCTCGCCGCGTTTTGCTGAGCCTCGCCTCCGATCGTTTCAACGTCCCCGTAGAACAACTCTCCGTCAGCGACGGCGTCGTCACCGTCACCGCCAATCCGTCGCGCCACGTCACCTACGGCGAACTCATCGGAGGCAAGCGCTTCAATGTGACGCTCACGGGACGAAACGTAAACGAGACCACCGGCCAAGCGCCGCTCAAGACCGTCCAACAACTGAAGATTACCGGCACGTCGCCGCAGCGCTTCGACATTCCGCCCAAAGTGGATGGCTCGTTGAAGTGGGCCGTCGACGTCAAAGTCCCCGGCATGGTGCATGCCCGCAACGTCAAGCCGCCGACGGCCGGCGCGCAGCTGGTCAGCATCGACGAGTCCTCGGTCAGCAATGTCCCCGGCTTCATCCAAGTCGTGCGCGAGGGCAACTACGTCGCCGTCGTTTGCGAACGCGAAGAGCAAGCCATCCAAGCCGCCCGCCAACTCAAAGCCGAGTGGCGAAAACCCGAGGCCTCGCCCTTCCCGCCGTCGGACGATCTGCACTCGTTCATGCGCGCCGCCGAACCGGTCTCGAGCGGCAAGCCCGCGGTAGATGGCGATCCCGATGCGGCTTTCGCCGGCGCGGCCAAGACTTTCGAGGGCGACTACTTTGTCCCCTTCGTCGGACACACCTCCTTCGGCCCGGCGCACGCCATGGCTGACCCCTCCGACGGCCAGCTGACGATCTACTCGAACGACATGAAGTCCTACGGGCTGCGCGCCGGCGTGGCCAAGTTCCTCAATATGCCTGCCGATAAGATCCGCGTCGTTTGGATGGACGGCCCTCAAGCCTATGGACGCACCGCCGCCGATGACGCCGGCTTCGAGGCCGCTTATCTTGCGACCAAACTCAATCGTCCCGTGCGCGTGCAGTGGATGCGCGACGAAGAGACCGCCTGGGACACGAAAGGCCCGGCCTACGCCATGCGCATGCGCGGTGCTCTCGACGCTGACGGCAATCTTATCGCCGCCGACCAAGACTTCCGGGCCCTCGACTACAATCACGTCGGCTACAACGAGCACGACTCCGTACTCATCGCCCAGCTCACAGGACGCCGTCGCACCACGCCCGCCTCAGGCCGCGCGTCTGTCTCGACCGATTCGTACACGATTCCGAACCGGCGCTTCTCGACGCACGTCGTCAGCCTGCCGCTCATCTGGGAAACGCCGCTGCGCACCGGCAACCTGCGCGACCCCGACGGCCCGCAAGTTACCTTCGGCTCCGAGTCGTTCATCGATGAGATGGCCCACCAAGCCGGCGCCGATCCGCTCGCGTTCCGCCTGAAGATGCTTGAGGCAGGCACGGGCGACGACGACGCCTTCCATCGCACGCGCTCTATCGCCTGCGTCAAGGCCGCGGCCGAAGCCTACGGCTGGGATACGCGAACCTCGCCCAAGCCGCGCGCCGACGGCGACATCTTGATCGGACGCGGTTTCGCCTACTCCTTCCGGAGCAACACCATCGCTGCTGAAATCGCCGAAGTCGAGGTCAATCGGAAGACCGGCAAAGTCTGGGTCAAGCGCATCGTCTGCGCCCACGACTGCGGCCTGGTCGTCAATCCCGAAGGCCTGCGCCACACCGTTGAGTGCGCCTTGCAGTATTCCTTGAGCCGCGCCCTGCACGAAGAAGTCGGCTTCAATTCGGAGAAGGTCACCAGCGTCGATTGGGGATCTCACCCCTCGCTGCGCCATAGCGATACGCCCGAGAAGATCGACATCTTGCTCATCAACGGCGACCCCAACCCCGACCGCCCCGACCTGCCGCACTACGGCGCCGGAGAAGCCTCCTGCAAACCGCTGCTGGCCGCCGTCGGCAATGCCATTTTCGACGCCACCGGCGTGCGCATCCGCAGCGTGCCGTTCAGGCCGGCGCGGGTGCTTGCAGCGCTCCAGGCCGCCGACGTCTAGAAATTGGCTAGGTTGTCTTGTCAGCGGGACGTCGGCTGCCGGCTTTTGGCTAGAGCGATGCTAAAAGAAAGGCCGGACTTCTAGCGAAGTCCAGCCTGGGGGTAGACGTATTGTCGACGACGGCGGCCTGCGGCCGCCGCGCTCTTACGACCTACGTTTACTGCAGGTCGAAGCGGTCCAAGGTCATCACCTTGGTCCATGCTTTGACGAAGTCCGTAGCGAACTTCTGTTGTCCGTCGGCCGCGGCATAAACCTCAGCGATCGAGCGCAACTCAGCGCTCGAACCGAACATGAGGTCGACTGGGCTCGCTGTCCACTTGAGTGCGCCGGATGCGCGGTCATGTCCCTCGTAGGCGCCCTCTGTCGTCGAAGACTTGCTCCACTCGGTGGACATGTCGAGTAAATTGACGAAGAAGTCAGGAGTCAAGGTCCCAGGGCGATCGGTGAATACTCCGTCCTTGGACCCTCCGACATTGGCATTGAGGGCTCGCATGCCGCCGACAAGAGCGGTCATCTCAGGAACGCTGAGAGTCAGCAGGTTGGCCCGGTCGATCATCCGCTGCACGGGCGATAGCCCCTGCCCGTCGCCAAAATAGTTGCGGAAGCCGTCTGCCTTCGGCTCAAGGTAGGCGAACGAGGCGACTTCGGTTTGGTCCTGCGACGCGTCCGTGCGGCCCGGTTTGAAGGGAACCGTTACGGCCATGCCCGCATCCTTTGCGGCCTTCTCGATCGCGGCGGCGCCGCCGAGCACGATCATGTCGGCCAGAGAGATCTTGCGCCCGCCGGCCTTCGTGCCGTTGAAGTCCTTTTGGATGGTTTCCAAACGTCCCAGAACTCGGGTGAGTTCGGTCGGGTTGTTGACTGCCCAATCCTTCTCGGGAGCCAAACGAATGCGCGCTCCGTTCGCTCCGCCGCGCATGTCGGTGCCTCGGAAGGAAGCTGCCGAAGCCCAAGCCGTGCGGACCAGCTCCGGGACCGTCAGGCCCGATGCGAGGATTTTCGACTTCAGCTTAGCCACGTCTTTGGCGTTGACCAAAGCATAATCGACCGCCGGGACCGGGTCCTGCCAAATCAGGTCTTCCTCGGGAACCTCGGGGCCGAGATAACGCGAGCGCGGACCCATGTCGCGATGCGTCAGCTTGAACCATGCCTTGGCAAACGCCAGAGCGAATGCGTCGGGGTCCTTCTGGAATCGCACGGAGATCGCGCGGTAGGCCGGGTCGGCCTTGAGCGCCAAGTCCGTGGTGAACATCATCGGCGCATGCTTCTTCGTTGGGTCATGGGCATCCGGCACCGTGTTGGCAGCCGCGCCGCCCACGGGAATCCACTGTGTGGCGCCGGCCGGGCTCTTGGTCTTCTCCCACTCGTAGTTGAGTAAGTTGTCGAGGTACTCCGTGCTCCACCAGGTCGGAGTGGCCGACCAGGCGCCTTCGAGGCCGCTGCTGACCGTGTCGACGCCGTTACCGCTGCCGCACTTGTTCTCCCAACCCAGTCCTTGCTGCTCGAGTGGGGCGCCGCCGGGAGCGGGTCCCACGCAGTCGGCGGGCTTGTGAGCGCCATGCGCCTTGCCGAAGGTGTGGCCGCCGGCGATCAGTGCAACCGTCTCTTCGTCGTTCATCGCCATACGTCCGAAGGTGTCGCGGATATCCTTGGCAGCCGCCAACGGATCGGGATTGCCGTTCGGGCCTTCGGGATTCACGTAGATCAGGCCCATCTGGACGGCGGCGAGCGGTTTCTCTAGTTGACGGTCGCCGCTGTAGCGCTCGTCGGCAAGCCACTCATTCTCGGGACCCCAGTAGACCATGTCCGGTTCCCAGTCATCTCGGCGGCCGCCGGCATAGCCGTAAGGCTTGAAGTTCATGGACTCCAGAGAGACATTGCCGGCGAGAACGATCAGATCCCCCCAGGAGATGCTCCGACCGTATTTCTGCTTTACAGGCCACAGCAGCCGCCGCGCCTTGTCGAGGTTAACGTTGTCGGGCCAGCTATTGAGCGGGTCGAAGCGTTGCTGTCCGCCGCCGGCGCCGCCGCGGCCGTCCATCACGCGGTAGGTACCGGCGCTATGCCAGGCCATGCGGATGAAGAACGGTCCATAGTGTCCGTAGTCGGCAGGCCACCAATCCTGCGAAGTCTTGAGCACGTTACTCAGGTCCGCCTTGACGGCATTGAGGTCGAGCTTATTAAACGCCGCAGCATAGTCAAATGATTCGCCCAGCGGGTTTGACTCGGCGGCATGTTGCCGCAGCGGCGACAGATCAATCTGGTCTGGCCACCAAAACTGGTTGGACTTCGGCTCTTGCGCACTGGCGAAATCCGTAGAGACCAGCGGCAGCGCAGCGACCGCGAGAGCGGCGAAGAGCAGCGTCGTGAGTGTCTTCTTCATAGTTTTCAGTTTTCTCCTTGGTGGAACGACAAGTCGGTTGGGCGGTCGCTGCGGGGTTAGATCACGCCGCCGGGCAAGGTGTTTCAAATTCCACCCCGTTGTTGCGTCACGGCAGTGCAGCTTGTCCCCTGAAACATTTGCCCTTTGAGTGACAACACGACATTCACGAAAATATTCCCGACTCGAGGGAAGTTTTTGCCCATGCCGTTCTAGTTTTTTGGGATGCGTCACGCCTAGGACGACGGAACATTAGGATTTGGGCGAGCTTGGGCCCGGAGATAGACCATGGGTAGGAGGGTGGCGCAGAGGACGCCCCTTGGCGGTCGCGGCCACTGCTGTGAATCGCCCCGCGCATGTGAGGTGGGGGCGATGAAACCGACGCCCGACGGGCTTTCTTGCCGCAAAACAAGAAAACCCGCCGGAACGGCGGGCGGATTCCCTTCCAAGCGGGGAACCGGAGATGTCTTTGGGTCGACCCTAGTTTCTGTTTCGCTCTTACGCTGCGGCTCGTCTGGCTTTGACCGCGCGCCCGAGACCCTGTATCCGATGCATCGGAGCCCCTGGCCGTATCTCGCCTAGCCAGGAATCTTCTGCTTTTAGGTATACCACCCCGTGTCAAGCGGTCGACCGCCCTGGCGAGCGGTTGCGCACCCCCACGGGCGCGCAACAGGATGTCTGCTTCCCTCCCTGACAGATACCTATCAGGGATGCGCCCTTCAACCCCTCTTCATCCTCCTAACTCCAGAGTCCTACTAGGGACAGGTGGCAAACGCTTGCGTGTCGGAAATCGGCGTGACCGTGTGTCCCAGCGGATTCACGAACTCGCCTTGCGGCAGCGAATCCGTCACCGTCAACATGAAATCCACGTTCGTCACTTGAGCGCAATACGTCCAGAATTCTTCGGGGAAACGAATATTCAATTGCCCCAATGCCGGCGTCGATCCCGGCGAGTTGCCGAAGTAGTCAATGCTCAGATCGAACGTCGGCCCGCCGTCGACCTTCGCTTGGATCATCGGCGGCGTCCCCGCAAAGGAAAACGTCTTGTCTCCGGGCGTTAGCTCGCCCGCCCCGATCGAATCGTCTCCCAAGCTGCCGCCGCCAGCGACGTACGTGACCAATACATCATGGTCCGGCAGCGGGTTGTTGGGGGTCAGCGAGCCTTTGCTGTGGGTCGCCGCGGCAAAGCCGTTCGCCTCAAACAAATTGGTCCAACGGTCGGCCGTCGGCAGCCAAACGGTGTTCGATTCGAAGTGCTCCGCATCCACGGGATCGTCGTAGACTAACTTCACCGAAGCCATCGGCTGCATGTTGACGTTGTAGTCAGCGATGAAGTTGACCTGCGATCCATTGATCGCGGTAATTGGCGAGGGAACGTCGTTCACGAGCACCTGCATGCCTTGGGCGACCGTGGGATAGGCTCCGTTAACGGGCCCCAGCACCTGCAACGAAGAGATGCGAGGCCAATTGAAAAAGGCGGTGTGCAGGCCATAAGGAACGAGCGGACCCCACTGGAACTGGCCCGCGGTCACGACGCCGTCGGGAGGCTGGTTGAGTACTTCAACGCGTCCCAGCCAAGCGTCCGAGGTTCCGCCAATCTGCATCGACCCAGACGTAATCGGGAGCTTGTCACCCACGCCGTAGAGAAGCATGTTGTTCCCGAAAAAGTCGAGAGAGCCTCCCCGTATGCGGTTCTCGGCGGACAGTTCTCCTATCGTCTCTTGGCGGAAGATGTCGAAGTCCGGCGTGAGCTCCAGGTAGCCGCCGAGGCGCTGGTCGTCCTGGGTTATTTCCATGGCCGACGCCAGATTGAAAACACGGTTGAACGCGATGCTCTTCGGAACAGCGTTGGCGTAGGAAAGCTCGAGCTTGAGAGAAAGGTTCTCCTTGAAATCGAAGCTGAAGAATCTGCCGAGCTCAGCTGTGCCTTCTTCGACCTCGGCGGCCACATAGCCTCTCGCCGGCTCGTTCGGAAGCCGTATCGGAGGCAGGGTGAAGTCCTTGACGCGCAAGTCTAGGTCTACGTACTCATTCGGGAGACCAAAGAAGAGCGAGTCCTGCACAGGCTTCGGTGTCGAGTCATTGGAGGGGCCGTTGATCGGCAGCGTGGCGATGAAGGGATTCCAGCAGCCAGACACCCCGGGATGCATCGCGGTAGGAAAGAGGCTCCCGGTCGCGGTCCCGAGGGCTAAAAACTCGTTGGCTTCGCCGCGCCACTGCAACCGCGTCGACCGAATCGAGGCGTTCGCCTCCGTTGAGAAAACATGATCTTCACGTTCGACTTCAAACGTGTCGGCGTTCCAGCCGCGATATTGCACAAACGCCAGGCTCGTGTCCGTACCGATGCGCGCGTCGGTGAAGAACTCAAGGTTTCCGTCGCCGTCGTAGTCGTAAATCGAGTTCTGCCGGATGCCCAAGTCGTATCGTTGAGCGAAGCCGCCGAATCGATCGTCCGACTCCCGGCCGAAACGTACGCCGATGAGATAAGGTTCTCCCGGGGTCCACATACCGATGAATGCGTCCTTCCCGCCGAGCGGCGAACCGAACGGGAAGTCCGACGAATCCGTCGTGCCTCCAATAACGACCTGGCCCGGGACGTTTCCGCCGAAGGCCGGACTTTGCGGGCCGCGGATCACGTCGACGCCTAGATCGTCTCCCGAACCTCCAATCACCGCTTCATTCAGCGTGGTGAATTCACCGGGATGGGAGCCGACGCCGCGCATATGGAGGGCATAGACGTTCCTGCCGGACGGCGGCGTGAGATTGGCGATCGCGTCGATCGAGTCGGTGGTGCCGATGGCCACCAGTTCGTCCGCACTCACGACCCGAACGGCGCTGATGCTATCGATGCCGCTGCCGCCGCGACGCGCTCCGATAACTATCGGGTCGACCACCAAAGCCAGACGGCGATCGTAGTCGCCTATCTCGAATCGGAACTGATTCGGGGCCTCCTCTACAAAGCGCCCGTCGATCACCTTCCGTCGGCCCGCAACGAGTTGATAGAGGCGTGGCTTGCGATGTTGGATCACTCCGCCCTGGCCGGTCAGCTCAAGCGATCCATCTTCTGCTAGGGCCGCTTTAGCGCCGCCTTCAAAGGATAAACGGATCGGCGATGGATCCGCGCCGGGAGCAACGATGAAGTCGTACTCCAATTCGCCGCTCCCACGGTGAAACTCCAAGTCGATGCCGTCGTAGACGCCAAAATAGCGCACGCGGTCGTAGGAAGGAACGTTGTGGACCCAGGCGTGCGGATCGGCGCCGATGAAGTAGTCGGTCGTCTTGACCGTCTTATCGAGACCTTCGACGCGCACATCGCGGTTCGCGCCGAGCCAACGCATTTGCGCGCGTGACGCTGCGGCGGAGTCGCCAATGCTGAACACGGCGCGGTCGCCTAGCAGAGCCGCCGGCGCGGCGCCTCTACGGAGCAGGAACAACACATCACTATTGACTTGTCCCAGGTTCTTTTCAAACGTGGGCGGCAGATTCGGGATAGCGGGCTGGGCCAGCAGAGGGCAGCAGACCGCCAGTAAGAAAAATGAGCTTAAAACACAGCAAGATCGGGACGGCATGGCGACTTAAAGATTCCAACGTAAGTCCCGCCTTGTCAACCTGCGGAAACATGCAGAGCCGCTCTTGTTTTGGAATGGCGCTTAGTCGCCGTCGATGGAGACGAGTTCTTGCTTTTTGCCTTGGTCGAGGATCGCTTGGGCGTCTTCGGCGGTGAAGCCTTCGAGCGTCGAAGAGTGGTTCATCGAGCAGAAAGCGGGGCCGCACATGGAGCAGAACTTCGCCGACTTGTATCCTTCTTCGGGAAGCGTCTCGTCGTGATAGGCGCGAGCGGTTTCCGGGTCTATCGATAGAGCGAATTGTTGTTCCCAATCGAAGTTAAAGCGGGCCCGCGAGAGGGCGTCGTCGCGGTCGCGCGCGCCGGGGCGATGGCGTGCGATGTCGGCGGCGTGAGCCGCGATCTTGTAGGCGATCATGCCTTGCTTTACGTCGTCTTTGTTGGGCAGGCCAAGGTGCTCTTTCGGCGTCACGTAGCAGAGCATCGCCGCGCCGTGCCAGCCGATCATCGCCGCGCCGATGGCGGAGGTGATGTGGTCGTAGCCGGGGGCGATGTCGGTGACGAGCGGGCCCAACGTATAGAACGGGGCCTCATGGCACAGTTCCATCTCTTTGTCGACTTGCAGCTTGATCTCGTCGAGCGGGATGTGTCCAGGGCCTTCGACCATGACTTGGACATCGTACTCCCAAGCCTTCTTGGTGAGTTCGCCTAACGTCTCCAACTCGGCGAATTGCGCTTTGTCGGAAGCGTCGGCGATCGAGCCGGGGCGCAGGCCGTCACCCAGCGAGAAGCTGACGTCGTACTTCTGGAAGATCTTGCAGATCTCGTCGTAGTTCTCGTACAGCAGGTTCTGCTGGTGATGCGAAACCATCCACTCGGCAAGCAGCGAACCGCCGCGGCTGACGATGCCAGTAATGCGATTGACGGCCAGGGGGACGTATTGAATGAGCACTCCGGCGTGGATCGTCATGTAGTCGACGCCCTGCTCGGCTTGCTCTTCAATGACGTCGCGCATGATCGGCCAGGTGAGGTCTTTGATCTTGCCGTTAACGCGATTGAGGGCCTCATAAATCGGCACCGTGCCGATGGGCACGGGAGAGTTGGCGATGATCTGCTTGCGGATGTGCGGGATGTCGCCGCCGGTAGACAGGTCCATCACGGTGTCGGCGCCGTACTTGATGGAGTAGGCCAGCTTTTCGAGCTCGTCGTCGACGTTCGAGGAGGTCGCGGAGTTGCCAATGTTCGAATTGACTTTGCACTTCGTCGCGATGCCGATAGCCATCGGCTCCAAGTTGACGTGCTTGATGTTGGCCGGGATGATCATCCGACCGCGGGCCACTTCGTCGCGGACAAGTTCGCCGCTGAGCTTCTCCAGGTTGGCGACGTAAGCCATCTCCTCGGTGACGATGCCTTTGCGGGCGTAGTGCATCTGAGTCCGGATGGGATCGTCGTAGCGTTTGGCTGTCCACTCTTGGCGCATGTGAAGTTCGGCTCCTCGGCAAACCGGCGGTCCGGCTTGAAGGCATCATTATCCCATTCGTTCGACCTTAGGGCCAAGACGAGGCCGGAGGCGGTGTTGCGACATTGATCCTGGCTGGATATCCTTCCCCTTATGCGTCGCAAGTTCCTGCTGTGGTTCGCCTTGGTGCTGACGATCAGCGTGTCCTTCATGTTCTACCTGATCATGAAGGGCCCGAAGATGCGCGAGCTTAAGAATCTGCGCATCGAGTCGACGCCTGAACGGATCGCTCGCGGCGAGTATCTAGCGAACAACCTGTTGGGTTGCGTGCATTGCCACACCGCGCGCAACCACGACGATTACTCTTTGCCTGCGGTGGGCCCGGCATTCGCCGGCGGCGACTGCTTGGATGAAACTTGGGGTTTCCCCGGAAAAATGTGCATGCCGAACATCACATCGGATGCTGAAACGGGCATTGGCGCTTGGACCGACGATGAGGTGTTGCGGGCGATCCGTGAAGGCGTTAGCCGGGACGGAATTGCGCTGTTTCCGATGATGCCGTTCGACGCCTATCGTCACTTGCCGGATGAGGATGCGTACGCTGTGATTGCCTATCTGCGAACGATCCCGGCGGTGAGCCGCTCGAGGCCGCCGACGGTGGTGAGATTCCCGATGAGCGTCATCGTGCGGCAGATCCCGACGCCGCTCGAAGAACCGGTCCCGCCCGTCTCGCGAGACAACGAGGTCGCTTACGGAGATCATCTGGCGACGATCGCCAGTTGCAAGGGTTGCCACTCGGAGGAAATGGGCGATTTAGCGGGCGGCCAGAGCTTTCCGCTGCCGTCGGGGCCGGTGACTGCGCCGAACATTACGCCAGATCCGACGGGCGTGCTGCCGGAAGAGTATGAGGGTTTCGTTCGCCTGTTCCGTCAGTTCGCTCCCGAGAACGAGGCGTCCACGGTGATCGACCCGGGGCACCTGACGGTGATGCCGTGGCGCGCTTTTGCGGGGCTGACGGACGAGGATTTGCACGCTCTATTTACGTATTTGAAGACGGTGCGGCCGGTGGAGAATGCGGTTCAGGTCTATCCTGCCGACCCCGAGGTCAAATAAGCTGTTTGCTTCCGGGGCGGCCCTGTGAGAACCTAATACGCTTTCCTGCATGCACGTTCGAATTCTCTATCACGACCGCTGTTTCGACGGCGCCTGCTCGGCTGCGATATTCGGACATTTCTTCCGCTCGCGGATGGATCCGTCTGCGGAGTTCTCTCTGCAGGGACTGTTTCATCAGGCGAATCAGGTCTTTCCGGATGAGCTTTTTGCCGGGGACGAGAATGCCATTGTCGATTTCAAGTTTGCCAACAGCCCGAAGCTGACTTGGTGGTTCGATCATCACCAGAGCGCGTTTCTCTCGCCGGAAGACGAGCAGGCATTTGAACGGGACAAGTCGGGTAAGAAATTTTACGACGCGAGTTATCGCTCCTGCACACAGTTCATCGCCGATATCGCCCGGGACCGATTTGGATACGACCCAACGGCGATGGCCGATCTGATCCGCTGGGCCGACATTATTGACGGAGCGCGCTATGACTGCGCCAAGACTGCAGTGGAAATGCCGGCGGCGGCGATGAAGCTGACGTTAGTCTTCGAAGCATCCGAAGAGAACCTAACGAGCAAGGTAATTCCGCTCCTGACGGAATATTCGTTGGAAGAGATTGTGGAGCGACCGGACATCCGGCCGGTGTTCGACGAACTGTACCGGCGGCACCAAGCCTCGATCGAGATCATTCGCAAGCGTTCGACGAACAAGGACGGCGTGATCTTTTTCGATCTGGGCGATACGGACCTGGCGGGCTACAACAAGTTCATCCCCTACTACCTGCATCCCGACGCAACGTACACGGTGTCGGTGTTGGATGCCGGCTTCCGGACGAAGATCTCGGTGGGCTCAAGCCCTTGGGCGGAGAACCCGAAGCACAACTTGGCGACGCTGTGCGAGCGGTACGGCGGCGGCGGACATGCACGAGTCGGCGCGATCAGCTACGGTCCTGGAGAACTCGAAAGAGCGCGCCAAACCGCGAGCGAGATTGTGGCCGAGTTGCAGACCTAGCTGCTGCGGTAGCCTCGTCTCTTCGGTCCCGCGCCCTTCATGTGCAGCAGGCTTCCGAGCACGACGAGCAGGTATCCGGCGAAGACCCAAAGGCGGAGCTTGAAGTCTTCGATGCCATCGAAGCGATAAGTGGGGCTCCAGAAGGCGCTCGCCCCGACGTAGGCCACGACGAGGCTCCACAGGACGTTAGGGAAGCGTGCGATCTTGCGGGAGCGGAAGGCCAGGACGACGGCAATGAGGCCGAGCAGCCCGGCATAGAGGACGGTCCGGGTGACCGTACCGGCCCAGGCCGGTATGGGAGGGAGCTTGAGGTCGGACGGCTCGAACGATGCGATCAGGCCGACGCCGAGTAGGGCGAGGCTCAAGAGCAAGTTGACGACAACGCTCAGGTATCCCAGCAGACGGCCAAGGAAGCTCATGAATGACTGACGGTTTAAGACAAACCGAGTGGGTATTGTATCAATCCGTATGTTGGGGAGGAGCTGACGCGGGAGGCGGTAGTATCCTATTAGCGCCGACGTGGAGGAACTGATCGATGCCAACTGGACTAGAGTGGGGCGGACATCAATGGCTCAGCGTCGCTGTGGGGCTTATAGTCGGAATTTTCAGCTTCCTCTGGGTAGGCACAGACAGGCTACAGCTCGCGATCTTGGTGGCGTTCTTATACGGAATGACTGCAGGACTCGGGTTGCGGGAAATCTATGGATTTCTGCGCTAGTACCCTACCACCCAAGCTGGCGGCGCCCATACATTGTTAGGACATCACCCCGCAGACCGTCAGCTAAAGCATGGCGGCTCGGCTCCCTATACTGAAGGACCATGGTGCGGCTGGCTTTGTTGTTGCTGCTGGCGGTCGTTTGCTCGGCTGTTGAGCGGGAGCCGTTGGAGGTTTTCCGCGCACGGAGGGAGCAGCTGGCTGCTGCAAAGCCGGACGGAGTGATCATCCTGTTGGGCTTGGAAGAGGACGAAGGGCGTCCGGGGCCGAGCCGTTTTCGTCAGCAGAATGAATTTTATTACCTGACGGGTTGGAATGCGCCAGGAGCGGCGGCGTTGCTCTTGCCGGCGCGGGATGGAACGGCTTATCGGGAGATGCTCTTTCTGCCCCGGCGCAATCCGCATGACGAAGTGTGGCGGGGCTCGCGGGTGGATCCCGAGTCGAAGGAAGCATCGCGACTGAGCGGCTTCGCTGACGTGCGGAGCCGGGCGGATTTGGAGAAGACGCTCACCAAGGAATTGAAGGCTTATGCGGCGGCGTATGGCGTCACGTCGTTGCCGGCGGATAGCTACGGCGACATGTCGCACGTCGACCTGGCCCAGCGACTGAGCGAGGCGGCGGGAATGCCTGTTCAAGATTTGCGCGAGACGATCGACCGCATGCGGTTGATCAAATCGCCTGGCGAGATCGCGCTGATCGAGAAGGCTATCGACTGCTCGGCAGCGGCGCACGTTGCCGCTATGCGCCATGTCCGTGAGGCGAAGCGTGAGTTTCAAATACAGGCCAAGATGACGGAAGCGTTGCTAGAGTGCGGCTGCGAGCGGAACGCTTATGCCCCTATCGTGGCGTCCGGGGCGAACAGCGTTGTGCTGCATTACACCGATAACGACGCGAAGGTCGCGGCGGGCGACTTGGCGCTGCTCGATGTGGGCGGCGAATACAGTTTCTATGCGGCCGACCTGACGCGTACGCTGCCGGTTTCGGGTCGATTCAGCGAGCGTCAACGGGCAGTCTACGACCTAGTCCTGAAGGCGCAGCGGGCGGTCATCGCCGCAGTGAAGCCGGGCATGACGCTGTCGGGCAGCGGCTCGAATAGTCTGACGCAGATTGCCCGCGACGTATTCGAGGCCGAGAAGCGGGGACTCTCGCGTCGGTTCACGCACAGCGTCGGACACCAGGTTGGTCTGGCCGTCCACGACTCGGCCGACCCGTTCGAGCCGTTGCGGGCGGGGATGGTGATTACGGTGGAGCCCGGCCTTTATTTGCCGGACGAAGGCTTCGGCGTACGCATCGAAGATATGGTGCTGGTGACGGCAGATGGAGCGCGGGTGCTCAGCGCTATGCTGCCCGGCGACGCCGCCGCGGTGGAACGGTTAATCAACGGGGAATAGACTAGCGGTTCGAGCTTGACGGCTCGGCTGCCAGTACGGGCTGCTGGTGATCGAGGAAAAGCAAGGTGTCTTTGAGCGCCTGTCCAAACCCCTTGGCTTGGGTGATATCGAACTCGTGGATCGTCTGATTGCTGAGGCCGGCGCTGATGGCATCGCGCCATGGGTAGTCTCGCGGATTGCGGTTGTAAATGAAATAGAAGATCGGCGCAGAAGTGATTGCCTGCGGAGACATGACAGCGCTTTCAGGCGAGCGGTCAAAGACGAGCTTGGGGCCGACGAAGATGATGGCGTCGGGTTCGTCGTCGCCTTTGGATAGATGGGTCTCGAAGAGATCGCGAATGAAGCGCCGGCTGCTTTCTTTGTCCTCTAGGTTCTTGATGTCGACGGAGCCGCCTTGGATGTTGCTGTAGGCGTCTCCCAGGGCGGGGAAGTCGATTCGCGGCGCACGATCTTGCTCGAAGAAGACCTTCTCAAGTTGCGATTGATAGGCGACGACGCTGAAGACTCCGAACTCCGGCTCTCTGCTGATCGCCCGCACCATCGATACGACGCTGTTGAGGTCATAGGAATTCAAGCGGGCCATGGCCGCGTTGGCCGGAGTGAAATTGATCATCAGCTTGACGTGCCGCAATGCTCCGCGGGGACGCATGACCGGCGGCTCGTCCGTGAACACTTCGTCGCTGAAGGGCGTGACCAGGCTTTCGCCTGGATTGGTGGCGAGTTTTTCAAATTCCTCGACCGTTTGAGCGGTCACCTCCCAGTTGGAGGAGCAGACCTTTTCCGCCCGATCGCGCATCAGCCAATTGACCTTGTATTTGCCGGGGCCGAGGCGGAACTTGCCGGGTAGGTTCGCCGCTCCAACGGCGTCGGCTTTGATGGACGGTACGACGTAACGATGCTGCAGATAGACCGGTTCGTCGGGATGGTCAAGCGGAGTGACGCGGAACACCACGCGCAGCGAGTTTCCGTCGCCAGCCAAAGCGGCTAGGGGGATTTTGGCGTTGTATCCCGCACGGAAGTTGAGGTCGTATTCGAGTTCCGGGTCGAGGGGTTCGACCTCGCAAGGCAGATCGCTCCGCTTTTCGTCGGACGAAAGCACGGCCAAGTCGCTAGGTCCGAGATAGCCTTTGCCGTCTGGACCGACCCGCAGCAGTTCCTGGCCGTTGGACGTTCCCGCTAGGCAGAGGGCCAGAAGGAATCCGGATAGAGCGTATGAGGGCCGACGACGCATGGAGACGACTGCTGAATTATAGCTTGCGACTCCAAAACTTAGAAGGGCCTGGCACAGGAACAGAACGAACTTGACATAAGGCGAATAAAAAGCGAAGATCTTGTCGTGCTCATTGAATCCTCTTTCCACGCAACTGATGTTTCAAGCCTTGTCGGCATCGCCCGCCTGGCTGCGGAGTCGACGGTGATCCGCGCCAAACGGCAGGTTGAGTATCGCTCCCTGGAGAGCCGATCGATATTGAACCGTTGCAGCAATCCGCGGATGCCGTTCTCGTGGACGATCAATCCTTACAGGGGTTGCGAGGTGGGTTGCCGGTACTGTTACGCGCGCTATACGCACGAGTACATGGGATTGGAGGACGGCAAGCTATTCGAGACTCAGATTTACGCGAAGTCCGCCGCTGCCGCTCTGCTGAGGCGGGATCTGCGGCGGCCCTGCGCAGGGGCGATCGCTATCGGGACCAGTACGGACCCCTATCAACCGGCCGAGAAGAAGTTTGGCGTGACGCGCGAGTTGCTGGAAGTTTTCGCCGAGGGCGCCGGACGGGAGCTGTCGATCACGACCAAGGGCGAGGGGGTTGCGCGCGACCTGGATCTGTTGCGGGCGATCTCTGAACGGAATCGGCTGTCGGTGAACATCACGATCACCACGGTGGATGCGGATCTTGCTCGATTGCTGGAGCCGCGTGCGCCGCGGCCGGATTTGCGGCTGGCTGCGCTCTCGGCGCTAGCGGATGCGGGAATTGAGACCGGGGTCTTCGCCAGTCCGATTCTGCCGTGGATCACTGACGCCGCCGGACAACTGGAAGGTCTGGGCCGGGCGGCGAAGGATGCCGGAGCCAGGTATTTGACCGGAGGAACGCTGTTTCTAAAGGAGAGCGCCAGGCACGAGTTTTTCCCGCTCTTGCGCGATCACTTCCCGCATTTGGTTGCGGACTATGAGCAACTTTACCGTTGGGACGCCTATCCCAAGGGCGGCAGGGTCGAACGGATTGAACGGACTTTGCGGGAGGTGAGAGAGCGGTTTGGGCTGCGGGCATGTGCGGTTTTTGAAGGGCCGCTGATGAATTCGCAGCTCAGCTTGTTTGATTAACGTTGGCGTCGATCCATTTGAGGTAGGCCGAGGACCCTTCGATGATCGGCAAGACGACGAACTCGGGAACTTCGTAGGAGTGCAACTCGTGGAGAGCGGCTTCGAGTTGGGGAAGCAGTTCGACGCGGGTCTTGATGATGAGCAGAACCTCGCTATCGTCCTGTACGCGGTCATCCCACCAATAAAACGAGCGCACGCCGGGTACGACGTTGACGCAGGCGGCGAGACGGCGTGAGACGAGTTCTTGGGCCAAACGAGCGGCTTCTTCGGGCGATCCGCAGGTCGTAAGCGCGATTCTTTGGGGTTTTTGAACGGGTTCCGGCACAGAGTACTAGGCCCTAAAGCCTGTTTCGATTATCATCGATAACACGGCTGTGACTGTTCCTGACTCCATTTGGCGGGTCCGCAAGCGGATTGGCTACATCTGCGCCATTGCGCTGGCGGCCGCCTGGCTGCAGGCTTCGGGGTTTCAGACGGTTCTGGATTTGCGCGCGGCTTGGGTGGAAGAGCAGCATCTGAACGAAGAAATTCAAGAGCTGGAACAGCAGAATGCGGAGCTGGAAGCAGACATCAAAGCGTTGGAAACCAACGGATTCCGGGTCGAGCAACTCGCCCGCGAGAAGATGGGTCTGGCCCGCGAGAACGAGTTCGTGGTTGTTGTCCCGGGCAAGAAGTAGAGTCGGCGCTTAGCCGGCGATGACGCCCTCGAGGGGTGAACTAGCGGAAGCGTATAGCTTCTTGGGCATACGTCCGGCCTCGAAAGCGAGGCGTCCGGCCTCGACGCCGAGCTTCATGGCCAGCGCCATCTTTTCCGCATCATCGGCCAGAGCGATCGCGGTATTCATCAGAATGCCGTCGAAGCCCAGTTCCATGGCGATGGCGGCGTCCGATGCGGTGCCGACGCCCGCGTCGACGATGAGCGGCACTTCGGTGATCAGCTCGCGCAAGATCATCAGATTGCTGCGATTCTGGATGCCCATCCCGGAGCCGATGGCCGCGGCGAGAGGCATGACGGCGGCGGCGCCGGCGTCGATCAGCTTGCGGGCGTTGATGAGGTCGTCGGTGGTGTAAGGCAGAACGACGAAGCCTTCTTTAGCGAGGACGCGGGTGGCTTCCAAGAGGCCCTCATTGTCGGGGAAGAGCGTCTTTTCGTCGCCTATGACTTCGAGCTTGACCCAGTTGGAGAGGCCGACTTCACGGCCCAAGCGCGCGGTGCGGATCGCTTCGTCCGCCGTATAGCAACCGGCAGTGTTGGGCAGGATGAACATCTTGTCGCGGTCGATGTAGTCGAGCAGCGACTCTTCCGAGCGGTTGGTTAGGTTGACGCGCCGGACAGCGACGGTGACGCAGTCGGAACCGGAGAGGTCGTGACAGCGCTTCATTTCTTGGAAGCTGCGGTACTTGCCCGTACCCACGAGCAAGCGAGAACTGAATTCACGGTCGGCGATGCGCAAAGCCATAGAACCGCATTGTAGCGAGTCGCCTTGCTAGAATCGCGCACTAGGCACGACGACGCCCCATGGATTCACTACCACCAATCACCCGCCCAGTCCGCGCACCGCTCGTGTTGGGCGGAATCTTCTTTGTCGCTTACTTGGGGTCTCAGGCCTTTTTCGCGGTTTCGTGCCTGGCGGCGGACTATGGTTGCCTGCTGACCTGGACGATGTACGCGGGGCGCAGCCCCGACCCCAATATTTTTGTGGAATGGAAGTCGGGCGGCGAGGCGACGTTGGAGGAGATTCAACAGGAATTTGGCGTCGCTAGAGTGTTGGGCGCGAAGATTGACCAGTCGAAGTGGGTCCCGCCGTACTTGTGCGCGAACTTACCGGATGCGCGTTCGGTGCGGCTAGAGTTTCGCCGACCGGCCCACAGCGAGTCGATTGCATGCTCGCCATGAACGCTTTCTCGAATTTCCTGAGTAAGACCACCGACGCACGGCCGTTGGCTGTAGCGCGCATCGTGATTGGCGGCGCCGCGTTCCTCCGCGGGATGGTGAGCTATCACCTGTTTGATCGCGTTCTGACGCCAGGCGTTGTGCGCGCTCCGTTTTTCGATTGGGTTCCCGATATGACCAGGACGGCGATGCCGTGGTACACGGCCGTGTGGCTATTGGTTGCCGGAGCGTTTGCGTTGGGCTACCGGACGCGGCTAAGTGGGATGATCTTGGTCGGCCTCATCGCCTATCACTTGGCGGCGGGCGGATCGTTCTTCTGGAGTCACATCTACTTCCTTGGTTGCCTGATTCTGCTGTTAACAGTCGCGGATGCCGGCGCGGATCTGTCGTTTGACCACGCGGCGAGGGGTGGGCGAACCGTCCCGCTGTGGGGCGTTGTGTTGCTCAAGCTGCACATCTCGATCGTTTACGGTGTTGCGGCGTTAGCCAAGCTGAACCCGGAGTTTCTTTCGGGCGCCGTCTTGGAACGCGGGCTGTTGCGTCCGGAGTTTTTGAAGACTCCTGAGTTCTTGGTTGCCTTGGCATGGGGCACGATCGCGTATGAGTGCGGCATGGCGATTGCGTTGTGGGTGAAGCCGATGCGGCCATGGGCGATCGGGACGGGCCTACTCTTCCATGCCTCGATTCCCCTGTTGATGGGACTGACGGGGGGGCTGGTTGTTTTCTCCACGTCGATAACGGCCACGTATGTCTTGTTCCTGGACCGGGAAGAGTTTATGCGGTTGGAGCAATTCGTGCTGAAGTTGGCGGATGCGGCAGGGCTGTCACGCGTGAGGGCAACATTGATGGAACCTTCCAACTAACGAATTCGTAATAGACTGCATCTAGAGGTTAAGCCGAGTCATGGAAACCTTTTTTCAAGATCTCAAACACTCTCTGCGGATGTTCCGGCAGAACCCCGCTTTCACGTTTGCCGCGGTGGCGGCGTTGGCTCTGGGCATCGGCGCGAATACGGCAATTTTCTCGGTGGTGAACGCCGTTTTGCTGTCGCCCCTCAAGGTCTACGAGCCGGATCGCATCGTGCAACTGAGGACCACGTCTCCGCAGGGCAATAATCCGGGCGGTTCGCCTGCGAAATTTGCCCACTGGAGGTCGCTGGACGACATTTTGGAGATGGTCGCGGCGTCGCGAGGCGGGCTAGTGAACTACACGGGAGGGGAAGAGGCGGAGCAAGTTCCGACGGCCACGGTCTCGGCGGATTATTTCAGGCTCTATGGCGCGCGGGCGGTGCAGGGCCGTACCTTCACGGAGGAGGACGATCTGCCGAACGGTCCCCTGGCCGCAGTGATTAGCCATTCGTTTTGGGAGCGTCGTTTTGACGCGGATCCCGACATTCTGGGCCGATCGATCATTCTCGGCGGCAAGGCGTATACCGTTGTGGGCGTGATGGATCCTGAGTTTGCGATTCCAGAACTGCAGCCGACAACAGATGTTTGGATTCCGTTCCAACTGGATCCGAACACGACAGACCAGGGGCACTATTTCAACATCAATGCGCGGCTGAAGCCGGGCGTGACGGTGGAACAGGCGCGGGCGCGGCTGCAGTCCGCCACGGAGACGTATCGCGAGAAGTTTCCGCAGTTCAGCAAGGACGAAAAGTTCGACCTGCTGCCGTTGCGTGAAGCTATGGTCGCGAATTCACGGTCGACGTTGTTCGTGCTGATGGGCGCGGTCGGCTTCGTCTTGCTGATCGCCTGCGCCAACGTGGCCAATCTGTTGCTGGCGCGGGCGGCGGGACGACGTCGTGAAATTGCCGTTCGATCCGCCATCGGCGCCGGCCGCGGCCGCATCATTCGCCAACTGTTAACCGAGAGCGTCTTGCTGGCAACGATTGCGGGCGCGGTCGGCTTGGCTTTGGGCGCCATCGGAATACGAGCGCTGTTAAGCGTCAACACCGCCGGCTTGCCGCGCCTCGGCGAAAACGGTTCGCTGGTATCGATTGACTGGCGTGTGGTGGGTTTTACGCTTGCGGCTTCGTTGCTCACCGGAATCTTGTTTGGGCTGATCCCTGCGATGCAAGGGTCGCGGGCGGACCTGAGCAGTGCATTGAAGGAGGGCGGAGGGAGGTCAGGCTCAGGATTCCGTCAGAACAAGGTGCGTTCTCTGCTAATCGTGACGGAGGTGGCGCTGGCAGTGGTCTTGCTGGTGGGCTCGACCCTGTTGATTCGCACTTCAATGGCCCTGGGCGACGTAGACCCTGGCTACAACGTGTCGAACGTGGTGACGATGCGAATGTCGCTGGCGGAGGCCCGGTTTGCGACTTCGGAAAGCGTTGAACAACTCGTGGAAAACGGCGTAGCGCGTCTTGAGTCGCTGCCGGGCGTGGAGGTCGCCAGCGCTACTTGTTGTGTCCCGCTGCAGGGCGGTTACGGCTTGCCGTTTACGATCGTCGGTCGACCATCCGAGGGCCCGTACCACGGCGGAGGCTCCTGGCTCACGGTTTCCCCGGGCTACTTCGACGTTTTCCAGATTCCGGTTGAGCAGGGCCGCGCGTTTGATCTTCGCGACAACGCCGCCGGGCCGCCGGTGGTGATCATCAATGAGGCCATGGCGAAGCAATACTGGCCCGATAGTGATCCGCTGCAAGATCGGCTGACGATTGGCCGCGGCGTGATGCGCGAGTTTAACGACGAACCGGAGCGGCAAATCGTGGGCATCGTCGGCGACGTTCGCGACGGCGGTCTGAATCGCGATCCCGGCCCGCATATGTATGTGCCGCAGGCGCAAATTTCCGATGCAGCTAACGTACTCAACACGGGGATTTCTCCAATCGCCTGGGTGATCCGAACAGCAGGCAATTCCTCGGCGCTGACAGAGCAAATTCGGACAGAGTTGAGGCAGGCAAGCGGGCTGCCGCTTGCGAACGCCGTCTCGATGGAGGAGGTTGTCTCGAACTCGCTTTCGCGGCAGAAATTCAACATGTGGCTGATGACGGTTTTCGGGTTTACGGCGTTGTTGTTGGCGGCGATCGGCATTTACGGGCTGATGGCTTACTCGGTGCAGCAGCGTACGCAGGAGATCGGCATCCGGTTGGCGCTGGGGGCGCGGCTGGAACAGGTGCGCAACATGGTCGTGGCGCAAGGGATGAAGCTGGCCGGTGTGGGCGTCGTGATCGGGATCGGGGCGGCGTACGGCCTGACGCAATTCATTTCGAGTTTCCTGTTTGGGGTGGAGGCGCACGATGTGCTGACGTTCACGGCGGTTCCGGCGCTGCTGGTCTTGGTGTCGTTGGCGGCGATTTGGATTCCTGCGCGGCGGGCAAGCCGTGTGGAGCCACTCAAGGCGCTGCGCTACGAATAATTTCAGGTATTCTCGAAAAAATTACAGAAATGGGGCATAATTCTTCCGAACCATCTGACCGGAGGACCTGATGCGCGTCCTGAAACAAGACAATGGCCTTACGGCGATGGCCACCGCCGGTTCCTACGTCGTCCTCATCGGCTGGGATATGGACGAGGCCGTGATGCGACAGCGCGGCATTCTTGGCTTCTCCCTGCAACGCAAGCGGCACGAGGATGGCGAGGTCGTTTGGCTAGGCGGCATGAAGACGTTTGAAGCAGTGGAGCCGGAGCCGATTCCGGGCGAGTTGGTTAGTACGTTCCACCACCCGCTGCAGACATTTCAATGGGCGGACTATTCCGTCTCGCCGAACAAGACGTACACCTACAAGTTGGTCGCCAGGGGCGGCGCGCCGGGCGCGCTGACGAACGACGCCTCAGTCACGATCAAAGTGACGACGGAACGCACAGACCAAGGCAAGCACGCGATCTTCTTCAATCGCGGATCGATCGCATCGCAGGAGTACGCGCGGCGCTTCCACAATCGGCGGCCTGAGGATGTAGGGCCTTCGGCATTTAATTGGCTGTCGCGTGGGCTGGTCGAGAGTCTGGAGACGTTCATCGCGCAGGCCGGGGCGGGGGACGAATTGCGCGGGGCGTTCTTTGAGTTCAAGAACGACCGTATCTTCGACGCTTTGCGCGACGCTCAGGCTCGTGGTGCGGCCGTCGGCATTCTCTACGACGGCGATACGCAGAAGGACGCGAATGAGGCGGCGCTGAGCGGCAGCGGTATTGAACCTTTCACGAAGGCCCGGGAACACTCGGGGCGATTTGCGCACAACAAGTTTCTGCTGTTTCGCAAGGGAGGCGTCTCGAAGGAAGTCTGGACCGGTTCCACGAACCTGAGTCAGAACGGCATCTTCGGGCACTCCAACAATGCGCACTTGATTCGCGACCAGACGGTGGCGGAGAAATATCACGAGTATTGGCAAACGTTGGATGCGGACCAAACGAAGAAGCCCACCGCGGAGGCCAATGAGATCACCTCTCCCGCTCCGCCGAATCCCTTTCCGGTTGGGGTGACGCCAGTCTTTTCGCCCCGCCGCAGCCTCGACGTCCTCGACTGGTACGGCCAACTGGCTGGGGCCGCTCAACGCGGCGTGTTCGCTACCTTCGCGTTCGGCATGGATACGCGCTTCGTCAACGTCTACGACCACAAGGATGACGTGCTGCGGTTTGCGCTGATGGAAAAGAAGGGCAACGGCAGCCAGTTTAAGGAGCAGGCCAAGCAGATCGACCGGATACGGAAGCATCCGAACGTGACGGTATCAGTCGGCAACAAGGTAACGCTGAATGAGTTCGACCGTTGGCTCAACGAGATCGACAAAGTCGTGAACGAGGCGCACGTGCTTTACGTGCATACGAAGTACATGTTGATCGACCCGCTCGGCGATGACCCGGTGGTAATTGTCGGATCGGCGAACTTCTCAAAGGCGTCAACGGACACCAACGACGAGAATATGCTCGTCATCCGCGGCGACAAGCAGGTGGCGGATGTCTACATGGGCGAATTCATGCGGCTGTTCACGCACTACGCTTTTCGGGAGTCGTTGACGTTCAAGAACAGCCAAACGCCGGAAGCGGCGCTGACGCGCAAGTATCTCTCCGACAACGGTAACTGGATCAATGAAAGCTATTTCAAGCCCGGCTCCGACCGCGCGTTGCGACGCAAGTATTTCTCCGGGCAGTGAGGGTTGCGGAGCCTGAGCCAGGTTGGCCGCCCAGGGAGGGGAGCGGTAAATTTCTGTTCTCGCGCGGGGAGCGACCCGGCAGGCGCCATGCGTTCCAAGTAAAATCGAAGGCGTGCAGTTCAAAGCCGTACCGGAAGAGCAAGACCTCCAGGACCTCGTGCGTCAGTTCCGCTTCTTTGAAAGCGAGACGACGAATCCCACTACGCTGACGCGGGCCGATATCGAAGCCTATAACCGCGACGGTTATCTGAAATCCATCCGCGTCTTTAGCGATGACGAAATCATCGACTTCCGCGGTTACTTCGACGACTTGTTGGCGAAGGTGATGGCGGCGGGCGGCGATTCCTACTCGATCAGCACGGCGCACTTGAAGCACGGGCGCGTATATGACCTACTGACGCACCCGAAGATCGTCGCTGCGGTGCGTGACATTTTGGGCGAGGACGTGATTGGCTGGGGCTCACACTTCTTCTGCAAGATGCCCCATGACGGCAAGGCGGTAGCCTGGCACCAGGACGGCAGCTATTGGCCGCTGACTCCTTCGAAGACGGCCACGGTTTGGTTGGCGATTGACGATGCGGACACGGAGAACGCCTGCATGCAGTTCATCGCCGGGCTCGCACTTGTTTGGGCATATTCCGTATCGCACGAGCAGCGACGCGGAAGGCAACGTGCTAAACCAGACGGTCGATAACCCGATGCAGTACGGATCGCTGGTGGACGACGAGTTGAAGGCCGGTGAGATTTCGATCCACGCGGACTTGTTGTTGCACGGTTCTGAGGCGAATAACTCCGATCGGCGCCGCTGCGGTTTGACGCTGCGCTATTGTGCGGCTGACGTACGCGCCGGGTCAGGGTGGGAGGCGAAAGGCGTCGTCGTCAGCGGCTCCGATCCGTCGGGGCATTGGGCGAATCCGCGACGACCGACGGAAGATTAGTCAGCCAGGGGCCGGACGAGCTCGGTCGCCCAGTCGGCCGGATTGGGGCTCGACTCAGGACCCGCGACATACCTCTCCCACAGATCGGGTGTTGCGGTATGCCCATTCGCCGCGATCCAGGAACTGAATTCGCCCCACGCGCTGCCTAGGCCTTCGTAGGGGCCGTGATAGGTTGTTTGCGCTGCCGTTGCGGCCGGCAGACTGCTGGGCTCCACTCGCCCTGCTGCCGCGAACGGTTGGGCGACAGGGACGCCGACTTCGAAGTCGAATACATCCGGGTCAATGCGGAAGTGACGCGAAAAGACCGGTCCGGCTGGGGTGAGACCTTGAGCAGAGACGGCGGCCATGACTTCGCCAATGGCGGGTCCCATGACCTTCTGGATTTCCGAGCGCGGTATGGTGAGGCGCACGACCGCCGTTTGTTGGGCGGCGGTTTGTACGATCTGAGGCTGGTCGATCATCTAATCCGGCAAGCCGAAGGAGAAGAAGCCGACCTGACCGGCGATGGAGACGAACTGTTTGCCGCCGACGACGTAACTCATCGGAGAGGCGGACCAAGCCTGGTTCAGATCGACGCTCCAGAGCTTCTCGCCGGTCTTAGCGTCGAGGGCCATGAAACCGCCGCCTTCTTCGCCTGCGAAAACGAGGCCGCCGGAGGTGGTGAGGGTTCCGGAGCCGTTCCGGCCGGTGCCGCGTAGGGGAAAGTCCCACACTTTTTCGCCGGTCTCGATGTTGAAGGCGCGCACGTACCGAGCGCGCTCGCCTGCGCCGGCCGCAGTGCCGCCGAAGTAACGCCGGCCGAGTTCGAAGTCTTGATCGATCGACTTGTAATTGGCGCAGCCTTCAGTGAGCGTGACGTAGAACAGCTTAGTCTGCGGGTTGTAGGCCGCGGACTGCCAGTTGGAGCCGCCGCCGGCGCCGGGGCAAACGATGGTTCCTTCGGGCGTCGCCTCCCAGTTATCGGTGAGGATGGGGCGTCCGGTTTCATCGAGGCCCTTGTTCCAGTTCACGCGGTCGAAGGTCTTTTTAGCGAGCAGGACTTTGCCGTCGGTACGGTCGAGCACGTAGAGCATGCCGTTGCGGCTGGATTGCAGCATGAGCTTACGCTGTTGGCCGCGCCACATCGTATCCACGAGGACGGTAGGCTGCTCGCCATCCCAGTCATGGGTGTCGTGCGGCGTGAACTGGTAGTACCAAACGAGTTCGCCGGTCTTCGGACGCAAGGCGAGAACGCTGTTGGTGTATAGGTTGTCGCCGAGCCGTTCGGAGCCGTCGTAGTCGGGGCAGGGGTTGCCGACGGTCCAATAGAGCAGGTCGAGGCTGGCGTCGTAGGCGCCGGTAAGCCAGGTGGCGCCGCAACCGTGTTCGAGGGCTTTGCCGATCCAAGTGGCAGCCTCGGGATCGTCGCGTGTGGGGATGGTCCAAAAACGCCAGGCCCGTTTGCCGGTTTTGGCGTCGTAGGCGTCGAGGAAGCCGCGGACGCCTTCTTCACCGCCGGCGACTCCGGCGATGACCAGATCGCCGACGACGAGCGGAGCGGCGGTGGCTGCGTATTGCTGTTTGTAGTCGGCCATCTCGGCATCCCAGACTTTCTCGCCGGTCCAACGGTCGAGGGCGAGCAGGTGGGCATGGTCGGTAATCATATAAACGTGGTCGTCGTCGAGTGCGACGCCGCGGTTGGCGCTGCGGCCCGCTTCGCTGATGAGACCTTCGGAACGGTCCTGGCCATAGGCCCAGATGCGGCGGCCGGTGACGGCGTCGAGCGCCCAGGCCTCATTCCAGCCGGTGACGTACATGATGCCGTCCACCACGACTGGGGTATTCTCAAGCCGCGCGTGGTTGAGCACGGGGAACATCCAGCGCAGGGTCATGTTCTTAACGTTGTCGCGATTGATTTGCGCGGCGTCGAGATAGCGGTTGTTATCGCCGTTGTCGTAGTTGACCCAGTCCTTCTTGGGCAGAATCGGGGCCCGCGAGAATGTCTCGCTCGTGCCTTGGCGAACGAATCGCGTCGTCTTGCCGTCGTCGGTGCGGAGATTGATGTCAAAGCTGGACTCGCCGATGACCAAGCCCTCGACCTGGGCGCCGTCGGTGAGGCGGATCGTGGCCCGACGCGGACCACGACCGCGACGGGCGACGGGCGGCTGCATGGTGCGCAGATGGGCGATCAGGAGTCCCAGTTCGGCATCGGGCATGGGCTGCGGGGGCATGCCGCCCTCGGTGCCCAGGCGGATGATCGAACTGAGTTGGGCGTCCGTGGCGCGTGGCAGCGCGGAGACGATGCCCGGGGCGCGCTCGGTGCCGTTGCCGTCGCCGCCATGGCACACGGCGCAGCGGGTGGCGTAGGACGTCGCCCCGTCGACCGGCGTTTGAGCGGCGGCCGTTGCCGACAGTAAGAAAAGGGTGAGAATGACGCGTCGCAGCATATCGTGGCTTCCGCGTTTGAGATTACACGATAACGATCACAAAACGGAATTGGGGGCGTCATGTTTCACTCGTTGGCGATGCTGTCGAGGGCCGCTGAGACGCAGTCGATCTCCTCGATCGTGGCGTAGACGTTGGGCGCTACGGGTCGGCTGGCGGACGGACGGCCTATAATAGCGGCGCAATATGAGCGCATCGAACGCAGCCTCACCAAGTCCCCAGCCGGAAGCCGATTTCATGCATGTCGACGCCACGGATTTCGCGTCGATGACCAGGCCGGAACAGATACGGCACTTGGAGGTCGAAGGGTATGTCGTCTTCCCGCGGATCTTGACGCCGGAGATCGTCGCCAAGGTCAAAAGCGAGATGGCCGATGCGGAGATGACGCATACCAGTTACAGCACACAGCAGCAGCGCTCGGCGCAGCAGCCGCAATGGGTGAGCCGGACGGCGGCAGAGCTCATCGGCTATCCGCCGTTGATGGACTTCCTGACCGACCTGATGGGGCCGGACATTGTGTTCAATCGCGGCTTCTATCAGCGCAGCCTGCCTGGGTGCCCCGGTATCTCCATGCATACGGATGGGCAGCCGCACGGCTCGAACTTGTTCGGCTATGAAGGGAGCTGTCCGCGGCTGGTGCGGGTCCTGTATTACTTGGACGACTTGAGCGAGAAGCGGGCGCCGTTCCGGCTGATTCCTCGGTCGCATATATCGTTCCATGCCGAGGCTAGTCCGTACGTGCGCTACACGTCGCACCCGGAAGAGATCACGTTGATCGTGCCCGCTGGGTCGGCGGTGCTGGTTCCCTCTATGCTGTTCCACGGTAGCCATCCGAACTTGGACGAACGGCCCAGGGAGTTGCTGCAAATGGGCTACCGGCCGGCATGGGCGGGACCGATCCAGCCGATTGAGGACTGGGATCCGGCCTTGGTGGCGGCGGCTCCGGACATTGCCAAGCCGTATTTGCAGAGCTTGAATACGACCGGACAAGCGTTTGAGCAAGAGCACAAGCCCGCAGGAATGAAAGCGGATGCGCCGGGCATCAACCCCAGTCGATGGGACAATGTCCGGCATGGTTCTTGATTCCTTCAAACTCGATGGACGCGTCGCCCTGGTAACTGGGGCGGGGCGCGGTATTGGCCGGGCCTTGGCGCTGGGTCTGGCTCAAGCAGGCGCGGATGTCGCTTGCGTGACGCGGACGGGGGATTCTCCCGAGACCAAGCGGCTGGTGGAAGCCTGCGGCAGACGCTTCATGGATCTGAAAGCCGACTTGGGCGTTCCGGAGCAGCGCAAGGGGTTGGCCGATCGCGTGGTCGCGGAGTTGGGCGGGCTCGACATTCTGGTGAACAACGCAGGGGTGACGGGGCGCTATCCGCCGGAGGAATACCCGGAGGATGCCTGGCGCAACTTGATGGAAGTGCATCTGCATGCCGCGTTCGACTTGGCGGTGCAGGCATCCAAACACATGGCTGACGGCGGGAAGATCGTCAATATCGGCTCGGTGATGTCGTTTCAGGGCGGGTTGCACATCTCGGCCTATGCATCGGCCAAGCACGCGATCGCCGGGCTAACGAAGTCTTTGGCCGTGTCTTGGGCGGCAAAGGGCATCAACGTGAATTGCATTTGCCCGGGCTATGTCGAGACGGAGCTGGCAGAGGCGCTGCAGAAGGATCCCGTACGCGGGCCGCAGATTCTTGATCGCATCCCGGCAGGGCGTTGGGGCAAGCCCGAAGAGTTGGCCGGGCTGTGCGTATTTCTCTCGAGCGATGCCGCGAGCTTCATGCACGGCAGCTGCGTCGTCATCGATGGCGGTTGGTTGGCGCGTTAGGGGATCGGCGTGATGGCTGGCTTGCGGAACCAACTTTCGTACGCCGACGAGCAACCAACTGATGGGGAACCCGCCTTCGTGCGCGACGACAACGCCGAGGCCATCTGCGTCGGACAGCACTTCGAATGATCGCTCGGTGCTGATGGATTGTCCGGGCTGGAGGGAGACGTCGAAGGCGATTTGAGATTGTTCGACGGGCAGCGCCGGATAACGCCGATCATCAGAGTCCGTCAGGTAGACAACGACGCCGGATTCGCGTTGGGGCCTGCGGCGGGCGCGACTGGAGAGCTCGAACGCGATGCGATATCCACGGCTTTCTCCTGACGGCGTCTTGCTGACCTTTTTCACGGCGATGCACCAGTCGTCGAAACAGCGCTGCTCGCCCATCGGCAGAACTTGGCGCGGCAACAACAGCGACGTGAGAATCACGACGCCGAAGTAGGCGGCCGCGCCCAGTGCCCAGCGGCGCAGCCAGCGGGCGGATTCGGCGCCCGGCCGCGCAAAGCGAGAAGACCGACCGCGGCCCAAACGGCAACAGTCAACAGGGCCAAAACGATGAAAACGAGGTCGGCCGGCAGCATGGCACTTCACTTGACATCATAAAGTACTCAGCGCGGCCGGGACGTTGCGAGTGGGCGAGGCTCCCACCCTACTTAGCGGTAAGTCTTGTCGGCGAGCTTGGAGAGATCGAGGTCGTCGGGGAGGACGCCGAGGGTAATGATGGCGAAGGTGAAGACTTCGGTGCCGGGTTCGAGGTGTCCAGCGAAGGCGTGGTCTTCGTCGGCTAACGTCAGGTGCGGATGGACGTGGCCGTTCATGACGTAGCCGTTCATGCTGACGATGTCGGCGGGGTGCGTGGGGTCTTTGACGTACATGTTCTCCGACGGAAAATCGCGGTTGCTGACGCTGTGAATTTGGTAACCCCTGACCGAACCGACGCAGGACAGGATGACGGCGTTCTTGATCTTCTCGTCGGCAACGGCTTTGGTGAGCCCGGCGAGCAGATCGGCTTTGTGTTTGAAGCGCAGGATCACGACGCGTTCGAACTCGGAGCTCAAGGCGTAAACGTCCGGGACGTCCGGGCTGTTGGGCTTGGAGTCGTTGAATTCCGTGGTGCGATTGACGACCTCTCTCGTGGTGCGTTGGGCGTAGAGCGGCAAGGCGAGGGCGGCAAGTGCGAGGGCGGCGATGATTCTGCGCATGGGTGTTCCTTTGAGGCCTGGGCAAGATTGTAACGCGCCGGTGCGCACATCGGGCAGCGCTCGCAGGGACTACTATAGACGGGTGTTTCGATTTCGGATTGACTATCTCGTGCCGGTCATCCTGCTGGCTGCCTGTTGCAGCGCGCTAGCTAAGGACTACATCACCTACGAGCCAGCGGGTGCAGCCAAAAACAAACACATCGTGTTCATCTCGGGCGACGAGGAGTACCGGTCCGAGGAAGGGCTGCCGATGCTGGCCAAAATTCTGAGTCAGCGGCACGGCTTCCGTTGCACCGTGCTGTTCTCCGTTGGCCTTGACGGCACAATCGATCCGAACAGTCAGAGCAGCATCACCGGCTCTGAGATGCTCGATACAGCGGACGTGATCGTCATGCTGATCCGCTACCGCAGCTGGCCCGACCAAGACGTTAAGCATTTCGTCGATGCGTTCCATCGCGGCGTGCCGATTATCGGCTTGAGGACGAGCACCCACGGCTTTCAGTATCCCGAGGATCAACAGACCTCCTACCGCTGGCTAAATGACTTTGGGAAGAACGTGTTGGGCGAGGAATGGGTCAGTCACTGGGGCCGTCACAAGTTGGAAGCGACCTTGGGCATACCCGAGCCGTCGTCGATGCACGACCCGATTCTCAACGGCGTCGCCGGTGTCTTCGGGGATACGGACGTCTACGAGGCGTATCCGCCGACGGATGCCAAGATCCTATTGCGGGGAAAGGTCTTGCAAGGCATGTCGCCGGATGATCCTGCAGCTGTGTATGAAAAGGAGCGACGGTCGGACGGCCGGCTGCAAGATGTGAACGCCCCAATGATGCCCGTTGCCTGGACGCGGGAATTCAGAAACAAAGCCGGCGTTGTGAACCGAATTTTCTGCACGACGATGGGCGCGGCGACAGACCTTCGTAATGAGGGCCTTCGGCGGCTGATCGTCAACGCCGTTTACTGGGGTTTGGAACTGGAGGTTCCCGCCGCAGCGGACGTTGCCTACGTCGACCCGTATCAACCATCGGCTTACGGGTTCGATGGGTACAGAAAGGGGATCAAGGTCGAGGACCAAGCGCTAGGAAAGGCCTTGCCGGCGGGGAAATAGCCGTCTCGCGAAACGGCTCAAGTCTCCGTATCCATGAAGTGGTAGCAGAGCATGTGGCAGATGACCATGTGGCCGTCTTCGATGCGTCCCATGTGGTCGTCAGCGACGTGGACGTTGAGTTTGGCCAAGGGCGCCGCCTTGCCGCCGTCGCGTCCAGTCAGGGCGACGGTGTAGCAGCCGAGTTCGTTGGCGTACTCCAGGGCGCGGACCACGTTGGGAGAGTTGCCGCTGCCGCTGAGAATCATGACGACAAGTCGTCGGGCCGGGCGAAGTTCTTCAGGTGCTCGGCGAAAACTTCGGCATATCCGACGTCGTTGGCGTAGGCGGTCATCGTCGGGATCTGTTCGCTGAGAGCCATGATGCGGAAGCGTCTATCGCGTCCGTAGCTGGCGCCTTTGACGATGTCGCAAGCTAAGTGGTTCGCCGTGGCGGCGCTGCCGCCGTTGCCGCAGACGAAAATTTGGCGATCTTCTTCGCGGGCCTTGGCGAAGGCTTCGATGAGCAGGTCCACCTTGGCCAGGTCGATGGTGTCGAGCGCTTGGAGCAGGCTCGACTTGTACTGAGCAGGAAAATTCATGCGCGTCGCGGCGTCTAGCGAGGAGTTAGAGAGTCAGCCACGGCAAGGACTTCTTCCGTGCTGGCCTCGCCGGATCCTGCCTTCATGATAGTGACGCTGGCGACCATTGTGCCGAATCTTACGGCATTATCGATGCGGGCGCCGGCGCGCAGGGCGAGAGCCATGCCGGCGTCGAAGGCTTCGCCGGCAGCGCAAGTATCGACCGGATCGCCGGTATCAATCGCCGAAAGACGCTGTATGCCTTCGTCGGTGTAGATCTCGGCGCCGGATGCGCCGCGCGTGATCACCAGCGGCTGACTGCCGATGGTGCGGCGCAGGCGCATGAAGTCAATCTCGTCGAATAACTCGCGGCAAGCGTTCTCGGCTTCTTTCGCGTTAGCCTTGGCGATGACGTTGCGGTAGAGATGCAAGTGGGAGCGCGAGTCGCCGACGACGGTGATCGTGTTGCGCCGTTCCGCCACATCGGCCAGAACTTCGCGGAAAGCGGGCGTAATGACGCCGCCGCCGGATTTCGGCTGGTGGTCGGAGATGACGATGGCGTCGAATTTTTCGTACGCGAGATGGAAATTAGCGATGAGCTGATCTTCCACTTCGCTCGGAAGAGGGCCGCGATTCAGGAAATCAACCCGGGGCTTGTCTTCCACGCCGGTCTCGGAACTGACTAGCCGCGAGAACGTGGCGGTCTGCAGATCGGGAGTGGCGACGAGCAAGCTGTAGTCGATGCCCCGTTTGCTCAGCGCCCGTTCGAGCTCAAAGCCGAATCCGTCTTGGCCAATGACGCCGAGCACGGACGTGCGGCCGGCGCCTAATGCGGCGAGATTGTTGGCCACGGCGCCGCCGGCGCCTGGAGCAACATCGGTCTTGATGATACCGAGGCGCGATATGCCGGTTTGATGCGATGGAGCATTCTCCGCCGGATCGTAGGTACACCAACGGTCAAGGATGATGTCGCCTACAACGAGTACGCGAAGGTTGCGGAACTTCTTGATTAGCGCAGCCCAGTCGTTCGGCATACTCTCCCCTTTGCTACGGACACGACCATGATAAACAAGGCGCTACTCGCCAGGAAAGAATGCGGACGTCAACTCTTTAAATCCCGTAAAATTCGGAACAATCCAATCAGCGCCGACCCCGATGAGCCTTTCGCGCTTGACTTGGTCGACTTCGAGGCAATCGGGTTCGTCACTGGCGATGCCCAGCGCGACGCCGCCGACTTCTTTGACGTTTTCGATTTCGACGTAGCCGTCGCCGAAGCCGATGAACTGTTCGCCCGCGAACTCGCTGTCGCGGATGAGGCGCTCGATGAGGATCTTCTTGGAGAAGCTCTTGTAGTCGTCGAGAGCGCCGTATACTCCGTCGAAATATTTAGATACGTCCAGCAGATCGGCTTCTTCGCGCATGTAGATCTGGTCCGTGCCGCTGGCGAGATACATGGTCAGGCCGCGGTCTTTGAGCGTCTCCAATAGACGGCGGGCGCCGGGGACCATCCAATCTTCGGGATTAGCCTTGCCCGAGCGTAGGTTCTCGCGGCGATCGGTGATCTTGACCATCAGCAAGTCGAGGTATTGATGCTTGTACTCAAGGGGGTCCTTGGGGGTGCCGCCACGCTTCTTGATTTGGTCGGCAAACTCCATCATTTGATAGATAGTTTGGCGACCCGTCAGCTGACCAACGAAGCCCCGAACGATGCTCGTAATTTCCTCTTCGCTCTCGCCGGTGTTGAGGGCTAGAAGGGGTTCGACCATCATCGGAACCATGACATCGATCCAGCCGGCGCGGACGATGGAGATGGTGCCGTCGAAGTCGAAGATGGCGACGCGCGCTTTGAGAGCGTTCGCTTCGGGGTTGATAATTTCCAACAGATTAGACATGCGGAGGGGATCGCGCGGTGCTGCGCAAGGACCTTCGACCGTTGTACCAAATCGTCTGAAAGCGGCGATAGCGCACAATGGTGTCGAGCGGGAATCATGAAGCCGGTCGCACTCACCATCGCGGGTTCGGATCCCTCGGGAGGCGCGGGTCTCCAGGCGGATCTCAAGACGTTCCATCAGTTCGGCGTGTACGGCATGAGCGTCGTGACGCTGCTGACGATTCAGAATACCGTGGGAGTCGATTCCGTCGATCCGCTCGATCCCGATTACGTGGCGCGGCAACTCGAGGCGGTCACTTCGGATATCCCGCCGCAAGCCGCCAAGACCGGAGCGCTGGGAACGGCGGAGATTATTGGCGTTGTGGCTGACTGGGCCGCGAAGCGATCTTGTCCGCTGGTGGTCGACCCGGTCATGATCAGCAAACACGGCGCGTCGCTGATGGGCGATGAGGCCGAGCCGGGCATTGGTGAAAGAGCTATTGCCGCACACCGCGCTGGCGACTCCGAATTTGCCCGAAGCGGCCGCGCTGACGGGCAGGGAAGTGGTCGGCTTGGACGACATGCGCAGGGCCGCCCGGCAGATCGCCGACCTGGGACCGAGGGCTGTGCTGATCAAGGGCGGCCACCTGGATGCGGGTCAGGACGCGGTGGACTTGCTGTATGCCGACGGCGCGGAAGAAATCTTCACGTCCCAACGCTACGTCACGCGCCATACCCACGGCACGGGATGCACGTACTCTGCCGCGATCACGGCGGAATTGGCGAAAGGTACTGATCTCGCCAACGCTGTGAGGGCTGCTAAGCGATATATTTCTGAGGCGATCGCCACGGCTCCAGGCCTAGGACGGGGTTCTGGGCCCGTGAACCACCACGCAGAGTAGGACCAAAGGACCGGCGGCGGAGTCCTCCACCGCTAGAACTGCTGAACTAGTACCGTCTGGCGGATCAGATCTGAAGATCTCCCCTGAAACCACTGAAGAGAAATAGCTTAGCGGTCGTTCCGGCGTCAATGGTGAGCGGGCGCCATGGCGATAATCGTGCGGTGAGGTATACCGACGGCGCTTTTCGGCATACGACCAACGTACGACCTCCGTACCGGATTCCGATTGAAACGGACCGCCCATTGAGGGTTTTGCAGTAGAGGGTGAGAATCAACAACGACCACCCCCATGGACATCAGACCAGTAATCGAAAACACGCTTGGCCACCGAAGCACATCCGCTTCGTTCAAGCCCCGCCCGGCGACCAAAATCATCGGTAAGGATCCCGCGCTGCTCGAAGTCATCGAACTGGCGGAGAAAGTTGCCGACACGAACGCGACGGTTCTGATCACGGGAGAGAGCGGTACAGGCAAAGAGCTGGTTGCGGAACTGATTCGCGACCGCAGCGGACGGCGCGGACAACCGTACGTCACAGTGAATTGCGGCGCCGTGCCTGAGTCGCTCCAGGAGTCCGAGTTCTTCGGCCACGTCCGCGGGGCGTTTACCGGGGCGGTGGAACGTAAGATCGGCAAGTTTGAACGCGCCGACGGCGGTACGATCTTCCTCGACGAAATCAGCGCCATGACGCCCTCCTTGCAGGTGGCGCTTCTGCGGACGCTCCAAACAGGCGAGTATTCGCCGGTGGGCTCGTCGCAAGCGCATTTCTGCGATGTGCGGCTGATTGCGGCGGCAAACTGCGATCTCACCCAGCGCATCGCGGAGGGCTCCTTCCGCAGCGATCTGTACTACCGGCTGAACATCATCCGGCTAGAGGTTCCGCCGCTGCGGGAGCGATTGGGAGACGTTCCTGAACTCAGCGCACACTTCGCCAAATCCTTTGGCGAGCGCTGCGGCAAGCCGGGTCTGAAGGTCAGCCCAGAGGCGTTGCGGCTGCTGACATCCTACGAGTATCCAGGCAACGTGAGGGAGTTGGAGAACTTCATCCGACGGGCTGCGATTCTCTGTTCGGGCGACTCGATACGGCCCTCGCACCTCCCGGCAGAAGCGGCTAACGCAGTCGCTGCGAGTCCCGAGTCGGACGGCGAAATGGAAGACTTCCAAGCCGCCAAGGCTCGGGTCATTGAACAGTTTGAGCGTTCGTACGTGACAACGGCACTGTCTCGCTGCGGCGGTATTATCAGCCGCGCGGCAGAGTTTGCAGGCGTTAGCGAGCGGAACTTACACGAGAAGATTAAGCGCTACGGCATTGACGCGAAAAGCTTTCGCGATCCGAATCGGCGCAAAGTTTCCCTTTAAAGGCTTGAGGGGAGCAAGGCCTCCGACCGCCCGGCAAAAGGGCAGTCGGAGGCCTTCTTAATTCCCAAGCCCCTAGGACTGCTAGAATCGGCCTCTATGGCCGCCGCTCCAGATCCAGCGCCTCACTCGCCTCGCGTCGTAGTTGTCGCGCCCATGCCGCCGGAAAAGAGCGCCTATGCGCTGGCCCGTTACAGCCGGTCGCCGGACTCGGTGCGCGAGAGCCTGGAGTGGGTCAAGTCGCACTCCGCCAGTAAGTTCCTCGACAGTTTCTATTTCCAGTACGGCCACGCGTCGATCGCCGACCTGGGACACTGCATCTTTTGCTTCGAGGGCGTCTCGGAACTGGCAGCCATTGAGATTGAAGACGAGCAGCTGTGGGACGGCCAGGCGAAGTCGAGCCGTTACCAGGATTTCTCAAGGGGCTCGGTCATCGAACCGCCGGAGCTTCGCGGCGAGGAACTGGAGACCTACCGCCGCGCGGCGGGCGACCTGATGGATCGCTACCTGACGCTGCACGACGAGCTGACCGAGATCCTCAAGGCGCGTATCCCGCAGCCCGAAGAAATGACGGACGGCAACTATCGCCGGACGATCGAGGCCCGCGCTTACGACGTGGCCCGCTATTTGCTGTTCTTGGGGATCTCCACGAACCTGGGCCAGGTGACCAGCATCCGCACGCTGGAAGGGCAGATGCGCCGGCTCGGAGCCTCCGAGTATGGCGAGATTCGCTCGTTGGCGCGCGAGATGCACCATGCTTGCGCCGAGCCGCCGGGGTGCGTGTGGGATGCGTCCCAGGGATTGGAACCGCTGGCGCCCACGTTGGCGAAATACGCGGAGCCAGACGAGTATCGTCGCGCCGCCTATCAGCGTATGAAGGATTGGGCGGCCGAGAACGTGTCGTATCCCTCGACGGCCGATTTGCCGGATGTGGACCTGGTGCGGCCGACCGATCCGCTGGACGAGATCGCCGCGACTTGGCTATATTCGGCGACCTCGGCGCCGTTCCGGGTGATTCTCGATGACGTTAGCGGCTGGAGTACGGCGCGCAAGAGGGAGATCATCGACGTGGCGCTCGAAGGCAAGGAACGCCGCGAGAATTTACTGCGTGAGTTCCATTCGGGATACGCGTACATTTTCGACATCGTCTGCGACATTGGCGCCTACCGCGATATGCACAGGCATCGCCGCTGCCAGCAGATCCGCCAAGAATTCACTGCGGCGCTGGGTTATGAAACGCCTGAGTTGATCGTCGAGGCCGGGTTGGAAGAGCGCTTCTTCGGCGATATGCAGGCCGTGGCTGAGGCGCGGCGCGCGCTGCCTGAGAGGGCGGGTCACTACCTGTTGCCGTTCGCTACCCGCTGCCGCTCGCTCTACAAGATGGACTTCGCCGAGGCGGAGTACATCTCGCGTGTACGGTCGGGCGTCAAAGGGCACATCTCCTACCGCAAGGTCGCTTGGGAAATGCGCGAACGGATTGTCGAGCGCGAGCCGCACTTGGGTGAACTTATCCACGCCACGTCGCCGGATATTGAGGATCCGCTGACGCGCTAAGGGACCGCTGGTTTCGGTTCGCGAGCGTCCGCTGGCGACCGGGGATGCCCGGGGAGCGGCCGTTTTTGGCCGCGGATGACCGCGAATGTCCGGTCATGTCCGCGAATGTCCGCTTGTTGTGGCGGTTAAGTTGTTGATGATGTGTCGTTTAGCTTGTTTTCCTCGTTGAACGGGCGGACATTGGTTGTGAAGGTTGCCGTCCGGCGGGCCTTCTTGCCGGTAAAAACAAGAAAACCCGCCGAACGGCGGGCGGATTCCCTTCCAAGCGGGGAACCGGAGATGTCTTCGGATCGATCCTAGTTTCTGTATCGCTCTTACGCTGCCGTTCCTGTGGCCGAACGGCCAGCCCCAAACACTGTAAACCGCGGCCGCGGCGTCCCTGGCCGTGCTCGGCCCAGCCAGAGATCTTCTAGTTTGGTTGTAGCATGGGGCGCCAAATGTTCTGGGAACTCTCAGGTTGCGTGCCTGACACCCATCGCTCGATACCCATCGCTCGATACGACTGTTAATTAGGGGGCTGCTGTCCTCGATCTTCGTCCCCGATCTTCCCAGGACAAAAGTGGGCGTTGTCTCCCACTTTCTCGTCCCCACTTTCTCCATGGATACCCCTTTAACTCCCGGCTCTACCTCAATTAAACCAAATGGTTTAACTACCGTTTTATTCGTTGAATTAAGTTCACTTACATGTTACGGTTTTCTCGGAATTTAAGGCAGAGCAAGCAACAAGCACAGGGTACTATTGGAGGTAAATCCATGTCGATAGTTAAGAATTCTAAACCCGACGACCGCACAGAAAGCCCGTGAAATGAGCCTGGCAGAGTTCATGAAGGAGGCTGGAGGAGAAGAAATTAACCGACTAATTCCCCGCTTCAACGGAGGAACTTACTCGGGCTGCCACGTAGCCTTTTACGAAGCTACCGGAATCTGGATTCCCGAACTCGTTCCTGTCTTCGCAAAACTAGACGCTATGTCGTCGCTTCGCGGCCCAGTGCAGCCAGCGGAACTACGCTAGCCGTCTGACATTGTCATAGGACCCCAACTAGTCTGGCGCTTTGCGACGTTTATGGTTGCAGTTACCCGGAAGTCCTGAGGCCTGTGATTTAGGCGGGATCGGAGGAGAGCGGTGATCGACTGGAGTCAACGGCTGCCCCAGGTCGTCGACGGTCGGCACGAGTTGTCACGTCTGAGCCGGAAGTTGATGTTTCGGCTCAGGCGTGATCTTTTCGAGCGCTTGCCGTTCGAGGACGATGACTCATTCCTTGAGCCAACGTATTTCCCGGCGTTTGCCAGCCCCAGCCCCGCGGCGCTCGGAAGTCTTGCGGTCGGCCATTTCCGACCGGGCCATGCCCCGTTTGAGTTTTCGGCCCGAAGCAACGCAGATGGCTTGATTGTGATACCCAACATCGGCTCCTTTAGATCCGAACAGACCGAGTTGGAACTTGTGATCGAGACTGAAGAGCAAACCCGACGCCTGTTCCGACGGGGGCATGGGGCATTCGTAAAGCCGTCCCGCGATTTCAAGACGCCGATCGGTCAGTTCATCGTGTACGACCACGTTCATCACTTGATTTGCGATTTGATTCGATACCCCGATGGAGGACGCGCGGAAATTCGGGAGAGCGATGTAGTGGGCTCCGGATGCGCGGACGTGCTGAATGTCAGTTTGAGGAGACTCTCCGTCGGTTTCCCACAATACTTCCAGGCTATTAAAGCCGTAACTCGCGGATTTCTCCCATTCAGGATGTTGGGGGTCAACTCGTTCGCGTCGGACTCGGTACCGGGGATTGCTTTTCTTTCCCTCCCCGAGCACGCCAGCGTACCCTACTTTCTGGACGATGTCGCACATCAATGCGGGCATCTGGTGTTTTCCGCGATGTTCTTCGATCGGCAGCGCCTGTTTGACATAGACACGGACGAGCCCATCGCTCGCTACACGAAGAATATGCAGGACGGAAAAGCGTCTACGTACTGCTCCATGGCGTGTTTACCGAGTACCTCATTGCTAGTTGTCTAATATCTTGTGGCAACGACATGAACCAGTTGGATGAGGCTGAAGTCCAGGGGCGCCTGGCGTTCATCATGAGCAAGTACGCTATTGATTTAGAGACCCTAAGGCTGATTCAAGGACGATTGGGCGAAGCGGGCGTGCCGTTGTACGCCAATCTCGAGGCGGGCTTCGATGAATTATATTCAAGGTGCGCGACGATAATAGCCGGGATCGGACCTGCCCTGAAAGGGCTGGCCTAGGGGTGAGGCCCGTGAACGGGCCTGAGACCGAGAGGCCGGGTGGTCCGGGAAGGCTGGAACGGGCTTGACCGGCGGGCCGCGGGACGCCTGGCGGGAAGAAGACGGGCTTGGGCGTCGACGGGTTCCAGGAGTATTTCGACGCTGCTCCGGATGATTTAGCCCCGTTTACGGGGCTCTTCACTAGGCCAGTCGTTTTACGGCGGGCCAGCGAACGTGCGGCGACCCTTGTCTTACCCTTGAGGCCCCGCTTTAGCGGGCTTACTGCGACTGCGCTCCAACACGAAGTCGTGGGTCTTACCGTCGGCATGATGCACCTTTGGAAAGTGGGGACAACGCCCACTTTTTCAGGCGGCCGGCCAGCCGGCACAGCTGTGTTAGCATCAAGCCGATCTGATGCCTCGCCAAGCACGGGTGGTGGCGGTGGACGTACCGCATCACATCACCCATCGCGGCAACAACCGCCAAGACGTCTTCCTGACCGACGAAGACCGGCGCCGCTACCAAGACTTGCTCCGAAATCAGCTTGAGCCCTGCGGGATCGAGTTGCTCGGCTGGTGTTGGATGTCTAACCACGTTCACCTGGTAGCGGTCCCGCGTCGAGAGAACTCGCTGTCTCGCCTGGTCATGCAAGTCCACTCGGCCTACGCGCAGGACTTCAACCGCCGCTACCGCCGCAGTGGTCACCTATGGCACAGCCGTTTCTATTCGTGCGCCTTGGGCCCGGCCCATCTCTACGCGGCGTTGCTGTACGTAAATCGCAACCCGGTGCGGGCAGGGATGACGGGCGAGGCCACGGCGTGGCGATGGTCAAGTGCAACCGCTCACGTCGATGGAGTCGACCCAGACGGACTACTCGCAGCCTGGATGCTCGATTCGATCGGGGGCTTTGAAAACTGGCGGGAGTGCCTCAGCCAGCCGCTCGACCAGGATGCCTCGGCCGAGCTTCGCGAGGCGACGCGGAGCGGCAGGCCGTTCGGGCATTCCGAATTTCTGGAGCAGTTGGAGAACCAGGCCGGACGACGTCTGCGTCCGGCGCCAATGGGCAGGCCGCGAAAGTCCACGGCACGATCCGCGGCAGCTGGCTCTGATTCCGGGTAGGCGCTAGAATCAGAGGGCCGGAGCGAGAAGGAAAGTGGGCGTTGTCCCTCCTTTCTCAGTTCACGCATTGCCCTTTGCAATGACCGTCGTCCAAAGCAGGTAAAGGATGAAGAAGGCGGCGAGAAAATAGAGCCCGAAGTAGCGGCCTCCGGGATACCCGCTCGCGGCCACGTCCGCGTCGAGTTGGCGAGACTGCTGCGCGAACTTCGCAAGCGTGTCGTCGTCCAGTTGTGGGATGGCCTCCGCAACCGTCTCCAGCTCGATCCCCGCCTTTGCCAGAAAGGCATGGGATTCGTCTCGGAGCAGTAACTCCTCCAGGGTGCGCATGTCGTCTTGCCGTTGTTGCTCGGCGGCAGCAAGACGAAGTTGAAGCTCGGCCTCTGAGACGAGATGGTCGATCTGCTCGGCAGACAGCCCGCGCAAGGGCGAGAACAGGAAAGCCGCCACCGTCAGCAGAGCGACGGATTGCCGAAACATGGGCCTTTGACGGGAGGAGTGCGGCGGAAGTTACAAAAAACTTGGGGAGGGCGAAGGGCCGCAGGCGCCAGTCAGGAAATAGGCTCACCGCTAGAACGCAACAGACGTAACCCCCTGAAAATACGACTTTCCAAAAGTGAGCATTGTGCCCACTTTCTCTTGTCCCCACTTTCTCGGAAAGCCCACAGCCCAATACGGCTTCTTTACCGATTGCTTGCGCGGTGAGCTGTTGGTTGTGCCGCCCTGGTGGGCTGACGAACGGAGCCCAGGGGGAAGAGGAGCGACGCGGGCGAACGGAGACCTGTGCGCGGAGATTTGACCCCTCTCTGGCGTTCGGTTGCGCTGATCGGGGATGGCCAAGGGTGACCGGCGGGCCGCGGTGCTGGTGTGGGCGATGAGGACCGACTCCCTCACGGTCGCGGCTCGGATGGGCTAAAGGGGACGGAGCCCAAACCCCTATACGCGGTTTCTTTGCGCACGGCTTGTGCCGTGGGCCGTTGGTTGTGCCGCCCTGGTGGGCTGAGGAACGGAGTTCAGGGGGAAGAGGAGCGACACGGGCGAACGGAGTTCTGTGCGCGGAGATTTGACCCCTCTCTGGCGTTCGGGGTTCGGTTGCGTCGATCGGGGACGGCGGGCCGCGGTGCTGGTGTGGGCGATGAGGACCGACTCCCTGACGGTCGCGGCTCGGATGGGTTGCGGTTTTTGGCGGTTGGTTGAGGAGAGGGGCCCGCCGCCAGTTACCAGGTCAGAACTAGTGCTAAAACTGGGCTATGGCTCAACCGGCACTGTTTCAACCGATTCGCGTTCGCGATCTTGCGCTTGCCAATCGTATTGTGATCGCGCCGATGTGCCAGTATTCGGCCGAAGACGGCTGCCTGAACGATTGGCACTTAATCCATCTGGGTCACCTTGCGCTTTCCGGCGCCGCCATCCTGATGATTGAAGCGACGGCGGTTTTGCCGGAAGGACGGATCACGTACGCGGATTCCGGGCTCTACAACGAGGAGACGGAGTCGGCTATGGGGCGCGTTCTCGACAGCGTGCGGCGCTGGTCGGACATGCCGATTGGAATCCAGCTAGCGCATGCGGGGAGGAAAGCGTCGTGCGAGGTCCCCTGGAAAGGCGGCCGGCAGCTCGATCCGTCTGACCCGTTGGGTTGGCCCACCGTCGCTCCTTCGCCGATCGGCTTCCTTGAGGGAGACATTCCTCCCGCTGCCTTGGATCGAGACGGCATGCGCCAAGTGCGAGAGGCCTTTGCCGCGGCTGCAGTTCGCGCTGACCGCTTGGGATTGGACGCGATACAGGTCCACGCGGCCCACGGATATTTGCTGCATCAATTCCTCTCGCCCCTTTCGAACCACAGGGAGGATGAGTATGGCGGCTCGATGGAAAACCGTATGCGATTTCCGTTGGAGGTTTTCGATGCTGTGCGAGACGCTTTCTCGCCAGCAAAGCCCGTCAGCATTCGAGTTTCGGCAACCGACTGGGTCGAGGGCGGCCTGGATATCGAACAGTCGTGCGTGTTTGCCAAGGCCCTGGAAGAACATGGATGCGACGCCATCCATGTCTCAAGCGGCGGCGGTCATCCCGCGCAAAAGATTCCCGTGGGGCCAAGCTACCAAGTGCCATTGGCCCGCGCCGTGAAATCCGTCGTCAGCATGCCGGTGATTGCGGTGGGACTGATTACAGGCTTCGAACAAGCCGAAGCGATCGTATCGACGGGAGACGCGGACATGATCGCCCTGGCACGCGGAATGCTCTACGACCCGCGCTGGCCGTGGCATGCCGCCGCTGAGCTAGGCGCGACCGTTCGGGCCCCGAATCAGTACTTACGTTGCCAGCCGCATCACCTGCGAAACCTCTTCGAAAACGGTTAGTTATTTATTCGAGTCGATGCGGTGAGCCGAGGGGAGCTACGGTTGTACAGCGGGGGTGTCTCGGTTACCATCTAACCGCGCCTAGTTGGCCGAATGTGAAGTCCAGGATGACGAGAATCGGATTGAACGTGATTGCCCTGTTGATCTGCGGCGTCTCTTCGTTATTGCCCGTCACTTGCCTGGCTCAGACGGCGGTCGAAGGGGACTTCGCCGCGAGGAAGGCGGAGGCCGAAGCATTCTTCCAGGACCGTATTGCTCCGTTCCTGAAGACGTATTGCATCGACTGCCACCAGAACAAGCGGCCTACGCAGGCTGGAGTCAACTTTTCTCCCGCGCTGAAGGCTCCAGGGCACGCCGCTTTCAGCGAAACCTGGAAGAAGGCGGCCGCGAGGGTAGAGGCGCACGACATGCCGCCGGCGTATCGGGAAGCGCAGCCTACCGCGGAAGAACGAGAGATGTTCGGCGAGTGGCTGGCGAAGGTCAAATTTCTCAGTCCGCCGAACCCTGGGCCGTTTGTCATTCGGCGTTTGACCAAGACCGAGTACGGCAACACGTTGCATGATCTGTTCGGCGTTGACCCCGCAATCGCAGCTGAGTTGCCGGAAGACGTCAGCGGCGAAGGTTATCTCAATTCGCTGTCGCCGCTGCAGTTGGAGCAGTATCTGGCGATTGCCGATGATGTGACGAACCGGATTCCTGCGGAGTTGCAGGCGCGGTTGTTTGGCGAGACGCCGGCGATTGGCGCGGACGATCGAGCGGCGGCGAGGAAAGTCGCTCGTTCGCTGGCGCGCAAGGCCTATCGACGACCTCCTTCCGATGAGGAACTCGACGTCTTGTTGGAAGTGTTCGACCTAGGGAAGCAGAACGACCTCGACTATCGGGCATCCGTTCGCTTGATGCTGAAGGCGATGTTGGTTTCGCCGCAGTTCCTCTTCATTACGCCGTCCCAAGAGGTCCCACCGGACGTTGAGATCGTCGCGCTGGATGACCATCAACTCGCCTCACGTTTGTCGTATTTGTTGTGGGCAACGATGCCGGACGATGAGCTGATGGAGTTGGCGGATGCTGGAAGGCTCCATGAGCGAGAGGTCCTCAAGGCGCAGGTGACTCGTCTGCTAATGGATCCGCGCTCGCGCGCTCTTTTTGACGGCTTCGGCGCGCAGTGGCTTGGGCTTGGCGATTTGCAGAAGAAGACTTTCGACCCGGGCAAGTTCCCGCAGATGACCGGCGAGATGCGCTCGGCGATGTACGACGAAGTGCGCCTGCTGTTTGAGAGCATCGTGCGCGAAAACCGAAGCGTCGCGGACTTCATACAAGCTGACTACACGTACCTCAATGAGCGCCTCGCCACGATTTACGGCTTAGAGAAAATGATCACTGGACCGGAGATGCGCAGGGTCCAATTGGCAGACGGCAATCGCGGCGGAATCTTGGGCATGCCCGGTACGCTCGCGGCGACTTCTTTCCCGAACCGCACGAGCGCCGTTAAGCGCGGCGTGTGGGTTCTGGAACAAGTGCTCGGGGAACAAGTGCCTTCCCCTCCGCCCAACGTCCCGGCCCTGGAAGTACAGGATGCGCAAACGATCGCTACGCTGACGCTGCGCGAGCGCACGGAACTGCACCGGAAGAACCCTGTCTGCGCCAACTGCCACAAGATACTCGACCCGATCGGGTTTGGCCTGGAGAACTTCGATGCCGTCGGGCGCTGGCGCGATCAGGACGACAACGGCGAGGCGATCGATGCTACCGGAGAACTGCCAGGAGGCAAGAGCTTTTCCACTCCCGCGGAATTGAAATCAATTGTCGCCGAGCGCGTCGATGATTTCTCTCGGAACTTGGCGGAGAGATTACTGGCCTATGCCCTGTGTCGAAGGCTGGAAGGCTATGACGAGATTGTGTTGGATGAACTGATGCAGGATGTATCTCGGGATGGGTATCGGATGCAGACGCTCATCAGTGCTGTCGTCACCAGTTACCCTTATACGCATCGTCGAATCCAAGAAGAAAGGACTCCACATGAACAAGAACCTTCTAATTGATCGCCGCACCTGCCTGAAGGGGATGGGCGCCGCTCTCGCCCTGCCGCTCTTCGACGCGATGGGTTGGGCGGATACAGTCGAGGGCAAGACTTACAAGGCGCCGGTTCGCCTGGGGTTCATGTATATGCCGCACGGCGTGATCATGGAACAGTTCTGGCCTGCCGACGCGGAGAGTTTCTTGTCGTCCCCGCCGCCGGCGATTCGCTCGCTGCGGCCGGTGCTCGATCAGTGCCTGATGATGAAGGGGATCTCGGGAGTTCCGATCGATCCCTTTAACGGAGCGCCGCACGCGCTGGAATTGTCGACTTGGCTTACGGCGACTTTGCCCGATCCGGCGAAACGGAATGAGATCAGCATTGCGATCTCGGCGGATCAGGTTGCCGCCAATTACGTAGGAGCCTTCACGACGTTGCCGTCTCTGGAGTTGGCCACGATGCCGCAGACGTGGAAGGAGAACCAGGAAGGGCTGAACGAGGCTTACTATTCGCATTGCAGCTTTCGCTCTCCGACCCAGGCGGTCCCCGCGGAGGTCAATCCGCGGAACGTGCTGAATCGTTTGTTCCACACGGAACCAGGCGGCACCGGCGGCATGTCGGCGGGGATGGACCCGCTGGACCGGCAGCATGCTGGATGTCGTTTTCGGCGGCGCGAGGGACCTGCGACGTACGTTGTCGGCACGCGACCAGCACAAGCTGGACGAATACCTGGACAGCGTACGTTCGGTGGAGCGACGCATTGCCGCGATCGAGCTTCGTCAGAAGGAGGCGGCGTTGGAGAAAGCCGGGGTCGCGGCGAGTAAGCGCAACAGTTCCGATTCGCCGCCCATCGAAATCAAGATTCCCGAAGGGGAGAAGCGCAGCGAGTACATGCAGGTGATGTGCGACTTGAACGTGCTGGCCTTCCAGACGGACACGACGCGCGTCTCCACCTATATCGGTTCAACGCCGAACGGCGTCTCGTACCCGGAACTGGGCTTCAACGACCAGCACCATTCCCAGACGCACCACAACTACGAACCGGAGAAGGTCGCGAAGGTGGCGGCGATCACGGCGTTCAACATCGAGCAGTTCGCCTACATGGTGAACAAGATGCATAACTTGCGCGAAGGCGACGGCACGCTGCTCGACAACTGCATCATGATGTGGGGCTCCGGCCTGGAGGACGGCAACATAGCACGAGCGGAAAAACCTGCCGTTCATCATCGCCGGCAAGGGAGGCGGTTCAATCAAGACCGGCCGCTTCTTGCCGGGAACCAGTGGGAATCAGGGCGACCTGCTCTCGACCCTGCTCACGTGCGCCGGCGTTCCGCTGGACCGCCCCATCGGCATCGCGACGAAGCAACTCATCGAGATAACCAACGCTGCCTGAAGGGCGTTGCAAGCGGCGCTGTGGGCGGGCGGCTTTGGTACCGCTTTGACGCCGATCATCGAAGGGCTCGCTCCGAAGGCCGTTGTCGGCGCTCCGGTTTGCCATATGGGTGCTAGACCTTTATAATGAATGACGTCGGGGCGATAGTCGCTGCTGACCAGTGGGCAAGAGCCCACTTTTTTATTGCCCGGAAGCAAGATGGCCGCTGATTCTAAGGATATTGAGAGCCGCGTGAAGGCGATTGCCGAGCGTGTGGCGCAGTATGAGGGCCTCGAAGTGGTCGAGGTCGAGTGGAGAGGCTCGGGCCGTGGTTTGTTGCGAATCTTCGTCGACAAGCAGGGCGGCGTGTTGCTGGATGACTGCGCTGCGGTTTCGCGGCAAGTGTCGACGATTTTGGACGCGGAAGACGTGGTGCCGGGCGGAGCTTACCAGTTGGAAGTTTCGTCTCCGGGGCTGGATCGCAAGTTGTTAAAACCTGCTGATTATCAGCGTTTTGCCGGCGACAAGGTCAAGGTAAAGTTGAAGGCTCCGCTGGACGGCCGGCAGCAGCTGACGGGCGTGTTGTCGGATCCTACCGAGGAAGACTTTGCGGTTGAGTTGACCACGCACGAAACAGTGCGGCTGAAGTTCGCGGACGTCCAGCAGACCCGCTTAGTGGTCGAGATTTAGAGCGTAACGACGAGGAAGGATCAAGATGCCAGGGATTTATTCACAGATCGAAGATCTCAGCAAGCTTAAGGGGATCGACCCGGCCATCGTGATGGAAGCGGTGCGGGATGCAATTCTCGTCGCGGCGCGTAAGTACTACAAATCGAAGGAAGATTTGATCTCGGAAGTGAATCTGGAGACGGGCAATGTCGAGGTGTTTGCCGTGAAAACGGTGACAGACCTGGTCGCGGACTCGTCGAAGGAAATCTCGATCAACGAGGCCAAGAAGATCAATAAGGATGCTCAGGTCGGCGACACGCTGCGCTTTCAGAAGCCTACTGACGCACTGGGCCGCATCTCGGCGCAGATGGCCAAGCAGGTGATTTTCCAGAAGATTCGCGAGGCGGAGCGGGACCGGATTTGCGAAGAGTTCCAGGACCGTTTGGACAATCTAGAGACCTGCACGATCAAGCGCAACGAAGGTCCCGATCTGATTGTGGACTTGGGTCGCACGGAAGCGCGTTTGCCCAGACGCGAGCAGTCGCGGCTGGAGAGCTTCTCGATCGGCGATCGGGTGCGGGTGATCATCAAGCAGATTGAGCGCGTGGGCAGGGGCCCGGCGGTGGTGGTTTCGCGTGCTTCGGAAGAGCTGGTGAAGCGGCTGTTCGAGCAAGAAGTGCCGGAGATCTACGACGGCACGGTGCAGATTCAGGCTTGCGCCAGAGAGGCGGGCGAGCGGACGAAGGTGGCGGTGATTTCGAATGACCGCGATGTGGATCCAGTCGGCGCGTGCGTCGGCATGAAGGGCATGCGCGTGCAGTCGATTATTCGCGAATTGCGCGGCGAGAAGATCGACATCATCCAGTACTCGGAAGATCCGGTGGAGTTGGCGGCGCGTGCGCTGAGCCCGGCGCGGATTTCGCGCGTTCAGGTAGTGGATCCGGTTACCAGGCACCTGGAAGTCGTGGTCGACGAGACGCAGTTGTCGTTGGCGATCGGCAAGAAAGGCCAGAACGTCCGCTTGGCGGCAAAGTTGCTGGGCTGGAAGATTGACATCAAGAGCGAAGAAGACAAGCGTCTGGAGATGGAAGACGCGATGGCCGCGTTGAGCGGTTCGGCGACGCCGGTGAGCGTGCTGATCGACTTTGGCCTGCCCGAAGATTTGGCCGACAAGTTGATCGAAGCCGGATCGGCGACGGTGGAAGCCTTGGCGGATATGACGCCGGAGATGCTGCAGCAGGTGGAAGGCATGAACGCCGCCGTGTTGGAGCAGATTCAATTGGCAGTGAACGGCTACTACGGCCAGTTCGAACCGCAACAGGCATACGCGGTGGAGCCGGGCGAGGAAGGCTACTCAGAAGAGGAAGCGGCCCAGGCTGCGGCCGCGGTGCCTTCTGGAGCCTTCGTCATGCCGGGCTTGCCGGAAGAAGGCGCCGGCGCGGACGAGGAAGACGACGACGAAATCCCGTTTGAGGACTTTGATACGATGAAGATGCCGCGTGTCTCCGTGGCGTCCGCCGATTCGGCGGATGACGAGTCGACCTATAAAGATCGGGACGATTCGGAAGAGGACGAGACGACAGCGGCGGAGTCCACGTCGGAAGATTCCGATTAGGGCGAATCCCGTGACGCGAAAGAGGGTTAGCGGTGATGTGAACTAGGACGTAAACGCACGGAGGCGGTTTGGTACGGACATCGAACAAGATTCGGATTAACGAGTTAGCGAGAGAACTTGAGGTCAAAGCCGGAACAATTATTGATTTGTTGCCGGAGCTAGGGGTCGAAGAAAAAAAGACTCACTCTAGTTCAATTGATGACGCGACCGCCAAGAAACTGCGTGAACGCCTGCAGGGCGCCGCCGAGGAAGCGACGCCTGAGCCCTTGCCGGAATTAGAACTGCCCGCGCCGCGCCGCGCTGCTACGCCTGCTCCTAAGACTGCTGCTCCAAAAGTACCTGTGCGTCCATCTATTCCCGTCGTTCGCGGCGGCGGTCCAATCAAGCCGCCCGTATTGCGCCCTCCGCTCGTAAAAACGCCCAAGCCCACTGCTGGGGATTCAGAGGCGGCGCCCGCGCCGACTGCGCGTAAGGCTGCGCCTGCGTCGCCACCGCCTGCTGTTAGACCTGCGGCTCCGCGGCAACCTGCGGCTCCGCGGCCCGCGCCGCCGAACGCTCCGCCGCCGATGCCTGCCGCGCCGGAAGCGGCGCCTGGTCGACCCGATATTCCGAAGATTCCGCGGCGTTCGCCGGACCGTCCTGCGCCGCCTGTGCGTCGCGCGGTTCCCGCAACGCCGCAGCAGCGTCCGACTCCGGGCGCCGCCGCGCCGCCTCGTCCGATGGGCGGGGGAGTGCCTGGCGCTCCGACGCGACCGGCGACGAGACAACCGCCGCGGCCGCCTCAAGCGCCGTCATTTCGCCGAGGACCGGCGAACCTCCCTGGGCAGCAGCCTTCATCGCCGGGACCGCGTCCTGGTCGGCCGGCTGGACCGGGAGCGGGTGAACGCCGCCCGCAAGGACCCGGCGCGCCGCAGGCGAGAACCGCTCCGGGGATCGTCCCGGGACAACCGATTTATCAACGTCCTCGTCCTGGGGCCGCGGGCGGTCCGATGCCCGGTATGCCGACAGGCGGCCGGCCGGGAGCGCCGGGTGGGGGGCCAGCGGGCGCACGTCCGGGCGGAATGCCTGCGAGACGTCCGCGTCCCGGTGCACGTCGCCGTGATCCCGAGGCGGAACGCGAGCAGAAGATATTAAGAGGTTCACAGTCGCGCGCGCCGCAAGCGCCGCCTAAGGCTGTGAATTCCGAGATCGTCATCGGTGACGGCGCCACGGTCAAGGAATTGGCCGAGAAGCTGGGCATCAAGGCGAACTTGATCATCAAGACGCTGTTTGAGCGGGGGCTTTTCGCCACGATCAACCAGACGTTGACGATGGAGATGATCAAGGATCTCTCGGGACACTACGGCGCTACCGTCGAAGAGTTGACCTTCGAGGAAGAAGCCGAACTCGAAACGGATTTGGCCGAAGATTCCAGCGCACTCGAACCGCGAGCTCCGATCGTCACCGTGATGGGCCACGTCGATCACGGCAAGACGTCGTTGCTCGACGCGATTCGCAAAACGAGCGTCGCCGAGCGCGAAGCCGGCGGCATTACGCAGGCGATCGGCGCCTCAACGGTTGTCCTGGAAGACGGCAAGAAGATCGTCTTTGTCGATACGCCGGGCCACGAAGCGTTCACGCGTATGCGTGCGCAGGGTGCGGCTGTGACCGACGTCGTCATTCTGGTGGTGGCTGCGGATGACGGCGTGATGCCGCAGACGCTCGAAGCCATTGACCACGCACGCGCCGCCAAGGTGCCGATCGTCGTTGCGGTCAATAAGATTGACAAGAACAACGCGCAGCCCGATCGCGTAAAACAGCAGCTCTCTGACCGCGGGTTGATGCCCGAGGAATGGGGCGGCGACACAATTATGGTTCCAGTGTCGGCAATTAACGGCGAGGGCATCGAAAGCCTGCTCGAAACGGTCCTACTGGTCGCGGAAGTTCGCGAACTCAAGGCCAACCCGAACCGCTTGGCGACGGGCACCGTGCTCGAAGCGAAGCTGGATCGCGGTCAAGGTCCGGTAGCGACGGTAATTGTCCAGAACGGTACGCTGCATGTCGGCGACTACTTCTTGGTGGGCTCGGTCTTTGGCCGAGTCCGCGCGCTGTTGGACGATCGCGGTCAACAGGTGCCCGAGGCGGGACCGGCAACGGCCGTCGTGGTGTTGGGTCTCGACAGTCTGCCGCAGCCGGGCGACCAATTGCACGTCACCACGGACATCGACAAGGCTCGCAAGATTGTCGGCTTCCGCGAAGAGAAAGAGAGGGATCAGTACCTCAACAAGTCTTCGCGGTTGTCTTTGGAGCAGTTCCAGGATCGTCTCAAGCGCGGGTTGATTCGCGAACTGCCGATCGTGCTCAAGGCCGACGTTCAAGGCTCGCTCGATGTACTGCAAGATGTACTCGGTAAGCTGAAGAACGACAAGGTCGAGGTGCAACTCATCCACACCGGCGTCGGCGCGATTTCGGAATCGGACGTTCTGTTGGCGATGACGTCGGACGCGATCATCGTCGGCTTCAACGTGCGCCCCGAACGCAGCGCGACCGCGTTGGCGGACAAAGAGAAGATCGACATTCGTCTGCACACGGTCATCTACGAGTTGGAAGACGAACTCAAGAAGGCTCTCGCGGGCTTGCTCGAACCGGTCATCAAAGAGACCTTCGAAGGCCGCGCGAAGGTTCAAGAGATCTTCCACGTCTCGAAGGTGGGCACTGTTGCCGGTTGCATCCTCGAAGAGGGCAAGGCCAGCAAGACGAGCCACGCCCGCCTGTTGCGCGACAACGTTGTGGTCCATACCTCCGGCAAGCTTGCTTCGCTCAAGCGCTTCAAAGACGACGTCAATGAAGTTCGCGCGGGCCAGGAGTGCGGCATCCGGCTTGAGGGCTACAACGACATCAAGCAGGGCGACGTGATCGAACTGTTCCAGACGGAGAAGGTCGCCCAGGAGCTCGTGCTGTAGCTTGATCGTCGTCTCGCTGTTGACGCTCGAGATTGCCGTTCGCGACGCACAGTCGCTCAAGGACAAGCGCCAGGTTATCCGGGCGCTCAAAGACCGTCTGAAGAACCACGGGCTCTCCGTTGCGGAGACCGATCATTTAGACTCATGGCAGCGCGCCCAGGTGGCCGTCGTCGCAGTGGGCTCGGACGCTGCGGTGGTGGATTCCGTCCTGCGGCGCGCCGAGGCCGAAGCCGAGGAACAACTTGCAGGAGATCTCGTCGACTCGTCGATTGAGAGGCTCGTCTAACTACCGCCATGAGTCACCGACGCGATAGAGCCGCAGAAGAAATCCGCCGTGAGTTGAGCAACTTGCTGTTTGAGGGCTTGCCCAAGGGCGAGACCCCATCGGTGTTTCTGGACCGCGTCGAGATCGCCCCGGACTTGAGCACGGCACGCGTGTTTGTGAGCCCTTCGATCCCTGGACAACCCTACGTCGAGAAAGAGCTTGTCGCGCCGCTGCAGGAAGCCGAGCTTTACCTGCGCCAGCAACTCTTCAAACGTATGCGCATCCGCCGGGTGCCGCGGATGAAGTTCTGCATCGATAAGGGCAAGGAACACGCCAAGCGCATTGAGCACTTGCTGGACGAAGTGAAGAAGCGCGGCGGCATGGGCGTGTTGCTGTTTGCGTTGCTGTGGCTGCCTGCGTTGCAAGGCGCGGCGCAGACGGTCGAGCGGTATGAAACGTCCGCGACGATCATGGGCAGCGAGTTTCGCGTTGCCTTGTACGGCCCGCAGCGGAACAAGTTGGCGGCGGTTGCGGACTTGGCGCTGGAAGAGGCGCGCAAGGCGGACATGCTGCTGAGCGACTACCTCGAAGACAGCGAGCTGAGCCGGGTGAATCGCGAGGCGGGCAGCGGTCCGGTGGCGGTTTCGGCGGAGTTCTATCAGGTGCTCGAGCGTTGCTTGGAATACAGCCGCTTGAGCGACGGCGCGTTTGACCCGACGGTCGGGCGGCTGATGAAGACTTGGGGTTTCTACAAGGGCAAGGGCGCTTTGCCGAACAAGCTTTCGATTTGGTGGGCGTTGCGTAGCGTTGGCTATCAGCACTTGTCGCTCGATGCGGGCAAGCGTACGGTGAGCTTTGACGTTGGCGGCTTGCAACTCGACCCGGGCGGCTTCGGCAAGGGGTATGCGGTGGAGCGCATGGTCGAAGTGCTGCGCGCCCGTGGCGTCGAGGCGGCGATGGTCAGTGGCGGAGCGAGCACGCTGTATGGCATCGGCGCGCCGCCGGATGAGCCGCAGGGCTGGCGTGCGGACATTCGCGACCCGAAGGACCGTGACCGCGTGGTCGAGACCGTGTACTTGCGCGATGAGTCGTTGTCGACTTCGGGGTCTTACGAGAAGTTTTTCACGGTCGACGGTGTCGTCTACAGCCACATCATGGACCCGCGCACGGGAATGCCGGCCAAGGATACGCTGGCGGTTTCGGTGCTGGCGCCTTCGGCGTTCGACACCGAGGTTTGGTCTACGGCGTTGTTTGTGAATGGGAAGAGTTGGGCGCCGAAAGGGCTGCGCGTGTTTTTCTGCGCTGACGGCGAACCCTGCGGCTGGTTGGACTAACGGTTTCCCTCTTCGCATGTCTGCACAATGAATGGCCAGCGCCATATTGATCTGTTGCTGAACGAGATCGAGTCAGTGTGCCAGTCTTGTGATCGCAGGTGTCTGGAGCTGATCGATGAGTGCCTCGACCTCATCTCTGAGAAGCTTCCAGCTGTCGGAGTGGCCGGGCATCGCACGCTGAAGGCCTATCTCGGCGGAAGCAGGCAAGATGTGTCACTGGAGGAAGCCCGGACTCTGTGCTGGTCCTACCTTGACGAGTTCGGCCCGAGCAAATATGATTTCGCGGACCCTGCGGTATGCGCCGTTCGCGCGGTTATTTGCGGGTTGTGGCCAGTTGAGAGCCTCAGTCGCCACGACTTAGTTGATGACCTTGGGGCCTTCTTTGACTTCGTCAACGTGGTGGAGCCGCACTACGAGGCTGAAGAGCAACTTCTACGGCGGTATTTCCGAGCTGAGCTCTTGCGCACAACGACCGGGTTGGACGACGTCGCCGTGACGGGCGAGTAAAGGAACCCCTGGCGGAAATTATAATGCCGCTGCTAACGGCCGGATCGGTGCCCCAGTGCCGCCGGTTAGTTTCAGCGGCGCGGCGATGAAGGCGAATTCGTAGCGTTCGTTCTCGGCTAGGGTTTCGAGATTGAGAGCTTCGATAATATGGATGCCTTTCTCGACTAAGAAATGTACGTGGACGGGCATGGTCTCGCTGGGGAGCTGCTCGAAGGCGACGGTGTCGGAGCCGCCGGCGAAGACGCCCTTGCTGCTGAGCCACTGGGCGGCTTCGAGGTTCACGCCGGGGTTTTTGAGTTGGTTGATGTAGCGTCCGGCGTCGCTCCAGTAGACGGCCCAGCCGGTGCGCACAAGGGCGATGTCGCCTTCGCGGATCTCCGTGCCTTGGCTTTCAGCGACACGCTCCAATAATTCAGCATCAATGACGAAGTCGGCGGGCAGCACGTCTTTGTCTTTGTAGGCGGCGACGTCGAGCAGAATGCCGCGGCTGAGGATCGGCCTGATCTTATCGACGCCGTGCTCGGTCATGCCGCCGCCGTAGGATTGGTTCGGATTCGACGTCGACGCCGCCGAAGAACTTGCCGCACATCGAGAAGTGGCTGAGGGCGTCGATGTGCGTGCCGACGTGTCCGCCTAGAGCGATGGCCTCGGCGGCTGCGCTGCTGCCGGTCTCGCGTACGAATTCGCCGTGCGCCTTGGAGAGGCTGTACTTGTAGGGCGGATGCGCGGGGTGGTGCGGCATGCCGACAAAGTAAGGCTGGCCGAGGTCGTGGATTTCGGCGCTTTCGAGCAGGTCAAGCAGTTGGTCAAGCATGACGTCCGATTATGCCCCAACGGGGCTCAGGCAGGTGAACTCGGGGCGTAGGCGTTCCCAGTTGATGCGGTCGACGCGTACGTGGACGCGGCCGCCGAGGCTGTAGCGATTCTTCGATTTCGCGCCGACGAGGGCTTGCTGGTTGTCGCGGAAGTAGACGTTTTCGCCGGCGAAGCTGTCGGCGGTGACGAAGCCCTCGACGAAGTATTGTTCTAGCTCGACCCACATGCCTTTTTCGTTGACGCCAACGATCAGCCCGTCGAACTCTTCGCCGATGTGGCCTTCCATGAAGCGGGCTTTCTTCCACGAGAGCAGTTCGCGCTCCGCGCCAGCGGAGCGGCGCTCGGTGTAGGAAGTTTCCATGCCGAGTTGGGCGAGTTCTTCGAGCGAGTACGCTCCGGGTTGGCCCTTCTTGTAGGGCGTCGATTTGCCGGCGTCGAGCAGCGACTTCAAAATGCGGTGGATGACGAGGTCGGGGTAACGGCGGATGGGCGAGGTGAAGTGCAGGTAGAGGTCGGTGGCCAGGGCGAAGTGTCCCTTGGCGAGCTCGCTGTAGCGCGCTTGGGTGAAGGAGCGCAGCATGCGGTAGTTGAGCACCTTCTCTTCGGGGCGACCTTTGATGCGGTCGATGAGCTTCTGGTAGTCCTTTGAAGTGACGTTGAGGCTGGGGTTGACGCGGGTGTCGCGGCGCGACTTCGAGCCGTCGCGGTGTTTGCGATGGCGGTGGAACGTCGTCTGCCCGGTCTCGATGCCCAGGGTTTGGCCGAAGGTGCGGGCGATCTCTTCGAACTCCAGGATGCTTTTGGCTCCGGGCGTCTCGTGTATGCGGTGCAGGTAGGGGGCGCCGGCTTTTTCGAGGTGTCCCGCGACGGCTTCATTGGCGGCGAGCATGAACTCTTCGATCAGCCTGTGAGCGATGTTGCGCTCGGCCTTTTTGACGCCAATCATGCGACCTTGGTCGTCGAAGATGATCTCGGCTTCGGCGAGGTCGAGGTCGATGGCGCCGCGCTTGTGGCGCTTGGCCGTCAGTATCTCGGCCAGTTGACGCATGAGTTGAAACCCATCGCGGAAGCGATCGTACTCGCGGCAGGCTTCTTCGTCGCCTTCGAGCACGCGGAAGACGTTCCTGTATGTCATGCGCGCGGCGCTGCGGATCACCCCGCGATGGAAGGTGGCCTTCTTGAGGCCGCCTTTATCGTCGAGGGTGAGCAGAGCGGAAAGCACCAGGCGGTCGACGCCGGGATTAAGCGAACAGATGCCGGTGGAGAGTTTCGACGGCAGCATCGGCACGGCGCGGTCAGGGAAGTACGTGCTGGTGCCGCGCCGTCGCGCCTCGCGGTCGAGCGCATCGCCGGGCCTGACGTAATGGCTGACGTCAGCGATGTGGACCTGGAGCGCGTAGCCTCCATTGTCGAGCTTCTCAACGTAGACGGCGTCGTCGAAGTCGCGTGCGGTAGCGCCGTCGATGGTGACGATGGGCAGGTCGCGAAAGTCGCGGCGGGCGGCGATCTCTTCGGCGGAGATTTGGTCTGAAATTGCCTCGGCTTCTTCAAGCGCGTCGGCGGGGAAGCGGTGCGGGATGTGCTTCTTGCGGATCATCACCTCGACGTCGACGCCGAAGTCGTCTTCGAAGCCGAGCACTTCGATGACCTTGCCGCGCGCGGAGGTGAACTGTGTGGGAAACGTCGTGAGCGCGACGGTTACGATCATGCCGTCGAGGTCTTGGGGCTTTTCGACTTTCGGAGGAGTCACGTTTCCGAGTCGCTCCTCGAAGGCTTCAGGTGGAGGTATCTCGCTGCCGCGGATGATCTCGATGCGCCCTGGAATGCGGTCATCGTGGGGCTCGACGTAGCAGCCCTTCTCGCCGTAGACGAACTTGCCGACGAGCTCGCTCTGGGCGCGTTCTACGATCTGGATGATCCGGCCCGAGGCGCGGCCTCGTTCGTCTATGCGGGCGAGACGTACCAGGACGCGGTCGTCATGCATGGCGTCCATGGTGGAGTCGGAGTCGATGTAGATGTCTCCCTCGGCGCCTTTGATGGGCGTCTCAGGGATGACGAAGCCGAAGCCCGAGGGGTGCTGGCTGAAAATGCCGCTGATGAAGCGCCCGCCTTTGGTGACGAGTTTATAGTGTCCGCGGCGGTCTTCGATGATCTTGCCCTCGGAGGCAAGTTGGTCGAGAGCCATCTGCAGGCCGGCGCGTTCGGGGCCTTTGAGTCCGAGCGTGCGGACGAGATGTTTGAACGTGACGCGGCCGCCGGGTTGACTTTGAACGTACTCGAGCGCGGCGGCGGGATCCATCAACCCATTATCCCGTGCGGCGCCCTTTGACTCTGCTCAAGTGGCCTGAAATCATGGTGTTTACCAATATGCCGAAAACTTCCACCGTGACCGTCGGGCTGGTTCAAATGTCTTGCGACGCAAATCCGGCGACGAACCTGGAGAAGGCGCTGACCCGGATCGCTGAAGCGGCGATCCAGGGCGCACAGGTCGTTTGCCTGCAGGAACTGTTTGGGTCGTTGTACTTCTGCCAGGAAGAGAACGCCGACCTGTTTGAGTTGGCCGAGCCCATCCCGGGGCCGACCTCGGACGCCCTGTGCGCGGCGTCCAAAAAGCATGGCGTGGTGATCGTCGGTTCGATTTTTGAGAAGCGCGCGGCGGGGCTGTATCACAATTCCTCGGTCGTGATCGACGCGGACGGTTCGCTGCTGGGCGTATATCGCAAGATGCACATTCCGGACGACCCGCTGTTTTACGAGAAGTTCTATTTCACGCCGGGCGACTTGGGCTTCAAGGTATTCAAGACGAAGTTCGGGGCGATTGCCCCGCTGATCTGTTGGGACCAGTGGTATCCGGAGGCGGCGCGACTGGCCACGCTGGCTGGGGCGGAAATCTTGGTATACCCGACAGCGATCGGCTGGCACCCAGCAGAGAAGGAACAGTGGGGCGACAAGCAGCGTGAGGCTTGGAGAACGATTCAGCGCTCACACGCTGTGGCGAATGGGCTGTTTGTGGTCGCCGTGAATCGCGTCGGGGTCGAAATGCCCGTGGCGGAGTCGACATCCCGCCCGGCGAATTACGAAGGGCTAGAGTTCTGGGGCGGCTCGTTCGTAAGCGGCCCATTGGGCGACGTGCTGGCCGAGGCGGGTTCAGGCGAAGAGATTCTGCTGGCGACGTGCGACCTGAGCCGCATTGAGGAGACGCGCCGGGGATGGCCATTCTTGCGTGATCGGCGGATCGATGCCTACCAAGGGATCCAGCGGCGGTACCTGGACGGCCAGGAATGATGGAACTTTGGCCGTGAAAATCCGTAACATGCAGTAGGAATTGGCCCTGATGCACAAACTCCTGATTCGCATCGCGTTCCTCACGCTGGCTCTCGGCTGCGTACTTGCCGCCGAAGACAGGGTGATGGTGGGCGATGACATTTTCGTCGCCGCCGGCGAAGAACTAGACCAAGTTACTTGTATCGGCTGCGCTATCCACATCGAGGGGCGCGCAGGGGACGTTGTTGCCGTTGGAGGCAGGATAACCATCGCTGAAGGGGCGTTCGTTCGTGACGTCGTCGCCATTGCCGGAGGCCTGGAGATGCGCGGCGAAGCTCACGGCGATGCAGTTTCCATCATCGGCGGCTCCGATATTTACGGCTCGGTACATGGTGACGCGGTTGCCGTGGTAGGCGGCCTACATTTGCATGAAGGCGCTTCTGTTCACGGAGAAGCCGTTTCCGTGATGGGCGGTTTCGAAAGAGGGCCTGGCGCTGAAGTGAATGGTCAGGTCGTGCAAGTCGGGCCGGCGATGGGCGGTATTGCCGGAGTTGCAGCTTCGGGCGTCGTGGCCGTGATCATCATCGTGTTGCTGCTAGCGCTGGCGATTTGGCCCGTCGTCTCATTCATTTGCTTCGCGATACTGGGGCCGGAGCGGGTCGGCCTGATCGCCTCAACGGTCAATGAACGGGCGGGGATGTGCTTTCTGGTTGGGCTCGGCTCTTGGGTCGCCTCGATCCTGCTGACCGTGATGATGCCGATCATGTTTTTCTGGATGCCGGGCGCCATGGAATCGGTCGTCAGCGTCTCATTCTTCGTCGCCGCGGCGGTTGGCTACACGGGCGTCAGTTTCTGGGTAGGCCGCGGGATGATCAAGGGCGGCAGTGGACTAGGGGCCACGATTCTCGGCTCGATCCTGATCACCTTCATTCAGGCGATCCCGGTGATCGGCTGGTTTATTGCCTTTCCGATCTTCGGCTGGTTGTCTCTCGGCGCGGCGATTTTGAGTGGCTTTGGGACCTCCGCGGACTGGCTATTTCCGAGGACGACTCGGGACGTGATCGCCCGGCCAACGATCTAGCGGACGACGGTTGCCAGCAGATCGTAGAACTCCGGGAACGAAACGTCGGCGGCCTCGGCGTTGTGCAGGATGGACGGGCCCGGCGCTCGAAGCGCTGCCACAGCGAAGGCCATGGCGATGCGGTGATCGCCATAGGAGTCCAACTCCGCCGCTTGGAATCGCTGACGGCCCGGCACACGTAAGCCGTCATCGAATGCCTCGACCTTGATCCCCATCTTGGCCAGATTTGCGGCGATCGTCTTAATGCGGTCAGTCTCCTTGACGCGAAGCTCCTTGGCGTCGCGGATCTCTAAGCCGTCGAGACTAGCGGCGCCCAATACGGCAAGGATCGGGATCTCGTCGATCACCCCAGCCGTCAGGGTCTTCTCAATCAAACCACCGCGAACAACCGGAGACGAAGCCGACTTGGGGCCGCGAACGACCAATGTACCGATCGGCTCGGAATCCTGACTGGGGTGGGGCAAAATCTCGATATCCGCGTCCATCTCCAGTAAAACGTCGAGCAGGTCGGTTCGCGTCGGATTCAGCCCAACGCCGTCGATTCGCAGCATCGAGCCGGGCAGCATCAAGGCGACGGCGATAAAGAATGCCGCTGACGAGAGATCAGAGGGGACGGTCAAGGGACGGCCAGTCAGCTTCGGGCGGCCTTTGAGCCGGATGCTGGAACCGCCGTACTCGATTTCGGCGCCGAGTGACCTCAGAGCGACCTCGGAGTGATTGCGGGTCTGTGCCTTCTCGCGCACTGAGGTTACGCCGTCGGCATAGATGCCGCCGAAGAGCACGGCGGTCTTGACCTGCGCGCTGGCCATCGGCGGCTCATAGTGGATGCCGTTCAGCTTCGAACCCTCAATCGTGAGTGGAGGGAACTCGTCGTTCGTGGCGGTGATGCGCGCTCCCATCTGCTGCAGCGGAGTCATGATGCGCTTCATGGGCCGCTTGGACAGCGATTCGTCGCCGCCGATGCAAGAGGTGAAGCTTTGGCCGGCCAGAATGCCCGACAACATGCGAATCGTCGAGCCGGAATTGCCCGCGTCTAACTGCTTCGCCGGCGCGCGAAGGCCATCTAAACCGACGCCGTGAACGACCACCCGGGTCCCGTCTCGTTCGATCTCGACGCCTAGATCCTTCATGCACTCGATGGTGGAGGCGCAATCGGCCCCGGTCGAGTAATTGGAGATCTCGCTCACGCCCTCGGCAATCGAAGTCAGCATCGCATAGCGATGCGATATCGATTTGTCGCCGGGCAGACGGATGGTTCCGCTGGCGCGATGCCCAGGTGAGATCGTTCTCTGCATAAACCGCCTATTGTATGACTGTTTCCGTTTCCCCTGTAACTCTTTCTGTGCGTCGAATCGCTTTCGAGCGTCCCAATCGTTGGGCCTTGCAGAAGAACAAATGGCCGCAGGACACAGGAGGAAAGCACAAAGTAGCGAGCATTTCGGGCGTCGGTTCTAGTTGGATGCTCCTTGGCGAGCGCTATCTATGCTCAGGACGTCGTCGAGTTGGCTGAGTGCGCCCGCGGCGCCGACGCAGACAGTCGCCGGACGGAGTTCGTCTACCTGGCCAAGACGGCGGCCAGCCTGTCGAACGCGGAGGCCCTAAGTGCTCGGCGCTAGCGGGTTGACCGATGCACAAGTAATCTCGGCCGGTGGTCCCGGTCGGGTATACTTCCGCCATGCCTCGAAGCCTCAAGACTCGTTCCTTCGCTATCCGCCTATTCGCGGCCGTCTCCTTTGTTGCGCTGTTGGCGGTCGCCTTCTGGACTCCTGCAAGCAGCGCCCAAGGCGGCCGCCTGACGGAGGTGGCGCCGGGCGTCTGGTTCCGCCTCGGCGAGAACGAGATGGGGCATAGCAACAACGCCATCATCGAGATGGCCGACTACGTGGTCATCATCGACGCCAACTATCCGAGCGGCGCGAAGCTGGTGATGGAGGATGTCAAGCGGCTAACCCCGAAGCCGGTAAAGTACGTCTTCGACACCCATCACCACGGCGACCATCTCTACGGCAACGCACTGTGGACCAAGGCCGGCGCGACGACGTTGGCCTATCACACCGTGCTGCAGGAGATCGCCCGCTACGAACCGCAGCGCTGGCGCGAGTCTGCTGCAGTTCGCCCGGACGTCGCCGAACTCAACCTGGACGGCCCCGAACCGCCGATGGAAGTTTTCAGCCAGATTCCCTACGTCATCGACGACGGCAATCGGCGCATTGAACTGCACTTTTTCGGTTGGGCGCATAGCCGCGGCGACGGCTTCGCCTACCTGCCCAACGAGGGCGTGTTGATCACCGGCGATGCCGTCACCAACGGCCCCTTCAACAATATGCGCGACGCCAACATCAGCAATTGGCCGAACGTGATCGAACGCGCCAAGGCGCTGAAGTTCGACAAGGTACTGCCAGGGCACGGTCAGATGGGCGGCAGGGAGTTGCTCGACGGCCAGCAGACATTCTTCCGCGAGATCCGCGCCGCCGTGAATGAACAGATCAGCCAGGGAAAGAAGCTCGAAGACTTCGTCACGATGGACGACGATAGCCCCAAGGCGACTTCCATCGAACTGTCCGAGATCGCGCAGAACTGGGTGGGGAACTCATTCCCCCTACAGGTGATGTTCACTTACGAAGAACTCACCCAGCGCAAGCCTCACGGCGAGATCGCCGGCGGCAAGTAGCAAGTTTGAGACGCGGATGCGCGAGGCCTAGTGCGTTTCGATGGTGCCGACCGCCAAGCGCTTGGGCACATATCCGACGGGGATCTTAGCGACGACTTCCATCGTTTCCGTGTCGATGACGGCAGTCTTATTCTCGCCGGCCAAGGCAACGAATAGACTCTTACCGTCCGGCGTGAGGCCGAGCCAGTCGGGATGGCTGCCGACCGGAATAATCTTGACCAACTCGAACTCGCACGGCGGCGGCGGAGGAGGAGGCGGCGCGTCGGGCCGGTAGCGCCGCGCGGGTTGCCCGCAGTTCCCAGCCGGCAGCTTGAAGGCGTAGACGGAGCCGTAGTACTTGCTGGTCGACCAGATGATCTCTTGGTCGGGCGATACCGCCAGACCGTGGGAGGGCGAGCCCTGCAAACCCTCAGTTTCGCGTTCGACGCCCGGCGCATCGGGGAATTCGTAGCGATACTTTTCCTTGCGTGTGGCGAAGTCGAGCACCACGACGCCATGGAAATCGGAGAGCTGCACGATGATGTCACGGGTCGTTCCGTCGCCGCCCTTGGTGAAGGCCATCGGCCGGATGCCGGCGTCGAGCGGCATTGTCCAGGAAACTTCATCGCGCGTCGCATCGATTACCGTGATCGTCTTCGCGTCAATGGAGCCCGCGAACAGGTGCGAACCGTCCGGCGTCAGGTAGACGTTGTGGATCGCGCCCGTGACGGCGATCGTCTTGGCCAGAGTCAGTGATTCGGCATCGATGACGTCCACGGATCCCGGGGCCTGGCGAATGCCGACATAGACCTTGGAGTTGTCGTGGGCCACATCCAGGTTATTGGGGTGACCGCTGAGCGGAATTCGTTTGAAGACCTTGAGCGTTTTCGAATCCACCACGTCCAACGTGCTCTCGGCCTCGTTGGTGATGTAGATGCGCTTGCCGTTGGGCGCGATCGCCACGCCATGCGGCGCCTCAATGCCCCGGATCACCCCAACCACGGTATTGGACGCGGGATCGATGACATGAACATCGTCGCCAGCGGAGTCAGTCTGGAATGCCCGCACGGAGCTGCTGCCTGGAAGGGCTGCAATGGCCCCCTCCACGCGTCCGTTGACCCAGGACGCGAGAGTCTGCCATTCCGGGTTGCCGGTGGAATCCCAGTGCTTGCCGCCGCCGTGGAAGACGTCGCCGCCGGCCTCTTCCGCCAATGGATGCAGCAGGAACTTGCTCTCCATCGGCTTGCCGGGTACGACGAAGAGGCTCCACATCTCGAAGTTCTTGCGCGACTGCTCGTCGTTCCAGGTGTCGGCGCCTGGAGAGAGCTTTTGCAGCACGGGGCTGCGCCCGGTGTGGCAGGCCACACAACGAGCGTGTCCAATGCGCTTCTGCAGGAAGATGGGCTGCACCTCCTGCTTGAAGAATAGGTAGTCGAGCTTGGGCGCGGCGTCTTGCGCAAACAGGGCGACGCTCGCCAGCAGGAAAAGACTTGCACATCTGAGGGCAGTGGACACGGTAGTGACTCCTTCGCGTCGATATTGTACCCCTTCGGGCGCCGCGCGCGAAGGGGCGCCGGTAGTATGGAGTGATGTCTGGTACTCAAGATCCAACGCCGTCATTTTCGGGAATCGTCGAACTGCTCGATGGATTTAAGGCCTCCAAGGCCATGTTCACGGCGGTCTCGCTGGGCATTTTTGACCGGCTGCACCAGGCGCCCGCGAGTTGCAGCGAATTGGCCAGCGACTTGGATTGCGCCGAGCACGCGCTGGAGCGCCTGTTGGGCTTTTGCGCCGCCAAGGAGCTGATCGCCCAAGGCGATGACGGCCGTTGGCGCAATACGCCGGCGTCGGACCGCTATCTGCGCATCGAGAGTCCCGATACGCTGGCCGGCTACGTCCTGTGCGCAGACCGTATGCAGTTCCGGCTATGGGCGCATTTAGAGGATGCCGTTCGTGAAGGAACGAACCGCTGGGAACAAGAGTTCGGGCGCAAGGACGGCGTTTTCGACCACTTCTTCAAGACGAAAGAAGACAAGGAAATCTTCCTGCGCGGCATGAACGGCTTCGGCCGTATCAGCTCACCGCTGGCGGTCGCCGCGTTCGACCTTGGCCGCTACCGGCGCATGGCCGACCTCGGCGGCGCCACCGGACATCTGGTGATCGCCGCCTGCCGGCATTATCCGCAGATGACCGCCTGCGTCTTCGATTTGCCTTCCGTGACGCCGGTCGCCCAACGGGCTATCGCCGAAGAGGGTCTAACTGAGCGCATCGGGACCGTTGACGGCGACTTCTTCAAAGATCCGTTGCCCGAAGCGGATATCTTCGGCTTTGGACGGATCTTGCACGACTGGTCCGACGAGCAGGTGCGCTTCTTGTTGAAGAAGACTTACGAAAGCCTGCCTGCCGGCGGAGCGGTGATCATCTGCGAACACATCCTCAACGAGCGCAAGGACGGGCCAGCGACGGCGCTGCTGCAGTCGATGAATATGCTTGTCGTGGCCGAGGGCAGGGAACGCTCGGCCACGGAGTACGAGGCTCTGGTGCGAGAGGCAGGCTTCAGCGATTTTCAGTTCCAGGTGACTGGCGGTCCGGTTGACGCGATGTTGGCCGTGAAGTAGGCTGCTCCTAGACTAGGGGCAATCGTTGTGAGCGATATTAGAAAAGTAGCCCCGCTTTTTTTCCTCGCTTCGTTTCTGCTGGCGCAGCAACCGGCGCCGACCGAGCCGCCGCCGTTGGGTCTTGTGAGCGGTGTGGTGATTGACGTCACGACGCAAGAGCCCCTGGCCAGAGTCACGGTGAGTATCGAATCGTCGTCCGACGATCTCTTCACAGGCAAAACGGACGCTGAGGGCAAGTTTGCCATAGAGAACGTCAACCCAGGCCGTTATGGGGTCAACTTGACCCTCAATCAGTATGTGGCGACCGACGTGCGCTCCTCCCCATCGATCCGCCAAGACGGCGTGTTGGCTGTCGGCCCCGGCCAGGTGATCGACGACTTGGTTTTCGGCCTGGAGCCGGCGGGGGTCATCACCGGCAGAGTACTGGATGAGTACGGCGACCCCTTTGAAGGTTTGTCCGTCGAGGCCTTGAAATTCGTCTACCGGAACGGAAGCAGGGAGCCTCGCGTCAGGGGAGCCGGTAAAACCAACGACCAGGGCGAGTACCGGATCTACGGATTACAACCTGCCGACTACTATCTGCGCGTAAACACTAGCGTCATCGCCCGCGCCACCGCGGGGCGGGTTCTTCCTGCCGAGGTCGCTGCCGGCTACGTCGATGTGTACTACCCCAATGGATACGACGCGTCACAGGCAAGATCGCTGCGGGTCACCGGGCAGGCGGAAACGACCGGCATCGATTTCCGCGATGACTCCTACTCGGACCTTCAGCGTCTCTGGACAGGTCATCGATGGCAACACAGGTCGGCCGAGTGTGGACACCCAGGCCTTCTTGTTCGACCGCTCACTAACGGGACACCAACTCCCGATGTCAGGGCGAATCGTGCAGATCCGGGGCGGCGACGGGCAATTTCGGATTGGGAATGTTCTTGCCGGCAGTTACCGTCTGGAGACGATGACCATATCTGCTGACCGGACGCCCTCGACGGCATTCTATGATTTCGACCTCACTGATCGGTCTCTGGAAGACCTGCTGGTTGAGACTCGACGGACGTTCTCGGTACCCCTGGTCGTGGCGATCGAGGGCGATTTTGACCTCCCCGCCGGTCCGCCGCCGCTGCGTCTCGAACCGGCCGGGGTCTACCTATTTCGGGGAGTCGCCGCCCGAGTTGCTGAGAACGGCGAGTTGCGTTTCGACTACGTCCCGGCCGATTCGTACCGCGTTCGCGCGGGCAATCTGCTGAGCGGACTCTATCTCAAGTCGCGCACGTTACGCCGGCCGCGACACGTTAAACGAATTCGTGAGGGTGGAGGAAGGCGACGGCGAGTTCGAGGTCGTCCTGAGCGCCAATGGCGCGCAGTTGGGCGGCCAGATCTCGCGTGGCGGCGAAGGCGTCTCGGGCGTCCAAGTCGTTGTCATTCCCGACGATCGAAGGCGGACCGATCTGTTCAAGACGGGAGCTACGGATCAATACGGCGGGTTCGCGCTGACGGCCATCGCTCCGGGCCGTTACAAGGTCTTCGCGCTGGGAAAAGATAGAGAACTCTGCTTGGCTCGATCCGAACGTGGTCGCGGAAGTGGAAAATCAGGGCGTGCGAGTGGACGTTGAAGAAGGCGACGCCAAGCACGTCACGCCCAAACTCATCGAGGCGAAAGAGTAGCCGCCTACTTCACCTCGATCGTGTCAAGCGCGTATTTCTCGGTGGCGGCGCCGACGATGATCAATTCCAGGTCGGACGTGCCGTTGTTCTCCAACGAGTGAACGTCGTTGAGCAAGATCGCCAGCGCATCGTCTTTTTTGAAAGGCGCTGATTCGCCGTTGATCGTCACCGTTCCGGAACCGTTCAGCACGTAGTACAACTCTTCCACGCTGGGGTGTCGCGTCTTTCCGGTTGACGTGCCCGGAGGCAGTACGAGATGGTCCACGAACGACCAGTTGGTGTAGAAGACCTCGGGCTGCAGCGTGCGACGATACATCACCGTGCCCTTGCCGCCGTGGAAGTTCGGCATTGGCCTGAGCAGCGACTTGTCGAACTGCGAGGTGATGAACAGCGGCTTCTCGTCTTGCTTGGCTCCGACCATCGTGTTGCCCGTGTTAAACGCGTCGTACTTACCCTTGCGCGCCGTGACGGAGATATTCATCCACTGCACGACTTCGTTGGTGGGGTTGTAGATGGCGTGCGAGTGGCTCAAGCGGCAGGGCGCGCCGGCTGGTCCTTCAAGCGTTGAAGTGTTGCCGTCAATGGTGAACTCCGCCTTGCCGTTGAAAATGAAGTACATCTCCTCCATCTGGTTGTGGAAGTGGTGTCCGATGCCGCCGCCGGGAGGCAAGATACCGCGATGGATGAAGAAAAAGTTCGTGGCGAACTCCGATCCGGGAATCAACGTCGTGAAACCCATCTCTCCAGCGCCGTCGTGGACGCCTTTGATCATCCGATAGGTCGACGGATCGGCATGGGCAATGCGCTTGGCCAGCGGATCGCGAGCCCAGAGCGGAACGGTCAGGATAAGTGCGGCAATAAACAGGCTTCGCATGTCGATCTCCTACTTCACGTCGTCAACGATGAAATCTAGCGGGCCGTCGGTGTAGAACAGCACCTCGGCGTTATCCAAGTAGACGAACGGACCATGTCGCTCGCCCGGCGCGGCGTAGAGGAACGACCCTACGGGAAACACGCCCTCGGGGGACTGGATCCGGCCCTTGAGGACGTACATGTAGTGCCCGCAGGTCTCGTGATAGTGACGCGGCTCACGGTAGCCCTCCGGGTAGGTCAGGTACGCCGAGTTCATCTGGGTTCGCGGGTTGGCGTGCAAGGCGCGCATCATGACGCCCGGAGGCAGCCCAGGTATTACCGCCGGTTGGGCCTCGACGCTCATCACGTTCAGGTTGAATGAGTGGTCGCCTTCGACGGCGTACAGGCCGAACGCGCAGGTGATCAAGGCGGCGGCGATGGCAAGTTTCTTCAGCAAAGCGTTTTCCTCCAGCGAATCGCTAGGCATAGTAGCACGGGCCGGAACCCGATCCGCGGGGGCTGGGTCGGCGGAGGAAAAGAAGCAACATCCGCTTCCCAGAAGAAGCCGTACACTCAGATCTCGTTGCTGCTCCAGGGGAGGAGTTCCTTTATGTGGACCCGTTGTTTGCTTGGTCTCGCTACCTCCGCATTTCCTGCATGTGGCCCCGGTTCCCGAGCCTTCAACGATGCTGCGCTCCCGGGGCGCACTTCTAGCATTGGTCGCTTTCCGGAGACGGCGATTGCGGGTCCGTTGAGGCCGCCCCCAACTTCGCCGAGGAACGTCGACGGAGCGGGCTGATTCCGCTACAATCAGGCCGAATCCGTGTTCCGTTTCGCCAGAGTTCTCTTCGCGGCGCTCACGCCGATTGTCCTGTGGGCGGGCTCCGTCGAGGAGGACCGAGCGCTCTTTGTCGACGAAGTCTATCCGATCTTCGAACGGGCACAGTGCCGGCTCTGCCACGACGACAACGGCATTGCGACAGCGACTCGCGTTCAGTTTCCTCCCGAGGAGGCAAGGCCGGAAAGGTTGCTGCAGTTTGGCTACTCGCTTCGTGCGGTAATCGACGCAGAGAAGCCCAGTGAATCGCTGCTGCTGGCCAAGCCGACGCAGAAGATTCCACACACGGGCGGTCAACGCATTGTTCCCGGCTCGGCCGATGCGGCAACGCTGGCCCGTTGGGTCCAGGCCCTGGCCGGCATTTCGACTGAAGAGGCGCGCGGCCGCATCGCCCAGTTGGGCGCAGCGAGCGAGTCGTCCTCCGGCTCAGTTCGCCGCCTCACCCACGCCCAGTACAACAACACGGTCCGCGACTTGTTGGGCAGCGAAACGCACCCTGCCAACGATTTTCCGCCTGAAGACTACGTGGACGGATTCAGTAACCAGATCAGCGCCCAGGCCGCTTCGCCGATCCTCACCGAGGCCTACAACGGCGCGGCGCGTAAGCTAGCGCGGGCCGCCTTCTTGGCAGGCGACTCGCAAGGGCTGATTCCCTGTGAACCGAGCGGCCCCGCCGACCCCGTGTGCCGAGACCAGTTCTTGCGCCGGTTTGGGCGCCGCGCGTTTCGCCGGCCGCTAACCGAACCCGAGTTGGTAACTTACGGCAACCTTTTCTCGGAGGCGGCGAGACAGGACCGATCCTTCACGTCCGGCGCGCAGGTCGTGATCGAAGCGATGTTGCAGTCGCCCAATTTCCTTTTCTACGGTCATGAAGCCTCGCGCGCCCACCGCATCGCCAGCCGCCTGGCTTACTTCCTGTGGAATACCACGCCTGACGAAGGTCTACTGGATGCCGCTGACAACGGCCAATTGAACTCTCCCGCTGCGATCGAAAATGTCGCCAGAAAGATGCTTGCCGATCCGCGCGCGCAAGATTCGGTCGACGACTTCCTGGCGCAGTGGATGCGCTTCGACCGGCTGCTGCTCTCGGTGCGCGACAGTCACGTCTACCCCGAGTTCAGCGTGGAGCTTGCGGCGTCGATGGCCGAAGAAACGAGAACGTTCTTCCGCGACATCGTCTGGGCAGGCAAGGACTTCAATACGTTTTTCACTGCGGACTACTCCTTTGTGAACCAGGAGCTGGCCAAGATCTACGGGATTGCGCCTCCCGATGAATTGTTCGGCCGGGTGCAGCTTCCTGCCGCGGCGGGCCGCGGCGGCATTCTCGGCCAGGCGAGTTTCTTGACTGTGACCAGCAAGCCGGGCGAGAGCTCCCCGACCGAGCGCGGCAAGTTTATCCGCGAGCAGTTCCTTTGCCAAATCATGCCGCCGCCGCCGGCGGGCGTCAGCACGCAGTTGCCGCCGGTGACCGACGAGATGCCGCTCAACAACCGCCAGCAACTCGGTATTCACCTGTCCAACGTCTCCTGCGCCAGTTGCCACCGGCTCATCGACCCCATCGGATTTGGCCTGGAACACTACGATGCGATCGGTCAGTTCCGTGAGACGCAGTACGTCGAGATTCGGCCGACAGTGGATGAGCAACGCACCAAGCGAAAGACGAAACCGACCGAGTACCATCTGCCGATTGACGCTAGGGCCTACATCCACGGCATCGAGAATTCCGAGTTTTCGACGCCGCGCGAGGCGGGGGAAGTGTTGGCGAATGATCCCGTCTGCCGCCGCTGCACGGTGAAACAACTGTTCCGCTATGCCCTCGGGCGTCACGAGACCGAAGCCGATCAAGCGGCAATAGATCAAGCTTTTCAACAGTTTGAGGGCTCGCAATTTGATTTTCGTGAGCTTATAATCGCCATAGCCGTTTCTGAGCCTTTTGTCGGCGCGGACCAGTAACATGCACGTACCGAAGCCAGCCCTCTCTCGACGCTCCTTCCTGAAGGGGGCAACGGCGGGAGGTTTGGCGATACGGATTGGGCTGCCGGCGTTGGACGCGATGTTCAACGTCAGCGGTACTGCTTATGCGGCTACCGACGCGCCAAGTGAGATCGAGAAGCGTTTTGTCCTTTGGTTCAACGGCAACGGTATTTCCGAGAAATATTGGATTCCGGCGGATACCGGCGCTGCCTACGAACTCACGCCCTGCCTGAGTCCGCTGGCCACTCTGCGCGACGACGTCCATATCGTCACCGGGCTCGACAGTCCTGCCGCGCGCCTTCCGGGTCCCGGTAACAGCCACTACCCGTCGATGAGTGCGCTGCTCAGTGGCCAGGTCTACACGGGACGCGGCGCCGGCGGAGCGTCCTTCGATCAAATCCTGGCGCAACACATTGGCGGCGACTCACGCTTCCGTTCGCTGCAGATTGGCGTGTCGCAGGAGTGCTTCGGCGAAGCGATCCAGCGCAATATGAGTTGGGCCGACCGGGACCGCCCGCTGCCGCCCGAGACCTTACCGCATCGATTATTTGACCGGCTGTTTGGCGAAAAAGAAGGCGGCTGGGTCGGGCGCCAAAAGAGCGTCCTCGACGCCGTTAGCGAAGACACCGAGCGCTTGAACAAGCGGTTGGGGTCGATAGATCGACAGCGGTTGCAGGAGTATCTGTCTTCGGTTCGCGATTTGGAACGTTCGATTACCAGCCTGCCGCCGGCGTACCGTGCGGTCGTGGAACGGCCCGCCGAGGGCGGCGACCTGCGCGATTGGCCGCGCATCGCCAAGCTGCAGTCCGACTTGTTGGTCCATGCCTTCGCCTCGCGGCAGACCCGCGTCGCCTCGTACATGCTGACCAAGTGTCAAGGTCTGGCGCGCTTCCCCTGGCTGGGGCACACTGCCGAACGCCACCACGAGTACACCCACGGCCAGGTCGAGACGCCGCGCGGCGCGCGCATCTTGCGCGACATCAACCGCTGGCACGTCGAAGAGTTTGCCTATCTTGTCGCCAAGCTCAAGTCCACTCCCGAGGGCGAAGGCACGCTGCTCGACAACACCTGCGCCGTGTTCGTGCACGAGCATGCCGAAGCGAATCCGCACAAGAACAACGGCCTCGCGGCAATCGTCGCCGGTCATGTCGGCGGACTCAAGACCGGTACGCATACGCGCATGACCGGATCGATGGGCGACCTCTACGTTACTGTGGCCCAGGAAGCGTTAGGGGCAGGGAAGTTGCAATTCCCCACAGCCGAGCAGAAGCTCAGCGATATCGTCTAAGCCGCGTTCCAGGAAATCACCCGGCAGTCGGGGCGCTTGCGCGAGAACGCTGCGACCGCGTCGGCGGTGACTCGCGTTCCGCCCACGGTGAGCCGTTCCAGGGTCATCAGGCCGGCGAGTTGGTTCAACGCTGCATCGGTTAGCACCGTTCCCGCGAGGTTGAGCCGCTTCAACGAATCCAGTTTCAGTAGTGCGGCGACGACCGTATCGTCAATCTGGAATGAGCCGTCGATATCGAGCTGCTCCAGCGCCGTGAGAGCGGGGAGCCAGGTCAAGTCCGCGCTCTTGATCGGCAAATCGCCGAGATCGAGCGCGGTGAGCTTCGTCAGCGGCAGAAGGCCTTCCAAGCCGACAACCTCTTTCTTGATGGCCAGGTCGCTTCCGGGTCGATCCGATCCGCGGTCCGCCAGCTTGGCGCCGCGCAAGGTCAGCGACTCCAACTGGGTCAGGCCCCCAAGCCGCTCCAAGTTCTGCTCGTTGAGCGCCACTCCCCACAGGCCCGAGTCGACGCGTTGGTAGCCGCCGACATCCAAGCGGCGCAGCGCCGGTACAGTCTTGAGGACGGTGAGCGCTAAGCCGCTCAAACGGTTCGCGCCGCAGCGCAACTCCGCTAGCTTGGTGAGCGCCGCGAGTTCCTCGAACCCCTCGTCGTCCACTTCCGTCGAGGAAATGTCTAAGAACTCCAAGGATCGATGCGCGGACAAGCGCTCGAATACGCCGCTGTCTACCCGAGTTCCTCGCAGATCGAGCGAACGGAGGTGCTTCCATTCGGACAGATGACCGATGTCGGTGGCGGTGAGAAACTCAGCGAACTGCACATTGAGCACAGCGACGTTTTCGAGCTTCGTCAACGGCTCTAGCCCCTTGCCGGTGATCCGCGTGTGGCTTAGGTTGATTTGTCGGAGCGTCGGGATGTGCGAAAGCCAACGCACATCGGCGTCATTGGCCCACGTATCGGAAAGATCCACGCGGATGATTTGGCCGTTCGCGTCGCGCACCAGCGTTCCGCCGAGCCGATAGATGTGCGCGGCGGCATCGTCCTGCGCCCGCAACGTGCCGGCGGCGAAGGTTGTCAGCAGAAATCCTCGTCGGTTCAACATGAGCTAGCTCCTGCGGCGGTTGATGCGCCGCGACTTCTCATCGAAAATGATTTCGCATTCGGGCAGAGCGATCCGCACGGCTTGATGACCTTGTTCGGTGAAGAGCGTGTGATAGAGATTGAGCCACTTCAGATTCTTGAGCTTGCCGATTGCCACAGCGGAGTCGTCGGTGACGTGGGTGTTGTCGAGATTGAGGCGGCGCAGTTGGGTCAACTCGGCCAAGCGGGTCATGCCGACGTCGCCGACCTCGGAATGCTCGATGTTGAGGTTTTGCAGTTTCGACAGCTTGGCGATCGACTCGGCGCCCTTGTCTTCCAGGCGCGTCCGCACCATTTGGAGTTCGGTCAAGTTCGTCAGCTTCTCCAACGGAGCGACGCCGTCGTCGGTGAATCTGGCGTAGTTGAGCAACAGCGTCTCAAGGTTGCCCAGGCCCGAGAGCGCCAACAGTCCTGGGTCGCCGGTGTCGGTGCCGTTGAGATCCAGCTTCTTGAGACCGGCGAGATCCCCCAGCAGCGAAAAGCAGTCGTCGGTCACGTCAGTGTAGGCCAGCGATAGTTCTCGGAGCCCGGTCAGACGGCTGACCAACTCGCAAGCCGAATCACTCACGGGCGACCCCGACAGGCTCAGAGCTTCGAGCGTCGGGCTCAGGCCGTAGAGGCCTGGCCCTTCCACGAGCGTCTCGTCGAGCGATAGCTTCTTCAGCGACCCCAGTCGCGTTAGATTGCGCACGCCCTCGTCGCCGACGAGGACGTTGTTTAGCGTCAACTCTTGCAGCCCGGCGAACGTGCCGACACGGCGTAACCCGATGTCGCTCACCTGCGTGGCTGAAAGGTTTAACTTCTTGAGGCCGTGGAGGTAGATGAGGTATTCCAGGTCTTCATCCGTCGCGGGCGTCGCGGCCAGGTCGACCGCGGTGATGACGGCGCCATGGCGAACGACAGTTCCACCGAGGTCGGAAATCCATTGCGCCAACGCGGCGGGGTTGCCGTCCGCCGGCGGGTCGGGATGTTCTCCGCCGGAACCCGGATTCTGATTGACGAAGGCAACCGCCACATTCGGCAACGCTTCCTGCAAACTGCGTACGCCAGCCTCGGTCGCGCGCGAATAGCGCAAGTCCAGGTCGACGAGGTGCGGCAGTTGTTGCAAGCGCGACAGCCCCGCGTTGGTGATGCGCGTCCGGTAGAGATTCAACTGTTCGAGGTTGGCCAGCCCAGCCAGGAACTCCACGCCCGCGTCGCTGACGTCGGCGCCGCTCAAGTTCAGCCGCCGCAGGTTCTTCAAATTTGCGAGCGCCGGTAATCCCGCGTCGCTGATCTCGCAGCCCGACAGATCCAACTCCTCAAGTTCCGCCAAATCGGCGATGTTCGAAAGGCCCGCGTCGGTGATGCGCGTATCACCCGCCCGCAGCCTGCGGAGATGATTCATCCCGGTTAGGTTCTCCATGCCCTGGTCGTTGAAGGGCGTGCGCGATACGTCGAGCGCCTCGAGGTTCGGGAATTTCGACAGCGTATAGCCCTGGATGCGCGACTGCCACACGACCAGCTCTTTCAGACCCTTAAGATTGGCGATCGCCGCCAAGCCTTCGTCCGTAAAACGAATCACGTCGAGAAAGTGCCAGCTGAAGGAAATGCGCTCCAGCGAATCGATCCCCGCGAGATTGCCCAACTCGGCGCTGCCGTCCCAGCCGCCGTCGGCATTGCGGCTCCAGATAGGACCGGCGATGTCGATGGAGCGCAACGACCGCAAGCCCTTCAGCTCGGCCAACTCCGGCGGCTCAATATTGACCCCGATCAGGTCGACGGCAGTGACCGTGAAATCATCCCCGGGGATCTGACTGGTTTGCGTAATCCACTCGGCGGCGTCGTTGATCTGGACGCGTCCGCCTAGGCCGACGGCCCAGTACGCCGTACGCTGATCCGCCTCTGCTGCGAAGGCCGAACCAACCGCTAAAATCGCCGCCAAGGCGCAAGTAATACTGAGCCGCACTCCGCCCGAGATTCTAGCACTGACTAGGGTTTCTGCCCCGCCGCCAGCTGTTTCGCCAAGGCCAGCATCGCCGCCTCGGACTCGCTCGCTTCGCGGTAGCGAGCCACAAGCGGCGGCATGAAGTTGGACTTGTAGGGGGCGTTGTTTTCGAGCGCCTCGGCAATGAAAGCCCAGGCGGTAGGATGGTCCGCGGCGACGAGCCCCTCCGCCGCGCTGTCTCGCAGTCTTTTGCTGTCCGTTTCTTGAATCAAGCGTTCGAGGTAACCGAAAGAATCCGAGCCGTAGAATTCCGATAGGTCTACGGGCAAGCGTCCTAACGAGGAATAGTAGTCGCGATGCACGTTTCGGACATCGAGAAACGCCGCCAGCCGGGGCAAGTCCTCGGGACGGGCGATCATCGCCAGGGACCGCAGCGCCGGGCTTAGCGCAATTCGCTCACCGACAAAGCGCCATAGAATCGGCGCGGCCCGGACATCTTTTAAGAAGCCTAGCTGCTCCACATAGCGGTATTGCGACTCTTCATCGCCCGACGCAACAACGTAGCGTTCGACCGCAAGCAACATCGTCGTAGCCTTCGCCCTCAACTCAGACCGTGCTGGAGAATCATCCAGCCAGGTAATCCCTAACGTGGCCCTCAACGCGCCGCGCAACCGAACCGGGTCGCTTGAGTGCAGGTCGGGCAGTGCAGCCTCGACGAGTGACAACGGATCTAGGCCGTCCGCCTTTTGCGACAGCAGCCAACTGACGGCCTCTTCGCTGGGCCCCCGTCGCTCCACGGCGCGCTGTATGGCTCGTGTGACCTGCGGCTTGGGCCAATAGCCCAACGACTGTGCTGCATACTGCGCGACGCGGGGATGCAGGTGATAGAGCTGTGCGACTACTGCTTCCAGCGATTGCTGATCGGGTACGCCCAGGATGCTCGGAAGATAGTCGGCGATCAACTCCTCGGGAGCGACCGGCGGGTTGCGCGTCAGCTCATTCAGCCACTCGCGGCGCTGATTTTCCGTCGACGCTTCGACGTGTAGGGGAGTCCACTCGGACTGTATGTCAATCTCCCCTTCCGTCAGCGGTCGGCCCGGTGCAGAAGCGTGGCCCATCTGTAAGCGAACTTCATACTCTCCCGGCTCCTCGATGCGATAGCGCATATGCAGCGGAAGCCGGTTCTGATAGCGGTCTCCCAGGGAGCTGGAGCCACAGGCTTGGCCCGCAAAGACGCCACTCAATTGTTGGGTACCCGGCATCGGTTCAAGTGGCCGCCCATCCTTGCGAAGCTGTAGCTCGTTGCAACCGATGTCAGCCGGTCCCATGGGGAACGGGTAGCGAATCGCAGAGGCCCGATTCGGCGGAATCACTACCCCAACCCAAATCGGCATATTGGTGAACGCGTGCTCGGGCAGGATCAACCGCAGCGGCGCCAAGCCCGCCTCGATTTGCACCACAGCGCTGGCCTGATTGCCGTGAACGATCTGCAGGCCGACCGTGCCCTCCATCGGCACGTTCTGCGGAACCTTGAAATTGATCTGATCGCGATGCACGTAGAGCAACCCGGCAGGCTCGCCGCCGACGAGTACGCGCACGCCGCAAAGCTCTTTCGGAAAAACCTGTAGGTTATTCCCCTGGCGTTGGCTCCGCAGCGGGTTCGGCGTCTCGCGCAGATCCGGATCGGCTTGCCCCTGGCAAGACTGAGCCGGCCCCAGGTACGAGCCGTAGATCGAGATCAACTCCCCTGGCCCCAGCGGACGTCGTGTCGTTGCTATTGGGGATTTGGACCTTTGCAGCCTCGAAGACCGGGGCCTGGGCGAAGGCCGAGGCTGTCAGCAGCGCTGCAGGCAGGAGAAAGCGAAACATCGAAGGCAATGACGCCTCAACCGGTCTGAAATGTTCCCCTAGGCGGAAAATGGCGAGCGCGGCAGGATTCGAACCTGCGACCAACGGCTTCGAAGGCCGTTGCTCTATCCAGCTGAGCTACGCGCCCTTGCAAAGCCATTGTAGCGACTCCGCGTCGGCCCTTCGGCGTGTCACAATATCTCCGCCATGCGCTACCTACTCGCCCTCTGTCTCGCCTTGCCGCTGATGGCGGCCGATATCGACCCCCACGGCGCCGGAATGGACCCCGACCGGCTCGCTCGCATCCCGGCGCGCATGCAGCAGTTCGTCGATCAAGGCACGGCCGCGGGCTTCGTCGCGCTTTTGGCCCGCCACGGCAAAATCGCCGCGTTCGATGCCGTCGGCTATCAGGACCTCGCCTCCAAGAAGCCCATGCGCACGGACTCGATCCAGCAGATCATGTCCTGCACCAAGCCCATCACCGTCGCTGGCCTCATGATGCTCGTCGACGAGGGACGCGTCTCGCTCACCGACCCGGTCGAGAAGTATATCCCCGAGTTCAAGGACGCGGTCGTCAACCCGTGCGGCGCTGACGGCGCCGGTTTCCACTGCGCCGCGCGTCCGCCCAAGCGACTCGTCACTTTGGCCGACCTGGCCTCGCACACATCCGGCATCGCCGACGGCGCGCCCGACGGTTTCTCCATCTACACGCACACGCTCGCGGAGACCGTCGCCGCCGGCGCGCGTCAGCCAATGAGGGCCGACCCCGGCGAAACCTGGAGCTACAACAACCTCGGCATTGCCTCGCTGGGACGTGTCATCGAAGTCGTCTCCGGCCAGAGCTACGAGTCATTCATGAAGCAGCGCATCTTCGACCCGCTTGGTATGACCGACACGTCCTACTTCCCGCCGCAAGGCAAGATGGATCGCGTCGCCTCGGTGTACGAATTGCAGGACGGCAAACTCGTCCCCTACACACGCGACCCGCCGCGCTCGGAGTGGAAGAACCCCGTCCCACAAGGCGGCCTCTATAGTACGGCGTCCGATTTGCTCAGCTTCTACCGCATGATGCTCGGTCACGGGGTCTTCGAGGGACGCCGCATTCTTTCGCGCGCCGCCGTCGATACGATGACCACCGTGCAGACGGGTGACATCCCCTCCGGCTGGGCCCCCGGCCTGGGCTTTGGCCTCGGGGTTGCGATCGTCAAGGACCCCGTCGGCGCCCTGCGCTACACCAGCATCGGCTCCTACGGGCACGGCGGCGCCTATCGCACCTACACCTGGGCCGACCCTGAGAAAGACATGATAACCATCCTGTTGTATCAGCGCTCCAACGGCGGCGGCGACATGGCGGATGAGATCAGCGCCTTCCTGCAACTCGCGGCAGCGGCGATTGAGTAGCCGGCGCTCGGCGTCGCCGAGTGGCGTGGAAATTGTGCTCGACGTCGCGAGGCGGCACAAACTGTCACGCCAGAAAGCTGTCTGCGTTACTGATGCGTAGTGGTTTGTGGGTCTTCTATCGGATGTTTGACGGATTGTGCTGACAACGGGCTTGGACGAGCGTGCCATTCCCGGTTTGGGCTATCAGAGGGACCCAAAGCGGGGTTCAATTCAAGGCGTAGGACCAGCGTCTTGTCGAGTCGTAAGAAAATGCACCCGGTTCAAAACGGTACCTAATTCCCACAGCCCTCCAGGCCGACTTGGCCTCAACATCATGGGGGGCAGCCATGATTCGAATCTCGAAATTCCTCTTCCGGTTGATTCGCGATCACAAGGGCCAGGACATGGTCGAGTACGCTTTGTTGGCCGGCTTTGTGGCCGTCTCTGCCGGAGCATTGCTGCCCGGAGTGTCTGACAGCGTCTCCACCATATTTAGCCGCCTCGATTCGGTGCTGACCGATGCCTCCGGCGGCGGTCGCGGCGGCGGCTCGCCCACCAGCGCCCCGAAACAGTAGTTTGAAGCGCTTCAACTGCTGCGGACGAGGACTACACGTAAACTAACCGGATTGTTGGCCGGCAGACTGGCGTCGGTACTTGAGCGCGTTCCCCTGACGGAGGGCGTGTTAATCTGAGCCCCCATGAGCTACAGCATTCGTGTGCTTGATGGCGCAGTGGAAAGTGTTTCGCAGTTCCGCAATATCCCCCTCCAGTGTGCCGACCTCAAACGCGAGTTGGAGGCCGCCATTGAAATCGCCCGAGAATGCGCTGAATGGGCCGCCGGAAGGACTGCTGCCATGTCTGATCGAGCTCACTCCCGTGCACGGCAATCGGCGCGTGACGAATGGAATGCGTCTCGGCCTTTCATTTGCTGCTTCGGTCCAGCCCCCAAACAAAAGGGGCCATTCGGCGACATGGAGCGGCGTTTCCGCAAGATCCGTGACCGACTCGCCGAGGCGGAGTACTCTGTGCGACCACACTCCAGCAAAAACTCCGGCAGCTGCTCGGGCAACTCGGATATCTCGGCGTCGGCGAATCGGCTCAGCGCCGGCAAGAAGGTCTCGATCTGTCCTAAGTTCTTCGTCGTCGGCGCTGTCGACGGACCCGAGCGCCAAGCGGGGATCATCATTCACGAAATAGTCCACAGCCTCGGACTCCTCGGCAAGACGCACAAGAAGAAGTTCAGCGGACGCAACGCCGCCTTACTGCGCGACGCGCGCGTCTGGGCGCACGACCATCCGCAGCGAGCGCGCCGCAACCCCGATAGCTACGAGGCCTTCACCGTCTTTAAGTCGCTCAATTCATAGAGCCCAAAACAGGCGGAACGGGGAGCTGCGCTGCCGAGTCGACCCCAAAAAATCGCGACGCTCTCTTACGACCGAATGCGTACCAGAGAACGATCAATCTCTTTCAAGCTTCCGACGCCGCACAAGCCCATGTTATTGACGAGCTCAGAGCGAAGAATCTGCAGCACCCGTTCAACGCCCGGCCCGCCGAATGCCGACAATCCATACGCATAAGGTCTGCCGATCAGAACCGCCTTAGCGCCCAGAGCTAGGGCCTTAATCACGTCGGTTCCGCGGCGAATGCCGCCATCCAGCATGACCGGAATTCTGCCGGCTGCCGCTTCAACAACTTCGGGCAACGCTTCGATCGTGCCGCCCACCTGATCCAACTGGCGACCGCCGTGATTGGACACGATGACTCCCTTTGCGCCCGCGGCGATTGCCTGCTCGGTTGCTTCCTTGGTGAGGATGCCTTTGATAATGACGGGCAATTTGGTCAGCGATACCAGTTCCCTGACGTTGTCCCATGTTGGCGTCGGAGGGTGATTCGCATCCAACTGCCAATTCGCGAGATGCTCGCGTTCCGGATGAGGCGTCCTGGGTAAGCGACCCAACGCATCGCGCTTCGGCACTCCCGGACCACACCAACCTCTGTCGAAATAGTTGCGCCAGTTTCGATACTTATGAGGGTAGAAAAAGATGTCGATGGTGAAAACGATGGCCGAGGCGCCTTGGTCTTCGGCCTGCTTGACCAGCGCCTTGGACAATTCCGTGCTCCCCAAGCGAGTGGTCAGATAAAAATTGGCTGGGCCCTTGCCTTTCGACGTCAAATCCGAAATTCCGGCGCTCACCATCAGCGCCTTCTGGTTAGCGGCGGCTTGAGCGCTTACGATCTCGCCATCGGGCCAAAAGCAGGTCTTGCCTCCAACTGGATCCAGCATGATCGGGTAGTCCAACTTGATTCCGAACAACTCGAGGGACGTGTCGATATTACCGACGCCCGTCAGCACCTTTGGGCGGAGAATGATGTTTTTGTAGCCGTTTAGATTGTCGCGGAGCGCAGCCTCCTCCTCTGAGCCGCCTTCCAGGTAATCCCAGGCCGCCGGATCGAGATTCCTGCGAGCTAGCTCACCGAACTCCATGACGTTGACCGGCTTGAGCAAGGCGTCGTCTGTCGGAAGGTCGGAAACGTTCGTGCCCACCTGCTGCGCGCCCAACACCTGCTGCGCTCCATAGAGAGCTACAAGACGTTGCAAGGCTGTACGTCTGCTGAATTTCGTCATCCTCAATCTCCTTCTGTTCCTGCGCGGGATCTTTCTGGTTGGCCTAGCTTAACGTAGACCACCGATCGCTCGATGCGTCCAAACAGAGCCAGAGAGGATCGGAGCCCAAAGAAGGCGCAACTTCTCGGACGCTTGTGGTCTTCAGGCTTTTGGGGCGTGCGAGGGGATCGCCTATACGAAGGGGCGCCAGGTAGGCGAGTCCGTCCCAACTCATCGACAATTTGGAGCTAGCAGCCTTTCCGGTGATTGTTCTAGACTCTCCCTTTTACTCTCCCTGGTAACGCCATCCTAGGGGCGGCGCTGGTCGCCGAACACGCTGATTTCGGCGGATGGTTCGGCAGGGCGTCAGGATTCTAACAAAGTGCCCTCTCTGTTGCCTTCGGGGCTTAGATCGGTTGCGTCGGTGTCGGTCAAGGGCGTTTGGAGGGTGCCCGGTGTGAGGAAGTGGTAGGCGCGACAGGACTCGAACCTGTG
>CAWDWB010000003.1:0-1420000 GCA_963805925.1 uncultured Acidobacteriota bacterium
GGCCCTACCTCCAGCGGGGTCGCGTCACGACCGTCCACCGCTGGTTGAAGGCGCTGCCCGAGGAAGCCGTCTCGGCCGATCCGAGGCTGTGCGTCGCCGCTGCCTGGGCCTGCGGCTACCAGGGCCGCCCCGCCGACGTGGAGGCCTGGCTGGAGCGTGCGGCGGTGGCTGGCCGCGAAGGAGGGCCGGTACCGGACGGTCACGACTCCGTCGAAGCCGCGACCGCCATCGTCCGCGCCGGCTTCGCCCTCGGGGACGTCGGCTCGCAAGTGCGGGCCGGCAAGACGGCGTTCCGACACGCCTACGAGGACGAGATGTGGGCACTGGTCGCCGAGGCCTGCCTGGGAATCAGCCTGTTCTGGGCGGGCCAGCCGGACGAGGCGGCGATCCACATCGAACGGGCCTCGGCCCGGGTGGACGATGGGGACCTACCGCAGGCCGCAGCCGTCGCAGCCGCCTACCTCGCGCTGATCGAGCTCGAGGCCGGCCGCGACGACGCACGCACAGAAGCCCTGGTCGCGCGAGGAGTCGAACTCGTCGAGGACAATCACCTCCAGAACGAGAACGACACCGGGCTGGTGCACCTCGCACGGGGAAAGCTCCAGGCCAAACGACGAGAGCTCGACGGCGCCGAAGCCGACCTCGGGCGCGCGGCGCTCCTACTCGGACGCGGGTCGAACGTGCTGGAGACCGCGCTGGCCCAGCTCGAGCTGGCATCCGTGCGGGAGCAGGCGGGGAACCGTGACAGCGCCCGGGCCCTCGTCGAGGACGTCGGGGATCAGCTTGCGAGCTTTCGCGACTCGGGCATCCTCGACAGACGCCTGGAAGTGCTCCGCGAACAACTCGGGATCGTGGACGTGCCGACCCCTGAGAACGGCGCCGGCCTGACTCACCGGGAGCTCGAGGTTCTTGCCTACCTCCCCGGCGAGCTCTCGAAGCGCCAGATCAGCGCCGCGCTCTTCGTCTCGTTCAACACCGTCGCCACGCACATGCGGTCCATCTACCGGAAGCTCGGGGTCTCGTCGCGAAGCGAAGCGGTCGAGCGCGCTCGAGAGCTTCAGATCCTCTGACTCGAAGCGTGGCAGACGACGTCCCTCCCGAGGGACAACTTCGCCGCGGTGCGCTCGGTTGGGCGGATGCCGTCGCCCATTCGATCGGCGTCATGTCGCTCCCCGTCGTCGCGACCGCGGCCGCGGCGGCGGCAGGCTTTGCGGCCGGTGCCACACCGCTCGCGTTCGTCGTCGCGGGCGCCGGCTGCCTCTGCCTCGCCTCGGTCATGGTCCGGCTCACCAAGCGGATGGCGAGCGCCGGCGGCGTCTACACGTTCATCGCCCGGGGCCTCAGCCCGAACGGCGGGTTCCTCGGCGGTTGGCTCTACGGCGCGGGTTTTGCCGTCAGCCTCTCGATCGTCCTCTCCATCGGCGCCTCGGCGCTCTCGCAGCTCGTCTCGAGCAGGACGGACTGGAGCCCAGGCTGGTTCGCGTCGTTCCTGTTCCTGCTCGCGGCCGTGCTCGCGTTCGCATTCCTCGGTATCCGCGTCTCCACGCGGACGACGCTCGTCCTGGCAAGCGCCTGCCTGATCGCCGTTTTGGTGCTCGCGATTGTCGTGCTCGCCGAAGGTGGCGCGGACGGGATCACGCTCGAACCGCTCGATCCTCGGAACCTCCCCTCGACGCAGGGGCTCTTCCTGGCGGCGGCCTTCGCATTCGCGGCGTTCATCGGCTACGACGCCGCCGCCGTCCTCGGCGAGGAGACATCGGTTCCGCGCGAGGCCATTCCCCGGGCGATCCTCACCGCCGCCGTGGTCGTGGTCGGCTTCGCCGTCTTCCTCTCCTGGACGATGGTCCTCGGCTTCGGCATCGACAACTCCGCCGGTTGGGCCGGAGAGATCGCTCCGCTCGACGCCCTCGCCTCGTCCTACGCCGGCCCATGGCTCGTCGTGCTCGTCGATCTCGCGGTGGTCGTCGCCACGTTCCTTTCCGCGCTCGGCGTGACGCACGTCGCGGCTCGAGTCTTCTTCGCCATGGGCCGCGAGGGTGGCCTCCCCCGTGCCTTCGCCTGGACGCATCCGCGCTTCCAGACGCCGTGGCTCGGCACCGCGGTCGTCCTCACGCTCGCTCTCGTTCTCGTCACCGTCCTCGGCCGAAGCTGGACGAAGCCGTCGCCCTCGCCGTTCCCCTTCGTGCAGTTCATGGCCCTCACCGCGACGCTCTGCATCCTCGCCACCTACATCCTCGTTGCGGTCTCCGGGATGGTGGTCTTCTTGAGGACCCGCGGCGGGAGCGTCGCCTTCAACGTCGCCCTCGACGTCGTCCTGCCACTGGGCGGGATCGCGATCTGCGGGTACACGATCTTCGAATCGGTCCACCCTCTGCCGCCGGCGCCGGCGAAGTACGGCCCCTGGGTCGCGCTGGCCTGGCTCCTCGTCGGGCTCGCGATCCTCGTTCGCCTCAACCTGACGAAGCCGCAGCGCGTGCGCGAGTTCGGCTCGATCCTGGGCGAGGCCGAGTCGCGAAGCTCACCCGGGTGATTCTCCGCCACGTGTGAGGCGCCGGTCCCGGCGGTCGCGGAGACTCGGTGGACCTAGGCGCGATGAGACCTGGAGTTTCCGATCCCCACCGCTACGCGCGACTGGGGGAGTACCTCAGTGATGATGCCGCGTCAACAAACCTTCTCGAGAAGTGGTTGGAAGATCGTTTTCAGACGACGTTTCCCCTCGTAGTCAATCAGTATCACGCAGCCGAAGGCGCGGTCCGCATCTCGGTCTCGAACGCCATCGGCAGCCTGCGCGTGCTCTGCGGAAGTGGATTTCAGCGAAATCTTCGAGCGGGTCAGCAAAGTCGAGGAGGTGCTACGCCAGGATCCGGCGGGCGTGTACACGCGCTCGGATTTCGCCACGCGCGACCGCTGCCGGCGCGTCGTCGAGCTTGCGGCACGCTACTCGACGCACTCCGAGATCGAAACCGCCCGCGTCGCCTTGGAAGCGGCACGAGCAGGCGAGGCCAGCGCCCACGATCGCAAGCGCCACGTCGGCTACTACTTGCTCGACGAAGGAGCAGTGAGGTCGAAGGGCGCATCTGTTGCCGTCCGCCGTGGAGGCAGCGCACGAGGCGTTGGGTGATTCGTCACGCCACGGCGGTCTATCTCACCGGCATCGCCAGCCTAACGGGATTGCTTCTTGCGGGTTGCGCCGGGACCGCCTATGCCGCCGGCTGGGCGTCTCCCTGGCTGCTGGCTGCGATCAGCGTACTGGCCGCCTTCCCCGCCGCCGAACTCGCGATCCATATCGTCCACTCCCTGGTCATCGTGCTGCTCCAGCCGCTTCGCTTGCCGCAGATGGATTATGCGAACGGAATAGCGGATGACTGCCGGACGCTCGTTGTGATTCCCATGATGCTAGTCTCCGCGGACGCCATCGAGCGCCATGCCGCGCAACTAGAAGTCCATTTCCTCAGCACCCGCGACACCAATGTTTCCTTTGCCCTGTTGTCGGATTATCAAGACGCCGACACCGAGCTCGAGGAGCAAGATGAGTCGCTGTTGGCTGTTGCCAAGCAGTCAATCGAGACGCTGAATGAGCGCTACGGAGCGGCTTCGTTTGCGCTCTTTCATCGGCAGCGGCAATGGTCGGCGAGCGAGCAGAAGTGGATCGGCTGGGAGCGGAAGCGCGGCAAGCTAGAGGAGCTGAACCGCTTTCTGGTTGGGGCCGCTGACGCCCAGGGCCGGATTTCGCGGCGGCCGGCCAGGCCCCGTCGCTGTCCGTTACGTCATCACGCTCGACTCAGACACGCAATTGCCGACCGGATCCGCGCGCAGTCTAGTGGAGACAATCTTCGCATCCGCTGAACCGCATAGAGCTCACGGACGACGGACGACACCGCCTGCGCGGCTACGGCATTATTCAACCGCGCGTCAGCGTCACATTGCCGGGCGCGACGGCGACTCGTTTCACCCGGCTGTTCACGGATACAACCGGAACCGACCCCTACTGCCAGGCCGTTTCCGACGTCTACCAGGATCTGTTCCACGAGGCGAACTACCACGGCAAGGCCATCTACGATGTCTCGGCCTTCCACGCTATCCTCGACCACCGCTTCCCCGACCAGACGCTACTGAGCCATGACCTGATCGAAGGAGCTCACGTCGGCGTCGGTTTGGCTAGCCACATCGAGCTCTTCGAGAAGTTTCCAGAGACCTACGAAAGCTACCTGAGACGGGAGCACCGCTGGACGCGGGGCGACTGGCAGATCATCGACTGGGCGACGTCCCGCATCCCTGTGCGCGGCGGCAGCCGCGCACCGAACCCTTTATCCACGATCAATCGCTGGAAGATCTTCGACAACCTGCGGCGCAGCCTGACGGCTCTGGGCTCGACGGCGTTGTTGTTGATCTGTTGGCTGGCGCCGATCGCTCCCGCCATTTACGGACTGCTGGTGACGTTGGCAATGTTGACGCCGACGCTGTCGAACGTTGCGCAACGAATCGGTTCGCTGGACGCCGTGCGTCCGGACTTTCGACGCCTATTCCGTAAGGATTTGGCGCGCGCTTTCGCCGACATTGCTCTGTTGCCGCATCGCGCCTACGTGCTCAGCGACGCCGTTGTTCGGGTGTGGCTCCGGCGTTTGATCTCGCACCGAAATCTGCTTGAGTGGCAGGCCGCGGACGCCGTTCGCAAGCGACCGACTGGCGTGCTCGCCGAAACCTTTGTGCAGACGCTCATCGTCTCGGTTTCCTCGGCGGGCTTACTCGACCTACTTGTTGACGATGGCGAAGAGTCAGATCGCGTCGCCGTTCCTGGCTCTGTGGATGGCGTCGCCGTTGATCGTCAAGTGGTTAGACGCGGAGGAGCAGGATACAGACGGCGGCGCACTCTCCGGCGCCGACCGCCTCGAATTGCGCAAGATGGCGCGGCGGACATGGCGGTATTTCGACGACTTGGTCTCGCCGAGGGCAATTGGCTGCCGCCGGACAACATTCAGGAGGATCCGCGGTACGAAGTCGCCATGCGGACATCGCCCACCAACATCGGGCTATGGCTGATGTCCGCGCTGTCGGCCCGGGATTTCGGCTATCTCACCTTCGACGAGCTCCTCGAACGCACCCAGTCGACTTACGCCGCCCTCGACAAGCTCGAGCGCTATGAGGGCCATTTCCTCAACTGGTATCACATCGATTCCTTGAAGCCGATCGAGCCCCGCTACGTCTCGTCGGTGGACAGCGGCAACTTCGTGGCCGCCTGTTGGCTGTTCGCGGCAGGCCTCCGTGAGCTCGTCCGGACGCCGCTGCTGGAGCCGACTTGCCTCAACGGTCTGAATGACACTCTGCGGATCGTCCGCGAGGAAGTCACGCACCTGGGCTCGGGCGCGAAGGCGGTACGAGCCCTTGGGGTCGTTCTCGATGCGGAGTCCGAGCGGGCACATGACGTAGTAGAGAGCTTGCGTCTGGCCCAAGCGCCGATCGCAAGACTCGCGGCCCTCTTACTGTGGAGCCATCCCGATGAGGCGTCCAAGGAGGCCGTCTACTGGATCACGCGGCTGCAGCGCCAGGTCGCCGAGCATGTCCGGTCGGCGGACGAATACCTCGATTGGATGACCATTCTGGAGGCGCCGCCAGACTCTTTCCTGCTTCCGCTCGGCAAGGATGCGCCGGCGTTACGCGAATCCGCGCTCGCGACAGCGCCCAGCCTGGAGGCCTTGGCTCGGGGTGAAGTGTGCGGGCTGAACGAACTGCTGGAGCGCCGGGACCAACTCCGCCATCACCGGCCTCGCTGACGGAGTGGCTCGATCGCGTGCAACAGGAGGTCGATGAGGCTCTCGGAAGGCGGCCCGTGCGCTAGAAAGCGCCGAAGCACTCGCTGCGGGGTACACGCGCTTCGGAGACGAGACCAACTTTCGCTTCCTCTATGACGACAAGCGGAGCCTGTTTGCCATCGGCTACCGGCCGGGAGAGCCGCAGGACTTCAGCTCGCACTACGACCTGCTGGCCAGCGAGGCGCGGCTGATGAGCTTCGTGGCTATCGCCAAGGGCGACGCTCCCGTACGAGCACTGGTGGCACTTGGGGAGGCATTATGGCCGCGGCGGCGAGGTGCTGCTCTCTTGGAACGGGAGCCTATTCGAATATCTGATGCCGCCGCTGTTCAACGTCTCGTATCAAAGTTCGCTGCTTGACAGCGCATGCCGCAGCGCCATACGCGCGCAGATCGAGTACGGCGCTCACTCCGATGTTCCCTGGGGCGTGTCCGAGTCTGCGCATAGCGGTCTCGACGCCAATCATATTTACCAGTACCGCGCGTTCGGAACGCCCGCCCTGGGCATGAAGCGAGGCATCGAGGAGGACTTGGTCGTGGCTCCCTACGCCACGATGATGGCCCTGCAGTTTGCGCCGGACAAGGCGCTGCGAAATTTGATGGCTCTCAAGGGCCAGGGGCTCTACAGCCGGATGGGCTTCTACGAAGCCATCGACTACTCGCGTCCGGCGAGGCGCGGCGGAACCGCCGGCGTCAAGATCCGCGCCTACATGGCCCACCACCAAGGGATGAGCTTGATGGGCCTGAACAACGCCCTCCACGCACGGCCTCCTACAACGTCGCTTTCACTCCGACCCCCGCGCTCGGGCGATCGAGTCGTTGCTGTTCGAACGTATCCCTGCGTCCCCTCCCCGAATCCTCAACCCTACTGCCAAGGAGGCTCCGAGAATCGCGCCGGCGGACACGGACGCGCCGGTGACGCAGTCGCTGGAGGCCCAGGCCCCTCCGGCGGGGCCCCTCCGCGCGCACACGCTCGGGCACGAGAGTTTTTCGGCGGTCTTGAACGGCGCCGGCGGCGGGTATCTTCGCTGGCGCGAATTCGACGTCACCCGTTGGCGGCTGGACACGATTAGTGATGACTGGGGCCAATTCCTTTACCTGCGCGACGCCGCCAGCGGTGACGTGTGGTCGCCCGCCCGAGCCGATCCGGACCGCCGTCAGAGCCGGCCGGAGGTGAGCTTTCACCCGGATCGAGCTGAGATCCGCAGCGTGGAGGCCGGCATTGAGACCGTGGTCGACGTGATGGTCGCGCCCGAGGACGACGTCCAAATTCATCGCATCACGTTGACCAACCAAACTCTGCGGACGCGCATGATCGAGTTGACGAGCTATTGCGAGCTGGCGTTGGCCGCGCACAACGCCGACCGGGCGCATCAAGCTTTCAGTAAGCTCTTCGTCCAGACCGAAGCCCTTGAAGAGCAGAAGACCCTGCTAGCGTCGAGGCGGCTGCGGTCTCCCGACGAGGCTCCAGTCTGGTGCGCCCAGACGCTAATTGGGCCGCGTCTGCGGCGCTTCGAGTTTGAAACGGACCGCGCCCGGTTCCTGGGTCGTCCAGGCAATGTCCACCGTCCGGCGTTATTGACCGAACGACTGTCGGGAACAGACGGCTCGGTGCTCGACCCTGCGTTCGCGATGCGAGGAAGGCTCCGGCTCGGACCGCGCCGGAGGGAGCGTTTGGTCTTGTTAACCGCTGTCGCCGAATCCAGGGAGGCCGCCCTGCTTCTGATCGCCAAGTATCAGGACGTCGAATACTGCGACTCCTCGTTCGAGCTCGCCTGGACAAGAGCCCAGCTCGAGTTGCGCTACCTGCGACTGACGGCGGCGCAGGCGACTCTCTACCAGGAGCTCGCCGGGCGCCTCGTCTATCCCAGCGCCCAGCTCCGGGCCTCGCCGGAGCGCCTCGCCAGGAACGATCAAGGCCAATCGAGGTTGTGGGCCTACGGCGTCTCGGGCGACTTGCCCATCTTTGCCGTCTTGATCGGAAACCCCGTGCATCTCGAGTTGATTCGGGAACTGCTGCAGGCGCACACCTATCTCCGACTGCAGGGCTTCCAGTGTGATTTCTTGATCCTCAATCAAGAGCCCGAAGCCTACGATCAGCCGCTCGGCCAGAGCTTGCTGCGTCTGATTCAAGGCCATACCCTACATACCGGCGTGGACAGGCCGGGCGGCGTGTTCTTGCGCAATGTTCGCCACATTTCGCAAGAGGATCTGGACCTACTGCTGGCCGTCTCTCGGGTCGTCCTTTCGGGTTCGCGAGGCTCACTGTTGCAGCAACTGCGGCGGCCGGCGCAGGCGGTGTTGCTGCCGGAGCGCGCCGCCGTTGGCTCACAGAGCGAGGAGCCATCGGCCCCGCTCCCGTTTCTCGACCTGGCTTACTTCAACGGTTTGGGAGGATTCACCGCCGACGGCCGCGAGTACGTGATCTACATTGGCCCCGGGGCATACACGCCGCTCCCGTGGGTCAACGTGATGGCCAATCCGTCGTTTGGGACCGTGGTCAGCGAGTCCGGGTCGGGCTTCACCTGGGCGGGCAACAGCCAGTCGAATCGGCTGACGCCTTGGCACAATGATCCGGTCGCCGACCCTTGCTCCGACGCCATTTATGTTCGCGACGACGAGACCGGTGCGGTCTGGACGCCCACGCCTCGTCCGATCCGTGAGAATGACGCCTACCGAGCCCGACACGGCCAAGGCTATTCGTCGTTCGAGCACAACAGCCACTCTATCGAGCAATGGCTCGACGTCTTCGTTCCGGCGGATGCGCATGGCGGCGCGCCGGTCAAGATCCAGCGGCTGCGGCTGCGCAATGCCTCGTCGCACAGACGTAAATTGACGGTCACCTCTTACAGCGAGATCGTCATGGGGACGGACCGCGAGCAGACCCAGATGCACGTACGCTCGGAGTGGGATTCCGAGACGCATGCACTGCTGTTCCGCAATCCCTACAACAGCGACTTCGGCAAGCGCGTCACTTTCGCCGCCGCTAGCCCCGCGGCCGCCGGTTACACGGCCGACCGGGCGATCTTCCTGGGTCGGGCGGTTCCGCAGCAGTCCAGCCGCTCTTCGGCGGCAAGCTCTTGCCGGCCGCGTCGGCCCGGGCTTGGACCCCTGCGCCGTGCTGCAGGTTGCATTGAACTGGATCCCGGAGAGGAGCGATTCGTCGTTTTCCTATTGGGGCAGGCGGTGGACGTCGATCAGGCTCGCGGTCTGGTCCGCGCCTATTCCGGCCTGGACGACGTCTCTAAGGCGCTCGATAAGACCCGCGCCTATTGGGACCATGTCCTGGGCGCCGTCGAGGTGGAGACGCCCGTGCTTTCGGTGAATCTCCTGCTCAATCGTTGGTTGCTCTATCAGACGCTGAGCTGCCGAATCTGGGCGCGCTCCGCGCTCTATCAGTCGGGCGGGGCCTACGGGTTCCGCGATCAGCTCCAGGATGTGATGGCTCTGCTTTACGCAAGCCCGGAGCGGGTCCGTGAGCAGCTTCTGCGCGCCGCCTCGCGGCAGTTCATCGAAGGCGACGTTCAACACTGGTGGCACCCGCAGACCGGCCTGGGCGCGCGCACGCGATGCTCAGACGATCTGCTCTGGCTGCCCTACGTGGCTGCGGAATACATCCGGGTCTCCGGCGACCACGCCGTGCTCGACGAACTCGTCCCGTTCCTGATTGGCCCGCTGCTCGAAGACGACGAGCACGAGAAGATCTCGACGCCGGAGCCCACGGCCGAGCGCGCCACCTTGTTCGAGCACTGCCGGAGGGCGATCGCCAAGGCTTCTGCAGCCGGCGCGCACGGCCTTCCGCTCATCGGCTCTGGAGACTGGAACGACGGCATGAACCGGATCGGCCCCGAGGGTCGCGGCGAGAGCGTTTGGCTGGCTTGGTTCCTGATTGACGTCTTGCACGGCTTCGCCGAGTTGTGCGAAGAGCGCGGCGAGGGGTCTGCCGCTGGCATTTATCGAGCGGAGGCCGATGCCTGGCGGGCTGCAGCCGAAAAGTCCGGCTGGGATGGCGAATGGTATCGCCGGGCTTACTTCGACGACGGCACGCCGGTCGGCTCGCGACAGAGCGCGGAGGCGCAGATCGACTCCCTACCGCAGAGCTGGGCGGCGATCAGCGGCGCGGGCGATCCCAAGCGCAGTCGCCAAGCGATGGAGTCGGTCGAGCGGCGCTTGGTGGATCGCGAGCACCGCATGGTACTGCTGTTCACGCCGCCGTTTGACCGGCACGAACCGCATCCCGGCTACATCATGGGATATCCGCCCGGGGTCCGCGAGAACGGCGGACAGTATACCCATGCCGCCATTTGGGTCGCCCTGGCCTACGCCCGACTTGGCGAGGGCGAGTAAGGCGACAAGCATTCTCGAGTTGCTGAGCCCGGTAGAGCATGCCCGCACAGCGCAGGACGTTGACCGCTACAAAGGCGAGCCGTACGTGATCGCCGCCGATGTCTACTCGCTTCGGGGCCGCGAGGGCCGCTGCGGTTGGACATGGTACACCGGATCGGCTGGGTGGCTGTATCGAACCTGGATCGAAGAGGTCCTGGGACTTCAGCTTCGTAGCGGCCGGCTGCACGTCCGCCCGGTTCTAAGCGAGTCTTGGGAGGGCTTCCGATTCCACTACCGCCGGGGCGGAACGGTCTACCATGTGCAGGTCGTGCGCGGCACGACGGACGCCCGGGTCGAACTCGACGGAGTTCGGCTGGAAGGATCCGGTATTCCGATCGTCGATGACGGGCAACAGCACCATGCGACCGTCCGGTTTGCGGAGCCGGACCGGGTAGGAATCGACGAGCCTGCGCCGGTTGTTCCGGTTCCGGGCCGCGAGGGAACGTTCACCGGCCGTCCAGATTCTCTCCCTCTCTTGGGGAGAGATCCGCGGGAGTAGCAACTTTTACAGGGACGCGGTCCACTGCACATGCCCTCTTTCGACACCCACGTAATCGACGGCCCTGAAGTTCATGCGGATGAGTACACCGAGACCCGAGACGAAGCAGCTGAGGAGATGTGCTACCGCCCCGAATCCATTTTAGGAATTCTGGGGAACGCTTCATTGCTAGACCTCTGCGACGATCAGCCCATCGATTTCCATCGAGCAGCCATCCTTGCGGACCGCCTCCGGTCGCTTAGCCCTCATGGTCTTGCTTACCGGAGTTATCGAGGTGCTTTCACGAACGAACTCCTTGCGGCGGCGTTGCGAAGAGAGCCACTCGAATGTGGGGAAATCTCGGTGTTGCTTGCCGGTATGATCCTAGTTGGCGGCGCATGGTCTCGCGTGGTGACTCTACACGGCAAACGCCACGGAAGCTCTCACGTACTGGTTGAAATGTGGTCGACCCGGTACAAGAAATGGGCGGCCACGTCGACACCAATCATACGTTTTGGCGCGACAACGGAACGACCCCCTGTTCTGTCCTCGATCTATTTGAAGAACACAACGCTGACACGCACGGAGACATTCGACTAGTACCCGGCTCAGCCAGCTATCGAAACAGTCAAGTCAGTATGGACCGAGTCCTGCCCTGGCTATACAGGGGGTTTTCGATTCGGTCGATCAGCCCGCAGCCCGCGAACTCGGTCAGGGAACATCCTTTCCTCCAGTCGGTCTATTTCGGGGGCTGGAAGCCGTGAAGAAATCCTTGCGATGAGGGTGAATCGGCGCCGAGACTGGTTGCATGGCGAGAGAAGAAGGAAGTCCGGCGCCGCGCTACATCGCAATCAACCGCAACCAACAGGTCCTGCAGCCGCTGGACGTCGACCGGCTGATCGACGAGGATCATGCAGCGCGCAAGATCTGGCGAGTGGTCGAGCAACTCGACCTGTCGCGCTTTGAGAGCGAGACGCGGGCGGTGGAAGGAGCGGCGGGCAGGCCGTCGCATTCACCGCAAGTGGTGGTCTCAGTCTGGCTTTACGCCTATTCGAAAGGGCTGCATTCGGCGCGCGAGATCGCTCGCCAGATGGAGCACGAACCAGGCCTTCAGTGGCTGACCGGCCTACGCCCGATCAACCATCACACGTTGTCGGACTTCCGCGTGGGACACGGCGAAGCGTTGCGCGAGCTGTTCGTCGAAGTGTTGGCGATGCTGACCAAGAACGGGTTGATCACGCTGGAGCGAGTGGCCGCCGACGGCACGAAGATCCGCGCCGACGCCTCGCGCAAGAGCTTCCGCCGCAAGGACGCGATGAAGGCGCACTTGTCGGCGGTGCGGCGTCACGTCAAGGAACTCGAGCGCCAAGAGGCCGAGGAGCAAACGACGAAGCGGCAGCAAGCGGCGCGGCGGCGCGCGGCCGAAGAACGCGAGCGGCGTCTGGGCCTCAGCCTGTAGGCCTCTCAATCAGCGCTCAACACATCGTCAACGCTTCGGCGTTGAACAACACGGTAACCGTGACATTGGGGCTGGCGGAACTTTTCGCCGATTTGCCTAGTGAGCTAGCGTTCGCAATCGCGCACGAACTTGGGCACATCTATCAGCAGCGCACAGGGCGGAGAGAGTTTCGCCCGGATAACGGCGAGGCCGATTCCGACAATTGGGGGTTATTCTTGGCCCTCCACGTTGGCTACGATCCGTATGGGTCTGCAGGTGCTCTCGCGAAGCTGGCGATGGCGACCGATGACGCCAACCTATCGGGCCAGTTCTTTGAGGATCTTGCAGTATTTGATGCCCACAAATCGTTCTCCACTCGCATAGATGAGATGTTTGGCACTTTGCAGTACACGTGCGCGTTTGAGATCCCCGAGTTGTGTCTGCAGTTCAAGGCCCTTCTGCACCCACATCTTCCGGCCAACGCGCCATTGATGCAGATCCCGCCTAGCTCAGATAGGAGGCGCTAGCTCCCAACAAACGGGGTTCCATTAGGGGTTCCAATAAATCACCGGCTTTCGAGGTGGTGTCCAGCCAGACGAGCCAGTGTTATCAGTTAGTTAGCGTTGTTCAGACGTGGTGTTCTCCTTCCATGGCATGGAAGAGGTCGAGGGTTCGAGCCCCTCCAGGTCCACCAATTTCTTCAACAACTTAGCGTTTCGGCGGTTGGCGGCGCCCGGATTCGGGGCAGACAGCCTTACTGGGAGAAGCCTCGTAGGTGGCTGAGGTGGTAGTAGATCACCGGCGTCGCGATCAGCGAAAGGACTGAGCGACACGCTCACGCCGCCAATGACGGCGATGGCTAGGGGCTGGAGAATTTGAGCGCCTGAACCAACGCCCAGCGCCAGCGGGGCCATGCCGAAGATGGTGGCCAGGGCGGTCATGATGATCGGCCTGAGACGGCGGCGGCCGGCATGCTCAATTGCCTCCCTTACCGAGAGGCCCTCACCGCGGTACGACTGTTCGGCGTCGAGCAGCAGGATACCGTTCTTGTGGACGATGCCGACGACCATAATCATGCCCATGAACGAGCAGATGTTGAGCGTGGAGCCGGTGAGCCAAAGCGCGGCCAGCGAACCGGAGCCGCACAGGACGGTTGCGGCCAAGATGGCTAGAGGCTGGGCGAAGGCCTGAAACTCAAACACGAGGATGATGAAGATCAGCAGGATCGAGCCGACCAGGACCTGGGTGAGGCCGCGGAAAGATTCGCTTTGAATCTTGTAGATGCCGCCGTACTCAATGTCGGTTCCGGCGGGGAGTTCGATCTCTTGAGGCAGGCGGCGCTGGATTTCGGCCATGGTTGAGCCGAGATCGCGTCCGGAGAGTTGCGAGGTGACGACGACGGCTTCGCGCAGGTTGTAGCGGTGAATCTCGCGCTGGCCTTCTTGGATCGTCACGTCGGCAATGCTGGAGAGCGGCACGGAGTTGCCGGATGCGGAGGTCACGAGCAAGGACTCGATGTCGGCGACGCGAGAACGGCTGGACTCGGGATAGCGGACGCGGATGCCGTAGATACGGTTGTTGACGATGGTTTCGGATGCGCGGATACCGTCGAGCATGCCCGCTTGCAGGTCGGCAATATCTTGCGCGGTGAATCCGGCTAGAGCGGCTTTGACGGGATCGACGCGGAAGTCGATAGCCGGGCCGACAACGACGTTTTGGTTGAAGACGTCGACCGCGCCGGGAACGCTGGGCAGCCACTCTTCGATGCGCTGACCGAGCGCTAACGAAGTTGCCGGATCGGGATTAAACACCTTGATCTCGATAGGCTCAGGCGACCAGGCGAGATCTCCTATGAGGTCTTCGAGAATGTGGGGAAACTCAACCTCGATGGCCGGCTCGCTGGCAACCACTCGTTCGCGGATGTCGTCGGTGACCTCGGCCAGGGGACGGCGCGGGAAGCCTTTGAGTTTGATTAGGAAGTCGCCGGTGTTGGGCTCGGCGATGGCCAGCGCGAGCCGCGCGCCGGTGCGGCGGGAGTAGCTCTCAACTTCGGGCGTATCGCGCAGGATTTCTTCGATGTGCAGCAGCACGCGGTCGGTCTCTTCGAGCGATGTCCCTGGCGGCATGACGTAATCGAGGACAAAAGCGCCTTCATCGACTTCGGGAAGAAATCCGCTGCCAAGTTGGAAGTAGATGCCCGCGGAGCCGGCGACGATCAAAGCTAAGACGCCCAGCGCGACGCGGGAGTGATCGAGAGTCGCCTTGAGCAGACGGTCGTAACGTTCCGCGACGGCGCGCATGATTTTGCCTTCACCGGCCTGCTCGGCTTCTTCGATCGTTTCGGCGCGCGGACCTCGCCGGCTGCGCAAGAGGGCAGCGGCCAGTACGGGAGTAAAGAAGAGAGCCAGAAACAGCGAAGCCAACAGAGCAGTCACCATGGTGGCGGCGAGGGAACGGAAGAACACAGCCGTCACTCCGCCGAGGAAAATCAGCGGCGCGAAGACCATGATGGGGGTCAATGTTGAGCCGATCAGAGCAGGCGTCAGCTCGGTGATCGCGCTGCTGGAGGCCTGGCCACGAGACTGCCCCATATACATGTGAACGGTGATGTTCTCGACCATAACAATGGCGTCGTCGATGACGATGCCGACGCACGCGGCCATACCTCCGAGGGTCATCAGGTTGAAGCTCATATTGAGCAACTCCATGAAGACCACGGCGATCAACAGCGAGATCGGAATCACGACGGAGGCGACTAGGGTTGTGCGCCAATCCTTCAGGAAGACCATCAGGACGCCGATGCTCAGGGCCAGACCGAGAAGGATCGCCTCGCGAACGCCAAGGATGGAATCGCGGACAAGAATCGACTGATCGTAGAACGTGGCGAGCTTGATGTCCGGCGGCAGAGTTTGTTTGATGAGGGCGAGTTCCGCGTTGACGTCTTGAGCGATCTGTAGAGCGTTGCCGTCCGGTTGCTGGAGAACGTTGATGAGCACGGCTGGATGGCCGTCGGCTGTGACGATGTTGTAGGTCGGACGCTCGCCTTTGACGACTTCGGCAACGTCGGCGATGCGCACAGGCGTGCCGTTGAGTACGGAGACGACGGTCTGTGCAATCTGCTCAGGATCGTGCATCAGGCCGGTGACAGTGGTGAGATAGAGGTGATAGTTCTCCTGCACCATGCCGCCGGAAGAAATGATGTTGGCGTTGCGGATCGCGTTGGATACGGCGGTGAGCGAGAGGCCGTAGCGATTGAGCTTGTCGGGATCGACGATGACGTGGAACTCGGACTCGCGACCGCCGACGATGCGCGCTTCCATAACGCCGGGGATACGGTAGAGACGCGGGGCTAGATCCCAGTAGGCAAGTTCCCAGAGTTCGGAAAGACTGCGATCGGGTGACGTCAGGCTGAAGCCGATCATAGGGAAGACGGAGAAGGTCAACCGGTTGATGTAGAAGCGCGAGTCCGGCGGCAGGGTTGGGGCGATCTGAGCGATCTCGCCTTGGATAAGTTGCAGCGAGTCGATGATGTTGACGTCCCAACGAAAGAAGACGCTGATTTCGGTTGCGCCGCGTGAGGTGACCGAGCGGATGTCGGTTACGCCGGGAACGCGGCGAGCCGCCTCTTCGAGGCGGCGGGTGACGGTGAGCGCTTGCTGATCGACGGGCGTGACGCCGTTGTCGACGAGGATGACGACTCGGGGGAAATCGGTCTCCGGAAACAGCGAGACCGGCAGACTAAAAGCAAAGGCTAAACCGGCCAGGGCGATGGTGAGAGCACCGATCACCAGCGCCTTGCCATAGGCCTCGACGAATTGAGCGAATGCACTGCTCCTCATTGGGAAGGCTCCGCGAGGCGAACGGTCAAACCGTCGGAGAGGCCATAGCCGCCTTCGACGACGACGGTATCGCCGCTCTTGAGCCCTTCGAGAATTTCGACGGTCGCATCGGAGACGACGCCGACCTTCGGATGATTCTCGTGAACGAGATTGTCGGAGCCTACGGTCCAGACGACGCCGTTCGTCCGATCGGGATCGAACTCAACGGCGGCCAAAGGAACCGTCAGGGCGTCGTGGTGCACGTCGAGCACGACGGTGAGTTCGCCGAAGACGCCGGATTTGACGGCGCCGGCGCTGTTAGGAATTTCGCACCAGGCTTCTATCGTGCGGCGCACGGGATCGACGGCTTGGTTCACTACGGTGAGTTTGCCGGAGTGCGGAGAGTCGGCCCCGTCCACGCCGCTGAAGCGGCACGACTGGCCTACGCGCAAACCGCCGGCTTTCTCCTCGGGGAACTGGCCCCGCGCGACGGCGACGGATAGATCCATGACGGTGAAGATGGGCGCGTCGGGCCGGGCCATGTCGCCGGGGTATAGGAACTGGTCGGTGATGACGCCGGGCGATGGGCTGACGATTTCCGCAAACGCCAGTTGCGCTGCGGCCAGGTCCAGCTTGGCTTGTGCTGAGGCGAGACGGCTCTCGGCGATTCGCATGTCCTGCAGACGAGATTTACCGGTCAGCAGATCGAGCGCAGACTGCGCGACGCGGTTGGCGGAGACGGCCTGGTCGTACTGCGTTTTGGCAATCAGCAGGTCGCGCTCAGGAAGTGCGCCCTCGGCGACGAGGGTCTGTCGCCGTTCGAAGATCTGTTTGGCTTCGGCCAGGGCGGAGGCTGTGCGCTCCACTTCGCCTTGGGCGCGCTCCACGTCAGTGGGGAGCGTTCCAGCGGAGACCTTCTCCAGGTTCGCCGCCGCATCGGCGACTTGGGCTTTGGCGTCGGCGAGTTGTGCGTCGAGGTCGGCGGTTCGCAGCCGGGCGAGGATCTGTCCTTGCTTGACGCGATCTCCTTTTTTCACCTGAAGGCTGGCAATGGGTGCGGTCAACTGCGAGGCGACCTTGGCCTCGGATTTAGCAAAGACGGTTGCCGGAGCGACGGCAATCTCCTCCACGTCTTGGATGACCGCTTTAGCTGTTTTGACGTCAACGACGACTTGGGGCTCGACGGCTTCGTCGGGCGCTCCGCAGCCGACAAGGGCCAGGGCGGCAAGAATGTAGATTCGCATGAGGTTTCTCATCGTCCGGCCGCCAGTTCGAAGTCAGCGATGGCTCGTTGGTATTCGGCGACGGCGGAGTAGTACGAGCGTCCTGCTTGGGTCGCATCGGCTTGTGAAATCACGACGTCTAGCGCTGCCCCTTCGCCGTTCTCATACAGCAGGCGCACCAGCCGCAGATTTTCGCGGGCTGCGTCGGTCTCGCTCTGTGCCATGCTGATTCGTTCGTGCCAGGACTGAACGCGGGATCGAGCGGCTAGATACTCCTGCGTGAGCGCTCGCTCGGCGGCAGAGCGTTGGATTCTCGTCTGTTCTTGGTGATAGCTTGCCTCGCGTGCGCCGCTGCGCGAGCGAAACCAGTCGAAGACAGGCACGTTCACGTTGACGAAGGCCGCGTAGCCGAGTTGGTCTGAGCGAACCTGGTTGGCATCGAGTCCATATTGGAACACAAGATTCGCGTCGGGCCTGAGACCAGCGCGGGCGATCTTGCGGTCGGCGAGGAAGGTTCGTCCCAGGGCGTCTAACCTGGCCAACTCCGGGCGCTGCGAGAGCGCGGCGGAGGCCTGTTGGGCGTCGGCGCCTACGATCTCCACAGGCAAGGCAGGGGGCGAGTCCAGGACATCGACGACCGGCAGTTCCGTATCGACGTCAACGGTCCAGAACGAGGCGAGGATCTGATTGGCGAGTTTGGCGTCGAGTTGAGCCTGGGCGAAACGCTGCTCGTACTGGGATCGCTGCGCGGAGGCCTTCAACAGGTCCGCACGAGAGGCTTCTCCTTGAGTTTGGCGGGCGCGGACGTTTTGCTCGAACTGACGAGCTTCGTCGAGGCTGCTTTGCTCCAACTGAACGATGCGTCGCGCGAGGAGCAGGTCGTAATAGGCCAGAGTGACTGCGCGGCGAATGTCCCGGCGGGCAATGGCGAGATCGGCTACGGCGATGTCCCGGCCGGCACGCTCTCGGGCTAGACCCGCGCGGAGGCGTCCAGAGAGATCCATGCTCCAACTGGCATCGGCGACGGCTAGGTATTCGCGAACGCCGTTTAAGGCGGCGAAGCTGAACGGATTCGGGGTATTAGCGTTCGGGCTGTTGTAGGTATAGGTCGAGTTGAGGGCCAATTGGGGCAACATGCCGGCGCGGGCCGCCGTTTGCCGCTCGGCAGCGATGGACTGGTCGCGCTCGGCGGACTGTACCGTGGATGGCGCTTCCAGTGCGAGGCGCACACAGTCTTCCAAGGTTAGATGTTGTTCCTGCGCCCTCACGGGCGAGATGATCATCACGACGAGAAAAACGCTCCAAAGCCAGTTTCGCTTCAGCCAAATCCACTTCATTCTCATCTCCTAACGTCCCGGGCCCGGTCGGCCAAGCGCCAGGCCTTCTATAGCATCTCACTCCCCCTAATTCTCGGCAGGGTTCTAGCTCACCGCATAGCTTTAGCTCCGACGGCGTGGTTCAGTCTAAGTGTTGTTTAGACGACGTCGCGGGAGATTTGGTGCGAATAGGTTTCGGGCTCTTAAGCCGGACGGCGGGCCTCTTCAAAGAAGGCTGGGCCGCCGACTTGTCCGCCCTTGAAGGCGACTTCTAGGCCGTCGAGGGGGCCGTTGGAGTAGGCGCGGCAGAGGGGAGAGCCGGGGGCGAGCGGACAGACGGCGGTGAGCGCGTAGATGTCGAGTTGACGGCCCACGCCGGAGGAGGTGTCGCCGCCGCAGACGACGGCACGGCGGATGCCGGTTCGTTCGAGGGCCGCAGCGAAGAGTCGGCCGAGATTCTCGGCGAGTGAGCGGCGGAAGGCTTCGTCGCCTCCGATGAGGTTGGGGTCTGACGGGCCGAGAGCGGTGTAGAAGATGAAGCTGCGGCCTGCAGCGGCGCTGGAGACGGCCTGTTGCAGGCCGTCGTCGAATTGGCCGTTGGCGACGGAGCGGGCGTCGAGAGGGATGCCCGCGTAGCCTTGGTCGATTGCGTAGCGGATGGAAGCGGCGGTCTCGGGCGAACAGCTGCCGGAGAGTACGGCGAGGCGATCGACCGGGGCGGCTCGTTGGGGAGCGGGAGCATCGGATAAAAAGCCGGCGGAGCGCCAGTAGGCGACGAGCGCGTACTCCAGGCCGGAGGAGGCGACGGCGAAAGGAGCGGCGGCGCGGTTCTCCCAGATGAGGCGACCGACTTCGATCAGCGAGGCGTCGTCTAGAACGTCGAACAGAACCGCGTGTTCGCCCGTGGAGATAGCCTCGGCAATGCGGCTCTGCCCTGCTCCCGACGCAAGCGCCAGCAAATCGACCAAGCCGATCTTGGCGGCGGTCTGCGCGGCGAGGTGGCGGCGAAGGTCGGACTCGTCCATCGGCGTCACCGGATGGCGGCTCATGGTGGGGTGACGATCGAGGCGATAGGTCTCAGAAGCGATGCGCGCGAAGAGATTGCCGAAGGCTTGGTAACGGCGCAGTTTGGGGGCGCCGACGAGGATGGGCGCCCAGGCCGAGGCGAAGACGTCGAGACCGATGTCGAGGGCGCGTCCGATGGAGCCGACCTGCGGGGAACTGTCGAACGTGGAGCAGACTTTGTACTGGTTGATCGGCGCGCCGAAGCCTTCGAGTCGTTGAAAGATTGGCGGAAGGTGCTCGGACATCCAATCAGGAGAGCGGCTGCGGCTGTCTCCTGCAATGCCGATGGCGCGCGCGGAGCGGAAGCGAGACAGTTGTTCTTTGCTGGGCGGCTGCAGGAAGAGGACAGTTGGCAAGCCTGCCCAGGTGAGGACTTCCATGACGTCGGTGGAGCCGGTGAAATCGTCGCCGTAGTAGGAGAGGGCGAGTTTAGGAATCACTTGCCGAACTGCTCCTGCGCTTGGCGGAACTCGGGGCTGGCCGCGGCGACTTGCTCTCGGGCGAGGCCTGCAAGGGCGCCCTCCCATGCAGCGCGCATACTGGCGGCGCCGGCGGCGATGCCGCCAGGGTGTCCCATGATGCCGCCGCCGGCGGCGTGGATTAGATCGGATGAACCGAGGGCTGCATAGGTGTCGAAGGCTTGGTCGGCCCATTGGCCGGATGAGAAGACTGGCATGACTTCGCAGCCGCGCCTTTCGCCCTCAAACATAGGCGTGAGACACTGTTTCGCCGAAGAGATTACCGATTCGTCGGCCTCGCAAAACTTGTTGCGCAGCCCGTTGACGTGCATGTGATCGGCGCCGGCGAGACGCCAGAACTTTTGCCAGGCCTTGTAGTCGATGCCGAGGTGCGGCGAGCGAGCAAAGACGCCCCAGCCGTTGCGGTGCGCGTGAATGGGCAACCGGCTGTGGGCGCGAAGAGCGGTCATGCCAGGTAGGCCGATGGAGTGCATGCTGACCATCACGCAGGTTCCGCCCGCTGCGGCAACGAGGTCGTGACGGCGGCGCATCTCGTCGATTTCGCCGGTGACGTTGAAGGCGAACATGACCATCTTGCCGGACTTGTCGGCGTGATCTCGCAGGACGCGCATGACCTTATCGACGCGCTCGGCAAAGGGGCAGTGGGGGCCGTCGGCTTGGAGTTCGTCGTCTTTGATAAAGTCGAGGCCGCCTTCGGCGAGTTGACGGACCATGGCGGCCGTGTCCGCGGGGGAGAGGCCAACGCTCGGCTTGACGATGGTGCCGATTAAGGGCAGCTTCTCCACGCCGGTGAGCTTGCGCGTGCCGGCGACGCCGAACTGCGGGCCCGGATAGGCGTCGCGAAATGCGTCGGGCAGCGAGAGGCTGAGAAGGCGCAGGCCGGAGAATTGCTTCAGTTCGAAAAGATTTCCGGCGACCGTGGCTTGCAGATTGGGCAGTGAGGGGCCGAGGTTATCCAGCGGCCAAGAGACTTGGATTTTGGCGCGCTTCCATTTGGGCACAGTCTCGCCCTTGGGGATGCCCGCGCCGGGCAAGGAAGGAGCATCGACCGAGGCGAGTTCCTCGATGTGTTCAACGACGGCGCCGTGGCGGGCCTTGAGTTCCGGCGTTTCGCCAGGCAGTGAGATGAAGGTGCCGGACGACTGCTCGCCTGCAAGGACCTCGGCGGCCTGTGGCAGCGGGAAGGCGGTTTCGACCCAATAGGTCGCCTGGATACGGTCCGACATCGCGGCTAGGAAGCGCTGGGCGGTTGAGTGATGTCTTGAACGCTTTGCTTGATGGCGTCCTCTTCAAACACTTTCTTCCAGTCAGGCTGGAAGATGGACTGTTTGGCTTTCTCGATTGCCAGCAGGGCGCCATCGGAGAACTGCGCGCCTTCGAACATTTTGAAGGCGATGCCGATTTCGACCTTGAGGTGACCGATAACGAAGTCTTCGGCGGCTTGCGCTGGTACGCCACGGCGGACAGCCTCGTCGACGGCTTCTTTGATGACCATGACGCAGGTGGCGGCGACGGTCTCGGAAAGCACGGGTTCGAGGATCGCCATCTGTTCGACCGTGCAGCGGTGTGCGCGCATCACAGGACCGTAGATGACCCGGGCAATGCGTACACCTTCCATGTAGGCGCCGTCGCGGCCCTGCATCAGGCAGCAGACGATGTGTTGTTTTGCGTGGATGCCGCCGAAGAAGTCCATTTGGCCCTCCAGGGTCTTCTCGTCGTGAATCACCGGCGGATGGCAGGGGTGGGTGATGAAGTAGGCGAGATCGTCGCGCTTGGGCATCTCGCCCGCAAAAGGCGCGGCGGCATCGAGGCAGACGAGCATCACGCCGGGGGCCAGTAGATGCTCGATTTGATGGGCGACCTTGCCGATCAGTCTATCGGGTACGGCGAGGATAACGGCGTCGGCGCCGACCACGGCCTGCTCGATATCGAACACTTCGAAACCGAGGCGAGAGAGCGCGGCTTGTCCGCTTTCGCTGATCTCAACGTGGCGAACGCGGAAGGAGGATTTCTTGAGGTTGGCGGCGAGACGGAGACCCATCTTGCCTCCGGCCCCGACGAGGACAACGTTATTGATCGGCATGGAATTCTAATCGACTTAGGCGTGTGGGATACTCATCATACCACTAGGAGGCATGAACGGAATGAACAAGCCGGGTTTCTTGAAAGGGCTCTTGAGTCTGGCATGGATCGCTGCGTTTGTGGCATGTTCCGCGCCGGAAGAGGCGTCAATGGACGTAACTTCCGAATTGCCGGTCATCCACGCCGAATTGATCGCGACCGATGGTTCGTGGGGCAACACGGAAGGGCCGGCGATCGACTCAAACGGAGCTCTCTATTTCACTTCAAGGGGAACCTACCGGGGTATTGTGCGCTGGACGGCGGACGAGGGCGCGGCCGAATACGCTCCCGTGGCTAGTCTTGCGGGACCGGGGGGCCTGTGGATTGACGCCAACGACAACATCTACCTCACGGCCACCGACGAGCGGCAGCTGCAACGGCTGTCGCCGGACGGCACACTTACGGTCTTGGCGGAGAGCTTCGAGGCGGATCCGGCAGCAACGACGGGGCCGAACGACGTCACCGTATCCGCAGCTGGAGTGGCTTACTTCACCGATCCAAAGGGTTATGCGGGCGAGGCGGCTCCGGGAACGATTTACCGTGTGAACCCCGGAGGCGAAGTTTCTGTTTTTGACGATACGGTTGTGGGGCCCAACGGAATCTTGCTGAGCCCGGATGACCGTACGTTGTACGTTGCGCAAAACAGCGCGGCATTGACGGCAAACTTGCTGCGATGGAGATTGGACGAGAACGGCGTGGCGACGGGCGACAAGGAAGTCGTCGCGACAATTGAACCGTGCGTCGGCGACGGCATGGCCGTCGACGCGAACGGCAATGTGTGGGTGGCTTGCTACTCGGTGGGAACGGCGCACTTGATTGACGCCAAGACCGGCGAAACAATTGAACAAGTGACGACGGAGCAGAAGGCGCTAACGAACTGCACGTTCGGAAAGGGCGACGACCGGCACAGCCTCTATCTCTCCAGCTCCGACATGGATCGAGTCACCGGTTACGTCTACCGGGCGACGGTGACGACTCCGGGCCCTTAATGCAGACTCGGCACGCAGCAAATCCGATCGTCCGCAAAAAGCTCTCTGACGAAGTTGCGGAGAGGCTGTTGGACGAAATCGAGAGCGGCCGGTGGGCCGTCGGGGACAAGTTACCTCCCGAAAGAAGCCTGATGGAGAAGTACGGCGTCGGGCGGCCTTCGGTTCGCGAGGCCATGCAGCGATTGGCGAGCATGGGACTGGTCGAGATCAGCCATGGCGAGCGGGCCACGGTGAAGGCGCTCGACGCGCGAAACATGCTAGGGCAGATCGATCGTACGGCCCGGCACTTGCTGATCTCATCGCCCGAAGCGCTTGGACATCTAAAAGAGGCGCGGCTCATGTTCGAGGCTGGAATGGTGCGCGCGGCGGCGGAGAAGGCGGACGCAAAGGACATTGCCGCGCTACAGAGCTGCGTCGACCGGCTAGAGCAGCATGTCGGCAATCCGCCAGATTTCGTTCGGGCAGACATCGATTTTCATATCGCTATCGCGGCGATCTCAGGCAACCCGATCTATACGGCGGTTAGCGAGGCCATGCTGGGCTGGCTGGCCGAGTTTCATCAAGAGCTGCTTCGTGTGCCTGGTGCGGAACAAGTGACGATCCGTGAGCATAAACGGATCCTCAAGCAGATTGCTGCGCATGACGCGACGAAGGCGGAACGAGCCGTGCGCGAACACCTGACACGGGCCAACAAGAAATACCGGCTGCCGGACGCGGCTACTTCATGAAGCCGCTGCGGACGACGTCTTGCGAGCTGAGTTGGTCGTTGAGGGGATCGTCGAGGGCAAGCAAATCGCGTAGTTCAGGACTGAGTTGAGCTTGAACAGCGGGAGAGAGGAGCTTCTTTTGATACTGCTGCTGGGGCTTGTCTAGGCGGCAATAAAAACTGTGTAGTGCCAGACGATCGGCAGCGGCGCGATTCTCTGTTCCGGCGTGCCAGAGATGGGCGTTCATCACCACCACATCCCCTGACTTGCCGGTGACTAGGACTTCGTCGGGATGAGCGGCATAAGGATCGGCGAGAGCTTGCTGCGGAAGACTCCCCGAGCGGTGAGTGCCTGGAACGGCTCGCAAGGCGCCGTTTAATTCGGTAAAGTCATCAAGCATCCAGACGACGTTGCAAACCCAATTGCCCTTTTCGTCGGGAACGGCGCCCATATCGGCGTGGAGCGGTTGCGGAGATCCGCCTCCGGCGATCGCCGAGCGAGCGTTGAGGCTACTGAGCTTGATTTCAGGGCCGAGGACCTGGCGGACAAGGGCCAACACGGAGGGGTCAGCGACAGCACGCTCAAAAATCGCGCCTTTATTGACCAGGTTGGCCAGCCGTTTCGCCCCCGGTTCGAGCTTGAAATCGGCACCGGCCGAGTCGCCTTCTTCGTCGAAGAGTTGAGCGATTCGCTGACGAAAGGCGTCGACTTCAGCAGGACTGAGGAACTGGCGGAGGATAGTAAATCCTTGCCGGTCGAGTTCGGCGGCTTGCTTTTGTGAGACCGGAGGGGCTTGGATCACGTCTGAGATTGTACGATCACTAGGAGTCCGATGGCGCGCACTGAAATTCTAGCCGCAGCAATATTGTTGTCCTGTGCGGCTCTGGCGGCGCAGCCCAAGACGCAGTTGCGTCCCGAAGGGGTTGCGGCTTACGAGAAATACGCTGCACGGGTGGAGCGGGATCTCGATCGGCGACTGAGCGGCGATTCCGCTCAGTTTCTCGCCCCCTCGGGTGAGATCGGCGCGAAAGAGCGACTTCGCGCAGGCTCGATTGACCCGAAGTTCACGGAACGGAGTCTTGACGCGCCGGGCGGTCTGATTCAGGACTGGACGGCAACGATGTTCGTGAAGGGCGCCGCGGGCGAAGACGTCATCGTGCTGCTAACGGACTATAATCGCCACCAAGACGTGTATCCGGAAGTGATCGCGAGCAAGTTGCTGCATCGCGACGGAACGAAGATACGCAGTTCCCTCCGTTTGCTCAAAGAGAAGGTCTTTACGGTGGTGCTCGACACGGAGCATGAAGTGGAAGTCTTGAAGGGGCGGGATCGCCGTTGGCAACTCCGCTCGAGGAGCACGCGGATCAATGAGATCCGCGATGCGGGCACGCCGAAGGAAAAGATGTTGCCTGTGGGCAAGGATTCGGGGTTCCTATGGCGGCTGAACGCTTACTGGAGCATCCAGGAGGGCGACGGCGGCGTCTACGTCGAGTGCCGCAGCGTGACGTTGACTCGGGGAGTACCACTCGGGCTGGGATGGATCGTGAAACCCTTCACCTTGAGCCTGCCGCGTGATTCGCTGGTCAGCACGCTGGAAGCGACGAAACAGGCGTTGCAAAGGCGCGCGGACTAGTGTGAAGGACAAGGGCCGCCCGCGAATGATCGAGAGCGGCCCTGTTGCTCAGAATCTGCCGACTTACTTGGCGTTCCAGGGAGGGACAACGCCGTTCATGCGGGCATAGGCGATCCCCTGCCCGAGGTGCTCGCTGAGATGCTCGGTGAGCGTCCAGAGCGCCTGCCGTGTGGTCATTTCCTGACCGAAGAGGGTCACCTTCTCATCCGCTGAAGCCGCGGAAACGCTTTTGAAGGCGGCCTTCAGGTGCTCGAACGAGGCGGTCAGCGCCGCGGTGATCGCTGCCTTATCGGTCACATCGTCGCCCGGGACGGCGCCTTCCGGAGCGGTCGCTCCGAATGTGCTCGCAAGGCCGAAGTTAGCGCCGGCTATGTGCAGGTAGAGTTCGCTGACGGAGCGTACGCCCTCAGCGGGTCTCCACGTGTACTTGTCTTGAGGCATCGCCTCAGCGAGGGACACGATACGATCTTGCAACGTCTCGAGCCGACTGAGAGCTTCGTCGCGGAAAGCGGGGCTGGCGGCAGGCGGCGCTTCCGCGGCAGGCGGGGCAGCGGGCGTGCAACCCAAGGCGAGACAGAACAGGGCGCCCGCGAGGGATCCAAACAAAACTCGATTCATTGAACTACTCCTAATTGTCGGAATCAGCTATTTGTTTTCTGATTCGGACCACACCGACAGCATACCGAACCGAGACGAACTATCCGTCGGCTAGACGAACCTGGGCGCCCGCTTGGGAGTCTTCGGAGGCCAGTTCGGCGGCACGGCGAAATCCGCTCCAGTGCTCACACACGATGATGGAGTTGTAGGGATTTTTGTTGTGATACTTGACCGCCACGGCGCCGACGATGCCGCTGGGGTCGTCGCCGATTCGCTCGGAGATCAGCGTCACGTCTTGGCAGGCAGCAAAATCAACTGCGCCGACCGTGTAGCGATAGTGCAGGAATCGCCGCCGCGCTCCATTAGGAGCTAGTTCTTCGTCTACGATGTCGACGACTTCTCCAGACGCGATGCGTCCATTTCGATTCACTTCCAAGCGGCGTTGGCGCTCCTTCTCGTCTGGGTCGTTCTCGCGACGCCACTTGCCGGCAAGAAAAACCACGGCCGCAATGGCGAGAGCGACAACTACGAAAAACGCAGCGGCTACCTCCGCCCATTGCGGCCAGGCTGTTTGCATTAACGCTCTTGGCTCTTGCGGTAATCGGCCAGGAACTGCGCGAGTCCGCTTTCCGTCAAAGGATGATCGAAGAGCTTCTCAAAAACCGGGTAAGGCAGGGTGACGACGTGGGCTCCGCATAGAGCGGCGTCTCTGACATGCAAGGGTCCGCGGGCGGAAGCCGTCAACACTTGGGTCGGATAGCCGTAGTTGTCGTATATCGTGACGATGTCGCGAATCAGTTCCATGCCCTCGGATGAGATGTCGTCGAGGCGGCCGACGAACGGGCTGATGTAGTACGCGCCCGCCTTGGCGGCCAGCAGCGCCTGGTTGGCGGTGAAGCAAAGCGTCACGTTGACGCGAATCCCTTCGGAGGACAGCATCTTGGTGGCCTTGATGCCGTCGCGCGTCAAAGGAACTTTGACGACGACGTTGTCGTGGATCTTCGCCAATTTACGGCCTTCGGTCAGCATCGCTTCCGCTTCAGTCTCGACAACTTCCGCAGAAACGTCGCCGTCGACGATCTGACAGATCTCCAGGATGCGCGCGGCGTGATCGGCGCCCTCCTTGGCGATGAGTGAGGGATTCGTCGTGACACCGTCTAAGATGCCGTACGCGTTCGCCTTGTTGATCTGTTCGATATTGGCGGTGTCCAGAAAAAACTTCATATTTTACCTCTTATTCCTTAACGCCCATTCTATCCAATCTTGGCCGCCTCCTTGGTTCAGCGGGGGCCGACAGCCTGGACTTCAGCGGGACTGCTGGCGTTTCCCGAGCGGTCGACCGCGATCACCTGATAAACAACAGTTTGTCCGGGAGAGAGCGGTTGATCGCTAAAGTTAGCCGAGTCCAGCAGCCCTTCGTGGACCGGCGAACCATCCTTTAGGACACGATACCCGGCCAGATCGGGTTCAGAGTTAGAACTCCAGGACAGTTCCACGCCGCCCTCGACAGCGAGCGCTCGCAGGTCAACCGGCGTCGCCGGCGGGAACACGTCACGCGGCGTCAGAGCGGCAATATTCGATGCCGGTCCAGGGACCTCAGGCGAACCGTCGGCCGACTTCAACGCCTTCACGAGATAGCTGTTCGGCATGTCCCATTGAGGGGAAGCGTCTAGAAACTCGGGGCCGGCAGCAGGGCCGATCGACACAAATTCGCCCGCTGCAATGCGCCGCTCCACGTCATATTGTGTGGCGTCTTCCACCGGGGTCCAAGCCAACCTGACGCCCTGCTCCAGCACCGTAACAACTAAATCGGCCGGGGCGGCAGGAGGCTGTACGATGTCGAGCAGGCGCAATTCAGACCAAGCGGAGGCTCGACCTTTGGTGCTGACGCCGCGAACCGCGAAACCTCTGCGAGACCCATACTGGCCTTCAAGAGGTACGCGAACCTCCAAGTGAGTGCCAGGGCCGGTCGTAGAGGGATCCTCAGCCGCAATCGTCATTACTGACTCACCATGTTCGCTGAACGCATCCGAACCCGGAATATCTCCGCCAGGCGGAACGAACAACGAATAGATCTCGAATCGCTCCATCTCGCGGAAAACTTGTCCCTCGCTGCCGAGTACGGGCCAGGTCCATTCGGCGACGAGTTCGGAGTCTTCCTGGCGGACGGTGAAGTCGTCCACACGACCGGGTATGTGCAACAAAGGCGGAAGAGGTTCGCCGACCGAACCGCACGCCGCCAGCAAGGCTACCAGCGAGGGCGCAAAGACTTGCCGCCAGTTACGGGCTGGGCGCAGAGCAAACACGATAGCTACAGGATGTAACGGCTCAAGTCCTGATCCTTCACCACGTCCGCGAGCCGATCGGCAACGTATTTCGCATCGATCTTGACGGACTTCTTCTTCAGGTCTGGCCCCTCGAAGGAGACTTCCTCCAGAAGCTTCTCCATGATCGTGTGTAGCCGACGGGCGCCGATATTCTCCGTCTGCTGGTTCACTTCGGTCGCGAGCCGTGCAATCTCGACGATGGCATCGTCCTCAAACTTGAGCTTGACCCCTTCGGTCTCCATCAGAGCGACGTATTGCTTGATTAGAGCGTTCTTGGGCTCGGTCAAGATCCTGACAAAGTCCGCGGCGGTGAGTGCCTTCAACTCGACGCGGATCGGGAAACGACCCTGCAGTTCTGGAATCATGTCCGAAGGCTTAGAAACGTGAAAGGCTCCCGCGGCGACGAACAGGATGTGATCGGTGCGAACCATGCCGTAACGCGTATTGACGGTCGTACCTTCGACGATCGGCAGGATATCCCGCTGCACGCCTTCGCGACTGACGTCCGGTCCGCGGCTGCCCTCGCGGCCGGCGATCTTGTCCATTTCGTCGAGGAAGATGATTCCGGAATGCTCCACGCGATCGACGGCTTGCCGGGTGACCTGGTCCATGTCGACCAGCTTCTGTTCTTCCTCTTGGACTAAATAATCCAGCGCTTCGACGACATGCATTTTGCGGCGCCGCGACTTGCCGCCAAACAGACCAGGAAGCATGTCGCGAAGATTGATGTCCATCTCCTCGATTCCGGAGTTGGTAATCACCTCGATCGGCGTGTTGCGGTCGCGCACCTCGATCTCGACCATGCGGTCGTCGAGCTTGCCTTCGCGCAAGTTGCGGCGCAGCTTCTCGCGGGTTCTAGCGATGGATTCCTTGCCCTCTTCGCCTTCTTCATCCGGCGTTTGCGGCGGCATCAAGATGTCGAGGATGCGCTCCTCTGCATTGGCCTCCGCCCGCTCAGCCACGAGGTCGAGCTTTTCTTCACGCACCATGTCGATGCCGACATCGACGAGGTCGCGAATCATCGAGTCAACGTCGCGACCGACGTAGCCGACCTCAGTGAACTTCGAAGCTTCGACTTTGAGAAACGGAGAGTTCGACAAGCGCGCCAGCCGCCGAGCGATCTCGGTTTTGCCGACGCCCGTAGCCCCCATCATTAGGATGTTCTTGGGCATGACCTCATCGGCCATCTCGGGGCTCAACTTGCGGCGGCGGACACGGTTTCTTAGGGCGATGGCGACGGCGCGTTTCGCGTCATGCTGTCCGACAACATGCTTGTCGAGCTCTTGGACTATCTCGCGCGGAGTGAGCTCGTCCAGGGCAGGAGTGTCCAGCTCGGACTGACCGGGAAGATAAATAACCATAACAGCGGACCCTAGCCCAGCTCTTCAAAATGCAGGCTGTCGTTGGTGTAGATGCAGATGTTAGCGGCGATCTTCATCGCGGCTTCGGCGATCTGGCGAGCATCGAGCTTCGTATGCGCCATCAACGCACTAGCAGCAGCGACCGCAAAGGATCCGCCAGAGCCGATTCCGGCCACCGGCTCGTCGTGTTCAATGACGTCGCCGGTCCCGCTAATCAGCAGAGTCGAAGACTCGTCGGCGGTCAACAGAACCGCTTCCAGATGCCGTAGCGACTTGTCGGTGCGCCAATCCTTAGCCAACTCGACTGCCGCTCGGGTCAGGTTTCCATTGAACTCTTGCAGCTTGTCCTCAAATCGGGAGAACAGCGACATGGCGTCTGCGGTAGAGCCGGCGAACCCGGCGAGAATCTTCTCGTTGTACAAACGGCGGGTCTTACGGGCGGTTCCCTTGATGACTTCGCTGCCTAGTGTCACCTGGCCATCACCGCCCATCACGGTTTTACCGCCGCGGCGAACGCAGAGAATAGTTGTCGAACGAATCTTGGGCTGATTGGGCATCTTGAGAGCCAAACCTCTAAGTATAGCGGCGGGTCCGGATGACTGGCCGGGAAGGTCGATCAGTTGATCATGCCCTGGACGTTGAGTTGGATGCGGTACACGCCGGTGCGGGCGGTCATATACAGCGTCTTACCCTCGTTCCCCCAGGCGACATTGGCGGGAGGTTCGTCCGGCCGAATGGTACCGAGGTGTGTCCCGTCGGGCGAGAAAACCCAAACTCCACCGGGTCCCGCAGCATAAATTCGACCCTCTTGATCCAGCACTAATCCGTCGGGAAGCCCTTCTTCGTTATTCGACGTCACGTCGTAGAAGACTCGCCCGGAACCGACCGACCGATCTTCGCCAACGGGATAACGCATCCAATTCTTGCGATAGGGATCGGAATTGGACACGTAGAGATATTGGCCATCGGGAGAGAATGCGAGGCCGTTCGGACGCGATTGGCCATCCGCCAGCAACTCGACGGTTTGGCCGTCGGCGCTGACGCGGAAGACGCCGTTGAAATCCAAATCCTTCTCTGGATCGTCGTCCTGCTCCTTCAACCCGAACGGCGGATCGGTGAAGTAGAGCCATCCGTCAGGCCCCCAAACGAGATCGTTCGGGCTGTTGAATCTCTTGTCGTTGAAATGATCGACGAAGACGGATCGCTCGCCCGTTGGCTTCAGCAAACCAATGCGGCGATCGCCCTGCTCGCAGACCAATAAGTTGCCCGCTGCGTCCAGAGCCAGTCCGGCTGGGCCGGCAGACCAATCGTTTTCCGCCGCGCCGACGAAGACCGGCCGCAGCAACTCGACCACGTCGTTGTCCTGCGGATTCCAGCGGTAGAGGGCATTGCTCCGAATGTCCGAGAATGCCAAAAAGGGAAGGCTTTGCCACTGACCTCGCCGAACCCAAAGGGGCCCTTCTGCGAAGACAAATCCGGCGGCGATTCGCTCGATGCGATAGTTCGCGGGCAATATCTCGTCGAACTCGGGCTCGATGCGAAGCACCGTTCCGGCGCCGCTGGTGAGAGATTGGGTGCCTCCGGGGCCGTCGTCGACAGCCCCGCCACAAGCCCATTGCAGCAGCGCAACAAGGCAAATCAGACCAATTCGCCAGTTTTGTCTAGTTCGTTCCATTACAATAAATCGGAGCCAACAACCCAATGCCACAGAGTAACGCTTCGCCACAGGAATACGACGTCGTAATCGTTGGAGCCGGGGCCGGCGGCGGTACAGCCGTCCGCGTCCTAACCGACCACGGCATGAAGGTGTGTCTGCTTGAGGCAGGCCCGATGCTCGATCCGACGAAGGAGTTCAAAGAGCACAAGTCCTTCTACGACTACGACCACCGCGGGGTCGAAGACGGCGGCAAATTCTATTTTGGGTCCGGAAAGCCCTACGGCTTCATGACGACCACGTCGGGCGGCTGGACGCTGCCGGGCGAGCCCTACACCGTGGGCGAAGGCAGCCAGTTCAAGTGGTTCCGCTCGCGCATCGTCGGGGGCCGGACGAACCACTACGGCCGGATGTCGTTTCGTTTCTCCCAGATGGATTTCAAGGCGCGTGACCGCGATGGCCTGGGCCACAACTGGCCCATCGACTACTCAGACATCTCGCCGTACTACGACAAGGCGGAGAAGTTCATCGGCGTCACGGGCTCGATGGAAGGGATTCCGTCGGCGCCGGACGGCATTTTCGAGAAGCCTCCAGCGCCCCAAGTGCACACGCTATTGGCGCGTGAGGCGGGCAAGAAGCTGGGCATCCCGTTCATTGCGAATCGCCGAGCTGTAATCACGTCCCCGAAAAACGGCCGGGCCGCTTGTCACTACTGCGGCGATTGCGGGCGGGGGTGCCTCACCGCTTCGGCGTACTCCGCGAGCCAGGTCGAGATTTTCCCCGCGCTGAAGAGCGGCAAGGCGACGTTGATCACCGGGGCGATGGCGCGCGAGGTCAGCGTCGACTCCAACGGCAAGCCGAACGGGGTGATCTATATCGACCGCGACACGCGCCGCGAGGTCAAGATTGCCGCCAAGGCGGTGATTCTTGCCGCTAGTTCGTGCGAGTCGGCGCGCATCCTTCTGAATTCAAAATCGCGCTACCACGCCAATGGAATCGGTAACTCTTCGGGACAGGTCGGCCGCAATTTGATGGACACCGTGGGATTCGGGTTGCAAGGATACGTCCCGTATCTAGAAGGCATGCCGCATTACGACACGAACGGATTCGGCGGCACGCATCTCTACGCCCCCTGGTGGGCTTGGAACGACCACGAGAAGCTGGGCTTTCCACGCGGCTACCACATCGAGTTCGGAGGCGGCTTCCGATTACCTGGACCGGGCAGCTACCACGGCGCCGCTCAACGCTTTGGCTACGGAGCCGAGATGAAGAAGCAGATCCGTGAGGAGTACGGCGCGGCGGTCAGCTTTGCCGGACGAGGCGAAATGATCTCTAACGATCTGAGTTACTGCGAGATCGATCCCAATGTGGTCGATCAGTGGGGCATTCCGGTCCTGAAGTTCCACTTCAAGTGGTCAGACCATGAATGGAAACAAGCTCGTCACATGGAGAAGAGCTTTACCGAAATCATCGATGCGATGGGCGGACGCGTAGTGGGCTTGGCGAATGCGGAACGGGAATCTGACGGCATCTCGGTGCCAGGGTCAATCATCCACGAAGTTGGAACCGCACGCATGGGCGAGCGGGCGGAGACTTCTGTTCTGAACAGCTTCAATCAAGCCTGGGACGCCAAGAATCTCTTCGTCGTTGACGGAGCTTCCTTCGTCAGTAGTCCGGATAAGAATCCGACCCTGACGATCAACGCCCTCTCCTGGAGAGCGTGCGACTACTTGGCGGAAGAGATGAGGAAGGGAAATGTCTAAGCTCGTTCAAATATCTGAGATTTCCCGGCGTGATGCCCTGCGAAGCATCGCTCTGGCGGTTGTCGCCGCGGGCTTCGGCGTTCCGATTGATCGAGCCGCGGCACAGCAGGTGCACGGGCAAGCGACAAACATGAAGGGCGCTCTTGGGGGGTACCAGCGACAGGAACTCACCGAGCAGGAATGGAAAACGGTGACTCGTTTGGCGGCGTTGATCGTTCCCGCGGACGAAGTTTCCGGCAGCGCCGTCGATGCTGGAGCGGTCGAGTTCACTGACCTGCTTTGCTCTTCCAACGAAGACTTGGCGAATATCTTCCACGGCGGATTGGCCTGGCTCGATGCGGAGATGCGCGAGCGGGAGAATTCCACATTCGTCGCCTGCACCGCCGAAACACAAACAGCGTTGCTGGACGAATTGGTCGCCGAGGAGGCCAGCCGCAACTCCAGGGTTCAGGGATCCGGTCAGGGCGACTATGCGCGGTTCCGCGATTACCAAGCCTGGGATCAAGGAGACCTGGGGCCCGGCGTTGAGTTCTTTGGTTGGATGCGCAAGCTGGCCGTCGACGCCTTCTACACCAGCCCAGTGGGGCTGAAAGATCTGAAGTATCCCGGCGGCGGGGTCTACACGGAGTACAAGGTTCCCCAGGAAGCTATCGACTACGCGATGAAGCGTAGTCCGTTCGCGTGAGCGTCTGAGCAATTCGGAAATTGAGATGGTCCTGATCGCGATCGGATTCGCAGGAGCGCTTGGCGCCCTGGCGCGCTACGGCGTTTCGCTCGCCGCGCTGCGCTGGTTCGGAGATGACTTTCCTTACGGCACGCTCTGCGTGAACCTCGCGGGCTGTTTTCTATTGGGAGTCATCGCCGAACTCACAATGGAAGACGTCGGGTTGGCCCCGCAGACCCGAGCGATCATCGGTACCGGCTTTCTAGGCGCCTTCACTACTTTCTCGACCTTTGGCGTGGATACTTACCGGGCCATGGAGGCGGGCTCGTGGGGAGTTGCCGCCTCCAACGTCGCTATCAACGTTGTCGGCGGCATCATTCTGGTCGCTGCCGGCGTGGCCCTAGCTTCCGCGCTGCGCCATTAAGGCAGGTCGAGAACGAGCAACTCGGCGGTCGACGCAGCGTCGAACTTCAGCGTCCCCACATTTTCCACCTTAACGCTGTCGCCTTTGGACAGAGTCTCGCCATTGAGTTCGATGTCGCCGTCAATCACGAAGACGTAAGCGCGTCGCTCGGGCTGGATATCGTGGGACACGCTGGTTCCCGCTTCCAAATGAGAGACGTACATAGTGACGTCTTGGCCCACGAAGACTGTTCCGGCGGCTGCATCGGGCGTCGCGATCGGCAGCAATTTACCCGTTCGATCCTCGACGGAAAACTGCTTCTGCTCGTAGGACGGCTGGACGTCTTTTTTCTCAGGCATGATCCAAATTTGAACCAGTTCCACGGTCTTGTCCGGCGAAGCGTTGAACTCCGAATGGACGATTCCCTTCCCGGCGCTCATCCGTTGCACTTCGCCGGTGTGGATGATGCCGTGCCCGCCGGTCGAGTCGCGGTGCTCTAGAGCGCCGTCGATGACGTAAGTCAGGATCTCCATATTGGCGTGGGGATGCATCGGGAAGCCTTTGGCAGGTTGCACGACATCGTTATTGAAGACCCGCAACGGCCCGAACTGGACGTGTTTGGGGTCGTAGTAATGGTCGAACGAGAAGTGCCAGCGGGCCTTTAGCCAACCCGCATCCACTGTGTGGCGGTCGTCGGACCGAACAATCTCAAGCATGACTCTTTCCTCCGAATAGATAGTTGATGCGTAAACTATCCAAAAGATTCAGGCCCCTACAAGAGGCTGCCGCAGTACTTGCAGTGAACCGCATCGGCGTCATGCCCTTCCTGGGAGCAGACGGGGCAAGACTGCGTGGAGATCTTGCGGTGCTTGTCGGCGCGGGCGATCTCGGCGCTCACAATGCCGGTCGGGACGGCGATGATTCCGTAGCCCATCAGCATCAGGATCGCAGCGATGAACTGCCCGCCCGGCGACGTCGGCGCAATATCCCCGAAGCCCACGGTGGTCATCGTGACGATCGCCCAGTAGATAGAGATTGGGATGTTGTCGAAGCCGCCGGCTTGGCCTTCGACCAAGTACATGAGCGCGCCGAAGATGCCGGCAATGTTCACGACGGCAATGAGGAAGACGGTGATCTTGGGGCGACTGGCGTAAAGGGCTTGGCGCAGCACGTCGGCTTCACCGAGATAGTGGGCCAGTTTGAGGACACGGAAAATCCGTAACAATCTCAAAGCGCGAACGATTTGGAACGACTGGGCGCCTTCCAGGACGAGGCTCAGGAACGTTGGGGCGATCGAAAGCAGGTCGACGACTCCGAAGAAGCTGAGCGCATATCGAATAGGGCGAGCGGTGCAGTAGAGACGGAGCAAGTACTCGATCGTGAACAGGATGGTGAAGACCCATTCGGTGATGCGCAATGCAGAACCGTATTCGACGCGGACCGCCGCCACGCTTTCCAACATGACCGTCGCCACACTCAACAAAATGGCGAGAATCAGTCCGACATCGAAGGCCTTTCCGGCAGGCGTCTCGGCCTCGAAGATGATCTCTTGGAGGCGACGGCGGACTCCGGTGAGTTCTGGGTTGTCCATCGCTTAGGCAGTTTCGCTCAATCGGGGACGAGGCGCCCATTAGGCCTTGGGGTGCGTCTCGTCGTAGACCTGCATCAACCGTTCTAACGACAGCTGGGTATACTTCTGAGTGGTCGAAAGACTGGCATGGCCGAGGAGTTCTTGTATGGCTCGTAGGTCGGCGCCGGCGCCGAGAAGATGCGTTGCGAACGCGTGCCGCAACGTATGCGGATGCATGCTTGGATCGCCGGTGAAAGCGACGGCGTACTTCTTAACGATTCGGCGCAGCGAACGATCCGTCAGACGCACGGGTCGTCCGCGCCAGCGATGCAGCAGCAGGGCGTCGATGCCGGGTTCTCCGGAAGCGAAGAACTTGCCGCGGGTCTCTAGGTATCGCGTGAGCACCTCAGCGACGCCTTTTCCATAAGGATTCTGGCGTTCCTTACGGCCCTTGCCCCGCACTCGAACCCAGCGTTCGCCGAGATCGAAATCGGAGACGTTCAGCCCTTCGAGCTCGGAGATGCGCAGACCGCAACCATACAGCAACTCGAAAATGAGGCGGTCGCGCAGGGCGTTGCTGGCAGCGTCGGCTTGGCCTTCCGCCTCTGCCAGCCGGTCGATCAGGCGATTCGTCTCCTCGGCGGTCGGCACGCTGGGAAGCGTCTTGGGAATCTTCGGCGTGGCGACCAGCTTGGCTGGGTTCACCTGCACAGAACCTTCGCGGACTAAGAAGTTGAAGAAGGCACGAAGTGACGCCAGCTTGCGAGCGACCGTACGGCTCGATGCGCCGCCTCGAAAACGTTCGCCGACGAATGCACGAATGGCCAGACGGTCAATCTCCGACGGCAGGGGAGGAGCTTGGCCGCGCGGCGAACAATACAGAACGAACTGATCCACGTCGATGGAATAGTTGCGGATGGTGTGCATGGAAGAGTTCTTGCGTCGCAGCGAGTCGACGAAGCGATCCGCCGCCTCTTGCAGTTCGCTCGACGTGGCACTAGGAGGCGACTGCGACATCTTGGGCAAGAAACTCCTCAAGAGCGTTCAACGCTACCAAGCACTGATGCGCACGCCGCGCCTTCTTGTCTCGGCCAAAGCGAGCATGCTCTTGGGGCGGCAGGGCGGGCAGCAGATCGAAGGTAATGTTCGCCGGCTGATACTTCGCCGGGTTAGCTCCGCAAATGTACGCAGCAAGCGATCCGTGCGCTGTTTGCCTCGGCCAAGCGCGCGTCGGCAAACCCTGAGCCATCAACGCCGCGTTAACGCCGGCCATCAACCCTGTCGCCATCGACTCCACGTAACCTTCGACGCCGGAGATCTGACCGGCGAAAAGCACATGGAGATGCGACCGGAGTTGCATGGTCGGGTCCAACAGCGCCGGAGCGTTGATGTAAGTGTTGCGGTGGATCTGGCCGAAGCGCAGGAATTCGGCGTTCTCCAAGCCGGGAATCATCCGCAAGACTCGCTGCTGGTCTCCGTACTTCAAGTGATTCTGGAAGCCGACAAGATTGTAGGAACCCGCCCGCACGTCCTCCTGTCGCAGTTGAACGGCGGCGTAGGGCCAGCGTCCGGTTCGAGGGTCGGTCAATCCGACGGGCTTCATCGGGCCGAATCGCAGGGTATCGCGTCCGCGCCTGGCAATCTCTTCGATCGGCAGGCAGGCCTCGAAGTAGTTCGGGTTGTCCCATTCGTGCGTATGGTGCTGCTGCGCCTCAATCAACGCGTCGTAGAAGGCATCGTATTCCTGCCGATTGAAAGGGCAGTTCAAATAGTCATCGGTGCCGTCGATCGACGTATCCCATCGGGAGGCACGGAATGCAACATTCAAGTCAATGCTCTCGGCGTCGACGATCGGGCTAATAGAGTCGAAGAAGAACAGCCGGTCGCTTCCGGTCAAGGAGGCGATGGCCTCGGCCAAAGCGTCGCTCGTGAGCGGCCCACTCGCAACCACGACAATCTGATCACCGTTGACCGGCAGTGTTGTCGCCTCTTCGCGGACCAACTCAATCAGAGGTTCGTCCGCTATCGCTTTGGACATGAGTTGCGCGAAGAGTTCACGGTCGACGGTCAGCGCGTGCCCAGCGGGAACGCGACACTGCGCAGCAACTCGCATCGAGAGCGAATTCAAACGTCTCAGTTCTTCCTTCAACAGCCATGGCGCGCTCCCTTCTTTCTCGCTCTTGAAAGAGTTGCTGCAAACCAATTCACTCAACGAATCAGTTTGGTGCGCAGGCGTGTTTCGCGTCGGCCGCATCTCAAAAAGACGCACGTGAAGGCCCGCGCGGGCGATTTGCCAGGCCGCTTCGGGCCCAGCGAGGCCTCCGCCGATCACATGAATCGGCTGCTTTGGAGTTGCGTTCAACACCGCTTCATTATAGAGGCGCCGGACTGCGCACCGGATGAAGCGGACGAACGAGGAGCAGCGATCACAATCTCACAAAACCCCTATAAACAGGGGCCCCCAGGGTATTTCGGCCGCAACAAAGGCAGAATCAGACGCTCGAATCTCGTCCTGGAGCCACGGCCTGGAAGCCCCTCCAGGAGGACCTTTCCGAAGACCGACGATCTGGAACCCCAATAAAATTAGGGGTCTCGTGAAATTTTTTTGTTGTCAAGGAGATCGAGCGCCCCTTATGATGGATCGAACGTCAAAAACAATTTGACGAGGAAACGTTTTAAGCCAAGAGTCGCTCAAGAAGCGACAACCCTGAAGAGGAGAAACATGGCCAAGAAAGCAACGAAGAAGGCAGCCCCGAAAAAGAAAGCTGCTCCGAAGAAGGCTGCCAAGAAGGCGGCTCCGAAGAAGGCCGCCAAGAAGGTAGCCAAGAAGAAGGCCGCCAAGAAGGTAGCCAAGAAGAAGGCGGCTCCGAAGAAAGCTGCTAAGAAGGCGGCTCCGAAGAAGGCTGCTAAGAAGGCGGCTCCGAAGAAGGCTGCCAAGAAGGCAGCTCCGAAGAAGGCCGCCAAGAAGGCGGCTCCGAAGAAGGCCGCCAAGAAGGCGGCTCCGAAGAAGAAGGCTGCCAAGAAGGCAGCCCCAACCACAGGGGGAAAGTAAGAATGGCTACTAAAGCCGCGGCGGCACCGGCCCGCCCGATGACCCAAGCGCAGATCATTTCGGCCTTGGCCGATTCATGTGATCTGAACAAGACGGTCGTCAAGACCCTGCTTGAAGAAATGGCGACACTCGCCGTCAAAGAAACCAAGAAATCCGGCAAATTTGTCGTTCCTGGTTTCGGACGCATCGTGAAGTCTGATCGCAAAGCGCGCCTCGGCCGCAACCCGGCGACAGGCGAGACGATCAAGATTCCGGCTAAGAAGGTGGTCAAATTCCGCATGGCTAAGTCCATCGCGGATCAGATCGTACCACCCAAGAAAAAGTAGGCTCGGTCTCGCAACGCAAAAGGCCCGTCTGATCGACTGATCAGGCGGGCCTTTTAAATTGCGCGTGACTCCGAGCGAACTACGAGGAGGACTTGACCTCTTCGGGCTTCTCGGCCTCCGGCTTTTCCTCGTCTTTCATCGACTTCTTGAATTCGCGGATCCCTTCGCCGAATCCCTTGAAGATCTCCGGGATCTTGCGCCCGCCAAAAATGATGACCGCGATCAGCAAGATGATCAACAGTTCCTGCGTGCCGAGAGAGCCGATGAATAGCCCTATCGGGGCGCCAGTCAAACCTTCGATTAACATTGTGGACTCCTACCGGCTCATTCTAGAACCCCTGCAAGGGGCCGTCAACGCGGAACTCAGTTGACAGGGCCCCCGCCCTGCCGATCCCGCTTCTTCATGTATACCTCAAATCGGCGCCGAGAGCGGCGCAACTTCCACTGTTGGTAGCTGCCCAGCCAGTCTACATTCAAGAACTTGGGGCGGTGACGCAGGTAGATCCACGCGAAAGCCATGCCGGCTAGGTGGGCTACATGGGCGACCTGGCTGCCCGAGGAGCCTATCGTCGAGAGGAATGCGATCACGCCTAGGATCAGCACGAAGATGCGCGCTGGGATCGGGAACAACATCCAGAAATAGATCGGGCGATCCGGATACAGCATCGCGAAGGCAAGCATAATGCCGTATACCGCGCCCGAGTTGCCGATAGTCGCTGTGCCCGTCTCGCCCATCGCGATCCGGGAAGCCGCGTCAACCAGGCCGGCCCCAACGCCGCAGAACAGATAGAACTGCAGGAACCGTCGCCCTCCCCACTGCCTCTCCAGGTCGGCGCCGAACATCCAGAGCATCAGGGAGTTGAACAGGATGTGGCTAAAGCCAAATGGGCTGTGGAGGAATAGGTAGGTGACCGGCTGCCAAATCGCGCCCAGCATGAGCCAAGAGGGGATCAAGCTCATCGCTCGAAAAAACTGGATGAGCGGCCCGATATCAAGGTGAACCGCCAAGAAATAGACGACGAACAGTACGCCATTGGCGATCAGCAGTCGCTTGATAACAGGAGGAACCATGCCCCCGAACTGGGTTGGCGGCATGACGTTACGCCGATAGTAAGCCATAGAGAACTAAGAGAAAACCCTTCGCCATGAGCATAGCAGCCTCTTAGGTGCAGACCTGGTTAGCGGGGCTTATGATGAGGGCATATGAGGCGTAGGTCGCAGCGACGGCGAGCGCAGATGCCGGGGTTACTCAGCCGCATGGTTGGGACCTTGTGCGGTAAAGCGCAACAGCTCATCACAGCAGGTCCTTCGTTGCCGTTGGTCCTGGCGACATATCCGCGTCAGAATAGCTGGCTGGCAGTCGAGCTGAGCAACTCATTGCGCCTTACGTTCCCAGCGCTAACGGAAGAGGTCAAGCGCGACTATCGAGACCCGCTCTCCCGCGTACCCTCCGTGATCGTTGCCGAACTCCGGCTGGCGAACGCCTGCAGCTGCCTGGGGCACCATCATCCGGAAGTAATTCACAGCCCCTTGACGAAAAGCATACAGGCCGACACCGGAGGGACAATCGGCGAAATTGATCTCGCAGTCGGATCGATCCGCGAATGGAACCCGTTGCCTCTGGCGGGCCTAGCGGCTGCAGGCAACGAGGGCTTGCGCGATTCGTTTGAAGAGGTTCGATTCCACGCGGCACTACTAGCGGTTTTCCTGCATGAGCTGGAACATGTGGCTTACCCGGATAGGCCGGAAGACGAAATCCGCCGACGAAGCAACCGTTTTTTTATGGCAGCTGTGGAAGAACTGTTGGGGTTCCAATTTGGACTCGCGTCAGATAAGCCGACCCACCTGCTCGGCGAACAGCCTCATTTTGCCTGAACGTCATGAACCTTAGCCGACGATCTTTTGTTTCCGGCGGAATCGCCGTGGCCGCCGCCGCCCGACCTCGTCGCGTATACGGCGCCAACGACCGCCTCAGAGTCGGCGTGATCGGGTCGGGATCGAACGCGCAGTCACACCTCAAGGCCCTGATCGGCCTGGCCGACCAGGACAACGTCGAGATCGCAGCGGTCTGCGATGTCTACCAACCGCGACTCGACCGTGCAGCAGCGATCGCTCTAGCGAGACCCTACAAAGATTACCGGGCGCTGCTGGAACATCGCGGTCTCGACTATGTCGTCATCTCCTCGCCGAACCATTGGCACGCCCAGATGGCGATCGACGCAATGGATGCGGGTCTCCACGTCTATTGCGAGAAGCCGCTCGCCCACACGATCCCCGAATGCCTGGCGGTTCGCCGCAAGGTAAAGGAATCGAAGAAGCTGCTGCAGTGCGGCGTCCAAGGAATGTCGGATGATTCTTACGAGACTGCGGCAAAGTACATCAGCGAGGGCGCTATCGGCAAGCCGGTCCTGGCACAAATCGACTATTCCAGAAATTACGTGAACGACCTTTGGCTTGAGGAGCACGACGCAACCGCCGATCCGAACTCGAATCTTGATTGGGACGCCTTCCTCGGTCCGGCCCCAAAACGTCCTTGGGAGCCGGACCGGTTCTTCTCCTGGCGGCGCTATTGGGACTACTCCGGCGGCATACCCACGGACTTGTTGATTCACCGGCTGACTCGCGTTGTCAAAGCTTGCGGCCTCACCGCGCCATCCAGGGTGGTTGCTACGGGCGGCAAGTACGCATTCCAGGACTCGGCGGCCGAGATACCGGACACTTTCAACGTCATGTTGGAGTATCCGGAAGGGATGACGGTATTGTTGACCTCAACGATGGCGAACAGTTCGCCCGTCCCGCATACGATTCGCGGCCACCACGCCACCCTCGAATTCACTGAAGACGGCTTCGAGATCACCCCAGAACAGGCGTTCAGCGACAATGCATCGAGCGTGTCGTACCGCAAGACCGGCAGCGAAAGCTTTGCGTTGCATCATCACAATCTGCACGAGGCGATTCGGGACGGCGCGCCGCTTAAATGCGACGTTGACCTGGGATTCAACAGTTCGCTCGCTTGCCTGATCGCCGTCGAGTCGTTTCGAACTCGAAAGTACCTCGCTTGGGATCCAGTCGCCGAGCGGGTCGTCGAAGCGGCCTAGTCAAGGGACTACAATTCAGGCCAATCACAGCCGATGTGTGTAGTGGAGCCCCTGTGCTCTGACTACAATTGTGTCTCACCGAATCCTGGTCTATTCTCCGGATATTGAAGTCGGCCACTTGCTGGCCGAGGCGCTGCGGGCCGAATCGCCTCGACTCGACGTCCAGTTGAACGAGCGCTACCCTACCGAGCGGGAGATCGAGATGTCGGATCAACGCGGGCTTGGCGCCGTGGTGGTGGGTTTAACCCCGGGACCCGACGGGATACAGGTGATCAAGAGCCTGAGGAGCAACGCCCCGGAGATTCCGACGGTAGCCGTAGGCAAGACAGAGTCTTCCAACGACCTGCTTGATGCGATGCGCGCCGGAGCAACGGACTATCTGTGGCCCCCTTTCGACCGCCAGCGGCTGGCTAACTTGCTGAGTTCGCTTCCCAATCGAGCGGGACGGGCCCACGCAAATCGTTTGATCTGCTTCGCCCCCTGTCAGTCGACTGACGGAGCGTCGACAGTTGCGCTCCATGTGGCTTACGCGATGACGAAGGTCGCAGGCGTCAAGCCGCTCTTGCTCGACTGCGATGTTCACTCCAGCACTCTCATCTTCCGCCTCGGGGCAAAGTTCGACTTTCACCTGAGCGATGCATTGGAGCGTATATCTGATCTGGACGACATGTGGGACCGCATCGCCGCGGACTGGCATGGGTTCCGCATTCTCGCCTGTGCGGCCGAAGGAGAGCCGCCAACGGAAATTCTTCGACGCCGCCTTCCCGAAGTTGTCGCATCAGCAATGGCCGCTTATGAGACCGTCATCGCTGACCTGCCGTCGTCCCTTGCACCGACGATTGCCGAAACTGTTCGCTTGGCCGAACGCCTCTACCTCGTATGCACTCCCCACTTGGTCTCCATCCACCTGGCACGCAGGCGATTGGACCAGATGAAAGCCCTAGGCGTTGACCTGGCGAACGTTCGACTGATCGTCAATCGATCCAACTCTAAGAATGCGATTTCCGACTCGATGATCGAGGACGCGCTGGGGATGGAGATCGACTTCTCGTTACCCAACGATTTCGAAGCGGTCAATCAAGCAGCCGTTCGCGGGGGACTCGTGGCAAGCGGGTCGCGACTCTCAGACAGCTTCGACGCGCTCACACGGCACATATTCGGTATCGAAGCGGATCCAGGGCACAAAGCCGGATCGTGGAAGCGCTTCCTCAGCATCGGCTAATTCGGTCGGCGGAAGACGTCGATCTCGATTCCGCCCCGTACCCACCGTCCGGGCTGCGGGAGGCCCTGGAAAGCTTCGTGTTGCGTATCAAGCAGGTTCGTCGCCTGGATGAATGGCCGCCAGGAACCGCCACTGCGGCCGATTGACACATCCCAGAGCGCCCTAGCAGTCTGCCAGCTTCGATTGTAGGCCCCGAGTCGCGTCTTGAAGAGCAGCGGCCCCACGGCGCCCTGCAGGCCCACATTGCCCTGATTGGAAGGAAAGTTGAACACGTAGCGGGATACTCCGCCGACCGGCAGTGATTGAGACGCATGGAGGGCGGTGTAATTGCCCCAAATCTGCGTGGCGTTGCGGAACGTGTGGCGCACCTCGAACTCCGCTCCGGTGAAGTTGATCTTCTGCGTGTTGCGCGCCTGAAAAAAGACGGAACCTTCATCCTTTACCCAGTCGATCGAGTTGTCTTCTCGCCGTTGAAACCAGGCGGCGGAAACCTTCGTGCCGGACGGCGAGAACCAATCGGCCCCTGCTTCGTAGTTCCAAACGGTCTCCGGGACTAGGCTCGAATTGCCCACGTTGCCGGGATCGTGGTGATAGAGATCCGTATAGGTCGGGATGCGAAAGGCGGAAGAGGCCAATGCCCGGAGCTTGAGTCCGCCGCCAATCCAATAACCGGCAGAAAAGGTTGGGTTGGTGCGGACCCGCCATTTGTCCCAGGCCTCTTCTCTGACACCGGCCGACAACGTTAGTCTTTCCGTGGGACGCAAGTCGAACATGGCAAAGATCGATGCCCGCTCACGACGCCGCTGGCCGGCAACCGTACTATCAATCCCGTCGGAAAGGACTTGGGCTCCGCCGGACCATCGGACCTTCGAGCCGGCAACGCCCGCAATCGTATACGAACCCTGGTAGATATCCGTCTGATGAAGGTTCTGGAAGTCCTCTGGCAGATACTGCACTCCGCCAAAAACGCAACCCTGTTTGCACAGGATGAAATTGTCGTTGTGCCTACGGTAGGCGAAATTGAATCGGTGATTCAGGCTGTCCACACTTCGGCCAATCGTCTGGGTCGCGGAGAACAGCTTGGTTCCCGTCTTCTCCCAAGAGTTCCAGTTCCCGTAGAAACCATTCGCACCGAATGGCCGGTCATTGTATGCCGCCAGAATCCTCGTGGACCCCACCGACGTGTCGAAGAACGACTCGCTTGAGAGTGCGACGTTACGGAAGTCTCTGCCCTCCATGAATCCCGTAGAGAAATCACGAGCGACTGCCAACGACTGACTCCAGATCCCGCGGCGAAAGCCGCCTGATGCTCCGAGCCGGTTCCATCCGTATTCTCCGACCCCGCTCATCAGCCGCAACTCTTTCGACTCGGGTTTCTTGGTGACAAAGTTGATCGTCCCGCCGACTGCATCAGAGCCATAAAGCGTTGCGCCAGCCCCGGCTAGGACCTCGACCTGCTGCACGGTTTCAAAGGGCAAAGGCAGGTCCAGCGTATGATGCCCCGTCTGAGGATCGCTGACGCGAACGCCGTTGATCAGCACCAGCACCTGGTCGAACGTCGAGCCTCGAATGGACAAGTCCGCTTGCGTCCCGTCGGGGCCCCTTTCGCGAACGTCGACAGAAGAGTCCTGTTTCAGCAAGTCCGCGAATGACCAGGCGGGCGCAACAGGCTCGCTGGCGGCGATGACGCGCAGACTTCGATCCAAGTCAGCCAGTTCGGTCGGACGTACGGTCCCCGTCACAACAACAGGCGTCTCCACGTGCAGTCGAATCCGAAGTTCGACTACCTGGGGTGATTCTCCAACCGTGAGGTCCGCCGCCGCCGTTTCGAATCCTGCCGCTTGGACTCGGATCGGTCCACGCAGGACGCTCTCTTCACAGAGTTCAGCGATGCCCGCCGAGTTTGTCGCAACCGTGGATTGGCCGATCGAGGCGATTGCCCCGGACACCGGCAGTCCTTGTGGGTCGACCACGCGGATCTGGACGCAATCAGCACCAAGGCTGAGCGAACCGACCGCAATCAGGGCGACGATCCGAATCACTTGAACTAGCAACCCCCAATTCTATCCAAGGAGCGGCACTAAACCAGGGGTATGACTAGGGCATTTCGCCTATTGCCGAAGTACCTATGCCGCTTCCATGATGTAGGGCATGAGTGCGAACGGCAGTCTCTTCGGCAACTCGTGGTCCGATCTTACGGGCTGGTTGCGCGGTAAGCCCAAAGAAGAAGATCGGCGTTCGGAGAACCGTCTCCCTGTGCATGACCAAGCGACGCTGACTTGGCGTCCGGAGGCTGGCCCGGAAAAGACGACCGTTACTAACCTAATCGATATCTCTACCTTGGGCTTCAAAGTCAGATGCCCTCACGAAATGGAGATTGGGACGCAAGTCCGACTGACCGATTCCAACGGTAAAACCGCCGAGGGTTCCATTGTCCATTGCGAGCGAGACGAAGACGGCTATCTGCTTGGAGCCCAGGCGGAATGGGAAACCCCCGAGGCAAAGTCGGAAGCGACGCGAAGACTAGCTGCTCAGCAGGGCCGCTAACTACTTGGCCACGTCCGTCAGCTTTTCTTGGAGCTTTTCGATCTCCGCTGGATCCTGGTCCGCCTTGGGAGTGCGCCGCCACTCCTCCAGGCTCTGACGCCAGTGGTCAGCCGCCTTCTGAACGTCGCCCAGTTTCTGGTAGACGTCTCCTAGGTGGGTGAGGACAACGGGATCCCTTCCGTAGCGCTCCAGCGAGCGGAGTAACTGCCGCTCAGCGAGATCGAACTTCTCTTGCCGATAGTAGACCCAGCCGAGACTATCCAGGTAGGCGCCGTTGTCGGGCTCTAGGTCGAGCGCGCGCTGGATCATATCGTGCGCCTCGTCCAACTTGATCCCTTGATCGGCCAACATATAGCCCAGGTAATTGAGTGCCCCCGCATTATCCGGATCCAATTCCAACAGCTGCCGAAAAACCTTCTCGGACTCGTCAAATTTCTTGAAGCGCTCCAGGACCGAGGCCTTCGAGAACAAAATCGGAATCTTCTGATCGGGGGCAAGCTTTTCGGCTTCCTCGATCGCGGCTAGAGCTTTGTCGAGGTCCTTCCCCTTCTCCCAGAGCTGAGCCAAAGATAAGTACAAGTCGGCGTCAGACTCGTCGCCGGACATCAAACCCTCGACGATCTCAGCAGCCTCGGCGGCATGGCCAGTCTCAGCCAGGATCGTCGCCCGCTGCATCTTCAGCCCATCGTTCTCGGGATACTCGCGGACGGCGTTCGTGGCTTCTTCCAGCGCTTTCTCGGAATTCTTCTCGGCGCGATACGTATCGATCGTCAGCGCACGGCTCTGCGGGGCAAAGTTAGGGTCCAGCTCGGCCATCTCGGCGTAGACGCCGCGGGCCGCATCAAAATCCTCTCGCTGTCTCTCAATCGAAGCAAGGTGCCCAAGAAACCGTATACGGTTGGCCAGGTCGGCAGGGTCGTAGCTTTCTTGTTTGGTGTCGTCCAGAATCTGCCGCATGCCTTCCGCGGCCTCATCGAAGCGCAGTTCGGCCTCGAGCAGCAGGACGACATTGTATTTGACGTCGAGATTCTCAGGATCGAGCCGCTGAGCTTCTTGGATGTGGCTCCAAGCCTGCTCAAAGCGTCGATCCTCAGTGTCGATTTGGGCCAGTCGCAGTTGGTGAACCGCGTTGCGCGGCTGGATCTCGGCTAGACGTTCGTACTGTTCGCGGGCCTTCGCGTAGTCGCCCGCACGAAGCAGGCTGTCTGCGTACATTCCGCGGTATGCGATCTGATTGCCGCCGTTCGACCCCGCGTCTTCCATCAGCTGACGATAGATCTCCGCGGCGTCATCAAATCGTCGGACATCTTCGTAAGCCCGTGCGAGCGGTTCCAGATAGCGGCGGTTACCGCCTTCGGACTTGACCACCTGCTCCAGAGCCGCGATTGCCTTTTCCGTCTCGCCTGAGGCGACATAGATCCGCGCCAAGCCAGCAAGGGCTTGCGGATCGGCAGGCGCAATCTCCAATGCATGAAGAAAATGCTTTTCGGCCGCTGCGGCATCGCCCATGTCCAGCTTCAGTCCTCCAATGGCTTGGAGGGTCTCCAGGTCGTCGGGCTCGATCGCTAATGCCTTCTCGAACTCCGCGATGGCGTTGGTAGCGGATTCGCGATTGAAGCCGCCGCGACGGTCATACGCGTAACCCTGGTAGATCTGGCCCAGCAGCCGGTGCACTTCCGCATCATGCGGGCTTCTAGCTGCCACCTCGTTGGCTAGTTTGACCGCGTCCTCGATCCGATTCGCGCTGGCATACAGCTGAATCAACTCTTGAGGAATGTAGTTCGAGGTGGGATCGGCGGCCATCGCCGCCTGGTATTCGGTGATCGCCTGATCCACATATTCTTGGCGGGCGTACTGCATCGCCAACCTGTGATACAGGTGGCCGACCGCGAAGTGGTAGTAGGCCTCTTCCTTGTCAACCGGCTGCGCCCCGGCGGGCTGCTGCGCGAACAAGGGAGTAGTCGAGAGGACACAGACCGCGCAGGCTAAGGCGAACTTCAAAATGGTTGGTGACTTGGCTACTCGCTCCACAGACTTCTCCCGGTGCAGCAATTCGGTTACGGATCTAACTGCCGTCAGTATAGCTTCGCCGATAAAAGAGTGTCTGTAAAGCGTCGGAAACCCTTAGTACACAGCGGGTTGGCCATCGGGCTGCCGCTTCCAGCGTCGATGAATCCACAGCCACTGGCCGGGATTCTCCCGGATCGCCCGTTCAATCGCCGCTTGGCAGCGCTGCGTATTCTCAATCAGATCGGCTTCACGATCCGCCGAGTCGACCATCGTGACCGCTGGGTAGAACTTCAAAGCGTATCTCCGTTCCGCTTCATTCCATACGGCAAACCCCGGCACTACAGCGGCGCCCGTGCGGGCGGCGATTTGTGCTACTCCCTTGGTAGCGCTCGCCTTACGGCCAAAAAAGTCCACGAAGACTCCTTCTGAACCTCCCGCATTTTGGTCGGCGAGGATACCCACGGCGCCGTTGTTTCGCAAAACGGCCAATACCTCTCTTGCCGAGTTCTTCTTGCGGATCGTGCGATTGCCGAACAACCGTCGCCGGGCGTCGATTAGGCGATCCAAGAACGGGTTGTCCAGGGGTCTGACCATCAACCACATCGGATGTCCGTACAGGGCGTGAGCGGCGGCGCTCAGTTCCCAAGCACCCAGATGAGCAGTGAGGAAAATCACGCCGCGTCCTTGGGCCATCGCTTTCTCGTAGTGTTCGAACCCGTCGTAGCGGATGCACTTGGAGATGTTCCCGGACGTCAATCGCGGCAGCCGAGAAAGTGCGAGCAAGTTGGCGCCGAGATTTCTGTAGCAATCGCGAACAGCTTTCATCCGCCGTTCGGCGCTCCACTCCGGGAACGCCATAGCCAGATTCGTTTGGGCCGTCCGTCGCCAGCGAGGCGTCAGTAGCCGCGCCGAGTCAAAAGTAGCGGCTGCGAGTCCTCTTGCCAGCGGCAAAGGCGCCCAGCGCAGAAACTGGACCATGAGCCAAGCCGGAGCGAACTCGGCCGCGTTGCGCAATGTGCTGCGACGAGCCACCGTTGCACCAAAGATACCGAACCAGCGAGCGGATTATCTTCGCCTGGCGTTCTCCCTGCGGTTCGAGTGCCCCACTAGCAGGCAAAAGCGGGTATTATCGGAAGGGACAGTTCACTTCCTCCGCCAGGTTTTTGAGGGCCCTTCAGGGCTCTTTTTCACGGCACATCAACAGTTTCTTGGGGAAGAACAGAGGATTCTTATGGCCAATATTGCGGTGTTGGGCGCCCAGTGGGGCGACGAAGGAAAGGGCAAAATCGTCGATTTGATCGCAGATCGATTCGACGTCGTCGCGCGCTCTACGGGAGGCCACAACGCGGGCCACACGGTCAAGGTCGGTGATCAGAAGTTCATCCTGTCGTTGATTCCCACCGGTATCCTCCGCGGCAAGCAGGGCATTATCGGCAACGGCTTGGTCGTCGACCCCGCCGCGCTGCTGAAAGAGATCAAGACGCTCGAAGGGTTGGGGATCACCGTCAAGGGAAATCTCTTTATCAGCCACCGCGCACACGTCATCTTCCCCTACCACCGCATGATGGAACGGGCCTCCGAGGACACGCCGGGCAAAGTCAAGATCGGAACCACGTCGCGCGGCATCGGCCCTTGCTACGAAGACAAGATCGGCCGCCGCGGCATCCGTTTTGCCGAACTGCTCGACACTGCGGGTTTCCCCGACCGTTTTCGAGCGGCCGCAGAAGAAAAGAACATCATCGCGACGGCGCTGAACATTCACGAGCCTTGGGACATCGAGGCGATCCTTAAGGAATACCAGGGTTACGCCGAGCAACTCCGTCCTTACATCACTGACACGATCTATCTGGTCAATCAACTGATCCATCAAGGCGAGAAGGTCCTATTTGAAGGCGCTCAGGGAACGATGCTCGACATCGACCACGGCACCTACCCGTACCTGACGTCCTCGAACGCGACCGTCGGCGGAGTTTGCACGGGACTGGGCGTTTCGCCCATGCTCATCGACGGCGTTGTCGGCATCGCCAAGGCCTATGCAACTAGGGTCGGCGGCGGCCCCTTCGCAACCGAACTGCTTGGCGACGCGGGCGATGCCCTGCGCAAGGCCGGCAATGAGTTCGGAACCGTCACGGGACGACCGCGCCGCTGCGGCTGGTTTGACCTGCCGCTAATGAACTACGCCCACACCGTCAACCACCTGACGTCCCTGGTCATCACCAAGCTGGACGTCCTTGACTACCTGGAAACGATTCCCGTTTGCGTGGCTTACAAGTACAAGGGCGAGAAGCTGGACTTCATGCCTGCATTGCCGGAAGTCTACGAGGCAGTCGAGCCGGTGTACGAAGAGCGGCCAGGTTGGCATTGCTCCACGGCCGGAATCAAGGAATACGACCAGCTGCCGCAGGCCGCCAAGGACTATATCGCCTATCTGGAAGGCCAACTGGAAGTCGAGATCGGTTGCATTTCCACCGGTCCCGAGCGGGACGAGACGGTCATCCGTCCCGGATCGAAGTTCGCCAGTTTCTTGGCTTAGGCAAGGCTGCTAGAGTAGCGGCCAGACTGGTTTGCCATGGATGCGCTTTCGTTTGAACAAGCCCGCGCCGTCATCGCCTCCCAGGTCCCGCTGTTCCCAGCTGCGGCTGATCTGATCGAAGCGATTCCCTTGGAACTCGCGGCTGGCCGAATCCTCGCCGAGGACATCGTCGCCGATCGCGACTATCCCCCGTTTAGACGCTCCGCTCGTGACGGATTCGCCGTGCGGTCGGCAGATATTGCAACTGTGCCGGCACGGCTGCGAGTGATCGGGGAGACTCGCGCAGGCGAACCCTCACGTTATCGAGTCAATCCCGGTGAGGCTGTCGAGATCATGACCGGCGCTCCCGGGCCGGAAGGCGCCGACTGCGTCGTGATGGTGGAATACACCAGTCGCGAAGGCGACGCTGTCGTCATCGAACAGAGTTTGCCTTCAGGCAAAAACTTCGTCGCCCAAGGCAGCGAGTCGCCCGCCAGGGCTAGCGTGCTTCGCTGCGGCAGCCGACTCGAATTCTCACAGATCGCCCTGTTGGCAGCGGTGGGCAAGTCCACCGTCTCAGTTTTTCGCCAGCCCCGTGTGGCGATTCTCTCCACCGGAGACGAAGTCGTCGATATCGAACAGACTCCCGAGTCCTATCAGATCAGGAACTCCAATGCGTATTCGCTGGCCGCCCAAGTGTGGAGGCGCGGCGGCATCCCGGAGATTCTGCCGATCGCGCCGGACCGTCTCGACGAAACCCGCAACTTGATCGAGATCGGTCTGGAGTCTGACATGCTGCTGCTCTCGGGCGGCGTGTCGATGGGCAAGTACGACTTGGTGGAAGAGGTCTTCGCCGACCTCGGAGCCGAGCTATTTTTCACGCAGGTCTTGATCCAACCCGGTAAGCCGCTGGTCTTCGGACGCGCCGCAGGTAAGCCCTTCTTCGGCCTTCCGGGAAACCCCATCTCCACCATGGTCACCTTCGAGATCTTCGCTAGCCTCGCGCTCGCCCGACTCGCCGGGCTAACCGATACCTCCCTGCCCTTCACCGAGGCCGTGCTCGCCGAAGATTTTCGCCACAACCCTTCTCTGACCCGGTTTTTGCCGGCTCGTTTAGAAGGAGAATACGGGCAGTCGCGGGTATCTCCGGTAAAATGGCAGGGGTCGGGCGATTTGGCGTCCATCGCGAAGGCAAACTGCTTCCTCGTAGCAGGCGCGGATCGTGAGTCTTGGAACGCCGGTGAAAGAATCGCCGTATTGCCGCTTTAGAGTCGTGCCCAAACTTTCTCACTACGACGAAACCGGTTCCGTCCGCATGGTCGATGTGGGTGACAAAGTCGCAACAAGACGAACCGCTCGGGCGCACGCATTCGTAAAGATGAGTAGGAGCGTTCTGCAGCAGCTGCCGCAGAATCCGAAAGGCAACCCACTAGAGATCGCCCGCATCGCCGGGATTCAAGGGGCCAAGAAGACCTCTGAACTCATACCGCTTTGTCATCCCCTGGCGTTAACTCAGGCGGACGTGCAGATCGAGTTAACTTCGGAGGGCGCCGAGATCATTTCTTCGGCGTCGACGACCTCGCAGACTGGCGTTGAGATGGAAGCTTTGACCGCCGCCGCCACCGCCGCGCTGACGATCTACGACATGTGCAAGGCGTTGGATAAATCCATAGAGATCACCGGTATCTACCTATTAGAGAAGACCGGCGGCAAGAGCGGAGACTACGTCCGTAACAACGAGCGCGGCGAAGGCGTCGAATAGAGTGAGGCCTCGAATGAGCAAGTACCTGATTCACCTGGCGTTGGCCGCAGTTGTGACCTTGGGGCTGAGCCCCGTAGCCCAGCCCCAAGCGTTCGACCCGGACGAAGCTCTCACGCAGCCCATCCGCACGGTCGAAGACCCTGAACTGATCACCTTTTCGACCGACGTTCAACTCGTCAGCGTGCCCGTAGTCGTTCAGGGCAAAAAAGGCCAGTACGTCAACGGGTTGGAGAAGAGCGATTTCTTGCTCTTCGATAACGATGCGCAGCAGAAAATTTTGGAGTTCGACGTTAGCTTTCAGCCCATCTCAATGGTCATTTGCGTCCAGTCGAGCGATCGTCTCGCGGACGATATGTTGGACCAGGTAAGGAAGACGGCCTATCTGTTCACGCAGCAAGTACTCGGCGAGTTCGGAGAAGCGGCGGTCATCGGCTTCGACAGTCGCGTGAAGGTCATCAGCGAATTCTCCAGCGATACCAAAGTGATCGAAAAGGCGCTCGACTCCATTCGTACGGGCGCTTCCGGCATTCGCGTCAGCGACGCGGTTTACGAAGGCATCCGCATGCTGCGCCGCAAGCCCGAAAATCACAAGCGTGTGATCGTGGTGATCGCCGAGGGCCAAGACAACGGCAGCTCGATCGGTTTGGGTGAAACTCTGCGGACCGCGCAGCTCTCCGGCATCCAGATATACCCCATCTATCTTTCGACGCTGAAGTCGCGACTGAAGCAACCGCCCATGCCCAAAGGATCGCCCTACCCCCCAGGCATCGATCCCATCGGCGCGGCCCCGGGCCAAGTCTTCACGCCAACCACTCAGCAGCAGAGCAATTACGTCGTCACTCCCAACGTATTGCCTCTGGTCGTCGATTTGGTGATCGGCGTCAAGAACCTCATTTTTAAAGATGCGCTGGAGATTCTCGCGGTAGGCACGGGAGGCGACACCTACAAACCCATCACGTCGGAGGGCCTGCAAAAGGCCATCACCGACATTGGGGAAGACCTTCACAGCCAATACTTGTTAACCTACGCGCCGAACAATCTCAACAGCAGCGGTATCTTCCATGAGATTCGTGTACAAGTACCCTACGACGGCGCAACTGTTCGCGCCCGCCCCGGATACTTCTTTGGCCCTCGCCCCGTTTCCGACGGCGATCCAGCCCCCTAACCGAGACAAACATGCCTGACTCTAGACTCGCGGACGAGGCCCGTAAGGGCTTTGCCGACATCGCTATCGATGACGCCCTCAAGCAAGCCGCATTAAAGCATCTGGAAGACTGGCTGGCGACCGATAAGTTCGCTGGCCTGCTCGCTCCGAGCGACTATGTGCCGCTCGTTGAATGGATGGTCCGCGAAAAGAAGTTCGACTTCTTACTGGACGGTTTTTACCAAGTCATTCCGTTTGGCACCGGCGGTCGCCGAGGGCCGGTCGGCATAGGGCCGAATCGGATCAACCCCTACACCATCGCGTCTTCCGTTCAGGGCCATGTCGAATATCTTCGTCGTAAGCTCGGGGCAAACTCCGACTTAAAGGTTGTCGTGGCCTACGACGTCCGCGAGTTCCAGGACCTTCGCGGCGCTTATCCAAAGGAAGTTCCCAACCCCCTCCTCGGACTGACATCGAAGGACCTGGCGCAAATCGCCGCGTCGGTTTACTGCGCTGCCGGCGTCACGGTCTACATGCTGCCCGACGAGCCTGCGGATTTCATCTCCACGCCGGAACTCTCGTTCCTCATTCGTCGTTATAAGGCGCAAGGCGGCCTCAACGTCTCCGCCTCACACAATCACCCGGACGACAACGGCGGCAAGTTCTACAACGACCAAGGCGGCCAAGAGATTCCGCCGGACGACGAGCAAATGGTCAACATCGTCGAGACCATCACCGACGTCACCAGCATTCCCTACGCCGATGCTCGCTCCAAGGGCCTCATCGAAGACATCACCGCCGCCGACCGCCAAGCTTATATTGATCTCAATTTGGCGCTGCGCATGAAGTCCGAGGCAGGTCCGGCGAAGATCGTCTTTACCAATCTGCACGGCACCGGCATCAATACGGTCGGACGTTGCTTGCAGGAAATGGGCTTCCAACTCGGCAAGCAGTATTTTGAAGTTCCCGCGCAACGGGATTACCGCGGCGACTTCGCCAACGTAATGTTCCGCTGCCCCAATCCCGAGGTTCCCCAATCGCTCGACCTCGCCATCAAGCGCGCCGGCGAAGTTGGGGCCGATCTGGTTCTGGCAACGGACCCGGACGCTGACCGCCTGGGCGGCTCCTCGAAGAACGGCGACCACTTCGAGTTCCTCAACGGCAACGAATTCGCCGTCGTGATCACCCGTTATCGCCTGGAGAAATTGCGTGAGGCCGGCAAGCTCCCGGCCAAGCCGCTGGTCATCAAGACCCAAGTCACAACAGAACTCATTACCCGTATCACCGAGGCCTATGGAGGCATCGTCATCGGCGATCTGCTTGTCGGCTTCAAGTACATTGGGAATATCCTCAAACACCTGGAGCAGACAGGCCACTTCGGCGACGTCGAGGCCTCGCTCAGCGACTTCATCCTCGGCACCGAAGAGAGTCACGGCCTGCTGGTGACTCCTGAGATCCGAGATAAAGACGCAGCCGGGGCATCGGTTGTGTTGGCCGAGATGGCCTCGGACTTGGCCGCGGAAGGCCGTACCGTGTTCGACTATCTGATCGACACCTACAAGCAGTACGGCTACCACCGGAACTTCCTACGCTCCACGATCATGCAGGGCGCAGCGGGCTCGGCGGCGATCCAGAAGATCCAGCGGCTGCTGCGCGAGAATCCTCCGGAGACCGTTGGCGGACGCAAGGTTCTCTCCGTGACGGACTACTGGAATGAGGATCAGTTCGGGCCGTTCGTCAGCAATACCGACCGATTCGGACGCAACCTGATGACGTATCACCTCGAAGGCGGCATCAAGGCCACGATCCGGCCATCCGGCACCGAGCCGAAGAACAAGATCTACATCGAGAAGGCTTCCGACCCTGTCGGCGCGGACGCTTCCGATGCGGTCTTCCAAGCCGCCCGAGACAAGGTCGACCGCGAGGTCCTAGATTTCTCAAACGCCTTCTTGAAGACCATGTTGGCGATGGTCAACATCCATCTGCCGGCGTATGCGTTGGAGATATCGGATCTGGTCTCGATCAACAGCAAGCAGCACTTTGCCGAGGAATTCACGCCCGGCCTGGAAAAGCTAGCTGCCGGAGCAGGTTCGGACGAAGAGCTAAACGCCTGGATTGACTCCCAATTGAAGAGTTACGGCCCCGACGCGCGGCTCTTGATCGGTTCGGCCTTCGACTCTTACCTGGCCCAAGCGCGCAGTGAAGGCCGGGTCCCCGAAGCGGCCCTGGCGCGCGCGGCGCGCGTCTTCCGTCAAGGTTGAAGCCCTGACGCGTAACCGCCAAGTCCTCGACCTCGCCATCCTAGTCTAGAGGCGCCGACCAAGCTGTCGCCGCCCCTTACCGATGACCCAAAGCGTGGCAGAACGGATGAGCGTCGTCGCTAGGCCCCTTTTGGCCTTCTGCGGCGAAGACGCGGCCAAAGCGCTTGAGTTCCTACTCCCCAGTCAAATCCCCGAACCGTACCACGGCCTATTGGTCCACGAGAGCGACATGACCGGCACGCTGGAGCGCTATTGCGGACAGGCGATGTTTTTGCACACCATCGAGCGCGTCATCACACCCGATCGTATCGTTCGGCATGTAGAGCTTCGAGGCGCCGAGGACAAGCAGGCGGCCGAGTTCGGAGCCATCGAGATCAGTCTCGATCAGTTCGAGACGGAGCCACGTGAAGAGATTCTTGTGGGCGAGCTGCCTCTCGGCACGATTCTAAAGAAAGCCAAGATGGAGTTCATCAGTAGACCAATTGCCTACTTCCGCATCAAGCCGGGAGCCTCCGTGCGTCATTCGTTCGGCGTTCCGGCGGACGGGTGGCTTTACGGCCGCTGCAATAAGCTGTTGGCGCTGAGCGGCCGCACAATTGCGGACGTGGTCGAGATCCTGCCGCCTAACCTCCCAGCTTAAGATGTCCTCCAGCTGTGGATCCTGCGGAGTCTCCCCGCGAGGAGGCGGCTACGACCTACGCAAGCCCGGAGGAACCGAGCATCGTTGCCTGCGCTGCGCGTTCCGCTACCGTCCACTCCTGACGAGATCCGTCAAAGCGGCTCTCCTTGTCGGAACCATCTTGACCTCGCTCAATCAGTCACCTACCTGGTTCGCTTCAGCGGCGCCACATATGGCTCCCTGGCGAACGCCAAGCGCAACTAGACTTTGCGCCAGCGCCGCGCCTTCATCTCAAACCGCGGCAACTCACCAGCTGAGACCGCTGCTACGGTGATTCGCAAACCGAAGGCGTCGCGCAATGCAGCCTCCAGCCGACCGACAAGCGCGCTCGGATCCTGCACTTGGGGCTCCGGCTCGATCTCAAGCACAAGTTCCGTGAGAGATCGAACCGTCCTCGACTCAATACAGTACTCAGCCACGCCCCCGCAAGACCGAACTACCTCTTCCACGGCGCTGGGGAAAATATTGACGCCGCGAACGACAACCATATCGTCGCAGCGCCCCAAGATGCCGCCCTCCAGCGCCATGTCCCACGTACCGCACACGCAGCGCGCGCCCGCGCTCAGTTTGACGAGATCGCCCGTCCGATACCGAAGCAGCGGTGAACCGGTTCTGCCCAAATTGGTCAGCACCAATTCGCCTGTGACGCCAGGCTCAACCGCCTCGCCCTTCTGTGGGTCGATCACTTCAGGGAAGTATGCGGACTCGATGATATGCAGCACGCCGGCCCGCTCAGGACACTCGTAGCTAGCCGGTCCCACCTCGGTCATGCCGTGGTGATCCACGAGCTTCGCCCCCGGCCATAGGCCCTCAATCCGCGCTCGCGTCGACGGAATTCCGCCGCCCGGCTCGCCGGCCACGATGATGCGCCGGACCTTCGACTCAGACAAGTCGACGCCGTCGGCTGCAGCGACCTCGGCCAACCTCATCGCATACGTCGGCGTGCAGCAAAGTACCGTCATTTCGGAATCGAGAATCGCCCGAATTCGCGCCGAACTGCTCATGCCGCCGCCCGGCAGGCATAGGCAACCCATTCGCCCGGCCGCTTCATACGCCGTCCAGAAACCAAGGAACGGACCGAAGGAGAAGGCGAAAAAAACGCGATCTTCCGCCGTCACGCCAGCCGACCGGTAAACGACCTCCCAGCTATCCAACATCCACGAAAGACTCTCCGACGTATCTAGCCAGCGCATCGGCTGCCCTGACGTACCGCTGGTCTGCCACTGCCGCGTGTAATGGGTCAGCGGAAAGGTCAGATTCGTGCCATAGGGCGGATTGCGCACCTGGTCTTCAACTAACTCTTGCTTCGATGTGAACGGCGCCCGCACCACGTAGTCCTCAAGGCTCGCAACGTCCTCGCTGATGCCTGCTTCCGCCAGTTTCCGCGTATAGAATGGATTCGCCGGAACGATAGACCCCAGCAATTGTTGCAGACAGGCAAACTGGTGTGACCGTAGGCCCTCGCGACCAAGCGGCAAATCCGCGTTTAGCGCCATGATTCCAGCAACTCCGCCGGGGCCTGCTCAATCATCGCCGCTATGGATTCAGGAATCGGCACGCTGCGCATCCTGCCGTTCTCGCCCGTCTTCGAAACGCAGGCCACAACGAGTTCCCCGCGAGCGATCTCCCGCACCGGATCTTCATCCAGAGTGCGAAAGGCGAACCCGTAGCGAATACGCTTCTCCAGCCGCTCCTTGACGATCAAGTGAATTTCAAAGCGGTCTTCAAAGCGCAGCGGGCTCTTGTAGTCGCACGAGGCATGGACACGCGGCCAACCGATCGCCGGATCGAATCCCTTGGTGATGATCGACAGCCCCAACGAGCGGAAAAAGGCATGCTCCGCCGCCTCCATATAGCGGAAGAACGCCGAGAAATGGACAATTCCGGCCATGTCAGTGTCCGGAAACTCGACTTGCCGGATCAGCTTGAACTCAGAGGGCACGTCTAAAGAGCTTCTACGAGCGGACGCCCATGCGCAAGTTCCGCTGGCACCTTCGCGAACTCCGCCACGCCGGCAAACAGGGCCTCGAAGTCACGAGAGAGGTGACCGATCAGGCAATCCGTCAGCGCGGGACGGACATCCGGGTGCGCCATGATGAGCTTCCCGAAATTGAAGTTGTGGTCGTAGAAAGCGTAAACCAGCTTGCGCATAGCCTCGATTCCCTCGCACAACTCCTCTCCGTACGGCGCAAACTGCGCAGCTGAAAAGTCGCCGCTCGCCAAGGCTCGATCCGCCGCGTCTCCAGCCAGTTCCCCGCCCCTCAGCGCCAAGAAAAGCCCCGAAGAGAAAACCGGGTCCAAGAATGCGAACGCATCGCCGGTCAAGATCAGGCCGTTCGCCGCGCAATACTGCGAGCGGTAAGAAAACTCCCCGGTCACTCGATACTCATCGGATCGTGTGCCAGGGGCCAGGTGCTCGTCGATCCAAACGTTGTTCTTCACTTCCCGTTCGAAGATCTCTCCCAACTCGCGTGTACCGGGGCCGTAGAGATAGTCCTTCTCGGCAACGACGCCGACGCTGACCGTGTCGTTCGGTAGCGGGATATACCAGAACCAGCCCTTCTCGGGCAGATAAGCCACGGTCGTGGCGCCTTCGTCGATGCCAGGGTCGCGCATCGCGCCCTTGTAATAAGTCCAGATCGCGATCTTGTTCAGGTACGCGTCACGAATCTTCCAACGGTTGCGCGAAGTCGACAACGCGTCACGTCCGCTTGCGTCGATGGTGATCGGCGCCCGGAACTCTTTCGCGTCGCCGCTCTTCGAAACAGCGCGCACGCCGCGAACAGCGCCGTCTTCTTGAATCAGCGACTGGACCGTCGTTTCCTCGAACACCTCGGCGCCCTTGTCTCGAGCGTTGTCAAGCATCATCTGATCAAACTCGCTGCGCAGTACTTGCCAGGACTGCGCGGCCGGATGGTCCAGGTGTTGCATAAAGTAGAACGGCGTCGACATCTTGCCGCTGCCGCCCACAAACTGCACACTGTATTTTTTGGGGAAATGCGACTGCTGCATCTTCTCGATGAGCCCAAGCCTCTCCAATGTGAAGTAGCAATAGGGAATCATCGACTCCCCAACGTGATACCGAGGGAACTTTTCCCTTTCAATCACGGCGACCCGTCGGCCTTTCTCCGCCAGCACTGCCGCCGCTGTCGCGCCCGCGGGACCTCCGCCGACAACGATCGCATCATAAGGATGACCGTTCTGCTTCATAGGCTTCGCAAGTTGTCTAGGGCGCCGGACGATGTTCCGGCAGGAAGAACTCCGGCAGCAGGCGATCCACCTGCAACAAACCGTTGCGGGTAAGCTGCCAGATCCCCGGCGACGCCTTCAGATACCCTTCGCCGCTGAGCTTATCCACGGAAGCAGCGAATCGTTCGCCGACATCGACGCCAAACTTATTTTGGAAGTATTCCGGCTGCACGCGTCCCAGTTTCATCTGCAGGATCAACTCGCGAATCATGCGTTCTTCCGCAGACGGCTTCAACGCGCGGTAGATCGGAAATTCGCCTTTGTTCACCCTCGCCAAGTACGGACCCACGTCCGCCTCATTCTGGTAGTGCACCCCGCCGACATGCGAGAACGACGCCACGCCCACCCCAACCAAATCCGCCCCTGTCCACAGCAGGTCTCTGTACAGGAACTTCGTCTTCGCCGGATCCTTCACCGCCGTGTAGGCGCTGGTGATCGTATAACCCGCCTGTTCGAGTTCATTGAACGCGTAGTCGACCCAGGCCCGTTTTGTCTTCCAGTTCGCGACCGGCGCCGTATCCTTGCCTTCGTCCAACATCTGTTTGAAGATCTTGGTGTTGTAGGGCACTTCCATCTGGTAAATCGTGACGCTGTCAGGCGACATCTCGATGGTCTTGGCGATGCACTTACGCCAATTCTCGTCCGTCTCGCCAACCATGCCCGCTATAAGGTCGATGTTGACCTGGGGGAAGTTCAGCGACTGCAGGAAGTCATAGGCGCGGAAGATCTCTTTCGAGACGTGCGCGCGGCCGTTCGTTTGCAGAATTTCGTCGTCGAAGTTCTCCACACCCAAGCTCAATCGAGTGACGCCGAGGTCTTTGATGACGCGCAACTTCTTCTCGGTCAAAGTGCCCGGCTCGCACTCGAATGCGACTTCCTCCGCCTCGTCCCAGGGCAGCAGCGCCTGCATCTCGCGAACCAAGCCCGTCAACTGCGTCGATGACAAGTACGAGGGCGTGCCACCGCCGAAGTAGATGAACTCGGGCTTGCGGCCGCCGATGAAAGGCTTTCCGGCGTAGAGCTTTAACTCCTGGATCGCGGCGCCAAGATAGGCTTGAATCTCTGCTGCATCTTTATCGGTGTAAACCTTGAAATAGCAGAACTTACAGCGCTTGCGACAGAACGGGATGTGCAAATAAACGCCTAGCGGCGTCCCCGGCGCCGGCGGTCGTTCGAACGCACTCAAAGCCTCTTCGACATGGTTGGGGCTCCAAGCTCCATACGGCGGATAGTTCGATACAAAGTAGCTTCCGCCCTTCGTTTCTTCTTCCGGGACCTTGTCGTTCAGCCGTTCCGTCATCATCTGGTTAAGGTTCTCTGGCCGAGGCGCCGGTTACACCGTACAAGTTTCGTCGCGCTACGGTCGCTCGCCCAACGTCACGCTAACGGTCAGCTCTTCGGCGCCGCGCAACACCTTGACCTCCACCGTCTGGCCCACGCGACTGTCGCGCAGCGCGTAGGTAAAGTCATAGAGATTCTCGATTGGTTTACCGTCGAAGCTGGTCATGATGTCGCCGGGCTGCAAGCCGCCCTTCGCCGCCGGCGAATCCGGACGAATGTCCGCGAACCTCACGCCGTTGGGCACTTCCGCGAAGTCGGGAATCGAGCCGAAGTACGGTCCATAGCCGCCACCCCCGCCGCTGCCTGGGGGCGCGCCGCTGTGCGGGTCGCCGCTAGCCATGGCTGCCTCGCGGATGAACTCCGGGCGCTCATCGCTGACCCTCAGGTCGTCCGCCACTTCGTCGACGATGTCCAGAACTTCGACTGCAGCCGGGGCATTGATCTTGTCCCAGGTGTCGGACGGCTTGTGATAATCCGCATGTAGCCCGGAGAAGAAGAACAGCACCGGAATGCCCTTCGTCGTGAACGAAGTGTGATCGCTCGCGCCGTAGCCGCTCTGTGACGCCGCCACTTCAAAATGCGCGTCCTTCGCGGCCTCGTCCAGCATGGGCTGAAAAACCTTCGCCGTTCCGGCGCCGCCAACGTAGACTTTGCTCTTGTCGACCCGGCCGATCATATCCATGTTCAACATGGCCACGGCGTCTTCCAGCGGTTTCGTCGGGTGCTCCGTCCAATATTGCGAGCCCAACAGTCCAATCTCTTCGCCTGCAAATGCGATGAAAAGCGTCCCCCGCCGTTCCTTGCCGTGAGCTGCAATCGCCTTCGCCAACGCCATGACGCCCGCGGTTCCCGAAGCATTATCGTCTGCCCCCGGGTGAACTTCCCCTATGTGATCCGGCGCCAGCGAATTCTCGTCGCCCAAGCCCAAGTGGTCGTAGTGGGCCCCGATCACCACGTATTCGTCCGTCTCGCCAGGCCAATAGCCGACGACGTTGTTCACATCTGCTTGCTTACGTTCGACATCAACCTCCAGTTCCGCTCGCAAATTCGATGCAAGCTCCAACGACTGCGGAGCCCCCGACTTGTTAATCGAGGCTTGCAACTCCGGCAACGACTTACCGGAACCTCGCAGCCAGTTCTCCACGACGTCATTCTTGACCTGCAAGATGGGTATGCCGGCGTCCGCCGGTCCGGAGACGCTGCCGAACTTGATCAGTTGGTCGCCGTGCCAACCCTCGCGCCAACCGTTGACGACGATCACCGCCGCAGCCCCTTTATTTCGAGCGTTAATCGCCTTCGAAATCAGATTCGCGTGGCGCGTAAAGCTCTTGCCGCCCTCATCTTTCGAGAACGAAGGTGGTTCGTAGCGCAACACGACGACAATCTTGCCCGTGACGTCCACCTGCGCGAAATCATCGTAGCCCTTGTCTCTTGCTTCAATGCCGTAGCCTGCGAAAACAACCTGCCCCGAGACCTTCCCGGAAGACGAGAAATTGATGGGAGCGTAATCCTTGCCGAGCTTCAAGACCCGATCCCCGCCAGGGGACTGCAGCGTCAGGCGATTCTCCTCACCCATAACCGCGCCCGTGGTGACCTGGAGCGGCTGCAGGTAGCCGTTCACCCCCGCCGGCTGCAGACCCGCTTGTTCAAATTTCTTGGCAATATACGCAGCAGCCTGATCCAACCCCGGCGTGCCGGCGCCGCGCCCGCGCAACTCAGGTGACGCCAAGAACTTCACATCTTCGATGTAGGCCTCCGGCGAAGCGACCTGCGCGACCGCGGACGCGGTCGCGAATATCGCCAAGACAGCCGGGAGAAGACGTCGGATCAGCATATTGACCAGCCGACTACTTCGGGAAACCGACCTCAGCCTCACAACCGCAGTCATCACCGGCATTCTTGGTCACCTTCTGATATTCCAGTTCGTAATCGATCACGCCCTTCAAGCGAGGCCACTCTTGGGAACCAGGCAACATGCGGCCATTGACGAACAGCGTCGGAGTTGAAGTCACGTTCAGCTTGTGCCCTTCCGCCATGGAGTCTTCAACCTGCTTGGCGGCTTCTTTGCTTCCTACACACTGCGTAAAGGCGAGCGAGTCCATGCCTTGCTCGGTGACCCAAGCTGCTGCCTTAGACGAGAAATTCTCGGGCGTCACAGCCTGCTGGTTCTGAAAGATCCAGTCATGGTAACTCCAGAACTTCTCCGGTTCGCGGACGTAGATGCAACGACCGGCGATCGCGGCGTCCATGGCCCAAGGATGCATCGGCAATGGAAAGTCCCGGAAGTAGACCCGCACCTTGTCCCCGTATTCGTTCTTCAGCTGATTGCGCAGCACCGCCGCTTCTTGAGCGCAGTACGGACACTCAAAATCGCTGTAAGCCACCACGACGACCGACGCCCCCTGCTTGCCAAAGGCGGGCGCCGCCATCGTATTGATCGTCTCGTTGTTCTGCTTGAAGGGATTGGCGGCGATGTCATAGACGGATCCTTCAATCAAGTGTTTGCCGTCAGCCGTGGCGTAAAACGTATGTTGCCGCGTCGACCCCTGATAGGATGCCGTCACAGTGGTCTTCAGCAACCCGGGCAATTCCGAATCCGTAAAGTCGGCAATCTCGATCCCGATTGGCGGCCCGTAGACGTACAAATGGCGTACGTAGAACTCCAGATCTGCCTTGTTGAGAGCATTCGCCGGAGGCGCCACGGCCGTTCCAGCGGCCGTCTTAGGCGCATCCAGGGGCGAGAGCTGTGCAGCCAAGGCCACAGAAAAGACGAGGGTTAGTAACGTCAGCCGAACCATGCTGACATTCTAACCGGGTGAGAGCCGGCCATGCCGCCGCGATCGTGAGGATAGACCCCTGCTAGTCCTTCATTTCGATCAACTCGAGGTGGCCGTCTCTGCGGCGAAGCAGCACGCAAGTCCGTCCGGACTCGATGTCGCGGAACGTGACCTGATCGCGATCCTTCTGCTCAAGTACAATCCGAGCTTCTTCGACTGTTAGCGGCTTCGAGACCATCTTGGCGGCCGTTACCACGCGAGTTCCGCTGGGCTTCTCAGCCGCCGCCTTCGGCAATACCGCCGCGACTGCCGGCGATAGATCTCCCCGTTGCCGGGAGGGGCGCCGCGTCTCGATGAGCTTGACTTTATTCTTGACTGCCTGCTTTTCCAACTTAGTTAAGGCATGATTCAGGGCAACAAACGCATCGCCGTTGCGGTCGGTGACCACCAGCGTGTGATGCAACGCATGCAGCGTCACTTCCGCCTCCACGTTGCTGCCGCTCTTGGAGAAGATGACGTGGGCTTCTAAATCCCGGTTCGCCGACAGAATCCGATGGATCTTGGCAAACTTCGCGGTTGCTTTCTTCTTCTCTGCGTCCGTGATTTTGGCGTATCTTTCCGTGTAATGTACTTGCATTGTTCTACTCCGTCTTCTCCCGTCGCCCTGAATCAGGCGCGCTGACGGCGCTTGTGCGTCGACGGGATATTCAAATCCTCGCGATACTTGGCAACGGTCCGGCGGGTTACGTGGATGCCGTCGTCGCGAAGCATATCGCTTATCTTGTCGTCAGTCAGAGGCTTTCTCTTGTCCTCATCCTCAATGATTTTCTGCACCTTGCGCTTGAGCAGAATCAACGGCATCGCATCGCCGCTGGGACCCTGCACTCCCTCAGAAAAGAAGTAGCGCAACTCATAGACCCCATGAGGAGTCGTCGCGTATTTATTCGCGACCGCCCGACTGACGGTCGAAGGATGCACGCCAATCTCCTCGGCGACATCCTTGATCATCATCGGTCTCAGTTGCTCCAGGCCGTTCGCCAAAAAGCCGGTCTGCCGCTTAACGATGGCGTCGCAAACTCCGTGGATCGTTTGCCTGCGCTGTTCGATATTCCTAAGCAGCTGCATGGCCGAGCTGTATCGCTCCCGTATGTAACCGCGCACTTCGCTCGTTGACGCCCCGCGCTTCATCAGCGCGCGGTAACCCCGATTGAGCCGCAGATCCGGAACGTCGTCCTCGTTCAGCACAACCCGAAAGCCGCCGTCCGGCGTCCGTGCGAATTCGACGTCTGGTTCCACTGTGCGAACTTCGGTCGCGTTGTAGCGCTGGCCGGGCCGCGGATCCAAGTGCCGCACTACGTCGAGCGCGACCTTGACGTGATCAACGGGCCTGCCTAACGTCGCCGCCATCTTCTCTAGATGGGCGCCGTTTTGCAGTTCGTCCCAACACTGACGCACGATCATACCCGCGACGCCCTCAGACGCATCGGCGGAACGCAACTGGATCAATAAGCAATCCTGCAAATCGAGGGCCCCGACGCCAAGCGGGTCCATGTCCTGCACAACCGACAACGCCTCCTGTGCCGCCTTGAGGGATACGCCGACGCTTTGGGCGATCTCCTCCAGCGAGATCGTCAAATAGCCATCTTCGTTGAGGTTGCCGATGATCTCTTCGCTGGCCGCACGGACTTCTTCCGACGTATCCGTCATGCTCAGCTGCCAGTTCAAGTGATCGGTAAGGGTCGTTGCCTTGGAAAGGAACGTCTCGAAGGACGCCTTCTCGACGGCCATTTCCGGCGCGGGACCCCGGGGACCGGCGTCCAGGTAATCGTCGAAGAACGCCGCAAGGTCAATATCCTCGAATGCTTCGGCGGGCGAATCGTCGTCCCGATCGCTCTCCCGCGCTTCCTCCGCCTCGGCGGCCTGTTCCAGGGAAGCCTCCACAGGTTCACCGTCGGCGTTGATCTCTAGAACCGGATTCTCTTCCAACTCCTGGACTATCTCTTCCTTGAGTTCCAGCTTGTTCAAAGCCAATAGCTTGACAAGCTGTCGAAGACTCTGGGTCAGCACCGGCTTTTGCGCCAGTTTCAGCCCCAATCGCTGTTGCATCAACATAGTTTCGTCGTCAGAGAGAGACTACGATTGCAATTAGCTTACCATTCGCAATTTCGTGGACTACGGAGGCGGGATATCGCCCTTGCGGCGGCCGTGCTTTTTGGGCAGTTCGAAGTTTTCACCCAGGTATACCCGGCGGACGTCAGGGTCAGCCTGTAGCTCCTCGGGCGTTCCTGATCGAAAGACGCTGCCATCATTGAGGATGTACGCGCGGTCGGTCACACTGAGCGTCTCTCGCACGTTGTGATCGGTAATCAGAATCCCGATGCCGGTTCGGCGCAGCTTCTCGATGATTGCCTGGATCTCGATCACCTGCTTGGGATCGATGCCCGAAAACGGCTCATCCAAGAGCAAAAAACTCGGAGATATGACCAACGACCGGGCAATTTCAACACGCCGCCGCTCTCCGCCCGAGAGTTGAAACCCCTGGCTCCTGCGCACTGTTTCCAGCCCCAGATCGGCAATCAACTCGTCCATGCGCGCTCGACGCTCCCTGCGGTCGAGCGGCAAGGACTGCAGGATGGCCAGCAGGTTGCCTTCCACCGTCAGCTTGCGAAATACCGATGCCTCCTGCGGCAGGTAACTCACGCCCAGCCGAGCCCGGCGGTACATCGGCAGCGAGGTGATATCGTTGCCGTCCAGCCGGACGGAGCCGGAATCGGGCCGAATGAGCCCGACAATCATGCGGAACGATGTCGTCTTGCCCGCGCCGTTCGGCCCCAGCAGACCAACAACCTCTCCGCGTTCGACAGAGACGCTCACGTCGCTGACCACGCGGCGGCCCCGGTAAGTTTTACACAAGTTCTCCGTGCTTAGGGCGGACATCGTTCGGGCGCTGTTGCTAGTCCTTGGCCTGTCGTTGGACTGTGAGAGCAGGCTTATTGCCGCCCTCCACTCGGAGTCCTTCGTCGTCGATCTTATAGATTAGCCGAGCGCCGCTCGTTTCTTCGCCCCTTGCATTCATCGCCCTCGCCGGGGTTCCGTCGAGGATCACCTCCTGCGTGGCGGCGTCATATCGCGCCTTGTCCCCAAACCCTTTCTGCCCCGAGTCGGCTTGCAGCACTTCAACGCTGCCTCGCGCCTCCGCACTCTGGAGTGATGCTCCAGCTTCGCCCGCTAAAGTAGCGTCCAACTCGTCGCCTGTGACGCGCAGCGGTCCGCGCAAGAGCTGCACCGCCCCGCGATATTGAGCTACGCGCTGTTGGTCTTGATAAAGCAGACTTTTTGATCGGACCAATGCCGGCTGGGCGCCTTCCTCCGGTCCTCGCAACGTGCTGCGGACCTCTCCTTCCGCCTCCAGCATCTTCGCAGATCGATCGACGATAATCCGCTTGGCTTCGACGCGATTCACCTTCTGCCACAGCCTTGCGCGGCCTTCGTAGACGATCCGTCCCTGCCCCTGGTCGGAAGACATCGTATCGGCCGCCGCAAAAACAGGCTCCCCTTGTTTAAACATTCCTTCACCGTCAGCCGAAGGCGCATCCTCGCTGTAACGGGCCGTTACACGACCCGCCGCATCGAGCTGTCCCGTCGTTTCGGTGAGCGTGATCTTGTCCGCTGCAATGGCCACACTCGGCTGATCGACTCGCGCATTCCCGGTCAGCAGCAGACGCCCGAGGGCGGGCTCATACACGGACTCCGCCGCGCTGCCCTTGCGTTTGTCTTGTTCGAAGCGAGTTCCGCCTCCTTGCTTCAAATTCAACAACGCTCCTGATCCCTGGTCGAACCTCGCGTCCAGCGTCTCGCTCCAGCTCGTTAGAGGGAACCGCCCTGCTGCCTGCGGCAGGTCTCTGAGTTCCACGTGGCCCCTCGCGGTCAGCTTCTCCATGCGGTTTTCCGCTCCATAGTCGACTCGCAACGTGTCGCCAGCCAGCCGCCGCTCGGAAGCTGAAGCGGTTTCCGGCGAAATCGTGATCCGACCCCGGTCAAGAGTTTCCATGTAGGCAACTTCTTCGCCGCCTGGACGCATCGTGAGGTGAATGCTGCGCGACTCCACTTGTCGTCCGAGACCATCGCCCTTTCCGCGGCGCTGCTCGGACACTCTGGCGTCGCCGACCAGATTCGCATCCGTCAGGCGACTGTCACGCTCGCCGGCCTGAACTGCGTACTTCAGCTCAATCCAGTCCCCCTCGGCTAATACGAGCGAGGCCACGGTGGCGGACGTGAGCCTTGATTCACCTTCGCCCACGACGGTCTCAATCCAACCCTCCGGCGAATAACTGGCGCGCAGCAAGGGCGTCTCAAAACGCACTTCCCGCGCCTCTTGCCGGCTCAAACCGATAGCCTTGACGGCCGCTATTTGGCGTAAAGTTCCATCTTCCAAAAAGACATCCGCGCTCTCGGCCGTCACCCGATACGAACCCCGCTCCAGACTGCAGCCGCCCGTCAGCTTGACCTGCTCCTGCGATTCGAAGTACTCCAACCGACCGGCACGAATCACCGTTCGATCCCCCGTTGGAGAATCCGCAAAGCGTTCCACTGCCGCTTCGTGGTACATCGTGAACTGTCGGTTCATTGAGTCGTAGCGCGCGCCCAGAGAGCTGCCTCGGCCGCCGTCGAACGCATATGACACCTCGCGTTCGGTCCAAACCTCTCCCGTTTCGGTATTGAATGTCGCTCCGGACGTCGTAATGTGCGTGTAGCGAGACTCGTCGACCGGCTCAGCGCCTGTCGGTAAACCCAAGGTGATAGCGACGCGGCCCTCGCTGTGAAACCGGTTCTGTCCTGCGTCGAAGTTCGCCTCTTCGGTCACGACCCGATCGTAGACCCCGCTCTCCGGGTGCTGGATTTCCAGCCGAACATCGGTTAACTGGATTCCCGATCGTTGCCGGTCCTGGCGAAACCCGCCCGCTCGTATCGCAACTCTTTGGCGATTCCCGGCCGTCTGACTCCAACTCCATCCAGCCGACTGAGAGGAAACATCGCTGGCGATCGCCGCCGGAGCCGTGGCCTCCTCTATCGCCAATCGCTCTTGCCCGGCCTGGTAGTCGCGCCAGGCCACGATCGCTACCGCGATCGCGCCTAGGAGGGCCAAGATACGCAGGATCTTGATTTTCATCGCCAATCCGCCCGACGGCCGCCCTCATGCGCCAAAAGCCACTTCTTCCGCTGCAGGCCTCCTGCATAGCCGGTGAGACTGCCGTCGCCGCCGATTACCCGATGGCATGGAACAACTAGCGCAATGGGATTCTGGGAGTTCGCTCGCCCGACCGCTCGCGCCGCGCCTGGGCGGCCTATTCGAGCTGCCAGGTCCCCATACGACACGGTCGTGCCCGGCGTGATCGCGCGCAAGCAGCTCCAGACCATTTCTTCGAACTCCGTGCCCTTCGAATCGGTCCGTACCGCGGTCAACGACTCCAGGTCCCCATCTAGATAGGTCTCGACCCTCTTTTTGAAACCGCCGAAGCCTGGCTTGCGTTCGAGTTCCACGCCGGGCCAATGGCGTGTCAGCAGCCGGTCCATCCGGTCACGGCAATCGCCAAAATCCAGAGCGCAAAGCGCTTCAGCCGTTCCGGCCAACACGATTTCCCCCAACTGGGAATCAAATTTATCCAAGTACATCCGTGCAGGCTGCTCCGGCGAAGCCTTGTTATATCATCGCGCTCTCACCGGCGCTGAATGGTCATGCTCTAATGGTCGCGATGTTCGATCTCGGTGGCTACAGTTCGGTCGTGCGCTCCATCTTGGAGGCGGTGGACGAAGGCAACCGGCTCATGCCGCTTGCCCCGAGCGCGACAGTCTCGTCGCCCGGCCTGTCGCTCCTCCGCCAGACCGAAGCGGACGATCTCTTCGATGGCGATAAGCCCGCGTCGGACGATTTTGCCCTGTGCGCGCGCAGCGCCCTCTTCCTTTATTTTTCGGCCCTCGATGAGTCGCATACGATCTCCCAGAGCATTTCCTCCGATACTGGCAGCTATCTTCACGGGATCATGCATCGTCAGGAGCCCGACTATTCCAATGCGAAGTACTGGTTTCGCCGCGTCGGACGCCACGAGCTTTTCCCTACATTGCGGGAAGAAGGCGCCCGCTTGCGGTACAGGAGCGAACGGATCGAGCAGCGCTTCAGTTCCAGGCCCGAGTGGGATCCGGACTGGTTCATCGACCAGTGCGAGCAGGCGGTCAACGGCAGCAGCCCTAACGACGTCGTCAAGGACCTGGAATCGATCCAGCGTCTGGAGTGGCGCCTCGTTTTCGACTACTCCTACCGCAGAGCGCTGAGCGGCTGAGATGGTCGGCAAACTCTATCTTGGCGTCGACGGAGGTCAATCTTCGACCAAGGCGCTGGTCGGTAACGCCCAGGGTGAGATTCTTGGGCAGGGTCTGGGCGGCCCGTGCAATCACGCTCGCATGGGCGAGGGGCGCGCCAAGTTGGAGAGGGCCCTCTCCGAGGCAGTCGGGCAAGCCCTGGTTCCGCTGGGCCTCACATTAGCCGACACCCGCTTCCATCGAATCTGCATCGGAATGAGCGGCGGGCCCGACGATAAACGCGAAATCATTCAGGGCCTGATCCAGGCCGACTCTTACGACGTGACCACGGATGCCCACATTGCCCTTTACGGAGCCGTAGAGGGCGGCGTCGGAGCAGTGGTGATCTCGGGAACCGGCTCGATCGCCCTGAGCCGGGACCGCCAAGGCCGCATCTGGCGGGCGGGCGGTTGGGGATATGTCTTCGGCGACGAGGGGTCCGCATTCGATATAGCCCGCCTCTCGTTGCGCGCCTCCCTCGCGGCCGAAGAGGGCTGGGGCCCCAGCACCTCACTCCGGGCCGCACTGCTGGCCGCTACTCACTCCGACAGCGCCAACCATCTGCTGCACCGCTGGTATGCCGGCGAATTTTCTCGCGATCAGACGGCAGACTGGAGTCGTTTGGCCGAAGTAGCCGCTACTCAGGGTGACGCCGTCGCGCGATCCATCATCGAGGGCGCGGGGAAGAGCCTCGCCGAACTCGCAGCCAAGGCGGCCAGGATGGCCTCGTTACCCGCGACGGGCCCAATATGCCCCATTGGGGGCGTTTTTGCCAATGCGAGCGTCATGCGCAGCTTTTCCGGCTCGCTTGACGACCTGCTCGGGATTCGCCCGGCGGCGCCCGCCGCTTTACCCGCGGACGGCGCCCTGCGAGCGGCGACCGAAGGCGTTTCTTTGTCTCAGACCTCAAAGTCATCTGTACGATTCCCGCCCTAATAAAAAAGGTCCCCTAACGGGTTTCACCGCGCTTCCGCTACCATAGGAGCTTGGCCAAGGCAACCAAAAAAGCAGCAACGAGAAAAAAGGCCGTAAAGAAAACGGCAAAAAAAGCGGTGAAGAAAGCTTCCGCGAAGGGCGCCCCAAAAGTGTCCGCCGCAAAGCTAAATCTTTCCCGTGATGTTCAGAGGACCGTTCTCGAAAATGGCGTTCGCGTAATCAGCGAAAAGGTAAGCCGTGCGACCAATGCTGTTTTCAGCGTTTGGGTTGACGCCGGCTCGCGCTTCGAGGACCTCAATGAAAGCGGCGCGACTTACCTCATTCAGCGCGCCGCCATGCACGGCACCGAGAAGCGGTCGCAGAAGGTGCTCGCCAAGCACATCGACGCCATGGGCGGCGAAGTCAGTTTCGAAACCGGTCGCGACTACGCCCACTACTTCGCAACCTGCAAGGGCAAGACTCTGGCCGAGGCCGCTGACATCGTTGCCGACATCGTGCTGCGACCGCGCCTCGACAAGGACGCGATCTCTGAAGAATCCGCTCTGCTGCTTGAGGAACTGCGCGAAGCCGAGGCCGACGCCGACCACGCTCTCGATGATATGTTCCTGCGCAGCCTGTGGAAAGGGCACGGGCTCTGCCGTCCTCCCCACGGCCGACTCCTTACGGTTCGAGGCCAAACCCGGCTTGAGGATTTGCGCCCGAAAAAGCTGGTGCGCTTTCACCAGATGAGCCACCACCCAAAGGCCATCACGGTCGTCGCGACGGGCGGAATCGATCATGCCGAAGTGCTCGAAATCTGTGAAAAGCTGTTCGGCAGTCTAGAAGAACCCAAGAAGAAAGCCTCCACCACAACGCCGCCGACGCATCGCTTCCTGGCATTACGCAATCGGCCGCAGTTTGAGTCGGCCCGCTTCATCCTGGGATTCCCTGTCTGCACGGCATCCGACAAGTTGCGCCATTCTGCCGCCATCATGAATGCGGTTCTGACCGGGGGCTCGGACGCCCGCCTTTCTAAGCTGGTCGAAAGCAAGAAAATCGCTGTCGACGACGTCGTCTCTTCGCTCGACCTGTACTCGGACGCCGGCTGCCTCTCGATCCGCGTCCGCGTTGAAAGGGAACACGCGGCTCAGTCCCTGGATACGATCGTCGCTGAGCTCCGACGGCTGCCCCGTGAACCGTTGGACGAGAAGGAACTTCGCAAGTACCGCGATTTCTGCAAAGCACAACTTGCGGCTCAACTCGACTCCCTGCCAAGTCGCGCGGCGAGCCTAGCGAACGCCGAGCGCTACTTTGGACGCGTAGTCGATCTAGAGGAAGAATTCGCCGGACTGGATGCGGTCACTCCAGAGGGGCTGCAACTATTGGCCTCCAACTGGATCACGCCCTACCGTCTATCGCTGGCGGTACTGGGCAATCTCAAGGGCGTCAATATTCGACCCAACGCCCTTCAGTGGTAGCTGCTAAGCGGACTTCGTCGTCTTCACGCCGATGTCCCGTCCGTCCATATGGGCGGGTGTCTTAAATCCGAACAGCGAGAGGCACGTCGGCCCCATGTCTTCGATGCCGGGGTCGGTCGCTTCAAATGTTCGATTGGAGAACAATACGCCTGGAATAAGCGGCGGATCCACGCAGTGGTCACCCGACCAGGCCTTGTCGTTGTCTTCGAATATCCGCGTTCCCACCTTGCCGACCGCCACGTCCCAGCCGCATCGGTAACCGACGTTGTAGCCGACAACGACGTCAGGCGCCGCTCGCATGTAGGGCCCCGAGTAGCAGACATTCTTGGGGTAGGCTTTGCTGATCGCCAAGGCTCCGTCCCGTTCAGAGTCCTTCAGGCCGCTCAGCTTGTCGGCAATCTCTTTCATCAGCGCCGGGGCGTCCTTCGGATCCACGATGCCCTCGGATTCTCGCCCCTTCACGTTCAGGTAAATGCCGGTTAGTCCGAAGCTGTAGGCCTTGGTGCGCGACCAGTCGATTCCCCTCAGATACGTCGCCTCACGAGCGCCAGGCTGGTCTTTCGCCGTCAAATACCCTTCCTGCTCCAACCAGGTATTCAAATTGATGCCGCGGTGGAAGTTCTTGAAGCCGTGGTCGGACAATACGAACAAGATCGTATCGTCGTCGACGTATTTCATCGTCCGTCCGACGATATCGTCCATGCGCTTGTAGAGTTTCTCGATTGAGTCGGCGTACTTCACCAGGCCGTTGCCATTCGCCTTGTGGGCCGGGTGGTCCTTGTCCAAGAAACGGAAGAACATGTGCTGAACGCGATCCGAGGTATCGAAGACGCATGTCACGACGCCCTTCTTCGACTTATCCAAGGTCGAGAAGAACATCCTCTCTCGCTCGTCGCAAATCGAGTACGCCTGCTCTAAGAAGGTGTCCTCATCGATCACGCGTTCATTCAGCGCCCAAGTGTCTTCCGCCAACCCCAGCGTCGAGAAGTCGCCCAACAGCTTCGCCAAGTAGGTCGCATAGTAGGTGGGATGCGAAATCGGCAGCGCCGGAGTCTCCGGATCGATGCAGATCGGCGTCATGTACAGCGAGACTTCCGGCGTTGTCTCCATGATCCGAAACTGAGCAATGCCTGTGACGCTGACGCCCAAGCCGGCTTTGAACTTGAGCCGTACCCAATCCGTGGTCTTAGCCGGTTCGAGTTCCAAAGTCTCATCGGGCAATTTCAGTTTGGCGTGACCCGGCCGACCGTTCGGCGTCAGCACGAAGGGAATCTTCAGCGCCGCGCCATCTTCCTTCATCGAGTTGCCGGGGCCCATGATCTCGCCGCTGTAGGAATCGCCGTTCTTCGCCAGGCGATAACGGTAGCCTGCCTCGAACTCGACTTCTCCGCCCTTCGTTGTGAATTCTTGGAAACTGCCCTGCGTACCCAGCAGGTCAGGCGTACACATCGCGCTGAGCAGCTTGCCTTCGAACTTCTCTGGGGGGAACGTAATCGGAACGCGCAAAATCGTGGTAGCGACGTGTCCCTCGCCCAGAATGCTCCAGAAGGTCTTCGATTTTCTCCTTAACTCGACAATCGGCTTGCCGAGCGGGAAACGCCACTTGCCCAGCTTGATCGACTTCTTCGGAGCCTCGACGCGGCTCGACGCCAATTCCGGAATGTAGTTCTTGAAACTCCTGTTCAAGAAGTCGAACATGTTGTGCTTGCCGGGATTCGAGCCCGTAGCGAACGTCGACCAGGCGACCGGCGAAAGCGGCGGGAAGGTCGTCCGCAGCTTAGAATACTGGCCTTGATCCTTCAGCTTGGCCAGATGAGGCATCTTGCCCTCAGCCATGTACCTTTCGGTCAAAGTGGGCTCCAACCCGTCAAGACCCAGGAAGATCACCTTCTTGACCTTGGCCTTCTTATATCCCTGCGATCCCCGCAGAGTGCGCCACAGCACGCGGAAAGGCCAAATCAACAGAGAGGCCAAACCCACGATGAAGGCCATCGCCAGGCTCATGAAGGAACCGACGAACGCGAATCCCGCCCCGGGGCCGACGTAGGCTGCTGCCGGAACGGCGACAGCCAATCCGATCGCGCCAAGAAAAAGCGCTCCACGCGCCAACCTAAGCGGCTCAATCCATGACTTGGCTCTCATCAATCGCCTATTGTATAGGTCGCCGCCGGACGCGGCGCTGAGATCTTGAATCAATCTACGGAAGCGCACGACTGAATGCTCTCCTGGAGGCCCCGCACGCGATGGACTTACCCCGCCCATTTTTCAAATTCCACGACCGCGTCATCAACGTACAGGCGATCTCGGACATCCATATCCAATCGCCCACGAAGCTGACCGTTCGAATGCTCGGACCCGACGCCACCTTCGTCGTCGAAGGCCAAGAAGCGGTCACCTTGTTGAATATGTTGCGCGAACTCTGGGTAGATTCCCACCTTTGACGCAGCCCCCGCTTGGTAGCGAATCGAACCCAAGCCCATTGCTTTGGCGCCCCAGGTTGCCTAGAATCTCAGGTGTCCCGCCTCCTGCGGCGACAGCACATGGAGGTCTATATATGTTCAAGTTATCCGCGCTATTTGTCGCCTTGGCCCTCGCCGTCGGCGTCCCCGCCATGGCCGAGACCCATCTAAAGGTCGGCGACAAGGCCCCCAATTTCACCTTGCCCTCGACTCACGGTGATTCCGTTGAACTCGCCAGCTTCCTCGGCAAAGAGAACGTCGTTCTCGCTTTCTACCCGGCTGCCTTCACCGGCGGCTGCACCAAGGAAATGCAGGCCTACCAGTTCAACATCGATAAGTTCAGCGGCGCGAAGACCACCGTCTTCGGCATCAGCACCGACAATACACCTTCGCAGCGCAAGTTCTCCGAAACACTCGACGTCCAGTTCGCCATGCTCAGCGACTTCCGCGACCGCAGCGTCTCGAAATTGTATGGCGTCCTCAACGAAGAACGCGGCGTGGACAACAGGACCACGTTCGTGATCGATACCAAGGGCGTCATCCAGCACGTCGAAGAAGGCCCGTCGGCCGTCGACGTCATGAGCGCTGCCGATGCTTGCAGCCGTCTCTCTCACTAAGAAGACGCCCTGAGCGACAATCAAAACAAAGGGGCGGCCCCGTTTGGCCGCCCCTTTTTCTTTTATCCTTTCGAGCGTCTAGCGAATCTTGCCCTCGACAAACGGGACCTCGAAGACCTTCTCGTGCATGATCGGACCATGTCCGAAGTAGCCGTCCTCGCCGAACAGTTCGCCGTGGTCTGCCGTGATCGTGATGTAAGTATTCTCGGGGACGACGTCAAATAGCTCCTCGATGACCTCATCCAGGTACTGCACGGCCTTCACCTGCCGATCCCGCAACTCGTCGAGCTTTTGCTGGTCAAAGAACTTTTCCGCCTGCCCGGAAATCTTGCCGCCGACAACTTCATCGTCAAGATGTTTAAAAACTCCGTGTACGCCAGACACCCGCGGCCATTGGTCGCGCGGCTCGTCCGGTAGCGCATACGGGTAGTGAGTCTCCCCCACATTTAGGATGTAGAACGACGGCCGGTCCTCCGGGAACTTTAACTCGCGAACCATCGCCCGCATATCGTTGTGGGAATCCATCAGCCGAAACGTGTCGAAGTTCTGGTTGATGATCGTACGCGGATTCAGAACGGGCAGCGAGACCATCGCGTGAGTCCGGTAGTGCAGCTTTTCCTGCAGATAAGCGGGCAAAAACAAGCGGGGCACAAAGGATTTGAACTCGACGTTTTCCTGGCCCAGCCGCTCGTTGTACTTCAAGAAGTCGTTCTTGTAGTACTCGGACGCGAAAACATTCTGCGGACTGTGGTGCGGCAACAACCCCATCAGCAAGTTGTAGTGAGACGGCGCGGTCCACGAGGCGTAGGACCACCGTTTCTCCACGCCCCCAAGCTTCATCATCGTCTTCGGCGCCGCTTCGATGAATGAATCATACCGGCAAGAATCAAAGATGACGAGGATGTAGTTATTGCCCTTGAATTCGCTCATTGTCTGACGAGGGTATCACAGGATTTTGCTGCAAAACCCAGAACCAGGAGCCCGCGGAAAACCTTACGCGCTAGACCTGTCCCAAGATCGCCAATGCCCAAGACGACAAACGACTTAGGGTGATGAGCTAGTCTTGTAAGGATGGCGGCTTCACCCCAACCCGAAAGGCTCGAGGAGAACGTCGAGGCCATCTCGCTCGACGAACCGAGCCTTTACGTCAACCGCGAACTCAGCCTGCTGGAGTTCCAAAAGCGCGTCCTAGAGGAAGCTCAGGACCCCCGTCTCCCCCTGCTGGAAAGGCTCAAATTCCTCGCCATCGTCAGCTCTAATCTCAATGAATTCTTCATGGTGCGCGTCGCCGGCCTGCTCGACCAGGTCGCCGCCGGCGTCTGGGAACCATCGAGCGGCGATCTTTCTCCCGCCGAGCAACTACGTGCCATCCGTATCGAAATTGAAAGCTTGTTGGAGGAATCCCGCACCTGTCTGCGAGACGACGTAGCCCCCGGGCTCGCTGAAGCGGGCGTTCGCATCCTGCCCTACGGGTCCTTAACCAAGACTCAACGGGATGCAGCCGATGCCTACTTCGCCGAGCACGTCTTTCCGGTCCTCACCCCTCTGGCGTTCGACCCCTCGCGGCCGTTCCCGCACATTTCCAATCTCAGCCTCAACCTGGCCGTCGTCATCCGCCACCCCGACCAATCGGAGCGATTCGCCCGGGTTAAAGTGCCCGATACCTTACCGCAGTTCGTGCGCGTGGCCCCCAAGACTTCAAAAAAGACCTCTTACATCTGGCTTGAGGAGTTGATCATCGCGAACCTGGAACTTCTGTTCCCCGGTACTCGCATCATTGAAGCCCATCCTTTCCACGTCACCCGGGATGCCGACATCGCCATTCAAGAACTGGAAGCCGACGACCTTCTTGAAGTCATCGCCGAGGGCGTCCGCCAGCGCCGCTTCGGCAGCGTCGTGAGACTCACCGTGCATGACGACATGCCCGAGAAGATTCTCACGATCCTCAAGAACAACTTGGAGATCCACGCCAATGGCGTTTACCGCCTCAACGGCCCCTTGGCCTTGAATCGTCTCATGTCCCTATACGGAATCGATCGCCCGGATCTCAAAGATCCGCCGATGCTTCCGAAGTTTCCGGCCGCCTTCGACGGCTCGGATCACAACGAGAACCTCTTCGCTATCGTCGCCCGGGAGGAGATTCTCCTTCATCACCCCTACGACTCTTTCCAGCCCTTGATCGACTTCCTGCGCCAAGCGGCTCGCGATCCGCAAGTGCTGGCCATCAAGATGACGCTCTACCGCGTCGGCAAGAACTCGCCCGTGGTCGAAGCCCTGCTTGAGGCCATGCAGAACGGCAAGCAAGTCGCCGTACTCGTCGAGTTGAAGGCTCGCTTCGACGAAGAAAGCAACATCAGTTGGGCACGAGCGCTGGAAGAAGAGGGCGTCCACGTCGTCTACGGCCTCGTGGGACTCAAGATTCACTCCAAAGTCGCGCTCGTCGTGCGCCAGGAAGGAGAGCAGGTACGCCGCTATGTGCATCTCTCCACCGGCAACTACAACGCCGTCACCGCGAATCTCTATACCGACCTCGGCTTCCTCACCTGCGATCCGGAATTGGCCGCCGACGTCACGCAGCTTTTCAACTACCTCACCGGCTACGCCGCCGAACATCACTACCGCAAACTGCTGGTCGCCCCTGTGGGGCTGCGCGAGCGTTTGGAGCAGATGATCGAACGCGAGATATCCATTCAAGAAAGCGGCGGCCAGGGCCATTTGATCTTCAAGACCAACGGTCTCGCCGACAAGGCCATGATGCAGTTGCTCTACCGCGCTTCCCAAGCCGGCGTGAAGTGCGACCTGCTCGTCCGCGGGGTCTGCTGTTTGCGGCCCGGGGTTCCCGGCGTCAGCGAAAACATCCGCGTCATTTCTGTCGTCGGGCGATTTCTTGAGCACAGCCGCGCCTACTATTTCCGCAACGGCGGCAAAGAGGAACTCTACATCGGTAGCGCCGACCTCATGCGCCGCAACCTCACCTATCGCGTGGAAACGGTGTTCCCCATCTTGCGGCCCGATCTGATCCGCTACGTGCGGGATGAAGTACTCAACACCGCGCTTGCTGACAATCAAAAAGCCCGCATGATGCAACCTCACGGCGGCTACGCCCGAGTGATCCCCCTGCCGGGCGAGCCTGAGATCGACAGCCAGGCACTGATGGCGCAACGGACGCGAAGCGCCGACTAGCGATTGTCCTAGTGGAGCCCCGTCCACTTTCCATCGCGGCCTAGGGCAAAGATCCTACGACTCGATGTTCAGCGGTCATGATAGCTTCGGCAGAGAGTCTCTCTATGGCCGAATTAGTTAGCTGTCCCCATTGCGGCCGCGTCAACCGTCTGCCTGACGTTAAGGGCGGGCGGAAAGGCTTCTTTCGCTGCGGTTCCTGCTCGACGACGGTCAAAAGAACGGCGGCGCCCGCGGCGGCTCCCGGCGGCAAAGTCCTCGACGCGGAGTTCACTCAGTACGAACTATCCATGCCGCTCGTGGGCGTTTGCTGGCTCGCGGCTGTCCTTCTGCTGTTAGGCTTTTCCTCGCTCTTCGGCTCGTTTTACAGCTTCCTGCGAGTTGCGCCTTTCCTCGCTGCCGCCTACGCGACTTTCCTCGCATACCAAGCCAAGCGGCAAGCCTGGATCTGGCTTATGGGCGGGCTCACCTTCTTCTACAATCCGATGGTCGTCTCGCTGCTCGATCGCGTCTCCTGGGTCATGATCGACGTCGCGGCGATTCCCATCTTGTTGGTCGCGCCCTTCTACTGCCCGGTCGAAGATCGCAAGCAGGCCAACCGCAAGCGGATGAAGGCCAACATCTCGGAGTTCTCTGACTCCGAGTTCTCTCAAGCTACGAAGTAGCCGCCGCCAGCCCTACCACTTGGGAACCGTAACCGCTCCCCGCGCAGCCGACGATACCGACGCCGCATACTTGGCGAACACGCCCGTCTTGTAGCGCGGCTCCGGACGCTTGACCTTGCTCAGTCGGTCGGCCAGTTCCTCGTCCGACAGTTCCACTTCGAGCTTGCGTTGGTCGCAATCGACCAGGATGATGTCGCCTTCCTGAACTGCCGCGATCGGTCCGCCAAGGAAAGCCTCGGGCGCCACGTGGCCGACCATCAGTCCCCTGCTCGCACCCGAGAAGCGGCCATCCGTCAGCAACGCCACGCTTTCGCCCAAACCTGCGCCGACAACCGCCGCCGTGACGCCCAGCATCTCGCGCATTCCCGGCCCGCCTGCGGGACCCTCGTAGCGAATCACCACCACGTCGCCCGGCTTGATGTCGCCGCTGGTGACCGCGTGCATGGCGTCTTCTTCCTTCTCGAAAACACGCGCCGGGCCTTTATGAACGAGATAGTTGCCGCCGGCAACTTTGATGACCGCGCCCTCCGGCGCCAAGTTCCCTCTCAAAATAACCAAACCGCCCGTCGGCTTGAGCGGGTCATCCAGTTTGTGGATGACTTGTTGCCCAGGCGTCTCCTCGCACTTGGCAACGGACTCGCCAAGCGTCTGTCCGGTCACGGTCAGCGCCGTTCCGTCGACGTAGCCGCCCTCAATCAGGCGTTTGGTGATGAACTGGATGCCGCCTGCCTTCCATACGTCGGCGGCGACGTACTTGCCGCCTGGCTTGAGGTCCACCAGTAGCGGCGTTTTGCGGCTGATGCGGTCAAAATCTTCTAATTCGAGGTCGACGCCGGCATCAACGGCAAGCGCCATCAGATGCAGCACCGCATTCGTCGAGCCGCCGGTAGCAGCCACGCTGGCAATCGCGTTCTCGAAGGCCTTCCGAGTGAAGATATCGCTCGGTCTGATGCCGCGCCTGAGCGTCTCCATGACCGTCCGACCGGCTTCGTAGGCCACGTCACCCTTGTCCGCCGCCATCGCGGGGACGCTCGCGGCGCCCTCGGGCGAGATGCCCATGATTTCCATGACCGTTGCCATCGTGTTGGCCGTGTATTGACCGCCGCAGGCGCCCGGACCCGGGCATGCCGCCAGTTCCAGATCCTTCAACTCTTGGTCGGTGATCTGCCCGGCTGCGTGTTTGCCGACGCCTTCAAAAACGTCCTGAATCGTCACGTCCACGCCTTTGTACTTGCCCGGCATGATCGAGCCGCCGTAGAGCAGCACTGAAGGAACATCCACGCGCGCCAGCGCCATCGCTGCTCCGGGAATCGTCTTATCGCAGGCGACAATCGCGACCAGCGCGTCGAACATGTACCCTTCGGCCGTCAGTTCGATCGAGTCCGCAATCACTTCGCGGCTCACGAGCGAGGCTTTCATGCCTTCCGTGCCCATGGTGATGCCGTCGGAGATGGCAATCGTGTTGAACTCCATCGGAGTTCCGCCGGCGTCACGGACGCCTTGCTTGACGCGCTCAGCCAGGTCGCGCAAGTGATAGTTGCACGACATCGCTTCAATCCATGTGTTGGCGATGCCGACGATCGGCTTCGCGAGTTCCGCATCGCCGAAACCGATCGAGTGGTAGTACGAACGCGCCGGCGCGCGATCTCGACCTTCGGTGATGATATGGCTGCGGTGTTTAAGCGGATTAGACACGGGCTACAGGGCTCCTTTCGATGAATCTTTGATCTTACCGTGACCCTGGATAGATATGCTGAAACGGTGGCGCGAATCGGGTGGAGCGTGAAAGGCGCAGCAGCGTTGGGGATTGTCGCCGCAATCTGCGCCCATGCCTATATCCGAAGCGGCAGGGGCCCGAACACCCCCTACTTCGTCGGCGACCCAAGTCACGTCAAGTATTTCGTCAATTCCCAGACTCAAGCGGGCTTGAAGAACCTGAGCGGAAACGTCGTCATCACCACTGATAGCTCTCCAACCGCAGCGATCTTGGCCGCTTTGGAACGCTGGAACGCCGTATCCGACACTGTCCTGCACTTCGACACGCCTACCTCAGTGCTGACAGCCTCAGGCGTTACCGACGGCAAGAGCGTGATCACCTTCGCCGACACCTCATCGAATCGCCGTGTCAGCGCCGGCGCCGTCGCCGTCACACGTCTGATCTCCAGCTCTTCCGGCGAATTCACTGACACAGACATCATCTTCAACCCGCTCTTCAAGTTTTCGACCACGCTGCAGCCCGACACGTTCGACATCGAGGGCACTCTCGTCCACGAACTCGGCCACGCCATCGGAATGGGTCACGCCGGCTCGGTGTCTTCCACCATGTTCGCGACAACCGCACGGGGCTCAGCCGATCTCCGCACTCTCACCACCGACGATATTGCCTATCCGCGCACCGTCTACCCGTCTCCCGGGCTTACCAATTACGGATCGCTCGCTATCGACGTCAGGTTCTCCAACGGGCAGCCCGCTCGGGGCGCGCTGGTCACCGCCCTCGATCCGGCCCGGAATACCCTCCTGACCGGATTGAGTGACGCTTCCGGTCGCGTCTTGATCGGCGGCGTACCGGTCGGCGCCTACTTGCTCTACGCGGAGCCTGCGAACGAACCCGCTGTTCCTGGCCACTACAGCCAGTTCGGCGTCCTCGATTCCATTGCTACGACCATCGGGGGCGGACCCAACTTTCCGACCCTGCACTCCGTGCTGCCCGTCGGGGAAACTGCAGCTACGCTGACGCTTCAGGCGGGCTCCGACAGCCTCAACATCGTCGGCGCCGGAGGAGCAGTGGAAGGCGCTTTGGTCGAAAGCGACTATGGCTTCATTGCCCAACCCGGCGGGCACTACATCTTCGAGATCTACGGCGACGGATTGGATGACCCGTCTCTCTCCCTCTCTTCCATCTCGTTCCTAGGAAACGGCGTTTCCGCTCAGCGGACCCTTCGAGCGGGACGAAGTGGAGTTGCTTGACGGAGAGATTTATCCGCTCCTGAGATTCCGCATCGACGTGGCCCCCACGGCGCCCATCGGCAGCCTGTCGGCCATGATCCGCCTGGGCGACCAGGTTTCGCTCTTTACCGGCGCCTTGGAAATCGCTATCCCGACGCCGACGCCGGGTTTCACGTCCAACGGAGTCGTCAATGCCGCTAGCTTCGTGGCCGTCCCACTCACTCCCGGCGGAATCTTCTCGATCTTTGGGACCGAATTGGCCCCAGCGGAGGGCTTTGGTTTCTTCGATCCGCTCTCCGGCGGACTCATCGAAATCTTGCGCGGAGCAACCATTCTCGTTGACGACCGGCCAGCGCCGCTCTTCTACGTCAGCCCCGAGCAGATCAACGCCCAGGCGCCCGCAGACCTCAAGCCGGGCAGCTTCGTCACCGTCCGAGTCCTTCGTGATGATGTGTCCAGTTTTAGCCGCATTCTAGCCGTCGCAGCGGCGGCGCCCGGAGTCTTCGTCCACCCGGAAACCAACCGGGCGGTCGCGCTGAACCAAGACGGCTCCCTGAACTCGCCTGCCAACGCTGCCTTCCGCGACACCGTTGTGACGATTTACCTCACAGGCGCCGGGGCCGTCGCCCCAGCCATCGCCACGGGACGTCCTGTGCCGTTGCCGCCGCCGCTCAGCCATGTCGCCGACGGCGTGACGGCAACCATCAACGGCCAGCCAGCAGCAGTGGAGTTCGCCGGCGCCGCTCCGGGCTTCGTTGGCCTCATTCAGGTGAACGTACGAATCCCTACGGCTTCGCCCGTAGGAGACGCTGTCGCGCTGAGAGTCCAATCCGGCGGCGCCGCCAGCCAACCAGGAACGATGATTTCGATTCGTTAGACCGACTGCACCGGAATCGGCTTATCCCCGTCCGTGCGAACGTTTTGACCGACTTCGTACTTCAACGATTGAATCAGTCCTTTGATGTACCCGAAGCCGTAGGAGAACGCCTGCTTCCCGCCCGGGTCGTCGGGGTGCTGCGGCATGTGATCCGGCATCAGCATGTACGGGTAATCGACCTCGTAAAGCGTCCGCAACACTTCGGGCATCACCATGTCGCCCTCATCCGGATAAACCTCGATGAAGTCGTCGCGCTTGCCGATGATGTTACGGAAGTGGATGTTGAAGATCTTCTTCATCCCGCCCAGCTTGCGGATCACCTCATGGATGTCTTTCGCTGGGTCCTGCAGCATCTCCGCAGTGGTCCCCAAGCACAAGTTAAATCCGTGATACGGGCTATCCGAGAGCGCCGCGAACTTGTATAACCCTTCCGGCGTTCCCAGCACGCGGTCCACGCCCTGGTAGCCCTCAGGTTGGGGCATCCCGGGGTCGTGCGGATGGCAAGCGATGCGGATCTGGTTCGCATCTGCAACCGGAACCACGTTCTCCACGAAATGCGTGATCCGTTCCCAGGCCGTATCCGCATCCACCTCGCCCGCGCGCGTCAGCGCCGGTTCTGGTGTTGCCTCGGACAGCTTCCAAGTCGAATAGCTCGATCCGCCGCGCCCAGGCGTGCGTTCAGTGCGTACAACGCCCAATAGGGACATGTTGTACTTGATCGACGGGATCCCTGCCGCCTTGCAATTCTCGATCGTCTTGTTGAAATCGTCGATATCGCGCTGACGCCCCGGCTCTTTGCCCAGCATAATGTCGCCGCGTTCTTCGCGGTCGATATGGCTTGAGGGCAAAAACGGCGCAGTCACCATGTCAGCCGTAATGCCGTGCGACTCGCATCGCTCGCGCAGCTCCGTTAGCTCCTCCACCGTGTAAAACCCGCGCTCCGGGTAAGGCGGTCGCGGCATCGAAGCGCAGACGTGATTGACGCCGTGCCGCTTCGCCAGCGACAACCACTCGTCGCTCGACGGCCTTTGCGTGCCGACGTAAAGCCGCACCGGCTTCTCAGCCGCAGTCGGCCGCGCCGGGGCGGCGGATTCCGTATTGGGCTGGCATCCCGCCAGAGCTGCGGCGCCGGCTGCAGCCGTGCCGGTGGTAAGAAATTTGCGACGATCCATAGCGTCTGAAATCAGACCACGCCGGACCGAACGGTGTCAATGTCCGGTCTTGGCCCGCTTCTGTACTTCCGCATCCGCGCGGCGCTGTCCCTCGGCGATCATCCGCTCCGCATCAGCCATCGACCCCAACCCGCCCCGCGCCCCGAGCGCCTTGCAGTTCAACGCCGCCATCGCGTTAGCGAACTCCAGAACCCGCTCCAGCGGCCATTCCTGCAACACTCCATAGCAGAACGCCCCATGGAAAACGTCCCCGGCCCCCGTCGTATCCATGCAATCCACCACGAACGCCGGCGAATAGTAGAATCGGCCCTCAAACCGGGCCAAAGCCCCGTGAGAACCCAAGGTCATCGCCGCGACCTTCATCCCGAATTCTTTCTGAATCCTCGTCAGCGCCTCAAACGGGTCCCGCTCCCTGGTCCACTGCTCTGGAAAGTTCGAGCTGCCGATCAGATAGTCCACATGCGGCATGACCTTTTCAAAGCCGTCATAGATCGTGTCGATGTCCACCGTCACCGAGATACCCTGTTCCTTCGCCAGCCGCGCCGCCTTTTCCACCGCCTGCGTGTCATGGCCGTCTATGTGCAGCAGCCGCGCTCCCGCGATCCACTCCGGCCGCAGTTCCTCCGGCTCCAGCCGCAGCCGCTCGTCGCGCAGTAAGAAGACAGTCCTCTCACCCGTCAACCGATCCACGATGATGTAGGCCGACTGGGTCGGAATGCCTGGCCGTACCAGGACGTCGTCCACATTCACGCCCGCCTGCCGTAGACTCGCCAGCTGCAACTCGCCTCGCTGGTCGTCTCCCACCGTCCCCACGTACTTCGTCTTGAGCCCGAGCCCCTGACAAGCCGCCACCGCACTGGTGACCTGCCCTCCCACGCTCAAGATCTCTTCCTCCACCGTCTCCTTGCCGCCATAGGCCGGGAAACGGGGCACAATCAACAGGGTGTCCGTGGCGTTGAGCCCCACACCCACCAAATCGAACTTCTCGGGCATAACCGACCACTGTACCCGGATGCCTCCCGAAAACGCACGATCGGGCCTACAATGAGGCCCATGAGACGCGTTTGGCTCGTCGGATTCTCCACGATGGCGCTGGCGGCATCACTCGCGGCGCAAGGCCGAGTTAGCGGCGGCCCGGCAGCGGCTTCCGGCCGGGATGCACGAGTAGGCGCCGGCGGTATCGGCGCCCATAACCCAAACATTCTCTACCCCGGCAGCCCCAGCGGCGGCCAGCCCGGCTCCATCTTGACCCCCGGAACGCCCCGCTCGCCAGGAGCTTCCGCCCTGCCTGCGACGCCCGGCGCAGCCATGCAAGTGAAGCCGCCCGTCCGGGGCGGCCGACGCGGACGCGGCCCAGGCCGCGTATATGGCAGCCGGGGCTACGTGCCCATATACGGCGGGTACGGTTACGGCGGCGTCTATATCGACTCCGGTTCCGGGCCGACCCCAGTGACACAAGAAGAAGAAACAGCGACATCCAGCAGCGCCAACGTAATCACCGTGCCGCAGCAAGAACCGCAAAAGCCTCCGCACTCACGCGTCTTCGACGTGGGTAAGACTGCCGATGGCGAGGTCACCACGCGGGTCCTCGACCACTACCCAGGCCAAGAAGGGCGCCGCCCTGCCGCCGATTACTGGTTGATTGCCCTCAAGGGCGGGCTAATCTATGCCGCCGAGAGCTTCGAAGAGCGCGACGAGACCTTCCGCTTCCGGACGTTAGAGGACAAGCAGTTCGTCGTTCCCTTGGCGGAAGTCGACCTCGCCTTTACCGAAAAGCTCAACAGCGACCTCGGCAGAGAATTCAACGTCCGCTAAGGCTTGTGCAGGTTCCACTCGGGTGATTCCGCGTCAGACGGACAACCGGTGAGGACCTCGAACGGCCGAAACCGCTCCTTGTAAGCCATCGAGCGATTCTCGGCAATCCAGTACCCCGGATAAGCGTAGGCCTTGCCCCGTTCACGGGCATATTCGAGCTGCACCAAAATTGAGAATGTCCCCGGGCTGAACGCCCGCCATACCGGGTCGTAGTAAAAATACACCAGCGAAATGGCGTTAGGCGTCTCATCCATCAGGGAGACGCCGACCAATTCCTCGCCGGCAAAGTACAGCCACTGGGAAGCATACTGATCGCCGCCAGCCAGGAAAGAGTCGTAGTAGTCAGCGCTCGAAATCTTATCTTCGCTCCAACCTCGGTGCTCGGCCATGAACCGGTGGTAACGGCGGTAAATCTCCAGGTGCCGGGGACTCATCGAAACCGGCTCGTGCCGAACCTCAATGTGCCGATTGCGCCTCAGAACGCGGCGAAGACTGGCGCTCGGCGTGAAATCCGCAGCACAGAAACGGATGCTGACGCACCGGTTGCAGCTCGGGCACTGAGGGCGGAACAGCTGCCGGCCGAACCGGCGATAACCTCGCTCCAGCAGATGTTCGTACTCCTGCGCCGTCATACCGTGGACGATCCGATATTCGAGCGAAGCGGACTGCTCCGGCAAATACGAGCAAATACGAGGGGACTCGACCAGTTGGACCAACTCGCGCATGCTCGCTCATTGTAGTCTCCAGCCGCCGTGAATAAACATTGACACTCCACTCCAGCGTCGATACGATGGGAAGTTCGGCGGCCTGACGGGACGCCGCGTATTAGCAACTTCTTGCAGGTCTCGTTCGAGACCTCGCCCATCCAGAACTGCTTGGGAAGAAGACTGAGGAGAAAGTCAGTGAATCTCAGACCGCTCCAGGACCGGATCATCGTCCAACGAGTTTCCGCCGCCGAACAAAAGGCCGGCTCGATCATCATTCCCGATTCGGCTAAGGAAAAGCCGCAGCAAGCCAAAGTGGTTGCCGTCGGAAACGGCAAGCGCCAAGAAAGCGGCGAAGTGATCGCCCTCGACGTCAAAGCAGGCGACACCATCCTGGTCGGCAAATATGCCGGTCATGAAGTGTCGATCGACGGCGAAGATTACGTCATCCTGCGCGAGGACGAAGTCCTTGCCGTGATCGAGTAAGGCTGAAGGAGTTCGAATCCCATGGCAGGAAAAAATATCGTATACGGCGAAGATTGTCGCCAGGCCATCTTGGCTGGCGTCAACAAGCTCGCCAACACCGTAAAAGTCACCCTCGGCCCCAAGGGTCGCAACGTGGTGCTTGAGAAGAAGTTCGGCGGACCGAACGTCACCAAGGACGGCGTGACCGTCGCCAAGGAGATCGAGCTGACCGACAAGCTCGAAAACCTCGGCGCCCAGATGGTCCGCGAAGTGGCTTCGAAGACCTCTGACGTCGCCGGCGACGGCACCACCACCGCCACCATCTTGGCCCAGGCGATCTATCGCGACGGTCTCAAGAGCGTGACGGCAGGCGCCAATCCGATGGCGATCAAGCGCGGCATGGAAGCCGCAACGGCCGCCGTGGTGGAAGCGCTGCTCGCGCAGGCCATCCCCGTGGAAGGCGACGCCGTAGCCCAGGTTGCCTCCATCTCCGCAAACAGCGATCTCACCATCGGTGAGATCATCGCCGACGCGATGACCAAAGTCGGTAAGGACGGCGTCATCACCGTCGAAGAAGGCAAAGGCATCGAGACCGAGTTGGATGTCGTCGAAGGCATGCAGTTCGATCGCGGCTACCTCTCGCCTTACTTCGTGACCGATCAAGAGTCCATGGAAGTCAACATGGAGAAGCCTCTGATCCTGATCCACGAAAAGAAAATCAGCTCGATGAAAGATCTGCTGCCCGTTCTTGAGCAGATCTCTCGCGCCGGCCGTCCGCTGGTGATCATCGCCGAAGACATCGACGGCGAAGCCCTGGCAACCTTGGTCGTCAATAAGCTGCGCGGCATCTTGAACGTCGCGGCCGTTAAGGCCCCCGGCTTCGGCGATCGCCGTAAAGCCATGCTGGAGGACATCGCGATCCTCACCGGCGGCAAGGCCATCATGGAAGAGACCGGCATCAAGCTCGAAGGCGTCACCTTGGAGGACCTCGGCGAGGCCCAACGCATCGTCATCGACAAAGACAACACCACGGTGATCGAAGGCGCAGGCGACAAGGACGCCATCGCCGGACGCGTCAAGCAGTTGCGCGCCCAGATCGAAGACACCACATCCGACTACGACCGCGAGAAGTTGCAAGAGCGCTTGGCGAAGTTGGTCGGCGGCGTTGCCGTGATCCGAGTCGGCGCAGCGACCGAAACCGAGATGAAAGAGAAGAAGGCTCGCGTCGAGGATGCCATGCATGCCACGCGCGCGGCCGTCGAAGAGGGCATCGTGCCCGGCGGCGGCGTTGCCCTACTTCGTACGTCCGGCGCGCTCGACAAGCTGAAGCTCACCGGCGACGAGGCTATTGGGGCTGCAATCATCGGCCGTGCTCTCTCGGCTCCTCTGCGCAGCATCGCTTCCAACGCGGGCCAAGAAGGCGCCATCGTCGTCGAGAAAGTGCGCGAAGGCAAGGGATCTTTCGGTTACAACGCCGGTACCGGCGTCTACGAAGATATGGTCAAAGCCGGCGTCATCGACCCGGTTAAGGTCACCCGTAGCGCGCTGCAAAATGCAGCTTCGATCTCTGCTCTGATGCTGACGACCGAAGCGGCTATCTATGAAATCCCCGAGGACAAGCCGGCTGCCGGCGGCGGCGACCCGCATGGTCACGGCGACTTCTAAGAGTCCAACCCACAAGAAGACGAAAGCCGGTCCCACAGGGGGCCGGCTTTTTTTCGCTGCAAATCGTCGGCGATAATGCGGGGAGGTTTGCCGAGTTGGGCGAGCGGATCGCCTACTTGGCCGTCGGAGATTTTGAGAATTCGATGGCGGCCATCAAGAAGATGCACGAACTCGATCAGAATCCGCTGCGCCGCAACATGATGAGGGCATTCGTCCGTGCGGCGAAGGGAGAGGACGAGGCGGCCTCGGAGTGGAAGGAACGTTTCATGGCTCTGGCGGACCAAATGGACGTCCCGCCCACGCTCTACGCTTTGCTGGAGGGGAGCCTCGGGAACGTGGAACGCGCCATTGAGATGATGGAACTGGCCGTCGAAAAGCACGATTCCAGTTTGGTTTATCTACAGTGCGAATCCGCGTTCGACCCGATCCGCAAGCACCCGCGTTACCCGGCGTTATTAGCTAAACTGGGCTTTCAGCCCGCCAACGCCAGCCTGACTTAACTGCTGCGATCGTCCCGTATCTGATAGCTTGGAGTTAGGCTTTCGGGCCTATCGAATGGATCCCTCCCGTATTCGCAATTTCTCGATCATCGCGCACATCGATCACGGCAAATCCACGCTCGCGGATCGCTTGATCCAAATGACCGGCACGCTGACCGCGCGCGAGATGAAGGCTCAGGTTCTCGATTCGATGGACCTGGAGCGCGAGCGTGGAATCACCATTAAGGCCCAGAGCGTTCGTCTGCTCTACAAGGCCAAGGATGGCCACGAATATCAGCTCAACTTGATCGACACCCCCGGCCACGTCGACTTCAGTTACGAAGTCTCCCGCTCGCTGGCCGCTTGCGAAGGCGCTTTACTCGTCGTCGACGCATCTCAGGGCGTCGAAGCGCAAACGCTGGCAAATACCTACTTGGCCTTGGAGCACGATCTCGAAGTCATCCCGGTGTTGAATAAGATCGACTTGCCCGCGGCGGACCCCGAGCGCATCAAGGAACAGATCGAGAGTTCCATCGGACTCGATGCCTCCGACGCCCTGATGATCAGCGCCAAGTCCGGCCTCGGCGTGGACGCCGTGCTCGAAGCCATCGTGGCCAGAGTGCCGCCGCCCAAAGGCGACCCCAACGGGCCGACGCGCGCGCTGCTGTTTGACTCCTGGTACGACATCTACCGCGGCGTCGTCCTGCTCGTCCGCGTCTTCGACGGCGTGCTGCGCAAAGGCATGAAAGTGCAGTTGATGTCGACCGGGAAAACCTACGATATCGAAGGTCTGGGCTACCGCACTCCGAACCACATCCCGTCGGATGAATTGCGGGCGGGCGAAGTGGGCTGGGTGGTCGCCAACATCAAAGAAGTCGCCGACGCCAAAGTCGGCGACACGCTCACCGATGCAGCCAAGCCCGCGCCGAATGCATTGCCCGGATTCGAAGTCACCAAGCCCATGGTTTTTGCCGGCCTTTATCCGGTCGAGACCCATGCCCACGGCGAACTGCGCGAAGCGCTCGGCAAACTACAACTCAACGACTCCTCTTTGGTCTACGAGCCGGAGAGTTCGGTTGCGCTGGGATTCGGTTTCCGCTGCGGCTTTCTGGGCCTGCTGCACTTAGAAATCGTGCAGGAGCGCCTCGAGCGCGAATTTAATCTGCAGCTCATCACCACCGCTCCGGGTGTGCGTTACATCATTCACCTGACGGACGGCACGGAAATCGAGGTCAACAATCCCAGCCGCTGGCCCGAAACGCAGATTGTCGAGTCGATCGAAGAGCCCGTCTTCGAAGTCACCATCCTGACCCAAGGCGAGTATCTCGGCGGCATCTTGAAGCTGCTTGAAGATAAGCGCGGCAAGCAGAAGAAGTTCGAGTACGTGGCCGGCGAACGCGTCATGTTGGTCTACGAAGTGCCTTTGAGCGAGATCGTTCTCGACTTCTACGACCGCCTCAAAACTCTGTCCCGCGGCTATGCCTCGGCCGACTACCACTTCTCGGGGTATTGGAAGTCGCCCATGGTCAAGCTCGACATCCTGGTGGCCGGCGAACCAGTCGACGCGCTTTCCCTGATCATTCACAAAGACCAGGCCCATGAACGCGGCAAGCAACTCATCGCCAAGTTCAAGAAGCTCATCCCTCGGCAAATGTTCGAGGTCGCTCTGCAAGCAGCCATCGGCAATAAGATCGTGGCCCGCGACAATATCTCGGCCATGAAGAAAAATGTGATCGCCAAATGCTACGGCGGAGACATCAGCCGCAAACGCAAACTGCTCGACAAACAGCGCGAAGGCAAGCGCCGCATGAAGCGCGTCGGCCGCGTCGACATCCCCCAAGAAGCCTTCCTCGCCGTCCTTAGCGTCGGCGACGACGACTAGGTTCCGCTCACGTAGCCCTAAGAATGTTCATTCTCAGGGACATATGGCTGTCAGTCTACAGACAAAGCGCGTCGAACAGGCTAAGCTCAAGACCATGTCAACCCGTCCCTCCCGTTTTTTCCTCACGCTTTGCGCGCTGACTATTACTGCAGGTTCCAGTTGGCCGCTGTCCGCCGTCGAACCAAGCTCCAAAGACATCGTCGTCAACGCCGAGGCGGTGATCCCTCAAATTGCCACCGGCGGCGGTTCATTCTACATGGATTTCCAATTCGTGAACTCATCGGCTCTGCCGGCCACCGTGACCTTAACGTTCTTTGATAGCGACGGCGTGCCCATGGCCGTGCCCTATGTCCAAGACGGCATCGAGTCCACGGCGACAACCCTGGTCGAGACGGTGGCGCCGGGCGGCGTCGAGTTCGCCCACACCGTGCTCGACGCAGTCGACGTCCAGGTCGGCTATGCCGAGGTGGTCAGCAGCATCTTCTACGCCATTTCGGTACAAAGCACGTTTACCCAGGTGGTCCCGGATCGTCCGCTGTTTCAGGCATACATTCCCGAAGACACGAATGCGAATAAGGGCCGCTTCTTTCTGCCTTCGGTCAATTCCGGCAGTCAGACGAGTTCATTGGCTGTTGTTTCCGGCGTAGCCCAGAACGTGACCTACATCGCCCGCAATCGCAACGGCGTGGAACTTTGCAATGCGGGCAGGCCATTCATGAAGGGCGAGCATCGCGCCTTCCTCATCCGCGACATGTTGCCCTGCCTGGCAGGCATCGACGGTATCGTCGAAGTCGTCGGCAGCGAGAATGAGAGGTTGTTCGGCGTAGGTATCACCGCTCAGGACAGCGGCGCCTTCGTGACGCAGCCTCCGGTCGCACCCGTCACCTTGCTTTTCTAGCCTGGCGGCAACCACTTCAGCGTGGTTTAAGACAAATCCAGGAAGGCGATGACGGCTCACCCGCGTCCGCCGCATGCCGTTCCGTCTCGGCCGTTTCGCCAGAATGAAAAAACCTTGCAAACCCGCGCCAGGGAATCGCGTCTATTTGAGACGAGGGCTCTAGGTCCCCGGACGTGACCGTTCCAATCGACAACTTCGCCGCAGGACGAAGTACGTGGTCGGTTGACTGCCGGACCGACGTATCTCTCATAATATGAAGTGGTTGAGCGGCCGCAGTCGCTCCAAGTTCAGCACAACATTCCATGATTAAAGTACAAGGCGTCACGAAGCGTTACGGTTCGATGACTGCCGTCCGAGACGTCAGTTTTGAAGTCGCGGCAGGCGAAATCGTTGGTTTTCTGGGTCCCAACGGAGCCGGCAAGACGACGACTATGCGTATCCTGACGGGCTTTTTGCCCCCCACCGAGGGCACTGCGGAAGTCGCCGGATACAGCGTCCTCGACGAGCCCATCGAGGTCAAACGGAACATTGGCTATCTCCCCGAGATCCCGCCCGTCTACCCCGAAATGGAAGTCGACTCCTACCTCGAGTTCGTCGCCCGCCTCAAGGGGATTCCCAACGCCCGAATCGCTTCGGCGATCGACGCGGCGCTGGAAAAGACGTCCATCGGTCACGTCCGCGGCAAACTCATCGGCAAGCTCTCCAAAGGTTACCGCCAGCGCGTCGGCCTCGCTCAGGCGCTCATACACAACCCTAAGGTTTTGATTCTCGACGAGCCCACGGCCGGTCTCGACCCGGCCCAGATCCGTGAGGTCCGCGAGTTGGTCAAGTCGCTCGCCGGCGATCACACCATCATCCTCTCGTCGCACATCCTGAGCGAAGTCGCCGACACCTGCGGACGCGTCATCATCATCAGCGAAGGCTCGATCGTCGCCACCGACACGCCCGACAACCTCGTCGCCCGCCTGCAAGGAGGCGGAGGCGCCGTGGAACTGGAGATCGACGGGCCCGCAGAAGACGTGGAGCCGCGTCTGGCGTCAGTCGAAGGAGTCCTCAGCGTCTCCCGCGGCCGAGATGTCGTCGGTCGCGCAACCTGGATTGCCCATACCGGCGACACGCCCGACATACGTAAACGCCTCGCCCAAGCGGTCGTTGAGTCCGGCTGGGGACTCTACGGGCTCAAGCAAACCGGCATGTCGCTCGAAGATATCTTCTTGAAGCTCACCGCCGCAGAGAAAAGCGCCGCCGTCGAACCTGAACCGGTCGAAGCTGCGGCGACAGAGGACAGCGCCCAATGAGAAATGTTTGGACCATTGCCCGGCGCGAACTGCGCGTCTACTTCACCTCCCCAATCGGCTATATCGTGCTGGCGATGTTCGCCGTCATGTTCGGCTGGTTCTTTGTCAGTTCGCTGATCATCTTCGCCCAAGTCAGCGCGCAAGCGGCGATGCAGCCAGGCGTGGAAGGAATCAACGTCAACCAGTACGTCGTGCAGCCAACCCTGGGAAATTGCACGATCGTGCTGCTGCTGACGATGCCCTTAATTACCATGCGGCTCTTCGCCGAAGAACAAAAGCAGGGCACCATGGAACTGCTGTTGACGTCGCCCATCGGCGACTACGAAATCATCATCGGCAAGTGGCTGGGCGGGATGCTCCTTTTTGGCTGCATGCTGCTGATCTCCATGCTGAACTTCTCAGTCTTGCTGTTCTACGCGCCTCTCGATTGGCGCGCGATGCTAGTCGCCTACCTCGGCTTGTTGCTGTGGGGCGGGGCGATGATGGCGCTGGGCGGATTCATCTCCACGACGACGACCAATCAAATCGTCGCCGGATCGATTAGCTTCGGGCTTTTCCTGCTGCTGTTCGTACTAGTCTGGGCCCAATCCTACTCGCAGTCGACGCTCGGCCAGCTAGCGGGATTCCTCTCGATGCCGCCGCACTTCGAACAGTTCTCCAAGGGAGTCATCGAACTCAAGGACGCGACGTATTACTTGACGGCGATCGGCTTGGGTTTGTTCTTGAGCAAGCGATCGATCGAGTCGGTTCGGTGGAAGGCATAGATCATGGCGAAATGGTTTCAATCCAAACAGGCGCGCGCCGGAAGTTATTCGGCGACCTACGTGATCGTCTTTGTCGCGATCTTGGCCGCGATGAACTACCTCGCCGTCCAATACAACAAAACGTTCGACGCGACGGAACAGAAGCTCTATAGCCTCTCTGACCAGACCATGCGCGTCCTGGACGGACTCAAGAGCGACGTCAAAATCTACTACTTCGATCAGCAGTTCCGGTTTCCCGAGGCCAAGAACAGCCTCATGCGTTACGAGAACGCCTCGAACAAGGTAACCGTGCAGTACGTCGACCCCGACGCCGACCCTGCCCTGACGCGGGCTATGAATGTGCGAACCATGGGTACGACGCTCATCGAAGTCGGGGAAAGCCGCTCGGAGGCCCCTTCGACCTCTGAAGAGGACATCACTAACACGATCGTCAAGGCAATCAAGGGAGAGGTGAAGGAAGCCTGCTTCCTAACCGGACACGGAGAAGCGACGATCGAGGACCAAGAACGTATGGGCATGTCGCTCCTCGCCGGCGAAGCCAAGGGCGCGAACTATTCGACGCGCACGATCTCCTTGCTGGAGAGTCCGGAAATTCCCACGAGCTGCAGCGTCGTTGTAATCGCCGGTCCAACCACTGCCTATCTCGAGCCGGAGGTCGAGATACTGCGGCAGTACGCCAACGGCGGCGGACGCCTGTTGCTCATGTTCGACTACGACGCCAATTCAGGCCTCGAGGCTCTGTCTGAGGAGTGGGGCCTCACCGTTCACGAAGATCTGGTGATTGACCAGGCCGGCATCGGCGAATTATTCGGCGGCAGCCCGCTAGCTCCGATCATCAACAACTTCGATTCGCAGCACCCCATCGGCCGCGTTATGCGCAACGTTTATGCCATCTTCCCCATGACCCGCAGCATCGGCGTCACATCGGGCAAGGATGGCTGGACGGCTCTTGGGTTGGCTCAGACGAGTTCGGGCGCATTTGCCACATCCGGGTTCACGATCGTCGACGGCAAGATGAGCTTGAGCGAAACCGCTCCAAGAACCGCCGGCCCGATCACCGTTGCTGGGGCGGCATCGCTGCAGATCCCCCCCCCGGAAGGCGAATCGCCGGAAGCGGAGAAACGCGAAGGCCGCGTCGTCGTCACCGGCACGTCGCAATTCGCACGCAACGTGGCCCTAGGCCAAGGCGGCAATCGCGACCTCGCGCTGAACATGCTGAGCTGGTTGACATCCGACGAAGACCTGATTTCGATTCGGCCCGTTACCGCCGGATCCACACCGATCGAGCTGAGTCAGGCCGATGTCATCCGTCTATTGGTGGGGCTCGTCGCAGGTATCCCGTTGATCATAATTTTTGCGGGCGTTAGAACCTGGTGGGTGCGAAGATAGTTGTTATTTCGGCCAGCAGACGCAGGCGGGCCGGATGATTTATTCATAACTTCACTTACATAACGAGTATGCGTCATGAAAAAGAATCCCCTCCTAATTGCCGTCCTGGTCCTGGTCGTCCTGGGCGGATTCGTGTACTACACCCGAGAGAACCCTCCCGCGCCGGAATCGGATACGGTCCCTCTGGTTCGGGTTCAAGAAGCGGACATACGCAAGGTAACGGTGACCAAGCCGGGCGGCGAAACCATCGTCGTGCAGCGCGAGGCCGATCAGCCCTGGACGTTCGGTAACGGCGTCACCGTACCGGCCGACGATTCGGCGATCAATCTAATGATCACCAATCTGGCTTCGCTCGACGCTTCTCGCGTCGTGCAAGATAAAACCGACGACTGGGCGCCCTACGGACTCGACGGCAGCGGAAAACTCAAGGTCACAGTGGAAACCTCCGCAGGTGATCCCAAGTCAATTATCTTCGGCGAAGACACGCCCACCGGCTCCTCCGTATTCGCTCGCCTTGACGGCGACCCCCGCCTTTTCACTACTTTTAGCTACGCCCGCGACAATTTTGACAAGACGGTCTTCGACTGGCGAGATAAGCGCCTCCTGCGCGTCAGCGCGGATACGACCACGACTCTGTCGCTCGATGTCGGCCGGCGCCGCCTAAAATTCGCTAAAGAAGGCCAGAAGTGGCGCATTGTCGAACCCGCCGAGCTTCGCGCCGACCAGCTCGCCGTCGGCGACCTGGAGCGCGAGTTATCGAACGCTCGCATGAGTTCCGTCCTCGCCGAAGGTGACGAAGCCGCCGTGAAACAGTTCTCCGTGGCCCGCCCCTACGCAATCGCTGAGATCGTCGACGCGGGCGGTTCCCACGTACTCACGATCGCTCAGGGAGGTCCAAGCGGATACTACGCCAAGAGCTCCGACCTGCCGGGCGGCGTCTATGAAGCGCCCGAGAGTCTGGCAACCAGTCTTAATAAGGACCTCGACGCTTACCGCGAACACAAACTCTTCGACTTCGGGTTCGGGGATCTCAGCCGCATCGATGTCCGCGACGGCGACAAACGGGCAACGATCGAACGCAAGGACGACAAGTGGCTGTTATCGACCGACGGCGACAGAGAAGTCGCCGCTGAGAAGGTGCAAGCCCTCATCGACTCGCTGCGCAACATCTCCGCCATTGGCTTCCCGTCAAACGACGCCGCGGCCCAGAGCCGTTACGGTCTAAGCACTCCCGCCATCGAGGCCGAAACCACCCTCGCTGTGGACGGAGCGACTGCCGAGAGAGTGGTCATCTCCGACCTGTCCCAACCAAAGGTCTACGCGGCAAGGGTCGGCGAAGGGCCGACTTATGAAGTGGAAAAGGATGCGGCTGACAAAGTTCGTCAAGCGATTGACGACGTGTTGACTCCCGCCGCTGCTCCGAAATAAAAAATGGCGGCCGCGTCACTGCGCGGCCGCCATTCTGAAACGAATCCGATCGGAAACTAGCCCGTCATTGAGGCGAGGAACTCCTTGTTGTTCCTCGTCTTGCCCATTTTGCCGATGAGCAGTTCTAGCGCCTCGACCGGCGACATCTGGCTGAGCACCTTGCGCAGAACCCAGGTCCGTTTGACCTCGTCCTCGGTGAGCAGCAGCTCTTCCTTGCGCGTGCCCGACTTGTTGATGTCGATCGCCGGGAACACGCGCTTGTCGACCATCTTACGGTCGAGCAAGATTTCCATGTTGCCCGTGCCCTTGAACTCTTCGAAGATGACCTCGTCCATGCGGCTGCCCGTATCGATCAGCGCCGTGGCCATGATCGTCAACGATCCGCCTTCTTCGATGTTGCGCGCCGCGCCGAAGAAGCGCTTGGGCCGCTGCAACGCGTTCGAGTCAACGCCGCCCGACAGGATCTTGCCCGACGCGGGCACGATCGTGTTGTAAGCGCGAGCCAAGCGCGTGATCGAGTCCAGCAGAATAACCACGTCGCGCTTGTGCTCGACGAGCCTCTTGGCCTTTTCAATCACCATCTCAGCCACTTGCACGTGACGTGTGGCCGGTTCGTCAAAGGTCGAGCTAACGACTTCGCCCTTCACCGAGCGCTGCATGTCCGTAACTTCTTCAGGCCGCTCGTCAATCAGCAGTACGATCAACATCACTTCGGGATGGTTCGTCGTGATCGAGTTCGCCAACGACTGCAACAGCATCGTCTTACCGGTACGCGGCGGCGCCACGATCAGACCGCGCTGACCCTTGCCGATCGGCGTCATCAGATCCATGACGCGCCCCGAGCGGTTCTCCTTGGTCGTCTCCAAACTCAAGCGCTGATCCGGATACAGCGGCGTCAGGTTGTCGAACAGAATCTTGCGCTTGGTGAAGTCCGGCGTCTCAAAGTTGATCGCCTCGACCTTGATCAGCGCAAAATACCGCTCGCCGTCCTTCGGCGAACGCACTTGTCCAAGAACCGTATCGCCAGTCCGTAAATCGAAGCGGCGAATCTGCGACGGCGACACGTAAATATCGTCCGGCCCCGGGAGGTAGTTGTACTCCGGCGCGCGCAAAAAGCCAAAGCCCTCAGGCAGCGTCTCGAGAACGCCCTGCGAAAAGATATTGCCGCTCTTCTCCGCCTGCGCCTGGAGGATCTTGAAGATCAACTCCTGCTTGCGCAGACCCGAGATGCCTTCCACGTTGAGTTCCTTGCCGAGCTCAGTCAGCTCGGTAATGTTCATCTCTTTGAGGCTGGCCAGGTCGACGGCCGGGCGCTTGTCGTTGCTGCGGGATTCCTCGTCAGCCTCTTCCGCATCAGCCGCGTCAGCTGCGTCCTCTTGTGGCTCACTCGCTTCCTTGCGGGGTGGGCGATCCTTCTTGTCCGAACGCTGGCGCGACTTGCGCACCTCGCCTCGGCCGCGAGGCCTCTTCTCAGATCGGCTTTCGCCGTCGGCTGACTCTTCGCTTCCCTTGTCTGGGCGCGCGGCTTCAACTGCGGCGTTTTCTTCGACGCTTTCGGTCGAAGCTTCTTGTGTGATTTCTTCGGTGCTGTCCTGCACGGAATCCTGCTCGGTGGACGACATAAGTCTTTGCGTGTTGGATCTAGTTCTGTGGTTGGATTATCAGGGAAATAGTGCGAGCCTCAGAGGTCTGGGGCTGCGCGGATGCCGTCCCAAAGGGCGGCGACTCCCTCGCCGGTAACCGAAGAAAAGGCTAGCGGCGGGTAGAAGTCTTGCTCGATAGCGCGCACAGCTTTCAATCGCTGTGCTGTCTTTAGTTTATCAGCCTTTGAGGCAACTACGACGAATCGTTGTTGATTCTCTTGCAGCCACTCCATCATAGCCCGGTCCAGCGGCGTCGGGCCTTGACGAATATCAACAATCAGCACCACCAACTTGAGCGGCGCCCGATCCGTCAGATAGCTCTCTGCCAAACGCCGCCACTGGTCCACTACCTGCCTCGGCGCTTTGGCGTAGCCGTAGCCGGGCAAATCGACGAAGTACATCTTCTCGTCGATCCGGAAGAAGTTGATTGTCTGGGTGCGACCCGGCGTCGAGCTGGTCCGCGCCAGATCCTTCTTGACGATCGGCCCGCCCTTCTTCTTGCCCCGCAGCAGCAGCGTATTCAGCAAGCTCGACTTGCCCACGTTGCTGCGGCCCACAAAGGCGATCTCCGGCAATCCGTCACCCGGAAACAGATGCGGAGACGTTGCGCCGATCACGAATTCTACAGCCATGAAAACCTGCGGGGAAAACCGGCGCGGGAACGCCTTGCATTGAGCGTACAATACCCCGGCCGCTTTTTGGGACCTAACGCCTCCACGGGAGTTGCCGTCGTGGGGTATTCTCACTCACATTATCCAGGCGCCTAAACCCCAGGTTTTCGACCTGGCGATCCCATGCCAAGCACCCCACGACGCGCGGCGCCCCAGGGCTCGTGCGTCATGGGTCCTACGTCATGCCTGGTATGGTAATCGCGATGATTCCTTTTGGCCCCCAGGAGTTCTTCGGGGTCTTTGCCGACTACAACACTTCGGTCTGGCCTGCTCAGATCTTCCTCTACGCGCTCGCCGTCGCGATGGTGGCCATGGCGCTGCGGGGCAAGAGCCGAGGAACTCCCTGGATCCCTGTTGGACTCGCCCTTCTGTGGATATGGACGGGCGTCGCGTACCACTTATGGAAGTTCACCGCGATCAATGGCCCTGCTTGGGTCTTCGGAGCCTTGTTCGTAATCGAGGGCGTCCTCTTCGTGACTCTCGGAACGAGCGGCAGTCGCCTGGAAATCGGTAAGCCGACGGGCTGGAAAGGATGGATCGGCGGAATTCTCGTCGCGTATTCCCTCGTCGTATACCCTCTGTTGGGCCTCAGCGGACATCCGCCGGAGGAGGTCCCGGTCCTGGGAGTCCCCTGTCCCACGACGATCTTCACTTTCGGTCTGCTCTTCTGGGCGGCGCGGCCGATCCCCCCTCGCCTCCTTGTGATCCCCTTGCTTTGGACGCTGATCGGGAGCAGCGCCTTCTTCCTGTTCGGAGTCGTGCAAGACGTCGGGCTCCTGGCCGCTGGAGTGCTCGGATTACTACTTCTGAGGGCCAACGGTCGGCCGAGCGCACAAGACACGGCCCCCGCCGACCGCAGCGAGATCCGCTTGTGATCCACCCCAAAGCAGCAACGGAGAAGACACCATCGGTTCAGCACCGCTGGTTCGGCTTCGGGCTTATCGCCCTGGGACTCGCTCTTGCCGCCAACTCACTGCTTGGTCCCCTGGTCAGCGGCTTGATCGAGTATCGCTTTTCCGAGACGCTCATCAACCAGTGCATCGGGCTCGATTTCGTTTCCCTGGCGGTCGTGACCCCGTTGTGCCTGCTCTCGGCCGCCCTACCCTTTCGGGGGCGCCCGACCGCAACGGTACTCGGCCTGCTCCTCGTGTTGCGCTACTTGCCTCCACTCATTCAGCTCGCGGCCGGGGAGCCAACCTTCCCGGAGTACCAAGCCAACGCGACTAGCTTCCTCCTCATCGCCTGGATGGACTTGGGAGTGTTCGCCACAACCGCCCTGGTCGCCGGGGTCAGCCTTATGCTCGGCCATGGATGGGCGAAAAAGGCGCTCTACGGCATCGTCGGCTGGCTGGCCCTGGTCGCGGTCGCCGTGGCCGCAATGTCGGTTACGATGCGGATTCACAAGGATCCCGCTGGCGGTCCCGGCCAGACAATTGCATTCCTGGCTGCTGCCGCTATTCTCACCGGCCTAGCCGTCTGGCTCCACTGGCCATTGGCCGCTCTCTTACATGAATCCGTCCGAGACAACGCAGGCGGACGGCAACAAGAAGGGGAGGCCGAGTCGTGAGTCCGAAACGGAGCCGCTCCCTGGGCCTTTTGGTGCTCATGGCGGCTTTGCTCCTCCAGGGATTGAGCGGTATTGCAGGCGGCATCGGGCTGGTCCTTGATCCATCCGGAAGCTCGCTCCAGATTCCCCTCAGTTTGCTCGCGGGATCGCCGTTTGAGAACTACCTCCTTCCTGGCTTGATCCTCCTGACCGTTCTCGGGTTCGTCCCTCTCGTCGCCTTCTACGGTCTCTTGCAGCAGCGCGCCTGGTCGTGGCTTCTAGCTGTACTCGTGGGTGTCGCACTTATCGTCTGGATCGCTGTGGAGATCGCGATCATCGGCTACCAAGCGGATCCTCCGCTGCAGTTGATCTACGGCGCCCTGGGAATCGTGATCCTAGTCGCGGGTGCACTTCCCTCGACTAGGCGCGGTTGCGCGCCAAAGCGAAAACGCCCGCCTGCGGCGCGGAAGGAGAAGACCTAGGTGACGATGACGAGAACCAGAGCGAAGGACCGCCTTAGACTCGTCCGTGAAGCACCGAAATCAGCACCGCGAATGCGAGTCTCGCCCTAAACGTGTCGCAACACGAGTTCCCCGGTTGCCCCCGGCGTAGTCCGCCAACCCGGCGGCAAGTACACGCTCAAGTAGTCCGGGTTGCCCTCCACCGACCCCGCTAGCCAAAGACTCTCATCCGCCGTCCCAGCAGATGCAACGATTCGTGCGGTGACAAGTTCCACAGCCCTGCCCTGGTGGGCATATCCGTAGGCCTTGCGATGCTCCTGCTCAAAGCTCTCACGCTTCCGCCAAGGCAATCGCAGCTCATAACTCTGCCCCGCATAGCGCAGATCGCAATGCCGCTCGATGACGATATCCTGGAAACCCTCCTCAGCCATCTCCTCCGATGCCCGGCGTTCCAAATCCGCGAAGACGTCCTCCGCCTCCCGACCCATCGCGCTAGCGGAAAACTCTCTAGCGACCGCCGCGCCCAACATGCCCAGCGCAGAGAGTACCCCCGCATGCGCCGGCACGATCACCGTGCGGATTTCCAGCCGGTCAGCCAACTCACAAGCATGCTGTCCTCCAGCGCCGCCAAAACTGACAAGGGCAAAGTCGCGCGGATCTCTGCCCCGCTCTACCGAGATGCGTCGAATCGCCCGCTCCATGTTCGAGTTCGCCACCTCGACAATCGCCCGCGCCAGCTCTTCAACGGACGAGCCCGCTTGCGCAGCTAGCGCCTTCATCCGGCTGCGCGCCCGTTCCAAGTCGAGCTGCATCGCGCCGCCCAAAAAGCGCTCCGGATCGATTCGCCCCAATAGCGCATTGGCGTCCGTGACCGTGATCTCTTCGCCCTCGCCGTAGCACACCGGTCCCGGCACAGCCCCCGCGCTTCGCGGCCCTACGCGCAACGCGCCGCCGCTATCGAGGCAAGCGATCGAGCCGCCCCCCGCGCCGACCGAGTGAATATCCAACATCGAGACACGTATCGCGCAGCCGCCCAATTCCGTCTCGTTGGTGAACGGCAACGCGCCGTCGTACAGCGCCACGTCCGTCGACGTGCCGCCCATGTCGAAGCTGATGACACGCTCAAACCCCGCCGCCTTCGCCGCCTGCACAGCCCCCACCAGGCCGCCCGCCGGTCCCGACAACACCGTATGAACCGCCTGAACGCCGGCGACGGACGCCGAGATCACCCCACCGCTCGACTGGAAGACGCGAACCCGAGCGCGCGCCTTTTTTTCCAATTCCGTTAGATAGCGCCGCATCAGCGGGGCCACATAGGCGTTCACCGCCGTCGTCGACGCCCGCTCATACTCGCGATACTCGGGCAGAATCTCGCTCGAAAGCGAAACCTCCAGGCCCGCTGCCCTCAGCCGCTCTCCCACGAGCCGTTCGTGCGCCGGGTTGGCGTAGGAGTGCAGCAGACAAACCGCGACCGACTCCACGCCCGCCGCCTTCACCCGCGCCGCCAGCCGGTCCGCCGCCTCCATCGTCAGCGGCCTCTCGACCTTCCCGCCAGCCAAGATCCGCTCCTCCAGACCGAATCTCAACTCCCTCGGCGCCAGCGGTTCCGGCCGCGTCGCCGACCAGTCGTACAGACTGGGACGATTCTGCCGGCCAATCTCCAACAGGTCTTCAAAGCCCTCGGTCGTCACAAACGCCAATCTTGCGCCCTTGCGTTCCAACAGCGCGTTCGTCGCCACCGTCGAGCCATGGACGACCTCTTGGGCCGCCTCCAACCCCTCAAGAATGGCCTTCGAGGGATCTCCCGGAGTCGACGGAAACTTCAGCGTTCTGAGCCGTTTACCGTCCCAAAAAGCGAAATCCGTGAACGTTCCGCCGGTATCGACGCCGATTCGCATCCGTTGACTATCGTACGACTTGCCGCGCGCCGCCCGAGCGCCTATTGATTAGAGTGGACAGCCGGACGGGCCCCGTGCCAGAATATTGGTCTTATCCGCGCCATGGCAGCCGAACTTCGAGCACCGGGGGCCTTTCGATTTACGGACTGCTAAGCCGTCCATAGAAGGTTCGGTTCGTTCACGCGCAGTATCCGACAGTAGACGTCGCCCACTCTGCGGAGTGGGTTTTTTACGTTAGAGGTTTAGTCCAGACATGATCATCTCAATGCGGCGAGGAGCCACCAAAGAGCAGGTGGAGTACATCTGCAATCGAATCGAGGAACTCGGTTTTAAGGTCCACTCGATCCAAGGCGATGAGCGTGTCGTAATTGCGGCGGTCGGCATTGGTCCGGTGACTCATGCCATCGAATCCCTGGGGTCTTCGCCGGATGTGGAGAGCGCTGTGCCGATTTCAGCCCCATACAAACTGGTGAGTCGTCAGGTTAAGAGCGATCGCACAGTCGTGACCCTTCCCAACGGCGGCTCCTTCGGCGGTGACGAGTTCGGCGTCGTGGCAGGCCCCTGCTCGGTCGAAACCGAGAAGCAAATCATGTCGACTGCAGAACACGTCGCCAAGTGCGGCGCCAAGTTCTTACGCGGCGGCGCCTACAAGCCTCGCTCGTCCCCCTACAGCTTCCAGGGATTGGAAGAGGAAGGACTCAAGCTGCTTCAGAAAGCGGGCAGAGAGACCGGCCTGGCGACCGTAACGGAAGTCATGACCGTGACCAACGTCGACCTCGTCGCCGAGTACGCCGACGTCTTGCAGATCGGCGCGCGCAACATTCAGAACTTCCCATTGCTCAAGGAAGTCGGCCGCATTGATCGTCCCGTCGTTCTCAAGCGCGGACTCAGCTGTACGATCGAAGAGTTACTGCTGTCTGCTGAGTACATCGTCAGCAGCGGCAACCCCAAAGTCGTCCTTTGCGAACGCGGCATCCGCACCTTTGAGACCGCCACCCGCAATACGCTCGACATTCAAGCCGTCCCGGTTCTCAACCGCATGACGCACCTGCCGATCATCCTCGACCCGGCGCACTCCTCCGGCAAGCGCGCCCTCATTCCGCCGCTAACCCGTGCCGCGGTTGCGGTCGGCGCCGACGGCATGATGGTCGAAGTGCACCCCGAGCCCGAAAAGGCCTGGAGCGACGGCGCCCAATCACTGACCTTCGCAGAGTTCGAAAAAATGATGGACGACCTCAAGCCCTACATCGAGCTCTGGAAAAAAGACCGCGCCCACGCCTAAGCTCAGGCCCCAGACTAGTCAAAGGCTCCCGTCAATCGACGGGAGCCTTTTGCGTTTTAGGCTGCTGTCGTTTCCTCCAAGCGGACTTGTAGAATCCTACTCGGGAAGGGGGATTGACGGTACGATTTCGACAGCTACTAGCTGCTCGAACGGCCCACGTATCATGGATGACATATTGACGTTAACTCAAGCGTGGACTACGCTAATCCCGCTACGAACAGTCGTCAACCTCGATACCGAAAGCCGGTAAATGGACGGCTACCTCGGGCCCAACACGGCAAGGCAGGATCCGAGATTCGTCCTTCAACCGGTACATCGAGCCTCGCATGGAAGTACAGAGTGGTTATGCAAAGTGAGCGCCTACGAACGATGTCAACAATCGGACGAATCCTGGTCGCAGCTTTTTTCGGACTGGTGCTGACAGAGTTGAGTTGGGCGCAGCATGGCCCCAACAGAACGCGGCCGCTGGAATTCGAGTCTGACACGCTGAAGCAGTCTACGTTTGCCGGCCGACCTGCGCCATTGGGCGATATTCGCGAGCGTGGCCTGGAGGTGTTCGCGACACCGTTCACCGCAAGGATCGGCTACGGTGATGGCCCGGCGAAGCTGTTCGATCCGTTCTATCCCACCTCGCCAGGCCGTCGTCCAACGCTTCAGAACAACGGAAAGTATCTACGCGTTAACGGCTTGGACGCTCAGACGTGTGTGGAGTGCCACTCCGTTCAAAGCAACCTCACGGTGCCGTTCACGTTTGGCGTGGGCGGTGTAGGAGGAAGCAATGCGAACGCGCTGTTCATGTCGACCGCTATCGACGTCGCCGACTCACAAAGGAACGGGTTTGCGGCCTTCAGCGGACGGTTCATCAACCCGCCGTTTCTGTTTGGATCAGGCGGCGTCGAACTTCTCGCAAAAGAAATGACCGGCGAATTGCAGGCGCTCAAGCGACTGGCTATGACTCAATCCGGCCCCGTCGCCCTGGTCGCTAAAGGAATCCATTTCGGGGCAATACGGTACCAAGGCGGAACGTTCGACACGTCGGCCGTAACGGGGGTGGACGCGGACTTAGTGGTGCGACCCTTCGGCCGGAAAGGCGAATTCGCCACGGTGCGGGCGTTTGACATTGAGGCCATGCAGTTTCATTTCGGCATGCAACCCGTCGAAGTCGTAGGCCGTTCCGTGGACGAAGACGCGGACGGCGTTGTGGACGAGATATCAGAAGGGGACCTATCTGCGCTCAGCATCTTTGTCACGCATTTGGAGCGTCCACGCAGAGCAGGATCGAACGCCGCTTCGCGGAAGGGGGAAGCGAGGTTTCAATCGCTTGGTTGTGCCGGATGCCATACCCCGGCTCTCCACACGAAGAGCCCAATCCTTAGCTACAGTTCCCCGGAGGTGGAAACCGACCCCTCGGCGAATGTCTACTATTCCGCGGACCTCCGCAATTCCCCTCCAGGTTTCGATTCCAGCCCTCTGGGCGGAATTGAAGTCCCCCTGTTTTCGGACCTGAAGCGCCACGACATGGGACCCGAATTGGCGGAATCCTTTGGTTCCGATCTAGATCACTGGTTCATTACTGCCCGACTTTGGGGAGTCGCCGACACCGCTCCGTATCTCCACGACGGACGGGCGCACACTCTCGAAGAGGCGATTCTGCTTCATGGCGGAGAGGCCCAAGCTATCCGAGACGCCTTCGCCGCGCTCCCAGAAAAAGCTCGAGGAGAATTGGTTTCTTTTCTTATGACCCTTCGCACTCCGCTTCAGCCTGCAGGCGATCTCATCAACGCCAAGGACTAGAGCGGCGGGAACTGCGGGAAGCTGCCCGAGGCGTTCTCAGAGCAGGGCGTGGCGATTTCCCCGCGGTCATTTCCTACACTCGGACTTCTAGGAATCTACTAGGGAGAATCCGATTCAGACTACTATTCTGGGGTATCTACTGTTCTCGATCCCGGAACTCTTCGTGCCAACATTGGACGAGGCGATTCGCACAATGCGAAACTTCCGTTTTGCGGTGCCGGGCCCGTTCAACTCGAACCCTGCCGAGCCCGCGAATCAAACGCAGAACGCTTAGTTTTCTCGTTGGCCCTGGGCTTTGTCGCGACCCATGGCTCTATCGTGGAACGGCCATCCTAGGACACGCACCACGTTCAGCGCGCAACCGTCTTGAAAGCCGTTGATGCCAAGCCCCATGGCTTCGTGGCCGCCTTTGGGTTGGGCCTGGTAGGTCCCGAAGAGTCGGTCCCATAGGGGAAGGGCGCTGGCATAATTCCGCTGGCTTTCCGCAGCGATGTCGGAGTGGTGAACGCGATGCATGTCCGGAGTGACGATCAGCCAACGGGCGGCAGCCTCGACTACCGGCGGCATGCGGATATTCGCGTGCGAGAATAAGTCGTGAAAGACCAGGAACAACTCGTAGGCGGCGACCGCGATGGGCGGCGCGCCTAGCAGCCAAACGACGGGGAAGTAAGTGGCGGCCGAGACAACGGCTTCTAGGGGATGGTGCCGCAGCCCAGTCGTGATATCCATGTCGACGTCGGAGTGGTGAATCTGGTGGAGACGCCACAGCGGCCCCACCGCGTGGAACAGCCGGTGCTGCAGATAGCGCGTAAGATCCAGCGCCAAGATCCCCATGGCAGCCTGGGCGGCAATCGGGACCGGCGAGTGATTCAGCAGCCCCAGCTCCGTTCTGCGGGCAACAATCGCGGTGATCACGGCGCCCAGCGGGACGAGCCAAGAGAACAAGAACTGCGTACCTGCCGCCAGCGCGACGTTGCCAAACCAGCGCCGAGGAGTTGATGCCACCAACTTCTTGCGCGGACCGAAGGTTTCCCAAAGCGCCAGGGCCGCGAACGCGCCCACATAGAGGCGCCACCGCAGCAGCGGCTCCAAGTCTAGGAAGGCATCCTGCATCGATTACAACAACCTCGGCCCAGCGGTCCCGCCGGCATTGCCCGAGTCAGAATCGTCGCGCCCCTTGCGAGCGCCACGGGTTGTTAGCGCCTACGGAGGCGGTCGCGCAGCAGCAATACGGCGCCCATAACCAGGCCGATGGCGCCGCTTGCGGAAGCTGGGCTTAACTCTGGCACGCTATTGGGCGCGCTAGCCAAACCGGACAGCGGCAAAAGCAACGTCAGAGCCACCAACATTGCTAAAAAGCCTGTGGTTTTCATCGTTTCTCCCTCGACTACTTTCTTGCGAGCGCCGCAGGTCGCTAGCGCCTACGAAGGCGATCGCGCAGCAGCAATGCCCCACCCATAACCAGGCCGATGGCGCCGCTTGCGGAAGCTGGGTCTAACTCCGGTACGGACTGAGGTATCCCAGCCAAACCGGACAGCGGCAAGAACAGCGTCAACGCAACCAACGTTGCGTGCATGCTTGTGATTTTCATCGTCTCTCCCTCCACTTCCCACTCCAGGCTGATCTGCCTAAGTGAAAGACCTTAATAGTAGGGTCGGTCTCTACCGCTGTCAAGGGCCAACCAGTCATTGGCGGACGGCAGCCGCGTCTTCATCACCAATGAATTGAACGGGCAGGATCGTGTGATCGGATCCGAGGCTCAGGGCAACTAGGCCCAAAGGCCCCACCAACCCCACAGAAGAACTGCCGCCGCGATCAATCCGTTGGTGGTCATGTGGGCGGCAATTGGGTCTGCTAACTCCCCTCGTCTGTGGAGAGCCCAAGCGTAGGCAAGGCCCGCAAGCGTCCCGGCTATCCAGCGGCCGTGCAGCAAGCCAAAGGCGAGCGAGGACAGCAAGACGGGGATGATAGCCAGAGGGGTGAAGGGTAGGCCCTCAAAGTCCGCATTCGTCAGGCGTCGTATGAGATAACCGCGAAAGGCAAGCTCCTCGACGATGGGGATCACGATCACGGACCCCAAGACTCGCACAGCTAGCCAAGCGGCGGCAGATGGGTTTGACATGCTCGCGAGCCCGTCCGCGAGTAGTCCGCCGCCATCCTGGTACAGAGGCTCCAGAGCTACCCAACCGACAAAGACGGCGATACCTATTCCAACGCTGCTCCAAGAAGGCACGGCGACAAAACGCCGGTAAGAGTTGCGAAACCAAAACAGTGCGGATCCTGCCGCTATGATGCGTACCGGATAGAGCCAATCCACTCCTGCAGCGAGGGCGCCGGTCAGCATGGTGGCGGCCAGCAAGGCCATGACCGGAACGAGGTAGGGCGGCGTGTCGCTTGCCTCGCGCGCGACCGCAGGCGGCGAAGTGATTTTGAGGAAGAAGGGAATACGTCCAGCGAGCGCCACAATGCCGAGCGAGACGACGGTGAATCCGATCCAACCCGCCTGAGAGTGGAAACCCTGTACGGCGATCCCGGACGAAAGCTCAGCTCCGACCACTACCAATACGGCGATCCGCAGCGCGTTGACGATCCAGATCGTCGCGGCACCGACAGGGAATAGGAGAAGCGAATGAGGGAAGCGGTGCCGGTCGCGAAAGAACCACAAGTAGGCCGCAAGAAATACCGTGACGAGCCCGATGCCTTCGAGACCGGAGCAATCTGGCGCGATTTGTACGCCGAACCCTTCGACGCGGATAGTTCTGGTTGCGGCTGACGCTGTGACTCCGTCGTAGAAGAGGCTGAGAAGATACCGCGAGAACTCGAAAGTTGCGCGCGCGAACGTCTCCCAGAACCTCTCAGTGAGCCGCCCGGCGAGCACCGCGCTTGCGCCGACTGCCGCCCCAACTGACAATACGCGTCGGCCGGCCGTCAACTGCGCTGCCCAGAATCTAGGCGGAGCGATGGCGCCCAGCCAAGACACCAGCGTCACGACCGCGGCCGACGCCCAGCCGATTGCCCACGGCGGATCAGACCGAGCGTCACCGAACACGATTCGGCTCAGTACGAAGAGGGATGCGAACGCGGCCAAGTGACCGAGGATATGGAACCGCCGCCGCGGATGTGCGTGAAAGGCGGCAATAAGACGGCGCTCGAATGAGGGGAGTCTCGGCGCGTAGAGCGCGAGTAGGGCTCCGACGCCAACGGTCAGCCATTGAGGCAAGAGGCGGGCCTGAATAAGAGCTTGAGCTGGCCACCCTTCCACGTCAGCAAGCGCCGCACCGTCGAAGCTGAGCGTCAAAAGCAGAAGTTCTGCCGGCAGCAGTCCGGCGAGTGCGACCAGCCCGAGGACGCTGGAGTCGGCGCGGCTCTTTCGGGTCTCGATGCCGATCGACAAATCCCCTTGTTCCGGTGTTTCCCCGAGAGTCGGCACGAGCCGATTGTACCGTGCGGTATCGGCGAACCTCTGAACGTCCGTGTGCCTCGCCGAGGAGCTTAACGACCTTGTGGCGGCTAAGGGTGGGGCCGATGATGAAGACGAGGGTTCGGAGCGTTATACGATCACTGAAAGCACTGTCAGCGTGGTCTGGGAGTTCCTTCCTGTATTGGAATTTCGCGGAAACGTACCCTGCGGCCCGCAAGACGAGCCGCCAACACGCCGAATTACCAAGTGGCCTAACGTGCGGAACTGCGCCTCCCCCAGAGTCCATTGCAGACGCCATTCCCGCCCGCAGCACATGCTAACCTGGACCCTCACAAACCCCTATGGATTCGTGTCTTCATACCGGCCTGAACTGGCTCATGCGCTCGGGCATTCAGCACCCAACCGGCGCCGTTTTCGCCGAGTATGATTCGCTAACAGCCTCTTACAAACGAGTGTCCACTGAGGCCGCCGCCTGGTCCATCCAAGCCGTGCTCGGTCTGGGCGAGCCGCCCGACGAGCCGCGCAGAGACGTCGCGGTCGCCGCAGGCCGCTACCTGATGGAACGCTCCTTCGACCTGCAGGCCGATCTATTCGTTGACGACCCGATCGCAGAGCCGCGCCTTGGCAGCTTTCTTAGTGAAGTCGCCGCTCTGCGGGCATTGAACGCGCTGTGGCGCGCCACCGGCGACTCCGCCTATTCCGAATGCGCCGACCGTTGCGGCCGCTCCATCCAGGTCCGCATGACGCGCGTCGACGGCTCTTTCTTTAGGCAGTTCAACGCGACGGCCGGCCACGCCGGCGACGAAGGCGGCGGCCCCGAACAACTCAAAGCGTCGGCAGCCTTCTTGGAGTTGGCCGAAGACGGCGGAATGGCGGAGTTGCGCAGCGCCGCCGAGTCTCTGCTGAAGTTCGCCCTCGCGCGCCATGAGGGATTCGTCGACGAATACGCCCCCGATCTCGACGCTCGCCTCTCCAAGCTACGCCGCTACGCGTTGTTCCTCGAAGGCTTGTTGCCTTTCGCCGCCGAGCGCCTCGATGCCGGCACGGCGCTCCAAGCAGGGATCATTCGCCTCGAACAAGAAGCAAAGGACATCGACTCCGAGCAGTTGCCTCCCGAACTATTGGCGCAGCCCCTTCGCTTGCGACTCTTCGCCGACCTGATGGGCCTCGGCGAACTCGATCGTTCGCGCGCCGAGTTTGAGGCCGATCTGCTCCGTGAGTACCAACTACAATCCTCTGATCCAAGCCTCGAAGGCGCCTTCGGATCGGTTCGAGATACGACCGAAATCGGTGCGACGCTCGAGCCGCACCCCACCGTCGTCTCCCTGCAGGCACTACAGTTCTGGAACGAAGCAACCACCGACGGCTTCCGCCGCACTTGGCGCGACCTCATTTAGCCCAGAGCGGCGTATACTCGGTACGTTCCACGGAGAAGTCAGCATGTCCCGCTTTGCAGCCCCATTCCTTCTACTAGCCCTTGCCATGAGCCTCAACGCCCAGTCCTATCAAGTAAGCCGATCGCTGAATGACGGCGTCGACGTGGTTCAATTGCGCGATGCCGACCGGAATCAGCAAGTCTCGGTAGCCGTCAACGTCGGCAACATCGCCTACGAGTTCGCGACAAACGGCAAGAACGCGCTCTACGCGCCGATGGATTCGCTCGCCGCCTTTAAGGAACGTCCGCGGCTTGAGGGCATCCCCTTCCTCTGGCCCTGGCCTAACCGGCTCGACTGGGACGGCTACTACTTTGACGGCAAGGAATACCGCTTCAACCTCGCTCTCGGCAACATCGGTCGCGACGGAAACAAGCTGCCCATCCACGGCTTGGTCCGCTTCTCCGACTATTGGCAAGTCATCGACAGCGGCGCCGACGCCAACAGCGCCTGGGTGACCAGCGAACTCGAATACTCCAAGCACCCCGAACTCGCCCAGCAGTTCCCCTTCGAGCATCGCGTCGAGATGACCTACCGACTCTCGGACGGCAAACTTTCGGTCACTACCAAAATCGTCAACCAATCCGACGCCGCGATGCCCGTCTCCCTCGGCTTCCACCCCTACTACCAACTGCACGATTCGCCGCGCAATGAGTGGAAGATTCGCATCGCCGCCAAAGACCAGTGGCTGCTCAACGACAAATTGACGCCGACAACCGAAACCGCACCAACTGCTAGTCAGTTCCCCAACCCGCTCGATTTTCCGCTCGAAGGCACATCCTTCGACCACGTCTTTGGCGGGCTCATTCGGGACGCCGACGGAACCGCGCGCTTCTCCGTCATGGGACGCCAAGAGCGCATCGACATCTTCTTCGATGAGAAGTTCGACACGTCCGTGATCTACTCGCCCACCCGCGGCTCCTTCGTCTGCTTCGAGCCCATGGCCGGCATCACCAACGCGCTCAACTTGCAGCATCAAGGCAAGTACGACGCGCTGCAATCGATCGGAGCCGGCGAGACCTGGGAAGGCACGTTCGCCATCCAGCCGATCGGCTTTTAGACGTTGATGAGGATCTTGCCCATGTGCCGGCCTTCGACGATGTACTCGTAGGCGCCACGGGCTTGCTCAAACGGGAAAACCTTGTCGATTAAAGGCTTTATGCCGTTTAACTCAATGCAGTGGATGAGCTCTCTAAACATCCGCCGGTTGCCCACGTAGATCCCCTGCATGCGCTGCAAGTTGCGCATCACATGCGCGGGCGAGGGATTCTCGGCCCGCCCCGTCAGCACGCCGATCAGGCTGATCGTGCCGCCCATCCGCGTCGCCGCGAAGGACTTGCCCAGCGTACCAGCGCCGCCGACTTCAATCACGTTGTCGACGCCGACGCCGCCCGTCAGTTCCTGCACCGCCTCGTCCCAGTCCGGCGTCGTCCGGTAGTTGATCGTCTCGTCGGCCCCGAGTTCACGCACGCGCTCCAACTTGGCGTCGCTCGATGACGTGGCGATCACTCGCGCGCCGAATGCCTTGGCGATCTGCAGCGCGAACAGCGAAACGCCGCCGGTGCCCAAGATCAAAATCGTCTGCCCCGGCTTCGTCTCCGCCTTGGTCAGCGCGTGCCAGGCCGTCACCGCGGCGCACGGCAAGCTGGCGGCCTCTTCGTAGCTGTAGCCTTGCGGAATCTTCACCGCCCCGCGCTGCGCAAACACCACGTACTCAGCCAGCACGCCGTCCACGCCGCCGCCCAGAGCCGTGCGAAACTGCGCCTCGGTCGGCATGCCGTCGTCCCAGTCTTGGAAGAAGCAGCCGGCGACCTTGTCGCCTTCGACGAACTCCGTCACGCCCCGTCCGACGGCGACCACCTCGCCTGCCCCGTCCGACAGCGGAATCAGCGGCATCTTGTCGTTGCGCGGATAACCGCCGCGCGGCATGGCCAAGTCGCGGAAATTGATCGAACAGGCGCGAATCCGCACCAGGATTTCTCCAGGGCCGGGCTCGGGCCGCGGCAGATCGACCAACTCCAGTGCATCGAGGCCCGTAGGCGAAGTGATTTGATATGCCTTCATTACGTTGGTTGTCCTTCCACCGCGAGAATCGTTCGCAGCGCTTCCTGGTCCTTCAGCGACGGCTTGCCCCAGCCCGGATCGTAGTGGAAAACGTCCAACGCGCCATTCGCCTGCCAAGCGCCGTCGAGAATATCGAAACGGTCCGCTGTCACAAACGCCGGGTGCGCTTCGCCGCAAGCGTGGCTGAGCTGGATCATTTCCTTGCGCAGCGAGCACACGTAGTTCGCCAGACGCGCTGATTTGTCGTGCGGATCGAGGCCGCGAATCAGCCACTTGTTCTGGGTCGCCACGCCCGTCGGGCAGTGGTCTGTGTGGCAGCGTTGTGCCTGAATGCAGCCGATCGAGATCATCGCCTCGCGTCCGACGTTGATCATGTCGCAGCCCAGCGCCATCGCCAACATCGACGTCTCGGGAAAGCCCAATCGCCCCGACCCGATCCAAACAATATCCGTCGCCAGTTCCCGCTCGGCGAAGATGCGATAGACCCGCGCAAAGCCAATGCGAAACGGCAGCGACACATGGTCCGAAAACGCCAACGGCGCCGCGCCCGTGCCGCCTTCGCCGCCGTCGATGGTGATGAAGTCGACGCCGCGTTCGCGGGGGACCATCTCCGTCGCCAGGTCAATCCAAAAGTTCAGGTCGCCCACTGCGGACTTGATGCCGATCGGCAGCCCCGTCTCGGCGGCCAACATCTCGACGAAATCCAACATCTGGTCGACGTTGTGAAATACCTTGTGCGCGCAAGGGCTGGCGCAGTCCTGGTCGCGAGGGATCCCGCGTATTGCCGCGATCTCAGCGGAGATTTTTGCCGCCGGCAACATCCCGCCCAAGCCCGGCTTGGCGCCCTGGCTCAGCTTCACTTCAATCGCTTTCACTGGATTGGCCGCAACCGCGTCTTTGAACTTCGCCAGATCGAAGCCGCCGTCTTTCGTGCGGCAGCCAAAGTAGGCCGTGCCGATCTGCCAGATCAGTTCGCCGCCCTTTTGGTGATAGGGAGAAATCCCGCCCTCGCCCGTATTCTGCATGCAGTTCGCGATGGCCGCGCCGCGGTTGAGCGCTTCGACCGCCGGGCCGCTCAGCGAACCGAAACTCATGCCGCTGACGTTGACGATCGACGCCGGACGAAATGCATGTTTGCGTCCGCGCGGACCGCCCAAAATCTTCGCGCAGGGCAGCGGGTAAATGTAGTCCTTCGGATGAGGCGAGGGATTCAGCGGAAAGGCGCTGTGCTTGATGATGATGTAGTTCGCCGAGAGGTCCAGATCGTTGTCCGTACCGAAGCCGAAGTACGTGTTCACGCGCTTGGCGGACGTGTAGATCCAGCGGCGTTGGTCGCGGGTGAAGGGCCGCTCCTCGTCGTTATCGGTGACGATGTACTGCCTGAGTTCCGGCCCGACCTCTTCGAGCAGATAGCGGAAGTGCCCAATGATCGGGAAGTTCTTTAGAATGGCGTGCTTGCGTTGCGTCAGGTCATAAATGACCACCAGAGCAATGAGTCCAACGATGGTGTAGAGAATCCAGTGCGCTTCCATGCCAAAGGTCGGACGATGATTATGGCACACCGCGCGCCGGCTATCCCATCGGACGCCCGCCGACGACCGTCATGGTCCGGGTGGAGGCCGCGCGGGTCCGTTGGAAGGCCGCGGATATCCGCTCAGGTCCGCTGATGTCCGCGAATGTCCGCCCTGTTGTGCGGATAACTTGTTGATTTCATTGGGTTATGCCCGCCGGGGACTGTCCCTACGTGGACTGTCCCCCCAAACCGACGCCGGCGCCCACACCGCCGCCGCTATCCCTGGCGGGACGCACTGAGGCGGAGGCGAGGATTGGCCCTGGGACGGACCTTGGGCTGGGGAGTTGTCGAAGTGGTGTGGGCGAGGACAGTCAAGCTTGACTGTCCGCTGTGAAAACCGACGCCCGACGGGCCTTCTTGCCGTAAAACAAGAAAACCCGCCGGAACGGCAACCTCTTCGAATCATGTCCGCCCAAACAGCGAAGGACGTCAGCTAAGCCACACCAAATCAACAACTTAGCCCCCAAACAGGGCGGACATTCGCGGACATCTGCGGACACCAGCGGACCTAAGCGGTCATCCGCGGCCCTCCAACGGACCCTCCGCGGACATCCCCGGTCTCCCAGCGGACGCCAGCCCCCCGCGCAACGGGCCGGTCGCAACTCGCCCCAGCGAACGCCCTTGCGCTATGATCCATCCGTCATGAAACGGCTCTGGCTCCCGCTCCTCATCCTTTCTTTCGCCGCTCCGCTCGCCTTCGCGCAGTACCCCAACCCGTACCGCATCGAAGAAGGCTGGGCGAAGCTGCCAGGCGACCGGCCCTGGGGCGCCGTCGGCGGCCTCAAGATGGATCCCGACGGCAAACACCTCTGGGCCATCGTACGCTGCACGCCGGATGCTCCGTACGGCTATGAGTGCCTCGACTCCAAGCTCGATTCGGTCCTCAAGTTCGACATGGACGGCAATGTCGTCGCCAGCTTCGGCGGCGGCCTGATCATCTGGCCTCACGGCATGGACGTCGACGCGGACGGCAACGTCTGGGTCGCCGATTCCGTTGCGCCGGATCGCACTCCCGAGGGCAATCGCGGCCAGCAGGTCATCAAATTCAGCCCCACCGGCAAAGTCCTGATGCATCTCGGGACGCCTGGCAAGGTCGGCAACGACCATACGCACTTCAACGCTCCCTCCGACGTCGCCGTGCTCCCCAACGGAGACATCCTCGTCGGCGACGGCCACGCCGTCGACGGCAACAACCGCATCGTCAAGTATTCGCCCGACGGCAACTACCTAATGGAGTGGGGCAAGACCGGCTACGGTCCCGGCGAGTTCCGCGGCGTCCACGACATGGCTATCGACTCGCGCGGACGCGTCTTCGTCGCCGACCGCGCCAACAATCGCATCGAGGTCTTCGACGATCAAGGCAAGCATCTCGCCAGCTGGCAGCAGTTCGGACGTCCCAGCGGCATCTACTTCGGGCCCGGCGATAAGATCTACGTCGCCGACTCGTCTTCGAACAACCGCGACAATCCCGGCTTCCACATCGGCATCCGCATCGGCGACGCCAACACCGGCTGGGTCGAGTCGTTCATCCGCTGGCCCTGGTCTGACCCGACCAAATTTAACGGCGCCGCCGCCGAGTCGGTGGCCGTCGACAACGAAGGGAACGTCTACGGCGGCGAGCCGTTCCAGCGCGTCCTGCGCAAATACGTCCGCGTACAGCCTTAACGCATTTCCCGCAGCAGCGCGCCCAACTCCTCGTATTGGTCCGTGGCGATCAAGTCCACGCCGGCCTCAGCCGACGCCTTCCATCGCGCCCGCGCGGCCTCCATCGAACCGAAGTTGTAGCCGCCCGCCGGACGATCGTCCATGCCGTTCAACGTGTAGAAGCGAATCCAAAACCCCAAACCGTGCGCATGGTCCACGAGCGCCCGCAGCCGCTCCGCGTCAGCGTCTGTCCATGCGCCCGCCTTACCCTGCCCGCCTTCTTCCACCACTGCCCACGAGTTGTTCCACCAGCGGCGATAGTTTGTCGGACGCTCCGTCAACAAACGCTCCGGAGCCGCCGTCGCGGGCAGCGCATTCGTGTGCGCCGATCCAAAAATCCGCAGCTTCTCGCCAACAGGGACGCGCTTGAAGAACACTTCCTCCTGCGCGTCGTTGTCCTCGGTCAGCACCAGCAGCGGCTTCGCCTCAAACGGAGACAGCCGGCTCGCGTCCTCCGTCTTCACCGCCGTCGTAATCCAGTCTTGGTACTCGCCCAGTAGTTCCCACACCGCTTCGTGCAGCTCCCGCCGATTGTCTTTGAAGTCAAAGTGGACAATGATCAGCGGCCAAGTCTCGCGCCGGTTCTCCGCCAGCGCCCTCTCCACCACTGGACGCACCTGTTCGAAGAAGTAGTCGCGCAGCGCCGGCTCGGCGCCCGTCGTCTCCTTGGAATGCGTCACCACGGGACGCCCCTCAAACCAAGCCAAGTCCTGCTCAATCCCCACCGGACGCCCCGTCGAGAGCGCCCGCGTTAGGGGATCAGCCGACTCCCCGCCCTCCGGATAGCAATTGTGCGCATCCAGCACCGAGCGATTGTGGTTGAGAAAGCCAAGCGAAGACTGCGCCGTCAGCGAAGCCGCACAGAGGAGGAGCAGTAGAGCGAATCTCACCTGCACAGTATGCAACGCGCCGGCGACACCGTCATGACGAAATTCCGGCATGACCGACGCCGCCCTTAATAGGGCATGACGGGCGCCGTCGTTGGACCGCCCGTGCATTCGCTCTCGTCGCCCGGATGGCAGATCTGCCAAACCGTCGGCGCCGACTGACCTGCTACATACACTGAGTCGATCATCTGCGTGTTGCGGATGTCCTCAAGCGGATCGGCATTGATCACGAGCAGATCGGCCCACTTACCCGCCGTCACCGTGCCCAGGTCCTCTGCCCCGATGAATTTCGCATTGCTATTGGTAGCGGCGACGATCGCTTGCATCGGAGTGAGCCCGGCCATCACGTAGAGCTGCATCTCCTCATGCATATTGAAGCCGGGGAAACGGCCCGGAGGTCCGCTATCCGTGCCCATGCCGTAGTTGATGCCCGCCGCGGCCTCAGCCGCAAAATTCTCAAGCGCCTGGGCGATCGCGCGGTCGAAGTCTGCGAACAGCTTCGCCTTATAGGGAAGGCCCGCGACCTGGGTTTCGCCGAGCACGACTGCCTTCTCGCGAGCCGGGCTGCGCAGCACATCAAGCGTGCCCTGCGAGACGCCGCGCATAAAGAAGGGATCCTGAAGCCAAGGCATGACGGCGAAGCTGTAAGCCATCTCGCGGCTCAGCGTGCCCGCGGCCTGCCAAGTGCCGTGCTCCTTCATCAGGTCGAGCAGTTCCTGGTCGACCGCCTGGTCGCGAACCATATGGCCAAAGCCGTCCACGCCCTGCTTCGCCAACTCCTTGGCGTCGGCCAGATAGTAGACATGAGCAATGGCCTTGAGGTCATGCTTGTGCGCCGCGTCGATCACCGCCTTGGTCATCGAAAACGGCATCTTCACGGGGATCATTCCGCGTTCATCGTCCACCCACATCTTGATAAAGTCCGCGCCGTTGGCGGCAGCCTCATCCACCGCCGCAACCGCCTCGGCGTCGGTGGCGACCGGCACGTTGATGCCGAAAGTCCCGCCGTAACCGCCCTTATAGACGATGCCCTTCCCGGCCGTGAAGACGCGTGCCATGGTCGGGCGGCCGGCGCGCTGCTCCTTGGTGATGTCGAAGATGAGATTCTCGTCGGTGCCGAACACCGCCACGCCGGTCACGCCGTAGGCGGCATAGGTCTTGAGGTCGTCCTCGACATGCTCGCGCGTATAGAACTCGGCCTTCTGAGCCTGGTCCTGAACAAGGCCCAGATGGACATGGCCGTCAATCAAGCCGGGCAGCACAAACTTACCGGATAAATCGACCGTCCCGGCGCCATCGGGCGCCGCCAGCTCCGACATCGGACCAACCCAGGAAATACGGCCGTCCTCACCGATGATCAGCGCCGAATCGGCAGCCGCCGGATTACCGGAGCCGTCGATGAGCGTGAAATGTTCCAATACGGTGACAGCGGGCTGCGTGCTTGTTTCCGTAGTGGTTTGCGTACTGGAGCAGGCGCCGAGCGCCAGCGATACCAGAGCAAAAACGAGACCGTTCTGAAGCTGGCGTCTATTCAACTGAGATTCCCTCTTAGGGCCGTTTTGGCACGGTTAGGCTAGCCCATCCACGAGCCGTCATGCAACATTCGCGGGAAGCGCCCGCCACGGAAACTCCTCCTACGCCGAAAGTTCGAGCACAATCACGGATCGCGGCGGCGCCGTCAGCCGCAACCGTCCGCCGGAGATCTGAGCACCCGTGAACGACTTCGGCGTCACGCGCTCCGGCGCATCGAACGTATTCCTGCCGTCGAGCGCGTCCGCGGTCAGGATACGCCCCGTGACCTTGGCGGCCGAGCCGCCGGACAACGCCGTCTCGACCTCCACCGCCTTCACCGCATCCAAGTTGGCCAGGCTCACGTGGACTTTGCCGCCGGCATCCCGCGAAGCCGATGCGCTCACGGCCGGGACAATCTTGTCCCCGAACGCGTAGTACGGCGTGTCGATTTCGAGCGGCAAGCGTTGCGCGTCTTGGTGGACGTTGAGCATCTCCAGGGCGTGATAAGTCGGCGTCAAAATCATCTGCGCGCCTTTCGTTAGGATCGGCGCCTGCAATACGTTGACCAACTGAGCCAAATTGCCCATCTTCACGCGCTCCGTATGGCCTTGGAAGATGTGCAGCGTCACGGCCACGACCAGCGCATCGCGTATGGTGTTGTCCTGGTAGAGCGCGGAAGACGTGTCGCCCGGGGCGCGGTCGTACCACGTGCCCCACTCGTCCATGTAGATCGCCACACGCTTGTTCGGATCGTGGCGATCCATAATGCGCTCCGCGCCGGAGATCATCGTCTCGATGTCGAGCGCCCCTCGCAGAATCTCGATCCAGCCGTCCTCATCGAATCCCGTTGCCGCGACTTTGTTGGACCAACCCTTTGTCCCGGTCGTGTAGTAATGCAGCGAGACGGCGTCCATGATATTGGGGCGGATGCGGGTCATCAACGTCTCGACCCAGTCGAGATCGCCGCCTGACGGGCCGCCGGCAACGCGCTTCGGCCTGCTGCCCGGTATGCCGCGCACATAGGCGGCAAAACGGCGGTAGAGATCGGCGTAGTATTCCGCCGTCATGTTGCCGCCGCAGCCCCAGTTCTCATTGCCGATGCCCAAGTAAGGAATCGTCCAGGGCTTGTCCCGTCCGTTCGCGCGGCGCTCGGCGGCCAGCGTGCTGTCGCCGTCGAAGGTCAGATAGTCGAGCCCAGCGAACATTTCCTGCGGCGTGCCGGAGCCCACATTCGCCGCCAGAGTACGGCTCCGCGCCGATCTGTTCGCAGAAGTCCAAGAACTCGTGCGTGCCGAAGTCATTCGTCTCCACGCCGCCCCAGTTCATGTTGATCGTCCGCGGACGCTTCTCGCGCGGCCCCACGCCGTCTCTCCAATCGTATTGATCGGCAAAGCAGCCGCCCGGCCAGCGCAGATTAGGAACCTTCATCTTGCGCAGCGCGGCGACGATGTCATTGCGCACTCCGCGCGTGTTCGGGATCGCGGAGCCCTCGCCGACCCACAAGCCGTCATAGATGCAGCGGCCCAGGTGCTCGGCGAAGTGACCGTAGAGATGCTTCGAGATTTGCGGGCCACTCCCGCCGAGCTCGAGCGCCAGACTGGCGGTCTTGGTCTGCTGCGCGGTCAGCGCGGATCCGGAGGCGGCTGCTAGAGCGGAGACTAGAAAAGTTCGGCGTCGCATAACGCCGCTAAGGATAACGTAAAGGGCGACCGCGCCGGAATGTCCCACTCACAAACTGGCGTATATACTGAACCGTGCTCTTACGATGGCCCGGTAAGTTGAAGGACTAGGAAATGCGAACGAATACCGTTGCTCTCGCCTGCGTTATCTGTCTCCTCTCCGTCGCCACGATCAGGGCCGAGGATTGGACGCAATGGCGCGGTCCGCATCGAGACGGCGTAGTCGAGATCAATGCCCCAGGCGCTTGGCCGGCGGAGCTGTCCACGGAATGGAAAGTGGAAGTCGGAGAGGGCTACGCATCTCCGCTCCTCGCCGATGGCCGCATCCTGCAGTTCGCGCGGCAGGGCGACGACGAAGTCGCCATGAGCCTCGACCCCGCTACCGGCAAGGTTCTATGGCGCCAGAGCTACCCCGCGCCTTACGAGCCTGTGCCGTCAGCCGCCAGCCACGGAAAGGGTCCCAAGTCGACGCCGCTTTATTACGACGGCAAGCTCTATACCTTCGGCATATCGGGCATTCTCTCGGCCTTCGACGCTGCCACCGGAAGGGTCGCTTGGCGCAAGGAATACTCCCAAGACTTCAAAGCGACCTGGCCGATGTTCGGCACATCCATGTCGCCCGTGGCCGCCGACGGCCTGCTCGTGGTCTTGGTCGGCACCAACGACGACGGCGCCGTGGTCGCCTACCAGGCCGACTCCGGTGAACAGGAGTGGATCTGGAAAGGAGACGGCCCAGCCTATGCATCCCCTGTGATCGTTGAGATGGACGGGGTCAAGCAAGTCGTTACGCTGACGCAGAAATACGCCGTTGGCCTCGCCTTGGCATCCGGAGAGCTGCTCTGGCAAATGGATTTTCCCGGACGCAGCGGCATGAACATCCCCACCCCGCTTCAATTCGGCGAAGACCTGATCCTGGCCGGCGATCCCGGCACGATGCTGCTCCAAGTCAATCGGAAGGACGATGCTTGGACCGCCGAAGACGCCTGGCGTATTTCAGAACTCACCATGCGCTTTAGTTCCCCTGTCAAAAAGGGCAATCTGATTTTCGGTTTCTCTAACCGCGACCGGGGAATCTTTTTCTGTATCGACTCCGAGACTGGCCAAACCCTTTGGACCAGCGATCCCAGGCAAGGCGATAATGCCGTGATCTTCATTTCCGGCGATCTCCTGTTCCTGCTCAAGGACAACGCGGAACTGATCATCGCCCGTGCCGGCGGAACCGCTTTCGAGCCGCTCCAGCGTTACCAGGTCGCCGATAGCGCAACGTATGCGACCCCGCTGGTCCGCAGCCAGGGAATGGTGGTCAAGGACAAAACCAACCTCTCCTATCTGACCTGGGAGTGACCATCGGCCATCGGTAGCGCGAGCTGAGGCCCGCCAGGAACCGTCAGGGTCCATCTGGAGGCCGTGAAGGTCCGTTCGAAGGCCGCAGATATCCGCTCAGGTCCGCAGATGTCCGCGAATGTCCGCCCTGTTTTTGCGCCCGTAGGTGACTGTCACCCCTCAGCACCGCCGCAACCAACACCGCAGCCGCTATCCCTGGCGGGACGCATTGAGGTTGGGGCCCTGAGACGGACCTGGGGCTGGGGGATGAGCGAAAAACCGCTCCTGTCGGGCGTCGGTTCACACATCCGAGCCGCGACTGTCAGGGAGCGATTTCTTCGGGATAGCGGCGGCAGCGTGGGTGCGGGCGTCGGTTGGGGAGATAGTCCACGGTAGGGACCATCCCCGGACGTGCAATGCGGCGTGCGGATGCGGGCGGCAGGCGGAGGGGCGATAATGACGTGCGGTGAACGTTATGAATCGTCGAATGTTCTTAGGCGGGTTGGCGGCGGCGGTTGCGGCGGCCGCGCAGGCGCCGCCGGAAGTCCATACTGCGGGGCGGCCGCAAGGCACGGACAGTTTTGGCCCGAGCGTGGACGGCGTGCCGATCATCGACGCCCACATTCATCTATTTGACGGAATGCGGCCGCAAGGCGCGACCTATATGGGCTCGGATGAGTACCGCGCCCAGTCGAAGAGGTCGCTGCCGGATATGTATGAGCCGCGGGCGCGCCCGGAGGGCATTGTGGGCGCGATCGTCGTCGAGTCGAGCGGTTGGGTCGAAGACAATCTTTGGTACCTGATGGTTGCCGAACCGAGCCCGTTCATCGTCGGCGTCTCGGGGCGGCTCGATCCCTACAAACCGGAGTTCGGCGAATACCTGGAGCGCTACAGCAAGAACCCGCTCTATCGGGCGATCCGCGCCAGCCGCTTCTACACCGAAACCAACGGCAAGGTCACGCTCGACAAAGTCGCTGTCGACAATCTCAAACTGCTGGCCCAAGCCGACCTGGCGAATGACACGGCCAACCCCTCGATAGCGCTGATGACCGCCAATGTGATGTTGGCCGACGCCGTCCCGAACCTGCGCATTATCATGGATCATCTGCCGCGCTTCGACCCGGACGCGACGAATCGGGCAGCGTACGAAGCGTTGCTGAAAGAGATGGCGGCACGGCCGAATATCTTCGCCAAGCTGTCGGCGGCCTACCGTTCGAGCAACCCGGCGGGCATACCAGACCGCCTCGAACACCTCTACGGCCTATTCGGCGAAGACCGCGTGATCTTCGGCACGGACTATCCGAACTCGTACGGCGTGGCGACGATCTCGGAAGAAGTGGGGCTGATGAAGAAATTCTTCTCCACCAAGACCCGCGCCCAGGCGGAGAAGTTTTTCTGGCGCAACGCAGCGCACGCCTACAAGTACGTGAAGCGAGCCGCAAATCAGCCGGGCTAGTTTGGTATCGTACCGTCCAACATGAACCGTCTTCGCCGGCGGGCTTCGCTGCTCGCATTGTTTGCGATTGCGCTGGGGATCTTCGCCCAGAGCAACCGGGAGGCGAACCTCGCGGTGGAGATCACCGACGAAGCCACCGGGCGCCCGGTCACGGCGCGTGTACGCGTGGTCGACTTGCAGAACAACGCGCCCGTGCCGAGCGGAGCGCTGTCGATCAGCGAGTCGGCCTTCGCCGCGCCGCCCGAAGCGGTGGCCGTGATGTATGGCCGCGACGATCGCGCCGAAGGTTTCGCGATCCAACCGGACGGCTCGTTCTACGTCGACGGCTCGTTCACGATGGCGCTGCCTCCGGGCCGCTATCGGCTGGACGTCTCGAAGGGCTACGAGTACGTTCGCGAGAGCAGCGAGTTCGAGGCCAAGCCCGGCAGGGAATGGTACATGGGCATCGGCCTCAAGCGCTGGATCGATATGCCCGCGCGCGGCTGGTACTCCGCCGACGACCACATCCACCTGCGCCGCTCGCCGCGCGACAACCCGGGGATTTTGCGCTGGGTCTCGGCGGAAGACATCCACGTCGGCAACCTGCTGCAAATGGGAGACTTTTGGACTTACGTCTTTTCGCAATACGGCTGGGGCAACGAAGGCCGCTACGGCGAAGGCGAGTACGTGATCGCGTCGGGCCAAGAAGAGCCGCGCACGCCGGAGATCGGCCATACGATCTCGCTCGGCGCCAGCGACTTCGTGCGCTATCGCGACGACTATTACTCGTTCGACAAGCTGTTTGACCGCGTCGATGAGTTGGGCGGCATCAGCGGCTTCGCGCATCAGGCGATGTCGTTCCACGGCTACCGCGGCATGACGCTCAACGTGCTGCGCAACAAAGTGGATTTCCTGGAGCTGATGCAGTTCTGCGTCGCCGGCGGTCCGCTGCACACGGACCACTACTACCGCTTTCTCAACCTCGGTTACCGTTTGGCGGCGCTGGCGGGGTCGGACTTCCCTTGGTGCGGACGCGGCGAGATCGGCAGCCCGCAACGCATCAGTCAAATCGGCGACGCGCGCTTCTACACCTACGTCGGCGACGACTTCTCTTTCGAGAACTGGTTCAACGCGCTCAAGGCTGGGCGAACGTTTGCGACGACGGGGCCGATTGTGGAGTTCAATATCAACGGCAAGCTGCCCGGAGACACGCTGGACGTCGCTGCCGGAACGACGCTGAAGATTTCAGCGAAGGCTTACGGGGAGGAGTCGCGTATTCCGCTTAGCGATCTGGAGATCATCGGACACGGCCGCGTGCTGAAGAAAGTGACGGCGAGCGAGGCAGGGCAGAGCGCCAAAGAGCTTTCTATTGAGATGACGTTGCCGGCGGATCACGGCATTTGGCTCGCCGCGCGCACGACGGCAGGCCCGGCGCAGATTGCGCACACGACGCCGGTCTACGTCACGGTGAACGGCGGAGGTTTCCACGACCCGCAATCGGTTGAGCAGAATCTAGCGCAGTGCGAGAGCGACCTCGCCGAGATCGAGCAGGAACTCAACCGGCCCGGCAGCCAACTCGACAGCCAGACGTCACGCCACCGTGCCGAGCTACAACGGCAAATTGCGGAGACGCGGGAAGTGCTGCAGCGACTGCATCAAACGCTGGCGCGCTGAGCGGCGGAGGCCGGCGCGCAAACGCGCCGGCCTTTCCTTTATGCAGCCGGCGGTTGCACGGCGCCGATTTGGCTGAGCAACGACAACTGGTCGATGTGTAGCCAGGTTTCGACGATGAGTCCGTCTGCCATGCGATACAGCACCATGCCGTCGAAGTTCACTCGCTTGCCGGTGGGCTCGACGCCGGCAAAGGCGCCGGTGTGCAGGCAGGAAATTCTCCAGCGGGCCGACACGAAGTTCTCGTCAGCGACCAGTGCATCCACCGCGAACTCCATGTTGCTGAAGGAGTCTCGGAAGACGCGGAAGAACATCTTGTAGCTCTCGTGATCCGTGATGGTGATTCCTGGGAATCCATGGCATACGATGTCGCCGCCTACGGTGTCGTCAATGACGGCGACGTCCTCGATGTTGTGCGAATGCGTGCCCGCCAGAAAGCGCTCGACCGTGTCGCGGTTGCGAGCGATGAGGGCGTCTTTTTCGACTGCTTGATCTACGTACATTTCAGGTCTCTCCTCTTTGATTTGTACTTTAAATGAACACTACCGTTCACTTAAATTAAGATACCCGCAGGCTCGCCAGCTTGTCAATACTTAACTGAACAGCTATGATCACTCAATGTCGGAGAAGCGCCGATACCGCATGCGCGAGCGTGCAAAGACGCAAGACGAAACGCGCTCGCGCATCGTCGAAGCAGCGATGCACTTGCATGAAGAAGTCGGACCGAGGGCGACGACGATCAGCGGCGTCGCCGAGCGGGCCGGAGTACAGCGCCTGACGGTGTACCGGCATTTCCCGGACGAGACGACGCTGTTTCAGGCCTGCACCGCGCACTGGCTCACGCTCCATCCCCCGCCCGATGAGAGGCTCTGGCAGGCGATCGCCGATAGCGGAAAACGCATCCGCACAGCGCTGGCGGCATTCTACGACTACTACCAGGCGACGGAGCGGATGTGGGCCGCTTCGCATCGAGACGTCGCGGACGTCCCGGCGCTGCAAGGTCCCATGGCCGAGTTCGAATCGTTCGTGGACGGCGTCGGCGACGATTTAGTACAGCGCGTCAAAGGCGGAGCGAAGCAGCAGCGGATGATTGCCGCAACGATCCGGCACGGGTTGGAGTTCACCACCTGGGCCGATCTCGAAAAGCGCGGGCTCGACAATGCCGAAAAAGTCGCGCTCGTCGAGTTCTGGCTCAAAAAGAGCTAAGAACTGCCGCCAAGGTAGAGGAACAAGGCAACGGCAGCGACAAGCACGGCGTTGAGCGACCAATGCGTGGTGGATTCCTTGCCGATCCACTGGGCGCGCGAGTTGAGGAGGATTAACGACGCCGCGACAAACGGCAAGAAGTACGCGCCGAAGATGCCGTAAGCCAGTTGTACCTGGCGAACCGGGCTGGTCAGAAAGACCAGCGGCAAGAAGGCGAGCGCCAGCAGATAGAGGCGGTAGGGCTTGGTACTGGTGATGCCCTCCGTGGGCACTTTCTCGCCGCGCGTGAGATGCCAGAAGTCAGCGAATAGATAAGGGATGCCCTGCCAGACGCCGAGCACGCTGGAGAACACCGCGGCCCAGAAGCCGGCGAGGAAGATCCATTTGCCGGCCGGGCCCATGACTTGCGTCAGCTTGTCGGCCATCTCGATGGCTAGGGCGTTGCCGGCGTTTTCGAGCGTGAGTTGCGAACCGATGATAATGACGGCGATGCCGAAGATTCCGGTGAGGCCGTTGCCGAGCGCGAGGTCGATGCGGCAGCTGGCCAGGTCGGCGGGGCTATTACGGCCTTGCTCGCGTATCCAATAGCCGTAGGAGAGCAACGAGACGGTGCCGCCGACGCCGCCGATGACGGCGATAACCCAGGTAGAACCGCTAGCGGGCATGGAGGGGATAAAGCCCATCGCCACGGCGCCCCAGTCCGGACCAGAGGCGACGGCCGTCGCGACAACGGTGACGAACATCAAGCCGACCAGCACCGCCATGACGCGCTCAAACGCCGCGAAGCTTCCGCGCCAAACGAGCACCAGCCCGATCATCGAGTGGATGACGCCCCAGATGAGGCGCGATTGGTCGAGATCGCCGATGGGGAACAGGGCCGCGCCGGCCACGCCGCAAGCGCTGACCAGCGCAGCGCCGACGACAAGGCTCCACAGCGCCAGGTAGACGAAGAAAAGCCAGCGCATGCCGGCACCGAGGCGGTTATTCCACCCTTCGAGCAGAGTGGTTCCGGTGGCGAGCTGCCAGCGCGTGAGTCCTTCGCAGAGGACCCACTTGAGAAAGGCGCCTACGACGACGGCCCAGATGACGGCCAGGCCGGCTTCGGACCCGGCCAGCGTGGAGGTCAGCAGGTCTCCCGCACCGACTCCGGTGGCGGCGAGCAAAATGCCGGGGGCGAACAAGGCCCATTTGGATCTCGGGCGTGGAGGCAAACTAGACTACTCTAGCGCCGTTGGGCGCCTGCGCGCGGCGCCGGCGGCGTCTACTGGCCCATATTTGATGTCGTGCGAGGTCATGGTATGACGGCCGAAGATGCGAACGCTGGTGGTGAACTCGGAAGCGGTTTGCAGCCACATGCCGTCCACGTTGCCGTAGGTGAAGATCACGTGCGGGTCTTTCAACCACCAGGAAGGACTCTTGGCGGGATCGGCTTCCGTTCGCCGTACGAGAAAGGTCTTCGCCTTTGAGGCGCGGGCGCTTGAGGTGATTGGGCTGTGAGGCGCTAGCTGCCGCCGACTCAGCGTCAGTTGTGGGCGATCTTGCGGCTGAATATTCCGACAAGATAGAGCGTAAGCGCGATTTGAACGGCAATCACCGTGACGATGATCGTGGGACGGCCAGCGAGAAGTTCTTCGGGACCGGGGATCGCTGCGGAGAACATCGATAAATTGGCCAGGTTGAAGAGGACGATGACGATCAGCAGGCCTCGGCCGCCTCGGTAAATCCTCCAGCAGAAGACGCCGTAGATGACTTCGACGACGAACGCGACTAGCGGCGCGGCGGAGTAGAGGCCGAGTCCCCACTTGGGCTCGCTGATGCCGGGGGCGAGGGCGATGTCGGGCGCGTGCGTAAGCAAATCAAGTATCAAGTGCGAGAGAATGCCCAGGCCGACGGCGATGCCGACTTTTGAGCGGTGCAGCCCTTTCGCGATGAAGAGCCAGGCCGCGAGCGCGAGCAGCAGCCCGGAAGTGACGGAGTGCGAGTAGGGCATGTGGGCAGGTGAATTTCACTGACGGTGTGGACGGCTGGTTCCGTCGTGGTTTGCTCGATGCCCAGGTAATTGAAGGCGACCCAAAGGATTTCCATGAGTTGCACGGAGAGCAACAGCCACAGCAAGGGAGCTTGCGGGTACTTGCGTTTGATCAGCAGGGCCGTCGCCGCATGGTCGATGGCGAACATGGTCGCCCATCATTGTAAGGGGTGGCTCAGAGCATGCCAGCCGAAGCCGCGATCCGAGGCTGAAAGAGCCAGGGACTTGCGCATGGAGAGTTGGCTCAGCAGGTGCGCATTGCCGCGGGGGGTTTGGCGGGCCGTGTCAGGGGCAAGAAAACCAGGGGCTTACGCCCCTGGCTCGGGTTCTGTGTGGGGTTGATATGTGGGCGCTATTGGGAATCGGTTAGTTGATGAAGCGGCTGCTGGGAGCAGTCGCAGCTTTCAACCGGGGCGTCGGGGAAGAAGGCTTCGTCCCGATGCTTTCGTGCTGTTTCATGATTTGGTCGATGACCAGGCCTCCGGCGCTGCCGATGAGGGCTCCGATCAGGACTCCGTTTTGCGATTTGGTCATGCCGCCGATCGCAGCGCCGGCTCCAGCGCCCGCGCCAATAGCTTGCATGGTGCGGGTCATCGAGTGATGGGGTTGTCCGTCGGCGCCTATGACGTGTTGGTCAGGTCCGAGCGATTCGTTGAGGTTCAGGTTGCGAACCAGTTCGTTGAAAGGTGTTAGCCGACTGGAGCATTTCGCCCAGCATCTGCGGCGTGATTTGGTTCGCCGCCGGCGCCGGGGCCGGCGGAGGAGTGAGCACAGGGGTCTGTGCGACGGCAAAGCCGCTGGTGAGTAGCAGGACGCACAGGGCGCGTCCGAAGAGTTCTTTCATTTTGATTTAAGAATCTCCCGGTGGTTTGATGGGTTTGAGAGAGATCCGGTTGCAGGAGATCTGGGGAAGTGATTGGCTAGATGGATGGAACGCTGTCGAGGCCTTAGGTAGCGCTGCTACTCTAGCGGAGTTCCTCAGTGTTCCGCGCAATGCGAGGATAATGCTCGACATGCCCGACGAGCCAAATGATTCCGAAGACGCGACGATGATCGTACTGGATAATGGCGGGTCGGCGGAATACGCCGCGTTCTTTGAGGATGACGGAGAAACGGGATACTTGTATGTGTCTGATCTACGCGAACGCGAAATTATTCAACACGTGCAGGTGTATGTCAAAGCACGCGAATTGGACGTAAAAGAGAACGACGTGAGCGTGATCTGGTCTCGCGACGGAACTAAATGCGGGGTTCTCATCTGGGGAGGCATGCGGGGGATTATCGATGTCGCCAACAACATAGAGGGGCGCGTCTTAGTCGAAGATCGTACAACCCCTCCCATTGATGATCGAGACTGGTTGGACGGATTCCATTGACACGCGCAAGTCACCCCGGGCTCGCGCCCGGGGCTATTGGTTGCTCCGCTCCGTTGGCGCTGAAAAGGCGTGCGGGATCGCGGCGGCTGTGTGGGATGGCGGAAGTGTTGAGGGGTGACAGTCAACGGATGACAGTCACCCGCGGGCCGCTGAGCGTGGACAGTCGGGATGACTGTCCACGCCGGGAAGTTACCTTTTCATCCAGCCGAGGGTTTTGTCGGTGTCGCCGCCTGGCTTGTATTCGGCGCCGAGGGGTTGGGGCCAGCCGAGTTTGTCGATGGCGGAGAAGATGTACTTGTAGTCGATTTCACCGTGATCGGGCGCGCCGCGGTCGGGCACGGAAGCGAATTGGATGTGACCGACGATGTCCTTGAGCGCGGCGAGACGGGTGGTGATGTCGCCTTCGGTGCGGCCCACGTGATAGCAGTCGAACATGAGCTTGAGGTTGTCGCGTCCGGCGGCTTCGATGATTTGCTTCGCCTGGTCAGTATTGCCGAGGAAGTAGCCGGGCGCGTCGTTGCGGTTGAGCGGCTCGATGAGGATGATCATGCCGAGCGGCGCGGCGGCGTCGCAGGCGTAGCGCAGGTTGGCGAGAAACGCATCGTGGGCCTCGGCGCCGGAAGCCTTGCCGGCCATGACGTGGACGCCGCCGGCTCCGATGGCCCGCGCGTACTCCAAGGCTTGGTCGATTGCGGCACGGGCGTCGATCTCGCGGCCCGGCAGTGCGGAGAGGCCATTCTCTCCGGCGGCGGTGTCGCCGCGGCTCGTGTTGAGGCCGATCATCTTGAGACCCGTCTCATCGAGCGCAGACTTCACATCGGCGGCGGGCACGGCGTAGGGCCAATGACACTCGACGGCGTCGAAGCCCGCGGCTTTCGCTGCGCGGATCGCCTCCGGAAGAGGCCGATCGGCCCAAAGGAATCCTAGATTGGCTGAGAACTTCATACGTCAAAGCATGATCGCATACGGGGATAGCGCCGTCGCAACGAGTTCGCAGTGTGGGGTGACAGTCACCTGCGAGCGTCAGCAGAAGAGGCGAGGGTGTGGGGCGGCAGGCGCCCATGCCTGCCGCCTGGCAATTTATGCCGCGCGCGAATCCGGAGGAAACGTGAGCCCCAACCCTGTCGGCTTGGACGGCTCATCGCCCTTGGTCAATTTGCGGGCCTGCTCTTGGAAGAACGTGACGGCGCGATCCAACACCGGGACCTCTTTGTCGAGATCGGCGTAGCCGAGTTCCGTCATCGATTCGTAATAAGCTTTGCGAGCCGCTTCGTGAGCCTTTTTCCAGGACTCCTTTTCGGCCCATTGATAGTGGAGCCTATCGGCTTCAACGTTCAGCCGAGCCAACTCCTTCTTCGAGATATTCATGGCGTTGTGCCGCCTCCCCCGTTCTAACAATGCCCCGCCCTGGCCCCCGCCAAGGCTCGCATCTACAGGATTGGACGGCGCCCTGCCGTCCAGAGTTGCAGAGATCCGTCAACCCGCCAAAAGCTGAGTCGAAGGGCCCAAAAACGGCGCCGAACGGCGTGGGAATCGACTAGAGTATGCTCATGAATCTGTTCTGGTCGTCCTTCTTGCGCCATGCCGCCCGGCAATCCGACACAGGGTCCATCCGCCAATTCGGGGGACTGGAAGCGGCTTGGGTGCATTCGCTCATGCCGATCAATAACGCGACGTATCTCGCTGAGCAGGTTACGAGCGAGGCGGACTTGCGCGCCTGTTTCGCCTCAGCCGTGGACGACGCCGCGCCGCACCAGAAGCCCTGGGCGTTCTTCCTCTACGAACCATATGCGGCGAGCTTGAATGCCGAGCAAGTCGCTGCGGCGGCAGCGGACTCGGGACTGGCAAACATCATGGGCGTCGAGGTGATGACCGGCGACGCAGGGGAATTAAAGCCGCCCAAGCGTCCGCTGCCGGAGCTCGAGTACCGCCGAGTCAACGCCCGCGAAGACTGCTGGACCGTTTTCGACATCAACATGCGCTGCTACGGAATGCCCGCGTTCATGACCGACAGTATCGTGGACGCCAAGGCCTACTACAAGGACCCGCAGCGCGAGTTCGGCTTCGTCGCCTTCGCCGACGGCGCTGCCGTCAGTACGGCCTCGGTCATTGAATTGGACGGCTGGCTGTATGTGGCGCTCGTCGCGACCGAACCGGACCACCGTCAGAAGGGCTATGCCGAGGCCGTGATGCGCCATGCATTGACGGCCGCCGCGGCTGAGTTGGGAATTACGCGCACGGCGCTCGACGCCAGCGCCATGGGCGCCCCGCTCTACCTGCAAATGGGTTATCAACGCACCGGCGAAAGCTGGAGCATGTACATGCCTGAGTAACTACGCGCCCTTGTGCAGCCGGTAAAAGAGCGGATTGACCTTCCGCATCGGCTTGGGCAACGCGTCAGGAGGGGGCGCGTCGACGTCGATCACTTTCCAGCCGGGGAAGGCCGCCTCAATATCGGCTTGGCTCGCACCGCGCGGCAACGGCGCGCGGCTGCCGGGGGCCCAGGCGAGCAGCAAGAGCCTGGCGTCAGACGCGGCCGCGGCGTCGACTTCGCGGCCCATCGCCGCCCGCTCTTCATCGGTCAGTCCGTGAAAGCAGCCGATGTCGAGAAAGAGTCGATATCCGTCGCCAACTCCCGAGGCGCGTAGGGCAGTCACGTCGCCTTGGATGAACTGGACGTCGAGGCCTGCTTCGCGGGCCTTCTCACGCGCGGCTTCGAGAGCCTTGGGGACGTTGTCGAGGCCCGTGACCTGCCAACCCCGCCTGGCTAAATCAATCGACTGCGCACCGCGGCCGCAACCTAGGTCCAAGGCCTTGCCGAACGGCGCTTCCCGGCCCTGCTGCTCGCGGTCAAACAACTTCGTGATGAGTTCCGAGCCGCGTGCGGCCGCGCCCTCCCAGGGAGTGATCCCCAGCCGATACGCCAAGCGATAAAACAGGCTCATGTCGCGCCCTCCGCGCTGTCTTCCAACCAGAAGCGCTTTTCGGCCGGCTGGGCCACAAGCGCATCGTACTTGTACCCCAACAGGAACCGTTTGCGATAGGGGAGGAACGAAGTAATGCATTCGCCGTCGGCGTGCTCGAGGGCGACGGCGATGGCGTCTTGGCTGCCGCCGTCTTCTCCGTTGGCGAACACGACGCTGTCGTAGCAGAGCGCGACCGCAGCGACGTCGCCTTCAGCCGTCAGCCTGCGCAGCAAGGCCTCGTACTGCTCCACCGGGGCTGCCTGCGGCTCATCGTCGTCGCCATAGATCGCCAAGGGACTCAGCACGCCGTCCTCACCGATCTTTGCCGCAAAAGGGTGGAAGTCGTTGTACTTCTTTAGGGTCTGCTGAGCGAACGGCAGACAGAATTCAAGGAGTCGATCGAAGTCCGGATGGGCCACGCGCTGATTTTACCCAAACTCACTCAGAAGGCCCGGTCGGCCATCTCGCGGTTGAAGCGGTCGAGCACTTCGCGCATTGCGGCTCCGCGCTCGGGGATCTGCTCGATCAAGTTGTTCGTTTCGCCCAGGTCGTCGTTGAGGTTGTAGAGCTCCCAAGCGTCGGGATTGCGGCGGTCGTTGCGCAGCAGCTTCCAATCGCCGACGCGCACAGCGATTCTCGGGCCTTGGCGCCAGAAGAACTCTTCGTGGGGCCGCCCCGTGTCGCCATCGGCCAGGTAGGGCATCAGGTCGACGCCGTCGAGCGGTTTGCGCGGCGCGGCGCCGGCTAAGGCCAGGGCAGTCGCCGAAATATCCAGCGACATCACCGGGCGATTCTCGACTTGGCCGGCAGGCAGTTTGCCGGGCCACTTCATCAGGAAAGGCACGCGCAGTCCGCCTTCGTAGACGTCCCCTTTTTCGCCGCGCAACGGCGCATTACTCGAAGTCAGTTCGCGAGTCGGTCCGCCGTTGTCGCTGATGAAGACGACGAGCGTGTCGTCGTCTAGGCCGCGGTCGCTGATGGCCTTGAGGATTTCGCCGACGCCGTCGTCGAGGTTGGCGAGCATCGCCGCGAAGATGCGCCGGTGAATGTCTTCGATATGCGCGAAACGCTGCATGTAGGCATCGGCGCCTTGCAGCGGGCTGTGGACGGCGTTGTAGGCGACCATCAGAAAGAAAGGTTGTTCTTTGTAGGCCTCGATGCGTCCGATCGCCTCGCGCGTGATCGCATCGGTCAGGTACGTCTCTTCAGCAACGGGTTGGCTGACGCGCACGATTGGATTGTCGGCGTCGTAGGCCGGCTCGTCGTTGCCCATGTGCGTCGAATAGACGACCGAGCCATACTGCTTGCGGCCCTTTTCGCCGCCTGGCAGCGAGCGCCTGCGCAACATGGTCGTAACGCCCTCCCACGGCGGCGGGACGTAGAAATGGCCCTCATGCAAGAAGCCGTAGAAATAGTCGAATCCGCGTCGCAGGGGATGATAGGGCGCCGTGCCGCCCAAGTGCCACTTGCCGACGATGGCGGTGGCATAGCCGACGTTGTGCAGCAGTTGCGGGAACAGGGTTTCGGTCAACGGAAGGCCCGCGTTGGGCTCAACGTTCCCTGCCCCGATGGGGTTGAATTCGTGGCCGAAGCGCGTGCCGTAGCGGCCGGTCAGCAAGCCGGCGCGTGACGGGCTGCAATTAGGCGCGGTGACGTAGCCGTTGGTGAAACGCACTCCGCCTTGGGCGATCGAGTCGATATGCGGCGTGGGGATCTCGGGATTGCCTTGAATGCTCAGTTCGCCGTAGCCCAAATCGTCGGCGACGATGACGACGATGTTGGGCTGGCGCTGCTGGGCGAAGGCCAGCGACGCCATCAGCAACCCGAGCGCCAGCTTCATCGAGACAGCGCCTCTTGGATCGCCTTCTCCGCCAGAGGCGCCATCACTTTGTAACCGGCCTCATTGGGCAAGAAGCCGTCCTTGGTGAACTCGGGCTTCATCTCACGGTCGTCAGTGAGGGCTGAATAGTAGTCCAGATAAACGGCGTCTTTCTCCTCGGCATAGTCCCGCAGCCAGGCGTTCATGCCGCGAATTTTGCCGATGGGGCGCTGCACGGTTTGCGTCTCGGTGCAATCGCAGACGGGCAGGATCGACGCCAGCACGACTTTGATCCCGTGCAGTTGGGCCAATTCCGTCATCGACTGGAAATTCTCGATCATCATGCCCTGCGTTCCGGGGCCGGTGAGGCGTGCGATGTCATTGGCCCCGGCTTGGATGATGACCACGGCAGGATGTAGCGAAATGACGTCTTGGCGGAAGCGCACGAGCATCTGCGGCGTCGTCTGTTTGGCGATGCCGCGGTTGAGGTAGGGCTTGCCGGCGAAAAACTCCTTGCTCCAGAAATCGGTGATGTCGTCGCCAAGAAAAACGACGCGATTCTCACCCGGTTTCGGGGCCCGCAGTTCGGTGTCTTCGCTGCCGTAGCGCGTCAACCCGCCCCAGTCAGACAGCAACATGCTGATCGCACGCATATCCTGCGCCTGCAGGAGTGCGCTCCCGCCGAACAGCAAGACTGCGATCAGCAATCCGCGCATTACTTCTTGATGCCGAAGCAATAGAGATTGCCGTCGTAGGTCGCGATGTAGACGCGGCCGTTGGCCATGGAGATGCCGCTGAAGTGATTGAACGACGTAATCTGATCGCCGCTGGACCACAACTCTTTGCCGGTCTTGCCGTCGAGCGCGTAGAGCACGGCGTTGGTCGAGTTCGCGACGCGCCACTCGGCGGTGTTGTAGAGGCCGACGTCATAGAGCGCCTGCGTCGTGTTTTCGCCGCTGCCGTAGGCGAAAACAATGCCGTTGGCAACGATCGGCGGCTCGGCGCGGTTCATGTCGCGCGAGATCCAGGCCGGCTCCAGCCAATACCTTTCGCCCTCATTCTGCACGGTGAAGGCGGCGATGGCGCCGTCGACGACTTTGCCGTTCTCGATGGGAGCCTCGAACTTCGAATGCTTCTCGCCCCAGAACGGGGTCAGCACGTAGCGTGTGCCGTCGGAGTCTTGCCAACTGGCCATAGCGCCCCAAATGCCCGCCGACTGGAAGTCGACGCGCTCGTTACAAATCAGCGGCGTGCGATCGAGCGGCGTGCGGTGGTCGTCGCCTCCGATGGATTCGACATCCATCAGGTAGATGCGGCATTCCTTGCCGGCGTCGACCATCAGTTCCTTGCCCTTGAAGTCAAAAATCGCGGGCGTGACCTGCATGTCGAGATCGCGCTTGTAAAGCCACTCGGCGTTCGAAGGGCCGTAGTAGTCGACCAGGACCATCTCTTTGCTGTCGGGATCTTGCTGCACGCCGATGATGCCGTTGCCGTAGATCCCGTTCTCGGGGTCCCAGGGGCCATCTCCCGTGCCGGTGAACAAGATACCGTCCTTGCTGATCGCCGGTCCGGTGCGTCCCCACATGCCGCCGCCTGCCGGCCCCCAAGTGCCGACTTTATCGGTGGCGAGGTCATAGGCGTAGACGTAGTTATCGTTGCCGCCGCAGTGCTGGGCGGTGTGCGTATAGAGCACGTTGTCGACCAGGCTCAGGGCGTAGGGCTTGCCGTCCGGCGGCATGAACTGGGCCGGCGGAAAGGCGTCCGTGCCGTCAGCGAGGTTGAGGCGATGCAGGCGTCCGTCCCAGGAGGCGGCATAAACGATGTACTTGCCGGGCGCGTCGCCGGGACCCAGGGTCGGCGTGGCGGTGATGCCGCCTGGGCAGAGAACGTAGTGCCTGCCGTGCATCCTGGCGGGGTCAGCCGTGAAGTCAAAATGCTTGGTCCAGAGGACCTCGCCTTGTTCCACGTCAATCGCGAAGAGGTTGTCGGAGGAGCCGGCCACCAAGCCGATCTGCCGGGGGCCGTTCTCGGTCTCGACGCGGCCGGCGATCAGTGTGGGGAATAGCGAGTGCATCTGCAGCGGCTCGTTATCCAGTTTGATCCGCCAAAGCATCTGCATCTGGCCGACATTCTGCTTGGTGATGGTCGTTTCGTCCTGCTGCCAAGCCGTCCGGAACTGGCTGGCGCCGTCGGTGAGCCAGTCCGCTCCGAGCAGCGCGCTGCAGCTCAAAATCATCACCGACCAGATTCGTAACGTTTTCATCCCGTGGACCTCTGCTTGAGACATTCTATACTTGTCGCTATATTTTGGTCCTAACGCCCGGCGCGGGCCAGAACCATGTGGAGACTATACACAATGCGCGGACATCTATCACCGGCCCTATTCTGCTTGAGCGCGCTGGCCCTGGGCGCCGCCGCGGCGCAGGCGCAGGACTGGCGGACGGCAGGTTACGACGCACAGCGTTCGCAGTGGGTGCGGTCGAACGGCAAGGTCGCCGAGGACACGGTAAAGAGCCCGGACTTTGAGTTGCTTTGGAAGTTGCAAGTCAAGAACGAGCCGAGGCAGATGAGCGCGATGACCCCGCCGGTCTTGCTCGATCGTCTCGTGGGGTTCCGGGGCTTCCGCGCCCTGGCGTTTTTCGGGACCAGCGACGGACACATCTACGCTGTCGATACGGACTTGGCGCGCATGGAGTGGGAGAAGCGGATCGAATCGGGACCGATTTCGCCTGATGCGACAATCGCCTGCCCGGGAGGCTTGACCGCAGGGCTGGCCCGCCCGACTCGCACGGAGTTTCCGCCGATGCGCTTTCGCGGAGGCGGACGCAGGACGCCTGCGACGAGCGCCGTGGGACAACCGGATGCAGGAGCGGTGACGCTGCAACCGCGCGAGCGCCCGGCGCCGCGCGCGGCGGAAGATCCCACGCCATCCGCTCGCGTCGGTCAGCCCGTGGGCAACCCGCTGGCGGGGCTGAGTTTGCTTTACGCGGTGACCAGCGACGGCATGTTCCATTCGATGCATGCCTCTAACGGAGCGATGCAAGTAGCGCCGATTCCGTTCTTGCCGCCGAACGCACACGCGCGAGGCTTGATCGTGATTGACGACACGGCCTATGTCGCGACGGTCAACGGTTGCGGCGGCGTGCCGGACGGGCTATGGGCGCTGAATCTAGAGACTAAGGAAGTGACGCAGTGGCCTAAGCCAGGCAACAAAGGTTCCGCCGTCGGGATGTTCGGCTTTGCCATGGGCTCGGACGGAAAGCCTTACATTGGCGGCCCCGACGGACTAATCAACGTCCTGGAGCCGAAACTTCTGGAATCGGATCGTCCGTTCCGGGTCTTCGCGGACGGCGTGGGCTTGACGGCGACGCCCTTGGTAGTCGATTTCGATAACCGCGACTATCTCGCGGCGGCGGGCGCGGACGGCTCAATCCGCATGCTGCCGACCGATTCCCTGGCAACGCCGCTGACCGCGAAAGGTTCGTCGGCAGCCTCGTCGTTGGCTACTTGGAACGATACGGAGGATACCACCTGGATTCTCGCCTCGACCGCGGACAGCGTCGACGCCTACAAAATCGTCGAGCGCAACGGCACAGCGACTCTGGAGCGCGGCTGGACGAAGGCCATTGCGGCGCCATTGCCGCCGATGATTGTTAACGGCGTCGTCTTCGCAGCGGCTAGCGGGGAGTTCCGCGGCAGCGACAGCGCGGCAGAGCGCGTTCGCCGCTCAACGCACGCGACGCTCTACGCGCTTAACGGCGAGACCGGCGCGGAACTGTGGAATAGCGGCGCCTCGATCCAGTCATTCTCGACCGGCGGCGGACTGGCTGCGGGCAACGGCAACATCTACGTTTCGACCTACGACGGGACTCTCTACTCGTTCGGCTTCCCCATCGAGCACTAAACTGAGGTCATGAAGTTTTTGTTGAATGCCGCGGCCCTGCTGCTGCTTTTTTCGGTCACCGCTTTGGCGCAGTTGCCTGAAGGTCCCGGCAAGGCCGAAACCGAGCGATTGTGCCAAACCTGTCACGACCTGCAGAAAGCTGTCTCGCTGCGTCAGGACGAAGCAGGCTGGGGCGGCACGGTCAACAAGATGGTCGAGTTAGGCGCCCAGGTCAGTTCCGACGACACCGTCGCCATCGTCACCTATCTCGCGAAGTCGTTCCCGGCCGAAGAGTTGCCCTCCTTGAATCTGAACAAGGCTCGCGCCATCCAACTGGAAAGCCGCCTGTCGCTGAAGCGTTCCGAAGCGGCGGCCATCATCAAATACCGCAAGGAGCACGGCGACTTCACGTCTCTCGAAGACGTCAAGAAGGTGCCCGGCATCGACTTCGCCAAGATTGAAGCCAAGAAAGACAGCTTGGTTTTTTAAGGAGCAACCATGTCCGTCCGTTCCCTCATCGCCGTTCTCTGTTTGACCGTCGGCAGCGCATTCGCTCAGCCCAAGATGCCGACGCCGATCTCTGACGACACGACCGGCTTCACGCAGATTTTCGACGGCAAGACGCTCGCCGGCTGGGACGGCGACCCGACGTTCTGGAGCGCGAAAGACGGCGAGATCGTCGGCGAAAGCACGGTCGCGAATCCGGTCAAGATCAACACGTTCTTGATTTGGCGCGGCGGAGCGCCCGGCGATTTTGAGTTAAAGCTGGAGTACAAGATCAACAGCACGAACAGCGGCATTCAGTACCGCAGCGTCGAGCTGCCGGACGTCGCCAAGTGGGTGCTCAAGGGCTACCAGGCGGACATCGACGCCGAGAACAGGTATACGGGTCAAATTTACGAAGAGCGCGGAAGAGGCTTCTTGGCGCTGCGCGGACAAGCGACGCACATCGGCAACGGAGAACTGCCGGCGGTGCAAGGTTCGCTGGGCGACGGCGATGAGCTAAAGGCGCTGATCAAGGTCAACGACTGGAACAAATTCCATCTGATTGCGCGGGGCAATGTACTGACGCAGATCGTCAACGGCCAAGTCATGAGCATGGTGATCGACGACGATTTGAAGAATCGCTCGCTAGGCGGGCTGCTGGGCATCCAGATGCATCGCGGAGACCCGATGAAGATCGAAGTCCGCAACGTGTGGCTGAAGCCGCTCTAGCTGGTCTGGATCGCGAGCTGCACGCTCATCTCCGAGCGCACGCCCGTGCCGCGGAAGGTTCCTTCGACGCGAGCGGCAGATGCGGGTCGTGCTGAAGCCGCTAGGGCTAAGTGGCCGTCGGCGACGGCGAGCCCTAGGGTAGGGTCAAAGCCGCGCCAGCCGCCGCCGGGGATGTAGACCTCGGACCAAGCGTGCAGGTGGTTCTCGTCGACCAACGAGTCGCCCATGTGATAGCCGCTGACGAACCGCGCCGCGAGTCCCTGGGTGCGGCAACACTCGTTGTAGAGCACGGCTAGATCGCGGCAGGCGCCGCGCATGGTGCGGACGGTTTCGGCGGGCGGTTTGGGACGACCGGCGTGGCGGACCTCGACGGTGGCTCGTTCGAAGATCATGCGGCTCAGCGTGGAGAGAAAGCGCATGGTCTTGGCTTCTGATTCCTCAACGGCGGCGCGCACCAGCGCTCCAATGGCCACGTCGCGGGGCGCACTCAGGCTCAACGCTTCCGGATGCAGAATCTCCGACTCGGAGTAGCGCAGCGGCAGGTTCTGGTGCGACATGTCGATGAACAAGAAGCCGAACGGATTCGTCCGGAAAGTCTCGGCTTCGAGACGCGTGCGGATGGCCAGATGGTCCGTCAGTTCGTCGAACCAAGCGTAAGCGATCGAGTTGCCCTCAGCGTCCAGCGCGACTTCGTACTGGCTCGGTTTGGGGTCGATTTCAATTTGGAAGGAGCTCTCCCGTTGCGCGGGATCGTTGCGAGGCCTCAACCGCAGGACATGGGGCTCCAGAAAAACCGGTTTGGAGTACAGGTATTCGACGGTGTGTTCGACTTGGAACTTCAATGGAGCCTTATTGCATGGCCCGGAAGTTCTGGCCGTAGGATTGCGAGACGGGTTTCGCGGAGAAGAAAGTCTCGGCGACCGCTTCACCGACGACGTTCATTTTGGCTTGCAGGGAATCGAGCGTCTGGTGGAGACCCGCCTCCAAGATTGTGTCGCGGTCGGTGTAGTCGAGTTCGGATACGAGTTGACCGATGAGCTTTTCGGCGTTGTTGTTGAAGCTGCGCTCGGGAGTGCCGGTGATGGCGTGCAGGGAGTGCTCGCCGTCGAGAAGGCAAAAGCGCACGGAACGCGGGAACTCCCCGTCGAGCACGAGGAACTGCACGATGCGCTTCGGGCTGACCTTGCCGTGCATCTTGCGGTACATCTCGAAGGCGCTGGCTGAGCGTAGGACGGCGTTCCAGTGCAGATCGTCGATCGGCGTGCCGACCAGTTCCAACTCGGGCAGCAACAGGAAGTACTTGATGTCGAGGATGCGGGTCGTCTTGTCCGCCCGCTCCAGGGCTCTGCCGACGCGAGAGAAGTGCCAGGCTTCGCCGCGCGACATGGTTTCGGACATGGCGCCCTCGATCAGGTGCGACGACTTGCGCACGCGGCGGAAAAACTCGTGCGGATCGCGAACGGCGCGGCGATGGGCGAAGCGCCGATTCATGCTCAAGTAGAACTCGTTGATCGCTTCCCACGTCTCCGAGGAGATAATCTCGCGAACCGAACGGGCGCACTCTCTGGCTGCGTCAACGCAGGAAATAATAGAGTTCGGATTCTCTTTGTCGAAGGTAAGGAACTGGATCACGGCGTCTTGTTCGGCGCCGCCGTAGCGGCTCTCGAAGTCTTCGAGGTCGCCGGTGATCTTGACGAGGGCGTCCCACTGGCCCGAGAAAACCTCAGGAAGATCGAGCAATAGATGGAGGTTGACGTCGACGTAACGAGAGATGTTTTCCGCCCTCTCAAGGTAGCGGTTCATCCAGTAGATCGACTCTGCAACGCGGCTTAGCATCTAGTTCCCATTCCCGTTCAAAGGTTCGCTGAGCACCCAAGTGTCTTTACTGCCGCCGCCTTGCGACGAGTTGACGACCAGTGAGCCCTTGGTCAACGCGACCCGGCTCAGACCTCCAGGCAGCACGTAGATATCCTGCCCGTAGAGAATGTAAGGCCGCAGGTCGACGTGACGTCCCTCGAAGGTATCGCCGATCAAGGTGGGGACGCGAGAAAGGTCGAGCGTCGGCTGCGCGATGTAGTTGCGCGGATTCGCCTGGATACGGGCGGCGAAGTCTTCGTGCACCTTCTTGGAAGCGTGCGGGCCGATCATCATGCCGTAACCGCCCGACTCGGCGGCGGGTTTCACAACGAGCTTGTCCAGATTTTCGAGGACGTGTTGGCGGTCGGCATCGCGCCAGCAAAGATAAGTCGGTACGTTCGGCAGGATCGCGTCTTCGTCCAGGTAATAGCGGATGATTTCGGGGACGTAGGCATAGAGGACTTTGTCGTCGGCGACGCCGGTGCCAGGTGCGTTGACCAGGTTTACGCCGCCGTTTTGATAGACCTCCATCAAGCCGGGCACACCCAACATCGAGTCTGGGCGGAACGCTTTGGGGTCAATAAAGTCATCGTCGATGCGCCGGTAGATCACATCCACGCGCTCAAATCCCTTCGTGGTGCGCATCCAAACCAGACCGTCGGAAACGACCAGGTCACGGCCTTCGACCAGTTCGGCGCCCATTTGGCCGGCCAGGAACGAGTGCTCGAAGTAGGCCGAATTGTAGATTCCGGGCGTCAGGACGGCGAGCGTCGGCCGCCCGTAGTTCATGGGCGTCACGTATTCGAGCATCGACAACAAGCGGCTGGCGTAATCCTCCACGCGCTGGACGTTCAGTCCTTCGAAAACCATCGGGAAGGTCTCTTTCATGACCGAGCGATTCTCAAGCACGTAGGAAACGCCGGAGGGGCAGCGCAGGTTGTCTTCAAGCACGTAGACCGTGCCGTCGCCGCCGCGAACCAGATCGGTGCCGGTGATGTGGCACCAAATGCCTCGGGGCGGATTCAGACCGACGCACTGTTGGCGGAATCCGGAGGCGGACTCAATGATCTCGCGTGGGACGATGCCGTCGTTGACGATCTTCTGCTGGTGATAGACGTCGTCGATGAACAGATTGAGGGCCCGGATGCGCTGCTGCAAGCCCTTCTCGATGACCGCCCATTCATCGGCGGGAACAATGCGCGGAAGGATATCGAAGGGGAAAATTCGCTCCGTCGCTTGCTCGTTTCCGTAAACGTTGAACGTGATGCCCATGCGCATGAGGGCTCGTTCGGCGCCCTTGTGGCGTCTCTTGAAGTCGCCGTCGGACAGGGAATGAATGCGATCGAGCAGTGCGCGGCACTCCGGACGGACCGTACCGTCCGCCGAGAACATCTCGTCGTAAAAACCCTCGGTCTTGTAGGAATCGAAACGCACGAAACTCCGCCTTCAAGGCACGCTGACCAACCAGCAACGACGGGGTGCAGGAGGGCTTCCCATCAGGAAGCCAGGACGCCAAGGACCCTTATTATCCCAGCGGTATCGGGGAGATAGCAAGGCAGCGGACAGGCCACTTCAATCCGCGACGGATTCGCGGTTGGCGGCGATGGGAAGGATGATTTGATCCTCGACCAGGTCGTAAATCGCCCGCAGGTGAGCGCCTCGGTCGCGACCGCCGGCGGTCGACGAGGTGGTCACGGCGACGAGGTCGAGGTCGGGGACAAGGAAGATGAACTGGCCGCCGTAGCCCCATGCGTAATAGGTGCGGAAGCCGCCCAGGTCGCGGATCCACCAGCAGTAGCCGTAGAGCCGTCGCGGGTCTCGCGGCGAGCGCGTGCGGGGCGTCAGCGACTCGCGCACCCAGTCTTCTGGGACGACTTGCTTGCCTTCGTGGCGACCGCCGTTGAGGTAGAGCCGTCCAAAGGCCAGCATCTGGCGCGGCGTCAGTTCCATGTCGTTGCCGCCGAAGTAGATGCCCTGCGGGTCGGTCGGCCAGCGCGGAAGGTCGAATCCAAGGGGTTGGGCGAGCGCTTCGTCGGCGAACTTCCAGGTGTTGCCGCTGACCTTGGTGAGAATGGCCGACAGCAGATGGGTGTTGCCGGTGCTGTAGATCATGCGCGCGCCGGGGTCGCGCACGATGGGCTGTTCGAGTGCGTAGCGCACCCAGTTGGAACTGGCCACCCAGGAGCCGTAGTTGCGGTTGCTGGTCGTCTCCAAGCCGGAGCGCATAGTCAGCAGGTCGCCGACGGTGATGGCTCGTTTCTTGTCGTCAGCGTCGGCACCCAGCAGCTTGGGGAAGAACTCAGAGATCGGCGTATCGACGCTCTCAATTAGGCCGCGGTCGACGGCGATGCCGACCAGCGCGGACATGACGGTCTTTGAAGCGGACTTGATGTTGGCGGCGCGGGATGCGCGGGCGCCGCGATAGTAGTGCTCGAGGATGGTTTCGCCGCGATGACTGACGAGCAGGCTGTTGAGACGCGGCAGGGCTTCGCCTGCCTTTTCGGCCGCTGCAAGCGTAACCTCGGCAGCACAAAGCGACACCGGGACGCTCCATAGCGGCGCCGCCAGAACAGCGCACACGGATCTTCTCGTTGAACGCATCGGGTGTTATTTTACCCGAGGTTCTCTGACGTGTTGCCCGGATTACCATTCACATTGCTACGGATACATCTTGGCAGCGGTAGCCGAAATTGAGGCTATCCTGGTTTTCGGTTTTCTGCGAACAATCCGTGCACGAGCGCCGTATCGTGTGAGTGCCGATGCGTTTGGGAATTCTTCTATGGCTGGGTGCCGCAATGCTGCTTGCTGCGGACAGGGACACTACCGCCGGAGAGATCATGGCTCGGGTAACCGAGAACCAGGAACGGGCCGTCGAAGCCCGCAAATCGTTCGTCTTTACGCAGGTGGTTCGCGCCCGGGTTTACAAGGACAGGACGAAGTTGCGACACGAGTTGCTGCGCCGCTATCTGGTTACGCCAACCGAGGACGGACTCGAGCGGAAACTAGTCGAAGAAAGCGGTAAGCAGTTGATACACGGCGAGATGGCCGAATACGGGGACTTCGACCAAGCCGAACGGAACTGGGACGCCGATCTAGCGGAGGACTTGGCGGACAGCTTTTTCGACGAATCGGCTCGGGACGGGATGGACGATGACCTGTTCCCGCTCACATCCGAAGGCCTCGCGGACGTCGATGTTCGGCTAGAAGGCGTTGAGGAATACCGGGGACGCGAAGTCTACAAGATCGTGTTCGAGCCACGGGAAGAGTTTGCGTTCGAGGGAGAGGCGCTGATCGATGCGGAGGAATTCCAGCCGGTGTTGGTAACTTCGCATTTGTCGGATGAGATTCCGCGGTGGATTCGTTGGGTCTTGGGAGTCGACATCAAACAGCTGGGTTTCAAGGTCAGCTACGAGAAGTTCGACGACGGGATTTGGTTCCCAGTCTCCTACGGCGGCGAGCTACGAGTACGGCTTTTTCACTTCTATAGACGGACGGCATCGGTGTCTCATCTTCTTGAGGATTTCCGCCGGACAAAAGTCAGTAGCGCCGTCACCTTCAGCGACGTCCAGGCGCCCCAGTAATAGCGGCCCCGGCGGTCCCCTCATCCCTCCCATCGACGGCCTCCTTTCTTCAGAGCCGTCGCTAGTTTCTCTGTTTCAGTTCGGTTGTGCAGTTCACCTCTTCGCCGTCATCAAAGGAGAGCCAAATGGGATGGAGTCCGAAACAGACCCTCGCATCGGCCGCAGAGCCCAACCTGCCTAGCGAATGAAGTAGCCCGAAACACGCCACTCGCCGTCACTGTCTTTCATCGGCGTCAGCGTCTCGATGGCGGACTCCTTGTTGGCGAACTTCGTCTTGAATTGAATAATCACGTATTCGCCGTCGGGGGCGCCAGGCAAGAAACTCGTATACTTCGCGCTGGCCAACTGCCGATCCTGCAGGACGCCCAACGGTCCGCGAACGCCCTGGACCATCTTCTTCCACTGGCCTTTCCCGACGTTCTTACGGAAGTAGGTCGCCGCCTGCTGCCAGCTCTCGTCGTACTTCCCTTCGTCGACCAGTTGCAACCAGGCCTTGGCCGCGTCGGTCGCTTGGGTCTCGGCTTCGCTTTGCGCGAAACAGACCGACCCAAACAACAGGGGAATCATCAGTAAAAGTACTCGGAACACGGCGGATCCTCCTTCGACAGTTTACGAGTATCAGGAGAATCGGTTCGGCGCAATATGTCGGCCAGCGTGGTAAGCCCGCTGAAGCGGGCTTAAGAAGAGTAGGGCCGAGCCGCATTCGGGGACCAGCCGTAAAACGGCTGGCCTATGCGGGAGCCCCGTAAACGGCGCTGAAGCGGGCGCTTCGTACCCAGGGCTCTCGCCCTGGACTATTGGGTTGGGGGGTGAAGGATCACGCGAACAAGCTGTGCAGCACCCTGCCGCCGACGTCGGTGAGCCTAAACGGCCGGCCTTGGAACGTATACGTCAGCTTGGTGTGATCGAGGCCCAGCATGTGCAGGATGGTGGCCTGGATGTCGTGGACGTGGATCTTCTCGCCGACGGAGGAGAAGCCTAGGTCGTCGGTCTCGCCGATGCTGTGGCCGCGGCGGATCTTGCCGCCGGTCATGATCATCGGGAAGGCGTCGATGTGGTGATTGCGTCCCTGTTTGCCGGGCGCTTCCTCCTTGCGAACCTCGGCCATCGGCGTGCGCCCGAACTCTCCGCCGAAAATGACCAGCGTATCGTCGAGCAGACCGCGCTGCTTGAGGTCTTTGATCAGCGCGGCGGTCGGGCGATCGATCTCACGCGTGACCTTTTCCAGCGGGCCGCTGATGTCGGCGTGGTGATCCCAGTCGGCGTGATAGAGCTGCACAAAGCGCACGCCGCGTTCGATCATACGGCGAGCGAGCAAGCAGTTGTTCGCATACGACGCTTCGCCGGGCTTGGCGCCGTACATGTCGAGCGTCTCTTGCGTCTCTTGGCCGAAGTCGATCAGGTCAGGACCGCTGGTCTGCATGCGGTAGGCCATCTCGTAGGCGGCCACGCGCGTCATGATCTCCGGGTCGCCGTCGTTCTCATACTGCAGCAGGTTCATCTCGCGGATGGCGTCGAGGGTCTCCGCTTGAGAGGACTTAGTCACGCCGGGCGCGGTGGAGAGGTTAAGGATCGGGTCTCCGCCCGAACGGAAAGGCACGCCTTGGTAGGCCGTGGGGATGAAGCCGCTCGACCACAGGCCGGCGCCGCCGCGCGGTCCGCGGGGGCCGGACTGCAAGACGACGAAGCCCGGCAGATCGGAGGACTCGCTGCCGATGCCGTAGGTCACCCAAGCGCCGATGCTCGGCCGACCGAAGCGGATCGAGCCGGTATTCATGAAGCACTTCGCCGGCGCGTGATTGAAGTTGTCAGTCTGGATGCCGCGAATCATCGCGATGTCGTCGGCAACGGCGCCGATCTCAGGCACTAGATCCGAGGCCCACATGCCGCTCTGTCCGAACTGCTTGAACTCACGTTTGGTGGCCAGCAGACGAGGCTTGTTCTCGGCGAACGTGCCCATGAAGGCGAAGCGCTTGCCTTCAAGGATGGAGTCAGGGGCGACCTCGCCGTCATGCTGCTTGAGCACGGGCTTATAGTCGAACATCTCCAACTGGCTCGGGCCGCCGGCCATGAACATGTAGATGACGTTTTTGACTTGCGGCGGGAAATGCGGCTCCTTGGGGGCCATGGGGCTCGCCGGGATCTCCCTGGCCGAGAGAGCGCCGTCGGCCATCATCGAGGCCAGCGCTACGCGGCCAATGTTGACTCCGCAGTCTTTAAAGAAATGACGGCGCGTCTTGGCTCGGAGGATTCGATCTTCAAAAGTCATCTCATTTACTCCCGCGTCATAAAGTCGTCTAGGTTGAGCAGCACGCGCCCGACGGAGGTCCAGGCAGCTAACTCAGGAGCCTCGGCCAAGGTGAACTTGATCGCGTCCGGGTCTTCGGCGCCGTCGGACAACGTCGAGACCAACTCCAGGGCCTTCGCCGGCTGTGCTTGATACTCGGCGCGCTCTTTCGCCAGATAGGTCGACAGACGGTCTCGCTCGCCCGCCAGCGGCGCGCGGTTGAGCGCGAGCATAAAGGCGTAGTCGAGACGCGCGCGGTCGTCGTTCGCCGGCGCTTCTTCCATCGTGCGCCTGCCGAGGGCTATGGCGAACTCCAGGAAGGCCTGATCGTTGAGCAGGGTCAACGCTTGCAGCGGGCTGTTGGAACGCACACGACGCGTACAAGTCTCCGCCGCATTCGGAGCGTCGAAAAGCACCAGGCTCGGCGGCGGCGACTGGCGGAAGAAGACCGTGTACAGTCCGCGTCGATAGCGGTCCGGTCCCTTCGAGGTGGGCCACTCGCGGGTAATCTGGGTTGCGGCCATCGCTCCATTGGGGATCGGCGGATAGACGCCGGGGCCGCCTAACTCCGGCGCCAGCAAGCCGCTAGCCGAGAGCGCCGCATCGCGCACGATCTCGGCATCGAGCCGAATCCGCGACTGGCGCGCCAGCAGATTATTATAGGGATCGACTTCTTCCAACTCCGGACGGTTCGCCGAAGATTGGCGGTAGGTCGCCGAAGTCACAATCAGGCGGTGCATGGCCTTCTGGCTCCAGCCCTTTTCCATAAACTCGACCGCCAGCCAGTCGAGCAGTTCGGGGTGCGTGGGCGGATTGCCCATGGCGCCGAAGTCGTTCTCGGTCTCGACGATGCCCTTGCCGAAGTAGCGCTGCCACATGCGGTTCATGGTGACGCGCGCCGTCAGCGGGTTTTCGCGGCTGACGAGCCATTTGGCCAGGTCCAGGCGATTACCGGTGACGGGCTTCGAACTCAACGCTGCGGGAACGCCGGGATAGACGCGCTCGCCATGACGCAGGAAATCGCCGCCGATGTGGATGTAAGTTTCGCGGGGTTCCCCCTTGCGTTCGCGAGTGATGAGCGTCTGGGTGACGAACGGCTTCTTCCATCGGTAGCTGGCGCCAATACCTTCGGGCCGCATGATGTCGCGCAACGTGGCCATGCGGGCGCGTAGGCCCTCATCCTTGTGCAGCGGCGGATCGCCGGCTTGGTGCGGCTTGGCCTGCAGCTCTTCGATGTAGTGGACGAGCTCGCCGCTCAGCGCATCGACCTGCGCCCAGTAGGCCTTAGCCTCAGCGTCTTCTTTGGGCGTTCGCAGGTCCAACATCGGCTCATAAAATTTGTAGCGGTCGTCAAGCGTCGAAATCTCGACGGTGTTGTTGTAGAACGCGAAGAGTTGGTAGAACTCCTTCTGCTTGAGCGGATCGTACTTGTGATCGTGGCAGCGTGCGCAGCCGATCGTCAGCCCCAAGAAGGCGGAGCCAGTGGTGGCGACGCGATCGGCGACGGCTTCGATGCGGTACTGCTCTTGATCGATGCCGCCCTCGAAATTCAACGGCGTGTTGCGGTTGAAGCCCGTAGCGATGAGCTGATCCTTGGTCGGGTTCGGCAGCAGGTCGCCGGCGATCTGCTCGATGACGAACTCGCTGAAAGGCTTGTCTTGGTTGATCGCGTTGACGACCCAGTCGCGATAGGGCCAAATCGGACGCGGTCCGTCGATGCTGTAACCGTCCGAGTCGGCATAGCGCGCCAGGTCGAGCCAGTGGCGTCCCCAGCGCTCGCCGTAGTGATCGGAAGCCAGCAAACGATCGACAACCTTCTCGTAGGCGTTGGGGGAAGTGTCGGCAACGAAGTCCTGGATCTCTTCGGGCGACGGCAGCAGACCGGTGAGGTCGAGGCTGACCCGGCGCAGTAAGGCGTTCTTGTCCGCCTCAGCGGCCGGCGCGATATCTTTGGCTTCGAGCTTGGCCAGGATGAATTGGTCGATCGGGTTCTTCACCCAATCCGTGCGCTTCACGCTGGGCAGTTCGGGGCGCTGCGGAACGCGGAAGGCCCACGGCTTGGCGTCGTCGGCATCGGCTTTCTCGCCCCACGGTACGCCTGCCTGAATCCAGCGTTCGAGCGTGGCCACCTGTTGGGAATCGAGCGCCCTGCCCGGAGGCATTTTCAACTCACCCGTGCGTTTGACGGCTTCGATCAGCAGACTCTGCTCGGGATGCCCCGGAGTCACCGCCGCTCCGCGCGATCCGCCCTTGAGCAGAGCTTCGCGCGAGTCCAGCGCCAAGCCGCCCGTGGCTAGCTGCGAACTGTGGCAAGTGAGACACGAGTTGAGCAACGGCTGGACCTCTTTATTGAAGTCCGGAGGCGCCGTCTGGGCGATCAAACTCGTTGAAAAGATGAGGGCGACGAGAGACCGTCGTAGCAACGTGGCAGACATAGGAACAACCCGCCGCGGCCGGAGAGCAGGGGCCGCAACGGTGATATTCTACACCCGCTAGATAATAAGGAAGACCAAAAAGCCCGATTTCGAGCCGGAAAAGCCGCGTTAGGCCGCCTCAAGCTCCATCTCATCGAGAAAGCTGAGCATCAGGCCAATCTCGCGAATCATCGATTCGCGGTCGTGTCCGCGAACAAAGGCGCCCAACGCCTGGATCTTTCTTTCGACCGGCGTGCCGCCGGATTGCACCCAGGCTTCGACCCACGAACCGCTCACTTTCTGCCAGTCGGGCTTCTGTGTCGCGGTCAATTCGTGCAGAGTGCTCCAAAGACTATCTTTGACGATCCTCATTCCATCCAACTCCGGTTTCATTCAGGGGAGCGGGGGGCTCCGGTGAAACTAAAGTACCCTGCGACCTAAGAGCTGGTCGACTGTGATGAGTCCCAGTTCTAGACTGGGTGGAATCTCGATGTCGCTCGAAACCTACCGCCGTAAACGCCGTTTTGGCGACACGAGCGAGCCGAGAGGCGCGGATGCCAGGCCCGCAAGCCAGGGCCGATTCGTCGTCCAAAAGCACGCCGCCAGCCGGCTGCACTACGATTTGCGCCTGGAGATCGGCGGCGTGTTGAAATGTTGGGCCGTGCCGAAAGGGCCGTCGCTGGACCCGGCCGACAAGCGGCTCGCGGTGCGCACGGAAGACCATCCCGAGGAGTACTTGACCTTCGAAAAGGTCATACCTCCGGGGAATTATGGCGCGGGCTCGATGATCGTCTGGGATACGGGGACTTTCGAGACCGAGGGCGAACTCAGCGCACCCGAGCAACTTGCAAAAGGCGAGATCAAGTTCGTGCTCTACGGCACGAAGCTGGGCGGCGGCTTCGTCTTGGTCCGGACCACGCGCAACAAGAAGGGCGAGGAGTGGCTGCTGATCAAGCATCGCGATGCGGCAGTCGTCGAGGGCTACGACATTGAGGCCTTCCCCGAGTCGGCGCTTACCGGCAGGACGCTCGCCGACGTCGCCGCCGGACTGCCGCCGGGCCAAGGCGCCGCTGCAGGCCCTGCGGTGTTGGAGGGAGCGATTCCCGCGACGATGCCCATGGACCTCAAGCCGATGTTGGCGTCGTCGCGAGAGGCGGCGTTTAGCGATCCAGGCTGGGTGTATGAGCTCAAGTGGGACGGCGTGCGCATCCAGGCGCAGATCAACGGGCAACAGTTGCGGCTGGTTTCTCGCAACGGACGCGACGTTACCTCGCACTACCCCGAATTGCACGAGCTACCGTTTTTGGTGCGGGCCAGAGAAGCTGTGCTCGACGGCGAGATCGTGGCTCTCGATGCCGAGGGCCGTTCGGATTTCGGCATCCTGCAGAGCCGTATGCACGTCGACCGGCCTTCGCCAGCGCTGATTGAGGCGACTCCGGTTTATTGTTGGTTCTTCGATCTGATCTATGCGGACGGCTACGACTTGCGCCAAGTCCCCTTGGTCGAGCGTAAGAAATATCTGCAAAAGATCCTCAGGCCAAGCGCAGTCGTGCGCTACTCCGACCATGTCGCTGAACGCGGCGAGGAGTTCTTCGACTTAGCACGCAGCCACGGCGCGGAAGGCATCTTGGCCAAACGTGCGGACAGCCCTTACGTCAACGACCGCTCCGCTGATTGGCAGAAGATTAAAATCGTCCAAGAGATCGATGTCGTGGTCGGCGGCTGGACCGAGCCGCGCGGCGGCAGAGAGCACTTCGGCGCGCTGCTGGCTGGTTTCTACGACAAAGGGAAGCTGCGGTTCCTCGGCGGAGTCGGCAGCGGCTTCACCGAAGCGAGTCTGCGGTTCCTCTCGGAGCAACTCGAGCCGCTCAAGACCAAGAAATGCCCCTTCTTGTCCGAGCCCGCGACAAGAGAGAAGGCGCATTGGGTGAAGCCGCAACTCGTAGCGCGCGTGCGATACGCCGGCTGGACACGCGACGATCATTTGCGGCATCCCGTGTTCCTCGGGCTGCGCGACGACGTCGACGCCATAGAATGCAGGGATGCGCGGTCACCGCAAGAGAGCGTCGTCGTTCATGCGCCGCGGGTCCAGGGGATGCCGTTGATTCGAAGCGTCGGTGAGTTAGAGAAAGAGCTGCGCGAGGGACGCAAGGAATCGCTGCGCATCGAGTTAGGAGGCAAAGACTTCCGCCTGACGCACCTCGATAAAGTTTATTTCCCCGAGCCCGGCTACACGAAGCGCGATTTACTGGCGTACTATCTAGGGGTTTCGAGGTACATCCTTCCCTTCCTCAAAGACCGACCGTTGGTCTTGCATCGCTTCCCCAACGGCGCCGAGGGCGAAAGCTTCTATCAAAAAGACATCGGCGAGGGTGCGCCGGAGTGGGTACGCACAGTTGTCATCCCATCGGAGAGCAGCGGCCGCGATACACGCTATTACGTCTGCGACGACTTGGCCACGCTGCTGCATTTGGTGAACCTCGGTTGCATTGAGCAGCACCCTTGGCCGAGCCGCGTCGATTCGCTTGAAAAGCCGGACTACGTCTTCTTCGATCTCGATCCGACCGAAGGTTATGAGTTCGACACGATCGTGGCGGTAGCGCGGCGCTTTCTCAAAGAACTCGATGCGATCGGCCTGCAAGCCTTTGTCAAAACTTCCGGCTCACGTGGTATTCATCTTTGGCTTCCTCTAGAGCGTCGTTATTCCTACGAGCAAGTCAGAACCTTTGCCGAGATCGTCGCCCGCGTCGTCCACGACGCGATGCCCGAGGGAACGACGTTGGAGCGCATGGTCGACAAACGACCCAAGGGGTCTATCTCTTTGGACTATCTGCAGAACTCCTTCGGCAAACCTTTGGCCACGGTCTACACCGCGCGTCCGCGGCCGTTGGCGACCGTGGCAACGCCCTTGAGTCCGACGGAACTGCGCAAGGGTTTGAGGCCAGAGAAATTCACCATCAAGACCATGCCGGCCAGGCTAAAGAAGAAGGGCGATCTATGGGCGGACTTTTGGAAATCGCGGCAAAGAATCGAGCCGGCGCTGAAAGAACTGCAGAAGAAACTGGCCAAGATCAGTTGAAAGCCCACTGGCGCTCGAACGCTTGGCGTGGGACATTATCGGTGGGCCGCATATGAGCATTGCCAAATCGCTTCGCGACAACGCCGCTCTCGTCGCCGGAATTCTGCTGCCGGTGATCGTCGTCGTCCTGTTTCTACTTTCGAGTTGGGTGCCGAAGTTATTCGTCGATCCGCCGCAGTACGATTTCCTTTACGCGGAAGACGGCAACTACTACGGCGGAAGTCCGTCCCCTTGGCGCTACGAGGTCACTCTTGACGCCCAGAACCATTTATTGGTGAGGGCCTTCGCTGCCAAGCCGGACGTTTATACGCCAGGCGCACGGCTCTTCTTGTTCGAACACGAGGACGGCAACGTCAGGGAGATCACTCTGCCCGCGCCCTCGAGTACCGAGGGCGGCGAAGGGGGCATCGTCGTTGAAATCCCAGAGTTCAAGAACCAATACATCGACCCCAGCCGCATCTCGCCGGACGGCTATGCGCTCGTCGACAACACCCGCAGCTCGCGCGGTCTATTCGGCCTGTTCTCATCGGGCAGCGGACGCGGTTTGGCCATCAGCAAGAACGGCGCCGTCTTCGATGCGGCGGATGGCCGCGGGCAATATTGGTACGGCAGCAGATTGATTGGCTGGATCGTACCGCCGCCTCAGCAATAACTCCATGACCCCGAAAGAGGAAGCGCTGGGACAGATAGCGGCGATCGCCCGCGAACACGGCATCACCGCGGACGAGATTCGTTCCCAAATCTCCGCAACGGACGTGGTCGCCGATTCGAAGGCCTCTGTTCTCACTCGACTGCTGAGTTACCTGGGAGGCATCTTTGTGCTCGCCGGCCTCGGCGTATTCATCGAGATGCAGTGGAACGACATGAACTCGGCGGCGCGCATCACGGTGACGCTGGGGTCCGGTATCGCGGCGTTCTTCATGGCCTGGTTTGCCGCAAGCGACGAACGCCGCGAGAAGATCGCAACGCCGCTATTCCTGTTGGCCGCCTTTCTACAACCAGTCGGCATCCTCGTCGCGATCGATGAGTTTTCTACGGGCGGCGATGAGCGCTACGCGTTCCTGTTTGCTTCAGGAGTTTTATTGGTGCAACAGACGCTGGCCTTTTTCAGCAAGAAAGTGACATCACTGCTGTTTATGTCGATCGTCTTCGGCTTGTGGTTCTACGCAACGGCAATGGATTTGGTTGATGTCGACAGCGACCTCATCGCCTTCGGTCTGGGGCTGGCGATGCTGTTCATTCTCAATCGGATTGATCGGACGCCTCACGCCTCGATTACGCCCTTCTGGTATTTCTGGAGTTCGGCAGCCATGCTGGCGGGTTTATTCAACCTCGTTCAGTACTCGCCTCTGGAGATCTTGTTCCTGGGCGCGGCCTGCGGCGTCGTTTTCTGGAGCACCTGGGTCAAGAGCCGCAGTCTGCTGTTTGTTGCGACCGTGGCGATTTTGGGCTACGTCGGCTACTACACGTCGGAACATTTCACCGACGTTGTCGGCTGGCCCATCGCTCTGATCCTCTTTGGGCTCATGCTGATCGGGCTGAGCGCCGTCGCCTTCCGCATCAACCGCAAGTACATCGCGGCAAAATAGCCCTCGCGTAACCGCTACGTAACGCGTTTGTCAAGCAAAGAACGCTGTCGGAACGATTTGTTCTTTTCCACAGAGCACCACAGCTTGGTGCTTACTTCCATCTGATTCTAAAGTAGTTAACCCCTGTGGAAAACTTGTGGAAAGTTGCCCCGGTCCGAACGGAGGGCTAGCGGCTCGATGATTTCTTCTTAACGGCCTTGGGCCCCGCGGAAGCAGTCGCTCTGGCGGCGGATTTCTTCTCTGGACGCTCCGCCAGAGACCGCTGCAGCGCCTCCATCAGGTCGATGACCGGGGCCAGGCGGGGCGCTTGGGCCGCTTCGGCTTCTTGGCCGTTGCGTTTGGCCTCAATCAAGGCCTCCACGCGGCTGCGGTACTCGTCGTGATACTTCCCGGGGTCAAAATGTGCCGCCAGACTCTCGATGAGCTGGCGGGCGAGCTTCTCTTCCGACTCCTTGATCTCCACGTCGGTGATGCGGCCATACTCGGACGAATCGCGCACTTCGTCCTGATAGAACATCGTGTGCAGAGTCAGGCCGCCATCGCGCGGACGCAGTACCACCGTGTACTCGCGCTGGTGCATCGACAGCTTGGCAATGGCGCAGAAGCCGGTCTCTTCCATTGCCTGGACCAACAACGCGTAAGGCTTGCGGCCAGCGTCTTCCGGCACGGCGAGGTAGGAGCTGTCAAAGTACAACGGATCGACTTCGTCTAGCTTGACGAACTCCAATATCTCCATCGTAGAGCTGGATTCAGGAGCGATCTTTTTCAAGTCTTCGGGGTCGATGATGAGGTACTGGTCTTTGGCGACTTCGTAGCCTTTGACCAGTTCCTTGCGTTCGACAACGCGGTCGAGTTCCGGCGAGTAGAGCTGTTGCTTGACAGGTCTCATCGTCTCTTTGACGATTTGCCGGAAGCTGACCGTCTTGGGCCGCGCAGCGACGGACAACCGAATGGGCACCGAGATCAACCCGAAACTGAGATAGCCCTTCCAAACGGTTGCTGCCATAGGTAAACGCTGTCCGCTGGGGACTTAGCAATCGTACGAGAGGCCGTCAGACCGTTGCAAGCAAGTAATTAGACAAATGTTTCCTTTGAAACATATCCGTCAGATATTGTGCTTATGCCTGTTCGCACCACCGTCAATAGGGCCCGGATAGAAAAGATTTCCTCAGGCGAGCAGATTGACGGAGAAGTAGAAGACCTGCAGAGCAACGCTGTAGACCGGCGGAAAAACGTAATCGAAAGCGCGCCAGGCGATCACCAAGCCCAGCAGCGAAAATCCCGGCTGGCGCATGAACTTCACGAAGGCCAAGGCTGCGGATTCCGGCAGAAACAAACCGATCGCCGTCGCCCCATCGAGCGGCGGAACGGGGATCAGGTTGAAGGCGCCAAGCAACACGTTCTCGACGAACAGGATGCTGAGGAATGTCGCCAGTCCGCCGGCAAGCTGCGTTGTGGGCGCGACCATCTGCAGCATCGAGAATCCTTCAGGCCGATCGAAAATGCCGATCATCATGCCGCCTACCATTGCCAGGCTAGCGATCGCCACCAGAGTGAAGTTGGCGGCGGGTCCGGCCAGAGCCATCCAAGCGGCGCGGCGCGGATAGCGCTGTTGCCAATAGGGGTTGTAGGGCGCCGAGGCCCAACCGATCATCCAACCGCCGATAAACAGCGACACCAGCGGAACGATGACCATGCCCAACGGCTCGCGGCGAATGTGCGGCATGGGGTTGAGCGTGACCTGCCCGCCGCGGGACGCCGTGTCGTCGCCCAGACGCAGAGCGGCCCAGGCGTGCGCGCCTTCGTGGCAGGTGACGGACAGCAAGAAGGCCACGTACCAAAGGGGCGCTTCGGCCAGTAACTGAGAATCGAACATCGTTGGGGATTAAGTTGCAAGTCTAGCAAGTCACGGTGTCGCTACAATTGCGTATTCGCGCTGATGTCTACTGGGGAACGAACGCATGAATGAAGTTTGGAAAAGCCGGTTCGGCGTCGTCGCCGGGATCGTTCTCTTCCTGTTGACGCTCTACGGCCCAACGCCGGAGGGCATGAACGCGGAGACCCAGAAGACCGCCGCCGTCGCCGTGCTGATGGCGACGTGGTGGTTGACCGAGGCCGTCCACATCGCCGTCACGGCGCTGCTGCCGGTTGCGCTGTTCCCCTTGCTGGGAATCTTATCCGCGCAAGAAGTCGCCACGCCCTACGCCAACCACATCGTCTTTCTGTACATCGGCGGCTTCATCGTTGCCTTGGCGATGGAACGCTGCAATTTGCACAAGAGGCTGGCGCTGCAAACAATTCGACGTGTCGGCTCCGCGCCATCGCGCCTCGTACTTGGATTCATGATCGCGACGGCATTCTTGTCCATGTGGATCTCGAACACCGCCACCACGATGATGATGTTGCCCATCGCCTTGGCGGTCATCGATCAGTTGGCTGGCCTTTCGGAAGTCGAAGGAAAGCGGGACGCCGAAACGCAACAACTCGTGAAACGCTCGTTCAGCGTCATCCTCTTGCTCGGCATCGCCTACTCGGCCAGCGTGGGCGGCGTCGGAACGATTATCGGCACGCCGACCAACGTGGCCTTTCTCGGTTTCTTGAGCGAGGCTTTCCCCGAGATGCCGCAGATTGCCTTCGTCGATTGGATGATGTTGACGATGCCGATAGTCATCGTCTTCCTGCCGATCGCCTGGCTCTACTTGTGCCGCTTCGCAGGAGACTTGCCGCTGAGCAAGATCGCCTTTCACGGTTCAAGCGACGTGATCGGAGACGAACTCCGCAAACTCGGCCCGATGCGCTACGAGGAGAAGATGGTCACCGCCGTTGCCTCAACCACTGCGCTGCTGTGGATCTTCCGCAACCCGATCGAAGCGGGCTCGATCACCGTGCCCGGCTGGTCCCAACTATTCGCTAACTCAAGTCTGTTGCAAGACTCGACAGTGGCGATGTTCATGGCCACACTGCTTTTTCTGCTGCCCTCCGGGCACGAGGGCAAACGCCTGATGGACTGGGAAACCGTATCGCGCGGCATGCCCTGGGGCATCGTCTTTCTCTTCGGCGGCGGCTTCGCTCTAGCCGATGCCATCGCAGCCAGCGGCCTCGCCGATTGGCTCGGCGGCGAGATGTCGATCCTACAAGGCCTGCCCGCATGGGTCCTGGTGCCGATCAGTTGCATGATCGCCGTACTGATGACCGAGATGACCTCGAACGTCGCAACCGTGCTGATGCTCTCGCCCGTGATCGCGGCGACAGCAGCGCAGATCGGCGTCCCCCCTCACCTAATGCTGATTCCCTCGGCAATCATGGCCTCGTTCGCCTTCATGTTGCCGGTAGCGACGCCGCCCAACGCCATCGTATTTTCGTCCGGTTCAATCACTATGGGCAGGATGTTCCGCGTCGGCGCGGCGCTGGACTTTATGGCGCTGCTGATCGTGCCGACGATGGTCTATTGGCTCGGCGGCAGTTTGCTAGGGCAATGACTCGCCGCAGGTGATGCGGTGTCCGTCGGGCGTCTTCAGCGTGAATTCCCGCAAGCCCCAAGGTTTGTTCATCGGCCTCGACGTAAGCAGCGCGCCCTTCGCCTCGAACTCTCGATAGAGATCATCCACGCCCTCGACGGTCCAGTAGGCGTAATAGGAGTGGTTGCCCAACTCGTCTGCCGGGCGCTCATCCACGCACTCACCCAGCATCACACGGAACGTGTCGCGCGTCAGAAAGCTCCAGCCCGGCGCGTCGATGGGATCTTTCGTAAATCCCAGAACGTCCACGTAATAGCGCGTCGATACCCCAAGATCACGGACGGCCAATACGCAGCGGGAATTGACGATCTGAGCCATAGGGCGAGCGCTTATGCTTGTTCCGCCGCGACCTTCTGTTCCGACGAACCGTCGGCTTCCTTCAAGCGCAACAACTCAAGCTTCAGCGAATCGCACAACGCGTTCCACGAAGCTTCGAGCACGTCATCCGACACGCCGACCGTGGTCCAGCGCTCCTTGGAGTCTGCCCAAGTGACCAACACTCGTACATTGGCCGCCGTGCCCTTGTTGGCGTCGAGCACGCGCACCTTGTAGTCAGTGAGCCGCACGTCCTGTACTTGCGGATAGGTCTCCGACAAGCACTTGCGCAGCGCGGTCGCCATGGCGTCGAAGGGGCCGCCCTCCGACGTTTCTTCCGCCCAGCGTTGGCCGTCGCGGGTCTTCACGACCATTTCGACCTTGTGCTGCGTCTGTTCCTCGCCCTTCTTCTCGGTGTGGACCGACATCTTTTCCAACTCGAACAAGAAGTGGTCAGGCTGAACCGTTTCGCGGATCAGCAACTCGAATGAGCCCTCGGCCGCTTCGAGTTCGTAGCCCTCGTTCTCCATCTCTTTGATGCGCGCCAGCAGCTTGGTGCGGGCAGCGTCGTCGAGCTTCTCGCCCCAGCCCTTTTCTTCGAGCTTGTAGAAAATATTGGCGCGGCCCGATAGATCGCTCACCAGCACGCGACGCTTGTTGCCGACCGCTTCGGGTTCCACGTGCTCGTAAGTCGAAGCGTCGCGCAACACAGCCGAAACGTGGATGCCGCCCTTGTGTGCGAACGCCGAGCGGCCCACGAAGGCTTGCCCGTTGGGCACTTGCAGGTTCGCCGTATCGGCAACGTAGTTCGCCAATTGCGTCAGCTTCCGGAGGTTGGCGTCGCTGACGCACTCGTGGCCTAGTTTCAATTGCAGGTTGGCGATGATCGGCACGAGGTTCGAGTTGCCGCAGCGTTCGCCGTAGCCGTTGATCGTTCCCTGCACGTGCGAGCAGCCTAACTCGATCGCCGCGATGGCGTTGGCCACGGCGACTTCCGAATCGTTATGAGTGTGGATGCCGATCACGCCTCCGAACGTCTTGCGGACGTCGGCAACCATCTCAGCGACTTCACTCGGCAGCGTGCCGCCGTTGGTATCGCACAGCACCAGGATGTCGGCGCCCGCTTTGGCTGCGGCATCGAGCGTCTTCATGGCGAAGTCGCGGCTGCTCTTGTAGCCGTCGAAGAAATGCTCGGCGTCGTAGATCACCTCGCGTCCATTGGACTTGAGATAGGCCACGGTCGAGCCGATCATTTCGAGGTTCTGCTCTTCGGTCACGCGCAGGGCGCGCTCGGTGTGCAGATTCCAGCTCTTGCCGAAGATCGTCACGACGGGCGTTTGAGACTCCAACAGCAACCGTATGTTGTCGTCGTCTTCGACCTTGTTCTTGGCGTGCCGCGTCGAGCCAAAGGCGGCCATCTTGGCGTGCTTCAGCTGGAGCGTTTTCGCCGCTTCGAAGAAATCGCGGTCGCGCGGGTTCGACCCCGGCCAGCCGCCTTCAATGTAATCGACGCCGAAATCGTCCAGCTTGTGGGCAATGCGAATCTTATCTTCGACCGAGAAGTTAATGTTCTCGCCCTGCGTTCCGTCTCGAAGGGTGGTGTCGTAGATTGCGACTCGCATTGTTTTATTCCTCTGCTGTTTAGATTAGAGGGCGGCCCGCAGGCCGCCCCCGGAAGAGTTATGCCGTCGGCATTTCCTTCTTGCGCTTCAAGAAGGGCATCATGCTGCGCAGCTTCGCGCCGACTTCTTCGATCGGCTGATCGGTCTGCGCCTTGCGGGTGGCAAGGAACTTCTTGCGTCCGCCTTCGCGATTCTCCGCCATCCATTCGTTAGCGAATTCGCCCGACTGGATCTCCTGGAGAATCTTCTTCATGCTGTCGCGTACGTGCTGGTCGACCACGCGCGGTCCGCGAGTGTAGTCGCCGTATTCCGCCGTGTCCGAAACCGAGTAGCGCATGTAGTTGAGGCCGCCTTCCTGGATCAGGTCGACGATCAACTTCAGCTCATGCAAGCACTCGAAATAGGCCATCTCCGGCGCGTAACCGGCATCGACCAAGGTCTGGAAGCCGGCGCGGATCAACTCCGCCGTACCGCCGCACAGAACCGCTTGCTCGCCGAACAGATCCGTCTCGGTCTCTTCTTTGAAGCTGGTCTGGATGACGCCGGCTTTCAAGCAGCCGATGCCCTTGGCGTAAGCCAAGCCGATGTTCATGGCGTTGCCCGACGCGTCTTGGAAGATCGCGACCAGGCCGGGAACGCCCATGCCTTCTTCAAACAGCTCGCGGACACGGTGGCCCGGCGCCTTGGGGGCGACCAGCAGCACGTCCAGATCCTTGCGCGGCTCGATGAAGCCGAAGTGAACGTTGAAGCCGTGAGCGAACATCAGCGCCGCGCCCTGCTTCAGGTTCGGCTCGATGTGTTCCTTGTAGAGGTCGGCCTGAATGTGATCGGAGACCAGAATCATCACCACGTCGGCGGCTTTCGACGCTTCCGCGGTCGTCATCACGCGCAAACCGGCCTGCTCAGCCTTGGGCCAGCTCTTGGATCCCTCATAGAGGCCTACAACGACGTCGACGCCGCTCTCTTTGAGGTTCAAGGCATGGGCGTGGCCTTGGCTGCCATAGCCGATGATCGCCACGGTCTTGCCTTGGAGATGCGACAAGTCGCCGTCTTGTTCGTAATATACTTTCGCTGCCAACTGAGTTCTCCTTCGTACTTCAGCGCCTCTAGGCGCAAGATATCTACTTCGATTCGACCGCGGGCGTCGTCTGCGTCTCTTCTGCCGAGGGCTCTGCGCGGAACATCGGATACGGTAAGTTATTCGCCGGCATCCGCGCCATCGCCATCGACCCGGAACGAGTCATCTCGACGTCGCCGTAATGATGCAAGAGGTCGATCAAAGCGTCGATCTTCTCCGGCGAACCGGTGACCTCGAGCGTATAGTGCGTCGGAGCGACGTCGACGATGCGGGCGCGGAAGATCTCCGCCTCCTTGGCAACCGACGAACGCATCTCCGGCCTAACGGAACTGACCTTGATCAACGCGAGTTCGCGTTGCACGGCGTTCGACTCCGTCAGGTCGACTGCCTTGACCACATTGACCAGGCGCGTGATCTGTTTGATCAACAGCGCGCGGCTCTCTTCGGCGACGTCGGCGACGATGGTCATCGACGAGAGCGTCGGGTCCAGCGTCTTGGCGACAGTGAGCGATTCGATGTTGTAACCGCGAGAGGTGAGTACGCCCGCAACGCGCATCAAAGCTCCGGCTTCGTTTTCAACGAGCAATGAAATGAGCTGATTCATCTTCGGATCTCCGTGACGATACGCGTACTCTTAGTCGCCTGTCGCAACAGGCTTCTGCGACCCCAAAATCATCTCGTCCAGCGCTCCGCCGGCCGGAACCATCGGATAGACGTTCTCTTCCCTGGTGACCATCACGTTCAACAGGAACGGGCCCGGCTCGTCGATCATCTCTTGGATCGCGGCTTCCAGATCCGCCGGTTGACGTACCGTGACGCCCTTGATGCCGAACGAAGCCGCCAGCATCGGGATATCCGGGAAGCCGGGCTGCATGTCGACTGCCGAGTAACGTCCGTCGAAGAACAAGTCTTGCCACTGGCGCACCATGCCCAGCCAGCCGTTGTTCATGATGATCATCTTCAGCGGGATGTTGTTGCCCACCACGGTCGCCACTTCAGGCAACGACATCATGAACCCGCCGTCGCCGCTGATCGAGAAGACCAACTTGTCCGGACAGGCCACCTTCGCGCCCATCCCCGAAGGGATGCCGAAGCCCATCGAACCCAATCCGCTCGATGACTGCCACAGACGCGGGTGATTGAACTTGATGTACTGCGCGGCCCACATCTGGTGCTGGCCGACATCGACCGTGACAATCGCTTCGCCATTCGAGAACTTGCTGATCGTTTCCATCAAGAACTGCGGCTTGATCTCAACATCGGAAGGCTCGTAAGTATACGGATGCTCGGCCTTCCAATCCATAACCTTGGCGTGCCACGCCGTGCGCGCCTTCAGGTTCTCGGTGGCCTTCTGCGCCTGCGTTTCTTCGAGTTTCTTGTTGATCGCCGCCAACACGTTCTTGGCATCGCCGACCACGCCGACGTCGGCGCGGCGGTTCTTGTTGATCTCAACCGGATCGATGTCAATGTGCAGCACGCGGGCTTCGGGAGCAAAACGATCGAGGCGTCCGGTGACGCGATCGTCGAAACGAGCGCCGACGCCGATGATCGAGTCGCACTTGGTGATGCACATATTGGCGGCGTAGCCGCCGTGCATGCCCAGCATCGAAACGTAGTTCGGGTGCTCGGTCGGCATGCAGCCGTGGCCCATGACGGTGTGCACCAGGGGAGCGCCCAGCAGTTCAGAAAGCTTGACCACTTCCTCGTGCGCCTCGGACGAAATGATGCCGCCGCCCGCGTAGATGCAGGGCCGCTCGGACTCCCATAGAAAGTCGACCGCTTCGTCGACTTCCGCTTGGTCCGGCTCAAGCTTCAGCTCATAGCCGCGCAGCGGTTTGAGCTTGTCGCTCATGTGGAAATGCGTCTTGGCCAGCAGCACGTCCTTGGTGATGTCGACTAACACCGGGCCGGGGCGTCCGCTGCCGGCGATGTAGAACGCCTCGTGGATCACCTGGCTCAGGTCCTCGATATTCTTGACGAGGTAGTTGTGCTTCGTTGCCGCGCGGGTGATGCCGAAGGTGTCCGCTTCTTGGAACGCATCGCGGCCGATCAGCGACTGCGGCACCTGGCCGGTGATCGCCACGATCGGGATCGAGTCCATCAAGGCATCGACCAGACCAGTGGTCAGATTCGTCGCGCCGGGGCCGGATGTCGCCATGCAAACGCCGACCTTGCCGGTGGCGCGGGCAAATCCTTGCGCCGCAAAAGCCGCGTTCTCTTCGTGCCGGACGAGGATGTGCCGAAGATTGTGATCGTACAGGACGTCGTATACCGGGATCGTGACGCCGCCCGGATAGCCGAAGACGACTTCCGCGCCTTCTCTGGCAAGACTTTCAATCAGGATTCGTGCGCCGTTCATGAGGGCCATGATGATCTTCTCTCTCGATGCTTCCCGCTAACTAACTGCCCCGCTACGCTCTCTCAACTTTCCCGGCGCCAACCCCCTCAACGGGGCGTGAAAAAGGCCGCTCGTCCGGTCCTGTTTCTGCCCCGGCGGCGGCCTCTTCTACGCTTAATGCGGTGAAAACAGACCTTTAGCCGGGGCTCGCTACAGCGACGAGTACGATGGAGCCGTTAATTCGTACGATGACAAACTTGGGAATGTCCAGGTCGGGTTCGACGGACAAATAGGGAACGGTATCAACGCCCGTGAAGGCGGCGGACCCAGAACGATCCTGCTGCGCTTCTGTGCGCCGCTGGTCTGCTGCTCTGCGTCGGCAATGCATCACGGTCTCCGGCCGCCTACTCCGCAGAATAGACGACTAACCCTGAGTGTATCCCTGCTAAGGCAAGGGGGTCAAGACATGGATCAGATTGCTGAGGGGGGCTACAGCCGAGACCTTTCCGCCACCCGGCGAATCGCCCCGCCGAACAGCCGCCGGACGAGCGGATTCCCCAGCAAAACCTGCGTCCAACGCCAGGTCGCGGAGGCCTGTATCTCAAGGATTTGACGCTCGCGATCCACGGCCAGGGCGCGCATCTCCCCCAATGCACGATCCGGGCGGGACATTCCTTCAGAACTCTTGTGGCGGGCGGCGGTCTGCCGCAAATAGGAGGAGACGGCGCGGCTACGAGCCAGCGGCGAGGACGGCGGCCGACTCGCGGCGGCGTCCAGGACTCGTCCGTAAACGTCCAAAATGCGATCTGCGGCAGCCCTCAAATCGCAATTCTCCCGGACGTGACGGGCGACAGCATCGGCGTCGAGCGCATCGTAGCGCTCCAGTTCTTCGGCCACTCGATCGGCCGTGAGCGGCCGCGTGAGCGTACGAAATCCGAAGTTCACTCGCCGCAGCGAGTCGAAGTTCGCGGTAGTGACCAGCGGACCCGCTTGTTCGTCGCCGCACAAGATGACCGCCGCGCCTACGCCCATCGCTTCGATCGCCGCTCGGCCCTTGGCGAACACCACGTCGTATTCGGCCAGCAATGGGCCCGGCTCCGCCTCCACGTGATCCGTTCCTAGGCCCACGGCGTCCAACTCAAGACCGCACCCGTCGCACGCTTCTCGCAAGGCAGGCAGGCCGCCGGTCTCGGTAAAGACATTACCGAAGGCCAGCGCGCGGCCGGCTTTGGCCGGCAGCGGATCCCGCGCCGGGAAGCGGGCCGCATCGTAAAAATTCGGGATGACTTCAATGTCGTCTTCCGGGACTCCACCCTCAACCATAAGGCGTTCCCGACCCGCCTCGTCGACCGCGACGTAACGCAGGATTTGCGGGAACCGGAAAGGTTTCTCCTCCCACGGAACGGCGCCATGACAGAAGTAGGCGGCCGGCGTCTCGGGGAACCACGTCAGCGCCGTCAACGTGTCGTAGTGGTGCTGGCCGTGAATGATGTCCGGCGGTTCCGCCAAATCTGACAGCTCTTGCACAACAGGCACGCCCGCAGCCCGCAGTTCCGCCGCCACCGCTCCCAGTGAAGTGCTGTAGGCCATCGGCTCGTGCCCCCTCCGTTGGAGTTCGAGCGCTACGTCGCGAATATAGAGTTCCGTGCCGGCCCTGCCCGCCAGCGTGTTGTTGGTCAGCAGAACTCTCATTGGTCCTGGCCGCCCGCGTCCGCTCCGGCCATCTGGCACAGCAGCCGCGCGCGGCGTATGGTCTCGTATTGGTCCGCTAGAAAGCCGAGATCATGGAACTCTGCCAGTTGCGCGAGGCGCATATCGCTAACGATCTTCGCAGATTAAAGGCCGGCAATCTCTTTGAAAGACTCCGCGGCGGCGGCGACTGTCGTCTCGATATCTTCGTCCGTCAGCGCGGCGGAAAGGAACGCCGCCTCGTACTGTGAACACGGCAAATAAATCCCACGATCCAGCATCGCCCGGAAGAAAGCGCCGAAAACATCCGTGCGGCTGGCGGCGGCCGAATCCCAGTCCGTCACCGGCCCCGGATTGAAGAAGAACGTCACCATCGAGCCAACCCGGTTGATGGTCATCGTCACGCCCGCGGCATCCGCAGCGGCGGAAACGCCCTTCGCCAGCATCTTCGCCTTGCGGTCGATGTTCTCGTAAACCTGCGGCTCGCCTTTCAGCAGCTTCAACGTAGCAAGCCCAGCCGCCACAGCGAGCGGATTGCCCGACAACGTACCGGCCTGGTACACCGGTCCAACCGGCGACACCTTGTCCATGATGTCCTTGCGGCCGCCGTAAGCGCCGACCGGCAGGCCGCCGCCGATGATCTTGCCGAGCGTGGTCATGTCGGGCGTTACGTCGTAACGCTGTTGCGCGCCGCCCAGCGCCACGCGGAATCCCGTCATCACCTCATCGAAAATCAACAGCGCGCCGTGTTGCTTGGTAATCTTGCGCAGGCCTTCGAGATAACCCTCCACGGGCGGCACGCAACCCATGTTGCCGACCACCGGCTCGAGAATGACGCAGGCAATCTTGTCGCCGTGCGCCTGGAAGCATTCTTCCACCGCCTCCAGCGAGTTGTAGGGCAAGGCGATGGTCGTCGCTGCGAACCCGGCCGGCACGCCCGCTGAGTCCGAGATGCCCAGCGTCGCCAGCCCCGAGCCGGCCTTCACCAGCAGCGAATCCACGTGCCCGTGGTAGTTGCCGATGAACTTCACCGTCAGGTCGCGGCCGGTATACCCGCGCGCCACGCGGATGGCGCTCATCGTCGCCTCGGTTCCTGAGTTCACCAGGCGCACCGACTCAATCGACGGCACAATCTCGCAGATCAGATCGGCAATGTCGATCTCGCCGCTCGTCGGCGCACCGTAGCTCGTGCCTCGGCGTAGGGCTTCCTGCAGAGCTTCCACGACCGCCGGATGCCGGTGCCCCAGAATCATCGGTCCCCAGGAGCCGATATAGTCCAGATAACTATTGCCGTCCGCGTCGTAGAGGCGGGCGCCATCGGCCCTTTCGATGAACACCGGATCGCAGCCCACGGCGTTGAAGGCGCGGGCAGGCGAGTTCACTCCTCCTGGGATGTGGCGTTGAGCTTGTGCAAACAGGGAACTGGAACGGATGTGATTCATCGGCTAATTGACAGGCGGGTGTCCGGAAGGCAGTTGCGGTTGTTGGCCGCCGACCTGTGGATGGTTCGGGGGCATCGCGCCGCCCCCGGCCGGAGGAGCGACTTGCGAGCCTTGCGTACCCTTCGGCGGCCCCACGACTTCCCAAACGTTATTGGTCTTCTCAAGCGTATAGGACATCTGAATCGTCGACGCCGCCTCATCGCCGACAGTGAACTTCACCGTGGCCTCGGCCTTATCGTCGCCCACAAAGTTCACCCGGTCGACGGACACCTTCATCGACGAAAAGTCCAGGTCCGAACGCTTGGCCAAATGGCGGTTGATGGCTTCTTCGACCGATTTGCGCTCGTCCGATGCCGTCCGCGCAGGCTCCGACGAGCCGCAGCCGAACGCGCCGGCGATCAAAAGAAGGCCCACGCAAAGAGCGGGCAAAGTGCGGTAAGTCATGGCGAACCACCAGTATAGCGGCGTCCCCGGCTCGTCTAGGGTTCCTTGACCGGCGCCTATCCCTTTTGTATCGTTGCCAATAGCAACCGTCCACGCCTGCCGTGCGTCTACAGTTGCGGGAGTTCGAGAAATGTACCTGCGCGCCGGGGTCCTGGCCCTTTCCTCCATCTTTTTTCTTGCGCCTGCTGTCCATGCGGCCGACGAGCCGCCCATCCCCGTCGACACGATCATCAAGAAATTCGTCGAGAACGAGACGGAGTTCACCAAGGCCCGCGAAGACTACACCTACCGGCAGTCGGTGAAGATGACCGAGTACAACGAGGGCAACAAGCCGGCCGGCAAGTGGGAACTCGTCCAAGACGTCATCTTCGGCCCCAACAAACAGCGCACCGAGCGCGTCGTCTATGCGCCCGTGCCCACGCTCGACCGCATCACCCTCACGCCGCAGGACGAGCAGGATCTTCGCGACGTGCAGCCCTTCGTCATGACCAACGAAACCCGGCCTGAGTACGACGTCGATTACCTCGGCACCGAAAAGATTGACGAGATCGACTGCTACGTCTTCTCGATCAAACCCAAGTCCATGGAGAAAGGCAAGCGCTACTTCCAAGGCCAAGCCTGGGTCGACCAGCTCGACCTGCAGGTCGTGAAGACGTACGGCAAAGGCGTCGGCCTCCTCAAAAAGAACGAAGACAACCAGTTCCCTGCCTTTGAAACCTATCGCCAAAAGATCGACGACAAATACTGGTTCCCCGTCTACACCCGCGCCGACGACCAGCTGCACTTCCGCAACGGCGACATCCGCGTGACGATGGTCATCAAGTACGAAGACTACAAGCGTTACGGCGCCGACACCAGCATCACCTTCGGCAGCGAAGTGCCGGACACGCCGGCTCCAGCCACGCCGCAAAAGTAAGCAACTGCTCGCAGGTGACGGTCACTCCGTTGACTGTCACCCCAGGCGCTGCCTCCGACCCAGGACGCAGCGCCTATCCCGCACTGCGCTGAGTTGCTACGCCTCGTCCGTTCCAAGCGCCAACACGAAATAATGGGCCGTCGTATCGCCGACGTTGTGCACTCCGTGCTCTTCGTTGGATTTGATGTAGGCGACCGAGCCGGGCGTCAGACGGGTAACCTTGCCTTCGATGTTGATCTCCATCGTCCCGCTGCGTATGAAGAACATTTCCTCGTGGACGTGATGGTGCGCCGGATGCGGCGCTCCGCCCGGCGGCATCTCGGACGAATGCAGGTCAATGAGGATATCCGGTGTGCGTCTTGCCGTTCATGATTTGCCGCGACTTCCCGTCGCCGTTCGAGCGCACCGGCTGGTCCTCAAACGGGAATGCCAAAGACGGCTGCAACCCGCCCTCATTCGCACTCTGCGCCGCCGCCAGCGCAGGAAACAGCAGCGTTAGCTCTCTTCTCGATAGTTTCATCACTAGTTCTCCAGGTCTTGGGCCGTAGCTGGGAGACAGGATACTCCATGGGAGTGGGGGCTGCGGGAGGCCCGAAGCGTTCCGCCGCCAAATCGAACCAAGTTGTTGATCCCGCTTGACCTCGAAGATCGCGAAGCCGAATGGATGGGAAGTTTCGGGCGGTCGCGGGCTCGGCGGGGCCGGAAAGGCATTGGGGATGGCTCCGAAGAAGGAACGGCCCGCTCAGAGAGCGGGCCGTTCTGGTTGGTAGTTCCAGGTTAACCGGACGGGCCAAGGAGGCCTATTCGCTGCCTGTCGCCAGACTGTTGTCAGACTTTATTACTGGATGACAAAAGTGGCCATCGGAGAGCTGGCAATCGTCTCTGTGCCGCCGCCAATTGCCGTGATGATGTAGGTCCCGCTCCCGGAGAAATTCTTGGTCTGCAGGTTGAACGACCAGTTCATACTTCCGGAATTGAACTCGAACTCGTTGCCATCGGTCCCCTGGCCCGCAGCCAGGAACACATCATCAACGGGGGTAGTAACTGTTCCTCCTCCCAATCTAGTCACCTGAACGATAGGCGCGGCTATATCAGAATCCCCTAGGATGTCGCCTGCCGAGTTCGTGCATACCATCTTGAGAGGTAGGACTCGGTTCTTCTTCTTGACGCTGATCGGCTGGTCCATGGGTGCATCAAACCCGGCACAGCTATAGGTCACTCCAGATGACTGGGTGAAATTATCGAACAAGAATCCCATGCCGCCGGTGGCTGGGGCGGCCGGGCCGCGTGTGGCAAAAAGTACAGTCTTGACGATCCGAGGGCTTTGTTCGGCTGATGCCTCAGCGTCGAAGCGATAGTAATTTTCCCAGCTACCGCCGACGTGGGTCAAGACTCCATCGATCCAAACTTTCACCACATCGTTGTCGGGACCATCAACCGCGTCTAGAGTGAGCCTGATGTGATGCGGTTGGCTGCGGTCATACACACCCAAACTTGTCAGATCAAAGTTTGCCGGATTTCCCATTCCTGGCGTGTCGTAGAAAATAATTTCTATTCCACCTGGCTCGTCGCTAAAGCCGAGATAGCTCATCCGCGAGCCGTCACCGCGGTCTGGAGATACATTGACAAATAGGCCGGGCTGTTGCGCCGTCGGTACTGTTGACGCAATGTCGAACTCCATCTCGTAGTGACTCTGAAGCGTTCCTCTCGAAAATGGTCCATCAGTCGAATCTGTTTCTCCTACCGCATTAGCAAGTGGCGGAGCAAAGGTATGATCGCCAAAGGAACCGCTGGTTACGGCGTTCGAGATCCGCAAACTTTGGTCGCCAAATCCCGGTACGCCAAAGCTGCTGTCGACCGCATGGTCGTACGGCCCGGTCTTCTTCCACCCTTCCTGCGTATTAATATCGCCGGCCACATAGGATGGCAATTCAAAATCAACATTCTGCGCCGCTCCCTGGTGGGTCGCCGCCAAAGCTAGTAGCGCAATCGGGGTAAAAACGGAAACTACATTTGGTTTCATCATTGCTGCTGTCATTCCTCCTTATAGTACGATCAGTACGAACTGGTCAGACTAGCCCAGGTCGTTCGGCGTCTAAGGGAGAATTTAATCGCACTTTCGATAATCCACGTGGCGAAATGAAACGAAATACGTCTCGCGTCGGCTATTGACGCGGGATGTCGCTCAAACCTGTATACATCCGTATTCGAAACCGGAAGGCAATTAGCTATTGTTGACGGCAGGGTTCGGCCTCAGGGGAGGCTCGCCATCCAGAGATCGGACGAATTTCGATCCGTTTGGGACCACCAAAAGGAATCGAGATCCGGCGTGGCCGTGAAGCCATACGCGGGTTCTTGGCCAGCGGGGATGCGGTAGATCGTAGTGGTCGCGCCCTGGGTCGGACTCCAAAAGACGAAGCGGTTGTCCTGCTGGAACACGATGCCGTTGGCTGCGATGCGCCAGCGGGCTTCGCGGGGGCCGGATAAGGCCAACCGTTCGTCACCGCCAGCTGTGGGCATAGTCCAAAGCTCGCGATCCAAACGGCTGCGGATGTAGTACAGGTCGTTACCGTCGTAACTCTCAAAGGCTTCATAACCGCCCTGAGTGGTGACCTGCATTGCGGGCGACGAGCCGTCGATCGGCTGCCTCCAGATTTGATGAGACCCGGAGCGATCGGAGCGGAAGTAGATCCAGCGGCCGTCGCGAGACCAACTGGCGCGGCCTTCCTCGGAAGGTTCGGTTGTGAATCGGCTGGTTTGACGCGTAGCGACGTCGATCAGATAAACGTCGCGGTTGCCGGTCTCATCGGCGGAAGTGAAAGAGATCTTCGAGCCGTCTGGGGACCAGCGCGGCATATCGCTGTAGGGGCCGTCCTGATGCGTCAATCGGATCGGCGCTACGCCGCCGCCCACGGCTGGAGCGATCCAAACTTCGGTGGCGCCTGACCGTGTGGAGGTGAAGGTGAGGAGTTGACCGTCAGGAGAAAGGTCAGGCCAAGCTTCCGTCCAGGTGGACTCGATGACCGACTCGGGCTCGGAGTCCGAACTGGCGCGAGCAAAGCGGATCCGGTTCCAGCGTTCTTTCCGCTGATAGACGAGGACGGTCTTGCCGTCCGGATCGACAGCAACCGTCGGGAAGTGGGCGATGTATTCGGGGCCAGTCAAAGCCGACGACTGATTCCCGTGGGCATCAAGAGAATACAGACTCGGGTGGCCCAGGCCCTTATTGGACGCGTAAATGATGGAACCGTCGGGCAACCAGTCGAAACCCCAGATGCGTGTGTTGTCGCTGGTAAGGCGACGTTCGCGGCCGCTGTTGAGATCGACAACATACAATTCGCATTCGGAGAGCGAACTGAACCGAGCGAAGGCGATGGATCGGCCATCACGAGAGAAGGCAGGCATCGTATCTCCTGCGTAGTTGTCCGGCGGCGTCGTGATACGGCGAAGTTCTCCATGCTCGGGCGAAACGAGGGCAATAAAGAAGGGCCCGGAATCCTCTTCGCGGGCCGAAACGGCCAGTCCTGCTGCACCCCAGTCGAAGACCGCGTTATCGATCACATTCGCGGCCCGGTCGGCGCCTGGGAGCGAGGCCAGTAGACGCGAAGACCCTTCGACGGGGTCAATCGCAACGATCTCTAACCCTGTTTCGTCACCCCGCACATAGGCTAGGGTTTCCCCAGACGGAGACCAGCGAACAGCTGACTCATCCAAGGCATCCGCTGCGAGAATTCGTCGGTTGTGATCCGCAAGATGAAGGATATGGACAGCGGTCCCTAGTTCACCCCGCACGAGAAAGGCAATTCGGCTCGCGTCGGGAGAGAGATCCGCGCGGCCCTCGTACTCCCGGGAGGAGGTTAAGGGCTCGGCGTGCAGCAGCGGGAGTGTCCGATCAGAAGTTTCCAGCATCCAGGCCATGCCGCCCGCAGCGACAAGAATCGCGACTGCGGCAAGGACAAGGGCCCGATGCTTGGGTTCCGGCTCGGCGTCGGCGCCTGCGGGTCGGCCGCCGGAGGCCAGCCATGCGTCAGCCTCGGCCACGGAGCAGTAAACCATGCCCCGTTTACCGGGTACTCGGTGAACGGGAAGGCCTCGTTCTTTTTCCCACGACTGGGCCGTCCGGACTGTGACGCCTAAATGCGAGGCAATTTCCTTCCAACCCCGCAGAGTTGCTGACTCATCCGCCGAATTATTAGGGCTTTGCGTTGACATCAGTCCTCAAAAGGAGCCACAAAAACTGGAAGAACCCGAGTTTACGACAAAAAGACCTAAAAAGCTCCCGGAGGCGTAAGGCTATTGTCGTAGTTCCGCCCAACCGCGAGTACCACGTGTACATGGTTCTCTTAGGAGGTTTCGGGGGGACTTGCTCATAGTTCACCCAGACCTTGCCGGGCTACTTCTAAGATCAAGGGAAGGTGTAGGTGATTCCAAGCGAAAAAATCGCGTCGTCGGTGCGGTCATCGTTTCGCAACCAGCTACAAAGTCTGGCTGCCAGCGTGACCGAAACGAAGAACGCCGAGCAGCCCAAGGCGGAGGCTGCCGATCGCTATTTGGACGAGGCGTTGCAGGATCATCCGGTCGTCAGCGGCGCCGCTGCTGACGAAGTCCCGGGACCCGTCGACGAATACTCCTCGCGCCTTACCGCTGCAGCGCTGCAAAAGGTACTGATGCCGCTGGCGGCCGCGCCGCTGCTGCTGTGGTTCTTCGACGCGCGCCTCGTGACTAACCCGCCCGAAGCCGCGCTGACGCTCGGCATTTTGGCGGTCTGCGAGTCTTTCGTATTGCTGCTGCTTGGCCTTTGGATCCAGGGGGACGACTCGTCCGCGGAAAAGATCGAACGTATCTGCCTTGCTGCGGCCGCATCGCTATTCGCGACTACAGGAATCCACGCCGCTACCCTGCCCGGCTCGGCCGCGGTGATGCCGATGCTTGCGGCCGCGGTACTCATCGCGGCTTTAACGCCCACTCGAAAAGGCATGATTACGCTGGCGGCGTTTGTCGTCGGCGGCTGGGCCGCTTGCTGGCTCGTTCAGCCCGACGTGACCGCGTGGCCCATGGTTGGGCTCAGCCTGGCCGGGTTGCTCGCACTGGCTGCGGTGCTGGGCCAGACTGTGCGGCAATGGCATGCCTCTCAACTGGCTGAGTTGGCCGTCCAAAAAGACCAATACAGAAATCTACTGGAAACGCCGCCGATTCAGCCGGACGACAACACCCAGCGAATCTTACAAGCGCACGGCGAGTTAGATGGTCTTTGGGAATGGAATCTCAAAGAAGATCAGATCTATTTCTCTCCTCGCTGGCGGGCGCTGCTGGGCTATGGGGATCACAGCCAAACCGGCCACCCCGACATGTGGTTCAACTTGATCCATCCCTATGACCTCGACGAGTTGATGAATCGCGTCTCCTCTCATTTGGACGGCAAGACGCCGTATTTCGAGTGCGAGCACCGCATCCGCCAAGCCGACGGCAGCTACCGCTGGGTGCTTTCGCATGGACGCACTGTCCTCGGCCCCGACGGAGAACCGGAACGGTTGGCGGGATCTCAAACCGACATCAAGCGCATGAAGAACTTCGAGGCGCAGCTCGTCCACGAAGCAACGCATGACCGGCTGACGGGATTAGCGAACCGGCAACATCTCTTAGAAGCGCTGGAAGAAACTTTCCAGAAAGATCAGCGCTCGGGCGCGGGCTTGTTCGCGGTTGCGTTCATGGACTTGGACCGCTTCAAATCCGTCAACGACACATTGGGACACCATGTCGGCGACGAGTTGCTGCGGCTGGTCGCTCAACGCATCCAGAAAGCTATCCGCGAGCAGGACTTGGCGGTCAGGCTGGGCGGAGACGAGTTTGTGGTCTTGATGCGCAGCGTCCACGGCCTCGAAGACGCGATGGACGTCGCCCGGCGCATTCGCGACCTGATGGCTGAGAAGTTCATCATCGGCTCCCACGAAATATCGACGGCAGCCAGCATCGGGGTGGCTCTGAGCTCAGCGGAAACGCCGAACGGCAGCGAGATCATGCGCAACGCTGACATCGCCATGTACCAGGCGAAGTCTTCCGGGCGCGGTCAAGTGTTGGCCTTCGACTCGGAAATGGGCCGGGTGATGTCCCGCAGCTTCAGCTTGCAAAGCGACATGGCCAAGGCGCTTGAGAACGACGAGTTCGAGTTGCACTACCAACCGTTGGTAAACCCGATTGACGGCAAGATCATGGGCGCCGAAGCACTGATTCGCTGGCGGCGCGCATCGGACGAGTTGGTCTTTCCGGCCGAGTTCATTAGCCTGGCCGAAGAGAGCGGCATGATCGTGCAGATCGGCCAATGGGTCTTCGGCAGAGCCTGCCGACAACTCAACGAGTGGCTTGCGGACGGCTTGGAGCCAATCAAGATTTCGATCAACTTCTCGGCGCGCGAGTTGGCGGACATGGGCACTTCCGACGTCGTTGCCCGGGTGCTGAAGGAATCGGGCATCGATCCGAAATGGCTGCAAGTGGAGATTACCGAGAGTGACTTGGTCGACGGGCGGCTGTCGACGGTCGAAAGCCTGGACCGTTTGAGCTTGTTGGGCATCAATACGGCAATCGACGATTTCGGCACGGGCTACTCGGCGCTGTCGTATCTGCGCAAGCTGACCTGCAGCGTGTTGAAGATCGATCAATCGTTCGTTCACGACATCGAGACCGACCCGAAGGCGTCGGCGTTGGCGCGCTCGATCATCAACATGGCCCACAACTTGCAGCTGGGCGTCGTCGCCGAAGGCGTGGAGACCGAGGAGCAACTGGCGATTCTGCGCGGTTTCGGCTGTGACTTGATCCAGGGCTATTTGGCGAGCCGACCGATCCCGGCGGACGAGTTCAAGGAGTTGCTGAAGACCGGTTGCGCCGAGGCGATGGGCATCGAAACGGCTGGGTCGGTAGGCAGGAAGGGCCGCTCGGCGCGAAAGCGACGAGCACGGCGCTAGGAACGGCACTCTTCCTCAATCCGCTCCCAATCCCGCAACAGAGTCGGTCGCGTTCCAACGGAACCCATTGAACGTTCGGGGCCGCTGCGTGCGTGACTGAGCTATCCGCCGGCGACCGGGGACGGCCGCGCAGGTCCGGCTGGGGCCGCGATTGCGCGGCAAAGAGCCGCGAATGTCCGCTGATGTCCGCGCATGTCCGGTTGAAATTTGCGCAAGCCTCTTATCGTCAATGACTTGATCGATTTCAGGCCCGGGAAAGCGGACATTTCGGTGATGGTGGACCGCCAAGGGCGGCAGTCGCCTGGGCGAGGCTTGGCCCTGGGATGTGTCGAAGAGATCGCTCCCGGACGGTCGCGGCTCTGTTGTGCGGGTTGATGCGAATTGAGGTTGGGGTGTTGGTTGATAAGTGATACCGACGTCCGGCGGGCTTCTTGCCGTAAAACAAGAAAGCCCGCCGGAACGGCGGGCGGATTCCCTTCCAAGCGGGGAACCGGAGATGTCTTGGGGTCGACCCTAGTTTCTGTTTCGCTCTTACGCTGCGGCTCTTCTGGCTTTGACCGCGCGCCCCGAACACTGCCCCCGATGCATCGGAGCCCCTGGCCGTGTCTGGACCAACCAGGGATCTTCTAATTCAGGTATAGCATGGGGCTCCAAACTTTCTGGACGCTTCAGGCCTAACGCACGTGCGCTAAAATTCTCATCCATGAAGACGCTCGTCCTCTTTCTCTCCGCAATCGCGACGGCGCTCTCCCCCGCCCTGGCCTCCGCGCAGCCGACGCCCGACGTCAAGCCCATCAGCATCACCTGCGAGGAGTGCCCCTATCCCTACGCCAGCAAGTACTTCGACATGACCGCCTACGGGCAGGACGTGCGCATGGCCTACATGGATGTCGCGCCACAGGGCCAGCCCAACGGACACACCGTCCTCGTCCTGCACGGCAACAACTTCGCCGGCTTCTACTTCGGCAGCATCGCCGACGCCCTCAGCAAGTCCGGCTTCCGCGTCATCGTGCCCGACCAGATGGGCTACGGCCGCTCGTCGAAGCCCATCATTCCCTACAGCCTCAACGACTTCGCACGCTATACGCACGACATGCTCGAGAGCCTCAGCATCCCGAAGGTGATGGTCGTCGGCCACTCGATGGGCGGGATGCTCGCGGCGAGGTTCGCCACGCAGTATCCGGCGACGACCGAGCGCCTGGTGCTTTACAACCCGATCGGGCTAAGCGATGCACGGTTCAGCCGGCCTGCCGCGAACATCGACGAGGCCTACAAGAGCAGACTCGGCGCGACATACCAGTCAACCCGCGCGAGCCTGATGCGCTACGTGGCCCACAAGCCGGCGGCGTGGAACGACGAGTTCGAACGGTACGCCCGCATCCGCTACGGCTGGACGCTCGGCGCCGACTGGCCGCGCCTGGCGATGGTGCAGACTCTCATTAGTAATGTGATTTACCAGGATCCAGTCGTCTACGACTGGGAGCACATTCAGGCGCCCACGCTCGTGTTCGGCGGCGCAGAAGACAGGCTCGCCGGCACGGCCGAGGTCTTCCAGCAGCGAATGAAGCACATCGCCGAGACCATTCCCGGCGGCAAAGCCCGGCTGCTGCTCCTGCCCGGCCTCGGACACGTCCCGCACGTCGAAGACCCCGCACGCACAATCCCGCCGCTCGTCGCTTTCCTCAAAGAAGGCGCCTCGAACTGATCGCCATACGCTTGCCGGGGACTGTCCCTACGTGGACTGCCCCCCAAGCCTACGCTCGAACCCGCACGATTCGCCGCTATCCCGAACACGTCTTGCTTTTCCAGCCGCTTCAGAGCCACTTAAACTTCTTCAGAACAATCAACAGGCCGGCCGTCGAAAAAACCATCAGCCCGAGCGCCATGGCCGTTCCGTGAGGAGAATGAATCCAAGGCAGATCGTCCTGGTTCATGCCGAAGAAACCGGAGATGGCAACGGCCGGAATCGCGATCGTTCCCAATACGGTCAGCACCTTCATCACCTGATTGGTGCGATTCGCGACGCTCGACAGGTAAATGTCCATCGCTCCCGTAAGCAGATCGCGCTGCATCTCAACCATGTCCAGGTCACGCGCGAGGTGGTCGTAGACATCACGCAGAAAAGGCCACAAGTCGCGCGGAATGAGCTCCGACTCCAGTCGCTGCAGATGGGCAGCAACGTCGCGAGTCGTCGTCAAGACTCGCCGCAACTCAATCAAGCCCCGCTTTGCCCCGAGAATCCGTTGCAGCGTCTCCGGAGACGGCTCTTCGAGCACCTTGTCCTCCAGTTCATCGATTGCGTCATCGAACCAGTCCAATGCCGGAGTACAGGAATCAACGGCTCCGTCCATCACTTTGTAAAAGAGCTGAGACGCTTGCGAGTGGTCCTCAATGGCTCTCAGATGGTCGAGGCGCTCTCGCAGAGTGGGGCAATCGCCGTGCTGAACGGTAATCAGGTAGTCTGGCCCAAGAAATAGGTCGAGATCCGCAATCGCCAGTTCGCCCGACTCGCCAATATGGACGGGCTTCAGGACGACGAAGATATAGTCGGGACCGTCTTCGACTTTAGCCCGCTGCTCACCATGACGGCAGTCTTCGACGTGCAGCGGATGGAGATGGTAACGCTGAGCTAGAGTATCCAACTCTGGATCATTCGGGTCCTGCAAGTCGTGCCAAGTCAAGAGATGCTCCGCAACACCGATTATAGGTTTGGCCATGGCACAATCGAACGCTAGGCCTGGCGAAGCCGGGAAACCGGGACGCCCCCCGCCCCCGGCCATCTCGCTCCGAACTGAGCGTGACGAACTGAGCGGATCAGTCAGGGATCTCCACCGTTCGCCGGCGTCACGCGCTTTCGACAGACCCTCTAGTGCGCGAAACAGCGTCAATCGTTCCAAAAAGGGAACATCATCCGGATCTTGGCGTCTAGTTTCCTGACGGTCCGGGTCGGAGCAAAATAGTTTCCTCCTGGTGAGCCAATATTGCCGTCGCCGACGCATGTCCTGGTGAGGATACAAATCGATGACCATCCACCACATCAGCGCGGTGCTCAAGTCCACGACAATTGCCGCCTTCCTATTGGCGGCCCTAGCCATTACGCTTCAGGCCCAGGTCTCCAGCGAAAGCAATTGGGACAACCTGCAGCAACTCAAACCAGGGCAGACGATTCGTGTGGTGCTCGTCAACGCGCAGTCCCACAAGGGCAAGTTTTCGAGCGTGTCTGACGCGGCGCTATCTCTCACGGACGACAAAGTTGAACGAGCGTTCCATCGCGCGGACGTTCTGCGGGTCAGCACAGTGGACGACGGCAAGCGAAGACGGAACAAGTTGATTGGACTAGGCATCGGCGCAGGAGCTGGCCTAGCGGCAGGTGTCGGGACGTTTGTCGCGTTCGGTTCAACCGTGTCCCCCAATCACGCAGCGGCAGGACTCGGAGCTATCGGCGCAGGCGCCGGGGCGGGGGTCGGCGCCGCACTCGGCAGGCTGTCTGGATTTAGAACGGTCTATCGCGCTGATGCGAACGGCGGAGTTCGGAGCCGAAGGTAGCCGAAGGTGACAGAAGTCAGGAATAGGCTCACAGCTAGTTCGAGCCAATTCTTGACTGTCCCTTAGCGGCTTGACCCGCCACCGCTGAGGCCGCCCGCGGATTACAATAGCGCCCATGCAAATGACCAAGATTGTCGCGACCGCCGGGCTTCTGGCCGCGCTCGGTGCGTACGCACAGCAAGCCGCCGACCCCGATTACCTCGGACTGGATTCGATCGTGTTGCAGAGCGACGTTCTGCGCTTACAGATCCTCACCACCGGCGGCCCGTTCGTGGACTTCACGTTGCGGGACGACCCCGAGCAGTTGAGTCCTTTGTGGGCGCCGCTGCGGGCGGCGGCCGAGGCCGGCAGGGAGGTCAAGGCGGGCGGCTTCATCGGGCACTTCGTTTGCGTGGACGGGTTCGGCCCAGCCTCTCCCGAAGAGCGCGACGCGGGCATGCTGATGCATGGCGAGGCCTACGCACTGCCGTGGACGACGACCGCGCGGACCAAAGAGGCCGGCGTGACGTCGTTAACCCAAGAAGTCGAGCTGCCCCAAGTGCACGAACGCTATTCGCGCACGGTGAAGATGGTTGACGGCGAAAACGTGGTCTACGTTGACGGCGATCTGACGAACGAGATGTCCATTGACCGTCCAGCGAGTTGGGCCGAGCACGCGACCGTCGGCTCGCCTTTTCTCGAGCGCGGCGTCACCGTCGTCGATATGTCAGAGAACCGCGCCATGACGCGCCCCTATGACCCGGAGGCGCGCGGCTCGCAGCGGCGGACGTTGGTTCCCGGCGAAGAGTTCGAATGGCCGATGGCGCCGACGAGGCAAGGAGAGAAGATCGACTTGCGGGCTGCTCCGGCAGAGGCCAAGAGCTCGCTCGACCATACGGGCCACCTCATGACGCCGAACGGCGACAAGGCTTGGGTGACGGCCCTCAATCCGAACAAGCGCTTGCTGATCGGCTACATCTACAACACCGCCGAGTACCCTTGGATGCAAATCTGGCAAAGCTATCCGGCCGAAGGCATGATGTCTCGCGGTCTGGAGTTCGGCACGCAGACGTTCGACGTGCCGCGGCGGGAGGTGCTGGCCGAGGGCAAGCGGTGGGACACGCCGCTGTTCCGCATCCTCCCGGCTAAGGGAACGATTCAGGCGAGCTTTCTGATGTTCTTGACGCGCACGCCGGAAGGCTTCACGGGCGTCAGCGACGTGAAGCTGGAGAACGGCAAGATCACGATTCGCGACAAGGGCTCGGACCGGACTATTTCGCTGGCGGCTTCGCTAGCCACGCAGTAGGGCCGCAAGGGACAGGCACTGGCCTGCACCCCATCACCGCAACAAAGAAACCAGTGACAGGTTGGCCGGCGCCGCAGGCGCCAGGTTAGCGGAGGCGAGGCCGAGTCACAACGCGAGTGTGCGGTCAGTTTCCGTAGAGGCTCGGCAGCCTGTCGCTGCGGTACACGGCCCATCCAATCGACTTCTCTTTCTCTGATGAGTCCACGGTGATCTCGAAAACTTTTTCGGGGCTGTCGGTGTGCGTGACCTCCAGGATGCGAGCCCAGTGATGTCCGCCGAGGATACGGTCGGATGGACGGCCCTGCGGGTCGCGAATGCGGCCGCCGTCCGTGATCAGGACGTTGCCGGTCTGAGGCAGTTGATCCGCTTCGCTGATGAACGGGGAGTAGAAAACTTCCTGGCCAGGGCCGTAGCTCCAAACCTGGCGAACGGTCTTGGATCCCTTATCGACGACAAACTCCGCGGCACGGCTATAACTTTGGTCGAGCGTCTTGGACGGCTTCGGCGGAAACGCGCGGAAGTCCCCGTTGTCAAAGAGGATCAGCGAGCCGCTCGCGGTCATCTCAACGGCGTGTTGATGAAATTGCCACTCGAAATCGCCTTCCGGCTTCAACAGGAACGGCGCCCAGCGATCGCCCCAGCCATCGTGCGTTCCGAGAATCCAATTGAGTTCTCCGCTCTGCCGAGAGAAGCTAATCACCGCTTCCTGGTGCCTCAGCGAAACCACAATCGAATCGTTAGCAGCATCGTAGTAGATGGCGTTTCCGTGAGCCCAGTCCTTGGTCCCGCCCTTGACGTTAACGTACGCCCACTGGTCCCAAACAGGCCCCAGCGACTCGTAGCCGAGCCGCCGCACGTCGAGAAGATCCATCAACTTCCACTGATTGACGATGGAACCGTCGCGGGCAAACTCCACAACGACATCACCGATCACGTTGGCTGCGGCCTTCGGAGCGCTGTCCTTTCCTACGACCGTCGGATAGTCCTCGATTCGGCGCATCTCCGTCGACAGGACCAGCAGATTTCCAGACGGCATCTCTTGAATGTCGTGATGAAACGTCTCCGTGGCAACGGGGATGGATCCCTCCGGAACCCGCGCTTTGGGGTTCGGATGCTCCGACGCGTGCCAACCGGCCACTACGTTGCCGAGCATGTCGAATTCCTCGGCACGGTTGTTGCCGGCGAGGGCCAGCAGATTCCCATTGGCTAGCCGGTGGGGGTCCTCAAACATCTGGTCGGTACGCCGATACCAAACAACGTCTCCATGGTCGTCTACGGCGACGGCAAGGCCAAACTCTTCGTCTGGGTTCCCAGTTCCTTTTTCGGGCCAGCGCATAAAGGAGAAGAGAGTGACGCCAGGCTCCATTTTGTCGGGGTTGCTGACGGAGACTTTAAGCGAGGGGAAGTCGTCTGGCAGCGGAGCTGTTTCAAATTCGAGCGGAACAGCAGCCGAAAGGTTTCCGGCCCCATCTCGGGCGGTGACTTTTACGACATGGCTTCGGCCGGGTTTAAACCCAAGCACCGGGAGGGAATGTTGCGTCGTCAGTTCATCAGCAACGGGAATGCTCCACTCGCTCTTGCCGTCGCCGACCTGGATTAGAAGGACGGAGGGCTCATCGGTTTCGGCCGTCACGATTGCGGCCAAGGGCACCGCGTGATTGGGATTCACGGCAATCGTGGGAGTCGCGGTGAACGCCGGAGCAGTCGAGTCGGCGCAACCTAAGCTGAAGGAGGCCGCACAAACAACCGATAAGAGCGCTGTCAACTGTCGTAACTTCATGGGAACACTCGCCTGTTCGATGCAACGATCGAGGGCCGACCGCGCTGACCTGAGGAGTGTAGCTCTTTAGGGGCTAATGGGACAGGTTCTTTTTCGCGCCGGCTAAGGCGACGTCGCCCCGCTAGGGCTGAGCGCCCGGCGGCGCTTCCGCAGGCCGACGCCAGCGGCTCTGTTTCGGGAGTGGTTAGGCCTTCTATTTCTGGGTAATGGGCAAGAGCCCGGCACTGGCGTGCCGGGCCCGGTGATTACTTGGGCGTGACGTGGATGAGGGCACCGGGGTTGGCGTCTTCAAGCATCCACAGCGAGCCGTCGGGGCCTTCTTCGACATCGCGGATGCGGTGGCCCACATCCCAGCGCTCGGCGAGCTTGGCGCCGCCATGGCCGTCAAAGACGATGCGACTGAGCGATTTGGTGCTCATGCCGCTGACGAAGCCGCTGCCGTCCCACTGCGGGAAGGTCTTCGTGCCGGTGTAGAACATCAGATTACCCGGGGCGATGACCGGCACCCAATAGAGCACAGGCTCGGTCAAGTCAGGCCGCGTATCTGGGCTGGGAATCGGCACGCCATTGTAGTTCTTGCCATAGGAGACGAGCGGCCAACCGTAGTTTTTGCCCTTCTCGATCAGGTTCAGTTCGTCGCCGCCGCGCGGGCCATGCTCGACTTCCCACAATTCTCCGCTAGGCGAAAACGCCAGGCCGTAGGGCGTGCGGACGCCGCTGGCCCAAGTTTCCGACGGCGTCAGGTTGGGACCGGGAAAGGTGTAGGTCTCCACCACGGGCGCGGTCTTACCGACCTCGGTGTCGCGCGGCGGATCAGTCAGGTCAATGGAAGCGGCGCCGGTTTTGCCGAAGTTGGGATTGCCGGGAGCTGGTTTGCCGTCCAGGGTCAGGCGCAGGATCTTGCCCGCGGGCCAGTTGGGATCCTGGGCGGGGTAGAAGCGCTGGCGGTCGCCGACGGAGAGGAATATATACTGCCCGTCAGGCGAGAAGGCGACCTGCGCGCCTTCCTGGCCGCCCCGGCCCTTGGGCATCTGACGCCAGAGCACTTCGAGGTTTTCGAGACTAGCCGATGTGGCGGTGACGTCTAGCTTGGCGCGGGCCAGCGCCAGACCGCCGCCATATTCGCCGGGCTCGGCATAGGTCAGGTAGACGCTATGGTCGGTGTCGTAATGCGGCGAAAGAAAGACGCCATGCATGCCGTTCTGGCCCTGATAAAAGACGTCAGGCGTGTTGGCCACCTGGATCTTCTCTCCCTGCTGGGATACCAGCCAGATGGGCCCGACCTTTTCGGTGACCAGCATGCGGCCATCGGGCAGGAAGGCCAGCCGCCAGGGGAGGTTAAACGTGGCCACGTCCGTCATGGTGAAGGGCAGGCTGGCCTCGGGAGGTTGTTCGCCAATGTTGACCTGTGTCCAGGCCGGCGCGCACGCCAGAGTGAGCAACAGTCCTGCTTTCGCCAATCTCATCGTGTATCTCTCCTTCAATTCTCAGGCAGCCGACCTCGGACGATCCGGCGGCGCTATTGTCAAATCGTACACTACCCGCGGCAAACCCTTCCCAAACATCGGTATCGTCCAGAACATGAAGGTCTATCCGGCGACAGACTCCATGGACTTACAGGAAACCGGGAACGACCGGAATGAGTCTCAATCATCATGCGTTGGACGTTAGTCGTGTTGGGATTCGTGTGGGTTGCCGCGACCGGCCTGGCGCAAGGGCCGGCGGGCCCCATCCACCCGAAGCCGCGACCGACTGCGGCGCCCCGGGAACGGTTGCCGCCCGTTGCGCGGATTGGGCGACCGCCCGTTGAGGAAAGCAGGCAGCCGGTTGCCTACCAGCCGCCTTCGGACCCGGTGCTGGTGATGGCCATTGAGGCCAATAAGGAGTTCGACGATAGTCTGCCCAACTTCGTGTGCAACGAGTTCATGACGCGCTCGAGCAGCCACAACCTGGGCAAGAAGTGGAAGGATGACGACGTCGTTGAGGCCGAGGTGCTGATTGTCGACGGACACGAGGACTATCGCGACATCAAGATCGACGGGAAGCCCACCGGCGCGAAGGATCTGTCGCAGATTGGCGGCGCCTGGTCGATGGGCGAATATAGCACGGTGTCCGCGAACCTATTCGCCCCTGCCTCCAGGACGCAGTTCACAGACGAAGGCGCGGATACGGTCGGCGGCAGGCCGACGCGCGTCTACCGGTATAAAATCGAGCAGCAGAACTCCCACTGGACGTTGCACATCAATGGCCGGGAGTACACCCCTGGGCACAACGGCAAGGTTTGGATTGACCCCGAAAACGGACGCGCCCTGCGAGTCGAGATGGAAGCGACCTTGTTGCCCTATGACTATCCACTGTCGACCGCAGCCGGCGTGCTGCAGTATGACAACGTCGAAATCGACGGAAAGACCTATCTACTGCCGTCCATGGCCGAGAACACCGGCTGCTTGCGGGGTTCCGCGGTCTGCACGCGATTGCACATCGACTATCGTGACTACCAGAAGTTCTCGTCCGAGTCGACGCTGTTTACGACCGACTCGGACATTGACTTTGGACAGCAGGTACCGGAGGGACGTGAACCGCAGCCGGAACCAAAACAATAGGCTCGGGCCAGCGAACTCGCCGGCCTACGGCAGCGAGTAGGCGATCAGTTCGCCGCCGCCATTGGCGCCGGTGATCGTCACGGCGAGAACGATGTACTGCTTGCCGTTGTACATGTAGGTCATTGGCGATCCGGTCTGTTTCCCCGGCATATTGACCTCGCCGGGGACGTCTTCGCCGGTCTGTTTGTCGTAAGCGCGGAGCAGGGCTACAGTCTCGCCTTTGTCGTTGGTGTGGACGCCGCCCTCCCCGGCGATGAGCAGCGTCTTGGTCGTCAGCACGCCGATGAACGTGCGGCCGGGCTGCCCAAGCCGCGGCAGGTCCAGCCCCTTGAGGGCGGGATTGTTCTTGATGTTGTCGGGCGTCGAGCTGTGAGTTTTCTGCCACAGCATCTCGCCGCTATTCATGTCATACGCCGTGATCCGGTCGTAGGGCGGCTTGATCAGCGGCAACCCTTGGATGTCTGTACTGGGGCGCCGTCCGAAAAACCGCCTCATCGCTGCCGGGTCGCGTTCTACATCTTCCTCGGCCTCAGCGCTGGCGGGGCGCAACACGCCTGACATATTGTCAGGGCCTGAAGGCTTCGCTATTTCGGCCGGGACGTTCCGCAACACAGTCACGTTCGTGTGGGAATGAATGTAGAGATGGTTGGTTTCCGGATCGAACGAACCGCCGGGCCAGTTCGCGCCGCCCACATCGGCCGGCAGCATCAACGTTCCCAGGGGTCCGTTCGGTCGGGCAAGCTCGGGTGGCGTAAAGATGGGCCCTATCTTATATTTCTTGACCAACTCCTCGGCCTCGGCCCGCAACTGTGGCGTGAAGTCAATCAGGTCGTCGATGGAAACGCCCTGCCGGTCAAAGGGCACAGGCTTGGTCGGAAACGGCTGCGTCGGGCTCGTCTTCTCGTATGGCACGTCCGACTGCGGCACGTGCCGCTCTTCGATCGGCCAGATCGGTTTCCCTGTCTCGCGATTCATCACAAACAGAAACGCCGACTTAGTCGGCTGCGCGAGGACTTTGACGGTCCGACCGTTCTGCTCCATGTCGTACAGCATCGGCGCGCAGGGCAGATCCCAATCCCACAGGCCGTGGTGAACCGTCTGGTAGTGCCACTTGCGTTCCCCTGTCTTGAGGTCGAGCGCCACTAGAGTTTCGGAAAAAAGATCGTCGCCCGGCCGGTGGATTCCGTAGTAATCGGCCGCCGGCATTTCCAGCGGCACGTAGACAAGGCCCAACTCAAGATCGGCGCTCATTTGGGCCCAGGCGCCGAGGTTCCCGTTGCGCTCCGCCGAGCCGTCTTCCCACGTGTCGTACCCGAACTCGCCCTTGATGGGGATGGTGTGGAAGATCCAGAGTCGCTTGCCCGTCCTGACGTCAAAGCCCCGGACATAGCCGATCGCGGACGGTTCGGAACGCTGGGCGTTTCCCGCTGCAGCATGAGCGGCGCCGACTACCACGACGTCGCCGGCGACCAGCGGAGTGGCGTTGAGTCCGATCACGGCCCTTTCCAGGTCGAGGTCCTGGTCGTCTTCCAGCTTCAGATCAACCATGCCGCCATCACCGAACGTCTCAATCAGTCGGCCCGTCTTCGCATCCAACGCGACCAGCCGATAGCCCGGCGTGACGAACAAAATTCGTTGATCCGACCCGTCGGGGCTCTCCCAGTAGGACAGTCCGCGCCCGGCGCCGCGGCGAGGGGCGAACTGACCGCGCACGCCCTCGTCGAGTTGGTACATCCACAGCATTTGACCGGTGCCGGGGTTCAACGCAACGACGGAACGGGCGGTGCCCGCGGTGCTGTAGAGGATCCCATTCGCCATCAGCGGCGTGGACGCATAGAGTCGATCGGGAGTGGGTCCCAGGTTATTTGTATTCAAACGCCAGGCAACCTGAAGTTTGGAGAAGTTGTCCTTGTTGATCTGGTCAAGCGCGGAGTACCGGTGGCTGGCGAGGTCGCCTCCATAGGTGGTCCACTGACTAGCCGCCTCTTGCGCCTCCGACATAGACGGCGCGGGAGCGTCGTCTCCCAAGGGGAGGCTCAAAGGAACGTTGCCGGCCTGCAATTCGTTCGCCTTCAGCACATAGCTCAGGATGTCGATAGTCTGCGCGCTCGACAGCGAGTTGGGGGCGTAGGGCGGCATGGTCGTCTTGATCCGATTTGCCAGACTCAGCAATGGTTGCGCCCCCCAAACCCCCATGAAGTTTGGTCCCGCCAGCGGCGGCGCCATCTCGATGCCCGCCAGGTTGTCGCCATGACAGACAGAGCACTGCTGAGAATAAAGCTGCTCGCCCCGAGTCGCCTGCTCGGCGGTGAACACGCCTTCGCCAAACGTTTGGGCCACCGCGGTGGACAGAGTCGCGTAGGCAAGCGCCGCAGCGAGGGACAATCGGAGAACGTTTTTCATGGTTAGTCGACTTCTAGGGCCAACAAGACATTGCCTGCGCGCCCGATATGCGAACTGCATTCCGAGGTGAGGTAGATCATCCCGCTAGCGACCACGGCAAGATTATAGCCCGTTGCTCTCTCGAAAGATCCTCCGGCCTGTGCTCTGCGATACGTCAGAACTTTAGGAATGGGGGAAAGACGCCGGGGACGAAGCCCCTGGGGGCGCTGCTGGACATTCTTCAAACCCCATGGCAAAATCTCGTAGGCTCTCGAAAGCTGGCCGTCAGGGAGATCGACGCATATGTTCAAGCCTATTTCGCGACGCACGCTGCTCCGCGGCGTTGGCGCTTCGATGGCACTTCCCTGGCTGGAGGTCATGTCGAAGGCGGCGCCGTCCGGCGCAGAACAGTTAGCCGAACCACCCTTGCGTTCGATGTTCCTGTTCATGCCCAACGGGGTGGTGCCGGAACTCTGGACTCCCGCAGGCGATGGCGAGGCCTATGAGATCACCCCTCACCTCAAACCGCTGGCGAGCCTGCAAAACGATTTCCTGCTGCTCGAGAATCTCTGGAACAAGAACAGCGTTGGGCGCAACGGCCATTGGCCCAAGGTCCCGGTTTGGCTTTCAGGCGGGTACGTACAGCGCACAACGGGGAACGATCTGGATACCGGCGCCGTCTCGGTGGACCAGTTCGCCGCTGAGCGAATCGGCGGCAAGACAGCCCTCCCTTCCATTGAACTCGGCATCGACGCCCCGCGTTCGGGCATCGACACGGCCGGCGGCGGATTTGCGCGGCTCTATGGCTCGTTCATCTCCTGGAAGGATGCGCATACGCCGGTGCCGAAAGAGATCATTCCGCAACTCGCCTTCGACCGTTTGTTCCGGAACAGTCGAACTCCGGTCGTCTCGGGCGGCAACGCGGACCACCCTGCGGTGTTGGCGGCCTTGCAGACGGACGACACGAGCGTGTTAGACGCAGTAATGGAGAGCGCCAAGGCTGACACGCAGTCAGGGCAGCGCCACGGATCGCGTCCGGTTGGAAGAATACTTCGACTCGGTGCGTTCGGTTGAGCAGCGCATGCAGGCGGCATTGAAGCCGCAGAAACGCTGGATCAACGAAGGCAAGTTGGATCTCAGCCGGCCGCCCGCGGGAATTCCTGAGGCGCACGACGAACACGTCCGGCTGATGCTCGACATCTTTGTACTGGCGTTCTGGACGGACACGACGCGCATCGGCACGTTCATGTTCGGCGATGCTCAATCGGGCAAAGACTACTCCTGGATGGGAGTGAAGGGCGGGTTCCACGGACTTTCGCATCATTCGGAAGTACCGGCGACCAAGGAGCAGTACAGAAAGATCATCGACTGGCACATCGAGCAGGTGGCCTACTTCCTAAACCGTGTAAAGGGTCTCGATGAAGGCGGCACGTCGTTGCTGGATAACTCGATGATCATGTTCGGCAGCGCGTTGAAAGACGGCAATCAGCACTCGGTGGAAAATCTGCCGCTGTTGCTGGCCGGCCGCGGCAAGGGCACGCTGCGGCCAGGAAGAAGGATTCGCTACGCCGAACGCACGCCGGTGTCGAACCTGTACGTTTCGATGCTCAATCGCATGGGCATCGATGAAGACGCTTTCGGCGACAGTACGGGCGCTTTGGAAGGCCTGGCCTAACGCCCTATGCACAGCCCATCGATCACTGGCCTCCGACTGGCGACAGCGGCGTTGTTGCTTTGTGCGCCGAGCGTCGCCCAAGAGTTTTCTCACGACATTCGGCCCCTGCTCGTTGAGAATTGCGCCGTCTGCCACAATCCGGCCAATCCCAACCCGCGGGGTCCCGCCAATTTTCTGAAGGCGACCGAAGCGAAAGACATTCAAGCCGACCGGGGGCTCTGGCGAAGCGTCGCCGCCCAACTGCGGAACCGCACGATGCCGCCGGGCGATTCGAAGTTGACCGAAGACAACCGGCTGCAGATTTCCCAATGGCTGGAGAAGGAGTTGGTGCGGACCGCTTGCAGCGTGGACGCCTACGCGGGCGCCGCCGCGGTGCGGCGTCTCAACCGCCGCGAGTACCACAACACCGTGAGGGACTTGCTGGGCGTGTCCCTGGATGTCGCTGACATTTTGCCCGCCGACGGCACGGGCGGCGCCGGGTTCGATACGAACGGAGAAACGCTGTACATCCCGCCGCTATTGCTGGAGGGCTACCTGCAAGCGGCGCAACAGATCCTCGACGACGTGATCGTGACGCCGCCGATCGCCAAGGAATATACCGCAGGCGAGATGATGCCGACCGCCGACGGGAAAACGCGGACGCTAGGCCCCAAGGAAGAAATCACTGCGGTGGTCTCAATTTACATCGAAGGCCAGTACGACGTGCGCGTCGTGCTCGGCGAAAACGAGTCGGCAACCAGCGTCGCGCTGAAGGTAGACGGCGTGGAGGCGGATCCGTTGGGCGCGCCGCGCGGTCGACGGCGCGGCGCCAATGCGTTCGCAACCTCAGTGCTCCTCGGACGCGGAACTCACACTCTGTCGCTCGCGGCAGGCGCCGTCCCGGCGGAGGTCGTCAGCTTACAGGTTGCCGGCGGTGCGGATGAGGCCTCGCCTCTCAAGCGCGCGGCACACTTCCGGCTGCTGGGTCTTGAACCCGGCATGACGCCGTTGCAGCCGCGCAAGGCAGCCGAGCAGTTGCTGGCGAATTTTCTGCCCAAGGCATTCCGGCGTCCTGTTGAACCGGCTGAGCTGGCGCCTTACCTGGCGCTGTACGATCGCGCGGCGGGGCGGTCGGACCCTTATGAGGAACGGGTAAAACTGGCGTTGAAGGCGGTGTTGGCATCGCCCGGCTTTCTTTTCCAGATGGAGCAGAGAAAGACCGAGCCGGGAATCTATCCGCTTAGTGACTACGAACTCGCGAGCCGCTTGTCGTACTTCTTGTGGTCGACGATGCCGGACGAACGCTTGTTCCGTCTCGTCGATCAAGGGCGGCTGCAAGATCCCGCCGTGCTAACCGCCGAAGTGGATCGCATGCTGGACGACCCTCGCTCGCGGACATTCGTCGATACATTCATCGGGCAGTGGCTGGGAACACGCGATATCGGCGGGCGGCTGATGCCGCTGATCACGGAGATCCAAAGCTACTATGACTCGGAGATCGCGGCGGATTTGCGCGAGCAGCCGATTCTGCTGTTCGACCGCATCGTCCGCGAGAATCGAAGCGTGCTGGACCTGCTGGACGGCGACTACATCTACCTAACCAAACGGCTGGTGAAGTTTTATCAGTTCGAGGATGAGGTCGAGGGCGTCAACGACAACCAATTCCACTTGGTCCAATTGCCCAATCAGCATCGCGCGGGATTGCTCGGCCTGGCGGGCATATTGGGGATGGGTTCGCACTACGAGCAGACCAGCCCCATCTTGCGGGGCGCCTGGGTACTGGATGCGCTGCTGGGGACTCCAGTACCGCCGCCGCCGCCGAATGTACCGGTGCTGGACCCGGGCGACAAGGTCAGCGCCAATCTGACGACGCGGCAAATCGTGCTGCAGCATCGTCAGAATCCAGCCTGTGCCGCATGCCACAAGCTCATGGATCCGATCGGCTTTGGACTGGAGAATTTCGATTGGATGGGACGCTGGCGCAATGAAGAGAAGGACGGCAAGCCGATCGACGCGACGGGTGAATTGCCCTCCGGTGAAACGTTTGACGGTCCGGTGGAACTGCGCCAAACGCTGCTCGTCAAGAAGGGCGACTTCACCCGGCAGCTAACGGGCAAAGTGCTCGGTTACGCGCTGGGCCGCAGTCTTCAAGACGGCGATAGTTGCACGATTCAGCAGATTGTAGATCGCGTGGCGTCCGACGATTATCACGCTCGGACGCTGATTCGCGAAGTGGTGTTGAGTTTGCCGTTTCGCAATACCCAAGGGGGACTGGAGAAGGTCACGGCGATTGAGGGACCGCGGCTGAGCCTCTCCGCGATCACCGCCCTCACGCAGGATGCGAAAGGCCACGACAACCAGGTCAAAGATCCTCCGAAACGCCTGGAAGTCGAGCCGCGCGGTCCCTAATCCGAGCCCCGAGCGCAACAGAGGGGTCTCTTTTCGACCGCGCCCGCCCATCGCAATCCCCTCTTCGTGGCCCAGCGCATAAGCGCTGGGCAGTAAGCGGTGCGACCCGAAGACATGGGTGACAGTTTGCTCGGGCTGTTCTGTTACCTATGTCTTCGGGTTGTACCCCAAATAGGACCAGGGGCTTGCGCCCCTGGCTCAGTTTTAGGATGGTTGCCGTCTAGGCCGGCGGAACCAGGAACGGCCAGTAGGGGACGAATTGGTAGTTCAACTGAACGACCAGGAAGGCGGCGATCAGCGCGGCCGCTATCAGCAAGCTGACCAGGATTAAGATCACCTTACCCCAGGGGAACTTGCGGTTCTCGCGGCGCAGGACAATCATGTAGCTCGCGGCGATTCCGGCATAGTAGAGCAAGATCATTGGAGCCGCGAAGGTCAACATCGTGGCCACGTCCGGCGTCGGCGTGATGACGGCGGCGGCGATGAAGATGATCAGGATCGCGTAGCGTCCGTTGCGCATCAGGAACGCGGGCGAAGTGAGGCGCAGCAGGGTGAAGAAGAAGATGACGACGGGCATCTGGAAGACGACGCCGAGGCCGACTTCCAGATTGAAGAACATGTCGTAGTAGGACGTCAGCGAAATGACCTGTTGCACTCCAGCATCGGCGCTGAGGCCCAACAAGAATCCGAGGGCGAGGGGCAAGGCGACGTAGTAGCAGAACAAGCCGCCCAACACGAACAGGAATGCCGTGGTGATGATGAACGGTCCCGCTAAACGCCGCTCGCGTTTGTAGAGGCCGGGCGAGATAAACCCCCAAACCTGCAGCATGATCCACGGAGCGCCCAGGAAGATCGAGGCCAGTAGCGGCAGCTTGACGTACTCGATGTAGAACATCTCCGTGGGCGTGAGCTGCGACAGTTGCACGCCGGGATAGGATGATTCGAAAGGGCCTTTGAATATTCGGAAAAGAATGTCCGCGAAGGCCAGGGCGACGAGGTAGATGACGGTGACGCCGATCAGTACACGAATGATGCGGCTGCGCAGTTCATCGAGATGCTCGAGGAACGACATGCGCGCCATCTCTTCTTCGTCGTCTTCGTCCTCGGCGGGAGGCGCCGGCGGAGGCGGAGGCTTGGGCGGCGTTTTGACGGGCGCCGTTTCCGGCTCGGGTTCGGGTTTGGTTAGCGCGACGGTCTCGGGAGCCGCTTCGACGGCGGCCTTCTCGGCTTCGTCGATCTCGTCGTCTGGGTACTCGTATTCGTAGCTGGGGGGCTCGTCGACGGGGGACGCCGGCGGAGCGTCGTCCCCGCGCGCAACGGCGCCTTCCGGCTGCTTCCGGTCTTGGCCCAAGTCTGTGGTGTGCTCGCCGGACTCGCCGTCCCGCGGTTCTTTGCCGTCAGAGCTCATTCGTTGTCGAAGCGGTTAAGCAGCGCCCTTATCAACTCCGCTCTCTACAGGGGAGCTGGCGTCGGCCGTACTGGCGACCGACTGCTTTTCCGCCGCCGTATCGGACCGGGCTGCAGAAGAATCCGTACTCGGAGACGAGACGCTTGGACCGTACTCGTCGTAGTGGACATCGTCATCTCCGTCTCCACTGAGGAGGGAGGACGGACTGAAGTCTTTCGTGATGTCCGCTTTGAGGCTCGAAGCAGCCTCACGGACGTCTTGCATGCGACTTTCGCGCTCGATGTTGTCCATCTCGCGTTGGAAGGTCGATTTCAATTCGGTGGAAGCGCGCCTGAATTCGGCCATGCCCTTGCCCAGCTGCTTTCCCAACTCGGGCAATTTCTTCGGGCCGAAGATGACAAGCGCGGCCACAAAGATGAATATCATTTCCGGGACGCCAAGCGGACCCATTGCAATCACCTACCGACGCCTTGTGCGTCGATTTGATGATAGCGGTGGATTTCGAGAAGCGTCAACTTGAGAGGGAGGGTCAACTCGGTCAGATCCGTGCCGCGAATCGGCAAAAGGCCTGAGGGATGAGTCTTATGACTCGCGGCTAACGTCGGATCGTGGGGCGATTTCTGAGTCTGGCGACGGTCCTGCTGGGGTGTCTAGCTGCACTTACAGGCTATGAGGCGTTCTCGACGCTGTTCGAGCGGCCGGCTCAAGCGGCGATCGACGCGGAGCAAATAACTCCCGCGCAAAGAGAGTTGGCACTGAGCCGTTTCGGGCTAATTGGGACGTTCGAGGCCCCGGCTGCAAGGTATGTAGTCCGGGAAGAAACCGCACCGCTCACGGCGCAGGACTACTTAGCCTTACTCAAGACGCTGGGCGCGCCTCGATATAACGGATCGCGCGAGGCAGTCTCAACGACAGAAGCCGGACCAGTGAGATTGGCGCTTTCGCGGTTCTTTCCAGCCAAGGATTCAGGGGAAGCGCAGTTTTGGATTGAAGCGAAGACGCCGGGAATCCCGAACGTGGCTTTATTGCCCAAGGGATCGGTCGAGATCGAGATTGAACGCGTGCAGCGGGCGGACGGCGCGGACGTCTACGCTCGCGAGAGCCACTTCGAGACGGACTTCTTTGAAACGATCACCCTGGAGGAAGATCCGGCGGCGGGCGTGTATTCGGGAGTGCGGGCCGTGCGCGTCGCAGGATCGGTGCATGGCGATGATATCGCCTACGTCACAGGCCGCCTGGCGTTAAGGCTTCCGATTGAGGCCGAGGCGATTGCTTTTGCAAAGAATGACGCGGGAGTCGAGCGCGTCTCGGCGTCTGAGGCGCGAGTGGAACTGATCGCCGTGGGAGGCGGCGAAGTGGCCTTTCGGACGACCGGCAGGCCGGAAGCGTATGTTGCGATTTACGCCTACGACCGTGAGGGCCGCAGATTGGCGCCTGCGGGCGAATCGGTACGGGCAAATGGGCTGTCGGCCGATCGCAAGGCGCTGTTCCACGGCGAGGTCGATCGGGTGGAAGTGATCTTCACGCGCGGGTATATGAGGAAGACGTATCCGTTTGTTTTAAAGGGCCCGGGCGCGCCGCGGCCATTCCCGTTTGGACCGCAGCCGAAAGCTTCGGCCGAGCCGGTCATCGTTTGAATCCTAATCAACCTGGATAACGCGCCCTTCGGCGGCGCGATAGAGACGATCCCAAATCGTTTCTCCCATGCCTTTGCGCTCTGGGCTTCGAACGAAGATGACGTCGGCGCCCCAATCATCGAGTCGCCGCAAGCCGTCGAAGAGATTGCGGCCGACCGTGTCGAGATTCTGGGAGGAACCGAGATCAACGACGACCGCCTGCTGCGGGAACTGATCGGCGTCTTCGCTGAGGGCCAGAATGCCGATCTTCTGCGTGGGGGCTGCAGAGTTCGTCTCTTGGCAGATGCGTGTTACGACGGCTTCCTTGGGACCGGCAAATAGGCGAACCTCAGCTCGGGGCGAGTAGTGCTTGAGCAGCATGCCGGGCGAGGAGACGGCTTCTCCGGCAGCGGCATGGCGAGCGGCGTAGACGATGCACGGCTCAATTTCGCGGAGAGCCTCGAGCGTCACGCCGCCGGGCCTCAAGACGGCGGGAGGGTCGACGGTAAGGTCGAGGACGGTGGACTCGACGCCGACGTTGGCCGGGCCCGCGTCGAGGATCAGTTTCACTCTACCGGCCAGATCTTGATAGACATGCTCGGCGCGAGTGGGGCTCGGGCGCGAGAAAAGGTTGGCGCTAGGAGCGGCAATAGCCTTGCCGGCGGCGCGCATGAGCGCGATCGCAACGGGGTGAGCAGGCAGCCGGACAGCAACGGTGTCGAGTCCGGCGGAGACGATCGCGGGAATGGCGCGCGGAGCGCCGCAGCACGAGCGTCAGCGGCCCCGGCCAGAAGGCATCGGCAAGCGTGCGGGCCAGCGGGGGAACATCCACGGCGATGGCGTCCATCTCACCCCGGTGTGAGATGTGGACGATGAGCGGGTCGGTGGTGGGGCGCTGCTTCGCGCCGAAGATCTTGGCTACGGCCTCGGCGTTAGTTGCGTCGGCGCCGAGGCCGTAGACGGTTTCCGTGGGGAAAGCGACAAGCTCGCCGGCGGCGATGGCGACGGCGGCACGCAGAATCTTCTCGGGATCCGGGTCGGCCTTGTCGACCGCCAGGACCTCAGTCAGGAATGGGAGATCGCTCACGGAGATTAGGCGTCGAACAGCGAGCGTCCGACCATCTGCTCGGGGCGCTCGAAGCCGAAGAAGTCGAGGATCGTTACGGGCAGATCGAGGATGCTGGGCTCGGATCGCGAGAATGATCGGCTCATGAAGACGCTGCCCGGCACGAGGCCGCGGGACATCGAGTGATCGCCGGCCCAAGCCCAGGGATTGAGGTCGAGAACCGTCTTTCCGGTTTCCAGTTGGACAGAAGAACTGGAGATGCGATACCCAGGCGTACAGCCGACGAGCATCTCGGGCATATTGGGCGTGTGCTCGCCGACGTAGATGTCGTCGCGAGCATAGACCTTGTCGATCGGCCGCAAGCCCGTGTCGGAGTCGTTGATGCCTTGGAGTTCGCGGGTGATGCGGGCGATCAGTTCGGGGGCCTTTTCGTCGCTGACGATGCCCCGCTCTTCGCGGCCGACGCGGTTCAGGTAAAGGCCGTTGAAACCGACGTTGTAGGCAGCGGTCTTGTCCCAATTGACGTCGAGGAAATTGGTTTCTTCTTTGTTCTTCGCCTCGTCCTTGAGCACGAGATAGCCGTTTTCCCGCAGCCAAGTATTGAGATGGAATTGGCGGCCGAACTGAGCGAAGCCGTGGTCGGAACAGACGATCAAGAGCGTGTCGTCGTCGACCGACGGCAACACACGGCCGAGGAGTTCATCCATCTTCACGTAGAGGTCGTAGATGTAACTCGAGTAGCGCAGGTCGCTCTTGTTGTGCGACGGGTGAGTCTCGTCCATGTTGCGCCAGAGCATATGCGCGTCTTGGTCGGTGGAGGAGACGTAGAAGTAGAACAGTCCGGATTTGAACTGCGACCACTCGTACTCGAAGATATTGAGGCGATCTTGGAGGATGAGTTCGGCTTGGCTAACGTAGTTCTCGTCGCTAAAGATCTTGTAGTCGAAAGCCTTGGTATCGGCGGGCAAGCCCTTGGTCCAAAAGGGTCCGATCTTGTCGGCGATTTCGCCGCCTAGTTCCGGCGGATGAGTGACCGGCATGGCCTGATCTTCGGGATCGATGTTGATGGGCGAGACGTACATCTTGAAGTGCGGATGGACGCTCTTGATCAAGATGCGGGTGATGCCGGCGACGGTCACCACCCCCCCCGGGACGAGTTCGAAGCGGAGCTTGATCCAGTCGCTGAACTCGCCCTCTTTGAGGACGAAATGCTGGTCTTGGATATCGACGCGGACGACCGGGTCGGTCGGGTCGACGTAGACCTGGAAGGGAACGTCGACGCGGCCAGGCGATGCCGTGTTCATGCTGTTGGGAGGGCCCAAGGAGTTCGGCATCGACGCGACCGGAGTTGACTCGAATGCGCATCAGCTCTTCGGAACTGAGGTTGGGGATCGATTCGTCCGGATCGCTGGTGTAGTAGCTGGAAGACGCCGAAAGAGTCGACGACGTCGGGAGTGCCCATGCCGGCTGACGCGCGGGTGGCGGTTTCATCGATCGGAAAATTCGTGGGGATCTTAATCGACGGTCGCAGGGATACCGGCCTCGGTCAGATAAGCCCAAAAAGGTTTGCCGTAACGCAAACACTTGACGTCTTCCCCGCCGAACGGGATTTGGTAATCGCCGAGCTTGACGGAACTTCCTCCGACGCCGGGCTGCCAAATGGCGAAGAACGGCGCGTAGGTGAGCGGATCGCGAGCGATGAAGTCGGGGATACCGTGACCGCCGGGGGTCATGCCGGTAATGAAGCTGCTCCAGGCGACGGGGCTCAATGCCGGCATGGTGGTCTGCAGCGGCTTAAAGGCGCCCATCTGGGCCAGCTTCTTAAAGTTCGGCGCGCGGCCCTGATCCATCAACGCCTGGATGATCTTGGGCTCCATGCCGTCTAGGCCGAGGACGACCACTTTCTTGCCGTTGGGATCGCCGACCAACTTAGCCCCGCAACCGCTCATGACGGCGGCGCCGGCAACGGTTTGGCAGAACTCGCGGCGTGAAGGTCTCATAGTCGTTTACATTATGGGCCAAGAACTTCGACGGCGCCGGGCCGCGTGCGGCGCTGGGAACAAAAAAAGGCCTGCCCGATGAAACGGACAGGCCCGACTTGGGATGGTGATGAACCTCGCTTAGACCGGCGTGGCCTGTCCCGCGTTGCGCCTCATCGGCTTGAGGGCAAAGTAGCCCTTGGCTAGGCTCGGCTTGATTCTGATGGCTTGTTCGAAGCTGCCGACGGCCTCGTCAGGCTTGCCCAACGCCTGGAGGGCGACGGCTAAGTTGAGATGAGCTTCGGCCAGCTGCGGATCGAGTTCCGCGGCTTTGCGGTAATACGCGGCCGCGTCTTCGTGGCGTCCCGCCTTCTGTTCGAGAAGTCCGGCGTTGTAGGCAACTTCGGCCGAGTCGGATTTGATCTTGGTGAGCTTCACGTAAATTTCGCGAGCAGCATCGAAGTTCTCTTGGGCGACCCGTGCCGAGGCGAGACCAAGCAGCGCTTCGGGCTCGTCGGCGTGTTTGTTTAAGCGCCTTCTCGAAGGACTTGACGGCAGCGTCATAGTCTTTCATGTGCAGTTGCGCGATGCCGAGGTTCAGAGACACCTCAGGCCAGTCGTGCGCGGTGCTTGAGGCAACGCTCGTAGAGCATGGCGGCCTGTTGGAACTGCCCGTTTTTGTGCAGAGTAGCACCGAGACGGAACAACGGCTCAGGAGAACTGGTCGCTTCAGCGACCTTATCGTAGTAGCCGACCGCCTGCTCCCAGTTCTGGCTGCGCTCGTGCATCACGGCGAGGCTATAGAGCGCCGGCAGCGAGTCGGAGTCGAAGCTCAACACACGCTCGTAGAGTTTCTGCGCGTCGTCGATGTCGCCCTGCTCCTGGCAGCATGCGGCGAGGTTTAGGTGCGCCTCGATCGAGTCGGCCTTGATCTCCACCGCTCGTTTGTAGGCCTTACGCGCGTCGTCGAAGTCGCCTTTCTTCTGGCTCAACAAGCCCAGGTTGTACCAACCCTCAAAGGAGTCGCCTTCGAGCTCCGTGAAGCGGCGGTAGTGTTCCCGAGCATCGTCGAAGTTCTCTTGGCGGAAGCTAATGTAAGCCAAGCCTTCATGAGCGCGCGGATTCTCTTCTTCGATGGCGACGAGCTTGCGGAAGCATTTCTCGGCATCGGCGAAGGCGCTGTTCTTGGTATGCAGGCCGGCCAGGTTCGTCAGCGCTTCGGCCGAGTCGCCATTCTGCTCCAGAGCGGCAATGTAGTAGCGAACGGCGTCATCGGATTGTTCTCCGATTTGGTAGGCGACGCCGAGGCCGAACAACGCGGTGAATGAATCCGGCTCTGATTCCAAGTACCTGGAATAGGCATCCTGCGCCGCCTTAGCATCGGTGAGCTTGAGACAGCATCCGCCAAGGCCCAGGTAGGCTTCGGTCAACTCGGGAGAGTTCTCGACGGCGTTTTCGAAGGCAGTACGAGCGTTCTCGTAGCGGCCGATCGCCTCGAGCGCGAGTCCGTAGTTGAAATGAGCCGCCCCGTTACGATCATCGATTCGCAAGAGCCGATCGTAGGCATCGACGGCGCGATCGTAGTCTTTTTGTTCGAGGTGGATCTGCGCGGCAGCCGTGCAGATTTCTCCTTCGTCGCCGCCCGCTTCTTGGGCTCGTCCCAATTCAGCGAGAGCTTGCTCGAACTCGCCCCGCAGGTAGTGACCCACGGCCGCAGCGTAGTGATCGTCGCCGACGCCTTCGTCGTCGTCAAGAGGACCGTCTGCAAGCGGCTCGCGCAAAGCGTCGAGCAACTCCGAATCATCCACGTTCACACGTGGCGACGCGAGGTTGTCGGACTTCACCGATTCGCTGCGGTCCATAAAATTTAGGTCGCCTAGGATCTTCATCTCACAGCTTCCTTCTCTTCCCCGAGCCCGTTTGTCGCGGTTGCGCAAACACAAGCTCTAGTTGACTCAAAATAGGTCCGCGACATGTACTCGCTCGCCCCCATCTGTTTCATCTCTATCCGAACGGCCAGCCGCCGAAGCGTACTCGCTGCCGGACTCCTCTTCTTCCGCTGAAGCGGACGAGAATCCGTCACGCTCCGGCGGGGACAAAATCGCGGAGCAGTTAGGCTCCAGAACGCGGCTCTGAAGAGCCACCTTGCTTAAGAATTCGGCGGACAGCTCGGGCTGCTTCACCGAGAAGATCGACTCTTCCACGGAGACGCCTTCCGACGTTCCGTTGAGCCTCATTTCGGCCGCAATCAGAACCCCATGGAGCGGCGCAGGCCAGGCAAAAGCCGAGGAAGGCGTCATTGCGTCAGATTGGCTTTCATAGGGCACAGCCGCGCGCTCGGGCTCCGAGATCGGGACCGCAACGGCCGCGATGCGTTCGCTGGCTCGGAATTGGACCAGATCAAACTTCGCCGAAGCCGTGCCGTTCAAAGAGGACTTACGCAGTTCCAAAAACTTCGTTGGGCTGAGCAGACTGGACCGATCCGGACCGGCGATGGCCAGCGCGTCCGTCCAAGGCTTCAGTGCGTAACCGCCTTCCGGGAGAGTGGGGCTCGGGCTCATTTCTTGCAACTCCGTAGCGGGCCGCAATTTCGGCACGGCCTTGGGCGAGCGGCGGGCGGCTGGCGCTGGCGCCGACTTGGCGGCGTCGGCATCGTCTGACGCGGCGAGGTCGAAGTCAGCGGGCTCGGGCGGATCGGAGAGCTCGAAAATTTGCTCATCGGATGCGTCCGGCGTGGCAAGCAGTTCTTCCAGAACCGCATCCGGCGGCTCCAAAGATTCTTCTTGTTCGGCTTCGAATTCCGAGGCAAGTTCGGGCGGCTCGAGGGCCTCGGCTTGGGCCTCTTGCAACCCTTCCAGCACGAGGTCAGGAGCATCGATGGACAGCAGCCTCAGCGACAGGCTCGGGTTCGGTGCGGGTCTCCGCTTTCGCTTCCGCCGATTCGAGAGCGTCCAGTTCCAATTCAGGCGCTTCATCGAGTTCGCCGTTACCCATTCCCGCAGCTTGAGCAAAGGGCTCGGGCGCTACGCGGGTTCCCGCTTTCGCTTCCGCCGATTCGAGAGCGTCTAGTTCCGGTTCGGGCGCTTCATCGAGTTCGTCACGGTCGATTTCTAGGGCTAGATCGATCGGCAGGGAGTCCAGTTGGGGCAGTCCCTCAAGCGCAGACTCCATGTTGGAGAACTCGTCGAGCAGATCGCCTTCTGCGGGAGAATCCTGTTTTGTTTGGGCCGCTTCGGCCGCTAAGGCTTGCAGGGCGGCGAGCGCCTCGTCGGCGGACTGGTGGTGGATGTCGCCTGGGCTTTCGCTGGAAACACCTTCAAGCTGGAGGTGGGCCGGCGATTCTTCTTCCTCACCGCCCATGCGCGCGGCGAGCTTCCAGAGTTCGTCGACTTCCTCTATTTCGTTCTCTTCCTGGGCTTGCTTGGCCTTCTTGGGTTGCCCCTTCAGCAGAACGTGGTCGACGGAGGTCGCGCCGCCATCGAAAATCGGCAGCGCCGGCGCGGCGCTCTTGGACTCGGAATCGTCGACCAGCAGCCGATCCATCGTCTGCTTCTTGTACAGGTCGGCATGCTCGTCGCAGCAGAACTCGGACTTGCCGGTCCAGGCCCGGAGCCGCGGTATCTTTTCATGGCAAAGCAGGCAATGCATGGACGGCAATTCCGCAGTCGAGGCGGGTCCGGCACATAGCCGTGCCCAGCCTCAATTGAATTCTGCCGTCACCGAGTTCGGCGGGCGATACGCGCCAAACCCTAGTCACCTAGAGAAGTATACGTAGTGCTATGAGTCCTAAGCTAGGAACCTTACGGCTATCGCGCTGAAAACAATACGCTTGCCAAAATGGACCCAGCTAAGAGGGGAAAAGAGTACGGGGAGGGAAGTATCCCGGAAATGAACGGGGAGAGAAAGGAAGGGACGGCCTCGCGTGAGGGCGAGGCCGTCATATTACTGGATGGTCTTGGTCGAGTCGGCGGGCAAGTCGCCCAGGAAGTCTTCGACAATCTGACGCTGCTGTTGTTCGCTCATGGACGCTTTCACCAATCGAGAGGCGGCGCGGATAGCCAAGTCGGCAGCGGTTTGGCGAATCTCGGCCATGGCGATGCGCTGCTCGGCGGCGATGCGACTGAGACCCTGTTCGACGGTCTTTTGCGACTCGGCTTTCGCTTCGTCCACCATCTTTTGACGCAGATGCTGAGCCTCGACGCGAGCCTCTTTGACGAGGTCGTCGGCTTTACGCAATGCCGCGTCAGAATCGGCTCTTGGCGCGCGTAATCGCCTCTTCCGCTGTGCGTTGAGCCTGCTCCGCCTTGGTCAAAGCGTCATGAATGCGCTTCTCGCGCTCGTCGAGGGCCTTCATGAGAGGGCCCCAGGCGATCTTGGACAAGGCGAACAGGGTGATGACGAAGACGACGACCGTCCAAATCATCAACCCTGGTTCGAATTTTAGAAGTTGCTCGGCCATAACCTGCCTACGTCAGAAAGATGATGACGAAGCAAACGGCCAGGGCGATGACGGCAACGCCCTCGAGCAGGAACAGCGGCAACTGGAAGGCGGCCGTGATGTCCTTGGCTGCTTGAGGTTGCCTGGCGATCGACTCGGTAGCTCCCGCGGTCAGCCGTCCGATGCCAAGGCCGGCGCCGATCGCCGCGAGACCAGCTCCGATGCCGGCGCCCATATAGCCCAACGTACTTCCGCCGGCATCGCCGCCGTCTTGCGCGAAGACGGCCGTCGGGGCGACTACGAGCACCAATATCGCCAGCAGCATGATCGTGGCCGCCTTATTCATGGTGAGTTGCATCTGGAATTTCTCCTCTATAACTTACAAAACTCTAATGATCGGAATGAACGCTCATCCCGATGAAAATGGAAGACAAGAGCGTGAACACGTAGGCCTGAATGAAGGCCACAATCAGCTCAAGAATGCTGATCGCAACAGCTAAGGGGACAGACAGGACCGACATGAACAGGCTCTGGAAAACGAAGATGAAGCTGATCATGACCAGGATCACGATGTGACCCGCCGTCATGTTCGCGCCGAGACGAATCGTCAGGGCTATCGGCTTCACCATCAAACTCAAGACTTCAATCACGAATACCAGGGGCACGATGAAAGCCGGAGTGCCCGGAGGTCCGGCCATGTGCTTGATGTACTTCACCGGACCTTGCTCGAAAAGCCCGAGGATCACAATCAGGGCCAAGGTAATCAGCGCAAGCGTAGCGGTCACGTTGAGATTACTGGTCGCCGTGTAGGAGCCGGGGAGCAGCCCCAGCAAGTTGCACATCAGGACGAAAAAGAACACCGTGCACAGGAACGGCGTGAAGCGGGCGCCCCACGTATGGCCCATCGCGGGAACGGCGACTTCGTCGCGGATAAAGACGACCATCGTCTCCAACGCGTTGGTCAGGCCTTTCGGCGCACCCTGCAGTCTGGTACGGCGCATGGCCCAGCCAAACATCAGGATCAACAAGAAAGACGCGATCATCATCATGGCCACGGCCTTGCTGACGCCCCACTGTTGCAACAGCGGATGGTCCAAGGGCGCATTCACGATGTGATGCATGATGACTTCGGCCAGAGTTTCCTCGTGACCGCCGCCGTGCTCCGCACCCATAGCTTCCGCATCGGCGGCATGCTCTTGAGCGAAAGCAGCGCCAGCGAGAAGAAATCCAATTGCCGTTCTACCGATCATCTTGAGTGAATGAACCGCTGATAGCGGAAACCTTCCCACACTTGAGCCGCTAAATAGCTCACCAATAGAGCTGCGCCGAATACCGCCCCGTCAAACCATCCCTTGGAGAGGACGACGACAAGCGCCGTCAGCACCAAGACCGCCCGCAGCAGCAGGCCTCTCAGCAAAATCTTCATCACCGGCTCATTCGGGCGGCGCATCCAGTAGCGCAACATCGCTTCTGAAACGAGAGCCGTCCCCAAGCCGATAGCTGCCCCCGCGAAGATCGCCGCAGTCACTTGCCGATTCCCATCACTTTCGCCAGGTTGTAGAAACCAACTATGATTCCTACCGCCAATCCTACAATTGCAGCCAACGGGTTGGCGTCGAAGTACTCTCCCGCCGCGTAGCCCGCCAGCAAACAACCGATAACGCTTCCACTGACTATGCCCGCCATCGCCGCTCCCGCACCGATGCGGGACCGTTCGCTACCCTCCGGCTCGGGTGAATCAGGCTCGTTGTGCTCCGATTCCCTCATCGCGGCGAAATTGCCTGATTAAGCTTCGTGGATAGTCGTGTCGGGAGAACGCCTTGCCGTAGCAACCCTTGGCGAATCAGTAAATTTGACGATAGCAGAGACTCGACGGCTGCTTCAATAACCTGGCCGCCGGAAGATGAAGAAAACGGCGCCGGGCCGAGCGGCGCAATCCGAAGCAAATGTAACGTTTCGAAGTTTTGGGAATAGTCTGGGCCGCAGCGCAGTTCCAGACTGCATTGGGACAATCGCCCATCGGCGGGTCTCGTGGAGGTATTGAGACAAGACATGCTGCAGACCCCGTCGATGCTTGATTGGCGTAACCCTGTCGCCCGTTTTGTGATCAAGAGAGCCGAGTAAACTGGAGCCGTTGGGGAGAGTGCTGCCGAGCGAAATCGGCTCGGCGGGCCTTTCGGCTGCCCCGAAGCAGCGCCCGGCTAGCAGGAAACATTGAGACTTCTCCGCTTTCGTAGAGACCGGCGCGAAGAGTTCGAGCGGGAGGCCCTTCCGCACCTCGACGCACTGTACCGCACGGCACATTGGATGCTGGCGGACCCCTCTGTGGCCGAAGACGCCGTCCAAGAGACCTATATGAAGGCCTGGAGATCGTTCGACAATTTCGAGACTGGGACCAACGCGCGAGCCTGGTTATTTGCGATTCTTTCGAACTGCATCAAAGACATTCGGGCGCGAGCGAACCGGGAGCGGCCCGTGTCGAATAGCGATGCCGTGCTGGCTGACCGCAACGCACAACCGCTGCCGATGGCGACGATTACCGATGCGGGACTGGCGCGGGCATTGGCGAGCGTTCCCGAAGACCGCAGACGGGTCATCTGGATGGCTGATGTCGAGGGCCTGACCTATCTGGAGGTGTCAAAGGCGCTTGGCATCCCGATTGGGACGGTGATGTCGCGGCTGAGCCGCGGCCGTCGGCAACTGCGAGAAAGTCTGGAGAATCCGCCGGCTGCGGAGGGGAGTCGTTTGAGTACGGACCGAACGGCATGAGCGAACGAGATCACAGCGAAGACGTCTGCCGGAGCGTGCGAGAGCGACTGCCTGCCTTCTTGGAGGGCAAACTGCCCGACCACGAAGGCGAGGCGCTGGGCCGCCACTTGGAAGAGTGCTCCGCGTGCTCGGCGCAAATTGCGCTGGAACCGGAACTGCGCCGGCGTATCGACGGCGGCGTGGAGTTGGAAGCGGCGCCAGCGGCTCTAGAGAACCGCATTTTGCGGTCCCTCGCTGAAGAGCGCAAAGCGGCGTCTGGGTCCCGTTGGCGGTTGGCGCTGGCGGCGGCCGCAGTATTGATCGTGCTGGCAAACGGCGTCGCGTACTTCAAGATCGGCATTCTGCCGCACGAATTCGTTTTGGCGGAATTGCGCATACGGGCTTCGCTGCAAAAGATTCACGCCTTGCTCGGCGTCGGTCTTGGGGACCACCTGATCTGCGCCGTCTATCGCCGGCTCGCGGCAGACCCGCCACCCGAGGAATTGACGGTCTCTCTGATGGGAGAAGAGTGGGCGCCGCTGGAGGATATTGCCGCCGCCTACGCGCCGGCCGGTTTTGAAGTCCGGCTGGCTCACCGTTGCGAGTACGGCGGTAGAGATTTCGTGCATGTGGCGCTGTTCGATGGGCGGCAACTGGCCTCCCTGATCGTCACCCAACGGCGCGCCGGCGATTCGTTTGCGGCGTCGGGCGAGATTCCCGCCACGCGCCTCGGGACAATCGATGTCTATGCGGGTGGGGCGGATGACTTCGGAGTTTCGGCTTTTGAAACGGACTCCTATGTAGTCTTCCTGGTGTCAGATCTGAGCGCAGCGGACCAGGCCGCAGCAGCGGCGGCTTACTTCCCGCACATCTCCACTTTTCTGGCGTCGGCGATTCCCGCCGCACCGGCCTTGGACTAGGACAATTCCTTAGTCCTAGAAGGCTCAGAGACGCGATTGCCTAAGGTAAAGAAAGCATGCCTGTTTAGGGCAACCTGAGTGCAGTCAGCCTTCGATGGCCGCCTCTATACTCGCGGCAGGGAAGGACTGTGCTCAGCGAAAAGCTGCTTTGTGATCGATACGTCCTAGAGGAAAAGCTGGGTTCCGGCACTCTGGGGGATATCTACCGCGCCACGGACACGCAAACGAATCGTGCGGTCGCGGTACGCCTTGTCACGGAAGTCCGTGACCCGTTGGCATTGGCGACATACTACCGCCAGTGGGCCATCCAGGCGGGAATCCGCAACGAAAATGTCGGCCAAATCCTCGACATCGGAGAAGCGACGGAGAATGACCAACGATATCCGGTTGTCGTCACGCCGCTGTTCGACGGCACGCCGCTTTGCGACTTGTTCTTGCAGCCGCTAAGCAGCTCTTCGCCCAAAGAATGGCTGAAGGCCATTCATCGAGCGGCGCTGGGCGTGCATAAGGCCCATGAGAAAGGATTGATTCACGGGCGGCTGCACTCGGGCAACGTCTTGGCGAGCCGGGACGGCAGCGTGCGCGTCGTGGACTTCGGCAACGGAGGCGTCCTGAATCGCAAGGACGGCGTCCCGCGCGATATCGCGGCGCTCGCGGCGATGTGCTTTGAAGCGCTGACGGGCGCGGAACCGCCGTCGGATCAAACGGCGGGCGAGGCGGCGCTGGGACGCGCCCCGGCCGCGACCAGCGAGGTCAATCGCATCATCGCCGGAACGCTTTGGCCAGGGGCTGAGCCGCTGTTCAAGAGCGCGCAAGAGTTCGCCGACGCTCTTTCGCGCGCCTTGTCGGCGGAGGGCGGCGGCTTCGAGGCCGCGCAATCCCCCGCGTCGTCCGTTTCGTCATTGGCGCCGGGTGCTGTCGAGTCGACCGCGCCGGAAGAGCAGATTTCCAGCTCGCCCGCAGCCGAGATTCCGGATTCTGCCACCGCTGACGAGCGGGTGGCGTCCGGACTGAAAGGACTCGGCCAACGGATGGCGACGGCGCCGGCCAATGAGAATCCGCTCGCCGACGTCGAGCGGCGAGCGGCCGAAGCGGCGGACCTGGGACAAGCGGTGACGCTGCTGCAAGATGCCGCAGCTGACCACCCCGACTCGCCCAGACTGCGACGGCTCATCACTCTCTACCGCGAAAAGCTTGACGTGGTGACGCAAGTCCTAGAGAGGACCCAGCAGCTGGAAGCCGAAGGCAAGTTCGATCAGGCCGCCGAACAGCGGGAGTTGCTGCAGTCGATTCACCCCGCTTATCGTCCGGACGTGCCGCCGGTGGGCAGCCGTCCGGAAGCGATTCAACTTACGCAGGCCCCGGTCAGCGCCCCGAAGCTCATCGAGACGTGTGATCTGCCGGACTTGTCGACGATTTCTGCCGAGGTGGCTCGGGAAACGCGACCAGCGGATGAGGTTAGGCCTGCGTCTACGCCGCCGCAGCACGTCGAGCAGCCGGCGCCGCAAGTGAGGGAACGAATCCCTCCGCCCGCAGCGGCAGCCACAGTCACGGCGCCGACGCCAAGGCCCAACCCGCCTGTCGCGGCGCCTTCCGTCGTCCAGCCAGCCGAGCCCTCGGCGACTGAACCGGCGCCAAGCGCAGAGCCGCCACGAAGACAGCCGTTGAATAAAGCGGCGGAGGCGATTGTCCCGCACGTGTCCTCGCTGTCGGCCTCGGTTCGGTCGCATCTGCAACAACTCAGCGCCGTGCCGCCCAGCGAACCGGCGAGTGAAAACGAAGAACAGATCGCTGAACCGGAGGAAAACAAGGAGGCGCCGCCACGGCCAAAGTGGATCTATATCGCCGGAGCTTCCGTCGCTGTCCTGTTTGCGATTGGCCTGCTTTTCTTGTTCAGCGGTTCGGGCGGCGGTCCTGCCGTGGATGTGCGGCAAGCCGAGATTCGAGCCTATCCGTCCGGGGCGGAAATCTCGGTCGATGGGCAGCCATGCGGCACGGGAGAATGTGCCTCCGCGCTGGAAATCGGCAGCCATCGAGCAACGGCGCGCTTGGCGGGCTTCGAGCAAGAGTTCCAGATGTTCGAGATCGAGCCCTCCGCGAAGGGCGGCTCGGCGAAAGACGCGCCTCCGCAACGAATTGAACTCTATCTGACGGCCCTGTTCCCCTCGCTGGACGTCGAAACGGATCTGGCGGGCGGCGCGGTCTTCTTGGATGACGTCGAGATCGGCAAGATCGAGGACGGGGCCTTCTCGCTGCGCGAGTTGCCGGATGGGGAGCACACCGTCCGAGTCCGTTCCGGCTCGGTCGAGGCGACGCTGACAATCGAATCGGCAGCCGGTTCTGCCCCGCTGGTCAAAAGCTTAAAGAGCCGCGAAGCAAAGGTATTAGCAACATCCAGCCTGGCCAGCATGGCGACATTCTGGACGTCCGCTCAAAACGTCGCGGTATCCGTAGACGGCGAGGACAAGGGCGTCTCGAACACAACAGGACTTTCGGTAGAAGGATTGCAGGAAGGGCCGCACAACGTGGACGGCACGGGCAGCACGGCAAGCTTCCGGGCCGATAATCAGCCCCGGTTGGCATTGGCGCTCAATACCGACCGCAACGTCGGCGGCTTGCGCATCGTCACCGGACAGGATGGGGCCACGGTTTACTTGAACGACAAGGCCTACCGGCGCAAGACGTCGCAGGGCTCGCTGTTGGTCTACCTCTACCCCGGCTCCTATCGCGTCCGGGTGGAGAAGCCGGGATTCATCGCCTCGTCTGAATACACCGCCGAAGTTCGCAAGGGCGCACGGGCGCAGGTGAACGCTGAACTCAAGCCTCAGCCTCAGTTGGCGACCCTTTCGATTCAAGGCGCGCCGTCGGGAGCGCAAGTACGGATCGATGGTGAAACGGTAGGCGAGACGTCGGGGACTGGAACGTTCTCCTACGGCGCGGTCAGCGCCGGCGAGCGCGTGGTGCAAATCGCGAAAACCGGTTATCGTACGCGCACCGAGCAGTTGCAGTTTTCCATCGGCAAGAACACTTCGCTCGACGGTTCGCTGGTGCGCAGCAACGGAGAACTGACTGTTTCGGTGACGCCCGCGAACGCGACGCCGTTGCTAGTGGTACGCAACTCACAGGGCGAAATCGTCCAATTGGAAAACGGACGAGCGTCGCTGCCGGAAGGCGGCTACCGCATCGAAGCCTCGGCGAACGGCTTCCGCTCGGTGACGTCGGATGTGCGCGTGGTGGGCGGCGAGACGGTGGTTGCGGAGATTCGTTTCGAATCCTTGGCCCCGGCCAAGCCGGCCGGTCCGCAAGACCTGATGAGCACGCTCGCGGAGGACCCGGGCTGGAGCAAACAGGGCGACCGGCTATTCCGGCGCGGCGGCGAGGTGATTCTGCTGCCGGCGATGGGCGCGGGCAAGTATCGCTTCGCGGTCAACATCGAACGCGGCCGCCGGCTACAGTGGATGGTCAACTACGTCGACGAAAGCAACTACGCTTGGTTCCAAGTCGGCAGGGATAACTTCATCCGCACGGTTGTTTCGCAGGGACAACGTTCCAAGCCGGTTGAAGTGGCCCACGGGCTGGCGGACTTCCGCGCGGTGGTCATCGAGATCGAAGTGGCGGACAACGAGATTGTCCACCGTTTGCAACGAGGCGGCGAATGGATCGAACTCGACCGCTGGAAGTTCACCGGGGCCAACTTCGCCAAGGGCCGGTTCGGATTCCGCTTGCCCGGCAAGGATGAGCTTTCCGTCAGCTCGCTCAGCTTCACCGCACGATAGACAAAGAAAAACCCCGCCGGGCCAGAGGCCGCGACGGGGCGTTTTCAGAGAGGAAAAGCAGTCCTCGAAGAGGAGCGTTTAGCTCTTCTTCCTCCTCATGAATCCGAGTCCAAGAAGGGCCGTGCTGAAGAGCAGCATGGTGGCCGGCTCCGGAACAGGCGGGATATCGCCATTCGGGATTTGGGTGAACGTCTGGGTGATGATCGTCGCTCCGATGCCGTTGTAGCAGTCATCGGTTTGGCAAAACCTGGGACGAAGCTGAATGTCTTTGGTGATGTACACCTTCAACTGCCCCAAGGGTTCGAGGGAGCCGTCGGGATTTAACAAGACCAACTGGTCGCCTTCGACCGCCGGATCCTCGCAATCGTTAGCTGCGTTCAAGCAAGTCGTGTTGTTCACCCAACTCCAAGTTGGACTGGGCAACTGTGGTTCCAAAGGTGCTGCCGACGTGCACTGACTCGCCAATCGAGATAGTTCCACCGAGCTCTTGGTAGGACGGCGTCATCGCCTGACCGATTTCAGAAATGAGCCAGTTGCCATCGGTCATCACCGAGTAGTAAATCTGAAAGTCCTGATAACCCGTAGTATTATCGGCAAAGAAGCTGCCGCCAAAATCGAGTCCGATGCAGCCCGCCGTAAATTAAAAGGCGTCACCGTCGCATCGGAGAGTTCGCCCGCAGGGCCATGCACGTCGAAGTCGCCGAATGTCTTGTCGCCGCACGTCAGCGAACCCGAGCCCAGGGCTGAGATCGTAGTCGTCACGCCGCAGCTGTCTACCGTTACGGCCGCGGCAGTACCTACGGTAAATGCCATGGTCGCCAGAATGAGTAGCGTTTTCTTAATCATGATGTGTGTTCTGCTGTCCTCCCTAAATCGAGCAGATAAGACCCGAGGCGAAGTGTTTAGCTCTGACTGCCGGTCCTCTCTAAGTTCACTGAGAGTTTACCCTTAATACCTAGGCCAGGGGAAGGTTCAAAATCTAGTGGTACTCAGATCCTATTCTTAGAACTAAAAATAGTACTAAACCTGGAACTAGTACCAGTACTAATTGCCTACGGAAAAGCCGTCTTGAGAGCCGATCCACCATGAAATCAATCAGTTAGGAGAATAGCGGCCTTGCAGCCCAGAACAAAAGCAGGTCGGTGACAGCTGCTGCGGTAGGAAGGGTGGGACTATCTCGGGAGCAACGAAAACTGGGGATGCAGCGTAGGCTGCACCCCCAGTCAAAAGATCTATTGAAGCGGCGAAGCGGCTACTTGCGCTTGACCTGTTTCTGCTGACCGACACGAACCTTGTTGACGCTGGCCTTCTGGTCGGACCAAGCCTTCCAGTCAAACCGCTTGGCGGCGCCGGCGAGGTAGGCGTCGAGATCCGCGCCCTTCGGCAGAACGGCGATCACGCTCGCGCGCTCTCCGGTCTCGGGATTCGTGATCTGATAGCTTTTGGTGTTCGCAATGCTGCCCATAACGACTCTAGATTACCACAAGGTCCGCCGGTTCAAGCGCCTCTGTTACGCTGTTTGCTCATCCTCAACACTATGACGCTCGACGACCTGCAAGCTGAACTGGAACGCCGCAATCGCGCGGCAGAAGCGGGAGGCGGCCTGGAAAGGGTGGAGCGCCAACACTCCGCCGGCAAGATGGCCGCGAGAGAGCGCGTCGAACTCTTACTAGACGAAGGGACCTTCGAAGAGCTGGATCGCCTGGTGGTCCACGACTGCCGCGATTTCGGCATGGCCGAGCAAACGGTTCCGGGCGACGGATTCGTCACCGGATACGGCGAGATCGACGGCCGCAAGGTATTCGTTTTCGCGCACGACTTCACTGTGATGGGCGGCTCGCTCTCCGCCGCCAACGCGCAAAAGGTGTGCAAAGTGATGGATCTGGCGGTCAAGACCGGCGCGCCGATCATCGGCTTGAACGACTCGGGCGGAGCGCGCATTCAAGAGGGCGTTGCGTCGCTCGCCGGATACACAGACATCTTCCTGCGCAATACGTTGGCCAGCGGCGTAGTGCCGCAGATCTCGGCCGTGATGGGGCCCTGCGCGGGCGGCGCGGTCTATTCGCCGGCGATTACGGACTTCGTTTTCATGGTCGACAAGACGAGCCACATGTTCGTCACCGGCCCGGACGTGATCAAAACGGTCACCCATGAGACGGTGACCAAAGAGGACCTGGGCGGCGCGGAAACGCACAACCAACGCTCCGGGGTCGCCCACTTCTTGGCCCATGACGACCGCGAGTGTCTGCAAATGGTACGGGAACTGTTTTCCTATCTCCCGTCCAACAACCTTGAGGATGCCCCTGCCCTGCCCACCGAGGACCCTGACGACCGTCGAGACGCCGGCCTGGACACGATCATCCCGGCCGAATCTCACCAGCCTTACGACATCAAAGAAATCGTGTCGCGGGTTGTCGACGATGGCCGCTTTCTGGAGGTCCACGAAGGATTCGCGCAGAACATCGTGGTCGGGTTTGGCCGGCTGTCGGGCAAGTCGGTAGGCATCGTGGCCAATCAGCCCGCCGTACTTGCCGGCTGCTTGGACATCAACGCGTCACTGAAGGGCGCGCGGTTTGTGCGCTTCTGCGACGCCTTCGGCATCCCGATTGTGACCTTTGAAGACGTACCGGGCTTCTTGCCGGGCATCGATCAAGAGTACGGCGGCATCATCAAGCATGGGGCTAAGTTGCTTTACGCCTATGCCGAGGCAACCGTCCCCAAAGTCACCGTCATTACGCGAAAAGCCTATGGCGGCGCGTACTGCGTGATGGGCTCCAAGCATCTGCGCACGGATATCAACTTCGCCTACCCGACGGCCGAGATCGCCGTCATGGGGCCGGAGCAAGCTGTCAACATCGTCTATCGACGGGAACTGATGAGCGCGGGCGAAAGCGCGGACAAGCTACGGCAACAGAAGGTGGAAGACTTCCGTACGCGCTTTGCCAATCCTTACATAGCGGCCGAGCGGGGCTGGGTCGATGAGGTCATCCTGCCGCGCGATACGCGTCCCAAGCTGATCCGCGCGCTCAAGATGCTCGAGAACAAAGTCGACGACACGCCGCGGAAGAAGCACGGCAACATTCCGTTATAGACGTAACTTCGCTGCGGCGGACGGCGAACTGAACAGGAGGCGCACACGGTAAACTGCGGTCTTCCCATGGAATCGATCTATTACGTCCTGACGTGGCTCTGCCACCGGCAATGCGAGCACTGCTACGAGGATCGCTTCCACCCCTATTACGGCGTGGAATTGGACGCGGTCGTCGGGGAGTCGAAGGCGAACTTCGCGCGGGTGATCGCGAACTTCCCCGAGCGCATGACCTACCTCAACACGGCCCGGCCAACGCCGGGCGGAGGATTCGAGGAAGGCGTTGGGCGCATTATTCTGTCGGGCGGAGAAGTGCTGCTGGAACCGATCCGCGAGCCGGTTCTATATCCGGCGATGGATTTACTGACGGCGAAGTACCGCAACAACGGCGGCGTGCGGCTAATCATCCAAACCACCGGCGATCTCCTCACCGAGAAGATCGCCGCGGAGTTGCTGGAGCATGGCGCCTTCACTATCTCCGTTTCGGGCCTCGACTCGCACCACAAGGGCATGGAGACCGAGGAAGCTCGCGACAAATTGCGCACCAAGCTGACCAAGATCTTCGAATCGCTCGGGATGCAACATTTCGACCGCGTGGGCGACAAGATCGGCGATCCGCGGATGGACGGGCGTTATTTCCACTTCTTCGGCGCCACGGAAGATTCGTGGATCGGCCCGCTGTGGCCGCGCGGACGCGCCCATCAGAACGAAATCTCGACGGCGACGCTGGCCGATAACTTCTGCAATCGCTGGTCCGGCGGGTTGAACTTTTTGGACTACAAGCATGCCGGCTCGGAAGTCTCCATCGACCCGACCGGCAACGTCTATCCCTGCTGTATCAAGACCAAGCTGCCGGTCGGCAATCTCATGGAAGACGAACTGGAATTGATCCTGCGGCAACGCGTCGGCGATCCGGTTTACGAAGCGATCTCAATGGGGCACCCCGAACGCATGGGACTAGCGCAGGGCTGGAGCGTCGAGGACTTCTTAGAGAAATCGCGCACCACGACAGCCTCGGGCAAGGAATACCGCAACCTGTGCATCGGCTGCGACCGCTTCCACGAAGAAGTCTTGATGGCGGGCCAAGGCTTGGTTCAGCTCGAACAGGCCAACTCCGCGGCATGAGCCCCGGCAAGCTATCGCGGCGCAGTCTGCTGCTCACCGGGCTTACGGCCGGGTGCGGCAACTGGCGGCGAGCCAATAGCCCTTTCACCGTTTTCAGTTGGGCCGGTCCGTGGGGCGAGACATTTGAACGGGCCTTGAAGCCCTTGTTTGAGAAAGCCACCGGGGAGACCGTCATCTTCGACAACGGGTGGGGCGAAGAAATTCCTAAGCTGCTGATCGCTCCTCCCGACCAGCCGCCGTACGACGTGATGATCGTGGCGCCGTTCCAGGTCTACGCGGTGATCAAGCAAGGCCACTTCGCCAAGCTGGACTGGAGCTTGATTCCCAACGCCAAGAGCTTCCACCCCAATGCGCTCGCCAATTGGGTCGCCCAAGAAGGTTGGGGACTCACCTGGCCGGACGCCTCGCACACGGGAATCTATGGCTTCGCCGCGCACGAGGCCATCACCGAATGGTCCGAAGTGCTGGAGAAGCGCGCCGGGTTCTACCGCGCCTCTTACATGTCGCTCTATACCTTCGCCGCGGCGTATGCTCCAGGCCGTGCGGCGGAGGCCATTGAACAAGACTTTGACGGCGTGTTTGATTTCGCCAAGCGCAACAAGTCGAAGATCGCGCACTGGTGGGCGACTTCGCCGGATATGGCCTTCAACCTAGCTCAAGGGAACGTCGACGCCGGTAACATCCACAGCGTGGACGCTTACCACTTGATTCGCGACGGCCAGCAAGCGGATATCTTCATCACTCCCGACCGGGCGCATTTCCAGGCCATTTGGTTGATCCCGAAGGGCTCTCGCCTCAAGGCGTTGGGGCACGAGTTCTTGAACCAGTTCGCTAGCTTAGAGTTTCAACGGGAATATGCGGCAGCAGGCTTCCCCACTCCGATCCCGAAAGCCGCAACCGAGCGAGCGGCGCTCGATCCGCTTTGGCGGCGGATCAATCCCTACACCGAAGAGGCTTTCGGCGCTTTGCGCTACTACCCTTACGACGCTTACACCGACAATTGGAATGCAATGACCGATCGTTGGAACCAAGAGGTCCTCGTCTAGCCGGACCGGCCATGATTGAATTGGTCGAGATCAGCAAGTCGTTCGGCGGAGTCAAAGCGCTGGACGGCGTGTCGCTCACCTTGGCTCCGGGCGAGTTCGTCGCCGTGCTCGGCCCTTCCGGCTGCGGCAAGACGACTTTGCTTCGAGCGATCGGCGGCTACGTCACCGTGGATCGGGGCACGGTGCGGCTCAACGGCCGCGACGTCACCCAGCAGCCGCCCGAGGCGCGTCGCGTCGGCATGGTCTTTCAGGACTATGCGCTGTTCCCGCACATGACGGTCTTGGAAAATGTCGCCTTCGGTCTCAAGATGCGCGGCGAGAGCAAGGCCGCCCGCGAGCAGAAAGCGCGCACCATCCTCGAATTAACCGGCATGGAAGGGACAGAGCCACGCAGGCCTTCCGAGTTGTCGGGAGGGCAACAACAACGCGTTGCGGTAGCGCGCGCCATCGCCCATGAGCCGGACGCCCTACTACTCGATGAACCGCTGGCCAACCTCGACCGCAACATCCGACTTCGGCTCCGCGACGAACTGCGCGAACTGCAACAACGGCTCAAGATTCCCACCATTCTCGTGACTCACGACCAGGAAGAGGCGTTGGGCGTCGCCGACCGCACGGCGATCATGAACCAAGGCCGCATCGTGCAGATCGGCGGCGCATTCGACTTGACGATGAATCCGGCAGATCCCTTCGTCTCGGAGTTCCTAGGGCTAGACCAGTGACTGAGGAGAGAGGCTATCGTTGGCTCACCGCGCCGGCTGCAGCACTGTGGATGCTCGGCGTTGCCCTTCCGCTACTGCTCATCTTGCGTATGAGCCTGTACTCGCGCGGCGACGTCTCAGGCCCCCAGCAATTCGAAACGCTCTTCTTCCAACCGGGCACCTGGACGCTGGAAAACTTCGTCCGCATGTTCACAACGGCGTTCTACCTCGACACGCTAGCCTTCACGGTTGGGTTAGCCGTCGCGTCCACCGTGCTGACTCTGGCCTTGGGCTATGTGGTCGCCTATGCGGTCTACCGTTCTTCGCCCGCCGGGAAGGCCATATTGCTTGTGCTGGTCACGCTGCCGAAGTTCACCAACATTTTGGTCTTCGTCTACGGGCTGAAGATGATCTTTGGGCCCAGCGGTTTCTGGCCCGTGGTCGCCGCCGAGGTTTTGATGCTGCTGCCCTATGCGGTGCTGACGATTGCCGCATCACTTGAGGCGACGCCCTACTCGCTGGTTGAAGCGGCGCGGGGCCTGGGAGCGAGCGCATCACAAGCTTTTTGGAAGATCACCTTTCCGCTAAGCTTGCCGGGAACGATCGCCGCCGCGACGCTGGCGATCCTTTGGAGCCTGGGCGCTTTTCTCGGACCTTACTTGCTCGGGCAGCCGGCCCAATACACGATGTCGGTGGAAGTCGACCGCCAGATGAACCACGACCTCAACTGGGCGCTGGCTGCGGCACTGAATATCGTGCTGCTGGGCGTCATGGCGATTTTCGGCTACACGTTGACGGCGATTCGGAGACGCACGGCGTGAAGCGGCTTGCCTATCTCATCGTGGCCGCTTCGCTGGCGCCGCTGGTCTTGTCGCTGCTGGTGTCGTTTACGCCGTCTCGATTCTTGGAACTCCCCGGCAACGAGTGGACTTTGGAGTGGTACCGCCAAGTCTTGGCAAACCCTGTTTGGACCCGCGGGCTGCTGAACAGCTTCATCGTGGCCGGGTTGACGACATTCATTTCGGTGCCGACAGCGTTGGCTGCAGCCGTGGGCTTGAGCCGCGGAGGTTGGCGCCGCAAGTCGCTGTGGGAGACCGCCTTGCTGGCGCCCTTAGCCTTGCCTGCCGTAGCCATCGCCGCCGGCCTGCTGGCCATCGTACGGGCAACCCCGCTGTGGGGCTCACACCTGAGCTTGGCGCTGGCGCACTCGGTCATTGCGACGCCGGTCGCCTATCTCGCCCTGCGCGCCTCGCTCGAACGTGTCGACCCGGAACTAGAAACGGCAGCGAGAGGTCTGGGGGCCACCTCCTGGCAGGCGTTTCGCCACGTTACGCTGCCCCTCATGGCGCCCGGCCTGATTGCAGCGATGTTGTTCACCGTCGTCGTCTCGCTCAACGAGGTGACCCTGACGCTGTTCTTGGCGACGCGCGATACGTCCACGCTGCCCATTGTCATTTGGCCGAACCTGAGGTTTGCGATCAGTCCGCAGGTGGCTGCAGCTTCGGGCCTCCTATTCTTGCTGTCGGCGCCTGCCCTGGCGGGCGCGGCCTGGCGGCTGATCGGACGGCGTAGGGTATAGAAAAATAAGAAGGGCGCGGAAGCTTTGGCCCCCGCGCCCCTTTATGTTGAAGTGAGCCGAAGCGCTTACGGAAGCGTCGGATCTTCGATGTTGTAGTTCGCGTCCAGCGCTTTGAGGAATGTGACCAGCGAGGCCTCGTCTTCCGCCGTGAGATTGGCGTCGCGCACCTCATGCATGTTCTCTTCATCAAGCCACTTGTTGGCGATGCCGCCTGTGGCCATGACGTGGACTGCCTCTTCCAATGTCGCGACGCTGCCGTCGTGGAAGTATGGCGCTGACTTCGAGATGTCGAACAAGGTCGGCGTCTTGAATGCGCCGTTGTCTTTCTCGTCCTTGGTGACGTTCATGCGGCCCGGATCGTCTACAGTGTCGCCGTGGACTCCGATGCCCACGTTGTGGAACTGCAAGTCTGTGATCAGCAAGCCATCGTGGCAGTTGGTGCACTTGGCGCGGCCGGAGAACAACTCATAGCCAGCCTTCTCTTCGGCGCTGAAAGCCGAGTCGTCGCCATTGCGGAAGCGAATCCAGTCGGAATCGCTTGAAATGATCGTACGCATGAACGAAGCCACCGCACTGCCGACGTTATCCGGCGTGCATCCGGCTTCGCCGTAGATGGCGGTGAACTGCTCGGCGTAGCCCGGGATCTCCATCAAGTTCGCGCAGACTTGGTCCATGGAAGGCGCGCCGTCGTTGCCCGAAGCGCCCATGTTGCCGCCGCTCCAGGCGCCCTTGACTTGCCCTTCGAGCGAGCCCGCGCGTCCATCCCAATACCAGTTCTCGTGGTAGCCCACGTTCCACATGGTCGGGGCGGAGCGGGTGAGTTCTTTATCGAAGGCCCCGAGAGCCTTGGCGCGGCCATCCGTCAGGCCATACTCTTTCACGTGGCAGCCGTAGCAGGAGCGATTTCCGTCGCCGCTGAGGCGCTTGTCGTAGTAGAGCTGCTTGCCCAGAGCCACTTTTTCGGGAGTCATCGGGTTCGTCGCGGGAACCGTCATTGCCGCGTATCCAGGCAGCTGCGGCGGGAAAGTCTCCGCCGGCGCAACTTCAGCGGTCTCCTCCGTGGAGGAACCTCCGCAGCCGACCAGGGCGACGAGGCTCAAAGCCAGCAGCGCAATGAGAGCGATGTTGGCGAGCGAAGCAATCTCTCTGACAATTCGATTCATGGGGGAGTCTCCTCGACGTCGGCCAAAATGACCGATACGAACAGCCATTATAGCCAGGTATTTGGCGCAAATGTTAGAAAGGTCACGTCCGCCGGCGCTACAGAGACGCCTTTATTTTCTTCACGATGGCCGCTTCAGGGCGCGACTTGTAGAAAGGATCGAGCGGAAAACAGCCAGAGATCATCCCCTTGCGCGGGCCGGTGGTGCAATCGCTGAAGGTGCGGCAAAGCCGTTTATTCTGGAGTTCTCCCTTTTCAAGGACATCGGCGGGCAAGTCGGGGTAAGCCAAAACCATCCGGCCCATCCCGACCGAGTCCGTTCCGCCCGTCCGGACAGCCCACTGGGCGATCTGCGGCAGAAACTCTTGGAAGTATGTATAGGCGGAGCCGACGAAGACCAAGTTCGGGAACTTCGCCTTCACCGCCGCACAGGCCGCCATCTGGCGGGCGCAGCCGATCAGCGGATCTTCGGGCGGTTGATACCCGTCCGACGGCGGGAACAGCGCCGGCCGGATCACATGCGGGTTGTAATACGGACTGCCGGCGCTAACGTTAATCATCTTGACGCCCAGCGATTCCGCGACGGCGAGGAATTCCGCGGCGGGCCGGAGGTCGTACTGAGAGGGATCTTCCTCATCAGCGCCGAAGCAAGCGGCGTAGGCGCCGTCGAACTCGGCAGGAATGCCCGGGCCCAACTTCGTTCCCTCACTCAAATCCGGATCGGGCCGAAACGGTATTAGGTCAAACAGGCTGAGCCGCACGCCGATTAGCAGCTTCGTATTCGCCTGTATGCCCTCCACAATTTCGCGCAGAAATCGCGTGCGATTCTCCAACGGACCGCCGTAGGGGCCGGGCCGGGTAAACGCGCTGAGAAACTCGTGGCCCAAATAGCCGTGGCAATGTTTAATGTCCACGAACTGCGCGCCGCAGGACTCTGCAATTTTGGCGCCTTCGACAAAGGCGTCGATAATGCGTCGAATCTCGTCATCGCCGAGCAACGGATAGTCTGGGCCGAGCCCGAACTTCTGATCGAGGATCGGATGGCGGTAAAGGATCTTCGGCTCGGACTTGTCCTTCTGGAACGGTTTGCAGAAGCGGCCAGAGTGCGTCAGTTGGAAGCCGGTGAAGAAATCTTCAACGGATCCGAAGCGCTCACGGTGAGCGCTAATCAAGTCGTCGCGCAAGCGGGCCAGCGCATCGCGATTCGCTTGGTTGATGACGAGTTGGTTGGGATTCGCGCGGCCGTCGGGAACCACGGCCATCGCTTCCCCGCCCCAGATCCACTTGGCGCCGGAAATTCCGAAATTCCTCCAGCGGCGATGAACGAGTTCGCTGGGCTTGCCGTCCGCCTCCGCATCCCAGCCCTCCATCGGATGGATCGTCCAGCGGTTGCCGATGCGGGCGGAGCCAATCTGAAGGGGCTGAGCTAGAGGTGATTCCGGCGCTTTGAGGATGGCGTCGTCCGCGTCAATCGGCAGGTCAAGTTCACGCAATCGCTCGCGGAAACGTTCGACTGTCTTGAAAGACGCGACGCGAGGAAAGTTCGACATGAACGGCCTATTCTAGCCTGTGCGGAGGCTTATTCGCCGCCGTCCATCAAGTGATACATGCGCTCGATCTCAAGCTGGCGGATAGCGGGTCGCCCATTGCCAAAACCATGCTTTTCGAGATCGAGCTTGGCCAACGCCTCGGCGGGAGACAGTCCAGCGTCGTGGGACGCTTTGGCCTGCGCCCAGAAGTCGCGCAGGTACTCTTGCCGCGCGTCAATTCTCGACTTGTCGCGGGTGATGCCGCCGTGCCCGCCCAAGATCATGTCGGCGTCGAATGCCTTTAGCTTTTCCAAGGTATCGATAAATTCCAGCGGAAAGCCGTCCACGAGATAAGGCGCCCCGTCGTAAAACAGGTCGCCCGTGTAGAGTACTTTCTCCGCCGGTAGATAGACGACCACATCCCCAGCCGTATGCCCGCGGCCCAGGAAATGCAGTTCGATCGTTCGCGAACCTTTCTGCAAGGTGAGCGAGTCTGTGAATGTCCGCTCGGGCGGGGTCAACACGATCTCCGACTGCGCCGAGATGTGCCGACGCATTACAGCGATGCGCTTCTCTAAATCAGTGCGGGCATCGCCCTCGGTCTTGGCGAGTTCCGCCTCCATCTCTTCGAGCCGCGGCCTGAGCGCTTCGGGGCTCGCCTGCAACACATAAGTCGGTTCGCTGAGGACGTCGGTCATCAGCTTCTGCCGCGTGTACTCGTGGCCGATGATCTCGATGCCGTCGCCGAAGACCTGATTCCCATTGGCGTGATCGAAGTGGTAGTGCGTGTTGACCAGCGTCTTGATCGGCTTATCGGTGATTCCGGCGATGGCCACAACCAACTCGCGGGCAGCGTCGGGCGTGATGTGCGAATCGACAACAAGAACGTCGTCGTCATTGACGACGACCAACGAATTGCTGCCGACGGTGACCTCGCCCGTCCCTTGGACGAAATAGACTCCAGGGGCCACTTCCTCAAAGGTGTGCGTCGGCGGCCTGCCTGCATCCGTCGTCTCTTCCTCGGGCGGCGCCGTCGCGCAGGCAGCAATCAACGCAAGGGCCATCAGACCCATCAGCAAGAGTCTCTTCGCGAGCATATGACCGGCGAGTTTAGCATGCCGGCTAGGCCCGTGGTACTGCTTTCGCCGTACGTCAAAAGCCTGAGCCGGAGTTAGGGCCTCCGCCGCGTTTACGGTACTTCCCAAGCGGGGTGATAGTACGCGGTAGAGGTTTCCCATGCGCATTCTGAATCACCTTTTCGCGGGCATGCTTGTGCTCGCCTTCTCGTCCGCTCTCGCCGCCCAAGTATCGTTCGAGAAAGTGGAGATTCGCACCGGCTACGGCAAAGCGCGCGAGGGCGACAAAGGCCGCCTAGCGTTCGACGCCAAGGGCATCCGCTTCATCGACGACAGTTGGAACGAGTACGTCTCGATCCCCGCCGGCGCGGTCACTAACCTCTACTATTCGTCCGTCGAAGGCGCCCGGCCTGGGTCACCCCTGGCTCGCCCCTTCGAACTGCTGCAGGGCAAGAAGCACTTCCTCACGATTACTTTCACCGTCGATAATCTGTCGGCGGCAGTCGAGTTCAAGCTGCATAAGAGCAACTACGAAGGCGTTCTGAGAAACGCGGAATTGGTGACCGGCAAGACCGTCGAGAAACCGGAGGAAGAAGTCGAAGTCAGCGAAGCGGCTCCAGCGACGCCGGTTGCGCCGAAGAACGGAGTACTGCGCATCACTTCCAGTCCGGAACTAGCGGAAGTCGAGATCAATAACGCTTTCAACGGCCTCACCCCGCGCGGCAAATCCGTCAAGCCGGGCGAATACAGCATCACCGTCTCGAAAGACGGCTACAAGCAGTGGAAGCGAGAGGTTCTCGTGGATCCCGGCGAAACGCTCGAGATCCACGCTGAGCTGCTCGAAGAAACCGCGTCCAACGACTAAGGTCGGATGATTGAGCCGTCGCGGCGGCGCGTCGTGCCCCACGAATAATCGAAGGGCTCGTTGTATCGCGAATCCACGTCATACTTCGCCGCTAGCGTCTCGTCAATCTCGATACCCCAGCCCGGCGCTTCATTGGGATAAAAGAAACCGTTCTCCAGCCTCGGGCAGCCCTTGAAGACTTCGTGGACCGATTCCGGCCACTGCTGCGCCTCTTGGATGCCAAAGGCGTAGCTAGTGACGTCCAGCGTGATATTCGCCAGATGGCCAATCGGCGAGGTGTCTCCCGGGCCATGCCACGCCGTACGCACCCCGAAGAACTCACAGAGCGCCGCCAGCTTGCGCGCCGGCGTTAGGCCGCCGATCTGCGAGACGTGGACGCGAATGAAGTCGATCAGCCGCTCGGAGATCAACCCCACGAACTCATGCGGCGAGTTGAACAACTCGCCCATGGCGATCGAAGTGGTGCACTGGGCGCGGATGTTCTTGAAGTAACCAATCTGCTCGGGCGAGACCGGATCTTCGAGGAAGAATGGCCGGTACTCTTCCAACCGTTTGCAGAGCCACATCGCCTGGTCGTTCGACAAGCGTTCGTGGGTGTCGTGCAATAGTTCAATCTCTTCGCCGAGGTTCTTGCGCATGTACTCGAACATTTTCGGCACCGAGAGCAAATACGGCGTCGGCTCATACATCCGCTCGTTGTGCGGTCCGCCAGAGGGAGCGCCGAGAAAACCGTTTCCCGAACCTTCCGTGCGGGCGCCGTAGTTCGCGTTACCGGCGATCGCCATCTGGATGCGCACGTGACGCACACCCTGTTCGATATAGCCCTGCGCCGACTCCAGCAGCGATTCCAAGCTGTCGCCCGAAGCGTGACGGTAGACGTCCGCCGCCTGCCGAACCTTGCCGCCGAGCAGCGCGTAAACCGGCATATTCGCGCGCTTGCCCTTGATGTCCCACAATGCCTGGTCCACGCCGCTCATCGCGTTGTAGAGCACCGGCCCGTTGCGCCAATAGGAGCTGACGTACATCGTCTGCCAGATGTCTTCGATCTGGTCAGGATCTTTGCCGATCAAGAACGGCGCCAGGAACTCATCGACCGCCGTGACCACGGCCTTGGCCCGTTGGGTAAAGGTGGCGCAACCCCAACCGTAAACGCCTGCCTCATTGGTTTCGATCTTGACGATGACCGTGCGCGGCAGTCCCGGAGGAGCCGTCAGCACCGCCTTGACTTTCGTAATGTGAATAGCAGGCATGCCCCGGCGGGCTTGCGTTTCCTGCGGCGTCGGCGCGGCGCGCAATTGAGGAGCGAATAGGCTGGCTAAGCCTGCTGCTCCGCCAGTCATCGAAAAAAAGGCGTCTCGGCGATTCATATGGGGGGCCTCCTGCGGCTCGCGCTCCATCTTTTCCCATTCCGGGCCTGGATGCAAGTCCGGCTTTCGACGACGCCGTCTAAGTCGAACCCCTGTTGGCGCTTATTTAGCAGCTTGCCTACCATGGACCTTACGGGGAGACCATTTGCAAGTACTCATTTCAGGCGGCGCCGGCTTTGTGGCCTCTCATTTGGCGGATCGCTGGATCGCCGACGGTCATCAGGTGATCGCCGTCGACAACCTGATTACCGGACGCCGCTCCAACATCGCCCATCTGCTCGAGAACCCAGCGTTCACCTACATCGAACAGGACGTCTGCGATCCGCTTGAAATCGACGGACGCCTCGACTGCGTCTTCCACATGGCCTCGCCGGCCAGCCCCTTCGACTACCTGGCGCACCCGATCGAGACCATGCTCGTCAACTCCGTGGGCACCAAGCGTATGCTCGACCTCGCCCGCGCCCAGAACGCCCGCTACTTGTTGGCGTCAACTTCCGAGTGCTACGGCGACCCTCTAGAGCATCCCCAGAAGGAAACGTACTGGGGCAACGTCAACCCCATCGGACCGCGCTCCGTTTACGACGAAGCCAAGCGTTTCGCCGAAGCCATGACCATGTCATACCACCGCGAATTCGGGGTCGACACCAAGATCGTGCGCATCTTCAACACCTACGGCCCGCGCATGAAGCTAGACGACGGCCGCGTTGTCCCGGCGTTTCTCGATCAGGCGCTCAACGGCCGACCGATCACCATCTTTGGCGACGGCTCCCAGACGCGCAGCTTTTGCTACGTTTCCGATCTGGTCGACGGGCTTACCCGGCTGATCCAGAGCGAGGAGCATGAGCCGGTCAATATCGGAAATCCCACGGAACTGACAATCTTAGAATTCGCCGAGGTCATCCAAAAACTCATCGGTTCTTCCTGCGCCATCGAACGCCAACCCCTGCCGAAGGACGACCCCAAGCAGCGCAAGCCCGACATCACCAAGGCGAAGGAACGCCTCGGCTGGGAACCGCAGGTCACGCTCGCCGAGGGTCTCGCCAAAACAGTCGAATTCTTCCGCAAGCAACAAACTGTTGCCGGTTAACGCGACTGCCGGAAGAGCCAAACCGGCAGTTCCGCTTCCTCGTAGACCAGCTTCCAGGCTTGGTGATTGACGCCCGGGTACTCGGTGTATTTCACGTCTTTGCCTGCCTTCTTGAGCGCATCGACCATTTGCCTGGACCTGCGAACGGGAACAACCTTGTCGGTCGTGCCATGGAAGGCCCAGATCTTGGTTGAAGTCCCCACGATGTAGCTGGGGTCGCCCCCGCCCGCGATCGGCACGGCCGCCGCGAACAGGTTCGGGTGGCGGCTGGCGGCCAGCCAAGCTCCAAATCCGCCCATTGAATAGCCCACGACGTAGAGGCGCGATCGATCAATCGAAAACTCCTTGGCCAGTTTGTCGATCAAATTGACTGAAAGTTCCAGCGGCTCAGGCCGCTTCGGGTCCTGCGTATCAGGCGGCCGCCAAGCGCGCACCCAAGTCGGCGCGTATTGGGGATCCGCCTGCGGGGCGACGACAAACGCTTGTTGCAGACTCTGCACCCGCGCCGACGCCCAATAGCGCGGCCCGTCGCTGTCGGACATCTGCTGTTGGTTGTCGTGGCCCCGGCTGCTGGCGCCGTGCAGCACCAGAATCAACGGGTACTTGCGCTTGGGATCGTAACCGTCGGGAATAAACAGCCGGTAAGGCAGCACGGCTCCAGCCGGCGTCCGGTAGCTGCGCGCTTCAAACTTGGCTTCTTCCGCCTGCCTGACGCCCGGCCCTTGAGGCCGCCGTGCCGGCAACGGCGAGGGCTTCAGCGGGCTCGCGGGAGCGGCCACAGCGACCCGAGGCGGCGTTCCAGCCGGGGCAACCGGCTCTTCCGCCGGCGGCTTCGCGTCGTGCGCCGGCGGAGCGGGCGCCGGCGGCGGTGCGACGATCCGCCTACCGCCTCCGCAGGCCGCAAGCCACAGGGCCGCCGCCACCGTCAGTGCGCGCAACAACATCGCCTTATTCTGAATGAAATATCTCCGTCACCGTGGTCTCAATCGCTCTCTGTGACAATGAGAGCTTGGGAATGAAAATACTTCTCACCAACGATGATGGAATTGACGCGCCCGGTCTGGGAGCGTTAGCCCACGCCGTCAACGGATCCTTCGAGAAGATCATCGCCGCGCCGCACATCGAACGCTCCGGCTGCAGTCACTCGACGACCACCGATCGGCCCATCCAGTTTCAGCAACGGGACCCCAACCGTTTCTCGGTTGAGGGCACTCCGGCCGACTGCGTCCGCGTCGCCTTGCACCAGTTTCCCGGCGAAGTCCGCTACGTTCTGGCCGGGATCAATTCGGGCGGCAATCTGGGCGTCGACATCTTCCACTCCGGCACCGTCGCCGCCGTACGCGAAGCCGCCCTGTACGGCATCCCTGGCATCGCCCTTTCGCACTATCGCAACCGCCAACTGACGATCGAAGACTGGCGCCGCGCCGCAGCCTGGTGCGCCCCCATCATTCTCGACATCCTCAGCCATCGCTGCGAGCCGGGCGTGATCTGGAATATCAACCTTCCCTGCCTCCCTCCCGAAGCGGAAACTGCCGACATCGTCGAGTGTCCGCTAGACCTGTCGCCGCTGCCGCTGGAATTCCTGGCCGAAGAGGCCGGCCTGCGCTATTCCGGCGAATATTCCAAGCGCGCCCGCACTCCTGGTTCGGACGTCGACGTCTGCTTTTCCGGCAAAATCGCGGTGACGCGCATCCCGCTAGTCGGCTAACATGCCTGCGTGCGCTTCCTTGCTGTCCTCGCTATCCTCGCCCTCGCCAACCTGCTGCCTGCCGAGCAGGTCGAGACCATCGCCGGCACCGGGATCTCCGGCATGGCCGGCGACAACGGCCCGGCTCTCGCGGCCCAGGTGGGTAATCCCTACGGCCTGACCCTCGGCCCGGACGGCGCTCTCTACGTCGGCGAGATCGACACGCATCGCGTTCGCCGCATCGACCTCGCCACGGGACGCGTCACCACCGTGGCCGGCACCGGCGAGAAGGGCTATTCGGGCGACGGCGGATTGGCAACCGCGGCTCAACTCAATGAACCGTACGAGGTTCGCTTCGACCCAGCAGGCAACCTCTACTTCGTCGACATGCAGAGCGCCGTCATCCGCAAGGTGGATCGCGCCAGCGGGACTATCTCCACCGTCGCGGGAACCGGGACGCCGGGCTTCTCGGGCGACGGCGGTCCGGCAACCAGCGCCCAGTTCAACCAACCGCACTCCATCGCTTTCGACTCCAATGGAGACCTCTACGTCGCCGACATCCGCAACAACCGTATCCGCAAGATCGACATGAAAACGGGCGTCATCACAACGTTTTCCGGCACTGGGGAAAAGGCCATGGCCCCCGACGGCTCCTCGGTCCGCGGAGCTTCCTTAAACGAACCCCGCACGATGGCCTTCGACGCCAAGGGAGACATGTACTTGGCGCTTCGGGCAGGCAACGCGGTCTATCGCATCGACATGCGCTCACTCACCTTGCACCACATCGCCGGCACAGGCGAGAGCGGCTACGAGGGCGACGGCGGACCGGCCAAAAATGCCAAACTTTCCGGCCCCAAGGGCATCTCGATCGGGCCGGACGGCGGCGTCTACATCGCTGACACCGAGAGCCACACCATCCGCCGGATCGACCTGCGGACCAGCATCATCACCACGGTCTTAGGGAAAGGCGTCCGCGCCCAAGGACCAGACGGCGATCCGCTCCAGTGCGGCCTGGCGCGCCCTCACGGCGTCTATGTGGGAAGTGATGGAACGGTTTACGTCAGCGACAGCGAGAACCATCGCGTTCGCCGCCTCCGATAACGCTACGAATACGGCCTAGGCCTCGAGAGCGTTCTTGCAATAGGCGAGGCACTTCTTGACCTCGGTCACCGCATCCGACTCGCCGCGATACTCGTACTCGATGTTGCAAGGGAACTGATAGCCCTCGTCGCGAACAAGCTGCAGCACCTCAACGATAGGCGTGTCGCCTTCGCCGAAGGTCACGTTGTCGCCTTGGTTCTTCTTACGATCCTTGACGTGCAAGGTCAAGATGTCTGAGTAGTTCTTGCGAATGAACTCCAAGGGCTCGAAATTGGCCGCAACGAAGTGGCCGATATCGAGATTCACCGCGATATAGTCCGACATGCCCATGCGAGCTTTTTCAAAGCTCTCGGGCGTGGCAAACTCGTTGTCGTCGATGCGCGAGTGATTGTGCATGCCCACGCGCATCTGATAACGCTTCGCGAAAGGGTCGATCCTCTTCGCCGTCGTCACGTTGGCCGAAGCCGTGATGTAGCGCGCGCCGATGGCCTGGGCCATCTCGAAACCGCGTTCGATCTCGGCATCGTCAAAGTCTTCCCGAAAACTGTAGTTGTAGGCGTAAACCTGGACGCCGTTTTCGTGCAGTCTGCGGCCCACAGTTTCAAACTCAGCCAGATCGACGCCTAAACGCCACTTGCGCTGATCGTCGCGAGACGGCTGCGCCGGTACGACCCGGCCATTGGGCAACGTCCTCGGAGTCGGATCGCTGATCGGGATGTTAGCTTCCAAATGCCCGGAGTAGAGCTCAGCCAAGCCGATGCCGCACTCCTTATAGGCGGCAATCATGCCGTCCGTGTCCAGCGAACGGAAGCTATAGCTTTGCGCGCCGATTTGTACGCCGCGAAACTTCGAGTTGATGCGCGGATGGGCGCTGAGGGTTGCCAGTCCTGCGGTCGCGCCCGCGGCCGTGATGAAAAAACTACGACGGTTGAGGGGATTCACGCCGGGATTATAGCAGCGGAAGCTAAGCTACACTGGGCTTTCAGCAATGCCCACCGGCCCTTTTCATCTGTCCGTTTGTAACGAACTGTACGAACGTCGCGATTTCCGCGAATCCTGTCAATCGATCAAGCGCGCCGGCTGGGACGGCATTGAAATCGCCCCCTTCACGCTGATGCAGGACGCAACCAAGTTGCCCCTCGCCGAACGCCATGAGGCGCGCGACATCGTCGTCGGAGAAGGTTTGAAGTTCGTCGGCCTGCATTGGCTCACTGTCGGCCCGCAAGGCATTCACGTCACCACGCCCGACGACAAGGTTCGCCAGCGTAGTTGGGACTACATCCGCGGCCTCACCGACCTTTGCGCCGATCTGCGTCCAGCGGACCACGACAGCGGCGGCGTACTCGTGTTTGGCTCTCCCGCGCAGCGCCGCACAACCGACGGCGCGACCCGCGAGGAAGCCACCAAACGATTCATCGACGGCGTCGCCTCGGTGATCCCCCAACTCGAAGCGAACGGCGTCACCCTGCTGATCGAGGCCCTGCCGATTGACCAATGCGACGTGATCCAAACCCTGGATGAAGCGGCCTCGATCGTCGATCAACTGGGCAGCCCAAACGTCCAGACCATGTTTGATTCGCACAACGCCGTCGACGAATTTGAACCCCACGCCGTGCTCGTCACCCGCCACTGGAACAAAATTCGCCACATCCACGTCAACGAACTCGACGGCTCTCATCCCCGTCCCGAGGGCGGTTACGACTTCAAACCGGTCCTGCAGGCCGCCAAAGACCGCAACTATGCCGGCTGGGTATCGATGGAAGTATTCGACTTTGCGCCCGGCGCTGAGCACATCGTGACCGAGTCGATGGCCTACCTGGGCGACCAAATCGCGCAGTTGGACTAAGCATGAGCAGCTTCCTCGTTACCGGAGGCGCGGGGTTCATCGGATCCGCGCTCGTCGACGCCCTCCGCCTGCGTGACGATTGCGAGCGCATCGTCGTCGTCGATTCCCTCATCACCGGACACCAGCGCAATTTGGCCCATGCGGCCGGCGTCGAGTTCCACGAGTGCGATATCCGCGACTATCCGGCCCTGCTTCCACTGCTGGCGGGCATGGACGTCATCTTCCACCAGGCGGCTATCCCGTCAGTGCCGCGCTCCATCAGCGAGCCCGAACTTTGCTTTGGGGTGAATGTTGACGGCACGTTCAACGTGATCCGCGCGGCGGTTGAACAAAAAGTACGCCGCATCGTTTTCGCTTCCTCCTCAGCGGTCTATGGCGATTCCCCCGCCCTGCCCAAAACGGAAGACATGCGGCCCGAGCCGCTGTCGCCCTACGGCGCGCATAAATTGGCGGGCGAGCATTTTCTCAAGGCGGCCCAAGAAAGCTACGGCATCGAAGCCGTTTCTCTGCGCTACTTCAACGTCTTCGGTCCGCGCCAAGACCCTTCGTCCGCTTACTCCGGGGTGCTGTCTATCTTTGCCAACCGCGTCCTCGACGGCGAACCGCCCACCATCAACGGGGACGGCGAACAGACGCGCGATTTCATCTTCGTCGAAGATGTTGCCCGCCTTAATCTATTGGCCGCAACGGTCCCAGCAGCCTCCGGTGGCGTCTTCAACGGCGGATGTGGTCAAGGAATCACCCTGAATCGCGCCTGGAAGGCGATGCAAGCCGCCGCCAAAATCGAACTCGAGCCCAACCGTGCTCCCCAGCGTCTCGGCGATGTCCGCCATTCGCGAGCCGATATCTCCGCCGCCCGTGACGTGTTGGGCTTTGAGCCGCAAGTCGAGTTCGAGGACGGAGTCCAACGGACGCTCGCCTGGTTCGCGGCTCAGCGGAAGTAACCGTTCCGGCGCCGCCGAACACCTACACTGAAAGGGAATGTTGCAGATATCCGATGGCGCGATGCGCTATGCCGATAGGACCTTATTTGAAGGCCTGAACTGGCTCATACAGCCGCAAGACAAGATTGGCGTGGTCGGCGCCAATGGTACGGGCAAGTCCACCATCCTGAAGATCCTCCTCGGCAAAGAACGCCTCGATCACGGAGAGGTCAATCAGCAAAAGGGCCTGCGCATCGGCTATCTGCCGCAGGACGGCTTGAGCTTCTCAGGGCGTACGCTATTTGAGGAATGCCTCAGCGTCTTCGACGAGGCCATCGCCCTCGAACAGGAACAAGAAGAGTTGGCCCATCAAATGGGTGAACTCGATCCGACGAGCGACGAATACGAAGCCGTCGTGGACCGCTACACCTGGGTCATGGACCGCTACCATGCGCTCGACGGCTATACCAAAGAGGTGCAGGTCGGCACCGTTCTGGGCGGTCTTTCGTTCCTCCGCAGCGACTGGGAAAAGCCCACCGAGACCTTCTCAGGCGGCTGGCAGATGCGCATCGCGCTGGCCAAGCTGCTGCTTAGAAAAGCCGAACCTGCTGCTGCTCGACGAGCCGACCAACCACCTCGACCTGGAAGCCCGCAACTGGCTCGAAAGCTATCTACAGAGCTATCCCAACGCGTTTCTGCTGATCTCGCACGACCGTTTTTTCCTCGACGAGACTGTTCAACAGGTCGTCGAAATCTGGAACAAGCAGATGCATTTCTACAAGGGAAACTACTCCAAGTACGAAGTGCAGAAAACGTCGCGCCGCGAGCAGCTCGTCGCCTCGTATAGGAATCAACGCAGCCGCATCGAACAGCTCGAAGCCTTTATCAGCCGCTTCCGTTACCAGGCGTCCAAAGCGGCGCTGGTGCAGAGCCGTGTCAAGGAGCTCGAAAAGATCGAGCGCATCGAGATTCCGCCCGAAGAGAAAGCCGTTCACTTCCGCTTTCCGCAACCGCCCGCCAGCGGACGCGTCGTCATCGAAGGCAAGGGCGTCTCGAAGCATTACGGCGACAACAAGGTTCTCGACAACGTCGCGTTCAACATCGAAAAAGGCGACCGCGTAGCGCTGGTCGGCCACAACGGCGCCGGCAAGTCGACGCTGATTCGGCTGATGTCGGGCATCGAGCCGCCGACCGCCGGCGAGATCAAAGTCGGCTACAAGGTCGAGACCGATTACTTCGCCCAAGACCAATACAAAGAGATGAACCCCGAGGCGATTCTCTTCGACGAAATCGCCGACCGCGCCCGCGGCATGAACGACGCCGAGGTGCGCTCGCTGCTGGGCTGCTTTCTATTCTCGGGAGACGACGCCTTCAAGAAAGTCGGCGTGCTCTCGGGCGGTGAACGGAACCGCTTCGCCCTGGCTCGCATGCTGCTTGAGCCGCACAATTTCCTATTGCTTGACGAGCCCACCAATCACCTCGACATGCGCGCCAAAGACGTGCTGCTGCGGGCCATGATGGAGTTCACCGGCACCATCGTTTTCGTCTCGCACGACCGCTACTTCATCGACCGCCTGGCCACCAAGGTTTTTGCCATCGGCGGCGGCACGGTCGAAACCTACCCCGGCAACTACGAGGAATACCAGTACGCCCTCGAACGCCGCGGCGAGGCTGAAGAATCCAAGGCCGCCCCCGGCGGTCCCAGCGCGGAACTCATGGCCGCCCTCGAATTCCACGCCAAACCAGCCGCGCCTGATCCCGCGCCGAAGCCGCAGAACGGCGCCTCTGCTGATTCGAAAAAGAAGCGACTCAACCCCATCAAAGCCGACAAGCTACGCAAGCGCGTAGCCGCCTTGGAAGACGAAGTCGCCCGCCTCGAAAAAGAAAACTCGACCCTCCAAGGAATGCTCCAGACTTTCGCCAGCGACTTTGCCAAACAAGCCGAGGCGCTCGAATCAATGGAGAAGCGCCGCAAGAAAATTGAAGCCTGCGAAGACGAGTGGGGCAAGCTCACCGCGGAGTTGGAAGAAGCCTAAGCCATGCTATCCCCCGACGCCGCGCCCAGTGACCTGGTCGTCTTTTCCGCTCACCCCGACGATGCCGAACTCTGTTGCGGCGGCCTGCTGCTCAATACCGTGCGCAGCGGCAGAACCACCGCCGTCGTCGATCTCACGCGCGGCGAACTCGGCAGTCTCGGCACGCCCGAGCGGCGAACCAAAGAGGCCGAAGCTGCAGCACGAGCGCTGGGGCTCACTCACCGCGTCAATCTCAGCATCCCCGACGGGCACGTTCGCGACACCGAGGACAACCGCAAGGCCGTCGTCCGCACTATCCGCCAACTGCGCCCCCAACTCGTCATTGCGCCGCCTCTAGACGACCATCACCCCGACCACATGGGGACCGCCCATCTGCTGCGCCAGAGCTTCTATCTCTGCGGTATTAAAAATTACCTACCCAACCTGCCCCCGCATCGTCCGCGCGCTTTGCTGCATCACATGGGGACGCGCCCCATGAATCCTCAAGTCGTCGTCGACATCAGCGAAGTCATCCAAGAACGTATGGCCGCCGTGCGCTGCTATAAATCGCAATTCGGCGCACCGCAAAGCAAGGACTTCCCGGTACGCATCGCCTCCGAGAATTTCCTCGAATCCATCGAAGCCGCCCTCAAGTACTTCGGTTCGCTCATCGGCGTCGCCTATGGCGAACCCTACACCAGCGAACTTCCGATTCCAGCCACCGACTTAGTCAGCCTATTCGACATCGAGCCATGGAAAGACCGCTAGGCATCGCCATCATCTGCCACCCCACCATCGGAGGCAGCGGAGTCGTCGCCGCCGAACTCGGCATGGGCCTGGCCGAACGTGGACACGACGTCCACGTCGTCAGCTACGTGCGCCCCGTGCGCGTCACCGAAGGCAACGCGCGGGTTCATTTCCACGAAGTCCCGATCGCCCGCTATCCGCTGTTCCAGTACCCGCCTTACACGCTGGCGCTGGCGTCCAAACTATCGACGTTGGCCCGCGAACATCCGATCGACATCTTTCACGCGCACTACGCCATTCCCCACACCGCCAGCGCTTATCTCGCCAAACAGATGCTCGGCGAGAACGGTCCCAAGATCGTCACCACGCTGCACGGTACCGACATCACCCTGCTCGGCCTCGACGAGTCCTTCTACGAAATCACACGTTTCTGCCTGCAACAAAGCGACGGCATCAGCGCCGTCTCCAGCTATCTCGCGCGCGAAACGCACGCACGGTTTTGCACCGATTGCCCGGCCGAAGTGATCCACAACTTCGTCGATCTGGAACGCTTCAACCCCAAGCACTTCAACGCCGCGCTCCGCCAAAAATACGCCTGTCCTGACGAAGCGCTCATCGGCCACTTATCGAACTTCCGTTGGGTCAAGCGCACCCAAGACGTCATCAAGACCTTCCACTACATCGCCCGTCACCACTCCTCCAAACTGCTGATGATCGGCGACGGACCCGACCGCGAAACGGCCGAGCGGCTAGCCGATGAACTCGGCCTCAGACGCCGTGTCCACTTCGTCGGCTCCGATCAGGACGTCGAAGAATTGCTGCCCCTGCTCGATCTTTTCCTGCTGCCCAGCGAACAGGAATCCTTCGGTCTCGCAGCCCTCGAAGCCATGGCCTGCGGCGTTCCCGTCATCGCCTCCAACGTCGGCGGTCTGCCCGAGCTGATCCAAAACGAAGAATCCGGATTCCTGCTGCCCCTGGGCGACGTGGAAGCCATGGGCAAGACCGCCTGCGAACTTCTCAAGAATCCCGAAGCCCACCAGCGCGTCCGTGCCGCCGCCCGCAAGCGCTCTGAATACTTCTCGCAATCCAACATCATCGACCGCTACGAACGCCTCTATCGCCGGGTCCTCGCCCCCAGCCGTCAAGAAAACTCCCTAGCCACCACGCCTTAGAGGGTAACGTGTCTCTGGGGTATACTCACCCCAGATTGCTGCCCATGTTGCGCGGATTATTGACCTCTTCCTTCGTCTTGGCCTCGTTAGCTGCACCCCTGCTAACCGCCGCCGATTCTCATCCCGGGTACGAACTCATCCAACAGAACTGCCTTGCCTGCCACGGTGACGCCCAGATGTCCGGGCTGGACCTGCGCACCCGCAACGGCGCGCTCAACGGCGGCAGCCGCGGGCCGGCGATTGTTCCCGGCAACGCCGGCGAGAGTCTGCTGATGACCTCGGTGCGCCGCGTGGGCGACTTGAAGATGCCCCCGGGCAAACAAGGCCTCAGCGAGGACGACATCGCCACGTTGGCAAAATGGGTCGACGACGGCGCGCCCTGGCCCGAAGGCACCGCAGCTGCATCAGCGCAGAATCTTTGGTGGTCGTTCCGCAAACCCGAGAAGCCCGCAGTCCCCGAAGTGCAACACGCCTCGCGCGTCGCCAACCCGATTGACGCCTTCGTCTTCGCCAAACTCGAAGAGCACAAGCTCCAGCCCACCGAACTCGCCGACCGCCGCACCTTGGCCCGCCGCGTCTACTTCGACATGCTCGGCCTGCCGCCGTCGCCGGAAGAGATTGACGCCTTCGTCAATGACCCGGCGCCCGACGCCTACGACAAGCTGGTCGACAAGCTGCTCGACTCGCCGCGCTACGGCGAGCGTTGGGGACGCCACTGGCTCGACGTCGTGCGCTACGCCGACACCGCCGGCTTCGAGACCGACGCCCTGTTGGCCAACGCCTGGCGCTATCGCGACTACGTCATCGACTCTTTCCAGAAAGACAAGCCCTACGACGTCTTCGTCCAAGAGCAAATCGCCGCCGACGAAATCTGGCCTGACAACCTCGACCTCAACGGCACTTACGGTCTGCCCGAAGACAAAAAGGCCAGCCTCAACAAACGCATCGGCACCAGCCTCTATTCGCTCGGCGCCTTCCCCGTCGAAATCACTTTCTACGGCGACTACTACCGCAGCGAGTGGGCCGCCGAAGCCGTCGACATGACCGGCTCCGCATTCCTCGGCCTCACCGTCGGCTGCGCCCGCTGCCACGACCACAAGTTCGACCCGATCAAGCAGAAGGACTACTACAGCCTGACGGCTTTCTTTTCCGGCAGCGAAGAGCGCGAAGTGCCCATCGTCGACCGCATGACGATCTATGAATACACGCGCCACGAAACGGTATGGGTCGCGGCTGAACAACTCGCCGCCAAGATTCGCCGCATCAACGAAAAAGCCTCCGAAGAAAAACGTGAACTGACGCCCGCCGAACGCGATGAGCGCACCACGTTGCTCGAAGAGCTAGGCAAGACCTACATGCGCGCGCCCAAGCCGGTCGACAAGGCAAACCTGCTCGTCCATACCGAAGATGTGCGGCCCACCTACGTTCTCAATCGCGGCGACTGGCAGAACCGCGGCCCCGAAGTGAAGCCCTCGTTCCCGGCAGCACTGCACGCAGGCAAACCGATCGTTGAGCCCAAAGATCACTTCATTCCGCAACGCCGCAAGGCGCTGGCCGAGTGGATCACCTCCAAAGAGAATCCGCTCTTCGCCCGCGTCATGGTCAACCGCCTCTGGCAGTGGCATTTCGGCGAAGGCATCGTCTCCACGCCCAGTGACTTCGGACGCCAAGGCGCGCGCCCCTCGAACCCCGAGCTACTCGATTGGCTCGCCACGGAGTTCATGGATCGCGGCTTCAGCGTCAAGCAGATTCACCGCCTGATCCTGACCTCGGACGCCTATCGCCGCTCCAGCAAGCCGATCGAGGCCAACGACAAGGTCGATCCCGAGAATCGCTATCTTTGGCGCATGAATCGCAAACGTCTCGAAGCCGAAGCCGTGCGCGACGCCATGCTTTCCGTTTCCGGTGAAATCAATCTCAAGGCCGGCGGACCGCCCGTTACCGTGCCGCTCAGCGACGAAGAGATGCTCGGCATGCGCAGCGCCGACGAATGGCCCGTCAACAGCGATCCCGCCGACTACAACCGCCGCAGCGTCTACCTGTTCATCAAGCGTTCGTTCCAACTGCCAATGATGCAGATCTTCGACGCGCCCGAGCCCACGCTCAGTTGTTCCCGCCGCGATGAGTCCACCGTTGCGCCCCAAGCCTTGGCGCTGATGAATTCCTCCACGACGATGGAGCAGGCTGCCGCCTTCGCCGCATCGCTCCGCAAAGACCACGGCAACGACGACACCGCCCTGGTCAACGCCGCCTGGTTGCGCGCCCTCGGCCGCGCTCCCGACGACGTCGAACGCGCCCAAGCCATCGAGTTTCTCGACGGCCAAGGCCTAGACCGCCTCTGCCTTCTACTCTTCAATCTCAACGAGTTCATCTATGTCGATTGAACACCCCTTCCGATCAGCTTCCCGCCGCGAGTTCCTCGAACGCGCAGGCCTTGGCTTCGGCTCCGTCGCCGCCGCTTACCTGCTCAATCAGGATCCGCTCCTAGCCGCGCCCAGCCCGCTCGCGCCCAAGGCGCCGCCGCTGCCTGCCACCGCCAAACGAGTGATCTCGCTGTTCATGCACGGCGGCCCGAGCCACTTGGAAACCTTCGACCCCAAGCCGCTGCTCAACAAGCTCAACGGACAGCCCGTGCCCGAGAGTTTCGGCAACGTCCAACTGCAGTTCTCTGAGTTCCGCAAGCAGCCCATCCTCGGCAGCAAACGCAACTTCGCTAAATACGGCCAGTCCGGAATCGAGATCTCCGATCTCTTCCCCAACGTCGCCAACCACGCCGACGACCTGGCCGTCGTTCGCTCCTGCTACCACGACGGCTTCACGCATACCGCCGCGCTCAACTTGTTGAACAACGGCTGGTCGCGCCTGGGACGCCCAAGCATGGGCTCCTGGATCGTCTACGGCCTCGGCAGCGAGACCGAAGACCTGCCGGCCTTCGTGGTCATGCTCGAAGGCGGCATCAAGTCCGGCTCCGCCGTCTACCAGTCCGGCTTCCTGCCTGCGCTCTATCAGGCAACCACGTTGCGCCCCGGCGCAACGCCCATCTTGAACGCCAAGCCGCCCGAAGGCCTCACCGAGCAAGACCAACGCAGCATGTTCGACCTGCTGCGCCGCTATAACGAGCAGCACGCCGCCCAGCGCGCCGACGAATCGGCGCTGCAGGCCCGCATCAACTCTTACGAACTCGCCTTCAAGCTGCAAACCTCCGCGCCGGAGCTGACTGACATCTCTAGCGAGACCGCCGCCACCAAAGAACTCTACGGCATCGGCGACGAAGCCTCCGAAGATTTCGGCACCAAGTGTCTGCTCGCCCGGCGTATGGCCGAACGCGGCGTACGCTTCATCCAGCTGTGGTCCGGCAACACCTCAGGCGGCGGCGACTGGGACGGCCACAAGAGCTGCGACGACGGACACCAGAAGATGGCCGCCAAAGTCGACAAGCCCATCGCAGGACTGCTGGCGGACCTCAAAGCGCGCGGCATGCTCGACGAAACGCTGGTTATCTGGGGCGGCGAGTTCGGACGCACCCCCGTCTCCGACGGCTCGCTCAACGGCGGCGGCGACGCCCTCGGACGCGACCACAACCCCTACGGCTTCTCCATCTGGATGGCCGGCGGCGGCATCCAGGGCGGCCAAGTCATCGGACGCACCGACGAAATCGGCCTGCACGCCATCGAAGACCGCACACACGTCCACGACATCCACGCCGCCATCCTGCGCTGCCTCGGCATCGACCACGAGCAGCTCACCTACCCCTACCAAGGCCGCGACTTCCGCCTCACCGACGTAGCGGGCAGCCTGGACTTGTGGAAGCGGCTGACGGCATAGAATGACCGTCCGAACCGCGGCCGGTCATTCTGTTACCTATGTCTTCGGGTCGTACCCATCCGAGCCCCGAACGCCAGAGAGGGGTCAAATGCCGGGCCTCGGCCGAATGTCCGCCCACCAGCAAACTCCCTTCGCGTAGGGCCAAGGTCCGTCTGCGGCTCTGGGCCGACCGCTCTCTGGCGTTCGCGGCTCGGATGAAACGCCTCTCGGCGAATCTAAAGGCCGACGCCCTACCAAGCGGGGCGCCGGAGTAGTATTGGACCGACCCAGGGACTGATCTCAGGGATCTTCTCAATCCAGGCGCAGCATCGGGTTCCAAATTTCCGGACTAAAGCCGGCGGGCGGGGTCCATTCGCTCATGCAGAACACGTACGATACGGACAGCGAATTCCTCGTAGGTATAAAAGATCAAGTGGCGGTTGACGCGGAGAACACGATATCCCTGGCGAATCTGGTCGCAGACGCGGCCAAGCTCCGGATTGCGCACGAGGCGGCTGATGCCAGTCTCGAGATCGTCGGAAATATTTTTCGGCTTGCGCTTCTCCCCAGTGATCGTAGGTGTAGATCCAGACGTCGACCAGATCGGCCTCGGCGAGCGTCTGCTTCAAGACTTTACGCATTCACGGATTTCAATCCCAACGTCTTTCGCGCTTTAGCCCTAACGGCCTTCATATCAAGTGCGCCGGCATCCCCGCTTTGTTCGCCGGCGATGAGGGCTTGGCGGACGGTCTGCACAGTTTGCTCATGCTCTTCGAGCAGGCGGAGGCTGGCTCGAACGACTTCGCTAACGGAACCGTAACGTCCGGCGTTGATCTGTTCGGAGATAAAGGACTCGAAGTGATTGCCGAGGGTGATGCTAGTGTTCTTGGCCATAGCTGAATACCAATAGATACCAGTATAGGGTACTCAATGCTCGGTCACGAGCTGCCTTGGCATCGACCACGAGCAGCTCACCTACTCGCAACTTCCGCCTCACCGACGTGGCCGGCGGCCTCGAGCTCTGGAAGCGGCTTACGGCCTAGGCGCAGTGGCACGATTTCTCGGCACTGCAATCATCAACACCGCGATGGGAATCCAGACGGCTAGTCGATGTCCCACGTAGGACGAGAGCGACGCGAAATAGATACCTCCGCCGTGCCATGGATAAGGGTCCGCAATTGGAACGCTTGCAAGCGTAGTCACTACTTCCATGACGGCGCCGCAGAACAGCCAGCGCCCCAGAGTGAATAACGCCTGAGTACCCCACAATACTCTTCGCGATCTTGGAATCGTGAAGCTAACGGCTATAGCCACTAAACAAGACAGCACCCAGAGTACGCCGCGTTGCTCCATGTAAGATTCTGTGGAGCCAAAAAAGGTAACTCCGTAGGGCTCGCTCCAATCACTGACCGCACCGGTAGCGGTGACGAGACTTACCAGGATCTCCACTGCCAAAAGTGCCAGGAGCCGTGCGGGCATTAGCCTTTGCAACTGCACAATACTGACCAAGTAACGCTAGTATAGGGAGCGCAATGCTCAAGCGCGCCCTTCTGCTCATCCTCATCCTCGCCTCCGCCCTCGCTGCCCAAGACCGGCCCAACATCCTCTGGATCACCACCGAGGATCACGGCCCCCACGTCGGCGCCTACGGAGACACTTACGCCACAACGCCCGTCATCGACGCGCTAGCAGCGAAGGGCATGCGCTACCGCATGGCTTGGTCCAACGCGCCCGTCTGCGCTCCGGCGCGCACCACCATCATCACCGGCATGTATCCGCCTAGCCTCGGCGCCCAGCACATGCGCTCCGAAGTGCCGCTGCCCTCTTTCGTCCGCCTCTATCCCGAGTACCTGCGCGAGGCCGGCTACTACGCCTCCAACAACGTCAAAGAAGACTACAACATCATCCAGCCGGGCCAGACATGGGATGAGTCCAGCAACACCGCCCACTGGCGCAAGCGGCCTGCGGGCAAACCTTTCTTCTCCATCTTCAACTTCACCCAATCGCACGAGAGTCAGATCCGCACCCGCCCTCACAAGCAGATCCACGACCCGGCGAAAGTGCACCTCCCCGCCTATCACCCCGACGTCCCCGAAGTGCGCGAAGACTGGGCGCAGTACTACGACAAGATCACCGAGATCGACACGGCGGCAGGCGGCATACTAGATCAGCTACGTGAAGACGGCCTCACCGAAGACACCATCGTCTTCTTCTACGCCGACCACGGCTCCGGAATGCCGCGCAGCAAGCGCTCCGTCTACAACTCCGGCCTGCAGGTACCCCTGATCGTGTACTTCCCTGAGAAGTGGCGCAGCCTTGCCCCGCCCGAATACCAAGCCGGCGGCGTCAGCGACCGGCTCGTCGCCTTCGTCGACTTAGCGCCCACCGTCCTCAGCCTGGCCGGCATCCAACCGCCCGCCAACATGCAGGGACACGCTTTCGCCGGTCAATATATTGCCCCTGCCAACGACTACATCTTCGGCTTCCGCGGACGCATGGACGAGCGCCCCGATTTCACCCGCGCGACCACCGACGGACGCTACATCTACATCCGCCAATACATGCCCAACCGCATCTACGGCCAACACGTCGCGTATCAGTTCGAGACGCCCACCACCGCCATCTGGTTCAAGCTCTTCGGCGGAGACAAAACCTCCAACGCACCCCAGGCCCTCTTCTGGCGCGAGAAGCCAGCCGAAGAACTCTACGACCTGCAGGCCGACCCCGACGAGATCCACAACATCGCCGCCGACCCGGCGAACAGTTCGATCGTCGCGCGCATGAGCCGCGTACTTCGCGAGTGGGAAGCCGACATCCGTGACCTCGGCTTCCTGCCCGAAAACCAAATCCACTCCCGATCGGTCGGCACAACGCCTTACGAGATGGGACACAACAACGGCAGCTACCCCTTCGAGCGCATCCGACTCGTCGCCGAAGCCGCCTCCAGCCTCAAAAACGACGATGCCACGCTCGAAACCATCGCGACCGGCTTCAACAGTCTCGACAGCGCGGGCCGCTACTGGGCCGCCATGGGGGGACTCATGCGCAAGAAAGACGGAGCGACCAAGTTCCACGACCAACTCGTGCGCGCGTTGTCCGACGATGTCGTCGACGTACGCATCCCCGCCGCCGAAGCGCTGGCGCGCCACGGCACCCCTGAGGAATCCGCCAAAGCCCTCGACGTCCTCGTCGATCTAGCCGATCCCGTGAAGCACGGCTTCTACGTCGCTTGCGCGGCCCTCAACTCGCTCGACTACCTCGACGAAATTGCCCTGCCTCGCAAGGCCGAAATCGCCGCCCTACCTACAGACGACATGAAGGTTCCCGCCAAGGTCCGCGGCAACATCGTCCGCCTCCGCGAAAAACTCCTCGCCGACTTGGAGTAGCTTTTCTAGGGGACAGGCACGCTTGCGTGTCCCACCAGGTCAATTTCCTCTTGAAGTATACCAACCGGTTGGTATACTATTGGCGAAAAGAGGCAACTGCCATGACCCGCATCTTCTCCCTCTTCCTTCTCTGCGCGAGCTTCGCCTTCGCACAGCACGCCGCCTTCGATCCCGTCGCGCTCAACGCCGACCCCACCACGGCGACCGAGCCCATCGCCCCGGTCCTCGACGGCATCGGCCACGCACATCTCGCCGTCACCACGAAATCCACGCAAGCCCAACAGTTCTTCGACCAGGGCCTGCGGCTCACGTACGCCTTCAATCACCAAGAAGCCCTGCGCTCCTTCAAGGAAGCCGCTCGCCTCGACCCTGAATGCGCCATGGCCTATTGGGGTTGGGCCCTCGTCCTCGGACCGAACCTCAATCTGCCGATGATGCCCGACGTTGTGCCCCAAGCCTACAAAGCCATCCAAAAAGCCGTCTCACTAAAAGGGCCGACGACGGACAAAGAGCAGCGCCTCATCGACGCCCTGGCCAAGCGTTACGTAGCCGACCCCGACGCCGACCGCGCCCCGCTCGACCAGGCCTATGCCGACGCCCTACACGAACTGCATCACGCCTACGAAGATGACAACAACATCGCCGTCGTCTTCGCCGCCGCGCTCATGAATCTCAGCCCCTGGGACTACTGGTCAAAAGACGGCGCCCCGCACAACTGGACGCCCGAGATTCTCTCGCTTCTCGAAGGCGCCGTCGAACGCGACCCCAAGCACGAGGGGGCGCTGCACTACTACATCCACGCCATCGAGTCCGTCGACGCCAAGCGCGCCGAGCCCATGGCCGACCTCCTCACCGGTCTCACGCCCAACGCGGGACACCTCGTGCACATGCCCTCTCACATCTACATGCAGACCGGCCGCTACGCCGACGCCTTCACCGCCAACACCAACGCCATCAAGGCCGACGAAGGCTACGTCACCGCCTGCCGCGCTCAAGGCATCTATCCTCTGGCGTACTATCCGCACAACATCCACTTCTTGACCTGGGCCGCCATCATGCAGGGCCGCAAAGCCGAGGCCATCGCCGCCGCCCGCAAGGTCGCCGATCGCGTCCCCATGCATCACGTCGACTCGGATATCTGGGCGCTCTATCAAACCTTCCTCTCGATGCCGCTCTACACCATGGTCCGCTTCGGCATGTGGGATGAAATCCTCGCCGAACCCGCACTCGAACGCGAAGCCCATTTCACCGAAGGCATCCGCCACTACGCACGCGGCCTCGCCTACGTGCATACCGGCGTTCTTTCCAAAGCCGGACGCGAACTCAAAGCGATGGACAAAATCATCGACGACCCTTCTGCGATTGAAACGCTGATCGGCTACAGCAACGCCAAGCAACTGCTCGAAATCGCCCGCGGCGTCCTCAGCGGCGAATTGCTCGCCAAGCGCCGCAAGTTCGACGACGCCGTCGCCGAACTCGACCGCGTCGTGCGCCTCGAAGACACGCTGCTCTACAACGAGCCGCCCGATTGGTATTACCCAACACGACAAACCCTCGGCGCAATCCTGCTAGACGCCGGCCGCGCCGCCGAAGCCGAAATCGTCTTCTGGCAAGACCTCAAAGAGAACCGCGAAAACGGCTACTCGCTCAAAGGCGTCATTCAAGCCATGAAGGCTCAAGGCAAAGATCCTGCTGCCATCGAAAAGCGCTTCGAGAAGGCCTGGGCTGCCGCTGACGTCCAACTCTCATCCGCCCGCTATTAGAGGCTAGACAATCGTATACAGAACGATTGGTAGAGTACGACGGTACCTTTCGAGCCATAGTTCTTGACTAAGGTTGATGCTGACCATACTCTGGGCGGGTGACGAATCCGATCAGGGCATCGTTTATAGCAGCGGGCATCATTGCGGTCGCGGGGATCATCAGTCCGTTTACAGGCTCGATTCTGCTTGCGACGCTCGTTCTTGCCGCGGGGCAACTATGGGGAAAACGCGACTGGGCAGCTTGGACGCGCGCCCTGCTATTCCTTGCGGCGGGCCTGCTGACCTGGCTCTTGCCAAAAGCTAGCCAACCGCCAGGATGGCTAATCGATCATCCGGATCTGCCTCTTGGTTTGGCCGTTCTGGCAGGCATCCTGGTCCTTTCCCGCGGATCTCGACGACGCTCTCTGGCGCCGCTCGTCTGCCTGCTATTGGTCGCCGGCGTTTACCGGTCGGCGCTCGATCGCGATGGCGTCTCCGTTTACTCGAGAGCGCGCATCATCGCGACCAAACTGGGCGGCGGCCTAGTCTTCGTTCCCTGGAAAACCACCCTACTCGAAGCCGTTGGACCGAGAACCGGATTCCACATCACCGACATCGACAAGTGGGCAAAAGTAATCGACCGGCAGGCCGGGCCGAACGGGGAGCTGTTTCTGTACCAGACGTCGCTCGGCGATTTTTGGGCCCCCGCCACAAATCAAGAGTCTGTCGCCTTGATTGCGAAGGAAATGACGGCGTTGGATGAGTATGAACTCGATGACGTTCGCATCCAACCGGGCGATGTCGTCATCGACTGCGGCGGTCACGTCGGCTTTTACACCAAACTCGCACTCGATCGCGGCGCCGGACGCGTAATCGCCTTCGAGCCCGACCCCGAGAATCACTGGTGCTTTCGCGAAAACCTTAAGACCGAGATCGCCGACGGACGGGTCCTGCTAATTCAGGCCGGCGTCTGGAATAAGCGAGATACGCTGACCTTTTACCATTCGAAAGACAACCCAGGGGCTCACTCATTCCTCGAGATGTCCTCCGATGCCGTCCAGTACGCCGACGTCCCCGTGCTGCCGCTCGACGAACTGATAGCTGAATTAGGCGTCGAGGAAGTCGACTGGATCAAGATGGATATCGAAGGCGCGGAGCGGGAGGCGCTCGCCGGCTCGACCGAAGTCCTCAAACGATTTAGGCCGAACCTCGCTATCTGCACTTACCACCGGGTCGACGACTCCGAAGTCTTACCGCCAATCATCTTGGCCGCGAATTCTTCCTACCAGATCGACGCCAAGCACATCGCCGCCAACGGAATCGTCCGACCGAAAATCCTGTTCTTCCACTAGGGCCGCAACGCCCGCCGTCAAGCCACGTCGTGCTTAGCCAACAACTCCAACGCCTTGACCATCGCCGAGTGATCCCACGCAGCCCCGCCGTTCGCGCTGCAAGCGTTGAACAACTCCTGCGCCGTCGCCGTGTTCGGCAGCGAGAGGCCCAGCGCCCGCGCTCCCGACAACGCCAGGTTCAGATCCTTCTGGTGTAACTCAATCCGGAACCCAGGATCGAAGGTGCGCTTGATCATCCGCTCGCCGTGAATCTCGAGGATCTTCGAAGAGGCGAATCCGCCCATCAACGCCGAGCGCACCTTGGCCGGATCGGCGCCCGCCTTGGAAGCGAACAGCAGCGCCTCACCCACCGCCTCTATGGTCAGCGCGACGATGATCTGGTTGGCCACCTTGCAGGTCTGCCCGTCGCCGTTGCCGCCTACCAGGGTGATATTCTTGCCCATCAACTCGAACAGCGGCTTCACTTTGTTGAAAGTCGCCTGAGGGCCGCCGACCATGATCGTCAGCGTCGCGTTCTTCGCGCCCACTTCGCCGCCGGAGACCGGCGCATCTAGGTAGTCGCACTTCAGGTCATTGATCCGTTTGGCGAACTGCTTGGTCTCGATCGGCGAGATGGAGCTCATGTCCACCACCGTCTTACCCGCGGAAAGCCCCGCAGCAACACCGTTCTCACTGAACAGCACCTTCTCCACGTCGGGCGTGTCCGGCACCATCACGATGATGATGTCGGCCTTCTGCGCTACCTCCTTGGACGAGGCGCAAACTTCGCCGCCGGCCGCCTTCAGCTCGTCCGGCACGCTGGGAAGGGAAAACAGGGACACTTTGTGCCCGGCCGCGATCAGGTGACCGGCCATGGGCTTGCCCATGATTCCCAGTCCGATGAATCCTACGTTCATTTCTAACTCCTTCGTTTTGCGGTCACAGTGATCTCAGACCGCGCCAACTATGATGCCAATTTCCGAGGCCGCTAGCTCGCCGCTTGGAGCGCATAGACCCGGTCGAACTCGGCCTGCGCTTCGGGACCAAGGCGTTCGGCCATTTCGCGGAACACGTCTTTGCGCCAGTCAAACGCCTTCGAACGTGGGATCTGTTCCAGGCGGTCAACCAAGTGAACCCGCAGCAAGTCGTTCAACTCTTCTTTATTCAACTCGATCGGCTCGCCCGTCAGCCGGCTCGTCATGCGGAAGGTTTCCCCTCCTCGCGCCAGCTCTTCATCGAACTCGTCGTAGATGATCGAGCAGTTTAGGTACGCCAGCCTTTCCGCGCGCTCTCCAATCAGCTCGCGGACTTCCCCGCGCTTCTCCACTGGTAGCTTAAAACGCTGGAACAATCCCGTGCCATAAATCGAATGGAACAAGCCCGCCCGCGCCAAATCTTCGTCGAAGCCCCACCTCTTCATGTCGCGATACACAGTGAAGCAGTGCCCCATGTAGGTGCCTTCGGTGTGCGCGACATCCTCGGTCGCCAGCGCATGGAAGTAATCAACGAGTTCTTGGAAGGACGCAGGCATGTCGACCGTCATTATCGGTGCGTGGGGGTTTAGGGGGCAATGTGGCCCCCCTGAAAACTGAAAGCGCAAGAAAAGCCCGCTGACGTGAGTCGATGCAACTACGCCTGGATCTTGTAGACCCTGTGCGTGTTCTCCCAGGCGATCTTGCGGAAGACGGCTGGCGAGGCCTGCTTCTTGACGATGCTGAGGGTTTCGCGGGATAGGCATTTGCCGGGCATGCGAGTGCCGGTGATTCCTAGGCCTTTGCCGTCGCGGCAGGGGCAGTCGCTGCCGTACAGCAACTTGTCTTGGTGGCGTTCGAGGAAGCCGACCGTGAACTCAGGGTCGCGCGACAGGGCGTTCTGGCCCGAATTCGCCGACAGATCGGCATACACGTTGGCGTAGTCGCCGAGCATCTTGTCGGTCAGCCCGCCGGGCGTGATCTTGCCGGTCGGGTAATCCCCGGCCACGTCATTCACCGCGCTGATGTTGCCCCAGGTGCTGTTGGCGTGCAGCACGAACTTCGTCTTGGGAAACTTCTCCAGCAACTTTGGCACGTTCTTGAAACCGTTCGCGAAGAAAACGCCCTCGGGAGAGTTGGGGTACTCCTGGAAGTGAACCAGGATAGGCACGTCCAACTCACCGGCGAGAGCATAGAGACGCTGCAACTCGGGGCCGTCGGCTTGGACCGGGTCCTTGAGTTCGCCGAAAGCGATGGCGCCCTCTTTCACCGCTTTGGTCAGATCGGCGGCGGCGTTCGGGTCCGTGAGCCTGGTCGAAGCCGAGATGTAGAAGCGTCCAGGGTGGGCGGCTCGGGCGGCGTGGGCCGTATCCATTTGACTGAGGCGCGTGAGCAGGACGGCGTGCGAGATGCCTGCGCCGTCGCAGTGCGCGGCGTTGCCGGCGGCATCCCGGCGCGTGTGGGCGTGAATGTCGATGACGGGCCCTCCCCAGAGGTCTTCCATAGGGGCGGCAAGCGCGACGGGAACGGCAGCGGCGGCGAGCAGAAATTGGCGTCTGTCAATCATGGCGCGTTCATGTTATCGCAGCGCCAGGGTTGCGAGATCAGCAATTGTGTTTTAACCTACGAGTGATCATTTGTATACGAATGATTTGCGTTGAAATGAAAGCGATCCCCGATACCATGCCGATCGCCTACGACCGCCGCATCCTCACTGCGATCCGCAGAATCATCCGCTCGGTCGACATCTACTCCCACAAACTTGAGTTAACTTGCGGCGTTACCGTGCCGCAGTTGTCGTGTCTGTTGCGCATCGTCGAAGAGGGCCCGCTGACGCTGAAAGACCTGGCAACAGCGGTCGATCTTTCGCCAAGCACAATGGTGGGAATCGTCGATCGGCTTGAGCACAAGGGGCTGGTGCAGCGTGCTCGTTCGACTGAAGATCGCCGGCAAGTTCTAATCACCGCGACGGAAGAGGGAGTGATTCTGGCGAGCGCATCTCCGTCGCCGTTGCAAGACAAGTTGGCGGCGGCGCTAGAGGATCTACCGGAGCTTGAGCGCGCGGCGATCACTCTAGCCATGGAACGCATCGTTGAACTGATGGAGATTCGCCAAGTCGATGCGGCTCCCATCTTAGACACCGGAGTTTCGTTAAACCCAACCTCGGCGCAACGCCGAACAGGAGAATCGCGACTGTCCGCAGCCAAGTCCGCTGCGACGCTAAAGGATGAGTAGTCTCGAGGCGCAGCGTGCGCTTGGTTCCGTCGTCTACCGGAAGCCAAGCCTGAATGAGGGAAAAGACGTCCACGGCCTTGTCAGAGATTGCGAGCCGTTGGATGTGAATTCCCAGTACGCGTACATGATCTTGTGCGCGCATTTTGCCGACACGTGTGTTGTTGCCGAAGAGCAAGGGCGCGTGGTCGGCTTTGTTTCCGCCTATCGAAAACCTGCCGACCCGGACGTCTTGTTTGTGTGGCAGGTTGCTGTGAGCCCGCTTGTGCGGGGCTGCGGCGTCGGCTCGCGCATGCTGTCCGAGCTGCTGACGCGAGCGAGTTGTTCGAGCGTGGCGGCGATCGAGACAACGATCGGCCCGAGCAATCGTGCATCGTGGGCGCTGTTTGAATCGTTAGCAAGAAAGCTCGGGGCCTCGATGTCCCGGGAGACGTTTTTCCAAGAAGAAGACTTCGGAGGCGACGGCCACGAGGCAGAAGTATTACTTCGCATCGGACCGATTGATCCGGAGAAGAGGGGTAAGTTATGCAGATTTTTGAGCAATTAGAATCCAACGTCCGCAGTTACTGCAGGTCGTTTCCGACCGTATTTGCAACAGCGCAAGGCGCGACGTTGACCGACGAAAGCGGCAGAGAATACATCGACTTTCTTAGCGGCGCAGGGACGCTCAATTACGGGCATAACAACCCCGTTCTGAAAAAGGCCTTGCTCGAGTACATCGAGTCCGACGGTCTGGTTCATGGCCTCGACATGGCGACGGAGGCGAAACGAGCGTTCCTCGAGACTTTCGACAAACTGATTCTTAAACCTCGGCGAATGAACTACAAAGTGCAGTTCACCGGGCCTACCGGCGCGAATGCTGTTGAGGCGGCGCTGAAGGTCGCCAGAAATGTGACCGGCCGGTCGAACGTCATTTCGTTCACTAACGGCTTTCACGGAGTAACGCTGGGCGCGGTTTCGGCAACGGCGAACTCGCACTACCGAGACGCTTCGGGCTTGCCTCCGATGGGCGTTTCGTTTGTTCCCTATGACGGGTACCAAGGCGACGAGGTGGACACGACAGAATACCTCGCGCAGGTGCTCGAAGACGGCAGCAGCGGCGTCGATCAGCCGGCGGCGGTGATCGTGGAAACGGTCCAAGGCGAAGGCGGACTCAACGAGGCAAGCTTCGATTGGTTGCGCAAGCTGGAGCGCATTTGCCGCAAGCACGAGATACTGCTGATTGTCGACGACATTCAGGCCGGCTGCGGGCGCACGGGTAGTTTCTTCAGCTTTGAGCAGGCGGGGATTCGTCCCGACATTGTGACGATGTCGAAATCGCTGAGTGGATATGGCTTGCCGTTCTCGCTGGTGCTGATGAAACCGGAACTCGACACCTGGGCGCCGGGCGAACACAACGGTACGTTCCGTGGGCACAACTTAGCGTTCGTGACCGCCCGCAAGGCGCTAGAAGAATATTGGCGCGATGACGACCTTACGACGGAGGTCGCCCGCAAGGGCCGCATGATCCGCATGAGGTTAGAAGAGATGGCCACGATGGACGGCAAACAGCAACTATCGGTTCGCGGGCGAGGGATGATGTTGGGCCTCGACTGTGTCGACGGCGAGCTTGCATCTCAGATTACCGAAAGAGCTTTCACCAAGGGACTTGTCATTGAAACGTCCGGGTCGGACGGTCAGGTAGTCAAGTGCTTGTGTCCGTTGACGATTTCGGACGAGCAATTGAAGGCCGGCTTGCAAATTCTGCAGGAGTGCGTGGAGCACACCCTAGACAATCGTCCGGTCCGCGAAGAGGAACTATCGGAGGCGTCAAAGTGATCGTACGGAGCTTGGCTGAGGCGGCGGCGGGCGATCGCCGCATCGTTTCAAAAACGTGGGAGAGCGTGCGATTGTTGCTCAAAGACGACCAAATGGGCTTCTCCATGCACGTTACGACGATCTATCCCGGGACGACGACCAACATGTGGTACCGGAATCATCTCGAAGCGGTGTTGTGCGTTGAAGGCGAGGGCGAGATTGAGACGCTGGCGGACGGCAAGATATATCCGGTCTTCCCCGGTATGATTTATGCGCTCGACCAGCACGACAAACACATCCTGCGCGCCCGTACCGCACTCAAGATGGTCTGCGTCTTTAACCCTCCGTTGAATGGCAAGGAAGTACACGACGAGCAAGGCGCCTATCCGCTGGAGGCGGAAGCGGTGCGCTAGGCGCCCGGCAAACGATGCTTGCTCAAGAAGACTTGTACCCGTCACGCGTTCAACAGGAAGCGCGCTTCCAGGAGCGGCGTGATCCTGTCGTCTATGGGCACAGCCCTGTCTCGGACCGCTTGACTCAGGACGAACTCGATCAATACGAGAGCAGCGGTTACCTATTTGTGGAGGGCCTGTTGCAAGCGGAAGAGGTCAGCCGCTTCAGCGACGAGTTCCGGCGGATGGCTCAGGCGTCGTACCTTCGCAATTCGGAGGAAGTAATCAGTGAACCCGACAGCGATCAGGTCCGGTCCATTTTTCGCGTCCATCGCTTGAGCCAGGTGTTCGAGTGGCTTGCCCGTGACACGCGCATCCTCAACGTGGCCCGGCAAATCTTGGGCAGCGAAGTTTATCTGCATCAATCGCGGGTCAATTTAAAGCCAGGCTTCCAGGGTAAGGAGTTCTACTGGCATTCGGACTTTGAGACTTGGCATGTCGAGGACGGCATGCCGCGGATGCGGGCGCTGAGCGCATCCATTGCCCTGACAGACAACTATCCGTTCAACGGTCCACTGATGTTGATCCCTGGATCTCACAAGACATTCCTTCCCTGCGTCGGCAGAACGCCCGACGAGCATTACCGGCGTTCGCTCAAAAAGCAGGAGTACGGCGTGCCCGACCACGTCAGCCTCAAGAGGCTTGCCGACCAGGGGGGGATCGTCGCCCCGACCGGGCCGGCCGGGGCGGTCGTGTTTTTCGACTGCAACACGATGCACGGATCGAACTCGAATATTTCACCGTTCGCCAGGAGCAATGTGTTTTTCGTTTACAACAGCGTCGAAAACACCCTGACGGAACCGTATTGCGGTCTCAAGCCGCGTCCGGAGCACATCGCGACGCGAGAATCCTTTCGCGCGCTTGAACCGCTAAATCGCAAGTAGAGCGGATACTAACCGCATGGACGCCCACCCAGCTTTTCGGCTCGCCGCCTACTTCTTTGTGATTCTGAATCCGTTTTCGCAGACGTTGTTCCTGTGGGAACTGATGAAGTCGCGCACTTCGAAAGAGTTCGTCGGCATCTACGGCCGGGCGAGTTTACTTAGCCTGGGCGTCTACGCGTTGTTCGCCGTCACGGGCGAGTATCTGTTCGTTACCGTCTTCCAGGTGCGGATCGATGCGTTTCGCATATTCGGCGGGTTGATCGTCTTCATCGTGTCGGTTCGCTACTTCACCCACGGCGGAGGCAGCGCACAATTCTTCCAGGGCGATGCTACGGAATTGGCGACGAGTATTTCGATTCCCTTCATGGTGGGTCCGGCAACCATCTGGACCAGCATTCTGATCGGCCGCACCTTGGCGACCCCGTTTGACATCGCCGTCATTGCCGGCGTATTGACCTTGAACTTCGCCATCGTCGCCCTGACGCAGCGTGTCGTCGCGCGCATGGGCGAGAAGCGAGGCACTCTATTGGGCGCCTATTTTACGATCTTGATGCGCACGAGCGCCTTGTTCATCGGCGCAATCGGCATCGAGATGATTCTCTCGGGACTAGAAGGCGCTAGCGCGGCCTTCCAGCGGCCGCCGGTGGGCGGCCCATGATCCTTCTGAGTTTCGGTTTCTTCCTGCTGCTGTTTGTCGTAATCGGCATGCTGTCGTTGCGCGAGCGGCAGCAAACAGGAGCCGACTACTTGCTGGCGAGCCAAGGCGTGAAGCCCTGGCTGGTGGCGCTGTCGGCTGTCGCCACCAACAACAGCGGCTACATGTTCATCGGCATGATCGGCTTTACGTATACGTACGGTTTGTCGTCGATTTGGCTGATGATCGGCTGGATCACCGGCGACTTCCTCGTTTCGCTGCTAGTACACAAAAAGCTGCGGATCGCGACCGCAGTTTCGAGCACGCATAGCTTTGCCGGGGCGCTGAGCATGTGGCAGGGCACGAGCTATACGCGCTACAGGCTGCTCGGCGGCATACTCACCGTGATCTTCCTTGGCGCTTATTCGGCGGCTCAACTCAACGCGGGCAGCAAGGCTCTATTCGTGATCTTCGGCTGGGAGTACGGCGTCGGCGCAGTGATTGGCGCCGCGATCGTATTGCTCTATTGCTTCGCAGGCGGCATTCGCGCATCGATTTGGACCGATGCGGCGCAGTCTATGGTGATGATCGCGGCGATGGTCGTGCTGCTGTGGCGATCGCTGTCTGAGTTGGGAGGCTGGCAGGCTTATCAGACGGCGCTCGACTCGGTCTCGCCGCACTACATGGACTGGTTCCCGCAACACTTAGCGTTTGGCGGCGTGGTCGGCGCGGCGCTGTTCGTACTGGGATGGCTGTTTGCCGGCGCGGCCGTGATCGGGCAGCCGCACATCATGATTCGCTTCATGGCGATGGACGATCCGGAAAAGATGTGGCGCGTGCGCAGCTACTACTACACATGGTTTATTGCGTTTTACGCGGTAACCATTGCCGTGGGCTTGGCGGCGCGCTTGCTGCTGCCCGAGAGCGCTGCGTTCGATGCGGAACTGGCCCTGCCGACCTTGGCTAAGCAGTTGTTGCCTCCGGCGCTAACGGGGCTTGTGTTGGCGGGGTTATTTGCCGCCACGATCTCCACGGCGGACTCGCTTATCTTGAGTTGTACCGCGGCAGTGACGCGCGATACGCCGTTTCACGCCTTGCGGAGTTATCGCGCGACCAAGCTGGCGACGGTGTTTGTGACGGCGCTCGCCTTGGCGATTGCGCTGTCGGGTAATGAGAGCGTTTTCAGTTTGGTGCTGATCGCCTGGTCGGCGCTGGCCAGCGCATTCGGCCCGTTGATGATCGTTTACGCGCTAGACGAACATCCGTCCGAAGCGCTGGCGATTGCCATGACGGTAGTCGGCGTGGCCACCGTGATCATCTGGCGCACGCTGGGGTGGGACCAGAGCTTGGTCTACGAAGTGATGCCGGGCATGCTGTCCGGTTTGTTGGTGTTTGCCGCGGGCAAGGCGAGCGGCATGGCGCCGACGCCTAGAATGAAGCCATGAGTTTTTTCGTGCTGCTGGCGGTGCTGAGCGTCTTCCAAGGACAGGCACTCGAGGTTACGGTCCCGCATGAGGCGGGGCTTGAAGCGGCGACGATCGCTTGGAGTGGGCGGGACGTGCCCTTCGTGCGCGAGGGCGAGCGTTGGCTGACGGTGATCGGCGTGGACTTGGATGTCGAGCCGGGTGACCACCCCGCACCGATCTCGTTGCACTACGCGGACGGACGCACCCAAATGCGGCAAGAAACGGTTGAGGTAAAGGGCAAGAGCTTCCCGACGACGCGGCTGACGGTCGCCCCGAAGTATGTGGAACTGAACCCAGAAGACCAAGCTCGGGCCAATCGCGAGGCGAAAGAGACGGCGGCGCTCTATGCGCGGCTGACGCCGCAGAAATATTGGACCGGCAAGTTTGAGACGCCGATTCCGGGGGTAACAGGCGGAAGGAATTTCGGAAGCCGGCGGGTGTTCAACAATCAGCCGCGCGCCCCGCACTCAGGCGCGGATTTGAAGGCGTCGACCGGCACGAAGATCTTGGCGTCAAATGCGGGCAAGGTTGTGCTGGCGCACGATTTCTTCTTCAACGGCAATGCGGTGTTCATCGACCACGGGCTGGGCGTTTATACGATGTATCTGCATCTGTCGAAAATCCTGGTGCAGCCGGGGGACATGGTCGAGCGCGGGCAAGTCGTCGGCCTATCCGGCGCAACGGGCCGCGTGACGGGGCCGCATCTGCACTGGGGCGTACGAATCGGCGATGCGCGGGTCGATCCGTTTTCGCTTTTCGAGTTGGATTAGCGGAACAGGCGCGGAGCAATTCCGTATAGGTGTCTACGGCACTCGTGTCCGCCGATGGCTTTGAGGTTTTGGTTCAGGGCTTCGCCCCATTCGTAGCCGCCGTCCTGTTAGCAGTAGCCGATCCAGAAAAACGAAGGTTCGTTGTTGACCACTTCAGCTGATTTGTCCGTCGAAGCAAAGGGTGCGTGACACGAACTGGACCCGACGGCACAAACCGGGAGACACTAGGATCGCATCGGGTACGCCACATGGTGTCTCCGTTTCGCGCGAGCACCTATGACGATTGAAAAATATAGTCGTCCAGTTGTTTTTTTCGGATTGTCGACCGCAATTCCGTGGGCCTTTTGGTTTGCGGCAGCATATCTGAGCCACATTACGCCGACGAACCAGTATCTCGCCGCAGCGGTCGGGGTTCTGGGCGTTGTGGGGCTGCTGGCTCCAACGTTGGTTGCGTTCCGAATGATCTGGCCACACGCTGACCTGCGTGCCGATCTCAAACGACGACTCGTCGGCATCAAGGGCGTCAGTCCGGTCTATCTCGTGCTGACCTGTTTTCTCATGCTTGCTAGCATCCTTTTGGCGCAGACGATCTCTCTGCTTTTCGGATATAGCGCTGATCAGTTCAGTCTTGCGGGCAAGTCGTCGTTCTCGGCCGGAATCTTCCCCGGGTGGTTCTTGCTCTTCTTGGCGCCTATGGTAGAAGAGCTGGCGTGGCACTCCTATGGCGTCGACTCCCTGCGGCGGCGTATGAGCCTGCTCAGTGCGTCACTACTGTTCGGCGCGTTCTGGGTACTCTGGCACCTGCCGCTGTCCTTCATCAAGGACTACTACCACAGCAACGTCGCGGAGACCGGACTGCTGTACAGCATCAATTTCGCGGTCAGTCTATTTCCTTACGTGATCCTCATGAACTGGCTGTACTACAAGGCGCACCGCAGCATTCTTGTCGCCGTTGTGTTTCACATCACCGCAGGGTTATTCAATGAAGTATTCGCGACGCACCCGGACAGCAAGGTCATCCAGACGGGACTCTTGACGCTTCTGGCAATCGCGGTGATCGTCAAGGACAGGGAGTTCTTTTTGCGCCGAGACTACCGTGAGGCCGCGATCTCCTGACGGGCCGGCGTGGTCCGGCGGAACGAACACCGTCGGCCATTAGAGCAACGAAAGGGCCGTCCCTACCGGGCGGGAGTTCTTCCTACATTGGAATTGCAGGAAATGACTCGATCTGGGCCCACCGAGAGCAATGCAACAACCGATTTCAAGGGCTTCTTGCCTACACGTCGGGTACGGCGCGAGCTTCGATCACGAGCGGCCGCTCGCGGATGGAGACCAGGCCCGCGATCTGCCCCTTGCCATGACCTTTGCGGGTGGCATGTCGCGAGCGGCGAATCGAGCGACGGGAGAGCAGATGCCGCGTCAGTCCTTTCTCCAAAGCCCCGCCTGGCTGGACATACAGGCCGCGGTAGATCGTTTCGTGCGACGCCCGGTACGACTCATCCTGAGGGTAGTTGCGCTTCAACCAGCCGGCGATCTGCTCGGGCGACCAGTCTCGCCGCAGTTGGTCTTCGACCAGGCGCCGCAGCTCCGGGCTACGTGACAACCGACAGCGTCTCGGGCGCCGCGCTCGCCCCCAGGCGCGCTGCTCAGCCTCGGTCGCCCGATACACGCCAGCGCCTCCGTTGCGGCCGATCTCTCGACTCACGGTCGATGCCGCTCGACTCAAGGCCCGGGCGATGCCCCGCATCGACCGTCCCGCGGCAACGCCGGGAGATCTCTTCCGCTCCGCAAGTCAGCGCCAACGGCGAGCGGCAACGCGGCCGAGGTCGGATGCCGCCGTAGGGCGCTAGCTGCCCATATACCGACCCTCCTTCCTTGCCGAAGAGGCGTCCGATCGCCTTCATCGACTCTCCTCGGCTCCAGCGTTCCCACATCTCGGCCCGCTGGGCCTCGGTGTAGCCTCGCGGCGCCCGCCCTTTTCTTTTCTTCCGTCGCATCCACTTCTCCTTCTCGGTGAAGTGTTGCATGACCGCTGAGACACGGACTTGTAGGAATGGACTCTGACGCAGCTCACAGGAGCTGGCTTCGCGAACTGAAGTTCCACGAGCGGGAGCTGAATATTTAGCCGACGTTGCGGTCGACTTCAGGAGCCGCTAGATGATGGGGCACCCTGGCTGCGTCGAGCATCCCCCACAGTCTAGCGCTCGGCACGGCCCGCTTGGCAGCGATGGAAGGTTGGCTCCTCGATGCATTGAGGCAAGAACCTTAGCGTCAACACCGAGGTTCGCCGACCGCACTGCAGGCCTGGTCGATAACAGTGACGTTTGGAGAGGCCAATTTAGTCCTACTTTCGCTTGCGAGCCACTTCCGCCGTCAGCGACCGACTATAATTCTCGTCTCAGCGACCAATTTCCTGCTTCGTTCTAGTAAGTCTCCGTACTTGTCGGAGAGTTCCCGAGCACCCTCGTCGGCCAACTCCGAACTGCGCCGGTAGAGGTCCTCGCAGTTCTCGACCAGATTTCTTCCCGCTCCTAAGATGTAATCCGCACTGTCTTCCGCATGTCGTCGGATCTTCCTGCGGGTACGTTTCCCCGTGTCCGGAGCAAGCAGCAACGCTGTGATCGCACCAGCCGCAGCGCCGACCAGCAACGCTACAACTACATCGCCATCTCTTTGTTCGCTCATGGTTCTCTCCTGCCTGTATTGTAACGGTCGGTGCGAGGCGCCGACGAACATTGGCCCGCCGGGGCGAGCCCACTGATCCAGACAGGGACGAAACCTCCTCCCGCTCGGCCAGAGTCAATGCCAACGGCGAGCGGCAGCGTACTCGCGGGCGGATGCCGCCGTAGCGCAACAGCAGCGGGTACACCGACGCCCCTCTGCCCATCACCCGCGCAATCATCTTCGATGACTCCTCGCGTCTCCAGCGATCCCACAACTCCGCCAGATCCTCCGCCGTGTACGCTCGCCTCTTCCTCTTCTGCCCCTTCGTCTCTTGCATCCGCCTCTCCTTCCTCGGTGAAGTGTTGCATCGACCCGTTGAAACCACCGGACTTGTAGGAACTCGGTGAACTCCGCTTCGAGACTGCGCCGCACAAATTTGGGGGCGCACCAGAAAACGGAAAATAAAGCGCGCTAAGTTTTGACTATTCGGATCACTGGCTGCCAGGCCAACGCCAAGAGTGCGACGACGCAGAAAGTCGCGCCTGCATAGAACGTGAACGACGCTCCGAGTCGATCCCACAGCAGGCCGGCCAGCACGCTCGCCAGCAGCATCGCCAGCCCACTGACCAGGTTGAAGAATCCATACGCCGTTCCGCGTAGGTCGGCCGGCGCGGTATCGGCAACCATCGTCGCCAGCAAGCCCTGCGTCATGCCCATGTGGACGCCCCAGAGGGCGACCCCGGCTAGCACGACAACCCAGTGATCGTTCGTTGCCAAGACCAGATCGGCCGCGATCAAAACGACAAGACCGAGCGCCAGCAGTGTTTTGTGGCTCATGCGATCGGAGAGCTTGCCGAACGGATACGCAGACAGGGCATAGACCAAATTCATTACCACCATCACCAGCGGCACCAAGGCAACCGGTGTGCCGCCTTGCTGCGCACGCAGGATCAAGAACGCCTCGCTGAAGCGGGCCAGTGTGAACACCGCACCGATGCCCACTACCCACCAATACGAGCCACCCAGGCGCTTCAAGTTCTCCCGCTGGATCGGATTGGTGCGCTTTGGCGTTTGATGGTGTTCGGGCTCATGCAGGCCAAAGAACAGCAGCGCAACCGCCATTAGCCCCGGAATCACCGCCACCCAGAAGACCGCGCGGAAATCATTGGCCCACAGCAGCATCAATCCGACGGCCAGCAAGGGACCGAGAAATGCGCCCACGGTGTCGAGGGACTGACGCAGGCCGAACGACGCGCCGCGTAGATTCAATGGCGCAATATCAGCCACCAATGCGTCACGCGGTGCACCGCGAATGCCCTTGCCGGCGCGATCCAGCAGGCGTGCGGTGAGCACGATGCTGATAGTGGAGGCCACTGCAAAAAGCGGCTTGGTAAGAGCGCCCATCGCGTAGCCGAAGACCGCCAAGCCCTTACGCTTGCCGAGATAGTCGCTGAAGCCGCCCGAGAATATTTTGACGATCAGCGCGGTGGACTCGGCCAACCCTTCGATCAGGCCGACTGCGAACGCACTGGCTCCCAGAGTCGTGACCATGAACAGCGGTAGCAGGCTGTGGATCATTTCCGAGGAAATATCCATCAGCATGCTGACGAAACCGAGTACCCATATCCCCGCCGGTAATTGCCGCCAGGTGCTTTTTGTTGGCGTTGTCATCGTCGAACCCACACGATGAGGTGGCTACAAGCGGCGACGACGGCACCAATCAGGTCTCGCGGAGAATGCGCCTAGGAATACGCGCGCCCATCCTTTGGCCCGGCTCAGCAACCCCTCTTACTCACGATTTGTCCCCATCGTCAGCGGCACCGGCGCCTTCCGGTTCTACCCGCCCCGGGGGCATTTGCAGCCAGAGCGCAACAAGCCAACACAGCATTGCCCAGGCAGCGCCCGCGCACCACCCGGCCAGCACGTCGGTGGGCCAATGAACCCCGAGATAAACGCGACTGACGCCAACAAGAAGAGTCGTTCCGATTGCGACGGCGAGGAGATAGGCCTTGATGCGGGGACGGGATTCCACGCGGGCGAGGAGCGCGCCCAGGGTGAGATAGACAATCGCCGATAGCATGGCGTGACCACTTGGGAAACTGAGGCCGCTCACGTCCACAAGATGCGGCACGAGCTCCGGGCGCGGCCGTCCGAAGCCGTGCTTGAGCAGGTTGTTGACCCCGGCGCCTCCACCGATCGCCGCGATCATGAGGAGCGCAGCGGGGCGTTTGCCGTCCAGGAGTAGATAGCCGATCACGGTGGTGGTGATCAGGGTGAGCACGGCGCTGCCGCCAAGACCGGTGATGTCGCGAAATGCAGTCTCCAGCCATGGCGGGCCGATGGGATCGGCAAGGTCGGCCGGGTTGCGAAAGGCCAGGAGCACTGCTGTGTCGAACTGGCGAGTGTCACCCTCGGTGGTCTCATCCGCTATTGCCGCGAAGGCCAAGAGAGCGGCGGTTACAACGAAGAGGCTTGCCAGCACGCTGAATTCACCGCGAGGCCATCTTCCACCGAATGGCGCGAAAATCCTTGGAACCGGGTTCATCATGGCATCTCGCAATCCTGGTTACATTGCTGGATTGCGAGCGTCGTCAAGCAGGTGCTGGGCTAGAAACTTCAGCGCAACGGTGCGTTCGAGCTTGGTGTCTTCGGCTTTGTAGACGACGCCCATGCCGCCCTCGTCGAGCTTCTCGACGATCCTGTAGTGACTGATGGTTGAGCCGATGTGCAAGACGCCGCAATTGTAGCTCTCCGCGACGCCTGAAAGGGCCTCCAGGACGGGGCGGGAGTTCTTTCCTAGATTGGATTTGTCGGAAATGATCCGATCGAGGGGGTTGCGGAGGAGCAAAACGGCCTGTTTCAAGGGTTGGGCGCCGCGATGCGGACTCGTGGGCAGTGACTCCGAGTAAGGCGAGTAAAGGAGGAGAAGGAGACAACGCCCCTTTCTACTGCTGGGTGCTAGCTATCCTCTTCTAGTTCCAGATCGAAGAATCCCTCGCCGGGAGCGCTCTCTGTGGCGTTGGGCTTGATCGCCTCCTCTGGTTCCTCGTTGGCGAAGTCGTAGTCGCAGGTGCGGCATTTCGAGTCCTCGCTCCACCGCACCGAACCTCGTAACGTGGTCTCACCGCAGCGGGGGCAACGCTTTGCAGTGTGAGTCGGTTGGATTTCTTCAAGCTCCACGGGCCGGAGGGTAACCGTCAGGTTGAGTGAAAGTCAATCTTCGCCCAGACGGCTAGGACAACGACCGCGTGTGATTGAACGTGTACTCGCCAATCGGCATCTCGTTGTCGGCGTCATCGAACGCGACGAGGCGGGCGACGAGCTTCATGGTCGGGGCGGCCTTCATCAAGGTGATCGATTCGTGCAAGATCACTTCGGTTGGGCCGGGATGGAAGGGGATGTCCTGCTGCCGCGTCAGTTCGCTGCCGCTCGCGTCGTACCAGCGGACATCGACGCGCTTGGCGCTGGTGAGGTTGGCGGCGAGGCGTCCGATGAGTATGTCGTCTTCGGCGGTCACGGTACACTGCACGCTGCCGCCCGCCGGCATGGAGTATTGCCGGACGCGTAAGCCTTGTTCTTGCGCTTGGCGCAAATGGGCGTCGGTAACGACAAGCCTCAGAGATCCCTGGCGCGCGAGTGCGCGGACGCCTTCGGCTAGGGCAATGATTTCTCGCAGGCGTTCGCCGCAAGCGTCGCACTCCAGCAGGTGTTCTTCGACGGTTTCTTCCTCGGGACCGGCGAGCAAGGCAAGCCAGTAGTCGGCGAGTACGGCGGCTTCGGTGGGATTCGCGCAGGTCATGCCGTGGCCCCCAGACAGTCGCGCAGTTGGCGAATCGCCCGATGCCGTATCACGCGCAAGTTAGCGGCCGATATTCCGAGCCAGTCGGCAATCTTTTCGCCGGATTGCTCGTCATAGAAGGTCATCACCACGACGCTGCGCTCGCGCTCTTTGAGGTGTTGTACGCACTCGGTGAGTTGGTCGAGGTCGCACAGCGGTTCTGCAGGCGGCGTCGCTGTCGGCAGGTTGGTACCGAACTGAGCCAGCAGTTCGGCTCGGTGATGCGCGCTGCGCCGGAGATTGAGCACCGTCATGCGGCAGGTGCCGAGGACGAATGAAGCCAACTTTTCGGGCTCTCGCAGGCGTCCTTGGCGAAGCGCTTCGAGCGTCGTGATCAGCACTTGCTGCATCAGGTCTTCGGCCGCAGCGTGGTCGCGGAGGTGGCGTAGGCCATAGAGCCGAACCCGCGGAGCCATGCGGCGAAACAACTCGGCTTCGGCTTCGCGGTCGGTTCCTGAGGCGATTTGCTGCACGAGGTCGGCGTCGGTCAGCTCAACTTTCATCCCACACATAGTTTATGTGTAACGGGGGCGCGGTTCGTTACACATCCGGGTATCAGACGCAGATTGCCGGTCGAGGCGGCTGCGCAAACAAGGAGAAGGAAAGTGCTCGTAAGCAAAGAAACAGGCGTCACCGTAGACGAAGTCGGCAGCGGGATCTATCGCATTTCGACGCCGCTGGACATTATCCCGGGAGGGTTTACCTTCAACTCGTACCTGGTCGTGGACGACGAACCGTTGCTGTTCCACACCGGATACCGCAAGATTTTCGCCGGCACGCTGCAGGCGATCGAGTCTGTGATGCCCGCCAAGAAGCTCCGTTGGATTGGCGGTTCACATTTTGAGGGCGATGAGTACGGCGCGCTGAATGGCCTATTAGAAGTTGCGCCTGAAGCGACGCCGTTCGGCTCGGAGATCGGCGTATTGACGTCGCTCAATGACTTCGCCGACCGTCCTGCCAAGGGCTTGGGCGACGGCGAGGAGTTCTCTATCGGCGGCCGGACGATGAAGTGGATCTACACGCCGCATGTTCCGCATGGTTGGGATTGCGGGATCTTGTTTGACGTGAAGACGAAGACGCTGCTGTGCGGCGACCTGTTCACGCAGCCGGGCGGGAACCCGCCGCCGGTCACCGAGACCGAAGTGTTGACGGCGAGCGAGGCGATGCGCGGCATGATGGACTACTACGCGCACGCCACGAGCACGTCGGCGATCTTGGAGCGACTGGCGCAGTTGAATCCCGAGTTGCTCGCTTGCCAGCACGGCAGCGCTTACCGCGGAGACGGCGCCGGGCTGCTCAGGGAACTGTCCGCTGTGATTGAGCAGGGCAGCGCGGTGGCGGCCGGCTAAAGGCGCTACTTCGGCGAATCGGTCGACGCCTGGTATTCGCCGCGGCGGGCGGCGCGATTGCATTCTGCTCGATGCAAGATGGCTTGCTGAGCCCCCGCCACGTTGGCCGGGTCGCCGGACCAGATCTTCATTCCGGGCTGTTGGATGGCGCGCGCGAAGGAGAATCCCAAGCCCCAGGGCCGGTGCGATTTGAAGCGCGCATTCATCGCATTCAGGCGGGCCGAGGCGAGTTCAGATGCTCTGACCGCCGGATAGAAATGCGATGCCGGGCATGGCGGCGGGCACGGCTCGCAGCATGACGGCGACCGTGGCGTCAGCGACTTCGTCCACGCCGGGTTGCGTGGGGCAGTTCAACGCCGCGAGCACCATGTTGGGCTTGAGGATCATGCCCTCAAGCAGCACGCGCTGCCGATAGAGGCTGCTGAAAACCTCGCGCAGGACTTCTTCCGTCACGACAGCGCAGCGTTCCATGGTGTGCTCGCCGTCCATGAGCACTTCGGGTTCGACGACGGGGACCAGGCCAACCTCCTGGCACAGGGCGGCGTAGCGGGCTAAGCCGTGAGCGTTGGCCTCGATGCAGCCTCGGCTGGGAAGGCCGTCGCCGATGGCGATGACCGCGCGCCACTTCGCGAAGCGGGCGCCCAGTTGCACGTACTCGGTCAGGCGTCCGCGCAGTCCGTCGAGGCCTTCGGTGACTTTCTCGCCGGGATGACCGGCCAGTTCCTTGGCGCCGCCGTCGACTTTGATGCCAGGGATGATTCCCGCGTCGGTGAGGGCTCTGACGAACGGCCTGCCGTCCTTGAGCTCCTGGCGGAGGGTTTCGTCATAGAGGATCGCGCCGCTGACCGATTCGTCCAGGCGCGGCGTGGTGACGAGGATCTCGCGCCAGTCGCGCCGCATTTCGACGCTCTGGGGAATCCCCAGCGCCGCAAACCGTTTATTGGCAGTTGGCGTGCTTTCATCCATCGCCAGCAAACCCTTGTCGTCGGCGACCATCGCATGGGCGGTCTTGATGAGCTTTTGAGTATCCATTGCGTTCGCTCCCCAATCGGTTGCTGGATAGAGAGCACGCAGCTTGCCGTTGCGAAATTCGCGGGTTTCCGGGCCGCAAGCGCGAAACCCCGCTTCCAACGCCCGTCAAAGGTGGGTGATTTGACCAAGTGCTCCGTCGCCCATGATGAGCGGCGCAAGTGCGCACCGTGCCGCCGCTGGCCCATTGGACGCCCGCCGGGGACCGTCAGGGTCCGTCTGGAGGCCGTGAAGGTCCGTTCGAAGGCCGCAGATATCCGCTCAGGTCCGCTGATGTCCGCGAATGTCCGCCCTGTTTTGCGGATAAGTTATTGATTGCATTGGGTTATGCCCGCCGGGGACTGTCCCTACGCGGACGCCCCCCAAACCGTCGCTACCACCCACACCGCCGCCGCTATCCCGAAGAAATCGCTCCCTCACGGTCGCGGCTCTGTTGCGCTTGAGCAAGCGCATTGAATGTTAAACCGACGTCCGACGGGCTTTCTTGCCGTAAAACAAGAAAACCCGCCGAACGGCGGGGCGGATTCCCTTCCAAGCGGGGAACCGGAGATGTCTTTGGGTCGACCCTAGTTTCTGTTTCGCTCTTACGCTGCGGCTCGTCTGGCCTCGACCGCGCGCCCCCGACACTGTTCCCACTGCAGTGGAGCCCCTGGCCGTGTCTCGGCCCAACCAGGGATCTTCTAATTCCTTGTAGCATGGGGGTCCAAATTTCTTGGGAGCCGGCGGAGTAGAAGGGCAGCTTGTCGCCTGGCGCCGTCGCCTATGATGAGCGGCGTGAAGAGAACGGCGGCCCTACTGATGCTCGGCGTGACGTTCTTGCGAGGGCAAGCCGGGCCGCAACCGCGCACCGTAGACGGCCTCGACTACGTTTGGATCGCGTCGGGGACGTTTTCAATGGGCTGCGGCGAGCGAGACGCTGAGTGTTTCGCCTGGGAACCTCCTGCACGGCAGATCAGCGTAGAGGGCTTCTGGATCGGGCGCACCGAGGTGACCGCAGCAGCCTACTCGGGCTCCAGTGACAACCTGCCCGCCGCAAATGTGAGCTGGCATGATGCCAAGCGCTACTGCGCTTCGGTCGGGATGCGCTTGCCGACGGAGACCGAGTGGGAGTTCGCGGCAAAGCCAGGCGGGGCGCTGGAAGCGGTCGCCTGGTACGACGCCAACAGCGACGACCGCGTACATGACGTCGCCGCAAAGCAAGCGAATTCCGCCGGTCTCCACGACATGCTCGGCAACGTCTGGGAATGGGTCGAAGATGCCTACGAGAAGGACCCAACGAAGCGCCTGCTCAAGGGCGGCTCATTCTACAACGTCGCACGAGACCTAAGGCCATCCAACCGCCTGTGGGCGCCGCCGGAAACCGCCCACCGCAACATGGGCTTTCGTTGCGCGGGAGGATGAAGACGCTGCGACTGAAAAGGGCGTTGCCCCCTCCTTTTCCCGGAGGGCGAGCGGATTCTCAAAAGTGGGCGTTGTCCCCACTTTTCCACGAAGGAAACGGCCCCGATCTCACCGTCAAATACGGCGCGACCCCCAATGATCCCAACGGGCAGCCTTCGATTGGGAACACCAATGCCTCAATCTCCGTCGTTGGCATTGAGCCGATGCCGGCGCCATTTGAGGACTGGTCTAGCGGAACGCAGTACGGCGGCTATAAAGGCGCGACTGTTACGATCAGTAACAAGATAAAGGGCGATAAGGGCCGAGTTGAGGGGACGATGGCCCACGAGATTGGCCACGTTCACGATGCGCGCACCAATACCAATATTCATGGCAAGCAGTCCCAATACACAAAGCAGACGGGTGGAGCTAAGGAGCACGACAAGAGGCCCGAGGAAAAGACTGCGAACCTAACTCCTCCAAAGCAAGAGTCGCCGCTGAGCGAGAGCAAACCAGGAAGCAGCAAAAAGAAGAGAGAAAACGAGAGAAGGATCATGAATAAGCGCTTCGTTTCGTGGGTTCCGCTCTTGTGCATGATCAGCCTCTGCTTCACCCAGTTGACCAGTGGCCAAAGCGGCGGCTTAGAAACGTCGGAGACTTCGTTGCGTGGAATCGCGGAAGAGCTGCGCTCCGAGTTCGGCCCCGTGCGTTTTGAGCGCCAAGAGCAACTTGAAGACCGCTATTTCGTGAGTGGTACGTCGAGGGCGGCGCTTGAATTGATGCCGAAGTTGTACCAAGTCCAGAGTACGCGCTTCGACGAAACTGGTACTGAGAGACTACCTCCGAATCTTCCCGCTACTATGCAAGCCACCTCGGCCGATGGCTCGCGCACCTACAGACTGGCGGGCTTCGAAGATGTGAGGAATCATTCAACCGATTGGTTGAAAAAGAGGTTGTTCAAAAGATCGTCACGCAGCAGGATGCGCTGTCTAGAGGATTGCTTTGCGCAGAGATAGTGTATGGGCTTTCGCGGAGTTGGTGGCTTGGCGGGCCATCGAGCGCGAAAGTAAAAGCAGCCCAACATTTCTTCGACGAAGGGCACGAGGACGGTTTGCTCCTCGCCCAGAAATGGTGGGAGTCGGTGAAGGGTGACCGCGAAGGGCTGGATATCACCACGGAGACCAGCAATGGCGCCTACCGAGTGAACGTGCCAGTTTTCTGGGCTCCAGTCGGGGACTCGGTTGTCGAGGTAGAGACATACCGGATAGGAGTCTCCAGCACAGGAGCATGTACACTGATGTCGCCGCCGGATGTTGTCCTCCAATGAAAACTGCGACGATCCGGGCCAAGAGAAAAAAACGGACAAAAACGGGACATCCATGATAGGCCCGAGCGGGAAGCCGTGAAGCAATCCGTTTTGAACGGTGAAACGTGTAAGGAGCGGCGGAGTTTGACGGAGAAAGTCAGATCCGGATGGGGTCGCGGCGGCGCCGCGCTTGGGGTGACGGTCAGCGTTGTGTCCGTCACCTGCGGGCAGCCTTAGGGAGGGGGATGGGCTTCCGGATTTGCAGAGCTGCGGGATAGCGGCGGCGGTGTGGGTGGTAGCGGGCGGTTTGGTGGGGGACAGTCCACGTAGGGACAGTCCCCGGCGGGCAGTGCGGGATAGCGGCGGCGGTGTGGGGGGCGGCGGCGGTTTGGGGGGGATGGGCCTCGCGGCCAGGCCGAGCGGGAAAGTCAGGGAACTACGGCCCAGAGCGGACTACTTTTCTGACTTGGAGCATGCGGTGCTGCGTTCCACGCGAATGACGCTTTGAAGTCTTGCGACCACGGCAAGGATGAGAGTTGCCTGATTGTTCCGCTCAGCCCGACGCCGAAACGGAGCCGCGACCTTGAGGTCGCGTCTAGACGCAGGCTTACGCCTGCGGCTCTGTTGCGCTTGTTCTGTGAGCACGAAAGGGACGGAGCCCTTCCTGTTAAGCAAAAGGAGAGCTGGGGGCTCAGGCCTGCGTCTTTGCTGGGGAAGGGTTGAGATAGCAGGACATGGCCGGGCCTTGGCCGTGGACGACATAGTCAATCGCGCCGGCGAGTTGATGGGTGTCCCAAAGGTAGACCGTGCTGCCGTGGCGGCTCCATCGTTTCACCTGACCGCCGAATCGCTGGTTCAGAGCGCGGCTTGAATAGGCTTTGAACTTCCCTAGGACTTTCTCGGGCTCGGCGGCAGCGTAGACGACGATGTGGACGTGCGTGGAGCGGATATGTGCGGCATAAATAGTCCAGCCTTCGTATTCGGACACGAAGTGAACCGACGCGAGGACGATGTCGCGTTCTTCTGCGCAGAGCGTCGCTGCGGGACCTCCCATGCGGTTTGCCGCAAACTGTGCGCGGTCTGGATTCCCGGCGAGATACGGCGTTTGCCAACCGTTGTGTTTGTGGTCGACGGATCCGCGTTCGTCGCCGTGGGTTCTTGTTCCGTAGCAGGAAAAGGTAAGGAAGTAGGCCCAAGGTTCCGCAGCGGGACGAGTAGGCCCTCCAGGTGGGTTCAATTCGGATAGATTAGCGTAAGTGAGCCGCTCGCGCGGCGAGGCGCAGGCTCACGCCTGCGGCTCGGTTGCGCTTGAGCCGATAGTTAGACGCGGCTGAAGATCGAATCGCTCAGCGTGCCGGTGCTGTCGGAGAAGGATTCTTCCTCAACGCCCAGCGAGTGCAGGATGCTCAGGTACATGTTGGACATGCGCGTCTCGCCGTTGCGCCAGTAGACGCCGTGCTTGAGGCCCATGTTGGCGCCGCCGGCGACCAGCGTCGGCAGATTGCGCGAGGTGTGCGTCGTGCTGGCGCCGCTGCCGTAAAGGACGATGGTGTTGTCGAGCACGCTGCCTTGGCGATCTTGGTAAGTGTTCAACTGACCGAAGAAGTGCGCTAGCTGTTGGCTCAAGAACAGATCGTACTTGGCGAAGTCCAGTTGTCCTTCCGCATCGGTTGCGTGCGAGAGATTGTGGTGCGTCTTGGAGAGGCCCAGTTTCAGCGGGAAGGTGTCGCTGATGCCCATGCCGTCTTCGCGGTTGAGCATGAAGGCGATGGAGCGGGTGATGTCGGCGTCGAAGGCGAGAGCGATGAGGTCGAACATCGCGCGGTAGTATTCGGCGGGCTCACCCTCATTTGTCGCTTCTAGATTGACGTGCGAGTAGTCCTGCTTCTTGAGCGGGATGTCGATCCATTGCTCGGAGGCGATCAGCCGGGACTCGACTTCATTCAATGAGGTCAGGTACTGATCCATCCGCTCGCGGTCGGATTTGCCGAGTTGCTTGTCGAGTGCGCGGGCGCTCTCGTTGACGGCATCGGCCAGCTTGATGCGGCGCTGCAACTGATCGCGTTGGGACTCGAGCGAGGCGCGGTCGGCGCGGAACAGTCGATCGAAGATCCGGCGAGGATTGTTTTCCGCCGGAATCGGGCGGCCTTCCAGACTGTACGATATCGTGCCCGTGCGCGACGAGAACCCGGTGCCGGCATCAATCGACAACACCACGGAAGGCTGACGGCAGTACTGTTTGGTGTGCAGCGCGACGATTTGATCGAGAGCGACGGAGTTGTAGACGTCCCGGTCGGGGATGTACAGAGGGGCTCCGGTGAGCCACATGTCCGAACAGGTGTGCGGGTCAGCTTTCGGTCCGCTGGGATGATAGAGCCCGCCGAGGAAGCTGACTTGATTGCGGAAGGGGCTGAGCGGTTCGGTCGACTTGCCGAACACGAACTGACCGTCCTTCTCGGCACGGGGAAACCAACTCCATTCATCGAGGCGATTCTCTTCGCGCGGCAGAGACATGCCGTTCGCGGTGTACATCGCGCAGAACCGTCGAGGGATCTGATCGGTGACTTCGGCGCCCATGGCGTCGAGGACCGGCAACGCAAGAGCCATGCCGCCCATCCCTCGTATGAAGGCTCGCCGGTCGATCTTCAGGGCACGTCTCATGAGTCTCTCCGTCTACTTCTCGAGAAACATCTTACTGTGGACGACGAATTGGATCATGTCCTGCATCCGGTAGCCGTCCGCTCTTAATGTTAACTCGTCCTCTTTCAGCGAGTTGAGCTCATTGTACGTCAAGGTTCGACCAGTGGCGTAGGTGGCCAGGTGCTTGAGTACGCTGAAAGCGACCTGATCGATGCGATCTTCGCTGAGGTACTTCTTTAGCTCGTTCACGCCGGATACCTGGTGGCCGTCGGGCAGCGTCGAAGATGCGTCCGCGGGCTCGCGCTTGAGACGTCCGCCGGCGTCAAACTCTTCTAGGGCAACGCCCCAAGGGTCAATCTTCATGTGGCACTGCATGCATGCGGGGATGCTGCGATGCTGTTCGAGCCGTTGGCGCAACGTCAGGCCCTGCGTGTCGGCCTTGAGGTTGGGGACGTTCGGCGGCGGAGGGTCGGGCGGCTCGGCGATGATCTTGCGAGCCATCCACGCGCCGCGCTTGACCGGGTTCGACTCGCGTCCGTCAGACAGGCCGGCCATGAACGCCGCTTGGGTGAGCAAGCCGCCTAACTCTTTGCGGCCGTGAACGATGGGAACAAATTCAAAACCGCTGTCGGTTTTGCCGGTCAGGTCGTAGTAGTCAGCCGTCACCTCGTTCTCCAGCACGATGTCGGACGAGATCAGCTTGCTGGCCGGCAGGTTATTGCGAATCAGGTATTGCACGAACTCGATCGGCTCTTGCCGCAGTTGCGAACGAACGTCGCGGGTGAGCTTGGGGTAGCGCTGGCGGTCGGGCTCGACGACGTCGAATTTCTCGAGGTTCAGCCACTGGGGAACGAATTCGTTGGTGAACCGGGCGAAGCGCGGATCGGCGATCATGCGCTGGACTTCGCTATCCAAATGGTCGCGAAGCGTGCCGGCGGCGGCCAACTTCAGCGTAGCTTCGTCAGGCGGCCCGTTCCAAAGGAAGTAGGACAGCTTGGAGGCTAGCTCGTAGTCGTTGATCGGCTCCGGCAAGGGCGAGGAACTGGTCTCGACAAGGAACAGAAACTGCGGCGAAGCGAGGGCGACGAGCAGCGCTTCTTTGACGCTGTCTTGGAAGCTGTTCCCCTGTTTGAGCGACCGGTCGAAGACGGCGACAAGAGCGGCTTGCTCGGCTTCGGTCGCGGGACGCCGATAGGCGCGGGTCGCGAAGCGGCGAATGATTTCGCGGGCGTAGGCCGCCGTGTCGGATTTGCGTTCGAACTCGCCAAAGATGCTGGTGTGGCTCGGCGGCGGCCAAGTCTCTAAGTACGGCCCTTCGAATTCCACGGAGCGAATGACCAAGCGGGGCATGTCGCGACCGTCTGTGTATTCGCTGCGAACGCCGATCTCATGGATGCCCGCTAGATAGTTGACGTTGTTCTTTTCGACATCCGGGCTGGGGAAGTCGCTGATGGGACCTTCGAAGACGAAGCGAGCCAGCTCACTATTGGGCACGGGCTGGGGAGCGCCGACGGGCACCAATGTGCTGCCGCAATCGCGGCGCACGCCCAGATAGACGCCCACGCGCGGCACGTGAGCCTCGAAGGAGGCAACACGCTGAGCGAGTTCACTCTTTGCGCTGACAGGCGTCAGGACGACGCGGTCGAGAGGCTTCAGCCCTTCGTGCTGGGCCTCGATGCGCAGCGGCCCAGGCTCCAGCCGAACGGCAAGATAAGCGGGTTGCTGCAGCGTGCCGGGGAACTTGCGGTCGCCAAGCGTCAGATCCACGTCTTGCGTCAGCTCGGGAGGCGTTAGCGCAAGCGACCGGCCGGGCTGCAACAGGGCTTGGAGTTCCGCTTCGTCGAGGGCGCGTTTGTAGACGCGCACCTCGTCGATTTGACCCCTGAAGTAGTTGGTGTAAGAGACACGTCCGATATGAATCTCAACAGGATTGTCGAGGTTTGCGGCGCCGACTTTGCCGACCGCAACGGGGTAACCGTTGACATAGAGCGTAGCTTCCTCTTTGTCGCGCCGCACGACGGCGGCGACGTGCTGCCAGGCACGGGCGCGGATGACGCCACGCGGAGAGCGCACCGTTCCGTTCGGCATCTTGCCGGGACCGACGGTGGCCAGCTCCAACCCGCCGCGGCCGCCCGACGTACTGAGGCGCCAACCTGCGCTCTGGTCGAAGCCGCCGGCAACAACGATGCCGGCGTCGCGCAGCTGGCTCGGGTTTATCCACGCGGAGACGGTAAAATCGCCTGCGCCGACGTCCATCCGGTCTTCGTGCGGGACGACGACCGAATCATCTTCGCCGTCGAGCGTCAGCGCCTTACCGAAGGGCGAATCGATGAGCTGCGCGTCGCCTTCTCGCGTGATGCCGCTATCGGAATCGAAACTCCAGGCGCCGGCGACATCTTGGTTGAGCTTTGAAGCATCGGCCACGGATGGAATGACCGGCTCGACCTCATGAATATCGACTTGATAGATACCGGCCTTGGCGATCTGAACGGTCTGTGGCGTCCCCGGATCTCCGCTGGTCGACACCGCGCCGGGCACATCGGCAGGCTGGGCCGGTTCGCCCGGATCGAGCATCAGGCCGTCGTTATACTTGGCGGCGGTGACGGTGACGCGAAAGCGTCCGTGATCGGGCAGTTCGCGCAAGGAGATTTTGAAGTTCGCGTGAGGCCCGTAGGTACTATCGATCCCAAATAATTCGGTCGTGGGAATCGCCGGCCGCAGCAAAAGACCTTCCGGGACGGTGCTATATGCCTTGCCCTTGGGATAGCCTGAGCTGCCGCGCAAGTCCGCAAACACCGCGTGATAAATACTGTCGAAGTCCCGCCAGCCGCGGACCGTGTCGTTGCCTTGGTAGCCCTCAATGAACCGGAACTTCGTCTGCATGTGGAACGGATCGAAGGCGAACGGCTTGTTCGGCGTCAGTTCGGTGACCAGTACATCCGAGGTATCGAGCAGTTCGCTTCCCGCGCCGAGGATCAGCTTCTCGGTCAGCGGATCGGGATTGACGCCGGCGCCGAGGTCGACGCGGAAGTTCTGGATCGACGGTTTCGAGTCGGGATCGACGATCGATCGGCTCAACGCTTCTTCAGCAACCTCAAAGTAAGCCTCCATCAGCAGCGGCGAGGTTTGCAGCGTTTCTGCGTTATTGACGAAGCCATCCTTGGAGACGGCGTCGGGCGGCAGTGCGTCGGTGAGATCGTCGCCCAACGACAGCAGCTCGCGCAGCGTATTGCGGTATTGCGCCACAGTCAGTCGCCGGACGATGCCGTTCTTGGGCGTCGGTCGCGTGCGAGCAATGTGTAAGGCCTGGGTGATCCACTCGGCCATCATGCTGCGGTCGGCAGACGCAGGCTGCGGTAGAGCCGGCGGCGGCATGGTCTGATCGACGATGCGTTTCTGGACGACTTCCCACAAGCGAACCTGGCGATCGCTGAGCGAGGCGTCGAGCTGGTCCAGACGGACGCCCGATGTCGGCAGGTCGGCGTTGTGACAAACAACGCAATTCTGCGTCAAGAACGGCTTCACCTGTTGGTCGAAAGTCGTGTGGAGCGCCTGCTCGGCGCTGTCGGCGGCTTGGGCCGATACCAGACGCGCCGTCCAGGCGATGCCGACTAAGGCGGCCAGGACCAGAACGCCAGTGGCTTGGATACGCCGATTTTTCATGGGAGTCATGCTGTGCATACCCGGTTTGGGCAGGCAGGATCTATATTAACTCACGGTTTTGCGGCCTGTGCGCCTGATGGAACGGGACGACGCGGCGAGAAAGGCTTTGCTTTGCACCTGCCGGCCGGTTTAATCTGCACCTGCCTCTGGTGGGGAGAGAAGTGATGAAACCTAGCCGCCTGCCCTTACTCGCCTTAACGCTTGTCTTCACGAGCATCGCTCTGTGCCAAACGGACAATGCCCCCACGTTGGACTATCGAGCGGTGGAGGAATGGCCTCTGCCGTCGACGAGCGCCATCGGCGCGCCGGGGCCCTGGAACTTCGGCCAGGTCTCCGGCGTGGCGGTCAACACGAACGGCAATATCCTCGTTCTCCATCGCGGGGCGCATCCGATTCTGGAGTTTGAGAGCAGCGGCAAGTTCGTGCGCTCATGGGGCGACGGGCTGATCAGTGAAGGCAAGGTGTTCACTCTCGCTCCGCAGTATCAGGTCGCCGGGAGGACCATCCACTCGGGCGTATACGGTCCGGCAGGCTGCACGGCTTGCGGCGCTCATTCGATACGGGTCGATCCAGCAGGCAATATCTGGGTCGTCGATGCGTCCGGGCAAGTGATCTACAGGATGAACCAGCAAGGTAAAGTGACAATGCAGTTGGGCACGAAAGGCGTCTCGGGCACGAGCCGCAATACGTTCAACTTACCCACCGACATCGCCTTCGCCCCAGACGGCAGTCTCTATGTCAGCGACGGCTACGCCAACGAACGCGTGGTGAAGTTTTCGCCGGACGGCAAGTACTTGACGGAGTGGGGTAAGCGAGGTGCAGGTCCCGGCGAATTCACCCTGCCGCACAACATCGCCATCGACGCTCAAGGTCGAGTATACGTAACCGATCGCGAGGGACAGCGTATCGAGGTCTTCGACGCCAACGGCAAGTTCCTGAATCAGTGGCCCGGCGTCGGCGGGATTTCCGCGCTGTTCATTACCAAAGATCAAAAGCTTTGGGCGGGCGATGCGCTGTTCGACCTGGATGGACGCCTGCTGGGAAGATTGCCCCGCCTCTCAGACGCGGCGCATGGCATGGCGGTGAGCGACACCGGCGATGTTTACCTGGCGCTACTCAGCGGCTCGGTGGCGAAGTTCGTCAAGAAGTGAGTTCGGGCGCCTTAGGCGAGCATTTGCTGGACGACTTGGCCTTCGACGTCGGTGAGGCGGAAGTCACGGCCCATGTGCCGGTAGGTCAGCTTTGTGTGGTCAAAACCGGCGAGCTGCAGAATTGTCGCTTGCAGATCGTGGACGTGGACCTTATCGCGGGCGATGGTCAGGGCTAAATCGTCGGTAGCGCCGATGACTTGACCGCCTTGGATGCCGCCACCGGCCAGCCACATGGAGTAGCCGTTGGGGTGGTGGTCGCGTCCGGCGGTGTCGATGTCTTCGGGACGGCGGATGTCAGCCAGCGCGGTGCGGCCGAATTCCCCGCCCCAGATGACCAGCGTCGAGTCGAGCAATCCCCGCTGCTTGAGGTCTTTGATGAGCGCGGCGGCGGGCTGGTCGGTGGCGTCGCAGTTCTTCTTCAGATCGCGCTTGAGGTCTTGGTGTTGATCCCAACTGGCGTGGGCGACGAGCACCACGCGAACGCCGCGTTCGACCATGCGCCGGGCAAGCAGGCAGTTGGTGGCGTAGGCGTTTTTCGTTTCATCGCCAACGCCGTAGGAGTCAAGAATATGCTGCGGCTCGTTGGAGAAGTCGATCAGATCGGGCGCCGCCGATTGCATGCGGAAAGCCAGTTCGTAGCTCTGGATGCGTGAGGCGATCTCGACGTCGCCGGTGTGATCGAGGCGCTCTTGGTTGAGGTCGCGGATGGCGTCGAGGCTTAGCCGCTGCATCGGATCGGTGACGCCGTCGGGATTCGTGAGGTAGAGAATCGGATCGCCCGCAGAGCGGAAGGGCACACCTTGATAGGTAGACGGCATAAAGCCGGAAGACCAATTGGACGTACCGCCGGAGGTGCCTTTTCCGGAGCTGAGCACGACGAAGCCCGGCAGGTTATCGGATTCGCTGCCCAGGCCATAGGTCAGCCACGAGCCGAGAGTGGGCCGGCCAAACAGCGGCGAACCGCTCATCAGCAACGATTGACCAGGGTGGTGATTGAAGGCGTCCGAGTACATCGAACGCACCAGGCAAATCTCGTCGGCGATGGTGCGCGTGTGCGGCAGCCAGTCGGAGATCTCCATGCCGGACTGTCCGCATTTTTCGAAGGTGCGTTCGCTGGCCAGGACTTGGGCGTTCTTCTTGATGAAGGCAAGCTGCAGGTTGGCGGTCAACTCGGGCGGCAGCGATCGGCCGTGATACTTCTGCAACTCCGGCTTGGGATCGAACAAGTCCATCTGGCTCGGCGCTCCCTCTTGGAAGAGAAAGATGACGTTCTTGGCTTTGGACGTGAAGTGCGGAGCCTTCGGCGCAAGCGGGTTCGTGCGCCCTTCGGCGCGCAGCAGATTGGCCAGTGCCAGTGTGCCGAGACCGGCAACAGACTGTTGCAGAAAGCCGCGTCGTGATTGAGTGCGCTGAAAGTCTCGCCAGTTCATTGCTATTCCCTCGTGATGAACTCGTCGGTGTTCATCAGCACGCGGCCGACGGCGGTCCAAGCGGCAGCGTCGGTACGGTCGATTCCTTCTAATTGCAGTGGGTACCACTTGGCAGGTAACGTCGCATCGGCGGCGAGAAGCCGTTGCTGATCGCGGTAATAGTCGGCTAGACGTCGTTGTTCGGTGACAGATGGAGCGCGGCCCAGAGCAATTTCGTAAGCGGAAGCGAGACGTGAGCTGAAGTCGGTGCTTGGCGTTTCCAACAACACACGCGTCGCGAGCCCTTGCGCGGCCTCGATGAGCACGGGGTCATTCAACATATTGAGCGCCTGCAGCGGCGTGTTGGAGCGTTCGCGCGTGCAGACGGTAACGGCACGCTCACTGCCGTCGAAGTTCGTCAGAAACGGGTACGGCGCGATGCGTTGGAAGTGGATGTAGAGCGCGCGGCGGTATTGATCTGGGCCTTTGTCTTCTTCCCAGGCGACGCCGTTGCCGTAGATGAGTTTCGAAACGCTGTCGGGCTGCGGCGGGCGCACCGAGCGGCCGCCGACCTTGTCGTAGAGCAAGCCGCCGACAGCGAGAGCACTGTCGCGAATGAGTTCGGCGGGCAGACGCAGACGGCGTTGACGCGCGAGCAGGCGATTGTCGGGATCGCGCTCGACAAGGTCAGGTCGTGCGTCGGACGACTGGCGATACGTCGCTGACGTCACGATCTGCCGATGCAGGTGCTTGAGACTCCAGCCGGACTGGATAAAGTCGTTGGCGAGCCAGTCGAGCAGCGCGGGGTGCGATGGGGTATCTCCCTGAGTGCCGAAATCGTCGGAAGTGGCGACGATTCCCTTGCCGAAGTACTCCTGCCAAACGCGATTGACGATGACCCGAGCGGTGAGCGGATTGTCTTCCGAGACGATCCAGCGGGCTAGATCGAGCCGGTTCGGAGAAGGCTTATCGATTTGCGGCAAGAAGCCGGGGACGCCGGCTGTAACTTCGACTCCCAGGCGGTCCCATTGGCCGCGTACGTGGATGTGCGACTGGCGTGGGGTCTCGCTGACGATGCGCGCTTGGCTGAGCTGCGGGTAAGACTTCTCTAGGGCTTGGAGCTTTTCTTGCAGTTCCTTGAAGCCGAGTTCTTCGTAGCGTTCTTTGGTTGCGATCTGGTTGTAGAAGCGAATGAAGTAGTCGGTAACGACGTCGCGCTGGCGCTCGTTGCGCTTGGCGGCGGGCAGCAGGATGAAGCGCTCGCCGCCGTCGGTCATCTTGGCCAGCGTGTCCCAGTTGACGTCCCAGGCGGTGTCTTCGCCGGGATTTTGGCCGGCGTGGATCACGCGCTCTTCCCAAGCGGGCTGCAGCTCGGGGACTTTGTACTCGTCGAGCAGCTCGGCGCGTTTGGCCCGGTACTCGTCGTGGGTCTGAATGTAGGGTCCGAGTTCGCCAGGCAGGGGCGCCGGCGCGAAGCCCTCTTCGATGTTGTTGAAGAAAGCGAAAAAGCGGTAGAAGTCTTGCTGCAGGAAGGGGTCGAACTTGTGGTTGTGGCACTGGCTGCAGCCCATCGTGCTGCCCAGCCAAACGGTGGCGACGGTGTGTACGCGGTCGACGTTTTCTTCGAAGCGGAACTGTTCGTAGTTGACCCCGCCCTCGCGGTTCTTGAGCGTGTTGCGGTGGAATCCCGTGGCGGTGAGTTGATCGGCGGTCGGGTTCTCAAGCAGGTCGCCCGCGATTTGCTCGATGGTGAACTCGTCGAAGCCCATGTCGCGGTTGAGCGCTTCGATGACCCAGTGACGGTAGCGCCACGCATTGGGGCGCACGTTGTCTTTCTCGTAGCCGTCGGAATCGGCGTAGCGAACTTGATCGAGCCAGTGCATAGCCCACTTTTCGCCGTAGTGTTCGGAAGCGAGCAGCGAGTCGACGGCGCTCTCGTAGGCTTGCGGCGACTTGTCGGCGAGGAAGGCTTGCATCTGCTCGCGCGTGGGCGGCAGGCCGATGAGGTCGAGACTCAGGCGGCGCAGCAGCGTGCGGCGGTCGGCTTCGGGCGATGGCTCAATTTGCTCGCTTTGCAGGCGCGCCAGGATGAATCGGTCTATCGGGTTGCGGGCGTTCGCGGACCTGCGGCGGCGCCGCCTGGCTGCGCGGCGCGTAGGCCCAGTGCAGCGGCTTGTTTTCAGCGGCGGCCGCAGCAGCGTCGTCAGGCCAGTTGGCGCCTTGGTCAATCCAGGCGCGGAGCAGGCCGACTTGCTGAGCGGTAAGCGGGTCGCCGGTGGGCGGCATGACGACTTTGACTTGATACCCGGCGACGAGATGAATCAGGCGGCTGTTGGCGGAATCGCCGGGCAAGATCACAGGCCCGGAGGCGCCGCCTTTGAGCGCATCGGCCTTGCGGTCGAGGCGCAGGCCGTTGAACTGTTGATTGGGGCCGTGGCAGCCAACGCAACGCTGCTCGAAGATAGGCTGGATCTGCTTAGCGAAATCGACCGTCTCAGTTGCGGCTGGCGGCAGTTCTTGCGCAATTGCAGCGGATGCTGCGACCAGGGCCAACACTGCGAAGAGCGCGCGCATGAGTCGTCACTATATTAGTGGATGGACGGAGAGCGCAGTCGCCGTTTCCTCAATCGGTCTGTAATCTCCGGTTCCCCGCTTGGAAGGGAATCCAACCTGCGTCCCAAAGGGCTCCTCATTTGAGGGGCCCTTTGGGCGTTTGGCCTTCAATCAATCAACTCCGGCGTCCGACCTCTCTTTGCGTAACGCGAAACTACGCCCGCGCTTCCAAGATCAGGTTGAACGGCGTCTCCGTCGCCCGTCGGCACGACGCAAACCCAGCCTGCTCGACGATCAACTCCCGCAATCGTTTCTCGCCAGCCTGCGCGCCCAGGGCGGCGCCCGTCTCTTGGGCGAGTGAAGTCGGAACGCAAACCATCGTCGATGCCGAGTAATACATCCGGCCGACCGGGTTGAGGTTGTCTTGCAAGCTATCGCCTGCCATCGGTTCGACGATCATGACAGCCCCTCCGGGCTTCAGTGCCGCACGGATGCGTTTCAGAGCGCCGACTGGATCGCCCATATCGTGCAAGCAGTCGAACATCGTGATCAGGTCGTACTGGCCGGGCAACTCTTTTGCTTCTTGGATGTGGAAGTCGACATTTGCGACGTTGTGCTGTTGGGCGTGTTTGCGCGACTCTTCAATGGACTTTTCGTGAAAGTCGAAACCGTTCACCTTCGCCTTGGGGAACGCCTGGGCCATGATCAGCGTCGAGACGCCGTGCCCGCAACCCACATCGGCAACGTCGCCGCCTTGCTGCAACGCCTCAACCACTCCGTCGATGGACGGCAACCAGGCCTGCACTAAGTGATTCTCGTAGCCTGGCCGGAAGAAACGCGCAACCGAGCAAGACAGACACTGCGTCTGATCGCCCCAGGCCACGCCCGCGCCAGTGCGGAACGCTTCCTCGACCATCGGCTTGTTCTGCTGGAACGCCGACGCCGCGCCGAAAGCAGGCGCCAGATAGAACGGGCTGCCCGGGTTGGCGAACACAAAGGCCTGCTCGGGCGTCATCGAGAACGTGTTGGTCGCCGCATCGTAGCTCACGTATTTCGAGGCCGCTTGGGCCGAGAGCCACTCGCGCAGATAGCGTTCGTTGAGGCCGGTCTTGGCGGCGAAATCCGCCGAGGACATCGGGCCGTTTTCATTCAGCGCTTCATACAGACCGAGACTCTCGCCGATCTGCACCAGCGGCACGCTGAAGGCGCCGCCGAGATCCTGCAAAATGCCGCCGATCAGGGCGTGCAGATTTTCTTCGTTGATGGGGTTTTGAACTGTAGTAGACATCGTGGGTTACTCCTTCTCTCCGGGGACTGACTGGCGCTGTATTGCGCCCAATTCCTTGTTACGGAACCAAGTCTATTCCACCGTACTCGACGGTTCCACGACACAGAATGTAGCAACCCGCTACTTTTTTTGTAGTGCCCGCGCGACCATGCGGCGAACGCCAGAGAAGGGCTTCCTAGTCCCTCTCCACCGCCACCACTCGCGCAGGCGCCCCGTCGGCATTCAGCACTTTCAACGGCAACGCACACAGCTCGACCCGCGGCGCCTTCACTTCGCCCAAATTGCACAAATACTCAATCATCGGGATGCCTTGCCGCAGGATGACGTCATGGCTGACGAATTCCTCAACGGGTGCACGATGTCCCTCCAGCAGCCCGCGAATCGGCTGATCTTGCGGGAAGTCATAGCCCACAATCGCTGGCTTCTGCGCCGCCAGCCACTCGCAGGCATCGCGCGTCAGATACGGCGCCTCGGTCCAAAACTCTCTCTGGCCCAGCGAAAACCGCTCGTCCCAGGCCACCTTGACGATCACCCTATCTCCTGCTTTCACGTGCCCGCCCGCCGCAGCTAGAGTCTCCGCGGAAATCGCCGTATTGTTGGCCGCGGCACTGACGTCCACAATCGCGGCTTCGCCGACAAACACATTCACATCGAAGCTCGACGTCGTCGGCCCGTCCGGCAACATGTGCCGCGGCGCATCGATGTGCGTAAAGCCGTGAACCGCAAACGCCAAGCGCGTCACCTGGAAGTCGTCGCCACGCTCAAAGGACGCCGGGAGCGTCCGTTCGACCGCCCAACGAAAGTGATTCTCGATCGGATACGTCAAATCAATTACGTGTCGCATTTGTTTAGATTGCCGCACTGGCGCGCCATTTCAGATATCTTGTCACGAGATGTCTTCGACCAACCGCGTAGCGATTATCACCGGCGGCGCTGCCGGTATCGGCAGAGCTTGCGCCATACGCTTCGCCGAAGAAGGCATGAAGATCGTCATTGGCGACATGTCCGCCGAAGACGGAGCCCAGACGCTAGCCATTCTCCGGGAGATGGGCGCCGAGGCGGTCTTCCTTCGCGGAACCATCGCCGAAGAGTGTTTCTCCACGGATCTCGCCAACGCTGCCCTCGACCGCTGGGGCTCCATCGACGTGCTTGTCGCCAATGCCGCGAACCGCAACTTCACCCCTCTGCAACACGCAACGGAACAAGAGTGGGACGAGATGCTGGCCGTCAATCTCAAGGGGACAGCGTTCTCCTGCAAGGCCGTGCTGCCGCAAATGATCTCGCAGCAATCCGGCGCCATCGTGCTGATCTCTTCGGTCCACCACCAACTGGGGCGCAGCGAGATGCCAATCTATGACGCCACCAAGGCGGGCATCGTCTCGCTGACCAAGAGTCTCGCCGTCGACCACGCCCGCGACGGCATCCGAGCCAACGCCGTCTGCCCCGGCTTCACCGTCACCGACTTCCACACGCGCAAGGCCGTCGCCGAGGGACGCTCCGTCGAAGAACTCAAGCGCTCCAAAGTGGGTCTGCTGCAACGCCCGGCGGACCCATCTGAAATCGCCGCTGCCGTTAACTTCCTGGCCAGCGACGAAGCGTCCTTCATCACCGGACAGGCGCTGATGGTCGACGGCGGACTTTCTGTCGGCTAACGCATACCATCCGGGTGCCGTCGGGTGTATACTCCAGCCGACCGGGAAACCAGGAGGTGTCCATGTCCGCATCCGCGTTTGAGCAAGGGTTGAAGAGGCGAGACTTTTTATATTCCGCCGCAGGCATAGCGGGTCTCGCAACTGCAGGGAGTTTGCTGAACCCTCCCGTCGCGAGCGGCGCGATTTCGCACAAATCGCTCGACCCCGTAAATCCGGACATCCTGTTTGGCAGCACCAGTTCCCTGTGGAGCGGACAGCATGACATCGTCTGGGGGATCAAGAGGATCGCCGCGCTGGGGCTGCAGGGCATCGAGCCCTACGCCGCCCAGATCGAGTCCTACCGGACAGACCCGATGGAACTCAAGAAGATCTTCGACGACCACGGCGTCACGATGATCGACGTATCCAACGGAGCGCGCGGCCAGTCGACGAACTTCATCGACCCGGATCAAATCCCCAAGACCATTGCTGACCACGTCGCCTTTACGCGTGATTTCCTGCAACCGTTCGGTTGCCGCCACTACAAGGTGAATATGGGTCAACGCCCGGAAGGCGGACCGACCGACGATCAACTCAAGAGACTCGCCGACACGCTCAACGAACTCGGCCGTCAAACGATCGCCATGGGCGTCAAGCTAGCGCCGCACCCGCACATTTGGGGACCGATGGAACGCGAAGAAGAGGTCCGGCGCGTGATGGACCTAACCGACCCCAATTACGTCTGGATGACCGCCGACACGGGACATCTCGTCTTAGGCGGCGCCAGCGCGGCGCAGATCATTGACGACTACTTCCCAAGAGTCGCCGAGATCCATCTCAAAGACACCTACGCCAAATATCGCGGCAACAAGTCCACCCCCAGCCGCGAGCAGCATAATGTGGCCAGCGTTTATCACAACATGGGCGGCGGAGGCGTCGATTTCCCGGCGGTCTTCAAGGTTTTGCGCGACCGGCATTTCAAAGGCTGGGCGATTTTCGACATGGACGGCCCCAAGCCCGGAGACGACGGCTTCGATGCCATTGGCGGCAACCTGGATGTGGCGGTCGACGACTATCTCGCGCACAACGTCAACTACCTGCGCCACGTATTGGGCATCAAGCTGCCGCCGTTTGACTAGAGGAAGAATCCATGACTGAAAGATCACTGCCCAAGAGGCGCGATTTCTTGGCCACCGCTCTGGCGCTGTCCGGCGCCGCGGCGGCATCGAGTCTACTTACTCCTTCCGAGGCGCTCGGGGCCATTCGCCACAAATCGCTCGACCCGGTGAACCCCGACATTCTCTACGGCACGACGAGTTCGCTTTGGCGGCCGTATCGTGACTTGGAATGGGGCGTCAAGCGGGTTGCCTATCACGGTCTGCAAGGCATCGAGCCCTATGCCGACGCTATCCAGCCCTATCGTAAAGATCCGCTGAAGCTCAAGAAAATCTTCGATGACGCCGGCATCACCATGATCGACGTCTCCAATGGCGACCGCGGGCAGTCGACGAACTTTATCGATCCCGATCAGATCCCCAAGACCATCGCCGATCACGTCGCCTTCGCACGGGAGTTCCTGCAGCCGTTTGGTTGCAAGCACTACAAAGCCAACATGGGCCAACGTCCGCCCGGCGGGCCTAGCGACGACCAACTCAAACGACTGGCGGATACGCTGAACGAGATCGGCCGGCAGACCATCGCGATGGGCATTAGAATCGCACCGCATCCGCACACCTGGGGACCGATGGAGCGCGAGCCGGAGATCCGGCGGGTCATGGAACTCACCGACCCCAACTATGTTTGGATGACGGCCGACACGGGACACCTCGTTCTGGGCGGATGCGACCCAGCGGTGATCATCAACGACTATTTCGACCGCATTGCGGAGATCCATCTCAAAGACACCTATGCTAGGTTCCGCGGCAATACGTCCACGCCGACTCAAGAACAGCACAACAAGGCCAGCATCTATCACAACCTTGGGGGCGGAGGCGTCGACTTCCCGGCAGTATTCAAGGTGCTGCGCGACCGGCACTTCAAGGGCTGGGCGATCTTCGATCTCAACAGCCCGCGCAAGGGAGACGACGGACTGGAGGCTCTGGGCGACAACATGGACGTGGCCTTAGACGACTACCTGGCCCACAACGTCAACTACCTGCGCGACGTCTTGGGAGTAAAGCTCCCGCCGTACGAGTAGGGCGCGATCCGAACGCGGAGTGATTTGGGCTAGACTATCCGCGCAGTGGCCAAGCCTCGTCTGATCCCGTTCCTTTTGCTCGGCGCCTGCGGTCTCTTATGCGCCGGGCGAGCCGACGATCCCTACCACTATCCGATCGCGGTTCCGCGGCTGGAGTCCGCCCCCGCCATGGACGGAAATCTCGCTGAGTGGCGCGAACATGCGTTCTCGGACGGCGTTTGGGATATTGCCCGCATCGCCAAGACTCCCTGGTACGATCCGGCGCGTAACCGGCTGACCGTCCACGGCGACGAACCTTCCGCTGACGAAGACCTGCAGTCGCGCTACTTCATTGCCTGGGACGACGAGTACCTCTATCTCGGCGCCGAGGTGAGCGACAACGTCAACGATGTCTCCGACCCCGCGCACGAACCCAAACGCTGGTACTACAAAGACGCCATTTGCTGGTTCATCGAAGCTCCGCGCACCAACGCCGCCAAGACCTTCGGCGAGGGCGACAACGCCTTCTGCTTCGTGATCGATAAACAGCGCCCGCCCTACGCCGCCTGGTGGCGTCACGGCGCGCCTGGCAAGACTTACATCGAAGAGCCGATCCCCGTTGAATCGGTCGACTACGCGGTGAAGATGAGCGGCCATGAAGGCGACTTCACCCTCGAAGCCCGCGTGGCGATGAAGCCGACGTTAGGAGCCAGCAGTCCGCAGTGGCGCGCTCCAAAGGTCGGGGACGTCTATGGTCTCGAAATCGTCCACACCGATCCCGACGGCGGCGACTACGGCGGACACTTCATCATCTACGGAACCGGCGATGACGACTCCACCTGGGGCCTCATGGAACTCGCGCCACCCATCTCCGCCATCGAGCGAAAATCGAACTAGCACCGCGCCGGACGAAACGCAAATGTTGTCGAGAATCTGCCTCATCACCCTCTTGCTCGGAGCATCGCTGGCCCTAGCCGAGGATGGCAGGGCGGTTTTCGCCGCGCAGTGCCAAGTCTGCCACGGCGACGGTCACGGCACCGAGCGCGGCCCGAATCTCGCCGACAACCGCCGCGTGCGCGCGCAAACCCGCGAGCAACTGCTGGCGGTGATTCGCGACGGCATTCCCGCTTCCGGCATGCCCGCCTTCAGTCTGCCCGCCGGCGAACTCGGCGCGGTCGCCGACTTCGTTCGTTCGCTCAGCGCACCCGCCATCGACTCGGCGGTCGACGGCGACCGCGCCAAGGGCGAGCAGCTGTTCTTCAGCACAGCCGGTTGCGCCAGCTGCCACATGGTCTTCGGCCGAGGCAAAACGGTCGGCCCCGACCTGTCTTCGCTAGGGCGGCAACTCACCGTCGACGCGATTCGCCAGGCGATCCTCAGCCCTTCAGACAGCATCAAGAAGGGTTATGCAACCGTCAACCTGCAACTGGCTAATGGAGATACTCTGCGCGGCTTCGCCCGCAATGAGAGCCGCTACAACATCCAGTTGCAAGACCTCGCCGGACGCTTCCATTTTCTCAGCGGGGACGAGTATGAAGTCGTCAGCCGCGAGTCGCGCTCGCTCATGCCTGAAGGCAAATGCACCGGCGCTGACTGCGACAACTTGGTCTCCTATCTCAGTTCCTTGGGCGGCGTGGACGTCGACACCGCTCCGTTTCCGTTCGTCTCTTCCGGAGGCCCGACGTTCGAACAAGTTACCCATCCGCAGAACGGCAACTGGACCAGCTATCACGGCGCCATCAGCGGTAATCGCCACAGCGAACTCGACCAAATCAACGCCGCGAACGTCAATTCCCTGGCACTCAAGTGGGTCTTCCCTATCAACCACTTCGTCCTTGAGCTGACCCCTGTGGTCGTGGACGACGTTATGTACGTCACTGGCCCCAATCAAGTCTTTGCCCTCGACGCCCGCGAAGGCAGAACCATCTGGCATTACCAGCGCCCGCGATCCACCGACGTCCGCGGAGATCCGGCCAAGGGCACCAATCGCGGCGTCGCCGTGCTGGGCGATCGCGTCTTCACCGTGACCGACAATGGACGCCTGCTGGCCCTACACCGCGTCACCGGAGAACTGTTGTGGGAGACCGACCTCACCGCAGGCCTCAACAAGAACAACTACGGCAATACCTCCGCGCCGCTCGTCGTCAACGACATGGTCATTGCCGGCATCTCCGGCGGCGACCTCGGCGTACGCGGCTTCCTCTCCGCCTTCAAGGCTGATACCGGCGAACAGGTGTGGCGCTTCTGGACGGTTCCCGCGCCCGGCGAGCCGCTCTCTGAAACCTGGCAGGGCACAGCTCTTGCCGAATTCGGCGGCGGCGGCGGCACCTGGATGACCGGCACCTACGACCCCGAGACGGACACCGTCTTCTGGGGCGTCGGCAATCCTTACCCGGCGATGAACGGCGACGAACGCCGCGGGGACAATCTGTATTCCGACTCCGTGCTCGCGCTGGACTCGAAGACCGGCGCGCTCAAGTGGTACTACCAGTTCACGCCGCACGACCTCTATGACTGGGACGGCGGCCAAACGCCGATGATCCTCAACGCGCGCTATCGCGGCCAAGATCGCAAGCTGCTGCTGCAAGCCAACCGCAACGGCTTCTTCTACGTCTTCGACCGCACCAACGGCGAGTTGCTGCTCGGCCGACAATTCGTTGACAAGATGAACTGGGCCACGGGCATCGGCGCCGACGGACGCCCCATCGTGATCCCCGGCCTCGAACCGACGCACGACGGAACAAAAGTCTGTCCGAATGTATTGGGGGCCGCCAACTGGCCGTCGGTCTCCTTCAGTCCTGAAACTCAACTTTTCTACGTCCAAGCCCGCGAAGACTGCGGCATTTACGTCAAACCGCCGCGTTGGAACCCGAAACCGATCCCGATGGAGCCCGGCCAGATGTTCCTGCGCGCCCTCGATATCGAAACCGGCGAGCGCAAGTGGGAACTCCCGCAAATCGGCACTGCCGACAGTTGGGGCGGCGTTCTATCGACCGCGGGAGGCTTGGTTTTCTTTGGCGAAGACAGCGGAGCGCTAGGCGCCGTCGATGCCGCCACGGGCGAAGACCTTTGGCACATCCAGACCAACGCCTCCACCGAACTCGGCGACGGCCATAGTTGGCGCTCGTCTCCGATGACCTACATGGCCGGCGGCAAACAATACGTCGCCGTCTCGAACGGCCCCAATATTCTCGTATTTGGTTTGCCTTGAGGCTCCTCAAACCTGTCCAAAACTTGTTCCTGCCCGAACCCGCATGGTAAAAATGCTGTAGGCCCTCTTCGGGCCGCTGCCCGCTCTTCTTCAACTGATGGATCCTACTCGGGAGTCGGATGGCCTCGCCTCCGGACCTGCAGCGCAGCCGGAAAACGCGAAGCCGTTGCCGGAATACGTTGCCGAGCCCGCGCGCGCCGTGTTCTGGCTCGATATTCAGGTCTGGATCCGCGACGTTTTCGTCTCCTTGGCCATCGCCGCCGTCGTCATCGTCTTCCTCTACCAGCCGGTCAAGGTCGAGGGCACCAGCATGATGCCCTGGCTGCAAGACCAAGAACGCATCTTCGTCAACAAGTTCGTCTACGACTTCGATGAAGTCGGCAGAGGCGACGTGATCGTTTTCCGCTTTCCGCTCGACCCGCAAAAGTCCTACATCAAACGGGTCGTCGGCGTCGCCGGAGACGTCATCGAGATCGTCGGCGGTCAACTGTACGTCAACAGCGAAAGCGTGGACGAGTGGTACGTGCCCGCTGAATACCGCGACCTCTCCAGTCACCCCGCTGTGGTCGTGCCGAAGGACAGCCTCTACGTTCTCGGGGACCACCGCAACACGTCGAACGATAGCCGCATGTGGGGAACCGTGCCGCTGCCGTTGGTAACCGGCAAGGCGGTCTTCGCCTATTGGCCCCTAGACCGCTTCGGAGTATTGGAATGAGTTTTGAAGCTCTGCTCGTGCTCGAAGACGGACGCGTCTTTCGAGGAAGAGGCATCGGCGCGCGCGTTGAGCGGGCCGGCGAAGTCGTCTTCAATACCGGACTGACCGGCTACCAGGAAATCTGCACCGATCCTTCCTACAGCGGACAGATCGTCGTCCTCACGTATCCGCAGATCGGCAACTACGGCGTCAACGACGAAGACCGCGAATCGCTCAAGCCTTGCCTGGAGGGCTTGGTTGTCCGCGAGTTCTCGCAGATCGCTTCGAATCGCCGTTCGCAGCAGACGGCGGACGAATACTTGGCGCAAGCCGGCGTGCCGATTATCGGCGACCTCGATACCCGCGCCCTCGTGAGGCACTTGCGCGACCAAGGCGCCATGCGCGGAGTCATCTCGTCGATCGACCTCGATCCGCGCAGCCTGAAAGAAAAGGCTCGCTCGATCCCGAGCATGGCGGGCCTCGACCTGGCCTCCACCGTCAGCACCAAAGAGCGTTACGAATGGAACGAGCCGGTTCCGGCTTCTTCGCCGTCTGAGCACATCGACACGGCCGAGCAAACCTTCCACGTCGTCGCCTACGACTTCGGCATCAAGCACAACATCCTGCGTAAGCTGCGCGGCATCGGCGCGCGCACGACGGTCGTTCCTGCCGGCACGTCCGCTGAAGATGTCCTGTCGCTCAAGCCGGACGGCGTGTTTATCTCGAACGGTCCCGGCGACCCCGAGCCTCTTGAAGCGCAAGCCAAGAGCATCGGCGGCGTCATCGGACGAGTGCCTGTCTTCGGCATCTGCCTAGGGCATCAAGTGCTAGCCTTGGCGTCCGGCGCCAAGACTTATAAGTTGAAGTTCGGTCACCACGGCTGCAACCATCCGGTGCGCAACGAGTTGACTGGCAAGGTCGAGATCACTTCTCAAAATCACGGTTTTGCGGTCGATCCCGATTCGCTTCCGGCCGATCTGCAGGTCACTCATATCAACCTGAACGACCAGACGCTGGAAGGGTTCCGCAGCCGGAAAGACCCGATGTTCTGCGTGCAGTACCACCCCGAGGCCGCGCCCGGTCCGCACGATTCGGCCTATTTGTTTGATGAGTTTCGCGAGTTGATGGAAGGCCAACGCTAAAGCCGATGCCAAAACGCACCGACATTCACAAGATCATGATCATCGGCTCGGGGCCGATCGTGATTGGTCAGGCCTGCGAGTTCGACTACTCGGGTACGCAAGCTTGCAAGGCGTTGCGCGATGAGGGCTACGAGGTGGTGTTGGTCAACTCCAACCCGGCCACCATCATGACCGACCCGGGGCTCGCCGAGAGCACTTACGTCGAGCCGCTAACCGTCGAGTACCTGACCGAGATCATCCGTAAGGAACGTCCAGACGCCTTGCTGTCCACCGTCGGCGGCCAAACTGGCCTGAACGCCTCTTTGGCGCTCGATGACGCGGGCGTGCTGGAGAAGTTCGGCGTCGAGATGATCGGCGCCAACCGGGACGCCATCCGCAAAGCCGAGGATCGGCAGCTCTTCAAAGCAGCGATGAGCAAGATTGGGCTGGAATCGGCTAAGTCGCTCATGGTTTATGACCTCGAAGCCGGCCTGGAGTTCGCTGAAGAGGTCAACTATCCGGTCGTTCTGCGTCCCAGCTTTACGATGGGCGGCTCGGGCGGCGGTATTGCGTACAACCGCGAAGAGATGGACCACCTCTTGCGGCGCGCGCTGGAGATTTCGCCCGTCCACTCGGTTCTTGTGGAAGAGAGTATTCTCGGCTGGAAGGAATACGAGATGGAGGTGATGCGCGACCTCGCCGACAACTGCATCATCATCTGCTCCATTGAAAACTTCGACCCAATGGGCGTCCACACCGGCGACTCCGTCACCGTCGCTCCGGCGCAAACGCTTACTGATCGCGAATACCAGTTCATGCGCGACGCCTCGCTGGCCGTCTTGCGCGAGATCGGCGTCGACACCGGCGGCTCGAACGTGCAGTTCGCCGTCGATCCCAAAACCGGCCGCATGATCGTTATTGAGATGAACCCGCGCGTCTCGCGCAGTTCCGCTCTGGCGTCGAAAGCGACCGGCTTCCCCATCGCCAAGATCGCCGCCAAGCTGGCCGTCGGCATGCGTCTCGACGAGATCGCCAACGACATCACCAAGAAGACTCCGGCTTGCTTTGAGCCCTCGATCGATTACGTTGTCGTCAAGGCGCCCAAGTGGCAGTTTGAGAAGTTTCCCGGCTCAGAACCTACACTCGGCATTCAGATGAAGTCGATCGGCGAGGTCATGGCCATCGGCTCGACCTTCAAGCACGCGCTTTGGAAAGCCATTCGCAGCCTGGAAACTGGCCGCAAGCCCGGCACCGACATCTATGATCCGGCCCTGATTCGCAAGAGGCTGATCACACCTACGCCTGATCGCCTGAACTACATTCGCTACGCGCTGACGCAGGGCTTTACCGTCGACGAGATTCACGAGTTGACCAAGATCGACCCCTGGTTCCTGGAGCAAATGCGTGAAGCCGTGGACTTCCAGATGAGCCTCGGCGAGCAGACCTTGGACACCGTTAGCGACGGAGATCTGCGCCAAGCCAAGCGGTTCGGTTTCTCGGACAATCGCCTCGGGCGTATCTGGGACGTCAGCGAGACCGCCGTCCGCAACAAGCGCAAAGAGGCCGGGATCCAGGCCGTCTACAAACGCGTCGACACCTGCGCCGCCGAGTTTGAGAGTTTCACGCCGTATCTCTACTCGGTCTACGAAGAAGAGTGCGAAGCCGAGCCGACCGATAAAAAGAAGGTCATGATCCTCGGTTCCGGCCCCAACCGCATCGGCCAGGGAATCGAGTTCGACTACTGCTGTTGCCATGCCTCCTATTCACTGCAGGATATGGGCTTCGAGTCGATCATGGTCAACTGCAACCCGGAAACCGTGTCGACCGATTACGACACCTCCGACCGGCTGTACTTCGAGCCGTTGACGCTTGAGAACGTTCTCAACATCTTCGAGACCGAGAAGCCCGACGGCGTCATCGTGCAGTTCGGCGGACAAACGCCGCTCAATCTAGCCCTACCGCTGAAGGCCAACGGCGTGCCGATCGTCGGCACGGATCCAGATTCCATCGATCTGGCCGAAGATCGCGACCGCTTTGGGCGTCTGCTCGAACAGCTCGACATTCCGCAACCGCCGAGCGGCACGGCAACGACGGTCGAAGGCGCCCTGGCGGTCTCGCAAGAGCTCGGCTATCCCGTCCTCGTGCGCCCCAGCTACGTCCTCGGCGGACGCGCCATGGTGATCGCCTATAGCGCGGCGATGATCGAGAACTACATGCGCGAAGCGGTGGCCTACTCTTCGCAAGAGCGTCCGATCTTGATCGACCGCTTCTTGGAGAACGCCACCGAAGTCGATGTCGACGCCCTGTGCGACGGCGAAGACGTACTCATCGCCGGCATCATGGAGCACATCGAAGAAGCGGGCGTGCACTCAGGCGACAGCTCCTGCGTGCTGCCCTCGATGACCATCACGCCGGCGCAGCTCGATACGATTCGCGAGTACACCGTGAAGATGGCCCGGGCCCTGAACGTCGTCGGTTTGATGAACGTGCAGTACGCCATCGCCAACGGCAAGGTGTACGTCATTGAGGTGAACCCGCGCGCTTCGCGCACCGTGCCGTACGTCAGCAAGGCTACCGGCGTGCCCGTGGCGAAGATCGCCGTGCAGCTGATGATGGGCCGCAAACTGGCCGACATGCCCGAGCTGCCGAAAGGCGAACTCACGCCGCACAAAGTCTGCGTCAAATCGCCGGTCTTCCCGTTCAACAAGTTCCCCGGCGTCGATCCCATCCTCGGACCCGAGATGCGCTCCACGGGCGAAGTTATGGGCGTCGGCGAAACCTTCGGCGAAGCCTTTGCCAAAGCGCAATTGAGCGCAGGCAACCCGTTGCCGGACCAGGGCGCCGTCTTCATGAGCATCGGCGCGAAGCAGAAGGATGAAGCTGCCGCAATCGCTAAGAAGTTCGCCGCGATGGGTTTTGAACTCTTCGGCACGCGCGGCACTGCGGAACGCTTGCGTGCGACCGGCCTCGATTGCAAGGTCGTTTTCAAGGTCAATGAAGGCCGTCCCAATGTCGTCGACTTGATCAAGGACCGCAAGATCAGTCTGATCGTCAATACGCCCGCCGGGGCCAGCGCCTTCGAAGACGAGCGCGCGATTCGCCGCGCCGCCGCGGCGCAGAGTATCCCGTGTATTTCGATGCTCACCGCCGGCCGGGCCGCGGCGGAAGGCATCGAAGCCAAGCGCCAACGCGTCATTCAAGTCCGTTCCCTGCAAGAGCTGCATGTGACGGAAACCCCCGAAGCTGTTTCCTAGCCCTTGCTGGCCACGCTTCTCAACACCTATAATCCGGCAGTCGACTCCTGGAGGAATCCCGATGCAACGCTTCTATACTTATTTGTTTTGCGCGGCTTTTGCCGTCGCTCTCCCCCTGCAAGCGCAGAATCCCATGAGCCAGGAGGCGCAGGCGGCCTGGAACCGTACCCGCGGCAATTTGATGGCTTCGGCAGAGAAAATGCCCGCCGACAAGTACGGCTTTAAGCCCTCTCCCGAGAGCCAAAGTTTCGGAGACCTCGTGGCCCACGTCGCTTCATCCGCGATGCGTTCGTGCTCGCCGTTGAACGGCGAGGCGAAGCCTCTGCAAGTCACCGGCGCGGACTCGAAAGAGGCGTTGGTCAAAGCCATGGCCGCCGGTCTGGCTGAGTGCGACAAGGCCAACATGGCGCTCACCGACGCCACGGCCACTGAGATGGTCACTGCCGGACGCGGACAGCGTACGCGCATCGGCGCCCTCTACGGCAATACGATCCATCTAGAGCATGAGTACGCGCAGATGGCCGTGCACTTCCGCTTGAACGGTATCGTGCCGCCCTCCAGCGATCGCAGCCGCTAAATTAGATTGGACGACAACGAACGAAGGCCCGCTCGGGTGAGCGGGCCTTTTCGCGTCTAGCGCAGGCGTTCGTAGACGGCACGGGCTTCGCGATAGGTCGTCAGAGCAGCCTGCTTTTCTTCGTCGTTGGCGAAGCGGTTTTCGTCTTCTTCGGTTTCTTTGATCAGGTCGTCGATCCAGGCGATGAAGTAGTCGGCGTCGGCGGTGCGTCGCCAGGCGCCGTTGAAGAAAATCGGGCGCGAGTGCGCCATGACTACTGTGTCGTCGGATTTCTCGAAGGCTCGTACGGCGACCCAACGATGGATGCCGCTGCGAATCGCGACATCCGTTTTGAATGACGTGCGGCCCTCGGGCGCTTCAAAGGTTTGGATGACCTTGCCGTCGGCGATGATCTCGACCCGGTCGAGCGGGCCGCGCGACTGCACGTCGAGGTTGACCATGATCTGGTTGCCGTTGATTTCGTAGGCGTCGAAGAACAGCATCGGACCGTTGGTGACGAAGCTGCGGCCTTGGCGCAAGTTGCGGTAGAAGCCTTCCATGGTGAAGGGCTCATCCATGTGCACGTAGAGGCGATTGTAGCCGACTGGGTTCGGCAACTCGCCGCTGGCGGAGCCTGCGCTGGGCGGGACGTCGAAACCCAGGTTCCAGTAGCGGTAAATCAGATCGAGCGAATAGTTGACGAAGCCGTCGCGGCCCGGATATTCGCGCGTGTCGGCCTGGCGTCCCCAGGCGGCGTAGTCCATGACGCCGTATTTGAGGAAGTGGCTGTGCAGCAGTCCGATGGAGTCGGGCGTGGCCAGCGCCATGACCACGGGGCTCTCCTTCCAGAAAGGCTTCTCCATGTCGATCCAGGGGAAGCCGGCCGGGACGTAACGCTGCGCTGTCGCTTGGCGAATGATGTCGACGCCGGTGGGGCTCCAGCGGCCCAGGCTTTCCATGTCGATCTTTTCGCGAAGCAGATGCATTGTCCAAACGCCGCCTTGGCGAGTGTCTTCGGCATTGCCCAGGCTCATGCGTCTTTCAGGCGAGTAGACCTCAACCGTATTGCCCGGCAGCGGACGCGAGAACCAGTAGTCGCGGCGGCCCCACATACCCATGACGACGGCCAGGTTGAGGTCTTGGGCTTCGAGCCACTCTTGAACGTCGGGTACGGCTTGGTGAACGTGGAAATCGGCGGACCACCAGCCAGTGTCGAGCATGCGGATCCAGCGTTTGAGTTCGATGCTGACGGCGGTGGGAGATTCTTCGGTGAGCGTGACGGTCATCTCGACCGGCTCGTACTCGGGACCGCGGTCGGCGAGGATCTTGTATTCGCCGGCGGGCAACTGCATTTCGAACGGGCCCTGGGCGATGAAGCCGTGCAGGTAGCGTTCGCCGATCTGCTGGCGGGCTTGTGAGGTTTGGTCGACGATGCCGGCGGGGGCCTGATAGTAGTCGCCGTTGACGTCTCGCACTTCGTAACGCGCCCAGACCCGTGCGCCGTCGTCGCCTATGGCGTTGATTTGGAGGGTTGCGGCCGCCGCAGTCTGAAAAGCCAACAAAGCGAGTAGAAGGACGCGGTTCATCGGAAACATAGCCTCACCTCAGCGTATCGGCCCGAGCCCTAGGCACGGCAGCCGGTTTTCGACCGAGTATGGCCTCGAAAAGGCCTGAACAGCTAGTCTTTCTTAATCCACTTGAAATAGTAGAAGACTAGTTCGCCGTCACCGGTATTGGTGATCCCGTGCTCGACGTTGCTGCCGGTGTACATCATAGAACCCGGATTGACCTTGGTGACTTCGCCGTCGACGACGATCTCGCCCGTGCCCTGGGTGACGAGCATAATCTCTTCATCGATGTGCCGGTGGGGCGGATGAGGAGACTCGCCGGGCTTCAAGTAGACGTTGCCGCTCTCGAAGCTCTTCATCATCTCCGTGGGACCTTGCATGAAGATGCGGTGGTCACCGAAGGGGTGCATCGTGGGACGTACGGAGGTTTCTCCAACGACGCCGTCTTTGACTGCTGCTGACACGGTCATCACTCCCGCGGCCGCCAGGACGACGCCCGCTAGCAAAAAGGATTTTCTCAGGGTATTCATGGCGAGGCCCTCATCGGTAGGAACGCCCGGCATAAGCACGAATGCGGGGCTCGACACCATGATAATAGGGAACGTGAGGCGCCTGTGAATCGCGACGAAATCATCCTAGCGGGGAAAGAGTTTCTCTTCCCGGCCGTTTTCCACCTGTTCGAAGACCCGCTGGTCATCGCCAAAGGCAAAGATCAATACGTCTGGGACGCGGACGGTAAGCAGTACCTCGACTTTTTCGGCGGTATTGTGACGGTCAGCGTAGGCCATTGCAACGACAAGGTCAGCAAGGCCATTCACGAGCAGGTCGACAAGCTCGTGCATGTGTCGACGCTGTACCCGACCGAGCCGCAGGTCGCACTAGCGCGTAAGATCGCGGAGGTCAGCCCAGGCGGACTGCTGACGAAGTCGTTCTTCACCAATAGCGGCTCGGAAGCGAATGAGACGGCCATTGCCCTGGCGCGCATTCATACCGGGCACTCGGACATCGTCGCGCTGCGGCATAGCTACCACGGACGTACCGAGGCGGGCCGCAGCATGACAGGCAACATGAACTGGCGCACTCCCCTGCCCGCGGTGGGCGGCTTCGTCCATGCGCACAACGCGTACTGTTATCGGTGTCCTTTTGGCCTGAAGTATCCGTCGTGCGAGGTGCGTTGCGCAAGTGACATGAAGGAGCTGATCGAGACGACGACGTCGGGCAAAGTGGCGGGGTTAATCGCCGAGCCAATCCAGGGCGTCGGCGGATTTGTGACGCCGCCGAAAGAATACTTTGAGATCGTGGCGAAGATTATCCGCGAGCACGGCGGCATCATCATCGCCGACGAAGTACAGACAGGCTGGGGACGGACCGGCAAGTGGTTCGGCATGGAGCACTACGGCGTGACGCCGGACGTGATGACCTTCGCCAAAGGCCTGGGCAACGGCTTACCGATTGGCGCCACAACCGCGCGGCCGGAGGTGGCGGACTCGATGCGTTACCTCACGCTGTCGACCTTCGGCGGCAACCCGGTGACGACGGCGGCGGCCAAGGCGGTGATCGATTTCGTCGATGAGAACAACCTGTTGGCGAACTGCGAAGAAGTCGGCGGCTACCTGCGCGCAGGGCTGGAGGACTTACAGAAGCGGTTCCCCGTCATCGGCGACGTGCGCGGCAAGGGCTTGATGCAGGCGCTGGAACTGGTGGAAGACCCCGAGTCAAAGACGCCCGCGCCGAAGCGGACCAAGGCGTTGCTGGAGAATGCGCGACGTAACGGCCTGCTCATCGGCGGGGGCGGGTTGTATGGCAACGTGATTCGCGTCAGCCCGCCAATGAATATCGCCAAGTCGGATGTGGATGAGTTCTTGAGGCTGCTGGAGGCTAGCTTGGAAGGTGCTTGATTTTCATGCGGCGTCCGACAGGTTCAAGGAGTTCTTGCTAGGGCAAGGCTACCCGTCACAATTGTTTTGGGTAACGCCAGCAGAGGTGCTGGTCCGCAAACATAGAGGCTCAATGACGTATTTTATTCCGAGCGGTGCCCCTTCCGAACGGGAGCAGCGCGCCCGGAGCGACTACCAAGAGGCAGTTTCTGCCAAGAGAGGCGTTGCTTTCGAAGCACATAGCGCAACAAGTGAGTGGACAGTCTGCCGCCTATTCGTCCCCTCTGACGAGGATGAGGCAGAACGCTTGATGATCCCTGCAAGCGGGATCAAGTACAGCGCAGCTCAGGCCCCCCTACCGGTGATCTTGGTCGAACCAGAGCAGTGGAACTACTTACGACTGCGCGGCGACAGCAAGCAGCCTGACGAACTTTTCTTCTTCTAAAAGATCGCCCGGTATTCTAGCATTTGACCCCTCTCTGGCGTTCGGGGCTCGGATGGTCCGGTGAACGTCAATGACGCCGGAGCAGCTTATTGATCGAGCGGTCGTGCCAGCCGTAGAGCACCACCGTCGACAGCAAACCCCCGAGGGTAGCCATCAACATATCGGCTTGGGCGTCGAAGGGGTCGCCTTGCATGCCGAGCCACTCGGGTCCGGCGTCGGGGTAGAAGACGGCGACCCAGAGCCACTCCAAGATTTCGTAGAGGGCGCTGAAGGCCATCGCCGTGGTCAGCGCGCAGAAGCCGAGCCAGACGTTACGGCCGATCTTGGTGCGGCGCTGCAGGACTTCGCGCATAACGAGCGCTGGCGTGACACCTTGCATGAAGTGTCCGACGCGGTCGAAGTGATTGCGGGAGAGGTCGAACGTGTCGCGCAGCCAGCTGAAGATGGGTTCTTCGGCGTAGGTGTACTTTGCGCCCATGGCGAGCACGACGTAGTGGATGGCGGCGACGGCGAGCACCAGCGAGGACATCGGGAAACGCTTGCGCAGCAGGACCAGCGCGATGATGCCACCGGCTCCGATGAACAGTTCAAAGAACCAGGTGGCGTAGTCGTAGGGGTCGATGGCTGACCAAACGGTCGCGGCCACGACGACCACCAGCATCGCGATGAGCGGCTTGTCGTTACTGGACAGGCTTGCCATAGACCTCGATCCAGTCGAGACGGCTCGATGAGTCGGACCAGCCGGCGATGCTGAGATCGGTGAAGCCGATGGACTTGACGCGGCTCAGATCGGGCGTCCCCCAGGCTTTTTCGACGACGGATTCAATATCGAGGACGCGCCACTTGGTATCGGCGAGAACGTACTCAGAGACATGCCAATCGCTGGCCGGGCCTTCGGAGACTTCGCTGACGAACCATTTGCCGTCGGCGGTTTCCACGATGATGTGCAGACGCATGAAGCCGGCCTGCTTGGTGCGCCAGCGCACCTTGCCGGTCGTGAGGTCAACCAAGGCGTCTCGTTTGCTCAGACTCACCGCCCAGCGGGCGCTGGTGACCCCGGACCAGATGTAATGCGGGTCGTTGGGGACCCACTTGTGGAAGCTCTTTTTGATCACCGACTTGCCAGGCCCGTGCAGCCCGAGAACGAGGTCGGGGCTGACGACATCCTGCTGCGTCACCGGCAGCGTCGGCGCCGTGTCGGCCCAATCCTCACGGAAGTACAAGTCGGGATTGGCGGCTGAGAGGACCCCGCAAAGAAGCGAGATCAGGGCAAGAAGGCGAAGCATAGCCAGATCATACGGCAAAAAAGATCAAGGCCGGGACTATCCATCAGACGAAAACGGCGTCCAAGGGAACAATCCGGCGCCGGGATGCGTAGGCTTTCTAGTTCGGAAATCGGAGGAGACCCTATGCACCGCTTGTATTCGACCGTCTTATGTGCCGTGGCCTTGTTGGGCACTTTCACTGCCGCTTGCGCCGCGGACGTCACACAGGAGTTCAGTCAAACCGTCGCGCTCAACGCCAATGGCGAGTTCGAAATCTCGAACGTGAACGGCCAGGTTGAGATCGCCACGTGGAACCGCAATGAGGTTCAGATTCTGGCGACGAAGTCGGCGAAGAATGAATCGGATCTCGAAAACGTGCAAGTGCTGGTGAATGGCAGCGGCGACAAGGTCGAGGTCGACACCAAACTTCCGAAAGGCTGGAATCGCAGCGGTTCGGTGTCCTATCGCATCACTCTACCCGCGCCGGTGAACCTCGATGCCCACACGGTGAACGGCTCTGTTTCGGTCAAAGGAGTCTCCGGGCCGATGAACCTGCACTCGGTGAACGGCCGCGTGGAAGCCTCCGGCGCGGTGGCCCCGGTAACCGCGAAAACGGTGAACGGCCAATTGACGATTCGCTACGCCGACAAGCCCAAGAGCGGCGAACACACTTTTGAAACCGTCAACGGCTCGGTGCACGTGTATCTGCCGGCGAGTGTTGCAGGCAGATTCCACGCCGGTTCGGTGAATGGCTCAATCGAGGCCGATTTCCCGCTGCAAGTGACCAAAGCGCGCTTCGGCCCCTCCCGATCGCTCGACGGCGAGTTGGGCAACGGCGGCGACACGAGTTTTTCGTTCAAGACCGTGAACGGCTCAATCGATATCCGCAGTTCCGAGACGACTGCAGCAAACAACCATTAGCCGAGATGCACAGTCCGGGCGACCTGTACTGCGTCCATAGCTGCGAGCTTCCCGACCGCGTCGTCCGGAATTTTATGATCGACGCGAATGACGGAAACGGCTGTCGCGGGACCGTCGCCTGATCCTTCGAGGCGTCCGAGGGAGAAGTCGGCGATGTTGACGCCGCTGCCGCCGAGGATTTCGCCGATGCGTCCAATGACGCCGGGTACGTCCTGGTTCATCATGAACAGCAGATCGCCCTTGAGCGGCGCTTCAATGTAGAAACCGTCGACGCTGATGAGACGCGGCGAGCCATCGGGGAAAACGGCCCCCTGAGCCTCGCGCGTGCCCTTCTCGGTTTCGATCATGACCGTGATTGAGTCGGAGAAATGGGTGCGGCCGCGACGCGTTTCACTGACGCCGATGCCGCGGTCTTTGGCGACGCCGGCGGCGTTGATCAGGTTGGCTTTCTGCTCCAAGAAACGATTGAGCAAACCGGTCAGCGCAGCGTTGCGGATGAGCGCGGAGTTGGTCTCGCCGAACTCGCCCGAGTAGGTGAGTTTGATGCGGATCAAGCGGCCTTCCGAAATCTGCGCGACGAAGGAACCGAGGTTCTCGGCAAGCGTGAGATACGGCGCGAGTTGGCCGTACTGCTCGGCCGAGACCGGCGGCATGTTGACCGCGCCCATCACCACGCCGGATTTCAAGTAGTCGCGAACCTGCTCGGAGATACGGATGCCGACCTTCTCTTGCGCCTCCGCGGTCGAACCGCCGATGTGCGGGGTGGCCAACAAATTGTCGTGCTGGAAGAGCGGGGATTCGCCGGGAGGCTCCGTTTCGAAGACGTCGAGGGCGGCGCCGGCGACTTTGCCCGAGGCCAAGGCCTTGTCCAAATCGTCGGACTGGATGAGTTCGCCGCGAGCGCAGTTGACGATGCGCACGCCGTCTTTCATTTTGGCGATGGACTCGGTGTTGATCATGCCGCGGGTTTGGTCGGTGAGCGCGACGTGCAGCGAGATGTAGTCGGCCTGGGAGAAAATGTCATCCAACTCGACCATCTCGATGCCGCGGTCCTTGGCTAGGTCGCTCGCTACGAACGGATCGTAGGCGAGGATCTTCATGCCGAAAGGACGGGCGCGCGTGGCGACCTGCATGCCGATGTTTCCGAGGCCGACGATGCCGAGCGTCTTCTCGCAGAGCTCGCTGCCGAGGAACTTTTTCTTCTCCCACTTGCCGGACTTGGTCGAGGCGCTAGCGGCCGGGATCGAGCGGGCGAGCGAGAGCATGAAGGCGATGGTGTGCTCGGCGACGGCGATGGCGTTGCCGCCGGGCGTATTCATCACGACCACGCCGCGGGCCGTGGCGGCGGGGATGTCGACGTTGTCTACGCCGACGCCTGCCCGGCCGATGACCTTGAGGTTCGGCGCCGCATCGAGAACTTCTTCGGTGACGGTGACGGCGCTGCGCACGAGAATGGCGTTGGCGTCGGCGAGGTGATTGCGAAATTCGTCCTTGTTCGAAACGATGACGTTGAAGCTCGGTTCGGCTTGAAGGACCGCGATCGCGGCGGGAGAAACGGCGTCGGCGACTAGGATATTCATGGTCTTCAACTCTTTCGGCAGCTACTTCTTGGCGGCGGCTTCGGCGTAAACCTTCTGGACAGCGGCGACGCCAGTTCCGAAGTTCACATCGCGACCTAGGCCGGCGAGGATTAGTTCGAGTTCGGCGAAAGTTCCGAACAGGTCCGGGAAATCGAAATAACCCAAGTGGGCGATGCGGAAAATCTGGCCCTTCATCGTGCCTTGTCCGTTGGCGATGATGGCGCCGAAGTCGTCGCGGAAGCCCTTGACGATCTTGCCGGAGTCGACGCCCTCGGGCGAACGAATGGCGGTCACCGAAGAGGCGGGATTCTTCTTGGCGAAGAGTTCGAGGCCCAGAGCAACGGCGGCTGCACGGCTGGCTTTGGCGAGCAGTTGAGCGTTGGCGATCAGATTCTCACGGCCCACTTCGCGGATGTACTCAAGGGAGGCGCCTAGGCCAAGCATCAGCGAGGTCGCCGGGGTGAACGGCGAGTTGCCGTCGATGCCGCCTTCAGCGTGGGCCTTAAGACTGAAGTAGAAGTAGCGATTCTTGGCGATCTTCTCTTTTTCCCAAGCCTTGGCGCTAACCGACGCAAACGCGAGGCCGGGAGGGATCATGACCGCTTTTTGCGAACCGCCGATGACGACATCGAGGCCCCAACCGTCGATGTCGAGCGGCATGGTGCCGAGACCTGTGATGGCGTCGATGATGAACAGGGCATCGGTCTTGGCGACGATCTTGCCCATCGCTTCGATGTCGTGCGCGACGCCGGTGGAAGTCTCGCTGGCTTGCACGAAGACGCCTTTGACGTCGGGATTCTCGTTGAGCGCCTTTTCGACTTGCTCCGGCTCAACGACCGAACCGTAAGGCTCTTCGATGACAATGGCTTCGAGGCCGAAAGCCTTGGCTAGCTTCGTCCAGCGCTCGCCGAACTTGCCGGCCTGACAGACGATGACCTTCTCGCCGGGGCTGAACAGGTTCGAGACCGAGGCTTCCATGGCTCCCGAGCCGGAAGAGGCAAACAGCGCGACCTGGTTGTCGCTGCCATAGAGGTACTTCAAGTCTTTGATGACGTTCACATAGACGTCAACGAAGTCCTTGGTGCGGTGGTGCATGTCCGGAGCAGACATAGCGCGCACGGCGGCGGGGAGAAGCGGCGTCGGGCCGGGGGTCAAAAGACGAAGTTTGCGGACATACATGGCTGCGGGAACCTCAGTTTTTAGGGAGCCGGGGGGCGGAAGCAGAAACCTAGTCGCGAACGACTGGCTTCAACAACACGAACACGACGAACAGCGCGAGCCCCCGCAGCTGGAGCAGCTACGGCAGGAGCTTAGGGTGCGCAGGGTAGTGTTCATCGCGGGAGGCGGCTGTTGAAAAGCCTGCCTAGCTCCCAGCATAGCGCTTCTGCGCCGGAGGCGACAAAGAAAGAATCCGCATCGGCTGAAAACTGCCGCTCCGGCCAAAATCGACTCGGCGGCGCTTGCGGTTTGCGCTAGACTCAACGGCGTTCGGCGAGCAAGGTATGCGAATGAGAACACTCCTACTGGCTGCACTTGGACTGCTCGTTGGCCAGGGCCCGGTCGTTGCTCAACAAGGCTGGTATCCGCATGAGGGCGGGTTGCTGCGGTACCGCGTGAACGCGCGTTTCGGGCTGGAGCCGAACTCGATGCCCAAGGGCTGGGTTTTCGGGCGCGTATCGGCGGTGTCTGGGGATTCCAAAGGGAACGTCTATGTCTTTCATCGCGGAGAAGAGGCCGATCCCATCTTGGTGTTCGATGAGTCGGGCAAGTTTCTGCGTTCGTGGGGACGCGGCATGTTCGGACGTCGCCACGGCATTCGCGTCGACCCGGACGACAACGTTTGGGTAACGGATTACGGCGATCACCAGGTTTTCAAATTCACCTCAGAAGGCAAGCTGATGATGACTCTGGGCGAGAAGGGCGTTGCCGCCGAAGACGAGACGCATTTCAACCGGCCCGCGGATATCGCGTTCACCCCAACGGGCGAGTTCTATGTGGCGGACGGCTACGGCAACTCGCGCATCGTGAAGTTCTCGAATGACGGGAAGTTCATTCTGGCTTGGGGCAAGCGCGGCAAGGGGCCGGGAGAATTCCATACGGCCCATTCGGTCGCCGTCGGCCCGGACGGCACGGTTTACGTGGCGGACCGAACGAACAACCGCATTCAAGTCTTCGACCCAAACGGGAAGTTCCTCAAAATATGGACCCAACACGGGGCCACGCAGGGCATCAGCTTCGACACACAGGGCCGTATGTGGATCCTGTCGGCACGCAATCACATCGAGAACGAGACGCTCGGCGGACTCTCCGGTCGAATCATGAACATCGATCCGAAAACGGGCGAGATCCTGGGATCGATCGAGAGCCCAGGGCATGGGCTGCATGCCGCCGTGAACGGACATATCTATGCGGCAAGCATGAGCGGCAATGTGCTGGATTGGGCTCCAGGTTGGCTGAAAATCTCGGAAGACGGCCGGCTAATACCGGTCGACTAGGCCTCGGATAAGAGTAGGGGATTATGACCGCCTCTGGCGAACACGTAGAACTCTAGACTCTCTGCTTAGCGTCCTCCCAAGAACTCGGAAAGGCCTCTCCGGCCGGACGCTGATACAGGGGCAGGGCGAAGCGGAATTCAGCGCCCTCGCCGAGATCGCTGGACGCGTGGATCGAGCCGCCGTGCTCCTGGACGATCCACTGCGCAATCGACAGCCCGAGCCCGACGCCCTCCTGCCTTCTGGAGCGCGCTTTGTCCGCGCGGTAGAACCGCTCGAAGACGCGCGGCAAATCCTCGGGCGCGATTCCCGGCCCAGTATCGGCAACGCGTGCGACCGCTTCGCCGCCGTTGACGCTCACAGAAACACGAACCTCCCCGCCCAGCGGCGTGAACTTCACGGCGTTGTCGATCAGAATCAGGAATAGCCTGCGCAGCGCCTGGGCATCGCCCCAGACCAGCACGGGCTCGGAGGGCACATCAAGCAGCAGGTGAATCTCTTTTGCATCAGCGAGCACGCGGCCTTCCTCGCAAGCTGTGCTCGCGCTCCCGGTTAGCTCAACAGGTTCCGCATCCAGCGTCTTCTCGCCCGTATCCGATCGAGTCAAGACCATGAGATCGTCGATGAGTTCGCTGGTGCGTTCGAGTTCGGTGAGGATCTGGTCGAGCGCCTGCCGGTATTCGAGGTTCGTCCGCGGCTTGCGCAACGACAGTTCCGCAGTCGTGCGCATGATCGTCACGGGCGTACGCAGTTCGTGTGAAGCGTCGGCCGTGAACTGATTGATGCGCCGGAAGGCCGCGTCGATCCGCTGCATCATGCCGTTCAGGGTTTCCGTGAGGCGCTGCAACTCGTCGCCCGTTTGGGGCACGGTCAGACCGCGCTTGAGGTCCGAAGACTCAAACGACAAGGCCGCATCGATGATGTCGTCTACAGGCGTCAGGGCTCGCCGACTCATCCAATACCCGCCGCCCGCGGAAAGCAAAACCCCAATCGGCAGCAACGAAATCATCGTCCAGGCAAAGCCGTTGATTGCCCTCTCGAAATCGCTCAAACGGGAGCCGAGTTGAACGACCCATACGTCGCCCTTTGCCTCTAGCCGGAACGTCAGCACCATGTACTCGTTCTCGGGCGTTGATACCTGCTGGAAGTTCCTTTGCGCGCGAGGCAGCTTGACCGAGGGCATCGGGATGGCGTCGAGGTCCGCGACTCGACTTGACTCGAACAGAGGCCGCCCTTCCGAATCGACGACACGTAACAGTCCCCTGCCCATCCCGATCTCCGCAAAGCGGTTGAGCACTTCCTTCTGCCCTCCGGCTGGGCGTCCAGCCAACTGCTTCTCAAACAGGGCGGTCATTGCCGCCCGGCGAACACCGAGATCCTCCTGGATGCTGTCGGTAAGTCCGCGGCGCAGGGAGGACCAAGTCAGCGCGCCCATCAGGCACAGGACGCCGAAGGTGATCACGCCGTACCACGCCGTCAGCCGAAAGCGGAGGGAGTATACGTTCATGGCTTGTGAGGAGCCGCGATGCGGTAGCCGAACCCGCGAACCGTCTGGATCAATTTATGGGGATGGTCGCCGTCGACCTTGCTGCGCAGCAGCCGGATAAAGGCGTCCAAGGTGTTGTTCTCGACATTGTGGCCGAGGCCCCAAACCGTGTCCAGGATCGCAGTGCGCGTTGCCAGCCGTCCGCCCCGCCGCATCAAGTATTCGAGCAGGCGAAACTCAGTTGCGGTCAGCTCGATCTCCTCTCCGGAGCGGGTGACGATGTGCGTCGCGGGGTCGAGCGCCAAATCCTCAACCGCCAGGATCGTCGGGCGACTGGAGTCGCTGCGGCGCGTAATCGCCCGCAGGCGCGCTAACAATTCGTCGAAGGCGAAGGGTTTCGTCAAGTAGTCGTCAGCTCCACCGTCGAGGCCTTTGACGATGTCGGCCGGAGCGTCGCGCGCCGTCAGCATCAGGATCGGAGCCTGATTTTGTCCCGCGCGTAGCTCGATGCAAAACCTGTATACCGTCGATTCCCGGCATCATGATGTCGAGGATGATCGCGTCGAACTCCCGCTGACCGGCAGCGACAAGAGCCTCTTCGCCGTCGGCCGCCGCTACAATCCGGTGGCCCTCCTCTGCGAGGCCCGCTCGGAGCAACTCGCGTAGTGCAGACTCGTCCTCGGCGACCAGTATCCACATGCAGACTCCGTATCCTACCGCGCGCGCCTGAAAATCAACTGAATGGGCACGAGGTTGGACTGCGAGCGATTCCTAGGCGTCGCTCGGAACGTTCCATCACGGAGTCAGCCCATGCACCGATCTCCGTTCCCACGACGCTGAAATTCCTCTGAAATTCCGCCTTTGGGAGGTCTCTTGCATTGCCGTGGGCTGTGCAATCTCCTACCCTGATTTGGTGTCGCGAAAAATTCTCGTTTGGATGAAAAAGCTGCACACGTACGCGGGGCTGATGACGTTTACCGCGTTCATCGTGTGGGGAATTATTGGCGTTGCGGCCGCGTTCGCACCGGGGCCGGGGAACTATCAACCCCCGGATATTTCGGAGACGACGGAAGTTCCGATGACGCCGCCGGCGAACCTGGACGATAAGGAACTAGCCCGGTACGTCTACGACAATCTCGATATTCCGTTGCGCGGCGGGCACTATAACATCCGCCGAGAAGCAGACGGCAACCTGGCCTTCTACGTCTTTACCGCGAGCGGTCGGCGCGACATCACGTACCTAGAGGATCGCGGCATTGCCCGAATGGATTTCCGGCAGAACAGCATATTCGCCTTTCTGTCGACCATGCACACCGCCTTCTCGAAGCGCGGCCCGCAGACACGGTCGGCGCGCTTGTGGGGTTACTACAACGAGGTCTCGGCTTGGGCTTTCCTCTTTATGACAGTGTCGGGCCTGTATCTATGGCTCGATACGCGGCCGGGGATGCGCTGGGCGCAGTTGATCGCGGCGGGTTCGATTGGCTTCTCTGTCGTCTTGTGGTTGGCGACGAGGTAAAACGATGTTCCGATTGATGCGTAATATCCACCTGGGAATCGCTCTGACAGTCATCGTGATGGCGATGGTCTTCGCGGCCAGCACGATTTTCTTCATGTACAAAAGCTGGTTCCCGGATGAAGTAACGGAGACGGAGCGCACCATCCAAGTGGCTGCCGATGCGGCGGGCACGCCGCGTGAATTGGCGATGGAGTTGATTCGCAACCACGGCCTCAAGGGCGAAGTGCTGGGCATCAACGAGACGGACGACGGATATACGTTTCGCATCTCTCGCCCCGGCACGGAGGACAGCGTCGAGTACACGCGCGCGACGGGCGCCGTGAAGATCAAGGACAAGCAGTGGCAGCTTGGCCAAACGCTCATGCAGTTGCACACGATGCATGGATTTTTCCATGAATCGACTACGGCTACGCTATGGGCTGTGTTCTCGCTGCTGACGTCACTCGGCATGTTAGCGCTCGGCGGCACGGGCATCTACCTTTGGTGGCTCAATCGCGCCGAGCGGCTTGTCGGCGGCATCATCCTGTCGCTGGGGCTCAGCTACGGCCTGATCACGCTCATCCTGACGCGCTTAGACTCCTGACAGGGCCGGCGCACGCATCGTACAAAGCCCGATGTAGTAGCTTAAGCATGCTGGACGAATCGGCTCTCGCATGCGATCTTGGGTCACGTATGGGTTGGGAATGGGCGCGACAGCGATGCTTTTCGCCGGCGTGGCCCTGTCACAGGCGGGGTACGGCTATCGCGACTTCTCGTCAGACCCGCCGGACGCTGAATTTCACTTCATTCGTCTCGAGTACACCAACTTCGGTTGGGCCTTCGGTCGACGACCGTGGTGGATGCAGGATTGGCCGGAAGCGGACGACCATTTCGCTGAAGGCATTCGGCGGTTGACGAGCATCGACATCGGTACGAATCGGCATGTGCCGCTGACCGACGACCGCATCTTCGAATACCCCTGGGTCTATGCAACCCAGGTCGGCTACTGGGACTTGAGCGACGACGAAGTTGCGCGACTCCGGGAATACTTGTTGCGCGGCGGATTTCTGTTCGTAGACGACTTCCATGGCCCCGAAGACTGGAGCATATTCCAGGAATCGATGACGCGCACGCTGCCGGAGTTCCCCATCGTCGATTTACCGGAAACCGATCCGCTGTTGCATATGGTCTACGACCTGGATGAACGCACCCAGATCCCCGGCCTGCGCCACCTGCGAATCGGCCCGAACGGCTCGACAGTCGTCGAAATGCCCTACCCCGCCATCTGGCGGGGAATCTACGACGAAGAAGGTCGCCTGCTCGTCGCGGTGAATTTCAACATGGACATCGGCGACGCGTGGGAGCATGCCGATTGGGTTGAGTACCCAGAGCCGATGACCGCGTTGGCTTACCGCTTCGGCATCAACTACATCGTTTACGCCATGTCTCATTAGGGGACCTCGGATACGAAAAGCGTTTGCAGGCGCATCGAGGAAGTCGCTAAGCTTGCGGTCTGTCGCTCTGCCGACAGTGAGGAGTCACTCGTGGACAATCAAGCGGGCTTGGGCTGGTTGGTTTACGCCCTGATGACGGTCGTCAGCTGGGGCGTTTACGGCATCTTTTTGCACAGCGGTCAGGTGGGCATGGCCGACCCCGTCAACGGACGCTACAAAGCGTACCTGTTCGTGGGCATCGCCTACTTCATCACGGCGGTGCTGGCGCCGCTGGCGGTGCTGGTAGCGAACGGCTCCGACTGGAATCTGCCGATCAAGGGCGCTGGCCTGTCGCTCGTCGCGGGCGTTGTCGGCGCGACCGGCGCCTTCTGTGTGCTGTTGGCATTCGGGGCGCGCGGCACTCCGGCGGCGGTCATGTCGATCGTCTTCGCCGGCGCGCCGGTGGTGAACGCCGTCGTGGCGATGTGGCTGAGTCCGCCGGCCGGCGGTTTGTCCGCAATCCGCTGGCAGTTTGTCGCGGGAATCTTGCTGGCCGCGCTCGGCGGATGCTTGGTGACGTATTACAAGCCGCCGCCCGCGCCCGCCAGTGCCAAAGCCGCTCCCACGCACCAAACCGAAACGGCTGCGAATCGTTAGCTGCCTGGGGCGATGATCGAGCGCATCGCCGAGATCAGCGGAAGCAGGACGGCGCCCGACATGATGAACATGCCGCTCAAAATCGCCATGGTGGCGATCGTCCCGGCGGTTCCGCCTTTGACCGCAGCAAGCTTTTGTTGGCGTTGGATGTAGGCGCCGAGACCAATCGCCGCGAGACCCAGCAGCACCCACAGGCCGTTGGACGCCCCGATAATCGACAACCCCATCTGTTCGTCCATCAGCCACGCGACCGTGCAGGCGAAGGTCAGCAGCAGGTTCAAGGCGCCGACGCCGGCTGCGGCCAGTGCAACGGTGGATAAGGGAGCCATATCGACAACCGGCTTCGGCGGTTCTGCCGGCGCCGCGTCCAGCTCTGGATCCAACGGGGGCGCCCAGGGCGTACCTGGAGATTCGCCGGGGTAAGACTCTTGAGACATCTCGTATTCAATTATGCCCCGGAATATCCGTCCTGTGAACGGCCTAAGGTATTATTCCTGAGCGACTTAGGGCGTCAGAACCAGGCCTGCGGCGCCGTCGAGCCGATTTGATAAGCTTGGCGGAGGGCATCTCTCGTTGCCCTCCCAACTCCAGTCAAATCATGACTTCAAATAACGCTCCCGGAGCCGAGACGGAAGAACCCTTACAAGCGCCGCGCAAGGTGATTGGCGGGCTCTTGATGGGCTTGGCGAACCTGGTCCCCGGCATCTCGGGCGGCACGATGCTGCTCTCGGCTGGCGTCTATCCCGCCTTTATCGAGGGCATCGCCGAAGTAACCACGCTACGCTTCCGCCTGCGCACCCTGCTGTCGCTGGGACTCATCGTCGGATCGGCCGCGTTGGCGATCGGGCTGTTTGCGGGCGGCGTCAAGAACCTCGTCGTCGACCACCGCTGGGCGATGTACAGCATCTTCATTGGGCTGACGCTGGGCGGAGTGCCGCTGATTTGGAAACTGCTGAAGCCCGCAACTAAGGCGGCTTGGGCCGGCTGCGCGGCGGGCTTCGCTGTGATGGCCTTGATGGCCACCATACAACCTGGGGCGAGCGACCCAGGGGCTGGGCCGAACTACGTGGTCCTCTTCTTTGCGGGGCTCGCAGGAGCTTCGGCGATGATCTTGCCGGGAATCTCAGGCGGCTACCTGCTGCTCATCTTGGGTCAGTACCTGACCATCCTGGGAGCAATCGATCAGGCCAAGACGGCGCTGTTGGCCGAAGGCGGCCCGCAGTGGGACTTGGTGATCGCCGCTTTCGGCGTCTTCATCCCGGTGGGGCTCGGTGTTGTCCTGGGCATCGTCGGCGTAAGCAACCTGATTCGGCTGCTGTTGAGGCGATTTGAGAAAGCAACTCTGGGCATTCTGCTCGGCCTGCTCTTGGGTGCTGTGCTGGGGTTGTGGCCTTTCCAACAAGGCGTGCCGCCCAAGGCCGGAGATGTCTTGAAAGGCCGGGTTTTAACTGTCCAGGAAGCCGATAAAATCGAGCCGGACGACTATCCGCTGGAGCGCTATTCGCCGCAAGGTTGGCAGGTCGGCGCGAGCCTGGCTTTGGCTCTTGCCGGGTTCGCCACCACCCAGGGAATCGCGCGCCTCGGCTCCAGAAAGCCAGCGGGTTAAACAATCTAGGCTCACCCTCGCCTCGGTGGCGCCTTCATAGCGCCCGTATCGAAGCAATCGGTATACTCCAAGCTCTACCGCCCCTATGGAAGCATGGCTCGAATCCTTCTACGCCGACCTGCATTGGACTCTGCTCGGGTTGGCCATCGTGGTTTCGTTGTACGTGCTGGGCAAGGCGGCGGACCTGCTTGTCGACGAAGCGGTGGACCTGTCGGAACGCTCCAACATCCCCAAAACCGTAATTGGCGCGACCGTCGTCAGCCTGGGCACGACCACGCCGGAGGTTGCCGTGTCCGTGATGGCGGCGATCAAGGGGTCGCCCGATCTGGCGCTCGGCAACGCCGCCGGGTCGGTGATCTGCGACACCGGACTAATTCTCGGCATTGCCGCTCTGATCGCGCCGCTGCGGCTTGATCGGACGATCGTCAACCGCCAAGGCTGGATCCAGTTCGGCGCCGGGATTCTGATGGTAGTGGCCTGCCTCAACTGGGCCAACCCGATAGCCTCGTGGAGCACGGGCGGGAACATGGCCCAGTGGATGGGTTTTGTCTTTCTCGGGTTGTTGGCGGCCTATCTCTACCAGTCCATGGTTTGGGCGCGCGCCGATGGAATTGAAGGCGAACTGCCGCATCACCACGAAGAGCATGACCCCATTTGGCTCACGGTGATCAAGCTGCTCGGCTCGGTTGCCGTGGTCGTTCTTTCCGCCCAAGCGCTGATACCGGCGGTCAATGAAGCGGCCCTGCGCATGAACATCCCGCAGAGCATCATCGCCGCTACTTTGGTGGCCTTCGGCACCTCCCTGCCCGAGTTGGTCACGTCGGTGACGGCCGCGCGGAAGGGCCACGGCGAACTGGCTGTGGGCAACGTCGTGGGGGCGGATATTTTGAACGTGCTGTTCGTCGCCGGCGCGGCCGCATCGGTGACGCCTGCGGGATTGTCCGCCGGGCCGCAATTCTTCCGTGTCGTCTTCCCGATGATGCTGTTCATCCTCACGGTGTTCCGGGTTGGCATCTTCGTCTCCGGCAGCCACATGCGCCGAACCTTCGGTTGGGTGCTGCTGGTCGCTTACGGCTTCTATCTAGTCGTCGGCTACGTATTCCCCGGCGCGCCCGGGGGCATGTGAGCGAGACTCGCCTTCGGGCAATGCCGCATGACCGTCTTGGAGCACGACTCGGTCGACGCTTAAGGCGCTGATGCGATCTCCAGGGAGAACGATGCCGACCAGGTTCAGCGGATCGGATGCGGCAATGTTGAGCGTTTCTCCGTCGGGCACGGACCGCCGAACCGAGCGGAGCAGGTCGACCGCCTCCGGCAGCGCAAATTGCTCGCCGACGTAGGCGGCCACGAAGCGACCGCCGCGGATGTCTCCGCGCGCTTCCATACGCCGGAATTCCTGCAATAGGCTGCGCCAGGGCGGCGCGCTCGACTCGCGCTTCAGCAGATCGCGAAACACGACGCCCCAACGCGCCAGCAACCGCCGCGCGGCGGACTCCACGTTGGGTTCGCCGACGTTTCGCGGCAGCACCGCCCAACGCCCAGCCGCGTGCCGCGGACGGGCATTGCGGCGGCTGGCTTGACCGGAGCGCCGGCGGGGATCAATCAGCGCCCGAAGATTGTCGAATCCGTCAGCGGAGACGAGCCCGGCCGATGCCAACTCCCAGAGCGCCTCTTCCACTTCGCTTGCCAGGCGGCCCGAGGCCTGCCGAACGTCAGCGAAGAAAGACGCCCCGTTCGCCTTGAGCGCTTGGTACACGTCTTGAGCGGAATGGGAAAGAGTCAGCTCGCCTTCAAAAAGCTCGTGCAGCAACTCACGGGAGTTCTCGCGTAGGAAGAAACTCAGCGGAGCGACACGTGTCGGGCGAATGCGCTTGGCGGAGGCGCCTGGTTCGCGATCGACCGCCGGGTGCGGCGACAGGCGGCCCCACATCACTTCGCCCGCTAAACAGAGCTGATCCAGATACTCCGGCTTGTAGTCGGCGACGCGTGCCGGGAACAGGCTCGACTCCCAAGCGGCGGCCGGTGCCTCAAAGCCCTCGAGTTGCTGAATCACCTGCAGCAATCCGTCCGCGCCATGCAATCGCGTGCCGGAAGCGGTGCGCTGCCAGCGCTGCAGAAAGCGCACAAAATCAGCGCTCGAGACGGGCTCGATCTCGCGCCGCAACCTGCGCAGCGTCAGGCGGTGAATGCGGGCCAGAACGCGCCGGTTGCACCACTCCGTCTCGCCCTCCTCTAAATCAGGGGAGAAGCGCCCGCGCATCGCCTGCCCTTCAGTCTCGAGGGCGATCAGCGCGGCCTCGACTTGCGAGGGTTCGAGAGCCAGGCGCGTTGCCCAGTCCTCGACGGTGGCCGGTCCCGCTGCATCGAGCCAGCCGCGCAGGACCTCCGCGATCGAAGCGTTGAGACCGTCGGGCTGAGGGCCTCGTGGTTCGATCGCGGTGATCGTTGGCGAGTATTGTCCGTCCGTGTAGATGCGTCTCACCAGCGTGAGCCTCTCGGCGGCAACCCAAAACTCGCCGTCGTCGACCGTCAGTGAAGTCGCCCGGCCGGCGCCGGCTAACTCGGTGAAGAAGTCTTCCCACTCGACGACAGGCGTCATCACGCAAACCGACAACAGCGCGTCGTGGAGCTCGTCGGCGTCGCGGGCAACCGGAGCAATCTCATCGGAGACTTGCGCGATCGCTTCGGCCGAAAGAGCGGCGTCGGCGCCCAGTGAACTCGGGTCCAGCGAACGGCGCATCTGCACCGCCCTGGCGCGGCGTTCTTCGAGCGGGGCGTCATCGAGGAAGGCCCAAGGGTTGGCGTTGAGGATTTCGTGGGAGAAGGCCGAAGGCTCGGGCGTCTCGACGGGGACGGTACGGATCTCGCCGTCTTGGATACGGCGCACGATCTCGGCCAAGCGATTCAGATCCATCGCTTCATGCAGGCAATCGCGAATGGTCTCGGCAACCAGCGGGTGATCGGGGATGCGAATCTCGCCGGTGAGATTCTCGGCACAGGCGGCTTGGTCCGGAAAGACGCTGGCAAGCAGGTCTTCGGAGCGCATGCGCTGCAGCGGCGGCGGCGTCTTGCGGCCGCCGGAGAAGCGCAGCACGGCCAGGGCGCGCGAAACGTTCCAGCGCCAGCGCACGGTGAACATCGGAGAATCGAGCAGCGCTTGGGTCAACGTGTATTCGAGCGTCTGCGGTTTGAGGAACTCAAAAACCAGATCCAGCGGAAAGGCATGTTGCTCCGTCAGCGAAATATTGATGCCGTTGTCAGTCGCCGCAGCTTGGAGTTCGAGATTGAACGAACGGCAAAAACGCTTGCGTAGAGAGAGCCCCCAGGCGCGATTCACGCGTGCGCCGAACGGCGCGTGAATGACCAACTGCATGCCGCCCGATTCATCGAAGAATCGTTCGGCGACGATGGTGTCGATCGAGGGCATAGCGCCGAGGATGCGCTTGCCTGCAGCGATGTAGGCGATGGCTTGCTCCGTGCCCCCGGCTGACAGTCCGCACTCCATCACCAGCATCTCCGCAGCCCCGGCGCCAAGCCGGTCGATCTCCTCGCGGAGCGCCCCGATGCTGAGCGAGAGTTCCCAGGTACGCCCCGGAGCTTCGCCGAGCCAGAAGGGGACGGTCGGGCTGGCGCCCCTGGCGTCTTCGACTCGCACCCGGCCCGGTTCGACGCGCCGAATGCGCCAAGAGGTCGTGCCGAGCAGGAAGATATCTCCGACCGAAGACTCGATAGCGAAGTCTTCATCGATCGTCCCGACCAGCGAACCCTCCGGCTCGGCGACGACTTGATACTGCGCCGTATCGGGGATCGCCCCGCCGGAGGTAATCGCGGCCAAGCGGGCACCGCGACGCGGCTTGAGCACGCCGTTCACACGGTCGTGATGGAGATAGGCGCCCCGACGGCCCCGCGCGGTACTGATGCCGTCGGCCAGCATGGCGACGATCTGGTCAAAGGCCTCTCGCGCCAGTTCACGGTAGGGATAAGCCGTGCGCGCCCAATCGTAGAGTTCCTGTTCGCCCCACGCTTCGGAGGCCGCGACTTCGGCGACGATCTGTTGCGCCAGGACGTCCAGCGGCGCTTCGGGAATCTCCAGGCGATCCAAGTCGCCGCTGCGAATGGCACGGACCAGGGCAGCGCATTCGATCAACTCGTCGCGCGTGGTCGGGAAGAAAACGCCATGCGGCATCGCCCCGACCCAGTGTCCGGAGCGACCGACTCGCTGCAGAGCGACGGCAATCGAGCGGGGCGAACCGATTTGGCAGACCAGATCGACCGTGCCGATATCGATGCCCAGTTCCAGCGACGCAGTGGCGACAACGGCGCGGAGTTCACCACGCTTGAGTCGCTCTTCGGCGTCGAGCCGCCGCTGCTTGGCCAGGCTGCCGTGGTGAGCGGCGACGCAGGACTCGCCGAGGCGCTCTTCGAGCGCATGCGTCACTCGCTCGGCGAGACGGCGCGTGTTGACGAAGATCAGCGTCGTGCGGTTCTGCTGGATCAGTTCAGCCAACCGGTCGTGGACCTGACCCCACATTTCTTGGCTAGCGACAGCGCTGAGTTCGTCGTCCATGGTCTCGACAGCAAGCTTCATCGGGCGCGAATGGCCGACCTGAACGATCTGCACGCTCTGAACGCCGCTGTTGGGGCGCAGGAACTGGGCGACCTCTTCGATCGGGCTAACCGTTGCCGACAGGCCAATGCGCTGGAGCGCCCCGCCACGTTCGGCGACCAGCCGCTGCAGCCGCTCGACGGAGAGCGCCAGATGGGCGCCTCGTTTGTCGTCGGCGACGGCGTGGATCTCGTCGACGATCAGTGTTCTCGCTGAGCCGAGAATCTCCCGACTGCGTCTGGCCGTGAGCAGGATGTAGAGCGACTCCGGCGTCGTCACCAAGATGTGCGGCGGCCGGTCGAGCATCTGCTGGCGCTTGTAAGCATTGGTGTCGCCGGTGCGCAGCGCGGTGCGAATCGGCGCCAGCTCAATCCCATTGCGTTCGGCCAACTCACGAATCTCGGCAAGCGGGCGCTCCAGGTTTTTTTGGATGTCGTTGCTGAGCGCCTTGAGCGGGGATACATAAACAGCCTGGACGGCATCGGGGAGATTCCCCGTCCGCGCCTGCCGCACCAGCCCGTCGAGACAGTGAAGAAAAGCCGCCAGCGTCTTACCCGAGCCCGTGGGCGCGGAGATGAGCACGTCCTTGCCGCTGCGTATTTGCGGCCAGCCCAGGGTCTGGGGGTCGGTCGGCTGACCGATCCGCTCTTGGAACCACTCTCGGATGAGCGGATCGAATCCTGACCAAAGACTCACAACCGCTTATCGTAACGCTCGCTACTTGCGATAGGCGCGGTCGAGAAAGACAGGCAGGATCGGCACATCCTTCATGCGGCCTCGCGTGCTGGTCTGGACGTCGGCGATGTCGTCGACGACGTCCATGCCGGATACCACGCGGCCAAATACCGCGTAGCCAAACTGCGCTTCGAGTGGTCCAATTCGGCGTTGTCGGCGACGTTGATAAAGAATTGCGAAGTCGCGCTGTCGCGATCGTTCGTCCGGGCCATCGCTACGGTTCCCCGCTCGTTCAATAAATCGCCCTGGGCCTCGATGCGGATGGGTTTCATCGTCGGCTTCTCTTCGAGTTCGGGCGTCAGTCCGCCGCCCTGCACGACGAATTTCCGGATCACTCGATGGAAAATCGTGTCGGCGTAAAAGCCGTCATCGACGTACTTGAGAAAGTTCTCGACGGTCTTGGGAGCGGCCTCGGGGTAGAGCTCGATTTCGATCGTCCCTTTCGACGTCTCCAGTACGACGACGGGATTCTGCGCCAAGCACGCCGGCAGCACCACCGTGAACAAAGCAAAGGGCAACAGCAATCGACGGAACCAGATCATCGGACCCAGGCGGCCCCAGCCGCCAGCACTATTTTAGGGGGGTGCGCCGACTGGATGGAGGTCGGCGGTCTGACGATATTGCTCATAGAGACGCTCGAATACTCGATCCCACGAATTGGACTCGGCCAACCGGCGGGCAGCAATGCGCATCTCGGCGTGCCGCACTGGGTCCTTCATGATCGAGACGACGGCCTCGATGAAATGGGCTTCGTCGCACGCCTGAATGCCCGTCTTGCCGTCTTCGATCAGGTACTTTGGACCGCCGCCAGCCGTAACGACACAAGGGACGCCAGAGGCCATGGCCTCGTTGATCACGTTGCCGTACGTGTCGGTGAACGAAGGAAACGTGAACAGGTCAAAGTTTGCGTAGGCCGCGAGACAGCGCCGCGCCGGAGAGCACTCCGGGAAATATGCCGGTCTTGAGATTCGTCTCAAGCCAGGCCTGCTCGTTGCCGTGGCCGACGACCACGATGCGAAAATTCGTCAATCCGGCGGCGAAGAGACCGTCCTCAAGCGTCTTGAGAAATCGGACATTCTTCTCGGCGCTGATCCTGCCGACATATCCCAGTTCAAACACGTCATCGGACCGGTCCCGATTAGCGGGGTTGAAAGTCTCGATCTCCACGCCGCGGCGCATGACGTAGGTCGGCTTGCCTGTACGCTCCTCGAGCATTTGGATCAACTCGGGATTGGGCGCGAAACAGGTGCGCGCCACGCCGTAGAACTTCGTGAATATCGTGAGCAGCGCTTCTTCTAAGGCGCTCGTTGCGGCCTTGCTCCAGCTTTTCGGCAGCAGGCTCAAGCGCCGCTCAAGCCTCCACGCCGCGAACTCGTGCACGTTGGTGTGCCACGATGCTGTCATGGGGATACGAAGCTGTTTCGCCAGCAAGGCGCCCAGCAGACCAATGTCGTTGGGCCCGGTAATGTGCAGCAAGTCCGGTTTGAACTGCACAAGCTCTTGCTTGACGCGAGACCGATAGCGCATCAAGAAGGGATCGACATCCAGGTCCTGTTCGATGGCGAACGACAGCGGGCCTCGATGCAGTTCCAACGTGCGCACCGAACCCGTGTCGGAGAACTCGGTCTTGGGGCCTGCGTGAATGCTGAGAAACGGGATTCCTCTTCGACGGGCAAACGCGTCGAGTTGACGCGACGTCAGAGCGACGCCGTTAACCTCGTGAAAACTGTCGGTAAAGAAGGCAACCCGCGGAGGGCCAGCCGTCACAGAGCGGCCTCTTCGGGCACCGCGATGCGCTTCCAGGCCTTGCGCATGCTGGGCCCGCTGAGCCAGCGCGCTCCGCTGATCATGTGTCGAGTCATGGCCGGCTCCTTGCCGCCAAAGAACTCATTGAACGTCTTCACATCGTCGCCTTCACAGCGGCGGAAAACGCGGTCGCTCCAGTGGACGCGGCCATGCACGTGCTCGGGATGATCCCTCATGATCTCGACCATGTTCTGGATGATGCGCATCACCAGCGGATCGTGGAAGTGCGGCATGACCAACACATGGCTCTCGGCGCCGCCGCGAATCTCCTCGACGAATTCAGCAAAAGTCGTCGCGTTGGTGAGATTCAGAGTCGCGTTGGGCTCGCGTCCGTGACGGTCGCCGCCGGAGATCAGCTTCATCCCGTTCGATCGCGCCAACTCGACCACCTTGCGGTTCTCGGTCCAGGTACGCAGTCCGTTGATCTCTAGCGCGTGGATCAACCCGTCGTAGTCGTCCAGGAACTGCAGCAACTGACGATCATGCAGCTCTTGGCCATTCCAGGGCTGGTCCCAATAGGGATGGTTCAACACCAACAGCACATCCCGATAAGCGGCCAGTTCCTCGAACAATTCCCGTAGTCGACCCGGTTTCGGATCCACAGTATACGACCGCAAGTCGGCCATCACCGTCTGCGCCCAGTCTGGGTCCATGTTGTGAACCCCGATATGAAAGTACGTGTCCAGATACGGAGCCGTCCACTCCACAGACACGGGCGCCGCGTCGTTGTCGGCAATCATCTGCAACTGCAACGGCGCTTCGATCGTGTCGTGATCGGTGATCGAAACGAGCGGCCGCAAGCTTAACCGCTCAGTGATCTGCTTCTTCTCGACCCGCAGAGCCTCCGCGGGAGAAATCGGCGACGTCCACCACATACGGCTCGTCTGTTCGTCGAGGTCGGTCATCTGGCGATCGCCGTACTTCTCCGAATACTTATGGAGTTGCGTTCGAATGAACCAGTTGAAGAGCCGCGACTTCTTGGCCAGCCCGGCGACAAACGACGTACTCTCCCTTGAGTACATCGTGTGGCCGTGCAGCGAAACGCAGGAACTGAATGCTTGGGGCGCTTTCGGTTCCCGAATCAAGTAGTGCAGCTTGGTATTCTTCACGTCGCCTTCTTGAGAAGGATGACGACCGCCGGAACTGGGAAATCCGCTGGTCCGACTGGAACCAGCTCTGGAGACATCGTGAGGCGAACTACTACGAAAGACCATCTTCGATCGAAGCTATCTAACCAAACGATTTGACTCACGCTAACCGAGCGGTCGAACGTCAGGAGCCTGAGCTCCCTTCTGCTTTAGAGTGGCAGCGCCCTACTGCATCTCGGCTGCGAAGAGTTTGTCGTTTGGTTAAACCATTCGCTCAACAGAATGTTTGCCGCTCCGGCAAGCGGATCCGTCGCTGCCGGAAACAAAACTTCTTTCAAGCGTCCCTACAATGTTATCGGGCTGAGGCGGAGAGGGCAACGCCTAAGTGGCCAAGATTAGGCCGCTTTGTACTTGCAGGCGCCCCTGAGTTCTTCGATCAGGCGTTCGCTTTCGACGTCCGACAGCTTGCCCTGAGGCCCGACGACGTAAAAAGCGTCGATGGCACGGCGGCCTTGTGTCTCAATCAAAAGTACTTCAATATCGCAGTCGTTTCTCGAGAAAGTGCTGCTCAAATCGTAGAGCAGACCGGTTCGATCCTGCGCGGAAACGTGGAAAATCGTCGCCCGGGACGAAGTCGTGTTGTCGTACGTGACTTCCGGTTCGATCGGCAAGCGCCCCTTGGAACCGATCGATAGACCGCGGCGCGTCAATAGCTCTTGGATGTCTTCTTTGCCGGATATCGCGCGCCGCAGAGTACGGACGATCTGCTTGCGGTCGGCTTCGTCCAGCTCGGCTCCGCCGCGGCGTTCGGAAACCGTGACGATGAACGCGTCGAGCACCATGCCCTGCTCGTTGGAGAAGGCTTCCGCCCGCTCGATATTGAGGCCGAAGGCGGCCATGACGGCGCATACCGAGGCGAAGAGAAACGGACGATCCCAGGTCAGGACCATGATCTCGTAACCGGAATCCTTCTTTTGGATGGTGACCGAAGCCTCTTTCGTGTCCAGTTCCTTGGATAACTCGTATTGGGCCAGAATCTGGTCGACGCCGTGCGTGCGCAAATAGCGCTGCGGAAAGCCTTCCAAAAAGCCCTTGAGCCCCGCCCGGGCTTCCTCGGGCGCTTTGGCCAGCACGGGCGCTTCAGGATCCACGTGGATGCGGCGGTCCTCGACGTGTCCGGTCAGCCGGTTGTGCGTCGCAATGTAGAACTGCCAGAGCAATTGCCGCCGCCAGGCCGTCATTGCGCCGCGGTTGATCGCCGCCGTGTCGGCATAGGTAATCAATGTGAGCGCCCGCAGGTTCTCGACCGCGCCGACGATGTTGGCGAATTCCTCGATGGTCTCGGGGTCGCCGATATCGCGCTTGGTGATGAAATTCGACATCGTCAGGTGGTGCTCAATCAAGAAATTGACGAGTTCCTGGCCTTCCGCGTCCACGCCGATACGCTGCATCGCGCTGGCGGCCTTCTCCAGGCTGATGGGGATATGACCCTCCAGCAACTCAGCCTTGCCGACGTCGTGAAATAACAGCGCCAAGCACAACAACTCGGGCCGCGGGACCTCGGCGCTTAACTCGGCCAGGTGCACCGTGGCCTTGTCCTTAGCGCCCGACAACCGTTTGAGCATGCGAATCGTCAGAACCGTATGCTCATCCACCGTGTAGCGATGGTAGAAGTCACGAATCACCAGGCAGTCGATATCCTCCAGTTCCGGGAGCAACGCATAGAGCGCTCCCGTTTCGCGCATCGCCGTCAGCGCTTCATAGGCGTCGGGCTGGCGCAGAATTTCAGCCAAAGCAGGCCAAAGCTTCACCCCTGACGTAAAGTAGCGCCGCACGCCGTCCAGATGCTGTTCGACGATGCGTTCGGTGCGGGCGGCAAGCGGAATGCCGTGCCGCGCGACGAATCGGAACAGTTCCAAAATCAGTTCTGGGCGAACCTCTAGCGCCTGGCTGTAGCGAAAGAACACGCGGCCGTTGGCGACCGAAAAATCGCTATTCGAGAGCTTCGAGCGACCGCTCCTGAGCATCTCCATTAAGGAATTGCGGGTCGTGCCGTGCTCCTCGATGCTGCGCAGCGCCAGGCGGTGGATGCCGCGCACGTGCCGGTAGTACTGCCTCATCCAGTCCGAGGCGTGGGCCTTGTCCGCGAACTCCTTGCCCGCTCCCTTCTCCGCAATGGCGTCTTGCAGATCGAAGTCGACCCGGTTGTCGTCGCGGCCGGAGAGATAGTGCAAATAGCAGCGCAGCGCGAACAGAAACTCCTTCGCTTCCAGGGCCTGCGCGGAAAAATCTCCCGGTAGGTTCTCTTCGCTAAGCGGCACGCGGTCCGGCTGCATCGACGCAAGTTGCGTCAACCAACAGGCCAGTTGGAAGTCCCGCAAGCCGCCCGGAGACTCTTTGATGTTCGGCTCCAGATGGTAGATCGTCTGGCCATACTCACGATGCCTGTCCTGCGCTGCGTCGATCAGAGCGCGAGTCAGGCTCTTCTGCTCTCGCAAGAAGAACTTGGGCAAGACGCGCCCGGTGAGGTCGAGGTACAGATTGCGGTCGCCCGCCAGGTATCGTGCATCCAGCAGGCTGATGTGGAGTTCGCTGTTGTCGGGCGCAAACCGGGAGCACTCCGCCGGCGTTCGAACCGACTGGGAAACCCTTAACTTCGCATCCCACAGGTCGGTAACGAGCGTCGATAACGCGTCGCGGCCTGCCTTCGCCGCCGCTTCGTCAGCGAACAGGAAGAGCAAATCGACGTCTGATTGCGGAAACAGCTGCGATCGGCCATAGCCGCCGACAGCCAATAGGCAGACGCCGGTATTTTCGGTCTCGTCTCCGAAGTACTTTCGAAAAGTCTCGGCGACGAGGCCATCGACCAACTCGGAACGGCTGGCGACAGCCGCGAGGCCGTCGCCGGTTTCGAAGAAAGTCGAGTTTTGGCGCGCCAAGCCTTGGACGTGCAAATTCGACAGGTCAGGCATGTACTCTCAAAAACGCTCCGGCGGGATGTCGAAAGATCAGCGGAGCCTCGACCGCCGCTTAACAAGATTGTAACTAGCCTCCCGCATGGCCGGGAGGTCCTTATTCAAGAACCTAGCTGTGGGCGAACCCCGCCGCGGAAGGCAGGGTCGCCCGAGCAAGGACGAGATGGCGGTTTAGAGGGCGCTATCGCCGGTGTCGCTGTTGCGAATGCGAATCGCGTCTTCGACCGCGTAGATGAAGACTTTGCCGTCTCCGATCTTCCCGGTGCGTGCCGATTCGGTGATCGCTTTCACCGTCGCTTCCACCCGGTCGTCGCTGACGACGACTTCGAGCTTCACCTTCGGCAGTAAGTCGACTTCGTATTCCTGGCCGCGGTAGACCTCTTTGTGCCCTTTCTGGCGACCGTGTCCGCGAACGTCGTAGATGGTCATGCCGTCTACGCCAATTTCCTTAAGGCCTTCTCGAACGTCGTCGAGCTTGAATGGCTGAATAATCGCTTCGATGCGCTTCATTTCCTGCTCCTAGTCCATTTTGGGGTCATCGACCCACTCTAGCCGCCTCAATAAGACGAAACGGCAATCGAAAGGGTCGGCCCGCCGCACGACGGACGTCCCCTCGTTAAAACTGATAGGCCTCCTCGCCGTGCTGACCAATGTCGAGACCTCTATCCTCTTCCGACTCGTCAACCCGCAGGCCGACGGTTGCGTCCACGACCTTCACAATAATGAATGTCGCGATTCCGGCGAAAACCCAGGTCAGGGCCACGCCCAAAATATTGTTGATGAACTGCTCGGTATTGCCTTCGAGCAGGCCGGAATGCCCGGCGTTGACCGCTCCCCGCGCAAACAGGCCGGTCAACACCGCTCCCAGAGTACCGCCGACGCCATGGACGCCGAACGCGTCCAGAGAGTCGTCGTAGCCCAGCTTCGCCTTCACTACGGCCACCGAGAAGTAGCAGACGATGCCCGCCGCGATGCCAATCAACAGGGCGTCCATCGGCTTGACGAAACCGGACGCCGGAGTGATGGCGACCAGCCCGGCGACTGCGCCGGTGATGCCGCCCAGCACGCTGGGCTTGCCGTCCCGCAGCCATTCCATGCCCAACCATGCGAGCAGGGCCGAGGCGGCGGCGAAATGGGTGTTCACAAAGGCGACAGCTGCGAGACCGTTGGCCGCCAGCGCACTGCCGGCGTTAAATCCGAACCAACCCACCCAGAGCAGGCAGGCGCCGATGAAGGCCAGAACCAAGTTGTGCGGCTTCATGCCCTCCCCGCCCGGGTACCCCTTCCTAGTCCCGATCATGATGGCGATCACCAAGGCCGAGATGCCCGACGAGGCATGCACCACCGTGCCGCCGGCAAAGTCCAAGCAAGGCAGCGCGCCCTCATACATCAAGCCGTCCGCAGCCCACACCATGTGTGCCATGGGGAAATAGACAATCGTGGCCCAAAGGACCGTGAAGACCAGCATGGCCGAAAACTTCATGCGTTCCGCAAAGGCGCCGGAAATCAGCGCCGGCGTGATGATCGCGAACATCAACTGAAACACCATGAACGTGTAGTGCGAAATGGTGCCGTTCGCCTCGGTTCCGACTCCGTTCAGGAACAAATAGTCGAAACCTCCGATAAAGGCGTTGCCGGGCGCGAACGCCAAACTGTATCCGTAAATCGCCCAGAGCACCGTCATCAACCCCATCAGAGCGAACGACTGCATCATGGTCGAGAGAACATTCTTCTTGCGGACTAGTCCGCCGTAAAACAGCGCCAATCCGGGTCCGGTCATCAACAGCACCAGGGCTGAACAAACAAGCATCCAGGCGTTATCGCCCGTATCCACCCCAGCCTCTTGCGCGTGCGCAGCGACCGGGGAAACTGCAAAAAGCAGGACTGCCAAACGCGTCAGGGCGTTTCGGTTCATCTTCGCGACTCCTTTGTCATCTTCCGTTTTTGCTCGATGGACGCCGACAGGGGCGCCCCAAATCCGGTTACGTTCGGAGACTATGGTCGTATGCCGGTCGCCGAAAACCAAACAGAACCTTTCTATTCAACGGATTGAAATCTTTTATGCTCTGGTTGACGGGATGCCCGGCCTGCCGAAAACTCGCCGTCCCGGCCGCCGCCGCAGCGTCTGAGAATGTACACTAAGGGCGCTGCAGAAACCAACCTGAGGACATTAAAGCCATGTCGCCCAACACAAGACGTCACTTCCTTACTGGAGCCGCTGCGCTAGCCGCCGCCTCCGCAACCTCTACCCCCGCTCAGGCGAGTATCGTCGCCGAGCATCATTTCGGGGATATCCGGCTCGCCGTGGCCACTTATTCGTTGCGCACGTTTTCGCGCGAACAGGCAATCAGCATCGTCCGCCAGTTGGGTATCAAGTACGTGAACGTGAAGAGCTTTCACATGCCCTACTACTTATCGAAAGAAGACTTGGCGGCGGCGCGAGCCGACTTCGAGAAGGCCGGGCTCGAGATTGTCTCGGGAGGCAACGTCTCACTGCAGTCTGAGGACGAGGCTTTCATCCGCCGCCATCTTGAGTACGCCAAGAACGCCGGAATGCCGACCGTCGTGTGCGCGCCGACCACGACCAACCTCAAGTTGGTTGAGAAGCACGCCCGCGACCTCGATCTCAAGATCGCCATTCACAACCACGGCCCCGAGGACAGCCATTTCCCCAACGGCGCCGCAGTCTTGAAATACGTCAAGGACATGGATCCGCGGATGGGCCTTTGCTACGACATCGGCCACGCCTCAAGGACAGGTGCGAACGTAGTTGAAGAGATCGAAGCTGCCGGCGATCGCCTCCACGATATCCACATTAAGGATTTGACCGACTACAGTTCTCGGGATAGTCAGGTTCCCGTGGGTAAAGGCAAGATCCCGATCGCAGAGATCTTCAAAACGCTGAAGAAGATGCGCTACCCCGGAGTGGTGGGCCTGGAGTACGAGATCGAGCCGGCAACCCCGGAACGCGGCATGGATGCCTCCTTCTCGTACATGCGCGGGTTGTTAGACGGACAGGCTAGCGCCGCTTAATCGTCGTCGCGCGCGGCGGACGCCCGTTGCGCATCGGTCATCGTCAGCTGATTATTGCTGAGAGTCCCCATATAGGCGGCAACGCCGTCGTACAGGTGTTGGGCCACCTGGCGGCGGTAGGCTTTGTCGCGGAACAGCTTTTCGTCGGTCGGATTCGAGAGGAAACCCACTTCAGCCAGAATCGCCGGCATCTGCGCGCCGATCAGCACAATGAGCGGAGCTTGGCGCACGCCGCGGTTGCGCAATCCGGACGTATTTTTCGTCAGACCGCTGAAGATCGCCGCCTGTATACGGGTGGCGAACTCGCGGGATTCGGCCACGCGATCTTGTTGGGCGATCTTACCGAGTAGATCCCTTAATTCGTGCACCGACCGGTCTGAGGCGGCATTCTCTCGCGAGGCGACCTTCATCGCCCAGGCATCGGTCGTTAGATTCAAGTAGTAAGTCTCGATGCCCCGCACGCTGCGCACCGACGAAGCGTTCGCGTGAACAGAAATAAACAAATCCGCCTTGGCCTCGTTGGCCACCTTGGTGCGCTCCGCGGGCTTCAAATACGTGTCGTCAGAGCGCGTGTAGATAACTTCCGCTCCCAAGTTCTGCTCCACGAGCCGACCCAGTTCGAGGGCAATGTCCAGCACGACGTCTTTTTCGCGAAGTCCGTTGGGACCGATCATTCCCGTGTCGTGTCCGCCGTGGCCCGCATCGATGACCACGCGGCCAATCTTCAGCCCCAGCGCCCGAATGAGCCCTTGAGGACCAGCCGTAGGCGAGTCGGCGGGCTTCGGGGCAGCCAGTTTTACGGGCTCGGGATCGTGCGGCCGAAGCGCAGCCTCAGATGGAGGGGAGACCTTCGCCATCGTCGGGGCCGGATCGGTTGAGTCGACGGCAAGATCGGAAGGCTGCATTTCGGGCCGCAAGGGGACGATTGGAGGCAAGCTCGCGGCTCGCGCCGAGGGCAAAAAACCAGTCGCGGCCGGCTTATCTCGCTCCGCCGCTGCCTGCAGACGCTTGGCATCGGCCATCGCATCTTCGAAAGTTCGCTCACTGACCGGCGGCGCAGCGTTGGCAATTTGCTCGCTCTCCGGTTTGGCCGGCGCGGGAACTCCGTTCTTGGGGCGAATCTCCAGCACCATCCGCGGCGGATTCGATAGCCAGGAGACGTCGAAGACCGCGTCTTCGGCAAGATCGAGCACCAGTCGCGCTTTGGACTCGCGATTCTGTCCGAAGCGAATCGCCGACACCACAGGATCTTCGGGAACGTCAATCGAAACGCCTCTCGCCAAGTCTCCCGTCAACTTGGCCGAAAACAGGTCAAAGTAGAGCCGTGGCGGCGAAGCCAGGGCGTCGTACTTGAACGGCACAAAATCGTCCAACTGCACGACGATGCGCAGATATTCCGGGTGCCGCCAGTAGCGCAGATCCTCTACCAAGGCGACGGACTCGCGCGTGCGGCTGGGCGCCAGTTCCACCCGCTGCCCGACCGCCACGGTCTGCGACGACCCGGATGACGGAGCATAGCGAACGGTTGATGAGGTTGCCGCAGGAATCTCTGCCGGCGCCGGCGCTTCCGTGTCGACCGTCTCAGAAATCTCGACCGCGTCCTCTTCCACGGGAGCGTCGTCATCAGCCTCTTCCGACGCAGGGGCGGGTTCCGCTGGGAACACCGGCTCGCCTGCCTCCAGTTTGCGAATCGCCTCGGCCGCTTCGTCCAACCGCTTGCTGTATGGATACTGGCTAATGACGTACTTGTAGGCGTCGATCGCCCGCTTCTTGTAGGGATCTTCGCCAAAACGCGAGACCATCCGGGCGTAGATATTCGCGGCGCCCAGCAGCGCGTCGTCGCAGTAGCCGCTGGCCGGACTCGCCCGGTGAACGGACTTGAACGTATCCGCCACCAACTGGTACTGCTCTACGCCCAACTCCAATGCGGGCACGGCATTGAGGTCAGCGAGCAGCGCCTGGGCGCGCTCCCAGCGTTCCTCAGCCAGTTCCTTGGGGGTTTTCGCGTACAGCTCTAGCGCGCCGCCGGTTAGGGCCGCTAAAAGCGTCACTCCAATGAGGAAGGACGCGACTCTCCCGCTGAGCCGTCGTAGAAGGAGCATTGACTCCAGCTCAAACTTAGTGCGCTTCAAACAGCAGCGTTCCGTTTTGCTCCGTCGCCGTCACTCTCTGGACGACCGGCTCCTCGGAATCGTATACCGCTATATCGGCGGCCAGGTCAGATTCACTAGGTCCGACGATCCGATCGACATAGTCCTGAGTCTCCCGGTAGGGAGGGACTCCGCCGAAACGGTCCACCGCGCCTTCGCCGGCGTTATACGCCGCTAGGGCCAATCGGCGGTCGCCATCGTAGCGATCCAACAGTTGACGGAGGTATTTCACTCCACCCTGAACGTTCTCGGCGGGATCGAAAACGTCCTTTACCCCGAAGCGCTTAGCTGTCGCCGGCATCAGCTGCATCAGACCCTTGGCGCCCTTGTGGGATACCGCGTACGGGTCGTAGCCGCTTTCTTGCCGGATGACCGCATGGATCAACTCCGGTTCCACATCTAACTGACTCGCGGTCCGTCGGACGAGAGAATTTAGATCCAGGCCCGACGCTTTCGCGCCCGTCCTCGATCCTCCTTGGACAACCTCTCTCGTACCGACGACCTCGCGAGACGAAATCGACCCAGACTTCTGACGTACCGCTCGACGAATCAAGCGGCCCGTTTGCTCATCGGCCTGAATACGATACACGCGTTCCGTGGACGGACCTGCGGGGCTCTCCTGAGAGTACTGCTCGACTCGGTCGAACCGTACTGGTTCACGAGAGATCGCCGGCTCAGCGCCCAGGGGCATACTAGCAAGCAAGACCCCGGCAACTGCCATCCACCTCACCGTTAAAACATTATCACAGGGCATGTTTGGGGGCAATGCTCCAAATTGAGAGTGCCAGTACTAGATGGACGCTTCCCGAGCCCAGAAAGTCTGCCGCGGCGGCGAAAGAATTCGCGGAGTCGCCCGAATTCGCTCAGATCCTTGTAACCTTCCCGTCTCATGGGGCGTAAGTGACTGTAGAACCAAGGCGAAAGTCATCGACGGACGTATTGCCGCCCTAGGCGGAGCCCGGTAACATAGAAGTTGTCGGAGCAGCGCAAGACTAATGTCTTAAACTGTTGCCCGCAGGAAACGAGTTGCCATTCGATCACGTCTTTAGATTGACCCCTTGGTCAGCGCCCGGAGGCATGGATGGCAGTCGACACCATGGAACCTAGAACAGAGAATCCTGCGACGGAGCCCACGTCAGGTCGACCAGCCGGTCGTCCCTTGCCGGAACTCGGTCCTCTGGTAGCGGAATCTCTCTACACGCCTTGGTGGAAGACGTTGCGCGACAGCCTTCGGGAAGCGAAGCGTCAGCGGGCCTTGCCTCCGCCTCCTCAGTTTCGAGCGGCCTACCCCGGAGAGGTCGACTATACGCCCATTGAGAGCGGTACGCTTCGCGACGCGTGGTGGACAAACCTCAAGAGATTCAAACAGGCGACCGACGCGGAGCGACGGCTCCCGCCGCTGGAACTGACGTCCAAGCCCGTTGCGGTCAAGAGCATCTGGGGAGAAGACCGGCGCAAGCAAACAGCCCCGATGGCGTTGGCTCTGCAAATCCTGCTCGTCGGCGTCCTTGTGGGCATGGGGCCCTCAGCGCCTCCAGCCAAGACGGGTTCGGTGACGCTGATCATCCCAATCGACATTTCGCCCTACCTGGCGCAGCTTCGCAATCAGTCCGCCAAGGACTCGGGCGGCGGCGGCGGCGGCGGGCAAAACATGCCGACACCCCCAAGCAAAGGCAAACTGCCTCGGTTCGAGTTGGACAAGCAGTTGACGCCGCCGACCCCGGTGATCCGCAACCCAGACCCGATCCTTGAAGTCGAGCCGACGGTGATCATCGACCCCAACACGCAGATCGCCCAGCTCGATACGAATGTTTTCGGCGACCCGCTGAAAGGCATTAACTTGCCTTCCTCCGGCTCTGGGCAGGGCGGCGGCATCGGCACCGGAACGGGCGGCGGCGTCGGCTCCGGCCGAGGCGGCGGCGTTGGGCCCGGTTCGGGCGGCGGCATCGGCGGCGGCGTATTTCGCGTTGGCGGCGGCGTATCGGCCCCCCGGCTCACTCGCAAAGTCGAGCCCGAATATTCCGAGGAAGCCCGCAAGGCCAAGTACTCCGGCGTTGTGGTCTTGGCTGTTGAGGTCTGGCCGGATGGACGCGCACATAACGTCCGGGTTGTCCGTAGTCTCGGCCTGGGCCTGGACGAGAAAGCCATCCAAGCTGTCCAGCAGTGGGAGTTCGTTCCTGGCCGCAAGGACGGTGCGCCTGTGAAGGTCTCCGCGCAGATCGAAGTCAACTTCCGTCTGCTCTAAGCGCCTGAAGAAAACAAGAAAGGGCGAGCGGTTCTGCCGCTCGCCCTTTGTGTTTGTAGCCGGCAGCGAGAGCTAGGCCGAAGCGTACAGTTCTTCTTCTTTCAGCGCAGGCAACTCGAATTCCCGGATCACCTGATCGACCAACTGGTCGATTTGGGCGCGTAGCGCGGAACTCGCTGAGATCGGCCCGCCGCTCCACGCAGCCTGCCGTACCGCCGCATAATCATTGTCCAGCGCCCACTCCACCTCGGATCCCACGACCCGCCGGATCTGTTCGGTCTCCAGCGCGCCCCAAGACCCCACTCGATTCACCAATAGGCGCACCTTCTCACCAGGACGTCCGAGCTTACGAATCCGCTCAATCAGTCGCTTGGCCAAGTGCAGCGAGGTGATCTCGGGCGTGCAGACGACGTACACCTGATCGGCCAGGTCCAGCACCTCGGCCGACGCGCGCAACAAAGGCGCGGGTAGATCGACGACCGTGCAGCGGTAGCGCGATGCAGCCGCCTCAAACAACGCGGCAGCCCGTTCGAGATCCTTTACGCCCACATCGCTCGGTTCGCGAGGTCCGACCAACACGTCCAGCAGTTGCCAGCGGGTCGCTGTATTGGTCCATTCCGAATTGCGGTAGTCGCAGCGCAAGGCGTCGGCGAGGGTGTGTTGCGGCTCCAGCTTGAGATTGAACGCGATGGCGCCGCAATGAAAGTCGTAGTCCGCCAGCAGCGTATGCCCTTGTAGACGTTCCGACATGGCGATCGCCGTGTTCAGAGCGACCGTCGACGCGCCCGCGCCGCCCTGCGCCGGGATGAACGCGATGAGCCTGCCGGCATCGGTTCTTTCCGCTGCAATGGTCCGCTCCACGCCCAGCCGCTCCGCTAAAGCTCGCAAGTCATAGGGCTCGGTGAGATATCCCCAGGCGCCGGATTGCTTCGCACGAACAACCGAGCCGAGCCTCCTGGCTCCGTTGACCACGATGCCGACTGTTTGCGGACTGACTTCTCTCAGCGCAGCCACAAGCCGCAGCGCTTCGTTCTCGCGCGACATATCGAAAATCGCCGCAGCATAGGGATCCAGGGATTCCTTCAGCCGCCTGCGCATTTCACTTGCGGACGGGAACTCGCTCCAAACTTCCGCTTCCCGTTCGAGGCCGGCGATACGAATAGCCTGGTTGAGTTGCTCGACCGTTTCCGGCGAGGCGCTGACGATCAATATGCGCTGCGAATTCATGGGCAATCTACTTCAGGCGGCGGGCTGGCTAGCGATCTATTCGCCGCCGTTGTCTTGGTGAGACTCCATAGGTTGCAGCACCTGTTGAACGTTGCCCATCAGACGGGCCATCTCCTGGAGCGACTCCGCGCGGCGTTGTTCCAACGTCTCCAGCCGGGCCAGAGCGGAGCGCTGTTGCTCCATCGTTCCCTCGACTTGAGACAGCCGCTGAGCGAACCCTTCCAGTTCACTGCGCAGGCTGCCTAGAGATGACGAGACCTGCTCCGCCTCCCGGCGAATCTCAGATTGCAGTTCCTCGGAGCGACCCTGCAGCCGATCGACGATCTCGCGGGTTTCTCTGGTCGGCGCCTCTTGAGCGTTGACTCGTTCCGTCAGTCGGCGGCTGGCTTCTTCCACCAACTGCAGGGCGGCGAAAGCGGCCGTGATGCGGTGGTCGTGTTCTTTCACCTTCTCCGCGGTGGCTTCAGTTTCCTGGCGGCGCTGGCGTTCAAAATCTTCTAGCGGCTGAGCGACCGCTTGGGAAATACTGCGTGCAAGATTGGCCACGATCGGCGAAAGCGGATCATCCAGGCCTTGCTCGGCAACGACCGGCTCTTCGCTGCGCTCCGGAGCGGTGTTGGGCGTCTCGCCCTGCCACTGCTGCGGCGCGGCGCCGGCGGCGTCTTTTAGTTGATCGCGAATCCAGCGGCCGGACATTTCGTCGGGGCGGTCGCCTTCCTCTCGGGTTTGAGTTTCGTTATCTGTGGATTGATCGGTGGACATGGGCGGATCTCCGTCTGCCCTCCGATTCTCTAAGCCGCGGTCCAGGCCGGTCTATGGACCTTCCTAATTAGCGCCCTGCGGCAAAACACCGCAACGCGGCCTAGGCGTTTCACTGAGGCCGGCAGACGTCGTACCCCAGGGGCGATGCGCTAGACTGACGCCAGAGTGGCTTTCGCACGACAAATCGGGCAACGGCTCCCCTATTTGGCTGCGGCGGCCGCCCTTTTCGGCCTTGACCGCTGGTCCAAATTGGCGATCGAAGGGGCCTTGCCGCTCTATTCTTCCAAGCCGCTGATCCCCGGCTTTTTCGACCTGGTTCACTCCAGAAACACAGGCATGGCCTTCAGCATGTTGGACGATGCCGGACCGCTGGTCAGCCAATGGCTGCTGCCGGGGCTTTCCGCCGCCGCCGTGATCCTCATTATTGGGTTCCTCTGGCGGACGGATTTGTCCGACAAACGCCTCATGGCGGGCCTCACGCTCGTGCTGGCAGGAGCGGCAGGCAATCTCTACGACCGGGCCGTCTTCGGCTTCGTGGTCGATTTTCTCGACATCTACGTCGCCGGATGGCACTGGCCGGCGTTCAACGTCGCCGACACTTGCATCACCATCGGCGCAGGCATCCTTTTGCTCGATGCCGTTTGGAAGTCTGATACGGAACCCGCGGGCGGCCGCGAAACCCAGTCCGCTTAGAGCAATTGCATGTTTCCTCGTCTTTTTGAGATCGGCCCGTTTTCGCTGCCCACCTACGGCGTGCTCGTAGCGCTCGGTTTTCTGCTCGGGCTGCACCTGGCCGGCCGCTTGGCCCAACGCGTCGGGATGGACCCGGAACGGGTGACCAATCTCGGCGTCTACATTGCCCTCTCAGCGATTGTCGGGGCCAAAGTCTTCTACATTCTCAGCGAGTGGCACTACTACGCCGCCGATTGGAGCCGGCTGTTCTCGCTCTCGTCCTTGCAAGCAGGCGGCGTTTTTTACGGCGGGCTGCTGGCGGCCTTGGCCGTGACCGTGATCTACGTGCGCAAGAACCACATGGACTGGCTGCCGACAGCCGACGTCTTCGCGCCGGCACTCGCCGCCGGACACGCCGTTGGACGCCTGGGCTGCTTCGCTGCCGGCTGCTGCTGGGGCAAACCGACCGATATGCCCTGGGGCGTCATGTTCACCAGCCAGTTGGCCCACGATTATGTCGGCGTGCCGCTGAACATCCATTTACACCCGACCCAACTCTACGAGTCCTTCGGAACCGGTCTTATCGCTTTGTTCCTGTTCTGGCGTTTCTTCAAGCCGCACGCAACGGGCACGATCATCGCCTGGTATCTGATCCTCTACTCGTCCTTTCGCTTTGTCGTGGAGTTCTACCGCGCCGATCAAGCGCGGCCTTTGCTCAGCGACTCCATCAGCGCCACGCAATGGGTCGCCGTCGGCCTGGTTATCCTCGGAATCACCATTCTGGCCCGCAACCGGAGCCGGCATCCCGTCATGCCGGTCGAGCAAGCCGGTTAGAATAGTGCGTTCCCATGTCCACTTCCCAGGCCCCACGCCTGTTTCTCGTTGACGCCTTCGGGCTGATTTTTCGCGCGTTCTACGGACGCGCCCGCGCCGCAGTCCCCTCCATGCGCACCGCCGCCGGACTACCGACCGAGGCCGTCTACGTCTTCACCAACATGCTGCGCAAGCTCGTCCGCGAGCACAAGCCGGATTACCTCGCCGTGGTCTGGGAGGGCGAGGGTCCGACATTTCGCGACGACGCCTTCGAACACTACAAGGCCAATCGCGAAGCCATGCCCGAAGATCTGGCGACGCAGCTACCCTTGATCCGCAAGCTGCTCGACGCCATGTGTATTCCCGTCGTCAAAGAAGATGGCTTTGAGGCCGACGACAGCATCGGCGCGCTGGCCAAACAAGCCGCCGAGCATGACGTCGACGTCTTCGTGGTCTCAAGCGACAAAGACCTCATGCAACTGGTCGGCGATCGCGTCTGGTTCCTCAACCCGATGAAGAACAACATGATCTACGACGCTAAAGGCGTCAAGGAGTTCATGGGCGTCGAACCCAAGCAGATCATCGACTTGCTTGCCCTCAAGGGCGACGCCGTCGATAACATCCCCGGAGCGCCCGGCATCGGCGAGAAAGGCGCCTTGCAGCTGATCGAAACGTACGGATCGGTCGAAGAAGCGATGGCCCACGCCGACGAAGTGAAGCGCAAGGCCTATCGCGAGAGTCTGCAAAGCAACCAAGAGCAGATCCTACTCAGCAAGAAGCTAGCGACCATCGCCGTCGACGCCCCGGTCACGCTCAACCTCGAAGACCTACGCCTGGCCGAGCCTGACGTTGAAGCGCTCCGCAGCCTCTACACCGAGCTTGAGTTCCGCAGCATGCTCAGCGAACTCGAAGTTCCCGAGCCCGAGCAGACGACGGTCGCCTCGCGCATCTTCGAGAATCCCGCCGAATTCCGCGCCTGGCTGGCGGAGCAAAAAACTACGCCGGTGTCTGTTTGGGTGGACCTCGATCCAACCGAAAAGATCTACGAAGGCGGCATCGCCTTCTGCTCCGAGGCCGGGCACTCCGTCCAACTCCCCACAAAAGACGCCGCCGTCGCCAAGGATTTCCTCGAAGACCCCGCCGCGCCCAAACGCGTCCACGACGCCAAGACCTCGATCCACGCTCTGCGGACCATCGGCATCGACCTCCGCGGAGTGACCGACGACACCATGCTCGCTGCGTTCCTGGTCGACTCCACTCGGACCGACTACTCGCTGCCCAAGGCCGCCGCGCGCATCCTCAGCGTGCAGCCTGACGGCGACCTATGCCGCGCCGTCGATCTCGTCCAGCGACTCGGCGAGACGCTCTCGCCCGACCTCGATTCCATGGAACTGCGCCCCGCCTACGAGACCATCGAGCTGCCCCTCAGCCGTGTCTTAGCGGACATGGAAGAGGCAGGCATCCTGCTTGATCGCAACATCCTCGAAAGCCTCTCCATCGAGATGCAAGTCGAGATCGAAGGCATCGCCGCCGAGGTCTACCGCTTGGCCGGCCGTGAGCTCAATCTCAATTCGCCCAAGCAACTCGGCGAAGTCCTCTTCGACGAGCTCAATCTGCCCGCCCCTGCCCGCCGCGGCAAGACGAAGTCCCGCTCGACGGCCGCCGACGTCCTCGAAAATCTAGCCGCCGAGTTCCCCATCGCCCAGAAGATCCTCGACTACCGGGAATACGCCAAGCTGAAGAGCACCTACGTCGACGCCCTTCCGCTACTCGTCAACGAGAAGACCGGCCGTCTGCACACCACGTTCAATCCCACCGGTTCCGCCACGGGACGCCTCTCCTCGGTCAACCCCAATCTGCAGAACATCCCCATCCGGACCGAGATGGGCCGCCGCATCCGGACCGCCTTTGTCGCGCCGCCCGGCATGAAGCTGCTCGGCGCCGACTATTCGCAGATCGAGTTGCGCGTCCTCGCCCACGTCTCCGGCGACAAAGCGCTCCAGGACTCCTTCCAGAAAGGCGAAGACATCCACACCCGCACCGCCGCCGAGGTATTCGGCATTCCACCGATGATGGTCGGGGCCGAAGAGCGCCGCCGCGCCAAGGCCGTCAACTTCGGCATCGTCTACGGCCTCAGCCCCTTTGGCCTTTCCAATCAACTCGGCATCCCCCAAAAGGAAGCCCGCGACTACATCGAGGCCTACTTCGATCTCTACAAAGGCGTCAAGAAATACATGGACCGAACTATCGCCGAGGCCCGCAAGAAGGGTTACGTGGCGACCATCTTCGGACGCCGCCGGCCGATTCCCGACCTCGACAGCCGCAACCCCGCCATCCGCGGCTTCGCCGAGCGCACCGCCATCAACTCGCCGATCCAGGGCGCCGCCGCCGACCTCATCAAGCTGGCCATGATTCGCGTCGACGAGCGACTCCGTGCCGAAGGCCTCAAGGCGCGCATGCTGCTGCAAGTGCATGACGAACTCTTGTTCGAGGCCCCCGAGTCCGAAATCGACGCGCTCTCCACTCTCGTCAAGCGTGAGATGGAGCACGCCCACAAGCTCGACGTCCCGCTCGTAGCCGACGTCCACGACGGCGACAACTGGCGGGACCTCAAGTGAATGCCATTGACTTGGCCCCCCAGAGGGCCTAGCATCAGAATCAAAGCGCTATGTGCATTCAACTCTGTTGCGCCTGTAGCAAGCCGACCGCCTAGGTCGGCCAAATCCCTGCATCCCTTAGGGGGATCCCGTCATCTATGGATAGGAGCGCAGCCGACCCGGCTGCCGGGAGTTGAGGCGCATGTTTCCTGTGTTGCGTGAACAGATTGAGGCAGTTTTCAAGCACGACCCGGCTGCGCGGTCGACGCTCGAAATCCTCGTCTGCTACCCAGGCGTGCATGCCGTTCTGCTGCACCGCCTAGCCCATCGTTTGCACAACTCCGGGCTCAAACTGATCGCCCGCTTCGTCTCCAATTTCTCCCGCTGGCTCACCGGGATTGAGATCCATCCCGGCGCGCAGATCGGCAAGCGCTTCTTCATCGATCACGGTATGGGCGTGGTCATCGGCGAGACGTCGGTCATCGGCGACGACGTGTTGCTTTACCAAGGCGTCACCCTCGGCGGCACCGGCCACGAGCAAGGCAAGCGCCATCCGACGCTCGGCAATCACGTGGCGGTGGGTTCACACGCGACTATTCTCGGCAACATCCGCATCGGCGACTGGGTCAAGGTCGGCGCAGGTTCCGTCGTCGTTCGCCCCGCCCCCGATCAGTCCACCGTGGTCGGCGTCCCCGGGCGCATCGTTGCGGTCAAGGGTTCGAAGATCGTTCATGACGAATGGGAGATGCTGGAGCACGGCGAACTGCCCGATCCGGTCGAGCAGGCGCTCAACTCGCTTCGCGAACGCATCACCCACCTCGAGCGCGAACTGGAAACGCAGAACAGCAAGCCCGAAGACATCATCCGCAGCCTGCCCGGCGGCTAATCCATCGTCTCGTGCAATATCTTCGGGATGCTGGTCAGCGTCTTATGCACGGGGCACTTCCGCGCGATTTCACGGATGCGCGCCTTCTGCGCCTCGTCTAGATTCCCGTCGATTTTCAATCGCACAATGATGCGTTCAATATGTCCTTCCGTCTCTTCGCACTCCTTGCAATCGGCGGCGTGGACGCGGTCGTGGCTCAGGTTGACTTCCACGTTCTGCAAATCCCAGCCCTTATGCCGGGCATAGAGCTTCAGCGTCATCGTGATGCACGCGGCCAGCGCGGAGAGCAGCAACTCATACGGATCCGGCCCCATGCCGTCGCCGCCCACACCTTCCGGCTCATCGGCCAACAGCCCATGCTGCGACGAACGAATCAGCACTTGGAGGTTTTCAGAACTTTCGGAGGTAACACGATGCCATGGCCCCATTGTCGCGGACGCCGCCGCGCCCGATCCGAGCCGCCACGCTTTAGCTGGCGGTCTCTTCTACGCCTCGTGCAAGAGCGAAGCTATACTGAGCGTTCCCGGAGGCCCCGCCGTGATCCGTTCCGCTTTCCTTCTGCTCTCCGCCCTCTCCCTTTCTACCGTCGCGCTGCGCGCCCAGGAGACCGCTATCCAGTACCCAGCAACCAAGCGCATCGACCACGTCGATGACTATCACGGAACCAAAGTCGCCGACCCCTACCGTTGGCTTGAGCAAGACGTTCGCGAGTCTCCCGAAGTCGCCGCCTGGGTCAAGGCCGAGAACGAAGTCACATTCGCTTATCTGCGCGCCATCCCCGAGCGCGCGCGCATCGAAAATCGCATGACCGAGTTGTGGAACTACGAGCGTTACTCCACCTTCTCGAAAGAGGGCGGCCGTTATTTCTTCTTCAAGAACGACGGCCTGCAGAACCAGAGCGTGCTCTACATGCAAGATTCGCTCGACGCCGAGCCCGAGATGCTGCTCAACCCCAACGTCTGGTCCGAGAACGGCACCGCCGCACTTTCCAACATTGAGGTCAGCAAGGACGGAAAGTATGCAGCCTACGCCCGCAGCGACGCCGGCTCCGATTGGCAAACCGTTCACGTGCTCGAAATTGCTTCCAAACACGAACTCTCGGAACGCCTCGAGTGGGTCAAATTCAGCGCGCTCGTTTGGACCAACGACAGCCGCGGATTCTTCTACACGCGCTTTCCCAAACCCGCAGAGGGCGCCGAGTTCCAATCGACCAATCTCAACAACAAGCTCTACTACCACCGCATCGGGACGCCTCAATCAGACGACGTCCTCGTCTACGAACGTCCCGATCAACCCGAATGGGGCTTCTCGCCCGACATAACCTCCGACGGACGCTATCTCGTCATTCACGTCACCTGGGGAACTGACGCGCGCTACCGCATTCTCTACAAGGATTTGCAGGAGCCCTACGGCGCGCCCGTCGAGCTGATCGATAACTTCGACAACGACTACACCTTCATCGACGGCGAAGGTTCGAAGCTCTACTTCACCAGCAATCTGGATGCCCCGCGCCGCCGGGTCATTACCATCGACATCGCGAAACCGGATGAGCCGCCCGTCGAGATCGTTCCCGAGTCGGAGGCCACCCTCATCGGAACCACGATGGTCGGCGATCTGCTTGTCGCCGACTATCTCAAAGACGCTTCTTCTTCGGTACGCATCTACCGCCTCAACGGCGAATTCGTGCGCGAAGTCGAGTTCCCCGGCATCGGCACCGCGTCCGGCTTCAACGGCTCACGCAGCGATCTCGAAACCTTCTACTCGTTCTCCAGCTACGCCCAACCGCCGACGATCTACCGCTACGACATGCTCACCGGCGAGAGCACGGTCCTGCGCCAGGCGGAGGTCAAGTTCGACCCCGCCGACTACGTCAGCGAGCAAGTCTTCTACCCGAGCAAAGACGGCACGCGCATCCCGATGATCATCACCCACAAGAAGGGCTTGGTCAAAAACGGCCAGAATCCCACGCTGCTCTACGGCTACGGCGGATTCGATATCTCCATCACTCCCGCGTTCTCTGTGCGCTGGCTAACCTGGCTCGATCTCGGAGGCGTCCTCGCCGTTCCTAACCTACGCGGCGGCGGCGAATACGGCGAAGCCTGGCACAAGGCCGGCACCAAGGCGCAAAAGCAAAACGTCTTCGACGACTTCATCGCCGCGGCCGAATGGCTGATCGCGGAGAAGTACACCAGCACGCCGAAGCTAGCCATCCACGGACGCTCGAACGGCGGCCTGCTCGTCGGCGCCGTTCTCACCCAACGGCCTGACCTGTTCGGCGCCGCCATCCCCACCGTCGGCGTCATGGACATGCTGCGCTTCCAGCGGTTTACCGCCGGCCGCTACTGGGTCGACGACTATGGTTCAGCGGACAACCCGGAGGACTTCCCCTATCTGCTGGCCTACTCGCCCTATCAAAACCTCTCGAAGCACTCGAACTATCCGCCAACCCTGGTCACCACCGCCGACACCGACGACCGCGTCGTACCGGGCCACAGCTTCAAGTTCGCCGCCGAACTGCAACACGACCAGAAAGGCACAGCGCCAGTGCTGATCCGCATCGAGACATCCGCCGGTCACGGCGCAGGCGTACCGACCTCAAAGCAAATCGAAGAGCTAGCCGACCTCTGGGCATTCTTAGTGAAGAACCTGGGGATGAAGCTGGACTAGCCCATTCGCGCTCGCAACGCTTCCCAGTCTGCTACCGTAAGTGCCATCTCGAAGGGGACTGGCTGAGAACTCTCATGAAGCAGGCAGCAGCAGCGGCTTTCCTAGCCGCATTTTCGGCGGGCAGCGGCTTGCTAGCGCAGCAGGCCGACCAGGCCACCCCCATCTCGGTCGGCATCGTCCTCGACACCAGCGGCAGCATGCGCGAAAAGATGCCTCTGGCGCGCCAGTTCCTGACCGAACTCTTGCAAGACCGCGCCCTGCAAGACGAGATCGCGCTGATCGAAGGTTCCGGCCATCCAACCGTCCTCGCCGAGTTCGGCAGCACTGCTGACAAGTTGCTTGCCTACGTTAGCCCGACCGAAGCCAAAGGTCCGTCGACGCTGATGGATGGAGTCCATCTCGGCGCACAGGTGACGAGCCTGGGCCGCAACGAACGAAAAATCCTGCTGCTGATCTCTGACGGCGGCGACAGCGGCAGCAGCTACACCGCCGCCGAGGCTGAGAATACTATTCGCGGTGCAGGCATTCGCATGTTCGTGCTGGGAGTGGGCCCGCCGATCGTCGAAGATGCCGAAGCTTTGCAAGAACTCGCCGGCCGGGCATCGCTCGGACAACTCGCCGAAAACGTCGGCGGCCGCCGATTCGAGCTGCAATACCCGTTGGACGTACCTCGCATCGTCGCTGAACTCCGCGCCGCTATGCGAGCGCCATCACCATAACTCCAGGACTAGTCGCGTCGTTCGGTTCTGCCCTTCGAGGGGAGTGAAACCGTTAGCCCAGCCCAGCGACAAAAGCGTTGATTTCGCGCAGAACATCCTCTTCGTTAGAAACGTAGACGTAGTGATCCGCATCGATGATCCGCACCACTCTCGCGCCGGGTACGCCTGCTTCAAACGCGTCTGCTTGCTCACTCTTCATCTGATTCCGCGCCTCGGCGGCGACGCGAGCGGGTGAGTCGTCCGCTCCATGAACAGGCTGCAGAGCATAAATGGCCAGAGCGGGGGCTCTGATGTCGGTGTATCGTTGCGCCCCCGCCTGAATCGATCGCTCGATCGCCGGGAGCGGTGGCCGCGGCCTGGTCGGAGCGGGGCGCGGTGGCGCCGCTTCCAGCCGCTCCTGCAACTGACGCAAAGACCGCTCCAGTTCTGGCAGGTTCGTCTCCAGCAATTCATCAATCAATGGCTTTGGGTCCTGCGGCACATTGCCAGGTTCAAGCCTCTCCAGCTTTCGTCGAACCTCGTTCATTTCGATGAAGAAGTCGCCTTTAGCACGGTTGTAGTATGCGTATTGATAGGCGGCATCGAGATAGATTAAGCCTGCAACCTTCTCTGGATGACGCGAGCCAATCGAACTTAACTCTTGGCCACCGAGGGAATGCCCGACGAGTATTGGCCGGTCCAGGCCCAAAACGTCCATCACCGCGAGCACGTCGTCCCCTAGGCGATCCGCTGAGTAGTTCCCATTTGCCGGCACTGGCGCGCTAGAGGCACCGGAGCCCCGTCGCGTGATGCCATAGACGTGGTACGACGCGGTCAGCTTTGGCGCGAAGTTGTCGAAGCCGTGAGCATTGTTGCCGCCGCCAGGCAACAAGATCACCGTCCGGCCCGATCCACCCCAGTCGATAACTTCCACTTCGACGTCGGCCTGCACGGTCACATGTCGGAGCGTATGTGGCGTATCGTCGCGCAGCCAAGACGACTCCTGCGAAGCGAGGGTGAGTCGCAGGGGGTAGGTTGGTCCTTGTACCCAGTTCCCTTCCATCGATTTCCCATCCGCGCTTATCGTCCCGTGATAGCCGCCGCCGATCCTCGCAAACGTCGCATCAAGGTTTGATCCTTCAACGACGACTTCATTGGCCGCCATCCCGTTCGAGCCCTGGTCGGGCGTAAACTCTGTGATCTTCCACCCCCCATTCGGGGCCTCTTCGATCCGAAGAACAATGCGAAGTTCACCGTTAGGTATTTGAAGATTGCCCTGCCAGTCGCCAGCAAGCTCTTGGGCGCTCAATCCCCAGGCGGTGCAAAAGGTCAGCGCTGCAATGAGTGTTGCTTTGGCCATTTGGGACTCCTCGCCACGCATTGTAGAGCACACGCCCGCTGAGTCGCGGCAGCATCGGTTACGGCCGCTCCCGCTGGGGTGACGGGAGCTTCTTTCGTCGCACCAGGAACTCTCAAGGCTTGTGCTTAATCGTGCGCTTGGCCGCTTTCTTGCGCGTAGGCGCGGGCGTCGGCGCCGGCACGCGCGTGTTGACCCGAACCAGTGACATACCGAGGTCGTCGCCTTCCTTCGGAATCGAGCCCAAGTTCTCGTTCACGTAGCCCACGAACTGGCGCATCTGGGCCTGCATCTCTTCCATCTTCACGCGCATGTTGAGAATGATCTCAACGCCCGCTAGGTTCACGCCCAGGTCCCGCGTCAGCGACAGAATCACTTCCAGCCGCTCCATGTCCGTATCCGTGTACATGCGCGTGTTGCCGTCCGTACGCGAGGGCTTCAGCAAGCCTTCGCGCTCATACAAACGCAACGTCTGCGGATGGATGTCGAACTGCTCGGCGACAACCGAGATCGTGTAGGCTCCTTTGGTGCGCGAACGTCTTGCCATGACTAAACCGACTCAAACAACTCTTTACGAGGGTCGTTCGGGTTGAGGTTAGCAAAGTCCCTCATTAACGCCTTCGTGTTCTCATCCGCGATCTCCGGCACAATGATCTGCACTTCGACGAACTGATCGCCGCGCTTCTGCGTCCGCGGATTCAGTACGCCGCGCTCACGCAGCCGGAAGACTTTACCGGAGTTCGTGCTCGGCGGCACCTTCAGCAGCGTGCGTCCGTCGATCGTCGGCACCTCCACCTTGGCGCCCAAGATCGCCTCATCGATGCGAATCGGCATTTTGATACGAATGTCGTCTCCCTGCCGCTTGAACACCGGGTGATCGCCAACCTTCGTAATGATGTACAAGTCGCCGGAAGGCCCGCCCATCGAGCCGGCGTTACCCTTGCCCGGCACGCGCAGCCGCGAACCGCTTTGCGCTCCGGGAGGTATGCGCACCTCCACCGAATCCGTTTTGCTCAAGCGCCCAGCGCCCGCGCAAGTCGGGCAAACATTGCGCAGCGACCCCGCGCCGCCGCATCGCGGACACGTCAGGTTAAAGCGCATGGCGCCGACGGCCTGATCCACCTGGCCCGAGCCCTTGCATTCGGGACACACCGTGTTGCCGCCGCCCGACTGGCCCGCGCCGTGGCACGTGACGCACTGCTCATAGCGAGTGACGTTGATCTTGAGGCTCGTCCCGCGAATCGCATCCCAAAAGTCGATGTCAACCGCATACTCCAGATCCTCGCCCTTCTTCGGCTGAGCCCGAGGAGCGCTCCTGCCGCCGCCCTTGAAGAACTGCGAGAACAGATCGTTGAAGCCCGCCCCGCCTGCGCCCGGATGTCCGCCCCCGGCGCCCGCGCTGCTGAAATCGAAGCCTGAAAAATTAAAGTCGCCCGGACGTCCAGCACCGCTGCCGCCGCCGCTCGGGTCCGCTCCCGGGAATCCTCCCGGCGAGTAGAAACCGAACTGGTCATACATCTCACGCTTCTTCTTGTCGCTGAGAATGTCGTTGGCTTCTTGGACGTCCTTGAAGCGATCCTCGGCAGCCTTGTCTCCAGGATTCACGTCCGGGTGATACTTGCGCGCAAGCTTGCGATAGGCCTTGCGGATCTCGTCCGCGGAAGCCGTTCGCTTCACCCCAAGCGTCTTGTAATAATCCTTTTGACCCGCTGCGGCAGCCATTTCTTCCTCAAAAACTTAAACAGCGGGAGCGCCGCTCCGAGCGATTCTCCCGCTGTTCGTATCGCTCATTCGCTGAACTCGACGTCAGCTCTTCTTGTCTTCATCGACGTCGACAAACTCGGCGTCCACGACATCCTCTTCCTTGCTTGCGCCGCTCGACGCTCCATCGCTGGAGCCCCCCGGCGCGGCGCCGGGCTGATCGGAGTTCGCCGAGTACATCGCCTCGGCAAGCTTGTGACTCACCGTTTGCAGATGATCGACCGCCTTGTTGATCGCGTCGACGTCGTCCTCGGCCATGGCGGTCTTGGTGGCGGCAATCGCCTCCTCGATCTTCTTGGCGTCGTCCTCGGCGACCTTCTCCCGGTTCTCGGTCAACGTCTTCTCGGTGGAGTAGACCATCGAGTCCGCCCGATTGCGCGCTTCAACCGCCGCTCGGCGTTTGCTGTCATCGGCCGAATGAGCCTCGGCATCTCGAGCCAGCTTCTCCACTTCTTCTTGAGAAAGCCCCGAGGAACTGGTGATCGTAATCTTCTGTTCCTTGCTCGTCGCCTTGTCTTTCGCCGAGACGTTCAAGATGCCGTTGGCGTCGATGTCGAAGGTCACTTCGATCTGCGGCAATCCGCGCGGCGCCGGGGGAATACCCACCAGTTGGAAGACGCCCAGCAAGCGGTTGTCCGCCGCCATGGCGCGCTCGCCCTGATGCACCTTGATCTCCACCGACGTCTGGTTGTCGCCGGCCGTCGAGAAGGTCTCGCTCTTGCGCGTCGGGATCGTCGTGTTCCGCTCAATCAGCTTGGTAAACACGCCGCCCAGCGTCTCAATGCCGAGCGACAACGGCGTGACGTCGAGCAGCAGGACGTCCTTGACCTCGCCGCCCAACACGCCGCCCTGAACCGCCGCGCCAATGGCGACGACTTCATCCGGGTTCACGCCTTGGTGAGGCTCCTTCCCGAAAAACTCGCTGACCATCTTCTGCACCAGCGGGATACGCGTCGAACCGCCGACGAGAACGACCTCGTCGATATCCTTGGGCGTCAGACCGGAGTCTTCCAGAGCCTTCTTGCAGGGATCCATCGTGCGCTGCACCAGCGGCTTCATCATCTCTTCGAGGCGAGCCCGCGTGAGCTTCATCTGCAGATGCTTCGGTCCCTCGGCAGTCGCCGTGACGAAGGGCAGATTGATCTCATGCTCCATCAGCGACGAAAGATCCATCTTGGCCTTTTCAGCCGCTTCACGAAGGCGCTGCAATGCCATCTTGTCCTTCGACAAGTCCACGCCCTCAGCCTTCTTGAACTCGCTGACCAGCCAATCCATAATCACGTGGTCGATGTTGTCGCCGCCCAAGTGCGTGTCGCCGTTGGTGGCCTTCACTTCGACTACGCCCTCGCCGACTTCGAGAATCGACACGTCGAACGTTCCGCCGCCGAAGTCATAGACCGCGATCGTCTCATTCGATTGTTTGTCGAGACCGTAAGCCAAAGCGGCAGCGGTCGGCTCGTTGATAATGCGCTGGACGTTCAGACCTGCAATTTTGCCCGCGTCCGTCGTGGCCTGGCGCTGTGCGTCATTGAAGTAAGCCGGCACCGTAATCACGGCATCCGTCACCTTCTCGCCCAAGAACGCTTCGGCGGCCTCCTTGAGTTTGCCCAGCACCATCGCGGAAATTTCCTGCGGAGTGTAGGTCTTGCCGCCGGCGTCAACGGTCACTAGACCGCCCTTCTCGGTCACCGTGTACGGCACGAGTTTGGTTTCTTCGGTCACCTCGGCTCACGCGCCGGCCCATGAAGCGCTTAATCGAAGAAACTGTGTTCTCCGGGTTGGTAACCGCCTGCCGCTTGGCGGCTTGACCGACCAACCGTTCGCCGCCCTTGGTAAACGCGACGACAGACGGAGTCGTCCTCGCGCCCTCTTGGTTCGGGATGACCGTCGGCTGTCCCGCCTGCATCACGGCAACAACGGAGTTCGTCGTTCCCAGGTCAATGCCAATAATCTTACCCACTGCTTCCTCCTTGCGAGCTGCCGCGCCACAAGCGCCCGGCCCAGACTCTCTACCTTAGCCTAACTCGATTATCAAATCTTAGTCTGACATTGTCAAGTGTTAGATGCTGCGATCGCTCGAAGGATGCACCAAGTCTCCTGTCCAGAACGGTTTGCGGGCCATTTCAGCCCCAAAGGACGCTTATAATCAGACTCTTAGATGTTTCCAGCCTTCAGCAGCATCGACTGGAGCCCGCTTTGGCTGAGCCTCCGAGTGGCCTCGATCGCAACTGTCCTGTCGCTCAGCATCGGCTTGGCGGCTGGCTGGGCCCTGACGCGATGGCAATTCCGCGGTAAAAACCTCGCCGAGGCGCTCGTCACCGCCCCCATCGTGCTGCCGCCGACCGTGCTCGGCTACTACCTGCTGGTACTTCTCGGCCGCTCCAGCCCCCTTGGCGAGCTTTACGAGGCGCTTTTCGGCGGGCCGCTCGTTTTCACCTGGCAGGCCGCCGTCGCCGCTGCGTGTCTGCATGCGATTCCCCTGCTGATCCGTTCCGCCCGCGCCGCCTTCGAGGGCGTCAATCGCAACCTAGAGAATGCTGCGCGCAGTCTCGGCGCCAGCGAATGGCGCGTATTCCGGCGCGTCACCCTGCCGTTGTCGAAAGGCCCCGTCGCCGCCGCCGCCGTCTTCGCCTTCGCCCGTTCTCTGGGAGACTTCGGCGTCACCATCATGATCGCCGGTAACATTCCCGGCAAAACCCAAACCATGGCCGTCGCCATCTACGACGCCGTGCAATCGGGACAGTCACAACTGGCCACCGTTCTCGTCATCGTCATGTCCGCCCTGGCCATCCTGGTGCTCTACGCCATCGGCAAGGCCGGAGGGGGACGCGTCCTGTGAGCACGCCTATCCGCGCGCGCATCGAAAAGCGTTTCCCCGGCGGTCCCGGGTCGCAGCCTTTCCATCTCGACATCGAGTTCGAAGCCGCCGACGGCATCTCCATCTTTTTTGGGCCCAGCGGCGCCGGCAAGACGCTCACTCTCGAATCCTTGGCCGGATTCTCCAGCCCCGATGCCGGCCGCGTTCAACTCGGCGACCGCACGCTCTTCGACTTCAAAACTCGCATCGACGTCCCCGCCCGCGACCGCCGTTGCGGCTATCTGTTCCAGCAGGACGCGCTATTCCCGCACATGAGCGTCCGCGAGAACGTCGCCTTCGGAGCCGGTAATTCCATCTCCCGCGTCGACGAACTGCTGGGCGAGTTTCGCATCGACGGCCTAGCCGCCCGCCTGCCCAGGGAAATCTCAGGCGGCGAACGCCAGCGCTGCGCCATCGCCCGCACCCTGGCCAGCGGACCGGAATTCTTACTCATGGATGAACCGGCCCAAGGCCTCGACATCGTCCTGCGGCGCGAACTGCACGCCGTCCTACGCCGCGTCCGTCAACAGTTCGGCTTGCCCATGATCCTGGTCACCCACGACATTTCCGAGGCCCTGTCGCTCGGGGATGCGCTGTTTCTCTTCTCCCAAGGACACATCGTGCAGCATGGCCCCGCCCGAGCGACGTTTGAGAATCCCTCCTCGGCCGAAGCCGCTCGCCTAATGGGAGTCGGAGCCGTCCTGAGCGGCATTGTCCAAGAATCGAGCGAACAGGAGCAAAGCACCGTCATCCGCTCCGGCAGCCTGCAGATCGAGACAACGTTCTTGCCAGGCGCGAGTTCGGGCGACAACGTCGAGTTCTGCGTTCACGCCGACAAAGTTCTCGCCGAGCCCCACAGCGGCGCGCCCGGTGCAACTTGCATCCTGACGCTCGACGCCGCCGACGAAGACGTCGACCGCGTGCATCTGTTGTTCGCAGGAGGCCTGATGGCCTCCGTCTCGCGCACAGCCTATCAAGAGTCGGCGGGAGCGACGACCTGGCGCCTGAAATTCCCGGCCGGTGCGATCAGTTTGCTGCGGTCCGGCAGCGTGTAAGCGACAAACGAAAAAACGGCCGCGGCTTCTCAGCCGCGGCCGTCGTCTATGCAGACGATCTGACAGGTCGGTTATTCGTTCGGTCCGAGGATGAACATCATACCGACCGTGAACGTGTTCTGATCCGTGTTGAACCCTGCCGTCGGACCGCCGCATTCCGGGCAACCGAAGAAAGGAGTCGTCGACCAATCGCGACGCCATTCAAAGCGCGTGATGAAGCGCGGCTCTGGAGCGTACTCGAAGGTCAGCGTGTATTCTTTCAAGATCTGAGAGACGCCAGTGGAACGAGCGTCAATGTCTTCGAAGTATTCGAAGCGTTGCGCGATGCGGAATTGGTCCGTCGCGTTGAAGCGCGCATAGCCGCCGACACCCCAAGAGGTAGCGGTGATCTTAGCCGGATCGGTGCTGGAAATCCAGTCCAAGTTGGCCATGATCTCGAACTTCTTGTGCAAACCGCCGTAGAAGTTCCACGAGAAGTCGCGCTGCCATCCGTCTTCCCCAACGCCGTTCTCTGGTCCGTGGATCCAGGTCGCGGTCGTATTGAATCGGTCGCTCGGAGCCCAGGAGCCCTGCACGCCGTAGCTCTTGCCTTGGTTTTGGTCAAAGGCGTTATCGAATCCGTTGACGAGCATCACCGTCGCCGTGAACGTGTCGGTAATGGGCGTCGAGAACTTAGCGCCTAAGTGCGAGAACGGTTCGTTCCAGGCCCACAGGACGCCGCGGCTATAGTTCCAGTTCAGGTGAGATTCGGCCACTTCCAGACCGGCGATCGTGCCGAACAAACCGACATCGAGTTCCGAGCCGTTCTTGAACCCGTAGTATCCGTAGGCTTGTTCGAGGTAGATTACGTCTTCTAGCGGTCCTGGCTCAAGGCCGTCACGGAATAGCCGCGCGCCGGAGCCGAACCATACGTCGGTGTGAACGCCGACACCGCTATCCGCCTGTCCGTCGAAGGTCAGCTTAGCTTGGTTCAAACCAAAGCCTCGCGCATTCGGATTCGTGTAGTAGAGAGCGTTTGTGCCGTCTTCCGGCTTGTTGGTGTTGTACGAATAGTAGGTATCAATTAGGCCAGTCAGGCTCATCGAAGGCCCGCCGGTCGAAACAGGTCCCACGACGGCGTCATCCGTCGACTGAGCCTGCGTCGGTGCGCTCGGCAACACCAAAGTGCGGCCTTCGGCGTAGCCGGCATCGATGCTGGCCTGTTCCGTCTGTTCAGCCGGCTGAGCAGCCACGGCTTCAGCGGTGGCTTCAGCGGTTTCCTGTTTCTCGCCGAGCAACTGCTCCAAGCGCGCAAGCCTCTCACGAAGCTGCTCGACTTCGGTACGCAGTGAGGCGTCTTGATCTGCTTCTGCGGTCTGGGCTTGTGCCGAGACTCCAAAGCTCATGGCAATCATCGCCGCTCCGGCGACCCATCTGCGAAGTGTTCTGATAGTCACTCTTTCTCCTTGCATGCAGTGTCTTTCGGTCGCACCACCCCCACTACGCTTCCTAGATCACCAGACCGGACCAACCACCTTGGGCGGATCGGTCCAGAACGGGCCCCTCAAAAGCGCGAGTGCACAACCGGAAGTTTCGACGGCATCAACCAACGTAGACTTGTTGGCCCAACCTGCTCTGGTGAGATTGCTTGCTTCTCAGCACAAAACTAATCTCAATCAGCACGCGTCTTGGAGCGCCGGCCAGAGAATTCGAAATCAGCTGCGGGTGTTTCCCCAGCTGCCTACAACCCCAATCTAACGGCCCCGTTCTCAGGGCACAAGAAGATAATTTTTATGGGGGATATAGAAATCCTTTGTCCCTATAACGCCTTTACATTCAATGAATTACGGGTCGTTTTTCGCGACCTCGAGCAAAGTTTGTCAGGGCTGCAGCAAGGGACTCAATCGCATCTTGCGACAGTCTTCTTCGAGGACCGCCGCTCCGAGGAAATTTCGTTTCTCGTGCAATAGGTGGCGGCGGTCGCCGCCCGTGTGCCCGCAGCGGCACAGGATGTGCGCCAGCTCGTGAGCCAGCGAGGAGTACTCCTTTTCCGCTCGCTCCTCCCAGTGCGCCTGGAACGAGACCCAAGCAGTGTTCATGTACGGGAAACGGCGAGATTCTTGATCTGAAACCGTCCCCTGCTGGTACGATCTCGCCAGGACCGTGTCGCCAACAAGCCGACCGACCAAGAACGCTCTCGGCCAAGGCGCTGCCGGCGGCACTCGCGCGGAGAAATCAACGACGTCCGCAGGCAGATCCGCGCCAGGATAGAGCGACGACATATCGATGTCATGACGGCCGTCCGGACCTCGACCGCGCGCTAACTGGACGTCGCCCAATACAATGCCGCAGGGAGCGAAGATAGCGGCTGTCCGGCGCAACTGGCGAAGGGCTCGAGCTTCGGTCCAATTCGTCTTGTCGAGCAAGACGATTGTCAACGGCAGTTCAGCTTGATGCTTCGGCACGCCCTTCGGATAGATCTCCGGCAGTTCCACGGTGCGAACTCGCCCATCCGTGAAGCCCGCTTCCGGCCAAGGTCGATAGGTCTGTGCAAGAGCCAGCGCAGCCGTCGCAACACACGCGGCAATCAACGACCGCATCATCCCCGGCGCCTCAATCGAGCGACAACGCCTGCCAGGTCCGCCGGGCTCTGGAATAGCGAAATCCCGGCCACTCCAGCAGCGCCGGCGGCCATACATTCTTGCGCATTCTCCGCCGCTACCCCCCCTAGGGCGAGCACCGGAATCTTCACCGCGGCGCAAACCCGCGCCAAGGCGTCCAGCCCTCGTGCAGGTCCGTATTCGGGTTTAGAGACGGACTCGAAAATTGGGGAATAGAACGCATAATCCGCACCGCCTGCTTCCGCCTCCCTCAAGTCTTCAAGACTGTGACACGACACGCCAATCCGGAATCCCAATCCCGCACATGGCCGGAAGGCTGAGGGAGCAGGCGAATCGGACGGCAGATGAACTCCGTCTAGCGCCGCCGCGAGGGCGATATCCACGCGCCCATTGACGAATAGCTTCGTTCCGTGCGGATTGGGAAGTTCCGCCGCCGCGCGACACAACTCAAATAGCGCCTGACCTGAAAGATCCTTCTCGCGGATCTGGATCCAGTCCACGCCGGCCGCCAAGGCACGTTCGACGAACGAGAGTAGTTCGCAGTCCAGACTCTTGCGGTCCGTAATCGCTGCCAAAATCACTGTGAGAGCACCCGTGCGTCAAGATCCAAGGCTTAGTCTACAGCGCGAAATAGCAAACGCCGCCCGAGGCAATTCCTCGGGCGGCGTCCGATCATTCAAGCTGAAGCGAAGCGCCTATCGCGAACGCGCGTCGCGGACCGCATCCATGAAGCTGCCGACGTTCATCGCCTTTCTCACGCTGGCATCGCTGGCAGCGACTCCCGTCGCATCCACGGCAACCGTCGGAACGGCACGCATCAATCGTGCACCCTGGACGCCGACTACAAGCTGGCGCGAGCTATCGCTCACGCCGGCATCGGAGTCCAAGTGGAACACGCCTTGCCAAAGTCCTACCGTCGGACCCATCGCGCCGTCCGTCGACTCGTTCAGAAACAGAATCAACCCGTCGCCCACCGCAAATTTCGGCATTCCTTCGATGTACGTGCTCTGCCCATTTAGCGTGCCGCCGATCATGCGGAAGACGTAGTCGGTTCCGGCCAGCGTCTGCGGTACGGCTTCGGCAACGTGGATCGTAACCGTCGAGTGGATGTATCCGTTCGCATCGCGGTCCGCCGTGATGGCCGTGACTTCGCCCGCCACGACCTTGTCGGAAGCGCGGCTGAGTTCGTCAAAATTCAACGAGAGGACCGTCGAAGCATCCAGCTGCCACACAGCGGTGATGAGGACGAGAGCAACGAAAAGGTTCTTGATGAATTTCATGTCGTTTTTCTCTTTCGCTTACTGCACGGTGACGTTGGAGTTGCTCCACTCGCCGTTGATGAATAGCTTGATCGACAAGCGTCCCGTTAACCCTTCAGGAATCCGTATGTTCGCTTGACCAAGGCCCGAGTAACCCGGCGCCATGCCCAACCACTCCACCTCGGCGGGCGCTCCGCCGATCTCGGCTGAGTAATCCGCGGTCGATACCGAAAGCGGTTGCAGTCCGGCCGGGCTTCCCGTCGGAACGGGAGGATCCACCGGGCCCACGCCCGTCAGGTAAACCGTGATGACGCTTCCCGCCGCGGCAGGATTCGCCGCACCGTTCATCGTTCCGTCTTCGTTGAATGCGATAACGTCGCCCGAGTCCCAGATGAACAACTCCGGGGCCGTCTCGGTAATCGTGATCGGAACCTGCCGGTTCTGACCCAATCCGTTCTGGATGATCACGCCGCCGCGGCCCAGCCATACATCAGCAGCAACAACTGCGTTGATCTGCGTGGGAGACACGTACAACAAAGGAGCCGGAGCGCCGTTCAAAATCACCCGCACGCCCGCCAGCGTTTCCGGCAGCGGATATCCGGCGGCGCTGGCCGTTTCCGTCGAAAAATTCTGTCCAAACAACGTGATCAGCGAGCCCGGAGCGAAATCGCCCGATCGCCAATTCGCGCCGTTCACCGTTCCGGCGCTCGTTAATTGCGGAAAATCCTCTTCGGTGATTTCCGGGACCACCGACATCGTCACTTGAATCGTTGCCGGCGGACCAGGCATCCCCGCCGAAGCAACCGAAACCGTCGCGGTATACTCGCCGACCGGCAGGCCGCTCTGGTCGACCAAAATTTCAACGTGCTGCTGGGAATCAAACAAGCCCGTCGGCGGATCGACGCTGACCCAAGGATCGGATGCCGTCGCGCTGAACGGCTGCCCTTGATGTCCGTAGATGTGGACCGCTTGTCCAAACGGCGCAAAGCCATCAACTGCGGCGTCGAAGTGTACACTCTTGTCGCGATCCCAGAGGCGAATCGATGTCTCGTCGCCGGTCGGATAGAGGAAGCGAACGCCCTCCATTTCCGAACTCGACAGGTCCCGGCGTTTCTCCTGCAGGTCGATAACCGACTCCATCACCGTGCGGCCGACCACGCAGTTGTCATTGTGGTCGAGTCCCAGCGAGTGTCCTAGCTCATGCAGCAACACCGTCTCGAAATCGATCTCGCCCGAAGTCGGGTCGACGCTGAACGGAATCGCCGGATTGAAAAAGATATCCGAATCTTTGATGCCCTTCTGCAGCGATTCGTCTTGAGAAATCAGCGTGACGGCAAGCGTCGAAGCCCGAAAGTCAATCACGCCGCCGCCCGGTCCGCCTGGAGGCGAGGGCGGTCGCGTCGCGGGGCACCCAAAGTCGGCGCCGCAGGCGGCGATCGTCAACTTGCCGTCAACCGCGCTCGAATCCTGATCCGTCATCCCAGCGATGCGGAAGTTCCAGTTGTTGTCCGAGACGTCGTTCCACTTGTTCACGGAAGCGACAATCTCATTGATCCAGGTGCGGTTCTGCGTCAGAAAATTGCCGCGGAAACGCTCATCGATCAACACGTCAAAGCTCGGCGTCGACTTCGGCCCGAACTCGTCGGGATAGCCGATCACGGTGAACTCGCCCGGCTTGCATGCCTCCGAAGGAGGCTGGCCCAGGATCTGTGCCTGGCTCAAGGACGGGGTAAGTAGGACAAATGTCAGCAGAATCCAGTTGGTCCGATTCATCATGGCGCCGCTCAAGATAGTGTCGTTCGCTGCGCTCCCTACGGGCGCGCAAAAATCACATGGGACCGTAGGAAATACGGTCCTCCACGCCTATTCAACGATATGGCCCCTGGTATACACCCTCCGCTGTTCCTAGGATTCTCCCGCCGAATTCGCCTTAGCCGCCTGCCAGGACTCCCAAACCCCTATGCAAAACCTTATAAATCAGTGAGTTCCAGAAGCAGCATCCACGCCACGCCCTGGAGGCTTTGCACAACTGGACAATTGGCGGCCTCTGCAACCTTAACCGAGCGGTAACCCGTCAGCCCGGCGGCACAGTGTAACTTATAAGAATGTCCCCGGAAGAAGTCGCCGAGGCGGTCCAAGAGATCCGCCGCCGGGTCCGGCAGCGACACAAGAGAGCTGCCGAGGCCGTCATCGACGACCCTGTCCGACTTTCTGTAGATCTGCTCACCGCATCGCGGGACATCGCCGAAGCCAGGTCAACCTACATCGGCCAGGTCAATCCGCGCAGCGGCGGCTTGGTCAACAGCCTCATTCAGACCACCAAGCGCGGCATCGCTCGCGGCCTCGGTTGGTTCGTCCGCGGCCAGGTCGAATTCAATCAATCCGTCATCGACTACATGGATCGCAACACGCGCGCCATGGCCGAGCAGAACGAAACGCTCTATCAAGCCACGCGCAAAGCGATGCAAGAGATCGCCGATGTCCGCAAGGCGCAGATCTGGATGGAAGAGTTGCGCGAAGCACACAGCAAGATGGAAATGCGCACCCTGCAGATCCTGCGTACCGTCGAGACGGCGTCGCGGCGCAGGGACATCGCCGTCCACGAAGAGTACACCATCGCGCTGAGGAAGGCCTCCGAAGAAATCCAAGCCAAGCTATGGGGCGATCTCGAGCGGCTCAAGGTCGAACACGAACGCCAGATCCATACCGAACTGGTGACGATTCGCCGCAAGTTCGCCGCTTCGGGAGGCGAGCCCGTCGAGGCGCGCTCCGTGTCCACCGCGGTCGCCGCGCCGCCTTCTTCGCCGCCGACGTCGACTTTCGATTACGCCTCGTTTGAAGAGCGCTTCCGCGGCCCTGAAGAATACGTCTCCGTGAACCAGGCGTTCTACCTGTCCTACTTTGCTGATCTGCCGCGCGTCGTCGATCTCGGTTGCGGCCGAGGCGAGTTCCTCGCCGAGCTGCGCGATCGAGGCGCCGAAGTATTAGGAGTCGACTTAGACGCGACCGCCCTGGCCGCTTGCCGCGAAAAGAACATCGCCGTCGAGCGCGCCGATATCTTCGAGTTTTTGGCTCGCCAGCAAGACAATTCCTGGGACGGCGTGATGTGTGCACACGTCATCGAGCACTTGCCGCCGCTACGCCTGCAAGAGCTGACCGATCTGTGCCAGCGCAAACTCCGTCCCGGCGGCGTGGCGGCCTTTGAGACGCCCAACCCGGGTTGTTTGGCGATCTTCGCCGGCGACTTCTACCTCGACCCCACGCACCGCGCGCCGGTGCCTTTCGCACGCATGCACTTCCATCTGCGCGAATCCGGTTTCACCGAAATCGAGATTACCGAACGCCACCCGGCGCCGGAAGTCTTTCCCGAACTTAGTGCGCTTGATGACTTACCTCAGACTGCCGCCTTTAGGCAGAAGTTCTTTGGCGGCCTCGACTATGCGATCATCGCCCGTAAGCCAACGGAGTGATGGAGTTTACAGGCGAACGCGTCATCCCGGGGAAAACCGACCCCGACCTTTTCAACGAACACCTAGCCCGTTATCGTTTTGCCGAAACGCTGGCTAGCGGTCGACGTGTCCTCGATGCTGGCTGCGGCTCCGGTTACGGCACGGCGCTGCTAGCCGAACGCGCGGAATCCGCTTGCGGCGTCGACTTTTCCCACGAAACGCTCGACTGGGCCCGCCGCGAATACTCCGGCGGCAAAGCCTCTTTCGCGCAGGCCGACTGTTCCTCGCTGCCGTTTCGCGACGGCTCGTTCGATCTCATCAGCGCTTTTGAAGTCATCGAGCATCTGCCCGATTGGAAAGGCTTTCTCAACGAAGCGCGGCGCGTGTTGACCGACTCCGGTCAGTTGCTCGTCTCAACCCCTAATCGCGTCTACTACCAAGAGTCGCGCGCCGAGCCGAATCCGTATCACGTACACGAGTTTGACTACGACGAGTTCCAGCAAGAACTCGAATCGGTCTTCCCACACGTGACGATGTTCCTCGAGAACCACACCCAGGCGATCTCGTTTCGCACCCCCGCGATGCAAGGTGTTCGCACGGTGATGGGCGGCGATCCGCCGAGCCCGCAGGACGCCCATTTCTTCCTGGCCGTCTGCTCGGGACAGCCGCAATTCGGCGCGCCGGCGTTCCTCTATGTACCGAGTTCCGGCAACGTACTGCGCGAACGCGAGCAGCACGTTGCCTTGCTGGAACAAGAGGTTAAGACGAAGTCCGACTGGCTCGACAAGGCGACGCAAGAGCTGGAAGCGCTGGCTAAGACCAACCAAGAAGAACACGAGAAGGCCCAAGCAGCGCTCACCCGCATGGAAGCGGAGCTGGCTGAGAAAGTCGCCTGGGCGCAATCGCGCGACGCCGAAGTCGCCGCCGCCGCCGCCAAGATCGATGAATTAGAAGCCCGCGTCATCGAACGCTCCGAGTGGGCCAAGCGCCTCCAAGCCCAACTCGACAAGATCTACGAATGGAGAGGGTACAGACTGGCCCGCAAGTTTGGCCTGGCACCGTTGCCGCCCGACAACGACTAACTCCCAGCCGCAGTCGGTTCACCTGCGTCCTCTCCAACTCGCACTAGATCAATTCCCCGTAGTGAAAGCAAAATCGTCAATGCTGGAGAATACGTAGCCCGTGACGCTCGTTACAGCTCCGACGGCGTAATAGACGGCAATCGTCGCGTTCGCCGGGAACGGATTATCAGGCGTTAGAATAATCGTTCGCAAGTCCGGCGAATAAGAAACCTGGTAGTCAGTACTGGTTTCAAAGGTCAAATCGCGTATCTGCAGCTTATCGACGTTGAAGCGCCTTGGATTTATTGCTTGATTAAACCTCAGGGTAACCGTCGTGTTTCGCGGGACGCCTCCCGCGCCGTCGGCCGGAAATGTCGAGTCCAGCGTCATGTAGCTCAGATCCGGCGTGCTGCCGGTCGTGAAGGTGCCGCTCAGGGCGCTCGCCATCCGGTTGCCGGCTAGGTCTTCAGCCCCGTTGGCGAACCAGGTGTAGGACGAGGTCGGATCGAGCAAACCCAATGGTCTCAGTTCTACGGTTGAACCGCCCACCAGCCGTTCGACGGCTATGGGCAAGCCATTCCGTTCGATTCGAAACTCGTCGCCGACCGAACCAGCTTCGACAGTGGAGTCAAAGAGGAGAGCGACTGTGTGATTCACTGGGATCCCCGCTGAACCGCCCGTTGGCGCCACCGTCAGAAGCTCTAGGGCCGTCGAGTCGACGGTGACGCCCGTTTTAAACGAGAACCCCGACTGAGTAACTTGATTACCCGAGACGTCCAGAATCTGCGTACTCGTTCCGAGGCTATATACGCTATTGGGAACCAATAACCCAGTCGGACGTGCGAATATCGTTAGCCCGTCTGAGGACAGTGTGATGGTTGCCGGTTGAGGCGCCGATTGATTCCCAGCATCCAGATACCGAAATACGACTGTTTCGGAGTTGACTCGGCTGCCGCTTAGCGGCTCATCAAAAGTCATCGAAGCGACGGCGTTGAGAGGCGCTCGGTCCCCTGGAGGCGAAAACCGCACTCGTCGAGCAGAAGTAAAATCAGGTTCCATCCCCGCTGTGAAGACGGTCGACATGGCGGGAACGACTTGTCCCGAAAAGTCTTCTACTCCCTGGATAGTTAGCGTGTAGGTCTGCAACGGAGTGAACGGATCATGAGGAACGATTCGAACGGTAGACCCGCCGTTTCCTCCGGTGAACTCTATCGCGCAAGGTACGCCTTGGCCGCTGCCGTCGGTCCATCGAACCGTAGATTCATCGACTGTGAGTCGATTGATCTCCCGCGAAAAAGCCAAATCGATTACGCCGTTTACCCCGACATTGACCGTTTCATCCGGCGGAGAAACCGAACTCAAGAGGGTGGGGGTGTCGATGATGCTTTGTTCGGAGCGGAACGTTAATTTCGTGGGGATGAGCCCGCTCAACGGCGAACCGTCAATCGCCCGTACCGCACTCGTCAACTGCAACTGAATGGACCGATTCGCCGGCCACGGCTCAACAGGTACGACCCGCAGTCTGGAGTTGCCGTTCTCGAGGGCGAAGTTAAAGGGCTGCGATTGGTTTACGAGAACCGAGTCCACGGTGAAGGTGTCTGGGTCCATGGGGCGATCAAAGTCGACGACGAAGTGCGCGTTTGGCGGACCCTCAAAAGGCGGTGAATATTGAAATTGGACGGTGGGGCCCAGCTGGCCTCCTTCGGCCGCAAACATAGAGGTGTAGATCCAGTTCCCGACCGGCCGGGAGTCGGCATCTCGAAGCATCGAAAGGTCTACTGCGAACTCAACCTGCGCTCCCGGAGCGTAAGGGATATCCGCCTGGAAGCGGAGCACCCGATTCTTCGATGTCACGCTGACTTGTCCTGTCAGCGGCGCCCCCGCCACACTTACGCGCACCGCGGCTGGAGCTGAGGCAGGGTCAATCGCCCGGGTGAAGAATAGATAGATGTTGGCGTTGGAAGCGACCCCTGTGGCGCCGCTAGCCGGCCGTACCCCGTTAATCTGGAGCGGCTCCTTAGGAGCCATTTGGGGATTTACGTAAGTAAACCTAGTGATGATCGGGCTTGCGGCGTTTCCTGAAAGATCGGCGAGGCCCGAAGACACGACGACGGCAATCTCCGCGCGGTCGGGAAGGATGCCGCGAGGCCGAATCGTCAGCGTGGCGAGATCCGATGTGCTGGAGGCGCCTATTTGATTGAGTTCTCCATCAACGTACAGCGCGACCCCTGTGTCGAAGGTACTGCTCTGGAGCGGTTCTGAATAGTTGAGCGTCACCCTAGGATCTGTGACGTTAGTCGCGCCATCCGGCGGGTTAACGGACAGCAAGACCGGCGGATCCCGATCCGAGACGAGCGGGCCACCAGTCGTGAACTCGAACGAATAGGTTCCGTAGTTCACACAACAAGGGTCAAATCCGTTGCCTCCGAGGTCCAGTGCGACAACGGCGACGGAATATCGCGTGTTGGCCAACAGCGGCTCAACCGGCATTATCGTTAGGCGGCGGCCGTCCGCGCTCTGCAAGTTCTCGCTCGGTATGAGGATCGAATTGAGCCGATAGATTCCGGCGAGGCGAAACCAGACCCGTTCACTAAACTCGAACGTAAACGCCTGATCAACAGGAACTTGATCATCACCGGCTTCGGGCGAGTTCTGGATAACTCGTGGTCGAACCGTATCGCGCCCTGCCCCCGTGGTGAACGTAATCGGGGCAGGGGGTCGCACGACATTACCCGCGCTGTCGCGGGCTGTTTGCACGCTTAGGGTATAGGTAGAGAAGGGCACGAGGTCATTCGGGTAACTGACCGATCTCTGTGGTATGTTCTGGCCGTTCGCGTCTCGCAGTTGAGCGAATGGTCCATTGAACGAATCGTGGTCTAGTTGCGCGGAGACCTGCGTCTCCGCATAGGTCCACCAAGGAAAATTCGTAGGCAGGGGCGTCGAACTTAGCCAAGCAGGCCAATCAAATGAGGGGCTTTCGCCCCCACTCACCGACGAGCCTGTCCCGAAACTCGCAAACGGAACGCTTTCCTGCAAGAACGGATTGCCGGCCAAGTCGGTGGCTCCAGGGCTGACTGCTATCTCAAACAGGCTGTCGGCGGGCAGCGGACTCGTAGGTCGCAGTTCGACTACTTTACCTGACGCGTCGAGCGTCACTACGCCGGGCACGATGGAGCCATTCTTTTGTAGATAGATCGTGTCGGGCCGTATCGTTGCTGGAGCCATGCTCTCACTGAAGAAGACCTTCACCACGATGTCGCGAGGAAGACCCGTCTGGCCCTGGACATTGGTTGTCGCTGTTGGGCGTACCTTGTCTTCTTCAGGAACAACAGGTGCAGCCCAATGGCCGACAACCGGTAGGTCGCCGGCTTCGCCGAACGAGTAAGAGTCGTCCAAGCCTTCTACCCAACCGCCGGAGCCGTCACTGTCGAGAAACCAATCGCCTTCGACGAAGACTCCGATTTTGACGGCTCCGTCGCCGGTCCAATCACCTGTCAGGGGCTGCACGCCCGGGCCATGCCAGCCGAAATCATATATCTTGTCGTCGGGATCATCATCGACATTGTGATCGCCGTCGTAGTCGAGGACGAAGTAACCGTTGACATAGATGCCTGCCGAGTCCTTACCGTCTCCATTCCAATCGCCGATTAGCGGGACAGAGCCGTCCCATCCTCCTAAGAAAAACAGTCCTCCCGGAATGCCGTCGTCAAAGACTCCGTTCCCATTCGCATCCATAAACCAGTAGCCGTTGACATAGACCCCAATTTTGGAACGGCCATCGCCGTTCCAATCGCCGACGACCGGCTCGGTGCCGAAAATGCCCCAACCGAACAAATAGACTTTGTCGCTGGCATCCTCCCATGTGCCGTTGCCGTTGAAGTCGAGGAGCCAGATCCCAGTGCCGAAGATATTGGCAAACACGCCGACTTGTGCCCGACCGTCGCCATTCCAATCCCCGACAACCGGCGTTGCTCCGGGCCAGCCGAACTGGAAGTGGAGATCTTCCACGCCGCCGTCCCATACGCCGTCGCCATTGAAATCCAGAGACCAGACACCATCCGTGAACACTCCAACCTCATCGAAACCGTCGCCGTTCCAATCGCCTACCAAGCGCTGCGCTCCTGCGGCTCCGAGGTTGAAGTTGCGGTCGGTCGGTAGATTCAAATCTCCGCTCCCGTCGAAATCTAGGAGCCACCGGCCTTGTCGGAAAGCGCCTACCTGGGCAGGAAGATTTGAGGTGATCGCCTGCGCCGAAAGGGTCGCCTCAGCCAGCCGCTGGGCATCGAGCGGTTCATTCGCCCCGAGGACCGGTGGCCAGTTCAGCCAAAGCAGTAAGGCCAAGCACTGGCAGATGACGGGCAGGTATCGAAGAGCTGCCGCCGCCAAAGTTCGCACTTCTCCGCGATTTGACACTAATTTACGCGAATAACGTTGCCAAGGGCCCGAGTAAGAATCCGTCGGGGCCTCCTAATCATACGCGCAGTCAAGGGTGACTGTCCTCTGCGCGCAGCTTGCTGGACAGAACGGCTGCGCTTGGCGGACCACAGTAAAATGGAAGCAACTCCGTGACACGTTACTCGAACCTCAAAGACGCGGTCCTGGACCTTGATCCATTGCTGATCCGCACGCTCGCCGCGTTCTCGATTGACGAAGGCGACGAAAGTCACGTGGTCACATTTCGTTTCATGCTTTACGGCCAACACTTGGAGCGGCCGAGTGACGTCGATCAGTGCCCTGATTTGACCGTGCTGCTCGACGCCAAACTCAATCTTGAGCAAGAGATCGCCGATCTTGACGACTGTGAAATCCTCGGTTCGCTCAACGCCGCGCGCCTCGCTCCGGCGATGGCCGACTCCCCGGCCAAGTCGCATCGCTGGGTCGTCAAGACGCACTCCGGTTCGCAAGGCGAGCGCATCGAGTGGCGCAACTCGATCTATTAGCCGCCCGTTCCTCTAGAATTGAGACCTATGCCAGGCTTTGTCGCCAGGTTCATCGAGCAGTTAGGGATGCCCGCCGCGATCGTGGAAGCGCTCGTGCTTCCGCTGTTGGCCGCGCTGCTGCTGTGGGGCCTGCGGCGTCTGTTCCTGTGGCTGATCGCCAAACGCTACCACCGCCCGCAAGACATGCGCCGCTGGCGGCACATCTCGATCTATGTGGTGCTGGTCGCGGCCGGGCTGACCTTCCGCGGAATCTGGAACGGCAGCTTGGAGCAGATCTCGATCATGCTCGCGTCGATGACGCAGCTCAATGCCGCAGCCACGCTCGACTGGCTGACCACATCGCTGAGCGTTTTCTTCTCGACGGTCGCCTTGGTGCTGGCCGTCGCCGTCATCCGCACGCTCTATCACTCGTCGCTCGTCCGCATACGCGCCTGGACGATGCGTGCGCCGTCGTTCCGCATCCAACGCCTGGAACTGCTGACGCGCGAACGTTTCCGCGATGGTTTGGTCACGGCGCTGCGCTTTCTGTACTACGCCCTGCTGATTACGGCGGCGGTGATGTACGTGCTGTTCGTGCTGAACGCCTATCCGTCGACGGCGCGGTTCAGCGGCGCGCTGTTGAGCGCCTTCGCGACGGCCGCGGTTCAGGTTGGCAGAGCGATCATCAACTATCTGCCAAATCTGGTCTACCTGATCATCATCGTCATCACGGCGCGTTACGCGCTCAAACTGCTCAGCATGATCATGGCGGCGGTAGGACGCAAAGACATCACGCTGCCGAACTTCGACCCCGAATGGGCCGAACCGACCTACAAGCTGGCGCGCGTCATTCTGATCCTGTTCACGATCATGGTGAGCTACTCCTATCTGCCGGGCGCGCAGTCGGAGTTCTTCCAGGGCTTTTCGATTTTTGTCGGCGCACTGGTCACTCTTGGCTCGACCGCAGTGATCGGCAATGTGATCTCAGGCGTCGTACTGACTTACACGGGCTCGTTCCGCGTGGGCGACCGAGTGCGTATTGGGACGACCACGGGCGACGTCATTGAGAAGACGCTGTTCGTCACGCGCATGCGCACGATCGAAAACGAGATCGTCTCGATCCCCAACGGAGTCGTGCTCACCGGCTCAGTCATTAACTACGAACGCCTGGCCAAAGACGCCGGCCTAATCCTGACGGTCCGCGCCGGCATCGGCTACGACGTACCGTGGCGCAAAGTCCACGAATTGATGCTCGGCGCCGCCGAAAAGACTTCCGGTATTGTCTCGTTCCCGCGGCCGCAGGTATGGCAGATCAGCTTGGATGATTTCGCGGTGACCTATGAGTTGCGCGCCACGACGAATCGGCCGGCGGCGATGGCCAAGGTTAAGTCTGACCTCAACCGCTACATCCTGGACGCCTTCAACGAAGCCGGCGTCGAGATCATGACGCCGAACGTCAACAGCTTGCGCGACGGTTCCTCCTTGGCGATCCCGCAGGAGTACAATCCGCCGCCGGGTCCCATCTCCAAGCTGCGCGTGGACCTGCACAACGCGGCGGATGCGTTGCGCGGCAGTCAGCAAACCCCGAGCGTGGACCCTACGGACGGCGAAAGCTAGCGAGCGCTCAGCGTGTTCAGGTCGACCTCAGGAGACTCCGGAGAAATCTCTTGCAGCCCTTCTACGGGCTCGTATTCGTAGGGACGGGTCTGTTTGGCGAAATATGACTTGTCGTCCAGCAATTTGTAGTTCGTCCCGAAATAGCGATTGAAGACGATTCTCAGCCCATTGACCGGAGTCATCGAGTCATAGATCTCTTCGTTGCCGCCGTTCGGAAGATGCGCTGCGTAGAAGATTTCGTAACGCTCGGAGATATCAGTATCCTTCAGGCTCTCCTCGTCGTACCTCGATCCGGCTCCGTGATCTCCGTGCATGATGATGATCGGGTCGCTGTCTGATTTCTCGACGATCTCGTCGACCATCTTGAGAACGCGTTATTCAGGTAGGTGATCTGAGCGAGATATCCTTTCACGTAGTCTTCGCGGGCCTCATCGGCATAGCTCCAGATCTCGTGACCGCTCGTCCCAAACGTACTCTCCGCGGAAGGATCGGCTCGCCGTCTTTGCCGAAAACGAACGGCGGATGGCCAAAGAACACGTGCACATAGACAAACTTCGGAGCCTTGACCTCAATCGCTTCGTCATATGCTCGAAGGGATACATCGTTCGGAACCGATGCAATCTTCAAGCACGCGGATACCCGCCGCATTTAAGACCGTCGGCAGCGGCGTCATCTTGAAGAACCCCTATATCAAAGATATTCCGGAACCACCACTCCTTGAAGTTGTAATCCGCACCGCCGATTTGAGCGCCCCAGTATTCTCCTTCGAAGGTGGCGATCTGATACCCCGCCGACTTGAGAACCCGCACCGCGCGACTGTCCTCCATCAATTCGCGGAGATAGCGCTGGTCCCCTCCCGCCGGGAAGTTCTCGCCGAATACATCTTGCAAGTAGGTGAAGTTCAAAGTGGAGTTGACAGAGATAAAGTGAACGGATAGTTCGCAACTGCTTTCGCCGGAATGGCAAAGCCGCGATCCTTCAGCGCCGCCGTCATCGGAGAATTGTCGTACCCGAATTCCTTCTTAGGAAGTCTTCTCTGCCATAGCCGTCCAAGACGAAGTAGTAGATATCCGGCCGTTGCTGATTCTTGTCGATCTTGCGGGGTCGCGTAGAACTCCGTCCGATCCGGCAGGGTCTCGGCGAGCGAGCCATCGAGAGATTCCATAGCCCCGTCTGAAACAGCGGGGCTGTTACTAGAAAAATGCTGACGACGTTGAGCAAGTAGTTCGTCTTGCCGACAAGTTGCGGAGATCGAAATGTGGCGATCACGGGCCGGCGACAGCAAGCTAAGCAAATGCCCAGAATCTTTGACCAGAGGGTCATCTCCTCGCCCTCAGCCATGTCTTCGAACACACCGGCAACCGCGCTAAACGAGAAGGTCGCCATCAAGAAAGCGGAGGTCATTGCTCCCGCGCGGTCCCAGTCCGACAGAACTGCCCTCAATCCGAGCCAGACTAATCCGGCAAGCAGCACGGTCACAGTCGCCGGCACGAGCATCACAGAGAAATCGAAGCGCTCCCTGTTCGCGGTGTAGAGGAACACAACGGGATAGAGTCCGAACACGAACGGATGCAAGACCGCCTGCTTTTGCTTCGATGGCACAGTAGAACTCCTCGGCCGCTTCAGCTCCTCGGGAAAACGAACTGATATCAATTGCAACAGCGCATCATCCAGGATGGCTCTCAGGGAAAGACCTGATATGACCCGGAACTCCGACTGGCGGCAGTCCGGCGCATCACAAGGGCCGGCCCGCAGGCGCACCCTATGTACGAGAATTCTCTGACGTCTCGGGAACCGCCATGACTTCACTACGGCTGCTCGCCTCTCCGCTTTGCCCCTTGCAGTTCGCTTGTTCGAGCGGACCGGTCGCGCAGCAAGACGACCTGCGGCGGGTTTCCGCATTCAGCTGCGCAACAACTTCCGTGTATCGCTGGGCGAATACCGGACACTGGTCGAAGATCCCGGCGCCCGATGTTGCGGCCGCGACGGGCGAACCGGCCTTCGAAGAACACACCGGCGGCCACCTCGTCACTCCCGGCGAATGGAACGACTTCCCGACCTACGCAGAGAGCTACCTGCAAACGAAGTAAGGCTTACTGGGCGGCAGGGTTGGCGAGCTTTTCGATGAGAGCTTCCGCACGCCGCCGGGCGACTTCGCGGCGCTCTTGCAACGCGCTGAACGAGAAGGAGTGGCCAGCGTTAACCGCTTCAATCAACGGAACCTCCGCCTGCTGATATTCCTCTTGCAGGCTCTGCCGGCGGTTCTGGTCGTTGACGCGGCGAATCAGCGGCGCTGCCTCATCCAACAACGTGCGAATTTCCCGGACGGACTCTAACAGGGCTCGTCCCTGAGCGGGAAATTCGGGATGCCCGCCCACTTTGTCCTCCGCATGGCATTTTTGGCAGCGCGCTTCTAAGCGACTCGCGGACAGCACACGGCCGGCGACCTCGCTATGACACGTCGTGCAAACCGGCGTGTCCTCGTTCCCTTCCATCAAGAGCGCGTAATGCCGGCTCTCTTGGAAGGCCGCGAAGGGGCCGGTATGGCAGGAACCACAAGTTCGGGGAATATTCCTTCTATTCACCGGGCTCGCCGGATTATGGCTGTTCAGAATCCCCTGGTGCGCGGGAAGCAAATCGAACGAGGCGGCATTCCCCCCATGGCAAGACTCGCAGCCCACATTGTTGCGGCCATGCGGCGAACGATCCCACTCATAGAGATGTCCCGGCGCATCCGGGTTGGCGAAATGGCAGTTGGCGCAACTGCTCTGCTGGGCCGCGGCCCAGCCCGGCAACAGGACGAATAAAGCTACAATTGCGCTCGCTCGAAACATCGTAAACATAAGCGTAGGCCGTTTCGGCTCCCCGCGTCAGCTTACAGGCCCGTTCGACTGCGGCCATTCGTACGGATTCTCTCCAGAACCGCTCGCATCTCTTCCACTCGGCTCGCGTTCGCGCCCGCGACGTTCTCGTGCTCGCTCGGGTCCGTGGCCAAGTCATAAAGTTGCGGCGCCTCGTTCAGCCCAGTCTCGATATTTACGTTCACGCTGATCGCCGGGCCCTTCTTCGGCTCGATGTATTTCCAATTCCCATCCCGCAGCGAGACCGTCGACGAAACCTCCACCAGTTGCTCGCGGCCTTCGGTCGATTGGCCCAACAGCGCGGGCAGCACGTTGAAACTATCCGGCCCTGCCGCCTCTGAAAGCGTCTGGTCGGTTAAGGCCGCGAACGACGCCAGCAAGTCCGTCTGGCTGACGATTGCATCGGAAACACCCGGCTTCACTCGCGCCGGCCAACGAACAATAAACGGCGTGCGCGTGCCTGCCTCAAAAGCGCTGTACTTGCCGCCGCGTAGACCTCCGGCCGGATCGTGGTTGCCCAACTTCTCGACCGCCTGATCTTGATAGCCGTCGTCGACCACCGGCCCGTTGTCGCTGGCGAACACGACCAATGTGTTTTCCGCCAACCCCAAGCGGTCGAGGGCATTCAGCACTTCACCCGTCGCCCAATCGAGCTGCGCGATCGCATCGCCCCGCGGCCCCATCTCGGTGGCGCCCACAAAACGCGGGTTGGGCACGCGAGGCACGTGAATATCGTGGAACGCGAAATACAAGAAGAACGGCTGTTCCCGATTGCGTTCGATGAAGTCCACCGCCTTGCCGGTAATCGTATCGGCAATGTCTTCGTCTACCCAGCGCGCCGCCTGCCCGCCAGACATGTAGCCGATGCGGCTAATGCCGTTGACGATGGTGAAGTCGTGCCCGTGACTCGGGTGCATCTTGAGCAGCTCGGGATGCTCTTCACCCGTCGGATCGTCGCCGACCTTTTCGCTGAAACTGACCTCAATCGGGTCGTTGGGATCGAGACCGACCACGCGATGGTTCTCGACAAAAACGGTCGGCACACGATCGCCCGTCGCCGGAATCAAAAACGAATAGTCGAAGCCAATCTCCAACGGCCCCGGAGTGATATCGCCGTTCCAGTCGACATCACCGTTGCCCAAACCTAAATGCCATTTGCCCACCACGCCCGTCTGGTATCCGGCGTCGTGCAGCATCGACGCCAAGGTCGTCGTACCGGGCTGGATGATTAGCGGCGCGTTGCCCGGCAACACCCGCACGCCGTCTTGGCGGAACGGATAGCGCCCCGTCAGCAACGAGTACCGCGAGGGCGTACAAGTGGCCGCCGACGCATAACCGTTGGTGAAGCGCAGCCCCTCCGCCGCGATACGGTCGACATTGGTCGTCTTGACCGCCGTCGCGCCGTAGACGCTCGTATCGCCGTAGCCCAGATCGTCGGCATAGATGACGACGATATTCTTCGGGCGGGACACAACTTCTGGCGACTGAAGCAGCCCCCCGCAAGCCGTCAGCAAGAGAAGGGAGAGGATGACCGCAGAGCGCATGGCGAAAAGATTACCCTACCCGCACCCTCGGGCGCACCGCGCTGCCGTTTCTTAATTACCGGTCCCGGCGAATGGAGCACTCGCCCGCAATGCGCCAGGGAGTTCGGCGACGGACGGCAACAACAGCGTGTGCGGGGCCGCCTCGAGCATGGCGCGGTCATGGGCGCCCGACAGGACGCCGATATTCCAGCGCACGCCGGCGTTGTCCGCGGCCTGCAGATCGAGCGTCGTATCGCCGACCACGGCGACTCGCCGAGGGCTCGTCGCTCCCGTCGCCTCCATGGCGTGGAAGATCAGATAAGGCGCCGGGCGCCCCTGCGAGACCTCGTCTCCGGATACCACTGCATCGACCCGCCCGTCGTCCCAGCGCAATGCCTTGAGCAGCATCGTCACGGTGTCCCGGTCAAAGCCCGTGTTCAACGCGATCCGGACTCCCCATTCGCGGAGTTGTTGGAATGCTTGTTCGGCCCCGACGATGGCACGCACGCCGTCAGAAGCGTAGCGGTGCGCCAGGTGCTCCTTGAACGATTCATACAAGCTGTCCGCGATCTTCTCCCGATCCGGACTCGGCGGCAGAAGTTGGAACAAGGCCTGGCGCTTCGACTTGCCCCGGACCGCCTTAATTTGCTCCGGCGTCACTTCTATGCCGTATCCGGCGAGCGCCGAGGCAAAAGCCGCCGGCACTTCGCCATTGTCTTGGACGGTTGTGCCGGCCATGTCGAAGACAACCAACTCAAGCTCTTGCTCAATGCTCATGTCGGTTCAATCTTCTCACTCCCGGCGCCGTCCCGGCTGTCCTAACTTCCGCTCTCTCTGCCGTTGCCATAAGATAACGATTAGTCATGTCCCTGCGCCCGTGGTTTATTCTGTCAGGGCTTGCTGCCGTGAGTCTTCCTTGTATCGCGGCCGAGCAAGCCGTGGTGAGCTTCGTTGAGCAACATTGCGTTGCCTGCCACGGGGCCTCTCAGCCTGCGGGCGACCTGAACCTGGCCAATTTGCAGGGGTCCCCGGGCTTCGACGCGCGGCGCCATGACTGGGAACGCGTCGTTGCCAAGCTGAAAACCGGTGAGATGCCTCCGGCCGGCCTGCCCCGCCCCGACGAGGCAGACACAGAGAGCGTGATCTCTTGGCTGCAGGCGGAATTCGCCCGGCAGGACGCTGCGGTTGTCCCCCAGGCTGGGCGCGTAACAGCTCGGCGGCTAAACCGTAACGAATACAACAACACCATCCGCGACCTGCTCGCTGTCGAAATGCAGCCCGCGGCCGACTTCCCCGCCGACGAAGCGGCTTACGGGTTCGACAACAATGCCGACGCGCTCAATCTGTCGCCAGTGCTGATGGAGAAGTACTTCGACGCGGCCGAGCGGGCGGTCCGCGCCGCCATCTTCGGGCCGCCCGTACTGAAGCCGGCTGCTACACACTACCCGCTTCCTGTGCGCATCAATATCCTCGCCGGCACGAAAAGCGAACTGCCGGATTTGACGCACTACGACCGGACGGGCTTGAGTACGGTCCACGCAGCGCACGTGGCGCATCGTTTCCCCGTGGATGGAGAGTACACCTTTCATATCGTGCTCAATGGGCATAGGCCCAACGGTTCCGAACCGGTTCATCCAGCGCTCTATATCGACGGCAAGTTCATCGGCGACGGAGAGGTCGATGCGACTGACCTTGAGGGCCAGAGCATCTTGGTTCGCGCCAACGTAACGGCGGGAGAGCATTTACTCTCCACTACGTATCTGAATGTTTACTCCGGTTTGCCGGCGAGCTACGGCGGACCGGAGCCGTCGACCCGCGAGGCAATCAAACTGACGTCAGGCCGCGGCAAGGAACTGAACGAGGCCGACCTCGAGATTCTGCGCAAGTACGGCACTCGCATCAAGACGGACCGCAGCGAATCGCGCATCGATCCCCGTTTCGAATCGATCGACGTTGGCGGACCGTTCACGCAAACGACAGAGCCTTCCGCAGAGAGCTTGGCTAAGGTCTTCGTCTGCAGCGAGAAGACGGACGCTTGCGCGCGCCGGATTGTCGGGTCCTTTGCAGGGCGCGCCCTGCGCCGTCCCGCAACCGCAAAAGAGGTCGACGACTTCGTCAAGTTTGTCGGACTCGCTGAGCAGCACGGCGACTCCTTTGAGGAAGGCATTGCGGTCGCCTTGCAAGCGGTCTTGGTCTCGCCGCACTTTCTCTACCGCATCGAACAGCAGCGGCCCGCTGCGTCAGGCGACGGAACGGCTCCGCTAAGCGACTATGAACTCGCTTCGCGGCTGTCGTACTTCCTGTGGAGCAGCACACCCGACGATGAGTTGTTGCGCGTCGCGGGCGAAGGGCGGCTGCACGAGCGCACAATCCTCGACGCCCAGGTGCGCCGCATGCTGAAGGATCCGAAGTCCTCGGAACTGGTCAAGAATTTCGGCGGACAGTGGCTGCAGCTAGCCAATATTGAGATCGTCCGGCCCGACTTTGAAAAATTCCCCGAATGGGAAGACAGTCTGCGGGCGTCGATGCGCCGGGAGACGGAGCTGTTCCTGGGAAACATCGTCCAGCAAGATCGCAGCGTGCTCGAAATGCTGGATGCGGATTACACGTTCATGAACGAACGCCTGGCGCGCTTCTACGGGATAGAGGGAGTGACCGGGCCGGAGTTCCGCAAGGTGTCGATGAGCGGAACCCAGCGCGGCGGCGGTCTGTTGGCGCAAGCGAGCCTGCTTACCGTCTCGTCCTACTCGACGCGCACGTCGCCGGTACTGCGCGGCAAATGGATTCTGGAGAACCTGCTCAATCAGCCGCCTCCGCCGCCTCCGCCGGGAGTGCCGCCGCTAAACGAAGCGGGCGTCGGCGAAGCCGTGTCGCTGCGCCAAGAGATGGAAGCGCACCGGGCCAATACCGTCTGCGCCTCGTGCCACTCGCGCATGGACCCGCTGGGCTTTGGCCTAGAGAACTTCAACGCCATCGGCGAGTGGCGGGACAACGACGGCAAGCTGCCCGTCGACGCTTCGGGTACGCTGCCGAACGGCACTTCCTTTAGGGGCGCCGAGGAACTGAAGTCGATTCTGCTGAGCGAGAAGAAGGAATTCGTCGACTGTCTTTCGGAAAAGCTGCTGATCTATGCGCTCGGCCGAGGGCTGCAGCGCTATGATCGCCCAGCCTTGGCAAAGATTTCCGCCGGCGTCGCCGCAGACGACTACCGCTTCTCTGGGCTTATACTGAACATCGTAAACAGCCTGCCGTTCCAAATGATGAGCGCTAACCAAGACGCTTCGCTGGCCCAAAATTAAGGAAGACCGCCATGACGTTCCTAACCAAGAAGCATCTTCACCGCCGGACTCTGCTGCGCGGCGCCGGTGCGGCGATTTCGCTGCCCTTATTGGACGCCATGCTTCCCGCGGCAAGCGCCGCTCCGGCTGAGGTGCGCCGCATCGGCTTTGTCTACGTGCCCAACGGCATCATCATGAACGAGTGGATGCCGTCGACGACGGGCGCCGACTTCGACATGAAGCGGATTCTGAAGCCGATGGAGCCGCACAGGAGCGACATCACCGTCCTCTCCGGTCTTTACAATCACGCAGCCAATGACGTCCAGGGCGGTGCGCACGCCAAGGCTTCGGGCAGTTTCCTCTCCGGCAAGCCGCCCAAGCATACAGCGGGCGCGGACGTTCACTCGGGCGTCACGATGGATCAGGTCGCGGCCAAGCATTGGGCCTCGGAGACTCGCGTGCCTTCGCTGCAGCTGGGCTGCGAAGACTCGCGCATGGTCGGCAACTGCGACACGGGCTCCTCTTGCGCCTACACCAACACGCTTTCATGGAAAGACGCCGATACGCCGCTGATGGTCGAGGTGAACCCGCGCTCGGTCTTCGAACGCCTGTTCGGCAACGTTGACATGAGCTTGTCGGCTGAAGTGCGCGCACGCCGCGCTCTTTACCGCAAGAGCATTCTCGACGAGACGCAAGCAAACGCTCAATCGCTTGTCGCCGACCTGGGCTCCGCCGACAAGCGCAAGCTCGATCAATACCTGACCGCGATTCGCGAAGTGGAGCAGCGCATCGTCGACTCCGAGCAGAATCCGCTGATCCCGTCGATCGACAAGCCTGCCGGCATTCCGTTCGTCTTTAGCGACTACGTCAAGCTGATGTTCGATCTGCAGGTGGTCGCCTTCCAAAGCGATCTGTGCCGCGTTTCGACCATCATGCTCGGCCGCGAAGGCAGCGTCAGGACGTATCCGGAGATCGGCGTGCCCGACCCGCACCACCCGCTGACGCATCACCGCGGACACCCGGACTTCATCGAGAAGGTCACCAAGATCAACGTCTTCCACGCAGAGTTGTTTTCGTATTTCTTGCAACGCTTGAAGGAAACCGAAGAGGGCGACGGCTCGTTGCTGGATCACTCCGCCATCCTGTACGGCGGCGCGCTGAGTGAAGGCAATGGACACTCCACCGAGAATCTGCCGCTGCTCCTGGCCGGCGCGGCCGGCGGGCTGCGCGGCGGCAAACACGTCGCGGTCGAGCCGCAGCCGGTGGCGAATCTCTTCGTCGATCTGCTCAATCGCGGCGGCGTTCCGACTGAGGGCTTCGGCGACAGCACGGGCCGGCTGGACATCAGCGCCTAACGTGCGGACCGGCACGCTCCGGCGCGTCATCCTTCGGCCTCAAAATGCTATGATCTGCGCGGGCAAACGCGAGCGGGCCGCCGCCTAGGCAGTCGTTCGCCGCATCGCCGCAAGCCAAGACAATAGCTCCAAGAGGACCATCATGTTGCGCTTCAGAATTCTTACCTTGACTGCCGTTCTCGGCCTCGCCGCCTCCAGCGCTTGGGCGCAAAACACGCTCACCGCCGCCGAATCCCAACAAGGTTTCAAACTGCTGTTTGACGGCAAGACCCTCAACGGATGGGAACAGCGCACCACCAGCCGGCCTGACGCCAAGCCCGACTGGAGCGTTCAAAACGGCGCGATGCTTTGCGGCGGCACAGTCCCTAGCTGGATCCATACCAATGACACCTACACCGACTACCAGCTCAAGCTGCAGTTGCGCGGACCGCATCTGGTGAACAGCGGCATCTTCTTGCGCTCGTCGAAAGAAGGCCAGCCGCACATCACCGGCTACGAACTGCAGGTGTGGGATCAGCAGCCCGCCGGCTACAACACCGGCAGCCTCGTCGGCTCGGTCATCGCTCCGCCGGCGACGCTGAAGGCCGACGAGTGGAACGACTACGACGTCACCGTAAAGGGAGATCGCTTCACCGTCAAGATCAACGGCAAGACGGTGCTGCTGGCCACCGACGATCTGCACACTTCGGGGGGCGTCATCGGACTGCAGTGCCAGCCCCAACAGCGCATTGAGTTCCGCAACGTCAGAGTGCGCCCGCTCTAATCGGCGACGACCGTCGAAACGCAGAACAGCCCGCTCCGAGGAGCGGGCCGTTTGTTTTTGTTGCGTCTCAAAGCCTAGTAAGGCATGGCGCGCTTGGTGAACTTGCGGCCTGCCGCTGCGGTCGCTTCACCGGAACCGATCATGTGGCCCTCAGTGATGCTGTTCTCGATGTCGCGGCCGTTGACGCCGAGCCAATAGCGCTTCTGCGCCTTGGCCGCCTTGAAGATCTTGTCTTCGATCTCTTGCAGGCGCGGATCTCTGGGCGGATAGCCCAACGATAGGCCCATGTCGCCGGGGCCGCCTTCGCCGAAGCCGAGGCCGGGAACTTCCACGATGCCCTCAACATTCGCAAGGCCATACTTGTCTTCGATCTTCACGCCCAGCATCAATTCGCCTTCGGGATTCAAGGGCCACAAGTCCGCCTTGCGCTGGTACTCTTGCGGCGAGACGCCCCAAATCTGCGCGGCCATCGATGCGCCATGAACGCCGCGATGCCCCTCGGGTCCGTTTTCGCGGTTGGGGTAGCGAATCGCTTCGACCAAGGCGCGCACTGCGCCCGGGGTGGTCGCATGAGCCAGCATGATGCCGTGGACGCCCGTAGCCAATACCTGCTCCACCATCCAGGCGTTGGCGCGCACGGTGGCTTCATCGGTGCCGCGCATCGGCAACACGACAAACACGGCAGGCGTTGCGTGCCCGCTGCGAGTCGGTCCGCCGGCCTTGAGACCCTTCATGTATGCGGCCAATCCGGCGATATCGTAGGGCGCGGCCTCCATATCGTAGTTGATGTAGTCGGCCCAGGTTTGGGCGTCCTTCACGCCCTGCTCAAAGGTCGCTTCGGTGCCGTTGTGCGAACCGGTGTAGTAAATTGGCTGCCCCATGTCGAGCAGTTCGATGGCCTTATTGATGCGCTTGGGCTTGTAGTCCTGGGCGGAGGCTGTCGCGGCCAACGCGAGGGCGAGAATCGGAATTAACGTGATCAGACGTCTCATGAGTGGATCTCCTGCTGTCCGCAAGGCATGGTAGCGGAGCGGGGCTGGGGATGCAATGCGGGAGCCGGGAAGTTTGTGTCTGATCGTCCCAGGGCGGGTCGCGGCGGAAATGGGGCGTTTGGGAGTCGACGTTTGTCCGGTCGGCGTCCGCGTGGGTCCGTTGGAGGGCCGAGGATGACCGCGGAAAGGCCACCGATGTCCGCAAATGTCCGCGAATGTCCGCCCTGTTTTTGGGCTAAGTTGTTGACGACGTTGGGTTATGCGCACCGGGGACTATCCCTACCTGGACTGTCCCCTCCACCACCGCCGCAACCCACAGTGCCGCCGCTATCCCGAAGAGGTCGCTCCCTCACGGTCGCGGCTCTGTTGCGCTTGGCGGAGCGGATTGAGGTTGGGGTGGGATTAGGTAATCGTGAACCGCCGCGGCTGGCTATGTTGCCGTCCGACGGGCTTTCTTGCCGTAAAACAAGAAAACCCGCCGGAACGGCGGGCGGATTCCCTTCCAAGCGGGGAACCGGAGATGTCTTGGGGTCGACCCTAGTTTCTGTTTCGCTCTTACGCTGCGGCTCGTCTGGCCTCACAGCTTGCCCCCGAGACCCTGTCCCCACTGCAGGGGGGCCCCGGCCGTGTCATCGACTAGCCAGGGAATCTTCTAAATCCGTTGTAGCATGGGCCTCCAAATTTTGCGCGTTGCAGATCTGGTTCTGTCGCTGCGAGCCCCGCGATAGAGGAGTCGTTTCCTATCTGCGGACTTGTAGGAATGTATGGTCCGCCGCCCCATTGCAAGCGAAAAAGAAGAGGGCGTATTGGTCTGCGCAAATGTATACGGCCTTCGAGTGGAGCCAGATGACTCCGGGCCAAGATGGAATGCGCTGCGCTCTGGACCCATTTACCTACTCAGTCTTGGAAGACTTCTTCCTACAGCGGGTTTCCAGAGCGCCGGGTTCGACCGTTGTGCCATCTTCCTGGTTCGTTTCGAAACCGGGCGGGAAACGAAAATCTTCCGAGTTAGGCGGCTAGCTGGGGAGAGCGATAGGCTTCTCCGCTGCTGCAGCACCGCCCAAGCCGTTCTCGCCAACTTGTTCGCCAGCGCCACACAGGCCACGTGGCGATGGGTGCGCGCCGTGAGCGGATCGAGCCACGCCTTCAGGCCGGCGGACTGGCTGGCCTTCTGCTGCAGCACAGCCCGGGCGCCTTGGACGAACAATCTTCGTAAGTAGGCGTTCCCTCGTTTGCTGATGCCCAACATCGTTTGCTTGCCGCCGGTGGAACGTTGCCGGGGAACGACTCCCACCCAGGCCGCGAACTCGCGGCCCTTGCGAAAGGCCGCTCCGTTGCCGATCGCCGCAATCACGGCCGTGGCGGTCACCGGTCCGATGCCGGGGATCGTCACCAGCCGCTCGGCAGGCTTCGTTCTCGCGAACCGTTCTCTCGAATGGCGGCGTCCGCCTCTCGGATGCGTTGGGATGTCTGCTCCAGCTCCAAGCTCAGCTGCGCCAACAGGAAACGCAAGGCGCCGGATAGGTTCGCCTCTGCGTCTTCGAGAATCCCGGGCAACGCCGCTTCCAGGTGACTGCGCCCCTTGCGGATCGTGATCCCGCGCTCGAGCAGCAAGCCGCGCATCTGGTTGACCACCGCCGTGCGCCGCATGATCCACCGCTCCCGCACGCGGTGCAGCGACTGCAGATCCAGTTGCTCGTCGCTCTTGATCGGCACGAAGCGCATCGTGGGCCGGCCCACGGCTTCGGCGATCGCCTCCGCATCGATGTAATCGTTCTTGTTCGTCTTCACGTACGGCTTCACGTACTGCGCCGGGATCAGCCGTACGTCGTGCCCTTGCTGCTGGAGCGCTCGGCCGAGGAAATGCGAACCTCCGCAGGCTTCCATGCCGATCCGCTCAACGCTGCGGTTCGCCGTGAAGCGCAACAACTGCGTGCGAGTGAAGCGTTTGCGAACGACCACCTCTCCGCGCTCGCCGAGACCCACCAGATGAAAACTCGTCTTGCCTAAATCGATTCCGATCGTGTGTATCTTCATGGGAACGTCTCCTTGTCTCCATCTTCCTCGCCCCTGTCGCTAGGGCGTGAAAGGCGGCGGACCATCCCACTATCTACTCCGCAAGGCCCGGCGACTGAGTTTGGATGGCCTTCTACCGCTCCCGATCCCGAAACTCTTCGTACCACTTCTCGACTACGCGGATCCTGGGCGGCGGGCCATGTCCCCGGCTGTTCCCTACGCTTTTCGAGAGGAGCTAAACTTAGTCGAGTTAGGACCTCCGGGCACAGCAAAACCAGGCCGTAGAGCCATCTCGGACCGAAAATCCTTACCCTAGCCCTGGTACAGCTTCTGGTAGCAGGTCAGGACATCCCGCACTTCGACGGCACTTGGGCTCTTTGATTGGGTTGATGCGCATCTCTGACACCGGGGATTCGTTCTATGATCTTGTCCAGTTGGCTGCCCCGCAAAGGCGACACTCTCCGCTTGCCGTTTGGAGAACCCGAGTCGTCATCTCCTGGCGGCCTGCCTTCGCAAGGTCGCCACCATGAGACCCACACACTGTTAGGACGCTACCAAACTATGGTCTGCACTCGGTTTCCAACGTGCAGAGGTGCTACTCTTTACCCGGCTCGGGTAACAAAATAATGACGCAACTCGGACAAGCGCTTCTCACCAACAGGCTGGCACAGGTAGGCGAGATCCTCGCCGTGTTTCTAGCCGCCGGCGTTGTGATCTGGGGCGTGAGACCGCTGGCCGGCGAGGATCCGGTGCTGGGTTATGCGGTGCTTTGGGCGGCCACGATGGTGATGATCGGCGTCGTATGGCTGGGCTTGCGCCTGCGAGGCCAGGGCTGGGAGCATTTAGGGCTGAGCTTTCAAGTCCCCAGCCGTCGCGCCGTGGTCCGTGCGGTCATCCAGTCCATCGTCGTCTTCGTTGTTACTGCGCTCGCCTTTGTGGCGGGCCAGGCCGTCATGGCGGGCATCGTCGGCAGTCCGGAAAGCGCTGATGTAAGCGCCTATGATTTCCTGCGCAACAACCTTGGCGCCTTTCTCCTTTCGCTGGCGTCGGTTTACGTCATCTCCTCGTTTGGCGAGGAGGTCATCTATCGCGGCTTCTTGATCAACCGAGTCGCGGAGCTTGGGTCGGGAAGCAAAGCGGCCTGGTGGGCGGCCGTCGTGTTCAGCGCCGTCGTGTTCGGCAGCGTCCACTATGCCTGGGGAGGAGCGGGGATCGTCCAGACGGCTTTAGCGGGATTGGCGCTCGGCGCGTCGTACCTTGTGGTTGGCAGGAACCTGTGGGTCACGATTCTCGCCCATGTCTACCTCGATACGGCGCTGCTGCTTCCGATATACCTTTCTGCAAATTAGCGAACGCGCCGAGTTCGGCGGAGTCCGTCGTCTGTTGGAAAAAGGGGACAACGCCCTTTGTGTCGAGCAGCCTGTCCGAGAACCCGGTACAGGCTGCAATTCAGCACCCCGAGCCGGCGGCCTTGACACCGTGTTATACGCCTAATACAGAAGAACCCCGGTTGGGCTCAGAACGGCCAGGGCATCCGCTGTAGCGGGTGGTGTTTGGCGTGCGCGGTCGAAACCAAACAAGCCGCAGCGCTGATGGGGAGAAGAGTCCCTGGATCGGTCCACAACTACTCCGGCGCCCTGCTTGATAGGGTGTCGCAATCATCGTCGACTGGAAATAACGTCCTTGTTGGAAGTCCGCTGAAGCGGGCGGGAGAGAGGGAGGGGAGGCACCCCGTTTCGGATGCCAGGCCTACAAGGCCTGGCCTAAGCATGAGCCCCGTGAACGGGGCTGAAAGCGCGATGGGGATGGCGGCGGGGGTGTGGGTTCGCAGCGGTGTCGAGGGGGGACAGTCAACGAGTGACAGTCACCTGCGGGCGGGGGCGGAAGAAGGAGAGAACGCTGACGCGGGAATCGCTCCCTCACGGTCGCGGCTCTGTTGCGCTTGCCGGGCGGATTGAGGTTGAGGCGGGGACAGGCAAGCTTGCCTGTCCCCTACCGGATGGCTTAGCCTAGACGGCCGCCGAAGGCGGAGCGTCCGGCGTAGACGGCTTTGCCGCCGAGTTCGGCTTCGATTTCGAGCAGGCGATTGTACTTGGCGACACGGTCGGAGCGGCACAGGGAGCCGGTCTTGATTTGTCCCGAGGCGGTGGCGACGGCCAGATCCGCAATCGTGGTGTCTTCGGTTTCGCCGGAGCGGTGCGAGATGACGTAGGTGTATTTGTTCTCGCGGGCCATCTCGATGCAGTCGAGCGTCTCGGTGACGGTGCCGATTTGGTTGAGCTTGATGAGGATCGAGTTGGCGAGTCCTTTCTCGATTCCCTCTTTGAAGATCTTGGGGTTGGTGACGAATAGATCGTCGCCGACGAGTTGGATCTTGCCGCCGAGCTTGTCGGTGAGGATCTTCCAGCCGTCGTGGTCGGTTTCGCCGCAACCGTCTTCGAGCGAGACGACCGGATACTTGTCGGCCCACTCGGCCCACATGTCGGCCATGGCCGAAGGCGAACGCTTGGAGCCGTCGGAGTCAGCGAAGACGTACTGGCCGTCTTTGAACAGCTCCGAAGCAGCCGCGTCGATGGCGATCCAAACTTGTTCGCCAGGAATGTAGCCGGCCTTCTGGATAGCTTCGACGAGCAATTCCATCGGCTCTTCGTTGGACTTGAGCTGCGGGGCGAAGCCGCCTTCGTCACCGACGGCGGTGGCGTACTTCTTGCCGGAGAGGATCTTCTTGAGCGTGTGGAAGATTTCGGCCGAGGCGCGCAGAGCTTCGCTGAAGGTGGGCAGGCCGACAGGCATGACCATGAACTCTTGGATGTCGACGTTGTTGTCAGCATGCTGTCCGCCGTTCATGATGTTGCACATCGGAACGGGGAGAGTGAAAGGCTGGCCGGTGGAGAGGCGCTGGTAGAGCGGCACGCCGGTTTCGATGGCCATGGCGCGGGCGGCGGCCATGGAGATGCCGAGGAGTGCGTTGGCGCCGAGGCGTCCCTTGTTGGGCGTGCCGTCGAGCTCGATCATCTTGTTATCGAGGGCGCGTTGGTCGTCGGCGGCCATGCCCTTGAGCGCGGTGAGCAGTTCGCCGTTGACGTTAGCAACAGCCTTTTGGACGCCTTTGCCCATGTAGCGGTTCTTGTCGCCATCGCGCAGTTCGATCGCTTCTAAAATGCCCGTCGAAGCACCGGAAGGAACGCCGGCGGACGCCTTGGCGCCGCTGGCGAGGGTCGCCGTCACTTGCACGGTCGGATTACCGCGCGAATCCAGGATTTCCAGGGCTTGAAGATTCTTGATCTCAGACATTTAAGGCCTCAATAGGTCGGTCGCAACAGAGTGATGGAGACCGCGGTTTGTAGGGTAAAACGCGGCCAAAGAGAACTTCCAGCGTAACACGTCAGGCGCGTTCGGCCGCGTCCTCGGCAGCACGGTTGGCGGCCACTTCGCGGGCGGCATCGCCGGGAACGATGGCGATCAAAGTCTGGCCGGGTTTAGGCGTCACGGGCTGCGCAGCGGCGATGACCGAAAGACTCTCACCCTTATTGATGAGGAAGAGCGAAATGGTGTCGTTGCCGTAGAGCTCTTTGAATTTCTCGTAGGTGAACTTTTCGGTGATGGGCGTGGTCTTGATTTTCGCGCCCGCTTCGAAAATCTTGCCGAGCTTGGCAAAAGTCAGGTCGGGATGGAACAGATAGCGGCCCTGGAGATGTTCGGGCGAAACGCCGCGGCGGCCGCTATCGCTGCGCTCGGGCGGGAGCTGGTAGACGTTGGAACGTCCGAAGTCTTCGCGGAAGTGCAGGGCGGCGAGGGCGTTGGCTTCGTCGTTGGAGGTGACGGCGGCGAGACGTCCGATGCCGTAGAGGTTGATCTCATCGAGAACGCCTTCAGACAAAACGGCGCCGTAGTACGCCGGCAGGCCCGCCTGGCGTGCCGCGGTAACGTGCTCCCAATTGCTTTCGGCGAGGGCAACGTGGAAGCCGGCATTTTGCAGTTCCAACGCTATCCGGCGAGCCCAGGAGTGAGCGCCGACAAACAGGAAGCCTTGCGGGCTGGGTTCGGCGAGACCGAGACGGTTGGCCAGCGGCAGAGCGGTTAAACCATAAATCGTGACCGTGCCGATGATGACGATGAAGGCGATTGGGGCGAGTTCTTCAGCGCCGGACACTCCGGCTTCGGTGAGGCGTTCGGAAAAGATCGAGGCGATGGCTGCGGCGACGATTCCGCGGGGGGCCATCCACATCAGGAAGCGGCGTTCGTTGGTCTTCAACTTCGAGCCGAGGCAGGCAAGCCAGACGGACGCTGGACGGGCGACGAACAGAAGTACGGCCAGGAAGACGAGGGCGGGCTTCCATACGGCATAGATATCGGCCGCCTGCAGCCGCGCGGAAAGAACGATGAATAGCGTTGAGATGATCAGGATTCGCAGATGCTCTTTGAACTCGACAATGTGGCGGACGGGCGTCAGCCGCTGATTCGACAGCACGATGCCCATCACGGTGGTCGCCAGCAGACCGGATTCGGGCTGGAAGTGGTTGGAGAGGGTAAACGCGCCGAGTACGACGGCCAGCGTGAAACCGGCGTCGAGAAAGTCGGGCAGCCAATGGAAGTAGAGCAGAATCAGGGTGAGTACCGCGACCGCGGCGCCGACTCCGATGCCGGTGAGGACGCTGTAGAGGAACTGTATGGCGCCTTCCTGCGGACCGCCGCCGCCGGTCGCCAGGATGGCTTCAAAGACGAGGACGGCCAAAATCGCGCCGACCGGGTCGTTGAGAATGCCTTCCCACTTAATGGTGTTGCGGATGCGCGGAGACGGCCGGACGTGGCGCAGCAGAGGAATGACGACGGTCGGGCCGGTGACCACGAAGACCGCGCCCAACAGAAGGGCCAGCCGGTAATCGAGGCCGAAGATGGCCCAGGCGGCGGCGGAAGCGATCGCCCAGGTCACCAACGATCCGATCAGGATCAAATTACGGACGACCCCGCCAATTTCCTTGAGTTCGCGCAGGTTGAGCGACAGCCCGCCCTCAAACAGAATCAAGGCCACCGAGAGCGAGACGAAAGGGTTCAGGAAGTTGCCGAACAACTCGTCCGGCTGCAGGAAACCGGTAACCGGGCCCGCCACGATGCCGCATAGCAGCAACAACAGGATGGCAGGCAAATGCAGGCGCCAGGCGAGCCAACGAGCGGCTACGCCGATCACGAGAATCAAGGTTAGGCCGAGGAGGTGGCGCTCTTCCATCGCGGATTTCAAGGTAGCAGGCCAGCAGGGTGCGAGGGGCTGCCTATACTGGTGGAGAACTTGCCCCGTGATGATTGAGAATCAGACCCGGATTCGAGCCCGTTATGCGGAGACGGACCAGATGGGCGTGGTCTATTACGCGAACTACTTCGTCTGGATGGAGGTAGCGCGGGTGGAGTATTGCCGGGCTTTGGGGTTCGAGTACCGCGATATGGAAAGGGACGCGGGAGCGGTGCTGGCGGTGCTGGAAGCGAGTTGTAAGTACAGGGCGTCGGCGCATTTCGACGAACCTGTCCAGATTCTTTGTAAGTGCGTGGAAAGCAAATCACGGACGATCCGTTTCGCCTACGAAATGCGCCGGGAGGACGACAGTACGCTGCTGGCGAGCGGGGAAACACTGCACGCGGTGGTCAATAAAGAAGGTCGAACGATGCGGCTGCCCGAAACGTACCGGCGGTACTTCCCCCTGAGCGGAGCGGGAAGTTGACTTTGGCCGTGATTCTGTGCGACTTTTGCGACTTCGCTCCCTACCGCGTTTTGGGCCGGGCAGCGCACATGTTATCGATCAATGGGTGAGTGCAGGCGGTTGGAATTGCGACTAGACAGCGTGATCAGCAGCGTTGACGCCGCGGAGCTTTGCGCCAAAGGCCTCGCCCGGGAAGGGGGCTACGGAGAAGACCAGGTCGACCGGCTGGGCATGGCAGTGCGCGAGGCTGCAGCCAACGCGGTCACCCATGGAAACGCTTATAGTGCGGACAAGTCTGTTCACTTGAGCGTCGAAATGAACGACGGCCGTCTGGTCGTCAAAGTGAGGGATGAAGGAGAGGGATTTGACCCCAGTGAGGTTCCCGATCCGACGTCGGTTGAGAATTTATTGAAAGCGTCCGGACGAGGTCTGCTAATGATGCGCGCGCTCGTGGACGAGGTGGATGTAAGAAACGCATCGCCGAGCGGGACGGAAGTCGTGCTGATATTGCACAGTCCGGCAACGGAAGAAGATGGGCAGTAAGGAGGAGTTGAAATGAGTTTGAGCGTTGATACGCGTGAAGTGGATGGGGTCGTCATCGTCGACCTCGGCGGTCGGATCACGTTGGGAGACGAGTCTTCCGGCAAGCTGCGCAAGGCGGTTCGCGACTTGTTGGCCCAGGGAAACAAGAAGATTCTGTTGAACCTCGGCGAAGTGAGCTACATCGACAGCTCCGGACTGGGCGAGCTCGTATCGAGCTACAGCACGGCCTCGAGCCAAGGCGCCAGCGTGAAGCTGCTAAACCTGCAGAAGAAGGTCCAAGACCTGCTGCAGATCACTAAGCTGTATACGGTGTTCGAAGTGGCGACGAGCGAAGCCGACGCAATCTTGAGCTTCCAGTAGGCTTGAATCACTCGCAGAAGGAATGGCCGCGCGGGGGTTACACCTTGCGCGGCCTTTACTGTTGGCGGTTGAAGGGCGGCCGCCGACACGGGAAAGAAGGGGCGCGGCGCGGTCGGGCTGGATACCCAGGGCTACGCCCTGGGCTATTGGTTCCTCCGCCCCTTCGGGGCTGAAGAGTGCGCTAACGCGGGAGACCGCCAGCTAAAGCTTGGCGGCTCGGATCGGCTTTGCGGGGTAGGGGTTTCCTAGTGCTGTCGGTCGCGGAACTCTTCGTACCAGTTTTGGACGACGCGGATCGTGGGCGGCATCGCGTTTGCGTCGGAGCCTGGCGTTATGGTGAGGAAGCGCTGTCCGTCGGGCGAGACATCGTAGGTTGGAGCCGGGGTCGGCTGTCGGCCCAGGTCGTCCGACTCGAAGAGAGCTATCGGCTGGCCGAGCGTGAACTCGGGAGTCGTTGAGACGGCCACGGACAGGAGCGTCGCCTGCTCGACGTAGAACAATTCTTTGCCGTCCCGGCTCCACTGAGGTTTGGCGCCGCCATTGACCGAGGCCTGCCAGCGGCCGGGGCCAGTCGGGAACGGCCGGATGTAGACCTCCAGCCGACCTGATTCGTCCGAGGTATAGGCCAAGAAACGGCCGTCGGGCGATAGCTTCGGTACGCGTTCGTTGGCGGGAGTGCTAATGAAACTGACGGATTCTAGAGGCGTCGTTCCCTGATCGAGTCGAATGTAGCTGATGTCATTGTTTATTGCCGCTCCATTTTGATGGTGATAAACAATGTAGCGGCCGTCATGAGACCAATTCGGGTTCAGGACAGTGCCTTCGGTCTCCGCCAGCACGACCGGCTCTCCGGTCCCGTCTACGGCAGTTCGCATCAGCCGGGTCGCGGAGTTCTGGACAGTCCCGTAGGCGATCTCGCGGCCCGAAGGCGACCAGGAAGGGAGCATTTGGTCGGCCCCGGCCTCGAACGAGAGACGCGTCTTGGTGGCGCGCGTCAGATCGTGAATCCAGATGTCCTGTCCGCCGCTTTCTTCCGACACGACAGCCGCCCAGCGGCCGTCCGGCGATAGAGCCGGGTCTCTGATATCGGTCTGTTGCTGACCCACGGTTTCTATCAGCCGGCCGGTTCGATCGCGCCAAGCGAGAGTCTCCGACGTGATGGCGGGGACGTCTCGATAGATGAGTGTGCCTTCCTTCGACACACTGGGGGCAAGACCAGAGTCACTGAGCGGGAACGGGTCTCCAGTCGCCTCTAGCGAGGGGAGGGAGAAGGGCAAAGCCCAGATCCCCACCTGGCCGCGCCGCCAGGGTTCGTAGATCAAATAACCTTCAGGGGAATAGACGGGCCGATAGCCTGAGACCAGCAGACGCCGCTCGCCCGAGTCCAAGTCGAGAACCGCCAATCGCCCTTCTTCGGCGTTGGCGTCGACGTAGGCTAGACCGTGCGACCCATCGTCAGTAGGCAAGAAGTACGGCGCATAATTCCTAGAATTGTCGTCCTGATCGAATAGCAGTTGTGGCTCACCGCCCCGCGCCGCCACCTCATATAGCCGCCGCCCCGAAGAGAAGACGATGCGCTCTCCATCGGGACTCCAGGTTCCGCCAGAAAAAGGGAAGTAGTTACTCTGCCCCGGCAGATCGCATAGGGTGGTGGGAGCGCCTCCCGCTACAAGCGTCCTCTTCAGTTGGCTTCCTGTCCCAAAGCCGATTGAGGAACTGTCGGGTGACCAGAATGCCCCGCGTGCGCCTTGAGTGCCCGGCAATTGACGGGCGGATTCGCCGGAGAGAGACCGAATCCAGAGCGTCGATTCGCGGCCTGCGATAGAGCCGTACACGACGTACCGGCCGTCCGGCGAGATCACCCCGCCCGCAAGGCCTTCAGGGGCGAAGGAGAAACGGCGGACGAGCCTTTCTGGCTCCTGCGGCGCATTCAGGGCCTGGAAGGCTAATAAGCCGAGGAATGCGAGGGCGAAAAGCGCTGCTGCCGCTTGGAGCAGCCGTAGGCTGCGCTTGGGCAACACGACGGCGTCGGGCGGCAGCGTGGCGGTTGGGTTGACGGTTTGGCCCCCGGGAGCTGCGGGCACGGCCCCCGTCATCTGCGCGGTACGCAGAATCGTCGAACGGCCGGACTTTAGCTTTTCGGCAAGCGTCCGCAGATCGACGCCGATTTCTTTGGCGGACTGGTAGCGATCTGATGCGTCTTTAGCTAGACACTTACCGACAATGAACTCTAGCTCCATGGGCACGCCCGCGCGGATGCCGGTCAGCGGCGCCGGCTCTTCGTGGACGATCTCATAGAGCAATGCCTGGTCATAGGCTCCTTTGAAAGGCCTCAGACCGGAGACCATTTCGTACAGCACGCAGCCCAGCGCCCAGAGATCGGAGCGGCTATCGACGTCCATGCCCTGTGCCTGCTCGGGAGACATGTAGGCCACGGTGCCCATGGCCGTATCGACCTTAGTGAGCCGGGAGGCCTCGGTGAGGCGGGCCAGACCGAAGTCCATGATGGTCGGGCGGCCCTCGGGCGAGACCAGGATGTTGGCAGGCTTGATGTCGCGATGGACGACATTCTTGGCGTGGGCCGCTTGTAAGCCTTCGGCGACTTGGCGGGCGATGTCGAGGGCGTCCTTGATCGGCAGCGGGCCCTGGGCGATGCGGTCTTCGAGCGATTCGCCTTCGAGGAAGGCCATCGAGATAAATGTTTTGCCGTTCCCTTCGGCGATCTCGTAGACGGGGCAGATGTTGGGGTGATGCAGCGCGGCAGCGGCTTTGGCTTCGCGGAGGAAGCGTTCTTTGGCCTCGGTGTCGTTCAGCAGGTGATCGGCCAGGAACTTCAGGGCCACGCTACGTTCGAGCGTGATGTCCTCGGCTTTGTAGACGACACCCATGCCGCCCTCGCCGAGCTTGGCGACGATGCGGTAGTGGCTAATGGTGGAGCCGATGTTGATGGATCAGATTGTAGCCTGTCCGGCGCGGCGGGCGGGTGCTGTCGCAGCCATTCTCTTCTTAAGCGCACTCCGAGGTGAAAAGGCCCGCCAAAGGAGCGGTTCAGCGGTAGGGTGCGGTCTCGACGCTCGCCACCGGCGATGGATCCAAGCTGGCCACATTTGGTCGTCTGACGGCCAGCGGTCAGTGCCCCCACACAGAAACCCGAGCACGTCGCAGTTCCCCCGCGGCCGGCGAAGTAGGTGAAAGGCCTTACAGCAGGGAGTACAAGTGTTTGGGTCTTCGGCTGATCGTCTTCTGGCACGACGATTGCCTTGAAACCCGGCAGTGTCTACCGACTATTTCGCGCAGTCAAAACGAAAAACGTCCTGAGTTCGAATGGACCGGAGAGACATCTAATTCTTGAAACGATTAGGGAGGAGAACATTTTGAACAAAATGCAGTGGTTAAATTGGATCGACGGCTTCATTCGCCGGGATATCCCGGCGATAGGAACCGTCTTGTTATTGAGCGCGTTTGTCTGGGGCCCGCCCGGCGCGTCAGCCAGCCCCATCCTTGGCACGGCCGAATCGTTTGCGGTCCTGGGGAACACGGAGGTCACCAATACAGGCATGACCTACCTGAATGGAGATTACGGCGTATCGCCAGGAACCTCCCTCGGAGTGGCCGGTGTCACGCTCACAGGGACCACATACACGGGTACTGACGCGGCAGCGGTACAAGCTCAGACCGACCTCACCGCGGCCGTCGCTGCCCTGGCTCTTTATTCGGTCACGCAGGATTTGAGCGGGACGGACTTGGGCACGGCGTCGCCGCTGAATCCGGGAGTCTATTCCTTTTCGTCTTCCGCCGCACTCACGGGAACGCTTACGCTCGACGCGATGAACGATCCCAATGCACTATTCATTTTCCAGATTGGCAGCACCCTGACAACTGCCACTGACTCGGTGGTCACCGTGATCAACGGCAGTTCCAACACCGGAGTGTACTGGGTAGTTGGCAGCTCCGCAACGCTCGGCACGGGCACCAGGTTTGCAGGCAACATTCTGGCGTATACAAGTATTACGCTGAATACCAGCGCCACCATCTGTGGACGGGCCTTGGCCCAGAACGGCGCGGTAACGATGGATACCAACATCGTTTCCGGCAATTGCACCGTCGGGGGCGTCTACGACACCGGGGTGGTGGATTTCGGAAGCTTGGCATTCAGTTCCGATCCCACTTCCGCCGTTCCCGAACCGGGGGGCATTGCGCTCCTGGGGATCGGTCTCTTCGCCATGGCGGGCCTCTTTGGCAAACGTTCCGAACTGGCTAGGGCCGTCTAGCCGCAGGGACCCGGGCGGTTGGCGCCCGGGTCGTCAACGGACGTCATGCCGTCCAAGGCAGATTGCCTGAAGAACACGAACAATTCGCGCTGCCGGTTCGGCAGGATCTCATCGACTTCAAGCTAAGCGCTGACGCTGGAGAACTCGATAGGAAAGCCGTTCGCGCCCAGGCCAGAAAGAAGACGGGACAAAACCCATGAGTGCGTAAGCGTAAAGTGCCGACGCGAGAGACCGCTCTCTGGCGTTCGCGGCTCGGATTGGCACGCTTTGAGTCGACGGCGAACCTAGAAGCGGCCCGGCCTGCCGTTTGAGTGGTTTTTTTCATCCGGCGGCCATCGGCGTTCGTGGCCGAGACCCGTGGGCAGCCGATGCGACCGTAGGGGACCCGGCTCAAGACGTGACTTCGACTACGGGTGAACGAGTGATGCGTTGACTTCTAGGGCCTGAGCGCTCTAACTTCGGTGTGGCGCCCTGTTATGGACCTGGAAGTTCGCTTAAAGCAATTAGAGAGCGAAAATGTGCGGCTGCGCGGCGCGGTTGAGGAACTCTCGATCCTCAATCAAGTTGCGGTAGCAGTCGCTTCGACCTCGACGCTGGACGAGATTATCGATCTTGTCGTGAAGGAATGCGTGAAGCATTTACACGTCGAACAGGGCGCGGTGATGCTGCTCGGCGCCGATAAGGATGCGCCGCCGCTGAAGACCATGATCCGCAAGGCTCGGTCGGATTATTCAGGAGTCGACTTTCGTCTGAACGATCAACTAACCGGCTGGATGATGAAGAATCAAGCGTCGCTGGTGGTCAACGACTTGGCCAGTGACGCGCGTTTCCGTTCTGCGGCGACCAGCAACGTGCGATCGCTGATCTGCGCGCCGCTCAAGGCCAAGGGCAGGTTGATCGGCGTGTTGAGCGTTTTCAATAAGCGAAAAGGCGAGTCGTTCAGCAAAGAAGACGAGCGGCTGTTGACGATCATCGCGGCGCAGTCGGCGCAGGTGGTTGAGCACGCGCGATTGTATGAAGAGGAGCAAGCGCTCCATCGGGTTGAACAAGAGCTAAACACCGCCCGCAGTATTCAACAGCGCTTGCTGCCGACGGATCCGCCCTCGATCCCCGGTTACGACATCGCCGGCATGTCTCTGGCGGCGCGGCAGGTGGGCGGCGACTATTTCGATTTCATTTCGATGGCCGATGGGCTGACCGGCCTGTGCGTCGCGGACGTTTCGGGCAAGGGGATTACGGCGGCGCTGCTGATGGCGGTGGTGCAGGCGACGATTCGCGGCCAAAGCCTGGTAGACATTTCGATGGCGGAACGTCTGGCGGCCTCGAACCGACTGATTCATGCGAGTACGCCCGCCGATAAATTCGTGACGATGTTTTACGCGGCGCTGGACGCGGCGAATCATGTTCTGCGCTACTCCAACGCTGGGCACAACCCGCCCTTCTTGATTTCGAAACAGGGCGAGCCGAGATTGCTGGAGGCGGGCGGACCGGTGCTGGGCGTGTTGCCGCATTTCACCTTTGAGGAATCGACGGTCGACTTGCAGGTAGGCGACGTGCTGGTGATTTTTACCGACGGCTTTAGTGAGGCGATTAATCCGGCGATGGAAGAGTTTGGCGAGGAACGCTTGATGGAAGCGGCCCGCGCGTTGACGGATCTGCCGGCGCAAGAGTTGCTGGATACTCTTGGCGAAGAGGTTCGGAAATTCTGCGGAAGCGAGCCGCAGTTTGACGATATGACGATTATGGCCGTGCGCCGCACGAGCTGAACCGGCATTGAAAACCGAATGGCCGCGCAGGGTGGAAGCCTGGCGCGGCCATTCTTATTGCGGTCACTCAACTACCAGGGTCGGGTTCAGGGCGACAGCCCGGGAGATGTTGGAGAAGTTCGGCGAAGTGGCTTGCACCATGCGGTGAATCTTCTCGAACTGCTCGGGCGTCCCGTCGCCCTTAATGTTGACGGTGTAGGACAGCGAGTCGTAGCCGGGATTGACGGTCGGGTCGATGCCTAGAAATCCGCGCAGGTCGATGTTGCCGGTGGTCACAATCTCCAGCTTTTCGAGATTGATGCCTTCTAGCGCGCTGAGCGCGGCGTAGCCGACGATCATGCAGGCGTTGAGTGCGGCCAGCAGATACTCCTGGGGGTTGGGTTGGGTGTTGGTTCCGCCCAGTTGGAACGGCTCGTCTACATCCATGGTGAAGGGGCGCATGACCTCTTCGCCGCCGATGTGGAACGAGCGGACGGTGGCGCGATTGCGCGTGCCGCCAAGCCAGGCGCTGGAAACGCTCCAGTGCGTGGCGCCGGCTTCGGGATCGTTTTGAACGGCGCCGATCAGGCCCAGAACGTCGTCGACGTTGATTCCGTTGACCATCTGATCGGTCTCTACAGTATTGGTACGCATGTTCTTGGTTCTCCTTTGTTGTTATCCCGGTCATCAACAATACCGACCGGTTGGTATATTTATACCGACTAGTCTGTTCCTAGTCAAGAGAAAAGTTTCAACTTTTTCTTTTGGGGCATGTGCTGACGGATACCTAGGCACATACCGTCTAGTCTGTATACTTGTAGATATGTCGACAAGAGGCGATGCAACCAAGGAGCGGATTCTAGCGGCGGCTGAGGAGTTGGTCTTTGAGAGGGGCTACGCCGGCACATCGCTGGACGAGATCATCGAGAAGGTCGGACTAACTAAGGGCGCGTTCTTTTACCACTTCAAGAGCAAGGCGGACTTGGCGCAGGGGATCATTGAGCGCTTCTCGCGGCAGGAGCAGGTGATGTTCGAGCAGTGGGCGGAGAGAGCGAGCGCTCTGGCGGATGACCCACTGCAAGACATCCTGCTTTTCTTCAAGTTCTTCGAAGAGTTTGTGGACGGCATGGACACCCCCTTGCCGGGTTGCATGTTCGCTTCCTACACCTACCAAAGCGGCGAGTTCAGTGAGGCGATCAACGCCCAGGTGCAGACGGAACTGACGGAATGGGGCGCCTTGTTTGAGCGCAAGTTTGAGAAGCTCATCGCCTGGCGGGCGCCGCGAATGTCTGCGACGTCCAGCGAGTTGACCGAGGCGGCGATGTGCGTGATCGAAGGCGCGCTGCTGTTGGGCCGCGTCTACAAGGACTCGAAGTTGCTGGTGCGGCAGTCAACGCAGTTCCGCAATTACTTGCAGTTGCTGTTTGCGGCGAACTGAGGGCCTTACTCGTGGCGTAGGGCGGTCATGGGGTCGACTTGGGCGGCTCGGCGGGCTGGGATGTAGCTGGCCAGTAGCGCGGAGGCGAGCAGGACGACAATGACTGCGGCGAAGGTGAGCGGGTCGAGGGGTTCTACGCCGTAGAGGAGACTGCCGAGGAGCCGGGTGACCGCTGCTGCGGCGGCGAGGCCCAAGACGAGGCCTAGTGCGACTGGTCTGAGCCCTTGTTGGACGATCATTCGCCGGACTTCAGAACGTTCCGCGCCGAGGGCCATGCGCAGGCCGATTTCGCGGGTGCGTTGGCGGACGGACTGGCTCAACACCCCGTAGACGCCAATTGCGGCTAGGAGCAGCGCAAGGCCCGCGAGCGAGCCGAGCATCAGGGTGGAGTAGTTGAGCTTCCAGGCGGAGTCGCGGACTAGGTCCTCGAGGCGGTAGCTCTTCCCGAATAGGGTTGGGTTACTTCCTCGATCGAACTCGCGGATCTCGTGGCGCAGGACGGGCGCCAGAGCAATTGGATCGGCGTCGGCATGAACTATGACGCGAAGAGAGGCCTCCATGGGTCGCTGGAAGGTTGAGATATAGCCGGCCGGGAGAGCGCCTCTATCGATGCCTTCGTCTTGAACGTCATCGACAACACCAATCACTCGATAATTGGGCGCGGTGGCCTTGTTGCCGAAGAGCTGAACCTGAGCGTCGATGGGCTGCTCGTCTCCGAAGCAGGACCTCACCAGTTGGGGACTGACGACGATTGCCCCCACAGAGCGAGGTTTGAGCGTGTCACGCTCGTCGAATACTCTCCCGTCGAGTAGGGGGATTCCCATGACCTGGAAGTAGTTCGGAGTCACATAGCGGACGTTAGCCTCGCAGCGTTGGTTCGGGGGCAAACCATCTCGAAAGACCCAAAAGGGAATGGAACCGTTTTGATCGGTCATGACGTCCGAGGCCGCCGCGACGCCTCGAACGCCCGGAAGAGCGGCAAGGCGTTCGAGCAGATTCCGTCGGCTAAGGGTGAACATCTGGGCTCGCAGCAGCCCTCCACCCGAGGTGATCCCATTCAGTTCCTGCAAGCGTTTGGCGCTCGGGATGTTTTCCAGGTGAAACTGCATCGACATCCTGTGTTCCGTCTGGAAGCCGGGGCCTTTCTCATAAAGCGCTATCGAGCTACGAACCAGTAGACCCGCGGAACACACAAGCACGACGGCGAGAGTCGTCTCCAAGACGACAAGCCAGTCGCGCGTTCTCGACCCTGCGCTGGACCCTGCGGCGCCAGCGTCTTTCAGATGGACGCTAGGATTCGTTCGCGCAGCCTGCAGAGCCGGCAGAACGCCGAAGACCACTCCCGCTAGGACTGATATGCCGATTGCAAAGCCAATGGCGGTCGAATCCATCCCAATCCAGTCGGCATAGATAAGCGCGTGTCCCCACGCGGCACCGTCTGGAATGATTGAACGGAAATGGCTGACGATTAGCTGGCCAAGACCAAGTCCGCCGACCGCCCCAAGCACCGATAGGACTAACCCTTCTGTGAGCAACTGCCGAACCACGCGAACTCTGCCCGCTCCAATGGCTCTCCGCACAGCCATCTCCTGAGTTCTCGCAGTTCCGCGGCCCAAGAGTAAGCCCGCAGTGTTCGCGCAAACAATGAGCATGACGACAGCGACGGCCGCGAACAGGATGCGAAGTGCCTCAGCGATATCGGAGGTTACGTCAGCGGCGATGGGAACTACGACATACGTTTCGTCGCTATAGCGGCGGTAATCCGAGGACAACTGCTTCGTCAGCCGCACGGTCTCGGCTTGGGCTTGTTCTAAGGAAAACCCGTCGCGAAGACGCGCGACCACAGCAAAAAAAGGGCGCCTCGAAAATGGAGCCACTGTTTCAAATCGAGCGGCGTGAACAGCTCAATTGAGCGATCGAATATCGCGAATCCTTCGGGCATCACCCCCACCACACGATGGGGATTGTAGTAGCCTCCTTGACGAGGCGGACCGAACCCGTAGTTGTGGAGTTGGATTTCCTTGCCTATGATGTCGGGGTCCGCTCCAAAGCGATTTTGCCAAGTCGAGTATTGGAGAATGACGGCGTCAGGATCGCCGACGTATTCCTCAGGCAAGAAGGTTCGTCCCAAGACCGGCTGAACGCCCAGAGTTTCAAAGAAGCTTTCGGAAACGGCAAACCCATTCATCTGCAGTTCCGCTTCTTCCTGCCCCGCCAATAGACGGTCGGCTCGTCGGAAGACCGCCATATTCTCGAAAGAACGGGTGAGGCGCTTTCGATCGAGAAATTCGTTCGGGCCCATGGTGACTCCAAAAGCCTTCACCCTCTCCAAATCCGGTCCGAACTTCTGGCTGTAGGACCACAACATCACGAGACGGTCGGGGTCACGGTAGGGCATCGGTTTCAGCAGGACGGCGTTGATGATCGAGAAGATTGCCGTACCCACGCCAATACCGAGAGCTAGCGTCAAGAGCAGAGTCGCGGTGAACGTTGGACTCCTCGCGAATGAGCGGAGAGCAAAGCGGACGTCTTGAAGGATACTTTCAAGGAACCAGAGGCCGCGGGCGTCGCGGTGGAGTTCTTTGGCTTGTTCGAGGCCGCCGCTGGAGATGCGGGCTTGGCGGCGGGCTTCTTGGGGAGTCATGCCGCGACTGATGTTTTCCTCGATTTGCATTTCGAGGTGGAAGCGCATCTCTTCGTCGACGCGGTCGTCGAGTTGACGCTTGCGGAAGAGAGAGGCGAGGCGGGAGAAGAGGGCCATGGGTTTCGTTCCCTAGTCGGCGCCGCCTTGCAGGAGGCGTCCGATGAAGGCGGACATCTGCTCCCAGTTGCGGGCTTCGATGTCGAGTTGCTTGCGTCCGAGTTTGGTGAGGGAGTAGAAGCGGGCGCGGCGGTTGTTGTCGGATACGCCCCATTCGGAGGAGATCCAGCCCTGCTGTTCGAGCTTCATCAGCGACGGATAGAGCGTCCCGTATGGGACGTCTATGAAGTCTCGAGAGACCTGTTCGATGCGCTTGGCGATGCCCCAGCCGTGGATCGGACCAAGGTCGGCGACGGTCTTGAGGACGAGGAGGTTGAGGGTTCCCTGTAGGACGTCGGGTTTGTCTTTGGACACGCGGGTCTCTCTTATTGGAAATCTATAAGAATATAGCCGGTCTCTTATAGGCTGTCAATAAGAATGTTGGTTCTAAGCTGGGAGATGTGATTCGGGTCGAGCACTTGGTGAAGAAGTACGGCGACTTCGCGGCCGTCGACGATATCAGCTTTACGGTGGAACGCGGGGAGATCTTCGCGTTTCTGGGGCCGAACGGGGCCGGCAAGACGACAACGATCAAGATGCTGACGACGCTGCTGGCGCCGACGAGCGGCACGTTGGAGTTGGACGGCATGAATCCGGCGGTCCAGGCGAACGAGGTGCGGCGGCGATTCGGCATCGTGTTTCAGGACCCTAGCCTGGACGACGAGCTGACGGCTTACGAGAACATGGACTTCCACGGCGTGCTGTACCATGTGCCGCGCGCCGAACGCCGACAGAGAACCGAGGAGTTGTTACGACTGTTCGAGCTCTGGCCGCGGCGCGACGATTACGTCAAAAACTTCTCGGGCGGGATGAAGCGCAGGCTTGAGATCGCTCGCGGTCTATTGCACACGCCGCGTATTTTGTTCCTCGACGAGCCTACCCTGGGGCTCGACCCGCAGACGCGTAATCAGCTCTGGACTCACGTGAAGGAGCTGAACGAGCGCGAAAAGGTGACGGTCTTCCTGACCACGCACTACATGGATGAGGCGGATCGCGTGGCACACCGGATCGCGATTATCGATCACGGCAAGATCGTGGCGCAGGGGTCTCCCGCGGAGTTGAAGCAACAGACCGATTGCGAGTCTTTGGAGCAGGCTTTCTTAGCGCTGACGGGCAGCACGATTCGCGAAGAAGAATCGACCTCGATGGACCGCATGCGGAACATGAGCCGCATGTGGAAGCCGAAAGGCCGCGGGTAAGAGGCTGGACGGGAAAAGGCTCATGAACGTCATCTACATCCTTTGGTTGCGGCAGTTGAAGCGCTACGTGCGGTCGAAGCCGCGCATGGTCGCGGCGTTGGGGCAACCGATCTTATTTCTGATCGCTTTCGGATTCGGCTTGGGGCCGATTTTCGAACAGGCCGGCCGCGGCAGTTACATACAGTTCTTGGCCCCGGGACTGGTGGCGATGGCCATTCTGTTTAACGCCGTGTTTTCAGGACTGGAACTAATTTGGGACCGCCAGTTCGGCTTCTTGAAAGAGACGCTGGTGGCGCCGACGCCGCGCATCGTGATCATGATCGGACGGACGCTGGGCGGCGCGACGGTAGCGATGGTGCAGGGCGTGATCGTAGTGCTGATTTGCTTTGGCGCAGGGTTCCGGGTGACGACTTGGTCGATGTTGCCGCTCGCGTTTGTGTTCATGGCGCTGACGGCTGTGATGTTCGCGGCGCTGGGCACCGCGATTGCGTCGGTGCTGAATGATTTTCAGGGCTTCCCATTGATCATGAACTTCTTGGTGATGCCGATGTTCTTCTTGTCGGGCGCACTGTACCCGTTGAAGAATGTTCCGTCGCTGCTAGCGGCGGTGGCGGCGGTCGATCCGCTGAGCTACAGCGTCGATGGGCTGCGCAATGCGCTGATCGGCGAGGTTCACTACGGGATCACTACCGACCTGATTGTGCTGACGTTGGTCACCGTGGCGTTTGTATCGCTGGGCAGTTATTTGTTTTCGAAGATTCAGCTGTAGGAGAGGCGCTATCGATCGCGTTCCGGCAGTTCTTCGAGCCAGTTCTCGACAACGCGGATGACCGGCGGCGCCGTAGCATCCCCTTCGAGGGCAGCGATGGTCAGGAACCGCTGGCCATCGGCCGACACGTCATAGAGCGGCATGCCGGCCGGGGGCAGCAGGTCGCTGGATTCGAAGAGCTTCCGCGCTCTCCCCAGCCGGAAAGCAGGCTCGTGCAGGACGGGCACCGCCATCAGAGCGCCGCTGGTGACGTAGTACAGCTCTCGTCCGTCGCCGCGCCAGCGCGGCTGCGTTCCGCCGCTGAACGATGCCTGCCATTGCCCTGTTCCTGCCGGAAACGGACGCACGTAGATCTCGGGTCGCCCGGATGCGTTGGATTGAAAAGCCATGTAGCGGTCATCTGGAGAGAGCGCAGGATCTTCTTCCCTGGCAGAGCTGCTGAGAAACGTTTTGGGCTGGGACGGCTTTCCTTGGGCATCGATTTCGAGATAGCGAATGTCGTCGTCCGTCTCGGGGTCGTATTGGTAGTAGATGACGTAGCGCCCGTCGCGCGACCAACCGACGCCAAAGGTCGAGGTTTCCGACTCGGTGAGGATGGTGACTTGGCCGGTACCGTCGGCGGATCTGGTCACGATGCTTCTCTTGCTGCCCTGCAGGCGCCGATAGAGAATCCGGCGCCCGTCAGGAGACCAACTCGGGCTGTGATCGTTCGTGGGTTCAAAAGTCACTCGGGTCTTGGCGCCAAGCTTTAGGTCATGAATCCAGATATCTTGGTTGCCGCTCTCGAGAGACGTAACGGCGACCATATGCCCATCGGGAGAGATGGCGGGCGCCTGCATCCCACCCTGAGGCTGACCTACCCTCTCAAGCAATTTGCCTGCGCGATCACGCCAAACGAGCGTACTCAGCGCACCGTCTGGGTCGTACTGGTAGGCGAGCGTCCCATCATGAGCCACGCTGGCGGAACTGCCTTCTTCGGCGATGGGGAAGGATTCCCCAGAACTGGACAGACTCTTGAGCGAGAACGGCAAAGCCCACAAGCGATCATCGGTTTGACTAGAAGCCTCGTGAATCAGATATCCCGCCGGGCTGTAAACCGCCCGTGCGCCAAGCTCCAGTTCGCGCCGCTCGCCGGTATCCATATTCAAGACCATCAGCATTCGATCGCTTCCGACCGCGGTATAGACAACGGCCTGAGAAGCGCCTTCGGTCGGCGGCAAGAATTGCGGGTAGTCAGCGAAGGGCCGCGCCTCCTCGCCCGGCCGATAGATAAGCTCCGCCTTTCCGCCTTCAGCGGAGACCTTGAACAGCGAGTGACCCGAGGAAAACACAATGCGCCGGCCGTCCGCGCTCCACGTCCCTCCGATAAAAGCGCTTCCGCTGACGACGGGCAGGTCGCATAGAGTCATCGGATCCCCGCCGTTGAGCAAGACGCGCTTGAGTTGATAACTCGGGGCGCCGACCACAAATCCGACGGATAGGCTATCCGGCGACCAAAACCCAGCGATGGCGCCTGTTGTGCCCGGTAATTCGCGCACATCATAGTCGCTAAGCGATCGCACCCACAGGCTGGGTCTGCCGCTTACCTGGTTCACATAGAGGATGTGCTTGCCGTCCGGCGAGATCGGCCCGCTTGAGATCATGCCTGCGGGGGCGATCACAAAGCGACGCAGCGACTCTACCGGAGAAGTTTCGCCGAAATGCACAATCATCAAGGCGAGCAAGGCAACTCCAAACAACCATGCCAAGCCCCGTTCGATGGGTCGACTGTCACGAGCCGGCGCAGGCTCTTCAGCGACCGGGGCGTCGACGGCGAGTTGCCCGATAAAGCGGTAGCCGACCTTGGGAACGGTCTCGATGTAACGGGGCGTACCGGCGGAGTCGCTCAACGCCTGGCGCAGCTTGGTGACTGCGGTATTGAGCCCAAAATCAAAGTCTCCATACTGCTCGCCCGGCCACAGCTGCTGTTGCAGCTCTTCCCGAGTCATCACCTCGCCAGCGCGCTCGATGAGCAGTACCAGCAATCGAAACGGCAGCTCCTGCAGACGAATCCGTACGCCTCGTTTTCGCAGGGTGCGCGAGGACAGGTCCACCTCGAAAACCCCGAAACGGGTCGGACCCCTCTCTATTGCCGACGAATTCATGCGCGGCTGGAACCGTGCCAGTTGAGAGGGCCTGCGCAATCGGAAAACGCAAAAGGCGAGGGGGCCGGGTGGAAACTAAAAGGGGTTTGGTGGAGCGCTCGCAGGAGAGGGAGCGCCCCAAGTCGCCCCGCTTGGATGGTTGGGGACCAAGAGGTAAGAGGACAACTGATTTGAATATACACGACTCGGAAGGGCCCTTCCACGATTTCTCAATAGTGATCCTGTAGACCCTATATCTACAGGTAACCTACTGATATATAGCATCTTACTGAAACATCTGTACTACCATGATCGTGCGGATCGGTACATTTTCGGCACGGCTCGACGAAACTGAAATCAAAGACATTTGGAGATAGGCAACCACCTCCGACGCTCCACGGCGCGGCGTGCCGTCTACCAGTAGAAGAGGGAGTTGAAGACCATCTTGAAGGCGGCGTTGGATTGGCCGCGGTATTGGGGGCGGACGCCGAAGAGGACGAAATGCCCCTGGCCGAACTCAACGTCGACGACGGCAGCGCGGTTGGCGATGTACTCTTCGCCCAGTAGCCAGCCGGACGCCAGGATCTTGGACGCGGGGTACTTGGCGACCACGCGCACCTGTGAATCGCCGACGGTGGAACGGCGGAATACGGGGCCGGATTCAAACCAGAGAGCCTCGCGGGGGCGCATACCGAACGAAAGCGGATTGGTCGTCTCGATGTCTGCGTTGAGCAATGCCCCGGGTGCGTAGAAGCGGCGATCGCTGACGTCGCGCAGGACGTTTTCGACGGGCGCTCCTAGCCGATCAATGGCGTAAGACGACGCACGGTTGAAGGCGACGAGGGTACCGCCTTCGCGAACGAAGGTGCGCAATGCAGCGGCGCCGCGGTCGCCGATCCCTCCGGCGTAGGCCGGCGGCACGAGGGCCCCGTCGTAGCTGGCGCCGTCGACGTAGCCGGCATGTAGAACGCCGGGCGGCGCGTCGGGAAGGATGATAACGTCGTAGGCGCCAGCGAGATTGCCGCTTTCGAGGCGTGCATTGTTGACGGAGTCATAGTCGAATTCGTAACGCTCGAGAAGCCAGCGCGTCCAGCCTTCGTCGGCCATGGGCACGAAGCCCTTATAGACGCCGATGCGCGGCCGCCGCAGCAGCCGATAAGCGTCGAGCGCGGTGGGCGCGGGAGAGAAGTCCAGGCTCAGTTCGCGAGCGAGTTGATGGATCTCGTCTTGAGATTCGGGCCCGCCGGTGCGGACGAAGAAGCGGCCGTTGGTCTCGTCGCGAAACACCTGTTTGCCGGCGCTAAGGAAGCGGTTCACCGCGATCCAGGAGTTGCCGTAGGCGGGAGAGAAACTGAGCGCTTGCCCGGCGCCGACTGTGCCTGGCTCCGCAATGTTCTTGGGCGCTGCTGCGAGAGAAACGTTGAGAGGATCGTTGACTTCGACCGCATCGACGCCCATCAGCAGCGGCAACGAGTGGGCGGTGGCGTCATAGGGACGGCGCGGAGGTCCTCCAGGATACTGGCGTTGCTCGGGATAGATTTGAGGCTCCAGCAGAGTTTTCGCAAAAGACGAGTAGGGTTGATCCATGCGAATGACGTAATCGCCGGCGGCAAACTGGCGGCCGGCGGCACGGAAACTACTGCGGGCGGAGGAGATTTCGACCATGCCGAACTTCAGGATCTCAATGAGTCTCGTGAGCGCATTGGGGTCGCGCTGTTGTCGGGGAAGGACGAAGGCGTCGGGATCGTCTTGCTGGAGCGCGCGGCGGCCGACTCGATAGAAGTTACGCAGCAGTTCGTCGCCGCGCAGCGCGGAAGTGTAGAGTACCGACTCGAAGGCGACGAGCTGATAGTCGACGATGTCGCGAAGCGTCCACTTACCGCCGGGCCAGGGTTCGAGGAAGTTCCAACTCGGGCGCTGGGCATTGTAGCCGCGACCGCCGGTTTGCAGGGAAGAAAATGCGGTCTCGATGGGCGTGGCGTAGCGCACAGAAGCGGATTCGCTGAGCAGACGCATGCCGCCGTGATAGCTCTGGTAATGCCGGGACGGCGAGAAGTAGTCGTAGATGGCGTTAATGACGACGCCGGTTTTCCCCGCTGCGGTCAGATCGGCGGCCATGGCCGCGCCGAAGGAGTTGGTCTGCTGGGCAATCAACGGATCGATATTGGGGTCGATGGGATCAGCCCAGGGGGGCACGAAAATGCGCGCGCCGCTGGAGGCCATCTGGTGCACGTCGTAGACGACTTGGGGATGCCAGACGTTGTGGATCTTCTCGACGGCGAGGCGAGTTTCTTTTTGGGTGAAGGCGTACCAGTCGCGGTTATTGTCGTGGTCGACGTAACGCTGATAGAGATCGACCATGGGCGCGCCTTCGTAGGGTGTGCCGACCCAGCGCTCGTACCAGGTCTTGACCTTGTCGACGCCGTCGGGATTCAGAGACGGGACGAGCAGGAGAATGACATCGTCGAGAATCTTGCGGTTGCGCGGCGTGTCTTCGGTGACCAGGTCATAGACGTACTCCATGGCGGTCATGGTGGAGGCGACTTCGGTGGAGTGAATGGAACAGGTGATGAGGACGACGGGCTTGCCGCGCGGTATCAGGAACTCGGCTTGCGCGGGCGTTGTGAGGCGCGGATCGGCGAGGCGCTCTTGCACGCGGCGATATCGCCCCAGTTGGGCTAGGTTTTCGGGTGAGGAGATGGTGACGAGGACAAAGGGGCGATCCTCGGTGGTGCGGCCGATCTCTTCGTAGCGGACCGCCGGGCTCTGGGCTGCTAACTCCTGGTAGTAAGAAACGACCGAAGACCAGCCGACCAGCCGGCGATCGGCGCCCATCGGAAAGCCGAAATGGGACTCCGGAGAAGGGATTTGGGAAAGCGCAAGGCTGGGGACGAGCAGCCAGCCCAACAGCAACAGCGATCTCCCCATTTCAATACTATACTCGGGCGTTTGCGCCGCTAGGCAATCCAGCCGCCACCTACCACGACGTCGCCGTGGTAGAAAACCGCAGCTTGGCCAGGGGTGATCGCCAGTTGGGCAGCATCGAACTCGACGACGACCCGGCCTGGGGTTTCAGACGGCCGGATCGTCGCCGCGCGCGGCCGGAACTGATAGCGGATCTTGGCTTCGACGCGGAGAGGGGCGTCGAGGTCAGCGATGGAGATCCAGTTGAGGCGGTCGACTTCAAAGGTGGTCTTGTTGAGAGACTCCTTGGAGCCGACGACCACTTCGCCGGTGACAGGGCGAATCTCGGTGACGTAGGCGGGCTTGCCGAGGGCGATGCCGAGGCCCTTGCGCTGGCCTACGGTAAAGCGGTGTACGCCGCCGTGCTCGGCGAGGGCTTTACCTTCGGAGTCGACGACAACGCCTTGGGAGACGGCTTCCCCGCCCTTCTGTTCAAGATACTTTTCGACAAATTGGGCGTAATCACCGTTGGGAACGAAACAGATTTCGCGGCTCTCTCCCTTGTCGGCGACGGGCACGTTGAGCTTCTTGGCCAGGGCGCGAACTTCATCCTTCTGCATGCCGCCGAGGGGGAAGGAAGAGCGCGAAAGCTGGTCTTGGGTGAGCCCGAAGAGGAAGTAGGACTGGTCGCGGCTTTCGTCGACGCCCTTGCGCAGGAGCCAGCGGCCGGTGGCTTCGTCGCGGTCGATGCGGGCGTAGTGTCCGGTGGCGATGGTTTCGGCGCCGACCTGCTTGGCCATGTCGAGGAACTGGTCGAACTTGATGAGGTTGTTGCAGATGGTGCAGGGGATCGGCGTGCGTCCGGAGACGTAATCGGCGACGAAGGGTGCAACGACTTCTTGCTCGAAGCGATCTTCGAAGTTGACGACGTAGAAGGGGATGCCGACGGACTGCGCGACGCGGCGAGCGTCGTAGACGTCGTCGAGCGAGCAACAGCGACCGGCGGCGCCGCCCTCGGGGATGAGCTCGGGGATGCGCTGCTGGTTCCACAGCTGCATGGTCATGCCGACGACGGGCCGCTGCTCGGCATGGAGCAAGGCCGCCACGACGGAGCTATCGACTCCGCCACTCATGGCTACTGCGATGAGTTCTTCAGACATGATTTAGCGTTGTGCGGGCGCGAGATCGCGCAGCCTTTCGACGACGGCGGGCAATACGACGAGGAATCGGTCGACATCTTCTTCGGAGGTTCCCTGGCCAATCGAGAGCCGCAGGCAGGAGCGGGCCTGTTCGCGGGAGAGGCCGATGGCCAGCAGCACGTGCGAGGGCTCGACCGCTCCGCTGGAGCAGGCCGCGCCGCTTGAGACGGCGAAGCCCTTGAGATCGAGCGAGATGAGCAGCGGTTCGCCCTCGATGCCGCCGAAACCGATGTTGGTAGTGTTGGGCGTGCGCGGACTCAAGGCGGCATTGACCCAGGTGTTGGCGATCTGGCTGAGGATAGAGTGCTCAAGGCGATCACGCAATGCTGCTTGGCGGGCTGATTCAGCCGCAAGCCGTTGCGTCGCCAGCTCGCAAGCAGAACCGAGGCCGACGATGCCGGGGACGTTCTCCGTACCGGGCCGGCGTCGCGCGCTCGTGACGGCCGCCGAACTGGATGCTTTCGATTTCGACGCCCTTGCGGACGTAGAGGGCTCCGACGCCTTTAGGGGCATAGATCTTGTGGCCGCTGACGGTCAACAGATCGACGCCGAGCGCATCGACATCGATCGGCAGCTTGCCCGCGCTCTGGACTGCATCGGAGTGGACGAGGGCGCCGACGGCGTGCGCGGCCTCGGCGATCTCGGCGACCGGCTGAATTGTGCCCAGTTCGTTGTTGGCGTGCATGACGGAAACGAGGACCGTTTCCGGCCGTAAGGCGGCACGGACGTCGGCGATATCGACCACGCCGCTGGGGCCGACGGCCACATAGTCCACGGAGACGCCTTCGCGCTCGAGCTGGCGGCAGGTCTCAAGGACCGCGGGGTGCTCGATGGCCGTCGTGACGACGTGCTTGCGGTCGCCGGCAGCAGCACGGACAGCGCCGAGAATCGCTAGATTGTCGGACTCGGTGCCGCCGCTGGTGAAGACGACTTCCTTGGGTTCGCAGCGGAGGAACTCGGCGACTTGGGCCCGGGCCGACTCGACCAACAGACGGGCATCCTGTCCAAAACTGTGGATGCTGGAAGCGTTGCCGCTAACTTCGCGCAAGGCAGGCATTATCGCGTCGAGGACCTGGGGGTCGATCGGCGTTGTTGCATTGTGATCGAAGTAGTGGCGCTGCAAGCGAAATCCCTGCCAGTATTGATTCTATCGTGGAGCGTCTTAATCCCAGCGGCATCGTCACGTTGACGACGGATTTTGGTCTGGCCGATCACTATGTGGGCGCTATGAAGGGAGTGATTCTGGCGATCAACCCGGGGGCGACAATCGTGGATATCACCCACGGAGTGGAACCCTATCAGGTCGAACAGGGCGCATTTTTCTTAGCACAAGCGTACAAGGCTTTCCCCACGGGAACGGTTCACGTTGCGGTGGTCGACCCCGGAGTGGGGACGGCGCGGCAATGCCTGACGGCGCGGACGAGCGGGCACTACTTCGTGGCGCCGGACAACGGATTGCTGTCACACGTCGCCTGGGATGCGCCGACGAAGGTCCATACGGTGGAATTCGAGCAAGTGATCGGGGCTCCGAAGAGCCGGACCTTCCACGGGCGAGACCTTTTCGCCCCCTTAGGGGCCCGGATCGCGATGGGAGAGGATCCCGCGCCTTGGGGCCGCTTGGTCGAGGACTACGTTTTGCTGAGGTCGTTGGAGCCCGAACGGCGCACCTCGGGGCGCTGGCGCGGTCGAGTTCTGAATGTGGATCGCTTCGGAAATTTGGTGACCAGTCTGCGACCGGAGCTGCTGGCCTCGCTCGACGGCGAGTTTGTGCTGCGTGTGGGCGAGGCCGAGATCACCCGGCTGGCCGAAGCGTACGACGAGATTGAGGACGAGGAGCCGTTCTTGATCGCCGGGAGCGCGGGCTTCTTGGAAGTTTCGGTTCGCCAGGGCTCAGCTGCGGAGTCGGTGGATGCTTGGCTCGGGGACGAGGTCGAGCTTGAGGACAATTCGTTAAGCTAGGCCAATTCAATTATGGAAAGCTTCATCGAGTGGCACAGCTGGCTAAACGGACTCGTCTGGGGTCCGCCGATGATGATCTTGCTCATGGGAGCAGGGGTGTTATTCACCTTCGCGACGGGCGGCGTGCAATTCACCAAGCTTGCTTTCGCCATGCGGACAGTCTTCGGCAGGGGGCCGAAACCGGCGGGCGAAGGGACGGTGACTTCGTTCCAGGCGCTGTCGACGGCGCTGGCGTCGACGGTGGGCGTCGGCAATATCGCGGGAGTCGCGACGGCAATCAGTCTAGGCGGTCCCGGAGCGTTGTTTTGGCTGCTGGTGTCGGGCGTGCTGGGCATGGCGACGAAGTTTGCCGAGATCACCGTCGCGCTGTATTACCGCGAAGAAGATAAACGCGGCGTGATGCGCGGCGGCGCGATGTACATTCTGTCGCGCGGCCTGGGTGTGCCTTGGTTGGGAGCGGTATTCGCGGCGCTGACCGGCCTGGCGGCGTTGGGAATCGGCAATATGGTGCAGGCGAACTCGGTCGCCGACGCCGCACAGTCCAGTTTTGGAATTACCACAGTCACGACGGGGATTGCCCTGGCAATCATTACGGCTGTCGTCATCCTCGGCGGAATCAAGCGGATCGTCGAAGTGACCCAGATCATGATTCCGGCGATGTGCGCGATCTACATCGGTGGTGCGCTGATTATCGTGTTTCGCTTCGCCGGGGAGATCCCGGGCGTGATTCAACTCGTGCTGAGCTCCGCGTTTGAGGGTCATGCAGCGGTCGGCGGCTTTGCAGGCGCGGCGGTCGGCCAGGCGGTTCGCTTTGGCATCGCCCGCGGGCTGTTTTCGAACGAAGCGGGATTGGGGTCGGCGCCGATCGTGCATGCGTCGGCGGTGACCGATCATCCGGTGCGGCAGGCCTGCTATGGAATCTTTGAAGTCTTTGTCGACACTATTGTCGTGTGCCTGCTGACGGGACTGGTCATTCTGACGACAGGCGCTTGGACGGAAGGCATGACGGGCGCGGCGCTCTCGATGAAGGCGTTTGAGATCGGGCTGCCGGGCGTCTGGGGCGATCTGGTGGTCAGTATCGGATTGATCCTGTTTTCGTTTTCGACGATTGTCGGCTGGGCCTACTACGGCGAGACAGCGGTGAACTACCTGTTCGGCACGGCGGCAAGTCTACCGTATCGGCTGCTGTGGTGCGTGTTCGTTTATCTCGGCGCGACCGGAGCGCTGCACCTGATCTGGGACATATCGGATACGCTAAATGGATTGATGGCTGTGCCGAACTTGATCGCCGTGATCGGTTCGCTGCCGTTGCTTCGCCGACTGGTGAAAGAGTTTTTCGCCAAGAACGCCTGAACCGCGTGGTTCACCCCCTTCGCAGCCCCTGACGGCTCGTGCGAATTTAGCGAGGCCTACTGCCTCGCGATCTAGGAGCTAGTGAAGTCCGATGCAGTTGCGGAACGCTTTATTGGTAGGCGTCTGGGGCGCGAGCATTTTCGCTCTTGCGGGCTGCGGCGAGCCGCCGCCCAGCGCCGACATCATCTTCTTGAACGCAAACGTCGTTACGCTAAATCCGTTGCGGCCGACGGCAGAAACGGTGGCGGTGAGGGACGGAGCGATCGTGTGCGTGGGCTCCGCTTTAGACTGCCAGGCATACCACGGCTCGACCACGGAAGCGATCGACGCGACAGGGAAGACACTCGTCCCTGGGTTCGCGGACTCGCATACGCATCTGATGGGCATCGGTCTGCGCGAGATGACGCTCAACCTAGCGGACGTGGATAGCCTGGAGGCGCTGCTGGAAACGGTCTCGAAGAGAACCGAAACCGTGGAGCCGGGGGAATGGATTAGCGGGCGCGGATGGATCGAGGCGCGCTGGGAGCGGCCGGTTTTCCCGACGAGATATGACCTGGACAAAGTGTCGCCTGACAATCCTGTTTGGTTGACGCGGGCGGACGGACATGCGGGCATCGCGAACTCGGCCGCGCTGCGCATTGCGGGCATCCATGAGAAAACGGCTTCGCCCGATGGCGGCGAGATCGTTCGCGACGAAAAGGGACAGCCGACCGGCATGCTGCTCGATGCCGCCCGAGAGTTAGTCGCCAAACATGTCCCCACGCCTACGCCGGAGGCCAGGAAACAGGCTCTCAAAGTTGGCGCGGCATACGCCGCCCGGATGGGTTGGACGCAGCTTTCCATCGCCGGCTCGAACTGGGACGAGGTCGGGATGTTGCATGGCCTATTGGACGAAGGCGACTTACCCATTCGGACCTACATCGCCCTATTGGGCCCCGGAGCAGACGCGGATCGCTTGCTGAAGATGGGCCCTCAGGCTGAGGACGGACGGCTGGTGGTGCGGGGCATCAAGGTGCTCATGGACGGCGCACTAGGCTCGCAGGGCGCAGCTCTGCTGCAGCCCTATGAAGACCGCTCCGGTACGGGAATCGTGATGCACAACGAGGAGGAACTGGCGCCGATGCTCGATGAGGCGCTTCGCAACGGCATCCAGGTCGAGACTCACGCGATCGGTGATCTGGCGAACCGGCTGACGCTGGATTACTACGAGCGGGCTTTCGATCGAGTGCCGCGTGCGCAGCGGGCGATCGCCAATCCGCGTTGGCGAGTGGAACATGCGCAGATTCTGGACCCGGCTGACTTGCCGCGCTTCGCGAAATTGGAGGTGATTCCATCGATGCAGGCATCGCACGCGATCACCGACTTGCACTTCGCGCTGCGGCGGTTGGGACCGGAGCGGCTCAAAGGGGCTTATGCCTGGCGAAGCTTGGTTGACTCTGGCGTGGTCATACCCGGGGGCAGCGATGCGCCGGTGGAGAAGGGCGACCCAATCATCGAGTTCTATGCCGCATGCGTCCGGAAGGACTTGGACGGATCCTCGGGCGAGCACTGGCATCGTGAGGAACGGTTGACGCGGGAAGAGGCGCTGAAGATGCTGACGTCGTGGGCGGCCTACGCGACCTTCCAGGAGGGCGAGCGCGGGACGATCGAGGTGGGCAAGTGGGCGGACCTGACCTTGCTGTCGCAGGACATCTTGACTGTTCCGGAAGAGGAGATCCTCAAGACGAAGATTGACTTGACGGTAGTCAACGGCCAGACCGCGTACCGCAACAAGTAGTCAGCCGCAGCGGGTGAGGGAGTAAGATCCCTGTAGCGCCACATGGTGATCGCCGAAAATCGAGACATCGCGCAACGGCTCGACGAGACAGCCGCATTACTGCACGAGCAAGGTGCGAACCCATTCCGGGTGCGAGCCTACCGCCGGGCGGCGGAGACGGTGAGAGGGCTGCACGAACCGGCCCCGGCGATCCTGGCGCGCGACGGGCAAGAAGGCCTCGAAGCGCTGCCGGCGATCGGAGAGCAACTCGCTGAGCACATTCGCACGCTGGCGGAGACGGGCCGGCTGCCGATGCTGGACCGCTTGCGCGGCGCCAGCGATCCGGAGACTCTGCTGAGTTCCATCCCCGGAATCGGCAAAAAGACAGCGTCGCGATTGCATCACGAACTTGGCATCGACACTTTGGAAGAACTTGAGACCGCTGCACACGATGGCCGCTTGAAGAACCTGGGAGGGTTCGGGCCGAAGAAGTTAGCGGGGGTCATCGACTCGTTGGCTTCCCGTTTGAGGCGGGTAAGACTTGCCGGCGGCAGCCCTGCTCAAGCAGAAGAGCCGCCGGTGGAAGAGCTGCTCGATGTGGATCGCGAGTACCGCGATCGGGCGGAGAGAGGCGAGCTACACTTGATCGCGCCGAGGCGTTTCAATCCGAGGCGTGAAGCCTGGCTGCCCATTCTGCACACGGCTCGCGGTGAGCGCCACTACACGGCGCTGTACTCCAACACGGCGCGAGCCCATCAGTTGGGCAGAACGCGCGACTGGGTAATCCTCTACCTCGATCACGGGCAACAGGACCGGCAATATACGGTTGTAACCAGTCGCGAGGAGCCGCTGGCGGGCCAACGCGTGGTGCGGGGCCGCGAGGCGGAGTGTAATAGCGCAAGCGGTTAGGAGCTAGAGCCGCGGCATGCGCTCAAAGATTGGAGGCTTCCAAGCGTCGACGCCTTTGGTCTTGACCTTGCGTTTGTAGACTTTGTCGCCGGACGTGACGTAGAGAATGTCGCGGTTGGGGCCGCCGAAAGCGACGTTGGAGATCCAGGCGCGTTGCGGCTTCTCGAGGATGAGGTGGACGCGGCCGCCGTCGGGATCGGCGATCTGTATGCCGAGGTCCGTGGCTACGTAAAGCATTCCGGTGCTGTCGGTGGCCATGCCGTCGGCGCCGCTCCTTTGGCTGGCGTCGGCCAGGTGCAAGTGGGTGAACTCTTGCTTGTAGGCCAGTGATCCGTCGGGCTGGATTTGGAACGAGTAGACAAAGCGGCCATTGGTGTCCGCTACCCACAACAAGGATTGATCAGGGGTGACGATGATGCCGTTGGGCAGGCTGATGCCTTCGTCGACGGTGCGCGCTTCTCCGGCGGTGTTGACGTACCAGACCTTGTGGTTCGCGGGGTCGGTGAAGTAGAAATCGCCCTTGTTGAGCACGACGATGTCGTTGGAGGCAATGCCGTCGATGAGCACTTCTTTCTGGCCGGTGGCCGTGTCGTAACGGACGATCTGCTTCGCTCCGCCGGCGCAGCCGTAGAGCTTGCCGTCAGGGCCGAACATCATGCCGTTGACTTGTCCGGTCTTGTCGGCGAAGAGCGATACTTTGCCGTCGAGACCGACCTTGAAAATTTGGCTGCGGGGCACGTCGCTGAAGAACAATTCGCCTGCGTCGTTGACGGCGGGACCTTCGGTGAACTGGTGGCCTTCGCTGACGAGTTGCCAGTCTTCGCCGGGTTCGACGACGTCAACGCGGCGACTTGGCGTGACGCCGCGCTTAATCGGCTGGGGGTAGTCGCGCCACAGCCAAGTGAGAGCTTCAGGCATCGAGGCGCCAAGGTCGCGGGAATTGTGAGTGCCCTCGCCCCAGACGTGGTTGACATCGTAGCCGGCCCACTCGAGTGAGGAAAGCATTGCCTGGTTGGCCTGCCACCAGTTGCCGCCGTAGATGTTCTGGTCGTGGGAGCCGTCTTGCAGGAAAACGCGAATGGGTTTGGGTTCGGCTTTGCGGATTAGATTGATCAACGCGTCGCCGCCGCGAAGGGATACGAACGTGCCAATGCCGCTGATCACGCGTCGGAAAGCGTCAGGGCGCTCCCAGGCGACATTGAAGGCGGCGATGGCGCCGCTGCTGGTGCCGGCGATGGCGCGATCGTTGGGGTCGTTGGATAGGTTGTAGCTCTTGGCGACTTCGGGCAAGATTTCTTCAAGCAAGAAACGGGCGTAACGGTCGCCCAGGCCGTCGTATTCGAAGGAGCGGTTGGTGCGCGTCCAAGCGCCCTCGGTGACCGGCGGCAGGTTGCCGGGCGGCACGAAGATTCCGATTTGGACCGGAACCTTGCCCTGGTGAATCAAATTGTCGAGGACCGTGGGGACGTGCAGGCTGTTCTCCGCGAGCCGTAGGCCGTCGTTGACGACGAAGACGGGCGTCGGCTTGGAGGGATCGTACTGTTGCGGAACGTAGAGATAGTACTCGCGCACGGTGCCGGGGTAAATTTCGCTGTGCCACTCGAAGGGTCCTAGAATCTGACCCTTAGGAACGCCTTCTTGAGGTAGAGAGTCGGCAGACAGCGGAAGCTGATGCTGTTGCGACTGAGCGGCGGCAACGCTGCTGAACGCAAGGGCAAGAAAGCAAGCAGAAATCAATAGTTGGCGCATCGTGACGTCCTTCCCGCTGATTGTGACCTAATCTTCGTCTTCCTGAGCACTCGCGAGGCGGTTAATGACCGAGAGGTCTTCGAGCGTTGTGATGTCGCCGGAGACCTTATCGGTCGTGACGATCTCGCGGAGCAGGCGACGCATGATCTTACCGGAGCGCGTCTTGGGTAGCCCTTCGCTGAAGCGGATTTGCTGGGGTCGGGCGAACTTGCCGATCTCCTGGCCGACCCAGTCGCGAAGCTCAGCACTGAGCGCATCGGAACCCTCAATGCCGCCCTTGAGGGTGACAAAGGCGACGACGGCTTGACCGGTGAGTTCGTCGGGCTTGCCGATGACGGCCGCTTCAGCCACGGCGGGGTGGCGCACGAGGGAAGACTCCAACTCGGCGGTAGAGAGCCGGTGACCGGAGACGTTCATGACGTCGTCGACGCGTCCGAGGACCCAAATGTAGCCGTCTTCGTCGCGGCGGGCGGCATCGCCGACGAAATAGCAGCCGGGAATTTGGCTCCAGTATGTCTGCTTGAAGCGGTCGGGGTCGCCGTAGAGCGTGCGAAACATTGACGGCCAGGGGTGGCGAACGACAAGATAACCTTCACTGCCGTTGGGGACCGAATTGCCTTTCATGTCGACGACGTCGGCCTGGATGCCTGGAAGCGGAAAGGTTGCCGAGCCAGGCTTAGCGGGCGTAGCCCCTGGTAGCGGCGAGATCATGATCGAGCCGGTTTCGGTTTGCCACCAGGTGTCGACGATGGGGCAACGGCTGCCGCCGATGACGCGGTAATACCATTCCCAGGCGGATGGATTGATGGGCTCGCCGACCGAGCCGAGCAGACGCAAGGTAGAGAGGTCGTGCTTGGCCGGGTGTTCGTCACCCCACTTGATGAAGGCGCGGATGGCGGTGGGCGAGGTGTAGAGGATGTTGATCTTGTACTTCTCGATGATTTCCCAGAAACGATCGAATGCCGGGAAGTCGGGCGCGCCCTCGTACATCACAGTCGTCGTGCCGACCAGTAGCGGGCCGTAGACGATGTAGCTGTGTCCGGTGACCCAACCGACGTCGGCCGCGCACCAGTAGATGTCTTCTTCGCGGATGTCGAAGACCCACTGCATGGCGGTCGAGACCTGCACTTGGTAGCCGCCCGTGGTGTGGACGATACCCTTGGGCTTGCCTGTTGTGCCGGAGGTGTACAGGACGTAGAGCGGATGCTCGGCGTCGAGTTCAACCGCAGGGCAGTCGTCGTTCACCTTGGCGATCAGCGTCGCCCAGTCATGGTCGCGGCCCGCCTGCATGGTGACGCCTTGCTTGGTGCGTTCGTAGACGATGACGTTGGAGACGCCGGGGCAATCGGCCAGAGCGTCATCGACGGCCTGCTTCAAGGGGACGACCTTGCCGCGGCGGTAGCCGCCGTCGGCGGTGATGACCAGCGTCGCATCGAGATCGAGAATTCGGGTCTTGAGCGCTTCGGCGGAGAAGCCGCCGAAGACGACCGAATGCGGGATGCCGAGGCGTGCGCAGGCGAGCATGGCGACGGGCAGTTCAGGCACCATTCCCATGTAGATGATGGCCCGGTCGCCGGTCTTGTAGCCGAGCTTTTTGATGGCGTTGGCGAAGCGTTTGACCTCGCTGGCGAGCTGCTCGTAGGTGAGCGTGCGTTGGTCTCCGGGTTCGCCTTCCCAGACGATGGCCGGTTTATCTTTGCGGCCGTCCTCGACATGGCGATCAAGACAGTTGTAGGCCATGTTGGTCTTGCCGCCCACGAACCACTTGTAGAAGGGGGCTTCGCTGGAGTCGAGCGTCTTATCCCAGGGCTTGAACCAATGGATGTTTTCGCCGGCGATTCGGGCCCAGAAAGCCTCCGGGTCTGCTTTGGCCTCATCGAACATCTGTTGGTAGGCCTCCATGCCGCTAATGCGGGCCTTGGCGGCGAATTCGGCTGATGGGGGATAGAACTTCTCAATGGGCATGGGATTCACTAGGCCGACTGGACGGCGATTTCACAGCATACAACACGGCGCCGCAAGAGGACTGAGAAGACAAAAAAGGGGGCCTCGCGTTAGCGAAGGCCCCGACCCAATCGAAAGTCTGATGGAGGTTCCGTTAGTTGTAGACGACCATTCGAGACGTGCTGGCGATGGTGTAGCCCTGCGTGCCGCCCAACAAGATACCGCCCACCGCAGGCGCGAACGGATAACTGACTCGAACGCTGACGAAGCTTCCGACGATTCCGCCGCCTTCCCAGTTTGGCGTTACTTGAATCGCGGCGTCGCTTAATCCTACTGCCTGCGATTTCACTCTGGCGATGAGCGCAGCGTTGTCAGGGCTCCCCGAATTGCCGTGCACCATGGCGTAGCGGGCGCCCTGGCGCGCTGCGTGAGCGACGGTCTCGTAAATCCAGACGACGCGGCCGAGTTCGAAAAGACCCACCATCAACATGAGAAAGATGATGAATACGAGGCTGAACTCAACCATCGACTGCCCCCGGCGTCTATCGCCGCGCGGCCGGGTCTTGGTGGAGATGGAACTGCTGTTGCTCATAGTGACGCCCCGCCTTTACTGAACTCGCACCCAGCCGGTCATATCCATTGGGGTGTTCTGCGGAACGCCCGGATACCAGCCCAATGTCGAGAACATCTTTTGACTGCGGGTCCGAACGTAGACGCGAGGAACGCCGTATGCGCCGCAGTCCGCGTCGCCGCAGGTTGCCTGCGTTTCGCCGGAATCGTAGTCTCCGTTGGAGTTGAGGCACTGACAGATGATGTCGTTGGTTACCGAGAACCCGTCGATGCCGCGCGCTTCGTTGGTCGCAGCGGCTTGGATGCCGGAGGAATCGGCGGAGTATTGAACGGACTGGGCGCCGTAGAAGCTCCCGATGGTGGAGGCGTTCTTGACGACCATCGCTTCGAGGTGAACCCGCCCGAAATCAATTGCTCCGAGCACCATGGCCAGGATGACCGGTACGGAAATCGCCAATTCCACTGCTGCGTTGCCGCGGCGGTTTTCTCGAATTAGGTTGATGAGTCGCATGAAACTTGCTCCTGTTGGCGGTCTATCGGACAAGCGCCGCCCGGTAGATCTTCGGTCCAGAACTCAGGCTCGACGGCTTGCGGAATATGTTCAGGCCGCTGCTGCCGGAGAGATCGATGGTATCGGCAATGACCATGGAGAACTGCTCTGCGTCGACGAATGCGTCCGAGTTGCCGGCCCAGTCGATGTGTTCGCTGGGGAAGTAGATGGCTCCGCTAAAGTAGGAGCCGTTCTGGGCGCGGCCAATCCTATTGGTGGCGTTGTTCCAGGAGTTGCTGCGAGCGCCGAAGAACAGAATGCCCTGTATGCTGCCGTCCCTTGCCGCTTCCGCCTCCGTGGGGGCCGTAAGTTGCACGGTGCCGCTGGTAGAAAATTGAATGCCCTTGTTGGGAGCTCCGCCGCCGTTCATGTAGAACGTGACGCCGCCCGTGCTGTAGACATTCCAACTGCCTTGGATGTCGAGCCCGCCCTCAAAGTCGTAGAGTCCCGGCGCGAAATAGGCGGTGCCCGATCCAGTCAGTTGGACGCCCTGCGTGTACTTGCCGGGAACGAAGTAGGCCGGTTGGCAGGCGCCGGCTCCGTTGCCTCTGGGAGCCCGCGCCGCCGGCGTCGCAGTAGCCTCTCCTGTTTCGAGCGGGCAAGCCGCTGACGCTGGGCTCATCGATGGCCGCGAACGGATCCGGAATCGGGGGCATGTCGTAGCCGGTCGTGTCGCTCTTGATGCCGCCAGGGATATTGTAGTTGCCTGGCTCATTGCCGCCGACTACGCCGGCCCAGGTCGCATTGACGCCGCCGCCGTTCATCGGAGCGTCTAGAGCGCCGGGACCGTTGGAGTTCACATAGAGACCACATTGGGAGTTGATGCCGCCATTGCCGGTGACGCGCAGCGTGTCGTTGTCATTGCCTTGGCGTAATGCCACGATGCAGGGGTCGCCGCCGAGCTCAAGTCCGGCAACAGCCTGAGCGCGCACCGTAGCCGATGCTCGATTGACTATGCCCAAGAACGTCGTCGCGACCGGGCGTTCCAGCGTCACGACGGCGTAATTCCCGCCCGCGAAAGAGGCATTGGTTGACGGATAGTCAATCGTAATCGTCGCAGTTGGCGTTGGTGTAGCCATTGAGCTCGACGTCTCTGCGAGCCGCGGGCTTCACCTGCGTGTTGGCGTCGCGGTGTCCGCGGCGAAGCTCTTGCACGGCGGCGAAAGCGCCTGCGTCCGCGGCAGCCTGTAGGCGGCGCTTCTCGTAGTAGATGCGGCCCCCGTCGAATACGAGACCCATCAACGCCAACATCGTCGCGAAGGCGATCGGTGAGCATGATCATGGTCTGTCCGTTTTGATCCCTGAATCTGAACACTGTCTTGCGTGCGCTGCTCCTAGCGACTGGCATAGACATTTCGAGAACTCCTTAAGGCTGCGACTCGTCCGGGGGAACGGATCGTCACGACTTTCGTCGGAACCACGACAAGGTTGAGTATTCCAGAGGGAAGCAAGGCGCTCAACTGGGAGATTCACTCGCGTGTGGGTCTAAGTGAGGGGAAAAACTATCGGAGTAGCAGGCCGCGAAAACACTTAGGCAAAGGCTAAGGTGAGCACTGCAATACTGAGAGTCATCGCGAGCTGGGAGGGCTGGGCGCTCTGCTATCGTAGCCTCTAATGCGCGATCCAAAGGGCTTACGTTCGCACTCGTGGTTCAACGGCACGGGGTACTACAATTTCGCCCGTCGCGCTTGGTTGCGGGCCGAGGGTTTCGGTCACAACATCTTCGAGGACAAGCCGATCATTGGCATTTGTAACTCGTGGTCGGAGCTGAATAACTGCAATGTCCATCTGAGGGGCCTGGCCGAGGCCGTCAAGCGAGGAGTCTGGGCAGCGGGCGGCGTGCCGTTGGAGTTCCCGACGATCTCGCTCGGCGAAATGTTCATGAAGCCGACGACGATGTTGTTCCGGAACTTGATGGCGATGGACGTGGAAGAGTCGATCACGGCAAATCCGATCGACGGCGTGGTGTTGCTCGCTGGCTGCGACAAAACGACGCCGGCACAGCTCATGGGCGCAGCGTCGGCGGACGTCCCGGCGCTCATGGTGACCGGAGGCCCGATGCTGGCAGGCCGCTGGGGCAAGCAGACACTGGGATCTGGGACTGACGGAAGACGATTGTTCGACGAGTACCGGGCCGGGCGCATCGGCGACGAGCAGTTGGCTGAGATTGAAGGGTGCCTCTCGCGCAGTCATGGGCACTGCACGGTGATGGGCACGGCATCGACGATGGCGTCGATGGCGGAAGCGATGGGGATGACGCTGCCGGGCGGCGCGGCGATCCCGGCGGTCGATGCCAGGCGGGCGGTGTTCGCTGAAGAGAGCGGCCGACGGATTGTCGAGATGGCATGGGAGGGCTTGAAGCCCTCGACGATCATGACGCGCAACGCACTGGAGAACGCAATACGTGCGGATATGGCGATCGGCGGCTCGACGAACGCCGTGCCCCATTTGCTGGCTATCGCGCGACGGCTGGGCGTGGATCTGACGCTGGCGGATTTCGACCGGATTTCGCGCGAGACGCCGTTGATCGCCAATATGAAGCCTTCCGGCGAGCATGTGATGGAAGACTTCTTCTACGCGGGCGGACTGCCGACAGTGATGAAGGCCTTGTTGCCGCTGCTGCACGGCGATGCGCTGACAGTCAACGGCAAGACACTGGCTGAGAATCTCGAAAAGGCGCCGGATCCGGACAATGACGTCGTGCGGTCATTGAAGAACCCGATTCACAAAGAGGGCGGCACGGCGATTCTCTACGGAAACCTTTGTCCCCAGGGCGCTGTGTTCAAACAGTCAGCGGCGTCGCCCCACTTGTGGAAACACCGGGGAAAGGCCGTGGTGTTCGAGACGCGCCAGGAGATGCTGGAGCGGATCGACGACCCGGATTTGGACGTAAACAAGGATTCCGTAATGGTGATGAAGAACGGCGGCCCGATCGGCGCGCCAGGCTTCCCGGAGTGGGGCCACATTCCGATACCCACCAAGTTGCTCAAAGCCGACGTAAAGGACATGGTACGCATCTCGGATGCTCGTATGAGCGGCACGAGCTTCGGCGCGGACGTCTTGCATGTATCGCCCGAGTCGGCGATCGGCGGGCCTTTGGCGGCTGTACAAACGGGCGATGAAATTGAACTCAACGTCGAAGAGCGGCGCCTGACGCTGCTGGTTGACGAGGAGGAAATCCAGCGGAGACTAGAGGCGCGAAAGCCGCAGGCGCCGCATTACAAGCGGGGCTACGGCAAGCTGTTTCTGGATACGGTGACGCAGGCTCATGAGGGGTGCGACTTCCGTTTCTTGCACAAGGACGCGGACTAGCCGGCGCGGCGGGCAGTCGGCAGTTCTTCCACCACCTTGGGGCTCGCTTTCGGCGCGAGGTGCGGTACGCCGCCTGCCTCGACCCACTGCACGCCGTCTGCGGTAATCGAATAATCGCCTGCGTTGGAGGTCTTGATGAGACCGCATTCGCGGAGAAACCAGATGGGGAATTCCAAGTCATCGATTCGGCAATGAATCGCCTTGGCGACTTCTGCGCGGCCTAGCTCTATATTTCGCGGATTGGTAATCAATACGTCGTAGAGCGCGGATATCACCGCTTGGCGAAGCTTGACCTGAAGGCGGACATCCTCCTCGGTGGCTTCGAGTTCGACGCAGATCTTTTCGATCGGCGGTTGCCCGGCGCGACTTGGCGAAGTGCGGCGCTCTCGTTTTCCGGCCGCGGCGGGACCTGGCTGGCCCTTGTGCTTCACCCAGAGCTGGTCGTATTCCTCACGCTTGACGGGATCGATTAGCGCCCGGTAGGCGGCCTTGGTTGTCTCGTACTTCGCCGCGTCAGCTGTTTCCGGGGTCTTCGGCCCGTAGCGCGTCAGCATCAGTCTGACGGCCCATTCCAGCATGGCCTTATCGGCCTGCGGACTGACCATCAGAAAGTCGTAGTAGTCGACGAATTCCGTTGCGGACAACTAAGTTCTCCCGAGCGAAGCAGGCGGCGCCTTGATCCTGGTAGTAATTATCGACCGCCATTCGGGAGATCGACAATTCAACCGACGAAGTAAGTCGGACCATGCTTCGAACTACCACTATGGTGCTAGAGAGCCCACCGTTGGCGCTAAGCGTTTTGCCTGTTAAGACAGGGCAAAAGACCCCGCTAAGGTCGCCGGGTCTTATAGATTGCGTCGGCGCCGACGAGGCCGTTTTCGTCGCGAGTCACGACGAGCGTCCATCGCCGATTAGGCGCCCACTCCAAGCGAGCGGTTTGTTGTTGGGATGAGGAGAGATCGTAGGTATAGATCAGTGTGATGTCGTCGGTGAGTTGCTGCTCGGTGGAAATACGAGCGGCGGGGTTGGCTTCGGCGCCGCCTACCGCGGGGTCGACCTTCAGTCGGCTTACTCCGAAGAAGCGCTGCAAGCCGGGCGAGACGGGGCTCTGTACCGCTTGCGCCAAGACGTTATTGGCGCCGGTTTGGAAAAGCGACTGTTGCTCGACGCGCTGTCTCGATACGGAAAGCGGGTCGGTGGTCGGATCACGCCCCACGGCTACAAGATTGACGAGGTCGGAGAACGAAAGCGGCGGATCGGAACGGTAACTCACGTTCAAGCGGCGTGCCGGGCCGGCCAGAATCAAGGCGATATCCACACCGCGCATGCGGGTCTCGAGTTCGAAGTCAAGCAATGGTTCGATGCGGATCGGGTTGCGGAACTCAATCTCGCCGCGGTTGATCTGATAGCGGGAGCCGTGGAAGCTCATCTGCCCCTGCGAAATGTCGATCTGTCCCAGTAGCGAGGGATTGCCGAGCGTCCCGACGAGCCTTAGGTCGATACCGGCCGCCACGTTGCGAATGAGCGACGTGTTGATTTCAACGCCAGAGGCCGAGGCGACATGGACGTTTAGCTGAACCGTGTCAGACGGCGCCGATTGGGCCGTCGTTGGAGAGCCGCTACGCAAAGCCGACAGTAGAGTGCCCAGCGTTGTCGTTCTGGCTGTCGTCAGGCGAAGAATGACGACTTCGCCGCTCAGTAGCCGCTGCGCTCCGCCGCCCGAGAAGACGAAATCGCCGTCGACCACGCTGGTAATGCCGGTGGGATAACGAACCCGAACATTCTGCACCCGGCCGTCCAGTCGAAACTCGTAGTCGTTCGCGGCGATACGCCCCCCGCCGGACAGCGTGAGCACGCCCCCCCCGGATGTAGCGCGCATCTCCTCAATTCGAAACTCTCGACCGACGAACATGACCTTGCCGTTGACGCCGCTGAGGCCAATTGGACTGTCTTCAGGTTGCAGTTCGCCCTCCTGAACGACCACCTCACCTTGTATCTCCGGATCGGTTACAGCGCCGGTCAGGCGGACGCCAATTCTCGATCGCCCTGACGAGACGAGAGTTGGTTGAAATTGGCGTAACGCGGCGAGGTTGAAGTCGCCGTCAATGCGCAGGTCTGAGGCGACTCCTGGGGCGACGCCCACACGACCCGTCAATTCGACGTTGGTGCCCTCGCCTTGCAGACGCATGTGGTCGAGACGCAGGGCGCTGTCGGAGAACACCCACCTCATCGGGAACGGGTTGTACAGAGCGTAGCCTTCGGCGGCGCCTGGCATATCGGCGATCTCGAGCCGCAATTCACTAAACAGGCCCTCTCCCTGAATCTCGGACAGCGCACGCAACGACCCATGGAACTTGGCCTCTCCCGAGGCGATTCCGGTGGGGCCGTTCTGGTCGGCGGCGCTCGACAGTAAGCCTTCAATTGCGAGATTCGTGAAGCCGATGTCGGCAGTGAAGTCGAGGTCCGAAGCGCCGACAGACGCCGTTCCGTTGACGGATCCGTTGAGCGGAGCCCCATGGAGCTTGAGTTCGATGCGGTCGTCTCGACTCGCCGCCTCCCCGCTCCAGTCTCCGAGCGCGACCTTGCCGATCTCCAGCCCCTGGAGGAGCCAATTGCCGTCCACCCGGAGAGTGTCGAAATTAAGCGAATCATTCGACGGGGCAAGCGCGCCGGAGGCCGTGACGTCAAAAGAGATGCCGCCGCGGGGCGGCGCGGGTCTTTCGCGGAGCCCCGGCAAATCTTCAGCCCTCAGATTGGAGCCGGTCAGATGTAAGTCGAAAGAACGCTCGGCCGGCACAACGGCGCCCTCGCCAGCGACCAATGCATCTCCACGTCGAAGTTCGAGTCCGGAAACTCGGACGCGATTCGCTTGATAGAAAGCCGAACCGCTAAGGGAGTCAAACTCATGCCCCGAAACGGAGCCTTCGGTGACGCGAAAATCGGCGCGCCCGTCAAGGTCTTGCAGCGTCCCAGTGAAGTGGGCCGTCGTGCGCAGTTGACCCTGAACATCCGCCGTCAGGTGCACGGCAGACAGAAGTTTCGAAACAGCCAAGCCCGCCGCCTCGACTTCGAGGTTAAGCGGCCAATCGGCGGGCGGGCCGCTGGAGATATCGGCGGTCCCAAGGATGTCCACGTAGCCGTTCCCGTCAGCCAGGCGACCGCGGGTCACGGTCAGGGTTCCGTCATCGAATCGCACCTGGGCAACGAGAGAGTCCCAGCGGTAATCGTGAAGTTGGATGGCCGCCGTCAAAACTTCGGCCTCTACCTGGGACTCACTCAGTTGCGACAGCCCTCCGGCGCTAGAGACATCCGCGGTCACATGCACGGGACCGTCGAGAGCGAAGGGAAGCGGGTCGACCGAGTAGCCTGCTATGGCCAGCAGCCTTTCGACATCCGCCTGGGATGCGGCTTGAGCGTCGAAAGAGACATCGCTCGCGCGGTTTTCGCTCACCGTTCCTGTAGCCGTGAGATTGACGCCCTCGGCCGACCATCCAAATCGGCGGAGTTGAAGCTCGCGACCGACTGAAGAGAACGTGAAGTCCGTGCTGCCGGCCATTCCAGGACGCACAGCATCGCCCGGATCCGAGAAGTCGGCGACAGCAGACAGCACAGCGTCGCCGGAATCCGATGCGGCCAATTTGAAGGAGCCGGTCGCTTCGGTAGCCCAGACAAACCGAGGAGTGATCGTACGCAAGAGCTGGCCGACTCTGACGCTGGTGAGAGTTCCATCCGCAGTGAGCGCCGGCTGGCCTCGCAGGCCCTCAATGCGCGCCTTCCCGGTAATTCGGCCCGCTTCGGGCAACTGCAGGCTGATGTTCGAGACAACGAGAGCGTCCAGGCCGCCTTCGAATACGGCGTCGAGTCGGTTGTTGGGCATCGAACCGGCAGGACCTTGGACGTCGACATTGGCCGCATGCACGTCGCCGGAGTAGACGATCGATTCGCCGGGTGCTCGGGTGAGCTTGCCGGAGCCGGAAGCCGAACCTGCGATTCGCCACTGGTCGGGCAAGGCAGGAACGATTCCTTCTAGCGGGGCCGCAAAAGAGTACTCGAAGTTGACCGCGGGATCTGCCAGAGGCGCCGCAGTTCCGGACGCTTTCCACGTTCCCAGAGCCGCAGTAACCAACTCGGCGGCGCGCACTTGGAGGCTGTTTGCGCAAAGCTGGAGATCGGCTGAAACGACTCCGTCCAGGCTTACGCCGGCGGCCTGCGCCCGTAGATTTTGCAGCTGGCCGTTCATGGCATAGCAACTGTGCGTGTCCAACTCGGCGATCAGGGCTACGTTCTCTGCAGAGACGTCGAGGTTGTAGGGCTCTCCGTTGAAGTCGAGGCGCCCCTGGGTTATCTGCAGACGACCCAAGTCGATATTCGCTATCTCCAAACGCGATCCGTCGACGACGCGAGCGGGCCAGTTCGTAGAGCCGTCTTCCGCGATGTTCAATTGAATTAGCGGCTGATCGAGCGTCAAGTAATCGAGACGGACGCGGGGAGACAAGATTGACCGGATGCTGATCCCAAGTGATGCGGCTGGTACGACTAAGAAAGGGTCCGACTGCTGCGGGTCGCGGACACGGAGATTCACCAACTCTAGGGCCCAGACGGAAGGGTCAAAGCGCAGGGCTTCAAGCTCAACTACGCCTCCAGTCGCTTGTTCTACTTCTGCGATCACGCGTAATCGCAGCTGCTCGTTTAGCCAATCGCTGCGCAATAGCTCGTACACGCCCACGCAAGCAAGCAAAGCGAACAAGAGGCAGGCCAGGCCGACGCGTTTCCAGGTGAATCGATTGGGAGAGTCGGCCATCAGGGCGCTCCTTCCGAGTGCGAAATCGCCGAGCGATCAATCCTCTCAAGGCGAACAACCCGATGGTCCGCCCGTAGCTGCCGGATATGTTGCTCCAATAGTCTTTCGACTCGTGCGTTCAACACTTCGTTTCGAAGTTGCGGCGCCGCCAGTTCGAGGGGCGGAGCGTCGCGGTTGGGCGTTCTGCCGTACTTGGACCGATAAGCCTCTTGCAATTCTTCGTCGCCAACCGTTTGCCCGGTGCGGAAACGAAACTCCACGTAACGGCTGAATTCGACCTGACGCACGAAAAACTCAAGGGCCTGGCTTTCGGTAACGCCGTATTCTTGGAGCGCAGCCTCAAACGACAGTTCGCCGAATGACTGCGCTTGCAGTTGGGTCAACAATTTGGCGCGTTCGTCGGATGACATGGGCTGCAGGCCCGTCAAGCGAATGTCGTTGGCGATGAGTCGCTGATCGATTAACCTGTCCAGCACTCGCTCTCGCTCCGCTGCGGAATCCACAACCTCCGCGGCGTTGGCCAGAGCCTCAAGGCGCAGCTGGGCGACGACCTCGCTCTGCGTAATGGTCGCGTCTTCGACGATCGCGACTGTGCGGTCAATCATCTGCGGCGTCATCGACCACAACGAAGCGACGCCGACTAACGCCAGCAATTTGCAGCGCAACATCAAAACGTTTGCCCCAATGAGAAATGGAATTGGACATGAGAGAGGCGCTGTTGGGTCCGCTCCACCCCATCTCCCGGGTCGGTATAGTAACGCGGCGGGTTGATACTGTATCCCACATCGACGCGGATCGGCCCAATCGGCGTCCTGTACCGAAGACCAAGCCCCACCGCGTGGACCATATAATCGAAGTCGTAGACGTCTTGGCCTTGACCGTTCTTGGCGACTTGCTGCCGAGGATTGAATGACAGGTTCGAAAGCCGCGAAAACACGTTCCCGGCATCGTGGAAAATCACGCCACTGGTGCTATCTCCCATTACCGGAAAACGCAGTTCGACGCTATTGAGGAACAGTGCGCCGCCGCCGATTGGACCGCCGCCGGTCAGGCTGCGTGGGCCGGCTTCGTTGATCGAGAAACCGCGGTTGGCGGACGGGCCGCCGCCGAAGAACCTCTCCACCAACGGTATGCGCGAATCCGGCACGCCGAAGGGAGTATCGGTTTCCGTTTCGTCGGCTGGGTCTAGTGTCGGAATCTCCCCCCACGGGACGAAGAATCCGAGCTGCGTGGTTCGAGCCAAGACGACGCGCTTCGTCAAGCTGTAGTAGGTGCTGTTCTGCGCGAATACTCGAGCGAAGTCCGGTTCGGAGCCCCAATACTTCGACGCAAAACTTAAATCGACGCTGTTGAAAAGCCCCCGCGTGGAATCGGTCGGATCGTCGCGGCGATCTTGGATGTATGTCCCAGAGAAAAGGGCCGTGCGGACGGCGCGCCCATCCACAGGCACCAGCGCGGCGCTTACGCTGCTGGCATCGAGAGTCGTGCGCCGATAGGTGTAGCGGTAAAGGGCAGTCGAGGGCTTACTCAGGTTCTGCTCCAGTTGGAAAACTCCTTCCAACTTGCGCCCGGAGAAAGTGGAGAAGTTGCGGAACCTGTCGACTAAGCCGCTTGTGGTCATCTTCCACTTCTCAGAGCCCGTCCATCGGGGGTTTTCGTAAGAGAAGAGGATACGTTGCTGGAGTTCGGAGACCCGCGAGCGAAAAGAAAGAGTGTGGCCCTTGCCGCGCAGGTTAAGACGGTTCACTTCGACGGTGGCCCGCGGGACAAAACGGAACTCGGCGGCATTGACGTTGGTGTCCGACTGCCGCGCGATACGGCCAAACTCACCTCCGGGACCAAAGCCAAACGTCCATCGGCGCGCTTCTTGGAGGCGCACCAGCAGCGTCTTGCTGGCCTCCTTGCCCTCCGGGTTCTGCACCTCGATATCCACCTTGGTGAAAACTCCCAAATCATAAAGCCGCCGTTGAGTTTCAAACATAGCCGTTTGCGACAGCGGCGCATTGGGAGTGAGCAGCAGCTGAGAGTCGACCAACTCGGGCTCGGTATGGACCAAACCGCTCACGATCGGCCGATCGATGAATAGCTGTGGGCCCTCCGTGATGGTGTAGGCGAGTTCGACGCGATAAGGGTTTTCGGTAGGCGTGACGGTCCAGGAGAACGTGGCATCTTGGTAACCCGAGTCGAAATAGTCACTCAGGATCAGATCTCGGTCAGTCGCGATATGTGATTCGCTGAACGCCTGCCCTTCGGCGGATGCGAGTTGAAAATAGCGATCGGCGATCGGGTAAGTTTCATCGCCCGTCACGGTGAGTTTCGAGACAATCGTCGGCTGCCCTTCGGTCACGTCTATAGTGAGTTCGCCGACGCCTCGTGAAGTATCGAGGTTGGAACGGACCTGGACGTCCCGGAAGCCGTTGAGCAAATAAAGGCTGCGGATCGCGTCGACGTCCTGCTGCAACAGACCCGTACTAAAGGCTCCTCTGCGCTGACGGAGCGTGCTCGGACGAACCAAGATGCGTTCGTAAATCGTCTCCATATCGAAGTAACGGACGCCGCGGATATCTACGCTCGCCAATCTCATGCGCTTGCCGCGATCGACTCGATAAACGACCGCTACCTGCTCGGCACGGTCTCTCTCCAGCTGATAATCCACCTTGGCATCCAGATAACCCTTGAGTTGGAGGAAATCTCTTAGGTTCCGAGCCCCTTCGGCCATCAATCCTTGGTCCGCCGCGCCCTGATCGTATACAGGCAGCAGCGCGCGTAGACGAGCTTCGCTGAGTTCGACGCCTTCAATCCGAACTTCGATTTGCGGACCTTTAACGGCGTTGACTACGAGGTTGATGACGTTTTCGTCTGGATCATAGTCTTTGGCGACCACAGAGACATTCGCCTGCCAGTAGCCTTGCTGGCGAAGTTCTTGGCGCAGCCGATCAAGGCCGTTGAGAAGACGTTCGAAGGTAAATTCTTTGCCGGTCTTCCATTCGGCAATACTACCCGCTTCCGAAACGCTCCAGCCTGCGTCTCCCGTCAGCAAGAGCCTGCCAAACCCAGCGCGAGGCAGATGCCTTACAAGAAATTGGATGTCGGCCTGCTGGTCTTCGGGATGCCGGTCCACCACGACCTCAATGAGAGGATTCATGAGGCCGTTATCGATCAGGAGATCTCGGAGACTGCTGAGCGCTTCGGCCTCTTTCCTGGCGGTGTACATTTCACCCAAACGCAGACCGGTTGCGTTGACGAGCTGATTTATATTGGGAGGCTCCTCAACGCCGACGACTGTCACGGCTCCTACGAACCAATTCGGCTCGGTGTAGAAAATTACGCTGACGCCCCCTGCCGCGGGAGCCGTATCCACTTCGATATTGGCGAAGCGGCCGGTGCTGAAAAGGCTGTGAATGGACTGGGTGACGTCCGCAGCTGCCAGCGGTTGCCCGGTCTTGATGGTGAGCAGCAGAAGTAACTCCGCCTCGGTCAACGGCTGCTCGGCAGGAACGAACCGAATCTCGGCGACAGTTTGGCCCTCCCATTCCGCTGAAGAGGCGGCCTGCCCGCAAAGCAGCGCCATCAGCATGATCACTGAAAACCGAAGCACTGCTATGGCAATTATAGGACGCCCTGGAGGCCGAGAGCGTTGCGCCTCACCTACCGGACGAGGGCGTTGGTACGATCAAGCGATGGCGGCAGATATGCCAAGAGACGGGATCTCAACCGAGAAGTACTCCCGGCAAACGCTTTTTGCGCCGCTTGGCGAGGAGGGCCAGCGTCGTTTGATGTCCTCGCGGGCCGTGATCGTAGGATGCGGCGCTTTGGGCAGCTTTCACGCCGCGGCTCTGGCCCGAGCCGGAGTTGGTCAACTCGTTCTGATCGATCGCGATTTTGTGGAGGAAAACAACCTCCAGCGTCAGTGGCTCTACGACGAGGCGGACGCACGCGAAGGCCTGCCTAAAGCCATCGCCGCGGAACGGAAACTGCGAGCCGTGAATTCAGCGATCTCGGTGACCGGCATCGTGACCGACGTCGACGCCACCAACGTCGAGCGGCTGATTGAGGGTGCCGACGTCATCCTCGACGGATCCGACAATTTTGCGGTGCGCTACCTGGTCAATGAAGCCGCTGTGAAGAACTCAATTCCGTGGATATACGGGGCGGCGGTCGGAAGTTACGGCGTCACGGCGACGATCCTACCGGGCCGGGGTCCCTGTCTTGCCTGCTTGTTGCCTGACGCTCCGGGCGGCGCCCAGCCCACCTGCGATACGGCGGGGATTTTGAATGTAGCCGCCTCGGCAGTCGCATCGTTCCAGGTCGGCGACGCGCTGAAGATCCTCAGCGGACACTCTGATGCCGTCGAACCTCGTTTATTGACGTTAGATGTTTGGCATGGTTCGCCCCGGTCGGTCGCAGTGGGAGACCCGGACCCAGCATGTCGCGTCTGCGCTAGTCGCGAATTCCAGTTGCTGGACGCCGCTGGGACTCGACCGGGTACGGTTCTCTGCGGCAGAAACGCCGTTCAAGTCCGGGGGGATTCTCCTATCGATATCGAGATTCTGGCGAAGCAACTCGGCGCACTGGGCGAAGTCCGGACAAACGAGTACGCCTTACGGTTCGTCACTCCGCCTTACGCAATGACGATATTCGTGGACGGTCGGGCGATCATCCAAGGCACCGACGACCCGGCGAAAGCCCGGAGCCTCTACTCGCGTTTCCTCGGACGCTGAGCGGCGCTCCAAGACACGCTCGCCCCGGCAGCACAAAGCAGAGCGATTCCCAGCCAGAGGTGCCAGCGGTTCACAACAGAGTTCGGGAAATCACTAGCTGTACCGCCGATATCTGCCGCAAGCAAACCCACGAAGCGGTAGGCGGCCGCAATCGCGCAGAGAGCGAACGCTAGTGCGGCCGCGCGCCGCAGCATTCCGCCGCGTGAACCGCGCAAGACCATCAGGGGCGGACTCCTGCGGATAACGACTTTCACGACACCAATGTCCCTCGGCTACACTTTACAGCGCCCAGCGGAGCACTGCTCGAATCCGCTATCTTCGAATCGACGCCGATGCCGCGAGCCATTCTCACCTACCACTCCATCGACGATTCGGGCTCGATTGTTTCGACTGCGGCGGAGACCCTGAGGCGGCATCTAGCAAGCCTGGTCTCGCAGGGCGTAGCAGTTGTCGCCCCAGGCCAGGTCGCCGAGTCGACATCTCCTTCTGCGGTCGCTCTGACGTTTGACGACGGATTCGCGAATTTTTATACCGATGCCTTTCCTGCGCTGTCGCGAAGCAGGCTCACAGCAACGGTTTTGATCGTGGCCGGCAAGTGCGGTCAGAGTGGCGACTGGGCGCGGCAACCGCATGCATTGAAGAATCGCAAACTGCTGACCTGGTCGAAGATACAGGAGTTACAGGCCGCAGGCATAGGGTTCGGCGCGCATACCATGACGCACCCGTCGTTGCCCGATCTTCCGATAGACAAGGTCGCCTCAGAAATCTTGGACAGTAAACGGGCAATCGAAGACCGCACGGGCGCGGAGGTGGAGTGTTTTGCGTATCCCTACGGGGAATACACTCGACCGATCGCCGACATCGTCGCCGAGAACTTTCGGATTGGGCTTTCGACCGACATGGGCTTCGTTACCCAAGGCTCGAGTCTCGATGCGCTTGAGCGCATTGACGCCTACTATTTGCGGGGGGCGTTTTGGATCGATCGCCTATTCGCGCCGCTTGGCGGAGGTTACGTTGCCTGCCGGGCGGCTGCGCGGGGGCTGAAGAAGCGATTCACTGCGAGAGCAAGCGCTCAATGAAGTGCGTGTCGTAGTCGCCGCCGATAAATCCTTCATCAGCAAGAATTCGCATTTGCAGAGGTATCGACGTGTGGATGCCCTCGACGACGAAAACGTCCAGCGCTCGCCGCATGCGGGCCATCGAGTCGATTCGATTCGGTCCATGCACGATGAGTTTGGCTACTAGAGAGTCGTAGTAGGGAGGGACGAACCAGTCTGAATAGGCGGCGGAGTCGACTCGGACGCCTATGCCGCCGGGAGGGACGAATTTGGTGATGAGTCCTGCCGAAGGTGCGAAGGTGTCAGGATTCTCGGCGTTGATTCGACACTCAATCGCGTGGCCCTTGATCTCGATCGTTTCGGGAAGGATATCTTCTATTCGAGCGCCGGCAGCGAGCAGCAATTGGCTCTTCACCAAATCCACGCCTGTCACCATCTCGGTGACGGGATGTTCGACTTGGATGCGAGCGTTGAGTTCGATGAAATGCAGTTCGCCGTTTTCATCCATCAAGAACTCAACCGTTCCGGCGTTGGAGTAACCAATAGCAGAGAGGGCGCCTTCAATCGTCTTGCCGATGCGGTCCCGTAACTCGGCGCTAACCCGGCTGGACGGAGCCTCCTCCAAAAGCTTTTGGTGGCGGCGCTGGACGGAGCATTCGCGCTCGCCCAAAGAGACGACACGCCCGTGATTGTCGCCGAGAACCTGGAACTCGATGTGGCGGGGGCGATCGATGAACTTCTCGATGTAGACGTCAGCGCAACTAAAGCTTGCCGCGGCCTCGTTCTGCGCCTGATTGTAGGAGGACTCAAGATCCTTGCTCTGGCGCACGACGCGCATGCCGCGTCCGCCGCCGCCGGCCGCCGCTTTGATGATCAGCGGATAGCCTATCTCTTCCGCCGCCTTCTTGGCTTCGTCGAAGGAATCGAGAGCGTCTTCGGTTCCTGGAAGGATCGGAACCCCGGCTTCGCGCATGGCGCGCCGGGCGCGGGCTTTGTCACCCATTAAGCGAATCGCGTGGGAAGGCGGTCCGATGAACGTCAGGCCGGAAACTTCGCAAACTTCGGCGAAGGCGGCGTTCTCAGCCAAAAAGCCGTATCCAGGGTGGATGGCGTCAGCGCCGGTGATCTCGGCGGCGCTGATGACGGAGGGAACGTTGAGATAGCTGTCAGCCGCCTTGGCAGGCCCGATGCACAGCGCCTCGTCGGCGTGACGCACGTGTAGAGCGCTTCGATCGGCTTCAGAGTAGATGGCGACCGTACGGATGCCGAGGTCCTTGCAGGCGGCAATGACTCGAACGGCGATCTCGCCGCGGTTGGCTATGAGGACTTTCTCAAACATGAACCGGTGCGGGTTCCTTAGGAGAGGCGAATGCCGAACAGCGCTTGGCCATACTCGATTGGTTCGCCGTTAGCCACGAATCTCTTGGCCACGACGCCGGACACTTCGGCCTCAATCTCATTCATCAGCTTCATCGCTTCGATGATGCAAAGCGTCTGGCCTTTTTCGACTGTGTCGCCAATGTCCACAAACGGGGGGGAGCCGGGAGATGCGGATTCGTAGAAAGTTCCGACCATCGGCGACTTCACCATCACGAGGTCATCGTCAACGGGAGCCGCCGGCTCGACTGCGGCGCCGCCTGGAGCCGCAGCTTGGAGGGCGCCCGGAGAAGAGGGGGCAACGCCGCCAGCCATGGCAGACGTCACGACGACATAGGGCGGAGCCTCATCGGCGCCGGCAGCCTTACGCCGAATCCTGATCTTCTCGTCGCCGTCTTGAACTTCCAGTTCAGTGACGTCGCTTTCGGCGATCAGATCAAGCAATTCTTTGATGTGGTCGAGATTCATCTTGGAAACAAACTACTCAAGGTGACGATTCTAGAGGATTCGCAGTTCGCGACTGGTGTGGGTGAGCGACTCGCATCCGTCGGGTCCGACGATGACGACGTCCTCGATTCGCACTCCGCCAATCCCTTCGAGATAAACGCCCGGTTCGATCGTGATCACCATTCCGGTCTTTAGGCGCGTCGAAACGGTACCGGCGACCCGCGGCTCCTCGTGGATCTCCAAGCCCAAGCCATGCCCCGTAGAATGTGTAAAATATCGATCTAACTTCTTCTTTTTCAGTACTTTTCGCGCCGCCCGATCAACTGTAGCGCAGGCTACCCCGGATCGAACCGAATCGATCGCGGACTGTTGCGCCTCGCGTACAGCATCAACGAGGGCAAGCTGGTCCGGTGAGGGACGCCCCAACGCAATCATGCGTGTCATGTCGCTCGCGTAACCGTCGAGTATAGCACCGTGATCGACGACAACCAGGCTATTGCGCTGCAGCTTGATGGGCCTCGGAGCGGCATGCGGTCGCGCCCCGTGCGGCCCGGAAGCTACGATCGAAGGGAAGGAGGCTCCCGCTGCGCCGCGCCGCCGCATCTCGTATTCCAACTCGCCGGCTAGACGCGTCTCCGACCAGGATGGTTTAAGGCGTCCGACGACGGCTTCAAATACTTCCGAGTTCAGAAGAGCCGACTGCCTCAACCGTTTGATCTCTTCCGCCGATTTCACCGCGCGCAGTTCTTCGACGACGCCCTCCAAGGGAAGGATCTTCTTCCGCACATCACGCAATCGTTCGTAGGCGGCAAGCGAAAGACGGTTCCGCTCCACGCCGATGCGCAGCAGCCGTCGATGGCGAATCTCGCCAAGCAGGGCCACAAACGGGTCCGTTGGCGACACGCGGACCTCGACGGCCGATGTTTGTTCGCGGGCCTGCTCATCGTAGCGGCCGTCGACGAACAGAGTCGTCCGCCCCGGTTCAATCAAGAGATGACCGGCGGATCCCGTGAATCCGGTGAGATACCTAATATTGGCGAGAGCGGAAACGTAGAACGCGTCGATCTCTTCGCGAAACACTTTGGCTCCGAGTCGACCCAGCCGTGTAGTTTGGACTGTCACGGCGCGGGTGATAGTTTGACCGAGATTCCGGAGGAGTTGGCAGTGATCTCGACCGGACCATCGCGCTCGGTTTCGACGACGATGCGCACCCGCGGCGGCTCAAAACTGTTCTGGGCCGCACGGAGTTGCCGTATGAGCGGATGGGGACTGGTTCGCGAGAGTTCGGCGGGAGAGACGCGCAGTTCGGCGTCCTCTACATCAATCACCAGTCGATCGGGGTTGGTCAGCCAGAACGATCGATACTGCGGCTGGCCCTTCACTTCGGCCAGCACCTCGATCGCTTGCCCCCAGGGAATGAGTTTTAGGGCCGTCACGGTGTGGGCCGGTGCGGCGCCGAACTCGCGCTCTGGGCTCTCTGGAGCCGAAGTAGCCGGAGAGGCAACCTGCCTATCGGACTGGGCTGGGGCTTCGGCCATCTGCGGCTCGCTGGGAACGATGGAGGCGGCCTCGACGGCCGGAGGATCGCTGGCCGGCGGCGAAGTCGGCGTTGGGGCAGCGGGCCGCTCGTAAGTGGCGACCAGCGGCTCATCATCGGACGGCGGCTGACGGAAAACGCCCAAGACTTGCGCGGCAATGATCCCGCCGCCGATCGTCACCAAGGCCAAGGCTAAGATCATCTCTCGTTTGGTAAGAAATCGTGACGGAGATCCGCTTGCATCGAGAGCCGGCGGCAGAAGATCGTTTGACCCCGCGCGACCTTTTAGCAAATTGATCCGGATCATTGTTCTTCGAGCCCCTGCAATGCAAGTCCGGCCGCGACGGCGAGCGATGCGCGATGTTCTGCGACGACGCGCCCAGGCCCCGCGCCTGGAGAATAGCTTACGCGCAAGAAAGCGTCGAGTTCTTCCACCGGCTTTCCTGTCCGGGCCTGAATCGCCTGCTTCAATTCCGGCGCCGACGCCGGCCCTCCCGAGAGAAGAATACGCGACAGCTCTGCCGGCCGCGACCGCAATTCGATTTGATCCCAGTGCAGATCCAGGGCGCCTATCACTCGCTCAGGAACTGACCTCGCGCTCGCAGGCCAAGCGAGGTTAATCACAACGTCGCGTCCGTAGATAGGAACGTCACCACGCATCAGCACGAGAGAGGCACGTCTGGCCCCAACATGCAGCAGGAGCGCGACATCTTGGGCAGCGGGCTGATAGCTGAAAGCGTAAGCGTTGGCCAGAGCGCAGCTCTGGGCCTGAATCAGCGTCGGCGTCTTCGCGGAGAGCCGGACGGTTTCCCGGATCCAGTCAATACTTTCAGCAGGAGCCGCAACCCACACGAATCCGCCCGGCACTTCCTGGTAGCCGCTGCTAGCCGAATCGGCGGAGTAGGAAATCGTTTCGGCCATGCGGCTCTGAGCCAGGGCGGGCAGGTCTCCGCGCTCTGCTTCGCTGGCCTCCTCCGCTTGGCAGAACACGCGCTCACCGGAGACGGAGGCGGCCACTCGTTGATCCGTCAAGGAATAGTCATTCCAAAGCGACTTCAGGGCGCGGGCTACGGCGATGCCGTCCGTCAGCACGCCTTCGGTCGCGACCCCCGGCGGGGTCGAGGCCAACGCCGCCTGGCGCAATAATACACCCTCAGGGCGGCGCTCAAGCACCACAACCTTGATCATCGTCGCGCCAACGTCTAGACCCGTCATTCTGACGCTGCGGCCCAACTTGGGCAACATCTTCTTGCGAGACGAAGTCCCGCCTTCTGGTTCCTCAGTTGCTTCGTCAAATAGGGAATTCATGGGCGATTGAAATTCGACAGCCTGGCTCTTAACGAGGCATGTTCCTTACCATGTCCTCGGCGAGTAAGCGCGCCCGATCCGAGAGACTGCGCGCCAATTCCAGATCGCTGCGGCGCGCTTCGTCAACTTGCACCAGAAAAGACCTGACCCGCTCAATCGCGGACCTCTGCGCTTCTCTGAGAGGACGCTTCTGCAGCAAATCCAGACTGGCCTGAGCAGCAAGTACGTTCTGACTGATCATCCGATTATATTCTCGCCTTTGGTCAGCAGTGAGCAGACGGCCCAATTGCGGCACCGCGGGCGTCGGGGCAGGCGTCTCCACGGTAACGGGCGTCTGCGAAGACGACGGTGAAGGCGGCTGCGGCGAGGCAGGCGGAAGCTGCGGACCCATAATCGCCGTCGTTGCGTGACGCGCCGGTATAGCCGCCTCGGGAACCGGTTGCGGGGGCAGCAACTCCACCTGTGTCTGCGGCACGGATAAGGGTCCAGTCATAATCGGAGCCGGCGTGGCGGGAGTGGTCGTCGGCGGCGACGCATCAGCCCGGCGGCTAGCGCATGAACTCAGGAAGAAGGGGAGGCCAACAGCAATCAGAAGCAACGCACATCGCTGCCGGCCGCGCGATTTACATGGCATCGCTAGCTGAACTCCGGAGCAGCCAAACCGTCGTCTTTCCGGCGATTCGGCGTTGTCCCGATCACTCGGGCAGTAGGCATAAGGATCCGAAACTCCGTACCTTGACCAACTTCGCTGACGACGTCGATTGTACCACCGTGCAGTTGGACGACCTGGAACGTCATGGCCAGTCCGATGCCCGAACCCTTTCCGCCTTTCGTGCTGAAGTAAAGCTGGAATATTTGCGGTCGAACTTCCTCGGGAATTCCAGCTCCGTAGTCTTTGATGCGCACGAGCCAGCCTTCGCCTGTGGCCTCTAATCCCAACTCCAGTTTGCCCCCCGAAGAGCTCGCCTGCAGGCCATTCACGACGACGTTCAGCAGAGCCTGTTTCAAAAGGTCGCGATCGCCGCGTACGACCACCTCATCCGCAGCCTCGCAGATGACTTGGATGCCTTGCGCCTCCGCGTCAAGCCGGACCAGGCCCGCCAACTCCGCCACCAGCCGCCCCAAATCAAACTCCTCTACCTTAAGTTCCACGGGGCGAGTGAAATCCAAGAACGATTTCACAACTCTATCCAGCCGCTGAATCTCCCGTGAGATCACTTCGATCTCCTCCGCGCCAGCAGAGTCGTCCGTCAACTTCTGCTTCAGTACCTCCAAATGGAGGGCGATCGAATTGAGGGGATTCTTGATCTCATGCGCCGCGCCACTCGTCAGCCGACTGATTGCGGCCATCCGTGTAGACAGATCAAGCTGCAACTCAATCTGCTTCCGAGGATCCGCTTCCCGCAGCGTAACCAGGGTTCCCAAGCGCTCATGGGTCACGAAATCCTCGATTAGTTCGACCGAGGCGAGCAAGTTTCGCGCGGTGTCGGCGCCCCTTCCGTCCAGGCGCACTGCACGATCTTTGGTCTGCAGCCGCAGACGCACCGCACTTTGAACCAGGGCGCCGAGCTGTGATGAGTCCGGAAATACCTCTTCCAGCTTCTTGCCCATCAGCTCCCATCGGCCGGCGCCGACAAGCCGCTCTGCCGCGCCGCCAGCCATCACGAGTTTGTCGTCGGGACCGAACAGCAGCACGGCCTCCTGCAAGCGATCGAGAAGCTGATCGATGCTGCCCCGCAATTCCTCGGTGTCCGCGCGGGCTCCGCGGAACTGTTGGCCGAGCAGGCTTAGCTTGGATTCGACGGCCGCCAACTCTTTCGTCGGACTGAGGCGATCATCCGGATCGTCGCCCTGCTCGCCTCGCGCGATTCGGTCGATCTGCTCGCCGATCTTTTCAAAGGGCCGCACTGCGAGTCTAGAAACGACAACAGCGGCGAACACCGAGACAAGCAACGCGATGACCGAGGCAATACCGAGCGGTTCCAACGGCCCCAGATAGTGCTCTCGCATCAACAGCGACGACACGACCATGTGAATCGTGAACAGTTGCCTATCCTGGGCGCCTAACTCCCGGACGACGTCGTAGTCCTGGTTCGCTGAGAACGTCTCCGCCAACCGGGCCACCAGATTCTTGTCCTCAAATTGCTCCAGCGGAGGCAGGGGCGTAAAACGTTCGCCAGTTCGGGAATCGAGGGAAGCCGCCAGCACGGCGCCATCCGGCCCGGTGATGAGCGCTTCGATCAAAACTGCCGAATTGGTCGTCAGGTTAGACAACAAGTCGTCGAGCTCTTCGTCTTCGGCAACGGCGCGGACGTAGGCGTCAGCGACTTCATCGAATGTCACAGGGGCGGGCTGCATACGCTGTACAGCGGCCTGAGCCCTGGGCAGCAAGAAGCTTTCGACTTGCTGCGCGTTCTCGTCGGCGATTCGACGAGCATCGCCAAAGCTTGTCTGCAAAGTGGTCCGGAGAAAGAGGACGGAAAGCAAAACGACGGTCGCGGCGACAAGCATCACGATCGAGGCGACCAGTCTGGCGCGCAAGGACATATCGATTTTGCGGCAGACTTACTCGTCCGCTTCCTGTTGACTGTATTCCTTAAGCTTGTTGTGCAGGGTCTTTAGGCTGACCTCCAGGATCTGCGCGGCGCGGGTCTTGTTGTTGTCTGTGTGCTCCAAGGTCTTGAGGATGAGCGCCTTTTCCCCCTCCCGCACCGTCGTGCCGACCCGCAGCATAATCGCTTCCGGGTCAGAAGCTTCGATTGTTCCCGCCTTACTATCACCGAATCCGATTAGATGGCTGGGCAAGATAGGACCTTCGCCGGCCAGGATTACGGCGCGCTCAAGGACGTTGCGCAGTTCTCTGACATTGCCGGGCCAAGCATAGAGCCGGAAGCTATCGAGAACTTGCGGATGCAGCTCCGTCGCTCGGCAGTCGTGTTTCTTGTTCAGCGACCGAATCAATGCTTCGGCGATGGGCAAGATGTCGTCCTTGCGCTCTCTGAGCGGGGGCAAGTGGATGTGGAACACGTTCAATCGATAGTAGAGATCCTCGCGCAACTCGCCTTCAGCGACGCTTTCATCGATTTTCTTATTGGTCGCCGCGATCACCCTGGTATCGACCTCAATTTCCGTATTGCCGCCGAGGCGCCGGATACTGGATCCCTCCAGCACGCGGAGCAGCTTTGCCTGCGTGCCGATCGGCATGTCGCCAATCTCATCCAGCAGCAGCGTTCCGCCGTCCGCTAGTTCAAAACATCCATTGCGGCGCTGAAGCGCACCGGTAAACGCCCCTTTCTCATGCCCGAAAAGCTCGCTCTCAATCAGGGACTCCGGCAAAGCTGCGCAGTTGATGGCCACGAAGCTGTTCGCCTTTCGCGGGCTGAGCTTGTGAATTGCCCGGGCTACCAACTCTTTTCCGGTTCCGCTCTCGCCGGTGATCAGAACAGAGGCCTTGCTAGGGGCCACCTGCCGGATAATCGAGAAGACTTCCTGCATGGCCTTAGAGCTGCCGACCAGCTGATCCAAGGAACCCTGGTAGCTGAGCTCACGCTCCAATAATTCACGCTCTTCGCTGAGGCGCCCTTGCGCCGCCGCTCTTTCGAGCAGCGTACGCATCGCGCTGGCCTGAATCGGCTTCTCAATGAACCAAAAAGCGCCCAGATCGTGGACAGTTTTGATGGCATTCTCGATCGTGCCAAAAGCGGTCAGCACGATAGTTGTCGGCGCGGAGCCCTCTCGCGTGAGCCTCTGCAACAGCTCAAAGCCGTCCATGCGTGGCATGTTCAGGTCAGTCACCATGACGTGGGCACGGAAAGCCGCCAGCTTCTCGAGCGCCTCCTGACCGTCGGCGGCAGTCTCTACGGCGTATCCCCAAGAGGAGACGAGGCTGGAGAGCCCACGCCTTTGATCGTCCTCGTCGTCGACAATCAAGACCCTTGTTTGCTTGGCGCCTTCGGCTTCACTCATCCGCTCTATTCTAGCCGGGAGCCGGGTCCGGGCTTGGGCTTGATTGCGCGGCATGTTAGTTTGTGAAGGATGAATCGTTTACTTGGAGCGCTGCTCCTTTCGGCCGTCGTTGCCTTCGGGGCGGGCGAGCTATCGAACCGCAGGGCGCCCGGCTTCTCGCTACCTGACGTCAACTTTGAGCAGCACGATCTTTATGACTTTCGGGGAAAAGTTGTCGTGCTGGACATTATCAAGACCGACTGCCCCCACTGCCAGGCTTTGTCCAAGGTGCTCAACGATGTCGAGGCGCACTATGGCGGCGCGGTGAAGGTGTTGTCGATCGTCCACCCTCCCGATAACCTTGCCAAGGTTCAGGCTTATTTGAAAGACAACAATCTCTCGACAACGATCCTTTTTGATTCCGGTCAAGTGGCCGCGTCGTATTTGAAGCTAACGCCGCAGAACCCGAGCTTCGCGACGCCTCATTTCTTCATCATCGATCAGGAGGGTCAGATCCGCGAAGACTACGGCTACGAGCCGCTCGCCCGCAATATCTTCGAGGGCGACGGTATTTACGACATTCTCGACCGATACGTGAAGTCGCCCGAAGTTGCCCATGCGAATTGAAGGTCTATAGGCCGAGTTCCGCCCGAACGAACTTGGCCGGCGGCGAACCATGCGAGAGGACGGCGTCGTGGAAAACCTTCCAATCCGTGATCGGACCATTTTCCCTTTCCCAAGCCTTGCGAATCTCCCGCACCTCTTCGTTACCCACAAAGTAGCTGGAGAGTTGGGTGGACGTGAGGCGAGCTCGGCGCCACTTGCCGGCGGCCTCTCCGTCCTCTTGGAAGCCCTCGGTCATCATTAAATCCATCGCTTCTTGCTCGGTCATCGAACCGGCATGGATCTTCTGATCGAGAATGGCGTTGATGACCGCGCGCGCGTACATCTTGAGTTGCTGCATCTTCACCTGAGGACCTCCGTAGCCGTGCTCGACCATGAGTTGCTCGGCGTATACCGCCCAGCCCTCAACGAACGGACCGCTGTAGAAAATGTGCCTGGTCAGCGTGGGCGCTACGAACTGGTTTGAGTGGGCTAGTTGCACGTAGTGCCCAGGCATCGCCTCATGCACGGTGAGATCGCGCAGCATGTAGTCGTTGTACTCGCGATACAGCGACTCTTTGCGTTCGGCGGACCAATCTTGCGGCGCCGGCGCGATGGCAAAGAACGTCTTGCCGTTCTCCTCCAACGGGCCGGGAGAATCGCAATAGGCGGTCGAGACGCCGCGCTGGAATTCGGGCATGACGATGATTTCTACCGGTTCTTTCGGCAGGCTCACCAAGGCGTTATCGCCGACGAAGCGTGTCGTTTCGTCCAACGCCTGCCGCGCGTCGTCCACGATAGTGGCATCGGTCGGTCGGTCTTCGGCTAGTCGGTCTAGAACGTCTCGGATGACGTCCTTCCTGTGCGCCAACTGGTCATCGGAGGCGTTGGGATGGGCGGTACGGTAGAGCGGCAATGCCGTGTCATAGAGGGCGTCTTGGGTTTCGGCCAATCGCGCCTCGGCTCGCGAGAGGATCTCTTCCATGGAGAGGTCCGACTGAAGAGTGAACGCCAGCTTGCGGCGAAACTTCTCTGCACCGAGACGGAAGTCGCCGTTCGAGCGGGGCAGCAGATCGGTTTCGAGCCACTCGCCGTAGTCCTCCAACGCAGCGATTGCTTCGTCTCTCGCCGGTTGCATCTCGGCCTTTAAGTCGGGATAGGGAGCTAGGATCCCCTCAAGTTCATCGCGGACTAGGGAGATCGACCCCGGGTTCTGCAGAATCGCCGTCTCCGTGTGAACCCTGGGCGGGTTGACTAGATTCTCACGGGCCGCAGCCAAAACGGCGGGGATCCCCTGCAAGCGCATTGCAAGATGCCGTAACCGCTCCTCTTCTGGAGCGAAGTCACGCGCCAAGAGTCCGTAGATCGATCCGCCCACGTTGTAGAGCAGCGGATTCCACTCAAACTCGCGCAGCTCTTCCACGCTGAAGATTGACTCTTCGATGCGGTTCCTCAGGATCGCGTAATCGGTCGCGTTGACCGTACTCAAACGAGCTGGATCCAGCGCATCGAGACGAGCCAGATAGCGCTTCTCCATCTCTAGTGAGTCCGCGATGCCTGCTTTGGAATAGTCGCCCAGACGATCATCGAAACGGTGATCGCCAAGCAGAGTCGCCCACTCCGGGGTCATCTCAAGAAACTCTTCGACGTATTCCTTTGAGATGGTCTCGAACTCGCCGTCCTGCATGGGGGGCTGACTAGAGCAAGCCAGGCATACCAGGATCGCCAACAGAGATAAAGATCGTGCGAGCATGCGGCCTCCGAACGCGCTGTGATGGCGCGCGGCTTACTCTGAGAAGAAGGAACCGATCGCGCGGAACTTCTGGTAGCGGGCCTCACGTAGGCTCGCTCCGTCTACGCCGTCAAGCGCGGCTAGATTGCGCTCTACGGCGTCGCCAAGCAGACGAGCCGCCTCGTCCCAATCGGTGTGCGCACCGCTTCCAGGCTCTTCCACAATTTCGTCGACCATGCCCAGTTTGAGCAAGTCGGTCGCGGTCAGCTTCAGAGCCTCCGCCGCCAATTCCGCTTTCGCGGCATCACGCCAGACGATCGCCGCGCAGCTTTCTGGCGAGATCACGCTATAGACGCCATTTTCTAGGATCAGCACGGCATTGCCGACGCCGATAGCCAATGCGCCGCCGCTGCCGCCTTCGCCGATACAGGCGCAGATAACGGGCACCGTCAGCTCTGCCATGACGTAGAGATTGCGGGCAATGGCCTCGGCCTGACCGCGCTCTTCGGCGTCGATTCCCGGATAGGCTCCTGGCGTATCGACGAGCGCGACGATCGGACGGCCGAATTTCTCTGCCATACGCATAGCACGCATCGCCTTGCGGTATCCCTCCGGCTTAGGCATCCCGAAGTTGTGGCGCATACGACCCTTCGTGTCGCGGCCCTTCTCCTGGCCGATCACCATGACCTGACGGCCGCGTATAGAAGCGAATCCCGCCATGATCGCTGGATCGTCGGCAAACAGGCGATCCCCGCGAATTTCCGTGAACGACTCAAACATCCGGGCAATGTAGTCAACCACGTGGGGACGTTCCGGGTGCCGAGCCAGCAAGACTCGAGCCCACGCGCCTTGCGGTTCCGGCGCTGATCCGCCGTTTGGTTCTTGTTCCTGTTCGGACATGCGCGCCTAAGCGCCTATTATCGCGCAGGTTTGCTCACGTCCTAGCCGCCGGCCAAGACCTCAACCGATCCCTTGCCGCAAATCTCCTCCGCAGCCCGACGAAACGCCTTATCTCCGCGGACGCGATCGGCAAGGTCGTAAACCACTAGATATTCTTTCTGGCGCAGCATCCGCAGTCGAATATCGGTATCACCAGGCCTGCTGTCGATCAGAGTCCGAAGCTTCGCCGAGACGTCTTGGCCGAGGCCCGCTCCGTTGCTCAGGCGCACCGTGAGTGAGATCTGCGCCGGGAGCTTGATCCGCGTGTTGTCGAGCGAAACAATCTCGGTCGCCGATATCTTGGGCGGCGAAGATTCGTCTGTACGCACTTGGCCGCGCACCAAAACGGGCCGATCATTCACCAACTCTTGGGCCAGTCCTTCATACTGATTCGCGAAGACAAGAATCTCGGTGCTGCCCTTCTGGTCTTCGAGAACACTAACCGCCCAGGGCCGGCCCTCGCGATTCCGCTTCCGCTGAATATTGGTGAGGACGCCGCACATGGCGGTCTCCATTCCCTGCTCTTTCTGGCCAATCGTGACCGAATCGCATTCGGCCAACTCCGCCATCTTGTCCTCGTACTCATCGAGCGGATGCCCGGTCACGTAGAACCCGAGCATCTCCTTCTCATTCGCGAGCAGAGTCAGCTTGTCCATCTCAGGGACGTCGGGCAAGTTTTGGCCATCGTTGAGATCCTCTTCCGCAGGGATTGCCGCAAACAATCCGCCCTGCCCGACCGCTCGATCCCGCGCGGTCTTCTGCCCGGTCTCGATCGCACTGTCCAGACCAGCCAACAATTGAGCCCGCAGCCCGCCGAGGGAATCCAGCGCCCCGCCCTTCACGGCGCTCTCCAACATTCGTTTATTGATCTTGCCCCAATCGACTTCTTCGCAGAAATGGAACAGCGACCGGAAGGGTCCGCCAAGCCGCTCGCGCGCCTCGATGACCGCATCGACCGCGCCGCGTCCCACGTTCTTGATAGCCCCGAGCCCGAAGCGCATCGCGGCATCGCCTGCGGGCGTGAAGTCCCAGTAGGAAGAGTTCACATCCGGCGGCATGACTTGGATGTTCATGTCTCGGCACTCGTTGATGTAGCGCACGACCTTGTCGGTGTTGTTCGATTCCGACGACAGCAGCGCGGCCATGAAGTAAACCGGATAGTGCGCCTTCAAGTACGCAGTGCAGTAGGCGACGAACCCATAGGCCGCTGAGTGCGACTTGTTGAAACCGTAACCAGCGAACTGCGCCATCAGATCGAACAGTTTCTCGGCCTTGGCCTTAGGAAAGCCCTTCTCCGCGGATCCCTGCAGGAAACGCGCGCGCTGCTTGTCCATCTCCGACTGCTTTTTCTTACCCATCGCTCGCCGCAGCATGTCCGCTTCGCCGAGCGAATAGCCGGCGATCACGTTGGCGATCTGCATGACCTGCTCTTGGTAGACGATGACGCCGTAGGTTTCTTCGAGATACGGTTTGAGTTCAGGCAACAGATAAGTCACCTTCTTGCGGCCATGTTTGCGCTCAATAAAGTCCGTGACCATACCACCCTGGATAGGACCGGGCCGGTAGAGGGCGTTCAGCGCAATCAAGTCCTCTAGCCGTTCAGGCTGATAGCGGATCAAGATGTCGCGCATGCCGCTCGACTCGAACTGGAAAACGCCCGCGGTCAGCCCTTTCGCCAGAAGTTCAAAAGTCGGCTTGTCGTCGAGCGGGATGTCGCTGAGTTCGAGATCTAGCTTCCTCTCTTTCTTCAGCCATTTGAGGGCGTCGTCAATCACTGTCAGCGTCGTGAGCCCCAAAAAGTCCATCTTGAGCAGGGACAAGTAGTCCAGGCCCTTCATGTCGTACTGTGTGACGATTTCGTCCTTGGCCGTTTTATAGAGCGGCACAAGGTTCGTTAACGGCTCGGGAGCAATCACGACGCCCGCAGCGTGCACCGAAGGGTTTCGGGCAACCCCCTCCAGCCGGCGCGCTGTCTCCATCAGCTTGGCGACTTGCTTGTCGTTCCTGATGGCGTCGCGCAGCTTGGGCTCCTGTTTGATGGCCTCGTCGAGCTTGATGTTGAGGACGTTCGGTACCAACTTGGTTAGCTTGTCGACCTCGCCGAAGGACATGTCCATCACGCGGCCGACGTCTTTGATAGCCGCTTTCGTCGCCATCGTGTTGAACGTGATAATCTGCGCAACCTGTTCTCGCCCATACTTCTCGGTGACATACTGAATGACCTCGCCGCGACGGTTCATGCAAAAGTCGATGTCGATATCGGGCATCGACACGCGCTCCGGGTTCAGGAATCTTTCAAAGAGCAAACCATACTGCAGCGGGTCGATATCCGTGATCTCCATTGCGTATGCGACGAGCGACCCGGCAGCAGAGCCGCGGCCAGGCCCGACGGGAATGCGAATCGACTTCGCGTAGCGGATAAAGTCCCAGACGATCAGAAAGTAACCTGTGTACTGCATCTGCTGGATAACTTGGATCTCGTAATCCAGTCGCTCGTAATACTCCTCCAGCGGGCGACGCAACAGGCCCTTGTCGCGCTGATGCTCCAAGTACGCGCGACGCTTCTCCAATCCTTGGCGCGCAATGTACTCAAAGTAAGTCGCGCCGGTCTGACCCTTCGGAACCTCGAAATCCGGAAACGGATTGGCGATTTTCTCGATCTTGAGATCGCACATCTGCGCGATCTCCCAGGTGCGGTCCAAAGGTCCCGCGTCGCCGCCCAGGGCCTCCAGCATTTCGTCGCGCGACTTCAGAAAAAATTCGTTCGTCTCGAACTTCATCCGGTTCGGGTCGCTGAGCGTCTTGCCCGTCTGCACGCAAAGCAGCGCCTCGTGTGCGTTGCAGTCGTCCTTGGTCAGGTAGTGCGCATCGTTGGTCGCGACCAGAGGAATGCCGGTCTCTTTGCTCAGCCGGTGCAACATCGGCAGAAACTTCTTATCCAGGTCGAGCCCATGGTCTTGAACCTCGATGAAGAAGTTATCCTTGCCGAAGATGTCGGCGTAGAGGTAGGCCAAGCGCCGGCCTTCTTCATAGTCGTCTTTCTCCACCATCGCCTCGGCGAGTTCGCCGGCGAGGCAGGCTGTGGTGCAAATCAAGCCCTCGGAGTGCTTCGCCAGCAGGTCTTTGTCGATGCGCGGCTTGTAGTAGAAGCCCTCTAGATAGCCCGTCGAGACGAGCTTGATTAGGTTGCGGTAGCCGGTTTCGTTCTTGCAGAGCAGCAACAGGTGGTGGTAGCCGCCATGCTCCTTCTTCTCTTTGTGGTCGCCCTTGGCGACGTATACTTCGCAGCCGATGATCGGCTTGATTCCCTTTGCTTTGGCGCTGGTGTAAAACTCCACCGCGCCGAAGAGATTCCCATGATCGGTAATCGCCAGTGCAGGCCACTCACGTTCCTCGGCCAGTTTCATCAGCCGAGGAATATGACAAGCGCCGTCGAGCAGCGAGTAGTCGGTGTGGTTGTGAAGATGGATGAATTGGCTAGCCATACGAGCGATGGACGCCGCCGCGAACAAACGGAGAGCCCCGCGCTTATTCTAGGCGCGAGGCTCTCTTCTCAACAAGAACCCGGCAACCCCTTCACGAGGGGGCTGTTAGCTTCGGCAGATTGCTTCTGCCCACTGTTCACACCGCCGAGTGCCTGGGCTTATAAGCGGATCGTGATCCCCTTGAGGCCGCCGATCGGTTCAGCGATGAGCGTGAAAGTTCCATTAGCCAGGGATCCGACGGCATAGACCGTGTAGGAAAGTCCGGGTCTGGTGCGCAAAATCCTCGCGAAGATGCCCATGCCGGTCCCAGCCGGAGCAATTCCGATCGTCACTCCGCCCGCAGGAACTTCTGCCGCAGCTTGGGCTCCATTCACGGCGCCAGGCACAGTCGCCTGCATCGGCGGGAAACCTGAGCGGATCGTCAAGTCCACCGCCGGAGCAGCGGCAAGGTGATGGGCGATGATGCGCGACATGCCTTCACCGATGGGAGAAACGTCGTTGACGAACTTACTGGCCGTCAGGCCGCCCGCCTCGTTCAGATGGGCGACAATCGATACGTTTTCTCCAGCCTCCAGCGGCACCGGAGCGGCAATAACCGCCGAGCCGCTGCAAGGGGCCAGCGTGTCGGCTACAAAGATCTTAATGTCGTACGTTCCGGCCGGCAGCGTGTAGGGGCCGGAGATCGATCCAAAAGTGAAGCCCTTGAGTAGGCAGATCGAATCATTCACCAAGACATCGACCGGCAGTGCGGGGTCTAACCCCGGGCTAACGTCCGCTCCGGGAATTCCATGGACGACTCTCACGCTCGCCGTCTGAGCCGAGAGCGGCGAAGCGACCCCCATAAGTACTACGAGAGCGGAGAAGAGCGCGGCGCGCCCGGCAAGTCCAACCATTTCAAGCAAGTTCTTCATCACAACCAAACCTCCATGTACAGATAATCGCCAGGTTTGTACTGACTTTGTTCTGTAAAAGTATAGTTTTTAGCAGGAGGACTCGCAACGTTGTACAGGTTTTGCGCAGAACTCGATACATGGCGATAACGGCACCCCATCCCGACTGTGGGAACAGTCGGGCGAACACGAAAGGTCAGAGATGGCGGTAGGAGCCCTAGACGTCTTCGGGCCTGCCTGCCGTGAAGCCGCCATCAATCGCCAGGGCTTGCCCAGTGATAAACGCAGCGTCATCGGAGGCTAGAAATGCTACGGCAGCGGCGATGTCGTAGGCAGTCGCAAATCGGCCCAGCGGGTGCATCAGCCGTATCCGCTCCGCTTTCTGGGCATCGGCAAACAAACCCTTGGTCATGCCGGTATCGACGAAGCCCGGGCAGACGGCGTTCACCCGTATGCCCTCCGGCGCATAGTCCAGTGCCATATTCTTGGTCAACGTGATCAAGGCGCCCTTCGAGAGGGAATACGCGGCCCGGTTTCGCACTCCCACAACACCAACAATCGACGCGGTGTTGATAATGACCCCGCCGGGCCGCGTCAAAAACGGCAACACGCTCTTGGCACATAGAAAGGCGCCACGTATGTTGACCCGCAACACTCGATCCAGACCTTCCACGTCCTGCTCGCCGACAGGGTGCCGAACAGCGATGCCGGCATTGTTGAAGAGGATGTCAATCATCCCGCCGATCCGCGCCGCCTCGGCTGATGCGGCCTGAATGGAACTTTCTTCCGCAACGTCGCACTGCAACGCGAATCCGGCTCCGCTGGTCTTGCGAATCAGTTCAACCGTCTCTTCTGCTGACGGCAGGTCGATATCCACGGCGGCGACGGTCGCGCCTTCGTTGGCAAGCCGCAACGCAGCAGCACGACCGATTCCCGAACCTGCGCCTGTGATGAATGCCGTACGGCCGATGAACCGAGCGCTCACGACGGCCTAGCGAGCCAACGCCCGTTGAATGGCAGCTCTCGCAATCGGCTCCATGATGGCGTAGCCGGCCTCGTTCGGATGGATGCCGTCGGTACTGATGCCTTCTTTCATCTCGCCTTTCTCATCCGACATGGCCGAGTGATAGTCGGCGTAGACGCAGCCACGTCCCTCGCAGTAGCCCTTCATCCACTGATTGACCGCCGCGACCTTCGGCGCGGGCTCCAAACCGCGACGCCAAGGATAGTCGTACGCGGGCGTGATGGATGCCAACACGACCTTGATGCCCGCAGCTTCGGCCAACTGGACCATTGCCCTCAGGTTGTCCGTAATCATGTTGATCGTCGATGGCCCCGTGTTGCCTGCGATATCGTTGGTGCCGGCGTTAATCACAACGACCTTCGGCTCAAGGGCAACGACGTCCTGTTGGAATCGCACCAACATCTGCGGCGTCGTTTGACCGCTAATGCCGCGGCCCACGTTCCCCGTACCCTGAAAGAATGCCCCAGCACGGCGCGGCCAGGCATCGGTAATCGAGTCGCCCATGAAGACGACGCGGTCCTCGCCCGCTTTGGGCGCGCCCAGTTCAGCATTCGCTTCGCGATAGCGTTGCAACTGAGCCCAGTCGTTCCGTAGACGTTCGTCCTCCGCCTTGCGTCGCGCCTCAATCTGCTCGGGAGTCGGCTGCACGCGCTGGGCCGGCGCCTGCGGCCACGCAGGACCGGCAACCAAGAGGACAAAGAGCAGCAGGGACGATTTCATTCGCCTGACTCTAGCACTGGAACGAACTCGAAACAACTGATGGAACCAACCAGCTAGTACGCCAGGATACGGCGCATCTCTGCCTCGACGTGTTCTGTCTGCGGCAAGATCTCGCGTTCCAGTTCTGGCCGGTAGGCGACCCAGACATCCTTGGCCCCAATGCGCCCGATAGGTGCGTCTAGGTAATCGAACAGTTCGTTCGCGATGCGGGCTGAGATTTCCGACCCGAAGCCCCAACTGAGCATATCCTCGTGGACGACGATCACTCGACTGGTCTTCTTCACCGATTCGGCGATGGCCTCCCAATCATAGGGGCTCAATGTGCGCAAATCGAGCACTTCAATCGAGGCGCCCGTCTCTTCAGCGATCTTCGAAGCAGCCAACATCGACTTGTGAACCAAGGCGCCATAGGTGACGATCGTTAAATCGTCGCCCTCGCGAACTTTGGCGGCCTTGCCGAACGGCACCATGTAATCCGGCCCCGGATACTGACTGCGATTGTACGTTTCGCGGTAGAGCTTCTTATGCTCCAGGAACAAGACCGGATCGTCGCAGCGAATCGCCGTCCGCAGTAGGCCATTCGCATCGCGAGCATTGGACGGAAAGATCACCCTTAGCCCAGGGATATGAGTAAACGTCGACTCGCCCGATTGCGAGTGGTAAACCGACCCGCCATTCAGGTAGCCGCCAATGGGCACGCGTATCACGAAAGGCGCCGAGAAACCATTGTTTGACCGCCACCGCAGTGAAGCCAACTCATCGCGAATCTGCATCATGGCCGGCCAGATGTAGTCGAAGAACTGAATCTCGACGACCGGCTTCAGGCCACGCGTCGCCATACCGGTTCCCCGCCCGACGATCGCCGCTTCCGCTATCGGGGAGTTAAACACCCGGCGGCCGCCGTGCTTGCGCTGCAGCCCAAGCGTCGCCTTGAAAACGCCGCCCTTGCCTTTGACCTGATCGAGATTTCCTTCTCGGCTGCAGTCGGCCACATCTTCGCCGAACACGTAAATGCGCTCGTCGCTGGCCATCTCGTCGTCCATGCAGGCGTTGATCAGATCGACCATCGTCCGCGGCTCGCCCTCGAGCTTAGCTTCTGTCGCAAAAGCAGCCGACGTTGGGTCAACGTCTGGGGAGTACAGATAGAGCATCGCCGATTCCGGCTTCGGTGCAGGCGAGGCGAGCGCTTCGATGGCCGCTCGTTGAACCTCTTCCTCGATGTCGGCCTGGATCTCAAGCAGATCCGTTCGCTTGGCTATGCCTTCTTGCAACAACACATCGGCGAACCGCTGGATGGCGTCACGGCAGTCTTCTTCCTCGCGCTCGGCCGGGGTCTTATAGGATGCCTCGTCATCCGAAAGCGAATGGCCGTACGGACGCGTTACATGCGCGTGGACCAATGCCGGCCCGTTGCCGCTGCGACAGTGCTGGAAGGCCTGTTCCAAGGTCGTGAAGCTGGCTTGGAAGTCGGTTCCGTCGGTCTCGTAAATCGACAGCCCAGGGAAACTCTTCAGCAACTTCGAGATGCTGCCCCCCGGCGTTTGTGCCTCCACGGGGACCGAGATGGCGTAGCCGTTGTCTTCAATCAGATAAAGCAGCGGCAATTTTTCCAAAGAGGCTGCGTTGATAGACTCCCAGAACTCGCCCTCGGACGTCGAGCCCTCGCCTGCGCAGACAACGGTGATCTCGTACTCCTCCGCTTCGTCGCCCTGTGCCAAGAGGCTGGCATGCGCACAGCCCACAGCTTGGAGGCACTGCGTACCCGTTGCGCTCGACGGCGTGACGATATTGAGTTCAGGGAACGACCAGTGTGTCGGCATCTGCCGGCCCCCTGATGCGGGGTCAGCAGCAGCGCCAACAGTCTGAAGTAACATTTCGAGCGGAGTAACGCCCAAAGTTAAGCAGACTGCTCGATCGCGGTAGTAGGGGTAAAGCCAGTCGACGCCGCGGCGCATATGCATGCCTGCAGCGACCTGTATCGCCTCATGGCCAGCACAACTGATTTGGAAAAAAGCTTGGTTTTGCCGCTTAAGAATGATCTCTCGATCATCCAAACGCCGCGACAGGTACATCAGCCGATATACCTGCAAGAGGTCGTCGGATGAAAGGCCGACGACAGGGGATGTATAAGTTGATCGCAGCCGGCTGCTTTCGCTCATAAGCCACGGGACACTATAACATGGCATTCGCCCCTCGCAACCGTCGGACCGCCTAGCTAATTGATAACCAGTATAGTTTTCTGTAGTTTATGTCGAAGATATGGATCCGTAAGAATTCGATACCGGCCCTCATGGCCGGCTTGGCCGCGGTTCTTCTCCTGTTGGCAGGCCTGCAGTACCGCTGGATCGGGGAGATCAGCGAGGCCGATCGTGACCGCTTGCGCCGCGGGCTCGATGTCGCGGCGGAACAATTTCGCCGGGACTTCAATCGGGAATTGGCCGGCGCCGCCTCGGCTTTTCGGATGCGCCCCGACGACATCGCCCGCCGCGACTGGAACTTCTTGGCGGACGACCTGGCGCGATGGACGGATTCCGGCCCCGTCGGACTGAGAATTGATGCGCTTTATATTCAGGAAGCGCCTTCCGATGGCGGTCTCCCACGAACGCTGCAGCTGCTTCGCGGCGGCCAGCAGTTTGAGGAGGTCGTGGCGCCTCGTGAGGTTCAAGCCATCTTTGACGCTATGCCCCGACCATTCGGTCGCGGCGGCGGGCCGCCCGGACCCCGCAGTACCTACTGGGCATTTCTTCCAGATGCCCCAGGACTCGTCACGCCCTTGATCAGCCGATCGCCCGGCGATCGCGGACGCGGCGGAAACGGAAGGGATGTCTACGGCGACTTAGTTGTCGTGTTCAATCGGGAAGCCTTGCTCGGATCTCTGCTGCCGGAGATCGAAAGTCGCTTTGTTCCCGCTAGCGGGGAGCAGCCCTACCAATTGGCGGTAGTCGACCCGGCGACGTCACAGGTACTCTTCGCTAACGCGGAGATTTCGGCCAAAGACTTCCTCAACGCCGAAAAACAACTTCCACTCGTCTACACAGTGGAAGAACTCATTGCGCGCTTCGCGGCTCGGCGCAGTCGCACCGGCGGACCTGATCGGCCGGACACGGACGGTCCGCCTCCATCGCCAGAGTCGGAACGAGATCCCGACCGCTCCTTCTCTCGCGCCGTCGTTGCCTCCGTGCCCGGTATGGATGGTTGGGTCCTTGCGGCGCGGCACAGCGGGGGGTCCCTCGACGAAGTTGTCTCCGGTCTCCGTATGCGCAATCTCGCAATCAGCTTCAGCATTCTCTTGCTGCTGACTGTCGGCCTCGCCCTAGCCCTCATCTCCGCCCGAAGGGCTGAAAAGCTAGCCCAACTGCAGATGGAGTTTGTCGCGGGCGTCTCTCATGAGCTGCGTACACCTATCGCAGTCATCCGTCAGGCTGCCGACAATCTTGCTGAAGGAGTGGTTTCGGCGCCGGAGCAAACCCGGGAGTACGGTCGGCTGATGCGCGCGGAAGGTCGACGGCTGACGAACATGGTGGAACAGACTCTCCAATTCGCATCGTCCCAAGCCGGCAGGCAGCGCTATTCGATTGAAATCCTGGCGCCTGCCGACCTGATCGATCTCGCGGCGGCGGAATCTCGATCCGAAATTGCCGAATCGGGAATTGACTTGCAGTTGGAAGTCGCCCAAGATCTGCCGTCCGTTCGCGGCGATGCCTCGGCCGTAATGCAGTGCTTGCGCAACCTCCTAAGCAACGCGGTGAAATATCGCGGACAGTCCAAGAAAATATCCCTTGCTGCTGCCGCCGAAGGACGTTTCGTCAGATTCGACGTCCGCGATTTCGGCTTGGGCATCAGCCCCGAGGATCTGCCTCATGTTTTCGAGCCCTTCTATCGCGGTCGCCATGCCGTCGACGCTCAGATACAGGGCAGCGGCCTGGGTCTGAGCCTAGCCAAGGAGGCTGCTGAGGCCTCGGGCGGCACACTGACCGCCACAAGCCAACTCGGCTCAGGCAGCACATTCACCCTGCGCCTTCCCGTCGCAGCAGTCCAAGAGGCGTCCGCTTAATGTCGAAGAAGATTCTCATCATCGAAGATGAACCCGGGCTGAGATTGACTCTCAGCGACCGGCTGCGCAGCGAAGGCTACGAGGTCGACACGGCCCCCGATGGGCTGGAGGGCGAAACCAAAGCCACTACGGGTTCCTTCGACCTCATCCTGCTCGACGTCATGCTGCCCGGCAAGGGCGGTTTCGATGTCTGCCGCGATGTGCGTCAGCACGGAACAACCACCCCGATTCTGATGCTGACTGCTCGTGGCCAGACCATAGACAAAGTCTTGGGCCTCAAGATTGGAGCCGACGACTACCTCACTAAGCCCTTCGAATCCATGGAACTCCTCGCCAGAATCGAAGCTCTGTTGCGCCGCAACGCGTCTCCCGCCGCAGCCTCATCGGCGAATTACTCATTCGGCGATGTCAGAGTGGATGTTCGCCGCACGGAAGTCCGCAAAGCCGGAGAGGAAATTTCTCTCTCGGCGAAGGAGTTCCAGTTGCTCAAATACTTCTTGGAGCACCGCGGCGATACGCTCTCGCGAGACGTCCTCTTGCACGAAGTGTGGGACTACGACTCCACGCCCACGACGCGCACCGTCGACGTACACATCGCATGGCTCAGACAAAAGTTGGAAGAAAACGCCAAGCAGCCCAGATGGATCCTCACCGTTCACGGCATGGGCTACAAATTCGCCGAAGGATAACGTTAAGAGTGTTTTACTGCCATTTAACGTTAAGCTAACACCGCAAACGACGCCATCCACGTCTCCTATAGTGAGAGTCGCAACCAAGGCGGCCAAACAAAATCGTAAGGAGAACAGATCATGACCAGACTAGTAGCCATCATCGCTTCGGCCGCGCTCGCCGTCGTTCTATTCGCTCAAGGCCCAGGGCCGGAAGGTCGCCGCGGCCGCCAAACGCCCGACGCCCTCATCGCCTATCTACATCTGAGCGACGCTCAGGTCGCGTCGCTGCAAGAGAACAACAAGTCGATGCACGAAGCGGTTCGAACCATCATGGAGTCGGCGCGCGGGGAACGCCAGGGCGTTCGCGAAGAACTCAAGCAAGACAATCCCAATCCAACCATCGTCGGCCAGGCATTGGTCGATGCGAAAGAAACTCGCGAAGCGATCCGCGCCAAGCGCGCAGAGTTCCGAGCCAATGCGCTCGCCATATTGACCGCTGACCAGCAGGCTTCCCTGGCGGCCCTACAGCAAGCCCTGGAACTCGCTCCGACCGCGCGGCAAGCGATTGGCGCGAACCTTCTGGAAGCGCCTGAAGGCGACATGGGACCTCGCGGACCTGGCGGCCCCGCCGGTCCTTTCGGAAGGCGGGGAGGCCCCGGCGGCCCTGGCCGCGGCCAAGAGTAGAAGCTGGCTTACTCTCGAATCGAGCCCGCGGACCTAGTCCGCGGGCTTTCGTCTCTAGCGGGAAGACTCGAGACCGAGCGCTCGCTTGATAGAGAAAGTCCTATGCAGCGGCTTCGGCCTAGGAACGGCAATGCGTTGCCCCCAAAGCGCCGCCCAGGGATTGTCGATCAACAAACGCTGGGCTCGCTCCTCACCCCAGCGATAAATAACCATGCTGAAAGCTTGGTCGAGCGACGGTGATCGGCGACTGGCCGAATGGGCATCCGAGACGATGAAATGGACTAGCTCGGCGTCCAAAAGCGCTGTTGCACACTCGTCAGCCCGAGTACCGTTGAGGCCAAAAAGCGAGTTGGCGCCGACAGCAATCAGAGCTCCACGCTTAACCCAATGACGCACGCGGCGCAAATCATTCTGCACCCCCGTTGAAGTCTCCGGTAACGAAATGATCGCCGTATAACCACAGTCCCTAATCGCGGTTAGAAGCTTCGCCACTCCCCTGGTGAGCGCTCCGCCCGAAGGCCTTAAAAGCAAGTATTGTCGCGAGTTGATCGAAAAGCGACTGAGGTCCGGCAACGCCGCACCCAGACTCTCGTGACTCAATTCAAGGACGGTTCCTGTGTGCAGGTGCAACGCGCCATCCAACTGCGCCTGCAGCGCTGCTGTCTTGGCCTCAATCTCGCCGCGATCGAAGCTGTGCTGGGCTGCGCAGTTCGGCGTCGCGACTAACTCGCGCGTTCCCGCCCTGGCGGCCACGCGGCACATCTCGATTGCCGTGGCGTCGTCCGCGGCTCCGTCGTCAAGTCCGGGCAGTACGTGCGCTTGCAGGTCGATCATGCGACGTTACCCGACGCCGACCCAGGTCCTGGCGCCGGCAGCCTTCTCGATGGCGTCGAGCACCTTCTGGTTTCGCACGCCGTCTTCGAAGTCAGGCTTCACGTCCGTCGCAGAGCCCAGCGACATTACAAAATCGTAGACGCTGTGCGTAAAGCTGTGTTCGTAACCAATGATGTGTCCGTCAGGCCACCAGTGGCCGCCGTAGGGATGGACTTCGTCGCAGCAGATGATCGAGCGGAATCCTTGCGCGTCGCGATCGTCGTCGACGGAAAAATACTGCAAGCGGTTGAGGTCTTCCAGGTCGAACACGACAGATCCCTTCGAGCCGTTGATCTCAAACGTATTCTGGTTCTTCCTGCCGGCCGCGAAGCGAGTGGCCTCGAGAGTGCCGATGGCGCCTTGCTCAAACCGAATGCAAGCCGCGAAGGCATCGTCCACCGTCACCGGTTGCGAGCCGCTGCCGTCCAGCGCAGGCCGCTCCTTGATGAATGTCTCGGTGATCGCCGAGACATCGCGAATTTCGCCGCAAAGATAGCGGCCCAGATCGATAATGTGGGCCCCCAAGTCGCCCAACGCGCCGGAGCCGGAAGCCTCCTTGTCAAAGCGCCACAACAGCGGCAAGTCTTCTGACATCGCCCAGTCCTGCAGGTAGCGCGCTCGGAAGTGGAAGATCTTCCCTAGTCGGCCGTCTTCGATAAACCTCTTTGCCAAACTCACCGCCGGCACGCGGCGGTAGTTATGCATGAGAAAGTTCTTCACTCCTGCCGCCTTCACGGCATCCAGCATCTGCTGAGCTTCGGCAACGGTATTGGCGAGAGGCTTCTCGCAGATGATGTGCTTGCCGTTCTTGGCCGCTTCGATGGCCATCTCGCAATGCAAGTGTCCGGGGGTGGAGATATCGACCAGGTCGATATCTTTCCGCGCCATGACGGCCTTCCAGTCGGTTGAGGCCTCTTGCCAACCCAGTGCAGTGCGAGCCGATTCGGTTTCTTCCGGATTGCGTCCGACGATGACGGCCATCTCGATCTGAGGCGCGTCCGGGAAGAACTTGTTGACGTTCCTGTATGCCTGGCTATGGGCCTTGCCCATGAACTTGGTTCCGAACAGCGCTACACGAAGGGCCATCGTGGTTTAATTCTCCAGATCAATTCTTGTAAAGAGCCCAACCCGCCAAGGGGCTAGATGAACATCTCTTCGTCGCTCGTCGCCCGGTCGGGAGTCGGCCTACGAGAGGCGCCGGATAGATGCTCCAGCACCGCAGTCACCGCAGAGACAACCCCGCGGACCTGTCGTATGGGTTCCAATATCGTCTTTTGGACAATTTCCGTCGTCTCATTCACCCGCCGAAGAGTGGTCTCGACGCCGCCGTCGACCCGCTCCGCCTGCAGACGCGCCGTTTGGGAGAGATCGTCTAACAGACTCTCCACGGTGGCCATCTGCTTGCGGCCTGAGGCGGTCAGTTCCTTGACGTCAACGAGAATTCCCTTCGTCTGATCTCGCGTCTCGTCCAGAGTCTTGCGCGCCGACTCCGCCAAGGGCTCCCACTTGTCCATGAAGGAAACTGCCCGCTCGCGCATGAGCTTCGAGGAGCGATACATCCCAAAAACCATGCCCGCCATGACGACCAACGAGATCGCCGCTACGCCCGTAAACGCAGCCATCGTATAGAGCAGCAGGAGTTCTCGATCCATCTTCGGAAGTCTTTCTACCTGTCGGGACTAAGCCTCGGACGCCTCTGCCGAATCAGCCGCCGGCTCCGAGCCGGTCACCGTAGCCTCGCGGTAAGCCTTGCGGCCGGCCTCAAGCGCTGCGGCCAATTGGCCCCGTTGCGTCTCGACAGCGCCGCGGCCTTTCTGTACCACTTCGTCGGCTTTCTGCTTCAGTTCCGTGCTCCGTTCGCGGACGTACTCCCGGCCTTCCTCGGTGCGCTTCTTCAGATACTCACGGCTCTCGTCGGCGCGTTCGCGGACGTACTCGCGGCCTTCTCCGGTCCGTCGGCGGACGTACTCGCGGCCCTCGTTTGCACGATTCCGCAGTTCTTCACGTGTTTCTTCACCGGATCGCGGCGCATAGAGAATACCCAGCGCGGCTCCGATGCCGAGACCGCAAATAAAGTAAGGAAGTTTCGATTCAGACATGGCTCCTGCCCCCTGTTGGCATTGCTCGAATCAGGCGAACGTACGCTGATAGTAGCACACGCTTAGGAGATGCCCCACGCGCGGAAATCGTTGCTTTTAAGGTTCTTCGATCAGCTCCAACAGAACGCCGCCGGCGCTGGATGGATGCACAAACACATAGCGATAACCTTCCGCTCCAAGGCGAATCTCATCCGATACCAACCGCCGCCCCGAAGCCCTCAGACGCTCCACGGACGCTTCCAAATCCTCGACCCGGACGGCGATGTGGTGCAGCCCTGGCCCTCGACGTTCGACAAATCTGGTAATCGGAGAATCCGCCCCGGCCCCTTCCAGAAGCTCAATACGGGAATCGCCCACCGGCAACATCGCAATAATGACGCCTTCGGCTGGAATCTCCGTTCTTAGCGCTGGCACGACACCCAATGCGTCCTCGTAGAGCGACAGCGCATCGTCGATAGACTCAACCGCAATCCCAACGTGGTGAATTTTCGGGGACGGCAAGCCTCTATCTTCAGGCGGCTGCAAACCGCGAAGCAAGTCGGCCTAGAGTTCGGGTTGCAACACCCAAACAGCTGGTTCGGTAGCGGAGTCCGGCCCCGCTTCCTCAGTGACCAACAGATTCGAACCGACGAAGGTCAGTTCTGCCGGGTGCATCCCAACCGCAAGAGCCGCCGCTTGGACAGTATTGCGAGCTCCGCAATCGAGGCCGCAACCAGCGATGGTTCGGATAATGCCGTCGGCGTCAATCACCCGGATCCGTCCGTTCCCCGTGTCGGCGATGTAGAGATTCCCATGAGCGTCCGTGGCGATACCCCGCGGCCCGTTGAGCGCTGCGTCAATCGCCGAGCCTCCATCGCCGGAGAACCCTGGTTGGCCTCCGCCCGCGATCAGTTCTCTCACACCGTCACGCGAAATTCGAAAGATCGCGTTCCGCGTCGTGTCCGCCAAGAAATAGGCGCCCGAGGCATCCCTGGCCACGCCCGAGATGGACGCGAGAGCGTTCTCGCCGGCTAGGTCTTCAGCGGTAATGAGCGATCGCGCTGACCAAGTTGCCGTCGCCAGCGGCGCCGTGGACCTTGCGGCTACCTGAGGAGTCCCATCGTCATAGATGAGAAAGAATGGCGGCGTTAGAGTCAGCCCGTAGCGGACCGGCAAGAAGATCGGCAGGGAGGCCAACAAGACAAGCAGCAAAACCGAGCCAATCTGGATCTTCGGGTCTTCCGCCGCTTGGAATATCCAGTGGTCGTGTTTGACCTTCTTCTGACCACTGTGAGGCGAAGCGTCGCCGCAGTAAGAACAGTATCTCTTCGAGCCTCTCAGAACGCTGCCGCAGCGTCCGCAGTAGTGCTGGAGAGTCTCCCAGTCAGAGACTAACGATGTCGTGGCAACACCGCAGCTATCGCAGAACTTCCCTTTATCGACCAGTTCGTGCTTGCAATGCCGACAAGCTATCGCCGGGGCGGTTTGTGGTTCCCGAGTGGTCACGGCGTATCTACTCAGCCCGATTCTAATCGGCCTGGGAAGATCCATGGAGTAAAGTAAACCCCCTAGGACGACTGGGCGGAACAGCCCATTACCGCGTCTATTCAGCCGGTAAGTCGCTGTGACCCATCAGATACTCGTCGACCGCCCGAGCAGCCTTGCGGCCCTCGGCAATAGCCCAAACAACAAGGGATTGACCCCGCCGAACATCTCCCGCCGCGAATACTTTGTCGACAGAAGTGCGGAACGCCCCGAAATCGGCTTGCACGTTGCCGCGGCCGTCGTACTCCACGCCTAGCTGATTGAGGAAACCCTCCTGCACCGGATGGACGAAGCCCATGGCGAGCAGCACTAAGTCGACAGGGATCTCAAATTCCGATCCCGGAATCTCCTTCATGCCGGGCCGCCGACCGCTGATCGGATCCACGTCATCCCAGGCCAATCGCACCCCTCTCAGGGCCTTGATCTTGCCGTCGCCGTCCCCAATGAACTCCTTGGTGCTGATCGCGTATTCCCGTGCATCGCCTTCGACGTGGGAACTCTCCACCTTAAACGTGAAAGGCCAAAGCGGCCATGGCTGAGCGCCCGGTTCATCCCGCGACTCAGGCGGCTTGGGCATCAGCTCAAACTGCTTGATGCTCGCTGCGCCCTGCCGTCGAGACGTTCCCAAGCAGTCCGCGCCGGTATCGCCGCCGCCGATGATCACAACGTGCTTGCCCTTGGCGCTCAGATCGAACTGCGGATCCACCGCTCGTCCGCCCACTCGCCGGTTCTGCTGCGGCAAGAAATCCATTGCAAAGTGAATGCCTTCCAATTCCCGTCCAGGGATCGTCAGATCTCTCGGCTTCTCCGATCCTGTGGCGATGAGCACGGCATCGTACTCATCTAGGAGCTCTCTCGCCTCGACATCCACGCCAATATGCACGCCGCAGCGGATTTCAATGCCTTCAGCTTCCATCTGCTCGACGCGGCGAGTGATGAGATGCTTCTCCATTTTGAAATCGGGGATACCCAGCGCCAACAGGCCGCCCGGAACTTCGTTCTTTTCAAACAGCGTGACGATGTGCCCGGCGCGATTCAACTGCTGAGAGGCCGCCATACCCGCAGGACCGGACCCAATCACCGCCACCTTCTTGCCCGTCCTCACAGCCGGAGGATTCGGAACAATCCAACCCTCTTCCCAACCCTTGTCCACGATCGACTTCTCAATCGACTTAATGGTCACCGGGTCGTCGTTGATGCCCAGCACGCACGCCGACTCGCACGGCGCGGGACAAATGCGCCCCGTAAACTCGGGGAAGTTATTCGTCGAGTGCAGTTCCCGCAGCGCGTCTTGCCATCGTCCGCGGTAAACCAGGTCATTCCAGTCGGGGATGATATTGTTGATCGGACAGCCCGTATGGCAAAACGGAATGCCGCAGTCCATACAGCGGGCGCCCTGCTTCTTTAGAACGCTCTCTGGCGTCGACTCATAGACTTCGTTCCAGTCTTTGATACGAACGAGTACATCGCGGCCGTGCGGGGCCTCGCGCTTGTACTCCATAAATCCCGTAGCTTTACCCATGTTTAGTAACCGCCATCCGACTCACTCGGTCGGGCATTAGGCCTCGGTCAACTTCGCTCCGCTCTCCGCCAAAGCTTTCTTCAGTTCACGCGGGAACACCTTGATGAACTTCGGCGCCATCTGATCCCAATGCTCAAGCACCCACTGCCCCTTAGGGCTGCGCGTGTACTCGATATGCCGCTCGATCTGCGACTTCACGAAATCGACATCGACTTCGTCGCTTAGCGGATCAAGGTCAACGTTGGCATTGTAGATACACCGCGTGGCGAAGTCGCCGTGCTCATCGAGAACGAAAGCGAAACCGCCCGACATGCCTGCCGCAAAGTTGCGACCGCACTCTCCCAAGATGACCGCACGACCGTTCGTCATGTATTCGCAGCCGTGGTCTCCCACGCCTTCAACGACCACGGTGGCTCCTGAATTGCGAATACAGAAGCGCTCGCCGGCCATACCGTTCACATACGCTTCACCGCCCGTGGCGCCATAAAACGTCACGTTGCCGATAATGATGTTCTCCTCAAAGACAAAGCTCGACCCCTCCGGGGGAGCGACAATCAGCTTGCCGCCCGAAAGGCCCTTACCGAAGTAGTCGTTAGCGTCGCCGCGCACGGATAATGTCATCCCCGACGAGGCCCAGGCCCCAAAGCTCTGGCCGGCCGCCCCCTCGAAATCAATCCAAATCGAGTCTTCCGCTAGCCCGTTGGCCCCGTGCTTGCGCGCGATCTCCGCTGAAAGCATCGTACCGACGGTACGATTCGTATTCTTGATCTTGTACGAGAAGCGAACCTTTTCGCCCTTATCCAAGGCCGGCTTTGCCAAGCGGATCAGTTCGTTGTCAATCTGTGACTCGATGCCATGATCTTGGGTGCTCGTGTGACGACGCGAGATCGAGCGATCCACCGGCGGATCATAGAACACCCGGCTGAAGTCGAGCCCCTTCGCCTTCCAGTGCTGAATCGCCTGCTTGGTATCCAGCTTGTCGACCCGGCCGATCATCTCGTCAAACTTCCGGAAGCCGATCTGCGCCATGATCTTGCGCGCTTCTTCCGCGACAAAGAACAGGAAGTTGATGACGTCCTCGGGCTTGCCCACGAACTTCTTGCGCAATTCCTTATCTTGCGTCGCAATGCCGACAGGACAAGTATTCAGATGGCACTTGCGCATCATGATGCAGCCCATCGCGATTAACGGCATGGTGGCGAAGCCAAACTCATCTGCGCCAAGCAGCGCGCCGATCACGACGTCGCGCCCCGTCTGCAGCTTCCCGTCTACCTGAACGCGAATTCTGCCACGCAGGTCGTTCATCACCAGCACTTGCTGCGTCTCAGAAAGTCCCAACTCCCACGGCGTGCCCGCGTACTGGATGGAACTCACTGGGCTGGCCCCCGTACCGCCGTCGTGGCCGGCAACCAAAACCAGATCCGCGTGCGCCTTCGACACGCCGGCGGCAACGGTCCCAATCCCGACTTCGCTAACCAATTTCACAGAAACGTTGGCGTTGACGTTCGCGTTTTTGAGATCGAAGATCAACTGACCCAAGTCTTCGATCGAGTAGATGTCGTGGTGCGGGGGAGGCGAGATCAAGCCCACGCCCGGCGTCGAGTGACGCAACCAGGCGATCGTTTCGTCCACCTTATGGCCTGGCAGTTGTCCGCCCTCGCCGGGCTTGGCGCCCTGCGAGATCTTGATCTGCAACTCATCGGAGTTGACCAAGTAGTGAGACGTAACCCCAAACCGTCCCGAAGCGACCTGTTTAATCGCCGAACGTCTGCTGTCGCCATTCGCATCTGGAATAAAGCGCGCCGGGTCCTCGCCGCCTTCGCCTGTGTTCGATCGTCCGCCAATGCGGTTCATGGCGATCGCCAAGGTCTCGTGCGCTTCCTTCGAGATCGACCCGAAACTCATCGCCCCCGTACAAAACCGTTTGACGATCTCGCTCGCGGGCTCCACCTCTTCTAGCGGGATGGGTTCGCTCTCGTACTTGAAATCAAACAGTCCCCGCAGCGTGCAAAGATCCCGATTAGCGCCGTTGATCGAGTCGGCATACTCTTCGTAAGTCGAGTAACGGTTCTGCTTGACGGCATGTTGCAACTTCGAAACCGTCTGGGGGTTAAGCAGATGCTTTTCGCCGCGCACGCGGAAGTGATACTTGCCGCCGACCTCCAAATTGATATCCGAGTCCGTTACCGGCAGATATGCCCTGCGGTGACGCTCTAGGGTTTCTTGCGCGATCACGTCCATGCCGACGCCTTCGATCTGCGAAGCCGTACCCGTAAAGTAGCGGTCGATGACTTGCCGATTGAGCCCCACGGCCTCAAAGATCTGCGCGCCCAGATAAGACTGCACCGTCGAGATGCCCATCTTCGACATCGTCTTGAGCAGACCCTTCTTGATCGCGCCGCGATAGTTCTCAATCGCCTTTTCGAGGCTAAGATTCGAGGCGAGCTGATCCGCTCGGTGCAGATCCTCCAGGCTCTCGTAAGCCAGGTAAGGGTTGATCGCGTTGGCGCCGTATCCGATCAGCAAGCAGAAGTGCATGACTTCGCGCGCTTCGCCGGTTTCCGCCACAATGCCGACCTTGCCGCGAGTCGCTTTGCGGATTAAGTAATGGTGGACAGCCGCCACAGCCAAAAGGCTCGGGATCGCCGCCTCCTCCTTGCTCATCCCGCGATCGGACAGGATCAGAATGCCGTAGCCTGCACTGGCGGCTTCATCCGCCTCTTCGCAGACTCGCCGCAGCGCCCGCTCCAGTCCCTTCGCGCCCTCTGCCGCCGCGAATAGGGTGGTCAGCGTCTTGGCGCCGAAACGCATGTTGCCCTGGTCCGGCTCGCCGACTTCGCGCAGTTTCTCCAGCTGCTCATTCGTCAGTACGGGCGACTGCGATCGAACGACGTGCGCGTGGCTTTCTTGCTCGTCAAACAGGTTGCCTTGCGGACCAATGTACACATAAGTCGACATCACCAGCTCTTCGCGGATCGGATCCACGGCCGGGTTGGTGACCTGCGCAAACAGCTGTTTGAAGTAGTTGAAGAGCAGCTGCGGCCGATCCGACAGACACGCCAACGGTACGTCGACGCCCATCGATCCGATCGGCTCCTGGCCCTTCTCCGCCATGGGCGCGAGCAGGACGCGGATGTCCTCGAGCGTGTAGCCAAACGCCCTCTGTCTTTCGATCAGCGTGTCGAAGTCCGTTTCGCTGACCCGTTTGGGCGCACGCATATCCGATACATCGAGCAACTGGTTGTCCAGCCACTGCCGGTAAGGCTTTCTCGACGCGAGTTGCTGTTTAATCTCTTCATCGCCGATGATTCGCCCCTCCCGCGTGTCCACGAGGAACATACGACCGGGCTGCAAACGGCCTTTTTGCCGTACTTGCTCAGGTTCAATTTCAGCGATGACGCCGGTCTCGGAGGCCAGCACGACCAAATCGTCGTGAGTTACCCAATAGCGAGACGGCCGGAGGCCATTGCGGTCCAGATTCCCGCCCACGAAACGGCCATCGGTAAAGACGATCGACGCTGGGCCGTCCCACGGCTCCATCATCGTCGCGTGATACTCGTAAAATGCCTTCTTGTCGTCGGGCATGAGGTCGTTAGAACTCCATGCCTCGGGGATCATCATCGCCAGCGCATGCGCTGGCGTGCGGCCGCCCTGAATCAATACTTCCAGCGCGTTGTCGGCCATCGTCGAGTCCGAACCGTCCATATCGATGATCGGCTTCAACTTGCCGAGATCATCGCCGAACAACTCAGACTCCAACGTCGCCTCTCTCGCCCGCATCCAGTTCGCGTTGCCCCGAACGGTGTTGATTTCCCCGTTGTGCGCCATATAGCGGAAAGGCTGAGCGCGCTCCCAAGTCGGGAAGGTATTCGTCGAAAAGCGTTGATGAACCAAAACGATCGCCGATTTGAAGTCCGGATCGTTCAGGTCTTGGTAGTACTTCTGGATCTGCGGGGCGATCAATAACCCCTTGTAAACAATCGTCCGCGCCGACATCGTCGCCGGATAGAAACGCGCTAGTTGCTGTTCAACGGACGACGCCATCGCGCGCTTGCGAATCACGTAGAGCTTGCGCTCCCAGCGCTCCGTCGAGAAATCTTCGCACCCCTCGCCGCGCCCAATAAATACTTGTTCGATCGCCGGCTCAGACTCCCTCGCTAGCCAACCGATTGCCGACGAGTTAACCGGCACCTCGCGCCAGCCCAAGATCCGTTGGCCTTCTTGTTGAACAACCTGCTCGACCATCTGGCGTGCGTGCAGTCGATCTTCCCTGTCTTTGGAAAGAAAGAGCATGCCCACGCCGTATACGCCCGCCTCGGGCAGCTCAAAGCCAAGCTCCGCGGTCTGTTTCTTGAAGAACTCATGCGGTATCTGGACCAACAGTCCTGCCCCATCCCCGGTGTCGGGATCGCAGCCGCAGGCGCCGCGATGTTCCAGATTCACCAGAACTTCGACGCCTTGGTCGATAATCTTGTGGCTTGCACGGCCCTGAATATCGGCGACTAGGCCGATACCGCAAGCATCGTGCTCAAAACAGGGGTCGTAAAGGCCCTGCTTCGGCGGCAGTCCAAATCGAGACATATTCTGTTTTCTCCCAGTCGCGCTAGCAGCCCGGAATTTACCCCGTCGGTTGTTCCGGCACCGGCGGGACCCCCTATTCCTGGCCGTACTTCGGGTCCAGGCATTCGGAGGAATGCGCGGTTTTGCTTGGTGGAGACTTTAGAGCAACATAATAGCAGAGAAAGTCAGCGACTCCCCACTATTAGTTATACTAATGATAGAGAGAGCGTGCGGCTATCGCTGGGAGCTAATAACGGCTAGAGCTTCGCCGATCCGTCCAGGAAGAGCTTCGACCCTCTTGAGTAGGACATCCGTATCGTCACCCCCTAGCGGAGCGATCACATCCGACAACTCAGGTTCGTCCTTGAGTTCCACTGTTCCGTAACCGAGTGCAGCCGCAAGACTATCGGAGACAGCGATTAAGGAAGTTAGGCTCCCCTGTACGAGCCCCAGTTCGTGATGCCCGGCGATCGCCTCGGTCATGTCAGACGGCAGATTCCAGCTCGTGCACAGCCAGTGCCCGGCACTGCAGTGGTCAATCTCGAACAACTTCTTCTCCGTCGTTCGGAAGTCAAAATCGTTCTCCGACGCAACCGCAAGCAGATTTTCGTACTCGTTCGGGTAGCACGCCAACAGCGCTAACCGTCCGACATCGTGAAGCAGTCCGGCCGTATAGGCGCGGTCCTTCGCTTGACCGGCGAACTCCGCCAGATCCTCTGCTATCAGGGCGCACGCCACGCTGTGGTCCCAACAGCGCCGGAGCCCCTTGTGATTCATGAAGTTTTGGGTAAACCGTCCAAGCGCGACCGTGAGCGCGAGCCGCTTCACCGCATCGCCGCCCAGAACCACAACCGCGTGCGATACGCTGTCGACGTTGCGGCTCAGCCCATAGAGCGGCGAGTTTGAGACCCGCAGGATCTCAGCCGACAGTGCTGGGTCCATCCGCAACAGCTTAACCACATCCTTGACGGGAACGTCGGAGTCCAGCAACCCCATCAGCTGCAGCGCCACCGCGGGGAAAGGCGGCAGATTCTTGATGGCCCAAGGCCGCGGTGCAGTATCCGCCAGCGGCTGGCTCAAAGAAGGGGCGATCGAATGGGGTAGTGCCATGGTGGTCTCGACTCTTGGGTTTCTTTGGCACCTATCGGCCAAACCGTGTGATTCTTATAGGCTCGACGCAAAATGGACAAGCCGGCCCTACTCGACGTCGAAGACCTGCGCTTCCGATACCCCGACGGAGCGGAAGCTCTCGCAGGCGTCAACCTCCGCCTGCAAGAAGGCGAAACAATCGCTTTGCTGGGGCCAAACGGAGCCGGGAAGACGACCTTTCTGCACCTCCTCATTGGTCTGCTGCGCGTGCAGCACGGACGCATTCAGATTGGCGGACGACCAGTGGATCGCTCAAACATCGCCTTCGCTCGAGGCCAGATCGGGCTGCTCTTTCAGGACTCCAACGACCAGCTGTTCATGCCGACCGTCGCCGAGGATATTGCCTTCGGCCCCGCCAACGCCGGATGCGAGGAGCACGAAGTACGCCGGCGTGTCCGCCAAGCGCTCGCAGCCGTCGGGCTCACCGGCTTGGGGGAGCGACCGCCTCACCACCTCAGCGCTGGTCAGAAACGCCTGGCCGCTCTTGCAGGCATCCTGGCTATGGAGCCCAAGATGATCTTGCTCGACGAGCCAGCGACCTTTCTCGATCCTCCTGCTCGCACCCACCTCATCGAAACGTTGCGGGGGGCGCCTCAGGCTAAGATCGTCGTTACCCACGACATATCCTTGGCCCGAGCCCTCGCTCAAAGAGCAGTCTTCTTTGAGGAGGGCCGTATCGTCGCAGAAGGCTCTGTCGACGAAGTCGTCCAGGCTCAATCCTGGCGGTGAAAGCGGATGAAGCACAATAGATTTGTGCGGCGTTACTTGCGGCTTTTTGGACAGTACTTCTTGCAGTACTGCAAGGTTCGGTTGGAGTACCGCGGCGACTTCATCGTCTCGGTCATCACGACGCTCGTCGCTACAGGCCTCGGCCTCGCCCTCGTCTTCATTCTTTTCAACCGCAATCAGTCCGTCGCCGGCTGGAGCTTCGACGAAATCCTATTCCTCTACGGATTCGGTCTCGTACCGCTCGCGCTGTTCAACACGATCAGCGTCAACCTCTATTACTTCGGGCAACTCTACATCATCGAAGGGAAGTTTGACCGCGTCTTGCTGCGGCCTGTTCACTCGCTATTCCAGGTGATGAGCGAGCAGTTTCGTCTTGAGGCGCTCAGCGATGCCCTCGTCGGGGTCGTCCTGATCGTCTATGCCGGGCTCCGCCTCGACCTCAGCTTCAGCCCGCTGGCTATCATCGCAGGGATCGGCGCCGCCGCCTGCGGGTTCGCGATCTACTTCGCTGTCTTCTTGCTGCTTACCTGCGTCTCGTTTTGGGTAGAAGACCGCGTCGGCATCATCCCGCCGATCTACAATCTGCTGACCTTCGGACGCTACCCGTTGGATATCTACAACCCGCTAATTAAAGTCTTGCTGAGTTGGGTCGTGCCGTTTGGCTTCGCCGCGTTCTATCCGTCCGCCAAGTTTCTCGGCCACGACGAATACGCGCGTTATTTCCTGGCGATGCCTTTGGTCGCCGCCGCTTTCCTCACCGCAGCGATTGTGCTGTGGAATCGCGGCGTAAACAACTACGCCAGCACGGGCTCTTAGGCCCTTACTTCACCACGCCGAGTTCGCGCAGGCTGCGGCCCATCTCGGGCTCCTCAAGATCGATCAGGGTAAAGCGCTTCAAGATCTTGCCGTTCTCAATTGCCGCCGCGTAGGGAACGTCGTCAAACGGGAAGGTCTGTTTGAGCAGATCGAGGTCCGGCGACAGCTTCACCTTTCCCGTCAGCCCGGCGTCTTCGAGAAAACCTTCGGCGAAATCGAAGTCCTGCGTTGGCACGCCCAAGAAATCAGCCTCAAATTCATACTTCGAGAGCGCTTTGCCGACCGCTAGGCAATGCAGACAGGTGGGATTCAAGAAGAAGATGAAAACCTTGCCCTCACGCAAGTTGTAGTTCTCGCCGTTCACGACGATCGTGGCCGGAACGTCGGCGCCCGCCTCAGGCCCAAACTTGTCGTAACCCAGCGCGACTACCCCTAACGCGACAATCCCGAACAACACAAACCGAGTCTGCTTGATCGCAACCATTTTTGGCGCGAACCAAGCCGCAATCAGCGAAGCCGCCATCATCGCTCCGTCGCTCCAAAAGAACGCTGGACCCACCGCGCGCTCCAGCCACGGGAAACAACTGCAATCCTCGCCCTGTAACGCTGTGTAGTTCACTGCCATGTAGGCCATAAACACCAACAGCAGGCCGGTCGAGACCAATCCCCCAAGCCGCCGCCAAGTTGGGCGCAGCAGCAACACGCCCGCAAACAACTCGCTCGTCGCCACCGCCAACGTCGCCGGCAACGTCAACGCAGTGGGAAATAATAGCTGGCTCAGCTTCACCTGGAAGCCGCCGATATCACTCAACTTATATAGGCCCGCGACAATCCAAACCAGCGCCATCACGCCCGCGCAAGTCCAACTGAGAGTGTTTTTCCAGCCGGAAAGTTTCTGTGAGTCGTTCATGTGAAAAGGGTTAGACGGGCGAACCGCTCGCCGGATAGCCCTAGTATATCGACCAAATGCTAGATTGACAGTGTTGACTGTGGAAGGCTCCAGAAGCGGTTGGTTAGTGGTGTGCCTAGAGCATTTCTCGTCCCGGGCGGCACTGCCCGGCGTCGCCCTCATCGAATCTTGCCTGATGGATCGCATCGATTCAACGGCAGAAGGGAAGCGACACGTCGTGCAATCCCGAATTACAAGTGTCCTCGCCTGACTCTATGCGTTCCGGCTTCTTTGCCTGGCAAGACGTCCGGCGCATCTGCGTTCTAACGTGCGGAGGACTGCTTGCGCAATTCGTTCCTGCGCGTGCCTCCGTTACCGTCACTCGAATCTTGTTTCGCGCGCACCGCCTACTCCTCCCGCAAACCGCGCGGACCCTCGAAGAGAAAATCCGCAAGGCCCTGCCTGCAGATACTCAATCCAGCCCACGCGCCATCGCCGAACAACACATCCTCATGCGCCTCGAAGACATCTGGGGACGATTGCGCGGTATTCGTCGTTTCGGCTGGCGCCCTCAAATCGAATGGGAGGGCCTGGAGCGGCTCGACGCTCCCATCCGCGACGGCCGCGGAATCATTCTCTGGAGCATGCGCTTCTCCAGCGCAACCGCACTCAAACAGGGCTTTTACCGGCAAGGCCTGCCCTTCGTCCATCTGAGTCGAGTCGACCACGGTTCCTCAACGCTGACAACGCTCGGACTCCGCGTCGCCGCCCCACTCTACTGCCGCGCGGAGAACTGCTTCCTCAAAGAACGCATACAGATTCCCGCCGATGAATCGCTCAACTACGTGCAGACGTTGCGCGAACGCCTGCGCGCCGGCAACCTCGTCTCGATCTTCGGAGAACACGAAGGCCGCCAAAATTACGAAGCTCGCCTACTCGGAACCACGATGAAACTAGCACTCGGTGCGCCGTCCCTGGCCTGGCTCGAAGATGCCGCTCTTTTCACCGTCGCCCCCATCCGCGTCGGTCCCTTCCGATACCGCATCGTCGTCGACGAGGCCATCCCCGTAGACCGGACCAAGCCCCGGCGGAAATTCGCCGAGCAAGCCGCACAGCAATACGCCCGCCGTCTTGAAGCCCGAGTCCTGCGACATCCTGCCGACTGGCAAGGTTGGCTCTACCGTGATTTCTAAACCAGCTGCCGGCGGTGCTAAATCAGCGGGGTTCCCTTCCCTTGCCGAAGTGTCGGCATTGGCAGAGGCCCCGGACTCAGAATCGGAACCAGTGTCCCTCAACTCGCTGAAAACACCGCGACAGCCTTAACGGCAAGGCCTTTTGGGGCGATCTCCAGCTCTACTTGGCGCAGGTCCTCAAGAATTTCTTTGTGGCCGCTGCAACGGGGATTGTCCCCAGACACTAAGTCATTTCGACGATTCGAGAATGGCCTTGCACGCGGGAGTCCGGATCCAATAGACGAACTGTAAACGACGTCTCGGGCCCTTTCCTGCCTCTGCGAGCGATCCTAAACCGCATCCCAGTCCTACACATACATGTCGCCTATGGTCGAGATCATCCGCCACGATCTTCGGAAGGATCTCCAAACGACAGCCGCCGAAGTACAATTCAGTACACCGCCAACGACCCCTCATCGGGCCAGGCTTGTCGGTGGTTCATCTGCAGCTTCAATCGCGTACTTCAGGATCCAGGCCATCAACAAGGCCGAGATCGTGAGGTACACGAAGACGACAAAGCCGATTGAGTAGCCGCGCTGGCCAAGGTCGCTGACGGCAAAGGCCATCATCGGCGGAATGACGAAACCGCCGAATGCGCCCAGTCCGCCGACCCAACCGGCGGCTCCGCCTACCGCTTGCGGAACAGCTTGAGGCACGATCTTGAAGACGGCTGCATTCGTGACGCCCATACCAATCGCCATAAGAATGATGCCCGGCAGCGCCAATTCGAACTGATCGCTCATCGTCATCACGAGGGCCCCGATCAGCGTAATGATGAGCGACAGCGTTATCGTGTTTTCTCCGCCTTTGTACAGCTTGTCGGTCATCACGCCGCCAATCACGCGGATTAGCGACGACAGGAGCGAATAGACGGCGGTGAGTAGGCCGGCTACGACCGGCGTAACGCCATGAAATTCCGTCCAATAAGTCGGCAACCACGCGGTGAGGGCAATGAACCCGCCGAACGTCGTGAAGTAGATCCAGACCAGAGCCCAAGTCTTCCAGACCTTGATCGAGATGCGCATGCTGTCCTTGAGCGACCCGGCAGGGAATAACTCCTGCCCCGCCTCGCGCGCCTGCGATCGGGCTTCATCAGGCGCCTGTCCGGCTTGAAGCAGTTGAAAGAACCAGGCGTTGCGGCCCATCTTGAAGTAAAGAGCAGTCCCGATTACTAGCAGTACGAGCCAGACGAGATAGGATCCGCCCAGTCCGATTGAGGAGAGGGCAAGGGGAATCAACAAGGAAAAGAGGCCAGGTCCAAGGTTCCCAACGCCACCGAAAATCGCCAGCGCCCGGCCCTGTTCACTGCGAGGGAACCAGTATGAGACTTGGCTGATTCCGACCGAGAACGTGGCGATACCGCAGCCGCATAGTAGAGCCAGAACAAGCAGCAATGGGTATAGGGAACGGGTCATGTGGTCGGGATAGAGACCTAAAACCACTGCGGTTAGCCCGGCCATGCCGATTACGGACAAGCTCAGTAGCGTCAAGAAGGGCTTCCGGCCGCCGGTCGTATCGACCCAGGCCGAGAACGGTATCCGTAGCAGCGATCCGGATAACGCCGGGGCCGCGATGAGGAAGCCGACCATGACCGGACTGAGTTCCATCACCTCCTGAAAGCGCTTAGCCGTGGGGCCAAATAGGGCTACCGCTGCGAATCCGATAAAGAATCCGAGCGTCGCTCCGAAAAGGCCGTCTTTGGGAGATCCCTTTAGGGTCATGTTGTGTTCTCTTTCAAGGTTGATAGGAGGGTCGCTTGCGGGCCCATCTGACGACTTGCGGTTTGCGCCACAAGTAAGGATTCGGGATGACGAGCACGTGAACAAGCCGAGTGAAGGGGAACAATCCGATCAGCAGAAACGCGGTGACGATGTGCAACTTCACAGCCCAAGGGAGCGGCACGATCATGGCGATGTCGGGGGTGAGAGAGGTCAGGGACCACAGATACGGAGAGAGGGCAGAGGCGAACCAACTCGACCCCCACGGGTGAGCGACGGCAACGTGGACTCCGCCCGCGACTTGAAGGAACAGCAACGCGTAGACAACCCAGTCTGAGAACGTCGTCACCGTGCGCAGCTTCGGGCTCGTCCAGCGCCGAACGATCGCGGCGGCCAGCCCCCCGACCGTCATCAGGCCGCCCGTTAGCGCAGTGATCTCTAGGATGTAGAGCCTCCAGGGATTACTGTTGAAAGCGAGCAACTCCCGGGGAAACAAGAAGGCGACAATGTGCCCAGCCAGAACGACTAAAATGCCGTAGTGGAAAGGCACCAGGCTCCAGAAGTGTTTCTTGTTATCCAGGAACTGCGAAGACAGACTCGAGTACGAAAATGACTTCTGCCGATAACGCTGAATCGTCACGAGAAAGAAAGTGAACATCGCAACGTAGGGCAGAACCGCAAAGAGCAGAACGTCAAACATGGCTCGCCTCCCCAACCGGTTCGCCGACGGAAACATTGAGGGCCAGTCTGGTTGCCGAAAGCAGATCGGCATAGGGATTGTCTTTGCCCTCGAACGCCTTCAGCATCTTGTCGATCGCCGGCAACGCCGCTCCCTCACGCAGTTCGTCGGACTTATCCGGCGGCATGCGCGCGATCGACGGCAACACGTGGGACAGGTGATCCGGGAGTTCCCCCCGTTCGTCCGTGCCGTACTGATCCAGTTGCTCTCGCATATAGACGAGGAAGCTTCCGCGGGCATAGTCTTCGCCGTAAAGCTGCCAGCCTACTTCGAGCGAACACAGCGGGCTCAAGTCGAACGTGCGGGTGTAGAGTTCCTGCAACTCGCCGAATGACAGCGTGGCCGTCTGGTCTCGGAATCGCTCAAGACCGGCGCGACATTCGTCTTCGGCAAGCCTTAACGCCTCCCCAAGATGGCCAGCCGACTGCTGGTCCGGGTAGCGAAGAAGCTCACCCAACTCTTCGAGCAGCCGCTTCATATCGACCTCCTCGTCCCCGTACTGAAGCCAAATCCCGCCGAGGATTGAGCCTCGCGCGGATCTTCGAGCATCTCGATGGCTTCCTCGCGGTGCATCGGCGGGATGACAAATCGTTCTTCGAACGTGCACAACGCCGTAAGACGATAGATCGCCTCAGCTTGCTCGGGTGTGCAGTTGGCCTCCGCCAACATGCGCAGTGCGGTTTCTTCCGTGACGTCGCCGACGGTCTTCGCCCGCCGCCACCATCGAACGGCCTTCTGCTTCCTTAGCGCATAGCGCACGTGGCTTTCTTCCCCGGCGCCGAATAGACTGGCCAAATAGCGCACGGGTATGCGCGATTCGTCGATGTCATGGAAAAGGCTCTCGGACACATGGCTGATTGCGTCTGCGTCGCCTCGCTCCGAGATGACCGGCGATAGCGGAGGCACATAGAACAGCATCGGCATGGTTCGGTATTCGATGTGCGGCGGCAGGGCGATGCCCCACTCCTTGACGAACTTGTAGACCGGCGAGTTCCGGGCCGATTCCAGCACTGCATCGTCAATGCCGTTCGCCCTGGCCGCCGCAATCACTTCGGGGTCGCTTGGGTTGAGAATCAGCGAGCGATGCGCTTCGACCAACTCCTCGTCCGGCTTTAGCGCGACTTCTTCGATGCGGTCGGCGTCGTACAGCAGCACCCCCAGATACCGAATACGCCCAACGCAGGAATGGAAACAGGCCGGCGCCTGTCCCGTTTCCAGCCGCGGATAACACAGGATGCACTTCTCCGCCTTGCCAGTGAACCAGTTGTAATAGACCTTCTTGTAGGGGCAAGCGGAAACGCACGAACGCCAAGCGCGGCAGCGATTCTGGTCAACCAGCACGATGCCGTCCTCGCCGCGCTTATACATGGCGCCAGAGGGACACGACGCTACGCACGACGGATTGAGACAGTGGTTGCAGATGCGCGGCAAATAGAACATCACCAGCCGCTCGACCGAAGACAACTGCGCTCGCTGCTCTTTGCTGAGACCTTCGAGATTAGGATCGTTCTCCGCGTAGATTGGCGAGCCGCCCAAATCGTCGTCCCAGTTCGGCCCGGACTGAATCTGAACTAGTTCGCCGGTGACTTGGGAGATGGGTTGAGCGACAGGCTGATCATCGGCTTCGGGCGCGTTGAACAAGGTCTCGTAGTTGTAGGTCCACGGCTCGTAGTAGTCGTCCATGGACGGCATGTGCGGATTGTGGAAGATGTTGAAAACGAGTTTCTCTTTGCTCGTCGACTTCAACTTAAGCTTGCCGTCGACGACCTCCCAGCCGCCTTGATATTCCTCTTGGTCTTCCCATTTCGTTGGATAGCCCGTACCGGGTTTCGTCTCAACGTTGTTCCACCACATGTAGTCCGCGCCTTTGCGGTCGGTCCAGATGTTCTTGCAGGCAACCGAGCAGGTGTGGCAGCCAATGCATTTGTCGAGGTGGAAGACCATCGACACTTGTGAGCGGACGTTCATGAATGCATCTCCTCGCTGACTGCCTTACCAGTCGACCTTGTCCAGTCGGCGCACGTAGATGTGTGTGTCGCGATTGGTGCCCGTCGGGCCCCAGTAGTTGAAGTGATAAGTGAATTGCGCGTAGCCGCCGATCATCAGGTTCGGCTTCAGCCGGATGCGCGTCAGGCTGTTGTGCCCGCCGGCGCGTCGATTGCCGCGTAGGGGTGACTTCGGAACCGAGTGGGTCCGCTCAGGCGCGTGATAGTGCAAACAGATGCCGCGCGGAATGCGGGCGCTGACTGCGGCGCGCGTGACGACAACGCCGTGGTCGTTGTGCGCCTCGACCCAGTCGTTGTCGGCGACGCCGATTTCCTCGGCATCCAGAGGGTTTATCCATAGCGGTTCGACGCCGCGCGACAAGGTCAACATGCGGTGGTTGTCGCCATACGTCGAGTGGATGTGCCACTTGCCGTGTGGGGTCAAGTGATTGAGCATGATCGTCTTCGCGTCGGACTGACTCATGCGCAGGTCGCCATACTCCTTGAACGGCGGCTTCGGCTTATAGGTAGGCAGGTGTTCACCGAAGTCGATATAGCCGGGGTGATCTAGATAGAAGTGTTGTCTTCCCGTCAAAGTGCGCCAAGGTACGCCTTGCTCCACGTTGTAGGTGAAGGGCGAGTACGGGCGTCCGTTCTCGGTCAGGCCAGACCACATGGGGCTATTGATCAGCCGAGTCGGCTTGGCCACGATGTCCGAGAAAGCAACCCGATGGCCTCGATTGTTCTCGGCCAGATGCGTCAAGGGGAGTCCGGTCTTTGCCTCCATGTCTTTGTAGGAGCGCCACGCCAACTCGCCGTTCGTAACGGTGGCCAGCTTGAGGACCAGATCGCAGGCGTCAACGTCCTTCGCTAGGGACGGATAGACCTCGCCATCCCAACTCTCTGTGTGGGCCGACGCGTTGATCTCGTCGTAGACATCCGCACAATCGTAGTGCGTCCCGTGGGCTCCCAGGCCGTTCTCTCGAACTCCCCGCCCGAGGGAGATGAAGCGCTTGTAAAGGTTCTTGTAGTCGCGTCGAACGACCTTGAAGCCCGGCATCGTCTTGCCTGAGATCGGTGCGGTCCCGTCGTGGGCCCAGTCCGCCGGAGTCGGCTGAGCCATCTCCGCCGGCGTGTCGTGAGCCAAGGGAGTCGCTACAACATCCTCCACGGTTTCTGGCAAGTGCTTGGCAGCGAGTTCTGAGAACTTCTTGGAAATCTTCTGGAAGATCTGCCAGTCGCTTTTCGACTCCCAACACGGTGGCACGGCAGCCTGTAGCGGATGGATGAAGCTGTGTAAATCCGTCGAGTTGAGATCGTCTTTCTCGTACCAAGTGGCAGCGGGCAGAACGATGTCGGAATAGAGCGCCGACGTATCCATGCGGAAGTTGAGATCCACGATGAGATCCATCTTTCCGTGGGGAACCTTGTCGTGCCAGGTCACATCTTGGACAGAGCCCTGCGCACGTTCCTCGGCGATGTCGTTGTGGTGCGTACCAAGGTAGTGGTTGAGGAAGTATTCGTGCCCCTTGGCGGACGCGAGGATCGCGTTACCTCTCCAGATAAACCAGACCCGCGGCCAATTCTCCTCGGCGTCGGGATCCTCAACGGCGAACTTCAGCTTGCCGTCGCGGAGTTGCTGACCAATGTAGCCGACAACGTCATCTTCGCGATTGGCTCCGGCCCCGCGCGCTTCTTTCATGACGTCGAGCGGGTTGCGATTGAACTGCGGATAGAACGGCAGCCAGCCTTCTTGACGGCGCGGACTTGAAGATCCATCGTGTGGCCTCAGCCATCGACCTGCCGCCGCCATCGCGTTCATGTTGAGGTGACTTGTGATACTCGCTGAACTCTCGCTCTAGCGCCATTGGTCACTGTGGACATAGTGCCAACTCGGCGAGTTCTGCAGTCGGGAGGGGCCATGCCAGTCTTTGGCAAAGGCGATGGCCGACCAAGATTCCATCGGCGCCAGCTTTTCCTGTCCCACATAGTGCGCCAATCCGCCGCCATTCACGCCGACGCAACCGGCGAACATCAACGCATGGATCGCCGACCGATACATTAGGTTGTTGTGATACCAGTGGTTCACGCCCGCGCCGATGATCACCATGCACTTGCCATTAGTGAATTCGGCCGTGCGGCCCCACTCCCGCGCGAAGCGAACCAACACGTCGCTGGCCGATGCCGGTGTACTTCTCGGACCATGCCGGCGTGTAGGGCAGATCCTCGTCGTAGCTCTGCGGATAGTCGCCGTCCAGACCACGCGGCACGCCGTACTGCGCCATGAGCAAGTCATAGACGGTCGTCACCGTGACTTCTCCGCCGTCCGCCGTGGCAATTTGCTTCACGGGGACGCCGCGCGCCAAGGTCGTACCCAGAGGAAGTCATCAAGCACGATTCTGAACCGATGGAGCGTTGAATTTGCCAGAAAACTCAGCGTAGGAGCGATTGAATTTGACTACCGTCAACACCGTCTTCCAACAGCAGATTCCAGTCTGCCCTTATCCTGTTGTGGCCCGAACGAAACCCAGTGCTGCCGAAATGCGGCATCTTTGGCCGGACTTCCCGCCTCGTCCCACATCAAGAACTTCCATTGGCCATTCTCGACTGTTGCCGTAGGGCTTCAACCGCTTAGCTCGTAACAATTGACCAGGCTTGTACCATCCATCGCTCTGCTTTTCGGAATGTCACCAAAAAAGGAGCATCGGTGTATGCGCTTGTCATAATCCAGAAAATAGTGCGTCTGTTTTTCGTGGTGAAATTCGTTCAACAAAACGTGATTCACAGCCATCCACCAGGCGCCGTCTTGCCCGGCGTTGATCGCGACCCACTCGTCGGCAAACTTTGATTGCCCTGCGTGAAGTCGGGCGAAAAAACCCACAACTTCGTCCCGTTGTGCCGCGATTCAGCTACAAAATGACAGTCGGGCGTGCGCGTCATAGCGACGTTTGAGCCGCAGATCACCAGCATCTTCGCGTTGTACCAATCGGCTAATCTCATGAACGTCCGTCTGTTCACCCCAGGTCTCAGGAGACGCCGGCGGCAAATCGCAATACCAGTCGTAAAAGGATATCGAGACGCCGCCCATCAACTGCAGCATCCGTGCGCCCGACGCGTAGGAATCATCGACATGGCCGGGATCGGGGAGAAGCCGGCGATTCGATCAGGACCATGTTTCTTGATCGTGTAGATGTTCGCGGCGGCGATCATCTCCACGGCTTCGTCCCAGTCGAAGCGCCGAAAACCGCCCTTGCCGCGAGCCGTCTGCCAACGCTTACGCCGACCGGATTCTCGACGAGCGACTTCCATGCATCGACCGGATCGGCGTGCTTGGCCCGCGCCTCCGCCCACAGGTCGATCAGGGCGCCTCGTACGTACGGATACTTCACGCGCAGCGGGCTGTAGAGATACCAGGAGAAGGAGATACCGCGTTGACAACCGCGTGGCTCGTAAGGCGGAATACCGGCCTCAAGCTTGGGATAGTCGAGCCCTTGCATCTCCCAGGTCACGATGCCGTTCTTGACGTAGATCATTCCAGGTACAACCGCCAGTGCAGTTCACGCCGTGCGTCGAGCGCACGACCTTGTCGTGCTGCCAACGGTTGCGATAGAACTCTTCCCACTTCCGCAGATTGGGTTAAAATTGGTCTTGGATCCAAGTCAGTGCGCCTTGATTGCTCATTGCACTCCTCGCATTCTGTAGTTCTCCACAAGCTTGCGGCGGACGCCGCGAAAGCGGCTTTTTCCACAGTAAGTGGAAGATAAAGAGCAACAACACAGTTGCCCCGGCGCCGAGCAACACAAACGGACCGAACCAACTGGTGCGAAAGACTCGTCTCCGGCGCGGTCCGCGAAGTACGCAGCCAGAGCGTGGATCTCTTGCTCGTTCAGCGGACGAGTTCGATACAGCGAGCTCATGGTCGGCGTCGGCGGCGCCGACAGCCAGGGCTCCAACCCTTGTCTCTTGCCCAGCCGTGCGTACACGTTGCTCAGGTCCGGCCCGAGAGATCCGCCGCCCAAGCCTCCCAGCGCGGACACATCGTGGCAGGCCAAGCAGGCCGGCCCGCCAGCCTCGAACGCTTGTTCGCCGCGAAACAACCGTCGTCCCGATTCGACGTCAGCCTCGGTAAACGGTGCTTGTGCCGTCGGTTGCGGCCCCTCAGTTGGAGCCTCTGACCCGTTTGACTGCGCCGTAACGTAGTCCGCTAGGGCAGCAGCACGTTCGCTAGTCATTCCGGGAGACGCGGGCATGACCATGCCTTGGTATTGATTGACCATTTCCTGCGCTGTGGCGTCGCCGCTTTCGATCACCGCCTGGGGATCAACGATGAAGCGGATCAACCACGAGCGTTCGCGTCTTTCGTCCATGCCAGCCAGATCAGGCCCCACAAGCGGCCCGCCGCCAATTGAGTGGCACATGGCGCAACTTTGTGCGAAGTCCTCGGCGGCGCTCTGCCCAAACAGCACGCCGGGCGCGGCGGTCAGGATGGCGAGCATCCAAATAGAACAATGTTGGTTCATGGCTGAGCAGCCTCGCTTGTTGGGTCGTTCAGCGACGTATCGCGATGCAAATCCGCTCCGGTGAGATCAGCCAAGGTCGTTGCTCGCAAGAAATCGAGGTACCCGTCACGGACTTTCTTCCAGGACTGATGGATGCGCAGGACCGCTGTTCGGAGCACGCCTCTCCCCGGCCATTAGGCAAAGTGGTTGATCGCGTACGCGGTCAAACACTTCGATCACGTCGACCAGCCGGATCTGGTCTGCCGGCTTTTCCAGCCTGTATCCGCCCTTTGAACCACGGGTCGCTGAGACCAGACCAGCGCCCCTCAACTGCCACAACAGCTTCGATAGATAGTTCGCCGGTATGTCGCTCGCCTGGGCTAGATCGCGCCCCAGTACGGTCGAACCCTCGGCTCGAGAGACAACTGCGACAGTGCTCGCAAAGCATACTGCGAGGTCGTCGACATCATCATGCTGCTTCCTCTCGGCCGAGCATCGTCGAGTTCCGCCGCACCTGCACAAGCAGTCCGGTTGGCATATAGTCGGGCGGAGCAATGGGATAGAGCGGCTTGCGGCTGAGTTCTTCCAAGCGGCAGGTCAGGCCAGTTCGAGCAGGTCGGCTCCGGGCGCGATAGAATGTATCCGTCCGCGCGCCGGAACACTCGTTGTGCCGATTCCTTGAAATCGCTGGTGTGGGAATCCAGAGCTAGAGCGAAGAGGTCCGCTGCAGGTGCTCGACGATACGATTCGACTCAACGATCAGACAACCGCCCTGTTCTTGCTAGTGTCTCCCCTACCGCCGCCGCCGCCGCCATCTCGGCATCCGCAGGCACGGATCCAAATCGCCCGGTGAGCCCCGGCCTCAAGAAATCGTCCCGTATCCCGATCCCGCCGGGCCGCCGTTTCTTCTTCAATAGAAAAGCCGCCGAGGCCGCGTTTGTTGGAGGAAATCTTTACGGCGGTCCACGAGATCTCCGGTGTCGCCCGGATCAACGCGCATACGACGGACGTCTTGCCCACTTTCCTGCTGTGCGCCCCAATGGCGACGACGAACGGTGGGCGGCCAGCCTTCATCTCGGATTGAAGATAACTTCATGAAGAGATCAAGACTGTGACGCCTGTCACGGTTAACGGGATTTCTGTGGTAATACACAGCCGGTCTTTGGAGACCGGCCTTAGTGCAACTCTAAGCTGGCTTCTTGCCGAAGGCCCTCGGGATCTTCGATCCAGACCTGCCGCTGCTCGATCCGCAGCAATCCCTGAACTTGAAAACGGCTCAGGTTACGGGAGAGGACCTCGCGTACCGTACCCAGGCGAACCGCTAATTGCTCGCGCGTCTCAGGCAAGACGAACGGCGAGCCGCCGTTTTGGGCCTCCAGGTCCAGCAACGCCTGCGCCAGGCGTTGACGCACGCTGCCGAAGGTAATCTGACGCAAAGTCAAGAACAACCCGCGTAACCGTTTGCCGACCACGGCCAAGACCTTCAGTACGACATCCGGATTCCGCCGGCAGAAAGCTTCGAAGTCGTCCCGGGGAATCAAGTAAACAACAACATCCGTCACGGCTCCCGCCGAGGCAGGATAAGTACCGTTGTCAAACACGGGTATCTCCGCAATACTCGCTGGCGCTTTCTCCATGGTCAGGAGCATCTCTCGCCCAGAAGGAGAAGTTTTGAAGATCCGTACGGTTCCTTCCGCAACAACGAACATTCCTTGGCACGCTTCGCCTTCCAGGAAGAGCAATTGCCCCGCCGAGTACCGCTGCCGCAGCGTATGCGCAGCGACTTCGCCAAGTTCCTCGTCCGAGAGGGCGGAGAAAATCCTCACGGACGAAGGGTCTTCACCTTGTTGGCGGATTCTAGCCGAGACATGCTGGGTTCTCTTCGCCGGGATCGTCGACAATGCGGCAGTGGATATCCGTGCAGCCAGTGACCAAGACACAGGAATTGTAGCGTTATCCCCGCTCCGACACGTCTCAGAGCAACTTCCTGTATTGGATGCCGGCTCAATCGGTCGCTGCAACACAAGCGTTAAAGCGTTCAGCTGGAGTTTCAAACTCCAGGGTCTGTCTGGGACGCCCGTTGAGTTTGCGAGCGATCGCATCGAGATGTTCCTGTGAGTGTACGGATAAGTCGGTTCCCTTGGGGAAGTACTGTCTCAACAGGCCGTTCGTGTTTTCGTTCGATCCGCGTTGCCAAGGACTCTGCGGATCGCAGAAGTAGACGTCGATATCCGTCGCCAGGGTGAAGCGCTGGTGGTCGGCCATCTCCAGACCGCGGTCCCAAGTCAGGGACTGATAGAGTTCGCCCGGCAATTGCCGGGCGTGCTCTATCAGTGCCGAGACGACCGTTTCAGTGTCCTTGCCGGAGACCTTCACCAGCATCACGTAACGCGAGTAACGCTCGACCAGCGTGGCGATATGGGTGTTCTTTGGTCCGGCCAGCAGATCCCCTTCCCAGTGCCCAGGCAGGGCGCGGTCTTCGACCGCAGCCGGGCGTTCGCGGATCGAGATCGCATCGCGGATCTGGCCGCCGCCGCGGCCCTTGCGGCTGGCCTGCGCGGAGCGGCGAATGGTGCGCTTGGAGCGCAGATACAGGGTCAGTTCTTTCTTCAAAGCCCCGCGGGCTTGAATGAACAGCGTGCGATAGATCGTTTCGTGCGACACCGATAGCGACTCATCCTGAGGATACGTACGCTTCAGCCAGCCGGAGATCTGTTGCGGCGCCCAGTCCTCGCGCAGCTTCTGTTCGACCAGTCGGCATAGCTGGGGACAGCGTAGCAGCCGGCAGCGCTTGGGACGCTGGGCTCGCTTGAAGGCCTGCTTGTCCGCCTCTGCCGCTCGGTAGCGATCGGAACCTCCATTGCGGCGGATCTCTCGGCTCAGCGTCGATGGCGCACGAGCTAACTTGCGGGCGATCTGTCGCAGCGAATCCCCACAGGCGATACCGCGGGAGATCTCTTCCCGCTCGGCTAGGGTCAACGCCTGCGGCGAGCGGCAGCGTACTCGCGGGCGAATGCCGCCGCAGCGCAACAGCAGCGAGTACACCGACGCCCCTCTGCCCATTACCTGCGCAATCTTCTTCGATGACTCCCCGCGTCCCCAGCGGTCCCACAGCTCAGCTACATCCGCCGCCGTGTAGGCCCGCCTCTTCCTCGTCTCTTCCTTCTGTTCCTCTTGCATCCACTTCTCCTTCTCGGTGAAGTGTTGCATCGACCGCTTGAGACCACCGAATTTCCAGGAACCTATGCAACCGAGCGGCTGCGGAGCGTCAAAACGGCGCTTTTCCAGGGGTCACTGCCGCGATGCGAACTTGTCGGTACTCGGGGTGCTAGATCCAGCCCAACTGTTTCAACGCGTGATCGGAAGGCCAGATCTTGGTCAGGTGGGAGATCTTCTCGCCGCCGAAAGACATTACGTAGACATAGTCTGATCGGATGCTCTTTCCGGTTGGCGGGAGCGGGCCGCCCTCGTCGGTATGCGTTCCGAAAAAACGGCATAGGAGAGAACGTTGTTGCGCTCGCCATCGACAGCCCACGACTTGACTTCATAGCCCGCGTCCGGCATGAACGTATACAGCCACTTCATCCACTCCGTGTAGGCTTCCAACGTCTTGACGTCGGCCAGGGGCTCGGCCTGCGCCGCGAATGAAGCATCTGGCTTGCAGTACTGCGAGCATCGAGGCATTGTCCTGACCGGCCCAGATCCGAGGCTGTGCTGACGCCGGCACGCCGATACTCCTTGTCACGTCTGAGTCGAACCGGTATTCTATCCGCAAGTCGTTTGTGAGGGGTGAACTGGTCATTGTGGCCCTGCCAATTCGACCTGGAGGCTCCTTGATGCTCGGTCGTCACATCGCAACTATCGCCTTACTCGCCGGCATGGAGGCGGCGCTGGCCCTTGCCGAGTCGCCTGAAATCCCAACGCCGGAGTGCGTCCTGGCATGCCTGAGGGGGAGCAAGGAAGCTGCCGCCCGAGGCGCCGCCAAGCCGTCGATGCGGCCATCGCGGCCTCGCGTGCACCCTCCGGCGACGAACCCTCACCCAATAGCCTCCCGACCGCTCGGGACCTCGTTTACGAGGCGAAGGCGCAGTATGACGCACGCATGGCCGACGTCGAGGACTACTACTTTGTAGAGCAGTCTTTCATTGATATTCCTACCGGGCTCACCATGCCTGGTTTCTTTCCAGTTGCCCATCGCACTGCCGATCCCAGGCGAACCTGGAGTATCTGCTACGCCCGGTATGCCCGTCGGCATGCCTCTGGTGCGCTATTTCATGGGAGAGTTGGACGCCAATGGGGAGAAGTTATTCAAAGAAGTTCCTCCTGCAGACTTAGCTCGAATGGATCCGAACAACGATGGAGCTCCGCCCCTCACTTACGGTGACTTCGCCACGGCTTTTGACGCTATCGCCGGCAGCATGCCTGATAACGGGGTTGGCGGACTCGTCGGCGGACTTGCTGCGATGATGTCCGGCGGGCTTAAGGAAGTACACAACGGCGTAACGGCCATGGAGGAGAGCCCCGATGGTTTCGGCGGCGACGGCGCCAGCGACGGCATCGGCATGGCCCTGGGAAAAGAGCTGCTGGATAATTTCAACGCGGGTACAGATGGACTGGCCATTCCAACGTACGTGGTGACGATTTCCCCCCGCCGCCTGACGGCTATGGGTCCAAGTTTGACGTCTTGCTTCACTCGTCCGACGACGGCGAAGACTCTTGGGTCGCCGTCGTGTATCAGTCAGAGTTGTGGAGCCACGGACGAGAGCATTAAGAACCTTCAGACGATCTTGAGGATGAATAGCGACCTTGCCGCAGCCGAAGGGAGGTTGTTCGGCTACGTTATTCGATTAAACACGACCAACGAGCCTCGTGATTTCGTGTGGGAGCGTAAAACGTATCGACTACACTACGCCGCTTTGTGGCTAATGAGCGTCAATGGTCAGTTGGCGATTCTCGGCGGGAACGAAGAACTTGTGCCTGCACGCAGGCGATTCGAGTACGCACGGTATGACCAAGAGTTCGATCTCTCTTCCGAGAAAATCGTGATTGACACCTACTCCGAGGGTTTTGAATCGACAAACACCTTGCCCTTTCAGACGATGGGGGAGGCGCTGTTGGCGCCGGGCATGATTACGCAATTCATGCAAAGGGGCAACACAGACATGAAAGTCAAAAGGTTCCTAACTCGGCTCACAAAGAATGCTGGACCTCCAACGCAGGCCGAAATCGCCGCTCTAATTTCTGACACGATGGCAACTTCCCTCGACGACCCGACTTCCAGCATCCCACCGTCCAGCACAACCCCGCCGACCCCAGCCCTTCCGCCCGGCGTCAATCCTGGGTCAGGTGTGCCTTTTCTTAATCCTGGCCAAGGGATTCCAAACATCCGAAACTAGACCCCATCATTTTCCAGACCGAACAACTGAACGGCCGGAGGTGAAGCTATCTCCGGCCCCTTGCGCCTAAATCGGCTTCATCAGCGCCTTGATGAAGCCGATCGAGTCGCCCCAAGCCCGCCTCCCTGCCCTCATCCCCGCGAACACCGGAACATGGTCCGGGTGCAACAGCTGGTCATAGCCGACTTCCTTCAGCACCCACAGCACGCCCAACATATCGGCCTGACCAACATCGAGAAACGTCTCCGCATACTCCTCGCGCGGAATCTCCGGCAGCACATTGCGGAATTGAATATGGTTGATCTGGCACCGCGAGCGGAACCAGCCATGGAATTCAGACACCGGGCAACGGCCTCTGCTCACGTAACGAGCGCAATTCGCTCAAGGGGCTGTCGTTAGCGGCACGCGGCCGCCGACGTCGGCGTCGCTGAACAGGACGCGGCTAACGCCACCCTCCGCATTCGCACCGAACCGGCCCAACGCCTCGATGCGGGTCTGCATGCGGTCGGCGTTCGCATAGATTTTGTCTTGTCCGCTCGCGTTCGTCGAGGCCAGCAGAGCCAAAGCCATCGTCGCTGTTAGTCGTGGCATCAAAAAGACCTCTGATCCGAAACGCTCGGCTTGACTGCCTTGCCGAGCTTCTCGACAATCCAATAGGTGGTTAATCGTCGAGCCGAATTGTAGCGTCTTGGGCCTCATGAAAGGACCTCCAGCCAGTGCCGCGAGTAGTTTCCTGTATTGGAATTTGCAGGACGTGAAGCTGTGAAGGAATAGCATTGCCGAAGCGCGAAGGAGATTCGGGGAAGGCGAGAGGAGCGCGAGGGGCAAGGATTGGTAGAGCGGCTGGGGCGACCGAGGGTTCGGGTTTGGGCGCTCGCCTGGGGCGCTGGCCGGATGTTTCGCCGCTAGGCGCGGGCGAGTTCGGGAGCTAATCGAAAGGCGCGTTGCAAGTTGTAAGTCAACGCCGCCCACAGGGCTTCGCAGCGAACCTTCGAAAGGCCGCGCGTGGCGAAGCGCCGCAACCCGAGCTTGGTCTTGATCCAAGCGTTCGGAAACTCGATCAAGGGAGCACGTCGCTTATAAATCGCCTGCGCTTCGGGCGTTTGCATCTTGCGGTCGAAGGCTTCGACTGCCGGATCCGACAGTTGCAGCGACACCGAGCGTCCGCGCTTGGAGATATTCAACTTGGGACAACATTTCCGGCGCGCCGCACAGTGGCGACAGTCCTCGCCGTGCGCCGCCCAGGTGAGGGTCTTGCGTCCGCCTGGCAGTCCGCGTTCGCCGCGATAGGGCAGCCGCTTGCCTTCAGGACAAACCATCTCGTTCAGCGCTTCCTCGTAGCGGAAACGATCGAAACGATAGTCCGGCTTGCTGCCGCCGGCCACGCCTAGCGGTGCTTCGGAACGGCCCGTCATCGCGCCGTAGAAGTCGATCGAACGCTCGGCCATGGCTACAACCGTCGGGTGATTCGTATAACCGCCGTCGGCCAACGCTTGCCGCGGATAACGCCCGAAGGTCGTCTTCACCCGCTCCATCGCCGCCGGCAGTTGCGAGGCGTCTTGCGGATCGTTGACCGTTTCGACATCGACGATGAACCCGTGCGCTTGGTCGGCGGCAAGTTGCACGTTGTAGGACGGCGCCAAGCCGCCATCGCCGCTGCGCATGAAACGCGCGTCGGGATCGCTCGAGGAAGCTTTTTGCGGTTTGCTCTTGGCGGTCTTCTTCGCCGCTTGCAGCCGCTCGATCTCAGCCAGCGCCGTCTCCAGGCGCCGCTCGCGTTCGCTTGCCGCTCGCCGCCGCGCTCCTTCTTGACGCTTGGTCGTTTGCTCTTCCGCTTCTTGGCGTTCGAGTTCTTCCAGGTGACGCCGCGCCGTCGACAGGTGCGCCTTCATCGCGTCCTTGCGGCGGAAGCTCCTACGCCCGGCGTTGGCGCGGATCTTGGTGCCGTCGGCGGCCACGCGTTCGAGCGTGATCAACCCGTTCTTCGTCAACATCGCCAGTACTTGAACGAACAACTCCTGCAACGCCTCGCCGTGCGACACGCGAAAGTCCGACAGCGTGTGATGGTTGATCGGATGCAGCCCGGTCAGCCACTGAAGCCCGGGTTCATGCTCCATCTGGCGGGCGATCTCGCGCGCCGCGTGCAGCCCTTTCGAGTAGGCGTAGAGCCACACCGAAACCAACAACTGCGGCGCATGCGCGCTGCGTCCGACGTGGCCCTCGACCGCCCGCGCCTCGCTTTCGAAGCGCGATAGATCGAGTCGTTCGACCACTCGCCAGATCTTACGCGCCGCGTGATCCTCGTCGATCAAGCGGTCCACGTCCAGCGGTTGCAGCACTTGCTGCGTTCGGTTGATTGCGATGTAACGCGGCGCCGCGCTTCCTTCTTCTCTCGCCATATCGCCAGTCTCGGCGCCTTGCCCCTCCCCATGCAAGGATTGATTCACAGCTTCAGTGACCCAATCTGAGCCTTTCGCCGCGCAGCCAGAAGCAACGATTCAGGAGGCCCACAGTGCCAAGGGCTAATTTTTCGAGCCGCAGCCAGAGAATTTTTTCGGTAGGGCCTTTGTCGCTGGGTGAGGACTACTTGGTATTTCCTCCGCCTATGGGAGTTGCGGGGGATAGATCAGTAGCTACGGCTTATCCAAATCGACCTGTGGATGAGCCACCGCAAGGCAGATCGGCGAAAGCTGGATTGTCGAGTTCGTCCTACCGCGAGAACATAGGCCCGGTTTCCCGCACCGTCGCGAAGGAGACGGCCGCGCGGCGCAAGGCCACGCCGGCAGAGTGAGCCTGGAGGTTGACCACAAAGTCGAGGAGCCGCTATTCGAGAAGGCCTGCGCACGTTACCTCGATTGGTACAAAGCACATAGCCGGCCTTGATCGTTCGAGCGCCGCTAGGCCTCAGCGGTAGATCTCAACGATTCCTTCGCCAGCAAGCGGCTCGCGCAGATCGGAGCGTTCACCGTCGCGGGCTACAAACTCAAGCGAAAGAAGGTCGGACGGGCGGATGAGACCGTCAACCGCGAGGTAGTCTTGCCAAGCATCTGTTCTCGAAAGCCGTTGAATGGAAGCTAGCGAAAGCGAACCCGCTCACGAGCGTGACGCTATTTCACGACCTTAGGCATACCTACGGCAGCTGGCTGGCGATGCAGGGCGTCATCGCGGAGGGTTTCATGGAACACAGGACGCCAAGCATGACCTTGCGATACACTCACTTAAGCATGGACTGCAAGCGCGAAGCGGTCGGACGGTTGCCAGCGCTAGGCGAAACAGAGTCGCCCTCAAATTTCCCCATCACGGGAAATCGGGACTCAAGCGGTAGCCGCTAAGTAGTTTGTAATCAACGCTGCTGGAGTGGCGGAATTGGCAGACGCACCGGACTCAAAATCCGGCGACCTTTACCGGTCGTGTGGGTTCGACCCCCACCTCCAGCACCACAACCCAACTGAGAGTCTTTATCGTCTCGCGGCTTAGTCGTTCGCCGCCGTCTGAATCTATTAGATCTAGGACGAGTAGGGAGATAAAAACATTCTCGCCTAGCCTCTCGAATCAAACGTCCGGCATCGCGGATTCGATCGTTCCCACCCTGAACCAGTTGCTTCGTAGCAGGCTCGGTCGCTCCCTGGTCATCTTCGTCGTCTCTTTCGTCTGCGTCTTCCTCGTAGCCGCCGCAGCAGGTTTCTCAGGGCTCCTTTCGCTTTGCTCCTGGCCGGCTGCGGCGCCGCGGTAGACATCGTGATGGTCGCTGGCCGCATCGGGAAGTCTGGAGCAAGAATCGAAGATCTCGGACCCTCCATAACCGTCATCATCGCGGCGAGCGTGGCTCTGCTGATCGCCGCGCTCATCTTCCGCGAAATCGCCCAGCGCTCGCTCCAATGGACTTCAGAGCGCCCCCTGACCCGGAAAAATCTCCAGTAGCCTCTTCCGCCGGTACTCAAAGATCCGTTTCACGTCTGGCTCAACGAGCAGACGGTTCACCAGAGGCCCACCCAAGACCGCGTAAACCACATCGTCTTCGCAAACCGTTTTCCCGTCTCTTTCCATGAAAGTGTGTTCGTGGTGCCACACCTTGTAGGGTCCGCGTATCTGTTCGTCCACAAATCGGTGCGGCGGCTCCCACTCCGTAATCTCACTCCGCCACCGCAAGGGGAAGCCGCGAACCTTGAGCCGGTAGTCTATAGTTTGTCCAGGTTTCATTTCAATCGGCGTCGGCGACGTAACCTCGAAATTGAGCCATGGCGGCGTAATCCACTGCAGGTTAACCGCATTCGCAAAAAACGGGAAAACCCTTTCAAGTGGTTCTGAAATAACAACTTCTGAATGTAGACGGAATAGCTTCACGATCCCTCCCACCACATCTATCACGAATCGACAATTTTGTCCTTGCAGAAAATGTACACCTGTTGTATAGTTTTTGTCAATGGCCGAGAAAATTCGAAAGACGACTGAACACCCCTCTCTACGCCTCGGGGTATCCGCCTGCCTGATGGGTAGAGCGGTCCGATTCGACGGCGGACACAGTCGTGACCGTCTCCTGATGGGCCCAGCGGCCCCTTTCGCCGAATTCGTTCCCGTCTGCCCCGAGGTCGAGATGGGCTTGGGCACTCCCCGGCCGACAATCCGCCTGGAGCGCGACGGCGCCCTCGTAAAACTCGTCCGGCCCAGCGACGGCCAGGACCTGACCGCCAAGATGCGCGCCTGGGCCGAAGAGCGCGTCTCCCAAATCGCCAAGATGAACCTCTCGGGCTACGTCCTCAAGAAGGATTCCCCCAGCTGCGGCATGGAGCGCGTCCGCGTCTACGACCAAAACGGCTCTCCAGGACGCGACGGCCGCGGCATTTTCGCCGAAGTCCTCATGGAACGCCTGCCTCTGTTGCCCGTCGAGGAAGACGGCCGACTCCACGACGCCACGCTCCGCGAAAACTTCTTTGAACGCGCCTTCGCCTACGACCGCGTCCGCAAGCTCTTCGTCGAAGGCTGGACCGCGGGCGACGTCGTCCGCTTTCACTCTTGCGAAAAGCTTCTGCTGCTCTCGCACGACCCCAAGAGCTACTCCGAACTCGGACGCCTCGTCGCCGCCGTCAAGAAGCACGACCGCGAAGAATTCGCCGCTCACTACCAGCGCGTCTTCATGGGCGCCCTGACCAAGAAAGCCTCTCCCGGCCGGCAAGTCAACGTGCTCGAGCACATCGCCGGCTACTTCAGCAAAAAAGTCGAAGCATCGGAGCGCGCTGAAATCGTTACTCACCTCGAAGACTTTCGCCAAGGTCTCGTACCGCTAGCGGTTCCACTAGCCCTGCTGCGCCATCACGTCCGCCGCTTCAAGCTCGACTACATCGCCAGCCAAAGCTATCTCAGCCCTCATCCGAAGGAGTTGAGCCTGCGTAGTCATATGTGACTCGTATGAACTCCAAGACTTCAGTAATTCCCGCCCCCGGCTGGCTCCTGCGTTGGTTCGACAACCACGCTGACGACATCGTCGCGGAATCAGGCGACCTCGACCGCATCGACTGGGCGCGCTGCGTCCCATTCATCGCACTGCACATCGCCTGTCTCGGCGTTTTCTGGACAGGCTGGAGTTGGACGGCGCTATCCGTCGCCGCGGCGATGTACCTCCTGAGGATGTTTGCCATCACCGGCTTCTATCACCGTTACTTCTCGCATCGCAGCTTCAAAACCTCGCGCTCGATGCAGGCTTTGATGGCCTTCATCGGCTGCACTTCCGTACAGCGCGACCCCATCTGGTGGGCTTCGCATCACGCGCATCATCACGCCAACTCCGATGACCCCGCCGACCCGCATTCCCCCAGCCAGAAGGGTTTCTGGAAGAGTCACGTCGGTTGGTTTCTCACTGTGGAAGGCTTCAAAACGCGCTGGCAATACGTCGCCAACTGGCGTCGCTTCCCTGAACTGCGCTTCTTGAATCGTTTCGACGTCTTGCCGCCAATCCTTCTTGCGCTCGCGCTGTTCGCTTTGGGCGCCGTTCTCGAAAACGTTCCGCAATTGAACACTGACCGCTGGCAGATGCTTTTCTGGGGCTTCTTCGTTTCGACCGTCGCGCTCTATCACGGCACGTTCACCGTCAACTCTATGGCCCACGGCTTCGGCTCACGACGCTACGCCACCAAAGACGACAGCCGCAATAACTTCTGGATCGCGCTGATCACTCTCGGCGAGGGCTGGCACAACAACCACCACCACTACCCTGGCTCCATTCGCCAAGGGTTCTATTGGTGGGAGATCGATTTCACTTACTACGGTCTCCTTCTACTCGAAAAGCTTGGTCTGATCTGGGACTTGCGCAGCGTCCCCCGACACATTCGCGAGCGCAACTTGGCGGAGGCTCAATCATGAAGATCGCCGTCATCGGATCCGGCGTCTCCGGCCTCATCGCCGCTCGCGGCCTCCATCGCAGACACGACATCACCATTTTTGAGGCAGCTCCCTACGTCGGCGGACACGTCAACACCATAGACGTGGACCTCGGCGATGAGCGTCACGCCATCGACACCGGTTTCATCGTCTTCAACGAAACGAACTACCCCCACTTCACACAGTTGCTCAAAGACCTCGACGTCGCTTCCAAGCCAACCGCCATGAGCTTCAGCGTCCGCTGCGATCAAAGCGGCCTAGAGTACAACGGTACATCGATCAATCGCCTTTTCTCACAGCGCACCAACTTCCTCCGCCCGCGCTTCTACAAGATGGTCCGCGACATTTTGCGCTTCAACCGTGAGGCCGCCGGATTGCTTGCTGGCAGCGGCGACGACATCTCCGTCGCCGACTATTTGCAGGCCAACCACTACAGCGAAGCCTTTGCCGAGAAATATCTCATTCCGCTCGGTTCGTCGCTTTGGTCCTGCCCCGCCGGAACGTTCCGCAACTTCCCCATCCGCTTCGTCGTCGAGTTTCTCTCCAACCACGCCATGATGCAGGTCGACGGACGCCCCACCTGGCGCGTCGTCGAAGGCGGTTCGCAACGCTACGTCGAGAAGCTCATCGTTCCGTTTGAGAATCGTATCCGCCTCAGCACGCCAGTGAAGTCCGTGCAACGCCACACGGACCGCGTGCGCATCGTTGACGCCTACGGCTCCGCCGGAGATTTCGACCACGTTGTCTTCGCCTGTCATAGCGATCAAGCCTTGCGACTGCTGCAGGCTCCGACCACCAAAGAGACTGAGCTGCTCACGGCTTTCCCCTACCAGCGCAACGAAGCCGTGTTACACATGGACGCCTCCGTGCTGCCCAAGCGCAAGCTCGCCTGGGCCGCGTGGAACTATCACATCCGTCACGATGGAGCCGAGCAGGCCGCCGTGACCTACAACATGAACATCCTGCAAGGAATCCGTTCGCGTCGTGTATTCAACGTCACCTTGAACGACGACGACGGCATCGACCCCGGCTTGATCGTTCGCCGCATTATCTACGAGCACCCCATCTTTACGGACCGCCGTTCCGAAGCGCAGCAGCGTCACGGCGAACTCATCGGCCCCAATCGCACTTCCTACTGCGGGGCCTACTGGGGCTACGGTTTCCACGAAGACGGCGTCCGCAGCGGGCTCGCGGTGTGTGACGTGCTCGACCAAGCGAGGGCCGCATAATGCATTCGGCGATCTTCAAGGGCACGGTTCGGCACACTCGCCTGGCGCCGCATCGCCACGAGTTCAAGTACTCGATCTTCCAGCTCTACTTAGATCTTTCCGAACTCGATCAGGTTTTTCGTGGACGCTGGCTTTGGTCCGCCAAACGCCCAGCCCTGGCTTGGTTCCGGCGGGAAGATCACTTCGGCGATCCTTCCCAGACGCTCGACGAATCCGTACGTGATCTCGTCGAGTCCGAGACCGGCAACCGCCCCGCCGGGCCGATTCGCCTGCTAACGCATCTGCGTTACTTCGGCTACGTCATGAACCCGGTGAGCTTCTACTACTGCTTCGATCCAAGCGGCGAGCAAGTGGAATCCGTCGTCTCCGAAGTCCACAACACTCCTTGGGGAGAACGCCATTGTTATGTCGCGCGCGGCCCGTTCGGTGAGCAGTTGTCCAACGCGCGCGAGTTCGCCAAAGAGTTTCACGTTTCGCCCTTCATGGCCATGAGCCAAACCTATCGTTGGGGCTTCACCGCTCCGGCCCGGTCATTGCTCGTGCGCATGAGCAACCGCGAAAATGACCGCACTGTCTTCAGCGCCGCCATGATGTTGGAACGCGAACCGATTACTGCGGGCTCACTAGCCAAGGTTCTCATCAACTATCCGGCCATGACGCTCCAGGTCGTCGCCGCAATCTACTGGCAGGCCCTCAAGCTCTGGATCAAAGGCGTGCCCTTTCATGAGCACCCAAAACATGCCGACCGCGGAGAGGTAAAAGCATAGTGAGCGACTTCATCATTCCAACGGAGTCAACCGCCTCCGCCCCTGCGAGCGGACTCCTCACCAACTTCGCGCGCCGTCTCGTGCTGCAACAACTCGAATCGTTGAAGCACGGTCGCCTCACCCTCGTCGAAGGTCACGAATCGAGAGAGTTCGGCGAACCGGCCGATCTCGAAGCCAAAGTCTTTATCCATAACCCTTCGAGTTATGCCGACATCGCCTTCGGCGGCAGTCTCGGCGCCGCCGAAGCCTACATCCGCGGCGACTGGACTGCCGACGACCTGACGCAGGTATGCCGCATCTTCGCCCGCAACATCGAGGCGTCCGACGAGTTGGAGAAAGGCTGGGCAATCCTGGCCTCGCCCGGCGCAAAGCTCCTCCACTGGCTGCATCGCAACTCCAAGGCCGGCAGCGGACGCAACATCCGTGCACACTACGACCTCGGCAACGACTTCTTTCAGCTGTTCCTCGACCCAACGATGAACTACTCGGCCGCCATCTTCGAGCAGCCTCAGATGACGCTCGAAGAAGCCTCCATCGCTAAGATGGATCGCGCCTGCCGCAAACTCCAACTCCAACCAATCGACCATTTACTGGAGATCGGCACCGGTTGGGGCGGGATGGCCATCCATGCGGCCAAGAACTATGGCTGCCGGGTCACCACCACCACCATCTCGCGCGAACAGTTTGAACTTGCGACTCAACGCATCAACGAAGCAGGCCTGGCGGATCGCGTCGAGATCCTGTTGCGCGACTACCGCGACCTCGAAGGCCAATTCGACAAGATCGTCTCCATCGAAATGATCGAGGCTGTCGGACACGAATACCTCGAAACTTACTTCGGTTCCTGCAGCAAACTCCTCAAGCCCGACGGCATGATGCTCGTGCAAGGCATCACCATGGGCGATGACCGCTACGACAGCTACCGCAAGTCAGTCGACTTCATCCAAAAATACGTCTTCCCCGGCAGTTGTCTGACCTCCGTCTCAGCCATGTGCGCAGCTGCTGGGCGTTCAGGCGATCTGCGCCCGGCACACCTTGAAGACATGACCCCGCACTACGCCAAGACCCTGCATCTGTGGCGTGAAAACTTCTTCTCCCACATCAGCGACGTTCGCGCACTCGGCTACTCCGAGAGCTTCATTCGTCTGTGGAACTACTACCTCTGCTACTGCGAAGCCGGCTTTGAAGAGGGACACTGCGGCTCTGTGCAGTTACTGCTGACCAAGCCCCGCCGCCGCCGCGATACGGTCTGCTTCGAAAGGGAGGCCTCTTGAGCAAAGCCCTCAACTTCGTGGCCTTCCAGGCCGGATGGTTCGCCTGTATCCTCGGCGCAGCGAATGGCGTGCCCTGGCTCGGTCCCATCGTGGTCGTCGCCTTTCTGGCAGCGATGCTCATCACACGCCGCGACCGGGTCGCCTTCACGCTGCGCATGACCGGCGCTGCCGGCCTCGGATTCATCGCCGACACCATTCTCTTGCGTATCGGTGTCCTCGATTTCGGTAATGACGCATTCAGCCCGCTTTGGATGACCGCCCTGTGGCCCAATCTGGCTGCGACCCTCGACTCTTCTCTCGGCTGGCTCTCGGGACGCTACGTTCTCGCAGCAGCCTTCGGCGCCGTCGGCGGGCCCCTCGCCTACTACGCGGGCGCTCGCCTCGGAGCCTTACGGCTCGACCCGTCTCCGTCTGCATTTGCGGCCATCGCCTTCGAATGGCTGGCCACGCTGCCGCTGATGTTGCTGCTCACCGACCGCACCATCCCGAAGGAGGTGTTAACGTGACCCTCTTCGCCCTCGGCTGGCTCGCCGTCGCGTTGTTCATGGCGGGGCTGTGGCTCGCCCAACGCCGCACCGGCAATGCAGGCATTGTCGACATCGCCTGGAGCGCCGGCGTCGGTCTGCTCGCCGTTTGGTTTGCCTGGGGGGCTACGGGTCTGGTCGAACGCCGCATCATCGTTGCGGTACTGGCGGGCATCTGGTCCCTAAGATTGGCCGCCCACCTCGCACGCCGCCTGATGCGCGAACAAGAGGATGGACGTTACCGCAAGCTTCGCGTCAAATGGGGCGACAAGACGCAGACGTATCTTTTCTGGTTCTTTCAGATCCAAGCAGTCTGGGCCGTCCTCTTCGCTCTGCCCATGTGGCTCGCCTGCCGCAACGCTGCGCCGCTTGGCTGGTTCGACGCCGCAGGCATCTCAATATGGATCGTCGCGCTCACTGGCGAAGGCGTCGCCGACCAGCAACTCGCGGCCTTCAAGGTAAACCCGCAGAACCGAGGCAAGGTCTGCCGCGACGGCCTGTGGCGCTACTCGCGACACCCCAACTACTTCTTCGAGTGGCTGCACTGGTGGGCCTATGTCCTGCTCGGCTGGCAAGGTCCCAACGGTTGGCTTACTCTCGCCGGGCCCATCGTCATGTATCTGTTTCTCACTAAACTGACCGGCATCCCGCTGACGGAAGAGCATGCCGTCGAAAGCCGCGGCGAAGCCTACAAACAATATCAGCGGACGACCAGCGCCTTCTTCCCCTGGCCGCCGCGATCGGAGGTCGCATGAGTGAATTATTGATGAATCTGGCGCTAAGCGCCGCCGAGCAGGGTTATGCGCCCGACAGCGTGATCCGCTGGGGCATCCGGCGTCTCTGCGCCCAACGCCTCGAAGAGTGCGAGAACGATTTAACCGCACAAGAGTTTGCCAAGTTAATGCGCCTCGGCCCCGTCGCTCCGGTCCCCGAGAAGGCCAACGAACAACACTACGAAGTGCCCCCTGAGTTCTTTGCGGCCGCTCTCGGCGAGCGTCTCAAATACAGTTGCTGCCTGTGGTCCGCAGGCGTGAGGTCGCTCGACGAGGCCGAAGAAGCAGCCCTCGCCGCCACCTGTGAACGCGCCGAGATCGCCGACGGCCACGAGATTCTAGAGCTCGGTTGTGGTTGGGGCTCGCTGTCCTTGTGGATGGCCGAAAAGCTACCCCACAGCCGTATCCTGTCCGTCTCGAACTCAGTGCCGCAACGCCGATTCATCGAGCAGTGCGCTGCCGAACGGGGTCTGCGCAATTTAGAAGTCGTCACTTGCGACATGAACGACTTTGCCACCGGGCGGCGCTTCGACCGCGTCGTCTCCGTCGAGATGTTCGAGCACATGCGCAATTACGAACTCCTGCTGGAGCGGGTCGCCTCCTGGCTCAAGGACGACGGCAAACTCTTCGTGCATATCTTCTGCCACAAGGAGCATGCCTACGCGTTCGAGACGAACGGTTCGGCTGACTGGCTGGCGGAGTATTTCTTCACCGGCGGCATCATGCCCAACTTCGACGTCTTCGACAACTTTCAGAAACACGTGAAGACCGCGAGGTCGTGGCAATGGAACGGCACGCACTACGAAAAGACCGCCAATGCCTGGCTCAAGAACATGGACGCCAAGCGGGCCGAATTGATGCCGGTCTTCCAGTCGGTTTACGGCGACAAGGCCGCCCAGTGGTTCCAGCGTTGGCGGATCTTCTTTATGGCTTGCGCGGAACTCTGGGGCTATCGGGATGGCGGCGAGTGGTTCGTTGGTCATTACCTGCTGGAGCCGGTGAATCGAGAGCAACGAATTGCCGCAAGCAGCGAGCAACAGTACGTCAAAGCTTAGGAAAAGAGACAGATATGGGCAATACTGGATCGATAATCAGACGCCCGAACAGCGGGGGCGTGAGACACAGAATGACGGAATCCGTGAGAGAAAAAGGGCCTTTCAAGATGCGCACCATTGCGCGCCTAACCGAGTTCTCGCCTGAGTTACTCAGAGCCTGGGAGCGTCGGCACGGCCTGCTGCACCCCTTGCGCGGCCCCGGCGGACATCGGCTCTATACCGAAGAAGACTTAGCCGTGTTGCGGCGCGTCCGAACCCTCATATCCGAAGGTCGCTCGATCGGCGAAATCGCCAGCTTCGGACGCCAAGCGCTTCTCGACGCGCCTCAAGAGGCTCCGGCGTCAGTCCAGAGCGCAGAGCATGCGCCAATCTACGTGGGAGCAAACCTGGATGCTCCTTCGAACGAGCTAGAGCGAGGCTCCCAAGCAATCGTCGACGCGGCGATAGCCATGGACGGCGCCGTGATTAACCAGGTCCTTGACGACGCATTTGCCAGCACGTCCCCTGAGCACGTCATCGCCGGACTGATCATGCCTGCCGCCAAGGAGATCGGTGATCTGTGGATGGCGGGTCGCTGCAGCGTCGCCAGCGAGCATTTGGCAAGCGGCATCTTCGTTCACCGTCTGCGCAAGATGGTCGAAACGGCGGAGCCGACGAACTCGGAATGGCGTCCCGTAATCGTCGCTTGCTTTCCGGACGAATATCACCAACTCGGCGCCCTGATCGCCGCCTACTGGCTGTGCCGCAATGGGCTCCGCGTGAGCTTCTTGGGCGCGGCCTTGCCATTCGATGATCTACGCTCGGCCTGGCAAGTCTTGGAGCCGTCCGCGACGCTGCTCTCCGTGACGCGCCGCGCCGTCTACGACCTACATCGCCTCTCATTCCGCAAATTGCTCGGAGAGCTCCCGTCGGGCATGCCGTTGTTTGTCGGAGGGCAAGGAGCGCCGACGGAGGACCCTGGCGCGGAACGTGCGGGGGCGCACATCTTCCCTGCCGGCCGAAATGGCGCCGAAGTCATGGCCGAAGTCGTCAATGAAATCCGCGAGCACGGGCGCAAGACGATGAGCCGCTACCGCCCGACGTAGTAGCTCGGCGGGGCTGCCACATTGCCGCACAACTAGTTCTTGCGTCGGCGTCGGCCTGGCTACGACAGACTTGCGATTTAGCCCGTGTAAGCTCGATCCTGTAGTCCTCGCTGCGAGGGCGGAATCCGCATCGGATGAAGCAGGCTCTCCCGCGACGGAGCATAGACAAATGGAAAAGTTGGGATTTTTGGGGCTTGGCATTATGGGTACGCCCATGTGCCGCAATCTGCTGAAATCGGGCTTCGATCTGACGGTGTTCGATGTCGACGCCGCCAAAGTGGCCGTGCTCGTCAAAGAGGGCGCCAAGGCTGCAGCCAGTCCCAAGGAGATGGCGGAGCGAGTCGACATCATCGTCGCCTGTCTGCCCAATGCGGAGATTGTGGACCGCGTCGTTAGCGGCGAGGGCGGTCTGCTCGAGGGTTGCCGCGACGGGCAGATCTTCGTGGATATGACGACCAACTATCCCGAGGCCTCGATCGCAGTGGAGAAGAAGTTAACGGCCAAGGGCGTGCAGATGCTCGATGCGCCGGTCAGCGGCGGAAATATGGGCGCCGAACAGGGTACGTTGTCGATCATGTGTGGCGGGCCGAGCAACGCCTACGAACGCTGCATGCAGGTCTTTGAGGCGATGGGCAAGCGCATCACATTGATGGGTGAGCAGGTGGGCGCAGGGGGCTATGCCAAACTGGTCAACCAGATCATGGTGAGCATTCACCTGGCAAGCGTAGCCGAGGCCTTCGTGTTCGCCAAGAAGGCAGGACTAGATCTTGAGAAGCTAGTCCCGGCGTTAGAAGCCGGTTGGGCCAACAGCACGGTACTCAACGTCAAAGCTCCAAAGATTTTGAACAATGATTACTCGCCGGTCGGCACGGTGCGCGTCCAACACAAGGATCTGAGCTACATCCTGCGCACGATGGAATCGCTGGATATGAAGTTGCCGCTTTGTCCGCAGATTCACGCCATGTATCAACAACTCATCGATGCCGGCGACGAAGGCGTCGATCAAATGGCGCTGATCCGTGTGTTTGAGGAGCTTGGCGGCGTGAAAATGCACGACTAAGACCCATGAACGAACAACCGATTCTAAAGGCTGACCTGTTCTCAACCCTGCTGCCAGTCTGGCCCGAATCTCTGCTGCCGCAGATTCGAGCGCGGGTCGAGGAACAAGGCCAGCGTCTCGTCGTGCTGGACGATGACCCGACCGGCACACAGTCCGTCCACGGCTTGCCGGTGCTGACGGAGTGGTCAACGGCATCGCTGGCCGAAGAATTGCGGCACAGTCCAGTGTTCTACATCCTCACCAATTCGCGCGCGCTTACCGAGGAAGGCGCCGTTGCGCTGGCTCGCGAAATTGGCACGAACCTGATTGAAGCGGGGCAGCTCAGCGGACGCAGCTTCGCGGTCGGCAGCCGCAGCGACTCCACTTTGCGCGGCCATTTCCCGGCGGAAGTCGACGCGATGGCTGAAACGCTGACGGGCGGCGATGCCGACGCTTTTGCCGGCTATGTCATTGCTCCCTACTTCGCTGAAGGCGGCCGCTTCACCGTGGGCAATGTCCACTATGTTTTGCAGGGTGATCTACTGCAGCCGGCAGCGTTGACGGAGTTCGCCAAGGACCGGGTTTTCGGCTATGCGCACTCGGCTTTGCCGGAGTGGGTGGAAGAGAAAACCGCAGGCCGCATCAAGGCGGCGGACGTCGTCTCGATCACGCTCGACGATCTGCGCCGTGGAGGCCCGAGCGCCGTTGCGGCCAAGCTGCTGGCGATGCCGCAAGGGGGCGCGGCGATCGTGAATTCGACCGACGACCGCGACCAGGAAGTTTTCGTGATGGGACTGCTCGATGCGGAGCAAGCAGGGCGCCGTTTCCTATACCGTACGGCAGCTTCGTTCGTTCGCGTGCGTGGGGGAATCCCGCCGAAACCGCTGCTTGCTCTTGGGGGAAATCAACGCGAGGTTTCGCACGGCGGCCTCGTGGTAGTGGGCTCCTACGTCGCCAAGTCGAGCGATCAACTCCAACACGCTCTCGCCTTGAAAGGGGTGGCCGGCGTCGAGCTAAGCGTCGACGCGTTGTTGGACGACGGCAACAGCGAGCAAGAATTGGTCCGCGCGGAACAAGAGATTCAACGCAGGCTCGCAGCGGGCGAAGACGTGATTCTCTACACCAGCAGAACTTTGCGAACGGGCGCCAACGCCGAAGACAATTTGGCGATCGGCAAGAAGGTCTCCGACTCGCTTTGCCGCGTCGTCAGCAGTCTGCGGGCGCGCCCAAGGTTTCTCATCGCCAAAGGCGGCATTACTTCGAGCGATGTGGCGACGCGTGGGTTGGGCGTGCGGCGGGCCATGGTGCTGGGGCAACTGTTGCCAGGCGTGCCGGTTTGGGAATTGGGTGACGAGAGCAAGTTCCCCGGTATGCCGTACGTCGTCTTCCCCGGCAACGTCGGCCAGCCGGAGTCTGTGGCCGAAGCCATTCGCCTCTTTAGGAGAAGCTAATCATGTTGGTCTCGGGACAAACGCTGCTCGACGAGGCAGTTCGCGGCGGATTTGCGATCGGCTCGTTCAATACGTACAACCTGGAGATCACGCAAGCGATCATCGCGGCGGCCGAAGCGCGAAAGGCCTCCATATTTCTGTCAGTGGGCAGCGGCGCTCTCGACTACGGCGGATTCGGTCCGTTGGCGCAATTGGTGCTGGCTGCCGCACGGGATGCGGCAGTACCGGTCGCTGTACACCTCGACCACAGCCCAGACGTCGCAACGTGCGAGCGATGTTTGCGGGAAGGCTTTACCTCGCTGATGATCGATGGATCGCAATTGCCGTTCGAGGAGAATGTCGCTCTAACGCGCCGGGCGGTCGAGTTGGCAGGCGACGTCCCGGTCGAAGGCGAGCTGGGCGGCGTGGGCGGTGATGAGGATTCGAGCGGCGAGCAGCAGACGGCGATTCCGATGACCGATCCGAGCCAAGCACGGGCCTTCGTGGAGCAATCCGGCGTCGCCAGCCTGGCGGTCGCCATAGGCAATGCCCACGGCGTCTACAAGGGTGAGCCCAACCTGGATTTCGAACGGCTCGCCGCGCTGCGTGCCGAAGTCAGCGTGCCGCTGGTACTGCATGGCGCCTCCGGGCTGAGCGACGACGACCTGAGCCGGGCGATCTCCCTCGGAGTTCGCAAGATCAACGTCAATACGGAAATTCGCCAGGCCCTTTTTCATTCTTTGGAGCGATCGCTGCAAACGCCCTCGAAGGGTTACGACGTCACGCGCCTTTTTGGGGCGGCAATGAAAGAGATGCAGCAGGCCGTCGAAGACAAACTCGCCGTGTTCGGCGCCGTTGCCTCGACGTAGCCGAAATTCATGCAGACGCAACTTTTTTGAAGTGTGCGGGTTTTTACCCGCAGAATGCCCGATCAAGCTCTTACCGCTGCGGCGATAGCCCTCAATCGATTTGGCCTCGGGGCCCGTCCTGGGCAAGCTCCGTTGGACGATCCCGCGGTTTGGCTCAAGGGCCAGTTCGACAGCTACGAACCGCTCCCCGCAGCCATTGCGAAATTGGGCGACCCGCAGGCGCGTCTAGCGGCGACGATGGAAACGCTGCTTCAGTTGCGTGCGGCGGCTCGCGGCCGGCAAGAGACCAATCAAGAGAACCGACGAGCGATGTTGCGCGAGGCGCGCGACCGTTATCTCGATGCCGTCAATGCCCGCGCCGAAGCGGCCCTGACGAGTTCGGCGCCTTTCGTCGAGCGGCTTGTCCATTTCTGGTCCAATCACTTCGCCGTCTCCATGGACAAGGCAGCGGCGATCCCGTTCATTTCCATCTTTGAATCGACCGCAATCCGTCCGCATGTGCTCGGGCGCTTCGAGGACATGCTGCTAGCGGTCGAGCGGCATCCGGCGATGTTGCTCTACCTCGATCAAGCGCAATCGATCGGCCCCAACAGCACCTTGGCGCAGTTCGCCGAACGCCGCCAGGCCAAGCGAACGCCTGGGCTAAATGAGAATTTGGCGCGCGAAATTCTCGAATTGCACACGCTCGGCGCCCGCAGCGGCTACACCCAAGAGGACGTCACGGAATTTGCCCGGGCAATGACCGGCTGGACGGTGGACCTCCCCGCGCCCGGCATGGCCAACGCCCGGCGGCGCTTTGGCCGACGCGGCGCTGTCGAAGAGGCACAGCCGTCCGCTGACGGTTTTGTCTTCCGAGAGGCAATACACGAACCCGGAACGCGAACGATCTTGGGCCACGAATACACGCAGGAAGGCGAAGCGCAGGCGCGGGCCATCTTGCACGACATCGTAAGCGCCCCTGCCACGGCCAAACACGTTGCGACGAAACTCGCTGCGCACTTTGCAGGCGACGAGCCGCCGCAAGCGCTGGTCGATCGGCTGGCTGCCGCATTTCAGAAATCCGGCGGCGATCTGCCGACAGTCTATCGCGCCTTAGTCGATTCGCCGGAAGCGTGGGAGCCTGCGCCTACGAAGTTCAAGAACCCCTGGGAATGGGCGATATCGGCCCTGCGCGGCTGCGGCATCGATGGAGTCGGCCATCCGCTGCCGACGAAAGTGCAGATTGCGCCGCTGCTGCAGCAACTGGGTCAACCCGTGTGGCGTCCGGGGTCGCCAGCAGGGTGGGACGACACTGCGGCGACCTGGGCTGCACCGGACGCGATTTTGCGGCGCGTAGAACTCGCGCAGCGGTTTGCCGCAGGCGTGAGCCGCCAGGACACGATGGATCCTATTGCGTTGGCCGAACAACTATTGCCGGGCTCGCTGGGCGACGCCACGAAAACGGCCATATCCGCCGCCGATAGCCGTGTCACGGCAATCGCCCTGCTGCTGGTCTCGCCGGAATTTCAAAGGCGCTAAGAAGAGGATAACCATGAGCAACAAACTCAGTCGCCGTCGTTTCGTGTCGCTTGCTTCAGCGGGCGTAGCGATGTTGATCGCGCCGCGGCTTACTTTCGCCAACGCCGGGACCGACCAGCGCTTCGTTTTCTTCATTCTTCGCGGCGCCGCCGACGGTTTAGAGATGGTGATCCCTTATGGTGATCCGAACTACGTCCGGGCGCGCGGTGCGTTGGCCGTTTCGATGGACAAGGCAACAAAACTCGACGCGACCTTCGCTCTACACCCGGCGTTAACGAGGACAGCGGCGCTATTCGGCAAATCCGAGGCGTTGTTCGTACATGCCGTGGCGTCGTCGTTCCGCGATCGCTCCCACTTCGACGCGCAGAACGTTCTCGAAACCGGCGGCAAGGCGCCGTACGCGCAGAAGGACGGCTGGCTGAACCGCTTAGCTGCCATGTTGCCGTCTGCGCCAGCCGCGCCCATCGCCTTTGCTTCGACCGTGCCGGCTGCCTTGCGCGGGCCGACGGGAGTAAACTCCTACGCGCCTTCGAATTTGCCCGATGCGTCGGACGATCTCTATGCGCGCGTGGCGATGCTCTATGAGCAAGACGCACAACTCCACAAGCTCTGGACCGCCGCCATGGAGACGCGCAATATGGCGGAAGGCGTCGGAAACGGGCGCGATGCGGCGAGCTTAGGCAAACTGGCCGCATCATTCCTCGCCCAAGACGACGGCCCGCGCATCGCCATGCTTGAGAGTTCCGGCTGGGACACGCATAACCAACAGGCGGGCAGGCTCAATCGGCAATTCGCCGGACTTGACGCGACGCTCGGCGCGCTGCGCGACGGGCTCGGCGACGTTTGGCAAAAGACCACGATCCTAGTCGCCACCGAATTCGGTCGCACAGTAGCGCCGAACGGCACCGGCGGCACAGACCACGGCACCGCCACGGCGGCAATCGTCGTCGGCGGCGCAGTGCAAGGCGGACGCGTGATCGCCGACTGGCCAGGGCTTGCGCCAGGGGATCTCTACGAGGGCCGCGACCTGCGTCCCAAGACGGCGATCGACGGACTCATCTCCGGCGTGGCGGGCGAAGCGCTGGGCATCGAGCCGGAGTTGATTCTACGCACCCTCTTCGCTGACGCCGGCACGAAGAAAGCGATGAGCGGGTTTCTTCGCCGCTAGCGATTGCGCTGGATAGAGCGAACCTTGCTGCACTTGCAGTACTTCTTTCGACACCTGTTGGATGCGTTCGGCAATGGCCCAACCATGATTGGGACCGAGCCGCAGACTGCGCAGGATCAATAGATCCAGCGTGCCTTGCGGCAGATCGATGCGGTTTTCCAGCACGAATACTTTACCCCTTGTACTTCGACAAGAACATGCTACGTCAGCTCTTGTCGAAGTACAAGGGGTAAATTCCGAAGGAGCTAGGGCCGGGACGGCCGAGATGCAATGTTCCGGCTCTTTCTTGTGCGGCTGACCTGCGCGACCTGTTTCCGGGCGGTTTTCTTCGCTCGCGACACGCAGGCCAGGGCGCTCAACTCGGTTCAAAGTGCGGCGAGGGCTTCGAGGATGGCGTCGGGGTCAAGCCGCGTCGTGTAGTCTTCATCCACGTAAGCCAGCCGCACGATTCCTTGTCGGTCGAGCACAAAGGTTGCCGGTAGGGGAAGCTGTTTGGCTCCCTGCTCGCCGTTCACTTCGTGCAGGTCGTGCTTCGATGCAGCGTAAACGGCCAGCAGGTCGTCAGGTAGCGTATAAACGATCCCGAAACTCCTCGCTACGACATTGCCCACATCGCTGAGCACGGCAAATGCCAGGCCGTTCTTCTGCTCCGTAGTGAGCGAGTTGTCAGGCAGTTCCGGCGATATAGCCAGCAGCGTTGCGCCGGCGACCTGGATCTCGGGTAGGGCGCGCTGCAGTCCGCGCAACTCCACATTGCAATAGGGACACCAGCCGCCGCGGTAGAAACTGATCACGACGGGCCCGTTCTGAAACTGCTCTTCCAGCCGGACCGATCGGCCCCGAGCGTCCGCCAGGACAAAGTCCGGCGCCTTGTCGCCTTCCTTCGCCGCGCCTCGACGCGTGTCGCTGGCCGCGAGTTGCTTTGCGGCCCGTTCGATCGTCGACCGCTTGAGCGGCGACATCAACGCCAGGCGTTCCTCTCGCATGGCCTGAAGTTCCCGTGTCGTTTCAAGGGGCATCGAGTCTGGCCCGAACAAAGGGGACGGTCATAAGACCGTCCCCGCTCTGATTAGTACTTGGGCGTGCTGGGATCGACGTCGTCGCTCCAGCGTAGAATGCCGCCCGTCAGATTCGTAACGCGAGAGAAGCCCATCTCTTTGAGAATGCCTTGGGCCTTGGCGCTGCGGCCGCCCATCTTGCAATGGACGATGATGTCGGCGGTGGAGTCGAGTTCGCCGACGCGTTGTGCGACCTGCCCAAGCGGAATCAAGGTCGAGCCCTCGATCTTGGCGATGTCGTACTCGTGCGGCTCGCGTACGTCGAGGATGAAGATATCGTCGCCGCGGTCCATGCGAGCTTTGAGTTCGAGCGGCGTAATTTCAGGCATTTTTCCTTGATCCTGCGCTTCGGCAGCGGCTTGTTGCGGGATGCCGCAGAACTCCTGATAATCGATGAGTTCCTTCACGGTCGGGTTGTCGCCGCAGACGGGGCACTCCGGGTTCCGGCGCAGCTTCAGCTCGCGGAACTTCATGTTGAGGGCGTCGTAGAGTAGCAAGCGTCCACTCAGGGTCGTGCCTTTGCCAAGAATCAACTTGACGGTCTCGGTCGCTTGGATCGAACCGATGAGTCCGGGCAGAATTCCCAATACGCCGCCTTCGGCGCAGCTCGGGACCAGGCCCGGGGGCGGCGGCTCGGGATACAAGCAGCGGTAGCAAGGGCCGTCTTCGTAATGGAAGACCGTTGCCTGCCCTTCGAAGCGGAAGATCGAGCCGTAAGCGTTGGGCTTGTCGAGCAACACGCAAGCGTCGTTGACGAGGTAGCGTGTCGGGAAATTATCGGTTCCATCGACGACGACATCGTAGTCCTTGAATATCTCCAGAGCATTCGCGCTCGACAGCGGCACGTTGTACTTGTCGATCTTGAGCGCCGGGTTGATGTCTTGCATCGAGTCGGCGGCCGAGTCGATCTTGAGACGACCCACGTCCTTGGTGCCGTGAATGACCTGGCGTTGTAGGTTGGTGACGTCGACGACGTCAAAGTCGACAATGCCGATGCGTCCAATGCCGGCGGCGGCAAGATACAAGCCCAACGGAGCGCCCAGACCGCCCGCGCCGATCATCAGCACTTTGGCGTTCTTCAGACGGCGCTGCCCTTCCATGCCGACTTCGGGCAGGATCAGGTGACGGCTATAGCGCAGGATCTCTTCGTTGGTGAGTTCAGGCAACGCGGACACCGGCGTTTGCGTGGCAGTGGCCATGGTCAGAATCCCCCGGCGATCGAAGGCACGATCGACACGGTGTCGCCATCCTTGACGGCGGTGTCGTTGCGGTCAAGATAGCGGATGTCGTCGTCGTTCACGTAAACGTTGACGAAGCTTCGCAGTTTGCCCTCGTCGTTGAAGATTTGCTTCTTCAGGTCGGGATGCGCATCGGTCAGCTTGGTCAAGAGTTCGCCGGCAGTGGACGCACTGATTTCGACTGAGTCAGCGCCGCCTGCGTACTGCCGCAGGGGAGTGGGGATGAGGATCTTCGCCATGATTAGTCTCCGTGTTCTAGTTCTTCTTTGTCCGCGTGTGTCTGGTCCGCATCGGGCAGCCAAGAGTTCGCGTGGTCAAACTTGCCTTGCTTAATGGACAGGACCACGAACGAATACCAGGGACAAGAGTTCTTCAAATCCGTTTCTGAAAAGTAGGCATCGCAATCGGGGTGCGAGTGATAGATGCCGATCAATTCCTTGCCTTGCTCGCGGGCGGCGCGATCGGCCTTCATCAGGTGATCGGGGCTGAGCTGGTAGTAGGCGCGCTGCGAACCTTCGGCCGAGTTTTCGAGACGCACCGCCGACTCGACGACCTTGTTGCCGTTCGTAATCGTGCCGATCATCGCGCCGACGCATTCGTTGGGATACGTCGCCTCGGCGTGGCTCTTCATTTCAGCAAAGGGCTGTTGTTCGATACGCAGCATTTAGTCCGTCCAGAATTCGTCGCTCAGGTACTTGTCGGCGCTGTCGCAGAAGACAGTGACGACGACGCCGCTGCCGGCCGCGCGCGCGACACGCAGAGCCGCGACGACATTAGCCCCGGCGGAGATACCGACCAGTAACCCTTCTTCGCGGGCCAGGCGCTTGACCATGGCGTGGGCGTCTTCGGTGTCGACGGCGATGTTGTCATCGGCGAGCGTCGGATCGTAGATCGCCGGCACGATGGCCGTTTCGAGATGCTTCAGCCCTTCGAGACCGTGGAAGCCGGTGGAAGGCTGCATCGACGTTAGCTTGACGTACGGGGCCTTCTCGCGGAAATAGCGGCCGACTCCAGTGAACGTGCCGGTCGTGCCCAGGCCGGTGACGAAGTGCGTGATGCGGCCTTCGGTCTGCGCCCAGATCTCCGGCCCCGTGGTGCGGTAGTGCGCCAGCCAGTTCGCCGGGTTGCCGTATTGGTCGGGGTAGAAATACTTTTCGGGGTCGGACTGGTACTCGGCCTGGCAGGCGCGGATGGCGCCGTCGGTGCTTTCGCCGGCAGGCGTCAAGACGAGATCGGCTCCGTAAGCGTGGAGAATCTTCTTCCGCTCCGGCGAGGCATTCGCCGGCAGGAAAAGCTTGACCTTGTAGCCCTTGGCGGCGGCAATCATCGCGTAAGCGATGCCGGTGTTGCCGCTGGTGGCGTCAACGATCGTTTTGCCGGGCGTGAGCTTACCTGTACGCTCGCCGTCGAGGATCATGCTCAGCGCCGGACGGTCCTTTACCGAGCCGCCAGGGTTGAAATATTCGGCCTTGGCGTAGATCTCGACGCCTGGCAAATCCGCGACCACTTTATTGAGGCGGATGAGCGGCGTGTTCCCGATTTGGTCGAGGATAAAGTGTGACTTTTGTTGCACTTGTGCGACAGCAGACATTGGCTCGCCAACTCCCAATCCCCGGCTCGCGAGCGCCTGGCGGAGAAACTCCCAGTGTAGCAAGGGACAATCTCCTGGTTCCCGCTAGAGATAGAGGGGATTCGTACGTTTGTTGGATGACACAATAGGCCGAAGGTTGCAGGAATTTGCTGTTCGGCGACCGCTAAGCGGACGTAGCGGCAATTGACCTACGGGAGCATCTTAGTCTTCTCGGAAGAGTCGCATAGGGCCTGGGTCGGGTTCTGACGGGCAAGATGGCCGCGAATTATCAGAGTCCTCAAGGGATGTGGCGAGGCGACGGTAGGACTGGCAGGACCGCACGAGACCGATGGCTTAGTATGAAGGCCATTGACTGCCGAAGCCGGCAACCTGGTTCCAGGTTCGGCAGAGTTTAGTGGAGACGCCATGCGTATTTTTGTCCTAGCCCTCCTCACGGTATCGTTACTTGGCGCGGAGTCGATACCGCGATTGGAGCGAGTCGACAACCATTACCGCCTGCTTGTTGACGACCAACCCTTTCTACTGCTCGGAGGACAAGTTCACAATTCAAGCGCCTGGCCCAAAACATTGGAAACGGTTTGGCCGCAAGCGCGGGAGATGAATGCCAATACGCTAGAGATCCCCATCTACTGGGAGGATTTTGAACCTCAGCCGGGCGAGTTCAACTTCAAGAACGTCGATCAGATCGTTTCGGATGCCCGCCGCGAGGGCTTCCGGCTGGTGTTGTTGTGGTTCGCGACTTGGAAGAACGGCGCCATGGACTACGCGCCGAGTTGGATCAAGGCCGACCCAGAGAAATATCCGAAAATGATCGGCCCCGACGGCAGGCCGGTCCGCGTCCTGTCTCCGCATGCCAGAGCAACGCGCGAGGCGGATGCTCGGGCATTCGGCGCGTTCATGAAACATCTCAAGCAGATCGACGGGGAGAACCGGACGGTGATCATGGTGCAAGTTCAGAACGAGCCGGGATCGCTATTTACGGCTCGCGACTATTCTGCCGAGGCAAATCGACTTTTCGTAGGCAGGGCCCCGGACAGCCTAGTAAAAAGTCTTGGCAAGACCCCTGGCACGTGGGAGGAGGTCTTCGGCTCCGAGGAGGCCGAGGAGGCGTTTGCCGCGTACTACGTTGCAAGCTACCTAGACGCCGTGGCCGCGGCGGGCAAGTCTGAATACCCGCTTCCGCTTTCAGTGAACGTGTGGCTCCGCGAACGCAAGAGTTGGGAGCGACCGGGCGAGGAGTACCCTTCCGGAGGAGCCACATCCAACATGTTGGATATCTGGAAAGCGGCCGCCCCGAACATCGATGTCATCGGCCCTGACCTTTACGTGATGGATTATGTCGGCTACCGCGAAGTTTGTGACGCCTATAGCCGCCCCGACAACCCATTGTTGATTCCCGAAACCGGCGGCACAGGACCGTTTGTCCGCTACTTCTTCTACGCGCTGGCCGACTATGGCGCCGTTGGCTTCTCTCCCTTTGGGTTCAACCGGACGGACGGCGGCAGCTCTCTCAGCGAACCCCTGAGCGGTATGGCCGCGAACTATCGCCTCGTGGGACCGGCAGGCGCGCTCCTCGATCGACTGCGCGGCACCGGGAAGCTCCTAGCTGCCGTCGAGGAGGATCAAATCACCAATCAGAAATTGGACTTTGACGACTACGAAGTTCTGGCGCAATGGGGTTCCATCCGCAACAGCTACGGCGGTGAATTTGGTTCGGGCACCCCCAACAGGACGGGCCGCGTCATGGTTGGGCAAGTGGGGCCGGATGAATTCTACGTCATTGGCTTTGACACGCTTGTGAACTTTCGCCCACGTCGCGGTGATCCGAAGTCCCAGGTGCAGTTCGACCGGGTCGAAGAAGGCCGCTTTGTCGACGGAAAGTGGACAATGGATCGACTCTGGAACGGCGATCAAGTATTCTTTGGCCTGCGGCTCCCGTCAGACGGCCGCACGTTGAGAATCCAGCTGAGACGCTATTGACGTACAGCCCACATGCGGGCGCTCGCGGCTGAATAGCCCGACGACGGAGCGGACTTGCCAGGGCAGAGCGAGGTGTTCGTCAACAACGAGCTCTCGTGACCTACAAAGAAGCCTTCCGGACGATCGTCCGGAAGGCTTCTCCCTTGCTTAGAACTCCAGCGTCTCAACAAGGTCGTTGAGTTGCCGTTGCAGTGCGTCGGCCTGCTGGCGAAGTTGCGCTTGCTGGTCGCGCAACGCGACGAGGCGGCCTTCGAGAGCGGCTAGCTGCTCGGAGTATTCGCCGACTTTGTCTTGCTGTCCAGCGACGTTGCGCAGCGTGTTGATGTTGTTGCGCAGACGGTTTTCGTCTTGGCTGAATTCGTTGACGCGTTCGTCGACGCGCTGCTGCTCGAGTTGGTTGTCGCCGATTTGGCGTTTGAGGTCGGCGATGCGCTGCAATTGGGCGCGGCCCGCTTCGCTGAGATCCTTGTTGCGGACCCAAACCATGATCTGCTCGTAGTCGAGATTGCTGATGCCGATGGTTTGGTCGTAGACCATCTCTTCGACGATGGCGAATTTCGAGGTGGAGTCGGCCGCCGCGGCCACTTCAAAGCGGTATTTGTCGGCAGTGGTCTCCGTGGCGGTCATGCCGACCAGTTTGTAGCCGGGGCGCACGGGATGCTCGATGATGATCGTCTTCGCTTCGGGGTCGACGTTGCGAATGGTGAAAGTCTTCGTCTCGCGCTGGGCGTTCTTGGCGGTGAGCACGCCGCGGCTGACGTGGAACTCGCGCTGGAACTTCGACTCGCTGTCAAAGGCCGTGGTGATGCGCGTGCCCAGATCGACTGCGTAACTGATGAGCCGCTTGTCGCCGTCTTTGATCGTCTCAACCAGCGCTTCGCCCGCATAAGCGCCCGCATCGTAAACCGTGATGGCTCCGCCGTCGAGCGTAGCGCCGGAACTATTAGTGATCTCGGCTGCGGTCAGCGGATGTTGCGAGCCGTTGGATTCGTCGTAGATAAACAAGCGCCGGGCATTGACGCGTTCGCGGAAGAACGGCAGCATGGCCGACTCGCTTTTACGAATCGTCACCGGCTTATCGATGGCGTACTCGAACAAGTCGCCCAGGTCAGCCTTGACCGCTTGAGCCGCAACGGTGGAAGACATCTCGTTTCGGCGCATCTCAAGCGAAGCGTCGGCGGACATGGCTTTTGACTGGGCGACATTCTGCCGGTAGGCCAGCTCAGCCATTGCCGGGGCGGGCGGGGCCGCCGGACGCCCGCCCGCCAACTGGCCAAAAGGGCCGTTCGCGACCTGGGCTGCTTCTTGTTCGTTGCCTTCGATAGCGCCGCCGTGGACGATCGGGGTCCAAGCGCGATCTTGCGCCAGTTGAACGACCGGGCGTTGCAAGTAACGCGGCGCGTAGAGGCTGCTGATAAACGAAACCGGCAAGCCGGACACAAGCGACAGGCGCACGTTCTCCCAGTCTTCGCCGGAGGTGTTATCAACGATCGCCCAGCCCTCGAGCATGGGTTGCCCGGACGTCCCAAAGACGAGCCGGTAGCTGCTTTTCCAGATCGGGGTCGGCGTAATGTAGCTGGCGATGATGCTGCTCGCTCCGCCTTGGGACTCAATCGTCAACGCGCGACGGTCTGTGTTGCGCGAGCGCGAAAGAATCGCCAGGTACTCGGTGAACTGCGTCTGAATCTGCGGATCGACGAACGAGATCTGCGACGCAGCAGCCGGATCGACCGTGCGCACGCCCGTACCGGTCAGCAGAACCAGTTGCTGCACCTCGATGCTGTTGTTTTCGCCGCCGACAATGCGGCGGGCGCTGATGATCGTCCCGCGCACAGGGCCGGAACTCATGGCCAGCTCAATCTCGGCGCCCTTGAACTGGTCCAGCAAGTCCGGCAGCGAAACATGCTCGCCGATGCGGAAAGGGAAGACTTCGAGCCGCTTAGCGAGCGGGTCGGATGAATCGTAGCGTACGGACGAAACGCCTTCCCCGCCGCGTTGCTCGATGGTGAGCGACTTCAAAACGTCGTCCATTTCCGAGGCTTGGAACTGCAGGATCGCCGGGTCGTTAGCCGACACCTGACCAGCGCGCTCGAAAAAGCCGATTCCGTGCTTATAAAGGACCACTCGCGTCACGTCGAGTTCGGCCGCGGACATCGCGGAAACCGCCAAAAACATCGTAATGAGAACTCGCATTCCTGATTCGCTCCTTTCGTCTTCCCCAAGACTCCTGTCACTAGTGAAACGCGCGAGCGGCCCTAAACGTGCACTTAAAACGTACCTCGCTTACTTACGGAAACTCGACGACAGTATTTTCTTGCGCATCCGAATCGACTCGGGAGTGACCTCCACGAACTCATCCTCGTTGATGAACTCGATGGCCTGCTCCAAATTCAGAACCCGGGGCGGGACCAGGCGGATGCCTTCTTCGGAGTTCGACGCACGCATGTTGGTGAGCTTCTTCTCACGCACGATATTGACGTTTAGATCGTTCGGACGAGCGTTCTCGCCGATGATCATACCCTCGTAAACCGCCGTGGCGGGACGTACGAAAATTTCGCCGCGTTCCTGCAAGTTGAAGATAGCGAACCCTGTGGTCTTGCCGTCACGGTCGGACACCAGCGCGCCGGTCGGCCGCTCCGGGATGTCGCCCTGCCAGAGGATGTAGCCGGCGAACAGCGAGTTAAGGATCGCGGTGCCCTTGGTATCAGTCAACAACTGACTGCGTAGACCGATCAACCCGCGCGAAGGAATCTCGAACTCCAAGCGGACACGGCCGGAACCGTGATTGACCATCTTGGACATCTTCGCTTTGCGCGAGCCCAGTTGTTCGATGACGACGCCCATGAACCCTTCCGGACAATCGACGGTGAGGTGCTCAAGCGGCTCATGCAGTTTGCCGTCGATCTCTCTCGTCAGTATCTCGGGCTTGCCGACCATCAGTTCGAAGCCTTCGCGGCGCATGGTCTCTACCAGGATGGCCAGTTGCAGTTCGCCGCGGCCCATGACGCGGAACGAATCCGGCGAGCCCGTATCTTCGACGCGGATGGAGACGTTGGTCAACAGTTCCTTGTCGAGGCGGTCGCGGATGTTGCGCGAGGTGACGAACTTGCCTTCCTTGCCCGCGAACGGCGAGGTATTGACGCAGAACATCATGGCGATGGTCGGCTCGTCGATCTGCAGCGGCGGTCGCGGCGTGGGATTTTCGACCTCGCTGACCGTCTCGCCGATGGTGATGCCCTCGACGCCGGCGATCGCCAGCAAATTGCCGGGTCCCGCTTCTTTCTCGTCTACGCGGCGCAAGCCTTCAAACGAGAACAGCTTGGTGATCTTGGTCTTCTGGATCGTGCCGTCGAGCTTGCAGATGGAAACCTGGTCGCCATTGCGCAGGGTTCCCTGGAAGACGCGGCCGATGGCCATGCGTCCGAGGTAGTCGCTGTAGTCCAGGTTGCCGACTTGCATCTGCAACGGAGCTTCGGGGTCACCCTTGGGCGCCGGCAGGTGCTTGATGATCGCCTCGAAGAGGGGCTCCAGCGTACTGGAATCGTCGTCAAGCGTCTTCTTCGCGTAGCCGTCTTTAGCGACCGCGTAGAAGACCGGGAAGTCGAGTTGGTCTTCTTCGGCATCGAGATCGATGAACAGGTCATAGACCTCGTTGAGAACCTCGGCGGGGCGAGCGTCTTGCCGATCGATCTTGTTGATGACGATGATCGGGGTCAGCTTGGCCTCAAGCGCCTTGCCGAGAACGTATCGGGTCTGCGGCAGCGGACCTTCGCTGGCGTCCACCAGCAGCATGACGCCGTCAACCATCTTGAGGGCGCGCTCAACCTCGCCGCCGAAGTCGCTGTGGCCCGGGGTGTCGACGATATTGATCTTGTAGCCCTTGTAACGGACGCCGGTGATCTTCGACAGGATCGTGATGCCGCGCTCGCGCTCCAGGTCGCCGGAGTCCATGACGCGGTCGGCGACGTGCTCGTGTTCGCCGAAGATGCCGCTCTGGCGTAACAAAGCGTCGACTAGAGTCGTTTTTCCGTGGTCGACGTGGGCGATGATGGCGATGTTTCGGATAGAATCGTTTGACATAGAAACCTTTAGATGGACAGTGCCGTCCTTCTTAACGCAGAGGCATCGTTGTAGGCCGTCCCGTCCGCGGCTTGATAGCTTCAGTTTTCTTTAAGAAAGGAGCTTCCGCGTGCGATTAGAAAAAGCAACATTCGCTGCTGGATGCTTTTGGGGCGTGGAGCACGCCTTCCGGCAGATCGACGGCGTGACGGAAGCTGCTTGCGGTTATACGGGCGGTCATTATGAGAATCCCACTTATCAGGACGTGTGTTCAGGCCAAACAGGGCATGCCGAGGCAGTCGAACTAACGTTCGATGCCGATCGAATCAGCTACAAAGAGCTGGTTGAAGCCTTCTGGCAAATGCATGACGCCACAACGCTGAACCGGCAAGGCCCCGACGTGGGTTCCCAATACCGCTCAGCGATTTACTACCACTCTCCCGAGCAACAAGCGACGGCGCTGGAGTCCCGGGACGAGGCGCAGGAGCAACTCCTAGACTCCATTGTGACTGAAATCGTGCCCGCCGCGAAGTTTTGGCGGGCGGAAGACTACCACCAGGAGTATTTCGAGAAGCGCGGGATTGCGGTTTGCCGCTAGCCGTTCCCGTCATTTAAGAGCCCGCAGCCGGGCCTTGGGGGCTTCCCTGAGGCCCGGTTTCTCCGTCTGCGAGTCTAAAATAGGAGGCTTGTGTACAGTCTAAGCCGCACTATCGCCGTAGCTCTCTGTCTGGCTAGTTGGGCTTGTACCGGGCCGGGCACTATGGACCAATCCTCGACTTCTCCCGCCAAGGACATTCACTCCTACGCCAACACGGCGGAGGTTCGCGTCACTCACGTCGCGCTTGATCTCGACGTCGACTTCGCCGCCCATCGTCTGATGGGAACGGCAACCTTGGAATTGAACGGCGCCGCCCCGGCCGTCATCCTCGATACGCGCGATCTGGAAATCTTCGCAGCCGAGACTTCGCCCGACGGCGAAAGGTTTACTTCGACCGAGTTCCAGCTGGGCGCCAGCGACCCAATATTGGGCGCGCCGTTGACCGTAAGCCTCGCTCCGGGGACCACGCACGTACGCGTGCGCTATGCGACCAGCCCGCAAGCCAGCGGCCTGCAGTGGCTGGAGCCCGCACAGACCGCCGGCGGCAAAGAACCTTATCTGTTCTCGCAGTCCGAGGCCATCCACGCTCGCAGTTGGATTCCGCTGCAGGATACGCCGTCCGTGCGTGCGCCCTACTCGGCGGTTATCCGCACGCCTCCCGCGCTGGTCGCTGTGATGAGCGCCAGCAATCATCCCGAGGCGCCGCGTACGGGCGAGTACCGCTTCGAGATGCCCCAAGCGATCCCCTCGTATCTCATTGCCCTCGCCGTCGGCGATATCGCCTTCGAGGCCATGAGCGAGCGTACCGGCGTCTATGCCGAACCGTCGGTTGTCAAAGCGGCGGCAAACGAGTTCATCGACACCGAGAAGATGATGCAGGCGGTGGAGTCGATGTTCGGCCCTTACCGCTGGGGCCGCTACGACATTCTGGTGCTGCCGCCCAGCTTTCCCTTCGGCGGTATGGAGAATCCGCGCCTGACCTTCGCGACGCCGACGCTCATCGCCGGCGACCGCAGCCTGGTCGGCGTCATCGCCCACGAACTGGCCCACTCGTGGTCCGGCAACCTGGTCACCAATGCCACTTGGTCGGATTTCTGGTTGAACGAAGGATTCACGGTCTACCTCGAGAATCGCATCCAAGAGGTTGTCTTCGGCCCCGATCGGGCAGCGATGGAAGCCTCTCTCGAAGTCACCGGCCTGCGCGAAGAGATGGCCACGCTGCCAGAGAAGGATCAAGTCCTGCACGTCGACCTCGTAGGCCGCGACCCGGACGACGGCTTCACCCAGGTGCCTTACGTCAAAGGCATGCTGCTGTTGCGCACGCTTGAGGCTGCGGTAGGCCGTGAGCGCTGGGATCCGTTCCTGCGCGGCTACTTCGACCACTTCGCTTTCCAGAGCATCACCACGGCCGACTTCCTGGCCTATCTGCGCGAGAACCTTCCTGACGCGGCGAACGCCGTGGACCTCAACGAGTGGACCGAGAAACCCGGATTGCCGACGGACGCCGTACTGCCGCAGTCCGATGCGCTCACACGCGTCGATGAAGCGCGCCAGGCATGGCTAGCTGGCCAGAACCCGGCCTCGGCCATACCGATGAAGAGTTGGTCCACGCAGGAGACGCTGCATTTCCTGAGCACACTGCCGGCGGACCTGCCCGTCGAGCGCATGGCCGAGTTGGATGCCGCCTTCGGACTGACCAAGGCCCAGAATGCGGAGATCATCGCGCGCTGGTTGCAGGAATCCGTCAAGCGGGGCTACAAACCGGCGTATAGGCGACTGGAGCCCTTCCTGACCAGCGTTGGCCGCCGCAAGTTCCTCGATCCGCTCTACAGTGCTCTAGCAGCCACGCCGGAAGGCAAGAAGCTGGCATTGGCCATCTACGCCAAGGCGCGGCCCGGATACCACCCGATCGCGCAGGCCACGGTAGACAAGATTCTGGCAGATGGGTCAGACGACTAGACCAGAATTTCTGGGTCCAGTTGCTCGCCCTCGCTGCGGGCCACAAAGGCAGCGCAAGAGAGATCACCGGCGACATTCACGACCGTCCGCAGCATGTCCAGGATGCGGTCGATTCCCAAGATCAGCGCAATGCCCGACTCCACCCGGTCTCCCAGGCCGACCGTCTGCAAGATGGCGATCAACATGATGACGCCGGCTCCGGGGACTCCCGCCGTGCCGATCGAGGCCAGCGTCGCCGTCAGAACGACCGTGAGCTGCGCTCCTAAGTCCATTTGGAAACCATAGATCTGCGCGATGAACATTACCGCAACAGCCTGGTAGAGAGCCGTACCATCCATATTGATCGTGGCCCCGAGCGGCAACACGAAACTGGAGACCTCTTTCGAAATGCCCAGCTTGTTCTCCGCCGTCGACATCGTCACCGGCAACGTGGCGTTCGAGGATGAAGTCGAAAAGGCGAATAGCGGCACGCCCGAAATGCGCTTGAAGAACATGATCGGCTTGAGTCTTGCGGCGAAACGGACCATGAATCCGATCGTGATTAGGCCATGAATCGACAATCCCGCGACGACGACAAGCCCGTAAATCATCAGGCTGCGCAGAAGATCGAGCCCAAATTGGGCCGTTATCGATGCGATCAGGGCGAAAACGGCGTAGGGCGCGGTGATCATAATCCAGCCGATGACCACCATCGAGGCTTCATTGATGCCGTCGAAAAGCTTGATGACCGGGTCCTTTTTCGCTTCGGGCAACACGCTCAGGGCCGCCCCGAAGATCACCGCGAAGAAGATCAGCGGCAAAATGTCGAACGTTGCCGCCGACTGCACCGGATTGCGCGGAATGATGTTGAGCAGGACGTCTTTGATGGGCGGGGCTTGGGCGGCAATCTCCATGTTGCCCTCGGCCTGTCCCTGGAACTGAGCGGAAAGCGAATCACGGGTGGCGGGGTCGACTCCCGCACCGGGCTTCACGAGATTCGACAGCACGAGCCCGAGAGTGACCGCCAGCGCCGTCGTCACCAAGTAGTAGCCCAGCGTCTTACCGCCGATCCGGCCTAGTTTGCGAATATCGCCCAGCGAAGAGGCTCCGACGACCAAACTGGCGACGACGAGCGGGATAACAATCATCGTCAGCGCCCGAATGAACGCCGTGCCTAAGGGTTCCAGGGCGGTGAGGAATGAGACGACCGAGTCGAGGCCCAGTAGGTTCGAACCCACACCGACCACGACGCCTCCAACGAGCCCGATTAGGATCTTGGTATATAACTGCATGAAGGAACGAGTTGATCGTATCAGCGTGGGCGCCGGATCTGAACAAAGAATCGGTCCGATTAAAAGAGATGATTGGAGCAGTCTGCACTGCACCGGGGCCCGCCATCACCGACAATAGCACTGCCTAAAAAGGCTTAAGCGAGCTAGGGCGCAGTGGCCGACACAGGCATAGGGGCTAAGCGGTTGGTACTAAGACGATCTGCGTAAATCTCCCGATGCCCTTAGGCTAAACTCCCACGACTCAATCCCTCTAATACCCGGTGACGGGTATGGAAGTAGGTCGGTGAGAATCTGGACATACGGCGGCCTACGGCCAGCCAGGATGTCTCCCTTGGTATCGGAAAATCAAACGGCTGCAAACACCTCCGTCCCGTCGGACGACATGACCCTGCTTAGGGAGGCTGCGGCCTTCCACAAAGCGGGGGATAAGGAGAAGGCTCGGGCATTGCTCGTGGAAGCGGCGACTGCAAACCCGCAAAACGAACTCGTCTGGCTGTGGCAAGCTTCGCTGGCACGAACAGCCGCTGAAGCGATGACGGCGATCGGCAAGGTGTTGGACCTCAACCCCAACAACGAAAAGGCGTTGGGCTGGAAGGTCAAACTGGAAGCTCGCTTCCCCACCCCCGTCACTCCAAGAAATCATGCCGAATTGAATGGCTCCGTCGCGGTAGCGGAACCGGTCGAAGAAGCGGCCGAGGAAGTCGTGGAAGAGGCGGCGACCGAGGAAACGGTAGCCGAGGAAGCCGCAGCCGAAGAGACGGCAGCCGAAGAGGTTGTTGAGGTAGAAGCCGCTGAGCACGTCGTAGAAGAAGAGACGGCCACCGAAGAAACGACCGAAGAAACGACTGCGGAAGTCGTTCAATTCCCGGAAGAAGAAGCGGCCGTCGAGACATCGAGCGTTACCGAGGAAGAGGAAGCCGAAACCGATTGGGAAGCAAAGGCTTCACTGGAAAGCTCTGACGACGCCTTGGCATCCATCGAAGAGGCGGTCGAGGCCTCGACGGAATCCGAAGAGACGACTTCGGTAGCGGATTTTTGGAGCGAATCAGAGACCGAGGAAGAAACGGAGGCGGTCGCGGAAGACGACGAAAGCTATACGGCCACAACCCGTGCCTTGGAAGCGCTCGACCAGCACATCACCGACGTTAAGGTCGAATCCGCGGAGGACGACGACCCGATTCGACGCCTGCTCGCCGAGCGCGATGGAACGGCCTACGAATCCGACTCTGACAACGACAACGACTCCTGGGAAAGCAGCTATTCGACCGAGGAACAAGAAGAGTCCTCAGACGATGCAACCCTACTGGCGATGTTCTCGCAGGATCGCGCCGTCGGCGACTCCCAAGAAACAGAAGCGGACACGGAAGTTGAGGCCGTTGTCGAAGAAGAGCCGGCGAAGGCCGTCAACACTCATTGGGAATGCCCCCTTTGCGGCCAACAGTCGCATCGCGTCGAGCCGACCTGCCCCACCTGCAAATCAGTTGTGGATCTGAACCGGCTCGCCGATATGGCCCGCAACGAAGAAGTCGACCGCGTGTCGCTGAAACGGCTCATCTCCGACTGGGAAGAGCAGGCGGACATGGAGCCCACGTCGGCCCTGTGCACCAAGCTCGCACTCGGCTACCTCAATCTACGCCAATCAAACTCCGCTTTGCCCCACCTGCTGCAAGCAGCTCGCATGGACAGAGGGAACGAATCTTTGGCCGCCGCCTTGGAGCAAGTTTCCCGCCGGCCGCTGATTCTGGTTGTCGACGACAGCCGCACGGTCCAACGCATGGTTCTCTCCACACTGGAGAAGGAACTCTTCCGCGTTCAGATCGCCGAGGACGGCCTGCAGGCGCTCGCCAAGCTGAACGAAGAAACGCCCAGCCTTATTCTGCTCGACATCACCATGCCGCGCATGGACGGCTATCAGGTCTGCAAAGTCATCACCGGCAACGATGCGTTCAAGCACATCCCCGTCGTGATGCTTTCGGGTAAAGACGGCTTCTTCGACAAGGTTCGCGGCCGTATGGTCGGCGCCAAGGACTACATCACCAAGCCTTTCGAGGCCGATGCCTTGGTCAAGTCCGTACGCAAACGGATCGAGACCCCGTCCAAGTAGTCAAACCCTCTGTTCCGGCCGCATTCGCTAAGATCGCGAATGTGACTGAAGCGTCCTCACGGCTGCCCGTTGCGGCGGCATTGGAGTCCATTCGCAGCGTCTATAACGTGGGTGCGTTCTTCCGCAGCGGAGACGCCGCGGGCATCGAGCGCTTGCATCTGTGCGGCTATACAGGCCGGCCGCCCCACAAGGGGATCGCCAAGACGGCCCTGGGTGCAGAGGAGACTTTGCCCTGGGAACACTGCACCGACTTGGTTAGCCTCATCGCCGAGTACCAGGCCAAGGGTTGGCAGACGGCCGCGGTTGAAACAACCCCGCACGCCATCGACGTATTCGATTGGACCCCGCGGTTCCCTGTTCTATTACTGTTCGGCAATGAAGTGGACGGGCTGAGCGCCCCCGTTCTAGAGGCCGCCGACGTCCATGTGCGCATTCCGATGCTGGGCGTCAAAGAATCCTTGAACGTAGCGGTGGCCGGCGGCGTCTTACTGTTTGAGATGTTACGCAAATTTCGTGAGATCGCTGCCACTCGCGGCGCGGTTGAGTTTGCCGATTCTATCGTCGACCGACGCTAGAATCAGGAAAGACGGAGGCGGAGCCGAGTTGTACGTGAAAACCACAGTCCTTACGTTGGCATTGGTCTTGAGCCTTGGCCAGGGTCTCGTTTCGGCGGAGACGCCCGAAGCCGCGCCTTTCCGAAGCGGGGAGACGCTGCGCTACGACATCGTCTGGCCGAGCGGCCTGCGACTGGGCGAAGCGACGTTCACCGCGAACTCGAACCAAGCCGGATGGGTGTTTTCAGCCGATCTTTCCGCGAATCTACCCGTGCTGGCCATCGAAGACAAGTACGAATCGAAGACCGATTTCTCGTTGTGTTCGACTTCGTTCAAGAAAGTCGTTTCTCACGGCAAGAGAAAGCAGAACGAAGAAGTCGCCTTCAACCAGGCCGAGAACCGCGCCCTGCGCCGCAACCTGGCCGACGGCACCACCCAAGATTTAATCGTTCCGCCATGCGCACGAGACGCGCTGACCTACCTCTATTCGCTGCGTCAGGATCTAGCGCAAGGCCGCGTGCCTCCTCCTGACGATTTCAACTTCGGCCCGCAATACCAGATCAGCGTCAGCTACGTGGAAACGCGTGCGATTGAGGCAGGCGGGAAAATGCAGCAAGCGGACCGGCTCTTGGTCGACGTGACTGGCGGAGAAGATCCCGTGAACATCGAGCTCTTCTTGGCCAAGGATGCAGCCAGGACGCCTTTGCTGATTCGGGTACCATTTGAGTTGGGTACGTTCTCGCTCAAATTGGCCGAATGAGACTGGCTGTCTTCACGCCCCTGCCGCCGGCGCCGACCGGCATCGCCGATTACTCCCAGGCGTTGCTGCCGCACTTGGCCGCGCACGCCCGCGTGGACGTATTTGTCGACGACGGATACGAGCCGCATGGCTTCGGCAGCGCCCATCCGATTCGCATACGTAACAAGGCCGAATACCGTCCCGAGGAGTTCGACGAGACGTTATTTCAGTTCGGGAATAACCATTTTCACGTCTACGTCTACGACCAAGCGTTGAAGACTCGCGGCATCTTGCTGATGCACGAGTACAACATGCACTACCTCGTCGCCGACGCCACGATTGTCCGCACGGGCTGGGACGATTACTTGCGCGAGGTCGAATACGAGGGCGGCGAACAGGCCTTGGCCCACGCGCGGCGCGCCCAACTAGGAGAAGTCGGCCTCGACCATCATCAACTGCCCATGAACCGGCGCATCTTGGAATCCGGCAAAGCGGCGATCGTCCACAGCAATTTCATGGCGCGGCGTCTGGACGAAGCGGAGACCAACGTCCCGATCTTCCAGATTCCCCACGGAGCCTGGATTCCGCGAGTGCAGCGAGATAAATACCGGGCAGAGCTGGGGATATCGGAAGAGACCCCGCTGATCGGAGTCTTCGGCTTCCTCAAACCTTACAAGCGAATCCGCGAGGCGCTGCTGGCCATGCAGTGGGTCGTGCGCTCTCACCCTATGGCGCGGATGATTCTCGTCGGCGAGGAGCACCCCGAGTTGCCCGTGCAGCGCATGATCGAGGAACTCGGTCTCGGCAACCACGTCCGTGTGTCTGGGATACGCCCCAATCGAAGAATTCGTCGAGTACATCGGGGCCTGCGACATCTGCCTCAACTTGCGTTATCCCACCGTGGGCGAGACCTCCGGCACTTTGCTGCGCGCACTGGGACTGGGCAAGGCCGTCATCGTCTCGGATATCGGCTCATTCGCCGATCTGCCGGACAATATCTGCCTGAAGGCGCCAGTCGACAACAGTGAAGTCGACTTTATCGTCGAATACATCAACCTGCTCATCGAGCGCCCGGAGATCCGCGCAGTGATCGGCGAGCGCGCCCGCGAGTATGTCACGCGAGAGTGTTCCTGGGACCGCGTCGGCAAGCTTTTCGCCGACCGAATCCGCGACATTCACAGTGGGCTGCGGCCTAAGGAGCCCTCCGCGCAGGAGAGCGCTATCAGCCCTCCCCTGAACGGCGGCGCAATGATGGCCAGAACGGCGCCGGACTCCTGGTTTGCCGCCGACGGCACCGATCTCGCCGCTCACATCCTGAGCTTTTGTCAGGATGAAGCCGCCGTCGGCTACGTGAAGACGCATCTGACGCGACTGACCCGCACGCTCAAGATCACGCCCCCCGGCGGACCTGATGACGCCGTTCTCGAGATGGGCTCCTACTTGCACATCACCCCAGCGCTGAAGAGCGTTCTCGGTTATGGCACGGTGCGCGGCTGTTACCTAGGCCCTTCAGGCCAGACCAACCGGCGCACCACGACTTCGTCAACCGGCGAGTCGTTTGAGTGCGACATCGATCTGTTCGACGCAGAGAAGGACCCTTATCCTTACCAGGACGGCTCCTTCGCCACGGTGCTGTGCTGCGAACTGCTCGAACACCTCTACGAAGACCCCATGCACCTGATGTCCGAGGTCAATCGCATCCTCGCAGTCGGCGGGCATGTCGTATTGACCACCCCGAACATCTGCAGCTTACGCGCCACCGGAGCAGCGTTGCTCGGCTACCATCCCGGACTGTTCCATCAATACATCGCGCCTGACGCCAACGGCAACGTCGACCCGCGCCACGCCCGTGAATATGCCCCGCGCGATCTGCAAGAACTCATGGAAGCCGCCGGCTTCGAAGTCGTGCGCATGGAGACAGGCCCCTACGGCGAAGAGAACGCCGGCGACCATACCTGGGTCGCGAACCTTCTGGAGCGATTCGACTTGCCCGACCAACTCCGCGACGATTGTCTCTATGTCGTCGGCCGCAAGACAGGCCCCATCCGCAGCCGATACCCCATCGCGCTCTACGCCCACGGTTGATCCAAGACGATGAACGCCCGATTCAGCGAAGTCGCCGCTTCGATCGTCGAAGACCGGCTGCTCGTGAAGTGCGGCGGGGAAGGTGGGCTACGCTACGAGGTCCGCGACCGTCAAACCGGCACAGTCCTGGACGACGGTGCGGGCGACGATCTGGATATTCCACTTCCCGAGGAAGACGGCGACTACGCCGTCCTCCTCACGTCATTGGCCGCCACCTCCGGCCTCATCCGTTTCTTCCACGTAGTCGTCGCCAACGGTTCGCCGCGCTTGGCGAGCCAGCGAACGACATCGGCCGCCGCCTTGCGTCGCTCCCAGTTCACTCGTGGCCTCGCCCGCGGAGTCGTCCAACCATTTCGGTCCATCTGGCGCAACCGGTCGCTGATTCGTTCGATGGTCCGCCGAGACATCGCCGGTCGCTACGCCGGTTCCCATGCGGGCATCTTTTGGACCATCATCCATCCGCTCCTGTTGATGCTCACCTATGCGTTCGTCTTCGGCTTGGTCCTACAGACCCGGTTTGCCAATGACAACCGCCCCAGCAGCTTCGTGCTCTATTTCCTCGCCGGGATGCTCCCCTGGTTGCCGTTCTCGGAATCCGCCGGGCGCGCGGCGGGCGTCATCGTCGAGCACGCCAACTTCGTCAAGAAACTCGTCTTCCCCCTCGACATCCTGCCGGTGAACGTCGTTTTCTCCGGACTGTTCAGCCAGTTCTTCGGCGTCCTCGTCTTCTTCGGCGCGCTGCTGCTGTTTGGCCGGGACATCTACTGGACGGTCCTCTACCTGCCAATACTGATCATCCCGCAGCTGCTGTTCACGCTCGGGGTCTGTTGGTTGTTGGCCGCTCTGGGCGTGATGTTTCGCGACCTGAGCCAGTTGATGGGGTTCATCATCACCGTTTGGTTCTTCCTCACGCCGATCTGCTACGACGAGTCCCTGCTTGAGCAGTACCACTGGCTGTTCGAACTCAATCCGTTCTACATTCTGGTGCGCGCTTACCGCGCCGTTTTGTTGGAGCACGCCGCTCCGGAGTGGCAGTCTTTGTTATGGTTGAGCGCCGCCTCGGCACTCGTATTTCTGCTCGGGTACGGCTGGTTCCATCGCACGCAACGGCAGTTCGCCGACTTGGTCTAGATGCTCAAGGCGAAGAACATCTCCAAGGTCTACCGGATCTACGACCGGCCCGTCGACCGCATCCTCGAAGCATTGCCGCTCGTCCAGCCGCGCCACTCGGACTTCCCTGCCCTGCATCCGCTCGACTTGGAAGTCGGCAAGGGGGAAACTCTCGGCGTCGTCGGGCCCAACGGCGGCGGCAAGAGCACCTTACTGCAACTCCTCGCCGGAATTATTCCGCCCACCACAGGCAGGGTCTCGCGCAAGGGCCGGACGGCCGCCCTGCTGGAGTTGGGAGCGGGCTTCAACCCCGAGTTTTCCGGTCGCGAGAACGTTTACATCAACGGCGAGATCATGGGCCTGAGCCGTCGCGAAATTGAGGCCTCGATGCCCTCCATCGAGCGCTTCGCCGGCATCGGCGAGTTCATCGAGCGGCCCGTCAAGACTTACTCCACCGGCATGCACGTGCGCCTGGCATTCTCCACCGCCATCCACGTCGACCCAGACATCCTCATCGTCGACGAAGCGCTGGCCGTCGGCGACGCCGTTTTCGCCAACCGTTGCGTCCGCAAGTTCGAAGAGTTGCGCGAAAAGGGCGTGACGGTCGTGCTGGTGTCCCACGATCTCGGATTGGTTAAACAACTCTGCAACCGCGCCATCTTCCTGATGGACGGGCGCATCCAGGCCGCCGGCGAACCCAGCGACGTCATCAACCGCTACGTTGGGGCCGTTCTAGAAAAGCAAAAGGCCTGGAGAACGACCGAAGACGCCGTACACGGGCTGGATGCATCGCACCGTCACGGAGACGGAGCCGTGGAGATCCGCGCCGTGGAACTCATCGGCCAGGACGGCGCTCCGACACGCGCGGTACGAGCCGGAGAGCGGATTACCGTTCGCCTCGCCGTCTACTTTCACCAAACGCAGCCCGAGCCCATGGCCGGCATTCTCGTACGCACGCGAAATGGTCTCGACGCTTTCGGCACAAACACCAAGGCCGAGGGCATCACATTGCCCCCGTGTTCAGCCGGCGACGCCCTCGAAATCGCATTCTCATTCGAGTGCCTGCTGACGCCGCAAGAGTACACGCTGACCGTCGCAGCGCAACACGCATCCGGCCACAGTCACGATTGGCTGGACGACGCCGTCGCCTTCCAAGTCCTAGACACCGCCAAGCGGGCGGGAATTGCCAACCTACCCACAAAAATCGCTGTCCGGTCGCTGCCTTAACCCAACAGCTTGCTAGCCCTCCATCCCCTGTCGTAGCCTGGCACTTACAATCTCATGCTCGGAGTCGTATTAGCCGGCGGTTTGGGGACGCGTTTGGACCCCCTAACCCGAATCGTTAACAAACACCTTTTGCCGGTTTACGACAAGCCGATGATCTATTACCCGATCCAGGCGCTCGTCAACGCCGGGATCGACGACATCCTGATCGTCACCGGCGGCAACAACGCGGGCGACTTCCTGCGGTTGCTGGGCAACGGCAAGCAATTCGGCCTGAAGCACATCAACTACACCTATCAAGAGGGTGAAGGCGGCATCGCCGAGGCGCTCAGCCTGGCCGAGCACACCGCCGGCGGCCAAAGCATTTGCGTCATCCTCGGCGACAACATCATCGAGAAGAACATCGTCCAATCGGTCGCGGACTTTCGCAAATCGGAGAAGGGCGCGAAGATCCTACTCAAAAAGGTACACGACCCCGAGCGTTTCGGCGTTCCCGAAATCGAGGGCAACCGCATCCTGCGCATTGAAGAGAAACCAGCGGAGCCGATGTCGCCCTACGCCGTCACGGGCATCTACATCTACGACTCGACCGTCTTCGACAAGATTCGCAAGCTCACTCGCTCCAATCGCGGCGAGCTTGAGATTACAGATGTAAACAACCAGTACATCGACGAGGGCTCGATGACTTGGGCCGAACTCGACGGCTGGTGGACCGACGCGGGAACGATCGAATCGCTCCATCACGCGGCCAATCTCGTCGCCGATACCGGGGCCAATCGTCTCGACTAGGCAACATGCTACTATTTGCCAACCTACGATAGGGAGCGGTTTGGAGTCGTCATAGAGGAGAGGGCAAATGCTCAAAGAGTTTAAGGAATTCGCGATGCGCGGCAATGTCGTCGACATGGCTGTGGGCATCATCATTGGCGCTGCCTTCGGCAAAATCGTCACATCGTTCGTCAACGACGTCATCATGCCGCCGATCGGACTCATGGTCGGCAATGTCGATTTTTCCCAGCTGTTCATCAACCTCGGCGACGGCGCGTATGCCACCCTCGCTGAAGCGCAAGAAGCCGGAGCGGCAACCATCAATTACGGCGTCTTCTTGCAGACCATCTTGGACTTCCTGATCGTGGCCTTCGCCATCTTCATGGTCGTCAAACAGATGAACAGGCTGAAGAAGAAAGAGGAAGCTGCGCCAGCCGCTCCTCCCAAGCCAACCAAGGATCAAGAGCTTCTTACCGAGATCCGTGATCTGCTCAGAAAATAGTCGATTGTTAGACTGTCAGTCGTGAACAATTACGACTGGCTCCGATCCGAATACGCAACTCTGATCATCCCTTACGCCTTGCGTGTGCTGGGCGCCCTAGGTCTGCTTTTTGCCGCCTGGATCGTCGCCGCCTGGGCGAGGCGATTCACCCTGAAACAACTGGGGCGCGCGGAGTTTGACCTCACGCTGACGAAGTTCTTCTCGAACGCCGCCCGCTACGTCGTCCTCATCTTGGCCGCCCTGTCGTGCCTGCAGATTTTCGGCGTCGACGTAACGAGCTTCGCCGCGGTCATCGCTGCTGCAGGTTTCGCCATCGGCCTAGCTTTCCAGAACTCCTTGTCCAACTTTTCGGCGGGCATCATGCTGCTCGTTTTTCGTCCCTTCAAGGTCGGCGACGTCGTCAACGTCGCCGGCTACACCGGAGCGATTGCGGAGATCGAACTGTTCACCACCATGATGGACACTTTTGATAACCGCCGCGTCATCATTCCGAACTCCCAGGTATTCTCTTCGACGATCGAAAACATCTCGTACCACAGCACGCGACGAGCCGACGTAAATGTCGGCACCGACTATGGCGCGGACCTCGATGAGACGCGAGCCGTGCTCGAACGCGTGGCTAACGCCGCCACCCATAAACTGCCCGACAAAGACATCCAGGTGGCGCTGCTCGAACTCGGCGACTCGGCGATCTCCTGGCAGGTGCGCGTCTGGGCCGAATCCGCCAACTGGTGGGCGACGAAAGAAGAGCTAACCCGCAACATCAAGGTGGAACTCGACAAGGCCGGAATCGGCATACCCTTCCCGCAGATGGATGTGCACCTAAACGGAAAGCTTTCGAGCTAGCGCAAGCTTTCGCTAAGGCGCGCGTCGATTCGTTCGGCGATGGCCGGTAGCCGATCCGGATTGTTGAGCAGGTTGCGAACGCCGTAGTCCTGTTGGTCTTGGTAGAGCACCTGCGCCGCCGCGAGCGCCATCGCGTAGGCGATGGCGGCCTGTCGCGTTCCCATCCGCGCCCAACCGCCGCTAAGTTGAGCGAGAGTCGGCAATTGGCCGGCGCGATTGAGTTGAGTCAACGCTTCCCGTTCTTGCGCGCTGAGGGTCTTCCCCGAGATTTTCTGCGCCATGCCTTCGTGAAACCACGAGGGCCACGGACCACGGCGCGCCAGACAAGCGTGAACGAACTCGTGCGCAAAGGTCTGTCGAACATAGTCGTCCGCCTTGCCGGACGGCGGAACGGCGATTTGGATGCGGCCGTCGTATACGCCGCCGCTCCACTCGGCAGCGCCTGAGGCTTGGTGATAGTTTTCCTGGGTGCGCACAATCACGTTGACCCGGTCATCGAATTTGCATCCGAGCTGGAAGATAACTTTGTTGACCTGCGCCTCGAATTCCTTCGCCAGACTTCGAGCGGCGTCATCAGGCAGTACGGCCCCTTCGTAGCGCAGCGTCAGCCGCATGCCGTAGGTGGTCTCGCTCGCTTGATCGGCCTGGACTTCTCTCTCGATCCGCGCCCGCACGGCGTCGAACGAGGGATTGGGCTGCAGAGACAGAGAACGCTTCAAGTAGCGCAACGCTTCCGGCCGCTTGTCCCGCTGCAAGGAAGCGACGCCTGCCAGGCCCAGCAATACGGGGTCGTCCGCATTTTCGATTAGGGCGGTCTCGAGAGCGGCAAGCGCGTCGGAAGGTCTCGTCAATCGCAGCGACGCCTGCGCCGAAATGATTGCGGCGTTGCGGTCCGTTGGAGGTACGCCCGATTCGCGAATCACCGCGAGCGCGCGATTCGGATCGTCGTTCTTCAGCGCTTCGGAGGCCGATTTCAACACGGCGATATAAGCGGAAGCCTCGTCGAGCGACAAGGGAACGTCGAGCGGCGCGACCGGAACCGCCGCAAGGCTCGGCATGCCGCTCGGCCCGCCGCTCGGGGCCACAGTCGAAGAGTTGCGCCGCTGACGCTCCACCTCGTCCAAACCGCCCAGCGATTCTTTGGCTACGTAGCCCGAAAACTTGCGCCCATCGACTTCCACGCTCACCGAGTGGCAGGTCGTCGCCGCTCCCGCGATCGAGAAGCGCAGCGAGACGGTAGTCCCCGCATCAAGCTGGCGGATCGAGGAAGATGGATCACCGCAATTCGCCAACAGCGGGGCGCCGCCCTCTTGGACGACCAGATCCGCCGCAAGCGCCGGCGCCAGAGCCAAGATTCCGATCAGAACGGGCCGAAGTGCTCTGAAGCAGACCATTACCTGCTCATAGTAAGCCCCCCTGCCGCCCCGGTCTCTCGGGAAAACTCCTGAGAAGGCTCCACGCGCCGATCTCCGAGCGTTGTTAGAATTGACACGGTCCCTTTCTGTAACCGCCATGCAACGCCAGTTCATCGTCATTTTCCTTCTCGCAGCCTGCTCCGCCTCGCTTCGCGCGGATATCGGGGACGACGCAAGAAAGGTCTTCGCTAAGAATTGCCAGGTTTGCCACGGAGCGTCGCTGCAGCAGTCCGGGCTGGATTTGAGCAGCCGCGAATCGATTCTTCGCGGCGGAACGAAAGGCCCCGCCGTGACGCCGGGCAGCGTCGATACAAGCCTGCTCTGGAAGATGGTCAGCGGCGACTCGCCCGCCATGCCTCCGGGCGGCAAGCTCCAGAACGCCGAGTTGGAAATTGTCCGCACCTGGATTACCGAAGGCGCTCCCTTATCGAAAGCGGCCGCGGGCTCAACGGCTCCCGTCGCGAATGATCTAGCGAAACTCGAAGAGCGGCCCATTCTCCCGGAAGAAAAATCTCGCTGGGCGTTTCAAGCTCCTAAAAAGGCGGCCTTACCTAGCGGAGCAGAGAATCCAATTGACGCTTTCCTCAACAAGGCGATTAGCGAAAAAGGATTGATCGCTGGGCCGAAGGCCGACCGCCGCACCCTGATTCGCCGCGCCTATCTCGACCTGACCGGACTGCCGCCCACTCCTCAGGAAGTCGCGGCGTTTGTTGGCGACAAGGATCCGCGCGCCTGGGAAAACCTGATTGACAAACTGCTTGCCTCGCCGCATTACGGCGAGCGCTGGGGCCGCCATTGGCTCGATCTGGCTCACTACGCCGACTCCGGCGGATACGAACGCGATTTCGACTGGCCGACGATGTGGCGCTATCGCGACTACGTGATCCAGGCCTTTAATCAGGACAAACCTTACGATTTATTCGTCCGCGAGCAGTTGGCCGGCGATGAGATCGATCCCAAGAACCCCGACGCGCACATTGCCACCGGGTTCCTGCGCATGGTGCTGGACAACAACATCAAAGACGAGCGCACGCGGATGGACGAGTTGGACGACAACGTCGCTACCACCTCATTGACCTTCCTGGGCATGACCGTCGGTTGCGCGCGCTGCCACAATCATAAGTTCGATCCCATTCCGCAGAAAGACTACTACCAGATGCAGGCGGTCTTTTTCCCTTCGAAGGGCGTCGACTATCCCTTGGTCTCCGCCGAAGAAGTCGCCCAGTACGACGCGGCTCAGAAGGCGATCGATGACCAGCAAAGGCCGCTCAAAGAAGAACTGGCGGCCGTCGAAGCTCCCTACCGTAAGCAGATTTTCAACGAGCGCCTCAATGCGCTGCCTAGCTACTACCGCGTCGCTTGGGAAACGCCCGAGGCTCAGCGCACCGAAGGACAAAAGCTCAACGCCATCCAGGTCGACGCGTTGATTAAACAAATCATGCGCCCCGATGTGGTCGCTCGCCTCTCCGATGCAGAACGCGCTCGGCATGCGGAGCTAACCAAGAAGATCGATGGCTTGGATGAGCAGCGGCCCGAAAAGTATCCCAGCGCTCGCGCTATCGCCGAAGACGGCCCGGTGCCTGAGCCCTCTTACTTCTTGCATCGCGGCAACCCCGGATCGAAAGGCTCGGTCATGGATGCCGGCGTGCTGACCGTCGCAACTTGGCAACCGGTCAAGTTCAGTCCCGCTCCGCCCGAAGCTCCGAGCAGCAATCGTCGCCGGCAATTCGCTGAATGGATTGCTTCACGCAACAATCCGCTCACGGCAAGGGTGATGGTCAACCGCATTTGGCAGCATCACTTCGGCGAGGGCATTGTGCGCTCGACGTCGAACTTCGGCATCACCGGCGAACCGCCCGACCATCCAGAGTTACTCGACTGGCTGGCGGTCGACTTCATGGACCGCGGTTGGAGCGTCAAGCAGATGCACCGGCTGATGATGACCTCGGACGCCTACCAACGATCGAGCGACGACATCGAAGCCAACCTGGCCATCGATGCGGACAACCGCGAGTTCTGGCGCATGCCTCGCCAACGCTTGGAAGCGGAAGCCATCCGCGACCAGATTTTGGCCGTCGCGGGCACGCTGGACAAAACGGTCGGCGGCCCAGCCGTCAAGCCCTTTATCGACCCGAGCCTATGGCAGTCGTCGACCAGCCGCGTGTGGGGCGGCAACGAAGTGGGCGACCCGGCCAGCTTGCGCCGCAGCGTGTATGTCTTCTCGAAGCGGTCGATTCGCTACCCCATGTTCGAAGCCTTCGACCAGCCCGACATGGCCAGCTCCTGCGCACGGCGTAATACATCGACAGTCGCTCCACAGGCGCTGCTGATGATGAACAACGCCGAGCTGTTTAGCCAGGCGAAAGCCTTCGCAAAACGTCTCCAACGCGAAGCAGGCACAAAACCCGAAGCTCAGGTAGAGCTGGCCTTCGAGTTGGCACTGAGCCGGCCGCCGAGCGATTCGGAGAAGGCGCGGTCGGTCGAATTCGTCAACGCCAGCGATACGGGCCTGATCGATCTCTGCCAGACGCTGTTCAACTTGAACGAGTTCGTCTATCGGCAGTAGGCGTCAAGAGTTCAGCAAGTCTCGATCACGGACGCCAATCAGGTAGAGTAGTCCGTCGAGGCCGACGGTTGAGATTGCCCGCGCCGCTTTCTCGGCGACAATCGGCTTCGGGTGGAACGCAACGCCTAGTCCAGCCGCGGCAAGCATCGGAAGATCGTTCGCTCCGTCCCCGACGGCGATGGTTTGCTGCAGAGAGATGTTCTCTAGAGCGGCGAGTTCGCGAAGAATCTCCGCCTTGCGTGCGCCGTCGACGATTTCACCGACCACTTTGCCGGTCAGCTTGCCGTCGACGATCTCCAGTTGGTTGGCGAAGACGTAGTCGAAGCCCAGCTTCTTCTGCAAAGCCTTGCCGAAGTAATCGAAGCCGCCCGAAACAATAGCGAGCTTGTAGCCGAGCTGCTTGAGCGTACCCGTCAGGCGTTCGGCGCCTTCGGTCAGAGGTAAGCGAGCGAGCACCGACTCCAGCACCGACTCCGGTAGGCCCTCCAAAGTCGCAACGCGCCGACGCAGGCTAGCCGAGAAGTCGAGTTCGCCCCGCATGGCTGCTTCAGTGATCGCGGCTACTTGCTCACCGGCGCCGGCTTCCTTGGCCAGCTCGTCAATGACTTCGGCCTGGATTAGCGTCGAGTCCATGTCGAAGACGACCAGGCGCCGGCTGCGTCGATAAAGATTGTCTACTTGGAAGGAGACGTCGACGCCGATAGCATCGGAAATCGCCAGCAGCCTCTTGCGTAGCGCGGTTTCATCGGGCACGGGTCCGGAGACGGCCAGCTCAATACAAGCGCGTGTCGAGGAACGATCAAGGCTCGAACGCTCTGAGAGGCGCAGGATCTGGTCGATGTTGAGGTGAACTTCGGCGAGGGCTGTGGCGACTCGCGAGATGTGATCGGCCGTCAGCTTGCGCCCGAGCATGGTGATGATGTGGCGGTCCTTGCCTTGCTCCTCTACCCAGGACTCATAGCGCTCCGGCTCGATGGGCTCAAACGAGACGGCAACGCCAAGGCCGTGGGCGGCGTAGAGCACCTCTTTGAGGATCGGCGACGACTTACTTTCGCCGGGAATTGCGACGACGAGGCCCAGCGACAAGTGGTCGTGAATGACAGCCTGCCCGATGTCTAAAATTTCGGCGCCGAAGCCCCCCAGGATTCCCGTCAGGTGGGCGGTGAGCCCAGGCCTGTCCTGGCCGGTGACGTTGATCAGGAAGATTTCTTGCAAGGATTTGGGCGAGACGGAGGCGGCTCTCTCCTTTGATTTTAGGCGCACTTTCGGCGCAGGTGAGATAGGATATGAACCGTAAGACGCCATGAATCCAGTAGTTGCTTGCACACGACGTGATCTATTGAGCCGGCTTGGCGGCGGCATGGGAACGCTGGGGCTTGCCGCGCTATTGGGACAGGACAAGCTGCTTGGGGCGGCCCAAATGCCGCACTTCCCGCCGAAGGCCAAGCGGGTAATTTCTATCTTCTGCTACGGCGGCCCGAGCCAGATCGATACGTTCGACCCCAAGCCCGAACTCGACAAGTACGCGGGTCAGGCGATGACCGGCGTCGGCGACTTTAGCGTATCGCAGGGCAACCCCGGCGGTCTGATGCCCTCGCCGTGGAAATTCAAACAATACGGGCAGAGCGGCGCGGCGGTGTCGGAGCTATTTCCCGAGGTGGCGCAACACGTGGATGATTTGGCGATCATCCGCTCGATGTACGCAATCTCGAACGACCACGGGCCTGCCTTGTACCAGATGAACACCGGCACGCTGCTGGCAGGGCATCCCAGCGTGGGCAGTTGGCTGACGTATGGGTTGGGCACGGAAAATGAAAATCTGCCCGGCTATATCGTCTTCACCGATTACCGCGGCGGTCCGATCAATGGCGCGCCGAACTGGGGCAACGGCTTCATGCCGGCAGCCTACCAGGGAACGCAGTTCCGCTCGACCGGCGACCCGATCGTCGATCTGAAGCCGCCGAAGGAAATGACGCCGGAGCGCCAGCGGCGCTGGCTTGACCTGCTGCAAAGCTTCAATCGCGAGAACTTGCAACAGAACCCGAACGACAACGAACTTTCGGCGCGCATTCAGAGCTACGAACTGGCTTACCGCATGCAGTCGTATGCGACCGAGGCCATCGATATCAGCAAAGAGACGGAAGCCGACCGGCGGCTTTACGGTCTGGATGAAGAGCCCACGCAGCACTTCGGACGCCAAGCGCTGATGGCGCGGCGCTTGATTGAGCGCGGCGTGCGCATGGTGCAGATTTACTCGGGCGGCGGCAATCACGAACCGACCTGGGATCAGCACTGGTCGCTGCGCAAGTTCCATTCGCAACACGCCACGGAGACGGACAAGCCCATCGCTGGTCTGATCAAGGATCTGAAGTCGCGCGGCCTGTTCGATGAGACGTTGATCATCTGGCACGGCGAGTTCGGCCGCATGCCGATTTCGCAGCGCTTGGATGGCCGCGACCACAATCCGGACGGCTTCACTGTGTGGATGGCCGGCGCAGGCGTCAAGGGCGGCACGATCGTGGGCGCCACGGATCACTTCGGCTATAAGGCCGTTGAGAATCGCAAATCGGTGTACGACTTCCACGCGACGATCTTGCACTTGATGGGCCTGGATCACACGAAGCTGACGTATGAACACAATGGCCGCAACATGCGGCTGACTGACGTACACGGCGAGGTCATCAAAGAAGTCCTCTCCTAGAAAACCCGTGGACTACACGAAGATCACTCTGGCCGAGGCGATCCGGGAGATCGAGCGAGTGACCTCTGAAGTGAATCGCGACTTCGGCGACTACTCGCCCACGCAACTCAACTGGAAGCCTGCGCCAGACCGCTGGAGCGTCGGCGAGTGCCTGGAGCACTTGATCCAGACTAACGGTTGGTACTTCGGCATCGTGGAGCCGATCCTCGCGGGCGAATACCGCAAACCTTTTTTGAGCCGCATACCCGGCTACCCGGTAATGCTCGGCAGGATGCTTGTGAGTGCGGTGAGCCCGCAGGAAGCGCGCAAGGTGAAGACGATGGCGGTTTTCGAGCCGGCGCGGTCGACGGTCGATGCCGATGAGGTAGCACGCTTCACTGAATACCAAGACCGGCTGGTCGATTTGATTCGCAAGAGCGAGCGTTTGGATCTTGAAAGAACGATCATCGCTTCGCCGGCGACGCCGATGATTGTCTACAGTTTGCTCGATGCCTGGCGGCTGATCGCGGCGCACGAAGTCAGGCACCTGGGCCAAGCCAGGAACGTTACGAAGATGGATGGTTTTGGGACGTAGTTCGGCGTTGCGAAGGGACCTTGGGCTGGGGAATTGTCGAAGAGATCGCTCCCTCACGGTCGCGGCTCTGTTGCACTGGAGCAAGCGCATTGAATGGTTAAACCGACGTCCGACGGGCTTTCTTGCCGTAAAACAAGAAAGCCCGCCGGAACGGCGGGCGGATTCCCTTCCAAGCGGGGAACCGGAGATGTCTTTGGGTCGACCCTAGTTTCTGTTTCGCTCTTACGCTGCCGTTTCGTTTGGCCTCATCGGCATGCCCCAAACACTGTCCCCACTGCAGCGGAGCCCCTGACCGTGCTCGGCCCAACCAGGGATCTTCTAATTCCGTTGTAGCATGCCGTGTCAAGCGATCCGCCCGCAGTGTACGGGGGATTTGACGGGGCGGGCTCGACGGCCTCGGGTATTATTGGAAGAGTCCGCATCCACGGCGAGGACCCGTAGCTCAGTTGGATAGAGCAGCCGCCTCCTAAGCGGCAGGTCGCGTGTTCGAATCACGCCGGGTCCGCCATTTTCGCTAAGCTGACACGCGGAAGCACTATGGCGAAAAACACGTTCCCGAAACTCCACAATGCGACTTGGCCCGGGGTGGTGGGCAAGGGCCCTGACTCGGAGCCTCCCATGGAACTCGACGCGATGATCGAGCTGACCGCACAGGCGGATGTCGGCGGCGTGAAGTTCGACGGCATCGATCTGTTTTTGTGCCCGCCCCATGTGTCGGTGGACAGCAGCGACGACGAGTTGAAGGGCTGGGCTGACAAGATTCGCTCGAAAGGCTTAGCGATCGGCTCGCTGGTGGCCCCGGTGTGGCCTGGCGCCGGCGGCGGAGCGGCGATGGATCCGGGCGAGGGACGCAAGGAGTTCCTCTCCGCGGTGCAAAAGTCGTGCGAGATCGGGCGCAAGTTTCGCGATTGGGGCATGCGGCCGACGGGAGTAGTCCGGGTCGATTCTGCAACAGGAGTTTCCCAGTGGGCCGAGGGCGATGCGGAGGCGCATACGTTGGCGATAGCCGAGACTTTTCGCCAAGCGTCGGACATTGCCGCAGACTATGGAGAACAGTTGGCGGCCGAGGGCGAGATTTGCTGGGGCGGCATGCATTCGTGGCGCAAGATGGAGCGAATGCTGGAGTTGGTGGACAAACCGAACTTCGGCTACCAGGCCGATATGGCTCATAACCTGCTCTACGTGATGGGCTACAACGCGCCGGAAGATGCGATTCTTCCGGCGGGGTTTGATTGGAGCGATGGGGCGGCGCTCGATGCGGCCTACAAGCAGGTGGCCGACGCTCTGCGACCTTGGACGACCGATTTCCACGTGGCGCAAAACGACGGCACGGTGTTTGGCTCGGGCAGCCATGACAAGACGGGGCGTCATTGCCAGGCGACGGACCCCAACGGGAAATTAGACATTCCGAAACACGCGGGATATTGGCTCAGAGACGAAGCCGGCGAACTGACCAAGCGCTGCAAACACATTTGCTGGGACGGCTGCATGTTCCCCAACGCCGTGCTCGAGAGCCCCGGCACTTGGAACGACATTTTGGCGGCGATGATCGCCGTACGCGAAGCGCACGGCTGGGCTGACTAGCGGATAAACTGCTTCACGAAATCGGCGCCGAGACCGCACTCGGCGTAGTGCTTGCGGCACATATCGATCTTGGTAAAAACGTCTTCGAAGCCGATGGTCTTGCCCCATGGGTCCACGTAGTTCATCACGCCGTTGACCTGGAACATGGTGATCATCTCTTCGCAGTCTTCGGGCACGTAGAGCGTGTGCGTTTCGCCGGGAGGCTCGTAGACGTAGCCGCCTTCTTCAGCGGTCCAGTCGTGTTCGAGATAGCGCCATTTCCCTTTGAGCACATAACCGTGCACAGGCTGCGGATGGCGGTGGCGGGCCAAGATGCCCGCCTTGCGGACGCGCAGCAGATTGACCCAGTAGCCCTGGCTGGCGTTGAGGCAGAGCGGACGAAACCAGACGCTGTCGGCCTGCGGCACCCATACGCGCTCGTCCTGGGGCATGACGCTGGGCAGAACGATTTCCGAACCGGCATCCTCAGGAAAAGGAAGCTGGTAGGGCATGCTCTTCTGATCTTGCGCGGAGGCTTCGGGGTCTATCGGCATGGCAGCGAACCTGTGGACCTACTGTAACGCGGCGGCGTCAGTCGAGATAGTCCCGGCTGTCCTCTTGCAGGGAGGTGCCATAGCGCGTTCCGCCAATGGTGATGCCGCTGAGGACATCGCCGCGAACCTTGAGGCGAGCGCCGACGGCGGGGAGACCCTTACTTGTGAGGACGCTGATCTGGCCGGTGGAATCGGAGAGCGTGAAGACGCCCAGCGAGAGCAAGCCGACGGCGTCGGTTACCTCGCCTTCCAACTCAACGGCTCGCTCGCCGTAGCGCCCCGGATCGGCAATGACGTCGCCGATAGGCAGGGAGACGCTCTTGGGCGAGCAGCCGGGGGCGGCCAGCAGTATGGCGAGCAGGGTGAGGCTGGCGAGTCGGTACATGGTCAACTTCCGGGCCAGGGATGTTTCTACCCGAGACGGTAATTATTACCCACATGGCCGACCACTGCCAAGAGGCGCAAGGTATTTGTTTTCATTGACTTTCGAGTTTGGACCGCGACATGCTAAAGGGGATGGCGTGTCCAACGAAAAGGAGTATCTAACCGTGAAAACGTTAAGCCCGAATCTACTATTAGTCGGCGCGCTGGGACTGGTCATTTCGATCAGCGGCTGCGCTACCAAGAAATTTGTCCGCGACACGGTGTCGCCAGTCGAGACCAAGGTCGGCGAAGTCGATCAGCGGACGGCGCAAAATACTGAGCAGATTGGCGAGATTGATCGCCAAGTCTCCCATCTAGACGAGCAGGTGTCGACGGCCCTCGAAGACGCCAAGACTGCCGACGGCAAGGCTGTTGCGGCGCAAAGCACGGCGGACCGGGCGGTTGCCCGGGCCAACGAGGTAGAGACGGCGACGACCGCTGGTTTCACGCGTGTCGACAAGACGCTGAACGACATGTCGACCTACCGTCAGGCGACGAAGGAGTCGGTGATGTTCGGCTTTGACTCCGCCGCTTTGACGGATGATGCGAAGGCGCAACTGGGCCGCATCGCCAGCGCCACGAACGGCAAGAAGGTGTTCGTGATCGAAGTGCGCGGATTTACCGACAGCACGGGCAACGCGGACTACAACGTACGGCTTAGCGAACGCCGCGCCGAGATGGTGGTTCGCACCTTGACTGCTCAGTACAACGTTCCGCTGCGGGCGATTCACCGCGTTGGACTGGGTGAGATCGAGGGCGAGAGCACCCGCGAAGCGCGTCAGCAGAATCGACGCGTCGACGTGACGGTTTTCGTTCCGCTGACCGAAAAGTAAGACAACAAACACATCGTTGGCTCAATCGGAGCGGCGTCGAAACGGGAACCCCGTGTCGGCGCCGCTTTTGTTTGGCATCATGGGATCAGAGTGTTGAGTCAACCCAGAGCGGTTTTGTTCGATTTCGATTACACGCTGGCCGATTCGTCATCGGCGGTGGTGGACTGCTGCAATGGCGCGTTGGCGAGCATGGGCTTGCAGCAGGCGGCGCCGGACGATATCCGGCGGACGATTGGATTGTCGATTCCCGATACGCTGGCGCGGCTGGCGGGCGAGGAGCATCGCCATCGAGAACAAGAGTTCCGCACACACTGGCGCAAGCGGTCGGACGTGATTATGGTCGAGCAGACCTACCTCTATGACGAGGCGCACACGGCAGTAGCGACGTTGCGGGAACACGGTTTAGCGGCAGGCATCGTCTCCACGAAGTGGCGCCAGCGGATCGTCGACGTCCTCGAAAGGGAGTCGTTGACCGACGGCTTTTCGGTGATCGTCGGCGGAGACAACGTCGCTGAGCACAAACCGGACCCCGAAGGCCTGCTTGCCGCCGCAAAGAGCCTGGGTGCGGCGCCGGCTGAGGTGATCTACGTGGGCGACAGCACGACGGACGCCAAGGCTGCCGGGCGTGCGGGAATGCGTTTTGTCGCGGTGTTGTCGGGCGTCACCCCAGCAAACGAGTTCGATGAGTTTGCGCCGCTGCGGGTACTGGCTCATGTGGGTGAGATTGGGACCTGCTTGGTTGAACTCGTTGATACAATCCGAGATTGAGCGCATCTCCTCAGAAAGTCGCCACGCTGCTGGTATCTTGCACGGACCAGCGCGGCATCGTTGCGGCAATCGCCGCAGCCATCGCCGGCGCGGGCTGCAATATTCTCGACGCCGATCAACACACGGACCCGGAGGCTGATATGTTCTTTCAGCGTATCCGGTTCGACGTCGCGCACTTAGGACTCGACACGGCGGAAGTTGAGCAAGCGATTAGCGACGTCAGCAAGCGATTCGCGATGCAAACGAGCCTGCGCTACTCGGACCATCCGAAGCGGGTGGCGGTATTTGTCTCGAAGTACGATCACTGCCTAGTCGATCTGCTCTGGAGAAGCCGTGCCGGCGAGTTCCAGGCAGAGATCCCGCTGGTGATCTCGAATCACCCGGATTTGGCGGAGACGGTGCGAGGGTTCGGCGCGCGGTTTGAGCATGTGCCGATTGACTCCTCCAACAAGGCTGAGCGAGAAAAGAGAGAATTAGCGCTGCTGCGGGAGAGCGAGGTCGACCTCGTGGTTCTGGCGCGCTATATGCAGGTCTTGAGCGCTGATTTTATTGATCGCGTCGGCGTGCCGGTCATCAATATTCATCACTCGTTCTTGCCGGCTTTTATCGGCGGCAAGCCTTATCACCAGGCTTATCAACGCGGCGTCAAACTGATTGGGGCGACGGCTCACTTTGTGACTTCGCAATTGGACGAAGGGCCGATCATTGAGCAGGACGTGGTGCGCTGTTCGCACCGCGACTTGGTGAGCGATCTGGTGAGAAAAGGGCGAGACCTGGAAAAGATGGTGCTGGCGCGGGCGGTACGGCACCACCTCGAAGACAGGGTGCTGAAGTACGGCAACAAGACCGTCGTTTTCGATTAGCCGGTCGGGGAATCGGCGACGGTCATGTAGTGGACGCTGAAGAGGTTGTCAGCGTCCGTCCATGCTTTTTCAGGATGGAAGCCGCTGACGCGGGCTAGCTGCTGGAACTCCTCGATGGAAAACTTGTAGGAGTTCTCGGTGTGGATCGATTCCCCTTCGTCGAAATGAATCGGTTCGCCCGCGACGGTGACGGTTTGTTCACATCGGCTGACCAAATGCATCTCGATGCGCCCCGTTTGCTCGTCGTAGAAGGCGCGATGTTCGAATGAAGAAACGTCGAAATTGGCTTCTAGCGCGTGGTTGATGTGCGTTAGCAGATTGCGATTGAACTGGGCGGTGACGCCTTCGGAGTCGTTGTAGGCGGCGTTGAGCGTGGTTGGATCTTTCTTGAGGTCGACGCCGATGAGCAGCCCGCCTTGGGGGCCGATCTGCTTGGCGGTGTTGATCAAAAACTCCTTGGCCTCGAAGGGAGTGAAATTGCCGATGGTCGATCCGGGGAAGAATACGATGCGGCGGCCAGCGGAGGTTAGCGCCTCGGCGGGCAATGCAAAGGGCCGGGTGTAGTCGGCGCATACGGCAAAGGCTTCAAGGGCAGGATATTCGGAGGCCAATTGGCCAGTCGACTCGATCAGGTGCTGCTTCGAGATATCGATGGCGACGTACTGGCAACGGCCGCGGAGGGCGTCAAGAAGAATGCGGATCTTGCGGCTGGCGCCGCTGCCGTATTCGATGAGCAGGCAATCGTCGCCGGCGAGGCCAGCGATTTCCGGTCCGCAAGCTTCGAGAATGGCGATCTCGGTGCGGGTCGGATAATACTCGGGCAGGCCAGTGATTCTCTCGAATAACTCAGAGCCCGTTTGATCGTAGAAGAGCTTCGGCGGAAGAAACTTTGCGTCTCGGCGCAGACCGGTTAAGACCTCTTCGCGCAGATCGCCCGACTTGGGGTGCAGGTCGAAGAAGGTGAGGGATTGTAGGAGTGAAGCGCTCATGCGTCCTCGGCGAGCCGTATGCCGCTGAACTGCCATCGAGCGGCCGGCGGGAAGAAATTGCGATAAGTCGGCCGGATGTGGCCCTCAGGCGTGGCGCAGGAGCCTCCGCGCAGGACGAACTGATTGCACATGAATTTGCCGTTGTATTCCCCGACTGCCCCTTCGGCAGGACGGTAGCCGGGATAGGGCCGGTATTGAGTAGCAGTCCATTCCCAGACGTCGCCAAACATCTGCAGGAGTCCGGGTTGGTCGGGCGCCGGCTCCGGATGGCAAGGTGTGCCGGGCTCAAGAAAGCGACCTGCAACGGGAACGCCGGCGGCGGCATGCTCCCACTCGAACTCGGTGAGCAGACGCTTGCCGGTCCAACTGGCGAAGGCATCAGCTTCAAAGAAGCTGACGTGGCAGACGGGCTCGTCGGCGGCAATCGGTTCGAGGCCCGACAACGTGAAATGGAACCATTTGCCGTCGTTCTGTTCCCAGTAGAGCGGGGCTCGCCAGCGCTGCTGCTGAACCGTTGCCCAGCCCTCCGACAGCCAGTGGCGGGGCTCGCCGTATCCGCCGTCGGCGATGAACTCGAGGAACTCGGCGTTGGTCGTGAGGCGGGAGGCGATGCGGAAGGGCTGCAGATAGTTCGTGTGCCGCGGACCTTCGTTGTCGAAAGCGAAGCCGGAGCCGTCGAAGCCGGTGTCGGTGAGACCGCCAGGAAAGTCTAGCCACGTGAGATCGGCTGAGTCGGAAGATTGCGCAGGGCGTGATGCAGCGTACGCAGGCTTGAGCGGGTTCTCTGCGAGGATATGCTTGACGTCGGTAAGCATGAGCTCTTGATGCTGCTGCTCGTGATGGAGGCCTAGTTGCAGCAGCGGCAGAATCTCCCGCCACTGCGATTCGTTCGCGGCATCGATGAGATCGCTCATAGCCTGGTCGATGTGCCGGCGATAGGCGTGGACTTCAGCGACCGTCGGGCGGGAGAGCATTCCGCGGCGATCCCGGGCCTGACGTTCGCCGACGGCCTCGTAGTAGGAATTAAACAGGAAACCGAACTGCGGATGGGCCTGCTTGTATTTGGGGACGAAAGGCTGTAGTAGAAAAGTCTCGAAGAACCAGGAAGTGTGAGCCAAGTTCCACTTGGGAGGGCTGACGTCGGGCATGGTCTGCACGACGTAGTCTTCGACGGCCAGCGGCGCGCAGATCTGCTCGGATGCTTGGCGGACTTCGCGAAATCGCCGTCGCGCAGAAGCCCGCTCGACGTCTGGCGAGATGGCGGTCGGGGGAGAAGATACGGGCATCGTGGTTCGCGAGGCGAGTCCTCATATTAGGGAGCATTAGACGAGCGGTCAAACGATGTTCGCCCGTCTAACGAGATGGTTTGGGTTTCACGTACCATTGTTAAAGATGATCGAGCGACCTCGTAGAAACCGCTCCAGTCGAGCTGTCCGGGCGCTGACGCAAGAAGCGATTCTACGTCCGGCAAACCTTGTCTTACCTGTATTCGTCGAAGAAGGCGAAAAAGTTAGACGGCCGATACCGTCGATGCCGGGCGTCGTGCGATACAGCATCGACGAATTGGTCAAAGAGGCCAAGATTGCCGCGGGACTTGGCATTGCGGGTTTTGCCATTTTCCCTGCCCTGGCGGATGCACTGAAGAATACGACGGGCACGGAAAGCCTGAATCCTGACGGTTTATTGCAGCGTACCGTGCGTGCTTTGAAACAAGCTGCGCCAGAATTGCTGGTGATTACCGATGTGGCGTTGGACCCCTATTCGTCCGACGGCCACGACGGCGTCGTCCGCGACGGAGAAATCGTCAACGACGAGACCTTGCCGCTGCTGGCCAAGATGGCCGTTTCGCAGGCCGAAGCAGGAGCGGATGTAGTGGCGCCGTCGGACATGATGGATGGGCGCGTCGAGGCGATTCGCACGGCGCTCGATGAGGCGGGCTTCACCAAGACGTCCATCTGCAGCTACTGCGTGAAGTACGCCTCGGGGTTCTACGGGCCGTTCCGCGATGCGCTGGACTCCGCCCCGAAGAGCGGGGACAAGAAGACTTACCAGATGGATCCGCACAACTCGCGAGAGGCGTTGCGAGAAATTGCTCTCGACGAAGCCGAAGGTGCGGATTGGATCATGATCAAGCCGGGATTGCCCTACCTGGATGTGGTGCGGCTGGCACGCGAGGCGACCGTGTTGCCGATTGCGTCGTATCACGTCTCGGGCGAGTTTGCGATGCTGAAGGCAGCCGCCCAGAACGGCTGGTTGGACTATGAGAAGTGTCTGCTTGAGTCGTTGGTCTGCCTCAGACGAGCCGGGGCGGACGTGATCTTCACCTACGGCGCTCTAGATGCCGCCCGCTTATTGCGCGAGACGGCGGATTAGACGGCAGCGATGGGCGAGTCGATCCGCGACCGGCTAGAACGTGTCCAGGAACGGATAGCGCAGGCTGCGGCGCGGGCGGGCAGGAATCCGGCGGACATCACGCTCATTGCCGTTTCGAAGAAGATGCCTGCCTCAGCGATTGTCTCCGCTTACGAAGCAGGGCAACGGGAGTTCGGCGAGAACTACATCCAGGAGTTCCAAGCCAAGAAACCCGAGTTGCCGGAGCTTCCGGGCGCCGCTTTCCACTTCATCGGAGAGTTGCAGAGCAACAAGACGCGGCTGGCGTGCGATCTATTTGACTGTATTCAGACGATAAGCAGCGTGAAGCTCGCACGACGGTTGAATGAGCAAACCGAGGGCGCTCGGGACGTTTTCATCGAAGTGAAGTTGTCTGGGGAGGAATCGAAAGGCGGTATTGCAACCGAAGGTCTCAGCGAACTGGTCGAGTTTTTGGGCGAGTGCGAGAATCTCAAGTTGCGGGGTCTGATGACCATGCCGCCTTGGTCGGATGCCCCGGAGACGGCCCGCCCCTACTTCAGCAAGTTGCGTGCCCTGGCGGAAATGCACAGCCTCAATGAACTCTCGATGGGCATGAGCGGCGACTTGGAAGTTGCGATTGAAGAAGGCTCGACGCTGGTGCGCGTCGGTACGGCGATATTCGGCCCGAGAAACGCGCAATGAGGCTAGCTTTTGTATCGCCGCTGCCGCCCTCGCCGACCGGCGTTGCTGAATACTCCGCCAGCATCGTCAAGGAGCTACGGCGGCACGACTTTGTTGACGCTTCGGAGTCGATGAGCGCGGTGAAGCTTGAGGACTACGACGTGCGGCTCTATCAGGTGGGCAATAACCGCCTGCACGACGGAGCTTACGAGGCAGCGCTGCGCGTGCCGGGCATTGTCGAATTGCACGACGCGACCGTGCATCACCTGTTGCTGAGTCGCCTCGATCGGGCGGCGTATGTGGACGAGTTTGTCTACAACTACGGGGAGTGGTCGCGCGTGCTGGCGGGACAGATGTGGGAGAGGCGTTCGCAGGCGCCGTCGGAAGAGCTGTACTTCGGGCATCCGCTGTTGAGGAGGGTGTTGGAGAAGGCGGAGAAGATTGTGGTGCACAATCCTGGGGCTGCCGTGAGGGCACGCGAGGCGAATCCTGACGTCGACGTGGTGCAAATTCCGCACTACGTGGAACCGGCGCAGGAGTTCACGCCGGAAGAGATCGCGGCAGTGCGCAGACGCTTTCAAGTTCCCGAGGGCGGGATCCTGATTTCGAGCTTTGGCTATCACCGTCCGCCAAAGCGGTTGCAGTCGATGTTGCGGGCGGCGCTGGAGTTGGAGACGCCGCATCGGATTCTGATAGCGGGAGATTTCGTCTCGCCGACTTACGAAGCGTCGCTCGAAGGTTTGATGCAAAAGACGCAAACGATTCGCTTGCCGCATGTGCCGGATCGGGAGTTGGCCCGGCTCGTAGCCGCGACGGACGTTTGCGTGAACTTGCGTTGGCCGACGGCCGGGGAAACGTCGGGCTTCGTGATGAAGCTGATGGCCGCTGGAAAACCGGTGCTGGTGACGGACTGCGAAGAGAATGCGGACTTGCCGGACAACTCCGTGTTGAAGATTGAACCAGGGATCAATGAGCCGGCGATGATTCAAGAAGCGCTGCGGGTGCTGACCCTACAGCCGGAGTTGCGCTTGGCGATGGGTGATTTGGCTCGCAGGCATGTGTTGCGGGAGCACTCCCTCGACAAGGTCGCCGCGCAATACCGCCAACTTTGGAACTCATGAAAGTGATCGCCTGGAACCGAGATTTCGCCGAGCCGCCGTCGGTGCGCGGTTGGCTGCATCAGCCCGCCAAGAAAGCGACGGCCGGAATTGTGCTGACCCATGGCGCGGGGGGCAATTGTGAATCGCCGCTGCTGATCGCGCTTTGCGATGTTTTTGCCGAGCGCGGCGTTGCGGCGTTGCGTTGCGACTTGCCCTATCGGCAGAAACGGCCCAGCGGGCCGCCGTCACCTTCCGGCGCGGCGATGGACCGCAAGGGGCTGGAACGGGCCGTGGCATCGTTGCGCGAAGAGATCGGCGGACCCGTGTACATCGGCGGCTCTTCCTACGGCGGACGACAGGCGTCGATGCTGGCCACGGAGAAGCCAGATGTTGCTGCAGGTTTGCTGATGCTTTCGTATCCGCTGCATCCGCCGGGGAAGCCTGAGTCATTGCGTACGGATCACTTTGGCGGCATCAAGGCGCCAGCGCTGTTCGCCCACGGATCGAAGGACGTGTTTGGGTCCGAGCAAGAGATGCAGACGGCGATGAAGATGCTGAAGGCTCCAGCAGAGTTGGAACTGTTCGCCGGCGCATCGCACGGTCTGGTACAGAAGCGAGACGCTGCCACGAAGGTGCGGGAAATCGCCGAGAAGATTGTCGGCCGCTTTCTGGCGCTGGTTGCTGATTAGTCCGCGATTCCGCTCGTCTCGTTAATCGATATTCTGCGACCTGCGGCGACGTTGTCGAAGGACTGCGTCTGTCCGCTGGGCCAGGTGATCTCGATGCTCTGCACCACATCGTCGCTGCCTAGCCCGAACGTCAATGCGGACTCGCTTTGCGAGCAATAGCTGGAGCCGCTGCGGGCGGTTTGGGTTTGCGTGCCCGATGCGCTAGTCAGCCTGACGGTTGCGCCGAAGCCGTCACGGTTAGAGCGATCGCCGACGAGATGGATCGCGAGGAATGAATTTGCGCTTCCGCCGTCGTTGCGAAAGAGCTTGGCGGGACCGTTGTTAATAGAGAGAACGAAGTCCAAGTCGCCATCCCGGTCGTAGTCAGCGTACGCTGCGCCACGGGCGACGACGGGATTGGATAGATCCGCGCCAAGTTTCGCGTTCGCCAATTGGAAGCGCCCGCCTTCCACATTCCTGAAAATTTGCGGCGCTTGAGCGAACAGTACTCGCGGCTGCACGCTGTTGATCTCCTCGTCGAGATGGCCGTTGGCGGCTAGGATATCCTGCCAGCCGTCGAGATCGTAGTCGAAGAAAAACATGCCGAAGGTGAGCGAGAGCAGGCTCTCCCGGCCGATTTCGCTGTTGGGCGCATCGTCCACGAAAAGGCCCGTGCCCTCGTTGTGGAATAGGTTGACCATTTCGTTAGAAAAATTGCCGACGACTAGGTGGGGGCGTCCCGAGCGGTCATAGTCGGCTGCGTCGACGCCCATCGCGCCGCGCGCCTTGCCGTCTTCGGCGAAGGCGACGCCAGCGGTGAGGCCGATGTCTTCGAACGTGCCGTCCTGTTTGTTGACGTAGAGCTTATTGGGCTCGGTGTCATTGGCTTGGAAGATATCGGGCCAGCCGTCGCTATTGACGTCGAGGATTGCGGCTCCGAGGGCTTTGCTCGAAGCGTTGGCGATGCCAGCTGCGGCGGCCACGTCGTTGAACTTGCCGGCGCCGAGATTCTTGTACAGACGCGAAGGATTGCCGACGTAAGACTCCGGCGTGCAGTAGGACTTGCTGTCGCCGTCGAGCGTGCACCAGATATCCGACTCTGGGCTCCACTGCACGTAGTTGTTGACGAAGATATCGAGTAGGCCGTCTTTGTCGTAATCGAGGAAAGCAACGCTGGTGCCAAAGTTGGCATTGTTGATTCCGGCTTGCTTGGTGACGTCCTCAAATGTGCCTTTGCCGGAATTGTGGAAGAGGTGATCGCCGGCGAGCGCGGTGACATAGAGATCATCGAAACCGTCGTTATCGTAGTCGCCGAAGGCAACGCCCATGCCGTACATCGGGACGGCAAGGCCGGACGTTTTCGTAACGTCGGTAAAAGTTCCGTCTTGGTTGTTGTGATAGAGCTTCGAGGTCGGGCCGCCTGGCTTCGAATCGAAGGGACCGCTGTTGACGAAAAACAGATCCGGGTAGCCGTCGGCGTCGTAGTCGATGAAGGCGACGCCGGAGCCTAGCGTCTCGGGCAGCCATTTCTTGCCGGTGGATCCGTTGTCGTGGACAAAGTCGATGCCGGCCTGGGCGGAAACTTCCGTGAATGTGACCGGAGTCTCGGATGCGGGAGGCGCTTCCGTCGATTCAGGCGCGGGATTGCAGCCGATCAAGACAGACGCCAGCAGGGCGCAAAGAAGATATCTCGTCATGGGTGTTGGGTAGCTAGCGTGAATAGAGCGGTCGATTCAGCCGCAGGGCTTGGCGTTTGGTCCCGGATTCGATATCGCGCCGCGCCTCAACGGGGAAGGACTCGGAATTTCCATAAGGATAGCCCGACATTTGATGGAAAGGCAGCGGTTCGACCGTGTCGCCGAAAGCGGTATTCGGATCGTGCTCTTTGGCCCAGCCGTCGAAGAACAGCAAGTAATGCCGTTGTGAGCCGGGCCGGACTGCAGGCAAATTACTGCGAAAACGGAGTTGGAGTTCGTCGCCGGAGCCCATGACGACGAAGCGGTCGTCGATGCCGTGAAGCAACGACTGAACGTTGCCGTAGTCGGTGTACAAACCCGGCGTCGGATCCCAAGCTGTTGTCGAGCGGACCTGGGAGTAGAGGAACTTCTCGGGCTCCAGGCGCTGGGGGTGAACGACGTTTTGAGAGAAACCGCGGAAGTGAAGTTCGGCGGTATCCATCTCAAGCTCTGTTTGCTTCGGAGTTATCGCGCTGACGCCGTCGACGGCGAAGACTTCGTCCCAGTAGACGCACATGTTGGTGAGGATACGAACTTCGCGCGAATCGCTGAGGAACTTGCCGGTGAGATCGACTGCCATCGTGCGAGGATTGCCGCCGGGCAAGCCGGGGTCGGCGTCTACGGTCTTCCATTCGCCCTTCGTGTCGCGGACTTGGATTACGGGAGGCTGAATGCCGTTGGAGGCAGTCTGCGAGCCGGCGACGATAGTACTAGCGCTGGACCAGTCGACCCAGCCGTTGAGGAAGAGGGTCGTATTGCCGTCGCCCTTGAGGCCGGCCAGGTCGATGGTGAGCGAATGGGGTTCCGCGGTATTGCTGAAGGTGCGTTCGAAGCCGTTGACGTATTGCCCGTCTCGACGTAGAACCTTACTTAGGACGTCGCGGCCTAGCTGGTCGACTGCCTTAGCGGGCCGGACCTTATCGGCTTCAGCAACGCCGAAGAGCTTGAACTCGGGGAAAGGCGGGGACTTGGACTTCTCGTTGGTGATGACTTCGATGCCGGCCGGGCTGTCGATCGCCATCAGGCGAACTTGATCGAGGTAGGTGACCTCGCGCAACTCTTCGGTGACTCGGACATCGAAGAAGCCGTCTCGTTCGACGAGTTGGCCGGCGTCCAATAGAACGTATTCGTCATGGTCGAGCGGGAAGAACTGGCCGTTGCCGAGGCTGGCGCCGAGGGGCGCAGCGCCGAGGACTTCGCCGATATATTCGAACGCTTTCCCGTTCCAAGTGAAGACCATCGGGCAGGAGCCGGAGAGCCGGGGTTTCTCGTCGATGGCCAAACGGCGATTGGATTCCTGCTGCGCTTCGTTTTGGATCAAGCCATTCGGCCAGGTGATGCGAACGGTATCGACGGCGGCGTGGCTTCCGAGGCCGATAACGATCGGATATCCGGGATAGACTGCCTTGCCGTAGAGCAGTCCCGCCTTCACTTCGACACGAGCGTCCGTGGCCACGATGCGGCTCTTGACGCCGGTGAGTTGCAGGGATATCCAGTGGTTATCGGTCTGCGTTTGATTGGCCGCTAGATGAACCTGACCTTGCCCGTCGATGAGCACCAGGTCGAGGCGTCCGTCGGCGTTGAAGTCTAACGCAGCGGCGGATGTGCCGGCAGGCAGGCCTTCGACCTTGCCGTCCGAGAATTTCATCGCGCCCTGGTTGAAGCTGACCCCGGATGAGACGAGCATATCGTTCCAACCGCGGTTCTGGGTATCGATCCAGGCCCGGACGGGGGGGACGCGAGACGTGCTGACCAAACTGCCGTGCTCGTTGTGCACGATCACGGTTTGGTCGCCGCCGGACACGGAAACGTCGAGAAAGCCGTCGCTGTCGAGATCTCGCGCCTCTAAGCGAACGCGACCGGCAGGGGGCGCTGAGTCGGCGACAGCAACCGCTTCGCCATACATGCCGAGCTTCAGGTCTTGATAGACGCGGACAGCATCTTCGTAGGCGACGACCAGGTCGAGGCCGTTGTCTTCGAATAGCTCGACGGCAATGGCGTCGAGGGCTTTGCCGTGGTCGCCGAACGGGAACGTCTCTGGTTTAAATCCGGCAGTTACAGGTTGGCCCTCATCGAGAGCAAAACGATACAGGCGGCTGCGCTCGCCCAGGACGAATAGGTCTTGGTCGCCGTCGTGGTCGTAGTCGTGCCACAGGCAGGACTCGGCGGGATCGGAGTCGAGCCGCGTGGGTGCCGCGAAGGTTCCGGAGTCGTTCGACGCGACTAAGATGCCGGCATCGGTGGCGACGCACAATTCCGGGAAGCCGTCGTTATTGGGGTCGCCCGCGGCAACACGCCGCACGCCGGACCACGCGGCGGCCAGGTTGGGCTGATCGGCCACGGTCAGCGTGCTGCCGTCGCCCTTCAAGAACGCGAGGCGTCCCTCGGACCAGGCAAGCGCGTCGGTCTGGGCGTCGTGGTCGGCGTCGAGCAGCAGGATGCTTCCGCCAGGCTCAACGACGCCCACGGGGGAAGATTCAAAGCGGACCGTCTCGACCAAGTCAGCAGGCTTGCCAGGCTCGACTGGGTCGTAGATTTCGGAGTAGAAGCTCCAGTTGACGTCTTCGGAGAGATCCGTCTCCTCCTGAATCTTCTGGATTCGCTGGAACTCTTCGAGTTGCGCTTGGGCGGCATCCGGATCGGAGCGCCGCAACATATTGAAGAGTTGGAAGTGGGGCGCGGCCAGCGAGGGATCGAGTTCCGCAGCCCGCTCGAACTTTGCCCGCGCGTCGTCGTCGCGCCCGGCTTGGCGGTAGAGTTGGCCCAAGTTGTACTGCGTCTTGGGCTCGTCGGGGACGAGTTTGGCCATCTGCTCGAACTGTTCGAGGGCGCGTTCGTTTTCGCCGAGTTGCTTGTATTCGACGCCCAGATTGAACCAGGTATGCGGAATGCTCGGGTCGAGTTGCTGGGCCTGCTCGAGTCCGGCCATACCTTCTTCGCGCGAGCCGGCGCGCAGTTGCGCCAGAGCGTAGTTAACCTTTTCGCGGACGGAGTCGGGGGCTAGATCGAGTGCCTGCTTGAAGACCTCGACGGACTGTTCGGCGCCGGTCGGGTTCTCGTAGAAGGCCTTGCCCAGATTTCGCAGTTCTTGGAGCCGCTCGGCTGTTGCGGGATCTGGCCCGGAGGGCGAACAGGCCGAGAAGGACAGGGCCAGAAAAAAGATGACAGAAAGCTGACGGAACAACATGGCTCTATGGGCTTCATGGTAACGAGTTCGACGGCAAGACTCCCGGGCGCCCCGCCCCGGCTGATATCTTAAGGGTTTGGCCGCAGGCCCTTCGTTTCTCAAATGCCGGACAAGACTTACTACATCGAAACCTTCGGGTGCCAGATGAACGTGCACGATTCAGAGAAAGTCCGCGGCATGCTGGCGATGCGAGGGTACGAGCAAAGGGCGTCCGCCGACGACGCGTCTCTGATCCTCTACAACACCTGTTCGATTCGCGACAAGGCTGAACAGAAGGTGTTCCATCGGCTCGACCTGTGGAAGCGCGACGCCAAGGGCAAAAGGATCGGCGTGCTGGGATGCGTGGCGCAACACAACGGCGAAGCGATCTTCGAGACGGCGCCGCACGTCGATTTGGTGTGTGGTTCCGCGTCCTACAACCAGTTGCCGCAATTACTTGATCGTCTGGATGCCGGCGAAAAGCGGGTGACAGGGCTAAATCTGGACACGGACGAGACTTTCGATCTGCCCGTCGCCGAAAGAGACAACCCGCACTCCGCTTTCCTGACGATTATTGAGGGTTGCAACAAGAACTGCTCCTACTGCGTGGTGCCATTCACCCGCGGGCCCGAGCGCAGCCGCAGTTCCGCAAGTGTGATGGAAGAAGCGGCGCGTATCGTCGCGGGCGGAATTGCCGACATCACCCTTCTGGGCCAGACGGTGAACAGCTACCGCGATTCGTCGCCGGCGGACTGGTCGTTCGCTAAGCTGCTGTCGGCGATCGGGGAAATGGACGGCGTCCGCCGCGTCCGGTTTACGACCTCGCACCCGCAAGATTTCACGCGCGACATCGTCGAGGCGATCGAATCCAACGAGAGATTATGCGACTGGATCCATCTGCCGGTTCAGTCCGGCTCTTCGCGGCTGCTGGCGGGGATGCGCCGCACCTATAGCCGCGATCAGTATCTGCAGGTCATCGAGATGATCAAGTCGTCGAAACGCCAAATCGCCTTGTCGACCGACATTATCGTCGGCTTCCCGGGTGAGACGCAGCAGGACTTCGAAGAAACGCTTTCGTTGCTCGAAGAGGTTGAGTACGCTTCTCTGTTCGCCTTCAAATACTCGCCCCGGAAGGGCACTGACTCGATGGACTACGCCGACCATGTGCCGGAAGAGGAAAAGAAGGAACGGCTGGCGATTCTACAGAATCTGCAGCAGCGCATCCAACGCAAGCACAACGAGAACCGCGTCGGGATGGAAGAAGACGCCCTGGTTGAGGGTTATCGGGAGAAGTTCCAGCAGTGGATCGGGCGGACGACCCAGAATCGCGTGCTGAACTTCGCGGACCCTCAAGGCATCGCCGCGGACGAGGATTTGCGGGGAGCCTATTGCAATGTGCGGGTTACCAGTGCAGGCCCCAACGGCTTGATCGGCGAGCTGGTTTCGGTCGAGCATCGCCCAAGCGGGGCTCGTGGAGCCCCGGTGTTGCACGTCCTGCAATAGGCCGCCCTCCGGTTCGCCTTGCCAGATCCGGCTCCAAAGGGGAGAATGTCGTCATGGAAGTCGAAATGAAGATTCGCGGATTGATGCTGGACCCGGTCACGAATCTGCCGATCGTCATCCTGCGCAATCTGGACGGGAACAGCGTGCTGCCGATCTGGGTGGGCGCTTATGAAGCCAACGCGATCGCCCTGGAGATTGAAAAAGTGGCAGCGCCGCGGCCGATGACCCACGACTTAATTCGCAACGTGTTGCTGGGCACCGAAACGATGCTGCGCAAAGTCGTCGTCAGCGAACTGAAAGACGACACCTTCTACGCCGTCATCTGGATGGAGAAGAACGGCGAATTGATCTCCGTCGACTCCAGGCCGAGCGACGCCCTCGCGCTTGCGCTACGAATGGACTGCCCAATCTTCGTCGAGGAAGAGGTGCTGCGCACCTCCAAGGTCGGCCAGGCCGTCAGCGACAAAGCGACCAGCGAAGAGATGCGCCGCTGGCTCGAGAATATTAACGACGAGGATCTCGGCCCCTACAAGATGTAGCCGTCACGCCGGGCCTTAGCCCTTCGGCCCAGCTTGGCGCACTGCTTCGGATACGCCATCGGCGTATTTCTTGAAGTTCTCCGTGAACAGCCCTGCGAGTTTCTTCGCAGTTGCGTCGTAGGCCGCTTTGTCAGACCAGGTGTTGCGCGGAATCAGAATCTCAGACGGTACGTCAGGGCATTCCTTGATCACCGACAGGCCGAAGACGGGGTCCGTCTCGACCGGCGCCTTTTCCAACGCGCCCGAGTAAACCGAATCGATCATGGCGCGGGTATAGCGGAGTTTCACGCGCGAGCCGACTCCGTAGCCGCCGCCGCTCCAACCGGTGTTGACCAGCCAGACTTTAGCCCCGTGCTTTCGGATCTTCTCCGAGAGCAACTGGGCGTATTTGCCAGGGTGCCAAACGAGAAAGGGCCCGCCGAAGCAAGGCGAGAACGTCGCTTGCGGTTCGGTCACGCCCACTTCCGTCCCGGCCACCTTCGCGGTATAGCCCGAGATAAAGTGATACTCGGCCTGCTCGGGCGTTAAACGGCTGAGCGGCGGCAGTACGCCAAACGCATCGCAGGTCAAGAAGATCACATGGTCGGGATGTGGGCCGACGCAAGGAATCTTGGCGTTGTCGATGAACTCGATCGGGTAGGAGCCGCGGGTATTCTCGGTGATCGAAGTATTGCCGAAGTTCACATGGTGGTGCGCTTCGTCGTAGACGACATTCTCGAGCACGGCGCCAAAACGCAAAGCGTCGAAAATCTGCGGCTCGGTTTCTCTAGAAAGGAAGACGGCCTTGGCGTAGCAGCCGCCCTCAATGTTAAAGATTCCGTTGTCGGTCCAACAATGCTCGTCGTCGCCGATGAGTTCGCGCTTGGGATCGGCGGAAAGCGTGGTCTTGCCGGTGCCGGAGAGCCCAAAAAGAACCGATGCCGCCTTGCCGTCGGCAGAGGCGGTGGCGGAACAATGCATCGAGAGGATGCCCTGTTTGGGCATCAGGTAGTTCATTAAGGTGAAAACGCCCTTCTTCATCTCGCCCGCGTAGTCGGTGCCGAGAATGACCATCTCCTTGCGCTCAAGGCTCAGGTCGACGGTGGTTTTCGATGTCATGCCGCTGGTGTACCGATTGGCTGGGAATCCGCCGGCATTGAAGATGACGCAATCCGGAGCGGTAAAGGAGTCCAACTGCTCGTCGGTAGGACGAATCAGCATGTTGTGCATAAACAGAGCGTGGTAGGGACGCGAGCAAATGACGCGAACCTTCAGTTGGTGTTCTGGATCCCAACCGGCATAACCATCGATGCAATAGAGCGCTTGTTGGGTGTTCAGATAGTCCGTCGCCCGTTCGCGATTGACCATAAACACCGACTCCGGCAACTGGTAATTGACGGGCCCCCACCAGACGTCGTTCTCCGAATCGGGGTGCCTGACGACGCGCTTGTCTTTGGGAGAACGCCCGGTCTTTTCGCCCGAGTAGGCGATCAGGGCGCCGGTGTCGGAGATGGCGGCTCGCGGCTCTCTGCGGATAGCCTCTTCGTACAAGAATGAGGGTGCAGGGTTGCGCATGACCCGCTCTACAGAAATTCCGTGTTCAGCCAGGCTAAAATCCGTCATCTTTCCTTTCAATCCTCTACTGCTAACGGTTGCTCGACGTGCCGAGAAGCCGCATATGCTCCACCATTAGGCAGCGGTCCATTACCACTTCCAAACCGGCCTGCCGCAACAGGTCCGCCGATCCAGGGTCGTGGACGCCTTCCTGCATCCAGACTAGTTTCGCCCCGGATCGAAGCGCTGGGGCCACCAGATCGTGGACGAACTCCGACCGCCGAAACACGTCAATTATATCGACGGATTCCTCAATATCCTCAAGTCGGGCGAAAGATCGCTGCCCGAGAACTTCGTCGATGTTCGGGTTGACGGGCAAAATCTTGTATCCGGAATGCTGTAGATATCGCGCCACGCCGTTGCTTGCTCGCCAAGGCTTATCGGACAGCCCGACGACGGCGATCCTTCGGGCCTGGCTTAGAATCCGTGCGAGGTTTTCGTCGTTCATTGAGCGTCGGCTCCGTCGGCGGGTCGAGCACCCGCGCGATTTCTCTTGGCGTCAGGGGCCTGAAGTCGCCGGAGGCCAGTTTACCGAGGTACAGAGGCCCAATCCTCGTTCGCCTTAGCTTTTCCACCAGGACGCCGAAGCGTAAGAACATCTTGCGAATCTGGCGATTGCGCCCCTCGGTGATCACGACCTCGTACCAGGGATTAGCAGCGGCGGTGGTGAGCCGAATCTGGGCGGGCGCTGTGCGGCGATTGTCGATGTAGATGCCTTCGCGAAACTGCTCCATGGACTTGTGGTCGAGCATGGCGTTGACTTTCACCAGGTAAGACTTAGGCAACTTCTCCTTGGCCGACATGACGTGATTCGCAAAATCGCCGTCGTTGGTGAGCAGCAGCAGGCCCTCGCTGGCGAAGTCGAGGCGTCCGACCGGGTACACACTCTTGCCCACGCGTCCCAGCAGCTGCGTCACCGTCGGGCGTCCCTCGGGATCCTCCGTCGAGGTGATATAGCCCTTGGGCTTGTTGAGCATGAAGTAGAGCCGCTCAGAGGGCTTATTGAGCAGCTGGCCGTTGACCCGAATGCGGTCCTTCGCGAAGTCCGCCTTTGAGCCAAGTTCGGTGACGACGCGATCGTTTACGCTGACCGCGCCTTGGGTGATGAGTTCTTCAGCCTTGCGGCGGGAAGAGACGCCTGCCCGAGAAAGAATTTTCTGTAATCGCTCTTCCATGAGACCGCCCAACGCGGATTCGTTCTACTCTTCCTCGCCTTCAGCCCCGTCCGGCTGATCGACGACATCCGCCTCTACTGGATCCGCGGCCTGCGACGCATCAACTCCGGGGAGGCTGGGCTGGAGTTGGTCTTCGGCGTCTTCACCGAGGGCGGCGCGGCTTAATTCTTCTAGCTCTTTGAGATTTGGCAGTTCGGCGAGATTGTCCAGTCCGAACTGAACCAAGAAATCACGCGTCGTCTTGTACTGCATGGGCTTACCGACGACTTTCTTGCGTCCGGCGGTGGCGATGAGTTTGTGCTTCAGCAGGGTATGGACGACGCCGCCGGCGTTAACTCCGCGGATCGCCTGAATCTCGGGCAGCGTGATCGGCTGCTTGTAAGCGATCACGGAGAGCGTTTCGAGAGCAGGCAGGGAGAGTCGAAGCTTCGACTGTAGGGACTTCACGAAACCGCGAACCGCATCATGATGTTCCGCCTTGGTGAACATCTTGCACCCGCCGGCCACTTGCCGAATCTCGATGCCTCGGGCAGGATTCTTATAGGACTCGATCAGCTTAGCGATGTCGGCCTGGACGACATCGAGAGGCAACCCGAGACCCTCGGCAATCTGCTGGGCCTGCAAGGGCTCCTCGGCGACGTAGACGACGGCCTCAATCAATGCCAACCGTTCCGCCTCATCGGGCAACGTCCCCGGCAGGACGGCTTGTTCCCCGTCCACTTCCGCGGCAGTTTCCTCGCCCGCGTCCACAGCGGCTTCCGCATTCGCCTCCGCAGCAGGTTGAGCGCCCACTTCAGAGGCGGCTTCCTCGCCGGACATCACTTCGCTTACTTCTTCGTTCATCGCAATAAATGGGCGGTGCTACCGGTATTCGGAATCCGCGGAGGTGAGTGGCCCGTCTTCACTAAAAACAGCGTCAAACATCTTGTGTTTGCGCATTTCGATCGCCCCAAACAGTTCCGATTGCCGCAAGGCGACTGCCTGCAACTTAACCAGTTCCAGCACTGCTAAAAACGTGGCGACCAGAGCGCGGACGCCCGGCTGCCGTTCGAAGACTTCCAGCAGATTAACCGGACGGCCTTCGCTCATCAGCATATTCTTGATGAACTCGATCCTACTCGCGACGGAGACCTCTTCGTCCGTGACGTCATAAACCGGCCGCCTCTTGAACCGCTCTAGCACCTCTTCGAAGGTTTTGACCAAATCGAAGACGTCGGCGGCCACTCCGGCCGGTTCGTCGTCGAGGAATGCTTTGGACGGTGGGTTGGACCAAACGTTCTCTTCAAATAGGCGCTTCTCTCGCAGCATTTGCGCCGCCTGAACGTACTTCTCGTGATCGAGCAGTTGGCGGACGAGCTCGTCGCGTGGATCCTCCTGCTCATCTTCCGGGATCGTCGGGTCTTTAGGCAGCAGCGTCTTGGACTTGATCAAGATCAAGGTAGACGCCATGAAAACGAACTCGCCGCCCAAGTCGATATTCAGGTTCTGGGCCTGCTTGAGGTAGCCCAGATACTGGTTGGTGATCTGGTGAATCGGGATGTCGTAGATGTTGATCTTGTGCTTGCGGATCAGATCCAGGAGCAGGTCCAGAGGCCCTTCGTACTGCGGAAGATCAATCGCGAATCCGCCCGACGCGGACTCATCCCCCGACGAATCCTCCGAATCGGAGTCGATGAGCTCTTCGGCAGCCGCCAGCTCCGATTCGTGGGCCTTCTCGGGCTCCGCGGAACCATTCGGGAGTTCTTCGCTCACGGGGTCTCAATCCAAGCCGAAAACGACGGCGCCCGGCACATTCGCCCGGGCGCCGCCGAACAAGGCTGTAACCGACTACTCTACCATGCGCGTTGGACGATTTTGCCCTCCCGGCGGAGGCTAAACCGGCTTGGGGCGGGCCTGACAGGACTGCGGGAGTCGCTAGAGTTGGCGGTCGATTCGGCTGATTTCGGACTCTTCCGGCTCCATGCGAGCGCGGGATAGCGGACGCTTAGGGGCGCCCATCGCTAATGCAAGCTCATCCAACGAGGATTTCTCTTCGGATGCGCGGCGGCGATCCTGGATAGCCTGGAGGCGGGCGGTCACTTCCGCCGGGAGCGCTCTGGCGTTACCTCCTGCGGAGGAGTCTTGGCGGCTGAACATCCCTTCGAAGCCAGCCAGGGCCGAAACTTCCGCGATGCGGAATCCGATCCAAAAAAAGGTCAGCGCGCCGATGACGCAGGCCGCCACGAGGGATGTCGCGCCCAGTGCAAGTTCCCACAGGGGTCGCTCAAGTAATGCGGCTAACGCGGTCATTAGAACAGCCTTCTCCCTCCATACCTTGACCGGCGCCGCGCCGGATCACAATAGGACTCTCGTACCACTATGCCGGGTGAAACACCCTAGAAGGCAGACAACGGGCGCGGTCAGCCGCTAGCATACGAACTAGCAATCCGGCGCCTCTAGGCCCTGGATTCGGGCCGTGACTGCCGTTCTCATTATTCCCGCCCTCAACGAGGCCCGCGCCCTGCGACAAGTTCTGGAAGATGTTCCTCCGGGGGTCTTCAGCGAAATTATCGTCGTTGACAACGGCTCGACCGACGACACGGCCCAAGTCGCCAGCAGCGCCGGCGCACGAGTGGTGGTTGAACCGCGGCGCGGTTATGGCTCGGCCTGTCTGGCCGGAATTTCGGCCTTGCCGCAAGAAGCAGATGTGGTCGTTTTCATGGACGCCGACGGCAGCGACCTGCCAAGCGACGCGGGCGCGCTGATCGAGCCGATCGTCCAAAACCAGGCGGATTTGGTGATTGGCTCGCGCGAACTCGGCGCAGCGGACAGCGGAGCTCTCTCGCCGCATCAGAGACTCGGGAACCGGCTGGCCGTGTGGTTGGTCTCACTGCTTTACGGGCATAAGTACACCGATTTAGGACCCTTCCGCGCTATTCGGCGGTCTGGACTCGAGGGCCTGGGAATGCGCGACACGAACTTCGGTTGGACGATCGAAATGCAAGTCAAGGCGGTCCAGCGAGGTCTGCGAATCACGGAGGCCCCTGTCGCCTACCGCATGAGACAGGCCGGGCAAAGCAAGATCTCGGGAAGCTTCGTCGGCAGCGCCGCGGCCGGCGCAAAGATCCTGTGGACCGTAGCCAAGTACGCGATCCAGAACGACCCGACTTGACGCCCTCCGCCGCGACTCCCACAATCAAGGAAACGTGATGAGACTTGTCCTATTGCTACTTTTGTCGTCCACTCTTTTACTGTCTCAGGACGACAGCGAGAGTGCCAAGATTCGTCCAGGGGAAAGCGGCGACACACAAGCCAAGGTTTTGGGCAACATCCCAACCGGCGTCCTCGATGTCGAGAAGCTGAGCGGCACGATCAGCAAGATCGACTTGAAGGAGCGGACGGTCTCGATTCACACCAAGAAGAATGCCGCGGATTTGGTGTTGAACTTTTCTCAGCCCGAAGGCCGAGAGCAGATCAAGCTGTCCAAAAAGGCCGAGAAGAAACTGGGTAAAAAGCGCATGCGTCTCGACGAGCTGGAAACCGGGGCCGAGGTTCAAGTGCGCTACTACCCAATGCTGAGTCAGATCATGGAACTGACCGTCGACGCCAAGTAGCCCTGCTAGTTGGGCCGGGGACTCGAGCGGGGTCCGAACTCGCTGGTGATCGGCTTGCGTCCCGCGAAGCCCTCGTCTATTCCATGCCAGTGTTCGATCTTTGACTCGCCCAACTTCCAACAAAGCAGGACCTCGCGGCCGCCCAAAACCGCAGGGAAGTCGATGAGGCCGGCCTCGATGTCTTTGATCAAGACGCCCGCCGCTTGAATCTCTTCGATCGCTTGCTGGACGACGCCTTCAGCGCGGCGCTTTAGGCTCTTGCGCTGCGAGTAGTCGGCGGGGTCGATTTCCACGCCGCCCAGATAGGTGATTCGCGAGATGACTCGTTCCAGGGCGCCTTCATGGCCCGCGGCCTCGCTGTGCGCTTCCACGGCGCTCTGGAGCAGGTGCTCAATCCGCGGAAGCAGTTCTTCGGCTTCTTGCAATGTAAAGAAACGGGGCATCTAGTCTTCGGAATCCGGCGCTATGGCCAGAGTATATCAGCGGGTCTCAGGCGTACATGCCGCCGTTGACGCTGAGCGTGTGGCCAGTGATGTATCCAGCCTCATCGGCAGCGAGGAAGCAAACTGCATGGGCAATTTCGCTCGGAGCCCCGATTCTGCCCAGGGGGATCCTACTGGTAATCGCCTCGCGAGCGGCGTCCGTCAGGGCTTCGGTCATGGCCGTCTCGATGAAACCGGGCGCCACCGCATTCACGGTGATGTTTCTGGACCCGAGTTCTTGAGAGAGAGACTTGGTGAGGCCAATCAAGCCGGCCTTTGAAGAAACGTAGTTGGCTTGCCCGGGATTGCCGGAGAGGCCCACAACGGACGAGATGTTGATGATCCGGCCCCAGCGCTGCTTCATCATTCCGCGCATCACCGCCTGGATGCAGCGGAAGGCGCCGGTGAGGTTAGTGTCCAGGACTTCCGACCAAGCCTCGGGGGACATGCGCATGGCCAGCCCGTCCTTGGTGACGCCCGCGTTGTTCACCAGGATCTCCACCGGGCCGAAGGCCTTTTCCGCCTCGGCAAATGCGTTCTTGACCGACTCGCTGGAGGTCACGTCGAGTTCCACAGCGAGTGCTTCCCCGCCCTCGGACTGGATCTCGCGCACCAAATCAGCAAGCTTCTCTGCGTTACGGGCCCCGGCGACCACGCGCGCGCCAGCCCGCGCCAGACTCAAAGCGCACTCTCGCCCAATTCCCTGGCTAGCTCCGGTGACGAATGCGACTCGACCTTTCATGACTACAGTTTCTCCAAACCCGCTAAGTCTCCCACAGCCGACCCTTCGAGGGCACGATCAATGCTGCGCAGCAGGCCGGTCAACACGCGGCCCGGGCCGACCTCCAGGAATGAGCCGACGCCTTCGGCCGCCAGACGCTGAATCGACTGCTCCCATAGAACCGGGCTGGGCACTTGGCGTTTCAGCCCTTCGCGGGCTTCGGCGCCGGTTGAGACGATCGCAGCCGAAACGTTATTCACCAGGGGCGTTTTGAGATCGTGAAAGTCGATGGCGTCCAGTTCGGGCTCCAACCGGTCACGGGCAGGCTCCATCAACGAACAGTGGAACGGCGCGCTCACCTGCAGCAGAACGGCTTTCTTGGCCCCCGCAGCCACGGCAAGGTCGACGGCGCGCTGGACCGCAGCGGCGTGCCCGGCAATCACAATCTGGCCGGGCGAGTTAATGTTCGCTGGACTGACGACTTCGCCTTGTGCCGCCTGTTCGCAGACCTCCGACACCTTGTCGGGCTCCATGCCAAGAATGGCCGCCATCGCTCCGACGCCTGCCGGCACAGCCTCCTGCATGAAGCGACCGCGTTTGCGCACGAGTTGGACGGCATCGCGGAAAGAGATCGCCCCGGCGGCGACCAGAGCGGAATACTCGCCCAGGCTATGCCCGGCCACGAAATCCGGCTCCAGGCCTTTTTCACGAACAGCAGCCAACGTCGCAATCGAGCACGTGAGAATCGCCGGTTGGGTGTTTTCGGTTAAACGCAGATCTTCTTCGGGGCCCTCAAAGCAAAGTTTCGAGAGGCTGAAGCCGAGTGCGTCGTCCGCTTCTTCGAAGATCGCTCGGGCGGCGGGGATCGATTCAGACAGGTCAGCGCCCATGCCGGCTTTCTGGGAGCCTTGCCCAGGAAATAGGAAAGCGGTTTTTGCCATGAACCCAACACGCTAGCCCGTTTTGCCGCAGCCTCGCAACAGAATGCCGTCCGTCGCCGCGGGCTGATAAGATGCCGCCATGCGTTGGACGCTGCTTCTCTCACTCTTATTCGCTGGCCTAGCTTTGGGCCAAGGGATTACGCCCTCGGGACCGGAACTGGACCGGCTAGAGCAACTCTACGTTTATCTGCACCGTAACCCGGAACTCTCGTTTCACGAGGCGGAGACGGCCGGAAAGCTTATCTCGGAGCTGCGGCCGCTCGGGTATGACATCACCTCGCCGATCGGCGGCACAGGGTTCGCCGCGATGCTCAAGAACGGGGACGGGCCGACCGTCCTCATCCGCACCGACCTAGACGCGTTGCCGGTACAAGAACAAACTGGGCGCGAATACGCCAGCACGGTCAAGACGACCGACGATACCGGCGCCGAGGTCAGCGTCATGCATGCCTGCGGACACGACGTGCACATGGCGACCTTCATCGGCGTGGCCAAGGCCTTGGCCGGAGTAAAGGACCAGTGGAAGGGCACTCTGCTGTTGATTGGACAACCCGCCGAAGAGCGCGGCGCGGGAGCGCGGGCCATGCTCGCCGACGGCCTCTTCTCGCGAACGGCGGAACCGGATTACGCCTTGGCGCTGCATTCTTCGCCGGATTTGCCGACGGGCCAAATCGGCTACACGTCCGAATTCGCCTTCGCCAACGTGGATTCCGTCGACATCACGATTCGCGGCGTCGGCGGCCACGGCGCCTACCCCCACATGACGAAGGATCCGGTGGTGATCGCCGCTTACGTCATCACCGCACTGCAGACGATCGTCAGCCGCGAGACGAATCCGCTCGACTCCGTGGTGGTCACGGTGGGATCGATTCACGGCGGCACCAAACACAACATCATCAGCGACGAGGTCAAGTTGCAGTTGACCGTCAGGAGTTATCAAGACGACATTCGCCAGCGGACGCTCGACTCGATTCGTAGAATCACTCTCGAAACCGCCCGAGCATTCGGCGTGCCGGCGGATAGAGAGCCGATTGTCTCTGTTGCCGAAGAAGAGTACACGCCGTCGACCTACAACGACCCCAAGTTACTCGAGCGGCTCGTCCCGGTATGGCGCAAGGCATTCGGGCCAGAGAACGTGGTCGAAACGCCTCCGGTCATGGCCGGCGAAGATTTCAGCAGATACGGCCGCACGGACGCCGACATCCCCGCCGTGATCTTCTGGCTGGGCACGGTGGATCCTGCGCGCGTGAAGTCCGGCGAGCCCTTGCCGTCGCTGCATTCGCCGTTCTTCAAACCCGAGCCGCGAGCTTCGATTCAAACCGGCGTTCAGGCTATGACTGCGGCCGCGTTGGAGTTACTGGGTCGCTGAACCGCCAGAGGACTTGACACGCCCCGCGATACTGGGGGCAGAGAGCCCGCCGGCCGGCAGGGGTCCGTTTTCGCCTGATAACTGCGTCGCTTGCTGATGATTCGTCATCGACTGCGCCGTGGTGCGCCTCGGGCCGGGGGCTTTCGCTAGGAGGCCCGCTTGGCCACGGAATCTATCCAAAAATTCGACCCTCGCCGGACGATGCATCTGCGCGGCTTCGACCGCCGTGGCGCGGCTGTCGCCCTGCACTCGGCATCAGCCGATTCGCTCGCCTGCTCCGGCGTCTTCCGATCGGCGGACGACTTCGCAGTGATCGTCCTATTCAAACGGGACAACATCTTCGAGCACCACTCGGTCCGCTGGCTCGAAGACGGCGATCTGACGGGCATGACGCTCGCGTTCGACTACAACGCCGGGGACGCCGTCGCGCCGCTTGATTCCACCTTCTATGAATCGATCCCCAACCGCAGCTTGAGCTTCATTCGCAACGACGGAACATCCGGAACGCTCCCTCTGTTTGACCATGCGACGTTGGCGTCCGGGGCCTTCAACGTCGCCGGCGGCACGTTCCACTTCGTCGAGTCGGGCGGCGGCTTCAAGCGCTATGACCGGGTCATCATCTGGTACCTGAACCTGGCATTCGAATACTCGCCCTCTTACAGCGAGTTCGCCGAGTTTGCGTTTTTCAACGCCGCGGGGGCCGGTGCGGAACATTCGATCACGACTCCGACCGCCTTCTATAGCTACACCCAACTCGCCGAGGACGGGTCCGGCGATATCGCCGCAGCTCTCGTCGCTCTGGTCAACGCGGGAGCTGGAGACCCCGACGTGACGGCGTCCATCGGTTCTGCGGCCCATGTGGTGCGTCTGGACCCGTTGAACGAGGGTCTTCCCGTCGCGGTGAGTGCAGTCGATGGCGGCGGCATTGGCGGCGGCAGCGCCACTCTGGAATTCGTCCAGCTCTCGACGTTTCCGCGCAAGATCGCCGAGAGCATCAACACCTTTGATTGGAACGGCCCTAACCCTTCGCTGGGGCTCATTGCAGAGGCTACGGGAACGAGCCTTTCTCTCAAGGCGGCACGCTTCGGGATCTGCGACGTGGACGAGGACGGCGTCACCGTCACCTGGACGTCCGGACACAAATTCCAAGGGCTCGCCGCTGGCGCGGTCATCTACGTGGGCGGACAGGCCAATACCGTGGCGAGCGTCGTCTCAAATACCTCCCTCGTACTCTCGGAAACGGTCAATGCCGAGGAACTGATCAGCCTACGCTTCTTGACTGAACGGGGCGGCGTCGACGGTAACTTTATCCGCCTGCGGCGCCAATCGCTGCGGCCCCGCTCGGGCACGGTCGACGTCGACGCGGGCGTGGTCACCTGGGTGAGCGGCGACCAGTTCACCGGGCTCACGCCCGAACGCTACATCCGCATCAACAATGTCGATTTCGTCATCGCTTCGGTCGATTCGCCGACTCAAATCACGCTGACGACAATCACCGGCTCAGCCAGCGGAGTGGCCTACGCGGCGACGATTGAAGACAACGCCGACGTCACAACGTCAGAACCCTCGATCCAGTTGGAGGACGGCTCCTCGCAGGTCATCTGGCGGGTAGCGCTGGATTTCTCGAACGTGCTGGTACAAACCGACGGGGACGCAACGCCACGACCGATCGACGACCTATTCGAGGCCTGGCTCACCTTGGCGCCCGTGCTCGCCGACGCCGCGGACTTTGTCGACGCTGAATTCGACTTGTACATCTCCAACATTTCGATAGCGGACCCCAACTCCAGACGGCCGCTCAAGGTTGCCGGACCTGGATCGATCCGCATTCATTCCCGCCAGCGGGACGTCGAGTACGAGGGCTCGGGATGGGCGGAGAAACAAGGCTTCTACGACCAGGGCTTCGCTCGCGAAACGGGCGGCTGGGGCGATCGCGTCACCGTCCGCTACCGCTGCCAGTCTGTGCACGATCTCTACGTCGGCATGGAAATCCGACCCGACGGCGCCTCCGCCACGGTGACCTTGGACGGCGACTCGCCGACCAGCCTCAATACGAGATTGGGCATTGATCCGCCAATCGTCGCCGTGCGCAAAGTCCGCTCTAACGTCGCGGCAGGCGTTCACGAACTCGTCGTGACCTGCGACGGCAACGGGCAGTTCACCTTCGATCACATCGAAGCCGCCGTCCCCTCCAACGTCCACGACCCAGCAGAGATTCTTTCCGACGTCTCCATGGCCACGGACTGGGACACCGACGCAACCTACAAGCTGCCGCCCGCCCGCCTGCTCTGGCAGTTGGACAAGTCCGGTTTCCTTGGTGACCTCAATCACTTCGTCGGCAACTTTTTCCACTACAACCGGCGCAAACGGCTGAGCACAGGGCTGCGCAACGAAGCGACCGTCACCTTCGGCGGCTACTGGAGGGAGGGCGAAGCCATCGTCCTCAACATCAGCGACATCTTGGTGGGCAAATCCATCCTTGCCGGCGACAGCCCGGAATCCATCGCCGCCCATGTCGAGGCATTCATCAATACGACTTTCGTCGGCGTTTTCGCGGAGCTGTCAGGCTCATCCGTAACAATCAAAAACCGGGCCAACCTCTACGGATTCTCTTTGTCCGTCCAGGACAACAACTCATTGGCTGGAACGGCAACGATTAGCGGCTCGCTCGACCAGGGCAGCGAAGGCATCTGGGAGATCGACGACACAGCCAGTCCCCTGCTCAACTACGCGGCGCGGCGCTGGCACCAAGACTTCTTCGCCCAACTCAGCAGCCGTGGCAGAACAACGACCGTCGCCTACAACCTCGAAGCCTACAATCCGCCCGAAACCGCCGCCGATCATTGGGCCGCGCGGTACTTCAGCGGACGCCAAGTACTGACCGATGTCGGCTTCGGTTCCGAAGGCGAAGCGAAGATAGTTTACGTATCCAACTCGACGCCGATCCTCGTTCAGGCCGATAACCATGGCTATGCAACCGGCGACCGAGTCGTCGTATCCGGCGTCAGCGGCATAACGGCAAACGGTTCCTTCTTGATTACCGTCGTTAACGCGGATCGCTTCGAGCTCGACGGAAGCGACGGCACAGCAGACGATCCATTCACTGTCGACGACGCCACGGTGACCAGAACCCTGCGCACCACCCACCTCGCGCCGAACCCTGTCGTCACTGACTTTCTCAAACTCGTCTACGCCGAAACCGCCGACATGATGGACGCGGCCGGGTTGCCGGTGAAACTGCAGTTCGGCGAAAACCTCTGGTGGTTCTTTTCCGATACGTCGCTGGCAATCGCCGCCGTGGACGCCACAGCGCCCATCCGGGTGACCAGCGCGCAGCCGCACGGTTTCTCGACCGGCGACACGGTGATCGTCGCCGGCGTGGTATCGCCCGCCGCCGCTTCGGGAACCCAATCGATCACGGTCGTCGATGCGACCTCCTTCGACCTCGACGGAACCGACGGCGCGGGCCAAACTGTCTCGCTGGCTCCCGATGCGCGAGTCGCCGGAGGCTCGATGGCTTTCTACGACGCCGATACCTCCGCAGCGGCAGCGACGTCCCTTGGACGTGCCTTGGTCAAGTTCACCTGTCAGGATTCAGACCCCGCGGTCAACGCCGGCGCCGACGCCGACTTCTTGCGCGATCGGCTGGCAGCACACATCGACGCCATCGCTTCGCACGTGCGATCGGCTCATCCCAGTGCTGTCTTTGAGCTGCTCTACCCGTTTGACGTGCTGCATCCCGTGACCTATCACGCCCCGCAACGGCCCTATCCCCAGGGCGGCCGGTTGAATCATCACGTTTCAACTCCTCCGAATTGGAAAACTCCTGCCGACTCCGACCGCCGGCTCAAGATCGAGGCGCTCAGTTGGGGAGCTTTCTACCGCCACGGCGATCGTGCCGCCGAGTCGGTGCGATTGTGGCAAGGGGCCGAGGGATTTACCTGGCCCCGCAGTCAGGTCTCTTATCTGATTCCCTGGTTCAACGGCGGCGCTCCTTGGCAGAGAGAGTACCTGGAGGCGCGTCTTGTTAACCCAGGCGCGATCCACTTCTGGGCGCTCGACCACTACCGGCTGCTGGAGTGGCGCTCATTGCCGCGCCCGATTCGCGAGAGCCGCTTCTTCGGCAAGTAGGCGGGGCGGAAGTAATAAACAAAATCGCTGTCTGGAAATCACTAGCATTCCTGCGGCGTGTAAGCCCCCCAACCGGAGAACGGTGAAACGCCTTCTTCCCGTGGGGTGCGGAACGGGCTCCGCCACCACACGCGCTTGTCGCGATATGAGGATGTCGCCGATACTCTAGCAAAGTTTTCCGGACTGGCCCGCTTGGCTACCGGTGAGGAAGACGAAGAGCGATAAGATGACGGACGCTTCGCTTGATCATCCGAGATTCTTGGCTAGGGGGTCGTCGTGGCCTTCTGGACTGGGCTGGTATATAGGGCTTCCAATGATCGCGATCTCGCTTGGCGACTCTAGTTGGTCTCTACCGTACGAATCAGTTCGAGTGGGCCCCTTTCCCGGCGGCCAACCTGGTGATGTTCATTCTAGTTTTCGGCAAAACGGCGATTGCCGGTACCGAATTCTACGACGAGGAGATCCGAGTCAGATCGCTTGTGGGTTCCTGGTCGATTCGACCTGTATACCGATATCACTGCGATCGACTGCTATGACAACGGGATCGTCATTCGATTCAAAACCCAAAGACGGATCAAGATTCTGTTGGCCGATGACGCGCGAGAGTTCCTGCGATTTCTGACCGAGCACACGTCCGATGTGGAAACTGGTCGAAAACAGAGGATGCTGTTCAGTACCTGGCAAAGCAATTTCACTAAGAAACCGTCGATCTGGGGCGATTAAACCGGAGCCGACCGGGCAGTCAAGAAACTCCGTCCGGCTGCGGCAGAGGCGGCATTGGCCGTTTGAGGGGCCGCGCCCGGCGTAAAGAGCATTCCTTCGACCGATAGGCGCGTCATCATACAATGGCATTCATTCGATGCCGTCGTCCTCCCTGCGCCCGGATACCAACCTCGCGGAACTCTCCGGGCGCGCCGTAACGCTCGGGTTGCTGCTCGGGCTGGTGATGACGGCGGCCAACACCTACCTCGGCCTCTATGCCGGGATGACCGTATCCGCGTCGATTCCGGCGGCAATCGTTTCGATGGGTATCTTGCGCGGGATCCTGCACAAGGGGTCGATCCTCGAAAACAACATCGTGCAAACGATGGCCTCGGCCGGCGAGTCTGTCGCGGCAGGCATCATCTTCACGGTTCCCGCGATGGTCATCGCCGGGGTTTGGCAGGACTTTCCATTTTGGAAAGTCACCATGATCGGACTAGTGGGCGGCGTGCTCGGCGTGCTGTTCATGATTCCGCTGCGAAAAACGTTGATCGTCGACGACAACGATCTCATCTATCCCGAGGGCGTCGCCTGCGCCAAGGTTCTCGAAGCGGGACAGAGCGGAGGCAGTGAGCTGGCGTCGATCTTTTTGGCCTTGACGGCCGGTCTGGTTTTCAAAGCGCTGAACGGTCTGGTGTCCGTGATCAAACCGGTGGTGGAGGGAGCGACGACGGTGGGCCGCACGGTGCTGTACTTCGGAACCGACGTCTCGGTAGCGTTGTTGGGAGTCGGCGTCATCGTCGGGCTAGAGGTCAGCGTGCTGGTCTTTGCCGGCGGCGTGATCGGTTGGTTGATCGGCATCCCGCTCTACTACCTCACGGCCCCGATGCCGGCGGGCACGGCGCTCGACGCGGCCTGGGCGGCCTGGAGCGACCAGATTCGGTACATGGGCGTGGGCGCCATGATCGTCGGCGGACTGTCCTCAATGTGGGGCATCCGCGGCGGCATGATGAAGGGCGTTCGCGAAGCGATCAGCGGTTTTCGCGGACTGCACGCTTCGGCGGATAGGACCGAGACTGACCTGAACGCCAAGCAGACGCTGCCTATCTTGGTCTTGGCCGCCGCAGCGACGATCGGCCTGTACTGGTCCTTAACGAGCGACTTCTCGGTCGCGATCGTCGCCGGGGTCATCATGGTGATCGCCTCGTTCTTTTTTGTCGCGGTATCGAGTTACATCGTCGGTCTGGTAGGAAGTTCGAATAACCCGGTATCGGGCATGACGATTTGCGCGCTGCTTTTCGCGTCGGGCATTCTGTTGCTGCTGGGGATGAGCGGGACGACAGGCATCCTGGCCGCGCTCGGCATCGCCGGAGTCGTCTGCTGCGCCGCTGCAACCGCCGGCGACACTTCGCAAGACCTCAAGACCGGCTATCTGGTAGGCGCGACGCCCTGGAAGCAGCAGGTCGCCCAGTTCATCGGCGTGATGATTCCTACGACGCTGATTGCGCCGGTGCTCAGCCTTCTGCACGCCGCTTACGGCATCGGCACCGGCGCGGAAGGTTCCCTGCGCGCGCCGCAAGCGACGCTATTCGCCTCCATCGCGCAGGCGCTCTTCAGCAACGGTTATATGCCCTGGACAATGTTGGCGATCGGAGCGGGCATCGCTTTTGCCCTGCTCCTGTTGAACGAAGTTCTAGAAAAGTCGCAATCGCCGTTTCGGGCGCACGTGATGCCGGTCGCCGTCGGCATCTACTTGCCGTTTTCGCTCAGCGTCCCGATTCTGGCCGGCGGAATCATCGCGCACGCTCTCGCCAAGCGCGGAGAAGCGGCGACGAACCGCTCCGTGCTGATCTCATCGGGGCTCATCGCCGGAGAGGCGATAGCGGGAATTTTGATCGCCGCGGTCGTCGTAACGTTGCGCCGCACCGGATCCACACAGGAATTGCCGCTGCCGATGTTCGATAGCGATCTGCTGACCATCGCGCTCTTCGCTGCAGTTGGGCTGTGGATCTATCTAAGCGGCAAGAGAGCTGCCGCCGCCTAGGACTGGCCGAACGACGGGCCGCCCAGGCCGGTATGGCTCGACAATCCGCCGTCGACGGCAAGCACCTGCCCTGTGACGTAACGCGAGCAGGTCAAGAAATACAAGGCGGCCTCAGCAATGTCTTGGCCCGTTCCCGCCCGCCCGGCGGGCGTAGCGTTAATTTGCCGCTGAACGTCCTTAGGGACCGCATCGCCAAACTCGATGACCCCGGGGGCGATGCTGTTCACCTGGATCGCCGGTGCGAGTTCCTTGGCTAAAGACTTGGTCAAGTGGATGACGCCCGCTTTTGAGGCGTTGTAGGGGCCGTACTCAGCCCAAGGCCGAATCCCGCCCAACGAACTGATGTTGAGAATGCGGCCCTCGCCGCGCGGCAACATGAGCCGTGCCGCTTGCTGCGAGCAGAAATAGTAGGCCTTGAGATTGGTCGTCAGAATCCGGTCCCACTGTTCTTCGGTGGTCTCGAGGATCGGCGTTCGTTCATAGACGGCAGCGTTGTTAACCAGGGCGTCGAGTTGTCCGTAAGAGTCCGCGACCGCCGTAAAGAGCCGTTCGATTTCGCTGACGCTAGAGAGATCCGCCTGGAAGGTCTTCCCCCCACACTCCGCCGCGGTTATTTCGGCGTCTTCCGCCGAGCCGCGGTAATGCACCGCCACGCGGGCGCCCGCGCGTCCCAACTCCAGAGCGATGGCGCGGCCAATACGCCGCGCCGCCCCGGTAATGAGCACAACCTTACCTTCGATCGCTTCCGTCATTCTTCTCCATTGTCCCAGTTGCGGCACTAGCGCCCCAGCCGGCAGAAGGCGATGAAGTCCGTCGCAGCCGGCGTCGCGCCCGCCCGGCGCACCAAGATGGCGATCTGGCCGCGGTGATAGTGCGAATGCATCCCCAGGTGGGTCAAGATGTCGCGCGGCGTATTGCGGAAGCTCTTGCCCGTCTGGTTGGTATAGACGATCTCCCCTTCGTGCGAGTCGCTATCGAGTCCTGACAGATAGGCTGCGCCCCGTCGCTCAAGCTCGGCCAACTCCGCCTCGCATCGCTCGATGGTCGGCGCCGGGAATAGCTCAACCCCCGACGAGTCGCCCCCTTCCAACCGCGTCAGCCAGGCCCTTTGGGCCGCGAGAATATGACCAAACAGACGAAGACACTCTCCCGGCTCGCCTAATTGCGCTATGGATTCCAGGGCGCGCCGATTGGCCCACCCTTCAAAGTCCCACATGCGTTCAAAATGCGACGTCATTGTTCACCCCCTGCACTTGCCGGCCTGCAAGCTACTGTCCGATTCTTTGTGCTAACCTACCCCGGCGTCAGTGGCCGTTTTTAAGTTGCAACCATGAGTACTCATCCGCGCGCTTCTCGTTTCTTTCTCGCCAGCTGTATCGCCATGATCGTAACCGCGATGAGCTTCGCGATTCGCGGCGAGATTCTTGGCGTCTGGACCCAGGAGTTCGCGTTGACGAACGCTCAAGCCGGCACGGTTACCGGCGCCGCATTCTGGGGATTTCTGATCTCGATGGTCATCGGCGGACCGCTGTGCGACGTCCTCGGCATGGGCAGACTGGTCGCTCTCGCTTTTGTGGGACATCTCGTTGGAACGGGCCTCACGATCTTCGCGAGTGGGTTTTGGTCTCTTTTCATCGCCACGCTGCTAGTCGGCATGGGCAACGGCTTTGTGGAAGCGGCTTGCAACCCGCTGATCGCCACGCTTTACCCGGAGAAGAAAGTCGCCAAACTGAACTTGTTGCACGTTTGGTTTCCCGCAGGCATCGTCATTGGCGGACTGCTGGCCTATGCGATGGATCAAGCGGGCATGAGCTGGCAACTCAAGATCGCCTCGATGATCGTACCGACCATCATCTACGGCGTGATGTTCTTCGGCATGAAGTTCCCGTCCACCGAGCGCGTCGCCTCCGGCGTCTCCACGGGAGACATGGTCAAGGCGGCATTGACGCCTCTGTTTCTCTTCATGGCTTTCTGTATGTTGCTGACCGCCTCCACCGAGCTGGGAACGAACCAGTGGATCGCCGAGTTGCTTTCGAACGTGGGCGTGCCAGGCATCCTGATCCTCGTTTTGATCAACGGCATTATGGCGGTGGGTCGCATGTTCGGCGGACCGGTTGAGAAGCGCCTTTCGCCTGCCGGCATGTTGCTTTTCTCTGCGGTCTTCGCCTCCATCGGCCTTTTCTGGCTCAGCTCCGCCAGCGGCGATATGGCCCTGGTTGCCGCCAGCGTCTTCGCCGTCGGCATCACCTACTTCTGGCCCACAATGCTGGGCTTCGTGGCGACCTATGTGCCCCGCAGCGGCGCCCTGGGACTGGCTATTATGGGCGGTATCGGCTCCGGCGCCACGGCCATCGCCCAACCTTTCTTAGGCTGGGTTTATGACACGCAGCTGCAAGAGCATCTGCCTGCCGGCGCCACGGTACAGGCTCTGCAGTCAGCCGCAGCGGGAACGGCCGAGCATACCCAGTGGCTCGCCGTCCAAGCCGCCTCGGGATCGGGCGCCCTGCAAACCATGGCGATCTTGCCTGTCGTCCTGATCATCGCTTTCGGCGGGCTCTACGCCTGGCAGAAAGGAAAATCTCCCGAGCGCCTCAGCCGCGGTTAGCAGGCGGGAGGCGTCGCTTGAGGCCGTCCTGTATCCTGATGGCTCGTCGTGACAAGAAGCCTCGTCATCGCTATCGTCCTCTGCGCGCTAGCCGGCTCGTCTTGCTCGGTCAAGAAATACGCTATCAAGCAAGTCGGCGATTCGCTGAACTCCGGCCCCTCCGTTTTTGAGACCGACGACGACGTCGAACTGGTCGGCGACGCCCTGCCGTTTAGCCTCAAGTTCGTCGAGATGCTGTTGGCTGAGGTCCCCAACGATCCAGACCTGCTGATCACCGCCTGCCGCGGCTTCGTCCTCTACTCCTACGGATACGTCGATTTCGAGGCCGAACAGCTCCTCGAGACCGATCTCGATCAAGGGCGGCGTCTGCGCGACCGCGCCCGGCGTCTTTATGCGCGTGGAATGGGATACGGACTGCAAGGTCTTGAGCGCTTGTATCCAGGATTCGAGGCTCAGCTCAAGACCGATCCCGTCGCCGCCGTCGCTTTGCTGAAGCCGGGCAAGGCCAAACGAGACGTTCCCTTCCTCTACTGGACGGCCGCCGCCCTGGGCCTCGGAATCTCGGTCTCCAAGGACGATGCCGCGATGCTGTCGCGTATCCCCGAAGTCGAGGCCATGCTCAACCGCGCAATCGAGCTCGACCCCGGCTGGGACGACGGCGCCTTGTACGCCTTTGCCGTCACCTTTGAGGGCGCCAAGCCGACGGGCGGCTCTCGCCAGGCGATCGATCAAAGCTTTCACACGGCAGAGCAAATGTCCGGCGGAACCGATGCCGGTCTGTACGTGTCTTACGCCGAGAACGTCGCCATCCCTGAGCAGGACGTCGTCCTGTTCCGCGACATGCTCGGCAAGGCCTTGGCCATCGACCCCGACGCCGCTCCCGACCGGCGGCTTGCTAACTTGATTGCTCAGCGCCGTGCACAATGGCTGCTTGGCCGAATCGAGGATCTATTCTTGATCGTCCCCGAAACGACCGAAAATAGAGGAGACCGCTGATGTTCACGATTTGCCGCAATCTGTTGACTGCCCTCCTGCTCGTCGGCTTGCTGAGCCCCGCGCCGGCCCAACGGGGAGGCGGCGCCTTGCGGATCAACCTGGGCACAGTCGTGCCCAAAGACTCGGCCTGGTACGAGGTTCTGATGCGCATGAAGCAGGACTGGGCAACCATCTCCGGCGGAAAAGTCGACCTTCGCATCTACCCCGGCGGCTCACTGGGCGACGATGTCGAGATGCTGCGCAAGGTCCGTATCGGTCAACTGCAAGCCGTCGCCGTAACCAGCGTCGGCTTCTCCCGAATCGACGACAGCATCGAAGCTCTGCACATTCCCATGCTCTTCCGCAGCTACGAAGAGTTGGACTATGTACGTGAAAAGATGGCCCCCCAGTTAGAATCCGCCTTGAGCCAGAAGGGCTTCGTTGTCCTCAATTGGTCGGACGGCGGCTGGGCGCAATTCTTCACCAAGCAACCCGCCAAGACGCTGGACGACCTTCGCGGCATGAAGCTCTGGATCGGCACCGGCGACCCTAAGGCCGAGCAACTCTACCGGGACTTCGGTATGCGTCCAACGCCGCTGCCGATGACCGAGATGCTCACCGCGTTGCAGACCGGTCTGATCGAAGCCATCGACGTGCCCCCGCTGTTCGCCATGCTTGACGGCTCCTTTCAGCGAGCACCCTACATGACCGATATCCGCTGGGCGCCGGTCATGGGCGGTACCGTGATCAGTAAGGAGGCATGGGAAAGCATCCCCGCCGATCTGCGCCCGAAGCTGCTCGATTCCGCCCGCAAGGCCGGCGATGAAATGCGCGGCCGCATCCGGCAACTCGGCGAAGACTCCATCGCGCAGATGAAACAACGCGGCCTCACCGTCGTGGAGGCCGATCGCGAAGCCTGGCAGCGTGAAGTGGAAGCAGGCTATCCCAAAATGCGCGGCAAGCTGGCCCCGGCCCCCTTGTTCGACGAAGCCATCCGGCTGCGCGACGAATACCGCGCCAAGCGCTAGCTATCGTTTGTAACCGATCGCCCTCAGGAAACCCCTGCGGGCTTCGATGTCGTCGGGTCCTTCGACGCCGAGCGGACTCTCGCCGTCGATCACGCCGACCACGCCCCGGCCTTGCTCTGTCTGGGCCACGATCACCTCTAGCGGATTTGCCGTGGCGCAAAAGATGCGCACCACTTCCTGGCAGTCCTTAATCCGCGGCAAGACGTTGATCGGGAACCCGTCTTTCATCACCACGACGAAAATGTGCCCGGCGCCGATCAACTCGGCAAATTCAATGGCCGCGTCTTCCAGCTTCTCGTCATTGCCGTCGTGGCGAATGAGGCGATGCTGCGAAGCCTCGTTGAAGGCGATGCCGAACTTCATCTGCGGCACGGTTCCCACGATGATTTCGTAGAGATCCTCGACCGTCTTAATGAAGTGCGACTGTCCCAGGATGAGGTTGCAACCCTCGGGAATCTCAATGCGAACCGTGCTCAAGTCCATCGGATCTATTCTAGCGAGCGCGCCTACAGAGGGCCTTCAGGCAGCGTTATACTGCGCCTAATGCGTCACGTTCTTCGGGCGGCTCCGATTGTTCTGGTCCTTTGGGGTCACGCACTCGTGGCGCAAGAAAAGCAACCCGGCAACGTCGCGCCCTACTATCCGTCCCCGCTCCCCGTCGTCAAGCAAATGCTGGAGTTAGGCGAGTTGAAACCCGGCCAGCTGCACTATGACCTCGGTTCGGGCGACGGTCGTCTGGTGATCGCCGCAGCCAGAGATTTCGGCGCCCGATCCGTGGGATTTGAAATCGACCAGAAGCTCGTCGACGCCAGCCGTCAGCAGATTACCGACCTCGACCTCGGCGGCCTGGCCAGCATTGAATCACGCGATCTGTTCGCAGCCGACTTCTCTAAGCCCGATCTGATCACCGTCTACCTGCTGCCCAAAGCGTTGGAACGCCTGCGCCCGCTGCTCGAAAAGCAGATGAAGCCAGGCAGCCTGGTCATCTCGCACGACTTCATGGTTCCCGGTTGGAAGGCCGACGAAGTCGTCACCATCGACGAGGAACTCGAAATCGACGGCTTGCTTCATTCCATCTACATCTACCGCCGCTAGGGATTCATTCGATCTCGCCTCGCGAAAATGCATACCTTGAGAGTTCTTACCTTCGCCATTCTTGCCGCCTTGCTCTGCTCCTGTGCGGCTCCTGAACCTCCGGCCGCCGCCGAGGCCGTCGTCGAAGCCCCCGAAGCGGAGCTTCTCGCGACGTACTATCCGACGCCGGAACCCGTTGTCGAAAAGATGCTGGAGGCCGTCGACCTCAAGCCCGAGGAAGTCCTTTTCGACCTAGGCTCCGGCGACGGCCGCATCGTGCTCGCCGCTGCCGGCGACTTCGAGGCCGATGCGACCGGATATGAGATCGATCCGGACCTCATCCGGGTGAGCCGCAATCGCATCCGCAGGGAAGGATTGACCGACCGAGCCAGAATACTCAGCCAGGACTTGCTCACCGCCGACTTCGCCAAGGCCGACGTCATTACCGCGTTCCTAACGCCCGAGGCCTTCGTGCAACTGGAACCGATCTTGCGCGCCAAGGTTCGGCCAAACGCCCGCGTCGTCGCCTACAAGTTCCCCGTGCCCGGCTGGAGCCCCGATGAAGTCATCACCCTCCAAGACCGTGATCCGGAGATCCCAACGCACGAAATCTTCGTCTATCGCGGCGCTCCCGCTGCGGGCGATTAGCCGAAAGCGTCTCGACCGGTCGGCGTCGAGGGGTTTACACTCATTACTCTCAGTCATGCGTTGTCCCGCTTGCAATGAACCGGCCATCGCACTCGAACTCAACGGAGTAGAGATCGATCGTTGTCCCGCCTGCGCCGGTATCTGGCTGGATGAGGAAGAGATTGCCTGGCTGGCTCGTCACTCCGAAGCGGCCACGCGGCCCCTCGCCAACGCTCTCCAGAAGGGCGCGGCCGGGCCCGACAGCAAACGGCGCTGCCCGCGCTGCAATCGGGGCATGCGTCAGGAAGTTTTGTCGTCAGTCGAGCTAGACCGCTGCCCCGTGGGACACGGCATCTGGTTTGATTCCGGCGAGGTCGAGACCTTCCTGGCGGCTTCTCACCAAGGAGATTCCGCCGCTGCGGCAGCCGCAATCGCTGATATCCTTGGACGCAAGCCGCCGCCGATTCCCGTCATTGATTAGGAGCCCCATGAAATGAGCGTTTTGCTGATGTTCTTTCTCGCCTTCGCCGCCGTCGTCGCCGTGCTGGTCTTCTGGGCCATCGGCGCCTACAACGGGCTGGTCGGATTGCGCCAAATCGTACGTAATGGTTGGGCTCAGATCGACGTGCAACTCAAGCGACGCCACGACCTCATTCCCAATCTCGTCGAGACCGTCAAAGGCTATGCCACGCACGAACGGGAAACGTTGGAGAAAGTCGTGCAGGCCCGCGGCGCCGCGGTCAACGCCAGCGGTCCCGCCGCTCAAGGCAAAGCGGAAGGCGAATTGAGCCAAGCTCTCTCGCGGCTCATGCTCGTCGTTGAGCAATATCCGGACCTCAAAGCCAATCAGAACTTCCTCGCCCTGCAGGAAGAACTCACCTCGACAGAGAACAAAGTCGGCTTCGCCCGACAGGCCTACAACGACTCCGTCATGGCCTACAACACGCGCATCGCCACGGTGCCCACTAACATCATCGCCAACACCTTCGGCTTTACTCCTGAACAGTTCTTCGAGATCACCGTCGCCGCCGAACGCGAAGCGCCCAAAGTCAGCTTCAACTAACCCATGTGGGAAGCGATTCGCGCCAACCGTCGCCGCTCGACCTGGTTGATGCTGGCGATGGGCGCCGTGCTCATCGCCCTGGGCGCCTCGCTCGGCATCCTCGGCGCCTCGTGGGGTCGCCAGCCTACCCTCGATGACCAGATGCTGGGGGCCTTGTTCGGCTCCGTGCTGGCCGTCGCCGTCTGGCTTGGTTCATGGATCTTCGCTGCCGCAGACGGCGACGGCATGGTCTTACGTTCCGTCGGGGCCCGGCTCATAGAGAAAAAAGACCACCCCCGCCTGTGGAACATCGTTGAGGAAATGTCGATTGCCGCCGGCCTGAAAAAGATGCCCCGCATCTACGTGGTCGACAGCAGCGCCCCCAACGCCTTCGCAGTGGGCCATACCCCAGAACATAGTTCTGTCGCGTTTACTTCCACGCTGCTGCGCACGCTGAACCGTGACGAACTCCAAGGCGTCGCCGCTCATGAGATCGGACATATCGTCAATGAGGACATCCGTTTCATGACCCAGGCCGCCGTTTTGGTCGGCGGCGTCGAGTTGCTGTCGCAATTCCTCATCCGGCTCGGCCCGCTCAGCGGCGGCAGCCGGCGCATCTCCGGAAGCGGCGGCGGCAGCGGCAGCAATAAGGGCGGGGGCGGCGGCGCGGCCCCGCTAATGGCCATCGCCTTCTTGGTCGCCATTCTTTCGCCGCTGGCGATCCGCCTGCTCTATTACGCCTGTTCGCGAACCCGTGAGTACCTGGCCGACGCCTCGGCCGCTCGTCTGACGCGCTATCCGGACGGCCTCGCGTCAGCACTGGAGAAAATCGCCGCCTACCAAATGACTTCCCCAGCGGTCGAGGTCAACAGCGCGGTTGCGCCGCTGTACATCGTCAACCCCTTGGAGCGGCTGCACCTGTCCGGCATCAGCTCGACGCATCCGCCGACCGACACCCGCGTTAAGATCCTGCGCTCCATGGGCGGCGGCGCCGGCTACGTGGATTACGAAGCGGCTCTGAAGAAAGTGGAAGGCGAGCGTTTGCGGCTGCCCGAACTGGAGCTAGCCGCGAGAACGGGAGAGCGTCTGCGCTCGCGGTCCGCCGATCCCGATCAAGGCCCTCTCGAAGACCCCGCCAGCCGCGCTCACGCCGCGCTCGGCCTCATCGATGCGCTGGCCGGCTACACGACCGTGCTGTGCCCCTGTGGCCTGCGCGTCAAGACGCCTCCCGAATCGGACGCAACCCACATTGGCTGTCCGCGCTGCGGCCGTGTTCTGGATATTCCTCGCAGCGAGGCGGAAAAAGCGAGCCAGCCTATGGGCCTGCCCTCCGCGGTCGACGTCGACGGGAAGTTGCGCTACATCCGCGCATCGTCGGACTGGGAGGCCTTCCGCTGTACCTGCGGGCAGACCATCCAGTTGGGCGCCGGCTACCCTCTGGACTATACGGTCTGCGCCAAGTGCGACCGGCGGATCGAGATCGTCACGCCAAATTCCTGACGCGCACGCCCCTCGAAGTCCTCAGCAGCGGCGCAACCTAGACTAGAATGGAATCCATGGCTGAAGAAAAGAAGACAGAGAAACTGAAAGAGGGTCTCTACAAGGCGACCTACCTGGGAAGCGGCTCGTTTCAGATCACGAAACCGAAACGCCGCACGTCGAAGCAGCATCTGGCCCGCGTTCACGACGGCCGTAAGCGCGCCCGCCGTCACTAATCCCCGACCCAAAAAGAAAAGCCCCGCGAACGATCAGCTGAATGGGCATCAGCTTTTTCGCGCGGGGCTTGAATCGCCGAGGAAGGGAGGCGCCTCTAGCTAGGAACTTACCGGTCTCTGCCGTCCTCGCGCTGTCGCCCGCAAGATGACAGCCAAAGCGCCCCACTGCATCACGAACGCCAATCCGACGGACGCGGTGAGCGAGGCGACGACGACAACAGAAGTCCAAATCGGTTCCATGTCGCGTGCGAATGCACGGGAGGCGCCAAATCAAGATGGGGCGAAAGGGCCCATTTGTTGCCTCTCCTGCCATTGCGCTATGCACTTCTTGACCAGGTGACCGGATAGTTCTTTCTGCACCGAGTAGAAATTACATAGTTCGAAGATGACCAACACTGCCAGGGAAGCCAAACGCTTCGTCGTCTCCGGTCGGGTGCAAGGGGTCGGCTTCCGTTACTTCGTCTACCGCCAGGCCCAGGCGCTCGGCCTGGCCGGCTGGGTCCGCAATCTTCCCGACGGTCGCGTCGAGGCCTTTGTCGAAGGTCAGCCGGCTCAGCTGGAGCAGATCGAAGAATTGCTGAGGGAAGGACCCGCCGTTGCTCGAGTCGAGAGCCTCGAAAGTTCCGACGCCGCACCTAGCCTGGCAACCGGCTTCGAGATTCGCGGATAATGACGGACTCAGCCATGGAACATCTCAAAAAACTGATCCGGGAAGTTCCTGACTTCCCCAAGCCCGGAATCCTGTTCTACGACATCACTACGTTGCTGAAGGATCCGGCGGGCCTGAGTGAGTTGGCCGACGGCCTTGTAGCCCGCTACGCCGACAACCCGCCCGACGTGATTCTGGGCATCGAAGCCCGCGGTTTCATCTTTGGTCCGTTGATGGCCGCCCGGCTCGGCACCGGCTTTATACCCGTCCGCAAACCCGGCAAGCTGCCCGCCGAGAAAAGCCGCATCAGCTATGACCTGGAGTACGGCCAGGATTCCCTCGAAATCCACACCGACGCCGTCATGGAAGGCCAACGCGTGCTCATCGTTGACGATTTGCTGGCCACCGGCGGCACAGCGCGGGCAACCTGCGACTTGGTCGAAAACTTGGGCGGCAAGATCCACGGACTCGCCTTCGTCGTCGAACTGACCTTTCTCCCAGGCCGGGAACGGCTGAACGGCTACGATATTCACGCCGTTCTGTCCTACGACACGTAGTCCGCCACGTTCGCCATGCCTCGGATCTACGGTCGCGCCTTTGCCAAGGTCAATTTGGGCCTGAGAATCCTGGACCGGCGTCCCGACGGCTTCCACGAGCTGCGCACGGTCTACCAGACGATTTCCCTCGCAGATCGAATCGAACTGACCTGGACGCCTGGCCGGGCCGGCAAAATTTCTCTCAGCTGCAACCGCAGGGACCTGGAAACGTCCGACAACCTCGTCGTCCGGGCGGCTGACGCCTTGCTCGACCAAACCGGCTCACGGGGAAACCTCCGCATCAGCCTCCACAAAGACGTTCCCGAGGGGGCTGGCCTGGGCGGAGGCTCTTCCGACGCGGCTGCCGCCCTAACCGGCCTTAGCCGTCTGCTCAAGAAGCCGCCAGCGCCCGAGACCCTAACCGAAATCGCCGCCGGCCTGGGCAGCGACGTGCCTTTTTTCCTCCAAGGAGGCCGGGCAATCGGGGTCGGCCGGGGCGAAGAGGTCTATCCGCTCCCCGAGCCGCCCAAACAGTGGCTGTTGCTGCTGACTCCTTACCTTCACAGTTCGACCCCGGAGGCCTATCGGGACCTCGCAAAAGCTCGCCAGGGCAGTTTGACACCCCTCGATAAACGGCGTATCATCAATGTTTTCAGCTCTGGGATTGGTGTGCCCAGAGGTCGCGCGGCGCAAAGCCCCGCGGGAGCATTGGCGAACGATTTCGAAGAGATCATCTTCCATCGATTTCCCAAGCTTGCCGTCCTGAAATCGCGCCTCATCAAAGTCGGCGCTCGCGACTCGGCCCTGTCGGGAAGCGGTTCGGCTTTGTTCGGTCTGTTCGCTACGCGGCAGGCCGCAGAAGATGCGTGGGATGGCTTGGGGAAGGTGGAGGCTGGCGTTTTCGTCGTTTCAACGGTGACCCGTCGGACTTGTGCGGCGGCCTGGCGCCAGAGCGGTTGAGGTAGGCGGTTAGAGCAATAGGCAATGGCTCCCACGTTAGAAGCGGTTCCCATTCGGGAACGGGATCGTCTGTGCGTCTTTTCGGGGACGTCGAATCCCGTATTGGCGGAAAGCATTTGCGCTCACCTGGGCGTGAACGTCGCACGCAGTGATATCCGCACCTTTGCCGACGGCGAAATCTATTTGCAGGTGCTTGAGAATGTCCGCGGCCGCGATGTTTTCGTCGTCCAGTCAACCTGCACTCCCGTCGATCGGCACCTTCTTGAGTTACTGCTGATGCTCGACGCGTTGCGCCGCGCCTCGGCCAAGCGCATCACCGCCGTGCTGCCGTACTACGGTTACTCGCGCCAAGACCGGAAGGACCGCCCGCGCGTCCCGATCTCCGCCAAACTAGTCGCCAGTTTACTGGAGACGGCCGGCGCCGACCGGGTGCTCACCATGGACCTCCATGCCGCGCAGATCCAGGGTTTTTTCAATATCCCCGTCGATCATCTATACGGCATGCCGGTGATGACGGACGAACTACAGCGCGAAGGCATCGAGGACTTGACCATCGTCTCGCCCGATGCGGGCGGCGTGGAACGAGCCCGCGGCTTCGCCAAACGGCTCAAAGCGCCGCTGGCGATCATCGATAAACGCCGGGACCGCATGAATCACGCCGAAGTGATGCATGTCATCGGCGAGGTCGAGGACCGCAACTGTTTAATCGTTGACGATTTAGTGGATACCGCGGGTACTCTATGTAAAGCGGCTGACGCGCTGATGAACCAGGGCGCCCGCTCCGTTCGAGCCTGCTGCACCCATCCGGTGCTGTCGGGCGAAGCGGTGAAACGGATCAATGAATCCGTACTGACCGAACTTCTAGCGTGCGACTCGATTCCGTTACGCGGCGAAGCGGTTGAAAGTAAAAAGATTCGGCAGTTGAGCGTCTCGGCGTTATTGGCTCGGGCTATCGCCTCGATCCACGACGAGACTTCGATTAGCGAGCTATTTGATTAGAGATCATGAATGGTCGGCTCTCCCAAAAGGCGAGCCGGATCAAGGAGACGAGATGTTAGAGCATTCCCAATTAGAGGTTACGGCCCGCGACGAACGCGGCAAGAACGCCGCTCGCCGGCTACGCGTCACGGGAAAGGTGCCAGCCACGCTCTACGGCCTGGGTAAGGCCCCCGAGTCGATCGCCCTGGACACCAAGTCCATGGTGCGCATCTTGAACCAGCCTTCGGGCCACAACCGCGTATTTGACCTCCAGGGCGGCGCCCAGGGTCACGCGATGGCCGTCGATTGGCAGTCGGATCCGGTCACCGGAAAACTGCTGCACATCGACATGAAGCGCCTCGATATCACCGCCAAGGTTCGCGTCAAGGTAGCCGTCGAGACGTTCGGCGTGGCTTACGGCGTCAAGACCGAGGGCGGTCTCGAAGACGTCATCCTCCGCGAGATCGAAGTCGACTGTTTGCCGGAAGATATCCCAACCAGCATCCGCATCGACGTCACCGAGTTACGCGCCGGCGAGTCCGTGCGCGCCAGCGACATCCCGGATGGCGAGAAGTATACGATCGCCTCGTCGGGCGACCTGACCATCATGCGCATCGTCGGTAAGCGCACGCTGGAGGCCGACGCCGACGCCGGCGACGCAGCGGCTGAAGAACCGGTCGTTGAGGGTGAAGAAGAAGGCGAGAAGGAAGGAGAATAACGGGAGCGAAGAGACCCCTTAGCGCTGCGACGCCATGCGAATGATTGTCGGCCTCGGCAACCCGGGACGGGAGTATCACCTCACTCCCCACAATCTCGGATTCCTGACAGTCGACAAACTCGCCGAGCAAGCAGGCATTCGCGTCAGCCGCCCCGAGGGCGGAGCGGAGGTGGGCCTTGGAGAACTCGCGGGAGAAGAAATCGTACTGGCCAAGCCGCTTTCGTACATGAACTTGAGCGGCGGGCCAGTCAAGGTATTGCTGGGCAAGTACGGGCTCAAGCCGTCGGATCTGTTAGTGATCTACGATGAGCTGGATTTGCCCTGGGGTTCGTTGCGATTGAAGCAACGAGGTTCGGCCAGCGGACATCGCGGCATGGAGTCGGTGATTGGTTCGCTGGGTACGATGGATTTTGAACGGCTGCGCTTGGGTATCCACCCCGGGCGGCCGATCGGCGATGCGGCGCGGTTCGTCCTGCGGCATCTGAGTCGAGAAGAAGTGGAAGAGTTGGAAGGAATTACCGAGCGGGCGGCCGATGTCGTTCGTCTGCTCATTTCTGAAGGCGCCGAAAAGGCCATGTCGGTTGCAAACCGGCGCGCTGGAGGAAATCAAAACGAGGACGCATGAGAATCTACGAGCTCATATTCATCTGCAAGCCGGATCTGCCGGAAGAAGAGGTAGCAACCCAAACCCAGGCGATTCAAGACGTCATTGAATCCGACGGCGGTAAGGTTACGAAAGCCGAACAGTGGGGAAAGAAGAAGCTGGCCTATAAAGTCCAGAAATTCGACCACGGGTTCTACGTATTCTTCGAGTACTCCGTTGAGGAAAACTCGGCCCTTCCCAAGGAAATCGAGCGACGCCTCCGCGTGGCTGAGCCGGTCATCAAATTCATGACGGTTCGCATCGACGAAGAGCTGAAGCGCGCCGAGAAGATGCGCCTCAAACGCGAGAAGCGCCTCGCCCGCAAGCCTGCGCCTGCCCCAAGGCCTTCTGCGCCTAAGCCGGCCGCCCCGGAAGCTCCGGGCAATCCCGATGGGGATGATGCCGCCAAACCGGCAGCTACACCGGAAGCCAAACCGGCGGCTGTCGAAGCATCCAAAGATGATTCGACCGGCGAAGAAGAATAGCGGAAAGATCGAGAAGAGGGACAACCATGTCAGACCAAGGATCAGGTTCTCGTAGAGACGATAGAGACAGCAGAGACAGCAGAGACAGCGGTCGCGGCCGCGGCGGTTCCGGCGGCGGCGCCGGCGGAAGGCGTTTCTACCGTCGTAAGAAAGTCGATTACTTTAGCGTCAACAAAATTGACCACATCAGCTACCGCGATGCCGACGTGCTTCGCCAGTTCTTAGGCGACGGCGGAAAGATTCTGCCCCGTCGCCACACCGGTTTGAGCGCCCAGAACCAGCGCCTGCTGAAGCGGGCCATTAAGCGCGCCAGAAACATCGCCTTGTTGCCCTTCGGCGGCACCGATGCCTAAAGAGGAGGCTGGAGACAAGCATGAGAGAAGAAGTCATCCTCAGAAAAGACGTACGTAAGCTCGGCGATCGCGGACAAATTGTCAGCGTCGCCGGCGGCTACGCCAGAAACTATCTGTACCCGCAAAAGCTGGCCATGCCGGCCAACGCGGCCAGCAAAAAGCAGATCGCCGAAATGCAGGCGGCCGCGGACAAAGAGTCCGACACACTGACCGTCGAAGCCTCGACGATTGCCGACAAGATGAAAGACCTTGTGGTGCGCGCAGTCGCTCGCGCAGGCGACTCCGGGGTTCTATTCGGCTCCGTCACGACGCGCGACATCGCCGCACTGATCGTGGAAAAGGGCTTCGAGGTGGACCGTCATCAGGTCATCCTCGGCAGCCCGATTAAGGAAGTCTCCGACACCGACGTGCGCATTCACCTCTACAAAGACATCCATGCCTTGGTGAAAGTGGAAGTGCGCGCTGAAGGCCGCGAAAACGAGCCTTTAGTGGAGGAAAAGCCGGTCGAAGAGGAATTCTTCGCTGAAGCGACGGCGGCTCCGGAAGGCGAGGCTGAAGCAACAGCCGAACCTGCTGCAGACGAAGCGGCTACAGAGCCGGAACTAGCTGCAGAGCCCGAAACCGAAAAAGAAGACTAACCCCGAAGAGGCTGGCCGCAAGGTCAGCCTCTTCCTTTTGAAGCCATGCCAGCCAAGTTTTTCGATCTCAGCGGACAAACCGCTCTCATTACCGGTGGAGCCCAAGGTATCGGCTCCGGCATTGCCCGGCGTCTCGGCCTCGCCGGCGCTGTCGTCGCGATCGCCGATCTCAACCAGGACGGCGCCGACGCCTGCGCCGACAACCTAAAGAAAGAAGGCATCCAGGCTTTCGGCGTTCAGTTGGATGTCTCCAACTCCTCTTCCGTAGCCGAAGCGTTCGCTCAGGCCGAGTCTCGTTTAGGCAAGATTGACATCGTGGTCAACAACGCCGGAATCGCCGGCCGCGCAGCCCCGGTCTCGGAGCAAAGCGACGAAGACTGGCAACGCGTCATCGACATCGATCTGACCGGAGTATTCTACTGCTGCCGCGCCGTCATCGGCGGCATGGTCGAACGCGACTATGGACGCATCGTCAACATCGCCTCGGTGGCCGGCAAAGAAGGCAACCCCAACATGTCTGCGTACTCGGCGGCCAAAGCCGCGGTGATCGCGCTGACCAAGTCCCTGGCGAAAGAAGTCGCCCTGAAAAACATCTGCGTCAATTCGATTAGCCCCGCCGTCATCCGCACCCCCATCCTGGAACAGTTGACGCCCGAGCAAGTCGACTACATGACTTCCCGCATCCCCCGCGGACGCCCGGGAAGACTTGAGGAAGTCGCCGCTGTCGCCCACTTCCTGGCCAGCCCCGACTGTTCGTTCGTCACCGGTCAGTGCTACGACGTCTCCGGCGGACGCTCCACCTACTAGAACTCCATAACTAGGAGGGCCCATCGCTTGGCCGAATACGTGATCGGAAGCCCAGGCGACGCCCTCCGTGTTGGAGTTCTTCCTTCCGCGTTCAATCCGCCGACCATCGCGCACTTCGCCCTCGCCGACGCCGCTCAACAGTTCGCCGAACTGGACCAAGTCGTCTTCGCGCTCCCCGGCGATCTGCCGCACAAGTCTTTCGTCGGCGCCTCTCGCGGTCAGCGGATCGAGATGCTCAAGGCCGCCGTTACTCGCCAGCCAGGCCGTGGCGTCGCGCTCACCGACGGAGGTCTCTTCGTCGAGATCGCCCGAGAACTGAAAGCCCTCCATCGTCCGGGAGCCGAAATATTCCTAATCTGCGGCAAGGACGCGGCCCAGCGCATCGCCGCCTGGGACTATGGCGCAGGACCAACCTTTGAGGATCAGCTCGAAGAGTTCACCCTGCTCGTCGGCAACCGCGAAGGCCGCTACATCCCCGATCCCTGCTGGGGCGAGCGTGTCCAAGCCATGCGCCTGCCCGATGAATTGGATGCGGTCTCTTCAGCGAACCTCCGGCAGCGGCGGCGCCGCAACGAAGACTGGCAATCGTTGACCGTTCCCGCCGTCGCCAAGCTAATTGAACAGTGGAACCTCTATCGCTGCTGATTCCCCGGCTGAACCTGTCCCGGGAAGGCAGTAGGATCTTGGGGCGTGGGTACCGGCGGGACGGGCGTTGCGGGACGGAAATCCGCCGGCGAGCGAGGCCGCGTCGTCCGTCTCGTTCTTTGGCCGCCCTGTTGCGGCGCGGGCGGCGGAACTTCCCGCCGGACAGGCGGCGCGCCCGATGGCGGAGGTCCTGTAGTCATGCCCGGCAAGCCAAAGGGACTCCCTTGACGCGCTCCGGGATTGCCGCCCAAGATTCCTGAGGGCGTTAACCCCGGTTGTCCTTGATTGATGTTGCCTCCGGCGGCCGGCGCCGTCTGGGCCCCCATGGCGCCCATTTGAGAGTCCTTACGATAGTCGTACACGAACTCCCACTCGTTAAAGGATTTGCGGTCCTTGTAGACCTTCACGCCGGAGCGTTCCGACTTCGACGCCACGCCGGCTATGCCCTCTTGGAAGGATGCCGCTTGCGGGCCTTGTTGCGGCGCCGTCTGCCCTTGCAGGCCCGCCAGCCCGCCTGGACGAGGCCGCGTCAGCAGGTCTCCAATCAAGTTCGTCGCCTGAGACGAGACCGCATCGGGAGACAAAGGCTGCCCCGTGTAGGCCGGGGCCTGTTGAGGCGCAATGCCGGCGATGGCCGCAGGCACGCCATTCGGCCCTAACCGCGGATCTCGCTGGCCGGCGTCGGTCGGCACCTGCCCCGGCAATACCTGCGAGTAGTCACCCTCGGCTCCTCGCGCAGGTTGGCCGTCAGGCCGCACCTGGGTCTGTTCCGCGTCCGGATCGGCGGCTCCAGGTTGCCCCGGAAAGGCAAACGCCCCGCCCGCCGTTCCGCCAGGGACCTGAAACGGGTTTTTCGGGGCCGCTGACAGGCGCTGCGCGACGGCCGCGTTCGGAGTGCTGGGAACATTATTGAGCTGCGCTGCGGCGAAGGCCTGCGCGGCGGGCGTGGCGCGGCCCCCGGCGGGATCGTCTTCCTCCGTGTCGTAGACCAACGAGTCTTCGAACCGGCCGTCGGTCCCCATCTTGATCAGCCGCCACTCATCCTCGCCGGTCATCGGATCCCGATAGCGCCGGCGCAGGAAGCGGACGCCGTCGGTTTCTTCCAAATCATCCAGCGTCTCGGGATAGCGCTGATGTTCGCGGAAATAGAGTTTCACCGCCCGGGCATACTGTTCGCCGCGGTAGATCAGCACCTCTTCGCGCGTTCTCTCGGCAGACATCGCGTCGCGCGGCAGCGAACGCGCCAACATCACGGCAACCACTCCCAACAGGAACAATATCGTGATCAGGGCATAGCCCGATTCCGCATTCCGCCGCCGACTCTGGGTCGGGCGAATCATCCTCGCGGCGCCTCCAGCGTCAACTCCTGCTCGCTCTGGAACTGCATATCTTCTATGACGATCTGCGTCTGCCCAATGCGTACAATCTTGTAGCGATTTTTGAAGACGTCGCCTTCCGAGCCGATCAAAACGTCGGTTCCGTCCAGCAAGAACGCTCTCTTTTCGCCGTCCTGATCCGCATTGGCAAATCCGTAGTAGCGCCAACTTAAGCGCGGTGCTCGCGGCGTTTGGGGTGTGGGCGGCTGGACCGGCGCGGGCGACGCCGCTTCGCGTTCGGCGGCCTGCTGCAGCGCATTAGCCTTGGCAATTTCCGCCGCGCTCGGCGGGGTTTCCACGCGCCGCCTGGTGGTGAATTCAAAAATATTGCGGTGCACGTTGGTAAACGTCACCGCCCGCACGGCTTCGAGCAGATCGGTCCGCAGCGTCGGATCGGTTTCCAAAGGGTTGAAGCTTTCGTTGTCTCGCAGGCTCTCCCAAACCGGCTGAAAAGCCTGGCCGCCGGCCGGCGCTCTGCGGCGAGCCGGCGTCGTGATCCTACGCGCCGGTTGTACCTGTGCAGTAGGAGGTCCGGCCGGGAGCCTGCTCGCCCGCGCAGCCGCCGGACTAGCCGTTCCTGCGGGCACGGGATCGCCGGTGAAGAACTGAATGTAGACGGTGACCAGGGCAATCGCCGAGAGTGCCGCGAGCAACGCTACCTTCTTCTTATCTTCGGCGCCGACCTTCATAGCTCTCTCACAAAGGTGTCGATCCGCATCGAGATCTGCAGGTCGCCCGTATCCTCTCTAGGCCGCGCGCCCAAACTTTCGACAATCAAGAAGTCGCTGGATCGGTCCAGACGATTCAGCAGCCGCACCAGGTTCTCGTAGCGGCCCCGAAAATTCGCCGTCACCGACACCATGCCGTATTTCTCGTTACCGGCGATCTCTTCGGAGGCATAATCGGTCTCGCGCATCTCGACGCCTGCGGCAGTCGCCGCATCGCCCAGTTCCGTCAGCAACTCCGAGAAGGTGCGCTCGCGGTCAAACGTCAATTCCTTGAGCAGTTCGGCTCCTTTGTCGCGGGCGGTCGCCACGCGTTGGGTAGACTCTCGCAGCTTCGTCACCGAATCGCGCTTCTGCTGGACCAGCGACTCAAGCGCCGCCACCGCTGCCTCGCGATCCGCGGTGCGCGTCGCCGCCGGCTCGACGGCCAGCAACCAGAAGACGACGTTGAATATCGCCAGCGCCGCCAGCCCGGCCACGACGAGCTGCCTTGAGCCTTTCGTCTTGGCGTTATAGCTGCTGCTCATACTCCACCATCAGCTGATACCGGAAATACGGCTCGTTGTCGGTCGGCGGGTTGAAACCCCGGACGTTCGGCGATCCAAACACTTCGGACGACTCCAGCGCCTTCAAGAACTCAATGAAATCCGCGGGCGCTTCTGCGCCCACCTGCATATCCAGCCTGACCTTGTTGTCGAAGGTCACCTCAGGGCGAATCTGCATCATGAGCACGCGCGGCGGAAGCACGTCTTCCAAGTCGCCGAACGTCTTCGTCCACGAAATTCCCTTGCGCGTCAGCAGCTGATTCAGAAAGTAGGAACGGTCATAGACATCCAGGGTCTCCGGCTGTCTCAGTGCCGACACGGACTGGCCTTCCTCGTTCGACAGCTGGGCTAGCTCAGCCCGTAACTGTGTTTCTTTCGCCGCCAACTCGGGCGGCAGCTTCCCGCTGCGCCAAAACGAATACAACAAGCCTGCCGTGATGACCAGCAGCACAGCTCCAATCGCGGCGCTCGCCGTCCAAAACAAGCGAGACCGGCCAAACGGCCGCGTCGCCAGATTGAGATCAACTCTCATGACAGGCTGAGGTACCCCCACATGCCCGCATCCCGGCGGCCCACCGACCCCTGGCTCGACTCCAACGGCTTCGCAGCACAGCTGAGTTCCTTCGGGAAAAGCTCCAGCGCCGCGTCCAAGTATTCGCCAAACCCGCAAAGCACCAGTTGATCCACCGATTGGCCCAGACTGTCCGATACGAATACCTGTGTCGGGAAGATGTCCGCCAACATATCGTTAAGTAGTTCCTCCGGCAGCCGGGCATCGAGACTTCCCAGGTCGACGTTGCGCACTAGACGAACGACGCCGTTCTCAATCGCCGCCAAGGTCATCAGACCCGATGGCGCCAGCTTGACGAACAGAACCATGTCGCCGTCCGGCAGCAGATTCAATGCCGCCGCTGACGATACCGACACGTAGCCGCTCCACAGCCCAAACTGCGCCAGCGCATCCTCGTACTGCCTCACCACTTCTACGGGCGTGAGCGCGACTAGCACGGAGTAGCCCAGCCCCGTGCTCGATGCCTGAAAGGCGATACGCGCCGCTCCGATATCGAAGGGCACCGCCTTGGTTAGTCGGGCGCGAATCAACTTCAGCCGCTCTTCGGCGCCGCTTGGCAACTCATCAAAGTCGAGGACCGTCACGCGCGAAGAAGCGTCCGGCAGGATCAACGCCGTCTCGGAACCGTTCCGCGGACCCAACTCGTCCAAGGCGCCGCCCAATGCCGCGGAAAACTCGCCGGCATGGGCGATGTTCGGCCGCGTCGGCGCCGGATCGAGCGTGCCCGGCGCGAAACTTCGCTCCGCGCGCAGCAGGGCGCCGGATCCATTGTTGCGTCGAACCGCAACGATACCGTCCGTCGACAGCTCAATCACAAGCGACGGCATGGGATCTTCCACCAGGGATCGGAGCAGCCCATTCATAGCAGACTCGGTCGTTCATCGAACTATTCGATGAACGTGACCTTATTAATCTCCTTCAACGTCGTCACGCCGTCTCGAACGCGCTCAATCGCCGACTCGCGCAGCGTCGTCATGCCTTCCTCGCGAGCCGCGCGCATAATCTCCGACGACGGACGACGCTCCAGAATCAACTCCCGAATGTGATCGCTCATGTCCAACAACTCGTGGATCGCCGTCCTGCCTCGGAAGCCGGTACCGGAGCACTCGATGCAGCCTTCGCCCTCGTAGAAAGTGAAGTTCTTCCAAATGCTCGGAGTCATTCCCGACTCCTCAATCACCGAGTCGGGATACTTGACCGGCTTCTTGCAGTGCTCGCAGATCAAGCGCACCAACCGTTGGGCCAGAATGCAGTTCAGCGCCGAGACAAAGTTGTAGGCCTCGACGCCCATGTTGAGGAAGCGTCCCAACACGTCGACCACGTTGTTGGCGTGGACCGTCGTGAATACCAAGTGGCCGGTCAGCGCCGACTGGATCGCGATCTGAGCCGTCTCGGGGTCGCGGATCTCGCCGACCATGATCTTGTCCGGGTCGTGACGCAGGATCGAGCGCAAACCGCGCGAAAATGTCAGGCCTTTCTTCTCGTTGACCGGGATCTGGGTGATGCCGTGCAACTGATACTCGACCGGATCTTCAATCGTAATGATCTTGTCTTCGTCCGTCTTGATTTCGCTCAACGCCGCATACAACGTCGTCGTCTTACCGGAACCGGTGGGCCCGGTCACCAAGACCATGCCGTAGGGTTCGCGAATGTAGCGGCTGAAGCGCTTTTGATCGTTTGCCGAAAAACCAACCACCGACAACGAGAGTTGCTTGAACTTCTCGCTCATTGATTCCTTGTCGAGAACGCGCAATACAGCGTCCTCGCCATGCACGGTCGGCATGATCGAAACGCGAAAGTCGATCTGGCGGCCCTTATAGCGAACGCGGAAGCGACCGTCCTGCGGAACACGCCGTTCCGCGATGTCCAATTCCGACATCACCTTCACGCGCGAAAGGATCGTCTCGTGCCAGTCCTTCGAGATCGGGGGCATCGCGTCGTGCAGCACGCCGTCGATGCGATACTTGATCGCCACTTCGTGGCTGCGCGTCTCGATGTGGATGTCGCTCGCTCGACGCTCCAGAGCGTTGAAGATCGTCGTGTCAACCAGCCGGATCACCGGCGACAGATCGCCGTCGCCGGTCAGTTTCTCAATCGACAGCGTCTCGTCCGAGTCCTCGTCGCCGATCACATCTAGGACGAAACCTTCGGTGACCTCTTCCAGAACGCGTTGCGACTGATCAGTCTTCTTCAGCAGATCGTTGATCTGCGACAGGGTGGCGACCTTCACCCGCAGCTTCTTTTTCAGCAGCAGCGAGATCTCGTCGAGCGCCGGCAATTGGCGCGGATCGGCGATGGCGATCTCCAGCACGCCGTCCTGTTCATGCAACGGCACGAAGTTGCGCCGGAACATCAACTCGACCGGAATCGACCGGAACAAATCGCTCTGAATGTGTTCGGACGGCAGGTCCACGAAGGCATACCGGTACCGCGCAGCAAGAGCACGCGCTTGTTGCTCCTCCGCTTGCGGGTCGATTACGATTTCTTCCGGCGCAGCCATCGGTCCTGGACGTACCTTCCCTTCCTAACTGTTAGACGCTCGCGGCGGCGGCGGCGTGTAGATCAATCTAAACGCCCGCCTCAACCTTGGCCAGCAGATCCGGCGCCGGCGTCAACGGAGATAACCCAAGCGCTCTCGAAATGTCTGAGTAGACTTCGGAAATCGGCTTGGTTCCATCGACCGTCACCAGCCGCCCCTTCTGCCGGTAAAGTTCCAGCAGCGGCTTGGTCTTGCCGTAGTACTCTTCCAACCGCACTTTCAGCGCAGCCGGATTGTCATCCGCCCGCTTCGTAAAGCCCGAACCCAAGCCCTTCTTGGCCCGCTGCATGACGCGGTCGAAAACAATCTCGTCCGGCACATCTAGGTAGATCACCCGGTCCACGTCCCAGTTCTCAAACAGGTACTCCGCTTGGGGGCGCGTCCGGGGAAATCCGTCCAGCACAAATCCGTAGTTGAAATCATGCTGCTCCAGCCGCTCGCGCACGACCTTTTCGACGATATCGTCCGACACGAGGTGTCCAGAATGCATGATGCGAGTGATGCGCGCGGCAACCTTGGTGTGGTGCTGCATGTGCCAACGGAACATGTCGCCGATCGAAATATGCACAAAATCATGCGCCTGAGACAGCAGCCGGCTCTGCGTGCCCTTACCTGAGCCCTGCGGGCCGCAAATGATGTACTTGTGCATAGCTCCAAAATTATTGCCGACCGAGAATCGTCAAGTATAACCCCGCCCTAGCCGTCAGCAGCCTTCAAAGCCTTCACGTCCAACCCCAGCCGCTGGATCTTCTGGTTCAATGTCGACAGCGCAACCTTCAAACGCTTCGCCGTCTCCGTCTGATTCCAACCCGCCTTCTTGAGTTCATCGACGATCAGCCGCTTCTCGAACTCTTCGACCTGTTCCGGCAAACTAGCGCCCGCCGCCGGCGTGAAGTCAACCGGCAGGTTCCGTGGACTCATGCCGTGCCGCTCCAATACATTCTTGGGCAACATTTCGACGGGCACCACTGGGTCTTTCGCCAGCACCACCGCCCGTTCTACTGCGTTCTCCAGTTCACGAACGTTCCCGGGCCAGGCGTGATCCATCAACATGCGCATCGCTTCCTGGCTGAACTCCAGCGTCGATCCGCCTTCCGAGTCCAGATAGTAATCGTTCTCGCGGCAGAAGCGATCGAAGAAATGGCGCACCAGCAAAGGGATATCGCTGCGGCGGTCGCGCAACGGCGGCAAATGAATTTCAATTACATTCAGCCGGTAGTACAGATCCTCGCGGAACGCGCCCTCGGCCACCATCTCGGCAAGATTCTCGTTCGTCGCCGCGATGATGCGCACGTCCACGTTCACCGGCACCGACGACCCGACCGGCGTAAACTCCAACTCTTGGATCACGCGCAACAACTTGGCCTGCGTCTCCAGGCCGAGCGTGCCGATCTCGTCGAGGAAGATTGTCCCCTCGTGAGCCGCCTCGAAGAATCCCTTGCGGTTGTAGCTCGCGCCCGTAAACGCGCCCTTGACGTGCCCGAACAGCGCCGACTCCATCAGGTCGAGCGAGATCGAGCCGGAGTTCACCGGCACAAACGGCTTGCCCGACCGGGGAGAACGCGCGTGAATCGCTTTGGCGATCAGTTCCTTACCCGTCCCGCTTTCTCCGGTCACCAACACCGTCGAACGACTCGGGGCCACCTGCTCGACCAGCCCGAACACGCGCTGCATGGGCTCGCTCTTGCCCACGATGTTGTCGAAGCTGTAGCGCTCTTGCAGTTCGCTGCGCAGCCGCCGGTTCTCGCTCTCAAGGCGCCGGTGAGCGATCGTTTGCTCGATGCCCAGCACCAACTTGTCGTTATTCCAGGGCTTGGTGAAGAAATCGTCCGCGCCCAAGCGAATCGCTTTGACCGCGGTCTCGACCGTGCCGTAAGCGGTCAGCATCACGATCGGCGTATCGCTGTCGTATTGGCGGACCTCTTCGAGTACCTCAAGTCCCGAGCGATCGGGCAACATCAGGTCAAGCAGAATCAGGTCGTAGGCTTTGCGTCCCAATAGCGCCAGCCCCGATGCTGCATCGGGGGCCGTCTCCACGGCGAAGCGCTCTAAGGTAAGCAGCGCCTCCAGGCTTTCGCGAATCGACTCTTCATCGTCAATGATGAGGATTCGCGCCCGGATGGCGGTCGCATAGGAAGGAATTTCAGGCATGAATCGGCTTGGAAACGACCGGTAGTTCAATTGTAAACCGGGCGCCCTTGCCGGACGGACTATTCTCCGCGCTCAAAGATCCGCCATGCTCCTGGATAATGCCGTAGCTCACCGCCAAACCCAGTCCCGTCCCGCCCGTCGCCGCCTTGGTCGTAAAGAACGGATCGAAGATCTTGCCCAACTTCTCCTGCGGAATGCCGACGCCGGTGTCCGATACCACGATCACCACCTGTTGGCCGTCGGAGTCGTTAGAGGCGCGTTTCGCTTCCACGCGCAACACGCCGCCCCCGGGCATCGCATCGCGGGCGTTCAAGATCAGATTCAGGAAGACCTGCTGCAACTTGTTGCCGGCGCCGCGCACGGCAGGCAAGCCCGGCTCGAAGTCGGTCTCTACCCGTACTGACGCCTTGCGCAGTTGCGGAGCCGTCAGCGACAAAGTCTCTTCCAGCGTTTCTGTCAGCGAAACAGGCGCGAAGTCGTTGGAAGCCGTCCGCGAGAAGCTCAACAAAGAGTTGACGATCTCGCTGGCCCGGAAGGTCTGCTTGGTGATCTTCTCCAGGATTCGCTCTTGGCCGGGGTCGCCGGAGACCTGCTTGGCGAGCATTTGCGCATAGCTGGAGATCACCGCCAGCGGCGTATTCACCTCATGCGCCACGCCCGCCGCCAGCAAGCCGATCGAACTCAACTTGTCGGCCTGCAAGACCTGTTCTTCCAATTCCACCCGCTCGGTCACATCGTCGACGATGATCAACCGGCCGATGGGCTCAAAGTTCTTGGCCACCAGCGGAGCAATCGCCGCATTCAAGATATGACGGCGGCCTGAGGCGTCGCCGGCACTCGGCCGATGCGGTTCGGGGAAGTCGTCCGGCGTAACCGCCAGCTTGTAGATGCTGCGCACGCCGCTGTCCGACTTGGCGCTTTCAAACTCCGCAACCAGCGTCGCGGGCAGCAAATCGGTCAACTTTCTGCCGATCGCGTCCGAGCGAGAGATCCCGAACAGCAATTCCAGCTGAGTATTCCAGCTCTCTACCCGATCGCTCAAGTCCACGGCCAAGATGCCCACGTGCAGCGACTCGACAATGTTCTCGTTGAAGTCCTTCAAGCGCTGGTACTCGGCGGCGCGCTTTTCGAGCGAACGGTACAAGCGGGCGTTCTCCAGTGCGATGGCGAAGTTGCCCGATACCGCTTCCACCAACGAGAGGTCTTCGCTCGTCAGATACTGCCCCGCCTCGGTCAACCCCAGGCCAATCCAGGCAATCGTGCGACCCTGCACGCGGCAAGGCACGTAATAGTAAAGGTTCAGTTGGGCAATCGCTTCGTTTTGGGACGGCGAAGGCAGTGGCCCGTCGCTTGGGTCGCCAAACGTCCGATACCTCAGCCCCTGTACCAGTTCGTCGGTCAAGAACCGCAAATTCAGTCCGCCCGCCGGCTCGAAGCCCCGTGTGTATGCCGTCTTCGGCGATTCTCCGTCCTCGCCGCAGGTGAAAATCGCCACACGTCCAACGCCCAGCGTCCTCGCCAGCCGGTCCCCCAACGACTCCAACATGCGCTCGGTGTTGGTCTCGGCACTCAGTTCCGAGGCAAAATCCGCCAGGGTTCGCCGGTAGTCATAACGCTCGCGGTAATAGTGGCGGTCCAGCAGCCCCTGTATATAACGACGCAGCGGGTTGTAAAGCAGCGCGGCAATCACCACCGACGCCACCCAGGCCGCCGGCCCCAGCGTCGTCGCGCCCGAGCCGAACCAGCCGCTCAGGCCGAAGACGCCGCCATAAAACGCGGCCAAAACCGCGGCGGTCGCCAGCGTGTAGGCCGCGCCGCGGCGAACGATCAGTTCCACGTCCATGAAGCGCTGCCGCGCAATCGCGAACGCGAAAGAAATTGGAATCAACGCCAGCGGGAAGATCGACAGCGTATGGTTCGGTCCCGGAGTGCCCCCGGCGACGAATGGCGCCACGTAGAAAGCAACGAACGGCGCCGTACCGGCCAATGCGCCCAAAGACAGCCAACGCCTTTGCGTGCGGATCAGCAGGTCTTCGGCTTCATGCCCGCCAAAACGCAAGGCCAGAGCCGCTGCCAAATAACCTAGCCCCAACGCGCCGTAGTCGATCCGATCGAGCAACTCCTGCAGCACCCACGCCGGACTATCGGTTTGCAGCAAACCCGCCGCGGTCAAGTGCCGAACGGCGATCAGCGCCGCCGCTACGCCATAGCCGGACGCCGCAAGCAACCGCGAGCGGTTGCTCTTCAACCCCAACGGGAACCCGGCGGCGAAGTGCAAGAACAGCGCGGGAGTCAACAACGTCGCCCAGACGTCGGCCCAATAGATGAACCTGTCGAATCCGCCCAACTCCCCCGTGTAGCTAAAGCAATACAGCGTAAAGGAGGAAAGCGAAAATAAGAAAAAGAGGCGGACACGCGTCGTCTGCGGACTGCGCCGCCAGACAAACGCTCCGATCAGCAAGTAGACCAACCCCAGAATCCACTGAAAAACTGATGCTGTCCGCCTCTGTGACGACTCGGATTGGGTCACCAGCAGATAGTCGAGGTCCGCTCCATTACGGCGAACCCGATAGTCTGCCTGGCTCCAAGATCCCAGCGCCCCCAACAGCCGGTCGACGTCCATAGAACGTTCGATCCGGCTGCCGTTGATCTGCCGAAGCAGATCGCCCGGCCGCACCCCCACCGACGCGGCCGGGCCCTGCGGGTCGACGCGCGCAGCTTCAACGCCGCGCTGCGAATCGACCCACACAACCCCGTCGTCTGGCCTTGCCGGTTGGCTACGGTCAACGACGTTACCCACTGCTGCAGCCGACAGCAAAACTGCCAGCGCCGCGAGGGCCGCCGTTCCAGGCCGAACTTTACGGAGTCGAATCACGAAAAACCCGCGGAAAAGCTTAAGCTTATCCGTCTTCGCGCATGTTGCAATCCAATGGCCAAAGATTCCGGCGCGGAGAGGATACTCTAAGCCGTTGATTTCAATAGATCTCAGACAATCTGCAGATCATTCAATCTACCAAATACCATTCCTGGTCTTCCGATTACCGGAGGCTTGATTTTCTATTTCCCAAACCGCCGAGAAATTGAAACTCTGCGCACTTCCCGTACGTAAACCATCGTGACGGGCCTGGACTGTCGCAATCGTCTGAAAGGCCCGTATTTCTTGACCTTGCCGCGCCAAAGACATAGAATCAAACCGGACCCGGGCACAGGCTACTCGGGGCTTCGCCCTGCCCGGAACTGTTGAGGTTGCCGAACCGAATGTCGCTAAAACGTCTCCTTCTCCTTCCCTGTCTCTTACTTGCGCTGGTCGCTACTGACCTGCCCACGGTGTGGCTGCAGGCTCAAGAAGCGCCGCAAGGTCTCTCCGAGAGACAGCAGCGCCGCCGGGTACGGCAGTTGGAAAAGGAACTGCAAGGTCCCTTCCGCAAGTGGCTTACGGAAGACGTGAAATACATCATTTCCAACGAAGAGCGGAAGGCGTTCGTCGAACTCAACACCGACGAAGAACGCGAGTCGTTCATTGAGAATTTCTGGATTCGCCGCGATCCGACGCCGGACTCCGTGGAGAACGAGTTCCGCGAGGAACACTATCGTCGAATCGCTTATGCCAATGAGCGCTTCGCTTCGGGCATCCCTGGCTGGAAGACCGACCGGGGCCGAATCTACATCGCCTACGGCCCGGCCGACGAAGTGCAATCCCATCCCTCCGGCGGCAGCTACCAACGACCTTTCAACGAGGGCGGCGGTACGACATCCACCTACCCGTTTGAAATCTGGCGCTACCGCTACCTAGAAGGCATCGGCAGCGATATTGAATTGGAATTCGTCGATCCGACCATGTCGGGCGAATACCGCCTGACCATGGATCCGATGGAGAAGGACGCTCTGCTTTACATTCCTAACGCGGGTAATACCATCGCCGAGGACATGGGTATGAGCACCCGCGCCGACCGTCTCATGGGCCGCACCGGCTTTGGCTACGGCAGCTTGACCCCCGACGGTACCGGCCTCGGTCGCTCCCGAAAGTACGACCAGTTCGAAAGATTGCAGTTGTACTCGATGATTCAGCGCCCGCCGCCAGTCAAGTTCCATGATCTTGAAGCGATTGTCGATTCGACGATCGAGTACAACACGCTCGCCTTCACTACGAACATCAGCTACGTGAAGGTCACCGATTCGACCTCGTTTGCCAGCATCACGGTTCAGGTTCAGAACCGCGATCTGCTGTTCAAAGAGGAGGACGGCCTGCACCGTGCCGCAGTCAACATCTTTGGCCGCATCACCACGATGACTCGCAAGGTGGAGACGCATTTTGAAGATACGGTCACGATCACGACCTCTCCGGAGCGCCTTAGTGCCGAAGCCGATCGTGCGTCCATCTACAACAAGATGTTGCCGCTGGCCCCGGGCAAATACCGCCTGGAGCTAGTGGTCAAAGACGTCATCGGCGAGACCGTGGGCACCTCCCGCATCGCTCTCGACGTACCGAAGTTCGACGACGAGACGCTTTCGTACTCGTCCGTCATCCTCGCCGACAAGATCGAGCGGGTTCCGACTCGCTCCCTCGGCGCCGGCCAATTCGTGATGGGCGCGTCGAAGGTTCGCCCGAGGTTGGGCGAAGAGTTCAAGCCCGGCGAGCGCATGGGCATCTACGTGGAGTTCTATAATCTCGGCGAAGATGACGCAACGCGCATGCCGGACGGCGAAATCACCTATCAGATCGCCAAGGCGAGCGAACCCGACAAGCTGCTGCTCGACTTCACCGAAGATGTCCAAGACATCCGCGGCGCGTCGCCGGGCCAGGTTGTCGTTGAGAAGCTGTTGCCGCTGAACTTGGACCCAGGCGTCTATCGGCTCAGCTTGAAAATGACTGATCGCGTCAAAGAGGAAACCGTCAATCCCACGATGACGTTCAAGGTGCTGTAGAATCTAGAGGATGGGAGGTTTAGGCCTGCTATCGAACGCATGAAGCAAACAGGTCAGTTGCAAAAAGTTGCCGCAGCCGCATTAGGCGTTCTGCTGGCAGTTCTGCTGACTGCGCCCGCCCTCCATGCGGCCGACCCTTTTACCGGCTCGGTGTCGGGCTGGGTGAAGGACGAGCGCGGCATCGCCCAGATGGGCGCCGCGGTCGCTGTCCTGGCTGCGGACGGACGTCTGATCAAGCGCGTCTTCAGCGACCAAGACGGCCGCTTCGTCGCCCAAGGCCTCTTCCCCGGCGAATACGCCATCCGCGTCACCCTGGGACGCTTCTTGCCGCTTGAGCGCAATCGGATTCTGGTCGAAGCCGGCGTGCAGTCTCTGCTTGATATTAGTCTGCGCTCGATCTTCGCCACCCTGCAGCTCAGCATGCCCGTGACCGGCCAGGTCCGCGACATGACCGACGAATGGAAGTGGACCCTGCGTTCCGCCCATGCCATGCGTCCGATTCTGCGATTCCAGCCGCGCGAGCAGCAAGACGAGCGCAGCCGTATCCTCCGTCGAGTGAACGGGGCCTTCGCCGAAACGCGCGCCTACGCCGAAGTGACCAGTGGAGCAGGCGTGACGCCGACGGCGTTTGCGAATCAATCCGACCTCGGCACTTCTTTCGCCGTGGCCACCTCTTTGTTCGGCGACAACGGCATCACGGTCAGCGGCAACGTCGGTTACAACACGGCCGGCCAGGCCCCTGCGACCGCCTTCCGCACCAGCTATCAACGGGACATCGGTCTCGGCACTCCTGAGATCAGCGTAACCGTTCGTCAGCTGCAGACATCCGGCGGCTCGCGCGCCTTCCTCGATCCGCAACTCGGGAGCGATGCGCCGACCCTCGAAACTTTCACTCTTGGTTTGGGCGACCGCGTCAAGGTCAGCGACTCGACCACCGTCGAATACGGCTTCCTCTATGAGTCGGTCCGCTTCCTGGATCGGCTCGACTACGTCAGCCCCTACGGCCGAATCGTCCAGCAGCTCACGCCGCGGCGGACTCTCGAAGTCAGCTACGCCTCCGGCGTTCCGCATCCGGAAAGCGCCGTCCAGGGCGGAACCGAAGATTTACGCCAAGAGGTTTCCTCTCTGGGCATGTTCCCGCGCGTCGCCCTGAGAGACGATCGCGCCACGGTGCAACGCACCGAACACGTCGAGATCGGCTACAAAGAGCAGTTCGGCGGGGGATTGCTTGAGGCGGCCGTCTACCAAGACGACATCTCCGACGCAGCCATCTCGGCCCTGGTGCCTGATTCTTATCAGTCCAGCGGACAGGTATTGCCTGATCTGTTTTCTCAGGCTTCGACGCTCAACGGCGGTCGCCACAGCATGCGCGGCTATCGAGTCTCCTACTCGCACGTGCTCAAAGAGCGTCTCGAAGCGGCTCTGGGTTACGGCAACACAGGCGTAGTCGCTCCCGGCGGCAACATGCTTGATTCTGTTGACTTGTCCAGTTTTCGCAGGAATCTCAATGTGGAGCGCGCTCATCTGGTCACGGCGTCCATTTCGGCGGACCTGCCGCGAAGCGGGACGCGGGCCATCACCAGCTACCAATGGGTGAGCCGTGACTCGGTCATCGCTCCCGACCTATACAACGATTTTTCGGCGCGTTCGGCGCCCGGGCTAAACATCCTGATCCGGCAACCCCTGCCGATGAGCGGACCGCTGCCGGGAAGTAAGTTCGAGATTACGGCCGACGTTCGCAACCTGCTCAAGGCAGGTTATATTCCCATCGAAGGCTCCGACGGTCAGACCATTTTCGTCATGCCTTCGGTACGTTCTTATCGAGGCTCCCTGAGCTTCATTTTCTGATGCGCTTGTTCAATTCCACTCTGAAGCTGCTGTTGCTGGCAGCCTGCCTCATTATCGTTTCGGTTGCGCCCGCGAAGGACTTTACCAGGTTGCTCGTCCTGGTACAGGACGAGAGCGGCACGCCGATTCCGCGGGCCAGCGTTGTCATCGGACGCGTCGTCAGCAAGCCGGGCGCGGAGAAGGTCAAGGTGAAGAAGGGCCGCATGCAATTGAGAACCAGCATGCAGGGCACGGCGCCCCTTCCACCCATGGAACAGGGCCGCTACATGATCCAGGTCATTAGCCCTGGCTTCCAAACATACGGCTCGGCCGATCTGGTCCTCGATCAGACCGAGCAGTCGCTAACCGTTACCCTCGAGCCCCCCAAGAAACAGGTTTCCGTTCACAAGAAGAAGCCCTAGACCGTCGGGCAAGCCGGTTCGTGAGAACCCGCATCGAAAGCATCGTCTGACAGAGAGTTGACCAAGTCCATGCGTCTATTTGTGGCCTTAGAGCCGAATTCGAAAGTTGTTGCCAATCTGACGGAACTCGTCCGCCGCCTCGGCCCCGTCTCGCCGATCCAGTGGGTGCATCCGCGCAACATGCACTTGACGCTGAAGTATATCGGCGATACGCCAAAAAAAGGCATCGACGCCGTCATCCAGGCTCTCGGACGCGTCCGCGTCACCACGCCGCTCAACGTGCCGCTGGCTGGCCTCGGCTTCTTCCCGTCCTCGCGCACGCCGCGCATTTTTTGGGTCGGAGCCGAGAACACCTCCGCTCTTCGTCAGCTTGCCACCGGCGTGGACGCCGCATTGCAGCCTCTTGGCGTCGTCCCCGAAGTCCGGCCCTTCCAGCCCCACCTGACTCTCGGACGCGTCATCGAAGGACAGTCCCTCGATGAAATGAAGACCGCCGTCGAGGACCTGCCCAGCCGCGAGTTCGGCGCCATCAGCCCCGACCGCTTTGGCCTGTTCGGCACCACCGTCACCGCCAACGGCCCCGAGTACCAGAAATTGGCCGAGTTTCCCATCGCCGCAGCCCTGGCCGATGGCGCTCCGCTGACCAGAGAGCCTGTCGTGGGACGGCTGTAGCGCAAATTTTTGCGCAACTTTTCGCGTCCGGCTTGTGTTGAACAAGCTTGTGGGAGCAGAACTAGCGTTGGAGCCCGATGCCCAGCTGATGCTCCAGGTTCGCGCGGGCGACGAAGCCAGCTTCGATCTGTTGCTGCAAAAGTACCGCTGCCCGATCGTCGGCTATCTCACCCGCATGGTGCGCAATCAAGCGGTGGCCGAAGAGTTGGCCCAAGATGTTTTCCTGCGGGTATACAAGGCCCGCGTCAGCTACGAACCGAGCGCCAAGTTCACTACCTGGCTCTACCGCATCGCCTCACGCGTCGCGCTGAACGCCATCCGCGACCACAAGGCCGAGAGCGGCGACCGCAGTCTCGATGAACCGCTCATCGGCGGCCAGCCGGTCCAACCAGCCGACAGCCGCCCCACGCGGGAGCAGGAACTCGTCGCCGAAGCGCGCCTGGCCGTCGTGCGTCAGGCCATCGCGGCGCTGCCCGACAACCAGCGCTCAGCGGTCCTGCTGCACAAGTATCAGGAGTTAGACTACAGCCAGATCGCCGCTGCGCTGGGTTGCTCCGTTTCTGCAGTGAAGTCTCTGCTGTTTCGAGCTTATGGAACTCTTCGCAGCCGGCTAGAAGAAGTCTCCAAGAACCAATACAGCCGGCAAACCCAGGTGACCTGATGACTCGCGAACAAGTATTGGATACGATTTTGAACCCGACCGGCCCGCCTTTGAACGAGGCCGAACAGGCGCAGTTCGAACAATGGCTCGAACGCGAACCCGAATTGAAGGCCATGTTCGAGCAGCAACTATCCCTGTTTGAAACGATGGATCAGTGGGAAACCCCGGAGCCCTCCGCCGGCTTCGACGAAGCCGTCTACGCGCGCATACGCCACGATGCCGAGGCTCAACCCTTCTGGCGCCGCTTGCTGTTCGCCTCCTGGAAACCGGCCTTGGCAGCCGCCCTCACCGCTGCCGCCGTGCTCATTGGCGTGTACAGCTTCGAGCAACAACCGGTTCACGAGCGGTCCCAGGTCGCCGTCAAGTCCGCCGCCGAAGCCGAGTACTACCAACAGATCGAGAGCGCCCTCGACGATGTCGAGATGCTCATCGACTTCGACGCCTTTCCGCAGCCGTCTGAGCCGGGCAGGTCCTAATCATGCGCCGGCGAATCGCATGGCAGCGCTGCTTTGCCAGCCTGCTCTTGGCCGCTAGCTTGTGCGCCGCTACTGCGGCGGCGCAGAGCCGCGACACGTTTCGCCCTGCTCAAGACTCGCCTCGCCGCCCGGCAGGCGCCGACGCCGACCGCGCCGCTCGGGCTAACTCCATCAACGCGTTTGTGCAACGCCTGATGGAGGTGGAGCCGGAGCGCCGCAAGGAACTGCTGGCCAACAATCGCCGCTTCCAACGACTGCCTGCCGCCCAGCGCCGAGCCATCGAAGACCGCCTGCGCCAGTTCGACAAGCTGCCCGCCGAGCGCCGCGAACTGCTGATTCAGCGCTACCAGCTATTCAGCAGTCTAGGGCCCAATCAGCAAACGCAAGCCCGTGCGCTCTTCCGCCAGTGGACTGCATTGCCGCGGCCCCGACGCGTCGCCATCGTCCAAGCCGTCCGGCGACTGCGCAACGCGCAGCCCGATGCTCGCGCTGAGATCATCGCGTCCGAGCGGTTCTCGGAGCGCTTCGATGACGCGGAGCGGGAACTGATCAAGAAGCTCTTGGAGTTGGCGCCGCGACGGCGCGACAGTCGTTAAACCAGGTGATCGACGAGTTCGAGTTCGCGTAGCTCGGGCTGTTGCAAGAACTGCACACCGACCTTGCGGCCGCCTTCGGTTGGGATCGAGTAGCTCGCCGTACCCAAGCACTCGAAATCGTCTCCGCTGATGCGGATCAGGGCGCCCGGCGAGACGTGACTGGTGAGCGACACTTGCAGGCCGCCCCCGCTGACGTTCAAGACCATTCCTTCAGAAACCATCGCGCCTTCGGCGGGATCTTCCCAGGTGGCCACAATCGGATCGCCGACCGGAATACGGTCGTCCCCTCGCCGCCCGACGTGGCGGAATTCGAGGTCCACGGCAAAGCTGTTGCCCGTGCGCAGGCAGCTGCGAACATACGCGCCGTAAACGGCGTGCGGTTCGCGCACCCAGACGCAGCGGCCCTGCGGCAACTCAGCTCCGCTGACGCCCAACAGCCCTTTGCCGTAGTAGCGTTTGACATCGATGCGCCAGGACATCTTCAGACCGTCGCCGTCCGACCATTCCACGCGAATGCCCCGCTCCTTGCCGGAGTCAGGAGTCGCGCCAATGGTCGGGTGGGAGGTTTCGGCTGTTTCGACCTGTCGTATCTGTGCCATGCCACTACTTTCCGCTCACTTCCGCGGGAGGCCAATAGACCGACAGTCACATTCTCAACGGGCCGGACCCGTTACCAGAGGGCTAAGATGGTAGCCCTACGACCAAAGCAGGGAGGCGGGCCGAACCCGCCTCCTGTATGCGTTTTATCGAACCTTAGTTGCGGTCCTGGCGGTCGTGCTTTTGGCGATAGATTGCCCTGCTCTGCTTGCGAAGCTTCTTCTGGGCCTTGGCCCGTTCGCGCGGCGTGAACTCTCCGCCGTCGACGCGGTCGCGCCGGATCGAGCGATGGACGCGAGCGGCGTTCTTCTCCAGATGGCGGGCTTCCGCGCGGGTCAGCTCGCCGCTGCGAACTCCCTGCGCGATGCGCTTCTGTTCGTTGATCTGGCGGCCTGCTGGGGTGGGTTCGGCGGCCAACATCGTGCCGGCGCTCAAGACGAGGGCGAAACCGGCGAGGATCCATTTGTTGCGTAGGGTGTTCATGGGCTTTCTCCTTGCTCTTTCAAAACCCGGGCGCGGAGGAATAGTTGCGGTCCGTTTGTGGTCCGCGAGACGGCCCGTTTCGTCCGCTCGTAGGCCGCCGATGGCCGCGGATGTCCGGCAAAGACCGCGAATGTCCGCTCATGTCCGCTGATATCCGGGGTGAAATGGGGCTATGTTGTTGAAGGGAAAGGATGTCGTCCGATTTTTGAGCTGATTGGGCGGACATTGTGCGTTGGAGGTAGGGGGACCGCACGCTAAAGCTGTGCGGCTCGGATGGGCGCGGAGGCGAGGCTTGGCGTTGCGTGGAGGGAGGTTGGGCGCCGGATTGGCCGGCATTTGACCCCTCTCTGGCGTTCGGGGCTCTGCTGCGCGCCTTCCGTCTTCGCAGCTTTCAGGCCCGTTGACGGGCCTCATGGTTAGGCCAGCCGTTTACGGCTGGTATCTGAGACAGGGGCCCGCGCCCCTCCCTCAGGTCAGCCCGCTCCAGCGGGCTTTCATTCCAGGCCGACGCCCAAAGGGCCCCTGTTTCCAGGAGCCCTTTGGGACGTAGGTTGCGACACCCTACCAAGCGAGGCATCGGAGTAGTATTGGACCGGTCCAGGGACTCTTCTCCCCATCACCGCTGCGGCTCGTTTGGCTTCGACCGCGCGCCTCAGACTCGTATTCCCCGTGCACGGGACGCCCCCAGCCGTGCCTGACCTAGCAAGGGGCTCTTCTGTTTTTAGGTGTATCACACCGTGTCAAGCGGGCTGGTGGGGCGGACAGAAATGTGTAGCCTGTCCCCGGTTTTTGGGGCAGAACGTCTGGCAACAATGGGAAAAGGGGACGGAGCCCAAAGAAATCTCTGCAAAGGACGCAAGCTCCGTATTATCTATGATTTGGGGTTGATCGTTCACTCGCCTCCCCTCGTCTGGGCGATGCCCCTGTCTGACGCAATGGCTCGGATGAGGCGGCGTTTGTGATGGTGCGGGCTAGGCGTCCTCAGCGATACCCGAGACGACAACTGGCTTGCGGTCGGGAAACTCCGCGACGATGGACAGGCGGCCGCCCATCGCTTCGATCACTCTCCTCAAGGTCGAAACAAGCAGATCGTTGCGTTTCTCCAAGCGCGAAACGTTGTCCTGCGTGGTCCCCATCTGGCCGGCCATCTGGACCTGCGTGATCTTGAGGGCCGCTCGCAGCTCGCGCCTGGCCTCGTTGGAAGCCCGCTGAAGCGGGCTGGGGAGAGGGAGGGCTGGGCTCCGTTTCGGATACCAGCCGTAAAACGGCTGGCCTAGCCATGAGGCTCGTGAACGAGCCTGAAAACGCAAGAGTGCAATCTCGGCGGTCGTGCGGGGTGGACGTGGACAGCCAAGGATGGCAGTCCGCTGCGGGCGGTGAGTAGGGGCGATTGGGGTGCGGGTGTTTGGCAACCCAGGGCTCACGCCCTGGGCTCAGATGGGTTCGCCCCGTTAACGGGTTTGATGCGAGTGCGGGATGGCCGGGCGGATTTAGGTGGTCGGGGGCAGCCAGGGATGGCAGTCCCCTGGCGGTCGGGAGTGGGGTCGGCGGTGAAGACCGCTCCCTGACCGTCGCGGCTCGGAAGCGCGGGCTTGCGCCCGGGCTCGGATGAGGCGGCGTTTGTGATGGTGCGGGCTAGGCGTCCTCAGCGATGCCCGAGACGACCACCGGTTTGCGGCCGGGAAACTCCGCGACGATGGACAGGCGGCCGCCCATCGCTTCGATCGCTTTCCTCAAGGTCGAAACAAGCAGATCGTTGCGTTTCTCCAAGCGCGAAACGTTGTCTTGCGTCGTCCCGAGCTGACCGGCCATCTGTACCTGAGTCATCTTGAGGGCGGTTCGCAGCTCGCGCAAGGTCATCTCTTCGGCGCGCAGCTCCTTGGCGCGGGACTCAACCTTCTTGCGCTGGGCGGTCGACAGCTTCTTGATTTTGTCCTCTACGTTCACAGGCATGTTACTTGCCTCCCTTCTTCGTGCGAGCCGGATGAGCGTCGAAATGGTTATCGGCCTTGCGAATTAGGCTCCGGTAAAACCGCGCTTCGCCGCCCCCAAATATGTACTTTAGTACATATGTTGTCAAGCACATGATCTAGTCCCTTGCACCCCCTGCTACCCTGGAACCAAGACGGCCTGCTCTACCGAGCGGGCCGTCGCCGTTTCCAATGGGCCGCGCCAGAACGGGCAAGGCTTAATCGAATCAATGACTTAACCCAAGACCCGGGTGGAAGAAAGCGGAATCTGGCGGAAATTGGCGGAAGCTCGCGGAAGTTCGCGGAAGTTTGCGGAAGATCGGGGAAGGCGGGAGAAGGGGGGAGCGGGATAGCGGCGATACAGCAGGCTTGGGCGGCGGTTTGGGGGGACAGTCCACGTAGGGACAGTCCCCGGCGGGCGGCGGTGAGCGTGGGTTATTGCGCGAGCTTGAGGTTGGGTTGGGCGCGGAGGTCTAACGGGGACGATTCGCCGCGGAGCAGGCGCGGGTAGGCGGCGGCGGCGATCATGGCGGCGTTGTCGGTTGAGAGGGCTAGCGCTGAAGTGTAGACCGGCACAGGCAACGATTGGAACCGTGCGCGCAGGCCGGAGTTCGCCGCTACGCCGCCGCAGAGGATCAGCGACCGCGCCCCGGTCTCATCGGCAGCAGCGGCGGCGCGCTTGAGCAATTCTTCGACGACGCGCGACTGAAACGAGGCGATTAGGTCGAGGGTCGCTTGCGGAGTCGCTTGCCGGGCTTCGTCGACGCCGATGCGTCCCCTGCCCTTCAGCGCGTTGTGGCGCTCGGCGATTTCTTCGGCCATGTCGCTGGCTTGCACGTGACGCAGCACCGCCGTCTTGAGCCCTGAGAAACTCATGTCCAGTTGATTGCCCTTCATGCGTGAACCCGGCAGGGCGACGCCCTTGGGATTGCCGAACGGGGCCAACAGGTCCAGCAGCGGCCCGCCGGGATAGGGATACCCCAGAAGTTTGGCGACTTTGTCGAAGGCCTCACCCGCCGCATCGTCGCGCGTCTTGCCCAGCAGCTTGTAGTCGTAACCGTTTTCCGCCGTATCTTCGATCAAGAACAGATGCGTGTGGCCGCCGCTGACGACCATGGCAATCGCCGGCAGCTCAGCCGGGCTCCCGGCGCGGCGCTGCTCCATCACCACGGCGTGGATATGCCCTTCGAGGTGATTAATGCCGATGAACGGTTTACCGAGCGCCAGGGCCAGGCCCTTGGCGTAGGTCAGGCCCACCAGCAAACAGCCGACCAGCCCCGGTCCGTAGGTCACCGCGACGGCATCGAGGTCCGCGTACTTCATGCCGGCGCGCTCCAGCGCTTCGCGCACCACCGGGGTGATCGCGTCCAGGTGCTGGCGCGAGGCCAGCTCGGGCACGACGCCGCCGTAGCGGGCATGTACGTCGAATTGCGACGCGACGACGTTGGAGAGTTCGCGTTCGCCGTCGACGACGACAGCCGCGGCCGTCTCGTCGCAGGACGTTTCGATACCCAAGATGTTCATGAATAAGGGGAAGGAGGCGAGAGAGGAGGTCCAGAGGCGCGATCGCCCGCGCTGGTACCGTGTCCAGCGCGGACGTCGGCGGCCGCTAGCTGACCTAGCGACTCTTGTTTAGCAGGAACGGTTAACCGTTAAGGCAACCTGTCCGCGTGAGGTACGCCCCGCTACTGGAAAGCGGGACTGAACATTAGAGGAACAGGATTAGGTGTAGGTCACCTCGCCAGCTAATCGTTCGTATCTACTGCTACAGTCATTCATTTGCTGGATCACCTCCTTTGGCCAGTGTTGTTCTTATCCTAGATATCAGGCCTTTCCCTAGTCAAACGGTCGTACTAGGCGGGCCTAGACTGGCAGGGAATGTCCCTCGCCATCCGCGCCGCCGGTTTGCACAAGAGCTACGGCGGGAAACCTGCTGTCCAGGGCCTCGATCTTGAGGTGCGCCGCGGCGAGTTTTTCGGCTTTCTCGGGCCCAATGGAGCCGGCAAAACCACAACGATTCACGCGCTGACGGGCGTCATTGAAGCGACTTCGGGCGAGGTCGAAGTGTTGGGGATGAAGGTCCCGGACGAGATCATCGCCGTCAAGAAGCAGATTGGCGTCGTGCCGGACGAGAACGTCCTGTTCGACCGCCTCACAGGCTACGAATTTCTTGAATTTGCCGGCCGCATGTACGGCCTGGACCGCGACACGGCCGCGCAACGCTCTAAAGAGCTGATGGAGCTGTTCGAACTCGACCTGCGCGCCGATACGCTGATCGCCGGCTACTCCAAAGGCATGAAGAAGCGCGTCGCCTTGGGGGCTGCGCTGATTCACCGCCCCAGCCTCTTCTTGTTGGATGAGCCCTTCGAAGGCGTCGACCCGGTCGGCGCGCGGCTGATGAAAGAGATCTTGCAACAGCAAGTGGCCCACGGCGCGACCGTGTTTCTTACGTCGCACGTCCTCGAAGTCGTCGAACGGCTGTGCACGCGGGTGGCGATCATCAACGGCGGCCGGGTGGTCGCTGAAGGCTCCGTTCGCGAATTGCGTACGGCCGAAGAGTCGCTGGAAGACATCTTCATGCGCGTGGTCGGCGGCGAAAAGGAGATGGCGGCGCTGGCCTGGCTGTGAGCGGATTCGCGCAGATTCGTGCGTTGCTCAGCTTGCAGCGCAAAGCGATGGTCAATGCGTTTCGCGAGCACGCGGGCCGCAACGGCATCGGCGTCTCCATCCTTATCAGTGCGCTGTGGTACGGCGTGTGGCTGTCGCTGGCAGGCATTTGCTGGGTGACGCCGCATTACATCGGCGTCGCCGACATCGAAGAAGCCCTGCCGGGCTTGCTGCTGTTCGCGATGGGCTATTGGCAGCTTTCGCCGATTGTGACGCTGTCGTTGGGCGTATCGATCGACATGCGCAAGCTGACGTACTATCCGGTCCCGACGCCGATGTTGTTCGTCGTCGAGTGTTTGCTGCGCATCTGGACCGGCCTCGAAATGATCGTGGTGCTGTGCGGGCTGTTCCTGGGCCTGATCACAGCCGGCTCGGCGCACCCAGCATTGTTGGCGCTCGCTTTTGTCCTATTCGTCACCCTGAACGTATTCGTGTCGGCGGGCATGCGCAACTTGATCGAACGGATCTTCCGCAAACGGCTGCTGCGCGAGGCGGTGCTGGTGCTGTTGGTCACGGCGACGGTTTTGCCGCAGATGATTTTCTATTCGACGAGGTTTCGTAGCGTGGCGCAGTCGGCCGTGAGGAACCAGGTCGAGATTCCCTTGTGGATCTCGCCGCCTGGATTGACGGCAGCGCTGGCCAAGGGTGAAGCGACGACGGCGGACTTGTTGATCTTCGTGGCGATGATCCTGGGGTCGGCGCTGCTTGGCTATCTGATCTTCGCCGGCACGAACCGGCTAGCGGCGTCGGAATCGGCGGCCGATCAAGCGCCGCGTCCCGCTGCGCAAGGCGTTGTCGATAGGGTTTTCGGCCCGCTGGCAGCGTTGATGCTGCGCGTGCTGCCCGACCCGATCGGCGCGCTGGCTGAGAAAGAGATCAGGTATCTGTGGCGCAGTCCGCGTTTCCGTACGCCGTTCGTCATGGGCTTCACTTTCGCTGTAATCGCCTGGGCTCCGATCGTACATCAAGTCAAACCGCCCTACGGAGAATGGATGCGGGCGAGCGCGCCGTCGATGATTTCGATGTATGCGTTCTTGCTGCTCGGTCCGGTGCTGTTCCTCAACCGGTTTGGCTTTGACCGCGCGGCATCGCGCTTCTACTTCTGGATGCCGCTGGAGATGCGACAACTGCTGATGGCGAAGAACCTGGCGACGGTGTTCTTCTGCTACTGCGAGCTGTTCTTGATTTCGGCAATCTGCGCGGTGATTGGCATGCAGATCACGCTGCGCTCGGTTGTGGAAGCGGTGCTGATTGGCGCCATCTCGTTGTTGTGGCTGTTGGCGGTGGGCAATCAGATGTCGGTGCGCGAACCGGTGGCCAGCAACCCGGATCGCGTATCGCACAGCGCGGCCGGCAATGGGCTGCGCGGCGTGGTGCAGTTCTTTGCTTTTCCGCTTTCGCTTTCGCCGGTGTTCGCGGCGCTCGCCTATCGCTTCTTCGGCGGCAGCGATCTGGGCTTCGTCAGCATACTGGGAGGCGCGGCCGGCGGCGGCGTTGTCGCCTACTACGTCTCGTTTTTGAACGCCTCAGCCTACGGCCTGGCCAATCGCGAAACCATCGTCAGCAGGCTCTCCTCCAGCCAAGGCCCGCTCGCCGCTGAATAGACTCAGTCGCTATCCTATGTCTCCGCTTGCCAGCTCGCTCGAAAGTTCTCGGCTTCCTGTTTGGGTTGACGCTGGTCACCTATCTGGACCGCGTGTGCATCTCTGCCACGGCCACGGCGATGAAGGCCGAGTTGGGGCTCGACAACGCTCAGATGGGCGACATTTTCTCGGCGTTCGTGTTGGGTTATGTGCTGTTTGAGATTCCCGGCGGGTGGATGGCCGACCGCTTCGGCGCGCGGACGCTGCTGACGCGCATCGTGCTGTGGTGGTCGGCGTTCACGGCGCTGACGGGTCTGGCGTGGAGCTACGGCAGCTTGCTGGCGATCCGCTTTCTGTTTGGCTGCGGCGAGGCGGGCGCCTTCCCGGGCAGCACTTCGGCGGTCTCGCGATGGTTCCCGTTTGTCGAACGCGGGCGGGCGCAGGCCGTGATCATGGTCGGCTCTCGTTTGGGCGGCGCTTTCGCGCCAATGCTGGTGATCGCGGTGATGGCGGCGACGGGTTGGCGTCCTGTATTTTGGATCTTCGCCGGGCTGGGCATCGTGTGGGCCGCGCTATGGCAGAACTGGTACCGCGACACGCCCGAAGGACATCCCGCAGTCACGCCGCAGGAACTGGACGCGATCCAGGCCGGCCGCGTCACGGTAGCCCGCGCCAAGGCCGACTGGGGCGCGCTGCTGCGGTCGCGCAATGTTTGGATGTTGTGCCTGATGTACTCGGGCTACACCTGGGGGCTGTATTTCTACCTGACCTGGCTGCCGACGTATCTGCAAGAAGGGCGCGGCATCGCCTGGAACTTGGTGGGCTACGCCGCTGCGGCTCCCTTCTTGGTTGCCGCCGCCGCAAACTACTTTGGCGGCTGGCTCACGGATCGGCTGAGCCGCACGGTGCCGCTGCGTTGGGCGCGGCGCGGTCCGGCAGTCGCGGGGCTGCTGCTGGCTGCAGTGTTTATCGCCATTGCCGCGGAAGCCGAGAGCAATACGGTGGCGTTGACCGCGTTGGCGTTGAGCTTCGGTTGCTCGGACTTGATCTTGCCGATCTGCTGGGCGACCTGCCTCGACGTGGGCCGCGAACAAGCTGGACTCGTCTCGGGAACGATGAACTCGCTGGGCCAGGTCGGCGCTGTTCTGGCGCCGATGGTCATCGGACGGCTAGTCGAGTCGACCGGCTCTTGGGAGTTGCCTTTGCTGATCTCGTCGGGCTACTACGTGGTCTCCGCAGCGGCCTGGTTAGGCATCAATGCGGAAGGGCAATTGAGGGCGAGCGGCTGACCAAAGCCGTCCGAGCATAGGTCCGCTTTAGTCGCCAATAGCCGCTCAGGTCCGCTCTTCGCGGTGGGCCGTTCTGATTCCAGGTTAGCTAGGGCGTGCAAGGCGCGGAAATCGGTCGGTCCCCAAATTTCCATAGTCGGGAGTAATCTGTAGCCCACATTGGCGGCCCTTTCACGGTCCCGCACAGCTACAATCCACGTGTCTTGGCAATTGCTTCCCGTTTGCCAACGCGCAAGTGGTTTGCCGCCCATCCTCTTGCCGCCTACCTCGCCATCGCCTATGCGGCGTCCTGGGCGTGCTGGCTGCCGCTCGTATGGAACGCGCAGACTGTCGAACCCGGGGTGGGTTGGCCTAGCCATATGCCGGGCCTAGCCGGACCCGCAATCTCCGCGGTCATCGTTACTTCGCTCGTCGGCGGCAAGGCAGGGCTGGCCGAACTCTGTCAACGGCTGACAATGTGGCGTGTCGCTTGGTGGTGGCTGTCGGTGATCGCCATCCTTCTCGCCGGCGCGATAGGGCTCGCCGTAACTGGCGGTGTCGCGCACACCGGGGACCTGACTCTTTATAACGGCGTCAGCGCCAGCATCGATCCTCTGAGCACCATCGTTCTCGTGTTCGTGCTCAACGGTCTCGGCGAAGAAGTAGGTTGGCGCGGTTTCCTCGCGGACCGCTTGCTGCGGCGTCACAGTCTGACGGTGACGGCGCTACTGGTGGCGCTGGCATGGGCTCCGTGGCACGCTCCTGTGTTCCTCGTCGTGAGCTCCTTCAAGACTTTCACGATCGCCGAACTGCTTGGCTGGGCTTTCGGGCTGACCGCCGGTTCCTTCGTCCTTACCTGGCTCTACCTGCATTCCGGCCGCAGCCTACTGCTGATTGCCGTTTGGCACACGGCTTTCAACTTCACCTCGGGAGCAACCCCGGCGGGATCGGGTTCGGTTGCTGCGATCACTTCGACGCTTGTGATAGCGGCGGCCCTGGCGATCATTGTCGAGGAATGGCGGCATAGAGCGTGATGAATGGAATTACTGTTGACGTCAACTAGCCATGCATCTCCTGTCGCAGGCGCCTCAGACCGGCATCATAATCTCCTCGTCGTCCGAGTCACTACCGTCCGAGTCACTACAAGTCCTGCGTGTAGGCAAGAACCCCTGGAAACAGGCCGTTTCGATCCGCCGCCGCACGATGGATTGAGTAGGCGCCGCGAAATTCCAATGCAGGAAGTAACTCTCAACCAATGCCGGCAGTGCTTTCGTGAGCCCTGAGAGGGTACAATTCCCCTGTCTTGCACATCGGCTCCACCATCAGCCATTACAAGATCGTCGAGAAGCTCGGCGAGGGCGGGATGGGCGTCGTTTACAAGGCGGAAGACACCAAACTCAACCGCCAAGTCGCCCTGAAGTTCCTCGCCCAGCACTTGCTCAACGACCCCGAAGCCAAAGAGCGCTTCTTTCGCGAGGCTCAAGCCGCCGCCGCTCTGCATCACGCCAACATCTGTCCCGTATATGAAATCGATGAGGTCGACGGCAAGACCTTCATCTCGATGGCCTACGTCGAGGGCGAGACGCTGGAAGACAAGATTGCCCGCGGCCCGCTAACCATAAAAGTGGCGCTGGAGATCGGCCAGCAGATCGCCAAGGGGCTTCAAGCGGCTCACGAGAAGGGCATCGTCCACCGCGACGTCAAACCCGCCAACGTCCTCGTCGCGCAAGACGGCCAAGTCACCATCATGGACTTCGGTTTGGCCCGGCTGACCGAGGCCTCGCGTCTGACGAAAGTTGACACGGCCATGGGCACGGTCGCCTACATGTCGCCGGAGCAGGCCCAAGGGATGGACGTCGATCATCGCTCCGACGTCTGGTCGTTGGGCTGCGTGCTGTACGAAATGGTCGCCGGTCAACGCCCGTTCCTCGGGCAATACGACCAGGCGCTGCTCTACGAGATCGTCCACGAAGAAGCGGCGCCGCTCACCTCCGTTCGTGCCGGCGTGCCGATGGAGTTGGAGTTCATTGTCGGCAAGTGCCTGGCCAAGGACCGCGAAGACCGCCATCAGGCGGCCAAGGAAGTCGCCGTCGATCTGCGCACTCTCGCCGAGAAGCTCAAGTCGGGCCGCTCCACGATCCTGCGCACAGCGCAGATGACCGGCGCCGTCCCCGCAACGCAAGCGGCGGCCCACACTTTAAACCCAGTCGTTGCGCCACCGCCCGGCAAGTCTTTACGCATGTGGCAAGCGCTAGCGGCCGCGGCGGGGCTGATCGCGGTCGTGGCGCTCGTCTTCGCCTTTACGAGGTCTTCGGCCCCTCAGCCCAACTCGCGGGACGTCCGGCGCTTCTCCTTCTTTCGCCCGGGTACTGCCTCGGCAGCTATTTCACCTGATGGACGGCATATTGTCTTTGTCGCGCAGTCCCAGGACGGAACTCGGAGCCTTTGGTTGCGATCGCTCGACAGCGAAGCGGTGCGGGAGTTGCCCGGTACGCAAGGGACGGTCACTCTTATCCGCCAGGGCTCCTGGTCGCCCGATAGCCGCTCCATCGTTTTCGGGACAAGCCAACAACTCAAACGCGTAGAGATCGACGGAGGGGAGCCGACAGTGCTTTGCTCATTGCCACCCGTACCTCCCGGAAACGCCACCGGGGCGCAGTGGCCGTTTCTCGGCGCAACCTACGACATGGACGGCGAGAAGATTGTCTTCAGTTCCTGGCTCTTGTTGTGGGAAATCCCGGCCCGCGGAGGCCAGCCTACTCAGTTATTTGAAAGAGAAGGCGGCGAATTCTACTACTTTCCTGAGTTCCTTCCCCGCCAAGACGGCTCGCGCTATCTCATCTACACGAAAAATCTCGACGACGCGACATCGACGGAGCTGATCGACACCGAGACCGGCGAGCGCAAGCGGATCGCGCCCGGGCAGGCGGGAACCTACGACTCCGGGGGATATATTCTCCATGGAGCAGCGCAGAACGGTGGGCTCGGGATCTTCGCCATGCCGTTCTCTCTCGCCGCCCTATCGGCGACGGGAGATTCGTTCCCGCTGAATGACTCCGGAACTCTCCCTTCCGTCTCTCGAGACGGCACGCTCGTTTACCTCGACGGCGCTTCGAGCGGCGGCCAGATCGTTGTGCGAGATCGCAGCGGAGAGGTGGTCCAAGAGGTGGGCGAACCGACCGTGAGCGCCGCAAGTTTCGCGGTTTCGCCGGATGGCGAACGCGCCGCAGCCGTCGTTGAGAGCGATCTTTGGGTGTACGACCTCGCTCGGAACATACGGGTTCGGTTAACCCATGGGGGTGCCACGCCGCAATGGCCGATGTGGTCGGCCTCGGGTCAGCAGGTGTTGTACTTCCTAGCCCAAGACTGGCTGATTCAGGCCGCTGACGGCAGCTCTGAGGCGACCGTCTGGCTGGCAAGTCCTGGCGGAGCAGCCACGGGTTCGTTCTCAGCGGATGGCCGCTACGTCACGTACTCCGGCCCCAACCCCGCGGGCGGCGACGGAGGCATTTGGTATCGAACGATTGCGCCCGACGGATCCTTCTCCGAGCCGATTCCGTGGTTGCTTACTCCGGCCGCCGAACAAATGGCGCGCATCTCCCCCGACGGCAAGTATGCCGCCTACCAGTCGGACGAATCGGGCCGGTTCGAGATTTACGTGCGGCCGTTCCCCGAGGGCTCCGGCAAATGGCTGGTTTCGAACAACGGCGGCACGCTGCCCTACTGGTCCGCGGACGGCAACGAACTCTTCTATCGCGAAGATAGGGCCATCGTGGCGGTCCGGGTTTCTATGGGCAATGAGCCGACGTTCGGGCAACCGCAGCAGCTGTTCGAACTGCCGGCTCCGATCGGCAACTACGCGGCCTTTCCCGATGGGCAGAGATTCCTCATGTTCCGCCCGGACATCTCGCAAGGGAACACCGTGCGTATCGTCGAGAACTGGGGCGCGCCGTTCCGCGGCGGGAAGCAATAGGAACTCCGCCAGAATCCTCAGTCTAAATCCGCCTCTCCCGAGTTCCTTCTTACCACCCCTCGTGTAGGGAACTACCCTTCAAACGGTCCGTTTCGTCGCTCTCTGGGAGCGCATATTGGGTAGGCGCCTCGAATTCCAATATCGGAAATGCTACTCAGAGTGCGGTCTCGAGGCCCGTTCGGCGGTCCAGGGACGCTACAATTTCCCTGTCTTGATCGTCGGCTACGCCATCTCGCAGTACCGGATCGTTGAGGAACTCGGCGCAGGCAGCGCGGGCGTCGTCCGGCGGGCTGACAATGGGAAGGTGGAGCGTGCGGTTGCGCCCAGGATACTCGCTTAAAAGTGGAGCCGAGGGCTCGGCCGGATGATAAAACAGGGCACATCCATCGTCTCGGTCTATTCGTTCTCGACCTACGTAGGGGTTTTCGTTTCCTTGTTGGCGGCGGGCTGTACACAGTATCAGCCGCACCTGCTTGATCCTCCCGCACTGGAACAAATTCAACGAAAGCGCGACCTGAACGACCCAGAACTCCGCTCTTTCGTTGAACAACGCTCTTCCAAGAAGATCACCGAGTGGCCTCCGACGACGGTCACCCAAGAAATGCTGACCCTGATCGGCTGGCATTTCAGCCCCGACCTGGAGGTCTCCCGCGCGGCGGTGCGGACAGCGGAGGCAAACGTCCTCGCGGCGGGCGGGCGGGTCAATCCATCGCTGTCGGTTTCCAGCGGATACAACACTGCACCCGAGTCAGCCGCGCTCTTTGACTTCCTGCCCAGCTTCACCATCGAGACGGCCGGCAAGCGCGGCAAACGCGTCCTACTGGCGGAAGCGCAACTTGCGGTCGCCCAACTTCGCGTGGCAGAAGCGGCCTGGCGCGTGCGCAGCGACATCCATTCCGCGTATGCCGACTGGGTCGCCGCGTCGCAAGGTCGAGCGATGCTTGCCGAGCAAGTCGACGTCCGGTCCGAGGCGCTCGACATGTTCCGCTTGCGGCTGCAGGTCGGCGAAACCGCGAGGCCGATCGTCGACGCTGCCGCCCAAGAGTTGGACGCCGCGAAGGCGGCCCTAGCCGACGCCAACGGACGGCAATCCAGCGCAAGAGCTGCGCTTGCCGCGACCCTCGGCCTGTCTGTAGATGCATTGTCGAACGTTCGCGTCATCGAACCTGGCGCCGACTCCTGGCCGTCCGTCGATCGTCTGCCCCTTCCTCAAGTTCAACGCGCTGGTCTGCTGCATCGCAGCGATGTGCGGCGCTCATTGGCCGAATACGCAGCGGCCGAGGCGGAGGTCCGCCTCGAAACCGCCCAACAGTATCCGAACGTTCAACTCGGCCCCGGCGTGGTGTTCGAAGAAGGCTTCATTCGTTATGTCTTTGCCTTCGCCCTTGCTCCGCCCTTGCTCAATCGCAATCAAGGGCCGATCGCCGTGGCGGAAGCCCGGCGAGCCGAAAGTGAGGCCCGGTTCAAGCAATTACAAGCGTCCGCACTGGCCGAAATGGCGCGAGCCCTGGCGAGATACGATGGAGCCCGCGAAGAATTGGCTGTCGCCGACGAGCGCGTTGCCGCCGCCTTCCGCGTGCAGGAAGCATCCAGAAGTTCTCTCTCAGCCGGCGAGACCGATCGCTTGACGCTAGCCGGCGAACGTCTGCTGCGCATTGCCGCCGAACAAGGGCGAGTAGACGCCTTGGCCCGAACCGAGCAAGCCTTCAACGCTCTGGAAGATTCGGTCCAGCAACCGCTCGCCGGGGACTTGCGCTCGTTTGAGCGACAGACAACTCTGCCCGAGGCCCAATCGCCATGAACCGCAACCGTTCCATCGCACTCGTCGCATCGCTGCTGTTCGCCGTCGCCATCGGATGCTCGGGCCTCGACGATGACGAGTCGGCGCAAGCGACGGCAATGCCCGGCGAAACCTCCGCAAACTCCGTGGTGCACATGGATGCCGAAGCTCAGACGCGAATCGGGATTACGACTGAACCAGCAGCAATCCGAGCCCTAGCGCCGGAGCGGAAAGCTTATGGGCGACTCCAGGCGGATCCCGCTCTTAGCTTCATCGTTCGCTCGCCGATTTCCGGCGTGGTTCGCCCAACTGCGACAGGGACATGGCCAACCATCGGCATGCGACTCAGTGCTGCAGCGATTGTCGGAAGAGTGGAGCCGCGCTATTCGCCCACGGACCAGATCAACCTAGCGGACCGGCTGATCGCGGCACGAGCTAGCGTTCGATCCGCGACCGCAGCCGTCGCCGCCGCCGAAGCCGCCCATGATCGCGCGCTCGTGCTGAACGCGGACAACAAGAACGTCTCCGATCGAACCCTACAGGAATCGGCGGCCCGCCTGGAGACCGAACAGGCGAACCTAGAAGCCGCCAAGAATATGCTCACGGTCGTGGAATCGTCGAACGGGTCCGTTGATCCCGCATCGTTCATTCCCCTGACTGTCGACCGAGGCGGAGAAGTCACGGAAGTCTTGGCGTTGCCGGGCGAGGACGTCGCCGCCGGAGCGCCGTTGATTCGGGTCGCCGGCTTCAATAGCGTGCTAGCCAATATCGCGCTGCCGATCGGCGAAAGCGTTCCCGCAAGCGTTCGCACGGCACGCATCGTTCCCGCAGGCCTGGAGAACGTATCCATTCCCGCGACCCTGGTCGCCGTGAATGCCTCGGTCGATCCGGCAATCCAGGGTCAATCGCTGCTCTTGCGCCTGTCGCCCGGCAGTCATCGTCTCCGCCCCGGTCAGGCGGTCACAGCCTACTTCACCGTGCCGGGAGAACGTTCTCGCGCCGTCGTAGTCCCCTCTTCGGCTGTGGTCCGCCACATGGGCGAATCCTTCGCCTACGTTCGCGAGTCCGGCGACGAGTTCCAACGGAGGCGACTCATCGGCCTCAGTCTGACGCCGGGAGGCTACGCGGTCGCCGACGGCCTTGCGGAGGGCGAAGAAGTCGTGGTCACCGGCGCGCAGCTATTGCTCTCCGAGGAACTCAAGTCCCAGATCTCCACCGGAGACGACGAGTAATGCTTTCCCATCTCGTCGCGTTCTCCATCCGCTTCCGCGGCATTGTCCTCGCGATCGCCTGCCTGATCGTCGTTTACGGAACCTACACCCTCTATCACGCTCGATACGACGTCTACCCCGAGTTCGCCCCTCCCCAGGTGGTCATCCAAACCGAGGCCCCGGGTCTTTCGCCTGAACAAGTGGAGGCGCTGGTAACGCACCCCGTCGAAAGCGCCCTGAACGGCGCCAGCGGGTTGACCGATATTCGCTCGCAGTCCGTGCAAGGCCTCTCGGTCGTAACGACCGTGTTCGAAGACGGAACGGATGTTTACCTTGCCCGCCAGATGGTCAGCGAGCGCCTTTCAGAGGCCGTTCCCCAGATGCCTCCCAGCGTCCGGACGCCCGTGATGGCCCCCTTGACCGGCGCAAGCGGACTGGTTCTTGTCTTTGGCCTGACCTCCAGCAGCCGCACGCCGATGGACGTCCGGACTTTCGCGGATTGGACGCTGCGTCCCCGCTTGCTCGCCGTTCCCGGCGTCGCTCGCGTGTCGATCTTCGGCGGAGAAGTCAAGCAACTGCAGATTCAAGCGCTCCCTGACCGCATGGCGGCGCTCGGCGTCTCCATGCAAGAGCTGCTCGCGGCAGCGCGACTCGCTAGCGGAATCCGCGGAGGCGGCTTCATCGAGACCGACACGCAACGAATCGTCTTGCAAAGCCAAGGCCAGGCCGTGACGGCCGACCAACTCGGCCACGCCGCCCTACGCGTATCCAACGGCCATACCGTCCGCCTGCAGGACGTCGCACATGTGACCGAGGCTGCTCGCCCCAAAATCGGCGACGCCTCCATCGACGGCGAGTCCGGCGCTCTCATCCTCGTCAGCTCTCAATACGGCGCGAATACGCCCGAGGTGACCGTGGCCGTAGAAGCGGCTTTAGCGGAGTTGAAGCCGGCCATCGCCGCCGAAGGCTTGGAACTGCACGCCAGTCTCTTCCGCCCCGCCACTTTTATCGATATCGCCATCGGCAATATGACGACATCGCTGCTCATCGGAGCCGCACTGGTCGCCGCCGTGCTCTTCGTATTCCTCTTTAATTTCCGTACCGGACTGATCTCGATCACGGCGATCCCGCTATCTCTGCTAACCGCCGCCATTGTCCTCCAGCACATGGGCCAGAGCCTCAACACGCTAACGCTGGGAGGCCTAGCGATCGCCATCGGCGAGGTCGTCGACGACGCCATCATCGACGTGGAAAACATCTTCCGCCGCCTGCGCGAGACGCCGCCGGACGAGCGATCCGGCAAGCTGTTTCAAATCGTCCTCGACGCATCTCTGGAAGTCCGCAGCGCCGTCGTCTATGCGACCTTCATCGTCGCTCTGGTGTTCTTGCCCGTACTGGCGCTCTCCGGCGTTCAAGGGAGTCTTTTCTCGCCTCTGGCGGCCGCCTACATCCTGGCGATCATGACTTCCCTCCTCGTCGCTCTGACGGTGACGCCGGCCATGGCCTACTTGCTGTTGCCGGGAGCCGCCGAAACGGCGCGGACGCCAGCTTACATCAACCGCTCCAAGCGCTGGTACGAGCGGGTGTTGCGCTCGCTCGCCAGAAAACCCAAGAGCCTCATGCTGGGCTCCGCCGGCCTCGTTATCCTCGCGCTAGCGATCACTCCGTTCCTCGGCGGCGAATTTCTTCCCGAACTTCGCGAAGGTCACTTCATCCTGCACATGGTCACCGCTCCCGGCACATCGCTCAAAGAATCGATGCGCCTCGGCGGCCGCGTCACCGACGCATTGCTTGAGAATCCAAGCGTCCTCTCCGTAGCCCAGCAGGCTGGCCGCGCAGAACTTTTCGATGACACCTGGGGGCCCAATTACAGTGAAATCCACATCGACCTGAAGCCCCTTCGCGGCCGTGAAGCCAAGCAATCGCAGGACGCCATACGCGAGATCGCCGACAAATTCCCGGGCGCCGTTTTTTCCATCAAGACGTTTTTGACCGAGCGCATGGAAGAAGTCATCTCCGGCTCACGCGCCGCCGTCGTCGTCAACGTCTTCGGCGAAGACCTCGACACGCTCGACCGCGTCGCCAAGGAAGTACTGGCAACCATCGCCGCCGTTCCCGGCGCCGCCGAACCGCAGATCTCCTCTCCTCCTGGCGCCCCACAACTCATGATCCGCCTGGAGGAAGACAAGCTGCTCCAGTTCGGGTTCCAACCCGTCGCCGTCTTAGAAGCGATCGAAGCGGCATATCAAGGAATCGTCGTCGGACAAACCTACGAAGGCTATCGCGTCTTCGATATCACCGTGATTCTCGATGAGAGCGAGCGGCAGTTTCCCGAGCAAGTCGGCGACCTGCTGCTGCGGAACGAGGAGGGGTTGGCCGTGCCCCTGCGGGAATTGGCCGACATCTATCAAGCTCCCGCGCGATCGTCCATCGACCACGAAGACACCCGCCGCCGCCAAACCGTCCTATGCGACGTCGAAGGACGCGACCTCGCTTCCTTCGTGGATGAGGCCAGACGAACCGTCGACGAGCGAGTGAAGCTGCCTCCCGGCGTCTACATCTCTTTCGGCGGCGCCGCATCGGCGCGCACCCAGGCGCGCCAAGAGCTGATGCTCTACTCGCTCATTGCAGGCGCCGGCATCTTGATGTTGCTATCGATGTCGTTCCCACACTGGCGCAACAGCTTACTCGTGCTGGTCAACTTGCCCTTCGCCCTGGCCGGGGGCGTATTGGCGGCTTACTTCACCGGCGGCAACCTATCGGTGGGCTCGATGGTCGGATTCGTGACCCTATTCGGCATCACCGTCCGCAATTCGATCATGATGCTCTCTCACTTCGAGCACCTGGTGACCGTCGAGGGCGAAGTGTGGGGAATCGCAGCCGCCGTTCGCGGCGCCTCCGAACGCCTGCTGCCCGTGCTGATGACCGCGATCACCACCGGCCTCGGGCTCCTGCCGCTCGCCATCGGCAGCGGTGAGGCCGGCCGCGAAATCGAAGGCCCTATGGCCATCATTATTCTCGGGGGCCTCGCCACGTCTACCGTGCTCAACCTGCTCGTGCTTCCAACGCTGGCACTGTACATGGGAGACTTCTCGCCCCGAACGAACGGCAAGCAGCAGTTCGTTCCGCGGTAACGCCAACCGAACCCCTTCCCTTCGCGGGGACGCCGTCAAGCATGTCCGTCCTCCATCAGAAGGTGCGCCTAGAGAACTCTCTTTGTCTGAATGGTCACCTTACCCGCGCCCAGTCCGGGCGTTGTGGCCGCAACTTGGGTCGCGTCGAGGGAGGCTTCCTGGTAGGGGCGATGCTCATCAAGCAGAGTGCCTTCGAGGCGGTAGGCCGGTTTGAAGAAGACCGCATGTTGGGCGATTTCATCGATTGGTTCGCCCGCGCGCAGGATGCGGGGCTGAAGTTACCGGTATTGGATGAGTTGGTCCTGCGGCGGCGGATCCACGGAAGAAACACGGTGATCCGGGAATTGTCGTCGAGGGGCGACTATGCCAAGACGCTGAAGACGATCTTGGACCGGCGCAGAGCAAGTGCCCAGGCGAAGAGTGTGCTGCCGCAAGAAAGGGAACGGTCTAGCTGACCCGATGCCGCGCCCGAAAATACTGTTTCTCAGCCCGACAGTGCCGGCCTCTTCCGGACAGGGCAGCGCGATGCACGCCGGCGTGTTTCTTAAACTGCTGGCGGAGCATTACGACGTCGTTCTTTGCGTGCTGCAGCTGATGCCGTGGAGCAAGTTTGCCCAAGACCAACAGACGCTTTCTCTGTGTACAGAGTTCATTCAGTTCCGGTTCTTGTTCGTCGGCACGATGGCCTACTACCCGAACGAAGATGCGGCGCTGTAGTTCTGCAGAGATGTGCTGCCGCTGCTGCGACGGAATGCAGGTGAGGGCTTCCGCATTGTTGTCGCAGGCCGGCCCTCAGCGGCGGTCGCTGCGCTGGGGGAGATTCCTGAGGTGGAAATTCTGGGCGAATTGAAGAGTCTGGAGAGCTGCTATCGCGAGACCGACGCGGTGATTGTTCCGATTCGTGCCGGCGGGGGCACGCGCATCAAGATTCTGGAAGCGATGAGCCACTCTAAGCCGGTCGTCAGCACGACGGTTGGAGCAGAAGGGTTGGAGTGTACGCCTGGGGTCGAATTATTGATCGGGGACGGCGCCGAGAAGTTCGCCGGCTGCTGTCAGGAACTGATGGATGACCGATCGAAACGCGCGGTCCTGGCGTCTCGCGGCGCTAAATGGGTCGGCAAGCATCATCGAATCGAAAACGCGCGGCAGGCGCTGGCTGGGGAGATCCAGCAAGGTTCGCGTTCGCTAACATAGGCGCGTAGCGAAGCCGACTTGTTCAGGAGAGTGCATTGGTGAAACCCGAGGTCAGCGTGATTCTGCCGGTTTACAATGCCGCGGGAACATTGGAGGAAGCGGTCGCCAGCGTCCGCGCCCAAGGTCATGAGTCGCTGGAGATCGTGATCGTCGACGATGGCTCCACGGACGATTCCGCAGCGGTGATTGATCGGCTGCGGGCTTCGGATGTCCGCGCTTTCCGGCAAGAAAATCAAGGACCGAGCGCCGCACGCAATCAAGCGATACGCGAAAGCCGGGGGGAGATCATCGCCATGATCGACGCCGACGATCTGTGGCCCGAAGGCAAGCTCGCGCTGCAGTTGGAGCGGCTTCGGCGCGACCCGGAGCTGAAACTCGTCGGCGGACGCATCGAGCGAGTGTCGTTGGACGGCAGTTCGTTGGACCCGGAACGCTTCCCAAGCGGCGAGCAGTACAGCGCCCCGCACGTGGGCGCAGTTTTGTTTCGCCGGGAAGTGTTCGACACGATCGGCTGGTTCGACGAAAGTCTGCGCTTCAGCGAAGACCAGGACTGGTTCCTACGGGCCCGCGAGCAGGGCTTGAAGATGCTGATTCTGAAAGAAGTGACGCTGATCTACCGGCGGCACCAGGGCAACAGTACGGCTATGAAGACGGCCCGCGATCTGATGTTTACCGAGGTACTGAAAAAGTCCCTGGATCGCAGGCGCAAGGCGGCGACGACAGCCAAGAATCTAAGCCAGTGGTCGAGCATGGACGAGAAGCCCGAATAGAGAGTCGACAGGCCCAACAAAGCTGGATGTGCGGCGCCGTTCGTGGAGACCTACAATGGCTTGCTTATGGCCAAAAAGATATTGGTGACCGGTTCGGCAGGCGGCGTGGGCCGAGTTGTCTCGAAAGAATTGACGGAGGCTGGGCACGAAGTTCGCGGGTTCGACCGAATTGCGACGCCGGATGCGACGGATTCCGTCGTGGGGGATATCTTGGATCGCGCCGCGGTACTCGAAGCGGCAGCGGGAATGGATACGGTGATTCATTTGGCGGCGACGCCCGATGAGTCGGACTTCCTGCAGGAACTGCTTGAACCGAATGTGCGCGGGTTGTATCACGTTTGCGATGCGGCGCGGCGACAAGGCCTGAAACGGCTCATTTTGGCTAGTTCCGTGCAAGTCGTGTTTGGGCACGACTGGTCGAAGCCTGTGCGGCTGGAGGACGGGCCGCGGGTGATCAATCACTACGCGCTGACGAAGCTGTGGGCCGAAGACCTGGGCGAGATGTATGCGCGGGTCTATCAGATGTCGGTGATCGCGGCGCGCTTGGGATGGCTGCCGCGGTCGAAGGAACACGCCGAGGAGTTGCAGGCGAGTCCGTTCGGCACGGATCTTTACCTGAGCCATGGCGACGCGGGGCGGTTTTTTCTGGCCTGCGTCGAAGCGGACTTAGCGCCAGGGCAATTTCAGGCGTTGTTCGCCACGAGCAGGCCCGTGGGGCAAGAGAAGATCGATATTTCCGCGACGGAGAAGCTGATTGGCTACAAGCCGCAAGACACCTGGCCCCAGGGTCAGCCTTTTATCGGCTGATTTGCGACAATCCAGCCATGCGCTACGTCATCGCAATTCTCTCTTTACTCATCGCGGCTACTACCCTGTTGGGACAGACGCCCTCCGCTGCCGACCAGATCGCCGCGTCGATGTTGGCTGCGCCGGAAGACCGGCGCGCGGATGCGACGGTGCTGGGCTACAACGCCGACGGCAAACTCGTCACGCTCCGCGAGGGATCGAACGACTTGATTTGTCTCGCCGATACGCCGGGCGACGAGGGCTTCTCAGCGGCCTGCTATCACAAGGATCTGGAGCCGTTCATGGCGCGCGGGCGGGAACTCGCCGCACAGGGACACAAAGGCGCCGAGCGTCATGAGATTCGCTGGAAGGACGTGGACGAAGGACGCCTGCCGATGCCCCGAGAGCCGCGAACGCTGTATGTGCTGACAGGCAAGAGCTACGACGCGGCGAAGGGTGAAGTCGTTGAGCCCTACTTGCGCTGGGTGATTTATTCGGCGTACGCCACAGCGGAGTCGACAGGACTGCCTACCAAGGCGGGACCGGGACCGTGGTTGATGTACCCTGGCACGGCGGGCGCTCACATCATGATCAGCCCACCGCGGGAATAGCGCCAGAGGATTGCTAGTCGGGATCTTTTTCCCGAATCGAGGGAGGGGCGAGACCGAGTCGGCTGCCGATGCGGTAAGCCCAGCTAGAGTAGAGCGTCCGGATGTGTGAGCGCAGTTCTTCGGCTTTGGCGTCCGAGCGTCGCAGCAAATCGCGGAGTTTGACTCTAGCTTCGTTGAGATCGGCATCGAGTTCGGCGATTCGCTCGGCGGCGCGGCGCAGTTCTTCGGTCTTCGAGTCAGACAGGCGGCGAAGTTCCTGCGTCTCTTGGTCGAGTTGCTCCATGCGGGCGACGGCGTGGCGCAATTCCTCAAGTTTTTCTTCCGACCAACCCCGGAGCTTGAGCAGGTCGCCGCCGGCCGCTGCCAGCGCGGCGTTGAGAGCGTCGGCCTCAGCCTCCAGGAGCGCTTGTTCGACAGGATCGGGCTCGGTTCCGCGGCCGGGCTCTTTACGCATGCTCAGCCAGAAATAGTGCTCGCCGACGCCTTCGAAGGCCTCAATGCGCAGTTGATGGGCCTGTGCGGCGCGCACCGCATCCACCGCTGAAAAGCGCACGCCAGTCCAGGTGTCGCAATCCATGGTCTCGACGGCGGGACTACCCTGAACCTGGAACTTGAATAGAGCGCCGGGCTGCAACTTTTCGGCGACTTGTCGGATGTAACCGCGAATGACCTCAATGTCCGGGATGTGTTGGAAGACGATGTAGCTGAGGGCGAAGTCGAGTTCGACATCGCCGATCTGGGAGAGGCCAATGCCGTCGGTGTGGTGGAGACTAACGTTGGTGACATCCGTGAGCCGCCTGCTGGCCTGGGCGATCATCTCGCCGCTGACGTCGAGGGCGTGGACATGACCAAAGATCTGGGCCAGGTGGCGGGTCATACGGCCGGCGCCGCAACCGATTTCCAAGACGGTCATCGTTTTGGGGTCGCGGCCGCGGGCGATGCGTTCGAGGTCGTCGACGACGGCATGTTCGGTCGAGGATCGCCCGGAAAGGTCGAACTCGTCCTCCGAATCCGAGGAGAGATCGCTGGCCACGAAGTGATAGGCGTTCTCCCGCGCGCGCTGGTCCCATTCGGCGCGCATTCGTTCGCTAATGGATTGCGATTCCACGACTCCGTCTATTGTCATTGATCCGACGATGAATGTAACAGACGGGAGTTGGGAGGGATCATGGTGGCGTGGAGAGGTTTCATCGATGGCGCCACAATTGCACAGTGGTTAGGAAATCGCCCTCGTCTCATCAACCCAGAAGGTCGATAAGAGAGGTATAAATGTTGGTCGGTGGGCCACATCACCCAGTCAGTGGGGCTAGGGGCGCTGTAGCCGTCTGCAAATAAGGGCGTTCCGTGGCGAGAATGTCCGGGCCAAAGAGCGGACGGATGACGCTAGGGAGTTGAACGGGAGGGGAGCGCAGCATGATCCGTCAGTTAACGCCTTTTCTATCTTTTTTTCTGATTCTCGCCGCTGCAGTGGTGGCGCCGGCCGCTGATTCCAGCCAGCCGCGCAAAGCGGCGTTTCTCGATGAAAAAGAGTTGGCGTTCATTCGTCCGGGTCTCGTTTTCACGATCGAGAACGCTTGGGTCGAGAGCGATGGAACGGTGAAATATCGCTTCAGCCTGACCGATCCTAAGGGCGCTCCATTGGATCTCAACGGCGTCTTCACTCCCGGCGAAATCGCGATCCGTTCGATCGTCGCCTACATTCCCGATGGCGATACGCTCTACCATTCTTACACCGCAACCCAAGCAACAAGCCCGGGCGGGGGCTCCGCCGAACAGGCAACCACGGACAGCGGCGGCTCGTTTCAAAAGATTAGCGACGGCATTTACGTCTATACGTTTAAGACCAAGCTGCCCAGCGGTTACCAAGCGGGCTTGACCCACACAGTTGCAGCCTGGGCGACCCGCGACCTCAGCGAGTTTGAGTTGGGCACAGATCTCGATGCGGCGACATTCAACTGGGTTCCCTCGGGCGCGGAAGTGACCGTCACCCGCAGCATCGTCAGCGATCAGAAGTGTAATCAGTGTCATGGCGAGTTGATCGCCCACGGCAGCCGTACGGAAGTGGCGCTATGCATCGTCTGCCACCAGCCGCAATCCACCGACCCAGACACCGGCAACACCGTCGATTTCACGACGATGGTCCACAAGATCCATATGGGCGAGGGGTTGCCGAGCGTCGAGGCCGGCAAGCCGTATCAGATCATCGGATATCGCGGATCGGTTCACGACTTCTCCAACGTCGTCTTCCCCGCGGACGTGCGCAACTGCCAGACCTGCCACAACGAAAGCGCGCCGGAAGCATCTGCGCTGTCGCCGCGCCAGAGTCAGGCCCAGTCCGGCAGAGTTTCGACCTTGTCGGTCAGGGGCCGGCCTCGCGCCCTAGCTCAGGCGGAAGCGCGCAAGCTTACCTTGACCTCAGATCAGTACCTGCTGCGGCCCAGCCGACGCGCCTGCGGAAGCTGTCACGACGACGTCAATTTTGCGACGGGCGAGAATCACGCAGCGCTCCCGCAGATCTCCGATACACAGTGCACGCGCTGCCACACGCCAGAGGGGGAGTTGGAGTTTGATCTCTCCATCAAGGGTGCGCACACCATCGAACGCTTTTCGAAGGAACTGAAGGGAGTCAATTTCGAACTCTTCGGCGTGACGAACAGCGCGCCCGGGCAGGCGCCGACCGTTGAGTTCGGGATCACCAACAACAGCAGCGAACCGATCCCTCCGAGCCAGATGAATCGTCTGTCGCTGGTGCTGGCGGGCGACAACCAAGGGCGGGACGACCTGACTCAAACCGTATCGGAAAACGCGCTTTCGGCGACTGGCCAAAACGGCCACTACTTCTACACTTTCCAACAGCCGCTGCCGGAGGATGCGACCGGCTCGTGGGCTGTCGGCATCGAAGGCTATAGAAACGCGACGCTTCTAGCTGGAACTCTGCAGGAAAGGGCGGTTCGCGAGGCCGGCAAGAACAAGACGTTGTATTTCGCAGTAAACGGCGCAACGCCGACTCCGCGTCGGCAGGTCGTCGCCACGGAGAGCTGCAACTCTTGCCACTTCTCTCTCAGCGCCCACGGCGACAACCGGAACTCGGTCGATCAGTGCGTTCTTTGCCACAACCCGACCGCCACGGACGCGGCTCAGCGTCCGGCCGACCAAGGGGCAGCCGAAGCGATTAACTTCAAGCAGATGATCCATAGGATCCACTCAGGAGAGGAACTCGCGCGCGATTTAACGATCTTCGGCTTTCGCGGCTCTACCAATAACTTCAACGAAGTTCGGTATCCGCGTGAGCGGACGGACTGCGCCGCATGTCACGTGGACGGCTCGCAGTTGCTGCCGCTTGCCGGGAACCTAGCTTCGACGGTCGACCCGCGGGGCCTCATCAACCCGGCGCCGCCCATTACCGGCGCCTGTTTGTCCTGTCATGACAACCTATCCGTGGCCGCGCACGCAGATCTCGCCACTTCTCCGACTTACGGCGAGTCATGCGACGTCTGCCATGGCCAAGGAGCGCAATTCGCGGTCGACAAGTCTCACGCCCGATAATTGCTTCCGAGGACCGTCATGAACTCTGAACCACCAGCAGGCGGCAGACTCGGGCCACTCGTTTATCTGGCTGACAATTGGGTCAGCCGGATCGGCATTCTGCTGGTCACGACGGCGGGGGTCGCCTGGCTTTTCACCTTACCGGCCGCACTTGGAAGAGGCGATCCGCATCCTTATATCGGCCTGCTGACTATCTTTCTACTGCCTGCCGTCTTCTTCTTCGGCCTGTTGCTGATTCCCCTAGGAATTCGCAAGAAGGAGCGGCACAAACGGTCGGCAGGAGTCTACCCGACGACTTTTCCACCGCCTCGATGGAGCAACCCGGAGTTTCGTAAGCTGCTCTCGTTCGTCTTGATCGCTACCGCGGCGAACGTCATCATCGGCGGCCAACTCACCTACTCGGCCGTTGAGTACATGGACTCGGTAAGCTTCTGCGGCCAGTCCTGCCATATCATGACGCCGGAGTTCACAGCCTATGCGGTTGCGCCCCACTCCGAAGTGGCTTGCGTCGACTGTCATATCGGCGAGGGACCGCGGTCTTACGTCGCCGCGAAACTCAACGGCACCAAACAGCTGATCGAAGTCCTCACGGGGACGTATCCGACTCCGGTTCCGACGCCCGTGCACAATCTCGCTCAAGGCTCTCTGACTTGCAGCCGCTGCCATGCGAACCGTGACTTCGGCGTCAAGGCTTGGCAGAGGCTGCACTTCGAGTCTGACGAGCAGAACAGCGCCAAGCGCACGCAACTCACTATCTTCATCGGCGGCGGCGACAACCCGACCGGAGCCCACGGCGCGCACATGTCAGGCGATGCGGTCGTGGAATACCGCGCTGATCCGGATCGCAAAACCGTCCAGTGGATGCGCTATGTGACTCCCGACGGTCAGGAGAAAGTTTACGCACGCGCCGGATGGAACGAAGAACAAGCCGACGACTACGAACTGCGCACCATGGATTGCGTCGACTGTCACAACCGTGCGGCACACAGCTTCGAGTCTCCCGAACGAGCCGTCGATAAGTCCTTGGCTGAGGGGCGCATCGATCCGGCGCTGCCGTCGGTGCGGCAACAAGGACTGCAACTCATCCAAGCCGGCTATGACTCGCCCCAACTGGCGAAGTCGCAGATCGCGGAGTCGCTACGAGCCTTCTACCAATCCCAACACCCGGATGTGGCCGCCGCAAACGGTGAAGCCATCTCACGGGCTAGCGTGGAACTCGCCGCCATCCGCAACCGCAATGTCTTCCCTGAGTGGGGAGTCAATTGGGGTACGCATCCCAACCAGTCCGGCCACGAGGACTTCCCCGGCTGTTTCCGCTGCCACAACGATGACCTTATCAGCCAAGATCAAGCGCGAACGCCCATCGGCGACAGCTGCAGCGTCTGCCACGCGGTCGAGAGCGTCGGAGAGCCGATCAGTCAGCCGACCGCTATCCAGTTGACGAGCGGGCGCGGGGCCGGCATTGCCGGAACGATTCCCTTCACTACCGCCGCCGGCGCAGTGCCATTCGATCATGCCAAGCATACCGAGTACGAGAAGGGAAGCTGCACCAGTTGCCACAACCGGTTCTTCTCGATGGATCGCTCGCCATTAGGCTACGGTCCCGATTTACACCGCGCCGCCGAAGCCGCGCATGCATCGTGCGCCGGCTGCCACGTGGAAGGCGGCACGGCCTTCGCGTCCGCGGGCAACTGCAGCCGCTGCCACACGAACCTCAGCGCACAGCAGCCCGCATCCCGCGTCCTGTCGCAAGCGCCGCCGAATCCATTGCCGGCGGAGGTGGAGTACTCAACGCCGCTGGGCACAGCAACTTTCGACCACACCCGCCACGCAGACCGCGACGGTACAACCTGCTCCAGCTGCCACAACCGTCTGTTCCCGATGGCGTCAGCTGACTTGCACTATGGCGAGGATTTGCACCGCGCCGCCGAGGCGGCCCGAACCTCTTGCGCCGGCTGTCACTACCCAGGCGGCACGGCCTTTGCTTCGGCCGACAATTGCAGCCGCTGCCACGTCGGCCTGGGCCAGCCGCGCGTGACGCCGTCGTCGGGCCTCAGCGGCATTCCTGATCTTCCCAACGTGGCAACCCGACTGGGCCCGGCCCGCTTCGACCACGAACGGCATGTTGACCTCGCCGAGGACAACTGTCAGGCTTGCCACAACAAGATCTTCCCGCTGACCAAGGGACTGCTCAATTACGCCGACAACCTGCACCGAACTGCGGAGACGAATCAAACCTCCTGCGGCGCTTGCCATCGTCCGTCCGGTTCGGCTTTCGCTTCGGAGGGCAACTGTCTCAAGTGCCACGTCGATCCGACAGCGCAGGCAGCGGGTTCGGCAATGGGACTTCCCAAGTCCCTCGACTACGCAAACCGGCTCGGCGACGTGGTCTTCGATCACGACCAACACATTCGCGATGCCAAGGGCGGATGCGTCACCTGCCACAATGCGCCGTTCGCCATGGATAAGACCGGCCTTGCGGGTTACGCAGACGACTACCATCGCACCGCGGAGTCCAGCGACTCCTCCTGCGCCAGTTGCCACCACCCCGGGGGCTCCGCTTTCGGCTCGTTGAATAACTGCACGCGCTGCCACGTTGGCCTTGAGCTTCCCAACCAGGCATCGTTGTTTTGGGGACCGTGGGCGCTGCTGTTGTTTTTTGCCGTGCCGGGCGGCCTCTTCGGTCAAGCGAGCGGTCAGGATGGCGGATACATCGGCTCGGAGCGCTGTGCGGTGTGCCACGCAGAAACCTTCACTGCGTTCTCGAACAACCCGCACGCGCCCGCCGCAACCTCACAAACCGTTTGCGAATCGTGCCACGGACCGGGCCTGGCCCACGTAGAATCGTTGAGCCCGACCAAACTAGCCGTCTTCCGAGAAGGCCAGCCAAGCGTCGTCAACGAGTCCTGTTTGACTTGCCACGCCAAAGACGTGAGCCAAGCGACGCACTCCTCTTCAGCCCATTTGGCCGCCGGCGTCTCATGCACGAATTGCCATCAAGTTCACGGCGCCTCGTCTCACGACCGAACGGCAACCTCTACTAACGAGCTTTGTTCCACCTGCCATGCCGAAGTTCGAGCGCAGTTCAACCGGCCCTTTCGGCATCGGCTGAACGAGGGCGCAGTTTCTTGCGTGGACTGCCACAGCCCTCACGGCGAGTCGTCTGCCGGACAGTTGGCGAGATTCGCCGGCAATGAAGTCGGGTGCATCAAATGCCACGGCGACAAGCGCGGACCGTTCCCTTTTGAGCACGCGCCGGTTCGCATGGAGGCCTGCTCGTCCTGCCACGAGCCGCACGGTTCGGTGAATCCACGCATGCTCACGCGCCACAACGTCGGGCAGCTTTGTCTCGAATGCCACACGATCTCTTCCGCCACGCTGGCGGGCGTTCCTCCGGGCTTCCACGACACGCGCAGCCCGCGCTTTCAGAACTGCACCGTTTGCCACTCGAAGATTCACGGCTCCTTCGTTAGTGCGGACTTTTTGCGATGACCCTGCATCGAGCGGTCCTGCTGCTGCTGTGTTCGGCCGGCTCGGCGGCAGCCCAGCAGGGCTTGTTGCAGTCGGACTTCTGGAGCGGCTCGTTTGACCTGCGCAATCGCTGGGTAACGGACATCAGCGGCAGTTCGCAAACCTATCGCTCCGTCGTAAACCTCGGCGAAGGCCCGCGCTTGTTCGACGGCGACCTGCACTTCACCCGGCCCGGCGGCCGCTGGGCGGACGACGCCTACTTGACGCTGAACTCTTGGGGCGGCGACCCCTACAACACCGCGCGTTTCGGGGCCGAGAAGAAGGGCCTCTACGACCTGAAGGTCGACTATCGCAACATCGCCTACTTCAACAACCTGCCTTCGTTCGCCAACCCGTTATTAGACAGCGGCCTCACGCTGAGCGAGCGCGCTTACGACATCAACCGCCGGCAACTCGATGTCGACTTGCGTCTTTGGCCTGGCCGACGCTTGTCGCCTTTCGCCAACTTCTCGCGCTCTTCCGGCAATGGCCGCGGCGTGACGACTTTCGTCTCGGATGCAGACGAGTTCGCCGTCGACTCCGATATCCAAGATCGCCTGCTGACCGCCCGCGGCGGAGTGACCGCCTCCGGCAAGCGCTGGAGCGTGACGCTCGAACAAGGCATCTCCGACTTCGCCGACAACCAGGCCATCTACTGGAACCAAGACCCCAACCCCGGCAATCGACGCACTCCCTACGTTGGGCGCAATCTCGCGCTCGATCAGTTGATGCAGCAATACGCCGGCGACGGCAGCGGTCTGTTCAGCCGAGCGATTGTTCAAGCCCAGCCTTGGTCTCGCCTTTCTGTGACGGGTCAGTTCCTCTACAGCCAGCCGAAGGTCGACGTCACACAGCACTCTGAAGCAGAGGGTCAGCTGGTCTACTTGCCCTATCTCGCGTCCTATTCCCTGTTCGCCGAGCAGAGCGTCTCCCAAGCGAGCCGACCGCGACCCTCCGGCAATTGGAGTACGGAGTTGCGAGTCAACCGACGCCTGCGCGTCGTCCAGTCGTACTACACAGACCGGCTGCACGTTGCCGGCTCGGCAGCCGTCACCCAGCTCTTGAATGCCACGCCGGAAATAGCCGTCGAAGAAGTCTCCGCCCAGCGGCTCGAATTGCGCTACAGCCAGAACCAAACCGATCTTATCTTCGAGCCCGAGCGCCGCTTCAGCATTCGCGCCGGTCATCGCTACGCCTGGGGCGAAGCCAGGACGACAGCTCCGGATTTCGATCTGCGCCTTGAGCCGAAGACGCAAGCGGCGATGCACCGTCACGTCGCACTCGCCAGTGCCGCGGCGAGGCTTTTTGCAGGCCGCCTGAGGCTGGGAGCCCAAGCGGAGTACTCGCCGGGCAGCCAGGCCTATTTCCGTACCGCGCTGGACCGCTACCAGCGGGAGAAGCTGCGCGCGAGTTATCGCGTGCTTACGACGCTGACGCTGCAAAGCTCATTCACGAACTTTAGGAACCGCAACGACGATCCTGAGATCGATCTCGAGACGGAAAGCCGGCAGTTCTCGGCAGGCTTCAGTTGGACGCCGCCAGGGAGTCGCGATCTGTCTGTCGTCGCCGATTACACGCGCTCCTCGCTGACCTCGCGGATTCTGGCAATCCAGCTGCCTTTCTTCGGAACCGACTTTGCGAACTATCAGGATGATGGACACGCGGGCAGCTTGTATTTGCAAACCGCAGTGGTCCGCGGCACCCGGCTCAAGGCCGGCGGCTCGCTATTTGTCGGCTCCGGCAGCCGCCCAACGCGCTTCTATACCCCTCAAGTCGAACTCGACGGACGCCTGAGCGAACGCGTTCGTTGGGTTGGCGAGTGGAAATGGTACGGCTTCAGCGAAAAGATCTATCCGCTGGAGAACTTCCGCACGCACACGATCTCTGCCGGCTTTCGGTTCTCGCTCTAGGCGTCGATTCCGACGCCCCCGCAACGGGGGCGCCTAGAAACGGCCTAACTGATTAAAAGGAAGTGGCGCGCTCGGGAGGATTCGAACCCCCGGCCTTCTGGTCCGTAGCCAGACGCTCTATCCAGCTGAGCTACGAGCGCGCAATCGGGCTGGCACCTCCAATGTATCGACGTGGGAGGCCAGAGTCAATGAGTGGATTTAGGCGCAGGCGAGATAAGGCTGGGCACCCAGACGGTCTTCGATGAGCCGCCGTGCGCCGCGCTTGCCGACGTAGATCAATACAAACGCATCGGCGGGGATCTCATCGGCGGAAATGACAGGCACACCGGCAACCTTCCAGCCGATCTTCTTGGGGTCGATGTCGACGTAAGCGACGGGCTCAACGCCCTCAGCCGCTAGCCAACGAAAACGGAGCCGAGCCGTGCGTCCCGCGCCCCAAACGACGACCTGAGGATGGGCAGGATTGTTCGCGGCGAGCCAGCGGGCGATGTAGGGCGCCTTGATGCGGAAAAAGGCGTCGGCTCCATACCGGGAATCGCTGCGAGTAAGGCGATCGGGCCGATCCGTCCATGAAAGCAGCGGTTGCGGCAGCTTAGCGAATCGCACGCCGGCGTCGAGCCAACGTAGCCAGAGTTCGTAGTCTTCCGGAAAATCGCCCGCGCGATAGCCGCCGTGCAACTGGACCAGCTCCCGCCGGAACATCACGCTCGGGTGGATGATCGGCGTCTCGACGAAACGCGAGCGGGCGATATCGACGGGCGTCAACAGATCGTTCGTCCAGTCGACGAAGAGTGCCAAGCCGCGCTGAGCTTGGCGATCGCCGGCGAACTCGACGCGGGAAGCGACCAGGCCCACATCGGCGTGCACGTCCAAGAAGTCTGCCTGCAGGCGCAGTCGCTCTGGACGGCAGATGTCGTCGGCATCCATACGTGCGATGTAGCGTCCTTGAGCAGCCGAGACGCCATGGTTGAGAGCGGCGACTATCCCCTGCTCTGCGCCCTTGGCCGTTGAGAGAACGCGAAGTCGCGAGTCGCCAACGGATCGCTTCTTCAAGAGCGCCAATGTCCGGTCGGTTGAGGCATCGTCCACGGCGATAATCTCGAAATCACCGTGGGTCTGCGCAAACAGCGAATCGAGCGCGGCGGCGATATACGCTTCGCCGTTGCGCACGGGCAGGACGACGCTGGTGCGCGGAGGAGTCAACCCATCGAGGATAGCCCGGAGCCTAAAGCAGCGGCAGGATAGCGGCGTCGAGTTGCTCGTCGCTCATTTGACCCGGGTGGTAGTGGCGAACGATGCCTTGGCGGTCGACAATCACCAATGTCGGAGTCGTCGATACGCCGAAGTTGATGAAGTTGGCCGTACTGAGGGGTTTGGGCATCCAGTCCGGCAAGGCCCCTTCCAGCTGGCGCGGACCTTCCATGTAGGCGATCTCCTGCGCGGGCGTTGCGTCCTGTCCGCCGGCGACGTAGCCGTAAAGCCGCGTCGGCCCAATGATCGTCAGGCCACGTTGGGAGTGCTTGGCATGGAGCCGTTCCAAGCGAGGGAGCTGGGCCTTGCAATCGCTGCACCAGTGCGCCCAGAAGAAAAATACTGCTACCTTGCCCTGGGTCTCGATGGGCAGCTGTTTGCCGATGAAGCGATCGACGGCCAGGCGCGGCATCGGTTTACCTTCCAGGCCGACGAGCAGATAGTTCTTCTGAATTCGCGTTTCGACCGCTGTTCCGCGGAAGCGGTCGCGCTCGGCGTGCAGAAATTCGACGGCAGCAGCTCGATCACCCTGAGCGGCGGCGGCTTGGCCCAACACTTCGATCGAAGCGCCGACGGCGGTTTCGAGATTCGGATCGTTGTCGACCGACGCTCCAGCGGCAATCAGCTCCGTTGCGCCGTCATAGGCTTCTTGGGCGTACTTTTGCGCCGCCGTCCAGTTCCCGACGAAGCTCGCGCCGCGCGCCGCCCAAGAAACCCCCGCTAGCCACTCGGCGGTTCTTGTGTTCGCAGTAGGCCGCGCTTGCTCGATGAGCTCGATCGTCGACTGCGAGTCTTGCGCAAGCGCCATCACCCGCAGACGGGTATTCAGATCAGCCGTCTGGGCCAGGGCGGCTGCAGCGAGCAGCGCGGAAGCGAGCAAGGTGAGGATTGCTTTCATCTGTCCGTTCCAATCACAGGGCGTTAGGCACGCGGTCAGGGTTTCGCACGCCCCCGCAATAGTTTACTTCGCTGCGCTACGGCGTAAAGTTCCGCTGGACTGTCGCCTCAATCGTGTACACTAGGCGCTCAAATCGAGCTATGGACCAAACCAAGAAGTTTTCCGGCCCCTGGATGATCGCGGCGTGTTTCTTCACGTTCGGTATTTCCACGGGACTGCCGTATTACAACATTGCGTTTTTCTTCGACTATTTTCGCGACGGCCATAGCTGGACGCAGGAGTTGGTCACGACAGGCGCGCCGATTGCGGTCCTGCTGAGCATTTGGGTTGGGCCAATCGTCGTTCCGCGGGTTAGCCCACGGGTACTCATCATCATCGGCACGGGACTGACGTTCGGAGCCTTTCAGTGGTTTGGGAGGCTGAGCGGAAACCCGTACGAGTATTACGCTGCCTGGTGCGTTTATATGTTCGGCTACTTTCTGTCCGGACCCATTCCGCACCAGATCATCATTTCGAACTGGTACAAGGAAAAGCGCGGCAGCGCCATGGGCATCGCCTATGTCGGCGTCGCCATCATCGGTTGGGCTGGCACCAAGATCGGCCCCTGGGTCGCGTCGCAAATGGCGTACACCGACGCGCTCAAGACGATGAGCTACATCCTGCTATTGGCTTGGCCCATCGCTTTCTTCGTATTGAAAGACAAGCCCGAAGACGTGGGGCAGTACCCTGACGGCAAGGAGCCGGGGACGGTCTCGGTGACGGCGCAAGACGCGCCTTCCGCCGCCGTTGACAAAGAAGTACGCAGCTTCTCGTTCCTGACCAGCAAGACGTCTTTCTGGCTGCTGCTAGCCGGCAGCGCCGCCTCGATCGGATCGATCGCCTGCGTCAACTTCCTGATGAAGTTCGTCTTTGAAGAGCAGGGTTTCACCGACCAGGCGGCCCGCGACGAGGTGTGGAGCGCCGCGCAAGGGGCCATCCTGCTTTCAAGCATCGGCGGGCGGCTGCTGGCTGGCTACCTAGCCGATAAATTCCAGCGTAAGTGGGTGATGCTGGCGACATATGCGATTGTGGCCGCGTCGATTCCAGTGTTGTTCCTCGTGACTCCTGGCAACGAAAGCCTGGTCTACGTTTTTGCCATCGTATTTGGCTTCGCCATGGGCGCCGACTACATGCTGATTCCGTTGATGGCGGCGGATCAGTTTGGGTTGGCGACGCTGCCGCGAGCGATGGCGGCCATTTTGCCTTCCGATACCATCACGCAGTTCTGGTTCCCGCGCATGGTGGCAGAGTTGCGGACTCTTTGGGGCGGCTACGGCTCGGCGTTGTGGGCGGTATTCGGGATGGCGGCCGTGGGCGCCGCGGCGATCGCTCTGCTGCCGCGGCACAGAAAACCCGTCGACGAACCTTAGCGCAGCTTCATCAAAGCTTAATTGGCTCGGAATCAGTTCGAAGCAACCCTGTTCCTAGCATCAGGCAGCTGGATTTCAATCCAGCCTTGCCCTTATGGCCTCGTTGCGGTTTTCGGTCCTGGAAGATCGCGTCTAATTATCCGCCCGATCATTGCTTTCGATTGGACTCTTGCGCCATTCGGCATTAGCATCATAGTGTCCAGAGAGCCGGGCCTCGGCGCTTGCTCACTGGCGTAACGTCCTTGTCGACCTCCCGCAGATTCTCTTTGGAGGTGACGTTTTGCTACAGACCCAACGTATCTTATTGCTCGGCGTGGAAGAGGCGACCGCAGCCAGCCTCGTTCAGGCCATCTCGCCGCTAAAGCGGAGAGTCCAAATCGTTCGCGAGCGCTCTATCGACAAGTGCCTGGCAGCGATCGAACGCCTGCGGCCTCATATCCTTTGCCTACCGCCTGACGAGAACTTCTTGGCGTCTCTGCGCCAGGCATTGGCTTCGCGCGGACTCCAGTTGCCCTTCGTCGTCGTCAGCGGCAATGGCGGACCGAGGGAGTGGCGGACTGCTCTGGAGGGAGGAGCGGCAGACTACTTTGCGGCGCCGTTTGAGATGAGCAGGGTCGACCAGATTCTGGCTGGCGCCGCTTCGAATCCGATGGGTTCGTTCCTCGCTCTGCAGGCGAGTTGAGCCGGACGGCCAAGATCACTCACGGTGATTCGGGAGCGCACGTTAGGAGGGACGCGGCCCGGGGGAGGAGCGGCGGCGATTCTTCGAGCGTGCGCTCCGTCACGTTCGGACAACCGAAGGGTTATATAATGGCGGAGCATATGAGCGGCGAGGAATTCTACCGCGCCGTCTGACAAGGAGGAGTCCTCGCAATGAAAACGTTTTTTGGGATGGCCGTCGCCATCCTCGCCGTTTGCGGCCTGACCTTCGCTCAACAGCCGGCCTATGAAGCTAAGGCCTCGCCGCACGATCTCATGGAAAAGATTGTCGGCCCCAGCAACGCGCAGATCGGAGCGATGAGAAAGGCAGGTGGGCCGATGAGCGATGAAGATTGGGCCGCCTCAGCGACCACCGCATCCATCCTGGCCGAGATGGGTCAAGTACTGCAGATGGGCGACCGCCCCAAGGACGAAGCTTGGACGGACGGCGCACAGCGTCTGACAGCTGGAGCCACTGCGTTGATGGCTGCTTCCAAGAGCAAGAACGCGGAAGCTTGGACTGCCGCTGCCGGCGAAATGGGCCAAGGCTGCCGCACCTGCCACAAAGTTCACCGCAAACAGTAGCTGGCGGCAGATGAATTCAAAAAGGCCCGCAACGCGTAAGCGCTGCGGGCCTTTTCTTCGTTCCCTCTAACTGACCTCAATCGGCCTGAAAGTGGGCGGCATTCTTCTCGGTATATTCGCTCCACTTCTCAGGCAGGTCTTCTTCGGCGAAGATGGCCGACACCGGACACACCGGAACGCAAGCGCCGCAATCAATGCACTCGTCCGGATCGATGTAGAGCATTTCAGCTACGTCGAAATCGTCCGCGTCTGATTTCGGATGAATGCAATCGACGGGGCATGCGTCAACGCAGGCTGTGTCTTTGGTGCCGATGCAAGGTTCCGCGATGATGTAGGCCATAGAGGCTTATTCTCCTTCCCGGGCTCGGATAACTCTAGCGTCTCACACGAGGCGCGATCTGTCTGCCCGATCCTGCCGCTTTTTCGAAGAGCGAATTATAGCAATCCAAGCCTCAACGCCGCACCGCGTTAAACGCTGTACATCTATCGTGCGGCGACCTATCATGAGCCCGTGATGCGCCGCTTCTCCCCTGCCCTGTTTCTAGGACTTCTGCTTGCGCTGCAACTGGCGATCGGGCAGGTCCAGTTGCCGCGCTCGCCGAGCTCAAGGGACGACGACCGGCTGCCGGACGGCACATCGCGCACGCTGGCCATGATCAAAGACGATCAGGAGAGGTCTTTGCAGGATATCGGCAAGATCCAGGAAGCGGCCGCCGAGATGGAAAAGGAACTCTCCAAGAGCGAGTTCTTGGTCAGCTTGACGGCATTGAAGCGGGCTGAGGAAATCGAAGAGCTGGCCAAGGACATCCAGGGCCGACTGAAACGGCGCCGCTGAGCGTTGACGGCAGCCCCAAATTCCCCTAATCTAGAGTCTTGTGCGTCCGCTCACGCGGGTGCAGGGAGATCCACGGTCATGTATGCGATTTTGCAGACCGGGGGCAAGCAATATGTTGCCTCCCCGGGCGAAGTTATCCGCGTTGAGAGTCTGGCCGGCGAGCCCGGCGATACGGTCGAGTTCGACCAGATCGTCACCGTCTCGCAAGACGACGGCAGCGTGTTGACTGGTTCAGCCATCGAAGGCGCCAAAGTTACTGGCGTCATCGGCAGGCAAGGCCGTGCCAAGAAGATCATCGTCTTCAAGTTCAAGAAGCGCAAGATGTACCGCAACCGGCGCGGTCACCGCCAAAATTTCACCACGGTGAAGATCGAGAACATCACCGTCTAGGAGGGCTCTGAGCCATGGCACACAAGAAAGGACAAGGAACTTCTAGAAACGGCCGCGATTCGCACTCCAAGCGGCTGGGCGTGAAGCGCTTCGCCGGCGAGACCGTTCATGGCGGCACGATTCTCGTTCGCCAACGCGGCACTCCGCTGAAAGCAGGCCATAATGTCGGCCGCGGCAAGGACGATACGTTGTTCGCCAAGATCGACGGCATCGTGAAGTTTCAGCAAAAGGGTCAAGCGGGCCGTTTTGTTCATGTACTGCCTGCGCCTGACAGCGCGGCGGCATAGAACCTTCGCGAAGACTTTGAGAGGCGGGGTTGGCGCGCAGCGCACCCCGCCTCTTGTTATTGGCGGCGACCATGTTTATCGATGAAGTCAGCATCTGGGTCCAGGCCGGCAAGGGCGGCGACGGCTGCCGTGCGTTCCGGAGGGAGAAGTATATCCCCCGGGGCGGCCCCTCGGGCGGCGACGGCGGCAAAGGCGGCGACATCGTTCTGCGGGCGGATCCGAACTACAACACGCTGCTCCATTTTCGATTTAATCCTGAGCACAAAGCTTCAGTCGGGCGTCCCGGAGAAGGTTCGAACCGGACCGGCAAGAGCGCGGACGACACCGTCCTTCCCGTCCCGCCCGGAACAATCGTCTACAACGCCGAGACCGGCCAGAAGCTCTACGACTTCAGCGAATACGAACAGGAATACGTGGTCGCTCACGGGGGCCGTGGGGGACGGGGCAACTCGAATTTTGCGACGTCGACGAATCAGGCCCCGCAGCGGGCAGACCCGGGCGAACCGGGCGAAGAGTTCCGGCTGCGCCTTGAGCTGAAGCTCCTCGCCGATGTCGGCCTCGTCGGATTCCCCAACGTCGGCAAGTCGACGCTGATCTCCACGCTGTCCGCCTCGCGCCCGAAGATCGCCGACTACCCGTTCACAACTCTAGAACCGAATCTTGGCGTTGTTCGCGGCGAGGGCGACGAAACCTTCGTCATGGCCGACATTCCGGGCATCATCGAAGGCGCTCACGAAGGCCACGGGCTGGGCATCAAGTTCCTTAGGCATATCGAGCGCACCGGCCTGCTGCTGCACATCATTGACGTCAGCGAATTCAGCGATCGCGATCCCATAGAGGACTACGAGGTCATTCTGCGAGAATTGGGCAGCCACTCGCCGAAGCTTCTGGAGAAGCCGATGATCGTCGCCGCCAACAAGATCGACGCTTGCCAGGATCCGGAGCGTATCGACGCCCTGGAGGAATTCTGCCGCTCCAAGAATGTCTTCTTCACGCGCATCTCAGCCGCGACGGGCGAGGGCGTGGACGAGTTGCGCAGAACGCTGGCTCGCATGATCCGCGAGCAGAAGAAGAGCGCCGTTCTCGAAGCCGAATAATGCTGCCGTGAAGATCGCGCTATTTGGAGGCACGTTTGACCCGGTTCACAACGGGCACCTCGCCGTAGCGACAACCGCGGCCAATCGCTTCGATTTGGACCGCGTGCTCTTTATCCCTTCCGGCAGGCCGCCGCACAAGGACCGCGGACCGCAGGCCGCCTACGAAGATCGTTACCGCATGGTTGAGCTCGCTTGCCGCGCCGACTCGCGGTTTGATGCGTCTCGGTTGGAAGACCCCAAAGTGCTAGGCGACGGTAAGACCTACTCCGTCGACACCATCGAGCAGGTGCGGGCGGGCCTGGGGCCGAACGACGAACTGTATTTTCTGATCGGCCAAGACGCTTTCGACGAGCTTTCGATTTGGCATCGCCTCGAAGACGTCGTCGATAGAGTCGCATTCATCGTCGCTTCCCGGCCGCACAGCGTCTCCTCGGTTCGGCGGGAGGGCATCGCCGCTCGGGCTCGCTTTCAGCAACTCGAAGGCGTCGATGTCCCGGTATCCGCCACGGCAGTTCGACAGCTAGCCGCGCAGGGAATTGATTTGCGCGGCAGCGTTCCGGACCCGGTTGCGGACTACATCCGCCAGCATCAGCTCTACCAACAAAAATGAAGGGGGCCGCCCTCTCGGGCGACCCCCTCTTTTTACCTCTAGTGAGGTATCCGCCGCTCCGTTTTGGGGTTGACGGGGATGGAGCGGCGGGGCGGGGTAGAAAACGAGAGTTACTCCGAGAGGTCGCCTCCGTAGGCAGGCATGCCCATCTCGGTCATGTCCAATCCTTCTCTCTCCTCGGTTGCGCTGACGCGGAGCCCGAAGATCACCTTGACCAGGAACCAGACGATGAACGAAACGGTCAGGGTAAACGCGCCGACGGCGACAACGCCGATGGCCTGAGTCGTCAGGGCGCCGAATCCGCCGCCGTAGAACAGCCCGCCATCGGTGTTAAACAAGCCGACTGCAAGCGTTCCCCAGATGCCGTTAACCAAGTGAACGGATAGCGCACCGACCGGATCGTCGATGCGCAGCTTGTCAAACATCACGACTGCCGGGACCACAATGATTCCCGCGATGAGACCGATGACGATTGAGCCCCCGACACTAACGAAGGCGCAGGGCGCCGTGATGGCGACCAAGCCGGCCAAGGCACCATTCACGGTCATGGTGAAATCGGGTTTGCCCAACCACACCCAAGCGACGACAGTAGCGCTCAGCAGAGCCGCGGCGCAAGCCATGTTCGTGGTAACGACGATCATCGCAATCGCATCCGGGTCCACCGCCATGGTGCTGCCCGGGTTGAACCCGAACCAGCCGAGCCACAGGATTAGGCCGCCAAGAAATACCATGGCCATGCTGTGTCCCTGGACCGGCTGTACTCTGCCGTCCGCCTTATATTTGCCCAGCCGTGGTCCAAGCAGGATGACGCCCGCCAAGCCGGCCCAGCCGCCGACGGAGTGAACGACCGTCGAGCCCGCGAAATCCAAGAAGCCCATGCTGCCGAGCCAGCCGCCGCCCCAAATCCAGTGTCCCGTGATGGGGTACGAGATGCCGACCAGCACCAAGGTAAAGATCATGTAGGCTTTGTAGTGAATGCGTTCCGCCACGCAACCGGAGACGATCGTGCCGGCGGTCGCCGCAAACGCCAACTGGAAGAAGAACTTGGCCAGCAGAGGAACCGACGTCCAGTTCAGTGAACTGAATACGCCCACATAGGAATCGCCCATCAACGGACTGTTGTCGGCGCCGCCCAGCATCCAGCCGTTCAGTCCCATGAAAGAGTTGCCGTCGCCAAACATGATGGCGAACCCGATGAGCCAGAAGGCTATCGACGAAAGACCAAAAACGACAAAGTTCTTACCGAGAATATTGACCGCGTTCTTGGCGCGGCAGAGTCCTGATTCGACAAAGCCGAAACCGGCGTTCATCCAAAAGACCAGGAAGCCCGCGATCAACACCCAGACGGTGTCGGCCATGACTTTGAGGTCCATATTGGAGGGGCCCGCGTCGTCTTGCGCGAGCGCCGTGCCGCAAAGCACGAACCCCAGAAGGATCGCGAGGGGCAAATGCCTACTCGACTTAGTGACTATCTTGATCACGATTTCTTCTCCTTAACGTCCGCCTGGGGACGCGTTGCATGGTCAACATCGACCGATCTGCGCTGCCCGCGGCGTTGCGGGCAGAGCGATCCAACTCCTGTGCTGGACTGTGTTCTTGCAAAAGCGTTCCCGGGAAATTCCACTACATTCCAACTCCCGAAGCGGAGCCGGAAACCACGAAGTCCGGATAGCAGGTATTGCCGTGTTCGCTGAGGTCCAGACCTTGCAGCTCTTCCTGCTCGCTGACGCGGATGCCAAACATCATGTCCATGACCTTGAACAAGATGTAGCTGGTTCCAAACGCCCAGACGAACGCCGTCAAGATGCCCACACTTTGCACCCACAACGCGCCCATCAGATCGTATTCAGCGCCGGTGAATAGATTCTCGTGCAGCAAACCAGCGGCAAAAGTGCCCCAGGCGCCGCAAACGCCGTGGACCGAAACGGCGCCGACCGGATCATCGATCTTCATCGCGTCAACGGCCAGAACGCTGTACATCACCAACACGCCCGCAATGGCGCCGATAATGATCGCGCCGAGCGGCGTGGTCGTGGCGCAGCCCGCCGTGATGCCGACGAGACCGGCCAACACGCCGTTGAGAGTCATGCCGACATCGGGCTTGCCGAACTTCATCCACGAAGCCAACATCGCGGTGAGGCAGCCAGCGCAACCAGCCAAGAACGTGACGACCGCAATTCTCGGGATCATGCCGTCGGCGGCGGTCTCGGAACCGGCGTTGAAGCCGAACCAGCCGAAGAACAGCAAAAACACGCCCAACGTGGCCATAGTCATGCTGTGACCCGGGATGGGGCGAACACGGCCGTCCTTGCCGAACTTGCCGATGCGCGGACCAACCACGATGGCGCCCGCTAGCGCCGCCCAGCCGCCCACCGAGTGAACTACGGTGGATCCGGCGAAGTCATTGAAGCCCATATTGCCCAGCCAAGCGCCGGCGTTGTCACTCACCAGCAGCGTGCCCCAGGCCCAGTGACCAAAGATCGGATAGATGACGGCCGATACGACCAGGCTGTAAAGCAGGTACGCGCTGAACTTGGTACGTTCCGCCATTGCGCCCGAGACGATCGTCGCGGCGGTGGCGGCAAAGACGACCTGGAACATCCAGAACACGTATTCCCACTGCCCGTCGCCCGTGGCGTTGTCAGGAGTCAGAAAGAAATGGTCGCCGCCCATCATCAGGCTGCTGCTGGCGCCGAACATCAGGCCGAACCCGATCACCCAGTAGGCGATACCGCCTACGGTCAAATCGAGCATATTCTTCATCATGATGTGGGCGGCGCTCTTTGCCCTCGTGAAACCGGATTCGACAAAAGCGAATCCAGCCTGCATCAGGAAGACCAGAATCGCGCCGAGCAAGGTCCAAAGAATGTCGGCATTCGTCTGCACCGCGGCTGCGGTAACCTCGTCATCTTGCCCCGACGCAGTCGCGGCAATGCCTAGCATCAGGCCTGCGAGCGCCAGGCGTTTCAACCAGGCGCTTCGGTTCTCGGCAAACTTGAGTCTCACAATACGCATTACCCACTCCTACGGGAAAATCTCAGTTGAGAAACAGTTCTCCCAACCGCGACGAAATACATAGGCCCAAGGGCCTCAAACCGTCCCGGAGAGAGAGGCGAATTTTTAGTCTGGCGATTCCGACGGCGTGGTCAGAATGAACGGGTTGCAACGCTTGGGAGCAATTCCAATTAGCGGCACGCCCGTGAGCACTGACTCAAACGAGGAGTCTTGCTCTGTGTCGAGACCAATATATCTAGCCACGCCGGGAGGCGGAAGCAGATTATTTCTATCCGCCCCATAAATGACACGACTACGACAATCTGAGCCTCCCGATCGGCCGCGATTGATACGCTTAGAACGTGCAGCGACGGACGTTTGAACGATTCGCCTGGGCCTTCCTGGCTTACCTTGTCGGCGTCATCCTGTTCGGCGCATGGGTCCGCATCACGCACTCCGGGGCCGGTTGCGGCAACCATTGGCCGACCTGCAACGGCACAGTTCTGCCCCTTGATCCGAGTTTAGAAACCGCGATCGAGTTCACCCATCGGGTGACGAGCGGCCTCTGCGGGGTCTTCGGGGCCCTGCTTTTGACGGCGGCATGGCGGATCTATGGCCGCGGTCCGGTGCTGGTTGGTTCTGCTTTGACACTGCTTTTCATCGTCTTTGAGGGCCTGGTCGGGGCCGGGTTGGTACTGGGAGAACTAGTTAAAGACGACGCGTCGGTCGCTCGCGCCATCGTCATCGCTGTTCATCTGGCAAATACGTTGTTGCTCACAGCAAGTGCGGCGGTGACCGCGTGGTGTGCCGGAGATCGGCCAGCCCCCGCGCTCCGCTCGCTGGCCGCATCGTCCTTCGGCCCAGCGCTCTTGCTCGTTGTCGCCGCCTGCATGACGGGAGCCGTCACGGCTCTCGGAGATACGTTATTCCCCACGCAGTCCGCGCTCGGACCAGGGCTATTCGATAGGGTTCGAGACGACCTTGGCGCCGCTAACCACTTTCTCGTGCGGCTGAGAGCGGTTCATCCCGTGGTCGCCATTCTCACAGCCGGCTGGTTGGCGAAGCTGACGGCTCCCCTGGCGTTCTCTCTCAATCGAGGCGCTCGACGGACCTGGGCGCGACGGGCATTCGCTGCCGTCGTCGCTGAAGTCTGCCTCGGGCTGCTGAACATCGCTTTGGCGGCCCCGGGTTGGCTGCAGTTGGCGCATTTGCTGGTCGCCCAGGCGCTTTGGGTCTCCCTATTGCTTACCGGCATCGCGACCCAAGACGTCGCACCCGAGGCCGCAGCCGCCAATCGTGGCCTCGACGACCGCGTCGTCGGCCAGGCAGGCGCCTAGCGAGGCCTGCTTGTTAGGCAGTCAATGGAAAACTAGACTTGAGTGGCTTGCGGATGAAACGGTTCCTTGCGGCGTCCTGCTACCTGCTCATCGCCTTGTCGGCGGCGACGCGGACTGCTGCTGCTGAGCCGGGCGCCCTTGCGGTACGAGTCGCGACTTGGAATGTCGGAGATCTCAGCCTCACAGCAGGAGGAAAAGCTCAGCGTGCGCTTGAGTTGTTCGCCGATACCGCAGACGTCATCGCCCTGCAAGAATGCCCGGATCCAGACCAGCCCCTGAGCACGGACACGGGTATCGGGTGGCACGGCGTTTTCGAATACTCGAACGCCATCCTATCGCGCTGGCCCATCATACAATCCGGCCTGGTTGCGGCGAACCCTGCCTGGGCTCGCGACTTGCCCTGGGCCGACGTTCAACCGCCCGCCAGTCCCGTGTTCCGCATCTATTCAGTTCACCTGACGTTTCGAAGAGGCGCAGATCCGTTCCTCCGCGCGGCCAGGGCCGTCGAGATCCGCCGGATCTTGATCCACGCCCGCGGCTTCGCTGGTCCGGTCATCCTCGCTGGAGACTTCAACACGGTCGGCTGGATTCTCGGCGGCCAGGCGTCCGAGCCGGCAATCAAGCTGCTCCGGTCGAGCGGATACGCGGACGCCTTTAGCGCCGTCGGGGGCCGCACGCAGGCCGTCCTGGGACGGCTCGACTGGATCTTTACGCGAGGTTTCGCCGCAGCCGATCAGCTTATCGGCAAATATGACGGCTCCGATCACCGCTGGCTCCAAGCGAGCCTCACCGCCTCGGACGCAGCAGTCACACATGCGCCTCCCGCCTCCGACCCAGGCCCACCGACCCTGGTCGTCCTCACGGCCCTGGCGTTGTTGGGCTTGGTCGCCTGGCGCAGACGAAAACGGCGGCGGGGAATCGGCTCGTCCAAGGCGTCGGTTTGACGATGTGGGAGGCCGATCGCCTTTTCGATAGCCCGCCGGTAATGGTCTAGAATCAAGGGAGTCCGTCGGTTCGGGGCGTGGCGCAGTCTGGTAGCGCGCCTGCTTTGGGAGCAGGAAGCCGGGGGTTCGAATCCCTCCGCCCCGACCATTTCTTTCAATAACTTACAGCCGTCGGCGGCTTCGTCTCTGGCGATTGTGACGTCGATTGTGACGTAACCGCCCAGGCGACCGCGCTACTGGACAATGGTCGTGGGCGCGTCGACGCTCCCCTCTCGCCCATCAATCCCGAAGAAATCCCGTCGAGCGCCGTGCGCTTGGTCTGCATGCGCACGTGCGAATAGTGCTCCAGCATCTCGCGCGTCATGTGGCCGGCGATGGCCATCAAGGTTGCGTCGGCGGCGCCGCTTTCAGCCAACTCGGTAATCGCCGTGTGGCGCAAGTCATGAAAGCGGAAACCTGGACCCCCTGCGGCCTTCGTCAACGAACGCCAGGCCGACACCCAGCTCTTCTGATGCTTGGTCGGATCGATCCGGTTGTTCTCGCAAGCCGGGAAGACGAAGTGGTCCAGCTGCGCCGATCCAATCGCCTGGGCTCGCTCCAGAAGACCCCTAAAGGCCGCGACCGCGTCCGGGTTCAAGGGGATCTCTCTGCGGCCCGATTCGTTCTTGCTGCGCTCCACGCGAACGACGCGGTCGAAGAGATTGACATGTTTCCAGCGCAAGTTCTTCAACTCGACGCCGCGGCAAGTGGTCGATACCGCCAGCACCGCTGCGCAGTGCGCCACGAGCCAGCGCGGGTTCCGCATAGCCGTCTCGAACAGACGCTTCTTCTCTTCGACGGTAAGTGCGCGGCCGATATGCGACGTCTCGCGGTAGAGCTTGACGTCCTCGGCCATCGGCGCCCACAGCTTAGCCTTCTTCAGCATCCGCCGCACGACGCTGATCTCCATGTTAATCGTGCGGCCCGATACGCCCTCGGCGATTCGCGCCTGCTGGTATCGCGCGATTCGTTCCGGCGTCAACTTCGCGAGCGGGCACACGGCGATGAAGATGCACCGTAAAGAAACCGTCAGAAAACCCTGTCTTCTACATCGGAGGGGCTAGACGTTGCGAGCGAAAGCAGACGCCCTGAAACCGCGTAACGTCAATGAGAGGAACTAGTTGACTGAAAACCGTGTAAGCCCCGCGTTTGCTTTGGGAGCAGGAAGCCGGGGGGCGAATCCCTCCGCCCCGACTACTTCCACTAACTTGTGATCGATGCCCGGAGCGCAGGTGCCCTGTGTCCCCGTGATTTCCGCATTTCGAAAAGCCGCCGGCGCACGGCGAGTGGCAAGGTTCGCTGCGATAAGATCGGGCGAATTGGAGTCCACAGTCTACAAAGACCGCTTAATCGCGCCCTGGAAAGGATGTCGTCAGTGATCGATCGGCGCGACTCGTCGGTGATGGAGCCGCCGTGTGCTACCAGCTGTACGGTGAAGACGGCGGCAGGAGAGAAGGTGGCGACCGGCAACGTGGCGGCGACCCGAGAGGCGCTGGCTGCATGGGCGCTGTCGCTGCTCACGCGCTGGAACGAGCTAGAATATGGCTGACCGCGACTTCGGACTCGGTGATCGCATGGCTCGAATTGACGTTTCCCCAGGAGAGATTACGGTGCTCCTGGAGAAGCTCCGCGACGGCGACCGGGCGGCTGAGTCCACGCTCCTTTCGCTCGTTTACGGCGAACTGCGGCGCATCGCTTCGCGCCGTATGAAAAGCGAGCGGTCGGGGCACACCCTGCAGACGACTGCCCTGGTCAACGAGGCCTACGTGCGGTTGCTCCGCAATGCCGAGATCGATTGGCGCAGCCGGGCTCATTTCTACGCCGTCGCCGCGCGGACAATGCGTCGTGTCTTGGTCGACTACGCACGAGCCCAAGCGGCCGGAAAGCGAGGCGGCGGCGTAACGGCGATCCCGTTCGATGAGGGCTTGGTCGTTAGCCCTGACCGCTGTGGGCAGATCACCGAGCTAGACGACGCCCTAAAGGCGCTGTCTTCGCAAGAGGAAAGAGTAGGTAATGTCATCGAATTACGTTTCTTTGCAGGGCTATCCTTCGAAGAAACCGCAGAAGCGCTGGGTATTTCCGTCAGAACTGCCAAACGTGACTGGGAATTTGGTCGCGCTTGGCTTAGATCTGAGCTAGAATCTCAAGCCTAACGTGTCAAGTTCCGAGCGCTGGCGCAGAGTTCGCGAACTATTCGCAATGACAGCGGATAGCGGCCCTGAAGAACGTGCTGACGTCCTCTCCGGACTAGGCGACGACGAAGCCGATCTGCGTGCCGAGGTAGAAGAGCTCCTTCGCCAGCACGATCGCCCGGGCGGAATTCTCACGGTCCGCAGTTGTGGAGAGTGGCTCGTCGATGCGGAGCCGGAACAGGACCTCCTATCGGCAGGCGACGTCGTCTCGGGTCGTTTCAAAGTGCGCCGCCTGGTTGGGCGCGGCGGAATGGGCGAGGTTTACGAGTGCGACGATCAGGAGTTGCAGCAACGGGTCGCCCTCAAGGCGCTCGGGCCTGCTGAGCGATACGGGGCTGCGAATGCATCCGCGTTCAAGCGCGAGATTCAACTTGCTCTCCGTGTGACTCATCCCAATGTGTGCCGCGTTTTCGATATTGGCCGACATGATGCAGGACCTCGATCGGTCGATTTCTTCACGATGGAGCTCGTCGAGGGCGACACACTTGCCGACTATCTGCGACGGAACGGCCCGCTCTCGCCCGAACAAGCTCGACCGCTAATCCTGCAAATTGCGTCTGGGCTCGGGGCCCTACACGACTGCGAGATCATCCATCGAGATCTGAAGCCCAGCAATGTATTGCTGCAACACGATGAATCGGGCGTGACGCGTGTCGTATTGACGGATTTCGGCATTGCACGCTTCATCGGCGACGGAGCAGCCACGGGCGCTGCAACGGCCCAAATCATCGGCACTCCGGACTACATGGCCCCGGAGCAACTCTCTGGCAAGGCTGCGGGACCGGCAACGGACCTCTTCTCCTTCGGCATTCTGCTTTACGAGATGTTGACCGGCGCCAAGCCGTTCCCCGACGACGACAACCACCGGACGAAGAAACCAGTACAGCCGCGCATCCACAACCCAGACATTCCGCGGCGTTGGAATCTCCTCATCCTGAGCTGCCTCCAGACGGATATCGGGGCGCGCCCGCAATCGGTCGACGCTGTTTTTCAGGCCCTGGATACTGCAAGGACCAAGGCCACAGACGCCCACACCGTCCCCGTGGCCAAGCCGGCCCGGCGAAACTTTGTCCTGGCGGCGATATTTATTCTGTGCCTCGTGGCACTCTGGGCCCTCTCTTCGCGCTACTTAGGGCAAGGGACGACGTCGGACATCGACCGGCGCGTGGCCGTTTTGCCGCTTGGCATCGTCGGCAATGACCCCGCTTTACAAGTGATGGCGGACGGGTTAACGGAAACCGTTTCCAGCCGGTTGTCGCAATACGAAGGGCTCAATGAGCAACTCGTTGTCGTGCCGACCAGCGAGATCCGTCGGCTATCCGTTACCGCGGCGTCCAACGCTCGCGGCGTCCTGGGCGTGAACTATGTAGTCGAGGGGAGACTCGCCGCCCAGGACGGTCGTGCGCGGCTGACCTTGACGCTCATCGACGCTGAGCGCATGGTCCAGCAAGATTCGGCTGTCGTCGAAGGCGAACTCGCCAAGATCCTGGACCTCGAGGACGGCGCAGTACGTCGGATCGCCACGCTGCTGGACCTACAGGCGCAGCCCAACCAACTTGAGAACATAGCCGTCACGGCTCCCGGCGCCGACGAGTTCTACCTGCAAGGCAAAGGCTACCTGCAGCGCAGCGACGATGTCGACAGCTTGAATAACGCTGTCACGCTGTTTAAGAAGACCATCGCGCTAAACCCAAACCACGCCCGGTCCCGCGCAGACCTGGCGCAAGCGTATCTATTCCTCTACGACCGCGAACAGGATCCCAAGTTCGTTGAACTAGCTGAAGACGCGTCGCAAGCGGCCCTCCGCATTGACCCAGACCTGCCAGAGGCGCTCAATACGCGCGGGCGGGTGTTGCTGAAGAGGGGCAACGCCGAAGCCGCCACGGAGCAGTTCCGTAAGGCGTTGGTGATATCTCCAAGATCTGCGGAAAGTTACAATGGCCTCGGCGACGCGCTGGAGTCGCTGCAGGACTACGGCAAGGCCGAGGCCGCTTATCGCAAGGCAATCGCCCTGCGGCCCAGCGACTGGGTAGCGTATAAGCGCCTGGGGCTTTTCTATTACAAGCGAAACAACTTCGCAGCCGCGGCGGCGGAGTTCCGGAATGTGATCGACCTGACGCCCGACAACGCACAGGGCTACGGGAACCTGGCTGTGATGCAGGTGCTTCTTGACCAGCGTCAAGAGGCCGTTACGTCCTTCAGAAAGGCAATCGAACTAGCGCCGGACAACGTGCGTATTCGAAATAACCTAGGCAAGCTTCTCGCGGATGATGGGCAGCTTGAAGAAGCGGCCGATGTTTTGGCGGAATCCGCCCGGCGCGATCAGCGAAACGTATGGGGTCGAGAGAACCTGGCAGCAGTTCTATTGACGCTCGGTCGCAAGGACGAGGCGTCACGTTGGTATGCCGAGGCGATCGCGCTGCGCCTTGAGTTCCTGGAACTCGACTCTTCGGATCGCGAGTCATTGTGCGCATTGGCTCACGACTACGCCTTTATCGGGGACCGAGAGATGGCAAGCAAATATGCGAACCTTGCGCTAAAACTGCCTGGTCTATCACGAGCAGATAAAACGGCGCTTGCCGCGGCTCTTGTGAAAATCGGCGAACGAGGCAAGTCCCTCGATTTGGTCGACGAGTTGTTGGCCGATGGCGTTTCTAGAGAGTCATTACTTCGAATCAGCTCACTAGCTGGCCTAGTCGCATCCCGCCGCACCAGCGAGGCAGACCCCGCTGACCCAATAATTCTTAATAGGAGTAAGTGAAACAACAATGGTCCACATCTGGAAAATCGTAGTCGACTGGGCAACCAAGGACAACCCGAAGAACGGTAAGTGCATACAAGCCACCGAGCTTCAGATCGACGCCTCGAAGGGACGCACGATTATGATTCGGCTTGAAGACAGGACGGGTGAAGGCTCAGTGGTGCAGCTGACACATGCGTTCGGGAACCCCGACGCGTTCCTCAAGGAATACAGCGAATACCCTTACGTCGTGGCCGAGGACAAGCCGGTGGTAGTACGCCTGAAGGACGTGCTGGGCCTCGCTCCTCGTCCCAAAGGCCAGAAGAAGTTCTCCAACCAGCTGTCGCCGTGGGCGCAGATTGTTGAGTTTGGCCATGAGGGCTACGGCGAATGCAGCCCGCCAGATCATACCGATTGGCACCTCGAATGCTGACGCGCGAGCGATTCGTCTGACCGATTGGAGCGATGATGCTGGCTGAAGGCCAGATCCTCATTCCCATTCATGCTGAGGGCGGCGTCCAAGTATCCGATCCGAGTGGATCCGATTAGGTACGACGGTCGGCAGTGTCGTCTGACCTTTGAGTGGCTTGAGGATCAATCCGCGCTCTTGCTTACGCGAGAGGACGATTACCGAAGCGACATCTTGATTACGTCGCCCGGCTACTTTCCCAAACTGCTGGCAGCCGACGCATGGGACGCCGTGCAGCCTCTAGCGACGGTTCAACTGGAACCGTCGCTTTCTCATCCCCTCACGCTGAAGATTTGGCTGACCGGGCCAAGCAAGAAATTAACGCAGAGAGCCCTCCGCGACGTCGCGTACCTGAACGACGTGTTCTATGCGAACAGCGTCGGGTTGGCGTTCAAAGCGGACATCGAGGTCGTTTCCGCCACGCCGGGAGAGCACATTGCCGTCTCTTGTGCGGACGTGCGTAGGATCGATCCGCGCTTCGTGGATGAATCTGCGATTAACGTCTACTACCCAAACGTCGGCAACACCACTCAGGCCTGCCCAGTGGGACTAGGAAGCAACGAGTGGTACAGCATCTTCATGGGTTCCATGGCGCGGGTCGACGACCTGGCCCACGAAGTCATTCACCTCCTCGGGCTTTGGTCCGAATTAGAGAGGATTCGAGACTGCGAGCCGGGAGAGGCGCGGTGCTTGGCCAATCTGCAGTTCCAGAATCCAACTTCTCGGCGAAAGTACCTGTTCCCCGAGCAGATCTATTGGATCTTCTTCAGCACGCTTTCGGCCCTCACCCTGCTGGATCACGACTTCACCGCAGACACCTACAAGGGGGCCCTCTCCGACTGCTGTGCCGACCCGGTCGATGGTCGCTACGAGTGTCCTTGGATCGGCTACCGGCCTGGCTACAATCCTTGCAACCCTCCGGGCCGCGGGGAACTGGTCGTCCCCCAATAGCCCTCTCCGCGGCTGCGCTCGGGAAGCTCAATCCATCAGAGCTAAACAAGATTCCGCAATGCGCCTCGCCGGCTTCTCACTGCTTTGGATGCGACCGGCGAATCTCGGATACTCGCGGCTCAAAGTGAACTCCTCCGGCGCCAGCACTGTAGCCAGTTTCGACACCCGAATCTGATCGACGGAATTGAGCCCCAGGTACAACCCCACGGAGGCCGTTCCCAGTGCGGCCAGTTCAACGTGGGTCTTGCGGGTACACTTCGTGACGGCCACGTCTGCGGCGACCATGATCCGCTCAATGCAGGGGTCGAAGTCGATGACCAGCGTATCGTCGCGATCGGCGAGCTGGGCCTGAAGCATCTCATGGTCCGAGCCTGCGACCCAGATGAGGAATTTGGACGGTTTGTCTAGAGCGTCGTATGCCTCCCTTACCGAGTCAAAGATGGGAACCTTCTCTTCGGTCCAGCTGCCGGGCAGGACGGCGACAACGAACGCGTCCGACGGGATATTCAACTCCGAGCGCGCGCGGCCGCGATCTTCGGGACCGTACTGGAACTCGCGTAGAATTGGCCCGACGTACTCGACTCGCCCCTGGACGCAGGGCGGCTCTTCAAAGATGCCCGGCTCATCGATAAACAGGGTCTTGTCCGCGTAACCCAAGCAGCCCATGGACAACTGCTGGGGCTCCACAAACCAGTCCGTAATACAGACGGTGCGTTTGCTGAAAATCTTCGCCGCCGGCAACGCCGCAAACTCTTCGTGCGACACAACTAGATCAGGGTCGAGCGAGCCGATCAACTGGCCGGCAATCACCGTCATCGCGGTGTGGGCCGCCTGGTCCGGCAGCCCCACATCGATCAGCGAAAACCCGTATTGCTCGATCGTCCGGGCGCCGGTCCCGTAGCTGACGAAGCGCACCTGAACATCCTGGTGGGCCTTCGTCAACTCCTTGACGATCTCCATATCAGGGATCGCATGGCCTCTTCCCCGCCCTCTCGAGAAGAAGAGAATCTTCCGCTTGCCCTCATCGAACTCAGGAAAAGCCATCGGTCGATTCTACCGTGTTGGGTCGGGCGACCAATCTCCGCTCTCCGCAGCGAACTTTTTTGGGTGTCGATGGCCCGATTCGCCGTTACTTCCCGCTTTCAGTAATGAAGGGGGGAGACCCGGGCTGCCACTTGGCAGGAGGAGACCGCAACGATGACTTGTCGAATGACTCGAGCGCCCATTGAGGCTTGGAACAACTGGATCGTACCGAAGGGTTCGACGGTTACCTTGTTCTCGCAAGGAACGATTGGCAGAGTGCGTATCGCAAGAGCGCACTACAACGGCGAGGTCCTACACGTTTTTGAGAAAAACATCAATGGCGAGCGGGTAACAGCGGTCGATGTGACCGGCGTCGACTCGCGCAAGAACCTATTGATCATCTATGGGTTCTCGTCCGGGGACGCCGGTCGCGGGGTATTGCGAGTACAGTGCGGCGGTCATGCCAGCGAAATCATCGACGACCATGTACTTAGCGATGACCCTCTGCGCATCTATAGACTCGGCCCCAAGGGATCCTAGCCATGGGGCTAACAGTCATCGCGCCTCTCACTAGGCAGCGCATCCGCTGACGCGGCGGAACCCTGCGCCTCGCCAAACGAACCGATTGAGGCCTAATCGGCGTCTTCGAGCGCCAATCACGTTGTTTCTCCGATCGGTTCGCCGCTGACCCTGGCCTTGAGCTATTCGAATCGTACCGAGATGGCGAGCGATCTTCGGAGTAAGTCTCGATCTCGACGACCTTTTCTCGGCCAACTAGTTCGCCGAACGTGAGCTGCCCTATCTCAGCGGTCCTTCCAATCACGGAACTGCTGGAACACCTCGGCCGTGCTTTCGACTCTCGTCGGCCCGATGCTCCATCGGTCGTCTTCCGATAGATGGCAGCGGCGCACCAAATTGACGGATGGCGCGAGTTCGCCGTTGGGATACTTGGACGCCAGGTACGCCTTGTTCTCAAGGAACGCGACGACCTGTTCGTGAGACATATCGGTCCAATTGGCGCCCGATAGCTTCCATTGAATCGCGTTGGGCTCCGGGAGGACGAGGACTTGGAGACCGGAATCAATCAGCCGGAAGGCCAGATCCCGGTCTTCCGAACCCCAACTATGGAAGTTCTCATCGAACGTCAAGCATCTTGCACGCTCGACGCTAAAATTTCCGCCGAAACAGGCAGCCCACTCCCAGGGACTTCCAAGCCATTTGGTTTGACTAACCGGCTCTCTGATCGCCTCATCGACCGGCAGGCCTCCGTCTTGGGGCCAGACGAAACTGGACGGCAGTTCCGTTACGAACTTCGTATAACGCGACCCGCACACGAGGCGACCGGCAGTTTCGTGGGCCCGCAAGTGGTCGTTCATAAATGACGGCGCCAGCCAAGTGTCGCCGTCGCAGAAGACGACAATGCGGCCTGATGCAGAGCGGATACCGTTGTTCTTAGAGCGGCTTAGCCGGAAACCCCGATCGGGCTGCCACACGTGCCGAACATCGATCTGATGCCGGTCCGCCAGACGACTCGCAACCAGCAGAGAATCATCGGTTGATCCGTCGTCGCAGAGGATAACTTCAAAGCGAGGAGGGTCAACCTGCCGCTCGATCGAATCGAATAGACCAGGGAGCCATTCGCATTGATTGAATAGAGGTACGACGAGCGAGACTTCCGGTTCCCAGGCTGGGCCTGGTCGCTGTGAATCGGCTCGACATGGCTCAAGAATCTCCATAGAGCTCGAAGATAGCAACGTGAGCGTCGAGCCCGTTCACCTGTTCCGCTCCTTCGACGAACATGTCTTCCGCTACAACAATCGGAAGACATGAATGACGGTGAGCGCTTCGCCTTGGCTCTCTCTCAAGCTTTCGGCAAGCGCCCTGACCTTTGCCGAAGTCAACGGCAAGGCGGGACCAACGACCAACTAACCTTTGCGCGGGGAAGCGCAGCCTGAAGCGAAACGCGTAACCTTCGGTTTCGAGTCGGCTCTGTCGGGCCTGGCGGCAGACCGCTTCCCGTATACTTCACCTCGACGCTCGTATTTTTCCCGTGGAACATACAGCAGGGCCCTTAGAGTGTTATCGAAGCGGTCGAATGCCGACGGCCCCTCGATGCACTCTGCTAGAAGCGTGTCTGGCAGTTCCATTGGTTCGTATCCTATCACTCTGAATCTCGACATTCTCGGCGTCGTAACGGAGTCGGATTCATCGTACCGACGACCGCAACACAGGGGGAGTTCGCGAGGTCCCAGGTCCCTTGGCAGTACAGCAGGTGGATGGGAGACTTGGCGTCTCTCGGTGTGAGCGGCTAGCTGCCTGCGCCGTTAGCAGCGGCTCGTCGGAGCCGCTGGCTGAGATCGGGATTTGCACCGTCGCTAACGCGCCCACCGGGCCGCCCGGAGGGGCAGGGAGCGCCGACAGGGCATCTGGAACCGGCTCAATTGGAATGTTATTCCAACCGCAGAAGCCCATCGGCAACGGCGCAAGCACTTGGACGTTGATCTGGGCCGCGGCGCCGTCATTCAGTTCACCCAATAGCTTGGCTTCCAACCCAAACTGCCTCTCGGCTCGATTGATGGCCTGCAGCCTGAGTTTGTGATCACCCACATCGCGAGCGACTCGGAGCACATCCTGTCTCCCACGGTCAAATTGACGCAAACGCTCAAGCAGCGAATCGCGCTCTGTAACTTCGCAACCTGCTTCGCCTTGGCCAGCTGTCGATTGTGTTGGCAGATGGTGCAGGTGCGCGGCAAGTCTTTGTTTTGTGTACCCGCCTGTTCTTTATTGCCGGAGCTCGCGGCGGTCGAGGACAATCGCGGGCATCGGCCGTGATCAAACTCTTTCGGCACGAACGATGAATCGGTTCGGCGCCGGGCCAACGAAATAGAACGGATGGCAGGTGACGAGAGTGAGGACGTCGCTTCCGGTCGGATCCAAGACCGCGACATCATTCGGGCTCACGATCCGACTAGATACGACACGGTAACGGTATGCGCCCGCCCGCGTGGTCAATATGATGATGTCGTCCACGTGAATCCCTTCCAATGGGCGAAAGAAAGTGTCGCGATGCCCGGCAATTCCCACGTTGCCGCCTTGGCCGGGCAATGCAGTTCCGGGGATGTGACCAACAGCCCGCCGCAGCGTCTTTCCGCTAATCCCCTCGGCCACGATCACCGAAAGACCAAGCCGGGCGATTTCCATGCGGCCGACAAGACCATCGTTTGAGGCCAACGGCGCTTCCGGCTCGGTGAGCGGCGCAACTCCTGGCGACGCAATGCTGGCGGCTTGCTCGTCAGGCGGCAGTTGATCGAGATACAGCCCCTGCTGCTCCTGGTAATACCAGGTATCCAAGAGGGAGAACGCGTAATAGCCCAACAGACCCGCGGCCACGACAAGCAATGCGTATTCGGACCACTTCAGCGTGCGCTTTAGCGATCCCAGCGATTCTCGTGAGATTCGGATCTTCATTGCACTCCTGCACTAGCGCCAGCCTGTGATTCTCCTCCTGGGAGGTAACCGACTCGGGCCCGGACGTCGAGTTTGCCGTGGTCCGGCGTTCGTGCCGTAACTCGAATCGAACGGTAGCCGCTATCCGCCGCAACGTTGTTGGAGAAATACCCGATTGTGTATTGATTGCGTATCTCGCGGGCGATATCCTCACAGACTCCCACGATCTCGTCAGGCGTTTCGGGGAGAAAGAATTCGCCTCCGGTCTGACGCGCTAGACGTCTGAGCACTTTCGGATTCTGGTCGGGATCGTTTTCGTCAAACAGAGCGATCGCGTAAATGATGGCGTTGGATTTTTCCGCCATCTCCGCTACCTGCATGAGGTCGTGCGCGCTTGCATTGTCGCCGCCGTCGCTGACGAGGAGCAGTACCTTCTTTTCTGATGTACCGGCCCGCAATCTCCCCAGTCCCACGACCGCGGCATCGTACAACGCCGTCATGCCTGCGGCGGGCACACGAGAGATGGCCGCCTCGAGTTCGCTGGTGCGGTTGGTGAATGGGCTCTCCTCGGGCAAGCCCAGCGAAACGTCTTCGTTGAAGTTCACAACAAACAGTTCGTCTTCTGGGTTGCTCGACTGAACGAAGGCCGTCGCGGCGGCGATCACGTCGTCTAGTTTGGAGCGCATGCTGCCGCTGTGATCGACGAGCAATCCCACAGTGACCGGCGTATCTTCGTGCCGGAACACGCTGATCGACTGCGCAACGCCGTCTTCGTAAACCGCGAAACTCTGTTCATCTAGGTCGGATACGAAACTGCCGCCCCGGTCGCGCACGATCGGGTGCAGCACGACTAGATTCACGTCCACTGCGATGCGATAGGCGGATTGGCCTGGAGCGATTTCGGGGCGTGTTTGCCCTTCGGCCGCCGCCGAAAGGGCAAACACGCAAAAACCCGCGACGGTGCAGCGCCTGCTCATGCCCGCTCGCCTCGGCGTCTGGGTGAAGGCAAGCGCCGGCTGTCCGTCATGAGGCTTGGAGAAGGTCATACTCCGGTTGCCACATAGCATCTTGCACCTCTCGTACGATGTCGCCGACTCGAATGCCGACCAGCCCCTTTCGTACGGCGGCCTCAACAACAGCCAGCGCCACAGTCGACGAAACGCTGCGCAAATTGTCGATCCGGGGAAGCAGCGAAGCGCCCGGCAGCCGGGCGGCCACAAGGCTCGAAATGGCGTTGGCGGCCGCAAAGATCATATCGTCCGTGATCAGGCGGGAACGGGATACGATCGCGCCGAGGCCCAGCCCCGGATAGAGCATCACGTTGTCAATATGCCCGATGACATGCGTAATCCCCTTGTGCGTCACGGCCACGAACGGGCTGCCCGTGGCGACCAGTGCCCGGCCATCGGTCCACTCGATCAAGTCTGAAGGCGTCGCTTCGGCCGCAGACTCCGGGTTCGACAGCGGAAAGATAATTGGGCGCTCCGTGTGGGCGGCCATTTCTCTCACGATCGCTTCCGTGAATGCTCCCGCTTCTCTAGAGGCGCCGATCAACATCGTCGGCTTTACGCGGCGGACGACCTCCGCCAAACCAATGATGGAACCGCCACGCCTCTTCCAGCTGCGGACCTCGGCCGCTGGGTGGGCATACCCCGCTTGGCGGTCGTCCAAGCGGTCACCCATGTCATCGGTAAGCAGGCCCGGACCGTCGACGCACCAAATGCGTGCGACCGCCTCTGCGCTCGATAGACCTTCGCGGACCATCGCGTCGCGCAGCTGGTCGGCGATGCTGATGCCTGCCATGCCGACGCCAAAGACGATCACTTGTTGATTGCGTAGCGGCGATCCGCAAATTCGCGCTGCTGAAATCGCCGCGGCGAGGGTGACGGCTCCGACGCCTTGCAGATCATCGTTAAAGGTCGCGAACTGGCTTCGATATCTTTCGAGGATGCGCCGTCCCGTGGCCGGCGCAAAGTCGGCCCAACTCAGCACCGCCTGAGGGAAGCGCTTCGTTACGGCCTGGACGTAGGCGTGGATGAAGTCGTCGTAGCGCTCTCCTTCAATCCGGGCGTGCCGATTGCCGATGTACATCGAATCACGGAGCAGGTCTTCGCGATTGGTGCCGACGTCGAGCATGACCGGAATCGTCCGCGACGGATTAATCCCGCCGGCGGCAGTAAAGATCGCCAGTTTCCCGATGGGAATCTCGATACCGCCCACACCCCAGTCGCCGATGCCTGGAACGAGTCCGGCGTCTGTTGCGGCAATCAGATCAATTGCGTCGGGGGCGAGATTGAGATTGTCAAAGGCCTCGTCGATTTCTTCCGGATGGTCGATAGAGAGATAGACCCCCCGAGGGCGCCGAAACTCGTGGTGATACTGAAGCATCGCCATGCCGACGGTAAAGTCGTTGACGATGGGTATCATCTCGCGAAGGTGCTCGGACAGAAGCCGAAAGAACAAGACTTCGTTGCGGTCATGCAGCGCGGTCAGGTAGACGTTCTTGCTTACCGGATCCATAAGCAGTTTGTACTGGAAGTAGGCGCGCTGGGTCTGTTCCCGCAGGGTGCTAATTAATGGCGGGATCAAGCCTGTGAGCGCCAAAGCTACTCGTTCTTCTGCTGAGAAGGCCGTGCCTTTGTTCAGCAGCGGCGAGGCCAGCACAGCCATGCCGCGAGCCTTCGTTCTTCGTTTCTTGGGCTTATTGCGCGCGCGTTTTCGTTTCGACGGGATCAATTCTGGGATGACTCGTTGGGGCATGTCCATACCTTGGTCCCCTTGGACCTGCTGCGTCGTCGGAGGCGCGCGCGGCGGCGTTCGAACGCCAGCCGTGCAGCGCCCAAGGGAACGCTCGAAATGTCTGTCAATTCTGTCGTCTCGCGTTGCTGAAGCCGGATGGTTAGCGAGTCCGAGTTCAAGATTGTCTCGCGCGCTTGGGCTGCGAGAGCTTCGTCGCGAGCCACAAGCGTAAAGCGCTGTGCGCCCTCTCCGGCTAGCTCGTACTTGAGCGAACTGTCCTTCGTCAAAACCTTGCCATAGAGGACCGCGCCCGCAGCGCATAGTCCGCCAATCAGTAGACTGGCGCCCGTCGCGACTGCAACCAACTTGATGACCAGTCCCGCCGTCACGCTCGGAGCGCTAAAGAGAGCAACACCCGAAGCCAAGCCGACGACGCTTCCGCATAGAGCGCCCCACTTGCTCCAATATCGGACCCGCTGCTCCTCGCTGTAGAAGCCTACAATGCGCTCTTCAATACGGCAGCCATCGTCGATGATCGAGAGTTTGGTGATGTCGTAGCCCGAAAGACGAAGTACTTTGACGGCGTCTTCGGCCTCTACGTGCGCGTTGTATGTCGCGACCACGCTGTCGCCCTCAAGCATCGAGTTCCCCCTAGGTTTCTGTAGATCATGACCGTCTAGAGAGATGTGCCGGCCCGCCGGTGTTGGGCGGGCCGGTTTCCTTCTCCGTTGGCTGTTAGCGATTGAGCGCCTGGCGGGCAAAGCCGAGGACGACCGCTCCGCCCAGAGCCATGAAGCCAAGCAGCGCGATCAACGGCAAGGAACTGCCGGTGTTCGGAAGGGTCTCAGGCCGGTTCTGCGCCATCTGCACCGGCGCTGGGGCCGGGGCTCGAGACTGCGCTACTTCCGCGGCCGGAAGCGGAGTGACCACTTGGGCCAGTTCTACTTCTTCGCCTCTCGGATTGATCGCTTTGACGGGCGCGCGTTTCAACTCGACCACCGCGGGCTCGGTCGGCGAGTTGATTGGCGTCTTCACTTCGGGCGTGATCGCAGCCTCCGTATAGAGAACGGGCTCATTGCTTGACTTGGCAAGTTCAATGGCCTTCTCTTTCGAATAAACGAACTCCTCACCCCAGCGCCTGCCGGGATAGAACCACGCCCTGAGTGCTTCCGGCTGGCCAGCCGGCCGTTCGCTGAAAGTCATCACGGTCTTGTCGGTGCTCTTCAGACGGTAGTTGGGAATTGCCAGGACGGTGGCGTAGATCGTCGTTTCCTTTTCATCGGAGATCTGCACGATGTGGCGGTCGGCCGCCGAGTCCATAACCTTGAAGACGTAGGTGCCCGCAGGCAGGACCCCGAATCCCTCAAGATGGACGCCGGGGATTTCAACCGGCTGACTGAACTTGACTGTCGTCTTGCGATCCCAGTCGTCCGCCCGAGCGCTCGGTAAACATGTCAAGCCCATCAGGGCGACACAAAAGCCAAGTGTGGCTGTCTTTAAGTAACTCATCAATATTCCTCTCTAAGTTCTTGTGAGCGCCGATTCGTCCTGAAACACTTCGACGAACACGACTCACGTTCTTATCCAAAAGCACTTTCGGGGCCAGTCCGTGCAGGGGTGCTTGGATGACCGGCTTAGCCGTTTGTTACCCGCGTGGTGGTGACTGCCCGCAGCATCGGACGCGCTCGTCTTGAGGGGTTTTGCCCGTGCGGAAGGTGACCGCCGGGGGTCATCTGACCTTCTACCGTCGAGCGTCGGTCCGCCCCAGAGTCTTCCTAGGCGCACTCCCGCGGTCGGTCGTTCGTGCTCGCTGCCGCGCTCATGGCCACCTGGAGCCTGCGTCGCAGCCGCAACAAGCGTACCCGGACGGTGACAGCTGAGCAATTCAGCTGTTGAGCAAGTTCCGCGCTCGTGTAACCCGCCGAATAGTGCCTTCTCAGAAGCTCTCGTTCAGCGAGACTGCATTTCTCAAGAGCTCGTTGGACGTCGATCGCTCCGGGTCCGGTTTGCGGGGAAACTGCGATGTCCGCTGCATCGTCGCCGGTAACCTTTCGCCGGAATCCGCTCCGATACAGGTTGAAAGCGATCGTGTTGACCCAGTTCATCACCTTATCCGGCTCGCGCAACTTCGCACGATACTCCCAGCCCCTGGCCCAGGCTGCCTGTGCCGTTTCCTCCGCCAATTCGGGAGAACTTCCGCGCGAAATCAAAAAGCGCGCTGTTCTTGTGCACCCAGAGGCATAGGCATCGGCGTACTGTTGGTCCGTCATGACTTCGCTTCCCGCGAAGAGCGGCCGTTCTGCCGAGACCGTTTCAGCGCTCTGTACCAGTGTCAGCATTCTTGTTCTCCATATTCCTTGTCGACCGTCTCTTAGGGGTCGTGCATATCGCACGCCCCCCAAGTCCCTCGACTCAAACTCTTGCCGCCGTCCGGCCTTTTGGCACTAGGCTCGGCGAACACGGCTCGACGACTGTGCGGTTCGCGACACGGCAGCCAATACCAGAGACAGCCGATCGTCTAGCCCCAACCTGAGGAGCAACGTCTTGTAACGTTTGGCCAACGCCAGCGGGGTTTCGTCGCCGTCCGCAGCAATCTGACGCTCGTCCATTCCCGACGCCGTCAACCAAATCAACCGCCTGTCATCGTCCGTCAGACGATCCCAGTAGTCTTCCGCTTCATAGCTGCTGTCGCGGTTGTGCCTGCCAGCCTGCAATCCGGTTTTCATGGTGAACTCCTTCCTAGATGACTCGACGGCCCTGGATGAAATTCAGGAGCAGCATCACTAGCGCAATGACCAGGAGTATGTGAAGCAGCCCGCCCATCGTGTAGGACGTCACGACGCCCAAGAGCCAAAGCGCAATAAGTACAATCACAATCGTCTGAAGCATTTTCTTTTTCTCCGTTCAAAACTCTCTTGGCTCGAATTCCGTTGCGCTATTGACTCAAGCGAACCGAATAGAGCATCTGCTGAAAGGTCCTTTCAAAGCCCTGGAACTCGCGCTCCGGAGCGGTAAACACTAGAAACAGCAGGCCCTCGGGACGCGGCAACGTGATGAGCCAGTTCGTCTCTCGACCGCCGCCTGCAGCAGGCGAGTCATTGGAGAGGTAGGTCGACAGTCCACTTTGGCCGTTCACGTCGATACGTTCGTGGTTTCGAATAATGCGCATGTTCGTGTTGGCCAGGCGAAGCTGCTGCACCAGTTGATCCGTGGCCTCCTCGACGGGAATGACGGAACCTTGTCCATAGCCTGGTCCTTGCAACTGCCGGCCAAATCCATTGCCGTCTACATGCGGCTCGTAAACATTCACCAGCACACCGTAGACAAGCGCTTGGCGGCCGTTGCCGTCGTCCACGATGCCGCCGTTGGGCGTAATCGTGACCGCATCGCCTTGTCCATAAGCCTGCCAGCTGCTCGGGTGGTCGATTTGCAGGACGCCATTTTCGAAAGTCACGGCCTGGCCGTCGTTCGTGACCGGCTGGACCGGGCTATTCCTCAGTTGCTGCGCCTGGAGTTGCTCGGGCCTCGGCGCCGGCAGAGACTGCACGTAGCGCTTCATCTGAGCGAACTCCTGAGAACTGTTCGCAACCCGTCGCGATGTTCCGAGCCGCGCCGCTTCTTCGTTGACGTTTTCGACGCGTCGATCCGGGTTGGGGTGGTCGCTAAAGAATGCGCTGCCGCTCCCGCCTTGGATCTTCTGAAAGAACTGGCCCATCGCCTGCGGATCGAAGCCGGCGTCATAGAGGATCTGCGTGCCCATCGTGTCGGCCTGGCTCTCCGCGTCTCGCGAGTACTTGAGCAGAATGGAGTTGACCGTGAAGCCCGCACCCAACTGCGCCAGCGCCGCCCCGGTGGAGTCTTGCCCCAACAGCCCGCCGAGGATCGCCAGCGGCATCTGGGCTACGGACGATTTGCTGGCCTGGTTCGTGCCGTGACGCAGCGCCACGTGCGAAATTTCATGGGCCATGACGCCGGCGAGTTGCGACTCAGTGTCAGCGGCTTCAATCACGCCGCGGTTGATGTAGAGGCTGCCGCCAGGAAGCGCAAAGGCGTTGATGCCTTGGTCGTTCACGGCCTTGAATGTGTACGGATACTGATACCCGGGTGCTTGCGCGGCGAGCCGTTGTCCGAGGTTGTCCAGGTAGTTGTCCACGCGCGCATTGTTCAGCAACAGCACCTGCTGCGTGACTTCTTCAGCCGCCTGTAGCCCGAGTTCGACGTCCTGCTCTGGCGAGAACATGTTCCAACCGGGCTTCAACGAAGTGCGATTGTCGGGCTGCGGCGCCCGAATCGCCTGGCTTTGAACGTTGGAGTTGGCGGCGGCGGACGACAAGCGAAGCGTAAACCGCTGGTTGCGGTCGCCGCTGCTGTTGCGGATCTGTGCCTGGGCTCCGTCGGCGCTCGTCCCCCCTGGGATCTCCAGCGTCTTGCCTAAACGGGAGACGATGAGGGCGGAATCATCCTTGCCGGCATCAATGCGCCACAGCTGGCTTGTGCGGCCGTCGAAGTTCACGGCTCGGATCGGCGTGCTGTTCTTGCCGCCGGCGGCGTCGAGCGCCGTTCCGTTCATCACGTTGCGGATGGAATAGAAGCCTTCGCCGGTCGAACGGATCTCCCATACTTCGTTGTCGGTTCCCTTAGCCGAGAGCTGGACTACCTTGCTTTGGTCGTTGCCGTCCAGCACCAGAACCTTGCCGGATTTCACGTTGGTAATTTGATAGCGTCCTAGGCCACCGAAACCGCCTTGGGCGCCAACCTCCGCAGGAAATGACAAGACGCACGCCAAGGCGAGCACGAAGGCGGGGAATTTCGTTGCCCTGGCGACTGGTGTGTTTAGCTGCTGAATGCCCATGGTGATTTTCTTCTTGTCGTGATCGCGGCGCGATTAGGAACCTACCCGGAAGCTGGTGACATCGCCCCACAATCCAACTGCTTGCAACACCCAGACACAGACGGCTATTACCACGACGATGTTGAGAATCGTCTTGATGCTCGCGGCCATCGGGATGAAGCGATTGATCATCCACAACCCAACGCCGACGAGGATTAGAACCAAAACAATATTGATCAAAGGCATCGTTCTTACTCCGTACTTAGCGACGAGTAAGGCAATTCACTGCCCAAACGCCGTTGGCCAGTCAGTCCAAGGGGATTGGCTATGGCCGGCGGCCCGTCGTTAAAAGGCGTTGGGCCGCCAGGAAGGCTGAATTCGATTCGACGCGACGAGCGGCTGAGCGGGGCCCTGGCCTGAGTGCGGCAGGGGAGGAGGTTGACGAACAGAAGTCGAATGACCGCATTTGGTCACCGTGGTAGAGTTAGGGCTGCCGCGATTCTGGGCTTTTGGTTCTTAGCGGAACTTTCGCAGTGACGAGACCTGTCGCTTGATGCGTCAGGGGCTCCCCCAACAATCGTCGGGCCGGAGGCTTCTGCCATTGGTTGTCGACGTCAAAAATAGACCTTCGCGCCTTATCGAGCACGGTTTAGCAGAACTGGGGCTATTGCTCCGGGCCGTTCACTACCAATCCTCTCAACCCATCATCCTGGCCGATGACGACCGTCGCTGCCTGGACGCTAGTTTCGGCGCCGGCAGGTTATTGGGTCTGTCTAGGGATGAAGTTATCGAGCGCACGATCGACGAACTCTTAGCGCCGGAATTCGCGCCGCAAATGGCTCTCCGCTGGCAGAAGTTTCTCAAACAAGGAGAGCAGGCCAATACATTCCCGCTGTTGGTTTCCGGTGGAGGGGAGCGAGAGATCGGCTATTTGGCGAGAGCTCGCGTCCTGCCGGGACATCATTTGTTGGTCCTAAGCCCCAGCAGCCCGGCAAAGGCGTCCCGCAAGCAGATTCAGGCTGGGCTGGCTCCCTCTTGGGTAAGAGACTCCGGACTTGTCTTGCTAGACGCTGAAGGCCGCGTTGCAGCTTGGTACTCGGGCGCCGAGCGCATTTACGGCTACTCCTGTGAGGAGGCGGTCGGACAACACCTGTCTTTCCTTTATGAGGAAGAAGCGGCCGCGCGCGCCGGAGTTGCAAAGAACTTGGCGAGAACTGCGGAGCTGGGCCGGGTCGGGAGCCAGGGATGGCACCGTTCAAAGAACGGCTCGCGACTCTGGGCCCGCGTCCTGACCATTGTTATCATCGACGAACGCGGGCAACTGCAAGGTTTTGCCGCGATGCTGCGGGACTTCAGCGATCGCCATGATGCATCCGATCAAGAATCGCCGAGCAGCTTCGGAGCTAGCCGCGGTCGACCGACAGGCGGCCCCGTTGCCGGGGTCGTCTCGGGCGAGTTCGATCGCGTCACGGATGTGACCGACGGGGTCCTAGAAATATTGGGCTACAGTCGCGAGGAGTTGATCGGCGGTCGACCGTACTGGCCCGATCTGACTCCTCCCGAGTATGCACTTGCGGATGAGGTAGCGCATGAAGAGGCCCTGATCTGCTTGGCGTGTGCGCCCTTTGAAAAGGAGTTCATTCGCAAGGACGGATCCCGGGTTTCCGTACTGGCAACGACCACCGTGCTGGGAGCGCATCCCTTTCGCTGGACAACCTTCGTACAAGACCTCACCGAAGGCGGAGACGTAAAGACCGACAAGGAGCCCGCGGTCCTTGAGACATTCGAGGAGATCGTCGGTGAGAGTGCGTCTGTGCAAAGGGTGTTTGAGCAGATTGAAGCCGTCGCGCCAACCGATGCGACCGTGCTGATTCTGGGCGAAACCGGGACAGGCAAAGAGTTGGTGGCCCGTGCGATTCACCGGCTGAGCGACCGCAAGGATCAGCCTTTCGTTTCACTAAACTGCGCCGCACTTCCGGCTGGGCTGCTCGAAAGCGAATTATTCGGCTATGAAAAAGGAGCATTCACGGGCGCTCTAGCGCGTAAGCTGGGCCGGTTTGAAATGGCCAACGGGGGCACGCTTTTCTTGGACGAGGTGGGAGATATTCCTCTTGAGTTGCAGCCGAAGCTGCTGCGAGCCTTGCAGGAGAAGGAGTTCGAAAGATTGGGCGGCACGCGCACCATCCCCATCAACGTCCGCTTGCTGGCGGCGACGAACCGCAATCTGACCCAGATGATGGGCGACCAGCTTTTCCGCACCGATCTTTATTACCGCTTGAGGGTGTTCCCGATCGTCGTGCCTCCGCTGCGCGAACACCCGACGGACATTCCTCTGCTGGCGCGGCATTTCACCCAAAAGTACTGCGAGGAGATGAAGCGCGAACCGAAAACGATACCGGCCGAGACCATGCGCGCGCTGGTGAAATGGAATTGGCCCGGTAACATACGCGAGCTGGAGAACTTCATCGAGCGGTCTGTCATCCTCTCAAGAGGGCCGACGCTCATCTCTCCTTTGGCTGAGATCCGCGCGGAAGTCGTCGATCACGTGGGCGGCAGTACGCTGGAACAGGTCGATCGAGAACATATCATCCATGTGCTGCAGCAGACCAGCGGAGTGGTGAGCACGGCGGCAACACGGCTCGGAGTGCCTCGAACAACTCTGAACGCGATGATGCGGAAGCTGGGTATTACCCGCAAGAGCTTCTGACCGCCCGCGGTCACATGACCGCCCAGCGTTAGTCCCGCGCCTGTCGAGAAGACCGCCTTAGGACCGTCCAACCAGGCTCGAACAATACGTCGCTTGGGCCGCGATCCGCCGCGTCGGAACGCCGCTAAGTCCAATCCCTCTCTCAATCAAGCTCTAGTGAGCGGCTCGCCCCGGTTGCTCCAGAACGGACGCCGTCCGCATCCTCACTCAACTATTGGCGCGCTGCGTGCACAGGGGAATACTGTCGTCAGCGCCCCAATACGGCGGCCGCCGCGACGGAAGAGGAAAGGAATGAAACCACTACTGATAGCTCTATTGGCGTTTGTGCCGCTGATGGCCCAGGACAAAGAACCCGCCGCGCGGCTGCACGAAGCCGCAGCTGTGTTCTCCGAGATTATGGCCGCGACCGATACGTCCATCCCCGAAGATCTGCTGGCGAAGGCGCACTGCATCGCCATCGTGCCCGGCCTGAAGACTGGCGCGTTCATTGTGGGCGGCAAATTCGGCAAGGGCTACCTAAGCTGCAGGAACGCCAACAACGTTGGATGGTCGGCGCCCGGCACGGTGCGTATCGAAGGCGCAAGCGTCGGCTTCCAGATTGGCGGCTCCTCAACCGATCTAATCATGCTCGTCATGAGCGAGCGGGGAGCGGACAAGTTGCTCGACAGCAAGTTCACGCTCGGCGTCGAAGGTTCCGTGGCTGCGGGCCCTGTGGGCCGGACGGCGACAGCGCAAACCGACGCGCAAATGAAGGCCGACATCCTCTCGTGGTCGCGCTCGCAAGGCCTCTTTGCCGGCGTGGCTCTCGAAGGCGCCACCTTGCGGCAAGATCTCGACGACAACGCCACCCTTTACGGCCAGAAGATCGTAAACCGCGAAATCGTCACCAGCGGAGTGCAGCCGCCCAAAGCGGCCGAAGAGCTGCTGGGTCTGCTGAACAAATATTCCGCCCGCGAAATGCAAAACGAGTCGTCAGCGGTCAAGCCCGCGAAGGAGCCGAAGACGAGCGCGATGTCTTCGAAGCAGACTCCGGGCAAGTTGCGTCGCGAACAGATCAAGCAGGCGCAAGAAAGCTTGAATGACAAGGGATTCAACGTCGGCACGGCCGACGGCGTCATGGGCGCGCGCACCCGAGCGGCAGTTCGACAGTTTCAAGAGTCGGAAAAGCTGCCCGTCACGGGACGCCTTGATGTCGAGACAGCCGGACGCCTCGGCGTCGGACCGGCTTCGATCGGCGGCAATTTCACAGGCGCCGGACACGATGTCGCCGAAGGCAGCCGCGAACTTGGCCATGAAGTGAAGCAAGGAAAGCCCATCGCCGCCGGGAAAGAGTTCGGCAAGGGCATCGGCCGCGCCGCCGGGAAGATCGGAGAAGGCGTAGAAGACGCGGTGAGTCCTGACAGCGATCGCGGTGATCGAGAAGAACTGCAGAAGAAAAACTAAGTGAGACACATGAAGACGATAAAGTTACTCAGCGTATTTTTAGCCGCGTGCGGATTCTTGTCCGCTCAGGCGCCGGACGATTCGGATACCGTTCATCCGTCCGATACCATTTTTCGCGTAACCACAGTGGCGCGTACGGCCAAGGCGATTAACTACCAGCACCGCAGCGGCGCTACCAAGATTGATTTTGCAGGCACGTCGCTCATGCCCAAGGCTCGCGGCGAAGCGAAGGTCGAAGGCAAGCAAGGCTACATCGAGATCGAAGTAGAATTCGATGACCTGACGCCGGCGGTGAGAAACGGCGCGGAGTATCTCACCTACGTACTCTGGGCTATCACGCCGGAAGGCCGCGCGGCCAACCTAGGCGAGGTTCTGCTCAACGGAACGAAGAGCAAGCTCAACGTGACCACGGAGTTGCAGGTGTTTGGCTTGGTCGTAACCGCTGAGCCCTACTTCTCGGTCACCAGGCCGAGCGACTTGGTCGTGATGGAGAATGTCGTGCGCGCGGATACGAAAGGCCGCGTGGAAGAGCTCGACGCCAAATACGAACTGTTAAAGAAAGGCGAGTACGAGAGCTTGGCGAACCCGTTGGAACTCAAGCTCGACAGAAAAGTTCCGCTGGAACTGTATGAGGCGCGCAATGCCGTGCAGATCGCCAGAGCTAGCGGTGCAGACCGCTATGCGGCTGAGACTTTTGAGAAAGCCCAAGCCAGCCTGACCCAAGCGGAGACCTACCAAGACCGTAAGGCCGGCAAGAAGCCGGTAACGATGCACGCCCGCCAGGCTGTGCAAACGGCCGAGGATGCGCGGGCAATCGCAGTGGTGCGTCAGAACGAAGAAGCCTTAGCGAACGAACGCCAAACGGCGGCCGATCGTCAACAGCGTACGGAAGAAGAACGTGCGGCTGCGCAGTCCGCAGCTGACCGCACGGCGCGTGAAGCGGAAGCGGCGCGAGTCGAGGCACAGAGTCAAGCGGATCGCGTTAGGCGAGACAACGAAGCCCAAACGGCTCGCCTGAAGGAAGAGAGCGCTGCGCGAGCAGCCGCTGCCAGAGCAGAGGTCGCTCGTCTCAAGCAAGAGAGTGATGCTCGCGCCCTCGCGGCCCAAGGAGAAGTTGCGCGCTTGAAGCAAGACAGCGATGCGCAAGCTGCTGCTGCAAGAGCGGAAGTCGCTCGCCTCCAACAAGAAAGCGATGCTCGGTCAGCCGCGGCCACGGCGGAAGTCGCTCGCTTGAAGCAAGAGAACGAGGCCCAGGCGGCGGCAGCCCGCGCCGAAGCGGAACGCGCAGCTAGTGCACGAGCACAAGCCGAGACGGAGAAGGCCGAACTTCGTACCCAACTGCTGCAACAGTTCAACACGATTCTTGAAACGCGCGATTCCGCGCGTGGTTTGATCGTCAACATGTCGGACGTGCTCTTCGACACCGGCAAGTACGCCCTGCGACCTGCGGCAAGAGAAAAACTGGCCAAAGTCGCCGGCGTCATTTCAGGACATCCTGGCTTGATGCTCCAAGTAGAGGGACATACGGACAATGTCGGTACGGACGAGTACAACCAGAACCTGTCCGAACAACGCGGCGCAGCGGTGCGCGACTATCTAGCCGAGCAAGGGATCCCGTCCAGTTCTTTATCGACCCGCGGCTACGGCGAAAGCAAGCCCGTGGTTTCGAATGACACCGCGGCTGGCCGCCAGCAGAATCGCCGAGTTGAGCTCGTCGTTTCCGGCGACATCATTGGCGAAACGGGAACGCCGACGGCGTCGCTCCAATAACGACTTCAAGACGCGGGGGCGTCTTGGCCCGGCGGCTTTCTTTACAGGTAGGCCGCCGGGTGACTTTTACTTGCCTTGGGATGGATCAATAGGAAAGGGAAAAGATGAAACGTACAATATTTGCCGCAACGCTTATTGCCTCGGCGCTAGCCTTCAGTTGCAGCACCGAACAACTCACGCGCACCACGCAGAATCGTCCCACGACGCCTGTCAGCGGAACGAGCCAGGCGGACACGGACGATCCCAACTACATCCCGCCCGGCACGGACTTCGCCGTTCGCGTCAATGAGGCGATCGAGAGCAACGAACCGGGCCGCACCTTCATGGCTGAGGTGGCCCAAGATATTGTGGATCGATCTGGACGCGTCATCGTACCGACCGGCTCTGCGGCGGAGTTGGTTGTTGTAGCCGTCAACAGCGGCGGAACCGTTGGAACTCGGACGGTTTCTTTGGGCGTCAAGTCCATTACGGTTCGCGGGCGCAAATACAACATTACGACCGACGCGACCCAAGAGGGCGGACCGGCAGGTCTTGGAACAAACCAGAGAACCGCGGAGATGGTCGGCGGAGCAGCGGCAATCGGCACATTGATCGGCGCCATCGCCGGCGGAACCAAGGGCGCTGTCGTGGGTGCTGCAGTCGGCGCCGCAGGCGGCGCTGCCGCTCAGGTACTGACGCGCGGCGACGAAGTCCGCATTCCGGCAGAGTCGGTCCTAACGTTCCGCCTCGACCAAGGCTGGCGATTGAGCTAGCCTGACGGGTCGCCAAGCCACCGTAGACCGCGAGAAATGTGAACCACGGCCGTGGCGCCCGCTGTCTACAGCGGTTCTTGGCGAGCGACAGTAGTGTAGCGTGTGGACAGGCTATCGAAGCTGCGCTCCGTCCAGATGCCCGTCTGATGCAATTTAAAGCGCATCAAGACCCACAGAATCGAAAGCCCGTATCGCGCGCTGTTCCAAAAAGAGATGGAAGAAGCCTCGGCGAAATAACGCGTCGGGACTGGGATATCCCCGATTCGCAAATGCAGTTGAACGAACTGCGTGATAATTTCTTGGTCAAAAATGAACTGGTCCGAGTTCATCTCGAAACTCACACTCTCCAGCGCACGGCGGCTGTAGGCGCGGTATCCAGTGTGGTACTCCGACAAGTCGAGCCCGTAGGCGAGATTCTGCAACTTGGTCAAGAAGCGATTACCCGCGAACTTCCACCAAGGCATGCCCTGCTTGATCGGACTCTCGCCCATCAGGCGGGAGCCCAACACGACGTCCGCCTCGCCGTTCTGGATCGGCGCGATCATCTCCGGCAGCAGGGTCGGATCGTATTGATAGTCGGGATGGAGCATCACAACGATATCCGCCCCCGACTTGAGCGCTTCGCGATAGCAGGTCTTCTGGTTCGCGCCGTAGCCGTAGTTGCGTGTATGCAGGAACACCTGCAGCCCCAAATCCCGGGCGACTTGCAACGTCTCGTCCGAACTGGCGTCGTCCACCAAGATCACGGTGTCGACGATATCGCCCGGCAAATCGGCATAGGTCAACCGCAGCGTGCGCGCCGCGTTGTAGGCAGGCATCACCACGACGACCTTCGGCTTTATCCCTAGTGGGTCCATATTCTCTATTCGTAGGGCGCCGGTTGCAGGGCGCCTACGGGGTGCTTCCCTTAAGACTCACCCGGGAGGGCCTTACGTCTTCGCCCGGAACCTTTGCCTCAAAGCGTATGGCGACCATGCCAAGCCCCATATTTAGCTGCTCCGCCGCGTATCTGCCGCCAAAGCGATCAACGATCCATTGGGCGAATCGCCCCTCGTAACCCGCGCTAGGCTCCCCCGAGGCGCAGTCGCACGAGAAGTAGTAGAAAACCCTCTCCTTGTCCACAACCGGCGCAACGGCCCGCTCAAAGTATTCCTCGCGCTGGCTGAACGGCCAGTTGTAGGTCAACGGGACGATGTTCCAAGTAGGCCGCTCTTCTCCCGGAGATCGCAGCGGCGCCGTCAAAGCCGAGGAAACATCGTGCCCCAGTGCATGTTGATCGTCTTCGATGAAGCCGGAACGGAAGAAAACAGGCGTTCCCGGTTCTTGTTCCAGCCGCCGTCCCAATTCGGCCGTCGCCCCTCTCCAATCTTGGTAGCCTGCGCCGGTAAACGAGCGTGCTTGCTGATACGTTCCAAAGAAAGCCAGTCCATTGAGTCCCGCCCACGCGAACCAGCCAAAGTAAGTCCAACGGGCCGGCAACAGCGCCAGCCCGACGCCGGCAAGCAGGCAAGCCGGGACCAGCGCGCCCACCATGTACCGCGCGGCAAGCACGTTCGTCCCCAATTGCGCCAGCACGATCAGCGTCACCGGAGGCGCCAGCAACGCCGCGCCCAGCAGCAACAGCGATCCGGCCGACTTCGAGCGTCGTTGCCAAAAGGCCCCCGCCGCTAGACCCGCAGCGACCAGAGTCAGTTCGGGACCCATAGCGAAGTAAATCTGCTGGTAGCTGATATCCGGCGCCCAGACCAACTCTGATCGTCGTCCCCAAAGCGCGAAGACTTGCGGGAACAACGGCGCGGACAACAACGTCATCGCCGCGACGTCGAAGCTGAACTGCCCAAACCGATATTTCTCCCGAAGCGGCGGTGCGATCAGATACGCCAGGCCGATGCCCAACAGCATCATCGGCAGCAAGTAGTGAGCGGCGATCAGCCCGACGCCCCCGAGCACGAACCAAACTCGCCCCGACCTCTGCCCTTCCTTACTCGCTTTGACGAAGCCATAGAGAACCAAAGCGGCAAAAAGCAGCCCGACGCCGTATGGACGGGCGTCGCCCGTAGAGCGCAGCGACATGTAGGCCAACCAAAAAGCGATCGCCGAGTAGGCCCCGGCCCGCGATCCCTGGAGCGTCGCGCCGATTCGATAAACCAACCACGCGGCGCCCATCACCGACAGCAGCGAAGGCAGCCGCAGCACAAACTCCGACTCCCCAAACAAGTTGACGAAGGCCCAAGAAATCAAATAGTAGAAAGGGCTCTGCCCGTGAAACGAGACACTCCGCTCAATCACCTCGCGTAGGCCCGACTCGACCGCCCAGAGGGTCCCCAACTCGTCCCCCGACAGGCTATTGCCGAGTCCGTACAGGCGCAGGAAGAGTCCGGCCGCGCCGGCCGCCAGCGCCGCGTACTTCAGAGCCGGCGTCCAAGATGGGCTAGCGGCAACCTCCGGCGCTGCGCCCTGGGGCGGCTTCGCCGTGGCAAGGAACCTTGCGACGATGACCACCGCCAACGTTAGAACCAGCCAGTTCTCCACAAAGCAAGCCTAGCCGCTCGCCGCCCCGTGCGTAATGGGTCAAAGTCCTTAGCTGGCCCCTCTGGCCTTCCTGCCCTACCCCCGTCGCAACGCCTCCATCGGCTCGATCGAAGCAGCCCGCCTCGCCGGCGCCGACACCGCCAGCGCCGCCGAAACCATCACCACGGCCAAGGCCAGAACCAAACTGCCGTACGACCATTCTCCTGGGGGCAATAGCTCGAGCGACTCGACTAGATGCGCGCCGTATAGCGCCAACGGGACGCCCAAGGCCATTCCCGCCCCCGCCAAAATCATTGCCTCGCCGAAGACTTGCAGCATCACGTTCTGACGAGTCGCCCCCAGTGCTCGGCGAATGCCCATCTCCGAAGTCCGCCTCGCCGTCGTATGCGACATCAGTCCGTAAAGTCCAACCACGCACAACACCAAAGCGAGTACGCCGAAGCTGCCGCACAACCAAGCAAACAGCCTCTCACGCTGCAGCGTCCGTGAGATCTGCTGCTCCATGGTGTAAACATCCACCAACGGCAGGTCCGCATCGATCACGCTCACCGCCTCGCGCACCGCACCCAAAACGGCCAACGGCGCGACTGAAGTGCGCAGCACCACCGTAGCCGAGCGGCGCCGGTAGTCAAATGGCAGATGACGACAGCCGGAAAATCGGTCATCCGCGAGTAGCGGGCGGCTCTTGCGCACGCCGACAATCTCGTAGTCCCGGTCTCCGCTCGATACGATCGCCCAAGCGGCGATCGCAGATCCAGTTCCTGCACCAGATTTTCGCTGATGACGGCGACCTGGCGCCCGTGCGCGCCTCTTGGGCGTAATGGCATGCGTCCGCCAAAATCGGAATGCCCAGCGTCTGCAGAAACGAGGGGTTGGAACGATGGACGGCGGATGCGGCGCCTTAGGCTTCTGAGTCGACTTCAGACGGTCCCACATTCCTCCTCCGTGCATGGGCCGTATTTGCGATAGTCCCACGGCTTCGACACCAGGCAAACCTCGAACTCGCTGCTCTAGGTCGACGTAGAACTGTTTAGCCGACCGCCTTGTAGCCGACCTCACCTGGGCGCAGGTCGAACAGCAATACGTGTCCGCGCTCGAAACCCGCGTCTTGATCGACGATCCCTTTTAGGTGGTTCGTGAACAGCAACGCAGCCGAAACCAGCAACACGCCCAACGACATTTGCGCCAGCACTAACATCTTTGGCTGGGGACCATCTCTCACGCCCTCTAATTCCAGAGGTGGCAACGCCTTCTTTCAGCGCTGGCGACGGATCGATCCGGGCCGCGCGCCATGCCGGATAAAAGCCAAAGAGCAAGGCAGCAGAAAACGTCAGCGTGCCTGTGCCGACAAGAGTCCTCATGCCCGGCTCAAGCATCAAATGCATTCCGACTAGGCCGACGATCAATTTACCGGCGAAAGCAGCGACCGGAATGCTCAGGGCGCCGCCTACCGCCGCCAGCAATAAACTCTCGGTAAGCAGCTGCCATACTAAGCGTCCGCTACCGCAACCGAGCGAAACCCGCAGGGCGATCTCTTTCTCTCTCGCTGCAGCACGTGCGAGCAGTAGGTTGGCAATATTGGTGCAGGCGACCAGCAACACCAACGCCGTGAGACTCAGCAGAATCCAAACTGGATCCCAAACTGGCGGCGCACCGCGCCCAAACCGCGACTCGCTTCCAACAACCGAATACGCGGCGTCTCTTCCGCCGAACTCGGCTGGGCAACCCAGCTCGAGGCGAACGCTCTGTCCAACGTGGTGCGTAACTCTTCCGCCGTCGCGCCGATCTCCCGACGAGCCATCACCTGCATCCACCAGGTCTTCGGATCGGCCCATCGCGTGCGAAGCCAGCCGTCAGGGGACAAAAATTGAGGGCTCTTCGACGCCGCCGAATAAAGGTCCGTGTCGTCGCCCGGAGCAACGCCCTGATAGTCTGCCGGCAGAATTCCGACGATTGTATAGGGCGCATTGTTGACGCGCAGCGCGCGGCCCACGGCCTCGGGATTTGCGCCGAGACGCCGCACCCAGAAGCGATGCGACACCACCGCCGCAGCGGGGCTAGCCGGATCGTCGTCCGCTTCGGTCAGCAATCGCCCCGCGAAGGGTTGCAGGCCCAGCATCGAGAAGAAGCCGCCGGTAACGCCTCGCAATTTGGCCACGACAACGACCTCGTCGAAACTGACGCTCACGTCGCTCGGCCAGACGAACCCGGCGATCTGCGCCTTTCCGGCGGCGGCAGCCTTCATCGCTTCAAAACCGGAATGGCTAAAGTAATCGGCCACGCGCAGCGGACCATCAAGATAAACTCCTCCGGACGTGCTATTCATCAGCGCATCGGAGTTCTTCTGCGCTTCCCACAACACCTCTTCCAACTGCTGCGGCTCCGGCACAGGGAGCGTCCGCCAAAGCAGCGCGTCCCCCAAGGACAGAATCGCAGTCGTGGCGCCAATGCCGAGGGCCAAAGAGGCTACCGCAGCCACGGTGATCGCAGGCGTTTTGCGCATCATGCGCCAGCCGAAGCGCAGGTCTTGCCCAACCTGCGTCATCCAACTCCACCAACGGATATCGCGGCACTCTTCCTTGGTTTTGTCCACGCCGCCAAACTCCGCCTTCGCCTGGCGCATCGCCTCGCTGCTCGACAACCCTTGCCGTTCATAGGCGTCCCCCAACGTCTCCAGATGATGCTGAACCTCGCGGTCCAGATCCGACTCCGCTTTGTTCCAGGGCCACTGCATCGCCTTACGCCTCCAGAACCCAATTGATCGCGCTGGCGTACTGCGCCCACTGCTTCAGCTCTTGCTCCAAGTGTTTCTGCCCTGCCTTGGTCAGCGAATAGACCTTGGCCATGCGCCCCGCCTCGGACTCCTTCCATTCGCTGCTGACCATGCCTTTCTTCTCCAGCCGATGCAGCGCCGGATAGAGCGAACCGTGTTGCACTTCGAGGATTTGCCGCGAAAGCACTAAAATCTTCTGTGCAATACCGTAGCCGTGCTGCGGCCCCTGCGCCAGCGTCTTCAACACCAACAGATCGAGCGTGCCTTGCAACAGGTCGGGTTTCTTGAGCTTCATGCAGTAGAACCTCTTGGTATATAGTTAATCTTCATATGTAGAATGTCAACCATTTTTCGCGGGGACGGCCCCTCGTCCCGACGGCAAGTTCGGTGTTACGGAAACCGACGATTTGGCCGATACAAATGAAGAACCTACTGCCGAGGGAACCCGGGCTATGCCAGGTACGATTCTTGTGTTGGACGACGAGCCGGCGGTGTGCGCCCGCATCGCCGAAGTCCTCGAAGGCGCCGGCTATACCTGCGAGACCTTTTCAGATTCCCTGCGCGCGCTGAACAGCATCCTCGGCGGCTACTCCCGCCCCGATCTGATCTTCAGCGATATCGGAATGCCGGGGATGGACGGGCTCAAATTTCTGGAATCCATGGGAGACTCCGCGTCCGCCGCACCGCTGGTGCTGATCTCCGGACAATATAAAGCGCGGCTCGCGATGTACGCCCTGCGGCTGGGCGCCGCCGACTATCTCTCCAAGCCCGTCCGGCCCGCTGACGTATTGGCGATGGCCGACAAACATTGCCTGGCCGGCCAAAGCCAGCGCGAGGCCATCAACGCCGCACTGCGCAGCTACCTAAAGCTTGGCGGGCGCCGCCGAACCGCGAGTCTTGAGGGACTTCTCGAAATCCTCGGCGGCCTGGGGCTCAAGCGCGTCGAAACCCTGCAGCACGCTATCCGCGTCAGCCGCGTCTCACTGCTAATCGGCGAAAGCATGGGCCTCAGCCATCAGCAGCTCGATACCCTGCGCATCGGCGCCACGCTCCACGACATCGGCAAGATCCTTATCCCCTACAACATCGTCATGAAGCCCGGCCCCTTGGATGAGCGCGAGTGGATCATCATGAAACAACACGCCCAACTCGGCTGGGCATTGCTCAAACCCTTCAAGGAACTGGCGGCGGCCGGCGAGATCGTTCGCGCCCACCACGAACGCTTCGACGGCGACGGCTACCCACGAGGACTCGCCGGCGCCGACATCCCCCTCGGATCGCGAATCTTCGCCGTCGCCGACACTCTCGACGCCGTTGTCTCCGACCGTCCCTACCGCCAGGGCCGCCCGCTGGCCGAGGCTCGAAGCATCATCTCCGCCAACGCCGGCACCCAATTCGACCCTGAGATTGTCGCCGTCTTCCAGCAGATCCCCGACCAAGCCCTGATCCAGATTCGTGCCGAAGCGCCCGACCTTCCTCAGGCGCCGTAACGGCCCGGCCGTTCGGTACGCCGATCACCAACCCCTACCTGTCGCTCATCGATCGCATGGACTTTCACGTGGAGAACTTCTGCGACGCCAGCGGACGCCTCGAACTGCTCGACCAGTTGAGCTAGTTTCCTCAAGCTGAGAGTGAACCCTACGCCGCCCGCAAAGACGGCCTTTTTCATGCAACTTGAGCGGCTCCAGAACCGTAAGCTTTAAGTAATGCGCTTTTCGTTCCAGCTCGCCGCCCTGCTGCTGTTGAGCGCCGCAGGCGCCGCCTCGCAAGTGGGCGTTCCCGCCCCTGCCGAACTCGTGCGCCTAGCCTTCGAAGCCGACGAACGAAGCCAAACCCTCGCCGAGCAATACGCCTACCGCGAGCGGGTCGAAGAGATTCGCCTCGGCAAGAACGGCGCCGTGAAGGGAAGCGAATCGAAGACCTACGACGTCGCACACCTGTGCGGACGCGACTATCAGCGCCTGATCTTGCGCGACGGCCAGCCTCTTTCCGCCGACGAAGAGCGCCAAGGAGCAGCGCAAACTCGACAAGTGCATCGCCAAAGTCGAAAGCGAGTCGCCCTCCGATCGCGACAAGCGGCTGCGCAAGGAACGAGAGGAGCTAGAAGACCAGCGCAAGATGCGCCGCGAAGTCATCCGCGCTTTCGACTTCACCATCGAAGGAGAAGAGTCTATCGTCGGCGAGCCGGCCTGGCGTATTCGCGCCGAACCGAAGCCGGACTACAAGCCCGAGTTCAAGAAGGCCGGCTTCTTGAGCAAACTCGCCGGAACCATCTGGATCTCGAAATCCGACTATGGCTGGGTCAAAACCGAAGTGGAGACCATCGAGCCCGCTAAGTTCGGCCTCTTCCTACTGACGCTCAAGAAGGGCGCGCAGATGGAGTTCACCCAGACCAAACTCAACAACGAACTCTGGCTGCTCGACCACGTCCGCCTAAGCTTCGAAGCCCGCGTGCTCGTGGCCGGAGTACGCCGCGAAGTGCTGATCGACTGGAGCGACTTCAAGAAGTTCACTGCTGAGTCGCGCCTGGTCGCCGAAGAGATTGAATAGGCGCGACGTCAATGGGACTGATACGAAACGATGCCGGGAACGACCGTGCGCATGCTAAACAGCGAGCCGCCCGCGGTGATGTAGAGCGTTCTTAGGTCTTCGTCGCCGAAGCCCACGTTGGTCGTCTCATCCTGGGGGATCGGGATAGTGTCGAGCAGTTCGCCCTCGGGCGACAGGATATAGACGCCCGCGCCAAAGGTGTTCGTCTCATACGGGGGTACGGGCTCGTTGCGCCCGCCGGCGACCCACAAGCGGCCTGCCGCATCCATCTCTAGACCGTCAGGACCGCGGCTGTCTCCCCAATCGAAGATCATCTTCTTGGTCGCCGGGTCGATGGATCCGTCATCCTTCAGGTGGAAACGCCACAGCGTGCGAGCCCCGCCGACGGTGTTGTTATTGTTGTCGGCGACGTAGAGAAATTCGTCGTTGGGGCTGACCAGTACGCCGTTGGGACGGTCGACTTCGTGAGCGATGACTTGCATGACTTCGCCGGGCGCGTCGATGCGGTAGACGCCCTCGACCATGCGGTCGACGTCGTCGCGAATCTCCATGCCGTCGCGGCTGCCGTAGCGCGGATCGGAGAAATAAATGCGGCCCTTCGAATCAATCGTCAGATCGTTCGGCGAGTTGAACTTGGCGCCGAGATAGTTGTCGGCCAACACGGTCATCGTGCCGTCGCTCTCGATACGGATGACGCGCTTGGCGCCAGGCTGGCAAGCGACCAGGCGCATCTCATGGTCAATCAGCAGCCCGTTGGCGGCGCCGCCGGGCAACTTGACGTCCTGCAATTCGCCGTCTAGCGTGCGCAGAGTCACGCGGCCGTCGCCGGAGAAGTACAAGCCTTTATCGGGATGCCAGGCGGGGCCTTCGCCCGCACCGACTTCGCCGTAGGCGGCTAATTCGGCCTCCGGCTCGAACAGTTGCGGCCCTTGCGAACAAGCGCAGACGAACAAGACGGAGACGACAAGGAATTTCCGCATGGCTTGACGATTCTAGGCGAATCTTCAGGCCGAGCGTAATACCGAGGCGAGGTCAGTGTGAGAATTTCTACGCCTTGGAGAAGGGACGTTGCACCTTCAATTTCCGCAGTGAGGAAGGAGCCATCGCCGCGCTTTATAGATGGCCATGTCTATGGCGACGCCACGGGCACGACCGGCCCCGTAGGTGTCGACTTGCCGTAGACAGTCAGCACGACTTGGTTATTGCCGGGTTGCGCGGTTGCCGGTATGCGAATCGCGAGCTGATAGAGTCCGGCGTATCCGGGCGTGACGCCGACGTACAGTACGTCTTCGGGGGCCATTACCGCGCCTCCGAAAGTAACCATGGGGTTAGCTCCCGGGAGCAATTCGCCCGCTCCCGAAATCGGATATCCCGCAGAGCCGAACGCCTCGGTCGGTCCCCAGCCCGTGCCGAACAGCAGGACGATATCGCCCGGCACGGCAGGGCGCGAGGGTCCATAGCTATCGTTAGGAAATAGGTCAGCGGGCGCCACCGGGACCGGCGCCTGTTGTTCGGTGGCGTTGAAGCGAGCAGCGATATAGCCATCGCTGGTCACCGGATCGAATATGAAAAAGCCCGGCGTAGCTTCTTCTACGGTTGCCATGGTTCCGTCGCTAGCTAGTTCCCGGCTGCCCGGCGCGGCTGCCCGCTTGGGCTCAAGCGTCACGGGCGCGCTGCTCAGCGCGGCCGAGGTCCCGCAGTTCGATATCGCCACAAAGGTCGCCGGTCCTAGGCCTTGCAGGTTGGAGACTTGCGCATTGATCTGGCCGGGAGTGACAGCGAAAATCGGCAGCACCTCGCCGTTCATCGTGAGGCACACGCCGCCAAGCATGTAGTCGATCTTGCCGTTCTCACGGAGATTCGGATAGAGAACCGTCTCGTCGGTGAAATGCTCGCCGAAGACACTAATGATCGATAGGGCGGAGACCGTCTCAACCTTCGGCAGCAGCGTGGCGAGCACGATTCCGCCTTCGCTGATCTGCGGCCGTAGGACATTGGCCGCGACGTCCGCGTACTTGGCAAGGAAAACATCGGACTGACCGTTGGAGGTCACCGGGAAACCGCCCCCTTGCGGGTTGAAGTCACCGACTCCGTCGAAGGATCCGAGGGCATAGACGCTGCCTCCGCCAACCGCGACTCCGCGGCCGACCACCGAAGACGATCCGCCGATCTGCTGAGCCCAGACAAAGTTGCCGGCGCTATCAAGCTTGGAAACGAATCCGTCAGCGCCAAGCACCGCGCTGAGGTTGAAAACGCCGCTGCCAGGGTCGAAGTCGACAGCCCGTCGAAATGACCCCGTCGTATAAACGCTCCCGTTTTCGTCTACGGCGACTCCGTAGCTGCTATCAATGTCGGTTCCGCCGATTCTGCGAGCCCAGACAAAGTTGCCGGCGCTATCGAGCTTGGAAACGAAGACGTCTTCCTCTCCGGCGGACGTGACGTTGAAAACGGCGGCACCTGGGTCGAAATCGGCCACCCCGTCGAAATGACCCGTCGTGACAACATTGCCGTCCCCATCGACGGCCACGCTCCATCCTCTCTCGTGGTCCGGGCCTCCCATTTGGCGAGCCCAGACGAAGTTGCCGTCCCCATCGAGTTTGGAGACGAATACGTCGCCTCCTCCGGGCGAGCCCGCAGTCGGCGTCAAATCAAAGACGCCGTCGCCAGGATCGAAATCGACCGTACCGCGGAAGTCGCCGGTCGTAAGGACGTTCCCGCTGCCATCGACAGCGATGCCAAGCCCGTCCTCGCTGTTGTCGCCGCCCATCTGCCGCGCCCAGCCTAGATTCCCGTCGCTATCGAGCTTGACGACAAAGATGTCCCCAGATCCAACAGCGGTAAGCGGGTAGTCGCCGGAGCCGGGGTCAAAATCGGCCGTGCCCGAGAAACTCCCCGTCGCATAGACGCTACCGTCTCCGTCTACTGCCACGTCGCGGATGGAACTGGAACCAATGTGCCGCGCCCAGATGAAGTCACCGTCAGCGTCGAGTTTGGAAATGAATCCGGCAGTAGGCGAAGGCGTCAGCAAGAAAGTTCCGGGACCTGGATCGAAGTCGACGGGGCCATAGAAGTAACCGCCCGTGTAGATGTTCCCCTCTCCGTCGATAGCCAAGCCTTCGACTCCTTCGATGTCCGCGCCTCCCCAGCTACGCGCCCAAAGGAAGTTCCCCGCGCCATCGAACTTGGCGACAAACATATCGAACTCTCCTGAGGCGGTTAGGTTGAACACGCCCGGCCCGGGGTCGAAGTCCACGGTCCTTCCGAAACGTCCGAAGTTTCCCGCGAGGTAAATATTGCCTTCTGCGTCCAACGCCACTTGTTGACCCCAGTCGTCGGTCGTGCCGCCTATATGGGCAGCCCAGACGAACTCCTGCGCTTGGAGCGGGCTAACGAGCAAGGCCGCCAGCGCCAAGCTGAGCAGGATGCAACTACAAACCATGCGGACCACGCGACGAGATGAGGCACCTTTCGGTTTGTGTTTGGATTTCCGTGGAAAGTCTAGGGTGAACAGGAGCATGGCGTTTACCTCAGCCTCGATGGTGAGTCCATTTAGCATCTTGACCAGCCCAAAGCGGGGGTTAGAATTCAGGCATATGCTGCGGCTAGTCTTAATGTTTGCAATTTGTCTGCCGCTACTCGCTGACGATGAGGCGAGCAACCGGCCTATCGTTGCGGCGAGCCCTTTTGGGGCATGTTACGCCAAGTCTATTCCATCGGAACCCTATGGTAGCGCCGGCACGACTCAGATCTACCGCGTGATGGAAGGCGAAGACGAACTGGTCCACGAATAAGGCTGGTTCAGCCGGCAGATCGGCCTCGTGTGCAACGCGTCGGACTCGAAGGGCCCAATGGGTATTGCGGTGGTCAGCATGGGTCCTTGGGCCCGCGGACATCAGGCGAGCGCGGATGCGTTGGCGCTGGCCTTCCATTTCGACGGCAAGACCGTCCGGGAGTACTCGACATTGGACATCGCCGGGCGGCCGGACAACGTCAGCGCGTCGGTCTCGCACTACACGGTGATTGAGGAAGTGTTGGGGTTCCGTTGGGTGCGCGGCAACGAGTATGTGTTTGAGGTGCGTACGACTGATGGACGGATGCTTGCGTTCGACGCGGTAACGGGCGAACAGGCCAACTAAACCAGGCTGAACAGAGCGCTGACGCGGCTGCCCAGCCAGGACAAGAGTACGACCAGCAAAAACACGATCACGGCTAGGCCCAGGAGCTTGCGGGAGGTGATGCGGCGTCCCATGCAACTAGCATCGCGCATCGAAGGGCGCCCCTGCCGTTGGTATGCTGGGACTTAAGGCATGTACCTCAAGATTTTTTCGCACCCCATTTTCCTCAACCTGAACTTCCATATGCCGATGATTGTGGATCTCTCGCATCCATTGGTCATGTTGGAAGGAGAGAACGGTTCCGGCAAGTCCACCCTGCTGCATTCGATCTACCTGGCGATGCGCGAGGAACAGGTGGAGAGTTACGCCTATAAGCTCGACAAAAAGGGCGTGGAGCTGGGCAAGGTGTTGCTGTTCGACGCCGAGCAGCACAACCCGCGCAACAACCCGGAGCTATTCGACGACGATCCGCAGATGAAAGAGTTCATCACCTCGGCGAGCCACGGACAGGTCATGCTGTCGTTGTTCCGCGAGACCTTTCCGTCGCTGCCGGATGGATCGGTGTTGCTGCTCGATGAGCCGGAGATGGCGCTGTCGCAGTCGAACCAACGACGCATCCTGAAAATGCTCAAGGAACTCGTGGACCAGAAGAATTTCCGGATCATCGCCGCGACCCACTCGCCGCACTTGCTGGCATCGCCCGACACCTACGTGATCAATTTGGATCGCCACGTGAACCGCAACATCACCACGGGCCAGATGGGCGTCGAAGACGCCAGCACCATTCAGTAGCTCGCCAGATTCGGGCGATCCCAGCGCAGAATAAAGGCGCCGAACTCGGGAAAGGTCGGCGGGAGAGTTTTCCCGACGGGCCAGCCGATGGGCAGAGCTGCGTCCCAGCCCGCCATGGGCACGATTAGCGCCGAGCCATTGTAAGCAAGCTGCAGCGGCTCGCCGAACGGGTCTTGCGCAGAGCGGACTTCAACGAGAGTGCCTGCAGGGACGCCATAGCGCGAGAGGTCGAGCCGTACGGCGTCTAGCCGATCCCAGTTGTACACAACGGCGTGCAAGCGCTGGGGCTCGTAGCGATTGCGGCGGATGCGCACTTCGACGCCGGAAGGCTCTGGCGGAAATACGTTGTCGGGGAAGGCCTCCGCAAAAGGCTCGGCGCCTGCGACCCAGGAAACTTTGCCGTAGAAGGTATTGGCGGCGGCTTCGATGCCCTGGAGGCAGTTGAGCTGGGATGCCGAGGCGAAGATGTTGCCGACCAGCCGCAAGTCGCGGCAGCCGCCGTCTCCGCCGAAGAGGTTCCCGCTGGAACGTGCGGTGCTGGGGAAGTAGGTGAAGTTTTCCCAGAAAACGTTGCCGACATGGTCGCCGTTCTCGTTGCCGAACATGAGGTTGCGGTGCAGGCCGTCGTGCCCAATGCCGTTATTGAAGAAGATGTTGCCGGCGAGCTGCATCTGACTGAAGACGTTTGAGCCTGTACCGTATCCCTGCAGGCCTTGGCGGTAGTTCTGGAAGACGATAGAATCTTCGATGAATTTGCGCGGCCAGGCGGTCTTGTTGCGCAGATAGATGCCGGGGCCATGGCTGCGGTCGGGTCCGTCCCATCCGTTGTTGTAGGCGATGAGACCGTAGATCTCGATGCCGGAGGGCTGGGATTCGAAGAGGGCCAGACCGACGTCATGGATCACCAGGTTGATGAGTTTGACGCCGGGACCGGAGCGTGCCTGGATGCCGATGCCGCGCGGGTTGGCGGGCGCGCCAGCAGCGGCGACGGTGCGAATCGGGCTCGAGTTGACGATCTCGAAATCCTCGTACCAAGCGTGGGCGCCTTCAATAAGCAGACACGATGTGTTGCCGGCGAGCGCCGCGGCTATGGCACAGTCCAGCGTGACGCGGGCGCCGGGTTGAGCGCGAAGTTTAATGGGCCGACCTTCCGTTCCGCTGAGGCGGCTGACGAGCGGCTGCTGGAGTTCATACAGGCCGGGCTGGAGCCAGAGCGTATCGCCGGGTGCGATCTGGGACGGCTGCGCGAGGGCGGCGGACAAGCTCCAGGGGTCCCGCGGAGAGCCTTCGGCACGCGGGCCGCCGTCGGGCGAAATCCAGAACTCACCTGCCGCGAGAGGCGAGCAGAGCAGCAGGATCCAGCTGAGAATGCGGCGCATCTCGTTGCCAGGCTACATCGGCGTGCAGCGAGGCCACCATTAGGGTAACGGGTGGAATTGCCTTAGAAAAGGGATTAGAGTTCGCGGACGTGTTTGTTCTTGATGAGGAACAGAACGGCGACGGTCACAAGTAAAGCGCCGTAGATGGACACGGTAATCGAGGCGCCGTAATTCTTGGCGAGGGCGCCGGCGGCGAGGGGACCCAGAGACATCGATCCGCGAAAAGCGGTGTTGTAGACGCTCATGATCCGGCCGCGCATGTTCTCGGGCGCGAGCAGTTGCACGAGCGAATTGACCGATGTAAAGACCGAGAGTACCGAGGCGCCGGTGATGAACAAAAGCACCGCAGCGATGTAGATGTTGCCGGCGAAGCCGAAGGCGAAAGTCGCCAGGCCGAGGCTGATCTGCATCAGCAGGGCGCGTAGGCCCTTGCGGGGATGGTTGCCGAGCCAAGCGACGGCAAGCGCGCCGCAAACGGCGCCGGCGCCGAAGGTCGCGGCGAGGGTCGCATATCCCTCAGGGCCCAGACCGTAAACGTCCCGAGCGAAGACCGGCAGCAACGTCATGATCGGCACGCCCAGGAAGGCGGTGGCTACGGCCAGCAAGACCAGCGAAAACATCGACTTATTGCTGAACACAAAGTTGAGGCCTTCTTTGAGGCTGAGCATGACGCGGGTCTGCGTCTTGTTCGGCACGTAGGTACACGGGAGCAGCAAGAGCGAAGCGATGACGGCCAAGAAGGAAAAGCCGTTGATGGCGAAACACAGCGCCGGGCCGACGGCGGCGTAGGCGATGCCGCCGATGGCGCGTCCGATGACTTGCGCCAGATTGAACTGGATCGACATCAAAGCGATGGCGTTGGGCAGATCTTTCTTGTCGACGAGCGAAGGAATGATGGCCTGGTAGGCGGGGCCGCCGAAGGCTTGGCCCGTGCCGGTGAAGAAGGCCGCCAGGAGGATGTGCCAGATGGCGATCTGGTCGGTATAGATCAGCGCCGCCAGGATGATCGCGGACGACATCTGTACGAGTTGGGAGCCGATGAGCAGTTTGCGGCGATCCATGCGGTCGGCGGCGACGCCTCCGAACAGAGAGAACAGCAAGATCGGGAAATTGGCCAGAAAGACCGTCAGACCGAGCAGGAAGGGGTCGTCGGTGAGTTGATAGATCAGCCAACTTTCAGCGACTTGTTGAACGAAGGAGCCGGTGGTGGACGTGAAGGCGCCCGACCACATGAGCCGGAAGTTACGGTAGTGAAAGGCCTGAAAGGTGCGGCTCAGGAAACCCTGTGTTTCCGCGGGCACAACGGTTGCTTCTGGCTGCTGCGTTGGGGCGCTCATCCGACCGAGGAGAAGATACGTTGTCGGCGTTGTGGGCGGTGGATGCGGGTGAACGTTCCAGCGGACACAGGAAGCCTTATCTTCGCATACGTAAGGCTAGCCTAGCCGCACGGGCTAACTGTATATAATCAGACACTTCCGTATGGCAGTTCGACGTCAGAATAGGTCCTACGGCTCGATCGGCTCTAGAGGCATTTGATGAACGAAAGCGAAACTTCCGTCGGCGGCGCTCCGCACGACACAGGAGGCATCGGCGGACATCCGCGAGGCCTGACGACGCTGTTCTTCACAGAGATGTGGGAACGGCTCAGTTATTACGGCATGCGGTCTTTCTTGGTGCTGTTCATGACGGCATCAGCGGCGGCCGGAGGAATGGGACTGAGCGCGGCCATAGCAGGTAGGATCTACGGGCTGTACACGGCATCGGTCTATCTGGCGGCACTGCCGGGCGGCTGGATCGCGGATCGCGTTTTGGGGTTGCGGACGGCGGTGTTGTGGGGCGGCATCGCGATTATGGCGGGCCACTTCACCCTGGTCATCCACTCGGAGGCGACATTTTACGCAGGTCTTGCTCTGATCATCATCGGCACGGGGCTGCTCAAGCCCAACATCAGCGCGCTGGTCGGCGCCCTTTATTCCCGGGACGATCCGCGCAAGGACAGCGGCTACTCGCTGTACTACATGGGCATCAACCTAGGCGCCTTCATCGCTCCGCTCGTCTGCGGCACGCTGGCACAAAAAGTCGGCTGGCACTGGGGATTCGGTGCTGCGGGCGTCGGCATGTTGTTTGGCTTGATTCAGTATTCGCTGACGGCAAACCGGCTGGGCGACGCGGGCCGGGCGCCGGAGAAGACGAAACATAAGACGCAATCGGGGCTCTCGATGCGCGGCGCCTTGTGGCTGGTCGGCATCGGCTTGATCCTGATCGCGATGGCCGGCGATCTGCTGTTCGGCATCGAGATGAGCCAACTACAGCGGTTCGTCGTACTCCTGACAGGTTCCTCTATCTTTATCGCGGCACTGTATATTGGCGGTGGCTATTCCCCGACGGAAAAGAAGCGAGGTTTCAGCATCTACTTCTTGTTCCTAGTAGCCGCCCTATTTTGGGCGGGCTTTGAACAAGCAGGTTCGAGCTTGACGCTGTTCGCCGATCGCATGACGGACAACACCGTCATGGGCACCGAGTTTCCGTCGACCTGGTATCAGTCGCTGAACGCAATTTTCATCGTCATCCTGGCTCCCGTTTTCTCCTGGTTGTGGATCAAGATGGGCGACAAACAGCCCTCAAGCCCGGCCAAGTTTTCTCTCGGCCTGGTGGGCGTAGGCGTCGGTTTCGTGATCATGGTGTTTGCGGCTCAACGCGCGGCGTCGGGCGACCTGGTCAGCCCGGGCTGGCTGTTTATGACTTACCTGCTGCACACGCTGGGCGAACTTTGCCTGAGCCCAGTCGGATTGAGCGTAATGACGAAGCTGGCCCCGGAGCGGATCGTGGGCCAAATCATGGGCGTATGGTTCTTGGCGGCGTCGATCGGCAGCTTCATCGGCGGCGAGATCGCTGGGCTGTTTGAAACGTTGCCGTTGCCCCAATTATTTGGGGCGGTGGCCGCGATCAATCTTGTAGTTGCGGTCGTCGTGATCGTCCTGACGCCGATGGTGAAGCGGCAAATGGGCGGCGTTCATTAGGGCTATTGCAGAGGATTGCCCTCAGAGGGTCGAAAGAGCTTGAGGTTGATTTCGGCCCCCTCGGGCGCTTCGTTAATCTGCCGGGCGAAGTGAGCGAGAAAGGAGATGGCATTGTCGGCGGCGACCGCCTTCATGGCCAGCTTTTTGTCCGCGCGTTTGAGACACAGCGGCGGCATGGTGTGAATCAACTGGCCGGGTTCGAGCGCGCCGTTTTGTTCGTGGAAGAGCGCGAGAAGCTCCAACGACAAGTAGGAGACCGGGTCTTGCTTCGCGGCCTCGAAGAACTCGGCTAAATCGACGCGCAAGCTGCTGACTTCTCCGGTATCGGCGCGCAGCTTGAACACTTCGGAGTCGCGCAGCAAGAACTGGTTCCCGAGGAAGTCTTGGCCGAAGGGGAAATCGTACTTCTTGACCTGCGGGTACAGGCTCGAGAGCGCCATTTCGCCCGAGTGATAACGGGCAAACGAGTGCCACTGGGGATCATCGACGAAGCCGCGGACGTGCAAGCCGCCGGCATAAGCGATGAATCCGTTCACTTGCCACAGAACTTCGAATAGTTCGCCCGGTAGGCCCTGCAGGACGGACGGGTCTTCGAGCGGCGGGCCCTTATAGATGACGCCTTGCAGGGTCATGCTTCTACCCGGATTGCCTGCTGCTGAGCGATCAGGGCCAGCTCCGCGGCCCGGAAGGTACGCTTCTGGGTCATCGCGTTCTCGGTTCGATTTAAGCAGTCGAGGATGAGTTGGCCGAAGAACGGGAAGCCCACGGTATTGTGCGTCGGGATGCGCTTTTCTTCCTTGCCGTTGACTAGATAGAGCTGATCGGACTCGGGATCGCGGGCGATATCGAGGTACTTGCGCAGTTCGATGTAGCCCTCCGTGCCGAGGATCGTGGCGCGGCCGTCGCCCCAGGCTCCCAGGCCATCGGGCGTGAACCAGTCGACGCGGAAGTAGTTGGTTGCTCCGTTGTCGGCGGTGAGCGTGACGTCGCCGAAGTCTTCGAGCTCGGGGTATTGCTTGTTGGCGTAGTTGGCGACGCGGGATGAGACGACCTCGGCGTCCTCGGCCCCGGCAAAATGCAGGAACTGCTCGATCTGGTGGCTGCCGATGTCGATCAAGATGCCGCCGTAGGACTTACGCTCAAAAAACCAGGCGGGCCGGGTGGCGGCGGCGAGGCGATGCGGCCCCAGGCCGATGACTTGCAGCACGCGTCCGATGGCGCCTTCGTCGATGAGATTGCCGGCGTAAATCGAACACTCGGTGTGCAGCCGTTCCCCGTAGTAGACGTAGAATTTTTGTCCGGTTTCAGCGACCTTGGCGCGGGCGGCGGCTAGTTGCTCGAAGGTGATCAGCGGCGCCTTGTCGACAAAATAATCCTTGCCGTGAGACATCACCTCAACGCCTAGCGGACCGCGGTCGCAAGGCACGCAGGAGGAGGCGATGAGCTTGACGTCGGGGTCGTCCAAGACTTCTTGTTTGGAGCGGGCGGCCTTGGCTTGCGGGTAAGTATCGAGGAAACGTTTGACCTTGTCGGGATCGGGATCCCAGGCCCATTTCACATCGCCGCCGGCCTCAACCAGGCCGTTGCACATGCCGTAAATGTGACCGTGATCGAGACCCACCGCGGCGATGGGGAAGTCTCCCGGCCCGACCACAGGCGCGGCCTTGCCCTTGGGGGCGTAGTTCATTCCGTCGGCTTTCTGCACTGTCGTCAATTTTCGCATGCCTAGCGGCGGAGGCGGCGGAAAGGCTGCTGACTCTTGATAGGATGAGCCGAGATGAGCTTGTGGTCTCGCAGAAACGCACTCGCGGCGAGCCTCTTGCTGCCTGGTTTCGCGCTGAAGGGAGCGCAGGGCTCACGCTTCGAGCAAGAGGCCGTCGAACTGACGGACGAGCTGACGGGAAGGGCCCTGGAGCGGCTGACGGACTTGAAGGTCCTGTTCCACTTTCCGCACTATCATCACCGCTTTCTCGCATCGAATAATCGCTCGCTGATCTTGGGAGGCGAGGCGGACGGCACGCGGCAGATTCACTACTACGATCTGCGGCGCAATCGAATGACGCAGTTGACCGGCGGCGAAGGAACGTTCCCCTACTCGGCGACGATGGACGACGACGAGAAGGAGTTGTTCTACCTGCAGGGCGACGGTTTGACCAGGACATCGCTGAGCGGGCGAGGTCATCACCAAGTCTTTCGCTGCCCTGGAGGCTGGCGGTTTAGCGGGCACATGAGCGTCTCCGAGGGCGCCCGGACGGCGGCGCTGGTGGAGATCCGCGAGGACGACTACCGCGACAACCCGGCTGAACAAGTCGCCGCACGGCCGCAGTGCCGGATTCGCGTCGTCGATCTGGCCAGCGGCAAAGATCGGATTGCGGTCACCCAGAAGGCTTGGTTGACGCATCCGCAGTTCCGGCCGGGGCGGAGAGAGCTTCTGTACATGCAAGAGTCGTCCAGCGACGGCGCAGCCCAGGCCTATTGGTCGAGCATCGACGAAAAGAACGCCAAAACGTTGCGCCCAGCCGACGGCGGCCGCGTCGAGCGGGCCTATTGGGCGCTCGGCGGAGGCGAGGCGCGCTTCGTTCATTACCCGGATGAGAGCTTGCGAGGGGCGACGATTCGCAGTATCACGCCAGAGACGGGCGCGGAAAGGCGGATCGCCAAATGCTCGGCGTTTGGCTGGCTGCAAGAAAACGTGGACGGATCGGCCTACGTGGGAGCGAGCAGGCGGCCGTCGGGGCCCAACATTTACGTACTGTTCCCCAGTCTCGACCGCGAGATCACTCTTGGCGAACACGGAGCGAGCGGCAAGCCGTATCCGATTGCCGGCACGGACTTGCTGGACTACTTCTGCGCGGCGCCCGAAACGGCGTTTTCGCGCGATAGCCAGTGGGTTTACTTCACGAGCGACCGCGAGGGGCAGCCCGCCGTATATCGCATGAAGGTCGAAGATCTAGTTGAATCGACCTGACCGCCTGCGAGTTCACTGGTAGAATTTCGGCGAAGGCCGCATTCGGCGCCGGACACTTCACCCATGCAAGTTAAAACCCTCCTGCTCATCTCGTTTTTGATCGCTCCTTCGCTGATGGCGGACGAGGGCATGTGGACCTACAACCGGCTGCCGCTGGAGCAGTTGAAGGCCGATCACCAGTTCGAGCCTTCGGCAGAGTTGTTGACGCGCATGCAAAAAGGCTCGGTGCGACTCAACAACGGCGGGTCGGGATCGTTCGTATCGCCAAACGGGCTGGTGATGACCAATCATCATGTAGCGTCGGACTGCATACGCAAAGTGAGCTCGAAGAAAAAAGACTACGTGGCGGACGGTTTTTATGCGTCGACGCGCGCGCGGGAGTTGAAGTGTCCTGATCTGGAGTTGAACGTGTTGATGGAGATCGAGACGGTCACCGATCAGGTCAACCGCAACGTGAAGGACGACATGGGCGATGCGGCCAAGCGCGAGGCGCAACAGGCCGCGATCGCGCGCATCCAAAAGGACTGCCGCGACTCGACGCTGATGCGCTGCGACGTGGTCAGCCTCTACGCCGGCGGCATTTTCGATCTGTACAAGTACAAGCGCTATACGGATATCCGCTTGGTCTTCGCGCCGGAGTTCCAGGCGGCGTTCTTCGGCGGCGATCCGGACAACTTTACTTATCCGCGGTACTGCTTGGACGTATCGTTCTTGCGGGTCTACGACAACGGGCGTCCGATCGCCTCGCCGGCGGTTTTGCCCTGGGACACGACGGGAGCCGATGAACAAGAGTTCGTGATCGTCTCGGGACACCCGGGAAGCACGCAGCGGCTGCTGACCGAGTCCCAACTGCAGTACGAGCGGGATCGGCGCATGCCCTTCATGTTGGACTTTCTGACGCGCATCGGTACGGCGCTGGAAGGGTACGGGGCGAGCGGCGGAGAAGCGGCGCGGCTGTCGCGCGACGAATTGTTCCGCATTAACAACAGCATCAAGGCCTACACAGGAATGCTGGCCGGATTGCGCGACCGCGAGCTGTTTGCGGCGAAGTCGGCGCAAGAGAAAAAGCTGCGTGACGCGGTCGCGGCCAATCCGGAATGGCAAGCGAAATACGGCGATGCCTGGCAGAAGATTGCCGCGGCACAGCGGGTGAAGAATGACGTCTACGAGGAGTATCGGCTGTTGGAGAGTCTGGGCCTCTATTCGCGCTACATCACCTTCGCGCGGCACCTGACCAGGCTTTCGGCAGAGCTGGGCAAGCCGGATGGCGAGCGGCTCGAAGAGTATCAGAGCGCCGGGCTGGAATCGCTGTTTCAGCAACTCTATTCGACGGCGCCGATTTATCCCGAAGTGGAAGTCGTCAAGCTAACCGAAAGTTTGGAGTTCTTGCGCGACCGTTTGAGCCCCAACGATCCCACGGTGAAGCGGCTGTTGGGCAACAAGACGCCAGAACAGGTCGCCCGCGAGGTCGTTTCGGGAACGAAGCTTGGCGATCCGGAGTTTCGCAAGCAACTCGGCGCCAACGATGCCGCAGCCGCCAAAGACTCGGACGATCCGATGATGGTTTTCTACCGGCTGGCCGATGCGCGGGCGCGGGAGGTTCGCGAGCGCTACGAGGACGAAGTGGAGGCGGTGGAGCAGGCGAACGGCACGCGCATCGCCCAGGCCAGATTCGCGGTTATGGGCTCGAACGTCTATCCCGATGCCACGTTCACGCTGCGGCTGGCATTCGGCATCGTGAAGGCTTACCTCAGCGACGACCACAAGAGAGTGGCGCCATTCACGACAATCGGCGGGCTATTCGATAAAGCCACGGGAGAGGACCCCTACATATTGCCGAAGCGATTCACAGCAGCCCGCCGGCGGCTGGCGGCGGACACGCCCTATAACTTGGTCTCGACGAATGACATCACTGGCGGCAACTCGGGCAGTCCGCTGCTGGACCGCCAGGGACGTGTCGTCGGGCTGATTTTCGACGGCAACATTCAGTCGCTTTCAAATGACTTTCAATACTCGGAAACGCAGGCGCGGGCGGTCAGTGTGGACGTGCGCGGCATGTTGGAGATGCTGCGCGACGCCTACCGTGCGCGGACGCTGGTGAACGAGTTGACCGCAGCCGGGAGGTAGTGCAGTGCCGTTTGATGAGCCGCTGGCCGAGCGCATTCAAGCGCTGATCGGCAAGCGCCGCGGCTTGACCGAGAAACGCATGTTCGGCGGCCTGGCCTTCATGCTCGACGGCAACATGTGTTGCGGCGTGATGAAGGACCGCATCATGCTGCGGCTCGGCCCCGAAGGCGTCCAGGCAGCGGTGGTGATGATTAACCTGAGCGATGCCGTCTGGTGGCGTTACCCCTGGGTCTGGAAGATGTCGCAGGCGCTCTACGGCTTGGCGTCGTTCGTGATCGCCGGCGCCGTACTGGGTAAATTCATCCAGCCGCAGAAGGCGGCCTAGAACATCCGGCTCAAATCTGAGAATCGCTCGACCACATGGAAGCGGTCGGACGGCTCGGGGAGGTCGACGATCTCCAACGACCAGGTACGCTCGTGCGGCACGAACACGGCGCGTAGCCCGGCTTCGAGCGCCGGGTGGATGTCGGACTTCGGGCTGTTGCCGACCATCCAAGTACGCTGGTGCGGCATCCCAAATCGCTCAACGATCTCCCGGTAAGCGGCGGCGTCTTTTTCGCGCAATACTTCCACGCCATGGAAGTAAGGGCCTAAGGCGGAGCGCTCGAACTTGAGCAGTTGTTCCTCGCTGTGACCCTTGGTGCACAAGGTCAGGTGATGCCGCTCGGTGAGATACGCAAGCGTGTCGCGGACGCCGCCAATCACGTCGATCGGATGGTGCATGATGCGGTCGGCGATTTGGATGACGTTCTCGAGATCGTGGTCAGCGTAGCTACGCTCGGCGAGCCGCTCGAAGCACTGCAACAGATTGCGTCCGAAGCTCTTGGAGCCGTAGCCGTGCCGTCCGACGTTGTCGAGTTCGATTTCGTCGAGGATCTCACGTACCTCATCGGGCGATAGCCGGGAATGTCCGAGGAAATCGACGAATTCATCGAAGGCGCGCTCGAAGTAGACGTTGTTCTCCCACAACGTGTCGTCGGCGTCGATGAGCAGATACTGCGCTTCCATCGGAGTCGCGCCGGGAGTACGGCGCTGGGACTATCAATAGCGCATCTTGACGGACGGGTCGAGGCGGAAAGGGATGCGGATGAGGCTTTCGACGGCGACGGCCTCGCCATTCTTCATCGCCGCGCGGAACTGCCATTTCTCCAAAGCTTCGCGGGCGGCTGCGTCGAGCCGTTCGTCGACGCCGCGGACCAAGCGCAACTTGGAAAGCACGCCGTCGTCGGAGATAACCGCGTAAAAGACGACGATGCCCTGTATTTGCTCGCGAATCGCACTGGCGACGTACTTCGGATCGACTTTGATGACCGGGAACGGCGGCGTCAGTTCGTTGTTCGTCACCGAAAGGCGTTGCTCGACCTCAGCATCCGTCTCGCCCTCGACGGGCGCAGTGAGTTCGGCGAATTGCAGGACCCAGTCGCCGCGGTAGCTGGTGACGTTGGGCATGTTGACGGCCATGGTGTAGACCGGGCGCCCCACGAACGGATTGTCGATGTCGATGGGCTTTTCGTTGTAGACGATATCGATGTCGGGAGGCGGCGCTTGTCCATCGCGTATGGAGTTGCGGCGGGTCAGCGAAGAGAGCAAGTCGTCACCGGCTCCGGCTGGCCGGGAGTTGGTGCGTGAAGGACCATCGATGGCCAGGTTCGGCACGCGGACAGGAGCGCCGTTTCCGGTAGCGCCGCGCCCTGCGCCCGTTTCGGGGCCGGCGGTGAACGCGCCGCGTCGAGAACCGGCGGGCAGGTTCTCGGGCAAGCTGTCCGCAGGCTTGACCCCGACGGCGACTAGATTGATATCGCCGCCCGTGCCGCCGGATTGGTCGCCGCCCTCGGCACCCAGGCTAGCCGGGGGAGCGGACGGCAGGTCGATGGGCGAACCGAACGGCAGGCCCGAAGCGGGCGAAGCGGGCACTGCTGCGCCGCCGATCGCTGGCGCGGGTCCGCCTGCGACTTCACCCAAAGCTTGCGCCTCTGGAGCTGCCGCCCGCTGGGAACCGGCTCCGCCCGCGGCCTCTTGATAACGGAGCCTCGAAAGCTGTTGGAGTTTGGAAAGATCGACGCCCGAGCCGCCCGAAGCCTTAGCCAATTGCTCGATCTGCGCGGGCTGTCCGCCGACGGCGTCGGCCAGCGCCCGCTTCTCTGGAGCGCTCCGAGCTTCACCGCCCCGGCCCGCCTGATAACGCAGGCGAGCGAGTTGCTGGAACTGTGAGGCGTCAACAGCTACGCCGGGCGCGACGGGCGCCGTCGAGAGCACGGGTGCGTTGGCATCGATGGCCGTTCGCTGCGGCGCCGCCTGGGGCCGCTCGTTACCGCTCTGGTAGCGCAGGCGGGAAAGCTGCTGAAGTTTCGCCACATCGACCGCGGCCGTCCCCTGCGCGCGGATGTCGGGAGCGGCTTCGCTGGGCAGGGCCTCTTTGGTCGGATTCGCGCGGGCCTGCTGCTCGGCTTGATAGCGCAGACGGGCAAGTTGCTGGAACTGCGCGGTGTCGAGCGGCGAGGTCTGCGCTTGGACTTCGAGGGCCAGTATCTGGGCCTGCAGGGCTTGCTCTTGCGGCGTCTGGCGCTGCTCTTGCTGCTGCTGATAGCGCAGCTGCGCGATTTTCTGGAGTTCCGCAACGCTCAAGTCGGTCGGCACGGAGGCTTCAATCTTGGGGGCTTCGAGAACCGGAAGTCCTTCGGTTGAAGGCGCGACGAGTGTGGTCTCGGTCGGCTGGAAGCGCGGCCTCTCGACGACGGGCGGCTTCCAGGAGATGATGTTCGGAAGCTTGACGTCCGGCGGCAATTCGATGTCCGGGCGATCAGTGCGAACCATACTCTGCAGGCTGTCGGGATTCGGATCGTTGGCGGTGACGCGCTGGGGCAATTCGAAACGCGCCTGCTCGGGCTCGGAGGTCCGCGGCGCCGATTTCTCGGTGGGCGCCACGGCTGGCAACGGCTCCTGGGGCTGATACCAGACGATGCGGTGTTCATCCGGGTCGAGGAATTGGGCCAGTCTTGGCTCGGGGAACGAACGCCCGATAGGGCGCGGGTTGATGTAGAAGGCCAAGGCGACGACCGCCGTGTGGATGCACAGCGAGATAAAGAACGACCTGCCGGCGCCGGGACGCTGGAGACTCCAATCGCTGAACTCAAATCCTTGGGCCGGGTTGCCCATAAAACCATTATCAGGGCCGTTCCGCGATCCCGGAAGGCGCCGCAGGGAAAACAGGCGCCGTTGTAAGGCGAAAAGACGGTCTCTGGCGTTCGGATCCGGGTTGCGAATGGCCGCAGGAGACCGCGCGAGAACCGTGAATGTCCGTTCGAAGGCGCTTGGATGCCCGTCCAGGGCCACTCCTGTCCGCTGATGTCCGCGAATGTCCGCCCTGTTTTGGGCTAAGTGATTGACGGTATGGGGTTTTCCATGTTTTTCAATCGCTTTTGGCGGACATGGATCTGAAAGTTGCCGTACGGCGGGCCTTCTTGCCGTAAAACAAGAAAACCCGCCGAACGGCGGGCGGATTCCCTTCCAAGCGGGGAACCGGAGATGTCTTTGGGTCGACCCTAGTTTCTGTTTCGCTCTTACGCTGCTGTTCGTCTGGCCTCACAGCTTGCCCCCGACACTGTCCCCACTGCAGTGGAGCCCCTGGCCGTGTCATTGACTAACCAGGGATCTTCTAAATCCGTTGTAGCATGGGCCTCCAAATCTTCTGGGATGCAGATCTGATTCTGTCGCTGTGAGCCCGGCGATAGAGGAGTAGCTTCCTATCTTCGGACTTCTAAGAAGCGACCCCAGCACTGGTGGATAAGGAGCCGGTTTGCGTCACGGCTTGCAGCCGTCGATCGAGGGTTCAGCCAGGGTAAGCCGCCGTTGCGCTGCGCCTACTTCGCTTTCCCCGGAGGACGGAAGTAGGTTGTGTTGTCGATCGCGAACAACGGCGACCTGGAGGCTCCGATGGCTTGGAAGGAGATCGTGGCCGTCTTGACGGCAGGACCCTCGTACTCGAATCGACCGCCAACGGCGGAAGGATCCGGGGTCGGCTCCAGGATGAGCGACTCGCGGAGCAGACCGGAGCCGGGACGATTGAGGTGCACGATGACTTCCGCCGGCGGGTTTAAGATCCCAAACAAGCTCATCGCCACGCCAAATCCGAACTTGGTCGTGGGAACGTCAAATGTCAGGTGTAGGACGCCGACGGATTCGCCTTGGATGACGGGGACTTGGACGTTGTTCAAAGGGGGTAGGCCGAAGCTCCCCGCCTGACAGTCTGGGCTCGGGGCGCCTCCAATCGTGAACGTATACTGAACGCCGTTGAGGGCGAGTCCGTCGCACGAGGTGGTGGGGATGTCGTAGGTTTCGGTTACGGTCGGCTGTTCCGCTAGGCCGATGCCGAGGGTTAGGGCCGAGCAGATCGCCATCACGAACGCTCGATTTCTAAATCGTTTGAGCATAAAAAGTTCTCCCTAGGGTCCGCGGGACGCGCTGTCAACACAATGCGTTCCGCTGGACTGCCGCCGAGTATGCGCGGACCGTACGGTGGAGGAAAGCGACAAGTCGCGCCACAGCGGCGTTGGCGCGACTTGTCGTCCCGATTAGGTAGCAAGAGGGGATAGGCCCCTTGGGGTCGACCCTAGCCGCGATTCGGCCAAGGGACACGATTCCTTGTCAGAGCAACGAGTCACTTCCTGGATTGGAATTTGCAGGAAACGACCCAATCGGGGTGTCCTGAGAGGGTCCAAATGGCCCATTTCGGAGGTCACTGCCTACACTCGGACTTACAGGAATCTACTCGGCAACTGCCCTCCGTAAAGTCCTCAGCGGCTTCTACTGCTCGCGATCCCGGAATTCTTCGTACCAGTTCTCAACAACCCTGACGGTAGGACGCGCCAAAGCCTCGTCTTGAACACGCCTTGATGTCAGGAAGCGCTGACCGTCGCCGGATACGTCGTATTGCGCCCAAACCTCGTTACGATAGACGAGATCCTGCGATTCAAACAGATGCTCGGGCCTTCCCAGTGAAATCTCCCTGGTGTCTTCGACGGGAACAGCCATCAATCTATCGGCGCCCTCGACGTAGAACAGCTGTTTGCCATCGTCACTCCAGCGTGGCTGCGTACCGCCTTTGATCGAAGCTTGCCGCCGAACTTCCCCGTCGGGAAATGGCTGGACATAGACCTCGTTGCGCCCCGATTGATTTGAGACGTAGGCCAGAAGGCGACCGTCGGGTGAAAGCTGTGGAGCACTCTCGGCAGCCGGCGAGTCTAGGAAGACCTCGGGGGCTGAAGCGGCGCCATCCGGGGCGAAACGCAGGAACTGAATGTCGGGTCCCGTGGGACCGCTCGTCGCCTCAAGCCAACCCGCTTGGTACACCAAGAATCTACCGTCGCGCGACCAATCGGCGTTCAGAAGGTAGTCGTCCGCCTCAACTAGGACTATAGGTTGGCCCGCGCCGTCTGCTTCCACACTCATAAGGCGATGCTTAGCTCCCGGCGCCGCCTTCGATCGTGTAGACGATAGCCCTGCCGTCCGGGGACCAGGTCGGCATGTACTCGCCGCGGTCGGAAAGCGTCACGCGCGTCACGCTTGCGCGCGTTAGGTCCTGAATCCAGATATCGGTTGCCTCGTCGGGTCCTGCCGTGGTCGCGACCCGCCGGCCGTCTGGGGAGAGCGCAAACTCTCTTAGCCGGGACTGTGGCTGGCCAATCGTTTCGAGTTGCGCGCCTTTGCGATCCCTCCAGACCAACGTCTTCATACCTCCCTCAACACCGGTCCGGTCCAGGTAGGTCAGCACGCCGTCGTTTGAGACGCTAGGGCTGGCGCCGTCTCCGGCGATGGGGAAGGGCTCACCAGTAACGCTCAGGTTGTCAAGCGAGAAAGCCAACGCCCGCAACCCGTTCTCGCCCAGGCCGACGGATTGATAGATGAGGTGACCTTCGGGCGAGTATGCCGGAGCTGTGCCGGAAATGAGGTCGTGTCGTTCCCCAGTCTCAAGATCCATGACCCATATCCGAGAGTCGGATCTTGAAGAAAATGAGCCGGCCGTATACACGAGACCCGGTGGCCCCGACCCTGTCGGCAGAAAGATCGGGTCTTGGAGAGCGTCACCCGGATCCGCACCCCGTTCCAGCAGAACGCGCGGTTCACCGCCTCGAGCGGAGACCTCCCAAAGGCTTGCTTGAGATGAGAAGACGATTCGTTCGCCGTCAGGACTCCACGACACGCCGTTGAAGTCCCGCGAGTCGTCACCGGGCAACTCACAGAGAGTAGCCGGATCACCGCCGTCGATGTTGATTCGCTTGACCTCATTCATCGTTGCGAAGACGATGCTCCGGCTGTCTGGCGACCATCCTCTAACTTCTGAACGAGAGCCTTCGGTTCCGGGAATGCGCCGCGCCGTCTCACTACTTAGCGACCGGAGCCAAAGACTGGACTCTCCCTCTGTGTCTACTGCGAGTAAGATTTTGCGGCCGTCGGGGGAAATTACTGATGCTCTGAGCCCCTCGGGGGCAAGTGAGAAACGCCTCACGGATTGCTCGTTGTGCTCCGCCGATCCTTGCGAAACGTAAAGCCAGAGGAGGCTGGCCGCGGCGATCCCTAGGGCGGCAGCGCCGACCTTCAGTGCGAGCAGCTTGCTCCGAGAGACCGCCACCTCGCCGGGAGCTAACGTTTGTCCGACATCGCCCGAGGAGCCCATTGGGTTCGTTTGCGGCATCAAGCCGATGAAACGATAACCCCGTTTGGAGACGGTCTCGATGTACTGTGGTCGGGTCGCCGAATCCCCCAGGGCTTGACGGACCTTGTTGATCGCCGTCGCCAGAGAGCGGTCGAAATCCACAAACGTATCGTCCTTCCAGATACGCTCCTGCAACTCCTCTTTGGTAACGATCTCGCCGGGCTTTTCGAGCAGCGCCGCTAGGACCTGAAAAGGCTGCTCCTGCATCCGCACCTTCACACCCGCGCGGCGCACTTCGCCCGTTTCGAGATTGACCTCAAACACGCCGAATCGTACCGGTTGGCGGTCGGATGGCACGGCGCCATTATCACCCGAACACAGGCGTGAGCAAAATCCGCTCTGTGACGCTGTTGATCAACCGATTGAGATTCGGTTGATCTCGCTGATAACAAGCAAGTTACCTGTTGACTCTCAATCGACCGGCGCTTGACCGCCAGTCCATGGCCCATCCGTTTTAACAGGCTCAGTCTGGCTTCACCACGGAGGTGAAAGCCATGAAACGCAGCCTGACAATCCTTTTCGCACTGACCCTGACCCACTCTCTGTTCTCTCCCTTGACCGCCCAACAGACCGCCGCCGACGCGATCATCGTTCGCGTTTATGACTTTGCCGGGATCCAGCAAACGAGATTACGCGCGCCCAGCAGGAAGCCAACGACATCTTCGCCCGCTCCAACGTCCGTCTTGCCTGGCTCGACTGCACCATGGACTCGGAGCGGCGACTGGCCGATCCGGTCTGCAACGCGGTGAGCGGGCCTTCGGTCCTGAACCTGCGCTTGATGCCGGAGTGGATGGAGCCAAAACAGGGACTCGCGAGGGGCGTGTTCGGCTTCAGCATGATGTCCACGAGCGGCGGATATTCATCGACGACGAACGTCTACGTCAATCGCGTCGAAACAATCGCGGATGGACGCAAGTACCGCCAACCGGTCGTGCTCGGAGCAATCATCGCCCACGAGTTGGGACACTTGCTGCTGGGAATCGGCAGCCACTCGAAGTCTGGCCTCATGTCGCTGCCTTGGGGACCCAAGGCGTTGACCGCCGCGGACCAAGGCACGCTCGGCTTCAGCAAGAAGGAATCGAGCAAGTTGGAAGAGGCCGTTGCAGAGCGGACTGGCGTTGTGGTCCAAGCTGCTCTCTAGCGGCCGATCCGGTGGCCTGAAAGGGCCGCCAGGACGGGGCAGGAGTTCTTTCCTACATTGGAATTTCGCGGCACCTACCCAATCTGGGCGGCTCCAGGGCACCGAAATGGCCAGTTTCAGGGGTCGCTGCCTCTTTCTGGGGTGGGTTCAACGGTCGATCTAACACTTCACCGAGAAGGAGAAGTGGAGATTATGCCGCAGTCCATTGGCCGCGCCTAGGGCCGTGTCAGTCGGCAGCGGATCGTCGTTCTCAGGGACCTCGATTCGAGTTGCGCCGCACTTGTCATCCACCACTGTGCGGCGGCTTGCGGGTTCGTATAAAAGAAGAAGGCGTAGCCCGAGAACTTGAGCTTCTTGCCGAACGGCCCGTCGAGCATCGACTGATTTTAGTCGAAGGGGGCGGACGGCCTGCTGTGTGGGGAGATTTGACCCCTCTCTGGCGTTCGGGGCTCGGATGTTGCCTGTTTCCCCGGATGTTTAATTGCCTTACGCCTTGGCGGTGGACTTGAGCAGTTGGCGGGCGTTGGCGAGGGCGGCGGGGGTGACTTCTTCGCCGGAGAGCATGCGGGCCAGCTCGGTCACGCGCTCCTTGTCGGCGAGTTCGGCGACGGTGGCGAAGGTGGCGCCGTCTCGGGCTGTTTTCTCAACGACATAGTGGGCGTCGGCGAAGCCCGCGATTTGCGGCAAGTGGGTGACGCAGAGCACCTGATCGGAGGCTGCGAGACGCTTGAGGCGCCGACCGATGGCCTCGGCGACGCGTCCGCCAACGCCGGTGTCGATCTCGTCGAAGACCAGCGTCCGGGGCATGTGTGCGCCGGTTTCGGGCTTGAGGCACGTCTTGATCGCCAGCGTGACGCGCGAGAGTTCGCCGCCGGAGGCGACTTGGGCGAGCGGCTTGAGCTGTTGGCCGGGGTTCGCCGAGAAGTCAAAACGGATGCGGTCGATGCCCGAAGACGTCCAGCCGCTTTCGTCCTGCGCGGGCTCTTGGGCGACAGCGAAGCGCGCCTTGGGCATGGCCAGCTCGTTGAGTTCCGCCTCGACCTGCGATTGCAGCGAGCCGGCGGCCTTGCGGCGGGCGGCGGAAAGTTTGGTTGCCGCGGCCAAGTAGTCTCGTCCGGCCTCGACGAGCCGCTTCTCGACTTGTTCGGCGGTCTTCTCGCTGGAGGACAACTCCTCGACCTTGGCGGCGACTTCCACGCCGTAGGCGATGACGGCGGCTAGCGTCGCGCCGTACTTGCGCTTGAGCTTTTCGATGTCGGCGAGGCGATCTTCGATGCTCTCGAGGCGGCCGGGCTCGTCTTCGAGACCGTCGAGATAGCTTTGCAGTTCGAAGCCTGCGTCTTGGACCGTGGCCTGGGCGTCGGCGAGCGCTTTGGGGAGCGCTGCGAAGGTTGGATCGACCGTGGCCAGGGATTCGACGGCCTTGATGGCGGTCTTGAGTTGCGAGGCGGCTGATTCGGCCGACTCATAGAGCGCGTTGTAGGCGGTTGAGGCGTCCTCTCGCAGACGGGTGAGGTTCTTGAGCTTCTTGCGGTCGGCCCGCAGGTGGTCTTCTTCGTTGGGCTCCAGACGAGCACCGTCGATCTCCTGGTGTTGATAGCGGTAGAGATCGAGCTGGCGCAGGCGCTCCTGCTCATCGCCGCGCAGGGAATCAAGCTTCTCGCGCAGATCGCGCCAGACGGCATAGAAGGCCCCGACCGAGCGTACGGCCTCGTCGATACCAGCGAATTGATCGAGCATGGCCATCTGCTCGGAGGCGGAAAATAGCTTCTGCTGGTCGAACTGACCGTGGATATCGCACAGATGCAGGGCCAACTCGCGCAGGAAGGTCTGCGTCGCAGGGCGTCCGTTGACGTAGCAGCGGCTCTTGCCCGAGGCGGCGACCTGGCGCTCGACGATGAGTTCGCCGTCCTCTAACTCGAAACCGGCCTGGTCGAGGAGTTCGATGAGTTCCGTGGTCGGCTGAGGTTCGAAGACGCCCGAGATGCGCGCTCGATCGGCGCCCTCGCGGACGACATCGGCGCCGCCGCGCCCGCCCATCAGCAGCGAGAGAGCGCCGACGACGATCGACTTGCCGCTGCCGGTCTCGCCGGTGAGCAGGTTGAGTCCGGCGCGGAAGTTGACCTTCAATCGGTCGACGACGGCGAAGTTGTCGATTTGAAGTTCGTGGAGCATCGACCGGAGCGCTCGGAGAAAAAGTTGGATCGTGACGAAACGATGCAGGCCAGCCGCCCGTCCATGAACGAGGCGTCGGCTCCATTATATGTGTTAGATTCAACAGTACCGATTCGTTCTGAAGGCCCTTTTTTGAGGGCGATAGGCGTTGTGCCCCGCACCCAACGCCGCCAGTGACAGGTAGAACGCGCCGCCCCCCGCAACGGCGTATTCGGACGAGAGGAGAGCCTTGTATACAACGACTCTGTTTGCCCTCTTGCTGCAGGCCGCGCAAGATGTTGCGGATATACCCATTGACGGCGAGCAGATTGCCAGCTCCGTCAGCTCCGGCCTATTCGACATGGTCTGGATGGCTGGGCCGTTCGCCAAGCTAGTCTTGCTGATCCTCTTGGGCTTCTCGGTCCTCTCGTGGGCGATCGCCTTCTCGAAATACGGCTTATTGCGCGACGCCAACCGCAAGGACTCTTCCTTCCTGAAGGCTTTCAGGCGGGTCGCCAAGATGAGCGAGATGAACGCCGCGGCGGAGCAGTATCGGCCCGCGCCGCTGGTTACGGTGTTTGAGTTTGGCTACGAAGAACTCGCGCGCCAAGTGAATAAGTACGGCGCGCTGCGCAACTCCGAGATGCTTGAGCGTGTGATGACGCTGGCGGCCAGCGAAGAGACGTCGCGGCTGCAGCAGAACATGGGCTGGCTGGCGACGACGGCCTCGGCCTCGCCGTTTATCGGCCTGTTCGGCACGGTCTGGGGCGTGCTGGAGGCTTTCCGCGGACTGGGCGAAGCGGGCGGCGCGACGCTGCGGGCGGTCGCTCCGGGCATTGCCGAGGCGCTAATCGCCACCGCGTTCGGTTTGTTCGCCGCGATTCCGGCCCTCATTTTCTACAACGTGTTTTCGCAGCGCATCCGAGAGATCCGCACGCGCATGGAAGACTTCGGGCTGGAGTTCTATAACCTAGCCGAACGCGACTACGGGGAAGACGATGTCGTTTATGAAAAGACGCGGCAGGCTCGCTGACGAAGAACCGTTAGCCGAGATCAACGTCACGCCGTTTGTCGACGTCGTGCTGGTCTTGCTGATCATTTTTATGATCACGGCGGCGGTTGTGGAATTCGGCATGCGCGTCGGCGTTCCGCCGACGACGACGGCGACGGCGGCCAAACCGTCAAAGCCCAACGTGGTGCAGATCGCCTCGAACGGGAGGCTGTTCTACGACGGGCGCGAAGTGAATATCTACGCGATTCCCGAGCAGGCTAAGAGTTCGAACTCGGCGGCGCCGGAGATTTACTTGCAGATCCACAAACTTGCCGCCTACGAGATCGTCGCGCAAGTGCTGGCCGAATGCCGCTCGCAGGGCGTCGAAGTGAATCTGGTGTCGCGACCGTTGACGAGGAATCCCAGCTAAACAGCCATGGCTTTTTCGATGAACAGGGGCGGGCGCGACAACGAGCCGATGGCTCAGATCAACGTCACGCCATTTGTCGACGTAGTGCTGGTGCTGTTGATCATTTTCATGATCACCGCAGGCATGTTCGATTTTGGTCTGACGATCGAAGTTCCGAACACGCGCGAGGTAGCCACCACGCCGGAAGATTTCCCGTTTGTGAACATTACGGCCGAGGGCGGCGTCTTTTACAACACGGAGGAGATTGCGCCGAAGGATCTCGCTGCGCGAGTACTGGCAGACAGTAATTTCACCTGGAGCGAGACGCACAAGCCGGGGATTTACCTGCGTGCGCACAAGACCGTGCCCTGGGAAGTGATTGCGCCGATCGTGCAGGCCTGCGGCCGCGAAAAGATTGAAGTGGCAATGGTGACCAAGCCGCTGGAGAAGAACGCTCCGCAATGAGGATTCACGTCGAAGCGTCGGATGAGGGACGCGAAGCGCTCAAGAGACCTGTCGTGGTCTCGGCGTCGTGTCACGCCGCTTTGGCCGTGGTGATCCTGGCTTGGGGATTCTTCTCGCCGCCGCCGTTCCAGTTTGGGGACGTCGACGGGACGATGGGCGGCGCGATGACGGTGAATGTCGTGGACGGCATCCCGCTCAACGTGCCGACTGCGCCGAAGAATCCCGTGGCGAACCCGGTGGAACACCAAGTGCCTGCCGCGCCGGAGAAGCCGGCGCCGCCCGCACCGGAAATTGAAGTCACGCCGCCCGAGGCTGTGGCTATCGCCCAGCCCGCGCCTCCCAAGCGGCCCCCGGCGACCGCGGTGCAGAAGTCGGCTCCGGAACAGAAAACGAACGAGATTCGTTCATCGACAGGCGCCCAGGCGGCCAGTCCCATCTTTAGCGGGGCCCAACCGGACTCGGGCTCGGGCGTCGGCCTGACCGGTACGAACCCCTTTGGCCAAGGCCTTGCTTGGTACTCCGAGGCGCTGCAGCGGGCGCTGCGCGAGTCTTGGGGGCGCACCTTGAGCCAGGCCTCCGGCGATGCGGCGAAGCCGGCCGTCGTGCGCTTCACCATCATGCGCGATGGATCGATCCGCGACATCACCATGGCCGGCTCCAGCGGCAATCGCAGCGTCGACTACACGGCGCAGCGCGCAGTGCTGGCCATCTCGCCGTTTCGGCCGCTTCCGCCGCAGCTCGGTCGATCGTCTATCGTTGTAGAAATGTTCTTTCAGTTGCAGTGATGAAACTTCAAAAGACCCTATTCACGCTCTTTTTCGTTTTCACGGCCGTCGCAGCGGCCCAGCAGGCGGATATCCGAGGGACGATCGTAAGCGGCGGCCAGATGCCGTCGATTGCCGTTCCCGACATTCGCGGGCTGGTGGGCACCGAGAACGAAGCGACGTTCAACACGACGCTTTGGAACGACCTCGACGCCTCGGGCCAGCTCAAGATGGTCTCGAAGAGTTTCTATCCGCGTACGGCGCCGCGCCGTGCAGAAGACCTGCAGCCGACCAAAGACAATTTGCCGGTTGATCCGGGCGACCGCGGACTCTGGCTCGTCGGTTGGTCGGACCCGCCGGTGTCGGCGCGCTACCTGGTTTTCGGGTCTCTGGAGCAGTCGAGCGACCGGCTCGTGCTCAACGGCTGGGTCTATGACGCGACGGTGGACACTGTCCAGGCGGCGTACGTCTTCGGCAAGCGCTACTACGGCTCGTTGGATGAGGCCGGCGCGCGGACGGTCGCGCACGACTTCTCGCGCGACATTTTGCAGAATTTAGGACTCGGTACGGGGTTGGCTGGTTCGCGTATCTACTTCCGCTCTGATCGCTCGGGATTTGCCGAAATCTGGTCCATGGACTACGACGGAACGAACCTGAAGCAGATCACGAACTACAAGAACATCGTGATGACGCCAGCGGTTTCGCCGGACGGCACGCGCCTCGCGTTCACCACTTTCGTCGAAGGTCAGCCGAAGATTTACATCCATTCGCTCGAAACCGGACGGAAGCTAACCTTCTATAACCAAGAGGCTTCGCTGAATACGACACCCGATTTCATGTCCGACGGCAAGTCGCTGGTTTACGCTTCATCGATGGCCGGCCCGACGCAGCTGTACCAGGCCGACCTTGACGGTCGAAATCTGCGCAGGATATCGTATTCACGAACCATCGACGTGGATCCTGTGGTGAATCCGAAGACTGGTTCGCAGATCGCTTTCACCAGCGGTCGCTCGGGAGTCCCGCAGATTTACCTGATGGATATCGACGGAGCGAACGTGCGCAAGCTGTCTGGCGGAGAAGGAGACGCCGTGCAAGCTTCGTGGGATCCGAAAGGCGAACAAATCGCGTTTTCCTGGACCCGCGGGTTCGAGCCGGGCAATTACAATATTTTTGTCATGAACGTCGCTACGCAACAGCTGGTGCAATTAACGCACGGCGCTGGCCGCAACGAGCATCCGGTGTTCTCGCCGAGCGGCACGCACATCGTCTTTGACTCGAACCGCTCTGGCGGAACGCAGATCTGGACGATGCGAGCAGACGGCGGACAACCGCGGAGACTGACGACCCAAGGGAAGAACACGGAACCGGTATGGGCTATACGGTGATGTGCAAAATGAGGCTTTTGGGTTAACCTGTGGGCCAGCAGATGGGTCCTAGAATCGCAGAGAGACAGTGAGGAGGCCAATAAGTTCCATGATCAGTAAGCGAAAGATCGCGCTGGCGACACTCAGCATCAGCCTGGCGCTATTCGCGGCAGGGTGTAAGAAAGAGCCGCCGCCGCCCCCACCCCCGCCACCCGCTCCGGCTCCGGCCCCAGCGCCGGCGGCGCGACCGACCGTAACCATATCGGCGGAGCCGAGTTCGATCGAAAGAGGCAGGTCCGCAACCCTGCGTTGGAGTTCGAGCAATGCGACCAGTGCGTCGCTGAATCAAGGTATTGGAACCGTTCCCGCAAGCGGTTCGCGTGAGATCTTCCCGACCAATACGACCACGTACACGATTGAAGTGACCGGCGCGGGCGGCAACGCCACCGCGTCAGTCGAGGTTGCCGTTCGCGCTCCGGCGCCGCCGCCGCCTCCAGCTCCGGCTCCGCCGGCGTTCTCGGATGCATTGCGCCGCTCGGTGAACGACATTTATTTCGATTACGACAAGTACGATATCCGGGCTGACGCCGAGGCTGTCCTTCGGTCCGACGCAAGTTCGCTGAAGGACCTCTTCGCCACCTACACGGACGGCCGTGTGTTGGTCGAAGGTCACTGCGACGACCGTGGAACCAACGAGTACAACCTGGCCTTGGGCGATCGCCGGGCTACGGCCGCTCGCGATTTCCTGGTGAACCTGGGCGTCTCGGCAGCCAAACTGTCGACCGTGAGCTACGGCGAGGAGCGCCCGCAGTGCACCGAAGACACTGAGTCGTGCTGGCAACGTAATCGCCGCGCTCATTTCTCGGTCGCTCCGTAGGGTAGAACCGGGATTAGGACCCATTACCGGGGGAGCCTTAGCGGCTCCCCCGTTTTTCGTTCGGCCCGGCGAACGAGCCGCCCAAGGGCCATCCTTGTTAAGCTAGATCCAGATTTTTGAATGACCTGCGGTACTCTCCCGCAACCTGCAGGTCGTGCGAGCCGTCCCTAGGTTGGACCATAAACAGCTCTCGTCAAGAGGGAGACGCCGCCGTGAATTTTGTACTGAGAACCCATACTTCCGTTTTAGCCCTTGTGCTGGCTCTGGCCGTGCCGTCGATGATGCCCGCCCAGTCCACCAAGGACCGCTTGCTGGAGATCCAGCGCGATGTCGCGCTGCTGCAAGGCGCTCTGATGGACTCCGATCGCGGGACGGGAGAAAAGATCGCCGCGCTCGAGGCGCTGATGAAGCAGAATCTGGACGCCATCACCAAACTCAACCAGGCGCTGGCGGTGATCGAGAGCGCGGTCAACCGGCAGGGAGATCAGGTGGTCGGGCCGGTCGTCAATACGGCGGCCAAGGTCGATGCGATGTCTTCCCAATTCGGCGGCTTGCGCGATGCCGTCGAAGAATCGAATGCGATGATCACGCGCCTGCAGCGCGAGGTCGAGGACATCAAGACGACGTTGACGACGCTGCCTCCCCCGGGATCCTATGGCACACAGGGGGGCGAAGGCGAGTCCGGCGCGGCCTTGGGAGATGATTTCTTCAACCAAGCCCAGGCGGATTTCAATCGCGGCAACTACGACCTGGCTAAGGCACAATTCGACGATTTTCTGCGGCTCTCTGCCAGCAGCTCTCGTGCTCCTGAGGCGCAGTATTACCTCGGCGCTATCGCCTACAACCAAGAAAACTATGACGAAGCGGTCAAGCAATTTGACCTCGTGCTGGAGCGCTATCCGGTTGGCTTGATCTCGGCGGACGCCTTGTTCAAGAAAGCCATGTCGCTGAACAAGCTCGGCAAGACGGACGAAGCCACGAACGAGTTCAAAGCCGTCATTGAGCGCTTCCCGAACTCCAGCGTGGCGCCGAACGCGCAGGGCATGCTCGACGAAATCGCTGCCGGCGGCGCCAAGCCTTCACCCATCCGCCGCTAGTAGCCCGCGGCCAGACCTTCGGAACGCGAATCGGCCCCGCCTGTCCAGCCGTCTTCGGTCGCCAGGATATTCATCGCTCTACCCATGCGCCCCACGCGCCGGATGTGGTGGCCCATTCCTTCGAGGATGCGAACCGTGTCCGGCGAAAAGCCCTCGGACTCCATGCGCAGTTCGTCCGGCATCCACTGATGGTGGAACCGGGGAGCGTCCGCAGCGGCCTGCGCGTCCATGCCAAAGTCAATCACGTTGACGATGTTTTGCAGCACGGTCGAGATGATCGTCGGTCCGCCCGGCGCGCCGGTGACCAAGAAAGCCTTGCCGTCGCGGGCGACGATGGTCGGGGTCATCGCCGATAGCGGACGTTTCCCGGGCTCGATGCCGTTCGCCGGGCTCTGCAGCACGCCATACATGTTCGGCTCGCCGACCTTCGCCGTGAAGTCGTCCATTTCGTTGTTCATCACAATGCCCGTGCCTGCGATGGTCACGCCCGAGCCGAAGAAACCATTGAGCGTGTAGGTGACCGAGACGGCGTTACCCTTTTCGTCCACAACGGAAAAATGCGTCGTCTCGTAGCTTTCCCTCCACGGGCCAAGTCCGGGTCCAACGGCGGTACTGGTCGAGGCATGGGCAGGATCGAAATCGGCGTAGCGCGAGCGGGCGTAGTCCTTGTCGAGCAGCTTGGCCATCGGCATCTGGATGAAGTCGGTGTCGCCGAAGTACGCAGCGCGGTCGGCGAAATAGCGGCGCATGGCCTCGGCGATCTGGTGGATGGCGGCCGCCGAGCCCGGCCCTGCAGCGGCGAAGTTGGTCGGCTCCAGCATATTGAGCATCTGGATGACGCCTATGCCTCCGGAACTGGGAGGCGGCGCGGAGATGATCTCGTAGCCGCGGTAAGTCCCGCGCACGGGTTCGCGCTCAGTGGGACTGTAATCGTTCAGGTCGGCGAGAGTGATGAGGCCGCCGTTGCGTTCCATGTCGCGTGCGATGAGTTCTGCCGTGCGGCCTGTGTAGAACTCGTCCGGGCCTTGTTTGGCTAGCCTGGCGAGAGTCTTGGCCAACTCGCGCTGCCGCAGGATATCGTCGTAAACGGGCGCCTTTCCGCCCTTCAGAAAGATGCGCTTGGACTCGTTAAACTGCGGCAAACGGCTGCTGCCGGCGATCTCTTTGGCCAACGAATAGGGCAGCGGGAATCCCTTGTCGGCGAGTTGTTGCGCCGGTTTGACGAGGTCGCGCCATTTCTTCGAGCCGTATTTCTCAAGAGCCATGCCCAGCCCGCGTACTGTCCCCGGAACGCCGGAGGCGCGATAGCCGACGACGCTCTCGTTGGTGGGCTTGCCCTCAGCGTCGAGGTACATGTCGCGCGTCGCAGCTTGCGGCGCACGCTCGCGGAAGTCGATGAAGGTCGCCCGGCCATCGGCGAAGCGGATCAGCATGAATCCGCCGCCGCCGATGTTGCCCGCCAACGGATGGGTGACGGCCAGCGTCAAACCGACCGCGACAGCGGCGTCGACGGCGTTGCCGCCGGACTTGAGCACATCCACGCCGACGCGAGTCGCATGGGGCTCGGCCGAGACGACCATCGCCTTGCGGGCATGAACAGGTTCCCGGCTAGCGGCCGGAGCGAGTAAAGCTACAACGAGCAGCAGCGAACAGAGGCGTACGCGCATGCCTCAGGTTAACCCGTCTCTAGAGCTTCGCGACGCGCACGTTGGCGTTGTAGTCGGGCACGCCGCCTTGCGGGTCCACGCGCCCGTGCGGAATCAAACACAGCACCTCAGGCCAATGCCCTTGCAACGTGCCGGGCGCCACATCGGCGATGAATGCGCGACCGCGATAGGCGCCTTGCTCATTGCGGACTTCAATCGGCGAGTTCGTTTTGAGACCCAACCGCTGGGCGTCGGCCGGAGCAACGAAGATGTGATCGCGTTCGGCTCCGGTGAGCGGGTCGCGGTTTTGCTGGATCATCGAGTTGAACTGCTTGCCGCGACGCGTAGCCAAGACGAACGTATCGGCGTCCGCTGCGGCGCCAAGGGAGGGAGGTACGACCGCAGTCAGGTGCGCCTTGCCGTTTGCGGTCGGGAAGGTCCTGTTCGCGCAAAGGCGCGGCCCTCCCCACTGGAATTGATCGCCTTGGCGCGAGAGCTTCTCAATACCGGCGTAGGCGGGAACCGCTTGGGCAATGTCGCGGCGGATGGCCGCAGCATCTTTGAAATCGACGTGAGAGTAGTCTTGCGGCTTAGCTGACTTGGCCAGGTCGAGTAAGGACTGCCACTCCGAATGCGCTTCTCCCACATCGTGTCCGGGGATGTGCGGCGAGAAGATCACCCGCCGCTCGGTGGTCGTCTCCGTGCCGCCGCCCTGCTGCTCGTAGCGCGTTCTCGCCGGCAACAGGTAGACCGTGTCGGCCGGTTCCACGAGCATCTGCGAAGTGACCACGATGTCGGAGTGCAGCCGCAGGGGGATCTGCTCCAGAGCCGCACGGATTCTGTCCGGCTCGGGCATGGTTTCGAGGAAGTTGCCGCCGATGGCGTAGAGCGCGTCGAGGCCACCCTGCCCTGCCGCCTCCAGCGCGTCGACCGTAGCCAGACCGGGTTGGCTGGGGACGTCAAAGCCCCACAGCTGGGAGAACTTCGCCGCCGACTCGAGCATCGATCGGCAAGCCGCCGGGGAGGGCCGTGGCGTAGGCGCCCATCTCGGCGCCGCCCTGGACTCCAGAGTGGCCGCGAATCGGCATCATGCCCGTGCCGGGCCGTCCGACGTATTCGCGCAGCAGACCCAGATTGACGATGCCCGTGACGGTGTCGGCTCCGTGTGCGTGCTGGGTGATGCCCATCGACCAGACGAACACGCCGAGATCGGCGTCAGCGAGTTCTTTGGCGAAAGCCTCCACTTCAGACAAAGGCAGGCCACACCGTGCCAGTAAATCGTCCATCGATTGGGCATCGAGAGACGTCTTGAGCTCTTCGTAGCCCTCCACTGCGGCATCCAGGAACTCTTGTTTGACCCAGCCGCGCTCAATCAGCACCTTCTGGACGGCGTTGACGAAGGCAAGATCGCCGCCGACTTTCACCATAAAGTTGCGGTCGGCGATCTTCGTGCCGAATACGGCCGAGTCCGGGTTCGAGGGAATCCAGTAGCGTTGCATGCCCGGTTCGCGATAGGCGTTGACCATCAGCACACGAGCGCCGCGTTGCCGCGCCTCGGCCAGGTACTTCAGAGCCACCGGCTGATCGTTGGCCGGGTTCGACCCGAAGAAGACGATCAGGTCGGAGTCGAACCAGTCGCGGTAGGAGCAGGTCGTCGCGGCAACGCCCAAAGTCGCCTTCAGGCCAGCGGTGGAGGGCGAATGACACAGGCGCGCCGAGTTGTCGACGTTTGGCGAGCCCAGGTAGCGCATCACCTTCTGCGCGACGTAATAGACCTCGTTGGTGATCCCGCGGCTGGTCAGGTAGAGAAACGTCCGTGCCGGGTCGAACGCGCGCCAGCGGGCGCCTGCGTCGGCCCACAGGTCCTCCCACGCAACGCGCGTAAAGCCCTTCTCTCCGCGCCGCCGGCGCATGGGGTAGGCCAGCCGCCCCATTGCGCGCAGTTCCTTGGAACTTCGCTGCGAGAGCGCTGCGGCATCGCCTAACAGATCGTGATCCAGCGCCCCCATCGTGTTCAAGCGCAACAATTCCAAGCGGACCATGCACAGGTGCGTGCCCTCGATGGTCCAGTCGTGGAGCCCCGTGGTTCCCAGCGCGCAGCCGTCGCAGACGCCCTGAGTCAGCACGCGCCAGGCATAGCCGAGGTTGTCGCGATTGGTCCAAGCGATACGGGCCATATCGCGAAAATGATGCGGCTTGGTCTCACCGAGGCCGAACGGGATGGGACTGTAGGCTAATTCGGTACGCGATCGGCGACGGGACATTTTCGCCGGTATCGTACCGCACAGGCTGGCCCCTCTGGTTCGCTATCCTGGGCCCATGCGCCGCATCTATCTCGCTGGACTGTTGGTCCTGACTACATTCGGCTGCGGCGGTTCCGGCGAACAGGGCGAGTCAGTGATCGTCGCCGCGGCGTCCAACTTGGACCGCGCGATTCCCCGGTTGGTCGAAGACTTTGAGGCCGCGTCGGGAATCAAGGCAGTCGTGAGCCTGGGGTCGACATCCAACCTTACGCAACAAATCGAAAACGGCGCCCCGTTCGACGTCTTTTTGTCCGCCGACGCGGCGCACATCGACAAGCTTATTGCCGGGGGCTTCGCCGAGGCGGCATCCAAGTACGTCTACGCCCGCGGCCGGCTGGCTTTGTGGATCCGCAAGAATTCTCCACTCGCTTTAACAGGCCCAGAGGCCCTGCTCGATCCCAGCGTGAAGTATGTATCCATTGCCAATCCGGCCTTCGCGCCCTACGGAATGGCTGCGGAGCAGGCATTGGACCGGTTAGGCTACAGCGATCAACTCAAGGGTAAAATCGTCTATGCCCAGAGCATCAGCATGACCCAACAGTACGCCGCCTCCGGCAATGCGGACATCGCTGTGACGGCGCTGTCGCTGACCAACGATTCGGACGGCAAGACCTACGAGTTGGACGCCGCCTTGTACGAGCCGATCGAGCAGGCCCTGGCGGTGCTGGTCACCGCGCTGCACAAGAATTCGGCTAACACGTTCGTCGCCTATATGAAGGAACCGCGCGCTCGTGCCATCCTGAACGAATTCGGATACGGACCGGGGGATTGATACACTAATCGACCATCCTCATGGCGTACTTCGTTGCAGTAGCAATTTGGTTGTTCGCGCTCGCGCTGCTCTTGCCGGCGTGGCTCGGGTGGTGGGGATTCCCCGAGGCGATCACGCCTTTGGCTCGGCAAATCGATAGCCGCATGATGTTGACCTCTATCCTGAGCGGCGCGATTTTCTTGCTTTCGCAATTTGCCCTGGGCTACGCCGTGCTGCGCTTCGGCCGCAAACGCAAAGGGGCGGCAACCTACATCGAGGGTTCGGATCGCTGGGAAATGCTCTGGACCACCGGCGGCGCGGCGATCTTCATCGGACTCGCTCTCGCCAGCTATTCGGCCTGGGCCGAAGCGCGCTTTGATGCCGAGCGGCATGGCGCCGGCGACGCCGACCGGCTCATTGTCGAGGTCGTGGGGCAGCAGTTCGTCTGGAACGTACGTTACCCCGGCCCGGACGGCGATTTCGGACCGACCGATCCGAAGTTGATCGACGACTCCATGGGAAACGCCCTGGGCGTCGACCGCACGCACCCCATGGGCAAGGACGACCTGATCGTGCCCCGGCTAGCGTTGCCCGTGGGACGCGAGGTCGAGATTGTGTTGAAGTCCAAGGACGTGCTCCACGACTTCTTTGTGCCCGAACTGCGCATCAAGCTGGACGCCGTTCCCGGTCTCGAAAGCCGCTTGCGATTCACGCCCGACAAGACGGGAACCTACGAAATCGCCTGCTCGGAGTTGTGCGGCCTCGGCCATTACCGCATGCGAGCCTTCATGGAAGTGATGGAGCCGGCGGCGTTTGAGACTTGGCTCACTGAACAAGCGCAGTACGTGCAGTAGGAAAGATGCCGGAAGCAATTACCTACACCGAAGTCGCGCGCCACACGGAGCCAAAAAGCTTTGTGGGCCGCTGGATCTTCTCGACCGACCACAAAGTGATCGGCATCCAGTACCTGCTGTTGGCTATTGTGGCGGCGTTTACCGGCATGGCGCTGTCGATGCTCATGCGCATCCGGCTCGTGTGGCCTGACCGGTCCTATGCGTTTCTCGAGACGCTGTTCCCCACTGGCGCGCCGGACGGCGTGATGACGCCCGAGTTCTACCTGGCGATCATGACCATGCACGGCACCATCATGATCTTCATGGTGCTGACCACGGCGCCCCAGGGTGGTTTCGGCAACTACTTTCTGCCGATCCAGATCGGCGCGACGGACATGGCCTTTCCGCGGCTGAACATGATGGCCTTCTGGCTGACGTTCCTATCGTTCATCACGCTGATGGCCGCATTTTTCGTCACCGGCGGCGCCCCTGGCTCCGGCTGGACGGCCTATCCGCCATTGAGCGCCCTACGCGAGGCGACTTCCGCGGGCATCGGGCAGGATTTGTGGATCGTCTCCATCGCCATCTTCTGTTTGGCTTCCGTCTTGAGCGCGCTAAACTTCATCGTCACCACGCTCGAAATGCGTACCGAAGGTATGACGCTGATGCGCATGCCGTTGACCGTCTGGGGCTGGTTCACGACCGCGGTCATTGGCCTGTTGGCGTTCGGCGTTTTGCTGGCCGGCGGCATTCTACTGCTGATGGACCGCAACCTCGATACCAGCTTCTTCATCCCCACAGGGTTGGTGGTCAGTGACCGCTTGATCGATCGCGGCGGCGGCTCACCGATCCTGTGGCAGCATCTGTTCTGGTTCTTCGGCCATCCGGAGGTCTACATCGCCATCCTGCCCGGCATGGGCATCATTTCGCATGTGCTGGCGACGTTCTCGCGCAAGCCGGTCTTCGGTTACCGCGCGATGATTTACGCGATGGGCGCAATTGCGACGTTGGGCTTCGTCGTCTGGGGTCACCACATGTTCGTCAGCGGCATGAGCCCTTACTCGGCGGTGGCGTTTTCGATTCTGACGATGGCCATCGGCGTGCCGTCGGCGATTAAGACGTTCAACTGGATCGGCACAATGTGGGGCGGCCGCTTGCGCCTGGATTCGCCGATGCTCTACGCGATCGGCTTTGTGTCGATCTTCGTGGCAGGCGGCATCACCGGTCTATTCTTGGGCCAACCGGCGCTCGATATGTACTTCCACGACACGTACTTCGTGGTCGCGCATTTTCACCTCATCATGGGCGTGGCGGCGGTAATGGCGATGTTCGCCGGGCTGGCCTACTGGTTTCCCAAGATGTTTGGGCGCATGATGAACGAACCGCTCAACAAGTTGCACTTCTGGCTGACGATGTTCGGCGTCTACGGAGTATTCGGGCCCATGCATTTCCTCGGCACGCTGGGGCACCCGCGGCGCTACGCCGAGATTAGCGGCGTCGACTATCTGGCCAATCGGGGTTCGGCTGAACTGCACCACTTCATCACCATTGCGGCCATGATCCTGGTGACCGCGCAGCTGATCTTCTTGGTGAACTTCATATGGAGCCTGTTCGCAGGCAAGAAGCCGTCCAGCGATAATCCTTGGGAATCGACCAGTCTGGAGTGGACGCTGCCCTCGCCCCCGCCGCACGACAATTTCGCCGGTCGGATTCCGGTCGTCGTCCGCGGCCCTTATGATTACAGCGTCCCCGGCAGTGCGAAGGATTTCTTGATGCAGCACGAGCCCGACAGTGCAGGAGCGGCTGAGTAGCGATGGCTGTCACTCTAAATCCGCCTCGCGAAACGAAACGCTCGACGCGCGTCGACGGCACGAACGTGGGCAGCGGCGGCTTCGGTTCTCCGCCGCCGGCGACTCGCGGATGGGGCGGCGGCGACTCGGGCGGAGACGGATTCCACTCCGAGCAGCGCTACAAGCTGGCCGTCTGGGTCGGCATTGCCGGAATCGTGATGTTCTTCGCCGCGATCTCCAGCGCCATGGTGGTCAGCAGCGCCCGCGAAGACTGGCGGCACATCACACTGCCGAAAGTCCTCTGGCTCAGCTCCGCCATCTTGCTGGGCAGCAGTCTCACCTTCGAAGCGGCCAAGAGGGCTGTCCGCCGGCGCGGCGCCAAGGACGTTCGCAAGTGGGTCATGGTCACGGCGCTGTTGGGCGTCGGGTTTCTCGTCGCCCAGCTTTCCGGCTGGTCCCAGATGCTCGCGCAGGGCGTCGTCATGCGCGGCCAGCCGAGCGGGGCGTTCTTCTACCTGCTGACGGCGGCCCACGGACTGCACGTGATGGGCGGGTTGTGCGTGCTCGGCTATGTCGTGACACGCGTTTCGATTCGCCGGCCCTGGCCCCGTCCGAAAGCCGTCGTCGAGGCGTCGGCCCTGTACTGGCACTTCATGGGTGTGCTTTGGCTCTATATCGTGGTTCTGTTGTTGTATCTCGGATAGTAGACGCATGGCGCACGCAGCAGCACACGAGAACGCCCTATTCAACCTCGGCCGCAAGAAGCTGGGGATGTGGCTGTTCCTGGTCTCGGACGCCCTGACCTTCTCGGCTTTACTCATCGCCTACAGTTATCTGCGGCTGTCCAACGATTGGCCGCATCCGTTCGATTTTTCACCGGGCATCGTCTTCTCGTCGGTGATGACCTTGGTCTTGTTGTCGAGCAGCCTGACCATGGTCTTCGGCGTCGCTGCCGCCCACGCGGGCGATAGATCGCGGGCCATGAAATACGTTCTGCTGACTGCTCTCGGCGGCGTGATTTTCGTGGTCCTGCACTTGATGGAGTGGCGGCACCTGATCGAAGAAGGGGTCACCCCTTTCGCCAATCCGTACGGGGCCCCCCTGTTTGGCGGTACGTTCTACTTGATCACCGGCCTGCATATGACACACGTGATCATCGGCGTCGTCTATCTCAGCGTGATTGCCTTCGGTTTTCGGGGCGGCAAGTTTGACGGCGAAGACGTCGAGGTTGCAGGCCTCTATTGGCATTTCGTGGACCTGGTGTGGATGTTCGTCTTTCCGCTGATCTATTTGTTGTCGGTCGCGCCGAACGCTTAGAGGAGAACGAGTCTTGGCGACTAAGGCAATTTCATCGCAAGGGTTGATGCTCAAGGTTTGGGCCGGCCTTCTCGCTTTGACGTCAATCGAAGTGCTGTTGGCCTACGTCCATGTCGCCCCGGGGTTGATGCTGGGGCTGCTAATGACCTTTTCGGTCGCCAAGGCGGCGATGATCATGGGCTACTTCATGCACCTGAAGTTCGACAAGCCGGCGCTAACCTGGATGCTGGTTCCGCCGCTGGTCGCCTGCATTGTGGTGATCATCGCCTTTCTGTTGCCTGACAGCATGCGCGCGCTGAGTCTAAGACCATGAGGCGGACGCTCGCAGTCCTGTTTCTAGCGCTTAGCGCCCTGATCTCGATCGGGCCCTTGGCGGCGCAGTGCGCCATGTGCCGGGAAGCCGCCGCGGCGCAGCGCAAAGAGCAAGCAGCGGCCTTCAATCGCGCCATTCTTGTACTCGGAGCCCCGCCGGCATTTGTGTTCGCCGGCGTCGGCGTGGCATTGTGGCGCCGCCGTGACAACCGTCGTTCGACCCCTCCGACCGCTGGGCTACAGTAGTAGAGTGAGCGGTAAAAGCATTTACGAGCAGGTCCTTTCCGGCATCGGTCAGGCCTTTGCCACGCCCCCCGCGGCGCGCGTTCGCCCCTCAGCGGCGGTCGCTCTGTGGCGGCGCAACGCGAAAGGCCAGATCGAAGTTTTCTGGGTGCGCCGCTCCTCCATCCTGCGGTTTATGGGCGGGTGGCACGCATTTCCCGGCGGCGGAATCAGCACAGTCGATCTTACGATGCCCGTCGAAGGCTTTCCGATCGGCTCGGATATCGCCTACGAAGACGAAGACGTACCCGGAGCGGACGGGCTGGAACTGCGCCCGACGCTCATCGAGGGCATACGAAGCTGCGCGATCCGCGAGCTTTTCGAGGAAACCGGCGTTCTCATCCACAGCGGCGAGACCTCTCCTTCGAACGAAGCTCTGGGAGAAGCGCGCCGCAAGCTCCTCGATCGCAAGCGTACCTTCGATGAGACGGTTGCCGACCTCGGCGTAAAACTCAATGCCTCCGGGCTCACCTACGCCGGCCGCTGGATCACGCCGCCTTTCTCGACGATTCGCTTCGATACGCGCTTCTTTCTGCTGGAGTGGCCCGAAGACCGGCCCGTCCAACCGGAAATCTGGACCGGCGAACTGGACCAGGGCGAGTGGATTACTGTGGCCGAAGCTCTGCAGCGCTGGCGGCGCGCCGAGGTGCTCGTGCCGCAACCGGTCCTGCACATCCTGCGCGTGCTGCACGAAGACGGCCCAGTGAAAGGCCTCACCCGACTACTGCCCGGTGAAGAGCACGGCCCCTCGCCGCATCGCGTCGAGTTTCGGCGTGAGATTAGCGCCGTTCCGCAAAGAACCGCCACGCTGCCGCCCGCGACGCATACCAGCGCCTATTTGATTGGCCGCCGGGAAGTGATCATCGTCGACCCCGGCTCGGGAAACCCCGACGAACTGGACCGGCTCAAGCGTGCCGTGCGTTCCGTTGCCCTGCAAGACGGCGGTTTGGTCAAAGCCATTTGGCTGACGCATCACCATCCGGACCACGTCGGCGGAGCGCTGGCGATGAAGCAGGCCGTGGGCGCGCCGATCTGCGCGCATCCGCTAACCGCCCAACACCTGGAAGCGCGCGGAATCGAGGTGGACCAGCCGTTGCACGACGGTCAGGTCGTTGTGCTCGCCGGCGACCCCCCTGTGACCATTCGCGTGATTCACACCCCTGGGCACACCCGCGGACACCTGTCGTTCTTGGTCGAAGAGACCAAGTCGATCATCGCCGGCGATATGGTCGCAGGGCACTCGACGATCATCATCGATCCGCCCGAAGGCGACATGACGGACTACATGGAGTCGCTGCAGAAGCTCGCCGCCCTGGAACCGAAGGTTCTGCTGCCGGCGCACGGCACAATGATCGCCAACGGAGTCGAGCGTCTCAACGCGCTCTATGCTCATCGCTTGCGGCGGGAGCAGCAAGTGCTCGAAGCGTGGCGCCACGGGTTGCGCGACCCTGTTGAGATTCTGCCGGCCGTCTACGCCGATATCGGCGTTCACGAGTATCCGATGGCTGAGCGCCAAATCGCCGCACATATCGAGCGGCTGCAGCGCCTCGGCATGATTTAGCTTGCGGTGAACGTCGCCGACTTCACCTTCGAACTGCCCGAAGAGTTGATTGCCCAAGCTCCGCCGCCCGAGCGGGACGGCGCGCGCATGTTGGTCGTCGACCGCCAGGCAGGCGTCTGGCAAGACCGGGCCTTTCGCGACTTTCCCACGTACATCCAACCCGGCGATCGGCTCGTCGTCAACAACACCCGCGTCATGCCGGCCCGCCTGTTCGGCCGCCGCGCGGAAGTTCCGGGAGCGCTGCAACAGCCCACCGGCATCGTCGAGGCCTTGCTCTCGAAGCCGCTATCCGAGACGCCCCCGAGGTGGGAAGCCCTCGTGCGCCCCAGCAAGAAACTCGACGTCGGTCAGGTCATCATCTTCCCCGAGGGGCTTGAAGCGCGTGTCGTGGCCAAGGGCGAATCCGGCCTGCGCACCTTGGAGTTCAACTCCGGCGCGGATTTCTACGAGAAGATCGAGCGCATCGGCCACATGCCGCTGCCGCCTTACATCCGTCGCGAAGACGTCGCAGCGGACCGCCAGCGCTATCAGACGGTCTACGCCTCGACGCCCGGCGCCGCCGCTGCGCCGACGGCCGGTTTGCACTTCACCGATGAGGTACTCGCAAGCTGCCGCGAACACGGCGCCGAGATCGTCGAAGTCACCCTGCACGTCGGCTTGGGGACGTTTCAGCCCGTGCGCGCCGAGAAGCTCAGCGAACACCGCATGCATTCGGAACGCTTTGAACTCTCCGCCGGCGCCGCCGAAACACTTGGCCCCTCAGGCGGACGCATCATCGCCGCGGGGACGACGGCCGTGCGCACGCTTGAGACCGCCGCGCAACGCCACGACGGCTCCATCCGCGCGTGCTCAGGCGAGACGGATATTTTTATCTACCCTGGCTATCGCTTCCAAGTTGTCGAAGGGCTGCTAACCAACTTTCACCTGCCCCAATCGACGCTGCTCATGCTGGTCTGCGCCTTTGCCGGGACCGAACTGATGCTCGACGCCTACCGCCACGCCGTCAAAGAACGCTATCGGTTCTTCTCCTACGGCGACTGCATGTTGATCTTCTAGGCCTGCGGAAGATCTTCGGGGAAGACGGCAATTCCGGAGGGCGGCGGGAACATGCCCTGCAACAACTCCAGACGCCGCCGCAAGAAGCGGCTCGGCAACTGCCGCGGTCCGGCTTCGACGTCCAAGTCGCAGCACAGCCCGTGCAAATAGAGCGTCAGCGTATCGATCATCGCCTCCCTAGCGTATGTTCGAAAGGCCTTGGTGTTCTTGGCCGGGTCCGCCTGACGGCTCAGCAATTGATCCTTCAGTTTCCAGCTTTGGTCGTCGACTTCACCGCGAACCTCGTTGCGCAGTTCTTCGCGAAGCAGCGCGTAAAACTGCCCGATCGATTCTTCGTCCGCGCGGTCGACAACCAGCGTCGCCAGCTCGTAGTAGAGCGCGTCGTGATAATCGGCCACGTCTTCATCTTTAGAAGCGAGGAAGATGAAGTCCTCGCCGTCCTGCTGGAGGTGGGTTGAGAAGATCCGCCTGGATTCGGCCGGCTTTTTGAAAGCGAGCAACGGACCTCCGGAGGCTTTGCCGTGGGGCTTCTCCAAGTAGGCCGCCAGCACAATATGCAGCCGGGGCAGAATCGACGCGATCACCGGAGGCGTTGCCGACGCCGGATCGTGGATCAGCCGCTGCAGGTCGACGTCCTCCTGCGGCGTCACCGAACAGTAGCTCAGCGAACCGGTTACCGGAATCATTTGTCCATTCGCCGCGGCGGCGAATGACTTGACCGAGACGTCTGGATTAGGGGGAGTCGAAGCACTCATCGGGAAGCCAAAGGCGAATTCAATTGTATCAATAAGCCCGCCGTTCGCCTGCCGCCCGCGCTATGTCTCGCGGGCCCGAGGCTTTCTTACGAGTGAGGTTCGCTAAGATGAGCGAATCGGAGGACGCCTCTCCATGTCCAAGTTCCTGGCCCTGGCGATGACGGTTCTGCTGCTTTCTTGCAGCCAGAAGCCGAACGTCGAGCAACAAATATTCCCCTACCGCACCGAAATCTTCGATTTGCCCAACGGCTTGCGCGGCGTGGTGGTCGACAGCGGCTATCCCAACTTGATCGCGCTCTACGAGGTGGTCCGAGTCGGTTCGCGCAACGAAGTCGAAGCGGGCCACTCCGGATTCGCTCACTTGTTCGAGCACATGATGTTCCGCGGCACCGAAAAATTCCCCGCCGAGAAATGGGAAGAGATCATGCAGGCCGCCGGCGCCGAGACCAACGCTTACACTTCAGACGACCGTACGGTCTATCACGCCGTCTTCGCCAAAGAAGATCTTGAAAAGATTCTTGAGTTGGAGGCCGACCGCTTTGAGAATCTCAAGTACAACGAAGAACAATTCCGTACCGAGACTCGCGCCGTGCTGAGCGAATACAACAAGAGTTTCGCCGACCCTTTCCGTAAACTCGACGAGGCGGTGCGGGACACCATCTACACGACGCACACCTACAAGCACACCACGATGGGCTATATCGCCGACGTCGAAGCGATGCCCGACATGTACGACTACAGCCTGCAGTTCTTCAACCGTTACTATCGCCCCGAGAACACGATCGTGACCATTGTCGGCGACGTCGATTTCAACCAATCCAAGGCGCTCATTGAAAAATACTGGGGGGGATGGGAGCGCGGTTCCTATACGGCCGACATTCCCGCCGAGCCGCCGCAAGAAGGTCCCAAGCGCGCCAACGTGGAGTTCCACGCCCCGACGCTGCCCTTAACCGAGATCGCCTACCGCGCCCCTGCCTATGACGACGAAATCATCGACTCCGCCGTTCTCGACGTCATCTCCTACCAAGCCTTCGGCGAGAATTCGCCGCTCTATAAGAAGCTAGTCATCGAAGAGCAGAAGGTGGACGCGCTGTTTACCGATTACGTGGACCACGTGGATCCCTATCCCTTCGGCATCATCGCCCGCGTGAAGGACCCCAAGGATCTGGACTACGTCGAATCGCAAATTCTGGCGGAGATCGAATCGCTCAAGACCAAGGCAATCCCGGCCGAAGAACTGGCCGGAGTGAAATCACATCTGAAGTATCAGTTCGCTCTATCGATGGACTCGACCAGCGCCATCGCCGGTACGCTGGCCCACTACCTGGGCCTGCGGCGCACCCCCGATACCATCAACAAGCGCTATCGGCTGTACGATGCCGTCACGCCGCAAGACATTCAAACCGTGGCGCAGAAATACTTCAAGCCCAAAGACCAAACCATCGTCCGGCTCGGCCCGGCAATGGACGGCATGCCGGCGGAGGAGCAATGAGTTTCCGCAACGTTTTTCTCACTTCGGTTCTGGCCCTGACGCTGTCGCACGCAGCTCCCGCTGCGGAAACCCTGCTGCAGCCCAGCGAATCGCCGCTCATCTCGTTTCGCATCCTGTTTCGTACCGGCGCGGCCGCTGATCCCAAGGGCAAGGAAGGCGTCGCGTCCCTGACCGCCTCGATGCTTTCCCAAGGCGGTACGGCCAAGCGCACCTACGACCAAATCGTCGAGCAGATGTTCCCCATGGCAACCTCCGTCGGCTCGCAAGTCGACAAGGAGATGACCGTCTTCGCCGGTACGACCCACGTCGACAATCTCGAAGCCTATTACTCGACGCTCAAGGAAATGCTGCTCGAACCCGGCTGGCGCGAAGACGACTTCCGGCGCCTCAAGGACGACTCGATTAACTTCTTGCGCATCGGTCTGCGCGGCAACAACGAAGAGGAGTTGGGCAAGGAGTATCTCTATCTCAAGATTTACGGCCCCGCTCACCCTTACGGCCATCACAACAGCGGCACGGTCTCTGCGCTGCAATCGATGACGATCGACGACTTGAAGGCGTTCTACGCGGAGAACTACCGCAGCGACAACGTAGAGATCGCCATCTCCGGCGGTTACCCCGCGGACTTCCCCGCCCGCGTCAAAGCCGACTTCGAAAAGCTGTCGGCAGGCGCCCCCGGGCCAGTCGTGTTGCCCGTACCCGCGCAAGCCAAGAAAACCGCGCTGCACATCCTGCAAAAGGACACGCGCTCCACCCTCATCTCGATCGGCTTCCCGCTCGACGTGACGCGCTCGGATCCCGACTGGCCGGCGCTGAAGGTGATGCAGTCGTACTTCGGTCAACACCGTTCGGCAAAGAGCTACCTATTCCAACAGATCCGCGAAATTCGCGGCATGAATTATGGCGACTACGCCTATATCGAATACTTCCCGCGCGGCATGTACCAGTTCCAGCCCGATCCGAATCTCGCACGGCGACAGCAGATCTTCCAGATCTGGATTCGCCCCGTCATTCCCGAAAATGGGCCGTTCGCGCTGAAAATCGCGATGTATGAGCTCGATAAGCTGATTCGCGAAGGCATCAGCGAGGAAGACTTCGAGTCGACCAAGCTCTTCCTTTCGAAAAACGTGAATCTGCTCACTCAAACCCAAGACGAGCAACTCGGCTACGCGCTCGACAGCCAGTACTACAAGACGGGCGAGTTTAACGCTTGGTTCAAAGAGAAGCTCAACGGTTTGACGCGCGACGCTGTGAATAAGGCGATCAAGGATCACCTGCGCGCCACGAACTTGGATGTCGTCGTCATCACCCAGGACGCGGCCGGATTCCGCCGGCGCATCCTCTCAAACGACGCCAAGCCGGTGTACGCCGCGCCGCCGGCCAAGGCGGTTCAAGCCGAGGACGTGCTCATCCGCAACTACAAGCTCGACCTCGGCGCGATCGACATCGTGCCGGCGGATACGATCTTCGAGTAACGCACAGCATGCCGATCGACCCCTCCGCCCAAGTCGCCGAGACGGCTCGCATCGCTCCCGGCGCCGTCATTGGCGCGGGCGTCCGTATCGCGGACTTTTGCGTCATCGAAGACGACGTCGTCGTCGGCGAAGGATGCAGCCTGGAGCCGCACGTCTACATCAAGCGCTGGACGACGCTCGGGAAGAACAACGCCATCTCGGCGGGAACCGTCCTCGGCACGGATCCGCTCGACAAGAATTTCACCGGCAAGCGCAGTTATCTCGTGATCGGCGACGACAACGTCATTCGCGAGCACTACACCATCAGCCGCGGCACCAAGCCCGACTCGACCACCGTCATCGGCAACCGCAACTACATCATGACGTCGGGGCACATCGCGCATAACTCGGTCATCGGCAACGACAACGTCATCGCCAGTTGCGCGCTGGTCGCCGGCTACGTCGAGATCGGCAATCGCGCGTTTCTCTCCGGCGGCGTGGTCGTCCACCAATACTCAAAGATCGGTGACCTGGCGATGATCGGCGGCAACACCCGCGTCAACAAAGACGTGCCGCCGTATTTTCTGTACAGCGGCTTCGACGTGACCCCGATGGGCATCAATGCCGTCGGGCTGCGCCGCGCGGGATTCACGCAGAGCGACCTGACGCCGCTCAAGAAAGCCTTCCGCCTGCTGTTTCTCTCGCGGCTACCGCTTGAAGAAGCCCTCTCGCTCATCGAAGCCGAATGCACGGGCGAGCACGTGAAGAACGTTCTCGCCTTCGTACGCAGCTCCGCCCGCGGTATCTGCCGGCGTAACGGCTAGTTGTTCATCCAGGAGCGATTCCAGGGCTGCGCCAGGCTGGGCTGGTTCACGTAGCGCTTCATGCTGAAGGTGAGCTTCGTGCCGCTACCCGGTTCGAGACGCACAGTGAGCGTCTGCGAATCGAGTTGCTTTTCGCCGCCGTCCCACGAGACGCCCGTGAACTGATGCTCGCCATAGGCGCCTGCTTGCACGTCCACTGTTCTCGCAGCGACTTGGTTGGTGTTCACCAAAGTCACCACCACCGAGTCATCCGTCAGCTTCTCGACCAGTGCAGCCACATTCTCGGGCAGCCCGCTGCGCTGCTTCGCCGGGTCGAAATAACGCAACCGGCTATGCAATACCCAGACTCTTCCGTTCGAAAAGAAGCCGCCTGTCGTCAATTCCACCAGAGTGTCAGTCGTCGCCGGAACCAGGTTGAGCAAGTAATCCGCAAGCCGCGTGTCGGCGGTGGTCTGATCGGTGCGCACCTTCTCCATGCGTTCGCGGATGTACTCCATATCCTTCTGCATCGCCGTCATCGGATAGCTCGGATTATTGCCCTCTAGGAAACCGATCCAACCCGTGTCGGTCGGAATGCGCTCCAAATCGCTGCGCTTCATCGACCACAGATATATCTCCGTCAGTCGATCCGTGTGCAGATCGCCCGTGTAGTGGTACCACTCCGGTTTGCCGTCGTATTTGTAGCCGCGCGGATCGCCGTACATCTGCGGCAATAGCGTCCGACCGTTCTCGACCTTCTTGTTCTCGTAGAACAGATCCATCTGGCGCCGCAGCACGTCAATGTAGGACTGGTCGCCGGTAAACAGCAACGCGTTCGCGAAGCCGGCGAAGATGGACACATGCCAATAGTTGCGGTGCACGATCTGCTGCAACTCGCCGTCATAGATCGTGAAGTTCCAGCCGTAGGTGCCCTTCCACCACTGTCCGTTGTGCTCGCCGCCGAGCGAACCGTCGAGACCAATGTTCGACGGGATCATGCCGCCGGTGGCGGCCGCACGCGCCTTCCAGGCGTCCATATATTCGAGGGTCCAGTCGCGATACTTTTTGTCGCCGGTCAGCGCGTAAGCGTTCACCGTCAGCAAGGTCGAGGCCATGTTTAAAAACGTATCGCCGAGCGTATCCAGATATTCGGCGCAGTGCGCCAACATACGCGGATACCAGGCCTTCAGGTCCAACATCTTCGACGTGCCCGCTGGATTGTGCAGCAGATGGAACGTACCCGGCACCGCATCGCCCACCCAGTCGTAGAGCGTCGCTCGACGCATCATCGGCCCCATCGATCCAGTCCAGAAGCTCTTGATGATCTTCTTGTCCGGATCGTAGTTGGGAGCCTCCGGGTCCTCTCCGATATACATGCCTGCGAAGCGCTTCATGCGGTTAACCAACGCTGGATTGTTGGGCTCCGACAGTCCCCACATGAAGACTGAGCGCATGCCCTCAGCGGTATGGAACCAGTCGGACTGCGTAATGAAATCCTTGTGGTAGGCGCCGTTCGCGGCTAACTCCGTATCTTTCGTGCGCAACTCGCCGTACTGCCGCAGGTGACCCTCGTAGCCTTTCTTGAAAGCCTCCAGCACGGCGTCAGACCCTCCCAGCGCGTGCAGCAACGTCCAGTTGTAATAAGTCTCGACGGCGTCATCGGGGCCGTCCAGCGTGCCCCAGCGCGGCGTGTGCAGCAGATAGCCGCGCGAATCGATGTACTTGTCGGCAAACTCCTCGACCGCCTCGGAGTTGGCATCGAGCAAAGCCCTCTCCATCAACGCCCAATTCGGCGGCGCCATCGGCGTATCGACGTGCAGGCCGGGCTGAGCCGCCAGCGTCACGGCAAACAGGAAGACGCTAAGGAGGGTTTTCATGCCGCCGAACATGATAGCAGCAGCAAGGACCGGCCAGCCTACCCATCCTTGCCACAACCTCCCGCCCCATGGAAAGCTGAACAGACCATGGAATATCGCAAACTAGGCCACTCCGGCCTTCACGTCCCCGTACTCAGTCTCGGCACCTGCACCTTCGGCGGACGCGGCAACGAGTTCTTCGAGCGCTGGGGCGTCAACGAAGGCAAGGCCGCCTCGCGCATGGTCGACATCTGCCTCGACGCCGGCGTCAACTTCTTCGATACGGCCAACATCTATTCCATCGGCGAATCCGAAAAGGTCTTGGGCGAAGCGCTCAAAGGAAGGCGCGACAAGGCCCTGATCTCCACCAAGGCGACCTTTCCCATGGGCGACGGACCGAATGAACGCGGCTCCTCCCGCCATCACCTGATCCGCGCTTGCGAAGACAGCCTGCGCCGCCTGCAGACCGATCACATCGACGTTTACTTCATGCACGGCTTCGACGCCCTAACGCCCATCGAAGAGACGCTGCACGCCCTCGACGACCTCATCCGCGCCGGCAAAGTGCGCTACATCGGCTGCTCCAATTTCTCGGGGTGGCACGTGATGAAGGCGCTGGCGACCTCCGAGAAATACGGCCTGGGACGCTACGCCGCTTACCAGGGCTACTATTCGCTCGTCGGCCGCGACTATGAGTGGGAGCTGATGCCGCTCGCTCTCGATCAAGACCTTGGAACGATGGTCTGGAGCCCGCTCGGTTGGGGACGCCTCACCGGAAAGATCCGCCGCGGCCAGCCGCTGCCCGAGGGACGCATCAAGTCCGGCGGCGACGTCGGCGGCCCGCTCATCGAAGACGAGTACTTCTACTCCGTCGTCGATGTCCTGCTGGAGATCGCCGAGGAGACCGGCAAGTCCGTCCCGCAAGTCGCCCTCAACTGGCTGCTGCAACGGCCCACCGTCGTCAACGTCGTCATCGGCGCCCGCAACGAAGAGCAACTGCGTGACAACCTCGGCGCCGTCGGCTGGAGCCTCACCGCCGACCAGATGGCCCGCCTCAATAAAGTCAGCCACCGCCAGCCCGTCTACCCCTACTGGCACCAAACCGGCTTCGCCAGCATCAACCCGCCGCCCGTCGAGTGGTAACGCGCACTGCCGTGGACCCCTCGCGCTTTCAGTCCCCTTCACGGGGCTCTGGTTAGGCCAGGTCTTCAGGCCTGGTACAGCGAAGCCGACTCCCCCTTCTTCCCCCAGCCCACTTCAGCGGGCTTACCCCTCACGCCGGGGCTTTAGCCCCTCGCGCCCCAGCACAGTAAAATGGACAGCGTGACCCTCACAGTAAACGGCGAAGCCGCTCCCGAAGGCGCGCTCGAAGCCGAAATCGGCGCCCTCATGGGACGCTTCCGGCAACTCCCCCCCGACCAGTTGGAGCGCTACGGCTTCGCCACGCCCGAGGCCATGCGTGCCAAGGCCGTCGAGTGGGCCCAAGAGAACGTCGTCGAACGCATGCTGCTGCGGCAAGAAGCCCTCAAGGACCCCGAACCCATTCCCGCCGACCAACTCGACAAGGCCGTAGCTGAGGCAATCGAACGCTTCGGCGGCAAAGAGAAGTTCGACGAAGCTGGGCACACCGAAGAGGAAGTGCGCGAAGACGCCGAAGCCGAAGCCAAGATTCAGAAGCTCATCGCCAAGCTCACCGCGCATCTCAAGCCGCCCAAGCAAAAGGACATCGCCGAGTTCTACCGCAAGCGTCGCGAACAGTTCCTCGTGCCCGAGAGCGTCAACGCCTCGCACATCCTCAAGAGCGTCAACGAAGAAGTCACCGCCGAGGCCGCCAAGAAGGCCATCGACGAAGCCAAGGCCGAGCTTGACGCCGGCGGCGATTTCGCTGAGGTCGCCGAGAAGCACTCCGACGCCCCCGCCGAACTCGGTTGGTTCCCGCGGGGTCGTATGGTACCCCGCTTCGACGAAGTCGCCTTCAGCCTCGCCCTAGGCCAGGTCAGTGCGCCTTTCAAGACCAGCTTCGGCTTCCACATCGTTAAGGTCTCCGACTCTAAGCCAGCGACCCAACGGCCGCTCAGCGAAGTGCGTCACCTCATCGAGCGCGAAATCATGACCCAAAAGCAGAACGAAGTGCTGGAAGCGTTCATCGACAAGGTTCGCGCCTCCGCCTCCGTCGACTTCGACCCCAACGCAGACTAATGTCTTTGCCGATCATCAAGAAGGCCTGCTGCGCGCCCACCAAGGAGCACGCCGTACGCCTGGAACAGTCCCGTGCCGCATCGCAGACCCGCCGCCGAGCGACGTCAGGCGACACCTCCGGCATGTTGCGCCTCGAGGGCGGCAAATTCCTGATGGGCACGGACCACAAAAAGGGATTCCCCGCCGATGGCGAAGGCCCCGTGCGCCAGATCCGCGTCGACCCTTTCTGGATTGACGCGCACCCGGTCACCACCGAAGAGTTCGCCCGCTTCGTCAAAGCCACCGGCTACCAGACCGAGTCCGAGCGCTACGGCTGGTCCTTCGTCTTCCAAGGGCATCTCGCGGGTGAACGCTATAAGCAACTCGTTGAAGACACCGTACTCGCCGCGCAGTGGTGGTGCAAAGTCCCCGGCGCCGACTGGGCGCATCCCGAAGGTCCCGACTCTTCCATCGAGGGCCTCGAAAACTACCCGGTCACGCAAGTCTCCTGGGACGACGCCGCCGCCTACGCCGAGTGGGCGGGCAAGCGTCTCGCTACCGAGGCCGAGTTTGAATACGCCCAGCGCGGCGGCACCGAGCAGCAACTCTTCTGGTGGGGCAACGACCTAGAACCCGAAGGCAAGCACATGTGCAACGTCTTCCAAGGACGCTTCCCCGACCACGACACCGCTGCTGACGGCTACGCAGGCGTCGCGCCGGTCGACGCCTTCCCGGCGAACCCTTACGGTATGCTCTCGTCCATCGGCAACGTCTGGGAATGGACCGCGGACTGGTTCAGCCCCGACTACCATCTCGAAGCGAGCCCCTTTAACCCCGTCGGCCCGCCGAGCGGCACGCATCGCGTGATGAAGGGCGGCTCGTATCTGTGCCACGAGTCGTATTGCAACCGTTACCGGCTAGGCGCACGCACGGGCAACACGCCCGACAGCGCCGCCGGCAACATCGGCTTCCGCTGCGTTCGCGACATCTGATGGCCTCGTTCGACGTCGCGATCGAAACGCTGCTCCACCAGTGGGAGCCTAAGATCGGCCGCCCCACTTGCGGCCCTGGCTGCTCGAACTGCTGTGAGCGCACGACGGTATACATCTCGTCGGCGGAGGCTCTACGCGTCGTGGACTATCGGCGTCCAGGCCCTGCGCAAGCGGCGCGGCTGCAAACGCTCGACCTCAGCGATGCCGCCTCCGCCCACAACTCGTTGATCGAGCTAGGCCCCTGCGTATTTCTCGATGAGGCGGGGTGCTGCGGCATCTACGAAGCGCGCCCCGACGCTTGCCGCGTTTGCCACGTCTGGCACGCCCCCGACTACTGCGGGCGCGAAGACTACGACATGTGTACGCCGGCCGAACTCAATGCCCTGCGTGTCGACCGCATCCACGAGTTGATGCTTGAGGAACTAGCCACAGGCCGCCGGCCCTTCTGGGGTCAACTGCTGCCGATGGTGACAGTGCTCGGCGAACACCGCGATCGCTACGTGCAGGGCGAGGATCTGAGCTCCCTCATCAACCCCGCTTGGCTGGCGACGGAACTGATCGAGTTCCCTGCTCCCGCCGAGTTGGAAAGCGAAAGAGCCCAGCTCGCGCAGCGGTTCGCGACCGAAGAAAACCCCATGGGCCATCCCCGCGCCGCGAATGCGCCGGATCGGCGATACCTGGACGCCTTTCGACTGGACTAGCTAAGAGACGCGCTTTTCGGCGATCTCTTCGAGCAGCGGCCCGAGGAACTCCTCAACCGTCTGCTGGCCCTTATCGCCCGCCTTGCGTTCGCGCACGGCGACCTTGCCTGCTTCGGCCTCTTTGGCGCCGACGACAAGCATGTAGGGAACCTTTTCCAGCGTCGCTTCGCGAATCTTGAAGCCGACCTTCTCGTTGCGCTCGTCGACGTCGGCCCGCACGCCGGCCGCCTTGAGTTTCGCCGCAACCGAGCGAGCGTAATCCAACTGCGCATCGGTGATCGGCAGCACTTTCACCTGCAGCGGCGCCAACCAGGTCGGGAAGGCTCCGGCGTAATGCTCAATCAGAACGCCCATGAAGCGCTCCACCGATCCCAACAACGCGCGGTGAACCATGTAGGGCCGATGCTTGGCGCCGTCTTCAGCGACGTACTCCAACTCGAAGCGGCGAGGCAGATTGAAGTCGAACTGCACCGTCGACAACTGCCACGAACGGCCAATCGCATCGACCATCTTGACGTCGATCTTCGGACCGTAAAAGGCCGCCTCGTCCGGCATGACCTTGGCTTCGATGCCGCGCTGCGCCAGGGCGTCTTTGAGTCCCTTCTCGGCGAGTTCCCATTCTTCCGCGTCGCCCGCGTACTTGCCGCTCGCGCCGCCGTCCCAGGTGGAAAGCTCCACCTCGTAGTCGTCAAAGCCAAACGTCTTGAGCACGTCGAGCGCGAAGTCGACGCATCCGACGACTTCATCGGTCACCTGCTCGGGCGTGCAGAAGATGTGCGCATCGTCTTGCGTAAAGCCGCGCACGCGCAACAGACCATGCATCACGCCGGAGCGCTCGTAGCGGTACACGGTGCCGAGTTCGCCTAGGCGCACGGGCAGATCGCGGTAGCTTCTGAGCGTGTCCTTGTAGATCAAGATGTGGAACGGACAGTTCATCGGCCTGAGCTGGTACTCAATGTCGTCCAGCTCCATAGGTTTGAACATGTCGTCCGAGTAGAAGTCCGCGTGCCCGGAAATCTTCCACAATTCGCGCTTGGCCACGTGCGGCGTAAACACGAGCCCGTAGCCGCGCGCCAAATACTGCTCGCGCAGCCAGTCTTCGATGATCTTGCGAACCAGCCCGCCCTTCGGATGCCAGAAAATCAGGCCCGGTCCGGCGGTCTCTTGCACCGAGAACAGATCGAGTTCTTTGCCGAGCTTGCGGTGATCGCGCTTCTTGGCTTCCTCAAGCTGATTGAGGTATTTTTCGAGATCCTTCTTCGAGAAGAACGATGTGCCGTAGACGCGTTGCAACCGGGCGTTGCGCTCGTCGCCCTTCCAGTAAGAGCCCGCAACCGACATCAGCTTGAAACGCCTTGATGCGGCCCATCGAAGGGATGTGCGGTCCGCGGCAGAAGTCGTTGAACTTGTCGCCGGTCTTGTAGATCGAGACCTTGGGGTCGTCGGTCTTCTCCGAGATCAGCTCGCACTTCATCGTGTCGCCCTGCTCTTGGTAGAGCTTGAGCGCCTCGTCGCGATCCATCCACACGCGGCGGTTCGGTTCGTCGCGGTCGACGATCTTCTGCATCTGCTGTTCGATCTTTTCGAGATCTTCGGGCGTGAACGGCTCGTCTCGCTGCATGTCGTAGAAGAACCCGGTATCGGTCGGCGGGCCGACGCCCAGCTTCGTCTCGGGAAACAGCTCCAACACAGCGGCGGCCAGCAAGTGGGCGCTGGAGTGACGGTAGACCTGCAAGGCCTCTTCGTCGCGTTCCGTCAGCAGACGCAGCTTCGCATCGGCCGTAATCGGCTCGGTCAGATCGACCAATTTGCCGTCAAGTTCGGCGACCAGCGCCGCGCTCGCCAAACGGGGGCTGATCGACTCAGCGATTTGAAACGGGGTCGCGCCCGCTTCGACTTCTTTGACGCTGCCGTCAGGTAGTGTGACGTGAACCATGAGACCTCTAAGCCTATTGTTGGAAAAACCGGACCCTCGCGTCGAGGATCACTCGGCGATCGCCGTTCGCGCCCGTTCGGAAAGAATGTCCGCCAGCGCCGGATGCCCGTCGAGCGGCGGCGTGGAAACCAGCTCAACGCCCGGAACCTCCGCGGCGGCTTCCGCGATTAACCGAGGCAAATCCTGAGTCAAGTGAACGCCCATCACCAGAAAGTACGGTGCGACGACAATGCGCGTGGCGCCCGCTTCAGCGAGTTCCTTCACCGTCGCGAGAAGCGTCGGCTCCGCCAGTTCTAGAAATGCTGCCCGCCACATGCCAAAGCCGCCCTTCTCGGCAGCAATCGCAGCCACGCGCTCAACGGCCTCATTGGCCTCAGGCCGCCGCGAACCATGCGCAAAAACGATCAACGCGTCCACGCCCTCAGTCTATCGTGGCCAGAGACCACGCGCCTCCGGAACCGACGCAGAAGGAGCAACGCGAGCGAATTCCTCCGATACAGCACCGCAATGAAGATGGTGTTCTACTCTTCGCGCAAGGCCGTGATCGGGTCGATCGTCGCAGCGCGGCGAGATGGACCTGCAGCGGCGATTAGAACCAGAAGCATGAGCAGCAGCGGGGCCAAGAGAAAGGTAGTAGGGTCCAGTTCGCTGACCCCGTGAAGCAGCGAGCTCAGGTAGCGCGTAAGCGCCCATGATCCGGCGAGTCCGAGCACGATCGCGCCGCCGGCGATGAGCTCCAGTTTCGGCCATGACCAGAACTCAGGATGTCCTTTAGCTGCGCACCAAGGCGATGCGGAGGCCAATCTCACGGGTGCGGCGGGCGACAAGATACGAAAGGACGCCGTAGACTCCGACTGCTGCCAATAGGACCGCGACGGCCGCAAAGGCGCTGGCCAGAATGAGCGCAAAACGGCTGGGCGCCAGCGCCCTGTCCCGGCGCGCTTCCATCGATTGCACATCGAAGATCGGCTGATCCGGGTCCAAGGCGCGCACTTGCTCAGCGGCAAGGCGAGCGGCGCTGCTCGTATCCGTCGGCGTTTCGGACGATGAAGCCGGCGCGGGAAATGCGCGGATCGCCATAACAGACGCAGCGATAGACCGTGGAGGGTGGGTCGTCCGCACTAAGCCCCTGGGCGCGGATATCGCCGACGACGCCGATGATCGTCCACGTGGAGCTGGCGATCGTCCGGTCCCGAAGAACAGCTTGCGGCCGACCGGATCTTCGCCTGCGAAAATGAGGCGCACCAAGGACTCATTCACGACGACGGGCTCGGTCGCTAGGAGGCCCGGGACGCCCTCTTCTTGCGACTCGGGAGCATCGGATCGCATCGAAGAACCGTCCGCGCCGGAGCGGAATCTTCAGCGTACGAAGGAAATCGAGACTCACTAGCGAACTGTTCACCGATGGGCCTTTCGTTGAGGGGGATCACGGTCTCGCTGAGCGGCGCCAACACGGAAGATCTGTCGAGCGTTCCCTCGCTCAACGGCACCTCAGAGACCAGGGCGACGGACTCGAATGTCGGGGTCTGTTCGAAGTCGGTCGAGCAATTCCCGCAAGAACGCAGCTGTTTTCGCGATTCGGGGCTGCGCATCGGGTTGACGCGAAACGTCAGCAGGTTGTCAGTCGAAAATCCAAGATCGGTGCGGGAAAGATAAGAGAGACTGCGCGTGAGCAAGCCGGCGCCGATTAGCAGAATCAAACACAGGCCTAGTTCCACGGCGACCAACGCCTTCCTGGCGCGAGCGGAACCGGATGCGGCCTGAGCACGATCGGACGTCTTCAGCGCATCAAGGATGCGCACGCCGGAAGCCGATATCGCGGGCGTCAAGCCGAAGAGCAAGCTGGTCGCTACGGTGACGGCCAAGGTAAAGCCGAATACGTCCAGATCCATCGAAAGCGGCGGATACGGCGTGAGCGCTTCGAGTTGCGCACGATCGAGGACATCCAATCGCAACCCAAGCAAAAGCAAAGCCGACCGCCCCGCCGGGTACTGCGAGGAGCAGGCTCTCGGTCAGCACTTGCCGGATGACGCGGCTCCGGCCGGAACCCAGGGCCATGCGCACCGCCAACTCGCGGCGCCGCGCTCCGGCGCGGGCAAGCAAGAGGTTGGCCAGGTTGACGCAAGCGATCAGCAAGACCAAGAGACCGGAGACCGCTCAGAGCAAGCAAGGCAGGGCGCAGAGTCTCCATTGAGATGCCGTTGCAGAGGGATGCTCTCGATCTCCAGATTCGACCGGAATGAGGCGGGGCCGAAGACTTCGTATTGAGGGCGAATCTCGCCGGTCAAGCGATGGAGATCGGCGTCGATCTGTTCAGGAGTGAGTCCTGCTTTGCGGCGCGCCAGCACGTGAATCCCAGTGAGGAAACGTACTTGGAGAAAGCGGAAAGCTCTGCGTGGTTCGTCGAAAGCTGCAGGACGCCAGAACTGCGCGCCTGTGGGGAAGTCGAAGCCTTGCGGCATCACGCCGATGATGGTGAGCGCCTCGCGGTTGAACTCGATGGTCTTGCCGACGGCTTCCGGGTCGCCTTGCAACCGGTTTCGCCAGAAGGAGTAGCTGACCACGAGGACCGGCGGAGCCCCAGGCCGGTCTTCTTCCGCAGAGAAATATCGACCGAGCTAGCGGCGTCATGCCCAACACACGGAAGAAGGAGGCGGAGACGGCGGCGCCGTTGAGCTGCTCGGGCGAGTCGATGCCCGTCCAGTTGGCGGTTACTGGAATGAAACCGGCGACTTCTTCATAGATGCGGTTCTCATCCCGCATGATAGAAGTATTCCGGTATGACGCGCCATCTCTTCCCGCATGGCGCCGGTGCGCGCGCTGATCCAGTCGATGCGGTCGGCGTTCGGATATGGGAGCGACTGGATGAGCACGGAGTTCGCGATGCTGAAGATGGTTGCGTTCGCCCCGATGCAAACGGCCAGGATGATGGTCGTAATGAGAGCGAGGGAGGGGTCGCGGCGCAAAGCGTGCCAGGCCTGCCGGAGGTCTTGGACGAAAGAATCGAGCCAGATAAAACCCCAGCTTTCGCGGCTTTCTTCGCGAGCGGTCGCCGAAGGGCCGAAGGAGATGTTCGCCTGACGGCGAGCTTCGGCCGGCGATAAGCCTTGATCAAGCAAGGCCTGTTCGCGCTTCTCGCGGTGGAAGGCCATCTCTTCTTCGAGTTCGCGATCAAAGCGGCGTCCGGCGAACCGCATACGAAGGCGTCGCATCCATTCCGCAAACATCGTCTATGCTCCCTCCGCCGGCCGCAATACGCGGAATACGGCTTCGACGAGCCGTTCGAGTTCGGGGACCTCTCGCGCGAGGCGCTTGCGGCCGGAGGCAGTCAGCCGGTAGAACCGAGCGCGACGGTTGTTGTCGGACTGCCCCCAAGCGGCTACGAGATCGCCCTTGCGCAGCAAGCGTTGCAGTGCGGGATAGAGCGAGCCTTCTTCAACGACAAGCACGTCGCCGGAGGTTCGCCTAATCGCCTCGGCGATGCCGTAGCCGTGCATCGGACCGCCAGAGACCGTTCGCAAGATCAGCGCCTCCAACGTACCAGGCAAGAAATCTCCATCACCCATAGTTTATCTATGGAAGAGTAGACTGTCAGCGGAAGTATGTCAACCGACGTGTTGCTAATGGGTTGGCAGCCTCGCTTGACACGGTGTGATACACCTTGAGTTAGAAGATCCCTGGTTGGACCGAGCACGGTCAGGGGCGCCGCTTAAGAGGTTTACAGTGTTTGGGGCAAGCCGCAGAGGCCAAACGAACGGCAGCGTGTCATGGGGAGTGAGTCCCTAGGATCGATCCAAATACTTTCTCCGACGCCCCGCGTGGTAGGGTGTCGCAACCTGCGTCCCAAAGGGCTCCTCTAACGAGGGGCCCTTTGGGCGTCGGCCTTCAGAAATGCACTTCGCCAACCCCAGGGGACAGCCACTGACCTGCACCCCTGAAACGAAACAGAGAAACTAGTGACGGCTCTGAAGAAGGAGACCGTCGATGGGAGAGAAGAAAGGACCGCGGCAGTTCAGCCGGGAGTTCAAGTTGAGAGCGGTGGAGCGGATGCAGGCGGGGGAGTCTCCGTCGGCGCTGCAGCGCGAGCTAGGCGTAAAGCGCAAGTCGCTATATGAGTGGAAGAAGCGGGTCGAAGACGGCGGGCCCCAGAATCTACGCGACGGCGGCCGGCCCGGTCCGATTCCGGGCAGAGTCGTCGTCGATCACGCCAAGTCCGATCAGCGGCGCATTGCTGAGCTGGAGCGGCTAGTCGGCAAGCAGCAGGCGCTGATCCATTTTTTCGAGAACGCCTTGCAGCAGGTCGAGATCGCGACGGCTGGCAAGGCGGGATCTACGAAGCGATCCGGCAAGAGCGAGAGCGAGAAGGAGCGGCCTTGACGGTAGAAGAGACCTGCCGCGAGACGGGAGTCAGCCGCGCCGGATTCTATCGTCATTGGCATCGTTGCGGGCCCTCAGCCGAAGAGACCGAGCTGCGCGATCGGCTGCAGCAGTTAGCGCTCCAGCAACGCACCTACGGCTATCGGCGCATCGCCGCGTTGCTGCGCCGCGAAGGCCGGCTGGTGAATCACAAGCGCGTGCTGCGGCTGCTGCGCGAAGACAACCTGTTGGCGTTGCGCAAGAAGCGCTTCGTCTCGACCACCGACGGGCGGCACGCTTGGCGGGTGTGGCCGAACCTGGCGCGTTGGACCAAACCCGACGGACCGAATCGCCAATGGGTCGCCGACATCACCTACCTGCGGCTGCGCGGCGAGTTCTGCTATCTCGCGGTGGTGCTCGACGTGTGGTCGCGGCGCGTGGTCGGCTGGGCGTTGGCCAACGATCTAACGGCGAACCTGACGCTCGATGCTTTGAGGGCGGCGCTCTCCGAGCGCCGCCCTCAACCAGGGTGGATCCACCACTCCGACCGCGGCACGCAGTACGCCTGCGGTGACTACGTCGCCTTGCTCGAACAACACGGCGCCCAGATCAGCATGAGCCGTCCGGGAAACCCCTACGACAACGCCTTCTGCGAGAGCTTCATCGGCAAGCTCAAACACGAACAGTGGGACGGACGCCGCTACCAGAACCTCGTTGAAGTCCGCGCCGATCTCAAGCGCATGCTCGACGAAGTCTACAACCGCCAACGCCTCCACTCGGCTCTGGGCTACCTGAGCCCCGCCGAGTTCGAGACAATAAACGCTAACCCGACGCCTAACGCGCCGGCCAACCTGTCACTGGTTTCTTTGTTGCGGTGATGGGGTGCAGGTCACACGCCTGGCTGTCTCCGACCATCTGCCTGCGCAATGCCAAGAACCGGCCATCCGAGCCCCGGACCGAAGCGGACATCGGCGGACATTCGCGGCCCTCTCGCGGCCACCAGCGGCCAATACGTACCGCCGCATGGGCGCCTCACGGACGCACGCGGCCAGCCGCTACAAAAACCGAACCTCGCTCCCACGCAGGGCCAACCCCCGCCTTGGGCGGGCCCGGCGCCGCGCTAGCGGTTCTCGTAGGCGTCGGCGAGGCGGAACATTTTGTCTTCGGCGAAGTGGTCGGCGAGGATCTGCAAACCGACCGGAAGACCTTCGGAGGTCGTGCCGCAGGGGACGCTAATGCCGCAGTTGCCTGCCAGACACGCCGTGATCGTGTAGATGTCCGACAGATACATCTCCAACGGATCGGAGGTCTTGGCGCCCAGCGGAAAAGCAGGTGACGGCGAAACCGGCGTGACGATCGCGTCGACCTGCTGGAAGGCGTTCTTGAAGTCTTGGTAGATCAGCCGGCGGACTTTCTGCGCCTTGCGGTAGTAGGCGTCGTAGTAGCCCGAGCTGAGCACGTAGGTGCCGAGGATGATGCGCCGGGTGACTTCTTTGCCGAAGCCTTCGTGCCGCGTGTTGCGGTACATTTCGCCCAGCGTCGTCGGAGTTCTTCGAGCGGATCGTGTAGCGCACGCCGTCGTAGCGCGCCAGAGTTGGCGCTGGCTTCGGCGGTGCAGATCAGATAGTAGGTGGCCACCGCGTACTCGGTGTGCGGCAGGCTGATGTCGACCATTTCGCAGCCGAGTTTCTCAAGCGCCTGAATCGCCTCTTCGACGCGCGTCTTCACTTCGGGGTCGAGGCCGGCGGCGAAGTACTCTTTGGGTACGCCGAGCTTCATGCCCTTGACGTTGCGGTTGAGGCCCGCCGACGTAGTCGGCAACAGCAGCACCCGCCGATGTCGAATCGCGGGGATCCTTGCCGGCCATCACGCCGAGCAGGCGAGCGGAATCTTTGACGTTCTTCGAGAACGGCCCGATGTGATCGAGCGAGCTGGCAAACGCAGACAGCCCATAGCGCGAGACGCGTCCATAGGTCGGCAGTACGCCGACCACGCCGCAGAACGAGGCCGGTTGGCGAATCGATCCGCCGGTCTCCGAACCCAAAGCCAACGGGGCCATGCCGGCCGCGACGGCCGCCGCCGAACCGCCCGACGAGCCGCCGGGCACGCGATCGGGCGCGGCGGGATTCTTCGCCGGGTAGTAGGCCGAGTTCTCATTGGACGAGCCCATGGCGAACTCGTCGCAGTTGGCTTTGCCGATGACCAGCCCGCCGGCCTGTTCGATCCTTTGCACCGCCGTCGCCGTGTAGGGCGCGACGAAGTTTTCGAGGATCTTCGAGGCGCAGGTGTTCTTCTCGCCTTCGACGAGGATCACGTCCTTGACGGCGATCGGCACGCCTGCCAGCGCGCCGGGGTCCTCTCCTGCGGCCAGCTTCTTGTCGACGGCTTCCGCCGCTTTGAGGGCGCGGTCTGGAGAGAAGCTTAGAAAAGCGCCGTACTTGGGGTTCTCGGCTTCGCAAAACCGCTGCGCCTCTTGGGCGATCTCCACGGCGGAGAACGTTTTCGAGCGCAGTCCTTCTTGGATGGCGTCGACGTTCAGCGAACTGTAGTTATCGATACCCATCTATCGCTCCAAGACCCGCGGCACTTTGAACTGCCCTGCCCCGGCGAGCGGCGCGTTCGAGAGGGCCTTGTCGACGGGCATACTCGGCTCAAGAACGTCGTCCCGGAGGCCTTCTTCCGAAGCGCCCTCGTACAGCACCTGAGCCATCGGCTCGATGTCGTCGGTGGGCAGCTCGTTGAGCTTATCGACGTAGCTGAGGATCTCTTCCAGATTGGCCTGATAAGCGACGATCTCATCGTCGCTTAGGTTCAGATGTGCCAATTCGGCGATGTTGCGAACTTCTTTCTCGGTAATTTTCACGGCGAATTCAGCGGCCCTTCTCGGCTGCGCGTTTCGACGCCAAGTACAGGCGTCTCAGTTGAGGGTCGCGAATTCCGTCGGCCGTCTGCAAGGAGGGGTCAGCCGTCTGGGCTCTCGCGGCGGGCTTGCGCAGCGTCGATGCGGCGCGGAACATAATACGGCCCACAGCTTTCGAACCGATCGCCGCGTTCAACTTGGCGTGGATTCGCGTCCGGACGGCTTCCAGCGCCGCGATCCATTCGGGCGAATCGACTTCGACGACGAGCAAACTGCCGGTAAAGTGAATCGGACGGCTCACTTGCGCCAATCTGCCGCCGGCGGCTTGCTTCCAGAAGCAGAAAATCAGGTCCCGATCGGCTGCTTTCGGGTCGCCGCTCTGGCGGTAGACGGCAGCTAGGATGTCGCTTGCGGGCTTCACGGGGATGAGTGCCGAAACAAAGGCGTATCGTACCATGAGCCTAGGGTGAATCGAGCTGCGCGGCACAGTACTTGCCCGATCCCTAAATGCCTGCGCATTGGGCGACGATTAAAGGGCGAAGCTTCGTTCTAGCAGCTATCGCCCGGTTGGAGATCGAAAGAGCGTGAATATCAGCATCATCGGCGCAGGTTATGTCGGTTTGGTCACGGGAGCCTGCTTGGCGGACTCGGGAAACGATGTAACTTGCCTGGATAACGACCCAGACAAAGTCGCTCGTCTACGCAACGGCGATGTCCCCATTTATGAGCCTGGCCTGAGCGAGTTGATCAAGAACAATACTCGCGCTGGGCGTTTGCGGTTCATTGACGACGCGGCAAAGGCCGTCTCCAACGCTGATTGTGTCTTCATTTGCGTCGGTACCCCGCAGCGTGAGGACGGCTCGGCCAATCTCGACTATGTCCGCGATTGCTGCTTGGCCATGGGTCCGCACTTGCCAAAAGACGCCATTGTCGTCGTCAAGAGCACCGTCCCGGTCGGCACGAACCGGAAGGTCGCCGATTGGCTGAAGGAAGCGGCTGGACGCGACGTGCCCACGGCCTCCAACCCGGAGTTTTTGAAAGAAGGGGCGGCGATCGACGACTTCACCAAGCCGGATCGGGTCGTGGTCGGCGCCGACAGCGAAGAAGTCATTGCCGTGCTGCGCGAACTCTACCGGCCGTTCCTGCGCACCGAGCATCCCTTCTTGGCAATGGGCACTGAGAGCGCGGAGATGACCAAGTACGTCGCCAACTGCATGCTGGCGACCAAGATCAGCTTCATCAATGAGATGGCCAACCTTTCCGAGTTGGTCGGCGCGGACATCAACGAAGTCCGCCGGGGCATCGGATTCGACGCGCGCATCGGCTTCCAGTTCCTGTTTCCGGGAGTCGGTTATGGTGGATCCTGCTTCCCGAAAGACGTTCGCGCACTGGCCTCGCTGGCCGAAGCCAAGGGCATGGATCCGCGCATTCTGCGCAGCGTCGATGCCGTGAATGACGCGCAGAAAGAAACGCTGTTCCGCAAAGTCGAGAGCTACTTCGGCGGCAAGCTCGAAGGCAAGACGATCGGAGTTTGGGGCTTATCGTTCAAGCCCAAGACCGACGATATCCGCGAAGCTCCGGCCTTGGTATTTATCAACCAGATCCTGGCCGCAGGCGGCATGATCCGCGTGAACGACCCGGTAGCCGAAGAGAATGTGAGGGCGATCTACGAAGACCGCATCGTCTATTGTCCAGACCGCTATGAAGCCGCGGAGGGCGCCGACGCGCTAGCCATTCTCACCGAGTGGAATGAGTTCCGCACGCCGGACCTGGACTATCTCAAGCGGAAACTGAAGAACGCCGTCGTATTCGACGGCCGCAATCTGTACGATCCGCTGTACATGGCCAAGGCGGGCTTTCAATACTACGGCGTCGGCCTGCGCAGCGCGTAGACGCGGCAAAGCCCCTTGAACATTCCGTCCAAGGGGCCGCTGAGCGCCGGATGCTGACGTTCATCTAGCGTGCCGGTTCCACGATCTCGGCGACGATCCGGAACGCTCCCGGATTCACTCCGCGAACCTTGAGGTCGATGTGGTTGTCGCTGCCGCCGCTGGTAGTGACATCGGCGGCGGCGCCTTTGGCCAAGGTGATGATCTCGGGCGTACGGTTCACGAGGCGCAGCGGCACGCTTTCGTCCGTCCCGCTAACGGTGACTTGCAACTTGCCTTTCTGGCCGCGCATCAGGACGGCGGAGTCGGATTGAACGCCCAAGCGGATGACGTTCATCGCCCGCGGCTCGGTTGAGCCTTGTTGCGTTTCAACGACGATGTCGTGGCGGCCAAGAGCTGTCCCCTGGGGGACATTCACGATGATTTCGGACGGCGAGCTGGCCAACACAGGCGCCTCTTGACCGTCGAGTTTCACGGTGTTGATTGCGGCGTCCCCATCGAAGCCGCTGCCGGTGATGGTCGCCTGGCCGCCTGCCATGACGTGCCGCGGAGCGGATTCCATGGTCGGCTGAACCGGAATGTCGTTGAGGGCGGAGACGGCCTGAGCTTCCGCCGGCACGCCGTCAAGCAGACCAGGCAAGGAGGCCACAACCGTTCCGGCGATGCCGGCTGCGGTGAAGACCACGCGGCCCCGCTCGTCGCTGACGTAGCGTTCGTCGTTGATGTCAATGACGACGCCTTCGAGCGCGGCGCCGCTGGCGTCGACGACGGACAGCGTGGCTTTTTGGCCTTCGACTACCGTACCGGTCAGAAGGATCCGTGAACCGTTGGCGGGCGTGAACGAAACGTAGCTGGTCTGCATCAGCGTGCGCTTTAGCCTCTTGACCCACTCTTCGACTTCCGAGTTGCGGGAGCCGCCGGGTTTGCCGGGCGTGCTGGCGCGGTCGCGAATCTCGTCCAGTTTCCCCTTGACGGCCTTCTTTACCGCGTCGGGATCATTGGGGCTCACTTTGCCTGCGTCGCGGGCAGCCTTGGCGATCTCTTCGACTAACTTGTCTTGATCGGAGCTTTTGGTTTCCTCGGCCTCGACGCGTTCGGCGATCTTCTCGCCTTCGGTTTCGCCTGGGGTAGCTGCAGCAGCGGTCTCCACGAGATTTTCGTCCAGCAATTCGCGTTTGAGCTTCTTGGCCCATTCCTTGACTTCTTTGTTGCTTGCGCCGCCGGGCTTGGTGCCGCGGCTCTTGCGCTTGATGATTTCGTCGATCCTGTCCTTGACATCTTTCTTGACGGCATCGGCGTCGTTGGGATGCTCCTGACCGGCCTTTTTGGCGGCTTCGGAGATTTCCTTCACGAGCTTGTCTTGGTCGCTACTGTTGGTTTCTTGCGATTCGACTCGCTCGGTAATGTTGTCGCCTTGCGTTGTGCCGGATCCGGCTTGCGCCCATAGGCCCGACGGGGCTTGGAGCATCCACAGGACGGCGAGAGACAGCGCGATGGCGCGGGCGGACTTCATGAAACGGTTGTTGCTTGCTTGGTAGGTCATTTCCTTTTCTCCTCTTTGGTTCGGCTGAGAGCTTCTTGCTCCCTTCTGCCCGGTAAGTCACCGGCCAGGAGAAAAAGGTTCAAAGAGGCGGAAAGTATTTTATTCGCAGGCCGGGGCTTGCGGATTGAGGGCTCTCAAGGCGGCACAGGCATTGATGAGACCGTCGCCGAATTGGGCGTCTCGACCGTCAGGGCCAAGGTCGTGGGCCGTGGATTGCAGAGCCCTAACGAGCGCCGCGGCGGTGGACGAAGGACTGCCTTGGCGCAGCAGAGCGAGGGCGCCGGAAACGTAGGCGGTGGCGAAGGACGTCCCCGAGCAGACAGGGAACTGATTGCCGGGCGCGGTGCTGATGATTTCCACCCCGGGGGCGGAGAGATCGACAAATGGGCCTTGGGTGGCGTAGCGGTAGAGGCGCTGGGCGGCGTCGACGGCAGTGACGGCGACGACGCCGTCGAGTGCGGCGGGGTAGCTGGGCGGTCCAGTAGGACCTTCGTTGCCGGCGGCGGCGACGACTGCTGAGCCGCCATTGACGACAGTTTCGACGCCGAGTTGCAGTAGGCGGTCTTCGCGGCGTCCGCCGACGCTCATGTTGACAATGTCGACGCGTTGTTCGGCGGCGTAATCGAGGCCTTTGACTAGGGCTGAGGACCAGCAGCGGGCGCGGACGGATTGGGCGGAGGACGGCTGGCAGGCTTTGAGCGCCAATACGGTCGCGCCAGGGGCGACGCCGGAGATCCCGGCGCCGTTGCCGGGTTTGGCGGCGAGGATGCCGGCGACTTGGGTTCCGTGGATGTCGGCCGAGAAGCCCAGGCCGGTGAAGTCGCGGGACTCAGCGAGCTGGTCGACGAGGTCCACCTGTTGGGCATCGACGCCGGTATCGACAATGGCCAGGCGTACGCCCTCTCCGTCGACGAAGCCGCGGACGCGGTCGGAACCGGTGAGGCGCCCTCCATAGGAGAGTGCGTCGTAGGGTTCGGGAGCGACGGCGGTGACTTGTCCGTAAGTGTCATAGACGAAGTCAGGCTGGGCGAACTGGACGCGCGGATCGGCGTTAAGCAGGGCGACGACAGCGGGCACTGTGCGGGCGTCGGGAATCTCGAAGACGGCAAGACCGGCGGCGACGGTATTGAGCGGAGTCGCCTCGACGACGTTGAGGGTAAAGGTCGCGGCGATCGCTTGGACGGCGGCAAGCAAGGCAGTGGGAGCGGCGTTGGGGATCGCAGCGGCGACGCGTCGGGGCATGTAGCCGTCGGGAGCGCGGCTAATCTCGTGGACCTGGCTGCAAGGGCAGTCGGCGGCGGCCGTCGAATAGCGTATGTCGAAGTCGCCGCGCTTTAGGGCGTCGACTTTGCGGGTGACGGGCGTGTCGGGGTTGATCTCGATGGACTGCCGGGCGCCGCCGTCGATGGAGATGATTTCGGGCGTGCGGTTTTCGAGTTCGAGAGTGAGCGGCCCGGGAGCGCCGTCGACTTGGATGCGCATTTCGGTCGACTCGCCGCGAATGAGAGCCGATTGATCGATGGCGCCGCGCATGCGTAGAGCGATGAGCATGGCTTGGTCGGAGGGCGAAAAGCCGTCATCGGGAGAACCGGAGACGATATGCGCACCGGGGGAGACGTCGCCGGCGAGGCGGTAGTGCAAAACGCGGCGTGAGGCGCTGAGCGGCTGGCCGAGCGGTTGGCCGTCGAGGGTCAGTTCGGTTTCGGAGCCTTCGGGAAAATCGCCGCAGACGCAGGCGAGCTGTCCGGTAAACGTAAGGCGCGAGCAGCCGGTGACGCTGGGAGCTTGTTCGGGAAACTCAGGCGGTGCGGCGACGGTGATCTCTTGGACGGCGGAGCTTTCGACGAGGGTTTCGCCCCAAGGATCGACGTAGACGGCAGAGACCCCTGCACCGGGCACGATGTCGCTGGGGATGCGCAGGGTCCAGCGGCCAGCCCCGCTGGGCGCGGCGGGATTTCCGGCGATGGTCCATTGGCCGTCGAGCGGAGTACGGGCGGGGTCGACGGCGCTGAACTCGATCCGCTCACCGGGTTCGACGACGGCGGGGAGAATGGCGAAGTCTTCTAAACGGTCGGTCTTGGGTTGGCGCTGCGTTGTTGCAGGGCGTATTTTTTCGCGGGCCACGAGAGCGCGACCACTAGAGGCTGAGAGTTCCAGTTCGGTTGGGGGTTCTTTCTGGGCGAGGTCGAGGCGGATGCGGACCGAGCCGACAACGGGCGAACCGGAGATGCGGACGTCGCCGCCTTGTTGCTCAAGGCTCCAGCCCTGCGGTCCGTTACCTAGACGCGCGTCCCGTCGCAGACGGCCTGGCAGCCTGACGCGAATTTCGTTGATGGAGGAGCCGTCATCGACATCCGCGCCGATCAGGATGCTGTGGCCGCGGCCCGCGCCTTGGCGGTAAGCGACGGTAAGTTGCGCCGCCCAAGCGGAGTGAGACAAGCACAGCAGTACAGCAATTGACAGAGTCGCACGCATGGCTAGGGCCCCCTGGCGGCGAACTGCACAATTCCCGTCTGCGATTGGAGCCGTTGGACAAGGGCGTCGATGGCGCCGGCGTCTGTGGGTTCGACAGGGACGCGCACGGTGTAGAGGCCGATGGCGGAGGGACCGTCGACGATGACGCCTTCCATGTCAGTGAGCAGGGCGCGGATCTGGGCCTCGGTTGCGGTATCGACGAATTGAATCGAGATCGCGGCGCCGTCGCTGGGGCCGCCGAGGACGCCGTAATCGGGCTCGTCGTTGCGCAGCAGTAGGCCGGCGGCGAGGGCAAGGACGAGAGCGAACTGGGCGGCCATGACCAGGCGCGCGAAACCGGGCTGGGGATTCCAGAAGGCGTCCCACCAGGTACGCTCGGCAGGGGCGGGTTGCGGCATGGGAATGCGCGCGTTTTCGTAGTCGTCGATTTGCGCCAGCGCCCGCTGCAGCATATTCGCTGGAGCGGGGGGGATATCGGTGCTCAGTTCGAGGTCGGCGAGGCGCAACTCTTGGTATTGCGCCAACTCCAAGGAACATTCCAAGCAAGCGTCGAGGTGTTCGGCAACGGCTTGACGCTCTTCGTCGCTGAGCGTTTCGGCGACGTACCAGGGAAGCAGATCGAGCACGTCTTGGTGGGTCATAACGCGTCCCTACCGATGCCCATGGCTTCTAGGATCGGCTGCAGTTTCTTCTTAGCGTGAAAGACACGCGTCTTGATGGTATTGAGCGGGCACTCGAGCGCATCGGCGATTTCTTGATAAGCGAGGCCTTGAAAGAAGGTGAGATTCAAGACTTCGGCCTGCTCGGCAGGCAACTGCAGCATGGCGGATTTAAGCTTGTTGCGCAGGTCGGTCCGTTCGAGCGCGGCGGCTGCGCCTTCGGCCGGGTCGGGCACAGCGCCGGCTTCTTCGATGGCCTCCGCGGGACGGCTACGCTGGCGGCGCAATTCATTGAGAGCTTTGTGGTGAGCGATGCCGAAGATCCACGTGCCGGGTTTTGAACGGCCTTCGAATTGGGCCGCCTGCTTCCATACCGTCACCATCACGTCGTTGGTCATCTCCGCGGCCGCTCCTTCGTCCCGCAGGATGCGATAGGTAAACGCATACAGGCGGGCTTGATAAACGCGGTAGAGGCTCTCGAAAGCCGAGCGGTCCCCTGCCGCGATCTGTTGGATCCAGAGCGTTTCTTGGTCTGGCCCAGCGACATCGGAGGCGGCCATTCGCCACCTATGTTAATGCCAGAGGGCCAGCGCGCTCTTAGTTCCTCAGTAAGTGAGTCACGCCGCAGCGCGAAAAGGTTCAAACGTTTTTGGAATTAGTCGGCGAAGACGGGTTGAACCCAGGCTTTCCAGCCATTGGAGTCGGTAACGACGGCGCGGACATAGGGCTGACCGGCTTGGAGGCGGTATTCGGGGGCGGCGTCGATGGATGTCGCCAGCACCTCGCCGTTGGCGCCGATGAACTGCGTGGTGAAAAGCGTCGTCCCCGTTTGGGGCAAGCGCAGGCGCAGACCGTTGGGCAGCCGCTCTGCGTCTTCGAGCATGACTCCGGTTGAGGCATAGAAGTCGCCGTTCTCTAGAGCAGCCCGGACGGCCGCAACGGAGAGTTCCGCGGCCTTGACCACAACCCAGCCGCGGCCCGGGTTGGAGTAGCCCTGGCCCAACGTCTTGAAGTAATGGGCGTCGTCGACGGCAATGCCGTGGATGCGCCGGCCGGCGGTGAGCAGCGAATCCCACATTTCTTCGAGACCGGGCCTGCCGCCGCCACCCTGGTTGTTGACGGTGGGGTGGCCGTTATAGACCTCGAACAACTTGAGGCCGTTGACTTGGCGCAGTTCGTCGGTGGTGATCGCCCAGCCGAAGTTGGGGTGATTGACGGACGCCAGCGAATTTGCGGCATGGATACGGTCGACGTTCTGCTGGATGGTGTCGACCACCGAGTCGCCCATGGCAGGCTCGATCTGAGCATGGACGTCGAGGGCGTTGATATGGATGGGTTTCCCGGAGTACCCGGAAGTCACTTCTTCGCCTGGCAGCAGCAGGAATTTGCCCTTGGCGCCGAAAACGCTGCTAAGGCCGCTAGTCTCGGTGAGGAAGTTGTGATCGGTGAGCGATAGGAAGTCGTAGCGGTGCTCCTTGTACCAGCGGACGACGTCATCGGGAGTGCTGTCGCCGTCGCTGTTGATCGTGTGGGTGTGGAGATTGCCTTTGTACCAATGGCCCGCAGGGGCGCCGGTCTGGGCCATGGCCATCCAGGCAAGCATCGCGAGGAAAACCGCAGCGGTCGCGGTTCGAGCAATCCACGGGTTCAGCATATTTTCCTAGCGTGCCAAAACGGACTCACGAATGGATGACGATTTCACCAAGTGGCTGATTTTATTACCGATCGGGTCTATAATAGCGCCACCATGAAGCGACCGCTCCGCGCGGCCCCGTTGAGCTTCGCCCTAATTGCCGCTTTCTGCGGCACGCTCATCGCCGCCGCTCCAACCTTTCAACATGACGTACTGCCCATCATGGAGCAGAGCTGCATTAGCTGCCACGGCGAACAAGGCGACGCTGGTCTAGACCTGCGGACGCTGGAGGGGGTGATGAAAGGCGGCGAGAGCGGCCCGGCGGTTCAACCCGGAAAGCCCGAGGCCAGCGTGCTGTGGGCGAAGATTGCCTCCGACGAGATGCCGATAGAGGGCAGTCCGTTATCCGACGCAGAAAAGAACCTGATACGCGATTGGATCGAGCATGGACAGTTCCCGACCACCGATGCCAAGGCGCCGTCGGTGTCGCCGGTCGAGCGGGTTCGGGAACAGGCTAAGAGTTATTGGTCATTCCAGCGCCCGGTCAAACACGACGCTCCGCAGGTCAAGGACGTTGCTCAGGTGCGTACGGCGATTGACGCCTTCATTCTCGAAAAACTGGAAGCGATTGGAACGAGTCTCAACCCGGAAGCCGACCGCGAGACGCTGATGCGTCGAGCGTATCTGGATTTGACTGGACTTCCGCCGACGCCGGAAGAGGTGCGGGCCTTCGTCAAAGATGAATCGCCGCGCGCTTATGAGGATTTGGTCGACCGGCTGTTGGATTCCCCGGCTTACGGGGAGCGCTGGGCGCGACATTGGATGGACGTCGCCGGTTATGCCGACGGCAACGGATTCTTGGGCGACGAGCCGCGTACGCATTCGTGGCAATACCGCGATTGGGTCATCAAGGCGTTGAACAAGGACATGCCTTATGACGAGTTCTTGGTGCGGCAAATCGCCGGCGACCAGATTGTGGACTGGAAGATGGGCGAGCGGCTGTCGCCCGAAGCCATCGAGAACCTGCAGGCAACCGGCTTTTTGCGGCTGCCGGCGGACGGAACCGACAACCAGACGATTTACGAGATCGACAAGCAGTGGGACGCCTTCTTGGGCATGACGGAAGTCACGACGAAGGCGTTGATGGGCATCAACATCAACTGCTTCCGCTGCCACGACCACAAGTTCGATCCCTTCCTGCAGAAGGATTACTACCGGATCATGGGCATCTACCAGTCGGTCTACGATCCGGACCCGACATTCCCTCCGAAGGACACGCACTGGCTGCCGGCGAACGTCGGCTCGGGCGACTGGCCAGCGCGGTTTATACCGAATGCGACGCAAGCAGAGATGGACCGCTATCTGGAGTTGCAAAAGGCCGGCCCCAGCTTCCGCGACGTCTTCCGGAAACGCAACGAGGCCAAGAGCAAGTGGCTGAAGGAACAGTTCCAGACTTTGGACGAACCGCTGCGGTCGCAGATGCTGGAAATCGCCGATATCCCAGCGGGGAAGCGGACCGAAGCGCAGGTAGAGCTTTTCAATACCGAATCCGGCAAGTTCGAGATTACCAACGACGAACTCTCGAAACTCTCGCCGGAATTAGCGAGATTGGAGAAGCAGGCGAAAGAGAACGCCGCGAAAGCCGCAGCAGCCAAACCGGAACTCATTTGGGCGGCCTGGGACGTAACCACGGAGCCGAACCCGACGCACGTGCTGGTCCGCGGCAGCTACGAAGCGCCCGGAGACGTCGTTGAGCCCGGCGTGCCGGTGATTCTGGATGATCCCGACAACCCATTCACGATTCCCGACCAGCCCGAGGGCTCGCAGACGACCGGGCGAAGGCTGGCATTCGCCAAGTGGTTGACTCGGCCCGAGCATCCGCTGACGGCGCGGGTCATTGCGAACCGCGTTTGGCAGTATCACTTTGGTCAAGGCATTGTCGCCACGCCGGACGATTTCGGATCGCAAGGCGCGGCGCCGACGCATCCCGAGTTGCTTGATTGGCTTGCGGTCAGTCTGATCGAGCACGACTGGAGCCTGAAGTGGTTGCACCGGCAGATCATGTTGTCGAACGCGTACCGCCAATCGTCGAAGACCGATCACGCGAAGTATCTATTGGACGAGCCGAATAAGCTGCTGAGCCGATGGCAGCCGCGGCGGCTAGAGGCAGAGGCCGTTCGTGATTCAGTGCTGCAGGTGAGCGGACTGTTGAACACGGAGATGTATGGCGAACCGATCGCGCTGTGCTCGGCCCCGGACGGCAACTATCTGCCGGAGACTTCGGGCCGCATCGACGGCGAGAACCTCCGCGGTTTCGACTTCACGCCGCCACCGTGCGAAGAACCCAAGGGCGAGTTGGACCCGCAACGCGATCCGAATCGGCGCAGTATCTATGTGCAGATCCGACGGCTTGCGGCGGCGGGCTTCTTGGAGGCTTTCGATCAGCCGCTGATGGACACCAATGTCTCGGTACGCTTCCGTTCTGCTGTACCCAAGCAGGCGCTGTCGTCGCTGCACAATCCGTTGATGATGAAGGCGTCCGAGAGCTTAGCCGAGCGAGCCGCCGCCGAGACCGGAAATGATTCTGTAGGCAAGATTCGCAGAGCGATTGAACTGGTCTATTCACGGCCGGCCACGGAGGCGGAGATCGCTTTCGGTTTCGGCCAGATCGACAAACAAGAAGACAAGGACAAAGGATTTAGACTGTTCTGCCAAGCTTTGCTCGGCTCCAGTAACTTCCTTTACATCGACTAGGCGGGAGCACACACGATGCGCAGACCGAACTTCAGCATTCCTCCGACACGGCGCGAGATCATCGCCCGCAGCATGGGCGGACTGGGCAGCGTATTGCTGGGCCACATGCTGCACGAGAATCCGCTGATGGCCTCGGACGGCAGAACGTCGTTCGACTTATTGCCGCGGCAGCCGCACTTCGCGCCCAAGGCGAAATCGGTCATCTTCTTGTTCATGCCCGGCGGTCCGAGCCAGATGGATCTGCTCGATCCGAAGCCGTATCTGGATTCGCATGACGGCCAGGCGCCGCCGATGCAAGTGGTTTCGCGGCGCGACGTCGACGCACCGAAGCTGTATGCGAGCCCCTTCAAGTTCAAACAACACGGCCAATCGGGTATTCCGGTCTCTGAACTGCTGCCAGGTCTATCGACGGTGGTCGACGAAATTGCCGTGATACGCTCGGGCGTCACCGAGCGTATTGATCACGATACGGCGCAGTACCACTACACCACCGGACGCAATGCCAGCAGCTTTCCCTCCATCGGTTCGTGGGTCACTTACGGACTGGGCACGGAAAACAGCAACATGCCGGGCTATGTCGCGTTGAAGGACGGCGATGCGCTCATCGGCGCTCGAGCTTGGACCTCTGGCTGGCTGCCGCCGACTTACGCGGGAACGCTGATGGAACTCGAGCGGGTGCCCATTCCGGATTTGCAACGTCCGGCATCGCTCTCGGAAATGGACGAGCGCAGCGTGATCGATATGGTCAAGGGCCTGAATCAATTGAGCCGCGACCAACACCCGGAATTATTGGAACTGGACACGCGTATTGCGAACTACGAACTTGCCGCGCGTATGCAGGTCGCGGCGATGGACCTGGTCGACTTCTCGCAAGAGACCGAAGACACCAAGAAGCTCTACGGCATGGACAACGAAGAGACCGAGCGGTTCGGCCGGCGTTGCCTGCTGGCCAGACGCCTGGTGGAAAGCGGCGTCCGCTTCGTGCAGATCACCAAACAAGGTTGGGATCACCACTCGAACCTTGTGCCCTTGCTCACCAAGAGCATGGCGCAGACGGACATTCCCATCGCTGGTCTGATTAAGGACCTCAAGCAGCGCGGCCTGCTGGATTCGACGCTGATCGTGTGGGGCGGCGAATTCGGCCGCCTGCCGACGACGGAAGGCGGCACAGGCCGCGACCATAATCCGAAGGGATTTAGCGTCTGGATGGCAGGCGGCGGCATCAAGGGCGGCACGATCTACGGCGCGACGGACGACATCGGGTATGAAGCGGTGGAGAATCCCGTGTCGCATAGCGACATGCACGCCACGATCTTGCATCTGATGGGGGTCGACGTGCGCAAGCTGACTTATGACTACGACGGCCGTGTGGAAACGCTGATCGGGGTGAACCCCGCTCGCGTGTTGAAGGAGATTATTGCGTGAAGAAAGCCCTGTTGATCCTGTTCGTCACTGGCCTGTCCTGGCAGTGCTCGACTCCCCCGGCGGAAGAACCCGCCGCCCGCGTCGAGCGTCCGGCCATCGTCGGCATCGCCAACTTCGTCGCCATGACGGGCAGCGTGGAAGAGGCGAGGACTTTCTACGGCAAGTATCTCGGCTACGAGGAAGCCTTCCAGCACACGCGGCCCGGAGTCGAGGGCGACATCTTGGCCTTCAAGGTCAATGATACGCAGTTCATCGAGTTGAGCCCCACGCTCAAGAACGAAGACGACGATAAGCTGATCCAGATCGGTTTGGAGACGACTAACGCGCAACAGCTGCGCGACTATCTAGCCCAAGAGGGCTACGAAGTTCCGGCGACGGTGGGCAAAGACGCTGACGGCAACATGAGCTTTCACATCGCCGACCCCGAAGGTCACGACGTGGAGTTCGTTGAATATCTGCCGGACTCGGTGCAAGGCAAGACTACCGGCCAGTTCCTTGGCGAAAACCGCGTCTCCGACCATATTCTGCACGTGGGAATTCACGTCTACGACGAAGCTCTCGTCGACTCGCTGTACAAAGGCTTGCTCGGCTTCAGGCCGCTTTGGAGAGGCGGCATGACCGACGAGAAGGCGGAGTGGATCTCTCTGCTGGTGCCGGACGGCAGCAGCTGGATTGAGTACATGCTCGCGGATCGCGAGAATCCGCCCGATGCGAAGCGCCTCGGCAACTGGCACCACGTCTGTCTGGGAACGGATGACGTGCAGAAGGTCTATGACGATGTCGTGGCGCGCGGTTACCACGGCGACAGAAAGCCGAGTATCGCACGCGACGGGCGCTGGCTGTTGCACCTGTTCGACCAGCACAACACGAGGACGGAAATGATGGTCCGTAAGCCGGTTGAGACGCCGTGTTGCTCGCCGCTGACAGACCCGTACACCGACTAACATCTCTTTACAAGAGGCCGTCGCATCACTTGCGGCGGCCTTCGTGTTTCTGCTCCTATATGCCGCGGGGGAACTGGTTTGAAAATCACAGCCATCGAGCCTAGAGCGATCGCCGAACCCGGCGGACGCCGTTACGTTGTGCTCAAGGTCTCGACAGACGCAGGGATCTCCGGCTATGGAGAAGCGCCGGTAGACTCCGATGCAAAGGTCACCGTTGACCGTATCAAGCACGAGCTGGCAGGCGAGATCGGCGCGAACCCGGACCGTACGCTGTTGGCCGACTTGCGCTTGCATCGCGCTGACGCCTCGCCTGGCGCACGTGCGGGGCTTTGCATGGCCCTGCTTGACATCGCCGGCAAGGCGGCGAAGGCGCCGCTGTATGAGTTTCTGGGAGGGCCGACGCGTAACAAAGCGCGCGCCATGGCGGTGATCGAGCCGGGCTCCGCCGATCAGATGCAGGCTGCGGTGTTGGCGGCGAAGGCCGTGGGACACCGGGCGTTTTCGATTCCGCTGGAAGTATCGGACGTGCGCGGACGAGCGTTCTATCTCGACATCCGCTCGATGATGGATTCGCTGCGCGCCGCCGCCGGGACGAACTGCGACTTCGTACTCGATTGCGCAGGCAAGACCACTACGAGCGAAGCCGCGTCCATCGCCGACCGCATGGAAGATTTTCATCTGCTGTGGCTCGACGAGCCTACGGCGGACATCAACGCAGAGGCGCAGGCCTCGATCTCGAAGCGCAGCGTGACGCCTGTCGGCTTCGGACGCCATTTCGAAGAGAACGCGCGCTTCCAGGACATTTTGCGAGAGGACGGCATTGACGTGCTGCGTCCCGGGCTGACGACCACAACGGTGACGAATATTCGCAAGGCCGCGGCGATCGCCGAGACTTACTACATCGCGATTTGCCCTTACCATCGCGGAGGACCGATCGCCGCCGCTGCGGGGACGCATATCTCGGCCTGTTTGCCGAACTCGTTTATTCAGGAGACGCCGTTCTCGACGAATGCTGCCGATCAGCGAATGCGGCAACGCATTTCCGGTTGGGACGAGAGGCCAGTCGACGGATTCTTTCCGCTGCTTGAAGGCCCTGGCCTCGGGCTGCAGGTCGACGATGCGGCATTGGCCGAGTTCACCATCGCCAGTTGAGGAGACGTTCATGAATCGCAGACAACTACTCAAGACGTCCCTGCTCGGCGCTGCCGCTATGCAGGCGTTTGCGTCGCCGCAAAGCACGCGCCAAATGCTGGCTGAGTGCGGTTGTGCGCCGATGGCGGCCGCCGCGCTGGCATTGCCTTCAGCGCCGCGGCTGAAAGTGACCGGCATGAAAGTTTTTGGCGTGAGTCCGCCATTCGTGCCGCGGGACCGGCCCTACGTGTTCGTCAAGATCGAGACAGACGCCGGCGTTGTCGGCTGGGGCGAAGCGACGCTCGAAGGCAAGGCCGAGTCGGCGATGCAGGCTGTCCGCGACATGAGCTACGCGATCATCGGGCAGGACCCGATGCAGGTGGAGCATCACTGGCAGTCGATGTACATCCACGGCTTCTATCGGGCGGGACCAGTGCTGGGCTCGGCGATCTCGGGTATCGATCAAGCGCTGTGGGACATTCGCGGCAAGGTGTTGGGCAAGCCTGTTTATGAGTTGTTGGGCGGCCCTGTGGATGAGCGCGGCGTGCGCGGCTACTACCACCTGATCTCGGACCAAACGATGAAGTTGATGCCGCCTAACGCAACGTTCCGCGAGCAAGTGCGCATCATTCGCGGACTCGCCGAGAAGCATGGCGTCACGGCGTTCAAGACGGGCGTGCCGGACTTCTACGAATTTCTCGATACGCACGAGCGCATCAAGGAAGCCGTCGATCATTTGTTCATCTTGCGCGAAGAGATGGGCGACAAGATCGACATCGCCATCGACTTCCACGCCAAGGCGGGTCCGACGGTAGCCTCGATGATTTGCAAGGAAGTCGAGTCGCTGAACCTGCTGTTCATGGAAGAGGTTTGCCCGCCTGAGAACGTGAAGGCCATGAAGCGCGTCTCGGACCGCACGACGGTGCCCATCGCAACGGGTGAGCGGTTGATCACACACTACGGCTGCCGCGAAGTGATCGAGCAGAAGGTCGTCGATATTTTGCAGCCGGACGTGAACCACGTGGGCGGCATCAGCGCGTTGTGGAAAGTCGCGGCGATGGCCGAGGCATCGGGAATTCAGATGGCGCCGCACGCGTGCGAAGGCCCCGTTGGGGCGATCGCTTCGATGCATGTGGATGCGGCGATGCCGAATTTTCTGGTGCAAGAAATCTGCAGCGGCGTTGAGCCGGAAGATAAAGAGAAAATGTGGGAAGAGTGGATGGGCTTCCCGGCCATGCGCATGGTCGACGGCTACTACCCGCTCAACGATAGGCCCGGGCTAGGATTTGAACTAAACGAAGAAGACTTTCAGAAGTACCCGTTCCAGGGGACGAAGCCGTTCATGCTGCTGCCGACCAATGACGACGGCTCGATTGCTTCGCCTTAATCAGACAGTTAGGATGTTGATGCCATGACTTTACTGCACCGTACGTTCGTTCTCAGCGCGTTCGCCGCGATCTTCGTCACGGGCGCTTTCGCTCAGCCGGGGATCTTCACCAAGGCGGACCTCGTCGAGTACACGCCGGAATGGGCCGGCGAGCGATTCGCTGACGGGCGACCGAAGGTGCCGGACGACATCATCGAGCGCATGAAGGCCGTCACGCTGGAGGAAGCCTGGGCCACGCTGCGCAGCGAAGGTTTTACTCATCAGTACGAAGAAGGTTGGATGCAGATCCACCCGGACAAGGTGTTGGTTGGGCGTGCCCTGACGGCGGTGTGGATGCCGGGCCGGCCGGACGTCCACAAGGTCATCGCAGAGAAGGGCAAGAAGGACGGGCGCATCGGCGGCCAGAACGCCTGGCCGGTGGACCTGCTGCAGCAAGGCGACGTCTACGTCTGCGACCACTTCGGCCTGCATGTGAACGGCGCCTCGATCGGCGACAACGTGGCCAACGCGATCTACGCCAAGAGCGGCAACGGTATCGTCTACGACGGCACAATCCGGGACATCAACGGACTGAACGCACTTGAGAATTTCACGTCTTTCGTGCGCGCCTACCACCCCTCGCACCACTTCTCAACGCTGGGCCGGGGTCTGAACTCGACGATGATGGGCATCAATAGCCCCATCCGCATTGGCGAAGTCATGGTCATGCCTGGCGACGTGATTCTGGGCCGCAACGAGGGTGTGGTCTTCATCCCTGCGCATTTGGCGCAGAAGGTAGTTGAGGACTCCGAGTTGACGCGTCTGCGCGATATGTTCGGCCACCAGAGGTTGCGGGAGCTGACCTATACGTCGGGACAGATCGATACGCGATGGACGGACGCCATCGAGGCGGATTTCACGGGTTGGCTGCGGCAGAACGTAGATAGCTTGCCCGTGCCTGCAGCTGCGGTTCGGGCGATGATCGCTCGGCGGACGCAGTAGTCAATCGATGCCATCGAAGCAATCTGTGTCCGTGGAGATCGAGCGTGAAGCGGACGGGCGTATGCTCGCCTCCGTACCGGAGCTTCCTGGTGTGATGGCTTATCGTGCTTCCGAAAGGCAGGCTCTCCGCAAGGTGAGAGCGCTTGCGCGTCGAGTTCTGATCGACATGATCGAGAATGGCGAAAGTTTGCCTAGACGGGCCTTTTGAGCGCGAAACGCGCTAAATCTCCGAGCATGAGGCTGGCGAGGCCGACGGGCAGTCCGAGGACAAGGATCAACGGGCCCTCATTGTGAAATAGCGAAGCAAGAGACGCCCCGCCAATCGTCTGAGTCGCAAGATGGGCCGCCACGATTCCTACCGGCACAACCCAACGCCACTTTAGGTTCAACGCGCCAGCTGCAAACGACGCAACGATGAGCCAAACTCCGAGCAACGTGGAGTCCCACACGTAGACGACATCACCGTGACCCCAGGGATCAAAATCGCAATCGAAGCACCACGGAAGGGGATGTACAGCCAAAACGGCAAACGTCAGTAAGGAAACCCAAACCGCAGTGTACATTCGCCAATTTCCCAAGGCAGGCATGGCATTCGCCGACTCTACTGCGGCGTTAGGCGCAGCACCTGATCCGGTTCGTTGAGCAGGACCCAGATTGCGCCGTCGGGGCCTGTTTTGATGTCGCGGACGCGGCCGTAGCCTTTGAGGAAGATTTCTTCTTCGGCGACCTTCTCGCCGTCGAGCTTTAAGCGCTTGATCTCTTGGAAGACGAGGGCGCCGGCGAAGGCTTGGTTCTTCCATTTGGGGAACAGGTCGCCGGTGTAGAACTCCAAAGCGCTGATTCCGGGTGAGGGCTTCCAGTATTTGACGGGCTGCTCCATGCCTTCTTTCTCGGTGAGCAAGGAGATTGGCGTGCCGTCGTAGTCGAGGCCGTAGGTAATGACCGGCCAGCCGTAGTTGCGGCCCAGGCGCAGTACGTTGATCTCGTCGCCGCCCATCGGGCCGTGCTCGGTGCCCCAGATCTCACCGGTTACGGGATGCTGAGCGATGCCTTGTACGTTGCGGTTGCCGACGGTGTAGATGGCCTGCAGAGCATCCGTTCGCCCCGCGTAGGGGTTGTCCGCCGGGATCGAGCCGTCGCGGTTGATGCGGTAGGTTTTGCCGGCGGGCTTGTTGAGCCGCTGCACGTCGTCGTTCTCGCGGATGTCGCCGATGGTGAAGTACAAGTAGCCGTCTTTGTCGAACAGCAGGCGGCAGCCCCAACGGCCGCGATTGACGAAGTAGTCTTCGTCGGGGACGTTGAAGAGCAACTCTTGCTCGACCCATTTGTGGTCAGCGGTGACGCGTCCGCGGATGATGCGAGTCATGGCGGGGCGCTCTTCGGTGGGGCCGCTGTCGCCGAGCGGGTGGACGTAGCCCATGTAGACCCAACCGTTGTTGGCGTAGTCCGGGTCCAAGGCGATGTCGAGTTGGCCTCCGGTGCCGTACTGGATGGTTTCGGGCGTGCCGGTGATCGGCTCGGGATCGAGCTTGCCGTCGATGAGCCAGCGCAGGCCGCCGCGCTGCTCGCTGATCAGGGCGCGGTGGTCGTCGACCCACTCGATGCCCCAAGGCGCGGAGCGAAACCCTTCGGTGACGACGCGCTCGATATGCACGTCGTAATCGGTCATGTGCAGCGTGTCGGGCTTGGCAACCGGGGCGGCAGGCAGCGTATCGCGGCTAGCGATGACATAGTCGACGATCGACTGGATCTGCTCCTCCGGAATCAGCTTCAGCCACGCCGCCATCTCGGTTCCGGCAACGCCGTAGCGGACGGTCCTCAGCAGTTCGTCCCGGGAGCCGCCGTACATCCAGTCGGTCTTGCGCAACGCCGAGTGTTGGCCGCCCTCCATTTGCGCGCCGTGACAGCCGGCGCAGTAGTTCTGATAGAGTTCGGCGGCAGGCTGAGCGTAGGCCGCGGCGGCTAGAAAGAGGGCAAGAATGGCGGTCTTCATGGGCGCCAGCCAGTCTATCACCTTCTCCTGTCTTGGTCAGTTTGGGGACTTGCCTTGGGCGGTAACGGATTTGTCACGACGCTGCGGTCAAGACCTGGTTGGTGGGCGATCAGGCCCACGACGATGTCACGGCAGTGGCGTTGGTCCGCGAAGACTAGCTGTCCTGTTTAGGGACGCGAGTAGGCGCTCCAAGTATGTTCGGGCAACTCGATCGACGCCAGATGACGATACGATGTGGGCGGCTGGATGCCCTTGCCGTCCTCGACGATGACTACATCGCAGTCGCTGGGCGTTTCATTTTTCCAACTCACAAAGGTCTTGCGTTGATGGAAGAGCGGTGCGTCGAGTTCCCGGAAGACGGTCCAGCTGAGTTCGGCGACGATGCAGACGCGTGGGTCGGCGCCGGGATAGGCGGATGAGAGGGCCTGCGTCAGCCGGGCGTGCTCGGCTTGTACGAGAGCATTCGTTTCCGGCCGCCCGTGAATCGCTTGGGGCTGAACTCCCGTCGCCAATCCGATGAGGATTGCCGCGGCGACGAGCAGTCTGACTGCCTGCGGCGCCGATCGGGAGGCATGAATCGTCAGCGGGGCCAGAGCAAAGCTGAGCTCAAGCAAAGGCCAGCCCACTCGCACGTTGCCGGGAGTCACGTGCCAGGGGTCGAGCAATAGAACGAGGCCGTAGACGATGGCCAAAGCGACCGGTATCGCCCGGATCATCGTCTTGGAGAATTCCGAGTCGTCGAAGAGCCGCAGGAAACTCTTTTTGGCCCAAAGAGCGAGCGCCGCGCAGGCGACTCCGACACCGGCAGCCACTGGAAGCACCCGGCCGCCGACAAGTCCTAGCCTCATGCTCTCAGCGGAGCTGATGGAGTGCGAGCTCGGCTCTCCGGGAACGTACATGAGAGGCCATTCGATGGGCATGGAAGGCAGCCGCCCATAGACGATCAGGTAGATCAGCGGCACGCAGACGACGAGCCAAAGAATGGGTACAGCCCACAAAGAGGCGCAGGCCAGCAAACGGCGGCGGTCCGCAAGCAAGCTGCGCAGTCCGACCAAGGTCGCTGCAAACAGATAGATCCAATAGGCGTCACGAGTCATCAACGCCGCCGCGGCGCAGAGCAGGGCTAGCCAAGAAAATGTGGCGGCACGGGAGACGAAGAACAGAAAGGCGAAGAAGAGCGCGGCGCCGATCGGTTCCTGCATGAGCGGTTGCGTATCAACGTTCAGCTGCTGAGCGGCGAAACAGACAACGGCGACTATGGCAAAGATCGTCGAAGACGGACTCTTGCCCAAGATCCCGCGCCAGTAGAAGCCGAGGCAAATCATGGCCGCCCAAGAGTAGAAGGCCGAGATCAGCTTCACGCCGGCTACAGGCAACCCGAGCAGATGGTAGAGCCAAATGTGAACCTGTAAAAACGGCAGCCAAATGCGGTTGCTGAACTTGACGACCGGCCGGTTGGCGAAAAAGACTCGATAGCCGGAATCCCCGACAAATATCGGATCGCCGAAGTACAACCAGGCTTGGTAGGAGGCGATGAGCGTTGCAGCCAGGCAGATCAAAAGCCCGCCCCAACCCAATTGACGAATCCGGATCACCCGAATAGGACCTGACTTGCGCCCTTGGGCAGATCGAAACAGACCGTCGCCGTCCCACCCTGCCGATAGAAGGTTCCGGCGACCAGCCGCAGAGGATCCCGCACCTCCGCAAGAGCAATTTCGCGCCCCGCCAGAGCAACTCGCGGCGCGGCCTCGGATTCTGCGGCGATGCGCACGGTAAAGTCGGGCGCCGCAAAGGGCGCGGCGAAGCGCATGCCATGTGGGCTTTTCTCAATACCGGTCAGCTCTTTTGCGGCCCAGTAACGGGCGATCTCGCTCAGTTTCATCCAGCGCAGGTTGTCGTACTTGGCGTGCATTCGCCGAACCGCTTCTTGGAAGATCTGAAAGCCGGACTCTTGCCCGTTGAAATGGATGCCGGTCCAATGGGCCAGCATCAACGCGGGCTCGCCGCGGTCAATGACTTCGACCATGCGTCCGCTGTTGAGGTCCGCGGTGATGAACTTATCGACGTCGCCGTGCTCGGTGCAATCCCATCCGCCGGTCCAATCACCGGTGCAAGCGACGATCGAGACGACGCAGCGGGGATCATCGGTGGCGAGTCCTGAGGCGTACTCGACGCGCGGCTGGACCGTCTCGCTACCCGAGTCGATTACGTACTTGAAGTAGTGAGGAATCTCAGTGCCGAATACGTCGCGCACCGACTGAAACGTGGCCTGGGCCAACTCGCCCTTCACGCCGCTGCCGAACCCGCCGGGCGTGGTGATGCCCTGGCAATCAAGACCGACATTCTTCAGAATCCCCAACGCGTAGTTCAGGTAGTTGGTCAGCTCGTCCACCGACTTGCCGTCCGTCCAGCGCCAGTTCTCCATATACTCGAGCCCAAACCGCGGAATCGGGTGTCCTGTCTTGGTGTCGATGACGCGGGTGTGCGTGACCATCTCGGGATGGATATCCCAGTTGGGCATCATCAGGTTACGAACGAGATCGACGCTGGCTTTTAGTTCTTGGCTCGTCCAGCCCGGCAGTTCGCGGTCAATCCGTCCCACGCAAGCCGGGTACGGAACGATGCTGTACTTGCCTTTGATTTCATGCTCGCCGCACCACTCGCCGAACTTGCGCACGAAATCGTCAGGGATCTCCACCGGCATCGAGCGCCAATCCTGCGTGTAGCTCTTGTAGTCGTAAGCGGCGGCGAACTGCGGGATCGAGAAGTGGTTCAGGTTCACCAGGCAAGTCGAGTCGTCGATGATGAACGACAAAGGCACGCGATTCCGCGGGTTCAGCACCGTTACGGAAGCGTCTTGGACGGGCCGCTCTCCGTGGATCGGGTCAATGGCGAACGCCGGCCGGGCCAAATAGCCGGCGGCGGCCCCCGCGCCCATCTGCAGCAAACGCCTTCGTGAGAGAGCTGTCATCGCGAGGCCATTCTACCGCTATCGCCACGTAGCAAAGGGTCAGCGGTTCAGTCATCGTCTGCGGGATAGGGGTAGGAAATCCCACGCCGGTTGAGCTTGAGCGCGTAAATGCTGTGGGGAAGAAGGAGATGGGAAAGATAGACACTGCCTACGGTCGCGGCCATGAGAGGCAACATGACCTGGTAATCGCCGGTCATCTCGAACAAGATGAGGATGGAGGTGGTTGGCGCCTTGGCGGCGGCGGCGAAAAAAGCGGCCATGCCCACCATCGCATAGGCCCCCGAGGTCGCCGTCCAATCCGGATAGATGGAGTGAGCCAAAGCGCCGAAGGCGCCCCCCAGCATGGCGCCCATGAAAAGGCTAGGGGAGAAAACGCCGCCCGAGCCGCCGGAGCCAAGAGTGGCGCAGTTCGCGATCAGTTGAGCCAGGAACAGCCCCAGCAGCAGACCGAGGGGAAAGCGCGTCCAGATCGCCGACTCCATAGCGGGAAGGCCGGTACCGTAGACCTGCGGCGCAAAGCGGAGTACCAGGCCGACCAGCAAGCCGCCCACGGCCGGCTTCAGAGCATCGGGGAAGGGCCACGCTTGGAAAAAGTCTTCAGCGCGATAGAGCAGTCGCACGTACACGACAGCCGCCAGGCCGACGATGATTCCCATCACGAAGTACAGCGGGATCTCGGCGGGACTGATGAGTTCGTAGCGAGGCGCGAAGACCGCCGGCGAGTTGCCGAGAAAGTATCTGGCGATAATGCTGGAGCTAAGCGACGTGAGCAGCACCAGGAGAAAATCGGTCTGGACTCGACCGGTCAGGACTTCCATGGAAAATATCGCGCCGGCAATCGGGGCGTTAAACGTGGCGGCTATGCCGCCGGCCGCACCGCAAGCCACGAGCGTGCGCACGTGCTGGGACGTCAACTTCGCCAACTGGCCGACGGTCGAGCCGATCGCGGCGCCGATCTGGACCATCGGCCCTTCGCGTCCGGCCGCCCCGCCGAAGCCGATGGTCAGCGCCGATGCCGCGATCTTGACGCCCACGACGCGTTTTCGAATTACGCCGCCAGAGATCGCTAGGGCGGTCATGACTTCGGGCACGCCGTGGCCCTTGGCCTCTTTCGCAAAGCGTTGTGTAATGTAGCCGACGACGAGACCGCCGAGGGCTGGCAGCAAGACCAGGTTTGCCGGGCCGAAAAACCCCAGCGATCCGGCAACCCTCTGTTGCGCATAGGCGGAAAGCGCCCGCAGCAGCAGCACAAAGCCAACGGACCCCAAACCCGTCAAGATTCCCACCATCACGGCCAGGATAATGAGGTAGTTTTGGGCGGGCAGGAAGGAGGCCCGAAGCCAAATCACCAGCCCGTCCCAGGCCGGCCCACGCGAAGCTATAGCCTGGAGTTTCGAACCCGTCAGGCGCGCCTGACTCGCCGCAGCTCTCAACAACTCTCGCATTCGTGGGTTTTCCGCATCCTTTTGCCGGCTATGGTTGCGTAGGGGCTGACTCCGACGTCGGCGTTTTCTCTTCCGGCGGCGTAACGGCAAGCAGAAGAACGCGATCGCCGCGTCGGACCTCAAGAACCATTGGCTGCGGCCGACTCTCGTATCTCTCGAAGGGCCGCCGGTCTCCTGCGCGGAGCGGGCGACCTTGAATGGACGTGATTGAGTCGCCGCGTCTTAGGCCGCCCAACGCCGCGGGACTGCCGTCCAGCACCCCCAAGACGTTCCAACCTTCAAGCGCTGTTCCCTGGTTCGCTGCAATCGGCTCCCACTCCGCGACCAACCCTAAACGGGCAAAGGCCGCCATGGATTCTGCTTGCGGAAGACAAGTTGTATCCGGCATCTTGGCTTTCCCCCGTAACTTTCTATCGCCGCGCTGAAGCATGTAGCTGACGTCGACGCCAGGTTCCTGTTCCTGATAAAACTGTCGAAACTCCTTGGCCGGCCCTACGGGCTTTCCTGCCCACTCAAGAAGGATGTCGCCAGGGTCAATTGCCGGATTGGCGACCAACCCATCCCACACCCGTTCGACCACTAGGCCTTGCTCCACGTGAAGGACTTCACGCACATCGTTGCGGATATCCGTGACTTCGAAGGGTTGGCACAGCGTGCGGTCCCGCATGCGCTGGATGGCTCCTTGGATAGCTTCCGTAGAAAAGACACGGACCGCAGGCCCAGACCCAATGGCGACCGCCAGCAGAGCACCGTCGAGATCAACTACGGCAGAGGCGCCGCGGTTTTCCGGCAAAGGTATGGATACGTCAACGGAATAGGACTGGGTTGAAGCATCCAGGAGCGGGCGCGATACGGCTACGCCCGGCGTGAGGCGCAACTCACCGTCGGGGCTCAAGCTCACTGCCGCCACATACGAGCCGGATTCAACATTCAGCGGGTCGGCTCGTTCGAAAGGGCTTGCTCCGTTGGTGCTGGGAATCTCAAATATCGCCAGGCCCATTTTCTGGTCGATGCCAAGCAGACGTTCGTGCTCCGGCTCCGGCCCTTCGCTGGCGCCGGTAGGCGGAATTGCCTCCGCGGCGGAGACTGGGGCGGAGTCGGCAGGGTCCGACGACTTATCTAAAGCCAGGCGCAGATGCTCGAGCATCTGCATGGCTAGCGCGTCTTCCGCTGCGGCCACAGAACTCACGGCGACGCCCGGAGCCACGACGATCGCGGAGGTTTTATCCTGCCCGGTGAGCAGCAGCGAACCGCGACTCTCTTGGGCCACTTGCAGCCAATAGTCGGAAAAGTAGTTGAGCGGCGTCTTGCCGAGCGTGGGCCGAGTGGCAGGAAGACTCAGCGGTTCCTTTCGTGCCGGCGGTTGGGATGTCTCCGGCGGCGGTTGATACAGGGCTCCTTGCAGCAGTACCCCTGCCACAGCCAGCAATGCCAGCGTGGGGAACAGCAAGTTGCGCGTGTGCAGTTGCCGGATCAGAGGGAGTTGCAGGAAAGCTTTCAGCACCGCGACCTCAACAGGGAGCCGAACCCTAGGATAGCGTGTGAAATCTCAAGCCGCCGGTCCCAACAACGTTGCTATTCGGAAAACTGCGGTTAATGCGTTGCTCTAGCGCTCCAGGACGGTCGATCCTCATTGCTTGGGGTCCCTCAACGAACGCCGAGCCCCGCAACTCGCCGCGCAATCCCGCTCGCAAACCGCAACCACGCCGATCAAGCCCCTAGCGTCCTACTACGCTTGGAAGAAACGCTATCCGAATATCCGTAACGGTCCAGTCCCACGGCCGAACCTGCCGGAAAAAGCGGCGATACCAGGGAAAACTACCAGGACGAATCTCCAAACTTAGCGGGTACTCTGCAGTCAGGCCAGGAGGAATACGTCTCATCGCTGGGCGCCGAGGGGCGACGGATTTTCGCGTTATGCCTATAACACTCGAAGAAGAAAAAGGCGGCAAGCTGCTCGCTGTTCACGTCAGCGGGAAGTTGCTGAAGTCAGACTACGATCGCTTCGTGCCGGAGTTCGAACGGCTGGTTAAACGCCACGGGAAGTTGCGCATATTGTTCGACATGAGCAGCTTCCATGGCTGGGAAGCGGCGGCTCTTTGGGAGGACATCAAGTTCGACCTGCACCATTTCGCGGATATAGAGCGCATCGCGATGATCGGCGAAAAGAAGTGGCAGCAGGGCATGGCGACGTTTTGCAAGCCGTTCACCAAGGCGAAGATTCAATACTTCGATCACGCCGACGACGCCGAGGCTCGAAAGTGGCTGGGAGAACCGTCATGAAGCATATGCCCGAACCCCAACCTTGGATACGCATCCATCATGATTGGCGTTTCTGGGCCGGCTTTGTGTTGATGTGCGCCGCCATCACCGCCTACATCATGGCCCACAACCCGGCCTTTATACCTCTGCTTCGGCCTTAGCCCGTTCAACACGGAGGACCTGCACTATGAAACAGGACTACGCTGTCGAGGCTCCCGAATCGCAACCCGCGGCGAATAGCGCGGCGGACGACTTGAAATCGCTGCCTCTAGAAGAACTAGAGGCCAGACTGGGGTCATCGGCGGACGGTCTTAGCGCAGCCGAGGCGCAACGCCGGCTGGCCCAATACGGCTACAACGAGATTTCCGAGAAGAAAGCTAATCCGTTTCTCAAGTTCCTTAGCTATTTCTGGGGCCCAATCCCGTGGATGATTGAAGCTGCGGTGATCCTATCCGCTCTAGTCCGCCACTGGCCGGACTTTTTCATCATCCTGGTTTTATTGTTCGCCAATGCCGTTGTCGGGTTTTGGGAGGAGTACCAAGCAGGCAATGCCATTGCCGCGCTCAAGGCCAAGCTGGCGATCCACGCACGGGTCAAGCGCGGCGGCGCTTGGAGTTCGATCACGTCCAGGGAGTTGACACCCGGCGACATCATCCGCTTGCGTCTGGGCGACATCGTTCCGGCGGACGCGCGCCTGCTGTCGGGCGACCCGCTGGAGGTGGATCAATCGGCGTTAACCGGCGAGTCGCTGCCCGTTGAGTGTAAGGCAGGCGATGCAGTCTACTCCGGCTCGATCATTCGCCAGGGCTCGACGGATGCGCTGGTTTACGCCACTGGCGCCAACACGTACTTCGGCAAGACGGCCCAACTGGTGCAACAGGCAAGTACGGTCAGCCACTTCCAACGTGCCGTTTTGAAGATCGGCAATTACTTGATCGCACTAGCCGTCGTGCTGGTCGTCTTGATCCTCGTTGTGGCGTATTTCCGCGGCGACGAGATGACCACCACGCTGCAGTTCGCGCTGGTGCTCACCGTGGCGGCAATCCCCGTGGCGATGCCGACCGTGCTGTCCGTGACGATGGCCGTCGGAGCAAGAATCCTCGCCGGACGGCAGGCGATCGTCAGCCGCTTGGAATCGATCGAGGAGCTGGCGGGAATGGACGTATTGTGCTCGGACAAGACCGGCACGCTGACTCAAAATAAGTTGACTCTAGGCGAGCCGTTCTGCGTTGACGGAGTTACGGCGGCTCAAGTAATCTTAAACGCCTCTTTGGCATCGAGAGCCGAAGACCAGGACACAATCGACCTCGCGGTTATCGGCGGCTTGAAGAGTGATCAGTCCTTGGCCGCCTATCAGGTGACCCATTACGTGCCGTTCGACCCGGTCCACAAGCGGACCGAGGCGGAGGTCAAGGGTCCCGACGGCCATACCTTCAGCACCTCGAAGGGTGCACCGCAGGTGATTCTGCAACTCGCGTCCGATTCAGCGCAGATCAAATCAGCAGCCGAGAGGGCGGTAAACGATTTTGCGGCGCGTGGTTTCCGTTCCTTGGGCGTCGCACGTGCAGACGAACAGGGCCAGTGGAAATTCTTGGGCGTGTTGCCGCTTTTCGATCCTCCTCGTGAGGATTCCAAATCAACCATCGCGACGGCGGAGCAAATGGGAGTAAGCGTCAAGATGGTCACCGGCGACCAATTGGCGATCGCCCGGGAAATGGCGCAACAGCTCGGTTTGGGCCAGAACCTGCTCGATGCCGCCGGCTTTGGCGATGCACCCCATACCGAGTCTGTGCAGTTGAGCGAGTCCATCGAGAAGGCGGACGGCTTCGCGCAGGTTTTTCCCGAGCACAAGTTCCAGATCGTGGCCGCTTTGCAAGCGCGCAACCACTTTGTCGGCATGACCGGCGACGGAGTGAACGACGCTCCGGCCTTGAAAAAAGCCAACGCGGGCATCGCCGTTTCCGGCGCCACCGACGCAGCCCGCGCGGCCGCCGACATCGTCTTGATGACGCCGGGCCTGTCGGTGATCATCGATGCAATTAAGGAGAGCCGCAAGATTTTCCAACGGATGAACAGCTATGCGACCTACCGCATCGCGGAGACGATTCGCGTTCTGCTGTTCATGACTTTGTCGATTCTCGTATTCAATTTCTACCCTGTCACGGCAGTCATGATCGTGCTGCTGGCGCTGCTCAACGATGGAGCGATTCTGTCAATCGCCTATGACCGCGTCAAGTACTCCAATCTGCCGGAGTCTTGGAACATGCGCTCCGTCCTTGGAGTCGCCACCGCTCTGGGCGTCGCCGGCGTTCTTGCTTCGTTTGGATTGTTTTATGCCGGCGAGCGCGTATTTCATCTCGACCGGGCCGTCATTCAGTCGCTGATGTACTTGAAGCTGTCCGTCGCGGGACATCTGACGATCTTCGTGACTCGCACCCGCGGCCCATTCTGGTCGATACGTCCGGCGCCGATCCTTTTGATTGCGGTCGGATTCACGCAAGCGGTGGCCACGCTGATCGCCGTCTACGGAGTCTTCATGCCTCCGATCGGTTGGAGTTGGGCCTTAGCGGTCTGGGGTTATGCCCTGGCCTGGTTCCTGGTCAACGACGGCGTCAAGCTCGTCGCCTATCGTGTCCTGGACGCTCGTCAAACCCACTGAGGGTCTGGGCGGTGAGCGTAATACTGCCTCACGCCCTTCGAACATTCGCTCCGGGTCTGCTTTGTACCGCAGCCTATAAAGGCTTCTAAATTCTCCAGCGCATGGTTGCCGACGCCCGCGTGGAACGCCGATACTGAGTCAGCTCTGCGTCCAGGAGGATTGCCTGGAGGCACGCTCAGCGAGGAGATTATTGATGCGAATTCCCACTAGCGGCTGGTTGATCAGAACGTCTCTGGCCCTGGCCATCGGCTCAGCGCCCTTATTTGCGCAGCTTACCGGCTTCTCCAAAGAAGACCTCATCAAGTACACGCCTGACACGCCATTCGAGCGCTTCGAAGACGGTCGGCCGAAGGTTCCCGACAATTACATTGAGGCCCTCAGGAACTCGTCCTCCGAGATGGTTTGGGGACCGCTGCGTCAAGCCGGCTTCGCCAACCAGTGGTCGGGCGATTGGCAACTGATCCACCCGGAGATGAAGCTGGTCGGCCGCGTTTTTACCGCGCAGTACATGCCGATTCGTCCTGACGTCGACGACGTGATCGAGGCTGACGCCAAAGCCAAGGGGCTCGCCAGCCGCAACCAGCGCGTGATTGACATGCTGCAGCCGGGCGATGTGCTCGTCGTCGATATGTTCGGCAAGATCGAACAGGGCACATTCGTCGGTGACAACCTGGCCGCCGCCGTCCATGCGGCTACCGGCAACGGCTTTGTGATCAACGGCTCGGTCCGCGACCTCGACGGCATCTACCCACAGGGCTTTCCGGCTTATGTGAAGGGTTTTCACGTCAGCGCGATCGGCGACGTGATGCTGACGGGCATCAATGTGCCGATTCGTATCGGCGATACGACGGTCATGCCCGGCGACATCGTCTTAGGCGATCGCGAGGGACTCACCTTCATCCCCGCCAAAGTGGCTGCTGACGTGGCCAAGGCGTCGAAGTTGCTCGAACTGCACGACATTTGGACCAAGGAAAAGTTCGCTACCGGCAAGTACAAGTCGAGCGACCTCTATCCGCGTCCCAGCGACCCGGCACTCATCAAAGAGTTCGAGACCTGGCGCGATGCCGAGTTGAAAAACATCGGTATGGAGCCGCCCGCCCCGCGTCAGCCGCGCCGCTAACCCTCTGTGAGAGGCCGGGAGACTAGCGTTCCCGGCCTTTCTCTTGCGCGGCGCGTTGTTTCCCGCACACTCGCTTAATCCTTTGGAGTCGTTGAACTTGCGCGGCGCCGCCAGGCTCGATAAAGTCTATTCGGCAGGCAGCTTTCGCCCCTGCCCAACTTTATGCGCACCTCCCTGCTGATCACTTCCGCCGGCATCCTTGTCCTGGCCCAGGCAGCCTTTTCCGGCGACCTCAAATTCCGCAAAGTCACCATCAACGCCGATTCGCTCTTCTCGTCGACCGCTGCGTACGACGTGGACCACGACGGCGACATCGATATCGTCGGCGGCGGCTTCTGGTATGAAGCGCCTAACTGGACCAAGCACAAGATCCGCGACGTGGAGCACTTTGAGAGCGACGGCAATCCGGACGGCTACGCCGCGCAGCCCTATGACGTCAACCAGGACGGCTGGATGGACTTCTTCGAGGTCAACTACCGCACGCGCAGCTTCAAGTGGATCGAGCATCCAGGGCCTTCCCTGGGCGAGTGGACAGCGCACACTATTGCAGAGCCTGGCCCTATGGAGTCCGGACGCCTCTACGACATCGACGGCGACGGTCAACTCGACATGCTCGTCAACAACGTCCGGACGCCCCAGTGGTGGCAGTTCGTTCCGAAGACTCTCCCCGATGGATCCAAGACGACCGAGTTCATCGAGCGACCCCTCCCCGCTGAACTCGCCGGACACGGCATAGCCTTCGGCGATATCAACGGCGACGAACGCGGCGACGTCATCGGCGGCAAAGGCTGGGCCGAAGCGCCGGTCGACCGCATTAACGGCACGTGGACCTTCCATCCGGACTTTGAGCTTGGCGGGCTGAGCGTTCCCTTCTTGGTTCGCGACGTGGACGAAGACGGCGACGCCGACCTGGTCTACAGCATCGGCCACGGCTATGGAGTTTTTTGGCTGGAACAGAGCGTTTCGAACGGCGAGCGCACCTGGACCAAACACGATATCGACACGACCTGGTCGGTCGCTCACTACTTGCTGTGGGAAGACCTGGATCAGAACGGTCAGCCCGACCTGATTGCCGGCAAACGATTCCGGGCGCATGGCGATCGCGATCCGGGCGCCGACGATCCGCAAGGCATTTACCGCTACGAATTCGACAAGAAGACGAAGACGTGGACGAAGTACGTCATTTCGAGCGATCCGCAGGTCGGCTTCGGACTCGACGGCAAGACGGTCGACATCGACGGCGACGGCGATCTCGACCTGGTCGTCCCCGGCCGCAGCGGGCTTTACCTGCTCGTGAACACTCTCCACTAGCCTGGACGGAACATTGCGGATTCTGTTTACCAACCAGGCGTTCGATCAGCCTGCCGGAACGGAGTTGTACGTTCGCGATGTTGCGCTCGAACTCAAGCGGCGAGGGCACCATCCGTTCATTTACAGTCCATATCCGGGCGCCTTGGCCGAGGATCTTCGCGCCCGGCAGGTAGACGTTTACGACTCGACGTCTGCCATCGAGCAACCTCCCGACGTCATCCACGGTCACCATCATCTTGAGACTCTGACGGCGCTACTGCACTTTGCCGATACGCCTGCGGTCGGGTTCTGCCATGGCCTCAAGCCCTGGCAGGAAGCTCCGCTCAAGCATCCGCGCGTTCTGGAGTACGTTGCCGTATCGGAACTGACGGTGGATCGCGTGCGGCGCGAAACCGGCGTTCCGGCCAACCGCGTGCATCGGATTCCGAACTTCGTTGACGTCCGGCGCTTCCGATCTCGTGCGGCGCTGCCCCAAACGCCGTCGCGGGCGCTTGTTTTCGACAACTACTTGCACGACGGCAACGGTCTAGGTGCGATCAAGGAGGCTTGCCGGCAAACGGGTTTACGCCTAGACGTCATCGGCAACAAGAGCGGATCCATGACGCCGACGCCGGAGTCGGTCTTGCCCGAGTACGACATCGTCTTCGCCGCTGGAAGGTCCGCCTTGGAGGCTTTAGCAGTTGGAACGGCAGTGATCGTTTGCAGCGCTCCTGGGCTAGGCGGCATGGTCAACCGCCAGAATCTTGACGAGTTCCGGAGAAAGAATTTCGGATTGGACCTGCTGTCTCCTTGCGGCCCAGACGAGATCGTCCGCGAGTTGCGTTGCTACGATCGAGACTCTGCAGCCGCTGTGTCGCAGACCATTCGGGAAACGGCGCGGCTTGAAGATTCGGTCGATGCGCTTACCGGGGTCTATGAGTCGACAATCGAGCTGGCTTCGCAGAAAGGTGTCCAGCCAGCCGACGAGATTCGCGCCCTGGCTGAATATTTTCAGGAATGGGCGCCTAAATATCGCGATTGGGAGAACGGCCGGGACGCGGGCGCGGACATTGGCCGTTCCGGCTGGGCTCAGCATCTGACGAAGCTGCTGCCCAAGAATCCGCCGCTGCGCATCGGCGAGGAAGGCGACTAGGCGCTAATTTCGAGGCCATTGTCCCTTACAATGGCGCCTATGCAACGTCGCGATTTTCTGGCCGCCGCAGCCGGCTTCTCCGCCTTGGCCTGTTCCAACGCTCCCGCGCCTGACCGTAACGCTCTGGCCATCAAGGTCACCGGGATCGAGATTTTCCCGCTGAGCGTGAATGCCCGGGGCAATTGGGTGATTGCCCGGGTGCTCACCGACGCCGGGCTGACAGGCATCGGCGACGCCTCGCACTCAGGCGCGAAGGACCCCGCCATCGGCAAGCTCGAAGAGTATGGCGCGCTGATGACGGGCCGCTCAATCTATGACATCGAGTGGTTGCGGCAACAGACCTTCCCCGAATACGCCGCTTTTGGCCGGGCGACTTCCTGTGCGGTGAGCGCCATCGACCAAGCGCTGCACGATATTCAGGCGCAAGCGGCCGGCGTGCCGATGTGGGCCTTGTTCGGCGGCAAACTGCGCGACGAGGTGCGCAACTACGCCAATATCAACCGCTCGGTCGAGGTGCGCACGCCCGACGGATTCGCTGCATTAGCCCAGAGCGCGGTCGATGCCGGCTTCGATGCCGTCAAGATGGCCCCCTACGACGGCATGCCATTGAAGGGCACGGCAGCCGAGATTGCCGCCCACACGCAATTGGGGACCGATTGCATCAAGTCCGTTCGCGAGGTCATCGGACCCGACCGCGACTTGCTCGTGGACGCGCACAGCAATTTCGATCTCAAACGCGGCCTGCAGTTGCTCAAGGACCTCGAGCCATTCGAACTCTTTTGGCTAGAAGAAGTCGCGCGACCCTTGGATATCCTGGCCGAGATCGGCAAGGCCGCGCCCATGCAAACGGCCGGCGGCGAGTCGCTGTTCAGCGTCAGTGAAGTCTTGGAATATGTGGAATACGACCCAGTCGATATCGCCATGCCCGACATCAAGTACTGCGGGGGCATCCTCGAACTCAAAAAGATTGCCGCGCTGTGCGATGCGGCAGGGATGGAGGTCGCGCCGCACGGCCCGGCCAGCCCCATTGGTAACATGGCGGCGGCGCAGGTCTGCGTGACGCTGCCGAACTTCGCAATTCTTGAGTACTCGCACGGCGACGCGCCTTGGCGGCACGAACTCCTCGATCCGCCCGAGCCGCTCAGTCCTGGCGGCATGCTGAGCGTTTCGGACAGGCCAGGACTAGGCCACAAGCTCAATATGAAGGTCGTGGAAGAGCGCAAGGTCTAGGTTTTTCCGGCTGGGCGCGGACTGGGCCGCCGCGACGTGTTACAGTCTGGCGGGACCTCGTTGACCTATGTGGGAACAAAACTATCTACCCGTCGCCAATAACCTCGGCTACTCCACCTTGGTGGCCGCCATTCCTCTGCTGATCCTGTTCTACATGCTGGGCGTCAAGCGCAAGCCCAGTTGGATGGCAGGGCTTACGGCGCTTGGCGTCGCTCTCGTGCTGGCCGTCGCCGTCTTCGGTATGCCAATCGTACCGGCAGGCGCATCCATCGTTTATGGCGCGGCGTTCGGGCTCTTTCCTATTGGCTGGATTGTGATCGCTTCGCTGATTCTCTACCGCGTAACGCTAGAGACCGGCAAATTCGAAATCATCAAGGATTCGATCGGCGCGTTGAGCGATGACCGCCGTTTGCAGGCCGTGTTGATCGGCTTCGCTTTTGGCGCGTTCATCGAAGGCGCGGCAGGCTTTGGCACTCCCGTCGCCGTTGCCGCCGCGATGTTGACTGGCCTGGGCTTCTCGCCGTTTTACGCGGCGTTTATCTGCTTGGTCGCGAATACGGCGCCGGTCGCCTTCGGTTCGCTGGGCATCCCTGTTGTGACGCTAGCGGGAGCGAACATCAGCGGCTTGCCGTTGGACGCCCTGAGCGCCATGACGGGACGCTTCTGCGCACTGATCGCGCTGATTATCCCGGCCTACATGGTCATCATCATGTCCGGCTTTAAGCGTTCGCTCGAAGTGTTGCCGCCGGTGATGGCTTGCGCGATTACCTTCGCCGGCGTGCTGTTTGGCGTGACGAACTACATCGGACCAGAAGTGGCCGTCATTCTGGCCTCGATCGCCGCGCTGGTCGTGATGGTGCTGGCGATGAAGATCTGGAAGCCGAAGCAGGTCTTCCGGCTTGAGGGCGATATCGCCGTGTCGACCGAAGGCCACAAGCACACAGCCGGCGAGGTTCTCTCGGCTTGGAGCCCTTACGCCTTGCTGGTGGTTTTTGTCTTGGCCTGGCGCTACGGCCCGATTGAGACTACGCTGAACTCGCTCAGCGTCTCCATTCAAGTTCCTGGACTGCATAACCTCATCACGCGCATGCCGCCGATCGTCGCCGAGGCTTCGCCCTACGCGGCATCTTACAACTTCCAGTGGTTGTCGGCCGCGGGGACGTCGTGTTTCCTGGCAGCGTTCGTCGCCTCGTTGTTGCTAGGCATGTCGATCGGCAATTTCTTCGGCGTCTGCGGCAAAGTGCTCAAGCAGTTGTCGCTTCCGCTGCTGACGATCGCCTCCGTATTGGGCTTGGCGTTCTTGATGAACTACGCAGGCATGACCTCAACGCTGGGCTTGGCTTTCGCCGCGACCGGCACGCTGTTCCCCTTCTTTAGCGCGATGTTGGGCTGGATTGGCGTCTTCTTGACCGGCAGCGATACGTCATCGAACGCCTTGTTCGGCAACCTGCAGGTGGTCACGGCCAACGCTCTCGGCTTGAACCCGGTTCTCACCGCATCCACCAATGCCGCCACCGGCGTGATGGGCAAGATGATCTCGCTGCAAAGTATCGCTGTGGCAGTTGCCGCTACCGGTATGGCGTCTTCTGAGGAAGGGCGCTTGTTTCGGGTGACGCTGAAGCACAGCATCATCCTGGCCCTGTTCATGGCCGTGGTGACAATGATCTTCGCCTACGTGCTGCCGCACATGGTGCCAGAGGTCATGCCGTAAGAAACCCGGCCTCCTCAAGTCTATGTGAGGAACCGTCCAGAGCGGCGAATCGTCGACTCCAGCAGCTTGAAGACGCCCCTCGACAGGCCTATGATAATGTCCATGCTCAAATCGAACTTTTGGACTGGCTGCGCTTGCGCCATGTTAACGCTAGCCCTCGCCGGCATAGCGTTTGCCGCCGACGATTACACAGAGAATCCCGGCAAGGAGGGCAACGGTAACTTCACGGTTGGACCCGACTACACGGTCGCCCCCGATCTGGAAGAGCACGGCAACCCGAAAGGCAAGTCCTTCCAGTTCACCATGGCTCTGGCCGACAGCAAGATCTTCCGCGGCGACGACAAGACGCTCGATCCGACCAAAGGCCTACGCAAAGCGCGTAACATCTACGTCTACGTTCCCGCGCAGTACAAAGACGGCACGAAAGCGCCGTTCCTGGTGATCCACGACGGCCCAGGACAGATCCGAGCAGTGGCCAACGCTCTCGACAACCTAACGATTTCGACGGACCCGAACCGCAAACTGCCCGCCTTCATCGCCATCGCCGTGCAGAACGGCGGCGACGACAGCAAGGGCAGCGAACGCGGTCTTGAGTACGACACGATGTCGGACCGCGAAGCGCGATTCATCAACGACGAAGTCTTGCCCGCCGTACTCAAGAACAAAGAGATCCGCGCGGCCTATCCGCATATCGCATTTACGGATAACCCCTGGGGCCGAGGCGTCATGGGCGGAAGCTCTGGCGGCGCAGCGGCGTTGACGATGGGTTGGTTCAGGCCTGACTTGTTCCGCCGCATCATCACTTACTCCGGCACGTTCGTCGACCAACAGGACGATGATGCCGCCGAAGAGAAGAAGTACCCGTTCGGCGCATGGGAATATCACTCCAGCATGAACCTAATCGGCAACAGCCCAAAGAAGCCCTTGCGTATCTTCATTCACGCCTCCGAAAACGACAACGGCGCACAAGCCTCAGAAGAAAGTCATCACAACTGGGTCATGGCCAACGAGCGGACAGCCAAGGCGCTGAAAGAAAAGGGCTACGATTACCGCTACGTCTATGCGTTAGGCGCGGGGCACACCGACCGCAGAGTGTATGCCCAGACCCTCGCCGACACGCTGGTCTGGATGTGGCGCGGCTATCACGACTAGCCGAATTGCAAACGGAAGCGAACGGGCGGCGGCCAGCGATGGCCGCCGCTCATTCTTTTTCCGGCTCCGAACGATAGGTTCGGCTTAGAGCTGCGTATCCCTTCTCTACGATTAAGGCGCCGCGCTCGCGGTAGAACTGCGGTTCGTCGGGCGTGAATGTCGCAAGGCCGTCAACGTAGCGATTGAACATGCAGAACGCGGCCGCGATGAGTACCGTGTCGTGAATTTCGAGGTCGGTCGCGCCACACTCGCGGGCTTTGGCCATGTCCGTCACAGTCACGCTCTTTCCGCCGAGTTGTACTTGGCCGGCAATGGCCAACAGGGCCTTCATCTTGTCGGAGAGAGCGGCGCCAGCGAGGTTTTGTTTGGCATCCTCCACCAAGCCTTCCCCGCCCTCCAATTGTTGCGCCGCGGCCGCGCCATGGATCGAGCAACAATAGTCGCACTCATTTCGGGAAGAGACGACCGCCGCAATCAGCTCGCGTTCTCCACGCGTCAACGTACTCGAACCACGCAGCAACACTTCGGCCAGTTCATTGAGAGGCTTCGAGGTCTCGGGCCGATAGGTCATCAGCGCCCGAATACCCGGCAAATCCGGAAGGTCGATGTGCGGCACGACTACCCTCCAAACTCGAACAGGAATCGTAACTTGCGCTTGATGCCGCGGTAGAAGACCCCATAATTGGGACTGACAAGACTCTCTTGGACGTCTTGCGGATTGTAATCGTTGAGCAGGTTGAACAACCGTGCGCCCACGCGGATACGGCGCGCCTTGCCCATGACGTGGAACGTCAACAATTTCGAAATCTGCAGATCGACGCTGCGGTAGCGAGGTAATCGGCCGGTTCTGTCGCGCGGCCCCACATAGTTGCGCAACTCGTCCACGGTAGAATACGGAAAGCCCGAGCGCCACTCGACCACCGGCACCGCGCGCAATCCTAACGGCAAGCCGACCTCGGACCACACCAAGAATCGGTTGGGTGCGTCGAACGGCAGCGGCGCGCGCTCGTTCTCGCGCAGCAGCCGGAAGGGAACGGCTCCAAACAGCGAGTCGAACGCGTTCAAGTCTCCCACGGAAGACGAGCGCACGTAAGAAAATGTGAGGTGCCCGCTCGCCGGCAACCGGTAGCGCGTGCTCACTTGCCATTCGCGGTAGTTGTCGCGGCCGTCGTTCGAGAGCGTGAAGAAGCCGGTTCGATTGAGCGGATCCAACGCGGACTCAATCTCCGGTTCAACCAGCAAATTGCGCTTGGTGCGGCGGACTTGATAGCCCAGTCTTAGGAAAAGACCAGGCACGACCTCTCGATCCAACTGCAAACTCGCGCCGAAGCTTTTGGGATTCCGCAAGCGATCGCGAATCGCGTAGCTGTAGGCCGTGCTCTCGATCGGCGAACCGTTCACCCCGTAGATCGTCTCCGTGCGCATCGGCAGCAGCGCAAATGTGGGGACCGCGAGACTCAGCCCGTCGTAGAACAGGCCCGCGCCGCCGCGTAGCACCGTCCGGGAAGCGCCGCCCACTGCATAGGCGAATCCGGCGCGGTAGGCCGGGTTCCATCTGGCGGCGATCGAGTCGCGCTCCAGGCGCAATCCCAGATCCAACGTCAACGACCGCGAGACCGTCCACTTGTCTTGAAAGTAGGCCGCATAATCGCGCTTTGACTTCGTGAGATGGGCCATCGGGCCAAAGGACGTCGTGAAGGCTAGCCGATCGCCGACGCCGAGCCACGAAATCGGATTAAAAGTCTGGCGGTCATCGTACGCTTCGCTGACAAACTCTAGGCCCGTCTGGAAGCGGTGCGTGCCTGCCTTTTCCAGCGGCGAAAACGTGTATCTCTCGCTTACCTTGCCGCGTGTCGAATCTCGCTGCTGCCGGTAGTAGAACGACCCCCGCGCCTTCTCGAGTCCCACGACGTAGTCGTTTTCGCCGCGGGGCCTCACTTCATTCGCTAGGTCTTGATACGAGAACTGGGAGACGAGCGCGGCGCCCGAATCGAAGTCACGTCTGTTGCGCAATGTATAGAGAAAGCCGCGCCGTCTCAAGTCCGGCGTCGAACTCTGAAAATTGAACGCGTCCAGTCCGTAGTAGTTCAGCTTCTCGGGATAGATCAACACGCCGCCGGTAGTGATGTTCTGATCCGTGTGGCGGACTTGAACTTCGGCGAAGATGTTCAAAGCCTCACGTTCCACGTCCCGCTCGAGCAGCGGAAGATTGGCGTTCTCTTGATCGGCTCGAACGAATTGATACTCGGTGGACGTGAGAAAAGCGATCTTGCCGCGCTTGATGGGCCCAGTAACCGTGAGCCGCGGCGTGATGGACTCGACGCCCATGATCGCCCCGTCGCGACGGCGCAGACGCGGGCCAAAGTTCTGCAGTGAAAACTTTAGGTCCTGGAAGTTCGACGGCTTGGTTTGAACCGTCGAGATCGCTCCCGCAAATCCGCCGTACTGCGCGTCGTAAGGGTTCGAGAGCACCTGCACGTTCGAGACGGCTTCGATGGGTACGTTCAGCGACGACGCGCCGCTGACGGGATCGGTGACGTCGACGCCATTGAACTGGGCGCCGGCCTGAGCCGCTCGCGATCCGTTCATGTTCATCTCGCCCGAAGGTCCGCGCAGCACGCCCGGAATCAACGGCAAGACGTCTTCGTAACGCTTGTTGGCTTTCGGGGCGTCGGAGAGTGTGGATAACCCCACCGAACCAGTCGACGAAGTCTCGGTCGGATCGATGGCTACGGTCGCGGCGGTAACCTCTACGGTTTCTCGAACCACGTCGAGAGTCATCACAATGGTGACGGATTGGCCCTCAGGCAAAGGCAAGCAAAACGCGTCACTTTGGCCCACAAGGCCAGGGGACTTGGCGGTCGCCAAATAACACCCCTGTGCTAGACCGGTAAAGCGGAAGACGCCTCCGCCATCAGATTCGACCGCCGGAATCGCAGGCTGCCCGGGCGCGCCGCCCGATACCTGAGTAAGCGATATCGTCGCGCCGGGGACGGCGAAAGCATTGCCGGAGGAGTCTCGATTAACCGCCTGCCCCGTCAGCGAAAACTGCTGCGCATGGGCGGAGATCACTGCGCTGAATAGGAAGACAACGCCTGCAACGTAGACCCAATACCGTCCGGTTCTAAAAAGCACGCGCTGCTGTCACTTTAACATGGGCATTCCGATGTTTACCTATAACAACTACCCCGCGAGTCGTGACGATGGAGGGCCTGTGGACCCGAATAAAATCCATTGCCGCCGGGCGCTAGCGACACTGGATGCGAGCTTAGAAGCTGGTCGGATGGGCCACGAATGTAGAGCATCTTATAGGCTCCAGCCTGAAGGCATAGCTTAGTCGCCAACTCGAAAAAGCGCGGACAACCCTCCGGCGCGGGCAATCGGACTGCGGGGCCGATGTACTGAGTAGGTCGCTCACTCACGCGACTCGCGCGCCGACTAAACCACGTAAGGTTTCCGGTAATCCCTGGTCAGCAGTTTATCCGCTTCAGGATCGTTGACGAACTTGGGCCCGGCCTCCAGCGTTAACTGGCGTCCGACGCGATAGCTGATGTTCGCCAGGTGACACAGCGAAGAACTCAAGTGAGCGTTGGCGATTTCATCATGCAGATCTTGATAGCGCCTCGATCTGCAGGCGGCCAGGAAGTTCTGCATGTGCAGAGCGGTCGTATTGCTGCCGGCTTCGGGGCGCTCTTCCATGACGAGTTCATTGCTCTCGCCCTTGAAGGCCTGAAAACCGCGATCGCTCATCGCTGCCCAGCCCTCGTCGCCGTAGAACAGGTCTCCGATCATGATATTCAGCGGCGCGCTGCCCTCAGGGGTCGTCACGAAGCCCTCTCCGCCGGTCAGCAAGCCCCGCACTTCAAACACCAGCTCGCGCCCGCCGAAATCGAAATTGGCCGTGAGCGTATTGGGCGTCTCCTGATCGTCGTCGTAAGCGAACTTCCCGCCATGCGCGTAGGCCGTTAGAGGCCAGGCGGGATCCCCCATGCCCCAGCGCGCAATTCCCATCTCATGGACGCCCTGGTTGCCGATATCGCCGTTGCCCGTATCCCAGAACCAGTGCCAGTTATAGGCGAAGCGCAGCTCGTTGAAGGGTCGCATCGGGGCCGGTCCCAGAAACAGGTCCCAGTTCAAGCCCGGAGGCGTCGGCGTGTCCGGCTTCTTGCCGATTGATTTGCGACGTTTATAGCAAAGGCCTTTGGCCTGGTAGATCTTGCCGATCAGTCCGCCCTGAATCGCCTCCATCGCCCTCATCTTGAACGGCGTACTACGGTGCTGCGATCCGATCTGCAGCATGCGTCCGGTATCGCGCGCCGTTTGGATCATGACTTGACCCTCATGTATGTTGTGGCTGGCAGGCTTTTCGCCGTAGACATCTTTGCCGGCTTTCATCGCCCAGATCGCCGATAGCGCGTGCCAATGGTTAGGCGTAGCGATGGACACGGCCTCGATATTGGGATCGGCGAAAGCATCGCGCATATCCTCATACTCTTTGGCCTTCTCGCCGGTATTCTTCGTCAGCGTGGCCTGCGACCGCTCTCGAGCCGCTTGGTTGACGTCGCACAGGCCGACAACGTGGGCTTCAGGCAACCGCGAGTAAATATTGAGATGGCTCGTCCCGCGACCGCCAAGACCGACGATCCCTACATTGATTCGATCGTTGGCGCCCCACACTCGCATCGCGGATGCGGCGGTTGCGGCTCCGATGAAAAACCTTCGCGTGGTGTTGTTCGGCATGTCAACTAAGCGCTCCTCTACGCGCCGAAATCATACCAGAAAGCTTCGCAAGACGAATGCCGGCTAGAACGCAAAGCAATTGGCAGAGGACTTAAATGGCGGGCACGACGAGACTTGAACTCGCGACCTCCGGCGTGACAGTTCGGAACGCAGCGAGCGCACGAAAGCGCAAGGGGCTGCAATCAGAGAGACGACGGGCAGTCCCCAGCGCCTCGCAGCGAACCATAAGGGAGGACATGGTGACACGCCTGGTGACATTCGCGCCCTCCCGCGAAGGCTAGAGTGCGCGTCTCCAAGCGGTCGAAGGGCGGGAATCTCCAGCGAAGCAGACCTGAATCAGCCGCCCGTGGCGAGGCGGCGTCTCCTCGGAACGTCGATCCGTCCAATAACTTCCTTTCCGATCGAGGGTCCCGGTCGGCTTCTAGATGGCTCAAGCCTTGCATGCCGATCTCGATGCTTTTCTCGTTCGCAAACTCGGAGCGCCCGGCAATGACAGTTCGCATTGGGCGCCGTCGCCAGCGGCGAGGTGCGGGTCTTGAACGAACTCGCCATCGAGAGCTTGGGGATTTCGCCGGAAGCAATTGACTGCGCGACCGCGCGCGAACAGGGGGAGATTCGGCGTCGCGAGCAGCTTTATCGCGACGGCAGGCCCGCGTTGCCGATCAAAGGGAGGACCGTGATTCTAGTTGACGGCGACATGGCAACCGGCGCTTCGATACCGGCCGCCGTGAAGGCTGTGAGGGTACGTCAACCGAAGCGGATCATTGTGGCCGTACCGGTGGCGTTGGCCGAGGCATGTGAAGAGTTCCGGCAAGAGGCTGACGACGTGATTTACGCTCGAACCCGCAGGCGGCAAACGGAATCTGTAAGCTATTGATTTCACAAGACGCTCCTTCCGCCTATCTCGCTCGATACGCAATCCGTGGTCACACGTTTGGTCACAGCTGCGGCGCCCGACCGGCTTGTTCGGGACTTCATATGTCATTCGTGAGCAACTTGTCATAGTGTCAACGGGAGGAATTGCAGCGCGGCACAACGCTGACGCGAGTCGGTGGCGGCCCGGTCTGGCCATCCTACTAGTCGGACGATGGGGCAGTAGCGGCTTCCGAGCGCCTCTAAGTGATCGGAAGGACGCCGCGACGGGCAGCGCCCAGCTTCTAGCTCTGGAGCAGGGTCCTGCTAGTGGAGTCTCGCAGAGGCGTGGTGACCATGGCGGATGGGCGTGACGGATCGGCATACTTCCAGCGGAAGGGTTTGTCGGTCTTGGAATAGGCGTTGATGCGGAGCTTGCGGGCCAGGTCGGCAGTGGAAGTAAACACGCCGCGGGCGATGACGTCCCGCTGAACCTTTGAGAACCAGACCTCGACCTGATTAAGCCATGACGAGTACGTCGGCGTGAAGTGCTGCTTTACCTGGGATGACGTCCAAGGAAATCATCGAGCAGCCCGGTCTTATGAGCCGACAGGTTGTCGCAGATGATATGAACTTCTCGGTCGGGTTCGACGCCTGCGACGACGTCTTCAAGAAAGTCGACGAATTCCAAGCTGGTATGCCACGCCGGCGTCTTGCCCTACACCTGGCCGATCTGCGTGTTCAGCGCCGCGTACAGCGAGAGCGTGTCGTTGCGCTTGTGCTCGAAGCCGTGACGCTCGGCGCGGCCCGGCGACAGCGGCAGCACCCGATCGCGGCGGTCAAGAGCTTGAATGGCGGTCTTCTCGTCGACGCAGAAGACGGCAGCGTGGTGCGGCGGATCGAGGTACAGACCGATGATGTCGGCGGCCTTGCGCCCGAAATCCGAATCGTTCGAGGCCATGTAGCGCTCAAGCCGATGCGGCTTGAGGCCGGCTTCGCGCCAGACGCGATACACCAAGTCCTTGCTGATATCGAGTTGGCGGGCGAGTTTGCGACAGGACCAGTGGGTGGAGCCATCGGCGGGTTCGCGGCGGCTGGCCGAGAGGATGCCGGGCGCAGCTTGGCGGTGAGCTTGGAGGGCGGCTGGCCCGGACGATGCGTTTCGAGCCCGGCGAGGCCGTCGGCGAGAAAGCGCCTTTTCCCAGCGGGAGATGGTCGGGCGGTGGTGTCGAGCTTGGCCTTGATCGCGTCGTAGGAGGCGTCGGCGGCGAGCAGGAGCAGGATCTTGGCGCGCGGCACGAACCCGGCGGGCAACGATTGCGAGCGGGCGATCTCTTCCAACTCGTCGCGCTGCCGCTGGTTCAGGTGGATGGACTCGCCTTCAAATGGCATGCATAGAACACGTCTTCTATGTCGCAATAGTTACCCCGCGACAGTCCACTAGTGGAATAGCCGACACACTTGACTCTCCAATTTACACCTATTGTCCGATTTCTTCTTGACATATCGACACAACTGGGCTTAATCTCCGAAGCGATCGAGAACCCGGTTGATATAAATCATTAAGTTTCAACGTTGTTGTTTCTTGCCATGGAGTGTTTAAGATGAAATTCTATCTCGTCCCGCTCCTTATGAGCCTACTGGGCCCGATTGGTCTCACAGGTCAATCGAGAGTAGTCTCGAACGAAACTGCCTATCACCATTTCTTCATGGCGCTTGCTCCCACGTCACCGTCCATCGGTGAGCCAGAAACAGAGAGGGAATACCGAGAGCGTCAAGCCAGTTTCGTGAAACATATCGCGCTGAACCAGGCTCAGGGCGACATTCTAACGGCGATTGCGGGTGAATACTACTCGTACTTAGCTGATCTGGACTCCCGCGCCATACAACTTGTTGGCGAAGCAGCGCCAGGCAGGGTGTTGACTCCGAGGCAGAGGGCGGCGCTGCGATCGGTTGGAGCCAACAGGCACGGAGTCCTAACCCATCTGATCGCCAAGCTCCACGCGGAACTGGATGACCAAGGCGATCAACTAGTTACCGACTTCATCGACAAGTCCGTTCGGCCCAAAATCCAGTTCAAATGAGACAACCTACCTTGGGGGATTAACCGTGACAACTGCATCATTCTTAGCCCTTTCCATTCTGGTCATCGCGAGCCCGACATTCGCGATGTCGACGTACACCTATCAGTGGGCTTCCGGAGATAGGCTTTACGCAACCGCATCGACGGACTCCGACTATGAAGACGAGTATGCGTCCACCTCTCTCCAAATACACGGCCCCAGCGGGGCAGGAAGTAGCAGCTATAACTGGGACTGCACATGGTACTACACGAGCTTACAGACCTCTCTCCAGGTCACCGCGGCAGGTGATTATACGGCTGTGAGCGATCATCACTCCGGTTCGCTTTTCGCCAACTTTGCGTTCGTCTGGCCCTTTTCCCTTCACACTACAGCCTTCAAAACTCCAGTCATTCAAGGGAACTCATGTCATTATACCGGCCTGGCCTGCACCCCGGGCACCAGTCCCACGTGCTATTCGGGTATTGGCTGGACTACCCTGCCCATTCAGGGCACGTGCCCTCAAGTTGTTGTCGCGGAGTTCTGGGTCGCTTTTGTGAGCGGCAACCCGGTTTGCATATCGCCACTACCCGTGCAGTTGCTCGGGGTCGGTTCCACTTGGCCGTGCGATTAGTGAGTAACCTGTAACAACTGAGGGCTGACGGCTTGGCTGGCAGTGGTATCGGCACTCTAGGACTGCAAGCTATGGAGTGCGAGGGCCAATAACGAGATGACCGACGCTCTGAGGCAGGGACTAGCTGGGCCGGTTAGAAGAGTCGTCACAACGCGGAATCCGAATAACGGTTCCGAAACATTCGAGGCACATCTCTTCGATCGTAGCGGTAAGTTGATTCTCTGGTCTGGTCTTAACCCCGACGGGACTCGCTTTGAGGTTGCGTATCGCTACGATTCGAGCGGCGATAGGGTGTCTCCAGAGCTACAGGTGATTCGCGATGGAGTCGGCGAACGGCGGTTGGAGGTCTACGACGTATCACACCTGGACGCTTGGTACATGGAGGGGCTGCATCAGTGTGGCTTTGGTACGGAGGGGGCGAAGTCGGTGCGAACTCTCTTCAGCGATAAGGGTTCGCCTATCAAGACCGTTTTCGACAGTGACGAGCACGAACCCTTGTTCGAGATCTTGTACAAGTGCGACGAGCACGGGCGCATCCTTGAAGCCTTACGCTATGACCAGCGGTTCGAGGGCGTCAGCTACGAAGGAGAGTTGTCCAGAACATCGTTTCGGTACGACGACGTAGGCAGAGTGATCAGGCGGGAGTCATCCTTGGCCGGCCAACGGACAGCTGTCACCACCTGGAGCTACAACCAATACGGCGACCCCGTTACCCAAGTCGTAAATAGCAGTCAGATTTGGAGGTTTGAATACGAATATGACCAAGCCGGGAACTGGACCAGGAAACTCATCCATCACCCCACTTCTTCGTCAGATGAAGAATGTCGAACAATCGAATACTACCCGTCCGAAGCTGGTTAGGAGAACGAACCAATTTAAACTTCGGTAGCTGTCGAATGACAGCCTTGGCTTAAGACGTCGCGCTCAGTCTTGGTGTGACCCAAAACCCGGAAACGATACAGCGGGAAAGTTGATGGTTGGGATGGGCTGTAGTTCTCTGTGCGGGAGACCGAGGAGGACGAACCGAGGAAGGGACACAGCGACGCGCAGATGGGGTAGGCGCTAAGGCGACGAAAGCGGGTAAGCCGGTGCGCGAGCTTTGCCGGGAGATCGGGATCTCGGCGCGGCGCAACTTCCTGGTCCCGATCCCGCGCTTCGCCGGTTGGAATGAGCTCAACGCTTACTTGGAGCGCAAGTGCGGCGAGCGGCGAGGACGGCGCTTGCGGCGGCACAAAGAAACAATCGGCGAGCGCTTTGAGCGCGACCGCCAGGCGTTGCTGCCCTTGCCTGCCGTGACGTACGAGCCTTGCGACAAGCACACGACGCGGGTGACGTCGATTTCGCTGGTGCGCTATGGCCTCAACGACTACTCGGTTCCGGACCTGCTACGGGCATCGCGAGGTGCTGATGAAGGCCTACGTCGCCGAGTTGGTCGTCTGCTGCGGTTCGGAGCAGATCGCGCGGCATCGGCGCAGCTACGAGCGCGAGGAGTTAACGCTCGATCAGGCCGCGCCGCTGGAAGGCGGCAGTTGCCCGAAGAACTCGTGCGCGACGACTGCTCGAAGCGCGACTGGGCAAGCAGGCAAACGCGAGTACGTCCAGGTGCTGCGTTTGCTCGAAGACTTTCTGCTCAGCGACGTCGCCTGGGCCGCACGCCAAGCCTTTGAGTTGGGAACGATCTCGTTCGACGCCGTCAAGCACTTGCTGTTGTGCCGCATCGAGCAGCGACCGCCGCGTTTGGATCTGACGAGGTATCCGCACCTGCCCGCCGCCGAGGTCGAACAGACTGCGACGGCCGACTACTTGTCGCTGCTGGCACGGGGAGCGATCTAGTGGAGAGACCGAATCTGCTGCTGGAAACGCAGCTGACAACGTTGCGGCTGCCAACCTTCTTGCGCGAGTACGACAAACTCGCCAGAGAGTGTGCAAATGAAGGCCTGGACTATCCTCGCTATCTGCTGCGGCTCAGCGAGCTGGAGTCGCTCGACCGCGAACGGCGCGCAACCGAGCGGCGCACGGCGCATCCGAACGTCCCGACATGATCCCATTGAAGTCGATCTCGCGCTCAGCCATGGCCACCACCTTCGGATGATTCGTGTGGCCGTCGTCGGCCAGCGCGGTGGGTGAAGTCTGTCGACGAATGGGAGTCAGCGAGCGAGAGCTTTTACGGGAAGAAGTACGCCGGGCTAGGGGGCAGCGAGCTGCACGAGATGCGGGACGTAGCGCCAGACCAACAGAACCAGGAATAGCGGTGAACGGCGCTGAAATCCGTACCAACTTGTAGCGGTAGCGGCCTTCGAGTCCGACCTCGACATTATCAGCTTCGCGGCCGAACTTGTTGAGGAGCGCCGCGACCTTTTAACAGAAGTTGCCTTTGACCTCCAAGACCAGAGCGCCGGCGCAGCGCTCGGGATCCGCCGCATTGTAGGCGAAGATCTGCTCGGCGAAGGGATAGATGCAACAGCTGGCTTGCCCGAACCGATCGCTCCGAAGACGACGATACCGGTGTACAGTCCCCAGTCGGGAATCGTGAGCCATCGCCGATGGTCGGCGGGCTCTGGTTTCTTTGGGTTGTGCAGCTCGCCGACGACCAAGAACAACGACTGACGAAGCCACGGATCTGGATAAAGGGGAAGCCGGTTGCCGGCAACACGCTGCTGTTAACGGGCGACGAAGATATAGAACAACGAGAAAAGCCTCGACGCGCCAATGAGCGGAGTCGAGAAGAAGCATCGGCACAAAGACATTGCGGATTGCCCAGAAGATGTAGGGCCTGTGGAGGAGGACGAGTTCGAGTAGAGGGTGCTCATCGGGAATCGGGACCGTCGGAACAAGACGATGCCAATCGAGCAACTGATGACAACGCTCCGCAGGGTCCGATTCTCGATCAGGATTCGCATCGTCTTAGACCTCTTGAATCGTCGCTCGGGACGACGCGTCGCAGCCCCGGTTCCGTCGAGCGGAGCGGCTTTTGTCCAGAGGTTCGATCGGTCGTCGCCGTCGAGCACTCCGCATCACCTGCCGAAACGTCGGTTTCAAGCCAAGCGCCCTTGCAAAAGACCGGATCGAGAGCGGCGCCGATGATGTAGTCGCGCTCGACTCTAAGTACCGACCTGAGAGTTCCAGCTTGCGCAGCAGATCGTGGTCGAGCTTGATCGAGATCTGCTCACGCTCGGTTTTAGCTGCTTGGGGATGTAGGAGGACATCGCAGTTCTCCTTGTCGTTAGCGGTCGATTCGCGATGCGAACCGCATGGCGAAAACACTTGTGAACCCTAGGGGGAGGGGCGGGAGTGACCCAGGACGGAGCGGGAGCGAGGACGGTAGGGTTCGTGGCGGCGCAGCCGACCGAAACCGGGGTCGCTCCCGCCCCTCCCCTGACCCCGAAACAGGGGTCGATCCGCCATGTCTCGGGGCGGACGGCCCGTGTAGAGCGGGTCCCAAGGCTGTCTTTGGTGAACGCCTCCGTCGAAACTGAGGTGAACGGGCCTTTTTTGCTGCGTTCACCAAATCGAAGCTGATCCAAGCGTTCACGACGTCGTCTCGATGCGTCCAAACAGGTCGTAGTCGTTCGGCAAAATGCAGAAGGAAAAGCGACCGTTGGGGCACCTTCTGTGGGGCAATTTCCGCCCGAAATCGCCTCCTCGCCCCAGATCTGCCAGCGCGCGAACATTTGGGCAAAATGTCGCCCAGGAAAATAGCGCATATCATCGTGCAGCGCATCCAGCCGGAGTTGATCAAAGCTGCTGGTTTCCCGTTTCTCAAACAGCTGGCGGTCGCGGAATTGGGCGAGCAAACGATCCGGATCGGCGACCTTCGTGAGCCACTTACGGCCTCTCGACAACACCCGCTGGAAACCGGTCTCGGCCTGACCCAAACGGTCCGAGGCGGTCGTACCATAGACGAGCTCAAAGGACGGCAGCGCGGCAAATTGCGGCAAGTAGCGGCGCAAGTGGGTAGCGAACGGACCGCAGTCTGCGCTCCGCCCCGTTCAACGCCGACCCGAGCGTCGAACTGACGGCGTACGAAGTAACCGCCATGCAGCAGGACCAGCGCCAGAGACTCGGCTTCCGGTTCCGCATAGCCAAGCCTCTGGACGTTGGCGATCGGCTCGTGACGAGTCATCACAGGGGCGCTCATAGGACCAGTATTTCCGCACTGATCGCGCCACCTTTCCCCTCGGCTCGACGGCCCCTGCGAGGTCGAGTTGACGCCATAGATCTTGAACCCGGCACGCACTTTTTGGCTCACGTGGCATGGCCGATAATTTTCAGTCCTGAGTTCGAGATCAATGTGTGCTCGCTCGCCGTAGTCGCTCTCGTACTCAAGGCGCAGATCGGGAAAACTGATCTCGCCGTCGACGACCGGCAGCCCCGCAGTTTGGCCCGATCCTGCTGACGGCGGGCGTAGCTGAGGTCGCCGTAGTCGCCGTTCTTGTTTAATTCGGAATCGAGAACGACGCGGTTGACCCGCCCGCCTGCGGTCCGGATCCGGGTGGCTTCGGCCTCATACAGTTTGCAGATGAAGGCGTCGTGCAAGACCTCGGCGGGTTGGACGAAACCGGCATAGACGGCCTGTCCTTCAGTGGCCAATCGGCGATACACGGCCAGGCGCTTGGCGTGTTTTGAGAGCACGACGACCCGCCGGATCTCACCATTTTCGCCGACGATGACCGAGCGGCGGAGTAAGAGACATTGCTTTGACAGGTGATTGAGATCGGCCTGGAATTGCTTGGGATTTGCGCGGTAGAAAGCCCGCTCGACGTCTTGTTCGTCGAGCGTACGGAGGCGGCTGACTCGGATGACGGCGCGCTCAGTCTCGCTCCATTCGTAGCGATGACGCCCGCAGCGCACTTGTCCGCACTCGTGAGCCAGCGGGTGTTGCTCTGGGCGGGCGGAGTCGTTTCCTTGCGGCCGATCCGCGCGATCATCTTCCCAGCCGCCGGCACGGCCTTGGGATTGGGTGATGCGGCGCTGCGTATCCGGCTTTTCCGCCCGGTCGTTGTCGTCCCCATCAAGGCCGCGGCTCACAGAGAGTGCTCCTTCAATCGCTCGGTCGGCTCGGTCGAGATGCTATGCTCGGTGCGCGGTTGCTTCTCCGGATGCGCCAACCCGCGGCCCGTTTCCTTCAGCGGCAGCTTGCGCACCAGGGTGAATCTCATGACCGCTTGCCTCCTTGGCGGAACGCCGGTCTGGCCCTAGGAACCGCTGATGGTTGCGCCACCGATCCGGCTTGAGTTCGAGCCTAAGCCCGAACCGAGAACCGGTCCAATGCTTTGTCCGCTGCGATTGACAACCGCAGCGGATCAGTGCCCGAGGCGTTGAGCGGTGTTCTCTTCCGTCGTCTTCCGAGGCCAGGCGCTCAGAGAGCACCGCCGCCCTGTGAGCTTCCTTGAGGAACGAAGGCTCCTTAGACAAGGACCTCCTCGGAGGCCGGAACAGTTTGAGCGGTAGTCCCGGGTCGATCCAGCTTGGTGAGCGAAGATACGCGAACCTCGGTGATGGACTTCGTCACATCGACCGGCTTCTTGCCGCCTACTTGTTGGGTGTACTCGCGGGTGCGAAGGTCGCCTTCGACCTGCACGTGGGCGCCCTTGGAGAGCGTGGCTGCGAATTCCGCCAGCTTGCCGAAGACGATGCAGCGGTGCCAGGTGGTCTGGCTCTGCCTCTCTCCGGTCTCCCGGTCTCGCCAACTGCGTTTCGTGGCGAGCGAGAGGATCGTGAACGACGTGTTGGACTGTGAGGTCTTGACCTCGGCGTCCTTGCCTAGAAAGCCGATGAGGGTGGCGCGATTCTGATACATGTTGGGTTCTCCTTTTTCTGTTCCCGGCATCCGCGGGGCGACTTGAAGCGAGCGAAGGAGCTCCCAAGGTCAAGGGCCGCTTTTTGGGGGGGCCGCCAAGGAAAAGCCGCGCCGCGCAGCGGATGGCGGGGGAGCCGAAACCTGCACAGGCCGCCGGAGGCGGAAGCAGAGGCCCGCAGAGCCGCCAGGGCGCGACTAGGCCCGAAGGGCCGTCAAGCGAAGCACAGCCCGGCAGATCCGGGGCAGGGGAAGAGAACCGTCGTAGAAGGTCGCGTCGCCGTTTACCGCTCTAGGCCCGACGCCGACGGATTATCGAGACTCCGAAGAACTCTCGAGCCTCTCGTCGTGCAAACAGCTCGGACCTCTTAGACCGGATTGGCGATCAACCGACCGGAACGATGGAGTCTTTCGGGAACGCGGATGAGCAGGCGACCACAGAGACAAGGAGAGGAGCGTACGCCGCTGCGAGGATTCGGTTCGGCGGTTTGCGGTGGATGGTGGAGAATGCGGGTTGGGTCAGACTGCCTTGCCAACGTCGTCGAGCAGCTTGATCAAGCTGACGGATTGAGGGCGACGATCTGGTACCTCGAACAGACGTGGTGAATCCCGTGAGTGGGTGCGCCGCGATCTGCCGAGATTGATCGCGCTGCGGAGTGGGCTACGGTCAACGTCAGGTTGAGTTCGACGTCGGCGAGTGCTATGCCGTCCACGTCGTCGCGCAGCCCATCGGGACTGTCGAAACTGCTTTTCTCGTACGTCCCAAACTTTGGGAGGAGAGAGTTCTTAGGCAGTGACTGGCCGCCCGAGAGGCTTCAAGTTCTTTGAGCCATGTCGTACTTCCGGCTCCCGGAGTTCGATTGATAGCCCGGCGGAATGGAACGGGCAAACACAGCATTAGACACTCCGAACATTCCGATCTACCCTGCTGCTAGGCCCCCTCTTATTCGCAGGCTAGTGACAGATGCTGAGCGCTGCAGGGCGGTCAGGATACGAACACGACGTGGAACAAGGTATGGAGGCAAAGAGGCGAGACAAACTGCCAGCCATTGAGAAATTGGCTCGGTACCTTGGACTCGACACGCGTGGCAAAGATGAGGCGCCGCGCAGGATCGAAGTATCGGGGCCGCCACCGAGTGAACCGGAACCGAACGACTTAGAGGTTGCCGCATGATCCTGAGCATCGACACCGACGAACTCGCTGCGACCGTGGCGAACAAGGTTCGAGAGAGCCTCGGCTCCGCTGGCCAGAACTCGGGGCTTCTCAGCCGGAAAGAGGCCGCGGCGTACCTGGCTATTTCCCTGCGCACCTTCGACAAGCTACCGCTTCCAAGGGTGGCGGTTACCGAATCATGTTACCGGTTCCGACGATTGGACCTCGATCGTTTCGCCACGGAGCGGCTGCGCGACTAGAATGGACGGCATGGCCAAGAAGTCCCGCCACGGAACAGGATCGCTCTACAGGCGCCCGAACTCGCCTTATTGGTGGGCTAAATACTTTGTCGACGGACAGCCACGCTACGAGAGCACCAAGAAGACCGAGAAAACCGAGGCCGCACGGTTCCTACAGTCCCGACTCGGCGCCGTGGCGAACCGCACGCTACCCTCGCGGCGAACCGAGAAAGTTACGATCAGCGACCTACTCGACCTTGTCTTGGAGGACTACCGCCGCAACGGGCACCGCTCGATTTCGGACGCCGACAGGCGAATTCGATTGCACTTGCGGCCCAGCGTCGGCGACTGCAAGGCTGCGGCCTTTGCGACAAGCGAGATCAACCGCTACATCGGCCTGCGCCAAAGCGGAGGGGCAGCCAACGAGACCATCAACCACGAACTGAATCTAGTACGTCGGGGCTTTAATCTGGCCTACCGGTTGGACCCGCCAGTAGTAACCCGCGTCCCTCACATCGAACGGCTCAGTGTAGACAACGTCCGACGCGGCTTCTTCGAGCATGGCCAGTACGTGAAACTGCGCGCCCACCTGCCCTTTCACCTCCAGGTGTTCTTGGTCTTGGCCTACAACACCGGCGCAAGACGGGCCGAACTACTAGGCGACAACCGGCAGGATAGAAAGCGGGCACCCTTGAGTTGGACGCAGATCGACTTTGCAGCGAAGCGAATCTACTTCCCGAAGACGAAAAACGGCGAGGCCCGCACCGTCCCGTTCATCGAGGACATGGAGCAGTGGCTCACTGCGGCTTGGGAGGACCACCAGCGGAACTGGCCACAATGCCCGCACGTCATTCAGTGCGCGGGCCGCCCGGTATTCGATCCCCGCAAGACCTGGAAGAAAGCGTGCATTGCGGCGGGCATCCCGGACCTCTGGAGGCACGATCTGCGGCGGTCGGCAGTGCGGAACCTGGACCGGGCCGGAGTCCCTCAGAAGGTCGCTATGGCCATCAGCGGGCACAAGACTCGCCATGTGTTCGACCGCTACAACATCGTAGCGGACTCCGATCTCAAGGACGCGGCGGAGAAGGTCGACGCCTATCGGATTCGCCAGAACTCACCCGAAGGGAAGGAGGAAACCGGCAAGGTGCCGGTAAACTAGTAATCGAATGGTGACACGCATGGTGACATTGGCCAGCGCAGCAGCGTAAGAGCGACCGAAAGCGGTTCCCCCAGGATTGAACGGAACGGGCCATAAGCCATTGAAATCAGGGCCTCTAAGCTGCTATGGAGCGAAGGACCGAAGTGGCGGGCACGACGAGACTTGAACTCGCGACCTCCGGCGTGACAGGCCGGCGTTCTAACCAACTGAACTACGTGCCCGTATTCTTTGAATCGAGTCGTGAGGATCGACCCGGACGAACGAAGACTTACGGCTGATACGCCCGCCAAGAGCGCACAAATTCGAATGTAGCATGTCGAGCACGGCGGCGCAATCAGCGTCCGTGGAACTCGAAAACCACATATTGAGCGGGTTCATCGCCCACGTTGTGCAATCCGTGCGGCCGGCCGGCCGGGTAGAAAAATACCGCCGGGGCGGTTACTTCTTGGCCGAGCGTCTCAACCTCGCCGCGCATCAGCACCATGGCGATGTCAATCGGGTCCTCTTGTTCCGGATAGCCGGCCCCGGGCGCCAGCGTGCTGGCATGACTATGCAGCTTCTTCAGGTTGCGCGTGGCGCCCTCAAAGATGGTGTCGGCCCTGAAGGGCTTCTGTTCGCCCTTCAACTGATGGCGATGCAGTTTGTGGAAATCGAAGACCGCCGAACCTAGCGCAGCCTCGAACGGCTGCGGGTCGCGGGCCTTCCATTTCAGCACCAGATAGCTCGCGCGTTCGTCCGACAATCGGCTGATCGCATGCGTTTGCTCGGCCGCATTGAAGACGACTTTGCCGGGCGCCACGTGGTCCGTAAGCGGGCCGCGCGAGTCCGTCGTCAGCACATCCAGTTGGTTCTCGATCGGCACAATCAGTTCATCCTCAGCGTGCTTGTGCGGCTGTAGCGGCGTCTCGCCGGCAGGCAAGAAGAACATGTAGACGCTAAACTCCGCGCTCGTCGCTGTGGGAGCGTCGAAGTAGACCTCCCGGCTGCGGCCAGTCAGCTCTTTCTCGGGAAAAACAATCTCGCGGACCCACGCTTCCGGTTGTGGTCCGGTAAGCGCGTAAACTTGATCGCGAACCGAGTCGGCCCCAATTCCGGAAGCAAACCAGCCCAAACGAGTTTGTACGGCTGGATGGAACAATACCGCTGCGAACGCTAACGAAACGATCGCCGCAATCCAGATTGTGCGGCTGCGATTGTGCATGCTTTACGGGCGAATCGATGAACCAAGGACTCGCGGCGGACTACTTCTGTCTCTGTTGCTCGCTATGGGCGCCGGCCTTCTCTTCTCGGGCCCGCTGCCGCTCATCCAGCATCAACTGGTACTCAGCCTTCTGCTTAGGACTGAGCAAGCCCATCACGCGTTCGGCGCGCTCACTGCGAATCGCCTCGAACTCCGGCTCCATCGCGTCGCGAACCTCGCGGAACCTGTCGTTGATCTCGTCGAATATCGCGATCACCTCGCCCAACTGCTCGTCGCTCAGATCGAGCCTCTCGTCCAGCGAATGCAACAGGTCGCGGCGATAGGCGGCGGCCGCGTCCACGCCCGCCTCGGCGACAGGCTGCGAGTAAAACTGACTCATCGAGAAGCCAAATGCGCTGCCTGCGATAAACACGGCAGCCAGATACAGCCCGGCTCTCGTTCTGGACTGATTCATCATCGCGGCAAACCAGCCAAAATCCACTGCGATCCGTCTTGCTCATCCAGCGAAGCAACCGTCAACGCGTCGACGTAGGTCGATTCCAAAAGCTGCATGTTGCGCGCTTTCTGGTGGTTAATCGCTGCCGTCGTCGTGAGCGCGGCCGCCGCCAAGCTGGCAGCGAGCGCCAAACGAGGAGACCAGTTGCTGATCAGCGTCAACCAGCCCGGGGCACGCCGATCCTCGATCTTGGCCCAAACCTCGGGCAGGAAGTTGGGCGAGGCGTCCAATTCCGGAAATGCATCCCGCGAGGCGGCAAACAACTTGTCCAGCTCTTGTTCCGTGTTCAGGTTTTTCACAGCCACCGCCAAATACTACCCATTCACCTATCGCTTTTTCAACGCCTCGTAGGCTTTAAGCGCCCGCTTACGTGCTCTAAACAACCTAACCTTCAGCGCGTTCTCATTGACTTCGTAGATGCGTGAGAGCTCTTTGAGCGACAACCCCTGCACTTCCTTGAGCGTCAATAAGATACGATCTTCTTCCGATACTTCGTCCAGCAATACGTCGAGGAACTCTCGAATCTCCGTCTGTTCTCTAATCTCATCATCGCGCCTGCCGCTCTCGGCTGCATCCGCAGCGATGACCTGTTCTTCACTGAGGTCCGCCATGCGGATGTTGGCACCCCGCTTTCTCTTGCGCAGGTAGTCGTAGGCTGCGTTTGTCGTGAGTCGATAGAGCCAAGGCTCGAAAACTTCCACGGACCTCAACTGATCCAGCGAGTAATAGAGCCGAACGAATACCTCCTGGCTGACGTCTTCAACGTCTTCGCTTCTCCCGATCAGACGGTAGATCGTGCCGAGTATCCGCTTACGGTATGCCCGGACGATCTCATTGAAAGCGTCGGGGTCGCCCGCCTGCGCTCGTTCTATGGTCTCTAATTCGACCAGCATCCAAGGAGTTACGATCAGCGTCTCGTCTGAGACATTGATCTGGCCCCTGGACCTCAGCGAGCAGCAGATCGGGGCCCGTCACTAACGACAAGCCCGCCTGTCCTACAGAAAAGGCGCAAGGGGCGAGATTCAGGTTACGACATTTTGATGGGGCCGCGTTGCAGGCATCGCCTAGCCAATCGTACTGTTTACAGCAATTTAGGACTGCGCCAGCCAATCAAGGGTCTGTTCTAGTACACCGTGCCGGCTAGAAATTAAATATCCCGTAGGCGCCGAAAGCGCCATGAACGCCAATCCCAATCAGGCAAACCAGCAGCGCCAGGACCAACGCTCCACCGCCCAGAGGCCTCGGCCGACGGCTATGGACGGAACGCGCAATCGCGTCCTCCGCCATCCAGGAACCGCCCCAAACGACAAGAAGCCAAGGCCAACCTTGGGCAATCAGCGTGGAGAACGAGAACCGGTCGTAGTAGTTGTTCGCCAGCAGCGCGATGCCCAGCAGGATCAGCAACACCGGGCCAAATACGGATGGCCGGCGAGGAAGAGGAACCTCGGAGTAGTCCGCCTCAGACCGCTCGCCGACCATTCCCGCCGCCGCCTTGAGGCTGCCCCAAACAATCAAGAAGGCCGGCCAGGTACGCGAGGCCGGCCAGCCGAGCTGATAGTCACCAACAAAAATCAAGCCGAGCAGCGTAATGAGGGCGGCGAAGGTCCATTCACCTAGAGCGCGTCGCATCGTCTACTCCGGCACGTCGTAAGAAGTCGTCCGCGGCGCATGATGCGACAACTCTTCCCGCTTGCGAGTGGAAGCATACAACCGCCACACGCCAAGGCCGACAAGAATCAACGGCCAGGCTTTGAACGCCAACTCCACGCGGAGGACGCCCAGCGTAAAGAGCAGGAACAGCACGCCCAGAGCGATGAATAGAATTCCAGGGAGGGGCGAGTCATTGCCGGCGTCAAACAGCGCGCCGACGATGCCCGACATTTCCTTGACCTGTTCGCCGCGCCGTATCGCCTGAGCGGTGCGCACTGCCTCAATGGGCATATACAGGACGAAAAACACGACCATCGGCACCATCAACGCCGGTACCGCCTCGTGGTCCGACGTCGTCGAGATCGCGATCAGCATCCCAAAAATCGCCGCATGGACGATTCCTTTGACGTATTGGCCGTTGTAGACCGCCCCCAGACCCGGCACAAAGCCCAGCAGCCCCGCCAAGACCGGGTGCGGCCCCTCCGTCACGCTCACTGCGGCGGGAGACGCCGCAGCCGCGCGTGGGCGGCTTGGCGACGGCGGTAAGTATTCTTGTTCCGGCGGCGGCGAACTCTCCTCAAGCAAAGCCGGCGCGCAGTCGCGGCAATACGGCACGCCCTCGCGGCGCTCGACGCAATCCTCGCAGACGCCCTTGCCGCACTCACGGCAAAACGCCGTGACCGTTGAGTCGGCGCAAGTGGGGCATTGGATCATCGGGCTTGCTCGCCAGCGACTTCGCTCGCGCCTCGATAGGCATTCATCTGCAACTGATAAAAGTCCACCGCCGAAGCGTAAACCGCAACGCTCTGGTCCCAGAAATCAGTCGCCGGTCCAGCCAGCGTGCGAATCGCCGCGATCCCCTCGCCGCGGTCGGCCTGATACATCTCGACCGCCCTATCTCCGTAGAACGTCAGCAGCGAAAAGGACATCGCCGTCATGGCCATGCCCATCACGAAGCGCGGTTGCAGGAAAGGCTGCACAAACGGCTGCAGCCAGGCAGGCAGATTCTCGCCGCCGCCCGCCGGGGCCAAACGGCCCGTACCGACGCCGACCGTGCTGTGGATAATCTCACCAATCAGTTCCGTCGGCGGCTCTACCGGGCTTGCCTGCCGCAACAACGACAATCCAAACTCTGCATCCGCCAAGGCCTCTTCGCACGACACGCAATCGACGCGATGAGCATCCATCTCTCGGCGTCTGGCCGGATCGACCTGTTCGTCGAGGTAGTCGCAAAGCAGCAACTCGAACTCGCGGCACCTCACGATTGGACCCCCAGCCCACGCAGACGCTGCGCCAACTCAGTGCGTCCGCGGTTGATCCGCGACTTGACCGTACCGTCCGGCACACCCAGCGCCTCGGCAATCTCGCGATACTCCAAGCCTTGAATGTCGCGTAGGATCACCGCCTCGCGAAGCTCCGGGGACAAAAGCTGCAAGCCTTTTTGAATCAGATCGCTAGCTTCGCGGCTCGCGGCCAGCCCATCGGCCCGCGCCTCGACCCCGTGAGTCTGTTCGAGCTTATAGGACGAATCATCCAGGGGCGATAGCGCCTGATCCTTCTTCGTCTTCCGATAGTGGTCGATGAGCAGGTTGCGAGTCAGCCGCACCAGCCAAGTGCGAAATGCTCCCGCGCTCGGCTGATAAGTGTGCAGACTGCGAAAGACCCTTAGGAAGACTTCCTGGGTCATGTCGTTGGCGTCGTCGACCCGTCCGGTGAAGCGGTAGCAGGCGCCGTAGACCAAGCGACTATGGCTACGGACAAGCTCTTCCCAGGCGCCGTCGCTCCCGTTCAGGCACTGCTCAACCAGCGCTCGGTCCGTATCCATGCGTTGCTGCGCAACCCTATTGTCGACCTCGGAGTAGCTTCTCGGCCCCTCCCAGACGCTTTCCCATGGTTGTGCTATCGCTTCTGCGGCCATTGTTTCACTTCGCTTCTAATAGGGAAACGAGGATTCGTGGTCAAAAGTTCATTCTCCGCGACGAAAAATCTTTGCCTTCAACTTCATGCGCATCCATGCCATTTCGTCCCGTCCCATGTCCGAAGCCCAAAAGGACCGGCTCCGCCGCTGCGGGGACCTCTCTTACTTTGACGCAAAATTAGGCGACGACGGCATTTTAGAACAAGCCAGGGGCGCCGAGATTCTGCTGATTACTCCTCGGCTCCATTTTGACGTCACCACCGTGCTCGACCGGTGCCGCTTCATCTCCTGGCAAGCTTCCGGCCTCGACGCCCTAAATCTGGCCGAATGCCGCCGCAAAGGTATCGTGGTCTCGAACATCCCCGGTTTTTCGACTGACGCCGTCGCCGAGCACGCCTGGGCGCTGATCCTGGCCCTAGCCAAACGGCTGCCCGAAGGCCGGCCCATGCTGCTCCAGGGCGGCTGGAACGAGGCCCTCGCCTACTTCACCACCGGCCTGCGCGGCCGCACCCTCGGCCTATTCGGATTTGGCCAAATCGGCCAACGCATCGCCGAGATCGGCAGCGCCTTCGGCATGCAGGTCATCGCCGCCGTCCGCGACCCTGGGAAGCCTCGCACGGTCGAAACGGTTGCGCTCGACGAACTGCTCGAACGTAGCGATTTCCTCGTCATGGCCGCCCCGCCAACCGCTAAGACGACCGGCCTCTTCGACCGCCAAGCGTTTGAAAAGATGCGTCCAACCGCGTTCTTCGTTAACATTGCCCGCGGAGCTTTGGTGAACGAGACCGACCTGGTACAAGCACTGGACGCCGGCCTGATCGCCGGCGCCGGAACGGACGTCTTTGAGCAAGAGCCGCCCGACCCGGCCAACCCACTGCTGAGCCATCCCAAGGCTGTCGTGTCGCCGCACGTCGCTTGGGGGACCGACTCGGCGGTCCAGGCCCTACTCGACCAAAGCATCGCCAACGTAGAAGCGTTTTTGAGAGGGACTCCAACCCATGTTGTTACGTAGCTTTGCCCTGCTTTGCCTGTTGCTGCCGACCGCGTTGTTCGCCCAGCTCGAAGGCGTCATCGACCTACACGTGCACTCGGCTCCGGACAGCGTGCCGCGCTCGGTCACCGCGATTGAGACCGCACAGCTCGGCGCCCGACACCACATGCGGGCCATGCTGCTCAAGAACCACTACAGCGAAACGGCTTCGCTGGCGTACATCGTCAGCCAAGTCGTTCCCGGGATCGAGCTCTACGGCGGTATCGCCCTCAACCGCAGCGTCGGCGGCCTCAACCCCACCGCCGTCGACCGCATGGCGCGCATGACCGGCGGCCTGGGACGCGTCGTCTGGATGCCCACTTTCGACTCCGTGCAGTGGCAAGTGCTGAATGGGCAGAATCCGCTCGCTGTCCCCGTCTCGCGCGACGGCAAGCTGCTGCCCGAGGTCCTCGAAGTGCTCGACGTCATCGCCAAGCATGGCCTCTCACTGGCCACCGGTCACTCCAGCCCGGCTGAGTCGCTGATGATCATCGAGGCCGCCAAGGCGCGCGGCATCGAACGCATCATCGTGACGCACCCGTTCATCTCAGCCATCGGCATGGATGTCGCCACGCAAAAGAAGGCCGCCGCTATGGGCGCCCTGCTGGAATACCCCTTCAACGCAACCCTGCCGCCCTTTGGACCCAAGGCGAACGCTCCGATGGCCGAACACCTCAAAGCAATCCGCGCCGTCGGCCCCGAGAACGTCGTCATCTCCAGCGATCTCGGACAACAAGGCAACCCCGTGCACCCCGACGGCCTGCTCATCTTCATCCAAGCGCTCAAGGACGGCGGCTTCTCCGCGGAAGAGATCCGCACCATGACTCAGACCAATCCGGCTAAGTTCTTGGGACTGCAATAGTTGACCTTGTTTTCGCCGCTGCTCTAGAGTGAGGGCGAGTGCACGTACACGCAAACCACAGTGGCCACGACGCCGGTCTCGACCGTCGACTGCGCCTTTCCCTGTGGGTCACGGCGGCATTTATCGTCGTCGAGTTCGGCGCCGGCATCCGCGCCAACAGCCTCGCACTCCTCTCTGACGCCGGTCACAACTTCACCGATGCCTTGGCCCTCGGCCTGGCCTTATTTGCTCACCGTATTGGCGGCCTGCCTCCGAGCGCCAGCAAGACTTTCGGCTACAAACGCGCTGGCGTCCTTGCCGCCTTCGTCAACGCCTTAGTTCTGGTCGCCCTGTCGCTACTCATTTTTTGGGAGAGCTACGACCGTTTCCTCAACCCGCGCGAGGTCCAGGACACGATCATGCTGGTTATCGCCGGCGCGGGCCTTGTCGTCAACCTGGTCGTGATGAAGGCGCTGCACAGCCATAGCCACCACGACCTCAATGTACGCGGCGCCTACATGCACATGCTGGGTGATGCGCTCTCCTCGGTCGGCATCATCGTCGGCGCCCTGTTCATCCGCAAGACTCACGCGCTTTGGATTGACCCGCTGCTCTCGGTGCTGATCGGCGCCTTGATCATCTGGAGCGCCTGGGACGTAATCCGCGAATCGCTCGACATCCTGCTCGAAGGCGCGCCGCGCGGCATGAAGTTGGCTGCGGTCACCAAGGCTCTGCGCGACATCGAAGGCGTCATCGACATCCACGACCTGCACATCTGGAGTCTTTCGTCAGAAGATCATGCACTGAGCTGTCACGCGTTAATAGAAGATATGCCGCCCTCCGAGAGCAGCATCATCCTTGAGCGCATTCAGACCGTGCTGCTCGAGAGATTCTCCATCAGCCACGCGACCGTGCAATTCGAGCACGTCGAATGTTGCGGGGCGCAAGAGATTTGCACCGAGGCCGCCTCACACAGTTCGTAGCAGCCGCGCCGGCAGTGTGATGATCGCCGTCAACAGCCCGAACACGCCGCTTACGGCAATGCCCAGCAGCCGGAACGGCAGCATCAGCACCCAGACTACCGGATAAACCACCAGCGCCAGCAAAGCCAACGGCCAGCAGACGATGAACAGCAGCAGCCAGATCAAAAAGGTGAGCACCTTGGGATTCCTCGCCAATTGTTACGATCTCGCGGCGCCCTTTGTTCCATCCCGGAACTCAAAATCGCAGCACGGAAATTCCCGGCAGATTGCGGTAACTCTCGGCGTGGTCCAGCCCATAACCGACGACGAACTTATCGGGGATCTCGAAGCCGCGATAGTCGATGGAGACCGGCGTCTCCCGGCGCGATGGTTTATCGAGCAACGAAGCCAGCCGCAGCGTGCGCGGATTACGCGCGGCAAGATGGTCGAGCAGAACCCGCGCCGTGCGCCCCGTATCGACGATGTCTTCAACCAGAATCACGTCGGCATCCCCGATGTCTTCTAGGAGGTCAACCGTGATCTCGACAACCCCCGATGAGGCGGCCCCGGCGCCGTAGCTCGACGCCCGCAGAAAGCCCAACGCCGCATCGCGACCAATCGCTCGCGCCAGATCAGCCTGGAACAGGCAAGCGCCCTTGAGCGCCGCGATCAACCACAGCCGCCGGTCGTCCTCGGCAAAGTCCTGCCCAATCTCCCGCCCCATCTCGGCCACCCGCGAATGGATCTGCTCAGCGGAAATAAGAGGTTCCAGGCGGCCAACAGGCATCCCCGGATTCTCCCGGAATAGCAAGAGGCCGGTCAACAACTGACCGGCCTCCCAAGTTCCATTGCTCTCGATACCAATCTACCAGTCGATGACCGAACCGTCGTCCTCGTCGAATGCGGGCAAGTAGGGCCGCGGTTCGCCGACCTCCGCCATCAGCTTGTCTTCGTCGATCGTAATGCCTAGGCCTGGATCCGTCGGCAGCGGCCGATATCCGCCCTTGACCGGCGGCAGCGGCTTCGCCAACAACTCGTGCTCCCTGTCGCCGCGCTCCTGAATCAAGAAATTGGGCACACAGCCGGCGATCTGCAGGCTGGCAGCCAACGAGCAGGGGCCATTGGGATTGTGCGGCGCGATCGGGTAGTAATAGGCCTCCGCCATGCCGGCGATCAGCCGCAATTCCGTGATGCCGCCGGCGTAGTTCACGTCCGGCTGCAGGATCTGCGCTGCGCCCTTCTCCAGAATCTCGCGGAAACCCCACTTAGTGAAGATGCGTTCCCCTGTCGCCAGCGGAATGTAAGTCTTCTTCGCCAGGTCCGCCATCACGTCGACATTGAGAGCCTGCACGACCTCTTCGAAGAACCACGGATCATAGGGCTCTAGGGCCTTGATCAGCAGGCCCGCCGTCGCCGGCTGCACCGCTCCGTGAAAATCGATGGCGATGTCGACACCGTCGCCGTACTTGTCTCGGTAAGCCTTGAAGTGCTCGGCGACCGCATCCACGTCCCGCTTGTTCTCGATGTATTTCGTAGGCTCGCGATTGGCTGCCGTGCGCGGACCGACCTTCATGGCGTTGACGCCGGTCTCTTCGCTGACCGTGCCGTAGACGCGGGCGCGATCACGCACCGGGCCGCCGAGCAACTCATAGACGGGTACGCCAAAGGCCTTGCCCTTGATGTCCCACAGTGCCTGGTCGATGCCGCTGGAGATCGCCGTTTTGATCGGACCGCCTCTATAGAAGGCGCCGCGGTGAATAGCTTGCCAGTGGAAAACGACTCTCAGCGGATCTTGTCCAATGAGGTAGTCGCCCACTTCCAACGCTCCGGCCGCACAGGCCTTGGCGTCGTCTTTTAGCATCTCTCCCCAACCGGTGATGCCGGCGTCAGTCGAAATTTTGACGAAGACCCAAGAGTTCTTGAGCACGAAGCTCTCAATCTTAGTGACCTTGATTTTGTCCTTGGGGCCGATCTGAGCGGCGTCCGTCCGCTCGGCCGTAAACATGGCGTCGAGGCCAAAAAGTGAGCCGGCGCCGATCATCGAAGACAGCAGCGAGCGGCGATCCATGCGAGACATAAATTCCCTCCGTAGCCAAGCGGCTATTCGGCGCTAGGTTACGACACTTCCCGGCAGCTAAGCGAATCTGGCCGGGGCTAAACCGGACGCCCCTCAACGACGCTAACCGCCGAGGGCGTCGCCGTCACCCCGGCCAACTCGAATCCAGCCGCCGAGAACAACGCGCTGTACTCGGCCTCCGTGCGCTCCATCCCGCCGGGATAAATCAGCATGGCCATGTCGAACTCTTTCGCCGGCGACGGTTCGTTGCCGATCGGCACCACCGCCTCGACGAGGAACAGCCGGCCATGAGCCGGAATCACCGCCCGGCAGTTCTTCAGAATCTGAATCGATTGCTGATCGTCCCAGTCGTGGATGATGTGGCGCATCAAGTAGGCGTCAGCGCCTTCGGGGAAAGCCTCAAAGAAGCTTCCCTCGCGCACTTCGCAGCGATCGCCCAGGCCAGCCGTCTGCAGGTTGGCCGCAGCCCGCTCAATGACATGACCCAAGTCGAAGAGAATGCCTTTCATTGCCGGGTACTTCCGCAAGACGGACGTCAACAGCGAGCCGTTGCCGCCGCCCACGTCGGCCAGCGTGCCGATGCCTGAAAAATCGAAGGCCTCCAGCATCGCCGGAGTCTCTGGACCATGAATCGCCGTCATGCCGCCATCGAAGATTACCGCCAGTTCCGGGTGATTCGGCAAGTACTCAAATAACGGCTGGCCGAAGGATTTGACGATGCCGTTTTCGCCGTCGCGAAGCGTATTCTCCAGTTCTGCAACCGCCGGAAACATCCGGCCCAGCATGCGCGCGCCAGCCCGGAAAGATCCCTCCGCATCCGCGCGCAGGGCCGCGGCAAGAGGAGTTAGGGCGAAGGAGCCCGGCTCTGTCTCTTCAAAAATGTCGTGGCTCGCCAAGTAGCGCAAGCAGCGGTACAGAGTGTGCTCGTGGCAGCCCGTTGCGTCGGCCAGTTCGGCGACCGGCCGTGACGAGCCGGGCTCAATCAGGTCCGCGACGCCAAACTCAGCGATGGCGCCGATGGTGCGAGAAAGTACCGCACCGCCCATCATCTGCATAAGTTGAATGTTTTCTTGCCCGGCCATTAGAACCTCTCTTGCGCCGCCCAGGGGGACGGCGAACAGACCAGTATAAGAGCCGCCGTAATCAACTCACAATCAGCCTCGCGGCCGTCAGGTCTAGGCGGTTATACTCGAAGGTTGGCGGCGTTCGTCGCCACTCCCTGTGGGGCGGTAGCTCAGTCGGTAGAGCATCGGCCTTTTAAGCCGCTGGTCGTGGGTTCGAGTCCCACCCGCCTCACCACTAAATGCTTTGGTTTCAATAGCACTCTGATTCTCAGTCACTGCGGCTTGGAGCCTCGCGGCCCAAACCGTACCAAAACCGTAGTAAAACTCCGGTCAGCTAGTCATCGCCGTACCAATATTTGAGGCCCGCTCGTCGGCCCGACGGTCGAGCTTGTCGAGCGCTTCGCGCATCATGTTTAGCTTGGCTTGGCTGTAGCGTTTGAAAACGGCTGCGTCTCCTTGCCGCAGCATCTGGGTTACGAAGTGGTCGGCGACTCCGCCAGCGCTTAGGCGAGTAGCAAACGTGTGCCGCAATTCATACAGAGTGAAGTGCGGGACTCCCGCCCGCCGGAGCGTCCCGGCCCAGGCTCGCTTCACGGTTGTCAGATGGGGAACGCGAGAGTTTGGCGTCAGACTGGGAAACAGATAGTCCGATCCTTCGCTCTCCCGCAGTTGGGACTCGAACGCTTCACGCGCCCGAGCGCTCATCGGCATGTCAGCGATGCCGTTGGCCGTCTTCGACTCCGGTAGATGGACTAAGCCGTTTGTGAGGTCGATCTGGTCCTTGCGGATCGGAAACAGCTCCTTGTTGGGTCTCAGTCCCATCTCCGTCATGATCACGACGATGTTTCGCAGGTAAGAGGTTGCGCACATCTCGATCCGTTCCTGCTCGGCGGAGGTGACGTAGTGCGGTTTGCGAGTGGTCCCTGCCATGCGAACCGGAAACTCCACACCGTCGCAGGGATTGGCCGCCAAGCGCCGTTTCTTCTTGGCGATATTGAGCATGCGTTTGAGAATGCGGAATTCTTTGTGCACGGTCGCTGGTTTGAGCTTTCCTCGGTGTTCGAGACCGAATTTGGTATAAACCCTTCGGCCGGAGTTGAGCCTATCCCGCAAATAGCTTTCGATAGACTCTGACGTGATTTTCGATAGTTCAAGTTGTCCGAATCGAGGCAAGAGGAACTTCAGAGCGTTGAGATTCTCCCGGTGCGTCTTCTCCGCCCGGAACGGCGGCTGCGATCGATTCTCCAGGTACCATTCCGCCCACTCGGCGAACGAGCATCGGCTGCCCAGTTCAATGGCGGGTAACAGTCCTTGATCTCTCTCATACACCGCCTTCCGGAGCACTTTCTCCGCGTCCGCTTGGTTCCTCGCTCCCGTCGATTTCTGTCGGATCCTCCCTTCATGGTCTCGGTAGCGCATCCACCAGATCGCCGAGTCTCCTCGCCGGTAGAGGCTCCCGTTGGTCTTAGTCGGTCTGCCTTGTCTGTTCATTCGATTCCTCCATTCACGTGAAACTGCTTGCGCCATTCGGCTAGTTCCGACAGTCGGAACCGGATCGAACGACCCATCATTCGGAAATGGGGAATCTGCTTTCGCTCGACGTAAGCATACACGAGCGAGGGACTGACGCCGAGGAATCTAGCGGCGGTTTTGACGGTGATCGGCTCTTCAAAGCGCCGAGCGGGGATCGCTTCAGGCATCGTTGCGTCCTCCTGTAGTCAAGGCGCGTCGAGCGGATTGGGGTCTAGGATCGTGCTGAGATCGCCTTTCTGCCGCGACTCTGCGCCAAGTCTACAAGCAGCGTAGATTTCGGGCCGCGGAAGCGTCCAATGCTGAATGGGATCGCGTCTATTCGGCGCCGCGATGAATCTCCTCCGTGCCGTCGTTGGATGTCGCCGGTGGTGGCCGCCGAGCCGGACCTCTTTCTCTCTCCCTTCCTGTGGTCCCATCCCCCGAGGGGTCTCTGTCCGAGGAGGCTTCCCATTAGCAGAAGCCCACAGAACGGCGCCGCTCCGCGAGCGCCTGAGACCGCCGAAAGCGCAGGAGAGCCGAGAGACTGCCCCCTCAGAAAGCGACGGAAGCGAACACCGCCTCGGGCACTGATCCGCTGCGGTTGTCAATCGCAGCGGACAAAGCATTGGACTGGTTCCCGGTTCGGGCCTAGGCTCGAACTCAAGCGGTATCGGTCGCGCAACATTCAGCAACTTCCAGGGCCAGACCGCCGATCCCCGAAGGAGACGAGCCGTCTATGCCGGGCCACGAGGCCTCCGTCGACAAGATGTATGAGGCCGAAGTAGATGAGATCAAGGCCGCAGGGGGCCGGGTCCACCGCGTCTTTCTCGACTTCGCGTTCAAGAAAACGATCTATGGACAGTTAAACGAACAGGGCGACTACGGGAATCTCAACTACGCCCGCCGGCAGGAGGATCTGGCCATACGGCACGACCTGCCCATCGACTTGGAACTCGCCGCCGAGAACTATCGGCCAGCCCACATGCGCCAGAAGTTGCGCGCGGGATTCAAGACCTACGGCGTGAACTCAACCTCACGAGACCGCCGCGTCGAGTGGGAAGGTCGCGAACTGACGGCGGAGGTACTGGCGCTATGAGCACAACTCTGGTGACTCGCGACGAGCGGATCGCTAACGTCGATAGGCTCGGGTATGCGGAACCGGAAGCCGAGTTTCTGGCTCTGGTCGCGCTGCACGGCGGCTACTTCGTACGCCGTCAGTTCGACGCCTGGATCAGCGTCGAGCGGGGCAAACGGAGCGAAGACTTCCTCGCCGATCTGATCGATCGCGGCCACTGCAGTCGACACATCTTCGCCCAGAATCGGCGGGTGTTCCACTTGCGTTTTCGGCCTCTCTATCGAGCGGTCGGCGATGAGCATAGCCGTAATCGCCGCGCTCACCAGCCCCAAGCCATCACGGCCCGTCTGATGACTCTCGACTACGTGTTGGCGTATCCCGAAAACCTCTGCTTCGCGACCGAACGCGAGAAGGTCCAGCATCTATGCGACGAGCGCGGAATCGCTCCTGAGGCGCTCCCCGCCAAGGTGTTTCGCAGCCCAGATGGAGCGTCCTCGACGAGGCGCTATTTCCTGGATCGATACCCCGTCTTCACTTGTCCCGGCGCCGAAGAACTAGCCTTTTGCTACATCGATTCGGGGTTTGAAACCAGCGATCCCTTCGCTACCCACTTGCGCCGCTACTTGCCGCTATTCGCCGAGCTTCCGTCCTTTGAGCTCGTCTATGTTGCGTCCGGCTCGACTCGCTTGGGCAGGCGCAAACCGTCTTCGAGCGGGTGTTATCCGGCGGACGCAAGCGGCTCACGAAGGCCGCTGATCCCGATCGTTTGCTCGCTCATTTTCGCGACCGCGAGCTGTTTGAGAAACGGGAAACCGGCGACTTCGATCAGCTCCGGCTCGTTGCACTGCGCGACGACATGGACTGTTTTTCTGGTCCTTATTTTGCCGAGATGTTCTTGCGCTGGAAGGTCTCGGGCGATGAAGTTATTCGCGCCGAAATTGCCGCGCAGAAGATGCCGAATGGCCGCTTTTCCTCCTGCATTTTGCCTCACGACTACGACCTGTTCGGGCGCATCGAGGAGGCCTCATGAACGCCTGGATGAGCCCCGATTTAGTGAACGCAGCAAAAAAGGCCCGTTCACCTCAGTTTCGATGGAGGCGTTCACCAAAGACAGGCTTCAGAGCCCCTCTACACGGGCCATCCGTCCCGGGCCGTGGCGGATCGACCCCTGTTTCGGGGTCAAGGGAGGGGCGGGAGCGACCCCGGTTTCGGTCGGCTGCGCCGCCACGAACCCTTTCCGTCCTCGCTTCGCTCCGTCGTGGGTCACTCCCGCCCCTCCCCCTCCGGGTTCACTGTGTTCTTTGCAATGCGGTTCGCATCGCGAATCGACCGCTAACCAGAAGGAGAATTTGAATGCTCTCCGACATCCGGCTTCGCTTGGCATTGTTCCTAGCCGTCGGCCAACGGCACGACCCGAAGACACTTGAGTCCGCCGGGGCCGCGATGGTTCGCCATTTCGGACCGAGGGTTCTACGCCGGAATCGCCGTCTTCTCCGCCATCGGCGCCGGCGAAACAGCTGCTCCTGTATCCCTTCGCCGAGCAGGACTTCGACTTGCGGACAGCCGATCCAAAGCGTCAGGCTAAGGCCCTCGACTTCGAGGCGAAAGGTGTTCGGTTTCGATGCAGCCGCGCCATCCTGCTCCGCTGCCTCGACGGCTGGCCTCGGCTGACGCTGGGGTCTGCAACTACAACACAACGATTTAGCTCTGGCGTCGCACTGACCGCTTGAGCCGCCGCCGCATGTAGAAACTGACTCTTGAAGGCAAGGCATTGGGGGCCCCGGAGCCCTCCGGATCGGGTCGTTTCCTGCAAATTCCAATCTAAGAAGTGATCCCGAATCTCGTTTGACAGTCCTTCGAGCGGGGGCACCGGCGGTATTTACGTCACCGTTTCTCAGAGGGCGGGGGCAAGTCAGCGACTCATGAAAACGCCGAGCACATTCGTCTGCACGCCGTCAACGGTGAGCACTACGTCAACTGGTCCTCGTCCTGCTAAGGTTCTAGGCAGAGGTCCCAGATTGACTTGATCAAGTCCCACAAACTGACCTTGTGGGACGGCGGCTGTCACGTCTACGTTCTCGCCGCCCACCGTGGCCGTTACTTGTGATGTGTAGCCTCGGATGCCGGTCCCAAACAGAATTAGGAAGACTTGATCTTTTTCCGCGCCGAAACGTATCGGCAGAGCGCCCGGAAAAAATGGGTCCTTGAGCGGCTGCTGGCTGCGCGCGCCGTTCGATGCCACGAGCAGCGAAAATCCGGCAGCCACTCCCTCGCCGCTAGCGTCACCCGAGAACAGCGCTGGGGCCACAGCGCCGATTCTGACGATGCCCGAATAGATCGGGCCCTGTTCTGACGAGACTGTCACGCGAGCCGGCCCTGTCGGTATTCCCGGCGGCAGAGCCCAGTTGATTTGCTGAGGTGTGACGACAATAAGGCCAGCGGCATGCTCCTCAAGCTCGGAGTCGACGACGGTGATCGTAAGACCGTCTAATTCGGTCGGCAGCGGTATGACTTCGGCGAACGTAGTCTCGTCTGCGAAGTTCGGGGCAAATGAGCTGACGATGGAGTCGGCCGCGAGCAATCGGCCGTCGTAGTCTGCAGCCGACACCGTAGTCACTGGGTCGATGTCGCCTCCGATCTTGGCGATGTAAGCGTCCGTACCGAGTAGCTCCGTTTGGAAGGCGCCGGGCGTTACCAAGGGTGCGATCGTGCCGTTGGTAGACCCGGCGAGGTATGCCTCCCCAATGTCGCCGGGAATTATGTCCACGATGGACGGAAAGTACGTCGCGTAGGCTACTTCCCCTTCAGGGTTCAGCTTGGCAAGAACATACCAGCCGTTATGATAGGCCGCGTCCGTAGTGGTGGGGAACGACGATCCAGTTGAAATGCCGGTCCAAGCATTACCCCCCTCATCAACCGCAATTCGCTCGGCGAAGTCGTCCTCTGAGCTTGCGACGTATTCGGAGTAGACGATGGCCGAGCCGTCCGCGCTTAGCTTCGAAACAAATCCGTCAAACGGCAGCCCGGGCGGCGGGAACCGGGGGAACTCGCCTCCCGGAAACTCCGAGTCGGGAGAAAAGGCTGTCGTATAGCCGGCGATGTACGTGGCACCGTCCGCGTCCACTGCGATATCGTTCGCGGCAACGCCGCCCGTCTCTCGTCCGAGGTAGGTTGAGTACGCGAGCGTTGACCCGTCCGGACTGATCTTCGTCACGAACGCGTCATAGGCGCCCCTTTTCGTCGCTTGCAACGGATTCACGGTGGGGAAGTCTTCTGAATCAGTCGTACCTGCGACGTAGGCATTACCCGCCGCATCGACTGCGATGGCGTTGGACGAATATTCGCTCTCGGCACCGCTCCCGCCAAGGTAAGTCGAATAGACCAATGCAGATCCGTCCGGGCTGATCTTTGTCACGAACGCATCGTAAGCGCCCCCCGCGTAGGTTGGCTGGAGAGCCTGTGCGGTGGGGAAGTCAGTCGAGTCGGTGATCCCCGTTACGTAAGCGGCCCCCTCCGAATCGACCGCAATCCGGCCGAGTCCGCCTTCGTTCTCCGACATGCTGCCGCCAAGATAGGTGGAATAGATCAGTGCCGTTCCCGACGGATTCAACTTCGCAACGAATGCATCGAGTCCGCCTCCGCTGAAGTTCGGAGCCAACGCGTTCAGCGTCGGGAAATCGCTGGAAGCAGTGCCGCCTGTGAGGTAGGCGTTACCTGCCGCGTCGACGGCCAGATCTCCGAATTCAACCTCGCTGCCCCCCAGATAAGTGACGTAGATCAATTCTGTTCCCGATGGGTTCAACTTCGCTACGAACAGGTCCGATCGACCTCTTAGCTCTGTCTGAAACGAGTCTCCGACGGCGAGGTCCGTTGAGTCCGTGCCTCCAGCCATGTAGAGATTCCCTTCCCCATCGATGTCGATGGCAACAGCAATGTCCAGACCGGAGCCGCCAAACAGCGTCGCAAACTCCACCAACGGGTCAATGACCAGCGGAAGCGTCATGTCGTAGGAATCCAGTTCAAAGCTGACCACGTTGTCGTCCGAAAGCCGGTACCGGCCGTCGATGGTTCGCCGCGTTCCTTCCTGGTCGACCTGATAGATCACAGGCCGGCGATGAACCATCCTTGCCGTAGCGCCACCGATAGTGAGGTCTCCTCGGTCGTTGATCTTCAACTCCCCAGCCCCTTCGAATTGCAGCCGGATCGCCCGCGGATCTGCGCCGGGAGAAACGACAAAGTCGTACTCCAACTCGTCTTCGGAGCCATAGAAAACGAGATCGATACCCGTGTAGGCGTCGGCGTACCGCACCTGGCCGTAGTGAGGTACGCCAGTGCGCCACTGGTCGGGCTCACTACCAACGAAGTAGTTGCTCACGCCGCGTAGCGGATTCAATCCCGTCAATCGAACATCCGCGTCGCCGCCGATCAGCCTCATCTTGGCTACCGAGATCTGGTTGGGCTTACGAGAAACAAACGATACCTCTGATGACTTGAGCAAGAGCGTATAGCCAGCGCCCCGCGACGAGAATAGGACGTCGCTTGCCGCCTGGCCGCGATTCGGTTCAAACCGCACTGGAATGGCCAGTTCAGCCCGGCTGACGACCACAACAATCATGAGCACAAGCGCCACTCGCGTCGCCTGTGCCGGCAGATTTCTTCCAGGCCTTGGCGCGCCTCTAGATCTTAATTCCCGCTCCCCCTCAGAAACGGTCGCTGGATACTCCATGCGAAATACCTCCGGGGATAATTCTAGGTCGGACGCTGTGTCGTTCAGTAGTGTATGCGCAAAGTCGGCACAGAAGGGGTCAGGATCGTCACAAAGCGGTTGAATCCGAACTGGGTTGTAGCCCATAGCTGATTGACTGATGGATCCTCAGCCTCAGCTTCATTTGGATCCGTGTAACGCGAACTCCACTCCCGATGTCTTCCCGGCTCGCATTACAAGTCCGCTTCGAGGAAGTCAGGTCCCAAGCGTTCCGGCGGCCTCAACAATGCCCTTGAATCAAGAGATCGATTCGGCAGTGCTAAGGTATGCGAGGCACACACTGCGGAGCCGCCATGAAGATCGCGCGATTCCTCCTACTCGTTTTGTTGTTCGTAGGGGCTTGCCGCGCGTTGCGAAAGAAAAACCCTCTGCTGAGCCCAACTCTGTTGAGATTGCGCAGGACAAAGACAGGAGATCCTCCATCATGCTTGCAGCCCGAATCTCTCTTTTGCTCCTCGGGGTGGGTACGATCATTGCTCTTATGCCCCATGCAACGGCACAAAGCCTCTCTCATGGATACGTGTTGGCGGCTCCGGGCACTTCGAACAACGACGAATTTGGAACCGTCTTGAAAGTAGGCGTTGGCGGGGAATACGTCTTCGATAACGGGGTCGGCGTTGGAGGCGAGGTCGCAGGCATGGGCTTGGAGGACTTCCATTTCGGCTTCGGCTTAGCGTCGGTGAACGGGTCGTACCATATCCCGCGCGAGGACTCGAAGATTGACCCCTTCATCACGGGCGGATATACAGTCGCGTTTCCTGGAAGCGCGAACCTCTTCAATGTGGGCGGCGGCGTCAACTGGTGGGTTCGCAGCCGATTAGGCGTACGGCTCGAGGTTAGAGACCACGTCTACACCGGAAGTTCCGCCGCCCTGCATGTCGTTACCTTCGGCGTTGGGTTGACCTTCAGGTAGGAGCGCTGCGGCCCAGGAGCGACGCCGAAGCCGCCAACGCCACATCGTCGAAACTGGTTCGAGGAGTTTCGGGAGCGGTAGTAGGTCCTGAGAACTGTCTGGCGGTTGCCCTCGCTGAGTAGGTTCCTACAAGTCCGCATCGCGGCAGTGACGCCTAAAAACAAGCCGTTTCGACCCTCTCGGGGAGCCCAGATTGCGTTGGTGCCGCGAAATTCCAATACAGGAACTCTTGACGCGGCCTGGCGGCCCTTTCAGTCCTCTCATAGAGCTACAATTGCGGGCGTCTTGCACGTAGGCTCCACCATCAGCACCGCAAGATCGTCGAAAAACTCGGCCAGGCCGGGATGGGTGTCGTCCATAAGCATTGTGGTGATGCGTCGACATAGACGCTTTCCCCTGGCAAAGAGGCGGACCACACTCAAGTGGCGACGAAAGCCTAGACTCGTCGCTCTTGGGGCCAGACCAGCTGCGGCGGTTTGCGCATAAGGAGATGACGGCAGGAGACTCGCCTGCTTCGGGAGACCGACCATGAGTGGAAAATCACCCCAAACCATCCAAGCCTCAATAGGGCGGCACCGAACCTGGCCGTTCTTGATGGCTGTGCTCGCCGCTTTGTTGGCGCCGGCCATACCTGTCGGGGCCCAGAGCCTTGAGTGGGCTCGTGGCTTTGGCGGGACGGGTATTCATGACGGCATCGGCGTGGCGGTGGATAGCGGAGGGAACGTATATACCGCCGGGCTCTTCAGGGGCGCCGTAGACTTCGACCCAGGTCCCGGCGTTTTCGAACTGACCCCCGACGGTGTCGAGGACGTCTTCATCTCCAAACTTGACGGCGCGGGCAATTTCGTCTGGGCTCGGCGGTTAGGCGGGGCCACTGTCGAAAAGATCTCCGGCGTGGCTGTGGACGGCGCCGGCAACGTTTATACAACCGGGCTCTTCCAAGGCGTCATGGACTTCGACCCGGGCCCCGGCGTCTTTAGTTTGGCCTCGGAAGGAGGGTTCGTCTCCAAGCTCGACAGCGCGGGGAACTTCGTTTGGGCGCGGCAATTCAGCGGTGGCGCATGGGGCAAAGGCGTGACCGTAGACGGCAGCGGGAACGTCTATACGACGGGGTATTTCATCGGCCCGACGGACTTCGACCCGGGCCCCGGCGTCTTTCAGCTGACTTCGGCAGGATCCTCGGAGACGTTCGTCGTCAAGCTCGACGGCGCGGGGAACTTCATCTGGGCTCGACAGTTGGGCGGGGGCTCAGGCAACAGCTTGGCCGTGGACCAGAGCGGCAATGTCTTCACGACTGGAATCTTTTTCGGCGCGGCTGATTTTGACCCGGGCCCCGGCGTCTTCAACTTGGATGCAGCCGGTGGAGATGACATCTTCGTCTCGAAGCTCGACGGTGCCGGAAATTTCGTCTGGGCCCGACAAGTGGGTTCGATGAAATATGAATGGGCTGGCGGCGTAGCGCTCGACGCCAGCGGCAGCGTGTACGCCACCGGGTATTTCTCGGATACGGTCGACTTCGACCCGGGGCCGGGCATGTTCCCCCTCTCCTCGGCCGGCGACCAGGACATCTTCCTCTCCAAGCTCGACGACGATGGGAACTTCATTTGGGCCCGGAGTCTGGGCGGGTCCGGTGAAGATCGCGGCCTTGCGGTAACCGTGGACGTCGATGGCAGCGTCTACGCCACCGGGTATTTCTCGGATACGGTCGACTTCGACCCGGGTCCGAGTAGCTTCAATCTGAACTCGGCCGGCGGCGCGGACATCTTCCTCACTAAGTTCAACGGCGCAGGGGACTTCGTCTGGGCGCTCGGCGCGGGTTCGTTGCTCTCGGACGTGAGTAACGGCGTGGCGGCGGACCCTGGCGGCAACGTCTATACGACCGGGCATTTCCAGGGCGGTGTCGACTTCGACCCAGGCGCCGACTTTTTCAATCTGAACTCGGCCGGCATCGACGTCTTCGTGTCGAAGTACAAAGGCGTGTCCTTCGTCGAGCAACCTCCGGTAATCAGCGAGGGAGGCATCGTACTGGCGACCCTGCTGCCAAAAGTGAACACCGTCTCGCCGCTGTCGATCATCAGTGTGTTCGGACAGAACTTCTCGACCGAGACGATTCTGTTCCCTAACCTAGACGGGGAGGGCAACCTCGACACCATCCTCGGCGCCACCTGCCTGATGATGAACGGCGAAGCACTACCGATGTTTGCCATCACCCCGGGACAGATCAACGCCCAGGCTTCTGCGGCTAAGACGTTGGGACCGGCCAGCTTTACTGTCGTCACTGGCTGCGGAACGGCAGCAGCGATCAGTAGCGCTCCGCTGTTGATTGATATCGGTGGGGCGGCGTCTGCGATTCCTCAAGCCCTCACCAGTGAAGTCGAGATGGCCACGGTCGAGGAGGCGACTCCCGGTTTCTTCCTGTTCCCACCCCGGGCCGAGGACGGCTTCATAGCGGCGAGGTTCAACTCAACCCCCGGTCAGCCGCCAGTTCCGGTCGCTCCAGAAAACTCGTTTCCCAACGATAGCTTCGGGCCTTCCAGACCGGCAGTCCCCGGAGACATCATCTTGCTCTATGGCACCGGCTGGGGTGAGACGACCGCAGGGTTAGAAACAGGAGAACTGGCGCGTGGAGCGGCACAGCTACTCCCAGGAGCCAAGCCGATGGTGACATTCGGCGGCATTCCGATGGCCCCCGACGACGTACTGTATGTGGGCGTCACACCCAATACGGCCGGGCTCTATCAGCTCGCGATCCGAGTGCCAGCGACCGCCCTGCCCGGCAACAACCAGGTTGTCCTCACCGTATACGGCAAGTCCACGCCAGTCGGTCCGGTAATCCCGGTAGCCGCCCCGTAGCTGTCGGAACAACGGAGCGCAGAGCTCCTTCCTGTAAATCCGAAGATAGGAATCAACCCCTTGAAACGGCAGGAACAACGTCGGTGTGCCCGAAATAGGCGAGCCCGCCGGTTCCGTCGCCCCGCTTGCCGATGACGTTCGCCTTACTCACGCCGTTTTCGTCGTCATATTCCACCCGTTCGGTGCGAAACCCGAGTTTGCCGAGCGTTTCTTCGACGCAGTCGGTGACCGGGACGTTCGAGAAGACGCTGGTGGATTCGAAGGATGTCAGCCTCTTCGTGTATTCAAGAGCATTCATGGTTGAGGTCGGCTTCCTGTTCGCATAGCGACTCGGTCAGGTTCGAGCTTTGTGACGCCGGCGTTGCGATTGTAACGAATCGGTCGAGTCTCCGCGAAACCGCACTGCCCGACCCGCCGAGTAGATGCCTACAAGTCCGCATCGAGGCAGTGACCCCTGAAAACGGTCGTTCTGACCCTTCAGAAGCTCCCGGCTCGGGTAGGTTCCGCGAGATTCAAATACAGGAATGTATGGTCCGCCGCCCCATTGCAAGCGAAAAGAATGTTGCTCGGAGCACGGCCGGATGGCCCTTTCAATAGGTCGCGGCTGCGGGTCAGCAGGTGGTTCGTGCGGTTGTTCGACCCCACATGCGAGTCACCAGTTCTCGAAAGCTGCGATAGGACCGAAGCGGTTTGAATAGAGGTTGCGAGCCGAGGCACAAAGCCTGGAGTGCCATCTCGTGCTGCTCCCAAGCACGGTTCAACGAAGCGACTGCTTTGTCGCAGTCGCCCAAGCTCATTTGGGCGATCGCCGTCCAGGTGGCTTCCTCGACGGCAGGGGTCGCCTCTAGCGCCCAGCGAGCCTCCCTCGTTTGCCCTAAACGGGCGTATACAGCGGCAGTCATCACTTGATCTTCCGAAAACGTTTCCAGTGCTTGGTCCGGTCGGCCCGACTCGAGGTAGGACAGTCCGAGGAAGATACGGGACCAAAGCGCCTCCGAATTCATCCCTAACGCTCGAGTGAGGTAATCGATAGCCACGTCGTATTCGCCCCGCATGTAGTGAATTCGGCCAGCATCTTGAATCACCGAGGCGGCCAGAGGGTCGAATGCCAGGGCCTCTCCGATTTCATTGAGTCCTTCGTCCATGCGATCTGTATTGGCTAAGATCATCGCGAGCCAGTGCCGCGCTTGTGAATCGCTCGGATTGAGGCTAATCGCTCTGCGCAAGTTGTCTTCGGCCGCACCGAAATCCCACGCGCCGGCTCTCGCTAAGCCCGCCGAAGTGTGCACTTCAGAAAGCTCCGGTCCAGACTCGAGCGCCCGCAACAGTGCTTGCTCGATCGTGCGCTCCACTTCCTTAAAGGGCCGGCCGCAGTAGGCCCATTCAAATACGTGGTAGTCAGCAAGGGCAGCATGGGCGGGAGCAAAATCGGGGTGCTGGTGGATTACGCGCGTAAAGCACTCGGCGGCAAGTTCGAGAGCTTTGGTGGTTCTCTGATTCCAGTAGAATCGGCCTTTCAAATAAAGTTGGTACGCGGCTTCGCTGATCTTCCCAGACGGACGATGCTTCTTAAAGTGCAGTTGGAGTCCTTCAGCGATCTTTCCTGCGAGTTCGTCTTGCAGCGCCAGCGGGTCGTTATCCATGATGCGATCGAAGCGATCGGACCACACATGCAACCCATCCTCGACCTGGACGAGCTGGGCGACAACGCGCAGTTGGCGGCCGGCCCTGCGGAGGCTGCCTTCCAATACGTTAGCTACGCCTAGCTCCTTGCCGACAGTACGGATGTCTGCAGATCTGGCTTTGAAATGAAACGAAGATGTGCGCGCCACAACACGCACTCCCGTAATTCGCCCGAGAGCAACGATCAATTCTTCGGTGAGACCATCGGCCAGGACCTCACCTTCCTCTTCTCGGGTCAGGTTGGCGAACGGCAAGACGGCGAGCGTGGTTCCTGCCGGATTGGGGCCGCCGTCAGCCGATGGCAGACGACCGATGGCCCTGGTGCGAGCCTCGCGCCAGAGGTCAAGATCGGAACGGTAGGCGTGGATTGAACCGAGCTTTTCGTGTTGATGTCGGTGGACCGGAAGTTGCTCCAGCGTCTCCCAACGCTGGGCGGTGCGGACAGAGACCTCCAAGTAGGTAGCTACCTCTTTCCAGGAATTCAATCGCACGCCGTCGCCTTTCGGTTGATCGGCTGGGGAGCGCGAGCGATTCCGTTCGAAACGTCGCATCGCGGCGACATTATACGCCAAAGCACGCCAAAACAAACCTGTCGCACATTGTCGGTTGCCGTCTCTACGGGGCTCTGCCTAGGCTTGATCCAGAGTCAGAGAGGACGACAAATCATCATGAACAGATCGGCGAACTCCAAAGGCGAATTCTTGTTGGCAGTTACCCTGGGGCTGCTTTTTCTGACGGCTATTCCCGCAGTTTCTGAGAGAACACCCGCAGGTCGAGCGCCCGTTGGGACATGGTATTTGGCGCTGGATACAACGCCGTTTGGAATCCCCGGCGAGTTCTTGTCGGGGATGGCTACCTTCCACAGCGATGGGACCTTCCTCATCGTCGATGCAGGCGACTTTGGCCAGCCCGGCTTCACCGGCAAGCATCTTCCGCAGTTCGGAAGCTGGGAGAGTTCGCCTTCGGTCCGAAGCCGAGGCGCCATCCTGCACGGGACGAGTCTCTTTCTCGAAGCCGATCTCGGCGGCGAGGTGTTGAACTGGCAGCGGGTTAAGTTCGAGTTGACACTCAGCCGAGACGGCAGCGTGATGACGGGGACCGCCGACGTCACGCTCTTGGCTTGCGACGACATGCTCCCCTTGCCCTCAGCCCTGCGCTGTTCAAACCCGATCGCCAACGCGAGTCAGTTCCTTCCGGCAGCACCCGCTCCGTTGCCGGTCACGTTTACGCGTCTGAACGCCCGATAGAAGCGAAGGGCCTAATTGATGGGATACCAAGGGAGCCACAGGACTCAACGACGACCGCCGCACTGCTACCGCCAGTCCGAATTGCCGAGAACTGGCACGAAGAATTTCGTAGTCGGGAGTAGGAGCGCAACCCAGGATCGTGGATTGTATCGGCTGACGCCGAGTAGTTTCCTACAAGTCCGAATCGCGGCAGTGACCCCTGAAACGGGCCGTTTAGGTTCTTTCAAGACGCCCACATTGGATCGTTTCCTGGAAATCCAACACAGAGGAAGTCACCCGCAGCGCAGGGGCGGACTTGAAGAACCGAAGAATTTGCGGTTGCCGGCACTAGACAAGAATGGAATGATGGAGGGCGTTGGGGGGAGAACGCTCTGAGTATATTGCTGAGAGACATCTGGCCGATCGACAACCTGAAGGATTTCAAGGTCCATTTCGCACGATGGAACGGCGAGACGCAGCCGCTTGAAGTCTTCGTGCGGGACAAGGCGGAGTGGCAAGGATGGCAAAAGTACCGGCCGGGGCGGAATGACTTCAACCGGCCCTACATTTTCTCGCTCGTGCAGTTCTACCACGAAACCGACTCATGGCTTTTTGGCGGCCTGTACCGGGTCTTGGCACGGCATGAAGACCGCTACGAGGTCGAATTACAGGGAACCGGTAACGGGTTCATCGGACGGCTCAAGCTTTACTCGCCTCATCGCGGACGCACGACGCGCGCCAACCTCGAAAACCACTATGGCGGGTTCGAAGCTCTGGAGATCCTGCGCGAGCCCTATTCGGGGCGGCAATTCCCCGGCTATGAGGACATTGACTTGTCGTTCGAGGAACTGGAGACCTTGGTCAGGAACCATAGACCGGACTGGAAGGCCGCGCTCGAGAACGTCAAGGGCATCTACCTCATCAGCGATGTGAAGACGGGCAAGCGCTATGTCGGCGCCGCATACGGCGACCTGGGCATCTGGTCGCGCTGGTGCGCCTATGTCGAGAGCGGCCATGGCTGCAATGTCGAGTTGCGCGCTCTCGTTAGCGATCCGACGCTCGATTACTGCCGCACGAATTTCCGGTTTGCGCTTCTGGAACACCGGGCCAGCCGAACACCGGACGAGTTCATTCTGAACCGCGAGGCCTTCTGGAAGCGGATATTGCTCACCCGTGGCGAAACGGGCCTGAACCGGAACTAAGGCCTTCATGACGAGTGACAAAAGTGGCCGAAGAGCCGAGAGTTATCCCCCGCGCAGGAAGAACAATCGGAACAGAATCGCTAAGGGCCGCAGTCGGCATCGTGTAGTCTCTGGTCCATGAACATCCTCGGAATTGATTTCACGAGCAGACCAAGGCGGCGTAAGCCGATCACCTGCCTACGCTGCCGACTGGACGATGACGTGCTCCATGCAGATCAACTCGAAGAGTGGCCCAACTTCGAGGAGTTTGAAAATGCGCTCAGCCAGTCCGGCCCTTGGATTGCCGGGATTGACTTTCCCTTCGGGCAGTCGCGCACCTTTATCGAGACGATCGGCTGGCCGATGAACTGGGAAGGCTATGTCAGACACGCGCATGCGCTTGGCCGTACCGGGTTCCGGGAAGCGCTCAATGACTACCGCCAACACCGACCGGCCGGCAGCAAAGAGCATCGGCGGCGCACGGATATCGCCGCAGGCTCGATCAGTCCGCAAAAACTCTATGGCGTCCCGGTCGGTCTGATGTTCTTCGAAGGCGCACACCGATTGGTATCAGCCGGGGTCACGATCCCCCGACTTCAAAAAGGCGATCCGGACCGGATCGTGGTCGAAGCCTATCCCGGCGTGCTGGCCCGGCGGTCCCTTGGCAGGCGCAGCTACAAGCAGGACACACGGTGTAAGCAGACCAACGACCAACGTACCGCCCGGCGTGACTTGCTCGCGCAAATCACTGTTGGTGGGCTGCGCGAACGCTACGATCTGAACGTCAACGCGGATAACGGACTGTGCGATGATCCCGGCGGCGACCATTTGGACGCGCTGCTCTGCGCGATTCAGGCGGCCTGGGCCTGGCGTAATCGCGCGCGCGGTTTCGGCGCGCCGCAAGATGTCGATCCGCTCGAAGGCTGGATCGCTGATCCGTCGCTGTCGGACGGCGCATAGACTGCCGATAGCGCCTTCCCTGTCGGCATCACGGTGAATAGGCCGCTGACCATCCCTCCTCCATGACCGGCCATCAGGCGCGCGGCCAACCGAACTTTCAAAACCACCAAACTGACAGACAAAACGCCTTCGAGGCGCAAGCGTGAAGGCAGCACGACGCGGATAGTGGGAATGATCATCACCGACGCGTTGCAGATGAGCGGCGAGCCTTCGATCGTCATGACGCTCAACCCTTTCCCGAGCCTCACATCCGCCAGGTAGCGTTGGCGCGATAGGCGCGCCCGACGCTGCTTGATACTCTGCCTGGGTTGCTGTATTGGAATTTGTAGGAAATGACCCTCCGCCGGGTGCTGCTCAAGGTGTGATACGAAGATCTCCCGAGGATCTCTGAAGCCTCAGTGAGAAAACCAAGGGATCGATGTACACAAGCGGACACGGAGTTTCGAGTCCTCCGTGAGGAGCCAATTCTTTCAACGGCTTAGCGAGCTCTCCCCGAATCAGGCGACTCCACAGTAGGCGCAATGCTCCTCCGTGCGAGGGTGCGCTGGTGACCGCTTTCGCGGCTGCTTCTGCGGTCCTGATTGGACTGAGGGGCGGCTCCGGCGGGAAGGCTTAAAAAGTGGCTCCCAATTTCAGAAGAACTTGCTCCCCGGGAGTTTAGCCACGTCTTTGCCCCGCAGCCGCTCTTTGACGAGTTTGGCGATGAAGGCGGCAAACGGCTTGATGTCCTGTCCCACGCTGGCAGCTTCCAGCGCGGCCATATAGCCGTCGCGGCGCTCCACCGGCACGATCGTCCAGGGATAACCGCCGGAGGCCAGCATTGCGTTCATCAGAAACCGGCCCATCCGTCCGTTGCCGTCCATATAGGGATGGATGTAAACGAACATGAAATGCCCGAGCACCACGCGTACCGCAGGCTCGGATTCTTGTTCTAGCACCTCAAATAAATTGGGCATGCAATCGCGCACCGCCTCGGGCGGCGGCGGGACATGCATCGAGCGCCGGATATAGACCGGGCCTCCTCTGTAGCCAGCCAAATCGGACGGCCTGGCAAGACCCGCGCCAACGCTAGGGCCAAATAGCTGCCTATACCACTCGCCGTGGTCGTGGCTGACGACGACGCCTGCGTTCTCGCCGCCCAGCACCCGCTCCAGACTGGCCTTCACGGCGGTGAACGCATCGTAGTAACCGCGGGCCGCCAGCGCGTTACGGTTCTCCCGGTCCTCGGCATTCGCTTCTGGATTCCACGAGCCGCTGCGTACGCGCTCGATCAATTTCGGGCTGACTCGATACCCCTCGATGGAAAGCGAATGGTAGGCGTCGTTGACATAGGTCTCGTCGACGGCTTCGAGATACGCACTCGGCTTCACCGGCAGGCCCGGCGGCCCGGGAAAGACGGCCAGAACCGCTGGCCGCATTTGCTCCCACATCAGTCGGATGCGGTTGACGTAGGGCGATGCGTCGCGTTTATCCAGCTTAAGCATCGACCGATCGGCGAACGGATCGGACTCGCGCACCGTATAGCCGGCCTTCTCCATCGTCCGGACAATCTGATCGGCGAGGCGCTCACGCCCGGCGTTACGGAAGGCGCCGGCCAGCCGTCCCGCGATGCTGCTGTGGCCGCCATCAAGGAGCACCGCCAGTACTTCCGATGGATCGCGAAGGAGCGTCATGGCGGCGCGCACATCCGTCGGCGCGCGGCGGAAGAAGTCTTCCGAAACGCCCACAAGTGCCGCTCCGACAGTATAAAGGCGCAAGCCATCGCGCTCGACGACCTCGCTCTCTTTCGGCATCACGTTACGCACATCAAACAGCGACGTGCCGTGCGGCAGCGCCAACGGTTTATTGCCGCCCTTGGGTGTGCGAACCAGAAGCTGCGTGGGCACCGTGCGGTTACTTGCGTGCAGCAGCAGCGACTGCTCGGGAGAGAGGCACCAGCGCCGGCCGAAGCGTTGGGCGAGATAGTCGGCACAGAAGTCCCAGAACGAGGCGTACCACGCCGTGCTGTCCCCCGGCGTTTCGTCTGGGCGCGACGACACGTACCAACCCTTGATGACTTCCTTCAAGAAGCCCGCCTTGACCAGGCGCTCGCGGTGTGTCCGGCTCAGATCGCGAGACCGGATCGCGGCCAGGCCGCGCGCCTGCAATGCATGCAGCACTTCGAGGGATTCAGCCAGTTTCTCCTGCGGTTCGGCCATGCCGGTTGCTCTCCACGCTTGATCGCCTGCGGCCCTGCCCCTAGGTTTTCGCGCCGATCGAATAGTAGGTTATTACGTTGTATCATTCCCAGGCTTTCGTGTCGAGCCAGGCATCGGGTTTGGTGCGGGAACCCACAGTGACCCCAATGCACGAAGACCACCCGTTCACCGCCGGTGATTCCAACGGCACAATCGCTGTCGATCGTTTAACTCCTGATGTGGGTGACTCGTCGACTCACCGTACTGAAACCGTACCAAAACCTGCCAGATTGCTTCGATTGGGCATTGGTCGTGAGCGAAAACAGATGCCCCGATTGCGTATAAGTCCTTGAGAATCAGAGGGCGCAGTGAAGTTCATATACGCGGCGCGGCGAACTTTTAAGCCGCTGGTCGTGGGTTCGAGTCCCACCCGCCTCACCACTAAGTCAACTGGATCGGAGCACTTCCGATCCACCGTTATACCGTCGCGCCGTTCGCTGCAGGTCGCAGAAGTGCAGGCCCTCAAGGCCAACCGCAGCAACGCCGCCGTCCCACGCCTTCAGATATTCGGACACCTTCCGTCCAATGCGATGAGCGCCCCACGGGCAACTGGGGAAGTCCTTGGCACGGTTCCCGCGGTAGCCCTTCAGGGCGTGCATGGTCAACGTCTGTGCGCCCATCGTGCCAGAGATGGCGCGGAGTGTCTTCAGCCGGGTAGGACCGCTTTTCCGGCGCGACCCTAGCCGGGCGGTTCGGAAGTCACCTTCAGAGACACATGCCTGTCCTTCACTGCCTGTTCGACGCCGAGCTAAGCGAGCAAGATCACAAGTCGAGAACCCAATTGCCCCGCAAAGGCGGCCATCGGGCTGCAACACTGGCAGATGGTCCGGCCGGCAGACTCGTGCAGTTTAGCGTTGGCCGACCAAGTCGCGCCGTTCTCGTCAGACCACGCGCTGTACAGCCGGGATTCGGGTAAAGACCCGTCGTCACATGCGGACCCTGTTAGCCGGGCTTCGGTCAACCGCTTGGTGATAGCCGCGACATTCTCGGGTGAGGTCGTCACCAGTCCGGGTTGATTCAGGCGGCGCTGTTCGAACTTCGCGAAGCAGAACGTGCGGTCGCGAACCAGCGGGCCGCCAAGGCTCGCGCCGTATTTCATTTGGGTGAGCGGCAGCTTGTCGTTCCACAGCGGGCTGGCGGAGTTGACGCGCTAATTGCGGCCAGGCATGAATTCGTGCCTGACCGGTTCGGCGATCAGGTGGAATTCTTTGACTCCGTCCACCATCGTCCAGGGAAGCTTCGGTAGGTGCGGGGTTTGCAGCGGAGTGTTTTGCGCCGCCCGTCCGAGCTTGCGGGCGCCGACGAGCCCCGCCCCGAAGGCCGCGGCCCTACGAAAAAAGTCTCGTCGTTGATTTCCCATTTTGAAGGTAGTCTCAGGCTAGACGATTTCGCCTAGGTGTACAAGAATTGCGTCAACTGCGGTCTTCACTCTTGCGGATGTCTTCGATCGCCTGAAGATAGCGGTCCACGTGGATTTCCGGCGTCCAGTATCTCGCATAGGCTCTGCCGGCAGATTCGCTCAGTCTGGCCCTGAGCAGGTCGTCTGTTCCGATCCGATGGATGCACTCAGACAGACCCTCACTTTCGCGAAACAACAGCCCTCCGCCGCTGGCCGCGATCAGTTCCGGATAGGCGCCGAGTTCGCGGGCAATGACCGGAACGCCGCGGGCCATCGCTTCCACAACAACCATTCCGAAAGTTTCATAGGTGAGCGACGCCGCAATGAGGGCCCGGGCGTGTTGGTAGTACGCCCCAAGCCGATCCGCACCGATCCGCCCGGCGAAATGCACTCGCGGCGATCCTTGAGTCAAGTGGCGGAGGTCTTGCTCATACCCCCCTTCACCGAGGATTACCAGATCGTAGTCTCCACCGCCGGCAAACAGCGGGATCACATCCTGCAGCCCTTTGTACTTTTCCAGCCGGCCGACGAAGAGGAAATAAGGGCGCGGATGCGGCGCCTGCAGAGCCGGATCTTCCGGCGCGGAAACGAAGTTCGGCAGCAGACGCATCTGCGAAGCGAAACCGCGCTCCCGGTGCACTTTCGCGCTGGCCTCGGATAGAGCGAAGAAGGCGTCGACCGATTGGGCGCAACGCTCCATCAGAGCCGTGTGCCGCCACAGCTGAGGAGGGCGTCCGGCACGCAGCGTACAACTCGTACAAGTCGGCTGCCTGCATAATTCCTCGTTGTTCTTCCACAGGACGCTCAGCGGACAGACCAGCCAGTGCTCGTGGGCCGTGTAGAGTTTGAGAGCCCCAGGTGGACCGGGTATCGTCAGCACTCCCGGTCCAAATACCGAGATGTTATGGAAGTGCACGACGTCAAACGGCTTGGATTGGAGAATTTCTCGAATCGCGTGTCTGTGCAAGAGAGGTCGGCCCGTCTGGTGAGCCGCCAGGGGAGCTAGGGTTCCGAAGCCGCTGTGGAGGCGATGGATGGTCAAACCGTCCACCGATTCAACGGGCGGAACAACCTTTCCCCCCAACGCCTTGTAGGAGTCAGCGCAATAGATTACGTCGACGGAGTGGCCGCGGCTGAGCAACTCACGACTCAACCGCTCGATGAAGATCGCATCGCCGCCGAACGACTCGGGAGGATAGAACGCCGAAATCATGCAAAATCGCATGGAATTCCTCCTTGAGCCAGCCGAACCCTTAAGCGTTCTCGAACCGCGGACGTCATCAAGCAGCGGTTAACGCATCCAACTCGGTGAATACTCTTTCCGCCACGCTCTGCCAGCGATAGCGCTGAGCGCACTCTAAGCCGGCCAAACAGCAACGCTCCACTAGGGCATCATCGGTCAGTAGGCGTTCAATTGTCTCGGCGATCGCCGAGTGATTCAGTGGGTCGAAAAGTAGGCCGGCATTCCCGACGACTTCGGGCAACGCCCCGGAGTTGCCGGCGGCCACCGGAGTCCCGCAAGCCATCGACTCGGCGGCGGGGAGCCCGAAGCCTTCATCGATCGAGGGCATCACCAACGTCCGCGCCGCGCTGTACAGGGCGCTAAGGGTTTCGTCGGGAACGTAACCGGCAAAGACGACCCGCCCATCGAGCCCGAGTTCGCTGACGGTCCGGCAAACCTCTCCGTACGAGCTATGGAAGGAGTCATTCTCTACTTCGCCGACGAAGACCATTTTCCACGGCGCCGGCACGCGATCGACCAATAGACGGAGGGCTTGAACCAATCGGACGAGGTTCTTGTGCGGACTAACACCTCCAACATAGAGCAACAACGGCTCGTCCGGCCCCAGGTTGAGGGCTCGGCGGGCAATCTGTTGGTCTTGTTCAGAGCGCGGAAAGAAGACCGGGGCGACGCCTTCGCCGATGACCGTGATGGAGTCGATCGGCCGACCGAATTTGCCGGCGATTCGCTGTCTGGCGTTCTCCGATACCGTCACAATTTTCCCCGAGCGGCCCAGAGCGAAGCGCAACTTCCAGTTCCAGAATCGGCGCGAACGCTTAGATGGAAAGATGAGTTCCGGGTGCGTCTCGGCAATGACGTCATGGACCGCTATAACGGTCGGGATGGCGCGAGGGATGGGGAAGTAAGAATAGACGGCAGGGAAAAACATCGCATCCGGACGCTGTCGAGCGACAGCTTGATAAAACCGCCAAAGATCGAGCGGGGTCCGCGAACCTTGTGCGGAAGCCGCTTCGATCGGAGGCTTGGAAACCTCTACAGCGCAAACCTCGGCGTTATCTGGAAAGCCCGGCATCGCCGCACTCGCCGTGTCGGCCACCAGCAGCAACTCTCGATTACCTCGCGAAGCAGCCATTGCACCGATGAGTTCACGGGTGAACCGACCGAAGCCGCGCCGGTTGTTCCAGCAGGTTGCGTCAATAGCCACCCTCATAGACGCGTCCCAAACTCCGAGAGAGCGCATCGGCCCGAATTGTGCGTCGGAGTGAATTCAAATTCGGAGACGACAATGACCTCCACCTCTGGTGAGCGCTGTCCGCCGAAAGCCGCCGGGATGGGCTCAAAGCCTTCCCTGTTCAGGCACGCGATAAACAGGGACAGCGTCGGCTGCGCGCCTTCTTTCTCTTGTTCATCGCTCACTAAGTCCACTTTTTTCTGAACGCGGGTTCTGCTCAGCAACTAGATCGCTCCCGGCTCGGCAACAGCGGTCAGATAACCGCGCCCTTCATCGATGCCGTTGAGAGTGAAGCGCACCCAGCCGACTTGCTGCAGATAACCCAGACTCTTGAGAATACCCTCTTCGGCTGGAGTTAATGGCTCAGTTGAAGGCCTCTGAAAAACCGAGCCCCGCGCTTCGACTCTCGCGTCGCGTGACCCGCCAGCAGAGCGTGCTCGATTGAGACTTGTTTGGGCTGGCCTGACATCAGTTCGTAGAGTCCCCGACAGCACGGCAAGGCCTACCCTTCTGCCGCCCGGGTTCGTCGAAAAGACAAGGCCTTCTGGATCTAACTAAGCTAGTTCCAGGTATTCGGACAAGTTGGCAGCAAACGCTAACTGAGTTCAATTCCAATCCAGGGAGGACTATGCTCGTGATCTGTGGCGCAAAGATTGGACGGTTTCCCAGGATCATCATCTGGGTCAACACGCTGGCACTGGGGATGGCGCCGCTACTCGCACAGGCCCCACGTCAAGACGACACCGGCAAGTTGGCGCTGAGCCTGGGACAGGCGGTGGAGATCGCACTTGCCCCCGACGGCAACACGCGGACGGCATTGGCCGTTGAGCTGGTTGAGCAGGCCCAGCAACGACGATTGCAGAGTCGTGCGGCTTTGCTGCCGAACGTCAATGGCAGCGTCTCACAGCAGAACATCGTCCGCAACCTCGAAGCTTTCGGCATCACGGTGCAAAGTCCCGTTCCCGGCTTTGCGATCCCGTCGATCGTCGGCCCCTTCAACGTATTCGACGCCCGGCTGACGGCTTCACAAACGATCTTTGATTTGTCGTCTATTCGCCGATACCAGGCGGCGCGAACGCAGGCCGACGCGGCAAAGGCAGAGGGGTTTGACGCCCGGGCGGCAACCACGGCGGACGTGGCCCGAGCCTACGTCTCAGCATTGCTGGCGCAACAGCAGCGAGAGACGGCCGAGGCGAACATTGCCCTAGCCCAATCGCTGCTGCGTCTGGCTCAGCACCGCAGCGACGCAGGAACAGGAGTGCGCATCGAAGTGGCGCGGGCTGAAGTTGAGCTTGCCGACCGGCGTCAAAAGGCGCTTGCCGCGGCAGCCGGCAATCGAGCCGCACAGATGCGTTTGGCAAGGCTGTTGGGGCTCAGTTTGGATCGTGATCTGGAACTAACGACTCCCTTGGAATCGCCTGCCGTGGAGAAGCCGACTCTGGACGGCGCGCTGCAGGAGGCATTCGAGCACCGCGCTGATTGGCAGGCTCAATCGCTGCACGATAAGGCCGCGCAGCGCGCCGAGAGCGCCACGAAGTGGGAGAGGCTTCCCTCCCTGACCGCTTTCGGCGACTACGGTACGATCGGTCGCTCAATCAACGACTCGCAGCCCACGCGTACGATCGGCGCAAGCCTGCAGGTCCCTCTGTTCGACGGCGGACGTCGTGATGCGAGACGAGCAGAGAGCGCATCCCAAGCCCGGCAAGAATCGATCCGAACCAGGGATCTGCGGCAACAGATCGAGCTGGAGCTTCGTCTGTCTTTCGATGCATTGACGTCGGCCGCGCTCCAAGCCGAAGTGGCCGAAAGCGGGCTAGTGCTCGCCGAAGAGGAAGAGTCTCGCGCTCAGCGTCGCTATGAAGCCGGAGCAGGCAGCAGCATCGAAGTGGCCGACGCGCAGACGCGGCTCGCCCGCGCTCGCCAGAATCGGATCGATGCCCTGGGCTCATACAATCTGGCAAGAATCGATTGGTTTGAAGCGCGCGGAACAATTGAGAGGGTGATTCCGTAATGCAGGCGAAAAAGATACTTCTTCCGCTCTTGCTGGCCGTCGCCGTCGTGGCGATTGGAGCCTATTGGTGGTTATCGCGCCAGTCCGCGGATGTTAGCTCGATTACCGTTACAGGCAACATTCGAATGACCGAAGTCGATGTGGCGTTCAAGACTCCGGGCAAGCTGGCCGAGCGGCTCGTGGACGAAGGCGACGTGGTCAAAGCTGGCCAAGTCGTTGCCCGTCTCGATACCGCCCCGCTTTTGCGTCAGAAGGAGAAAGCGTTGGCCGCGCTCGCCGCCGCCGAGGCGCGCCGGGCGCAAAGCCAAGCAGCGTTAGCTTTTCAACGGGAGAATGTAGCCGCATCGATCGGCCAGCGCCAAGCCGAGCTCGACTCGGCGGAGGCTCTGCTTCGGGAACTACAGCAAGGATCACGCCCCCAAGAGATTCAACAGGCCGAAGCTGCCGTCGCGGCCGCTCAGGCGCAATCCGACGAAGCGCGGCAGAACTTGGAACGCGCCAAGAAGCTGTTCGACACCGACGATCTATCGGCCCAGGACTTCGATCGGATCAAGGCCGCCGCCGATTCCGCCGCAGCCGCTCTCCAACAAAGCCGAGAGCGCTTGTCCCTGGTCCGTGAGGGCCCGCGCCGCGAACAGGTTGCCTCCGGCCAAGCCCAGGCCGACCGCGCCCGGGCGGCGTTGCGTAGCGCCAGCGCGGGCGCGCTCGACATCAAACGTCTCCAGCAAGACGTCCTCGCCCGGCGCGCCGAAGCCGAGGCGGCTAAAGCGGATCTCGCCGCAGTCGAGGTGCAGCTCGCCGATGCCGTGGCGACTTCTCCCGTGGATGGAATCGTACTGGTGAAATCCGCCGAGCCGGGAGAGATCCTGGCAGCGGGAACAACGGTCCTCACCATCGGCGATATCGAACATCCTTGGTTGCGCGCCTATATCAACCAGGTCTACCAGGGGCGCGTGCGCCTCGGCTCTGCGGTCAGAGTCACGACGGACTCTTTCCCGGACAAGACCTATCAAGGCAAAGTTTCGTTCATCGCTTCTGATGCGGAGTTCACGCCCAAAGAAATTCAGACGGAAGAAGAGCGCGTCAAGTTGGTTTACCGGCTGAGGATCGACATCCCCAACCCCAACCAGGAACTCAAACGCAATATGCCCGCGGATGCCGTGATTCCGTTGACCGCCCTGACTGGCGACCAGCCGGGGAACTAACGGAATGAAAGGTGGAGCGAATCTTGCGGTCGAGGCGAAAGGCCTGCGTCGGCGTTTCGACGATCTCGTCGCAGTGGACGGCATCGATCTTGCCGTCGAATCGGGAGAGATCTTCGGCATCGTCGGCCCGGACGGCGCAGGAAAAACAACGACTCTGCGTCTGCTCGTTGGGCTGATCGACCCGACCGAAGGCGAGATCAACGTGATTGGCCGTAATGTCCACACGCAAGGAGCCCAAGTGCGGGACCGCATCGGTTACATGCCGCAAGTATTCGGGCAGTACCTCGACCTCAGCGTCGAAGAGAACATGAATTTCTACGCCGATCTGTTCGGCGTGGCGGATTCCGAACGTGGGCCGCTATTTGATCGTCTGTTGCAGATGACCCGCATGGAACCGTTCCGCAAGAGGCGTGCGGGTAAGTTATCCGGCGGCATGAAGCAGAAGCTGGCACTGATGTGTACGCTGCTGCATCAGCCTAAAGCGCTCTTCCTGGATGAGCCGACCAACGGCGTCGATCCGGTTTCGCGACGTGACTTCTGGGCTATTCTCTACGAGCTTGTGAAGGATGGGCTGACCGTCGTCGTGACGACTTCGTATCTGGACGAGGCCGAGCGCTGCAACCGCGTCGCGCTAATGTACAAAGGCCGCATCATTGAGCAAGCTCCGCCCGACGAGATCAAGAATGCGTTGGATGCGACCTGCTACGTGATCCATTGCAACAACGCGCGGGATGCTCGGACCTTTCTCCGCGGGCGTACCGGAGTGTTGAGCGCCGAGACGTTTGGATCGGAGTTGCATTCGTTTCTTGAGCCGTCAACTGACGCCGCTTCCGTTTCGCAGGCGCTCTCCGAAAAGGGTTTCGATTCCGTAGAAGTTCGCGAGATCGTTCCTTCGCTAGAGGACTCCTTCATCGCCCTAGTCCGAAGGGAAGAGCGTAAGGAAGTTCACAACGAGACGAGGACTCAACCGTGAGCGGCCCTCAAACGACTGGCCCGGCGGTGAAGCTGGTCGGGCTAGTGAAGCGCTTTGGCGACTTCACGGCGATCGATAACGTCTCGCTCGAGGTGCAGCGCGGCGAAATCTTCGGATTCCTGGGCCCAAACGGCGCGGGCAAATCGACGACGATTCGCATTTTGTGCGGGCTGCTGTCGCCGACCTCCGGAGAGGCGACCGTCAATGACTGGTCGATCGCCCAGGATCCGGAAAGAATCAAGCAGTCCGTCGGCTACATGTCACAGAAGTTTTCGCTCTACAACGATTTAACGGTTGAAGAAAATCTCAACTTCTTCGCCGGCGTCTATGGGGTTGAAGGAGCTGTTCGCGAAGAGCGCAAGGCTTCCGCCCTGAAGATGGCCGCGCTGGAGGATCGTCGCGATGCGCCGACGGGCATCCTTCCGGGAGGATTCAAACAGCGTCTCGCTCTAGGCTGCGCCATCCTTCATGAGCCGTCCATCGTCTTTCTCGACGAGCCGACATCCGGAGTGGACCCCATCGCCCGGCGTGATTTCTGGGATCTGATCTACACGCTATCCGAGGCCGGCCAAACCGTTTTCGTCACCACGCATTACATGGACGAGGCGGAATATTGCCATCGCCTAGCGCTGATGCATGCCGGGCAAGTCATCGCCCTGGGAACGCCGGCCGAGTTGAAAGCGAGCCTAACGGAACGCAGCCTACTGAACGTCGACTGCTCGGACTTCGTTGCGGCAATGCGAGCGCTCGAAGGGGAGCCGGCAGTACTGGACACGGCGGTCTTCGGGCGCGGGCTGCACATCGCCGTTCGAGATCCGGATACGGCCATCGGCGTCGTACGCGACCGGCTGGAAAAAGCCGGCGTGACCGTCGATAGTGTGGCGGTGATTGAGCCCTCGATGGAAGACGTGTTCGTCGCCTTGATCGAACGTGAGGAGGCTAAAGCCAAGTGAACCTCCGGCGAACACGCGCAATGGCTCGCAAGGAGCTGCTGCACATCGTGCGCGATCCGCTCAGTTTGGCGATGGCCCTTGCCATTCCGCTGCTTATGCTGCTGTTATTCGGCTACGCGCTATCGCTCGACGTCGACCGCGTGCCCACTCTGATACGCGATGCCAGCCGCACGCCGTTGAGCGCTGACTTGATCTCACGCTTTGAAGGCTCGCGCTTCTTCGATGTCGTCGTGGCGGACGATGCGGATTTGGCGACCGAGAACGCCATCGACCGCGGCGAGGTTCTAATGGCGCTGGAGATCCCCTACGATTTCGCCGACCGTCTCAAACGCGGCGAGACGGCGCCGGTGCAACTGGTCGTCGACGGCAGCGATTCAAATACGGCTTCGATAGCGTTGGGCTACGCGAGTGCGGTCGTGAACCAGTTTTCGATTCAACAGAGAACAGAAGCCGCCGAGCAAAGAGGGGCAGGCCGTCTGACGCCGACGATCGATTCGCAAATCCGTGTTTGGTACAACCCTGAGCTGAAATCGCGGAACTATATCGTTCCGGGGCTCATCGCGGTCATCTTGATGATCATCGCGGCGCTGCTGACGTCGCTGACGATCTCACGCGAGTACGAACTGGGGAATCTTGAGCTGTTGCTCTCGACGCCGCTGCGGCCGGCCGAAATCGTGCTCGGCAAGATGTCCGCCTACTTCCTATTGGGCGCAATCGACGCATTGCTCTGCGTGGTAGTCGGCGTGGGCATTTTTGGCGTTCCCTTGCGCGGCAGCATCATCGAACTCGCCTTCGTCACGTCCCTCTTCATGTTTGGTTCCCTATGCTGGGGCCTGCTCATTTCAGCCGCTGCACGATCACAGTTGCTGGCTTACCAGATGGGCATTCTGTCGTCCTTTCTTCCGGCCTTCTTGCTGTCCGGCTTTGTCTATTCCATCGAGAACATGCCGGCGGTAGTGCAGGCGATCACCCACATCGTGCCCGCCCGATACTTCATCGCGCTGCTCAAGGGAATCTTTCTCAAAGGGGTCAGCGTCTGGGAGCTTTGGCCCAATATCGCCTTCTTGGCGCTCTACGCGGCGATCGTCTTCGTTGGCGCGACTCATCAACTCAATAGGAAGCTCGCTTGATATGAGTTGGCGACGCATCAAGGAGATTGTCCGCAAGGAGTTCCTTCAGGTTCTCCGGGATCCGCGCATGAGGTTTGTGCTGATCGGGCCTCCTATACTGCAGACCATCATCTTCGGTTTCGCGGTCAACCTCGACGTCAGCGAAGTCACCTTGGCTTGGATGGACAGCGATCGGACCCCTCAGTCCCGCGAACTTTACGAGACCTTCACGGCTTCCAGCTACTTCACGGTTGTGGCCGCCCCGGAAAGCGATGAGAAACTCAAGACGCTGATGGACCGAGGCGAAGTCATGGGCGCGGTGACCGTATTGCCCGGCTTTGCCAGCGCTTTGGCCAGGGGAAACACGGGCCCCGTTCAGGTCATCATCGACGGCTCCAACTCCAACACCGCGGCGATCGCCAAAGCCTATGCCGCCCAGACGTTGGCCCTGTTTGCTCAACGTCAGGATGCCAAACGCCAGAACCGGCTCCAACTGGCGCGCAGTTCCGGAGTCGGGCCGCCGGCGCCCCGGGAACTGCCTGGAGTCATCCTTGAAAGTCGGGTTTGGTTCAATCCCAACCTGCTCAGCCGCAACTACTTCATCCCCGGCGTGATCGCCAATATCTTGGCGCTGGTCACGCTGATGCTGACGGCCATGGGCATCGTTCGCGAGAAAGAGATCGGAACCATGGAGCAGTTGATGGTGACGCCCATCCGTCCCATGGAACTAATCATCGGCAAGACCGTGCCGTTCGCCGTGATCGGCATGATCGACGTCGTGGCCATGGCGGCGATTGCCCGCATCGTGTTCGACATTCACTTACAGGGAAGCTTCGGGACGCTCATGCTGGCCAGCGCTCTCTACTTACTGACGACTCTTGGCCTCGGCGTCTTCATTTCGACCGTCACGCGAACCCAGCAACAGGCGATGATGTCGACCTTCTTCCTCTTCCTGCCCCTGTTCATGCTGAGCGGCTTCGCCTTTCCCATCAGCAGCATGCCCGCCTCGGTGCAGTATCTGACGCTTCTCAACCCGGTGCGCTACTTCATGGTCTGCGTCCGAGCGCTCTTCTTGAAAGGCGTCGGCATCGAGACCATCTGGCCCCAACTCCTAGCCCTGCTGGTCATCGGCCTGACGGTCATGCTGCTGAGCGCTAGCCGCTTCCGCAAGCGTTTGGACTGAAGTGCCACGGGTGCAAGCGATGGCAGCAGGTCGCCACGGGAAGTGGCGGCCAATCGTATCGCGGCGTTGACAACCTAATGGCCGATCGGATCACCAAGAGAGGCGCTTGGGCACGATCCAAAAGGTCTCCAGCATGACCGATGAGCTAGTTCCGGCAGTGGGTTTAAGGAGTGACACGCTCCGGCGGCCGCCAAGACCAAATCCCAGTTGTCTTCGGGCATTACTTCCTCGATTGGAATTTCGCGGACGTGCCCCAAACAGGACGTCCTGAGAGGGGCCAACCGGCCTGTTTCAAGGGGTCGCTGCCACGGTGCGGACGCAACAGAAAGTAATCCGTCTTGACACCCGCTCTCACTTGGCTTCACAGCTGGGCTTCGGCGGACAGGAACGTCTCTCGATTGTCTTGATCAAGCTCCTCGACGACGCTGCCGCCCCGTCTCAACCGCACGAGCCAGGCTCACGCGGCTCGGCTCAGCCAACCAACTGAAAGGAAGAGGAGTAGCCTTTGGGTACGAGCCGTCTCCCGCACGGATCACTGAACCAGCGGCTTGTATCGGTCCGTTGATGCACGCCATCGATACCTGTGCGACGATCTGGATTGCATATGGGAGACCCTCCGAAATTACTGTGCGTGTCCGCGCATCCTGACGACGAGTCGTTGGGGTTTGGCGGGACGCTGGCGCGCTATGCGCAAGCGGGCGTGCAGACTTATCTGCTGACGGCGACGAGGGGCGAACGCGGACGCTACTTCGACACTGAGCAGAAGCCAGGACTGGAAGTCGTCGGCAGGACACGCGAGGCCGAATTGCGCGAGGCGGCGGAGATTCTTGGCGTCCGCGAGACGATCTTGCTCGGCTACGTCGACGGGGACTTGGATCAGGCCGATCCAGCGACGATTCAGCACGAGATCGCCGATCACATCCGGCGCGTACGGCCGCAGGTAGTACTGAGCTTCGGCCCGGACGGTGCCTACGGGCACCCGGATCACATCGCGATCTCGCAGTTCACGACTGGCGCCATTGTTCTGGCGGGAGACTCCTCTGTGGACACCGAGTCGGGACTGCCGGCACACCGCGTGTCGAAGTTTTACTTTCTGGCCTGGGGCCGGAAGAAGTGGGACGCCTATCAAGCCGCGTTCAAGAAACTGACGAGCCGCGTGGACGGAGTCGAGCGGGTCGTCATGCCTTGGGCGGACTGGCAGATCACGACTAAGCTCGAAACGGCGTCTGTTTGGGAAACCGTGTGGCGCGCGGTGCAGCGGCACAAGACGCAGATGAGCATCTACGAATCGCTCGGGGCCCTGTCGGAAGAATATCAGCGAGAACTGTGGGGATCACAGGAGTTCTATCGCGTGTTTAGCGCCGTCAACGGCGGGCGTAGCGTCGAGACGGACTTGTTTGAAGGGTTGAGGGAGAAGGCACAATGAACGCGCCCGACGACTTGTATTCGCGGCAGGCTCCGCTCGAGATCGACCCGGCCGAATTCCGTAGGCTCGGGGCCGAGTTGGTGGAGCAGGTCGCTCGGCACATCGAGACCATTCGCGAGAAGCCCGTCACTCGCGCGGTGGAGCCGCAAGAGGCGCGGCGGCTAATCAACGGTGACTCAGCGCTGCCTGAGCAAGGGATGGAAGCGGGTCCGCTGCTCAAACAAACGGCTGAGACGCTGTTCGACTATTCGTTGTTTAATGGGCATCCGCGTTTTTGGGGATATGTGACGTCGTCTCCAACGTCGATCGGGCTGCTGGGAGACTTGCTTGCGTCAGCAGTCAATCCGAACGTCGGCGCTTGGAGTTTGTCGCCTATCGCGAGCGAGATTGAGGCGCAAACGGTGCGCTGGATCTCAGAGTTCATTGGCTATCCCGCCGATGCTGGCGGTTTGCTGGTGAGCGGCGGCAACATGGCAAACTTCGTCGGCTTCTTAGCCGGGAGGCGAGCGAAGGTTGGGCCGGAAGTGCGAACCGAAGGCGTCGGTGCCAGGCCGCTGCTGCGGTCGTACTGCTCCAAGGAAACGCATACGTGGATTGAGAAGGCGGCGGATCTGTTCGGTCACGGCTCGGATTCGGTGCGCTGGATCCCGGTAACAGCGTCGGAGCAGATCGATGTAGAAGCGTTGCGGCGACAGGTAGCCGAAGACCGCGAGCGCGGCGATCAGCCGTTCTTCGTGGTCGGCACGGCCGGTGCGGTCGCCACGGGCGCGGTCGATCCGTTGGACGAGATGGCGGCGTTTTGCCGGGAGTCGGATCTGTGGTTCCACGTGGACGGCGCTTACGGCGGCTTGGCGGCGGGTGTGGCGGAGGCGCCGGAGCAGCTGCGGGCGCTGTCGGAGGCCGACTCGGTTGCGGTCGATCCGCACAAGTGGCTGTACGCGCCGCTGGAGGCGGGCTGCGCACTAGTGCGCAACGAGCAGTATCTGCTCGACTCCTTCGCACATGAGGTGAGCTACTACAACTTCGGCGACCGCCGGAATTACTTTGCCTTGGGGCCGCAGAATTCTCGGGGATTCCGGGCGTTGAAGGTTTGGCTGGCGTTCCGTCAGGTTGGGGCGACGGCGTATCGGCGGATGATTGGCGAGGACATCCGGCTGGCGCGGCGACTATTTCAGATTCTCGACGCGCGCGAGGATTTCGAGGCGCTAACGAACCACTTGAGCATTACGACGTTCCGCTATCGGCCTGCGGGAATGGATGAAGCGGCACTGGATGAGTTGAACCGCAAGATTTTGGACCGAATGGAGGCGAGCGGCGAGGCGTTTGTCTCCAATGCAGTCGTCAGCGGCAAATTTGCGCTGCGGGCCTGCATCGTGAACTTCCGGACGCGGTTGGCGGATATTGAGTTCCTGCCGGAGTTGGCGGCGCGTTTGGGAAGGGAGTTGGCCTGACGGGCGAAGAAGATAGAACGAAGGAGACGTCTCACGACTCTAAACCCGATCGGAATCGATTTAGGCAAGACGAGTTTTCATCTGGTTGGTCTGAGTGAACGCGGGTAGGCTGTGTGGCTCTGGCGAACAAGTTGGCGAGAACGGCTTGGGCGGTGCTGACGAGCCAAGAAGCAACTTGATACAGGAAGAAGTCTTCCAGGACTGCGTAACTAAATGGTTCCCGAGCGCAGCGCATTCCATCTTGGCCCGGAGTCTTCTGGCTCCACTCGAAGGCCGTATACATTTGCGCAGACCACACCAGCCTCTTCTTTTTCGCTTGCAATCAGGCGGCGGACCATACATTCCTGTATCGGAATTTCGAGGAAATAACCCATCTAGCTGCTCAATGGTGGAGATTTTCCATCCCAGATCCAGAGAGCAACTTAGTCCTCGAAGGGGCCTTGTAACGGCCGCAACTCACGGGGGGCGAGCGCTTCTCGCCCCTGCTTCCATTCGCCGCACTTGTTTGCGGTCTGCCCGAACAGGCCTAATGGGGTCTTGTCCGACGAACGATTCAAGCGAGAGGATGCCCGCAGCTACGATCTCGCGGCCGAGACCTTCGATCGGCTGAGTGCCGCCTACTCGGCTCCGTGCACTGATGCGCTGGTCCAAGCCGCAGGCGTCGCCGCAGGCGATCGTGTTCTCGATCTTGGCGCCGGAACGGGCATTGTTTCGCGACATCTGATGGCAACCGGCGCCCATTGCATCGCGGCGGATTTGTCGCCTGGGATGCTAAGCATCGCTTCTCGAATTTCGCCGGCAATTCTGATGGATGCAGAGTCTTTCGCGATTCGTCCAGGCTCCCTGGATGCCGTCATTTCGCTATTCGCGGTCATGCACTTCCCCGACCCGGAGAAGGTATTGCTCGCCTGCCGAACCGCACTCAAGCCAGGCGGAGTGCTGGCCTTCGCCTACGGTGCGCCCGCACCGTGGCCGGCGGCCGCTCTGCGCTTGCCCCAATACATCGCCGATCGAATGCGAGCACGAACAGGGCGACTGCTCACCGCTCCCCACGCTCTAAACGAGCGCCTGCCCCAATCAATGTCGGAACACGAAACGACGCTGGCACGGAGCGGGCGAGGAGCGACCCGCGAACTCATCCGTCTCACCCGCAAAGCCGGTTTCACCAACCTCCAAACTGGTTGGATGGGCCGCCGCTTCGAGAACTCCTCCGCGGAAGAGTTCTGGGAACTCCAAGCCGTGTTCTCGTCGAACGCTCGCAAGGCTCTCGCCGAGATGGACGCCTCCGGGCGCGAGCGGCTGCGAGCCGAATTTCTTGCGGATTCCCAAGCTGTGCTGGACCGCGGAGGCTCGCTCATCTACCAAGTCGGCGCCGCCTGGATCCGCGCGAGCAAGCCATTGCAGTAGAATGCAAGGCGCATGAATCGCCTCATCCCAGTGCTGACTCTCCTCGCTGCCGCATCCGCCTATGGCCAAAACGCCGTCCAGGCCGGCAAATTTACGGTCGAACATCCGACGCTGCTGAACCTCGGCTTCGAGTGGGTCATCACCGGCGACGCCAACCGCAACGCCACGGTCGACGTGCAGTTTCGGAAAGTGGGCGACTTGGCCTGGCGCGAGGCGCTTCCGCTAGTGCGCATTGGCGGCGAGCGCGTCTTCCGCACCCGCGAGCATCTCGACTACACCGTCCCGGACGGCTTCGCCGGCAGCATTCTCAACGTCGAACCTGGCACAGAATACGAGTGCCGCTTCGAGATGAAAGACCCCGACGGCTCAAGCGGCGAAACCTCCCACACCGTCCGAGTCAAAACCCGTACCGAGCCGCAGCCCTATACCGGCGGGCGCACCCTGCACGTCTACCCGCTCTACTGGGAAGGCGAGAAGCAGGAGCCCAACTTCAGCAGCTTGCTCGAAGCCTACTACGGCGCCGGCCTCGGCGACTGGAGTGTCGTGTGGGAGCGCCGCGCGCAACCCGGTGACACGATCCTGATGCATGCGGGCCTCTACAAGAACGACCGCCTCAACTACGTCGACCCGATGATGACGCCCTTCGACGGCACCATGTCGCTCACGCTCAAGGGCACGCCCGACAAGCCGATCACGATCAAAGCGGCCGGCGACGGCGAGGTAGTTTTCGACGGCGACGGCAATTTCCGCATCTTCGACGTGATGGCCTCGCAGTATCACATCTTCGACGGCCTGACGATTCGCAATACCGACGTCGGCATCTTCGCCGGGCAGAAAGAAGTCTTGGGCGCGGTCGGACTCACCGTGAAGAATTGTCGCTTTGAAGACGTCGGCTTCGGCGTGTGGACCGAATACGCCGGGTCGAGCGACTTCTACATTGCCGACAACATCTTCCTCGGCCGTCTGCAACGCGACCTGTTGGTCGGCTGGACCGGTCCGCTGTGGGCCAGCGCCGGACCCTATGGCTCGCACGAGATGCGCAGCTACTACGCGATCAAAGTCTACGGGCCCGGTCACGTCATCGCCCACAACGCAATCGCTTACTTCCACGACGGCTTGGGAATCTCGACTTACGGCACGCCCGAACTCGACCCCGAGCGGCGAGCGTCTTCGATCGACATCTACAACAACGACATACACATGTCGGGCGACGACTTCATCGAGACCGACGGCGGCGTCCACAACGTCCGCGTCTTCAACAACCGCGGCGTGAATGCGGCGCACGGCGGCTACAGCTCGCAGCCGGTTTTCGGCGGTCCAGTCTACTTCATCCGCAACATCCTTTATCACGTACCGAGCGGCGTCGCCTTTAAGTTCTCGGCCAAGCCCGCCGGGCTGTTCGTGTATCACAACACGATCATCGGCGAGCAGACCGCCGGCGATCCGTCGTCTAACATGCACTACCGCAACAACCTATTCCTGGGCCGCGACACCCCCGACCGCGGCATCATGAACTGGGCCAACGCCACCCCGACTTACAGCTCGGACTACGACGGCTTCCGGCCCAACAAGGGAGTCGCGGAGCAGTATCGCTGGCTCGCCCCGAAAGCAGGTCAGACGGCCTACGAACCGAAAGCCGGCGACCGCAAGAGCTACGAAACTCTCAAAGAATTGCAAGCCGCCACCGGACAAGAACTGCACGGCATCGAGGTCGACTTCGACATCTTCGAAAGCATGACGCCACCCGATCCCAGCAAGCGCCACGCCGTGTATCACGCCATGGACCTCAACTTCCGCCTGAAAGCGGGAAGCAAGGCCGTCGACGCGGGCGTGCCGATCCCGACCGTCAACGAAGGCTTTACCGGAAGCGCGCCTGATCTCGGCGCCCTCGAAGTCGGCAAGCCCGAGCCGGTCTACGGACCCCGCTGGCTCAAGAGCCAACCGTTCTACCGATAGCGCGACAATGAAATGTCGCGTCGGATGATTCCTTTCCTTCAACGCCTGCGGCGGCACGTACGGTTGACCTGGGCGGCGCGCTCAATGCCCGAGACGCCGCCGTTCTTGACGCTGTTCATCAACTCGCTCTGCAACATGCAGTGCGAGCACTGCTTCTACTGGCAAAACCTCAACCGCACGGACGACCTCACGTTCGATGAGTTGATCACTCTGTCGAAGTCACTCGGTAAGATCGAGAATCTCAATCTTTCAGGTGGCGAGCCCTTCCTGCGCAAAGAGATCGGCGCCATATGCCGCCAGTTCGTACGGCGCAACGGCGTGCGGCAAATCTACATCCCGACCAACGGATACTTCACCGAAAGAACCGTCGCCTCGGTCGAAGAGATGCTAGCCGAGCCGGGTCTTTCGTTGTTGGCGATTGAGTTGTCGCTCGACGGCATGGCCAAATATCACGACACGTTCCGCGTGTCGAGCGGGTCGTTCGAGCGGGCGATGGAGACCTACGATGCGCTGGCTACGATCCAACAGCGCGATCCGCGCTTGCGCATACATGCGACGTCGACTGCGCACAGCGGCAATATCGGAGAGCTGCGGCAGCTAACCGGCTATCTGCTCGAACGCTGCCCCCAGATGGATCACCACAACCTCGATACTATTCGCGGCGACCGCAAGAACCCCGAGCTCGCCGCGCCCATTATGGACGCCTACTACGCCCTCTATCGCGAGGTGCAAGAGCATTGGCACGCGCGCGAGCAGGGGCGCTTTGGGTCATCGGTCGAGCCGCTGATGCAGTGGACCAAGCGCGAGTCCGCCAAGCGTCAGCAGCAAGTCGTGCCCTGCCTCGCCGGCAAACTCTCGGCCGTCGTGTATTCGAACGGCGACGTCAGCGTTTGCGAATCGCACACGCCGCTGGGCAACCTACGCGATAAATCTTTCGCCGAGATTTGGCGTTCGGCGGGAGCGGCAAAGCTGCGCACCTCTATCGCGGCGAAAGCGTGCTGGTGCACCGCGGCCGTACCGCTGTGGCCCAGCATCGTCTTTCAACCGACGAGCTTAGTGAAGACGATCGCCGGCGCTATTGCGTCGCGACGAAGTCCCACATCTTGAGGCACTGGTTGACGACCGCGTCGACGTCGCGCGCCAGCATGTAGCGCTCAGCAACGAGCAGTTCGGCAGCGGCCTTCACGCGAGCGCCGTAAGCTTCACGACTGCCATAGCGCTCTTCCGCTGAAAGGCGCGGGTCGCCAGCCGCCAATCGTTGCGCCTTACTGAACGGGAACGGCATCGTCGAGCCGGTGTTAGTGAGACTCTCATCGACGTCGGCAACTTCGGGCTTGGGTAAGTTCCAACCGGCATAGGTTGCCAAGGGCTCCTGGATAGAGGGCAAGCGCACGCCGTCAACTTCGTTGCCGTCACGGTCGAGTTGCGGGACCTTGGCCGGGTATTTCGGTCCAACGACTTCGGGCGGCTGGTTAGAGATGATGCCCTTGCTGAGGAACTCGGGGCCGAAATCGAGACGCATGGCTTTGCGTTGATAGCCGAGCGGCGTGAAGTGAGGAATCTTCGGAAAGTTCAATTCCTCAAGCGGCGCCAGCTCGCCCACAGAGGGGTAGCGCGACGGCGGCGGTTCTTTTCCCTTGGTGACCCAATCGTCGAAGTTCACCAGGAAGGCGCGCATCAAAGGCCAGTAGTCGTTGCTGTTAGCGCGGTTCTGCATGTTGCCCGGCCCGGAGGGCGGCACGGATCCGCTGCCGTGCTGCGTGCCGGTCATGTAGTAGAAGCGAGTCGTGTCCGCCAGCGGCGCTTCGTGCTCGCCGTCGAGAGTCGTAGTGACCAACGACGCGGAGCGCGCAAAGTATTCGCTGGAGGTCACCGTGTAGAAGACCTTCGGCAGCGCGCCCCCTTGCTTATACTTCGCCAGCAGACCATCGGTTTGGCCAGTCACCGGATCGGTATCCGTCAGGTCGCGGAAAGGGAAGACGGCGACGGTGTAGTAAGGATCTTGGCGCGTCGCCTGAGCAAAGCGATGCGTAAAGCTCCCGCGCGCTGCGCCTGAGATATGCGGCCAAGCGCCGTCGAAGACGATGCGCCCTTCCTCGTCGGCGTTGAAGCCGTCATAAAGATACTGGCGCAAGAAGCGCCCACTTTGGGATTGACCATAGCCGATGGCGCGCTCGAGGTTTTCGGGCAGCTCGGCAAGCAAACCGGAGCCGCCCACCCCGAATTTCAGGAACGACACAAAGTCGCGAATCGCCGCTGGACCCAGGCCTGCGACTCCGGGGTCTTTCGAGCGATAAATGACTTCGTAGGAACGCCCCGGAGTCAGGCCGCCGTCGACTTCGACCGTGGAAGAGTCGATAAAGCGCCACTTGTCGCGTGGGATATCGCTGCCGGGGCTATCCATGTGCTGCCGCGTGATCAGCCGCGCATCGGGGTCGTTGATGTTGGTCGCCTCGTAGGGTACATGACCGGCGCCGGCGACGGAGAACGTCTTCGTCGGTTCCAGCGGCGTGACCAGCGAGCGCACCCAACCGTCAACGCCCTGCGCGGACGGCGCAAACAAACGGAGCGCATGGGGACTGTCAACCAGGTCGAACTGCCAGCCGACCCAGAGCAGCGTATAGCCGCGCTCCATCAGCAAGCCATCGCCGAACTCCTCAGCCGTGCGCGGATCGCGCGAACCCCGAGCGCGGTTGAACGACATCAGGCCCTTGCCGCCGCGGTTCGACACCTCGAACAACACCGTGCCCGACCCCTTCGCCGGGTCGACCGGACGAATCAGGTAAATGTCGGCCGAGAACTCAACCAAACCCTGTGCATTACGCGGCGCGAACTCCAGGTCATGGATGATCGCGTTCGCGGGATCGTCCGGATCAACGGCAAAGCGCGCCTTGCCGACAATGCGCTCGTAAGCGCCGACGCTGCCGAACGTTTTGCCGGCGAGAACCGGCGAACGTTCAGTAACGTCAATGCCGACGACTTTGGCCGAGAGTCCGGCGCTGAGCAGGGTGAGGAGGAAAAAGATTCGCGCAATCATCATCGGGGAGTATACCGGAGGCGCGGTGATAAACGCGGACAAAATGGGTGTCATGGGCTGTCTCGGATTGGCTCGCAGAGTCTCGGAGAGAGTCGTGAGTGGCTACGAGGTGCCGCGTTTTGGTAGCGAATGGCATGGGTTGTCGCGCTTTGCCGGGGGCAAACGGCGGGACCGTTTAGGCGGTTGGGCGGCGTGCGCATGCGGAACGAATAGCGACCCGCTCGGAAGAGCCGGCCGTTTGCTGGTTTTAGGGCAGCAGGGGGGGGAAAGAGCACCGCATCGAATTCAACTTGCGGCAGTAAATCAGACGTCGCTTCCAGCAGGACTTATCGGAAGCTACTTGGCGACCGAGTCGGTTAGCGCAGATGAAAGCCTCTTAAGTGATCGCTCCCACGTGTTGCCGTCTGAAATGGACAGCACTTCCAGCCCCGCCAAGAAACTGTTGGACTGCTTCTGTACGTGACGCACTGTGCACTGGAGCGAGCCCACGGAAGTTCTCACCGTCACTGCTCCGCCCACTGGGAACCTCTCGGCCAATTCGATCGCAAAGCCGCGAGCGGACACGTTTCTCAAGACGGCCGGCGCTTCAAATGGTAACCCGGACTTGTTCTGCCAGTAGACGAGAACGTCCTGATTGGCGAGATGGCGTGGGTGAAGTCGTCGCTCCTCGCGAATGACGACGTCCTTGCGGATTCGAGATATTTCGTTCATGGCCGTTGGTCTACCTCGGCAGTTCTTCGTAAACTCGAGTATCGATCCCGCCAGCCTGGTTCTGGCGCTCGGTTCGCATCGGCGACGAGACGGCACGACTTTCCAAGAGTTCTCTGAAAGCTTCGGCCCTCACAGGTCGACTCGCCAAATATCCCTGGAATTGATCGCAACCATGGTGGCGGAGCACTTCCAGTTGCGCTTCCGTCTCCACCCCTTCCGCCGTTACTTTCAGTTGAAGATTGTGCGCGAGAGAGATCAGGCCTTGGGCGACCGCGAGAGACTTGGCATTTGCGGTGAGGTCCGCAACGAAGGAGCGGTCCATCTTGAGCGAGGTAAAAGAGAACCGCCGGAGATAGCCCAGCGAGGAGTAGCCGGTGCCGAAATCGTCAATCGAGATCCTGATGCCGGAGTTGCGCAACGTTTCGATTGCGATTGCTGCTTCGTCCAGGTTGGCCATCAAGGCGGTTTCGGTGAGTTCGAGCTCCAACCAAGGAGCTTGAAGCCCGGATTCCTCAAGAACTTTTACGACCAGTGCAGGGAAATCGCTCGACCGCAACTGCTTAGTGGATACATTGACCGCAATGCGGATCGGGGGGAGACCCAGTCTCTGCCAACGAGCATTCTGCTCAACCGCTTGACGCAAGACCCATTCGCCGATGGTCTCGATGTTGCCGGTCTCTTCGGCTAGGGCAATAAACTCGCCAGGCGAGATCACTTCATCCGGCGATCGCTGCCAGCGCACGAGCGCTTCGGCGCCTACGATTTCATTGGACTCAATCGAAATGACCGGTTGATACTCCAAGAAGAACTCGTCTCGAGACAAGGCGCGCCCGAGGTCGTTCTCCAGCGAATAGGCCCTGGTGGCCTCCGCGTGCATTTCTGAATTGAAGACTTGAATCTCGCCCTTGCCCTGGGCTTTGGCCCGATACATGGCCGTATCGGCATGTCGCAACAGGTCTTCGGGCTGCTCGATGCGAGAGTGGCTGAAAGCGATACCGATGCTGCCGCCCGAGAGGATCTCGTGAGCGCCAATCTTGAACGGCGCCCGGAGAGCTTGGCGAAAGCGGTTGGCGATGACTAGAGCGTCTTCGGCTGTGCGTACGTCTTCGAGAAGCGCAACGAATTCGTCGCCGCCGAAACGGGCGATAATGTCGCCGGTCCTCTGGCGTAGGCAACCTCTCAAGCGACTGGCCGCTGCCGCCAGCAGTTGGTCGCCGATTAAGTGTCCGTAGCTGTCGTTAATGATCTTGAAGCGATCGAGATCAAAGAAGATGACCGCGAACAGCGTGGGTTCCTGTTGCATCTGATCGACGGCGCGCTTCAGGCGAATCATGAACGCCTTGCGATTGGGCAATCCCGTCAGGCGGTCCTGAAAGGCGTCATCCAGCATCGACTTCTCAGCCTGGACCAGGTGCGTTACATCGACGAGGGATCCGCTGACGACGATGGGGTTGTCGTCTTGATCTCGCTCGACCGTCCCGCGCAAGAGGGCCCAGATGTAGTTGCCGTCTCGGCGTTGCATCCGAAACTGGCACTGGAGCCGGGGAAGTTTGCCGTAGATGTGGGCGGAGAGGTCTTCCTTGACCTGGGGCAGATAGTGAGCGTGGATGCGGTTGAAAAACTCGCTGGGCTTGTCTCCGATTTCTTCGGGTTCAAAACCAAGCATTGCCGCCCAACCAGGCGAAAAATAGCATTTGTCGTCAGCCAGATCCCAGTACCAATGTCCGTCGCTAGCGGCCTGGATTGCATGGCGATCTCGCCGTTCGCGTTCTAGCAAAGCTGCCCGCTCTTCCGTCTCTCTGCGTTGCTTTTCCGTCTCGACACGGTCCGTCCTCAGCCGCTCTCTGATCTCGGCCCCCCGCAGACGAGCGATGCCGGCAGCTTTCCAACAGACGACCAGCACTGCGATAGCCAGAGGCGCCCAGTCGAGAATCGACAGTTGCGGAGCGACGACGGCGAACCATGCGGCAGAAGATCCGAGCAGGACGGGCCAAAGTATAGCGGCGCGCCAAAGCAGTAATCCGGCCGCATACTGTACCCCGATTAGCGGCGCCGTAAACAATATCTCTCCCAGGAGCCAGACGTGCAGAACCTCCACCGCCATGGTGAGCGCGACGATAGACACGGCGACATTCTCGACACTCACGGGAACCGAACTCTTCTTGGCTTCGAGCGAGCCCATCCAGGCAATGCCGGCGACCAGCACGTTCAACAAGATCATTGCAAGCCCGTACTGGCTGCCGCGGTGGGTTACGACGACGATCAAGGCTTGTAGGAGGAAGGCTCCGGCTAAGCCGGGCAGCAAGTTTTTTAGGGTCTCACCCAATGCTCGCGCCAGTTCCACTCGGTCGTGGGCGAGGTGCTGGCCGACGGCCTCGACAGGGACAGTCACGCTCATTGCATTACTTGTCGCCATAACTTCCTTCCCTCCGGTTCTGCTCATGGAACTGAAGGCCCATGAAATAGCCGCCTGGAGCGGCGACACAGGAACGCAGAAAACACAACCGCTCGGTGTCGGCTCCGCAAATCTTGGCCGGGCGGCCCTCGGGCACAGCGGAGGCGGAAAACAGTTGCATGCCTCCAGCCGAGACGTTGATGACTTCAACTTGTATTTCTGCGAGGCCGTCTGCCTTCAATATTGCCGGGCCGTTAATGGGTGTTCGATGCTCGCGACGCCGGCCTTCCCGAAGATAGTCGAGCCGCAGTTTGAAGCCGCCCTCGACGACCTTCGTACTGAGAACCTCGACAGGATAGGAAGAGCCAGCCTCACGGACTTGGGCGACCGTATCTAGCGGCGGCCGCTGAAGGACCACCACGCTTAGTCCGCGAGAGCGGTCCATTTCTAAGTGAGTCTGTTGCCAGACCTTCTCGCCTGCCTCATCTTTCCACTCGATGAGGACAGGCCTCGTCGGCGGAACGGGTGCAGTACGCGGTGCGGAACGGCGTCGAGCGAATGACAGTAACGACATGGACTTCTCCGTCAGCGGCCACACGGCGGATCTTCGCTGCTCTACTCCCGATCTTTACTTACACGTCAACTATGTAACCTGTCACGGTTATGTCACACAAGGGATACAACCTATATATCTCCTTATTGCCGCTCGCGGGCGCCCAGTACCATAATGGAATCAGACACTAAAACACCAATTTAATCAATTACATACAATGAGGTACGGAGATATTCCCAGGAGCAGAACGAGCTATTTGGCGGCTCAAACTAGGAGTAGTTATATGGCCTGGGCGTGTGCGGTCGAGTGTTGGCTTGTGCAGCGCCTTGCGGGCGCGGCTCTGCAGCGCAGGTTCGTGTACCTCTGTTTACCAGGCGCCGATGGGGCTGCCGGGGGGCGTTTCGGGAACTGCGGGTTGCGCAGCGGGTGTGTGGGAGCGGTTGAGGAAGCGCTCGATGCGGCCGGCGGCTTCCATGCAGACTGCGCAGGCGCGGGCGGTCAGTTGCTGGTCGAGTTGGAGCAGGCGATCTTGGGCGACGCTGCGGACGGCGGGTGATGTTCTGGGGGCGTCGGCTAATTCGAGCAGACCGTTGAGCGCAGCGGTTTCGGCTTCGTAGCGCGATGCCGCGCGCCAGGTGTCGGTTTCGGCGGGCGCCAGCCAGGTGGCTTTGAGCAAGGCGTCAATCACTTCATCAAGGCCGGGGTAGTTCTTGTCGCGGGCGTGGAAATCTTCGAGACGCGCGGCACGGGTGGGCTCCAACAGCGCGGCCACGGTGGTCTCGGCAGCGGTCGCGGCTGATGCCAGCGGGTCGAAGACGCGGCCTTCGCGCGAGGGCAGGGCTTCTTCGCTGGGGTCGTAGCCATAGGCAGGCGGCGGCAATAGCGCAAGCAGAGTTTGCGGCAAGGTCAACGCGTCGGGCGAGAGCGTTTTCATCAGTGAGGCGAGCGCAGCACGTTGGCGCTCGGCTGGAACGATTTGGACCTTCGGACTCTTGTCGCCGTTCAGGGCATAGGAGAACGTCTCGCCGCCGACGGTTTTCGCCGTGGCTTCCACTTGGTAGCGATGGTGCAAATACAACGGCGCCAGCATGAGCGCTAGCTCAGACATCGGTTGGCCGGCGGCCAGCGAGCGTTCGCCGAACTTGTCGAGCGCAATGGCGCGCACGCGCATAGTGTGGTCGAGCGCCGCGATGGGGTCGCTGCCGTTGTCCCACAAACTCGATAGCGGATGCGGCGCGCCGAGCGGGCGCGAGTCGGCATCGGAGATGAACAGATAACCCTTGTCGATGGATTCATCGATGATTTTCTCGAGTTCGGCGTCTTCGTCAGCGCCTGCGGGAAATTGAGTGTAGGCGTAGCGGACAGCGATCTTATCCCAGGGACCGATGCCGACGGCATAGGCGTCGCTCAGATCGAGTTCACCTTCTTTGGTGATCTTGACCAGCGGCGCGGGGTAGTCCATGACGGAGCCGCGGTTGTAAGTGCTGGCGGCGAAGTTGTGGGCGAAGCCGAGGGTGTGTCCGACTTCGTGCGCGCCGAGCTGGCGGATCCGGGCGAGGGCGACGTCGACGGCGTTTTGCGAGGCCAGCCCTTCAAATAAGAGGCGGTCTTGTCGGACCCGCAGCGACCCGAGAGTGACTACGGCCTTGATGACTTCGCCCGTGCGAGGATCGGCAACGGCGCCGCCGTAGGACCAACCACGTGTGGAGCGATGCACCCAGTTGATGACGTTGTAGCGAACATCGAGAGGATCGGCGCCTTCAGGCAACAGTTCGACTTTGAAGGCGTTACGGAAACCCGCAGCTTCGTAGGCTTCGTTCCACCAGCGGACGCCTTCGAGCAGAGCGCTGCGAACGGGTTCCGGCGCGCCGCGGTCGAGATAGTAAGTGATCGGCTTAACCGGTTCGGAGACGGCTGCGGAAGGGTCTTTCTTGATGAGGCGATGGCGGCGGATCCAGCGCTTCTCAAGCGGTTGGTCGATGGCAGAGGCATAGTCGGCGAATTCGATTCCCATGACGCCTGCGCGGGGATCGAACTTGCGGGGAACGTAGCCGGGCGGCGGAGCAGCGACGAAGGAGTGGTGGACATAGAGCGTCACCGCTTCGGGCGTGGGAGTGGTCTCGACGATGCGCCGGCCGGGCTGCGTTCCGGCAAAGGTAAGCATCGCCTCGAACTCGCTGTTCAGAGGGAAGGCTTTGGTGCGGTCGGGGACGATGGCGCTACGAGTCTTGTCGATTTGAAACGTGCCTTGGCCGCTCTGGCGGAAGCGTTCGATGACGCCTTGGGCGTCTCTCATCAGGAAGTCGGTGACGTCGACGAGCACGGCGCCGTCGGATTCAGCGGCGACTTCCCCGCCCCAGAGGACGGAGGCGGCGAAGGATTCTTCGACGGCGCGGCGTTCATCGGCATCGTCGCTGAGCGCGCGATAGCGCATGTTCGGTTGCCTGAGCAGGATCTTGGGGCCGATGCGCTCGAAGCGCACCATGCGCGTGTCGCCGAGCTGTCCCCGGTCGAGGCCGACAGGATTGGAGCCGAGGCCGCGGCTGAGCCAGTTGACGTAGATGAAGTCTTCGTTCAAACGCCAGACTTCGAGCCAGATTTTGCCTGTGGCGTTGTCCCAGTAGAAAGGGATGAAGCCGTCGTAGCGCTGCATACCGGCGGTCTTGTCGGCGATGGATGGGATTTCGGCTGCGGCGCTCAAGCCCGACGCAGCCAGAAGAAAAACAAAGGTAGTGATGGAACGTCGCAGCCGCATTTCGCGAGACCTCCGCAGTCGTGGTCATCGTACCCGACACGGCGGGCAGGGCGGTCGCGGCCCAGGAGAGTTCTCCAGTTTAGCGAGCGGACGGAAAATTTGGAGGCCCATGCTACAACTGAATTAGAAGATTCCTGGCTAGGCGAGATACGGCCAGGGGCGCCGCTGCAGCGGTTACAGGGTCTCGGGCGCGCGGTCAAAGCCAGACGAGCCGCAGCGTAAGAGCGATACAGAAACTAGGGTCGACCCAAAGACATCTCCGGTTCCCCGCTTGGAAGGGAATCCGCCCGCCGTTCGGCGGGCTTTCTTGTTTTACGGCGAGAAGGCCCGTCGAGCGGCGGTTCTTACTGAACGAACTGCAACAACCACAAACTCAAGGTCCGTCCCAGGGCGTAACCTCACTCCAATCTCAATGCGCACTGTCTAGCGCCACAGAGCCGCGACGGTGAGGGAGCGAGCTCTCCTTCGTCTCAGGGTCAAGCCTCGCCGGCAATACTCTCTTAGACCTGCGGGATCCGCAAAACCTGGCCGGGATAAATTTTATTCGGGTCACTGAGCATGGGCTTATTGGCTTCGAATATTACGGGATACTTTGAGGCGTCGCCGTATTGCTTCTTGGCGATCCCGCCCAGCGTGTCCCCCGAGACAACGGTGTAATAGACCGTCGTTGGTTTCGGCGGGGTGACGGCGATGCGGTCGTCTACCCGGGCAATGCCGGTGGTGTTGCCGACGGCGAGGATGACTTTTTCGCGGGTCTCCTGGTCGGGGACCGTGCCGAAAGCCGTGGCGACTTCATCTGCCACTTCGATCTTGAGGTCCTGGATCGGCAAGCCGAGCTTAGTGACGAAGCGGACCAGCGCCGCTGCTTTCGCGGCATTCTCCTTCTCTTCATTGCCGAACAGCTTCTCGCCTGCGCTGCGAACGAAATCAATCAATCCCATGGTTTTTCTCCCTTCTCGTAGATGCCATTGACTCCGCGATCGTTTCAGGTAAGCTGACGTCAGAGCAAACCACAATGAATCTCCTGGAAAGCATCGTCTCGTCACCCGGCGCATTGAGTCAACTTGGACAGAGCGTGGGGCTTAGCGATTCGCAGACGCAATCGGCGCTAAAAGCCCTGCTGCCGGCCCTTTCGAGCGGCCTCAAGAAAAATACGGCGCAGCCTAGCGGGCTGGACAGCCTGCTCTCAGCGTTGAACCAGGGCGGCCACGAAAAGTATCTGGAGCAGCCCGAGCAACTCACCCATGCGGGCGCGGTCGCCGAGGGCAATGGCATCCTGGGGCACTTGCTGGGCAACAAAGAGACGAGCCGGCGGGTGGCCCAGCGGGCTTCGCAGCAGACGGGTATCAGCGATGACGTTCTGAAGAAAATGTTGCCTCTTGTGGCGACGATGGTGATGGGCGCGCTGAGCAAACAGAGCGCGCAGGCGAGATCACAGACGCAATCCACCGGCGGCGGAAATATTTTCAGCATGCTGGCGCCGATGCTCGACGCAGACGGCGACGGAAGCGTTGCCGACGACCTGTTAGGAATGGCCGGCAAGTTTTTCCGCTAGCTGTTAGATGCAGGCGATGACGTCGATCTCGACGAGCGAGTTGCCTGGGATGCCGCCGGCGGCGGCGATGGTGGTGCGCACGCCGGGCTCGTCGCCGAAGCGTCCGCGGAAGACCTCGTTCATGCCCGTATAGTCGTCGAGGCTGTTCAAGTAGACGTTGCACTTGAGCACCTTGTCCATCGAGGAGCCGCAGCGTTCGAGTTCCGCCTTGATCTCGTCCAGCACGATGGCCGTATGCACCTTGATGTCGCCTGGGACGTGGGCGCCAATGCCGGAGATGAACAACAGGTTGCCGAAGGAGACGGCTCGGCTGAACAGCGGCGGGGTGTCGGGCTTTTTGCCGTTATTCCAGTGGACGACTTTCTTGGGGGCCTCGCTTTGAGCTGCGGCAGGAGCGGCGACGGCCCCTGCCGCAGCAGCGGCGAGAGTTCCATTCTTGAGAATGTTGCGACGAGTGGTGTTGGCCATGGGATCCTCCGGGGATGGGACCAAGCTATTCTGCCACATGCTGTGGGCGGGAGTGATCTTCCTTACCTTGGCAGGCCGCTAAGTCTCCCATTTGCCACAGCTTGCGCGGAGCGCCGCAGAGGGCACGGTATGATGGCAAAGTGTTCGCTTCGGGTCGCTTTTTCGCATTTGTAATCGCTCCGGCCTTGCTGTCATTGGCTTTGGCGAGCGTATCAGCAGCGCAAGATACGCAACAGCCGGAAGGAGCTTCCACCTCGTCGGAAGAGGCGCGGCCGGATCTGGAGTTGGAGGATGTCGACGGGACGGCTCAGCGTACGGAATTAAACCTGCTTGGCCAGGTGGATTCGGCGAGCGGCGAAGGGCGCCGCAACGAGAACGTCAGTCTCACGCTAATCGATAACAACGTACTGAAGGAACTCAACAAACGGATGGGTACCACGGCGACGATCGTGGACGAGTTCGAAGCTGAGAGGGAGTACTTTGGAGCGGAGTTCGGCGGTTCGCCGTCTTCTCCGCTGCACGTGAACAACACGTCTTCGAGCGGCATTCACGGGACAGCCAGTTGGACGCTCAACAACAGCATTTTTAGTGCGCGATCGTTCTTCCAGGTGGGCAAGGTGCAGCCGTCGCGCTCGAACGACTACGGCGGAACGCTGACGGCGCCGCTGTGGACAGGCAGCTTCTTAACTCTTAGCGGCGGACAAAGGAAGCTGCGCGGTCAGGTGAACGGCAACGTCTTGGTGCCGGCGGCGGACGAGAGGACGCCTACGGCGACGGACCCGGCAACGCTGGCGGTCGTCCGGCAGATTCTGGCGGGCTACCCGGCTGCACTTCCCAACCGGACGGATATCAGCAGCCGGGCTCTTAATACGAACGATCAGCAAAATATTGACGACCATCGCGCGGGCGCTACCTTCGAGCAGGACGCGGGCAAGAAAGATCGGCTGATCTTGCGATACAACCTGACCTTGCAGGCGGTCGATGCCTTCCAGTTGGTCGGCGGTCAGAACCCGAACACGACGACGAAAAATCACGACGCGCGCACGACCTGGAGCCGCGTGTGGAACCCAGCGACAACAACGGATTTTTCCGTGGGTTATGCCAGAGTGAGTTCGGTGCTGGAGCGGGATGAGGATTGGTCTTTGCCGACATTTCTATTCAGCCGCACCCTGGAGTCGTTGGGACCGAATTCAAGCATCCCGCTGGATCGCGCGCAGAACACGTTCCGGTATGCCGGGCGGCTGCAGCGGACCAGCGGCAACCATACGCTGAATGCGGGATTTGAAACGACGCGGCGGCAGATCAACGGGTTCGAGAGCAACGACAGCAACGGCGCGTTCAGCTTTCGCGCGGACTTCGGCCGTAGCCGCATTGAGAATGTCTTGGCTGGAACACCGAGCGGGTATCGCCAAGCGATCGGCAATTCGCATCGCGGATTCCGGATCTGGACGCAATCGCTTTTCCTAGGCGATACCTGGCGTGCGACTTCGAGGCTGACGTTGAACACCGGGCTGCGCTATGAACTGGCTCCGGCGCCGACCGAAGTCAATGGCCTGACGCCGATCCCCTACAACTGCGACTGCAACAACCTCGCGCCCAGTTTTGGCTTCGCTTACCGGATGAGCGACAAGTGGGGCGTGCTACGGGCGTCGTACGGGCTGCAGTATGGCGAGATCTTCTCGTCGACCTTTATGCAGACTCGCTTCAACCCACCGGGGATTCTGAGGTTGAATCTCAACTCGCCGGATTTGGTCGACCCGCTGAGGGGTTTCGACCCGAACGATCTGGACCCCAACCAGCGTTCTGATTTTTTCCTGTTGGACCCGGAGTTAGCGACGCCCTATTCCCATCAATACAACTTCACCTGGGAGTTGCGACCTTACCAGGACTGGGTCTTGGAGCTAGGCTACGTCGGCAGCCGCTCGCACAAACTTCTGACGGCATGGACCGAGAACCGGGCGCGTAAAGTCCCAGGAGTGGAATCAACGACATCGAACGTCAACGAGCGGCGGCCGGATCCGCGGTACAGCGACGTATATCACATCCTGAACGGATCTCGCGGCTTTTACGATGCGGCTAAGGTGACGCTGCGCGTGCCCAGTTGGGCGGGATTGAATGTGGATGCGTCGTATTGGTGGAGCAAGGCGATCGACCTGGGAGCGGATTACACGGGTACGGCGGCTGGAAGAGATGCGCGAGGCGGGAGCCAGAGCCCGGACGAGTTCGATGTCCACGGGACGATGAAGGGACCGAGTAATTTCGATCAACCTCACGCGTTCCTGCTGAACACGACCTACCAGACACCCTCAGACGGGACCGGCAATCATTTCATCGACCAGATCGTGGGAGCCTGGCAGTGGAACGGCGTGTTGCTGCTCAAGTCGGGCAGCCCGTTTTCACTGCGAAGCGGCGGTGACGGACCAGGCTTCGGCAACCTGGACGGAGCGAGTTCGGATCGGCCCAATGTGATCGACCCTTCCGTCCTGGGCGCGAAGATCGACCACCCGGACACATCTCAAACGTTGCTGCCTAGGTCTGCATTCGGCTTCCAATCGGTGGATCAAGCTGCGGGGACCCTAGGCCGCAACACGTTCCGCAAAGACGGCGTCTGGAACGTGAATCTGGCGCTGACGCGGCAGTTCGCGCTGAGAGGCGATGCGTCGCTGCGATTCCAGGCCGAAGGGCTCAATCTGTTGAACCACGCTCAGTTCGAAGAGCCGGGCACCAACCTGACCGAGAGCAACTTCGGCCAGATCACCAACACGCTGAACGACGGCCGGACGTTCCAGTTCACGCTTGGTCTTTCGTTCTAATTCCCTCCAAGCGGAGTACACTGTGCGCGATGCACACGATACGTACTCTGCTGGTCCTCTCCCTGATTTGCTTGCCCCTGCGGTCGCAACAGCCGCTTGAGCCAGGCTTCGAAGCGATCTTCGACGGCCGCACGCTTGAGGGCTGGGAGGGCGATCCGACCTACTGGGGCGTTGCGGACGGCGCCTTGGTCGGCATCGTCACGCCGGAAACGCTGCTCAAGAGCAACACGTTCATCATCTGGCGCGGCGGTGAGGTTGCGGACTTCGATCTGCGCTTGGAGTACCGGATTTCGAACTCAGGCAACAGCGGCGTCAACTACCGCTCGATCGAAGTTCCGGGTGTACCGTTCGCCATGCGCGGTTATCAGGCCGACATTCACGGCGGCGACAGCTATACGGGGAACGTCTACGAGGAGCGTGGGCGCACGTTTCTGGCGCTGCGCGGGCAGAAGACCGTCGTAGAGCCCCATCAAGCGGCGAAGGTGGTGGAGCGCTTTGCTTCGCCCGAAGACATGCAAGCGTACATTCGCAAGGAAGACGGTTGGAACCAGGTGCGCATCGTGGCCGTCGGCAATCACATCCAGCAGTACTTCAATGGCCGGCTATTCACGGAGGTTGTCGATAACGATCCGGTAGCCGGGCAGCGGCGCGGCATGATCGGCGTGCAGGTGCATGTCGGTCCGCCGATGAAGGTGGAATACCGCAACATTCGGATGAAGCGGTTGGGCGCGACGAATGCGCCGATTGTTCCATTTGAGCGATTGCCGGAGCGCCAGTCGAACTCGGACGTGCAGCCGCTGATCGAGAGCCAAGTGACTGCGCTGCTGGCGCCGGGGCCGGAGTCACCGCTGGGCGCACGGGATCGGCTGAGCGTTCACTCCCGGCCACGCTACGTGCGTGGCGCAGAGACGGACTTGGTGCTGGACTTCGAGGGGCGAGCGTTGAAGATTCCCGGCGTTGCCGCCGCGTTGCAGTATCTGGCCTATCCGGCAGAGTACGATTTCGACCTGGAATGGGCGGCGGACGCGTATCGGGTGACCGCAGTGCGCCTGGCAGGGCAGCCGTTCTACTCGGCGCCTTAAGCGCTTGGTCTGAAGTTGCGCAGGCGCAGGCTGTTGGTGACCACCGAGACGCTCGATAGAGCCATGGCCGCCGAGGCGATGACCGGCGAGAGCAGCCACCCGGTAAAAGGGTAGAGAACTCCTGCGGCGATGGGGATCCCGACGGCGTTATAGGCAAAGGCCCAAAACAGATTCTGCTTGATGATGCGCATGGCGGTGCGGCCGAGCTGAAGCGCGTCGGCGATGGTCGAAAGGCGGCTGCCCATCAGGACGACGTCGGCGGTCTCGATGGCCACGTCGGTTCCGGCGCCGACGGCGATGCCCAGGTCTGCTCGGGCCAGCGCAGGGGCGTCGTTGACCCCATCGCCGACCATGGCCACTTTGCGGCCCGCCCGCAGGCTTTCCACTTCCGCCGCTTTGTCGCCCGGGGCGACGCCGGCTAAGACGCGCTCGATACCGAGTTGGGCGGCTACGGCTTGCGCGGTTTGAACGTTGTCGCCCGTCAGCATAGTAGTTTCGACGCCCATGGCGCGGAGGCGCTCAAGCAGAGCAGAGGCTTCGGCGCGCGGCTCGTCTCGCAGAGCGATGACGCCGGCGAGCTTGTTGTCGGCCGAAAGCGCGATGACGGTCTTGCCTTCGCCGGCAAATCTTTCAATTGACTGTTGCGCAGACGATAGGTCGACTCCCAGCGCCGCGAGTTTGTCGGGTTTGCCGATCCGCCACGATTGGCCTTCATAGTTGCCTTGTACACCGGCTCCAATAAGCGCTTGCCATTGGATCACCTCACCGATGGGCAGGTTCCGCGACCTGGCGAGTTGCGCGATGGCTTGGCCGATGGGATGTTCGGAGCGATCTTCGAGAGCGGCGCCGGCTTCGAGGAGAGCGTCTTCGGTTAGATCAAATGGAAGGATGTCGGTGACTTGCGGCTCGCCGTTGGTGAGCGTGCCGGTTTTGTCGAAGACGACCACATCGATCGCGGCTGACTGTTCGAGAGCGGCGCCGGAACGAAACAGTACGCCCAACTCGGCGCCGCGTCCCACTCCGGCAATGACGGCTGTCGGCGTGGCCAGGCCCATCGCGCAGGGGCAGGCGATGATCAACACCGCAACGGCATTGACTAGCGCCATGCGCAGACGATCGTCCGGGGGCGAGACCGCGAACCAGACGAAGAAGGTCACCATGGCGATGCCGATGACGACCGGCGTAAAGTAGCCCGCGATCACATCGGCCAGACGGGCGATAGGCGCTTTGGACGATTGGGCTTGGCGGACCAACTCAATCATTTGAGCGACGGCGGTCTCCGCGCCGACTTTCTCGGCGCGGAAGCGGAAGCTGCCGGAACGGTTGATGGTCGCGCCAAAGACGCGATCGCCGGTGGCTTTATCGACAGGGACACTCTCGCCGGTGAGCGACGCTTCGTCGACCGACGACTCACCGTCAATGACGACGCCGTCTACGGCGACCTTTTGTCCTGGACGCACTACGATCTCGTCGCCGACGCGGACTTCGCTGATAGGGATGTCTTGCTCTTGTCCGTTACGCAGGACCGAGGCGGTCTGCGGCTGAAGGGCGATCAATTTACGAATCGCGGAAGAGGTACGGCCTCGGGCGCGGGACTCCAACATACGCCCGAACAAAATGAAGGCGATGATGGCGGCGGCTGTCTCGTAGTAAACCGGCGCATGCACGACTCCGGACGGCACGACCAGGCCGGGGCTGACGGTCGCGACCAGCGAGAACACGAATGCGGCGCCGGTGCCGACCGAGATCAGCGTATTCATGTCGAGCACTCCGTGGCGAGCACCTTTGAGAGCATGGGCGTAGAACGGACCGCCGCCGTAAATGATGACCGGAAGCGCCAGCGCCAACTGCAGCCACTCGACGCCGGGAAAGGAGATCGCGCCGTGCGACATGGCGATCACCAGCAGGGGAACCGTGAATATGACGGAGACGATGAGACGCCGCCGCCAGCCCGTCTGCTCGGCCTCTTGACGAGCCTCGCTGTCATCGACCCCCGCTTCGGCTTCGCGGGCGCCGTAGCCGGCGTCTTCCACCGCGGAGATGAGTTGGGCGGGGTTGGTGCGGGCCGCGTCGAAGCGCACTTGGGCGGAGTTCGAGGCGAGGTTCACTTGCGCTTCGGCTACGCCGTCAACCTTTTCGAGCCGGCGCTCAATGGTGCGGACGCAGGCGGCGCAAGTCATGCCTTCGACATTCAGGTCGAGGCGCTCCAAGTCGGGAGGCCTCTCGGGTTCGCTCTCGGGATCATCATCGCTATCGTCGTCAGAATCGCCGACGCCGTAGCCTGCGTCTTCGACAGCAGCCGCGAGAGTCGCTGCCGAGACGCCTGCGTCGGCTACAACGGACGCCTTGCCTGCGGCTAAGTCCACCGTGGCTGTCTGAACGCCGGGAACTGCGAGTAGACTCTTTTCGACGGTCTTTACGCAGTGCCCGCAAGTCATGCCCGTTATTTTTAGGGAGTGGGTTTTGCTGGATCCGACTGTATTCACAACTTCCTCCTTGGAACCTTTGTTCGATTACCTGATAAACCTTCAATTAGCCCGCAGACTTCCCCTTGGGCTTCGCCTTGCTGCTCCCATGCGGCGACGGTCTCACGCAGTTCTCGGCGGTAGCGCTGCAGTTGGCGGATGCGTTCTTCGAGGGCCCTCAGCTTCTCAGCAGCGAGCCGGCGCACGTCGGCGCATGGCGTGTGGCCATGTGCCGAGTCAGAGATGATGTGTGCGATCTCGTCGAGCGTGAAACCGATCGACTGCGCCTTCTTGATGAAGTTAAGGCGGTTGAAAACGTCAGCGTTGTAGAGACGATAGCCGGACTGGGTACGGGTCGCCGGTTCGATGAGTCCGCGGCCTTCGTAGAAACGGAGCGTTTCTACCGCCACGCCGCTTTCACCGGCGATCTCGCCGATCTTCAAATAAGGACTTGAGGTCTTGGCAATCGCCATGACCCTAGTCTAAACCCTGTAGTTAACTATAGAGTCAAGGGTTATTTTCAGACGTTTTCGAGCACGTCGGCAACGTGTCCTTTGACTTTGACCTTGTCGTAGATCGCGGCGATCTTGCCTTTTTCGTCAATGACGAAGGTCGAGCGCACGATGCCCATGTACTTGCGGCCATACATGGATTTCTCTTGCCAGACGCCGTAGGCCTCGGCGATCTTGTGGTCTTCGTCGCTGATCAGCGTGAATGGCAGTTCAAACTTCTGCTTGAACTTGTCGTGCGACTTGACGCTGTCGGGGCTGACGCCGAGGATGACGGCATCCTTGGCGTCGAACTTCGCCTGCGCATCGCGGAAGTCGCAAGACTCCGTCGTGCAGCCCGGGGTATTGTCCTTCGGGTAGAAGTAGAGCACGACCTTCTTGCCGCGCAGGCCCTTGAGACGAACCGTGCCGCCGCCGTCGGTCGGCGCCGTGAAGTCAGGAGCGGTTGCGCCGATCTGGATCATTGCCCCGGGTCCTTTGGCTGCAGCGGCTTGACGGGAATCGTCACGGTGTTTGAAACGAAATCGCGCTGGGCGATCGTGAGCGGCGTACGCGGATTGTCGGGCAGTCCTTCGAACACCCTCAGATTGATCTGATAGATGCCGACGAAGCCCGGCATCAGCCCAGCGAACTCGATAGTGGCCGAGGACTGATTGACGCCGATGAGAGACGAGACGAAGTCCAAGAACGCGTAGGGCGCCTGAAACAACGGCGAGGGGGGCGTCGGTTGTCCGCTCGCCAAGTTCTCGGCGCTGGGCAAGGGCGAAGTCAGCCCCAGACCAGATGCAAACAGGGTGATGATTTCGCCCGGAACTGCAGGATTCTGGTCGTCAATCAACGAGAAGGGCACGTTGCCGCAGCAAAGAGTCAGCTGCCGAACTTGGGTGTCAATCAGGGTCGCATCGGAACTGGAGCCGGAGAAAGTGATCTTGTCTCCTTCCTTGCCGCTTACCCGCGCGGAGAGTTGGACGGCGGGATCGGTGCTGCCGCGCTCCAGGAATCCCTGGTCTTGCGCAGTCGTCACTTGAACGCCGGAACCGTCGGAAACGCTGGTTTTGAAGCGGATCTCATTGCCTTGGACGCCTAACTGGCGAGCGATGATCTGCAAGCCGGTGCCGAAGGTATTGAGATCCTCGCGGGCGGTCACGTCAGGATCGCCGCGTCCTGAGTTGATTTCGAAAACCAAAAGGTTGCGGATCGTGGTGAGATTGTCGCCCTCCTTCACCGTGTAGGAGTAACGGCGCAAGGATAGGTCGTTGTCCGTCGGATCCGTGTCGCTAGCCGGGATAGGGCTGCCGATGTCGATGTTTACGACATCGCCGGCCACAGGATCGCCGCTGAGATTGACGCGTGCTTGCGCTGAGAAGAAACTGGCGGTGCCTGCGGAGGCGGTCACATTGGCATCGCCGTCGCCGGCGTTGATCGCCGCTATGAGCCCATCGCGAACCGTCTCCAAGGTGTCGCCCGTTTGGGACGTGTAGGAGTAGCTGGAGTCCAGGACGTTAATGGTAACCGTGACGCCTGCAGTCACTTCGGTAACGTCCTCACTCGCCGCATTGGGCGACACGATACCGACATCGGCGGTTGCGATCTCCTGAGCGTGAACGGCTACTGCTCGGCGCGGCTCGGGTCCAGGGAAAGCGAATAGCCCAGGCGCCACGTTGGTGACCTGGTTGGCGCGTGGAGCGGAAACGACGATCGAGCCGTCGCCCATGCGCCGCCACACGTAGGTGCTGACGCCCGTGTTGGTAATGGACACGTCTTCGATGATTTCCCAGGGGACCTGAAAGTTGATCTGATTCGGGGATACCGAAGAGATCGGCGCTTGGATGCCGTTGACGTAAACCCGAACGCCGCCGAGTTCCTTAGGAAGGGATCCGTCATTGGAGGTGGCGACCAGGTCCTGCTCGGAGAAACCTTCTCCGAAGATTGAGGCGAATGTTCCGGGAGGCAGGAAGCGCGCGTCCGAGCCGCCGTCGAGACGGGCGCCGGAAGTGCTGGTGGTGATGCCGACGGTCGAGGCGGTACTGCCTGTGATGCGGGATTCGATGGTCACAGCATTGCCGGGGCGTCCGCCGGCGACTGCAGTCAGCCAAGCCATGGCGGGGAATGCGCCGCCGGTGAGTTCCCCTGTCGTTTCGCCGGTCAACTCGCCCAAGTCATCAAGGAATTGCGCATCCAAGGGGCTGCCCGCTGGGACATCAATGCTAATGGGAATACCGTTAGCGGCCGAGCCGGGCGTATTGGCAATCAGCTGCAATACATTGATGTCGGACACCAAACGCCGTGCAGTGACATCCGGATGACCTCCTGCTTGGTTGATGACGAAGAGCAACCTGTCAATCGCAATGTAAGCTCCTGGGTCATCCGGGGGACCGAGCATCTCGACGGAATACGATTGGTCGCCGATGTGGAGGGTAACGATGTCTCCTGCCCGCGTACTGCCGTCGAACTTGATAAACGCCGTAGCCGGTATGCCTGGGCCGTTGACGGCCTCGGCGGTTACAAGCGTGCCTTCGCGGTTGTTGATCGAATCCACGAACATATCGCGCAGTTGTTCGGCAGTCGTTTCTGTCGGCACATCTTCAAAGACGTGCGTTTGGCCGGAAATCACAACCGTGGCCGTCTGTGCGCTCGTCGCCGTGCCCGCCCACTCCAGGTAGCCGTTGGCCTTGATATCGAAGCTGGCGCCGTTGCGGATGCCGTCTCGAACGATCATTTCCTCGCCGGGCGTGAATACGAGAATGCGGCGTTGCAGGGGATCGGCCACATACAGATTCTTCCCGTCGTGCGCCAAGGCTCCCGGAGCGCGTAGATTGCCGGCGCCGTCGGAATCGGTCAAGGCGATGAAATCGGGTTGGCCGATGACGACGTCAGCGGTAGCTCCGTTTTCGAGAGGAATCTGGTTGTAGACCAGAATCCGATCGTTGCCGCTGTCGGAAATAAACAGGCGCGTGCCGTCAGACAGCGCGAAACGCGGAAAATTCAACGTCGCTCCGCAGCGCTTGGGATAGCGCAAGTCGTTGATGTCCGTCGCCGGGTTTTGGTTGATCGGGTTGGGGAAAATTTCGTTGTCGGGCGTAATCGTGCCGTCGTCATCGAAGGGGCCGATCTGCTCGCATAGGGCGACGACGGCCCGGCGCAGCGCAACACCAGAGCCGTCCATGAGGCTGCTGCCATCGGCGTTGACCAGATTGCCGTCTGCGTCAACCGAGACTCCCGGGTCCGTGGAGCGCACAAACGCGAAAGTCTCGAAATCGGGCTGACCGACGACGACGTCGGCCGGCGCGTTGTTCGAGGTCGGGATCGACAGGTAAATCATGACCCGGTCGAAGCCTAGGTCGGCGACGAACATCTTGTTGTCGATGACCTGTACGGAGGCTGGATTCAATAGTCTCTGGGCGTTGGGCAGGTAGTTCGACTGACTCAGATCGGGTTCGGGGCGGCTAGTGAAATCGGGCTGGCCGACGACGACGTCGGCAGACTGCCCGTTGCTGGAGGGGATGGAGTTCCAGATCAGAATGCGGGAGTTCTGCGTGTCGGCCACGAACAAGCGGCCCGAATCGAACCAAACGCCTTGCGGGCCACGCATGCCGGTCGCGGTCGTGGCAGGCATATTGGTGGTCAGATCCGCTTGGCCTAGGACGAGGTCTGGCGGGGTTCCATTGGACTGCGGAATCGTATTCCAGAGCAGTACGCGATTGTTGTTGGTGTCGGCGACAGCCAGGCGTTGTCCGTCCGTCGCGACGCCCGAGGGCGCCTTCATATGGCCGTTCTGAGTGCCATCGGTGAACGTGTCGAAGTTGTCTTGGCCAAGGACCACATCAGCCAGGCCGACGCAGGCGGGGCAGAAACCGCCCTGGGGCAGTTCGGCTTCCGGCTCGGGAATGAATCCGGATAGATTGTTGTAGATCAGGACACGGTTGTTAACGGGGGTGGCGCCGATGCGATTGCCCTCGGCAACGACCAGGACGTCTCCGCCTACAGCGACGCCGCCGGCCGAGCCAATCACGGCACGGCTCGAAATCGGGTTCGAACGGGTGAAGCTGTTCTGGCCAATTACCAGTCGCGCACCCTGTTGGATCACCCACTTCGGCTCCGCCTTCAACGTGGGCGAAATGAGGATCGCGCAGAGCCAAAGCGCAACGCTCAGCTTGCCGATCAACGATTCTTTACTTGTCGTACGCAAAGTCCCAAATCCTCTCTAGCAACGGCCAGCCAATCTGTGTAAACCAACGCCTCTGCGTGAAAAGGACAGCCCTTGGCCGGTCGTTTTCATCGATCCATTCAACGCGGAGAATCGGGCGCGATTCAGCGCCCCTGCGGGCCTACCAAGTAATTACGTTACGACTCGCCCCGAGGGGTTCGCAAATACGCATCGTCGCCGGAAATCCAATCCTGCCGAGTCGGGGCAAAAACGTCCATCGCCGCCGAATCTTCGAGGGCAACGACCCGATGAGGTTCATTCGACGGGATCTCTAAAACTTCACCCGCTTCGACCACAATGTCCCCACCGTCGAACTCAAACCTCAGACGTCCCTCCAGGACATGACTCATCTGCTCGTTTTCATGGCTGTGCCGAGCGACCACCGCCCCTTCTTTCATGAAAATTCGGGCCGTCGTCATGCGTCCGGAGTGAATGACTTGCCGGGCGATACCGGTGATCATCGGTTCGCGTTCGACTTGATTCCAGTTGTGAACCTTCATGTAGAGCGAACCGCCTAGGCCCAAACTCGCGCAAACCTCACATTATACATGGGCTAAGGGCCGATTCGCCTTCGTAGAATGGGGCTCGCGCCCTATACTGAATACGCTTTGACCGCCTCGAAACGTTGGGTCCTATTCGTCGTCGGCTGCTGCGTCGCGCTGACCATCGGCCTGGCGGTTCGCCTAACAGCTCAAACGACCTCGCCGCTGGTCATCCAGGTCGACATCGATCGGGTGGTTCACCCTTTGACGGCGGAAATCGTCGCCAGCGCGGTCGAACAAGCCGAGCAACGCAATGCAGCGCTCATTTTGGTCCGCCTCAATACGCCGGGCGGGCTGCTGAGCGCCACCGAAGACATCATCCAGGAGCTGATCGGCTCCAAAGTTCCGGTAGTGACCTACGTCGGTCCCAGCGGAGGCAAGGCGGCATCGGCAGGCTTTCTGATCCTGATGGCCGGCGATGTGGCGGCGATGGCCCCGGGGACGAACACGGGCGCGGCGCATCCGGTGTTGGCGACGGGCGGCGAGATGGACGACGTGATGAAGGCGAAGGTCGAGAACGACGCGGCCGCCAAAGTTCGAGCCATCACCGAAAAACGCGGTCGCAATTCAGAACTCGCCGAAGAAGCGGTGCTCTCAAGCCGCGCATTCACGGAAGAAGAGGCGCTCGAGCAAAACCTGATCGAGTTGATCGCGCCGAACACGGCCGACCTGCTCGCTCAGCTCGACAAGAGAACGGTCAAGCGTTTTGACGGAACGGAGACGATGCTGCACCTCGAAGGGGCCGTCATTGAGCCCGTGGTATTGAGCTATCGAGAGCGCGTCCTGTTGCCGCTGATCGACCCCGGCCTGGCGTTGATTGTGCTGGTTTTGGGAGTGCTGGGGGTCTACGTCGAGTTCACTCATCCCGGTCTGATTTTGCCGGGCGTGGCCGGCGGAGTGATGGTGTTGGTGGGGTTGATGGCGCTGTCGCTGTTACCCATTAACTGGGCCGGCGCGGCGCTAATCGTTTTTGGGGTGAGTTGCCTGGTGATGGAGGCGTTCGTCGTCTCGCATGGTGTATTGGCCATCGGCGGTATCGCGGCGATGGCCCTGGGGATGGTCATGCTCGTGGATACGGAGATTCCGGAACTATCGATCGGTTGGGGCGTGGCTTTGGCGATCGTCGTGCCTTTCGCCCTGATCACGGTGTTCTTGCTGCAACTGGCGGTACGGGCGTTTCGAAACAAGGTGGCCACCGGCAGCGAGGCGCTGATCGGCGCAATCGGCTCGGCGAAAACGGATATCGCGGAGGACGGTCGCGTCTTCATTCACGGGGAATTATGGAACGCCAGTGCTTCGACGCCGATCGCCGCGGGCTCAAAAGTGCGCATTATCGCGGTGCAGGGCCTACGTCTGACGGTTGAACCGGCGGAGTAGCTGCGGCCGCTTCTGCTAAGCTGGCGACCGCAAAGGGGAATGACATGAGCTTTACTTGGATCGTCTTCGCTATCGTGGCGCTTTATTTTTTCAATAGCGTCAAAATCCTGATGGAGTACGAGCGCGGGGTCGTCTTTCGGCTGGGCCGACTGCTGCCCCAGGCCAAGGGTCCAGGCATCATCTTCGTGTTCGCGCCGATTGATCGCATGGAGCGAATCTCGCTGCGCGTCGAGACGATGGACGTGCCGCCGCAGGACGTCGTGACGAAGGACAACGTCACGGTCAAGGTCAGTGCGGTGGTCTTCTTTCGGGTCGTCGAGCCGTTGAAAGCCGTCGTCGAAGTGGAGCAATTCGTCTATGCCACGTCCCAGTTGGCGCAGACGCGCCTAAGGGCCATCCTGGGCGAGGCGGAGTTGGACGAACTGTTGGGCGAGCGCGAGAAGCTCAACGCAAGGCTGCAAGGGACTCTCGATGAACAAACCGAGCAGTGGGGCATCAAGGTCCAGGCCGTCGAAGTGAAACATGTCGATCTGCCGGAGTCGATGATCCGGGCGATTGCGCGGCAAGCCGAGGCTGAGCGCGAGCGGCGCGCCAAGGTCATTCACGCCGACGGTGAGTTACAGGCCTCCTACAAGCTGGCTGAAGCGGCCAAGATGTTGGCGACCGAGCCAACCTCAGTCACTCTGCGCTACCTGCAAACGCTGACGGAGATCGGCGTCGAGAAGAATACGACCGTGGTGTTCCCGCTCCCGATTGACCTCATTCAAGGCCTTTCCGCCTGGGCTCAGTCAGCGGCCAAGGGCATGCCGGCGAAGGCGGACCAAGGTTGACGTTTTGCATGCGCCCAATCGTCCGTTGATGAACTGGCTAGCTAGTTCGGAACAAGTACCAATTAAGGGGCTGTCCCCGATCCTCCTGGGCGCCCGCGAGATCGTGGTAGTCCAGCACTGGTTCGAGGAGTTCCGCGACCGTGAGCAGTGAGCAGCGCCGAAATCACGCCCGCGGATTCCTGACTCCGAGTTCCTTCCCAGAAGTCCGAAGATAGGAATCAACCTCTTGAAATGGGCCGTTTGACCCGCTCAAGTTGCGGCAGATCGGATCATTTCCTACAAATCTAATATAGGAAGCTTACTTTTCACTGTTGCTGGCAATGCTTTCACGAGTCCCATTAGTCCGGCCTGCCGCTCGGCGATGCCGATTTCATAGAAGTGATGGAACGCCGGCGTATCCGAGGCGCGAACGTGAGAGAGAGTTCAGGCCAGGGCCGCGGATGGACTCGGACCCCACCCGCCTGGAGCTTTGAGGAAAACGCTTCGCCGAGGCCCGACATTTGAACGCTCCCTCACGGTCGCGGCTCGGATCAAGACGCCGACGCGGGAGGAGGGGCGCGGATTTTCGGGGAGCTTCCTGGTCGCGTAGTGACTAGAATGGGAAGCGGAATGGCTGAACAGCGAGACGACGGGTTTGAACTTGTCCTGAGCAACCGGCAGCTGCTGAGCTTGTTCTTTGTAGTGGTGGTGTTTTTCGCGGCATTCTTTTCCGTGGGCTATGTCGTGGGGTTCGGTCACGGCGAAGGCTCGCGGCCTGCGCCGGAATTGGCGGAAGCTCCACCGCCCGCGCCAGCCGAAGAGGAAGTCCGACTGCCCGACAGCTTGTTGATGCCTACCGAAGAGGAGGCGCCGGAACCGGCCCCGGCGCCTGTTCGTGAGACGCCGAAGGAATCGCCTCGGGTTGTCGCGACGCCGCCGCGCGGCAAAACCGACTCCGGCGCCCAGCGCTCCGCCGCAGCAAAAACCGGCAGTCAAGGCGGCAGCCGCTCCGTCGGCTCCCACGCCGCGCCCGACGGCTCCTCCCACGCCCCGTCCGGCTGTACCGAGCTACGGCGGCGGCGGCCGGTTATAACGTGCAGGTCTCGGCGGTGCGCGTTGCGGCGGATGCCAATAACGTCGCCAATAATCTGCGGCAAAAAGGATATCCGGCGCACATCGAAGCCGACCGCGGCGACGGCTGGTATCGAGTCCTTGTCGGACCTTTCGCTAGCCGCGAAGCCGCCGAGGAGAGCCGTAATCGACTAACCAAGGACGGCTTTAAACCTCTCCTTAGAGCGCCCTAGGACTCCTTGCCTTGTCTCTGATCCAAATCGCGCCTGGCGTACGCCGACCGGTCGAGCGGCTTCCGGAATGGCTGCGAAAGCCGGATACAGCCGCTACGGCAGTCCACGACCTGAAGGTCGAATTGCGCGAGCGGCGATTGCACACGGTTTGCGAATCGGCGCGATGCCCCAACATGCACGACTGCTTTTCGCGCAAGACGGCGACGTTCATGATCTTGGGCAACATTTGCACGCGGCGCTGCGGTTTCTGCGCGGTGCCGCAAGGTGAGGGATCGCCTCTCGACCCAGGCGAGCCCCGGCATGTCGGGGAGATGGCCGCGCGTATGGGCCTGCGCTACGTGGTAATCACCAGCGTGAACCGCGATGAATTGCCCGACGGAGGCTCGGCGCATTTCGCGGAAACCGTGCGCCAGACGCGCCGCGCTTTGCCTGAGGCCAAGGTCGAAGTGCTCACTCCGGACTTCCTCGGCGACCCGCAAGCGGTGGCGAGAGTATTGGACGCCGCGCCTGACGTATTCAATCACAACATGGAGACCGTCGAGCGGCTCTATTCGCGAGTGCGGCCGCAGGCGGTTTATCAGCGTTCGCTGGATGTGTTGGCATACGCCAAGCGGCTCAGGCCGGAGGTGTTGACCAAGTCCGGCTTGATGGTGGGCTTGGGCGAGACCGAGCAAGAGGTGCGCCAGCTGTTGAGGGATCTGCGAAGGGCGAGCGTCGACGTGGCGACGATCGGGCAGTACCTGCAGCCGCGCCGCAATCGGCTGCCTGTCGAAGAATTTGTGACTCCGGCGCAGTTTGACCGATACCGCGAATACGGTGAATCGATCGGCTTCCGCAGCGTGTTCAGCGGACCGTTCGTGCGCAGCAGCTACATGGCCGACTTAGTCGCGGAAGGGGCTCAGCTTCCGTAGTGGGTTCGCTTGCGGTCGCAATAGGACTGGCGCTGCTGAGCGGAGTCCTGCAGGTTCTGATCTTCCCGCGCTTTTCGTTGCCGTACTTGGCGGCATTTGCGCTTGTGCCATTGCTGTTCGCGGCGACCGAAGAACCGCGCGCGTCGCGCCGCTTCTTGGCGGGTTGGCTGGCCGGTTGCGTCTTTTGGGGCGGCTCGTGCTACTGGATCTACGGCGTGATGCACGATTACGCGGATCTGAACGCGCCGGCGGCGGCGGCCATTTTCGTCGGCTTCTTCCTGGCCAAGGGCTTGCACCTGGGCGTGTTCGCGACGCTGGCCGGACCGGCGATGCGGCGGCCTTGGGCGCTGCCGCTGGTTGCCGCTTTGTGGGTCGCCATCGAGGGAACGCACCAGTACCTGGGCTTTACCTGGCTGCAACTGGGCAACGCGGCGGCGAGCATGGAGGTTGTCGCCCGCTTGGCGCCCTTCACCGGAGTTTACGGGCCGTCGTTCGTCTTGGCGGCGATCAATGTGGGCGTGGCGTTGCTCATCATGCGCCGTCCGCGGCTGCAGTGGGCCGGGTTGGCGCTGCTGCCGGCGCTCTTCCTGTTGCCGAAACTGCCTGACGGGGAGACCGGCGACCATTACGCCCGGCTAGTGCAGCCCGCGGTCAACCCGAACTCGATCATCGACGGCTGGACGCCAGCGGAGAACCAAGCGCACTTGCGCATGATGGAAGAACTCTCCACGGGGGGCGACATCAAGCCGGACCTGCTGATTTGGCCCGAGTACAGCGTGCCGCTCTACTATTTCGACGTGGCCGGCTGGCCCGAGTACATCGCGCACATTGCCCGAGCCGTTGACGCGCCGTTCATCTTCAACGCGATTACCTTCAAGGAGATCGACGGCGTCAGGCGGCCGCTGAACAGCGCGCTAACGGTGAACGCTTCGGGCGAATTGGTCGGCCGCTACGCCAAGATGCACTTGGTGCCGTTCGGCGAGTTCGTCCCTTGGCCCTTCTCGGCTTTCATCGATAAGATCACGCTTCAGTCGGGAGATTTTATTCCTGGCGACGAAGCGTCCGTGTCGAGGATCAATGGGCACGAGGTGGGCGTGTACATTTGCTACGAGAACGCCTTCGCGAACGGGGTGCGGCAGTTCACGGCGAACGGCGCGGAAGTGTTGGTCAACATCTCGAACGACGGTTGGTACGGCGCCACGGCGGCTCGTTATCAACACTTGTTGCTGGCACGCATGCGGGCGATTGAAAATCAGCGCTGGATCTTGCGGGCGACCGCGGACGGCATTACGACTTCGATCAACCGCGCCGGACAGATCACGCCGCCGCTGCCGTCGTTCGAACCGGGGGCGGTGACGGCAGGCTTTGGCTACTCGACGGAACTGACCTGGTACGCCCGCTGGGGCGACTGGTTCTGGTGGTTATGCGCGGCAATATCGCTGACGCTCTTACGACGGAAAATCGCACGCAAGGGCAGCCGCGCCCCGTCGGTTGCGACCAGCGCCAGCAGCCCCAAGGCGACGAGCACCAACGCTGGGGATCCGAGCCAAGCGTAGTTCCAGCTGTGGGACCAAGCGGCGGCGAGCGCTAAGACGCCGCCAAGCCAGGCACGGCGGGTACGCGCCATGATCGGCAGCAATCCGATGAACAGGACTTGGGCGACGATGCCCGCGATGCCGAGTTCGGCGACCAAGCGAACTGGCTCAGCGCCGGCAATGCCCGCGTCCGGCATCGTCGAGAACTCCGCCCGATAGGCGTCGGCGAAAGCCCCGAGACCATGGCCGATCGCTTTGTTTTGCTGGAACAACTGCCACGCGGCGGCTGGAGCAGATTCGTCGCGCACGGGGACGTTCGTCCCGGCTTGGGCGAGTTGGCCGATGATGGCGCCGGCAACCAGCGCCCCGGCCACAACGCCGAGAGCCCCCGCCGAAGAAACGATGCGCCGGGCATTCTTACCACGTCCCAGGGCCAGCTTCAGGGCTTCGACGACCAAGATGACCACAAGTTCCGTGGTGAGCAGCAGAAATCCAGTCGCGGAGCCGGCCGCCGCGGCTGAGGCCGCCAGAAGCGCCGCGGCGGCTATTCCTAGAGCGCGCCGCCGGTTCGTGTCGAGCGCGGTGATGAGCAAGAGAGGGAAAAGCAACTCCGCGAATACGGCGAAATATTCGAAGTCGGCGAATGGACCGAAGGGCTGAAGTCCGGGCGCAGCCCTCCAAAGAACGCTTCCGCGGGCGACCACGGACTGCACCATGGCCAGCGCGCCAGCTCCAATGCCCAGCCAACAAGCGGCGACCGGCCAAGTCCTGCGGATCATCGGATCTGCTTGCACGTTGACCGCAATGACAAAGAAGGCCAGATAGGTCAGCCACAGCGCTAACCCTGACTCGGTGGCCTGAGTGGACACGGACAGAGAGAACAAAGTCTGCACGGCCGCGGCGCCCACGATAACCAGCAGCGGCAGATAGAAGGCGCTAGACACAAACGGGTAGGGTTTTCGCCACTTGCGGATCGCCCAGGCAAGAGCCAGAGCGGCGAGCGCCACTTGGATGATCGTCACGGTCGGCGAATCCACGGCGCCGAAAACAAATACGGCAAAGCCGGTCAAGGAGATCAGGACCAGGCTGGACAGGTGACGAAAACGATAGTAGAGCATTACGGGGCAGACGCCTCCGATGCCTCGGCTAACGAGAGCCGCAAGTCACGCAACACGAATCCGCCAAGGCGGCGCTCTTTGGACTCGATCTCGACATAACGCAATTCCAGAACGGCGGCTCGCGTATCCTGAGGCACGATGAAGGTCAGGTCTCGCGCATCCCAGAATCCTTCCGCGTTATTCAATGTTGCGAAGGGATGAATCTCGGCGCCGGAATAAAGATCCCGGACGACCCATCCGACGCCGGTTCGAATCGGCATGCCCTGGGTGGCGAAGTCGAAGCCGAGCGAGTAGGTTCCCGGCACGGCGGGAATTACCTGCGCGAGCAGCGTGATGCCGCTTTCTTGAGCGCCGGAAAGCCGAAAATCAATCGTGCCGCGATTCCCTTGGACCGGCGGACGGGTCCACAGCACTCCCCGGTGATCGTGGACGGTCCAATCGAAACCGCGGCCAGAGGGATCGTTCAAGAAAAACGGATTGGTCAGGAAGCGCTGATCCGGACCGCGCAAATGTCCGTACGGGAGCAGCGCCCGGTCGCAAAGAAAGTTCCAGGCGTCGACGGCCTCATCGACGAATCCGTCGGCAATGAGCCGGTCCACGTATCGGGTTGCCACCTCGACTTCGGCGTCGGTGGCCGCGACCGAGAACCGCGGCCAAGCCTGGCGCATCGCATCGAGTTGGCCCAAATCGTACAAGTAGGCGAAGTAGCGGCGATTGATCTCCGGTTCGTCGGGGATTGCCAAATCGAGAATTGTCGCCGGATCCGCTTCGGCGCGCCAACAAAGAGACGCGGCCGCGGCCAGTTGAGCCGGGTCGGCAAGGATGGACTCATGGGTCCACCGCCAGACCTGATCCCAATTCCCGCGCCGCGCGTAGTAGTTAGCCAAGTTCCAGCGAGGCCGAAATCCGGCCTCCGCAGCGGCGGCGCTCAGCAGGGCTCTCTCGGCCTCATCGAGCCGCCCCACGCGTTCTAGTTCGAGAGCCAATGCGATTCGCGGCGAACTAGCGCGGGGAGCCAGTTCGACGGCCTTCTCTAAGCTAGGCACGGCGCTGTCGGATTCGCCGTCCCGGGACTGCCGCAACCCCAGACGGAGCCAAGCCAGAGAACGGTCGGGCGCCGCGGCGACGGCCCGCTGCAGGGAAACGAGCGAAGACTCTCCGATCCACGCTTCCGTCAAGGCGGAGCGGAGCGAGCTTTGGACGACGAAGACGGTTGCCGCCGCCACGAACAAAACTGTAGGCAGAACGGCGTACAGCGAGTAGGTTGGGGAGGGCGGAGGATCTGGTTTAGGCCGGGGAGGCTCGACCGCGTCCTGGGGGCCGATGGCGCCTTCGATCAACTCGTCGACGGCGATGGCAATCCAGGGTTGGGAGACCGGAGCGTTCGGGTCCTCCTCGTGCCTCGACAAAGGATCGCGCCTACTCTTGCTACGTCGACGGCGCCGCGGACGATCGAACATCAGGAAATGGAACTGACCGGCCGACCGTGGGGACGATCGGAACTCCCCGATTGTAGCGCAGCGAATGCCTCCAAGCTCAGTTACTTAGCGAGTCGCCAGAAGTCCGCGAATGCGCATCCAATCGGCAAGACGGGCAGGCCACGAACTCAGCACCGCATCGCTCCAAGCCAAACCGACGCCGTGCGAGCCGCGCTCGTAAATATGCAGTTCCGCCGGAACTTTGGCCCGGCGCAGGGCGAGATAAAACAGAACGCTGTTTTCAGCCGGTACGGTCGTGTCTTCGTTGGTGTGGAAGAGGAAAACCGGCGGAGTCTCGGGAGTCACCTGCAGTTCGGTAGACAAATGCTCCGCCAAAGCAGGGTCGGGGTTTTCTCCGAGCAGATTGTTCTTGGACCCTTGGTGAACGTATTCGGTGGTCATGGAGATGACCGGATAGACCAGTACGGCGAAGTCGGGCCTCGAACTGAGCCGGTCAATCGGATCGGCAGCCGCGGCTTGGCCCTTATCGAAAAGGGTGGCGGCGCTGGAAGCGAGGTGGCCTCCGGCGGAAAAGCCCATGATTCCGATGCGGTCGGGTTGGACCCCGTACTGCTCGGCGCGGCTGCGCACCCAGCGTAGGGCGCGCTGGGCGTCGCCGAGTTCGACGGGATGATGGTATTTCGGGCCCAAGCGGTACTTGAGGACGAAGGCCGAGACACCGAGCGAATTCCACCAGCGGGCGATCTGCTCGCCCTCGTGATCCATTGCCAGGGCGCGATAGCCGCCGCCGGGACACACCACCACCGCCGTTCCGACGGCCCGCTCGATCGGCACGAGGTAGAGATCGAGGGTCGGGATATCCTCGTCCTGTTGACCTATCGCCCCCGGCGCGTCGCCGCTCCAGAGCTTGATTCTCTCGGGTGGTTTTCCGCCGCGCTGGGCGACGAGCGGGGTCGTCACGAGAAGAGCGGTAAGCAGGATGAGGGCATGTCGCATGGCGCGGAGATTGTATCAGAGCCGGCGCGGTCGGCGGCGCCTGCGGCCCCGCGCCCCTACAATGAGTAGGCAATGCGCTGGTTGCTGGTTGTGCTGTTGACCGCGTCGTCGTTCGCCCAGGAGAGCCCGGTCGAGCAGGCGATTGCGGCGCTGCAACAGAACGACTTCGCTGCGGCAGTCCCTCTGCTTCAGACAGCCGCCGAGGCGGAGCCCGAAAACGCTTCAATCCAGTTCAATCTGGGCTTCGCGCTGGCGCAATTGCAACGCGACGATGAAGCGATTGCGGCCTATCGTCGAGTCCCTGCAGATTGAGCCGGAGTTGCAGCCGGCATTTCTCAATTTGGGCGTCGTACTGCTAAGGAACGGGAAAGCGTCGGAGGCAGCTCCTTTGCTGGCCAGGGCGGCGGCGAATCATCCTGACGACCCGCAGGTTCAGTACTTCCATGCCCAGGCGCTTGCCGAAGCAGGCCAAGCGAGCGAGGCGATACCCATCTATGAGCGCGCGGCCGAGTTGGATCCGGGAGAGCCCTCGATCTGGATCGAACTGGGGCAGGCGCAGGCATCCCTGAATCAAATTGAAGCCGCGGCGGCGAGCTTCAAGAAGGCAGGCGAATTGAATCCACAGTTGCGCTCCTACCAACTGCAGCTCGCCGAGCAAGTGGAAAACTCCGGCGGACGAGAGCAGGCGCTAGAGATGTACCGGAGTTTTCTTGACGTCGAGCCGACGAACGTCGCGGTTCGAGAACGCATCGGGATGCTGCTGCTCGACTTGAAGCGCTACGTGGATGCCGCGAAGGAGTTGCAGACGGTAGTCGATCAAAGCCCGACTGACGCGGCACGGGCGGCGCTGGCTCAAGCCTACGTACTGGCGGACGACGCCGACACGGCCAGGCAGAAATTGGCCGAAGCTGTTTCTGCCAACCCGAATGAACCGGAGTTGCGGCTGCGATACGGCGCGAGTTTGATTCAGACTTTCGACTACGAGGGCGCGCATGCCCAATATCTCGCGGCCGCGCAACAAGCGCCCAGTAACCCCAAGGCCTGGACTGGCCTCGCCTTTACCCTCTATCAGGTGAAGAATTACGACTCTTGTCTGACGGCGCTGGCCAATGCAGAGAAGTTGGAGCCGTTAAAACCCGCTAGTATCTATTTGCGAGCGATCACTCAAGACCGGCTGCAACTGTACAAAGAGGCTCAGGCGAGTTACCAGGCCTTTCTGGCCGCTGCGCCCGGCATGGAAGATGAGGAATGGAAGTCGCGCCAGAGATTGCACGTGATTGAATTGGTGCTAAGCAAGCGATGAGATTCTGGCGTCCCGCAATCGTCTATTTGTTCCTCGCATTCGCGGCTGCAACATGGGCTCAAGAACTGACTTGGGATCGAGTCAAGTCGGAGTCGGACCCGGAGAAGCAATCTCAAATGGCGCTGGAGTTGGCGCAAGCAGGAGTGGACGGCGTGGTCGAGGCCTACCGCCAGGGACTGCCGGAACAGGCCCGGGCGATGCTGGCCCGCATCGTCGAAGCTGCCGAATTGTCGATGACGGCGCTCGAAGCGACTGGGAAGAACGCCCGCAGCCGTCCGAAACATTTCAAGCGGGCGGAGATCGCGACCCGCAAGCTGGCGCGTAGTCTCGAGAGCGCGCAACGTCAGTTGCTTTATGACGAGCGCGCAGATCTGGATCCGGTGATCAAGCGCATTGAAGCGATCAACGGCGAAATTCTCTCCAAGATCATGCAGACCCGGAGGTAAGAGAATGAAAGGCTCGCTACTCCACGCTCTTAGTGTTGCAACGCTCGTTGCCGCGCCGGCCTTCGGCCAAGAGGTCCTGCTGACCAAAGACTTCTTGACGGAGTTCGAGGCCGATCAGATACGCTTGGCGCAGGATCCGAATGAGAGAATTCCGTTCTACTTGCAGTTCGCGAAATTGCGCATGGCGTTAGTCGACCAGTTACTGGCGAAGGACGAGTTGGGCCGCGGCGCCAAGGTCCACGACAATATCTCGGAACTGGGACGAATCGTGGAAGCGGTAGACATGGTCGTCGATGATGCGTTGTTGCGGGATGCGGATATCTCGAAGGCAATACCGGCGCTGCTCAACACCGAGCGCGAGTTACTCAGCCGGCTGGAGGCCATTCAAGAGAAAGACCCGGACGACCTGTGGCGTTACGAGTTTGTCTTGGAAGACGCGATCGACATCTTGGATGACTCGATCGAAATTACTTCCAACGATCTCGCCGCCCGCAAGAGTGGGCTCATCGAAGCCGATGGAGCCGAAAAGGCAGCCAGGGAAAAGACGATGAGCCAGGAGCGCCGGGAAGAAGTGCAAAAGGTCGAGCAGGAACAGAAGAAGGAAGAAAAGGAGCGGGAGAGGAAGCGGCCCAGCCTACTCAAGAAGGGAGAGTCCCTGCCCAGTCAGCAGAGATGACTGCGGTGAGTCCCTTGCGCGGCCTCCTGGCGATTGGAGTCTTATCTCTGCTCGGCCTCGCGGTCGCCGCGCCGTGGGCGCTCTCGCAGTTCCCGCTGTTGCTGGCGGGCCTGTCGGCGGCCTTTGGCCAGATCTGCCATCAAGAGCCCAGCCGGGCGTTGCTGGTTGAGGGCCTGCCGACTCTGCTCTGCGCGCGCTGTTTGGGGGTCTTCGCGGGCGCATCTGCGGCGTTCCTCGTGCCGGCGCGGCTGTCAAAGAAAGCGGTGCTCCTGCTGCTTGCGATCGGAGCAGCGGCGTGGCTGTTGGAAGCGGCCTGGGGGGCTTGGCCCGCTGCAGCCCGGCTGCTCGCCGGTACAACGATCGGGCTAGCCCTAGCAGCCCCTCTAGCAGAGGCGTCTAAGCCGCAGATCTTGTGCTAGATTAGGGCTGAAGATGCTTCGTCTTCGACCTGCCCGCGGAGAGGTGGCTGAGAGGTCGAAAGCAGCGGTTTGCTAAACCGTCGTAGGGGCTTAAACCTCTACCGAGGGTTCGAATCCCTCCCTCTCCGCCACTAGTTTCCTCAACGCAAAGGTTCGGCGGCGGATTCGCCGCAGGACCTGCGTGACGGGATACAGTGGTTATTCCTTCTCAATCTGCTTCGATCTGTGCGACTAAGCTGTACGAACTTGAGTCAGTCTTTCGCGGCCGCAGGCGCCTCGGTCGAAGTGCTGCGCGACTTGAATCTGGAAACGCGCGAGCGGGAGTTCTTGACCATCGTCGGGCCGAGCGGCTGCGGCAAAACGACGATCCTGAGACTACTGGCCGGGCTGGCCCAGCCGACGGCGGGCCGGGTGGAAAGGCTTTTGTCCGCAGGCGACCGGTCTGACCGCGTGCTGATGGTCTTCCAAGAAAACAACCTATTCCCTTGGCTGAACCTGATCGAGAATGGCTGCTTCGGCTTGGAGATGCAGGGCGTTGCGCGGGCAGAGCGGGAAAGCAGTTGCCGGACGTGGATCGAGCGTGTCGGCCTGGCGGGCCGCGAAAAAGCTTACCCACACGAACTCTCGACCGGCATGAAGCAGCGGGTCGCCTTGATTCGCGCCTTCTTGAGCGACCCGGCCGTGTTGTTGCTCGATGAACCCTTCGCGGCGCTAGACTACCAGACTCGCTTGCTCATGCAGCAGGATTTATTGGAGCTTTGGGATGAGAGCCACCGCTCGATCGTTTTCGTGACGCATGACGTGGATGAAGCGATCTTCTTGAGCGACCGCATTCTCGTATTGAGCAATCGTCCGTCCACGGTGATCGAAGAGCTGGAAGTCACCGCGCCCAGGCCGCGAAACGCCGCCGGCGCGCCTTCTGCGGATACCGTTGAGTTGAAGCGCAAGATTCTGACGGCCCTTCAACTTCCTCTCGCAGCCGCTGAAAAACACGCAGGTTAAACCTTGAGCTTGACGTCGAACCTGCGGAACTACTGGCGCGTTGCAGCCGGGGTCCGGGAATACTCAAAGCAGCCAATCCCTGAGAACCTCGCCGATGCGGTGCGAGTTCAGGTCGAGCAGCGCGAGGAGACTTGGCTGGCGCTGGTGCGGCAGACGATATTCGCCGAGGCTCAGCATCCCTACAAAAGTCTTTTCGATCTGGCCGGATGCGAGTTCGGCGATCTCGAGCAATCCGTGCGCTCGATGGGTTTGGAACCGACGCTCGAAAAACTCTACGACGGCGGCGTGTATCTCACGGTGGACGAGTTCAAAGGCAAGGCGCCGATCGTGCGCCACGGTCAAGAGATCGTGTCCACTTCCGGCGACTTTCACAATCGGCTGGAAGATGCCTGGATGGAAGTGGCGACGGGAGGCAGCACCGGACGCCGCACGCCGATTCCCCACGGCACGGCCAATTTGCTTGCCCGCGACATAGTCAGCGCGTTGATGATCTCCGAATTTGTCCCGCAGAACTACGCACGGTTGATTGTCCGCCCGATCCTGCCGTCGTCGATTGGGGTGATGATGGGCCTTTCGATGAGTCGCATGGGATGCCCCATAGACCATTGGTTCGCCACGGGCGGCGCCGCGAGGGATTCTCTGCACTATCGAGCGTTGACGCGTTACCTCGTGCAGGTGGGACGCTGGAACGGCGCTTCGATGCCGGCGCCCGAGTATCTGGCTCCAGGAGATTTCGCGACACCCGTCGAGTGGATCGCCCGCGAGAAAAAGAACGGCAGACCGACGATGCTCTCGGCCTTCGTCAGCCCGGCGATCAGGATGGCCGCACTGGCGCGGGAACGCGGTTTGGATGTGGAAGGAACCCTCGTCACTGCCGGAGGCGAGACGATGACCAGCGCCAAGCTCGACGTAATGAAGCAAGCGGGGATGCGCTTTTCGTCGCGCTATTGGATTTCCGAAATCGGCCCCATCGGCATGGGTTGCCGCAACATGCTGGACGAGGGGCGCGCGCATTTGATGCGCAACCAAGTAGCGGTCATCTCCCGACTGCGGCAGCAAGCGATCACGCAGACCAGCGTCAACGCCCTGCTCTTCACCTCGGTTTCGCCGCTATGCGCCTCGATTGTGATCAATGCGGAGATGGGCGACACGGCCGTGCTCGCGCCGACGAACTGTGACTGCAGTTTGAGCCGAGCGGGGCTCAATTGGGAAGTTCGCAACATCTCCAGCTATTCAAAGCTCACCGGCCAAGGCATGACGCTAATGGGCGCCGACGTGGCGGCGTTGCTCGAAGAGCATCTTCCACGGCAATGCGGCGGCGCTCCGGCTGACTATCAACTGGTGGAGCGGCACGGCGCAGGGCAGACGGAGCTGGAGTTGCGAGTGAGTCCGCGAGTGGGTGTGGAAGACTTGGCGATCGTCAAGCGCGAGTTCATTAGCGGGCTGCGCGGCGTTTACGGCGGTTCACTGGCGACACGCGTTTGGGAACACTCAGACGGGCTCAAGGTGATCGAAGAAGAACCCTTCGCGACTCCCGCCGGGAAGGTGCTGCCGCTGCATTTGGCAAGCACTGAGGCGGAGAATAGAGAAAAGCATGAATCGTAGGTACTTCTTCTTTGGCGGATTGGCCGGCCTGGCCGGATGTTCCCGGAGCGCGGCGCCCTCAGCGAGACCGCACATCATCGCCGCGACGCCGCCCTACATAACGACATTCCCCATCTACGTTGCTCAAAGAGCGGGCTATTTCGAAGCAGCCGGGCTCGATGTCAAGTTGCGGGAAGAACCGAGTTCGCCGACAACGACGGCGCTCCTCGCAGGTGGGGAGATCGAGGTCTCGTTCAACGCCTTTCACCCCTCGCACATCAACCTCATTTCGCGCGGTGCGAAAATTCGTTACGTTGCCGGGCGAGAGATCGCCACGCCGCAGTGCGGCGCGACGATGGTTCTATACGGCAGCGCCAAGGTCTTCCCTAACGGCCTCGAGGATCTGCGGCAGTTGGCGGGCAAGCGGTTTTCGGTGACTAGGCAGGGCAACCTTGGAGAGTTCTCAGCCGACACCATTCTGGCGACCGTCGGTCTGAGCACCGCCGACATGGAGGTGAGCTACCTGCGCGAGGCTGATGCGGCGGCCGCACTCGCCGGCGGTCACCTCGACGCCATGATCGGATCGCAGTCGCAGCACGACAAGAGCGAGTTTCGAGACAAGGTCGTGCGCGGCCCGGGGCTGGCGGACGTATTGCCCGGCTTTCAATATTCATTCATTCTGTTTGGCCAAAGGCTGCTCGAAGACGACCCCGAGATCGGCATTTCGTTCCTGCTGGCATACCTCAAGGGCGCCCGAGACTACTTGCGAGGCGCGAGCGGCGACTACATCGACGCTTTCGCCGCGGCTCACAACCTGGATCCAGAATCCATCCGCAACGCCTGCCGCGAAACCTTTGAGCCTACTGGACGTTTGCATCCGGACAGTTTTGAGACTTTTGTCGCCTGGGGCATCCGCAAGGGCTACTGCGATGCGGCGGCGGCCGACGTCCAGCCCTTCGAAACGCGATTCATAGATGAGGCGGCACGGCGCTTGGCAGCAGAGGGCTAGCGATGGGAAATCTCCGCAGACTTGCCTGGGCCCTGTGGATTCCCATTGCAGGGCTGGCCGTCTGGCAAGCTTTGGCACGGTTTGGGGTACTGGACCCGCTGTTCTTCCCACCCCCCAGCGACATCGCCCGCGTAGGGGCCGAGATGGCGGTTAACGGCGAGTTGGCCAAGGCCTTGGGTTCGACCCTGCGCAACATGCTGCTCGGCTATGTCTTGGGCTGTTCGACAGGCTTAGCTTGTGGACTCGTCATGGGTCGCTACCAGGCCGTCCGCCGGTCCCTGGAGACCATCATCGCGGCGCTCTACTCCACGCCGAAGCTCAGCCTATTTCCCTTGCTGCTGTTGATGTTGGGCGTCAACGATGCTCCTCGCATTCTGATTACGTCGATCGCTTGCTTCATCGTACTGGCGTTTCATGGCCAGGACGCGGTCGAAGCCGTAGGCCGAACCTATCCGGAAGTGGCCGCGATCTACGGGGCCACTCCGTCTATGCTCGTCACCAAGGTGTACATACCCGCGGCGCTGCCGACGCTGTTCACCGGTTTGCGGCTGGCAGTGGGCCGGGCGATGGTGGTGGCGATATCGGTCGAAATGGTCAGTTCCACACAGGGCTTGGGCGGTCTGATCTGGCTGTCGTGGCAGAGCTTCGCCGTCGAAAAGCTATTTGTGGGCGTGGCGGCGGCAGGATCGTTGGGCGCTTTCTTCCATGTCTCGCTTCGCTGGCTGGAGAAGCGTCTGATTCCCTGGAAGACCCCTGCTGCCGCCTAGAGGGCCCCTTGCGTGCCGCCTGGGTCTGCGATAGTCTCAGAACGGCTGCCATGTTCTGTAAGAAGTGCCGATTCCCGATTGAGGCCGAAGACCTTTTCTGCCGCCGTTGCGGCGTGGAAACGCCTGCCGGCAAAGACGCCAAGGTCTTGGTAAAGCAGAAGTTGCGCCGCTCTCGGGGCGACCAGAAGGTGGCTGGAGTCTGCGGCGGAGTCGCCCGCTACCTGCGCCAGGACCCCAAAGTCGTCCGGGCCTTGTGGGCCGGGGCATCGGTGCTGCCTCCTTTCCCCGGTCTATTCGCCTACGGCGTTTGCTGGGCGGTCATGCCCAAAGAGACGAAAAAGGCCAAGACGTCCCAGGCCCCGCGCCAGGTCGTCGAGACTAAGTCGCTGCAGGGGTAAACAGGATCGCCTGACCGCCTTGGATGCGGACCGCGCGGCTGCCCTGCAAGATCCCTAGAACCTGAGGACCGAACATCTCCCAAGCTCCTGCTCCCAGCAGGCCCGAGTCCCTAAGTTCTTCCGCCGATTGAAAATTGCCGCGCAGTAACAGCAGCGGCGTGTCGCCGGCCATCAGATAGCGCAATGGAACGTCGTTCTCTTGCGCCAGCAGATTGAGCAGACACTTGAGCACAGCCGCAGCAGCCGCTTCAGCCTGGGTCGGCTCAGCCTTGCGGGGCGGTTCGACCAACTCTTCTTCCGGCTTGTCGAGTCCGCGTTGGATGGCGGCGATGATCTTCTCCGCACCGTAGTCACGGACCCTCTGCCCCAGTCCGCGGAACTGCGCCAAATCCTCCGGTTTAGTCGGGCGTGCTCGCGCCAACTGGACGAGAGCGGCATCTTCCGCCAACCAGCGGCGCGGGATATCCGACTTGCGCACGCGCTGCTCGCGCCATTCCGCGAGTTCCACGAGAACGGCGTATTCCCGGGGCGACAGCCGGGTGGAGCTGGCAATCTTCGCCGCGGGGGACGCCCCGTTGCCGTCAAAGCGCGACGAGTCGCTCAGCTCCGCGGCCAGCCCCAGCGCCCACTTGGTGCGTCCCCGTTTGTCTAGGTCTTCCAGCAGTAGTTCCGCTAATTCAACAAGATAGACCACGTCCGCCGCTGCGTACTCGGCCATCGCCTCGGGCAAAGGACGCTGCAGCCAGTTCGTACGTGTGTGTCCCTTCGGCAAATCGACTTTCAACGTCTTGCGCAGCAGCGGCGCGAGGCCAATCTGCTCGCCTCGCCCGGTCAGCGCGGCGCCGATCGAGGTATCGAACAGCGGAGCCGCAACGATGCCGTACTGATTCGCCAAACACTCCTGGTCCTGTTCGGCGGAGTGGGCGACCTTCATGACATCCGGACTGGTCAGGACGTCCAGCAAGGGCTGCATGTCCTCTTTCGTGACGCCGAGCGGATCGATGAGCCAGGTATCCTCCGCGTCTGCTATTTGGAGCAAGCCGAGTTGGGGAAAGTAGGTTTTTTCGCGCAGAAATTCGGTGTCGAAAGCGACAAAGGGCTGCTCCGCGAGGTGCGCGGCAATCTCCGCAATACGAGCCGCGTCAACGATAACTTCGGTTGGTCCAGGACGATGGGCGCGGACGGTTGAGTTTCGAGTTCGACGCCTGCGCGGGCGCTCACGTTGTGGCATAGGTGAAGGGTTGAGCCTAACAGAAAGGGAGCGTTAGCTGCTCTGTCGATCAAGCGTAGCGTCTTTCGGCGCGCGGCGAAATCCGCGAAAGAATCTCGTAAGGAATGGTGTCGCAGAGCCCGGCCAACTCAGCCGCGGATACGTCTTCCCCGATCAGAATGGCCTCGTCCATCAACGAAATAGCCGGTTCAGTGGTCACATCAATCAGGGTGATATCCATGCTGACTTTGCCCACGACAGACCGCTTGCGGCCTTGGACGACGACGATTCCTTTGCCGGAAAGGGCTCGGGGATAGCCGTCGCCGTAGCCCACCGAGAGGGCCGCGATGCGCATCGCGGCCGGCGCCGTAAACCCTCCGCCGTAGCCGAGCTTGGCCCCGGCAGGCACTTCGCGTACCGCTAGGATCTTGCTGCGCCACTCCAGGGCCGGCTGCAGGTCGAGCCGCGAAGGCTCCCCGCCCGGCGCCGGGTTCACGTATCCGTAAAGCGCCAACCCACAGCGCACCAAGTTGCCCCGCGAAAGGTCGCCGTAGGCTACCGCGGCGCTGTTTCCGTAGTGGATGAAGGGCGGCTGCAGCCCGCCGGCCGCCAACTGGTCGCGCAAATCGAAAAAACGCTGGAGTTGCTCGCTTGAGTGAGCGCCGTAGAAATCCTCGGAAGAAGCCAGGTGAGTAGCGATTCCGCGGACTTCCACGCCCGTATTCTGCGCCAACAACGCTAAGGTTGCCGCAGCGTCTGCCGGCAGCCCCAATCGGGTCATCCCGGTATCGAACTTGAGGTGGCAGGGCAGTTTGCGGCCTAGATCGGCGCCCTGCTTGGACCAGCGCTCCAGGGCCTCGGACGTATGGACAGCGGGAGTGATCTCCAGCTCCGCCGCATCTGGTTCTTGGCCGGCGAAAAACCCGCCCAGCGCGACGATCTCTCCGCAGAGCCCCGCTTCCCGGAGGGAAGCAGCCTCTTCAAGCGAGGCGACGGCAAAGCGTCGGCAACCTTGTGCCGCTAAGGCGTGGGCGACGGGGATGGCTCCGTGCCCGTAGGCGTCGTCTTTGACGACGGCCAGCACTTCGGAGCGTTCGGGGCAGGCTGCTTGGATTGCGCGGTAGTTGGCGGCGATGCGGCCTAAATCGACCCGAACATAGTTGCGCATCAGGGAACTTCTCCGACTCTAGCACAGCGCCGGAATACGGTCTTTGCGGCGCTTGAGGGCTACGAATCGACGCGCCGCAAGGAGTGTTCGAGGAAGGCCACGCCGACTCGGTAGGTGCGGGATTCGGAGCGCCGGCAGTAGGCCACGCGGGCGCGCGCATCCAAGTGCATCGAGAAGACCGAGCCGGTCAAGCGGGCCTGGATGCGAATCTCTTGACCGGGTTCAAAGTGGCGCGGCGCGTCCATGCCGAGCCCGCCCTCACTGAAATCCCACAACGATGCGCCGCAAGTCTTTTCCCCGGCCGTGGGATCTTGATAGGTGATCTCCAGCTTTTGAGGTCCATGCTGTTTGGACCGGGGGTGTTTTCTCTTGTCGGCAGGGTCGCTCACGGTCTAAACCTGCGGATAGCCGCCAGGACTCATAGTTTGGGGAATAGGCCCGGTCGTTTGCAACGATAATCGCAAGAATTGTTTCCGGAAGGCAAAAAGAACGCCGGGAGCATCGCGGCTCCCGGCGTGTCCGATCAGGGATTTACAAGTTGCCTAACCTTCAATCACGACGAAGTGAGAACCGCCCTTGCTGGTCACGAGCAGCAGCACCGAGTCCTTGCCGGCGGCCTTAACCGCCGCGCGGAACTCGGCCAGATTGGTCACCGATTGCCGATTGACCTCTTGGATCACGTCGCCGCGTTGTAAACCAGCCTCCGCCGCCGCACTATTCGGCGCTACTTGGGTGACGACGACGCCGGAACCCTCGAAGCCAAGCTGCTTGGCCACGTCTGGGGTCAGGTTATCCACCGTGACTCCGCTTAAGATGCCGGCCTCGGCTCCCTGCCCGCCGTGGAACGCTTCGCTCGGCTCCTCCGGGAATTCGGTGAGCGTCAGAGCCAGCGTCTTGGGCTGACCGTCGCGCAGGACTTCGACCTTGACCTCGTGTCCTGGAGGCGTCGAGGCGACCTGTAGGCTGAGGTCGCGTTGGTCGTGAATCGGCTTGCCGTCGAGGGAACGCACCACGTCGTAGCGCTTCAATCCGGCCTTATCCGCCGGAGATCCTTCTTCGACCGAAGCGATCACGGCGCCGTGAGAGTCGGGAATCTTGAGCGCCTTGGTCATCTCCGGAGTCACGGCTTGGATCTGCACGCCCATATAGCCGCGGGATACGTGGCCCGTGTCGACCAACTGTTTCATGATGTTGTGGGCCAAGTTGACGGGGATGGCGAAGCCGACGCCGTCGTTGCCGCCGCCGCGAGAAATGATGGCGCTATTGACGCCAATCAGTTCGCCGCGGGTATTGACCAACGCGCCGCCGGAGTTACCCGGATTGATTGCCGCATCGGTCTGGATGAAGTCTTCGTAACCGTGCTGCTCGGCCATGATGCCGAACGCGCGACCGGTCGCTCCGACGATGCCCATGGTGACCGTCTGGCCGAGGCCGAACGGATTGCCAATAGCCAACACGATGTCGCCGACTTCAACGGCATCGGAGTTGCCCAGCTTCATCACGGGCAGGTTATTCGCGTCAATCTTGATGACGGCGATGTCCGTTTTCGCATCGCTGCCGATGACCTTGGCGTCAAAAGTCCGGTCGTCGGACATCTGCACTTTGACCTTGTCAGCGCCGTCGACGACGTGATGGTTCGTCACAATGTAGCCGTCCGGGCTGACGATAACGCCGGAACCGGCGCCTCGTTCCTTTTGCGGCGCGTTGTCCTGGCCCTGGTCCTGAGGATTGCCAAAGCCTGGGAACCCGGGGAATCCCGGAAAACCGCGAAACGCTTGAGGTATCTCCTGAGCAGGTACCTCTTTCTCGACCTGGACGCTGACGACGGCGGGCGCCGCCTTTTTCACCAACGGAGCGAAGCTGCCGCTGGCCGGCAGAACGCTTGCACCTGCGTCGCGGTCAGCCGACGGCAGGTCGGGAATCGCCGAAGCGTGCCCATTTTCCACGGATACGAATGCGCCGACGCCAATCATCACCGTTAGGATCAGCAGCACCGACAGGAACACTCGACCAAAAACTGTTTTCTTCACCTGGGACATCATTTCTCTTGCCTCTCAAACGTTCTAGAACTCCACGCTTCTAGAACTTAGGATGTATTGACCCACCATGACGTTTCGTCAAACTTATGTCTCGACGACCACCTAACCGGTTAGACGGGCGGATTCGGGAATTCGGTAGGTCAGGCCGCTGGCCCGGGTTTGGCTAAGCGGGAGATGTGCACGGTTAGTTCAGGGAAGAATGCCAGGAAGTCCTGCTCAAACCCCTCCCGGTCGTCCCGGAGGGCGGCGCCGGCTTCGGCGATGGGGTTGGCCCGTTTCAGGCGCCGACTGACGCCGACTAGAGCCCGCTCCACGCCCTCAACGCTTCGATAAGAGGTTAGCCAGTCCCGTTCGACCAGAATCGGCAGGACGGCGCGCATGCGGTCGGTCATCTCCTCGGTCCGCCCTTCGAGGATTCGATAGCGGCTCTGGGCAAACTGATCCAAAGGGGCGTCGTGGAATCGCGCCCAATGATTAGCGAGTAAATGGTCGTAGAAGATATCGACGACAATCCCGGCATAGCGCCGCAGGTGTTGCGGCAATCGCTCCCGGCTGCGGCGAAACAGCTCGTGTTGATCGGTGAAAAGATCCGCCTGTTGGTGCAGGCGAATTCCTCGTAGAACGCCTGGAGAGACGCGCTCCTGCCAGCCTCGCTCCAAAAAATCCGCCAACATCTGGCCCACGACGTAATCTTCGTTTTCGCCGGCCAGGTAGAGATGCGCTAGAAAATTCACTGGGCGGCTGCGGCGGGAGGGATCGGATCGGGCGCTTTCGACACTTGCCCGGTATAGGCCTCGTCAATCGAAACGTTGTTCGCCCGGAGCGTTCGGCCCAACACCCGCTCGAACTCGTTGCGCGCCGCCTCGTAAGAACTCAGCGAATTGATCTCAGTGGTGCGAGCTGCCGACAAATCGCGCTGCGTTTGGATGATCTGGAAGATCGTCGATTGCCCGAGCCCGAATCGTTTCTCTTCGGCCTCGACCATCTGTTGCCTCAATTCCCGCGCTTCCAGGGAGATTTGGTACGTTTCGCGCGCCTGCCTGAGGTTGGCCAGCGCACGGGCCACCTCCAACTTGACAGCGTTCTCTTGCTGCCGCAGTTGTATGTCGGAACGCCGGCGGCGCAGCGATTCGCGGGTCATGTCGGCTTGCGCTTGGCGGTTCTTCAACGGAATGTTGAGTTGGAACTGGATCCCGTAGTCGGGGAAATTGCGGCGCGCGATTTGACCCCACGCCGTTCCGAGACCGCCGATAAAGAACTCATCCGGCGTCTCGGCGCCCGGCAGCGGCACGACATCGGAGTTGATCGTGCCGGCCAGTGCGTTGTTCGTCGCAAACGCAGTCAAGTCGACCGAAGGCTTGAGCGCGTTCTTGATTCCGCGCAAGTTGATGTCGGAGTTCTCGAGGTTAATGCGCGCCCGCCCGAGAGAAACCCGCTCGCGCAAAGCCTCCGTCACTAAATCCTGCACCGGCGCCAGAGCCTCCTGGGCGGGCACGACGATGGAGTCGACTGGAACGACGGAGACGCCGGCCAGCGTGCTGCTCGTCGGACCGTTTTTGGTCAAGGCGTTCTTGAGAATCTCTTCTTGCTCGTGGACCGCTCGCTCCGCCTCGACAAGCTGCTGCCGGTAAGTCGTCGATTCCGCCTCGCTGCGGGTGACTTCGATACGCGCCTGCAGCCCCAGTTCAGCCTGCTTGCGCGTCTGCGTGACGAGGCGGTTAGACAATTCGACGTCCAGTCTGCGGGCTTCGGCAATGCGGCGGTAAGTCACCAGGTCCCAGTACAACTGCTCAACACGGGAAACCGTGGTGATGACCTGATCGCGAAAGTTCAGATCCTCCACAGTCTGATTGTTTTTCGCAATGCGAATATTGCGGTTGTTGATGGCGCGTCCGAAGCCCTGGGTCAGGCGTTGCGTGAGCGAGAAGGTCAGGTCCGAGGACAGCGTCGGATTGAAGTTGTTGCGGATGTTGTTGTTTTTCTGCCGAAACGCCGAGTAGCGCGCGCCAAAAGTCGTACCCGTAATGAAACCCTGTTGGAAGTTCACCGAGGAGGTCGCTGAGTTCGAGACCAATGTATTCGTACCCGTCACCGAACTGGTGATCTGGGGAATACTCGTGTGAAACAGGCCAAACGAAGCGCTGAGTTGCGGGTCGAGATTGATCGTTTGCGTACCGAAGAACGACGCCGCGCTGCCTGCCGAACCGCCCGAATCAATCTGCGCGCTAGCGCCTTGGTTGACTCCCGTTGCCTGCCCGTTCGGCCCCGACGTGAACCCAGCACCGCCTCCCCCGCCCCTGGCTGAGGACGCCGTCGAGAGCGTCGAAATCTGCGTCTGGACGCCGCTCAGATTAGCGCCTGCTTTGGCCCGCAACAGGTCCGTCTCGGCTTCCTTCGGAGAGAACCGCGCGACGGCGATGTCGAGATTATTCTCGAGCGCCAAGGCCAGCGCATCAGCCAACGACAGGTAGAGCGAGCCGCCGCGGATCAGCTGATCCAGCCGCGCCGAATCGGCCAGGTTCGCATCAGGGACCGAGCGTTGTTTGTAAATACCCAGGTTCCAAAACGAACCGTTGTTCAACGAGTAATCCAGTGTTGGATCCGCCGTTTGCGCCGACAGGGGCGCATGGGCGCAAAGGGCTGCTAGGGCTAGAAGAAGGAGGCGATTCATTAGGAGGTCTCCCCGCAATAAGGCATGCCCCCTCTCGCCCCGCGTCCGCGGAGAAAGTGGGGACCTAAGAAGAATGGTACGGGACTCGGGCGACGTTTGTTTCGTCAGCCTTGCGGAACGTCGAAGAACAGCGCAATTCGTTCGCGCTTAAAGGTGGAGAAACCATTCTTTTCGAAGAATTCCGGCGAACTCGTTACCGCCATCACTTGCTTGATGCCGCGCTCCTCGGCGCGCCGTCGGCAGGCCTCAACCAGACTGCGGCCGACGCCGTGCCGCACGTAGTCCGGGGCGACAGCGAGGCTGCGAATCTCCGCCAACCGCAGCGAGTAGATCTGCAGCGAGCAACAGCCGACGATCCGGCCCTCATGTTCGGCGACGAAATAGGAGGGGATGCGGGGCAGATCTGACTGCATCAGCAAATTCGGGTATTCGCGAATCAGTCGCCTGATAGCGGGCATCTCACCCTGAACGGCAGGGCGCACAATCACGTCGGTCACGAAATCGAGTGTCGCCTAACTCGCGCGGCGAAAGCGAGCGGCGCTACTTGTCGCCGAATCGAAGCGTCACCCCGACCGCCAGCGTACGGCCGTAACCGGGCGAAGCGTGAATACGCTCTATCGGGTCCTGACCCGCCAGTTGAGAGGTGAAGTAGTTCTGCGTCTCCCAATACTCGCGGTTCAGCAGATTGTCGACCGCAATGTTGAAGGCGATCTGACCCGTGATGTCGCGGCTGATCGCTGTGTCGAAGATCGTATTGCCGCTCGCTTGTATAGCAGGGTCGCTGCCGTCGAGCCGGTAGTGGCTGATCGCTCGCAGGCGCAGCGAGCCTGACCATCCTCGCCAGCTCGACACCGTTAACGCTGCATTGGCGGTGAACCGCGGCGCGCTGTCGAGGTAGATCCTCTCCGGGCCGCCGCGATAGTACGCATTGAGAACCTTCGTCATGCCGGCGTCCAAGCTCAGGTTGCGAGTCAGCTGCGAGGAAGCACGCACCTCGAATCCGTACGATCGAGCCGGATCCGCAAACTCCAACGAGCCGTCGTCCGGGATATAGACCAGCTGATTGGACGTGTTGATCAGGAAGACATCGCTGAAGACCGACAGCTTGTCCCCGGCCGAACTCTGTAGCCCCCACTGGAGAAAATCTGTCGTCCCGGTCAGCGGGCCGTCGGGCCGGCGCACCGCGCCGCGTGCGTCGAGCGACGCCACGCCCCGCCCGTAGTTGAAAAACGCCTTCAGGGGAACCTTGCCGAAGGGCGAGTAAGCGAGGCTGGCCTTCGGTTGCAAACGCGCGGTCGTCTGCGATCCAGTGAACTGAGATTCGATCAGATCAACCGTTGCATAGCGAAACGCATCCCAGCGCAGACCACCGCCCAACTGTACGCGCCCACCTGCGACGTTCAGGTTCTCTTGCACATATCCGGATGGGTTGGTGACGTTGGCGCGCACGCTCGTCGTCAAGGCGATTGGATCGCGATCAAGGCGCTGACGCAGGTCGACCAGATTTTGGCTAGCGTAGACGCCGGCGCCGACGGTAAGAATGCCGTCGCCCCAACCGAAAAAATGCGGTCGTGCGTATTGCGTGTCGAACCCTTCGCTCAGCCGCGAGTCGTGCTGCTGGATACCGTCCCCGTTGACCGGATCGTTGAGATAGAACGTGAAATTGGAATAGAGGTCGAATAGGGAGCGTTCCACAAACGCGTCAGCCTTCCAGACCGCAGCCTTCTCTAAGTCCTTACGGAAATAGCCGGCTACCCGTCCTTCCTGCACCGTCCCGCCGTCCCCCGGGCTCAGCGAACCGTATCGGTCCAGGCGCCCTGCAGCCACTTCATCCAGCGGCAGTTGGCCCGATGACGAGAAATCGTTTAAGCCGCCATTCCACTTAACGCCCCATCTCGTACGGTTGTCCAAGATGTGCGTGTGATTGCCCGTCACGTTGTGGCGGACATAGTCGAGCGGCTTTTCAAACGGCCCATCCGTGCGTGCGCCTTCGTAGGCGAAGAACGTGTCGCTGTTGGCCACGTTCGGGCTCCAACCGATGAAGCCGCGGGCGGACCCGTATTGGCCGCCCTGCAGCCGCGCCGTCCACACATGCGGCAGGGACTCACGCAGCCGAATCTGGACCACGCCCAGGCCCGAAAAATCTCCGTGCCCCGCGTTGAAGGGGCCGTTGATCAGTTCCACCTCGTCGATCAACTCTGGAGACAGGCTCTTGAGCGAACCCAGATAGCCCTGCCCGTGTCCTTGCGTTCCGTGGTTCTGCGGAATGTTGTCGACCGTAATGCGCAAACCGCCGTTAACGCCGCCATGGTCGAGGTTGAACCCGAACCGACGGATTTCCAGCGACTTGCCTCCGCCTTCATGCTGGCCGGCATCGATTCCGGCGTCCAGTAAGTGAAACAGCTGATCGTCGCGCGTAAACAGGGTTTTGCGAAACGCTTCGCCGTTACGCAAGTCCAACTGCGGGCCCAGAGGCTGAGCGGTGATCGTAATCGTCTCGACCAACGGTTCCAGCTTCGGCGCAGCCGTCGGCGGCGCTTGCGCAGACAGACCGGCCGCAAAAGCCGCCGTCAATCCGGCTGTGCCCCAAGGGCGCATCGCTGCGGCCCTAGATCGTAGCATGATATTGTCATTCTTGCTAACGCATTTGGCATTGCGCCGGGTCGTTCGTGATTATTCCCACTCAATCGTCGAAGGCGGCTTGTGCGACAAGTCGTACATCACCGCATCGACGCCCTTGAGCTTCGAAATGCGCGTTGCGAGTTCGAGAACCTTCTCCGGGTTCAACCGCGCCACTTCCGCCGTCATGCCGTCCACTGACGTAATCGGCCGCAGCGCGATCGTCTCACCTCCGCCCCGAGAGAACGGCAACAGGACCACGGGAGCTTGCCAAATCTTGCCGTACAAGCCCTCAGACCGCAAGAAGTCGGTCACGATGTGATCCGCCGCCTGCAACAGCTTCACGCGGGGCCTGGTCAGCGTCGCCCGGCGGATCTTCCACTCGCTGGGCTTGATCCGCTTGCGGCCGATCAGAGCGACGATGCGATTCGTGCGCCGGTAGCGGTTGGTGATGTCGGTCGCCAACGGCAGCAGTTTCTTGTAATCGAGTTCGCCGCCCCATAGCACCGTCAATTTCGCATAGCTGCGACTGTCGCCCTGCACGCCGACGCTGCGCAACGGCAACAGGAACGCCCGATATCCGCTGCGCCGGGCCAAGGCGTCGATCTCCTCGTCCGCCTCGGGCTTTTCCGTCTTGGCGGAACAAATGACGCGAATGGCCAGCGCAGGCCCGGGGAAGGGGTGCCGATCGACCAGCGCCTTGGGCAGACCGAGCGCACGGCCCAGGACCCGCACCTCGTCTTTGTAAAACTCCGCCAAGGGCTCCAAAATGCGCCCCTCGGCAATTAGCTCCTGGATGCGCTCGACACGGTTGTGGTGCGTCTTGATCACCGCCGCCTGGCCCTTGCCGCCGGACTCAATCGTGTCGGGGTAAATCGTGCCTTGACCCAGCAGCCAGTCGTGCCCGCTGTGCTCTTCGCGCTCCAAGATTTCATCCTGAATATCAACGAAGGCCTTGCCGATGATCGCGCGCTTCGCCTCGGGTTCCGTTACGCCCTGCAAACCCTTGAAGAACTGTCCCGCGGCCTTGAATGTTTCGAGATGTCCCAGCCCAAGCTTCTGGAAGGCTTCTTCAATCTGTTCCGTCTCGCCCTCGCGCATGAAACCGGTATCGACATAAATGCCGTGTACAGTCTCGGTCCCGAGAGCGCGCACCGTCAGCGCATAGGCCACGGTCGAGTCGACGCCGCCGCTCATGAAGAACAGTACCCTCCGTCCGTGGGCATCTTTGCGGATGCGCGCGATCAGCTGCTCCACACGGTCTTCGGGATGCCAATCCTGCTTGCAGCCACACACGCCAACCACGAAATTCTTCAGAATTTCCGAGCCGTACTTCGTATGAATCACTTCCGGATGAAACTGGAAGCCGTAGTAATTCCGCTTGGTGTCGCCCATCGCGGCTACGGTGCATCCCGGCGTATCCGCTAGGATCTTGAAGCCGGCCGGCGGCTGGGCCACGTGATCGCCATGGCTCATCCACACGCGTTGTTTCTTGGGCAAGCCGTGAAACAAGGGCTCAACGCCTGTCACGCGAATGTCGGCGCGACCGAACTCCTGCGTCTTACCCTGTTCGACGACGCCTTTCATGGCCTGAGCCATGAGCTGGTGTCCGTAGCAAATCCCCAAGATCGGCTTGGTGATGCGGTAAAGACCGGGCTGAGCTTGCGGGCTGCCCTCATCGAATACGCTCGACGGACCGCCGGAAATAATCACGCCCTTGTAGCCGCGCAATTTCGCCGGCGACGCATCAATCGGCAGAATCTCGGCGTAAACGCCTAATTCACGGACTTTGCGGGCGATGAGGTGGCAGTATTGCCCGCCCGAATCGAGGACAGCGATCTTCTCCATAAAAGTGGGGGCGAAGGAAGGTTCGGCGAGCAAGGCCGAGCGATCGTTCAAGGCATCAGGATAACCAATCCGGCCAGCCCTCGGGCGTAATGCAGCGGACCCTGGGCGACGATTAACTGTTTGGAATGCGAGTGGTTGTCGTCCTCGAGCACCGCTTCGGGTCCACCCCCGATGGACGCGTATGGACCGACGGGCCCTTCCCCTATTCCTTCTTCACTCGCTATCTCGACCAATTCGAGCACGTTAAGGTCGTCGCGCGGGCTCAACCCCTTAGCGAAGCAAGTCCGCGCTGGGTCCGTGCCGACGGCGACCGGGTGAGCTTTGCGCCGGTCCCTTACTACGTCGGGCCGCGCGAATACCTAGCGCAGCGCCAAGCGGTCGCGACGGCCATTCATCAGACGCTCGATGATGACAGCGCCGTCGTTCTGCGCGCGCCCGGACAGTTGGCCAACGTCGCCGCCCAGAGCTTAATCCGAGGCGGACATCCCTATGGGGCCGAAATTGTCGGCGACCCCTACGACGCCTTCGCCCCCGGCGTCGGCCAGGGTTCGCTTGCGGCCGCTGTTCCGCTGGCAACAAACCCGCGCCCTCAAGCGGCTCTGCCGCCATGCCTCCTCGGTTGCCTACGTCACCGAGTCCGCGCTACAGCACCGCTACCCGCCTGCCGCCGAAGCCTTCATCACCCACTATTCCAGCGTCGAGTTGCCGGCTGAAGCCTTCGTCGCAGAACCGCGCGAACCGCGAACTAGCGGCCCTGTGCATCTCATCACTGTCGGCTCGATGGAACACCTCTATAAGGGCCAGGACGTGCTGCTGCGGGCCCTGGCCATCTGCCGCCGGGCCAGTCTCGACTTCACCCTCACTCTGGTTGGCGACGGCGCGAAACGCTCCTGGCTAGAGGATCTAACAGGGCGGCTGCTCATTGCCGAGGCCGTACGCTTCGCCGGGCAACTCCCCAGCGGCGCCGCCGTACGCCAAGAACTCGACCAGGCCGACATTTTCCTGCTCCCCTCGCGCCAAGAGGGCGTGCCCCGCGCCATGATTGAGGCCATGGCCCGCGGCTTGCCCTGCCTTGGCTCGTCCGTCGGCGGCATCCCCGAGCTGCTGCCTGAGTCCGCTATGGTCCCGCCGGGCGACGCGACCGCTCTGGCTGCGCTGATCCGCAAATCCGTCGCCCCCAAGGTTCGCCGGCGGTACGCCGCTCAAAACCTCGCCGCCGCCCGGTCCTACGAGGACCGCGAACTCCAGGGCCGCCGACGCCAGTTCTACGAACAAATCACCCGCCAGACGGCGCTACAATGGGACCTTCGAAGCGTTCGCGTGACTGGCGACTCTAAGCGTGGAAACAACCACGAGGAAGCGCGAACGATAAAGCTTTAGCAGCCGCTCGCCTGGGCTCGGTTTCGCACAACGAGCGACCGGGGACTACCGTCTCCCGGCGCAAACGCTAAGGAATCGAGAGGATAGCCATGGACTCCAATCGCACGCTGCTGCAAAAGAACGACCCCGAAATCTACAACGCCCTCGTCGGCGAAGAAGCCCGCCAAGCGGCCGGCATCGAGCTGATCCCCTCCGAGAACTACACCTACCCGGAAGTCATCGCCGCTCTCGGGTCCGTGTTCACCAATAAGTATTCCGAGGGCTACCCGGGACGCCGCTACTACGGCGGCCAAGAGTACACCGACGTCATCGAAGAGATCGCCCGGACTCGCGCCAAGCAGATCTTTCGCGCCGAGCACGTCAACGTCCAGCCGCTGTCCGGCGCCCCAATGAACGCTGCCGTTTATCTGTCGATGCTGCAGCCGGGCGACACCGTCCTGGGCATGGATCTCTCGCACGGCGGCCACCTGACGCATGGCGCGCCGGTCAGCCACATGGGCACGCTCTACAACTGGATTCGTTACAAGACGAACCCTGCAGCCCAAGGCGCCATCGACTTCGACGCCCTGCGCAAGACCGCCGTCGAGAACAAGCCCAAGATGATCGTCTGCGGCTTCTCGTCCTACCCCCGTGATCTGGACTACGCCCAGTTCAAGAGCATCGCCGATGAAGTCGGCGCGCTGACCATGGCCGACATTTCGCACATCGGCGGTTTAGTCGCAGGAGGAGTTCTCGATAACCCCTGCGACTTCGGCTTCGATTTCGTCACTACGACGACCCACAAGTCGATGCGCGGTCCCCGGGGCGGCATGATCCTGTGCAAAGCGGAGTTCGCCAAGACCATCGATAAGAGCGTCTTCCCTGGCCTGCAAGGCGGCCCGCACATGAACAACGTGTGCGGCATCGCCATCACCATGGGCAAGGCGCTGAAGCCCGAGTTCAAGGAGTACTGCGAACAAGTTCTGGCGAACGCGCAGACCCTGGCCTCCGAACTGACTGCCGGCGGCGCCAAGCTGGTCACCGGCGGCACGAGCAACCACATGATGGTCGTCGACTGCGTCCAGAGCTTCGACTTCAACGGTAAGGTCGCCGAGAAGGCCCTTGATGCGGTGTCTATCACCTGCAATAAGCAGATCATTCCCGACGACCCCAACCCGCCTTTGCGACCGAGCGGAATCCGTCTGGGAACGCCCGCGGCGACGACGCGCGGATTCGGAGTGGCCGAGATGAAGCAGCTCGCCGATTGGATGTTGCGAACTCTCGCCAATCCCGAAGACAAGAGCGTTCTGGCCACTGTCAAAGCCGAGGTCGAGGAGATGTGCTCGCGCTTCCCTGTGCCGGGCATCGAAAATTAAGCGATCTCTGCTAGGGTCAAAGTTTCTTGGGCCCTCAGCCGCAGGACAAGCGTACCTTTCTCTTGAAGCCGATTTGCCGAGTCGCGATCTGCGGTTTGCTCCTGGGAGCCGCGCTGCCCTCACTTTCGCTTGCGCAGTCGAACGGAGACGTCGGAGATCCGCTCAGCAGCGCAAGAAAACGCTGCCGGCGTCAGCCGCGCGGAAGGATCCGTCGAGGTTCGCAAAGGAACCATGATCGTCACGGCAGACAAGGCCGTTTACGACGAAACTTCGGGCATGCTCGAAGCCGAAGGCAACGTACACTTCAAGACCACCGATGGGGTCGAAGACATCCACGCTTCGCACGTCAGCTACAACGTCAACACCCAAGAAGGCTCCTTCTATGACGTCCACGGCTTCCTCTCTTCGGCGAGTCAGGGCGGCGCGCGAATCCTCACGACCGACAATCCGTTTTATTTAGAAGGATCGGTCGTGCATAAGACCGCGGATTCCTACGTCGTGCATGACGGCGTCGTGACCAACTGCGAACTCGACGATATGTGGTGGAGTCTGAAATCGCCGAAGACGACGATTCGCCCCGGCGAAAGCGCGACGATCCATCATGGCGTTCTGCGCCTCAAAGGCGTGCCCATTCTCTACATGCCGATCTTCACGAAATCGCTGGAGCGCATGCCGCGCCGCAGCGGCTTCCTCACGCCCAATATCGGCAACAGTTCGCGATTCGGTCTCGTCTTCGGACAAGCCTACTACTGGGCCGTCAATCGCAGCTACGACGCCACATTCAATGGGACTCTTTACACCGACCGAGGCCAGTCGAGCCAGCTCTCTCTACGCGGCCGGCCGACCTCGCATTCGAACTTCAACGCGGTCTTTTTCGGCGTCCGGGACAAGGGACTGTTGCTCGCCAACGGAGACCGCCTCAAGCAAGGCGGCATCAGTTTCTCCATTGACGGCGTGGCGCAACTGCCGGGAGGCTTTCGCGGCGTCGCCGACGTCAACTATCTCAGCTCTCTTGAGTTCCGCCAAGCCTTCACGCAGACCTTCGAAGAGGCCGTCCAATCGCAGGTGCGTTCCACCGGCTTCGTCTCTAAAAACTTTTCCTCGTATAGCTTCAACGGGTCAATCTCGCGCGAAGAGAACTTCCAAGACATTGCGCGCGGTAACACCGTCGTCATTCGCAAGCTGCCCGGCTTCGAGTTCAACGGCCGCACCCAGCAGGTAACGAAGGGGCCCGTCCCGCTGTTCTTCGGTTTCGATACGTCGTTCGACCTGGTGAGCCGACTCCAGCCCGAGTTTGAGACGCGCAACTTCGTCCAGCGCGGCGACTTTTTTCCGCGCGTCTCGTCGCACTTTGAGTGGAAGGGCTTTCACCTCACGCCGACCTTCGGCGCCCGCGCCACAGCCTATGGTCAGAGTCGCCACAACGACGCCCTCATCGGTCAGAACCTCTACCGCACTGCCGGCGAGTTCACCCTCGACATTGTTCCGCCCGCCCTGCAACGCATCTACAATGGCCCCGGTTGGTTGGGCCAAAAAGTGAAGCACGTCATCGAACCGCGTCTGCGTTACCGCTACACGGGCGGCATCGACGACTTCTCCGCCGTGATTCGCTTCGATGACCGCGACGTTATGAGCAACACCAACGAGTTGGAGCTCTCCCTGACGCAACGGCTTTACGCCAAGTCAGCGGACGGTTCTACGCGCGAGGTCCTCGGGTTGGGCATTTGGCAGCGGCGCTACTTCGACCCCGAGTTTGGCGGGGCGATCGCTCCCGAGATGCGCAACGTACTGCGATCGTCCCTCGAAGTCAGCCCATTCGCCTTTCTTGACCAGGGGCGCAACTACTCGCCCGTGGTCATGTCGCTCACAACAAGACCCAACTGGAAAACCGGCTTCGAATGGAGAGCGGGCTACGACCCACTGCGGCAGAAGGTCGTCAACTCGAGCGCGACGATCGACTATCGCTTCAACAATCTGATCCGTACCGCGGTCGGGCACACTGCCGTGCGCACTCCGACGACGCTCTCGCCGGCCTCGAACCAGATCACCGCTCTGTTCAGCGTCGGCGATTTCAACCGCCGCGGCTGGAACGCGGCCGTCTACAACATCTACGATTACCGCCAGCACATCTTCATCTACACCCGGTCGCAGATCAGCTACAACACCGACTGCTGCGGCTTCGGCATCGAGTATGGTCGATTCGCCATTGGGCCGACGCGCACAGAGAATCAGTTCCGTGTGAGTCTCTCGATCGCCAACGTCGGCTCCTTCGGTACGCTGCGGCCGCAGGAGAGGCTCTTCTAACGTGGCCTTCCCGAAAAAGTTCGCCGAGTTTGTCGCCCGCACGCGAGTCGTCGCCGGCTTCATTGTGCTCGGCCTGTTCTTGTGGCTCTCGACGCCCACGCTCGAGTCCGTCGCCCTAGGCGGCGCCGTCGGGCTCATCGGCGTGCTCATCCGGGCCTGGGCCGCCGGACATCTCGCCAAGAATCAACAACTGGCCACCTCCGGCCCCTATGCTTACGTGAGAAATCCGCTCTACGTCGGCACGCTCATCGCCGGTATCGGCTTCGGGATCGCCGGCGCACACTGGGCCATCGGCGCCTTGCTGGTAGCCTTTTTCATCTTGTACTACCTGCCCGTCGTCGAAGAAGAAGAGCGCCACCTTGCCAAGATTCTTCCGGGCTACGACGAGTATCGCGAGAAAACGCCCAAGCTCCTCCCTCGCCTATCGCCCGCCTACGTTGGAGGCACCGGCTTCCGTCGCGACCTCTACCTGCGCAACCAGGAGTACCAAGCATTGATCGGCTACTTGCTAGTGCTGGCGGTGCTGGCTGCCAAGGCGTCGTTCTAGACGCCGTCCAGGTCGCTGCCTTTCATCGGCGCCGCCGGAGTCCGATTCCGGAACTTCTTCCTGTGGCGCTATCGACCACTGGCCCTGACCCAATGTTTCTTCGAGCAGTACGCCATCGTCGCGGGCGCCAAGCTCGGATGCGATCTTCAAGTTTGCTGCCGGGGCATATTCTTGAATGGATATGACGAAGTAGGTGCTGCCCGGTATCGGGATATTTAGGACAGCGGACCAGCCCCCGATCGCAGAGCATCCTCGTGGTGAGTCTGCTCGCCATGATTCAGCTCATTTGTCGAACTGCGAAAGGGGGCTCCGCGAAACGAAGCCCCCTTCCTCTAGGAACCCAACTCACGGCGTTGGCTCGTGATGCGGTTGCTGTGCATTGACGTCGGCACGGCAGCGATTGAGCGATTACGCTCTCAGCCGGTGGCTACTCTTCGTAATAGAAGCCTTCAAAATTTGCTATGCACTGTCCGACGTTTCTGTACCCTTCCGCTTCTAAGAGATCGATTTCATCCAAGTAGAGGCATTGGCATTGGGGAGAAACATAGCCTTCCAGAACTCCTCCGTTGAGACACACGAGGCAGGTGGAGTGGCTCACTCCGGGCAGATAGTTGTCATTCAGCGTACACATGTGTGATGGCGAATCCTATGACGGTGAACCTTCAGGTGGTCCTTCTCCGTCCGCGACGGCGGACGGGATCATGACCAGCGCTAACGCGACAGCCATCGACAACGCAAGCAGTACAGTTTTCATTTGAAGTATCCACCGTGCGTTTTCTTCTCCAACTAGTTCTCTAAGTTTCATAGCATTCTCCTTTTTGTGCTCTGTCATCTCGGATGTACGGTTGAGCCGTGCATCCCAATCCGATTGGCGGATCTAGATTCCCGCCGGATCGCAATCCGTCATTGGGGCCAGACCATCGTTGTGGTCGGCGATACCGGATGGCGCCAGTACTCCCGCGGAGATCGCCAGACCGAGCTGCTTGAGGGTGCCGTCGGCTAGGCTCTGATTGCCGGCATCTACGATCTGTCGAGCGACCGGGAGCGTAGCAGGGGGCATCGCGTCATTCAGTGCCAGCAGGTAGAGCGCTACAGTCGGGTCCAACGAGAAGAGCAGTTGTGCCGCTTGCTCTAGCTCATTCACTTCGTCCCGTTGCGCAAGACCTGCAAGTCTGGTCCGATACATCCCCAGTTGCCCAGGGTGCGACAATATACTTCTGGCCTGTGTTTCAAAGTCGACGAGGAACTGGTAGCCCAGCACTTGCTCGACGAATAGAAATAGCCACCCCAGATCTTGACGGGTAAAGCCAACGAGCCAAGCGGCCCGGTTGAGCATGCTCAGGAAGGCCTCTTCGGTCCCACTTTCGATCGCGTCGACTGCGCGCTGGACTGCAATGGGGGCTGGGTAGATCCTCGCCGAGTCGATTCCCCCGTAGGTTTTGGAGAAGCTCGGACAGTAGCGCTTGTCATTGTCGAAGTAGGTCGTTTCTTTGGAGAACGACTCTGTGTCGACTGAATTGAAATGCGAGTTGACCGTGGTGATCTCGGGGTTCTCCAGCTTGAGCGCCCGCATGATGGCCCGCCATGCATGTTTGCCACTGGTATACGCCAATACACTTGGCACAGCCACACTTGAGGAGAGGGAGTTGAAGTAGAACAGCGTACTACCGTGCTCCTTCAGATGCGGCAAGGCGTATCTGACGCAGTTGAGCGGCCCGAAGTAGATAGTCTCGAAAGCCTTCCGAAAGCCAGCGCTCGACGCTTCTGGACCAAACAGCGCGACCTGCGAGGCTACGGGCGCCAGCGCCATCAGGTCGATGACCTTGCCCTGGCTTGCTAACCATCCGATCGCGCCAGCGATCATGGCTACGCAGGCGGTCTCGTCGCGGACGTCAGTTGGAATCACGTGAGCGGTCCCACCTAACGCTTCGACTTCCACTGCGACATCGTTGAGACGGTCTTCTCGCCGCGCCGTAAGCACGACACAGGCGCCATGCTCTGCATAGTGCCTGGCCATCTGCGCCCCCATGCCGCTGGAGGCGCCGACGATCAGGATGCCTTGACCTTGCCGAACCGGAACATCATCAGGCAGAAAGTCGGGCTGGAAACGGTCGTCATTCCCTGCGGCTGGCGCCGTTTGTGTCGCGCCTAATGCTAAGGCCAGCGAAGGCGCCCCCACGATGGCTGTCGTTCCAAGGAACTGTCTCCGCGATCTGTTGGATGTCTCATTTGGGTCAGATTGGGTCTCAGCATGGTCAGAGCTTTTCTGTCTCGCTGGCTGGCCACTTTCACGTCGTTTCATCGCGAGCGTCTCCTTATTTCATTCGGACCGTCCAGGCGGGAACTCATCGCGCGCTTCTCGGTACCGTTCATGCACGGACACTTGGGTCAGCGGCGTCCAGTTCGCGGCGCCAACTTGGCTCTGTGTTGCATGTTTTGATGTCCTGGCCATTTGGGTTGCCGTGCGAGCGGCTGCGACGTTCCTCTGTGTGTCGTGTCATGATTCTCGTCCTACCCTTGCCTTCCTGGCGGCATGTGTAGCGTCAACACTAGCCCAGAGCCGCCACCGACTCAATCGACGGCACTTCAACTCCTGTTCAATCGTTAAGCGGCTGTGTTTTGTTGCGCTTACAGCACCCCCTTCAACTGGCACCCCGGCATGAATTGCTATACTTGCGCCCGCTAGGGGGCATTTAACCTCCGGTTTTCGGTGTTATGTCGCAGGCAGACCCAACAGAGCAACCAATCCGCTTTGGCGTTTTTGAACTCGACCTAGCGGCGAGACGGCTGCGCAAGAGCGGAGCGCAGGTCAAGTTGCAAGAACAACCGTTCCAGGTGCTCGCGGCCTTGGTGGAGCGCCGCGGCGAGATCGTTACTCGCGAGGAACTGCGCGCATCCGTATGGAGCGGCGACACGTTCGTGGACTTCGATCACAGTCTCGCGACGGCGATCGGCAAGATTCGCATTGCCCTAGGGGACTCGGCTTCCCATCCGCGGTTTATCGAGACCGTTCCGCGCCACGGATACCGGTTTCTGGCGGCCATCTCGCCTGCCGCTACTCAACGCCCAGCGGAGGCGCGGGAGCGGAGGGGAGCAGGCCAATCGCCCGAATCTCGATATTTACGTCCAGACGATTGGTTCCGACGACAACCCGGTTCGGTTAACCACAGATGAGCAATACGACTTGAGCCCTACCTGGTCGCCGGATGGCAAGTTCATTGCCTTTGACAGCAACGTAGAAGGCCCCCTGGATGTTTACGTCGTTCGTCCCGAGGGCGGTGCCGTGCGCCGAGTAACCCGGTCCCATTCTTTTGACATTCGACCGTCTTGGTCCCGCGACGGAAAGTGGATCTACTCGTTGTCAGCCCGGTCGGGTCGCGGCGCTCTTTGGAAGTATCCAGTGGGCGGCGGCGACGCGGTGCAACTAACTGACGCGGGCGGCAACGAATCCTACGAGACCGCCGACGGAGGCTTGTATTAGTTCCTCAACAACGGCGACGAGGGAGAGGTGTGGCGACTCCCCTCCAAAGAATCCAGCGCTGAACGCGTCTTGACCGGCATCGGACAGAAAACATGGACGGTGTTTGATCGCGGCATCTGTTTCGTGTCCCGGGCTGAAGAAGGGCCGATGCAGTTGTCTTTCTACAATTTTTCGACGCGCGGGAGCCAGACGTTTGCCGATCTGCCCGAAGGCGTTGGCGTAGACGGCAGCCCTGGTTTGTCCGTGTCCCCCGACGGGACGCAGATCTTGATCGGCCTCTTTGAAAGCGGCAGCCGCGACATCATGCTGGTCGAGGATTTCCGGTAGAACTCTCGCCGCACAAGCCGCTTGCTAGACAACGCCTCGCGCACGAACTCCCATCTGTTAGCCTGACCTCTTAGCCCTCGGGAGAATTCATGCGCACACGACGACTTGCTGCTTTCCTGCTGACAGCATTCTTCGCCTTCGAAACCGCCGCAGCGGCAGCGGTCGTTACTCTCAAAAACGGCGATCGCGTCACCGGCGAAGTCATCGAATCCAATGATGCCAAGCTCCGGGTTAAGACGGAGTTCCTCGGCGAAGTCGAAATCTCCTGGGATGCCGTATCCGGCATTGAGTCCAACGAACCCCTGCACGTCTCGTCCTCCGACGGTCAGGTTCTCGTCGGCCCCGTCGCCACCCAGGGCGATTCCTTCCAAGTCAAGACCGTCAACTCCGGCACTGTATCGGTTCCGAAAACCGAAATCGCCTACGTGCGCAACGAAGCTTCTCAACTCGCCTACGAAGCCGAAGTCGAGCGGCTGCGCAATCCCAAACTCACTGACTTCTGGCGCGGTTACTTCGACGCCAACCTCGCGCTCACCAGCGGCAACTCCAAGACCAAGACTTTTTCCAACGCCGCCGGCGCCACCCGCGAGACCCAGCGAGACACGATCAAGCTCTACTTCACCTCGCTCTATGCCGAGAACTCCACCGTGGGCGATTCGACGGTGACCGCCAACGCGATTCGCGGCGGCAGCCGCTACGAACTCAACGTCAACGACAAAATGTTCACCTACGGCTTCGTCGACCTGGAGTACGACGAGTTCCAAAGCCTCGATCTGCGCAACGTTCTCGGCGGCGGCTTCGGCTATCACGCACTCAAGAACGATCGCATGAAGTTTGATGTCTTCGGCGGCGGCGCCTTCAACCAAGAGTTCTTCAGCAACGACATCACGCGCCGCTCGGCTGAGATCACCGTCGGCGAAGAGTTCAACTACAGCCTCACCGACCGCACCGCGTTCAACGAACGACTGACCTTCTACCCCAACCTCACCGAGACCGGCGAATACCGCCTGCAGTTCGACACCGGACTGGTCACCGACGTCTTCAAGTGGATGGCCTGGAACGTCACCTTCTCCGACCGTTTCCTCAGCAACCCGGTCAACGGGCGCGAGCAGAACGACGTTCTGCTCACCACCGGCGTTCGGCTGGTCTTCGGCAAAGAGAAGCTGCGCTAACCTGCGGGATCAAAGACAGAAGCCTGCCGGATTCTCATCCGGCAGGCTTCTAAGTTAACTCTTGGAACGCGTCGCTTAGCGTTCCGCTACCAAGCTCTTTTTCTGGTCGATGGGTTCGCCTTGCAGCAACGCCGCCGCCTGCGGCAAGGCCTCTAAGGCCTTCTCCACATCGGGATCGAGTTCGTAATAGACCTTCTCGCCCTCATCCACGTCGTAAGCGGAAATGTAGACCGCCCGTTTAATGAACCGTTTGATGTAGTCCAGGTTCGCTTGGAACTGCTCATCGCTCACCGCGATTTTCTCTTTCGCCAGGAAGTTCTTGAAACTCTCCACGACTTCCGCCGTCGGCTCCCAGCCGGCAGGCAGTTCGGTGCGGTCCAGCGTGTACTGCTGGGCGAAATTCTCAAAGGCGAACTCCGTCCGCAGCTTGATCTCCACATCGTTGAGCCGGTGCGGTTCTAACTCGATGTCCGGCGTAATGCCGCCGCCGCCGTAAACTTGGCGGCCGTGGTCGGTCAGCTTGACCTCGCTATGTACCGGCTTGTAGTGCTCGCTGCACGGGTCGCCGTAATACTCGACCATGGAGACGCCGTCATAGCGCCGCTGAATCGCTCTGCCGGTCGGCGTGTAGTAACGCGCCGTCGTCAATGCCAATCCCGACGTACTCGAACGGCTGCCCAATGGGAACACCGTCTGCACCAGACCCTTGCCGAACGTCGGCATACCGATGATCAGCGCGCGGTCATGATCCTGTAGAGCGCCCGACACGATCTCGGCAGCCGATGCCGATTCGCAATTCACCATCACCACAATCGGATAGCGCGCCTCTGGGTCGTTCTTCTGAGCCTTGTAGACTCGTTCGGTCGAAGCGCGGCCATGGTGCGAGACGATTGTCTGGCCCTTCTCGAGGAACTTTTCGGAGACGTAAACGCCTTGGCTCAGCAATCCGCCGCGGTTGCCTCTCAAGTCGAGCACCAGACCCTTCAGGCTCGATTCGTCCATGGCGGCAATCGCGTCGTCTAATTCCTTGCCGGTGTTCTCGTTGAACGACTCAATCTTCACAAAGCCCACGTCGGGCCGCAGCTTGAATGAAACCGGCACGCTCGGCCGCGGAATCGACGCGCGGATTACCTTGACCTTCACCAGGCCGTCGCGCCCCGGACGCTCGTAGCCGATCTCGACTTCGGTGCCTTCCGGCCCGCGCAGATTGTTGGCCACTTCGGTCGTGTTCAACCCGTCCATCGGCTTGCCGTCGACTTCAATAATCACGTCGCCCGGCCGCAAGCCCGCGCGATAAGCGGGAGTATGCGGGAACGGCGCGCCGACCACGGTTTGGCCGTTGCGCGGCTGGATCGTCATGCCCACGCCGGCATAGCGCCCGCGTTGGTCTTCGCGCATCCGCTCGAACGATTCCGGATCCCAGAAACTAGAGTGCGGATCCAGCGCCATCAACATGCGCGGAATGGCCCCCTGGTAGACGGCCGGCTCCGGCTCCACCTCGTCGACGAAATTGTCCTCAACAATGGACAACACTTCGCTGAACTGCTTGAAGCTGTCCTTGACGTCGTCTTCAGAAGCAGCCGCCGCGGTGCTAATCCGCGGTCCCAGCAGCCCTCCGGCCAACGTACACGCCAAAACAGTGGCGGGCAAAGCCCAGTATTTTCTTAGTTTCATCAACTTACCTACCGGCCAGTCGCGCCTCCTGAATGCAGGCGGAATCAGTATAACAGCAGTTCGCGGCAGCCCTAGACCAGCCGCAGCCACCCCGACGAAACTGCCTCGCTGAGGCGCCAAAGAAGACCTTGACGCGCGGGTTCGCCAGGGTCTATAAGTAAGTACATACTTACTATGAAGTCCACGGCAACCGTGAAGTCCCCGCGAAAGCGAATGTCTGGCGACGAACGCAGGCGCCGACTCATCAAGGCCGCTGTCGAGCTGTTCTCAAAACGCGGCTTCGGCGGCGTGGCCACCAAACAGATCGCCGACGCCGCCGGCGTCAACGAGGCTCTGCTGTTTCGTGATTTCGGAACGAAGCGGGGACTCTATACGGCCATCCTCGATTCCAAGACCGAGGAATCCCGCGCCGCTGAATGGCGTGAAGAGCTGCGTTCTCTGGCGGAACGAAAGGATGACGAAGGTCTATTCCGGTTTCTGTTTGGAAAGATTCTCGACGGATATCGAGACGACCCTGAATATCAACGTTTGCTGCTGTACGCGTCGCTCGAAGGGCACGAAATTTCGAAGATCTTCAACGAAACGCGCGGTCTGCCGATGTTCAGCTTTTTGACCCGCTATGTTGAGCAGCGTCAGAATGACGAGGTCTTTGCAGCAGGCGACCCGCGAGCGATCGCCTTCGCCATATTTGGGCTGCCGGTGTACTACGCCATGGTGCGCAGACTATTCGGGGCCGACTTCCTAGGGCTTTCGGACGAAGAAGCGGTCGACATGTTCACGCCGCTCGTTCTAGACGGGTTGATGAAGCGCAAGGCGAAAGCGACTGCTGCGCCGCGCAGTACGAGGAAATCATGATTCACAGTCAAGTCTGCCGGCGGCGCGGGAACGCGTCGCTAGGCGCGACGATCGTCATCGGCTTTGCAGCGCTCGCGTTGCTGGCCGGATGCTCCAAGACAACCGAACAACAGACGGCAGAAGCTGCCGCGATCCAAGCGATCCCGGTTGCGACGGCCCAGGCCTTGGCACGGGAAGTGCCCACTTACGTCGAGGCGACGGGCAGCTTTGTAGCGGACGAATTCTCGGATGTCGCCCCCTTAAGCCCTGGCCGCGTGGTCGCCACGCCGGTCGATGTCGGGTCGTTCGTCGAGAAAGGCCAGATTATCGCCCGCCTCGACGACAGCGAGGCGCAACTGCGCTTAACCTCTGCGCGGGCCAGCGCGGCTCAGGCGGAAGCCGCAGTCCGGCAAGCCGAGGCCCGCATCGGCCTTTACGGCGGAGCGTCATTCGATGCCGCCGTGGTCCCCGAGGTGCAAGCATCAAGAGCAGCTTACGAATCGGCTCAGGCCGAGGTGCGACTCGCTGCCGCGGATGCGCGCCGTTACGCCAATCTGGTGAAGACCGGCGACGTCTCTCAAAGCGCCTACGAGACAGCCAGCACCAAGGAAGAGACAGCCAAGGCAAGAGAAGATGCCGCCCGCCGACAGTACGAAGGCGCGGTCAATGCCGCCCGCCAAAACTATGGCGGCGTGGAGTCAGCGAACGCCTCGTTACAGGCCGCCAAGGCTCAGTTGGGCATCGCCGAAAAGGCGGTCGAGGACACGATCATTCGCGCGCCGATATCGGGATACGTCAGTGATCGGCCCATCGCAGTAGGAGAGTATGTCGGCAATACGGCTACCATCGCCACCATCATTCGCGCTCATCCGATCAAGTTGGAGTTGCAAGTGCCCGAGAGCGACGCTGGCGAACTCCACGTTGGCATGCCTGTAACGGCGCAAGTGTCAGCCTTCCCTAAACGCGATTTCAAAGGACAGATCAGCGCCGTCAACCCAGCCGTGGACGCCAACTCCCGCGCATTGACGATTGAGGCAAAGTTCGCCAATCCCGATCTCGACCTCAAACCCGGCATGTTCGCCACGGCGCGCGTACTATTGCCTGGCATGGAGCAAGCCGTACTCGTTCCGCGATCGGCAATCCTGGCCGATCCGAACACGGACTCCTCGCAGGTGTTCGTCGTCGCCGACGGACGAGCCAGCGTGCGAGTCGTTCGTCTCGGCGACCCAGTCGACGGCATGGTGCGGGTGCTCACCGGCGTCGCCGCCGGCGAGCGTGTCGCGGTGACCAACTTAGGACAACTCTATGACGGCCTGATTGTGCAGCCGTCCGACAGCACCAGCGAGACGAAAGGGTCCGCCGTGAAGGAGAGCAGCAATGCAAAAGCTAGCTGAACTGTGTATCAGGCGGCCCGTTTTCGCAACGATGCTGGTCTTGTCGCTGACGGTCATCGGCATCTTCTCGTTCTTCAGTTTGGGCGTCGATCTACTGCCCAAAGTCGACTTGCCGACCATATCGATCACGGTCAGCAATCCAGGCGCCTCCGCTGAGCAGATTGAGACCGAGATCACCAAGAGAATCGAAGACGGCGTCAATACGATAAGCGGCATCGACGAGTTGCGTTCGACTTCCAGCGAAGGCGTTTCCACTGTCGTCATCTCCTTCATCCTCGAAAAGAACGACGACGTGGCGGCGCAAGAAGTTCGCGACAAAGTCAATCTCGTGGTCGGGCAATTACCCGAGACGGCGCTGCAACCGGTCATTCAAAAATTTGATTTCGACGCAGCGCCCATCCTGCAGATTGCCGTCGCCGCGCCTCGGCCCCTACGCGACGTCACCCAGATCGCCAAGAAGCAGATCAAAGAGCAGATTGAGAACATCCCCGGCGTCGGACAAGTGCAGATCGTCGGCGGCGCCGATCGCGAAATCCAAATCTGGGTCGACCCGGACAAGCTGCGCTCCTACAACCTGACGATCTCGGAGGTGGCCAATGCGCTGCGGCAGCAAAACATGGAACTGCCGGGCGGGCGCGTCGACCAAGGCGCCACGGAATTAACGGTCCGCACCGTAGGTCGCCTGAGCGATCCTCGCGCCTTCAACGATGTGGCCGTGGCCATTCGCGGATCCTATGTCGTCAAGGTGAGTGACATTGGCCGCGCCGTAGACGGCGAGGAAGAGCTGCGCAGCATCTCGCGCCTGAACGGGCAGCCGGCGGTGACGCTGGTGGTCTCGAAACAGTCCGGCCAGAATACAGTGGCCATCGCCAACGGCGTCAAAGCCCGCCTGGCTGAATTGCAGTCCGGCTTACCCCAAGACGTTCGGGCTGAAGTGGTCAGCGACCAATCGATCTTTATTCAAGCGGCCGTGAACTCCATTGAGACGCACTTGGTGGAAGGCAGCATTCTTGCGTCGGTCATCATTTTTATCTTCCTCGCGAACATTCGCACGACGTTGATCGCCGCGATCGCCATTCCCACCTCCATCGTTTCGACCTTCGGTCTGATGGCGGCGATGGGCTACACGCTGAACCAAATCACCATGCTGGCGCTGACTCTGATGGTCGGCATTGTGATCGACGATGCCATTATCGTGCTGGAAAACATCTACCGCTACATGGAAGAGAAGGGCCTCTCGCCCATGGAAGCTGCACTCGAAGGTACCCGTGAAATCGGACTGGCCGTCATGGCGACGACGATGTCGCTACTGGCCGTCTTCGTCCCCGTCGGTTTCATGGGCGGCATCGTCGGCCGCTTTATGTCGTCGTTCGGCCTCACCGCTTCTTTCGCCATCGGCGTGTCGTTGCTGGTCTCGTTCACCCTCACGCCGATGCTCTGTTCACGCTTCATCAAGCCCGTTGCGAAAACCGGCGAAGGGCACGCTTCCTCCAAGGACTCGCGTTTCTTCAGGCCAGTCGACGACTTCTACACGCGCATGCTGATTTGGTCCATGGGACACCGCAAGGCCATCGTCGGCATCTGCGTCGGCGTGGTTCTCAGCATCATTCCGCTGTTCATGTTCATTGGCAAAGACTTCACGCCGACCGATGACCGCGCGGAGTTTCAAGTTTCGGTTCGCACTCCTGAAGGCTCTTCCCTGGCCGCAACCACAAGCATCACCGAACGCATTGCCCGCGACTTGCGCGAACTCCCCGGAGTGACCGACACCCTGTCGAGAATCGGCGGCGGCACGCAAGGCGCAGTGAATAGCTCCACGATTCTGGTCAAGCTCACGCCCATGGGGGAACGTGACTTCAGCCAGAGACAGATGGAAGGCCAGGCCCGCACCATACTGGCACGCTATCCCAGTGACTTGCGCACGACTGTCGGCGCAGGCGGCGGGCCGGGCGGCGGCGGCGGAGCCGTGCAGTTCGCCATCGCCGGTCCTAACCTCGAGAAGCTTGAGCAATACTCCGCCGAAGCTCTCGCCAAGCTCAAGGAGATTCCGTATGTCGTCGATGCCGACACCTCTTTGAGTTTCGGCAAGCCCGAACTGCGCATCGAAGTGGACCGGCTTCGTGCGGCCGACCTAGGCGTACGCGTCAGCGACATCGCCCAAGCGCTCAATACCCTCGTCGCCGGACAGATCGTCTCCACCTTCGATGCGGACTCGGATCAGTATGACGTTCGACTTCGGGCCGACAGCGAGTTCCGGGCCAGCGAAGCCGGGCTAAAGCGCATGATCGTGCCCTCCACCAAGGTTCAGCGTGGTTGGGTGAGTCTCAGCGAAGTCACACGAATCACCGAAGAAAAGGGGCCGTCGGCCATCGAACGTCTCAACCGCCAGCGGCAAGTGACGCTCTCTTCCAACATTCTCCCGGGCGGCTCTCAGGCCGCAGTCATCAGCCGTCTAGCGGGGATCGAACAGGAGATGAATCTCCCGTCGCAGTACCACTTCATCCTCTCGGGAACCTCGCGAGAACTGGGCCGCGCCGGCTACTACTTCGTCCTCGCCATTTCCTTGTCGTTCATCTTCATGTATATGGTCTTGGCGGCTCAGTTCGAGTCGTTCATCCACCCCATCACGATCCTGCTGACTCTGCCTCTAGCCATTCCCTTCGGCATCTTGGCCTTGCTGGTAGCCGGGCAAACGATCAACATCTTCTCCGGCCTGGGACTGTTGCTGCTTTTCGGCATCGTCAAGAAGAACGCCATCCTGCAAATCGATCACACCAATGGTCTGCGGGAGAAAGGCATGAATCGCTACGACGCCATCATCCAGGCCAATCGCGACCGCCTGCGCCCGATTCTGATGACCACTCTGGCACTCGTCGCCGGCATGATTCCGCTGGTCTTGTCGACCGGCCCAGGCTCCGCGACGAATCGCTCCATCGGCGTACTCGTCGTCGGCGGTCAATCGCTTTGCTTGCTGCTCACCCTACTAGCGGTGCCGGTCTTCTACGAACTGTTTGAAGAGTTCCAAGAAGCGCCCTTCTGGCGCCGCCTCGCGCAGCGCTTCGGCCGTTTATCCGCCAAGCTAGGCCGAGCCGGTTCGAGCATCGGCTCCAAACTCGCAGGCGGCTCGAAGGTCGCGATCTTCATCCTGGCCGCAGTATCGATCGCCGCAGGTCCGGCCTTCTCCCAAACGCCTCCTCCAGCCGCCGACGTCCGCCCCGCGCTGCCCGCGCGCGTCGGCATCTTCGGCGAAACGCCCATTACGCTCGAAGAAGCGATTGCTCACGTACTCGCCAACAATAACGACATCGACTCGTCGCGCATCGACCGCGACATTCGCTCGTTCGATCTGCTCGCCGCGCGCGGCTTTTTCGATCCGCGCATCGGCTTGAACTCAAGCGTCCGCGACGGCACCACTCCGGTCAGTTCCTCCCTGGGCGGCGCCGCGAACGGCAAACTCAAGCAGAAGGACTTCACCATCACTCCCAGTCTTTCCGGCGAAGTCCCCTGGACCGGCGCCTCCTATCAGTTCGACTGGCAGTCCAGCCGGCAAACAACGGACAACCAGTTCACCACGCTCAATCCAATCTTCCCGACATCTTTCTCTTTCAACCTGACCCAGCCCCTATGGCGCGGATTTCTGTTTGACGACGGGCGCAACCGCGTCGAGATCGCCAAGAAGAACCAGCTCCTCAGCGACGAGCAATTCCGCCAAGTCGTGATCGATTCGGTGACCACTGCGGCCCAGGCCTATTGGGATTTGGTTTTCGCTGTCCGCAATCTCGACGTGCAGGTCGAGGCCGTCACGCTGGCCGAGCGGCAAGTGGAAAGCAATGAGCGAATGGCCGATCAAGGCATCCTGGCGCCCATCGACGTGGTCGAAGCACGGACCCAATTAGCGACCTTCCAACAATCGCTCTACCAGGCGCAAGAGTCGCTCACGACGGCGGAAAACGCGCTCAAGACGCTGATGCTGCCCGACCGCACGTCCCTCCTCTGGTCGCAATCTCTCAGGCCCGTTACGCAGCCACGCCTGCTCGTTCCCGACGTCTCGCTCTCCCAGGCTATGGAACAAGCCCTAAGAGGTCGCCCTGAGCTAGCCCAGGTTCGCGTCTCCGGCGACGTCAGCAAGACCAACGCCCGATTCGCCAAGGAACAAACCAAACCTCAGGTCAACCTCGTTGCCTCTTACGTCAGCGCTGGTTTGGCGGGTACGGAACTGGTCGCCGGGCCGAATCCCTTCACCAGTGGATTCTCCGGCTTGATCGGACGCCTCAACGAACTCTCGGACCTCGCTATGCTTCCGCCCTTGCCGCCCATCTCCATCGGCGGAGGCGGGGGAGTGCCCGATATCTTAGTCGGCGGCTACGGCCAGGCCCTGTCCAACGCCCTTGACCGGCGCTTCCCCACAGCGCAGATTGGGCTACAGATTTCCCTGCCGCTGCGCAATCGCACCGCCGAAGGAAATTACGGCGCCGCCCTCGCCGAACAACGCCGCATCGCTAACCAACAAGCGCAGCTTGAGCAACAGATTGAAGCCGACGTTCGCAACTCGCTGCAATCCGTGCAGTCCTCTCAGGCTCGTCTCGAGGCGGCGAGGCAAGAGCGGCAATCCGCCGAAGCGCAATACGAAAGCCAGCAACGCCAGTTCCAAGCCGGCACGTCCACGGTCTTTCTCGTCCTCCAGCGGCAGACCGCGATGATCTCCGCCCGCAGCCGCGAACTCCGCGCCCAGGCCGACCTCGACAAATCCGTCGCCCGCTTCGACCGTGCAACCGCCCGCACCCTGGCGTCCTTCAACGTGAAACTCAACACCGTCCAGACTCCCTAGAAACAGCCCTCGAACGGGGGCGAGGCAACCAACAGCCCCGGGCGCAAGCCCGGGGACCTCTTGCCCCCCCTGCTACCCTGGAACCAGAACGGCCCGCTCCCCCGAGCGGGCCGTTCCTATTGCAATGTCCGCTAAATTCAATGCTTCGAGGAAGCCAACCAAGCGTTATCAACAACTTAACCCACGATCCAAGCGGACATTACCGGACATCCGCGGACATGGGCGGACACCGGAGGACATTCGCGGACATCAGCGGACACTGGAGGACACAAACGGCCTCGCAGCGGACGAGAAAGCTCGCTAGGCGCTCTTCAGAATCGACTTCACAGCGTTCCCATGAACGTCCGTCAGCCGAAACGCCCTGCCCTGGAACTTGTAAGTCAGCTTCGTGTGGTCCACACCAAGCGTATGTAAGATCGTCGCCTGCAGATCGTGCACGTGGACCGGGTCGGCCACGACGTTATACGAATAGTCGTCCGTCTCGCCCAGCTGCATGCCCGGCTTGATGCCCCCGCCGGCCATCCACACAGGGAAGCAGCGCGGATGGTGATCGCGCCCGTAGTCGTCGTCCGTCAGCCGCCCCTGGCAATAGACGGTGCGGCCAAACTCTCCGCCCCAGATCACCAGCGTGTCGTCGAGCAAACCGCGCCGCTTGAGATCCGCGACCAGCGCCGCGCTGGCCTGATCGGTCGCCTGGCACTGCTTCTTGATGCCGCTGGGCAGATTGTTATGTTGATCCCAGCCGCGATGGTACAGCTGAATAAAGCGCACGTCCCGCTCGGCCAAACGCCGTGCCAACAAGCAGTTGGCGGCGAACGTACCCGGAGTCCGCGCATCTTCGCCGTAGAGGCTAAACGTCTCTTCCGGTTCGTTGCTCAAATCGGTGAGATCGGGAACCGACGTCTGCATCTTATAGGCCATCTCGTACTGCGAGATCCGCGTGGCAATCTCCGGCTCACCCGACTCGTCGAGAGCCATGTGGTTGATCGCGTTCAGTGCGTCAAGATAACGCCGGCGTTGTTGTGCGTCGATCCCCGGAGGGTTCGACAGGTACAGCACCGGGTCGCCGACCGACCGGAACTTCACGCCTTGATAACGCGTCGGCAAAAATCCGCTGCCCCACAACCGGTCATAGATGGGCTGCCCACCCGTGCCGCGCGTGATCAACACCACGAAGCCAGGCAAGTCGTCGCATTCGCTGCCCAATCCATACGTCGCCCAAGCGCCCATGCTAGGCCGGCCCGCGATCTGTGAACCGGTTTGAAAGAACGTTACCGCGGGGTCGTGGTTAATCGCATCCGTTTGCATCGACTTGATGATGCACAGCTCATCGACGACCTGCGCCGTATGAGGCAACAGCTCGCTGACCCATGCTCCGGATTCTCCATGCTGGGCGAAAGTGAACTGAGACTCCACGACAGGAAAGCGCGTCTGCGTCGACGTCATGCCCGTCAGCCGTTGTCCCTTGCGAATCGATTCCGGCAAGTCCTGGCCGCGGTAACCCGTCAGCGCCGGCTTGTAGTCAAACGTCTCCATCTGAGACGGGCCGCCGGACATGAACAAATAGATCACCCGCTTGGCTGTGGGCTGATGATGGGGCAAACCAGGCAGCCCAAGTGACTTCGTTCCGGCCGCCTGCAGGTCTTTCCCCAGCAACGCGCCCAACGCGGCCGCGCCGATGCCCGTCGCCGTGCGGCCAAAAAACTGCCGCCGGGTAGCCAGCAATCGCTCGATGTCCGTGAAGTCTATCACTGCTTGGTCACCGTTTCGTCCAAATTCAAAATCAAGCTCGCCACCGTCGTATAGGCGGCCAGCTCTCGCAGATCGATCTTCTCCGCCCGCCGCGATTCGCCGACTTGGAGCAACGCCTTGGCCGCCTCCCGGTCGCCTTGGTAGTCGCTAACGAAATCCGCCAACACAGCCTGCAATGTCTCGGTCTCCGCAGCCCGCGGATGCCGCGCCAGCACTCGTCGGAATCCGTAGTCGATCCGTGCCGCCGGCGCCGCGCCGCCTTCGAGCAGCATGCGTTCCGCCAACTTCCGCGCCGCCTCGACGTAGGTGATGTCGTTCATCAACGTCAGCGCCTGCAGCGGCGTATTTGTGCGCGACCGGTTCACCGTGCAACTCTCGCGATCGCTCGCGTCAAACGTCGTCATCGACGGCGGCGGCACCGTGCGCTTCCAATAGGTGTAGAGGCTGCGCCGGTAAAGCTCTTCGCCCGCGCTCTGCTCATACTTCGCGCCGGATAACTCCTCCCATAGCCCCGCAGGCTGATACGGTTTCACCGGAGGCCCGCCCATCTCGGGATTCAGCAAACCGGCAGCCGCCAGCGCCTGATCGCGAATCATCTCCGCCGGCAAACGGAATCGCGGACCGCGCGCGATGAGCCGATTCTCCGGGTCGCGCTGAAGCAATTCCGGCGAGCCCTGAAAACTCTGCTGATACGCCTCGCTCATCACCATCGTTTTCAAGATGCCCTTGACGTCCCAGCCGCTGTCCATGAACTCCACGGCCAGCCAATCCAATAACTCGGGATGAACCGGCCGTTCGCCTTGCGATCCAAAATCGTCGACCGTCTTCACCAGACCCACGCCAAACAGTTGTTGCCAGTAGCGGTTCACGGCCACTCGCGCCGTCAACGGATTGTCGCGGCTCGCGATCCAACGCGCCAAGTCCAAACGCGACGCCCGACCCTCAACCTGCAGCGGCGGCAATACGCTCGGCACGCCCGGCTGCACTTCTTCGCCCGGTGCATCATACGCGCCCCGCTTCAACAAGTACGTCGGACGAACATCCTCGCGCTCCTGAAACACCATCACCGTCGGAATCGAATCGTAGAAATACACTCGCTTGCTCTGCGCCAACTTCAAGTTCGCGCGCGCCTGTTCCACGTCCTTCGGCGCTCTCTGGTCCAAATACGCTAGCCGCAGCTTCTCCTGTTCCGCCGCCGATCGTTGCTGCTCGGGCTTCGCCGCAATCTGGGACAGCGACAGATCTAGCGCCTCGACCTGCACTTCCAGCGGCGTCAACACGCGCCCATAAATCCGCAGCTCGTCAATTAATCCTTCGACCGACGCCTGGCCGCCGCCCGTCCCCAACTTCAGCGGAAAGCGATAGCTCACCGGCCACTTCAAGTCGTCCCACTCAACGTCAAACGGAAACTCTTCGCCGTCCACATACAGCCGCGTTCCCGCCGATGCCGGCAACTCGCCCGTGTACGTCAACGCCACATGCTGCCAACGGCCTGTCTTCAGCGGCGCCTTCGAGACGATGCGCATGCTGTGATCCGTCTGCCTCATCGTGAACTCAAAGCGCAGCTTCGAATCCTTCAGATAGAACCCCCAGCCTTGTTCCTCGCCCGCTTCATGCATACGCGTGAGAATCGCTCCGTCCTTCGACTCCGGTCTCAGCCAGAACGAAAAGCTAAACTGCTCGTCGTAATCGAACCCAGCGACATCGCCCAGATCCGTCGTTTCGTTGTTTCCCAACTTTGCCGCCGAACCGCGCTTGCCTTCCGCGGAAATCCGCAACCGATCCGGTCCGCGATCTAATCCTTCCGGCGGCTTGCTCCATGCCTTGTACGGCGCTTTGCTGCGCTCGAAATCATACGCCGCGGTCAGCCCTTCCGCGATCGACCAATCTTCCCCGTCTGTGTGCGCCAGCTTCCCGGCCCACTCGCGGACGCCGCGAGCAATCTGCGGCGCCAGCGCGTCCCACTTCTGCTCCGCACGCGTCAAAGCTGCGTCCAGTGCAGCCAGTTTCCGTTCCTGCTCCGGGGTCGGCGCCTTAATCGTCGGCTTTTCGTTTCCAAAGTTGTAGACCAGCCCGCGCTCCGGCAAATTATTGAAGAACGCAAAAAGCTGGTAGAACTCTTTCTGCTTCAGCGGGTCGAACTTATGGTCGTGGCACCGTGCACAGCCCATCGTCAGCCCCAGCCAAACCGTCGACGTCGTCGAGGCGCGATCCGCCGCATACTCCGCCAGGAACTCCTCTTCCACAATGCCGCCCTCGGCGCTCGTGCGGTGATTGCGATTGAACGCCGTGGCGATCTTCTGGTCCAACGTCGCATTCGGCAGCAAGTCGCCCGCGAGTTGCTCAATAGTGAACTCGTCAAACGGCATATTACTGTTGAACGCGTTGACTACCCAGTCGCGCCAGCGCCACATCGACCGCACGCCGTCGCTCTGGTAGCCGTTCGTATCCGCATAGCGCGCCGCATCCAGCCAATCGACGGCCATGCGTTCGCCAAAGCGGGGAGAAGCCAGCAGCCGGTCCACGACTCTCTCGTAAGCCCCCAGCGATTGGTCTTGCTCGAATGCCTCCACCTCGTCCGGCGTCGGCGGCAACCCGGTCAAGTCCAGCGTCACGCGCCGGATCAACGCCGCACGCGAAGCCCGCGCCGCCGGTTCCAGTCCTTCTTTTTCGAGCCGCGCATAGATCAGCCGGTCAATCGCATGCTTCGACCAAGCAGCATTCGCAACCTCCGGCAATTCCGGCCTGCGCGGCGCCTCAAACGACCAATGCTTCGACCACTCAGCCCCTTGCTCAATCCACTGCCGCAACACGGCAATCTCGTTCTCGGGGAGTTTGGCCATCCCCTTGTAAGCCGGGGGCATGCGCCGCACGGGATCCTCAGACGTGACGCGCTCGATCAGTTTGCTCTGCCCGACGTCGCCCTTGACGATCGCGAAGCCGCCGCTGGCCAACGCAGCGAACGCTCCCTCTTCGGTATCAAACCGCAACGCCGTCGGACGCGTCCCCTCATCCGGCCCATGGCAGGTAAAGCAGCGCTCCGACAAGATCGGCCGCACATCGCGGTCAAAATCGACCGCGCCCGCCGCCGCAACCGCCAGCAGCAAGCCGCCAACCAACCTGACCACGGAATTCACGCGCACCGCGATGATTGTACCGCCAGGCTTCCAAGCCGCACGCAATCGCCTGCCGTAGACAGAGCGTCTTGCTAGTTATGTGGAGTTCTTTCCGCGCTGCGGACTTCTAGGAAGCTACTCGTGATTGGCATCCGCCCGGCTGTTTTCTGGGGCTTCTGCTGCTCCCGTTCATGGAACTCTCAGCACTAGAGGAGATCCATGAGGGTTCAAGCCCTTCGCCCGCACAGATGCGAAAAGTAGTCGCGCGTGCCCCTAAGGCACCGTGTAAGTGAACCTAGCTTCGCCGGCAGTATCGATATAAGCATACCGTGCCACACGGGGAGTTCCCTTCAGCTTGACGTGTGCTAGACCGTGGTGGAAGTTTGTGGCGTACTCGAAGGATCCGGAAAAGGCTTGATTGCCATCGCGATGGATGTAGCTGTATCCCCCTTCGCGATCACTCACGTAGGCAAGTCCCTCACGGAAATCGCTTGCCTCCTCGAACTGAGCTGGAATTACGAGGATTCCGCTCTTGTCGATGTAGCCGTAATAATCGCCTTGCTTCACCGCCGCAAGCTCTTCGGAGAACGACATCGCGTCATCAAATTGAGGGGGGATCACCATTGCTCCGTCTCTATTGATGTAGCCCCAGAGCGAACCGACGTTGACAGGCGCGAGCCCGTCCGAGAATGCCTTAGCTTCTTCAAATCGCGCGGCAGAGAGCACGCGACCACTCGCGTCGATGAACGTGAACTTGCAGGACGGCGGCAGTTCGCCTTCCTTGCCGCTGTTGGGCGGGACGATCTCGCCGATGTCGCACCCGCTACTCCCTGGAGCGAAACAGGGTCCGTCCAAAACGACGCGGGCCATCCCGTCGGAAAAGTCGTCGGCATGGAGCAACGTGGGCCGGACGGCGAATTTGCCAGTGTGGTCAATAAATCCATACAGGCCCTTGACTTTAACTTTCGCGTACCCGCCCGCAAACGGCCAGACGTAGTCCTCCAAGGACCACCCAAATTGTGGTGGAATCGCAAACTTCCCGCTGGTGTCGATGTAGCCCCATTTCCCTTCAGTGTCTTCCCGCATCGCGACGGCGAGGCCCTCCGAGAAGTCCCAATTTCGGTAGAAGCCCGTGTCGAGTGCCTTCGTCCCAGTCGGGTCGATATACGGTCCGTCGGCGACTCCCGTGACAAGCAAGCCATCGTGAAACTCGCCGCTTACCCAGTTGTCGAGCGTCGGAGCTACAACAACCCTGCCCTGATTGTCGATGTAGCCGACCTTTCCCTTCTGAACAATTCGGTAGAACGGGTCGGCATCCGGGCTCTGAACGGACCAAAGAAGAGGGGCTATTTCACAAGTCCACGCCAATTGTGCGCAGCAGAGAATTGCCCACACGAGGCGCATGAGTCCATCCTAAAGCCTGCTGATCGCTCCGACAACCACAAAGCATCGAATCGAAGAAATCGAGCCGACGACCAAGACGAAGAAGTTGTCGCTCTCGGCACCCCATGAAAGGACTTCCAGGCGGCTTCGCGAGCAAATTCCTATATTGGAATTTCGCGGCAGGAACCCAATCGAGGGCTTTCTCACGGGCCGAAGGAACCAAGACCCGGAGACGTCCTCTACGACTCTGGGCCAGATTTAGACCCGCGGATGTCAAAATTTATCGGCTTGCATCGCGGACATCGGTCCCGTCCAATGGAGCTAGATGCCCCTTGGCGACAATCCCTTCGCGGTGCTGACCACTGTCGTCGCGCCCGCCGTTCTCACCAACGCCTGTTCGGTGCTCACGATGGGGACCAGCAACCGCATCGCGCGCGTCGTCGACCAATCGCGCGTCATCGCCGCTGAAATCAAAACGCTCGCCCCCGGCAGCCCCGACAGCGTTCGCTACAGAAAGCAGTTTGGCGTGCTGCGTCGCCGCGCCAAGCATCTGCTCTGGGCGCTGCGCTTGTTCTACGCATCCCTCGGTTCGTTCGCCTGCGCCGTATTGATCGCCGTGGCCGGCGGGGCCATTGCTTCCTCAAGTTTTTCGGAAGCGTTTACAATCACGGCGATCATCGGTTTCTGCGTCGGCGCGATCGGCGTCGGCGGACTCACCGTCGGCTGCGCACTGATGGTCGTCGAAGTTCGGTTGGCCTTGAAGCAGACCGCCGACGATACCGACGCGGTCCTGAATAGCTCGTCATGACCCGCCGTGAAGCACTCGCCCTGCTCGCCGCGAGCGCCGCCAACGCCGCCGTCTCCGACCTCGACGAAACGTCGCTGGCCGATCTGCGCAACCGCCTCCGCTCGGGCGAGACTGACCGCCGTGCGAGCGACGGAACTTTATCTCGAGCGCATCGCCGCAATCGACAAACAAGTCAACGCCGTCATCGAGATCAACCCCGACGCGTTGGAAATTGCCGCTCAACTCGACAAGAGCGGCACGCGCGGCCCTTTGCATGGCGTCCCGATCCTGATCAAAGACAACATCGACACCGCCGACCGCATGCAGACGACTGCGGGCTCACTGGCGCTAGCCGGCTCCATCGCCCCGCGCGACTCGGGTGTCGCCGACCACTTGCGCCGCGCCGGCGCGGTGATTCTCGGCAAAACGAATCTTAGCGAGTGGGCCAACTTCCGCAGCACCGAATCCACCAGCGGCTGGAGCGGGCGCGGCGGTCTCACTCGTAACCCCTACGCGCTCGATCACAACGCCTGCGGATCGAGTTCGGGCTCGGCCGTCGCCGCTGCAGCCAGTTTGTGCGCCGCCGCCGTCGGCACCGAAACGAACGGCTCCATCGTCTGTCCTGCGTCGATCAACGGCTGTGTCGGCATCAAGCCAACGGTAGGGCTCGTGTCGCAGTCCGGCATCATCCCGATCTCGCATACGCAAGACACTGCAGGCCCCATCGCGCGCACGGTGCTCGATGCGGCCATGCTGCTCGACGCTCTCGCCGACCGCGAAACCAACTACGCGGGCTCTTGTCGGCCCGGCGGCCTGCGCAGCGCGCGCATCGGCGTCTACCGGCCCATCGTCGACCGCCGCGAAGACGTCGCCGCCGTCGCCGCAACGGCCCTCGACGCATTGCGCAGCGAAGGCGCGGAATTGATCGACCTCGCAGGCGGCCTGCCTGGCGGAGAAGAAGTCAGCGAGGCCGGGTATCAGGTGTTGCTCTACGAGTTCAAGGCCGGCCTCAACAAATACCTCGGTTCGCTGCCGTCTTCGGTTGCCGTGCGCACGCTCGCGGACGTCATCGCCTTCAACGAAGCCAACGCCGAGCGCGAGATGCCCTACTTTGAGCAAGAGCACTTCCTACGCGCGGAAGCGAAAGGCTCGCTCGATGAGGCCGAGTACCGCGCCGCCCTCGCTCTGACGTTGCGTGCGAATCAAGCCGAGGGCATCGACAAACTCATCGATCAGCATCGCCTCGACGCGATCCTCGCGCCGACGAACGGTCCTGCTTGGCTAACGGATTTGGATAACGGCGACAGCGGCTCGGGCATCAGTTGCTCCAGCTACGCCGCGCGCGCCGGCTACCCGCACATCACTGTGCCGATGGGCTACATCGGCGGGCTGCCGATCGGCCTTTCGCTGTTCGGCAAAGCCTGGACCGAGCCTCGGCTGATTCAACTGGCCTACAACTTCGAACAAGTAACGAACGCACGCCACGCACCGTCCTACGCTGCAACCGGCTAGCCCTGGGTTACAATCCGCTAGTTATTGATTCGGTTCGGCTAAGGAGTCCCCGCAAATGAAAATTTCTTACTTCATCGCAGCAGCGTTGCTGGTCGCTTCTTCTTTGTTTGCGCAAGAGACGGACGACCCTTTCCCGCAACCGATCCCTGTCGCTGACGGCGTCATCGTCGCCCGCGTTGCTGAGTTCGCCTCGTTGCCTGACATCGACGGCGCCGCCGCGCGCATCATGCTCTTGAACTGGGAGCCCGGCACGCAGCGCTTCTTCGCCAACGACATGCGCGGCCCGCTCTACTCCATCAGCCGCGACGGCAAACAGGTCGCCGTCTACCTCGACGTCAACGACGCCAAATGGGGCAGCCCGGTCGACTCGCGCGGCGCCGAGCAAGGCGTGCAGAGCTTCGCTTTCCATCCGCAGTTCACCGAGTCCGGCGCACCCGGCTACGGCAAGTTCTACACCTGGGGCGACTCGTCGAAGACGACCCCGACTCCCGACTTCACGCCCGGCCAGGGCGAAGTCAGCCACCACAGCGTGTTGCTGGAGTGGACCGCTGCCAACCCACGCGCCGCGACCTACGACGGCGACTCTCCGCGCGAACTCATCCGCTTCCAGCAGCCCTTCCGCAACCACAACTGCGGACACCTGACCTTTAACCCGCTGGCGCGTCCGGGCGACGCCGATTACGGGCTACTCTACATGGGCATCGCTGATGGCGGCAGCGGCGGAGACCCTTTCCATAGCGCACAGAATCTGAAGATCGGCTTCGGAAAGATCTTCCGCGTCGATCCGCTCGGCGAGAACAGCGCCAACGGCAAGTACGGCATTCCTGCCGACAATCCGTTCGTCGGCCGTGACGACGCCCTGCCCGAGATCTACGCCTACGGCGTGCGCAACCCGCAGCGCTTCGCGTGGGATTCAGTCAACGGCAAGATGTACATGGCCGAGATCGGACAGAACATCGTCGAAGAAATTAGCCCGGTCACCAAAGGCGCCAACCTCGGCTGGAACGATTGGGAAGGCAGCTTCCGCTTCATCAGCCGCGCCGCCGTCAACATGCAGAACCCGCGCGGCGACTCATCGGTCACCTATCCCATCGTCGAGTGGGGACAGCCCGACGGCTTATTCCAGCCGCAGTCGGCGGCGACCGGACTGGTCGTCTATCGCGGCGACCGCATCCCGCAACTCAAGGGACGCATCCTGTTCGGCGACATCCCCAGCGGCGAAATCTTCTACGTCTCCGCCGACAACCCGCCCAACGGCGGCCAGGACGCCATCCGCCGCATCCTACTCACCTCAGGCGGCGAACCGACAACGTTGTTGAAGATGATTCAGGCGAAGAACGCCGCCCAGGGTAAAGAAGCCGCCACCCGCGCCGACATGCGCCTCAACGGCGGCCCCGACGGGCGCCTGTTCGTCACCAACAAACGCGACGGCGTGATCCGCGAGATCGTGCCCAACCCTTAGAGACTGCTATGCTACTGCTGCCGGGACTGCTTCTGTCGCAGTGCCGGCAGAAAACGCTCTGGGCTCCTGGTGCTCTCTGCGCCAGCCCATGAATATCCTCCTTTATAACCCCGACAACGGCGTTTCACGCAACTTCATGCCTCACCTCTGGATGTTCCTACTCCAGCGGTTGACCCCTCCGGGGCACAAGGTATTCCTCGTCGACGGCAACGCCCGGCCCATGTCCGAGGCCGAGCTTTGCGACTACATTCGCGAGCACGACATTGGCCTGGTGGGGATCGGCGCGATGACGCGCATGATCGCCCGCGCCTACAAGTTCGCGGCCGCCATCCGCGCCATTGGCGTGCCTGTCGTCATGGGCGGCCCGCACGTCACCGAATGCCCCGATGAGCCGCTGGGCAAAGACGGGGGCCCGCGCTACGCCGACGCAATCGCCGTCGGAGAAGCCGACAACACTTGGCCCCAAATCGTCGAAGATGCCGCCAACGGCTGCCTCAAAGAGCTGTATGAGCCCGTCAACAGCGAGGGCGTGGAGGTCAAGCCGAGCCTCGAAGACTACCCCGAAATCGGTTGGACCGAACTCGATCTCGACCAGTTCAATCTCGTCCCCAAAGTACTGCGCTCGCAACTCAGTAAGATCGGCAACGGCTGGGGCTCCTTCCGCGTGATTCCCATCGAGTCCGGACGGGGCTGTCCCTACGGCTGCGAGTTCTGCACCGTGACCGGCTTCTTTGGAGACTCACTACGTTTCCGTTCCGACGAAAGCGTGGTCAACGAGATGCTGCGACTCAAGCGCCGCGCCCGCAAGGAACGTGGCGAACTGGCCATCTTCTTCGTTGACGATAACTTCGCTATCAACCGCAAGCGAACCAAGTCCCTGCTGCGCGCCATCATCGCCTCCAACGTTCGCATCCCTTGGGTCGCTCAAATTAGCGCCAACCTGCTCGAAGACAAAGAGCTGGTGGATCTCATCCAAGAGGCCTACGGCAAGTGGATTTTCATCGGCATGGAGTCGATCGACGACGCCAACCTAAAAGACGTCAACAAGGGCTTCAACAAGCCCGAGACCTATCAGGGCGTGCTCGAGAGTTTGGCCGAGCGCAACATATACGCGATCACGTCCTTCATCTTCGGCATGGACAACGACACCACGGGCGTTGCGCGGCGAACACTGTCGAAGATCCACTCCTGGCCTCCGGGCCTACCGGTATTTGGGCAATTGACGCCGTTCCCGGCGACGCCGCTCTACGACCGCCTGCTGGCCGCGGGCCGCTTGATTCGCCCGAAACATTGGCTCGACTTCGCGCCGTTCGTAATGTGCCACACGCCGCTCAAGATGACGGTCGATGAAGCGCGCGACGAGATCCGCGAAGCCTGGACAGCCTCCTACAGCCCGGAAAGAAACCGCGAGGCGATGGAGTGGTTGAAGGACAAGCCCGTCCCCGACCGCGTCATGCACCTGCTGGCACGCATGGCCTTTCGCGGGATCTATTTCCCCAAGGGCAGCAACCTCGGCTGGTTCCGCGTCATTACTCAACATTGGCGCTTGGCCTGGGACCTGGTCCGCGAAATCCGCAACAGGCCAGCCGCGTCACCGGCCGAGAGCGCGCCTGCCCAAACAGCCACTCCGAGCCGCCCAGCGTAAGCTGGCGGTCTCCCGCGTCAGCGCCTCCACCTCTTCAGCCCCACGGAGGCGTCACCACCCTAGCCACGGGTGAAACCCGTGGACCGCCCCGAACCTCACCAATGCTGCTCAATTGGATGGCGGCGCGAAGCCTTGGCGAAGCGTGTTCTCGGTGATCGTTCGCATCACCATGAACTCTTGCAGATACTCTGTGCCGCCCGCCTTGGTTCCCAGTCCGGACAGCTTAAATCCGCCGAAGGGGTGCCGCTCGACGATGGCGCCCGTGCAACCGCGGTTGATGTAAAGGTTGCCAACCCGCATTTGCCGGCGCGCCTTCTCGATATTGACCGGACTCCGTGAGAAGACTCCGGCAGTAAGTGCAAACCGCGTCGAGTTCGCGACCTCTAGGGCGTGATCGTAGTCGCGGACCTTGAGAACGGCGAGAACCGGACCGAAAATCTCCTCCTGAGCGAGCCGATGCTCGGGCCGGATGCCGGTGAATACGGCAATCGGCGCGTGGCGTCCCTCGGTTCCGTTCACGGACCGGCGTAGCGCCAATTGACCTTCCTGTAGGCCGATCTCGATGTAGCTCAGGATTTTTTGTCGAGCTTCTTCGGAGACGACCGGTCCCACGTAGGTGCTCGGATCGTCCGCGGGGCCAAGCTGAATACTCTCGATTGCCGGTAAGAGCCGCGCCAGGAAAGCATCGTGAATCGATTCGGGCAAGATGAGTCGTGAACAGGCAGAACACTTCTGCCCCTGGTAGCCGAACGCGGAATGAATGACTTCCCGGATCGCTATGTCGAAGTCTGCGTCGGAGTCGACGATGATCGCGTTCTTACCGCCCATTTCGGCGATCACTTTCTTGACCTCTTGCCCGCCTTCGGCGACGCGGCCGCAACTCTCCACGATCTGTAGACCGACCTCCATGCTCCCCGTGAAGGCGATCAGCTTCACATCTGGGTGGGAGACCAATCGAGCGCCGACCGTCGCGCCTTCGCCGGGGAGAAAGTTGAAAACGCCGTCAGGCACGCCCGCTTGACGCAATACGTCGGAAAGCGCCGAACCCACGCCCACGGAATCCTCAGCCGGCTTGTAAACGACGGTGTTGCCCGCCACCAACGCCGCCGCTGTCATTCCGGTGGAGATCGCGAGCGGAAAGTTCCAAGGCGCGATGACGGCGGCAACGCCCCTTGGTTCAAAAACGAGTTGACTATCTTCTCCGGGAGCGTGACCCAGCGGACGAGGTTCGCCAAGGCGCAGCATCTCCCGGCCGTAGAACTCCAGAAAGTCGATGGCCTCGCAGACGTCGCCATCCGCCTCGCTGCGCACCTTGCCTACCTCGCAAACTTGGAGAGCAGCGAGTTCATATCGGCTTCTCGCGCATGATCGACGCCGCACGAAACAGCACGTCAGACCGTTGCTGCGCCCCCATATCACGCCACCCGGAGAACGCCTCCTGTGCTGCTGCGACCGCGTGGTCAGTCTGGTCTAGACTGGCGGATGCCGCGACTGCGACGATCTCGCTGGGTCGAGACGGATTGCACGAAGAGATCTGTTTCGCCGTATCTTCCTCTATTCCGCCAATGAATAGGGGGGCGCGTTTAGGCAACTTCAGGCCGTGCAGCGCCGCATCGAAACGGTCTCTGCTCGTCCGGATGCTCCAGTCGATAGGCGGCTCATTTCGGAATCGGGCGGTCGGCGTTTCGTCGGCCGCCGGCTTCCGAATCAGCCTCGCCGGGTTTTGCAGCAACTGCCCTGGCGTCTCTTTGCGGCCGAAGCTGTGCAGCAAGAACGATTCATTGGAGGTATTTTCGAGCAGTCTCCTCACCAGATAAGCCATACCCGGCAACAGGTCGCCCACCGGCACGTACATCCGAACCGGAAAGCCAGCGGCGACGAGGGCGTTCTTCACTGGCTCGGCCATACCGTAGAGCGCTTGGAACTCCACCGTCTTGTCGTCGTGCAGCAGGCTTAGTTCGCGGACGTAAGCGATGGAACGGATGTTGTGCGAACCGCACGCGAGCCGCACCGGCGCGTCGTGTTCGAGGATAAGCTTGGCGCTCGCCTCGAAATTGGCGTCGGTGGCAGCCTTTTCGGTGAATACCGGAACAGGCCAACCGTGTTGACGGGCCTGAATAACTTCTTGATCCCAGTACGCCCCTTTGATCAGGCGGATGGTGAATGCCTGTTGCCGTTGAATGCTCCAGGCCAAAAGCCCTCGAATGTCATCGAGCGAATCTCGCAGGTACGCCTGAATGGCGACGCCTGTCTCGGGATAGCCGGCAAATTCCGGTTCTTCGAGCACAGAGCGATAGATCGCCAAGGTGAGACCCTTCAGTTCGCGGTGCTCCATGTCGAAGTGTAGAAAGGCGCCGTGACGCATCGCCTCGCGGAGAATCGGGCGAAGACGTTCCTTCGCCGCCGCAACCGAGCGCTCAAATGCCGCAGGACGTAGTTGAGAATAAAGAGCCGTCGCTTTAACGGAAATATTCACCGGCGGCGCGACGCCCCAGTCGCGCTGAGCGTCATCTCCGAGCGGCTTCCAATGCTCACGGTCCCGCTCCAATTCTCGAATCGTTTCTAAATACCGCTCCGCATAGCCGTCCGCTTCGGACTCGGAAACGACGGCTTCGCCGAGCAGGGCGACAGTGAAGGCAGCTCCCTGCTTACGAATCCGGCGAAGGGGATGCAATGCGTCGTGAGCGCTTTCGCCCGCGATGAATTGGCTCGCCATACTGCGAATGTTTCGGCTGACCAGATGGGCGGCAATCTTGGCGGATAGCGAGTCCGGCGACAGTGAGAGCAGGCGGCGAGTCAGTGCACGGGGCAGCATCTGATCCGCCTCGCCAAAATATTGCTGCAGATGTCTGGCAACTTCCGACGACGTCTTTAAGTAGGGAAACACGTCGACGAAGCGGAACATCTGCACCTTAAAGGCTTCGTCTTTGATCGCCCATTCAAGAACCCTGCCGCTCCAATAGTCTTTCTTGAAAGCCGGCGGCTTGCCGTCGCCCAATAGTTGGTACAGTTCCTTTCCTGTCTCTAAAACGCGAGTCTCAAATAGGGTTTCTGACATAGGCGGCACACTACTATGATGAATTTCCGCCGCGGAGTGCGACATGCCGTCACGAAAAGTTCGGATTCTGGGAGTACCGCTCGACCTAGGGCAAAGCCGTCGAGGCGTCGATATGGGGCCCTCCGCCATTCGGGCGGCGGGTTTGTCGAGCGGCCTCGGCAAGCTGGGCTATGAGCTGCGCGACGACGGCGACCTCGCGGTCGGCATCCCCGAGAACCGTGCGGTCGGGCGGCAAGACGCTCGCTACGCCGTGGAGATCGCCAAGGTCTGCGAACGCTTGGCGCACCGCGTCGAAAGCTTCCTCTCTGAGGGTTGGACGCCCTTGGTTCTAGGAGGAGATCACTCGCTCGCCGTCGGCACGCTGGCCGGCGCCGCTCGCGGACGGCGCATCGGCTTGCTTTGGTTTGACGCGCATGCCGACATCAATACCCCTGAAACTAGCGTTTCCGGCAATATTCACGGCATGCCTCTGGCCTATTTTTTTGGGCTCGCTCACGGACGACTGCAACGCGTCGCGGCAGATGTCCCGCTCATTCGGCCCGACAACGCAACGCTGGTCGGTCTTAGGGACGTCGACCCGAACGAGCGAAACAATCTGCGGATCGCGGGCGTTCATGTGCTCACCATGCGGGACGTGGATGAGAGAGGCCTCCGCCGGGTAATGGAGCAGGCTCTTGAGTGGGCGTCCCGCGAGACCGACGGCATTCACGTCAGCCTGGACATGGATGTCGTCGATCCGGCGGAGGCCCCTGGCGTCGGTACGCCGCGACGCGGCGGGCTTACCTATCGGGAGGCGCACCTGGCCATGGAAATGGTTGCCGACTCCGGACTCCTGCGATCCATGGACGTCGTCGAAGTGAATCCGATCCTGGACCAGGCCAACCGGACAGCCGATCTCGCGGTGGAATTGATCTTGTCGGCGTTCGGCCAAAAAATCGTTTGAGCGCCGCTGAGCAGCCGGTTGGTTCGGTGAAAACGAAGATTAGAATCCGTCGGCTTCAAGACGCTTCACGATGGCGAGGCCGGCCTCTTCGTAGCCGGCGGAGGTGAAGTGGGCGTGATACGGGTAGAAGAACGTCTTTGCCCGGGGCCCCGCCTGCTCGAACGCGGTTTCGATGTCGATGACGGGAATTTCCAGAGTCCTGCCGATTTCTAAGGCACGCTCGCGCCTCTCGGCAGGTTTGCCGCGCCGGTATTGAGTCAGCCAGGACTCGGACCGGCCCAGGTGCAGAGGCAAATAGACGAGATACAACGTACCCTGCCAACCGTGGACCTCATCTCTAGCGGTACGCAGAACCTCGGTCAGAGTATCCCAGCGGTCGGGCGGGCGAGAAACGATCTGATGGGCGCGTAGGCGGAGTCGTTCCAGCGTTGCCAAGGACCAGAGCAAGTTGCTTGCCCGCGGCTCATCCGCGTTGGCCATGGCGCGCTCGGCGTAGCCGCGCAGCATGGCGTCGATTTCCGGTTGTCGCGCCTCCAGGTTTTGAATCTTGCGACGCTCTTTCCAGTAGCGCTGAAGCAGCGGAGACTTGGCTTCCAAATCGAGGTCTGGTCCCAAGTCATTGAGTTCGCATAGGACCCACAGAACGACTCGGGGGCGACGCTGCGGCAGATATTCGAGCAGAGTCGCTAGCTCAATCAGCGGGCCATTTCCGCTGAACCCGAGGTTGAGAGTAGCGGGCCAGCGTCGCCGGATCGGCGCCGCCAGGTTGCGGTCGCTGGGCACTTGGGCGCCGTGCGTGTAGGAATCGCCGATCGCCGCCACGTCGATCTGCGGCAGTTCCCAAATCCCCGGCGGGTTGTGAAAACCGTGTTCGTCGGAATGATAAATCAGGTAACGGCCTTCCTCGTTGCCGAATCGGGTGTCAACGTTCGAGATGCCGGCGAGCGACAGCAATTTTTCGCCGTTCTCGGCAGTCAGGCCTTGAGGATGGAGTTGCAGCAGCGGCCCCGGATAGACGGCTGGCCAAACGTCGCGGCCCGCCTTGCGGAGGTCCTCGACGATTTCGACCGGGGTGCGCGCGTCAAAGGGAATGCCGACACTCGCGGCGTAGTCTCTTCTGGCTTGCAGGTCGGCCGCCGCGTCCTTTCGCGCCAGCCATTCGAGCGAGGCGTCGGCAAGCCAAGGGAAAGGCGACAACACCAGCAGCAACAACGCCGCTTTAGCGCGCAGCCCGCCCCGGAGAAAAGAACAGCCCCCAGCCAGCAGCAACAAGGCTATTGGCACGTAGTACGCGGATTTAGGCGCTGAAAAAGCCAGCAGCAGGACCGACACGAATGCCATCACGCCGGCCAAGAGGACCAGCAGCGCTCGGCCAATGCGATCGTCGCGATCGGAACTCGGACCGGGCTCAACGGAAGACAATGTCTTATTCACCAACGGGCTGGCGACGGACTTCGGAGCCGCAGCCGACTAGTACAGGTTAAAGCGGATTGTTCTCATTCGTCTCTACCACGGAGAGTTGGAAGTCGAAACCGCAGTGAACATCCGAGGACAGAGGTAACAGAGAGGGCTCTTGCGTGCGATTCTGTGCGCGGGGCGTCAAGCGGGCGGCTTGCCAAGCGCCGACAAAGCATCGCGCCAAAGTTTTACGACGCCGATGCGACGCTATTCTGGGGCAGTCCACGCTTCAGCAATAGGTATCCCACCACACCAGCGATCATTGACGCTGTTAGAATTCCCGCCTTGGCTTCGACCAACGTGTCGGCGCTATCGAACGCCAGCCCGGCAACAAACATCGACATCGTGAATCCGATCCCAGCCAACCAGGCCAGACCATACATCGATCGCCAGCTCATATTCACCGGGAGCACTGCCAACCCCGAGCGCACCGCCAACCAGGTAAAAAGCGTAACTCCAATCTGCTTGCCGACAATCAGCCCAACGGCAACGCCAAGGGTCACCGGCGCCGCCAGCGACTCGACAAAATCGGTCCCCAGCGGTATTCCTGCGTTCGCCAGCGCGAAGATCGGCATGATCACAAAAGCTACCCAAGGATGCAGCGCGTGCTCCAGGCGCAGCAGCGGCGTCTGCACGTGCTCGCACGAAATCTCAAGGGCGCGCACCGCGGCGATCTTTCGCTCGTTCGGGGAATCGGCATCGCCAACCGCATCGAGGAAGCCCCGCCCGGCGGCGACGAACTTTCGCTCATCGAGAATCGAGCGCGCCGGAATTGTCATTGCCGTCAAAACGCCGGCGATCGTGGCGTGTACGCCGGAAGTCAGAAAAGCGGCCCACACGCCAAGCCCGATCAGAAAATACGCCAAAGGCGAGCGGACGCCTAGCCGATTCGCCAGAGCCATTACGGCCAGTCCGGCGAGCCCGGCGGCAAGAGCCCATACCGAGATTTGCGCGGTATAGAAAATCGCGATGACCAGCACCGCGCCGAGATCATCCACGATGGCAACCGCGGTAAGAAAGACCCGCAACGAATCCGGCACGCGCTTGCCCAGCAGCGCCAAAACACCCAGAGCGAAGGCAATGTCGGTCGCCATGGGGATTCCCCAGCCGCTGATCTCCGGCGTGCCGTAGTTCAAGCTCGCGTAAATTAGCGCAGGTACGATCATGCCGCCCACGGCCGCCGCCACGGGCAGAGAGGCCTGCCGAAACGTGGAGAGTTCACCCGTCATCGCCTCGCGCTTGATTTCCAGCCCAACCACGAAGAAGAACACCGCCATCAAGCCGTCGTTGATCCAAATCTCCAACGGTTGCGAGACGACAAATTCCCCGACGCCGACCGAGAAGGAGGAGTGCCAAAAATCGTGGTAAGAGTGCGCAAACGGCGAATTCGCCCATACCAACGCTGCGACGGCGGCCGCCAGCAGCACTAGACCACCGGAGGCTTCGGTGTGGGCGAACTCCTGGAACGGCCGGACAATGCGGTCGATTGGCTGCGGAGTTCCCGGAGCCGAGTGAGAGCGATTAGCCATCTATACTTCCACCACGAGAGTAGCAATCGCTAACCGCGACAAACGCTTAGGTTTGCTGCTCGACCTCCGACCCAACCGCAGCAGCCCCTTCAAGCGCGGTTGCCTGAACAGGCAGCGAGTAGACCTGAGCCTTGTTCGATGCCACGAGCTAGCAGCGAAGGGATTAGCCAGCCTGCCTCCAGGTGCTGGTTCATCGTGACGATTGTATGCCGGTGCAGAGTGCGCCCACGAATCCTCAGACCTGCGATCAGAATTCTCTGTGACAGTCGCCAAACCTTTCGACAGGGCTTTCCGCAATGCCGAACGTAGAGCTATCCACTACCGGATAGCGGGCGCATCCGCAGGCTGCGCCTGTGCCGCCTTCAGCTGCCAACGCTCCTGCAGCGCTTGCATATTCTTGCTGTGGGTGAGAATTACGATCTCGTCACCGGTGCGGAATGTCGTCTTCTCATCCACATGCGAAAATACGCCGTCACGGTAGAAGCAGATGGCCTTAGCGCCAACAGGCAGGTTGAGATCCCTGGCAGCGACGGCATCTTCCTCTTTCGCAATCAAAGCAAACAACCGCGCGTCACCCTTGATAGCCGTGGAGAGTTGGACGCTTTCACCACCGCCCACCATGTCCACTAGGTAGCGGCTCATGGTGCGCGATGGGACGATGGTGTCCTCTAGCCCCAACTCATGGCAGATGCCCTCGAACTGCTGATCGCCGATGCTGGTCACCACACGGCGGAACCCCAGAGAACGGCCAACCAGACTGGCGATCACATTGTCCTGGTCGCTATTGGTAAGGCAAAACAGGAAGTCGGTCTGCCCGGGATTGACTTCGCTCAGGATGTTCGGTCTGCTGCCGTCGCCCTGCAGGAAGCTGCAATCCAGCTCTTCGGACAACTCATCGATTTTGGCCTTGTCGGTCTCAATGATGACCACCTGATGACCCTTCTGGGTGAGCGCCTTGGCCGTTTCGACGCTGACCTCTCCCGCTCCCACAAAAACAGCTCTCATGCCCCCTCCATCTTTTGGCCGAACCAGGCCCCTGGGTACAGCACGACTAACCACGCCATAACTTCCAGTCTTCCTATCAGCATGTCAGCACAAAGGACCCCCTTGAGTAGTCCGGGCAACGTCTCGCTTGTGATCCCCACGGAGAGCCCTACCGTTCCCGTGGCCGAAACGACCTCGAATAACGAGTCGAGCGGATCATACCCCATCGCCACGAAGGGCAGCCAGGACAGGACAACCGCGGCGCCGAACAGCAAGATGAGCAGCAACGCCGCTTGAATCTCCTGTTCCTGCAGGCGCCGTCCCGCTAGCCGAGGCTCAATGACGGCGTGTTTCGGCAGGCAAGTGCGCCGAATGATCGTCACCAGAACGCTTGCCGCAATCAGCAGCCGCATCAGCTTGAACCCGCCGGCAGTCGATCCGGCGCTGCCGCCCACGAGCATGGAGAACATCAGGATCACCTTGGAACCGGCGTCGAATTGCGTTAACGGCACCGGCGAAAATCCCGCGGTTGTCTGCGCGGAAAAAGCGACCAGCGGCGCCTGATGGAGAATTTGCCGCCAGCCCAAATCAGTGTTTAGCCAAAGCGAGCCGCCGACCGCTAGCGAAACAACGAAGCCGGCAACCAACAGGACCTGCAGTTGCAGGACATCCCCGGTCGCACGCCGGGTCTTGTCCCAAATCTGGCGATACAAACTTGGCGGAATCGCGCCGCAGATGCACAACAAGGTAATCCACGCCTGGACGAAGCCGCTCAGGCTGGCCAGGCTGTCGTCAAGCGGAGCGAAGCCGCCGGTCGAAACCGCTGCGAGGGTGTACAGCGCCGCCTGGAACAGCCCGACTCCCGCCAACAAGCAGACAACGACTCCGATAGCGGTTAGAGCAAGGTAGGTTTTTAGAACCCGCCGAGCATGCGCCCGCGTGCCGCCGACTAAATCGTCCGTTTCGGTCTCGGTGACGGCGAGACCTTTCGCCACCAACCCCGTCTGCATCACAAACGCCAGGGAGAGCGCCACAATGCCCAATCCCCCATACCACTGCATCCAGGCACGCGAAAACAGAAACGTCGACGAGGCGCCCGCAAGCGTCGCCTGCGTCGTCAGGCCGGTGGTCGTTACGCCGGAGACGGCTTCAAAGAAAGCGTCTTGAAAGCCCAATCCCGAACCCATCATCGGGTACGACATCACCAGAGGAGTGAACAGAAACATGAGCGCGACCAACGCCATGCCTTCATTGGTCTGCACTCTCTCGGGCGTGGGCAGCCGAACTAAGATGCCCCCCAGCGTCGCCAGCCCGCCGATCACAATGCCGTAACGTAGGCTGATGGGCGTTTCGCCGAAGACGAGCGACAGCGCTAAGGGAACCAGCGTCAGCGCGGCGAGGACCAGGCACAGTTGCCCGAAATACTTGCCGATCACGCCAATCCGGACGACGTACCTGAGTTCTGTTGCTTGATTGGCCATAACCGTCTCGGTGATCTGGCGCGGGCCTATGACGCAACCGATTCTGGGATTGTATCTCTGCGGGTTCTCCGCAAGGTCAAACGAACATGGGTTTCGACTTACTTCCAATATCGGCAAAGTCGGGGACCAACCCGATTCAGATGCTTCGAGAGGGCTGGAGCGGTCCGTTTCCGGGGTCATTTCCTGCATGCGGACTGGTAGGAAGTGACTCGGCGAAGGCCATCCAAGCGATAATGCGGGGCGGTTCCTACCGCTCGCGGTCGCGGAACTCTTCGTACCAGTTCAGGACGACGCGGATTTTGGGGGCCGCTGCTTCTTCGCCCTGTTCGACCGGCGCAATCGTCACGAAGCGCTGGCCGTCGGCGGAGACGTCGTACGCTGGCACTGGGACGGCGGAGAGCAGGTCATCGGACCGAAACAGTTGCTGCGGCTGTCCCAGCGCGACTCCCTGCCCGGTGGAGACCGAAACGCCCATTAGGGTTCCGTCGCTGACGTAGTACAACTCACGGTCGTTGCGGCTCCAGCGCGGTTGGCTTCCGCCGTCCACGGACGCCTGCCATTTCCCGGTACCTTTGGGAAATGGGCGAACATAGACCTCACCGCGTCCTGATTCGTTGGATACATAGGCCAAGAAGCGACCGTCCGGCGAAAGCTTCGGAGCCAGTTCAGTGGCTGGCGTTGCAAGGAATGTGACGGGTTCGGAAGCGCTGCCATCCGCCTCAAGCTTCACGTAGCGGATGTCGAAGCTAGTCTCCGGTCCAGTGTTTTCGTCGTACACCAGAAAGCGCCCGTCGCGCGACCAGTCGGGACCAGGCATATAGCCCTTTGCCTCAACCAGTACAACCGCCTCCCCGGTTCCGTCGGCCGCTTTCCTCGTCAGGCTCGATCCGTCGGCGCCCGTGAGCCAGTAGATGATCTGCTCACCTGAGGGCGACCAAGTCGGGTTACTTTCAGCTCCTTCATCAAACGTCAAGCGAGTCTTGGTGGAACGGACTAGGTCGTGAACCCAGATGTCCCGGTTGCCGCCTTCGCCAGACGTCACGGCAATCCGCTGCCCGTATGGCGAGAGGGCGGGAGTGTACATAGCCGACTGGGGCTGGCCGATCGTCTCCAACACGGCGCCGGAGCGGTCGCGCCAAACGAGGGTTCGGGCTCCGCTGCGACTGGTCCCATCCAGATAGGCCAACGTGCCGTCCTCAGACAGCGACGGTTGACGGGCGTTCTGACGGAGCGGGAACGCTGGGCCGGTGAACGCGAGCGTCTCGGGCGAGAAGGGCCGAGCCCACAGATCGTAGACATTCCTCGCGGACTGATAGATCAGATGGCCAGTCGGCGCAGAATAGATGGGCCGATCTCCGAGACCCAGCGCCACCGTCTGCCCGGTATCGAGGTTCTTGGCATGCATCGTGCTGGTCGTTACGTTGCCGACGGTGAACACGAGGACGCGACCGTTCGTGGCCGGTACAAAAGCCGGGCGATCTGCCCGTGGCGCTGTTTCGCCGACATCGGCCGGAACGATCAACTCTTCGGGAGAACCCTGAGAGGAAACCTCGAAAAGCGATCCGTGCGCTGACCCTCCACTGGATGCGACGAAGATCGACTCGCCGTCCGGGCTAAAGGTTCCCTGGCCGCTGCTGCTTTGGCTTCACGCAGAAAGCGCTCTTTGGCTTCCGCATCGTTCAGCAAGTGCTCGGCCAGGAATTTCAACGCGACCGGACGGTCTAGCGTCGTGTCCTCGGCTTTGTAGACGATGCCCATGCCACCCTCGCCGAGCTTCTGGACGATGCGGTAATGGCTGATGCTGGAGCCGACGTGCAAGACGTCGCAATTGTACCTTCTCGAGACTCGCGAAGGGGCCTCCAGGGTGGGCTCTGAGTGAGTTCCTGTATTGGAATAGGTCGGCAGTGCACCTTGAGAAGGCTGCCAACGGCAGCGAAACCCACTCGCCCTACCCCTGCAAATCCGGACATCTGCGGCATTCCGCTACGGAACGTCGCGGTTTCACAGCCAGAACGGTCATTCCGCCAGACATTGACCGTCAAAATCCAGCAGACTGTTTGTCCACTACCGTCCAGCTTGGCTACAGAAAATGAAGTGGGTTACTACATTCTGTGTCGTGGACCGCTCGCGGCAGTCGTGTGATTCTTTCATCAGCCACGAGGGAATGACCCTCACTGCAACAAAGGAAGGAATGACATGACCACAGCAATACAGACGGAAAAAACGAATGGCCTGGAGACCAGTTCGCAACAGCAAATCATCGGAGCGCTCAAGCAGAATCCGCAGATGGCCGCAGTGACTTTCTCCGCCAGCAACACCTGGTTGGGAGCAACCCGGTCGCGCTCGAATATTTCGCGCTTCTCGCTTGGCGGGCAGGAATGCCGACATCAAGCCGACTTCCGACTAGACACCGATCTGCCGGTCCAGTTCTTAGGGACCGACCAGGGTCCGACGCCCGCCGAATACGCATTGCAAGCCCTGGCGGCCTGCATGAACACCACCATGATCTACAACTGCGCCGCGCGGGGAATCGAGGTCCGATCCTCAACCGCTTTTGTCGAGGGAGACATGGACTGTCGCGGCTTCGTGCGCATCCAAGATGCGGCGCGAGCAGGCTACGGCGCGGTTCGCGTGAGGTTTGAAGTGGATGCGGACGCTCCGGCAGAGATCATTGCGGAGCTCGCCAAGGGTTCGCCGATGTTTGACGTGTTTAGCCAGCCGGTCCCGGTTGAAGTGGAGGTAAGCGCCGCAGCCACGGACTGACACGGACACCGGGCGTGGTTCATCCCGCGAGCGCTTTTTCGACGAGCTTCGCGAGTTCGGGCGGCAGGGGCAATGCCAACGCCGCCCGATGCCCGCGTTCGGACATTTTGGCCCAGGTGCGTTGCAAGATGCGGATGAGTTTCGCTTCGTCGTGCTGGGCGGCAAAATCGGCGAAATACGATTCCAAGAAGACCAGGCAAATAACGTCTTCGAGCGTCTGGCACTCGGGGTCGGTCTTGAGGTTCTTCTTCTTGAGCAGGGATTGGACGCGTTCGATGGTTTCGTCGTTGTAACCGGCGTCGCGCAGGATTTCACCCGTGGTTTGGGCGTGGAGATCGGCTAGATCGGTGCGCCAGCGTTTATAACCGGCACGGTCCATTGGGTAATCTTGGCGCGGAGTGCGCCAGCGAGCGACGTGTTGGGCGTGGGCGGCTAGTTGCAACGCTTCCGAGGCCTCGGGCTCCAGACGATTGAGCCAGCGGGTCATGCGCTCGGAGTAGGCAGCCTCAAACTTTTGGCCCGCCTCATGAGGGTCGTCACGCGGGTCCTGCGCGTTGAGCGCGTCGATCGCTGCGATGGCCTGTTCGAGGCGGCTCATGCGCCTTTCAGCCATTCGTCAATGGCTGGGAAGACGACGGCCTGAATGTCGGGATCGTCGACGTTCTCGCGGGTCACCAAATAGGAACCGGAGTCGAGCTTGGCTACCGGTTCACGGCCAGCGAGGTAGTCGGACATGGCCTTCATGCATTCGTAACCCATGCGGAAGGGGTCTTGGACGACGATCGAATCCATGGTGCCGGCCTTGAGTTCGGCGATGAGTTCTTCGGAGGAGTCGAAGCCCACGACCTTGACTTGATTGGCGGCGCCGCGCTGCTTAACGGCGCGTACCGTGCCGTCGGTGGAGGATTCGTTATCGGCGAACAGGCCAGCGAGATCCGGGAAGGCCGTCATCAGGTTTTCGGACTCGGCCATGGCCTTGGCGCGATCAGACTCGTTGTAGCGGAGACCGACCATCTCGATGCCTGGGAATTCCTTGAGGGCTTCTTGGAAACCGTCTTCGCGCTGCACGGTCGACGCCGACCCGGGACGGAAGCCGATGATGCCGACTTTGCCCTTTCCGCCGAGGATCTCGCCCATGCGGCGGGCAGCCATTTTGCCCGCTTCAAAGTTGTCAGTGGCGACGAAGCTGACAATCTTGTCGGTGTTGATCGCTGAGTCGAAAATCGTGACGGGAATGCCCTGCGCGGCGGCGCGCTCGACGGGGAGAACCAGCGATTCGTCGTCCACAGGGGCCAGCATGATGCCGTCGACTTGGCGGGAGATGAGATTTTCGACGATAGCGATCTGGCGGCTGGAATCGATTTCGAGTTGCGGCGCCTGCCACAAGACTTCAAGGTCGGCCTCGCTGGCAGCCTTCAACGCGCCCGCATGAATCGTCTGCCAGAACAGATGGCTAGCGCCTTTGGGCACGACGCCGATGATCTTGCGGCCGTTGGAGCGATTGCAGGAAGCCAGAGCGGCTGCGGAAGCAGCAGCGAGGAAATTGCGGCGGTTGAGCATGACTCTCGACAGCATAACGCCTCTGCCGAGGCCGTATGCGATGATGAGGCCCGATGGGATACCTCGAAGACTACAAACCGCGTCCAGCAACGATTCGTCAGGGAACTCGCGCCGTGGGCGCCGGGGCGGCCGCCGGGGCGCTGTTCGGCGCGTTGATCGGGGCAGCGTCGGGCGCGATAGCGGGCGCCTTTCTGTGGTCGGCGACCACCGTCAGCAAGGAAGCGATTCGCCGCTACCGCGAGCATCGCCGCGAAGAGGAAGAAGAGTACGACGAAGAGATGTAGGGCTCGGCCTTAGGCATTGACGTCGAACACCAGGCTACGCAAGATAGCCAGCAGCGCAAGACTGGCTGCTGCGGTCACCACATAAATCAGCCAGGGCGCGCGCTCGGACAGCGGCGCTTGGGGAGCCTCATAGGCCGGATTCAACTGTTCGGGTCCCAGATCCAAATGCGCGACGGATTCGTCAAGCGTGCGCGGCATTTCGGCCTTCAGGTCGTAGTCCGGCGCGGCAACGGCGGGGTTGCCGTAGTACAGGCGCAAAGGCTGGGCGGCAGCGCTGAGATCCACAACCAGTTGCCGGGAAGCGATTAGAACGGTCGGCTCCAGAATGTCGAGCGGCGGGTCGGCGCCGTCGACGATGGTCAGTTGCAGCTGCCGGGCGATGACTTCCTGAAAGCGTAGAATAACCACGCCGGATGGATCGCCTTCGCGGCGGTTGAGCCGGCCGACCGCGATCGGGAAGGGCGCGATATTGCCGCCTTGTATCGACACGAGCTGATACGTCCGAGCGAAGGCGCCGACAGAAGTATTGAACCGCAGGGCGTGCAGGGGGATACGTCCGGGCAAGTCGATCGTGTATCGGGAGGCGGAAATTTCGCCTTGCGTGATCGTTTCCCGGGTCACGGACCGGGCGGGGACCGCCTGCTCTTCTCCGGGTATCGCGGTCGCCCGTTGCACTACCGCGGATTCGATGACCGGCGCCTCGGGGTCGGCTTGCTGATCGCGGACGACCCGGATGCGTATATAACGAGACTGGCTGGGCCGATACTGCACGCGATTGACGGATGCCGTCTTACCGTTTTGCGTGAGACGCAGGATCAAACCGCTCTCGGTCAGCGGGGTCCACTGCTCGGCGTCGTCGCTGCCGAAGACGGCTACTTGCCGCCGAAAACGGGCCCCTTCCGTATCGATCTGAACTTGGTTGTGCTCGGCTGGCTTCTCGCCCAGGTCCAGAGTGATTTCGGCGGCGTCGCCTTCCGTACTGCGGCTGACCTCGGTCGCTTCGAAGGACTCGGCGTTTCGCTCGCCGCGCAGGACTCGGAGCTGGTAGGGAACTTCTTTGCCGGCGGCATCGAAGATGCGCAAGTCCCCGGCGTCGTCGCGGGTATGGGCCAGGATCTCGGCGTCGAGGGTCAGCGTTGCGATGCCCGTAACGGGGCCGCCAGCGATCTCTCTGTAGAATTGCCAGTCGCTGAGCGAGTCAAGACCCTGCGCCGCGAGCAGGGCGGCGGCGGACAACGCCAGCGCGAACAGTCGTCTCATAGATCTAGTGTCTCGCGGTTCAGTTGGCGTAGTAACCCGGCCGGGCGCGAACGGTGACGCCGGGGTCGTCGACCGAGACTTCCACGGCCCGCCAGGAGCCGTCGAAGTTCTGGTTGTCGGGATAGTAGCTCAGGCTATAGACGCTGCGCAGGTCGGCTTCAATCAGCGGAAAGACCGGCTCGAGATCGGAAATGTCGGCAGCGGGGAACAAACGCCCGCCCGTGGCGTGGGCCAACGCCTCCATGCGCTCGCGGGCGCGAGTCGACCAGCCCTGCTTAAATCGTTGCCCCGAGAGCAGGAAGACGGGATAGATAATCGCGTGCATCTCTTCTGCTGCGCGCTTCAGGTTCTTGAATTTCACGGATGAGGGAGCTTCTTGCCCGGTGACTTGGTTGTCTAACCCGTCTGAGATCACGATCAGAGCGTTGCGCTCGTCCGAAAGTTGACGAAGTTCCTGCGCGTAGGCCAGGGTAATGATGTCGTAGAGCGGCGAAGCTCCGGCGATCGCCGGCAGGTTGTCGACTGCGGCCAATAGGGCTTGCCGGTCGTTACTGAGGGGCGAGACGACTTGGAACATCCCTTGCGTGAGCGCGTAGATCGCCACGCGGTCCCCGGGCCTGGCCATATCCACAAAACGGCGGGCTGCGGTGCGCATGTGCTTCAGATCGGGGGCGGTGCTGCCGCTCATATCGAGCAACACCACGAGATTGAAGGCCGCGTCTCCGGCTTGGATGTTGGCGACCTTTTGTTCGACGCCGCCTTCGAAGACATGAAAATGGCTGGCAGATAGTTGGGCCGCTGGATTCCCCTTGCGGTCGCTGACGGCCATGGTGAGGTTGACCATGCGAACGTCCGAGCGGAAGACCAGCTCGCCGTTGGCGTCTTGCGGACCGGAAGGAGCGGCGGCCGGCCCGGAATTCACGGGTCGCGTCGCAGGCGTCGATAATCGTTCGAGTTCTGCTTCAGCATCCCAGTGAAAGCGCAACGGCCAGCCGAGGGGCGGCTCGAAGGGCGTAATTTCAACTTGGCGCGGGGCTCGCGTTTTGATGCGGTAGTCGCCGTAGCCGATCGAGCCCTCCGGCAGGCGGTCTCGCAGGCGCCAAAGCTTACGTCCTTCGGTGAGATCGACGTTCGAAGCGCGGAAGAACCGCTTGTCGGGCGTTGTGAAATGGGGAGGAGGGACGTCCGCATCCAGCGTGAGCCGAGTGCCGCGCAGGGGGATGTTCAAACGAATGGCGCCGGTGTCGGTTTCCAAGCGCGCTAGGTGAACCATGCCCTGCACGGAAATAGCTCCATCCTGGGTGCTGACCTCGAGCGCAAACCCAAGGGGCAAGCGGACGATCAGATCAAGGGGCGACTGCCGCGGTCGAACTCGCAGCCGAACGTCCTCGCCGCTGCGCACGATGTCGATGTCGCGGGCGGCGACGAAGGGTTCAGGGGATTGTCCGTCGACGGTTAAGCGCGAGGCTGTCGTGACGACAACTGCGACGCTTCCGGCCTGGTTGTCGACCGACAGGCTCGCAGCGGCGCATGAGGCGACCGCCAGAGCGACTCCGGCCATCAGACGCATCAAGCGCGGCATGCCCCTATCCTACAGCGTCAGTTAAACGCGCACTTCGACGATGGTCGCTCCGGCCCCCCCTTCTTGCTGCTCGGCCTGGTAGTACTTCTCCACATGGATGTGCGCGGCGAACATTTTCCAAAGAGCCTTTCTCAGAGCATTCGTGCCGAAACCGTGTACCACGCGCAGACGCTCGACTTCGGCCAGCACGGCCTCATCGAGGAATTTATCGACGGCGTCGGAAGCTTCGTCGACAGTCTGTCCGATGACGTTAATTTCGGTGAGCGAGGCTCTCGACTTGATCTCCGAAGAGTAGGTCACGCCGGTGGGCAGGCGCGACTGCGAGGCGGGCTGCTCTTCCGAAGGGGTCATGTCGGTTGCGGCAACGCGCATTTTGAGCTGGCCGACTTGGACCTCCCAGTCTTCGTCGCCGACCTGACGCAAGACACGGCCGCGCGTTCCAAAGGAGGCCAACTTGACCTCGATGCCGGGCTCGATGACGAACTTAGCGGCCTGTTGCTCTTGAGGTTCGATGCCCAGGGCTTCGTTGAGAGCGGAAGTAAAAGTCTCTTGCGCTTTGCGGTGAACGCGAGCGGCCGAAGTTTCCGATTGGGCGACGCCGCGGCGGGATGCGGTGCGGGCCTTCATGCTTTGCAGGGCCTCGTCGAGCGCCTCGCGGTTGGCGGCCTCGGCGCGGCGCAAGGCGCCGTGGAAACGGCGTTCCATTTCGCCTTTGATCTTGCCTTCCATCTCGGAAGCGGATTGGTCGACCGCCTTTTCGCGTTCGGCGAGCCGTTTCTCGGCAAGGGACACCTTGCGCTCGCGGTCTTCGGCTTCGGCGACCTTGGCGTGCAGGCTGTCGAGGAACTTGGCGGATTCCTGCTCTTCGTCGGCGAGGGCTTGGCGGGCGCGTTCGATGATCGCGTCGGGAACGCCTAGACGCTGGGCCATGGCCAGGCCGGCGGACTGCCCGGGCAGACCGAGGACGAGGCGATGCGTCGGCGAAAGCGTGGCCGGGTTAAAGCCCATCGCAGCACTGACGACGGCGGACTGATTCGCGCCCCAGATCTTGAGCCGGGGCAGGTGTGTCGAGGCCAGAGTAAAGGCGCCGGCGTTGAGCAGGTGCTCGACGACCGCGACGGCGAAGGCGCCGCCTTCTTGCGGGTCGGTGGCGGCTCCGATTTCGTCCACGATGACCAGCGATCCGCTGGTCGCTTCGGCCATGGTGCGCTTCAGGTTCTCGATATGAGCGGAGAAGGTGCTGAGGCTGGCCTCGATCGACTGCAGGTCGCCGATGTCGGCGACGATGCGCGTGAACCAGGGAAACTCCGCCTCATCGGCGGGAACCGGAATGCCGAACTGAGCCATGACGGCGAGCAGGCCGACCGTCTTGAGCGCGACGGTCTTGCCGCCTGCATTGGGTCCGCTGATGACCAGCGTGCGGCGTTGCTCGGAGAGGTCGAGATCGAGCGGCACGGCCTTGATGCCCTGGCGCTTCAAGACGTCTTCGAGCAACGGATGCCGTGCCCAACGGAGCTTGAGGCGGGGCGCGGCTTCGTCGCTGAAGCGGGGTATCGAACAGCGGAACTCCTGAGCGAAGTGGCCTCGGACGAAGACCCACTCTAACTCGGCGAGGGCGATCATCGCAGAGCGGATCTCATCGCGTCGTTCGCGCAGGGCCTGAGTCATCTGGCGCAGGATACGCAGGATCTCCTGTTGCTCCTCTTCCATCAGGCGTACGAGGCGATTGTTCTCAGCGATTGTCTCGAGCGGCTCGATGAAGACGGTTTGGCCGGTGCCGCTGGCCGAATGGATGACGCCGTCGACGCGTCCTTTCCAGCTGGCCTTCACCGGCACGACGGAGCGACCGTTGCGGATGGTCGAGTACGCGTCTTGCAATAGGCCGTCGTCGAAATGGCGGCGCACAAACTTCTCAAGCGAGGTTTGGATGCGCAAACGCTGCTGATCGGTCTGGCGGCGGATGCGCGCGAGTTCGGAACTGGCTTGGTCACCGAGTGTGCCGTCGGGCAGAATTTTGCCGCTGAGTTGGCGGCAGAGTTCGGCGAACTCGCCGATGCGGTCGGCGTAGGCGCCGAGCAAGGGACGGCGGCTCTTCTCGCGCCAGAGACGTTGCTTGGTTTCTTCGGCGCGGTTGAGCAGTTCGAGAACGGCGGAAATCTCGACAGGTTCGAGGACGGTCCCCTGGGTCTCAAGGCGATCGATGTAGGCGCGACAGTCTTGCAGCCCGTTGAAGCGAGGCAGAGGGGTGAGCGTGCGGCGATCCGGGGATGCGGCAGAGCGAATCCACTCCATGGCCTCGGCAACTTCGGCCAAAGAGGCGGCGGCTGTCTTGGCGCCGGGCAGGGGACCCTGCTCGGCGGCGGCATCCATCTGGGTTTGACCGAGCGGACTCGCGACGTAGCGCTGGAGAATCTCCAGCAGCGCGGGCAGTTCCAGGGCAACCAAGGCGGGGGAGATCATGATCGGTTCCGGTCGCGCAGGAGGAAGGCCCTCTCGATGACGGCCTCAAGGCCAGGCGTCATCGAGCGGCCAGGGAGTTCGGCTCGGTTCACCCATGCGGCTTCGGCGGCGTCGTCGCCGGCGGACAGAGTGCCGCCCACCAGTTCGCAGAGATAGTCGAGCAACACATAGTGGTACTCGACGGCGCCGCTGTCGTCAGTCATGATGCGCTCGAATACCTCGGCGAACTGGAGAACGCGGACTTCTAGTCCGGTTTCTTCCAATACCTCCCGTCTGACGCCTTGATCAAGGCTCTCGCCCAGTTCGAGGGCGCCGCCAGGGAAAGACCACAGGCCTTTCTGCGGTTCGTTGCCGCGCCGAACCAATAGGACGGCGTCTTGCTGCAAGACGATCGCCCCGACTCCGGCGACTGGCTGAGAGGGGTAAGCGCGGCCCATTCGTCTTCGATTGGAGCATAACAAAGGGGTTCGGACGGCTTGCTATGCTAGGCATCGAGCCCATGACGATCTTGTCGCGACGACTTGTCCTGCTCAGCGCCCTCGGCTTCGGCGGCACGGCTTGGGGCAAGGATAAGAAACGAAAGAAGAAAACGGGCCGCAAAGGCGGACCGCTGGGCCTGCTGTCGGGAACGGTGTTTCACCCCGAGGGGCTATCTTTTCCGGGCGTGACAGTGACGGCCTACGCGACGGAAGGCGGAAAGGATAAGTGGGAAGGCCTGACAGACGGGCGTGGGGAGTATGCGCTGCGCGTTCCAGCGACGACCGAAGGCGTCACTTACCGATTGAAGGCGGAAGCCAAGGGAATGGAGCCGCAGGAAAGGGAATTGACGGCCTACGAGGCGCAGCGGACGACGGCCAATTTTCGGCTGACGGCTGCTAAGTGAAACGGCGGAACGATTCAGGCTGGTAGGACGTCCAACAGCTAGGAGAGGAAATCATGAGACTGCCCAAATTGCGGAATACATTGGTCCTTGCGGCGCTGCTAGCGGCACTGACCTCCAGCGCCGCTCTGGGCCAGGGCATCTTCGACAAGTACAAGAAGAAAGAGGCCCCGACGCGGTCCGTGAACGGCCTGGTAACGGACGAGGCGGAAGTCGCCTTGCACGCCGTGGTGCAGTTGAAGAACATGCGCACGCTGGACGTGAAATCCTTCCATACGGATGACGCTGGTAAGTACTACTTCTACGGCCTCGATCCGAACATCGACTACGAACTGCGTGCCTATGCCGATGGCTATGAGGCCAAGATTCGTAAAATCAGCAGTTTTGACGACCGCATGGAGTTGTTCTACGCCTTCGAACTGAAGAAGGAGTAGTCGAATCCGGTCGCTCCGCGCAGCCTGGTTTGTGCTCTTGCTCGCTTCGTTGGGCTGTACGACTCCCGCAGCGGTGCGGGATCTGACCAGCGACGGTTGGCAGAAGCTAATCGAGAGCCGGGAGACGCCGACGGTCGTCTACGCCTGGGCGAGTTGGTCGCGGGAATCCGTGGAACTGCTGCCGACAATCCTGGAGTTGGAAGGCGAATACGAAGGACGCGGCGTCGAGTTCGTCTACGTTTCGCTGGATGTCGATGACCCGGCGGCCGCGCAGACGCTAATGCGCGAGTTGGACGGCCCGCCTTTCTACCGCATAGCCGCCCCGTTGGAAGAGGCCGCTGCGGCGCTGGGGATCAGTGAGCCGCCAGCAATGATTGTTTATCGCCCAGCCGCGGTCCAGACGACGATCCAGGGAGATTTGCTGTCTCCAGAAAATGCCGAAGCGCTGGTCGAAGCGTTAGTGGCCAATCACCTGTAAGTCGATGACATAGAGTCCGTCGCCGGAACATTCGCAACCGGCAACACGGGCTCGGGCGGGCTCCTGAGAATCGGCCTGGCGTTCCGCCAGTTCTACGATGGCTCCGATCCGCAGCGGCAAGAAGCCACGCAGCCGGATGGCTCCGTCCTGCCTGCTCAGGAAACGAGGCCGATAAGGAGTCTTGCGGCCGGCAATATCGCAATGAAGGAGCATGGGCGCTAGTGGAGCTCCAAACTGGCGGCGATGGGTACGCGGTAGGTCTCGCAGAGTTCGACTCCGACGATGAATTGGGAACTGGACGGTCTGGAATGGCGCACGACGGCTCGGCAAATGCCGTCGTCGCGGCGTATGCCGATGATGTCGCCGGGATCGAGGCGATGGCTTCCCCGAAAGGCGACGCCATGTTCGGAAAAGTTGATCATCTCGACGCGGGCGTGGCGTGCCTGGCTGCTTTCGTCTCGCCAGGTAATCGCCAGCTCGCCGGAAGCGGTTTCACGCGGTTCTGAGCGGCGCTCGAATAGTACCCGACGCACGCCGAACCGGCTCAGGGCCGTTTGGACCCACGCCAATGGACTTTTTCCCGACTGCACGTGTTGAGCATGCCTTCGATGGTTCTAAGCTGTACATTGGGATAAGTCAGCACGCCGGTAGTACGGAAGTCCTATACGACGCAGGGGTTCATCCCTAGTGCTGGGCGGGGTCTGTTGCGCCGTGTAAGCGGCCAAGATACGATGGGTTGAGCGCTTCACGCGCTCACATCCCGGGGTAGCTCAGTGGTTAGAGCGAGGGACTCATAACCCCTAGGTCGGTGGTTCAACTCCACTCCCCGGGACCAATACTTCCACGTAAATTGAACCGGCCGGCGCCGGACATCGTATGCTCTTGTGTGGCACGGTGGCTGCCGTGAGCGCTTATGGAAGATTCCGACCCAGTCGCGATGAGTTCTATTGAGGAACACCCGGGGGAAAGAGTCTTCTGTCCCGACTGCGGCGGCTCCATGGCGGTGGAGGACCGTTTTTGCGGAAGCTGCCGCTGGGATGCCGAAAATCCGGAGCTCCACACGGGGCGCAGCTTGCCGTCAAGCCCCAGAAGCCTGGGGCCGCCGTCGGACAAGAGCCGCATGACCACGCTGCTGTTGTGCGTGTTTGGCGGTTTCCTGGGACTCCACCGGTTCTATGTGGGGCGGGTGTGGTCAGGCGTGCTGTGGTTCGTGACGTTTGGGCTGTTCTCGGTCGGCTGGATTTACGATCTCGTGATAGTCGCCACCGGGGAGTTCGTCGACGATCAGGGCAAACGGGTGCTTTACTGGGAGTAGGACTCCGTGGTCTCGCCCCGATAGCCGAGCTTCTGCGAGAGGTCTTCGGCGGCGCTCATGGCCAGCAGCGCCATTTCCGGCACAGCCTCTTTGGTCACTCTGAAAGTGGGCCCGGCGATGCTCAGCGCAGCAATGACTTTACCAGTGCAGTCCCAAACCGGCGCTCCGATGCAGCGGAGCCCTTCTTCAAACTCCTCATCATCCATGGCATAGCCCTTTTCGCGCACTTGCTGTAGATGGACGCGGAGCATGTGCAGGCTGGTGATGGTCTTTCGCGTGTGACCGCGCAGCATCTGCTTGGTTACGATCACTTCCAACTCGGCGTCGTCCATGAACGCCAGGATGCACTTGCCGACGGAAGTGCAGTACATCTCGACCCGGCGTCCTACCGTCGACGGCGTTCGCAGAGCCCGTGGGCTCTCGGCGTTGGCTACGGAGAGCATTTTGCCGTCGTGGAGCACGCACAGGTGGGCCGTCTCACCCGTTTCGGCTACTAGGCGGCGTAGGAATGGAGCGGCGAGTTCGGGAACGTCGCGGTTGGCGCGCGCGCTCCAACCCAGCTCGAACAGCCTCAGACCCAGTTGGTATTTCGAGTTCCGCGGATTCCGTTCGACAAAACGCTGCCGTTCGAGCACCATCAGAAGCCGGTGGACGGTGCTCTTATGCAGGTCGAGATGCTCGGCGATCTCGCTTAAAGTCAGTTGGGGTCCGTGGCCATGAAGAGCATCGAGAACGCCGAAGGCGCGCTCGATCACGCGGACTTTGTACTTTTCACCGCCAGAGTTGGTTGAGCTGGCGCTGTCTTTGGTGACGAGATGCATTACGATTTCCCCGCCTTGCTGGCTGGGTGAAGTGTAGAACCGTCATATTTTCGGGTCAAGCTAGACCCCGTGAACCGGAGGGTCGTTGAATACCGGCGAACGTAGGCCTTTTGGAATCAGGACGAAGCGCGCAAATCGGATCAGCCATTGTATATCGAAGAGCGGGTTGCGGTTTCACCGTGTGAGACGGGTTCTCTGTTTTTTGGCAGCCTGGTGAAACCGCCCGTCGACGTCTGCAGACGGGACGATGGCGGCAGCGGATGTCGGCAAATTCATGACCTAATCGGCGTCGGGAGAGCTGGAGCGCGCTTGGCTCATCTGCACGCCGTCGAGGCCCATCGCTTCAATTTCAGAGAAGTAAATCTTGCGCTCTTGATCCATGGCCAGGTTCGAGAGCATGACGGCGATGGAGTCCTGTAGGCCGACTTCGATGTCGGACTTCGGCTTGGCGCCGGTGAGCACGCAGTCGAGGAAGCTGGCGAGTTCCTGGTACTCCTCGTGGACCGAAGCGGTCGGCGCCAGGATGCCTTTGCGATACATCCAGCGCTTGGCGTACTCGACTTCTTTGGCGATGAAGCCGACTTCGCCCGAGTCGAGGTCAACCATGTTGGGGACGATGGCGTAGCCTTCACCCTGCTCCAGGGTATCGGAGGCCATGGTGGCGCCGGCGGTCCAGACTTCCCCACCCTTAGCTTCGTCGCCCATGTGCTGCGGCATGGGATCGAGATAGAGCATGCCGTCGCCGTTGGGGACGAGGCTGATTTCGATGGCGCCGTCGGTGCCCAGGATGACTTCGCGGCAACTGTCGCCGGGGCCGCGGCGGCCTTGCTGGTGGCGATTGGTAGTGATCGAGCTGTACTGCAACTTCTCGCCGCCGGGGTACTCGAAGACCAGCTGGATGTTGTCGAAGACCGTGCGACCGTCCTTCCAGTAATCGATTCCGCCGACGCCCATCACGCTTTGGGGAGTCGAACCGATGAACCAGTCGGCGACGTCGACTTGATGCGACATCAGCTCAGCGGCTAGACCGCCCGAGTACTGGCGATACATGCGCCAGTTGATCTGCTCTTCCATCTCGGGCGAGGCGGTGCGGCGCCAATTGCCGTTGCGGTGCCATTGGGCCTGGACGTGGGTGACCTTGCCGATGGCGCCATCGTCGATGAGCTTCTTGGCGGCGTGGTAGAACTCGCTGTAGCGGCGCTGCAGACCGACTTGGATGACCTGGTCAGGGTGAGCCTCGTGCAAGGCGCGCAGGCCGTGCACTTCAGCCGGAGTGAAGACGAGAGACTTTTCGCAGAAGACGTGCTTGCCTGCTTCGAGAGCGGCCTTCATGACGGGATAATGCATGAAGAGCGGAACGGTAATGAAGACGGCTTCGACGTTGGGGTCCGCTAACAGTTCGTTGTAGTCGGTGTAGGGTTTCGGAGGCGTGCCGTCGGGCTTGCCACGGAAGATGTCCATCGCCTTGTCGAGGTTGGGCTGATAGATGTCGCAGATGGCCACGCACTCGCCGGTCGGCACGTGCTGCAAGTGGCGGTCTAACAGCCCATAGCCGCGGCTGCCGGGGCCGATGAAGCCGTACTGAACTTTTTCCTCAGCGGCCTTGGCCTTTTTGACCAGGGGTGTCTCAGACGTCACCAAGGCAGCAGCGGCAGTGACGGCGGCAGCGGTCTTGACGAAGCTGCGGCGGTTGACGTTGGTCTGGGCAGGAGCGGTTGGGGTTCTGTGATCAGTCGGCATGGCGTCCTCGTAAGCTATTGGATTTTAGAGAGATACCCACGCGTATTCTAGGCGAGGGACTAGAGAGCTGGCAATAATAACGCGAGCAGGCCGACCAGCAGCAGCACTACCGCGCCAACGCCGAGGCAGCCGGCGGCGGGTTTGCGGGCGAAGAAGGACTTGGGGGCGTGGGAGAGTTCGGATTCGGAATAGTGTTCGACGGACTCGATTTTGACTTTGGCGTCGGCTTCGACGAGCTTGCGATAGAGGATGTCGGCTTGCGCCGGGGTCACGTAGGCCAGCACGGGAGTCGGGGCCCGTTCGACGAGTTCTTTCGCGTCTTTCAAGCCGATGTCAGCACAGAGGCGGATGGCCTTGATGACCTCGATTTTCCGACTGGGCTGCTCAAGCAGGACAACGACGCGGTCGCCGGCCCTGATGCTGGCGGGTTCCGCGCTGGATGGGGAATCTTCAAACGGCATAGCTGCTCCTCGCGAATTGTTCCGTTCTAGCCTAACCTCAAGTCTCGTTTTTGGTTGCGGATAAGATGGGGGCCGCTCCTACAATGGGAATTTGCCATGAAGCTCAATATCCTTGTTCTGCCCGGGGACGGCATCGGTCCCGAAGTTACTCGCGAAGCGGTCCGCGTGCTCGAACACGTAGCGGCTAAGTGGGGTCACGAACTCAGCTTGTCTGAGGGCCTGCTCGGCGGCATCGCCATTCATAAGACCGGTTCCCCGTTCCCTGACGAGACGCGCACGAAGGCGCTGGCTGCTGACGCCACGCTGCTCGGCGCTGTCGGCCTGCCGGAGTTCGACAATCTGCCGCCTTCGCAGCGTCCCGAGAAGGGATTGCTGGGCATTCGCAAGGCGCTGGACGTCTTCGCAAACTTGCGTCCTGTGCAGGCGTTTGACAGTTTGATCGATTCGTCGCCCCTGAAGAATGAAATTGTCCGCGGGGCGGACATTTTGATCGTTCGCGAGCTGACGGGCGGGCTGTACTTCGGTTCGCCTCGCGGCATCGAAGTGGTCGACGGCGAAGAGACCGCGACAAACTCGATGGTCTACAAGCGCTCGGAGATTGAGCGCGTACTGCGGATGGCGTTCAAGCTGGCGCAGGGCCGGCGCAAGAAGTTGACTTCCGTCGACAAGGCGAATGTTCTGGAGAACTCGCAGTTGTGGCGCAAGATCGCCAACGAAATCGCGCCGGAATTCCCGGACGTGACGTTGGAACACGTGCTGGTCGACAACTGCGCGATGCAGCTGATTTTGCGTCCCACCAGCTTCGATGTGGTCGTAACCGAGAATCTGTTCGGCGACATCTTGAGCGACGAGGCTTCGGTGCTGGCGGGGTCGATCGGCATGCTGCCTTCGGCGTCGATCGGCGATCCGCTGCCTTCAGGCGCCTGGCGCGGCCTCTATGAGCCGGTACATGGTTCGGCGCCGGATATCGCGGGACAGAACAAGGCAAATCCGTTGGCGGCGATCGGTTCGGCGGCGGCGATGCTGAACTACAGCTTCGGGCTGAAGGAAGAGGCTGCCGCGATTGAAGCGGCCATGCAGACGGTGATGACCAGCGGCAAGGTCACCGCAGACCTCAGGCCGAAGGGAGCTCCGGCGACGACCGAAGAAGTCGGCAGGGCTGTCTGCGCGGCGATCGGCTAAGTCTTGGCAGCCTGCAGCGCGCCGTTGTCCGTATAGGCACGGCGAATGATCGACTCAATCGATTCTTCTTCGACGAAGATGTCGCGCACGTCGGCGGCGGCGACGACGCGGCGAATGATGTCGCCGGTGGCGTAGCGGTCGCGGTCAAAGGCCAGCGAGCAGGTCAGCGGGTTGCGCTTGTGGCAGGTCACGCCTTCCAGACGGAGCGCTTCGATGGCGTCGGCTTGGTCGGGGTCGCGCAACTCGAAGCGTACCTGTGTTTGCAGCCCTAGGCGCGCCTTGAGCGAATCGAGGCGGCCGTCGAACAGGATGCGTCCGTGGTCGATGAGCATGAGGCGGCCGCAGAGTTCCTCGATGTCGGCAAGATCGTGGGTCGTCAGCAGCATGGTCGTGCCGAACTCCTGATTGATCTCTTTGAGGAACTTGCGGATGGCTTCCTTGGCCAGCAGGTCGAGACCAATGGTCGGCTCATCGAGGAAAAGCAGCGGCGGATTGTGAAGCAGCGCGGCGGCCATGTCGCAGCGCATGCGCTGGCCAAGGCTGAGCTTGCGGACCGGCTTTTCCATGTACTCGCTCAGGCCGAGGATTTCGTCGAAGCGGTCGAGGCGCGATTGATAATCGCTGTCGGAGACTTCGTAAATCTCCTTGAGCAGGCGGAACGACTCAACGACCGGGATATCCCACCAAAGCTGGGTGCGTTGGCCGAAGACGGCGCCGATCGTCGCGGCGTAGGACATGCGCTGTTTGTAAGGGATGAAGCCGTTCGCGCGCACTTCGCCGGAGGTCGGCGTCAAGATTCCGGTGAGGATCTTGACAGAGGTGGATTTCCCCGCGCCGTTGGGGCCGATGTAACCGACCATTTCGCCGGGCTCGATGGAGAAGGAGATGTCGTCGACGGCGCGGGTGGCGGAGTACTCGCGCTGGAACAGATCGTGCACGGCGCCGGACAATCCGGGTCTGCGTTTTGCGCCGCGAAATTCCTTGGTGAGCCCTACGGCTTCGACTTTTCCAAGCGTGGACAACCGAAGCCCATTCTATCGAACCGTCGCTGGACGGCTTGAACCGAACCTTGCTTCGGTCCGATGATTGTCCTAGCATGACAAGGTTTTTGAGATGCCGTTGATGAGACGCCTGACCGCTCTATTGCTGCTCGTTTTGTCTGCGTACGGGCTCTGTTGGGCGCAAGTCAATTTCCGCCAACCGGCCGGCTCGATCGAAGAACGAAACTTGGTCGTGACTGCCGCCCGGACCGAAGACCCGGGGCAGCGCGTGATGCTGTTGGATGAGTTCGTAACGCAACACCCGGACAGCCCCAATCGCCTGTTCGCCCTTTACAACATTCTGATTAGCGGTAAAGACGCCGGGATGCACGAGAAGACGCTCGAAGCCGGGATGCAGTTGCTCAAGGTGGCCCCGAATGATCTCGAAGTGCGCCATCGCATCAACGAAGCCTATGTCGGTCTGAAGCGCTGGGACGAGTTGGCGCCTTCGATCGACCTGACCAAGCCGCTGGCGAAGGCCCAGGCGACGCAAGACGGCTTCCCCGGCGAGTACGCCAGCGGCGTTCTGGACTGGCTGGCGTGGGCCGCGAATATGGCCTTTGTCGATGAGACGGAGTTGGCGAAGAAGATCGCTTGGCTCGATCTGATCCGCACCGAGTATCCCGAGAGCGAATACGCCCAGAACATGTACGAGCGCTACATCCAGAGTTATGAGCAGGCCGGCGATAGGGCCAACGCGATGGCCTGGATGCAGAAGGCGATCGAGGCGGGCGTGGATGACGAGTCCTACCGCTATACGCTGGCCGAAGATGCTCTGGGGAAACAGGACTTCGATGCGGCACAGACTCATGCCGACAAAGCGCTGGAGATCATCGCTGCCAAGCCGAAGCCAGCGGGAATGGCGGATGCCCAATGGGAAGCCCACAAGGCGCGCATAACCGCCTACGCAAACTTCGCCGCCGGCCGCGCGTGGACGGGAAGAAATACCGCTGACGCTTACCGCGCCGGGAGAACGCATCTGCTTGAGGCGGCGGACTACATCAAAGCCGAAGGCGGCGAGCGCTACAACATGCTGGCCTACTACTTGGGCGTCTGCTACGCCCAACTCGACAGCAAAGGCGACAACATCCGTGAGGCGCTGCGGTGGATGACCGAGGCGGCCAATACGCCTGGACCGCTGCAGGAACAGGCCAAGGCGGATCTCGTAAAAATCCGTGCAGCGATATGATGGCCTAACGGTCAGATTTGCTGACAACGTACCGGATGCAAGCAGTCGTTCACAAGACGCGCGTCGTGCTCGAAATGATCAAGTTCGAGCACTCGGTCTTCGCGTTGCCGTTTGCCCTGACGGGCGCGTTGTTGGCTGTGCGCGGCCGACAATTGGGTTCCAGTGTTCTGGTCGCGAAGTTTTTCTGGATCGTTGTGGCGATGGTCGCGGCGCGCTCGGCGGCGATGGCCTTCAATCGCGTTGTGGATGCGGATATCGACGCGAAAAATCCGCGAACCAGCATGCGGGCGATTCCGGCCGGGCAGGTCTCCCGCTCCTTCACTTGGGGGTTCATCGTTTTCTGGTCGGTAGTTTTTGTTGCGGCGGCGGCGATGCTGAATCCGCTTTGCCTGGCGCTGAGCCCAGTGGCATTGGCGGTGGTGTGCGGGTACTCGTATGCCAAGCGGTTCACGGCCTTTGCACATTTGATCTTGGGGTTAGCCTTGGGCATCGCGCCTCTGGCGGCGTGGATCGCGATTCGCGGGACATTCGACTGGCCGATTACGCTGCTGACGGTGGCGGTCATGCTGTGGGTAGGCGGCTTCGACATCATCTATGCCTGCCAGGATTTGGAGTTCGACCGGCGGCAGGGATTGCATTCGATCCCGGCGGCGCTGGGAGCGGCGCGCGCGTTGATGTTGTCGCGCCTGCTGCACGTGGCGATGGTGGGCCTGTTGCTTTGGCTGTGGTCGCTGAGCGGCCTAGGTTGGATTGCTCTGGCTGGAGTTGCAGTGACGGCAGCGTTGCTCGCTTGGGAACATAGCTTGGTGTCGGCTGACGATTTCTCGAAGGTCGATGCGGCGTTCTTCCAGGTCAATGGCATCGTCGGAGTGTTGTTTTTCTTGTTCTGGGCGGCGGATATGGGAGTAAGAGGTTTCTAGATGGCCGTCGATTCGCTGCTGAACGCTGAGACCACCGCACTGGTCGTGATCGACTTGCAAGAAAAGCTTGTACCGGCGATCGAAGGGGCCGACGCCGTGCTGGCCAACACGCACAAACTGCTGGAGTTGGCCAAGATTCTGAAGCTGCCGACTTTCATGACCACGCAGTATGCGAAGGGGTTGGGCCCGACGGTGCCGGAAATCTCTGCGGCGACGTCAGCAAGAACGTACGACAAAGTTTGCTTTAGTTGTTTCGGCGACGAGCCTTTCCTAGAGGCCGTCGGTGAGCAAATGCCGAAGGGGTCGTCGCTATTATTGGCGGGCGTCGAGACTCACATCTGTGTGCTGCAAACCGCCCTGGGCGGTCTTTCGGCTGGATACGACGTTCATGTGGCGGCCGACGCGGTCGGTTCGCGGGCGGCTATAAGCCACTCGCTGGGCCTCGAACGAATGCGCTCTGCAGGCGTCGTGATCTCGTCGGCGGAGATGGCGATCTATGAACTGCTGGGCAATGCCCGTCGCACGGAGTTTAAGCAAATGCTAACCTTCCTTAAATAAGGTCCCTGCCGACACCTCCAAGGGGTTGTCCAGTTGGTTGGCCGCGGCGCCTCCAGACGATACTATGAGATTGGAGAAGGACCTACGATGTACCTCACCGATGAGTTCCGTCTTAAGATCGGCCTAGCGGAACAGTTAAAGGGCGGCGTCATTATGGACGTCACCAACGCCGAACAAGCTCTTATCGCGGAGAAGGCGGGCGCGAACGCTGTTATGGCGTTGGAACGCGTGCCGTCAGATATCCGCAAAGAAGGCGGCGTGGCGCGCATGGCGCCAATCTCGAAGATTCGCGAGATCATGGCCACCGTCAGTATTCCCGTAATGGCCAAATGCCGGATCGGACATTTCGCGGAAGCCAGCATCTTAGAGGCGCTCAAGGTCGATTACATCGACGAGAGCGAGGTTCTAACGATGGCGGACGATGTCCACCACGTCTGGAAGCACCCCTTCAAGGTTCCCTTCGTATGCGGAGCTCGGAACCTAGGCGAGGCGCTGCGGCGCATCGCTGAGGGCGCGGCAATGATCCGCACGAAAGGCGAAGCCGGCTCGGGCAATATCGTCGAAGCCGTTCGGCACATGCGCACGATCCAAAAGGAAATGCGCGAGTTAACGGTCAAGGGCAAGGACGAACTCGTCGTGGCCTCGAAAGAGCTGATGGCGCCGTTGGAGTTGGTGCAGTGGGTCGCCGAGCACGGCGAACTGCCGGTACCGAACTTTTCGGCAGGCGGAATCGCCACGCCAGCGGATGCCGCGTTGGTGATGCAGCTTGGCGCGCAGACTGTCTTCGTCGGTTCGGGCATCTTCAAGTCCGAGGACCCGGAGCGGCGGGCGCGGGCGATCGTCAAGGCGGCAACGTACTACAACGATCCGGTCAAACTGCTGGAATCGTGTGAAGACCTGGGCGAAGCGATGCCTGGCCTAGACATCACCAAGATTCCAGAAGATGAATTGATGCACACGCGCGGCGTTTAAGGCCATGCGAATCGGCGTCCTCGCCCTACAGGGCGATTTTGCCGCCCATGAACGCGCTTTGCGCGAACTTGGGGCGGAAGTGCAGCAGGTGCGTACTCCAAGTGAGCTTAGCCTGGTGGACGGATTGATCCTTCCCGGCGGCGAGAGCACGACGATGCTCAAGCTCTTGCTGGAAGAAGGCATGGCGGAGCCATTAAAGGCTTTCGCGGCAAAGCGTCCAATTTTCGGAACTTGCGCCGGCGCAATCTTGGCCGCTCGCGTAGTCACGTCGCCGGCGCAGTTCTCGTTCGGCTTTATTGACATCGAAATCGAACGCAACGCCTACGGCAGGCAAGTCGATAGTTCGATTCGCCGGCTGAAGCCGCAGCAAGAGTTCATCGATCGCACAAGCCCGGGAGAATTGGAGGCGATGTTTATTCGCGCCCCGATCATCCGCAAGCTCGGTGAAGGCGTACGGGTGCTGATTCAGGACGAGGGAACTCCGGTTCTGGTCGAGCAAGGAAACATGCTGGCCGGGTCGTTCCACCCGGAGCTAACGGCAGACCGGCGCGTACACCGGCTATTCTTGGACAAGGTTTCCAAGACGACCGGATGAATGCACTGAAACGCTACCGCACGCTTTTTGTTTGTATCGGCAACTCCTGCCGCAGTCCCATGGCGGAGGCGATCGCTAATGCTCGCTACGCGGACGTGCTAGACGCATTCAGCGCGGGTCTGGGGCCAGCGCCAATTGTGCAGGCACTGACGTTCGCCTGCCTCCGAGAGAATGGGATCGATCTCGATGCCGACAAGCGGCCGCAAGAATTGGCGAAGGCGGATTGGAAGTCAGCGGATCTGATCGTCAATATGAGCGGTCACGGCGTGACGTCCGTCATTCCGCAGTACAAGGGCGACATTTTGATCTGGGAGATCCCCGACCCGATCGGACAGCCGATGGCTGTGTATCGCGTCGCTCGCGATCTCATCGACCAGCAGGTTGACGAGCTCGCCAAAGCCTTGCGCAACGGCACACGCTTGCCCGGCTTGTAGTCTGGCCGGGATAATTGGCTGCTATGCGAATTGGAGTTGTCGGTCTGGGCTTCATGGGGGCCACCCATCTGCGCGCCTGGCAGTCCGTGCCGGCCGCAAAGCTGGCTGCAGTGGTCAGCAGCGATGCGGCGAAGCTTGCCGGCGAGCTAAGCAACATCTCGGGCAATCTGAATCGCGGCGGCGAGCCAATCGACCTCGGCGCCTCCAAACGTTACGGAACATTCGCCGAGCTCATCGGCGATGACGCAGTCGACGCGGTCGATTTGTGCACGCCGAGCTGCTTGCACGCCGATCAAGCCGTCATGGCGCTCGAAGCAGGCAAGCATGTGCTCGTCGAGAAGCCGATGGCGACGACCTCGGAGGATTGCAGCCGTATGTTGGCTGCCGCGGCGGCGACCGGCAAAATTCTGATGGTCGGTCACGTTCTGCGCTTCTGGCCTGACTACACAGCAGCGCTGCAGTTGATTCGTTCTGGATCGCTCGGCAGTTTGCGGTCCGCCTTCCTGCGGCGCAAGTGTGCGGCCCCGGCCTGGAGCCCGTGGCTAAGAGATAAGTCGCAAAGCGGCGGGGCCGTGATGGATCTGCTGATCCACGATTTTGATTTCTGCCGGCAACTGGCGGGCGTTCCATCGCAGATAGAATCCAGAGGCGTAGAGGATTCCGCCAAAGGCATTGACTTGATCGAAGCCCGGCTCGACTACGGCGCCGAGGCGCCTCAAGTGCTTGTATCAGGCGGTTGGCATCATCCGGCAGGCTATCCGTTTTCGATGGAATTCACCTTGGTTTGCGATGGAGGAACGCTCGATTTTCGCTCCGGAGACCGGCCGTTGACGTTGTACCGCGCCGATGGCTCCACGGAGGCCGTAGAGATTCCACAGGAAGACGGGTACGAGTCGGAATTGGCGGCTTTTGTCTCGGCCTGCCAAGCAGGCAAAGCGCCTGCCGTATGCCCGCCGGAAGAATCGGCGGACGCCGTCACCATGGCGAGCGCGGCGGATGTGTCGCGCAGCAAGGCCGGAGTACCCGTGAGCGTCGGGAGAGAGAGATGAGCAAACAACTCGAACCGCTACAGGTAGGCGTCGTTTTCTGGACTGGAGGCGACCTGGGCGAAGACAAACCGCCCGCAGAGATCGTCGACTTGGTCGCCACCCTAGGCCTACACTGCGGCCAATTGGCTATTCATGGCGGCGCAGACTTGAGCGACCGGGATCGCGCGGCATGGCAACAGGCGATCGCGGCGGACGACATCACCGTGGTAACCGCAGTCGTGGCCTTCACGGGCGAGAGCTACGCCGACGTCGCCACGGTGGACAGGACCGTGGGTTACGGCCCGGCGGCGACACGAGACGAGCGCGAGCAGCGGACCTACGAAGTGAGTGACTTCGCTGCGGAGCTCTCGATACCGGGTCTGGCGACGCACATCGGAGCGATCCCGCACGACGTGAGCAACCCGGGATACGTGGAAATGCGCGACCTGGTTCGCCGGTTGTGCGATCACTGCGCCTCGCACAACCAAACTTTCGCGCTCGAGACAGGTCAAGAGTCGGCGGCAGAGCTGAAACGGTTCATCGTGGATGTGGATCGACCGAACCTCAAAGTGAACTTCGACCCGGCCAACATGGTGATGTACGGCAGCGGGGACCCTATCGAGGCGCTTGGAGCGGTCGCCGAATGGGTGGTCACCGTCCACTGCAAGGACGGCATAGGTCCATCAGCGGCGGGCCAACTGGGACACGAGACGCCGCTGGGCGGCGGGCAGGTCGGCATGGAGCGGTTCGTCGCCAAACTGCGAGAGATCGGCTATCAGGGGCCGCTGATCATCGAACGCGAAATCGTGGGCGCGGCGCAGCGGGAAGATATTCGCCGTGCGATCGCCTTGCTGAACCACCTACGGCAGACCTAGGCTGCCGGCAGTTCGTGGACGCGGACGCTCCACACCCAGGCCAGATAGGCCCCGACCAGGATCAAGCCGATACACAGACCGATCCACACCCCCGGTGCGCCCCAGCCAAGATGCAGGCCCAGGAAGTAGCCGACCGGCAAGCCGATGAACCAGTGTCCAAATAGATTCGCCAACATGGGCGTGCGGGTGTCCCCGGCGCCGCGCAGCGCCCCTGTCGCGACGACCTGAAATCCGTCGAATAGCTGGAACACGGCCGCGACCGCAAGGAGTACCGCGCCGGTGGCCAAGACGGCGGGGTCTTGAGAGAAGAAGCCGACGATTGTCCGGGGGAATAGCAGAAAGGCCACCCCGGCAGAACTCATGAAGAGCGCTCCCAGGGAGAGCGCCACGAAGCCCGAGCGGCGGGCGCCCAGGTAGTCCTGACGGCCGATTGCCTGCCCGACCCGGACGGCCGCGGCAGTCGAAATGCCCAGAGGAACCATGAACGTCACAGAAGCAGCCTGCAAGGCGACTTGGTGCGCAGCCAGAGGGATCGCGCCCAAGGCGCCCACCAAGAACGTGGACAAGGCGAAGACGCCAATCTCCAATCCTCGTTGGACGGCGGCGGGAAAGCTCAGCCGCGCGAGTTGAGTGATGCGGGACCATTCAATGCGGCGATCCGCCTCAAAGAGCCCCGTCCGATCACGCCTGGCTTGCCAAGCGATATACGCCAACGACGCTAGGCACATGTAGACGCGCGAGGCGCAACTGGCCCAACCGGCCCCAGAAGTCCCGAAGGCAGGGGCCCCGAGGTTGCCGAAGATGAAAATCCAGTTGGCGATGACGTTAACCAAGTTCGCCGACAACATGACGACCATCACCGGGCGAACGTGATTCATCCCCTGTAGGTAATGGCGAAATGCCATGAACGCCAACAGCGGGACCGTGCTCCACAACAAGGCGTTGGTGTAGGACGCTGCGTGTACAGCGAGGTCGGGCTCGAGACCCAACTGGGGCAACAAGTCGAGCGCCAAGAAGAGCGGCAGCATGAGCGCCACGCCCAAGGGCAAGGCAGTACACAGGGCGTGGAAAAGCCAGCGATGGCACTCTGCCAGCCTGTTGGAGCCAAACGCTTGGGGGATGAGCGTGTCTAAACCGAGCAACATGCCGCTTCCAACGACGCCTACCGCGTAGAACAGAACGGTGCCAATGGAAACCGCCCCGATCGCCTCGGCGCTCAAGCGCCCGACCATCATCGTGTCGACCACGCTCATCGCCATCCAGCCCAACTCCGCCGCCACGACGGGGAGGGCGATGTGCAACATCGGGCGGAACTCATCGAAGAACTGTGTACGCTGGGTTGGATTTGGAGTGTCGTTCAAACAGGCGCTCCTGTAGCCATCTTCGCCGATCGGAATGGCGCCTAACTGGCAGTCTAGGTAGGTCCTAAGGGTGTTTTCGCGTGCTTCTCAATCCCCCGCCCTGTGTAGGCGCGTGGCCTGGTATGGGATACTGGCCCCAAAGTCCGGCCGCACGGCTGTGCGACAGGAACCAATTTACGCTGTGGCTCAGGGTCAAAAAATCGAACTTCCTTCCGCCCACCCGCTTCCTCCGCTGATTTTGCATCCGTTTACGGAGTCGGCGGCTACGGCGCAGGTGCTGGAAAGCGCCAGGGCTTCTTTGTCGATGATTAACGACGATGAAAGCTCGCAGAAAGAGAAGGATGCGCTCGAACGTCAGATGATCGAGGGCCGCTTCACTGAGTTCCGGATGCTTTTCTACGTGGGCAAGGATATTTGCCGTTGGCTCGACCAATGCGTCGACACCTGCGGCAGGGATCCGGAACTGATTTCGCTGCGGCTGCCGGCCCAGAGCTTTGCGCGGCTGCTCATCGAACAGACGCCGGAAGACGTCGCCACCAAGCTGCGCGGATGGGGGGTCGTCGAGTATGCGCGGATTTTTTCGCGCTCGATCGGCATATACACGCAGTTCCGGTTGCCGCCTAGTCCGGAAATGTTACAGGCGCGCTATCTGCGGCACTACTATCGTTACGCAGACTACGCCTACACGGCCTGGAAGGACCTCGACAAGGGACCCGAGTTGCAGTACGCAAACTTCCCCTTCGCCCTTTTTGCCTCTGGCGAATATACGCGCAAACTGGAAGAAGAGTGGCGCGAGAGCTAGGTCGCCGCTTGCGCGCCTAGTCCTGGAGCCGAAAGCAGGCCCTCGCCCTCAAGACAAGCAAATAACTGCTCGTCTTGGTTGAGGTCGAGAAAGAAGCCGTACTTCAGCATGTCCTTGGCTTCTTTGAGAGTTGGAGCATACTCCAGGCTCAGCCGGGCAAGTTTACCGCCAGCCGCCTCGTGTACGCCGATGTACCAAGCATCGCCTTCGTTAAAAACGCCTAGGCGCATGGTGCGTCCTTGGTACTGGAACCGGCCTTCGGTTCCTCTAGCTTGAATGAGTTCGACGCCCGCCTCGTTGTAGGTCACCATCGTACTTCCTCTAGCACTCTCAGTATGCCAGACGTTCGCCAAGCGCGGTTGGTTGCAGGCTCCGTAGGAAACCCGAGAACAGACTGAGAAAGAGCCTGAAGGCTGCGGGCCGAATCTAGCTATGGCGAATCACGAGCACGTCGCCGTCTTGGACGATGTATTCCTTGCCCTCAAGACGCAGTTCGCCGGTGCCCTTGGCGCCGGAGTAGCCGCCTAGATCGAGAAGCCGCTGCCAGTTGATCGTTTCGGCGCGGATAAACTTTTTCTCGAAGTCGGAGTGAATGGCGCCGGCGGCTTTGGCGGCCTTGGTGCCCTTGGGGATCGTCCAGGCGCGGACTTCCGTCTCGCCAGCGGTCAGGAACGACATCAACCCCAGCAGATCGTAGCTGGCCTCGATGACGCGGTCCAAACCGGGCTCCGCCAGGCCGTAGGTGCCCATCAGGTCGGCCGCTTCGGCAGGATCCAGCTCAGCGAGTTCCGCCTCGACAGAGCCGCAAACGGCGGCGACAGCGATGTTCTTCTTACCCCCGAGCCACTCGCTACGGTACTTCTCTTCGATCTGCTTGAGCTCAGGTGCTTGGTCTTCGCCGAGGTTCAAGACGAGCAGCATAGGCTTCTCGGATAGGAACTGGAATCCGCGCAGACGCTTCTCGTCTTCGGCGTCGAGCTCCAGTTCGCGAAGAGGCTGTTCGTTCTCAAGCGCGGCCTGGCATCGTTCGAGCAGGTCTTTTTCTTTTGGCAGATCAGGCGTGCGCAGCTTCTTGAGATCTTTCTCGACGCGAGCCAGGCGGTTCTCGACGACCTGCAAGTCGTTGAGAATCAGCTCGGCTTCGACGTTTTGCCAGTCGCGCTTGGGGTCCAGGGAACCCTCCGCGTGGGCCACGGTCTCGCTCTCAAAACAGCGCAGGACGTGAGCGAAAGCGTCGACCGCTCGCAGGCTGGCGATATAGCTGGGTTCGCGCAGCGCGTCGCGCGACATGGCCGGCATGTCGACATAGTCGACGGTTGCGTAGGTGATCTTGGGCGGTTCGAAGATTTTGACCAGTGCGTCGACGCGCTTGTCAGGCACTTTGGCGACGCCGATCTGCAACTTCGTCGAGCCAACTCGCCCCTCGCTGGCCGCCCCGGTGAGGATCGTGAATAAGGAAGTCTTTCCGACTTGGGGAAGTCCAATGATGGCGGTCTGCATGTTTACCTACGAGGCCGCTCAGAGCGGCGCTGGGATAGAAGTGAGAATCTCGTCGAGTACCTGCTCGGAGCGCTCCACGGCCTCCGCTTCGCCGCCAAAGCGGCGATCAGCGGCGATCCGGTGGGCGAAGACGGGTTTCACGAGGCTCTTGACGTCGTGGGGCGTCACATAGCTGCGGCCGTCGATCAAGGCGGCCGCTTGTGCCGCGCGATGCAGGGCGATCGAGCCGCGCGGGCTCACGCCCAGAGTCAGATGCGGATGTTCGCGCGTGGCTTGGACGACGGCCAGGATGTAATCCAGTATGTCCTCATGCACTTGAACATGAGGGACTTGTTTTTGGATTTCGAGTACCTCGTCAGCGTGCATGGCGGGCCGCAGATGGGCGGGATCAATCCGATCGCCGTTCGAACGCAGAATGTCCTTCTCGCTCTCTGTATCGGGATAGCCCATTTCAATTCGTAGCAGAAAGCGGTCGAGTTGCGCCTCGGGAAGCGGAAACGTGCCGTGATATTCGACAGGATTCTGCGTGGCGATGACCATAAACGGCTGGGGCAGCGCGTAAGAGCTGCCGTCGATCGACACCTGGCCTTCGTTCATCGCTTCGAGCAGTGCGGATTGCGTCTTGGGCGTTGTGCGGTTGATCTCGTCCGCGAGCAGTAAGTTACTAAAAACAGGTCCTTTCTTGAAGTCAAACTGCTCACGGGAGGCGCTGTAGACGGTCACGCCGAGCACGTCGGTGGGCAGCAGGTCGGAAGTGAACTGAATCCGATTGAAGTTGCAATCGATGGCCCGGGCCAGAGCGTGGGCCAGGGTCGTCTTACCGACGCCGGGAACGTCCTCGATCAACAGGTGGCCGCGCGACAGCAGGCAGATGGTCGCCAGACGCACCGCTTCCGCTTTGCCGCGAATGACCGTGCAGATGGCGGACTCCAGCGCCGCGAGTTTTTCGCCGGCCGCAGTCGCTGTCAGGGACTCAGGAGCCATGAGTCCCCATTCTACCGGGATCGGACCCCAAGCCTATATCAGGTTGGTCGGTAGCGCTTCGGGATATCCGCATACAATTGGAGGAATCCCAGCGTCATGGCCAAGCCCAAAGAAGACCATCTGCCGTTCGAGAAAGGACTCGAAGACCTCGAAACGATCGTTAAGAAGCTCGAGAGCGCGGACTTGCCGCTCGAAGAATCGTTAGCGCTGTTCGAGCAAGGGGTCCAACTGAGCGAAGCCTGCCGCACGCGTTTGGAAGAAGCCGAGACGCGCATCGAGATCCTGCTCAAAAAGGGACGCCGGATCGAGGCGGAGCCGTTTGAACTCGACGATGACGGAGAGGGCGAGTGACGCTCGCGGAATACCTAGAGAAACAGCGCAGCGCGATCGAAGCGGAATTAGACCGGCTGACGCCCGAAGCGGACACGCGGCCCGCGACTCTCCACAAGGCGATGCGCCACAGTCTGTTGGCGGGCGGCAAGCGTCTCAGGCCGATTCTATTCTGCGCAGCTTCGGAAGCGCTAGGGCGAACGGAAGGAACCCTGACTCCGGCCTGCGCTCTAGAGTTCATCCACACCTACTCGCTCATCCACGACGATCTGCCGGCGCTCGATAACGACGATTTCCGGCGAGGCCAGCCGACCTGCCACAAAGTTTTTGGCGAAGCGACGGCGATCCTGGCAGGCGATGCCTTGCTGACGCGAGCGTTTCAAGTGCTGGCCGAAACCGGAAACACCCCGGCCGCCGTGCAGATTGCCATGATCGGCGAACTCGCCGCTGCGGCGGGAACCGTCGAAGGCATGATCGGCGGGCAGATGGAAGACCTCGAAGCCGAAGGGCAACCCGTCGAAGAGGAGCGTTTGCACTACATCCACCGCTCGAAGACGGGGGCGTTGATTCGGGCTGCGGTGCGCATGGGCGGGATCTTTGGGGAAGCGTCCAGCGACCAGCTCGACAGCCTTAGCGAATACGGCAGCGCCATCGGTACTGCCTTCCAGATCGTCGACGACATCCTTGACGTCGAAGGCGCCACCGAAATCCTGGGCAAGACGGCTGGAAAGGACGCGGAACAACAGAAGGCCACCTTCCCGGCACTCTACGGTTTGGAGCGCTCCAAACAACTCGCCGCCGACCAGCTGGGCTTGGCGCTGGCGGCAGTCGCACCTTTTGGCGAAGATGGCCGTTGGCTTCGCGGTATCGCGGAAAAAGTCGTCCACCGTTCGGCCTAAGTGAAGTCGCAGCCATGAAGGCCCGTATACGAATCGACCAATTACTGACCGACCGCGGCCTGGCCGACTCACGCAACAGGGCCCAGGCGTTGGTTTTGGCCGGCCAAGTCTTGGCCGACGAGAGGAAGATCGAGAAGCCCGGCCAACAGGTCAATCCCGAGTGTGAGATTCGCCTACTCGGCGAGCAGCCCCGTTACGTGAGCCGTGCGGGTTTCAAACTCGAAGGCGCGCTGATCGAGTTCGGCATCGATGTCGCAGGCAAGACTTGTCTCGATATTGGCGCCTCCACCGGAGGGTTCACCGACTGCTTGCTGCAGCATGGCGCGGCCAAGGTCTACACAGTCGATGTCGGCACCAATCAGCTCCACTGGCGCATTCGCCAAGACGCACGGGTCGTGGTGCACGAGCAGACGAACGCCAAGGATCTCTCTCGGGATTTAATTCCGGAGCCGATTGAGTTCTTATGCTGCGACGTCAGTTTCATTTCTGCGACTCTAGTGTTGCCTCCGGCCGCGCCGTTGCTCGTCGCCGGCGCCGAAATCGTGGTCCTCGCCAAGCCGCAGTTTGAAGCCGGGCGAGGGGAAGTGGGAAAAGGCGGTATCGTACGCAACGACGAGATCAGGCAGGCAGCCGCTGACAAGGTTCGGCGAACGATCGATGCTCTCGGCTTCCGATCCATCCAGCAGATGGACAGCCCGGTAGATGGCGCCCAAGGAAATCGCGAGATACTGCTCTATGGCTCGGACCGCGAATTGACCTCATGACGAAGAGCATTGGCATCGTCTCGAAACCAGGCCGCTCGGACCTGCCGTCGCTGCTGCGCGAGTTGACCGCATGGCTCAATGAGCGCGGCGTGGCCTGGGCGGGGGATCTCGTCACCGAGACCTATCTAGGCCGTAAGGGCGGCTTCGATCGAATGGCGCTCGACCAGGACTTTGACCTCATCGTCGTCCTGGGCGGAGACGGGACCCTGCTCTCTGTGGCTCGTGGGGTCGGCGTCAAAGAGACTCCGCTGCTCGCCGTTAATCTCGGCGGCATGGGCTTTCTGATGACGACAGGCCCGGAACAAATCTGGGACGCGCTTGAGGTGGTGCTCGCCGGCGATTACACCGTCCAATGCCGCACCGTGCTATCGGGTTTGGTCATTCGAGACGAGGAGACGGTGGCCCGCTACAACGCCCTGAACGACATCGTCGTCAACAAGGCCGCGATCGCCCGCTTGCTGCAACTGGAAGTTTTCGTCGACGGCGAGTTCATGTGCGGCTACCGAGCCGATGGTTTAATCCTGTCGACCCCAACCGGCTCCACCGCCTATTCTCTCGCCGCAGGCGGACCTGTCCTCGCTCCCACGGTCGAAGGGTTCTGCCTTACACCGATTTGTCCGCACACGCTTTCGAATCGGCCCGTGGTCGTCAACGAGTCTTCAGAGTTCGAGATTGTCTTCGTCGGCGGAGACGACAGCACGTTCTTAACCGTCGACGGCCAGGTCGGACTAAATCTAAGGCCCGATGACCGCATCGTTGCCAAAAAAGCGGATCATTGCGTGCGGATCATCGAGACCCAGAAACATCGTTTCTTTGACGTGCTGCGCAACAAGATGGGCTGGGGCAGCCACTAAGGCTCAAGCTTGCCGCCGGGGACGAGATAGTTAAGGACGTAATCCTTCACCGCGTCCTCAAGCGAGGTTATTTCCTCTTTGTAGCCGAGGGCACGGAGTTTGCCGATCTCGGCCTGGGTGAAATATTGGTACTTACCCTTAAGCCGCTCCGGCATGTCGACGAACTCAATCTTCGGTTGGCGTCCGAGAGCGCCGAAGATCGCCGTCGCCAGGTCGAGCCAGGTCCGAGACGTGCCTGTGCCCACGTTGTAAAGCCCGCCGGCGTGGGTATTCTCCGCCAGAAAGATCGTCATCCGCACAGCGTCTTTCACGTAGAGAAAATCCCGGCGCTGGCAGCCGTCCGCGAACTCAGGACGATAGCTCTTGAACAGCTTCACCGAACCGGTATCGAGGATCTGGTGATACGCCTTGTGCACCACGCTGCGCATATCCTCTTTGTGATCTTCATTGGGACCGAAGACGTTGAAATATTTGAGGCCCGTGATGAGGTTCAGGAATCCCTTGCGCTCGGCGTAGCAGTCGAACAGGTGCTTCGAGTAGCCATACATGTTGAGCGGCCGTAGGCTGCTCAAAGGACGCGATTCGTTGAGCCCTTCCTCCAGCCCGCCATACGTCGCGGCGGAAGAGGCGTAGACAAAGCGCCCCTTCGTCTCAAGACACCATTCAGCGAGCTTCTTGGTGTACTCGTAGTTGTTGTGGATCAGGTAGGCGGCGTCGGTTTCCGTGGTCGCTGAGCAGGCGCCCAGATGGAAAATCGTCCTTACGTCCTTGAGTACGGGATCGCGCTCGTCGATGCAGCTTTCTAGGGCGGAGGCCTCCAGATAGTCTTCAAACTGCAGCGCAACCAAGTTCTTCCACTTCTCGGTGGTCCTCAGATGGTCGGCAACCAAGATGTTGCGGCGCCCCCGGCGATTGAGTTCCCAGATGAGGGCGCTGCCGATGAAACCGGCCCCTCCGGTCACTAGGATTCGTCCGTCCGCCAAGTTGTGCATGCCGCCATTGTTGCGAACTCCGCCGACCAGCCGCTACGGTGAAGCCTATGCCTGGTCCGATCACAGAGTTCATCAAGACGCACTATCGCCATTTCAACGCGATAACGGTGCGCGAAGCGTCCGAAGGCTACGTACGCCACCTGGAAGGCGGCGGCAAAATGCTGTTAACTCTGGCCGGAGCGATGAGCACCGCCGAGATCGGCGTTTCGCTAGCCGAAATGATTCGCCAGGGCAAGGTCCACGCCATCAGTTGCACCGGCGCCAACCTGGAGGAGGACGTATTCAATCTGGTCGCACACGACCACTATGAACGCGTTCCCCAGTGGCGAACCCAGACGCCCGAGGCTGACCAGGCTCTACTCGACCGGCACATGAATCGCGTCACCGATACTTGCATCCCTGAAGAAGAGGCGATGCGACGGATCGAACGGGCCGTGCTCGCAGAATGGAAATCAGCTGACGAAAAGGGCGAATCCTACCTGCCCGCCGAGTTCATGTGGAAAGTCCTGGAGCGCCCCGACGTGCGCAAAAACTTCCAAATCGACCCGAAAGACAGCTGGCTGTTGGCGGCGAAGGAGCACAACATCCCGGTATTCGTTCCCGGCTGGGAAGACTCCACGCTCGGCAACATCTTCGCTTCGCACTGCTACCGCGGCTCGGTTAAGAATCCCCATACCGTGCGGAGCGGCATCGAAACGATGCTCGCCTTAGTTGAGTGGTACCGCAAGGAGGGCGCGGATTCCTCCATCGGCTTCTTCCAAATCGCCGGCGGCATTGCAGGCGATTTTCCGATTTGCGCGGTCCCGCTGATGCGCCAAGACCTACAACTCAAGGAAATTAATCACTGGGGCTACTTCTGCCAGATCAGTGATTCGACGACGAGCTTCGGCTCCTACTCGGGCGCTCCTCCCACCGAAAAGATCACCTGGGACAAGCTGAGCGTCGGCACGCCGTCCTACATGATCGAATCGGACGCCTCCATCGTCGCGCCGCTGATGTTCGCCTGGATCCTCGGCTGGTAGCGATCAGCCGGCCGGAATGCTATCTTGTGCGTCGTGAGACGGTCAGATATTCCGATATTGTTCCTGGCGCTTTGCTTGGCGGGGTGCGCTTCCGAGGCGCCGCCTGAGGCGCCATCGTCCCAACCCTTGATTGTGGTCTCACAGAAGGCCTCGAAGTCAGTCGGTTGGTACACCCTCGATGGCAATCTAGTCGGCGAGGCGGCCGTCAGCGACCACCCGCACGAAATCATCTTGTCGCCCGACAAAGAGCGCCTCTATGTCGCCGACAACGGCGTGATGCAGATCGAGTTCGAGGGCGAAGGCGGCAACAAAGTCTCCATCATCGACGTTGCTGCGAGGCAGAAGGTCGGAGAAGTCGACCTGGTCGAGTACCGGCGTCCGCACGGCATCGACCTGTGCGCCAACGGCACTCTATTGGTGACCACCGAGTTGCCTGACCAGCTGCTAGTCATCGACCCTGAGCAACGCACCATTATCAGCAAGTTCGATACCGGCGGCGAGACGCCGCATATCGTCCACTGCAGCAAAGATTCGACGCAGGCCTACGTGTCCAACGCCCGTTCGGGAACCGTCGCTCGCATCGACCTCGAAACCGGTGAGCGCGAACTGTTGGAGACGGGCGCAAGGCCCGAGGGCTCTTGCCTTTCTCCCGACTACTCGACCCTCTACGTCGCGCACCGCGACGGCAACAAGATCGTCGCTATCGATACGGCGGACTGGAGCGTCAGCGGAGAATTTCCCGTTCCCGGTCAGCCTGTTCGCTGCGGCGTGAGCGGGGACGGCAAAATGATCGCCTACGGCTTGTTCGACGCCGAAGGTATCGGCTTTGCTGATCTCACGACCATGAAGGAAGTCGGGCGCGTGGCGGCCGCCGGTCCTGTAACGTCGCTCGAAATGGCCGACGACGGTCAAACGGCCCTAGCCTGCGCCCAAGACGAAGACGTCTGTTACACGCTTTCCATCCCCACGCGGTCCATCACCCGCACCATTCCGGTGAAGGCTGGCTCCGGGCCCGATCCGTTGGTACTGATCGAACCATGACCCAACTTCCCCTCATAGCTTTTTGCCTTTCGGCAACGCTGTTCGGTTTTGGCTGCACAGCCGCGGCGCCAGGGCCGGAAGCGGAGACGCCCGCCGCGCTCGTCGTCGTCGAAAAGAAGGCCAACCAGGTCGGCTTCTACGCCTCAGACGGAACTCGCCTCGCCGGCGTATCCGTCGGCGAGACGCCGCACGAGATGGCCCTCGACGCCGACGGTCGTCATCTCTACGTCAGCGACAACGGCGTGCTGTGGATGGACTACGACGGTCCCGGCGGAAACACCGTTTCGATTGTGGATCTGGAAACGCGCTCGAAGGTCGGCGAAATCTCGCTCGGCGACTATCACCGTCCGCACGGACTATCGATCGACCCTTCCGGCAAGCGCCTGTTGGTCACCTCCGAGAATCCGAGTTCTTTGGTCTTGGTCGACTTGGAGACCCGCTCCGTTGTGAAAGCCTATGACAACGGCGGCGAGGCGCCGCACATGGTGATGTTCGACAAAGCCGGGGAATGGGCCTACGCCAGCAACACCAATAGCAACAACGTCGCCGCGGTCAATCTCGCTAGCGGCGAGATCATCAGCATCACCGGTTGCGGCGGGCCGCAGGGCGGCGTGCTCACCAACGACGGAACCCGCTACTACGTCACTTGCAGGGACTCAGGCACGATCCAAGTGATCGATACGGCAAGCAAGTCCGCCGTCGGCGAGATCAAGACGGACCTAGGCGTCAATCGCATCAACCTCACCCCCGACGAAAGCACGCTGGTTTACTCCATCGGCGGCGACGCGAAGTTCGTCGCCTTCGCAGACGTCCCGTCACTCCAAGAGACGGGTCGCGTTGAGCTAGGCGGACCGCCCCTCTCCTGCACGCTTTCGAGTAAGGGCGACTATGCCTTTGCCGGCGTTCAGGATTCTGACGAGATCTACGTGATTTCGGTGGCCGACAGAAAGGTCGTGCAAGTTATCAAGACGCCCGAAGGCCAGGGACCGGATCCGGTGATGGACCTCGGCAGCTATTCGCCGCCCGCCTAGCGGATGCTGAAAGCGTAAGGCGTCACGGCCAACATCCCGCCCTGGAGCAACGCAGGGAGATTGGCGTCCGCGGACTTCAGCAAATCGAAGCCGTCGAAAGCAAGTTTGGCCTGCGGGAACGAGCTGTCCTCAAAAATGATTTCGAGAAGATTCTTCGTCGCGGGATAAGTCACCAGGCTGACGTCCTCGTCTTCCTTTATCCCCGCCCGTTCCTTGGCCATGGAGATCGCCCGTTCGAACCCGCCCAACTCGTCGACTAGCCCATTCTCTAAAGCTTGCGTGCCTAGCCAAACATGGCCTTGGGCCACTTCGTCGATGGCGTCATATTCCTTGCCGCGAGCTTCGGCGACCTTGCTGACGAAACCGTGATAGATGTGCTCGATGCCTTCGCGCAATTTGCCGCGCTCGGCCTCGTCCAACGGAAGGTAGTCGCTGTCGATGGCTGCAAAACGGCCGCGCGTCAAAATCTCTTTCTTGAGGCCGATCTTGTCGTAGAGCCCGCGCAGGTTCACTTTGCCGAAGAAGACGCCGATCGAACCGGTGACCGTGCCGGGGTAGGCCAAGATCGGCGCGCCGTCGATCATTGCCATGTAGTATCCGCCGGAGGCAGCCACATCGGACATTGAGACCACGACGGGCTTCTTGGCAGCCAGCAAATTCAACTCGCGCCACATGTCGTCCGAGGCGATGGCGTCTCCGCCGGGTGAATCAATGCGCAGCACGACGGCGTCGATGGACTCGTCGTCCCGCAGTTGACGCACGGTCTCGTTGAAATCGTCTGACGAGAGCACTGCGTCGCCAAACACTCCGCCGCTGCTCCTCATGATCGATCCCACGCCGTAGAGAACGGCGATGCGATTGGTCGAGGACTGTTCCAACTTGATCGCGCCGGACTGCACGTATTCGCTCAAAGTGACTTTGTTCAGTTCTTTGACGACCAGCGCATTGCGCATCAATTCGTCCTGTTCGTCAGGATACGTCAGACCGTCGATCAGCCCGGCAGCAACCGCTTGGTCAGGAAGAAATGGACCCTCGTCCAAAAGAGCGCGCATTTCTTCGGTCGTCTTCTTACGTCGCGGCGCCGTTCCTTCGAGGAACTGCTTCATGTACTCGTCGAGCATCGCATCGAGTACTTGGCGAAACTCGTCCGACATGCTGGATCGAGAGTAGGGCTCAGCGGCACTCTTGTACTTGCCGATGCGCTCCATCTCGACATCGACGCCCAACTTATCGAACAGGTCCTTGTAGAAGGCCACTTCGGCGCGCAGGCCCTTCACGTCGAGCACGCTTTCCGGCGGCGAGCGCAAATCATCCGCTGCGCTGGCGACGTAGTAGTCCATCGTGCCGGCGTTGACGAGATAGGCATAAACGGGCTTGCCGCTCTCGCGAAAGTTCTCGATCGCCCAACGCACTTCCTGTGCTTTGGCCCAACCGACTTGCAGACCGTCCAGTTCAATCTCCAAGGCGGAGATCCGGTCGTCCTGCGCCGCTCTCTCGATGGCCTTCAGTACCGTCAACAAAGTAACCGGAGTGCGCCCTTGCAAGGACGCAAACGAAACGTCTTCCGAGACGTGCTCCGGCAAGTCTCCGGACAAATGAAGTTCCAAAACGGAATCGTTCGCGATCCTCGGAGCGGAGGAACCCGCAGCCATCATGAGCAGCAAGATGACGGCCCCGATCAAGAAGAAGACGAGGAGAATCCCGCTGAGTACACCGAGCAAAAATTTGGGCATGGTTTAGGACCGGGCGAACACGCGCCCGAACAGGAACGGACGTCAGACGCATTATAGCGGCGTTTGGCCGCGGACCTTTTAGCGGGCGGGTAGAAGGTCCGCGGCCCATCGAAGCGAGTTCTCGCCGTTACTGAATGGCGATCTCGACGCGATTGCTCAGCCCGACGCCAGGCCGACGCCAGGGACGTCGAAATAGATCGGCGTTCGAGCATTGGGCGAAGCGCTGATCGGAACAGCCACATTGACCTGGAAGAGGCCGACGTAGTTCGGACTCAATCCAATGAACTGCGGGGTCCTCCCGAAGTTGTTGGGATTCGGGTTGCTGAAGATCACCTTGATGTCCGTTAGAGCACGCGCCAGCGGCTCGGCATTCGGAGCGCCGGCGCCGCTGACGACCGTGCGGCTCAGTGGACCGAGTCCGGTAGCATAGATCTCCAACACGTCGCCCGGCACAGCAGGGCTGGCGGGAATGTTGTATTGCTGTTGGAACGAGGCAGGGAACGGGAAGTTGCCCTTCGACGCGTTCCTGATCGCCCCGTATTCGCCAATACCCAAACGGAAGATGCCGGCCGACAACGGCGCCACTTGGATGGAGATCTCGTTGCCCGGTTGACCGTCGCGAAGGACGCTCAGGGTGCGCTCGCCCGCGCCAACTTCATACGGCACCTGGAAGTTCACCTGGCCGGACGAAACGAAGAACAGCGGCGCCTCGATGCCGTCAATCATCACCTTGGTGCCCTCCATCTCCTTCGGCAGCGGAATACTGGGAGCCCCGGCAACGCCATCGGACATCTGCGAGCCGAAAACGCTGGCGATGACCCCAGGCGAAAGCGGACGCGACGCTTCAAAGTTGGCGCCGTTCACAGCACCGCGGTAGGCCGAGATCGGACCCGACCGCGTCGCGACCTGCAGGGCGACTCGTATGACGTGCGGCGAATTCGCGGCGTTGGAATTAATCGTGACGGTTCCTTGATACAAGCCTGCGGTCAGACCGTCGATCGCCGCGTGGATGCCATAGGCGCTATTGCCCAGATCGGTTGTGGAGAGCCACGTACCGGCATCGTCCGCTTCGGCCGTCACGTCGGAAACAGCCAAACTACCCAACCCGCGATTGGAGACGGCAACGACCGCATCCGGGGGCTGCACTCCTTCCGCCGCATTGATGGAGACCGACGAGCTCACAACGCCAATCGGACTACCCGTCACGTGGAGCGTGACGGGTATCGCACCGTTATCGGCGGCGAACGCGGAACCGCTGACGGTGACCGTGCCTGACCTATCGCCGGCTCCGCCGCCCTGATACGTACCGGCGATCCGATGGTCGTAGACGTTCCTGAAGGAGCCGCCGTGGTTGTCCGAAACGCTCAGGAAGCTGCCTGCAGCGACGACGTTCGTCGGCGACATACCGGCCTTACCCGGCGTGTTGAAAATGATGGCATCACTGGCCCCCGCCGTAGGCGGAACGTACAGGTGAATCGCCGACGGTGCGTTGCCGCCGACGTAAATCTTCACGGCTACGGTCTGCGGCGCGTCGATTGCCGCCGTCGCCGTCACCGTCACGACGCCTTCGTAAGTGCCGTCCGCGAGCGCACCGGCTTGCAGTAGGACCCGGATCCGGCGACAGCTCTTGGATCCGTCAAAGGGACACGGCGTAGCCGCGTCGACTTGCGGGCTCAGCCAGGAAGTGGAACCGCTGGCTTGCACGTCGAGCGCGCCATCGCCGCCGTTGTAGGCGTGGAAGGCTAGGTCGGTAGGGCCGTTCGTACCCGAAGTGACCCAAACCGGCCGGTCAAAAGGGTTCTCCGAAGGGAGAGTGCCGGGCATGCGTAGGCGCAGCTTCGGCGCTGCGGATAAGGAAGCCCCCACGCACAACGCGATGAGCGCGAGCATGGAGACGCGAATCATGAAGCGAGTCATAGATTTAGCTCTGATTTTGGAAAAACAGACGCGAACGGGGCTCTATGATTGTAACTCAGCAAAGCCAAGCTTGATTTCCGCATCCCTATGAGGGATCCTAAACTCGCGAGATACGCGAATAGTGACCCGCCGGGCCATGATTCGCCTCCTCGCCTTCTCCATTTGGACGAACGCCGTTTCGTCTCCTTTGCAGGCTGGCGCCCCTGCTCGGAAGGCGACCTATCGAGGCGGCACGATCACCGAACTGGAGACCTCTCAGCACGGGGAGTTGTCTCTCGAGTCCGCGGATCAGCTCGTCTTCGACTCCGACTCCGCCAATCTCGAAGTCGCCTACTCCTCCATTCGCGGCATCGAGTACGGTCAAAACGCCGGACGCAGGCTGGGCCTGGCCATCGCCGTCTCGCCGCTGTTTCTGCTCTCGAAAAAGCGCAAACATTTCCTGACGATTCATTTCGTCGATTCACACGGCGATTCCCAAGCGGCGGTTTTTGAGCTGGGTAAGAAGATCGTTCGCACCACTCTCGCCGCACTGGAAGCGCGAACCGGGCTGCGCATCGAGTACGAAGACGAAGAAGCCCGCAAGGCAGGCGGCCTATGAAACCGTTCTGGGGACTCATCTTGATCTTGGCGGCGGCTGGAGCCCTCCTGTCGGCGGAGGAGCCACTGTCGTTGGCGGACCAACAGCTCAAGAAGCTGGCAGGCGTACACCGTCTTTACGTGGAAGAACTCGTCGGCGAAGGGGCCCCCGCCATCCGCGACCTGCTCGCCGCGGCGATCCACTCCCGAGGGCTTTTCGTCCTCGTGGAAGATCCGGCGAGCGCCGACGCTTATGTGCGCGGGTCCGCAGAGGATCTGATCTACACCGACTACCAGCGCTATAGCTCCGGCATCAACGTCCGCGGGGCGGCATCCTCCAGTCAACGGGAGAGCGGAGAATCGAACTATGGGTCCGCGTCCTTTGGAGTGGGCGATAACGAAGACACGAACCGCCGCGAGCGCAAGCACGAGGCGCTAGCCGCCGTGCGCATTGTCCTCAACAATGGCGAGGTGGTCTGGGCTGCCGCCAAAGAGAGCAATGGGGCGAAATTTCGTGGCGCGGCGGCGGACGTCGCACACGGCGTCGCGGATGAACTAGAAGCCGCCGTAGCGAAAGCGCGACAGCTCGCGCGGCCAACCACCGACACTAGGCGGCAGCGAGGACGCTGAGCGCCTTCGTGAGGAACGGATCTTCTCGGTCAGCATCGTCCCTGTGGTCCGGGTCACGCCACTTGCGCAGGTCAGCCGGGGCCACCGCGTTCTCGGGCTCTAGACCCTTGCCATGGACGGTCTCGCCGTTGGGTCGATAGTACTTGGCCACCGACAGGATTAACTCCGCACCGTCGTCCAAATCGATCGTTTGTTGTAGGGCGCCGATGCCGTAAGTCTGTTCGCCGACAATCTTGGCGCGCTCGCGATCGTGCAGAATCGCGGCGGCAATCTCAGCCGCGCCGGCCGTGCGGCTGTCGACGATGACTGCCAGACCGAAGTCGCCTTCAACGCCGTCCGCTTTAGCTTCGAACTTCTTCTCGGGGTAGCGTTGGCCCTTAGCCGAGCCAAGCTCTCCGCTACGCAGGAACAGGTCTGCAAGGTCAAATCCGGCAGCATGATCGCCGAACGAATTCTCGCGCAAGTCCAACACGATCTTCGTCGCGCCTTGACGCAGCAACCCGCGAACGGCCTCCGCCGTCTGCTTGATGCGCTCCGCATCGACGATGCTCATGTCCACGTAGCCGACTCCGCCTTCGAGCATGCGCGAGGTCACGTTCGGCAGCTTGACTTCTTCACGGGTCAGGTTAAATTCTTGCGGCTCGTCGTAGGCCTTGGCCGTGCGCACCAGCAGGCGCGTCGTCGAACCAGGCTTGCCGCTGAGATCGGATTCCAACATGGCAGGCGGCAACATGCGCGTGCTAACGTCGTCGATCGCCTCGATCAAGTCGCCGGAGCGCAGTCCGGCGCGAAATCCAGGCGAGCCAGGAATGACCGACAAGATGGCCGCGACGCTGCCGCGCTTTTGCACGATCAGTCCGGTCGCCAACCCAGTCCCATGATCGGGGTTCTTCTGCGCCGAGTCGTACTGTTCCACCTGCTCTTCGGTCAGGTAGCTAGAGATCGGGTCCAAGTACTCCACTAGGCCTTGCAGCGCGCCGTGAGTGACCTTCTGGATGTCCGGCTCTTCGACGTAATCGCTCTTGATGTGCGCCAGGACCTCGGTATAGACCGACAGTGGCCTGTAGGCGCTGTCGCGGTTCGGTTCTTCGCTGCGGCCGAGCACGGCCCCGATCACAAGCAAGATGGTCAACAGCATCGAACTGAAAACGACGCCTACTTTCACTGGGGAAGTCATAGAGATCGGCCGCGCTCCTTGCGTTCCCTTCCGCGAGCGGATGGACGCAGACTCATCATACTACGCGACGGCGGACCGTCTAGTCGCTTGTCTCGTCTGCGGAACCCGTCTTGCGATCCACGTAGTTTTCGTACTGGCGGTGGACCAGGATGTGGAAGACCGGCTGCCGAAACTCTTCGATGGCGTAGATATGCCCGCTGTTGTGCAGCGAGCTGAGCACATTCCTCAACCACTGGCGCTCTGCGCCGGTCATACCCTTTTTCGATATATCCAGGCTGGCGCCGGTCAGATGAGCCGATCGTTTGGGGCCGTCCACAGCGGCGGCATTGCCATTGCGCCGTTGCAAACTACGCTGGTATTCGGCCGTCCGCAACAAGCTCGTGACGCGCAGCGGCTTACCGAAGCGGGCTCGGAACTGACGGCTCAGCCTGGCTAGAAAAAGCTTCGTCCAGGGCCGCAGGTAGCGGTTGTCTTCCCGCACCGCGTGCAGATAGTAGGCGGATGTCTTGGTGGGAACCGGCTCCAATAGCTTCAGCCGGACGAAGCGTTCGGTCATGGAGTCGTCCTCCATGCGCGAGAGTCTGTCCTCGTCGGCTCGCTGATTCTGCACCAACTGCGAACTGCGCGTGGCTCGCAAGCTGGCAGCTGAGGCTGCCAACGTGAGGCTCAGGCAAGCGGCTAGAAGAAGGAGGGTTCTCTTTCCGTGTCTTGGCATTGTGCTGGTGTCTTGTCAGTATGCCAGGCGGTTTTCGATTAAAACAAGCCTTTTCTCAACTGTTTGATTTGAAGACATCCTGGCGGCGCCGTTGGCTGGACAATCGGCGGTTTGCCGCGCAGACTGAACAACTTCAGGTGCGAGTCGCTTGGATTGTCGCGATGCTGATGGCCGCCCAACCGGCTGCGGCTGCCGTGGAAATGCGCAGCGAGCGCTTCCGCATTGTCGGCGAAGCGGATGCGGCGACCGCCGAGGACGGCAACTTCATTGCGATTGACTGGAATGCTGCGGGTAGTCCATGGCTTGCCTTGGCCCACGAATACGTGCACCTGACGTCCGACTTCGGGGCGCTGCCGCCCTGGTTCCGGGAGGGCCTGGCTGACTACCTCTCGCTCCGCGGGGAACTGAGGCAACCCCATCACGGCGACCAATTCAATCGCCGCCCTGCGTTCCAAACCCTGGCTGGGAATGCGCGACTTGCTGGACGCCCAGGACGGATCCGCCGCCCGCGATCACGAACTGTTCTACGCCCAGTCCTGGCTCGCCTCGCAACCCGGAGCCATCCGCCGCCGGCTGGAGCCCCGGCAAATCTACGACCACTTCGCACTGGAGGGCTCCGCCGCCATGGAAGTGCAATTGCGCTCCTACCTGACGCAATTGACGATTCAGGAACCGGCGCCGCAGCCATCGCCGGAGCTGCTGCCGGGGCTAGCGGCCAGAGAACTTGAGGAGTACGAATGGCAGACCTGGCAACTTGAGTTGCTCCGCGGCATGAAAGGCAATTCGGCCGCCGAACCGGAATTACTGACCCTGGAGTCTAGCCATCCGCAATCGCCGTTCATTCAAGCGGCCCTCGGCGCCCGGAGTTGGAACGTAAACATCGCCTACATCCCCTACCGCGGCAAAGGACCGCTGATAGGCGAAGCGCACGCCATCCTCTTCTAGGGCCGGTACAATGAAACCTTATCTATTCGGTGTCTTCTCCCAGCGCAAAGCAGCACAAGAAGAGTGCTTCCGACAGAGGCCCTGTACGCGTGGCGGTGGTCACCGTCAGTGACACGCGCACGCCCGAAACCGACGTCAACGGACGCTACCTGGCCGAGCGGATCGAAGCCTCCGGGAATCAGTTGCATTCGACCTCCATCGTCCCGGACGAACCGCTCGAAGTCGAGGCGATCCTGGAGCGGCTAGCCTCTTTGGGCGATGTCCAGGTCGTACTCTTCAATGGTGGAACGGGCATTTCCAGCCGAGACCGCACTTTTGACGTCCTGGCCGCCAAGCTAGAGAAGACCTTGCCCGGCTTTGGGGAGATCTTCCGCATGCTGAGTTGGGAGCAGGTAGGCTCCGCCGCGATGATGTCGCGCGCAACAGCCGGCGTCTACCGCGGCAAGGTCATCGTCTCGACGCCTGGATCGCCCGCAGCGGTACGGCTGGCCTGGGAAAAGCTCATCGAACCGGAATTGGCCCATCTAGCGTGGGAAGTCGTCCGCTGAACCTGACTGCTGTTTGAGACATCCGACATGCGCTTCTTGCTGATTCTACTGGCGCTGACCGCCGCGTACGCCGATACCGTCGTCGTCGATACCGGCGATCGCCTCAACGGCGAGATTGAAAAACTCGAAGGCGGCAAACTCTTCCTCAAAACCTCCTACGCCGGCTCCATACGCATCGATTGGAACAAGGTCGTCGAGATCGACTCCGACGCCTCCTATCAAGTCGAAACGGAAGCCGGACTGAGACTGCGCGGCGCCATGCGGCGCCAAGGGGACTATGTTGTCGTCGGCGCCGGCGACGCCGATAATGCGCCGAGCCACGAGGCTGACGCAACCGTAGTCACCAGCATCGTCCGCATGGAAAACGACGAGCCCCCTGGCTTCTGGGAAACTTTGAACGGGTCGGTGGGAGTCGGATACACCTTCACCCGCGGCAATTCCGATCAAACTCAGGCGTCCCTCACCGCCCGCGGCAATTATCGCCACGACGGCTACACCCTGCGCGGCGATCTCAATTCCATCTTCGCCAACATCGACGACTCCCAACGCCAAAGCCGTCACGCCCTCAACACCCGCTTTGATCGCTACCTGAGCCCAAACTCTTTCGCTTTCGCAATCGCGGCGTTCGAACGCAATGATCAGCAACAACTCGATCTCCGTTCGCGCCTCGGCGGCGGATTCGGCTGGAAGCTCATCCAGGAGCGCGACCGGACTTTCGATCTACTGGGCGGCTTCACCTTGACGAACGAACAATACCGCGCCGAGGAAGGCGCCCCGCTGCCCCGCAAAAGCACCGGCGAAGGCTTGCTTGGCTTCGAGTGGCGCTCTTCCCGCTGGTGGGGCATCGAGTTAAGAACCCGCCTCACGGCCCACCCCAACCTCGTCCAAACTGGCCGCTACCGCATCGAGTACGACTCCGGCGCCGCCATCCCCCTGGTGGCCGGCTTCACTTGGAACGTCAGTCTGTTTGACCGCTACGACAACAAACCGCCTCGAGAAGAGCTGGAACGAAACGACTACGGCATGGTCTCGACCCTCGGTTTCTCTTTCTGAGCAAATCTACAATAGAAGCTTGCACGTCACCGAGATCTTCAAGTCGATCCAGGGCGAGTCGACCTACGCCGGCCTGCCCTGCGTCTTCGTGCGGCTGACCGGCTGCAACCTCCGTTGCACCTGGTGCGACACCGCCTACGCCTTCCACGGCGGCACGCGGATGACGGTAACCGAAGTCCTTGATCGGGTGAAAGAATTCGGCGGGTCGCTCGTCGAAGTCACCGGCGGCGAGCCGTTGCTCCAGGCCGAGGTCTATCCGCTAATCGACGCCCTGCTCGCCGACGGCTTTCAGGTGATGCTGGAGACCAGCGGCGAGCGTCCGCTCGACAAGGTTCCTGCCGAGGTGCGCAAAATCGTCGACGTCAAATGCCCGGACTCGGGCGAGGCCGACACGTTCCGCCTTGAGAATCTCGCCCTGATGAGCCCGCATGATCAACTCAAGTTCGTGGTCGGCTCACGTCGCGATTACGAGTTCGCGCGAGACTTCACCCGCCTCCACAAACTGGATAGCCGTTTTGCCGCCACGATCTTTTCGCCCGTACACCAAGCTGTCGATCTGCAACAGATGGCACAGTGGATGATTGACGATCGCCTCGACAGCGTCCGCTTCGGCCATCAACTGCACAAGACCATCTGGGGAGCTGAGACGAAGGGCGTCTAGTCCTGCTCGGGAAAAGCGTCAGCGCAACTCTGCGCGGCGGCCCGAACCATATGGATGGGTAGAATTTGACCGACGCCCACGCCCGGACAATAACCGCGCAGTCCCTTCCAAGCCTTGCGCGTCGAGACTGTCTCCGGCCAAAAAGGGAAGGCTCGGCACTGCAACGGCTTTACGTCGTGAATACGGCAGCCGTTCGTCTCCAAGAAATGGCAGGTCGTCTCGCCCGGGTTGCTCAGCCGCAACCCCTCGTCGTCCTCGGGGGCGCAGTAGCGCTCGGTGAACTCGGGCTCGGTCAGGCCTAGATGAGCGGCGATCCGGCTTCTGTCTTCTTCCGTCAAGAAAACGTCGCCCGGCCGAGCGCAACAGTTGACGCAGCCCGATTGACATTCGAAGCGAAAGTTAATCGAAGCGACTACGACCGGATCGCCCATCGAGCGCCTACTGGATCAAGTAGTCGAAAGTCGTGGTGCCCGGAACGCGAACCTTGCTGTAGACTTCGACCCATTCGTCATGAGCCGGATGCTCTCCGTAGGCTTTGCGCGCCGCCTCGTCGGTCATCTCCATGCATACGCCGTAGTCGCGCTGCGCGTCACCGACATTCGGGGTCAACAGCTTGCCGTGGGTGACCTTGTTCAGCCCAGGGATCTTCGAGGGCAACTCGTCCGTCGCCGTATAGAAAGCTTGCCAGTCTGCTTCCGTCGCCTCGGCAATGGCCGTGAAAGCAAAGCAGTGCACGACCTTGCTCTCCACAACGGCAGCAGTGGCCGACGCCGATTCCGCCGCCGGTTCGGGAGCGGGGGCGCTGCCGGCGCATCCGACCAGGGAAACAGTCGCGGCGACAAAAGTCAGAATCGTTTTGTATCGAAAGCTCATCAAATCGCTAGACTCCTCGACAGGGATTCGTACAGCCGGGGCTGTGAGCATTCGATTGTATCCCGCATCGCCAAATCCGCGACTTGTAGCGGAGCCTCCGGGGCCCCACAATGGTAAAGAGTTCGCAGTGAGCCTACGTTCGACAATCGATTCCGAAGTGGATGACCTAGAGTTGGTCTCCCGCACACGGGCGGGCGATCGCGCCTCCTTCGACGAACTCGTCAACCGTCACGCGGCGAAGGTTTTTCGTCTAGCTCGGCACATCACGCGCAACGACGCCGAAGCCGAAGACGTCTTGCAAGACGCGTTCTACAAGGCTTACACGCGGCTCGACCAGTTCAACGCCGACGCTCAGTTCTACACCTGGCTCGTCCGTATCGCCGTCAACGAAGCCCTCATGCGTTTGCGCAAGCGGCGCAACAGCAAGACGGTCTCGCTGGACGCGGAGCTGGAAACCGAGGACGGCTCCATCCAAAGAGAAGCGGTATCGCCGGACGACAACCCCGAGCAGGGTTACAGCCGGGACGAGACCCGTAAGATGCTTGAAGACGCCATTGATTCGCTGGACGAGGGTTACCGGACCGTATTCGTCCTGCGCGATGTCGAAGGCCTGTCCACCCAAGAGACCGCGGACCTGCTTAAGCTTTCCATCTCTGCAGTCAAGTCGCGGTTGCTCCGTGCAAGACTCCAGCTCAGGGACAAACTCAAAGGGCGGTTGCACTCCCATGGCTAAGAAAAAGATCACTTGTCAATCTTTTCTAGATGACCTGTCGGACTACATCGACGGCGACGTGGCAGAAGAGATTCGCGTAGCTTTCGAGGCGCACCTGGCCAAGTGTCCCAACTGTTGGGTTGTTTTCGATGAGACGAAGCGAACCGTCGAGATATTCCAGCGCTACGACTGCCATCCGATGCCCGATCAAGTCAAAGATCGCCTCCTGCAGACTTTGTCCGTCAAGCTGAAGAATTCCTAAGTCATTGATTCTTAGAGCTTAAAAGATCCGGTCCGACTTTTTTCTCTTTTCCTGCCTTCGAAGGGAAACCTCCGTACCCAAACTGTAGTCTTTAAAACGTGAGGGGTCCGCGCAAAGCGGCTTCGGAAGTCCGCTGGCAGGGTTCCTCAGAGTTGCCGGCTTAGGCTCGACCCAGGTCGGCGAACGGAGTCCCTGTTATGGCTCTTGCTGCTGCCAACACAATGCCGACCTTCGATGTTTGGGAAGATCCCCTGGCATTGCTGCCGCGGCGAAAACCTCAACAATTCGAGCGGGATCAGACTATCTACTCGCGCGAGGATCCGGCTGAGAGCCTCTATCTGGTGATTGACGGTGCGGTGAAAATTAGCCGCATCTCGTCTGAAACCGGCAGAGAAACGGTGATCGATGTGGAGGCGAGCGAGTCTTTCTTCGGCATCTCTTGCCTCTTGCACGCCAGTGAGCGCGGCGAGCAGGCGATCGCGTTGGAGAAGAGCCAGGTCATGGAGTGGCACGTCTCCGACTTGCGAGAATTGATCGCCCGCACTCCCGAGTTGGGCCCAGCCTTAATGCGCATGGTCGCTCACAAACTGGTGGAAGCCGACACCCGAATCGAGAGTTTCGCCAACGATCACATTCCTCGCCGGCTGGTCAAAGCCCTGCTCCGACTCGGCGAACGCTTCGGCGAGCGTTCCGGCCCCTCGACCATTCGCTTGATGCCGCTGACTCACGAGTTGCTCGCTCGTCACGTGGGTACTTCGCGCGAAATCGTCACGCAACACATGAGTTGCTTGCGTAAACAAGGCCTGTTGGATTACTCCCGCTCCGGCCTCGAATTCGACCCCGACAAGCTGCGCGAAGGCCTCGATACGATTCGCTAGCGCGGCAGCGTCGTGAGCCTAAAACTCCAGGCGAATCACTGCTTGGTAGTTCCTGCCGATTCCCTCGCCTCGCACGATCCCAAAGGCGGCGTCTTCGACGGTGGAGAACGGCGCGTCCCAATTGCGATTACCGAATACGTTGATCATGTCGAGACCAAACTCCACGGCGACGCCCTCGGAGACGTTCACGGCCCGAGACAACCGCACATCGCACTGCTGATAGCCGCGCATCCGAAAAGCGTTACGCCCCACGTTGCCGGGCCTCGTCTCATCAAACGTGGTCGGCACAACGGCCGTGAAAATCGTCGGATCGAAAGCGAAGCGCCCCGTCAGGGTTCGGCCGTCGGGCAAGGTGAACGTCCGGACCTCGGCAGGATCCAGCGCCTGGAAGGGCGCCGTGACGTCGGGCCGACCGACACGGACAAACGTGAACGTCGGGTCTTCCCGCTGGCGAATATCCAAGGGAAGCCCCGAGCGCAATCGCCATACGCCGCTCACGGTCCAGTTGTCGAATACCGACAACCGGCTGGACCAACTTCGCGGCAAACGAGGCGCCCAGACCCACGATGCCGCGAAGCTGTGTCGCCGGTCGTAAGCCGAAACCGCCCAGTTCTCCGTCGACAAGCCCTCACCCAATACGCTGGAGCCGTTGTCGTCCGAGCGCGACCAGGTGTATCCCACGTCGAATGCTAGGCCCCGGCGCAAGTAGCGATTCGCCCTTATCTGCAGCGCGTTGTATCTACCGCTGCCGCTCGACTCAAACTGCCTCACGTTTCGCAGCGATGTGAACTGCCGCATGTTGCGTATGTTCGAAAACGGGGATGCAAAATTCCGGAAAAATCCGTTTAGTTCTCTCTGACGCTGAAGGCGTACCGAGCGAGTCCCCACATAGACCACGCTCAAGTTGACGCCGCCCGGCAGCGGCCGTTGCAGTCCAAAATTCCAGTGGTGCGCCAACGCGTTCTGGAACCGCCTATCGAATACGAGAATCGGGTAGGCCGCCTGCAAAGAGACCAGGTCGGGGTCGTTATTTGGGATGCCCGCCAGCGGACTTTGAAAACTCCCGATCGTTCCCAACCGGGCATATTCGAAACGGTTGTCGACGCTGAACGGCGGATACGTCGCCTGGAACAACGCCGCCGCGCTCGATCCAGCGAATGCCCCGAAATCATAAAATTGGCCGTAGGACGCACGCACAGCCGACCGTCCCGAAGGGCCGAACAACGCGCGGCTCAACAGACGATCCGACGTCGGCGACCAGGCAATGCCGACGCGCGGCACAAACTGTTTGCCGTTCGACTCCACAGTGGAACGGGGCAAAATGCCCAAGTCGCCGTCTTGGTCCCCGGGAAAGATCAACCCGGCAGGCGTGTCGGGAAACCGTTCGCTGCGTAGTCCGCTGCGGAATGCTGCAATACGATCCTGCGTATCGACTGCCGGCGGCTGCGACTCAAGCCGCAATCCGATCGTCACGCGCAGACTACGTAGCGGATGCAATTCCGCCTCGCCGTAGGCCGCAAACTCGCGCCACTGCAGATTGAGGTCGCGCGGCGTCGTCGCGTGGTACTGCCCGATCCTGCCTAACAGCAGATCTCGCAAACCGTTGGTGCGTGTCTGAGGCGGCGCTGGCGGCGCCGGAAAACTCATACTGCCCGCCGGATTCTCCCTGTTCTGGAACGGCCAACCGCCCTCTTGATACGAGGCGCCGAGCCGCGCCGTATAGCCGCCCCGTCTCCACTCCAAATCGTGGCGCACCTGCCAAGTCGTCTGAACCGACTGCTCCGAGCGTAAGAACGGAGCCAGCAACATGCGCACTCGGCCCGCATCGTCGTACAGCGTCACGTCAGGAATCGTTCCCGGGGCGACGCCGAACTGCGCGAAATCAAACCCAAATTCGTTCGCCGGCACGTTGCGGTAGTCCGGCGTGCCTTGCCACAGGGCAATCGATAACCGTTGGCCCGAAAGCTGCGTCCTCTGCACCAGTTCCGCCGAAGGCGTATGCTGCAGCACAACGCGTGTATCATTGGCCAACTGTCGGCGCTCCGAACTGGCGCCTGCGATGGCGCCCTGCAAAGGCGAAGCCCCGTCGGCGCGGTAAGTCAAATGACTGGCGCTCAGAGAAAACTTCTTCCAACCCTTGTCGATCCTCGCCAGCAGCGTCTGCCCGTCAGACGGTAAATCCTCACGCCCCTGAAATACGGTCGGGCCAGCATTTGCCTGCGGCAGAAAAGCGTTTAGGTACTTCTGCATCAACGGGCTCAGCCGATTCTGCGGAATCATCCCGTTGGGGAAAGCCATACCCGTGGCGGGATCGAGCGGAACCGTGGGCAGGGCCGACAAGTCTCCTGACCTCTCCGCCGCCGACAACACGTTATAAATCCCGAAGTGCCGCTGTTCCGTCTTCCAAGTTTCCGCGTCGAAGAAGAAATTCAGGTTGTGCTTGGCCCAGAGCGGCCCACCAATCTGCCCGCCGCCGTCCCAGCCCTTCAGTGCATCGTTGGCCCCGTCGTAGGTCTCCACCGCCTTGCCGTAAGGCCGATAAAACCCGCGCAGCCCGCCATGCAAACGGTCTCCCATAGGCGTCCGCGAACTGGCCAACACGACCGCGCCCGCATTGCGGCCTTCCGCCGCCGAGTAGGTGTGCGTGATAACCCGAAACGTCTCGATCGCATCCGGCACGGGCGCAAACGTCGCCGCCTGCGCCCCCGTCAGCCGGTTCTGCGCATTGTTGGGCGCGCCGTCGAATTGATAGTTGATCGCCGAACTGCGCGAGCCGTTAGCCGACACCGCTGACGCTCGCCCCGTTAGCGGGTCCAACTCCAACGAGTCCACCGGATTCATGCCGGGAACCAGGGTCAACAGCTTGTCGACTGACGTGCGACCCTCGCTGCCCAGCAAAACAGGCAGGCTCTGGATCTGCTCGCGCACCATGCCGTACTCGACGGAGATCGTGTCCAGCCCCGCAAGCGGCCTGGTAAGGGGCGGTTGGAGCCGCTCCAACTCAACGACCCATTCTCTCGGGCTGTCCGGAAACAACTCAAACGGACCGATCCGTTGCACCGCGTACTCCGGCGCCTCGAAGTAAAGCGAATATTCTTCGCTCGCCAACTCCGCGAAGCCGAACTTTCCGGCGATATCCGTCTGGGTTCGGATGGTCTTCCCCGTGGAAAGACTAATCAGGCCGACCTCAACGTCGCGCAACGGCGAGCGGCCTTCGCCGAGCACAGTTCCGGCCACGCTGGCGGACCCCGCCGCCCAAGCGATAGTTGCTTGTAAGGCAATCCAGGAGATGAGGAGGATGCTGGCGCGAAGGCGCATGCCGTTCGCTACAGTGCCGAGCGCGTCAGGTCCTTGATGCGGCTCAGCCGCTGGTGAATGCGCCGCAGCAACTCGCCGGACGACGAATTGGCTTCTTCCATGCCCACGGTTTGGCGCGAGCCGGTGAGCACCGTGGTCAACGTCCGCTCCAGCCCGAGGACATCGTGCAACAGCGCTTTGCTCTCGGCCCGAAGATCGTTCGTTGAACCGTCAGCCCCTTCTTCGCCCTGGTAGCGCCAGTAACGGCGCGGCAGAGCCTCCGACAGATGGTCGTAGATCACGGCTTCGCTGCTCAGAGCGCCTTTCAAATGCAGCTTCACCTGTTTCGCCGGCAACTCTGAGTCCGGCGCGGCGCTCAGCAATTGATCCAACTCGTAAACGTGGCCAATCAGGTCGCTCTGGCTGCGGAAAACATCACTCACGTAACGCGCAATCTCAGCATCCAGGGCCGGCGCAGACGCGGTCTGGAACGACCGCCGGGCCGCGTCACGGTAATGCTCGACCAGAGCTGTGCGCACCAAGCCGCCCAGAACACCCGGGACGACCTCCGGGACAACAACTTGCCGCACGGGCTCAGCCTGCACGGGTGCTGATACCGCTGGCAGGCGCCCAAACTCCAAGCCCATCGCCGGCATCTCGAAGCGCGCCAGCTCGATCACAGGCGCATCCGCATCGATCGCCTGCCCCAACGGCTCCGCCGCCGGAACCGCGGCAAGCGCCTCAAATCGTTCTACCGGCGCAGACGCGACTGTCGGCGCCGAACTCGGGGCAATCAACGTTTGCGGTTCGATCTCCGGGCGAACCTCTACACGGGACGCGGCAGCCTGCGGCAGGACCGCCTGGGCCACGATCACCGGCTCTTCCACCTGCGGCGTTTGGTTCCAGATCTGGTATCCGGCGAACGCCGAAATCAGCAACGCGGCGGCAGCGGCGTAACGCGCCATGCGCCGCGCCGGGAATTCCATCACCTTCGGCGCGGTCGGGTACAAGTGCTGTTTCAGCGCCTGCTCCGCCGCCAGGCGGCGCTCCAGCGGTTCGCTCGGCACAAGTGCGCGTAACTCACTCTCCACGTCCCAAAGCAACTTGCGAACGTCGCTGTGGGCAGATCCGCAACCCGTGCAGCGACCGGCGTGACCGGCGCGCAGCGGCGACAGTTCGCCGTCCAGCAGCAGCAGCAACTCTTCCGGGCTCAGGTGCAAATCACGGGTAGCCGCAGCTTGGGTCATGGCCCGCTCTAGACGGGCCCACGATTGTGTGGAGTTGTCTTCGGTCTCCAGCGTTGCGGACAACGCCGACGACACTGCCGTCAACTCGCCCTGCAGCGCGCCCAACTGCTCTTGGCACTCGACGCAAGCGTCAAAGTGCTCCACCTGACTCCCCGTCAGCTCCCCGTCAGCGAGAAGGAGAAGATCTTCTGTGCTCAGATGCCGCAATATCTTTCGTTTCCGATTCCTGCAATTTCTTCAACGCCCGGGCTACATAACTCGCCACGGTCGAGATCGTCAGGTCCAAGACCTCGCCGACCTCCCGAAACTTCAAGCCTTCTGAGCGCAGCTGCAAACACTGGAACTCCAGGTTCGTCAGCTTATGCCAAGGCAGCGCCAGCACTTCCGCCCGCGCTTCCATGCTGCCAACCGATCCGCCGCCGATCTGCCGCTCCACACGCAGCCAACCGTCGGCGTCCAACAACTCCGGCTTCTTCTTGCGACCGTAATCGATCAACAAGTTGTGAGCCACTCGGAATAACCATGCACGGGGCTGCAGAACATCCTCTCCCTGGCTGCGCGCCTGGAAGTAGCGGATAAAGCTCTCCTGAGCAATATCTTCGGCGACCGCGTAGTCGCCCAATTGATGTCGCAGATAACGTACCAGGCTATCGCGGTTCTCGGCGAAGAGATCTTCCGTCTCCCGCGCAGCGCTGGGATCTGTGCCGAAGCTGTTCAAAAACAGTCCTCGACCCTGAGCGCCGCGTCGCCCTCTCTAGACAATGACGTCTGAGAAGGCCTTTCTTACGGCACAAGGGTCCAAGATCATTGTCAGCCCCCTTGTGGAAAACTGTCAACGGCGCCTGGCCAGAGTTGATCTTTGCGACCAAACGCCCTGCCCGTTTGCTCTCTTCTACCGGTAGAAAGGCGTCCAGGTTACCCAGCGCGGACCGTAATGCGGTTCGGGCTGATTCAACTCCAAAGCGCCGAGGTCAGGCGCTTTCCCCGCAAAGTCGTCGTTGATCGTCGGCAGCAGCACCCCAGCATCCACCGCCTTGGACCCGGCCTTCAGCCGGAAGTTTAAATCCATCGCATGGTAGACGTGGTGGCGTTTGGCTGGATCCGGCGGCGTGAGGTTCTCGAAAATGTCGAAATCGACCTCGATGCCGTGGCGCTCCTGCCCGGTCTTCTCCCGCAATTCAGCAAGCGTCGCAAAACTGTGCCGGTCTTCGGCCTTCGGCTCGTAGGCCGTCTCGCCAGGCGCCGGCGCCGTCCAAACGTACTGCCGAGCCACGCCGCGGTTCGGCCGGTAGCCGTTGTAGTCGCTGCTGTAGTTCGCCGTCGCGTTGCCCCAGGTCATAATGCCGCGGTCCGGCGTGTCCTTGCCTAAAAATAAGTTATTGCGCCAGTGGGCGTTCGAATAAGGCCCCCCGGCAGTCTGTTCGCCGATCAGCGTGTTCTGGTAAATCAGAATGCCCGCCGGTATCGCGCTGAGCTTGAAGGCGCTGCCGCCGCCCACGTGATAGAGCAGATTGCGGTAGAAATACACCGGCCCGCCGAACATGGGCTGGGCGCTATAGCCGTTCATGGCGGCGTTGACGCCCCGATTCTGGAACAAACGTATGTTATGTACGCCGCCGTCCGATTCGATGAAGTCGTCGTTCGTTAAGTGAATGTCGTTGCCGTAGATGTCGATCGACGAGGCCTGGCGCTCCAGATCCTCTTCCGGCGGACCGTACGTCGCAATGCAGAGCGCGTCATGGAAATAGGCGATGGCGTTGTGCGCGATCACGTGGCCCGGCCCATAAACCTTGACCGCGAAGAAGCTGCGCAGTTGGTGCGAGGGGTAGATTCCCGCAGCGCGGCTGCCCGCTTGGTTCCAGCCGATTACCCGCATCTGGTCTTCGCGCCCCAAAAAGAGGTTGTCGGTAATCAAGAAGTCGCTTGAGTCGGCGCTCTCCGTCCAAACGCCGACCCCGATGTCCTCGAAACGGCAGTTGCGGATGGTCAGCGATTTCGCGCCCATCACGTCCTTCTCGCCCGCGAAAAAAACAACCTCGGTGTTTCGAAATGTCAATCCTTCGAAAATGTGATGCTCCGAGGCCATCACCTCAAAAAGTCTGGAGTTGCCCCCGCCGTCGAAGATCACTTCGCCGTCACCAGCAGCTTTGATCGTGATCGGCTTCTCCGCCGTACCCTTCAGCGACAGCGACCACGAACCGGTGAACGGCGCACTCAACGGATCGACATAGTTGTAGCGCTCAGGGCGGTAGAGGCCCGCGTGGACCAAGATCGTGTCGCCCGGCTGGGCTTTCGCTGTACGCACCGAAGTCCAGTCGCCCCGTCCAGGACCGTAGTAGGCTTCCTTGAGCCCAACAAAGCTGGGCTCCTCCCTCGGGCCTTCGTGGTCAGGGGGATAGACGTGCAAGATCCGCCCGCCCTCGTAGGCCTGCGGCTCGCTGCGCGTCGCGACCGTCACGCGCTCAACCGCTTGTCCGCTCACCCCGTCCGGATCTTTGAGCGTGAACTCACACTCGTAGCTCGTACCCGGCTCCAGGTTCAGGATGCTTCCCGCGAAGCCGTCCGGCACCGTGTACGACATCTTGTATTGTTCGCGGTAAACCCGTTCCCCGCCGATGCGTAACAGCGGCAGCGCAGGGCGCCACTCGCTTGTCCCCGCCTTGCGGAAGCGTACCTCGACGGCCGAATTCCGGTTGGCATCCCCGTCAATAGCCCACTCAAATCCGAGGTTGAGCAGCGTGGGATGTTCTACATGGAACGGACCGGGTTTGGTCGAATTCTGAGCCTGCAGGCTGCAGGCGACCAAAACAAGCAGGGCAACGGTGCGCATAGTGAGGGCATTCTATGACATCGGCTCCCTTGCCCGCTTGCCCTAAGCCGGGCCCTGGAGATTCTAGCGCTTGGATTGGAGTTGCCTGAAGAAATCGTCCTTTAGCGTCGAGTTGTCGAACGAATGCAGCCCGAACTGATGGACCAAGTTTCGCAAACCCGAATCGCCCGGACGCTGTTGCCTCTGGCATCGAGGCGCGGCGAGTACACCGCAATCGCGCCGCGGCCCCGAGATTGACCGCCACCACGCCGCCGAACGCTCGATACGCCTCTCCAATGCCGCCGTGACCAATGCGATCCTTGAGTTCGTAGCGCTCTGAAAATCCTTGACCGAGCATGACAGCGCCTTCGCCCGCCTTCACCAAACTGGACCTAGCAGTCCCGTTCGCTAAGCTTTATTGAAGTCGACCGGTCATCCTGGACCAGCCGGTCAGCGAGTAGCGACCACATGGTCGAGGGGTCAGCAGCGCTCAACTAGGTGTAAAACGACGCTCCAACAAAGAGTCGTTGGAGCAGTCGTGCGTGGGGCTAGAATATCTGGGGCGACCGCGAAGCGCTCGATCGGGCATGCAAATCAACACCATTCCGACGCGGGCCGCGGCAGCGATAGCGCTACTAGCCGCCGCCGGAACCGTCTCTCTGTCGGCCCAAACGCCTGCCCAGGCTGAATTCGACCAGCATATCGCCCCGCTGCTGACCCAATACTGCATCAGCTGTCACAGTGAAGCCGCGGCCAGCTCCGACGTCCGGCTCGATTACCCAACAGAGGCTGCGGCCCGCCAAGTCGCTTCGACCGACGACGGCTTCTGGGACAGAGTCGCTACCGCGGTGTCTACAAAACGGATGCCGCCCTCCTTCGCTCTAGCCCAACCGACCAACGACGAGCGAGCAGTCTTGGCGGCTTGGATTAACCGCAACCTGCTGACGGCCAACGGAGAACCCGACCCCGGCCCCTTCATGGCGCCTCGCCTCAACAACCGGCAATACGCCAACTCGGTCCGTGATCTCCTCTATCTTCCCGACGACTATGACGCCGCCGCAGATTTCCCTCCCGACGAGCGCGGCGACGGCTTCGACAACAACGCCGGCACGCTCACCATTTCGCCGTTGTTAATCGAGAGCTACTTGGCTGCGGTCGAAAAGGCCACCGTCGAGGCGTTGGGGCTCGATCCGAAGAAGACCGCCCAAGCAAAAGACGCCACACTGCCGGCTAAGAACAAGCTCAACGAACCCAGCGCCGGCTTGCGGGTCGACTTCGCCGACCGCCAACAGAAGATCCGCCTCAACATGGAGGTCTTCGCGCCGCGGGCCTTTCGGCGGCCGGTGACGTCGGAAGAAATCGACGGACTCATGAAGTTCGCGGCGCTGTCGTTCGCCCACGCCGGCGAATCCTACGACCAGGCCACCGGACTGGCGATCCGCGCGGCGTTGATGTCGCCCGAGTTCCTGTTCCGTATCGAGCGCGATCCGCACCCGGACGGTACCGGCAAGGTTTTCGAGATTACCGAGTATCAGTTGGCCTCGCGGCTCTCCTATTTCCTGTGGAGCACAATGCCGGACGACGAACTCTACATCGCCGCCCGAGACAACAAACTGCGCGCGACGCTCGACGAGCAGCTCGCCCGCATGTTGCAAGACCCCAGGGCGATCTCGCTGACCAAGGACTTCCTCGGACAGTGGCTCGAAATACGAGGAATGCGCGAAACCGCCAACGCTCCCGAGTCGCTGCTGGATTCGATGCAGGGCGAGACCGAACATTTCTTCGATTACATCGTGCGCAACGACCGCAGCATCATGGAGTTCCTCGATGCGGACTACACCTTCGTCAACGAAGAACTCGCCACGCTCTACGGCATTCCCGGAGTCGCCGGCGAGGAGTTCCAAAAGGTATCCGTCGACCGCGCCCAGCGCGGCGGCATCTTCACCCAGGCCAGCTTCCTTACCCTGACTTCCAAACCCCTCGGGATCTCCCGCCGCACTTCGCCCGTACTGCGCGGCAAGTGGATTCTCGAGAATATCTTCAACGAAACGATTCCGCCCCCGCCCCCCAACGTGCCGCAGATCGAATTCGATCCCAACAAGGAACTCAAAGGCACCGTCCGCCAGATCTTCGAGCAACACAGCGTCAATCCGAACTGCGCCGTTTGCCATAAGCGTATGGACCCCTACGGCTTCGCGCTGGAGAACTATGACGGCTACGGCGCTTGGCGTCAACAAGACAACCACGTGGATGTCGACCCTTCTGGCGAGATTAACGGTACGGCTTTTCAGACGCCCGTCGAGTTCCGCGCCATCCTGGCCGAACGGCAAGACGACTTCCGCCGCGCCGTCGTTCGCAAGGTCTTGAGCTACGCGCTAGGCCGAGGCATCCAAAGCTACGACCGGTCCGCCATCGAGGAAATCTGCGCGGCGGTCAAAGCCGACGGCGACCGCTTCTCAAGCGTGATTCGCAACGTGGTCCGAAGCTATCCGTTCCAACACGCCCGGGGCATGAAGGGAAGGACCGCGGAGGACCTGCCCAAAGAAACGACCTGGTACCATCCCGTGCCCGACCATCCCTATTTCGTATCCCCGCCTGAAACGGAAGAAGAGATCGCCGCGCGAAAGGCCTTTGTCGCTCAATTGCGAGCGCAAAAGGCGGCGGAAGCTGCCGCGGCAGATCAGCAGCCGAACGCGGACGATGAAACGCCGGCGGCGGCGCCCACGGCGCCCGAGGGAGTCAAATGATGCGACAACCATTACAGCGGAGAGCGTTCCTCAGAGGCCTAGGCAACATCGCCATCGGCTTGCCCTTGCTGGAGGCCATGATCCCGAGCAGCATCATCGGCTCCGCCGAGGCTGCAGAGCGCGCCCAGCAAGTCCAGGCGAGCAACCGCCTGCTGATCCTTTACTACCCCAACGGCATCCACACGCCGAACTGGTATCCCGAAGCGCCCGAGAACGAAGTTCTCAATCCGCTTGCGCCGCTCGAATATACGGACTACGAACTGACCCCTTCTCTGAAGCCGCTCGCCCGCCATCGCGACGACTTCCTGCTCATCGACGGACTCAGCGTCCCGCTCGCCAAGCTCGACAAGGCAGGCGATCACGCCAAGGCGGGGTCTTGCTACTTGACCGGTGCGCACATCCGCATGACGGCGACCGACGACATTCAAGCCGGCATCTCCGCCGACCAAGTCATCGCCAACGCCATCGGACATCAGACCCGCTTCCCCTCCCTCGAACTCGGTCTCGACTACGGCCGCATGGAAGGCGGCTGCGACCCCGGCTACGCCTGCATCTATTCCAACAACGTTTCCTGGAAGAGCGAGACGACGCCCGCCATCAAAGAAGTCAACCCGCGCATCGTCTTCGACCGTCTCTTTGGGCATGCCGTGCAGTACGACCATGACGCCGAGAAGCGCGACCAGCAAGAAACTTACAACCGCAGCATCCTCGACTACACGCGCGAGAGCCTCGGCCGCATCCATGCGCAGCTAGGCGTCAACGACCGTCTCCGCGTCGACGAATATCTCACCTCGATCCGCGAGATCGAGCGCCGCCTCGACGCGCCGCCCTCCGACGTCAAGCTGCCCGAAGGCATTGTGCGCCCAACCCGCGTGCCCGAATCGTTCAAAGAGCACTTCCAACTGATGGCCGACCTGCAGATTCTGGCCGTCCGCCAAGACGTCGCGCGCGTCAGCACGTTCATGCTGGGCGTCGAGCAGAGCCGCCGCACCTACCCCGAGATCGGCATTCCCGAAGAGCACCACGGTCTGACCCACCACGCCGGCAACCCGGAAAAGATCGCCAAAGTCTGCCAGATCGATAACTACTGCGTCGAACAGTTCTCGTACTTCCTTGACAAGATGAAGGCCGTCCAAGAAGGCGACAAGACGCTGCTCGACAATTCGATGGTGCTGCTGGGCAACGGCAACGGCGACGCCGCCAAGCACGACCACGAGCGTTGCATGACCCTGCTTGCCGGAAGAGGCGGCGGAACGCTTTCTCCGGGACGCTACCTCAAGTACGACAGCGTCGTCATGTCCAACCTCTGGCTCTCGCTCATGGACCGCATGGGCGTCGAAGTCGAACGCCACGGCGACAGCACAGGCCGCCTCACCCGCCTCAGCGTCTAGACCGCTTGACACGGGGTGCTATACCTAAAAGCAGAAGGTCCCTGGCTAGGCGAGATACGGCCAGGGGCGCCGCTGCAGCGGTTACAGGGTCTCGGGCGCGCGGTCAAAGCCAGAAGAGCCGCAGCGTAAGAGCGAAACAGAAACTAGGGTCGACCCAAAGACATCTCCGGTTCCCCGCTTGGAAGGGAATCCGCCCGCCGTTCGGCGGGCTTTCTTGTTTTACGGCAAGAAGGCCCGTCGGGCGACTAGGTTTCCAGGGGACAGCCATCCTTGGCTGTCCACGATCACGCCAACTCGACAACTCCCCAGCCCAAGGTCCATCTCAATGCCAAGCTGCGCCTTCACCGCGCTCGGGATTGGGCTCATACTAATTCCATGATGACCCGCACTGCCGCACTATCCCTCGCCTTCGCCGCCTTGCTCGCATTCGCAGGCCTGCAATTCGCCTTCGCCCAAGAGCATCACCACGGCGCCGAGAAAACCTTCGTCGGCCATGTCGTCGACGTTGCCTGTTACGTCAGTCATGGCGAGATCGGCGAAGCGCACCGCCAATGCGCCGAAACCTGCGCCAAGGCCGGCATCCCCCTGGCCATCCTCGACCAGCAAACCGGTACTCTCTATCTGCCCCTTGCCAAGAACCACCACGAACCGGCCAACAACGAACTGATGGCCTTCGTCGAAAAGGACGTCCGCGTCACCGGCACGGTCACCGAAAAAGACGGACTCAAGACCATCATCATCGAGTCCATCGCCGCCGCCAACTAGGTTTACAGCGGTTGGCCTCCGAAGCCCGTGTAGTCGCTTGGTTGCTTCGCGACACCATTGCCGACGCCGAATGTGCGAACGCGACTGCGCTACAATGCGCCCGGACCCCAAGACGGAGAGACCCGTTCCCGGCGCCAGCGACGCCGAGGCGGCAGCAGGCAGCGTATGACCAAGTCGAAGTCATTCCTTCGAGCACAAGAAAGAGTCCTCGCGGCGGCGGCGTTATTGTTTGCCGTACCGGTATGGGCGCAACAGACTGCGTCGGCGCCTTCCCCCAACGCGAGCCAGCGCCAGTTCCTCGATCAATACTGCGCGACTTGCCACAACGAAAGCCTGAAGACTGCCGGCCTTGATCTCGTTCAGGCCGACTTGTCCAGCCTCGGCGCCCAATCCGAACTGTGGGAGAACGTCGCCCGCAGGCTGCACACCAGCGCCATGCCGCCTCCCGGCGCCCTGCAGCCCGCTGAGGCCGATCGTCAGGCGATTTTGACCTGGCTGGACACATCGCTCGATGCCGCGGCGGCAGCGAACGTCAATCCGGGGCGCACCGAAACGCTGCGCCGCCTGAATCGAACCGAGTATCAGAACTCCATCCGCGATCTGCTGGCGCTCGACATCGACGCCGCAGCGCTATTGCCGGCCGATGAAAGTGGGCATGGCTTCGACAACGTCAACGTCGGCGATCTGTCGCCCACGCTGCTCAACCGCTACATCTCAGCCGCCCAGAAGATCAGCCGCCTGGCGGTCGGCGCCACGCAGTCTTTACAGAGCGACATTTTTCAGGTCGCTGCCGATCTCACCCAGGAGGATCGCCTGCCGGGTCTTCCGCTGGGCACCCGCGGCGGCCTGTCGACGCCCTATACCTTCCCGCAGGACGGCGAGTACGACATCCAGATTTTTCTCTCGCGCAATTTCACGGGCGAAGTCAGCGGCTTGCGCGAAGACCGTCCGCACGAGCTGCTTGTGCTGCTCGACCGCAAGCCGGTTAAGACCTTCACCATCCAGAAGCCGCCCAACGGCGACGACACGCTGCTCGATAAGGACTTGAAAGTGCGCGTCGGAGTCGACGCCGGTCCGCACGACCTCGCCGTCACCTTCGTCAAAGAGGGCTCATCGCTGAGCGACTCGCTTCGCCAGCCGCCGGAAGCCCTCTACAACGACCGCCGGTATCCGCGTACGACGCCCGGCATCAATATGGTTTCGGTGACCGGCCCTTACGCAGCCCGCGGCGCCGGAGACACGCCGAGCCGCCGCCGCTTGTTCGTCTGTCGGCCGGCCGGAGAGGACAAGAGCCAGGAAGACGTCTGCGCCGCCGAGATTCTCGCAACGCTCATGCGCCGCGCCTACCGACGGCCGATCGCCGACGGGGAAGTTGACGGACCGCTGGCCTTCTATCGCAAGGGTCGCGCCGAAGGCGACTTTGACGCCGGCATCGCCATGGCGCTCTCTGCCGTGCTCGCCAACCCGGAGTTCCTGTTCCGCGTAGAAACCGATCCCGCGGGCGTTCCGGCCAACGGCGTCTACCGCGTCAGCGATCTGGAGTTAGCGTCGCGGCTGTCGTTTTTCCTGTGGAGCAGCATTCCTGACGATGAGTTGCTCGACGCCGCCGTCCAGGGCAAGCTCTCTCACCCGGCGGAGTTCGAAAAGCAGGCTCGCCGGATGCTCGCCGATCCCCGCTCGTCTAATCTAGCGACCAATTTTGCCGGGCAATGGCTGCGGTTGCGCAACATTGACGCTGTCACCCCCAGCACGAATATCTTCCGGGACTTCGACGACAACCTGCGACAAGCCTTCCGCAAGGAAACCGAACTGTTCTTCGACAGCGTACTGCGCGAGGATCGCAGCATCCGTACGTTCATCCAGTCGGACTACACATTCCTCAATGAACGCTTAGCCAAGCACTACGGAATTCCCCACGTTTACGGAAGCCGCTTCCGCCGCGTGACTCTTGCCCCTGAAAGCAAGCGCGGCGGCCTGTTGCGACAGGGCAGCGTGTTGTCGGTCACCTCCTATGCGACACGGACATCGCCCGTGCTGCGCGGCGTGTTCGTGCTGAGCAACGTCCTGGGCGCGCCTCCTCCTCCTCCTCCTCCGAATGTGCCGGCGCTTGACGAGAGTACGATGGCGGCCAACTTGCCGATGCGCGAGAGATTGGCCGCACACCGCAGCAACGCCGCCTGCGCCAGCTGCCATCGGACGATCGATCCGGCGGGCTTCCCGCTGGAGAACTTTAACGCCATCGGACAGTGGCGTGACTTGGAAGTGGACGAGAAACCCGTCGATGCTTCGGGAGCTTTACCCGGCGCTGGGGAGTTTCGAGGAATCGACGGGCTCGAAGCCGCGCTGCTGGCGCGGCCGGAATTATTCGCGACAACGCTAACCGAGAAGCTGATGACGTTCGCGCTTGGGCGAGGCGTGGAGTACTACGATGCGCCGGCCGTCCGTAAGATTGTCAGAGACGCCGGGCAGGACGACTACCGTTTTTCTTCGCTGATTCTGGGAATCGTCAACAGCGTTCCATTTCAAATGCGCCGCGCTGAAATGAATGAATCGTCGGCGTCGCCTACGATTGCAGAGAACCAGTAAGAGCAAAGCGGCAGGAGGGCATGATGTTTCTAACCAAGAAAGCGATTCCGAGGCGGACCTTGCTGAAAAGCGCGCAGGGTGTTCTCGCCCTACCGCTGCTCGATGCCATGATCCCCGCGGCCACCGGGTGGGCAGCGACGCCTGCCAAGCCTGTGCCCCGGCTTGGATTCGTGTTCATCCCCATGGGCTGCGATCATTCGCGATGGACGCCGCCCGGCGCGACCACGCTCGACGAACTGTCGCCGATCCTGTCCCCGCTTAAGCCTGTCAAGGATCAGCTCAGCGTGATCACCAACTTGCGGCTGCAGAATGCTTATCCGGGCACGCACGACACCTCGAACTCAGCGTTTTTGAGCGCGGCGCCGGCCAAGCACACCGAGGGCTCCGACTACTACCTGGGTACGACCGTCGACCAGATCGCGGCCCGCCAGTTAGGCCGCGATACGCAGTTGGCCTCGCTTGAAATGTCGATGGATTTGAACCCGCTCGCGGGCGCTTGCAACAACGGCTACTCGTGCGTCTATCAGAATTGCCTCTCCTGGTCTTCGCCGACAACGCCGCTGCCGTCCGAGGCGCATCCGCGCGTCGTGTTCGAGCGCATGTTCGGCGAGGGCGGCGATGCAGCCACGCGCCGCTCGGCGCTGCTCAAACGCGAAAGCTTGCTGGACTCGTTCACCGGAAGCATCGCCAAGATCAAGGGACGCGTGGGCGCCGCCGATCGTGCGCGCTTGGATCACTACATCGAGAGCGTCCGCCAGGTCGAGCGTGAAATCGAGCGTGCCGAATTGGCGGTAGCCGATAACAAGACGCCCGACCTCGATCGGCCCGTCGGGGTGCCCGCGGAGTTCGCCGACCACGCCAAGCTCATGTTCGACTTGCAGATTCTGGCCTTCCAGGCGGATATCACGCGCGTCACGACCTTCCAACTCACACGGGAACAGAGCAACCGCACCTATCCCGAGATCGGCGTCGCCGATCCGCATCATCCGGTCAGTCATCACGGCAACGATCCGGTGAAGGTGTTGAAACTCTCCAAAATCAACCAGTTCCATGTTTCGCTGTTTTCCGACTTCCTGCAGAGAATGAAGGCCACCCCCGACGGCGACGGCTCTCTGCTCGATCACGCGCTGATTCTCTACGGCAGCGGCATGGGTAATCCCAGCCTCCACGATCACGAAAACCTGCCCATCATCGTGGCGGGCGGCGCGGCAACCGGTCTCCAGGGCAACCGGCATATTCGCTACGAGCAAGGAACGAGCTTGGCCAATCTGCACCTCACACTGCTCGACCGCGTCGGCATCCCCATGGATTCGTTCATGGACAGCACCGGGGAAGTCGAAAGCCTGTTCGAATTGACCAACGTAGCTTAGGGAGCACAACTATGCGCTGGCGAACATTCGGCCCACTCCTCATCGTGTCGCTCGGCCTGGCGGTCTCCGCCTCCGCCGCGTCGCTCGCCGATGCTGCCGAACAACACGACGCAGCAAGCGTTCGCACGCAGCTTGAGAACGGCGGAGACGTTAACGCTGCCCAAGTGGACGGGACCACCGCGCTGCATTGGGCAGCATTCCACGACGATGCGGAAATGGCCGCGCTGCTCGTACGAGCAGGCGCTGATGTGAACGCCGTGAACAGTAATGGCGTACCGCCGCTGGCGCAGGCCTGCACCAACGGCAACGCCGCAATCGTCGAGCTGTTGTTGGACGCCGGCGCCGACGCGAATACCAAGTTGAAGGGCGGGGAGACCGTGCTCATGGTAGCCGCGCGCTCGGGGAATGCTGAGGCTGTGAAGGCGCTGCTCGCTCGCGGCGCAGACCCCAACTCTCGCGAACGCCACGAGCAGACGGCCTTGATGTGGGCGGCCGCCGAAGGACACGCCGACGTGGTGCGCGCGCTGATCGATGCTGGCGCCGACCTCGACGCGCGCCTCGATTCCGGGTTCACGCCGTTCTTCTTCGCCGTGCGCGAGGGCCGGCTCGACGTCGTACGGGAGTTTCTGGCGATGGGCGTCGATGTGAACGCGATGATGCAGCCCGCGGAAGGAAAGAGAGCGCCTAAGACGAGTCCGTTGCTGCTCGCCGTGCGGAACGCCCACTTCGAACTGGCCATCGCTCTGGTCGATGCAGGCGCCGATCCCAACGACGTGCGCACCGGCTTCACTCCGCTGCACATGATTCCCGGCGTCCGCAAACCGGATTCGAGCGACCTCAGCGACGGTGCGCCGCCGCGCGGAGCTGGCTCTCTTTCGAGCGCCGACTTCGTGCGCGAAATCGTCAAGCGCGGCGCGGACGTCAACTTCCGCTTGGCCGAAGGCACTCGCAAGATGCCCGCCACGTCTTCGCTGTTGGAGACGTCCGGGGCGACGCCGCTGCTGTTTGCCGCCGATCGTGCCGACGTCCCGCTGATGCGCCTGCTGCTGGAACTGGGCGCTGACCCATTGACGCCGAACTTCAACGGCACCACGCCGCTACTCGCCGCCGCCGGCGTCGGCACGCAAGAGCCGCAAGAAGAAGCGGGCGAGGAAAGCGAATCCCTGGAAGCCGTCAAGCTCCTGCTGGACCTAGGCGCCGACGTCAACACCGTGAATAACGACGGCGATACGGCCATGCATGGCGCCGCGTACAACATGTACCCGCGAGTCATTGAGTTGCTCGCCGAACGCGGCGCCGATCCCGAAATCTGGAAGAACGCCAACAAATTCGGCCGCACGCCGTTATTCATCGCCGAGGGCTTCAGCGGTCGCCTGCTCCGCCCCGATAAGCCGACGACCGAAGCCGTGACCAAGCTGATGCTCGCGGCGGGCCTGTCGCTCGAAGGCAAACGGCCGGAACTGATCGATATTTACCAGTCCGTCGAAGCGCCGTCCAAGCCCGCTGATCCGGCCAAGTGACGGCGTTTCGCTAGAACGACAAGTCCAGCGTGAACTGGAACGTCCGCCCATCATTCAGCGTGTTCGTGATCTGTCCGAAATTCGCTTCGTTCACGCTGATTCCCGGTTGCTCGAACTGCGCGTGGTTCAACAAATTCAAGGACTCCGCCCGCAACCGTATCGACATGTCGCCCCACATCGGAAAGGTTCGCGCCAAACTCGCGTTCACGTTGAACACGCCGTCCTTGCGAAATGTGTTGCGCCCCAAATTGCCGCTCAGCTGATCGCTCGATGCGAAAGCAAAAGCCGAGCGCGGAAGCGCAGCCTGGGAAGTGTCCGGATGGTTCGCCTTCGCTCCGAGCACGGACGGATCAATCAAGTTGGGCCGGTCATTGACCGCGCCGTCTACGTTGCCGATTCCCGGCCCATCCGCGCCGGCTTGAACCGTAAAAGGACTCCCCGATTTCAACAGCAGCACGCCGGTCATCTGCCACGACCCTACAATCTTGTCGAGCCAACGACGCCCCGTCGCATCGGAACCGGTCGAGTACGCTGTGTTGAACAAGAACGAATGCGACTGGTCGAAGTTGCTAGGCCCCTTCATCCGCGCATGGACATCAAATTCGCTCGGGCTCAGATTGCGGAACGCGTCCGGACTGCTTGCCGTGTTCGTATAGTCAGAACCCAGGTCCATCGCCTTACTCCACCAATAGGACGCATCGATGCTGAAGCCCGCCCATTGCGGCACCCTCAGCGTGACCTTGGCCGCGTCGTAGAACGCCCGTGAGCCGTTCAGGATATGCGTCACGTCTCCGTAGCGCGGGTCGGGCCGCCGGTCATTCACATTCGCGGACGTCGCGACGACTCCCGGGACCTGCTGCGCCCTATTGATCGCCCAGCCCGCCAACAACTTGTGCGAGCGACTGCCGACGTAGCCCAACTCCAACGTCCAATCGCCCACTGGGCGCATCTCCCAGCTGAAGTTGTACTGATGCGAGTACGGCGTCGTTAGTTCAGGATCAAGCAGCGTGAAATCCGTCCGCCCGTTCGGATCCAGATCGTCCACCGAGAAGTCTTTGAGAGGATTCACGATGTCGGGCGCCGCGATGTTGAGGTTGATGACGGCGGGCGGATTGAACCGCGAGCGCATGTACCCGGTCGAGAAGATCTCGCCGTACTGCAACCCGTAGGAGCCGCGGAACACGCCCCACTTCTCGTTCGCACGGTAGGCGAAGCCAAAACTCGGGGCCAGGTTGTTGCAGTCACAGTCGTAGGGAATCTGACTCAAGTCATCCACTTCATAGGGCGCCGGCGCCGGCTCGTAGCGAAGTCCGATATTCATCGTCAGCCGCGACGATGCCCTCCACTCGTCCCCGAAGAAGAACGTCGGCAACGTCGAGCGGAATCCCCTGTGCGCATTTCCAATTCCCCGGAAGTAAACCGTCGGCGTGCCCTCCAAAATGTTCTCAATCAACGTCCGGCCAAAGGCCTGTCCAAATCGAAACAGTCCGCGATGACGATATCCCTCAAATCCATTGATCTGGCGTCTCGATAAATCAAAACCAACATGCAGCGTGTGCTTGCCGGTGGTCTTTTGCACGCGCCCGGCATAGCGAAACGTGTTCTGCGCTCGATCCAGCGGCACGCTCGTGGTGGGCCCGATCAACTGCAGCGTGTTGCCGAAGTAGTACATCGGCCCGAGCGAAGACTCGTCGGGAGTCAACACGGAACTGACCCGATTAAACCCAACTGAAAAATCAGTCGTCGTCGACGGATTCCAAACTCGACTCCAAGTCACTCTGGCGTCGTGATTCTTGGTCGTCGTATCCGGGTTCTGACCGCCGACCAATTGGAAGGCATCAACGCTCTGCAGCGTCAGGTTGTAGCGCACGATCAGCCGGTCACGCTCCCCAACAGCTTGGTCGAATGTAGCGCCGGCGCGATCGTCGTCGATGTTCTGCGGCGCGTTCGTATTCAACGCACGCTTGTTGATATCGGTCCGGTTCGGCAACTCATTGGGATAGCTGCCCAAAATCGCGTTGACGATCTCAAGCTTCGCAGGGTCCGTAGTCGTCGGCGTCCGCTCGTCAGCGCCAGGCACCAGCACATTACCGTTGACCTGGCCGCGCAACTTCCGCTGCCCTCCATTGAGCGTCAGATGGGCTCCGCTCCACAGCGGCGACGTCACCGTGGCGCCGTAATCATTCGAGCGCGACGGTTGAACCTTGCCGACCTGAAAAAACGACCGCGCGCTGAAGATGCTGTTGCCGTGCGTCCAGTTCAAGTCGCCGTGGACTCCGCTTGACGACGGGCTGCTCACATGGAGAGGCCCGCTAGGAGCGCCGCCGAATTCCTTGCCGAAGTACTTTCGCTCCGGCTCAAACTCTCGGATGAGCGTCGCCGTCGTTCCCATCCGCAGATTCAGTTCCTTGAGAACGTTGTTGTCGATCAACGTGAGGCTGACGTTCTCATTACGGCGGCCTTCTCCCGACGACGCATCGACTTGGCCCAATAGGTTCAGTTCCGTTCGCTGCGATGCTTCGTCCGTAGCTTCCGGCGCAGCCACCTCGTCGCCCTGGGCCGCCTCAGCTTCCGCGGCCTCCGAATCGGGCGTCTGAGCGATCGCCATCGATGTCCAGCACAGCGCCCCTACAACCAACAAAGAAGAAATATTTGTTCTGAAGTATCCACACATTCCCAACGGGCATGATAACGCGCGCCGATATGTCCAGTTGGCGGCTCGGACTCCGTAGGGCCTGGATTGCCTCGCCCAACAGATGGAACAGAGGACCGACCTGAGCAAGCGATGACTTCGTGCCTCCGATTGAGGTACAACAATGGCGGTCGAACAGGAGACGCGCCATGACTTCAAGCGACGACGAGAAACTCCGCCAGGAGGAAGAAGCCCGCATCCGTGCAATCCTCCGGCCTCAGACATCCGACGACCCCAAAATTAAGCGTGAACTGGAAAAGAAAAGGGCAGAAGCCGAGGAGAAGCGAAAGACCGGCAACTTTGGCCTATTGCTGTTGGCCGCGATCGTGGTCACCGTGTTGGTTGCCGTGATCCGCTACCTGATGGGGAGCTGAGACGCCCTGCCCGGAGCACCCTTGACCCGCCTATAATCAAGTGTTCCTATGCCGACTCAACGTCTCGTCCGCATCCGTCAGAACTTTCCCAAGAGGGCACTCGCCGATGTCGCCGCCGCCGTGCGCGCGACGCTCGAAGCCGCCGACTGGACCAAGAAGGTCAAGCCCGGCAGCCGCATCGCCATCGGCGCCGGCAGCCGCGGCATCCAAAACATCGACGTCATCGTCAAAGCTGCCGTAGATTTCTGGAAGTCGCGCGAATGTAAACCCTTCATCATCCCGGTCATGGGCAGCCACGGCGCCGCCACGGCCGAAGGCCAAGCGGACGTGCTGCACCACTACGGCATCACCGAAGAGCGCATGGGCGCGCCCATCGTAAGCTCGCTCGACGTCGTCACGATCGGCACAACGCCCGAAGGCATCGAAGTCTCGATGGACAAGCAGGCCTATGAGGCCGATGGCGTGATGCTCTGCAGCCGCGTGAAGTGGCACACCGACTTCGAGGGCGGCCTCGAATCAGGCGTGCACAAGATGATGGCGATTGGTCTTGGCAAGTGGGCCGGCGCGAAGCGCTATCACACCTGGGCGCTGCGCCTGGGCATGGAGAAAGTCATCCGCTCAGTTGGCCAGGTCGTGCTCGGTTCCGGCAAGATGCTCGGCGGCCTGGCCATCCTCGAAGACGCTTGGCACAACACCGCCGAGGTTCACGCGATCGGCGCGGGCAATATGGTCGCCGAAGAAGAAAAGTTGCTAGCGCGAACCAAGTCCTGGAAGGCCAACATCCCCGCCAAGGAAGTCGATCTGCTGATCGTCGACGAGATGGGCAAAACCTTTTCGGGCGCGGGCATGGACACCAAAGTCGTCAACCGTTCCGTCGACGGACCCAACGTTTGGAAGGACGTGCCGAGAGTCACGCGGCTGTTCGTTCGCGAGCTTTCGAACAAGAGCTATGGCAACGCCATCGGCGTCGGCTTTGCGGACATCACGACGGATCGCTTGGTCAACGCAATCGACTACAACGCGACTTGGGTGAACGGGTTGACCTCGTCCACCACGCAACCCGGCGCCACGCCGATGCACTTCGCCACCGACAAGGACTGCATCGAGAAGATCCTACCGACTTGCGGACGCCTCGACTCCAACGACTGCTCCATCGTCTGGATTCCCAACACGATGGACATCGCCGAGTGCCTGGTCAGCGAAAACCTGCTGCCCGAAATCGAGCAGAATCCGGAAATCGAAATCATCAGCGGCCCGCAAGAAATCGAGTTCGACTCGGCCGGCACGCTGATCCCGGCGTTCGAGGCCGTCGCACACTAGAGAGGCCGTCATGCCTCTGTTCCATGCGCTGATCCTGGCTTTGGTCCAGGCGTTGACGGAGTTCCTGCCGGTTTCGAGTTCGGCGCACCTCATCCTCACACCCTGGCTGTTGGGCTGGCCCGATCACGGTCTGCTGTTCGACATCGCCTTGCACCTCGGCACATTGGTCGCCGTGTTTGTCTACTTCTTCAAGACTTGGGTGCGCCTGGCTTTCTTGGCCATCGGCCGCGAAGTCTGGAAGCCCATGCCCGGCGAAGTCGATCACGATCTCTATGCAAATCCCAGACTGCTCTGGCTGCTCGTCGCCGCCACCTTCCCGGCAGGCCTCGCCGGACTGTTCCTCAAAGACTTCATCGAGACCGCCCTGCGCAGCCCCGTCGTCATCGGCGTCATGCTCATCGCCGTCGGCTTGCTGATGGCGGCGGTCGAGAAACGCGGCGGCCTGGTCCGCGACCTGAACCGGGTTGGATGGGGCGACGCGATGGCCGTCGGTTGCGCGCAAGCCCTGGCGCTGATTCCCGGCACATCGCGCTCGGGCATCACCATCACCACCGCAATGTTCTTGGGCATCACCCGGCACTCGGCCGCGCGGTTTTCGTTCCTGCTGTCGACGCCGATCATCCTCGGCGCGGGAGTAAAAGCTTTTTTTGACGCCTCGAAGACCGGCGGCATCCCGCCGGAAATGCACACCGCCTTCGCCGTCGGCGTCATTGCTTCGGCCGTTTTCGGCTACGCGGTGATCTCGTTCTTCCTACGCTACCTGCAGCGAGCAACCCTCAAGGTCTTCGTCTACTACCGGGTCATTCTGGGCGCCATCGTCCTCGCCCTCGCCTTCCTGACTAACTTCGGCAGATAGAAATTTCCGGTTCTCTGGCATACTAAGAATGGCTCCAGCAGCTCTTCTTCGCCTCGCTAGTATGAACGAGAGGAAGTATGAGCGGCTTTACATTAAGACCAACCTCTAACCCCCGGCTGAATGAGCCTGCGGGCTTCGCTGTTCTTGCGTTCGCCGTGGCGCTCATCCTGAGCCTGGTCTCCTACTATCCGCTGGACCCCTCGCTGAACGTCGCCGGCAACGAGCGCATCGCCCACAATTTGGTCGGCGTGCCAGGCGCTTGGTTTGCCGACATCACATTGCAAACACTGGGCTTAGGGGCCTTCCTGGTACCGATCTTCTTGATCTCGTTGGGCTGGCTGTGGATGCGTTCCGCCTCCCTGCACTGGCCTGGGGTACGGGCGACAGGCGCGTTGCTCGCGCTGGTGACTTTCTGCTGGGCGCTCAGCCTCGGCGGCGATTGGTTCGTGTGGAGCGGCGTCGTCCGCTCAGGCGGCGTGCTGGGCGCGGTGCTGGCCGACATCTCGTTGCGGTATCTGAATCGCGCTGGAACCGCTCTGCTGCTGCTGGTCATGGCCGTCGCCTCGGTCTATCTGTTGACGTCGTTTCATCTCGAAAAGTTCTCAGACTGGCGCAACCGCAAGACGGCCAGCATGGGCCCGTCCTTGCGCGAACGCTACCTCGCCTGGCGTGCCAAGCGGCGCCGCCGCGCGACCTCTGCCGATGGCGAAGATTTGGAAGAAGCCCGCACATTGAACGTGAAACTGCCTTCACGGCGTACGACCATCGACCGCGAGGCTGAAGCCGGCAGCCACGTCGAGTTGCCGCCCATCGTCCCCTACACCGAAGAGCCGATGGAGCAGGTCGAGCTCTTCGAGGAAGAAGAGGAAGAGGCGCCCGCCTTCGAGGCCAAGGCCTCGACCATCGCCCGCCGCGCCGACGAAGAGATCGCCAACGGCGACGCTCCTTGGGACGACGACGATGATGAGGACGACTACGAAGACGACGAAGAAGAAGTCGCCGTCAGCTACCGTATCCCGCCGACGGCGCTGCTCATGCCGCCGCACGCCCGTACCGCCTACGACGCCGAAGAGTTGCAGGACGTCGCCCGCCGCATTCAGGTCAAGTTGGAGGAGTTCAAAGTCAGCGGCTCGGTCGTGCAGATCAACCCTGGCCCAGTCGTCACCACGTTTGAATTCAAGCCCGACCCGGGCATCAAGTATGCCAAGGTGCTGGGCCTCTCCGAGGACCTTTGCCTGGCGCTTGAATGCGAATCGATTCTCGTCGAACGCATCCCCGGCAAATCGACCGTCGGCATCGAGGTGCCTAACCGCAAACGAGAGATCATCACCCTGCGCGAAGTCGTCGAGTCACGCGAGTTCCGCGAACACGAGTCGCCGCTAACCGTCGCGCTCGGCAAAGACATCAACGGACGCCTCAACGTCGCCGACCTCTGCTCCATGCCGCACTTGCTCGTTGCCGGTTCGACCGGTTCGGGCAAATCGGTGATGATCAACGCCTTCATCATGTCGATCTTGCTGCGGGCCACGCCGGACGAAGTGCGCTTCATCATGGTCGACCCGAAGACGGTCGAACTAGGGCTCTATCACGAGATCCCGCACTTGCTCACGCCGGTCATTACCGACATGAAGAAGGCGTCGAACGCGTTGAAGAACGCGACGACCGAGATGGAGCGGCGGCTCAAGCTGCTGGCCGAACACGGCGTCCGCAACATCGACCAGTTCAATACAAAGCTCGATCGCATCAAGGCCAAATACGAAGTCGAGAACCCGGACCTGGCCAAGAGTCTCAAGCGGTTACCTTACATCGTGATCATCATCGACGAGTTGGCCGACCTGATGATTCTCGAAGGCCGGCACATCGAGGAGTCGATCACGCGGCTGGCGCAGATGGCTCGCGCGGTGGGCATCCATTTGGTGCTGGCCACGCAGCGGCCCAGCGTCAACGTCATCACCGGCTTGATCAAGGCCAACGTCCCGGCGCGTATGTCATTCCGTTTGGCGACGGGAATCGACTCGCGCACCATCCTCGACTCGACCGGCGCGGAGGCCTTACTGGGACGCGGCGATATGCTCTTCCTGCCTCCAGGCACCGCACGCATGATCCGTCTGCACGGCCCGTTCGTTACCGAAGAAGAGATCGAGAAAGTCGTCCGCGAATGGAAGACGCAAGCGAAGCCGCGCTATGACGTCAGCTACCTGGCGCCGCCGATTGAGGAGCAGGAAGGCGCCGAAGAAGACGCCCCCGGCCTCGACGACCCGGTTTACGAAGATGCCGTTCGTTGCGTATTGGAGGCGGGCAAGGCCTCGACGTCCACGCTGCAGCGCCGCTTGCGCCTGGGGTATGGTCGTGCGGCTCGCATCCTCGACGCCATGGAGAAAGACGGCATCATCGGCCCGCCCGACGGCAGCCGCCCCCGCGACGTGCTCAAGGCCCCGGATTGGCTCAAAGAAGTCGAGTCGACGCTGTAACAAACTCATCCTTGCCGTCCCGGGTTTCGCCTCTAAGACGGCACAGGGCTTGGGAATTCGTTCGATGCGATCAGCCAGGTCGCCTGGTAGTCGCACGCGCGCAAATCTGGTCGAACAGCTATTCTCACTGGGGAGTCGGTTAGAACGGCCCCTTGGGGAGATAGCGTTATGCATCGCCGCGAACTGCTCAGTCTATTCAGCCTGTCTGCCTGTGCCGGCGTCACAGGATGCGGGCCATCGGCTACTTCGGGTCCGGATCAGGTTCTAGCGCAAGCTGCCGAGACCGACGAATTCGTACCCGAAGTTGAATTCCTGATGACGGCCGCGCCCGACGAAATATCGGTGCTCCCGGGTGAGCCCACCCGCGTGTGGCGCTTTGTCGGACAACTACTCAAAGGCCCGGCCGACACGCTTCAGGTCCTGCCCGATTCCTACTTGGGGCCCGTTATCCGCCTTCGGCGCGGTCAGAAGGTGCGCATCCGCTTCGCGAATCAGCTCGCCGAAGACTCGATCGTCCACTGGCACGGCCTGGACGTGCCCGCGAAAGCCGATGGCCATCCTCGCCTCGCCATTGGCCCTGGTCAAGAGTACGTGTACGAATTCGAAGTCATCAATCGAGCAGGGACCTACTGGTATCACGCACATCCGGACATGCGCACAGGTGCGCAGGTATATCAGGGTCTGGCCGGGCTGCTCCTCGTAAGCGACGAGGAAGAGCAGGCGCTGGCCCTGCCGGCGGAAAGTTCAGAACTTCTATGCGTGCTGCAGGATCGCCGCTTCGATGCGCGCAACCAGCTTGTGTACCACGGCAGCGACATGAGGGAGATGATGAACGGCTTTCTTGGAGACCAGGTGCTGGTTAACGGTCTTCCACAGCCGACGGTGGATGTCGATCCCGGGTGGCTCCGGGTCCGCGTGCTCAACGGGTCGAACGCGCGCATCTATAAGCTGGCCTGGAGCCGAGACGTACCGATGACGGTGATTGGAGGAGACGGCGGTCTCCTCGAGAAGCCGCTGCAGCAGGAGGTCCTCACACTGGCGACTGGCCAACGCGCGGACCTGCTGCTGGATCTCACAGGCCTCGCGGCCGGAACGGAAGTGCATCTCGAGAGCCGGGCGTTCGACGAGTCTGACGCAGGAGCGGGGGGAATGATGGGGATGGGGCGCGGAATGGGCATGGGAGGCCGCACCTCTAGCCTGCCGAACGGCGCCCCGCTGCGCCTGATGAGCCTGCGTACGAGCGACAGGAAAGGCCGGGCCTTCCGAGTTCCCGAACGCCTTTCCTCGTTTGACGCAGCGTGGTCCCTCAGGGACGACGCGAAGGTCCGCCGAGTCCCGTTGCAGTTTCGGCGGATGCAGTGGTTGCTTGATGGCCGAGCCTTTGCGATGAACGACGTCTCCCCAGAAGAGACCGTGGCAGCCGGCTCGACCCATATCTGGGAGTTCGAGAACCTGGCGAACCGGATGGGCATGCAAGCGGCTCACCCCATTCACCTCCACGGCCGCCAGTTTCGCGTGATCGATCGGAAGGGCGGCAGCGCCTCAAACACTTTGCGCGTGGGCATTGTTGATGCCGGCTGGCAGGATACGGTACTGGTACTGCCAGGAGAGACGGTTCGCATACAGGTGAACTTCACGCGTCAGCCTGGGCTTTACCTTTACCACTGCCATATCCTTGAACATGAAGACATGGGAATGATGCGGAACTTTCGCGTAGCGTAGCCGGAAAACAAAGGATGGTCCGCGACGCATCATGGCGCTTCGCAGCCCAAAATCGTACGCGGGACTCTCACCACTTCGGAATGCGCAACGTCGCGCTGATCATCGCCGAACCACTGAAGCCATAGAGCAGCGCCAGCGGATGCAGATTCGCAGGGCCCAAGCGCACAACGCCGCCCCACAGTGCCTCACCAATCGCCTCCTGTGAGAACGCCAAGCCCAACAGCATCACGATGAAAATGCTCGTCGGGATCGGCGTGCCTTCGAAATACTTGACCTTATTGCCGCCGTCCGACAACTCCAACGCCGTCACGTTAAAGCGCGCTAGACGACTGATGCCGCAGACGACGAAGAAGGTGAGGATCAGCATGTCCCAGCCGCCGCGAAGCCCAAGGGTAAAGCCCAACGCGGCGGGGGCGACACCGAAGGAGACGATGTCGGAGAGCGAGTCGAGGTCTGCCCCGAGAACGGACTGTCGCTTCGAGCGCCGCGCCCACCATCCGTCCATTACGTCGAAGGCCAGCGCGAGAAATAGCAACACGAAGGCGATCCAGAAATAGCGGTTGCGTCCCTCGGCGATGTAGTCGAGACACAGAAAGATCGAGATCGTGCCGCAGCTCGCGTTGCCGAGCGTGAAGAAGTCCGCCGCAGTGTAGGACCGCAGCATCGAGAGATGCTTTTTGCGCTCGGCCATGTGCTTAATACACTGGCAGAAATCGCCGGGAAACTCATCTCCGGGACGCCGAACCGCGACTGGAAGCTGTGAAAGATCGCTCGGCGCGCTAGGCAACTCGAGAAAGGGACAGGCACTCGTTTTCGCGGCGCGGCGTTGGTTGCATGACGGTTGAATCTGGAGGCCGCGAAAACGTGAGCCAGTCCCTGGCGGCGGCAACTCCCGTCCCATGCGGCCAGCGTAAGTGGGCGGTGTTTCTTTCACGGCTTCCAGTCACACTGCGCGTGCTAAACTCCGGCACTGCTCGCGAGATATCCCTTTGATCCGTTCCATCCTCTACACACCCCGAGAAGGCAAGCTGTTTGACGGCGGCGCGGAGTTGATCGACGAGTGGGAACGCGATGCGACGAGCCAAATCTGGGTCGCGATCGGAGACGAACCGCCCGACGAGGAGCGAGAGTTGCTGTCGCGGCGATTCGGCCTGCACAAGCTGGCCATCACCGACGCGCTCAGGGAACGTCACCCGCCGAAGATCGAGCCTTTCCCGGACAATACTTTCATCCTGCTCAAAGGGCTGGACGCGGTGTCGAACTCGCTTGGAGTTCGGGACCATTCAACTCTCGCTGTTCCTAGGCGACCGCTTTCTAGTGACGCGCAGCTCGGGCGTCTCGGCGAGTACGTCAGCCGTGCAGCAGGAATTGATTTCCGGCGCGGTTGAGCCGGACATCTCCCGCGCCGCGCTGGCGTTGCACGTGTGCCGCACGGTCGCGGATCGCTTCTTGCCGTTGCTGCTTGCGGTGGAGAAGCGTCTCGACGAGATGGAAGACGAAATGCTGCGAAAGTCCGAGCGACGAGCTGTTGGCGGAACTCGTCCGGCAGAAGGGCGCGCTGAAGCGGCTATTGCGCATTCTGCAGTACCACGCGCAGGTCTTTACCTCCGCGCTGTCGACGCCGCCGGCGCAGTTAGCGGACTACCACCACGAGTTGCTCGATGTGCAAGAACAGCTCGACAGGTTATTGAGCCTGGCTCGTCTCTACTACGAACTGACCGACGATCTGATGAACGGCTACATGTCGCTCTCGGCCCATCGGCTGAACCAGATCATGCAGACGCTGACGATCGTGACGGTGATCTTTGTGCCGATCACGTTCATGGCCGGCGTTTACGGCATGAACTTCGAGTACATCCCGGAGTTGGGCTATCGCAACGCTTACTTCATCTTGCTGGGGCTGATGCTGCTGGTCGTGGCGAGCATCCTCGCCCTGTTCTATCGCCGGGGTTGGCTGGGCGAGCGGCGCCGGGACGACTAGCGCCGCTACTGCCCGGCGTGTTCGCTGAGGTAGTCGAGAATCACCTGGCGCTCGGCGGCGCTCATCACCGCGCCGCGCGAGGCCATGGTATCGATCATCGCCGACCAACCGCCGCGGTCGCGGCGGAACGTCGTGACGCTCTCCAGACCGTGACAGGTAGTGCCGCAGGTGCGCGTGAGCATCGCTTTGGCCGGAAGGTCGGGCAGCACAATGGGCGACGCGTCGAGGGGGACGGGCGCTTGGCTCACGGATGTGCCGCCGCCGGAACCGTCAAGCGCAAAGGCGATCAGCGTGTCGGCAGGAGCACCGCCGAAATATCCGCCGCCGTTGGCCGCCATCACGGCCACATACTGCTTGCCGTCTTTGCCGAGATAAGTGATCGGGATGGTGTGGCCGTTGGCGTCGATGGGCTGCTCCCATACGAGCTTGCCCGTCTTCGATTCGAAGGCGCGGAAGCGTGCGTCGTTTGTCGCGGCGATGAAGACGAGTCCGCCGGCGGTGGCGATGCTGCCGCCGAGGCTCGGCGCGCCGGTGTTCGCGACGCCAAGAGCTTCCAGCGCCGGCGTCGTGCCCAGCGTAGAGCGCCAAGCGATGTCGCCGGTGCGCGTGTCGATGGCGACGAGTTCGCCAAAGGGCGGATTGGTACAGGGGATCTTGTTCTCGACGTTCCAGAAGCGAGCGTAGGTGCCGTACGCGGAGGTGCGGAAGTAAGGCGTGCCGGGTTCGCCGTCGGCGCGCTTTTCCATGTGTCCCCATTGGCCGAGGTTGTTGACGTTGGTGAACAGCAGGCCGAGAGAGGGGTCGGACGACAAGCCGCCCCATCCGCCGCCGCCCAGAGTGCTGGGGAACATCAAGACGTTCTGCTGCAAGGGGAACGGAGTGTAGAGTTCCACCGGCTTCATCTGGTTGCGCTCGTACAAGTCACGGCAGAAGGCGGCGTGCTCGGGCGTGAGGCTGTAGATGTCGTCTTCCGTAAAGCTCACGCGCGATAACGGCGGCGGTTTGACGGGAAATGGTTGCGTCGGCGAGGTGCGCTCACCGGGTACGGTCGTCTGCGGCACGGGCCGTTCTTCCATGCCGTAGACGGGCTCGCCGGTAACGCGATCAAAGGCGAACAGCAAGCCGGTCTTGGTGATCTGCGCGACGGCCGGAACCGTGCGGCCTTCGCGTTCAGCGTTGAACAGGATCGGTGCGGCGGCGGGGTCGAAGTCCCACAAATCGTGATGGACGAGTTGCTGATGCCAGAGCAGCTTGCCCGTTTTCACGTCGAGCGCGACCAGACTGTTGCCGTAGAGACCGTCGCCGGCCCGGTCGGCGCCGTAGAAATCGCTGGTGGGCGAGCCGAGCGGGACGTAGACGATGCCGCGCTCTTCGTCGATGGTCATGAAGCCCCAGTTGTTGACGCCGGTGCGGTTCTTCCACGAATCGCCGGGCCAGGTTTCGTGTCCCGGTTCGCCGGGGCGCGGCACCGTATGGAAGGTCCAGACGAGTTTGCCTGTGTCGGCATCCCAGGCGCGTATGTCGCCATAGGCGCCGAGTGAAGGCGTGTTCTCGCCGTTGGCGCTGCCGGTGATAATCAGGTTGCCCGTGACGAGAGGCGGCGACTGCAGTGAGATTTTGGCGTCGGGCAAGTCGCCCAACACGCCTTGTTTGAGATCGAGCAAGCCTTCGTCGGCGAAGCCGGGCGCAGGCTTGCCGGTAGTCGCGTCGAGGGCAATCATGCCGCCGCTGATCCCGGCGAAGACGCGCGGATGCGTCCCTTCGCTCCCCGGCCAAAAGGCGAGGCCGCGCAGTGCGACCCCGGTTGCCTCGTAGTGCCACAGCTGCTTGCCTGTCTCGGGCTCGACGGCGAACAGGCCGTTTGCGGCGACCAAATACATGACGCCGTCGGCAACGACGGGGATGCCTTCCGAGCCCGGCTGACCGGTGTGAAAAGTCCAGGCGCGCTGCAGCCGCGAGACGTTCGTGGTGTTGATCTGATCGAGAGGCGAAAACCGCGCCGCGCCGGGGTCGCCTCCGAATGACGGCCAGTCCGACTGCGCGTGCAACGACGAAACAGCGAGAAGAAAAAACAGAGCGCGGCGCATGGCTAGGAAAAGTATAGGTCGAGCGAGATTTCCCTTGACGGCTGATGTCGACTACATTACATTACCATTAAGTTATTTAACTTATTGGTAATTTATGACCACCGTCGATCCCCTCAGCGCCACCCTCTCCGCTCTCGCCGACCCGACTCGCCGGGCGATCCTGGCGCGGCTGTCGCAGGGCGAAAAGTCGGTCACCGAGTTGGCCGAGCCCTTTGAGATGACCCAGCCGGCGGTGACCAAGCACCTCAAGGTGCTCGAGAACGCGGGGCTGATTACTCGCAGCCGGCAGGCTCAGTGGCGGCCCTGCAAGCTGGCCCCGGCCCCGTTGCGCGACGTCTCCGAGTGGCTCGAACAGTACCGCAAGTTTTGGGAGGAGAGCTTCGACCGGCTCGACTCCTATTTGGAAGAACTCAAAGCAAAGGAAGAAGAGAATGGCGACAGTAACAAGTCCTAGTCAGACGGCCGACCGCGAGATCGTGATCAGCCGCGTCTTCAACGCGCCGCGTGCGCTGGTGTTCCGGGCCTGGAGCAGCCACGAACATCTATCGCGCTGGTACGGGCCGAACGGCTTCAGCATCACGACGCATGAGATGGCCTTTGCGCCCGGCGGCGCGTGGCGGTTCATCATGCACGGGCCGGACGGTCGCGACTATCCCAACCGCGTCATCTTCAAGGAGATCATCGAACCGGAACTGCTCGTCTACACTCACGACGATGGAGGAGAGCTCGCCGAACCGATTAGCTTCCATACGAGAGTGACCTTCGAAGAAGTCGGCGCCGACAAGACCAGACTCACCATGCGCTCGGTCTTCCCGTCGAAGCAAGCAAAAGACCGTGTCGAGCAGGAACACGGCGCCGTCGAAGGCGGCATAGAGACGGTCGGACGCCTCGCCGAATACTTGGCCGAGCAGAACGGCGGCAAGGCGGCGACGCTCACGATCGCGCTGCCGTCGGAGAAGGAAGTCATTTTGCGCCGGGTCTTCAACGCCCCGCGCGAGCTGGTCTTCAAGGCCATGACCGAGCCCGAGCACATTCGCAAGTGGTGGGGGCCGCGGGAGTTCGAGCTGAAGGAATGCGAGATGGACTTTCGCGTCGGCGGCGCTTGGCGATTCGTGCAGCGCAAGTCCGACGGAACGGAGCATCCCTTCCGAGGCGAGTACCTAGAGATCGTCGCGCCGGAGCGGGTGGTCCAGACCTTTATCTACGACGTGGACGGCATCCGCGACTTTCCCATGACCGAGCACATGACGCTGACCGAACAGGACGGCAAGACGACGCTGACGACGCGAGTCGTTCACGGATCGCAGCAGGCGCGCGACGGCTATCTCTCGTCGGGCATGGAGTGGGGCGCGACGGAAAGCATGGACCGGCTGGAAGAGCTGGTTGCGTCGATGGCGAGCTAGCCGAGCGTTCCCCACCAAACCAGCACCGCTGCGGCGGCCAATCCCGCCGCGCTTTGAAGCCGCGACATCCATCCAAAGCAGCGGCGCCGCTACTTGCGGCGCTGCTCGAACTCTTCCTCAAGCCGGCGCATGGCCCAGAGACGGTCGAGATCGGGCAACGCGCCCCGGCATCGCCCCCGGACGCCAACTCATTCATCCAACTCTTTGCTTGATCTTCTCTCATACGGCCATCTCCGGCGCGAAAGCCCAGGCGAGTCATACGACGCTTTTGAGCTCGATGCGCGCCCGGTGCAGCAACACTTTCACGCTGTACGGGCTTCACGTCGAGCACTTTGGCGATCTCATTGTGATTCATCTCTTCGACATAGGCCAGCCAGAGCAGCGCGGCATCGCGCGGCTTGAGCGTGCGGAAGACCTTTCCCATATCATCCGCGCCCTCCGGCTCGACCGTGGACGGGGCCAGGCGCAGCCAGATCCTCCAGCGTTTGTCGCGTTGCACGCGCCGGGCGTGATCGACCAATCGCGAATGTGCGATGCGGTAAAGATAGGCTTTCGTCTCAGCGTCTGAATTCGCCTGCGGACGGGCGACTCCAGCAGGCGCAAGAACACGTCCTGCAACAAATCCGCGGCCAACGCCGCTTCACCCGTCCGCCGCTCAAGGTAAGCGAGCAGTCGCGGGCCAAGCTATTCGTAGAAGCGCTCAAGCTCGGCACGATTCATGGCGCGACTGGTCGAATTGCTGAGGCCTTTCTTTTCCGAACTCCGCCGGCCGAGACGATAGTACATTGCCGCGCCAGCCAGCATACCTACCGCGATAGCGCCGCAGATCACAGCCGGGATGATGAAGCGACCGAAGCCGCCGTCCAGGCGTGTCAGCAGGAAGAAACCGATGGATAGCGAGAGGTTAATGATCCCCCCGAAGGCTATCCCTACCGCCGCACGCTTCGGGTTTCTAGAGTGCGGGCTTGCCGCGAGCTGGTCCAGAGCCGCCGCCCCTCATCCGACGCCAAAAAGCGTGCCATCTCCTCGCCCGTCGAAAACTTGTTCGAGCAGTGCTGAGCTGTAGACCCTTCTGGGCGTCTTGGCGGTGCCGAAGGGTCCGATGGGCGATCGCGATGACCGCCCAAACGAGGATTACGGCGATGAGCGGCATCGACCTTGCCAGAATTTGTTGAATCTCCACCTGGTTCTCCTTCCGGCGTCCTACCGCCGTTTGCTCTACTCCTAGAACGTTCGGCGGGCCTTGGCGGTTAACAACCCCGCACTTGGCCCTGTAAAGCTCTTCATCGCATTTGACAGATCGGCTAAAGCGACGTAGGATCGCAGCATGGCGTCGCTTGCGCCCAAGTCTCCACCAGACCAGCCCGTCTTGCTGCACAGCAAGGCGATGGACAACCTCGCCTTCATTCGCGACACGATGGAGCGCTCGGCCGTCTTCACCGGCGTCCCCGGCTGGGGCGCGGCCGCGATGGGCGTCGTCGCCTTGGGCTTCGCCGCTGTGGCCGAGCCGCAGACAGACCCTACTGCCTGGCTGCGCGTCTGGCTGATCGCCGCCGTCGTCGCGGTCTCGATTGCCGGCGGGGCCATCACTCTCAAGCTGAAGCGTGCGCCTTCATCGGAAGGCTCACTGCGCAAGTTCGGCTTTGGGCTTGTTCCGCCGCTAGCGGCCGGCGCGCTGCTGACGGGCGTTTTGGCGAACGCCGGCCAATGGCATCTGATTCCCGGCGTCTGGTTGCTGCTTTACGGCGTGGGGGTAATGACTGCGGGCGCCTACTCGGTGCGCGTGGTGCCGATTATGGGGGCCTGCTTTGCAGCGATCGGCGCGGCGGCATTCTTCACTCCCGCTGCTTGGTCGAACGGCTGGCTGGCTGCGGGCTTCGGCGGACTGCACATCGTTTTCGGAACGATCATTGCGAGGCGTCATGGCGGCTAAATCCAATCTCGCCAAGGCCGATCCGCCGGCGCACAAGAAACCGGAGCCGGCCATCGAGGCGGGATCACAGGCTCTGCAACTCGACCGGCTGATTCATGAGCGCACCCGGCTGGCAATCATCAGCGCTCTCGCCGGCGGCGGCCCGCAGAGTTTTGCCGAACTCAAGCGACTGCTCGACATGACCGACGGCAACCTGAGCGTCCACGCCCGCAAGCTGGAAGAAGCCGGTTACGTGGAATGCACCAAGAGCTTCGCTGGACGCGTCCCGCGCACTGAGTATGCGCTGACCAAGGAAGGCCGCAAAGCTCTCGAACGCTACATCAGCCACATGGAAGCGCTGATCGAAGCGGCCCGGCAATAGCTCAGTTCAGCTTCAGCAACACCGACTCCGAGCAGAAGCCCGGCCCCAGGGCCGAGGCCACGGCGTAACCGCCTGTCGGGCGATTCTTTTGCAGGAAAAAGCGCTCCAGCACAAACATCAGCGTCGCCGACGACATGTTGCCGCAGTCTTTGAGCACCGCCTTGGAATGGCCCATCGCGCCGTTCGTTAGCCCGTAAGCCTCCTGGTAGGAGTCCAGCACTTTGGGGCCGCCGGGATGATAGAGATACTCGACGACATCGCCGCGGTCGACGCCGGCGGCTTGTAAGAGCGCGTCCAGGTCCTCGGCTGCATGCTCGCGCACGATATCGGGAATACGCCGATTGAAGACCACCTGCAGCCCGTGCGAGGTAATGTTCCAGCCCATGATGTCGAGCGAATCGGGGAACAGCCGCGAGCGGGTTTGTACGATCTCGAGGCCAGGCCGGTCGACGTTCGAGCCGCCGATGACCGCCGCTCCCACGCCGTCGCCGAATAGAGCCGATGCCACGATGTTGCTCTTGGAGCGATCGCCGTGCTGGAAGGTCAGTCCGCAGAACTCGGCGGCGACGATCACTCCGACGCCGTCCGGCTTGCCGCGAAGATATTCGCCGACGTGTGCGATGCCGGCGGCCCCGCCGGCGCAACCGCGGCCCCATATGGGAATGTGAGCGGCGTCCAGCCTGCAACCCAGGCGGTTCATCAGCCGGGCGTCAATGGACGGCGTGGCCAGGCCGGTGGTGTTGACGTAGACCAGGTAGTCGATGTCCGCCGGCGTCAGAGAACTGCGCTCAAGAGCCAGCCGAACGGCGGCTTCACTCAGGTCGGTCGCGCTCTCTATGTAGGTACGATTCGCGCTCTCGGGAGGGTTCTGGGTGAGGAACCATTCGGGCGGCGTGGTGAAGTAGCGCTGGTCAATGCCGCTGGAGTCAAAAACGGCCAGCAGGCGTCCAATGTGAGGGTGGTCAGAGAAAACTTTGGCGGCAATCGACCGGGCGTCATCTCTGGTCAAGCAATGAGGCGGCAGCGCCGTCCCGATAGAAAGCAATCGAGGCATTAGCCTACGATAGTCGAGACGCCGCCCGACGACACGCAAGAATTGTTAGACGCCTTGCGTCATAGGTCTGCCGTAGTTGCGCTTCGGTCTGCTTGCGCGGCGCAATATCAATCACCGTAGCGGCGATGAAACGGCCTTCCGTCGTTTGAATCGGCGTCAGACCGATTTCGACCGGGAACGCCGTCCCATCACGGCGCAGAGCGTACATTTCTCAGCCGCTGCCCGTCGACCGCGGTCGCAGCGCCTCTTGAAAATTCCCGCGGTATACGCCGTGCTTGGGGCCAAGAGACCGCGGAGTATTAGCACCACCTCCGTTTGCCGAAAGCGGTGGGACCTGAAACGAACCGGCTGTTGCGGGAATCTAGTCTGCAAAGGAGACGCCAACCATGAAGCGCCTAGCCATTGCCCTGCTTGAGCAGGCCCTAACGGACGCTGTCAGCGAACGCGATGACGTCCGCGACATGGCGCGGACATTTCTGTTTAGCCAGAGCGTAGAGATGTCCCGGCTGCGCGATCACTGGCTCAGGCAGGCGGAGTTGCCGCTGGACGCATTCGTGCGGGTGGGTCGCCTATCGCGTGAGGAACTGCGGGCGCGCCTGAGGAAGACGCACCCCAACCAAATTGCGGCCTGAGAGGCCCGCGGCCAAAGCCGGGGGAACGAAGAAGAGTGATGGTGCGCAAGAAGGGACTTGAACCCCCACGAGAATTAATTCTCACTAGGACCTGAACCTAGCGCGTCTGCCAATTCCGCCACTTGCGCACGTGTGAAGAGACGGTTTGGGCGCGACCTTTAAGCCGCGCCCAATATTCATTAGAGATGATCGAGCGGGCGGCGTCAAGGCGCCTCAACCATCCTCAAGTACTTTGGCCCCGAGCGCTCCGCCTGCGGCCGCAAAACCGGTTGTCACGCCAAACAGCACTGACAAACCCACGAAGGCGAGAAGCCCCAGGGAGGCTGGGTTGGCGCGCAGCGTTTGGACCTGTTCCACTAGTTCGGTTTCGCCTTGCTGTTTGAAAGAAGCCTCCAACTCGTCCAGGGTCGCGCTCATCCCCTGAGAGCCAGGCATGGTGCTGGCGATCGTCAGCAGAATCAGCAGCAGAGCGAAGGTAATCACGCCGGTCAGGAATCCCAACTTGGCGCCCGCCCGCAGCGTCACTCGTTTGCGCGTCTGCCTGCGGAAAGAATGCACCGAGTAGAACCCGGCAGCCGGGTACACGATGAAGCAGAGCAGACTCGCATACGGCAAGCTCATGATGATCGCCGCGAAAGCCGCGCTCCAATAGCAGGAGCGCAACGCGCCGGGAGTCCCGAAGGTGACGCTTTCGAGCGGTCCGGACTCCTCTTCCGCAGCCTGAGGCCGTTGGAAAGCGTTGGCCTGGCGTTCGCTCTCGCGCGCGTCCGCGGTCAAGGGCTTTCCGCAGCCGGGGCAAAACGAGGCGCCTTGGGGGATGCCCTCCCACCCGCAGTCGCAATTTTCTTCGGTCATTTGAGAACGGCTGTTTCAGTGTGACGAACGCCCGCGGCCCGCGCAACCGGGTCTTTCGCCACAGTTCGATCAGGCCTTTCGCCCCGCTGCTCTGTTAGAATCATCACGCTTGAACGGCATGCGCTCTACAATACTCACTCTCGCACTTATCTTTGGTCTGATTCCGCTCGCGGCATCGGCGCAACAGGTGGACTTCGCACGCGATGTGCAGCCGATTTTCGAGCGCTCGTGCTCGCGCTGCCACGGCGCGACGCAGCAGTCGGGCCAGTTACGGCTCGATTCCAAGGAGTCGGTGCTGCACGGGGGCGCCTCGCACAGCGTCGTGAAGCCCAGCAACGTCGAGAACTCCGTACTCTACCAGCGCGTAGCCGGAATCGGCTCGGAAGCGCGCATGCCCTTGGGCAGCGAACTGCCGGATGCCGAGATTGCTCTGCTCAAGCGTTGGATCGAGCAAGGGGCGCCGTGGCCGGATGCTCTGAGTACCGCCGCGCCGGCGCCCAAACAGCATTGGGCCTTCGTCGCGCCCGTGCGCCCCGAGTTGCCTGCGGTTAAGAACAAGTCCTGGGTGCGCAACCCGATTGACCGTTTCGTCCTGGCGAAACTCGAGAAGGAAGGCCTCGAACCGTCGCCCGAAGCCAACCCTGTGACCCTGCTGCGGCGCGCCAGCCTGGACGTAGTGGGCCTGCCGCCGACGGTGGAAGAAGTGGACGCATTCCGGGCCCCCGATTATGCCAAGACGATCGACCGTCTGCTTGCCTCGCCCCACTACGGCGAGCGCTGGGGGCGCGTCTGGCTCGACGCCGCACGCTACGCCGACTCCGACGGCTTTGAGAAAGACAAGCCGAGACAAGTGTGGTTCTATCGCGACTGGGTGGTCGACGCGCTCAACCGCGATATGGGCTACGACGAGTTCATCGTCGATCAGCTCGCCGGCGACTTACTGCCGAATGCGACGCAAGCGCAGCGCGTAGCAACCGGCTTCTTACGCAACTCGATGATCAACGAGGAGGGCGGCATCGATCCGGAACAGTTCCGCATGGAAGCGATGTTCGATCGCGTCGACGCCATCGGCAAATCGATTCTCGGCTTAACGATCCAGTGCGCGCAGTGCCACAACCACAAGTTCGACCCCATCAAGCAAAGCGAGTACTACCAGATCCTGGCGTTTCTCAATAACTCGAACGAATCGAACATCACGGTCTTCACCCCGCCGCAACAAAAGAAGCGCGACGAGACTCTCGCGGCGATTCGAGCAGATGAAGACCAACTGAAGGCCGCCCACCCGGACTGGCCGCAGCGCATGGCTGCTTGGGAAGCGCAGAGCAAGGCGGACCTGGCGGACTGGGAAGTGATACGCCCGACCGTGCGCGACATCTCGACCGGCGGCCAGAAGTACCTTCCGCTCGAAGACGGCTCGTTCCTCGCCCAAGGCTACGCGCCGACCAAGCACCGCGTGGAGATGGACTGGGAAACCCAGGAGCAAAACATCTCGGCGATGCGTTTGGAATTGCTGATGCATCCAGATCTGCCTCGCGGCGGACCGGGCCGTTCGATTTACGGCACCGGCGCACTGAGCGAGTTCGAAGTCGAGATCGCCCCGGCGTCCGACCCCAAGAAGCGCGAGAAGGTCAAGATTGTCGAGGCGACGGCCGACTTCAATGCTCCCGAAGCGGAGTTGCAGGCCCCTTACATCGATAAGAGCGGCAATCGGCGCGTAACAGGTCCGATCGCGTTTGCCATCGACGGCGAGAAGGACACGGCCTGGGGCATCGACGCCGGTCCGGGCCGTCGCAATCAACCGCGCAAGGCCGTGTTCCGCTTCGAGAAGCCGATCGGCTTCCCCGGCGGTTCGGTCATCACCATCTATCTCAGCCAACAACACGGCGGCTGGAACTCGGACGACAACCAGAACAACAACTTGGGCCGCATGCGGCTTTCGGCCACGAGCGACGCTACGGCCCACGCTGATCCGCTGCCTGCCGAAGTCCGCGACATTCTTTCCATCGCCGCCGCGGATCGCAGTCCCGAACAGCAGCACAAGGTTTTCTCTTACTGGCGCACGACCGTCCCCGAGTGGAAGGCGACCAACGACAAGATCGACGCGCTGTGGTCGCAGCATCCGGAAGGGACGACGCAGTTGGTGTTGAACGAGATGGACGCTCCGCGCGAAACGCATATCTTGCAGCGCGGCGATTTTCTCAAGCCCGGCGAAGAGGTCAAACCGGGCGTGCCGGCGTTCCTCAACCCTTTGCCGGATGGACCGTCGAATCGGCTGACCTTGGCCCGCTGGCTGACCGACAGGAAGTCGCCGACCACGGCGCGCGTCATCGTCAATCGCATCTGGCAGGCGTATTTCGGCCAGGGCATCGTCGATACGCCCGAGGATCTCGGTACGCGGGCGAACGACCCGGTCTACGGCGACTTACTGGACTGGCTGGCGGTCGAGTTGATGGACCACAACTGGAGCCTCAAGCACGTGAACCGATTAATCTTGGAATCAGCGACCTACCGGCAATCGTCCAAGGCGACGCCCGAGCTGATTTCGCGCGATCCCTACAACACCTTGCTGGCGCGCGGCCCGCGCTTCCGCGTGGATGCGGAAATCGTTCGTGACATTGAGCTGCAAGCCAGCGGACTCTTGAATCCGGCTATGGGAGGGCCGCCGGTTTATCCCGAGGCGCCTTCGTTCTTGTTCCAGCCGCCGGTCAGCTACGGACCGAAAGTGTGGGACACCAGCACGGATGAGAACCGCTATCGCCGGGCGATCTACACATTCCGCTACCGCTCGTTGCCTTATCCCATGCTCGATGCCTTTGACGCGCCCAAGGGCGATGCCTCGTGCACGCGCCGCTCGCGTTCGAATACGCCGCTGCAGGCGCTGACGACTCTGAACGAGCCCATGTCTATGGAGGCGGCGCGGGCGCTGGCGTTCCAAGCGCTCGAAGCGGGCGGCTCCGATACCCGCCAACAGATCAGTTACGCCTTCCGGCGCTGCCTCGCGCGAACGCCGTCGAAGTCGGAGTTGGACGAGTTAGCGACTTTCTTAAGCCATCAAGAACAGCGCTTCGCGGCGCGCGAGATCAACCCGTGGGAGATGTTGGGCACGAACCCAGGCTTCCAAAACCACTTGCCGGCCGGAGCATCGCCGGAGAAAGCGGCTGCCTGGACGGCGCTATCGCGCGTACTGCTGAATTTGGACGAGACGATCACGAAGGAATAGAGGTAAGAACCATGGAAACACGACCGACAAACATCGCACGGCGTTGGTTCTTGCAGAAGTGCGGCGTCGGCCTCGGCGCGGCGGCTCTCGGCAATCTGCTGGCCGCCGAAGGCTTTGCATCAACGGATCCGTTGGCGGCGAAAGCGCCGCACTTCGCGCCCAAAGCCAAGAACGTCATCTTCTTGTTCATGGCCGGAGGACCCAGCCACTTGGAGTTGTTCGACTACAAGCCGCAGCTGGAGAAATTCGACGGCACATTGCCGCCGAAGGAATTGCTCGAAGGCTATCGCGCGGCGTTCATTAACCCCAATTCGACGCTGCTCGGGCCCAAGGCGAAGTTTGCCAAGTACGGCAAGTCGGGGACGGACATCTCGGACTTCTTGCCTTACACCTCCGAGATCGTCGACGACATCGCCATCGTCAAGTCGATGCAGACGGACTCGTTCAACCACGCACCCGCGCAGATCTTGATGAATACGGGCTCCCCGCAGTTCGGACGGCCCTCGTTCGGCGCCTGGACGACCTATGGGCTGGGCAGCGAGTCGCAAGACTTGCCGGCCTTCGTCGTCTTCAGCTCCGGCTCGAAGGGGCCCAGCGGCGGTAATTCCAACTGGGGCGCGGGCTTCTTGCCTACCGTTTACCAGGGCGTGCAGTTCCGCTCGGGCGGCGATCCGGTTTTGTACCTGTCGAACCCTCCGGGCGTCGACGATAAGCTGCAGCGTGAGTCGCTCGACGTGCTCGGCAGCCTCAACCGCATGCGCTTGGACGAAACCGGCGATCCGGAGATCAACACGCGCATCAACTCTTTCGAGATGGCCTTTCGCATGCAGTCGAGCGCACCGGAACTGATGGATATCTCGAAGGAGTCCAAGGAGACGCTGGAGATGTACGGCGCCGAGCCAGGCGCGGCGTCGTTCGCTAACAACTGCTTGCTGGCGCGGCGATTGGTCCAACGCGGCGTCCGCTTTGTGCAGCTGTTCCACGAAGCGTGGGATCAGCACGGCAACTTGGTGAGAGACCTCGGCAAGAATTGCCATAACACCGACCAGGCGGCAGCAGCGCTGATCAAAGACCTGAAGCGCACCGGCCTACTCGATGAAACACTCGTCATATGGGGCGGCGAGTTCGGGCGTACGCCGATGGTGCAGGGCCTCGATACCACCGACGGCCGCGACCATCACCCGAACGCCTTCACCATGTGGATGGCCGGCGGCGGCATCAAGCCCGGCGTGACAGTCGGACGCACGGACGATCTCGGCTTCAACGTCGTCGAAGACGGCGTCCATGTGCATGACTTGCACGCGACGCTGCTGCACTTGCTGGGCTTCGACCATACCAAGCTGACTTTCCGCTTCCAAGGGCGCGACTTCCGCTTGACAGACGTCCACGGCAACGTGGTGCAGAAGCTGCTTGCTTAGGGCCCGCTGACCAGCCGCGTTTTATCGGGTGCGATCAACTCGTACTCGTAGTCGCGCCAGCGAATCTTGTTGGTCATCGCCGACGCCAGGAAGGCGTACAGCCACACCCAGGTCGCCAGCGGCGTCATCCAGAAATAGATCGAGCCGTGCTGGTCGAACCATTCCTGCCGCTCAGGAAACATCAGCGTGCCGGCGTGTCCGCGCGCGGCGCCCTGAGCCATACCGGGAATCGTCACCACCACCAATGCACCCAACCCGAGCAGGTTGCCGCTCAGCGCCATCAACAGGCAAGCGACGATTGCGCCGCAATAAATGACGTGGGCGATCAAGCCGACCGTCCACAGGCCGCGGCGATAAACCTTGGTGATGATCATTTGCCGCGTGGCCCAATCGAGGAACTCGGCGCGGCTGGTCTCGCCGGGCGCGGCAACCATCGCGCGCGGCGTGAAATGAACGCCGAGCTTCGCGGCATGCACGGCATCGGCAAGGCGGTAGTCGTCGGAGATCGAGCTATGCCAATACTCTGCAACGCGCGCCGCAGCGAACGTTTCCCGGCGAATAGCCATTGCCCCGCCCCAGGCGAAATTCTTGCTGTCGTCGGCGCCGAGCCGGGCGACGATGGTCGAGTCCCAGGCGCTGCGCAAAAGGCTCCAGAAGCCGCCCTCTTCGGGGAAGTACCAACGGAATCCGGTCGATGCGCCGATCTCCTTATCGCCTAGTGGCTGAACTAGATTCGCCATCCACTCACCTGTGACTTGGCCGTCGGAGTCGGCGAAGACTAAGACCTCGCTTTCAGGGCGGGCCGCGGCAACCGCCGCCAACAGGTTATGAATCTTCTCGCCCCGGTCGGCCGGAGGTGCGCCGGCGGCAACGAACTTCGCTCGATCGCCCAGCGTTAAGTGCGCCAGGGTAATCGCCGGATCATTGGCCTCGCGAGAGACGATGACGAACTCGTAATCGCGATAGTCTTGGCCCGCAAGCGAGCGCAAGTTCTGGGCCAGGTCGTGGTCGACGCCGCGCACCGGCAAGATAAGCGTGGCCGGCGGCTGATATTCCGCTTCGTCGGGATCAGGCTCGCCGAGAATCTCCGTCTCGACATGATCGAGCAGATTGCGTCCGGAGCGAATCGAAAACATCGCCAGCAGGACTGCCGGACCGACGAACGCCCAGAACAGGATCTCGATCATCTAGCGCAAGAACTCTTCGAGCTGAACGCTCGCGTCCGTCTTCTCATCGCGGTACTTGACGATCACCGGAGCATAGAGCGCTAGGCCCCACTCTTGACCTTTGCCGCGCTGGATCGGTCGCGAACCAGGCACCACCACGGCGCCTGCTGGGATGACCAAAGGGCTGTCGCCGTCGGCCTTGTGCACCGTGCCGTTGACCACGTCATAAACCGGCGTTGAGCGCGTCAGCACCACGCCTGCGCCCAGCACGGCGCGCGTCTTGACGATCGTGCCCTCATAAACGCCGCAGTTGCCGCCGACGAGCACGTTGTCTTCGATGATCACCGGCAACGCGCCTACGGGCTCGAGAACGCCGCCAATCTGCGCCGCGGCGCTCAGGTGACAGCTCTTGCCGATTTGCGCGCAGCTGCCGACCAGCGCGTGTGAATCGACCATCGTCCCGTCGCCGACATAGGCGCCGACGTTGATGTACATCGGCGGCATGCAGGTGACGCTTTTGCCAAGGAAAACGCCGTCACGGATACTCGAGCCGCCTGGAACGATGCGCACCGAGTCCTGTAGTGTGACGGTCTTGGGCGGATAGGTGGATTTATCGAAGAAACAGAGCCGGCTGCCTTCATCCGACATGTCCACCGAACGGCCCATGCGGAAACCGATCAGGATGCCGCGCTTAACCCAAGCATTCACCTTCCAACCGAGCGGGCTGCTCGGATCCGGCTCAGCGGCGCGAGCTTCGCCTGCGTTCAGCGCCTTCTTGAACTCCTGGAACGTGTCGATGTCCGGGCCGTCGTAGGTTTCCGGGGCCTTGTTGAACAGTGCGTCGATTCGGCTGGCAAGCATGAGGCACTAGTTTCGCTCACACCGCAAGCAGGGCGCAAAGACGGTCGTCTCCTCTCAGTAGCTGAATTCGAATCGGGCCAGGAGTATACTGCGGGAATGTCGCTCAGAATCAACTCAGAAGCTCCCAATTTCACGGCCGAAACAACACAAGGCACGATTGATTTTCACAAATGGATTGGCGACGGTTGGGCCGTCCTCTTCTCGCACCCGAAGGACTTCACGCCGGTTTGCACGACGGAGCTAGGCTATATGGCCGGGCTCGCCGATGAATTCGCCAAGCGGAACACGAAGATCATCGGCCTCAGCGTCGACACGGTCGAAAGCCACAACAAATGGGAGGCAGACATCGAAGAGACACAAGGAAATAAGGTCACTTACCCGATGATCGGCGATCCCTCGCTGAAGATCGCCAAGCTTTACGACATGCTGCCCGAAGACGCCGGCGATACCTCGGAAGGCCGTACCGCCGCAACCAACGCGACCGTGCGCACTGTCTTCGTTGTCGGGCCCGACAAGAAGATCAAGCTGATGCTCATCTATCCCATGAGCACCGGCCGCAACTTCAACGAAGTGTTGCGCGCCCTGGACTCGATGCAGTTGACCGCCAAGTACCAAGTCGCCACGCCGGTGAACTGGAAGGACGGAGAAGACGTCATCATCCTGCCGTCGGTCTCCGACGAAGAAGCCAAAGCCAAGTACCCCAACGGCTTTAAGACTGTGAAGCCCTACCTGCGCACCGTAGCCCAACCGAAGTAAGACGCTTTGAGACGTGCGCGGAAACGTCCGCGCACGTCTCTTCATTCAGGCAAAGCGAACGCCCAGAAGCCCATCCCCGAAGCAATCGCCACATACTGCCGTCCGCCGACCATGTAGGTCATTGCCGACGCTTTCCAGTCTTGATTCGCTTGGAAGTGCCACAGCGGCTTGCCCGTCTCGGCATCCAACGCAGCGAACGCGCCGCTGTCTTCGCCGAAGAACACCAAGTCGCCTTCAGTCGACAGCACGCCCGAGTAGGTTGCCGCTTCGCCCGTCTGTTCGTATTCCCAAACGACCTTGCCGGTCTGGATATCGAGCGCGCGGATGAACTTCTTGTTCAGCGAGTCCGGCGTCAGGGTGAACGAGCCGCTGAGCCAGCCGCGGCCTTGCTGCCAGGGCACATCGTCCTTGGTGTAGACGTTGCAGGCCTCGTGGGCCAGCAAGTAATACAGCTTCGTGCCCGGGTGGTAAGCCGTGGCCATCCAATTCGTGGCGCCGCGAATGGCTGGGCAGACCGCCGATCCTTCTTTCGTCGGTTCCGTGTCCGGCATCAGAATCGGTCGGCCGTTCTCATCCATGCCCTTCGCCCAGGTCTGCTTGGCGAACGGTTCGCCCAATAGGAACTTGCCGTTCGTCCGGTCGAGCACATAGAAGAAGCCGTTGCGGTTCGCTTGCAGCAGCAACTTGCGCGGCTCGCCGTGAAACACTTCATCCACGAGCACCAGCGGCTCTTGTGCATCCCAGTCATGGGTGTCGTGCGGGGTGAACTGGAAATACCACTCAAGCTTGCCGGTCTTCGGACGCAGCGCGATCACCGAGTCGGTGTAGAGGTTGTCGCCGGGCCGCTTGTCGCCGTTCATATCCGGGCAGGGGTTGCCCACGGCCCAATAGAGCAAGTCCAGCTCGGCATCGTAGCTGCCCGTAAGCCAAGTTGCGCCGCAACCTTTGTTAAGAATCTGCGGGTCGCCCCACGTCTCGGACAATGGCTCTCCCGGCGCGGGGATCGTCCAAAAGCGCCAGACCTGCTCGCCGCTGACGGCGTCGTAAGCGTCGAGAAATCCGCGCAGCCCCGTGTCGCCGCCCGAGATGCCGACGACGATCAAATCGCCCACGACCAACGGCGGCGCGATCGCCCCATAGTGGATCCTGTAGTCCGCCAACTCGCGATCCCACAGCAGCTCGCCGGTCAGGCGATTGAGCGCGATCACATGCGCGTGATCAGTCACCGTGTAGAGCATGTCGCCGCGCACCGCCACGCCGCGGTTGAGCCCAATGCCTGCGTCACCCATTAGTCCTGGCGTGCGTGGTTGGGAGTATTCCCAGATTTGGCGGCCCGTTTCTGCGTCGAGCGCAAACACCTGGTTCGGCGCGGTGACATACATCAAGCCTTCGACGACTACCGGCGTGCCTTCAATCATGCGCAGCCCCGGCACAGGGAAGAACCACTCCGGCCGCAGCTGGCTCACGTTCTCGCGGTTGATTTGATCGAGTTTGCTATGCCGGTTGGCCGTATCGCTGCCGTTGTAGCTCGCCCAATCGACATGCGGATCAAGCCGTGCCTCGCGGTAAGCATCCCCCTCGCGCCGCAGCCGGTGAATTGTGCCGTCCGCCGTGCGGATATGCGCGTCGAAGCCGCTCTCGTTGAGAATCACGCCCGACAGCAGACGGCCATCCGTCAGCCGCAATTCGCCGTGCCGCACGCCTCCGGTCTCCGCCTCGGAGACAAGCGTCGCTAAATAGGCGACCAGTTCGCCCAACTCCTCCGGCGGCAAATCAAACGCAGGCATGCCGCGATTCGGCCTCCCTTCGCGAATCAAGGCGCCCAACCGCTGCGCCGAGTTGACGCCGATAAAATCGAGGATCGCCGGGGCCCGGTCCGTGCCTGTGCCGTCACCGGCATGGCACAGAACGCAGCGCGTCTCAAACGTCTTCTTGCCCGGGGCATCCTGCGCCATAGAGGCCACGGCAAAGAGAAGAAGCAAAACATAAATTCGTACGGTCATAACCTTCGTCCGGCTCCACGATTCTAAACTGTTGGCAGCTTTCATGGCGCTGCTTCACGAATTCCGGAGTTCCGGCAGGCTTTGCTTCTTCGTCGCGCTCGCGCTGCTGGCGGCGGCCTGCGCCCAAGACTCAATCTACCCGCATGAAGGCGAACCGATCGGCTCGGTCCGCGAAGTTTACGATGGCACGCTCTCGCCCCAAATGGCGGTGAATACGTTCCGCAACATCCACCGCTTATTTCCCTCGCGGATCGTCCCTCGCTCCACCCATCCGCATCCCTTGCCTGTCTCTAACCAACCGCTGGACGACATCACCTTCGCCGATAACGGCACAACCTACTCCCTCGAACAATTCTTGGAAGCGAACCGGATCGCGGGGCTGCTCGTATTGCAGCACGGCGAAGTGAAAGCCGAGCGCTACCGGCTGGGCAATACCGAGCGCACCCGTTGGATGTCGATGTCGGTCGCCAAGTCCATCACCTCCACGCTGATCGGGGTAGCCCTCAAGGACGGGCTAATTGGCAGCCTCGGTGACCCAGTCGCGCAGTACGTTCCCGCACTCGCCGGCACGGCTTACGACGGCGTCTCGGTGCGCGACGTGTTGATGATGTCTTCGGGCGTCGAGTGGAGCGAGACCTATACGGATCCGGCCTCGGACCGCCGTCGCTTGCTGGAGGCCCAGATCGCCCAAAAACCTGGCGGCGCGCTCAAGGTCATGGCCAGCCTGCCGCGAGCCTACGAGCCCGGCACGCACAACACCTACAACACGGGCGAGACGCAGATTGCGGCCGAAGTTCTGCGGAGCGCGCTGGGCGAGCCGCTGTCGGACTACCTGCACGACCGCATCTGGCAACCGCTTGGAATGGAGGCCGACGCGACCTGGTGGACCGAGTCGCCGGGCGGCGTCGAGATTGGCGGAAGCGGCTTCAGCGCCACGCTGCGCGACTACGGGCGCTTCGGTCAGTTCTTCTTAGAGGGCGGCGACGTCAATGGCCGGTCGATCCTGCCTGACGGATGGACCACGGAGGCCACCACTCCCAAGGTTCTCGCCGGCGGCGAACCACTCGCCTATGGCTACCTTTGGTGGCCGGAAGTCAGCGAGGCAGGCCGTCGCGATTTGGCCTACGAAGCCGAAGGCATCCACGGACAATTCATCTACATCAACCCCGCCGTCGACCTGGTGATTGTGCTCTGGAGCGCACACCCGCATCCAACCGAAGGGCGCGCGGTGCGTGAGTCGGCGTTCTTTGAAGCCGTGGCCGATGCCGTCCGCGGACGCTAGCCTGCTTGCGTGCTAAAATCCGCTGGCCATGCCCACCCGCCGTCAATTCATCCAAGCCGCCGCTGCCGGCGCGCTTGTCGCATCCGCCCAGGCCCAGACCGCTAACCGCGACCGCCTTCTCGCCATTCCCCCGCCCGGCCGAGTGCGCGTCGTGCTCGACACAGACACCTACAACGAGATCGACGACCAGTATGCGGTCTCTTATAGCCTGCTGTCGCCCCAGCGCATGTCCGTCGAGGCAATCTACGCGGCGCCGTATCTGAACGACCGCTCAACCTCCCCTGGAAACGGCATGGAGAAGAGCTACGAAGAGATCCACCGGCTGCTCAATTTCTTCCCTCATGTCGACAAGAGCATTGCTCACCGCGGCTCGGACCGCTTCTTTGAGAGGAAAGGCAGCCCGATCGACAGCCCCGCAGCCCGCGATTTGATTGAGAAGGCCATGAAGCCCGGCGACGAGCCGCTCTATGTGCTGACCATAGGCTGCCCGGCGAACGTCTCTTCCGCCATCCTCATGGAACCCAAGATCAAAGACAAGATCGTCGTCGTCTGGCTCGGAGGTACCCCGAGCTACTGGCCGTCAGCTACCGAGTTCAATCTGCGGCAGGACGTCATCGCCTCTCAAGTTCTCTTTGACAGCGGCGTGGCGCTGGTTCAGGTCCCGACCAAAAACGTCTCGGAACACCTACGGACGACCGTCCCCGAATTGGAGCAGCACTTACGCGGACGCTCGCTCATCGGCGACTATCTCTACGGGCAATTTCTCGAATACTTCGCCGTGCACTTGAACAATCAGAAGCGCGGCGAGGACTTCCCCTGGTCCAAAGTCATCTGGGATATTTCGACCGTAGCTTGGCTCAACAACCCCGCCTGGGCTCCGTCCGACATCGTGCCAAGCCCCGTTTTGACCGACGACATGCGTTGGCAAACCGCACCCAACCGCCACAACATTCGCGTCGTCAACAACATCGACCGCGACGCCGTTTTCAACGATCTGTTCTCGCGCTTCGCGGGTATGCCGATCTAGGAATCGCCGGCAGCCAGTTGCGTGAAGACGCGCCGAGCGGCGGCGAGCGTCTGCTCGACATCCGCCTCGGTGTGGACGGCCGATACGTACATTCGTCCCTCGGGCAGCAGATAGATGCCTTCGTCGAGCATCAGCCGCAGATAGCGATCGAGCAAGTCGCGCCGGTCTGCGAAAGTGTCGCGGTAATTGCTGATGCTCGCCGCGCTCGTGAAGTGCAGCCAGAAGCAGGCGCCATGCCCGGTCACCAGCACTTCCAACCCTGCGTCTTGGGCAGCTTGACGGATGCCCGCCTTGAGCATTTCGCCCAACCGTTCTGCATGTTTGAGAAGCTCGCCGCCATTGCGGCTGAGCGTGCGGATCGTCGCCTCAGCGCAACCGAGAGCAACCGGATTGCCGTTAAACGAGCCGCCGAAGGCGACGCCGTTGCCGAGCATCTCGAGAATGTCCTGCCTGCCGCCCAACGCGCTTAGCGTGGCCCCGCCGGCGATCGCCTTGCCGAAGGTCGCCAGATCGGGTGTCACTCCAAACAACTTCTGCGCGCCGCCCAGTCCAACGCGAAACCCGGTGATGACCTCGTCGAACACCAACAGCGCGCCGTAACGCTGTGTAATCTCCCGCAGTCCTTCGAGAAAGCCCGGCTTCGGCACAATGCCTCCGCTGTTGCACAGGATCGGTTCGGTGATGACGGCCGCGATCTGATCGCCGTGTTGCGCAAATAGAGTCTCAAGCGCATCGAGATCGTTCCATCCGGCGACGAGCAGGTTCTGCGCCTCGTTGGCCGGTTGCCCTTGCGAGCCCGGAACGGCGAGAGGCGCGCCGGCCGGCCCCAACTGCTCGGCGGTCGCGCGATAGCTCCACAGGATCGAGTCAAACCAACCGTGGTAGTGGCCCTCGAAGCGCAGGATTAACGGCCGCTTCGTCGCCGCGCGCGCCAGCCGGCAAGTGACGTGCACCGCCTCGCTGCCGCTTGAGGTGAAGATTAAGCGTTCGACGCAAGGCACGAGTTCTTGAATCTTCTCGGCGACGTCGATCTCCAGCTGATGCTGCGCGCCATAGTTGTGCGGCAGATCGGCCTGCCTGCGCATCGCCTCGACCAACTCCGGATGGCGATGCCCCAAGATCAACGGCCCCCAGGCCAATGCATAATCGATGTACTCGTTGCCGTCGACATCGGTTAGCCGCGAGCCTTGCCCGCCTGCACAATACAACGGCACCGGCAACTTGGCCCGGAACGGGCTGCTGACGCCGCCGGCCAACGACCGTCGCGCACGTTCGAGCAGAGCCCGCGAAGTTGCATACCTGTCAATCACTCTGGTTCCTCTTCTTAGGCAACTAGCAGACTACGTTCACCGCCGTCGGCGCAACCCGCCGAGCGGCGTTAAATGAAGATTGATGTACACTTGTCGGCGCTTATCGTTCCCATGAAAGTCGCCATCGCATCGATCATGCAGGAGAGCAATACGTTCTCCCCTGTTTCCACCTCGTACGAAGACTTCGCGCCGGTCTTTGGGCGCGAGGCCGCGCGACAAACATCGCGGCAAGCTGACCGAGATGGGCGGCTTCCTCGCCGTGCTGGAGGAACACAAGATCGCCGTCGAGCCCATCTGCGCAGCTTGGGCCATCACCGCCGGGCGGATGCGCGAGAGAGACTTCGATCGGCTGACCTCGCAGTTCGCCGAGCGGCTCGCCAAGACCAAGGGCGTGGACGCCTTGCTGCTCTCGATGCACGGCGCCCAAACCGCCGAGGGCGTGGATGACGCCGAGGGCCGCATGCTCGAATTGGCGCGCGAAGCTCTCGGGCCGAACGTGCCCATCGTGATCACTCTCGACCTGCACGCGAACGTCACCCGGCGCATGGTCGAGTTAGCCAGCGGCGTCTTCGGCTATCGCACCTACCCGCACATCGACATGTACGAGATGGGCCGCCAGGCCGCCAACTGGGCGCTGCGTATCCTCAAGGGCGAAGTGAAGCCCGTTGTCGGCTATCGCAAGCTGCCGCTCATCGTGCCTGCCGAGAATATGCAGACCACAGCGGGCCCCATGTATGCCTTGCAGCAGGCCGCGCGGCGCTTGGAACGCAAGAGGCACATCGACGCCGTGTCGGTGTTCGGCGTGCAACCCTGGCTCGACATCGACGAGATGGGCTGCTCGGTCGTCGTCACCGGCAGCGACCCCTCGATTGCCGACAGGGCCGCACGCGGCGTGGCCCTCCAGTTCTGGGATGCCCGCCGAGAGTTCGACGTCCAATTGACCAAGCCCGAAAAAGCGATTCGTCAGGCTCTCAAGAATCCGCGCGGACCCGTGGTGCTTTCTGAATCCTCCGACAGCACCGGCTCCGGTTCTCCCGGAGACAGCACAGGGGTCCTCAAGCACCTGTTGCGCGCCAAGCTAACCGGACCCGCTTGCATTTTCTTGGTCGACCCCAAAGCCGTCGGCGCGGCGCACAAAGCCGGCATCGGCAAAACCGTCAAGCTGCGCATCGGCGGCGGCTTCGACCGCCAGAACTCCAAGCCCGTCGCCGTTGCGGCCCACGTGCGCATGCTCTCCGACGGCCGTTGGACGCCTCGCGCGCCCGGCTACAATCCCGGTATCGAACAGTCGATGGGACGCGCCGCCGTGCTCGAAGTCGGCAACGTCAACATCCTTACTGCCGAGCGATCGACGATGACCGTCGACCCCGAACTTTTTCGCAGTCACGGACTCGACCCGGCCTACATGAAGATCGTCGTCGTCAAGTCGCCCAACGGCTTCCGGTCGGCATACCAGTCCATCGCCGCCGAGATGATCGTCGTGGACACCCCTGGCATCAGCACCGCCAACCTCCGCAGTCTTCCCTTCCGCCGCGTCTCCCGTCCCATCGATCCGCTCGACCGGCGCGTCAGGCTGCCCAAGGATTTCTAGTGCCGGATCGTCCCACCAGGATCCGCTATTCGATCGTTCTGCTCGCCGTGCTCATCGACATGACGAGCTACATGGACCGCGTCTGCATTTCCGTTGCGGCCCCCTCGCTCGAACAAGAGTTCGCCCTCTCCAAAACGCAGATGGGCTGGGTCTTCAGCATCTTCAGCCTGGCCTACGCTCTGGGGCAAACGCCCTGGGGCATGCTTGCGGACAAGATCGGCGCCCGCAGCATTGTGGCCGCCGCGGTGGTTTGGTGGTCGGCCTTCACGGCGCTGACTGCCGCCTCGTGGAACTATGCTTCGCTGCTGATCGTGCGACTGTTTTTCGGGGCGGGTGAAGCCGCTTTGTCGCCGGCCATCGCCTCCGCCTTTGGCAGGTGGGTTCCCGTCGCAGACCGCTCCACCGCTTTTGGCGCCTTCCTCAGCGGCGGACGCATCGGCGGGGCCATCGCTCCGCCCATCGCCGCGATTCTGCTGTTGAACTACGGCTGGCGGACGATGTTCCTTGCCTTCGCGGGACTCGGTCTGTTGTGGGCTGTCGCTTGGCGCTGGTGGTATCGCAATCGGCCGAGCGAACACCCGCGCATCAACCAGGCGGAAGTCGAACTGATCGACGCCGGCGTCGCCCAGGACGGCCCGGTAGGCGACGATGTCGCCGGGCCCTGGTCTCTGCTGCGGCGCTCGCCTCAACTCGTCCTGCTGCTCGGCGTTTCGTTCGGCTACACGGTTATGTGGCAGTTCTACATCACTTGGTTCCCCACGTATCTGGTTGAGGAGCGCGGCTTCTCGCTTGAACGGGCGGGCTATATCGCCGGGCTGCCTTTCCTCTTCGGCGCCGTGGCCAATTGGGTCGGCGGGCTGCTGACGGATTGGCTCAGCCGCAGCATGGCGCCCGCGCGAGCGCGGCAGTTGGTCGGCTTCTTTGCGCTGCTGTCGGCCGGGGTCCTGATGCTCGTTGGAGTTCTCACGCCGGCAGCCCTACCAGGCGCGCTGCTGATGGCCTCCGCCGCGTTCGCGGGAGATATGGTTCTCGGACCCATCTGGGCGTCCGCCGTGGGCTTAGGCGGCGCGGCGGGAGGAACCGCCGGCGGCCTGCTCAACACCACGTCCAATCTGGGCGGCTTCGTCTCGCCGGTCGTCATGGGCTGGGCCCTCGACGCCTGGGGCAACTGGCGCGCCGTGCTGCTGCTCGCTGTCGCCTCGAACTTCGCAGCCGCCGCCTTGTGGTGGCCCGCCAACCGCCGCCGTAGCCGCTAGCGAAACCGCGTCGCTCTAAGCCGCTGGAGTTCGAACCGCGGCGCCTCGCACATCTCCGCGACTCCACGCCAACGCGGCAGTTCCGCTCTCCTCGACAACTCCGTATCTGGCCTCGTGAGAGTCATTTCCGCGAATTTCCAATACAGCTACTCCTGCCCCGGCCTAACGGCCCTTTCGTCAGTCTCATAGAGCTGCAATTGCGGCGTCTTGCACATCGGCTCCGCCATCAGCCGCTACGAGATCGTCGAGAAGCTCGGCGAAGGCGGCATGGGCGTCGTCCCAACTAGGTTGGAATTCGTGTTCTAGCCGAGCGGCCGTCAGGCCGCTGTTGCGCTAGTTGAAATTAACGCCCTCTTGCAGCGACTCGTCCGAGAACACGATCCTGCCGTAGTCGAGATCAGGTTCAGCGCCGGTGATCGGAGCGAGCTTGAGGCCGCCGACGAGCATTAGGCCCTGGTTGGCCACGCTGGCGGGCAGGCCGCCGAGCACTTCGGTGGGCACGGTCAACGTACCTGCGGCAGGGTCTCCGATGCAGACGAATCCGGCGGCGGCAACGCTGTCTTGGCTGATGCGCGCGGGCGAGGCGCCGATGACGTAGGCGGCGTCATACCCTGGGGCTGCGTAGGTGATCGTCAAAGGCTCGCTGCGGTCTACGCCGCCGGCTGTCACTGCCGGGTTGAGCCATTCAAAATCGGCGGGCACGACCAGTTGCGCCATGTGTCCCGTTATGCCCGAGCCGCCGGGGATGGTCACCGTCGTCAGGCCCGGTTGGTAGTAGTCAGGCGGCGACAACTCAGTGTAGTAGTAGCCGGGGTTCGGATCAGGGAGCAGCGTGCCGTTGCCGCCTGGCCCAGTAATCGGCAACGCGGCGCCGACGTTCAACAACATGCGCTGCAGCAAGTCCGGGTAATCGAGGTCGCCGCGGGTCGTTTGATAGACCGTGCAAGCGCCCATACGGGTCAGGATCTCGACGCCCGCGTAGGCCGCCGGGTTGGGAATCGTGATCTTGTTGTAGGTGGCCTCGGCGATGTCTTCGATGGAGTCGTCTTCGAGATAGCGAGTGCGGCCCAGCACGATATCGGCCACGTTGACCGAACCGGTTTGCAATTGGCTCACGGTTGGTCCGCCCTGCAGCAGGTCCGGCCGGCACTTCTCGCCCGCCGGATCAATCGACAACGTGGCGTAATTGCTGACCACGCCTTCGACGACGACCACAACCGGTAAAAAGCAGCCGGTCATCTCGGGGGCCTTGATGCGGATCTGGTCGATCGCCGAGCAGCAACCCGAGCGGTCGGCGTAGAGCACGGTCTGCTCTTCGCCGGCGACGTAGACCTGGACGTCGTAGTCGAGCGTGGCGGCGGTGGTGGGGCCTTCGTCGGGGAAGTTGACCGCGCCGAGACCGGTGCCCCAGATGTCGAGGAACTCGCCCGGCGCGGCGCTATCGATGATCGTGTAGGGCTTTGAGGCGGCCAGCGGATCGGTCGCCACCGCGGGTCCGCGGCCTTGCTGGTTGATGGTGAAGATGCCGAAGCTGTGGGCCACGACGTTGATCGGTCCGGTGGCGGCGACGGCGCCGTTGTAGAGCACCGTAATCGTCCCCGCGCCGAGCGGCGTATCGGAGGGCAGGATGGCGGCGATCTGTCCGGCGGAGGTGTAGACCAGGAAGCAATCGACGGTTCGCCAGCCGACCTGGACTTGGACGCGTGTGCCGGCGAGTTCTTCGGGGAAGGGCCAGGGGCTGGGGAAGGCGATCTGAGCCGGGCCGATGCCGGCGCCGAAGCCGATGAACATGCTGCCTTGCGCGATGGAGCCGTTGGGCAACTCGGGCAAGGCGTAGCTGGCGGCGTTAACGACGGCGACGGTCGGCAGGCCTTGGCCGGGCGTGATCTCGCGCACAACGCGCAGGCGGATCTGCTCGGTAATGGTCGTGGTGTTGGTGGTGATGATGTTGAGCTGGCCGGTGATCACCATGATGCTCGATGGGTCGTCGATGTCGCCGATCCAAACAGTCCCGGGGTCCTCAGTGATGCTGGTATCGGTCGTCATCTCCGTGTCTTGCCCCAGCACATCGGCCGAGAACTCCAGCAGCGCCGGGTTGGGGAAGGGCTGGCCGAGTTGGGTAAAGGCTGTTGACGCGGCGGTCTCCACGTTTTCCTGAGTCAGTACGCCTACCGGGCCGTCCGCCAGTTGCACCACGCCTTGCACGCCGTCGAAGTCCACCTCGACTTCGACGATCTGCTGCACGTTGTTGGTGATGTCGATGGTCTGCTGGTTGAGGACGCCGCCGCCCTCGCCGCCGCCTTGAGCGTAAAGCAGCCCAGCGGACGCCGAGAGCAGCACCAGCACGAGTAAATGACGCATCCAGAACCTCCCCTTCCCGTCGGACGACGGGCGCAGTCTAGCAATCTGACAGCGTCGTCGCAAGGGGATGGCTAGGCAAGGAAGTTCGCTCCCTGACGTTCGTGGCTCTCTTCGACGGGCTCTTGCATCAACTGGTCGAGCGACGTCCTCGATTCACGCCCTGGTTTCTTGGTTGAACGAAGCTCGCAGAACGATTACTCTATGCAGCATCTCGGATAGCGAAACCGCGCCTCGCCGCTCGGCGAATTGGAATGGAGACTCGCAACCATCATGCACACCCACCCTGCTCATTTTGTACCTGGCTACAGGCGGTCACCCAACTTCGGCCGGCGGTTGGCGCCGGCGGTTCTGGTGCTGCTGCTGTCGCTCTTCGCGGCCAAGCCGGCCGCAGCGCTGGACTGTGAGAAGTTGGTATATCGCCTCACTGGCTATATCTCTTTAACCAGGGCCATCGGCCAAGAGCTGAAGTTTGAGGATGACTACGCCCTCTACCGTTTCGACGCGAGCGGTCGAAAAATCCGCCTCATTACTTTCACCGAAGAGAACGGCCCATGCATCGATAGTCTACTTGACTTTGTGGACCTTACCCATTACGGGCTCCAGGAAGCCGGTCGCGCGAGGAGACCGGCGCAGAGCCTCCCGGCGCAGGCTGCTTTCGAAGAACAAGAGTTCGACATCGGCGACTTGAACGGAGATGGAGTCACCGACGCGGTCGGCCTCAGCAACGGCGACTTCCTCTATGTCTTTCGGGGCAACAACACCGAAGAGCTAGCGTCCGCCGGCAACTTCGCGGTGGGCGGGACGCCTGAAAAAGTGCTGCTGACCGACCTGAATGGCGACACGCGGCAGGACGCTGTCGTCATTCGCAGCGGAAGCCCCGGAGGCTTGTCGGTGCTGTTAGGCAACGGTGACCTGACGTTTCAGGCCGCAGCGTTATCGCCGGCGGGCAACAACCCGGCTGCGCTCGCCTCAGGCGACTTCAACAAAGACGGCAAGCTCGATTTGGCCGTGGCGTTTCGGGGCGACTTCTCCACCGCCGCCTCTGCTGGCGTCGCTGTGTTGTTGGGCAACGGCGACGGCACGTTCCAGGCCGCCACGACGTTCGCGGCCGCCAACGGCGTCTCGTCCATCTTGGCTGCGGACTTCACCGGCGACGGCAATCTCGATTTGGCGCTGGGCAACAATCAGACCAACACCGTGACGGTTTTTCCCGGTGACGGCGCGGGAACCTTTGGCGCGGGCGTGCCCACTTCGATCGGGTCCGGGCCAGAGTACCTGGCTGCCATGGATCTGAACCAGGACGGCAAGGCTGACCTGGTTGCGCAACTCGCCGTGCTCAACGGCCTGTCTTTCCTAATTGGCAACGGCGACGGATCGTTTCAGGCTCCGACCACTCTTGCCGCCGGCGCCGGGGCTAGCTCGTTCGTCGCGTTGGATCTGCTCGATGACGGAACGAAGACAGTGTTCTTCGTGCCCGGACCAGGGACGGACCTGACGATCGTGGGCTTCGCCAGCGACGGTCGTGTTGCCGGCCAGCAGATGTTCTCCGCTCCGCCGCAGTTGCAGGACATCACCACCGCCGACTTTAACAAAGACGGCAAGCTCGACATCGCCGCGGCGGGCCGAGGCAATGCGGACGGCGACATCACCGTCTTGCTCTCGCGAGCCAACGGCGGATTTGACCAAGGGCCGGGATTCCGGCTAGGCGGAGCGCTGATTGCGGCCGTGGGCGGCGACTTTGACGGAGACGGCAACGACGACTTAGCGGTCGCGCCAGGCAACCAACCGGGAGCGGTGAGGCTGTTGCGCGGCGATGGGACCGGAGCGTTGGCCAATCCGATCGATAAGTCCGTCGCGGGCGCTCCGCTGCAGATGGCGGCCGCGGACTTCAACGGCGACGGACGCTCCGATTTGGCCGTTAGCCTGCGCGCGAACTCTGGCCCCGGCAATGTCTCGATCTTCCTCGGCGGAGCGGCGGGTACGTTCGCTGCCGCCGGGACGTTGACTGCGGGCAACAAACCCTTGTTTGCTGCCGCCGGCGATCTCAACGGCGACAGCCTAGCCGATTTGGCCGTCGTCGATGAGGGGCTGCTCGGCTCGCAAGCTGATCCGGGCGGAGTCTTCGTTTTCCTCGGCAAGGGCGACGGCACGTTTCAACCGGGCGTCCGCCATGACGGCGGCCTGAATCCCTCGTCGGTTGCCATCGGCGATGTGAACCACGACGGCCTGCCGGACTTGGCCATCACAACGAATGCGCCGAATTTTGAGTTCCGCGCCGGAGTGCTCTTGGCGACCGGCGGCGGCGCCTTTGGGGCGCCCGTCCTGAAGAGTGTGGAGTTTGGGCCGAAGCATGTCGTTGTGGACGACTTCGATCAGGACGGCAAGAACGATCTGCTGGTGACGCATTGCTGCGGGGACGTCAGTCCGGCTGTCATGTTCGGCAACGGCGACGGTACGTTTGGCGATGAGGAACCCTTCGGCGCGCCCGGCGACGCGACGCGTGCTGTAGTTGGGCGCTTCAACGACGACGCGTTTCCAGACATCGCCATCGGCAGCAACGCCAACATCACCGCCGGCGGCGCGTTGGCCGTGATGGTCAACTTGCTCGCGCCGGACGTGCCGCAGCAAGTCACCACGGTCAACGGCGCCGGCTTCCAATCGGGTGAGGCGGTAGCCCCAGACTCGATCGTTTCGGCCTTCGGTGCGGGGCTGGCGACGGGCATCCAGGGCGCGAGTACTGTGCCGCTGCCCGAAGCCTTATTGGGCACCTCCGTCAGCGTGACCGATTCGCAAGGTGCAACGCGGCCAGCCGGCTTGTACGCCGTCACTCCTGGCCAGGTGAACTTCCTGCTGCCGCCCGGCACAGCCGCGGGACTAGCGACCGTCACGGTCAACTCTGGCGTGGGACCGGTGTTGCAAGGCACGGTGCAGGTGGCCGCTGTAGGGCCGGGCATCTTCCAAGCCAGCCCGACCGATTTCGCCGTGGGCAGCGCGTTGCGCATCCAGCCCGGCGACGTGCGCACCGAGACCGCTCTGGTGGCCTTTGAGAACGGACAGTTCGTGGCCAAGGCCATCGATATGGGCGATGAGACCGATGAGATCTACTTGATTCTGTTCGGCACCGGCATTCGCGGACGCAATAAGCAGAACCCGGTGACGGCCACGGTGGGCGGCGAGGCGGCGACGGTCACCTTCGCCGACGATCAGCTGCAGTTTGTGGGATTGGATCAGGTGGTGATTCGGGTTCCGCGCTCGCTCGTCGGCCGCGGCCTGGTGACTGTCGTGATCACGGTCGACGGTAAGGCGGCGAATGTGGTCCAGGTGAACTTCCAGTAGATATACGGGCCGTTTTGGTCCTCTGGGGAGCGAGTCGGCCCCTTTCGCAGAGTTCCTACAAGTCCGAATCGCGGCAGTGACTCGCGACCAGTCTGGCCAAGGCGCGCGCGAGTTGCCACGTCGATGCCCAAACCCCAGAAGCCTTAAACGCAGAAGAGGCGAGAGCCCCACCAGCTCTCGCCTCTTCCAAAGAACGAATCCCGTCAAGAGCGGGACGTCTAAAGCCGCAGGCTAGTGCACGACCGCTTCGTGCACGATGTGCTCCATCTGATCTTTCAGGTGGAGTTTCATCTTCTTCAACCTCGCTTCCTCTAACTGCTCTTCCTCCGAGAGATAGCGACGACTGCCGAGTTCTTCGATGCGGCGCTCGTAAGTTGTGTGTTCGGCGGCCAATCGCCGGAACTCCTCGCTCGTCGCCATCAGTCGTTCCTGTGACTCTTCAGAGATATTCTCCATCGCAAAACGCCTCCTGGAAGATGTTGGGGGTAAAACCACGCCCGGGTGGTGTGGCTTGTCGGACAAATGCCCTGCCGGTCAGGCCTTTCAACTGCGTTGCTGTGTCCTTACGAATCACCGGCGTGGACTTACCGTACTACAGATACAGACGGATTTCAATTAGGCTTCGTTTGCATCAAGAATATTTTTGTTCGCTCTCTTCATGACGACTGCATCCTCCACCGGACGGTGGTAGTAACCTCGCCGCAACCCTTGCTCGGAGAATCCCCAGCAGGCATAAAGAGCCCTCGCGGCTTGGTTCGACTCGCGCACTTCCAGGAAGACGTCACCGTCGGCTAAACGAAACAACTCCTCGATCAAACGGCTCGCAACGCCCTGCCTGCGTACCGCGGGATCGACGGCAAGGTTCAAAATTTCCCACTCGATCGAAGCGATCTCGCGGAAGAGCAAGAAGCCGACGAGGCGATCGCTCTGGTGAGCCGCCAAACATCCCGCCAACCCTTCGAGCAAAGCGCCGACGGACCACTCGGCCGCCTGCGGCGTCGATGCTCGTTGGATCCGCAACAGTTCTTGGAGGTCTTCCTCTGTTGCCTTACGAACGGTAATCGTGGCCGCCACGATTGGAGTGTACCGCCTGATTGCTATGATCGGAATTCCCGTGTCAGGACGCATACTCAACGGCAATCAAATTCGCGACCAGATTCTCGCCGAGGTCGAGCAAGAGATCTCGGGGCTCGGCAATCCGCCCGGTTTGGCCGCCGTTTTGGTCGGCGACGACCCTGCATCGCAGATCTATGTCCGCAACAAGATGAAGGCCTGCGAGGCGGTCGGCATGCGCAGCAAGACGTTGCGCCCGTCTCCCAACATCAGCACTGAAGAAATGCTCGCGATCGTCCGCGACCTGAACAACGACGACAGCGTCGACGGCATCCTCGTGCAGTTGCCTTTGCCGCCGCAGGTCGATGCGCAGCAAGTCTTGCTGGCGGTCGATCCAGCGAAAGACGTCGACGGCTTCCATCCGGTAAACATGGGCGCGCTGGCGACCGGCGCGCCGCAACTGATCCCTTGCACGCCTGCCGGGCTGATTGAGATTCTCAAGCGCAGCGATATTCCGATCGCCGGCAAGCACGCCGTGGTCATCGGGCGCAGCAACATCGTCGGCAAACCGGCGGCCCTACTGCTGTTGATGGAGAACGCAACGGTCACGATCTGTCACTCGCGTACCGCCGATTTGCCCGCAATGTGTCGCCAAGCGGACATCCTGGTCGCGGCAATCGGCCGCGGCGCGATGGTCACCCGCGACTACATCAAGCCGGGCGCGGTGGTGCTCGACGTCGGCATGAATCGTCTCACGGACGTAGCCGATGTCGAGCGAGCCTTTTCAGCGCATCCGGCGAAGATCGCCCGCTTCCATGAAAAGGGCACGGCATTGGTCGGCGACGTTCATCCCGGCGACATGGAGGAGTTGTCGTCGGCCTATACGCCCGTGCCCGGCGGCGTCGGACCATTGACCATCGCCATGTTGATGAAGAACACCGTGCGGGCTGCTAAACTGCGGCGCGGCTGATGCTCAAAGTCGGACTCACGGGCGGACTCGCCAGCGGAAAGACGTACATCGCCTCCTGCTTTGAAGGCTTCGGCGCACATGTCGCCTATGCCGATCAGTTCGGGCACGAAACGTTACGTCCAACGGGCGAAGCTTATGCCGAAGTCATCCGCGAGTTCGGCATGGAGATTCTTGACCGAGACGGCTTCATCGACCGGGCGGCGCTTGGGGCGATCGTCTTCGCCGACCAAGAACAACTGAAGAAGCTGAACGCGATTGTTCATCCGTACGTCTTCCAAAGAGAAGAGGCCTTTTTCGAGCAAGTCGCCGAAGAGGACCCTCGCGGCGTGGCGGTCATTGAGGCCGCGATCATGATTGAGATCGGCAGTTACAAGCGCTACGACCGTATCGTGCTGGCCGACTGTCCGCTGGAGACGCAGATTGAGCGCTTCATGGAGCGCAACAAGGCCAGCCGCGAGCAGGCCTTGGAGCGCATTGAGCGGCAAATGCCCCTCGAAGAGAAGCGCCAATATGCCGATTACGTCATCGACACCTCCGGCGCAATGCCCAAGACCAAGGAACTCGCGCGTGCGGTATACGTAAAATTAAAGGAAGAGGCGCAATGAAGAGTTCCCTCATACGACCGGTCCTGTTGGCGGCAATGTTCATCGGAGCGTTTGTGCTGGGCACGACTTCGACGGACTGGTTCCGCGAAAACATCAGCACCGACCCGTTTTGGACCGAGGCGGCGGCGACGAAGCTCAACCAAGACGAACTCTCGAATATCGACATCTACGAGCGCGCTTCCCCGGCTACGGTCAACATCACCAGCACCGTGCTGCAGCGGAACTGGTTTTTCGAGGTCTACCCGACGAGCGAGACGGGATCGGGATTCTTAGTCGACGGCGAAGGGCGCATCTTGACGAACTCGCATGTCATTAGCGGCAACGCGAAGGTTGAAGTGACGCTGCCGGCCGACGGCGAGAACATTCGCTATGAAGCCAAGGTGCTGGCGGTTGACGAATTGAACGATTTGGCGCTAATTCAGATCGCCGCCGATCGCAAATTGCCGTTCTTGCCTCTGGGTTCTTCCGATGACTTGAAAGTGGGTCAAAAGGTCCTCGCTATCGGCAATCCGTTTGGACTGGAGGGTACGTTGACGACGGGCATTATCAGCTCGGTCGGCCGTTCAATTCGGACCAATGGAGATAACGTTCTTGAAGACATGATTCAAACCGACGCAGCGATCAACCCGGGAAACTCGGGCGGACCGTTGCTTGACAGCGAAGGCAGCGTGATCGGCATCAACACGGCGATTTACGGTAACGGCAATGTCGGCATCGGGTTTGCCATGCCGATCAGCCGGGCTCAGCCGCTGCTGGAGTATGTGATGAGCGGCGGGGACAAGAAGAAGCCCGAGCAACCGGGATTCGAGTCGTTCTTCGTCTCAGGAAGCTTGGCTGAAGCGTTGAAACTGCCGCCGGCCGGATACCTGGTGACGAAAGTGCTGCCCGGTTCCGCGGCGGCGGAAGCCGGCTTGAAAGGCGCTGAGCGAGAGGTCATCTTGGGTAACTACCGCATCCCGTGGGGCGGCGATTTTATCGTGGCTGTCGACGGACGGCGCGTCAGCTCAAAGCGTTTTCTGCAGCAGGCGTACGGTCTGAAGCGCGGCGGCGACGAAATGAAGCTCACGATCATGCGCGGCACCGAAGAGCGCGAGATTGTCATCAAGTTGCGCGCGCAAAACCTCAAACTGCTGTGAGCGTCGGGCTCTGCCTCACTTGCCGGCATACGCGGCGCACGGTGAGCGACCGGGGATCGGTGTTCTATCGTTGCGAGTTGGCGAAGACGAATCCGGACTATCCGAAGTACCCGGCGCTGCCGGTGTTGTCCTGCGCGGGCCGCGAGGCGGTCGAAGATGGCCGCTCCAAGGCCTGAATTGTCCGCCCATGTCCGCTAATGTCCGGCCGGAGATTAACGTAAGTTATTAATAATAAACTGGTTAGATCCTCAAAGCAGCTGCGGATCACGGGAAAAGCGGACATTTGCACAGTTTCAACAGAAAGGCCCGCTCTCTAGGAGCGGGCCTTTCGATTTCAGGTTAGCAGCCGGAGCAAGCGCAGACGCGCTGAGCGTAGGCTTACGCCTACGCCTCGGGTGGAGTTGGAAACTGTACAAGGGCGGAAGTTTCGGGATGATGAAGCGATGCGGTTGAACATCATGTTTCTGTTTTTAGCGGTTGTGCTTGCAGCAAAGGGCGCCGAGGAGTTGAAGACGGTCGCATCGGTCGACCTGGGCCGCTATATGGGGCGCTGGTACGAGATCGCTCGACTGCCGAATCGTTTCCAGAAGGATTGCGCGGGGGAGGTGACGGCGACTTATGCGAAGCAACCGGACGGCAAGTTGAGCGTGGTGAACGCTTGCCGCAAAGCCGACGGCAGCATGATGTCGGCGACGGGCGTGGCGCGGAGGGTGGGCGATGCCAAGCTCAAGGTGCGCTTCGCTCCGGCCTGGTTGTCGTGGTTGCCGATGGTGTGGGGTGACTACTGGGTGATCGACTTGGCGGATGACTATTCTTGGGCGGTTGTCGGGGAGCCGAAGCGCGAGTATTTCTGGATTCTGTCGCGGGCGCCGGAGTTGGAAGAAGGAGTCTTCCAGGGGATTGTGGCGCGGGCGGAAAGGCAAGGGTACGACTTGGCGGCGATGACGCGGACGAAACAGGTGCGAGCAGCTGAGTAGGAACGCGGTAGTTTTTTGACACGTCCGACGGGAACGGGGATCGGAGGAAGAGGGGCCGCGGACGGTTTTGGATACGCAGGGTTCCGCTTCGCTCACCTGCAGCTAGTGATTACGTCGCCCCGCTGGGGGTTTCGGGGCACGGAACCAGGGATCTTCCCGTGTAACGTGAGCTCCGCTCTATCGCTCTATTGAGCATGAGGATAGAGAAACTACATCGGCTCTATGTTCAGGAGTTAAAATCGCTCTACGGCTGGAAGATGCCGTCCCCCACACCCGCTGCGTCGCGACCTAAGGGGTCGTTCGACGCGTACTTCATCGAAACAGAACAACAGGCCCGGCAACTCGATCGGATTTTCGAGTGGCTGGGGCAGCCGCCCGTATTGCCTCACCTCAGAAGACCGGAGGAGAGATGATTGTTACCGCATCCTATACGGCGGCGATTGAGGCGTGCCATGCGTGTGCCGACAGTTGCACGGACTGTCAGACGCAGATGGCGGGCCAGAAAAGCCACAACGATTGTCCGCGTTGCTGTTATGAGTGCGCGGAACTCTGCAAGGTCACCGTTACGCTGATGGCGGCGCATAGCCGGTTTGCGAGCCGTGTCGCCGGAATCTGCGCGGAGGCCTGCGATTGGTGCGCGCAGCAGTGCAGCGAACATGAGCACGAGCATTGCAAGCGTTGCGCGGAGGCCTGCAGGGAGTGCGCCGCGCAGTGCCGGTTGGCGGCGGCCTAGGCAGCCGTTCGGTCGCTTGAGGGAGTCCTGGCGGGCGCCGGGGTTTTGGAGGAATCGCTGCAACCGGGGCTGACCTTGCGTCGCCTGGACTGGGCTTACAGCGTGCGTTTTGCGTTGACGGCTGCTGTGTGGATACCGCCAACATCCTTTTTGCGGCTCACATTTGACCCCTCTGTGGCCTTCGGGGCTCGGATTGGTACGATCGCGAGGCGTTCAACGGGACGCTCGCGCCCGCTATGCTGTCTAGCGTGACTCCGCGCCTGCTATTAACACGTTCGCTTCGATATCACTGGGGCATTAATTTTGCAGTCGCGCTGGGCGTTGCGGTGGGTGCGGCGGTGTTGGCGGGGGCGCTGTTGGTGGGCGACTCGGTGCGCGGGAGTTTGCGCGACTTAACGCTGGACCGGCTCGGAAAGATTGAGTCGGCGTTGGTTGCGGATCGGTTTTTTAGGGAAGAGTTGGCTGCGGAGATCGGCGCGACGCCGGCGGTGATGATTCGCGGGACGGCGGAGAATGCCGAGTCGGGGGCGCGGGCTTCAAAGATTACCGTGCTGGGCGCGGATGAACGCTTTTGGTCGCTCTACGATCAGCCGGCGCCGGAGTTGGGGCTGCGCGACGTGGTCATCAACGCGGGGTTGGCGCGCGAGTTGGGCGTTGCAGAAGGCCAGGCGATGTTGCTGCGCTTCCAGACCGATACGCTCATCCCGAGCGAGTCGGTGATGGGCCGCAAGACGGATACGACGCGGACGTTGCGGCTGACGGTGAAGTCTGTCGTGCCGGACCGCGGACCGGGGCGCTTTGGGTTGTCGCCGAATCAGCAGTTGCCGTTCAATGCGTTTCTTTCATTGGCTGCGCTGCAAAGGGCGATGGAGCAGCAGGGCCGCGCCAATGTGCTGTTCGCGCCGGTGAGGCACGAAGGGAATACGCAGGAGAGACTGCAGGCCGCGCTGACGTTGGATGACGTGGAGCTTTCGGCGGCACCGGACGGCGAAGCCATGCGGGTGGAGTCGAGCCGCATTGTGTTGGAGCCTTCCGTTGCGGATGCGGCCGTAGCGGCAGCGTCGGAATTGGGACTCGAAAGCGTCGAGGTGCTGACTTATCTGGCGAACTCGATGGAAGCGGGCGGCAAAGCTGTCCCTTACTCGACGGTGACGGCGCTGAGCGGCACGCCGGAGTTGACGTTGACGGACGGCTCCCCCGCCCCAGCGTTGACCGGCGATGAGATTTATCTGAACGACTGGACGGCGAAGGACTTGGGCGCGAAGCCGGGCGATGCCGTGGAGATGAGCTACTACGTGGTCGGCGCGGGCGGCGCGCTGGAGACGGCGCGGCATGCGTTTACCGTACACGGCGTGGTGCGGTTGACGGGGTTGGCGGCGGATCGACATTTGGCCCCGGTTTATAAGGGCATGAGCGATTCGGATCGGATGGGGGATTGGGATCCCCCGTTCCCGGTGGACTTGAGTTTGATACGGCCCGTGGACGAGCAGTATTGGGCTGCGTATCGGACGGCGCCGAAGGCGTTTGTAGCCTTCGAGACAGCAAAACAGTTATGGACGAGTAGATTTGGGCAGTTGACCTCGGTGCGGGTTTCGCCGCCGAGCGCGGAGTATGCAGAGGCGCTGCGGCGGAAGTTGGATCCGGCGGCATTGGGGTTGGTGTTCCAGCCTGTGAGAGAGCAAGGGTTGGAGGCGTCGGCCGGCGCGACGGATTTTTCGGGGCTGTTTATCGGCTTCAGCATGTTCTTGATTGCGGCGGCGTCGATGTTGGTGACGTTGCTGTTCAAACTCGGCGTGGAGACGCGCGCGAAAGAGATTGGGCTGTTGTTGGCGACGGGCGAGCCGGTGAAGTTCGTGCGCAAGTTGCTGATGACGGAAGGCGCGGTGGTGACGGCTGTGGGTTGTGTGATTGGGTTGCCGGCGGCGGTGGCTTACGGCTGGCTGATGGTCTATGGGCTGAACAACTGGTGGAGCGCGGCGGTCGGCGGCTCGTTTCTGACGCTGCATGTATCGGCGATGAGCCTGCTGGGCGGACTGGTGGGCGCGTTCTTTACGATGTTCTTCTCGGTCTGGCTGGCGGTGCGCAAGCTGGGCAAGATGAGCGTCCGGTCGCTGCTGGCCGGCACGGTGACGGATGAGGACCAGATGCCGGCGGCGCAGCGTTCGCGGCGGCCGTTGATTGTGGGCGTCGTGTGCGCGGTATTGGCCGTGGGCTTAGCGGCGGGGTCGTATGCGAGCGCGGCGCTGGATCCGGCGGCGGCGTTTTTTGGCGTGGGCGCGCTGGCCTTGATTGCGGTGTTGGCGCTGTATCGGGCGCGGCTGCTCAGGCCGTCTCGCGGCACGATCGATGTGACGTCAAGCGTTCCGCTGATGCGGTTAGGGGTGAAGAATGCGGCGCGGTTCCCGACGCGCAGCGTGTTGTCAGCGGCGCTGGTAGCGAGTGCGACGTTCGTGATTGTTACGGTGGCGGTGATGCGTCACGATGCGACGCAGGCGGAGCCGTCGGTGGACTCGGGCGATGGAGGGTTCCGACTGATTGCGGAGTCGGATGCACCGCTGCACCGGACGCAATTGGATGAGGCGGAATTGGACGGCGCACTGCTTTACGCGCTGCGCACGAAGGCGGGCGAGGATGCGAGTTGCTTGAACTTGTACCGTCCGACGGAGCCGACGTTGCTGGGCGCGCCGGAGGATTTGATACGGCGCGGAGGATTCGCCTTCCAGGGCTCGTTGGCCCAGACGCCGGAGGAAGAGGCGAACCCGTGGTTGGTATTGGAGCGGAAGTTCGACGACGGGGCGATTCCGGTGTTTGGCGACATGAACTCGGTCATGTGGATTTTGCACTTGGGGCTGGGCGACCGGATGGATTACACGGACGGGCTGGGGCGGACGCGGAAGTTGGTGATCGCGGGATTGTTGTCCCGGAGTATTTTCCAGTCGCAGCTGATCGCCTCGGAGGCGAACTTCTTGTCGCTGGAGCCGGACCATAGCGGATACAACACGTTCTTGATTGAGGCGAACGACGCAGCGGTGGGCACGCGTCTCGAAGAGCAGTGGACAGACTACGGGTTTGATGCGACGACGACAGGCGAGCGGTTGGCGGGGTACCTCGTCGTCGAGAACACTTACTTGAGCACCTTCCAGACGTTGGGCGGGCTGGGGCTGCTGTTAGGTGTGCTGGGCTTGGCGGTGGTGATGGTGCGCAACGTTCTCGAACGTCGCGGCGAACTGGCGCTGCTGCAGGCCGTGGGCTTTGGGCGGCGCGCGGTGGTGCACCTGGTGCTGGCCGAGAATGGCTGGCTGCTGATTTTCGGCGTGCTGGCGGGGACGGGCGCCGCGCTTTTGGCGGTGGCGCCGACGCTGCTGGCGGGACAGGCGCACCCGCCGTGGGGTTCGCTGCTGCTGACGCTGTCTGCGATCGTGCTGACGGGGTTAATCTCGGGCGCGATCGCCGTGCGCCGGTCGATGGACCAGAATTTGCTGGCTAGCCTGCGAAGGGAATAGGGCTAGAGTTTGGTCTTGACGCGCTTGGGCTTGCTCTTGGCGCGGCTCATATCGAGGGCGAGATCGGACGCTTTGACGCCGGGGTTGATCTTGACGTCGTCGTAGCTGACGAGGCGGTAGTCGCCGTTGTGCTCCATGGCTTTCTGCTGGAGCGGTTGCCAGGATTGGGTTGATATCCACATCTCAACGGACTTGCCGGCGGCGCGGTCTTCGGCGTCCTTGGGGGTCATGGCTAGCTTGACGGTGGGCTGGCCGTCGATGGGCTCTTCGGCGGCGATTTTGATGTCGTAGCGCTGTTTGAGATCGTCGCCGGAGACGCCATAGCCGAGCAGCAAGCCTTCATAGAGTTGGTTGCCCTTGGCCTTGAGGTCGTACTCTTCGATTTGGTTGATGGCCTCGTTGAAGAGTTCGACGGTAGTCTTCTCGATGCGGATCTGTTTGCGGACGGGCTCGGTGAAGGCGATGCGCAGTTGGACTTGGCCCTTGGCGTCTTTCTTGACCCAGAGTTCGCCGGATTCGACGTCGGTGTCGTCGACGAGCTTGGTGTACTTGACCCAGTTAATCTTGGCGGTCATGCCGTGGAACTGCGGGGCGGCCGCGTTCATCTTGGAGAGCACGGTCGGCAGGTCAGCGGCGGCAAGCGTTGCTTGTGCAACGAGGGCCAGCAACAACGTGACAAGGAAGCGCATGAGTGTTGGACGGTTTCGAGGGTCGCAGCGTTTCGCCGTAAAGGCTTAAGGCCGGGCGTAGACGATGTAGGCGTGCAGGTCGCCGCCGGGCTCGCCAGAGCGTTCCACCGAGACGATTTCGAGGTGGAGGCCGCTGCGTTGGCGAATCAGCTCACGTAGGCGAGCGTCGCGCTCTTCATCGGTGGAGGCGTCGACGGTTGAAGGGTCGACCCAAAAGACCATGGTGCCGCGAGAGTCGCCGACTTCTTGGACTTGGCGGACGACAGGCGGACGGGGTTGATCTCCGAAGAACTCGCGCGGCGTCAGGAAGATGAAAGCCAGGATCGCGGCCACGATCAGGTCGTATTGCACCGAGCCTCTACGGAAGCTCCAGAAGACACTGCGCCAGAGTAGTCCTGGTTTATCTTCAGCCATCGTCGTGATTCTACCGCACCCAGGGCGCGTAACGCCTTGACTCTACGGGACGTATCGTAGAATAGAGGTTAGGCCCCGGGTCCGGGGCCATTTTTGCCATGTTCCGAAGATTGCGCCAGCTTTTTCGCTTAGCCGCCTATACGCAGCTATTGCCCGCGCTTGAGAGCGCAGATGATCCGTTGATCGGCGGCCAGGCTGTGCTCGAAGGCGTGATGATGCGGGCGCCGCACAGCTATTGCATCGCGGTGCGCAAGCCGGACGGCGAAATTGTGACCGAAGAGGGGCCGGCCGTGCGGCTCTCGGAGAAGAACAAGATTTGGGGCCTCCCGGTGATTCGCGGCGTGGCGACGCTTTGGCAGTCGATGAGCTTGGGCATGAAGGCACTGAACTTTTCGGCGCAGTTCGCCATCGACGAAGAGGAAGAAGGCTTGGACGAGAAAGAGAAGGGCAAGTCGAAGGAGTTGCCGAAGTGGCTGATGGCCGTGAACATCCTGATTTCGTTCGGGTTCATGATCTTCATGTACAAGTTCTTGCCGCTGACGGCGACGAAGTTGATCCAGGCGCATTTCCCGCAGTTGGACAATCAGATCGGCTTTAGCGCAGTCGAGGGCGTGATCCGGCTGTCGATCTTCTTATCGTTCATGTTTGCGCTGTCGCTGATGAAAGACATTCACCGGGTATTCGAGTATCACGGAGCCGAACATAAGGTTGTTTTCAACTACGAGTCGGGCAAGCCGGTGAATACGGAGAACGCGCAGAGCTTTGTGACCTTCCACCCTCGTTGCGGCACGAGCTTTTTGATGGTGGTCATGATCGTCTCGGTCATCGTTTACGCCTTCGTGCCGGTGCAGGGATTTGGACCGATGCTGCTGTCGCGCATCATCCTGCTGCCGTTGATTGCCGGACTGAGCTACGAAGTGATTCGCTTCGCGGCGCAGCATCAGCAGAGCTTGATGCGCTTGTTCGTTGCGCCGGGCATGTGGCTGCAACGGATCACGACGAAGCCGCCGGACGATACGCAGATTGAGATTTCCATTCGCGCTCTGACGGGGGCGATGGAGTTGGAGAAAGAGAAGGGCGGAGAGTTGGTCGTCGCTTAACGACGTCAGGGGTTTCCCATGGAATGGGTAAATAGGCTCGAAGAAACCGAGCAGCGCTACAACAGACTTTCGGAGGAAATGGCGGATCCGGCCACGATGAAGGATCAGTCCGCCTACCAGAAGGCTGCCAAGGCTGCGTCGGACATCTCCGAGGTGGTCAACAAGTACCGCGCCTGGAAAGAGGCCAAGCAGGCCCTGGAAGAGGCGACTGAGCTGCTGCAGTCCGGCGACCCCGACATGGTCGAGTTGGCTAGAGAGGAAGCTGATAGCCAACGTCAGCGCGCGACGGATCTCGAAGAAGAATTGCGCGTCCTGCTGCTGCCGAAGGACCCCAACGACGACAAGGGCGTCGTGTTGGAGGTTCGCGCCGGCACGGGCGGTTCCGAGGCGACGTTGTTCGCCGCGGAGATCTTCCGCATGTACACGCGCTACGCCGAGGTCAACCGCTGGAAGGTGGAAGTGCTGTCGAGCAGCGAGTCGGAAGTGGGCGGCTTCAAGGAAATCATCGCGCTGATCACGGGCGACCGGGTCTACTCGAGGATGAAGTTCGAGTCGGGCGTGCACCGCGTGCAGCGCGTGCCGCAGACCGAAACGCAAGGCCGCGTGCATACTTCGGCGGTGACGGTGGCTGTGCTGCCGCAGGCCGAAGAGGTCGATGTAGAGATCGATCCGACGGAGATTCGCGTTGACACGTTCTGTTCATCGGGACCGGGCGGTCAGTCCGTCAACACCACGTATTCGGCGATCCGCATCACGCACTTGCCGACGGGTCTTGTGGTGAGTTGCCAGGACGAAAAATCGCAGATCAAGAATCGCAAGAAGGCGATGTTGGTATTGCGTTCGCGGCTGCTGGAGTTGGAAGAGTCGAAACAGCACGAGGCCGAGGCCGACGCGCGCCGCTCGATGGTGGGCTCGGGCGACCGCAGCGAAAAGATTCGCACCTACAACTTCCCGCAACAGCGGGTGACCGATCACCGTATCGGACTCACGCTGCACCAGTTGGATCTGGTCATGGAAGGCCGCATCGATCCGCTGATCGACGCGCTCGTTTCGCACAACCAAGCCGAGTTGCTCAAGGGCGAAGCCGTCGCCGGTTAGATGACCGTGGCGGTTGAACCTCAAACGGCAACGGTTGAGGCGCAGCTGGAACAGGCTCGCCGTCAACTCGCTGCCGCTGCTATTGAGGAGCCGCGTCGAACCGCCGAGAGCTTACTGGGATTCGTGATCGGCTGCGAACGGAGCTATCTGTTCGCGCACCCCGAGCGCGATTTGTCAGCGCAGGAAGCTGGGCATTTCGAGGAGATTGTCGCGCGCAGAGTCGCCGGCGAGCCGACGCAGTACATCTTGGGCGTGCGGGAATTTTTCGAGAGAGATTTCGAAGTGAATCCGGCGGTACTGATTCCTCGTCCGGAAACGGAATTATTGGTTGAGGCGGTGTTGGAGAAGGCGTCCGAGGCCGCGCGCGTTCTCGATGTGGGAACGGGATCGGGCTGCATTGCCGTGACGTTGTCCTGCGAGCGGCCGACCTTGGATGTTTTTGCCGTCGATGTCAGTTCAGCAGCGCTAGGAACGGCGCAGCGGAATGCGCGGCGAAATGGGGCGACTGTCCGCTTCAGCGAGGGCGACCTGCTGGAATCGATCACCGATGAATCTTTCGATGTGGTCGTGAGCAATCCTCCGTACGCTGCTGAGCGCGACCGTCCGACGCTGAGCCGGGAAGTTCGCCGCGAGCCGGAACTGGCATTATTTGGGGGCAATGACGGTTTGGACGTTTACCGCCGGTTGATTCCCGCAGCGGCGCGCGTGCTGAGGCCGGGCGGATTGCTGGCGTTGGAACTCGGCTACGACAGCCTGCCTGGAGTCCGCGCTCTATTGGAAGGGTGGGATGATGTAGAGACGCGGCCGGACTTAGCCGGCATTACGCGTATCGCCTTGGCGCGGCGTTCCCGATTCGCGCAACGATAAGAAAACACGGAGAAACCGATTGGACCAGCTTGGAAAAAAGCACGGCTTGCCGCTCGTATACCGCATCGTCGCCAGGAACCTGAGGCATCGGCGTGCGCGAACGATCTTGACGGCGCTGGCAATCAGCGTCGGCGTCACTTTGTTATTGACCATCGTCGGCCTCGCTGACGGCATGATGGGCGACCAGCAGAACCGTGCGCGAGGCGCCGGTGCGGACATCATGATCTTGCCGGCCGGCTCAAACGTCATTGGCTTTTCCAATGCGCCGATGTCGGATAAGCTGGTCGAGTTCACGGCCAAACAGCCGCACGTGAAGATTGCGACCGGGGTGGTCATGCAGTCGATCGGCGCGATCCATCGGATCACCGGAATCGATTACGAGACGTTCGATCGTATGGCTCACTTTGTGTTTGTCGAGGGCGGTCCTTTCCAGTCGCCCGACGATATCCTTGTCGACGAATTCTACGCGCGGCAGAACAAGCTTCACGTCGGCGACTCCGTCGAAATGTTGGATAAGGACTGGCGCGTAGCGGGCATCGTCGAGCCGGGCAAGATGGCGCGAGTCATGCTGCCGATCGACATTGTGCAAGAGTTGACCGGCACGGTCGGCAAGATATCGATGATTTACGTGCAACTGGACGATCCGGCGCTGACCTACCAAGTCATCGATGAACTCAAGGCGGCCGGATTGTCGCCAGACAGCTACAACATGTATTCGGTGGAAGAGTTCGCCTCGCAGTTCACCCCTTCGGCTGTGCCGGAGTTCCAAGTCTTCATCAGCATCATCATCGGACTGTCGGTCGCTTTCGGTTTTCTGGTGGTGTTCTTGACCATGCACACGGCCGTGTTGGAGCGCACGCGCGAAATCGGCATTCTGAAATCGCTGGGGGCTACGCAAGCGTATATTCTGGGCATCCTCGTCCGCGAAGCCTTGGCGCTGGGATTGCTGGGGTCGATCCTGGGCATCCTCTTCAGCTTTGCGACGCGCTGGGTAATCGACACTCTGATTCCGGCAACGATGCAGGCGTCGATCGTTCCCGGCTGGTGGCCGCGCGCCATCGCCATCACGCTGGTTGGCGCGCTGTTCGGCGCGCTCTACCCGGCGATTAAGGCTTCGCGTCAGGATGCGCTTGAGTCGCTGTCGTACGACTAGGCCGTGGCGCGCTAGCCTTGGCCGCGTACCTTGGTATTTCCCGGCTTGGCGTTCTTCTCGATGTGATCGATGATCATGCCGGCGATGTCCTTGCCGGTCGCCGCTTCGATGCCCTCAAGACCGGGTGACGAGTTGACTTCCATCACGACGGCGCCGTGATTGGAGCGCAGCAAGTCGACGCCCGCGACGTTGAGGCCCATAATCTTGGCGGCGCGAACCGCGGTCGAGCGTTCCTCTGGGGTGATCTTGATGAGTTCGGCCGAGCCGCCGCGATGAAGATTGGAGCGGAACTCGCCTTCCTTGCCTTGTCTGCGCATCGCGGCGACCACCTTTTCGCCGATGACGAAACAGCGAATGTCGGCGCCGCCGGACTCTTCGATGAACTCTTGCACGATGATGTTGGCGTTGAGGCCCATGAAGGCTTCGATGACGCTCTCGGCAGCCTTGCGGGTCTCGGCAAGAACGACGCCGATGCCCTGAGTTCCCTCCAGCAGCTTGATGACGACCTTGGTGCCGCCGACCAGGTCAAGCAGGTCGTGGACATCGTCCGGTGACCGCGCAAAACCGGTGACGGGCAAGCCAATGCCCTTACGGGAGAGCAACTGCAAAGTGCGGAGCTTGTCTCGCGAGCGCGAGATGGCGACGCTCTCGTTGACCGAATAGACGCCCATCATTTCGAACTGGCGCACGACGGCGGTTCCGTAAAAGGTAATGGAGGCGCCGATTCTGGGAATGATGGCGTCGTAGCCCGTCAGCTCCTCGCCTTTGTAGCGAACGGCCGGATCGTGGGTGGTGATATCCATGTAGCAGCGCAACGTATCGACGACGCGCACCTGATGCCCGCGGGCCTTGGCCGACTCGACGAGACGTCTCGTCGAGTAGAGCGTGGCACGCCGGGAAAGAATCGCTATCTTCATGGATCTACTTGTCCCCTTCCAATGGTTCTTGGTAGCTGTGCTGAAACTGTTTGCCGGCGAGGTAAGAACGTCCAGGATTGACGATGATTCGTCCTTTCATGGCGGTTCGCCCAAGCAGCATACGAAATAACATGGTATCCCGGCGGGTGATGGTCATCTCGATGGGATACTCCAAATTTCCAATAGCGAGACGCGTTTGGATGACGAAACGAAGCTCGCGGTGACCGCCGGAGTCGGCGACAAAACGCTGTTCCAAGACTGGCGCTTCGCAGATGAGTTCCGGAGTTTTGGTTCTTTGCAGGGGCCAGATGCGGAAGCGCACCCAGCGCTGTCCCTTGCGGCGAAACGTACGTACCTGGTGAGCGTGGAGGGCGGACGTGCGGGCCCCTGTGTCGACCTTGGCCTTGATTCCGGCTAAGCCGAGATCGGGCAGGGACACCCACTCGCGCCAACCCACTTCCAACTTGGCTTGAGGTTTCTTCGGGCTCACCGGAGGTCTTCTAACTCCTCGCGCAGTTCGCTCATCTCGATGGCTGGCGGATGCGGACCGTCCGCGTAGGCGATGTGCGCAAGCGGGTCGCCTTGGTGCACTAGCGGGATATTGGACCGACCGATGACGATGCCGTTGCAAGAAGCCAGAACGGGAACCTTGTCGTCTCCGAGCGGATCGTTAATGACGCCCAGTGATTGGCCGGTCCTAACGATCTGGCCCAGGCGGCATTCGGAGCGAAAGAGTCCGCTGGCAGGAGCCCGCAGCCAGGAAGAGCCGGTGGACCGAAAGCTCGTGGCGTTCGGCGGAGTTGGCGCCTTCTGGATCATTCCCAGAGAGTGCATGACCCCCAGGATGCCGCGAACGCCCACCAAGACGCCGGTGCGATCCAGTCTGAGAGCTTCACCTGTCTCGTAGACGATCATAGGCATCTTTCGTTTCACGGCTGCCGCGCGCAAGGAGCCTTCACGGAGTTTCGCGTCGATGACCACAGGAGCGCCAAAGGCGTCAGCGAGCTGTGTGTTGCGCGGGTCGTCGAGACAGGCGCGAATCTGAGGTAGGTTCGAGCGATGGAGACCGCCGGTGTGCAGGTCAACGACATGCGTGGCATGCGAGAGTATCTCGTCGGTGAAGAGCTGAGCAAGCCGGGATGCCAGCGAGCCGCTGCTGGATCCGGGAAAGCTGCGATTGAGATCGCGGCGATCCGGCAGGTATCGGGAATTTGTGATGAATCCGTATACGTTGACGACGGGAATGGCGAGGACAGTGCCAGATAACTTTTTGGCGCTGATTCGGTTAAGCAGACGCAGGATAATCTCGACGCCGTTGACCTCATCGCCATGCAGCGCGGCGGACAGCAGAAGCACGGGACCAGGCTTTGAGCCATGCACGACCTTGACCGACATGGCCAACTCTGCGCGGTTCAAGAGGCGGGGGACGGGAATTTCGACTGTTGCTCGAGAGCCCGGACGTACCGTCGCTCCGCCTAGCCGGAACGGCTCACGCTGACTCAGCGCGGGATGGACCTCGGGTGCGGACTGTTCGTTCAACTGGCCCCATGATACCGAGGCTGCCTGTTTCGGCGCTGCTGCACTCGCGGAGGCTGGAAACCTATTGCAGGTCGATAACGGCGTAGGCGACGAGTCGCGGAACGGTGAACTCGGTTCCGCCGTCGCGTAGGGTGAAGTCGAGGACGGCCGTATCATCCGCGTCGAAAGACGCGAGTTTCGCGGAAGTGAAGGCGCCCTCGACGCGCACGCGCAATCGGTCGATGGTTCCGTGAGGACCGTAGTTGAGCAGGTGGACGCGTGTAGCGGGGCCAAGCGTCGTGACGTGCCCCAGCACAACGTTGCTGCCGAACAGCCGCAGCAGGCGCTTGTCGTCGGTCAGCTCGTGGCGCACATAGGCGGCAAACTCGTGCGGGTTGGCTGCGCCCTCGCGTGGAAACTGGGCGCTGCCGAGTTGGACGTTGAGGTCGAGTTTGGGGTCAGGCTGCTGGACGGCGCGGAACAGGAGATTACGCCGCTCCAACAGCTTCATCGCTTCTTGGGCCTCGGGAGATCCATCGTTGACGAAGCCGATGTCGGCGAGCGGTTGGCTTTGGGCGCCGTCGATCTTCTCTAGGAACTGGAGCATAGCGCCGAAGGAAGCGATGTCTTCGGGCTTCACGTCCAAGACCGCGTCCACACCGTAGGAATAGGCTTCGGCAGCGGCCAGAGCGGCGCGTCCCGCAGGGGTATCTTTGTACCAGGCTCGTTCGACTCCTTGAAGAAAATGCCAGCCGTTGGCTTCGATCCAAGGGACGCTGGTCGCCATGCCGACGCTGCGTTCGCGACGAACGGAGGGCGCCGATACGACGGTGTAGTTGCGCAGTTGGGCGTCGCTGTTTACGGCGAAATCTAACGCTTCCCAGCCGCCCCGGCTCTCGGGCCCGACGAAGATTCGCTCGATGCCGGCCGCCGTGAGTTGCTTGGCCGTGTCGAGGTCGCCGGTCCAGTGCAGACCCGGCAACATGGCGGCGATGAGCAGCCAACTCATGCGATTTCGATCTCCTTCAAATCGATGCGCTCAATGTCGTAGACGCCCAGCCCAAAGCGGGAGGCGTATTCGATGTGTCCGGTTTCGCGGTAGAAGCGGTTGACGTTGGGGTCCTTAGCCCACTTCGAGTGATCCTCGGAATCGAGGTGTTCGTCGGAGCGATCCCAGACAGAGATGGCGCCTTCGGCCTTGCGCTTGTCGTCGATCACGTCGATGAGGATGCGGTCGATGGCCACCGGGTCGGTGCCGAACAACATCTGCTTGGGGTAGAAGCGGAAGCGCGGATCGTTTGAGAACGGGCCGCCGTGCCAGACGCCGATCAACCCGTCCATGATTTGCAGCACGGCGCGCGAACGCAGCGGCTCGACGTTGCAGAGCGTGCCGATGAAGGTGCCGGTGTGCGTCTTGGCGTGGTAGTGCGAGCGGGCGACGTTGCTGAACTCACCATAGGCGAGGTTCTTGAGACAGCCGGTGACGCCGGAGGCGCTGTGGTCCTTCATGTTGGGGACGTTGATGATCTTGGTGAATCGATCGGTCGCCATGCGCAGGATGAAGGAGCGCGTGTCGTCTTCACCGAAGAAATTGACGTCGACGAATACGTCGGGATCGAAGCCAAGATAGCCCACTTCGGTTTCGACGCGGACGCCGTCGGGGACATAGTCCTCGTAATGAATCTGGCTCAGTTGGCCGGTATTGCGGTCATGCACGAAGATCTCGCCAGGCTTCACTCCGGCGTCGATGAGGCGGGCGCAGATCTCGGCGACCACTTCGGGGCGCGAGTTCATCTTGGTCGGGGCGCCGGAGCTATTCACTTTGATGCCGACCGTGTCTTCGGAGGAGAAGAAGCGCCGCCAGCTGTCGCGGTGGTCGCGGTCGCCGGTGAGTTCGCTCATGCCCCGGGAGATCATCTGCTGCACGGTGGGGACGTCAATGCGCTCGCCGGCTTCTTCAACGCAGTTTTGCGAGCGGACACGCACAACGCGGCCGGGGTAAGGCCCAGGCATGCCGGGATTCTCAGAGCGGGCAAAAGGCGTGACGACTCGATAGTCGGGGACGGCTTCGACTTGGCCTTTGGCGATGCCGGCGGCGGATGCCATCGCGGTCACTTTCAGAAAACGGCGTCGCTCCAAAATAAGCCTCCTCAGACCGGGTCGTGAAACAGGCCTTCGTAATGTGCGGACGGCAGGAAGATTCCGCCGCTCTGGGCATAGAAGTCTTCGTTTAGGGGAAAAGCTCCGTCTTCCCACTTCGTCCAGGATGCGCCCGCGAGAGGATGAAATGCCTTCATCTGTTCCCAGCGGCTGTAGTTTTGATGGCCGTTGGCCTCCATTAGGCCGCCTTTGACGCCCGGCAGGGGAGCCAGTCTCGCCGCGATGTTCTTGTTCCAATCTTGAAGGATCGGATTGACGGTGAGATCGGCGCAGAAGCACGGGATGTCGTGATCGTGAGCGACCTGGGCGATCTTCATGGTCATGCTGAGCGTCTTGGCGATGGCCTTGAGGGCAATGGCTTTGTAGCCCATCTGGATGCGCTCCAGCGCATCGGCATCCGTGTGGGCGGCCTCGTCAGCGGCCAGCCGCAGGGGGATGTCGCTGACGTCAATCTTCAGGTCCTCGGGGAACGGCTCTTCGAGCACGGCGATCTGGTCGTAGGCGCCAATCTTGCGGGCATGGTCGATGATTCGCAACAGAGCTTCTTTGCTCTCGTAGCGGCCATTCATGTCGAAGTAATACGGCAGCTTGCCCTCGGCGGTATGCGTTGTCTGATAGTGACCGATCGTGCGGTGGATTTCGGTGAGGCGCTCCATGTCGCGCTTGAGCATTTCTTGTTGTGAGCCCGGCGAGCCTAGCTTGATCTTGATGAAGAAGAATCCGTCGTCGGCCGCTTGCTTGATTTCGCTGACGGGAATGGTGAAGGCGATCGACGGCGCGCTGATCACGCGCTCGTGCCGCTGCGCGAGGCCAGGCTTGTAGCGGGCGGGAATCAGCCCATCAAAGTTCGTGATGCCGTTCTCGGCGGCGTAGAGCAGCCAGGCGGCGTTGTCGAAGCCGACCAACGCATTGAGCGCGAAGGTCTTGCGCAGGCGCGTATTGCCGGTGATCTTCTTGCCGTATTCGAAGACATCGTCGAGGACACCGTCCAGCAGAGCGATGGGGTGCTCGAAGGTCTGCCCTTTGACGCTCTTCAAGGCGTACTCGGCGAGGGCGTACATCAAGGCGTTGCCGCCCGATTCGGTCTGTTGCGCAAAGACGGCCGCGTCGGACCACAGGACGTTCTGCGTGCAGAGACCGACTTTGTGCAGGCCGGAGTCGCTTTCCATGCGAGCCGCGGTCTGCCAGATCTCGGTCATGTAGCCGCCCTTGAAGCCGAAAGGCCGAATGAGCGGTTCGCGCTCGAAGTTTGAGTCGACGCCGGTGACGCGGATGGGCTTGGCGGCGCTGGCAGTGGCCGGGAGCATCGCAGCGCCGGCGGCCAGGGAGGCGGTTCGAATGAATTCGCGTCGACGCATCCGTCTCACTACCAATTCGTGATGGAGCCGTCGGGCCGGTGGTTGAGGGGAATCGGCGCGTAGGGTTCGGTGACTTCGAGGATGAGTTCGGCTTGGCTGGGGTCGAATTCGATTCCCAGTCCGGGGCGATTGACCGGGTAGAGTTTGCCGGCGCGGAAGTCGTAGCTGGCCGGCAGGTGCGGGGCCGTCAGTTGGCCGGTTCCGCGCATCTCCATGATGCAGGGGCCGGACGAGGCTGCCAAACAGTGCACCAGAGCGGCTTCGGCAACCGGGCCGGTGAAATGCGGAACCAGGCCGACGTAGTGGGTTTCGCAGATCGCGGCAAGCTTCATGAATTCGGTGATTCCGCCGCAATTGGGCAACGTCACGCGCGAATAGTCGAGCAGCTGATTTTCGATAAGCACGTTGGCGTCCCAGCGGTCGCCGTAGTGCTCACCGACGGCGAGCGGCACGTCGACCATGGGTCGCAGCGTGCGGTAGACCTCTTGGTTTTCGGAGCGAATTGGATCTTCGACAAAGAGCGGATCGAGAGGTTCGATGAGCTTGCAGAGGCGTACCGCGTCGGACAAGTCGAAACGGGTGTGAAAATCGATGGCCCAATCGCCGTCCGCGCCGACTCCTTTGCGGATCTCCTCGCACATCTGGTGGGTTTGGTTGACGGTCTTGCGATTGTTGTACCCCTCCGGGCCGGCACCGGCGCCGTCGGCTCGGTACGCCTTGTAGCCAAACTCCATGCAGGCTCGAGCCGTCTCTTCGAGCGAGCCTTGGTTGGGGAAGCCGGTGGCGTAGCATTCGACGAAGTTGCGGGTGAGGCCGCCGAGCAGGTCGTAGACGGGCACCCCCAGCGCTTTGGCTTTGAGGTCCCATAAGGCCAAGTCGATGGCGCCCTGGGCGTGGATCTTCTCGCGTCCCGGAGGATAGAAATAGTGCCGGTACATCCGCTGCCAGAGGTGCTCGATGCGCCGCGGATCTTGGCCGATGATCAGGCCTGCAAGCTGCTCAATGGAATCGCGATGGCCTCCTTCGCCGATGCCCATCAGGCCTTGGTCGGTCTCGACGGTGACAATCTCGGAACTTTGGTTGAAGATCGGGCGCGTATCGCCGCCCACGTGGTAGTAACGCACGCGGGTAATCTTCATTTCGGGCAGGGCGGCTTGGCTCTGCGGGGCGGCGGCGACTCCGGCCGCCGCAAGCGGCAAGGCCTTGAGCAAACTGCGTCGGTTCATCGCTCGGAATTGTAGCAGGGCGCCGCTACGACGGCGGCCTAGGGTAGTCTGGTGCGGAGAAATAGCGTAACAGACGAGCAGAAGAGCCAGAACGTTCCGCCGATCGCCAAGACGCCGTAGTCGGCAGGCGAGCCCGCGTTTAAGTACTGCCAAGCGCCGGCGGCCAGCCCTGCGACGCCGGCAAGCAGAAACAGCCAGAACATGACTTTGAGCAGCGATTTGGTCGTCATCTGAACGGCTTGGTGATCCTTAGACCATGGTAGAGCCATTTGAAGTTGCGAGAATGGAGCGGTGACGCTCCGGATCGGTATGGCGCAGATGCTAGTGTTGGGCGGGCAGCCGGCTGAGAACCTGGCACGGGCCGGGGAGATGATCGAACGTGCGGCGGCTCAGGGCTGCAGCGTCGTCGTTCTGCCGGAGTGCTTGGACTTTGGCTGGACGGATCCTTCGGCGCGCGAGGGGGCGCGACCGATCCCTGGAGGACACAGCGACCTGCTTGCGCAGGCGGCACGGAAGTATCGCATCTGGGTCATCGCGGGATTAGTCGAACGCGACGGCGAGCGGCTGTACAACACGGCAGTGCTGATTTCGCCCGCAGGCGGGATTGTTCTGAAGCACCGCAAGATCAACGAGTTGGCGCTGGCCCATGATCTCTATTCGCTTGGGACTCAAATCGCGGTGGCGGATACCGAGTTGGGAAGAGTTGGCCTGGCGGTGTGCGCCGACAATTATCCGGACTCGCCGGAGATCGGCGGGGCGCTGGGGCGCATGGGGTGCCGCCTGTTGCTCTCGCCTTGCGCTTGGGCGGTGGACGCAGATCACGACAATGCCGCCAAACCTTACGGCAAGATTTGGCGCGAGGCTTTCGAGGCGCTAACGACACGCTTCCCGACGACGGTGGTTGCGGTGAGCAGCGTTGGGCCGATCACGGCAGGTCCGTGGCAGGGGCGCAAGTGCGTTGGCTGTTCGTTGGCTTACGGCCCTGGCGGCGTTGTGCTGGCTGAAGGCCCAGCCGACGAGGAAGCGTTGCTGGTGGTGGAGGCGAACGTTGCGGATGACGGAAGTTCGGTGAGTCCGCTGGCGGCGTCTTTCGTTTAATTCTGGGGCCAAGGGTCAGACAGCGCGGGGTTTGTCAGCACGGTTTCGTCCGTCAGCGATTCGAGGAAGGCGATGACGTCGGCCCGTTCCTGCTCGGTGAGTTCGAACGGTTTGATGAGTTTGCTTTTATTGGGGTTGTCGGCGCCAACCCCGGCGAGTTCGCCTTCGGCGACCGTGCGACCGCCAGCGGCGTAGTGGTCGAGTACGTCGGATAGGGTCGCCAGGCTGCCGTCGTGCATGTAAGGCGCGGTGACGGCGATGTTGCGCAGCGTCGGCGGCTTGAACTTACCGACGTCCGCTGGCTCCCTGGTGAACTGGAACAAGCCGAGGTTGCGCTTGGGGTAGCTGAACTCGCCGGCCAGATTGTAGAGCCCGTTGTTGTGGAATTCGATTTCGGCGAAGCCCTTGGCGAAATAGTCGATGGTCGCCGTGAAATTGAGACCGCCGTGGCAGTGGGCGCATTCGATCCGTTCGCTGAAAAAGAGCGTCTCGCCGCGCTTGGCTGAAGCGGAGATCGCCTCAGGGTCCTCGCCGCGGCGGTAGCGATCGTAGGGCGAGTCGCCGGAGAGAATCGTGCGCTGAAAACTGCCGATCGCCTTGGTGATGTTTTCGACCGTGTAGGGCTGCGGCTCACCAGGATAGGCTGCAGAGAAAAGACGCTGATAGACCGGGTCGGCGCCGAGCCGCTCGGCCAGCAAATCTTCCTGGCCGCCCATGCCCAGCTCAACCGGATCGTCGCCAAACATCGGCGCGAGGGCCTGCTCGGAGAGACGGTCGAGATTGGGGTTGGCCCAAGTCAACACGGGGCTGTAAGCCACGTTGACCAAGCTCATCGCGCCACGGGGATGGACTTCGCCGGTCGAACCCTCGCCGCGCGGCTTGCCGTCCGTGAATGCCAGCTCCTGCTTGTGGCAGCTCGCGCAGGACTGCGTCTGGTTCCTGGATAGACGCTTGTCGTAAAAGAGATGACGTCCCAGGGTCACCTTCTCCACCGTCATCGGATTGTCAGCGGGCGCCTTGGGATAGGGGAAACCCGGCGGCAACTTCCACGGATAAGGTCCGAGTTGCTGGAGTTCTTCCTCCTTCTGCGGTCGTCGCAGCTCGCGAAGGTACTGGACGAGTTGCCAGTGCTGGTTCTCCTGCAGTTTGTAGCGGAAGCCGGGCATGGAAGCGACAACGCCCGGCACGGTGCTGAGGATGCCGCGCGTCGAGATGTAGTAGAGTTCGCCGTCACTCAACGACTCCACAAAAAACGTGGTCAAATCGGTGGGCATGACCGGCAGGTCCGCGTTCGATGCGAGACGTGACTTGCCGTCGAGGCCGTGGCACCGTGCACAGTTCGCCTCGTAGACCTGTTTGCCTGCTTGAAGATTCTCTACGTTTTCGGGAATAGGGCTTTCCCAATCGCGTGTGACCAACGGAGCCAGCAATAGTCTGTGGTTCTGTTGAGCAGACAGCGCACAGAGGCCGATAGACAGCAGGGTTAGGACAACGATGACAGAGAGTCGTCTCACCGCTACAAACAAGTCTCTATTAACTTGTTTCAGCGGTCAAGGAAGGCGCCGTCGTCACCAGTCGAGATCGTCGTCGTCAATCTCGATGTACGGCATCGAGGCGAGTTGAGGGACCGGCGCACGGCGAAGCATGCGCCGCAAGAACCAAGCAGCGGCTAACGCCGAGACCAGCAGGAACACCGCAGGCATCGTGAAGAGCCACTGTCCGCGTTTTCCGTCAGGCGTCATGAGTATCGCCTCGCCGTAACGGTCAACGAACGCATTCCGAATTTGCTCGTCGGTGTAGCTTTGGTCGATCATCTCGCGCAACTCATGCTGCGCTTGCTGCGCGAGGGGCGAGTCGTGATTCTTCAAAGATCCTTGCCAGCAGCAAGGCGGAACTAACGCTTCCCCCCACTGCTGATAGCGATCCTCCGCACTAGGCCCGACTTCGAGACCGAAGCTTGCGGAGCCAGCTGCCAGCAACAAGACGCAGAGTAGGGCGATACGATTCATCACCCTCATCCTCGGTCTCGAAGTCGATGCTGTCACTGCGGCTTATTGCCGCACCGTCGAGTAGAATCAAGTAGGGTCCACGGGCCGCAACTTCTATGATTCCTGCGGGCCCCTTCAGCCTTTCTCGACGTTCCTTCGGCGCGGCTGTGTTGTCGCTGGCCGGAGCGGGCGTATTCTTGTCGCCGGCAGGTTGTTCGCGCCAGGCGCCCGTATCGGACGCCGAAGAGGTCGTGCGTATCCGCGAGATGTACGACGGTTACCGCAAGGACTTCCCCAACGTGCCGGGCATCACGGCCGAGGAACTGATGAAGGTGCAGCCGGAGGAGAATCTCGTGCTGGTCGACGTACGAGAGCCTGAAGAGCAGCAAGTATCGATGATTCCCGGCGCGATCAGCGCGAAGGAGTTTGAGGCGGCGCGCGAGAATTATCGCGATTCGCAGATCGTCGTCTACTGCACCATCGGCGCACGCAGCGGCCGTTATGCGGCCGAGCTTATCGAGGACGGATTCGACGCACGCAACCTCGAAGGCAGCATTTTGTCTTGGACTCACGCAGGCGGAAGTCTGGTCGGCCCCACGGGACCCACAAAGGAAGTTCACGTCTACGGCCCAACCTGGAACCTCGCCGCGGACGGCTATCACGCGGTCTGGTAGAGATCGGGTTAGTCTTTCTCGCCGATCACGAAGAACTTCTGCGGACCGGCGGGAACGTCGCCGAAAGGCAGTCCGAAGTTCGCAAAGATGCCCGTGCAGTCGGGGTCCTCGGGCTCGGAGCGGCAACCGCCCGGAGTATCAGGGGCGTTTTGGTCGATGCGCGTCGATGTAAGCAGACTGCCGAGGTCAGCGACGACGGCATTCTTGGCTGGATCAAAGCCGGGCAAATCGACTGTCGTCCGATTAGGGGACGCGCACGAGGTCGGTATAACTGTCGGCGTCGTGTTCGGCTTACAGCCGGTGCTGCCCAAGTGAATGGCGAAGCCGTCACCGCCGCTCTTGACGTCGAGGCGGGCAAAGCGGCGGCCAGCGTTCCAAGTCCAGGCCATGGCAGTCAAATTGAGTGGTGCGGGCATCCGCGCCAAGTCGGTGTGGTTGCGGTTGAAGGGCACGCCGAGAGCAAAGCGAAGCCCTTTCCACGGGCCGGTGGAGTCGACGGTTCCGCGTACTTCGAGATTCGTTTCTGCGGTGCCGTTGGCGCAATCGCCGGTTTTGTTCTCAAGATCGATCAGCGCCGTGCGCTCGATCTGCCACTTGGTCTGCTGATCGAGTGCGAGCAAATGTTCAACTCCGGCGGCATCCACCAGTCGAATGTCGTGAACGTAGAAGCGGAAGTCTTCAGCCGTGATGGAGGATTTATTGGCGCCGACAGCGGCGTAGCTCCGCCCGCACTCGAAAGGAACGCCGTTGACAGCCCCACGGAACTGGATCGTCATGGGCTCCGCGGCAAACGCTGCGGCGGCGGGAGCAACCGCCCCAATCAAAACGAACATTGCAGATAGCATCCTCACCGCTAAAGCAAGTCTCATCTAACTTGTCTTAGCGGTCAAGGCAGCGGTCTGCGTCGCAGTAGCCTTGGTATGATGGCGCACGGTCTCATGACAAACCTTTTCCGGCTGACGATCGTTCTCCTCCCTTGGCTGCTTACAGCGTGTGGCGCAGTCCCCCAGAAGCCCAATATCGTGATCGTTCTGACGGACGATCAGGGCTACGGCGACCTCAGCAGCCACGGGAACTCGGTGCTGAAGACTCCGCACATCGACGGGCTGCGGGCCGATGCTGTGCGATTGGCGGATTATCACGTCGCCCCGACCTGTTCCCCCACGCGCGCCGCACTCCAAACGGGCCACTGGACCGATCGAACCGGCGCTTGGCACACGATCATGGGCCGTTCGCTGCTGCGCGAGAACGAAGTCACGATGGGGCAGGTCTTTCGCAACGCCGGCTACGAGACGGGGCTATTCGGCAAGTGGCACTTAGGCGACAACTATCCGTTCCGGCCTGAGGATCGGGGCTATACGGAAGTGATGCGGCTGGGAGGCGGCGGGGTCGGCCAAACACCGGACGTTTGGGACAACGCCTATTTCGACGGCAGTTATTTCCACAACGGAAAAATCGAAGCCGTCAAGGGTTTCTGCACGGACGTTTGGTTTGACTATGCCAAGCGCTTTATCCGCACGCAGCATCAGGCCAGCAAACCGTTCCTAGCGGTGATCGCAACCAACGCTCCTCATGGTCCGATGCATGCGCCGATAGCGGACAGCGCAGCCTATGCGGATCTGCCTGTGGATGTCGCCAACTTCTACGGCATGATCGCCAACATCGACGCGAACGTCGGCTCGCTGCGCAAATTTTTGGACGACGAAGGTTTGACCGACAACACGATCTTCATCTTCACGACGGACAACGGCTCCACCGGCGGCGGCAATTTCAATGCTCTCTTCAACGCGGGGATGCGCGGACGCAAAGGCAGCGAGTACGACGGCGGTCATCGGGTGCCGTTCTTCGTCAAGTGGCCCCAAGGCGGCCTGGGCGGCGGACGGGACGTCGAGCCGATTACCGCCCATGTGGACGTATTGCCGACTTTGATCGACCTGGCCGGGATCCCTGCCCCGGAGAACGTCAAGTTCGACGGCGTCAGCATCCGCGCGTTGCTGGAAGGCAGCGCGCAGAACTGGCCCGACCGTATCTTGGTCACCGATTCGCAACGGGTGAAAGATCCCATCAAGTGGAAGCAGAGCGCGGTAATGACCAGCCGCTGGCGCTTGATCAACGGCGTTGAGCTTTACGACATGGATGAGGATCCGGGCCAAGAGCATAACGTTGCGGCCTTGAACCCTGAGCCGGTCGGGCGATTGAGGAATTTCTACGAGAAGTGGTGGGCGGAACTCGAGCCCACTTTCGCCGACGACGCCGCGATCTACCTCGGACACCCATCCGCAAATCCGGTTCATTTGACTGCGCACGACTGGATCACGGAGCAGTCGACGCCTTGGAATCAAGGATTGATCCGGGAGGCGATGGCGGGCGACGAGAACACCGGCTACTGGAACGTTGAGGTCATCGAAGAGGGCGAGTACGAGTTTCGGCTGCGGCGCTGGCCCGACAACGTGGACGCTGCGATCAGCGCCGGTTTGGCTGCCGGAGAAGATGTCCCGGGCGTCAAAGCTTACCGCGCTCGACCGGGCAAGGCTGTTGCCGTCACGCGGGCGTCGATCGAGATTGGCGGGCAGCGGGACGAGGCGGCCGTAGGGCCGGAGGACCAGGACGCGGTTTTTCGCCTGCGGCTCAATCCGGGTCGAGCGCATTTGTCGGCACGCTTCCGCACTGCGGAGAACGAAGAAGTCGGCGCCTATTTCGTATCGGTACGGAAGAACTAATCACGAGCCCAGGCCCGCCCAAACGGGTAAACTAGTGCGCCATGGCTATGGACCGACGCAATTTTCTGAAAGCCTCCGCCGCCGCTGTCGCCGCTGCGGTCGCTGACCGGACGTTTGCGGCTGACTTCCACAAGCCGGATTCGCTCTATCACGGCGATGAATGGGAATCGCTGAATCCCGGTTACTGGAAGCTTGAATCGAACGCCCTTCGCCGGCGGATTCACAACTACGGCGACCGCGCTCGAAAGACCGGCTTTCCCTACCACTACGAGACCCACGCCGATACGCTGGGCAGCGCGACCATGCCGGTCGACTATGACCCGACACTGCCGCCGGGCTTCATCTGGCGCCGGGATTGGAAGCTGACGGGCAACTACAAGCTGCGCATGGAGGGACGGATTAAGGCGCTGCCTCACGCCCCGCAAAATGGGGACAAGCCGTCGTGGCAGATGTATCAACCCGGCTACGGCCTGCTGGGTTTGGCGTTCGGCTCGGCCACTTTGTTTGAATCGTTCGGGCAGGGCGGCCAGGACGGGAAGGCGGCGTGGTTCGCTGCCTGGCGCGACGATGGGCAGTTCGGTCTTTACGATCACGGTCCAGGAGACGCGCCTGCGGCGCCGCGCGCCACCGCTGCGCCCAAAGCCGGCGATGTGCTGGCGATAGAGGTGGAAGTTTCCGGCGCCGACCGCGAAAGAGCCGACCTCCGGGCCGCGTTAACGATCGGCTCCGACAAGCACACAGTCGCCGTCGCGGGCGTCAACCGCAAGCAGCAAACCGAGGGCTTCGTGGGTATTGTCGGCCAGGGCTTGTTGGACTTCGAGATTACTGGCTTCGAAGTCTTCCCTGACCGCAACGAACCGCTGAAGCCCGCGATCAATGAATGCCACGTCTGCTACCCGCTCGGCGACACTCTGAAGCAAGTCGACGGCAAGTGGCAGGTTCGCTTTATCAGCCTATTTCGCAACGACGGCGAATGGGCGGAGGTGCGCATCGCCGCGACGGAAAACCCGCCGCAGGGCTGGGCTTCGGTGTCATCCGCCGGTCGCGGCCGCATCATCAGCAATGACTTTCGCGTCAATACCGCGGTGATCGATGCCGTGTTGCCCGCGAACCCCGCCGACACCGCTCTCTACTACACGATCTGGAAGGACGGACGGAACGTCACCACAGACCCACGCCTGGGTACGGACGCCGTCGGCGCCGGGACTGCGATGGTCGGCAAAGTCCCCTCATCGGGAAGCTACGTCGGACGCTTGCCGCGTCTTGAAGCTCCGTACCGCCTGTGCGGCCTCTCCTGCCACGCCATCAGCGGCGGAGGTCCGAAGCTGCCGGACGCCGCGATGGGCGGCGGCTTCTGGGTCCACGATCAGCCGACGCCTGACGCCTACCAGCACCTGGATGACTACGGCTTCCAGGTGATGATGTGGGAGGACGACGTCTGGTACATGGAGCTGCTGCTCTACCCGCCGTCGGTCGATGACGCTTTCAAGGTCGTCACAACGACAATCTGTGGCCCGACAACCCGATGGCAGATGATGCGCCATTGGAACACGCTCAACCCCGGAGACCATGACTACGGCATGGACGACGTCAAGGGCCCCGAACAGATCATCATCCGCAATCATGCCCACTTGGGCCAGGATCCGGATTACATGCGCCGCAACTTCCAGACGGTTCACCATCTGGTTACCGGCGACGAGCATCCCTCGGGCACAGAGAACCCCAAAAAGTGGCGGCGCTGGAAGATGCCGAACCGCGACTTCAGCCTGCTCATCCTGGACTCGCGTTTGTGGCGCTCCAGTCAAGACACGAACATCTGGGACGACCAAGGTTGGGGCGGCGAACAAAGTCTCTATAGCCGAAAAGACGTCACCCGCAGTCTGTTAGGCGAAGAGCAATTCGCTTGGTTGAAGGAGACGATTCAGACCGATTCATCGCCGCTGATTTGCCTCACCGGCATCAACGGCATGCACACGATTTGGACCGGCAACGCATCCAGAGCCGACTACAAGACGGAGCTCGGCGAGCGCGATCGCGTCGCTGCAGACTACGCCGGCTGGGTTTCGGCCGGGGCGGACCGCGTCTTGGAAGTTCTCGGCAGCCGGGACGGCGTGATCAGCGTCTATGGCGACGTGCATGCGGGCATGATTTCGCGCAACGTCGACCAGCGTTTGTATGAATGTTCCTTCGGCCCGATCGGACGCAGCGGCGGCCGGGGCGTTAAGGAAGGGTTTGGCCCACGCATGAAAGACTTCGACGGGCGCGATGTCGAGATTCGAGCGCTCTACCACCAGAGCTACGACACTCCCGATCTTCAGAAGTTAGACGGCCCCTATTACTGGAACTTCTTAGAGATGGTCTTCGATCCACGAGGGACCGAGCCGGCTTTCGAGTTAAAGCTGCGCAACCTGATCGATGCACCCTCACAAACGCCGCGCGGCGGAAGCGACGTCGCCGAGCGGGCCGCCAATACGGGCCGGCCGCTGACCTGCCGCATCGAGCAACTCAAAGTTTTGCCCGACGCGGACGTACTGTTCGCTGATGCCGACGGTCGACCTCTTCGCGGCGCTCGTTCTCAGTCTGACGGCAGCGTTGCAGTCGCTGGGCTGATCGGCCCGAAGCCGGGCGAAGAAATTATCGTGACGAGCCGCCGGGGCGCTCAGACAAGCGCCAAAGTGGTGCGTGCGCGATCGGGTTAGGGCGCGACCCGTTTGAGCAGCGCCACCCAGTCTTTGCCGCGGTCGGAGGGCGGCGTGAGCCGTATGGCTCCTTCGTCGCGCATCAGGTTGTCTTTCACCGTAATGGTGGGCGCAGGTCCTTCCACCAAGGCGCCGCCGGTGCGGGGGTTGTACCACTGCAACGAGTACTCCCCGGAGGACAGAGTGATCTGCGTAGCCTCGGCCTCGGGGCTGTACACCACGTAGATCTCTCCCTCTTTGGCGAACACATACACGTTCTCCGTCGTCGAGAGATCATTGGCGGGCCACATTTCCCAGAACGGCACATTTTGCCGGAAGAACTCCAACGCGTAGCGCGTCTGATCCCACATGATGTCGCGGGATCGCCAGTTCTCAAGATTGAGGTCCATGTCAGGGTAGTTGTAGCCGAAGTACCATTCGACGCCGGCCCCACCGCCCATCAGGTTGCCCCAGAGCTCCTGCTTACGCGGCTTGTCGTGCGCAGGATCGTTCGCGTCGGGCATCACGCCCACCGACGCAGGCGCTTGCTCGTCGTGAAAGATGACCCACGGTTGGCCCGACCAGGCCGAACGGGCGCGCAGCGAAATCGCCTCGGCGTTGGCGTCTTCCATACGTCCTTGGATCGCCGTCGCCTGGAACTCGGGATCTCCGATCATGCTGGTGTAGCTGCGTCGGCTGCGCATGTTGTGAGTGTGCACGGTGACAGGATGGGCGACGGCTTCGAGACTGGTGATGTAGCGCGAGAGGTCGAGCCGATCGAGCCGGGGCGTGTCGTTTTCTTCGCCCAGATCCCATACGACGCCCAAGTGATGGCCGAAACGGGCAACGAGTTCGCGCAGGTAGAGTTGCCGTGTGCGGTTGAGCTTCGGGCTGCCGCCGAGTTCTTCATCGTTCTCGGTCTCTTGAATGAACAAGTGCATCAGGATGCCGAGCCGCTCCATGTGAGAGAACGTGATGTCCCATTGATCGAGCTTGGAGACATCGAATCGATCGCGCACTTCCGGATCTGTCCACACCCAGGTGTCTTTGCCGTCGCCGCCGTCGAGGTTATAGGTCAAAAAATAGAGGCTGTTCATCCCTTTTGACGCCAAGTAGTTCAACGCGCCAATGATGTTCTTGCCTTTGCCTCCCTGCCAAGTCGGATCGCCTGGACGCCAGTCGCCGGCGTGGGGAGCGTAGTGATGCAGGAACGCGCCCGCGTCCGATGCGATTCCCCGATGCGCCGCGGTGTCGAAGGTGCCGTCGAACTCGAAGTAGCCCAGAAAGTTCTCCGGCGAACCGGCGCCGCCCTTGAGAAAGTATTCGCCGTTTTGGAACCGCAGGTAGTGACCGTTGACGTAGCGCAGATAGCCTTTCGCCTGGAAGCCTCGCGCATTCGCGGGGGGAGGGCTCACGTCAATTGCGCCCGTCTCGCCGTCAAATGCGACCGCGCTGCCGGCGCCCGGGTCGGCGCTATAGGCGACATCGGTCCCCGTTCGGAACGAAGCGCGCCAAGTCCAACGACCCGACTCAGGCGGCGTGAAGCGGACGCGCCACTTGTTGCCTTCCGTTGCGGAGGTGTTTGCCGCATCCCCGTCGGCAGCAAAAAACCCCGTCGCAGTCAGCGCCGCCCCATCCTTCGAGAAAGTCACGCTCATCCGGTATTCGATGAACGGGTTCGGAGTCGCCGTCTCTGATGTTTGCGGTCCATCAAAGGTCAAGGTGACCGTCTGCCATTGCAGCGGAGACGCAGGCTCCACCGACGGCGCCGCCGACAATACCGATGCGGCAAAGATCACGGCCAAATAACGAATCGCGCTCATAAGCTTCTCCTTCAGGCAGCAACTAGCTTATAGGATATTTTTCGATTTGCTCATCTACCTAGGAGGAGGACAAGCTCTCGGCCACTGCTTGGGCGACTTCCGTTGTGGATGCCGTGCCTCCCAAATCTCGCGTTCGGACGGAGCCATCGAGCAGTACCGCGGCTACGGCCTGTTCGATTGCGCTCCCTGCTTCCACGCAGGACGAATCGTTGTGTCGATCGCCAAGCCAATCGAGCATCATGCCGGCTGAGAGGATCGTGGCAAGCGGGTTAGCGATGTTTTTGCCGGCGATCGTCGGCGCCGTGCCGTGCGACGGCTGGAACAGAGCGTGCTCCTCGCCTATCTCGCCGGATGGCCCGAGCCCTAAGCCTCCGACGATCCCGGCCCCCAAGTCGGAGAGGATATCGCCGAACTCGTTCTCCATCACCAGAACGTCAAAATCCCACGGGTTCTGAACCATGTAGAGACTCATCGCATCGACATAGACGGCATCGGCTTCGATATCGGGATGTCTCTTAGCAACGTCGAAGAAGACTTTTCGAAAAAACGCTAGGCTGCGAAACACGTTCGCCTTGTCCACGCTAGTGACTAATCGCTTGCCGTCGCTAGGACGACCCTTGCGTCGCGCGGCTAGACGGAAAGCATACTCGGATACCTGCGTTGTACCTTTTCGGGTGATGACCATCGTATCGGTCGCCACTTCGTCGCCCACCATGCCGCCGCCTCCGAACGAGGCGAATAGGCCTTCGAGGTTTTCGCGAACAATGACGAAGTCGATACCCGGGCCGGTATTGCGCAAAGCGCCGTCTACGCCGGGGTACAGCTTCACTGGGCGAACGGCAGAGTGAAGGTCCAGCGTACGGCGTAGGGCCATCATCATTTGCGGCTGGACTTCGGTGCCGTCAGGGAAGCGGACTTCCGGTAGTCCGATGCAGCTGAGCAACACGGCGTCAGCATCGAGGCACTCGGCAAGCACTTCGTCCGGCAGCGTAACACCGGACTCCCGGTACAGGCCCGCTCCGGCACGATACGAAGTGAAGGCGAACTGGAGGTTGGGCCTTCGGGCCAGCAGAGCGTCTAACACGACGCGGGTTGCAGCCATAACCTCAGGGCCGATGCCGTCGCCAGGCAATATTGCGATGCGATAGGAGTTCATATTCTTGTTAGTAGATCCATTGGTTCGAAGCGAAACGGGGCGACTGCTGAGGCTCGCGGCGCGGCTATAGGCCAGGCGTGAAGACCTCGGTCGATGACAGCTCCGGTCCGCCGCCTCTTCCGCCGCTGCCGGCCGCGACATAGATTTTCCGATCAATCACAACTGCGCCGCTGCCGTGACGGCCGCGCTGCAAGGGCGCCATCAGCGTCCAAGTTCCGGTCCGTACGTCGAGCCGCTGAGTCGCGTCATGGGCCAAGTCCTGTGACGATTCGCCGCCGAAGTAATAAATGTCGCCGCCCAACGCCGCTAACCCTCCTGCCGCGGTCGGGGTCGGCAAACCGTTCGCCAGCGTCCGCCATTGATTCTGCTCGAAATCGTAGACATCGACTTCCGGGATCACCGTGCCAAAAAAGGCGCCAAAGTTGTCCGGCTCGTGGTAGCTGGTGTTGCGGCCGCCGACGACGTATAGCTCGCTGCCGACGACGATGGCGGGAAAGTGGTCTCGTGCGTGAGGCGCGTCCTCTAGCTGGCGCCACTCGCCGGTCTCGGGGTCGAACTCGTCAAACCAGGGAACGGTGCCGCTGGTGTGACCATCGATGATTCCCGCCACGAGATAGATTTTGCCGTTGTAGACGACGGTGCCAGCGCCGCCTCTCCTGCGCTGCTCCGGAATCGTCGGACCCTTCTCCCAGGTGTCGTTCTTGGGGTCCCAAATGTAGATGGTGTCGAGGGGCGTCTCTTTGGGATACGGGCCGGTCATCGCCGTCATGACGTAGACTCGATCACCGTAGACCACGGGTTGGAAATGATGAACCTCTAGCGGCGTCGGACCCAACTGACGCCACGTGCTCGTCTTGGGGTCGAACTCCTCGACCGGTTTAACGCCGCGCCCACCAAGCAGATAGGCCTTGCCGTCGAACTCAACCATCGCCGCTTCATGGCGAGCGGTCGGATTGCCGTTCGTGGCGACCGTCGTCCACGTTCCTTGCTGTTGAGTCGTTTGACCGCACGCCTGTGAGAGTGCGCACGCGGATAATAGCGCCCAGAGGATCTTTCTCATGTTGAAGGTTTCCCTAAAGTATGTGTTGTGGCCCCGGCTGGCTAGCGCCGGCGAACGGGATACATCGTCCCACTTTTTTAGGTGGAAGATCACTTGGGAAGAACTTGGCGGCACACAATGGGAGCAACAGTATGAAGGCGCTGCGAGGCATTTGCATTGGAGCCGGCTATTTTAGCCGTTATCAATACGAAGCCTGGACGCGCATCCCAGAAGTCGAGATCCTAGCGGTCGCGAACCGCAACCAAGAGAAAGCCCGCGAAGTCGCCCAGACGTACGGCATTCCGCGCACCGCAGCGTGGGAGGAGTTAGAAATGCTCCTCGACGAGCTCGAGCCCGATTTCATCGATATCATCACGCCGCCCGAGACGCATCTTGACTTGGTCAAACTGGCGGCCGCACGAGGCATTCACATCATTTGCCAAAAGCCTCTGGCGCCGACGCTAGAGGATAGCCGCCGGATCGTCCAGGTCGCTCGCGACGCGGATATTCGCTTTCTCGTCCACGAGAATTGGCGCTGGCAGCCCTGGTATCGGGAGATCAAGCGCCGACTGGTCGCGGGTGCGCTGGGCGAACTTTTCTCGATAGGGGTTCGGATGAGGATGGGGGACGGCTGGCAGCCTGACGCCTACCTCGCACGGCAACCGTTCTTCCGCACATATCCGCGCCTACTGGTCTACGAAACGGCGGTGCATTTCCTCGATACGTTCCGCTTCCTGGGCGGCGAGGTCGAGTCCATCTATGCCCAACTCAGCAAGCGCAACCCCGACATCGCAGGCGAGGACGCCGGCATCATCACGGCAACATTTGAATCCGGCGCGACAGCCATACTCGATGCCAGCCGCTACAACGAGAGCGACGCCGCCGATGCCCGCTATACGTTCGGAACGGTTCGCGTCGACGGCAGCAAAGGCCACATCGAACTCGACCTAGAAGGCAGACTTACTTTCAAGCCGCTGGGCCAACCTGCTCGCGCGATGGAGTACGAACACGACCGCCAAGGCTTCGCCGGCGACTGCGTCTATGCTTTGCAGCGCCGCTTTACGGACTGCATGCTAAACGACGAGCCGTTTGAGAGCACCGGCGAGGACTATCTCAAGACAATCGCTCTGGTTGAGGCGTGCTATGAGTCCAACGCGGCAGGCCAGGTCGTGAAGATGCAGGCGTAGGCGGTTTCGACTACCCGACAAGACCTTCGGACAGCGATTTAAGATGCCGACTGAAGTGGTCGGCCAAGATCTCCGTGTAGCTGTCTAGATGGGCTTCGAGCAGCGAACGAATCGCCGGCCCGAACTCTTCATGGTTGAGCGTCGATCCAAACGTGCAGTGCAGAATCTGCCTTCCCTGCTCGGTAAAGCCCTTGCCGGCCGGCACGTCCTCCCAGCGCTCCAGATAGATTTGCTCCAATCGGGTCGCGTCGGGGACGTCACTTGCGGCCGGGGTATTCTCTAGAGTCGCCGAGACGTGATAGGTCGCCTTGTCGGTCTCATAGCGGCTGCGTCCGAACTCTACAAGGCGCCGAAACAGCGCAGGGTCATGCCGTGCCACAACGCGCAGCGCCTCCAGATAACTGGTCCCCGCCGTTTTGACGTGAAATTGTCCCTTGGTCGCGCGGGCCAGCGCCGGATACATCGAGAGCTTGTCCGAGCCCGAATGCAGGCTGAGCTTGTACGGCCCGAGCAACTGGGCGATCGCCGCGTGGTCGTTCAGCGACGTTTCCAGCGCATCGACGTCGCCCTTGTAATCCACGCCCTTCTCGAAATCGCCGATGTAGCGCGGGGCCAGGCTGACCAGCTTCATCCCGCGGCGGCATGCACTGGTCGGCAATGATGTAGTGCTCGGCCAGCGTCGTCGGCTGTTCGGTTTCATCGACGCTCAGCTCGATCTCGTAAGTCGCGGCCCGCGGCCTCGCTGCACCTGCGGATGTGATCGGCCAGGTCGACGGCATGGTTGATCGCCGCGCCGTACTTCACCGCGCAACGCATGCAGGCCTGTTCGTCGAAGGCGATCGACGTGCCGGTGGGCAGCGTGACTCGCTTGCCGAGGTAGGCGTCGAACCAGTCGATCTCGTCGCGCACGGCGGCGAACTTCTCGCGGAGCGTGGCCTCGTCGTAGCCGTCGGCGTGCTCGTCGACATAGTCCGAGGGGTCGATCGTGAAGAACGTGAAGCCCGCCGGCGCCGGTGACGTCGACGTCCTCGGGCGTCTTCAGGTGATCGGCGTCGGCCCCGGTCGGCCCTGTCCAGCCGGCCTGCTGCGCCGGCCATCGCGTCGCCATCACGCCTTCGGGCGTGCGGGCGGTGCGCGCCATCTCGCGGATCGACTGCTGAGGAAAGATCGGCTCGATCCCCGCGCCGGCCCGTTTCATCGCCTCGACATGGCCGGGCGTCGCCAGTCCGATGCGGTCGCCGAAGCCGAAGCTGGGCGCCAGGCCCAAGGTTACGCAGGGATGCATGGTTTTCGTCGCCGGACTAACCCGGGCCGTTGGTAAGAGAACGCTTCTCGGACGGATCCGGGCTGCGAGGATCCGATGTCGCAGAGTCTATTCTGCCAAGATCGGCGCTTCTGCCGCCATGACCTCCTGCGGGATGCCCTATCATGATTGCTCGTCGGCTTGGAATCAATGAGCAGTTCACAGCAGGATAGTCGGGACGGCGCTACGAGGCGGTCCATCGTTAAAGCTCTGGGCGCCGCTAGTCTCGCGGCCGCTGCGCCCGCTTGGCTAGGTGCGCAGTCGCCCGCTGCGGCAAGACCGTTCGACTTGCGGGACGTGCGACTCCTCGACGGCCCCTTCCGCGACGCGCAACGCCGAGACGGGGATTACATGCTTTCGCTTGATCCCGATCGTATGTTGCACAACTTCCGGGTGAATGCAGGACTGGAACCCAAGGCGCCGGTCTACGGCGGATGGGAGTCGCAACAGCCCTGGGTCGATATCCGCTGCCACGGGCACACCCTCGGGCACTGGCTCAGCGCGGGCTCACTGATGTACGCCTCGACTGGGAACTCGCGCTTTAAGGAGCGTGTCGACTACCTGGTTGACGAGCTCAAGGCCTGTCAGGATGCCGCCGGTAGCGGACTCGTCTGCGCCTTCCCCGACAACGACGAGTCCTTGCTGGGAGCCGTCGCCGGCCGCGAGTATCCTGGCGTGCCCTGGTACACGATGCATAAGATCTTCGCGGGGCTTCGCGACGCATCGACACTGGCGGGCAATCAACGCGCGCTGGAAGTGTTGGTCCAGCCTCACCGCCTGGGCCTCGAAGTTGACGGCGCCGCTCTCCGAGGCCGAGTTCCAGCAAATGCTGGCTCGCGAACACGGCGGCATGAACGAAGCGCTCGCCGACGCTCGGCGCTCACCGGCGACGATGGCGCCCTGAAGCTGGCCCGGCGATTCTGCCATCGGGCGTTGCTCGACCCGCTCGTCCGCGGCGTGGACCCGCTCGACGGGCTTCACGGCAACACCCAAATTCCGAAAGTGGTCGGCTTCGCGCGCATCTACGAGCTCACTGGAGAACCCGACTATCTCGCCGCCGCCCGGTTCTTCTGGGACCGCGTCGCCAACCATCGCTCGTTCGTCACCGGCGGCCACGGAGACGTGGAGCATTTCTTCCCGCCGGCGGAATTTTCCAAGCACCTGGACTCGGCGAAGACCAACGAGACCTGCGGTTCCCACAACATGCTCCGACTCACGCGCATGCTCCAAGCGCAAGCCCCCGACGACGCTCGCTATGGAGACTTCTACGAACGGACGATCTATAACGCTATCCTCGCCTCGCAGGATCCGCAGTCGGGATGGAATACGTACTTTCAAGCCGTGCGGCCTGGCTACTTGAAGCTCTATCACACGCCCGAAGACTCTTTTTGGTGCTGCACGGGCACGGGGATGGAGAATCACGCCAAGTACGGCGACTCGATCTACTTCCGCGGCGTCAACGATCTTTACGTGAATCTGTTCATCCCGTCCGAGTTGAGCTGGGCGGAGAAACGAGTCCAAGTGCGCCAGACAACACGGTTTCCCGACTCTGACGTGACGCGCTTGGAGATCGAGTCGGTCGATCCCGTCCGCTTCACGCTGCGACTGAGGAGCCCGTCGTGGTCGGACGGCGCGACAGTTACGGTCAACGGCGAGCCGGTCGAGGCCCATGCGACGTCAGGCGGCTCGATCGCCCTCGATCGCGAATGGCGCTCGGGCGATCACGTCGAAGTACGGTTTTCGATGAGCGTGCGCGGCGTCGAGCTTCCCGGGGAGCCGAATCGCGTCGCGTTCCTTCACGGCCCCGTCGTGTTGGCCGGACGGCTGGGAACCGCGGGCCTTTACCCCGGCGCCGACATCCTGCGCAACGAGCGGACTTCGGGTCAGATCCTCAACACGCCGGTCGAAGTCCCTGAGCTGCCCGGACCGGTCGCGAGCGCTGCAGCCGCCATCCGTCGCGTCGACGGCGGGCAAGCGCTGGCCTTCAAGACGAGCGGAATCGGACAGACCGGAGACGTCGAGCTAATCCCCTACTTCCGCCTCCACCACGAACGCTACAACCTCTACTGGCGGATCCGTGAGAGCTGATGCCGCCCCAAAAAGGAAAAGCCCCCGAAGCCGGGGACTTTCAGTGGCGGTGAGGGTGGGATTCGAACCCACGGAACCCGTAAAGGTTCAACGGTTTTCGAGACCGCCCGATTCAACCACTCTCGCACCTCACCACTCGCCAATTTAGCACGTATGGAGAGGGCTTATCTATCGGGATTGGCGTTCCACTCCGAGCCGCAAGCGCTCCGCGTAGCCGGTCATTTCTAGATAGCCGACGCCGCGCACGCCCTCGCCTTCGACATCAATGGCGCCTTCCCAATAGGTCGGCCCGCGACCGTTCGTCGGCACGATCTCTTGAGAGTGCAGCGGGGTGCTGACGGCCAGGTCCAAGTCGAGCTTGGGAACGGCAACGCGCCATTCGAGCGGATAGCTCCCGCCCGTCGCCGGACTGGTCCAGAGGGCGCCGGGCGTCATGGTGAAGTCCTCGGCGTTCAGGTGCACGGCCGCGCCGTCAGCGCCGACGTAGGTTCCAGCCGAGTGCGAATCGGCTGACCCGTCAGCACCCCGCAGGCGATAAAGCATGAGTTCCGCCCCGTCGTCGAGTTGCAAGCTGAGCCAATCCCATCCCGTTTGATCTGCGCCCATCGAGTTGGTCGAGAACTCGTGGTCCATCCACGCCGTGCCGTCGACGGAGAAATTTTCGCCGCCCAACTTCAACGAGCCCGTCGCATTCAAACGCGTGAAGGTGATGTAGTGCGAGGCCTTCCCCGCCCCGTCAGCCTTCTGGCTGACGCCGTTCTCGCCGTTGATCACCGGAGGCTTCGCGGGGGTCAGCTCCAGCTCAAGAGCGCCGTCTCTGGAGACCGCTCGCAACGACTGTTTATCGTCTTGCCAAGCCACTTGCCAGTTGCCGTTCCAGATCAGCGCGCGGTCGAGATCAGCACCCGCGAGCCCTGGGCCGGCTCGGTTTAGTCGCTCGGCTTTGTAGAAGCGTTGCCCCTCGATATCGCTAATCGCGAAGTGCGCCAGGTACAGCTGATCGACGTCCCATACCGTACTCGCGGGCTCGTCGCGCTCGACGGCGTTGCGGAAAAAAGTCAGCTCGAAGCCAAAGCGGCGGCCGTCCTCGGCCGTGAGGTTGCCTGTGTAATACCACCACTCCAGCTCGAACTCCGGATGCGCGAAGTGATCGCGCGGAAACTCGAACCGGTAACCCGGCAGCGCCTGGCGAAACTGCGCCTGGGCCGTCACAGCGACGATCAGCAGCAAGAGCAGGCGAATCATTCTTCGTGTACCGCCTCGATCGGGTTGAGCCGCGTCGCCACACGCGCCGGGTACAGCCCAGCCAAGACGCTAGAGACGTAGACCACTCCCAGCGCACTCACGAGCAACGCAACGGGCCAGTGGAATTGAATCGTCCAGCCAAACGACTGCACGTTGATGACATAGATCAAGATCAACGACAGCAACGCGCCGACGACGACGCCGATCAGGACGGACAGCATTCCCAACAGGCCCGACTCGACCAGAATGAGCTTGCGGATCTGCGGGCCCGAAGCGCCCAGAAAACGCAGCACGCTGAACTCCCGTTTGCGATCGATTACCAAAGCGAGCAGGGCCCCGGCCATGCCCAGCACAGCGACAAATATCGCCACGGCTTCGAGCGCGTAGGTGATCGAGAACGTGCGGTCGAAGATCGTCATCGCCGCCTCTTGTAGCGCGCGATTGGGAACGACAAGCAACTCGCGGTCGGCGGTCGCGACGACAATTTGGTCGCGCACTGTTTCGGCGTCGGCGTTCGGGTCGAGGTAGATCGCCAGACTCGACAACGATTCGTCGGGCAAATAGCGCAGCAGGCGGCTGCGGTCAGCGATGATCGTGCCGCTCTCGTTGGCGTATTCGTAGAAGACTCCCACGACATCGAGCGCGACCCTTTCGCCTCGCAAGTCCAATGTGACGCGGTCGCCTGCCCAAACATTGTGCTTGCGCGCGAAGGGCTCGCTCACGGCGACGGCATCGCGGTCGGCAAGCGCCGCAAAGATCGCATCCGGGTCACCGCCGTCGAGAAAACGCAAACCGGAGCGCTCGTGATGCCGAGCCACGTCAGTGAGGCCGAGAGTCGCGGAACGGCCTTCGTACTGAATCGGGTAGCCGCGGAAACGCTCAATTGCGGCCACACCCGGCAGTCGCGCCACCAAGTCAGCGACTTCGGAGTCGAAGACCGCAAAGCGTTGAGAGCCGTTGCGGCCGGCGGCCCGCATATAGAGATCCGCCTGGAACTGGCGCTCCATCCACAGCGCCACCGTATCGCGAAAGCTACCGACCATAATCGCGATGCTGACCATCATGGCGATAGCGGTCGACAACGCGGCGACAAGAATCGAAGTGCGCGAGAGCGAGCCGCCGATGCTGCGCGCTCCCAGCAAGCCCTCGACGCCTAAGAACTTCTGGGCGAAGCGTCCCGTCCATCGAGCGCCTGCGCCGACAACGGCCGGAACGGCCAGCGCTGACGCGGCCAACAAGACCAACGCCGCAACGTATCCGCCGACGGGCAGTCCGCCGACGGCGGGCGCCAAGGCGCAAGCCAGCGCAATCAGGGCGAGCACAAACGCCCACCGCAAATTGCGCGCGGCATGGGTGCGCGAAACGTGTTCCTTGCGGCCCCGCGCCATTGCTTCCGACGGCGCCACGCGCGCGGCTTCACTGGCAGGCTGCCAAGCAGCCAACAACGCCACGCCCAATCCCGCAGCGGCGGCAACAGCCAAGCGCCAACCGTTGATGTGGATATCGCTCGCCTCGCCGCTCACGTAAAGCGTCTGCACGGTCAGCGTCATGGCCGCGACAGCGCCTTCAGCAAGCACTCTTCCCAAACCGAGACCAATCCCCGTACCCAACACGCCGAAGAATGCGGCCTCGGCAAGGAAGGCGGCACGCACTTGATTCCGCGAAGCGCCAAGCGCGCGCAAAACGCCAATCTCGCCGCGGCGGCGTACGACCGACACCGCGATCGTGTTGTAGACCAGCAACGCGCCGACGATCAGCGATAGCCCGCTCAGTACGCGTAGGTTCCAACCGAAGGCGCCAAGCATTTTGCGGTTCTCGTCGGCACCGGAGCCGGCCGCGGCAATGCTCACACCCGCAGGCAAAGCCTCCGCGACGATTTGCCGCCAACGATCGACGTCATCATCGGGCGTCTGCACCTGGATGCGCGTCAACCGGCCCGCTTGCCCCAGCGCGCGTTGCGCAGCCGCGATGTCGAGGATCACCGCATTGGCGCCCGCCGCCGCTTGAAATCCTTCGTCCGCAAGCTTGCCGCCCACCTCGAACTCTTCGACGGCGTCGTTGATGCGCAGCCGCAGAGTCTCTCCGCGATCCACCCCGAGTCGTTCGCCGACAAATGCCGAGTTGCTGTCTAGGGTAAAAGATGATTCTCCCTCCTCCGGCGCCGTACGCGGCAGCGTCTCGTCTCCGATGAGATCGAGGCCGAAAATGGGGACAGACTCTCCGGTATCCTCGACGGCGCCAAAGCCCTCAACGCGCGGCGAGAAGAGCAGTGGGTAGGGCAGGCGCACAAGGTCCCCAAGCACACGCTCGTCGATGCCGCCGGTTGAAGTAATTTCAAGGTCGACGTCGCCGGTGAGCATTTCCATCGACGTGCGGAATTCGCCGACGGACGACTGGCTGGCAAGGTCGATCGCGACGACGACCGATACGCCCAACGAAACCGCGAACGCCGTCAGCGCCGTGCGCAACGGATCGCGCAACAGCGGCCGCACGATCAGCCGGTAGAAAATTGCGCACCAGTTCATGCGACAGCCCGTCGTTCCTCGATGCGTCCATCGCGGAGCGTCACGATCGTGTCGGTGATCTTGGCCGCTTCCAGGCTATGCGTCGCCATCAGTATGGCCGTCTGCGTCTTATCGGCAATGAGCCGCAACAGCTTCATCACCACCTCAGCGGAAGTGCTGTCGAGATTGCCGATCGGCTCGTCAGCCAGCAGGATGCGCGGCGAATGAACGATAGCGCGTGCAATCGCTACCCGCTGCATCTGCCCCCCGGAGAGTTGATGCGGATAGCGCCCTGCGTACGATTCCATCTCGACCAGCCGCAGCCGTTCGAGCGCGGTCTGGCGCACGTTCGCTTGTCCGGCCAGCTGCAGCGGCAGTTCGACATTCTCTGCTGCAGTTAACGTCGGCAGCAGTTGAAAGAACTGGAAGACAAAGCCGACCTTCGTCCGGCGAATGCTCGTGAGTTGAGCATCCGTCAGTCCGGACGTCGATTGGTCGTCAACGAGAACCGCGCCCGAAGTAGGGAAATCCATCGCACCGGCCAAGTTCAGCAGCGTCGTCTTACCGCAGCCGGAACGGCCGACGAGAGAAACGAACTCGCCCGGCTCGACGCTCAGCGAAACCTCGTCGAGAGCGCGCACAGCAGCGCCCTGCGAAGAGTATTCTTTGACGACGCTCTGGAAGCGGACAACGGGCACGCTTCCAGATTAGCGGCCCAGACACACTGTCCAGCAATTAGCCGACCGGTTCGACCTGCCAGCCGAAGCCCGGCTCGTTGGATGGCGTCGTATAAATGCCCTCGGGACCGCGCGTCAGATTGTTGTCCTCTTCGTAGCGCTGGTAGACCACGTCCGGGCCGCCGGGCGCGGGCATGAACATCTCAGCCCAAGGGCTGTTTTGCGTGGCGTAAATGAAGTGAACCGAATCGCGCGCGCCACCGCCGTGCGGGATGACTGGAATGTCATAAGCCGCGGCCATTGCCGCAATCTTGCGCAGTTCGCTCAGGCCGCCGCACCAGTGGATGTCTGGCTGCCAAATCTCGGCGCCGTTGACGCGCAACAGTTGCCGGAAGCCGTAGCGCGTGTAGACGTGTTCGCCAGTGACGATGCGCGTCGACTTGATCTGCTCGCGCAACCGGCCGAACCCTTCGTAGTCGTCCGGCGGTAGGCACTCTTCTAGCCAATAGACGCCGTAAGGCTCAAAAGCTTCCGCCAACTCTAGGGTGTAGCGCTCGGTCAGCGCCATCCAACAATCCATCATGATGTCGCCGTCAGGGCCCACGGCTTCGCGGGCGCGTCTGACCAAGGCGACGTTGTCGCGGATGCCCTGCCGGCCGTCAGCGGGACCGTAGGGCAGAGCCAGCTTCATGCGCTTGAAGCCGAACTCCACGTGCTGCTCAATGTCGTTGCCGGTGCAATAGCAGGGAATGCGGTCGTGGATCTTGCCGCCGAGCAGCCGCCACACAGGGGTCTCTTGCGCCTTGCCCAGAATGTCCCATAACGCGAGATCGACGCCGGAGATGGCGTTGATGACCACGCCTTTGCGGCCGTAGGACATCGTCGAACGCCACATGATGTCCCAAAGGCGCTCAATGTTGAGCGCGTTCTCGCCGAGCAGCAGTTTATTCAAGTGCCCTTCCACAATGGGGCCGCCGCCAGGGCCGCCCGAGCCGTAGCCCTTGATCCCTTTATCCGTGCTGATCTCGACCCAGAACCCGCTGACGCCGCCGGGATCGGGCTGAAACAACGACCTCGTCGCTTTGTACTTGGGGTAGATCGAAACCGGGTTGGCCACCTCGACGCCGCCAGTCGACCAAGAGCCCGCCGCCGGCTGATAATTCGGCACGGGTCGCTTATCGCGCATCTGCACGAGGCGCACGCCCGTGATGATCAGTTCATCAGGCGGCGCCGCGTTGAGCTCTTCGAAGCCCAAGGCAAGGCCTCCCGCGGCGGCAAGAGCGGATGTATGGATGAAATCACGGCGGTGCATAGCGCACCTAGTCTACCTTTGCGAGCCCCCGGTGGCTAGTGATCGGCAACGCCGCCGTCGGGGAAGCGCAATTGTTGGCGCGTTACCGGCACATAGGGCCGCCGCGCGGCCAGCGCGTCGTTGAAGTTGACGCCCAGGCCTGGCTTGTCGGGCAGCTGGCCAAAGCCGTTCTCGAATACCGGCCCCTGCCCGTAGAAGAAATCTTCCCAGAAGGCGTCGCGCCGGCCCGAAGAAATCTCCTGAATGGCGAAGTTCGGCGCCGTCATGTCGACGTGCAACGAAGCCAACGTCGACACTTCGCTCTGGGGATTGTGCGGCGCAAACTCAACCCGGTAGGCCTCGGCGATCGCAGCGATCTTTTTCATCTCCAAAATGCCGCCGCAGTGAACGACATCCGGCTGGACGTAATCAACAAGGTGCCGCGAGCAAATCTCCGAGAAGCCGTATTTAGTGAAGAGTCGTTCGCCGGTCGCAATCGGAATGCGTGTCTTCGAGCGCAAAAGCTCCAATTCGCCGATATCCTCGATCTGCGTCGCCTCTTCCACGAAATAGACGTTATAGGGCTCCGCCTGCATACAGAAGGACGCCGCCATCGTCGGCGTCGCCTTGCCGTGGACGTCAATGAGGATCGAAAAATCGTCGCCGACCGCCTCGCGGACAGCACGCAGATTGCGGATGCCCTCCGTCACCGACATCACCGGATCGATCACGTCATTATGCGTGGTGAGAAAACCGCCCTTACCTGCCGTCCAGCCTTCGTTCTTGGCCTTCAACCAGGCTTGGCCGTATGCGTCGGGCGTTGGGGCGTCGCCCGGGTGAACGTACATGCGCGCGCGGTCGCGGGCCTTGCCGCCGATGAGCTTATAGATCGGCTGGCCGAGCGCCTGCCCCATGATGTCCCACAACGCGATCTCAACCGCAGAAATGGCCGAGTTTAGAATCGGGCCGCCGCGCCAGCGAGGCCAGCGATACATCGCCTGCCAATGCATCTCGATGTCGGAGGGATCTTTGCCGACCAGATACCGGTGATGCTCGTCGATGGCCGCCTTCACTGTGGCGGCTTTCGACGTCACTGAGCCTTCGCCGACGCCGACAATGCCCTGGTTCGTATAAATCTTGCAGAAAACGTAGTTCTTGCCCGCGGAGTGGTTGATGATCCAACTCTTGAGGTCGGTAATCTCCAAGTTGAGCGGCTTGGCCTTTTCGCGGGCTTGGGCCAACAGCCCCTCGGCGCCCGTGAGTCCGGCGATGCCGAGCGCAACGGAACGGCCGGCTAAATGCAGGAAATCGCGTCGTGAGAATTTGGGATCGCGAAGATCGGCGTCAGAGATCATAGCCCCGCCATTATATGACCGCTCGCGCGGCGCATGTTCGGCCTTCGCCGGACGCGGCGGGGTGCTGGCTTATTCAGCTAGGCGTTGTTCAGGCGGTCGAAGGCCTGCGGCCACTGGGAACGCTGCAGCGTTTCCATCAGCGAAGCGAGGCCGGTGAGAAAATGTTCGCAGGATATGTCGTCGTAGCTGCGGGCTTGAGAGGCCGCCGTCAGAAAAAGGTCTTTGAGGCGCTCGGAAGCAGCCAAATCGAGTTGCCCCAAATCCAGGTCCAGGTCTATTTCACAATTTTCCATTCGGTTCTCGCCCTCCCCAGAACGTTGGATGCCGTCCGCACAGTGATTGTTTCGCGGCTCTTGAACGGCAGCCATAGGCGACTAACCCTAAAGGCCCGCGCCGCTGGCCCTAGTTCTTTTCCTAGTGGCTGCCGCGCGGCCTGCGCGATGACGGCGATGGAGTATCCTGCGGCCCGACGGAGTAGGGCATGCCGCATACGTTCTTCGTCGGGGATCAGCAGGTCCACGCGGCGACCGAAGGCCTCCCCAAGAGCCGTCAGTTGCTGACGACCCGAGCCACGCCCACGGCTGCAAAAGCCGCACCGCCGAAGCTTAGATCGAAGTGGGCGAGAAGCAGCAAGGGCGGCCGGGCGACCCAATTCTGACGGCGGACGGGGAAGCCACCACATTGCCGTGGTGTTATCGTTACCGGCATAACAGGTTAACCAAAGTATCGTTATCTGTCTTAATATTTATGAACCGTTACTAACCTCCTTTACCGTAATCTAGGGAAGGGGTACGCCACGTTTTGACGTGCTTGTTCCGGAAGGAGCAATCGCACGATATTTTGCGTGCTCTCAAGGGGTTAAGGGAATGTCACGTATCTTTGTAGCTGCATTGGCCCTCGCGCTGTTCTGCGTGCTGCCGATGGGCTATTCGCAAGCTTTTTCTCAGGTAACCGGTTCCGTGGCTGACGCCACGGGCGCTAGCGTGCCTGCCGCGCAGGTAACTGCGTCCAATCAAGAGACCGGCGTGGAACGCTCGGTCGAGACGAACGAGGGCGGCGGCTACACCATCCCGTTTCTCGCGCCCGGCACCTATGCCATCGTGGTCAACAAAGAAGGTTTTCGCGCCGCGTTGCGTGAGAATGTTCGTCTAGAAGTCAACCAAATCGCTCGACTCGATTTCAGTCTTGAAGTCGGCGCGGTAACCGAAACCGTTGAAGTCACCGGCGCGGCTCCGGCTTTGGAGTCCGACTCTTCCAGCATCGGCCAAGTCATCGAGCAGAAGGCTATCGTCGATCTGCCCCTCAGCGGCCGCAACTTCGTTCAACTGGCCATCCTAGGACCAGGCGTCACCGGCGTCGGCTTCGGCGCCGGCGGCACCATCATGAGCGGCAGCCGTCCGGACGATCTGCGTCCCGGCAGCGAGCTGTTCTCCAACGGCAACCGTGAAGGCTCTAACAACTTTCTCTACGACGGCGTCGACAACAACGAACGCTTGACTCTGGCCATCACCCTTCGCCCGTCCGTTGAGGCGGTGCGTGAGTTCAAGATCCAGACCAGCCTGTTCTCGGCCGAGCAGGGCCGCAACGCCGGCGCCACAGTCAACGTCATTTCGAAGTCCGGCTCCAACGATTGGCACGGAAGTCTCTATGAATTCCTGCGCAACGATCAGCTCGATGCCCGTCAGTACTTCGCCGACGGCAAGGCGGCCAAGCCCAGCTTCCGTCAAAACCAGTTCGGCGGCAGCGTCGGCGGCAAGATCATCCAGAACAAGCTGTTCTTCTTCGGCAACTACGAAGGCTTCCGCAAGAGTCAAGAAAATGCCCGCGTCGTCACGGTACCGACTGCCGCCATGCGCCTCGGCGACTTTTCGGCCGTTCGGAACATCTTCGACCCGACCACAACGGTCGCTGATTCGACGGCCAAATCCGGCTTCGTCGATCAGCCTTTTGCGAACCGTTTGATTCCGCAGGCGCGCTTCGACAGCGTGACCAGCCGGCTGGCGCAGGCGTATCCCATGCCGACCAGAGACGGGCTCACCAACAACCTCACCGTCGCCCCCAAAGACCGCCAACGCTGGAACCAAGGCGATGTCCGCGTCGACTACAGCGCCAACGAGAAGAACCTCTTCTTCGGCCGTTTCTCGCAACAGAACACGACGACCACCAAGCCGTCTACCTTCGCCGAGACGACCGTCCAGGGCATGACGACTCCCGTTTCCTTGGGCAACGAAGACACCTTCGCCGGTGACTCCACGCTCAAGGCCTACAATTCGGTCGCCAGTTGGGTCCGCACCTTCTCGCCCACTTGGGTATTGGAAGCCCGCCTCGGCTACAACAAATTCGACTTGAACTTCACCCAAGAAGGAGCCACCGAAGGCGCAAAGTTGGGCGAGCAACTCGGCGTGCTCAACTCGAACCAAGGCCCGATGTCCGACGGCATCCCGATCTTTTCGCCCGGCGGCTACAACGGCATCGGCCAGACGCGCTCGTTGCCGATCATCCGCACCGAAACGACCTACAACCCGACCGTCAGTCTGACCAACTCCCGCGGAAACCATACCTTCAAGTACGGCTTCTCCTGGAACAACCGTTTGCTCCGTCAGTTCCAGACGAACCGCGGCAACGGCCGATTTAACTTCTCGACCCAGTTCAGCCGGGATCACAACAGTACCGGCAATACCGGCGACGGCATGGCCAGCTTCCTCCTGGGCGCCGCTTCGACCATCGAGCAGGACTTCACGCTCGTGTTCCCCAAAATCCAGGTCAACGAGTACAGCTACTTCGTGCAAGACGACTGGAAGGTCAGCGATCGCCTGACCCTCAATATCGGCATGCGCTATGAGTACGACACTCCGGTCACGGAAAAGAACGACAAGTGGACCAACTTCGACGTGACCACCGGCAAGTTGCTGATCGCCGGCTTTAACACCGATTCTCGAACCGGAGTTCAGCCCGACCGCAATAACTTCGCGCCGCGCGTAGGCTTTGCTTACAGGGTGCGTCGCGGAACCGTACTGCGCGGCGGCTACGGTATCTTCTACAACCAGAACGGCAGCGAAGGCGTCGTCATGCGCCGTCACCGTCAATTGCCGTTCGGCCCGATCAACCAGGTGATCATCAACCAATTCGATCCGAATCCTAGGCTCGTGCAGCAAGGTCTCGATCCGATTCCGAACCTCGACTTCGCGACTGTCGCCGACAATCCGGTCGGCGGCATGATGGGCGTGGACTTTAATTTCGCTACCGGCTACGCACAGCAATTCACGCTGCAACTGCAACAGGAGTTGCCTGCCGACATGATCTTCAAGGTCGGCTACGTGGGCAACGTCAACAGCCGGTTGGACACAACCTTCGACGCCAACCAAGCCGTTCCGGGACCGGGTAACAGCGCCCGCAACCGCCCGTTCGACACGATCGCTCCGGGAGTCGGCGGCATCACCTACAACGTCTCCGACGGCAACTCGCACTATGAGGCTTTACAGACGACGCTTGAGCGTCGTTTCGCCAGGAACCTAGGCTTCTTGTTGGCCTACACTTGGTCGCACTCGATCGACAACACGGCGAATGCTTTCGGCGGCGGCGCCAACGGCCCGATTCCCCAGGACATTCGTTTCCGAAATGCCGACCGCGGCACGTCCGGATTCGACATCCAACACCGCCTCACCTATTCGACCAACTACACCTTGCCCATCGGCAAAGGGCAGTCGATCGATTTCAACAACGGCATCCTCAACAACGTCCTAGGCGGCTGGAAGATGAACGGTATCTTCACCGCACAGAGCGGTTTGCCCTTTACCCCGACGCTGCAGTCCTCCGTTTCCAACGCGGGCGGCAGCCGTCCGGACATCCTGGGCAACCCGGTCCTCGACAACCCGACCCGCGAACACTGGTTTGATACCTCGTTTAACTCCTCGGGCTCTGTGTGGGGCATCCCCACGCAATTCACCTACGGCAACGCGGGCCGCAACATCCTGCGCGGACCGGGACGCGTGAACGTCGACTACTCGCTGTTCAAGGACATCGCGATCACCGAGCGCGTCAACCTGCAGTACCGGGCTGAGTTCTTCAACCTGTTTAATACCCCGCAGTTCGGCTTGCCGAACGCGTCGATCGGCAATGCGGGCGCGGGCATCATCACTTCGATCGTCGGCACGCCGCGTCAAGTGCAAATGGGCCTGCGCTTGTCGTTCTAACGCGCCTCAACAACACAACCAACAACGGCTCCCGCGAAAGCGGGAGCCGTTTCCTTTTGAGCACCTGCGTATTCACTATTGACAACAGACTAGTTTGTAATACAAACTAGTCTGCGAATGGACAGGAGAGCGTCGTGAATCAAGCGATATCATCGAAATCCCCCGAAGCCATTGGGTGCGAACTAGTTCAGCAAGCGCACAACCGCGACGGCATTCCCGAGATCATGATGGGAGCTTTCTTCCTGGTGGCGACCGGACTGATTTATCTTCAGCCCTACCTACCCACCGGGCCCGAAAACCGCAGAGCCATAGCCATCGCCATCGCTATCGGCCTGCCGGCGCTGATGATCCTCGCCAAAACGGTTCTGCTTCCGCGGCTACGGGAGCGCTACTTCATCGAAAGCTTCGGCTACGTCAAATACGGTCAGTGGAGCCGCCGACGGATCCTGCCCGCGTTGGCGATTCTTGCTGTATTCGCACTGCTCAATTTCGGCGTTGCACCGCAGTTGGGCAATCCTGATCGGTGGCGGCATGTGCTTCCGGCCCTATTGATCGCGGTGACTTTTATGTGGTTCGGGAAACCCCGCAGGATGTTTTGGTACGGCGTCATCACCGCCGCCGCAGCCGTCTTGGTGGTCCTGGCGGACATGCCGACGCCAAACAACTTCAAGGTCCTCTTCGGCACAATCGGCATCACCTCGTTTGTAGGCGGCTCCATTACGTTCGTCCGGTTCGTGCGCGAACACAGGGCTGCCAAGTAGATGACGTCCCGAATCCGCAAGTTGGCCGATGTCGACCGAATGATCCACGAACCGGCCCGGCTGATGGTCGTGTCGCTGTTGGCCGCCGTCAAGGAAGCAGACTTTCAGTATCTGCACCAAGCGACAGGCCTCACCAAGGGCAATCTCTCCGTGCATCTCTCGAAACTCGAAGTCGCCGGCTATATCGAAATTGAGAAAACTTTTCGCGGCAAGTATCCGCTCACGATTTGCCGCCTTACCGACACCGGCCGCGAAACGCTCAAGGCTTACAAGAAGATTCTGAAAGGGGCACTGTAGCGCGACCTCCTCAATCCGTCTGCCAAGCCGCTAGAACGTGCGGCGCTCCTAGCCTCCCGTGGCCTTGAGGCCTGGTAAACTCGTTCCGCTATGTCGTCAATCGATGTTTCTCGACGGTCCGTTCTTCTGTGCGCTGCAGCTGCGGCCGCCTCTTGGGCGACCAAGCCGCTGGCGGCGCAGGCCGGACGGCGACCCAATATACTGTTCGCGATCGCCGACGATTGGTCTCAGAAACATGCCGGGGCCTACGGATGCGATTGGGTCAAGACGCCTTCGTTCGATCGGGTCGCGCGGGAAGGCGTACTGTTCAATAACTGCTTTACCTCGAACCCGAAGTGCAGCCCATGCCGGGCAACCATTCTGACCGGACGCAACAGCTGGCAACTCGAAGAGGCCGTCGACCACTTCGGGATCTTTCCCGCAAAGTGGCCGGTCTATCCGGACCTGCTCGAAGACGCGGGGTATCACGTAGGTTTCACGGCGAAGGGCTGGGGTCCAGGCGACTTCCAAGCTGGCGGATTCAAGCGTAACCCCGCAGGCAATCAGTATTCGGAGATTCGCTCGACGCCGCCCCACTCAGGGATGAATGACATCGACTACGCCGCCAACTTCGAGGCCTTCCTCAAGGATCGTGCCGACGACCAGCCGTTCTGCTTCTGGTACGGCGCAACCGAGCCACACCGCCCTTACGAGGACGGCATCGGAGTACGGGCAGGCAAGGACCCCAAAGATGTGGAGTTGCCTGCGTTTTATCCCGACCGGGACGTCATCCGGCGCGACATGCTCGATTACTCAATCGAGGTCGAACACTACGATACGCATCTCGGCCTGATGCTAAAGAAGCTGGAAGAGATCGGCGAGTTAGACAATACGTTCGTCGTGGTGACATCGGACCATGGAATGCCTTTCCCGCGCGTCAAGGGTCAGATCTACGAAGAGGGCTTCCATCTACCGCTCGCGATTCGGTGGAGCGGAATGACCGGCGGGCGAACGATCGACGACTTCATCAACGCACGCGACTTTATGCCGACGTTCTTGGAACTTGCCGGCTTGCCGATCCCACCAAGCGTGACAGGCGAGAGCTTTCTCGCTGCGTTGCGCTCCGGCCAGTCCGGGTGGATCGACTCGGACCGCAACCGCATGCTGGTCGGCAAAGAGCGCCACGACCTCGGCAGACCAAATGATGCCGGCTACCCCGTGCGTGCGCTGCGCACGCCGGAGTTTCTCTACGTACGCAACTACGAACCGGATAGCTGGCCGGCGGGAAATCCGGAAACAGGCTATCGCAATGTCGATGGCGGTCCGACGAAAGAGAACATTTTGTCCCGCTTCGACGAGTGGTACGCGCTGTCGTTCGGCAAGCGGCCCGGCCGAGGAGTTGTATCTCATCTCCGAGGACCCCGACTGCATGAAAAATCTCGCCCTCGAACCGGCCTACTGGCAGACCAAGTCGCGGCTGCGCGAGGAGATGGAAGAGCTGCTGCGGGTCGACGGCGACCCGCGAACGCTAGGCCACGCGGAAGTCTTCGACACCTACCGCTACCTCGGCAACCGGACCCACTCTTACGAGAGCTGGCTGTCGCACCAGCAACCTTAATCCGCCAGCGCCTTCTTGATCCCGCGGCAAGCCTGGCGAATGACTCACAAATGCAACGCTCGGGACACAAGAAGACCCTGCGAGCGGCGCTCTAGAATCTTGTGCCTATGTGTCGGCGAGCAAACTTCGAAGACCGTCGCAGAGTTGTTCATGGGATGCGTCGCCAATGATGCCCAATGCCCGTTCCGCCGCGTATTCATCGCCACTGATCCACGCGTCTCGGTCCAAGCGATGGAGCAGAAGCCGAAGGGCTTGTTGCTCCTTCCTATGAGCTAGACCCCAAAGAGCTTCGTTTCGCGTGTCCTCGTGCGGGTCGTCAAGGCGTGCGCGAAGAGCATCTCGAATCTCGGGTGAATCAATTTCACATTGTGTACCCAGAGCGAAGGTGGCCCAATCGCGAACGTCCTCGTCCTCGTCCGCCATGAGTCCCAAGACTGCTTGGAGTTCTGCTTCCGTCTCATCTGGGCGGGCGCCCCGTGGCGACAGCGAGCCTAACGTTTTCGTCTGGATATTCCTTCAGCTTCACTAGAGTGGCCTTGCCTTCCTCTGAATCGTGGTGGACCAAGGCCCAGGCAGCTGCGCCTACGACATCGGAATCGGGATCTGCTAACGCACGTATCGCCAGGGCAACGCACCGATCACGAAAGGGATTCTCCGGAACGCCGTAGCGGATGCCAAGTTGGGAGAGGACATTAAAACCTCTGACCCGCCGGTAGGGATCGTCCGACTCTACGCAAGTACGTGCGACTTCAAAGACTTCCGGTGTAGCGCGCGTATGGAGTACGCGGATCGCTTCCCAAGCAAATGAGTCGTCTCGATCCTCCTCGAATATTACCTGGAAAAGTTCAGCAGTCGACATTCGTTTGAGTCGAGAGTTCAACTCAAACGACGCGGCGGCAGCTGCGTCCGTACCGGCATCGCCGTCGCGGATGATCCCCACCAGCGCGGCGACCGACAGCTTGTCGTAGTTTGTTGGCCACTTAGCCATACCGTGATTGGATCACGAGATAGCGATTTCGTCACTAGTGCTAATTAATCCGCCAGCGCCTTCTTGATCCCGCGGCAAGCCTGGCGAATGCGCTGCTCATTCTCGATCAACGAGAAGCGCACGTAGCCTTCCCCGCCCGGGCCGAAGCCAATGCCTGGCGACACCGCAACCAGCCCCTTCTCCAGCACCAACTTGGCGAACTCGAGCGATCCGGCCCAGGCGTAGCGCTCGGGAATCTTCGCCCACAAGAACATCGTGCCCTTCGGCGACTCTACCGGCCAGCCGGCACGGTTCAAACCATCGACCAGCACATCGCGGCGTTCCCGGTAGTTGTCGCGAATCTTGACAACGTCCTCTTCACACTCACGCAACGCGATGATCGACGCGATCTGAATGGGCTGGAAGGCGCCGTAGTCGAGGTAGCTCTTGATGCGTGCCAGTGCGTGGATCATCTTCGGATTGCCCAAGCAATACCCAATGCGCCAGCCGGCCATGTTGTAGCTCTTCGACATCGAGAACAACTCGACGCCCACCTCTTTGGCGCCGTCGACCGCCAACAAGCTCGGCGGCTGATAGCCGTCGAAGCCGAGGTCGGAATAAGCAAAGTCATGCACGATCATCGTGCCGTGCTGATGCGCCCAGGCCACGATCGTCTCGAAGAAGTCTTTCTCCACCACCTGCGTCGTCGGGTTGTGCGGAAACGACACCAACACCATCTTCGGCGCCGGGCCCTTGCGGTAGACGTCTTCGAGTCGGTTCAAGAACTCTTCCGGCGATGGCATCGGCAACGCAACCTTCTCGCCTTCAGCCATCACGACGCCCCACTGATGGATCGGGTACGCCGGGTCAGGCATCACCACCCTGTCGCCGGGCCCAATCACCGCCGAGATCAAATGCGCCAGCGAATCCTTGACTCCCATCGTCACGATCGCTTCCTTCTCGTAGCTGAGCCCCGACACGCCGTAAGCGCGTTCGTAACGCTGGCAAATGGCTTCGCGTAGCCGCCAGATGCCCTTTGACACCGAGTAACGATGGTTGCGCCGGTCTTTCGAGGCCTCGGCCAGCTTCGCGACGACCGCCCTGGGCGTCGCACCGTCCGGATTGCCCATGCCCAAGTCGATGACGTCCAACCCAGCGGTGCGAGCCTTGGCCCGCATCTCGTTGATCATGGCGAAGACATACGTCGGCAGCTTCGCAATGCGATAGAACGGCTTGTCTTCAAAAATGCCGCCGCTGGGCGGCTGAGAATCGACGGGTGCATCAACGGTCTGGGACATGGGATTTCCTCGCGTGGGGGCCGGTGGGGCCATCAGTTTCTTAATCGCCGCTACGTCGGCGGGGTGACAGAGGCGCATGGCGCGTCCCAGGTCGGGACGCCGGTAGGAAGTCGTGCGAATGGTCAGTAAACGGCGCACTCGGCCGCCGCTCATGGGTGCGGCGTCCAAGTTCGACGGCAAATCGAGAGTAAAACTGTCAGAATCAGCCTTCTGGACCTGCCATCTGGCGTTCAGTGACGGGATCAGGTCTTCTCCTGAGGAAATCTCAGACAATTCGACCTGATCGCCCTTCGAATATCCGTGACCCCGGATGAAAAACCGGATCTCGCCTGATTTTTCCGTGATCCGCTCGATACTCTTCCAGTCTTCGCGGTAGCCGTTACGCACCCGCTCATTGACGGATTTAGGCGTAACTCCCAATTCCTGAGATACTTCCGCTACGGAAAGACCCTCGCTAGCCCAAGAAGACGCCATCACTCCGAGATTAACATGGTTCTGAACCGTTCGTAAGCGTTCCGGTCACGAACCGAAGATGACCTCGTGCCAAGGTTCGCCTTGCGACTCGGCAACGCCTGGGCACACAATCTGGCCGCGATAGACGTTGAGACCGAGGAGCAACGACTCGTCCCGGCGCATCGCTTCCTCGGGCCCAAGACTCGCGATCTTGAGCAGATAGGGTAAGGTCGCGTTGGTCAGCGCCAAAGTCGAGGTGCGCGGCACCGCCGCCGGCATATTGGTCACGCAGTAGTGTTGTACGCCGTCGACCTCATAGACTGGATCGCTATGCGTCGTAGGCCTAGAGGTCTCCGAGCAGCCGCCTTGATCGATAGCCACGTCAACGAAAACCGCTCCCTGGAACATCCCCGCGATCGTCGAACGCGTGATGACCTTCGGCGCCGCACGGCCCGGCACCAGAACGGCGCCGATCAGCAGCTCCGCTTTGGCCGCCGCGTCGGCCAGCACTTTGGGACTGGAGACCAGCGTGGCGATACGACCGTTGTACAGATCGTCGATACGCCGTAGTCGCTCTACGTTGATATCCAAAACCGTCACGTGGGCGCCCGTGCCCATCGCGACCTTCGCCGCGTTCGAGCCGACGATACCTGCCCCGACGATAACGACCTCAGCAGGCGCAACCCCTGGGACTCCGCCCATCAGGACGCCCCGGCCGTGGTGCGTTTTCTCTAGATACTCGGCCCCAACCTGCGCGGCCAAGCGCCCAGCCACCTCGCTCATCGGCTCCAGCAGCGGCAGTACGCCGTTCTCGTGCTGCACCGTTTCGTAGGCAATCGCCGTGACCCCTGCTTGCTTGAGCTGACGAGTCAGCTCCGGCAACGGCGCCAAGTGCAGATAGGTGAACAGGATAAGTCCTGGCCGGAAGAAGGGGACTTCGCTCGGCTGAGGTTCTTTGACCTTGACGATGATGTCCGCCTGAGCCCAAACGTCTGCCGCGGATTCCACCACGACCCCGCCCGCCTCGACATACTCGGCATCGGACATTGAGCTGCCGATGCCGGCGCCCGCCTCGACGAGTACTTCGTGACCGGCTTCTTTGAGGGCGTAAACGCCTGCAGGGGTTAGACCTACGCGTGTTTCGTGGTCTTTGATTTCTTTCGGGACGCCGACAACCATCTTGTTGCCTCCATGAAGTTAGATTCGGCGCCGGGGGCGAGGGTTTCTAGTTCATCTCGTGGGATGAAGCCCTACGCCTGATATTGCGAGTGTTGCTACCGGCATTGTACAGTCGGCTGAGCTCTGCACGGACCTCGGATTTGACCCCATTTTTCGATGCCCCTGCTGAGTCCCCATGTGCCGTCATGCGGGACGGCCCCTAAAGCAGTTGGCGCCTTTGGGCTCAAGGGCTTACAATCCTCGTGACCGTTTATCACAGATCGTCGTGACTAGTTGTTGGCCCTGTCCGCCCGGAGGCGTAAATCCTTGAAGAAGCTGTGCAAACTCGCGCTGGCCTGTTGCCTGCCCATCGCCGCTGGCTTATTGACCGCCGCAAGCGTCGAAGGCCCCTTCGACGCGGCGGACCGCTCCTATTGGGCGTTCCAACCGGTCGTGAAGGTAGCTCCTCCCGCCAGCCCTGCGGGAACCAACCCAATCGACGCCTTCATCTCAGCCAAATTGGCCGAGAAGAATCTGTCCATCGCCCCGCGTGCCGACAAGGTGGATCTGATTCGCCGCGCTTACTTCGATCTGATCGGCGTACCGCCTACGCCGGCCGAAGTGCAGGCCTTCCTTGATGACCAATCGCCGGACGCTTTCGCGAAGCTAGTCGATCGCCTGCTCGATTCGCCCCACTACGGCGAACGCTGGGGACGGCACTGGCTCGATCTAGCCCGCTACTCCGACTCCAACGGCTTCAAAACCGACGAGACTCGCCCTAACGCCTGGCGTTATCGCGACTACGTCATTCGCTCGCTCAACGACGACAAACCTTACGACCGCTTCGTCGCCGAGCAGATCGCCGGCGACGAGCTATGGCCCCAGAGCCCGGACGCGCGCGTGGCCACCGCTTTCAACCGCCACTACCCCGATGAGTCGAACGCCGCCAACCTCGTACAGCGCCGGGCGGAACTATTGCAAGACGTCACCGACACCGTCGGCGCGACCTTCCTGGGCATGACCTTCGGCTGCGCCAAGTGCCACGACCACAAGTTCGACCCGATTCTTCAAAAGGACTACTACCGCCTGCAAGCCTTCTTCGCCGCCTCCGCCGAAGACGATCACATCGACATGCTCGACCCCGAGGCCGACTCCCGCTATCAGGCGCAGCTTGCCCAATGGGAGAACGCCACCGCCGACATCCGCGCCGAGATGGAGTCGCTGCTTGCGCCGATTCGTCTCGACGTGGATGAGCACCTGTTTATCAAGCGCATGGACCTGACCCAGGCGGCCCTCAAGAAGACCGCCGACCAGCTCACGCCCCTCGAACGTCAAATGGTCCACAAGCACCAATGGCAGATGGTCTACGAAGAGGCCAACCTGTGGAAAAAGCTCAAAGGCGATCAGAAAGCCCGTTACATCGAGCTGCGCGAGAAGCTCTCTGTCTTCGAGTCCCTGCACCCGGGTGAACTACCTGAAGGCATGGGTCTCAAGGACCTCGGCTCCGAAGCGCCCCCGACCTACGTGCTGGGCCTGGCCAATTACGCCGCTCCCAAAGAAGAAGTCCAGCCGGGCTTCTTGTCCGTGCTCGACCCCGGCCCCGCCGCCTACTCCAAGCCCGAAGACCTTGATTCCACAGGACGCCGTTCCGCGTTGGCGCATTGGCTGACGTCTCCCACGAATCCGCTCACCGCACGCGTGATGGTCAACCGTATTTGGCACTACCATTTCGGCCAAGGCATCGTCGGCACGCCCAGCGACTTTGGACGCATGGGCGAGCAACCGACCCATCCCAAACTGCTCGATTGGCTCGCCGCTGAATTCGTCGATCGCGGCTGGAGCATCAAAGCGATGCACCGGCTGATGATGAACTCCGCCGCCTATCAGCAGAGTGCCGCCTACCGCGAAGACGGGGCCAAAGCGGACCCCAACAACAAGTTGCTCTGGCGCTTCCGCCCACAAAGACTCGACGGCGAAGTCATCCGCGATTCGATGCTCGAAGTCTCCGGGTTGCTCAATCCCGAACTAGGCGGGCCCAGCGCCCACCCGCCGCTGCCGCTAGGTATGCCGACTCCCTACGGCGGCTGGGATGTCGACGCGGACCTCAGCGACCAGCACCGGCGCAGTGTCTACATCTTCGTCAAGAGAAATGCCCGCTATCCCATGATGGAAGCGTTCGACATGCCCGACACCCACGAGAGTTGTTCGCGGCGTAATGTCACCACCACTGCTCCGCAGGCCCTGTCGCTGCTGAATGACTCGCAGACCATCGAGTGGGCCCAGGGTTTTGCGGGCCGCGTTATCGAAGCCGCCGGCGCCGACGCCTCCAAGCAAGTCACCGAGGCTTATCTGATGGCCTACTCACGACCGCCGGACGCCGGCGAGAAAGACGCCGCACTAACCTTCTTCAGCACGCAGAGCCGACTCATCGCCGAGCGCGTCGCCGAGGGCGCCAAGATTGCCCTGCCCGCTTCCATGAGTGCGCAACTGGACGAGACCCACGCCGCGGCGCTGGTCGACTTCTGCCACGCCCTGCTCAATTCCAACGAGTTCGTTTACAGCAACTGAGGTCGACAGCCATGCCGCGTCACATCCCATCTCAATCGCTCGACGCCCCCACCCGGCGTAACTTCCTCGCGCGTTCCGGCAGCGGTCTCGGAGCCCTGGCCTTTAGCTCGCTGTTGGCCGAAGACGGTTTTGCGTCCGGAGAGGTCGACCTGCTGGCCGCCAAGACGCCTCACCACACGCCCAAGGCCAAGTCCGTGATCTGGCTGTTCATGGAAGGCGGTCCGAGTCACGTCGACACCTTCGACTACAAACCGTTGCTGCGGCAATTGTCGGGCCAGCAGATCCCCTCCTCATTCGATCCCCCGCGCATCACCGCGATGGGCACCGCCGGCAATACCGTTCTCGCAGATCAGCGCGAGTGGAAGCAGTACGGCGCAAACGGCCTCTGGATATCGGACTGGTACAAGGAGGTCGCCGCGCATGCTGACAATTTGTCCGTCATCCGCTCCTGCTGGGCAGATGGTCTGAACCACGTCGGTTCGGTCTGCCAGATGAATACCGGCTCGATTCTCGCCGGCCGGCCCTCGCTCGGCGCCTGGATTACATACGGCCTTGGTTCTGCCAACCGCAATCTACCGACGTTCGTGGTGCTCGATACCGAAGCGCCCTTAAACGGCGGCGCCAAGAATTGGTCTGCTGGCTTTATCCCCGCTGTCTACCAAGGCACCCAGTTCCAAAAGAACGGTCCGCCGATTTTGAACCTGGCCAACCCCGAGACCGTCGGCGAGCAGCAGCAACGCGGCAAGTTGGACTTTCTAAATCGCATCAACCGCGGACACGCTGAAAAACACCCTCACGAGTCCGAACTTGACGCGCGAATCGAGAGCTACGAACTCGCCTGGCGCATGCAAGCCCATGCCCCTGAAGCCGTCGATATCCACACCGAAACTGAGGCGACCAAGAACCTGTACGGCATGGACGACGACTTCACCCGGCCGCTCTCAGAGAAGTTATTGCTCGCCCGCCGGCTAGTCGAGCGCGGCGTGCGCTTCGTCGATGTCTACGCGGGTTCCTGGGACGCGCACGACGACATTGAGGGTAACCATAGCAAGTGGTGCCGCTATACCGATAAACCCATCGCCGGCCTGTTGGCCGATCTCAAATCACGAGGCCTGCTCGATGAAACGCTCGTCGTTTGGGGCGGCGAGTTTGGCCGCACGCCGTTCAACGAAAAAGGTATCGGCCGCGACCACAACCCCTGGGGCTTCTCGATTTGGATGGCCGGAGCGGGCATCCGGCCCGGAACTGTGGGAACGACCGATGACCTCGGCTTGCGTGCGCAAGAGACGCCGTACCACGTCCACGACGTGCATGCGACGATCTTGCACCTAATGGGCTTGGATCACCAGCGGCTCACCTACCTGCACAACGGCCGCGCCGAGAGGCCAACCATCGTCGGCGGCCAGTTGATCCAAGGCGCGCTCGCCTAGGCGGCAACGGCCGCGGTCATTTCGTCATGCGCGGCGCGAGCGCGTTTGCGCGCCCGGAACAGTCTCACTTTGAGCGCGTTTTCATTCGCGTTGTAGAGCTTGCGCAGCTCCTTGAGACTTAGGCCGCTGATCTCCTTGCGCTCCAACAGTTCGCGGTCTTCGGCCGGAATGTTATCCAGCATCACCTTCAGCGTGGCGCGGGCTTCAGCCTGGCGGCTCTCGACCGCACTGCGGCGCGAGCCCTCAATCGCGTCAGCGAACGACACTTGCTCTTCCGACAGATCCGCCATCGGGATATCCGCGGTACGGCGCCGTTTGCGCAGGTGGTCGTAGACCGCGTTCATCGTCAACCGGTAGAGCCAAGTCTCAAAGACCTCCACCGTGCGTAGTTGGCCCAGGGACGAAACCAGCCGCAGCATCACCTCTTGGCCGATGTCTTCGACGTCATCCCGCCGGCCGGTCATGCGATAAGCCGTGCCATGAATGCGCTGCTTGTAAGCGTTCACCAGCGTGGCGAATGCGACGGCATCGCCGGCCTGAGCTTGTCGAATCAATTCGGGTTGAACGGCCATTTCGGAACTCCTTGAGGCATTGCGCCTGTTCCGGCGCCCTCGTTACAGGATGACGTCAACCGCTCGCCAAGTAGTTATCTTGGACCGGTTAAATAGCAGTTAAATAAGGGTTTACATCGTTTTAACAACTCTTGCGATGGCCATAACTCGATCGTCGAGGGAACGCGATCCGCGCGGGTCTCGTAGAATTGGGTCTTGGCCTCTGATATCGAAGGCAAACAGGCGAGCGCGCCTGACGAGGAGCCCGACTCCCCATCCGCACAGCACGGTCGTTTCCTACGTGAGTTCATCCGTAAGCCCATCTCGACCGGCGCCATCGTTCCCAGCTCCGCCGAACTGGCCCGCTTGATGGCCGAAGAGGCTTCTCTTGAAGGCGCCTCCGTCATCGTCGAGTTCGGTCCCGGCACTGGACCGATCACCCGAGCACTCATCGAGCGCAAGCCGGCGAACTCCAGACTCATCGCCATCGAGCGCAACGAAGAATTCGTGGCCATGCTGCGCGAGCGGCACCCGGACTTGGACGTCGCTCACGACTGCGTCCAGGAGCTGCACAAAATCTTGGCCGCTCGCGGCGAAACCGCAGCGGACCGCATCGTCAGCGGATTGCCTTGGGCGGCATTCGACGAATCCCTACAGCGGGACATCATGAAAGCGGCCCACGGTTCGCTCACCGAAGACGGCGTCTTCGTCACTTTCGCCTACCTCCAAGGGTTTGCCCTCCCGCCGGCGTGGCGCTTTCGCAAGCTTCTCCGAGAGATGTTCGCCGAAGTACGGCAGTCCGAGGTCGTTTGGCGCAACGTGCCGCCGGCCTTCGTCTACACCTGCCGCAAGTAGACCTCGCGCCCCTTGGTTGGCTTATACTCATGGCCGCGCTTGGCGCTGAGGAATACGCCTTGAGACACGCTTTGAAACTTCTCCTGCTGGCCTGGGGCTCCGCACTCCTCCTACTGGCACAACTGCCCGACCCACACGCTGAGTTGGGCGTCACGCCCGAAAAAGCCCACATCGGCAACCCCGCTTCAATCGAAGCAGGACAGCAGCTTTACCTGACGGTTTGCAGCGGCTGCCACGGCGTCAACGCCGAAGGCGGACGCGGACCCAACCTGATCACCTCCCGGAACCTCCAACGCCAAAACGATCAATGGCTCTTCGGCGTGATCAAGAAAGGCATCCCCGGAAGCGACATGCCGCCCTCCTCCTTCGAAGACGAGAAGATCTGGCAACTGGCTGCCTTCCTGCGCAATCTATCCTCGCCTGCTGCGCGTCAGGAGGTTCCCGGCGATCCCGAAGCGGGCCGCCAGGTGTACTACGGCGCCGGGCGTTGTATGAACTGCCACATGATCCGCGGCGAGGGCGGTTTTTTGGGTCCTGACCTCACCAACATCGGCGTCACCAAGACGCTGACCGAGATTCGCGAAGGAGTCCTCGACCCCAACAAGCGCTTCACGCGCGGCTACATGCCCGTGCGCGTCACGCTCAAGAACGGCGAAACGATTCGCGGCGTCGCTCGCAACACCTCGAATTACTCGATTCAACTTTTGGACGCCGACGGCCAACTGCGCCTGCTCAGCAAGAGCGAAGTGACACAGGTCGAGTTCCCGCCGACTTCCTGGATGCCGGCCAACTACGGCGAGCGGCTCAGTAAACAACAGATAACCGACTTATTGGCGTTCCTCAGCCGCCAAACCTTGAGACCGCTCAAGATCGCCGAAGGAGCTGCCCAGTGAATCGCACCCTAACCGTTTTGATCGCCACCTTGGCTCTGGTTGTTCCCGCCGCGGCGCAAGTGACCTATGAAGACCTCCTCGCCGCGCCCAGCGAGAACTGGCTGACCTTTATGGGCGACTACCGCTCCAACCGCCACAGCCCGCTCGATCAAATCACCGCCGAGAACGCCGACAACATGGTCGCCAAGTGGACCTATCGCGTGCCCGGCGCCACGAGTCTGAGTTCTTTCCCCATCGTTTACGACGGGGTCATGTACGTGACCAACGCCAACGAGGTCTATGCGCTGGACGCAACGACCGGCCGGCTGATTTGGAACTATCAGCAGCCCGGCGTCAAAATGCAGCGCAAGAGCCGCGGCGCGGCCATCCTCGGCGATCGGGTCTACTTCGTCACCAGCGACTGCCACCTGGTCGCCCTCAACCGCATCACCGGAGCGGCCATCTGGGAAGAAGCCTATGCCAGCCCCGACGACGGTTACTACTGCTCCGTCGCGCCCGTGGCGATCAAGGACAAGTTGATTGTCGGCGTATCCGGCGGCGACAGCGGCATCCGCGGATTCCTCGCCGCGCACTCCGCCGAGAGCGGCAAACAACTTTGGAAGCTCTGGACGATTCCCGCTCCCGGCGAGCCAGGCTCTGAAACCTGGGGCCCCAAAACCCTGCCCTGGGGCGGCGGCGGCACCTGGATGCCCGGCAGCTACGATGTCGAAACGAACCTGCTCGTGTGGCCCACCGGCAACCCCTGGCCCGACTTCTATGGCGGCGACCGCCCCGGCGACAACCTGTACACCGATTCGCTGATCGGCGTCGACCTCGACACGGGCGAGATGAAGTGGCACTTCCAGTTCACCCCGCATGACGTCTGGGACTGGGACGGCGAAGAACCGCCGCTGCTCCTCGACGTCGAAGTCGACGGCAAGATCCGCAAGGTCGTCATGCAAGCCAACCGCAACGGCTTCTACTACATGCTCGACCGCACCACCGGCGAGTTTCTGCGGGCCACCCCCTTCGTCGACAAGCTCAATTGGGCGACAGGCGTCGACAAAGCAGGCCGCCCCATCCTGGCCGGAGACAAAGCGCCGTCCCCCGAAGGCTCCCTCGTCTGCCCCACCGTCTGGGGCGCCGCCAACTGGATGTCCGACTCCTACGACCCAGCCACCGGTTGGCAATACGTGATGACCATGGAGGCCTGCGACATCATCGTCTCCTCCTCGCAGGAGCCCGTGCCGAAGATCGGCTTCGGCGGCACCGGCGGCGAGCGTCCGCCTCGGAACGACGGCCACTTCGTGCTGCGCGCCATCGACCCCAAGACCGGCAAGCGCATGTGGGAATACCCTCTCTCAGGCGAAACGAACTCCTGGGCGGGAACGCTCTCCACGGCCGGCAGAATTATCTTCTCCGCCGACGACGACGATCATCTGATCGCGGTCGACTCGCGCACCGGCAAGCACCTGTGGCACTACAACGTGGGCGAGACGATCGATGCTTCCCCGATCACTTATTCCGTGAACGGCAAGCAGTACGTCGCCGTGGTCTCCCGGAGCGCCGTGTTCGCGTTTGGGCTATTTGAGCCGGTGCAGTCGATTCCTTTAGTCGACGAGCCGACCTTCCGCCGCTAGTTGCGAGACGGGGGCGGCAAGGTCGACGAAGGAGCCGGCGCTCCATCGACCGTGTGCGACTCCATTAGCTCCAAGCGCGTGCCGTCCGGGTCGTATAGATTGACCTGGCGCTTGCGGTTGATGCCCGTGCGGATGTCGATATCCCGCGTATATCCCTGGCGATACGGTCTCTGATTCAGACGCTCTACTGCCGCATCTGCATCCTCAATCTCTAAACACAGGTGATGCTGCACGCCGCGCCGGTTCGGCGTGGGCTCTTGGCTATAAAGCATGAACTCGATATAGTCGTCGCCCTCCGGAACCTTCAGGTTCACCCACGACAGCGTCTTGCTGTCGCCTCCAGCCCCACGCCAAATCTCATCGAAGCCCAAAATGTCTCCGTAAAACTCCATCGCCTTGGGTAGGTCGCCGACCAACACGCCCACATGCATCAGGCGCTTCGAGATGCGCTCGTCCGGCATGAACTTGCCCGCCTCACGCGCCGCCCAACTGTCCGGCGTATATTCAACGATCTCCACCGTGTGTCCATCGGGATCCTTCACGTTGAAGTTCAACGTCCCAATGCGCGCCTTGGTCAACTTCTGGGGCACGGTCACGCCGCGCGAAGCCAAATACGCCCGCATCGCCTCGGCGTCGTCGACATAGAACGAAATATGGTTCAGCCGATCCTGGTTCGGCTGCAGCCCCGGGAACAACTCTATGTACTGGCGGTCGTTCACCTTGATGAACGTCAGCGACAACGAGCCGTCTCGATTGTTCAATTGATAAGGCTCGCCAAAGCCCAAGAAATCTTTATAGAAAGCCCGCGACTGCTCCACATCGCTCACGCGCAAGGCGATATGCCCGACGCCCAGAATCTTCGGGCGCGACTGGCCAAAAACAGGACCAACCGCAAGAACCACGGACAGAGCAAAAATCAATCGAGCCATAAGAGGGAGTCCTGGCGGAGTGTAGCAAGTGGGATACTCTGATGCAGCCTTTTTGGCCTCGGTAGGTACCCATGAAGCGTCTCGGCATTTCTTTGATCCTCATCGCATCCGTCGGCCTCGTGCTCCAAGCGCAACGTCCGCCCCAACCGCCGCCCTATAAAATGACGGCCCAGGAGCAATCGAAACTCGAAGCGAAAACCGCCGAGCTTTCCGCGCTCGTCGAGGGGCTCAAGCAGTCCGGCAAAGACTCCGCCCTCATCGCCGACGTCGACATCTACCGCAAGGCCGCCCAGTGGGCGCTCGAATTCCCCGAGCACCTCTACACCGCCGAGTACTATCCCAACGCCCTTGCCGTACTCGACCAAGGCATCGAACGCGCCCAACTGCTCGCCGACGGCAAATCGCCCTGGATGACTCAGAAAGGCCGCAGCATTCACGGTTATTACTCCGAGCTCGACGGCTCCGTCCAGCCCTATGGCCTGACCGTGCCCGACACCTACGACGGATCCAAAGCCGTGCCTCTTTTCGTCTTTCTCCACGGACGCTCGCGTGGTCTCACCGAAGTCAGCTTCATCACCTCGTTCCCCAAAGGTCAGCGCAGCGGCAGCTCGCTCACCTTCGAAGCCGGCCAGATCCACCTCGACGTCTACGGACGCGGCAACAACGCCTATCACTGGGCCGGCGAAGTCGACGTCTTCGAGGCCATCGACGCGGTCAAACGGCGCTTCAACATCGACCCCGACCGCGTCGTGCTGCGCGGCTTCTCGCTCGGCGGCGCCGGCGCCTGGCATTTGGCGCTGCAACACCCCGACAACTTCGCCGCCGCTGAAATCGGCGCCGGCACTTGGCCCCGCCGCTACACCATGGCCGACCAGTTTCCCGAGTATCAAGCGAAGACTCTAAACATCTGGGAGAACTCGCCCCAATGGGCATTGAACGCATTCAACTTGCCGCTCGCCGGCCATGGAGGCGACTCCGACGACCAAGTCTCGTCGATCCCGCCGCCCGAAGATCGCGCCAACTCCCGAGGGCAACTCGAGTCTTCTCTGCGCGCCCGCGCCCAACTCGAATCCGAAGGCTTCAAGTCCGTCGGCGAACCCGACTTCCTCAAGATGCAAGGCCTGCCTGCAATCTTCCTGATCTCGCAAGACACCAAGCACGCCACCAGCCCGCTCGTGCGCGAACGGCTCAACTCCTTCATCAAAGAGCATATGGAGCAGGGCCGCCCCTCGCCCGACCACATCCGCTTCCTGACCTACACCACGCGCTACAACAAATCCTACTGGGCGACTCTCGACGCACTCGACGCACACTACAAGCGCGCCGAGATCGACGCCCAACGCACGCGCGGCGGCAAGCGCTACGAGATCACCACCAAGAACCTGGCGCGTCTCACCCTCCACGAAACGAACCAAGCCGAACGCATCACCATCGACGGCCAACGCCTCGACGTGAAAGGCGCCCCCTCCATCACCCTCGCCAAGAGCGAAAAAGGTTGGGCCATCGCCGACGGGCCCATCCAAGGCCTACGCAAAGTCCACGGTCTGCAAGGCCCCATCGACGACGCCTTCCTCGACCCGTTCCTGCTGGTGCGCCCCACCGGCACTCCCTGGAACAAAGCCGCCAACGACCAAGCGCTCCAGCGCCTCGCCGAGTTCGACCATCTCTACGCGATGAACTACCGCGCCCACCCACGCATCAAGAACGACACGGACGTCACGAAGGAAGACTTCCAGAAATACAACGTCGCCCTCTTCGGCGACCCCGGCAGCAATAAGTGGCTCGCCCAGATCTCTGCCAAGCTGCCTCTCGGCTGGACGAAAGAAACGGTCACGGTCGGCGACAAGACTTACGAGTCGGCTTCGCACTTGCCCGTTTTGGCTTATCCAAGCCCGTTCCACCCGTCACGCTACGTCGTCGTCAACAGCGGCCTCACAATCGCCGCCCGCGAATACAACGGCGACTACAGCATGCCGCAATTAGGCGACTACGCAGTTCTCACCGTCGAAGGCGACACGGCAACAGCCGGCTTGTTCGACGAGCAGTGGAAGCTGGACTAGCCTATTCATCGTCCTCGTCATCCTCTTCCCCGCCCAACCATCCCTTGCGGCGGAAAAAATAGACCATGCCCAGACCGACCGTCAGCATGGCCACCCACAACAGCGGGTAGCTATAGCGGAAATGCAACTCCGGCATGTACTCAAAATTCATGCCGTAGATGCCTGCCATGAACGTCAGCGGAATAAAGATGCTGGCCATGATCGTCAGCACCTTCATCACTTCGTTCGTGCGATTGCTGACGACCGTCAAGTACGTATTCGCTACCGCCGACACCAGCTCCCGGTAGGACTCCACCACATCGGCAACCTGCGAACAATGGTCGTGCGTGTCGCGCAAGAACAATCGCACGTTCTCCGAGACCAACGCATTCTCGTCCTTGATCAAGGAATTGATCGCCTCGCGCTGCGGCCACAACACGCGCCTCATCAGCAACAGCGTCATGCGCACCTTATTCGTCGCTCGCAACGTGTCCTTGCTGGGCTGCTCCAGCGATTCTTCCTCCAACTCCGCCAAGTGATCCCCCAGCTGTTCGAGCACGGGATAGTAGCCGTCAATGACCGCGTCGAGCAACGCATACGCCAGGTAGTCCGGTCCGCTGCTGCGTATGCGGCTCTCCGGATTGCGCAGCCGCTGCCGTACGGGCTCAAAACAGTCGCCGGGACGCTCTTGGAAAGTCAGCACAAAATGCTTGCCCAAGAAAATGCTGATCTGTTCGTTCTCGATGGCTTCGCCGTCCAGTACCGCGATCATGCGCGTGACCAGGAAAATGAAGTCCTTGTAGGGCTCCGTCTTGGGGCGCTGCGGAACATTTACGACGTCCTCCACCGCCAGCGGATGCAAGTTAAACAAGTCCGCCATCCGACGCAGCAAAGCCTCATCACCGAGCCCTTGCACATCAACCCAGACCTGGCCGGACTTCTCGAACAAGGTCTCGAACGTATCCGAACCGTCCGTCTCCCACTCCTCCACATCGTCCGCCGTGTAGCGGAAAACCCGAATCTTCGGCGGCGGCCATTCTTCGTGGATATGCAGCGTCCCCGGACGCGCCCCCGACTGGTGATGTTTCTTCTGGAAGAGCGAACCGGACACGTAGCTGTTATAGCAGTCGACGCCCATGGCTTAGTCTTTTCTGCGGCTCTAACGCTCAGTGACCCGCACTTCGCCGAGGGCATTGCTGCCCCTGCGTTTGGTAACGTTCCCGCTCGGTTTGCCGGCGGTCCACAACGTCGGATGTGCTATTTCTTATGCTGCAATGACTCGAACCACCCGCCTCCTTCTTTGCGGCATTCTCATCGCTGCAAGCCCTCTCCTCGCCCAGCGCTCGGCAGACAATCAGCCGCCCCGGCCCATCCCGCCTCCAGGCGTGGAAGTCCCCGAGCGCGTCCGCCCTGGCCTCGAAGAGGGCTTAGCTCATCTCGAAGAGACCATCGACCAACTGGGCGAGAACGAGTTGCTGCCTGACGTGCTGATCTACCATCAGGCCGTCCGCTATGCCCTCGACTACAACGAGTTCTTCAACGCGGGTCAGTTCGCCGACGCCCGTCGCCTGCTGCAAGAAGGTCAGCAGCGCGCCGATCAACTGCTGCGCGGGCAAGCGCCCTGGACCACCGCCACCGGCCTCGTCGTTCGCGGCTACATCTCCAAAATCGACGGCAGCCCGCAGCCTTATGGGCTGGTGATTCCGGAATCGTATTCGCCGACGGCGCCCAAGCGTTGGCGGCTGGACGCCTGGTTCCACGGACGCGGTGAAACGCTCAACGAAATCTCCTTCATCACGGGACGCGAATCCGATCCCGGCCAATTCACGCCGCGCGACACCATCGTCATCCATCTCTACGGACGCTACTGCAACGCCAACAAGTTCGCTGGCGAAGTCGACCTGTTCGAGGCCATGGACGACGTCAAGCGACAGTACCCCATCGACGAGAACCGCATCCTCATGCGCGGTTTCAGCATGGGCGGCGCCTCCGCCTGGCAGTTCGGCACGCACTTCGCCGGCATGTGGGCCGCCGTGGCACCCGGGGCCGGCTTCAGCGAGTCCGCCGAATTTCTGCATCTCAATCTCGAAGGCCCAGACGCCCCGCCCTGGTGGGAGCAGAAGCTCTACGGCTTGTATGACTCGACCCTGTACGCCGTCAACCTGTCGAATACCTCGACCGTCGCCTACAACGGCGACCAGGATGGCCAACGGCAAGCCGCCGACGCCATGGAGCGCTACCTCGCCAAGCAGGGCATGCGGCTGACCCGTGTTTGGGGCAAGGACGCCGGCCACCGCTACACGCCCGAGGCCATCGACGAGATCAACGAGAAGATCGACGCCATCGCCGCGCGCGGCCGCGATCCCTACCCCACGAAGATCCGCTTCACCACCTACACGCTCAAGTACAACCAGATGAAGTGGGTCGCCATCGACGCCCTAGGTAAGCACTGGGAGCGCGCCAGCCTCGATGCGGAAATCACTGGCCCGAGTGCCGTCAAAGTCGACACCCACAACGTCGAAGCCTTCACTTTCAACGTCGGCTCCGGCGGATCCCCGCTCGACCAAACATCCGACGTCGCCGTGACCATCGACGGCCAAACCGTAACCGTCCCCGGCCCAATGACCGACCGCTCCTGGAATATCCACTTCCGCAAGTCCGGCGCCAACTGGGCCGCCATCGACTCCGCGACCGTCGCCGGCCTACATAAAAAACACGACCTGCAAGGCCCCGTCGACGACGCCTTCATGGGCAGCTTCATCATGGTCACGCCAACCGGCAAGCCCTCGGCTCCAGGCGTCGCTTCCTGGGTCGAGTCCGAGCAAAATCGGGCCATCGCCGAGTGGCGCAAACAGTTCCGCGGCGACGCACAAGTTCGCGAAGACTCCGAGATCACCGACGAAGATATTGCAAGCAGCAACCTGGTTCTGTGGGGCGACCCCGGCAGCAATGCCATCCTCGCCCGTATCGTCGACCGCCTGCCCGTCAAATGGGATGCAACCTCGGTAACGCTCAATGGCGAGACCTACTCAGCCAAGACTCATGCGCCGATCCTGATCTTCCCGAACCCTCTGAATCCCGAGAAATACGTCGTCGTCAATAGCGGCTTCACCTTCCGCGAATTCGACTATCTCAACAACGCCCGGCAGATCCCCAAACTGCCCGACTACGCGATCGTCGACACCACAACCCCGCCCGGTCCGCGATATCCGGGTAAAATCGTCACGGCGGGATTCTTCAATGAGGATTGGGGCCTTTAAGAATGCGACACTCGCGCTGACCATCGGCGCCCTTGCCGCGGCAAGTCTAGCGGCGCAAGAGACGTACGCGCTCGCCGAAGGCCAGGCTTTCCTCTCGACCTACTGCCAGGCCTGCCACCAGGGCAAGTCCGGCGCCGCCGGCTTCCATATCGAAGACGTTCAGACCGCCGAAAGCTTCGAGTCCCAAGCCGTCCGCTGGGGCAAGATCGTCACCCGCGTCGCCAACGGCGAGATGCCCCCTATGGGGGCACCCGCCCCCGACCTCGACGCCCGCGAGCGCTTCACCCAGTGGGCCAACGAGAACCTACACACCGCAGCCTGCTCCATGGGCATCACCGCCGGGCGCCGCGGGATCCGCCGCCTCAACCGCGACGAATACGCCGCCACCATCCGCGATCTGTTCGACCTGCAAATCGACGTCGCCGACCTCCTGCCGGTCGACGGCGCAGGCGGCGAGGGCTTCGACAATGCCGCCGAGACGCTCTTTCTGTCTCCGCTGCATTCCGAAAAATACATCGAAGTCGCCAAGCTGACCGTCGATTTCGCTTCCAAGGAATTCAAGTCGCGCCAAAAGATCTTCGTGGCCGAACCCGGTCCCGATAAGTCCCCCGAGCAGGCCGCCAGAGAAATTCTCGCGTCGTTCCTGCCCCGAGCCTACCGTCGCCCCGTCGCCCAGAGCGAAGTCGAATCCTACGTCGAGCTTTTCCAGGCCGCGGCGAAACAAGGCAACGACTTCGAACCGGCAATCCTGTTCGCCATCCGCAGCGTGCTCGTTTCGCCGAAGTTCCTGTTCCACTACGAACCGCCGAACAACAGCCCCGAAGAGCAACTGCTCGATCAGTACTCGATCGCCAATCGCCTCTCCTATTTCCTTTGGGGCGGCATGCCCGACGAATTGCTCACCGACATCGCGGCCAGGGGACGACTGCACGATCCCGAGGTCGTCAAACCGCTCATCCAAGTCATGCTGCGCAACGACCGCGCACTGACCTTCGCCGAGCGCTTCGTCGAGCAGTGGTTGCGCACTCGCCAACTCGAAGACGACAAAGCCCCCGACGCGGAACTATTCCCCAGCTACCAGGTCGACGAAGAACTGCGCTCCGACATCCGTCTGCAGCCGGTCTTTTTCTTCCAACACGTCTTCAAAGAGAATCTCTCTCTGCTCAACTTTCTCGACTCCGACTCGACCATCATCACCAACACGCTCGCCAAGCACTTCGGCTTGAAATTCGAAGCGCAGCTAAGCAAGGACCCGCGCTGGATGGAGTTGCCCGCGAACTCCAACCGCGGGGGACTGCTGGGCATGCCCGCCGTGCTTGCCGTATCGTCTTATCCCTACCGCACCAGCCCCGTGCTGCGCGGCGCCTGGATTCTCGATTCAATCCTCGGCACGCCGCCTCCGCCTCCGCCGCCCAACGTTCCCGCGCTTGAACAGACCAAACGCGCCAAGCCCAGCACCGTCCGCGAACTGCTCACCCAGCACCGCGAAAACCCCGTCTGCGCCAGCTGCCACGCGCGCATCGACCCGCTCGGCTTCGCCCTCGAAAACTACGACTCCATCGGACGCTGGCGCGACAACCAAGGCGGCACGGATCTCGACTCCTCCGCCCAACTCATGGACGGGACGTCCTTCCACGGACCCGACGGCCTGCGCTCCGCGCTGCTCGAACGCAAAGATCTATTCATCCGCAACCTAACGCGCAAGATGCTCGGCTACGCCCTCGGACGCGGCCTGACCCTGCGCGACTCCTGCACCGTCGACGAAATTGTCGCCAAAGTGAAGGAAAACGACTATTCCGCACTTACACTAATCGAGGAAGTCGCCTTGAGTACGCCCTTCCTCTATCAGCAAGGCTCCGCCCCGGAGGCAACGCCATGAACATACTTCGCAAGCCGACACTATCCCGCCGCACGTTACTGCGAGGCGCAGGTGCGGCGCTCGGCCTCCCCTGGCTGGAAGCGATGGCCGTGGCGGCCCCCGAAGTCGACAAAGGCCCCGTGCGCATGGCGATGCTCTATATGCCCAACGGCGTGAACGTCGGCAAGTGGACCCCGCAGGGCGTCGGTCGTGACTTCACGCTCTCGCCCACGCTTGAGCCGCTGGCCAAGGTCAAAGACTCCGTCACCGTGCTCAGTAATCTGTGGAACGAGCAGTCCAAAGACGGCGATGGTCACTACGTCAAAGAAGCCGCGATCCTAACCTGCGCGCGCATCAAGAAGACCCAAGGCGCCGACATCCGCAACGAAGTCTCGATGGATCAGCTCGCCGCCAAACGTGCCGGCGACCAGACCCCGCTGCCTTCGCTCGAGCTCGGCATTACACCGGTCGCCGTCGGCAACGACGCCGCCGTCGGCTACACGCGCATCTACGGCTCACACATCTCCTGGAGCACGCCAACCACGCCGCTGGCCCGCGAACTCAATCCCCGCTCGGTTTACGAACGGCTGTTCCGCGCCGCTTCCGGTCCCCAAGGCAACGAAGCCAAGATGGACTCCTTGTTGCTCGACCGCGTGCTCGACGACGCCAACCAACTCCGCAAAGAAATTGGCTCCGCCGACAAAGTGCGCCTCGACGAATATCTGTCGGTCATGCGCTCGCTCGAAGAGCGCGTCGACCGCGCCAACAGCGGCCAGCAACGCCCCTGGAAGGCTCGCTTCGAGATTGATCCCAAGGCCGCCCCGACCGATCACCCGACCACCCACGAAGAACACGTACGCTTGATGCTCGACATGATCGCCGTCGCCTTCCAAAGCGATACGACGCGCATCAGCACCTTCATGTTCGGCAACTCGGTCAGCAACGTGAACTTCCGCTGGCTTGAAGGCGTGAGCGCCGGCCATCACGACGTCTCGCACCACGGCAAAGACGAGTCGAAGCTCTCGCAGTACTACCTGATCAATCGCTGGCACGTCGCCCAATACGCCTACCTGCTCGAGAAGCTCGGCGGCATGCGCGAAGGCGAATCGACCGTCCTCGACAACTCGATGATCCTGTTCGGCTCGGCGCTCAGCGACGGTGATCAGCACAATCCGCATCACCTACCGCTCGTTCTCGGCGGCAAGGGCGGCAAGCGCATCAACAGCGGCCAGCACCTGGTCTACACCGAAGACTCGCAGGTGTCGAACTTGTTCGTCTCGATGCTCGACGCCTTCGGCACGCCGGTCGAGCGCTTCGCCGACAGCACAGGCCCGCTGCCCGGCCTGCTCAACAGTTAAATGCGTTTGCCTGCCGTCATCCTCGGCGCCTTGCTGCTGGCCCAGGGGCTGGCCGCCGCTGACCTATCCGGCATCTGGATGGGCCAGGTTCCCGGTCACCGCGGCGGCGCTAGTACGGATATCTCCTTCCAGTTCATCCAAGACGGCGCTACGCTCGCGGGAAAACTATACAAAGATTTCGGCAGCACGCTCTTGGTCGAAGGCTCGATCGAAGGCGACCAGGTCGCGTTCTTGGTTGTCGCCCGAGAACAAGCCGGCAACCAAATCAACCTAGTCACCTACCGCTACGAAGGCAAAGTCATTGACGGCGACCTCGAACTAACCCGCGAACGCACCAAAGCCGTCGACGCCGTCTCCGGAGCGGAATACGTCCTCAACGAACGCCCCAATGACGAAGAAACCGAGCCCCCCAAAATCCGCCTCAAACGCCTCTTATAACGCCGACCCCAGGGGACTGCCGCCCTTGCCTGTCCACGACCAACCCTGCATGACAGCCAACTCGCTCCTCCTCAATCCGCCCGCCATCACCGTCCGATCCGAGCCGCACAGCTTTAGCGTGCGGTCCAGACCGCTTGACACGGCATGCTACAACTGAATTAGAAGATTCCTGGCTAGGTGAGATACGGCCAGGGGCTCCGATGCATCGGGTACAGGGTCTCGGGCGCGCGGTCAGAGCCAGACGAGCCGCAGCGTAAGTGCGAAACAGAAACTAGGGTCGACCCAAAGACATCTCCGGTTCCCCGCTTGGAAGGGAATCCAACCTGCGTCCAAAGGGCTCCTCACCTGAGGGGCCCTTTGGGCGTTTGGCCTTGAAATAACCGACTTCGCCAATCCGGCGCCCAACTTCCCTGCGCAACGCCAAACTGCGCCCAACCCTCACACAAACCTTCGGCGACCCGAGCCCAGCCGCGTGAGCGCCAGGTCCTACCGCCCGCCCATCCGCAACCGCTCCCTAAATCCTTTGCGCTCGAACGATGAAGCGATTCGGCGCCGGGCCCACATAGTAGAACGGGTAACAGGTGACCAGCGTAAGGACATCGTCGCCGGTCGGGTCCAGCACCTCAACCGCGTCCGGGCTCACGATTTCGCTCGACACAACCCGGTACTTGTACTCGCCCGCAGGAGTCGTCAAAGTAATCAGGTCGTTCAGCTGAACTCCCGCTAATGGTCGAAAGTACGTGTCGCGGTGTCCGGCAATGCCGACATTTCCGCGCTCGCCGGGCAGCGCCGTTCCGGGGATGTGTCCCACCGCGCGGCGCAGGTCTCGCTTGCCGACTCCTTCGACGACGATCGTCGACAGGCCCAGCCGCGGAATCTCCAAGAGACCTACACGGCCGTCGACCGCGACCGTCGGCATCGTTGCCGGCGCAACCACGGCCTCATTCGGCGGCGACGCAACACTCACTTCGTGCAATTGTTCAGTGAACTCCCGCGATTGCCGCGCTTGGAAGATCCAAGCGTCGGCCAAGACGAACGCACAGTAGGCCAACAATAAGACGCCGCTGATCAACAGGAATTGCTGGGACCGCCGCAGAACGATTCGGAGCCGCTCCACTGTTTCCGCCTCCAGTCGAAGGGTCATGGCGTCCCTCCTGAGCGATTCTGACCGGCAACGTAGCCGGCCCGCGTGCGAACCTCCAGCTCGGCTCCGTCCGGCGCGCGAGCCTCGACTCTTATCGCGCGATAGGACCCTTCCGGCGCAGCCCTGTTCGGGACATAGCCAATCGTGTATTGCGTCCGAATTTCGTGTGCGATGCTCTGACAAATCGCCGTCACTTCGCTCACCTCGTCGGGGAAGAACGCCTGGCCTCCGGTCTCATGCGCCAATCGTTTGAGCACGCCAGGGTTGCGGTCCGGGTCGACGTCGTCAAACAGCCCGATGGCATAAATGATCGCGTCGGACGTCTCTGCAGCCTTCAATACGTCGTTCAACTGATGACCGCTCGCCGTATCGCCGCCATCACTGACGACGAGCAAGACCTTCTTGTCGCGGCTGCTCGCCCCCAATTGCCTTAGCCCCTCGATGACCCCGTCGTACAGCGACGTCATGCCTGGGGCGGGAGCCCTGGCCATGGCGGTCCGAATCTCCGCCGCGCTGTTCGTGAACGCGACTCCGCTGGGCAACCCGAGTGAAACGCGGTCGCTGAAGTTGGCGACAAACATCTGATCCTGCGGATTGCTGGACTGGACAAACGACTCCCCGGCCGCGATCACCTGGGATAACTTCGGTTGCATGCTCCGGCTGTGATCGATCACCAAACCCACCGCAACCGGCGTATCTTCATGACGAAACAGGCGTATCGACTGGCGAACGCCGTTCTCATAGACCTCAAAATTCTCTTCAGCGAGTTCGCCGACAGGGTCGCCCCGTCGGCTCTCGACGGTGGCGTGCAGCACGACAAGACTGACGTCCACAGTGAGCTTGTATGGTTCCGGTTCCGGCTCCTGCGCAACAACGCCGCCATAGCTCCCTAGAACTATCGCGGCGAGTGCCAATCTGCTTGCTTGGGACACGTTCTTCCCTCGCTCATCGCGGCCCATCCGGCGCATCGCATGGGTGCGCCGGATGCTGCCCCTACATTGCTAACCGATCAGTTTCTGCGTGAAACCGATCGCTGCGGCTGCGCCCAAGGCCAACAGGCCAAGTAACGCTGTCAGCGGCAGCGAACTGCCCGTTGCCGGCAGCGCCTGAGGACGTGCCTGCGCCATCTCCACCGGCGGAGCCGTTACAACCTGTGCGAGTTCCACCTCTTGTCCACTAGGTTGCACCGCTTTGACGGGCGCTTTCTGCATCTGAGCGACAACAGGTTCGGTCACCGACGGGATCGGCGCCGTTACTTCGGGTTGGATCTCCGTCTCGCTGTACAGAACCGGTTCGTTGCTGGTCTTGGCCAACTCAACGGCTCTAGCCTTGGGGTACACGAACTCTTCGCCCCACCTTCTGCCAGGGTAGAACCAGCCTCGCAATGCCTCCGGCTGTCCGGCAGGTCTCTCGCTGAACATGATAACCGTCTTGTCCGTGCTCTGCAGGCGATAGTTGGGGATCGCCAGAATCGTCGCATAGACCTTCGATTCGTCTTCACTGAAGATCTGAACGATATGGCGGTTCGCCTGCGAGTCCAGAACCTTGAAAACGTAAGTGCCAGCCGGCAATACGCCAAGCCCCTTCAGATGCACGCCAGGAACCTCAATCGGTTGGCTGAATTTAACGACGGTCTTGCGATCCCATTCATCCGCCTTCGCACTCGGAGCTAACGCAATACCCACGAGCCCGAGCGCACACGCCATAGTTGCTATCTCGAATAACCTCATCGCCTTGCCCTCCTGATTCCAAGACCGTCTAGGGGCCTCCCCGCCCCTAGGCACAACATCCAACGTTGCACCCATTTGCCAGCATGTTAGGCGCCATCCAGGGCAAAGCATCCGCCTAGTCAATGACTTGCGTCAGATTTCGCTCGATGAAGCTGCACGAACCACTGCTCTTTCCGGGTGAATTGACCAACGTGGACTGAGTCCCTATACGCAGAAAGGAACCTTTCAGCGATCCCCTAGCGCTACAATTTCCCCATCGGGGCCGTCGGCGCCGCCGTCCGTCACCCCAAGCTAGGACACAAACAATGAACGACGTCCCGCGCATCGCCGGCGTACTCTCGCCGGTGGTCACGCCCTTCCATGCCGATCTTTCTCCCGACCCGGAGCGCTTCGTGCGTCAATGCCGCTGGCTACTCTCGCAAGATGTCGGACTAGCCGTGTTCGGCACGAACTCCGAGGCCAACTCCCTGTCGGTGGATGAGCGAATCGAACTGCTCGACAAGCTAGTGGACGCCGGCATCGACCCCACGCGCATGATGCCCGGCACGGGATGCTGTGCGCTCCCCGATACCGTGCGACTCACCGCACACGCCGTGAAGCTTGGCTGCGCCGGCGCCCTGATGCTGCCGCCTTTCTACTACAAGGGCGTCACCGAGGACGGCCTATACGCCAGCTTCGCCGAGGTCATCGAGCGCGTCGGTGACACCCGGCTGCGCGTATATCTTTATCACATCCCGCCGGTGGCTCAGGTGCCCATCACGCTTGGTCTGACCGAACGGCTCTTGAAGGCATATCCGGCTCAGACAGCGGGCATCAAAGACAGTTCCGGCGACTGGAACAACACCAAGTCCTTCCTCGACGCCTTTGCCGGCGCCGGTTTCGACGTCTTCGCCGGAGCCGAGACCTTTCTGCTTCAGAACATGCGGCATGGTGGCCGAGGATGCATCAGCGCCACCGCTAACGTCCACCCCGGTCCCATCGGTCGTCTTTATGCCACCTGGCAAGACGCCGACGCCGACGCCCAGCAAGAGCGCCTCAACGAGATCCGCGCCGTCTTCATGAAGTTCTCCATGATCCCCGCACTCAAGGCCGCCGTCGCGCACTACGGCGGCGACGCAAGCTGGGCGACCGTCCGGCCGCCGCTGACCGCGCTGACTGCCGAGCAAGCAACGGCACTAACAGCCGAGTTGGACAGCCGCAACTTCACCATGCCCGGGCTGGCGCGCTGAGGCTGGGCTACCGTTACCCGTGCTAGAATCACCGAGCTATGCGACTCATGATTTCCCTCCTTCTTAGCTTGGCTTCGGTCGGCGCTCTTTCCGCCGCCGGCGGCGACCGCCAGTTCACAGAGGTCCGCACATATCATCTGGCCGACGCCGATGACATGGCAGCGCTCGACGCGTATATGGAGAACGCTCTGCTGCCCGCGCTCAAGCGCCAAGGGATTGGGCCGGTGGGCGTCTTCTCAAAAGCCGCCGAAAACGAGGACCAATCGCCGAACCTCTACGTTGTGATTCCTTTCGACTCGTTAGAGCAATTTGCAGCGATGCAAGAGAAGCTGGACGCCGATCGCGTCTATCAGACGGCTGCGTCGGGCTACTTTGCGGCAACCCAAGAGGATCCGCGCTTTCTACGCATCGAGAGTGAATTGCTGCACTCCTTCAAGGTCTGGCCGCACGTAGTGGTTCCGGCGCAAAAGACAGCGGGCAAAGACCGGATATTTGAACTGCGTTCCTACGAAAGTCACTCCGAGAAGAACGGCACGCTCAAAGTGGAGATGTTCAACAACGGTGAGCTGCCCATCTTTAAGGCGACAGGGCTTCAGCCCGTCTTTATGGGCCGCGTGATGACCGGCGCCCACGCGCCGAACCTAACCTATATGCTCGTGTTTGACGACATGGCGGCGGCAACGGCCAATTGGCTGGCGTTTCGAAACCATCCAGATTGGAAGACTCTGTCAGGCGTCGAGAAGTATAAAGGAACCGTCTCGAAGATTCACCAGACCTGGCTGCGCCCGCGCCCCTATTCCGGCTTGTAAGCGGAGTTTGGAACCGTCGGCGCAGGCATGATTTCGAGCCATGGGGACTATGGCGCGAGCAAGTATCGGAGCAGACGATTGGAGTCTGGATCGGGGAGCGCCAAGGCGCTAGCGTACAAGTCGATCGTCATGGAGCAGACAGCTGATTGGTCGACATCGGGATCGGCCGGCGCGCTCAACATCCAAAGGTCGTCCCCATAGGTCTCCCGCAGCGACGCGACTACTTCGTCCAAGACTTCTTGGATCGCCTCAGCGCTTTCGGGCGCAGATCCTTCTCCGGGACTCGTGATGACTCGTTCCATCACGGCGTGCAATTCTGATCGACCTTCATTCTCCCGAAGAACGGTTCCGCCGGCCACTTGCGGAAAGAGGTACTGAAAGCACCTTTGGGGGGCGTCGGAGCGGATCGCTTGTAATGTTGTGACCATCTGCTGTGCGAAGGCTTCAACACTCTCGTCGGTCGACCTAGCGATGTATTGAGGGAGTATGGAACCAATGATTGCAGAACCCGCTGTAGCGGCCGCCGTCCGATCGCCAGTCTGAATCGCATCGACCATCGCCGCTCGGAACGGCTGCCACAATTCAGGGTGGTCTTCGAGTATCGTGCGCAGCGCGGCGTCTTGTTCCAGCAAGGCATCGATCTGAGTGTCGGCGTTTCGCGCGCGAAGCATGGGCGTAACGGCTTCGCGGGTGACCGTGCCGCCGCCCACGCCAATTGCAACCATGATCATGACGTACACGTTCCGATTTGCAATTGGATCGACGATAGCCTTGGCGACGAAATGTCCCAACAAGAAAAATATCGCGCCGGCGAGCGCGTCAATGGCGATGTTTAGCATTGTCATATCTGAGACAAGTCTGATGTTCACAGTCTGACCGCAAGGGGTGATTCCGCGAGGTCACCGTCGCCGGATGTAAGAAATGTCGTCGTCCTCGCTCTCAAGATGTCGCCCGGAACTCCAACCATAAAATTCGTCGTTGTGTCGCCGGAGCAGGAAGGATCATCCCGCGATGAATGCTTTGACCGCGGCGCCCGCGCCTCCGAGAAACATTTGCACTCCGATCACGGCGAGGATCAGGCCCATCATACGGGTCACGGCGCTAATCGCGTTGGCTCCGAGGTAATTCACTAGGTTCTCGCCGAAGACAAAGAATAGATAGGTGATCAGGCACAGCAGGCCGAAGCTGCCGATGGTTACGGCGATGTGCGCCGCCGATCCGTCGGCGACGAAACTCATGGCCGTGGCGATGGTGCCCGGACCCGCAAGAATCGGAATGGCGAGCGGCGAGATGGCGACGCTCAACTGGACTTCTCGATCCGGCGTACCGTCGCCCTTCGCGCTATGGGACTTCGAGGATTCTCCGTGGAGCATGCTGTACCCGATGGCGAAAACGAGAATGCCGCCTGCGATGCGAAAGGCAGGCAACGTGATGCCGAATAGGTGGAAGATGAGTTGTCCCGCGAAGGCAAACGCCGTCACGATTCCGAAGGCCAGCAGCAGACTGTTGCGCGCGACGGCTTTGCGGGTAGTTGGGTCATCGCCCGCGGTTAGTCCGAGAAACACGGGCGTATTCGCCAACGGGTTCATAATCGCCAAGAATCCCATGAAGACAGTCGAGGCGTGCAGAGCGAGATCGTGAAGGGCTTGTTCGTTCATAGCTAGGATATGCCGTAGATGGTAGCGCCTGCCCGAAAACAAGAGGAGCCGTGAGAACCAGGGGTGAACCGAATGCCCCGCTCAAGCGGTTATACTGCCGGATGATGTTGACTCGACGCACGATTTTCGTCGTATTGGCGCTGTTTCTGGCTGGTTGCAGTACGCCGCCGGTGGAACCGACATCGGTTGCGCTGCTGCGCGTGCCCAAGGGCGGCATTCAGCCGCGGGTCGTGCAGGCGGACGGCACGCTGCACTTACTCTATTACGTCGGCGAAAATACGGGCGGCGATCTGTTCTACACCACGTCCACCGACAATGCTGCGACGTTTGCGGAACCGGTCCGCGTCAACAGCCAGCCGGGCAGCGCGCTGTCGGGCGGCACGATTCGCGGCGGCGAGATCGCTCTCGGGGCCGACGGCCGCATCCACGTCGCCTGGAACGGTTCGGGCGCCGCTCAACCCAAGGGCCCGCTCAACCCTGCGCAGCCCGCCGACAGCCCCTACAACGGCACGCCGTTTCTCTATGCGCACTCGGACGGCAAGGGCGGCTTTACCGAACAGCGCAACTTGATGCACTACACATTCGCTCTCGACGGCGGCGGCACGGTTGCCGCTGACGGCGAAGGCAATGTTTATGCCGCGTGGCATGGCTCCGCTCCTGACTCGGCTCCGGCCGAAGCGGGACGCCAGTTGTATCTGGCTCGCTCGACCGACGGCGGCGAGACATTCACCGAAGAGGCCCCCATCTCCGATGCGGCGCAAGGCGCTTGCGGTTGCTGCAGTGCGCATCTGTTCGCTGCTCCCGGCGGTAAGGTTGCAGCGTTCTACCGGACCGCGCGCGAGATCGAAAACCGCGATGGCTTTCTGCTCACATCCACCGACTACGGCAAGACCTTCAAGAGTTCGATGCTGCAGCACTGGCAGATCAGCGCTTGTCCGATGAGTTCGGCGTCGTTCTCGGAAGGGCCTGCCGGTTTGTTGGTGAGTTGGGAAACGGACGGTCAAGTCTGGTTCGCGCCCATCGATATCGAAACCGGCAAGATGACGGCGGCGGAGCCGATCGCGGCGCCGGGCGAAAAATCGGCGCGCAAACACCCTTCGTTGGCGCAGAACAGCAAGGGCGAGATCCTTCTCGCTTGGACGGAAGTCGGCGGCTGGGGCAAAGGCGGAACCGTCTCTTGGCAGCTGTTCGACAAGACCGGCAAACCGCTGGAGTTGCACGGCAGTACCGAAGGACTGCCGGCATGGAGTTTCGCTACGGCGATCGCCTTGCCGGACGGCCAATTCGCCGTACTTTACTAGACTTACGGAAGGCCCGTGGCCGGGCTGAAGCTGGTAATCTGATAACGGTTTACGAATGCAGGCCGCTCCTAAAGAACTTCCGCCGCTCGGCATTATCTTCGACAGCGACATGGGCAACGGGGTCGATGACGTACTCGCCCTGGCGCTGCTCTATGGCGCCCAAGGACGCAAAGACGTCTCGACGGTGGTCGCCTCGATCAGTATCACCACGCCAAGTTTAAGTGCGGCGGCATACTGCGAAGCTCTCAATCGATTCATCGCCGCAGTCGCCAACCGCAACATCCCGGAGCGCTTCCGCCGCGAAAACGTGGGCACCATCGGCTTGGCCGAGACGGGGCCGGGGCCAAGCGAAACTCCGGTGCTGGCCAAGGTGATGGAGGAAAAGAACGACGCTGGTGAAGCGCTGTATCCGTCAGATGTCGAGCGCATCATCGACACCGCCGATCCGGCGGCGCTGATTCGCAATGCGATGACCGCCTACGACGATCAGAATGCGATCGTCGTGCTGACCGGACCGGCGACGAACTTGGCCAGAGTGCTGGGCCTTAACGGCGCGCGGGAACTTATCGCCGCGAAAGTGAAGTTCCTCGTCGTGACGGCCGGCGCGTATCCATCCGGCGATCCCGAGTACAACGTAAAGACGGACATCGCGGCGGCCAAGAAAGTGTTCAGCGAGTGGCCGACGCCGATCGTCGCGGCTGGTTACGAATTGGGCCAGCAGTTGGCTTACCCTGCTGAGAGCATCGAGAACGATTTCAACTGGACGCCGCGGCATCCGGTGGTCGACGCTTACCGCGCTGCGGGAACGATGCCCTACGATGCTCCTGGCGGGGACTTGGCGGCTGCACTCTATGCGGCGCGTCCCGATGCAGGTTACTTTGGCTTGTCGGAGCCGGGAACGATCGAAGTGCTCGACAACGGCAGCACCAAGTTCGCGCCGTCGTCCGCGGGCACGCATCGCTACCTGACGGCCGATGCTGAGCAGAAAGACAAGATCATCGCCGCCTATCGCGAATTCGTGGCCGCCGAACCGGCAGAGCGCGAACTGCCGCCGCGCTTCAAAGCGCTGATCGAGGCCGAGATCAAGAAGGAAGAAGAAGAAAAACTGAAGAAGGAGCAAGAGGCTGCGCAACCCAAGTAACCTTCTCGCCAGAAAACAGAAAAGCCCGCGACTGAAGTCGCGGGCTTTTTTGTTTGTTTCCGTGCGGCGGATCGGCTTAGGTCAAGTCGAGGCCCTTGAGGTGGCCGGTCGAATCGGCGAACTGTTCCATGTGCAGACCCATACGGTCCATCATCGACAGGTACATGTTGGTGATCGGCGTTTCGCGGCGATAGACGACGCGGCGTCCGGACTTGAGCGTGCCGCCGCCGCCGCCGACCATTAGGACCGGCAGGTCATTGTGCGTGTGGCGATTGCCGTCCGCTAGGCCAGCGCCGTAAACGATCATCGAGTTGTCGAGGATGCTCGAACCGCCCTCGTCGATCGCCTTGAGTTTCTGCATCCAAGCGGCGAACTGCTCGACGTGATAGGTATTGATCTTGATGACCTTCTCGATCAGTTCGGGGTTGTTGCGGTGGTGCGTGCAAGGGTGGTGGCCGTCGCGGATGCCGATCTCGCGGTACGGCCGCGACGTACCCTCGCGCGTCACCAGGAAGGTCAGTACGCGGCTCAAGTCCGCCTGGAAGGCGACAGTGATCATGTCGGTCATCAATCGGAAATGCTCGGCAAAGTCCGACGGAATGCCGTAGGGCTTGCTGATGCCCGGATCAATCTGAGCGTTCTCGGACTCGGCGCGGGCAATCTGGCGCTCGATGGAGCGAATCGACGAAAGGTACTCGTCGAGCTTGCGCTTATCGGTCGGGCCGAGGTCCGCTTGCAGCTTCTTGGTGTCTTCGGAAACGAAGTCGAGGATGCTCTTGCGGAACCCGTTTTTGCGGGCGCGTTCTTCGGGAGTCAGGTGCGCGTCCGCGCCGAACAAGCGCTCGAACAAATCGCGCGGATTGAGCATCGGCGGCAACGGCTGCGTCTCACTCTTCCAGGCCAAGTTGTTGGTATAGGCGCAGGAGTAGCCGGAGTCGCAGTTGCCCGCCTGGCGAGCGTCTTCGAGGCCGACTTCGAGCGACGGGAAAGCCGTCTTCTGCCCAATGGCGTTAGCTACGTGCTGGTCGGCGGAGATTCCGGCATGAATGTCGTACTCGGACTTCTTGACGTGAACGCCGGTAAGGTAAGCGCCGCAGCAGCGGCCGTGATCGCCGGGGCCGTCGAGCAAGGCGCGGCCGTTGTTCTGCGTCAGGTTGCCGAGCTGCATCATGTGTTGCTTCAGCGGCTCCATCGGCTTCAGGATGCGCGGCAGGGCTTCGCGGAACTCGCCTTCGTAGTCCGGCTTCCACTCGTCCTGGATGATGCCGTTCGGCACGTAGACGAAGGCCATGCGGACGGGCTTGCCGCCGGGAATCGTGCTCGATGACAGGGCCGGGACCATGGCGTCCATGAAGGGCAAGGCGATCGTCGCACCGATGCCTCGCAGGACCGTACGTCTGGCTAGTTTCTTGCGGGTAATCATCGTTGTGCGATCTCCTTCGTCTCGCTTACGGCCTCGCCTCGGCGTTCGAGGAAGGGCAAGCTTTGGACGACTTCATGAATCAGAGTCTGGAAACGGTAGTCGTCCTTCTCCAGACCGGCCATCAACTGATTGACCGTGGCCCGGTCAAACGGCTCCAAGCCGCGGCCCAGGGCGTAGGTCAACATCTTCTCGGTCACGTTGCGGGCGAATACCGGCAACTGCTGCTGCAATATTTTACTCAATTCCTTGGGGCTCTCAAACGCCTCGCCGCTGGGCAGCACGCCGCTGGCGTCGACAGGGAAAGCTCCGTCCTTGGTGCGCCATTGGCCAATAGCGTCGTAGTTCTCGAGACCGAAGCCGAGGGCGTCCATACGGGCATGGCAGGTTGCGCAGGCCGGATTCGAGCGGTGGGCTTCCATCTGCTCGCGAAGCGAGGCGTTCTGCCCGACGGCGGATTCGTCGAGCGCGGGCACGTTGGGCGGCGGCGGCGGCGGCGGCGTGCCCAGGATGTTCTGCAACACGTACTTGCCGCGAATCACCGGCGACGTACGCGTCGGGTAGCTGGTCACGGTGAGTACGCTGGCCTGGCTCAAGATGCCGCCGCGCTGCGCGGTGTCAAGGTGCACGCGGCGGAAGTCCGGGCCTTCGACGCCTTCGATGCCGTAGTGCTTGGCCAGCAATCCGTTCAGGAAGGTGAAGTCGGCGCTGAGGAAGTCGCTCATCGGCCGGTTCTCTTTCAAGATGGCGTTGAAGAAGAGCGTCGTCTCGGTCTTCATCGCGTCGCGCAGTTCCGGCTTCCAGGCCGGGAATTTCTCCGGATCCGGGTTTACGCTGCTCAGGGCGCGAATCTCTAGCCACTGGCCGGCAAAACTCTCCGAGAAGGAGGCGGCTCGATCGTCGGCCAATAGACGATCCACTTGCGCGTTCAAAGTCGCCGGATCGCTTAGCTTGCCCGCTTCGGCAAGGCTGAGCAGCTTCTCGTCCGGCATCGAGTTCCAGATGAAGTAGCTCAGGCGTGAGGCGAGTTCGATGTCGGAAATCTTGTGATAGGCGTTCGGGTCGGTCGGGTTCGGGTCGCGCTCGATGCGGAACAAGAAGTTCGGCGAGACGAGCATGGCCTGGATCGACAGCTGAATGCCCTGCTCTGGCGTCAGTCCTTCGCCCACAGCCAAGTCGAAGAAATGAGCGAGTTGATTGACCTCGGTGTCGGTGACCGGGCGGCGGTAGGCGCGGCGGGCCAGGCGCGAGATGATCTGGTTGACGCAGGCCTTGCCGGTCCCCGGGTCACAGGTCAGTATCTTCTTACGGCTGGCCGGTTCCTCGTTTGTCGGGAATGGTCCCACGAAGGTGATCGACTCCAAATACTTGTTCTTCTCGCGCTTGTAGTAGTCCTCTTCGGCCAGGGTCTTGACGAAGGGGTCGTCGATGAAGCCGGCGCGGAAAACGTGGTCGCCGGCGGGAAGAGTAATACGAAACTCTTCCATCGAATAGGGATTGAAGTATTCCAAGCCGGAAGGCTTCGTTTCGGCGGTCATCTCATGGATCAACTCGCCATCCATCCAGAAACCCAACTGCACCGGGGCGGCATCTTTGGCACGTTCGCCGGGCAACCCCAAGCGCACGATGTACTCCGCATCCCAGTCGACGCGGTGCGAGGCCTGGATGGTGCTGACGTCGAGGCGCTGAATGTCTTTGTTCTTCGCGTGATATTCCCACTCGATCGGCTCGGCCGGCAGCGGATCCGCCCCGATGGCGCGCGAGGCGATCATCTCGGCTGCGGCCATGTAGCGCTCCATCAATACCGGCGAGATGGTGAGAACGTCGCCGATGTTGTCAAAGCCGTGTCCAGAGTCATCGGTCGGGAAATCATTCTGAGCGTTGAATGAAACGCCCAGCAGGTCGCGAATCGTATTGGAGTACTCGGTGCGGTTTAGCCGGCGCGCGGTGACGCGGCCCGGATCGGGCTCGATGGCGGCATCGGCTTTAACGAACTCAGCATGGATAAATTCGGTCAGCGCCTGCACATCATCCTGTGAGGGCTGAGGCATACCCTTCGGAGGCATCTCGCCCGACGCCATTTTGTGAAGGATCAACTCCCACTCATCGCGGTTATCGGTAAGGGACTGCGGCGAATAAAAGTGGCTGATGATCAGTCCGCCGGACGCGGATTGCGCGTTGTGGCACATCGCGCAATTGTTTGAAAACAAACCCTCGACGCGCTGCTTGAATGCTTCCGGGGCAGCCTGTTGGGCCATAGCGGGAGCGAGCGCACTTAGAGCTACAACGGCAGCAAGGCCGACGCGGCGGGCAAAAATCCTAAACATCCGCTTCTGATTCTAAACGGTAACGCCCCAGATGGTAAGCCGCTTGGACAAATCAGGGACCTTTGGGAGGCAAAAAAGTTAGGAAAGCTACATGCGGGCCAAATCGAGATCTGGCCCGCATGAGCCGTCGCTTAGTGGCGCCATTCGGAGCCGCGGCCGTGATGCCGCCGGTTGTGGAACCGGCGTTCCTCTCTTAGACGCTGTTTACGAAGTTTCTTCAAGAACTTCTGCCTCTGTTTGAATCGCCGAGAGTCTAGATAATAGCGGTCGCCGTAGCGATCAAAATGCCGATCGCGGTCGAAGCCTCGATTGAAGAGTCCGAAGCCGAAGGGCGTCCCGACTTGGACCGATATGACCGGTCCCTGACGGGTATCGAACCTGCGGCCGTCGTCGCCCCGGTGGCGCTGACCCGCACTGAGCGGCAGGGACAGAGCCAGGGCGGCTGTGATGGTGAGTATGGAATGGATGCGCATGTTGCATGTCTCCTTAGCGGACGCTGCAACTACTAGGGCAAGCAGATGGCCGAACTAACTGATTCTTTAGAATCAGCTAGTTAGAGGACATTTCTGAGCGGGCGAATGACCGGATAGGACCAGTCTGCGGTGGATAAGAACCGGATTTGGAGGGCGCGCCAAGCGGCAGCAACTCCCGTACTCGGCAAAGGCCGACCCGGCCGGCGCCAGGGGCTAGTCGGTGGAGGACATGACCGAATCGCCGTCTTTCCAGGCGCCGGTCTTGATCTCGTCGAGGCGGTGCTCGGCGGCTTCGCGGACGTATCGGTACTCGTCGTTCTTTGCGACCCACTCGATGTCAGCCACGTCGGACATCACCTTGACGACCTTGCGGCGAATCTCTTCGTCTTTGGATTCGCGCATGATCTTGCCGTACCACTTCTGGTCCGGCTTGAGCTCGCGCAAGCGGATTAAGGCGTTGTGGCGCACGAACCACTCGGGGTCTTCGATGATGACGGCTGCGAGGGTCTCCGCATCCTGAAGCTCCTTGGCTGCGGCAAGCCGCACGTCGGCGTCAGAATTTTTCCACTTAGGTCGTAGTGCGTCGAGTAGTCCCATGATGATCCGCCTTTGATTGTACCGACTTAAGACGGATCAAATCGAACCGAATCAGTAGATTCGCTCTTCCTTGCGCGGGCGCCGGTAGGGCGTTTCGAGCAGTTTGCGAGCTTCCTCTTGGGCGTTTTGGGTGTCGTCGCGGGTGCGAATGGCGAGTTGGTATTCGTTGACGGCTCGCTCCCGCTGGCCGGTGATGTCGAAAATCCGGCCGAGGTGGATGTGCGACCAAACGACGGTCCACTCAGGATCTTGGTCGCCATTGAGCGACTCGCGAAACTCATTCGCGGCCGACTGGTAGTTGTTCTGGGCGAAAAAGACCTCGGCGATGCGGTAGTGCGCCAGCGAGCTGTAGCGGTTGATGTCGAGCGCGTCCTGATACTTCTGCAGCGACTCGGTGTAGTAACCCAGGCCGAAGAGTTGTTCGCCTTGGCGGATGGCGACCTTTACGCGAATGTCATCGTCATAACGAAGGATGACGTGATTGGGATCCAGGATGACGCGTTTGGGCTTGCCGAACGCTTCGACGGTGTAGTCGGAGGACGTGCCGCTGACTTCAACGGTGCGGTACTCGGGCTCGCCTTCGGTCTGGATCTCCAGTTCGACCGGCATGCGGAACGTGTCCATATCCTGCTGCACCTTGCCGAGAACTTGGAAACCTTTGCCACCGCCGAGACGGTAGATGGTGTATTCCTGCTTGAACTCGGGGGTCTCCGTGGACTCGATCCACTGCAGGAAGAAAGGCTGCAGATCGCGGCCGCTCAGCTGCTCGGCAATCTCCTCAACGTCGGCGGTGACGGCAGATTTGAAGGTGAACTTCTCGACCATCTGGTGCATCATGGCCGCGAACGGCTCGTCGCCGAGCATCCAGTGGAGCATGTGCAGCACCATCGCGCCCTTGGCCCCGGCCAACGCTTCAATCTCAGGAGAGAACGGGGGCAATCGGTCGGACTGGATGACGGGGATGTCGGTAAAAGTCAGCGCTTCGACGCGGGTTTCTTGAATCGCCTGGTCGAAGGCCTCTTCGCCTTGGGAGTTTTTGGTCTCAAGCAGCGCCGCGTACCAAGCGAAGCCGTAGTCAAGCCAGATATGGCTGCGGTTGCCTGGGGTGACCATGCAGCGCCACCACTGATGCGCCACTTGCCGCGCCAGTAGGCGGCGGTTGAGCGTGTTGCGCATGCCGTAGGGGCTGAGGAAGATCAGTCCAGGCGCGGCATAGCCGTCGGGCGAATATTGGCCACTTTCGACGATGGTGAGCGAGCCGGAATAGGGCGGCCCGAAGAGGTCCTTGTAGAAGCTGACCATCTCGCCGGCAGCCTCGCCGTACTCGCGAGCCAGGTCTTCGCTAATGCTCTTCATGTAGAGACGCATGGCGCCGCTGTCGGTCGAAACGCTGAGCGGATCGCCGGTGACGATGCCGACCGACCCAGGGAAGGAGTCCTGGGCAAAATCGAAGGTAAAGCGGGCGCCGTTGGGGGTTTCCGAACGCAATCCGGTACCGCTGCCCACGACCGAGTAACCGGTGGGGACTTCGATCTTGATGTTGGCCTTGAACTGGTCGGCCTCGAAACCGTTGACCGGGAACCAGCGTGCGGGGTAGAGCAGCCAGCCGCCGTCAGTGGTCAGGTTGGCCAGGTCGACGCCCTCAACGGGTGAGCCTTCGTAGCCTCTGAGTTGTCCGGAATAGGTGAAGGTGAGTTGAGACTCTTGGCCGTCGGCGAGGGCCGTAGGGAACGGCACGCGGATGGTGAAATCGGACGCTGAGCGGGAGCCGTAGAGTACCGCCCCGGATCCGTCGGTAATCTCGGAGACTTCAAGACCGTTTTGCAGCTCAAAGATCGCTTCGGTGACCGGTTCACGGGCGATGAAATGGACCGTAGCCTTGGCCTGCAGGGTTTGGGAGGCGGGATCGGCGACGGCATCGATGTCGTAGGACTGGACGTCGATGAGCGGACGGGGGGTTTGCGCGGCGAGACCGCCGCTGAAAAGGAGCAGAAGAGCTAGAGCTAGGGCGGCTGCCGCCCGGGAATAGATCAACTGGCCAGCAATTCGATGCGTCTGCATATCTCCTCCGCCGCCTTGGTCGCCGCAGGCGCATCGCCGGCGAGGCTGGCGCGCAGCTCGCTCAGGTCGGCCTTCATGCGGCTTTGTTCGTTGGGCTGGGTCAGTAGCCTGAGCGCCGCAGCAGCGAGGCGGTCGCCGGTGCAGTCGCTCTGAATGAGCTCTGGAACGATCTCTCGGTTGGCCAGAAGATTCACCATCGAATAATACGGGGTCTTAACCAACGATTTGCCCAACGCCCATGTCGACCAACTGACACGGTAAAAAACCACCATGGGAGCGCCCTGGAGGGCAGCTTCCACTGTGGCCGTACCGCTGGCGACGAGGGCTACATCGGCGAACCGCAACACATTCTGCGTATCGTTCTCAACTATACGGACGTTCTGGGCGGAGATGCGTTCCCGAAAAAATTCCGCTCCGGTGGCATTGGAGGCCGCGAGCGCGAAATTTACCGGCTTTTGGGCCGCGATTTGCTCGACGGCGCGGAGGACATGAGGGATGTGGCGGGCGGATTCGCCGCGGCGGCTGCCGGGCAGAAGGGCGACGATCGGCAGGTTGGGGTCTAGGTTGTGACGGGCGCAAAACTCCTCGCGGGTGGTCGCCGAGACCGGCGCGTCGGCGAGCGGGTGGCCGACGTAAGTAGTGACCACGCCGTGCTCGCGGAAGAACTTCTCCTCGAAGGGGAAGATGCACAGCAGAAAACTGACCAGGCGGCGGAATTTATGGACGCGCCACTGGCGCCAGGCCCAAAACTGCGGCGCGACGTACCAGACGACAGGCACGCCCAGAGGCTTGAGTTTGGCGGCGACGCGGATGTGGAAGTCGGGCGAGTCGGTGAGTATGGCGAAGTTGGGCTGGCGGCGTTTGATCTCGCGAATCAGGGTCTTGAACTCGCTGTAGATGCGCGGTATGTGGCGGACGACTTCGACGAGGCCGACGACGGCTAGGCTTTCGCTGTGGATGATCGGTTCGACCCCGGCTTCGCGCATGCGCGGGCCGGCAGAGCCGAAGAATTCGGCGTCAGGGAGCCGTCGGCGCAGTTCGGTGACCAGCTCGGCGGCGTAACGGTCGCCGGAAGTTTCGCCCGCCGACACTAGGATCTTCATCGTCATAGGACGAAGGCCCAGTGTACCGATTGCGTCCCGGAATTAGGCGCGGGCGAAGGCGGCGGCGAGCGGACGTTGGGGAGTCCACCCGGGCCAGGCGGCGCGAGTTTCTTTGACGGCGTCGAAGAACCGCGAGCGATGCTCGGGTTGGTTGAGCGCGATGCGTTGCAGCTCAGGGAAGCGGTCCAGTGCGGCAGGCGGAACGGCGACGCGCTCGCGGGTGATCATCGATTCGATCTGCAGGGCGTTGGCCACCGATTGGCCGGCGAAGTGGTTGTTGGCCACGACGTAGAGCTTTTGGCTCGATTGGGCCATCCGTTCGATCCGCGGTAGCCAGCGGGAGAGTTGGTCAACCGAATAGAAATGGTCTGAGCGGGCCTCGGGCTGGTAGTTGCGGCCTTCCAGGCGGACGTAGCCGATGGGCGAGGTGACGTGTTCGGTCGGCGGCATCGACTGGCTCTGTTGCGGCTGGTCGATGTTGCAGAAGCCGATGCCCAGATCGGCTAACACGTTCAAGGCACGGGAGTTATTCCAGCTGGCGTTACGAAATTCGGCGACGAGCGGGTACTGCGGCATCGTGCGAGCCAGGCGCCCGACGTAGGCAAGATTCTCGGCCGAGAGCCGGAACGACGCGGGGAACTGCGCTAGGACGCAGCCGAGGAGACCGTTGTCGATCAGCGGCTCGAGGCCTTGGGAGAAGCGACGCAAGTCGGCGGGGTCGAGATTTTGGTCGTGAGTGAAGCCGCGGTAGAGCTTCGCGGTGAACTCGAAGTTCTTGTAGCGGGCGAGCTTTTGGACCCAAACGCGCGAGACTTCGGGGCGCAGGGGTCGGTCGAAGGACGCGTTGATCTCGATCGTAGAGAAATATTGGGCGAGGTAGGCGGCCTCATGAAAGCCCTGGGGACGGTTCGTCGGGTAGACCGTTCCTTCCCAATCGCTGTACGACCAACCGGCTGGACCGACCCGGATATTGGCCTTTGATTCGCCTGAGATTCTCTCTTTGTTCGCCATCTGTTCGATTCTAGGGCGAACAGAATGGCCGGTCAAGCTATTTCTGGAATTTTGCTACTTCTTGACGAACTTCGCGACGTTGGTCCCATTCACCTCGCCGATGTAGATGGCGCCCTCGGAGTCCACGGCGACGGCGGTGGGATTGTGGAGTCCCTCGATCTTTTCGAGGATCTTGCCGTCTTCGAGGTTGGCGATCAGCAGGCAGTTGTTCTCGGTTCCATCGACCACGTAGATGCGGTCGTCTTTGATGAACAGGCCCCAGGGAGTGCCGAAGTTGGTCCACTGCTTGAGAAACGTTCCGGAGGCGTCAAAGATCTGGATGCGGTTGTTGGAGCGGTCGGCCACGTAGATGCGGTCCTGGGAATCGACGGCGATGCTGTGCGGTTGGTCGAATTGGCCGGGGTCCGTGCCCGGGCCGCCCCACCACTTGAGGAACGTCCCGTCGGGGGCAAACTTGACGACGCGCGAATTGGGCCCCTCGCCGTCGGCGATAAAGATGTCGCCGTTACTTCCCACGGCCACGTCAGCCATGCCGTTGAAGGCGTCATGCGATTCGTTGTCGCCGGTGACGCCTTTCTTGCCGAGCGTCAGCAGCAGTTTACCGTGGGAGTCGAACTTGAAGGCCTGCATGTCGCCGCGGTCGGTGATCCAGACGTTGCCGGAAGGATCGACACGCAGGAAGTGGGTAGTCTTGAACATGCCCTGGCCCCAGGCGCGCAGGAATTTTCCATTGCGGTCGAAGGCCACAATAGGCATCGCTTCGTTGCGTTGGAAGACGTAGACGTTGCCTTCGGCATCGACATCGACTCCGGTGGCGGCTGCCCAGGCCGTCATGGCGCGAGGGAATTGCGCCCAATTCTCGACCAGCCGATAAGCGGCGGTCGACTGGGCATGCGCGAGTCCTGCCGCCAGCGCGGATAGAAGGATGAGGGCGGTGAGTCTGCTCTTCATGGCCGCTCGCAATGTAGCATGGGCGCTTGCCGGGCTAGTCATTTTTGATGCGCACCAGGGCCAGGCGCAGGTCTTCGCCGTCGAGCGTGAACTGCTTCCAGTCGACGGCATCGTCGGTCGAGCCCAGCAGTTCGGTGCAGAGGGTCTCGGACATCAGCGATTCGCGGTTGGCGGCGGCCACGCGCTGGAGGCGTTCGGAGCCGTCCAGATGCAGGCGGATGCGCTCGGTATAGGCGACGTCGTTGTCCTTGCGCATGTCCTGGACGCGGCGTAGGATTTCGCGGAACAGGCCCTCGTCGAGCAGTTCGGGGGTGAGGTCGGTGTTGAGCACGACGACGGCCGAGTTGTCTCCGGCGGCGGCGAAGTGGTCGGTCGCCTCAACGAGAATTTCGACGTCGTCGGGGCCCAGAGGTACGACGGTCCCCTCGATGGTGATGCTGGTCTCGCCTTTGGCGAGGAGTTCAGCACGCAGGGCTGCGGCGTCGGCCGCGGCGAAAGCCTGCTTGGCGGCCTTGACGAGTTTGCCGAGACGCGGGCCGAGTTGGCGGAAGTTGGGTTTGAGGACGTAGTGGACGTGGGCCTGCTCAGGCGGCACGAAGGAGACTTTGTGGACGTTGAGTTCTTCTTCGACCAGGTGCGCGTGAACGGCGACGCGGTTGCGCAAACCGGCATCGGAGATGACCGCTTCGGCGCTGGCGAGCGGCTGACGGACTTTGATCTTGTGTTCGGTCCGGACGCGCAGGCCGAGCGAGACGACGTTGCGAATGACGGCCATTTCCTCGGAAAGAGCCATGTCGATCAGCGACTCATCGACGACGGGCATGTCGGCGAGGTGGACGCTCTCCGGTGCCTGGGCGTCCACGCGGCAGACGATGTTGCGGTAGATCTCGTCGGCCATGAAGGGCGTGAAGGGCGCGGCCAGCTTGGCAACCGTCGTGAGGCACTCGTAGAGCGTGGCGTAGGCGTCTTGTTTGTCCGCGTCGAACTCGGACTTCCAGTAGCGGGCGCGGCTGCGGCGCAGATACCAGTTGGAGAGGGCGTCGACGAAGTTGCTCAGCGCGGTCGCCGCTTCAAAGGCGTGGAAGTCGTCCATCTGGGCGCGCACGGTGCGCGTCGTGAGCGCCAGCTCGGAGAGGATCCAGCGGTCGAGCAGGGAGCGCTCGGCGACGGGTTGGCCTTTGTGCTCGGCGGGGTCGAAGCCGTCGATGTTGGCGTAAATAGTGAAGAACGAGTAGACGTTGCGCAGCTTGAGCGGAAAGTCTTTCTGGATCGTCCGTACGTTGGCCAGCGAGTGACGGCGCGTATTCCAGGGAGCCGAGCTGGCCAGGAAGAACCAGCGGAAGGCGTCGGCGCCCGGCGCAGCGGAGACGGGGCTTTCGATGGTGACGCGCTCGGCATCGGGCAGCCAGGGCACCTCGATGGGCGTGATGGACTTGCCTTTGGCGTTGATCTTGGCGCCGAGAACTTGGCGGTCAGTATCGGACAGCACAACGACGCGGCGGGGCATGCCCTTGCCTGGCTGCATGACGAGTTCGACGAAGCAATCGTCTTGGCCGGGGCAGTAGGCCTTCATGGTTTGGCCGGGCTGCAGATCGAGGGCTTCGAGGTCTTCGCGGGCGATCAAGGCTTGGCCGGGCTCGACGGTGACGGCGCAGTCTTCGGCGGTGACGACGGCGAAGTCTTGAGCGACGCGGTCGAGGATGGCGTCGGGCGGCGTGTAGTTGCCCTTGGACTTCGACTCCTTCTTGCCGGAAGGGTCGTTGACGTGTCCCAGGACGATGCAGGTCTTGAAGGGCAGCGGGTAATCGCGAATCGGGTCGAGCCCGAGGCGTTGCTGGCACTCCTTGTCGAAGAGCAGCGTGGCGATCATCACCTGAGAGTAGAACCAGCCGCGAGTCTGGTCGATAGCCTCGGTGATGTAGTCGGCCGGAAAGGACTCGTTGAACTTCTCGGCGCCTTGGTGCGGAAAACCCCACTGGGCGAAGGGCATGCAGCCGGAGTCGAACCAGCAGTCGATGACTTCAGGCACCCGGCGGTAGACGCCGGGCTCGCCGGGCTCTTGCCAGGTGACGGCATCGATCCAGGGCTTGTGGACCATCAGGTGGTCGGAGAGCGCGGGGTTCTCGGCCTTGGCCTTTTGCCAATAGTCGAAGGCGTCGGGATTCTTGGCCAGAATCTCGGCGGCGGACGAGGGCGACTGCATCTTGCCGGTCTCGTCATTGATCCAGATGTTGAGGGGCGTGCCCCAGTAGCGCTCGCGAGAGAGCGCCCAGTCGACGTTGTTGCGCAGGAAGTCGCCGAAACGGCCTTGTCCGATATGTTCGGGGAGCCAGCGGATGGCGGCGTTGTTTTCGAGGACTTCTTTATTTCGAGCGGTGGTCTTGATGAACCAGGCCGGACGGGCGTACTGGATGAGCGGATCTTCGTCGGCACGCCAACAGAAGGGATACTCGTGCTTGTATTGCTCGCGATGGAGCAAGATGCCTTTGTCTTTGAGCAGGCGGATCAGCAGCTTGTCGGCGTCTTTGACGAACTCGCCGGCGACCTCGGGGACGGCGTCGGTGAACTTGCCGTCGGGCTTGATCGGGCACAGCAGCGGGACGGATTCCCCGCCCGCTTTGTAAGAGTCGACCGTGTTGCGGTGCAGCTCAAAATCGACCTCGCCAAAGGCGGGCGCTTCGTGGACGAGGCCGGTGCCGGAGTCAAGTTCAACGAAATCTGCGGCGAGCACCTTCCACAGAGCTTTCTCTTTGACGCCAGCGGCGTTGGTGATTTCAAGGTCGTTGTACTCGGCGTAGAAGTAGTCGAAGGGCGGAACGTAGGTCTTGCCCAACAACTCAGAACCCTTGAATTCTTTCTCCACCGGCAGTTCGCGGCCGATCTTTTGCTCGATGGTTTCGCGCAGGGCCGCGGCGATGATCAGGCTGCGGTCTTCGTCCTTGACCTGGACGTAGTCGAAGTCGGGCTTGACGGCGACGTATTGGTTGGAGGGCAGCGTCCAGGGCGTGGTCGTCCAGATGAGCAGGGCGACGTTGGGGTCCTCGACCAGCGGAAGTGTGACGTAGACGGAAGGGTCTTCGACTTCTTTGTAGCCTTGGCCAACTTCGCCGGCGGAGAGAGCCGTGCCCCCTTGGGGCCACCACCAAACGATCTTGTGTCCTTGGTAGAGCAGGTCTTTCTTGACGAGTTCGGACAAGGCCCACCAGACACTCTCGACGTAGGAGCGGTGATAGGTAACGTAGGCGTCCTTGAGATCGGCCCAAAAGCCGATCTTCTCGGTCATGCGTTCCCACTCTTCGGTGTAGCGGAAGACGGACTCGATGCAGCGGACGATGAAGGGTTCAACGCCGTACTCTTCGATGGCCTCTTTGCCGTGGATGCCGAGTTCTTTCTCGACTTCGACTTCGACGGGCAGACCGTGCGTATCCCAACCGGCCTTGCGCGGCACGTAGCGACCGCACATGGTCTGGTAGCGCAGAAAGACGTCTTTGAAGACGCGCGTGAGGACATGTCCGTTGTGCGGCAAGCCGTTAGCGGTCGGGGGCCCTTCGTAGAAGGTGAACTGAGGTTGGCCCCTGCGGATTTCGAGGCTCTTCTGGAAAATGCCGCGACTCTTCCAGAATGCGGCGATCTCGCGCTCCCTGGCGGCGAAATCGACGATGGCCTGGGCTTGTTCGAACTTGGGCTGACTCATGGGATCGAAACGACTAGTGTACCGTCGCTCGATGGGTGATCACGAGAGGCTCCGACGGGCCGCTTCGACTCCTTGGAGACCCCAGATCGGATCATTTCCTACAAATTCCAATGCAGGAATGTCTGGTCCGCCGCCTGATTGCAAGCGAAAAAGAAGAGGCGGTCTGGTCTGCGCCAATGTATACGGCCTTCGAGTGGAGCCAGAGGACTCCTGGCCAAGATGGAATGCGCTGCGCTCGGGTCCCATTTAGTTACGCAGTCTTGAGAGACTTCTTCCTGTATCGGGTTTCGAGAGCGCCGGGTTCGACCGTTGTGCCATCTCCTGGTTCGTCTGCAGACCTGGCGGGAAGCGAAAATCTTCCGAGTCCAGAATCAGACAGCCCCTAGGTGGGGCGAATCGTGTGTATCTTCTTGGGACCGTCTCCTTGCCTCCATCTTCCTCGCCCCTGTCGCTAGGGCGTGAAGGCGGCGGACCATCCCATTAGTGATGGAAAGCCCCTTGTGCAGGTTCTATGGGCCGTGCCGTAGAACCATCAACCTGCGGGCGACGAACCGATACAATTTGGTCACGCCAGGCTATTGATAGACCCAAATGCAGCGCTACGGGACCGTGCGGTCCCGCAACGACGTCAGTGGCCGTTCGTGGGAGCGTACCAGGAACGACTACCGGCAATCTGCTAGTGCATTCAGATTATTGTTTAGTTCGCGCCCGATTCCTATACTGCGGCCTTGCCCTTTCGTTCGTATGGCTGGGTTGTCGTAGCCGTATCGTTCTTGGCGGTTTCGGTCAGCTTTGGTCCGCTGATTGTCTTCACGTTCGGCGTTTTCCTGCTCCCGCTCAGCAATGAATTCGGATGGTCTCGCGGGGAGATTTCCCTCGCCTTTACGATCGCGGCACTAACGGTAGCCTTCGTGTCGCCCATGATCGGACGTCTGACGGACCGATTCGGGGCGCGTTCGGTAGTTGTGACTTGCGCTTCCATCTATGCTGTTTGTTTCGCATCTTTGTCGTCGCTGACGGTCTCGATCGGGCAACTCTACGCGACCTACTTCGCGATCGGTCTGGTCGGCAACGGCGCAACTCAGTTGCCGTATTCACGGACGATCACCGAATGGTTTGAGCACAGGCGGGGCATCGCACTGTCATTGATGATGACCGGCGTCGGGCTGGGGATCGTCGTGATGCCGCCTCTGGCGCAGCATCTAATCGAGGACTACGGTTGGCGGAACGCCTATCTGGCGTTGGGCTGTTTGGTCTTTGCGGCGGCGGTTCCCTTGCCCGCTCTGTTGCTGCGGCGCGGCGCCGCGTTCCAGTCGGCGGCGGGACGACATACGGAAGCGAGCGGCGTAACCGTGCGGCAGGCCCTGGGTTCGGGCGTCTTCTGGACTATCTTGGCTTCCTTCTTTATGCAATCGGCGGCGATGAACGGTTGCGTCGCACACTTGGCGCCGCTGCTGACCGACCGCGGCCTCTCGACGGCCGAAGCGGCTGCGGCAGCCTCGGTGTTGGGGGGATTCACGATGGGAGCGCGGCTGGCGACGGGTTGGATGCTGGATCGTTACTTCGCGCCATACGTGGCGGCAGTGTGCTTCGCACTGGCCACCGCGGGCGTCGTGCTGCTGTTGGCACCGACGACGCACGCGACCGCGCTGGGAGCAGCGGCGCTGATCGGCGCCTCGATGGGCGCGGAGGCGGACATCAAACCCTACCTAGTGAGCCGCTACTTCGGGCTGCGCTCGTTCACTGAACTCTACGGCTATGCGTTTTCCGCCTACGCTGTGGCGGGAGCTTTGGGGCCTGGGCTGATGGGATTGGGTTTCGACCGCTTCGGCGACTACCGGCTGACGATCACCATATTGGCCGTCACGATGGCCGGCGCGTCGGCGTTGATGCTGCGCCTGCCGCGATACGAGCTCGCTACGCCTTGCGGCGAGTCGAGTAAGGAGACTTTAGATCATGCCCCACATACTGCTGCCTGATTTCCCGGGAATTCGCGCGCTGCTGACGTACCGTCCCGAGACGTCAAAGCCGCTCAATGAGTTGGCGGAGGTGCTGTTGCGCGGTCCCTCGACTTTGACGAGAGGCGAGCGGGAGTTGATCGCGGCGTTCACGTCGACGCGCAATGCATGCCGCTACTGCGCGTCGATCCACGGCGCGGCTGCAGCGCAACAGCTGTCCGGCGGCGAAGAACTGGTGGAGCAGGCGACCTGCGATCTCGACGCTGCGCCGCTGAGCGAGAAGATGAAGGCATTGCTCGGCGTTGCCGCGAAAGTGCAGCAGGGCGGCAAGAATGTGACGGATGAAGACGTCGAGAAGGCGCGTTCGGCAGGCGCCAGCGACATCGAGATCCACGACACCGTGTTGATCGCGGCCGCCTTCTGCATGTTCAACCGCTACGTGGATGGCTTGGCCACGTTCACTCCCGACGACCCGGACTTCTACCGCTCTCGCGGAGCGATGCTCGCCGAGAACGGATACGTCGCGATCAGCAAGGGTTATGCGCCACCGAAAGAAGGAGAAGGGTAGGCCTAGCATGGAACGCACCGCAATGCGTTTGGGGCTGGTCCTGCTGCTTGCAGGACTCATCGCCACGCCGTTGGTCGTGAAGCGATTCGATCCGGCTGCAGCTGGCGGCGGCGAGGCGGAACATGCGCTCGAACAATACGGCTTTCTCCTCACCGAATCCGCTCATGCCGCCGGGATCGACTTCACGCACGCTGCGCCGACGCTTGATTCCAAGCTCGACCATGTGATGCCGGTCATCGCGTCGATGGGCGCGGCGGTATCGATCGTCGACTTCGACCGGGACGGCTGGCAGGACATCTACGCGACAAACAGCGGCGAGGGCAGTCTTAATGCTCTTTACCGCAACCGCGGCGACGGCACGTTCGAAGACGTCGCCGGGCGAGTGGGACTGGCGGACGTCAACGGCGCGGGTACAGGCGTCTCGATGGGCAGCGTGTGGGCCGACTACGACAACGACGGCTACGAGGACGTTTTTCTCTACAAATGGGGCCGCCCGGAACTCTTCCACAACGACGGCGGCGAGCGCTTCTCGCCCGTCGAAGGAGCTAGTTTACCGCCCTGGGTCAACGCCAACGCCGCCGTTTGGTTCGACTATGACCGCGACGGGCTGGTTGACCTGTTCTTGGGTGGGTACTTCCGCGAGAACCTCGATCTGTGGCATCTCGAGAGTTCGCGCATCATGCCCGACAGCTTCGAGTACGCGACCAACGGCGGACGCAAGTACCTATTTCACAATCTCGGCGGGGGGCGCTTCGAAGAGGTCTCCGACAAGATGGGCATCGACTCCCGACGCTGGGCGCTCGCAGCAGTTGCGGCCGATTTGCGCGGGACGGGTTATCCCGACTTGTTCATTGCCAACGACTACGGCGTTTCGGAACTTTTTCTCAACGAGGCCGGCAAAGGGTTTCGCGAAGCCGGCCGGGATTCGGGCGTCGGCTACGCGCCCAAGAGCGGCATGAATGCCTCGGTCGGTGACGTCCTCAACGACGGTAGATTCTCGATCTACGTCTCGAATATCTCCGAACAAGGCGTGCTGATGCAGGGCAACAATCTGTGGCTTCCGCCGGATTCGCCCGGCAGCAATGCCATGGTGAAACAACCGCGCTACAGCAATGTCGCCAACGCCATGGGCGTCGAGATGGGCGGCTGGAGTTTCGGCGCGCAGTTCGGCGACCTAAACAACGACGGTTTCCTCGACCTCTATGTGACCAACGGCTTCGTCTCGTTGGACCCCAAACGCAGCTACTGGTACGACTACTCAAAGATTACCGGGGGTAATGCGGCGATTATCTCCGACGCGGCCAACTGGCCCTCCATTGAAGGACGAACGCTGGCGGGACATCAAGACAAGCGCCTTTGGCTGAACAACGGCGCGGGTGACTTCGCCGAAGTCGGACGCACGGTCGGTGTCGACGACTCGTTCGACGGCCGGGCGGTCGCGTTGGCTGATTTCTCGAACCGGGGCGCTCTCGACGTTGTCGTCGCCAATCAGCGCGGCCCCCTGTTGCTCTACCGCAACACGGTCGACCCCAGCGATCACTGGATCGAGTTTGAGCTCGAAGGCGGCAAGGGCAGTAACCGTAGCGCCATCGGCGCTCGGGTCCGCCTCGAATGGGGCGGGCACAGTCAGGTCCAAGAGGTGTCGGGCGGCAGTGGCTTCAGTTCGCAAAACCAACGGCGCGTGCACTTCGGCGTAGGGCAAGCGGGCGCCGTCGAACGCGTGGAAATTCGCTGGCCGTCCGGCAAGACTCAGACGATCGAGTCGCCGGAATTGGGCAAGATTCACCACATTCAGGAGCCCCAATGACGCAACCCGCCGCGCAGCGAGCTGCGCCGACGGCCGGCGTGGCGCGGCAGCCCTCGGCCCTGGGGCGATTCTTCAGCCCGCAGAACCGCTACCTGGCGCCGCTGCTGATTACGACCATTCTCATCGTCGGCCAGGCGTCGTTTGGGCTGCTGGAGAGCTTCTCGCGCACCGCCATGGCCATCGCGACGGCGATCCTGTTCGAAGTCGTATTGGGCCGGGCAGCGTACGGCAAGATTCCCCATCTCGCCAGCGCCTACATCTCGGGGATCAGCGTCGGCATCTTGCTGCGCTCGCCTGAATTCTGGCCTTACGCCATATGCGCCGCAACGGCGATTACCTCGAAGTACGCTATTCGCTGGCGCGGGCGGCATCTTTGGAACCCCACGAACTTCTCGATCTGCATGATGCTTTTGTTGGCGCCGGACTACGTCGCTGCGCTCAGCGTCCAATGGGGCAACAATCTCTGGCCGGTGCTGATCGTCTGGCTGCTCGGCTCGATCATTGTCTACCGCGTCGACAGGGGACACATCACGTTGACGTACGTCCTCTCCTTCCTCGCCTTCGCCTGGTGGCGCGCGCAAATCACCGGAGATCCTTTCGCCGCTGAGGCGGCGCCGATCACCGGCCCGATGTATCAGTTGTTTATCTTTTTTATGATCACGGACCCAAAGACGACCGTACGGGGTAAGTCCGGTCAATGTCTGGTGGCATTCCTGATTGCGGCGCTGGAGATGGTACTGCGTTTAGGCGAGAGCATCTACGCCCCGTTCTACGCCTTGGCCCTTGTGGGACCGGTCGCGATGGCCCTGGAGATCGTCCGCTCGCCGAAAGCGGCCCGAGCCTCCTAGGATGACGGTAGAACGTGGCCAATCCGCTTCAGTCCGTGAATCCGACATCGCGCCTTTTGGCGGGGCTGGCGGTCATCTTGGCGGTTGTCGGTGCGTTCTCGCTCTACGCTCTGCGGCAGATCTCCGGTTTGCGCGAGTTGCAACTCGAAGCCGTGGATCGCAATCGGCGGGACTCCTTGCAATTGTTGCGTATTCAAAACAACCTGCAGAACGTCGCTCTCTCGATGCGCGACATGGCCGAAGGCGCCTCGCCTTATCCGATCACTGCCTATACCTCGGAGATAGGGCGCATCCGCACGGATCTCGATGATGCGCTGGAGACCGAACAGCAGCTGGCGCCCACTGTCCGCACCGTGCAACAGCAAACCTTTCTTCGTGATTCGGTGTCGGACTTTTGGGAAGCGACAGACCGTATGTTCCATACCGCCGAGGAAGGCGGCGATGCGGAGGCGCGAAGGCTGATCCGGGAAGTTCTTCAGCCGCGGCAAGCGTCTATCGCTAATACCGTTGCCCGCTTGCTGGTAGCTAACAATGAGGCCGAACAAGCCGCCGCAGAACAGATCCAGAGCATCTACGACAACGTCGAACGCAACACGTACTTCTTCATGACCGCTGTCTTCGCGGCCATGCTGCTGACCGGCGCCTACATGGTATTCCGCATCCGTCGCATCTTCCGCGACTTGGCGCGCTTGTCGGAAGTGCGGCAAGAGTTGGCTGCCCGGCTGATTACCTTGCAAGAAGACTTGTTCGAATCTCTCGCCCGCGAACTGCATGATGAGTTCGGACAAACGCTCACGGCAGCGGGCGCAATGTTGACGCGTCTCGAACGCAAGGCCGACGCTTCGCCGAACGAGCTGCAGGAAGGACTGCGCGAGGCGAAGGGTGTAACGCAACACGCATTCGACGGCGTGCGCCGGCTGTCGCAACGGCTGCATCCGAGCGTGCTCAATGATTTCGGCCTGGAGGGCGCTGTCGAATGGCATGTGGGCCAGCTTCGCGATCAAACCGGGGCCGAAATTCGCTACGAGAAGCCTGTTGAGCCGCTGCCAGTGATTGAGTCCGAACGCGCCATCCACATTTATCGCGTGTTGCAGGAAGCGCTCAGCAACGCCCTGCGCCACTCGGGCGGAGAAGTCATTCGGGTTCGGCTCGCTACGGGCCAAGGCGGCTTGGAGTTGGAGATAGCCGACAACGGCAGGGGAATCCAGGAATCGAGCTCCACGCCGCGCGGTTTGGGGTTGGTGGCGATGCGTGAGCGAGCGGCGGTCATCGGCGGCCGTTTGACGATCGCACCAGCGCCAGGCGGAGGCACCGTCGTGCGCCTGGAAGCGCCTATGATGTCCGAGAAGAGGGAAGGATGAACGAGCGTGTGAAGAATCTGACTGTCGTGCTGGCTGACGATCACCGCCTCGTTCGTCTTGGTTTCCGGCGCTTGCTGGACGACGAACCCGACATCACGGTCGTCGGCGAGGCGGACAGCGGACTGCAAGCCATCGAGTTATCGGCGGAGTTCCATCCCGACGTCATCGTGCTCGATATGGCCATGTCAGAGTTGAGCGGACTGCAGGCGATCAGCGAAATCCTGCGCCGCTCGCCAACGACGCGGATCCTGGTTCTGAGCATGTACGACGAAGCCGACTACGTGCGCAGCTCCATCCGCGCGGGCGCGCACGGCTACATGCTCAAGAACGCCGTGGATGTGGACCTCGCAGAGGGCGTACGCCGCGTCGCAGCAGGCGGACGATACTTCAGCCCGGCCGTCGAGAAGGCCGGAACGGCCAAAGCCGAGGACGACGAGTCGCCGCTGGCCCGCCTCACGAACCGCGAGCGGCAAGTTCTCGAGTTGATCGTACAGGCGCGCTCCAACAAGGAAGTTGCCTCCATGCTCGGCATCAGCGTCAACACGGTGAACGTTCACCGCATGAATCTGATGAAGACGCTCGACCTGCATTCGACCGCGGAGATCGTGCTGTTCGGCGTGAAGCACGGCCTGGCGACCTTGGCTGACCAATGATGCGGTTGTCGCGAAGGGAACTGCTGCTCGCGTATCCTGCCTTGCTGGCGGCAGCGGGGGAATCGCCAGGGTTTCAGTTCCGCGACGTGACGAGTTCGGCGGGCATCCGCTTCACTCACAACTCGGGCGCTTACGGTGAAAAATATCTGCCCGAGACAATGGGTCCGGGCTGCGCCTTTCTCGACTACGATCGCGACGGCTGGATGGACATCCTGATCGTCAACGGCATGGATTGGCCCGGGCATAGGCGTTCGCGATCCGCCCTGAAGCTCTACAGAAACAACCGGGACGGCACCTTCAGCGACGTCACGCGACGCGCCGGTCTGGACTACGAGATGTACGGCATGGGCGTTGCCGTGGGCGACTATAACAACGACGGTTTCCCGGACATTCTGATCACCTGCCTGGGACAGAATCGCTTGTTCCGCAACCGCGGCGACGGGCGCTTCGAAGACGTCACGCAGGCGAGCGGTCTAGGGAATCGCTCTTCGTTCAGTACTTCCGCGCTGTGGTTCGACTCCGACGGCAATGGCCTGCTCGATTTGTTCGTGTGCAACTACGTTCGTTGGTCGCCGGAGATCGATGTGCGCTGCAGCGTCGACGGCGAGACGAAGAGTTACTGCACGCCGGAGGCCTACCGCGGCGAGACGTGCTGGCTCTACCGCAATCGCGGCGACGGCACTTTCGAGGACGTCACGGCTAAGGCAGGACTGTTCGATACGACCTCCAAGTCGCTTGGCGCCGCGATCCTCGACATCAACGGCGACGGCCGGATGGACCTGTTTGTCGCCAACGACACGCAACCCAACAAGCTGTATCGCAATCGCGGGGACGGCACATTTCAGGAGTCCGCGTTGGAGGCTGGGGTGGCGTTCAGCGCGGACGGCAAGGCGCGCGCGGGCATGGGCGTTGCCGTTGCGGATTTCGACCGTTCGGGGTCGGAAAGCATCGCCGTGACGAACTTCAACAACGAGATGCTGGCGTTGTTCCGGGCGACCGGGAAGGGACAGTACGCCGACATCGCGGTGGGAGGCGAGCTCGGCCGCATCACGCGCGGCAGCCTGGGGTTCGGCTGCCTATTCGCCGACTTCGACCTCGACGGCTGGCTTGATTTGCTTGTCGTTAACGGTCACATTGACGATGTCACGGCGCAGGCAACAAGCGCGGCCTACGCGCAGCGGCCACACCTGTTGCGGAACCTCGCCGGCCGCGGTTTCGCAGACGTCGCCTCAAACGCCGGCGATCTCGATCGGGCCGTCGTTGGCCGGGGAGTCGCGGCGGCGGATTTCGATCTTGACGGCGACGTCGACATATTGATTACCGAGAACAATGGGCCGGCGCGTCTGTATCGCAATGATCAGCAAGGCGCGCGGCAGTCGATTCGCTTCGAGTTGGAGGGCGTCAAATCCAATCGTGACGCTATCGGCACCGAGGTCTCAGTCGAGGCCGGAAGCGTGATGCAGCGTCAGCGCGTTCACAGCGGATCTAGCTACTTGTCGCAGTCGGAACTCCCCTTGACGTTTGGCCTCGGCGCCGGCCGCGGAAACCTACGAGCCATGATTCGATGGCCCAGCGGGCGCCAGGAAGACTTCACGCGATTGGAGAGCGGGCGTCGCTACCGCGTCATCGAAGGGAAGGGGATCGTCCAGTCGCTGCCGTTCGCCCGATAGAGGAACAAGCTTATAATCAACAACTTATCGAAACTAATGGCATCAGACTAGTTGTCATAAGTTATTGTTTCGCCTGTTCGTCTCAGATACTCTGCCTTCAAAGCAACGGCTGGGGTCGTAGCTGATATGCACCCCTCCAAAAGGCCGGCCAAAGGCGCGTTCGCAGAGTGATTCGAAACCTCCTAACCCTTCTCTTAGTCTGCAACTTGGCCGGCCTTTCACAGGACCCCACGGGGGCCATCGAAGGGCGTGTCGTCGACCAAACGGGCGGGGTCATACCCAATGCCCGCATAAGGGCCGTCAACCTCAGCACTTCGTTGACGCTTGAGCAGGACACGAACCAAGCCGGATCGTTCCGCTTCCCCCTGCTTCCAGTCGGCTCCTACGAAGTCCGAGCCGAGGCGCCCGGCTTTGCCGTCATCGTGCAACGGCCGATCGCAATCCAAGTCGGCGAGACGGCGCGTTTGGAAATGGGCCTAGAAGTTGCCGGATCTGACGAGACTGTGATTGTCGAGGCGGCCGAGCCGCTCGTGCGCACGGCCGACGCGAGTTTGGGGCGCGTAATCACCGGCCGCGAGATGATCGAGTTACCTCTCAACGGCCGTAACTTTTCGCAACTGGGCCTGCTGCAGACGGGAGTCGCGCCGCCGACTTCCGGAGTTCAGAAGTCTGGCGGTCCGCTACGTGCCGGACAAGCCTACGCCGTCAATGGACAGCGTCCCGAGTCGAACAACTACCTCGTCGATGGCGCACGTAACGTCAATCGCGTGGACGGAGGCTTCGCCTTGCGCGTCCCGGTCGACGCCATCGCCGAGTTTCGCATCTTGACTCATGCCGCGCCGCCGGAATACGGCGGCACGAGCGGCTCGACGACAAGCGTTGTCACTCGCTCTGGCGGCAACGAGTTCCACGGAGCGCTATACGAGTTCCTGCGCAACGACAAGGTCGACGCGCGCAATTTCTTCTCCGCCGATGTGGAGCCGCTCAAGCAGAATCAATTCGGCGCGACATTCGGCGGCCCCATTCAGAGCAACAAGCTGTTCTTCTTTGCTTACTACGAAGGCTTCCGCAATCGCCAAGGCGTCACACGCGCCGCCGTCGTTCCGACTGCCGAGCAGCGCCAGGGCGATTTCTCGAGGGTCATCGATCCCCAGACCGGACGGCCGCGCCCTCTGATCAACTTCCTCAACGGCGAGCCTTTCCCGAACAATCAAGTCCCGGAAGCTTTGATCAGTCCGATCTCGCTCAACGTGCAAGAGTACTACCCGCTCGGCAATCTCGGTCCGTCGCTGTTCTCATCCACGCAAGTCGGCGAGAACGACTACGACCAGGGCGGAGCGAAGATCGATTGGAGCGCGAGCGACCAGGATACTCTGTCGTTGCGTTTCGCTATCTCGGACGCGAACGACCTCAACCCGCTCTCGATCAAGGGCGCCGGCGTGCCAGGCTTCCCAGTGGGAGACGAAATCACGACGACTCTGCTGGCCGTGTCCGAAACACATCGGATTTCTCCTTACGCATTCAACTCATTCCGAGGAGCATACTTTCGCAACGACTTTCTGTTTGACAAACGGTTCAACCAAACGCCGCCGAGAGATCTTGGCTTTGCCTATGAATCGACGCTCGACTTGGCTGAAGGCCCGCCGTTCTTCAACATCAACGGCTACGCTCCTGTAGGCGATCCGATCACCGGCCCGCGCGACACGCTCCAGCAGAGCTTCGAAGTTTACGATTCGCTCGCTTGGTTTGTCGGCAACCACAGCCTCAAGTTCGGCGGGGAGTACCGCCGCACCGTGATCGACGCAAACTACGGCATCGCCTCCAACGGCTTTTTCGTGTTCGCGCCCTTCCCAGCCAGCGATCCCTACGCGAACTTTCTCACAGGTAATCCCGTGGTCTTTTTCCAAGCCGGCGGCGACCTGGCCCGGTCCATGCGCAACTGGGGCGCCGCAGCTTTCTTGCAAGACGAATGGCGCATTCGTCCCAAGCTCACGCTGAACCTCGGCGTGCGTTGGGAATCGATAGCTCCCTTTGACGAAGCGAGCGACCGCCTCAACGCTTGGGCTCCCGGCGAGCAGTCCACCGTCCGCCCAGACGCTCCGACTGGGCTGCTGTTTCCGGGCGACAACGTCGTGACCAAGCGCCTTGCACCCACATTTCCTCATGCCTGGAGCCCGCGCGTCGCCATCGCTTGGGCGCCCAGCGAGAACCTATCGGTTCGCACCGGCTACGGCATCTTCTGGGACGGCTTCACGAATGGCGTCAACGCTGTCCTACAAGCGCCGGTCAGCTCTTTGCCTTGGACGCAGGCTTACCAGATCCCAGGACCTTTTCTGAACTACGCCAATCCGTTCGGATCGCAGCCGCCGTTCGATGGCTTGAACTATCCGCAGCCAACGACGGTACTTACGATCGACCACAAGATGAAGCCGACCTACGTGCAGAACTGGAATCTATCGATCCAGCGCTCGTTCGGCCGCAACTACCTGCTTGAGGCGCAGTACGTCGGCACGAAAGGTACGCGGGTATTGCGTTTCGTCGAAGCCAATCCCGCCGTCTACCAACCCGGAGCGACCAGTCAAAATGCTGACCGCAGGAGGCTTCATGCCGGCTGCGTCGAGGGCGGGCCTTGTGATTTCGCATCTGCTGGCTTGCTGGTCAACGCTTCGAACTCGACCTATCACGCCGGTCAGCTCAGCTTCTCGCGGCGCTTCAGCACCGGCGCTGGATTCCAGGTTTCGTACTGGCTTTCAAAGACTCTCGACTATGCCTCCAGCCTCAACCTTTCGGGCTCCACGCCGCAGTTGATTGCAGGTGAGAACGACTTACCCCAGAATCCGTTCAACTGGAATGCCGAACACGGTCCCTCCCTGTTCGACGCACGGCACCGCTTGACAGCCAGTTTTCTCTACCGCATCCCCGGCTTTTCGAATTCTCGAGGCGTTGTGAAGGCTCTGCTAGCCGATTGGCAAATCAACGGAATCCTCGCCTACAACAGCGCAACACCGTTCACCGTCTACGACACAGCAAACGCATCGCTGCAGGGTAGCGCTCCCGAGGTCAGCGGATTCTTCTCGAGTCGGCCAGACGTCGTCTCTGACCCGAATGAGGGCCCGCACACGGTCGAGCAGTGGGTTTCGCCGTCTGCCTTCCGTCGGCTCAGCCCCATCGCAGACGCTGGCCAGTTTGGAAATGCCGGCCGTAACATCGTCCGCGGCCCCAACCACGCCAACTTCGATGCCGCCTTGTTAAAGGACTTCGCCGTCAACGAGGGGACGAGGATCCAATTTCGCGCCGAGGTCTTCAACTTGGCCAACCGCGCCAACTTCTCGTTGCCCGTCAACGATCTGGCCTCACCAAGCTTCGGGCGGATTCTCGAGTCCGGTTCTTCGCGGCTGATCCAGTTCGGATTGAAAGTTCTGTTTTGAGAGTCGGAGGAGGATGTGATGGAGAGGATGTACCTTCCGGAGGTCGAAGATAACCAGAAGCTCGAAGGGAGCTACGCGGGTTTGATCGACTCCCTACGAGGAGGCGGCGCGGATGTTGTGCAGGGCGTTGAAGGTATAGAAGAACTCTTCCTGAGTCCGCTCGCGGTCTGGTCGCCCTCTGGACAGGAAATCTTCTATAGCGTTGGCGGGGCTGGAATCGAGCGCAAGGCAGCCGACGGAACAGGCGACCCAAAAGTCCTCACGCAGAGCGGCAAGGCTCCCGATTTATCCCGCGACGGCTGCTACCTGGTCTACCAAGACAGCCCCGGGGCGTCGCAGGACATCTTCTACGTGGAACTGTCGCCGGATGGCGGCGTCGGCGAGCCGATAACGTTTCTCAGCGAGCCGGGCAGCCAAGTCAGCCCCAAACTGTCCCAGGACGGTCGCTTCGTGGCCTATGTTTCCAGCGAATCGGGGCGCGCCGAGATCCATGTGCGCCCGTTCCCGGAAGGGGCCGGCAAGCGGCAAGCGTCGGTCGAGGGAGGAATCCGGCCGCGCTGGCGCAGCGACGGCAAAGAGTCGTTCTTCGTCAACGGCTCGACCCTAATGGTCGTGTCGGTCTCGACCGACTCGGGCTTCACCTTGGGGCTGCCGCAGCGCGTGTTCGATTCGCCCGACCTTAGCCTCGGCAACTTGTCCGAGCCCTACCACGACGTTTCCGCCGACGGCCAGCGGTTCGTCACCATCGCATCGCTTGACGAGATCCAGCCCGGCGCCTCCGAGCAAAACGAGCCCGAGCCGCCCAAGATCCGCGTCGTCGAGAACTGGGCGGAAGAGTTCCGCGACCGGGAGCGGTAGAAGCCGCCGGAATCCCAGTCTCCCAAAGGCCTCGCCGAGTAGATCCCTATAAGTCCGCGTCTAGGCAAGAACTCTTTGTGCCGATTCTCCGTGATACGCCAGCTCTCAGCTCTGCGTGACCTCTGAGAGCCGGCCGTCCAACCACGACGACCGATCACGAGACGCCTAGATGCCTAGCTTGGGAGCGCAGCATGCCGCGCACGGCCCAGAGGAAGCTGGGGCCGAAGGTCCAGGCGGCCACAAAGACGAGGGCGGCGATGTCGAGCGTGCGTAGCGGGCGCTCGCCTAGTCGGCGCATCGAGGGGTAGAAGAGTACCGCGACGCCGAACACGGCGACGAAATGCCTCCAGGCAAAGCTCCAGGTGGCGGAGACGGCTTGGGAAAGATTCAGCTTTAGAGGCGGCCGCAACAGCGTCAATTCGACTGACCTCTTGACCGCCCAGACAGTCGCCGCAATTTGGGCCAGCGCCACATAGGAGCCGAAGGGGCGGCTCCAGCGAAAAGTAAGACTGGCGTAGCCATCGGGAAGTACGCCGATCTTGAAACCGAATGCCAGGCTCAAGATGATGCCAAGCAGGGTGATGCCTACGTTGGCGACCAGGCTGCGCCAAGTGATTGCGGCGGTCGCTTTGAGAGTGGTAAGCCAACGGATCGGCAACCTTCCATAGTTCCGCTTGGGGCGGGGTCAGGTCAATGCCGGATGCCGCGAAGTCGCTTAGACTGGTACGCTCTACCTTCGCGATGGATCCAACGTTGCAATTGCTGCGGGCCTGGCAGCCGAATACGGTGGGCTTGGCCGCGCTTTTTGAGCCGGAGGAATGCAAGCGGCTCGATCTGGCCAGAAGAGCGGCTGGAACAGGCAAGCGGGTCGTCGCCTACTGCGTGTTTGAGAATCCGTTCGCGCGCGCGGGCGGCGTTTTTGCGGTGGCCACGCACCTGCCTCCGGCGCTGCGCGCGGCAGGGGATGAGACGGTCATCATCACGCCGTTCCATCGCAACCTGGAAACGACGCCGGGGTACGACCAAGTCAACCACCTGGGCGACATCCAGGTACCGTTCACCAGCGGTACAACCAAGGCCGAGCTTTTTGAGACTTTCGACGGTCAAGGAAATCGCTGGGTGTACGTGCAGTCTTGGGGCATCTTCGATTCGCGGGGAGGGCCGACGCGCAAGGACCCCTACGCGTACGAGAACACGCAGTACTTGGTGCGGGATGCGCTGTTCTTGTCCAACAGCATTCCGGTCGCCTTGGCGCACTTGGGGCTCAGCAGCAACGTGGTGGTGCATGCGCAGGATTGGCAGTTGGCGGCTTCGGCCTTGTCGGTGAAACAGGCTTTGCTGAACGGGGTGCTGCAATCGGCGGCGACAGTATTGACGTCGCACAACCCCTACGATCAGGGGCTGCCGGACGATAGCTTGTCGTGGATCACGCGGCGGCTGGGGCCGCAGCAATGGCCGTTCGGCAGGGATACGTTCTACGAGCGCATGATCCCGTTGACAGACGTACCGCTGTCGACGGTGAGTCCGGGCTTCGCTTTGGAACTGACCGGCGATCCGTTGCAGAGAAGGCACTTCACTGGTCACTTGCAGACTGTCTACGCCAAACACGGGGTCGTAGGGATCAACAATCCGCTGTTCGGAGAACCCAAGCCGGCGTTCAGCGAAGCAGCTGTCAAGGCGGCGGCAGGCGGCGCGCCGGAGAAGATTCTGGCGGAGAAATCTCTCAAACGGCAGAAGATGCTGGAGGTGCTCAGCGCGTACGAGGACCCCAGGATCGGCGGAGGCTTGGATGGCGGGCCGGGCAAGAAGCTGACCGAACTGCCGCCGGAAGTTCCCGTGTTCTTGATGTTCGGGCGACTCGACCCGCGGCAGAAGGGCTTCGATCTATTCGCCCGGGCGATCGAGGGCGTGCCGCGCAATGCGGCGAAGTTCATCCTCACGCCGATTGTGGGGCCGGGCACCGAGGAGTGGGCGGCGGATCTAACGGAGTTGGCCGAACGGCGTAAGGGCGATATCGTCACCTACCCGTTCCGCATGGAACACGGCTACATGGAAGCGCAGGCGGGCGCGACGTTCGCGGTGATGCCGTCGTTCTATGAGCCGTTTGGGGCAGCGACGGAGGCTTATCTGGCGGGAACGCCGGTGATCGCCCGGGCGACCGGAGGCCTAACAGGTCAGGTCGTCGACCACGACGAAGACAAGGCGCGGGCGACGGGATTTCTATTCAAAGAGAAGCTTCCGTTGGGGGCGAGTTGGCCGGCGATCGCCTCGGCGGGACCCGATGAGCGAGTGAGCGTTCCGCTGTACGTGGGCATGGCGGAAGCGCTGTATGATTCCCTGCGCAAGGCGGCGGCAGTCTACGCGAAGCGTCCAACGTCATACGGCAGGATGCTGGCGAATCTGTACGCCAAGGCGGAGACGTTTAGCGGCGAGCGGGCGGCGGCAGGCTATCAGGCGCTGTACGATCTGGCCGTGATCGACGAGCCGCGCTTCTAGTAGCGGCCCTGAGCCTGGGGCCGCAAGCGGTAGTCCTGGGTCTGAATGCGGACCTCTTTGCACATCTCAAACAGACGGGAGACGGCGCGCTGTCCGATGCGGTCGCCGAGACTGTCGTCGATTTGATACTTGCCGCTGGCGGCGTCTTTGCGGGCGACGGCATCGCCACGTTCGCGCAGGGCGAGGTTAGTGGTGACGATGATCGGCTTGTTCTCGTTGTAACGGTGGTTAATGATCGCGGTGACGGTATCGAGCACCCAGTCGGTGACGCGGTGCGCGCCCAGATCGTCGAGCAGCAGGATCTCGGCATCGAGGGCAGTCTGGTAGGCGGCTCCGTCGCTGACGTTGGAGGAAGGGTTGTAGCCGTCGCGGATTTTTTGCAGCAGCGTTTGGTAGTCGAAGAAGACGGCCTCGAAACCGCGATCAAGCAGGCGGCGCAGGGCTGCGACGGCGAGATGGGTCTTCCCTACTCCAGGAGGGCCTTGGAGCAAGATGCCGCGGTAGCTGGCGGTGGGGTATTCAGAAGCGAAATGGCGGACGGGGAGCATCGCCGCCGAGAGCTTGTCGTAGTCGTTGGGATCGCCCGGCAAACGGCAGGCGAAGTTATCGAAGCTGGAGTTTCGGAATCGATCGGGGACGCCGGCCTGGGTGAGCCGATCGCCGAGGGGCGCGGCTTTGGAGCAGCCGCAACGGATGACGGCGGTCAGGCCGTCTTTTTCGGTCTGCTTCCAGCCAGTGCCGTCGCACTCAGGACAATTTGGATCGAGGGGCATATGGCGCCTTGCGGCTATTCGACGATAACGAGAACTTGACCGGCTGCGACCGAATCGCCGGCACTCACGCGGATCGCCTGGACCACTCCAGCCTTAGGCGACTTCAACTCATTCTGCATCTTCATGGCCTCTACGACCAAAACGCCCTTTCCTGTTTCAATCGTTTCTCCCGCCTCGACGAGGACGGCAACGACCTTGCCGGGCATGGCTGCCTTAATCGCAATCGTGCCGTGCGCGGCGTCCGCGCCCTGCCCGCGCGACCATTTGCGGGGGTCATGGATCTCGACCTCTAGACGCGTCGAGCCGACCCAAACATGGCCGTCGCCGTCGATGGCAATGTCGGTGCTGCGGCCATTGATGATCACGGAGTAGACGTTGGGTTCGACAGAGACGACGTCGGCGTGATGGGGCACGCCGTCGACCAGCAGGATGCGCTGGGAGCTTCCGTCGAACGGCGAGGTTTCGACGGTGAGCGTTCTGCCGCCGATCAGGTACTGCCGTTTCATCGCGGGCGCACCATCTTGGCTCGGGCGGCAGCGCGCCAGGCAGATTTACTGGGCTGCGCCTGGGCGGCGGGCGCTGCCGTCGATTCTTCGTTGAGCGCGAACAGGGCGGCCACAGCGGCGTCGTGGGCCGGAGCGCCGGCGTCGGAACCTTTGCGGACGAGGAAGCGGGCGATGAATCCGGTATCGAGGTCGCCGGCGCGGAAAGCCGGGTCGTCGATGACGTCGCGAAAGAAGCCGAGCGTGGTTTGAATGCCGGTGACCTGGTACTCGGCTAGAGCGGCGCGCAGGCGGTTGAGAGCATCGTCGCGCGACGGCCCCCAAGCGCAGAGTTTGGCGATGAGCGGATCGTAGTGCAGCGGCACTTCCCAACCCGGATAAGCGGCGGAGTCGATGCGGATGCCGGGGCCGGCCGGCTCGCGCAGCGTGGTGATCTTACCAGGCGAGGGGAAGAAGTTGTTGGCGGGATCTTCGGCGTAGACGCGGCACTCGACGGCGGCGCCGGAAAAACGGATGTCTGACTGGGCGAAGCGCAGCGGCTGACCGGCAGCGACGCGGATCTGCTCGGCGACCAGATCGATGCCTGTCACCAATTCGGTGACGGGATGCTCGACCTGCAGACGGGTGTTCATTTCGAGGAAGTAGAAGGTTCCCTCTTGATCGGCGAGGAACTCGACCGTGCCGGCGTTGACGTAGCCGGCGGCACGGGCCGCTTGGATGGCCGCGTTACACAGAGCCTCGCGGATCTCAGGACGCTCGGCGAACAGCGGCGAGGGGGACTCTTCGACGACTTTCTGGTGGCGGCGCTGGAGGGAGCATTCGCGCTCGCCTAGGTGCACGACGTTGCCGTGGGCGTCGGCGAGGACTTGGACCTCGATGTGACGAGGACGGGGAATGGCCTTCTCGATGTAAACGGTCGCGTCTCCAAAGGCGGCCAGCGCCTCGGAGCCGGCCCGCTCCCAGGCGGCTGGCAACTCTTCGGCGGAAGCGACGAGGCGCATGCCCTTGCCGCCGCCGCCGGCGGATGCCTTGATCATGACCGGATAGCCCATTTGGCCGGCCACGGCCAAGGCCTCCTCAGGCGAGCCGATGTTGCTGCTGCCGGGGACCACGGGGACGCCGGCTTGCTGCATGACGTCGCGGGCGGCTGTTTTCGAGCCCATCAGTTCCATTGCCGAGGACGGCGGGCCGATGAAGGTAACGCCCGCATCCTGGCAGGCTTTGGCAAACTTCGGGTTCTCGCTGAGAAAGCCATAGCCAGGGTGAATCGCGTCGGCGCCTACCGCGCGGGCGGCGCCGAGGACGCGCTCGATGGAGAGGTAGCTTTCGGCAGCCGAGGCCGGGCCGATGGCGATGGCTTCGTCGGCGAGGCGCACGTGTAGCCCTGGGCGGTCGGCCTCCGAATATACGGCGACGGTCGGGATGCCCATGGCGCGGCAAGTGCGGATGATGCGCACGGCGATCTCGCCGCGGTTGGCAATCAGAATCTTGCGAAACACAGGCGTCCAGTTTACGACGGAAGCGAAGACGACTCAGGCAAGCTGCATTCGGGCGAGCCCGGCGCTACACTAGCGGCACAACTTGCAGCTAACCCGATGGGTCGCCCTAGCGGCGACAGCGGCGATGCTATTCGCCGCGGAAAAGGGGCGTAAGGAGATCCCCCTCGTTCATGCTGGCGGCGTCGTCAACGGCGCTAGCTTTGTCCCCGCTCCGGACAATTTTGTGGCCCCGAATTCGATCGTCTCGATATTCGGCGTGGATCTGGCGTTGCGCACGCAAGCGGTGACCAGCGACACGTTGGAAGGCGGGCACCTGCCGCGTCAGTCTGGGCGGAGTTTCGGTGCAGATTGGGGGCCAGAGGGCACCGCTATATTTCGTTTCGCCGACACAGATCAACGCGCAGCTACCGGACGAACTAGTGGGGCGGCCGCGGCCGTGGAAGTTGCGGGTGGTGCGCGAAGGCTTGTATGGACGCGGCGGAAGCCGAGGTACTGGTCAGGGAGTCCGCGCCAGGGTTGTTTCCCGTAGTCGCCCATGTGGATTTCTCGGTGGTTGGGCGGGGCGACCCGGCGGGGTCCTGGCCGGCGGCGGCGGGCGAGGTGGTGATCCTGTTCGGTACGGGGTTCGGCCCGTCGCAACCACCGGTGGATACTGGCCAGTTGCCGCCGTTCGCAGCGTCGACGTTGTTGCCGCACAGGGTGTTCCTTGCCGGACAGGAATTGGCCCCGGAGCAGGTGTTGTATTTCGGCCAGGCGCCACTCTTTGCCGGGCTTCAGCAGGTGAATATCGTTCTGCCCCAGGGCCTGGCGGCGGGGGACTACGAGGTGCAAGTGGAGGTCGCTGGGGCGATGAGCCAGACCGGGGTGCTGATCGCGGTCGAATAAAGGTGAAACCCATCCGGTTTTGGCGCGTTTAAGGATAGAAGGGAAGGTGTGTTCCGAGCGCCCCCGGCCCCGCGGGGCTAGAATCATCAAGGAGTCCCCACCATGCGCTTATTGATATCCGTCGCCGTTTTGTCTTTCGTAGGCGCGATCCTCAGCGCGCAGGACTCAAAGGTCGTGCAGATCGAGCCGCCGCAGGCGAAGGCTGCGGAGCCTGCCCGCCTGTCGGAAAGGCCGCCGGAACCAGTAGAAGGCGAAACGATCATCCCGATCGGCACCCGCGTGCCGTTGGTGTTGCTTAACAGCATCAGCACCAAACATGCCAGCCCAGATGACCTGGTCTACCTCGAATCGGTGTACCCGGTGGTGGTGAACGGCAAGATCGTGATGCCCCCAGGGACCTACGTTTCCGGACGCGTCACCAACGTGAAGCGGCCGGGCCGGGTGAAAGGCAAGGGTGAGTTGTATGTGCGCTTCGAACAGGTCATCCTGCCGAACGGGATTATTCGGGATCTAACAGGAAGCGTCGGAGCGCTCGACGGGCGTTCGCCGGAAGGCTTTGATAAGGAAGAAGGTAAGATCACCAGCGAGGGCAACAAGGGCGGCGACACTCGCACGATCGGCGAATCCACGGCTACCGGCGCTTCAATCGGAGTGATCGCCGGAGCGGCCGGCAACAGTGCCGGCGCGGGCCTGGGGATCGGCGCCTTGGCAGGCGCGGCGGGGGGACTGATCGGCGTTTTGGCCTCGCGCGGCCCCGATGCGGTCCTCGAGAAGGGCACGCAGCTCGACATGGTGCTCGACCGCGGCCTGGTCTTCAAGGACGAAGATTTGGAGTTCGACAACCCGCTCGGGGCCGGCCGGACGCGTGATCCGGGGAACGGTCCGGACCCGAATCGCAACCACCAAAACAACCGCAGCCGACGGTTCCCGCTGTAGGGACCCCCATATGTCTTCCGCCTGAGGCGCCCCTGCTGGAATTACTGCATGGGGCGCATGCCGCCGCGGAGGGCGCCGGCTTCGGTTGCGCCGAAGTGGTCGGCGAAGCGGGGGTCGATGGGGCGGCTGTTGTCCATCGAGAGCCAGACGCGAAGGAGATGACGCTTGCGCTCGGGCTCCTCTGCGTCGATGAACTCACTGCGGCGGTGGAAGGTGGTCCAGTTGTTGAGCAGCAGGACGTCGCCGGTCGCCATGTGAAACGAGGCGTGCATGGCGGGGTCTTCGGCGAGGGCTTCGAGCGTGTCGAGCGCGGCGCGTTGTTCGTCGGTCAGGTTCGGTGCATCGGGAGAGGCGTCGGCGCGGTCGATCAGCACGCGCAGAAAGTGCGCGCCGAAAAAGCCGTCGCGCTCGGAGAAGACGGGCAGCTCGCAGTAGGGCCGCTGGTTGCCGAGGTCGACGGTGTGGCGCAGGTAGGGGTAGGGGCGGCTCAGGGTTTCGAGCGCGGCGGGGTCGCGGCGGCGCAACTCATCCCGTAGGGCGACGGAGCTGACGACGAAGGTTTCGCCGCCCTCGGCCGCCGGCTGCATGCACAGAAAGGCGATGACGTCGCAGCGGTCGGTGTGGAAGCTGAGGCGCTTGCTCGACATCGGCCCGCGATAGCGCGGGTCGCCCGGCTGGTAGCCCGCATCGCGGACGGGGAAGAGGCGCTGCCCTTCGGCGGACTGCGAGACCGGCGTCCCGAGTTGCAGCGTGAGCGTCCAGAAGGCCTGTGCGTTGGCCGGCAAGCCGCGCAGCAGGACGACGCCGGAGCCTTGTTCGAGTTCGTGGGAGAGGCGCGCGGCGAGGTTGGCTAGCTCGGGGAGTTTCGCTTCGGCGCGGGTGATGGATTCGGGATCGCGGGTCGGCGAAGGATTGGAGCGCGGCGGTTTCGGCTGGGGAGAGTTCCTGCGGCCAGTTTGCTTGTTCGATGAGTTCGCACCCGCGCCAAGACATAGTTCGGAGTCTACTATGCGGGCTGTCTATGCGAAGCTTAGGGGCCGACACCATGGGACTGAATCGAGAATCCGTAGTGCAGGTGCTCCACTCTCTCGGGGTTCGCGATAACTGCTACTCGCTGTATGACTCCTCTAAGGTAGACTCCTTCGTCCTCGAAGAAGTCTACGGGACTTGGCGAGTCTATTACTTCGACGAGCGGGGAAACAGGAACGACGAAAAAGAGTTCCGATCTGAGGCTGAGGCCTGCGAGGAACTCGTAAGGCGCGTCCGGGAGGATCCAACGACAAGCAGGCCTCCTTCAATTCGATCCTCCTCATTGCCAAATGGCAGTGGTAGCTAGCCACGCTATGGCCGTTGGTGTCCATGGGAAAAAAGGGGGCGCTGTCCCCACTTCCTAGCGATTAGATCCCGCCCAATTTCACTTCGTCGACTCGGTACTCGCCGGACGGCTCGTCAAGCCGGAAGTAGACGTCGGCCCACGAATCAAGCGCGATCCCCATCCTCCGCCTCAACAGCTTTCCTCTCCGGAGCTGGACCTTGTGGTACGTCACGGCGACTACCAGCGGCCCCCCTGAACGGCAGCCGGCTCTACTTGGAGAACCGGGAAGTCCCTGCCAACTTGTATCCGGCGCTTGAGTAACCCGCGGTGCGTGAGGAACTGAAAGCTTCGTTCTCCCAGCTCCTCCGAAGAGTACGCTAATGAAAAGACGGAACTGCGGTTCGTCCAAGCCCAGAAGGCCGAGCCTTCTCTGAGCACAAGGACATTCTTGTAGTCGAAGGGTAGTTCGTTACCGTAGGGCTGAGTAGCACTCCACTGGTGCTCCATCTCTGCTACGGCACGGACTAGGGCCACGGCATAGATATCGAACGGCTTGTTGGATGAGGTCTGGCCGATCGCTGACGTCGCGATCCAAATCGTCCCCAGGACGACTTGGATTGCGAGTTGTGAGGGCCGCACGGGATGATTGTTGCACGACTGGCCAGCGACACTTGCAAAATCGATTGCTATTTCACCCGACCTGTGATGGAATAAGGCTCTCAAACGAACCCCATTGCCGTGAAAAGGCTCATCCTGTTGGCCTGTGCGTGCCTGTCAGCCGCCGCACAGAGCACGGATCTCGCCCGCGATCTCATCAATAAAGGTTATCTGTCGATCCAGAACGGCGACGCGCCCGGCGCGATCGCGCAGTTCGAGGACGCGGTGCGCCTGGACCCTGCCGACCCGCTCGCCGCGAAGCAACTCGGCTACCTCTACCTCAAGGCGAACGACCGCGCCGCGGCGCTGGACGCCTTCGCACGCGTGCTGCGGCTGACGCCGCAAGACCACGAGACCGCGCTGCAGCGGGCGTTCATCCTGCAGTCGCTCGGACGAACCGAGGAGGCCGCGCAGGAGTTCCGGCGCGTGGCGCAGATCGGTGCGCAGCCCTATGCCCAGCAAGCGTCGGACGCGCTCAAACGCCTGGGCAGTCCAAACGATACGGCATACGCGGCTCTGGAGAAGGCTTACGCATCGCTTGCCGCGCAGGACTACGACGGGGCCGTCGCCGGTTTCCGCCAGGCGCTGGCTGCCGCGCCGGCCCGGCCGGAGATTGAGAAGGAGCTGGCCTACGCGCTGCTCAAGACCGGCGCGACGCTTGAGGCGCGGGAGGCTTTCTCACGCGCCGTGCAACTCGACCCTGGTGACGAACGCGCCGCGATGGAGTTGGCCTTCTTGCAACACGAGACCGGACAGGCCGCCGAGGCATTGGCGACGTTCCAACGGCTGGCCGGCTCCGACGATGTGCAAGTCCGCGAGTTGGCTGCGGCGACGGCGCGCAACCTCGAAGCGGAACTCGACGCAGCCATCGCTCGCTGGGTGGAAGCGATCGCGCAGGACCCGAACAATCGCTCGGTGCATCTAGAATTGGCCGAGCTTTATGAAAAGCGCAACCAGCCCGCCGATGCTGCCGCGCAGTACCTCGCAGGCTGGCGTTTGCCCGGTCCCGACGGCGACGAAGTGTTGCTCAAGATGGCGCGGGCGCGTCTGGCGGCCGGTGACACCGAAGGCGCCCACGGCGCTTGGTTGCTGGCGGCGGAATCCCAAGAGACGCGTATCGCCGAGCAGGCGAAAACGCTGATGCCCAGCCGCTTCCCCTGGGCGAGCGAGTTCCGCGCCGCGCTGGCGCTTGATCCCCGAAGCTCCAGGCTGCGGCGCGAACTCGCTTATTTGCTGTTGGAAGTCGGCGAACGCGATGCGGCAATTGCCGAGTTCGAGACGTTGCTTGCCTCGCATCCGAACGACTATCAGGCCGCCGCGCAGTTGGCCTTTCTGTATCAAGAAGCCGGCGAGGCGGCGCGCGCGGCGGCGTTGCTGGAACAAGCGCAAGAGTCGCGAGACCCACAGGTCGCCGATGCGGCCCGGGCGCAGCTTGAACGCATCCGCGAAGAGCGCTCGGCGCCGTTGCGCGAGATGGGCGAGAAGAGTTTGCAGAAGAGCTATCTGCTCGACGCGCAAAAGCAGTTCGCCGAAGCTTACTCGGCGAACCCATCCGACTATGCCGCCGCGCTGAAACTGGGCGTCGTCTACAACCTGATGCAGCAAGACCGCGAAGCGATTGAGTGGTTTCGCATCGCAACGGCGAGCGAGGACCCGAGCATCGCCGAGCAGGCTTCGCGCTCGTACGCGAATCTCGCGCCGCAGTACCGCTTCGCGCGGACCACGGTGTGGATGTATCCGTTCTATTCGCGGCGCTTCAGCACCGTGTTCGGCTATGCGCAGGCGAAGACGGAGTTTCGCATCGGAACCTCGCCGGTGAAGCCGTATGTTTCGCTGCGCCTCGCGGGCGACGTACGCCGGCGCGCGGGCGGGTCTTCGCCGAGCCTGTTGTCGGAGAGTGCGCTGATTGCGGCCGTCGGCGCGAGTGCGCGGTTGGACCACGGCGTCACGCTGTGGGGCGAGGCGGGCGAATCGTTCAGCTATCTCGGGGTGACGCCAGACGGCGTGCCGCGCGCGGCGCCGGACTATCGCGGCGGAGCGAACTGGTTTCGGGCACGAGGCGCAACGCTGGGCGGCGATGAGCCGGGGATGTTCTATGAGGCGAACGTCGATGCGGTGTACGTGAGCCGCTTCAACGATGATTTTCTGGCCTACTCGCAGTTCCGTCCCGGGTACAGGTTGCCCAATCGCGGGCCGCTGCGCACGCAGGTTTACTGGAACTGGAACGTCACGGCGGACACGAGCCGCGAGTACTGGGGCAATTACGTCGAGACCGGCCCGGGCTTCAAACTGCGCGTTCCGGCTGTCGCGCCGCCGATGAATCTATCGGTCGATTTCGTGCGCGGCGTGCATCTGTCGAACCGCGGCAATGAACGCGGGCCCAACTACTTCGACCTGCGCATCGGCGTCTGGTATTCGTTTACGCGCTGATGGGACGCTGGGGCGCACTGCTGGCGCTGTGGTGCGTTTCGCTCGGGGCGGAGCCGAGCTATCGCGTGCAAGTGGCCGAGCCCGAGGCTTGGCGTCCGTTGCTGGCGACGGTCGGGCTCGAAGCGACGGCAGGGGCTGCGCCGTTCCGCATTGTGGTCGGCGCCGATCCCAAGCTCGGCGTCGCGGCGACCGGCGAAAAGGTGCGCGTGGCCTCGGCGGTCGATGAGCACGACCCGGATCTCGAGATTTTCTGGCAGGAGCCGGTCGAGATTTCCGTTTACGCCTTGCCTGCGGGCGCGAAGGTGTTTGCGCGGGAGCGGCATGGCGGCGCGCCGCTGCTTGCCGGCATAGGCAACGCGCTGTGGCTCGCGGTCCCGCCGGGGGATAAAGGCTACGAACGCTTCCCCTATCTGCTGCATGCGCTGACGGACCTTGGCGTTAATCCGCCGTTTCGCGGCGATCGGCTGTGGGCTTTTTTTGACTCTTCGTACCGGCTGCGTGCCGACCCGGATTACCTGGCGCGGCAGTGGAGAGCGGCGGGCATCGTAGGGCTGCATGTCGCCGCGTGGCACTACTACGACCCGGACCCGAAGAAGACGGCCTATCTGCGCAAGCTGATGGAGGCTTGCCGCCGCGAAGGCATTCTGGTTTACGCCTGGCTGGAGTTGCCGCACGTGAGTGAAGGGTTTTGGGAAGAGCATCCCGAATGCCGCGAGAAGACGGCCACGCTGCAAGACGCGAAACTCGACTGGCGCAAGTTGATCGACCTCACCGACATCGCTTGTGCGGCGATGGTCGAAGCGGGCGTTGCGCGGTTGCTGACGTCGTTCGATTGGGATGGCGTCAACTTGGGCGAGTTGTATTTTGAGTCGTTGCATGGTCCGGATAATCCGGCGCGGTTTACGCCGATGAACGAGACAGTCCGCGCTGAAGCCGCGCCGTTGGTGGGCTTCGATCCGATTGAGCTTTTCGATGCGCAGAGGGCGCGCTATTGGTCGAAACAGCCTGCGGCGTGGAAGGCATTTGTCGACTATCGCGCTGGGTTGGCGCTGCGCCTACAGCAGCATTGGCTGGGGGTGATTCGCGCAACGCTGCCGGAGGCGGACGTCGTGGTGACGCAGATTGACGATCAGTTCGACCCGCGGATGCGGGAGTTGCTGGGCGCCGACGCAGCTAAGCTGCTCGATGTCGCTGACAATTTCACCTTGCTCATCGAAGATCCCGCGCCGTTGTGGTCGCTCGGTCCCGAGCGTTACCCGGAGATCGCCCGGCGCTACGAGCCGCTCACTGATTCGCCCGAGCGGTTAGCGATCGATATCAACATCGTCGAGCGTTATCAGCAGACTTACCCGACGCGCAAACAAACCGGCGGCGAATTGCTTCAGCTTGTTGACCGCTCGTCGCGCTCTTTCGGGCGGGTCGCGCTGTATTTTGAGAACTCCATCACGCCGGTCGACCTGGCGCTGCTGCCTCAGGCGACAGCTAGCGCGGTGCTAGTCGATGTCTCGCAGGGCAAGCTGGTCGCGGAATCACCGCAGCCCTTCGGCGTACGTTGGAGCGGCTTTGCTCAGGTCGACGGCACGGTCTGGCCCGTCGCGGACTCGAACACCGTCTGGCTGCCTGAGGGACGCCACAAGATTGAGTCTGCCGCCGTCCCCCCACCGGGGCGTATCTTGCGATTTATCGGGGACTTAGTTGCCGCCAACGTCGCGGGCGAAACCGTCGGCCTCAGTTATAAATCCTCGGCGCGGGCCATCGCCCTGCTCGATCGCCGCCCCTCGCGGGTGGCCGTCGACGGCGCTGCGATCGAGGCCTGATTTGGTCGCCGCCCAGCGGCATTGGTCGCTGCGGCTGCCTCGGGGCAGCCACACAGTTGCACTGTCCTTCTAGCTGCTTTGTTACGATACCTTCACAGATGGCGGGTGAAGTCCAGACGACGGAATTGACAGGGACCCCCGAGATCCCCAACCGGCTTTTCTTCCGCATTGGCGACGTCGCCGACCTCGCCGGGCTTGAAGCGTACGTGCTGCGCTACTGGGAAACCGAGTTTCCAGTCCTCAAGCCCAAGAAGACTTCCAATGGCCAACGGCAGTACCGGCGCAAAGACGTTGAGGTCGTTCTCGAAATCAAGCGGCTGCTCTACGATGAGGGTTATACGATTGCCGGGGCACGCAAGGCGCTCAAGGACAAGACGCGCGGGAAGAAGGCGCGAACCGTCACGCCGAAGCGCGCGGCTCAAGGCGCCCTGTTCGCCGACCCCAGCAACGAGACGATCGAGATGATCAAGAAGGAACTCCAAGAGCTCCTCGCCCTGCTTCGCTAGGCCCCTTGCATGCCGCGCATTCTTATCACCAACGACGACGGGATCTCTGCGCCCGGCATCCACGCTCTGGAGGCCTCGCTGGCGCGAATCGGCGATGTTTACACCGTGGCGCCGCTCTATGAACAAAGCGCCGCCAGTCGGCACATCACGCTGCGCAAACCTTTCCGCTATGAGATGCACGGCAAGAACCGCTACGCCGTCGACGGCACGCCCGCCGATTGCGGCATGATGGCGCTCACGCTGCTGCTCGACTTCAAGCCGGATCTGGTTGTCTCGGGCATCAACAATGGACCGAACCTGGGCGAGAATGTTTACTACTCGGGCACGGTCGCCGGTGCGGCCGAAGGCGCCAAGTATGGTATTCCGGCCATTGCCATGTCGGTCAACCAGCGCGTGGATATCGACTACGGCCCGGCTGCCGACTTCGCCATGAAGATCGCGCTGCAGACGCTGGAACACGGTTTACCTGCCGGTATTGCGCTCAACGTCAATGTGCCGCACCCGTCGTATCAGGGCGTCGCAATCACCCGCCAAAGCGGGCGCTTGTCTCGCAACCTGATGATCGAGACGCAAGATCCTTATGGGCGCCCCTACTACTGGATGCACGAAGAGATCCCCGTGCACGACGCTGAACCAGGCAGCGACTACGCCGCCGTACGCGACGGCAAAGTGTCGATTACGCCGCTGCGGTTCGACCACACAGCGCATGACTTGATCAACAGCCTCAAGGGCTTCGAGGAATAGTCGGCCCGTAGACCTGATAGTAGACACTCTACCCTTGTTGTGGTAGATTGTCTACTATCAATATGGCTTCACTGTTACAAGGCACGCTCGACATGCTTGTGTTGCGCACGTTGCTGTTCGGCCCGGCGCATGGCCACGGTATAGCCAAGCACATCCAGCGCACTTCCGAAGACGTTTTGCAGGTCGAGCACGGCTCGCTTTACCCGGCGCTGCACCGCCTGGAGCGCCAGGGCTGGATCGTCTCCAAGTGGGAGCAGGCCAAGGACCGCAACCGCGAGTTGAAGTTCTATCGCCTCACCGCAGCCGGTCGAAAGCAGCTCGTCGCCGAAGAGTCGAAGTGGCAAGAGGTCACCCGCGCCATAGGCCTCGTGATGGCTCCGCCGAAGGAGAGCTAACGTCATGCGTTGGCGCCGCCGCAACGAAGATCTCGACCGCGAACTCAAAGCCCATCTCGAACTCGAGGCGGAAGAACAAGAAGACGGCGGACTCGACCCCGAACAAGCCCGTTATGCCGCCCGCCGCGCCTTCGGTAATGTGACTTCCGTCAAAGAAGACGCGCGCGAGGAGTGGGGTTGGCGCCAGCGCCTCGATTCCGTCATTCGCGACACGCGCTTCGCTCTGCGAACCTTTCGCCGCGGGACCGGCTCCTACGTCTTTGCCATCGCAGTGCTCGCCGTCGGCATCGGCATGACCACCGCGCTGTTTTCGTTGGTCTACGCGGTGCTGCTGCGCCCGCTGCCGTTCCCTGATCAAGATGCGTTGCAAGTCGTTTGGAAGGCCCAACCCGGTAAAGAACGTTTGGTCGAATTGGCCTATCCCGAACTGGCCGACCTGACCGACAACATCGAAGCTCTGGAATCCGTGGCACTGATGCCTACCACCGCATACGGCAACGGCAGAGTCGTCCAAGGCGTTGGGCTCGAGCCGAGAACAGTAAATACGGCGCCGGTCTCGAGCGATTTCTTCCGCACTCTCGGCGTGCAGCCGCAGCTAGGCCGCGATTTTCCGAGCCTCGAGAACGAGCGCGAGCAAGGGCCTGCCGTGATTTTGAGCGACGCTCTGTGGCGGGAGTATTTCAGCGCCGATCCGTCCATCCTGGGCCGTCCGATTCAGTTAGACGGCAGCAACTACGAGGTGATCGGCGTGATGGGTCCGGAGATCGACTTCCCCAGGGGGGCGAAGCTCTGGCTGCCCCTACCCAGGTCCACGGATCGCGACAGTACTTGGTTGCAAGCGATCGTACGAGTCAAACCCGGCTACTCGGATGCGCAAGTCAGAACCGAGTTGCGCAGTCTCTTCCAGCGCCAAGAGGAAGAGTATCCGCAGTTCTATCCCAAGACGCAGCTGCCCGTGGTGACCAGGCTGCCCGCGTATTGGACGGGCGCCACCCGTCTTCAGTTATCTCTCTCGTTAGGTGCGTCGGTTCTACTGCTCATCGCCGCCTGCGTCACGGCCGGCAATCTTTTTCTTTCGCGCGCACTGGCGCGCAAGCAGGAGATCGCCACGCGAACCTCATTGGGCGCAAGCCCACGGCAGGTCTTCTCTCAATTCGCCGCCGAAGGTCTTGCGGCGGGCGTTATCGCCGGCTCTGTGGGAGTGACGCTGGCTTGGGCGCTGGTCCGATTGCTGGTCGCCTGGGCCCCGAGTGAAATTCCACGCATCGCCGATGCCGGTATTCGGGGGGAGGCGCTGATTTTCGCCTCCTCCGCATCGCTGCTTACGGCATTGGCATGCTCACTGGCGCCGTGCTGGCTGGCAACCCAGCTCAACGTATCAACGATGCTTCGAGAAGGCGGCGCGCGGCTAACCAGCGGGCGCGGCGGCCGGCTCATCCAGGCCGCATTTACCACGGTGCAAACCGCCGTGACAGTCGTGCTGCTCGCTGCCTCCTTGCTAATCGCCGTTAGCTTCCATGCGATGCTCTCCGAGGACATCGGCTTCGCCAATCGGGACGCGGTGACCATGCATCTCAACCCTCGCGGGCCGCAGTTCAACGCCGCCAGCCAGGACGCCTTCTACACCGAGTTACTCAAGCGGCTGCGTGAGTCGCCTGCCGTAACGAGCGCGGGCGCCATTCTGTTGCGGCCCTTGGCCGGCCCCATCGGTTGGGACACGCAGTACCGCCTTGCCGCGGACGCAAACGTCCCGGCGAAAGAGCTGCCGACCGCCAACTTTCAAGTCGTCACTCCGGGGTATTTCGAGACCGTCGGCACTCCACTGCTAGAGGGCCGCGATTTCAACGAACGCGACGGGCCGGACGCGGAGCAGAGCGTCATCATCGGCCACAGTCTCGCAGAACATTTGCGCCAAGCCGGGCAAGAGCCCCTCGGCAGCCGCATTCGGCTCTACTACGGCGATCCTTGGTGGACCGTTGTGGGAGTCGTTGCGGACGCGCGCTATCGTGGCGTCCGGCTGACGCGCGACGACCTCTACTTGAACTATCTCCAGACGAACGTACCGGTGCGCTATCCGGTCGTGCGCGGCTCAGGAACTGCCGCAGAACTGGCCGAGCTCGTGCGCCGGGAGGCCGCGCGGCTCGACCCGACCCTGGCGGTAGCGGAGGTCCAGACCATCGAGCAGCTCGTCGAGAGCGACACCGCCCAACAGCGCTTCAACATGACGCTGCTGCTGTTGTTCGCAGCCGGGGCAATCCTGCTGGCGGCAGCCGGGGTCTACAGCGTCGTGGCGGAGAATCTAACCGAGCAACGCTGCGAGATCGCCATCCGCATGGCTCTCGGCGCGGACCGCCACCGGTTGATCCGCAAGCTGGTCGCAGCAACAACGGCGTTTGTGGTTCTTGGTGCCCTTTTCGGTGTCTGCTGTGTCCTGGTGCTGGGCCGTTCGGTCGCCGACCTGCTCTACGCGGTAACTCCTGAAGACCCGATCATCCTAGGCTCCGTCGTTGCGTTCGTGCTGTTCGTGTCCGCCTTCGCAGCTTTCATTCCAGCGTGGTCCATCACTGGACGAGAGCCGCGGACCGTTTTGCAGGCGGACTAAGCGAACGTCGATCCTCATCCCCGGCGCGCTGTGTCCTCCACTCTAACCTCCGGCCATCGCTCGACACGGTTGTCGCGCCGTCGATGTCCGTTCTTAGGACAGCGACGTGGCGGCGACGCAGACGTTTGAGGACCTCCGCGTGCGGGTGGCCGTACAGATTCTCAAAACCAGCGGAGACGATGGCGACGGTCGGTTTGGCGAACTGGAGAAACTCGTCGGAAGTGGAGTTTCGGCTGCCGTGGTGCGGCGTTTTGAGCACGGCGATGTGCGGGTTGACGAGATGCTGCAGCAGATACTGCTCGCCTTCGGCTTCGATGTCACCGGTGAGCAGGAAGCGATGCTGGCCGTAGTCGAAGGCCAGCACCAACGACTGGTCATTGCGTTTCGGGCACCACTCGCAGAACATCGCCGTCGCATTCGCCGATCCCGCCTCGAAAGATTCGCCGCTGGCCAAGAATCGAATCCTCACGGCCGCGTTTCGCGCGGCTTTTAACAGCGGGCGAAACTCGGCGCTGAGCAAGATGTGCGGCAACCAAAGTTCGCGCGGCCCGAATCGCCGCAGCACGGCCTCCGCGCCGTCCATGTGGTCGGCGTCGGCGTGTGTAATCGCCAAGAAGGCAAGCCGCTTGATTCCTCTCGACCCCAGGTAGGGAGCCACGATCCGCTCGCCGACATCGAACGACGACGGCTCGTCGCTGCGAAAATTCGGGAGGCCGCCGGCATCGACCAGCCCTGCCTCGCCGTCCGGCAAACCCACCAGCAAGGCCTCGCCCTGACCGACGTCGATCGCGGTCAATTCCAGCCGCCCGGCGGCAACCTCAGGCGGCGAAGGGTGCGCAGCGATCAGCAGCCAACAAACCGCAGCCGCTAGGCCCGCCACCCAGGCGAACCGGCGGCCCTTGCCGACCGTCCAGGCCAGTAGCGCGCACGACAGCAAGGAGGCCGTCATTACCAGCACCCCCGGCGGCGGAGTCGCATACTGCAAGCCTTCCCATTGCGAGACCGCCTCGACGCACGCCGCAAGCAAACCGGCCGCACCGGTCGCAACGCGAAACAACGGCAAGGCCCCAGTCAGCACAGCGGCGAATCCCGCCGGAGCGATCACGAACAGCAACGGCGCGACAGCCAAGTTGGCGAGGGGAGCAGCCAGCGCCAGGCGCTGAAAGTGGTAGGCCAACGGCGCAGCCAACACCAAAGTGACCGCGGCGGAAACAATCAACACCGACACCGCCGCCCAACCAAGTCTGACCGGGCCGAGCAGCGCCAATTCCAGCCATCGCTTAGGCAGCCGGACGATCCGGCTCACCGGCTCCAGCCAATCGCGCAAGGCCACGCGGCGAGCGGCAATCTCGACCGGCAAGCGCAGGTCGCGATCCGCGTTCCAAATGTCTTGGAGTACCTGCCGCCTCGGCCGCACCACAAGGTCCGCCAGCGGCGCCCCGATCCCGGCGATAGCCGCCACCGAAAGGAACGACAACTGGAACCCCGCATCCGCGATCCAACGCGGCTCCCAACACAAGAACGCCAAGGCCACGCCGCAGATCACATTCAGCGACTGGCGGCGCCGATAGACCGCCGACGCCGCCAGATAGGCCGTCAGCATCCAGGCCGCACGCGACACCGGCAACTGCGAATCGAGCAGCAACGCGTAGCTAAACGCCGTCGCCGCGCCCATCGACCAGGCCAGCCCCATCGGCAGCCCCACGACCCGGATGAGGCCAATCGCCAACACGGCCAGCAGCCCGACGTGCATGCCCGAGACCACCAGCACGTGGTAGGCGCCGCTCAATTGAAACTGGGACTTGGTCAACTCGTCCAACCCCCGTGACTCCCCCAAAGTCATCGCCCGCACAATCGCTGCATTCGCTGCGCCTTCGGGGCCCAGCCGAACCTCTAGCAGATCGAATCGCCGACGCGCCGACGCGCGCAAAGCCCAAAGGCGCGCTTCGAGCCATCCGCCGCGGTGACCCGCGCCCGCCAGCAACGGCGTCCCCCGGCGCACGGCCGCCGTCAGGTAGATGCCCTGCGAGGCCAGCCAGCCGACGCGGTCGAACGCTCGGGGGTTGCCGTAGTTGCGAACGGTGCGGACCTGCGCCAAGAACTCCAGGCGCGTTCCGTAGGCCAGTTCCAGCGGCGGATCAGCCGCCTCTCGATCCACGGTGACCAAAATGCCGCCGGTCACCGGCTCCCCGCTGAAGACCGCCTCCGTCTCCAGGACGAACCGGTCGCCGTAATCCAACGCCTCCGGCGGACGCCGCACCCAACCGCTCAGCCGCACGGTACGGTAGTTCGGGGTCAGATCGTCGCGCAGCACCAGATCAACTCGGTCTGCAGGCAAAGGCTCCTCGAAACTGCCCATACCCACGCCCATCAGCCCGAAGGCGCAGGCCAGCGCCGTCAACCCGACGCGCCAGTCCGGCGCCCGGAGACCGAGAAGTCCTAGTCCCGCCAGCGCGACGGCAGCGGTGAAAGCTTGGTTCGAATCGAAGGCGGCAAGACGAGCCGCCCAAACGCCGCAGGCAAAGGCTGCCAGGGGCGCGAGCAATGGGATCCGCACGGATCTGGGCTCATCTTACTCGAAGGGCGGCACGGTAACCGGAAACCTTTTCCCGGCGCCTTGTAGTTAGATCCTCAAAGTCGGTCTAATCTAAGGGCAAGTTTTGCGTTTCCGCGATCGAAGATACCTATTCGTGCTGGCTTTGGCTTGCGCGCTCACGGCGTTGAGCGCCGAGCCGTTCGAGTTGGCTTGGCCCCAGTGGCGCGGGCCCAACCTCAACGGCTCCACGTCGACCGCGCACAACTTGCCCGTAACCTGGAGCACAACCGAGAACGTCGCCTGGCGAGTCGCCATGCCCAGTTGGAGCGCTGCAACGCCCGCGATCTGGGGCGACACGGTTTTCGTGACATCCGCAGAGAAGGGCTTCGACGGTTCGAAAACCGACACGAACGACAAGATTCTTTTGCTAGCGATCAGCCGCAGGGACGGTTCGGTTCGCTGGCAACGCGTCATCGGCTCCGGCAACCAGACCCACCGTAAACAGAATCTCGCCTCGCCCTCACCAGTCACCGACGGACGCCACGTGTGGTCGATGACCGGCTCCGGCGCCCTGCAATGCCACGACTTCAACGGCAAAGAGATTTGGTCTCGCAATATCGAGGACGATTTCGGCCCCTTCGGACTCAATCACGGCTACGCCTCTTCGCCTCTGTTGTATGGGGGCAAGCTCTACTTGCAAGTGCTGCACGGCATGAACACCGATGCGCCCTCCTACGTGCTGGCCATCGAGAAAAACACCGGCAAAGACGTGTGGCGCGTCAAGCGACCGACCGACGCCGTTTATGAATCGCCCGACAGCTATTCCACACCCACCATCGTGGTCGTGCGCGGCGAACCCCAGCTCGTCGTCTTGGGCGGCGACTACGTCACCGGACACGACCTCGACAAGGGCACGGAGATCTGGCGCATGGGCGGCATGAATCCCCAACGCCATCGCTTCTACCGGACGATCGCGTCAGCGCTGACCATCGGCGACGTCGTCTACGCTTCCAGTACCCGCGGCAAGCCCTTCCTGGCCTTTCGGGCGACCGGAACCGGCCTGCTCGACGCCTCGGCCGTTTTGTGGAAGAACGAACTCGGCTCCGACGTCCCCACGCCCGTAACCGACGGCAAGCGGATCTTCGTAGTCAATGACCGGGGTATCGTCGTCGCTCTGGACGCTCAGACCGGCCACATCTCCTGGGACCGGCAGCGCATCGAGGCCGGGACCTACAGCTCGTCTCCCTTGTTGGCTGATGGCAAGATCTACGCCGTCAACGAAGAGGGGGCCACGACGGTCCTCTCCGCTGGGGCCGAATTCGAAGTTCTGGCGGTCAATCGTCTGGAAAGCCGTACGCTCGCCAGTCCCGTAGCCGTCGGCAACCAGCTGTTCATACGAACAGCCGACGCACTATACTGCCTAGCAAAGAAGTAGCGTCTGCACTGACGCTATTCTGCTGGGAGAATCACCATGGCCGAAGACCTCCGACTGGGAGACGTTATCGACGACCACTGCTCGAAGTGCGGGATGGTCACCAATCATGCGGTTGTTTCCATCGTGGATGGGACGGCGGCGCGCACCCAGTGCCGCACCTGCGGCGATGAACACAAGTATCGAAAGGCGAAGGGCGGCAGGAAGAAATCGTCCAGCAAGGCGGATCTGTTCGCCGAGGTGCTCTCCAAGATCGATTCTTGATAGCGAAACTATCACCCGCGGCCGGGCATCTAACAGCGTGTACTGGGAGTTCGCCCGTCTGCCGGGCAGAGAGGAGAATCCATATGAAGAGATTTCTTGCCGCCGCGTTCGTCGGCATTCTTGCGTTGACCACGGCCTTTGCCGACACGCTCACCTTGAAGAGCGGTTCGGTCGTCGATGGGACATACCTCGGCGGCAACAGCCGTGAAGTCAAGTTCGTTGGCGCCGACGGAAGAGTCACCAGCTATATTGTCGACAACGTGGCGTCGCTTCGCTTCGGCAATGCCGCTCCGGCGCCAACGGCGGCAGTCTCAGCGCCTCGTCCCATAACGGCCCCCCGTCCGACAACTGCGGCGATGGGCACGACGATTCCCGATGGCACGGTCGTGACGGTGCGCATGATCGATTCAATTGATTCCGACACGGCAGCCGTCGGCGATCGTTTCCGTGCCAGCTTGGACGAAGCCCTCGTCGTCAATGGCCGCGAGCTCGCTCCGCGCGGAGCTGACGCGACAGTGCAACTCGCCAAGGTCGACCAGGCAGGGCGCATCGCGGGCCGTGAGGAAATCGCCATTGAGCTTGCCTCGGTGATGATCGATGGGCGCGAAACCGCGGTTACGTCCAATTTCGCGGAACTCTCGTCCAAGTCCAAAACGTCGCAAACCGCTAAGACCGCCGGCGCCGGTGCAGCGATCGGTGCGATTATCGGCGCAATTGCGGGCGGCGGCAAGGGCGCCGCGATTGGCGCAGGCGCGGGCGCAGGCGCAGGAACCGTTTACTCGGCGACGCGCGGTACGAGCGTCAAGGTTCCCTCCGAGACGCTGCTGACCTTCGTCACCCGCGCGCCTTAACCGCCGCGCGCGGCCACGGCACAAACAAGGCGGGATAACCTAACAGGCATTCCGCCTTTTTGCTTCGTTCCGAGGGCGCGTTCCTTGCGCCGTCATCCCGCTGCGCTATGCTCATCGTTTCCCGAGGAGTCGTCGCTATGTCCAAGCATCCCCCACGCGCTTACCGTAACCCGGAATTTCTGAACGGCCCCGAGGCTCGGCCCATCCGGATCCTTTCCGAGTACCTGGAACCGCGCGCCCGCCTGCGGCGGTTCGACATCAAGGACACCATCGTATTCTTCGGCTCCGCCCGCTTCAAAGATCGCGAAACGACCCAGGCTATCGCCGCCGAGGCCACAACACCCGAAGCCAAGAAGCGCGCCGAAATGCTGCTTCGTGGGGCTGAGTACTACGAAGACGCCAGAGAGCTATCGCGCCGCATGACCGAATGGGCTGACGAGAACCGCGAGGCGGGGCACCACTTTGTCGTCTGCACCGGCGGAGGAGGCGGCATCATGGAGGCCGCCAACCGCGGCGCTCAGGAGGCAGGCGGGCAGTCCGTCGGCTTCAACATCTCGCTGCCGTTCGAACAAGAGCCGAATCCCTACATCACCCCTGAGCTCTCCTTCGAGTTCCACTACTTCTTCATGCGCAAGCTGTGGTTCGCCTATCTGGGCAAGGCGCTGATCATATTTCCCGGCGGCTTCGGCACCTTGGACGAGCTGATGGAGATCCTCACATTGGTTCAAACCAACAAGCTGCGCAAGCAGGTGCTGGTGATCGTCTATGCACCCAAGTTCTGGAAGAAGGTGCTGAACCTCGAAGTCCTCGCCGACCTGGGCACGATCTCTCCCGAGGACGTCAATTTGTTCCAGTACGCGAATACGGTCGACGAAGCCTACGAAAAGCTCACCTCCTGGCTGCAAAGCCGCTATCTGCACGGTTAGCGGGCGCGTAACATTCTGCCCGCCGGACGTGTTTCGGCCTTGGTCCTTGATGAGGGCTATGATAATCTTCGATTGCTCTCACGGAGGCGCTGAATATGCTGCGTAAAGGATTGATTCTCTTGGCTATTTGCCTGACCGTCTCCCTAGCGGCCCCGGCGCAAGCGCCTGCGGGCGGCAGCAGCGCTGGCGGCGGAGGCGCTGCAGGTGGAGCAGGCGGAGGAGCGGGAGGCGGCAACACGGGCGGCGGACGACAGGGCGGGGGCAACACCGGCGGCGGGCGCCCGGGCAGCGGCAACACCAATGGCACCTTCGGCCAACAGCAGCAGCAACAGCAGCAGATGCAGATGGAGCGGCCCATCTTTCTCTCGGGCACGGTGATCCTAGCTTCGGGCGAGGCGCCGGTCGAACCGATCATGATCAACCGCGTCTGCGGCATGCAGAAGACACCCGAGGGCTATACCGATTCGAAAGGACGCTTTAGCTTTCAGGTCGGGAACAATCAGCAATATGCCGCCATGGACGCCTCGATCGGTGGTCAGGGCGGGGCTTCGGGTTTTGGCGGCGGCGGGGGATTCAACAGCCTCGCGGGCAACGGCCCCAGCATGGGTATCGATTTGAGCGGCTGCCAGCTTGAGGCCGACGCTCCAGGCTATCGCTCCGATCCCATCTTCCTCACTCGCCGCCGTCCGATGGATCGCGCCGAGGTCGGCACGATCATCTTGACTCCCTTGGGCGGCATCCAAGCTTCCATCGTCAGCGCGACATCGCTTGCCGCTCCGAAGAAGGCGAAATCTTCCTTTGAAAAGGGCATCAAAGAGCTCGGCAAGGGTACTTCCGCGAGACTCGATAAAGCGATGGAAGACTTCCAGAAGGCCGTCGATGAGTACCCCGAGTACGCAGCCGCCTGGACCACGCTCGGACAGGTGAAAGCTCAAAGCGGCGACAGCGACGGCGCTATCGTCGCCCTCGAAAAGGCCCTCGACGCAGACCCGCGCTACATTCGCCCCTATGAGCCTCTGGTTCGCTTATACATCACTAAAGGCGACTGGGAGCACACGGCGGAGTTGGCCAAGTTCGTCCTCAGCGTAAATCCGGCGGACACCAAGATGCGCTGGTATCAGGCGGTATCCACCTTTGAGACGGGCCATGACGACGACGCCATCGCCATGCTCAATGAAATTCAGAATGACGCCGAGGGCGCCAAACAGTTCCCGCAGACTCACCACGTCATGGGTCTGATCTATGCCAAGCGCGGACAGTTCGGCGAGGCCGCCGCAGCCTACAAGCGCTACCTGGAACTGGCCCCGAACACGCAAGCCGCCGAAGCCATCAAGAAGCAGCTCAACGAGTGGGAACAACTCGGCGTTATTTAGGCGCCGGGCCGACGCTAGTTCTTTCCCGGGATCTTGTTGAGCCAGTCGGCGTCGGCGGGGTTGATCTTGATTTCCGCGCGGATCTGGTCCAGACGCTGCATCAGTTTGGCGTTCGATACCGCTTTATCAATCTCCGCCTTAACGTCGTCGAAAGGCCTCACGCGTTTGTCCGTCACCCGAAAGACGTAGAACCGCGCGTTGTCCTTAACGGGCTCGGACGTATCGCCGACCTCCATCGCGAAGACGGCATTCTTGATCGCAGGAGAAAGCGGATCGGCGGGTTTGAAGTAGCCCAAGTCTCCGCCCTTCGCTGCTGAAGCTGGATCGTCGGAGTTCTCGCGGGCAAGTTGTGCAAAGTCGGCTCCCGCGACCGCCTGGGCATAGAGGCCCTGCGCCTTCTCCAACGCCGCGCTTTCGAGAACTACCGGCTTGCCCTGCTTCTCGGCCATCTCCGGCACGGGCGAGAAATTGACGTAGATCGCCGAGACCCGAACCTCTTGAAATTGGTTCGGATTCGAATCGTAGAAGGCCTGCTTTTCCTCAGCGCTGATCTTCATCGAAGAGCTGATCATCTGCAGATAGCTGTTGCCCAAGAAGCTCGTCTCGTTGAACTGGTGCTGCGTCTTATATGGCTCCTTGTCCAGCACGCCTTCTGCTCTGGCTTTCGCCGCCAGAGCCTGCATGAATCCAAAAGATTCCAAGAAACTCTTGTTGGTCATGTTCTGGGTTTGGGCGCGGAACTCGGGCGGCAGGTAGCGCCGCAGCCGGTCGACTTCCTCTCGCGTGTATTCCACGCCCGACACGGAAATGACCACAGGATCCTGCGCCGTGTGGACCTCGGCCACATCGACCTGAATCTGCGCGGGCAAGGCTGCGCACAGTGCGGCGGCCAAGCCAAGAATCGTAACGAACTGTCTTGTTTTCATGAAGTTAATTGAAATTCTAGCACGGCGCGACGCCCTGCAAGAACCATGCTCTCTAAAGCTCAGACGGGTAATACCCCGCTCTGGTTTGGGCTTCGAGCCGCTTGTTCTTGAGCTTGAGTTCAATTTTGCGGAATCCGGTCTCGGAAAGATCGCGTTTGGGCGTGTAGCCGATCGAATATTGGTTACGAACGACGTTGTTGATGTCGTCGAAGATCTGGTCGAGACTTTGCTTGCGTTTGACCTCGTACGTTTGGCCGCCCGTCCTTCGCGACAATCGGCGAAGGTCGGTGAGCCCGCCGCCGATGGCCAGTGCTCCTTGGTAGAAACGCGGGTCGTAGTAGCGCACCGAAAAAATAATCGTGTCGGTGCGCTGAGCCGCTTCAATCGCCTCGTCGATATCCACCTTGCTGCCGTAGTCGTAGCCGTCGGTCACCAGAACGAGCGCCTTGCGGCCGACTTGGTCTTTCAGCATTTCGTTGGCGGCCAGGTAAATCCCGTCGAACATGACAGTCCCGCCCGCCGCCGGTTGCGGCACGGGTTCCGTCGTCATGACTCTGCCGCCGGTAGATGATCCTTGCACTTCCAATCTCTCGAGGCCATCTTGCAGCAAGGGCTTAGCAGCCGTGAGATCTTGCAATATCTCGACATTGATGTCGAAGCTTATCAGGAACGCCAGATCCTTCTCGATTCGCAGGACCTTATCGAAAAAGCGGTAGCCCGCCGTTCTCTCCTCGTTGATGAAGTTCTGTTGGCTGACAGAGGTGTCGACCAACAGGCCGATGGTCAACGGCAAATCCGCCTGGCGCGTGAAATACTTGATGTCCTGCAGCACCCCGTCTTCGTACAACTCGAAGTCGTCCTTGGACAGGTTGCTGACCAAGACGCCGTCCTTGTCCCGCACGGTCGCCAAGACGTTGACGACTTGAACGTCGACGCTGATCACCGTGTCCTGCGGCGGTTCTTGCTGCGCGTACACAGGCCACGACAACGCAAATGCCGTGAGGGCCAACAGCGGTTTGAGGTTCATAGAGATCTGATAGACGCCCGACGCCCCCCGATGATTGCGCCGCAAGCAAAACTAGAGCCGTGCTGTCCTCAATAAGGATATCGATCGCGCGGCGTTGTTGCCGGGCCGCGCGGAGTACTCCTACGCCGACAACAATCGGGTCGTTGAGAGCATCCTACACCAGGCCGAAGACCTGTGCTCGGAGCTGGGGCCAGACAAAACCATGCGCTCTAAAGCTCAGACGGGTAGTACCCCTCTCTGGTCTGGGCTTCGAGCCGCTTGTTCTTGAGCTTCAGTTCAATCTTGCGGAATCCGGTCTCGGAGAGGTCTCGTTTGGGCGTGTAGCCGATCGAGTACTGGTTGCGCACGACGTTGTTAATGTCGTCGAAGATCTGGTCGAGACTTTGCTTGCGTTTGACCTCGTAGGTATCCCCGCCCGTCGCTCTCGATAACTGGCGAAGGTCGCCGCGCCCGCCGCCAAAGACTGCTCCTTGGTAGAAACGCGGGTCGTAGTAGCGAACCGAAAAGATGATCGCGTCGGCGCGCTGCGCCGCTTCAATCGCCTCATCGATATTTACCTTGCTCCCGTAGTCGTAGCCGTCGGTCACCAGAACGAGCGCCTTGCGGCCGACTTGGCCTTTCAGCATTTCGTTGGCGGCCAGGTAAATCCCGTCGAACATGGCGGTCCCGACGGGCTTGCCGTTCTGCGGCACCGGGCCCGGCATCACGCCTTGGGCGGAGCCCTGCACCTGTAGCCGTTCCAGCCCGTCTTGCAACAGCGGCTTGGCCGCCGTCAGGTCTTGCAACAGCTCAACATCGATGTCGAAGCTCATCAGGAACGCCAGATCCTTCTCGATCCGCAGGACCTTATCGAAAAAGCGGTAGCCCGCCGTTCTCTCCTCGTAAATCAAATTCTCCTGACTGACCGAGGTGTCGACTAGCAGGCCGATCGTCAGCGGCAGGTCGGCTTGGCGGGTGAAGTACTTGATGTCTTGCAGCACGCCGTCTTCGTACAACTCGAAGTCGTCCTTGGACAGGTTGCTGACCAAGACGCCGTCCTTGTCCCGCACGGTCGCCAAGACGTTGACGACTTGAACGTCGACGGAGATGACCGTGTCCTGCGGCGGTTCTTGCTGCGCGTACGCAGGCCACGACAACGCAAATGCCGTGAGGGCCAACAGCGGTTTGAGGTTCATAGACATCTGATGGACGCCCGACGCCCCCCGATGGTTGCGCCGCAAGCGAAACTAGAACCGTGCTGATCGCTCTGGCAGGCCTGCCCGGTTCGGGCAAGACAACCTTGGCCCAGACGCTCAAGCGGCTGACCGGGGCTATGGTCCTCAATAAGGATATCGCCCGCGCAGCGTTGCTGCCGGATCGCGCTCAATACTCCGATGCGGACAACGACGCCGTCGTCGAGCTTCTCCTTCAGCAGGCCAAAGAGTTGCTGCGCTCCGGGACCAAGATCGTCATTCTCGATGGGCGCACGTTCTCGAAGCGGCGCCAGGTTGAGCGTTTGCGGCAATTCCCCTTGCCTCTACTGATCGTCGAATGCCGCTGCTCGGAGCAATCCGCCCTTTCGCGCATCGCGGATGACCCGAATCACCTGGCGCCAGACCGCTCAGCAGACCTGTATCGCAGGCTACGCGACTCGGCCGACCCGATCGATGCGGACCTGGTCGTCGATACCGATGCCCTGGGGCCGGATGAAGCGGCGCGGCTAGTCGAACGTCATATGAATGACGTCGCTGCCGGTTCGCTCTAGCCACGATTCAAACAAGCCGCGATAGGTATCGACTAGATAGTCCGCCTTCGAGAAGCCCAATGCCTGCGCCGTCCGGTCGATCCAGCCAGCCTCGCCCTCCATCTCGGCGAAGTCGCCAATAGGCGTCTCGTCGACTTCGACGATGCCGTTTTCACCGTCTTTGCGAAACGTCGTGCGACGCTTTTCATAGATCCAAGCCGGCTCGTAGCCGAGCCCGAGAAACACCTGCCGGGCTTGCTCGACGTCGTTCGTCTCGAACTGGTGTTCCTCGCGAACCTTGTGCGGACCGTTGTAGACCGCCGGCAACTTGACCGTAATGATTGCTCGATCGTCAATCTGGCGGATGCGCAGCAGTCGTCTGCTGTTCAAAAGCTCTTCGCTCGGCGTGTCGAAAACCGTATTGCGCTCGAAGACCTGGCGGTCGGGCTTCCAGCCGTGTTCGATAAGCAGGGAACGAAATGCGGCGGCGTCAGCAAGACGCAGCTTGACTTCGGTTTCGAGCATTTAGACCTGGCGGTCGACGATCCAATCGGCGATCGAAATGAGCGCGCGTTTGTAGGGCGTTTCTGCGATCGGCGCGAGAGCTTCAACGGCAGTCTCGATGTAGTCCGCCGCACGGCGCTGCACCGCTTCGGCTGAACCATAGCGGTCGAGCAAGGCGGCGATATTCGACGCAGGGGTCGACTCGTAACCGCCGTCGCGAATGACTGATGCGACCTGTTCGCGCTCTTCGGCTGTACAGCTATTGAGCGCCAAGATCAGCGGCAAGGTCACCTTGCCTTCGCGCAAATCGTTGGCGACCGGTTTGCCGAGAGCCTCTTCGGTGGCGTAGAAGTCGAGCAGATCATCGGTCAGTTGGAAGGCCATGCCCAAGTTCCAGCCGTAGTCTCCGCAACGGTTTTCGAGTTCTTCGTCCGCCCCGGCAGCAAGCGCCCCGAAGCGCGCGCAAACCGAGAACAGGCAGGCCGTCTTGCGATGGACCAGTTCGAGGTACTCGGTCTCGCTTACGTCGACGCGCCCGACCAGTTCGCTCTGCATCAACTCGCCCTCGACCATCGTCTGGGTTAGTTCGATCAGCAGGTCGAGCAGGCGGAACTGGCGCTCCTGGAGCGTCAGGTGAAACGCCTGCATGTAGAGCCAATCGCCCGCCAGAACGCTCGCCTGGTTGCCCCAGCGCTGATTCGTCGACGGTTTACCGCGGCGGACCGTGGCTTCATCGATCACGTCGTCGTGTACCAACGTCGCCGTGTGCACGATCTCGGTGACGGCTCCAAGCCGAACCGCCGCATCATCCGTCGATCCGAGCGCGCGGGCGATCAGCAGGACCAATACGGGACGCAGCCGTTTGCCGCCGCTCGATTGCAGGTGATGGGAAATCGCCGTGACCGCTTCGACCGAGCAAACGGTGTCGAGTTCGATCGCCTTCTCGACCTTGATGAGGTCGGCGGCAACCAGGGCCATGACTTCGGCGCGCGTGAGCGGCGCCGTCCGTGAAGCGGGCGTGGACACGAGAGAAACCTAAGTTTAGCCTTTCAGCTAGACGCCTGCAAACCGAACAAGCGGCGGAAGTTAGCCGTTGTGAAGCGGGCCAGATCGGCGAACTCTTCGCCCCGAATCTCGGCCAGCAACCGGGCGGTGTCGACCACGTACTTCGGTTCGTTGCGACGAATCTTGCGATAAGGCTCGGGAGTCAGAAACGGTGAGTCGGTCTCGACCAGCAAGCGGTCAGCCGGGACGATCTTGGCCGCCTCGCGCAACTCGTCGTTGCGTTTGAAGGTGACCACGCCTGCCATCGAGATGGAAAAGCCCATATCGAGACAGGCCCGCGCCTGCTCGACCGTCCCGGTAAAGCAGTGCATGATGCCCGGGAGGCCAGCCGGCGCCCAGTGCTCGCCGAGTAGGGCGAGCGTGTCGTCCCAGGCTTCGCGGGTGTGGATCGTAATCGGCAGCTTGAGCTCTTCAGCCAGGGCCAACTGCTCGACGAAGACCCGGCGCTGCACTTCGCGGGGCGAGAAGTCGTAGTGGTAGTCGAGGCCGATCTCACCGATGCCGATGACCTTCGGATGGGCGCAGAGTCGGTGCAACTCAGCCACCGTTCCGTCATCGGCCTTGGCGGCGTCGTGCGGGTGGACGCCGACGGTAGCCCAGATGTCAGGGTAGGCGTCGGCCAGGCGGACGGCGACTTCGAGATCGGGCGGCCCGTCGCCGGTGCCGATCGCCAAGAAACCTTCGACGCCCGCGGCGCGGGCAGCTTCCACCACAGCGTCGCGATCTTCGTCGAATGCCTTGTTGTCGAGGTGGCAGTGGGAGTCAATCATGCCGATTCCAACCTAACACGACAGGCTGAATCGAATCAGTTAGCCATCTAACTAACTGTTGTGATAGGTTAGGTATATGCCTAACCAAGAGGCGATTCTCGACGACGCCTTCCGCGCCCTGGCCGATCCCACGCGGCGTGCGGTACTGGAGAGGCTCTCGCGGGGCACGGCCTCGGTAAAGGAGTTGGCTGAGCCTTTCGAGATGGCCTTGCCGTCCTTCTTGCAGCACCTGAACGTGTTGGAGGGCAGCGGCCTGATTCGCACACACAAGGTGGGACGAGTGCGTACCTGCGCGGTGAACTCGCGCAATCTGCAGGTGGTCGAGTCGTGGCTCATGACCCGGCGCAGGCTATGGGAGCAACGCTTCGATCAACTCGACGGCTATCTAATGGAGCTGAAGGAACAACAAGTTGATGAAACCGACCTATGAATTCAACCCGCAACTCGATCTCGTTCTGGAACGCGTTGTGGACGTTCCGCGCGAACTGGTCTGGAAGGCCTTGACCGAGCCGGAGCACTTGAAGAAGTGGTTTTGCCCCAGGCCGTGGATGGTAACCGAATGCGAGGTCGATCTACGTCCGGGCGGACGGATCTACACATTGATGCGCGGGCCCGAAGGGCAGGAGTTCCCGAACAACGGCTGCTACCTCGAAATCGTCGAGAACGAGAAGCTGGTGTGGACGGACGCGCTTGAGCCGGGTTACAGGCCGGCGGAGAAACCTTTCTTCACCGCAATCTTATTGCTGGAGGAGCACAACGGCGGCACGAAGTACACCGCCTACGCGATCCACGGCGACGAAGCTGGGCGCACGCAACACGAAGACATGGGCTTCCACGCTGGGTGGGGCAAAGCCTGGGAGCAGTTGGTTGAATTGGTCAAGAGCTGGTAGCGGCCACCATGGAGACATTCGACGCAAAACTCGACCTCATGCTCGAACGCATCCTCGACGCTCCGCCGGAGATGGTATGGCGGGCCTGGTCCCGACCGGAACACTTGAGCAAGTGGTTTGTGCCCAAGCCGTGGTTCATACCCAAGTGCGAAATCGACGTGCGGCCGGGCGGCAAGCTCCACGTTGAGATGCGTTCGCCCGAGGGCGAGGGGTCAGGCATCAACGGCTGTTACCTAGAAGTGATCGAGAACCAGAGACTCGTCTGGACCGACGCCCTCGCGGTTGGTTATCGACCGACTGCGACTCCCTTTATTACCGCAGTCATCTCGTTCGCGCCTCACGGCACGGGCACGAAACAGACGTCGCGGGTAATGCACAAAGATCCGGAGACCCGCAAAGTTCACGAAGACAAGGGCTTCTATCAAGGCTGGGGCGCTTGCATGGACCAACTGGCGGAACTGACCAAAGGTTGGCGCTAGCTTTAGGCCGGCTTCTTGCGCAGAACCCAGGTGGTCATCGAGCGCAGGTCTTGGACGACGGTGGTTTTTAACGGGTCCGCCAGTTCGCCGCCGATGCGCTCAGCCTGTGCAGCGAGCAGCGCGGCGTCCACGAGGTAGCGCTCTGAACCGTCGGGCGACCAGTAGCGGCGGCCTGCGATCTGTTTGACTTGGCTCTCCATGCCGATCGCCGAGCCGAGACGGCTGAAGAATAGCCCGCCCGGTTTGAGGGTTCGCCAAGTTCCGTCCAGCATGGCCTCGAAGTGCGCGTCGTCACGGGCGAAGTGCAGCACGGTGTTGCTGATGACCACGTCCGCGCAGGCATCGTCGAAAGGCATGTCTTCGACGCCAGCTAACTGAAAGTTCGACTCCGGCAGCGCGGGAGCGTACAACCGGGCCAGGGAGCGAACGCCGTCAATGGCCTCCACGGCCGCATCCGCCGCGTAAACTTCGTAGCCTTCACGCAGAAAGTAGACGATATTGCGGCCCGCGCCGCACCCGGCATCCAGGATTGTCATTCCCGGCTTGATTCGGCCTTTCAGAAGCTGGTCGAAAAGATAGATGTCAATTTGGCCGAATTGTTCCTGGAGGGTGGGCATAACTTTGTAGACCTCGCCTAGTGTGCCACTTCTAACAGGCGTTAGAACAGCTCCGCGAGGGCTTCAGAGCCCCGAGTTTGGCCCCATTCAGGTGCTTGACATTGGGAGTAAATCAACAAGTCAGTCCTTTTGTGGACGTACCGAACTGAAAGATGTCTTCCAACGAGCCGATACGTCCTCCAAGAAGTCCGCTTCGGCCAGGTCGAAAAGGATAGGCCGGTCCGAACCGGAACCCACGCGATAAGCCTCTGCCCTGACGATGCCCGCCTGATGCTACGCCAATGACGATTCCGAACCTGCCCTCTGAATTCATGCATCTAGTCTTGGCGGAGCTGGAGCAGGCTTTGTTCACCCATGACCAGTGGTGCGAAGATCTCTTCAGCACCCTGATCTGTCGTCTCCCTCCGGACCAAAGAGAGATCGAACCGGACGCGCACAAGAAGTGCCGATTTGGCCAATGGTACTACGGCGCGGGCACGGAAAAACTACGCCGGCATCGCGGGTTTGAAGAGATCGCCACCGAGCATCAGCGCATGCACGACTGCGCCACAGCCCTGCTGACCGCGACAGCGAACCAAGAACCGATTCACCTCCCGGAATACGAGCGTTTCATCAACTCTTTGAAACGATTGCGCCTCGAAATCGCGACTCTGAGGCATGACGTCGAAGACTCGCTCTATAACCTCGACCCGCTGACCGGCGCAGCTAATCGCATCGGGATGCTCAGCAAACTCCGCGCAGAGTTGGAGCTAGTGAAGCGCAAAGTGCATTCCTGCTGTGTGGTGATGATGGACCTGGACAACTTCAAGCAAGTGAACGATGCCTACGGTCATGCCGTCGGCGATCACGTATTGGTCAGGTTCGCCCAGTACGCCATGTCTCACCTGCGCCCGTACGACAAACTCTTCCGGTACGGAGGCGAGGAATTCCTGCTATTCGCTGTGGACGCAGACTTAACGGCTACGCAGGAAATCGTCGAACGATTGCGCGAGGGTCTAGCTTCCATCTCCCAGGAGCGCAACGGGAACGAATCTTTTCATGTCACTGTATCGGCCGGTCTCGCGTTGCTGGATCCAGAAATCTCCGTCGAGGAATCGCTGGACCGCGCCGACAAGGCCCTCTACGCCGCGAAATCGAGGGGACGCAACGGAGTCATCGTCTGGGACCCTTCGATGACTTGAGTCCGTCAAGAGTTGAGCAGACAGTGGTCCTAGGCTTCCTGCTTGGTGGCTCCGTCGCTCAGTCCTTTAGGGCGCGAGTCCCGGCGCGGCGCGCCTCGTACGTCTTCAGATGGATGTAGGCGATTTGGAGCAGCGACATGCCGCCCTGTTCGGGGTCAGCAGCGTCGCGGCGGCGAAGCAGATCGCCGAGGACGTGATCGGCTTCGATGCGCGCGCCGGACTCTAAATCGCGAAGCATCGACGCAGTGAACGCCGAGCCTGGGGTGGTGAGCACAGGACGGCTCCAAGCCAAGAAGGCGGGGCGCGGCGCGTAGCCCTCGGTCTCGGCAATGGCGCGGCACTCCTCGAACAGGGCGAGCATGAAATCGTCGCCGCCGGGCGCGGCGAGAATGTCTCCGACCGAACCGCGCATGAGGCATGTGGCGCCGGCGAGCGTTGCCAGGAAGACCCACTTCTCCCACATCTCCTGCAAGATCATGTCGCTCGGTTGCGCGTCGAAGCCGGCATCGGTCATGACCGCGGCAAGCGCGCGAATGCGCTTGGAGATGCCGCCATCGAGTTCGCCGAACGAGAGAGCGTGTACCTTGCCGAGGTGGACGACCTGGCGGTTTTCGTTGAGAGTTGCGGCGATGCGGCATTCTCCGCCGAGCACGCGATCGCGGCCGAAGCGTTCGATGAGCGCATCCAAATGTTTGATGCCGTTGAGCAGCGGCAGAATCATCGTCTCGGGGCCGACGGCCGGCGCGAAGGAGTCGATGGCGCCGGCTAAATCGTAGGCTTTCGAGCTGAGGATTACGACGTCAAAGGTTTCGTTGAGGTCGTCGGCCAACAAGGTCGCCGGGTTAGGCAGCTTCACGTCGCCGTAGGGGCTGTTGATGACCAGTCCATCGCGTGCGAGTTCCACGGCGCGCCCGGGGCGAACCAGGAAGGTGACGTCGCGGCCCGCCTGGAGCAATCGTCCGCCGAAATAGCCGCCGACTGCTCCGGCGCCGAGGATGAGAATACGCATTTATGACTCCGATGCTCGACGCTCAAGTAACGATGCAGATCCAGACATTTCACCTTAGCGAAAGGCGTCGCTAATCGTGCGGCCATTTGGCCAACCTGGGCCTATAATCGACAACGATGACGTTGGCCCTTCGGCTGCGTGCTGACCTCTGGCGTCCGTTCGCTCTTACGGCGGTCTGCGGCGCGGTTAGCCTGGCGACCGCGCCCAGCGCCGCGGGGCAGTCGCCGCCGGCTCGACGCTACGTCGAGGGGCAGGCCGACCGCTACGAGCTGCGCGTGCGGGTCGCCGGCGCCGCGAGCGAGTTATTCGGCGTCTCCGAACATAACGTCGTGCTCGAGAACGGGAAATTGATGGAGCGCGTCCGCTGGGTGCGCGCTGTCGAAACAATAGCCGGCGACCTCAGCGGCGATGCGCAGGCGATCGGCCCTTTTGAGTTGACGCTAGCTCCCGGGGCTCTCCCGATGCAGGCGCCGACCGTCGGCAATCCAGCCATCCAGATGTTGGTGGACAGTCTGCAGCAAGTCTACGCGGCGCTGAACCCGAGCCTAGGTCTGTCGCGATTGTCGGGGCCAGGCGACGTCGTCGCGAGTGAAGCGCCCTATGTTGAGGATGGCTTTACGGGCCGTGGTCAAAGTCTGAAGCGGCGAGCCGCCTCGTTGACCTTCACCTTCCTTTCCGCTGACGCGGAGGCGGCGGTGATTCGTACCGAGTTCGCGTCCCCGCCCGCGGCGCCGTGGGCTCCTTTGCGGGACTGGATGGAGGCGGATTGCGGCGGCCGGCCAGCGAACTTCGAAGAGATCGTCGACGCAGGTCAAGGCTTCATAGCGGCATGGGGTTGCGAAAGCGCCGCCGTGACGGCTCGAGTCTCCGTCGAAACCGGCAAGATCCTGCGGGCGGAACTCACGTCCCGCTCTCAATTCCATCGGCGCTGGTGCACGGATGAAGCGCTCAGCGAGTGCGGCAAGGTCGAGCAAGGAGAAATGGGCATGAGCGCGACGCTGGTGCTCAAGCAGCCGGACCTGCCGCTGCCGGCGGACCGGCTCACGCTCAATGCGACGGATGGCCTTGAATACGCCAAGGCGCCCGCTGGGACTTTCCTGATGGGTTGCGTACCGGACGACACGGAGTGCTATCCCCGGGAGCTGCCGCGCCACGAGGTGAGGATCAGCAAACCGTTTTGGATCGGCAGAACGGAGGTTCCCGTCCAAGCCTACGAGCGGTATGTCACGGCGGTGGGCCTGGAGATGCCGCCCGAGCCCCAGGGGATCGATGACTTCAACGATGGATGGAGCAAGAAAAATCACCCCATCGTGAAGGTGACCTGGGATGAAGCGCGGTCCTACTGCGAGTGGGCGGGCGGACGCCTGCCGACTGAAGCCGAATGGGAGTACGCAGCGCGCGGCGGACGGGACGGATTGAAGTACCCCTGGGGCAACGAGCGGAGTCATGACGAGGCGAACTATTGGCGTTCGGGCGGGCGCGACGTTTGGAGGAATACGGCACCCGTTGGAAGTTTTGCCGCGAATGGATTCGGGCTGTACGACATGGCCGGCAATGTCTATGAATGGATCGCCGACTGGTACGACGAAGAGTACTATCAACACTCGCCCAGCGCGGATCCGGCGGGACCTACTCACGGCACACAGCGCGTCGTCCGGGGCGGTGCGGGTTTCATCAATCCAGCCGTGCTGCGAATTTCGACGAGGCTGGAGACTGCGCCGGATGCGCGGAGGCTGGGCGTCGGCTTTCGCTGCGCTCTCGATGTTGCGCCCTAGGGCGCAGACAACAATGCGTCTTGGCGGAGCGCATTTCAACGACGCCGTAGAGCTACAATTCCGATGAAGCCGTGTCGGTCAGAACCATCGAGTCCGTCCTGCGTCGAGACCGCCTGGTCCTCGCGGCGAGTCTGACCGCCCTCACCTTGCTCGCCTGGGCCTACCTCGTCTATCTCGCCTGGGACATGCAGCACATGGACATGGATATGGCCATGCCGCAGATGCAGGCATGGGCCACCGTCGAGTACGTGCTGATGTTCGTGATGTGGGCGGTGATGATGGCGTCGGCGGCGCCGATGATCCTGCTGGGCGCTGGTCAGCATGAACATCAGCGAAGGTTCTTGCGGCGATGTGGATCTATCGGGCCTGAAGTGCGCCGCCGTGGTCTCTTGGCCCAAGGCCATCCATGAAGGCAACGGCAAGTGCGTGTTTGTCGTGGAACCCTCGACGAACGGCTGAATCTAGAGCGCTACCTCACGCGGGGAACTCTTTCAGGGCGCAACAACGAGCCGACGGCGGCATCGATCACTTCCATGGCGGCGAGACCGTCGTTCTGGTCGACGCCGAATGGCTTATCGAGCAGACAGCAATCGACGAAGTGCGCCAGTTCCGCCTGGTAGGCGAGACCAAAACGATCGACGAACTCCGGCACGGGCCGGTCGTAGATCTCCAGGCTGAAACGTTCGTGGGCGATAGGCTTGCTGCGTCCGTAAACTTCAAGCACGACCTCATGGGGGTCTTGGCGGAACGACCCGAGATGGATCTGCCCCTCTTCGCCGTAGATCCACGTCTCGACGCGATAACCCGAGACGTGATTGCGGCTCACCTGGATTTGCGCCGAAAATTCAGCGTCAAACCAGAGTTGGATGAAGCCGTCGTCAAACTCTTCGTTGGCTGAAGTCAGTCGGTGGCTGTAGAGCGGCGTTGCCGTCGCGAATGCAGCGCGCGGACGCTGGCCGCAAAGCCAAAGAATTTCATCCACGTTGTGTACGGCCATGTCGTAGAGCAGCCCGGCACTGTCGTACCCGTCGGGAAGCGGCGCCGAGTCTTCGAGCGTAGAGACAATCTTGAACGCACGGCCGATGGCGCCTGCCTGGAGCAACTGCCTGGCGCGCATCAATGCCGGATCGAAGCGACGCTGAAACGCCAGCATCAAGGCGGCGGGGGCGGTACGATTCAGAGCGGCGGTAAACTCGCGGTCCCCCGCGAGCGAATCGGTCATCGGCTTTTCGAGCAGCACACGCAATCCAGCGTCGATTAGCGTTTGCGCATGCTGACGGTGCATCCCGGTGGGCGTCGAGATGACCGCAGCATCGGCGCCGTGCGCGGCGGTCAACTCTTCCACCGTCGGATATACGGCGACGGCGCCCCCCAACTCAGCGGCAAGTTCGTGTGCGCGCGGCAGATCTGGGTCGACAAGGGCGTTGAGGCGCGCTCGTCCCGACCCGCCCAAACGATGAGCGTGTAGTGCGTGGATTTTCCCGATGCGGCCGAGGCCGACGACAGCAAGGCGCAACTCGTGTGGCATGAGAGGCTAGGCTACCAAAGCATAGGAGATCGTCGGCGTTGCCGGCGGGGCCTGGCTGACAGTGTATGATCTAGCGCATGCGAGCGATCTATTCGTTGGTGGTTGCGACTTTCTTCCTGTTCGGCTGCGCCCAAACGCCGGTCTATGACGTGGTGTTGACCGGGGGCCGAGTCATCGATCCGGCTTCGGGGCTGGACGCCGTGCGCAATGTCGGCATTCAAGGGGAAACAATCGCCGCCGTCAGCGAGGATGAGTTGCGGGGCGCCACGGAATTCGACGTCTCCGGTCTGGTCGTCGCTCCGGGGTTCATCGATCTGCACCGCCACGGGGACAGTCCAGCCAACTACCGCGCCCAAATTTACGACGGCATCACGTCGTCGTTGGAACTCGAAATCGGCGTCGAGAACGTCGCGGCCTGGTATGCGGAACGCGAAGGCGCAACGCCGGTCAACTTCGGGGCGGCAGCGTCTCACCCCTATTCGCGCGACGTGGTGATGTTCGGCCGCAGCACCGGGTTGGCCGCCAACGAGACCAGCGACAAGACAGCGAGCCCGGAGCAGATTGCGGCGACAGTGGAACGAATCGAGACCGGCCTCCATGAAGGGGCTGTCGGGGTCGGGTTCGGCATCGTCTACACGCCGGGAATCAACGCGGAGGAGCTGAAGGCGGCTTTCGGGGCCGCAGCCCGCGCCGGCGCCACGGCTCACGTCCACGTACGGGCCGACCCCGGGGATTTCTCGAATCTCGACGAGGTGTTCGCCGCCGCGGAGGCGACCGGCGCGTCGTTGCACATCGTGCACATCAACTCCAGCGGCGGCGACCGCGCCTTAGAGTATCTGGAGCGCATCCAAGCCGCGCGCGACCGGGGCCTGGACGTGACGACGGAATGCTACCCCTACAATCGCGGCTCGACGGCGATCGACTCGCACCAGTTCGACGACTGGGAGTCTTACACGGACGAGGAATTCGCGGGCTTCACTTGGGTCGATACGGGAGAGTCGCTCAACCGCGAGAGCTTTGCCAAATACCGCGCGATTGGCGGCACGATTATCTCTCCGGCGACCTATAGCCTCGAAACCGTGAAGGCGCTTGTCGCGCACCCAATGACGATGATCGCTTCCGACGGCATGTGGCTCGTCAACGGCAAGGCGCATCCGCGAACGTTTGGCACGTTCTCTCGCGTGCTGGGGAAATACGTTCGCGAAGAAAAAGCATTGACGCTGAACGAGGCGCTGACCAAGATGACGATTCAGCCGGCGCGGCGTCTGGAGAAGCGGGCGCCGATGATGGCCCGCAAGGGCCGGCTCGAAGTGGGCGCCGACGCGGACATCGTGGTTTTCGATGCGGCGACGGTGACGGACAACGCTACGTATGAGGACCCTGCCGAATATTCGTCGGGCTTCAGGCATGTGTTTGTGAATGGCGTCCCGACCTTAAAGGATGGGGCGTTCGTTGAAGGAGCGGCGGGGGGAGTGGGAATTAAGGCGGGCGCCGAGTAGGCGAACTCGCTCCGCTTTGCGCCCCGGCCAGTTGCTTGGCCGTTGCTTAGCGATTGATCAGCTTCTGCATCTGTTCGGTGTAGCGTTCGCCCTGGACGGCAACGTTTTCCAGAACCTCTCCGATTTCGCCGTGGTCGCTGGCAGTCAGCTCCAGATCCGCGACCTCGATATTCCAAACCGGCTTCGGACAGACCGAAATGGGCCAACCGCCGATGCGCGATATTCGGACACTGCGTTCGCCGGACGCGGCGCGGCGGGAGTATCGGCAAGAAAACGGTCAGCGCCTAACCGGTGAAGTAAGAGAGGATGCCGATCACGATACTGACCAGGACGACGGACAAGGCCATGTCCATGGGCGTCATGCTGAGGCGGGCTTCGGCCTGATCTTCGGCGGTAAGCGTGCCGAAGGCGAGGCCGCGAATGCGCGAGTAGTCGGGCGGGCTGGTCATCAGCGTGACGGCGATACACAGGGCGACTGAGAAGAGGAACAGGAAGATCGCCATGTGGGCGAAGTTGATGGTGGCGAAGCCAAACAGCATTCCGCCAGGATTGGTCCCCGCCAGGATGTCGGACTGGTAGTAGATTTCACTGCCGAGCCGCACAACCAACATCACGAGCCCAGCCATGAGGGTCGTGATAGCGGCCGGAGCGTTGACGCGCTTCCACAAAATACCCAGCAAGAAAACGGTGGTGACCGGCGGCGCAATGTAGGACTGCACATTCTGCAGGTATTGGTACATGACGCCACCGCCGATGCGCATCATGACCGGGATCCAGATCAGTCCCGCGACCACGATGACGCCGGTGGCGATGCGGCCTACATTGAGCAGTTTCCGGTCGGTGGTGTCGGGGCGCAGTTTCTTGTAGATATCGAGCGTGAAGAGGGTCGAAGCGGAGTTGAATACGGATGCGAGCGAACTCATCAGTGCGGCCATCAGGCCGCCGGCGACCAGGCCTTTCAGCCCGGTGGGAAGCAGCGTGGTGACCAGCATGGGGAAGGCGCGGTCGGCGGCGGTGACGCTATAGATTTCCGGTTGCTGGATGGTTAGAGCAAGCGCAATGATGCCGGGGATCAGAAAGATCAAGATCGGCATGAGCTTGAGGTAAGCGCCGAAAATAGCGCCGCGGCGTCCGATAGTGATGTTCTGGGCGGCCAGGGCGCGCTGCACGATGTATTGGTCGGTACACCAATACCAGATGCCGACGATCGTCCCGCCGAACAGCAGGCCGGTCCAGGGGAATGCCGGATCGCTCATCGGCCGCCACATGTTGAAGTGATCGGGATGGATAGCTGTCACGGTCGCCCGCACCTGCGCCCAACCGCCGGCCTCGCGCAACCCAAGGAAAGTGATGATCGAGGAGCCAAGAATCAACACCACCGTCTGGAAGGCCTCGGTGTAGACCACTGCCTTGAGGCCGCCGATGATCGTGTAGATGCCGGTGAAGATCACGATGCCGATGGCGCCGTACCAGAAGGGGATGCCCATCAGTTCGGAGACGACAATGCCGCCGGCGTAGATCGTGATCGACACCTTAGTCAGCACGTAAGCCACGATCGAGAACAGCGACAAAAACCAGCGGGAGCGGGCGTCGAAGCGTTTCTCTAGAAACTCGGGCGTGGTAAAAATGCCGCTGCGCATGTAGAAGGGTAGAAACAGCCAGCCGAGCAACAAGACAATCCAAGCGTGGAGTTCGTAGTGGGCCATCGGCGTTCCGGACTGAAAACCCGTGCCGGCGAGACCAACGACGTGTTCGGAGCCGATGTTGGAGGCGAAGATCGAGCAACCGATGACGAACCAGCCGACGTGGCGTCCGGCGAGGAAGTAGTCTTCGGTGCTCTTGTTCTTTTGGAGCGCCACCCAGAGCGCGATTCCGATGAGCGCGAGGAAGTAGATGGCGAGGACGACGTAGTCGACGCCGTTGAGTACAGAGTTCATGGCAATGGTCGGGCTGGGCCCGATGCATTGTCGCTAATCCAGACTTCGGGCGCCACCCTCTGCCGCTATTGAAAAATATAAGGCGCGATCGGCGGCGCTTTCGGGTCGCGGGCCGGCGCCTCGAAAACTCCGGTTTCGTGGTCGCCTTGGTCTTGGCGCCACTTTTCGACACGGGAGCGCAGATCCTGCAATACGGTTTGGTAGTGGGGATCCGCTGCCAGGTTGTGGATTTCGTTGGGATCCTGCCTGACGTCGTAGAGCTCTTCTTTGGGACGGTTGTGATAGCGCCATAGGACAGCGGCCGACAGCGGGTCTTCGTAGGAACGTTGCACCCAGGACGGCCAGTATTCTTCGCCGTAACCGTCGACTCCCGACTTGTCGATGTGCGTGGTGTAAATGATCTCCGGCGCTAGATTGAGAATGTACTTGTAGCGCGTGGTGCGGATCATGCGCATGGGCGACTGGTTCATCGTGCCGTCGCCGGTGTGGCTGGCGAATACCGCGTCGCGGATATGGTTGACTTCTCCGCGCAAGAGAGGAAGGAGGCTCATGCCGTCGATCTGGGCGCCTTGCTGGGGAGCTGTCCCTCCAGCGATCTCAACAATGGTCGGCAGCACGTCGACGAGCGAGACGAGTGCGTCCGTCTCCGCGTTGCCTGCCACCGTACCGGGCCAGCGGATCAATAAGGGAACGTGGACGCCGTAATCATAGAGATTCCACTTGCCGAAGGCCCACTGCGGTCCCTGGTCGGCGGTGAAGATCACGACGGTGTTCTCGGTCAGATGATTCCTTTCGAGACTCTCGAGAAGCTTCCCGACATTGCGATCCATCTTCGAAATATCGGTGTAATAGCGAGCCCTCGCCTGGCGGGTGTCTTGCGTATCGATGTGAATGGAAGGAACGTCTACGCTCGCCGAGTCGTAGATGGGATTCTCGGGCCAATAGACGTGCGGGCTGTGATCGGCGACGACCAGCATAAAGGGCTGTTTGGCTTTGGAGGCGCTGGAAATCCAAGCATCGACCGGCTCCATATTGAGGTCCGTCCAGAGCACGCCTTGCCCTTCATGGCCCGGTTCGGGCACGTCCGAGTGGTGAATCAATTCGAATGGGAAGGCGTCTATCGGACCGACGTGAAACTTGCCGGCGATGGCGACCTTGTAGCCAAGCGGCTGCAGGTACAGCGGGAGAGTACGCACGCCCTGTTTGACGCCCGCATGATTGGCGTGTGCGCCGTTACGAAAGGGCAACAAGCCGCTGTAGAGGGAAGCCCTGGATGGGGAACAGGTGGGGGAGCTGGCAAAGGCCCGATTGAATAGCAGCGCGTTCTTGGCCAACGCATCGAGGTTCGGAGTTCGAACGACCGTATTGCCGTAGGGGCCGATATCATTGGCGCCCAGATCGTCGGCGATGAACACGACGACGTTGGGAGGGGCCGCGACGAGCGCCGTTGCCGCAACGATCAAGGCGAGAAGGAGTCTGTAGGGCTGGCGGTTTGTCATCTTCGGCTATAGGATACCCATGCTCTCGGATCGGTTTACCATGGATCGGTTGACGCCGAACGAGGAGATGTACGACAGCCCCATGAAGATTACCGAAGTCAAAGCAACCCGCTACAGCAGCGGCACGGAGGGCTACACGGCCGAGATCGTGATCGTCGAGGTGGTCACCGATTCGGACCTCCGTGGCCTGGGATTCGCCAGCGGCACGGCCGGCACCGGCTCCCTGGTGGCGGATGTGGTGGAACGGTTTTTCGCGCCGCTGCTGATCGGGGAGGACCCGTTGCTGACCGAGACTTTGTGGCAGCGGCTGTTCCACGAGGCCATTCCCCGCCGAGGCGGCGATGGGCTGGTGCGCGTGTGCCTGTCGGCGGTGGACTTTGCGCTATGGGACATCAAGGGCAAGCAGATGGGGGTTCCCGTGGCGACGCTGCTCGGGGGACGCCGCGAGCTGATCCCCACCTACGCGAACTGCGCTCATCACATGCCGCCCGAGGCGCTGGCCGAACGTGCGGCTGAATATGTCAGTCAAGGGCATCGTGCGCTCAAGATCCGCGGCTCGCGCACTTTCGTATCTCTCGAAGAGGCCACCGATCGGGTACGCCACGTCAGGGCCGCGATCGGCCCTGACGTGCGCTTGATGGTGGACGTCAACGGCACCTGGGACGTCGATTCGGCGATTCAGCAGCTCAAGCGGTGGGAGCCCTACGACGTGTATTGGCTAGAAGAGCCGGTGCCGCCGCAAGATATCGCCGGCTATCGTCGTGTAAGGACCCGGGCGGGAAGCGTCTACATCGCCGGCGGCGAGCAGCACGCCGGGCTGAACGAGTTCAAGCAGCTCATCGAGCAGGACGCGGTGGACGTCGTGCAACCGAACGCCGCGGTCACCGGCGGCATTACCGACTGGTTGAAGATTCACGCCTTCGCCACCGCCCATCAAGTGCCGGTATCGCCCTGGAACCTGCAGATGGTTCACCTACACATGGCGGCGGGATTGGGGAACGTGCAATGGATCGAGTACTTCATGCCTGACAATGCCCTGCTTGAGTTTCAAGGCCGGCTATTCAAAGGGCCGTTGATGGCCGAGACCAGGACCGACGAGGGAATCTTCCTCAAGGCTCCCGTCGCGCCCGGGCTTGGGCTCGAGTTGGACGAAGCCGTGGCGGCCGAGAGCGTCGTCTCCGGGCCAGGTCTGGGGCGTTAAGCGACAGGTAAACGCCGTCGCCAGGGACTGGCCCTTGGCATTTACCCGCGTTGGAAGTTCGTCGTCCCCGTATAATTCGAGGGTCGAGGCGGAAGTTGTTTGCCTAGAAGAAGTCAGCGGCTCTATTTGGCATTGCTCGGCGTCCTATTCGTGGCGCTGGTGGCATTGTCGTTTTGGCACACGTCGCTGAGCTTTGGGGACTTCCGCCCCGATAACACGGTCATCGGCTTTGTGCTGTGGGGAATGCTGATGCTGGTCGCCTTGGGCGTCCTGGCGCTGGGCTTCCTTCTCTTCCGCGCGCTGCTCAAACTTTACATCGAACGTCGGCAGGGACGACTGGGCTCGAAGATCAAGACCAAGCTGGTCGGCGGCGCGTTGGTCCTGTCGATCGTACCCGTGGTCGCGATGGTGGTTTTTTCGTTCACGATGATGAGCCGCACGTTCGACAAATGGCTCTTTACACAAACGCCGCAAATCCTCGCCGACTCGGAGGCCATGCTGGAGCAGTTGAACCTGATCATGCGGGACAAGACCGCTGCCGACGCCTTATGGGTAGCCTCGTTGCCGCTCGCCGCCAGCCCCTTTCAAACGGCAGGAGCGGCGCCGGGCGCGCTGGATGAGTTATCGGAAACGCTCAAGCGGCTCGATGCCCAGTACGTCGGCTTCTTGCCGATGGGCGCGACGCGGGCGACGTGGGAAGTTCGTTCCGGGGATTTGATCGCCGGAGCCGTGGAATGGCGGTTGCCGGAGGGCGTCGAGTCAGGCTTTACGAACGACTTGGTTTGGGGCGTGGCGACTATCCGCGCGGGAGGCGAACAAGTGGGCCGCGTGGTCGTCGCCTGGCGCATTCCCGACGAGATCCAGTCGCGTCAAGCGGCAATGGCGGAACGCTTCGGCGAGTACCGCACGATCGAAGCCGAGCGCACGAACATCAGATATTTCTATAACGGGCTGCTGGCGCTGATTACGATTTTTGTGCTGTTCGTCTCGGTCTGGCTGGCGCTCTATTTGTCGCGGCAGATTAGTACGCCGATTGAAGCGTTGATCGACGCCACTGCGGAAGTCTCCAGCGGCCACTTGGAGCATCGCGTACAAGTGCCGGCAATGGACGAGTTGGGCGGACTAATCGCGTCGTTCAACAGCATGACCCAGCGGCTGGAGGAGCAGACGACCGAACTGCAGCAAAGCAATCAAGAACTGGGGAAGGCCAACGCGGAGATTGATTCGAGGCGGCGGCTGATCAACGCCATCTTGGAGAGCGTCACTCCCGCAGTGCTGTCGGTCAATGAGTTCGGCGACATATTCAAGGCGAACCCGGCGGTGCGCCATATTTTCCGCCTGCCGGATGACCGCCCGCCGCTGCGCGTGGACGACTTGTTTGGGCCAGAAGACCGCGACGAGGTGCACTACATGCTGCAGCGCGCCCGGCGGACGGGGCTGTGTTCGCGGAACTTTGAGCTGCAGAGCCGCGGCCGCATCCAGCACTTAGCCGTGACGGTGACGTCGCTGGACGCCAATGAAGCGACGGTCCGCGACCCGGCCGGATACGTGATCGTCGTCGAAGATACGACCGATCTGTTGCGCGCGCAGAAAGAGGCCGCCTGGACGGAGGTCGCCAGAAGAGTCGCTCACGAAATCAAGAATCCGCTGACGCCGATCGCGCTGTCTGCCGAGCGTATGCAGAAACTGCTCAACAAGATGGCTGATACGGACGACCCCGCAGCCCGCCGTGAATTGCGCGAGAGCTTCGGGCGATCCACACAAACGATCGTGGGAGAAGTTGAAACGCTGCGGCGATTAGTCGACGAGTTCGCGCAGTTGGCGCAGTTCCCGAAAGCGCAACTGGAGAAAGGCGATCTCAACGATGCGGTGGCCGAGGCGACGGCGGTTTTTGAAGGACGGATCGACGATATCCAGCTCAAAGTCGACTCCGCCGCGACTCTGCCGCCGGTGATGATCGACCGCGAACACATCAAGAGACTCATCGTGAACTTAATCGACAATGCCGCGGAAGCGCTGGAAGGCGCGTTGGTCAAAGAGATCGTCGTCCGGACAGCCTCCTCCGAAACGCCGGAGACGGTCGTGTTGACGGTCTCCGATTCCGGTCCAGGCATCTCTCCGCAGGACAAAGAGCGTTTGTTCTTGCCCTACTTCTCGACCAAGGAGCGCGGCACGGGCTTGGGCCTGGCCATCGTCAGCCGGATTGTGGGCGAACATGGGGGAACGATACGCGTGGAAGACAATCGGCCGACGGGTACGCGGTTCATCGTGGAATTGCCTGTCGCTGAGGTTCCCGCGCTGATGGGGACAAAACAGACGTGAAGCCGACCGAACGAATTCTGATCGTCGACGACGAACCCGGCATACGCAGCTCGCTGTCGGAAATTCTCGCCGACGAGGGCTATTTCGCAGAGGCGGTGGAGTCGGGCGAGGCTTGTCTGGAAATCCTGCAACGCAAGGCCTTTCAATGCGTGTTGCTGGATATTTGGCTGCCGGGGATCGATGGTCTCGAAACGCTGGAGCGTATTGAACAGATCGATCCGACGCAGCGGCCCGCAGTGGTGGTAATCTCCGGCCACGGCAAGATCGAGACTGCCGTGCGGGCGACGAAGCTCGGAGCATTCGACTTTCTCGAAAAGCCCCTCTCGTTGGAAAAGGTGGTTCTGACGGTAAAGAACGCGTTGGCCAATCGCCGGTTGACCCGTCAGAACGAAGAACTTCGATCCGAGAGCGTGGGCTATAGCATCATCGGCGAGAGCGTTCCGATGAAGGCGCTGCGGGGGCAACTCGAGGTAATGGCCCCGACAAGCGGGCGCGTGCTGATCTACGGCGAGAGCGGCGTGGGCAAAGAACTGGTCGCGCATGCGCTGCACGCGCGAAGCCTGCGGGCGGGCGCCGTTCGTCGAGGTCAACTGCGCCGCTATTCCCGAGGAGTTGATCGAGAGCGAACTATTTGGGCACGTGAAGGGATCGTTCACCGGCGCGGTGGAAGACAAAACGGGCAAGTTCCAGCAGGCGGACCGTGGCACGCTGTTCCTCGACGAGGTCGGCGATATGAGTCTCAACACGCAGGCCAAGGTGCTGCGAGCACTCGAAAGCCAGCGCTTCGAGCCGGTCGGCTCGGGTCGGCGCGTGGAAGTGGATGTTCGGGTGATCGCCGCAACGAACAAGAACTTGGAAGAGGAGATCTCAAGCGGAAATTTTCGCGAGGATCTGTTCTATCGCCTCAACGTGATTCCGTTCTTCGTGCCGCCGCTGCGTTCGCGGGCCGAGGATATCCCGCAGCTGGCCGAGTATTTCCTCAATCATTTCTGCCGCGCCTACGGACGCAAACCGAAGCATCTATCGGTGGATGCGATTGAGGGGTTGATGAGCTACGCCTGGCCGGGCAATGTCCGCGAACTCCGCAACCTGATGGAACGCATCGTCATCATGCATGCGCCGGAGCGCGTGGATACGGAAGATTTACCGCTGCCGGGCGACCCGCGCAAGACGACGCCGCGGACGGCGGCGGGAGAGTTCCGGCCCCTGGCGGAATTCCGGGCGGCGTCCGAACGGCGCTATGTACTCGAAGTGCTTGAGGCCGAAGGCGGCAACATGACGCGCACGGCGGAAGCCCTGGGGCTGGAGCGCAGCCACCTCTACCGCAAGATGAAGTCGCTGGGCATTTCCTCCTCCGACGCCAAAGACTAGTCCCGCGTTGGGACTACAATAGACGTCACCATGAAAGGCAACGACAAAATCATCGCTCGTCTCAACGAAACTCTGATCTCCGAGTTCACGGCGATCCATCAATACTTCATCCACGCGGAGATGGAGGAAAACTGGGGCTACAAAAAACTCGCCAGCTACGTAAAGCGTCAATCCATTGACGAGATGAAGCATGCCGAGAAACTCATCGAGCGTATTCTGTTTCTCGACGGCGTGCCTTCCATGGGCGAGTTGAAGCCGCTGCATATCGGCCCAGACGTGAAGGCGCAGTTGGAGAACGATCTGCAGCTGGAATACGACGCGGTGCAGCACCTCAACGCCTGTGTCGCCGATGCACGCGAGGCGGGAGACAACGGATCCCGCGAGCTTTTCGAGACGATCCTCAAGGACGAAGAAGAGCATGTGGATTGGCTTGAAGCGCAACTCCAGTCAATTGCCGACATCGGCATAGGCCTGTACTTGGCCCAACACCTTGAGCCCGGCCAATAGTCAAGGGCATGTCTAATCGCTCAACATAGCGGCCCGCGGAGTAACCCATGGGCTTAGCGCTGCACAGTCTCGACTGGATAGTAATCGTCGTCTACTTCTCGATGATCGTCGGGGTCGGTCTGTGGGCCGCGCGAAAAGTGAAGGGCACGGCCGATTACTTCATCGGTCATCGCGGCTTCAGCGTATGGTTGGTCATCGGGCAGGCTTTCGGCGTCGGAACCCATGCCGAGATGCCCGTGTCGCTGGCGGGCAAGGTTTACCAGTCCGGCTATGCCGGCATCTGGTATCAGTGGAAGAACCTGTTCATTACGCCCTTCTACTGGCTGCTGGCCCCGCTGTTTCGCCGGTTTCAGAGAACGACTACCGGAGAGGTCTACGAGGACCGCTATGGATCCTGGATGGGCGCGGTCTACACGATCTTCGCGCTGTCGTATTTCGTCTTCAACATGGGCGCCATGTTGAAGGGCGCCGGGAAGTTGGTGGCGGTGGCGGCCGGCGGAGGAATCACGCCGAACATGGTGGTGCTGGCGATGACCGGCACGTTCCTGGTTTACTCGTTCGCGGGCGGTCTGGTTTCGGCCGCCTATACGGACTTCGTCCAGAGCTTCTTCATCATCGCCTTGTCGTTCCTGCTGATCCCGTTGGGCTTGCAGCGCGTGGGCGGATTCACAGGCATTCGAGAGTCGTTATCGCCCGAGATGCTGTCGATGGTGACTCCGGGCGATGTCGGCGTATTCACGATTTTCATGTTGACGGTGAACGGTTTGATTGGGATCGTGGCGCAGCCTCACATTTTGGCCAGCGTGGGCACCGGGCGGGACGAGTATTCCTGCCGCATGGGCATGGCCGCGGGCAACTTCGTCAAGCGCTTTTGCACGATCGGCTGGGCGCTGGCGGGCGTGATCGTGGCGGCGATGTTAGCGCAGAACGGCGGTTCGCTGGCTGATCCGGAAGACGCCTTCGGCTACGCGACGCGAGAACTGCTGTTCCCCGGCTCGGTCGGGTTGATGATCGCCAGCGTGCTGGCGGCGAACATGTCGACCGGGTCGGCGTTCACGGTCGACGGCGGCGCCTTGTTTACGCAGAATTTTTATCGCCGCTACATTGCCGGCGATAAGGGTGACCGGCACTACCTCTACGTCGGCCGGTTCGCAGGCGTTACGATGACCACTTTGGGCGTCGTCTTCGGGCTGTACGTCGACAGCGTACTGCAAGCGTTTCTGTTCACCGAGACGATTGCCGCCTTCATGGGCATCAGCCTGTTCGGAGCGATTAGTTGGCAGCGGGCGAATCGCTGGGGGGCGTTGGCGAGCCTGGCAGTTTCGAGTTTGACGTTCTTCTGGCTGACGTGGAATTCCTTCGGAGCCTTGCTGCAATGGGAAGCGATGAACTTCGGCATTGCGCTAGTCTCCGGATTCACCGCCCTAGTAGTTGTTAGCTTGGCCACGCCCCGAGAGCCGGCCGTACTGACCGAGCCGTTCTACGCCCGCTTGAATCGGCGGACGCGCTTCGACGAAGGCAGCGGCGAGGAGCAGGTGGTCGAAGAAGAGGGTCACGAACTGCTGTTCGTGCACCTTTTCAACTTGCGCTTGGGCGAAGGCCTAGGGGCCGTCTACCGCCGCTTCCGCGTCGACATCAACGGCCTTGTGCTGGCGTTCGGCGTCGTCGTCGCGCTGATTGCCCTGGCCAAGGGCATTCTCTACCTGCCTTAGTGGCCGCCGCCTGCGGTCGGCCCCGACTCCGGCAAGGGAGTTCGGCTGGTGTGAGGCGGCAGGATGGGGTACTCAACCTTCGGTTGCTCACCGGTCAGCGTGAGCAGGAATGAGGTAATCGAATCAACCTCGTCTTCGTTCAATTCGGAACCCAGTTGCGAGACGCCCATGACGGCAACGGCCTGCTTGAGATCCCAAACCTTGCCGGAGTGGAAGTACGGAGCGGTCAATTCGATATTTCGCAATGAAGGCGACTTGAACTTGTATTCGTCCGAGGCCGTCTTGGTGACTTCGAAGCGGCCCTTGTCATTGACAGGCAAGATGTCTGCGCCGGGTTTCTCGACGACGCCAAAGGAGAAGTAGCCCGTGCCGCCGACATTGACGCCGTTGTGGCAGTTGACGCAGCCCTTGCTCATGAACAATTCGAGCCCGTGGATCTGGTGAGCGTCGAGGACGTTTTCTTGTCCGCTGAGGTAGCGGTCGAAGTCGGACCAGGGGGTCAGCAGGGTGCTTTCAAAAGCTTCGATGGCCAGGGCCATGTTGTCGAACGTCACCGGGTTCGACTGGCCGGGAAAGGCTTGATCGAAAGCCTCCACGTAGCCGGGCATGCTGGTGAGAGTCGCGATGGCTCGGTCGGGAGTGGAGTTCATTTCCACCGCGGCCTGCACCGGACCTTTGGCTTGCTCTTGAAGGTCTTTGGCCCGGCCATCCCAAAACTGCGCCAAGTTGAAGACCGCGTTCAAGACGGTCGGACTGTTTCTCGGTCCCTTGGCCCAGCCGTGACCGATCGACGTTTCGAGCAAGTCCACGCCGCCGGTGGCGACGTTGTGGCAAGTGTTGCAGCTGATCAGCCAGCTGCGCGACAACCGCGGATCGAAGAAGAGCATCTTGCCCAACTCAACCTTTTCGGGAGTCAGCGGATTGCCGGGGATCGCCGGCGGGCTGGTAGGCACCACTTCGAACCGGGAGCGCGCTTGTTCGAGCAAAGTGCCCTGAGCCCAAGCCGCCGCGCTGGCGAGGGAGATGAGAATGGCGAGTATGAGGAACCGCTTCATGAGATTTCGGGGTGTAGCTCGACCGAGACGAAGAGTTTTCGCCGGAGCCTCCCTTTAGATTAGCGGCTCGCGGCGCTAGTCGCCAGATTTCAGCGCAGGATGTTGAGCCGTCAGCTCAGGGCGGCGCAAGCGTTGGAGGACGTTACCGGCTACCTCAGAGGCCAGCGAACCGGAGATGGATGAGCCGCCGCGCAGCATGACGACGATCGTCAGCGTCCGGTCGTCCTGCCTAGCAAAGGAAGCGAACCAACCCAGGCGGGTACGTGACTGCCGCAAGTTTAGGCTGCAAGTGCCGGTCTTGCCCCAAACGGACGTCCCAGAGGCGCGGGCGCGCCTTGCCGTACCCGATTTGACGGCCTCGGCCATTCCTTTTTCGATTTCCGGCAGCCAATCGCCAATGGCCAGCCGCCTCTTCAGGCGGGGCGCCAGAGAGCTCGCTTCGGCCCGATCTTCCGGGTGCTGCAGGTAGTACAGAGCACCGCCGTTAGCGATCGCCGAAACGAATGCCGCCAACTGTAGGGGCGTTACGGAGATCCCGTCGCCGAAAGACGTCATGCGCCCGACGCCGTAGTCGTGTTCGATGTCGGGGAATCGGCCAATCTGCTCGCCAGGGATATTCCAGCCCGCTTTCTCGCCGAACCCGAACCAGCGGGCGTAGCGGCGAAACCGGCTGAAGCCTAGCCTCTCTCCCAATTCGTCGAACAGCACGTTGTTGGATATGGCCAACCCGTGGACCATGGTCATGAACCACCCGCCAGGGAAGTAGACCTTCTCGGCCGGCTCGATGAGTCCTTCGCTGAGTGCGGCCAAGCCGGCGACCAGCTTGATGGTCGAACAGGGGATGTAGCCGTCGGAGAGGGCCAGTTTCTGGTTGACCATTGACAGGATCTGGCCGGTTTGGGCGTCGGCGACGACGACAGAACCGTTGAGCCGACCCAGAGCCTCGACAGCCGCTTGGCGAACGACAGGATCCTCACCGTCGGCCCAATCGCCTGCCGGCGAGTCGGCATACGGCCTGATCGTATACCCACGACGCGCCGGTTCGGCTTGCGCGGCGCCAATCGCCAGGCACGCCAAGACGGCAATGGAAATGGCTCGTGCCATGGATCCCCACTATTCTAGGCGGAGCCGACCGGCTAAGTGAATAGGCTAGGGGCACATAGTCAGGTTGTTAAGCAAAGCGCCGTAAACGAGGCGCCGCCGCGGAAGACAGCGATTTTGGGGAACTTTCGCCTGGCAATCGGTGTCTAACTTGGCGATGAAGCTCCTCGGCGACTATTTGCCGGGGAACAGGGCGGCTGATAGGCTAAAAGCAGTTCGGTAAGAGCTGATGCACATCTTTGACTCGCTATTGGCGCAGCAAGCCATCGAAGACCCGGAAGCGGGCCTGACGAGACGCTTGAAGTGTAGAGAGTCCGAAGCGTACGCCGAGCTCATCGCGAAGTACGAAAAGCCCGTATTCGGCTTTGTCTACCGGCTCTTGGACTGCCCAGACGACGCGCCTGACGTAACACAGGAAGTGTTCGTCAAAATATTCCGCAACATAGACGACTTCCGAGGCGACAGCACGCTGAAGACATGGATTTACCGTATCGCTGTCCACGAGGCGTCCAATCGCCGCCGTTGGTTCAACCGTCATCGCCGATCCGAGGTCTCGATCGAGGCCAAGAACGAGGAGCGGGGTTCGGCTTGGGAGTGGCTCCGCGATGGGCGTGAAGGCCCGTTTGAACAGTTACAACATGTCGAGCGACTGGATTTGGTCGAAGAGGCATTGCGGGATATTGATGATCGGCTGCGAGCTGCAGTCGTGATGAGAGATTTAGAAGGTTTGAGCTACAACGAGATCGCCGCGTCGCTTGAGATCTCCTTAGGGACCGTGAAGTCGAGGATCCTACGCGGGCGAGAAGCGTTAAGAACCGCGCTGGAGCGGCGTCTATCCGGCGCCTTGAGCGGCGCCCGGTTACAGACGACGACGGAGTAAAGGTCATGCACTGCTCCTGGATACAGCAACGATTGTCCGCTTACGCAGAGGGGGAGCTGACAGGTCTGGCGCGTTTCGTAACGCGGCTGCACCTGCAAGTTTGTGCTTCGTGCTTGCGTGACGCAGAGTCCATGGAGGCGGCATGGTCGCCGCTGAAACTTTTGCGCAACCCCGAGCCGCCGGCGACGCTGTCAACGCAGTTGCGGGCGGCGATTTCGGTCGAGCTAGCCCGCGGCAACCCGTGGCAATGGAGAATGACGCGATTAAGAGCCACCATTCGAGAAGGCCTGCGGCCCATGGCGATTCGCACGATTAGCGGATCGCTCTCGGCGGCGCTGTTGTTTGGGCTGGTCATGCCCGCCTTATGGACCTTGCCGGTGGAGGCGAACGACGATATTCCCGTCACCTATCTGGCGAAAGGATTAGTGAGCAGCCCGACGTTAGAAGCGAAAGAGTTGTTCCCGTTCAGCGAAGACACGGATGTTTTGGTCTATATCGACACGCGCGGCAAAATGTACGACTTCCAACTGCCCGAAGATCAACGCCAAAATGTGCAGTTGAGAGCGGAGATCGCGCAGTCCCTCTTATTGGCTGAGTTCGAACCGGCCACCTTTTTCGGCCAACCCGTGCGGGGCCGTGTGGTCATCACGTTCACGACCGTGAAGGGCTGAGTGGCTTCCGGCAGGAAGCCCGCCGCAAAGCGCGGTCCGCGCCCTCGGTTGGGCCAGCACTTTCTCCACGATCAGGGAGTTCTTGATCGCATCGTCGCGGCCCTCTCGTTTCGCCAAGACCAACTCGTTGTTGAAATCGGCCCAGGCCGCGGCGTGCTGACGCGGCGTCTACTCGATGCCGGCGCACGGGTGCGCGCCGTGGAGTTGGACGCCTATCTGGCCGGGCGGCTACGCGAGGAGTTTGCCGCGGAACCGCGTTTTGAGCTGATTGAGGACGACATCCTCAACGTGGATATCGGCGCCCTGGCTCAGGGAGAAATTGCCGTTTTGGCGGGCAACCTGCCCTACTACATCACCTCGCCCATCATCCGGCGAGTCTTGGCTGCCGGTCGCAGCTACGAGCGGGCAGTCTTCCTCGTCCAGTTGGAGACGGCCCAGAGGATCGCTGCTCGCAAGGGTTCGCGCGACTACGCGTACTTGAGCGCGCTAACGCGTATGCAGTCCGATCCGGAAATCCTGTTCAACGTCCCGCCTGGCGCCTTCAGCCCGCCGCCACGCGTGCAGTCGGCGGTAATCCGGCTCACTAGCCGCGGCGACGGAGCTCCGGACCCGGCGTTCGTGAAGTTCTTGGAGGCGGCGTTTCGACATCCGCGCAAGACGCTGCTCAACAACCTGAATGGCCTTTACGAGAAGGCGTACGTCGGCGCTGAACCCGAGGCGGGTCTGCGGGCCCAGCAACTGGACGTCGAAGAACTGCGGGAGCTGTGGGAGCGACTAGAGCAGCGCGTCCCAGCCGGCTAATTCGAGGGCTTTGACCAGCGCGGAAATCTTCTGGGCTTCGGAACGCGGACAGATCAACAGCGCATCGGGCGTATCGACGACGACCAGATCGTGAACGCCGAGCAAAGCCACGAACTTACCCGCTGCATCCACATAGTTGCCAGTCGCTTCGAGAGCTTCAATGGGCGAGTGCGCGACATTGCCGGCAAGATTCTTGGTCCCTAACTCATAGGCTGCTTGCCAACTGCCGATGTCATTCCAACCGAAATCTTTGGAGGGGAAGCCGACGATGTTGGCCGCGTGCTCCAGGACCCCGTAGTCGATCGAGATGTTGTCGCATTGCGGGTAAGCGCTGCGCAACTTAGCCCGGAAAGCGCGGGAGCGGGAATTGGGCAGCGTCGACAATGCGGCGGCGGTCTTCGGCAACAGCGTTTGGATCGCCCGATCGATGGTCTCGGCCTTCCAGACGAACATCCCGCTGTTCCAAAAGAACCGTCCCGACTTGACGAAGCGAGTCGCGGTCGCTTTGTCGGGCTTCTCGCGAAAGCGCTTGACCGGAACTGCAACGGTGCTGCCCAACTTAGTCCCCTTGGGGAACTCGATGTAGCCGTAACCCGTTTCGGCCCAGCGCGGCTCCAGGCCCAGCACAACCAGCGCATCGTCTTGAGCGGCGCGGACGGCTCGGGAGAGGACTTGGAGGAAAGGCTTGGGATTGGCGATCAGGTGATCGGAAGGGAACACGCCCATGACCGCGGAAGGATCCTGTTGGAGGATCAACCGTGCGGCCAGCGCGATGGCCGGCGCAGTGTTGCGTTGCACCGGCTCGGCGACCACTTGATGACGGGGCACGGTCGGCAACTGGCGGCGGATTGCCGGGGCCAAGATGTCGTTGGTGAGTATCCAGATGCGTTCGGGCGGAATCAGCGGAGCAAGCCGGACAACGGTCTCTTGCAAAAGCGACATACTGCCGTGGAAAGGCAACAGCTGCTTCGGCGTCTTCTTGCGGCTGCGAGGCCAGAACCGCGTACCCCGCCCGCCCGCCAAGATGACGGCATGGAAGGGCGGCTTACTCATCGTTCCAGTTCGTAGGGGTGAATGAGATGGAAAGTGCGCGCCCAACGAGTCTTTGAGAAGAAGTTGAACATCAAATCGCGCAAGTGCGCCGGAGAAATCCCCGAGAATTGCTCGGTCGGCGCGTCATAAGACCAGTAGACGATCAGCGGCTTGCCGATAATGTTCTCGCGCGGAACGAATCCCCAGTAGCGGCTGTCCAACGAGTGGTCGCGATTATCGCCCATGGCGAAGTAGAAACCGTCCGGAACTACGACGTCTCCGCCGGAAACGTTATGCTCCAGCATCTCGATGGCCTGCGGATAGACCTGACCGTTCGGCGGCGATGGAAAGTTGTCGCGGTAGTACTCGATGTAGTCCGACTTGTGAATCACGTAGGGCTCTTCGATCGCCTTGCCGTTGACCCACACTTGCTTGTTGACGATGTGAATATGGTCGCCCGGCACGCCGATCACACGCTTGACGAAAGTTTGAGTCAGGTCTACCGGGTAGCGAAATACGATGATGTCGCCGCGTTGCACGTCCAAGTAGGGGAGCAACCGCGCGGCGACAGGGTCGGACGGAGCGTAGGCCAACTTGTCGACGAGGAGGTGATCGCCGATGAGCAGCGAGTCCTCCATCGAGCCGGTAGGGATCACGAATGCCTGAACGAGCGTGGTAGTGCCGAACAGCAGCAACAGAATCGTCACGGTCCATTCGGCGATGACGCCGCGCGCCGCCGATTCTTCCCTCTTCGGGGCGTGTTCCTTCGGCGTTGGATCCGACTTCTTCTGTTCTACGGGCACGTTTGTAGTTTAGCTCTTCAAGCGCTGGCCGAAGGGCTCAGCGTCGGGTCACTTCCGAATAGATCTCCAGCACCCGTTTCCCGGATTTATCCCAGTTGAACGCCTTCACCCGGCGTGCGCCACGCTCGCGCAGTAAGGCGCGATGATCGTCATCGACGAGAACCCGCCGCAACCCCTTGGCGATATCGAATACGTTTTCCGGGTTAACCAGTTCGGCAGCGTCTCCGACGGCTTCGGGCAATGAGGAGACGTTGGAAGTCACAACCGGAGTCCCGTGGGCCATGGCCTCCAAAGGCGGCATGCCGAATCCTTCATACAGCGACGGGAAAACGAAGGCTTCGGCCGACGCGTAGAAGACTCGCAGCGTTTCGACCGGGACGAAGCCGAGAAAGCGAACACAATCTTGAACGCGAGTACGCAAGACGGCGTGCCTCACCTCGGGCAGAGCGCCGATATCGTCGCCGATGATGATCAATTTGACGCCGTGGAGCCTCCAATGGTTTTCCAACTGTGCCTTGACTACGGCGAAGGCATCGATCAAGCGGGGCAAATTCTTGTGAACCTGAATGCGGCCCGCGTAAAGAATGAACGGGTCGGCGATGGAGTAGCGTTCGAGCGTACGCCGGCGTTCGCCGTCGGTCACAGGCTGGGCGACTTGGTCGTCGACGGCGTCGTAGACAACCTCTAGTTTGTTCTCGGGCAGTCCCAAGCGCTTCACCGCGTCCTGCTTGGTCGCGTTGGAGACGGTGATGACCTTCGCCGCCCGCTTGAGCCCCAGGCGCAGAGCGGAGATCGACAACTTCTCCTTGAACTGCGATCCCTCCGCCGTGGGGAACAGGATGTTGTTGAGATCGTGCAGCGTGGCCACATAGGGCCGCGGAGCAGACAAGGGAACCCAGCGGTGCGGTACGTGAAGCGTGTCGAGATCGAGTCGTCGAAGAGCGAAACCGTAGGTCAAGTGGCTTCTCGGCGCGTCGTAGCGGCGCTCGTACGGTTCGAAGGCGAAATTCGCGGGCAGTTCGCCCAAGTGCCGCAGGTGCTCGCGACGCCCGATCAGGACGAAATCATGCTCGGAACCGACGCGGGCCAGGGCGCGCACCAAGTTCTTGGTGTACGTGCCGACTCCGAATCCGCCGGCGCGGCGGATATCGATTCCGATTTTCATTGTCGAAACCTTTTCCGTTCATGACCAAGGCGACCACAATCCGTGGTTCCGAGAACCGGCCAACCGTAACGTCTGGCCAATCTTACCATGCTAGAATCAACGGTTTACGGTCACTTGACCGCACCGCAGGACAGTTACTTTCACCCCTTATGCGTTGGAGCCGTCTGTTTATCCCGACTCTGCGCGACGCACCGGCCGAAGCTGAAGTCATCAGCCACAAGCTGTTGTTGCGCGCCGGTTATGTCCGCCAGTTGTCGGCTGGATTCTACTGCTATCTCTATCTGGCGAAGCGGTCTCTGAACAAGATCGAACGAATCATCCGCGAAGAGATGGACGCCATTGGAGCGCAGGAAGTCTATACGCCTGAGGTGCATCCGGCCGAGTTGTGGCAAGAGAGCGGGCGCTGGGACACGATCGGCCACGATATGTTCCGCCTGCAGGATCGCTGGGGCCGCGATCTGTGCCTGGGGATGACCGAAGAAGAGGTCATGACCTGGCTGGCAAGGGGCGAACTGCGTTCCTACAAGCAGCTGCCGCAGATCTGGTACCAGATCCAGGCGAAATTCCGCGACGAGCCGCGCCCGAAAGCCGGCCTGATGCGCGTACGTCGCTTCACGATGAAGGACTCCTATTCCTTCGATTTGGACGCCGCGGGGCTCGACGAGAGCTACCAAAAACACTACGGCGCCTATTGCCGGATTTTTTCCCGTTGCGGTCTGGACTACTTACCCGTCGAAGCGCATTCGGGGGCCATGGGCGGCAGCGAATCGCATGAGTTCGTAGCGCCTTCGGACGCCGGCGAAGACTGGGTCGTCGAATGCGCTGATTCCGGGTACGCCGCCAACGTGGAGAAGGCTGTGGCGCGGCCCAAGCCGGCGGCGGAAGACGCCCCGGGAGATGACTTGCCCGAGGAGTTCGACACGCCCGGCAAGAAGACGATCCAAGAAGTCGCCGAATTCGACGGTCTGCCGGCGTCTTCGCACATCAAGACCCTGGTGATGGTGGCCGACAGCAAACCGGTTCTGGTGTTGCTGCGCGGCGATCACGCCTTGAATGAAGCCAAGCTGGAAGGCTTCCTCCAAGCACGTGAACTGCGGCCGGCGCATGCGGAAGAACTGGGCGATTGGCTGGGCGCGGGCGCCGGTTCGCTGGGTCCCGTCGGCGCCGGACCGAAGCTAAAGATCTTGGCCGATTCGGTGCTCGAAGGCCGCAAGAACCTGATCTGCGGCGCCAACAAGGACGGCAAGCATCTGCGCAACGTCACTCCGGGACGCGACTTCGAGGCGGAGTTTGTCGACGTCCGGCAAGTCGAAGACGGCGATATCGATATCCAGTCGGGTTCTCCCGTGCGGCTGCGCAAGTGCATTGAGATCGGCCACATCTTCAAGTTGGGCTATCGCTACTCCGAGTCGATGCATCTTCGCGTACTCGACGTCAACGGCAAAGAAGTCGCCCCGATCATGGGCTCCTACGGGATCGGCCTGGAGCGCATCCTCACTGCGGCGATTGAGCAGAATCACGACGAGGGCGGCATGGCGCTGCCCGCCTCCATCGCGCCCTTCGAAGCCGTTGTGACTCCCATCAATTTAAAGGACGCACAACAGGCCGAAGCGGCGGAGCGTATCTATGCGGAGCTCAAAACCGCCGGAGTCGATGTTTTGTTCGACGATCGAGCAGAGCGAGCAGGCGTCAAGTTCAAGGATGCGGATCTGATCGGCATCCCCTATCGTGTCGTGGTCGGCAAGGGAATCGTCGACGGCAATGTCGAGTTTGTGGACCGCGCAAGCGGCCAGGCCTCGGATGCTAAACTTGAGGATGTCGTCAGTCTGCTTGCGGAAAAGCTAAGCCCGTCAAGGCCTTAGCCGAAGTTTAGCGCCCAGGAGACCGTCCGCCTAAGGCGACATGAGATCGGACCATGGGTAATCGCAAGTCAAAAGCATCCGGCAATTCAGGCTCGGCGTTTTCCTCTGCCGTGCAGTTGGCAAATCGGCCTTTGGTGAAGGTCTTCTTGGCGCTGGTGCTGCTTGCAGGCGTCAGCGGCATAGCGGTTTTTGGGCATTTCTGGTGGAAATACGCGAAGGTCGTCGATGCACGGCTGGCGGCTGGTCCATTCAACCAAGCTTCAAAGGTGCTTTCGGCCCCCGAGCCCATCTTTGTCGAGGACAAGGAGACGATCGAGCAACTGCTGGCGCGGCTGCGCGAGGCGGGCTATTCGGACTCCCGTCACAACCCGATCGGCAGTTTCCAGGTTCAAGAGAACGCGGTCGAAGTCTATCCCGGACCTCTCTCCTACTTTGCGCAAGAACCGGCGGTCGTCTATTTCGAAAACGGCGCGATTAGCCGCATCGTTTCACTGAACGACAATACGCCGCAGACGGCCTATGAGCTAGAGCCCGTGCTCGTGACGCACTTGTTCGACGACGAACGTTCGAAGCGCAGAATTTTCAAGTTCGAAGACTACCCGACGGTTCTCGTCGACGCCATCTTGGCGATTGAGGACCATCGATTTTTCTCGCACTGGGGCGTGGACCCGATTCGGCTCACGAAGGCGGCGTTTGACGGTTTCATAACGGGCGAGCAACCCCGGGGCACGTCGACTCTCACGCAGCAACTCGCCCGCAACTTCTTCCTGACGCCCGAACAAAACTACAGCCGCAAGGCCGCTGAAGCGCTGATCGCCATCCAACTGGAGATGCGGCTGACGAAACAGCAGATCTTCGAGTATTACTCGAATCAGATCTTCATGGGCCGCTCGGGCAGCTTCAACGTGATGGGCATGGGCGAGGCCGCCCGCGCTTACTTCAACAAAGACGTTCGCGATATCGACCTACCCGAAGCGGCGCTGCTGGCGGGTCTGCCGCAGGGGCCCAGCTACCTGAACCCTTACCGCCACCCGGATCGGGCGCTCAATCGGCGCAACCAGGTGCTGACCGCGATGCTCCAGTTTGGCTCTATCACGGAGGCGCAGTTTAAGGAAGCCGACGCGGCGGAGTTGAAGCTCGCCGAGGGGCACATCGAATCCACCGAAGCTCCGTACTACGTCGACCTGGTTAACGCGCATCTGAAAGAGCACTTCGATACCGAAGAGCTCATCACCCAGGACTATTTGGTCTACACGACTTTGGATCGCTCGCTGCAGGAGGCCGCAGTCGAGGCCGTCCGCGTGGGTATGGAAGAAGTCGATGCAAAGATTGCCGCGCAGCGCCGCTGGGCCGGCAAAGAGCCGCCGAAGGCGCAAGCAGCCCTCGTGGCCCTCGATCCGTCTACTGGCGAAGTCAAGGCGATCGTGGGCGGCCGCAGCTACGGACAAAGCCAGCTCAACCGCGTGCTGGCGAAGAGGCAGCCTGGCTCTGTTTTCAAACCATTCGTCTACGCTGCCGCCATCGACACGGCGCTGGACGAAGAGCGCATGCAGCTGGCCGAATTACACCCTGAACTCTACGAAGATGCGAAGGATGCGCCGCCGTTGTATACCCCTGGTCAGGTCTACACGACAGCCAGCGAGGTGGACGACGTCCCGACGACATTTTGGTTTGACGACAAGCCCTATGAGCCGGCCAACCACGGCAATTCGATCTACGGCCTGATCAGCTTCCGCGAAGCGCTGCGTAAGTCCATCAATATCTCAACCGTTAAGGTCGCTGAAATGGTGGGCTACGGCCGCGTCGCCGACATGGCCCGCCGCGCCGGTATCGGTAAGGCGATTCAGCCGACGCCGGCCTTAGCGCTAGGCTCCTACGAAGTGACCCCGCTTGAGGTCGCCGGCGCCTACACCGCGTTCGTGAACGGCGGCGTGATGAAGCGCCCCTATTTTGTGCGCGAGGTTCGCGACCCCGAAGGCAGAGTCCTGCACCGTCAAGAGCCTGAGGAAGTTCCGGTGATGGACCCTCGTGTGGCCTACATCGTGACCAACATGCTTGAGGACGTGCTCACCCGCGGCACGGGAGTTCGCGCCAGGCTGGTACACCATTTCATGGAGCCCGCCGCCGGCAAGACGGGCACGGACGACGACGGCTGGTTCGCGGGCTACACCAACAACCTGCTCTGCGTCGTCTGGGTGGGTTTCGACGACAACACCGACCTCGGCCTGGAAGGCGCTCACTCAGCGCTGCCGATCTGGGCGGAGTTCATGAAGGCCGCTCATGAGCTGCGAGCGTACAAGAATCCGGGCGAGTTCGAAGCGCCCGAAGGCGTCGTGTCCGTCGAACTCGATCCCGATACGGGCGAGTTGGCGACCTACGCTTGCCCGCGGCGAGAAAAAGAAGTATTCATCGCCGGCTCTCAACCGACGACCTTCTGCCGCTTCCACGGCAGCGGCGGCCAACTGGCGCTGGCCACCAATGTCGCCGGCTGGGACAGCGGCAGCGACGAGACGGTCGACGGCGACGCCAAACGGCGCCCGACGCAGGCCGACGGCGCGCTGAAGCGTCCTCTGCGGACGGTCAAAAGCCCTCGCCGAAAGTCGAGACCAAAGAGAAGGGCGGAATTTTCGGGCGCGTCCTGGACATCTTCAAGAAGTAGCAAAACGGCCCATCGCCAGATCGCCCAGCTGGGGTATCCGGCAGCCGAGTGCTAGAGTAAGCGTCAGCAAAGGCTGTGTGGCCTAACTCCGAGCGTTCGTCGCTTGCGATAGGAGGACGTGATGCTGGCAGCACTTATTGGAATATCGCTGCTTTTCCCGCAGCTCGTCGACTCAACCAAGACCCTTAGCGTTCCTGTCCCTTCCTCCACGGAAATCACCCACGAGAAACGCGGCGACATCTTTGTGGCTCGCAAGATGTACAGGGAAGCAGTCGATTCCTACCAGCAGGCTATCAAGGAATCGCCGCGAGACCCGCGGCTCTACAACAAGCTTGGGATTTCCTATCACCGTCAAGAAATGTTCGGACAGGCCCGGCGCAGCTACGAGGAAGCGTCCCGGCTGGACTCGAAGTATTCCGAGGCGGTCAATAACCTGGGAACTATCTACTTCGCCGAGCGTCGTTACAAGAAGGCTCAACGGACATATGAGAAGGCGCTGAAGATCACTCCCAACTCGGCTTCGGTCTACAGCAATCTCGGTACAGCCCTATTCGCTCGCAGGCGCTACAAGCAGGCGACTGAAGCCTACATGAAGGCGCTAGAGCTAGATCCCGGGGTCTTCGAGAACGGCGGTCGCGGCGGCACGACGCTGCAAGATCGGACGGTCGAGGAACGCGGCAAGTATTACTACTACGTCGCACAAGCCTTCGCCGATAGCGGGCAGTACGATCGCGCCGTAATCTATCTGCGCCGCTCCATCGAAGAAGGATACGGCAAGGCCAAGAGAGCGGACCAAGATCCGGCCTTCAAGGCCATGTACGAATTGCCCGAGTTCCTCGCCATCGTGAATCCCGAAACTGCGGCGGTTCGCTAGCGATCTCGGCGTCGTCCAGACGGCCGAATGCCGTCATCCATGCGCTACGATCTCTAAACGGACGAACGAGACGTCCGGTGGTTCCCCTTTGAGGGTTTCGTTCGTCATCCCCCATCGCAAGAACCTGTCGAATCTGCAGGCGGCGGTTCGCTCGATCCGTCAGCAGCAAACGCCTGCCGGCTGGGCGCTTGAGGTGGTTGTCGTCGACAATGCATCCGCCGAAGGCTCCACTGATTGGGCTAAGGCCGAGGGCTGCCTAGTAATCGCCCTTGCCGAGAACCAAGGATTCGGCAAAGCGGTGAATCGGGGGATCCGTGCCGGCGGCGGCGAGTGGATCGTGGTGATGAACGACGATGTGGAATTGGAAACGGACTGGTTGAGGCAGATCGAGGCGGCGATCGAGCAGACGCCTGCGGCCTGGTTCGTATGCGGCAAGACACTGCAGTTCGACGCACGGGGACAGATCGACGGCGCCGGAGATGCCGTCTGCAGGGGCGGCACGGCCTTGAGATTAGGCAACGGCGCGGCCGACGGCGATAAGTTCAACGTAGGCCGGGCAACGTTCTTCCCTTCGGCCACCGCGACCGCCTTCCGCCGTACATTCTTTGAACAAGCCGGGATGTTCGACGAGGCCTTCTTCGCCTATCTGGAGGACATCGACATCGGTTTGCGAGCTGCGTTGGCGGGGTTGGCGGGCGTCTACACGCCTGCGGCGAGGTCTTATCACCATGGCAGCGCAACCGGGCGGGCCTGGAGCGCGGATATGGTGCGCTGGATTACCGGCCACCAGCTGTTGTTGCTGGCCAAGTTCTTTCCCGCACGGCTGCTGCTGCGAAATGGTTGGAACATTCTCGTCGCGCAAGGTTTGTGGTCGGGCTTGGCAGTCTCCCGCGGACAATTCCTGGCTTGGCTGCGCGGACTGGCGCTCGGCTTGCGACAGGCTAGCCGTGCACGGCTCGACGGCACAACGCTCCGCGCGCAGCCGGAGCGCCTGGCCGCTGTACTGGCAGCCTCGGAGGCAGAGATCCGGAGCGCGCAGGAATCGACTGGCTTCGATCGCTATTGGGTGTGGTATTTCCGCTTGACTAAGCTGCCATGGAGGAAGAACGGGTGAGCGTCGCGGCGGTGATCGTGACGCACAACTCGGCGGCGGCGGTCGCCGAATGCCTCGCTCATCTCGAAGGGCCGGACGAGATCGTGGTGGTCGACAACGCGTCAAGCGACCACACCCTTGAGGCGGTTCGACACACAGCGCCCCGGGCCGCCTTAATTGCGAATGAGCGAAACAAAGGGTTCGCTTCGGCAGTCAATCAAGGAGTGAATGCTTGCCGGTCGGAGTTAATCCTGCTGATCAACCCGGATGCCGCGCCGACCGGGCCCATCACTTCGTCTGGCCCCCTCGCCCAGAGAGCTATGCAGAGCGATATCGGCGTCGTGGGCGGCAAGCTGCTCGGATTGGACGGCTGCGTGCAATCGGGCTTCACCGTGAGGGCGTTTCCCACGAGACTGGTCCTGGCGCTGGAGGCGCTGGGCATCAATCGTCTTTGGCCCTCGAATGGCGCCAATCGGCGCTATCGGATGGACGATTTCGACTACGGCCGATCTCAGGAGTGCGAACAGCCGGCTGGAGCGTTCATGATGTTCCGCCGATCACTCTTCAATAAATTGGGCGGCTTTGACGAGGACTTTTATCCTGTCTGGTTTGAGGACGTCGACTTCTGCTTGCGGGCTGCCAAGGCCGGCTATCGGAATTGGTACGAACCGGCCGAGGCGGCGATTCACGAGGGAGGCCACTCTGTGACGCGCGTGACGCTGCCGGAGAGGCAGAAGTATTGGTATGGTAGTCTTTTACGCTTTGCTAAGAAGCACTTCGATCCTTACTCCGCAGGATGTATTCGAGCGAGCAGCGCGATCGGCCTCGCGCTGCGAGGAATCGCATCGAGTTTTAACGCTCGCCGCCGACCCGAAAGACAGGCCTATTTCCAGGCCATGCGCATGATCTTAACTGGCTCTATCGCCAACTCGCCGTCTCAACAGAGCGAGAAAGGTAAGAAGCAGACTTTCATAGCCTGAACGTCAATTGAGAAGTAGATGAACGGCAAACCCCTGGTTTCAGTCACAGTCGTGACCTACAACAGTGGCCGCTTTATTCGCCGCTGCCTCGAGTCAGTGCTCGATCAAACCTACTCCTTCATGGAGGTGATCGTCGTCGACAATTCGTCCACCGACGGAACGGTCGACATCCTCGAGCCGTTTGAAGACCGCTGCACGGTGGTCTACAACGAAGAAAATAGCGGGTTCGCGGCGGCCCAGAATCAAGCAATTTCGCTGTCGAAGGGCGATTGGGTGCTGACCCTCAATCCCGATGTGATGCTGCTGCCCGACTTCATCGAGAGGCTGATGCTGAGCGCCCCGGCCGACCCTCAAGTCGGAACCCTATGCGGCAAGCTGTTGATGGTGGATGCGTCGTTTACCATCCCCGATAAGCAGGTGGTCGACTCGACCGGCATGTACTTCACGCCGATGCTGCGGCACTTTGACCGCGGCTGCTTGGAGCAGTACAACGGCCACTACCACAACCACGAATACGTCTTCGGCGCGACCGCAGCCGCGGCCTGCTATCGCCGCGAGATGATTGAGGACATCGCCGTGGGCGGTGAGTTTTTCGACTCCGATTTCTTCACCTATCGCGAAGACGCCGACGTCGCCTGGCGAGCGCAGCTAATGGGTTGGAAGTGCCTCTACGATCCGACCGCGTGCGGCTATCACGTACGTAAGCTGCGGCCCGGCATGCGCCGCCAACTGGCCCCGGAAATCAACATGCACTCGGTGAAGAATCGCTTCTTGATGCGCATCAAGAACATCACGCCGAAGCTCTATATCCGCCACTTCGCGGCCATCACGTTTCGAGACCTGGGCATCGTGGCCTACTGTCTGGTCGTGGAGCGTTCCTCGTTAGAAGCATTCTCGCTATTGGCGCGTGATTTCAAGAAGACGCTGGGCAAGAGAAAGCTGGTGCAAGCCCGCAGGCGCGCGGACGATGCCTATCTCGCGCGTTGGTTCCGCTTCAAGCCGGTCAGCGAACCCTGCGACGCCTTGACGCTGGCTAACGAGCCCACGACTCAGGTCGGCCGTAAGGTCTGAGGGGCGAAGGACCGCGATGCGCATCGCGCTGCTAGGCACGCGCGGTATTCCGGCGAACTACGGCGGTTTTGAGACATTTGCGGAAGAACTGTCAGTTCGTCTGGTAAAGCGCGGACATCGGGTCACCGTTTACTGCCGAACCAACAACGTCCGGAAGCGAGACTCGCCCTACCGCGGCGTCGACCTCAAGTTCCTGCCGACGATTCCTCACAAGTACCTGGACACGCTCGCCCATACCGCGCTCTCGACAGTTCACGCTCTGTTCGGCCGCTACGATGCAATCCTCTATTGCAACAGCGCCAACGCCGTCTTCACCTTCGCGCCGAGACTGATCGGCACGCCCACGGCGTTGAACGTCGATGGCCTCGAACGCGACCGGCGCAAGTGGAACAAACTCGGCCAAACCTGGTACTCGCTCTCTGAGCGCCTCTCTTGTTGGCTGCCGAGCGAAACCATCACCGATGCCGCAGTCATCCGGAACTACTACGCAGAACGCTACAACAAGAGTTCCCATCTGATTGCTTATGGCGCCGACTTCGAACGAGAGTCGTCGACCGAGACTCTAGAAAGCCTGGGCTTGGAACCTGGCCGGTACTTCCTCTACGTCAGCCGCATGGAGCCCGAGAACAACGCCCTACTGGTCGCCAAGGCCTTCGCTCAGACATCCGTCCCGCAGAATCTGGTTCTCGTCGGTGACGCTCCCTACGCCGCGGAGTACATGCGTGCGGTGAAGTCAGTAGCCGATCCGCGCATCGTGAGGCCCGGCGGAATTTATGGCAAAGGCTATCGTGAGCTGCAGTCGCATTGCTTGGCCTACGTCCACGCCACCGAAGTGGGCGGAACGCATCCCGCTCTGATCGAGGCCATGGGCCGCGGCGCCCCGACGCTTTATCTCGAAACGCCCGAGAATGCAGAAGTAGCGGCAGACGCCGGAATGCCCTTCGGACCAAGCGAAAAGGCTCTTGCTGAGCTGATCGAAAAGACCGCCGCCATGGCTCCTGCCGAACTTGAGGTATGGGGTAGGCGCGCCGAGGCGCGGGCGCGCAGCCGCTATGATTGGGATCAGGTCACCGACCAGTACGAAAACTTGCTCTCGGCCATGATTCAGCGGCCTACGCGGCTGAGTTAGCATAGAATCCGAGTCGTCGCGGAACAAGTAGCTTCCAGCGTGCGTATTAGGTGTTGCCAGGCGGAGGTTCCATGCCCATCAGTAAAGACTTGCTTGAGATACTGTGCTGCCCCAAGACGAAGGTCCCCGTGGCGATGATGTCCGCCGAACAAATCGCCGGCGTCAACGCTCGCGTAGCGGACAAGCAACTTAAGTACGTCGACTCCAGTGCCGTGGATCAACCGCTGCAGGAAGGCCTCATCACCGAAGACGGCCAGACCATCTATCGCATCGATGACGGCATTCCCGTCATGCTCATTGACAAGGGTATTCCCGCGAATCAACTGGAGGGATAAACGACGATGACCGGCTGGGAAACGCTGATTTCGTCCCTCGGTCTGTCCTTCGCCTCGGGCGTCAACTTATACGCGACGATCCTGGTCGTGGGACTTGCCCAGCGTTACGGCCTCATCGAAAACCTGCCCGGACCGCTCCATGCTTTCTCGAACCCTTGGATCCTGGGCATCGCAGGGGCCCTCTATGCGGTCGAGTTCCTGGTCGACAAGTTTCCCTTCGTGGCCACGGTCTGGGATGCCGTCCACACCCTGATCCGGCCGCTGGGCGGAGCATTGATCGCGCTTGCCGCAGCTCACGAAATGAGTCCCCTCGGCCAGGCTGCAGCAATGCTCGTCGGCGGCTCGGTCGCCCTCGGGACGCACTCGACCAAGGCAGGCTTCCGCATGTTGGCCAATACCGCTCCCGAGCCGGTGACCCACTCGGCGATCAGCGTGGCCGAAGACGTCGGCGTATTTGGACTCGCCGTTCTTGCGCTGACTTACCCCTGGCTAGCCCTGGGCGTCATGGTCGCCTGCATCGCCATCTTCGCCTACTTGGCGCCGACGATCTGGCGCACGTTGCGTTTCCTGTTGAGTTGCACCTGGGGCTGGCTCGCGGCGGTTCTCGACGTGCTCCCGCAACAAGCGCGCGAAGCTCCGCAATGGCTCCAGGACCAACTGGCCAAAGGCCGTTTCCCGGCCGACGATGTGCGTATCTACCGCGCGTTTGCGCGTACGAATGCGGGCGGGCCGCGTTACGGCATCGGTTTCTTGGTGCTCGCCGGAGAAGACGTACTCTTCGCCCGGGAGGGCATGTTCCGCAACACCCTGCAACGGATGGGTTCGGCTGAGTCTCTTACCTTCGCCGGCGGCGCCGTCTGCGACACCGTCGTATCACAAGACGGTCGCACGAGCGTCTGTCTGGCCAAACACTGGGCCCAGCTGTATCGCACGGACTTCCGCGGCGCTGCGGAATCCGCCTAGGCGCTGTATACTGGCCCGGTGAACTCCGCTGCGAGTTCACCTTCAACCGGCCCGGTCGCGGCTGGTCTCTTTTTCAACGAATAGGACGGTGTTCCAGCGATGCCCCTTGATAGGGTTGCCGCCTGGGCCTTGATGGCGCTGCTCGTGTGCCTGTGGGCGCTCTACAACCGGCGCGTCGCCTTGGAACGCAGGCGGCTGATGGGGCAGGATCGTCGTACGCCGCCGCAGGATAAGCATGCCCCTTTATAAGACGCGGACCGCCGCCCTCTATGGCGTCGAAGCACTGCCCATCGACGTGGAGGTGGACCTCTATCAAGGTCAGCCCGGGTTCTTCGTCACCGTGGGGCTTCCGGATACTGCGGTGCGAGAGAGCCGTGAGCGAATCAAGTCGTCGCTGGTTCATTCCGGGTTCGGCTATCCCAACAAAGCGATCACCATTAACCTGGCGCCCGCCAACATCCGCAAAGAAGGAGCGGCCTTTGATCTGCCCATCGCTCTAGGCATTCTCGGCGCCATGGGTTCCCTGGAAGCCGGAGCGCTGTCGCAATATTTGGTGGCGGGAGAACTGTCGCTCGACGGCGGACTGCGGCCGATCCGCGGCGCGCTGCCTATGGCCATCTGCGCCCGCAACGCTGGCGTCAAGAGGCTCATCGTGCCGGCGGAAAACGCCGCCGAAGCGGCAATGGTCGATGGGGTGGATGTTTTTGGTTTCCATCACCTCACCGAAGTCGCCAAGCTCTTCGGCGAAAACGGCTCTTTCGAGCCGCAAAAACCTCAGGCCGCAACAGCGCGATCCGAACGCGACGAACCCTTCCTCGACTTCAGCGACGTTCGCGGACAAGAGACCGTCAAACGCGCCATGGAAGTCGCCGCCGCGGGAGGTCACAATATTCTGCTGGTCGGCCCTCCAGGATCGGGCAAGACCATGCTAGCCAAGCGCTTGCCCGGGATCCTTCCCGATCTCTCTATGGACGAGGCCCTTGAGACCACCAAAGTTCACAGCGTCGCCGGCGCGCTGAAACCCAGCAGCGGCTTACTGCGCGAGCGTCCCTTCCGTGCCCCGCATCACGGCATCTCCAATGCCGGCTTGGTAGGCGGAGGATCGGGCATGCCTCGCGCCGGCGAGGTCAGCCTGGCCCACAATGGCGTGCTGTTCCTCGACGAATTTCCCGAGTTTCCGCGCAACATTCTCGAGTTGTTGCGGCAGCCTCTCGAGGACGGCGACATCACCATCGTCCGCGGCGCCGTCAGCCTCACCTTCCCCTCTTCCTTCATGCTCGTTGCCGCGATGAACCCTTGCCCATGCGGCTACTTCGGCGACCCGCATCGCGAATGCCGCTGCACGCCGCCACAGATCCAACGCTATGTCGGCAAGATATCCGGCCCCTTGCTGGACCGCATCGACATTCACGTCGAAACGCCTCCGGTCAAATATCGCGAGTTGCATTCCACGCCTCAGTCCGAATCCTCCGAGGCCATCCGCCAGCGTGTGCTGGCCGCACGGGAAATCCAGCTTCAGCGCGGCTTCGCCAACGCCCGCATGCCGACCAAGGTGCTGCGAAAACTGTGCAAACTCGACGCTGCGGGCGAAAGGACGCTGGAGGCGGCGGTGGAACGCATGGGCCTCTCCGCCCGCGCCCACGACCGTATTTTGAAGACCGCACGCACTATCGCGGACCTCGCCGGCGAGCCCGCCATCGGCGTCCGGCATCTCGCCGAGGCCGTCCAGTACCGCAGCCTGGACCGCACCTACTGGGTCTGAGCCCGCCCCTGAGGCGGGCTTGGACCGGTACACTGGGAGATTCGTCTGCAAGGCCTCCGTTGACAGATCCAATCGAACTTTGGGCCGTAACGCTCTCCAGCGTCGCCCTGCTCAGCCTGTTGTCGTTCGTCGGCGTGCTGGCGCTGTCCCGTAACAGGAGCGGCCTGGATACCTTGATTCCCCATCTGGTGGCGCTCGCCGCCGGCAGCCTGCTGGGCACAGCGTTGCTGCACGTGTTGCCCCGGGCCATTGACGAGTTGGGAACCGGACTGCCTCTGTTCCTGCTGCTAACTGGCTCGTTCGTGGTCTTCTTCGCACTAGAGAAGTTCCTGTGGGCCCATCACCACGGGGAAGAGGAATTCGAAGAGCACGACCACGGCCCGAAGCCCGTGGTGCTGATGAACCTCATCGGCGACGGGCTTCATAACTTCGTCGACGGTGTCATGGTGGCGGCTAGCTTCCAGGTGGACATCTCCGTTGGAGCGGCGGCAACACTTGCCGTGGCCATCCACGAAATCCCTCAAGAGATCGGCGATTTCGGCGTGTTGGTACACGGTGGACTGAGTGTCAAACGGGCTCTGTTTTTGAATTTCCTCTCGGCGACGATGGCAATCCTCGGCGCCATCGTCAGCTTGGTCGTGGGCGCCGAATCGCAGAAATTCGTGGCCTATCTGCTGCCGGTCGCAGCGGCAAACTTTTTGTACATCGCCGCCGCCGATCTAATCCCCGAGTTGCACCGGGAGCGCGGCAGAAAGAAGGCCTTGGTTCAAGTCGCCCTGGTGATCCTCGGCGTCTTGTTGATGCTGGGCGTCAAGCTGCTGGACGGTTAGCGCGGCCAGGCACAGGCCTCAAGCAACTGTTTCGCCGTTAGTTCCAGCAGCGCTTCGCATTCCTGCGGGGACGCCTCTGCGGTCAGTCCGACCCGCTGCGCTGCCGAACCGAGTACCGCTTCGGGCGGCACGCCCTGGCGCCGCAGTTCGCGAATCGGAGCCGAAGCCTCCTTCTTGCTGAGTTTCGCCCCGCCGTCGTCCCGTATCAGCGGATGATGCAGGAACAGCGCCGCCTGCTCTCGCCCAAGCAGCTTGCCCAGCCGGATTTGCCGGCCCGTCGACCCCAACAAATCCTCCCCGCGAACCACCAGGTCAACCTCGTGGACTAAATCGTCCACCGTCGCGGCGAACTGGTAGGTCCACTGGTTCGCGCGATCACGCAACAGCACGTCGCCGCACTGCACGCTGGGGTCTTGCAACTGCTCGCCCAACAAACCGTCGACGAATGACTCCGCGCCGCCGCCGAGTTCAACCCGAACTCCCCCGTTGGTCAACTCCAGCTCGCGGCAGCGGCCGTCGTAGGGCAGTTCGCCGTCGGCCGACGGCGATACCCGCGCGGCGATCTGCTTGCGCGTGCAGTTGCAGCGGTAGACGTGAGCCTGGCGCCCGAGCCGCTCCAGGGCCTCCTCGTAACGATCTGCGCAATCGCTCTGCCGGTAGTCGCTCGGTCGATCCAACGAATTCACGGCAGCGAACCCCAGCCAGTCCAAGTCTTCGATGATGGCCGCCTCAAACTCCGGCCGGCAGCGGCCACGGTCGTGATCCTCCATCCTGAGGACGACCTCGGCGCCGAAGGCTCGTGCCGCGCCCCACACATAGAGCGTGTGCGCGACGTGGCCCAGGTGCAGATAGCCGGTCGGGCTCGGCGCATAGCGAGTCCGGCATGCGCGCGTCATGGGATGCGGATCGGGGATATGGTCATCATATATTCACCGTCGCGCTAGAATCATGGATGGAACCTTCCGGCTAGGTTGGGTTCCGCTTTCTTCCCATGCTCTGTCCTTTTTGCGGCGTCACAGCAGACAAGGTCGTTGACTCGCGCGAAAGCAAAGAGGGCGACGTCATTCGCCGTCGCCGCGAATGCCTGGACTGCAACCGCCGGTTCACCACGTACGAGCGCATCGACGAAATTCCCTACATGGTCGTCAAGAAAGACGGCCGCCACGAGCCGTTTGAACGTCAGAAGGTCTTGAGCGGTCTGCTGCGCGCTGCGGAAAAGCGGCCCGTGAGCATGATGCAGCTCGAAGACCTGGTGAGCGCCGCCGAGAACCTGGTGGCTTCTTCCAACGACCGCGAGTGCACCACTTCGCATATCGGCGAGTTTCTGATGACCAAGCTGAAGCGCATCGACAAAGTCGCCTACGTGCGCTTCGCCTCGGTCTACCGCGAATTCGAAGACGAACAGGAGTTCCTGAACGAACTCGCCCAGCTCGTCGCCAAAGATCCCGTCCAGTAGCTGCTTACTTCGCGGCCGTTAGTCCCAGCATCACCTTCGCGCCGGTAGCCGACTTCATTCCGACGATGGTGCCCGTGGGAGCTTTCGCGCCAAAGGCCGCGCCGATGAGCCCTCGTACGGCCTCTGTGTCGGCCACATCAGCGAGGTAGATGTCCGCATAGACCACGTTGGACAGATCCATCTCCGCAAGGCCCAAGACGAGCTTTTGGCGCATCAGGATCGCATCGAACTGTTCTGCGAGGCTGCTTCCCGCTTCGGGCATGGACAATGCCGTCACATACAAAGTGTTGCCCGCGAGCACAGCCGGACTGAGCCCTGCGCCTGGCTCTTCGCCGGCCGGAAACAGGCGAGTCACTGCATATCTATCCTTCGCAGCAATGACCGCGATTTCGACTGCGATGTCGCCCGGCAAGCGTCCCACCGGAACCGCTGCCCGGGCCGGACCGCTGCCTGCGGGCATCGCCGCCGCCAAACGCGCCTCGATCTGGGCCGTATCATCCAGATTCGGATAGTAAAAAGCCGCCGTCACGACGCTGTCTAGCCCCAGCTCTTGGGCGCCAATCGTGGCCTCAATGGTCTGCAAGGTTCGATCCGTTTGCGCACCGGCCTCGGGTGAGGTTTCTCCCGTCAGCGGATCGCGTCCGCCTTGCCCGGAAACATACAGCATGTCGCCCGCCAGTACGGCCGGCGAATACGGACCCATCGCCGGCGGAATCACCTCGGGCGAAGGCCGCACAATGGCCGTCTCCGCAACGTCCTGGTAGGCGATACAGGTGACCACGATGCGCGAGTTGTCGGGAAGAGCCGCGACTTGAACCGTCGTCCGCGCCGGATACCGCTCTGCCGAAAAATAGCCGGCGTAAATTCCGTTGATGGTCTGGTAATCGTCCATGTCGGCGAGCTGCAGGCGGCAGTTCACCAGGTTGGAGAAGTCTAGCCCACGCTCGCGAAGAACGCCGCCCAGCTTGTCCATGGCCCCTCGAGTGTTGGCCTCGATCCCGCTGACGCCCGCTTCGCTCTCAGCGCTATCAGCCGTCTGGCCAGAGAGATAAACCGTCTGGCCGGCCGCAACAGCATCGGCAAATTGGCCATTTCCCGGCTGTGCGGATGCGGCCTCTTCCGGCGCAGTAGGCGCCTGGGAACAGGCTGCACAGAGCGAAAGAATCAGGGTAAGTGCGTACGCTCTCATGCCCCAAGTTAGCAGCCCTACCGCACATGGCTGCAACCAAAAACTGTCGCCTGCCGGTCTTTATCGACGTTAGATCCGCAACGTTCCCCCGGCACGGCGTCCGAATTCCCAATCATCTGTCGGCTCTTCTGCGTTATGCTATGTATCTGGATCGAAAGGTTTTATCCCGTACCGGGACTCTCCTGCCGGTCAAGGACGCCGCGTACTATGACGGATTTGTGGGTACTCCGCGCGACGCTTGTCATCGCTGTAGCAGCGATCATCACCGACGTGCGCCCATTCGGAACTTCCCTGAGCGGCGCGCTCGGCCTGGGGATATTCGCCGGCGCGATCATCGTGTTGGCCGAGATGCGCCTGCGTCATGCCGCCTTGAAGCGCGTCATCGGCGGCGCCGTGGGCCTCATCTTGGGCGTTGCCGGGGCGGCAATGGCCGCCGCGGCGCTACGCTCAGCCGTCGGTGACAGCGCCTCCGCCGCACTGCAAATTCTCATTCTCGTGTTCGGCGCTTATCTTGGCGTCGCGGTGGGCGGGGCTCAGGGAGAATCTCTGAACCTCGGCGCCGTCGGGGCCTTTCAGGAAAAAGCGGCAAAATCGGCGATCAGCAAGATCTTCGATACCAGCGTGATCATCGACGGCAGGATCGCGGAAGTCGCCGAAGCAGGCTTCCTCGATGGACCGATCATTATCCCGCGCTTTGTCCTGTGGGAACTTCAGTCCATTGCCGACTCCGCAGACCCAGGGCGGCGCAATCGCGGCAGACGCGGGCTAGACATGTTGAAGCGTCTGCAGGATAACGGCGAACTCGAAGTCAAGATCGTAGAGGACGACTTCCCTCGGCTCAAAGAAGTCGATCAGAAGCTGGTGGAACTGGCCAAGAACTACCAAGGAAAGATCGTCACCAACGACTTCAACCTCAACAAACTGGCCGCCGTCCAGGGTGTCGCGGCGCTCAACATCAACGAACTGGCTAACGCGGTAAAACCCGTTGTCCTGCCGGGCGAATTGATGCGCGTGGTGATACAGAAAGAAGGCAAAGAACACGAACAAGGCGTGGCCTACCTGGATGACGGCACCATGGTCGTCGTCGACCATGCCCGGCATCTGATATCCAAGAGCGTCGAAATCTCGGTCACTAGCGTGATTCAGACCGCCGCCGGCAAGATGATTTTTGGCAAACTGGAGCAGGATCGAAGGCAGTCCAACCCGGGCGACGCCAGTGAATTCAGCACGACGGCAAACGCCAGCTAAATAAATGAAAGCGGCAGCAATCATTCCGGCAGCCGGGCTGGGCACGCGGATGGGACGCGCGGCGTCCGAGCCGTCGACGCGAAAGCAATTCCTTTCCATCGGCGGAGCGCCCATCTTTGTCCACACAATTCGCCGATTCGCCGCCGCTGCGTCGATCTCCGAAATCCTCGTCGCCGTGCGCGAAAGCGATCAAGAGGACGTCGCAGCGCTGCTCGCCGCAGAGTCCTTTGCTAAACCCGTTCGCGTCGTCATCGGAGGCGACAACCGCCAGGAATCCGTGAAAAATGCTCTCGCCGCAGTGGGCGACGATGTGGAGATCGTGGCCGTCCACGATGCCGTGCGTCCTTTCGTATCAACTGAGTTGATCGATCAGGTCGTCGAACAGGCGCACCGCGACGGCGCCGTCATCCTCGGCGTGCCCGCCGTCGACACCGTCAAGCGCGTCGACCAGCGCATTGTGCACGCCACCCTGCCGCGCGAGACCATCATGCTCGCGCAAACGCCGCAAGCGTTTCGCACCGATCTGCTGCGCCAGGCTTATGCCGCCGCGGAGCGCGACGGCTTTACCGGCACCGATGAGGCCAGTCTTATCGAGCATCTGGGCCAGGACGTCCACGTCATGATGGGCAGCCCACGAAACATCAAGATCACCCGGCCTTCGGATCTTCAGTTGGCCCAGTTCTATCTAGAGAATCCCGAGGACGCAGCGTAGGCCCGATGCCGCAAGAGTTTCGCACCGGTATAGGCTATGACCTGCACCGCTTGGAGCCTGACCGCAAGCTCATCATCGGAGGCGTCGAGATCCCCTTCGAAAGAGGGCTCGCCGGCCATTCCGACGCCGACATCCTGATGCATGCCATAACCGACGCGCTCTTAGGAGCCGCCAGCCTGGGAGATATCGGAGAACTGTTTCCGCCGACCGATCCGCAATGGAAAGACGCCGATAGCGAAGTCTTTCTGCAGCAGGCGCGAGAGTTGGTCGTCGGCTACGGCTATCGCATCGTCAACGTCGACGCGGTTGTCGTTCTAGAACGTCCCAAGTTATTGCCGCATCGGCCGGCGATCCGCAAGAACTTGGCGCGCATCCTGGCCATCGACGCCGAGAGAATCGGACTCAAAGCCAAGACATCCGAAGGCGTCGGCCCTTGCGGTCGCGGTGAAGCCGCCGAAGCGCACGTGGTCGCGACGCTGGTTCGCGATGCCGCCGCGAAGCTGATGTAGGAGGCGGCTAGTCCGCAGCCAATTGGGCGTCGGTGTAGCGATCCATGTACTCGCGCAGCTCTCGACGAAGCCGATCCATCACCGGCCAGGCGTCCGTGGCGGTTAAACGCGTTTCGCCGATTCTTGCAATTGGCAACAACTCTCTCGTTGATGAGGTGATAAACACTTCCTCGGCCTGCAGCAGGTCATCGACCGAGAGCACCGTCTCTTGCACCTTCGGGCTACTGCGCAGTTCCGACAGCATCACTTCGCGAGTCACCCCCGGCAGCAAGCCGGAATGCAACGGCGGCGTGTAGGTAATGCCGTCGCGAACGGCAAAAATATTGGCCGACGTGCATTCGGTGACTTCGCTGCGTTCATTGAGCAAAATCACTTCGTCGAAACCCTCGCGGCGGGCATCCTCATACATCGTCAGATTGGCCGACCAGGAGAGCGTCTTGGCCCCGACAAACGGAGAGGCTGCAAATCGCGCGTTCGCTCTCACGCCCAGCGAAGCAGCCTCGGGCCAAGGCGAGAGGTCGTCCGTCAGCACCACCCAATCAGAGGATGCTCCCGTTCCCGGGCCTTCCCAGCGGCCGCCTTTGGATCGAAACACGCAGATGCGGGCCACCGCTTCCTGCGCATCGTTCTGGCGAATGAGCTCCGCGAATCCGGCGCGAACGCCGTCCAGATCGACAGGCAACTCGACATGAATCAATTCCGCATCGCGGCAAAGTCTCGCCCAATGTCGCTCCATGGCGAAGGCGACGCCGCGGCCGATCCGCAAGGTAGAGAAAACGCCCCAGCCAGACAGCAATCCTAGCTGTCCGGGCTTGAAGATCGACTCGTCGGCCGAAACAATCCGGCCGTTATAGAGGATGTAACGATGCATCTCGATCCATTATCCTGCGCCCTGGCCGCCGCGGTCGCTCATAGGCTCTCTAGCGTATCGACCGCGCTGCGCAGACGCCGCGTGAGGCTGGTGGGGCTTCGGCGCTCCAGCACATTCGTCACCTGCTGGTAGTACCACAGGGCCCGCTCCCTGCCGCGAAATCTCTCCCACACCGACGGACCCTCCGCCTTGATGCTTTCGATCGTGCTTTGCACGTTGTGCAGCTTGTCGGCGGTCACGACCAGCAGGACCGAATCCGTCGCTTGATCCAAGCTGTCGATGAAGTCTTGCTTGCGCTTCTGCCAGGCGGGCTTCGGACTCTCGTAGGCGTCGGTGCAGCCGTCGACGATCTCGGCCACTCGGTCGCCGTAGCGGCTGCGAATTTCGTCCAATCGCGGCGTACCGCCTTGATCCTCAACCGCGTCATGCAGCAAGGCCGCAATCGCCTCGTCTTCGTCCCCGCCCGCCTCCAACACCAGTGAGCAGACGGCCAACAAATGGGCGACGTAGGGCACGGCAGGCCCTTTGCGCGCCTGCCGGCGATGGAGAGAAGAAGTCCAAGCCAGCGCCTCTTCGAAACGTTCGCCCAGATCAATGCCTGGCTCATCGTGTTCTAGGTGCTTCATAGACGTCTTAGACCGGTCTCCGGAAGGCCTTGCGCGCCTGCTCAGCCCGCGAGCGCACGGTGCAAATCTCTTGGTGATCGTTGACCAGACCCATCGCCTGCATGAAGGCGTAAATCGTCGTCGGACCCACGAACGACCAACCGCGCTTCTTCAAGTCTTTCGACAGCGCCAGCGACTCGGGCGACGTCGCCATCTTCAACAACTCAGCGTGGGTCAGCTTCTTGGGCCGGTTCGCCGGCGCCGGCTCATAGCCCCAGAAGTAGGCCGCCAGCGACCCGCACTCCGCGATCAACTCTTGGGCTCTGCGTGCGTTGTTGATCGTTGATTCGATCTTGCCCCGATGACGGACAATACCGGCGTCGCCCAGTAATTTCTCCACTTGCTTGGGACCGAACTTAGCGACCTTAGCGATATCAAAATTCGCGAACCCTTTGCGAAAATTCTCGCGCTTGTTCAGGATTGTTCGCCAGCTCAACCCCGCCTGGAAGCCTTCCAGACAGATCTTCTCGAAAAGTCTTCGATCATCATCGACGGGAAATCCCCACTCCTCATCGTGATAGGGCACGAAGGCTTCATCGCCCGCGCACCACCAGCAACGCTCCCGCCCGTCTGGTCCTTGAAACGACTTATCTCGCGCCGCCATCGTCAGTTGCCAGTTTAAAACCAATCGGCGTCATCAACGCCGCTCGGCCAAGTAAACCCCAGTCAGAATCACCGCTCCGGCTAACCCCAAGTTCAACGACACCGACTCTCCCAGCAGCACCCACCCCAGCGAGGTCGCCGTCAGCGGCTGGATATATTGCACGCCCGCGATTCTCGAAGCCGGCACGTGCCCCAGCGCCCAGTAATAGATCAGATAGCCCAACACGGACGGGAACACCGCCATATACGACACAGCCCACCAAGCTTCGCTCGGCACCGACGCCAGCGAAAAATCGCGATACGCAATCCAAATCACCGGCTGGAGCAATACCGCGCCGCTCACGTACGCCAGTGAATTGAGCACGACCGCGCCGTACTGCTGCCGCGCCTGTTTGCCGAACACCGTAAACGCGGCGAACAACAATCCGGCGACCACCAGCAGGGCGTCGCCTTGCGGCGATGGGTCGCCTCCGCCGGTCCGGTCCAGGGCCAGCCACACCGCCCCGGCGACACAGACGGACATTCCGATCAGCTTCTTCGAAGTAATCAGTTCCTGTCCGCGGGACGCTGCCAGCAGCAGAATAATCACCGGCACCACGCTGTAGATGAACGCCGCGTGCGCAACGCTCGTCAGGCTAAGCGACGTGACGTATACCAGCTGATTGCCCACCTGCAATCCCGCGCCCAGCAGCGCCAGCTTCCACCAGTGCCCAGCGCTGACGATCCTCCTAGCCCGGAATAACCACGGCAACACGATCAAGCCGGCGATCGTTGTGCGCACCGAAACCAGCAACGGAGCCGGCAGATGCCGCAGGGCGATCTTGGCCGCCACCGGATTCAGCGACCAAATCACCACCATGAAACCGACCAACCCCCAAAGCAATGCCGGGGTGGGATTCTGGAGACTTAGCCGCCCTTCGCTTCCTGCCAAAGCGCCTCCATCTCATCCAGAGACGCCTGCTCCAGCGTTCGATCTTGGGCCGCGAGGCTGCGTTCGATGTGCGCAAACCGGCTGCGGAACTTCGCGTTCGCCCGGCGTAGCGCGATTTCTGGGTGCACTTTCAAATAGCGCGCGATGTTCGTGGCCATGAATAGCAGGTCGCCGACTTCGTCCTCTAAATGGTCGGCGTTGCCGGATTGAGCAGCCTCGGCGATCTCGCCCATCTCCTCATCGAGTTTCTTCTTCAGGTCTTCAAGGCGCTCCCAATCGAACCCCATCTTGGCCGCCTTCTTGCCCACTTCAAACGCCTCAACCAACGCCGGCTGGTTGCGCGGCACCGACTCCAACAATCCCCCCGTCGCTTGCTGACCCTTTGCCGCCTTCTCCTCAGCCTTGATCTGGTCCCAGCGCTCCACCACTTGGTCCGCCGTGTCGACCGCGTCCTCGCCAAAAACATGCGGATGCCGCCGTATCAGCTTCTCGGTGATCGAACGGACCACATCGTTGATGTCGAATAGGCCCGCCTCGCGAGCAATCTCGGCCTGAAAAACCACTTGCAGCAGAACGTCTCCGAGTTCTTCGGCCAGATGATCCCAGTCCTGGCGGTCGATCGCGTCTAGCGCCTCGTAGGTCTCCTCGACCAGATAAGGCCGCAGGCTTTCCAGCGTCTGTTTGCGGTCCCACGGACAGCCCCCCGGCGCGCGCAAGCGAGCCATGATCTCGATCAACCTTTCGAATGCCTCGCCAGACATGGGAGAATGAGCAACCTGAAAGCGCCAGCGTAGCACGCGCCCCCAGGCCCATTTCCCCATGAACGTGATTGGCGTCATCCCCGCGCGGTTTCACTCCGTCCGCCTCGAAGGCAAGCCCCTAGCGCTCATCGGCGGCCGACCGATGATCCAGCACGTCTACGAGAGGGTCGCCAAGTCCTCGCTGCTGACCGACCTTTTGGTCGCTACCGACGACGCCCGAATCTTCGACGCCGTCGGCGCCTTCGGCGGCAAGGCCGTGATGACTTCCCCGGACCATCGCTCCGGCACGGACCGAGTCGGAGAGGCCACGGCCGACCTAGCCGCCGACGTCGTCGTCAACATCCAGGGCGACGAACCCTTCATCTCGCCGCGCGTCATCGATCAACTGGTTGAGCCCTTCCACTCCGAGTTCGGCATCGAGATGAGCACCCTAATGCGGCCCATCGACAACGATCGCGACCTCCAGGACCCCAACGTCGTCAAGGTCGTCTCCGACCAGGCAGGCTTTGCGCTCTACTTCTCCCGTTCGATAATTCCCTTCCCCCGCAACGCCTCTGCCGAATCGGCGGCCTTCGAGCACATCGGTCTCTACGCCTACACCAAGGCCTTCCTGACCGAGTACTCGCGGATGGCTCCCACCCGACTTGAGCAGATCGAGGGCCTTGAACAACTCCGCGTGCTCGAAAACGGCCGCCGCATCCGCGTCGTCGAGACCCACGATCACCTCGGCCTCAGCGTCGATACGCCCGAGGACCTAGCCCGTGCGGAAGAGTTGCTGCTCCGATCGCCCGGCCTCTAGCTCACAGCGAGACCGACAGCCGGGAAGGTACAATAGAGGCTAACCCCGCCATGCCTTATCGAATCCGCAGCGCTGCCGCGCCCGTCGTCTTATCCTTGCTTCTGCTCGCCGCTTGCGGCGGCGGGGCGGATGAGGCCGCCGCGCCCGAAGCCGCGCCGCAGGAGACCTTTCAGGTCGATCCCGCTGTTGCCGCGTCCGTCTCCGGCACCGTTAAATTCGCTGGCGAAGCGCCCAAGCTCGTGCCCATCAACATGGGCGGCGACGAGGAGTGCAAAAAGGAGCATGACGGCCCGGTCTATCCCGAAACCGTCGTTGTCAACCCCAACGGCACACTGAAGAACGTTTTTGTGGTCGTGACGGCAGGCCTCGAAGGCAAGACTTTCGAGGTTCCCTCGACGCCGGTTCATATTGACCAGAAGGGCTGCGTTTACGTCCCGCACGTCGTCGGACTGCAAGTTGGCCAGGAACTTGAGGTCACCAATTCCGATCCGACGCTGCACAACGTCCACCCCTTGCCGCACGACAATGTCGAGTGGAACAAGTCGCAGGCCGCCGGAGCAAGCCCGATCGAAGAGCCTTTCTCCAAGCCCGAGTTGATGATCCCGGTGAAGTGCAATATCCACCCGTGGATGCGCGCCTACGTCAACGTGGTAGCGCACCCGTTCTTCGCCATCACCGACGAGAACGGCGCCTTCTCGATCACAGGCTTGCCCCCAGGCGAATACACGCTTGAGGCGGTCCACGAGCGCTTTGGATCGCAGGAGTTTCAGTTCACCGTGGCCGGCGGCGAGAATGCCGCGGCCGAGTTCACCTTCGGCAACTAGCTGTTCGAGCCGCCTAGATGAGACTGGAACCCGAGGCAGCTACGCAAACTCCTGTCGCTGCACCGCCGGCGATCTGGGATTACTTTGAGCTGACCAAGCCCAATGTCGTCTGGTTGATCTTGATGTCGACCATGGTCGGCTTCTATGTCGGATCGTCTCAACTCCACGTCGGCCAGCTCATCCATACCGTCCTGGCCACTGCGCTGCTGGCCGGAGGCTGCGGCGCGCTGAACCAATGGTGGGAGCGCGATCTCGATGCGCGGATGACCCGGACTGAGAACCGTCCTCTGCCGTCCGGACGCGTTACCGCCAACGGCTCGCTATGGTTCGGCATGGCTGCCTCCGTCGGCGGGGTGCTCTATCTCGCCGCTGCGGTCAACTGGCTCTCAGCGTTGATCGGCGCACTCACCGTTCTCAGCTACGTGGCCGTCTACACGCCGCTCAAGACCCGCTCTCCACTGGCAACTTTTGTCGGCGCCGTGCCCGGCGCCGCGCCCCTGCTGCTCGGTTGGGCCGCCGCCCGTAACGTGCTCGGCCTGGAAGCTTGGGTGCTTTTTTTCATCCTCTTCCTGTGGCAGTTCCCGCACTTCTACGCCATCGGTTGGCTCTACCGCGAGGAATATCGCCGCGCCGGCGTACAGATGCTGCCCGTCATCGAGAAGGACGGCGCACACACCGGCCGGCACGTGGTGCTATACGGCTTCAACTTGATTCCCGTCAGCACCGCGCCCTGGATCCTCGGACTCGCCGGCCCAGTCTATGGCGTGGCCGCGATCATCCTCGGATGCTTGTACCTCGCGGCCGGCATCAAGATGGCTCGCCAGCGCACCGAGCAACACGCGCGATTGCTGCTGCGTGTCTCCGTCGCCTACCTGCCCCTGCTTTATTTGTTCTTGATTGCGGACAAGGTCTAGGCAGCGCCTACTCGATGTCCATCATTACCGGCGCGTGATCCGACGCCGTGAGTTCGCCCTTCTTCTTGCGGTACTCGCGGTCGATCTCCACGCTCTTCACCCGCGACAGCAAAGGCGGCGTGGCCAGCAGAAAATCAATCCGCAAGCCCATCCCGCGGTGGAACGCTCCGCCCCGGTAATCCCACCACGAGAAGGCCTTCACGTCCGGGTTCCGTTCGCGGTAAACGTCCAGATACCCGCACTCCAGGATCGCCCTATAGAGCTCACGCTCCGCATCCGTGTGGAAAATCTTCCCCGCGTGCGACTTCTCGTTCCAGGAATCCAGCGGCGCGGGACAAATATTGAAATCCCCGCACAACACCGCGGGCTTCGCCGGGTCCAGCGTCGCGGCGACGTGCGCCCGCAAGGACTCCAGCCAAGCCAGCTTCTTCGGGTAGTCCTCGTGCTCCACGGACTTGCCGTTCGGCACATAGACCGTCGTGAAGTTCACTCCGTCGACCTCGGCCGTAATCAGTCGCGAGCCGAACTCTTCCTCGCCCGGCAATCCGCGCTCGCAAGCGCCAATTTCAGCCCGGCTCAGAATCGCCACGCCGTTCCAAGCCTTCTGCCCGTGAGTCACGGCCCTATAGCCCGCTGCCTCAAAATCGAGATGCGGAAACTGCTCATCTTCGAGCTTCAACTCCTGCAATCCGACGACGTCCGGCTTCCGCTCCTCCAACCAGTGGAGGACGAAATCCATCCGCGCACGAAGACCGTTGACGTTCCAAGTAGCAAGCCGCACAGCCCACCATTACAACACTTCGGAACCCTAAATGAGCCTATGGCCGTCCAGCTCAATACGCATCGACCGTCGCAACAGAGCCGCGACCGTGAGGGAGCGTCTGCCGCCCGCCAAGGCGGCCCGAAGCGAACAATGTATGGCCGCGTTTCAACCCAGCCCGGCGCGGGCCGCGCTACAATCCTGCCAGCACCGTTTGCCGAGGAGGCCGCCCGCATGAAACGCCGAGACTTTCTTGCCCTGTCCGCAACTGCTCTGACCGTCCCACGCGCCTTCGCCGCCAGACCCGACGTCAGCGGCGTCAAGTCACGTCCGACGCCCAAGTGGGAAATCCTCTACAAGTCGCCCCATGCGAAGCCCAACGGGCTCGACATCCAGCCCGATGGCTTATGGGTGCTCGACCAAGGCGCCGAGAACTGGATGTCTCTGGTCAACCCGGCCGACGGCAAACTCATCCGCGAGTTCCAAGCCGAGGTCGACGCCGGCAGCGGTCTCACCGTCGACGAAGACGGCGTGATGTGGATCTCCTCCACCTATGGCAACATGATCGTCGCCTGCGACTCCCACAGCGGCAAGACCATCGCCAAATACTGGACGCCCGGCGCCGGCCGCATCTATCAGATGAAGGGCGACGCGCCCGGGCGCGGCAGCAAGTTGAAGCCCGCCTATCCTTCTCCTCCTAGCCCGGGCGGCGCCGCCCCGCGCGCCGGCGCCCAACTCCCTTACGGTCAGTTTTCGCTCGAAACCAAGCAAGGCGCCGGAGGTACCGGCGCCCACGGCATCGTCTCCAAGGACGGCCTTGTCTACGTCGCCGTCCCGCCCGCCCGGCAGCTGTTCGTCATCGACAAGAAGACCTGGATCATCCAGGATTCCTGGCCCCTGCCCGGCAACCGCCCCCACGGGCTGACCTGGGACGAGAATCGCGAAACCCTGTGGAACGCCGACTCCAATCTCAACGCCTTCTTCCGCCTCAACTCCAAAACCGGCCGCATCACCGAGAAGGTCCAGCTACCCGATGACTCGCCCGTCATCCACGGCGCCGCACTGCACGACGGCTACATGATCTGTTGCGACGACGTCGGCTGGATCTGGCGCTTCAAGATGGCCTAGGAAGAGGACGACTCATGCCCAGCACGCCTAACCGTAGACAGTTCCTTTCCGCCGTCGGCGCCGGCCTCTCCCTCGCTGCCGCAGCGTCCGCACAAGAGACCGATGCGCTCGACGTCGTGCGCATCGGCATCGTCGGCGCCGGCTCACGAGGCCGTGGGGATCTCGCCAACTTCTTAAAGCTCGAAGGCGTCGAGGTGCGCGCCGTCTGCGACATCGTCGAAAACAATGCCGCGCTCGCGCAAAAGATGGTGACCGACTCCGGCCGGCCGTCCCCGCAGCTCTACACGCGCGGCGATACCGACTACAAGCGGCTGTGCGAACGCGACGATCTCGACCTTGTCTTCACCGCGACCCCTTGGGAATGGCATACGCCGATCTCAGTGGAAGTGATGAACAGCGGCAAACACGCCGTGAGCGAGGTACCGATCGCCGTCACGCTCGACGAGTGTTGGGAGCTCGTCGAGACTGCAGAGCGAACCGGCCGCTATTGCGTGCAACTTGAGAACTGCAACTACGACCGCGTCGAGCTGATGGTGCTCAACATGGTGCGCCAGAACGTGCTCGGCGAACTCGTCCACGCACGTTGCGGATACCTGCACGATCTTCGCGCCGGCAAATTCAGCCAGCGTGCGGGCCGCAAGCTCTGGCGCCTCGATCATTCCATCCGGCGCAACGGCGATTTATACCCGACGCACGGCCTAGGCCCTGTGGCGCAGTGCCTCAACATCAACCGCGGCAACCAGTTCGACCACATGGTCTCGATCGGTTCAAAGACGCAGGGATTGCACGAGTATGCCGTCGCCGAGTTCGGCGCCGACAGCCCGCAAGCGAAACTCGACTTCGCTCTCAGTGACGTCGTCACTTCGCTCATCCGCACGCGCGCCGGCCAAACCGTCGTCCTTACCCACGACACCAATACCGCCCGCCCTTACAGCCGCGATTTCACGATTCAGGGCGCCAAGGGCATCGTCCAGAAGTACCCCGAGCCGCTCATCTACCTCGACGGGAGAAGCCCGCAAGACGAGTGGGAAGACCTCATCGCAACCTACGCCGAGCAATACGAACATCCGCTATGGCGCGCCTTGGAGCAGCGAGCACAGGGCTCGGGCCACGGCGGCATGGACTTTGTGCAAACCTACCGGCTCATCTATTGCCTGCGCAACGGCCAGCCGCTGGACATCGACGTCTACGACGGGGCCGCTTTGTGCGCCGTCTCGGAACTCAGTGAACGTTCCATCGCTCAAAGGAGCAAGACGATGGACTTCCCCGACTTCACTCGCGGCCAGTGGATCAACCGCCCGCCCGTCGGCATCGCCACGGCCTAGCGCCTACTCCGTCGTCGCCCCGCCCCACATGCGCTGCACGAGCACGTCGTACCCAGGGTGAGCCCGCAACTCATCGAAAAAGGGTTGCACCCTGATGCACATTTCGAGAAGAGCGGGCTCGTGCCTCTCCCACGCGCGACCCAGACAAGAGACCGCTTCGGCTGTCTCTCCCCAGCTCATGGCGCTAATCGCTTCCCAGGTCGCTTCCTTGATCTGCCCGGCCGTCTCCAATGACTTGCGGAACTGTTTGCGCCGCCCCAGGCGTGCGAGGACGGCTGCCGTCATCACGCGGTCCGTCGCCAACGTCTCAAGCGCTGCCTCGCCATTGCCCGACTCCAGGTAAGCAAGCCCAAGAAAAACCCGACACCAGCGTGCGTTGGGCGACATCTGGAGCGCTCGATCTAGATACGCGATAGCCGCCTCATACTCGCCCCGCATGTAATGGATCCGCCCTGCGTCCTGCACGACCGTGGCGGCGAGCGGATCGAGTTGCAACGCGATCTCGATTTCTGCGAGCGCCTCGTCGGGGCGCCCCATATTCGCCAAGATCATCGCGAGCCAGTGCCGCGCTCGTGAGTCGTTTGGGTTGAGGCCCAGTGTCTTGCGAAAGCTATTCTCCGCCTCTTTGAATTCCCAAGCGCCGGCGTGCAGCAGGCCCAGAGAGCTGTGGACTTCCGAAAAGTTCGGGTCCGATTCGAGCGCCCGGAATAACGCCTGCTCGGCCCGTCGGCGGGCATCTTCAAACGGTCGGCCGCCGTAGACCCATCGAAAAACCCAGCAATCCGCCAACGCCGCATAGCCAGGAGCGAAATCCGGATTCTTGGCGACGACATATTCGAAACACTCCGTTGCAAGCCGAAGCCCCTCTTCCGTTCTTTGATTCCAATAGAAGCGTCCTCTGAGGTAGCGTTCGTAGCTAATCTCATCGACCTGGCCCGACCGGCGCTGACGCCCATCTTCCGCAAGCTGTAACTGAAGCACCGCCGCGATCTCTTGTGCCAACTCGTCCTGAAGCCTAATCGCGTCGTTTTCGATGGAGCGATCAAACCGATCGGACCACAGATGCAGTCCATCTTCGACTTGGATCAATTGCGCGACGACCCTCAACTTGCGTCCCGAACGCCTCAGACTGCCCTCGAGCACTGTCGATACTCCAAGACGCCTTCCGACTTCCCGAACATCCGCGGACTTTCCTTTGAAGTAGAACGCGGACGTGCGAGCAACAATGCGTAGGCCCGGAATGCGCCCGAGCGCGACAATCAGCTCTTCCGTCAAGCCGTCGCTCAAGACTTCCCCTTCGGCGTCTCGTGTTAGGTTCGCGAACGGCAATACGGCCAGGGAAGTCCCGGCGCTCTTCGGCTTCCCGGTCGGGCTCGGTCGCCCGCCCTTCTTTAGCTCGGTGCGGCCGTCCCTCCAGCGATCGAGTTCGTCTCGATAGGCGTGGATGGAGCCCAACTTCTCGTGCTTCTGCCGCCGCACCGGAAGTCGTTCAAGAGCTTCCCAACGCTGAGCAGTCCGGACGGAAACCGCCAAGTAGGAAGCAACTTCTTTCCAGGAATTGAGTCTTCCCGTTCCGTCCTCGGATAGTTCCTCCGGTACGGCCGGAATCTCCCCTCGCAAACGGCCCATCGCGCGGCATTATAGCGACACGCCACGCCAAAGTACGCCAAGAGGCAAATGTCGCTCATTGTCAGTTGCCAACGCTCCCTTCACCTCATACGCTCGGACCGAGAGTCCTGGAGGAGGGCAACAATGCAAGATCCAACAACCCGTAATCGATTCCGTCTCGCCGCCCTCGGCGTCATCTTGCTGCTGCTCGCGGCAATACCGGCCGCTTCACAACGGGATCCTCAGTACCATTCACCCGTCGGGACCTGGTATCTGGCGCTCGACGCAACGCCTTTCGGCGCCGTAGGCGCCGTGCTCTCGGGTTTGGCGACTTTCCACGACGATGGAACGTTTCTGCTAGCCGACGCGGGCGACTTTGGGCAAGCCGGATTCACCGGCAAACACTCTCCACAGTTCGGCGCGTGGAGCAGTGTGCATGATCTCCGCCTCCTTGGCCGCTCCTTTCGAGCCACAAGTCTCTTCCTTGAGGCAAATCTGGATGGCCAGGTCTTGAACTGGCAGCGCGTCGATCTAGAGCTGACAGTCAGCCAGGACGGAATGACAATGACCGGGACCGCTAACGTGACGTTGCTGCCTTGCGACGACACCCTGCCCCTGCCGTCAGCCCTGACTTGTCCGGACCCCATCGCCAACGCCAGTCAGTTCGTTCCGGGCGCGCCAGCGCCCTTGCCCGTGACGTTCAGCCGACTATTCGCCAACTAGGCCTTGCAATGCTCCAGAGAGAACTCGTCGTCCGTCCGAGGACGCCCGTTACTTCACCGTATACAGCCCGGCATCCAAATCCCGCCGCGTCTCGCGCTCCGGATTCCCCACCTCGGCGTGAACCGCCAACACGTTCTTGCCCGTCTTGAGCAGCTTCGCGAATGTGCTCACATCAATGTGCCGATACTCCCTGCGCGTCGGCACGTCGATTTTCGCAATCTCCGTCCCATTCAAATAGATCGCCCCGCCCGAAACCGTATTCAATACTTCCGCCCAAAGCGTCTCGGAAGTTCGTTCACCGTGAACTCTCGACGGACCCAAATCGGGCCTGTCTGCCACGCCGCGCCGTTCGTGAACTCCTCGTCCGGCTCGCTGCGGAAAGGGGCCTTGCCGTGCATCCACTTCGAATCGTTCAGGCCCACGACTCGCCCAATTCCCGCCCGGCTTCTTAAACGTGTACGCCCACTCCTGCTGGTCGCCCGCTGACGTCGGCGCAATTACTTCTGTCTCCTTCGGCGGAGCGAAGAACACGCTATGAATTTGCTTCAATCGGTCCGCGTCAAATTTCACCAGCTTGCGGTCATACGTCATCAGCCCGTTGACCTCGCCTTCCACGTCCGTCGTCTGCGTATAGATCGCGCCCGCAACGCCGCGATGATACGGCCCCGCGACAGCGCCAACGATCTCGGCGTACTTGTCGTTCAACTCTTGCCGTGATTGCAACGTGCGATAGCCCCAGTTGCGTTTGTCCCACCATAGGTGGTCTTCCACCGGCCAGCCCAGCCCGCCGAACTCTCCCAACACCGACGCGCGCTCGTCGCCCTGGGGCAGCGGACGCATTCCCGGCCCCGGATACATATGCGTGTCGTAGAGGTCTCCTACGCCGCGATCCGTCCATCCCGATGCCGAGTTCACCAGCCGCGTCGGGTCATAGCGCTTCGTCCACTCCGCAATGCGCGGCGTATCGAACTGTCCCCAGCCCTCGTTGAACGGTACCCAAACCACAATCGAAGAGAAGAAACCGAGGTCATCGATCTCTTCCTTCCACTCGCTCTCGTACTGCTCGGCCGAGACTCCTTCGCGCGGCGCATCCTCTTTCGCGAACGGGCTAATGTACAAGCTCTTCGCATCGCGCACGCCGCTCAGGAATCCCGACGGCATGTCCTGCCACACCATCAGCCCCAGGCGGTCGCACCAGTAGTACCAGCGCGCCGGCTCCACCTTCACGTGTTTGCGCGCCATGTTGAAGCTCAACTGCCGCATGACCTCGATGTCGTACTTCAACGCTTCATCCGTCGGCGCCGTGTACAACCCATCAGGCCACCAACCCTGATCGAGCGGCCCAATCTGAAACAGCGGTTCGTTGTTCAGGAAAAGTCGTCGCGCACCGTGCGCATCGGTTCCCAGCGCAATTTTGCGCATCCCGAAGTAGCTCCCGACCTGGTCGATCGTCTGGCCGTTGCGCGTGAGGGTCAGCCTCACATCATAAAGATGCGGCGAATCCGGGGACCACAGTTTGGGATCGCGAACCGTGAGTTCCAGGTCCTCGTTCGCCGCCGCCGAGCCTCTCGCGACTTCCGTGCCGCCGTCTGTGACGACAGCCTCCACCCGCGCGCCTTCAGCCAGTCCTGTCAACGAAGCTTTGACGGTCACCCGTCCCCTGTCGATGTCCGAATCAAAGCGCACCCGCTCAAACGACACGTCGCTGACCGGCTCAATCCAAACCGTCTGCCAGATCCCCGTCACCGCCGTGTACCAGATGCCTTCCGGCTCCAGCACCTGCTTGCCGCGCGCCTGCGTACCGCTATCAGTCGGATCCCAAACCCACAACGTTAGCTCCTGCTTCTGGCCCGCCTTGAGCGCGTCCGTAATGTCGAAAGAGAAAGGCGTATAGCCGCCCTTGTGCTCACCGACTTGGACGCCGTTAACCGCAACACGGGCGTGCCAGTCCACCGCGCCGAAGTTCAAGCGCACGTGCTTCCCACGCCACGCTGCGGGAACCTCAAACGTCCGTCGATACCACAGCACCTGATCCGGCAACACAGCCTTGCCGACGCCCGACAGCGCCGACTCAATCGCGAACGGCACCAGGATCTCGCCCTGATACTCCCCAGGCGCCATCGTGTTTTTCGACGTAATCGCGTAATCCCAAAGCCCGTTCAGATTGACCCAATCGGGTCGAGTCATCTGCGGCCGTGGATACTCCGGCAAGGGCGCGGCAGGCGAAACCTCCTCCGCCCAGCGCGTCATGATGCGCCCCTCGACCGGCTTCCAGTCAGCAGCAGAAACGGCGCCAGCAACCAGCACCAAAGCGAATACGAGTTTCTTCATATCGCCTTACATGATAGGGAATGTCCGCCACCCAAGCTCAATGCGTATCGACCGAACCCGTAGGGCTAGCCCCGGAGGGGCGACGTAACCATTAGCCCCGGGTGCAGCGAAGCGGAACCCGGGGTATCGCCAGTCGTACTCTTCCTTCCCCTTCGTCAGAACCCCGCGCCCGCCAGGGCGATTGAACGAAAAACGGTATGGCCAGCCCCAACGGGCCGCTCGGCCTCGCTCAGCCAAGTGTACGAAGCAGCTGCAGCGCCAGATCCGAAAATCTTTGAAAGTAGCGGCCATCCTGACGATCGGAGAACGGCTCGACCCCGATCTACTTCCCCGTGCAATCGTCCTGCGGCGCTTCATCGCCAAGGCCTTTGAGGCCAGCCCCGAAGAGTTCGACAAGATGCTGGCGGCGAAATGAACCGCTCATGGCACTTTTGGGCCTGGAATCCCGCTAGTCGAAATGGGTACCCGCTTGTCAGGTCAGGGGAGGCCGTCGGGCGGGTCCCCATTCTCACTACCCGATCACTGATTACTGGGGGCCGCAAGGCCCCCGTTTTTTGGCGCGTCCTCGCTTTCGGTTCCTCTTCGCTGACCTACTAACGCTGGTCTCTCCACCGGCCTCAGGATGACTGCGTCCATCCTTGACAAATACCTATCATGGATGTCCCACTCGGCCATGGCGCGTCCGCCCACGACCTTCCTTAGGCCGACGTTTGCTACGAATTTCCGCGGAGTTCCGCCGAGTTTTTGCCCCAAGGGGTGGATTTCATTCGCTTTGACAATTTGCGATAGCGACGCGGTTGAGCAGGACGTAGGAGCCTGTCGCACAGCGGCGTGCTAGACATGGCTGCCGAGAAAAGAAAAGGCCCGCTCAACAAGCGGGCCTTTCCCGTCTACGGCAAAGTCTCAGGCGCGCGATCCGTGAGCGGCGATCGTCATTTCACCGTGCGCTCCGACAGGTAGATGTCCGAGTTGCCTTCGCCGCCCGCGCGGCCCGAGCCAAAGTACAGCCTCCTTCCGTCGCGTGAGAGGGATGCGCGGCTCTCGCCGGAGTCTGAGTTGACATTCGGCCCAAGCTGAACCGGGGCTGACCAGGGAGCGTTAATGTTGGGTCGCGACGCGCTCCAGATGTCCGGAGCTCCGCCGGTCCGCACTGAGTCGAATACGATCTCTAGTCCGTCGCGCCGGATATTCGGCCGGGAATCGTCATACGTCGTATTCAATTCCGCCTCAGCCGTTGGCGCCCCCCACGTCCCGTCCTGCTGTAGGGTACTTGAGTAAATATCGAAATCGCCCCCGCGGTTGCTTGAGAAGAACAGAATTGTCTTGCCGTAGCGCTCGATCAACGAAGGCGCAAACTCATTGCCCGAACTGTTGACGTCGCAACCAAGATTCTCGGGCTCCAGCCACCCGAGGACCGGGTGCAGTCGAGTCTGGTAGATGTCGCCATTCGTTCCGCAAGCACTCCCCCGGTTGCTTACAAAAAGCAAACGGTCTCCCGTGAGCGGCGTCGGACAGAAATCGTTCAGCGGCGAGTTCACTGGCTCAGGTAAGTTCTCCGGCTCGCCCCATGGATGGTTCGGACTCTGCCGGTAGGCGGTCCAGATATCGATTCCGCCATGGCCGCCGGCCCGATCCGAAGCGAAATAAATGCGGTGTGCGTCCGGCGACTCAATGGGACACCCCTCAAGGCTCCCCGTGTTCACCCCCAAGGCGCCTCCTGGATCGATGCTCTGAGCTGGGCCCCATTCTCCGTAGTGATCCTCGGGCTGACCGGCCGCGAGCACCAGAGTACCGGCAGCCGATACCGCTGCCAGAGATACCGCTAGAACCTTCAGCAAGTTGTTGCAAGTCATTATTCGTCCCCTCCTTTTCTCGAAACGGAACCCTTGGATGCGGATCCCGCGCTAGGAGGTCAGCCTACGTGGCCAACGAGCGCAAAGTCCTGGGAAAGTTCGGAAAAGAGACGGAAACGGGGCAGAAAAGGGCTCAAGGGGTCCAAAAATTAGGACGCCGAGACCCTTGAGAGACTCACCGGCCTGAGACCCAGTTCAGCGATCAGACTACCGAAGCGTGGGTCGGGACGAAGCTTCTTCCAGATGGGATCCACATTGGCCAACACCAGCCGGTAGTCTTTCGCTTTGCAGGCCTTCTCAAGCCATTTGAGCGCTGCGTCGGCCTCGCCCAATCCGGCGTAGACCATCGCCAGTGAGAAATCGGCGTGACCGGGGTATTTTTCGGAATTCTTCAGCCCTGCGGCTCGACGCACCGCCTCGGGCCGCTGCCCGCTGACGGCATAGGCGAATGCCAACTCGCCGGCGATTGCCGCGGCGCCCGTGCGTCGATAAGCTTGGCTGAACGACTCGATAGCTGCCTCGAACATGCCCTTCTCGAGATACACGAACCCCAAATGGCGGTGGGCTCTCACAGCGTTCGAGTTGAGTTCAAACATGCCCATCAGCGGGACTTGCGCGTCGTCCTGTCTTCCGGCCAAATAAAGCACTTGTCCCAGCATCAACAGATTCGCCGTCGTAAGAGGGTCCAGTTCTATCGCGCGCTTCGCTGGAATGATAGCTTCTTCAAAACGGCCCTGGGATGACAAACAATAGGCGAGTCTCCGCAGAGCAATCGGGCTGTTGGGGCTCAGTTCCAACGCATGAGCGTACAGTCTCTCTGCCGCTTGTTGGTCGAAGTCGTAACACAGTGTAACGCCGGCTTTAACCACGTAAGCCTCCGCCAAGGTATCGTCGATCTTGAGCGCCTTGGCGGCATACTCGCTCGCGGTCGGCCACAGGTCCACGCTCGGACCCTGAAAACTGCCCAATAGCAGATAGGCATCAGCGATGCCTGCATATGCCGGCGCAAATCTCGGTTCGATCTTTAGGGCGTGCTCAAAATAGCTGATCGCGTTGCGTATCGATTCGTTGCTTCCATCCTTAAGGAACAGGCCTCGCAAGTAAGCTTGTTGCGCCTCCGGGTCGACCGGGTTCCTTGCAGCTTCCAACCTTTGGCGCTCGCCCGGGGCTATAGCAATCTCAATCCGTTGTGCGATCGATCGCGCGACCTCTCGTTGCAAATCGAGAAGATCCGCTAACTCACGCTCGTAGCTGTCGGTCCACAACTGATGGTCGGTCGCGGCTTCCACCAACCGCACGGTAATTCTGATCCGGTCGCCGTTCAGCAGGGTGGAGCCTTCGACGACCGCTTCAACGCCGAGTTCATCGGCCACTTCAGGCAATGTCTTGGCCGTCGCCTTGAAGCGGTTAGCAGTCGTGCGCGAAATGACTTTCAATGCCCCGATCTTGCCCAGGTCCGAGATCAAGGCATCTGTCATCCCATCGGCGAAGAGTTCACCCTGCGAATCGCTTGATAGATCCTCCAGCGGCAATACGACTAGCGACTCTACCAGCGGTGCTCCGGCGGTCGCTTCGGACGCACTCCCGTAGATACGCCAACCCACGGCAAGCGTCGCCAGCGAACCTGCGGCGCCTAATAGAACTCTCCGCGTTAGCCGATTGGGCGGGGGTGCCGGCGGGTCGACGGTTTCTAGGCTCGGCATGCGAACCTGCGGCGTCGCGCTGCTCCCTTCGACGACCCGTACGTCAGCGATGAATCGATACCCGCGTCGCGGAATTGTCTGAATGTATCGGGGATCTTGCGCGTCCGTACCGAGAGCCTTTCTCAGATACGAAATATTGCGGGTGAGATTACCTTCTTCGACAAATCTATCCGGCCAGACCCGCTCAATCAATTCTTCCTTGGTGACGATCCGGCCGCTGCTCTCAACGAGTGTCGCCAGGATCGCCAGCAGCGTTGGGCTTAGCGGAACCTCTTCGGGGCCCCTCCTCAAGACCAGTTCGGCGGAATCGAGTTGATACTCGCCGAATGCGTATACCAATCGAGCGCCAGACTGTGGCAAAGGCATGTCCTCGAAGCCGCACTTTTGAAGCGGCACCGGTAGAATACACCGGTCAAACCGGCCTGGCAAATTTTTCCAGCCGCGTCACGCCATTGCACACGGTTCGATAGTGCCGTCGCCGCTGCTGACATACCGGCTGCTTGAGGCGGCATGCTGAAGATGAAGGTAGGCCCCTGCCGTGTTGACTCTTCGGGTCCCAGCATCGCTGGCGCCAATGCGGTTCGTGGACAACCTGCATGCTCAATAGCAAGCTGCTCGACCCCCGCCAGTTGACACAGCCCTTGACACAGGGTGGTATACCTAAGAACAGAAGATCCCTGGTTGGTCCGAGCATGGCCAGGGGCTCCGCTGCAGCGGGGGCAATGTTTGGGGCATGCCGATGAGGCCAAACGAAACGGCAGCGTAAGAGCGAAACAGAAACTAGGGTCGACCCAAAGACATCTCCGGTTCCTCGCTTGGTAGGGAATCCAACTTTCGTCCAAAGGGCTCCTCTTCTGAGGGGCCCTTTGGGCGTTTGGCCTTCAGCTAAACAACCTCGCCAATCCGTCGCCCAAACTCCCTTCGTGGAGCCAAGCTATGTCACCAGTGCAATCTCGACGTGTCCGCCTCTCCGCGCGCCTATTCGATACAAACGGCAGATACTAAAAGACATAGCGTAAGCCAACCCCTGACAATACCGGACATCCGCGGACATTTCCGGACCTTCAGCGGTCAATCGCGGCCCCAGACGGACGTGGACTGTCGCTCTCGGTCGCGGGGCGGCTATGGCCAGGTCAAATCAGAGGCGGGCGCTGCGGCTGACTTCGCGCACATAGGGCAAGGTACGGATGCGCGCCATGATTCTTTCCAACTGCGTCAGGTCAGCCAGTTCCAGCGTGATGTTGATCCACGCCGGGCGGTCAAAGCCGGAGCCGCTGCGCGACTCGACTTTCGTGATGTTGACCTGTTCGCCCGAGAGAATACCAGTGATGTCGTTGAGGATGTTCGGCCGATCATCGACATAGATCGACACCTTGGTAAGGAAGGTTTCCGTGTTCGCCGACCCCCAGGCCACGTCGATGCGCCGCTCGGCCTCGTACAACAAATTGTGTACGTTGGGGCAGCCCTTGGAGTGCACAGCCACGCCTTTGCCGCGGGTTACGTAACCGACGATCGGCTCGCCCGGAATCGGGTTGCAACACCGCGCCCGGTAGACCATGATGTCGTCGACGCCCTTGACGACCAGCACGCCGCCGTCGCGGTTCGCCTCGTTCGCCGTCGGGCGATCAGGGAGCGCTTCACTCGGCTTTTCCGGGGCGGCGGGGGCTAGTTTTTCGGCGACCTGACGAGCCGAATAGCGGCCATAGCCGACCGCGGCATACAGGTCTTCGAGGCGAGCGATGCCGTAGTCTTGCGCGATCGCGCGCAGCTCGTCCGAGCGCATGTGCTTCATCGGAACCTTGAGCCGGCGCAGCTCGCGCTCAAGCAACTTTTCGCCCAGCTCTTCGGCGCGCTCGCGGCGATTGGCATTGAGCCACTGCTTGATCTTGTGGCGCGCGCGCGACGTCTTGGCGAACGAGAGCCAGTCGGCATTGGGCTTGCGGCCCTTCTGGGTGACGATCTCGACCATCTCGCCGTTGCCCAGACGATACTTGAGCGGAACAATGCGTCCGTCGACTTTGGCGCCGACGCAGCTATGCCCGACTTCGGTGTGAATGGCGTAGGCGAAGTCGATCGGCGTGGCCTCGCGCGGCAGCACCACCAGCTTTCCTTGCGGCGTGAAGACGTAGACTTCTTCCGGGTAGAGGTCGATCTTAAGCGTGGAGAGAAAGTCGCCGGGATCTTTGAGATCACGTTGCCATTCGACGAGTTGGCGAAGCCAACTGATGCGTCGGTCGTCGCTGTCGGGGCCGGCCTTGCCTTCTTTGTACTTCCAGTGAGCGCAGATGCCTTCCTCGGCCATCTGGTGCATATCTTTGGTGCGGATCTGCACCTCAAAACGCTGGCCGGCGGCGGTGATCACCGAAGTATGCAGCGACTGGTAGAGGTTTGGCCGCGGCATGGCCACAAAGTCCTTAATGCGGTCTGGGATCGGTCGCCAGGCGTCGTGAATGATTCCCAAGGCGCCGTAGCAGTTTTGCTTGGAGTCGGTAATCACACGCAGCGCGAGCAGATCGTAGACCTGATCGAGTCGGATTTTCTGGGCCTGCAGCTTTCGGTAGATCGAGTACGGACGCTTGATGCGGCCTTCGACTTCGGCCGGGATGTCGGCGGCCTTTAGACGGTTCTGAATATCGCGCTTGATTTGCGCCAGGAAGCTCTCACTCGATTCGCGGCGCGATTCGATGTAGTGCGTGATCTCCTGATATGCCTTCGGATCGAGATAGGAAAGGGCCAGATCTTCAAGCTCGCTGCGCATCTTACCCATGCCGAGACGCAGGGCGATGGGCGCGTAGATTTCGAGCGTGACGGAGGCGATGTCGCGCTGCCGTTCGGGCGCCAGATGCCCCAACGTGCGCATGTTGTGCAGCCGGTCGGCCAGCTTAACGAGGATCACGCGCGTGTCCTCGACCATGGCCAGCAACATCTTGCGGAAGGTCTCCGCTTGACGGTCTTCGGCGGTCGAAAAAGCGAGCCGTCCGAGTTTGGTCACGCCGTCGACGCAGCGCGCGACCTCGGGCCCGAACTGCTGGCGGATCTCTTCGATCGTGGTCGGCGTGTCTTCGATGGTGTCGTGCAGCAGAGCGACGACGAGCGAGGTCGTGTCGAGCTGCAGCGACGCGAGAATGTGGGCGACTTCGAGGGGATGCGCGAGGTAGGGCTCGCCCGACTTGCGAATCTGCGGGCCGTGTCTTTCGGCCGCAAACTCAAAGGCTTTGTCGAGAATCGCGGTGTCTTCGCCGGGACGTTGCGCGCGGAGAACCGCCTTGAGCTCGTCGAAACGGGCTAGAAGTCCCGGCGGGAGAGATGCCGCCCCGGTGTGCGCGTGGTGCGTTGCCATGAACCCCGGAGAAAAGAAAGAGCCCTGGGCCGCTCTTTTCGAGGGCTCCAGGGCTCATTATATCGGGCTGGATAGCCTCGGCGACCCTAGGGAGCTTTCGGAAAGCGGTGAACTAGCTTTCCGCCGACGCTCCAGCCTTCCGGTCCCAGTTCGTAGATGTTACCGGCATAGGTTAGGCTCGTGCCGACGTAGGTGGCCGTCGATTTGTAGGCGACCTGCCCCGCGTAGCGGGAATCTTGATCGACTTCCATGACGATTCCCTGATTCTTTTCTCCGTCGATCTTGATTCGGGTATGGCCGTCGTCAAACGCCGTGACTTCGAAGAAATTGTTGACAAAGCCGTCGCCGGGCTTCTCGATCGCGAAGATATTGAACGGCAACTCGTAATCGCCGCCGCAGACGATGTAACCGACGCGTTCGTAGCCGGCAGGGGCGGCAGTCATTTTGCTGTCGTCATAGACCATGCTGTCGCCGCAGAATTCAGGTTTCTCCCCCTTGTCTTCCAATACAATTACCTTGGCGTCTGGATCAATAGCAGGTGATGCCGGGGGCGGCCAAACGCCGGGTACGGGCGCCAATTCGGCTTCCGCAGATGGCGGCGCCTCCGTTTCCGCCGGGGGCGTCGAGCAAGCAACGCTGACCGTGAGGACGGCGGCGGCGAGCATGCCGCTGAGGAGTGCATGCCGAGAAATTAGAGTCTGGTGACGTTTGAAAAGAGTGGCCATTGGCGTTGAAGGCCTCCTTGTGCCGTGAACAACTTGACGCCCGGACCCAGAATCGACTCAGGGTTCTACGGGGGCAATGACAGCATAACGAAGCAAGCGGCTCGGCGGCAACCTCTCACCGCGACTCTGTGCACTGCCTCGGGAAAAGAGAAGAGCCCTGGGCCGCTCTCGGGCGGGCTCCAGGGCTCGTTGCATCGGGCGGAACAGCTGCGGCGAAGCTGTCTACTCTGTCTGGAATTGCTCGGTTGTCCCCTCTTCAGCGAGGCGGCGTTTGGTTGCGAGCGCTTTATCGACCCACTCGTTCGCCTTAGCAATGTGTTCGTCGTATTCTTCTTTTGTATCGGCGAAGTCAGCCCGCTCACGTTCAAGAAGGTTGAGATAAATCATCGCGTCGGCATAGTCGGGATTGACCTTCAGGGCGTTAGTCAAGGCATCCAGACCGGATTCGATCGCCGGCACCGCTTCGACGGCCAATTCTTTACGCTTCGTCTCATCCTTGAGGGGACCGGGCTCGTTGGGCTGCATGCCCATTTCCTCACGGGCCGCCATTCTTGGCTGATAGGAATCGGTCCACTTGATGACGCCGATGGTGTAGTAGGAGTCGGCAGCCCCTGGATCAACGGGCTGTTTGGCCATAGCCAATTCGATGCGCTTACGGTGCCACTCTTCGGCCTTGTCGAAGTCCTTCATGTTGAAGTAGAGCGCCGCCATGCTGGAGACCGCCAGCATGTTATTGGGATCGACATCCAACACTTCCTGGAATCCGTCGATGGCTTGTTGAGCCATCTTCAGATTCTCGGGATCGGTCGAACCAGGATAGAACTGATTCATATAGGCGTAGGATCGGTAAGCCTTCGCGTCCGTCAGCGTCGGGTCCAATTCGAGTGCGTTGGTAAACCTCGTCACCGCCGTCGGGTAATCCGCGTTGGTGAAGGCCTGGACGCCCTTGTTCAACTCGTTGCGGGCCTTGAGGAAGCTGATCTGCTTCGAGCAACCAAGCGAGAAGACCGACAGAACGCCGACCACGACTATTGCGTAAAGTTTGAGGACTTTCATTTCGATACTGCCTTCCTAGTTGCCGACGGACGTGCGCGGCCAACTGCCGCGGAGTCGCCCTACATCGCCTGATCTAGGTCCTCCGTAATCAACCCGATCTTATCGACTCCGGCGCCTTTGCCGATGTCGATCACGCGCGCCACGTCCCGATAGTCCAGCGACGGGGCGCCCCGAACGAACATGACTCGCTCGGCTCTCGTCTTAAACACTTCAAACAGTTGGGCTTCAAGCGTATCCCACGTGGAAGGATCCCGATTGATCATGAGGTCGCCGTTGGCCGTGATGGAAACAACCACCGTCCGATCATTGTCCTGAGGCTCCTCTTGGGCATCCGGGTTGGGCTGCGGCACCAACGCCTCCAGGCCTTTGGGAGTGAGCGGCGTGATGACCATAAAGATGATCAACAGAACCAACAACACATCGATCAACGGCGTCAAATTCATTGAGCTTTGCGGTCCGCCTTTCTTGCCGCCTGCTGCCATACCCATATCGTTTTCCTCCAGCTCCCTTCCGTCGATCCGTTACATGACTGACGTTGCCGTCGCGTCCTCTTTTTCCGTGAGCAGGCCTACTTGATCGACGCCGACCGACCTTAAAATGTTCACAACTTCCACGACGCGTTCGTAGCTCGACCGCGCGTCGCACTTGAGATACACGGTCTTGTCCAGTCGGTTCGTGACGATATCGCTGACCTGGCTGGCCAATTCTTCTTCCGATATCTTTTGGGTGCCCAGGAAGGTCTGGCCGTCGCGCGTTACGGCAACCAAAACGGCGTCCTCTTGATCGGCCTCTTTCATGGCGATCGGGTTGCGGGTGCGAACCAGATCGACGCTGACGCCTTTGGAAAGCATTGGCGTGATGACCATGAAAATGATCAGCAGCACCAACATGACGTCGACCATCGGGGTGACGTTGATGTCGGATACCGCTCCACTCGTTTTCTTCTCTTTCTTAGACATGGAATCCAACTCCCTGTTGCGCTTGGTTGCCGACGGCCCAAAACGGGCCGTCGGCTTTCAAGCGGTTTGGTCCTGTTCTTCTTCGTCTACCGGGTCGAACTCTTACTTAGCGGCCGCTTTCTGCGTCCGCTTCAGGAAGTAGTCGATCAACTCCGAGCTGGAGTTCTCCATCTCAACGTCCAAGGCCTCGACCTGAGAGTTGAAGTAGTTAAACATCCAGACGGCCGGAATCGCGACGAACAAGCCGATGGCCGTAGCGACCAAGGCTTCTGAGATACCGCCGGCTACCGCGCCGAGACCAGTGGACTTCTCTTGCGAAATACCCTGGAAGGCGTTGATGATACCGACGACTGTACCGAATAGGCCCACGAACGGCGCCGTGGAGCCGATGGTGGCCAAGCCGCTGAGACCCTTATTGAGTTCCGCGTGCGCGATCGCCTGAGCGCGCTCAAGAGCGCGATTGGACGACTCAATCAATTCGCCCGAAATTTCCGTGCTCATCTCGTGAGCCTGAAACTCCTGCAAACCAGCTACGACGACCTTGGCCAAATGGCTCTTCTTGTAGCGCTCGGCCAACTTGACCGCTTCACCCAACTTGCCCTCGCGCAGAGCGCCGGCGACCGCCGGAGCAAACTGCCTGGACTGCTTCTTGGCGGAGCTGAAGGCCAAATAGCGATCGATCATGACGCCGATCGACCAAGCCGACATTAAGAACATGATGATAACGACCGCTCTCGCTGCGAAACCCATCTGGTTCCACATCGAGACCAAGTCGAAACCGACTTCACTCTGCAATAGCAGGAATCCCCAAACCGAAAACTGACCTAGCATCTAACTCTTCCTCCTGATCAGACGATTCAATTGAGCCGCAGACCGACCCTTAACGGTTGCTGCAAGCCTGGCCAGCCCTGGGGCTGGTCTGACGGCTCACACGCCCGCTCGTAATAGAAACTCTTTCTTTCAGTTCACCCGGACCTTAACGGCCTAGAGTGAACACCACATTAATTTGCGTAGCCACCTCAACGGGTTGGCCGTTAAGCAGAGTCGGCTTGTATTGCCACTGCGAAACGGCTGCTAGGGCAGCCTGGATTAACATCGGATGGCCCTCGATCACCTCCAACTCCTGGATGTTCCCGTCCTTGCCGATGACGGCGGACAACTGGACCGTCCCTTGAATACGGGCGGACTTGGCCAAAGGCGGATATACCGGATTCACGCGGCGGAGCATGCGCGCCTGCTGTACGGCACCGCCGACCGTGATTCGCTTTGGCGGCGGCGGCGGCGGCGGCGGCGGCGGGGGCGGCGGCGGGGCCGCTTTGGGCTGCGCGATAATGCTGTTCAAAATCCCGCCGGCCGAACCAAGACCGACACCGCCAGAAACGCCGGACAAACCGCGAGGCTGGTCGTCTTGAATGATCGCAACCTTGTCGGGAATGGCCTTCGGCTGCGTCAACTCGGTGCTGACGAAGGTCTTAGGAATCACACGCTGCTTGACCTCAACAGGCGGCGGCGGCGGCGGCGGCGGCGGCGGCGGCGGGGCCACCAGGAACGTCGACAGCGTCGTCACCGGGATATCGTAGTAGTTCAGCAATGGAATCAGAATCATCACTACGAGAATCAGACACTGAACCCCGAAAGAAATGATGACCGCCCAAGGATTGGACTTCTTCGGGAGTATGCTCTGTTCAAACATAACGTTCACCTCGCCTGGGTCCGCAGTCTGATGCCTGCGACCCGCCCTGCATCAATAAAATCCTAAACATCCCTCAACATCATGCCTTGCGGCCAGCCACCCGTCCCTGCCACCAAAGCAGGATCGGACTGGCGATGAAAATCGATGAGTACGTGCCAACGATGACGCCGACCACGAGAGCAAAAGAGAAGCCTCGCAAAACTTCGCCGCCAAACACAAACAGACACAACACTGCAGCAAACGTCAGCCCAGAAGTCAACACCGTTCGAGCCAAAGTCTGATTCACGCTCAAGTTCAACAGGTCTTCCATAGGCATCCTGCGGCCTAGCTTCTTGTTCTCTCGAACGCGGTCGAAGATGACGATCGTATCGTTCATCGAATAACCAACCAGCGTCAGAAGCGCGGCGATCACCGTCAGTTCGATCTCCCGATCGAAGAGCGAGAAGAACCCAACGGTAATCAAGACGTCGTGGAAGACCGCAATTACCGCCGCGACGCCGTAAATCCACTCAAAACGGAACGCAATGTAAACCAACATGCCGCCCAGAGCGGCCATCGTGGCCTCCAGCGCCTGCCACTGGAGATCTCTACCGATCTTCGGGCCGACTACCTCGATACCTCGAATCGTAAACGCGCCCAAAAACGTCGTCTCCTGAAGCGCGGCCATGATATCAGGAGTCGCCCCCTCCACGCCAGCCAAGGACTTGAAATCTGTTACGAGACCGGAACTGGCGCCCTGATCACGCGCCGCAGTCAAACGCGCCGCCACCTCAGAGACCTGGTCATAGCCGAACTGATTAGCCTTGCTGCTCGAGCGGATGGCCGAAGCTATGGCCTCGGCGCCGGAGTTGTTGAAATCTATTTTTCCTGGAGTTGGCGGATAAACGGTATCGAGAGCCGCTATCAACTCCTCGCGCCCAGCGGCGGCCAGGCCTTCCTGAGCCTGAAGGTTCAAGTCGATCTTCAGTTCGTTGCCGTCCTCGAAGGGCTGCAGAGTCGAGACCTCGAAATTCGCGCGATTGAATGCGGCGCGAACCGCGTTGACGTCCGGCGGCTGCTGGAACTTCACGTACACGAGAGTTCCGCCCTTGAAGTCGATTCCCAACTTCGGACCTCCACGCACGATGAGGCTTCCGAGCCCAGCGACAAGCAGGACGAGGGAGAGACCGATGAAGATCTTCCGCCGCCCGATGAAGTCGAAATTCGAATCCGTGAAAAGCTGCATCGACTAAACATGTCGCAGGCCCGTCAATACAGACACCGGCGACCTCCCAAAAGTTCCCTAGTTTTCGACTCTCTTTCCTCTTAGCGGAATTTGGCCTGCCCTTAGATGCTCATCTGTTTGACGTTCGCCTTGCGCGTCACGGTGAGATCGAAGATCAGCCGGGAGACGAAGACCGAAGTAAACATGTTCGCGATCAGGCCGATTCCGAGGGTCACAGCGAAGCCCCGTACGGGACCTCGTCCGAACAGAAACAGGAATGCCGCTGCGATAATCGTCGTCAAATTGGTATCGACAATGGTTAAAACGGCCTTACCGAATCCTGCGTTAATCGACGCCACGACGCCCTTTCCAGCCCTCAGCTCTTCGCGGATCCTCTCGAAAATCAGCACGTTAGCATCGACGGCCATACCGATCGTCAAGACGATTCCGGCGATTCCGGGCAAAGTGAGCGTGAAACCGAAGTAGCTCAGGCAGGCGACCAATATGAGCAAGTTCAGCAGCAGCGCGATGTTGGCATTGATCCCGGCGGCCTTGTAGTAGACCAGCATCAGAATCGCCACGATGGCCAGGCCGTAGAGGGAACTAGCGATTCCTTGACGAATCGAGTCAGCGCCCAAAGATGCGCCGACGGTTCGCTCTTCGAGCGGGAGGACCGAGGCCGGTAACGAACCGGTGCGCAACACAAGCGCCAGATCGCTGGCCTCCGGCTCGCCGCTCAAGCCTTGGATGACGCCTTCGGTGTCGATTCGCCCGTTGATCGTCGCCACGTTCTTGATGCGGTTATCGAGAACAACCGCCAGCGGCTGGCCGATGTTAGCGGCCGTAAATTGCCCGAAGCGAGCGCCAGCTTGGGTCGACAGCGTAAAAGCGGTTTCCCACTGCCCCGTCTGCGTGCTGCGCGTCGGGCGCGCATTGCGGATGTCGCGGCCGCCGACAACGGCCGTTCGCTCCAGGATGTACCACTGGTCGCCCGCCTGACCGGTTGCATCGCGGGTCTGGTGGGGGAGGATTTCGCTATTCGGCGGCAGCACCCCCGAATTGGCTGCCAGGGCGGCCTGCCGGGAAAGATAAGGGCCGCTGAGGACCTTCTGGATCTCCAACTGAGCCGACATCTGCAGAATCTGGATCACGCGCGCCGGATCGTCGACCCCGGGAATCTCGACCAAGATCTCTGGGTCCTGGTCGCCGCGGCCGTGTTGCTGAATGACGGGCTCGGTCAAACCGAGCCCGTTCACGCGATTTTCGATTGTCGCGATGGACTGGGCAAGAGTCTCTCCCTTGATTCGCGAAAGCGACGCGGGGCGCATCTTGAGACTCCAAGTGCTGGAGTCGACCGAAGAAGCGACCCAATCGGTAAAGGAGGTGTCAATCGTATTGCGGAAGTCGCCTGCGCGATCCGAGGGAACGCCGGCGACGGTGATTTCAATAGTGTCGGCGGTATCGATGGATTGCGGGTCGTTGCGGCTAATCGGCCCGGCGGTAATGCCCTGGGTGCGCAACTCCGCCTGGAGCCGCTGGATTGTGGAGTCGGCCTCGGCGCGGATGGCATCCTGCACTTGGACTTGCAAGATGAGATGAGTACCACCCTTCAAATCGAGGCCCAAAGGAATCCGCGCCGAGACGTTCTGCTTGGCTTCATCCAGTGATGACGGCAGCCCAAAAATGCCGTACAGGCAAACTAGCGTGACGGCGAGGGTAATCGCCACGCGAGACCACAGACGTGATGTCATGCTTTGTCTTCCTCTTCCGCGATGCCGTTGACGGCGCTTCGCGCGAATTCAATCTTGACGTTATCGGGCTTGACTCTCAGAGTGACAGTGGTGTCCGTCAGACCGGTGATGACGCCGATGACGCCGGCATTGGTTACGACTTTGTCGCCGGATTTGAGATTAGCGAGCAGGTCGTCGAGCTTGCGCTGGCGCCGCCGCATGGGCAGAAACAGCACGAGATAGAAGATGCCCACCATGACGACCATGGGGATGAGCATGCCCCCAGCGGAAGTCGCCGACTGGAGCAAAAAGGCCGGATTTGGCGCTAAGGCATTCATCTGATCATCAAGCCGTGACTTACCTTCCCGTCGAGCGCATGTCTCATGCACTCGAAGCGCCGTTCATTCTAGCTAATCTGCAGTTCGCCCTTCGTTCAGCCTGGCAGAGCGGGGGTGGCTCAGACGCTCGCGGAAGCCATCGAGCGGAGACGGCTCAAAGACTCGGGAAGATTTCCAATCAATATAGCTTCGCGAATGCGCCGCATGGTGTCAAGGTACGCATGCAGGTTATGAAGCGAAGCCAAAGTACTGAAAAGAATCTCCTTAGCAAGAAACAGGTGGCGCAGGTAGGCGCGCGTAAAATTCCGGCAGCAGTAACAAGAGCAGGACTCGTCGATCGGACGGTCGTCGTGGGCGTAGCGGCTGTTCTTAATTACCAAACGACCGGTGGAAGTGAAGAAGAAGCCGTTGCGGGCGTTGCGCGTGGGCAGCACACAATCCATCATGTCCGTGCCACGGGAGACATATTCGCCCAACTCGTGCAACATACCTACCCCCATGACGTAACGGGGCCTATTGCGGGGGAGCGTAGATTCCGTAGACTCCACCATGTCGTAGCTGAGCTCGCGCGGCTCGCCGACGGAGAGCCCGCCCATGGCGTAGCCAGGGGCCTCGAGTTCGACTAATCGTTCGGCGCACTCGCGGCGCAGGTCGGCATGCATTCCGCCTTGAACGATGGGAAACAGCGCCTGGCAAGGGTTGGGGATCACTTCGGGCTGGGGCCCGCTCCGCCAATGATCGAACGCGGTACGCGCCCAGCGAACGGTGCGCTCCATCGATTGGCGAGCGTAGTCGCGGTCGACTTCGTAAGCGGGGCACTCGTCGAGGACCATCATAATGTCGCTGCCGAGGGCGCGCTGGACATCGACGGTGGACTCGGGCGTGAAGGTGTGTTTTGAGCCGTCGAGGTGAGACTGAAATTCGACGCCCTCTTCGCGAATTTTGCGGAAGCCGGACAAGGAAAAAACTTGGAAGCCGCCCGAATCGGTGAGAATCGCGCGATCCCAGGCCATGAAACCGTGTAGTCCGCCGAGGCGGGCGATGAGTTCCGGGCCGGGCCGGAGATAGAGATGGTAGGTATTGGCCAGGATGATTTTTGCATCGAGGTCTTCCTGGAGCATTCGCGGCGTCAGCGACTTGACCGAGCCGTAGGTGCCGACGGGCATAAAGGCAGGAGTCTCGATGACGCCGTGGGCAGTATGCAGCAAACCGGCGCGAGCGCGGGTATGCGGGCACTCGGCGACGACTTCGAAGCGAGGGATAGTCAGATCGCTCACGAGGCGGCCTCCGTGGGGAGTCCGGCGACTTCGATCTTGCGCTGATCGCCGTCAAGATACTGCAGGCGAATCTCCACGGGCTTGCCCGGGAAGCGTGCCTTGAAGCGGCCGCCCCACTCCATCAGCACAACGGCGCCGGAATCCCAGATGTCTTCGAGTCCCAGCGACTCGAGATCGGGATCGTTGTCGAGGCGGTAGAGATCGATGTGATAGACCTGCGGCCCGAGGCCATATTCCTGGACCAAGGCGAAAGTCGGACTGGAGACGTCATCTTCGCCGGCGGCGCCCAGGCCGCTCACGATTCCCTTGGCGAGGGTGGTTTTGCCGGCGCCGAGGTCGCCCTCCAGCAGGATCAATTGCGGCGCAGAAATGCCGGCGGCTATTTCGCGGCCAACGGCGATGGTCTCGTCTGGAGAAGAGGTAATGTAGACCATTTGCGGAACAGCCGATGGGCGGACGATTGTCTAAGCCTGCTGCACGGAGTGAACCGCTTGAGGCAAGGATTTCAGGATATCGGTTGCGAGCATGGCCTGCTCGCCCAATTCGGAGGCTGCAAGCTCTCCGGCGAGCCCGTGAAGATAGACGGCGCCGCAGAGCACGAGGGCGGGGTCGGCGGCCGGGAACTGGGCCAGCAGGCCGCCGATCATGCCGGCGAGGATGTCGCCGGAGCCGCCGGTAGCCATTCCGGGGCTGCCGGTTGGGTTCAAAAATGCCCGGCCGTCTGGGGCGGCGATCACCGTGACTGCGCCTTTGAGGACGACGTAGGCTTGCCGTTCGGCCGAGAGCCGGCGAGCAATACCGATGCGGTCCGCTTGTACTTGTTGGGAGGTCATCCCGACGAGGCGCGCCATTTCGCCGGGGTGGGGCGTAAGGACTAAGATTCCGGAGTGGTGCGGCCATTCCGATTCACGGCTCAGTGCGGTCAGGGCGTCCGCATCGATGACCTTGGGCTGGGAGGCGCGCGCGATCAAGCCCCGGCAGAGGCGGACACATTCGTCCGAGGTCCCCAGACCGGGGCCCAGGACCAGCGCCGAGAAGGCGTCGAGGGGGACCTGGCTAAAACCCTGCTCGCTCATCGAGCCGTCGGCGGATTCGCGCACGGGGGCGGTCATCAACTCGGGCGCGGCGGCAATCACCGACGCGGTTGCTGATTGCGCAGTGACCACGGTCGTCAGACCGGCGCCGGAGCGCGCGGCAGCCATGCCGGCCATGATGGCGGCCCCAGGCTTGGGGCGCGAGCCGCCCACGACTCCAACGTGTCCAAAGGTGCCTTTGTGGGAATCGACCGCGCGCGGTGCGCAGAGGAACTTGGCGTCTTGCGCCTCAAGCCAGTAGAGCGGCGGACCTGGAAGCCCTGCGAGCAGCGCATCGGGCGTGCCGATGGGAGCGATGCGCAGTCTGCCGGTCTGGGCAGGCCCAGCGGGTGACACCTGGGAGAGCTTCGGGGCGGTAAAGGTCACCGTCACATCGGCCCGACAGCGAGGTTCGAAGAGTTGGTCCGTATCGGACCCCATGCCGGACGGGATGTCGACGGCGGCGAAGGAAACGTGCGAGAAATTGCGGCTGAGGTCGTCGATGACTTCGCCGATCAGGCCCCGCGCTGGACCATCGAGCCCGGTACCGAGCAGTGCGTCGACGGCTAGTGTGGCCCGCAGCACGCTGCCCCGAAAGGCCTGCCAACCGGCAGCATCGGTGACGATATGCAAGGGCACGCCGACTCCCTCGGCCATGCGCCAGTTCGCAGCGGCATCGTCCTTCAAGCTCGCCGGATCGGCCAACAGGACGGCTTCGACTTCACCGACGAGGCGCTGAACCCAGAGTTGGCGGGCGATTGCCAAACCGTCGCCGCCGTTGTTGCCCTTGCCGCAAAGAACAACGATCCTTTGGCGCGATAGCGGGGCGAATTCTTCCTCCAGAACGCGGACGACCTGCGCCGCGGCATTCTCCATCAGCAGAAGGCCTGGAATGTCGGCGTTCTCGGTCGTGAGGCGATCGACTTCGTGCATTTCCGAGGCGGTGAGGACGCGTTGCACCTAGTCTTCCACCTCTTCTTCCATACGCTTCAACATCGAACGCTCACCCATGGCGATCAGTACGTTCCCTGGCTCAATCGGCGCACTGCCGGAAGGGTTGAATTCCATTTTGCCGCCCGCTCGCATGATGGCCAACAGGATGACGCCAAATTTCTGGCGCAACCCTGACTCCTCGATGGTCTTTCCGGCGCAGAAGGTCTTCTCGGAGACGCGGATTTGCTCAATATCGATCTCGAGGTCCGAGTTGCCTCGAAACGCCGACGTCACGTCAAGGAAACTGACGACGTGGGGGCGAAGCAAGGCCTGCGCCAGCCGATGGCCAATGAAAGTGTAAGGCGTGAAAACCGTGGAGGCCCCCGCGCGCCGCAGCTTCTCTTCCGCTTGTTCATTCGAAGCGCGAGCGGCAATGCGCAACTGAGGGTTGAGCACCCGAGCCGAGAGCGTGACGTAGACATTCTCGGCGTCGGTTCCGATCGCCGCCACCAACCCCAGGGCATCTTTGATGCCGGCCTGCAGAAGAGTCTGGTCAGCGGACGCGTCGGCAATGACGGTGGGGATGCCGCGCGCCTCGGCCCAGGCGGCACGATCGGAACTGCTGTCGACCAAGACCACTTTCGCGCCGGATTGCTCCAATTCGGCGATGACTCCACGGCCGACGCGACCCGCGCCGCAAACGATGTAGTGGTTAGAGATGTTGTCGAGCATACGTAAAGTCCGCCTGCGGCCAAAGTGATTCCCCAGTTCCAGTTGGATGACCAGATCACCCATGATGCCAATCGACGCGAAGACGACGGTGACGCCAACAATCAGCAAGAACGACGTGAAGAATCGGCCCGTCTGAGTCAGCGGGTGCACCTCCTGGTAGCCGACGGTCGTTAAGCTGGTCAGCGCCATGTAAAAGCTATCGAACCAGTCCCAGTTCTCAATGACGTGGTAGCCCACCGTACCCATCGCCAGGACCGCTGAAAGCAGGCCCACGATGAGAAACATCTGCTTGGCGGGGCGACTCATACTTGACGCCTCATGAGCAGCATGGTCATGTCATCTTGCTGGATCGGCCCGCCTACCCAGGCGGAGACTTCTTCCATGACAGTGGCGATGATCTCGTCGATCGGGCGGTCGCCCTCGCGGTGCAGGAGCTCCCAGAGACGTTCCTCGCCGTATTCCTCTCCATAGGGATTTTCGGGTTCGGTGATGCCGTCGGTAAAGGCGGCTAGCAGGTCTCCGGTCTCGAAGCTAATGCTGCGGCTCTCGTATTTCATTCCGGGGAAAGCGCCGATGACGAGCCCGGTGACTTCGAGCGGAATCCGCTCTCCGTCGCGGATCAGCAGCGGCGGCAAGTGACCCGCGTTGACGTAGACCAGTTCCCCGTTGACGTTGCTGTAAACCCCGAAGAAGAGGGTGGTGAATAGCTCGGGGGCGGTACCGGCGAACAGCTGCCGATTGGTCTCGGTGACGATATCGACGACGGCCGAGCCGAGATCATCGGCTCCCCGAAGGTGTCCCAGCAGAGTGCGGATCGTTGAGTGGACCGAGGCCATTACCAGGGCCGAAGAAATGCCTTTGCCTGCGACGTCGCCGAAGGCGATAGCGACGCGGTTATCGTCGATGTCCACGTAGTCATAGAAGTCGCCGGAAACCACTTTGGCGGGCTTACAGACGCCGAGCGCGTCGAGGCCGGGCAATTGGGGTCTTTCTTTGGGGAACAATTGCCGCTGCATCTCGTTGGCAATGGCCAACTCCGATTCCAGCTTCTGACGCTCCCGCGAATCTTCTACGAGCCGTTCAATCGAAGTCGTCATCGAGTTAAACGATCTAGCCAACTCGGTGAGTTGGGTGTGCCCGCGCACGGGGGTTCGATAGGCGAAGTTCCCTTGGCTGACGTGGCGGGCGCCGATATAGAGTTCATTGATCGCGGACGTAACCGTGCGGGTGAGAGACACGGCGATGACGGTCGAGACGACGAGAGCGAAGCCGAAGAGTCCCCACAGAGCGTAGCCAACCCTGGTCGCCATCTGCCTGGCGCCGTCTGACTGGTTTTGAAAGAGCAGGCCACTCAAGGCGCTAAAACGTGTGGTGAGTTCGAAGACTTCCTCTCTCCTCGTCTCGCCCGTTGCCCAATCGAGGACGGGAGTCTCCGCTCTCCAAGGTATTTTCCAGTCCAAGGCGAACTGCGGATCAGGCAGGCGCATCTGTAGGGGCATTTGCTGAAGCGGCCGACCGCGCCTGGGCCCGACGAACGGGCGGGGCGGCTCCGACGCGTCGGCTTGCTGCGGAGGCGGCGTGGGCCGAGGGGCCACGAAACCGCCAATGGGAGTCACGACGCCGAAACCCGGCAGCCACTCGAGCAAGTACTCCTCGGTGAGCGGGACCATCAGCAGCAGTGAAGGCGTGTAGGCGGCGAGGTAATAGGCGCCGCGTCTCCTGATGACGCCGCGGTAGCTCTCCACGGACGGCGGTGGCGGGTCGTCGCGCAGGAACTCGGGAATTCCGATGGGGCCATTGGGCGTCTGGAAGCGTACGAGCAAATCCGGATAGCGCAGCTGGGCGTCCGCGACAAACTTGGCTCCGGCAGCGCGACGCTCGTTCGCGGGCAGACTGCGGATCTGCCAAATAAACGAATCCGCGGTGGCATAAAGAGCTTCGGCCCTCTTGTCGACTTCATTGGAAACCATGAAGGCGCCGAGCGGACCAAAGATGAGATACAACCCGAGGCCGGAAAGCAGGAACGCTAGCCCGAGCGGGATGACCCCGATGAAAACGTAGACCGCAGCCATGCGGTGGCGTACGCGCCATAGAAATCGTCTTGTGAGGGAACGCGCGAGACGGAACAGAATCCGGCCCAGCACGATCGAACCGATCACATAGATCGAGAACTGGATGACGGTGCGGATGCCGAAGACCGCACTCCAACTGGCCTCCAGCGGCCACAAGATCAGGTATGCAGCGAGCAGCGCCAGGAGGATGCGTTCCCAACGGCTCATGCGACGAAAGCTGGCTTGCATGGGTTCTCGCGTCAGCCTAGTCTCCCTCAGTATGCTGCCTGGCGCCTGTCCGTTCCAGCCTAACTGAATTCAATCGCCCGGCTGCTTGGGCGCAAAGATTCGTAAGTCGCTGTGCGAAAATCGTTCGGCGAGCCCTGGGAGTCTCGCATATTTGAATACCGCCACGATCCGCTACCGTGTTGCCGATTTTCTGAGTCGCCATGCGCCGTTTCAGTTTGTCGAGCAGGCGGACCTTCTTTCCCTGGCCGGTTCAGGCCGCGTGCGGTTCCACGAAAAGGACGAGTACATATTTCGGCAGGGGGAGCCGCGTAAAGAGTACGTCAGCGTCATCCAGCAGGGCATGGTGGATCTCCACGAAGAAACCCCTACCGGGACGCGTTTACGCGACAGATTAGGGGAAGGCGAGTTGCTCGGCATTGGGCGATTTCTCGATGCCAAGCAGTACCTCTACACGGCTAAGACTTCTGGGGATGTGCTGTTGTACCGGTTCCCCGCGGCGGAGTTCGACCGGATCGTCGCCAAATACCCGCAGGTTGCCGACTACTTATCCGCCTATTTTTCGGCGACGCCCAGCCGGGCCGAAGGGACCGCCGGCGCCTGGGGAATTGCACCGGGCGACCCGGTGGCGCTGCGCGAACTCTCCGTGCGGCGACTCGCCGTGGTGGACGAATCGACCTCGCTGCGGGAAATCGCGAGCATTTTGAATACGAATCACGCCGAGGCCGTGGTGGTCCAGGATACGTTGCAGAAACCGATTGGCCTGGTGACGATGCGGGACGTCGTACAGAAAATCGCCGACGGCGCTTCGAGCACGCAGTGGGCGACTGCGGCCCTAGGCGACGAGCCGCCGGCAACGGCGCCGCCGGGCCTGACGGCCAACGAGTATTTTTTGCGATTGGCGCAGAATCATGGGCGTCCGCTGGTGTTGACCGCCGACGGCAGGCCGGGAACTCCGGCGGTCGGGCTGATCAGCGCTAACGACTTATCGTTGCTGGCGGGCGTGAATCCGACGCTATTGTCAATTGAGAGCGGATATTGCGACAACGCCCAGCAACTGGGCCGCCTGGTCCAGCGCAGCAGGGCGATTACGCTTGGCGCATTGAGCGAGGCGTCTCGCGCAGAATGGTCTGCGCAGATGGCCGGCGAACTGTGCGCGGCGGTCGTGTCGCGGCTCATCCAACTCGCCGAGCAAGAAGCTCTCGATGCCGGATTGCAGAGGCCTGCCGTGCGCAGCAGTTGGCTGTTCTTTGGCGGCGCCGGACGGCAAGAGTTAATGACCTGGTTCGACGTCGATATTGGCCTGGTGTTCGAGGACGGCACAGACCTTGCGCGGCCGGAAACGGAGCAGTGGTTCGCCAGGATTGCGAAGCGTCTGGACTCGGCCCTGCAGGAAGCCGGCTTCCGTTTCACCGATTCGGCAGCCCGGATCTCGAATCCCGACATGCGGCGGTCCTTGTCTGAGTGGAAGGCGCAGTTCCGCAACTGGGTCTCGCAACCGACCGAAGGCCGATTGTACGAGTCCCGTTCGTACTTCGACTTCCGTTGCTTCCATGGGGACGACGCCCTGGCCGAGGAACTGCGTGACGGGATGTTCGCCTCAGTCGCCGAGAACCCGCGGTTCCTGGCCTTGTTGGCCGGCAGTTGCCTGGCTCAGATGCCGCCGCTGACGTTTTTCAAAGGTTTGGTAGTGGACGACGGCGGGAATCAGAGCGACGTGCTCGACTTGCGCCGCAGCGCGGTGTTCCCGTTGATCGATTCGGCGCGGGCGTTTGGATTGGCCAGGGCTACGCGCCAGCCAGGCACGTTCGATCGACTCTCCGGCGCCGCGGAGCTGCTGCCGGGAAGCCGCGATACGTTTGAAGCAGCCAAAGAGGCATACCGTGTGACGCTCCAGCAGCGGGGGAGAGCGGGCCTGCTGGCTGGCGATGACGGCGTCCACATTCGCCCCGCATCCCTGAGTAAGTACGAGCAGCAAGTTCTCAAGGGAGCGTTCCGCTCGATTCTGGAGCTGCTGGAACTGACCGGCGAGTACTTCCGTGCTGTCGTAGGCCGATGAGCGAAACATCCACAGAACTGGTGAGCGCCTATCGAAACTCGGCCAAGAGGCGGTCGGGGAAAAAGTCGATCGACGAAATCCGATTTGTTTCCTTCGATGCGGAAACGACCAGCCTCGATCCGCTCCAGGCGGGTGTGGTCGCGCTTGGCGCGGTGGCGGTGGTCGGGGGCGACATCCAGATGGATGACTCGATCGAACTAATGGTTCGGCAGACCTACAACTCGTCCGCAGTCACTGTCCACGGGATCACGCGGCAGGAATCGCTGGCGGGCTTAGAAGAGGAAGACGCGGTTGCGCAGTTGTTGGCCTACTTCCGGGATGCCGTAATCGTCGGTCACCACGTCACCTTCGACGTCGCCTTGATCAATCACGCCTGCAGTCGGCTCTTCGGTATCAAGCTTCATAACAAGGCGATCGATACGGCGGAACTGTCCATCCTGCTGGTGCGAGACGGAGCGCTGCCGGAGATGATGGATTTCTCCTTGGATTCCCTGCTGCGGGTACTCGGCATCGAGCCGCACGACCGCCACACGGCGGCGGGGGACGCATTTTTGACGGCATTGGCTTTCCAGCGGCTGCTGCGCGTGGCGCGGCATGTCGGCCGAGTGACGCTCGCGCAGCTGATGGAGAAGCCGACCTAGCTCAGCGCAACTCGGCGATCAGACCGGGAAAGGATCTGGCCATCAACCCGTCCAAAGACCAACCCTTGAGATCGCTGACTTTGACGCTGGCCTTGATTTCGTCTTCGCTTTTGCCTTGTCGGATGAGCTGACTCACGCGAGAGCGGAAAGTCTCGAAGTCGGCCTTCCATTGGGTGAGATCTTCTCGTGTGCCCACTTCGCCGTGACCAGGAATCACGGTGTCGAAATCCAGTTGGAGCACTTCGTTGAGGGTGTCGTCCCATTCCACGGCGCTGCCGCCGGCCGAGTAATCAATGAAGGGCGCGCCGCGCACGAACATGTCTCCGGTGTGGATGACGCGCAGTTGGGGGAAGTAGATGACCGCGTCGCCGTCAGTATGGGAGCGGCCGAAGTAGATGGCGCGGACTTCGATTCCTCCCAGGTAGAGGGTTTGCTGCTCGTTGAAGGAGAGATTCGGGGCGGAAGCTTGGTCGGCGGCGGCCATCCGGTCGCGCGCGTTCTGTTGAGATATCAGCTGTGCGGCTTTGCCCAACTGGGCGTTGCCGCCGCTGTGGTCGCCGTGGTGGTGCGTGTTGAAGATGTACTTCACCGGCTGGTCGGTGACTTCCTCCACGCGGGCTAGGATTTCAGGCACGTTGCGGTCGAACTTATCGTCCACCAGAACGACGCCTTCCGGAGTCGTCAGGACGGCGACATTGCCGCCTGAGCCGTAGATCACGTGCAGGTTGTCCTTCACCGGGACAATTCGCAACGGTTCGGGCTGCTGCTGGGTGAAGGCGACCCAGGCCCCGCTGGCTAGGACCGCAAGGCCGGCTAAACGGATCCAGGTTGCTTTGCTCATAGGAAAAATCCTCGCTGAATAGTCTAGCCGAAGACGGCTATAGCGTCTGAAACTCGAACTGCTGCCCGTCGACGACGACAATAATGCGCCCGGGTCCGAGCTCGGCGCCGCGGTTGGGGAAGAAGACGGCGCCGTCGGTCGAGTCGCCCGGGGACAGCTCCGAGGTAACGAAGGCGATGGCTGAGGCGGCTGCCGCCGCCTTCAGGCCTTTGTTGCCAAAGGCGATAGCGGAGAGTCGGCGGGCCTCGTAACCGTTGTTTGAGCGAATTCGTTGGTTGCCGTACAGCACCCTTTCATAAGCCTGCTGGAGTTTGACCACCTCGTTGTATCCGGCGTTGCGGAACAGGTCGCCGATGACCTCGGACTCGGAAGCGGCGCGGATGGCTCCGCCGGATGCCGGGTGGAACACGAAGTCTTTGGCCTTGATCTTGCGGATGGCCGAGCCGCCGTTGCTCAGAGCGACCTGAATGACGCCGTAGTCGCGAATGGCGACAGGCATCCTGGCGTACATGATGGTCAGCCCGTCATGGGTCAGAGCTTGGTAGGCCAGACCGTTGGAAGAAAACTCAACGACTTGGCTTTGGAGAAGTAGCGGCAGGACAGCTACAATGAGGAGGCACATCGGTTGGAGGCGAAGGGGTTGCTTCCGGGTGTGCGGCACGAGCTTATGATACTTTAGGCTCGCCCGGAGTTAAGTTAGTCTCGCAATGAAAGCCCTTACCGGTCTTCCGACGCAGGTCTACGCTCAGGTGGGCGAAGAAGCGAGTATTCCCGTTGCGGACCTTCTACAGTTGGTCCAAGGCTTGGAATCGAATCTCGATCCTTCGTTCATCGCGCGTTACAGACCCGACATATCCGCTGGGCTGGACGAATCGCAAATCCGATTCATCCACACGCGGCTCCGCGAGTACGGAGATCTGGCCGATCGCCGGATCGCCGTACTCACATCGCTGAGCCAGCAAGAGCGACTGACTCCCGAACTGAGAGCGCAGATCGAGTCCGTTCTCAATAGACGGGAGCTCGACGATCTGTTCGCCCCGTTTAAGCCCAAACCGCGTACAGCAGCGGACGACGCCATCGAGGCAGGCCTGGAGCCGCTCGCGCGTTTTCTGTGGAGCCAGCAATCGGGCGATCTCGCCACGGAAGCCCAGAAGTATCTAAACCTCGCAAAGGGTGTTGCGAGCGCTGAAGATGCCTTGGCGGGCGCTCGCGAGATTATCGCGCGCTGGCTCGCTGAAAACGGCGAGGTGCGCGGAGACCTCCGGCGGATCGTCAACGCGAGTTCCAAGGTTGTCGTGGAGGAAGTTCCGGCGCAGCGAAAGCTTTCGGCGAAGGATAACGCTGCCCGGCAACGGTTCTCTGGAGCGTTTGGGAAGTCCTATGACGCCGTGTCGTTGCCCTGGAAGCAGTTACTGAACCTGCGGCGGGGAACGCGTGAGGGCTGGTTGCGCTACGGCATCGAGATGCCGCGCGAGCTCTGCCTGGAATATCTGCGGAAGAGGTTGCTGCAGGACCCCGAGTCCGCCGTCGCCGCGCAGCTGGAAACCGCAGCAACGCATGCATTGGACGCCCATCTCGCGAGTGGACTGGAGGGGGCGGTTCGCCAAAACCTCGAGGAACGCTGCGATGCCGAGGCGATCGCTTCCTACGCCAAGAATCTCAAGCGGACGTTGATGCAGGCTCCGGCAGGCGCCAAGGTCGTTATTGGCCTGGAGGTGAACCGCCCGGGAGGGTGGCGGGCCGCAGTGATCGGCACACAAGGCGAGTTGCTGGAAGCGGCGATCGTGAAAGCGGATCCGGCGGCTCCGAGTAGAAATGTAAGTGCGTCCAAAGCCGATTCAGCGACCGACGATGACGGCGATTCGACCGACGAGTCGAGTGTTGCTCCGGTTGAGTTGGAGAAGGATCATAGCCCGGTTGAGACCGCGGCGGCTAGCGAGTCCGAAGCTGAAGTGAGCGGGGACGCCGCCCCGGAACAGTCCGAACCTGAAGTTGCTGCGGAACAGGTCATAGAGGCGGCAGAAGCCGTGACGACAGCATCCGCTAAAGAGTCTTCCGCAGCCGAAGCGACCACCGCGGAGCCGGAAATCTCGGCGGCTGACGCTGCTGCTCCGACCGATTCGGTCGATGCGCCGGCCTCAGCGCCCGCAGCCGAATCAGCGGCGGAACAGGCGCCGGCAGTAGAAACCGGGGAAGCGGCCACGGAAGACGCGCCGGCAATGGAAACGGCGGCAGCGACGACCGAAGAAGCGCCCGCAGCAGAAACCCCGGAAGCGGCTCCCGCAACGGAGACAGGGGAAGCTGTCGCGGCTGCAGCGGAAGCCTCGGTATCGGAGCGGCCGCAGACAGCGCGCAAGGAACGCCCGAAATCTTCCCGCAAGCTCGATCGGATCGAGACGCCGCTGGCGGAGCTGTCCGAACTGATCCGTCGGCACAGCCCGGATTTCATCGTATTGGGTAACGGTCCGCGCATCCGGCAAGTGGAGCGCTTTGTTCGAGCTGAGATCAAGAAGTCGGGCAAGCGCGTGGGCTGGGTGACGGTCAACGAATCAGGCAGTTGGATCTACGCCACATCCCGCGCCGCACGCAAAGAGTTTCCCGCCACGGAACCTGCGGTGCGAGCCGCGGCATGTCTAGCTCGGCGCTTCCAGGATCCGCTGGGAGAGGCCGCCAAACTCGATTATCGAGTGCTGGGAGTCGGCCAAGGCCACCACGAAGTCGATCAGAAGTCGCTGCGTGATGAACTCCGCCGTCAAGCGGCTTCGTGCGCGAACGCCGTCGGCGTCGACCTCAACCGCGCCCCGGCGGAATTGCTCGAGCTGGTTCCGGGCATGACCGACCGCGTGGCGAAGCGCATCGTCGAGTTGCGGGACGAAAAGGGCCCCTTCCCCAGCTTGGCGGCCGCTGAAAAGATGCCGGGCATGAACAAGCGTGTTTGGGAGCAAGCCGCTGGATTTTTCCGGGTTTACGGCGGGGATAGCCCGCTTGATGAGACCGGCGTTCACCCCAAGGACTATGCCAAGGCTCTAGCGTTGATCGAAGCCGCGGGCAGTTCGGTCCAGGAGTGCATCGCGAATCCTGAGAAGCTCGTCGGACTGGACCTGGACCCCTTCGTTAGCGCCGAGTACCCCAAGACGGTCCTAGAAGCCATCGTCAAAGAGTTTACCCCCCGGAGTTTGAATCCGAGGGGTCAGTTCAAGCCGCCAAAGCCTGGCAGCGATGTGGAGTTACTGGAAGAGCCGAAGGCCGGCATGAAGGTGCGTGGCATTGTCACCAACTCGGCGAGCTTCGGCGTTTTCGTGGACATCGGGGCTGAGCAGGACGGGCTGCTCCATGTCTCGCAACTCCCCGAGGAAATGATCTCCGACGATCGGCCCAAAGTGGCGTCCGGCGCCGAACTGACTGTTTACATCACTCATTTCGACTCGCAGTCGGGTAAGTTATCGTTGTCGATGCGGGAAGTGCGCGAGACTTCGCGCCAACGCAGAACCGCGCCGGGATCAAGACGGGAAGGCGGGGCTGGTCGGCCCAGGCGTCCGTTTGACGACTCACGTCCGAGACCGGAGAGGGCTCCGGTTACGCGAACCTTTGGACCGGACAGGGACGAGCAAGTGCGCGCCCGCAAGCAAGTCGAAAACATGTCGTTAAACGAGAAGTTGGCGGCGTTGGGCGACAAGTTCCGCACCAAGGTATAGGAATTCCGCATGAAACCGAGTATGCCGCCGACTACGTCTCAAGAGTGTGGGTGGGCGGCGCGCAAGGCGCTGTGAAGGTTATGACGATGCATTCCCTAAGCTTTCGTTATCTTGCCGCAGCGGGTATCGCTGCGGCGCTGTTCTTAACGCCTCAACCTGGCAGGGCGCAGAACCGCATCTTCGACTCCCCTGTTATGGCTCCTTTTGTGCCGACCCCGGAGTTGGTGGTTCAGCGAATGCTTGAGTTGGCGGAGTTGAAGCCGACCGACAAGCTTTACGACCTAGGCTCCGGCGATGGCCGCATCTTATTTACCGCAGCGCAGTCCTTTATGGCGACAGCGGTTGGAATCGAAATCAGCGAGCCCTTGGTCCTCGAAACCCGCGCACGGGCGAAAGCCCTGGGCTTGTCCGAACGCGTCACGGTGCGGCAGGAAAATCTCCTGGACACCGACCTGAGCGATGCGACAGTGGTGACCGTCTATCTGCTGAGTTCCGCGAACGAACAGCTGCGGCCCAAATTGGAGAAGGAACTGCGGGTAGGAACGCGCGTGGTTTCGCACGATTTTCGCTTCGAGGGTTGGACTCCCAAAGCAACGGCCGAAGTAGACGGCGGCGGCAGAGTCCATGTCGTCTACCTTTACGAAATCAAACAGTCAATGAAGAAGTAGCCATCCCGGCTGCTACGTCGAGACCTTCCAGAACATCTAGGCCCTCTGACAGTGCGCGCAGAAATGCGTGCTGCGGCCCGCTACGATCGATTTGCTGACAGGGCGGCTGCAGGCCTTGCAGGGCTGGCCCGTCTTGCCGTACACGGCGGTGTAAAGCTGAAAGTAGCCCTGGGTCCCTTCGCTGTTCATGTAATTAACGACAGTCGATCCGCCCTGGGCGATCGCCTCTTCGAGAACTTCCTTTATTGCGGCGTGCAGCCGTTCCGCCCTCGAGCGGCCGATTCGAGTCGTCGCGGTCTTGGGATGAATCCGCGCGCGAAACAGCGCTTCATCGCAGTAGATGTTGCCCAAGCCCCTCAAGAACTCCTGATCCAGTAGAACTGCCTTGATGCGCGCTGATCGGCTGCGAAGCCGTGAGTAGAATTCTGAGGGACCAATTTCCAGAGGTTCCGGACCGAGTTCCTCAAGGCGAGCCGGGAGGACTGCTCCCCACTCGATCCGGCCAAACTTGCGGATGTCGTTAAAGATCAGCGCCGGGCCATCCTGCAGGGTAAAAATCACCCGCGTCCAGGGTCCAGGCTCGGCGCCGAACAAGAAGGCGCCGGTCATCCGTAAGTGAATCACCAGAACCGACGCCGTAGCCGCCTTTTCTAAGTCAAAAATTAGGTACTTTCCCCAGCGGCGCACTCCGGTGATTCTTTGATCGGCCAGTCTGCGCGCCGTCGCATCCGGATCCCCGACGCAGGTGCGCGCCCAAAGGAACTCCGCGGAAGTAATCCGCTGGCCGCAGAGACGGGGCCGGAGCCCCCTGACAATCGTTTCTACCTCTGGAAGCTCAGGCATTTCCCCAGTATGCCTGCTGAAACACACCAAATTCCGCAGTTCGCGCCTACCGCCGTAGAAAGCTCTTGACTAGACCGATAGTCCTATATATACTAGGCGTTCTAGTACGATAGTTATGAACACTGCGTACTACGAGTCTGTGTCCTGGTACCTCAAGTCGCAGTTCTGCGAACACTATTCTCAGGCTGCATATAGGAGTAATTCATGTTTAAGAAACTACTGAGCTTAGGAGCACTGTTAGCGATATCATTGGTCCCCTCCAGCGCCGCTACAATCAGCTTCTCCGATACCGTAAATACAACATTCACCCCCAATACGCTCTCATTCACGCTCACCCAATTCGATCCGACTTTGGGAGCGCTTACTGGCATCCTTATTGAGTTTTCGGCGGTACTCGACGGAGATTTTACTGCTACAAATCAAAGCGCCGCGGCGGGCACGCTGAGCGGCACCCTGGCCGGGACTTTCATCCTGGACGGGCCGGCGCCGCTAGCGATGCCGCTGCTGATCCTCAATCCCGTGAGCAACTTCGGCCCGATCAACGTGCCGGCATTCACCGCCGTCCCCTTCAGCGCCCCTAGCTCCATGGACGCGGACAGCTACTCAACCGCGCTGGGGCCGGAACTAGCGCCCTTCATCGGGCTCGGCACAATTGGGTTCAATGGGACGGCGGCGGCTTTGATTGGAACCAGCACAAATATCAATCCGCTGCTTCTGCAACAGGACTTGAAGGGCGAAGCCACCGTCAAGGTCACCTACGAATATGAGCGCCAGGGCGTGCCCGACGTGCCGGAGCCGATGACCATGTACCTGATGGGTGGCGGCCTGCTGGCGCTGAGCTTCATGCGGCGGTCGCGATCGGCCAAAAAGGCTGCCTAAGTCAGAAGGCAACGTCCGCGGCGAGAGCTTTCCTCAACCTCCCCAGGAACTCTCGCCGCGGAATCTCTTCCGCGCCCATCTGCCTGGTGAAGGGATTGGCGACTTGTACGTCAAACAACACAAATCCCTGCCTGTTCAAGTGATCCGCCAAGCTGGCTAGAGCGATCTTCGAGGCATCCGCCTCGCGATGGAACATCGACTCGCCGGCAAAAGCCCCTCCCGCCGCGACTCCGTAGATTCCCCCGACCAGCCGTCCCTCGCGCCAGACCTCCACGCTATGAGCGTCGCCGGCTTCATGCAAAGCGACGTAGGCATCTATAAGGGCCGGGCCGATCCAAGTAGAATCTTGTCCTTCCCGCTCTCCGCCGCAAGCCTCCATGACCTGCCGAAACGCGCGGTCCCGACTGACCTCAAATCGTCCCTGCCGGAGTTTTTGCGCCAACCGGCGGGAAATATGGACCCCGCGCTCGAGGTTGATGAGGGCGCGCGGATCGGGCGACCACCAGGTCTCGGGATCGGCGGACCAGGGAAAGATTCCCTTGCGATAGGCCTCTCGTAGACGCGCGACGGATAGCCCGCCGCCGACGGCGACGAGTCCATCAGGCCGCGCCGCGGCTGGATCGGGGAGCGGATCGGACGCCGAGAGGACCCTTGGGGCTAATTGGCCAGCGTTCATTTCACTATTGTTTCTTGCGCAGCCTTACGATACCCTTCACACCGTGGGCCAGGTCGACTCACGCAAGAACGCGCTACGAGCGCCACAGCCGCTGCTGCCGCAAACGCTTCCTGAGTGGCTGCTGGAATTGGGCGCCGCTGCCGCCCTTCTGGCTCAGTTCCTGATTGTGCTGGCTGCCTGGCCCGAAATGCCGGATCAAGTACCGCAGCATTTTGACGCTGCCGGGCAAGCTGACGCTTGGGGCTCCAAGGCGACCTTGCTGCTGCTGCCGGCCGTGAACCTCGTCGTCTTCGTAATCATGACGGTGATCAGCCGGTTCCCGCATATCTCCAGCGTACCGGTGGAAATCACCCCCTTCAACGCCCGGCGCGTTTATCGGTTGATTCGATTCCAGACGATTTGGCTCAAGGCGGTCGTCGCCTTGGTGCTCGCTTATATGAGCTGGCGGACGATTGAGCAAGCCCGCGGCGGGGTCCAGGGCCTCGGAGTCGGGTTCTTGCCGCTGACGATACTTGGGGTCGGATCGGCGGTCGCCTGGTTCTATTTCGAGCTTCGCCGCCATGGCGGATCACCGGTGGAAGAAGCGCATCTGACGCAGTAAACGCTGATCGTCGGCATGAATTGTACGGGATTCCGCGGCGGCTGTTACGCTGACCCCGTGGGCTTCGGCAAACGTCTCGGACTGGCGGCAGCGCTGCTCGCACTAGGAGTGATCGGCTTTGCTGCAACGGTTTGGATCCAGGCCCGAGGCTCGTTTGAGCGAGCCACAACCGAGTGGTCTGAGGAATCTTCCCTAGCTGCCTTAGTACGCCCTCTGGGGCCTCCGTCTTTGGTCATCCAAGGGGTCCCAACGCAATCGATTTACTCATCTGCGATCGTCTTCGACGGCGATTTGTGGCTGGCGGGCAGAGGCGGGCTGGAGCGCAGGGACCTCAGCAGCGGGGATTTGACGGCGCAGTGGAGACCAGGCGCCGAGCTGCCGGCGGCGCCGATCACGGGTCTTGTGGTTGCACGAATGGGTGCGGCGAGCGAATTGCGGCTGCTCGCTACTACGGCGGGCGAGGGACTGTTGTCTGTCTCAGCGGCTGGCGACATCGTCCAGGTCTTGCCCCAAGAGGCCGCCCTCGCGGATCTGACAGCGGTGCTCCCGATCAGTACCGGCGGCGTGCTCTTGGGAACCGAGCGCGCCGGTTTAATTGCCTGGGACGGCGAAACACTGAGGCGGGTTCACAGCCTGCTGACCAATCAGGAAGTCACCACCTTGGCGGGCGACGAGGGCGACCTGTGGATCGGCACGCTGAACGAAGGAGTGCTGCATTGGGCCGGCGGCTCTCTGAGCCGATTCGGCGAGGCAGAGGGCCTGCCGGATCGCCGCGTGTTGTCGCTGGTTGCTGGAGCTGACGGCGTCTACGCGGGCACTCCGTTGGGAGTGGCTGCGTTTCGAGATGATGCGTTAGAGAGAACGCTGGCGGAAGGTTTTTTCGCTGCGGCACTGCAGGTCTCCAGTGATACGTTGTTGGTCGGCACGAGTGATGAGGGCATCGTGGAAGTGCCGTTGAACCGGCAACGCCGATCGCCCTCGCCGGGGCCGCGAGCCGCCGCCGGGGGTCCGGATGACGTTCGAGCTTTCGCCGCTTCAGGGCCCTCCGTGCTGGCCGTGACGTCGTCCGGCGCCTATGCCCGAGCGGCCGATGACTCCGCCTGGCGGCCCGTGGTGAAAGCGACGTCGACGGGCCTGCGCGACCGCAATGTGGCGGCGCTCTACGTCGATGCGTCAAACCGGCTTTGGGTCGGCTATTTTGACCGCGGATTGGACGTGCTGGACTCAACGTTCGAACGAATCATCGAAGTCGAGAGTGATCAGATCTTCTGCGTGAATCGCATCAAGGCAGCTCCAGACGAAGGAACCACGGCGGTCGCCACGGCCAACGGCCTCGCCTACTTCGACGCGAACGGGAAGATGCGCCAGTTTCTGACCGAAAAGGATGGACTGATCGCCAGCCATGTGACAGATATGGCGTTCACCAGAGACGCGACGGTTCTGGCGACCCCGGCGGGCCTGACGTTCCTCGACGCCAGCGGAGTGCATAGCCTCTATGCCTTTCATGGACTGGTCAACAATCATGTTTATTCGCTGGGCACCGCAGCCGGTCGACTATTGGCGGGAACTTTAGGGGGATTGTCCATTCTCGAAGGCGGCCGCGTCACGGAGAGCTTCACCACGGCGAACTCGGCGCTGACCCACAACTGGGTCTCGGCGATCTCGTCGTTCCGAGGCGATTGGTATATCGGCCTCTATGGAGGAGGCGTGATGCGGCTGACGTCGAAAGGCGAATGGATCAATTACCCCGAATTGCGCGGCATTGAGATCAATCCGAATGCGATGATTTCATCTAGCGCGGGAGTCTACGCCGGCACTTTGGACCGCGGCTTGCTTGTATACGAGCCAAGTACCGAGACATGGCGATTCGTGACCGAAGGTTTGCCTTCGAAAAACGTCACTGCATTGGCGTTGGGGAGTGACGCTCTCTATGTCGGCACGGACAATGGCCTGGCTCGGACAAACGAATTGGAGTTGACCGGCAGATAATGCGTTTCGCGGCGTGTATTTTTTTACTGGCGGCGCTGATTTTACCCAGCGTCGCGCGCCCCGATGCCGGCGTCCTCGTCTCCGGCGACGACGCGCAACCCGATCCACGTAAGCTATCGCTCGACCGCATGAAGGTCGATGTACTCATCGACAACGGGATGGCGCGGGTGCGCATCCAGCAAGTCTTCGCCAGCCATGTGGCCTCGATTCAAGAAGGCGAGTGGTCTTTCGCGCTGCCGAGCGGCGCTGCGGTGTCGGACTTCGCGGTATGGGACGACGTCACTAGAATCCCCGGCGTGATTCTGGAGCGGCGGCGGGCAGAAGATATCTACGCACGCCTCAAATCGCAGAGCATCGACCCAGGGCTCTTACGCCAGGGGGAGTACGGAGCGGACGAAGCGCGGCGGGGCACGGCATTCTCGGCCAAGGTCGCGCCGATTCTCGGCTACGGCTTCAAGAGAATTGAGATTGAATACCACGAGCGATTGAGCGTGGAAGACCTGGTCTCGCGCTTCGCGCTGCCGCTGCGGCCGGACGCCTACCAGGAACAGACGGCGGGGCGCTTCGACTTGCGGATGGTCGTGCTTTCCGAGCATCCGCTGTCGGGGTTTCATGCGGTCGGGAATCAGTATCCACTACAGATTACCGAGCAGTCAGAGAATCGAATCGTCGCCGAGCTCCACGCCGACAATCTGGCGTTTAGCGAAGACCTGGGCGTCGAGTACGGCATCGAAGGCCGCCGCGACCAGCTGGAAGTCCTGACTTATCGGGATCCAGTCCCGCCTCCGCCGCATATCACGGCGAACCGGCTGGGAGCTCCCGGCGTTGTGCCTGGTTACTTTTTAGCGTCGGCGCTTCTTTCGCTGCCGAACGCAGTACGCCGGAAAGCTCCGGACGACGGCCCCGCGCGCACGCTGATCGCGCTCTTCGATTCCTCGTTGTCGATGCAGTGGGGCAAGTTGGATCGCAGCTTCCGCACGCTGGAGACGTTGCTGCAGCAACTGCGACCTCGGGATCAGTTCAACGTGATCGTCTTCAACGAAGACACTCACGCATTTTCGCCGGCGCCGCTCGCGGCGAACGCAGCAAACGCACAACGTGCGTTGGAGTTCGTACGCGCGGGGCAGATTCGCGGCGGCACCAATCTGCCGGCCGCCTGGAGAGCAGCCGCGGGGCAGTTCACTGGGTCGGCCGGCGAGCCTTATCTGTTCCAGCTCACCGACGGCGGCTCGACGATGGAAGCGGCGCGAAACGATCGGCTGCTTGAGCTGTATCAAAGTACATTCGGCGCGCTGCCGCCCGGCCGGCGTCCGCGGACGTTCACGCTGGCGATCGGCGACGATGCCAACCTGCCTTTGCTGCGGCTGATTACCGGAAGCGGCGGAGTATTCGAGCACATCCGCTCGACCGAGCCGCTGGACTTCAAACTCGCTGCGTTCTTGCGAAAAATTGGCCGAACGCCGATCGCGGATCTTGACCTGAGCGTCCAATCGAACGCCCAACTCGATCTCATCTATCCGCTGACTCCCAACGCCTACCGCGGCTCGGTGGCCAGATGGGCGGGCCGTTACCTGGCGCCCGCCGCTCGGGCCTTGTTCCGGGTTACGGGTTCGGGCGTAAGTCTTGAGACGCGGCGCGATCTGCCCTCCAACGATCAGCAACATCCTCATGTCGCGCGTGAGTGGGCCAAGGCGCGGGTCGATGCGCTGCTCGAAAAGATTGAACGCGACGGCGAGGATCGGGAATCGATCGAAGAAATCATTCGCTGGTCCAAGCAGTTCAAGTTCGTCACACCATACACGTCTTTTCTTGCCGCGCCGCGCTCGCTGCTGCGGCCTCGAGTCATTCGGCCCGGGGATCCGATTCTACGGGTACAGACCGATCCTTCGATCACCTCGGTGACGGCGCTATTCCCGTTCGGATTGGTGAAGCAACTGCGCTACCTCGAAGCGGAAGACGCCTGGCAAACACGCTTTCTGGCGCCCAAAGATACGCCGGACGGCCGCCACGAGGTCCGCTTGCTGCTGCGCGACGATCAAGGCCGGGTCTTCCGCGAAACGAAGGGTTTTCTCATTGCCAGTAAACCTCCCACGGTTCGCGCCAAGATGGACAAGCTGCGCTACCGGCCGGGCGAGCGGATAGACCTGCAGGTCAGCGCAAGCAGTACGACGCGCACCCTGGTGGCGCGCTTCTACGGCGCCCCGCCGACGGAGTTGCGTTGGAACCCGTCGGTCGGCTACAACACGGGCGCGCTGACGGTTCCGCACGATCTGCCGGCGGGCAACTACAAGCTGCAACTGACGGCGGAGGACTTCGCGCACAACATCGGCGTTGAGGAGGTGACCATTGCGGTTGCGCCTTAAGCACGCCGCTGCTGCCGCAGCAGCGCTTGGCGCGCTTGGCCTGGCGCGAGCGGACTTGCCGGACTGGGTGAGCTACGTGCGCGCAAGCGACAGCGTGGCCGGCGTGTTCTTCCGGGAGGTCGCCGATGCCCGGCGGACCGCTGCTGGCGCGGCGGCCTCCCGCGGAGACAACGGCTAGTCTGGGGTCGCTGATCGAAGCAACCCCGGATCAAGCGCAGCTCTACGCGCTCCGGGCGCGAGAGGCCGAGCGCGCTCTCGACTTCGAGGCAGCAGAACAGGATTGGAAGGAGTTCGCGTCACGCGTCGCCGACCCAGCTGCAGGGCAGCTCTCGCTCGCCGACTTCTACGAACGCCGCTTGAGACCGGTGGACGAAGTTGAGGCGCTGCTTGCCGTCGGCCGCAGCCCTTCGCCCGCGTCGGAACGATTCACCGAACCCGAACAGCAGCGGAGTTGGCAAGCGTTTGAGCGCGTCATCGAAGTCAGTCACAAGCACTTGCTGCCCGATCGCATCGCCTTGGAGGCCTATCGTTCGTGGCTCGCGCGCTATAGCGATCAACAGGCGGTTTACCGTCGCTATCTGGATTTCCTCGTAGCGCACGAGATGTTTGCCGCGGGCGAAAGCCTGTTGGCCGACTACACGGCCGCGTTCCCCGCGGATTCGACGTTTCCTGTTGGGGCGCACGCTCAGCTCGCCAGCGCATCGAACGGGCCGGATGCCGCTTTGTTGCTTTTGGAGTCGTCCTTCGAACCGCTTTGGCCCCTGGAGCTTTTCGAGACTTACTTCCACTCGCTGGAAGAAGCGGATCGCCTTCGCGAGCGCTTGGATCAAGCCCAGCAACGGGTCGCTAGCGCTCCGGATGATCTGGCGTCTGTGTCTTGGGTCTTCCACTACCGCCGCCGCCAAGGTGATCGCGAAGGGGCGATCGTGGCACTGCAGGAGTTTATCGAGAACAAGGAGCGCCGTGCCGCCGAGTGGAGCGCCATCGACCTGCGAACCGCCGCGGAGTTGTTTTTGCGGGTTAACGACTACGTGGACGCAGCACGCTGCCGTTACGCACTCTACAATCTGCCGGGCGCTTCAGCGGATGACCGCGAGTATGCACTGGGGGGCCTGATTGAGATCATCCTCGACGCCCCCGAGCAACCGATCGCCGCGGCATCGGGCGACTTTAGTTATTACCGCGATATCGCCACGGCGGATAGCGGCCCCGGCGCACTGAACGGCGTACTTTCGCTGCTGCTCAACTCGCAGGGTTTGGAGTGGAGCTGGCCGGCAAAGCAGCGTGCGGCAGGGCCTTATTTGCGACGGGCCAGGGCGCTCGAACTGCTGGAGAGGTTTGAGGCGGAGTTCCCGCAATCCGAGCAACGTTCGGCCCTCGATGCGAAGGCCGTGCGGGCATTCGGCGTCTACGGGGACGACCAAGCCGTCATCGATCGCGGCCAACGTTTTTTGAGTCAGTTCGCCGATGCCGGTGAACGCAGCGAGATTCAGTTCTTGGTTGCCGAGGCGCATGCACGACGCGGCGAAACAGCAGAAGAGTTCGCCGCCTACGAGAGCATGCTGCGCGAACTATCAGCTCGCTTCGAGCAAGTTCCGCTAGGCCCTAACGTGGTTGCCGATCCATCGCAACGCTACTACGGCAACGTGGGCGCCCCGCGATCGCCGGACTATGCACGGGTGCTCGATCGCTACGTCTCGCGGTTAGTTGGGCTGCAGCGGCTGCCCGACGCGGTGCGCGTTTACGTGCTGCAGCTCGCCGAGAACCCAGATGACCCTGGACTTTACGAGCGCATGGCGGCTTTCCTCGAAGCGAACCGCTTGACCGCGCAGGTAGAAGGCGTCTATCAGCAAGCGATCGCGCAATTCGGCGATGCATCTTGGAGCCACAAGCTGGGCCGTTGGTATTTGCGGCAGCAGCGCCAAGGGGAGTTTGAGCAGCTGACGCGCGAAGTCGTCGATTCTTTCGCGGGTACCGAGTTGGAGGGCTACTTTAACCAGGTCGCGGCGGGTCCGGGGATGACGGACCAACTCTATCTGCGGCTGAACCAATATGCCTACGAACGCTTCCCGCACAATCTGACGTTCGTGCGCAATTTGCTGAACGCCTACCGCCGGCAGAGTACGAGAAACGAGGCTGCAGCACGAGACCTGCTGCGCCGCCATTGGTTCTATGCAGACGATTTGCGGCGGCAATACTTCGCCGCGCTCACCCAGTCGGGCCAGCTCGATGCGACGATCGCAGAAGCGGTGGCGCGAGCCGGCGTCGATTGGACCGCAGCCGCGGCCAGCAACCCGGCCGGGACCCAGCTGGTCGCCGAGGGCGCCATTTGGAAGGCGGACTTCGAACAGGCCGCCGCGCCGGCCCTGGCGCTCGCAGCACTCAGCCCGAGCGATGAACCCGTCACGAGTCGTGCGACGGCGTTGCACCGCTCGTTGGCGGCGTTTGACCCGGCGAACACGGACCGCGCGATTACGCTTTCCGATGGACGCATCGAAGCGGATCCGGGCAACCGCACGCTGTTGGCGGAGGCCGGCGACATTTTGGCGGACCGCGGATTGATGGTTCAGGCGTCGCCCTATTGGGATCGAATCACTCAAACCGCGCCCGGCGACGCCCAATCCTATCTCGCCTCAGCAACCGTTTACTGGGACTACTATCTGTTTGATCAGGCCGTCGCACAGCTCAATGAGGGCCGCCGGCAACTCGGCAAACGTTCGCTCTATTCGTTCGAAGCGGGCGCGATCGAAGAAGGGCGCAACGACCCCGACGCGGCGATCCGCGAGTATCTGCAAGGCGCTCTCGATCAGCCTCCGGACGAGCAGTCCCGCCAACGGCTGGTGACGCTCGCGCGCCGGGCAGACTATCGCGACCAGATCGATCAAGCAACAGCCCAACTGACTTCGTCCGAGAGTCCGTCGCGGCAGGCCATCGATCTACGCATCGCTGTACTCGAAGGACTGGATCGGCGCGACGAGCTTGAGACGCTGCTCGTCGCGGTCGCCGAGCGCACCGAGTCGCGCGGACTGCTGGAACAAGTGGAGCAGGTCGCGCAATCCCGCGGCATCGACGCGGCACAGACCGCTGCGCTGCTCAAGCGCATCGACATCACTCGCGATCCGGTCGAGTTGCGGCGATTGCGTATTCGACTGGCGCAACTTTACGAGTCGTTTGGCAATGCCAGCGCCGCGGAGCGAGTGAGCTCCCAGCTCTACGCCGAAGAGGGGCATATCGTCGGCGTCGTGCGCGAGAGAGTCGACTTCCTTTGGCGCAACGACAACCGAGCTGCAGCAATCGACGTCCTGCTCGAATCCGCCGCAGCCGCCTACCCCGCGCTGGCCGATCAACTGCGCTTTGAAGCCGCGCGCAAGGCGACCGATGCACAGAGTTACGGACGGGCGGAGACGATTCTGGACGCGCTGCTCACCGCCCATCCGTTCGATGCCGGCTACACCGCCGCGATGGCTGACCTGTTCGCGCGCCAAGGCCGCGATGATGCTCTAGCCGCCTTCTACGAACGGCAAATCGAGGCGGCGGGGAACGCTGGCCTGGCGCCGGATGCGCAGCGCTCCACAGTCGGCACGTTGCGTCAGGGGATCATCCCGGCTCTCAATCGTTTGGAGCGCTACACCGAGGCGGTCGACCAGTACATCGAACTGATCAATCGATTCCCGGATGACGAAGCGCTGACCAAGGAAGCGGCCTTCTACGCCGCAGACCACAGCCTAGGCGACCGGCTGGCAGACTACTATGTGCACACAACCGAGCAGTCGCCGCGCGATGTCCGCTACCACCGGGTCTTGGCGCGGATCGAAACGCACCTAGAGCGCTTCCCCGAAGCCATCGACGCCTATGGGCGAGCCTTGGCCGTCACTCCGAACGATGTGGCATTGTGGCGCGAGCGCACCGAGTTGCAAGAAAGATTATTGCGCTTGGAAGACGCGCTGGCGGGCTACCGGAAATTGCACGCACTGTCCTATCAGGACCCGCAGTGGATGCTGGCGGCGGCACGCGTTCACGCCCGGCGGGGCGAGACGGCGGAAGCGGTTGCCGCGGTGCGGGCAGCGCTCATCGATGATCGTCCCGAACGCGCCAATGCTTACTTTTCGGCCGCTGAAAGTCTAGAGCAGTGGGGTATGGTCGAAGAAGCGCTCACGTTGGCCTCGCGGGGAGTCGAGCTGGCCGGCGACCGGCTGCTCACGGAAGAGTCTAACGGCGCGCAGCTTTACGTAAAGTTGGCTGCACGATTGCGGCGGCATCCTGAGGCGGTAGATCGTCTGGTTGCCGCTGAGCCGTCACCAACGTATGACGGCTGGGAATATGGCCTGGCGCCAGCGTTTGAGAACCTCACGCGCACTGCTGCTGAGTACTTCACGCCGGAAGAAGAGCAGCAGTTCATCGGGTATCTGGCCTCGTTGCGGACTCGCCTGGATGCATCGATCTACGAACACGCTTTGCTGCCTGCCGTTCGCGCTTCCGGTCCGGCGGAGCTGGAGGCTCGTTGGCTCGCGGCGGATCTGGTCGCCGACCCGGCTGGGGGCGACTATTCGCAGAAGAGAGCCCGGCTGATCGAACTGCAGCAGAAACGTATGCAGTACGCGGAGTTGGGCCGTCAGTTGGAAGATCACTGGCGGGCGTACCCGATGCGCAACCGTGTACCCTTCCTGCTCAATGAGTCGGCGAAGGCTTATCGCGTTGCAGGCGAAGTGGCGAACGAGTTTCGCGTGCTGGAGTTTCAGTCGTTGGCGAACTCGTGGCAGGAGCGCTACGCTGCGCTGCTGCTGGAGCGCAACCCCACCGAGTTGCTAAACCTGGCCCGCCGCCCCCTCGATTCTTTCGCGGATCGCACAGCGGAGTACGTGATCCTGCGCGGAGATTCCGATCTGGCGTGGAGAGCGCTCGAAGCCCGCGGGCAGGGTCGCCCCGCCGTGTGGGAACGCGTCTACAAAGGATTGACCGGCGTGTTCCATGCAGACGCCGAAGCGCGCTATCGCGATGCTTACATCAGCGCGCTGGGAGACGCGGCGATCGGCGACCGCATTGGCCAACCGGTCGACCGCGATCTGCAGCTTGCCGGCGATTTGTGGTTCTATCACGCGGCGCGATACGGCGAGCGGCAGGCAGCCATCGGCGCAGCCAACCCGGAATACTATCTCCCTGCCCAGACCGAGGCCCGCCCAGCCAGCGCGTCGGCACAGTTTGAACTCGGAGAACTCTACAACCAATACGCCTCTCCCCAGCGTGCGGAAGCTGCCTATCGGCTTGCGGTCGAGCTGAATCCCGATGCGCCGTTGTATCGGGTGAGATTGGGCGAGTCGGCCTTAGACGCGGGTGACCGGGCCGCGGCGGTCGAGCATTGGAAGCAGGCCCTCGAGGGTTATGCCGCTCAGGTGCGCGCGTCTCAGCTCGGAGCGCAGTTCTGGGATGAGGTCGCTGACTTGTTCGGCAAGATGGGCGCCCAGAGCATGCTGCCCGATCTGCGAACCGAGGGGGATTCGCTGTTGAGTCTCTACCTGACTCGCAGCGGACTGTTCCGCTTCGATCAATTGGCGAGAGCCTCTCTCGGCGCCGGCTATTCGACGGCCGAGCTGTTTGCCTTGGCGCCGAACGCCGCTGACCAGGTCTCTTTCTTCTCGGTCTTAGCCGATGCGGAGTGGCTGTCAGCCGGGGATCGCGAAGAGGCGTTCACTCGAGCGATCGCTAGTGCTGCGGAACAGTTGACCTCCGCGCCGCGCCCGCAAGCGCCGTACCGCAGGCAAGCGCTCAACGAACTGCGTTACCGGCTCATCGAGTTCCGTCTTGCCAATGGCCGGACCGCCGAGGCGCAAAGCCTTGTGGCGGACAGTGGGGAAGATTTTGTCGAGGCACTCACGGCTCAACGGCCGGCCCTCTACATCCAATTGCAGGCGGTCAGCGGCGCGGTGGGCGACCTGTTCGCGGCAAATGCCGCACCGCTACCCGAATTCGCCGTGCAAGAAGCGGTTGTCGCGTTGCGCGGGTCGGGTTCGGATGCAGCGGCTAACTCCGTGCTGCGGTTGTTCTACGAAAAGATGATTGCCCAGCGCGCCTACTCGCTCGGCTATTTTCTCGGTCTTGCGGAGTTGTATTTAGAGCAGGGTGCAAGTGGCCAGGCCGAAGCGCTGCTGCGGAGGATGACCGCCTTGAGCCCCGAGCCTTACGGCGCCCACCTGGACGCCTCCGCGCTCCTGGAGAAAGCGGGGCAGACGGCATCCGCACTGGGCTTCGCTTCCGAAAAGATGCGCGCCGAACCGTGGAGCAAAGAATCTCAACTCGCAGTCGCGCGATTGGAAGGGAGTTCAGCGGCGCTGGCGTCGATCGCTGGAGACGACAGGACGCCATACGATCTGCGCGCCCAAGCCGCGCAACAGTTGGCGGCCTCAGGAGGCAGCAACCAAAGCTTTGGATCGGATGAACTCGACTTGCTGGCTCGCGGCGCCGCGGCCCCAACCGCCAATCCCACTCAACCTGGCTTCTATCGTGCTCGAATCGCGGCCGCGGCTACAGCGCCGCTCAGCAGCCAGGTCACATTGCTGACCGAGGCATTAGCTCTGAGGCCCGAGGCAGCGGGCGACGTCCGGGAGCGGCTGTTCGAAGCAGCCCGCGCTGCGGGAAATCACTACCGGGCCGTTGCGGCCCTTGAGCCGTTGCTGACTAACGGGACTTCGCTTGAGTTCGACTCCGCGTTCACGGAGAACGCCAGCCAGACAACTTTTCAACCCTGGATGGTCGATTCCTTCTTGGCCGCTCTCAGCCTGCCGGCGAACCAACGGGCTGAGATCGCGACCAATCTTGCCGAATCGCTGCGAGCGACTGATCGGCGGCAAGCCGCTCAGTCGATGCTCGACATCGCCATCGCGCTAGAGGACACCCCTGCGCGCCAGGAGGCCCGCCAAACGGTGGTCGAAGAAGCCGCCCGCCAGGTCGAAAACGCCCGGCGCAGACCGCGAGTAGGCGACCATCTCGATCAACCGGAAGTTGTGCGGCCGATGCTGGCCGCTGGAGGAGCACAGTGAAACCCCGGGTCCTTCAACTTCTGGCTGCGGCTATCGTCCTTGTCGCCCTAGCGCCTCTCGCCTGGGTGCAGAATGCCGACGTGGAGTCTCTGTCGCGCTATCTGCCGGCCGGTCCGGTCGTCGCGCTGGAGGCGCAAGACTTTCGGTCGCTCTTATCCGCCTGGAACGCGTCGCCGGAGAAAGCGGCTTGGCTGGGCAGCGATAACTACGCCGCGTTCTCGCGCTCCAAGCTTTTCTTGCGGCTTGAAGAGGCTCAAGCGGAATTCGCCGCCGCGACAGGCTTCCCCATCGACCTAACGCAAGTTCAGTCTATCGCCGGCGGAGAGTCCGTCGTGGGCGTGTACGACATCGGCGAACTTCGACTGCTCTACATCACGCGCCTCGATCAATCGGCAGCTTTGGAAAGCGCCTTGCTGCGTTCGCGTTTGGATCTCGAACCGCGGCAAGCAGGCGGCGTCAACTACTGGGTGCGCTCGGATGACGAATCAGGAAGGAGCATTGCCTTCGGCATCGCCGATGGTCTCCTATTCGTGGCCACCGATGACAGCCTATTGGGCCGCGCTCTCGAACTCCACGCGGGCCAGGGCGGAGATGCCCTGCCCGGCGAAAGCTGGTATCCCACGCACGGACCGCGAGGCGATCTGCGGATTATCGAGAACCTGAGCGTTTTGGTTCGCTCTCCCCATTTCCGTTCCTACTGGATTCAGGGCAATATCACCGAGCTGTCCGCTTACTCCTCCGCTACGTCGGACGTGTTTGTTGAGGTTGCCGGCATTCGAGAAGAGCGCCGGCTCGAACGCCGTGAGGCAGGCGAACCGGCAGTTTCCGTCGAGACGGCTGCACTGACTGAACTGGTCCCCGACGATGCGGCCTTCTTCCAAGCTTGGGAGAAGCCAACCGCCCTGGACGCCGTCGCTCTGCTGAGCCAGAAGCTGCTCGATCCTCAAAGTGGGGAGTACATGCCACGCTATCAATTGGCGCCCGGCGCTGCGTCGCTGGACGGCCGCGCCAGAGGCGACCTAGAAACGCGCATCGACACGCCTCCTGCAACGTCCTCGCGTTCCACGTTGAACTCAGAGCCGTTGCTCGCGGCCCTGTCCTCCGCGGACCTCCGGGCATTGCTGCAAGTTCAGACGAGTTCGCTTGAGGCAGGTCTGGCGCGCTACCCCAGCTTGGTCGGCGTGCGTGCCGCCGCGCCTTGGGACGAAGCCAACGTTCTGGCGGCCTTACCGTCGTCCGTGGCGGGATACTGGGCGGCTGCTGATGCCGGAACCGCATGGCTGGGCCGGGGCGACTACTACGAACTGACCGGCCTCCGGCCACTCTTCCTAGCAATTCGCGGCAACCTGCTGCTGATGTCCGACTCGGACGCGATGATGTCGGCAGCGCTCGCTCGCGCGGATCGGCCGGCGAACGGCGGACCGGCGATTTACCGCGCGGGTTTCCGCCACGACCGGGAAGCGGACAACTACGCGGCGGCCATGGCTCATCTGGACTTCCTCGAAGGCCGCAACCCGCTGCAAACGCCGCGGCAGCCTTCGCTGTTCGCTGATAACATCGGCAGCCTGAGCCGCACGCTGTCGCGAGTCGGAACTGTCGACATCACCCGCCGTGATCTCGGGACCTACGTTGAGGAGACCGTGCTCTACCGGATGCGCTAATGGCCTTTCTGCTTCTGTTGCTGTCAGTCGCCTGGGCGGAGTCGGCGATCTCCGAAGCCGATCTGCCGGTGGAGAACGTGGACTTTGTCGTCACGAATTTCGCGACGGGCGAAATCGTCGCCGAGCACTGGCGCGACCCGCAAGCAGCCTCTCCCGGCTCGCTGCTCAAGCCGTTCGTGGTGTTGGCGTATGGCCGTAAGAATGGGCTGGCCTTCCCCGAACTCGATTGCACGGGCGAAGCCTGCTGGTTGCCGAGCGGCCACGGCCACATCGGCATCGTCGAAGCAATCGCGCACTCCTGCAACACCTACTTCCGCCAACTGGCGATCTCGGTCACGCCTGCGGAAGTGGGCTTCGAAGCGGCCCGCTTGGGTCTGCGGGCGCCGCCTCCCAACAGCACTCCAGAATCCCTGTGGGGTTTACGCGCGGATTGGCTCGTTACGCCCCACGAGCTGTTGCGCGCCTACACGGAGTTGGTTCGGCGGCGCTCCGAGCCGGAGGCGTCCATCGTCTTGCAGGGTCTGCGCCACGCGGCCCGCGAGGGCACAGCAGCCGCTTTGGCGGCGAGACTCCCGCAAGATGCCTACGCCAAGACCGGTACGGGGGAGTGCGCCCATGCGCGAAACGCGGACGGGGACGGATTCGCCGTCGCCGTCTACCCAGCGGATGCGCCTCGCTACGCCGTCGTCACGCGGGTCCACGGCCAAACCGGCCGAGTCGCGGCAGCAGCAGCCGCAGCCTTACTCAATGCGCTAACGACCCGTTAGTTCCGGCTTACTCTCGGTTCATCATGAACGTCGCGACGCCGTCGAAAAACTCCAGCAACATCTTCGATACGTCGGCGGGCAGTTCCGCTTCATCCAGCGCCTTGGTCATCAGTTGTATCCAGCGGTCTCGCGCAGCGCGATCCACCGGGAACGGTGCGTGGCGCATGCGCAACCGGGGGTGACCGCGCTGTTCGACGTACCGCGGAGGTCCGCCGAAGCGCCCGACGAGGAAGTCGCGCAGACGCTCCTCAGCCCCGGCTAGATCGTCCGCCGGATACATCGGTCCGAGGATGTCGTCTTGAGGAATCTGTTTGTAGAAGGCGTGGACAAGCTTCTCGAAGCCTTCTTCGCCGATGCGTTCGTAAATTTGGTGTTCGCCGATCAAACCTCGATTATCCCCAGTGCTGCGCTAAGTTGGGAAGCGTGATGCGATCTCTGGTCATTGGCGGCAACTTGTTTATTGGCCGCGCCTTGGTGCGCAAACTGATCGAGCGCGGCGACGAAGTCACGATCTTGCATCGCGGCCGCCACAATCCGTTCGGCAACTCCGTCCGCGAAGTTCACTGCGACCGCAATGATCCCGATGCGATTCGCCAAGTCATGCAAGAGGGCCGCTACGACCTCGTATTCGACAACGTCTACGATTGGCAGCGCGGGACAACGGCGGAGCAAGTCGAGGCGGCGGCAACGGCGTGCGGCGATCAGTTGCAGCGTTACGTCTTCACATCCAGCTGCGCGGCATACGGCAGCGGCCTAAATCACCTGGAAGACGATGCACTCGCCCCGGCGGATGACGAAGATCTGTATTGCCGCAACAAAGCAAACACCGAGCGAATGCTGTTTCGCTTGCACCGGGAGCGCGGCCTGCCGGTCGTCACGTTACGTCCGCCCTTTCTCTACGGACCGGAGAATCCTTTCTATCGTGAGCAGTTCTTCTGGGACCGCATGTTGGCATCCAGGCCCATCATTCTGCCGGGAGATGGGACGCGCCTGATGCAGTTCGTCTTCGTCAACGACTACGCCGATGCAGCCATCGCCGCCTCAGAGCACGACATCGCTGTTGGCCGGGCCTACAACGTCGCCGACCCGGCGCCCATTACCCAACGCGAACTCGTAGAAGCGTTGGCGAAGGCGGCCGATGGCGCGCCGCCTCGGATAGTGCCGATCGAACGGGAGTTGCTGACTGAACTCGGCGGCAACGTCTTCGAACCGCCATTCTACTTCGCGCAGTATTACGATATGCCGCCGATTACCGAAGACACGAATCGAGTCCAGGGCGAGTTGGGGTTTGAGGCGACACCCTTCGTTGAGGGCCTGCGCCAGAGCTTCCATTGGTACCAGAACACGGTTCGGCCAGAGCCGGACTTCAGCTTTGACGACAAAGCTCTTGCGGCGGCTGGGCGTTAGCGCGCGAAGTAGAGCGTAATGGCGCGGTCGATGTCTTCGGGATGAAGACGCGGCGCCCGCTCGTCATACTCGGCAATGTTCTTGAGAATCAAGACGATATCCCGGGGATAGCAAGCGCGCAACACAGCCGACTGGCTGCCCTTCTTACAGCGCTCGCGGATGAACGCCGAGTGTTGCGGGCTCCACGGAATCTTCTCGTGCTCGCAAACTCTCTGCAAGATCGCATCGAAGATCTCCGGCGTGATCGCATCGACCTTCACCTTGTTCTGAATGCGGCGCAGGAACGCTTCGTCGGCCAACTGGCGCGGGTCCAGGTTGGTCGAGAACACCACCAGCGTCTCGAACGGCACCGGCATCTTCACGCCCGTACGCAGGGACAAGAAATCGACGCCGCGGTCCAAGGGAACGATCCAGCGATTCAGCAAGTCGCGCGGATTAATCATCTGCCGGCCAAAGTCATCGATGATGAACAGGCCGTTGTTGGCCTTCATCTGCAGCGGGGCCGTGTAGTATCCGAGCGTCTCTTCGAAGCGCAATTCGAGCATCTCCGAGACCATCTCGCCGCCCACCGCGATGCAGGGCCGCGAGCAGCGGATCCAACGGTGGTCCACGCCGTCAACCGGCTTCAGCGGGTGATGCACGACCGAGTCGTGAACGTTGATGATCTGGCCGTCGACTTCAACGGCATAAGGCACATAGACTTCGTCTTTGAAGACGCGCACGAGCCGCTCGGCAATAGACGTCTTACCGTTGCCGGTCGATCCATAGAGGAATATCTGCGAGTTCGACATGATCGCGGGACCGATCTGGTCCAACATGTCGTCGGGAATGACCAGGTCGTGGAAGACTTCCTTGAGCCGCTTGCGGTTGATCTTGTGTCGCGCCGCTTGCTGCCGAACGGCGGCGGTGTAGGCGTCCAGCGTCACCGGGACCGGCCCGACATACTGATTGACACGGTAGCGCTCCTGGGCGACTCCGCGGCCTTGGCTGCTGAGGGCAACGACATAGTCGTTGCCCACCATGCCTTTCACCTCAACGTACTGCTCTTTGCGTAGATACTTGAACACCTCGCCCGTCACGCTGGCGTCGATTTTGAGGCGCTGCGAGACCCGGCTGAGCGACGTCTCGCCTTCGAGCATGATGAGCTTGAGGATCAGATTGACGACAGTATTGGAGGAGACCCCCAGGTCTTGGACCGTTTTGGGCGCCATCGGGAAAAACTTCCCCTGGGACTTGCCGGCTGACGCGCTAGAAGCGGTTTCAAAGACGCTGGTCGAACTCATGCTGCCGCCAGACTAACAGCAGCTCCGTATGTCCGATATCAGGCTAAAGGCTGAGACGCGATGGGGTATGGAGCCTACCCTGGATTAGCTAGACAGTGGAGCCCGAAGGCCGCCGGGCGCAAACTTCCGCGCCGGCCAGTACGACCATGGCGGCCAGAAAGCCCCATAACATCAACGTCACGGAGATGAAGAATGGGCCGTATTCTGTCCGCAAGCCAAGCCAGGGCCAAACCCAGGAATAGGCGAACTGGACGCCCTCGATCAACACCGCCACGACAAATGCCGTGGTTAAGGCTCTCCTAAAGGGCACCGGTCCATTGGGAAGCAGCCAGTAGACCAGCAGCAGCACCACCGTCGTCGCCATCGCTCCGCTCATTCTCAGAGCCCAAAGCGTCGCCATATCCGGCGTCAGGAAGGTCGTCTGAAAACGCGAGAACAGAAGCGGACCGGCGAATGCCGAAAACAGGGATGAGAGCAGCGCCACGACCATCGAAGTAGCGCCGATACACAAACTGAGCATCTGGTTGTAGGCGTAGTTGCGGTTAGCCGGAAAGCGCCAAAGTCGGTTCTGGGCCACCTCGAGAGGCATGAATATGCCGTTGGCGGCGACCAGCAACAAGATCACCGAAACCCCCGGAACCGCGCCCCGACTGGCGACTTCGGCTTGCAGATTTCGCACCACAAAGTCGACCAAACCGGCGTCCTCCGGCAAAAAGGACTTCAGCCCCAGCAGGATGGCCTGGTCCGCATGGCTCCCCGGGAACGCAAAGGACGCCAGCGAGAGCATCAGCAGCATAAAAGGGAAAAACCCCAACAGGACGTTGGCCGCAATTGCCATCGCGTAAACGTGACTATCGAGCCCGAACCAGTAGCGAATCGTCGGTTCGAAGACAATGCGGACCGTGCTGATACTAGGATCCTGGTCTTCATCCTCAGACTGGAGCAACGAGAAACTCATGAGACGCCGCTCCGCGGATGATGCTGATCGTACACGCTTCGCAGCCTCTCGCGTAGCACATGCGTATAGATCTGCGTTGTCGAGATATCCGCGTGGCCCAGCATCATCTGCACGCTGCGCAGATCAGCGCCTCGGTCGAGCAAGTGGGTCGCAAAACTATGACGGACGACGTGAGGGGTCAGATTCTTGATGATACCGGCCTTCAACCCGTGCTGCTTCAGCAGTTTCCAGAAGGCCTGGCGAGTCATCGGCCCGCCGCGCTGGGTCACGAATAGATAAGGGGAAACCCGCTTCTTCAGCAGCAGCGGCCGATCTCGCTCGACGTAGTCTTCGATCGCCGCGAGCGCCTGGCGACCGACGGGCACCAGCCGTTCCTTGTCCCCTTTGCCGCGCGTCCTCAGGATTCCCATCGAGGCATTCAAGTGGTTCAGCTGGACCCCGATCAATTCCGAAACCCGCAGGCCTGTGGCGTAGAGCAGTTGCAGCATAGCGCGGTCGCGGCCGCCTCGCGCGGTCTTCTCGTCCGGCGCGGCGAGCAGGCGATCCACCTCTTCTAGAGTCAGAAACTTGGGCAGCTGTTTCCATTGTCCGGGCGAGGACACCTCCGTCGTGGGATCTACGCTGATCTGCTCCTGTTCCAGCAAGTAGCGGTAATAACTCCGCAGCGTGGCCAAGTAGCGAGCAACCGAGCGGCTGGCGAGGCCGCCAGCGTAAAGCGAATCGACAAAGGCGGCAATGTCCGCTCCCGAAGCCTCGTCGATCGCGAAATGTCTCCCTCTACAGAAGTCCGCGAGCCTCGCCAGGTCGCGGCCATAGGCTTCGAGGGTATTGCCGGCCAGGCCCTTCTCCAGCCGGCAATACTCGACAAAGTCCTGCACTAAACCTGTGGATCGGTCCGAACTCATTGATTTTCAATTACTTGACGGCCTGAGGGCTGCATCGTAGCATGGGTTCAAGGCGGCGGTCCTAACCGCTCCCGTTCGACAACGTGTCCACTTCGACGACAAAGAAGGCCTATCTGTGCCGCATGGACACGTCCTACATAGAAGGATACGTCTCCCCGCAAACCTATCAGCGCCCCGAGGGCGTTGAAATCCTGCGGCGAAGCGCCGAAGTCACCGTCGTACCGTACGCCGAGATCCGCGCCGTGTACTTCGTTAAGGATTTCGATGGCCCCCCGAACGAGAGCGAAAAGCGGGTCTTTGGATCTCGTCCCAAGCTGGACGGGCTCTGGGTTCGGCTCACCTTTCGGGACGACGAAGTCTTCGAAGGAGTAATCCAGAACGACCTGTTGCTGATGGGCGCCCACGGCGTCACCATCACGCCCCCGGATGCGGCATCGAATACCCAGCGCATCTTCGTTCCGCAGCAGTCGCTCAAGGAGCTCAAGGTTCTCAGCGTTATCGGCAGTCCGGTTCATCGCCGCCAAAGCCGTCCCAAGACCCCTCCCAGAGAACAGATCGACCTGTTTTCGGGCGGTCTGCCCTCCTAGCCCCTGTCACAGACACTTAACAGAACGACCGTGCTTTCGTCTGGGAAGATGATAGGAATGAGACGGTCCTTGGCGATTGCGCTATGTGCGCTGTCCCTAATTCCCCTGAGTGTGTTCGCTGCCGAAACCGAAGGTGCTGCCTGGAGCGGTACGTATCGCGGCCGGGTGCTGACCGAGCGGTTCTTGCACAACCAATCTCGGCAGCGCCCAGTCGCCGCCTTGACCCTACAGAGTTCGCCCAACGTGTATGCCGACCGCGGCCAAATCGCCGTCATCGACACGTCCGGCGGCGTCGTGGCGAAACCCAATTTCCTGGACCTGCAGGGCGCCTCGGTGTTTTTTACTCCAAGCGGCGACTCGTATTTAGGCGAGGCTCGACCGGTCGCCTTCGATCAAACCGCTCGGGCGAACGGCATCCCGCTGGCCCTAGAAGACGACGACAGCCAGCGCATCGCTCTGCCCTTCTCTTTCCCCTACTTCGGCGCCTCGTACAACGAGGTCTTCGTCAACTCTGACGGCAACCTGACATTCGGAGTCGGCGACGAAGATACGGCCGCCCGATCGCTTCCCCGCGCCGTTGCAGGCGCGCCGCGCATCGCGCCGCTGTATGTCGACTTCAATCCCGCCGCAGTGGCCGCCCAAGTGCGCGCCTACGCGCTCAGCGATCGCCTCGTCGTCACCTGGGACGGCGTCCCCCAATTTAACAGCACGCGCCGGCAAACCTTCCAGGTCGATCTTCGCAGCAACGGCTTGATCGCCTTCCACTACCTCAGCGTTAGCCTCAACGAGGCCATCGTTGGGATCTTTCCGGGCGGCGGGCCCTCCGAACCGGACCCGGTCGACCTGAGCCAGACGTTTGAGATCGGCCCTGGCGGCGGCGCTGAGCTGTTCCTGCTCTTCCCCAATCTCGATGCGATGACCGCGACGCGCCGTTTCTACGCCAGCCACGCCGACGTCTACGACTTTGTCTTCTTCTTCAATAACTTCGGCCTCACCCCCGGCCCCGGTACCTTCGCTTATGAGCTCAACGTCCGCAACGACATCCTCGGCATTGGAGACGTGCTCGTCGGCGCGGAAACCTTCGACCTCGGCGCCGAGTTTGGCTCCCCCAATCGTCTGGCCAGCTTCCTCAACATGGGTTCCCTCTCGGCCTATCCGGATGACCCGAAACAGCGGATCCCCGTCATTGGCGAGAACAACACGCTTTCCGTCATGGGGCAAGAGTCTGGCCATCGCTGGGGCATTTACACGCAATTCCTGGACCCCGCCACGAACGAAGTCTCGGATGCTCTTCTAGGGCGGGATGGCGCGCACTGGAACTTCTTTTTCAACTCCCAGGGCTCGGTCATCGAGGGCAACGACATCCTCGACAAGGGCCCCGGGGCAAGCCCGCGTTTCGTCACTCGTACGCCGGTGACGCGCTACGGAGAATTCGATCAGTACATCATGGGTCTGCGGGCCCCGGAAGAGGTGGCGGCGAGCTTCCTCGTCGAACAACCCCAAGGCGCAGGCAGCACGAACCCCGGCAGAAGTCCGCAAAGCGGAGTGAGGTTCGACGGCGTTCGCAAGAACATCTCGATTGGGGACATCGTCGCCGCGGAAGGTCTGCGCAAACCGGATCAGTCCATGGCCCAGCGGAGCTTCAACTTCGCATTCGTTCTCATCGTGGAAGACGGCGCGCCCCCGCCATCCGACGAAGATATCGCCAAGGTCGATCTGATTCGCCGCGAATGGGAGACCTTCTTCGAACAGGGGACGGGCTACAGGGCTGCAGCGAACACCGAGTTGCGGCGGGGCCTGCACCTATCCGTCTGGCCCCGTACCGGGATACTGGTCGGTCGCACGACCTTTGCCTCTGTCAGTATCGATGAACCGTTGGATAAAGACTTGAGCGTCGAGGTGACCAGCGACTCGGCAGCAGTTTTCTCGCCGGGCTTCGTGACGATCCCCAAGGGGCGGACAAGCGCCTACGCTCCCATCACGGGCAGCTTTCCCGGTACGGCTACTTTGCAGGCGACAGCGTCGGCTCCAGGGATGGCCTTCGATTCGCCAGCTGCGCAGATCCGCGTCTTTCCTGCTGACGGTCCGTTCGTGATTTCCATTCTCTCCGGCGCCGATCAGAATGGCGTCGCCGGAGTGCCGCTGAGACAACCGATCGTGGTTCAAGTCACCGATGGGAGCCAGACTCCGATCAGCGGAATCGCCGTCCTGGCGCAACCAAGCGAGAACGGTGAGGCGACGGTCCTCGGTTCGCCGACTGGAACCGACGGCAAGGTAGAGATTGCCTGGACCCTGGCCAGCTCATCCGCCCCAAATCGCCTCACGCTTCGCATACCCGGGACGGCCGCCACTACGACAGTCTCCGCCAAAGCCCTGAAAGGCCAACCGGTATTCCCTCCCGCCGGCGTCGTCAACGGCGCCAGCTTTGCAGCGGGCGGCGTCTCGCCCGGTTCGATTGCGACCGTATTCGGCTCCAACCTAGCCGCTGCGACGGCGTCCGCTGAGCGCTTCCCTCTGCCGCGGACGCTCGCCGGCGCTCAGCTATTCGTCGATGGCGTGCCCGTGCCGCTCTTCTATGTCTCTCCCACGCAGATCAACTTCCAGGTTCCTTTTGGCATCGCCTCGAACAACGCGCTGATCCAGGTCGTCTCGGCCTCGGGCTCCAGCGCGTCCATCGCTGTGCCGGTTGCGCCGGTCCAGCCTGGGCTCTTCTTCGTGCCTGCCACTGGCATCGGCGCTATGACCTTTGCTGCCGACGGCTCGAGTGCCGCCCAGCGGGCGGCCCGCCCAGGCGAGCCAATCGAGTTGTACGGAGTGGGTCTGGGCGCGGTGTCCTCTGCCCCGGAAGCCGGCGAACCGGCTTCCGGCTACTTCCTAGCCCGGACCGTCCTCGAACCGACTGTCTCCATCGCGGGCAGAGTCTTGCCGGCCACTTTCTCCGGTCTCGCGCCGGGATTCGCTGGACTCTACCAGATCAACTTCGCCTTGCCGCAGGATCTGCTCCCAGGGCGATACGCATTGTTGATCACCGTCGACGGAGTCGCCAGCAACGTCGTATTCCTCGACGTAGAGTGAACCGCAGGACCTAGATCACGGCAAAGCAGAAGACGGTGTTCGAGCCCTGCTCGCCGTCAGGCGTAAGGCAGTATTCGCCGGGCTTCAGGCTCGAGTCCACGCGCAGCTTGAACAGCCCTTCGCCCTGCCGGATCACATCGATGTAGTAGGACTGTACGACGATCTTGTTCTTTTTACGGATGAGAACTTCGCGGCGGCCGTTGACCTGCTCAAAGGCATAGAGCCGCAGCGTGTGCGGGTCGAGTTGATCTTGGGCGAAGAGGAATTCCGGGAACCCCAGCGGCGTCCGAGCGGGTGATGCCGCCCCGGGGACCCAAAAGATCTGCGCCTTCTTATCGGAAACCTCGGTGGCTTGATTCGTCTCCGTTTCCAGCAGATTCGTCGCGTGAATCAAGTACGGCGTATCCTTCTTGGGCGGATCGGGCAGGTTCTGCGCCCCCACAGCAGCCGCTAGCAGCGTGCAGAAGAATGCGAGATGGGCAATTCTCATCACCGAGCATTTTAGCGCCCCGATCCGTTACGGAACAGTTGGCGGATCGAAGAAGCGAGCGACGTCGGCGATATCGGTCGAGAAGGCATACTCCGGCAGGCTGTCGAGAAATATCTTGCCGTAGCGCTGTTTCATGACGCGGTTGTCGAGCAAAACAAGCACGCCACGGTCCTGCGCCGAGCGAATCAGGCGTCCAAACCCCTGCTTCAGGGCCAACACGGCCTCCGGCACCTGGAACTCATCGAAAGGCTTGCCGCCCGCCTTGCGAATGGCCGCGATGCGCGCCTCGACGATCGGATCGGACGGCGCAGCGAACGGCAGCTTATCGATAATCACGCAGCTCAACTGCTCGCCCGGAACATCGACGCCCTGCCAGAAACTTGCCGTCGCAAAAAGGACCGCGTTCGGCGTTGCCTTGAAATCCTCCAACAGCGCGGAGTTGGGGGCCGTGCCTTGCAAGAACGTCGGATGATCCAAGCGAGGCTCCGCCGTTTCGTAGACTCTGCGCATCTGCGCGTAACTGGTAAACAGCACAAAGGCGCGCCCGCGCGAATAGCTCAATACCGCGAGAATCTCATCGGTGGCCCGCGCGGCAAACTGCTCTGAGCGCGGATCGGGCAAGTCCTCGGGCACGTACAACAGCGCCTGTTTCGCATAGTCGAAGTGGCCCGGGACGATCAGCTCTCTGGGTCCCGTTAACCCGAGCCTACCCTTGACGAAGTCAAAGGTTCCGTCGACCGCCAATGTCGCTGAAGTGAGCACCACGCAGGGCACTTGCTCAAACAGCTTCTCCGACAAAATCTCGGCGACGTCAATCGGCGTTGCCTGTAAGAAGACGCCCCGGCCACGCCGCTCCATCCAATAGACGTAGCTGGGGTCGTCCACCTCGATGACTAACCGCAGCGCCGCTTCCAACTCCAGCGCCCGGCGCTCCAAGGGGATCACCAAGTCCGTCTTCTCGCGAACTAGTTTGAGTTGCGCCTCAACCAACGCCAGACCAGCAATCAGCGCCTCATAGGCCTCAGCATTGCGCTTCAAGAAGACCGGCCGCTCGCGAAACGCCCGGCGGCCTTCGAGGCTGTCGAATACCTGAAAGAACTGCGCGGCGCGCAGGTTCAGTTGATCGAGCGCCGTATCGATGCCCTTCGAACCGAACTCGTTCTGAAACGCCGTCTGCCGCACGTCGCGGGCCAGCTCTTCAAAGCGATAGCTGCTGATCTGCACGCCGAAGTGCTGACCGGCGGCCTCTTCGATCTCGTGCGCTTCATCAAACACCACCGCTTGATAGTCGGGAATGATCTGTGCGAAGTCGTCTTCGCGCAGCGCCAAGTCCGCGAAGAACAAGTGGTGGTTGACGATGATTACGTCCGCCTCGGCGGCGCGTTGGTGCATCAGGGTAACGAAGCACTTCTCAAACAGCCCACACTTGGACCCGGCGCACATCTCGCGGCGAGCGTCGACCTTGTGCCAAGCGCCGGAGTTCGCCGGCAGCGTCTTCAACTCCGCCCGGTCTCCAGTCTCGGTTTCCTTTTCCCAGGCTTTGATCTTGGCGAAGTCCTCGATCTCTTCGAGCCCCGAGAGGATCGGGCGGTTCTCCGCCTCGTACAACTTCTCGCGGCACAGGTAATTGGCGCGGCCTTTCATGTAGGCAACCCGTAGTTCCCTGCCCAAGCGTTCTTCGATGAAAGGAATATCTTGGTAGAAAAGCTGTTCCTGCAGCGCCTTGGTTCCAGTCGAGACGATGACCCGCTTGCCGCTGGCGATCACCGGAAACAAATAGGCGAGCGTCTTGCCTGTGCCCGTGCCTGCCTCGACCAGCAGATGACGCCGCTCGGCGAGCGCCGCCTCCACCTCTTCGGCCATGGCCAACTGTCCCGGACGGTACTCAAACCGCGGATGCCATTTCGCCAATAAGCCGCCGCGGCGGAACACGTCGCGCGCTCGAAGCGCAGCCTTGGCAGTAGAGATTCCCATCAGCAGGCCGAAACCCCAGGATAGCGGTCGGCGAACAAACCCACCCCAATCCTCGTAGAATGTTGCGGGAGAGCCATCAGCCAATGAGAGACCACGTCCGCATACTCGCCATCCTCAATATCGTGATGGGCAGCATCGGTTTGCTGATCGGCATCGGCTTGCTTTTCATGTTCGGAGGAATCGGGGCGCTAGCCGGCCTGACGAATTCAGGTGATCCCGACGCGGCGTTGGCCTTTCCCATCATGGGCGCAATCGGCGGCCTGATCTTTGGAGTGCTATTGATCTTCTCCGCGCCGCAGATCATCGGCGGCATTGGGCTTCTCAAGGGACAGCCCTGGGCGCGCATCCTGATGATCGTGGTCTCGGCACTCGGCCTGCTCAGCATCCCCATCGGCACGGCCATGGGCATCTACGGCCTGTGGGTACTGCTCAATGAGGAGACGGTTCGTTTGTTCGCCGCCCCGCCGCCGGTGAGCTAGTCCGACTCCGACGTCCGAATATCCTTCAGGTTGAGACGCCAGCCGCCCCAGTAGTCGTCGGCTTCGACCGAGTAGGCGACATCGACCGACCGGCCACGACGCATGGAGGGTTCTAACTCCGCCATGCGCCAGGCGACAGCCTCGAAAGAGGCCTCGTCCTGCCGCAAGCGCAGTTTCAAATGGCGCTCCTTCAACACTTTCGGATCAGCTGCCAGCTCCACGCCGCCAGCCCCAAATACCGGAGTCGGGTTCCCCATGCCATGCGGCTCCAAGCGCGCTAACTCGGCCATGAAATCGTCCGTGATCGAAGCGAGGCTGAGTTCCGCATCGAGTTGCAGCAGCGGCAAGAAATCCTCCGGCCCCAGTGCGTTCGCAGCGTAGTCATTCAACTCGCGGGTCATCGCCGCGATGCGATCGATCTTCACCGTGCAGCCGGCCGCCTGCTTGTGTCCGCCAAAGCGTTCGAAGATGCCCGCTACCGATTCGAGAGCTTCAAGCAAATGGAAGCCAGGAATGCTTCTGCCCGAGCCCACGGCCAGTCCCGTTTCGCTGTCCGCGCTCAGCACGATTGTCGGCCGGTGAAAACGATCCACCACGCGGCTGGCCACGATGCCGATCACCCCGGGATGCCAGCCTTCGCCGTACATCACAATGAACGGCGCCACATCGGTCGGCGGCGCCTTCATCAATCTTCCAACCACTTCATCAACGATCGCTTGCTCGGCCGTTTGCCTTTCGGCGTTCAGCCGATCGAGCGACTCGGCAATCGGCATTGCTTGCTCCATCGTCTCCGCCTCGAACAGATCGATCACCGATCGCGCCGTATCCATGCGGCCGGCGGCGTTCAAGCGGGGGCCGATGCGAAAGCCAATGTCGCCAGCGCCAAGCGCTTTCTTGCTGGATAAGCCGGAGACGTCCAACAAAGCCCTCAATCCCGGATGCCGTGGACGCAGCAATTCCTCGAGCCCGACCTTGGCAATCACCCGGTTCTCGCCCAGCAAGGGCGCAAGATCTGCGATCGTACCGATGGCAACAATCTTCAACATCGAGCGCAGCACGGAAGCCAGCCGCGCAGGGGGCCAATCCAGACCGCCCAAAAGCGCCTGCGCCAACTTGAAGGCGATGCCCACGCCTGCCAGACCTTTCTCCGGGTAATCGCAGCCGGGCTGATTCGGGTTGACCACGGCCAACGCTTGCGGCATGGCGCCTTCGTCGGGCAGGTGATGGTCGGTGACGATCGAGTCGATCCCCAACTCGCGCGCTTTGGCCACCACCGCAGCGTCGCGAATGCCGGTATCGACGCTGATCAGCACTTTGACGTCTTCGCGCGCCGCTCGCTCGATGACGTCCTCGCGCATCCCATAGCCCTCGCGCACGCGGTGCGGCACGTGATAGTCCGCATGGCCGCCGGCCATCTCAATGGCCTTGCGCAGCAGCACAACCGCCGTGGTGCCGTCGACGTCGTAATCGCCGTAGATCAGGATCTTTTCTTTGTTGGCAATGGCCCTGCGAATGCGCTCCACCGCTTCGCGCATACCCTTCATCAAGAAGGGGTCATGCATCTGGTCGAGCGTCGGATCAAGAAAGCGAGCGACGTCTTCGGGATCGCTCACTCCTCGTTGCGCCAGCAGGACCGCCAGCGTCTCGGAGAGTCCGTGTTCTTTTTGGATGCGGCGAGCGGCGGCGGGGTCGAAGCTGCGATAGACCCAGCGCTTCCTCATTCGGTGTAAGCCAAGACCGTGCCGTCAGAGGCCAGGTCGCGCGCCGCCGGCGTGATGATCGTCTTCTTGTTCACGTAGATCTTTTCGCCCTTCGTCCGAGCTCGGCGCACGTCGTCTTCGCAGACAAAGCCGACGGCGGCAGGCGCAGGAGGCTCGCTGGCCGCAGCAGGAGCGCTCGGAGCCGCTGCCAGCTTTGCCTCCGCTGGTGCTGCAGGCGCACTCGGCGCGGCGCCGGCTAAGAAGGAGTCGACGACCCCTTCCACGACCGAACGCAATGAGGTGTCCGCCGTTCCTTTGGGATACGCCTTCGCTGAAGCAACGCCTCGACTAGCCAAATATTTCTCCACTGCACTGGCGATCGCCGGCCGCTGGGGCAAGGCGCCGCTTGGAGCCTCGACCGGCGCGCTCAGCGTAACCAGCTTCGGCTGCGGCGCCGGCGGAGGAGCTGCAGGATTGGCCAAGTAGGCGCGACCTTCTTTGCTGGTAAATGCCTCTGACGCCTCGCGTACCTTGAACGCCACCCGCTTTAAGTTAATCAGATTGAGCGGGCCGACATTGTCGCTGGTCGCGTTGCCTGCGATCGCGCCGCAACCCAGGGTCATCGCCGGGGCCACGTTCGTGGTGATTCCCGTGGAACCTTGCGGCGTCGGCGTGTTCACCAACACGCGGTACGCGGGCATGGCCAAAGCGAACTTCTCGACATTCTGCTTCGACGTCGAGTAGATGCCGCACGTATGTCCGCGTCCGCCAAAGTTCAGAATGCCCTGGCAAGCGGTGATCGCTTCGTCGAAGTCCTTGACGAACAACACCGACAACACCGGCGAAAGCTTCTCCGCCGACAGTGGATGCTCGCGGCCGATGCCCCTCAGCTCCAGTGCCAGAACTCTCGTACTCTCCGGCACGGAAAATCCGGCCATCTTGGCGATCTTCGGCGCCGCCTGGCCCACGCACTCCGGGTTGATCCGGAAGCCTTCGATGATCAGCAACTTCTCCAATGCCGCCGACTGTTGGTCGTTGCACACATAGGCGTCGTTGCTCTTGAGCAGCCGCCAGACATCGTCGCGATGTTTCGTTTCGACGACAATCGACTGTTCGCTCGAGCACAGCGTGCCGTAGTCGAAGCTCTTGCCCTCGATCACCTGGCGAATCGCATCGTCCAGGTTGGCGGTTGAATCGATCAACACCGGAACATTCCCTGGACCCACGCCCAGCGCCGGCTTGCCGCTAGCGTACGCCGCCCGGACGATGCCCGGTCCGCCCGTGGCCAAGATCACGCTGGTGCGTTTGTGACGCATCAGCTCGGTCGTGCCGCCGATGGTGGCCTCGTTGGCGCACTGCACGATCCCTTTGGGGGCGCCCGCTTCCTCAGCCGCAGCCGCCAGCAACGCCGCCGTCTCGCACGTGCAACGTCGCGCGCGCGGGTGTGGGCTCAGCACCACGGCGTTTCTCGCCTTGAGCGAGATCAGCACTTTGTAGATGGCGGTGGATGTTGGGTTAGTCGTCGGCAGAATCGCTGCAACCACGCCCATCGGTTCGGCAATTTCGATGATGCCCGCAGCCTCATCCCGGCGCACGATGCCGGCTGTCTTCAGGGGAGCGATATAGCGGTGCAGCGTATCGCTGCCCAAAAGGTTCTTGGCCGTCTTGTCCTTGACGTTCCCGTAACCCGTCTCTTCGACCGCGAGTTGAGCCAGCCGCGCGGAGTTCGCCCGGGCAGCCGTCGCTACATGCGCGACGATCTGATCGACGCGCTCTTGAGAAAAGCTCCGGTACTGGAGGAAAGCCGCATAGGCAGCGTCAACTTTCTGACGGACCTCTTCAACGGACCGTTGATCCTTATCCTCAGCCATCGCAGCCAGCGATTAGTCCGCGCTACCCGCGGGGAGGTTTTTCGGCATGAGCGCCTCGACATCGGCATGCGGTCCGGGAATGACATGTGCGCTGATCAACTCGCCCGCCCGGCGCGCCGCTTCCGCGCCAGCGTCCACCGCCGCCTTGACCGCGCCGACATCGCCGCGACAGGTCACCAGCACCAGCGCGGCTCCGACCAGCTCCTTACCCTCCAACGTCACGTTGGCAGCCTTGACCATCGCGTCGGCGGCTTCGATGGCGCCGACCATGCCTTTGGTTTCAATTAAGCCGATGGCTCGCATCTCGTTCTCCTCCGGGAGCTAAGACGTGACAGTAGCACAGTCGTTTCAGGCGCCTCAAACAACGCTCTCAGCTGAATCAATTATGCCTATTTCTGTTTTGGATGAGCAGAGACCTCGGCTAGTCGCGCGGAGCCTTCGCGCGTCATGATCGAGCGCGATGGGAGCGGCCTAAAACTCCCGCAGGAAAGGTTGGATGCCCCACCCAGACATCTTCCGGGCAGCGGTTTTTGCTTCGCCGCGCTTGTCGTACGGGCCGCTAATGACGCGAATCAGCCCGTCGTCCGCCGGCCTGAGGATCTCCGTTTCGAATCCAGCCGTCTTCAACTCCGACGCCAGGTCGCGGGCCGCCGCCGAATCCTTGAGAGCGGCCACCTGGAGGTAGAGTCCGGTGGGCGCGGCGGGAACCGATTTCGGCGCCGGGACAGGCGTCGGCTTTGGCTCCGGCGGCGGAACTTCCAACACGGGCGGCGCCGCCGGCTCCGGTGCCGGAGAGACGGAGGCGGAGGCGACGACCGTCCCCTCCTCCATCAGCTTAGGAGCAGGTTCAGCGGGAAACGGATCGGGCAGCAGCGCCGGAGTCACCGGCATAGGTGCTGAGGCCGCGTATTGCTGCGGCTCAGGCGGGGTCTGGCTGCCCTCGTAGTATCCAAAGTGGTACAGCGCGGCAAGGATCGCCATCGAGCCCACTGTGGCGACCACAGCCTGCAGCGGAGATTCGCTCTTCTTGAAGGTCGCCGCCGATACGGGGGCTTCCGCCGGTTTCGCTCCAAAACTCTCAATCGTCGCCGGCGGCCGATAGGTGAGTTGGGGATCCAAGGCTTCAGCGGGCTGGGTCTTCGTCTTCCATTCGGCTTTAACAAGCTTCGGCGACATCAGCAGTCGCAGCTGTTGCGACACCGCGTTCTCATCCGCCGCGGCAAGGATCACGGACGGCTCCGCCGTCTTGCTAGACATGGCGGAATTCTCGGCCCGACTGTTGCGCCTCCGGCCTCCGCGGCGGCCGCGGCGACGGGGTCCGGGGCGGCTTGGCTGACCCTCAGCGTCGTCCTTTCGGGTTTCGATTTCAGAGCTACCAGAAGAATAGTTCGGCATCACCACTCGCACCCCGGAAGATCAACGTCTTCCGCAGCTACGACGAGCATATGCCGCGGTCCTACAGTGGTATATCAACGAGTTGCCTGAAAACGGCCTGAGGAGAAACTCCTAGTTGGCCTCAGCCATCACCCGAGCCTCAAGCAGGTCTAGCGGCAACGGGCCGTTTCTCAAGATGAGATCGTGAAACTTGCGGATATCGAAGTGTTCGCCCATTTGCACCCGCATGCGCTCGCGCAATTGCAGAATCTTGAGTTGCCCAATCTTGTAGGCCAACGCCTGTCCCGGCCAGGCGATATAGCGATTCACTTCGGATTCGTCGCCCAAGTAGGCCACAGCTTGCTCATACGACCAACCCTTGACGTGGATCCCGGTGTCGACTACCAGCCGCCGCGCCCGAAAGCGTTCGCTGTCGAGGGCGCCGAAGCGGCTCGCCGGATCTTGATACGCTCCAAGCCGTTCCCCAAAAGACTCCGCGTAGAGCGCCCACCCTTCGATGTAGGCCGTTGCGCTGTAGATCTTGCGGAACTCCGGCACGTCTTCCATCTCAAGTTGGAGGGCGATCTGTAGATGGTGCCCCGGGTTCGTTTCGTGCAGAACCAGCGCCGGTTTGTCGAATCGCACCTGATTCTGCGGCTCGTAGGCCTTGAGATTGAACCAACCAGCGCGAGTACCGTCTGAGGCAGGCTGTTGGTAATTGGACGCGGAGGCGGCCTCGGTATCCTCCGGAATCGGCCTGATGCCGAACGGCGCCCGCGGCAACTTCAAGAACAACTGCGGCAGGCCGGGGTCCACGATCTTCGCGATGTTCCGGCAGTACTCCAACATTTCTTCTTTGCTCGAAAAACGTTGGGCGGACGACGAGTCCAGCATCGCTTCGTAGCTCGCTGCATCCTTGAATCCCTGCGAGCGAGCGATGTCGTCCATTTCCGCTTCGATCCGCTCAACCTCCGTGAGACCCAGTTCGTGGATCTCATCGGGCGTCATGTTCGTCGTTGTGTAGCGCCGAACCAAATAGGCATAGCGATTGACGCCGTCGGGCAAGCTAGTCACGGCGATCTCAGCCCGCCCGGCCGGGGCGTAAGTCCCTCGCATGAACGCGGCCAATTTTCTCCAAGCCGGCTGGAAGAAGCTCTCGTAAGCCCGCTTCGCAGAATCAGCCAAGACCTCACGCCGGCCGGCATCCACTTCATCCGGAAATTCACGGAAGGGCGCCAAGATAGGCGAATCAGCAGGGGCGAACCCCGCCTGCGTATCGATCTGGTCGGCAATGATCTCGGCGATAAAGCGCGGCTGCGTAATCCCTGCCGCGATCGCTTCGTTCAGCAGTTCGATGACCTGATCCGCGTACTCACGCGTCGCCTCAATCCGCGCAATGATGTTCTCGTAGTCTTCGACGGTGTCCGTTGGCATCTGGGCAATCGTCAACGGCACGCGGGCGTGTAGCCCAAACAGCTGGTTCACGCTGAGCAGGTAATCTTCTAACTCCTGCCCTTCTAGACTCTGTTCCAGGTCGTCTACGAGCAACGCACGGCTGACAGACTCTTGCTCCGTCAGGTCGTCCGTCGAAATCTCTTGGACTCGATCCAGAAACGACCGCTGCTCGGCGCGAAACGCGTCTCGCCCCAGCCGGGAGTAGTCGGTCCAGCGGTCGTTGTAGTCCCGGCGGCCAACGTCTGTCGCGAGTTCCGGGCTGCTGCGAAGCAAGAACTCGTAATATTCCCCAAACAGCCGATTCAACGCAGCGCTGTTCGTCTCCACGGGCGAGGAACAGGCGAAGCAGACGGCAAGCGCCCCGACGACGGCGATAGAGCGAAGGTTCACTTTTGGTCTACCAGCGGAACCGCTTGCCGCCGATGTAGACCCGATGGATCGCCCTCGCGTTCTTCATGTTGTCCAACGGGTTGGCATTCAGGATTAAGAAGTCCGCAACCTTGCCGGCCTCAAGCGTTCCGAAATCCTTGTCGATTCCGAGTGCACGGGAGTTCGTCTTCGACCAGGCAACAATTACTTCCATGGGCGTGAGTCCGGCCTCGACCAGCTTCTCCGCCTCCAAGTGCTCAAAGTAACCGGCGAAGCGTCCTGGAGGGCCCGTATCCGGGCCGAGGCCGATGTGCACGCCGGCATCGTGCAAGATCTTGACGTTCTTCAGCGCCATGGCGAAGTCAGACTTACCCTCACGCTGCAGTTCCGGATCGGCCTGCGATGCCTTGAAGGTCGTCTTCAGCGCCTGCAGCTCGCTCGCAGTCAGGCTGCGAGTGAAGTAAGGATCGTCGACCCACGGCGCCCTCGTGCCGTACATGTACGTTCCCGCCTCACGCATCACCGTCGGTATGTAGGTCACATCGCCCTTGAGCAGCAAGCTAATCAACTCATCATCGGCTTCAGCGTCGCGCACGCTGTGGCCGAGAATGCGGATTCCCGCCGCCGCGAGCTGCTTCGCGTCAGCGAGTTCATAAACGTGAGCGAATGACACCTTGCCGCGCCGCGCGGCTTCTTGGATGATCGCCGCACGGATCTCGGGCGCTAGCTTGGGATATGCGCCGTGGTGCGTGTCGACCCACATCTTGATCAGGTCCGCGCCATCGTCCGCCAATTTATCCACTAACTTCCGCGCTTGCTCGGGGGTGGAAACTTCGTTGGCGACTCCTTTCACGCCAGGAACGCGCGTCGGATAGCCCTCGATTGCCGTAAAGCCGTGCACGGCGGTCAATACCCTCGCTCCATCAAACTCGCCCTTGTTGCGCTGGTCGCGATATTCGAGGATGGAGTCCAGCGACGTACCCATATCCGTCGTCGTCGTGACCCCGTAACTCGCGTAAATCTGCAAGTTCCTGATGACGTTGGCGCGCGTGTAGTTGGCCTGGTCCTGCTTGAGGTCCTTGGTCAAACCGACATGTCCGTGCCCGTTAATGATGCCAGGCACAATGGTCTTGCCCTGCATGTTCAGCCGCTGCGCGCTTTCCGGTATAGAGGCGCCGGCAAACGGCCCGGCATACGTGATTCGGCCGTCTTCCACAACTAGCGCCGAGTCCTCAATAACAGCTCCGCCGTTGCCGTCAATCAGACGAGCATGCTGGACGACGAAGGTCTGGGCCGAGGCCATGACGGCGACAAAAATACCGGCGATCAAGAGACGCAACATAAACTACTCCAACCGCCCGGATTCTAACACGTAGCGAGCCGGTGAACATCCCTGCGCGGCCCAGCTGCGCCGCCCTTCTACTCAGTCTTTGCGCCGCAACGTCACCGCCGACAGTTCCATCGCCTGGCTGCCCGGAACCCGCGGCGCCTGCAATAGCAACTCGCCCCTGCCCTGAGCTAGGTCCATCGTTCCCAGCGAGAAGGGCCGAAAATCCTTCGTGTAGCTCTCCTGCCGCGGAAAGCGGTCATCCGCCTCGCCGATCAACGGCGGATCGTAGGCCTCATCGATGGTCGCGGTCATCGTCGCTCCCAAGAACTCGACCTCTACCGTCGCCCCCACATCCCCCGGCGGACACGCGTAGAATGCCTCGACCTCATACAGGCCCTCGCGCTCCACCTCGACGTCCCACACAATGGCGTCGTCCGGCCTCTTCCAATTGCGAAAGTAGCTGCTGTTCGGGTACCGATTGCTGCGTTCGACGCCGCCTCGCGTCGTCGCATCCCGAGCCGGCAACCAGGTCAAACTTTTGTGACCCACGGGCAGCGGACGATCGTCCGCCGTGTAGTCGCCCATCTCGGCCACAATGGCGTCCACGTCTGCCTGCAATTTCGCCCGTTCGTCCGGCCTCTCGTCTGAAAAGTCCAACCGCTGCCCGCGATCCGCCGCAATATCGAACAAGCGGCCCTCTCCATCCAGCCGATACTGCTGGGTCCTCACTCCGGCCCGGCCGTTCCAAAACGTAAACAACTCGCGGTCCGGCCAACTCTGCGTCTCATCCATCAACAACGGTCGCAAGCTCATCCCATCCAATGGTTTGTCTCCGACGACGGGAACGCCGGCCATCTCCGTCAGCGTCGGCAACAGATCAATCGCCCCCGCGATGCGGTCAATCTTGCGTCCCGCCGGGATCTTGCCCTTCCAGCGAAACAGCGCCGGCGCCCGGAGCCCGCCCTCGTCGATCGAACCCTTGCGGCCCTTCATGTCGCCGTTCCAGCGCCAGCCGTTCGGGCCGTTGTCGCTCATGTAGATGACGATCGTGTTTTCGGCCAAGCCCAGGTCGTCCAGTCGGGTAAGCATGCGGCCCACGTTCCAGTCGAGGTTCTCGACCATCGCCAGAGCAGCGCGCAGGTGCGGCAGGTCCTCCTTCTCCGGATCCCGATTGTGCATTTCCGGCACATACTCGGCGAACTTCTCAAAGAAGCGATCCGGAACCTGCATCGGCGAGTGCGGCGTGTTGTACGGAACGTAAGTGAAGAACGGTCCTTCGCGGTGCTCTTCCATGAACGCAATCGCGTGGTCGGTCAAATCATCGGCGAGAAATCCGTTGCCGCGCACGATCTCCCCGTTGTGATCGAGCGGCGGATTGAAATACTGCGCCCAATGGCCCGACGTGAAGCCGTAGAACTCGCCAAAACCTCTGTCGTTGGGGTGATAGGGCGACTGGCTGCCGTTGTGCCACTTGCCAAACGCGCCGGTCGCATACCCTGCCGCCTGGAACGCTTCAGCCATCGTTCGCTCATCGAGATCCAGCCGCTCAGAGCCCGCGCTCGTTCCATACACGCCGCCCCTTGGGTGGTAGCGGCCAGTCAGGATTTCCGCACGCGTCGGCGAGCAAACCGCACTGACGTAGAAGTTCTCAAATAGCGCGCCGTCATGCGCGATCGAGTCAATGTTCGGCGTGGCAAGGTTCGTGTTGCCGTGAACGCTGAGGTCGCCCCAACCCTGGTCGTCCGCCAGGATGAACAGCACATTCGGACGGCTCGCCGTCTGGTTTTCGGGACCGCTCCCGCAACCAACCAACAGCGTCAGCAACAGAAACAAGTTGGCGTACTTCACGGTCGCCGATCTTAGCAGGTCGCTAACCCTCTAGTAGCTTCGCCAGCACCTGCGCATCTGCTGACTCCTCAAACCAATCCGCCAGCCGATCGTAAGACGCCTCTTTCGAAACCGCCTCCTCGGGCCGAAATCCAAGCCACTCTGCGGCCACGTCCGAATTCTCCAATGCGCCGTGCAGATAGCTGCCCGCGACCCTGTCCAGCCGCATCCCCTCCGGCCGCCCCGCAACCCAAGCCAACGGCTCGGCTCCCACAGGGCGATCCGTCCGCCCCATATGAATCTCATAAGCTGAGAACGGCACGCCGTTCGATGTCGTGGCCTCGACTCTCTCGGTAGTCTTCTCAGCAGCCATCACCGTCGCCACCGGCAACAGCCCCAACCCCCGAACGGAGCGCTGACCCGTCTCCACTCCCAACGGATCTTCAATCCGCTCGCCCAACATCTGATAGCCGCCGCAGATCCCCAACACCCGAGCGCCCTTCTCGTGCTGTCTCAGCACCCACTGATCCAATCCCCGCGAGCGCATCCATTCCAAGTCCGCCGCTGTGTTCTTCGTCCCCGGCAAGATCACGACATCGAAGTCACCAGCAACGGGCCCATCGATCCAGCGCGCCTCGCGCAGCAACCGAAAATCTCCAAAATTCGAAACCCGCGGGAAGCGTAAGATTGCCGCGGCATGTTTCCCCTGCTCACGACGAACCTCCAAAGCCACGCCATCTTCTTCGTCCAACTCAATATCCGGCGCGAACGGGAACACCCCCAGACAAGGCTTTCCCGTCTTCTCCTCCAACAACAGCCGCCCACCCTCAAATAGCTTTGGGTCGCCGCGAAACCGATTGACCGCAAACGCCCGCACCAGCTCGCGCTGCGCCGGCTCCAGCAAATCAATCGTTCCATGCAGCGCTCCAAACACGCCGCCGCGGTCAATGTCCGCGACCAGCAACACGGGGATGTCAAACCGCGCTGCAAAGCCCAGATTCACCAAATCCGTCCTGGCCAGGTTCAACTCGGCGATACTACCGGCGCCCTCGACCACCACAAACTCATAGTGCTCCGACAGCCGCTCGAACGACTCGGCAACCTTGCCCGCCAAGTACTCGTACTGTTCGTAATATGCGGCCGCCGTAAGATCGCGCCAGACCCTTCCCTGCACCACGACCTGGCTGCCGCGGTCTGAGGTCGGCTTCAACAAGATCGGATTCATGTCCGGCGCCGGCTCCAGCCCGCAAGCCTCTGCTTGAGCGACCTGAGCCCTACCTATTTCCCCTCCCCCCGCACAGGGAAAAGAGTTGTTCGACATGTTCTGCGCTTTGAACGGCGCGACCTTCACCCCGCGCCTAGCAAGCAACCGGCAGATCGCCGTCGCCATCCAACTCTTGCCGACGTGCGAAGCCGTCCCCGCGACCATCAGCGCCCGAGCCGCCATCTCGCTAGACTCCGATCACCGCATCGTTATCTCGCCGATGGAACACCAACACCGGGCTGCCGTCCTGACGTTCTAAACGCTCTAGGCGCACGCCGAACACCGCCGCCACGGTCTCTTCCGTCAAGACCTCCGCCGGCACGCCGCGCGAACTCACTCGCCCGCCATCGAGCACCACCGCAAAATCAGCGAAGCGCATGACCGCATTCAAATCGTGCAAGGCAACCACGACCGACTTGCCCTCGTTTGCCAACCGTCGCAGCAAGGTCAAAACTTCCAGCCCATGATCAATGTCCAAGTTCGAAGTCGGCTCATCCAGCAACAGAATCTCCGCCTCGGTCGCCAAGCTGCGCGCGATGAGGACCCTCTGACGCTCGCCTCCCGACAACTCGTTCACCGGCCGCGCGGCCAGGTCCGTCACGTCCGCCTGCTCAAGCGCGCGCGCCACGCTCCGCCGGTCGTTCTCTTCAAACGACTCAAAGCGACCGCGATGCGGATGCCGTCCCATATCCACGACTTCCTGCACGCTGAAGCCGAAATCGATTCCCGTATCCTGCGGGACGAAGCTCAACCTCCGCGCCGCATCTCTTCGGCGCATCTTGCACAACGGAGCGCCGTCCAACTCGACATCGCCTTCACTCGCGTGCCACAACCCCGCCAGCAGACGTAGAATCGTCGACTTCCCCGAGCCGTTCGGCCCCACTAGCGCCGTCACCGCTCCCGGCGCGACATCGAAGTTCACTCCCTGGACCAGCCAGCGGCCGTCGATGCGCACTCCCGCATTGTGGATGCTCAGGCCGTTCAAAAATATCCCAGCGCCTTGCCGCGCTGCCTCAACAGATACAAAAAGAACGGTGCCCCAAACGCCGCCGTCACCACGCCCAGCCGAATCTCCGTCGGCGGATGAATCGTGCGCGCCAGCAGGTCGCAGCAAATCATGAACAACGCACCCGTCACCACGCTCGCCGGGACCAGAACCCTGTGCGACGGCCCCACAATCAGACGAATCGCATGCGGCACCACCAGGCCGACAAAGCCCACCACGCCGCTCACAGACACCGCCGCGCCGGTCAACAATGCCGAAGTCGTCAGCACCGTCATCTTGACCCGCTCCACATTCACGCCCAGCGACGCCGACGTCTCTTCGCCCAACAGCATCAAATCCAAATCCCGCGTATACCAGAGCGCAACGAACGTCCCCAGCGTCACGAACGGCAAGCAGATCCACACATGCGTCCAGGTTCTGCTATCCAAGCCGCCCATCAGCCAAAAGACAATCTCTGCCGCAACCTGCCAATCCACAAAGCTCAACGACACCAACAGCGTCGTCACCGCACTCAACAAGGCGCTCAAGGCGATGCCCGCCAACAACAACGTCGCCACCGGCGTGCGCCCCGCCCTCACCGTAATCGAATAGACGACCGCCAACGCTCCCAGCGCTCCGATGAAGGCGCACAGCGGCAGCCACAGGGCCGACGCAGCAGCCAGCCCTGTGACAAAAGAAACCACCGCGCCCAATGCCGCGCCCGCACTCACGCCGACCACGTTCGGCGCCGCCAGAGGATTCCGAAACATGCCCTGCATCTCGGTTCCGGCAACAGCCAGCGCCGCCCCCGCCAGTCCGGCCACCAGGACGCGCGGCACGCGAATCATCCAGATGATCACTTGCTCGGCTTCGGTCACGCCGCTCACGTCGACCCAGCCCGCCGGCAACAGATGCGAAGCGATGACCCGCGCCACGGTCTCCCAAGCGATATAGGTCGAGCCAATCGAAATCCCTGCGACGACGGCGATCGCCAGCAGCACGCACACAGTCGGGAAGTACAGCAGCACAGCCCGAGGCCGCGAGAGCCTCATAGCCGGTTTGACCACTGCTGATATAGCCGCTTGGCTCACTTCTTCTCCGCGTAAATCGCCTTCGCCAGACTCTCCATCAATTCCACCGCATGTTGCGACATCGTCAGGAACTCGCGGTTCTTCACCACCAGCACCTGGCCAGTGCGACCGGCCTCCGTCACGGACACGCCGGGGTCCTTCAGCATCCGTTCGCGCACCTCTTCCATCGATGCGTTCTCGGCGCCCGCCACAATCCAATCGGGGTTCCATGACGCGACCTGCTCGGCGCTGATCTGCCCGTACGGCCCCAGTCCTTGTTCCGAGCCCACGTTCACTGCGCCCAACTCGTTCACCACGTACTCGAACAACGAACCCCTACCGTAACTCGACGAATAAACCGTCAGCGCTAGAACGCGCACCGACTTGGCGTTCGCCGGCTTCAGCGCCTTCGCAACAGCAGCTCTTCGCCGCATTTCCGCCACAACCGCGCGCGCCCTCTCATCCTCGCCCGTCACGCGGCCCACCGTCTCCAATTGCTTGGCAATCTGATCGAAGTTGTCGAAGATCGTCAGCAGCCGAAATACCGGAATTCCCGCCGACCGCGCCAAATCCACTTGGTCCGCGCGTGCGCTGTGTGCCGCCAACATCACGTCCGGGGCACGCAGCACAACCGCCTCCACATCCGTCGCGACCACGGCATCGGTCTGTTCCGCCTCTTCCACCGCAAAACTATAGCGTTCGTCTCGAGCGTAGTTGCTCAGCGCCACAATTCTGTCAGGCGGAACCGTAGCCAACAAGAAGTGATCGATCGTCAACGCCTGCGAAGCGATCCGCTGCGGCGCCCGTTCCAACGTCAACGGATCGCCGAAGTAATCGGCAACCGTTCGGGGAAAGGGATCGCCTTCCTTTACCGCCGCATCCGCAGCACGCCCACGCGTCGGCTGCTGCAGATCGCCGTCAAAGCGAAAAGCGAAGATGAAGAGAGCGACGACAACCGCCGCTCCCCCCACTGCCAGCAGATTTCTCGCTAGTCTTCTCACCCTCGCCTCTCAAACATCAAAACTTAAACCTCATCCCGCCAATCGCCCACGCGCCCGGCGAGCCAAAGCCGTTCTCGTAATATTTCTTGTTCAAAACGTTCTCGACCTTGCCGTAGAACTCCACACTGCGCGTATCCGTCAGCGGCAACTCATAGGCGAACACCACGTCCGCCTTGACCGGACCATCGAAAATCATTCTCCGTCCCAGCGCCCCGTAGGGCGACAAGGAGTAGTCGCTCGCCGCGAACAGATCAAACGTCGTCTGAAAGCGCCGCGTTATCCACTGCGTCGCCGTCATCGAAAACAGATGATTCGACTGACCCGGAATGCTGAAGTAGTCCGTCCCGATCCGCGGCGTCCTTGAGTCCGAGTTCGTATAGGTGTAGGAAGCCCGGAAGCGCGTGTTCGAAGTCGGCGCCGCTTCGCCGCTAAACTCCATTCCGCGCGCCACGCCGCCGCCGCCGTTAAGATATCCGCCAAAGCGCCCAAACGGGTCCGTCTCGTAGGGGAAGTTCGCGAAGTCGAACACCACAGTCTCCTGCAAGTCGGTGTAGAAGATCGTGCCGCTCAAGCGCACTTTCGAATCCGCCAGCCACTGGTCGATCCCGGCATCCACGGCAACCGAGCGTTCCGAGTTCAACCGCGGGTCGCCGTAGAAGTCGCTGAAGCTCGGCGAGACATAGGCGCCAAATCGTTCATAGGCCGAGGGCGCGCGGTAGCTATTGCCGACATGCGCTCGCAGCTTCGTCTGGCTCCCTCGAATCAAATAGGCCACCGCAGCGTCGCCGGTGTAAGACGAGGGCGGCGCCTCGAACGCTACCCCAATGTAAGGATTCGCCGAGCCCGAAAAGGCCGGCTTCCCCGTCTCGAAGAACTGCGCCCTGGCCGACAGCGAAACATGCAGCCGCGCATCGGCGAAACGCATCTGGTCCTGCGCAAACACGGCGTGACTTTGCTGCTCGATATCGATCTCGCTCGTCTCCGGTTTCGAACTTTCGTCGGTGTTGAAGTTGTAGTACTGCTCGCGTTCGAACTCGTACCCCAACGTGAACAGGTGGTTCGCTCCAACGCGATTGTCCGTTCGTGCTTGCAGCGTGTCCGTGCGCCCGTCGTAGCGGCCATCGGTGGTGAAGGTAGAAAACTCGCCCAAGCCTGCTGGCCCGTCTTGATACGACCGGCCCGTGTCCACCGCCTGATACGCCACCCGATACGAACTGTTCGGCGTCATCTGGTGCTGCAAGATCAACGCACCAGCCGTGAATGAAGAGACCTTGCGATAGTCCGGGTCCGCCGGCGAGGGCACAAATGTCGCATTTCCGGCAACGATCGGCAGACCCGCCTCGTAGCGTTCGACCTGGTCAATGGGCAAGGCAATTGCAGGTACCGTTCCCGTCGCCGGAAAATTCGCCGTCACGTCACTGGGAAAGGCTGGGCTATCCGCCAGCGCCGTGAACACATCCGCGCCCCAAACACGCCCGCTCAACGACAAATTCGGCGTGAACTTATACTTCGCAAACGCCTGCGCGCTCGTATTGCGATGCGGGCTGAGGCCGCGATAACCGTCGACCACGTTGAGATGCGAGAAGCCGCCGCTGTAGATGAATCGGTCATCCGCTAAACCGCCGCCGACTCGCGCTACGCCGCGCAACAATCCCAGCCCGCCGCCTTCGCTGCGAATCTCTCCGTGAGTCCTCCCGCCCCCTTGGCTGGAGTTCACATTGATTACGCCCGCCATCGCATGCGACCCATAGAGCGACGACCCCGAGCCGCGCAGGAACTCAATCCGATCCGTATCAACGATATCCATGTCCGAGTACAGCGCCGAGGCGTCGCCCTGCGTACCCGCAGCGTCTCGAACGCGCAGGCCATCAATCAGCAGCGCCGTATCGTAAGAGCGCATGCCGCGCGTCTGCACCGTTGCTTGGGCGCCTGGGCCTCCCAACTGGCGCACCCTCACGCCCGGCACATTGCGGATCGCTTCCGCCAATCCAAACTCGTCCCGCAGCGCCAACTCTTCCGAGTCGATCACGTCGACCGCTTTGGCCACTTCCGTCAATAGCAACGGCGTCGTCGACGAGGTCACAATCACCTCAACATCCGCACTCGATATTTCCAGGGCCAAGTCGACCGTCTCGTCGCCGCGAACCGCCACCTCACGCGAGCCGATCATCGCCGCGTTCGGCGCCTCCGCTTCCAGCAAGTAATCGCCCGCCGTCAACCCGACAAATGAATACGCCCCTTCCGCGTCGCTCACGCCGCGAAAGCGCTCGCCGCTGTTGCGCTCAAAAAGCCTCAGCTTCGCCTTGGCCACTACCAAGCCCTGCGGGTCCAACACGCGCCCGGTGACGCTATCGGCGCGCAGCATGGCGTTCGCGCAGAACAGTCCCAACAACCCGACCGCACAGCGGCCGGCAATCCGACTTTTGTTTTTTGCAATGCTCACTTTTCGCCTCCTCGCCCGAGAACCCGTGGGCGAACGACGTGAGTGCGCAGAATTTTCCTTGCGGTGGAGAGTAAGCCGTTACGACTGTAGAGAAGGGATCACCTTCGCCCAACGGCGTAAAGACGACGACTCGATGGCCTGAGAGGGTCCAGTCATGGCAGCACTCCGTATTCCACGCGGAAAAACGCGCCTACACGCTCTCAGGCAGGTCTCCTGGCTTACAGCTTCAAGCGAATCATCCGATTCGCTAGCGTCGATCCAGCCTTCCCAAAGCTTTCGCCTCAGTGGCTTCTTGGACCGGCTCGCCGATTACAGTGGCGGGACCGCGCCGGAATTTCACCGGACTTCCCTGTTAGGCCCACAGTGGGCGCCCAAGAGGTGATCGAAGGATATCCCGTGCCGCAAACGAAGTCAAGGCGAGACGAAAAGCGTCGTCTTTCGCCATAATCGAACCCTCCACCCGACGTTTTTTCATGTCCTCCAATGACGCCAACGAATCCTTGCACCGCAACGAAACGGCTGCTATCAGCCGCTTTGGGCGCTTCATCGTCGCCGAACTGCTCCTCCCCCATCGCGTCCTAAGCACTTCGTCCATCGTCGGCGGGCAGACCGAATCCGTGCGCTATCTGGTCAACCACCAAAGCTGCGAAGGCAAAGCCCACATAGCGCGTCACGGCGTCATCACCGACAACGGCGCTGACCATTACCACCGCGTCGTTTGCTCTGAAATCGACCTCCCGCCCGACGAAGTAGCGCTCATGGGTACTGCCGCCAACATGAACTACGCCGTCCTACGCAGTGAGAAGTTCGAAGACCTAGAAGTCGTCGCCGTCGTCACCGCTGGAGTGCAAGGCAACGCCGCCCGCGCCGGCGATCCCGCCGTCTGGCACGAACGCGAAGACGGCTGGTCGAAGCTCAATCCGCACCACGGCACGATCAACACCATGCTGTTGTTCAACTGTCCGCTGACGCCGGCAGCTCAAGCCCGCGCCGTGGTCACCATGACCGAGGCCAAGACCGTCGCCCTGCTCGAACTCGCCGCGCCGAGCCGCTATTCCGACGGCCTGGCTACCGGCACCGGCACCGACCAGTTCGCGGTCTCCGCGCCGCTCGATCCTTCGCGCAAACCCAAAGAAGCGACCAGTCCACACGTCAAACTTGGCGAGTTGATCGGCGTTGCCGTACGCGACGCCACCAAAGAAGCCCTGCGCTGGCAAAACGGCCTGGAGCCCTCCTACGGACGCGGCCTGTTCCACGCCCTCGGGCGCTTCGGCCTCACCGAAGCCCGCGCGCACGAAAGCTTGCCCCGCTTGCTTTCGGAGGCCGACTACCAGCTGCTCAAAGACAACGATAAGTCTGTCTTCTACGAGCCCGGCGTCGCTGCGGCCGCCTACGCCTTCGCCGCCGTCCTCGACCGCATCCGCTATGGCACGTTGCCCACCGGTCTCGCCCAAGAATCGCTCCGTCAGCAAGCCGCCTCGATGGCCGCCGCGCTCGCTGCGAAGCCTCACCAGTGGCATGCGCATTGGTCGGAGCTGCAGACCGCCGAAGAGGACCCGATCGACCTAGTCCTTCACGCCATCGCGTTGGGGTGGAAGTCCAAGTGGACCTGACGATCCTCCAGCCGCACATCGAGCTTTTGCTAATCGCCGTCGCCCTCGACCTCGTCTTGGGTGACCCCGTCTACCCGCTCCATCCCATCCGCCTGATAGGCCTCACGCTGACTGGCTTCGAAAGGCTTCTACGCGCCGTCCGACTGGATGGCATCTTCGGCGGCTGCCTGCTTTTTGTGCTGCTGGCCGGGCTTTGGGGCAGCGCCTTTAGCTTCGCCGCGATCGGCCTGCAGGGCTTGCATCCCCTGGCGGGACAGGCCTTTCACGTATTCGCTCTCTACAGCATGCTCGCCCTCGGCGACCTGTTCAAACACGGCCGCGACGTGGACCAAGCCGTCTCCCAAGGCGAGATCGAGAAGGCCCGCGTCGCCGTCGCCAAGCTCGTCGGCCGCGACATCGACAAAATGAACGGGCCCGCCTGCCGCCGCGCCGCCATCGAAAGCCTTGCCGAGAGCCTGGTCGACGGCTTCGCCAGCCCCATCCTGTTCTACGCCTTCAGCGGATTGCCTGGCGTTGTCCTCTTCAAAGTCGTTAGCACCATGGATTCGATGGTCGGCTACAAGACCGAACGCTACCTCCATTTCGGCTGGTGCGGCGCCCGCCTAGATGACCTGCTGAACCTGCTCCCGGCGCGTCTTTCTTGGCTCCTGCTCACCGTCGTTGCGGCCGTTGTTCCCGGTTGCTCGGCGGGCAAATCTTGGCGGATCGGCCTCGATCAGCACTCCATCATCCCGGGCCCCAACGCCGGTTGGAGCGAGGCGGCCATCGCCGGCGCCCTCCAACGCCGTCTCATTGGCCACATCTGGAGAGGGGGCAGCCTGGTCACGGACATCTGGATCGGCGACTCTTCCAACCCCGAAGGCGGCGACGCCCCCGACTACAGCAGGGCATTCCGTCTCGTCTCAACGGCAGCAGCCCTCTTCGTGCTCCTCGCCGTGCTGCTGATCGCTACGCTGCCGGGCCGCTAGGCCTCGAAATCCTCCCCGCAGGCCTTCCGTACCTCCTCCCCCTAGGCTCGTGCTAGGTATTTCGCGCAATTCGCGCCACGCCGCGCAACCTTCACGATGGGACCAGCATCCTATTAGGCGACAATCGAAATGGAAGCCCTTCCTCAATCCGTTCGCCTGTCTCGTTGGTCTCCTATGTGGTCTGTGGAGCAGATTAAAGCCCGGCTCAAAGAGATGCTGTCGGCGCGTTCGTCGGCTCACGAAATCGCGCTCGGATTTACCATCGGAACCTTCATCTCGATCCTGCCGACACCGGGCTTCAACTTACTGCTAGGCGCCCTAGTCGTTGCAGTCTACCCGCACGTCAACAAACTCGCGATCTTCGGCGCGATGGCCTTCTATAACCCGATCGTGATCATTCCCTTCTACTGGGCCAGCTATAAGATGGGCAGCTTGATCTTCGGGCTGAATCCGGTGATTCACTACGACGTCGTGCTCGTCAGCGAGGCCTACGACTTCACGCGGCGTTATCTCGTCGGCAACCTAATCGTCGCGGTGATCACGTCGGCGGTGACCTACCCGCTCGTTCGTGAGATCGTACGCTTCAGACGATCCAGGGCCAGCCAGTCTTCCGAAGCGAACAGCTAATTGTAGGGAACTGAAGCGCCAAGCGCGGTGCTATGCGACCTGTGGCTTTTTCGGCCGAGCCAGCTTGCTGATTTCGATAACCGGAACAGCGGCGCCGGCATCCAGCAGGACTAGCCCTGCATCGGCGCTCTTGCTCGTCAAACCAGCCGCCGTTCCGTCGCTGCCGGCCAAGACTCGCGGCGTCGCAGGATCAGTCTCCATCAGCACCCGGAGCATCGCGTTCATGCGGGTTTGATAGCCCTTACCCTTGGCCTTGAGCCAGGCGAGCACGTCGGCATCCAGGCGTATGAAAACACCCTGCTTCGTCTTAGGCATGTAAGCCTCGGTGCGGCGCCAGAATTCCTCGTCGGCAGCAGGCAGCTGAACCGCGCCGGTCTCCGCAGCTTTGTTGCCGCCCTTCGAGATGGATTTCTGTCTCGCCATATGGAAATTTACGGTCGGTTCTTTATATATACACCCTCGTCATAGCTACTACGTTTTGATCTGTGCTGAAACATACTCTTTTTACAACTTCTTATTATTTACATGCGAGCCAATAACCTCTCCGCCCAACCGCGGATGGCCGGGTCCAGCAGTCGGCCCATGCTGGTCGGGCCGGTGGCCAACGGCGCCGCGGTCTCGGGAGGGTGGGAGTTTGCCGGTTCGATTCCACCGGACAATTGGACACCGAGCGGAGAGCGGCGTCCGGGCATGAGCGCGATGATCGAGATCGCCACGGCTGAGCTGACGGATGTCCTTCAGGTTTCTTCCTGTCGCGGCAAATCGCTTCGGTAGCCCAGTGGAAAATGATCGTCCCGCCGACTTCGGTGATCGCGGCGTTTGGCGTGTCGGTACGCGTGGGGATCGTATTGGGGATTCAGTCGGCTACTAGGACAGCGCAGATCCGTCCAATCAAAGCCTTGCGTTGCGAGCCGGAGGGATGGAGCGGGAGACGGGGATCGAACCCGCGACATTCAGCTTGGGAAATTACGAATCTGTTGTAAATAAAGAACTTAGAGTCAAACGGCGTTGATCTCTGCCACCCTAAGTCCTGTAGTTTCAGCATGACTATTTTCCCGCCCGCTAACGGAGCCAGATTGGAGCCAAGCAGGGTCGCGGCTCGACCCGCCGAGTAATCTCTTCCGCTCGTTTGGATTCTCCGGAGTAGTCGTATCCTTACTACGACAGTCTTGACGAATCAAAACAATCTGTTTATATTGAATACAGTTGTCGTAGCCTGGCTACGATTCTGATGAGCAAACTAAACGAACTCTTTCAGGAGGTGAAGCCCGGGCATCCGGTAACCTCCGAGGAACTGGGCGCCCTGGGCGTCTCGGCAGACCTAGCGGTCCACTACGTCCGTGCGGGTTGGCTCACGCGCTTGGCTCGCGGCGTCTACGCCCGAAAAGACGTCCCGCTTGAGCTCTACCCCAGCCTGCAGCAGCTCGAGCGCCGCCTCGAAGGATTGCACGTCGGCGGCAAGACGGCTCTCGATTGGCATGGTGTTCGGCACAATCTTGCTCAGCGCCCTCAGCTTCAGCTCTACGGATGGGCGTCCGGTTCGCTGCCGGCATGGTTCACCGAGCGATTTCCAGCCAGCTACCACCGACTCCGCTTGTTCGACGAACCGCCGGACGCGCCCCTTCGAGTCTCTCGCTTCCAACGTCAATCTGACGGCCCGTTTGTGTCCGAGCCCGAAAGAGCCGTCTTGGAGCTACTGAGCGACGTCGGGGTGCGGCAACCGCTCCAAGAGGCCCGCGATGTCCTCGAAGGAGCGACATCGCTGAGGGCGGCCGTTCTTCAGGAACTGCTGGCACAATGCAGGCAGGTCAAGACCGTTCGGCTCTGCCTGACTCTCGGCCAGGAGTTGGACCTTCCTTGGGCCGCGAAGCTTGATCCCGACCGCCTTCCGACTGGCAGCGACAAGCGCTGGGTGGGCCGCACGAAAGAGGGATTGCTGGTGCTCAAGCCATGAACCCGACTTACCTCGCGACCGCTCGACTGCTAGTGGAGGTTGCGCCTCTGGTCTTCGAAGGCGGCGGCTTCGCATTGAAAGGCGGCACGGCGATCAACTTGTTTCTGCGGGAGATGCCGCGCCTCTCGGTCGATCTGGATCTGGTCTTTACGAATCACCAGATGCCCCGAGCTGAAGCTCTGGCAGCGATCAACGAGGGCCTGCGGGCGAGCCGGGATCGCCTCTTGAAGCGAGGCTTCAACGTGCAAGCCGTGTCCGCGAGCGACATGGGCGAGACCAAGCTCCTCGTCCGCCGCGATGACGTGGCCGTGAAGATCGAGGTCAACACCGTGATTCGCGGCACGATCCATCCGACACGGATCGTGTCGCTGACGCCGGCGGCAAGCGACGCCCTGATGGCTGACCTGGAGCTTCCGTTGCTCTCCCCGGAAGAGATCTATGGCGGGAAACTCGTCGCCGCCATGGATCGCCAGCACCCGCGCGACCTGTTCGACGTGATGGAGCTGTTCGAGCACGGCGGCGTCACGCCGGAGATCCGGCGCGCATTCGTGGTGTACCTCGCCAGCCACAACCGGCCGCTGCATGAGGTCTTGTTCCCGCAGCCCAAGGACATCCGACTCTCTTACGAGGGATCATTCGCCGGAATGACGAGGGAGGCGGTGTCCGCTCGATGCGCTGCTCGAAACGCGAGAGAAGCTGTTCCGCGAGTTGCCCGCCTCGCTCGATGCGAACGAGCGCGATTTCCTGCGAACGCTGGCCCTCGCCCGACCTGACTGGTCGCTGCTTGGGATTCCCCACTTGGAGGAGCTGCCGGCGATCCGGTGGCGACTCCAGAACTTGGAGACGCTGGCACGAAAGCAACCGCAGAGGCTGAAGGCCTTGGCCGATATTCTTGGCACGTTGCTCGGATAGCGGGCGACGCGCTCCTTAGTTTCAGCTCCAAACCTCGCACCTTCCGCTACGGGTTTGGCGTTTGCCATGATTCTCATCTCCATTTCTTAGTGTTTCGGGGGGGCCCCCGTTCACCCAGAGCGACGGGGACCACCGGACCCGCAAGGAGATGGCCCCGAGTCCGCGCCGCCGTCGGGCAGGGCCGACCAAAGCAGCGCGAGTGATCCGCCTTGCTGGCGCGAGCGTTGCTCGGACCAACCAGAGGCGGCGAACGGACGAGCGGGCGCAAGGCGAACGCCGAACTGCGGGAGTCCAGGGGCAATGGCCGATTCGGGACCGTGGGCAGTGGTGGACTTCGGTCGTCAGCCTTCGGCGTTTACGGCGACTGGCCACGGGGCTTTTGACTGTGCGTCCTCAAGACTCGCGTCGCTGACTGGTGCAACGCGTTCGTTTGGCGATCGGAGCGGATGGGGGGCGGTGGCTGTGGTTGGTGAGGCCGTTGGGCCGTTACTGTGGACGCGGAGAACGACGCGAGCCCGGTATGGTAATCTTTCCCGATTCCTCGAAATGAAAGTCGTCGGCACCGCCTCAAGTAACATGAATTGCAAGCCAAGGGCGATTTTCTATGCCGTAGCGCTAATGGCAGCGGCGACGTGCAGCGGCGCGTCGCCTATCGGCGGCATCGAGTTCTTCGGGTATGGCGGCCTCGACATCCAGGCAATCCGGAGCGCGATTCCTGAGCTCAAAGGTACTCCGTGGACCGACGACACCCGCCGAGACCTTCGTGAATTTGTGAAGGCTTCCACAGGGACCGATGCCACGGATATCGCGGTTGTCTGTTGCGATGAAGATGGCGATCATTGGGTGTATGTAGGTTTGTCGGGCGCAACCAGCAAGGCGTTCCGCCTGCTCGACGAGCCAAAGGAAGACCTGCGTCTTCCCCAGAACCTGCTGGACATCAGCGCCCGCCTTGAAGACGCGCTAATTGCAGCGGTCGCGCACGGCGGCGATGCAATCCAAGAGGACAGGTCGCGCGGTTTTTCGCTAACGAATGAGCCCACCACGAGATCGATACAACTGGAAATGAGGGAATACGCTCTCGGGCATGCTCCCCAGATATACGCCGTGCTGCGCAGCTCTTCCGATGCGCATCATCGAGCGATCGCCGCTGAGGCAGCCGGATATGTCGATCACAGCGCAACACAGATCAACGAACTTTCCAGAGCGATTCGCGACCCAGACGGAACAGTTCGAAACAACGCTGTCCGGGCGCTGGCTGTTTTGGCTGGCTCGGGCATCACATTGGCGGCGCCAATCGAGGCCTCCCTATTCATCGAACTGCTCTCGTCCGACAGGTGGGCTGATCGCAATAAGTCCATTGCTGTTCTGGTCTCGCTGACACAATCTCGAGAGGCACGAGTTCTGGCTGAAATCAAAGAGCGTTCCCTTGATGCGCTAGTAGAATGCGCGCGTTGGCGTTGGATCGGCCACGCCTATGCGGCGCGGGTGGTTCTAGGCCGAATCTCCGGACTCGAAGAGGTCACGATCACTGACGGCGCCACGGACCCCGACTTCGTCGATGCCGTCTTGAGCCACATTCAGACGTCCATAACTCGCTAGGATTATGGTGCTGCCAGCGCAGGGGACGAGTCGCAGAACTTAGGCCGCTGCCTGCCACCCGACGCGTCCGGGAATATCGGGTTTGCGGTCCGCCGATTCTCGAACTCGGATGAATTCCTGCCCCTGCATGCTCACTCCACGGCGATCATGGCCGTCGCTCGGGATCGCGGCGAGAGCTATTCTAAACTGCCTCGCACGTCGCCATTGTGCGCTCCCAAACGTCCCAATCAGACTAGTCGCCACGGGACCACTCGAAGGAGTAGCATAAGCGCTCTCTCACTTGACAATCTAGTGAGGCAATGTAAGACTGACTTCACTTGCATGGCTCGTAGAAAGAAGTCTCGCGAGCAGGTGCTCCAAGGCACCCTCGACTTAATCATCCTGCGCACCCTCACGACGATGGGTCCCCAGCATGCCTACGGAATCGCCACCCGCCTCGAACAAGTCTCTGAAGACGAAGTCCGCCTCAACCAAGGGACCATCTACCCGGCCCTCGTGCGCCTCGAACAGGAAGGTTGGATCCAGGGCAAGTGGGGCACAACCGACACCAAGCGTGAGGCGAAGTTCTACTCGATTACTAAAGCCGGCGTGAAGCAACTCAAGGAAGAGACCGAGCGTTGGCGCCGCATCTCCGGCATGATCGACAAGCTCCTGATCGAGGAGAGTTAACCCATGCGTCGCGTCTTGGCCAAGCTGCAGAGCCTGTTTGCGCGTCGCCGGGCCGAAAACGAAATGCAACGCGAGATCGCCGCGCATCTGCAGTTGCTTGAAGACGACTATCGACGCCAAGGCCTGGACGCCCGCGACGCCAAGCTCGCCGCAAGGCGCCGTTACGGCAACGTGGAGGCGGCTAAAGAGCTGCACCGCGACGAACGTTCCTTCATTTGGCTGGAGTCCCTGTGGCGAGACTTGCGTCACGCTTGGCGCGGCCTACGCGCGAGCCCCGGATTCACCGCGGTAGCCGTCGGCTCCATGGCTCTCGGCATTGGAGCAACGTCCGCGATTTTCAGTCTGCTCCACGCCCTGCTGATCGACCCCTTTCCTTACAAAGATGCGGAGCGGATGGCTGACGAGCAAGATTCACGACAGAGCGAAGTAGAGTCGGGAGCTCCTCCGTCTACACGATTGAAGACTTCCAAACGATTCGCCGCTCCGCCGAAACAATCGAAGACGCCGTCACAAGCGATCCCCCGCTTTGTCGTCGCCACGGACGGCTTCGTGGAAAACGTGACGGCGCGGGTTACCCCCCGAATTTCTTCGACTTCATGGGCGTACCGGCGATGATCGGCCGTACTTGGACCTCGTCGGATTTCCCAGACGAAACCAGCCCACCCCGCATCGTAGTGTTGAGCTCGGCGTATTGGCAGCGTCGCTACAGCGGAGACCCCAACGTCATCGGCAAGACGATCGAATTCAGCCACGAGCCCTACACGGTTCTCGGAGTCATGCCTCCGAGGTTCACCTGGCAGCGAGTCGAAGTCTTTCTCCCGCTCGATATGACGCCGGGACTCCCGTATGGTGCGCCTCTTGACGCGGGTCAAGCCGGGCGTATCGATGGAGCAAGCGGCGGCGGAGTTGCAAGTCCTCACCGCGGGCTTCGCGGCACGTCATCCGAAGCTTTATGCGCCGTTCGAAGGCGTCCGCAGTTCGCGATGGCCCCGCTCAACGATCGGCTGCTAGGTCAACTTCAAGGGCACGATCTTCATCCTCTGGGCGGCGGTCGGTTGCCTGTTGCTGATCGCCTGCGGCAACGTCTCGATTCTCCTGTTGGCCCGCGCTAGCGCCCGCCACAGCGAGATCGCCGTTCGCTTGGCTCTCGGCGCGACCCGCGGGCGCATCGTCCGTCAACTTCTCACCGAGTCAGTCTTGTTGTCATTCGCTTGGGGGCGCGTTGGGCATCCTTGTTGGCTTATCGCGGCATACCCGTGATCGTCGCGCTAATCCCGGACGTTGCCATTCCTCGTGAACCGGTCATCGCCGTCAACGGCATCGTCGTTTCGGCAAGCTTCGCCGTCTCTGTCCTCACGGGAATCCTATTCGGAATGGCGCCCGCGCTGCAATCCGCGAAGACCGATGTCCGCGAGGCGATCGATGAAACCGGCGGTTCCGTCGCCGGCGGCCGCGGCATGGGCAAACTGCGCAGCACTCTGGTTGTGGCGCAAGTCGCATTGACGATGGTCTTGTTGGCCGGTGCCGGAATGGCCGTTCGTGGGCTCGTCTCGATGATCGACACGCCGCTGGGATACGACCCCAAGCGCGTCGTCGGCGCTCACGGCGGCGACGCTGCCGGGACGATATACGACCTGGAACGAGAGGAGCGACTACTACCAAGAGATCCTCGAACGCTTGCGCGCGACGCCCGGCGTCGAAAGCGTCGGCATCACAGCTAAATGCCGTGCCGCCGTACATCGAGGCCGCGAGATGCCGTTTGAGATCCTCGGGCGGTCCGATGCGCCGGAGAACCAGCGCGCCCTCGTCGGCATGGTCGGCGGAGATTATTTCTCTACGATTCGCGTACCGTTGCTCAGGGGACGTCTGTTCACGCCAACGGAACTACAGCGAGCGGCGCCGGTCGCCGTCATCAATGAAGAGGCGCAACGGCGGTTTTTCGCCGGCACAAACCCCGAGGGTCAGCGCATTCGACTACCTAAACTGCCTGGGGAAGGCAATCCACGCTCTTGAACCCGCCCGGGCTCGAAAACGGGTTCGAGGTCGTCGGCGTCGTCGGGACGGTCCGCAACCGAGGTCTTGAGAGCGAGCCGGAGCCGGCGATCTATCTGCCCAGACGGCGTGGTGTTATCCATCGGGACCGTCTTCCTCGTGAGAACGGCTGGAGACCCCGCTAATCCTTCCGCGCGTTGCACGAAGCGTTCGTCGCCGTGGACCCGAGCCAACCCGTAGCCTTCACGCAGAGTCTCGATGAAGGCCTCGAGAACGACGGGCTCGGCTACTCCCGATTCAGCGCTGCCCTGTTCAGCGTTTTCGCCGCTATTGGGCTCTTGCTGGCAGCCTCGGGAGTATTCAGCATCGTCTCCTACGCGGTCACTCGCCGCGCCCGCGAATTCGGCATTCGTCGCGCGCTAGGCGCCACGACCGGAGACATCCTGCGTCTGGTGACGGCAAGCACGACGAAGCTGCTGCTAGTGGGAATCATCATCGGCTTGGCGAGCGTCGTCGCGCTGAGCCCCATGCTGGCCCCTTATCTTCGCGGCTCGGATCCCGGCGACCCTCGCAACATTCGCCCCGGTCATCCTTCTCTTGTTTGCTGTTGCGTTTTTGGCCTGCTGGCTGCCGGCGAAGCGAGCCACAGCGATCCAAGCACTGACCACCAGAGGTAAAGAAGCATGAAATGCACCATCCTGACAGCGTTGATTCTGGCAGCGATGGCCCTCCCGCGCTCGCGCAGGATCAGACTCCGGTCTTTCGCGCGGAATCCACGCTGGTAGAGTTCACCCTCATCGCCATCGACAAAGACGGCAACCCGGTCACCGATCTCAAGAAAGAAGAGATCGTCGTCAAGGACAAGGGCCTCCCCCGCGACCTGGCGGTGTTTCGCTACGAGGGCGGCGAGCCGCCACGAATTGCGCCGCCCAAACTGCCGACCGGCATCTTCACCAACTCACCTGATCTGACGCCAGGTGCCGCCGCGCAACGTCACCGCCATCGTACTCGACACCCTCAATACCCAGCCGCGTGAGCAGGCGCTGGGTGAAGGCGCAGGCGATGCGTTACCTAGGCACGCTGACTTCCTAGCGCCAACACGCGCCTCGCCGTCTATCTTGCTGGGACACGACTTAACCGTACTGCACGATTTCACCGACGACGCCGAATCCCTGAAGGCCGCATCGAGCAAGTGCGGATCCAACTGGCGGCGCCGACGCTCGGAATCGATCGACGACATGGGCCCGTGACATGGACAATCTGATCGCATGGATGCAACGTCAGGGCATGTCTCGGAGAAGACGATTGTCGCGCTGCTCCAGGCCGAGAGATTCGCCCACCAAACGGCCGACGAGCAGCGAACGCGAACAACGTTGGCATCTGCTCGAAGGCGCTCGGCGATCATCTGGCCGGCGTCCCGGGACGCAAGAGCATCGTCTGGTTCGGCAGCGGCATCACGATGCTGTCGATCACCGGATCGCTGGAGAAAGAACACGGCCGGCGGCTCGACATCCTACGAGGATTGGTGCGCGACACCGCACGGCGGCTGGCGCAGCAGGGCATCACCATGTACATGTTCGACGCACGTGGACATGCAGGCAGACGTTGGCATCTCGGCCGAGGCGTATATACGAGGCCGTAACTTCCGGGTTGGCCTGGTCAATTCCTATCAGCGCCTGACTGGCGAACGCGGCGATCAGCGCAGATCACTGACGTCGGCAATGGTCAAGTTCGCCGACATCACCGGCGGCCGGTTCTACTGGAACACCAACGACGTGGGCCACGCCGTCGACGAGATCGTCGCCGATTCCGAAGGCACGTACTCGCTGGGCTTCTACGCCGACGGCGAGCCCGACGACAAATGGCACAACCTCGACGTGAATGCGTTACGCGGAATGGGCGTCAAACTGTAAGCACCGCGACGGCTATATGGTCGACGGCGCGCGCCAGTATGAGCCGCTCGACTGGACCGAAGACCAGTGGCGCGCCGCTGTCCACAACCCTGTCGGTTCGACGGCCGTGCAGCTCGATGCGCGGCTGCAATTCGACGCCGACACAAAAACAATCGGCATGATCATGCAGATCTCGATCGACGACCTGCATTTCCGCCAGGTCGATAGCGAATCCTCCGCCGCGGTGACGTTGGCAATCGTCGATAAACTGTCCGATGCACAGTTCAAAATGAGGCGCGCCCTGCGGGATGTTCCTTTCCCGGAGGGCGTGGCCCGTGAAGTAGGGGTCGTAGACCTCCGCCACACATGGGAGTTGACGCCCGGCGCTACGACCGTGCGCCTAATCGCCCGCGACCGTTTCACCGGCCGCTACGGCTCGCTCGATGTGCCAGTGAAAGATACCGCACTCCCAGCCGTCACCCAACCCTGGCGGAGTCGAGCGGTAAGACATGACCGTGCACCGGAATTTGATTGCTTTAAGCTTTTTGGCGTTGAGCGTTCCGCTGGCGCTTACACAAGACACCAATAGCGGTGATCCGACACCGGTCTTTCGCGCGAAACCACGCTGATTGAGTTCACGCTCATCGCCATCGACAAAGACGGCAACCTCGTCACCGACCTCAAGAAAGAAGAGGTCGTCGTCAAGGACAAAGGACGACCCCGCGACCTGGCCTTGTTCCGCTACGAAGGCGGCGAGCAAACGACGAATTTGCCGCCCGAGCTGCCGATCGGCATTTTTACCAACTCTCCCGATCTGACGCCCGGCGCGCCGCGCAACGTCACCGCCATCGTGCTCGACACGCTCAACACGCAGCCGCGCGAGCAAACCTGGGTGAAGGCGCAAGCGATGCGTTACCTAGGCGGGCTCGATGGACAATACGCGCGTTGCCGTCTACCTGCTGGGACAAGATTTGACCGTGCTGCACGATTTCACTGATGACGACGACGTCGCTGCGGGAACGCATCTGGAGCAAGTACCGATTCGGTGAGAAACGGCGCCGACGTCGGGAATGATCGACGACATGGCCCGAGAAATGGACAATCTGTTTCGTGGATGGAAGCGATCAGAGAATGACCCAGCCATAATCGTTGCGCTCCTCCAGGCCGAAAGGTTCGCCCACCAATCGGCCGACGAGCAGCGGACGCGAACAACGCTGGCAACTGCTCGAAGGGCTCGGCGACCATTTAGCCGGCATCCCGGGCCGCAAGAGTATCGTTTGGTTCGGCAGCGGCATCACGATGCTGTCGATCACGTGGATCCCTCGAAAAGAATACGGCCGGAGGATCGATATCCCACGAGGAACTCATTCGCGACACGTCGCGGCGGCTGGCGCAGCAAGGGGTCACGATGTACATGTTCGACGCGCGACGGCATGCAGGTAGAGGCCAATCAACGGCCGAGATCTACAGAGCGCGCGAGTAGCATCCGAGGAGACCTCAATGACCCCTATGAGCGGCTGAAAGCCAACGCAGCGCTCAGCGCCGATACGACCCCGGCGATGGCCAAATTCGCCGACATCACCGGCGGCCGTTTCTACTGGAACACCAACGACGTGGGCCGGGCTGTCGACGAGATCGCTGCCGATTCCGAGGGTACATACTCGCTTGGCTTCTACGCCGACGGCGAGCCCGACGACAAGTGGCACAACCTCGACGTGCAGCGTCACCCGCAAGGGCGTCAAGCTGCAAGCACCGCGACGGCTATATGGCGACGGCGCCTCCGGACGAGCCTCTCGATTGGACCGAAGACGAGTGGCGCGCCGCGGTCTACAATCCGATTGCATCGACGGCGGTACAACTCGATGCGCGTCTCCGATTCGAGGACGCGAAAACGGTCAGCATGACGATGCAGATCTCCGTAGACGATCTCCACTTCCGGCAGGTCGACGGGAAATCCTCCGCTGCAGTGGACGTGGCCATCGTCGACAAACTGCCGACTGCGCAGTTCAAGATGCAGCGCACTCCGCGAGAGCTGCCTTATCCCGAGGGCGAATACGCGAAGGTGGGAGTGACGGACATCAGCCATACCTGGGAACTGACGCCCGACGCCGCGACCGTGCGCCTAATCGTCCGCGACCGTCTCACCAACCGCTACGGCACGCTCGATGTGCCGGTGAAAGACATCCCACGCGCCCAGACCAAAAATGGAACTCAATGAGAAGACTCTGCCACACGCGCCTCGCGGTCTGCCAATTGGGACAAGTTTTGGCCTTCTTGTCATGTGCCGGAAGCGATTGTGAGAGCCTGCTCCAAGTCGAAAGGTGGGCACGCTGTCATTGGATCGAGGAGGACCGAACAATGCATCTGTCTCGTCTTGAAGCTCTCGAGGGGCAGTTGCGCTTGACATGGGTGGCTTTCGCCACCGTCATCGCACTCCTGATCATGGCGCATCGACCAAATTGGCTCTTCAAACGGCTAACGGTCGGCGCTGTGTTCTACGCGTGTCTGCTGCTCGCTCCTGTCCTCGCCCAGACTCCGCCTCCGTCTCCTTATCTAAAGGACGAAGTTCGTCACCTAATCGGCATTCAGAACCGGATGCGCGTCAGCCTGGAGGAGCTGCCCAACTACACCTGCCGCATGGAGATTCGCCGCGCCCACCTAGGCGTCGAGGCCCGCGAGAAGATCGCGAAGAAGCTTGAGAAGATGCGGAAGCACGACGGAGGAGCTGGTTTGCGGAGCGAGCAACGAGGGGGCAGCGAAGTTGAGCTGTTCAACGTCGACATTCCCTTGGACGTAGCCGACGTTGTCGCTCTTGAGGTGGCCATCATCGGCCGCAAGGAACTCTACGCATTCCCCGACAGCAAGCGCTTTGAGGATCGTCCGCTAGCCAGCATGATCGGCCATGGCACCGTCTCCAACGGCTCCTTCGTCGGCCATGCGCGGAGTATCTTCGTTAACGGCGGCGCACTCACCAAATACGTCGGCGAGGAGGTCATCGACGGTCAGCCCGTCCGGCGATACGACTACGAGGTGGCTCTATTCCGCAGCCGCTACAGCGTGTCCAATCAAGGCGAGACAGCCGAGGTGCCCTACTTCGGTTCGTTTTGGGCCGCGGCCGACACGGACGAATTGAGGCGGCTAGTTGTTCGTGCTGACGATATACCGAGCTACGTCGGCATCGACAACGTCACGACGCAGATCGACTACCAAACGCTGCAACTCGACTCCCAGCCCTTCATCGTTCCCCAACGGTCGCGGCTGACCATGCTGCTGAGCACCGGCGTCGAGAGCATCAGCGATACGGAGTACGCTGGTTGCCGATCTTTCGTCGGCTCTTCCACTCTCTCGTTCGACGATCCCAGGCCAGAGACCTTCCACGTCGAAAGATTAGAGGAAGTGCAACAGATAGACCTTCCGGCTGGCCTGCGTCTGCCGGTTCGGCTCGACGACGGCGATCGATTCCGAAACCGCCCGTGTCGGAACTCTAGTCGAAGCTGAGCTCACCCGCGACGTCGAGATCAGTCCCCGCATTGTCGCGCCCCAAGGTGCCGTACTCAGCGGTCGGCTGCTGCAGTTTGAGTACTACGAAGGGGACGCGGGTATTACGTGGTCGGCATCCAGTTTCGGGAACTGACCTTCGATGCTGGCAAGAAGCGCGCCGACCTTTCCCTGGCGTTGGAGAGCGTCGCTGAGACGACACGCGTACAGCAGTATGCGCCCACGCCGGTAGTATCCACCACCGTCTCTAAAGGCGTAAACGGCAACATGGGAACTATCACCCGAAGAACCGTCGAGACCTATGAGGGCCGCGAAATGCGGGGAGTCGGCGTCTTCTACGTTCGCGGTCGCAGGTTCGAACTCAAACCCGGCATCCAAATGACTTGGCGTACGGTCGCCGCGCCCGACTAACCTACTTCCGCCCCATAAGATCTCGTGGTGGTAGCGGGAAGCTGCCGCAACCATGGTCGCAGCTCTCGTGGGGCGCTTCGGCGGCGATCGGTTTCAATCCGTACGCAGGAGCTCGGTCGGATCAATTCGAACAGCGCGAATCACTTCAGGCACGGCGGCCAGCAGCGCAGCGACAATCGTTAGGGCAGGCACGGCCATCATCGCCGGGTCCGTCCCTTCCACGTTCCAGAGAAGGTCCGCTACATATTGTTCGAGTCCAACCCCGATAGCGAGACCCAGACACGAACCAAGCAGCACTGGCGCGAACATCGCCTTCGTGACGCGCAGGGCAACATTGGCGGACTGCGCTCCTAGCGCGATATGGATTCCAATGTCGCGCCGACGCTGAACAACCAAGTAGTGCAGCACTCCGTAGATGCCGACTGCGCTCAGGATCAGAGCAACTGCCGCGAAGAACAATGCCAGTAGAGCAAGCAGGCGTTCGCGTACCGTCTTCGAATCATTCAACTCCTGCTGGGTTGTCATGTTGCTGACATAGAACTCCGAACGCGCCTCGGGGCACCTCACGTCTTAGGGTGTCGGTTAGCTAGTGCGAGGCGGTCTACGCGCGGTAATGGCCGAAGGTCCAGACACTGCGGCGACAATGGCGCTGACGAGGCCGCGATGTTCCAGGAGAATGCGCACCATAACATGGCCTCCGATCAGGAACGCCTTTCCTGCTTGTCGGGCAAATGCTGTTCGAGCCAGGCGTGAAACTCCTTGTCGCGGCTGAAGGCGTAGCGCAGGAACTGCTCGACGCCGTGGTGCTGGCTGCTGTTGAGGAACTCGCAGTAGACGCGCAGCATCTCGACGACGCTGGGGTCGACGGGAGTGGTGAAGAGCGCCTTTTTGCGCGGCTTGTCTTCGGGTTCGATCACGGGATGGGCTGTCCTCCTCGGTGGAACGTGATGAGCTCGGCGACTCGCGAGCGATGCGCGAGTTGTCGACAAGGTTGAAGTTGTCGTGGTCGACGCGCATGTCGCGCTCTCTGATGACGCCGCTGTCGACGTCGGTGTCATCACCGATGTCGGCGACGATGTCGACACGAAGCATGGTTTTGGCGCAGTTTGGGCGGGAGCGACCCGAGGCGCAGCCGGGAGGGTTTTGGGCGGACCAGCGCCCAAAAACAGGGGGTCGCTCCCGCCCAACCTGCGCTCGCCGTGAGACCCGTCTGGGCCTCACGGCGCTCTCCATCTGACTGACGCGCAGAGGTTTCGTTACTCGATCGGTTTTGGCGCGAAGGGCGTGAAAGGGGAGCACTTGCTGCAATTAGGTGCTCCCCTTTCGGTGCCTCTTTTCGGCGGCTCTAATGCCGGCAGATCGCGAGGGGAACAGCGGCTGAAAGCGGAACACCCGCTGCAAACAGGTGTTCCGCTTCGACCGTTCGGTGAGCCGGTTTGCCAGCTCCTTCAGGAGCGACGGTTGCAGGTCTGGATTGCCCGGTCGTGAGCATCAGTTCCCCTCACGAAGCAGCGACGGAGGCCCGCCCCCCTGTGGGCGAAGCCTTCCCTCGTGGCGTCGATCCAGCGGCGGACTCGTCGTAACCCCTCGTTTGTGAGGTTCGTTGACGCCAGCGCCTCCATTCTTCGGACGCTGTCCGAAGGAGGAATCGCATGGAACCACAGAGGAAGCTGCTCACCCTGAACGAGGTCGCACGCGAGCTGCGCTGCTCCAAGGCGCACGTCTCCAAGGCTACGGAGGGGAGGGTGCGGCATGCTTCGCCCCTGCCCACCGTCCGGCTGGGCCGAAGAAAGCTCGTTCGTCGTGAGGCGCTCGAAGCGTGGATTGAAGAGAACGAATCGGGCGCCCGTGATAAGCTGCCTTCGTCAGAGATCGACGCCGCGAGACGCACTCAAGGAGGTACTTGATGCGAAAGCGGCATCAGAAAGGTAGCTTGACCAAAGTGAACGGACGCTGGGTCGCACAGTGGAGACAGGACGGCCAACGCCGAAAGCGAAGGCTCGGGTTGATCGCTGTGATGACCAAGGCCGAGGCCATGAAGCAACTCGAAGAGCTGCTGGCTCCGGTCAATCGGGGCTCGGGGAGTCCCTCGTCGGCGGAACTGCTAGGAAGGTTCGTCGACTTCGTGTTCCTGCCGTTCTACCGGCGCAAGTGGAAACGCTCGACTGCAATCACCTGCGAGAGCCGGATTCGGACGCACGTGCTCACCGAGTTCGGTTCACGACCGCTCGGAAGTTTCGATCGGGTGGAGTTGCAGGACTGGCTCGAATCGAAGGCCGAAGAAGGTCTGTCCCACAGCACCATCGACCATTTGCGATGGGATCTGAGTCAGATCTTCAAGATGGCCGTGGCGGAAGATTGCATCGGCCGGTCGCCCGCCACGTTGTTGTTCACGCCCCGAGCGGCCCGGACTCCGCCTCAACGGCGAATGAATCTACAGGAGGTGAATCTATGTTTCGAAGTCCTTGACCAACGCGAGCGGCTGATTGCCATGCTCGCTTTGACCGCCGGCATGCGGCCCGGAGAGATCCTGGCCCTCCAGTGGAAACATATCCGCTCGGACCACATCGAGGTCGTCCAACGCGTCTACCACCAGGAGATCGACACGCCGAAGACCAAGCATTCGGTCCGCAGCGTGGCTCTGTCTCCCGCGCTGAAATCGTCCCTCGAATTGTGGAGAGATGTCGCGCTATCAGACGATCCTCAGGCCTGGGTATTCCCGTCCGAGCATGGGCGGACGCCCGTGATCGCCGAGAATATCTGGCGGCGAAACTTCCTACCGCGGCTGAAGACCGTCGGCTTGGAGTGGGCGACGTTCCTAGTGATGCGGAGAACGCATGCCTCGCTGATGCGCGATCTCGACGTCGATCCAAAACTGGTCGCGGACCAACTTGGGCATACGCTCGACGTGAGTCTGAACGTCTACGCGAAGAGCGGGTTGGCCAGACGCGGTGAAGCTCTGGCCCTGTTCGAATCGCGGCTGAAGGACGCTCAAACAAGCGGCGCTCCAAACTGAATTGGAGCCAAATGGAGCCAACCCGTCGGCTCAATCGCTGTAACTTGCTGAAACCATGGAGCGGGAGACGGGGATCGAACCCGCGACATTCAGCTTGGGAAGCTGACGTTCTACCGCTGAACTACTCCCGCTCAGCGGTGGTCAGTTTAGCACGGCAGCGGGGCGGCGAAATGGGGACAACCTGCGACACTACCTCCGGCTATTTGGGTTTTCGCCCCCAGGGAGAGAGCAACAAACATGAAGATCGGCATCTGTCTGGCATCGCTGGCATTGCTGTGTTGCGGCAGTTTGGCGGTGCAAGACTCTACGGGAACTTAGGTAGGCGAAGGCCATACCTAAAACCCCAAGCGCGTCGTGCGGACGCCACGCCAAACAATCGAAATCAAAGGCTCGGGCAAAGAACTCTCAGGTGAGCTAGTCGGGCGCCGCTCGCGCACCCTGCTCAAGGCCGTCGTCGAAGAAGGAACCGGGCGCATTATGCTGATCGGCTACATAGAGTTCGAAGGCGGCGAGCACCTGCGTTGGTATCTCAAGCTGAAGGACGACGAACTGCGCGGCGTGTTCTCCGCGTTGCACGACAGGCCGACGAAGTGAGACGAAGACTGGTCCGGGCCAAACGTCTTCAAGAGACAAGCGCTGCCGCAGTAGGGGCCTGACAGGGATTCGCCCGATGGTGTCACGTGCCACGGCGAAGTACGCTTGAATCGTGACCACGGGGCAGAAGATCGCCGCCAATGTGCTCATCGTCTGCTTCGTGACGTTGGGTCTGATCGACGCGACCCCTGTGACGTCCGCAACCCACGCTCGGCTCAAGGAAGCCGTGGACCCCATTCTGGACAAAACCGGCCTATGGCAAGGCGACTGGCGGCTGTTCGCTCCTGACCCTCGAAGCATCAACGTGACTGTCTCGGCGCGGTTCATCGGAGATGGCGTTTCTTTGGAGTGGAACTCGCCGGATTGGAGACAACTCTCGTTGCTCGAGAAGTTCTTCTTCGTCCGCCACACCAAGTTCTACGACGCGCTTCGCCTTGACGTGAATCAAGGCGCCTGGGCCTCGTTTGCCGAGTACCGCCTGCGGCAGCTGCCGCCAAGCGTCAGCGCGGGCGTCGTTCGGATGGAACTCATCCGCAATTGGAAGGAGACGCCGGACCCGAACCAAGAGTGGATCCCGGCAGGCACGGATATCCAGCCCGATCAGAGCTTCGTCTTCTTCACGAGGGAGGTCCAATGACCCTCTTCGGGCGGCTGGCGGCGCGCTGGGATGAATTTTTCTTCCGACCTGTCGATGTGCGGTTCGTTGACGCTTTCCGGATTGCCTACGCGGCGATTCTGGTCGTCGACTGCGCCGGCTACCTGCCGTTCGTCAACATGTGGTGGGGAACTGAAGGGGCGGTTCCGTTCGATGTCGCCCGGACCTTGATCGATCCCGACACGCTGACCATCTTCACTTGGCTGCCGCGAAACGATACGCTGCTGTGGGTTTGCTTCGGGATATTTTCTGCTCAGGTGCTGGCCTTGCTGGTCGGCTACAAGTCCCGTTTTCAGGCCATTTGCGTCTACATCTGGCTGGTTTCGTTTCAACATCGTCTGCACCTGATCAACGACGGAGAAGATACGGTACTGCGGATCTTCGGATTTCTGCTCATCTTCATGCCGATCGGGCGTTGGCTGTCGATTGATTCCGGGGCGCGCCTGACGGGACCGGTGGAGAAGGCGCCGGCTTGGCCCTTGCGGCTTGTGCAGTTCCAAGCAGCGCTCGTCGTCTTCTGCGCCGGATGGGAAAAGTGCTTGGGTCCGATGTGGCAGAACGGCACGGCGATGTATTACGTCACGCGGCTGAACGATCTCTACGGACGCTTCCCGATGCCGGATGCGTTGCTCGACTCGCTTCCGGCGCTGAAGGCGATGACCTGGGCGACTTTGGTCGTCGAGATCGGCCTGCCGCTGCTCGTCTGGTTCCGGCCGCTGACTCTGCCGGTTGTGGCGACGGCCGTTGTATTCCATCTGACGATTGAGTACCAGATGAATCTGTTCCTGTTCCAATGGCTAATGATCCTGGGTTGGCTGTCGTTCTTGGCGACGGCGGATCTGGAGCCTTGGACGCGGCGGTTCGGGCTTCGCAAGGCGCTGCCTGCTTAACCGCAACAGTCCCAGCGATGGGACCGATTTGTCCCACGCGAAGGGTCCCCAGCAGCCCCCGCACTGGACGCGAGCCTTTGTTATCAACAGGGAACAAGATGGCATTTGGCCTGCTATTGAAGGCGGCGATGCCGGATTCGGCGGGAGGTTGAGTCATGATTCAAGGACTTCAATTGGCGTTGCGCAGATTGCGCTCCGCGCCGGCGTTCTCGTTGTCGGTTTGCGCTGCTCTCGGGCTGACCAGCGCCGCGTTGCTGGCGGCGGGTGTGCTGGCATATGCGGTGTTATGGTCTCCGCTTCCCTACGAGAAACCGGAAGAGCTGGTTTTCGTGCAGATGCAGAGTTTGCGAACCGGAGGCGTTGGTCCTTTGACGCCCGGAGACTATCTCGACATCCGCAAGCAGGCCAAGACGTTAAAACTTGCCGCGGCGGTAGAGGTTTGGTCGCCGGTGCGCTCGGGAGACGAGGCCGCTGAGCGAATCGCAGGTCTGCGGGTCAGCGGCGACCTCTTCGCTCTGTTGGGCGTCGCCCCCGAGTTGGGGCGGACGATAGAACCAAGCGACGACCAGCCTGGCGCCGCCAAGGTCGCCGTTATCAGCTACCGGCTCTGGCAGCGGTTGTTCGGTGGCGAGCCCACAGCCGTCACCCGCTCTCTTCGACTGGACGGTGAGGAGTTCGCGATCGTAGGCGTCATGCCGCAGGGTTTCGAATTTCCAACCTTTTGGGCCACTGGAGTCGACTTGTGGGCTCCTTTCCAATGGACGTCTCAACAGGCCGGGAGTAGGAGCGCTTCCTCCCTGCGCGTCTTCGGCCGTTTGACGTCGGGCGTCACAGCCGGACAGGCGCTGGCGGAGATCCAGACAATCAGCGCGTCGTTACGCAAAGAGTTTCCAGAGACGCATGCCGACCGAGGCTCCAGCGTGATTGGTATTCAGGACGCCACGGTCAAAGAAGTGCGGCCGGTGCTGCTGGCGCTGGCCGGCGGCGCCGTTCTCCTGTGGCTGGTTGCCCTGGCGAACGTGACGGTGCTCGGCGTGGTCAGGGCGACGGGACGGATGACCGAAGCCGCCGTACGGCGCGCTTTGGGCGAATCTTGGGCGGCCGGTGTGCGTCGCGACGGGTTCGAGTCGCTGCTGTTGGCGGCGTTGGGTACTGCCGCGGGAGCCGTGCTCGGATTCTGGGCGATTCAAGTCCTGCTTTCGTCGGCGCCCCCGAGCTTTCGCTTTGCAGCCTCCCGCTGGCAGAGTTTGCCATCCGCCCTGTGGACGGCCGTGGGGATATTCGCCGTCACGGCCGTCTCGGCTGCCGCGCTGGCGCTCGCCGGGCGTTTGGCTTTTGCGGGCGGACCCATCGTCGATCGGCTGCGCGCACGGGCCGAGGCCGGCGCTACTCGGCGCGCGACGACGATGCGTAGTCTGCTAACGGGAGGAGAACTCGCCCTCGCGGTTGTGCTGACCGCGGCGGCGGGGCTGGTTTGCAAGAGCCTGTTAGCGCTTCTTGCCGTGAATCCTGGCTTTAACCCGGTGCAGGTAACGACGGCGGTGGTCCCGGTTACCGGCTCGTCTTTCGGCGACCCTGCGCGCAAGCTGGACTTCTATCGGTTGCTGTTAGAGCGCTTGGAGCAAGCGCCCGGCGTCGAGAGCGCTGCGGCGGTCAATCACGTCCCGCTCGTGGGCGACGTGTGGGGCTGGAGCTTTGCGGTGGAAGGCGCCGACCCGTTTCCGCCTGGCTCGGAACCGATGGCCGCGTATCGGGTGGCGACGCCAGGGTACTTCAAGACCATCGGCGCGCAACTCGCGGCTGGCCGTGACTTCACAGCCGCGGACGATCGCGACGCGCCGCCGGTGGTCGTCGTCAATCAAACTTTCGCCCGTCAATATCTCGGCACGGATCCCCTCCGGTCAAGAGTCCGATTCGGCGGGCCGGAGGAACCGTGGCGCCAGGTAGTCGGCGTGGTGGCGGACCTGCAGCAGCACAGCTGGGCGGACGTGAACACGGAGTTTTTTGTGCCTTTGGAGCAAGATCCGGATTTTCGCGATAACCCGAGCACTCACTTTGCCATGACCCTCGTCGTGCGATCTTCCGGAGCGGCCGGTTCCGCCGCGGCTGCTTTGCGCCAGATTGTGGCCGGCTTGGATCCGGACATTCCAGTGGATCGGGTCATCACGCTGGAAGACGCCGTTGACGGCGCGCTATGGCAGCCGCGGCTGACGGCTGCCCTGATGGGCGTGTTTGGGTTCATCGCCCTCGTGCTGGCCGGAATCGGCGTATACGGCACGGCGTCGCAGACCGTGGCGGCGAGGCGAACGGAATTTGGCCTGCGGATGGCGCTGGGCGCCTCGAACCGCCAAGTGCTTGAGTTGGCGCTGCAACGCAGCTCGCGACTAGTCGCGCTGGGTATTGCCGCAGGCGCTCTTGCCGCCTGGCTCGCCTGCGGTCTGCTTGCGGATTTGCTCTACGAAGTGAGCGCGCAAGACGGCGTCGTCTTCGCGGTGACCTGCGGGGTCCTCGGTTTGGTCGGTCTGATCGCGAGCTATCTGCCGGCGCGTCGTGCGGCGGCGATCGATCCTGCGACGGCATTGCGCCAGGACTAGGAGCGCCGCTGCGTGATCATTCGTCCCGCGATCCCCGGTAATTTCCAGCGGCGTTGGCAATAATCGGACGATGTGCCCGGAAACATTTGTCGGCGGCTTTGGCGTTCGGCGTCCAGCCTCGGTCCTTTTCGTCGTCCTGGCGATTGGTTTGTACGCGAAGCCTTGTTGGAGCGCGCCCGCCCCCCAGCAAATCGGAGACGAGTCCGTGCGCACGGCCGCGGTGACGGGCATCAGCGGCGGGATTGTCATCGACGGCGCCCTCGATGAGCCCGCCTGGCGCCAGGCTCCGACGATCGGCGAGTTGGTGCAGCGTATTCCCAACGCAGGGGCTCAGCCGACTGAGCGGACCGATGTGAAGCTGCTGCACGACCAGGACAATCTCTACGTCGGCGTCATGTGTTACGACTCCGAGCCAAACCGCATCCTGGCCTCCCAGATGGCGCGTGACGCGTCGCTGAACTCCGACGACCGCATCAGCATCCTCTTCGATACGTTTCGCGACCAGAGCAACGCGTTCTATTTCTCGACCAATCCGAACGGCGCCCTCGTCGACGGCCTCGTCTTCGCCAACGGCGAGACCAACCAGGACTGGGACGCGATCTGGATCGTCAAGACGCAGCGAACGACCGAAGGTTGGAGCGCCGAATTCGCCATACCCTTCAAGAGCCTGAGCTTTCCGGCGGCGGATGACGTGTGGGGATTCAACTTCAGCCGCATCGTACAACGCACGCTCGAAGAGACTCGCTGGACCGGCTATCGCTTTCAGACGCAGTTTTTCCAGGTGTCGGAGGCCGGCGAGATCACCGGCCTCGCAGGCCAGGAGCAGGGGGTAGGCCTGGACGTGCGGCCCTTCGCCGCTGGGCGCTGGTTCCATACTGCGGCGGACGGCAACGATGTCGTCACCGGCAAGCCAGGCCTGGACTTGACCTACAACGTCACACCGAGCATGCGGCTCTCGGCGACCGTCAACACGGACTTCGGCGAGACCGAGGTGGATGCCCGGCAGATCAACTTGACGCGATTCTCGATCTTCTTCCCCGAAAAGAGGTCCTTCTTCTTGCAGGACGCCGGCGTCTTTAACTTCGCGACGACCGGCGTTGACCAGCCAGGAGGCGTGCCGCCGCCGGGAGCCGAGATCTTCCCATTCTTCAGTCGCCGAATTGGGTTGATCGGCGGAATGGAAATACCGATTGACTATGGCGTGAAGTTAACCGGCAAGGCCGGCCGCACGGAGGTCGGCGTGCTCAACGTGGGCACGCGCGCCGCTGCCGGTTATGAGGGCGCCGATCTGTTCGTGGCGCGTGTGCGGCAGAATTTCTGGGAGCAGTCCTACGTCGGCGCGCTAGTGACCGCCGGGGATCCCGAGCGTCCCGAGTCGGCCAGTACGCTGGGCGCGGACATGCGCCTGGCGACCTCGAACTTTCTCGGCACGAACCAGAACATGCTCGTTAATGCCTGGGGGCTCAAGAGCAACAACTACGGCGTTGAGGACAAGAACAGCGCATTCGGCTTCGCCGCGCACTATCCGAACGATCGCTTTCAAGCGCAGATCCAGTGGCGCGAAATCCAAGAGAATTTCGATCCGTCCTTGGGCTTTGTCCAGCGCAGCAACGTGCGCATGCTGCGGCTGGCCGGCAGTTGGAACCCTCGTCCCAGTCCGCGCACCGGCATCCAGCAAATGTTTCACGACTTCTTCTATACGCGGTTCACGCGGCTCGACAACCACCTGGTGGAAACGTCGAAATTCCACCTCACCTGGATCGACTTGCACTTCAACTCCGGCGATTCGGCGCACGCCGTGTTCGACTTGGACCCGACCTACGAGCGGCTGTTCGAGCCGTTCGAGATTTCGCCTGGGGTGATCCTTCCTGCGGGCGAGTACCGCTTCACGCCGATCGGCTTCAATTTCAGTTCCGCTCAGAAGCGGCCCATCCAGGGCAGCATTACCGTGTCGGTTGGGAATTTTTGGTCAGGCACGGCCAAGAGCATCTCGACCGGACTGCGTTATCAATTGCCGCCCAAATTCTCGATCAGCTTGAACACCAATCAGACCTTCGCAAGGCTGCCGCAAGGGAACTTCGTCGCGCGCATCGTCACCTCGCAGGTCAACTACAACGTCTCGCCGTTCCTTTCGTTCGCCAACCTCATCCAGTTCGACAACCGTTCCGGCAATCTCGGCCTACAGAGCCGCGTGCGCTGGACCATCGATCCCGGCAACGACCTGTTCTTCATCTTCGGCCAGGGCTGGGTGCAAGACATCACCGGCGGCTACGACTTCCGCCAACAGGACAGCCGGCTCGCAACGAAGCTGCAGTACACGTTCCGCTTGTAAAGATTCTTCGCTACTCGGCGCGGAACTGCGCGGTAAATTCGGCAAACCGTTTGAGCCGGTCGCTTGCCGCGCCGGAGTCAATCGACTCTGCCCCGAGAACTACGCCCGAGCGGAAATCCTCCGCCTTGCCGGCAGCAACCAAGGCTGCTGACGCGTTGGCCAATACGATGTCCCGCGGCGGACCTCCTTGCCCAGCCAGAATCCGCTGCAGAATGAGCGCGCACTCCTTGCGATCTCCGCCGGCAAGGTCCGCGGCGTTGGCCTGCGGCAGTCCGAAGTCCGCCGCCTCAACCGTCGTCTGAGTAATCGAGCCCTTGTGCACTTCGACGATCTTCGTCGGGGCCGTCGTGCTGATCTCATCCAGCCCATCGTCGCCATGCACGACGAAGGCTCGCCTGACGCCCAGTCGCAGCAGCGCCTCAGCCACCGGCATCATCAGCTGCTCGCCGAAGACGCCCACAACCTGAGCGCCCGCGCCGGTCGGGTTGGTCAACGGCCCCAACAAATTGAAGATGGTGCGCATCTTGAGGTCTTGGCGAATTGGCTGCACGTAGCGCATCGCCGGATGGATGAGCGGCGCGAACAAGAAGCCCACGCCGGTCTCATCAATCGCCCCGGCTGCCTGCTCGGGAGTGAGCTGGATGTTTGCCCCGGTCGCTTCCAGTACATCCGCCGAACCGCAACGACTTGAAATCGAACGGTTTCCGTGTTTGGCGACCGGTACGCCGGCTCCGGCGACGACGAACGCACTGACTGTCGAGATATTGAAGGTATCCAAGCCGTCGCCGCCCGTGCCGCAAGTGTCGACCATCTCTTCCGGCTTCACTTTGCGGCAAGGGATGGGGGCCGCATGGGCGCGCATTGCGCGGGCGAAGCCGACGATCTCATCCACCGTCTCGCCCTTCATGCGCAACGCGGTCAACAGCGCGGCGACGAACACCGCTTCGGTGTCGCCTCGCAGGATTTGCTCCAACGCCGCTGAGGCTTCTTGTTCGGTGAGATTCTCGCCTCCAACAACCTTGTGGAGCGCTTCTAAAACGGCGGACATGTAAATTGCCTTCCCTCGAATCGATACCGTAGACTGGACTTTAACCCGTTACCGTCCGATCCTGCCATTCGGGGGCCCCACATTTCATGAAGATTCACGAGTATCAGGCCAAGGAGATTCTGCGCTCCTACGGCGTTCCCACTCCCCGCGGCGAAGTCGCCTTTACGCCGGATGAAGCCAAGGAAGCCGCCGAGAGGTTGGGCGGACGCGTTGTCGTCAAGGCTCAGATCCACGCCGGCGGACGCGGCAAGGGCGGCGGCGTCAAGCTGGGCGACGGTCCGGCCGAGGCCCGCAAGCTCGCCGAGCAGATCCTGGGCATGACTCTGGTGACTCACCAGACCGGTCCCGAGGGCCGTCTGGTCAAGCGCGTTCTGGTGGAAGAGACGCTGCCGATCGCGCGCGAGATCTACCTGGGCATGACGCTCGACCGCGCCACCGGCAAGTCGATCTTCATGGCCTCGTCCGAAGGCGGCATGGAGATCGAAGAGGTCGCCGCGAAAGATCCTGATCTGATCTTGAAAGAGACCGTTGAGCCGGTGGTCGGCCTGGCCGGCTATCAGGCGCGCCGCTTGGCCTTCAAGATGGGCATCAAGGGCGACGCCTTCAACGCCGCCGTCAAGGCGATGCAGGCGCTGGCCAAGGCTTATACGGCTACCGACGCCACCATGCTCGAGATCAACCCGTTCGTCATCACCGAAGACGGACGCGCCGTTGCGCTCGACGCCAAGATGGACATCGACGACAACGCGCTCTACCGCCACGCGGACTACGTCAAACTGCGCGACCTCGAAGAGGAAGAGCCGCTCGAAACCGACGCCATCGACCACGGCCTCAACTACATCAAGCTCGACGGCAACGTCGGCTGCATGGTCAACGGCGCCGGCCTGGCCATGGCCACGATGGACATCATTCAGTACGCCGGCGGCAGCCCGGCCAACTTCCTCGACGTCGGCGGCGGAGCGAACGCGGACCAGATCAAAAACGGCTTCCGCATCATCCTCTCGGACCCCAACGTGAAGGCGATCATGATCAACATCTTCGGCGGCATCTTGCGCGTCGACGTGTTGGCCGAAGGCGTCATCGCCGCCGCGAAAGAACTCGACATCAAGGTTCCCATCGTGTTGCGCCTCGAAGGCACCAAAGTCGAAGAGGGCCGCAAACTCCTCCAAGAGTCTGGACTGGCCTTTACCGTTGCCGCGGACATGAAAGAAGCAGCAGAGAAGGCCGTGGCAGCGGCCTCCGCATAAGGTACGACGATGAGCGTTCTAGTCAACGAAAACACTCGCATCCTGGTGCAGGGCTTCGGCCGCGCCGGACAATTCCATGCCGAGCAGTGCATGGCTTACGGCTCCAAAATTGTCGCCGGCGTTACGCCTGGTAAGGGCGGTCAAGAAGCCCTCGGCGTACCGGTCTTCAATACCGTCGAAGAAGCCGTCAAGGCGACCGGCGCCAACGCGTCGATGGTCTTCGTGCCCCCTCCGGGCGCCGCCGACGCCATCCTCGAAGCGTTTGACGCCGAGCTTCCTCTCGTCGTCTGCATCACCGAGGGCATCCCCGCCGCCGACATGATCGTCGTCAACGATGTGTTGAAGCGCAGTTCGTCGCGCCTGGTCGGTCCCAACTGCCCCGGCGTGATTTCGCCCGGCAAATGCAAGATGGGCATCATGCCCGGCCACATCCACAAGCCCGGCAAAGTCGGCGTCGTGTCGCGCTCCGGAACGCTGACCTACGAAGTCGTCGGACAGCTCACCAAGATGGGCATCGGCCAATCGACCTGCATCGGCATCGGCGGCGATCCGATCATCGGCACGAACTTCGTTGATGCGTTGAAGCTATTCCAAGACGATCCCGACACCGAAGCGATCATGATGATCGGCGAGATTGGCGGCTCCGCGGAAGAGACTGCGGCAGCGTTCATCAAAGCGAACGTCACCAAGCCCGTTGCGGCCTTCATCGCCGGAGCCACAGCTCCTCCAGGCCGCCGCATGGGTCACGCCGGAGCGATTATCTCCGGCGGCAAGGGTACCGCTGCCGACAAACAAGCGGCGCTCGAAGCGGCAGGAATCGCAGTCGCCCCGTCGCCCGCCGAAATGGGCTCGACCCTGGCCAAGCTGCTTTAGTTTTTCAGTAAGAAGTAAGAAAGAAGAAACAACCATGGCGTTGCAACGTACTCTCACCATGATCAAGCCGGACGCTGTTGCGGACGGCAACGCGGGCGCAATCCTGGCCCACCTCGAAAATGCCGGTTTCAAGATCGTCGGCATGAAGAAGCTGCACCTTTCGCCGGTGCAGGCCGGCGCCTTCTACGCCGTCCACAAGGAACGCCCCTTCTACGGCGAGTTGGTCGAGTTCATGACCGAAGGCCCGATCATCGCCGCCTGCCTGGAGAAGGAAGACGCGGTGAAGGCCCTGCGTGACGTCATGGGCGCCACCAACCCGGCCGAAGCCGCCGAAGGCACCTTGCGCAAGCTCTACGGCGCCAACATCGGCCGCAACGCCACGCACGGTTCTGACTCCGCCGAGAACGCCGCGATTGAAACCGCGTTCTTCTTCAGCGGCCTCGAACTCGTCGGCTAACTACAGCCCAAATCGTTCGCCGACGCCAAGTTGTTGACGTTCGGCTAGTTGGGTGTAGGGAGTTGCTCGTAGGCCTTCTCATTCGGTATCGCCGGATAGGCAGTCTGTTCCCAGCGATCATCCACTCTGCGAAACCCGTAGAGTTGAACTAACTCTTTGCGAGGATGCTGTGGGGGACCCGGCTTCCACACGGTATGGATGGCGGCCTGCTCGTGTTGACGGGAGCGAGATGGTATGGCGATGCGAAAGGTGAGCGCATGGTCTGAACCAGTAGACCGATGTGCTCGCGGCGCCCATGTTCCGTCGACAGAGCTCCAGGAAGCAAAGATCGACCAGTCAAACTCCGGCAAGCCGGAACGGCTGTATCCAAAACCCCATAACCAGCAGGCCACGCAAACCCGCCGCCATCGACCCAGCGTGTTTGGTGTGGCCGCAGCCAATGCGAGCACCTGCCAATCTCTGCCACGACGGGCGCACTGGAAGCCGCGTGCTGAGCTAGCGCCTCGGAGTCTTTGAACACGTCCCGAAGGACCATCTCCCAGAGAGCCTGGTCGTCATCACTGTCCAACTGCGCGGTCAGAGTGGCTCCGACTGCTTCCCAAATGGTGCTTATCACGGCGGTCCCTGACCACTTCATCATTACCTAATGAGGCGGCGTTCTTCTTCAGCGGCCTTGAACTCGTCGGCTAGTCCTCAACATTCCATTTAGGGGAGTTGCTGCGTCTCGCGACGTGATAAGCTCCCATTCATGAAATTGCCCCGCTCTCGCCGTGATTTTTTGACCGCGTCGATCGGCGCGCCTTTGGCTCTATCGCTCGCCGCCGGCTGCAGCTCCGAAGAAGCCTCGGCGCCCGCCGAGGAGCCTGCCGCTGCCGCCAAGCACTACCCGATCGGCCTTGAGCTCTACTCGGTCCGCAAGGCGCTGGCCGAAGACTTGATGGGTACCGTCTCCAGAGTCGCCGAGATCGGCTATGAGGTCGTGGAGTTCTACCGGCCCTACTACGACTGGACGCCGGACTACGCCAAGGAAGTCCGTGCGCACCTGGACGACCTGGGCATCAAGTGCCTCTCAACCCACAATCCCCCCGACGCCTTCATGGCTGAGGGCCGGGCCAAGGCGATTGAGCTCAACGGCATCATTGGCAGCCAGACCATGGTCATGGCCAGCCCGCCGCCCGGGACCATCGGTCGCCCCGGCGAGGGCGGCGGATTGCCTCCCTCCGGCACAGTTGATACCTGGAAGAAAGTCGCCGATCTGTTGACCGAAGCACAAGAAGTGTTCTCAGCCGCCGGGCTGCGCGCCGGATATCACAACCACCAATACGAATGGCGCAGTTTCGAAGGCGCCGCGGAAGGCGGCCCGCGCTTTCCCTTGGACGTCCTCGCCGCGGGTACGCCCGAGGGCGTGACCTTGCAACTCGACGTCGGAACCTGCATGGAAATGGAGCGCGATCCGGTCGCCTGGATTACCTCGCATCCGGGCCGCATTCGCAGCATCCACTGCAAGGATTGGGCCCCCGGCACGGAGGAAGAAGAGAAGGGTTACCGCGTGCTGCTCGGCGAAGGAGTAGCGCCCTGGAAGCAGATTTTCCAAGCGGCGCAGAACGGCGGCGGAGTCGAGTATTACCTGATCGAACAAGAAGGCAGCCGCTTCGACGAGTTCGATACGGCCGCCCGCTGCCTCGCGACCTGGAAAGAAATGCGAGCATAAGCTCCAGTGAACGTCGGCAAACTGCTCATCTATGCCGGGCTTGGCCTGGCGGCGCTTGGAGTCGTCTTCATCGCCGCCTCCAAGCTCGGCATTAACTTTTTCCGGCTCCCCGGCGACATTGTCTGGAAGCCCACCGAAAACTCCACCGTCTACTTCCCCATCGTCACTTCGATCATCCTGAGCATCCTGCTGACTCTGATCCTGTCGCTGTTCAATCGACGATAGTTTGCCCGCAAGGGCCTTGGGCGCTAGACTGGCCAACAGTCCGAACGGAGCCCCAATATGCTCAATCAACTCAGTCCCAGCCGCCGACGTTTTCTGCGGGCCTCGCTCACGGCCGCCGCCGTCGCCGCCATGCCCGGCGCTCTCAGCGCCGCGAACATTCACCGCAAGAACATCGACGAATACGCGCCGGGAAATATCAAACTGAGCCACCGCGTACCCTCGAACTTGAGCGAAGACGACCTGCACTTCTTACAGCAGATCGGTCTTCGCTATCGCGCGCGTCAATTGGCCCGTGGAGCGCTCCAGCTTGGCTGAGATGCGCGAAACCCGCGACCGCTTCAAGAAGTACGGCCTGGAGATTTACTCGGGCGTGCAGTACGCCTACCGTTCGCCCAAGGTGCAACTCGGCCAGCCCGGACGCGACAAAGACATCGAGAGCTACCAGCAGTTTCTCCGCAATCTCGGCGAGATCGGCGGCACGATCGCCAGCTACGACTTCCACCCCGGCAATACCTACACGACATCGGAAGTCCAAACGGCACGCGGCTACACGGCGCGGCAGTTTGACTTGGATGATTTTCGCAACAAGGTCGAGAAGCAGATGTTCGACCGCGTCTACACCGCCGACGATATTTGGGCCAACTACACGTATCTGATGAAGGCAATTCTGCCTGTCGCCAAAGAAGCGAACGTCAAGTTGGCGCTGCATCCCGACGATCCGCCGCTAGCGATGATGAACGGCGTCGCCAAGGTCTTCGTTCACTACGACGGCTACCATCGCGCCGAGCAAATCGCCGATTCCATCGAAGGCAAAGGCAGTCCGCACTGGGGTCTGACGTTCTGCGTCGGCACCTGGTCCGAAGGCGGCGACAAGATGGGCAAGGACGTTTTCGAGATGATCAAAGACTTCGGCGGCCGCGGCAAGATCGAAGAGATTCACTTCCGCTCCGTGACCAGCCCCTTGCCGAGCTTCATCGAGACGTTTCCCGACGAGGGCTATCTCGACATGTACGAAGTGATGAAGGCGCTGCGCCAAGTGAAGTTCCACGGCATGCTGGTGCCTGACCACATTCCGCAACTCGTCGGCGACAGCGGCATGCGCCGCGCAGGTACGGCCTACGCGGTCGCCGCGATTCGCGCCCTGTTGCGTCGGGCGAACGAAGAAGTGGGCTAGCAAGTAGCGGCGCGGGAAAGCTCCCGCGCCGCCGCCAACCCTTTAGCGCGCCGCCAGCCCGTTCGAGCCCGCCAATCCGCTGATGTCCAGCGGGATCTCGGCGAGGTTGCCGTCCGCCTCGACCCGAAAGCCCGATAGAGTCCCGGTCCCGGCATCGAATACATAAAGGAACCTCGAATTGTTCGTCAGTGCGGAATCCAGCGGCCCGGCGCCGGCGGAAACGTTCCCGACTAACGTGATATCGCCGTCGAATCCGATTTCAAAAACCGAAAGGTCGTTACTCGCCGTGTTCGACGTATAAGCGTAACGCCCGTTCTGCGTCACGATCAGCCAGCATGCTGCGCTGCCGTTCGCGCTGACCGCGGGGGAGATGACCGACAGTCCGCCGTCGGAGGAAACCTCATAAGACGATGTCGTCGCCGCTCCGGCCGCGCCGCCGGCAGCTTCAGAGACGAACAATTGACCGCGCTTACCGAACTCAAACCCGTAGGGCGTTTGGCCGGCTGATGCGTGGACGATCGGCGGGCCGGCGACTCCCCAGTCATCCACGACATACGTGAGGATTTGGTTCGTACCCTTCTCCGTCACGACCAGCACCTGCCCCGAAGGGTCAAAAGCGACCTGTGCGGGACCCACGCCTGCGCCCGACAACGGCTGCGACGCTCCTGGAATGGGCGCCAGTCTGCCCTTGTTGTCGATGCGGAAGCCTGCAATACCCCCAGCTCCCCCTGCATTCAGTACGTAGACGAGATCCTTGTAGGCGGTGACGCTAATCGGCTGGACGCCGCCCGAATGGATTCGGTCCGTCAACTTCAAGCCCTGGTTGCGGACGCGGAACACCGATAGCTCGCTGCTGCCGGCATTCACGACAAACAGCCAGCGCTCGTCCTCGCTCAGTGCGACACCGCCTTGATTTCCCAGACCGCTGCCGGTCCCTAGCCCGCCGGTGTCGAAGACGCCGCCTGGGGCCAGGGACCCGTCGGCGCTGCGGTCAAAGACTCGCACCTGGTTTCCGGCGTCGTCGTTGGTCATCGTGTAGACCGCGCCCGCGCCGGCATAGGCGCTAGTAGCGCCCATCAGTCCTATTGCGGCAATCGCCGCGGTAAGTAACTTCGTTAGCTTCATCCTGTTGTCTCCTGTCCTCATTCCTTCGCGGGCCCTCAGATGCAGAGAGTTGCCGCTGCGGACGATCCGCTTCTGTGGGTCGTTAACCGCAAGAAGGGCGCTTTTATTCCGGTTCGGCGCCGAACGTTGCATGAGTAAAGTCTTCGTGACTTGCGGCCGCTCTCAAACGAACGCGCGCGGGTCGGCAGGAGTACAGAGGGACCTTGCCCGGCTATGCGGCGAGCGCTAGACTGGCTCTGCCGATGACCGAAGGGCTGGGCGCCAAGCATCGCTTGGCAGTCCTGCTAGGAGAATGAAGATGCGGAAGCTTTTGATCTTATTGGTACTCATGGCCGGCGGGCTGCTTGCTCAGAAAAACCCCGTCCAAGCGCTCGTCGACGCCGCACGCGTCGATTCGCCTGAGTTAGCCAACCTGCTCGGTCACGACCTGCCCATGCTGCGCGGCCGCGACGGCGTCGCAGTCTGGGGCCAGGAGTTCTTCTTCGCTGTCGAGAGCGAGACCCCAGCGACCGTTTCCATCGACCATGAGCCGCCGCTGGCGATGAAGCACGTCGCCGGAACCAACTACTACTACCTGCTCAAGACCCTGCGCATGGGCCGGACGCATCAGTACCACTACTTCCGCGCCGACGGCTCCGAGATCGGCGCCTACGAAGTCGCCTCCTACAACCCTGAGTCCTATCCGCTGCCGGGCGTTCCGCGCGGCAAGCTGTCTGCGATGAAGACGCTCACCAGCAAGGTCTACCCTGGCATGACCTCCAACTATTGGGTCTACGTCAATCCCGGGGCCGACATGACCAACGGCGCGCCGCTCATGGTGTGGCAAGACGGCGAAACGATCATAGGCAACCAAGACTTACTGCGCCTGCGTTTGCAGATCGTCTCCGATAATCTCGTCGCCAAAGGCCTCATCCCCCCGATGGTTCACGTGCTGATTCAGCCCGGCACGACGGGCCAACGGCGGATGCGCAGCATCCAGTACGACACGGTCTCTGACGTCTACGGAAAGTACATATTGGAAGAAGTTTTGCCAGACGTCGAGAAGAGCTACAAGATCCGCCAGGACGCCTATTCGCGAGCCATCGCCGGTGCCTCGTCCGGGGCCATCTGCGCGTTCAACGTCGGCTGGTACTACCCCGAGCAATTCAGCCGCGTGCTGTCTCACATCGGCAGCTTCTCGGCGATTCAATGGCATCCCGAGCAGAACCAACCCGGCGGCTACATCGTCTCGCATCGTGTGCGCCGCGAAGACCGCAAAAACCTCCGCGTGTGGATGTCTGACGGTTCCGATGACATCGAGAATCGACCTGGCAGTTGGCCGCTCAACAATATTCAGTTGGCCAATTCTCTCAAGATGAAGGGATACGACTTTCACTTCCGCTTCGGCACCAGCATGCACGCCATCGCACAAGGCGCCATGGACCTGCCCGAGTCTCTGACCTGGCTGTGGCGCGATTACGATCCCTCCAAGACCGAACAGACCTACGAAATGGAAGAGACCGAAAAGGCCAAACCGCTATTCCGCGTCAGCATAACGAACCGCGAAGCGTGGTAGCACACCGTCGCCAGGGACTGGCTCACGTTTTCGCGGCCTCAAGGTCTAGCCGTTTCGTGATCTACGGCGTGCCGCGAAAACGAATGCCTGTCCCTTTATCGAGCTGCTTGCCGGACCAGATCGATTCTTTTACGCCGATTGGGCCGCGGCATCTGTGAGGTCGCTGATTTTCTCCAGCGACTCGACCTTCCAGCAGAGTTCAATCAACCGTGTAGCTTGATCCTCAGGCAGCACACCCGCAGCCAGATCGCGGAACTTGGCCTCGAGATCCGCATTCGACAGCGGGTTCTCCGTACTGCCGACGGCGTGCTCAATGCGTTTATGCAGCTTCGCGCCGCCGTTCAGAGTGATGGTCGCCTCGGCCTGTTCTTCCGAGATCGCTTCATCTACTACGGCGTACACTCGGTCGCGCAACGCGATCACCGCCGGATCTTGCACCACGGCATCGGTGTATTGCTTAGGCGAGGCCGAGCCGAAGATAATCGCGACGGCCGCCGAGTGATAGAGACTGAACTTCGCTTCGAGGCCCGTCGTCGGCGTCTTCTTGCCGGTCAGCGAAAGCACGTAGGGATTCACGCGAAGATCCACTCGCGCAATGTCCGCCGCTTTCAGTTGATGTTCGTTGCGCAGTTGGCGGCAAGCGTCGATGATCGGATGGATGACGATGCCGCAGGCGAACGGCTTGTAGGCGTTCTCGGAGATCTCCCACGTTTCGCCCAGCCGTCGCCTAATCTTGTCAAAATCACGCTCCGGGGCCATCACGTGAGCGAAACCTTGCTTGGCCTCAATTCCTGCTTCGGTGCTGTTAAAGCCTTGCGCGGCGAGCAACGCCGCCGCCAGTCCGTTTTGCGCCGCGCGTCCTGGGTGAAACGATTTGCACATCGTCCCAAACATCTCTTTGAACCCTGCAGACTGCGTGGCGGCGATGCCCAACGCCCAAGCCATCTGCTGCGCGTTGAGTTCCAGCAACTTTCCGGCCGCAGCAGCAGCGCCAAAAACGCCCGCTGTGCCCGTGATATGCCAACCCGCCGCATAGTGCGAAGGGTAAACGCATTTGCCGACCCGGCACTCCACCTCGACGCCCAGGACAAAAGCGTGCATCAGCGCCGTTCCGCCGATTCTCTTCATCTCCGCGAGCGGCAGGATCGCTGAGAGAACCGGTCCCGCCGGGTGAATGATCGTGCTCAGCTGCGTATCGTCGAAATCGAGAACGTGCGATGCGATCCCGTTTAACAGCGCTGCATGCAGAATATCCGCGCGCTCGCGGCGTCCGAGCAGAGTCGCCTGCTCGGGGCCAAAGAACGGCGACAACGCGGCGATCGCGCGATCTGTGGTTTCGTGCGGCGATCCGCCGACAGCGCAGCCGACGTAATTGAGGACGGACCGCGCGGCCTCGGCGCGCGCCGCTTGGGGCACGTCGCCGGGCTTGGAATCCACGACGAACTGCGCCAACAGACGCGTGACGCCGTGCCCGTCGTCTCCTTCTGCCGCTTCTGCCCGAGGCGCCCTTCCGAGCTCCAGCGAAAGCGCCGACCCGACGACCCCCGCCGTTTTCAGCAGTTGCCGCCGCGTGCGCTCATCGTCCCAGGGCTGCATCGCTTTACGCTTAAAACTGGCAAGCCGCGGCGTCGTTATTCTCGTAATACGATTTATAGTTCTTGGCAGTCTTGTCCATGCAGCCCGTCAAGTTCAGCAGCGAGACGCGCCGAAATTCGACCGGACTGCCCTCACTCTGCAGCGCGAAATATCCTTCGCCCAGAGGCTGCCCGTCCGGCTTCATCGCCGGGTCAAAGTTGTCCACCGTACCGCCGCCGATCTCCGGAGTCTGATACTCGATGACCGTCTCGCCCTCGACGATGTGCTTGATGTCGTCATGGCCGTGCACCTCGATTTCCACGGTGACCCACTGATCTCCGTCGTAGGTCTTGGAGGTCGACGTCGTGCAGTGAGACTTCAGCATCACGCCGTTCTGGTAAGCCTCCGTGCCGGGCGTGCACAAGCTCATCGTGGGTCGCGGACCTTCGCCCAGCCCTCCTAGGAACTGCGCCTCCAACGAAATCGGAAAATTCTGCTCCTTCAGCATCGTCTCCGGCGCCTGCGAGTGGAACATGATGCCGCTGTTGCGGTAGGCCCAGCCCGGCGTGTCATGCAACCAATTGCCGATGAAGCGGTATTCGACGATCAAGCGATAGTGCGACAACTTGTCCTTCCAAAACAGGTGGCCGAAGCTCTCGTTGAAGTCCGTGTACTGGTCGTAATTGACTTGGATCGCGCCGTCGACGACCCGGAAGGTATCGTTGTAGTTCTCGCCCGGCTCGTGGTGAGCGATCTTCGGCGTCCAACCGTCGAGGTTCTGGCCGTTGAACAGTTCGACCCACTCTTCTTGGTCGGGGTTGTTCTGCGTCTGGGCCTCGGGCGCCGGAGCACAAGCCGACGCGGACAAAACCAGCAAAGCCAAAATCGAAAACATCGGGATCCGCGAATAGAGGGGCATAGTGGCCGTTAGTCTAACGCTAACGGTGCTGTTCCACCAAGGGTTCGCACGCCTCGCGCGCTAGCTCTTCCGGGGTCGATCGCTGTTCTACCGCCGCGATCGCTACGACCCCCGCCAAGGCCACAGCCAGGCTGACCATCGCCGGCACGCCGCCCAGCGCGACCACCAGCACAGCGGTGACCGAAATAATGAGCATTCGCGGCCACAGCCTGCCGCATGTCGTGCGCCACATCGCGGCCGCCATGCCGCCAACGAACAGCACCAGGCCCAGCGCCAGCGCCGCGCGCGCGTTCAGCGCCATCGGATCGCCCGAGTGCGCCGCGACCTGCTCGATCGCCACGGCATAGGCGATCACGCCGCCCAACATCGGGAAGTGCATAAAGCTAAAAGCGTCGCGGGCCATCGTCGATTGCCTCAATCCCGTATGCGCCGCCAGCGCTTCCTCCAACCGCGCCTTACTTCGCGCAAAGTAAGTCCACCAGAGAGCGCACGAAAGGGCGACTGCCAGCATCGCCACGATGCTGGTGGAAACAGTCCAAGCCGCGCCCGCCAAGCCGCTGGCCGTCACGATCAGCGACTCGCCCAGTGCGATGATCACGAACAGGCCATGGCGTTCGGCAAAGTGCTCGGGATAGAGATCCCAGCCTTCCGCCTGGCCTCCGAACCACCCGGCCAAAAAGTCCAGCAGGATCGTCGCGCCCCAGAGCCAGTACTGCTCCGATCCGCCTGCGATCCCGCCGGCAAGGGCCGCTGCTAAACCGCCAACCGACAGCAGTCCGAATTTTTTCACCGCCGTCCGCTGCGAAGGCTTCTCCCAGGCGACCCACACATAAAGCAGCAGTCCGATCACCCGCACCGCCACGTAAGGGATAGCGAATCCGAGACCGCCGCCGAGGAAAGCGTCCGGCAAGGCAACCGCCATAAAGAAGGCCACCGCCGTCGCCGTCAGCGTCCAGAACTGGATATGCGTGTGCGCGGTATTCGCCGCATTCAGGGCCCAGGTGAATTGCGTCCAAGCCCACCAAACGAGCCAAAACACTAAGACCGCCTGGCCCGCGCCGGTCCAATCGAAATGATGGTAAAGCAGTCCGACGACCTGGGTCACCGAATACACGAATACCAAGTCGAAGAACAACTCGACGAAGGCGGCGTTCTGATCTTCAGCCGACGCGAGAGGTTGATTGGCAGCCACGTGGGACCAGATTACAACGCTGGCCCCGCATTGAGCAGCAGTGTCTAGGCGAAGAACTCCGTCACTTCCTGGAAGTTCACGATGTTGCTCTGCGCCGTTACCGGTTCGACATAGTAAAACATGCGGCCCGACGGCGTATTTTGTACCCGTTTGGTCCAGTCCACGCCCATCGCCGAGTAGATCGTGACCGCGACGTCTTCGGGGTAAATCGGCCGCTTCTCATGCCATCCCGACTCGACGACCCTAGCGCCCATCTCGTCGGTCTTGCCCAGCACACGGCCGCCTTTCACGCCGCCGCCGGCGAAGAGCGCTGAGAAGGCTCCCGGGTAATGGTCCCGGCCGCCGATCACGCTCAGCGGGCCCGGTGTGCGTCCGAACTCGCCCATGCAGACGACCAACGTCTCGTCGAGCAACGAAGTCCCATCCTCTCGCTTCGTGGCCGAAAGATCGTCCAACAGCGGCGCGAGCGCCGAGTCCAACTCGCGAGAAACCTCTTGGTGCGTCGTCGGATAGGCGCCCGGGCCGCCGCGCGATGGGCGAAGATTGCCGTAAATATTCGAGTGCTGATCCCAGTTATAAATGTCGACGAAGATGAAGTGCGTTCCCGCGTCGGCCTCGATCAAGTTACGCGCCAGAATGCAAGCGTCGCCGGTTCGTGAACTGCCGTAGCGCGCCTGTTCGGCGGCGTCCAAGTGGAAGATGTGCGCCGCGCGAGGGTCCGACATCAAGCGCACCGCGCCTTCGTAGTGGTCGTTGTAATCGCGGTAGGTTTTCGCCGCCAGCGAGGTCTCGTTGCGCAGTCTCTCGTCGAAGTTCTTCAGCAAATTCCAGCGCCGGTCAAAGTCCGGCTTGTCTTCCGGCGCCAGGGCGTATGCCGAGAGCTTCGTGGTCGTATCGATGTGGAACGGCGAATGCTTCGCCGGTAGAAATCCCGAATTCACCAAGCCTGCCTGATTGCGAACAACATTCATCGCCACATAAGGCGGCAGCGTGTCGGTATCGCGGCGGCGGTCGGCGTATTCGCCGGCAATGATCGCTCCAATTGCCGGGATCTCTTTCGACAACGCCAGATTGAGAGGGTGGCCCGTCTGAATGTAATACTGTGCACGGCCATGCACGGCGTCCCAGGCGCCCATGGAACGCGCCAACAGAAACTTGTCAAAACGTTCGGCCAGTTGCGGATAGAGTGCGTAGGGCCATCTGCCGATCGGGCCGCTTACATTGCGGATGTCGAAATCCTGCGGCGTCCAGGCCCCTTCCTTGAGGTCCCAGGTATCGACCTGGCTTTGGCCGCCGTCGAGCATCAGCACAATGCAAAACCGCGCCGAACCCCGCGGGCTCACGCGCGACTGGGCCTGCACCTTAGTCGGCTTCCACAACTGCGAAAAGAAGTAGCCGCCGCCCAGCGCCGCGCCCGCCCGGAACATCTCGCGACGCGTGGAAAGACTGTCGAAGTAACCCATATCCATTCACCTCGCCTGTTAGTCGTTGAAGATGAACTCCAGCTTGTTCATCAACAACCACTGCAAGTCTTCCAGTCCCTGTTGTCGGTTGTCAGCGATCAATTGAATCGCTTGCCCCGCCTCGTCTTCGGCCGGTCGGCGCGACAGGAAGCGGTAGTACAGTTCCTCAACGATCTGTCCGTCGTCCAGCGCGGGATCGCGTGCGAGCAGCTCGGCTAGAAAACTTCCCGGCTTGGCCGCGACGCGATCCGTGACAAAGGGACTGTTCATCAGCATGATCGCCTGGTCGATCGCGCCCTGGTTGTTGCGTTCCGAGTAATCGCGGTTCGTCTGGCCAAACACGCTCAAGAAGAACGCCGCGTTCGTGAACCGCCGCATGTCTTCGGGCGAGCGCGTCTCGGTCGCGTATTTCACCTGCAAGTCGGTGCCGCGAATCGGAATCTCGTCATACAGATTCGTGGATGCGACGATGGCGTTGTACATCTCTTCCGCCGTCAGACGCCGAACAAACTTGCGCGCGTAGTACTTGGCGTAGGAGGCCTTCCATTCGCCGGGGAATTTCGAGGACAACTGGTAGGCGCTCGAAGTCGCGATCATGCGCAACAGCCGCTGTATGTCGTAATCGTGCTCGCGAAAATCCTCCGCTAACGCATTCAGCAATTCCGGATGCGACGGCTGTATCGACCAGCCGGCCGGCGGCGGATTGTTCGGATCCTGGCGCAGCAAGTCGAAGTCGAAAGGCGGGTCGACGATGCCTACGCCCATCATTTCGGCCCAGAACAGATTCACCGTCGCGCGGGCGAATTGCGGATGCGAAGTGATCATGCGCGCAAACTCTTCGCGCGGGTTCTTGTCCGGGTCCGGCTGCTCGCCAGTCAGGATGAAGGCCGGCTCGACCATGCCCTCGCCGTGCCGCGGAACTCGTTGTACGCTCTCTCCCGAGGCGCTATACCCAGCGCCCTCGTCGTCGATCGAGTACTCGTCCTGCGCGGTCGAAACTTCCGTCCGGCGCAGAATGCGCGTCTTGCCGAAGAACGCCGCCTCCTGCCAAAACTCAGACCGCTTCTGTTCGGTCAGCCAGAGGTTGACCTTTTCCAAATGCCGCCGGCCGTCGTGGCACGAAATGCACTGCACGTTGAGCCCCAAGAAATGCATCGCGGTGTAAACCGCGATTTCGTCTGAGGTGTCCTCGTGCACGGTGTCGGCGCAAGTGGCCCCGATCACCACCCATCGCGCCAAGTAGCTCGCCGGGCCGACGTACCAGTTGCTGACCGCTTTGGCCGTCAGCATATCCCGCACCATCTTGTTGTACGGCGTATTGATCTGCAGCGCGTCGTAGACCCAGCGGTAGTAGAGGTTCTTGCCCTCGTTGCCGATGCGGTTGCCGTTGGTGCGCGAAAGGTCGCCGAACCAGTAGGTCCATCTCGCCAGGTAAGGCTTACTGCCGATCAGCGAATCAACGAGCTTGTCGCGTTTATCGGGGTCCGTCGAGGCGACGAATTCACGTACCGCTTCCGGGTCCGGAATTCTCGCCGTCAAATCCAGATAAACGCGACGAATGAAGTCCGTGTCCGTGGCCAGCGGCGCGTGCGGAATGCCGTCGGCCTCCATCTTGCCGAAGATGTAGTCGTCGATCAGGTTCCTACGCGGGACCTCGCCGGCAACTTCATCCGTAGACCCCGCAATCGTCGCGGTCAACTCCGCCGCAGTGGCCCGGTTGTCGACCACCCCGGTCGCCGGGTGGGCGTCGTCCATCCTTTGTTGAACAGGCGTCTGCGTAAACGCGGGCCGCTGCCATGCGAGCGCCAACATCCCCGCAACGACAACCGCTCCGGCCCCGATCCATTTCCGATAGTTCGATTTTGCGCGCAACCTGGCAACCTCCTAGGCCCAACCTCACGGTTGGGACGCGACGAAACGCTGGCGACAGTATATACCGGTCCAGCAGAAACAACACACCCTAGCCGAGTCACAATTATGGCCTCCTAAGCCGTCTCCAACAGTTAACCTAATTTCTAGGTACTCAGCCATGAAATCCATTTGGACGGCTTGCTTCTCCGCAATCGCGTTCCTCGTCCTTGTGTCCTGTTCCCCAAAGGAAGAAACAACGAATTTGCTGTTACAAGAATGGACCGGCCCTTACGGCGGCGTGCCGCCCTTCGACAAGGTCGAGGTTTCTCAGTTCAAGCCGGCGCTAGAAGCGGGCATAGCGCAGACGCTCGCCGACATCGACGCCATCGCTTCGAACGCCGAGCCCGCCAACTTCGAAAACACCATCGCCGCCATGGAGCGCTCCGGCAAGTCCCTCGACCGCGCCGCCGCCGTCTACGGGGTCTGGGCCTCCACCATGTCGACCGACGAGTTTCGCGAAGTCGAGTCCGAGATGGAGCCCAAGCTCGCGGCGCTGCAGGACAAGATCAACCAGAACGCCGCGCTGTTTGCCCGCATCAAGGCCGTCTACGAATCGCCCGAACGAGATCAACTCACGACCGAGCAACAACGCCTCGTCTGGGACTACTACACCGATTTCGTTCGCGCCGGCGCCAATCTCTCGGACGAAGCCAAAGCCCGCGTCGCCGAAATCAACCAACGCCTAGCCACGCTCTACACCGACTTCTCGAACAACCTGCTGCACGACGAAGAGAGCTATGTCCTCTATCTCAAGCAGGATCAGCTCGGCGGCCTGCCTGAGTCCGTTCGTCGCCGCCGCCGCCGCTGCCGCCAAGGAGCGCGGCCACGAAGGCGAGTATGCTGTCACCAACACCCGCTCGTCGATGGATCCGTTTCTCACCTACTCCGACGACCGCGGTCTGCGCGAGCAAGTCTGGCGCACGTACTACAACCGCGGAGACAACGGCGACCAGTACGACAACAACAAGGGCATTACCGAAATCCTCAAACTGCGCGCCGAACGAACCAAGCTGCAGGGCTATCCGACCTTCGCCCACCGCGCCATCGAGAAGCAGGTCGCCAAGACTCCCGAAGCCGCCATGGGTCTGCTGATGAAGGTTTGGCCCGCCGCCGTCGCGCGCGTCCATGAAGAAGTCGCCGACATGCAGGCCATCGCCAAGCAGGAAGGCGCCCATATCACCATCGAGCCTTGGGACTACCGCTACTACGCCGAGAAAGTCCGCAAGGACAAGTACGATCTCGACGCCAACGAGGTCAAACAGTACCTCCAGCTAGAGAAGCTGCGCGAGGCCATGTTCTGGGCCGCCGGCCAGCTCTACGGTTTCGATTTCAATCCCGTCGACAACGTGCCCGTCTATCATCCCGACGTGCGCGTTTGGGAAGTCACCCGCAACGGCGAGCACGTCGGCCTGTGGTATTTCGATCCCTACGCGCGTCCCGGCAAACAGTCCGGCGCCTGGATGAACGACTATCGCCCGCAAGAGCGCATGGACGGCGATATCAAGACGATCGTCTCCAACAACTCCAACTTCGTCAAAGGCGCGCCCGGCGAGCCGGTGCTCATCTCCTGGGACGACGCGGAGACGATGTTCCACGAGTTCGGCCACGCCATTCACGGCCTCAACTCGAACGTCACCTACCCCAGGCTTTCCGGCACGAACGTTCCTCGCGACTACGTCGAGTTTCCCTCACAACTCAACGAGCGCTGGCTGGCGACGCCCGAGGTTCTCAATCAATTCGCCTTGCACTACAAGACCGGCAAGCCGATTCCCCAAGACTTGGTCGAGAAGATCAAGCGCGCCGCGACGTTCAACCAAGGCTTTGCGACGACCGAATACCTAGCCTGCGCGATCGTCGATTTGAAGTTGCACATGATTGCCGACCCGGGCGACATCGATCCCGACAAGTTCGAGAAAGACACGCTCGCCGAGATCGGCATGCCGCGAGAGATTCCCATGCGCCACCGCACGCCGCAGTTCGCGCATATCTTTTCGAGCGAAGGCTACGCCGCCGGCTATTACTCCTACTTGTGGGCCGAAGTCTTTACCGCCGATGCGTTCGAGGCCTTCCTCGAAGCGGGCGGTCCTTATGACCCCGTCGTTGCAAAGCGGCTCTACGACAACATCATGAGCGTGGGCGATACCATCGACCCAGCTGAAGGCTACCGCCGCTTCCGAGGCCGCGACGTCGACGTCAACGCCCTCATGCGCGACCGCGGCTTCCCGGTCGTCAACTAACCGTTAGCGAAATCGCCCGACTCGATGCGCCCCAGCCCATCGGTCGGGCGATTCCAAACGTACACCCAGGCCTCAAATCCGCGCCCAGCGCACGCCACCGCCGAGCGCACCCGCACATAGTCTTCCGGCACCTCCTCGTAGGCGTCCAGCTCAGCCAGCAGCGCCTCCGCTCCCGCGCCCAGCTCATACAACTCGCCGACGACCTGTTCGCCCTCGTCATCCGACGCGACCGCCCCAGGGAACTCCGCCACGCGATACAAACGGCCCTGCCAGGTTGCCTGCCCAATCAACCGCGCCGTTTGCGCCAGCCGGGCCTGCCGCGGCCCGCCCACATCGCTGCGCAGCAACCCATAAACAAACAAATACTGCATCGCCTTGTTACACTATGCCGACTCTCATGAGCGGCGCAGAACTCAGAATCCCTCCAATCGACCTGGCGATCATCATCGCCTACCTGGTCGGCATCGTTTTTGTCGGTCTATGGGTGACGCGACGCATGACCATGACCGGCGAGGCCTACTTCCTGGGCGGCCGCACGCTGCGCTGGCCGGTGATCGGCGCCGCATTGTTCGCTTCGAATATCTCGACGATTCACCTGGTCGGGTTGGCCGGCTCCGGCTACAAGTCCGGCTTGCTGCAAGGCAACTACGAGTGGATCGCCCCGTTCACGCTCATCATCCTCTCGCTCGTCTTTGCGCCCTTCTACTTCCGCAACCGTATCCAGACTCTGCCCGAGTATATGGAGCGCCGCTTCGGGCCCAGTGCTCGTTCATTTCTGGCGTTCATGGGCATCCTCGGCGCGCTGTTCATCCACATCGGCATCAGTCTCTATGCCGGCGCCAAAGTATTCGAACAGTTCTTCGGCATCGACGTCCTCACCTCGATCATCCTAATCTCCGCGATCACGGCGATCTACACGGTGGTTGGCGGTTTGAAAGCCGTCGTGGTGACCGAAACGATCCAGACGGTGCTGCTCATCGGCGGCTCGATCGTCGTCACTGTGCTCGCCGTGCAGGCCTTGCCGGGCGCGGGCATCCACTCCTGGGCCGAGCTGCAAGCCGCGGTCGGTCCAGAAAAACTCCATGTGATCACCTTCGACAAATCCACCGAAGCCGACATCGTCTCGTTCTTGCTCGGCTATTGGGTGTTGGGCGTCTGGTATTGGTGTACCGATCAAACCATCGTCCAGCGCGTGCTGGCCGCGGGCTCCGAGCGCGACGCCCAACTCGGGCCGCTCTTCGCCGGCTTCCTGAAAGTTCTGCCGATGTTTATCCTGGTCTTCCCCGGCGTCATCGCCTACGCCATCTTCCGCGACCAAATTGGCGCGGACGCCGACCAGGCGTTGCCGTTCTTGATCCAAAATCTCGTGCCGACCGGGCTGCGCGGCCTGATCACTGCCGGCTTGCTCGCAGCATTGATGAGCACCATCGCCGCCGCCCTCAACAGTTGCGGCACGCTCGTCGCGGTCGACATCGTCGCCCGTCTGCGCCCGGGCACGACCGACGCCCAGCAGGTCCGCATCGGACGCTGGTCCGCGCTCGGCGTGATGATCCTGGCCATCGCCTGGTCGACGCAAGGCGACAAGTTCAGCTCGATCTTCGAAGCCGTGCAGCAGATCGGCGCTGCGCTCGCTCCGCCCATTACGGCGGTCTTCGTCTTGGGCGTGTTCTGGAAGCGCGGCACCCACCAGGCAGCTCTCGGGACGCTCATGTTCGGCCTGGTCATGGGCATCACCGGCTTCCTCATCGATACGCCGCTCGTCGGTTCCGGCGCGGCTCGCCATCCAATCCTCGCGGATACGCGCCTGCTCACCGATGGGCTCGGCATCACTTTCCTGCGCCAAGCCTGCTACGAGTGCCTCATCTGCATGGCGGTCTTCTACCTCATCAGCATGGCCACCCCGCCGCCGCTCAAAGAAAAGGTCGAAGGCCTCACCTGGGACAACCCGCTGCAGATCCTCACCCGCCCCCACGTCGGCGAAGGCATTGACCCACGCTTCGTCGCCGGCGCCTTGGCCGCAGTGATGGTCACCCTCTACATCACCTTCCGCTAAGGGATAGTCGCCACTCTCTCAATCCGGCACGATATCCAGCGACCCGAGCCCAGCCGCGTAAGCGGCGGGGCCTTAGCGCTTAGGCCAAACCAGTTGACGCCGAAGACCCACCGATCCGAGCCGCACAGCTTTAGCGTGCGGACCCGCCCCCGCCGAGAAAACTTGACACAGGGTGCTATACCTAAAAGCAGAAGATCCCTGGTTGGGCCGAGCACGGTCAGGGGCTCCGATGCATCGGGGGCAGTGTTTGGGGCAAGCCGCAGAGGCCAAACGAACGGCAGCGTAAGAGCGAAACAGAAACTAGGGTCGACCCAAAGACATCTCCGGTTCCCCGCTTGGAAGGGAATCCGCCCGCCGTTCCGGCGGGCTTTCTTGTTTACAGAAGCAAGAAGGCCCGTCGGGCGTCGGTATATCACCTCCATGCGCTTGCTCAAGCGCAACAGAGCCGCGACCGTCAGGGAGCGATCTCTTCGCCACCCCCATAGCCCCCGGTCCATCCCGGCGCCCAACCCCTCTTCGCAACGCCAAACTAGCGTCTAGCTGCCCCCGCCCAACTTCCCTTCGCAACGCCAAACTTCGTCTAGCCGCTCTCAACTTGGGAAGAGCCAAGTTGGCGTGGCAGGATTCTTCATCTTGGCGCGAAGGGTCTGCAGTAGATCGCTTCTCCTGTCGGCCAACACTCCATGAGACGACCAGGCTTCACCGAATAGGTAGACGGCAAAGAGCAGCAAGAGGATGGTTATCACGTAAAGGTTCGACGCGTCAGTTCGCTGGCTCGCGCCCGCTAATGACAAGACAAGCGTCGCAGCAACGGTCAGCGCAACCCCGCAGTTCACCTCGAACTTGAATCGGAGCTCAATGCTCCTGATGTAGCTACGGATCGAGAAAACTTCCAGAAACTTCCGAACAGAGATACTCCCGCCATTCCGTAAGATGGGCTTCTTTCCTACGGCTTCGCCGATGGTCGAAGACATGAACTTCTACTCTGCTGGCTAGATCCTCAATCAAAAGACCGACGAAAATCAATACCAGGAATGCTGCTAGGGCGAGTTCTTCTGCGTTAGTCTGACGAGTCTCTTGAATCCAACCGAGTAGCCCTGGTATCAGCACAACCGGAGGGACTGTAGCGATCGCCCCAGGCAGCAGAATCGTTGCGAGCGCTCGGAAACGTCTGAAGGCCAGTAGAGGATGAAGCCAGCGAACCCATATTCCTCTCCTTATGGGCACAACACTATTTGGCGGCTTTGCCTACGGAGCCCGTCCCTGTGTCTTGCGGCTCTTCGGGCAATTCTGGTTCGGGGAGTTGAAGGATATGGTCTCCCTGGGGTTTCAAGAAGCCAATGTTTGGAACGACAACACGCAACCTGTCAAACGCAGTTTGGTTCTCCGCCGCTGGCGAGGTGTCGGCAGCTTGTTCTTCAGGCGAAGGGAGCAAACTAATTCCATGTTGAAACCGCGATGGACGCGATTCGCGAAGTTGCACGAGCGACCTGAGGGCGTTGCTGAGCTCGTTGCGTCTCTTCTCTTCCTTAGCAACGGCGAATTCTTTCTCAAGATCATGGACTAAATCGTTGATGCCGTTAATCATTGTCTCGTTGGCGTGGTACGTCAAGTCCGCAAAGCCTATCTTGCCCTACGCCTTGTTCTTTGAGCTTCGACTTCAAGGCTCGCACCTCCAGAATGCTCTTATAGAGGGCCACGATCCGCTCAACCGCAACTGCAACACAAGCGCAAACCTCGGGTGTGAGTTTAATAAGGAAGTTGAAGTCAGTTGACGAAATCGTTCGGAATCTTCTGACTCCTGTGGGCTACCAGTTACGACCTCTCCAAATGTCTCCAGAATCCAACTGAACTCCTTCAGTTCTTTGCCGAGAGGTCTTAGAGCGCTCTTTTACTTTCGCCTCTTGGGATTAGAACACCGAATTCACAGCTCCCGGGAGGAAGTTCTTCTGCGGCAATTTTCAGTTGTTCTAGGCTGTCAGTGAGATTGGTTAGGGAGTCCCTGAGTTGTGACCGGCCGCGTCGCAAGTCGACTCAGTTCCTCGAGGGCAAGAGAAGGCGTTATCTGGTTGCGCGGAGAAGATTTCACCCAGAGTCTCGCTTAGAGCTCTGGCTTAGAAGTTCGGAAACTTCCAATTCTTCGAGGATTTCGAGCCAGGACGGCGGGAACTCCTAGAGACGTGGATTCAGACAATCGTTTACGCAACTCTGTGAGCATCTGCCCGACCTGTTGCTGGTGACTTGCCCTCCTGTGGTTGACCGACCTGGCTTTGCAATGAAGCTTGGAGCTTTTGCATAAGCTTGCACGGTCTCAGCCGTACTCATGTCCGCCAGCAAGGCCTTCGCTATAGCGTGCGAATCTCTCGACGTTCATGAGTCCTCCCAAATTATAGTTCTTTCCCCTAAAAAAGGGCCGGTTTAGATAAACCGGCCCGGAAGGAGGGAATATATTCGCATTGGCGAATAGCCATTAGGTCTTCTTGCTAGCCCAACGACATCTGTGTACTGACTGCTGCGAACTTCCAACAGGGCCGGCTGCTTCAGGAGGGGAGTAGCCGACCCCATTGGGTTGCGCGCTGGCCGACCCACAGCGGCCGCGCGTCACTCGCAATGCTCTACGAGCAGCCCGAGGTCGAGCCGCAGTTCTCGCACTTGTAGCAGGAGCCGTTGACCACCATCATCGATCCGCACTCGGCGCAAAACGGCGCGTCCTGCGAATTCGGGGCCTCAAACTCTAATGCCTGCTGCGGTTCTTTCTCGGTCGGACGCATGTTCGGCGTCTCACCCGCTTCGGTCGCCTTATATTCCGGCGAAACAAAGCGGCCGCCCAGCCAGCGGAAAATATAATCCGTCAGCGACTTCGCATAACGAATTTCCTGGTTATTCGTCCAACCCGACGGCTCATACCGCACGTGTTGGAATTTCTCGACCAGATCCTTCAGCGGCACGCCATACTGCAATGACAGCGAAACGGCGGTCGCGAACGAATCCATCAGGCCCGAAATCGTCGAGCCTTCTTTCGACATCTTGATGAAGACTTCGCCCGGCTGCCCGTCTTCGTACAGGCCCACCGTGATGTAGCCTTCGTGGCCGCCCACCGCGAACTTGTGCGTTACCGAGGAGCGCTCGTCCGACAACCGCTTGCGGTACGGCTCGCGAACGACCTTAACCTTCTCAACCACTTTCTTGTCGCCGGTCGAGAGCGGCTGCGCCTTCTTCGAACCGTCGCGGTAGATCGCCACAGCCTTCAAGCCCAGTTGCCAGGACTCGATGTAGGCTTCCATGATGTCTTCGACCGTGCACTCCTCGGGCATGTTAATCGTCTTCGAGATCGCGCCCGAAACGAACGGCTGCACGGCCGCCATCATGTGGATGTGTCCGCGATAGTGAATCGAGCGCGTGCCGTTTTGCGGCTGGAAGCTCGTATCGAAGACAGTCAGGTGCTCGTCCTTCAAGTGCGGTGCGCCTTCGATCGTTCCGGTTGAGTCAACGTGATCGACAATCTCGGAGACTTGGTTGTCCTTGTAGCCGAGCTTCGTCAACGCCTCGGGAACGGTGTTGTTGACGATCTTGATCAGGCCGCCGCCTACGAGCTTCTTGTACTTGACTAGCGCCAATTCAGGCTCGATGCCGGTCGTGTCGCAGTCCATCATGAAGCCGATCGTGCCGGTCGGCGCGATGACGGTGGTCTGCGCGTTACGGTAGCCGTACCGTTCGCCCACCGCATAAGCGTCTTGCCAGACTTGCTCTGCAGCATCGCGCAGTTCGATGTCGTCGTAAGCGCGAGTCAAACGCGCGGCCGCGTCGCGGTGCATGGCGATGACGCCCAAGAAGCTGTCGCGGTTCGGCGCGTAGCCGGGGAACGGTCCGCCGTGATCGCCGGAGATGCGCGCCGAAGTCAGGTAAGCCTGGCCGCACATCAACGCCGAAATGGCGCCGGCCGTGTCGCGGCCCTTATCGGAGTCATAGGCAACGCCTTGCGACATCAACAACGCGCCCAAGTTGGCGAAGCCCAAGCCCAGCGGGCGGAAGTCGTGCGAGTTCTTGGCGATGCGCTCGGTCGGGTAGCTGGCAGAGTCGACCAAAATCTCCTGCGCCACGATCAGCGTATCGACCGCGTGCCGGAAAGCTTCGACATTAAACTTGCCGTCGCGCTTGCGGAACTTCATTAAGTTCAGCGAAGACAAGTTGCAGGCCGAGTCGTCGAGGAACATGTACTCCGAGCAAGGATTCGACGCATTGATGCGGTCGGTCGCCTTGCAGGTGTGCCAGCGGTTAACCGCCGTGTCGAACTGCATACCGGGGTCGCCGCACTGGTGCGTCGCTTCGGCGATCTCGCGCAACAGCTTGCGCGCCTTCTTGCGGTCCTTGGGCTGACCGGTGAGCACCGAACGCGTCCACCAGTCACCGTCCTTCGCGGCCGCCTCCATGAATTCATCCGTCGCGCGCACCGAGTGGTTGGCGTTCTGGAAGGCGATCGAAGAATAGGCGGCTCCGTCGATTGAGGAGTCAAAGCCTGCCTCGATCAACGCCCAGGCCTTGCGCTCTTCCCCAGCCTTGCAGCTGATGAATTGCTCGATATCGGGATGGTCAGCGTTGAGGATCACCATCTTTGCGGCGCGGCGCGTCTTGCCGCCCGACTTGATGACGCCGGCGAAAGCGTCAAAACCCTTCATGAACGACACCGGACCCGAAGCGCGGCCGCCGCCGGCTAAGGCCGCGTCGTCTTCGCGAATCTTCGACAGGTTCGAACCCGCGCCCGATCCCCATTTGAAGAGCATGCCTTCGGTCTTGGCCAGATCCATGATCGACGAGAGCGAATCGCCGACCGAGTTAATGAAGCAAGCCGAGCACTGCGGCGTGTGAACATCCGGGCGAATGGCGTTCACCTTGCCTGCTTCGGCATCCCACGACCAACCGTAGCCGCGCGTATCCTTGACGCCGACGTTGAACCAAACCGGCGAGTTGAAACTGGCCATCTGGTGCAGCATCAAGTGCGCCAACTCAAAGCGGAAATTCTCTGCGTCTTCGCCCGTCGCGAAGTAGCCTTTGTCGCGGCCCCAGTTGGCGATCGTGTCGACCACGCGATGAACCAACTGGCCGACGCTCGATTCGCGATCCGCTTCGCCGACCGTGCCGTGGAAATACTTACTGGCGACGATGTTGGTCGCTGTTTGCGACCAGCCGCGCGGGGCCTCAATGTCGTGTTGCTCGAAGACGATCTCGCCTTTGACGTTCGTGATGGAAGAACTGCGCTTCTCCCAATCGATCAAGTCGTACGGCGTCTTGCCGGCTTCGATGTCCCGGGTGAAGTACCGGGAGAAAGCCAGCCCGCGGCGGGAAGGCTGGGATGTGAATTCAGGTACTGCCTGAACAGTTGAGAGGTCGACGCGAATTTCGCCCATCGGTCAGTGCTCCTTGCGCTCTGCTTCCTTAAAATCCTGTTAACGCAAGCCGTCGACAGCCGGGCGCGGGAAAACGACCTCAGCGGCTACTTACTCTACGTTTTCGGGGTCTCCGCCATGCCTTTTCATTGAGCGGAACGGGGCTCAAATAGGCGGTGACAGTCACCTAGTCTACCTGATCTTGGGGCTAAGTCAATGTCAAAATCGTCTATGTTGTGGTTGGGTAGCTAAATTGTGATTCTACGGCTTTGGTCGTTTCTGTCGTCAACCCGGAACCCCCCAGAATTCAACGATTTGTGGAGGGGTAAAGTTGCGACTTGGTTAAGATTCACTACATATGTAGTATTTTTTGTTCTAGCCACCCCTCCGGGGAGGTGTCATCTCCCCGGAGGTTTTCAGTGCAGTTCCGTGCTTACTTCGGCGGCGGACCAGCCGTGAAAACGTCGTCCAAGACAGCGATCGCCTGGTCAATGTGACGCCGTTCGATGATGTACGGCGGTAAGAAGCGCAGGATCTTGCCGGCCGTGCAATTCAGGAGCAGCCCTTTGGCTTGAGCCGCGGGGACGACCCAGGCGCCGGGCTCCTTGAGTTCGAGGCCGACCATCAGCCCCTTGCCCCGCGGTCCGACCACCAAGTCGTGTTTCATGCCCAACTCGCCGAGGCGCCGGGCGAAATACGTGCCATGTTCCTTGATCATCGGCAGCAGCTCTTCCATGACGTCCAGGAACTCGATCGCGGTGCGCGTCGCCAGCGGCCCGCCGCCAAAGGTTGAGCCGTGCGTGCCGGGCGTGATCATCGCCGCCGCCTTCTCGTTGCACATCACCGCGCCCAGCGGCAGCCCGCCCGCCAAGGGCTTGGCCGCCGTCAGCACGTCCGGATAGATGTGCAGCGGCTCCGGGTCTTCCTCGGTCGGACGATTCCATAGCTGGAAGGCGAAGTACGAACCGGCGCGGCCCAAACCGCACTGGATTTCGTCGAACACCAACAGCGCGTCGAATTTGTCGGCCAATTCGCGAGCCTTGCGGGCGAAGTCGCGCGAGATCTCGACGATGCCGCCTTCGCCCAAGATGGGCTCGAAGAAGATGGCGCAGGTCTTCTCGTTGACCGCCGCCTCGAGCGACGCGACGTCGTTCGGGTTGATGAACTTCACGCCCGGGATCAGCGGCTCATAGGGCTCGTGATACTTCGCTTGCCCCGTCAGCGCGATCGCGCCCGTCGTCCGTCCGGCGAAGGAGTCGTTCAGCGCAATGATTTCGTACTTCTCATGCGACTGCTTACGGCCGTAGGCCTTGACGATCTTCAACGCCAGCTCGACGGATTCCGTGCCTGTGTTCGAGAAGAACACGCGATCCAGACCGCTAATCTCGGCCAGCTTGGCCGCCAGCGGCCCTTGGTAGTGGTGATAGTAGAGGTTCGAGCAGTGGATCAGCTTGCCCATCTGATCGCGCATCACCTTCACCAATCGCGGATGTCCGTGTCCCAGAGCGTTGACGCCGATTCCGGTGATGAAATCGAGGTAGCGGTTGTTCTCCGGGTCGTAAACGTAACAACCCTTGCCGCGCTCCAACATCAAGTTGTAGCGGCCGTAGCTTTGGAGGACGTGCTCCTGCTCCAACGCTTTCGTGGCGTCAATTTGGGGCGGCGTATTGGTTGCAGCTGTACTTGCCATAGCGGGCTCCTTAACCTAACAAAACCCTGCGCCTGGCGGTTGCAACGAATCACAACGCGCGACAGACGTTTTTTACTCTTGGGATCGCGAATCGGCCGGCTTCACCGGAGAGCCGCGGGGTTAGGTCGGCAGATAAACGACGACCGGACCGCGGCTCACTCTACGGCTTGCGTCGCGAGTCGAACGCGATCGCGTGAGCTTCAATTGGCCTGCGTCGCTCATCGGAAGATAACGCCATTATATAGGCGCTGGTGTCCGCGTGCTAGGCGCCGGTCAAATTGCCGATCAAGATGACAGCCGAGTGATAGGCGCCGTAAATGGCCAGGGCGAAGAGAATCGCCATGATGATGTTTTCCCACCAGACCGACTTGTACTTATCGCCGATGTACTGACGGCCGGAGGTGATGCGCCAGATCCCGCCGGCCAGCAGGGGCAGCAGCACGACTTGGCCGCTGTTGGCCGCGAGCGTCAGCGTGACGAAGTCGGGCATCCCGGGGATGGTCCAAATCAGCGGCGAAACCAGGCACCACCAGATGATGCGGTTGTGAGCGGGGGCGGCGCGGTACTCCTCGGGCGTCGGCCGTTTGCCGGTCTTCCACCAGAGCAGGGCGTGGCTGCCGACGGCGGCCAGACCGACGGCGTGGCCGACTACCGAGGTGAAGACCGCCGAGAACACGCCGACGTAGAACAGCAGCCGTCCGCCTGGGCCCAGCACCGTGCTCAGCAAGTTCGGCAGATCTTCGAGCGTGCTGATCTGTTTGTCGGGGAACAGCAACTCCGCGCCGAGCACCCATACCGCGAGGTTGAGAATGATCATCACCACCACCCCCAGCAGCAGGTCGTAAACCTGCACTTTGCGGTACTGCGGCCCCTTCCAACCCTTCTCTTCCAAGAAGTAGGGATAGACCAAGTTCATGAACGAGCCGCCGACGGCGCCGATCATGGCCATGGCCACCATCAGCGGATCGAAATTACCGAGTTGGCCGGGCATCTCCATGCGGTAGAGGCCTTGCACTAGCTCGACCCCGCTGAAGCCGACCCAGACCGCCGAGCCGATAAACGAGATCGACAGCAAGCCCAAGAAAAGCTTAAACAGCGTTTCGAGCGAGTTGTAGCCGCCCTTGAGCACCAGCAGCAGAGCGACGCCGTTGCACAACGCCGCCCACATCCACACTTGGCCCGCGTTGGAGACGTTGTGCAGAACTTCACCCTCGCCGACAGTCATGTACGACTCGTAAACGTGTCCCATGATGACCGCGCCGAAGAACAGAATCGGGGCGTAGAACGGATGGAAGCGCACCAGTCCGTCGAGCACGCCCTCGCCGTGTTGATTGCAGAGTTGATAGCGGCCGATCAGCGAGACCAGCACAAAGCGCATGAAGACGGCGACGACCAACACCCACAGCAACGAGTAGCCGTAGTTGCTGCCGGCGACGCCCATGTCGACGACGTCTCCAGCGCCGAGCCACGTGAGCACGACGATGATGCCGGGACCGAAGGCCTTCAAGAAGTCGAGAAACGACTCAGGGACGGGCGGCGGCGTGGTCGGGCTGCTCATAAGAACGCCTCTAGGCGTTCTGACAGTCTACATGGAGCAGGCGGTTAGCTGGGGAGAGCGATAGGCTTCGCCGCTGCGCAACACCGCCCAGGCCGTTCTGGCCAACTTGTTCGCCAGCGCCACACAGGCCACGTGGCGATGAGTACGCGCCGTGAGCGGATCCAGCCAGGCCCTGAGGCCGCGGACTGGCTGGCCTTCTGCGCGAGCACGGCGCGGGCGCCTTGGACGAACAATCTTCGCAAGTAGGCGTTGCCGCGTTTGCTGATGCCCAACAGCGTCGGCTTGCCGCCGGTAGACAGTTGCCGGGGAACGACTCCCATCCAGGCCGCGAACTCGCGGCCCTTGCGAAAGGCCGTTCCGTTGCCGATCGCCGCAATGACGGTGGTCGCGGTCATCGGTCCGATGCCGGGGATCTCGACCAGCCGTCGGCAGGCCTCGTTCTCGCGAACCGCTCTTTGAATGGCGGCATCCGCTTCTTGGATGCGTTGGGACGTTTGCTCGAGTTCCATGCTCAACTGCGCCAGCAGGAAACGCACCGCGCCGGATTGATCACGGCGGTACGCCGCATGACCCACCTCTCCCGCACGCGATGCAACGACTGCAGATCCAGCTGATCCTCGCTCTTGATCGGCACGAAGCGCATCGTGGGCCGGCCTACGGCCTCGGCGATCGCCTCCGCATCGATCTAGTCGTTCTTGTTCGTCTTCACGTACGGCTTCACGTACTGCGCCGGAATCAGCCGCACCTCGTGCCCCTGTTGCTAGAGCGCCCGGCCTAGGAAATGCGAACCTCCGCAGGCTTCCATGCCGATCCGCTGAACGCTGCGGTTCCCCGTAAATCGCAGCAACTGCTGACGCGTGAAGCGTTTGCGAACCACGACCTCGCCGCGCTCGTCGAGACCCGCTAGATAAAAACTCGTCTTGCCTAATTCGAATCCGATCGTGTGTATCTTCATGGGACCGTCTCCTTGCCTCCATCTTCCTCGCCCCTGTCGCCAGGGCGTGAAGGCGGCGGACCATCCCATTAGGAACTCTTGATCAGCACTGGCGGCCCTTTCGACGGTCGCAGAGAGCTACAATTCCCCTGTCTTGCACATCGGGTCCACAATCAGCCACTACAAGAGGCGGGATGGGGCAGCCCGTGCAGCGTCTTGTTGCGCCTCGGACTCCAAGTTTCCTGCCCTCTACCTCACCACTGATCTGTGGGACAGAAGGTTGGCGCGCGGTTTGGGGCTGAGCTTCGCTGAGATGGGCAAGCGGGGAATCCGAACAGATAAATGTTGGCAGAGGGAACGAAACAATGCGAATTCCAATTACCGTCGGTTTATTGACGTGTCTGTCACTAGGCTTCTTGGAGGCTCAGGTTGCCGTACCGATATCGCAATACGAGCCGGGACGGACTAACGCGAATCTCGCAGAGTTCACGCTCACGCCGGAGATCTTGGCAAAAGGGACCTTTGGGAAGTTATTCAGTCGTACGGTTGATGACGGAGTTTATGCGCTCCCGCTAATTGTGCCGAATCTGGTGATGGCTGGGGGCGACGTCACCTCTGCGACAGGCAAGGGCCGAAAGAAGCGTGCGCCGGAGCCGACGCCGCGGGATGTGATGTTCGTGGCAACGATGGCGAATACGGTGTACGCATATGACGCTGCGGACCCGTCTGCAACAAACCCGATATGGTCTAGGACTTTGGGTCCGGCAGTACCTACGACTGGAACTTGGTGGGGGTCGAGCCATTTCGGGATCATGGGCACTCCCGCGGCGGACCTCGAAACGAAGACCTTGTATCTGGTCGCTAAGATCCAGAATTCCTCGGAAGACGTTGGCTTGTATCTTTTCGCCATCGACATGGTTAGCGGAGACTCGAAATTTGGCGCACCCCGACGCTTGACTTTCGCAGACGACACAGGTGAGATCGTGCACGTCCCGGACGCGATTCAGAGAGCGGGAATTCTGCTGGATCACGGCGTGGTTTACGCGGCGGTTGCGAACGTTTTTCCGCCGGACCTCAGCACGAGTTACCAAGAGGGTTATGTGCAGTCCTTTGACGCGCAAGACCTGACGCGTTTGGGGTCGTTGCAAGTGACCCCAAGTACCGCAGACCACGGCAAAGGCGGAGTGTGGCAGGCGGGGCGCGGGCTGGCAGCGGACGAAGCCGGAAACGTCTATGTTGCGACGGCTGGCGGCCATTATGACGGCCTCAATGATTGGGGCGGTTCGATCCTTAAGCTCGCTCCGAGAACCTTGTCCGTCATGGACTCGTTTACGCCGAGCAATTGGGAGTACTTGTGGGACAAGAACCTGGATCCGAGCGCTAACGGCGTCACCTTGATTCCTGGCTCAGATTTGATGTTTGCAGGCGGAAAAGAGGGCGTGGTGTATTTGCTGGATCGGGGGAATATGGGCGGGCTTGAGTCTGATTCAAGCGAGCCGCTCCAGCGTTTTCAGGCGAGTCAAGGATGTGCCCTCAACCTGGCTGCGCCGGACTGTGCACAAACACTCGGAACGGCCTACTGGCACAGCGGCACGGATTCGCTTTTATTCGTTTGGGATCGCGGAGACGTGTTGCGCGGGTATATTTTTGACCCTCTGACTGAGCGTTTCAGTACGTCTCCTTATTCGACCAGCGACCCTGCGGCAACGCCAGGTATGACGGGAGGGCCAACGGTGTCATCTTCGGGGGACGCTTTGGACACAGCCGTGGTCTGGGCGGTAACGACGGCTGGCGCCGTAACAGCAGATGCCAACCCGGGCACCCTGCGTGCATTCTCGGCGGAGGATCTGAGGGTCGAGTTGTACAACAGCGACGACGACGCCGGAGATCAACTTGGCATATTGAGCAGGATGGCGCCGCCGGTGGTGGCGAACGGGCGCGTCTACGTTCCGACCCAATCAGGAAGTATCGGCGTGTACGGACTCTTGTGCCAGCAGGATGCTACGCCACACGTCGAGATAGTATCGTCCGGCCAACTATCCAGGAAGGGCCGGAATAAGGGTACGTATCAAGAGTTCCGCGTGACGAACACGAGCGACCGACCGCTAGGCGGACCATTCGCACTCGCATTGGATGGACTGCCGCTGGACGTGGCCGTTACGAACCAAACGGGCTTTACCGCCTGCTCTGAACCGGGAAATAGCCCCTATGTGGAGTTGGATGGAACGCCCTCGTGGCTGCCGCCGACCGAATCGCTGGTTTTTAGAGTCGACTATGAAATCGGCGGGAAAGCAGCGATTGATCCGATTCCTCGCTTCCTGGTCGGTTCGGGGGGGCGGTAAGTCGTCCGCTTACTCGATCCCGAGTTCCTTCCTGGAAGTCCGCATCGCGGCGACAAGAATGAGCCTCTCTCCCGGAATGGCCGCTGCCAGCAGTTGCCGTTGAGGCGTGCGGCACTCGACTTCGATCTGGACGCTGACCGCAGCCGTTTGGCGATCGATCCGCGTCGCCAAGGACTCTTCGGGCCGCCGATAAGGTCCGGCCCCAACGCTTGTGCTACGATCCCCCACTGATGAAGCATCTAGTCACCCGCAGAGAATTCGTCGGCGGCGCAGTCGCCCTCACCGCCGCCGCTTGCAGCACGACGCCGCCTGCCGAACAAGCCGCCGCCCCGCCCCACATCATCCTGCTCATGGGCGACGACCATGGCTGGGAAGAAACGGGCTACTACGACCACCCGTACGTGAAGACGCCTGTGCTCGACGAGATGGCGGCCTCCGCACTGCGGCTCGATAGCTTTCACTCGGCCGCGCCTTTCTGCTCGCCCACGCGTGCCAGCATCATGACCGGTCGCCATCCGAATCGCAGCGGCGTCTTCGTTCCCAACGCCACCACGCGGCCCGAGGAGATCACCATCGCCCAACTGCTCAAACAGCAGGGCTACGCCACCGGACACTTCGGCAAGTGGCACTTGGGCACGGTCAAGGCCGAGTCGCCGCTCAATCCCCACAAGATGGGGTTTGACGAGTATCTGTCACACGACAATTTCTTCGAGAACAACCCGACCCTGTCGCACAACGGCGCGCCGCCCGAGCGGATTGAGGGCGAGGGTTCGGAAGTCGTCATCGACGCCGCTATACGCTTCATCGACGAAAAGGCGGCCTCGGGTCAGCCCACGTTCACTGTCGTTTGGTTCGGCTCCCCGCACGAGCCCTACATCGGATTGCCCGAAGACATGGCGCTGTACGATGAACTGCCGGAGATATACAAAGGCCAAACAACCGTCCTCACCAGCTTAGAAACCGGCGTGAACGCCGAACGGCCTCTCGGCGACGTCTTGCGCGAACGCTATGCCGAAATTACGGCCATGGACCGCGCCATCGGCAAACTGCGCGACCACCTCGCCGGAGCCGGCCTGCGCGACAACACCCTGGTCTGGTATTGCGGCGACAACGGAACGCCGCTCAGCGGCCAAGCGAACACAACCCCGCTGCGCGGCATGAAGGCCGACATGTACGAGGGCGGCACGCGGTCGCCCTCGATCATCGAATGGCCTGCGCGCATCACCCAGCCGCGCGTGTCGGACGTCAACTCCGTCACCACCGACACGATGGCCACGCTGTTGGACATTCTCGACGCACCGCTGCCCAATCGACCCATGGATGGGATCAGCTTGCTGCCGCTCATCGACGGCGAAATGGAAGAACGGCCCGAGCCGATCTTCTTCTGGAACTACCCGCTAGACGTTCTGCTGGCGCGCAACCCAGAGCCCTACATCGACCCCGCGTTGCAGCGAGGCACGACCCCGTTGGTCAAGTTGATGGACGGCGAAGCCGTCCGTACCTTCTTCAACTACAAACAACCCGAAATCATCGAGGCAGACTACACCGGCCCGCGCGCCGTTCTCGATAATCGCTACAAGTTGGTCCTTGACGGCAGCAGCGCTTCCCAAGGCGCGGCGGAGTTGTTCGATATGAGCGCGGACCTCGGCGAGAAGACAAACGTCTCCGAAGCCCATCCCGAGATCGTCACCGACTATGAGCAGCAGATGCGCAGCTGGCAGGAATCTGTGTTGAACAGCGTCAGGGGCGGCGACTACTGAGGCCACCCGCCGCGCTACTCAGGAATCACTGAAGCCGATAGTTGCCGCTGCGGCGTGCGGAACTCGACCTCGATCTGGACGTTGATCGGCGTGGGTTTGCCGTCGCGCAGGCCTGGCCGGAAGCGCCACTTGCGCACCGCGCCGATCGCCGACCAAGTGAGCCCGTAGGGCAGCGGACGCACCACGCGCAGTTTGTGGGCACGGCCGTCGGGACGGATCTCGGCTGCCAGCACAACGACTCCCTGCACGTTCCGCCGGTCGGCGCCGAGCGAAAGCGGGGCAGCCGTTTTGCGTTCGAGTTGCGGCGCTACATCGCGCGGTTGCAGCTTGAGCGGAGACGGCGGAGGTTGCGGCCAAGTCTGCCGCGCCGCGAGCAAATCTTCGGCCTGGACCAATTCGCCGCGCGCTCGCAGAATCGGAACCGCGACATCGACCGCTGCGCCGTAATGCCGCCAAAGCTCGTCGAACTCCGGCACCAACTCGGCCCTGAGTCGCGCGGCATCGACGACCGGGTAGAGCACCTCCAGCGCTTCGCTATTGCGCTGGAACAGTTTGAGCGTGCGCCCGACGTCGACCGCGGTCCGTGCAAACTCCTGATCGTTCCAATTGCGCCAAGCCTTCATTGCGGCCACAGAGGCGCGCAAGAAGTCGCCGCCTCTAGCCTGCTGGTCAGCCGGAATGAAAAACGCGGCCACCTGGGCGAAAGCTCGCGCCTGATCCATCGGACGCAGTTGGCGGCATAAGCGAACCGCTGCAAAAACCTTCTTTTCGGACAGAACGAAGTCGGCCCGCGCCGCTTGGACGCTGGCCGCCTCGATCAGTGTCTGCACGAGGTCGATCGCCCTGGGGTCTTCGAGAGACTCGAGAGTGTTCAGCAAATCGTCCGCTGTGCTTGCCGCCTTGAGTAGCTTGCCTTGCACCGAGTAGGTCTGCGCCAGCAGCAGACAGCCGCGCGTCATGCGCTCAGAGCCCAACGATTCAGCGTGTTTTAGGTCACAAGCGAGGGAGAACAATCGCTCGGCTTCGGCGTAATTCGCTGCGTCGTCGGCAATGGTTCCGCCGGCGATCTGCTGCTCCCACGCCGACACTTCAGCGCCGGCCCAGGCGTTGCCGCCGGCGGCGAACAGCAGTGCTAAAACGCGGGCGTGCCGCAAGATCTGTGAATGATACGCCCGCTGCCGAAAAACTGCTGATCGCGATGGGGTTATTTCTTACGTGGGCGGGCCGCAGCGGCGGGGCCGACGCCTAGTCTAAGCCCAATCCATCAGCTCGCGGGCTTCGATCTTCGAGTCGTCGAGTTCCATGCCGAAGCCGGGGTGATCGGACAACTCTAGCTAGCCGTTGATACGGGCGTTCCCAGCCAAGGATTGGGCATGATCGAGATCGCGAGCCAGGGAGAAGAGCGCTCGGCTTCGGCGGGGCCTAGCCTGCCTACGCCGTCGGGTCGTTCCTCGACAGGGTGTCCTAAGATAGGTGGCACGTCGGCGGCTGTTTCTTATCAAGCTGGCTCTGGCACGGTCCGTGCTGATCCGCCATTGGCAACCGACGCTTTATTCCCATCATTATTTCCATCATTCGAGGTGTAGCGTGATCCGAATTCGAAAGCCCGCGTTCCATATCAGCTTTTTGGCTCTCGCCAGTTTCTTCTTCCAAGCGATGCCGGCGACGGCGCAAGATTTGGTGTGGGCCCATCGCACCGGCAGCGGCGGCGACGATTACGCCGTAGGCGTTGCAACCGACAGCAGCGGCAACGTTTACACGACCGGATCTTTTGAAGGCACGGTGGACTTCGATCCGGGGCCCGTCGCGCACGAACCTCTCCGCGCCGAATGGCAGCGCCGATGCCTTCATCGCTAAGTACGACGGTTCCGGCGCTCTGGTTTGGGCCAAGCGGCTGGGAGGGCCAGGCGAGGCCAGCGGCCTCGGCATTGCCGTGGATAGCGGCGGCGCCATCTACGTCACCGGCTACTTCAACGAGACCGCCGACTTTGACCCCGGCCCCGGCACGCTCAACGTCATCTCGAAAGGCAATGCCGATATCTTCATCGCCAAGTTCAGCAACAACGGCAACCCGATCTGGGCCAAACAGTTCGGCGGGGGCGCCGACGACGAGGCGGGAATTAGCATCGCTGTCGACGCCGGCGGCAACGTCGTTACGACCGGAGTCTTCACCGGCGTCAGCGACTTCGATCCCGGCCCAGGCGCCTTCAATATGACGGCCGCGGGCGTCTCAGACATCTTCGTCGCCAAGCTCGACAGCAACGGCGGCTTCGCCTGGGCCAAGCGCATGGGCGGTGCTGTAGACGTCCCCGATGACGTCTTCGACGTCGGGACGGACATCGCGGTGGATTTCGCCGGCAATGTCTATGCCACGGGTTTCTTCCTGGGCACAGCGGACTTCGACCCTGGCCCCGGGGTCTTGAACTTCGTCTCCGCGGGCCAAGTGGATGCCTTCGTCTCCAAGTTCGCGCCTGGCGGCACGTTGCTGTGGGCGCGCCAACTCGGCGGCACGGGCCAAGACGGCGCCTTGGGAATCGGCTTGGATGCCAACGCCAACGTCTATACGGCGGGCGGATTCGGAGCCACGGTCGATTTCGACCCCGGCCCCGGAGTCTTCAACGTAACAGCCAAAGGACAGTCAGACTCTTTCGTTTGGAAACTGGATACCAACGGGAATTTCGTCTGGGCCCGCACGGTCGGCGGCCCGGGCGCTGAAATCGCGGCGGCGGGCATGGCCGCGGATTCTAGCGGCAGCGTTTACACAAGCGGTCTGTTTGCCGGCACGGTCGATTTCGATCCTGGCCCCGCGGTCTTCAACCGCACCGGCCCGGGCTCGGGGGACGGCTACGTTTCCAAGCTCGACAGTAACGGCGCATTCGCCTGGACCGTTCGAATCGGCGGCTCGGCTGACGGGTCGTTGGGCGGTCTGGCGCTCGACGGTACAGGCCATATGTTCGCGACAGGATCCTTTGACGGCACGGTCGACTTCGACCCGGGCCCTGGCTCGACGAAGCTAACGAGCGTCGGCGGAGACGATTTCTTCCTCGCAAAGCTCAAGGACAATTCCGTCTCCGGCGTCACGCCGGTCATCAGCAGCGGCGGCGTTGTCATGGCCAACCTGTTGCCGACCATCAACACCGTCTCGCCTTTGTCGATCATCAGCGTTTTCGGTCAGGACTTCTCCACCGAGTCCATCCTATTTCCCAACCTCGACGGCGAAGGCAAACTCGATACGGTCCTCGGCGGCACGTGTCTGATGATGAACGGCGAGGCATTGCCGATCTTCGCCATGACGCCGACCCAAATCAACGCCCAAGTTACGGCGGCGAAGGTCCTCGGACCGGCTAGCTTCACGGTCGTCTCCAACTGCGGGACGGCAGCAGCGCTCGCCAGCGAGCCCGCGCGCTTCGGATCCCCGCTCCCCAGGGAACTGACCAGCGCCGCCGAACCGGCGACCGTCGAGGCAGCGACTCCAGCCTTCTTCATTTTCAATCCGGTCGCCAGCAACGGCTACATTGCCGCGCGGTTCAATGCGACGGAAACCCAAACCGCCGCCGCCGTTGCGCCCGCCGGTTTGTTCAACGATCAGTTTGGCCCCTCGCGTCCGGCTAAGCCGGGCGACATCATCCTGATGTACGGAACGGGATGGGGCGACACGACGGCGCACCTCGGTACGGGAGTTCTGGCGGGCGGCGCCGCGTCGGTAGTCGTAGAGGCGGCTCCGTCCATCACTTTCGGCGGCGTTCCGTTGGCCGCCGAGGACATCTTCTACGTTGGCGTTACGCCGGGTACGGCTGGGCTGTATCAGGCGGCGATTCGCATTCCGGCGACGGCACAGGCGGGGAACAATCAAGTGGTCTTGACGGTTTACGGCAAGTCGACCCCAGTGGGGCCGGTCGTCGCGGTCGCTTTGGAAAGGGCCCAGCAGATGAGGAGCCGCGGGCGCGGTGCGCCTGCGGCTTTCTAGTTGTTGTTGAAGGAAGGCCGTCTAAGCCCAGTCCATCAACTCGCGGGAGTCGATCTTCGCGTCGTCGAGTTCCATGCCGAAGCCGGGGCGGTCGGACAGACTCCAACTGGCCGTTGACGACCGCAGGCGCGTGCTTGTCGAAGTAGTAGTAGTCGGCCATCTTGTTGATGAGCACTTCGACTAGTGGGCAGGTCATCGGCGACTGGCTCGAGACGACGTGCAGCGAGGCGTGAATATTGTGTCCGTGGGGAATGACGTGTGCGTCGTAGGCCGAGGCGATGCCGCAAATCTTGACCAGTTCGCTCGTGCCGCCGCACCACTCCGGATCGGCCTGCACCACGCTGATGGCCCCAGCTTGGAGGAAGCGCATCACTTCCCAGCGGCCGTAGAAGTGCTCGCCGGTCGCAACGGGAATCGTCGTCTCGCGCGCTAGGGCGACGAAGCTCTCCATCTTGTCGACCGCGAAGGCTTCCTCAATCCAGCGCGGACGATACTGCTCGACCGCTCGGCACCAGTTCACCGCGTAGTTGATATCCCAGCCCTGGAATGCGTCGAACATGATGTCGACTTCCGGGCCTACGGCCTCACGCAAGCTCTTGACGAGCGCGATGTTCAACTCCAAGCCTTGATTGCCGTCGCCGGGGCCGTAGGCCAAGAACCATTTCTGGTGCATAAAGCCTTGGGCCTTGAACTTAGCGGCTTGTTCGGCAGCGGCCTCGGGATCGACTGAATAGCCCAGCGTACTGCCGTACACGGTCGCCTTCTCGCGCGTCGGTCCGCCGAGCAGGCGATAGACCGGCGACTTGAAGTAGCGTCCGCGCAGATCCCAGAGAGCGTTGTCGACGGCACTGATGGCCATGAGGTAGTGGCTGGCGCGCGAGTGGCGGTTGGAGCGGAACATTTTGTCCCACACGGTCTCCACCGCGAGTCCGTCCATGCCCAGGATGAACGGCTTGAGTTGACGCATCACGACGACGCAGGCTTCGCTGTCGACCGGTCCGTAGATGCCGTCGAGACCCTTGTCGGTCTTGATGATCAGGTAGTTGGCCGTCTTGCGAATCGTGCCTTGACGGCCTTCGGCGGGTTCGACGTAACGCGGAGGCCGATACTCGGGATAGATGTTGAGCGGCTGAACCTGGCGCTGGCCGTGGATGCCGACCGTGCCCTCGTAGGCGCCGCGCACCCGCAAGATCTGCACGTCCGTGATTTTGAGTTGTTCGTTAGCGGCGAAGGCCAGAGCCGGGGCTGCCAGGGAGCCCAGAAAAGTACGTCGAAGCATCTGGCGCAAATTGTAGCGCGGGCGGCTGCGCGACGTTTAGAACTCCGCTTTGCCGTGGTAGACCATGTCGCGCGGTTTGAACTTGGCCTTGAGTTCGTAGTCTTCGGCCGTGAGTTCGAAGACGATCTGGCGATCGTCGGCGCTGAGCTCGGTCTTGCGCGGGAAGTAGAGATCGACGCCAGGCGTCCCTGGCTGCGGACGAATCTCTATCCGTTCGGCGCGCATCGATGCGTGGTCTTTCGGCGTGAGGTGCGCCGCCGTACGCAACTTCTCAGGTTCGTCCGCCAAGCGAGTCATCCCCGCCGGGATGCGCGAGAGCGAAACGACATAGTAATCCTTGAGCATCTCGGGCCGCGGAGCGCTGTCGGCCGTGCCGCTGCGTTCGAGGGCTTGGCGAATAGGTAGGGCGCTGCTCCAGCGCACAACGACGTCGCCTTCGTTGAACCCGCGGGACTCCGTGCCGACCGCTGAGAAGTGGCCGCCCCAGCCGCCGTCCGGCTGGCCGCTTCGGGTCGTGGACCCGGAACCGGGAAACCGGCTGCCTGGAAAGCCGATTCCGCCGCCGCGACCAGACCGCCCGCCGATCGGCTGGCTCTTATCGCCGACGAACGAAATCGACGCAGCCTGCGCCCAGGGGGAGTCAGTCAGAATCGTCTCGACTTCTTCGCTGGTCCAATCTTCGGGCGCCTTCTTCTCCCAGAAGTCGGTCGCCGCCAGGAGTACTGCCGCTCCTACCAAGAAAACGAGGCCAGCCCTCACGAGATGTCGCTGCATGACGTCACAGATGAAGACGCACGGGAGCGGTATTCGGTGTACGAAAATCTCTTGGGTTGACATTCGACCCAAGGCAAAGCATACTCGGGTCGAATGCCAACCCAAGCAAGTCCCGATGACCGTATCGCTTTGCTGCAAGGCACGCTCGATCTGCTGATCTTGCGAACCCTGATTCTCGGCAAACAGCACGGGCAGGGCATCGCCCGAGCCATCCAGCAGACATCGGACGACGTGCTGCTGGTCGACCACGGCTCGCTCTACCCCGCCCTGCAGCGGCTCGAAGCCAAGGGCTGGATCGAGGCGGCCTGGGGCGTCAGCGAAAACAACCGCAAGGCGCGCTTCTATGAGTTGACCAAGAGCGGTCAGGCACATCTCACCCACGAGACTCGCCAATGGCGGCGGCTCGTCGAGGCGATGTCCCGCGTCTTGGGGCCGGAAACCGCGGAGGGCTAAACCATGTCGCAGAAACGCAGCAATGACGATTTCGCCCAAGAGATTGAAGCGCACATCCAGATCGAAGCCGACCACTTGGTTGACGAAGGCCTGTCGCCCGACGAGGCCCTGCTCGCTGCAAGGAAAAAGTTCGGCAACGTGACCGCCGCGCGTGAGACGTTCTACGAATCCAACAACTGGAACCTCTTGGCCAGCGTTTTCCGCGACGTTCGCTACGCCGCGCGAAGCCTCAAGAATTCGCCCATCGCCACCGCCGTCGTAATCGTATCGCTAGCCCTGGGCATCGGCTTCAATACGGCAATCTTTTCGCTGGCGGATCAAGCGCTGCTGCGCCCTCTGCCGGTGGAGCAGCCCGAACGTCTGGTGCAAATCAAATGGGACGGCCCGTTCCAAGAACGCGGCATGGGCAGCGTCGGCTACGGGACGATGGCGCCCTATCTGCTTTACAAGGATCTCCGGGAAGAGAACGAAGTCTTTGACGATGTGTTCGCCAGCGGGGCCTTCGACGTGCAACTCACCGCGGGTCAGCAGTCCGAGCCCGTTACCGCCGAAGTCGTCAGCGGTTCCTACTTCCCGACGCTGGGCGTGCGCCCCGTGCTGGGAAGACTGTTGAGCGACGAAGACGACCGCGAAAGGGACGGACATCCCGTCCTTGTCCTCTCCTACGAGTACTGGCAGCGTCGCTTCGGCGGAAGTCCGGGCGTCATCGGTCAGACCGTCCTGATGAACAACTATCCGATGACGGTGATCGGGGTCGCCGAACAACGCTTTCGGGGCATCGATTGGAGCCTGCCTCCCGACATCTGGGCGACGATCATGATGAAGACTCGCGTGACGCCCACCTGGGACGGGTTGAACGAAAGACGGACGCGCTTCCTGCACGTCTTCGGACGCCTCAAGCCGGGGATCGACGCCGCACAAGCGCAGGCGCAACTACAACCTTGGTTCCAGAGCTACTTGCAAGCCGACACCGAGCGGGAAGGCTGGCCGCAGGTCACCGAGCAGCAGTTGCAGGAGTTCCTGGCCTCCGACCTCACCCTACTGCCCGGATCGCGCGGCGAGACGCTCGTTAGCCAATTCGTCGAACAGCCGGTGCTGATCCTGCTCGCGGCGACGGCGATGGTCTTGCTGCTGACCTGTTTGAATGTCGCCAACCTCTCGCTCGCCCGAGTCCTCGCACGTGCGCGGGTGACGGCGCTGCGCTCGGCGCTGGGCGCATCGCGTTTGCGCGTGATGTCGGATCAAATCATCGAAAGCAGTTTGCTGGCAGCCATAGGTTGCACGGCCGGTCTGCTGTTGGCGCCGCTGGTGAGCCGGTGGGTGCTAGCGGTGTTGCCGACGCGAACGGACGGAGGCCTGGCGTTGAGCGCCGATCTTGACCTACGCGTTCTGCTGCTCGCTGCGGCCATAACGGCCGTTGCGACACTGATCGCCGGGATCGCGCCCGCGCTATGGGCCGCCTCGGTAAATCCCATAACGGCCATGAGGCAGCAAACCGCGGGCCTGGCAGGCGGCTTCGGGTTGCGGAAGGCGTTGGTCGTCGGGCAGTTCGCCTTCGCCTTGGTCTTGTTGGTCGGCGCAGGGCTATTCGCCCAAACCCTAACGAAGCTGCGCGATCAAGGCCCCGGCTATTCCACAAGCAACCTGCTCACGTTCAAACTGGCGCCGATTGCCGCCGGTTATCCACTCGCAGAAGGAAAACCGCTCATGAAACGCGTCTTGGCGGCGGTGGAGGCTTTGCCGGATGTTGAGAGGGCGGCCGTTGGACGCTTCCCGCTGCTCAACCTCGGCGGATGGGGCAACCCAGTTACGATTCAGACCGATCATCGCTTCGCGACCGATGAGAACTCCATCATGAACGCGGTAAGCCCCGACTTCTTCGAAACGCTCGGCATTCCATTGCTCTCGGGTCGCGCTTTCGACGAGCGCGACGCGAATGAAGACTCGCGGGGGGCCATGCGCGTCGCTATCGTCAACGAAGAGTTTGGGAAGCGCTACCTCAACGGCGAGAGTCCGCTGGGCGCCATGACCGGCATCGGCGCCGCGCCTGATACGGCAACCAACATGGAAATCGTTGGCGTCGTCGCCGACTTCCAAGACCACAATCTGCGCGAGCCCGAGCCTCAGATTTACTTTCCTCTGTGGCAGCGAGGCGTCGAACAAGGCGCGTTTTACGTGCGCACGCGCAGCGCCTCGACGGCCGCCGTCGCCTCGATCCGCGACGCCGTGCGGAAGATCGATCCGAGTCTCGCGCTGCTCGAACCGCACACGATGGACAATCAACTCGATCGGATGCTGGCGAGCGAACGACTGCTCTCATCCTTCGCGTGGCTGTTCGCGGCTGTGGCCACGATCCTGGCGATGATCGGGCTGTACGGCGTGCTGTCGTTCTCCGCCGCGAGGCGCATGAAAGAGATCGGCATCCGCCTCGCGCTCGGAGCGCCGCGCGTTGCCGCCGGAGGGCTCATCGTCCGCGAGGCGGCTCTGCTGGCCTTGATCGGCCTGGCCATCGCCTTACCGATCTCTTGGATGCTGGGGCGGCTGATCGAGAGCCAACTCTATGGCGTCTCGCCGATGGACGGGGTGACGATCGCCACCGCGGCCGGCGTACTCCTGCTGGTCTGCCTGGCGGCCAGCGCTGTTCCGGCGCGCAAGGCAAGCTCGGTCGATCCGCTTGAGGCGTTGCGCGCCGAGTAGCCGCTAGTCGTGGCGCAGCGCTTGGACCGGTGAGATTCGCATCGCCCGGCGCGCGGGCAGATAGCCGGCCAGGGCTGATGCGGCGAGTAGAACTGCCGTCGCCGCGACGGTGACCGTGAGGTCGATCGCTGGGACGCCGTATAACTGCGACTCAATCAGTGTGCCGACGCCGAGCGCCAGCGGCAGTCCAATCGCCGCTCCAATTGCCGCCAACAATAACGCCTCCCGCAAGACCATGCGGAACACGCCGCTGCGCTGGGCGCCCAGGGCGATGCGCACGCCAATCTCGCGCGTGCGCCGCGCGACCGAGAACGCGGCAATGCCGTAGAGGCCGATGGCGGCAATCAGCGTGGCCAGCACCGCGAAGGTTGCCGAGAGTTGCGCGAACATGCGCTCGATGAAGTGCGTCTCCTCCACCTGCCGTTCGAGCGTCTTGGCCATGAACACGCCCAGCTCCGGATCGACGTCGCGAACCGCGCCCACCGCGCCCGCCAACAAGGCTTCGGGGTTACCGCGCGTGCGCAAATAGAAGGCCAGGTGATCAGGGTTCTCGCGTTGCAGCAGCGGCCAATAAGTGCGCGGCATAGCGTCTTCGCGGATGCTCCACGCTTTGTGATCGGCCGTGACCCCAACCACCTCGAACGGAAATTCGGTGGACAACGCGAAGCCGACGCGGCGTCCGATTGCCTCGCTCGGCGAACCGAAGAAGCGGTCGGCAAAGGTCTTGTTCACCATCACCACCCGCGGCGCGCCGAGTGCGTCGGCTTGGGTGAATTCGCGTCCGGCCAGCAGTGGTACGCCGAGCGTCTCGAAAAACTTAGGCAGAACATCGTTCGCCCCGGCCTGCATATTTTCTCCCGGCTTGGCTTCGTAGCCCTGGGCGGCGATGGTGTTCTCCCCTCCGCCGCCGACGAGGATGTTGGACGACGCGGCGGAGACCGCCTCGACCCCTGGCAGCATTTCTAAACGTCGCTGCAGTTCCAGCGCCAGTTTACGCGTGCGCTCGGCCTCGTAACGCTGTTCGAAAGGATTGATCGAAAACGTGGCCAGGCTTTCGGTTGCAAAGCCGGAGTCGGCGCTGAAGATTGCGCTCAGGCTGCGTCCGAACAGGCCCGCAACCGCCAGCAATAGGAGCGATAGAGCGACCTGCGCCACGATCAACGCCTGTCGCGTCCTGGTTTGCGCACGTCCTAGCGAGACCGATGCGGCTTGATCTTTCAATGCCGTCGCGGCGCCGCCGCGCGTTGCCTGCAGCGCGGGGACCAGGCCAAAGACCAGCGCGGTCAGCAGAGCTAGCCCCGCCGCAAACGCCGCTACCCGCCAGTCGATCGCGCCGTCGAAGCGCATGCCCAACACATCGGCCGGCATCATTCTCACCAGGGTCTCGGCCCCGATTCTGGCCACGACCAACCCCAGCAGTCCTCCGGCGGTCGCCAAGACCAGAGCCTCCAGCAAGACCATCCGCAGCACCGCTTGGCGTGAGGCGCCGAGCGAAGACCGCAGAGCAATTTCCTTTTCGCGTTTCGCCGCGCGGACCATCATCAGGTTGGCGACATTCACGCAGGTGATCAGCAGCAACAGTCCAACCATCGCGGCCAGGATTTCTAGCGGTGTGGCAACGCTCTCACGGTTGACTGCCAAGCCTTGGGAAGCGGCGGTGAACTCCAACGTATTGCGGACGTACTTCGACGCCCTTTCCGCATCCCGTGGGTGCGCCTCCAAGTCTCGGCGCAAGACGCCCCTATAGGCCGTCTGAAGACTCGCCGCGGCTTGCTTAGCGTTCACGCCTGGCGCCAATCTGGCGAACACGTTGAGCCAAATGGCGTTGCGTCGGTCACGCAGATCGTACGTGGGCGAGACGACGCCGTTCATCTGCAGCGTCACAAAGACGTCGGACGGACGCAGCTTATCGAAGCCGTGGAAGCCCGGCTGCGCCACGCCGGTAACCGTCATGGGAAATCCGTTGAGCCGGACGATGCGGCCGACGGCATTCGGATCGGCGCCCAGCCGGTCGCGCCAGTAGTCGTAACTCAACACGATCCAGGGTTCGCCGTCGCGCTCCTCGTCGTCTTCGGGCAGCAGGGTACGGCCCAGCGCCGCATCGATCCCCAAGACCTGGAAGTAATTACCGCTGACAATCTCAACTTGCGCGCGCCCTGCTCCTGGACCTGCGTCCAAGGCAACGTTCTCCTGATACCGAGCCGCTATGCCGGTCAGCGCGTCCGGGTGCGCATCGCTCAACTCGAGGAAAGCGGGATAGGAGAACGACTCTTGCCAGCCTCTGGTGGCGCCGCCGATGAACGCGCCGTGCCAGTTCAGCAGGCGCAACTCACCGGGGTTCTCCACCGGCAACGCACGCAATAGCGCCCGGTCGGCGATGGTAAATATCGCCGTCGCCGAACCGATGCCCAGCGCCAACAGCAATATGGCGACCGTGGCGAAGCCGGGATTGCGCCGCAGCGAGCGGGCGGCATAGCGCAGATCCTTCCACCAACGTTCGGCGTGGGCTAACGGGTGCATCTCGTAGACCGTCTCTTTGAGCTGCGTCGTGTTGCCTAGCTCGCGCTTGGCGGCTTGTCGCGCTGCGTCGGCTTGTTCGCCGCGTTCGCGACGTTCTTCGGCATCGAGGTCGACGTGCGCCGCGAGCTCCTTGTCGAGATCCTTATCGCCGCGCACGTTAGTTCTCCTCGACCGGCCACATCACGCGGGCCACGCCGGCGAACAGCTGCTTCCACTTGGACTCTTCCGCGGCTAGATGCTTACGGCCCTTGGCTGTCAGCCGGTAGAAACGCAAGTCGCGATTGCGCTCTTTGCTCTTCTCCCAGCGCGCCTCGATCAGCGCTTCCTTCTCCAAACGCCGCAGTGCGGGATAGAGCGAGCCGGTCTCGACCTGCAGCGCGTCGTCGGACGTCCGTTGAATGTGTTTGGCGATGGCGTGCCCATGCGCCGGCCCGAAAACAAGCGTGCGCAAGATGAGCATGTCCAGCGTTCCCTGGACGAGGCGAGTTTGACCTTCCGACATAGGTCGTAATGTAGTTGATCTACTGTAGATTGTCTACTAAATTCCAAGTAGACCGCCGCTGGCGCGGCGGAGCCCTGTACTCCATGGCCCGCGCAAGCCGTGTAAGCTAGCAACCTGAGGAGCATCACATGCCCAAGTACCTAATCGAAGCAACTTATTCCGACGAAGGCCTACTCGGCCTCGCAGCCGACGGCGCCGCGAAACGACTGCGGGACGTGAAGGCAGCCGCCAAGTCTCTAGGCGGCAAGGTCGACGCCTTCTACTACAGCTTTGGCGATTCCGATGTCGTCGGCATTGCCGACTTCCCTGACAATTCCGCTGCCGCAGCGTTCTCGATGGTGGCCACGTCCAGCGGCGCCGTCAGCCTCCGCACAACGCCGCTGCTCACCGGCGATGAGATGGACAAATCCATCGCGAAAATGGCCAAAGCCAAGTACCGCGCTCCGGGCGGCGGCGAATAGCCCCGCGCTCCCGCCATGTACATTAAAATGCAGGGCGGGAGCGCCCCTCTATGTCCGACATCCAATGGCCCCGCAAGACGCGGGAGTTGCACAATCATCACTTCGACTCGACCATCTGGAACGACTTCGAGTTCCGCGACGACGACATCGTCATCGGCACTTACGCCAAGTCCGGCACGACTTGGGTGCAGCAAATCGTCTCGCAGCTGATCTTCAACGGCCAAGAAGGCCTCGAAGTCGCTGAGATGTCGCCTTGGCTGGACCTGCGCGTACCGCCCAAAGAGGTCAAGCTGCCTGAAGTTGAAGCGCAGCAGCACCGCCGCTTCATCAAGACTCATCTGCCCGTCGACGCTCTCACCTTCTCGCCCAAGGCCAAGTACATCTACATCGGCCGCGATGGACGCGACGTCGTCTGGAGCATGTACAACCACCACTCGACGGCCAACGAGTTGTGGTACGACGCGCTCAACAACACTCCCGGCCGCGTCGGCCCGCCGATCGAAAGGCCACCCGATTCGGTCCATCAGTACTTCAACGAGTGGTTCGAGAAAGACGGCCATCCCTTCTGGCCTTTCTGGGAAAACATCCGCACCTGGTGGCAGATCCGCAATCTGCCGAACGTAACACTGCTGCACTTCAACGACCTGAAACGCGACATGCCCGGAGAGATTCGCCGCATCGCCGCTTTCCTCGATATCCCCATCGACGAATCGAAGTGGAATGACATCGTCACCCATTGCAGCTTCGACTACATGAAGGCCAACGCGACCAAGAGCGTTCCGCTCGGCGGCGCCTTCTGGGACGGCGGCGCGCAGAACTTCATCCACAAGGGAGTCAACGGACGCTGGACCGAGACGCTGACGCCCGAAGAGAATGCGGCCTACGAAAAGCGCGCCGTTGAAGAACTGGGGCCGCAGGCCTCGGACTGGCTAATGAAGGGCGCCGTTCCGTCCTAGGCCGGCTTGTAACGAGACGCTAGCAGGCCCGTAGCCGCGGCGAGATCGAGGTCGGCGATGAGCAACCCTTCTTCGCCGTAGGGCTGAAAGCAGACAAGCGTGCCGTCTGGCGCCGCTACCGCGGAAGTCGTCGGCGAATCCGGACACGCGTAGTTCACCGACGCGAAGTAACTGGTGTTCTCGGCGGCACGGCAGCGCACCGCATTCTCATGGAACGTATTCGCCAGCTCGCCAAAGCTCTTCGGTACATGCCCGCCTGGTTCCTGCGGATGGTAGTGCGGATGGAAGACGAGTTGCGCCCCGCGCCGCGCGGCCCAACGGACGGTCTCCGGATAGCGCCAGCCTTCATGGCAAATCGAGATGCCGAAGGTCAGCTCGCCTGATTGGAAGACGCGCCTCTCAGACCCGGCCGAGTAGAGGTCGTCTTCTGACGGATCCAGTTGCACCTTGTCTTGGAAGCCGGCAATCGTTCCGTCGCGATTGACGACCAGCGCCGTAATGCGTAGCCCGCCATCGACGATACGCTCTGTACCAAGAACAACTGCCGCGTTCGCCTCGGCGGCTGCCTCGGCGATCATTGCCCAAGCTTGTTCGAGGAATGCGGGGTCGGGCGGCGGCGGCTCCTTGCCTAGCCCGCGATAACCCGGGACGTAGCATTCCGGGAAGCAAACAACCGCGACGCCTTCGACGCCCCCTCGGGCTATCGCATCTTTGGCCAGCGCCACCGACTCGTCAGGCGACGCCGGGTAGCGCAGATTAGCGAGGGCGATGCGAAGCGTGCTCATCAGAAAAGCCAGCGGGTAATCGCCCAATACACGCCCGTTACGGCAATCGCCGCCGAGCAGGGAATGACGACCAGTTTGCGGTAATATGGCCTCTCCCGGAGCCGACCCACCACCAAGAAGGCCGACGAGACCACCGTCAACTGGCCCAGCTCCACGCCCACGTTAAACGAGATCAGCGCCGGCACGAACTGTTCGCGCGGCAGCCCTAACTCGCGCAACACGCTGGCGAAACCCAGCCCATGCAGCAAGCCGAAACAGAAGACCACCGCCGGCCGCCAGGCATGCAGCTTCGAGGTGAACATGTTCTCGATGGCAACATAGGCGATCGATGCGGCGATCAGCGTCTCAACCAATCGCGACGGCAACGACACCACGCCATACATCGACAGCGCCAGCGTCACCGAATGCGCGACGGTAAACGCCGTCACCTGCCATAACAGCGGACGCCAATGCACGCTCAGCAGAAACAGTCCTAACACGAACAAGATGTGGTCCAGACCCAACGGCAAGATGTGTTCGAAGCCGAGAAGCGTGTAGCGCCACAGCACGCTGCCCGTCGTCTGCGTCTGCTGCCCTCCGCCGATAATGTGCGGCGGACTCTCTTCGCCTGGCCCGAGAGTAAAGGTCGCCGGCTTTGGGCTTGACGGATCGAAGACGGTCAGCTTGACCGCCTTGAAGACCTGGGACGCCCCAAAGGTGAACTCGCGCGCGCCGTCCGGGATGCGCCCCTCCATCCTGGCTAGCGTTCCCAGCACCGTCGGCGTTTGCGCGTCCATCGCCGCGGCGGTGCCGTATTGCGGGAACTCGACCGGGGGCGACTGCTTGGCGCCGTCAAAGCGTATGCGCACATACTGCGCCACGTAGGCTTTGGCCTGCTCGACCGCCGCTTCGAACTCCTGCGGCGACAGCTGCTCCATCGCTTCGACCACTTCCTGTGACGGCGTATCCGGCGGCAACCCCAGCGCCAAGGCGTCGGCATCGACGCTCATATCGACCTGGTATCCGCCGTCGCCGCGAAAGATGACGGCGACTTCGGTCACCGTGAAGCTGTGCGCCTTCAAGCTGAAAGGCAGCGACAGTAAGACCGCAACCGCGGCGATGAGCTTCGGCGAGAACATGCGAGGGCTAAAGAAATAGCGTAGCGATAGATTCGACCGGCGGCGCGATCTCCGGGTGTCGAATCAGACCGCCCAAGTGTGCCGCCCAAAGCAGCACCCCGAATACGACCAGGTTCACCGCCAGCAGCCCCCAACGCAATGCCGGCCCCGCGGGCTCTTCTTGCAACTCTTGCAACAAGGCGACCAGTGCACCGACGCCGCCCAGCGTGTAGAGCAAAAATGCTCCGCGCGCCACGAGAGCATGTTGTTCGACGACGTCCGCGTCGAGCTGGTCTTTCATTGCCTCGAACGCCTCGCCGCCAGTGAAGTAGCTCGACGCGGCAGCCAATGCGCAGAACACGGTGAAGCCGCAGCCCACGCGAAGCAGCAAGTCCGAGCGGTAGATCAACGCCAAGGCGAAAATCACCAAGCTAAAAAACGCGCCGACGACCGGAACGTGGACAAGAGCAAGGTGCAGCTGCGCCCAGTTCATTGTTGGAGCATACCAACGGCGACCCCCGCAGCAGAGATTTTCTCGCTGCCTCCGGCATGATAGACTCCCAGTTCACCATGGCTGTTTCTACTGTTCACGAAGGTCGTCATTTTCTTCAAATTCCGGGCCCCACCAACGTTCCGGACAGGGTGCTCGGCGCCATGCATCGACCGACGATTGACCATCGCGGCCCCGAATTCGCCGCGCTCACCCAGTCGATCCTCGGTCGCCTCCCGCAGGTGTTCCAGACGAGCGGGCCAGTAGTGATCTTTCCGTCTTCGGGGACCGGCGCCTGGGAAGCCGCGTTGGTGAACACCTTATCCGCGGGCGACACCGTGCTGATGTCCGAGACTGGACAATTCTCTCATCTATGGCGCGGCGTCGCGGAGCGACTCGGACTGCAGGTCGAATGGATCGAGGGAGACTGGCGGCACGGCGCCGACTGTGCGAAGATCGCCGAACATCTCTCAGCGGACAAGGAGAAGAAGATTCGTGCGGTGGCTGTCGTCCACAACGAGACTTCCACCGGCGTCGTAAGCGACGTCGCCGGCATACGCCAAGCGCTCGACGCGACCGGACACCCGGCGCTCTTGCTCGTCGATACGATTTCCTCGCTCGGTTCGATCGACTACCGCCACGGGAAGTGGGGCGTTGACGTTACCGTCGGCGGATCCCAGAAAGGTCTCATGCTTCCCCCCGGTCTTGGTTTCAACGCCGTTAGCGAGAAAGCGCTCAAGGCGTCGGCATCCGCCAAGCTGCAACGTTCTTACTGGGATTGGCAGCCGATCCTCGAGGCGAATAAGAAAGGCTTCTTCCCTTATACGCCCGCCACGAACCTGCTGTACGCCCTGGACGAGGCGCTGACCATGCTGCTCGAAGAGGGGCTGGACGCCGTCTTCGCCCGCCACGCGCGGTTCGCCCGAGCGACCCGCGCCGCAGTCACCGGTTGGGGACTAGAGAACCTCGCCGCTGTGGAGTCGGAGTACTCTAACTCACTGACTGCAGTGATGATGCCCGAGGGGCACGACGCGGATAAGCTTCGCGGTTTGATTCTTGAGCGCTTCGATATGTCGCTCGGCACCGGACTAGGAAGGCTGAAGGGCAAAGTCTTCCGCATCGGACACCTGGGTCACTTCAACGACCTGATGTTGATGGGCACGCTCTGTGGCGTCGAAATGGGTTTGCAACTCGCCGGCGTTCCCCACCAAGCGGGCGGCGCAATCGCGGCGATGCAGGCTCTCTGCGAGCAGGAATGACGAGGCGGAAACCCTCGCGTTATTGCCTGCCCGTCTCAATCGCCTTCGACGGATCGACCCCCGCGTCGACCTGCGAATAGTCCAGCTCCGAGCCGCCCATCGAGTGCGGAATGATGTAGGCCGCGCTCATCACGATCGACGCGAGCAGCACGACCGCCCGGCTGATGCCTTCTTTCTTCTTCGGCTTCAAGCCGATCACCGCGCAGGCCACCACCCAAGACAGCCAAAGCACGAGTACCTTGTTGTCCGTCCAGTCGCCGCCGTTGGGGAAGCCCGTCCAGTACTCCCCAAACGCGTATTTCTGGACGATCGGCCCCAGCACCATGCCGCCCAGCGTCACGCCGATCAACGCCGTCCACGCCATCTTGCGTATGCCTTGCGGAGCGAACAACGCGCCCAGCCCGGCGCGGATGCCGATCAGCACCGAGAAGAACATCATGAAGATGTGCGGCACGAGAATCGTCAGCGGCACATCGTCTTTAAAGCGCATCACGACGTGCTCGTCGGCGGGAATCTCAATCGTCGTTCCCTCGGGCGTGAACAGTTCGATGTAGTATTCGATCTTTCCCGCGGCAGGTTGCGCCGGAACTAGGCCGACCAAAATGTTCTCGCCGTCTTCGTCGACTTCACTGCTCATCGGGACCGCAGCGAACTCGTCGGCGGTCCGATAGCGCTTCCAAAACAGCGTGCCTGCCGCGCCGTCGCCCGGGTCGGGAATCACCGCCCGCGCCGCCGGGTTCGTCTTGTTCGACAAGTCGCTGCGGATCAGCCGGTAAGAGTGTTCCGCCCCGCCGGCGCTGAACGTACCCCGCTTGGGATACGTCGGTCCCGTCGCCCGCTGATAAACGGCGGCGACCAGCATCAGCAGCAGCGCCAGCACCCACAGCAGCTTGCCCGCCGCGCCTGAAGATTTCTTCTTTGCCATCTCGGTCTAAGAGTATAGGGAAGCGCCCCGTCGGATGTTGGGGAGTGCGCAGGCGGTCTAGGGACTGCTCAGCGGCGGAAGCGTTTCGACGGCCTCCGCTTCCACCGGGCTCACCGTGAGCCGCACCACGTTTGGCGACAATCCGCGCACCGTCAGCCTTGGGTCGCGTTGGACGTTCTTCTCCGTGAGCTCAAACGTCCTCCACCCTTCGGCCACGTCCGTCGCGTCGACGCGCACTTCCAGATCGGCAAGGTCGATCAAATAGAGATCGCGCTGTAGGCCCGACAGCTCCACCCTTACTTCCTTGGGCTCGATGGATTCCACCTTGTAGGCCGGGTCAATGTTGTCGACAAGCACGGGAACGGTCAAGATTTTCTGTCCCGCCTTGGACCCGGCGACAAATAGCTGCCACATACCGACGGACAATAGAAGAGCCACGGCGGCGTTGGCCCAGTGCTGCCGGAATCCCGCGGCAAAACGTCCCAGCCAGTTGATCTCGGCCGCGCTTTCTCCGGTGAAGCGAAGCAGCTCGGTTTCCAACTCGTCAGCCGATTCGAACCGTGTAATCTTGGCCCCGCGCGCGACCGTAACTTCCCCTCGCTCTTCGGAGACGGCAATGACGAGAGCGTCCGTCGCCTCACTCAGACCGAGCGCCGCGCTATGCCTTGTCCCTCGAGCGTCGATCTCCAACATGTTCGTCGAGAGAGGCAAGTGCCCGGCAAACGAGGTAATCCGGGCGCCTTCGATCACCACTGCGCCGTCGTGTCCGACGGATCCGGGGTCGAACAGGCTCAACAAAAGGGGACGGCTCACGATGCCGTCCAGCGGTTCGGCGCAATCGATATGACGGCCCACCATATCTCGTCCAGGCAAAACGACCAACGCGCCGCAACGCCTCTCGGCCATCTCGAACATCGTCCGGCTGAGCAGTTCGGCGACCTCGGCGCCCGGAGAACGGCGCCGATTATGGCGCCAAGTCCACTGCGCCGCGTGCTCAAACAGACGCCGAAAGTCGTTTTGCAGAACGACGACGAGCGCCAACACGAAAACGGCCAGCAATCCTTGAAAAATCCACGCCGTGAGTTGGAGTCTCAACTCCAATGCAGCCAAGTAGACGGCGCCCATCGTCAGGGCGCCCAAAATCGCTCGTCCCGCTTTGGCTGTCCGCAGCCACCCGATCGCGGCGTAGAAGGCGACCGCCACCAGCGCCATGTCGAGAACTTCGGTCCAACTAGGTGCGTCCATGTGAGTCCTTGTCGAGGCGCTTACTCAAGCACTTCGAGGGCAAGCGCTGCAGCGACTGAATCGGACTCGTGACTACCACGCGGCCATCTTCGGACCGCTCAAACTCCATGCACATGCTGACTCCCAGAAATCCCATCATCAGCGCCGAGCCTCCCCAGGTCGATCCCAATACGTTCACCGACGCGGGCTCGCCGACGCGCGGCGAGTGTTTCGCCAACAGCGCGGCCGCGGCTCCAAGGTAGATCAAGGAGTAGGTACTGTTCAGCGTATCGATCACCAAGACGTCGCCGGCAGACAGCTCGCTCAAGTACAGCCCCTCTACGTCTCCGGCGCCGATCTCATTGCCTGCCCGGTTCATGGCTGCATCCTCCTGGCCTTACAGCCATTCGTGATGCAACTGGCCTGCCGAACAGGCCTCACCGCGCATTTTTCAATAACTTAGGTCTCCCGGCCCGGTAGATCCTGCTCGTCCTGGAACTTTGTGCATGGTCGAACGGCCCATCTGTGACCTAAAACCGCACGGCGCGAATCGCGTTCGCCGCCTCCCGTGCCAACTCATCGCACCGGTTGTTGTCGGCGTGCTCGGCATGGCCCTTGACCCACTTCCACTGGACGGTGTGTCCGGCCAAGGCCGCGTCGATCTTCTGCCACAAGTCTTGGTTCTTTACGGGCTTCTTGGCGGCCGTCATCCAGCCGCGTTTCTTCCAACCTTCCATCCATTGAGTGACGCCGTTCTTGACGTACTCAGAGTCAATCTCAATGGAGATCTCGCAGGGCTCCTTGAGCACCTTGAGACCTTCGATCACCGCCGTCATCTCCATGCGGTTGTTGGTGGTTTCGGGCTCGCCGCCCGAGAGTTCTTTTGTCTGCGGGCCGAATCGCAGGATGGCTGCCCAGCCCCCGGGGCCGGGGTTACCCAGGCAGGAGCCATCGGTAATGAGCGTCACTTTCTTCACCATCCGATTGTAAGCAGCTTGACGCCTCATCCTTTATTTGATAGTTCTATAATTATCGAAATATGGAAGCGAGAGCCAAGAGATCTGACGCCGCGGCCCGTTGTGCCGACATGTTCAATGCGCTCGGCGCGGAGGCCCGTCTGCGGATCGTTCGCGCGTTACTGCGGGCTCATCCAGACGGCATGGTCGTCGGCGACATCCAGGCCGCGCTTGAGATTCCCGCCTCGACGCTCTCCCATCACCTCGAACGCCTCAAGCACGAGGGTCTGGTGACGATGGAGCGCCAGAGCAACTTCTTGCGCTACCGAGTCAATGCCGATGCGCTGCAAGAGCTGATCGAGTTCCTGATGAAAGAATGCTGCGCCGAAAGCAACGTGGTCAAAGCCGAAGACCTGCTGGCCTGTTGTCCTCTCCCAACGAAGAGGAAGCGGTGAAGATACTCGTGCTGTGTACCGGCAACTCTTGCCGCAGCCAAATGGCCGAGGCCTTTCTGCGCAGCTTCGACCCGCGCCTCGAGGTGGAATCCGCCGGCTCCCGGCCCGCTGCGCAGGTGAACCCCTACGCCATTCGCGTCATGGAAGAAGCCGGCGTCGACATCTTCGACGGCCGGCCCAAGAGCGTCGATCAATTCCTGGACGATCCAATTGAGTACGTCATCACCGTATGCGGCAATGCCGAGCGCGACTGTCCAGCATTTTTGGGCGAAGTGAAACATCGCCTGCACATCGGTTTCCCCGACCCGGCCGACGCGACCGGCACGGACCAAGAGATTCTGGCCGTCTTCCGTCGGTCGCGGGACGACATCCACAAGCGTTTTCGAGAGTTTTACGAAACAGAGCTGCTGCCTCAACTAGGCAGCGAGTAAGGAACCAACCATGAGCGGAAAATCAGCAGTAGAGTTTGCAACCGAAGCGCGTCTGCACGTCGCTCTCGAATCGTCGGATGTCGAGAGATCGTCGCGATTCTACGCGACGCTTTTTGGCCAAGAACCGTCGAAAGTGCGGCCCGGCTACGTGAAGTTCGAGGTGGAGTCGTCGCCGGTGAACCTGTCGCTCAACCAGATCAAAGCGGGGGTACGACGGACGGCGGGGGTCTCGCACTTTGGCGTTCAGGTCAAGTCAACCGAAGCCGTCGAGGCGGTGAAACAGCGCTTCGAGCAAGCAGGCATCAACATTCGCGTTGAAGAAAACGTGACCTGTTGCTACGCCGTGCAAGACAAAGTCTGGGTCGACGACCCCGACGGCAATGCCTGGGAAGTTTTCGTGACCCTAGACAACGACGCCGCCGGACCCGAAGATCCGGCGGCTGGTTGCTGTACGGGCGTCGACGCGGATTTAGTGACCCTACGTTGAGTCGTTAGTCCGCGTTGACGGGAGGCGCCAGTTGGGCGACCAGGGTTGCTGATCGTTCCAACCAGTCCAATGGGAGTGGGGTATATGGGGTTTGGGTATGGACCTGCGCCCCCCGTACAACATCGTTCGCAGCGGCTACTTCTCCGCCATGGGAGGGAGCGAACAGCGTCGCGATCAATATCGCTGCCGCCGGTATCACCATCGCTCTGAGTAGCCTGTGCATTTCCTTGCCTCATTAAGACAGACGAGGCAGCCAGGCAAAAGGTTCGGACAAATTCAGTATCTTGCAAGGATTTGACCTGCCGATTACGTCCGCTTTACAAACCGGTCAATTCCCGGCCGCAGGAAGGCCGGGGATTGGGTCCGTTTGCGGGGTAGAATGGTTTTAGCGGCCTCATCGCCTATGCGATCAGGCCGCTCACGACGCCATGGACCAAGCGAAACAGCCGCGATCGATTGAAGGCGCCCTGAGCGCCCAAGGGGCGCGCTTCGGAATCGTCGTCAGCCGCTTCAACAGCTTCATTACAGAGAAGTTGCTGGCGGGCGCGCTGGACGCCATCGCCCGTTCTGGAGGCGACCTGGCCGCAGTCAGCGTCGCCAAGGTCCCCGGAGCGTTGGAACTGGCCGTCGCGGCCAAGGCTATGGCTGCCAGCGGATCCTACGATGCGGTGATCTGCCTGGGCGCGGTCATCCGTGGTGAGACGACTCACTACGATCACGTCGCCGGCGAAGCCGCTGGCGGCATTGCAGCCGCCAGCCGCGAGACGGGCGTTCCCGTCATTTTTGGCGTTATTACCAGCGACACCGTCGAACAGGCCATCAACCGGGCCGGCGGGAAGAGCGGGAATCAAGGATTTTCGGCCGCCATGACGGCGATCGAGATGGCTTCTCTAATGAAGAAGCTCAAGGGCTAGTAGGCGTTTTTTCAATGCCCTCTCGACATCGCTCCCGTGAACGGGCGCTTCAGTTGCTCTATCAATGGGAATCGAGCGGCGAAACGCCCGAAACCGTCATCTCGACGTACTTCAAGTCGTTGTCTGACTCGATTGGCGGCAAAGTCGTCAGCCAAGATCGTTTTGCTGAACAGCTGTTCCACGGCGTAACCCGTCGCGCCTCATCGCTCGATGAGGTCATCCAGAAGCACGCCTCCAATTGGAAACTGGACCGCATGGCGCTGGTCGATCGCAACGTGCTGAGAATCGCCATCTTTGAAATGGACCAAGGCGATTCGGCGCCGGCTGTGGTGATCGATGAAGCGATCGAACTGGCCCGCCGCTTTTCCGGCGAAAAGTCGTCCAAGTTCATCAACGGCGTATTGGATGCTGTGCGCAAGACACGCGAAGGTTCAGCGGCTAGCGATTAGCGACACGTAGTCTCGGCGGTCCTCGGACCGCAAAGCCGTCGCGCCGAGCCGCTCTTGTAGCAGTCCCGTCACATTGTGACCGCTTTGTTGCAGAAGGTAGTGCAGCAGTTCGTGGGCGGCGACCCGTCCCAGGGCTCGACCCAGGGTTTCGAGGTCATTGGCCCCCGAGACCTCGGCCACCGGACCCTTGAAAACCTCCAAGGCTGGGATGATCTTGCCGTCGATCACGGGTGCGCGGCCAAGCGCGTCGGCAGGTACGCCATCGTCCGTATCCTTAACAACAATAAGAACTTGACCTTCGATGGTCACCGAGCAGGGATCACTCTGCGTGACCACCTTCAGCCGCGGAAACAGCAACTTCAACTCCGCTCGCATCGATGCCTCGGCGGGCCCGGGAAGGTTAATCTGATCGTGGACGCAGACTTGAAGGGGCTCCGCGCGGGCCGCTGCGGAGAAGCAAACGACCGCCATGACTGCCAAAAGCCACTGCTGCCGAAACATATCGTTAACCTGATCTTAACCGTACTGTAATCAGTTGTAAATATATGCAATCCCCTAGGTGGCCGCGGACCCGCTGGAAGCAAGTCGCCCTGGTTGCCGTATCGGCAATCGTCGGCTGGTACCTGATCTGCTGCGCGCTGCTCATCGCGTATCGCTGGGTCAATCCGCTGGTGACAACGGTTCAGATGCAGCGGCGAGTGGAGTCCTGGTTCACGGCGGGCGACTACGAGTCGAGGCAGCGTTGGATTCCCCTCGGGCAGATCCCGAGGGACCTGCAGCGAGCCGTGATCGCCGCCGAGGACGGCGCGTTCTATGAACACTCCGGGGTCGATTGGAAGGAGATGCAGATCGTGGTGGACGATGCCCGCAGCGGTCGCCGAGTACGCGGGGGCTCAACGATCACTCAGCAGTTGGTGAAAAACCTCTTCCTCACCACGCACAGCTCAGTTTTTCGCAAGTTACCCGAATACGCCCTGACGCCGATCGCCGAACTGGTACTCGGCAAGGACCGCATCCTGGAGTTGTATCTCAATGAAATCGAATGGGGCCCAGGAATTTGGGGCGTGGGCGCTGCGGCCGAGTATCACTACCACAAGCCTGCCGAGCGGCTCAGCCGCAATGAATCAGCCCGCCTGGCGGCCTGCATTCCCGCTCCACGCTCCCGCCGGCCCGACCGCATGGACACCTACGCCGGCATCATCTTGGAGCGCATGCGCAGCCGCGGCTGGTGATTAGATCAGGTGGTAGTAGCCGCCGCGCTCGATCAACTCGACCGGCATATCGAAGAGCTTCGACAACGAGCCGTTGCTGAGGATTTCCGCCTTGGGGCCGTCGCCGAAGACTTGGCCCTTCTTCATGAGCACGATTCGCTCAATCTCGGGAATGATGTCCGGCAGGTGATGCGTCACCAAGATAATGCCGACGCCGGACTGGGCGACTTTGCGGAAGACCTCGCGCAGTTCATGCGCCGAGCGCATATCAAGACTGTTGGTCGGCTCATCCAGGATCAGCGCCTGTGGGTCATGCACCAACGCACGGCCCATCAAGATGCGCCGCGATTCGCCCGAAGACATCTCCGAGACGTTGCGCTTGGCCAGGTGCTCGATTTCCAGCAGCTCGATGATCTCGTCCGCCTTGCTCTCCATCGCCGGCGTGACTTCGTTGTGCGGCCAAAGCTCGAGCGTCGAGAAATAGCCCGAGAGAATCAACTCGCGACCCGACGCCGGGCGCAGACTGCGCCGCAGCAGATCGTCCGAGACGATCCCCAGCAGCGGACGCAGTTCGAAGATGTTCCAATTCGTCTTGCCCAGGATCGAGAGCTCCGACGCCGGATTGTAGAGCGGATGCAGCTCTCTCGAGATCGTCCGAATCAACGTCGACTTGCCGCAGCCATTGGGGCCAATCAACGCGACGTGTTCGCCGGAAGGAATCGAGAGGTTCAAGCCATCCAGAGCGCGGGTCTCCCCACGGCAAACCGTGATGTCACGGCAGTAAATCAAATCAGAAATAGGCATGTCAGTCGAATCCGCCAGTGTACCGCTTGCGCGGTGCGTGTCCGGCCTTCGCCGGGCGCGGCCCTTCGGGAGAGCGGGGTTGCAGGAGTGGCCTGATGGTTTTCGGCGAGCACTTCCACAGGTTCAACCCACCCGAAGGGCCGCATCCCCGCTCCGAGGCAGGCCAGGCCCGCGCAAGCGGGTAGACTAGGAGGTTGAGGTGGCTACTTTTATGCGCCCGGTAAGAGCGCCTGACTTGCGCGCGTGGAAGCGCGATGCGAAGAAGATCGCCGTACTCACGGCGTACGATGCGTCGGCGGCCGCATTGGTCGAAAAGGCGGGCATCGACGTGATCCTCGTCGGCGATTCGCTGGGTATGGTGATCCAGGGCCGCCCGACGACGCTACAAGTCACCATCGACGACATCGCCTATCACTCCAGCACGGTTGCTCGGGCGGTTCAACGTCCGCTGGTCGTTGCTGACATGCCGTTTCTCAGCTACAGCACCGGCATGGACGACGCCGTCCGCAACGCGGGACGTCTCATCCAGCAAGGCGGCGCGGCTGCGGTGAAGCTCGAAGGCGGCAGCCCGGCCATTTGCGAGATCGTCGCCCGGCTGGTTGAGATTGGCATCCCCGTCATGGGACACCTCGGCCTCACGCCGCAGTCCTATCATCAGGTCGGCGGTTTCCGTAAACAGGCCAAGACTCCCGAAGACGCCGAGACGCTGTTGCAGCAAGCCCACGCGCTCCAAACAGCCGGAGCATTCTCGCTGGTGCTTGAGTCGATCCCCTCCGCCGTCGCCGCCAAAGTCACCGCCTCGCTCGAGATCCCAACCATCGGCATCGGCGCTGGCCCACATTGCGACGGACAGGTTCTCGTGATGCACGACATCCTGGGACTCGGCGACTACTCGCCGCCTTTCGCCAAAGTCTACGCCCCCGTCGGCGAGCAAATGATTAAAGCCTTCGAGAACTATGCCGACGAAGTCCGCGCCGGCAAGTTCCCGCCCGATACAGAATCATGACCACCCAAGTCGTCTCTTCTATTGAGGAGATGCGCGCTCATGTCCAACTGGCGCGCCATGGCGGCGAAAGCGTCGGCCTCGTCCCCACCATGGGTGCATTGCACGAAGGCCATCTGGAATTGATCCGCCGATCGAAGGCCGGCTGCGCGCGAACGGTAGTCACGCTCTTCGTCAATCCGACACAGTTCAACCAGCCCAGCGATCTGGCGGCCTATCCGCGAACCTTTGACGCCGATCTGGACAGCCTGCAGCGCCGCCGGCGTCGATTGGCTGTTCGCACCGTCCGCTGAAGAGATGTACCCCGAGAAGCCGCGCACCTTCATCGAAGTCGAAGGACTCTCGGATGGTCTTTGCGGCGACTTCCGCCCCGGACATTTCCGTGCCGTCGCCACCGTCTGCGCCAAGCTCTTCGCCGCCGCGCCCGCCGACCGCGCCTACTTCGGCGAGAAGGACTACCAGCAGCTGGCCATCATCCGGCGGATGGTGCGGGACCTCAACTTCCCGCTCGAAATCATCGGCGTGCCCACGGTCCGCGAATCGGACGGGCTAGCCATGAGTTCGCGCAACGTGCGCCTCTCGCCCGCCGAGCGCCAAGCCGCTCCTGTGCTCTACCGCGCGCTGCAAGCGGCCCAAGCCTCCGATCAAACGGTCTCGCGCGTCCTGGTTGACATCGCCCGACGGCTGATCCGCGCCGAACCGCTGGCGCGCATCGAGTACATCGAGATCGTCGACCGCGACACGCTCGTGCCGGTCGCCACGATCGATCGCGAATGCCGCATGGCTCTCGCCGCGTGGTTCGGTCAGACGCGGCTCATCGACAACATCGCCGTCGGCCAGCGATGAACGTCGCCCTCAAAGAGTGGGCCGTCGTCATCGAGGCCCTCGCTCAGGGCAAGCAAAATTTCCTGCTGCGCAAAGGCGGCATCGCTGAAGGCAAACGCGGCTTCGAGCTCAAGCACCGCCGCTTCCTCTTCTTCCCTACCTGGGAGCACCAGCAGCAGGACTGGATCCGCCCTGAGTATCAGGACCTGTTCCGATCCCTCAAGCCCGCCGACCCGGACGTACTCACGATCCGCCACGGCGCGCTGGTCGAAGACATCCGCCCCGCCCCCGCCGACATCGCCGAACTGTTGCGTTCTCAAGAACATATCTGGGCCGAACCGTATCTGCGCATGCGCTACGAATACCGTCCAGATTTGCCGCTTTTCGTCGTCCAGGTGAGCGTTTTCGCCCTGCCCGAACCCGTTACGATCCCCAACGACCGCCGTTACAAGGGTTGCCGCTCGTGGGTCGATCTCTACCAAGAAATCGACGCCTAAAAGGCCCCTACTCCGTACTACGAGACATACACAACCGGCCAGTGGTGACCCTATCTGTTTTGTTTTCTAATGGATACAGTTGCTTATCGGATTTCCACAATGAGATAATTATGTTAACGGGGCTTCTGCCCCAGGGAGACAGTTTGAGAAGCAGCAACGTTCAGTCCCGCAATGACCGTGCTTCCTTAGTCGCCGCTTTAGTCTCCATCACAGAATCCGCCCGCCGTCGCATGACACGGCGTTTTCTGGAAGGCTTATCGAGCGACGAATTGCTATATATCGTGGATTACTTCGGTGCCCGTGTCCTCGACCCGGACCTCGCTCCCGGCAAATCCCGACATCTAGCCGCCCAGCAAGTCCTGCGCTACCAGCAGTGCTGTCGCCGTTCCGAACCCGTTCGATCGCACAAGATGATCCTGCTGCTGGAGTTCTTGAAGCGGACCGAGTTAGGCGTCGCCGCTGAGATGCTGGCAGGCCGGTCGGCGGTCGCCTAGGAGCCGCCGCAACCCCCGTCCTTACAGTGTGATACGCTGTCGGGAGCGGGCGGTTCTTGCCTGGACCGCGTCCCGGCTCCGTTCCCCATTTTCGGACAATGATTCGCGTCTTTCGCGGACGGTGGCCTGCCGTCTCCCCCTCCGCCTATGTCGACGAGAGCGCCCAGGTCATCGGCGACGTCAAGATAGGCGACCGCTCCAGCATCTGGTGCAACGTCACCGTGCGCGGCGATGTCAACAAGATCACCATCGGGGAAGAGACCAGCATCCAGGACAACTCCTGTCTGCACATCGACTACAACATCCCGCTCATCATCGGCGACCGCGTCACCGTCGGACACTCCTGCACCGTCCACGGCTGCACCGTCGAAGATGACTGCCTCATCGGTATGGGCGCGACCATCTTGAGCGGGGCCCGCATCGGGGCCGGCTCGATCGTCGCCGCCGGCGCCCTGATCACCGAAGGCCAACAGATTCCCGAGCGCAGCGTCGTCATGGGCGCGCCCGGCAAAGTGAAACGACAAACCTCTGACGAGGACTTGAAGCGCATGCGCGACAACGCCGACCGCTACGTCCAGCTCAGCAGGGAGTATCGAGGAGACTCTTGATGGATCAGGAAACGACACCAGTCGGGTTGGACGCATTCGGCCAACTCAAGCGGACCCACACGTGCGGCGAGCTGCGCGAAGAACACGTAGGCCAGCGCGCGCTGCTGATGGGCTGGGTGCATCGACGCCGCGATTTGGGCGGACTGATCTTCATCCACCTGCGTGACCGTGAAGGCATCACCCAAGGCGTCTTCGATGCCGAGGTGAATGCCGAGACCCACGCCAGGGCGCAGACCCTACGCAGCGAATTCGTCGTAGCCATCGAAGGCGTCATCATCAAACGCGACGCCGACACCATCAATCCCGCCCTCGCCACCGGAACCGTTGAGATCGCCGTCGACAAGCTCTACATCTTGAACGACGCACGCACGCCGCCCTTCGTGCTCGACGACGAAACCATCGGCGAAGAAGCCCGCCTGCGCTACCGCTACGTCGACTTCCGACGCCAGCAGATGCAGCGCAACTTGCGCTTCCGCCACAAGGCGTCGTTTGCCATTCGCGAAGCGTTCAACGAGCTCGGCTTCCTCGAAATCGAGACGCCCATGATGACCCGCTCCACGCCCGAAGGCGCGCGCGATTATCTGGTGCCCTCCCGAGTGCAGCAAGGTTCGTTCTACGCCCTGCCGCAGTCGCCGCAGTTGTTCAAGCAGCTGCTCATGGTCGGCGGCTTCGACCGCTACTTCCAGATTGTGCGCTGCTTCCGCGATGAGGATCTGCGCGCCGATCGCCAGCCTGAGTTCACCCAAGTCGATTTGGAAATGTCGTTCGTGCGCGAAGACGATGTGCTCGACGCGGTCGAGACCGTGATTGGACATGTGTTGAAGGCCGCCGGTATAGAAGAGCGAAAGCTCCCGCTCCCGCGGATGAGCTTCGCCGACGCCATCGAAAAGTACGGCTCCGACAAGCCCGACCTGCGCTTGCCTGCGCTCGAACGCGTCAACGATCTGTTCGACGACCTCGTCGTGGACGGCCTGCCGCTGGTCGCCGTTCGCATCCCCAACGTGGGACAACTTTCGCGCCGCGAACGCGAAGAGTTCCGGCCCTACTGCATGGAGCACGGCATCAAGGTCTTCGACGACCCCAAGGGTTTGACGAAGAAGTTTCCCGAGTCGATGGCGACGCTCGCCGAGCGCATCGGCCTCACCGACAACGACCTGCTGCTCGATCGCCACCCTGGCCGAAATGCCTAAGGGACCGAAGCCCGACGACTCGACGCTGCAAGCCATCGGCGGCCTGCGCCTCCACGCCGGACACAAGCTCAAGGACAAGCACGGCCTGCTCGACCCCAAGGACTTCCGCTTCCTCTGGGTCACCGAGTTCCCCATGTTCGAGTGGGACGAAGACGAGCGCCGCTGGTTCGCCGCCCATCACCCCTTCACCTCGCCGCACGAAGACGACTTCGACAAACTCGAGTCGCACCCGCACCAGGTCCGCTCGCGCGCTTACGATTTGGTGTTGAACGGCGTCGAACTCGGCTCCGGCTCCATCAGAATCCACCGCCGCGACATCCAGGCGTTGGTGTTCAAGTCGCTCGGCTTCACCGAAGAAGACGCCCGCCACCGCTTCGGCTTCTTCCTCGACGCCCTCGAATACGGCACCCCGCCCCACGGCGGCTTCGCCGTAGGACTGGATCGCCTCATCATGCTCCTAGCCGGCGAAACCACCATCCGTGACGTGATCCCGTTCCCCGAAGAACGCGCAGCGGCACCGACATGATGTGCGACGCGCCGAATACGGTGCCGACGAAGCAGTTGACCGAGTTGGGGATTGCGTTGCGACGGCCGGTCGGGTAGAAGCGACTCACGTGAGAGTCGATCTAAATCAGTACAGTGCCTACAACGGCATGTCCTCAGCATGACTCTTGACGAGGTTCGCAGGCGGACGATCATAGCCCTGTTTTCGGATGACGAGTTGATGGACAAGCTAGTCCTCAAGGGCGGTAGTGCCTTGCGGCTGGTTCACCAGATAAGTGAACGTGCTTCCCTTGATCTAGATTTCTCACTGGAGAGCGATTTCGAGGATCTAGAAGACGTGCGCCGTCGCATCTTCCATGTATTGAAGGACCGTTTCGAGGCAGTAGGATATGTAGCCTTTGATATTAGCCTTGAGCCTAAACCGAACATCAAAGGCACTGACGAGAGGCCTTGGTGGGGCGGCTACGAATTGAAGTTCAAGGTCATTGAGAAAGAGAAGTACGACCGACTGGCAAACCGGCCCGACAAACTTCGCATCGACTCGCTACCAACTGGGCCAGCCCAGCAACGAGTACTCTTCGTCGACTTCAGCAAGAACGAATATACGCAAGGCAAGCAGGTTGTAGAGATTGAAGATTACCTCGTATATGTCTACAGCCTCGAGATGCTGGTCATCGAAAAGTTGAGAGCTCTTTGCCAGCAGATGCGGGAATACGAATATCGGAGCAGGTCACCGAAAGCGCGAGCACGTGATTTCTACGACATCCACCTTGTTTTAACCTCCATAGATATCGACCTCGCTACTCCCCAGAACCGCTCCCTGCTAGGACTTGTATTTGCCGCCAAGAAGGTGCCGCCTCGCCTGCTGGCCCTGTTGCCGCAATACCGCGAGTTGCATAGGCCAGACTGGCCAAGCGTCATCGACACGACGCCGACCGTTCTCCACGGATACGATTTCTAATTCGACTTCGTGGCAGCGGAGGCGCGTCGCCTAGAATCCCTTTGGGTAGAAGATCCTCCACTCTGAGTCAAACTCAAGTTCGTCTCGGAGGTCGTGGGCCAGGTAAAAGTCGAATTCAAAGCCCAGTTGCTTAAGTCGGTTGTATCGTTTGGGTTCGAATCCTGCGCGCTGCATATAGAAACCAATCGCCTGATGGTACGGATAGACATAGTTGAGCGTCTTGAGTACGGCGAGCAGAGTCGAAACCGATGCCCGCTCGCGAGCTCCGCGGTAAGCTTCGAGCACCTGGTAGATACCGCCAGCGTATACCGGCCGGACGGCTATGTCGATTAACGTTCTTTCCAGCTTGGTGGCCCGGTAGTCTTCGCCTTCAAAGGCAACATCACCGACCTCCAGATTTCCCGTTTGCATCCCGCTTAGCAAGAGTATGCGGATATCTTCTGCTTGGTACAGCATCTTGGACTGCCGTTGCTGCCTGGAGAATGCTCGCTGGATGGCCTCCTGTGACAATCTTCCCGACCCTCGCTGTTTTGGACTTTGCTCCTGATTGACATAGATAGTGGCGGGCACCTGTACGTTTAGCGCGTGTAGGAAGACTGCAGTCCCGTGACACAGGTAAGCATTTCTATGGAGAGAGAGGGCCAAGTGCATGCCCGAAGGGGAGCCCCAGGCATACCTCGTGTGCGATCGAGCATCTGGATAGTTGACGGGGTTCAGCGTGACCTCGCGCATTGGCGTCTCTTCGATGAGAAAGCGAACGAACGAACCGGTGCTTTGACTTACAGGCAGCTGCCACCTTACGCGATTCTCTGTGAGAACTAGCGTGAGTTCCTGGACAGTGTAGACTCTCTGGGTGGACTCCTCGAAGAATCGGATGATGGCGCGCCTTGCGAGACGAATCCGAGGCGCTGGTCCGCGTCGAGCCATGGCATCATCATGGCATAGAAAGTCTTGTTGGGTATATATACCCAACAAGACACTGAGTTAGCTAGAAGACCTGCTTCGGGGTGGGTACTCGTAGGAATAACAAGTGATGGCGTCAGGTATATATACCTGACGCCATGGGTCTGCCATTCCACTGATCTGGCTCTTCTCCTTTCGTTCGTCATCTAGTCGAAATAACTATCATTCTCCGAAAGGTATATATACCTTTCGGAGTTACCTGTAAAGAATTCCGAGTTCGGGGACAGGAAGCTGTGAAGCAATCCGTTCTCAGAGGTGTTGGTCGTAGCGAGCGCCGGAGTTTGGCGGATGGGGTTGATTGAGGCGGGCTGTGGCGGCGTGAAGTCGCAATTGCGTTCGCTCGCGGAAGCGAACCTTGTGGAGTTCGGGGACGAGTTCGGGGACAGCCTCTGACCTGCACCCCTGAAACGAAACAGAGAAACTAGTGACGGCTCTGAAGAAGGAGACCGTCGATGGGAGAGAAGAAAGGACCGCGGCAGTTCAGCCGGGAGTTCAAGTTGAGAGCGGTGGAGCGGATGCAGGCGGGGGAGTCTCCGTCGGCGCTGCAGCGCGAGCTAGGCGTAAAGCGCAAGTCGCTATATGAGTGGAAGAAGCGGGTCGAAGACGGCGGGCCCCAGAATCTACGCGACGGCGGCCGGCCCGGTCCGATTCCGGGCAGAGTCGTCGTCGATCACGCCAAGTCCGATCAGCGGCGCATTGCTGAGCTGGAGCGGCTAGTCGGCCAGCAGAAGGCGCTGATCCATTTTTTCGAGAACGCCTTGCAGCAGGTAGAGATCGCGACGGCTGGCAGAGCGGGATCTACAGAAGCGATCCGGCAAGAGCGAGAGCGAGAAGGAGCGGCCTTGACGGAGAAGGGACCTGCCGCCAGACGGGAGTCAGCCGCGCTGGATTTATCGTCATCAGGCATCGTAGCGGACCAACAGCCGAGAGACCGCTGCGCCATCGGCTGCGGCAGTTAGCGCCCAGCAACGCACCTACGGCTATCGGCGCATCGCCGCGTAGCTGCGCCGCGAAGACCGGCTGGTGAATCACAAGCGGGTGCTGCGGCTGATGCGCGAAGACAACCTGTTGGCGTTGCGCAAGAAGCGCTTCGCCTCGACCATCGACGGGCGGCACGCTTGGCGGATGTGGCCGAACCTGGCGCGTTGGACCAAACGCCGACGGGCCGAATCAGCTGTGGGTCGCCGACATCACCTACGTGCGGCTGCGCGGCGAGTTCGGCTATCTCGCGGTGGTGCTCGACGTCTGGTAGCGGCGCGTGATCGGCTGGGCGTTGGCGGAACGATCTGACGGGCGAACCTGGCGCTCGAGGCGCTGAGGATGGCGCTCGCCGAGCGCCGCCCTCAACCAGGGTGGATCCACCACTCCGACCGCGGGACGCAGTACGCCTGCGGCGACTACGTGGCGTTGCTCGAGCGGCACGGCGTCCAGCTGAGCATGAGCCGGGCGGGATGCCCCTACGACAACGCCTACGGCGGAGAGCTTCATCGGCAAGCTCAAACACGAACAGTGGGACGGACGCCGCTACCAGAACCTCGTTGAACCCCGCGCCGATCTCGAGCGCATGCTCGACGAAGTCTACAACCGCCGAACGCCTCCACTCGGCTCTGGGCTACCTGAGCCCCGCCGAGTTCGAGAACAATAAACGCTGACCCGACGCCTGACGCGCCGGCCAACCTGTCACTGGTTTCTTTGTTGCAGTTATGGGGTGCAGTTCGGAGGCTGTCCCCGAACTGACAAACTTACCCGAACGGCGAATGGGCAGCATCGCATTTGGGGCCCCCTGCTACCCTCAATGCAGAGAGGCCTGCTCCCGACGAGTAGGCCTCTCTTTGTTAGAACCAGCGATGTCCGCCTCAACAGGCTCTCAGAATCACAACCTGTTTCCTAGCAATCATTTACGCCCAAACCAGGGCGGACTTGAACGGACATTCACGGACATAAGCGGACATCGGCGGACGTTTGCCGGACTCTGGAGGTCGCTGCGCGGACAGCTGCGGCCCCCTTGCGGACGTCAGCGGCCTTACCCGCCGGCACGCGCCAGCGCCTCGGCCTGCCGCCGGATCGCGGGCAGCATCAGCCGTCGAATCAAGACAATGCCGAAGCGGGCCCAGCGCCAATAGCTGCGGAAACGCGCGCGGGCTTCTTCGTCGGTGGCTGTGACGCGGGTTTCGCTGGAGAGCCGGCAGCGGTTCGGCCCCAGCGGTTCGACCTCCAACGTCCAGGCGATTTTCACCAGGCCCGGTTCATTGAAGGCGGCGAACTTCTCGGCGGGAATCGGGCGAAAGACGACGTCGCCCAGCCAAGGTTGGCAAGCGGCCCCGCCGATGAAGAGCGACTCGGGCCGGTCGACCAAGCACTGCCATCCGAGGCCCTGCATCTCTTCGATAAACGGGCGCGGAACGCGCGGCGGCGGTTTGACGCCCATCAGCATTTCGCGCATGCGGAAGATCAGCCGCACCGGAGCGATCGTGTACATGTCGAACGTCCGCACCACGCCCATCACCACCGCGGCCGGCGCGGCGACATCGGTTGCGTGACGCTCGCGCACGTCCGGCTCGGGAATGAAAGGATCGAGCGGGCTAGCGGCTGCCATCGGCGACAAAGACCGGTTCTATTGTGAGCGAAAGGCCGCGGGACCGAAAAGAGCCTACTCCGGCTTGATGCGCTGCTCTCGTCCCATCAACAAGCTTCGGTCGCGCGGCGCCGGGACGCTGCGGTCGCAGAGCTCGGCAAGCGCCAGCGCATGTTCGTGCAATACGTGCAGTCGCGAAGGCGACGAGGTGCGGTGGGCCAGCGCTTCCAGCGACCCGAAAAGTGCGTCCAAGACAGCGACATTGCCGGCGGCGTTCTGCCGTATTTGGTCGAAAGACTCGCCAACCAGACTTTCATACGAAGGGCCGCCGGTCAGCAAACGAATCTCGCCGGCTTCGTCGCAGTGATGCGTGTCGATGCGCCTCGCCGTCAGCTGCGCCAGGATTTCGGTCAGATAGTTGACGCACATCACCGCGGTGGTCGTGTCGTTGATGCCGGGCGAAAGCGCTTTGAGCGCCACGTCGACAATCTGCCGAATGCCAAACGCCGCGTCTTGCTCAATCGTCCGTTGGCGGCCGACGGCGACCGACGATTGGAGTTTCTCGCGGGCCTCCTCATCAGCCTCAGCCGCCGCCAAGACCGAAGCCAACGGCGAGCCGGCGATCACAAATTGGCCGATCTTGTATTCCATGCGGACAACGGTTTGCCGTTTCGCAGCGAACGCAGCAAGGCCGTCAATATCGATGTTTTGTAGGTATCCGGTGTGCTTGGCGGCGACGGGCCGCCACATCTTTCCGGCCTCGTCGGGCTCGAAGCTCGCGTCCTCTTCTTCCGGTCCGATGCCTTTCGGAAAAAGCCGCTCAACCGTACGCATCGTCTCGCCCGAAACAGCCGCTAGAATGTGCGCCGCCTGAATGGACGTCGAGATGTGGTGAATGAAATAGATCAGCACGCCGATGCCGACGAAGGCCAACGCTAATGCAAACAGCACCGCCAGCGGCGACACAAAGCCGCCTTCTTCCCCACCGCGAATCGTGCGCAACACGACCAGACAGTAGGCAAAGATCCCCACGAAGACGCCCAGCACAACTTGATTGCCGGTATCGCTCATGAAGTTGCGCAGCACGCGCGACGTGTACTGGCTCGAGGCCAGCGACAGCGCAACGATCGTGATCGAGAAAACGACGCCGACGATCGTAATCATCGAACTCGCGACTGTCGCCAGCAGACTGCGTGCGCCCGCCGCCCCGGAGCCGAAAATGAGCGGCCAATCGCTTAGCCATGGCAGCTCCAGATAGCTGTCCACGCGGACCAAGGCGACCGCGAGAGCAACGGCTACGAACACGCACAAGCCAGGGACGAACCAGAGGCTCGCCCGCACTTCGCGCCAAAACTGAACAAATTTCATCAAGCCGAAATCCTCTCCTTCGCAAAGAGGGCTCTTCACTTTAGCTCCCCATGGATGAACGTCGACGGGGAAAAACCGTTGCTCCATCGGAGCCGAAGGTGACGGTCAAGAAATTCCGCTAGGGTAGCTCCAGCCAATCCATGTCGCGACAAGCGCTTGGTTGCGGAGATCTGCCGCCTGACCTAGCGGCGGATGGCGAGGTAGAAGAGGCGGTCATCGTTGGTGAGCAAGATGTCTTGGCGGTTCTTGGCTGCGCACCCGGCAACTTATTAGAATGAGCAGCCGTCGGTAACGCGACGTCCCTTCGACTCGCGGGGCGCAACTGGCCGTCGATCAGATCAACAAGTATGGCGGGCTCCTCGACCGCGATCTTCAACTCGCGATTGAAGACGGCAAGAGCAGATCGGCAGCGCGGCGCCGGCGCAGGTTTTAGCAGGGCTTGCGGGTATTCGGGATTTCGACTGCGTTACCGGTACGATCAGTTACGACAACGGACCGATTCCCAATAAATCAGTGAGCATTATTCAAGTCGACGGCGGCGCCCATGCATTAGCCGCCCATTGGAGGCCCACAGACGTTCCCGCGCCCTGATCGCGGGGCCCGCGGCAGCCTCCGAGCTGCCGAAGTCCCCGCCAAGCTGGGCCTATACCTGCCGCAAGAACTCGCGGTGGCCGCTGGTCCAAAGATCCAGGTACCCTTGCGCCTTCTCCCGAATCTTCGGGTCGCTAGTGTATTGCTTGTACGATTCTTCCCACTCCGCCATCGATTCCACGTCATAGACGAAGACGACGGTATTGAATGCCCCGGTCACATCCGTGAAGACGCGGGGATTGCGCAGCTTCGCCATCACGCCCATCTCCTTGAAATGCGCGGCGAGCTTGCCCGCCTGTCCGGGCTTCGCGGTGAAACTATTGCGTACGACGATCATGATCCAACCTCCTTCGACATAAGGACGGCGCCCATCATAACAACCTTCACCCGGCAACGGCAGCGTCGCGGGACCCAGTTGTTACGGCGGCCCTGCACTCATCCTATGTCGACCATTGCAGCCAAGTCCGCGTCAGGCGGTACCGGGCAAGGCCCTATGCTACGCTCTCTGGTTTGTGACCGGCCCGATTTCGCTCTCCGTGGTCCTGGCCGCGACGCACCCTTGGCCGTCTGCGCGGCCGTGCGTGGACAGCCTGCTGCCTCAATGTGACGCGCTAGGCGCCGAGCTGCTCTTCGCCGATTCGACCGGCGCCGGCCTCCCCGACCAACTCCCCACGGCGGGGACCCGGTTGAGCCACATCGTGATCCTGGGCGCGTCCGTGTTTGAGCTACGCGCAAGAGCCACAGCCGAGGCGCGCGGCCAAATTATCGCCTGGACCGAAGACCACTGCATCCCGGCGCCGGACTGGTGCAAGAAAATCCTAGAGGCGCATGAGTGCGACCCGGACGCCGGGGCCCTGGGCGGCGCGGTGCTAAACGGCTCCCAAGACCGCTCGCTGGACTGGGCCAACTTCCTCTGTACGTTTGGTCCTTTTGTTCCGCCGATGACGCGGCTTCCGGGACGGGCGCCGTCGGTCGCGAATCTTTCCCTTCGGCGCGACGCGCTTCCGTCGGGTCCAATCCGAGCTGGCTGGGTTGAGACCAAGGTTCTAGCCGAACTGACCAACTCCGGCAGGGTTCGCTTCGATGATGGTCCCCGGGTGACTCACGTCCAATCCTGGGGTTTCCCGCGGACTTTCGCAGCGCACTTTCACAATGGCCGATCGACCACGGGGATGTTGGGGGATACGATGCCGGCCGTGACGCGCCTATGGCTGATCGCAACGTCTTTTCTGATTCCGGCCAAGTTTCTGATCTCAGCAGTGCGCCCCTTGGCCGGTAAACGATCGATCCCGTGGGTCCGTCATCTGCCTTCGATGTTCGGCCTTGCCCTGGCCTTCGCCGCCGGCGAGGTCATCGGGCTCGTCACCGGCAACGCGGGCCGAAGCCCGGAGTTTCTCGAATAGTCACGCCAGAGAGTCGCACTCATTGGACGCTTGCCCCCGAAACGCTTGGCCCTCCCTACGTGAGGGTCGCTGCACAGGCCTTGTCCTGCATCGCCTAGAACCGGTAAACTGCACACGTCGGCTCGTCCCGCCCGTGCCGAGCCTGGCCTAGTCCCCCTAGGTTTTGATGGTTGGCTGCAGGCCCTTTGCGGCCGGCAGCGAAGTGAGTGCTATGTCCTATTCTTTGACGGTTGATCCCTTTGACGCTTCACGCTACTTGGGCACGACTTGCTTTGTGGGTCCGACCCAAGTCTCGGTGACCCTATCTCGGTCGACCGCCGCGAATCCCGCGGCGAAGCGTGTCGCCAGCGACGCGCTGGGCGAGGTCGGCGATTTTGTCGTCGTCGATGCCCGGCCGATTGCGATCTTCGGCAGGATCGCCAACGTCAGCCTCCCGGAGCGTGAGCGACTGAGCGTAGAAGCCGATTCGGGCGAGCTCAACAGTTCGCCGCACCCCATCGGACAAGTGCAGTTGCTCGCCGCCATCAACCTCGAAACGGGATTGGTTTCCGCCGGGCTTTCCACCTACCCTCGCCTCGGCTGCCGCGTGTACGGCGCTCAACCGGAATTGATCCGGCTGATTGCCGAGTCCGCCTTGAGCAGCAAGTCCGGCGACGGCGACTTGACGCTGAATCTGGCGACGATCCCGGCGGCCGGCGGGACCGCGCTGCATATTCCGCCCGAAAAGCTATTTGGACGCCACTGCGCCATTCTCGGATCGACCGGCGGCGGCAAGAGTTGGACGGTGGCCCGCTTAATGGAGGAGTCGATCCGCCATCACGCCAAGATCGTGCTGCTCGACGCCACGGGCGAGTTTCATACGTTCCAAGACAAGTACGTCCGGCACGTGCGGCTCGGGCCGGACGACCGCGAACCGAACTCCGACGAAGTGTGTTTCCCTTACGGCGAGCTGACGCAGGGCGATATGTTGGCGCTCTTCCGGCCGTCCGGTTCGTCGCAAGCCCCGCGCCTGCGCGCGGCCATCAAGAGTCTAAAGCTGGCGCGCCTGGCTGGTCCGGAGTTGGGCTCTCTGCTGCTCAATGGCTTGGTCCGCAAGGCGGGCCGCAATCGGTCGGTCTTTGAGAAAGCTGAGTTCCGCTATGCCAGCGAGTTGGAAGACAACAAGGCGACTTTCGACATTCGCTTGCTGGCCCGCCAAGTCGAGGAAGAGTGCGTCTGGCCGAGCGGCTCGCTGGTTGGCTCAGAAGGTTGCTGGGGCGGCAGAAACGAAGCCGAGCACGGCGATTGCGTGTCGCTCGTCACCCGTATCGAAGAGATCGTCAGCAGCGGCGACTTGGCTTGCCTGTTCGACATGGTCGGGAAGAAGAACTTGCCGGAAGAGATCCTGGGGTTCCTCGGGAACGATACGGAGCGCCTGCTGCGCGTGTCGTTGCGGCCTGTCCCGTTTGCCCATGATGCGCGTGAGGTCGTCACCAACGCGATCGGCCGCTATCTGTTGGACCTTGGCAGAGAGGGCGCTTTCCGCGAGTGCCCGGTCATCGTCATTCTTGAGGAAGCGCACCAGTTCTTAAATCAGTACATCGGCGACGAATCGGCTAAGGTGCATCTCGATGCGTTTGACCTAATCGCCAAAGAAGGCCGCAAGTTCGGCCTCAACATTTGCCTGGCGACGCAGCGGCCGCGTGATATACCGGAAGGTGTGCTGAGCCAAATCGGCACGTTGGTGGTGCATCGCATGACCAACGATCGCGACCGTGCAATCGTTGAGCGAGCCTGCGGGGACACCGATCGCAGTGCGACCTCTTTCCTGCCGACGCTGGCGCCCGGCCAAGCGGTTATCGTCGGCGTGGACTTGCCAATTCCGGTCACCGTCCAGATGTGCACACCGTCTTATCCGCCTGACTCCAGGGGCCCGGATTACCAAGCTCATTGGAAGAAAGCCGCGAGTGGTTTTGCGCAGCGCGAATTAGAGTCGGCGCTTGGGGTGGGTGAGTAGAGCGGCTGGCGTGAGCCTGTTGCGACGCGCCCGGTTTGCGTGGAATGGTGCAACCCTGCGGCACGCGGAGTTCCGTCAAGAATCTTGGCAGGCTGCCCATCAAGGTAGCTAGACTTGGAGGCCAATGGCTGTCGGATCACAGTTTGCCCGATATCTGAATCCGCTTCTAGCGGTGCTAAAAGAGCTAGGCGGGTCGGCAAAACCCTCTGAGGCAAAAGCCGCCGTGGCGGAGTACATGCAGCTGGCGGATGACGTGTTGGAAGACCGGCTTGAGAGCGGCACTTCTCGCTTCGACAATCAGGTGGGTTGGGCGCGCTACTACCTAGTGCGCAGCGGATACGTTGACTCCTCTCGGAGGGGTGTGTGGGCGCTCACGGAGAAGGGTCGCAGGATCAACGCTCTGACCGAATCTGACATCGCGGATATCGTTCAAGGTGTAGCCGCCGAATGGGGAGGCCGCGACGACAAGGCTTCGGTCACGACCGTGCAACCCGACGATGAGCAGTCCCCAGACGAAACCGCCGTGGACTACCGCGCACAACTACGAGAAACTCTGCAATCTCTGCCTCCGGGCGGATTTGAGCGGTTGTGCCAGCGGCTGCTCCGCGAGGCCGGTTTCGAACGAGTCACGGTCACGGGGCGCTCTGGCGATGGCGGGATCGACGGCATCGGAGTTCTTGAGCTCAACCTTTTCGTCAGTTTCAAGGTGCTGTTCCAGTGCAAGCGCTACAAGGGGTCCGTGGGCTCAGGTGCGATCCGCGATTTTCGCGGGGCGATGACAGGGCGGGCAGACAAGGGCCTGATCCTCACAACCGGGTCGTTCACGGCGGACGCAGAGCGTGAAGCAGTGCGCGACGGGGCGCCGCCCATCGAACTCGTAGACGGGGACAAGCTTCTACGACTGTTCGAACAGCTTGAACTGGGACTTGCGCCCCGGAAGACTTACGAAGTCATTGACTCATTTTTCGATGAGTTCCGGGATTAGAAGCGCGATCCAACTACCGCACGAATATCGCTGCCGGTCACTTCTCGCCCAACAGATTCTTTGCTAGAAAGTCGATGAAGACAGGCCAGTCTTCGGGCCTGACGCCGTGGCCGCCGTCGTGCATCAGGTAGCTCAGGTCGTTGAGCAGCGGTTCGCCGGGGGCGGGGAGCGAGTATTGTTCGATGCCCTTTTTGCCGAGCAGTTCGTAGACGGGCATGGCGGCTTTGGCGGCTAGAAATTCGCCGTAAGGGTCGGACCATTTGTCGGTGTTGCCGGTCTGCAACAGCAACGGACGCAGCGCACGTCGGTGACCTTTCGGCAGTTGGCCCGCGTCAACAAATCCGGCAGCGTCTAGGAACTGCTATGCGCTTCGGTGTAGTTGACCGGAATGTCGACGCGAACTTCGTCGGGCCTGTCCACCTCAGCTTAATCCCGCTCCAGGATGAAATCTTCTTCCCACATTTCGTAAACCGTCGCGGACATGCCGAGCTTGGCGTATGTGCGCTTGGCCGTTTCGTTGTGGCCCTCGACGTAGAGCCGTATGCCGCAGACGCCGCCGTGCTCTTGGGCTCTGCTCAGCAGCTCGCTGTAGAGTTTGCGATACGCGCCTTGACCGCGTGCGGCCGGGGCGACATAGACACTTTGCACCCACCAGAAAACACCGTTGCGCCAGTCGCTCCACTCGTAGGTCACCATTAACTGTCCGATGACCTCGCCGTCTTGCTCGGCGACGAGATAGAAGCCCTTGGCGGGATCGTCAAGAACCGCGCCCACACCAGCCAGCAGCCGGTCAGGGTCCAGCTCCAACGCCTCCGTTTCGCGGGCCATCGCTCTGTTGAAGGCCGCGATCACGGGAGCGTCGCCGATCGCGCCGGCGCGAATGAGGAATGCCGACATTAACGGGGATTCTTCATCCAGTAGAGGAAGCCGTCTTCGGCGCCGATGAGCAGATCGCGCACGCCGTCGTTGTCCCAGTCGACGGTGGTCGGGGACGTCGTGTGACCGGCGAGGACTTCATCGGTGAGCGAACCTTGCCAGTGCAGGATCGTCTTGCCGTCACGCTCGCCCATGTTGCGGAACCAGTCGATGCTCTTGCTGTTGACGAGTAAATCGAGACGTCCGTCGCCGTCCCAGTCGACGACGGCGAGCTTGCGGCGTCCGCTTTTGCCGGCGCGGTCGGGATTGAGGCGCAGGGGGCCCGCCTCGTTGTTCTGCGGTGCATTCTTGTTGTCGAAGACCGACTGCGGCTCACCCACGAAGATCCGGCTAGGGCTCATACCGCCGGTGAACAACGACAGATAACCTTCTGCGTCGAGCATGATCAGATCCATCCGTGCATCGCCGTTCCAATCCACGGCGACCGGGGTGGTGCGCCACTGCGTCACGAGCTCGTTGCCTTGCCGTCGAAACCAATTCCACTCGGGGCCTTCACCAGCCGAGGTCACCGGCTCTGCCGCCGCCAACTTGGGCGTCTCGCGCGTACCGATGTTGCGATACCAAACGACCTTGCCCCAAATCGAATTGACGACGAGGTCTGGCAGCCCGTCGCCATCCCAATCGGCAACGGAGAGCGTCGTGTAGCCCCACTTGGCCTCGGCCGGGCCTTGGATGGATCCGTTCTTGCCGGCCTGTATGCGTATACGCTTCCCGGCGGCGTCCAGATCAACCGGCATCGCCCACTTCGGCGGATTGCCGCCGTCCAGGTTTTCGATGAAGCCGATGTAGCCGGCGCTGTTGCCGGCAATCAGATCCTCGTCGCCGTCGCCGTCCCAGTCGAAGCTGACAGGCGTCACCAGCACGCCGAATTTCACGAACTCCGCTTCCTGCCGGAAGAAAACCGGATCCGCGAAACGCGCCTTGCCGAGGTTTTCAATCAGCGCGACGCGCCCGTCTTCCTGGCCGACGATGAGATCGGCATCGCCGTCACCGTCCCAATCGACGGAAACCGGCGTGATCATCTCCAGATCCATGTGTGCGGCGAGACGCTTGCCTTGCCGATACTCGGGCGCCGTTCGCGAGCCGACGTTCTCGAAGTAGGTGAAGCCGTCGAGGAACTCACCGCAGATGAGATCGAGATCGCCGTCGCCGTCATAGTCGGCAAAGTTGGGACTGGGCATGCCGTAGACGTCGATCGGTTTGCCGGCAGCCTCGACATGCACAGGCTGGGCATAACCGTTCGCCGTGCCGCGCGCCCAATAGACCGAACCGTGCAACGGCCCGTTGGTCCATTCGCCTTTTGCGTTGTAGGCATCGTCCCAGCCGTAGTCGACCCAATCGCCGATGCCGACGACCAAGTCCAACGTGCCGTCGCCGTCGTAGTCCAGACGCTTCCATTGATTCGCGCGGATGCGGCCTTGGCTGGTATGGAAGTCCGCCGTGTCGATGCCTAACGGTTGCGGCGCGTCGAAGCCGCTCGTCTTGAAGTCGGGATAGGCTGCGCCGGGCGTCATCACCATGCCGTCGGGCGACAGTTGCACGTTGGTTTTGTAATCCGCCACGCGCACGCCGGGTTTGAAAACCGGCATCTTGCCGCCGCCGGAGTTCTCAAAGAAATACGTCCCTTGATAAGGGACGCCGCCGGAGGAGACGACGAGATCGAGGTCGCCGTCGCCGTCATAGTCCATCGGCATGGGCCAAGCCCAAAGGCCGACGCCGAGATCGACGGTGAGCCCAGGGTTGTTGTAGCGGATGCGAGTGAGATCGCCGGCGGCCAACAGCAACGGCAACAAGGCGAGCAGGCAACTAACCCGTAGAAGAGGCATCGTGGGCCATCTTAGCAAGGGCGTCGCGAGAACCGTGGAGGGCAGAATGCAAAATGGGCGACCGTGCCGCTCACCGTTTTCCTGACGTCCTAGCGGGCATTAAGCCCTGACTCGCGTACGAGCCTTTGGTCGGTCAGGCGTCAGGCTCCATCAAGTCCCCTCGGGCTTCTTGGAAATCCCGACACGTCAAGCTACTCTGCACGGCCGCCCATTTCCGTTCGGTGGACTCACTTTGGTCTCCTTCTCGGATCTAGGGGCATCCGCGATCTTGCCGCGGAATGTTCTAACTGCTTTTACCTTCCGCATTGTTTGTACACCCAGGATGCCGGGGCGTCAAGAAGGTTCTCGCCGACCAATGGCGGTTCGGCAATTCTGAATTTCAAGTAAGGGTAAGCGGGTTGCCTATTCTAGCCCCATGCAGTTGGCGTAATAAGTAACGGTGGCGGGCCAGTCGGAGAAGACACCGAGGACGCCAACTTGTTTGGCGAGGACGTCGAGAACCTCCATCATGTCGCCGTCGTTGTTGATGACGGGTTTGCCGCCGGTCATACCGTTGAGCGTTTGGTAGTAGGAGCCGCCGCCGGTCGCGAGCGGGCCGGAACGTTCAAGGGACCAAGTGATGATGTCGAGCCCGGCAGACTTGGCGGCGACGGCGTAGGCAGATGGAACGATCTTGCCTGCGGCGTCGACTTCGAGAAGAGTCCAGATAGGCGGCGCGACGATTCGCACGCCTTGATCCGCCAGCTTTTGCATGCCCGCGACGGCGGCGGCGTATCCGGCGGGATCGTTGACGCGGTCGTCGAGGAAGACCGCTTGTTTGCCGAACTCGGGCTCGTTCTCGATCCAGTAAAGAATGTCGGCAAGGCTGAATGATTGCAGCCAAACGTTGCTGGGATCGATGCCGGCGGCCTTGTATTCATCGACGATTTGTTGTGCGTATTGCTGCTGCGTATAGTCGCCTTGGTAAGGCATCGGGACGCTGGGGATTTTCAACTCCGAGGTGAAATTGACGCCGAGTTCTTGGAACAGGGCGAGGCTCTCGGCGTGGGACATCACGGTTCCGCACGTGGCGTAGAGTTCCGTGCGCCAGGGCGCGATGCCGCCGAGGTAGTCTTGCGGCGTTAGGGCCGAAGGGTCGAAAGAATCCATCTTTCCGCAGAGGGTTTTGAACTCGGCAAGGGTGATGTCGCTGGTGCAGCAACGCGCCGAGGCAGGGGTTTTGGAAGCGGCGTCGTAAGGCGTGAAGCCTTGGGTGCATTTAGCGGCGAGCGGCGTCGTGAGAATGTTGGTGGTCGTGTGCAAGTCGCATTGCGAATGACGGCAGACGAGCTGACGGTCTTTGGTGAAGGTCGCGTCGCACTCAATGATGCCGGCGCCTTGGACGGCTGCGGCGACGTAGGATTCGCGGGTGTGCTCGGGGATCAACAAGGGCGCGCCGCGATGACTGATAGAGAAGTCGGTCTTGTGAAACGGACCGGCGGCGCAGCTTTGGAGCTTGTCCCGGAGCGGGCCAGCGTCCATGTTATCGACCAGATAGAACGGCCGCGGGCCGAGTTGCACCGCGCGGGTTGGGGACGAGGCCTGAGCGAAGAGGCTGACTGCCGCAAGAGCCAGCAGCGCGAGGCGTCTGATCAAGCGAACTCCCAGGAGCGGACAGTCTTGCCGGCGCGCTGTAGGCTGGCGCGTTCGATCTCGGCGGAGCCGTCGCCGGAGCCGAAGTCGAGCGATAGGAGGCAAAGCCAGTTGTCAGGTGCGACCTCGAAGGGCACGGTCACGTCTTGCCAGGAGTTGTTGGCCGTGAATTTCAACTGGGCGCGATTGCCGTGGCCGAGCATATTGTCGACTGTGGCCCAGAAGAATTCAGGCGTCTTGTCGGCGGAGCGCATGCGCAAGCGCAACTCGAACTTGCCGCCTTCGACGACCCAAGGGACACGCACGACGTTGGCTTTGCCGGACCACTCCATGTGCAAACGTCCATCTTGGCGGGTGATCACGCCATTGTCGGTCGTCCAGCCGTCGACTCGAGTGCGCAGATCGTACTCGGCGGGCAGGGGATTCTCGGGTGTGGCGCCAGTGTCGTGCGTGGCGGCGATCCAGCCGTCGAGTTCGCTGCGCATCTGGTCCAGCGCGCCGGCTTGGGTTTCGTCGGCTGCGAGGTTGTGCAGTTCGTAAGGATCGACTCTGAGATTGTAAAGTTCTTCGGGCGGACGGGTGTCGGCCATGAAGGGCTCTTGTTCGGCGGTGAGTTTGCCTTCGGCTTTCCACTGCTTGAGCACCTGCAGCGACGGGTAGCTGGTGTCTTTGTAGTGGTTCGGCTGCGTGTAGGCGCGCTCGGGATAGTAGTTTCGGATGTACTTCCACTCCGACGTACGTGCGGCGCGGATGCGGTCGACGGTTTCGTCGGCACGATCGCGCGCGGCGAACTGCACGGTGCGCGGCGGTACGGATTCCGGGCCGATGAAAACTTGGGCGTCGTAGCTAGCCGGACGTTCGATGCCGCAAAGAGCGAGTGAGGTGGCGGTGACGTCGAGGTGACTGATAAGCGCGTCGTTCGTCGACCCAGGCGCCCATCCTTCGGGGCGGAATTTTTCAGGCACGCGCACGAGGAGCGGAATCACCAGGCCGCCTTCGTAAAGGAACTGTTTGCCCCGCGGCATGGCGCGGCCGTGGTCGCCGAAGAAGAAGATGATCGTGTCGTCGGCGAGGCCTTCGTCTTCGAGGCGCTTGAGGACTTTGCCGACGTTGTCGTCGAGATGTTGGGCGTCCTCAAGGTACATCGCCCAGTCTTTGCGCACTGCGGGATGGTCGGGATAGTAGGGCGGCAGATCGACGGCGGCGGGGTCAATCGACTTGGGGTGCGACTTGAAGGCGCGGTGTGTCTCGGGGAAGTTGATCTGGGCGTAGAAGGGTTGGCCCTCGGCGCGCTCGGCCCAGTCCTCGCCGTCGTAGGGTTTTTGGTCGAGATTGAAGTTAAAGTCGGTCTTGCCGGTTCCGCCGACGGGAGAGTTCTTGAGGTTCGAGGTGTGATAGCCGGCTGCACGGAACAGATCGGTGAAGATGCCGACGCCTTCGGGCAGCTTGTAGCCGTCCACGCGATGGCTGCGATGATTCTGGCAGCCGATGGCCGTCTGATAACGGCCCGTCATCAACGCCGAGCGGGCGATCGAGCAAATCGGGCCGGTGACGCAGGCCTGGGTATAGCGAACGCCCTCGGCTGCGAGACGGTCGATGTTGGGCGTCGAGACCAGCGTGTCACCGTAGCAGCCGAGTTGGGGGCAGAGATCTTCGGCGATGATCCACAGGATGTTGGGCTTGGCGGCCTCGGCCGTAGAACAAGCACCGAGGGAAGCGGCGGTAAGGGCGAGCCCGGAGTTTTTGAGGAAGGTGCGGCGATCGACAGAGGAAGTCATGGCTTGCGCCTTTGATCTTAGTCGAAGGGTGGGGACCGGGGCCTACTTCACTTCGATGGGATACCAAGTGGGGCCGCCCCATTGCTGCGATCCGGCGGCCTCGTCAACCTTCTGCATCAGTTCGCGGACCCAATCCGGGCCGCCTTGAGCATAGTCTGTGATGGACTTGGTCTTTCCGCCGATGCTTGCAGTCACCGTGTAGGTGGGATTGTCGGTCACCCTGCGATGATAGCTGTCACACGCCGCCCAGAACTCAGTGGAAGCCGCCTGCGTGAATATCGCTACTGCAGATGGCATGTCGGCCTGGTTCTCCGCTGTGCCGACTTTTTCGACGTGGCCCCGTCCCTCCCACTCGACCTGCCCGCTGCGATAGATCCGCACGCGATAGGCGGGGCAGACGCCATAACAGGCACTGCGAGTCAGCTCCACGTAATCTTGCTGACTGAAACTGGCACGTTGGGGCGGCGTTTGCGGAACGCCTCCTGCTTCGACGCAGTTGCCGCGGACTTGGATGCGGCGGCCGTAAGGCAGTTCGACGATGGTTTGGGCGGTTAGGCTGATCGCGACGAGCAAGACGGTCAGCACAAATCGGAGCATGGAATTCACCATACAGTAGGGCGGCTGGTCGGGTGTCCTCGGCTGTTGTTCCCCAGCGCCCAACGCCGCTTTGAACGGCAAGCATTCGAAGGGTACACTGTGCGGAATGTTGATCCATTGGTCCCGACTCGCCCCCTGCTGCGCCATTGCTCTGGCGCTCGGCTGCAGTTCCGCGATGGAGGAGTCAGCGATCGACCCCCATGCGGAGTTGGCCCGGGCTCTGACGTTCCACGCCGGGTTTAACGACGGCCTGAATGCGGCCTTCGCCGCGGGCGATCCGCATATGTATTTCGCTCCGTCCTATACGGAGATGAGCCAACGTAGCCCGGCCGAGCCAGGCGACGAAGTCTCCTTGGCCGCGGGGCAAGGCCGCTACGGCGGTGCGCTGCGCTTCGCGGTCAAGAACACGAAAGCCGTCTTCTTCAAGGCCGAACGCAACGTTGCCTTCTCTCCGCAAGACTGGAGCGGAACGATTTCGTTTTGGTTGAGCGTGGATCCGGCAACGGATTTGGCGCCCGGCTACACCGACCCCATCCAGGTTACCGATACGGACTATAACGACAACGCGATTTGGGTCGACTTCACGGACGTCAAGCCTCGCAGCTTCCGGCTGGGCGTCTTCGGCGAATTGGATTCCTGGAACCCGGAGAACACCCCGCCCAACGACAACCCGAACTTCTTGAGCCGCTTGGTGATCGTCAACGAGCCGCCTTTCGCCTCGGGGCGCTGGACCCACGTCGCGATCGTCTATGAAGGCCTGGGCGGAGGAGACGCCAAGGCGACGCTCTACCTGGATGGCGTTGCTCAGGGCACGAGCAAGGGCATCAGAGAGCCGTTCGGCTGGGACCTGACGATGGCAAGTATCCGCCTCGGCGTCAACTACATCGGACTGATGGATGATCTGGCAGTGTTCGACCGGCCACTCAGCGCTGAGCAGATCGAGGCGTTGCGTTCGCTGGAAGGCGGCGCCGCGGACCTCAAGAGATGAGGCGCTTTTTTGTCGTGCAGCACCGGCAACTCTATCGCTGAGCTTCTGGTAGTGCGATGATCAAGGCGTCACCTTCATGTCCGCCGGCTCACGTGGAACTGGTTCTCCTGTCCTTCTAGACGTTCCGCGTTTCGCGCAACCGGACGATACGACTTGTGGGCCGACATGTCTGACGCAGGTCTTCCGCTACTACGGGCTGTCCGCTTCCCTCGACGAAGTCATTCGCAGCACCCCGAAGAACCCCGACGGCGGCACGTTGGGCGTCTTGCTGGGGACGGCGGCGATCCGCCTGGGATTCCGGCCGACGCTGTATTCCTATAACCAGCGAGTATTCGATCCGACCTGGCGCGAGCTGCCGCCGAAGGAACTGATCGAAAAGCTGCTGCTGAGAAAGGAAGCGGTCAAGAAGGAAAAGCTGCGCCGGGCGACGGAGGCTTACGCCGACTTCGTAGGGCTGGGCGGACGGGTGCGCTTCAACGAGTTGAACACGCAACTGATCCGAGGGCACTTGGAACGCGGGCACCCAGTACTGACGGGCCTGAGCGCGACGTATCTGTATCGAATACCTCGGGAATTTGGCCCTGACGACGACGATGTGCGCGGCTCAGCGATGGGACATTTTGTGGTGATCTGCGGCTACTACCCCAAGAGCGACCGCTTTGTGGTGAGGGATCCGTCGCCGCATAGTCCGTTTAGCCGCAGCGGCCGGTATTCGGTACCGTCGGATCGTTTAATCAATTCGATACTTTTGGGCGACATCACCTACGATGCCGTCCTGCTCGTTCTTAACGGGAGAAAACACGTCACATGAAGAAGACCTCGCGGAGCGCCGCGGCGCTCGCAGTGGTGGAAGGCAAATCCGATCCTGCCTTAGATGGCATACGCACCGTGTCGGCGGACGAGTACCTGGAAGGGCGCGCCGGCACGTTGGATCGAGACACCATCATCGTCAACCTTTGCCGTTCTTACAGCTACTTATCGAAGGGCTATTACGTGTCGCTGCTGGCGGATGCCCGCGGTCAGCGTGTATATCCGACGCTGGAGATGATCGAAGAGATCAATAACCCCTTCGCCTATTTCCGGGCAATGCGCGAAGCGGGGTTGGACACGATCGACTTCAAGCTGTTGCGCGGTCGCAAACGGCTGCTGCCCAAGATCATCGTTGCCGAACATGGGCAAGCTACAGTGCTGCAGCACGGAAAGAACGAAGAGCAGGAAGGCCCTCGCTACCACGCAGCCGACTTGCCCTACGTCGAAGAGACGGTGATCTTCGGCCACGCGTCGGAGCGCAAGTTCCAAAAGGCGGCGCGGCGGATCTTCACGGCCTATAGTTTCCCCTCGCTGAAGGTGCGCTTCTATCACGAGGATCAGTCCTGGAAGGTGGGGCAGATATTCCCTGTGCCCTTCCAACAGCTTGAGCCGGAACAGCGGGCGCAGATGGCCGAGCAGCTAACTGCGTCGCGTCTGCGTAAGGCGGAATCGCCCGGTCCGCGCAACAAGCCGCTGAGTATCGCTTGTCTGTTTGACCCGAACGACGATTTTGCCCCGTCGGATGAAGTAACCCTGGAGAAGTTCGAGCGTGCGGCGCTGCGCAAGGGCGCGCTGTTCGAGACGATTGGGCCGGATGACTTGAACCGCTTGCCGGAGTTTGATGCGCTGTTTATTCGCACGTTAACGGGTACGGATGCGCCTTCATACGTGTTTGCGCAGCGCGCAGCAAGTCTGGGTATGCCGGTGATCGACGACCCGGAATCGATTACGCGCTGTTCTAACAAGGTTTACTTGCACGAGCTGTTTCAACGCGAAGGCATCCCGACGCCGGAGACGATGATCGTCTCGAGACGGACGCCGATTGAAAAGTGCCTGGAACTGGGACCGCCGATGATTGTGAAGCTGCCGCAAGGGTCGTTCTCGACGGCGGTGAAGAAAGCCGACGATCTTGACGAGTTGCGGGTGATTTTGACGGAGATGTTCAAGAAGTCGCCGCTGCTGATTGTGCAAGAGTTCACGCCGACGCCGTTCGATTGGCGTATCGGCGTGCTCAATGGCCGGTTGCTGTATGCGGCCAAGTATTACCAAGCTAAGTCCCACTGGCAGATCGCTTCGCGAGCGCCGGGCAAATCAACTCAATACGGCAAGGTCGAGGCCATACCGAACGACAAGGTCCCGCCGGCGGTGAAGAAGGTGGCGCTGCAGAGCGCCAAGCTGATCGGCCAAGGCTTGTACGGAATCGACTTGAAAGAAGTGAACGGCAAGCCGTTGATGATTGAGATCAACGACAACCCGAACATCGAGACGACTTACGAAGACGCAGCGGTGAAGGACAAGCTGTACGACACGATCATTGCCCACTTCCTGACGCGCATTCGCCGGGAGGCGCTAGGGAGCTCAGCCACGTGAACAGGCCTTATCGCTTGTTCGAGGTCGCCGGGTTGGAGCTGGAGTATCCGGTTGTCGACCGCCAACTTGAAGTCCAGCATCTGGTGGAGCCACTGTTCCGCAAGCTGGCCGGAAGGCCGACGTCGGATTTGGAGACCGCGGGATGCGGCTTTTCGAATGAATTGGCTGACCACGTCTTCGAGTTGAAGACAGCCGGGCCGCAGCGAGACTTGCAGAAAGCGGAGGCGGTTCTCTACGGAGGCGTGCGCAAGGTTTCCCGTGTGCTGGAGAAGGACTTCGGCGCGCAGTTGCTGCCGACCGCGATGCATCCGTGGTTCGATCCAGCCGAAGGCCAGACGTGGAAGCGTTCGGGGCGCCGGATCTACGAGACTTACGCCAAGCTTTTTGACTTGAAGGGCCACGGCTGGATGAACGTGCAGAGTTGTCACGTCAACTTGCCGTTTGGCACAGAGGAAGAGACTGTCGCGCTGCACAATGCGATTGTCTGCCTGCTGCCCTATTTACCGGCGTTGACGGCGAGTTCGCCGATGTTTGAGGGCAGCTTCGGGCCGGACGTCGATAACCGATTGGGGTTCTATCGGGGCAATCAACGCCGGTTCCCAAGCGTGACGGGCGATGTGATCCCCGAATACATGACCAGCCGGGCGCAATACAAGCGGGATGTGCTGGGGCGGATTTACTCCGAGCTGGCGCCGGTTCCCGAAGCGGCGCTGCTGCGGCATGAGTGGATGAATTCGCGCGGAGCGATTGTGCGCTTCATGCGCTCGGCGATTGAGATTCGCGTTCTCGACACGCAGGAGTGCGTGCGGATGGATGTCGCCTGCGCAGCGTTGGTGATTGCAACCCTGAAGGGGATCACAGCAAAGATTCTCAGTGGGGAGTGGCAGCTCCCTGACCGGGCTATGCTGATCGCGGACTACAAGGCGACGGTTCACGCCGGCGGAAGGGCTGTGGTCGCGGCCTCACACGTAAAGGCCTGGCTTGGGTTGCGGCGAGTACGGTCGGCGGCGGAAGCGTTGCGCCTGTTGGCGGAGAACAGCGCCGAGGCCGGCGATTACTTGTCGCTGGCTCTGGCACGGTTGGAGCAGGGCAACCTCAGCGAACGGATTCGGAGGAAGTTGGCGCGGGGCGGCAAGACGGCGCCCTCAAGGGATCGTGTCCGGGGGCTTTACGCTGAATTGGCTGAGTGTCTAAAAGGCAATGAAATCTGGTAATCGGTTCGCCGTCGTCGTTACTGCCGAACACGCTTCTTTGAAGATTCCCGCTCGATATCGCGGACTCGGGTTGAGCGTGCAACAACAGCGATCGCACATCGCCTGGGACGAGGGTTCCAAAGCACTGGCGCGAGAGATTGCCCGGCAGTTGAGTGCGCCGCTGGTCGAGGGCGCGGTGTCCCGATTGGTGATCGACCTCAACCGCAGCTTGCACCACAAGCGCGTGATCCCGGCGGTGGCTTTTGGTGTACCGGTCCCGGGCAATGAGGCGCTGAGCGCCGAAGAGCGGATGCGCCGGATCGATCTTTACTACGAGCCCTTCCGGTCGAAGGCGTTGACGGAGATCAGCAAGGGCGTCAAATCGACGGGACGTTGCGTGCACATCAGCGTTCACACGTTTACCCCGCAATTGGATGGAGTCGTGCGTCCCTTGGACGTGGCGGTTTTGTATGATCCGCGGCGCAAGCGCGAAGCGGAGCTGGGCGAGAGGCTAGCTGCGAGGTTTTCGGCGGCGGGTTTTCGGGTGCGGCGGAACTTCCCTTTTCGGGGGGTCGCAGACGGACACACGACCGGGCTGCGGCGGAAGTTTTCGGATAGACGCTATGCGGGAATCGAGATCGAACTGAATCAGGCGCTACTCGCGGAGTGGCGCGTCGCAGTCCCGATCTTAGCTTCGCAGCTGGGCGCCGTGCTCTCTCCGTAAGGCGTTGATCATCTCGTGAATCGCCCGGTTCCGGCCATTTCGCTAGGGCTGCCGAGATCGTCTAGCTGCCCCGGAACGGCGGTGTTAAGCTTGGCTGATGAAAATTGGGCACTGCTGGCTGCGCCTCACTGCCACGGCGATGCTGCTAGCGATCGGATGCTCCAGACAGTTGCCTGAGGTCGACTTCGAACGAGTCGCGTACCCAGGCGAGACGGCCGCCCCGATCTTGCTTGTCGGCCTGGATGGTTTGGAGTGGAACGTCGTTCTTTCGTTGATAGAGAAGGGAGAGATGCCGACCTTGGAGGGTTTGATGGAGCGCGGCAGCTACGGCCTGCTTGAGACCTCCAAACCAACATGGTCTCCCGTCATCTGGACGACCATCGCGACAGGCAAAGACCGCCAGGACCACGGCATTAGGGGATTCACCAAACCGGCGTCAGCGGGAACTCAGGAGTTGTACACGAGTTCCGATCGGAAGACGAAAGCTCTCTGGAATATCTTGTCGGACTACCGAAAGCGAGTCGCCACTATAGGCTGGTGGATGACTTATCCGGTAGAGCGGATCAACGGGGTGATGATCGCCCAAACAAACACGACGAGTTCGGGCCCTTGGAAAGGCACAATTTTTGAAGGCCTTCCGCGTCAAGTCTGGCCGTCTATCAGAGAAGAAGAACTGTGGTCGACCGGACGAATGGTCGAGCAGGAACTGCCCGGACTAACACGGAAGATTTTCGGCGAATTCCCGAACCCCATGACGCCAGTGTATGAAGGGGCATGGAAGGATTCGCAATGGTCATTTCGCGCCGACAACACCTATCTGAGACTGACGGAATCGTTGTTGCAGGAACGGGAGCCCTACGACTTGGTCATGGCTTACTTCGGAGCCACGGACGTGGTGGGACATCGCTTTTGGAGGGAGGCGTATCCGGAGGGATACAAAGTTCCTCCCAGTGCAGAGCAGGTTGAGAACTTTGGACATGTAATCGCTGACTGTTACCGCTACGCGGATACGGCGCTCGGTGAGTTGCTGACGCAGATTGACGATCAGTGGACGATCATCGTGGTGTCGGACCACGGAATGGGACCCGCGAACAGAAACGCCGACTTTGATGCGGAAGCCGTTCCGTCTGGTCATCACTTTGGCGCGCCGCCCGGCGTATTCATAGCCGCCGGCCCGGTGATCAAACAGATGGGGATGCCGCCAGAGGGGCTCCGGCGAAGTGAGCTGCTGAAAATCGGCTCGATCTACGACCTCACGCCGACGATCCTCGCCTTGCTCCGGATCCCGATTGGCAAGGACATGCCCGGCACGGTCATCTCCACTTTAATTAAGGACCGTTTTCGTCTGGAGAATCAGCCGGAGCCGGTTTCCACTCACGACACCCGCCGCTTCTTGGCCAGCCGGCCTGGTCGGGACTCGCAAAGAGCGAAGGGTAGCGAACGCCTTGAGCAACTCCGGAATCTTGGCTACATCCAATAGCACAAGCGAACGCAGTTGGAAAAGAAAAGCCCGACTCACGAGGAGTCGGGCTTTAGTGATTTAAA
>CAWDWB010000003.1:1425000-1995942 GCA_963805925.1 uncultured Acidobacteriota bacterium
TCTCAGGCCGGCTATCGATCGTAGCCTTGGTGAGCCATTACCCCACCAACTAGCTAATCGACCGCGGGCTCATCCTTGAGCGCATAAAGCTTTCATCCCGAAGGATCGTATGCGGTATTAGCTTCGGTTTCCCAAAGTTATTCCCCACTCAAGGGCAGATTACCCACGTGTTACTCACCCGTCCGCCACTTTACTCGCCCCCCGAAGGGAACTTTCTCGTTCGACTTGCATGTGTTAAGCGCGCCGCCAGCGTTGATTCTGAGCCGGGATCAAACTCTCGATTGATTTTTTGACGTCTGCTCGCTCCCCCCGAAGGAGTCACAAGCAAACAATCTCGTAGAGTCTGTCGTCCGACCTAAAACTCGGTACTGACGAAATTGTTATATGGACTGCGCGTCCAACCAAACTGTCAAAGATCCGTGCCTTTCGGATCGACTGTGGATTTCTCCACATCCCCGACCAGGCCGACCTAAATCCGTTTCGACCGCGAGAAACCTCTCACCCCTCTTGGGAGGGGCCGAGATGCACCCTGCGATCTTGTGAGATCTTAGCGGTAGAACCCTTGGTAGAGTTCCGGGTCCTGGGACCCTGTCGCTGACGCTCCGGGCTGGTGTCGAGTCCTAAGACTCGGCCAGCGTTCCGTGGCGCACTCACAACATTAACACTGCGCGATCTTCTGTAGCAAGCAGTTTTTTGCTTTTTTCAGATTCCCGCGCAACTAACGTCGCGACTTCAGTAAGAGTAGCACCTCGAGTGAGTGCTGGCAACTTGAATCAAGCCTTCGTGGCGGTTTTTTTTGTCGCCTTGGCTGCTTTCTTCTTCGTGGCCTTCTTCGTCGCCTTCTTCTTGGCCGCTTTCTTGCGCGCAGGACGCTTTCCGCCGCCCTCGGCGATGCGCAGGGCGCGGGCTTCAAGCAGCGCTACGGCCTGCTCCATGGTGACGTCTTCCGGAGGCGTCCCGCGGGGCACAGAGGCGTTGATCTCACCGTCGGTGACGTAGGGGCCGAAACGGCCCGCGAGGATCTTCAGCGGCTTGTCTGTGCCCGGATGAGCGCCGAGTTCTTTAAGCGGCGCTGCCGGCGCAGCCCGTCCCCGGCGGCCTTTGGGTTGCTTGAGCAGTTCCACGGCCTTCTCGAGCGTGATATCCAGCGGCGATACGTCGCCTGGGGGGATCGAACGGATCTCTTCGCCGGACTTCACGTAGGGGCCGAATCTTCCGTTCGCAGCGAGAACTTCTTCGCCGGTCTCGGGATGCGGCCCAATCACGCGTGGGAGCGACAGCAGCCTGAGCGCAAGGGCTAAATCAACCTCCGCCTCGGCCATGCCGGGCAACAGAGAGGCCATCTTGGGCTTCACGCCTTCTTCGGCCTCTCCCAATTGCACGTAGGGGCCGAACCGGCCGGCTTTGAGGAATACGGGCTTGCCGGTCTCGGGGTCTTCTCCGAGCGCCTCCGGGCCCTTGGCGGCGACTTCCAGCATCTCGACCGCATGTTCAACCGTCAGATAGTCCGGAGGCGTGTCATCAGGAACGCCAGCGCGCAGGTCACCCATGGACAGGAAGGGGCCGTAGCGCCCAATGCGCACTTCGATCTCTTGCCCGTCCTGGTTCTTGCCGATCGGCAGGCCGCAAACTTCGCGTGGATCGATGGACTCCTCGCCCTTCTCGACCAGGGCCTTCAAGCCGGGGTGGCCGTTGCCGAAGTAGAAGCCCTTGAGGTAGCTGTTGCGGTCCGCTTCGCCCCGGGAGATGGCATCGAGGTCGTCCTCAAGGCGGGCCGTAAAGGCGTAATCGACCACATTCGTGAAATGCTTCTCCAGCAGGCCGACCACCGCCATGGCGGTAAAGGTCGGCACCAGCGCCGTGCCCTTTTTAAAGGCATACGAACGCGAAAGCACCAGATCGACGATCGTGGCCCAGGTTGAGGGCCGGCCAATGCCCAGACGTTCCAGTTCGCGAATCAGCGCGCCTTCGGTAAAGCGCGACGGCGGCTGCGTGTGGCGCTCTTGGGCATCGACTTCGCCGGTCTTGAGCGGATCATTGGCCGCCATGCTGGGCAGGACTTTTTCGTGGCCGCCCAGTTCGGCCGAGAGATCTTCGCCGGCGAGATAGGCGCGCAGGAAACCGGGGAATTCGACGGTCTTGCCGGCGGCGCGGAAGCGGCCTGAACCTGCTTCGACCATCACGACGATGTTGGTTCCGCGGGCGTCTGGCATTTGACTGGCCAGAGTGCGGCGCAGAATCATCTCGTATACCTTGCCTGCTTCCGGCCCAAGCTGCTGGCGCACGCGGGCCGCATCGGCGAAATCCTCGCCCGCGGGGCGAATCGCTTCGTGGGCCTCTTGCGCGTTCTTGACCTTGGTCTGATACTGGCGCGGCGAGGGGAGCTGATATTCGGCGCCGAAATTGGCGCCAATGTACTTACGCGCGCCCTCAAGCGCCTCGTTCGACAGGGTCGTCGAATCGGTACGCATGTAGGTGATGAAGCCGTTTTCGTAGAGTTGCTGGGCGATGGTCATCGTCCGGCGGGCCGAGAGGCGCAGCTTGCGGTTGCCGTCCTGCTGCAGCGTGCTGGTGACGTAGGGAGCGGCCGGAGAGCGCGTAAAGGGCTTTTCTTCGACCGAAGCGACCTTGGCCTGGGCCGCAAGCACTTCGGCGCGCAGTTTCTCGGCCTCAGCGCCGCTCAGCGTGAAGAGTCCGTCCTTTTCCTTGAGCAGTCCGGTGTCGGGATCGAAATCACGACTCATGGCCACGCGGCGGTCGCCGACGAAGGTCAACTCGGTCTCGAAGCTCTCGCCGTTCTTAGCGAATGTGGCCTTCAGGCCCCAGTAAGAGGCGCTGTGGAATTTGATGCGATCCCGCTCGCGCTCGACCAACAAGCGCACGGCGACGCTCTGGACACGGCCGGCGCTGAGGCCGCGGGCCATCTTCTTCCACAGCAGCGGGCTAACGCGATAGCCGAACAGCCGATCGACGATGCGCCGGGTCTCCTGCGCCTCAACCAAGCTGAAATCGATGTCCCGGGGCGTCGCCAGTGCGTGCTGGATGGCCTCTTTGGTGATCTCGTGGAATACCAGACGCTTGATCGGAACCGTGGGCTTGAGCGTCTCCAGCAGATGCCAGCTGATCGACTCCCCTTCGCGGTCTTCGTCAGTCGCGAGGTAGATTTCTTTGGCGTTCTTGACCAGCTCTTTGAGTTCTTTGACGTGCGCTTTCTTACTAGCAGGCACGACATAGAGCGGCCAGAAGTCGTTGTCGACGTCGACGCCTAGATCCTTCCAAGCAGCCGTCTTGTACTTGAGCGGAACCTCAGACTGGCTCTGCGGCAGGTCGCGTATGTGGCCGTTTGAGGCCTTCACGACGTAGCCCTTCCCCAAAAAACGCTCGATTGTGCGAGCTTTGGTCGGCGACTCGACTATGACCAGCGAGTGCTGGCCCGATTCCTTCGGCATAATTTAGCTGGACTCCAACGACGAGAGGCGTGAGGGTCAATCTCTCCACGCCAGCACGAAGCTTTTCCCCGGAAGCTGCTTGACTGCGCCGAACAACTCTAGTTCGCTCAATGCAGCCAGCACATCCGCCGAGGACTCGCCTCTTACTGTGCGGATGATCTCGTCAATATGCAAGGCCTCGTCGATACGAAGCAGCGAAAGGATCTTCTTGCCGGTCGGACTCGCCTGCTCCCCGAACAAGCTCGTCTGCGCCGGAACGGCCCCTTGCCGCTCACCTGACCGCTCGCGATAAACCAGCTCCTGGCGGACCGTTTGCGGCAGTTCCTCGATGACGTCGAGCGCTTCCTGGATCAGCTTAGCACCGTCTTTGATGAGCAAGTTCGGGCCCCAACTTTGCTGCGAAACGATCGGACCGGGTACGGCCATCACCTCGCGGTCTTGCTCCATAGCCAGCCGAGCGGTGATCAGCGAGCCGCTGTATTGAGCTCCTTCGACGACGACGACGGCCAAACTCATGCCGCTGATGATGCGGTTGCGGATAGGGAAATTTTGAGGGAACGGCGTCTGGCCGAGAGGGAATTCGGACACCACCAAGCCACGCTCAACCAGCTCGTCGTAGAGCTTGCGGTTCTCGCGTGGATAAGGCACATCGACACCGGTACCGAGCACGGCGACTGACGCGCCGCCGCCCGCCAGAGCGCCCTTGTGCGCCGCGGCGTCGATGCCGCGGGCCATGCCGCTGACGTGAACGAGCCCCGCCTGGACGAGATCTTTGACCAGTTTCTCGGCGACGGCGCGGCCGTAAGGCGTGGGCCGCCGCGTGCCGACAACAGCGATCGCAGGGCGCGACAAGAGCCCGATGTCGCCTTTGGCGTACAGCAACGCCGGCGGGTCGTGGATCTCTTTGAGCAGTTGCGGATAGCGCGGATCCTGAAAGGGGATGATCGCAACGCCTTTCTCCTCCGCCTTGCGGAACTCGTCGGCGGCCTCTTCGAAACTGAGCCCGGAATGAATTGCCTCGATCACCGCGCCGCGCAGCCGCGGCATGGCCGTCTTCAAATCGATGAGCGAGGCGTGAAAAATCCCTTCGGGGTGACCGAAGATCTGGACGAGTCGAAGTGCGTTCCGGGCTCCAAGCCCCGGAGTAAGGTGTAGTGCCAGCCAGTTGAGCTGCGTCTCTGGACTAGCAGCAGGCGCTGCCATTGACTAGTGAGGCTTTCGACTCTATCAATCGAGGGGCGCAGAAGCAAATAGAACTTACATGCCGCGTGATTCGTCGCGGGGACGCAGGTACCAATCGAGGATTTCCGGCGGCTCGCCAGCGGGTTCATCGGCAGCCTCGGGGTGAGTCTCGCGGAAGCGCGTCAGCATAAGTTCGGTCATTTCGCTGACGACGGCCGGGTTGTCGCTTGAGACGTCCAGCAGCTCGCCCGGATCGGCTTCGAGATCGTATAGACGGACATAGCGGCCCGGCGTCGGGTTTTCTGTCTCATATCCGTCGTTGCGGAAGCGCTTGCCGGTGCAGTGAATAAACTTCCAGCGGCTGGTGCGGACGCAAGCTTCTTCGTTGTGCAGGAACTCGCTGAAGATGTGGTCGCGGGGATTACTGCTCGTGCCGTCTTCGAGATACGGCACCAGGCTGAGGCCTTGCATCCCAGGGATCGGATAGACGTCGAGAAAGTCCAGGATCGTCGCAGGGATGTCGACGGATTCCGTGAAGTCATCGACGACGCCGTTGCGAATGCGGCCGGGACAACTCATCAACAAGGGCGGTCGAAGCGCTGGGTCATACAAGCAGTGCTTGTAGATCCTGCCATGCTCGCCGAGCAGGAAACCGTGATCGCCCCAGTAGACAACTAGGGTATTGTCGTCGAGGCCGAGTCTCGTAATCGCATCGGTGACGACTCCGACGTTCTCGTCCAGGAAGCTGGCGGACGTGTAATAGGCAGCGATTGCGCCGCGCATGTCGTCGTCAGTGAGTTCGCGGAGAAGCAACGGGATCTGCGCTTTGTCGTCCGGACCCAGCGGAGGCAGTTCGAAGTCGGCGGGGTTGTAGCGGCCTGCGTACTCGATCGGAAAGTCAAAGGGATTGTGCGGCTCGCCGAAGCTGACCCACAGCGCGAAGGGGTCGTCGCCTTGTTGTTCGAGATATTCGACGGCCTTGCGCGCGGTGTGGCTGCTGGGCATGTCGGCGGCGTAGTAGGGCGCGGGCAGGTTGTCGCAGTTGAGCCAGAGACGCGTGGGGTCTTGATGCGCCCGCGCGCGGGGTTTGGTCTTCACGCCGGGCGCGGGCGGCTTGGGCTGAACCTCTTCTTTCCAGGATGCGTTGATGACGCCCTCGACCATGGCGACATCCAGGCCGTGGATGCCGGGGTAGGCGTCTCGCATGAAGCCCATCTTTCCGAAAGCGGCGGTGTGATAACCGGCACTGTTGAGCTGGTCGGCGATCGTGCGGCGGTCTTCGGAAAGCGCTGTACCGAAAGTGCTGACGCCATCGGCATGCGGCAACATGCCGGTAAACACCGACTGCCGCGACGGCGTACACAGCGGGTAGTTGACGAAGTGATTGGAGAAGCGCACGCCTTGCGTGGCGAGGCGGTCCAGGTTCGGCGTTTGCGCCTGCGGATTGCCCGCCGCGCCCATCACATCCCAACGGTGATCGTCGGCAATGATGAAAACCAAATTAGGGCGTTGGATCGGCTCCGTGCGTCCGCAAGATGCGGCCCCTGCAGCGATAGCGCCCAATGCGGACCGTCGCGTAAGCATACCGGCTGAATGCTAGCGAATTGCGCTTGCGCGCGCCAGTCCCGCCTTCGCGGGGCGCACCCCGCGAAGGCAGGGCCAGCGCCGCGCTAGCGGCTAGCGTTTTTGGACGAACTCCGTCGCGTGGGACAAGTCTTCCGGCCGGCCGACGTCGCGCCAGAATCCTTTGATGTCGTACCAGCCGACTTTCTTCCCCGAATTCACCAACTCGTGGACCGCATCGGTCAGCTCGTATTCGCCGCGTGGCGAGAGGCCCATTTTTTCTTGGGCGGCAAAGACCGAGGGGCGGAAGACGTAAATGCCGGCGTTGTTCCAGTTGGTGGTGGAGGTGCCCTGCGCGGGCTTCTCGATGATCTTCGTGACGCGGTCGCCGTCGGTGTAGACCGCGCCGCCCTGATAGGGGTCCTCGACCCATTTGACCGACAGCACCATCTCGGCGCCTTCGGCGCGGGACAGCATTTCGCTGTAGACGGACGACTCGACGAGGTTGTCGCCGTAGGTCATCAAGAAGGCGTGGTCGCCGACGAACTCGCGCGCCAACAACGCCGCGCTGCCGGTGCCGTCCTGCTTAACCTGGGTGACGTAGCTGAGCTTCGCCTGCGCCGGCGGATTGGCGGCGAAGTAGTCCTTGACGATGTCTTCGCGGTAGCCGACGACGATGAGCACTTCGCGGATGCCTGCGGCTTCGAGGCGCTCGATCTGATGCGCCAGCATCGGGCGGTCGCCCAGCGGCAGCATCGGCTTGGGACAGTCCGCGGTGAGGTCCTTCATGCGGGTGCCCCGCCCGGCGGCAAGAGTGACGGCTTTGGTGATCGTTTCCACGTAGTTACAGTAACTTGCGCGGCGTCGAAACGCCTTCAGGCGGAAGCCCTACTTCGAGAAGACTTACACGCCCAAAGATGCGAGTTCGAGGTCTCCCTAGTCCGCTCCGAGTTCGCCAGAAACGAGGCAGCCAGCTTTGTTTCTCCCGGGACATTGGGCCCCCTGAACGAGCGCAGCTCCAGGAATCGTTCCACCGCCTCGTTTGGCTGGCCGTACTCCGATCGGATGGATCGAATCTCCTCTGCAAGAGCGATCAAGCGCGTTGCCTCCGGCCATCTGTACCAGTGCGCGTCCGGAGGAACGAGATGGTCGTTCTGTCCAAAGAGACCAAAACGGCCTTGGACGGATTGCTTCAGACACACGAGGAGCAGCAAATGGAACTCCCGTTCGAGTTCCGCGAGCTTCTCTTGCAGTATCTTTGCCCGTCGCCCCATGAGCCTTACAGTTGCAGTCTTACCGAACTCTTCTCTTTCGCGCTTTGGTAAACCGCCATTGTCATCTCGACCGACTTCAAACCGTCGTAGGAAGTCACCGGCGGTTTGCCATTGTTGACGATCGCGTCGACGAACAGGCGATCTTCTTCCGCAAACCCCCACTTCTCTTCACGCGTGAGGTTGGCGAAGTTCTCGACGCTGGTCGGCTTGTCGAGGCCGATGCGCCATTCGAGCTTCTCCATCTCTTCGGTGCGAATCGTCGAGTACTCGCCGTAAACCTCGACGCTCTCGTAGGGGAAAAACCAACTCGTGTCCGCCGAGGTGACGAACGTCGCGTGTTGGCCGCCGGCGAACTCGACCAGCATCGAGAAGTCGTCCTTGCGGCTCTCGCGCGCCTGGACGGAGACGATCTCGCCGAGCAAGAAGCGCATCATGTCGAACATGTGGATCGGCGTCTCAAACAAGAAGCCGCCGGTCACCGCCGCGTCGCCCACCCAAACAGGGTTCAGCAGTTCGCCGCGGTTCATTTTGATGTGCGCGCAGTGCGCGGGCGAGCCTTCGAGCAGTTTCTTGACGTTCTTGTAGACGGGCGCGAAGCGACGGTTGTGGCCAACCTGAAATATCTTGCCGGAGGCCTGAGCCGCTTCATGCAAACGCTGTGCGTCTTCGAGCGTGGTGGCCATCGGCTTCTCGCAGAAGACGTGTTTGCCGGCGGCAATCGCCTCGAGCGCCATCGCGACGTGCGTGGTGTTGGGCGAGACGATGTACACCGCGTCGGACGCCTCGATCAGATCGTCAACGCTGGCGACGGCGAGCGCGCCGGCACGGGCCGGGTCCACGTCATAAACGCCCGAGATACGCACGCGGTCATCGCGGTCCAAGTTGGCGCGGTGGACGCCCGACATGAATCCGGCGCCGATAAGTCCAATCTTCAAGCCCACTGATTTCTCCTCGAAACTCCGAATCTAGCATGTCGTAGCGGCGATGGCTTCGGCGAACAAATGCGCGGCGAACCTCGTACTTTCTTGTGAGGAGAAAAAATGATCAAAACCACTACGCCCTCCGTTGAGGGCCGCCCCATCCAGGCCTACTTGGGCATTGTCGTCGGCGAGGCGATCGTCGGCGCAAACATCTTCAAAGACCTGTTTGCGGGCATTCGCGACATCGTCGGCGGACGTTCGGGGGCCTATGAGAAGGAGTTAGGCAAGGCGCGGCAGATTGCGCTCGATGAGCTGGATCAGAATGCGCTTGCGCTGGGGGCCGACGCGGTTGTCGCCATCGACCTCGACTACGAAGTCCTGGGCCAAGGCAACGGCATGCTGATGGTCAGCGCCAGCGGAACGGCTGTGAAGCTCAGCTAGCTCCCGCGGTTCAGGAGCCGGGCCAGGTTGCCGCCGAAAATCCTGGCGGCGTCTTCACCGGCAATACCGAACTCCAGCAGCGTCTCGGCTTGCGAGTCAAAGACGGCGCGATTCCAGCCGCGAGGGAAAAAGGACGAGTCGGAGCCGAACAACAACCGGTCCGGGCCAAGCAGGCCGAGGGCCTGGCGGAAGACGTCTTCGAGCGAGGGCGGCGGCGTCAGATATTTTGTCCAAGAGTTGCTGCTGGATGTGTCGAGATACACGTTAGGGCATAGGTCAGCAAGCATCAGCGCTTCACGAAAAAAGCCCGCGCCGAAGTGCGGTACGACGAAATTCACCTGGGGGTACTCGAGCGCAACGCGGTGCAGATCGAGCGGGTTCGAGCGGCTCATGTCGAACTTCGACGCCAGGCCGAGCTTCTTGCGGACGCCGAGGCTGAGTACGCCGCAGTGGACGAATACGATTGTCCCGGGCCGTTCCGCGGCGGCTTGATAGACCGGCGCGAGGCACTCATCTTGCACCGAGAAGCTTTGCATGGCGGGGAACAAGCACAAGCCTTGCAGGCCTGAGTCGAAGGCCTTAGCGGCGCGCTCGCCGGCATCGGGCTTGGTCGGGTTGAACAAGAAATATCCCCAGAAACGCTCGGGATAAGCCTCGATTGCCGCGACGGCGGAAGCTTCGTCTCCCGGAATGCTGGCAATCAACGCACAGCGGTCAACGCCCTGGCGGTCGAGTTCGCCGACCCACTTCGAGGCCAGTTCGCGTGGTTCGGCGGGAGGAGTTTCCCAACCGAGGCGCTGCACCATGGCGTCCAGCGATTCATCGGAGGCCTGCCGCTGGGAGCGCAGGACTTCAAAGAAACGGTGGGAAAAGAGGTGAACGTGGGCGTCGTTGACGGCGATCTCGCCCCAAGCGGTGTGCATCCCAAGAGGATACGGCTTATCGGGGGCGCGAATCTTCGAGTTCGGCCATGCGCTCTAGCTCGACGTCGCTGCACAGGAACTCGGAGCCAGGCATCTTAATGCAACCCAGCGCGCAACGATGCTGCGTGTAAAGCCGCGCAAACATGCGCTGCAGCCACTCATCGGCTTCCGTCGACGTCGGGAACGAGTTCGCCAGGCAAATTCCGCCGCCCTCGATGAGCCCGAGATACTCGTCGGAATTTTCGATTCGTTCCCGCACTAGGTGAATCATCTGGCTGCCTACCTGATGAATCTCGGCAGCGGGGCGGTCATTCATGTACCCAATTCTGGGGTCTTTCACTTAGAGCTTCAATAGCTCTTAAGTTTCATTCGTCGTAATGAACCCTGGTACTAGAAACCCCAAAACCAATGGTCTTGGAGTCCCAGCATACGACCCATCACATCGAACGGACGCGGTCGCCGACACGGGACTCATAGCCTTTGACGGCGGTCATCTGATTCTGCAGGTAGCCGAGCTGGTCGACGCCCGCCAGCAGGCATTTCTTCGAAAACGCATCGATCGGGAATTCGACGGACGATCCGTCCGGCAAGACGAGTTGTTGGTTTTCGAGATCAATGGTGAGCTCAAGGTTCGCGTCGGCCTGCGCCAACTTGACCAACTTTGCATGCGTCGCTTGATCGACGATGACCGGCAATAGGCCGTTCTTGAGCGAGTTATTGCAGAAGATGTCGGCGAAAGATGTGCTGATCACCGCTTTGAAGCCGTAACCCAACAGTGCCCAAGGAGCGTGTTCGCGCGACGAGCCGCAGCCGAAGTTGTCGCCGGCGATCAAGATCGTCGCCCCTGCATGCTCGGGCTTATTGATGACGAAGTCGGGGTTCGGATCGCCGGAGGGCAAATAGCGCCAGTCGTTGAACAGATTGATCGCCAGACCGTCTTTGCTGATCGTCTTGAGATAGCGGGCCGGTATGATTTGGTCCGTGTCGATGTCTTGAATCGGCAGGGCAACAGCCTTGCCGGTGAACTTGGTGATTGCTGACATGTCTCTTCTCGCTTAGGACAGGAACTCGCGGGGGTCGGCGACAGCGCCCTTGATGGCCGAAGCGGCTGCAGTGGCGGGGCTGGCGAGGAAGGTTCTACCGCCCTTGCCTTGGCGTCCTTCGAAGTTCCGGTTGCTGGTGGAAACGCTGTATTGGCCGGGGCTGAGCTGGTCGCCGTTCATGGCGATACACATTGAGCAGCCCGCTTGACGCCACTCGGCGCCGGCGGCGCGGAAGATCTCCGGCAAGCCTTCTTCCTCGGCCTGCTTTTTGATTTTTTCGGAGCCCGGGACGATCATGGCTCGGACGCCGGGAGCGACCTTACGGCCCTTGAACACGGCGGCCGCTTCACGTAGATCGCCCATGCGGGAGTTGGTGCAACTGCCGATGAAGACGACGTCGATGGCGTGGCCGAGAATCGGCTTGCCGGGCTCTAGATCCATGTACTCCAGAGCTTTCTTGATGCCGGCGCTCTGGCTGGCGTCAGCGATATTGGCCGGATCAGGCACTGCTTGGGTGACGCCGACGCCCTGACCGGGGTTGGTGCCGTAGGTGATCATCGGCTCCAGCTTGGTCACGTCGACGGTGACGACGCGGTCGTACTTGGCGCCGGGGTCGGTGACCAGCTGCTTCCAACGCTCGACGGCAACATCCCAATCGGCGCCTTGCGGGGCGCGAGGACGGCCTTTGAGGTACTCAAACGTCTTTTCGTCGGGCGCAATCAGACCGGCCTTGGCGCCGGCTTCGATCGACATGTTGCAGACCGTCATGCGGCCTTCCATCGAGAGCGCACGGATGGCTTCGCCAGTGTACTCGAGAACGTGTCCCGTGGCCCCGCCGACGCCGATTTGGGCGATCAGTCCGAGGATCAAGTCCTTAGCCGTAACTCCTTTGGGAGCAGGGCCTTCGAAGCGAACTTCACAGGTTTTCGGCTTGTTTTGCAGCAAGCACTGCGTTGCGAGGACGTGCTCGACTTCGGTGGTGCCGACGCCGAAGGCGATCGCGCCAAATGCGCCGTGGGTCGAGGTATGGCTGTCGCCGCAGACCACCGTCAGACCGGGCTGGGTCAAGCCGAGTTCCGGTCCGATGACGTGCACGATGCCTTGGTCGATGGTGCCCAGATCAGCCAGCGGAACGCCAAATTCCTTGCAGTTGATGCGTAGTTGATCGACCTGCTTGCGGGCGATCTCGTCTGGGATGATCTGGAGGCGGGTGTCGGTGGTCGGGATGCTGTGGTCCAGCGTCGCCATCGTGTGATCGGGGCGGCGAACCTTGATCCCGCGGTCGCGCAAGCCTTGGAAGGCCTGGGGCGACGTCACCTCATGAACCAGGTGCAGGTCGATGTACAAAACGGCCGGCGAACCCGGCTCATGGACGACGACGTGATCGTCCCAGATTTTCTCGATTAGCGTGCGCGGTTGACTCACTCGTTTGGACCTCTATAGTGCTTCGCTTAGTAGAGCAAGCCGACTTGTCATAATGCAAATTGATAGTTTTCTCGGTTTTGATAATTTTGACTTATTAAGAGACCGGCGCTCTGAGACGGACCTGGGGCTGGGGAGTTGTCGGTTGCGGGTAGTCGTGGACAGCCAAGGGTGGCTATCCCCTGGAACCCAACCGTCCGACGGGCTTTCTTGCCGTAAAACAAGAAAACCCGCCGGAACGGCGGGCGGATTCCCTTCCAAGCGGGGAACCGGAGATGTCTTGGGGTCGACCCTAGTTTCTGTTTCGCTCTTACGCTGCGGCTCGTCTGGCTCTGACCGCGCGCCCGAGACCCTGTACCCCGTGCACGGGGGCTCCCGACCGTGCCTCGCCTAGCCGGGAATCTTCTAATTCCGTTGTAACATGGGGCTCCAAATTTTGCGCGTTGCAGATCTGGTTCTGTCGCTGCGAGCCCCGCGATAGAGGAGTCGTTTCCTATCTGCGACTTGTCGGAAACGACTCGGCAAAGGCCGATTGAGATTGCGGCCCTGGCAGCTTCTACGGCTCCCGACCCCGGAACTCTTGGTACCAGTTCTCGACGATGCGAATACTTGTCTGCTCGGCTTCTCGGGGGAAACCTTGAATGGGTTCGAGAGTCACGAACCTTTGACTGTCGCCGCTCGGACCCCTTCCCCCTGCCGTCGATCGCCCGGCAGTAGCGGCGGTGTCGTACGGCTCCTAGTGCGCGCCGGCTCCGAAGGGCTTGAAGTCCTCGATCGGCAACCCGAGGTGCACGGCGGTCAGCAGGCCGCCGGCCGCGTGGTCCAGGATGTGGCAGTGGAACAGCCACGTCCCAGGGCGCTCATCGAACCGCACCAGTAGGCGCCGGGTCTGTTTGAATGGCACGTCCACCGTGTCTTTCCATTCGTACGGCCGGACCGGCTCGTAGTTTTCGTCGAGCACCATGAAGAAGAACCCGTGCAGGTGCAGCGGGTGCGACCAGGGCGTCGTGTTGTGGATCGTCCAGATCTGCGTGCTTCCCACGTCGGCCAGAATCGGGCGCGCCCTCCAGTACGGCACGTTGTCGAAGCCGTACTCGAAGCGCTTCCGTGCGTCCTGATCCAGCGTCAGCTCCATCTCGCGCCGGATGGCGCCCTCGGTGCTGTAGGGCACGATCGTCCGGTGCACCTCCGGCAGGCGCGATCCCGCGTACTCCGGCTGGTCCGTGATCGTGATGGCCACCAGGTCTTCGATGTTCCGCAGCTCCGTGCTGCCGTAGCCGCGGTCGTGGAGCCGCGATCGCAGCATCAGCTCCTCGCCGGGCGCCCCGCGCGGTGTGATGATCACGTCGGCGCGTTCGCCCGCGCCCAGAACGAGAAAGTCATCCTCGACCGAGTACTCCAGCAGACCGCCGTCGCCGCCGATCCGGGTGAAGGTGAACTCACCATCCAGGTCGAGCTTGTAGTAGCGGCTCTTAGCGGCGTTGATGATGTGCCAGCGTTGCGGCGCGCCAGAGCGGGCCAGTAGGTGTGGCGTCTTCTTCCCGTTCACAAGCACGTGGTTGCCCTCGCGCCCGAACGCCATACCCGCCGAGCCCCCGGAGTTGGGATCCTCAAGCTCGCCCTGCTCGTCGACGGCGATGTCGCTCAGTAGGATCACCAGTTCGTCCTCCACTGCCACCGTCGCGGACTCGGCCGGATCCTCAACCCAGAACGCGCCGTAGAGGCCAAAGCCGACCTGCATCGCCGACATGACGTGCGGGTGGTACCAGAAGATCCCCGCATCGGGCACAACGAAATCGTACGTAAACGACTCACCCGGTTGGACGGGGTCCTGCGAGTACCCGGGCACGCCGTCCATGTTGATCGGGATCCGGAGGCCGTGGTAGTGGATCGTCGATGGGGCCGGCAGCGAGTTGGTGAAGTGCACGATCAGCCGATCGCCCACGTTGACGTGGATCATCGGCCCGGGAATCATCCCGTTGTAGGTCCACGCGTCGACGACCAGGCCCGGCTCCACCTCGAACGGCACGACGCGCGCCTCGAGCTCGAGCTCGACGGTGTGCGGGTCCGGGTTGAGGTCGGGCGCCTCCGGCATCCGGATCGCCTCATCCCATCGGGGCTCCTGCAGCGAGTCCTGCGCCAGGGCCAGCTTGGCCAGTGCTCCCTGGGCAGCGGCGCTACTGGCGGCGAGCAGACATACAGCGATAGCAGCAAAGGTTCGCCACATTGTCATCTTGTAGTGCGAGATGTTGGACCCGATGACCAAGACGTCGTAATTGTAGCGTTACGGGATCGCTCAAAGGGCCGCCAGCCTGGGCGATGAGTAACTCCTGTATTGGATTTGTAGGAAATGACCCGATCCGCGGGGCCCGGGGGCGTCAAACTGCGGGACTTGCCGGGAATTGTCAGGAGAGCGGTTCGTCTTGGGAGACGAAGGTTCGAGACATGCGATCGTGCCAGGTGAGGCCTTGTTCGTCGGCGGCGGCCCAGATGAATCCGACGCCCAGGGCGGCCAGGCTCAGCAGGGTTCCGAAGGCGCGGCTGCGGCGTTGGGAGGCGGCTGGCGGTTGACCGTCAATATTGAGGACGCTGAGTCCGAGCCAGCTCATCCCCGCCGTGCGGCCAGCATAAATTAGAAAACAAAAAAGATAGCAGGTCAGGTTCAGCGCGAAAGCGGCACCGATGATGCGCATCGCCTCGTCAGGCGAGAGCGTGACTTGCTCGACTTGGTAGACGATGGCGGTGAACAAGCCGGTGGCCAGCAGCGCGACTCCGAGGTCCATGGCGCCGGCGATGGCGCGCACCGACAAGGGGGCGGGAAGCGCTTTCGGACGCGCTTGGCGCGGGCTGTCGCCTCCACCCGGGCGCAGGTCGATGATCGGCGGCGCGGCTTCAGGCTCACGCAGGGCTGGCGCAGGGTCAGCTACAGCAGGACGGGGGCGTGCCGCCGGACGTGTTTCTGGCCTATTCAGCGGCAGAGCGCGGCTGGCTGGAGCGGCGACCCGTTTGGGCGGAGGCAGGTCGAGGGACGGCCGCTCGACGTCAGGGAGCGACTCGACTCGATCCCGATATCCCGCCAATCGCTCCTGAAGTTCGCGCTTCCATTCCGGTTCTGGAGCGGGCCGGGGAGGCGGAGGAGCGGAGGGAGCGGGAAGCGCTTCGGACTTCTCTAAATTGCGGCGGAGGCGGGCGGCGGCGTCCCGATTGCGCAGTAAACGACCGCAACGGTCGCAACGCTGCGCCTGTATCGCGGCCCAGTGTCCGCAACCAGAACAGCGCTTACTGTCGAGAGCGGCTCCCGAGTTCTCTAATGGAACGCCAATCACGCCTGTCTTCGGACCGTCGCGTTGCGGGAACCACGCGGCTCTTTGAGTGTACTCGGATGCATTTGTCTGGGGCAATGTTTTCATTGAGTTATCCGCGCTCGGGTCCTGTTGAATCTGTGGATCGGCTGTGATAGCTTGAAGCTTCAGGCTTTTACGCTTCTGAGGCCTAAGTCCGCTCCACCACAAGGTGACTGAATCGTTTTCGAGGCGCGGCTTCGAGGTGGACTAGGACTGCAGGCAGCACGGCTTTTTTCGAACTCCATGTCGCTCGCAATCGCCACTCGCTATGCCACGGCCCTCGCGGAAGTCCTCTCCAGCGACAAAGCGGATACGACGCCCCAAGCGGCGCTCGACCAACTTCGTGACTTTCAACGGGCGATTGAAGAGGCGCCGGAGTTGAGGACGTTGTTTTTGGCGCCCTCGATCGATGTCGAAAGCAAAAAGCGCCTAGCGGCAACGATCGGCGAGCGGATCGGCTTCTCAAAATCGGTACGCAATTTGGCGTTCGTCCTACTCGATAACCGGCGCATCCCGTTGTTGCCCGAGTTGATCGCCGCTTTTGAACGGTGGTTCGACGACCAGCAAGGCATCAGCAGGATTAGCGTTACTTCGGCGGCGCCGCTGTTGGATGACCAACGTGCGGCGGTGATCGACAAGTTCAAGCGGCTTACTGGCCGCGAGATTCATGCATCTTTCCATCTGGACGAGGCGCTTCTCGGAGGCGTAGTCGTGAGAGCGGGCTCGAAGCTCTATGACGGCTCCTTGGCGTCCCAGTTGCAGGTGCTCGACCGGGCAATGTCCGGCCGTCTGTAAGGATTCACTAGACCAAGAGGTTTGTATGGCTCAGATCAGCGCTGAAGAGATCACAAAGCTGATTCGCGACCAAATCGAGAACTACGACGGCGCGGTTCAGGTTGCAGAAGTCGGCTCGATCATCTCGTTGGGCGACGGCATCGCTCGTTTGCATGGCTTGGAGAAAGTCATGGCGGGCGAGATGTTGGAGTTCCCGCATGACGTGGCGGGCATCGCCATGAACCTCGAAGAGGATCAGGTGGGCGCCGTTCTGCTGGGCGACTACACCAAACTGACCGAAGGCGACGAAGTCCGGCGAACGGGCAAGATCATCTCGGTGCCGGTGGGCAAGGCGCTGATCGGCCGCGTGGTCGACGCGCTGGGCCGTCCGCTGGACGGCAAGGGACCGATCGAAACCGACGAGTACTTCCCGATTGAGCGCATGGCGCCCGGCGTGGTCGACCGTAAGTCGGTCAGCGAGCCGATGCAGACGGGGCTGAAGGCCATCGACGCGATGGTGCCGGTGGGCCGCGGGCAGCGCGAGTTGATCATCGGCGATCGCCAGACGGGTAAAACGGCCATCGCGGTCGACACGATCATCAACCAGAAGGGCGGTGACCTGATTTGCATCTACGTTGCGATCGGCCAGAAGCGCTCGACCGTTGCGCAAGTAGTGCGCACGCTGGAAGAGAGCGGCGCGATGGAGTATTCGATCATCGTCGTCGCGTCGGCTTCGGATCCGGCGCCGATGCAGTATTTGGCTCCTTACGCCGGTTGCGCGATGGGCGAGTACTTCCGCGACAACGGCCAGCATGCGTTGTGCGTGTATGACGATTTGTCGAAGCACGCTGTCGCTTACCGCGAGATTTCGCTGCTGCTGCGCCGCCCTCCGGGCCGCGAAGCCTACCCGGGCGACGTGTTTTACTTGCACAGCCGGTTGCTGGAGCGCGCCGCGAAGCTGAGCGATGAGAAAGGCGGCGGTTCGTTGACGGCCTTGCCGTTCATCGAAACCCAGGCGGGCGACGTTTCAGCTTACATTCCGACTAACGTCATCTCGATCACGGACGGACAGATTTACCTGGAGTCGGACTTGTTCAATAAGAACATCCGGCCCGCGGTCAACGTAGGACTGTCGGTTAGCCGCGTCGGCGGCGCCGCGCAGACGAAGGCGATGAAGAAGACCGCCGGCACGCTCCGCCTGGACTTGGCGCAGTTCCGTGATCTCGAAGCCTTTGCGCAGTTCGGTTCGGAACTCGATAAGTCTTCACAAAGACAACTCGACCGCGGTCGCCGTCTGGTTGAGATTCTGAAGCAGAAACAGTACACGCCGATGTCGATGGAGAAGCAAGTGCTGATCATCTACGCGGGCGTCAACGGCTTCGTCGACGATCTGCCGGTCGAGAGCTTAGCCGCGTTCGAGAGCGAATTGTTTGATTCGCTCGAACGCAAGGAAACGACCGTGCTCGAGAAGATCGCGGAGGCGAAGGCGCTTACGGACGAGATCGTCAAAGAGGTCGAAGCGACGCTCAACGAATTTAAGAAGACGTTTGTGCAGCGCCACAAGATCGAGACGGCCAAGGCTAGCTAAATGCCCTCGTTGATTGATTTCAGGCGGCGCATTCGCTCCGTCAAGAATACGCAGCAGATCACCAAAGCCATGAAGATGGTGGCGGCGGCGAAGCTGCGCCGCGCGCAACAGCAAGCCACGCAATCGCGCCCGTATGCGCATTTGCTGGGCGACATGCTGACGAGCGTGGCCGCGGCGGCGACGGAGGACTGCGATCATCCGTTGTTGGCGCAGCGTCCGGAGAAGAAGATCTTGTTGGTCTTTTTGTCGGGCGAGAAGGGTTTGTGCGGCGCCTTCAACGGCCAGTTGTTCCGTGAGGGGCAGGCATTTTTGAAGGCGCACGCAGGCAAGGATATTTCGTTCGAGTTTGTTGGCCGCAAAGGCCGCGACTTCTTCCGCCGCCGCAAAGTGAAGGAAGCGGGCGAGTGGACGAATGTACTGGTTTCGGTTCAATTCCAAACCGCGCGCAATCTGGCGAAGAAGCTGGCTGATGGTTTCGCGGCGGGAGAGTATGACGCGGTTTACACGATCTACAGCGAATTCCGCAGCGCTCTCTCGCAAACGCCCATCGCCAAGCGGCTATTGCCGCTCAAGCCGCACAACGAAGACGAGTTGCCGGGCATGAAGGAAGAGTTCATCTTCGCGCAGCCCGCGGAAACGATGTTGGCGCGGCTGTTGCCGCGTTATTTAGAGATCGCGCTTTTTCAAGCGATGCTGGAGTCCGCTGCTTCCGAGCATGCCGCTCGCATGACGGCGATGGACTCGGCGACGCGCAACGCCGGCGAGATGGTCGACCGGCTCACGCTGACGCTGAACCGCAAGCGGCAAGCCGCGATTACGACCGAGATCATCGAGGTCGTTTCGGGCGCCGCAGCAGCGTCGTAGGAAAGATTTACGGGAAATACACCATGGCTCAAGTTGGGAAAGTCATCCAGATCGCCGGCCCTGCAGTCGACATCCAGTTCGAGAGCGGGCACCTGCCAAATATCTATAACGCGATTCGCATTACGAGCGAAGGCTTCGATGTGCCGGAGCCGATCGACGTCATTTGCGAGGTGCAGCAGCACTTAGGCGAAGGGCGCGTGCGTACGGTCGCCATGCTAGCGACGGATGGAATGGTACGCGGCATGCCCGCGGTCGATACAGGCGAGCCGATCAGCGTGCCTGTGGGACCTGAGGTGCTGGGCCGCGTGCTGAACGTGTTGGGCGAGCCGGTCGACAAGATGGGCCCAGTGAACACGAAGCAACGCTTCCCAATTCACCGTCCTGCGCCTTCGCTAGAAGACCAGTCCACCAATCAGGAAATGCTCGAGACGGGCATCAAGGTCATTGACTTGATCCAGCCGTTCTTGAAGGGCGGTAAGATCGGCCTGTTCGGCGGCGCGGGCGTCGGCAAGACGGTCACGATCATGGAATTGATCAACAACGTCGCGCTCAAGCATGGCGGCGTTTCGGTGTTCGCGGGCGTCGGCGAACGCACCCGCGAAGGCAACGACCTGTGGATGGAAATGCAGGAGTCGGGCGTCGTCGACCCCAAGGATTACAAGAAATCAAAGGTCGCCTTGATCTACGGTCAGATGACCGAGCCTCCCGGAGCGCGTCTGCGCGTCGGGCTGACAGGCCTGACGGTTGCTGAGTATTTCCGCGACGTGGAAGGTCAGGACACGCTGCTGTTCGTGGACAACATTTTCCGCTTCACGCAGGCGGGTTCGGAAGTATCGGCCTTGCTGGGCCGCATGCCTTCGGCTGTAGGCTATCAGCCGACGCTGTCGAGCGAGATGGGCGCTCTCGAAGAACGCATCACCTCGACCAAGAACGGCTCGATCACGTCGGTGCAAGCCGTCTACGTTCCGGCTGACGATTACACGGATCCGGCGCCGGCCACGACCTTCGCTCACTTGGACGCGACGACCAACCTGGCGCGCTCGATCGCCGAGCTGGGCATCTTCCCTGCCGTCGATCCGCTGGCGTCGACCTCGCGCATTCTCGACCCGAACATCGTCGGCGAGGATCACTACAAGACGGCCCAAGACGTGAAGGGCATCTTGCAGCGCTACAAGGAACTGCAGGACATCATCGCGATTCTGGGCGTCGACGAGTTGTCGGAAGACGACCGCTTGATTGTGGCACGGGCGCGCAAGATCCAACGCTTCCTTTCGCAGCCGTTCCATGTGGCCGAGCAATTCACCGGTCGCGCCGGCAAGTATGTCGCCGTGGCGGACACGATTCGCGCCTTCCGCGAAATCGTCGACGGAGTGCACGACAGCTTGCCGGAGCAGGCGTTCTACATGTGCGGCGGCATTGAAGACGCCATCGCGAACGGCAAGAAACTCGCCGAGGCGGCCTAGAGTTCCATGGCCCCCACCAAGCTCCATCTTGAGGTCGCGTCCCCTGAAGGATCCCTCGTCAGCGAAGACGTAGACGACGTCCAAGCCCCCGCCTCGGACGGCTATATCGGCATCTTGCCGGGTCACGCACCGCTGCTGACCGAGCTTGGCGCGGGCGTGTTGACGTTCACGCAGGCGGGGGTCAGGCGCCATATTGCGCTGGTGGACGGCTTTTTAGAAGCCCAGCCTCACCGTGTTCGAGTGTTGGCGTCGAGCGCCGCCTGGGTGGATGCCGCGGAAGTCGAGCGCGCGCGTATCGCGCTGCAGCGCGCCAGCGACGTTCTCGCAGAGCATGTGATGGAAGATGAGGTCGAGGACGCCGAGGCGGCTGTCGCGTCGGCTAAAGCGAAACTGGATGCCTGGGAAAAGTCGCGCGGCTAGCGTTGTCCCTCATCCCTTGCCCGCGCCTCATGCGACCCATCTCAATCCTCTTGAGACAGAGCTACATGCGAGATGTGCCGGTCTCTTAACCGAACATAACTATTGCAGTCGGCATATTTGAGGCTTGCCGGTGCGGCTATGCGGTCGAGTTGACAGTCGATTTTGACTGTGCGCGGCCAGTTCAGTATTGCGGAAGGTTCTTGGGGAAGATCTCGAGATCGCTCGCAGGCAGCCTAGCGGGGCTAGACGGGCCGAAGTTCGGTAGCCCGATCAAGACGGCCTGATGGCCGGGTCGGATCCACTGGCGACGGTCGCTGAGTCATCGTTTTGGCTCAGGGACCGCGCAAGGCACGGCCTTGGCGATCATGCCCGCGGTACGGCACACCCCCTTGGTGGCGCTGTTCTGCGATAGATTCGCTACGATCTTAATCGAACCCAAAACGAAGAGTCGCGAAGATACTGCCGGAGGCTCTACGAATTCTCAGCAAATTGACTTCGGGCCGTGAAAAGTGGTGATGACGACCAGTGGGATTCGACGCGGAGCCCAGACGCTCGGCTACGCTTTTCTCATGGCTCTGCACGGCATCATCCCGGCTGCGGCCGAGCCTGGATCGGCGCCCTCCCGGCCGCTAACCGCCGTGCGCGACCACGGAGCCGGGAAACCCAAGAAATGGTTCCGGTATAGTTCATCGGGGTTGCAGTTTGGCTCCGAGGACGGACCGTTCAGCGCGAAAGTCAATGTTCGCTTGCAACTCCGCTTCACTTCTCCTTTTGAGTCGGCCCCGCGCGAAAAAATCGATCTGGATCAACCGGATGCCGGGAACCTGAGTTTTCGGCGCGCGCAGTTCAAGATGGAAGGCCACATTGCCGCTCCTTGGATCGAATATAAGTACGAGCACGACCTGGTGGACGGCAATCTGCTCGACTTGCGGTTTGACGTGGGTCCGGAATGGATGAAGCTCCGCTTCGGGCAGTGGAAAGCCGACTATAGCCGCGAGTGGATGGATTCGTCGGGCAAGCAGCAGTTCGTCGAACGATCGATCGTGAATCGCGAGTTCACCATAAACCGACAGAAGGGGGTTGAACTGACGGGACGGTTCCTGAAAGGATCCGTTGCCGATTCGCAATACTTCGTTGGCGCGTTCACGGGTCACGGGCGCGGAATCTTCCGCGACCGCCGCGTGCCGTCGGATGCGGCGGACGGTTCGCCGATGTGGCTGGCGCGCTATCAGTGGAATCCCGTGGGCGAGGGCGTGGCGCTTTCTCAGAGCGATTTGGAACGACTCACGACTCCGCGACTCAGTCTCGCTGTAGCGACTACAGGCAATCGCAGCAGCTACACACGATTCTCTTCAAGCGGCGGCGGCCAAGTGGACGGCTTCCAAGTGGGAGCGCCGGGGCAGTATTCGCTGCGGCAATACTTGGCCGAGGCGGCCTTCAAGCAGCGCGGCCTCTCATTCCAACAGGAATATCACTGGAAGCGGATCGTCGACAACGTGAACTCGACCGAGACTCACATGCGCGGCAGCTACGTACAGGCGGGCTATTTCTTTAACGAGATCTGCAAGAAGATGCCGCCCCAGTTGGAGCTTGCGGGGCGGTATGCTTTCGTCGACCCGAGCACAGGGCGATCAAACAATCTAATCCAAGAGACCGCTGTCGTGGCCAACTGGTTCTTAAAGGCACACGCTGACAAGCTTTCCGTGGATGTAAGCCGCTACTCGCTAACGTTGGCCGACAGTAACCTCGGGTCGCGAGTCGGAGTACGCGTCCAATGGGACGCCACCTTCTAGGCAGCGCCCGCCCGTCGGCGTTGAATGCGCCAAGCTTCGCCTTGACCTAGTCTCACGCGGCTCATCTTAATCGTTTTGTAACAGAGTTACAGTCGAAACTTGCCAGTCTCTTAACCGAACCTAAATATTGCGGTCGCTATATTTGAGGCTTGCCGGAGCGTATTGCCGGCTGGCCCATGTCAGACCAACCGTTTCCGGCCCCGATCCTCGTCGTCGAGGATGAAGGCGATCTTCGCTCCTTGATTGGCTATAACCTTAGCCGGAGCGGCTATGCGGTCGAGTTGACGGCTGATCTTGACTCTGCGCGGCAAGTTCTGGAGTGCGGAACGCCAAGCCTGGTCATCCTGGACCTCATGCTGCCCGACGGATCGGGCCTTGAACTGGCCCGGCAGATTCGACAGAGTCCTTTGTCAGCAAGCATCCCTATCCTGTTTGTGACCGCGCGTCCGAAAGAGACTTATCTGCGGTCTTACCGTTTTTCGTCCCAGGATGACTACCTGCCGAAGCCGTTCAGCATTCGTGAATTGCTGCGGCGCGTCCAGGCTCAAGTGAAATTGACGGGCGTCTTGCCCAAGCAAAAGGAATTGACGTAATGAGTACCACCAGCCCCGTAGCCGCCACAACCGCTCGAAACGCCGGCACGTTGCGGACCTTGGCCGCCGTCGGCAAGGTCGTGGCCATGCTTTTCGCATTCTTAGTGGGCGTACGGGCGTTCGGGGACGGATTCCACCTGTTGGGCTCCGGAACACTCGACACGTTCTTCCGCGCTACGGAGAACCCCTTCGTGGGACTGATGGTGGGCATTTTGGCGACGACGTTGGTGCAAAGCTCGTCGGTGACGACGTCGATGGTCGTCGGCATGGTCGCGGCGCCGGAGAATCCGCTGCCTGTGGTGAATGCCATACCGATGATCATGGGCAGCAATATCGGAACGACCGTCACAAATACGCTCGTGGCGCTGGCGCACATGGGTGAGACGAAGGAGTTTCGCCGCGCCTTTGCGGTGGCTACCTGCCATGACTTTTTTAACTTCATGACCGTGGCCATCCTGCTTCCGCTGGAGATCGCTACGGGATTCTTAGGGAATATCTCGGGGCGACTCGCGGGCAGCCTGGCGGGACTGGGCGGGATGAAGTTCGATAGTCCGGTTAAGGCGGCCATGAAGGCCGGGTCGGATCAACTGGCGACAGTCGCCAAATCGTTTTTTGTCTCGGCCACGGCGCAAGGCACGGCCTTGGCGATCATGAGCGCGGTAGTGATCATCGGATCGCTGCTGCTGCTGGTGAAGACGTTGCGCAGTTGGTTAGGGCATACGGCGGGGGAGAAGATCGAGCGCGCGCTGGGCGGCCGGGGCATTACCGCGATGATCGTGGGGATCGCGGTGACGGTCATGGTGCAGTCGAGTTCGGTGACGACATCGTTGCTGATCCCGTTTGCGGCGGCTGGCGTGCTGACGCTGCGGCAAGCCTTTCCGGTGACTCTGGGAGCGAATATCGGCACGACGGTGACGGCCCTGGCTGCTTCGTTGGCGGTTTCAGGCGAGAACGCCGCGGCCGGTTGCACGATCGCGATCGTGCACCTGTTGTTCAACGTAATCGGTGTTGCCATGATCTACCCGATACCGGCGATTCGCGAGATACCGCTACGGTTGGCGGAACGCTTGGCGGATGTCGCCGCGAGCTCCAAGCCGAAGGCGTTCGCCTATGTCGGCGGGGTGTTCTATGGTGCGCCGGCTTTAGTAGCGTTGCTTTTGCGATAGAACTGAAGTGACCTTAACGAGTTCTTAAACGAAGAGTCATCAAGATACCGTTGATCCTTTACCAAATCTAAACAATTGGCTTCGTACCGTAACAGTAGTGATGACGACTACTGTGATTCGGCGCGGAGCCCAGTTGCTTGGCTGCGCTTATCTCATTGCTCAATTCGGCGTACCGGCCGCTGCGGAACCAGGATCCGTCGCCGCCGGGCTTGTGGCTGCGGTGCGTCCAAGAGATAGAGGCGAGGATGCCGAGAAGCCCAGCAAGTGGCTTCGTTACGGCTCCTCGGGACTTCAGCTTGGTTCCGAGGACGGACCTTTCAGCGCGAAGGTCAATGTGCGCTCTCAACTACGATTCACCTCGCCGTTCGAATCGGCGCCGCGCAAGGAAAGCCATCTCGGTCAGCCGGATGAATCGAACCTGACGTTTCGCCGGGCACGCTTCAAGATGGAAGGCCATATCGCTGCTCCCTGGATCGAATACAAGTACGAGCACGACCTGGTGGACGGCAATCTGCTCGACCTGCGCTTCGACGTCGGCCCGGAGTGGATGAAGTTGCGCTTCGGCCAATGGAAGGCCGACTACAGCCGCGAGCGAATGGATTCGTCGGGCAAGCAGCAGTTCGTCGAGCGATCGATCGTCAATCGCGAGTTCACGATTGACCGTCAGAAGGGCGTCGAACTCACCGGGCGGCTGGCCAAGGGCTCGGTCGCCGACTCGCAGTACTTTGTGGGCGTCTTCACCGGCCAGGGCCGGGGCATCTTCCGCGATCGGCGCGTACCGACTGACGCAGCGGACGGCTCGCCAATGTGGCTGGCGAGATATCAGTGGAACCCGATCGGCGGGGGCGTGTCGCTATCCCAAAGCGATTTGGAACGGAAAAGGGATCCTCGCGTCAGTGTGGCTGTTGCAACATCGGGCAATCGCAGCAGTTACACGCGGTTCTCGTCCAGCGGAGGCGGCCAAATGGATGGATTCCAGTCTGGAGCGCCTGGACAGTATTCGTTGCGGCAGTGGCTGACTGAGGCGGCCTTCAAGCAACGAGGCTTCTCATTGCAACAAGAGTTCCACTGGAAGCGGGTGGTTGACAACGTGAACGCGACCGAAACCCACATGCGCGGTAGCTACGTGCAGGCGGGTTATTTTTTCAATGAGCTCTACCGTAAGATTCCGCGCCAGCTAGAGTTTGCGGGACGGTATGCTTTCGTCGATCCCTCGACGCGACGGTCCAACGATTTCATTCACGAGACGGGAGTCGTCGCCAACTGGTTTTTCAAAGGACATGCGGACAAGCTCTCGGTGGACGTCAGCCGTTACTCACTTGCAGCGGTCGAGAATTTCGGGTCGCGAGTCGGTGTGCGCGTCCAATGGGACGCTACGTTCTAGGCGCCGCCTAACCTACCGCTCGGCGTTGGATGCGCCGAGCTTCGCCTTCACCTCAGGCAACAGGCTGCGTTTGCCCGTGTAGTCCATGCGGTGCAGCGGAGTGACGATCGTAGACAGGACATTCATCATGTGAGCGACGATCCGCTGGTAGTACTGCAGACAGAGCACGTGACGGCCAGCGCCGGCTTCGCTGGACTCGATGCGGGCGAACAACTCGACGTTGATCCGCTTCCTCAAATCCTTGCCTTCCTCGATTAAGTTGACCGCCTGGAGTTGATCCGACTCCTGAAGGATTTTGGCCATTCGCATGCCGATCCTCTCGGCTTCGAGAGCCAGGCCATCGTAGGAGGACGCGTCGGAGGCTGTCGACTTTTCCGCCAGCTTAGCGACGTCTTTGGCGTAGTCGCCGATCCTCTCGACGTCTTTAACGACGTTCATGAGCGACAGGCAAAAGGGTAGATCGAAACCGTCTTCGCTGGCGACCGCGCGCAGCAGTGCGTCTTTGCGTATCTGGCGCTGTAACTTGTTGATCTTCTTGTCTTCGGCTGCGATGTCGCGCGGCTCGCCGTGTTTGGGGCCTCGCTGGAAATAGGCGTCGCCGGCCAACTCGACGAGCTCCGCGCTCTGGCGAATCATTTGATCCAAGTCTTCCCGGAGGCCCTTGCCTGGACCCTGAGAGCGAAAGATTTTCAGCAGTTCATTCAGCACAGAGGCCTCCGAAGCCGGTCGCTTTCTATGTTACAGGAGTGTGACAAAACGATGAAGAACGACCCGCGTGGACCGTGGAGAAATCGCAGGGGCGCGGCAGAGCGCGATTGAGGTACTCTGCTGTTCTCAGGGGAGGCACTCATGCCAGAACAGAAGAAAGGCCTTAGCCCGCTTGCTTGGATTGGGATCGGCTGCGGTGGAATGCTGCTGATAGGAATCGTGGTCGTGAGCGTCGGAGGATATTTCGCCGCCAAGACGGTCTCTGACTACGTCGGCGATAACCCAGCTGCGGCTGCGGCCGAGGCCATCGTGCGGATCAACCCCGAATTAGAGCTGGTGGACAGCGACCGCGAGGCCGGCACGATCACCATTCGCGAGAAGGCGACGGGGAAAGAACTAACGGTCAATTATTCCCAGCTGGAGCGGGGCGAATTAGTCTTTGGGGATGGCGAAGGCGAGGAAGTCCGCATTCAGGGCAGCCAATCGGGTGATGGCGGGCCGATCTCGATTACCGGCAGCGACGGATCAAGCATGTCCATGGGCGCCTCCGGCGCGGCGGTTGAGGTCCCCAGCTGGCTGGGTGAGTACCCCGGGACGAAGACCGACGTGGGCGGATATGCAGCAACTTCGAACGGCAAGCGCAGCGGCATTTACAGCTTCGCCACCAACGATGCGGCAGCAGCGTTGAGTTACTACGAAGACCGTCTCAAGGCCTTGGGCCTTGAAGCAAACCGCTCGTCATTCAGTGGCGGCGGAAATACCGTCGAGTCGGTCCGGGGTCGGTCGAGTGAGTATGAGATCTCCGCCGCAGCAACGACCACGCCAGACGGCGCGCGCCTGACGGTGACGTATAGCGGCCCCGCGGAGTAGGGCTACCCCTTCAAGTTAGCGGCGAAGAAGGCTAGCGTGCGCTGCCAAGCAAGCTTGGCGGCGGCTTCGTCGTAGCGCGGGGTGGTGTCGTTGTGGAAGCCGTGGTTGGCGCCTTCGTACATGTGCATCTCGTACTTGACGTTGTTGGCCTTGAGAGCGGCTTCGTAGGCCGGCCAGCCGGCGTCGATGCGCGTGTCGAGACCGGCGTACTGGACTAGCAAGGGCGCCTTGATCTTGGCGACATCAGCCGCGGCAGGCTGTGCCCCGTAGAACGGGACACCCGCCGCCAGGTCCGCGCCGAGTTCAACGGCCAGATTGTTGACGACTCCGCCACCGAAGCAGAAACCGACCGCCCCGATCTTGCCCGTACAATCCGGACGGGCTTTGAGCCAGCGGGCCGCGGCGATGAAATCGTTCGCCATTTTCTGGCGGTCCACTGTTGTGAAGAGTCTGCGTCCTTCGTCTTCGTCTCCGGGATAGCCGCCGACGCTGGTCAAGCCATCCGGCGCGAGGGCAACATAGCCCTCAGTGCCCAGACGACGGGCGACGTCTTCGACGTAGGGATTCAATCCGCGGTTCTCGTGGACGACGAGGACTCCGGCGCCTTACCCGAGAGATTCGCCGGGCGCACCAAGTAGCCGTTGATCGTGCCGTTGCCTTCGGGCGAAGGTACGGTCACGCGCGAGGTAGAGATGCGGCTGTCGTTGGCGGGGACCTGCTGGGCCCAGGCGAAGTTGGGCTTCAAGGCCTCCAGCAGGGCCATGGCAGTCACACCGCCGACCGCGAACTTTTTGGCGCGGTCTAGGAACTGGCGTCGATCGATATCGCCGTGGACGTACAGATCGAAGATGTCGAGCAGCTCTTGGGGAAAATCACGTGCTTGCTTGCGTTCCATGGGAAAACTCCTTGTGCGCTTCCAGATTCTACAGCACCGGGGGCAGGTCAGCATCGGGCGTTTGTCCTGGAACGTCCACCGTCGCTTCAGACGGAAGCTAATGCGATCGAGCGTCGTTGACGATAAGCCACAGTAACCTATGTCCGGCTTGACCCAATGGCTAAACCGTCCGAAGAGGCCGCTGCTGAGCGCACCGATGTTGTGGATCCCGAGGCGGCGCGAACGCCCAGAACGGGTCGCGATAACGGGGGCGGCCGGTTATATCGGCAGCATCTTGACCGAGCGCCTCCTTGAGATGGGCCATTCAGTGGTCGGTTTAGACCGGCTGGATTTTGGAGACGCCTCAATCCGCCATCTGCTGCCGCACAAGCGTTTCGAGTTGGTGAATGGAGACTTGCGAGACATTGACGTGGCGGCTCAAGCGTTACGCGACGCCGATGCCGTGATCCATTTGGCCGCGGTCGTCGGAGACCCGGCCTGCGCCGCTCATGAGCGAGAGGCTGTGGAGACGAACCGCCAGGCCAGCGGCATGCTGGCAAAGTTGTCGCGTGGGCTGGGAGTGCGCAGGATGCTGTTTGCCTCGACCTGCAGCGTGTACGGCTCGAATCCGGAGACCGTGGATGAGGCCTCCGAACTCAACCCGGTCAGCCTATACGCCGAAACCAAGATCGACGCCGAACGACTGGTGCTGGAATGCGCCGCTCAAGCCTTCTCGCCCACGTCGTTGCGGATCGGCACGGCGTTTGGCTGGTCGCGGAGACCCCGCTTCGATCTGCTGGTCAACTTGCTGACGGCCAAGGCTCGCTTTGAGGGCAGGGCCGTGATCTTCAACGGGGACCGCTGGCGACCGTTCGTACACGTCAACGACATTGTCCGCGGCTTCGAGAAGTCGCTTACGGCACAGCATCAAGCGGTTCACGGCAAAGTGTTGAACCTGGGTTCAAACGCGGGCAATCACCGTTTGTCGTCCATCGCGAAAGTCTTGCGGCAGTTGCACCCGCAGGCGGATATCGCGCTGGAAGAAACGGACGACTGCCGCAACTATCGGGTGGAATTCGGCGCGATCGAACGGACGCTCCGCTTCCGCGCCATGACTTCGCTCGAAGAAGGAATTCGAGAGATTGACTCGAAGCTCGCGGCCGGATTGGTCGACGATTATCGCCAGGCGAGCTACCACAACGTGCTGTCGATGGAAGAGCGCCAGCCGGCCCACGCGGATCCGGCCCACGACGCGGCCGACCTATTGCGGCTGCGCCGCGTCCTGGCGGAGCAATCGCTTTCACCTGCCGGGCGCGCGCCAGCATCATAGCGCCGATTCGCGTGTGATACGCTAGCCCGATTGGCGGCTTTCTTCCGCTGATCCCAAATGATTTCGGTCCGTTCCCTGCCGCCTATCTGCGTTGCTCTCAGCGCAGCAGACCCAAACAGTCTCCAGCGCCTGGCGATCGGAGAGTGCCAAGCCGGGGCCAAGTTCGTCGAGTTGCGGCTCGATCTGTTGCCGCGACCCGAAGCGGGTCTGCCGCTGATCAAGCTGCTGCGCGAGCGCTGGCCGAAGCTGAAGATTCTTGCCACCTGCCGCCGCAAGGAAGCCCAGGGCGGATTCGGCGGGTCGATCGAAGTACAGGAACGTATCCTAACAAAGGCCGCGTCGAACGGCGCTCAACTGCTCGACTTGGAGATTGAAACGGCGGAGCCGGAGCCGGATGTCGCCGAACGCTTGAGGCGAAAGGCTCGAGTGGTGCTTTCTTTCCACGACTTTGAGAAGGCGCCGCCGCCTGAAAAGGTGTTGAGACGTCTTCAGAAGATCCCAGCCGACATCTACAAAATGGCTGTGGCCGGTGTGAAGCCGAGTGATAGCGGACGCCTGCTAAGCCTGCTTGATCCGGCGGATGCGCCACCGCTGGTCGTGCTGGCGATGGGCGAGGTTGGCGCGGCAAGCCGCATTCTGTCGCCTTCCCGCGGCGCCGCTTTCACCTTTGCAGCGCCCAACACGGCCGCAGGAACGGCACCCGGGCAGTATTCCGCCGCAGTCATGCAGGGACTCTATCGAGTCGACAAGCTCACCCGCGACACGCGAGTTTTCGGTGTTATTGCATCGCCGGTGGCCCATTCCATGTCTCCGGTACTGCACAACCGGGCGATGCGCAAATGCGGCGTCGACGGAGTCTACCTCCCTTTTCGGGTGGAGCCGGAGCAGCTGAAGGATTTCTTTCGATTCGCCGAAGAGCTGCCGATCGAAGGTGTTAGCGTCACGCTGCCGCACAAGGAAAAAGTGATGAGGCACCTGGCCGGCATCGACAAGCTGGCGCTACAGATCGGCGCGGTGAATACGGTCTTCCGCAAGGGGAAGCAGTGGCGGGGCATGAACACCGACGCGATCGGCGTCACGGCGCCGCTCGAACGGCTGCGGCGCTTGAAAGGCGCGACGGCGCTCGTCGTTGGAACAGGCGGGGCGGCGCGGGCGGCTGTGTTTGCGTTACAAGCCAAGGGCGCCCGAGTAGCGATCGCGGGGCGGCGGCCCGAGAAGGTGCGGGCTTTGGCTAAGGCGACGGGAGCGGAAGGCCTAGCGTGGGAGGCCTCTCTCGGGCGCGGTTTCGACATCCTGGTGCAATCGACGCCTGTCGGCATGTTGCCGAATGTGGAAGAGAATCTGTTCCCGGATCGGATTCCCGCGGAAATCGTGTTCGACATGGTCTACAACCCTTTGCGAACAGCCCTGATCAAAAGGGCCCAAGAACAGGGCAAAACCGTCGTATTGGGCCTGGAAATGTTCATCGAGCAGGCGGCGGCCCAGTTTGAGTTGTGGACGAAGCTACCTGCGCCGCGGGCCGTGATGCGCAACGCTGTGCTAGACGTATTACAAGGGGTCTAACCCAGCCACTATGCAAACGGACTTAGAAGCATTCCGCCGAGCGGCGGCCAACGGGAATGTTGCGCCCGTTTGGAAGACCCTAACTGCCGACCTAGAGACGCCGGTATCTGCCTATCTAAAGTTGGCTGAGGGCGAGAAATACTCGTTTCTATTGGAAAGCGTCGAGGGCGGCGAGCGCATCGGCCGCTACACCTACATCGGCCGCGACCCGTTCCTGACCGTGAAGGCTTGGGGCACACGTATTGAGCTGGACGAAGGCGGTACGAAAACCGAGCGCGAAGGCAACATGTTTGAGGTGCTCCGCGAACTGACGCACCGTTACCAGCCAGCCGGGCAAGAGGGTCTTCCCCCTCTGAGCGCGGGAGCGGTGGGCTATATCGGCTACGACCTGGTCCGTCAGATTGAGCCTCGGGTGCCCGCCTTTCGCGAACGCGATGTCGACGCGCCCGATGCGATCTTCATGTTCTTTTCAAGCCTGGTCGTTTTCGACCATGTGAGACACGAGGTCTACCTGGTCGCGAACGTCCGGACGACGGAGTACGAAGACATCGACGATGGGTTCAAGGCGGCGCAGCGTGCGATCGAACGGATGGAGCACGCTCTGGCTCGACCTGTGAAACTGCCGGCTAGTTCCAAGTACGCCGATCCGGTAGTGGCGAAGTCGGACGTGGGCAAGGAAGCGTACTGTAAGGCTGTCGAGAAGGCCAAAGAGTATATCTTGGCCGGTGATGTCTTCCAGGTTGTGCTGGCGCACCGCCTAACATTTGAGCCGAAGGTCGACTCGTTTCAGATCTACCGCGCCCTGCGCGCGGTCAATCCATCGCCTTATCTCTTCTACCTCGCGTTAGATGACACGACCATCGTCGGCAGCTCTCCGGAGATGCTGGTGAAGGTCGAAGGCCGCGACATCGAGTATCGTCCTATCGCGGGAACACGGCCCCGAGGCAAGGACGAGACTGAGGATCAAACACTTGCGGACGAGCTAGCGGCGGACGAGAAGGAGCGAGCCGAGCACGTGATGCTCGTTGATTTAGGACGCAACGATGTCGGACGGGTGAGTGAGTTCGGGAGTGTCCAAGTGCCCGAGTTCATGATCATCGAGCGCTATTCGCACGTGATGCACATCGTCTCGGGGATTCGCGGCAAGTTACGCGAGGACAAGGATGCCTTCGACGCCTTGATGGCCTGCTTCCCTGCAGGTACGTTAACCGGCGCGCCGAAGGTCAGGGCGATGGAGATCATTGGGGAACTTGAGCCCACCGCTCGCGGTTACTACTCGGGAAGCGTGATGTATTTGGACTTCTCGGGCAACTTGAATTCGTGCATCGCCATCCGGACCATGCTCATCAAAGACGGGAAGGCCTATCTACCGGCCGGAGCGGGCATCGTCGCCGATTCGGTGCCGGAGAAGGAATGGGAAGAGTCGATGAATAAGGCTCGCGGCTTGCTGAGAGCGGTGGAACGGGCGCGGGAGCTGTAGAGCCATGATTCTCGTCATCGATAATTACGACTCGTTCACGTTTAATCTCGTGCAGTTCCTTGGAGAGCTGGGCGCTGAGTTGGAAGTGCGCCGCAATGACAAGATCACAATCAGCGAAATCGAGGACTTAGCGCCGGAACGAGTTGTAATCTCACCGGGCCCCTGTACGCCCAACGAAGCGGGCATCTCGCTCGACGTCGTGCGCAAGCTCGGTGGTAAGGTTCCGATCCTAGGGGTTTGTCTGGGACACCAGTCGATCGGCCAAGCCTTTGGAGGCAAGGTGATCCGCGCCCCTTACCTGATGCACGGCAAGATCAGCCGCATCCATCACGACGATAAGACAATTTTCAAGGGCGTGGAACAGGATTTCGTCGCCACTCGCTACCACTCACTGATCGTCGAACGGGATTCGCTGCCGAAAGAGTTGGAGATCTCGGCCACAACCGCGGACGGGCTGATCATGGGCCTGCGCCACAAAGAAATGTTGATCGAAGGTGTGCAGTTCCACCCGGAGTCGATTCTCACTGAGCCCGGTAAGCAGCTGCTCAAGAACTTCTTGGACCTTTGAGTCGGCGATTAATTGTGCGGAATCTGTTCGTCGCGTTCGATCTTGCCGTCGCGGACATGGATCACGCGGCGGGCGTGCTCGGCGATGTCGGGCTCGTGGGTGACGACGACGATCGTATGTCCTCGGCGGTGGAGTTCTTCGAAGATCGCCATAATCTCAACACCGGTGGCCGTATCGAGATTGCCGGTCGGCTCATCGGCCAGTAGGATCGCCGGATCATTCACCAACGCACGGGCGATGGCGATGCGCTGGCGCTGACCGCCGGAACATTCGTTCGGCTTGTGGTGCATGCGTTGCGTCAGGTCGACCATCGACAGCGCTTTTTTTGCGCGCTCAATCCGTTCCTCGGCAACCATACCGCTGTAGATCAAGGGCAGCTCGACGTTCTGCAACGCCGTCAGGCGAGGCAGCAGGTTAAACGTCTGGAAGACGAACCCAATCTCGATATTGCGGACGTGAGCGAGGTCGTCGTCGCTCATCTTGGACACGAGTTGTCCGCGAATGTAGTATTCGCCGGAGCTGGGCGTGTCTAGGCAGCCGATTAGGTTCATGAAGGTCGACTTGCCCGAACCGGAGGGGCCCATGATGGCAACGTACTCGCCCTTCTTGATAGTCATGTCCACGCCGGACACGGCATGGATCTCCTGATCGCCCATCTGATAGGTTTTCCAGAGATCGTAGGTCTGGATGACTACGTTGTTGCGCTTCAGCTCCTCGCCGATTGCGCGTTCCTTTTCTAGTGTTGCTGTCGCCATGAAACTCTCAGTATGCCTTGATTGGTTAGGCGCGACGGGCGGTGGGACGGTAACACCGAGGAGCAAACCTTTTTCGGCGCTGGCCTATAGAGTCTCGATGGCCGCGAGCAAACGGTCGAGTTCAGAAAGGGTGTTGTAGTGGGCGCAACCGATGCGGATCATGCCGCCGGAAGACTCAACGCCTAGCCGTTGGCTGAGGTTGAGGGCGTAGTAGTTGCCCTCCCAGACGAAGAATCCCAGTTTGGCCAGCCGTTCGGCGGCATCGCGAGGCGAGATGCCCTGGATGCGAATCGAGACGGTTGGCGTCCGCTGGGCGAAGCGCTCGGGTTCGCGAATCCCGAAAAACTCAACCGAGGAGATATCGAGCAAGCCCGCGACTAGTTTCTCCGAGAGGCGGCGCTCGTAGGCGCTGGTCGCACGCATCGCCGCCTGGAGTTGGTCTCTGCGAGTTCCGGCAGAGCCAGTCCGTTCGCCAAGCGCTGCAAGGTAGTCAACGGCGGCCGTGACGCCCGCCATGGCCTCGTGATTCTGAGTGCCGGTCTCCCAGCGCCAGGGGGTCTCATTGCTGGCCGGACGAACCTTGTAGGGCCGCAGGCTCTTGAGAAGTTCGCGGCGCCCGTAGAGAATCCCCTGGTGCGGTCCAAAGAATTTGTACGCCGAGCAAGCCAAGAAATCGCAACCAATCGCGCGCACATCAATCGGTCCGTGCGGAGCGTAGTGAACCGCGTCGATGAAGCTCAGGGCCCCGACGGCTTTAGCGGCAGCGGCGATTGGGGCGACGTCGTTGATGGAGCCGACCGCGTTCGATGCGTAGCCGACGGCGACGATCTTGGTCTTGTGGTTGATCAGGCCAAGCAGCTCGTCGAAATCGAGCGTACAGTCTTCACGACGAAAGTCGGCGACCCGGATGACCGCGCCGGTCTCTTCCAGCGCCTTCCAGGGGGCGAAATTCGCATCGTGATCGAGGTAGGTAAGCACGATCTCATCGCCTGGTTTGAGCTCCCGCCCCAACGAACGGCTGAGTGAGAAGGTCAGACTGGTCATGTTGGGACCGAAAACCACCTCGTCGGCATGGCAGCCCAGGAAGTCGGCGGCGGCTTGATGGGCCGCGGCAATGATCTGGTCAGCGCGTTGGCTCGTCAGAAACGCACCGTGCGTATTCGCGTTGGCGTTGACGAGCGCATCACTGACGGCATCGACAACGGTTTGGGGGACCTGCGTACCGCCCGGAGCGTCGAGAAAGACGGCGGTCGAGCCGGCGGCCTTTAGCGATAGCGCGGGAAATTGTGCGCGAATCCAATCGAGGTCGAGATGGTTTTCAGCGTTCATGATGAAGCGTCGATTATAGTCCTGCTTGGTCAGCTAGACTTGAGAGACTCTTCGCGTCATGAGCTCGCCGTTTATCCGAATCCGCAATCGCGTCATCAACGTACAAGCCATTTCCTACGTGCGTTTCTACGACGAGTTGGACCGAATCGATATCCGGTTGTTGGGCCCGCCGCAGGACTTGTCGTTGACCGTGACGGTGGAAGGGCCGGAAGCTGTTCCGGTGCGGCAGTTCTTCCTCGACTCGGGACTGGTGAAGGACTTGCGTCCGTAGCCGAGACGCACCTCTAATTTGCCCTCTAGTGCGAAGGTAGTGCGCGACAGTCTGATCGGGCGTAATCCAAGCGCTCCCTGACACACAAACTCCGCGGCAGTCTTCCTCGCCTAGGGCGAGAATCGCTGCATCGGGTGGAGGCGTCGGGAATATTGCTTGAGGGAGGGTAGGCGAGAGGCCCGCTGTTAGGCTGCGAGTTCCGCTTCTGCGCTCATTAGCGCCTGCTCTTTCTCCGCGAGATCACGCTCGGCTTGGGTCTGAGTGACGCCAAAGCCCATCAGCTCGACTTCGTGGCCAGCCCATGCTTCGCCTTTCGGCAACCGGGCAGCCCACCAGCCAAGCTTCGAGTAAGACTTGAAAAATGTGAGTTTCATCTGCATAGCGAGCACACTGCTCCCTGCGAAAGATAGTACACCACAAGGCCGTGGTGAGGCAATAGGTATTTTGCTCTGAGCGACTTAGGGCTTTTTCAAGCTATAGAGAACGCCGTCTCGGGATCCGATAATTAGGCGGTCTCCAGAGATTGCCGCTTGGGCCACGACCGGGCCGCCGAGGGTAAATTTCCATTGTTCTTGGCCGGTTTTGAGGTCAAGAGCATAGAGATTGCCGTCATTGGAGCCGATCCAAACCGTTTGACCGGCGACGACAGGGGACGAGTCGACGCGGGATCGCGCCAGGAACTCCCAAACAAGTTTGCCGGTCTGCTCATCGATGGCGTGAACACGGCGGTCACGGCCACCAAGAATGACCTTGCCGTCCGCCACGGCGGGCGAAGACAGGAACTGGTTGTTAGCCTCGGAGTGGCGATAGGACCAGACGATCTCGCCCTTCTTCCAATCGATGGCCAGCACCTGGCCGCCCATCGTCCCGATATAGATGCGGTCGCCGACCAGAGCGGGAGTTGACGCGATATAGTCGTCGGTCGAGACCTGGGACTCCTCTTTGCCGGTCTCGACGTCGATGACCCGCAGGTAGCCGTCGCAGCCCGTGACGAAGGTCTTGCCGTCCTGCACTGCCGGGCTGCAATGGACGCGGTCCTCGGTGCGGTAGTTCCAATTGGGCTCGCCCGTCGCGGGGTTGAAGCTGTAGAGGCTGGAGTCGTAGGATCCGACCAGAACCGCGCCGGGCATGCAGTTGGGCGAAGAGAGGATCTCAGCGCCGGTCTGGTATTTCCAGCGTAGTTCGCCGGTGGCGATATCGACGGCGTGGAAGGCTCCGTCCTCGTCGCCGAAGAAGACGACGCCGTCCATCACGCAGCCTGAGGCGGAAACGCCGAAGCCGGCCTGGTAAACCCACTTGCCTTTACCTGTGGCCAGATCCACGGCGTGGAACTTGCCGTTCATTTCTCCGAAATAGACCGTATCGCCGACGATGATGGCCGTGGAATCGATCCCGTCCGGAGCGTCGTAAGTCCACTCCACTTCAAGCGGCGGCGGAAAGCTGAGCTCCAAAACCGAGTTGCGCTGGGCGTTGCCGAGGAACATGGGCCAGTCCGCGGCGACAGGCAAAGCAGCCAAGGCCAGCAGCCCGGCCGCGGCAAGCAAGCGGCGAGCAGCCGACTTCGGGATTGGGGTCTTCATTCGCATTAGAGAACGCTTTGGTACAGCCCGACGAAATCGTCCAATTCGAGCGAACGCGGGTTGAACTGAGCCGTCCACTGCTTGGCGGCATCCTCGGCTAGCAGTGGTACGTCTTGCTCGCCGATTCCGTACTCAGAAAGACGCACCGGCAGCTTGGCCTGTTCTATCAGGTCTTCGACCTGCCGTGTGACGTACTCGGCCCCACCCACGGTTTCATAGAGAGCCGCCTGTTCGAGAGCATTGAAACGGATGACTGGGGGCAGCATGATTCCGACCGCAGCGCCATGCGTCACGTCAAAACGTGCCGTCAACGGATTGGCGCAGGCGTGGGCGGCGCCCAGCATCGAGTTCTCAATCGCCGCGCCAGCGAAGTGTGCGCCGAGCAACATTCCCGCCCTGGCTTCTGAATCGGCAGGCTCACTGAGCACGAGCGGGTAGTTACGAGACAACAGCTGCCAGGCGCGTTGCGAGAAGACCTCAGAGATGGGGCTGCGTTTGGTTGCCACCAGCGTCTCGAGAGCATGGACGATCGCGTCCATGCCGGTAGCTGCGGCGACCCGGGCCGGCTGGGTGAGGGTCAATTCGGGATCGAGCAGGGCGATCGCGGCGGCAGCCTTCGGATCTCCACAAGCCATCTTGCGGTGGGTCGCCGGGTCGGCGATCAGCGCGTAGGACTGCGCTTCGCTGCCGGTGCCGGCGGTCGTCGGTATCGCGATGAACGGAAGCATGGGCTTCGACGCCTTGCCGACGCCCCAGTAGTCGGCCATCTGACCGCCGTTGGTCAGCACAAAGTTGATGCCGCGGGCGCAGTCCAACGAACTGCCTCCGCCTAAGCCGATTATCAGATCGATGGCGCGGCCTTGAACGAACTCCAACCCTGCGTTGACGTGATCGGTTGTTGGGTTCTCTGCGACTTGGTCGAACAGGAAGGCCTCGACTCCCGCCGCCGTCAACAAACGAATCGCTGTCTGCGGATGGCCTGCGGCGACGATTCCCGGATCAGCGACGAGTAAGGCCCGCGACCCGCCAAGGCTTGCTGCTAGTTCACCCAAGCGCTGAATCGAACCGGGGCCAAAAACGACCCGCGTCCGAGGCTGGAAGTCGAAAGAGGTCATGCGCTGATCGTTCCGACCACCAGCGACGGCACGCATCAATAGACGCCGACCGTCACTTGGCCGCCCTTCGCGGTTTGGAATGGGCGCACGTTTCGAACGCCTTCCCAGGGGTACGTGTCACAAGGCGCTTCGCGCTCGCACATGTCGCGCTCCGGGAAGCGTGGCATGAAGAACTCTTTGGTCAACGTCGTGAGCAACACGCGGCCCGTCTCGCCATAGCCGACTTCCTCGTCCATGTTGTCCGGATTGACGACTTGAGTGGCTGCTCGAGGCTGCGGAGGAAAGTAGATGATGGCGTAGTCATCTGCCGGATCGAACGGCTTGTGGCAGGCCAGACCCATCAGCGTGTTGCCGTAGGTCGCAGCAAAGTAGGCGCCTTCCAGCAGCTCTTCATGTGCGAAGCGGTTGAACTGAGGCGTCATTTCAGTGCCCCCGCAGAAGACGCCGGTGATGCCGTATTTCTTGAGCGAGATGCGATCGCACAGGGCCTCGAGCAACTTCGGGGTGGTGAAGATGCACTTGATGCCTACATGGGCGCCGAGAATCGTGATGGCCTGATCGATGCAGTGCTTCTTATAGCGCTCCACCTCGTCCATCTCGCCGCGTTTGAGCAGCTTGACCACCCAGCGCGGATCGAGATCGATGCAGAAGCTGATGCCGCCGCGAACTTGGGCCAGATGCTCCACCGCCAGTCGCAAACGGCGCGGGCCGCTGGGCCCGAGCATCAGCCAGTCCGAACCTCTCGGGAAATGTTCATCGGGCAGGGTCTTGGAGAACTCCGAATAGTCGGTCCGAAAGTCGTCGATGTTGATGCGGCTCTTGGGGACGCCGGTCGTGCCGCCGGTCTCGAAAACGTACACAGGCTTGTCGGCCAAACCCCGGGGGACCCAACGGCGCACCGGTCCCCCGCGCAGCCACTCGTCTTCAAAGAAGCCGAACTTGGCGAGGTCGTCGAAACTGTTGACGTCCTTCAGTGGATCGAAGTCGAAATTCTTCGCTCTGTTGAGCCAGAACTCGCAACCGGTCTCGGGATTGAAGTGCCACTGCACAATCTCGCGGACGTGCGCATCCAAGCGCTCGCGGGCGGCGGCCACTTTTGTTTGGAGTTGGGAGTCGACGGCAATAGACATGTTCTATGGCTTGATCCAGCTTTGCCGAAAGTGTCGGCGTCCCGCTACGGGCGGCGCTACTTTTGGGCGATCGCGTAAAGCCGCGAGCGGGTCATAATGTACAGCACTCCGTTGGCGACGACGGGCGTCGAGTACACCGAGTTGCCCATGTTGACCTCAGAGAGAAGCTCGTGGGTTTTACCTGCCTGCAACACAGCGATGTCGCCGTCTTCATCGCCGATGAGAACCTTCCCGTCGACGACATAAGGGGAGCCCCAAACGGCGGCGAGCAAGTCATGCTCCCAGAGCAACTCGCCGGTTTTGAGGTCAAGCGCATGCAGGAATCCCGAGAAGTTAGCGGCATAGACGATGCCGTCGGAGATCGCCACCGTAGAGATCGTGCGCCGGAACGGATGGTGCCAGACCAGTCCGCTTTCGGTAATATCACCGCGCTTCGTACCGTCGACGGCATAGAGATGCCCGACGCCTTCGCCATGCTCCGGGTCTTGTCCGACCGCAACGAACACTTTGTTCTCGAAGACAACCGGCGTGGCGATGATGTTATTGCGGTCGCCCCGGCCTTGCTTCCACTGGGAATCTTTTGGATTGACGTCGAACTGCCAGAGGATCTCGCCGGTCTTCGGCTCAAAGCCCCGCAGCCAGCCGTCGCCTCCGGCGAAGATCACTTGATCGACGCCGCCGATCGTGCCGTAGCCGGGCGAAGACCACTGCCCGTGGACGATGTTCTCGCCCGGCGCAGCGCTTTCCCACAAAATCTCGCCGGTCTTGCGGTTGACTGCCAAAAAGCTAGGCGAACGCGGCGAAGGGATATTCGAATGGCTCTCGTCGACGCCGTTCGAAGTGTTGACGAAGATCAGATCCCCCACGATCAGCGGCGACGTCGCCGCCATATTGTGCGGGAACACGCCGAGATCGCTAAACAGATCCAGCTTCCAGATCACGTCTCCATCAATCTCTGAAGTGAACTCCTCGTCCTTGTACGGGCCGTCGTTCTCGCCGTCGCGAAAGCCTTCGACGTCCAAGGCCATCAGTTCGGCGCGATTGGAGAGGTAGTAGACGATTCCGTCGGCGACGGCGGGCGAAGAACACACGCCTTGCTCGGGCCAATCGTTGACGCGTCCCGACTCCATCTTCGCGTGGGTCATCTGCCACAGAAACTCGCCGGTCTTCTCGTCGAAAACCATCATCACGCCGCGGTCACCAGCGATTTTTGGGTTGCGTTCCAACTGATTGTTGGTACCGATGAAAACCTTGCCGCCGGCCACGACGGGATTACCGTAGGACTGTGAACCGATCTCCGCCGACCATTTGATGTTTTCGTTGGCATTGACGTCCCAGGTTCGCGGGATGCCCTTCTCTGTGGACACCATGTTGCGTTCCGGTTTGCCTCCCCACATCGGCCAGTCTCCGGCCGCCAAGGGCGCCGCGGCGAAAGCCAGGAGAGTCAGAAATTGGATAAATCTTGGGAATCGCATTGTCTGAAGTCCGTGCGCTGAACGCCTACTGCAGCGGAAGCACTTTCCAATCATCGTAGTAGATGTCCGCTAAAGCATAACCGTAGATGCCTGCGCTGCCGTGTGCATTGCCGATCGGGTCGACGACATCAATGCTCCAAGCAGCCGGCTCAGCTTCGTCGCGCTTCCAGGCCTTGGCCATGATATGAGTCGGGCCGTTCTCTTCGCTGGGCTCTACGCGGAATCGGAGCCGGTACCAAACGTTGGGATCGATGCGGAAGGGAACCTGCGCGGCGAAGCGATCCAGCTCCGAGGTCCATGTCCTGACCATCATGCGTTGCTTGTTGCCCAGCAGGTCGAGAGTGTAGCGATGGGAAAGTAGACCCACATCAGGCATGCGGCGGCCATTCTCGGTCGGCAGAACGTCCACCTGTACTTCGTACCCGCTGTCGGTCGGGGGCGAAAGGTAGACCGTCGTCTTTTGGCTTCTTAGGTTGGAAGCATCCTTATAGAGGACCTTTTCGCCGGCTTTCTCGACCACCGAGAAGCGCCCACGCATGGCCGGCGCACCCGCGACGATGCCTTGCACCGGGTACGAATTGAAGGTTTCGGTGAAGCCAACGGTGGGCATAACGCGAACCTGGCTGACGCCGGTCAATCCGGCGGCTTTCGCCGTTACCGTCCCGCCTTGGGGAGCATTTTCGGACGTCAGCGCAAGCTCGCCGCCGCTGAACTGTCCTTTGAGGCCCGCCAGAGTCCACTCCGCCTCGGCTTCCCTGATGAATCGTCCTTGCGCGTCAAACAAGCGAGCCGCGAAATGTTGTCGTGTCCCGGGGCGAAGCGCAGCCTCCGCCGGAACCACCTGCAAGTGTGCGGGTGCGGCATTCGCCGGGGCGTTTTCCACCGGCCCGGGAATGGTCACCGCCGGCATTGAGATTCCATTGCCGCTGGCAATGCAATACAGCATATTGTCTGTCGGAAAGAAAATCCGGCCATTGGCGATCGCCGGCGAACCATTGATCTGCGTCGCCGAGCCGTCGGCGTTCTTAAACGTATCGAGATCCAATTGTTCCGGCGCTGTGCGGCCATTGAGCTTGTATATGTGGAACTGACCGTCGACGTCGGAGACATAGAGCTTGCCGTCGGCGATCACCGGAGACGCCTTTTGTGCGATCCCCAGGTTCTCAAGCCATAGCCGCTCGCCGTTCATCGCGTCGAAGGCGACGAGGTTCGCAGAGTTATCCACCTGATAGAGAATTCCGCCATCGATGATGGGTGACGAATAACCGCCGCCGAAACCATCGACCATCCACAGCAGCTTCGGCTTGCCGTCGGTAATCGCATTGGCGTCGAGCGCCACCAGCCGGCCCATGTTGGTCGAGTCGTCGACGTTTTCTTCGCTGTGCGAGGCGTAAACGATTCCGCCGCTCTCCACGACCGAAGTATTGAGGCCGCGCTTGGACAACGGGAAGCCCCAAACCTTTTCGCCGGTACCCATCTTGATCGCATAGACCCCCCCGTCGCCGTTGCCGGCGATGAGCAAACGCTGTCCGCCAATGACCCTCACAATCGGGGTCGAGTAGGTCGTGTCTTGAGGAGCACCGCCCGGCGCCGAAATCCAAACAGTCTCACCCGTAGCTCGATCCAATGCATAGAAGCGATGGCGCGGAATGGCATTCGGGCCGAATCCCGCCGTCAGGAATGTGACGACCACGAGGTCGCCGTCGACAACGGGAGTCGTCGTGCGCCCCCCGAAGCCGGAAAAACGGCCGATTTCTTCATCCAATGAACGAGCCCAGAGAAGAGTCCCATCGGGGCCATAGGCCGTTACGACGCCGGAGATGCTTTGAGAATAGAGCGTCCCCGATTCCGGATCAGCCGCCAGCGATGCCCAGCCAACGCGATGATGCGGAATGTCGGTTTGAAAGACATTCTGGCGGCGCTCCCAGCGGACTTGCCCGCTAGCCTCATCGAGGCAAACAACTTGCTCTTGCCACTTGGCGGGTGTTTCGGGCTCGGCGAGGCGGATCGTACAAACCATCCCTTTGACGACGACCGGGGTTGCGCGGCCCCCGAACTCGGTCTTCCAGAGCAGATTCTCTCCGTCGGGCGACCAAGAACCGGGCAACTGCGTGTCCGGAGAGACGCCGGTCGAAGCAGGACCTCTCCAAGAGGGCCAATCCGCGGCTGTCGCAACGAGCGAGGTCGCCAAAGCAAACAGGACAATGCGGGGAATCGAAACTCGTAGGGATTGCATGGGTCGTGGGCCGCTGGTCATTCTACCAAGTCGTCTTGACGCTCTTGCAGTCCGGCTAGGTTACTTCACAACCTGGCCGCGGGGCGCTCAAAGCCGATTCGCGGATATACTTTCGGTCAGGCGCCGACCGGTGAATACTCATGAAGATCCACGCTTTGCCGAGCTCGCCGGGCGCACGTTCGCCTTTTTCCCAGCAATAAGGAACATTGAGCATAACGAATGGACTCTCGAAAAGGAGACCTGGTCGGAAGTCCTGGCGAAGAATACGCGCTCCGGCGAAGAGATTTGGGTGCCGCGCAGCCATATCGGAAAAATTTCTAGTTCCGACGCCCCGATCCTAATTGTCGGTCTATTGCGCGAACTGCAATGGAAGGGCGGTAGCGTGGTTCCTTTTCGCCAGCAAGTGGTTTCGATGCCGTCGCTCGGCGGCAGGTCGGGGTCAAGAGCGCCCGGTCCCGAGCCGGCGGCGCCGAAGCGCACCAACTCCGCGGCGGATCGGCAAACGCTTTCGCTCATCGTCAAAGCCCTGCTGGCCGGGTTGGCGGTGGTATTGCTCTTCGTCATGTTCAACTTCAGCAAGGGGGAGAACCCGATTGCGGCGCTGTTTCGCACGGACACTTCCACTACGGACCAGCGCTATCTAGGGCTCACCAACGCCGATTCGTATCATCTCGTGGTGTCCAAGCTGGGACAGCCGGAACGGGAACAGTGGCTTAACCCCGAAGAGGCGGACTTACAGTTCCAGGCCTTGTGGTATCCCCAACGAAGTTATTTGGTGATCCTAATGGGCGGAACGCGGGCGGATATGCGATATATCGGAACGTTGCACGACCCTTCCCGCAAGGTGCTGGATGCCGCGCGCCTTTCCCGCGGCGGCGACACCAGTTCTTTGCTTCACAATCTGCCGAACTTCTAGCGCCCAGTACCGGTCCTCAGCGCGGAGGTTTTTTCAGTTTCCGATAACCTATTCCCGGACCTGGCGTCTCTATATGTGAGGTCGTAGTCGAACCCAGCCGAGAGCGACCTTTGATATGAGCACTGTACCGAATTTGCCTGAATTTAAGCCGGATCAACCGGACGCCCCTGGTCCGCTTAGACCGGAACCGGTTGAGCCCCGGCGCACGAAGTCTAGCCGTAGGTCGCTCTGGCTTATCCTCGGGGCTGCAGCGCTGGGCGCGGCGGTGTGGCAGTGGCCCGGCTCCTCGTTCGACGGCGGCGGAACGGCCTCCGGAGGGATGCAGACGGTAGCTGCTGCGCGCGGCGAGTTGAAGCGCACTTTGCGTGTCGGCGGTACGATCGTCGCCCGCAAATACGCGCCCATTCGGGCACCCCGAATAAGCCGCGGCTCCAGGGTCGGCGGCGGCGGCGGCGCGGGCCTGACGCTGATAAGCATGGCGGCACCCGGTTCAATGGTGAAAGCCGGTACGGTCGTCGCCGAGTTTGACCGCCAGAGTCAGGAACAGACTATCGACAACCAGCGGGCCAACGTGATTCAAGCAGAAGCCTCCATCGATCGCCAGAAGGCGAACATGATGCTTGAGATGGAAGCGCTGAAGCAGCAGTTGGTCGCGGCGCAGGGCGACTTCCACAAGGCCGAGTTGGACTTGAAGACAGCCGCAGTGAAGTCCGATATCGAGGCGCAATTGCTGCAGGCTCAAATGGAGGAGTCGAAGGCGACCGCCGAGGAACTGGAAGCAGAGGTGGCCAAACTGGAAAAATCGCATGCCGCGCAACTCCGCCAGGTGGAGTTGGATCGCGATATGCAGCAGATCGACCTACAGCGCGCTGAATCCAACTCGGACCACCTGTCCATCCGCACCCCGATCGACGGAATCGTCGTGCTGGAAACCAGTTTCCGCGGCGGTTCCTTCGCTCAGACATCGGTTGGTGACCAGGTCAATTCCGGCTCTCTATTCATGCAGGTGGTGGATCCCAGCGATATGGTTCTTGAAACCCAGGTCAACCAAGCAGACATCCATTTGTTGCGGGTTGGCCAGTTCGCTGAGATTCATCTTGACGCCTACCCCGACCGAGCCTGGAAGGGTCGAGTCGAGTCGGTGGCAGCAATGGCCGGCGGCGGCGCCAGCATGCCCGGCAGGGGCCGCGGCGGATCAGGCAACTACGTCAGGAACGTAGCGGTCGCTGTCAACATTCTGGATTCCGATCCGGTCATCATTCCCGACCTGTCGGCGAGCGCCGATGTCGTATTGGAGACTCAAGAGGACGTCCTGCTGGCTCCGCGCGAGGCATTGAGCCAAATCGGCGAGGAATGGTACGTCTGGTTGATGGGCGGAAAAGATCAGAAACCGGAACGGCGCGCCGTGGAAATCAGCTCTTGGACCGATACACAGGTAGCCGTCAGCGCGGGCCTCAAAGAAGGCGACAAGCTCGCCATTGGGCACGTGGAAGAAGCGGAAGAAAAGTAGGGGGATGAACTCTTGGGCCGTGTCGTTTCATGGATCGTTTTTGCCGTAATCGGAGCGGCCTTCGTCTATCTGGGCTGGGGCTATTTCCAACCTGCCGCGCGAGAGATCCCCACGGCGCGGGTGGAGAAGCGTGACTTCATCACCACGGTGTCCAGCCGGGGCGAATTGAAAAGCGCCAAGTCCGTCCAGATAACGGCTCCCCGAACTCCCGATTTGAAAATCGTTCAGCTTGCCGAGAGCGGCTCACGGATCAAACGGGGCGATGTCGTCGTCAAGTTCGACTCCGCCGCACAGGAAGACAGGCTGTTGGAGCAGGAGACTTCCTTACGCCAGGTCCAGAGCGAGATCAAACAGCTTGAAGCGCAGCATTCGATTGCAGATGAGCAAAACGAAATGACCGTCATGCAGTCCAAGTACAACCTCGAGCGGGCCGAGTTGGAGGCGGGCAAGCAAGAGATCCTTTCCGAAATTGAAGGCGCAAAGAACCGGATCGACGTGGGCACGGCCGCCGGCGCGTTGACCAAGGCCGAAGTCACCGTCGACGCGACGAATCTGTCGCAGTCCGCTGACCTGGCCCGGCTCAAGGAACGCTTGCAGAAGGCGATTCGCGATCGAGATCTGTCGAAGACGTATCTGAGCAGTATGGAGTTGCGGTCGCCAGTAGACGGAGTGATCCAGATCATGGACAACAATCGCGCTCAGGGATCGTTCGGCACCAGCCGCCCTCCGTTCCAGGAAGGCGACACCGTGTGGACCGGCGCGGCAATCGCCCAGATCCCGGACCTGAGTTCTCTGGAAGCGGAGTTCCATATTGGCGAGATCGACCGCGGACGGGTCAACCAGGGCCAAGAGGTTCACTTGAAGGTCGATGCCGTGCCCGACGCGCGCCTCGAAGGCGAAATTACTTGGCTCAGCCCGATCGCCGCACTGGTTTTCAACACGATTCCCCCGGGCAAGAGTTTCCCCGCGTTGGCCAGCATCAAGAAGCTGGATGATCGCCTGCGTCCCGGAATGAGCGTCACCGCAGAAGTTATCGTCGCGAGGCTTCCCGGCGTCATCGTTATTCCGGCGAAGGCGAGCTTTCAGATCGACGGCAAACCCACCGTGTTCGTGAAAGAAGGTCAAACCTTCCGGCCGCAACCAATCCAAGTGCAGGCCCGCAGCGGAAATGAAATCGTGGTGTCATCTGGACTTGAGGAAGGCGCCGTGATTGCGCTGGAGAATCCGGGAATCGACGAAAGCTAGACGGAAATAGAGATTCTGAAATGCGCAAGTTGATTATTCGTATCCTCGTCCTAGGGACCGTAGCCGCAGTTGTGCTCGCCGGATTCTACCTCGTCCGGAACGCCTCGCTAGGAACCAAGGAAGAGATCGCTTTGGCCGAAGTAAAGCGCGGCGATCTGACGGTTCGCAGTTTCTTCCGCGGCGAGCTACGTGCGGTGCGTTCCTTAACGCTCACCGCACCCAACCTCGGGTCGCAATCGCAGGTCACCAAGCTAGCTCCTGCGGGAGCCTTGGCCAAGCGCGGCGACCTGATCGTCGAGTTGGACGATTCCGAGCGCGTCGCCGCCTTGGAAGACGATCGCTTGGAGGTCGAACAGGTTCAAGAACAACTGAAACAGGCCGAGACCGAGTTGGAGATCCGCAAGCTGCAGGACGACGTGGAGCTGACCCAAGCCGCCTTCCAGGTACGCAGAGCCGAGTTGCAGGTGCGCCGCAACGAGTTGATTTCCGCCATTGACGCCCGTAAGAATGAGCTCACGTTAGAGGAGGCCCAGGCCCGCCAGAAGAAGCTTCAAGACGACATCAAGAACCGTTTAGCCCAGAGTGAAGCCGAACTCGCGGTGATTCGCGAACGACTGACGAAGGCTCAACTGGACGTTACTCGGGAGCAGCGACGAATCGCCGACGCCCGCGTTTTGGCTCCCATTAGCGGCTTGGTATCGATTCTGGAGAACCGCTCCGGCGGTCGCGGCGGCTTTGGAACGACGACGCCGACCGTCCGTGAAGGCGATCAGATCCCCGCAGGTTTGGCCGTAGCCCAGTTGTTGGACCTTTCTGAAATGGAATTGGTCGCGCAGGTCGAAGAGGTGGAACGGGCGAATCTCAAGGAAGGCCAAGAAGCTCTCATCCGCCTCGACGCTCTACCCGGAAAAACGATTCACGGCAAGATTAAGCGCCTCGGCGCCACGGCCTCGATCAACGTGTTTCGGGGAGAAGCGACGAAGAAATTCGACTGTATCCTGTCAATCGATATGAAAGAGCTGCTCGGCGATGTCGGCGCGACCCCAGAGCAAATCCAACGGATCCTGGCAACAGCAGAGCAGAACCGCAGCCAAGGCTTCGGCGCATCGCGTCAGGCTGGCGCCGCAGGCGGCGGCGCAGGCAGAGGCGGATTTGCGGGCGGCGCTCCCGGCGGCGGACTCCCAGGCGGGGGCGGCGCTGCCGCTCCCGGCGGTGCTGCTCCTGAGCCCGGCGCAAACGGCGCACGGCGGCCAAGGGGCGCCAACGGCGGCGGCGCACCTTCCCCCGAGATGCGTGAGCGTTTGCAGGCCATGCTCGGCGGCAGGCAAATCAGCGAGTTGAGCGCCGAAGAGCGTCAGCAACTCCGCCAGCGCATGCAACAAGGACTGGGCGGAGCCGCAGGCGGCGGCGCTGGAGGCGTCGCGGGCGGATTCACGCAGCAGGAGCGCGAGAGCGCCACCTTGCCCAGCCCGCCCGATGTAGGATCGGATATCGATATTCTTCTCCGTCCAGGCTTGCTGGCCGACGCGGAGGTCATCGTTGAAAGCCTCCAAAACGTCGTCTATATTCCCTACCAGGCGGTCTTCGACACCAACCAGGGTCAGGTGGTCTACCGCTGGAACGGCGCCGCACTCGAGCCGCGACCGGTGGAGTTAGGCAAGCGTTCGGAATCTCAAGTCGTCATCTTGAGCGGCCTGGAAGAGGGCGATCAGATCAGTCTCCAGTCGCCTGACGGGCCAGCCGCTCCTCGTAAGAAGGCGGCAACCAAAACCTCGCAGTCGGCGCCCGGCGGACTCGGAAGGGCTTTCTAAAAATGCGTATTCCGTCAGTACTCCCCGAGCTCTGGATGGGCTTGGCCAGCCTCCTAGCGCACAAGCTGCGTTCGCTGCTCACCATGTTGGGCATGATCTTTGGTGTCGGTGCGGTCGTGGCGATGCTTTCGATCACCCAAGGCGCGCAAGAAGAGACGTTGCGCTTCATCGATCAACTCGGCGTCAACAACATCATCGTCGAGGCGACTGAGGCGATCGATCGCGATACGTTGCTGGCGATGCGCCAGATCTCGCCCGGTATGACCTTTCGGGACGCGAGAGCAATCGAGGCCAACACGCCGCACATCGCCGCCATGTCGCCCCGTAAGACCTTTACGCCGACCAGTACGCTGCCTCCTACCGAGCAAGACATACCCAAGTTGATCGGCGTCTTGCCGAACTACCCCGACATCTACGCGACCCGGATGATCGAAGGTCGATTCTTCACCGAAGAAGAGAACCTGCACTCATCGCCGGTCTGCGTTTTGGGTGAGGCGGCCAAAGTCAGCCTGCTCGGATACGGGAGCGCCGTCGGCAAATACATCAAGCTCAACGAAGTCTGGCTCCGCGTGATTGGCGTCATGTCCCCTGCTGCAACGGCGGACGCGAAAGTTGAAGGATTGGAGTCCGACGACCGGAACAATTTGGTCGTGGCACCGTTAAACACAGTCATGCGGAGGTTCGAGGACAACAACAGCTACCTCAAGGACGAGATTGACGGCATCTTCGTTCGTGTCGAATCCGATGCGAATTCAGTGGAAGTCGCCGAGATCGTGCGCGCCATCATCACCGCCCGGCACAACGACTCCGGAGATTTTTCCATCACCGTTCCGGCCGGTTTGCTCGCGCAGCGCCAACAGCAACAACGCATGTTCGAGATCGTGATGATCTCGATCGCCGGCATCTCGCTGCTGGTCGGCGGTATCGGCATCATGAACATCATGCTGGCAACCGTCTTGGAACGAACGCGTGAGATCGGCATTCGACGCGCCATCGGCGCACGCCAGCGGGACATTGTGCGTCAGTTCTTAATTGAGGCTGTGATGATCTCCATTGTCGGAGGTCTGCTGGGTATTGCCACCGGCTTCCTGGGCTCGACGGTGATCTCCATTTTGGCGGATATGCCGACCGTGGTGACCATGCTGTCAATCGTGGTGGCCTTCGGCGTCTCAGTGGGCGTCGGATTGCTATTTGGAATCTATCCTGCGACTCAGGCGGCCAAGCTCGATCCGATCGAAGCGATTCGATACGAGTAGCCGGTGAGACTTCGTCGACGAAGCGACGAGATACGAGATTTGAGAAAACGATGAAAAAGAAGAGCTTAGTGTTGTTGATGGCGGTCGTCGTGGCCGCTCCAGCCTGGGGACAATTTGCGAGTTTCCCGCGAACGAGTTACTGGAACTCGATGTGGCAGTCCCCGCCGACGGAGGTGGAGATCGAGCCTGTGTCCCGAATTCGGGATTTTGTGGTGGACGGCAAGCTCACCTTGTCGCTGCAGCAATACCTCGAGTTGGTCTTGGCGAATCACGGCGATATCCAAGTGTCGAAGCTCAACGTCGCCTCGCAGGAGAACCTGATTCAGAGCGCCTTGAGTCCGTTTGATCCGAGTTTCACAGCTACCTTCAACACCCAGCGCAGTGCGACGCCCGCAGCTGACGCGCTTCAGGGCGCTGCTGTTCGGTCTCAGTTGAGCCAGAACGGCCAGGCCAGCGTCAGCAAACTCTTTGATACTGGCACCAATTTAAACGTCGGCGTCAACAGCACCAGGAATTCAGACAATAGTTCGTTCGCCAATTTCAACCCATCGCTCCGGGAAAGTCTGACGATTAATTTGTCCCAGCCACTCCTTCGAGGACGCGGGCGGTCGATTCAACGCATTAACTATTTGGTTGCACAGATTCGCTTAGACCAGGCTCGCGAGCAAACGCGCCAGCAAGTTATCAATATCCTTTCCCGTGCGGAAAATCAATATTGGACAGCCATCCAGCAGAGAGAAAGTCTCAAGGTGCAGCAAAACAACTTGAATCTCGCACAGACCACGCTTGAAAGGAACCGGCGAGAGCTAGAGCTTGGCGCTATATCTCCGCTCGACATCTATCAGCCCGAGCAGCAGGTCGCCAACGCACAGGTTTTCGTAACCAATGCGACGTACTCACTGAAACAGGCCGAGGATGGAGTAAAGCGGCAGATCGGCGCCGACCTCGACCCGGATCTGCGCGACGTCCCGTTGAACTTGACCGAATCCTCTGATCCGCCGACTGAGCCTCTGGTGCTAGATGAAGCAGCTTTGGTCGAACTAGCTTTTCAAATGCGTCCCGAGTTGAGTGTCCAACGGCGCGGACTGGACGCGAGAGATCTCCAGATAAAGCAAGCAACCAATCAGCTACGACCCGATTTGTCGCTCAATGCACGTTACCAGTCGCAAGGGCTGGGGGGTAACGTGGTCGATCGAGACAACTTCGGCAACGTTATCAGCATCATGCCGGGGGGTCTTGGCGACGCGCTCAGCCAGCTGGGGCGCTTCGACTTTCCAACCTATAGCGTGGGGCTGAGCCTTAACTTGCCCTTGCGGAACCGCCAGGCCGCGGCCAATCTGGCCAACCAAGCGATTCAGAAGAAGCAAGACCTCTACGATCTCCGCAGTCAGGAGCAGGACGTTCGTCTCAACGTCGCCCAGGCAGTTGCGGGCGTGGAACAAGCCAAGGCAGGCGTCTCTCAAGCCCTAGAAGCGCAGCGGTTCTCGCAGTTGCGCTTGGACGCGGAGCAGCAACGTTATGACCTCGGCGTGAGCACGATCTTCTTGGTGTTGCAGGCCCAAGACGCTCTGATTCAAAGCCAAAACCAGGTCGTCCAGCAGTCCATCGCCTACCGGCGTGCTCTTACGACTCTCTACGTCGCCACGGGCGATCTGCTCAACCAGCGCAGCGTGCAGATCCAATACGACTAGAACTGCGATCCATCTCCATATGAAAAAGGCCGCCGAGATGATCGGCGGCCTTTCCTTGTTGATACCAAAAGGAAAAGCCGGCTCTTTCGAGCCGGCCCCGACTCCTCCGGAGCCCCGTCCCCCCTTGCGAGCTCCAGCGAGTCTTCCCTGGTACGCCTTGATTGTCACCCGCTATGGTGATGCCCTCAATGGTAAGAACGGTTCATTTTCCGGCGGTACCTGGGTACCCCAAAGAAGTGGAACTTACCCTATGTCTTCTACGCGAAGGTAGTAGGACCACTCTTGTATCGGGAATTCTATCTGCGCCGCGGTTGCCGCATGCTGCGGTTCCCTGTCAGCGGCTCGACGCTGCCCCGCCCGCATACCGCAACGCCGTTCTCGCGCAGCGCGGTGAGGAAGTTAAACAGCAACGAGTAGACCACCTGTTCGTTGACGCTTTGGCGGCCAGGCAACAGATACGTCGCGGGCAATTCGGTGGAAAGGCTCACCTGCAGACGGTCCGGCTGGACTCGACCCTTGACTCGGCCATTCGAAATCGTCAGCGGTGTCTGCAGAACGCGTCCGCTTAGGCCATCCACATAGAACTGACAGCGGGAAAACCAGCCCAGATTTGCCGGATCTGCCGCATCAAAAAGGACAAACGGTTCGGGAGAGTTCTCGAGGCTGAGCTCAAGGACGATTTGGCGATCCCGGACTTCGAGTACGCACGAAAATCCAGCCTGTTCGGACAAGCTGCGAAGCGTGGCGTGATCCGGCTCAAGCGTGACGAGCCTCCTGCCTCTGGCCTCGACATAGTGCATACGGATCGATCATAACACCGGCGCCTCTCGGGGACTCCGTTGTTACACTGTGACTCCGGAAGATGGCCTCGGCCCAGATCAGCGTCCAAGAGCTCGACGAACGCCGCAAACGCGGCGAGGCGATTCGGTTGATCGACTGCCGCGAGCCGTGGGAGCACGAGCATGTCAGCCTGGAAGACTCAACCTTGATTCCCATGAACGACACACCTGGCCGTATCGAAGAGCTGCGCGGGATGGCGGGTCAGCTCGTTGTTTACTGCCATCACGGCGTCCGTAGTCTGCGTGTCGTGCAGTGGCTGCGCGCGCAAGGGCTGGAGGATGTCGTCAGTCTGGCCGGGGGCATCGACGCCTGGAGTCTCGAAGTCGATCCCGACCTGCCGCGCTACTGATAGCTGGGGTACAAGATGACCGTCAAATTCTACGAGAAGCCAACTTGCACGAGCTGCCGCAAGGCGCGCGCCCTGCTTGAGGAAAAGGGGGTTGCGATGCGCCGCATCGACCTCAACAAGGGACTCAGCGTCGAAGAGCTAGACCGCCTGATCGGCGATCGCGACCACAAACTATTCCTCAACACCCGCAATGTCCTCTACCGCGAGCGCGACATGAAGCGAAATCCGCCGAATCGCGCCCAGGCCCTGCGGCTGATGTCCGAGAACCCCAATTTGATCAAGCGCCCCGTGACCGTGGCCGGCCGGCGGGTCATCTTGGGTTTCGCTCCGGACGAGTTGGTCGAATTAGGTAGCTGAACCGTCAACGCGCTTCGCTATCATTTCCCCAGTCGGAGGAATCTGTCTTGAAACGAACCAATCAGGCTGGGCGGGGCCTCAACCGCCGGGACCTTTTGGCCGCTGGCCTGGGAATGACGGGAGGCCTATCGCTGCTCGCCGCCGCGCCGCCTCAGGCCGGCGCCGGCCGCGGGCGCTACTCGGACTACCCGTTTCGGCTCGGCATCGCCTCCGGCGACCCTACACCCAGCGGATGCGTCCTGTGGACCAGGTTGGCCCCCGAGCCGCTCGCGGCGGACGGCGGCATGGCCGGCGAAGACGTCCGCGTCGAATGGCAAGTCGCCGAGGATGACGGCTTCAACAAGATTGCGGCATCCGGCGAAGCTGCGGCGCCCACAGCGCTAGCGCACTCCGTGCACGTTGAGGTTTCCGGGCTGCGGCCGCACCGCTGGTATTTCTACCGCTTTCGGGCAGGCAATGAGATCTCCCCCGTCGGCAAGTTCCGTACGGCCCCTGCCGCCGGCGACCTCCCCGGACAATTGCGGTTCGCCTTTGCCTCCTGCCAGCACTACGAGAGCGGCCTATACACCGCCTACGAACATATGGCGCGCGAAGATCTGGACCTCGTCGTTCATCTAGGCGACTACATCTACGAGGGTCCGGCGCGCGAAGGCCAGGTTCGAGCGCACGTCGGCGACGAGATCACCACCATCGACGACTACCGGGTACGCCACGCGCTGTACAAGACGGATCCCTACCTGCAGAGAACGCATGCCGCCTTCCCCTGGATCCTCACTTGGGACGACCACGAAGTCGACAACAATTACGCCGATCGCTTCTCGGAGCAACAAGGCGTCTCCGCCGACGAACTGCTCACGCGCCGCGCACACGCCTACCAGGCTTATTACGAGAACATGCCCATCGGTTCCGCCACGCGTCCACGCGGCAGCAATATGCAGCTTTACCGCGGATGCGAATACGGCCGTTTGGCTTCGTTTCACGTACTCGACACTCGCCAGTACCGCACCGACCAACCTTGCGGAGACCGCAACACCGCTCCCTGCGAAGGCGTATTCGATCCGAAGGCGACGCTGTTAGGCGACGTCCAAGAGCGCTGGCTGTCAGACCGTCTCAGCCAATCGCAAGCGACGTGGGACGTCCTAGCGCAGCAGATCATGGTTGCCCGCGTCGACCGCCAAGCTGGCGAAGAGATCGCCTACAGCATGGACCAGTGGAGCGGCTACGATGCGGCGCGCAAACGCTTCGTCGACCGTCTCGCCCAGCCCGATGTCCGAAATCCGGTCGTTCTAACCGGCGACATCCATTCGAATTGGGTCAACGACCTTCAGGTCGATTTCGACCGTGAGGAATCGCCTGTCGTCGCCACCGAATTCGTGGGGACCTCGATCACTTCGGCCGGCGACGGCAGCCAAAACGTCGAGTACGCCGAGTCCGTCCAGCACGACAACCCGTTCGTGCGCTTCTACAACGGACAACGCGGCTACGTCAGCTGCACGGTAACGCCGCAGTCTTGGCAAGCGGATTATCAGGTGGTGGAATACGTGAGCCGCCCCGGAGCGCCGCTCATTACGCGGGCGTCATTCCGCGTGGACGAAGGTCAGCCGGGAGCGAAGAAAGAAAGTCAGAGCTAGCGGCGCTAGAAACCGTTCAACTCGTGGCACCAGAAGCATTCGTTCTCCACGCCGCGCTGCGCGTGGCAGTTCATGCACGAGGTCATGTTGATCGATACTTCCTGCGGCAGGGCATCATATTGGGTGACGTCGCCGTGGCAGGTCTGACAGGTCTCCCCCGCACGGACGTGCTTGCGGTGACTGAAAATCACGTAGCTTGGCGAGTCGTAGACCGGAATCCAGTCGATGCGAACATCGGCGGCAATCAGCTGGACAAGTTTCAGGATGCTGGGGTTATCGCGCGCCACCGTTCGGTGACAATTCATGCAATCGCGCGGAGTCGGCAATCCAGCCTCAAATTTCTTCGCTGAATCCGGGTGGCAGCGGATACACTCGATGCCCTGAGCGGCATGCGCTTTGTGGCTGAACGATACTGGCTGAGCCGGCACGCGGCGGGGCAGCGTCTCGGGCGGGCTTTGGTAGTCGCGAGGGTCGGGCGCTTGCTGGGCCATCGCCAGCGACGCGATTGCCGCCGCGAGGAGCAGGAACCAAGCCCGATTCCACGCCCGGACGTAAAGCTTCGAAGGACGGTCCACTCTCCTATTCTGAGTGCTGGCGCACGTGAAGGCCATAAGGCCTTATCCTCAGATGGCTGCGGGTTAGAACATGGCCTTCAGCATTCTCCGATCGGGCACGCTGGTAGAATGGAAGACTTGCGATGCCCTCCGTGCCACGAGTTAGCGCCGTCAGCTTTCTAAATACCTCACCGCTCGTTTGGGGACTGCTGCATGGACCGCAGAAGGGCCGAATGGACCTGCGTTTCGTCGTGCCTTCCGAGTGTGCGGACGATCTGAGAGCAGGCCGCGCCGACATCGGGCTCGTGCCGGTAATTGAGCTGGCCCGCCAGCCGGACTTGTCCGTGATTCCCGGCAGCGCGATCGTCTGCCAGGGACCCGTGCGCAGCATTTTACTGGTCTCAAAATGTCCCCTGACCGAGATCCGCATTCTCGCCGCGGACACCTCTTCGCGCACTTCCGTTGTACTCACGCAGCTCATTCTGCGCTCCAAGGGTGTCGAGGCGCCCGTTGTGACGCCGCACCAACCCGATCTCGATGCGATGTTGCGGATAGCGGACGCCGCGCTAATCATCGGCGACCCGGCATTGCGGCTTGATCCCGAGATGGTCGCCTGGCAAGGCCAGCCCGTATTCGTCTATGACGTCGGCCGGCAATGGGTCGAGTTGACCGGCTTGCCGATGGTCTTCGCCGTCTGGGCCGCCAAAGAACATGTCGACCCGTCGGCGGCAGGCGTTTTCGAAGAGTCCAAGCGTTACGGCATCGCTCATACCGACGAGATCGTCCGCATGGAAAGCGCGGCGCGGGACTTCGATCCCGACATGGTGCGCAAGTACATTACGGGCCACATCTCGTACGACCTCGGGGCGCAAGAGCGCACGGCAGTGGACCGTTATCTGCAGCTCGCAAGGCAAACGGGACATGCGCCAAAAGGCTCCGCGGCGCGCTATCTTGAATCTTCGGCCATTGTCGGCCAGGAGCAGAACTGATGTTGACTCAGCAACAAGCCCGCGACCTGTTCGCCAGCGACGATTTGATCGGCGTCGGCATGGAAGCGGACTCCATGCGCCGCAAGTTCCACCCGGAAGGAATCGCGACGTACATCATCGACCGCAACATCAATCACACAAATTTCTGCACCGAGTACTGCACCTTCTGCGCCTTCTACCGGCCCATGGGCCACAAAGAGGGTTACGTGCTCTCCTTCGACGAGATCTCCGAAAAGATCCAGGAAACGATCGATCTCGGCGGCACCGGCGTCTTGATGCAAGGCGGCGTCAACCCCGACCTCGACATTGTCTACTTTGAGAATCTCTTCTCGGGCTTGAAGAAGAAGTTCGATATTCATCTGCACTGTCTATCGGCGCCCGAGATTCTTGAGGTCGCCAACGTCAGCAACCTCTCAATTCGCGACACGATTGCGCGTCTGCGCGATGCCGGCCTTGACTCCATTCCCGGCGCCGGCGCGGAAATACTCGATGACGAAGTCCGCGTCAAGATCGCGCGACTCAAGTGCACCACCGCCGACTGGCTCGACGTCCACCGCACCGCCCATCAACTCGGCATGCGCACGACCTCGACAATGATGTTCGGTTGCGGCGAAACCGTCGAGCACCGCATCAACCACCTGGAGATCATCCGCCAACTCCAAGAGGAGACCGGCGGCTTCACCGCTTTCATTCCTTGGCCCTACCAACCCGTTAACAACCCTCTGGGCAAGAAGGTCCCCGACGAGGCGACCGCCGTCGAGTTCCTCAAGACCTTGGCGATCTGCCGCCTGTACCTCGACAACATCGTCAACATCCAAACTTCCTGGGTAACCCAGGGCCTAAAGGTTTGTCAGCTCGGACTCAAGTTCGGCGGCAACGATGTCGGCAGCGTGATGCTCGAAGAGAACGTCGTCAGCCAGGCCGGCGCACAGCACTCGGCGACCGAAGAAGACCTGCGCCGCATGATTCGCGACGCCGGCTTCATTCCCAAGCAGCGCGATACGCTCTATCGCGCCTACTACCTCAACTAGTCGTCCGTCTCAAAATCGGAGCCCGGCCGGAACTTTCCTGTTCTCGCTCCGTACTTACCTGTCAGTTCCATAACGGAATTGGATTCAGGAGGAGAACGAAGATGACAGGACGATTTGTGCGCACGGCAGCCCTCGCTGCCTGTTTGAGCCTCACCGCCCCGATATGGGCGCAGACTTCGAATTGGCTGCACGTTGAGGTTAACGACGGCGGCAATAAGGCTTCCAAGGTCAACGTCAACCTGCCTCTCTCGGTAGCCAAAGTGGCGCTCGGTATGGCCCCCAAGCAGTTCACCGACAAGGCCATCGAGAAGCTCAACGACCATGACGTATCGATCGCCGACCTCCGTAAGCTTTGGGCGGAAATCAAGAATGCCGGAAGCGCGGAGTTCGTGACGGTCCAAGACGGCGACGAAACCGTCCGCGTAGCGCGCGAGGGTGATTGGGTGCGAGTCCGCGTAGACAGCTCGGGGGACAAGACCGAACACGTCAAAGTCGATATTCCCATCGGGGTAGTCGATGCACTGCTCAGCGGCGACGGCGAAAGCTTCAACCTGCTCGCCGCGATCAATGAACTCGAAGGCAATACGGGCGACATCGTGCACGTCGAAGACGGCGATGACACCGTCCGGGTCTGGATCGGCTCCCAGGGAGACTAATTCGTGCGCATTCTTCTGGGCATCATCGGCGTCTTTCTGGGCCTTGTTATCGTGACCGTGCTGAGTACGAGTTGGCTCGTCGTGTACGTCCACGAAAAGAACGAGGGGTGGAGACTGATGGTCCCCGCCCCCGTCTTTCTCGCCGATATAGCCCTATGGTTCGGCGGAGCCCAAGCTGAGCGGGTCGACCTGCCGCCAGAGGCGCTCGAGTTTCTGCCGATGCTGCGGCCGGTCGTCGATGAGCTAGCCAAAGCGCCTGACTTCGAAATGGTTCACGTCGAAGAACCGGGTCTCAACGTCTCGATCCGCAAGGTCGGCCCGAGTTTCGCGGTTTCGGTCGTCGAGAACGATCAAACCGTCCACGTCACCGTTCCGATGGCCGCGCTGGAGGCGGCTGTGCGCGCGGCTGGCGATGGTCAACTCAAGATTGGCGACCTCGCAGGAGCCCTGCACGGTGTTTCGCATACCAAGCTCGTCGACGTCCGGCAGCCCGATCAAGACGTCAGCGTCTGGGTTTGGTAGTCACGCGCCGCCCCTAGGGCTTCTCGTCTAGATTGAGTCGGCGGACCCAAACGCTTCGATAACGAACCGGATTACCGTGCATCTGCAGTAGGATCGGACCTTCCGCCTCGTGAGGCACGTACTCCGATCTCATGCGATGCGCCGTCGGCCCGAGCAGCTCTTGCCGGTTTTGGACCAGCACGCCGTTGTGAAACACCGTGGCGAAAGCAGGCTTGACCAGCTTGCCGTCGGTGAACCGCGGGGCTTCAAAGACAATGTCGTACGTTTGCCACTTGCCGGGTTCGCGCGAGGCGTTCACCAGCGGCGGATACTCGCCATAGAGCGCCGCCGCCTGCCCGTCGGCGTAAGTCTTGTTGTCGAACGAGTCCAACACCTGAATCTCGTACGTCCCCATGATGCCGATGCCGCTGTTGCCGCGACCCTGACTCGCGCCCACGACCGTTTCCGGCGCGGCCCATTCCACGTGGAGTTGGATGTCGCCGAATTTTTGCTTGGACATCAGGTTCGCCCTCGTGTCGACCTGCATGTAGCCGTTCTCCACTTTCCAGGTCGGTTCCACCACCTTGCCCTTGGAGTAGTTCGGGTAGAACTCCATGCCGAACGGCCCGTCCCAGCCGACCCACTGCGATAGGTCCGTCCCATCGAATAAGACGACCGCGTCCGACGGAGCCGTGCCGCGGCGTTCGTCGGTCGGAAACGTTCCCGGCGTCACGACCGCAGGCCGGGGCCGGGTGTCGTCATGGACGCGCCACTTGCCTCCCGGCAGGAATGGCGTATCCGTATACCCGGTGGCCGGGGCATGTTCTTGAGCGAAGGCACTGACCAGTGCCAGGGCGGCAGCGCCGGCGAAGATAGAAATTCGGTGGTTCATTGCAGCGAGCTCCGGATGGCGAATGAATCGATCGACGACATTCTAGCAGCCGGACGCGAAAAGGCCGCTCTCATGCAATGCAGGGGAACGGCCTCGGTTCGGTCAGAATGTTGCGCGCCGCTATTCGTTCAGCGGCAACTGCATTTCTACTTCGCGCCAGGCGCTGATCTTAAGGCGACGACAGACCCAGCAGAGACCTTCCGACTCTTGGCTCGCGCCGGGCTCACCGCAGACTTTGCAATCGAAAGTCTTGCGAATCGAGGGCTCGAAGACGACCTTCTTGGCAGAGGCCAGTAATTTCGGATCCACGATGTTCGTCAGGTCGGTTCTCTTCTTAGTCACGTCTTATATCGCCTGCCGTTTCCGGAACTCTTACTATAGGGACCGTTTTCGACGAAGTCTATAGTCCTTCCGTTCTAGGTCGAATCCGTCAGACGCCTCCTGTTGAATAGACGCACCGAGGGGTGCTTCGGATTCGGGAATCTAACGGGTTCTGCAGCGACCCTATGGTAGGATGATGGCGTCCGGGGTGTTCGTTTTGCCAGCTAAATCTCCAGCAAGAGCGCCGTTACAAGCGCATGGAATTCGGCTCACCCGGCAGCGTGAGTTGTTGTTCGAGATCCTCAACAACGCTCATCGGCACCTGAACGCCGATCAGCTATTCGAACTGGCCAAGAAGCGCGACCCAAAAATCAATCGCGTCACGATTTACCGCACACTCAAAGTACTGAAACAAGAAGGCTTGATCGACGAACTCGACTTGCTGCACTACGAAGGCGAGCAGCACTACTACGAGACGCGGCTGAAGAGGGCTCACGCCCACGTGGTCTGCCTCAAGTGCGGCGCGGTCCAAGAGTTCTTTGGCGAACCGGTGAAGGACCTCCGGGACCAAATCGAGGCGTCGCTGGGATTCAAAATAGAAGTCGCCCGAACAGAGGTGGGCGGACTGTGCGCCGACTGCCAGGGAGAGGATGCCGTCGATTCGCCTGAAGAAGTCGGACAAGCAGCTTCCTGATCTCCCCCGAAGCTCTTGTCTCACATCGTTTAGACGCGCCCGTCTAACCACGCGTCCATGATCCTAACCGTCATCTCTCCCAGCCAGGAACGGCGCCAAGTTCGTGTGGATCGTAGCCCGTTCCGCATCGGTCGTCTGATGGACCGCGAACTATCCCTGCGCGACAGCCGCATTTCGCGCAACCACGCGCAGATTCTACAGGAAGACGGCGAGCACTACATCGAAGATTGCGACAGCCGACACGGCGTGTTCGTCAACGGTCGGCGCGTGCAACGCGCGCGGTTGCGGCCGCGGGATCGCATCGATTTCGGCGTGGAAGACTCCTACGTCGTTTTCGTCGGCGACAACCCTATTTTTTCGGCGCCCTTGCTCAAGAAAGTCGCCGAGATGCCCGAGGGACGCGACAACCTCGGACGCCTCAGCGCAGTTCTCGATGTCGCCCGTGCGCTGGAGTCCGCGGGCTCTGTCGATGACGTGCTCGCGGCTGCAGTGGACGCCGCTTTGTCGGTCACCGGCGCAGAACGCGGATTTCTGATGCTGCACGGCGCCGACGGCCAGTTGGATATCCGTGTCGCCCGTGATCGTGAAGGCAAGATTCTGGCTGCGGACGAACTGCGTGTGCCCCACAAGGTTCTCGAAGATGCCCTCAAGAATCGATCCGAGCTATTCGCCATGTCGTTCGACCAGGCCGCCGATGCGGATGCTCTCGAACAAGGTCATACCGTCTTGGCTCTCGAGTTGCGCAGCGTCATCTGCGTGCCGCTCGTGCGCATTCGGCTCGGACAAGAATCCGAGACCAATCTGCTGACGAAGGCCAAAGACACTCTCGGCGTCCTCTACATGGACACCCGTCAGATCGGCGTCAATCTCGCCGAAGGCAACCGCGAATTACTGCAGACGCTGGGCATTGAGATCTCTACGGTTCTTGAAAACGCCCGACTGCTGAGCGAAAGTCGCCGACGCCACGATCTCGAGCAGGAGTTGCAGATTGCTCGCGAGATTCAACAAGCACTGCTGCCCGCAACGCTGCCTTCCAGGGGTTGGTTCGCGGCCGCCGGCTCATCGGAAGCGTGCTTTCAGGTGGGCGGCGACTACTACGACGTCATTGACCTGGGCGATGACGTCTGGGGAGTTGTGCTGGCCGACGTTTCCGGCAAAGGCGTCTCCGCGGCTCTCATGTCTTCGCTCTTGCAAGGAGCCTTCTTCTCCGCCGCCGCTTCCAGCGCCGACCTTTCCGTCGCCGTATCGAAGATCAACCGCTACATCACTGAGCGCTCCCGTCATGCCCGCTTCACCACGGCGTTCTGCGCCATGATTCATCGCGACGGCAAGGGCCGATGGGTGAATGCAGGCCATTGCGCCGGCATGGTCGTGAGGGCTCAAGGCGGCATCGACTGGCTCAAGCCGACAGCTGTACCGATCGGTCTTTTCCCCGACGCCGAGTTCCCTTCAGAGCAACTGCAGCTGAATCCCGGGGACCGCCTTGTGCTTTACAGCGACGGCGTCTCCGAGGCCGCTAACGCTGCTGAAGAGCGCTTCGGCGAACAGCGCCTGGCGAGCCTCGCCGGCCGCGGACAGTATGGCTCTGTGCAAGAGCTCCACGACGCCCTCATGGATGAGATCGCCGAGTTTACGCAGGGCGTCGCTCAGTCGGACGATCTCACGTTGCTGGTCATCGGCTACGAAAGCGAAAAGCCGGTCTAGACCGCCGCAATCCGTGAGAGCCTGAGCATCTTGCGCACGGCCTCTCGCTGGTCGCCCGTTTCCTTGAGCGCCGTCAATTGCCGGCGAGCCCAAGTCGGTTCCGCCGCGAACGATCGGGCGCGCTCGAGCCCTACTTGCGCTCCGATCGCCTCGGCCGTGCCCCAGAGCCGGTCGATCAGCTGCAGCAACATCTCGCGAGCGGACTGCGGTTGCAGATTCTCTGAATCAATCAGCATGGCGTCGAGTCCATAGCGCTCGGCGCGCCAAACATTCTGCCGCACTAGCATGGGATGACTGTCGTGCTGATATGTTCCCTCTTCGATTTCTTCCGACAAGGCGCTCACCAGACATTGGACCAAGGCAGCGAGCGCGATCGCATCGTCTAAGCAGCCGGGCATATCGCACACGCGAACTTCGACAGTCCCAAAATTATGGTGCGGCCGAACAAACCACCAGATATCGCGAATCGAATTGATAAATCCCGTCTCTTCGAGGTGATTCAGCAGCCACACATACTCGCTCCAGTTGCGCATCAGCGGAGGCAAACCGGCGGTGGGAAGCGCTTCCATGATCTTCAATCGGTGGGACTCCAAGCCCGTGACGCGGCCCTCCCACCAAGGGCTGTTGCAGCTCAGCGCGATGAACAGGGGCAGGTAGCGCATAATCCGATCGCAGATCATGACTGCCTTATCACCCGAGTCCACACCCACATGCACATGCAGGCCAAACGTCACCAGTTGGCGCCCAACATCCTGCAACAATTCGAGCAGCTGTGCGTAACGCTCGTTCTCGGTCGGCTGCTGATCCCGCCACGATGAGAACGGATGCGAGCCGCTCCAGTACAGCGCTGCGCCGAGATCGTCCGCGACCTTCTCAACGGCCTCAATCTTGCTTCTCAGATCGCGGCAAACGTCTTCGACCGTTTCCCCTACGCCCGAGTTGATCTCGACATAGCACTGCATCAACTCCGGCTTTACCGCTCGACGAAGTTCACCAGGTAAACGTTCGAGGATAGCCGGACACGCGCTGGTGAGTTCCATCGTCCGCGCGTCGACGAGCGCGAACTCCAACTCGACTCCAAGCGTCGGCCTGTCGTTGGGTTGGAAGCGAATCTTAGCCATGGCGAGCCTAGTCTAACCTTCTCGTCGAGGCCTTGCCGCGAGAATCACGGCCCTGGCGATGATCCGCACGCCGTAACCGAGCGCACGCTCGTCGATGTCGAACAGTGGCGAGTGCAGCGGCGCCGCCGGCCCACCCCCCGCAGCAACCCCCAGTCGAAACATGGCGCCAGGAACCTTTTCCAAATAAGCTGCGAAATCTTCGCCGCCCATGCTCGGCCGGGGAACTTCCTCGACGTTGCTCGGACCCAACGTTCTCTGCGCCGCTTCGCGCAAGATCGCGTTCGCTCCCGGATCGTTGATGACCGCACCGAGACCTTGATCGAAAAATATCTCCAGCGTCACGTCCGACGCTTCGGAAATTCCGCGCGTCAGGCGCCGCAGCTTCTCCTTCGTTGCCTCGCGGACCTTCGGATCCAGCGTGCGTAGCGTTCCCTCCATTTCCACTTGTTCGGGAATCACGTTCGCGTTGTAGCCGCCTTGGATTCGTCCAATCGTGACGACGACCGGATTCTGACTATCGACCGAGCGGGGAATCAGCGAGTAGATCGCCGTCAGCAACTGGGCCGAGGCGGCAATCGGGTCCTGCGACTCATGCGGACGGGCCGCATGGCCGCCCCGGCCCGTTGCTCGAATACGGAACTCATCGCACGAAGCCGTCAGCGCCCCGTCCCGCACACCGGCCGTCCCGACTCGGCGAGACGGATCCACGTGCAATGCAAACACCGACGAGACGTCCTCCAGCGCGCCCTGCTGGGTCATTTCGACGGCGCCGACAGCCGTCTCCTCGGACGGTTGAAAGATCGCCCGCCAGGCGACGGGCCAAGGCAAGGAGCCTTGTTGATCAAGCCGTTGCAGCAGCAAGGTCACTCCGGCGGCAACTGCCGTGTGTGCGTCGTGTCCGCAAGCGTGCATCACGCCGTCACGTCGACTGCGATACGCAACCGTCTTGTCGTCGTGGAGGCGCAGCGCGTCTAGGTCCGCCCGGAAAGCGATCCGCGAAACGCCCTCTTCAGCTGGGCCATCCACAAGCAAGCCGTTGCGGGCGGCCACGACTCGGCAGTTCAATCCCGCCGCCTCAAATCGCGAGCGCACTGTCTCGACGGAACCAAATTCTTCGCCGCTCGGCTCTGGCTCCATGTGCAGACGGCGTCGAATCTCGACGACATCCGCATCGATGTCGCAAGCTCCAGCATCCAGAGCTTCTTCCCAGTCGGTGTGAGCAGCGGTAAATGTATCCATGCGAATCAGCCCAGGCGTGCGCGACGCCTTTTGCACTCTAGCAATCTCCATTGAGCGGAAACTAGGCAATGTTCCGTCCTCCACACTGGTACTCTGATGGAGCGGCATGACTTGGACGAATAAGCTGAAGAAAGCAATCGGTCTCTATACCGACCCCGCCTGGTTTGATGCGGCCAGGGCAGGCGACGTCGCCGTACTCGAAGGCTTCCTGAAATCCGGCGTCCGCGTCAACGCCCGCGACGAGTGGGACGACACGGCTTTGACCTGGGCCGCGCAGAATGGCCGCACCGAAGCGTGCCGCATTCTAGCCAAGGCAGGCGCCGACCTCAACGCCAGTCAATACGAGGGCGCCACGGCGCTTATCCTCGCCGCTGACCGCGGCCACCTCGAAACTGTTCGCGTCTTGGTCGAAGCCGGCGCGGACCTCAACCTCCACCACGGCAAAGAAGATAAGCCCGTCCTCGCATTCGCCGCTCGCGGAGGCCATCGAGAAGTTGTCGATTACCTGCAGGAGCAGGGAGCCGGCTGGCGCTAACCGTCAAGCGGAACACCCGGGAATCCGGTATCATCGATAAAGCTCTTCCCGGTGTCGGGGCGTAGCGCAGCCTGGTAGCGCGCTTGCTTCGGGAGCAAGAGGTCCCGAGTTCGAATCTCGGCGCCCCGACCATCTATCCCCTTAGTTTTCAACACTGCCTTTTCTCTCTCACACTCGTGACGACGGAAACGTAAAGAAACCGTCAAGAAACTGGCGCTAGCTTGCCAGCACCGTCAAAGAAGTCTCGCTGTGCTCGTTCGCCTGGCGATCGAGCTTTTCGAGAGCTTCGCGCATCATGCCGAGCTTCGCTTGGCTATAACGCTTGAACACGTTGGATTCGCCCTGGCGCAGCATCTGCGTCACGAAGTGATCCGCAACGCCTCCTGCGCTGAGCCGAGTGGCGAACGTATGCCGCAGCTCGTACAACGAGAAGTGCGGCAGCCCGGCGCGTTTCAACGTCCGGTCCCATAACTTGCGGACCGTCGTGATGTGCGGCGTCTTCCCGCCCTCGAATGGGCTCGGGAACAAGTACTCGGAATCGCCGCTTTCTTTCATCTGGGATAGAAACGCTTGGCGAGCCCGATCCGACATCGGCATGTCCGCGATTCCGTTCACCGTCTTCGACTCCGGCAGATGTACGATCCCGTTCGCGAGATCGACTTGCGCTTTGCGCATCGGCATCAGTTCTCGATAGGGCCTCAGCCCCATCTCGACCATGATCACGATGACGTTGCGAAGGTACCGAGGTGCGGCCGCCTCCAGCCTTTGTTGCTCCGAAGCGGTCAGATAGTGCGGCTTGCGCGTTGTCGCCGATACAGCGACGGGGAACTCCACGCCGCTGCACGGGTTGATCGCCAACCGCCGTTTCTTCACCGCCACGTTCAGGATGCGCCGCAGGACGCGGAACTCCTGATGCACCGTCGCCGGTTTGAGTTTGCCCCGCAGTTGGAGCCCGGCCTTCGTATGCACCCGTTTGCCTGTATTCAGCCGTTTCATCAGATACGCTTCGATCTCCTCTGGTGTGATTTCGTTTAACCTGTGTTTGCCGAATCGGGGTCTAAGGAACTTCAGCGCGCCGAGATTTTGTTGATGCGTGTTCTCGCTGCGGAAGGGCGGTTTCGAACGGTTCGCCAAGAACCAGTCCGCCCATTCGTTGAACGTGATCGCCTCTCGCTGCGAATCATCTGGCAGCAGCCCTTCATCGCGGGCTACTAGCCGTTTACGCAGCGCCTTCTCAGCTTCAGCTTTGTTCCTTGGCCTGTCGACTCTTGTCTAAACCTCCCGTCTTGATCCCGGTAGCTCATCCACCAGACACTCGAATCGCGCCGCTGGTACAAGCTGCCGGAAGTGTTTTTCGGTCTACCTGTCTTGTTCATTGATTCCTCCATTCACATGAAATCTTTGGCGCCACTCGGTCAGTTCCGACAGCCGGAACCGGATCGAGCGGCCCATCATGCGGTAATGGGGAATCTGCTTTCGCTCGACGTAAGCATACACGAGCGAGGGGCTGACGCCGAGGAATCGGGCGGCGGTTTTGACGGTGATCGGCTCTTCGAATCGCCGAGCGGGAATCGCGTCAGGCATCGTTGCGTCCTCCTCTAGACGCGGCGTGTTGAGCGGAGACCTACGTCTACAAGCAGCGTAGATTCGGGCTGTGAAAGCGTCCAATGCTGAATGGGATCACGTCTATTCCGCAGGGCGATCAATTCCCTCCGCTCCGTCGTTTGATCGCCGGCCAGCGTCGCTCGCCGAGCCGGACATCTTTCTCTCTTCCTGCCTGTGGTCCCATCCCCCTTCCACGTTCCCGAGGCTTCCCCAGAGGGGTCCCCGTCCGAGGAGGCTCTAGTTTCCAGGAAGCTCACAGAGCGGCGGCGCTCCGCGAGCGCCTGAGACCGCCGAAAGCGCGGTAGAGCCAAGAGACTGCCCACTCAGAAAGCGCCGGAAGCCAACGCCGTTTAGCCCCTCGGGCACTTATCCGCTGCGGTTACCAATGGCAGCGGACAAAGCATTGGACCGGGTCCGAGTTCGAGCCTAGGCTCGAATTCAAGCCAGGCCTGCGCATTGAACATGAGACCGCAGACGGCGAGCGCGCCTATATCGACTTGCTGGCGCCGAGAACTACCGGCCAGCCCATATGAGCCAAAAGCAGCGGGCCGGCTTCAAGATCTACGGCGTCAACTCAACCTCACGAGGCCTCCGCGCCGAGTGGGAAGGTCGCCAACTGACGGCCCAGGTACTGGCACGATGAGCACAACTCTGATGACTCGCGACGAGCGGGTCGCCAACATCCAGAGGCTCGGGTATGCGGAGCCGGAAGCCGAGTTTCTCGCTCTGGTCGCGCTGCACGGCGGCTACTTCGCAAGCCGCCAGTTCGACGCTCTGGATCGGCGTCGAGCGGGGCAAACGGAGCGAAGACTTCCTCGCCGATCTGCTCGATCGCGGCCATTGCCGCCGCCATGTCTTCGCCCACAATCGGCAGGTATTCCACGTGCGATTCCGGCCTTTCTATCGAGCGGTCGGGGACGAAAACAGCCGCAATCGCCGCGAGCACCAGCCTCAAGCCATCAAAGCCCGTCTGATGACCCTTGATTTCGTGTTGGCGCATCCCGAAAACCTCTACTTCGCGACCGAACGCGAGAAGGTTGCGCATGTTTGCGATGAGCGCGGAATCGATCACGAGGCGCTCCCTGCCAAGGCGTTTCCGAGTCGGATGGTTCCGCCTTGACGAGGCGCTATTTCCTCGATCGCTTTCCCTTCTTCACCCGTCCCGGCGCCAAAGAGCTGGCCTTCTGCTACATCGATTCGGGGTTTGAAACGTACGCCGCGTTCGCCACGCATCTGCAGCATTACCTGCCGCTGTTTGCCGAGCTGCCGTCCTTCGAACTCGTCTACGTTACGACCGCTTCGACCCGTTTGGGCCAAGCGCAAACCGTCTTCGAGCGGGTGTTGTCGAGAGGCCGCAAGTGGCTCACGAAGGTCGCCGATCCCGATCGTTTGCTCGCTCATTTTGGCGACCGCCAGCTGTTTGAGAAACGTGAAACCAGCAGCTTTGATCGCGACCGGCTCGACCGGTTGCGGGACGACATGGACACGTTTTCTGGTCCCCATTTTGCCGAGATGTTCGCGCGTTGGAGGCCTCCGGCGACGAAGTTATTCGCGCCGAAATTGCCGCCCAGAAGATGCCGAACGGTAGCTGCTTGCACAGAGAAGGCGACCGATCTCGACGCGTTGGAACGGCTTCACAATGACGTCGATCGAGCGCCGTGGCGTGAACGCAGCAAAAAAGGCCCGTTCACCTCAGTTTCGATGGAGGCGTTCACCAAAGACAGCCTTCAGAGCCCCTCCACACGGGCCATCCGCCCCGGGCCGTGGCGGATCGACCCCTGTTTCGGGGTCAAGGGAGGGGCGGGAGCGACCCCGGTTTCGGTCGGCTGCGCCGCCACGAACCCTTTCCGTCCTCGCTTCGCTCCGGCGTGGGTCACTCCCGCCCCTCCCCCTCCGGGTTCACTGTGTTCTTTGCAATGCGGATCGCATCGCGAATCGACCGCTAACCAGAAGGAGAATTTCGCGATGCCGTCCGACATCCGGCTTCGCTTGGCATTGTTCCTAGCCGTCGTCCAACGGCACGGCCCGAAGACACTTGAGTCCGCCGGGGCCGCGATGGTTCGCCATTTCGGACCGAGGGTTCTACGCCGGCATCGCCGTCTTCTCCGCCATCGGCGCCGGCGAAACCAGCTGCTCCTGTATCCCTTTGCCGAGCAGAACTTCGACTGGAGGACAGCCGATCCAAAGCGTCAGGCTAACGCCCTCGACTTCTAGGCGAAAGGTGTTCGGTTTCGATGCAGCCGCGCCATCCTGCTCCGCTGCCTCGATGGTCGGCCTCGGCTGACGCTGGGGTCTGAAACTTCAACACAACGATTTAGCGCTGGCTTCGCATCGACCGCTTGAGCCGCCGCCGCATGTAGAAACTGACTCTTGAAGGCAAGGCATTTTGGGCCCCTGGAGCCCCCGGGTTGGGTTCCTTCCTCGAATTCCAATACAGGAGTTACTCATCGCCGCTCCTAGCAACGCTTTCGTGAGTCGCTAGAAGGTACAATTGCGGCGGTGCACATAGGCTCCGCCATCAGCCACTACAAGAACGTCGAGAAGCTCGGCGAGGGCGGCATGGGCGAAGTGTGGAAAGCCGATGACAGCCAACTCCGGCCCACCGTCGCTGCGCATTCCGCAGCTCCGACATTTCAGAGTACGACGACGGCTGAACGCACTTCATTCGTCCATCAACTGGCCTGGCTCGGCAGCCCCAAGTTCTGCGCAATTATACGGCGATAGAATCAGGCTCACAATCAGTCGATGTTCGACACACGAGCAAAACAGTCCTTCACGTCATTAATCGCGACACCGTTCGCTTGATGATAAACCTTCTCATAGATCTCCCAGACAATCCCCAGAATCTGCTCCTTCGTTAGCTCGTCACCCGTCCACATCAGTCTCACCGGAAGAGGACTCGTGCCATCGATCAGCGGTGGTTGTAGGTGTGGATGATCGAGGAGAGTGGCCCCAAAGTGCTTCTGGTACCAGCCAATCCGCTTCCAACATGACTCAGCTGTCGTTTTATACAGCTCGGCATGCAAAGGATCCTCCACTTCAAAGATCCAGTCGTTGTTTGGCAAAGAACGAAAGAGAGCCTCACCCACTCCTCGATCGCGACGTGATTGGGTCACGCCAATGTAGGCAAGGAAATCTTTGTGGTCAGAGAGGCTGTATGTCCGCGCAATCGCGATGGTTTGGCCGTTCTCGTGTGCGTGAAACGCCGTGCCAACGTTCGCTCGCAAACTATCGATGATTGCGATTGGTTGTTCGCGCTCTTCCGCATTTGGAAAGCATTCCTCATAGATCCGCCACCAACGCGTGCTGCCCGCAAGCTCGTCGGCGCTGAGTTGCGCGCACTCGATAATCCCGGCAGTCATAGGCGCTTGTGCGGGCCTTCAAGGGACCGTCTGCGTCTGTTGCCGAACAGAGTGCCCATGAGCAGGAGCGCAACGCTCACGAGCAGGATCGCGGTGGCGAGCACGTTGATCTGAGGCGGGATGTTCCGCCGCGCCGCTCCGAAGATCTGTAGCGGGAAAGTCACCGTGGACCCTGCGTTGAAGAACGTAATGATAAAGTCGTCGATCGATAGCGCGAAGGCCAGCAGCGCCGCTGAGAGAATCCCCGGCAGGATCAGAGGGAATGTCACCCTCCAGAAGGTCAGGAACGGGGGGGCTCCGAGGTCTTGCGCCGCCTGCTCCAGGGTCCAGTCGAAGCCGCGGATACGAGCCCGGACGACCAGCGCCACGAAGCTCACTTGGAACATGATGTGGGCAATCACGATCGTCGTGAAGCCAAAGTCAACGACGTCCTGGCTGAGGAACAGTGTCGCAAGGGAAGAGCCCAGTACGATCTCGGGCGTCGTCAGCGGCAGCACCAGCAAGAAGTTAATGAGCCCGGCCCCCTTGAACTTGTATCGAGACAACGCGATGGCGATCAGCGAGCCAAACAGAGTGGAGGCCACCGTGGAGATGGCGGCGATCTTCAGACTCACGATGAGCGCGTCGGTCAGCGCCGCATTCGCGAACGGCTCCATCCAGTTTTCGAGCGTGAACTGCTGCCATTCGATGTTGAAATTACCCTTGGGCTGATTGAAGCTAAATAGCACGATGAAGAAGATCGGCGTAAACAAGTAGAGGAGGCCGAGTCCGGCGTAAAGGTTTAGCGCCCAATCGCCCACCTTGCCCGAAGTGCTCGCGGGTCTCCTCATGCCAAGTCTTCCGTGCCAAAGTAGCGACTGTAGACGATGACCAATACGGTGATGGTGAACATCAGTACGAACGACATCGCCGCCGCGAGCGGGTAGTTGTTCTGCCGCAAGAACTGATCTTGAATCGAGTTGCCTATCATCGTGGTATTCGGGTTGCCGAGGAACTGTGCGTTCACAAAGTCCCCCGCGGCCGGGATGAAGGTGAGAAGCGTGCCCGCAAAAACGCCCGGCAGTGAAAGCGGCAGCACCACCTTGCGGAAGGCCGCCGCCGATGTCGAGTACAGGTCCATCGCGGCGTCGACCAGTCGAACGTCGATCTTTTCGAGGCTCACGTAGATAGGCAGGATCATGAACGGTAAGAAGTTGTAGGCGAGGCCGCCGATCACCGCCGCGGGTGTGTTGAGCAGCCGTCCGTTGTCCATAATGCCCAAAGTCTCGAGCAGCCCGACGAGGTGCAAGCTCTCAAACGTGCTGACCACGATGCCGCTGTCGGCCAGGATGGACGACCAGGCGATGGTACGGATGAGATAGCTGGTGAAGAACGGCGCCACTACCAGGCCGAGCAAGATGTTCTTGTACTTGCCGCCGCGAAAGGCGATGACGTACGCGAGCGGATATCCGATGGCGATCGTGAGCACCGTTGCGATGCCCGCATAGAGGAAGGCCCGCGCAAACTGCGGGGCGAACTCGCTGAACGCCCGCAGGTAGGTCGACAGCTCCCAGGTAAACTGGTAGTCGATGCTGAACCGGCTTTCCTTGGACGAGAGCGAGATCCGCAGGAGTGTCCACATGGGCGCCAAGTAGAACAAAGCGAGCCATAACGCGCCCGGCTTCAACAGGCCGTAGGGGGCAAGCACCCTGCGCGCCTCGGGGCCGCCCATGACGGCGATCGCGATGAGGGCGACGATCACCCCAAGCAGCAGGACGAGTGCCAGCCCCGCAAGCGCACCGGTCAGCCAGCCCGCGCCGATCGCGACGAGTAGGGCGGACGAAGCGATCAGGCCGATCAAGCCATAGACTTCGGCCCGAAAAGCCAGGCGTTGCTTGAAGCTCAGCTCGTCGGTCGGCGCGGGCGGGGTAACCGGGGTCATCGACATGTCATGCGCCGGCGATGCGTGAGAACTCCTCGTCGAACTCCTGCTCGACCTCTTCGCTGAGCGTCGCAAAGTTCTTGAGGCGGGCGCTTGTGGCAGCGTCGGGGAACAGCAGCGGGTTGGCCGCAAGCGCCCCGTCAATCTTCGCCAGCTCTTCCCGCACGCCCTTCACCGGCGAGACGAACTGTACCGACGCCGTGATCCGCGCCGCCTGCACCGGGTCGTAGACGAAGTTCATCCACTTGGCTGCGGCATCTCGGTTCTTGGCGCCTTTGGGCATCACCATGGTGTCGGTTGAGACTCTGCCGCCCTCTTCGGGAATGACAAAGCGGACGTTTGGGTTGTCCTTGGCGAGCTGAAGGACGTCACCCGACCAGCCGATACAGGCAGCGAAGTTCCCGCTGGACAAGTCGTCGAGGTAGTCGCCGCCGTGGAAGGCCCGGATCTGGCCATCGTTCTTGGCCTGCTCGAGCTGTTCGAACGCGGGCGCCGCCTCGTCGAACGAAGTGACGGTCGAGGGATCGATGTCGAGGCCGAGCATCAGCAGGCCCATCGTGTCGCGCATCTCGGAGTTCATGCCGATTTTGCCGCGGAACTCGGGGTCGAACAGGTCGTTGACGCTGCCGAGCTCGCGGCCGGTGACGTCTATGTTGTACGCAATGCCGGTCATGACCGCTTGCCACGGGAGACTGTACGCACCCGCCGGATCCCAGCTGTGGTTTTTGAAGCCGTCCTCCATGTTGGCGAGGTTCGGCACCTGGTCAAGCGGTAGCTTGTCGACCCAGCCGAGGCGGATCAGTCGCGCCGTTAGCCAGTCCGTTGGAGCCAAGATGTCAGGGTCGATGGCGTCGCCGGCGCCGAGAATTGGCTGGATCTTGGCGAAGTACTCGTTGTTGTCGTTGTAAGCCTCGGTGTACCGCATGTCGATGCCTGTCGCCTCCCTAAACCGGTCCACCGTGCCGATCGCCTCGCCCTCGGTAGGGTCGATGTAGAGAGCCCAGTTCTCGAAGAACAGGCTGTTGCCGCCGCCGTCGGGAGTCGATGCGCCAGATTCGAGGGGATAGTCGCCCCCGCAAGCCCCTAGCAGCGCTGACAGCGACAACCCGCAGCGGATCATGAACCGCCGACGGCTGATCGGGGTTTGGATTCGGGGACGAGGGTCGGTCATGAAGAGATTGTCCTTGTTTGTGTTTCTGCTGACTTTTTGCTCAGAGCGCCGTCTCGACCTGGTCGACATCGGTGCTCGTGGCGCCAGCCTTGGCAGGCCAGCCGGGCACTAGGTATGCCGATCCGGGTTCCCAAGTGACCCAGACCTGCTCGCCTGGCCGAAGGAAGGGCAGCTCGGCGTGGGATTCGACATAGGTGACGAGCTCGGAGCCATCGGCAAGCACGAGTTGCAGCCGGGCGTTGGCGCCCTGGAAGACCAGGTCGACCAATGTGGCTTTCAGGCCATACCCGTCGGCTGGAGTCTCCATAGTGGGCCGCAGGCGTTCGGGCCGCAGCATCACCGAGACCTTGTCCCCCGTGGACGGAATCGCAGGACCGCCCCACGCGCGGACCAATGCGCCTGAGCTCAACCGCACCACAGTGGCCTCACCGTCGTGTCCATCAGCGGTTCCCGGCAGCAGGTTGGCCGAACCGATAAACCCGGCCACGAACAACGAGGCCGGCCGGTGGTAGATGTCTTCTGGTGACCCGATCTGCTCGACAACACCCTGACTCATCACCGCGATGCGGTCACTCATCGTAAGCGCCTCGCCCTGGTCATGGGTCACGAACAGAAAGGTGATGCCCACCTCACGCTGGATGCGCTTGAGCTCAAGCTGCATTGCTTCCCGTAGCTTCAGATCAAGAGCCGCGAGGGGCTCGTCAAGCAACAGCGCGCCTGGCATGTTCACCAAGGCGCGTGCGAGCGCCACTCGCTGCTGCTGGCCGCCCGAGAGCTGGACGGGCCGGCGTGAAGCGAATTCTCCGAGCCTCACGACTTCCAGCATCTCGTTCACACGCCGTGCGATCTCGCGCTTCGGCGTCTTCCGGCTGCGCGGGCCGAAGGCAACGTTCTCAGCGACCGACATGTGTGGAAACAGCGCGTATTGTTGGAACACCGTGTTGACATTGCGCTTCCAGGGCGGCGTGTTTGAAACATCGACGCCCCCGAGCAGCACCCGGCCACTGGTCGGCTGCTCGAAGCCGGCGATCATCTTCAGCGTCGTGCTCTTGCCGCATCCCGAGGGACCGAGCATGGCGAAGAATTCACCCCGCGCGACCGAAAAGTGGGCCTCTCGAACCGCCACGAATGAGCCGAACTGCTTACGCACCCGATCTAACGTGATGACCGCATCACCCGTTGGGGACGAGTGTTCGCCGCTCAGTGTCCTACCCTCACGTCATATGTTCCCCAGAACCTACCGGGACAAAGTGTCCCACTTCCGCAACGCATCGGGCAACCTAGCTTCCGCACGGAAACGCTCGCGTCATCGTCTCCCGCCGAGTAGCTTCCTTTAAGTCCTGCATCGCGGCAGTGACCCTGAAGGCGAGGCGGATGTTCCGTGGACGTCGGCCGGACGTGAAGGGACGTGTGAGTGTGCTGCAAGATCTCGCCCACGATAGCTCGTGGCGACGTAGTGGCGGTTTTGTCGATTCGGCGAAAAGCAATTTGGACGAAGCCACGAATCCAATGGTCGCCCGTAGTCTTGGTGGATAGAATGATCGGATATAACGTATACTATCCGAGGAGTCTATCCAGATGCCTCCCGCTTCAAACAGCATGGAGAATGCCCGCCGCGTCTTCTCTGAGCATGGGGGCATTCTGCGTACCAGTGAAGCCATTCGCTACGGCGTCCATCCACGGGTTCTGTACGAACTTCGCGACCGAGGGGATCTGGAGCGAGTCGGCCGGGGTATCTACCGCCTCTCCACGGAAGAACCTCTGACCAGCCCAGATCTTGTTGCTGTCGCGATGCAGGCGCCCCGAGCAGTTGTCTGTCTCATATCGGCGCTGGCCTACCATGAACTCACCACGCAAGTGCCTCACGCAGTCGATCTGGCGCTTCCAAGCCACGCCCAGAAGCCGAAGATCCAGGAGCCCCCGATCCGAGTGTTTTGGTTCCCTGAATCGTCATTCAGCGCCGGTATCGAGGTCGTCGAGATCGACAAGGTACCCGTTCGGATCTACTCGGTCGAGAAAACGCTCGCGGACTGCTTTAAGTACCGGAACAAGATCGGCCTCGACGTGGCGGTCGAGGCGCTTCGCCTGTACAGACAAACGAGGCGTAAACCAGACATCCAAGCCATCACGAAGTACGGCCAAATCGATCGCGTGTTCCGTGTGATGCGGCCCTATCTGGAGGCTCTGGTGTGAGCGTCCGTGATCTCGGCGTCGGGAGGCAATTCCACGACCGAACTGGCAGAAGTAGGGGAGCGTTGGGGTCGGGGAGAGTCGCGCAGGAGCTCTTGGGCTCACAGAGGTCCACATCGATATCGGTCATGCCGGGGTCGCCACTTTTAGCCTCCAGCCGAGAGCGGATCAGTGCCCTCGCTAAGGATGGCAAGGTACTGGCCGTAGCTGAAGACGCGGCCTCTCTTCCGCCCGGTGATTTCCTGTAGGATGCCGAGGCGCTCAAGGTCTGCGAGCGCCGCATTGACTGTCGGCGCCGATAGGCCGGTGTGGTGGACCAATTGATTGGCTGTGAGATAAGGGTGCTGTTGAAACAGGTCGTGAACGCGTAGGGCGGAGCTGGCGCGTGCGCTCTCTACGTTGATGCGTTCGCGGTCGCCTCGGAATAGCGCCACGATTCGGTTGGCCGCGTCGAACGCTTGGTTCGCAGTTTCGGCGACGCCAGCCAGAAAGAATTTGAGCCAGCGCTCCCAATCGCCTCGTTCACGGACGTCTTGAAGAAGCTGGTAGTACTCAGACCGATGGACTTTGAGGTACAGGCTCAGGTACAGGAGCGGGGTACGAAGGACGCCGTTCGCGCACAGAAAGAGCGTCACGAGCAGTCGGCCTATGCGACCGTTGCCGTCCAGAAAGGGGTGAATCGTCTCGAACTGGACATGCAACAGGCCGGCCTTGATCAGGGCAGGAAGTTGCGACGCTTCTTCGTGCATGAAGAGTTCGAGGTCTCCCAGGCAGTCGGCCATCTCCATGGGCGGCGGGGGTACAAACAGAGCGTTGCCGGGCCGTGTCCCGCCGATCCAATTCTGCGAGCGGCGGAACTCTCCTGGGTCCTTGGTTGCGCCTCTGCCGCTTTCAAGAAGCAGCGCGTGCATTTCCCTGATCAGGCGAAGGGAAAGAGGAAACGACTCCAGCCTTTCTAGTCCGTACATCATCGCCTTGACGTAGTTCGAAACCTCGCGGACATCGTCGATCGGCTTCCCATCCTGCGCGGCGATCTCGAACCGAAGGAGGTCTGATAGCGTTGACTGGGTGCCTTCGATTTGCGAGGAGAGTACGGCCTCTTTTCTGACGTACATGTAGAGAAAGAGCTCGTGTCGGGGCAGGAGCGCTGTGATCCCGTCCAGACGCCCGAGCGCGCGTTCGGCCGCGCCAAGTTCCCCCAGGACGGAAAGCACGTTGACGGGCGGCTCGGGCGGGAGCGGCGGCGGAACGAACGCCCTCACCACCTCACCGGCAACAGACGTCTCAACGAAGCGGCCTAGGCGCGGATCGGCACCGGAATCGTCCATGTGAGGGCCAGTATGAACCGATGGGGTTAATTAAGCAATGACCATCTTGCTTAATTAAGCCAAAGGCTAAGTTAAGCACCCTTAAACAACGGCGGCGGCCAGCAACCTAGTCGCCGACAACGGGCTGTTTGTTGGGTTGGTCAATCGAATCGTAGCCCTGCTGCGATACCACGCAATCAAAACAAGGCTCCCTTAGAGTCACGCAAAAGCGACCCCATGCTACAGCCAATCATCCGCCCCACGCCGACGGCTACCGTCAAGAAACCGTCAGGAAACTGCCCATCGAACTAGCAAAAACCTAGGCGTTGCGAGCGAAAGCAGACGCCCTGAAACCGCGTAACATCAATGAGAGGAAGGAGTTAGCTGAAAGCTATAGAAGACACCCAAGTAATTCGGGAGCAAGAGGTCCCGAGTTCGAATCTCGGCGCCCCGACCATTCTTCTCAATAACTTAGCCTTCCTCGATCTGGCCCCTACCGGGCCATGTCCACACGAATGTCCACATAGACGTTCCGGAAGGCGATTTTGCGCTCCTTCTGGCGCGTCTGTGTGTGCGCTCGTCGGGATTCACTCGTAACGGCTCCAGGTTTCCCCGCAGCAATTCCAGGAGACGAGTTAACGAAATATCCGCAATGACCGAAATCTTGGACGCCCTCCGCATCCACCTTCCCCAAATCGAGATCGAGGAGGTCATCACTGAACGAGACGGCCCTCTCAACCATCCAGTGGCGCTACAATCTCCCTGTCTTGGTGATCGGCTCCACAATCAGCCATTGCACGATCGTCCGGAAGCTAGGCGAGGCCCGCATGGATGTCGTCTGCAAGGCCCAGTACACATCCCGGAAGCGGACGGCAAGATCTTCATTGCGACGAACTTCCTCGGATGCGAGTCACTGGAAAACCGCATCGCGAATGCGCTGCCGATCAAAGACGCGATCGCGTTCCAACACAGGAACAGGAGCCCGTGCTGTATTCTTCCCGACACGGTTTTCTTGTACCTTCTTGAGAAATGTGACGTACCTCAGAGCCATAGTACCGGCAAGTATGGATAAGTAAGTGCGCTTCTACTTTTTAGCTCTGATCCTAGTGTTGGCGGCGTGTGAGGAATCATCACCCAGACAGACCGTGTTGGACGACACGTCTCAAATCTTCATTGAGTCCGCTGCTGCCGCGGGGCTAAGTTTTGATCACTTCATAGGATCGACGGGACAGTATTATCTGCCCGAAATCATGGGATCGGGCGTTGCACTGTTCGACTTCGATCTGGACGGCGACCTGGACGTGTATTTCGTGCAAGGAGCGATGCTCGACAAGTCGAAGTCTCCCACGGAATCGACCTTCCCGCCGAAGAACGGCGTCGCGAATCGGTTGTTCGAAAACCGCATGGTCCCGGAAGGACGACTTTCCTTTGTCGAAGCGACTGCCGAGTCAGGTCTGGGCGATGAGGGGTACGGAATGGGCGTGGCGGTTGGCGACTACGATGCCGACGGTGATCCTGACCTCTACGTGACGAACGTGGGTCCCAACGTTCTCTACGGCAACAACGGCAACGGATCCTTCAGCGTGGTCGACGGCCCACAGGACAATCGCTGGAGCACCTCCGCCGCGTTCGTCGACTATGACGGCGACGGCGATCTCGATCTCTTTTTCACGAACTACGTGGGCTTCACGGTGACGGCCCAAATGGAATGCATCACCGGCGGCTTGCGCGACTATTGCGCTCCCAAGGCCTACCAACCTGTTCCGGACCGTCTATTCCGAAATGACGGCGGTAAGTTTAGCGATGTCACGAACAGTGCGGGGCTGGGCGCCAAGTTCGGCAATGGTCTGGGCGTCACGACGGCCGATTTCAACAATGACGGTCATATTGACATTTATGTCGCCAACGACGGAACCGAGAACCAGCTCTGGATCAACCGTGGCGACGGCACATTTGAAGAACGGGGCATGATTTCGGGAACTGCCGTTAACGTCGATGGGCGTGTTGAGGCAGGCATGGGCGTCAGCGCTGAGGATTTCGACAACGACGGGGACGAAGACCTTTTCATGACGAACCTCACACGAGAGACGAACACGCTATATCTCAACGACGGCAAAGGTTCGTTTCGTGACGCCACCAATCAATTCGGGCTGGCTTCCAGCTCGGCGCCGTTCACCGGCTTCGGTCTGCAATGGAAGGATTTTGATCTCGACGGTCGACTTGACCTATTCATAGCCGACGGCGCCGTGACCGCAGTGGAATCACAGCGCGGCCGCCCTTACCCTTTCCTTCAAGGCAACTTGTTCTATCGCGGGACCGAAGCGGGATTCGAGCTCGCCGTAGGCCGTGAAGTGTGGGGGCAGCAGGATCCGCTAGTCGGCAGAGGAATGGCCGCCGGCGATATCGACAACGACGGCGATATCGATGTCGTGATTACCGACAACAATGGGCCAGCTCGACTCTACGTCAATCAGTCCGAGAGTCCAATGTTCATCAAGGTAGAACCGTCCGGAAACTCGCTCGGCGCGCGAGTTGGCCTAAGCTTCGCCGATGGAACCATGGCGTGGCGAAGGGTTCACAGCGACGGCAGTTATCTAAGCTCCTCCGAGCCAGCGGTTATTTTTGGCTTGAAGGGCGCCCCGAAAGTGACCGCGATAGAGATCATCTGGCCGAACGGCGACAGGGAGCAATTCGCGCCGCCTGCGGCCAACACCGTCTTCCGCCCCGCGAAGGGCCAGGGCACGACGCTATAGCCCGGACGGACTGGAAGCCCTAAAATCAGGGCGCGCTACGGGCGGTCAAGCGATTGATGTCATTGCTTATTTGTTCGACGAGCTCGTCCTGCCCGTACCGCTGGGCCATTAGTCGGGCCGATTCAAACGTATCGGCAGCCTCGGACGTCCTCCCAAGGCTGACATAAGCCGACGCCAACGTGGCGAGGTAGGTCGGGGTTCGGAATGTTTCTTCTCGTAGAGCCAGCTGAAACTCCTGAATCGCTTTGGTTGGTTGTCCCTGCTGCATCATCGTCCGTCCAAGGTTGAAATGGGCATGCCCATAGTCGGGACGATTGGCGACGGCTCGCCGGTAGTAGCCGATCGCGTCGGCGAGACGGCCGAGCTGCTCGGTCGTCTCGCCCATGTCGTTGTTGGTGAATGCGTCCTCCGGGTTGATTTCCAGCGCCCGCTGAAAAGACAACTTCGCCTGGCTATAGTTCCCCTCGTCGTACAAGAGCCGCCCGTAGTTGTAGTGGACTGCGACGCTGTTGGGATTTAGCGCCAGCGCCTTCTGGTAGTGGAGCCTGGCGGAATCGGATTCGCCGACAAGCCCATACAAGACAATCAAGTTGGCATGGCCCTGATCCAGATTCGGGTCAAGCTCAAGCGCCCGCAGGTTATGCTTGATCGCTTCACGAATCCGCCCTGCTTTTTGGGCTTCGATGCCGGCTTTGAGGTACTCGATCGCGCTGGGATTGAGATTGTTCACAGCGGTCATCAGCGGATCCACGCTGCTTGGCGCACCGAGTTTGTCTTCCTCGTAGCGCTTGAATTGTGCGGCCGCGCTCTGCTCGTCCCCTAAGTCGCGATAGGCCAACGCGAGGGCGTAATGCGCCTCGCCGTAGTTCGGCAGAATCTCGACAGCACGGGCCAGGTGCGCCACAGCTTCTTTCGTATTGCCCAAGGCAGCATGTACCCGACCGAGACCAGTGCGGATTTCGGGGTCGGCGGGCTCGTTGACCAGGAGCGCCCTATATATACGGAGGCTGTCTTGAAGATTCCCTTGGTCGAGCAGTGCGCGGGCTAGGCGTTTCTCCGCGGGAAGGTTCGTTGGGTCAAGCGCTAGGACGGAATTAAACGAGGCGACCGCTTCTCCATCCCGACCCTGACTGGCCTGGATAACGCCTTGGTAGTAAGGCCAGCGTGCGCTCGAGGGCTCCAGGGCCTGCGCTCGTCGGTAGAATTGCATGGCCAACTCGAACTGCCGATAGGCGTGCAACAGCTTCGCTGCCTCGCCGTTGGATGAGGCATCCTCGGGGTTCGAGCGCAGAATTGTGAGCTGCTTCGATAACCGCTCAGCGAGATCCGGTTCGAGCGTCGAGAGATCGACTTGCGGGAGCGGCCCGACCTCAACCGGATGCGGATTGCGGTCGCCGCAGCGCATGAGCGCAATCAGGCAGACGAAGACCGCAACGGCGGTCAAACGAGCATCGAAGCGCACGTTGACTATTGTAGAGCCGCCGCTCATGAGGTCATTGGCCGCGGGTCCCGCGGTTCAGAGATTCGATCACCTCCAATGCAGCTTGGCGGATAGCCGGCGTCGAACTGGATGCTGCTTGGCGGAGATGAAGATTCGCTTGGACCGGCAAACCTAGCATCGCCAGGACGCGCCCGAGATGGAAATGAGCCTCCATCTCATCAGGTTTAACCGCTAGTGCGGCTTCCAATGATTCCCGGGCATCGACGAGTCTACCCTGTTCGATCAAAGCAATTCCCAGACCTACTAACGCCTCCACGTGATCAGGCCGAAGCGTTGCAGCGCGCCGATACCAAGAGACAGCCCGGCTCGTTTCACCTTGCAACATAAGTGCGTCGCCTAAAGCCGTATTAGCTTGAGCGGACTCGGGATCGAGATCCACGGCGACTTTAAGCTGCTCAAACGCCTCCGAGGGCCGATTCTGCTGAATCAAAGCACGTCCATAGTCTAGGCGCGCAGGCGCAAACATTCCGTCGGCCTCAATCGACTTGCGGAAGTGGCGCTCGGCCTGTGCCAAATCCCCGCCGACAACGAGAAGTGTTGCTAGATTGTCGTGAGCCGCTGCGGAATCGGGCTGATTTCGAATCGCCTCCCGAAAGGCCTGCTCGGCGCCGGAGATGTCCCCCCGTTGCTTGAGGGCTCCACCTAGATTGTTGAAAGCGTCGGGCGAATTGGGGTCAGAGAGCGTCGCCTCATGGAATGCCTGTATGGCCTCTTCAAAGCGACCTTGCCTCAAGTAGGTTAGGCCGAGATCGTTGGAGACGGTCGCAATCGACGGCGCCGACTTGCGCGCCCGCTCTAACGCATCTGCGCTCTGTTCGAGACTTCCCAGGCGCGCGAGCGTGAGTCCGAGACGATGCAGCGCGGGCCAAAACTCCGGATCGCGCTGCAAAGCCTGTCGGTAGAACGGGACGGCCTCCTCTGGTCGGTCGCTGTCCGAATATGCCTTGGCAAGCTCAAAATAGAACTCTGCTCTCTCTGGTTCGTATTTCTCGATCGCTTCCTGGAGTCGAGGAATGCCGTTTCTCAGATTGCTGCCCTGCTTGACTTGTGCCACAGCAATATAGAGTTCGTTCATTCCCGTGGGTTCCAACTTGGGTGGATAGTACGGTTGCACTTCGCCTACATAGGCTTTCTCGGGTGCGAAATGATCCGTTTCATTCAACGGAGCCAGCAGATCCCCGACCGGCTTTCGCCGCTGGATGTAATGGTCAGTCATCACGACGTGAATCACATCCTCGGTGCGGCGCTTCGGCATATGGCAGTTCAAACAATCACCCGACGCCGGGTGGAGTCCGGCTTGAACTAGCGTTTCGACGCGGTCTTGATGGCAGTTTTGACAAACGGCGATGTATTGACGCTTCGCGGCTTCCCCCCTCAAGGCGTCATGAGGATCATGACAAGTAGTACACGTCATCCGGCCAGCCGACTGCTGAAAGCAAGCAGACTTGCGCAATCGGTAGCCATGATGAGCGATCTCGAATTTGTCATCGTGTCCCGTCCCGGAAGCGTGGTCAAAAAACAGCTTGTAGTCCGACAACCGCTCTCCGGGACGATATGAAAAAACGCCTCGGTCGAATCGCAGCAGAAATGCGGGGAGAGGCGAACTCGTGGGTTCGAGATGACATTGCAGGCAAACGTCCATCTGGCGCTCAGCGTCGAGCGTACTCGGATTCACGATGGCCTCGCGGACTTCCGCAAGACCGCGGCCTGCTTTGACCGCCTCTATGTGATCGCGACCGGGCCCATGACAACGTTGGCAGTCTATCCCGTTCGGAAGCGCCTCAGGAAAGACGGGCTCGCTGCCGCTGAGATCAGAGCCTACGGGAAGTTCGGGATAGCCATTGTGGCAGAAAAGGCACTCGTAAGTGACACGACGGCGAAAGCCTTCATGGTCGTGCCGGTCATAGCCGGGGTTCATCGCCCAGTAGCCGCCTTCAGCGGAATACCAAGCTAGTGGAAGCTCCACAAGTCCGCCGCCCACGGTTTGATGCAGATAGGTCCGGGAATGATTCCCAGACCCCAACACGAACTGGATCTCCTTTTCAATTGCATTTGTTTCCGAGCCGTCTGCACTGATCTGATAACGGCGCTGATAATAGCGTCCGTCACGTTGAATCATTTGATAGTAACGGTCGGAGGCCTTGTGATAGAAGGCAGCGTTCCCGCTAAAGTCTTCAACTATGTTTGCCGGCTGGAGACGGTAGAATGACCGGCCCATACCAGTATGTTGATAGGTTTCATAAACATCAGCATGGCAGGCTTTACAGGCATCGCCAGGCAAGTATCCAGCGTCTATACCGCTTACGTAAAGCGGCGCTTGATTAGCGGCATCGCGGGCGCCGGGCAACGGCGCGTCGCCTCCGGTAAACAAGCCCCAGGTGTAAGCCGCGCTCACAATAGCGACAGCAGCGACAGCGGCCAATGCGTACCGTTTCAAGAACACCGGCAGACCTCACCTCTCAACGCTAGCCCCTCCAGGACGGCCTGCAGGCGTTGTTCTGTCACCCGTGGACCGACCCGATCTGCGTCTCTTGGTGCTCAATGGGCCACCATCGTATCACGCGGCGCGAAGAGAGAAAAAGAGCGGGGCCTTGCGGCCCCGCTCTCGGTTTACTGAGCGATACGGGGGTAACAACTCAGTGAGGTACTCACTAATGCACTCGTGTGCATCAGAACGTAATGCGTGCGCCCATTTGCATGTTGCGCATGCTTCTGGCTGCGTCGAGAGTTCCGAAGTCGGAGTTCTCGCGGTTGCCATTGAGAGACGTCAGGTTGACGTGGTTGAAGAAGTTGAACATGTCAGCTCGAAGCTGCAGCCGGACTCCCTCCTTAAGGTTGAAGTACTTGGACACGGTGAAGTCCGTATTCCAGTAGCCAGGGGAGCGAGCCAGCGCTTTGCCGGCGTTACCGGGTCTCTCCGCGACGCCGTTGATTTCAGGAATCAATGCAAAGGCGTCACGGTTCAGGTAGATCACGTCCTGGTGTGAACCGACACGTGGAGGGCCGAAGGTGCCCGAGGCATAGACGTCGCCGCCAATATAGTCGGGCCGGCAAGCATACTGTTGTGAGCAGCCTTGGCTGATCAGAATCGGCGTTCCGGTCGCTCCCGAGTAGATGGCGCTGATTTGCCATCCGCCCACAACCGCCCGCGCGGCCGCCGGAAGGCTCTGGAAGTTCGGCAGCTCGTAGATCAGGTCCAACGTAGCCCGATGTTTGGTATCGAATCCGGCGGCGGCCCGCTCCATGGCCAGGTCAAAAAAGGTTTGGTTGCCGTCGGTCGCGTCGGTCGCGTAGTTGAGACCGACATCACCGCCGGCATAAGCGATCGTCTGACCGTACGTGTAGTGAATGTCAAATGACAGATTATTCGACATCCTCTTGCGGAATGAGGTCTGCAGCGAGTGGTTCATCACGCTCTCGTCCGAAGACACGTACGTGCCGGAGGGAACGAACGTTGGGTTCGGCCGAATGCCCGTAACCCGATCCGGCAGATTGTAGCGTCGGTGCATCGGGAACTTGACGCCCCGAATGCCCACATAGCCGATCTCGAACATCATCGTGTCGTTGATCTGACGCTGGATGTTGAGTTGGTAGTTGATCGTGTATGGGCTCTGCAGGTGCGTATCGATCGTCGTATACGCAAGCTCCGCGCCTGAGGCCTGGATAAAAGCGCGCGCGAGCGGCGCCATCTCCTCGTTGGTCATCGGGTACTTCCCGCCGACGATGTTGTTCTCTTCTTGGCTGAAGATGAGCCGGCGCGGAAGATCCAAGTCGGACGTACTCTGCCGCAGGATTCCGTTGATGGTGGCGGCAAACATGAAGCCCACTCCGCCGCGCGCGACGGTCTTGGAATCGACTTCGTAGGCGAAGCCCAACCGCGGCCCGAGATTCGCCCAGGCGTCGTTGTCGATGGGATTGTCATACGGCCGGCGCGGTCCGAACGCGAAGTCCGGTCCCACGCCCCCCGGCGGTTGTTCGTAGTTCTTGTTCGTCACGAAATTTGCTCCGGTCGGCGTGATGACGTTGTGGGAGTAGAAGTCGTAACGGATGCCCAAATTCAGCATCAGCTTGCCGTTGACGCGCCAGTCGTCTTGCACGAAGCCGCCGATTTCATACTGGCTCGATTTGTGCGGGCCGCCCGAGCCGAACTGGTTGTACGAGGAGGCCGGCAGGTTGGCGTACATGTCGTCGATGGAGTTAAAGGCCCACTCCGGGTTCTCCGGGTTGCCCCGGTTGCCGCCGTAGAAGATGTAGCGGCCGCCGAATTTGATCGCGTGGTTGCCGGTAATCTTGGAGAACTTCTGATCGTAGGTGTAGGTGTTCCCTTCCAGATACCAGACTTCGGCGGCGTTCAGACCAAGGTTGCCCGTCGGAGTCGTCAGTTGGAACCGCGGGATGCGGTTCCAGTACTCGATGCTCTCCGGGAAGGAGGGGTTCATCAGGTTGAAGTACGCATCCAAACGGTCCATGTCCGCGTGGTTCCAACCCCAACGCGTTTCCGACACCCACGAGGGACTCGTCCAGGTGTACTGCAAATTGTATTTATCCTGAACGTACTTGTATGTGCGGTCGTTCGCATTGTTCAGGTTGATCCGGGGGTCGAGGCCGAACGGCCGGTTTCGAGAATAGGTGAACGAGAGGTTGCTCCCCGGAGTCGGCGTCCAGTCGGTGCGAATGACGGCGCTATTTTCCGTGCGTTCACGGGTTGAGGCGCCCTCGTAGCGGGCGATGTAGTCGTCGCCGTCGCGCAGGAAGTTCGGCTTCGGGAGGGTGTCCAAGGACATCTTGGTTTCCGGCTCCGGCCGTGCGTCGAGGATGATTCCCCGCAGATAATCGGTCGGGACGTTTCCGGAGACACGCTGCGCGGCGTACTCGCGATAGCCTTCATAAATGCCAAAGACGAACAGCTTGTTGCGCAGGATCGGCCCGCCGATCGAGCCGCCGAACTGGTTGAAGACCTCGCGGTTCTTGTCCAACTGCCGGCCGCTCGAGTCATAGTTCGTTTGGAACGGGTCGCGGGCGTTGAACTTCTCGGACCGATAGTTCTCGAAGCCGCTGCCGTGCCACTGGTTGGTTCCTCTCTTGGTGATCAGGTTGACGCCGCCGGCCAGAACGCCGCCGTTCTCGGCCTTCATGATGCCGCGTTGGATCTGGACCTCTTCGACGCCCTCGATGCTCATGACGTCCATGTAGTTGCGGCCCATGTACTGCTCCATCGCGCGGCCTTCACCGGGATTCCCGTTCGCGTCGGTGCCGTTCACGGTCACCGTCGTGGCGCTCTTGCCCATGCCGTTGATGCGCACGCTGCCGTTGCCCACGTCGACGCCGCTGGAGAGGCCCAGCAAGTTGGTTACGTTGCGGCGACCGAGCGGCAGCTCGGCGACTTTTTCGTTGTCAATACTTTCGGTCTGCTCGGAAGCTTCCGTGGCGACCAACGGAGGCGCGCCTGCAACTTCCACGGTCTCGGTGACTTGGCCGAGCTCTAGAGTATGGGTCTGACGCACGTTTGCCGATGCGACCAAGCGGATGCCGGTCGCCCGGTAGCCCCTGAAGCCCGGCGCCGTGATGTCGAGCGTGTAAGTCCCGGTCGGCAGTGCACGGAACGAGAATTCGCCCGTCGCGCTGGTTTCCGCGTTATACGTCACGCCCGAGTTGACTTCGGTCAGCTGGACCGGCGCTCCCGGTATCACAGCGCCAGTGGCATCCTGCACCACGCCTGCGAGATTGGCCGTCGTGACCTGGGCCCAAGCGCTCCCGGCCATCAACAGCAGTGCGGCAATTGCGATGCCGTATCTTGCTCTTCTAAATCGTAAAGTCTTCATCTATACCCCCTTTCATCCTTTGCCAACTGCGTTAGCGCCGTAGTCGGCATCCTTCAGCCAGCCGCCCCGGCCAGCCCTTTGTTCGCTCGCCCCGGCGCTCTGTCCCCATACGACTTCACCTCGACTCCAGTCGATCTGTATCCGAGATCCTCGGACAAAGCGGCTGCGATCCTCACGACGGCAGCTATGCGCGCGTTCATCACGTCGCGTCCCATTCGACTGGCTGGACCTGCAATACCGATAGCGGCCCGGACCCGTCCAGACTGGTCGTAGACGGGCGCGCCAATGCACCTGAGGCCGTGCTCGAACTCCTCTTCGTCAATTGCGTAACCCTGCCTCCTCACTTTCGCCAGTTCGCTGACAAGAATTTGCTCCGTGACGATGGTGTGCGGCGTGAACCGCGCTAGGCGAAGGGGGTCCAAGACAAGAGCCAATTCCTCGGCGGCAAGATCCGCCAACAGGCACTTGCCTAAAGAAGATGCGTGCGCGGCGGCGTGGCGGCCCACAGTCGCTGGCGTCCGCAATGTATGGGAACTCTCTACGGCACAGAGCGAGACCACTTCGCCGTCGCGCAACACGCCCAAATGAGCCGTCTCGCCTGTCTCAGCAACAAGTCGACTCAGGTAGGGTTTTGTGGTGGTCGCAAGGCCGTCAGAGGCCCTCGCCCTTTCACCCAACTCGACAAGCTTGGTACTCAGGCGATACTTACCCGTATCCGGGATTCTCCGAACGTAATCGCGGTGCGCCAACGCAGACAGGAGCCGATGGACGGTAGATTTGCTTAGCCCAAGATCTACAGTGATTTCCGAGACCCCCAACTCGGGACCGCGATTGGCAAGACAGTCGAGAATGTCACATGTCCGATCCAGGACTTGCACTTTGTACCGGTAGCACTCCACGTTTGTTACCACTAGCCGGTGGGTAGCAACTGATTGCGACCTCGGACGACAAGTGCGGTCTTGACTCTAGACGAGGAGTAACCCGCAAGTTACGTTACGAACCGTGGCGAACCTTACAAAGACATATGTATATCCACCCGTGGTCACACTCAGGACAAGTCGTCGATATTCCTATCACTACGGTCTTGGAGAAGTCGGAAGAGACCCTGTTAACGACACTTAAGACCGGTGTTGTGCCCCGAACGCCCCAGGGAGTTGCGCTCAACGCGTCGGCACGGAGATGGGCTTTGCCCACCTCATCGAGCGGGCTGAGAAGCTCGGAGCGACCGAGACGGATCATGGCCTCTTTCCCTTCCCGAGCTGCCGGGCGTGCCAGATTGACGTAACAACGCCTCAGGTGACCTAGCGAACCGTTTGGTGAATGATCACCAGGAAAGCGGTACCGCCGAAGCTGCGCTTTTAACGATCTTCGGCGTCACATGATCACCCCGTCTGGCGGAATCTGGCGCGCCCGAGCCACCCATCATGGCGCTCGCCGGCCATGTCAGCCGGGAAATGCTGGTGTACTATTCACACTTTCGGCAGCAGGCCAAGCGATAAGCCGTCGAGGCGATCAACTCTTACAACCTGGGGGCTCGAGCCGCTCATGTTCAGCGATGTCCCCATAGAAGGACTGAGTTGACCACGGATCGCCAAGCGCTGCCGAGAATCCCAGAAGATCGGCAAACCCGTCGAGAGTCCATTATCAGAGGCTTCGAGCGAGTCACCGTAGATCTCGAACACTCTCGCCATACCTCGACGGCGTTTTTTCCGGCGCAAGAGGTGCCAAGTTCGAATCTCGGCTCCCCAACCCTCCATCCCCTCTAGCGAACCAACGCATCGCTAATCGTCGGCAGCATCTTCCCGTACTTCTCGATAATCACCTCTTGGGTAAACTCGTCGTGCACTTTGAGGGCCGCCATGGCTTCATTCAGCCGCATCTTCTTGATTGCGGCTCACACCTGAGCCTCGCCTTCTTTACCCCAGGCTTGCGGCAATCCTCGCGTTGGCGGCCTGCGCAGCGGCACAGGATGCCCGTGAGTTCAATCACTGCTTGCGCTCAGGTCGGCGCGCCGGCAACGAGCAGAAACAACGACAGGCGAAGTGAGCGAGACATCGGGGCTAAGTCTGCTAAGAACGCGCCCCAAGAAGTGGTCCAGCAAGCAATTCCTAGCTAGACGGCTACCGCCGGAGGCGACTCGGGCAGTTCCGCTTCGCTGATCCAGCGGTTCATCACCACGCAGGCCACCAAGTCTCCCGCTACGTTGACGCTGGTTCGCGACATATCCAGCAACCGATCGACTCCCATAATCAGTGCGATACCGCCGGGCGGTATGCCGATGCTTTGCAAGATCGTCGCCAAAATCACAATACCAGCGCCCGGACTGCTCGGCGACCCAATAGAAGCTCCAATAGCCGTAGCCGCAACCAAGACCAAAGCGCTGAGCGGCAAGTCGATCGAGAACACCTGCGACAAGAACACCACGGCGACGACTTGATAGAGTGCCGTTCCGCCCATGTTGACGGTGGCCCCAATTGGGATGACAAAGCGGGCAATCGACGGTCGCACCTTCAGCTTCTCTTGCGCCGTTTGAATCGAGAGGGGCATAACCGCCGCCGAACTGGAGGTGGAAAATGCCAGCAGCAAAACCTCCCTGATGTCTGCGACAAAGACCCAAGGGAGTATGCCGCTCGCTAGCCAGACAACGATCAGATAAAGCGCCAAGACAAGCAGCAGCCCGCCCAAGACCGTACCGACGTAGACAGACATCCCGAGTAGGGCCTCAAGACCAATTTGAACCGTAAGCTGAGCCAAAAGACCAAAGACCGCGACCGGCGCCAGCAACATGGCCCAACTCACGACCTCCATCGAAACTTCTTGAACCGACCCCATCAGGTCCAACAGCGGCTTGGCCCGACTCGGTTGAATCGAGACCAGCGCAACGCCGATCAGGATCGAGAAGAGCACGAGTTGCAGCATGCTTCGTTCTAGGGCCGCCCGCGCCGGATCCGAGGGTATCAGGGCTACGAGGTGTTCCGGCAATTCGGCGACTCCCACTGAGCCGAGCGCCGGCGAAGATGAGCCAGAGGTCTGGGCGTCGGGTGCTCCCACAGTCCGCTGAACCAGGTCGCGATCCATATATTCGCCGGGTGAGATGGCGAGCGCCAGGACGATGCCGATCACGACGGCCGCCGTCGTAGCCGCAAGGAAAAACAATCCTATCCGGCCGCCCAGCTTGCGAAGGTAGACCGGGTCTCCGCTAGAACAAATTCCCAAGATGATCGAGGTGATCACCAGGGGGATCACCACCATCTGAATCAGAGCCAAGAAGATCTGTCCGGGAAGCGCAAACCAACCGGCTAGAACGCTTGCCTCCGTGGGGGACAGCAACCCGTAGCCGGAAGGCGAAAGCGCGGCGCCAATCGAAACGCCCAAGACCATCGCGACCAAGATCTGAGCCCACAGCTTTGTTCTGGTCAGCCGTTGTAGCTTCTCAGTGAGATCGATCAAAGGCCGAACGTCCAATAAGGCGTCGATAACGCGATGGTTATTTCGGTGGGGGAGGCGCGGCATCAGAATCTAGAGGTTTGCACGTGAGCGGCCAAGCCGTCGTAATATCGTTCAAAGTACTCCGGCAACCGACGCTCTGCCCTGATATCGAGCAGGGGCGTAGATGAACCCTCGCTCTACCAATTGAGCAGTACTGCGATACTGCTCAGCCGCCGCGTCGTCGAGCGACAGCGCGGGTTGCTGGTCGAGTACGTCCTTATAGCGGCGATACTCACTCGATCCGCCGTAGTAATTCCTGCGATGGACCGCTTCCTCTGTCCTTTCCCGAAATCGTTTGTCGAACTTGTAATGCAACAGCACCGAGGTCACGTCGGCCACGGACGCGCCGCTGATGAAGTGTGCGTTCTCTACCAGCGGCCCGCAGCCTCCCTCGCGGCGCGTTAGCGGGAACTTCGTCAATAGCGGATTGGCGGAGAATGCCCGCATTCGCAGTCCGCCGTTGAAGCAAGCGGGCGGAGTGTCGCCGGCAAATCGATTTCTCCGTGCGGCAGCCGGTAGGTCTTGCTTGCGCACGTCGGACAAATCGAACCAGGTCGCCGCCTGCACTAACTCCGGACCTGCACCCGGCCATCCATCTAACGGCCCTGAAGGGAACAGGTCCAACATCTGCGCAGCTACAGCTGTGTAGGAGTGTTCGTTCAGATATTCGAGAAACGATCCTAACGCCAGCCGATCGGAGAACGGGTAATCCCAAAGCTCATCGACATCCGCCAACAACACCCAGCCGCCATCCCCGTACGTTTCGACCAAGTAGCGCCGCATGGCTGTCCGGAACCAGCGGAACGGCAGCTCGCAACGCAAGACCGCAACGCCGTCATAACTCATTGCGCGCTCTAAGCTGTCATCCGTCGAACCGTTGTCGAGCAATACAATTCGCGCCGCGCCTAATCGGCGGTAGTGCTCAATGAATGAATCGACGTAGCCGCCCGCGTCGCGCATCAGACAAACGACAACTAGGCTCTCCGGCGACGGCACAACGTTCGCTCCCGCTCGCAGCAACTCGATTCGTCTGGCGGTCGCCCGGAAACCAAGGCTCGTGATCGCTCGCGTTTGCCAACGCCACCACCAGGCCTTCGCCGAACCAAGACCTTGTTCGACCCGCTTCAGCACTAGGTTTGATCCTCGCGCATGGCCGCAATTTCTAGCCGGTAATAACGTCTTCCCCCACAATAAGGGCTTATGCGGATCTTTCTTGGCCTACTCAAGAGTCTGATCATCGTACTCGCTGTCGGCGTTGGGCTGCTGTTCATCCTCAATAAGTTCGCTGGGCTGAAGGTCGAAATGGCCGGCGAAGGCGTTGGCGTCCCCATCGTCAGCTTCCAAAACGACGAGGCTCACTACGAAGCCATCGAGGCCGACCGCGCTCAAGCGGCTGCGGCGCTCGCGGAGTTGGAACCTCCGCCGGTCGAACCGACGCCGCTTCCCGAAGGGGCTCCGTCCGTTTCGGCGCCGGTCCCGGAGTCCAACACATTGCCGCTAGCGTCCAGCGCGCCTTGGCCTGACTACCGCGGTGCACAGCGGGACGGCATCTATAACGAGACCCCCATCAACACGGCTTGGCCGAGCGAGGGCCTCCCCGAGTTGTGGCGAGAGAAGATCGGCGGCGGCTACGCCTCCATGGTCGTCGCCCAAGGGCTCGTTTATACCATCGAGCAGCGACGCGACCAAGAAGTCGTCGCTGCCTATGATCTGCGCAACGGCCTGCAACATTGGGAGCATGGCTGGCCCGCTCTATTCCAAGAATCGATGGGCGGCCCCGGACCTCGCGCCACTCCCACTTGGAGCGGCGGCGTACTCTACGCGCTCGGCGCTCTAGGCGAACTCCGAGCCCTCGACGCCAAGACCGGCGAGATGCGCTGGCGAACGAACATCCTCGAAGACGCCGGCGTCGGCAATCTCACCTGGGGCATGTCAGGTGCGCCTCTCTTCGTCGACGGAAAAGTCGTCGTCTTCCCCGGAGGCCGCAACGGTAAATCCGTCATCGCCTACAACGCCGCCGACGGCTCCATCGCCTGGAGCTCGCAGGACGACAAAGGCGGCTACGCCTCGCCGCAACTCGCCACGCTCGCCGGCAAGCGTCAGCTGCTCTACTTCAGCGGCAAGCGCATCGTGGGTCTCAATCCTGCGGACGGAGCGTTGTTGTGGGAATATCCCTGGTACTCGAACAACGACATCAACTCCGCCCAGCCGATCCAGGTCGACGACGATCTGCTGTGGGTCTCATCCTCCTACGGGCACGGCTCGGAATTGTTGAAGCTCGTCCCCCAAGGCCCGCGTTTTGCCGTCGAAGTGGTCTGGGAGAAGAACAGCATGCGCAACAAGTTCAGCAGTTCGGTGCTCCACGACGGCTACATCTACGGGCTCGACGAATCCATCATGGCCTGCATCGACGCCATGACCGGCGAGCGCAAATGGAAGGGCGGCCGCTACGGCTACGGCCAAATCCTGCTCGCCGGCGATCACATCGTTGTGCTGACCGAGAGCGGCGAAGTCGTTCTGGTCAAAGCGACGCCGCAGGGCCACGAAGAACTGGCCATGTTCCAAGCCCTCGAAGGCAAAACCTGGAATGTGCCGGCGATTGCCGACGGCATCTTACTCGTGCGCAACCAAACCGAAATGGCCGCCTACGATATCCGCCCGTGAGCGCACGGTTATTCATCGCCCTGCTGCTCGCCGCCGCGTCGCTTGCCGCGCAACCCACGACGGTGCGCATCGGCGTGCTGAGCCTCTTCGAACCACACGAGCTGACCCTGCGCGCCGCAGCCGCAGGCCCGATTCGTCTATCCGGCGGGGGCACGATTGAAGGCCAACGCGTTGCGCAACTTAGCGCGAGCGGCGAGCGCGTCCTCATCAGCGTCGACGGCCACGCATCTGAAGCCGAGCGTCTCATGACTGCCGGATCCTTTGAACTCTCTGTCCCCGGCAAACTCACGCGCCAATACGGCGGCGGGTTGGAAATCACTGCTCACAACGGCACGCTCGAAGCTTTCGTCACGATGGACCTCGAAACCGCCGTCACCGCCGCCGTCGCAGGGGAAGCGGACCTCGATGGACCGCACGAAGCGCTGCTGGCCCAAGCCGTCGCATCGCGCTCTTATCTCGCCTCAGGCCGGCGGCATGACGGGTACGATTTCTGCGACACCACTCACTGCCAATACCTCGCCGACTCCCTCGACGAACGTGCCCGTCGTGCCGCAGCCGAGACCGCCGGAATGCTGCTGTGGTATGACGGCAAGCCTTTCGAAGCGCTGTTCACGCGCAGTTGCGACGGACACACGCGCACCCCGCAAGAAGTCGGCCTACCCGGCGGCTCCGCGTATCAGAGCGTCGCCTGCCCCATCTGCGCCCGTGACCCCAAGATCTGGACGCGCACTCATCCGCTGGCCGAAGTGGTCGCGCTCATCAGCGAGCACAGCGAGCAAGCACGCCTAGCTGTCGTGCGCCGCCTCGGCTGGGACGCCATCCCCAGCAACGCATATAGAGTGACCGTCAACGGCGCCACGGCCACGTTCGACGGCGCAGGAGAAGGTCATGGCATGGGCCTATGCCAACGCGGTGCCGCTGGTCTGGCGCGACAAGGCGCCTCTTGGCGCGATATCCTGCACCGTTACTTCCCCGCAACCGTCATTCGCTAAACCATGCCGACCGTTTTCATTCCCAACGCGCTTCGCTCCTTCGCCAAGGGCCAAGAGTCTGTTGAAGTCACGGGCTCGACCGTGCGCGAAGTGGTCAACAATCTCGACCCTGCCTTGCGTGCTGAACTGCTCGACGGCCCGAAACTCAAACCCAATCTCGCTGTTGCCGTCGACGGCGCCGTGGCCCCGATGGGTTTGCTGGAGCGCGTCGAGCCCGACAGCGAGATCCACTTCATCGCGGCCATCTCCGGCGGGTGCAAGGGGGACAGGGCTAGTCCGCGAAGGTGATCCGCTCGACGTTCCACAAAGAGCAGGAGCCCTTGTAGAGGACGCTGTCGCTGACCGCTTCGAGCGTGTGGATTAGGCAGCTGGTCTGGCCTTGACCAAGACTCGTCTGCGCCCATCCCAAGAGCTTGCCGTCGTGGTCGAGGCGGTAAATCTTGCCATTTCCGTCGCCGCTGTAGATGAAGTGTTCGGTCACCTGGACAGTCCACGGGGTACCGACGTTGGTGATGTACTTCTCGAAGTTGAGGTCATAGTCGAACACTTGAATGCGGCGGTTGCCACGGTCGGCGACGTAGACGTGGCCGTAGCCGGCAGCGATGCCGTGTACCGTGCGCATCTGGCCGTCGCCTTCGCCGTATTCGCCGAAGCTCTTTTGCCAGACGCCGTCCTTGGAGATTTTGACGACGCGCGAGTTGTTGTAGCCGTCGGCGACGAAGATGCTGCCGTCGGGACCCCAGGCGACATCGGTCGGACGGTTGAAGGTTCCCATTCTGCCTTTCGGATGAAGATCCTTATCGACCTCGCCGCGTTCGACGAACTCTTCCCACCAATCGATCGACTCGATCTTGCGTCCGAGGACCATTTTGACGAGTCCAGTGGGATCAACCTTGATGACCATGTTGGACCCTTCGTCGACGACCCAGACGTTTTGCTCGGGGTCGACACGGACGCCGTGGGCGAAGGAGAGCCCGTAGGCGTCGGGCAGCCACTCTTGGACGAACTTCATGTTCTGGTCGAACTCGAACAGCTTGGCCGCATTGCCGCCCCGCGAGGAGCCGCTCCAGCCGGTGCGGGAAAAGACGAACAAGTGACCGGCGTCATTGACGGCCACGCCTTCGGTCTCCCCTAGGGTATGGCCGGGGATGCGCAGCGGCAGGATCTCTTCTTTGACGTTGAGCTTGGTTGTGCGAGCCTCGATTTCCAACTGCCCGGCCTGCGCGGAGCCTTGGGCGAAAACTTGTGGCAAGCCGACGACGAGCAGCGCGAGGGCGAGTGCGGCGAATGATTTCTTCATGGAGTTGCTCCTTAGGACGTTTGTCGGCCCGCGGCGGAGCCGCCTAGATATTGCCTTGGTTACGGGTCCGGAAGCAAGTGGGACCTCGCTTGGAGGTCAAATGCCGCCGAGCAACTCTTCGCGCGTGATCTTGTCGTCGACCGTGCAGACGACTACCCCAGCCAACTGGACGCGCTCGCCCGAACCTGTCGACTTCAGGCCTTGGCATCACTGCGAACGCGCCTTGCAGCTTAACGCTGCTCAAGCAGAACCAGCCGTCCGATCTCGTCTGTCCCCCCGGTCTCCGGGCCTTGAAGCGGTATGATCTTGCGCAGTGAGGCGCTTTGCGGCTCGCTCAGAACCGCACATGCGGAACCGCTGGGGGAAAAGCAATGATCGAAAACATCGAATCCTTTCCAGACAACGTGGTCGCCCTCGTCGCGAAGGGACAAGTGACGAAGAAGGATTACGAGCAAGTTCTAATTCCGAAGGTAGAGGCCGCTCTTAAACGACACGATAAGATCCGGCTCTACTATGAGCTTGGTTCGCAATTTTCCGGAGTCGATTCCGGCGCGGCGTGGGAAGACCTAAAAGTCGGCGTGGAGCATCTCAGCCGCTGGGAACGCATGGCGGTCGTGACCGACGTCGATTGGATCCAATATCTGATGAACGCGTTCCGCGTTTTCATGCCTGGCCGTCTCCGAGTGTTCGCCACCGCGCAGACGTCCGAAGCCCGAGCCTGGATTCTCAGCGCTGAGGCATGAGCAAAGGGGGTCCAGTCCCCTTCACGCATGATGCAGGCCGCGTCGCCGCCCGCCAGGACGGACCGCTTGACAAGGGGTGGTATACCTAAAAGCAGAAGATCCCTGGCTAGGCGAGATACGGCCAGGGGCGCCGCTGCAGCGGTTACAGGGTCTCGGGCGCGCGGTCAAAGCCAGAAGAGCCGCAGCGTAAGTGCGATACAGAAACTAGGGTCGACCCAAAGACATCTCCGGTTCCCCGCTTGGAAGGGAATCCAACCTTCGTCCAAAGGGCTCCTCATCTGAGGGGCCCTTTGGGCGTTTGGCTTTCAGTTAGACAACTCCATCCGCGCAAAGCCAAACTGCGCCCTAACGCCAGCCCCAGGGCCAAACCTCGCCCCAACCTGAATACCCATGAACCACCGCAACAGAGCCGCGACCATCCCGCGGCTCACGTGACTGGGCCCGAGTCACCGGAATCCTCGCGAGGGGCACCACGCAACCCTTCTTCGCAGCGCCAAACTGCGTCTCGCTCGAAATCGAGCGTTTTCCCCTTTTCCCGAACCGCCGCGCTAACATACCTCCCCAGGAGCGACCCAATGAGCAATTCGATGGAGCAGACTGCACGCAATTTTTTTGAGGCTTGTGAAACAGGGGAGGGTTGGCAAGGCTGCTCGCAGTACTGCAAGCCGGATGCTTCATTCGCGGCACAGGCCGAGCCCTTGGCCGACGTCAAGACGTTGGAGGCCTATGCGGAGTGGATGAAGGGCCTGTATACGTTCATGCCGGACGCCGGCTACGAACTCAAGTCCTGGGCTGTGGATAGCGAACGCAACAGCGTTATGGCATATGCCGTTTTTTTCGGGACGCATAGCGACGAGGGCGGCCCGGTCCCGCCAACAGGGAAGAGCGTCCGATCGGACTATGTTTACGTGATGTCTTTCGAGGGCAACAAAATCTCCCACCTGACCAAGATCTGGCCCTCCGACCACGCGTTGAAACAGTTGGGCTGGATGTAACGGCGATGCCTTGCTGTTTTGGCTGTGAAGGGACATCCATGATAGGTATTTGTCAAGGATGAACGCAGTCATCCTGAGGCCGGTGGAGAGACCAGCGTTAGTAGGTCAGCGAAGAGCGAAGCGGACCGAGCCTTACGGGGTCAACGGCCAAGCGTGACCAGACATCCATGAGCTGCAGCGGGCCGTGGGGCCGTAGCAGAAGTTTCAGTTAGGGTTAGAGCCCGTCGGCCTCGAAACAGTCAGAACGGTCGCAGCGGGCCTTACGGCCTTGGCGCAGTCCCGGATCGGCGAGGACCGACGGGCGGCTTGTCTCCGGCTTCGCCCGGAATCTTGTTCTCCTCCTCAGGCCGCTCGCGTACGCGGCGCGAAGGGCTCGCCGGAGCGGTCCACGGCGAGCAGGTAAGCGACCAGCTTGCGCGCCACCGCCAGCGTCGCGCGGTTGCGCGAGCCGTGCAATAACTCCCGCTCATGAACGGCCTGGAGTTCGGGGTTGAAGCGCGGCGCGAGTTTCGCGGCCTCGATCAGCACGTGCTGCAGATGCTTGTTGCGCTGCTTGGACAACGGCGCGCGTTGCGTCTTGCCCGCCGACTCGCGTTGCGCCGCGCACAGCCCGCAGTAGCTCACCGCCCGACGCACCGAGCTGAATCGCTCGGGTTCAGCGACCTCCAAGGCCCAGGTCAGCGCCGTCACTTGGCCCACGCCGCGAATCGATTGCAAGCGGGCGACGCGTTCTCTCAACAGCCGATGTTGGGCGAGCCCTTTCAGCAGACGCCGTTCAAGATCTTCAAACGTCTCCAGCATTCCGCGGCTGAGAGCCAGCAGCTCGATCGCCGACTCCGGCGTGTGTTCGAGCGAATCGAGCAACTGGTAGAAGTAGCGTTTGCCGTGCAGCCGGTCCTTGACGTACTCCTCGCCGCACTCCATCAACAGGCCGGATATCTTGTTCTTCAGCCGCACCGCTTCGCGCACCAACAGGTTGCGGTAACGCAACACCCGCCGCAGTTCGCGAATCTCCCCCGGCGCCATGTAGCAGCCCGGCAACAGATCGCAGCGCGCCAGATCGCAGATCTTCTCCGCATCGAGGCGGTCGTTTTCTTCTTGGCGCAGGCGATCGCCTTCAGCATCGCCGGATGCGCCACTTGCAGCTCGGCCGCGTAGGGTTCAAATGATCGTAAATCCAACCCGTGAACAGCGTCGCCTCCAACGCTCCGACCCACGGCCTCGGCAACGCCTCGGCCCACTCGCTCAACGCCGCCCGCGTGGCCGCCACGCTGCCGGACGCGACCTTCTCTCCGGCAGTCGTCTTCACTGCATAGCTCACCGTTTTCTTGTGGACATCGAGCCCTACGTAGTAGAAACTCTCCATGGAATCCTCCTGGGTATGACTCGAGGCGCGCCGCTTCGCGGCTCGTCCTCGCTTTCTTTGTCCTCCAGGAGGATTCTTCTTTGCGCTCACCTATTCATCAAAACAGTCAGGGATTACGGCGTTGCTGTCGTTGGAGCGAGGGCTCGCCACAGTTCTTCAATAAGATGGCCGACCAAGAGCGTCGGAATTAGCCTATCTCCCATCTGTCACCTTCGGCCTAATCGTCGCGGTTTTCGGGCCGCAGCTTGTTCGCAGTCTTCCCCGTTCTTCTATACTCACCGTGCTTGCATCTCCTCGGCCAAGCTTCGGGTAAGCGGTCCATGTATGCTCGCAGGGAGAGCCTTATGAGAAAACTTTGGCTGGCATTGTTCTTGATCGTCGCATCCTGCGCTGTGGGAGCGGCACAAAGCGCCAATGACGCCTTCACTCCCGACTGGGACTCTTTGTCCCGGCACACGCCGGCCCCCAAGTGGTTTCAAGACGCCAAGTTCGGCATCTACTTCCATTGGGGCGTCTACTCCGTGCCGGCCTTCGGCAACGAGTGGTATCCGCGCAACATGTACGACAAGAACTCGAAAGAGTACGCGCACCACGTCGCCACCTACGGCGATCCGTCGAAATTCGGTTACCCCGACTTCGTGCCGATGTTCAAGGCGGAGAAATTCGACCCGGTCGAGTGGGCGGATTTGTTCGTCAAGTCGGGCGCGAGGTTTGCCGGTCCGGTGGGTCAACACCACGACGGCTTCGCCATGTGGGCCAGCGACGTGACGCCGTGGAACGCCGGCGCCCGCGGCCCCAAGCGCGACATCGCGGGAGAACTGGCACAGGCGATTCGCGCACGCGGCATGAAGTTCATCATGTCGTTCCATCATGCGCGGAACAATCTGTGGGACAAGCCCGACCGCACCACCTCCTGGAGCGGCCACTACGCGTATGTGAAGGAGAACTTCCCGGCGCTGCTCGACGACCCTGACCGCGCCATCATGTACGGCTACATGCCGCGCGCCAAGTTCCTCGACCTCTGGCTGGCCGAGCTCAAGGAAGTCGTCGACAAGTACCACCCCGACATCATGTGGTTCGATTCGTGGCTGGATGAGATTCCAGACGCAAAGAAAGAGGAATATCTGGCCTACTATTTCAACGCCGCGCAGAGGCTCGGACAGGAGCCCGTGGTGACCTTCAAACAGGAAGACCTGCCGCAAGACGTTGGCCTGCTGGACCTGGAGAAGGGTCGCATGGACCACCTCACCGATTTCCCCTGGTTAACGGACGACACCATCAGCCGCGGCAGTTGGTGCTACACCGAAAACCTGACGATCAAGCCTACTTCGATCGTCTTGCATGGCTTGATCGACATCGTCAGCAAGAACGGCGTTCTGCTGCTGAACATCTCGCCCATGGCCGACGGCACGATTCCGCAGAACCAAAGAGACGTTCTGCTCGGGATCGGCCAGTGGCTTGGCAAGTACGGCGAGGCGATCTACGATACGCGACCCTGGTACACCTACGGGGAAGGTCCCACCCAACTGACGAAGGGCCGTTTCGGAGGCGTCACCGATGCGGCCGGCTACACTTCCCAGGACATCCGCTATACGACGAAAGGAACGACAATCTATGCGATCGTCCTCGGTTCGCCGCAATCGGGCGCCGAGGTCTCGATGACTTCGTTCGCTGCGACTCGGCTTCCCGAAACCGTCAAAGTCTCGCGCGTGACAGTGGTCGGCTCCAATGAACCGCTTGATTTTGAACAATCCGAGCAAGGCTTGAGGGTCAGGATGCCCAAAACCCGGATCAACGATCTCGCCGTCGCTCTCAAGATTGAACGCTGAGGGCGAAGGTCTGGAACTCTGGGTAAGCGTCGACGGAGATTGGCTGGCTGTAGTCGCCGGCCGCCCGTTTCCCCATTTCTGATAGGATCTGCTCGATGCGTATCCCGGGCGTAGTTTCTCTTTTCATTTTTTGCATTGCGCTGCTGGTCTTGCCGCAACAGGTCAGGGGCCAGGATCTGACCGGACGTTGGACGACGACGGTGGAATGGACGGACGGCAATGGGGAAAGCCATACCGAATTCCCGTCGTTCGAGATCAAGATGGACGGCGGGATGCTTGCGGCGAACTCTCTGCGTCGCGACGGCACGGCGGGCGCGGAGATCAAGATCAATGCCGACGGCCCGAAGGTGCATCTGTACCGCTTCCTGACGCTCGATGACGGCGAGCATTTGATTTGGAAATTGGAGCTGCAGGACGGAAAGCTTGTGGGGACGTACAGCGCCCTGCATGATCGGCCGAGCAAATGGATCTACGACCGCGAGCTGGAAGTGGCGATGGTTCGGGGGGAGTAGAGCGCTTCCGGTCGGTCGTTGTTTGCGCCCTGACGGGTCCGGGGATGTGAGGAAGACAAGCGGGGTGAGGCGGTTGGCTTGTGGGCCCCGGGTTGCGCTTTCGCTTCACCCGGGGCTATTGATTACGCCGCCCCTACGGGGCTGAGAACGGTTGTTGGCCGTGGCGGTGAATTGTGAAGAGGAAGATCCGGGCGGCCCCTACCAGTTGTCCGCGCCTTCCACCGTCATGTTGATCCCGGTGACTCTGTCCGTCGGACCGGTGATGAATAAGAGGTTATTGTTCAACCCGAAGGTGTTGTTGGTCGCGCCGGATCCGGTCGGAATCGTCAGGATATGATTTCCAGTGGGGCCAAAAGCCATCACGCCTTCCCCATTGCTGATGTAGAAATTCCCCAAGTTATCCATCGACATGCCGTCGCCGCCCCAATCGGTTACCTTCCGCATATTGGAGAGCGTGCCGTCGTTCGGATCGATGTCAAAGGCCCACGTTCCGCCCATGTTGTCGTAGTACCACTTGTTGACGTAGAGCGTGCTTCCGTCAGGAGTTCCAACAACGCCGTTGGGCCATCCATCGGAGTCCCAACCGGGGTCTGTGGTGACTCTCACCAACTCGGTGGCTCCGGGAGCGAGATAGTAGACGTGTCCCCCCTTGCCAGTTGCCTCCTGTTCGGAGTGCGTCGGGCGCCCAACCTTGAATGCGCGGATCTCATCGTCCCAGTACGGCCTCGGAAACATCGGATCGGTGAAATACATTCCTCCGTTAACGGGATTGATCCAAACATCGTTCGGCCCATTGAGCAATTTGCCGTTGTAGTTGTCGATCAGGACGTCATGGTGGCCGTCGGGGTAGATCTTCCAAATCTCTCCATGCAGGTCGGAACACGTAATGAGGTTGCCGTCTGCGTCAAAAGCCATCCCGTTAGCGCGGCCGGTTCCTTCCAGAAATAGAGTGACCCTGTGGGTGAAGGCGTCCCATCGATAGATTCTGTCATTGGGTTGGTCGGTGAAGAATATGTTTCCGTTCTGATCGACCGCGGGGCCTTCTGTGAAGCCGAAGCCCTTTGCAAATGTCATCAACTGATTGCTCGGATGCGACTCGAGCAGTCCCATGGGATCAAATGTTCCCTCCGGCAGGTTTTTCCCGCTGGCCTGAGGAGGTGTAGCTTGGGTTTGTCCCTTGCCATGGCCCTTTTGGGCATAGGAGTAGCTTGTCGCTAAGCAAACTACGAGTGCTATTAGTATCAGTGTCTTCCTCATGGAATTAACCTCATCATCTTTCTAACTTCGTGCTAGCTACGTGGCGCACGCTAACCAAATTCGCCGGCTGCGTTGGTGACATTGCCCGCCGAGTCCGGTTAAATATGGCCTACGTTGGGGGGCCGGGTCTCCACAGTCTCCACCGTCGACGCATTAAGTACTAGGACGGTCGAGTATTTCTAGTCAGCATTAAACCTAGGGAATTGTAGTTACCGTGACCATCGTTGTCAACCAAGCGGCAGAGCCGTCCAGAGACAGATGGGATGAGACGGCTGGTTCAACTTAAGCAGCGGTAAGCTGCATCGGCAGGAAGATCCAGAAAGGATTCGGCGCTGATGAAGATATTGGGTGCGACGACCGCAGCAGCATAGAGGAACGTGCCGACGAGGGGGAGTCCGACTGCCGTGGCGAGGGCTCGGGGCAGGGTGTCGGCGCGGACGATGAAGCGACGGAAGGCGATGGCCAGGGCGAGGCTGACGGCGCACATGAGCAGGAAGCGAGGTCCGAACAAGTCCGCGGGCTCGGGGAAGCGCAGCCGCACGCTAGGCATACGCGGTAAGAGCGAGATGAGCCAGGCTACGTGCCAGAAGGCGCCGAGGATAAGAGCGGCGCAGCAGTAGAGTAGGCGGGGCACAGGCGTTTTTAGTCTAGCTTGGCGCCAGGGTTTCCCGAAAACTGTACCTGGCCCCGGTTTCCCAGATTCCCTTAGGGGCGGTGGGTCGCTCGGAACTGGCTTGGGCGTTGACCGGTGTGCCGAGTGAAGAACTTCTGGAAATTTGTCGGCTCGGAAAAACCGAGTTCGGCGGAGATCGCAGCTGCGGACTTGTCGGTGTGCGCCAGGAGCCGTTTGGCTTCGAGAATGAGTCGGGTGTTCAGTACGTCGCGGGCGCTTTGCCCGGTGACCCTCTGGCAGGCGCGGGTGACGGTGCGCTCGGCATAGCCCAGGAGATTCACCAGCTCCCTGACCGTATGGTTGACGGTTAGATTGCTCTCGATGGCTTGTCTAAACGCTACGTAGGCAGCGGGGAGCGGACCGGCCCGCTCGGCGGATGCGCGGTCGAATATGGCACACAGGGCGTCGAATAGAGCGTTCATGAGTCGCGTCGACGCTTCATCGCCGACGAAGCGGACTTGTTCTCGACGAAGGATGTCGATGATGGCGTTGGCTGTGGCCAAAGCTTCAGGGTCGAGATCCCGATAGGCGCTGCGTGCTGAGAACTCAGCAGCGGCGGGGAGATGGGACATTCGCGACAACACCAACGACGCGCGGCAAACGCAGTTGACGTCCCAACTTTGCACCTGGCCCGGGCGAATGCGTATTAGGCGTCCGGGTCTTAGCGGAACCTTCTCAAAATCGACGATATGTACGCCTTCGCCGGAATGGATGAGATGCAGCGCGTGGAAGGCTGGCCTAGAAGGAATGGCGAAGTAGTCCCGGCCGAGGCGGCGAATCACGTCGGCCCTGTCAACGACTTCTACGGGGAGATCCGGGTGAATGCTGCTCAGGAAGGGAAGTGGCCGGATTGAAGATTGTCCACTTGAGACCATAAAAAGTCACTTTGAACCCTTGGATTGTACGCCGGGTTGACGCATGCTGACCATACTATGCGATCACGCCTCAGCATTTGGTTTGCACCCCTGGTCTTCGCGGCAGCGATCTACGCGCCGCCATTGGCGAATGCCGCCGAAGATGCCGATACCGCTGCGATCAGCGGTCTCGTCGATCAGTTCGTTCGGGCCGCGAACGCCGGCGATATGGCGCTGGCGGAAGAAGTCTGGCTTCACTCGGATGGGGCGTCCATGATCCACCCGCATGGCCATCAGGCCGGATGGGATGCGATTCGGGGGGATTACTACGAGAAGCAGCTATTGGGCTCGACATCGAAACGGCGACTGACGACGCAGGGTCTGGTCGTCCATCTTTTTGGTGACACAGCGGTGGCCGAGTTCGATTGGGTTTTCGATGCGACGTTGAAGGCGAACGGTAAGGACGTTCACGCCACGGGTCGAGAATCACAGGTTTTCAGCCGGATGGCTGACGGGCAGTGGAAGCTTGTTCACGTGCACTACTCTGCGGCGCCGGCAGAATAGCGGCGCGCCATGCAGTTGGGATGGCCGCCGCATAAAGAATCTGTATAGGGCCGCGTCTACTTCAGCCCCTTCAAGCCTCGCAAATCCGCCACGCAACGAAAGTGGGCGTTGTCCCCACTTTCCCCAACTTCTCAGCATGGGCTACCTTCGATGAACCTATTGTCGTCATCAACAAGGAACGTCCATCGGCCCTCTCGTAAGGGAACTAAGATCTCTTCCCTAGGCGGTCGGTCCATTCGGCTCAGCAGCGGACCACACAGTTGTTCCATCAACGCTCCCAGTCTTCGAGGGTCATGGTCGATTTCGGGGCGCTGAGGAAGTGTGACGCTGACCTTGAGTTCACTCGTACCCTCGTCAATCTCCGTATGGAATTGAGGGTGTTCCTTCAAGGAGACGTTGACGTATGCGACGCGAGCTAGGAGCTCACGTGACTGCAAAGCAGATATGGGTCCACTAATCGGAACTAGAAACGAGGAGAGTAGCTGGCAGGCCGCGGTTGCGTCATCAAAACAGGCGATCATGCAAACTTCGTTCAGTCGCACCATCAAGGCCCTTCCGGCAGATGAGCTACAGAGATCATAGATTCCGGCACCCTCATCTGTCCGTGCCGGAAGCAGGAAAAAGGATCCAAGCACTTGGGGCTCGACGACGACCTTCGTGAATACCGTACGCGCCAAGCAATGCAGATGATGAAGATCTCCCCATTTGTGGAGGTCTCCTATTTTCTCGGACATGGCGGCAGGTCCTCTCACGAGTCGAAGCTGCTGATCCTTGAGATGCAGCTTCAAAAAAAGACAAGCCATCCAAAGGAAAGGAAGCCACGGACCCGACTCAAGGCTGAGGGACTCACCTTTAGGAATCATGTGCTCTGCTGAGGTGCCATACCCACTTTCGACAAGCGGCTGCACTCGCTGTTCGAGTTCGCGGCCCAGCAGCGAGTTACAGTCACAACAGCATCGTATTCGGTACTGGTCGTACCTAATCTGAGAACCGTTAGGCAGGTTCATGTGCTGATCCTGCAACGCAAACATCCTGAGCACCCATCGGGGTATGACGTGCTCGTCGTTGAAGGATGCGCTATTGGGAGACGCGCCGCACACGAAGCAATGGCCTCTGTGGACGATATCGCGGACAAAGCGCCCGTAACTGAAGAACACGGTCTGGCCTCGACCGTTCAGTATCGACTCGTCCGGGGTTAGAAGAAGCACAGTGCCTCGTAGATTGGCTCACTCTCCAATCGTACCGGCCGGAGTAGGCCGCCTACCCCAGCCGCGCGCCGATGGGCGCGTCTTCTAAGAAGCTCACCAGGAACGGATGCCGGGTCGCGTCGCTGGCCGCGATGATCATGCCTTGGCTGTCGATGCCGCGCATTTTGCGGGGTTTGAGGTTGGCGACGATGGCGACTTTGCGTCCGACTAATTTTTCGGGGTCGTAGACGCCGGCGATGCCGGCGCAGATGGAGCGCGGTTCGGCTTCGCCGATGTCGATGGTGAGGTGGAGAAGTTTGTCGGCGTCGGGGTGTTTGCGGGCGGCGATGACTAGGCCGACGCGCATATCGACTTTGAAGAAGTCGTCGATTTGGATTTCGGGCGTGTCGATGACGATGGCTTCTTTGGCCGGGGCCGCTTCTTCGGCGGGTGCGGGCTTGCCGAGGATTTCGGCTTGTTCCTTGAGGACTTCTTTTTCGAGATCTGCCATCTGATTCACCGTCTGTTCCACGTCGAGGCGCGGGAAGAGCGCTTCGGTTTCTGAAAACTTCGTGCCGCCTTCCAGGCCGCCCCATTTCAAATCCTTTAGTTGCTGTTTGGCGAGTTCGCCGCTCTGGCCGAGAGTCTTCCAAATGACCGGCATGGACTCGGGCAACACCGGGTAAGCGAGTACGCAGGCGATGCGCAGCACTTCGGCGGCGTTGTAGAGCGTGGCGGCGAGTTGCGCCTTGGAGGCGTCGTCCTCGGCCTTGGCCAGCACCCAGGGTTTCTGCTCGACCAGGTAGCGGTCGACGGCGCCGAGGAAGGCCCACAGGCCCTCCAGGGCTTTTGAAAAGTGAAAGCTCGAGTAGTGAGAAATTACTTGCGGAATGACTTCGGCGGCTTTGGCTGCGAGGCCCGACTCGTCGCCCTCGGGCGCGTTGGGCACGGCGCCGTCGGCGTAGCGATGCACCATGGTGACGGTGCGGCTGAGCAGGTTGCCGATGCCGTTCGCGAGGTCGGAGTTGTAGCGCCCGACGAGCGCGTCGTACGAAAAGTTGCCGTCGGAGCCGAAGACGATTTCGCGCAGCAGGTAATAACGCAGGCCGTCTGCGCCCATCGCCAGACGGATGGGCTTGGAGCGCACGATGTTTCCCTTGGACTTGGACATCTTCTCTTCTTGGAAGATGAGCCAGCCGTGGGCATAGATCTTCTTGGGCAGCGGCAGGCCGGCGGCCATCAAAAATGCGGGCCAGTAGACGGCGTGGAAGCGCAGAATCTCTTTGCCGACCATGTGTACTTGGGCGGGCCAGAGCTCTTCCCACTGCTTTTCGCGCTCGGGGTCGCCGAAGCCGATGGCCGACATGTAGGTCGTCAGGGCGTCGAACCAGACGTAGAAGACGTGGTCGGGGTCGTCGGGTACGGGGATTCCCCACTTGAGGCTGGAGCGTGAGATGGAAAGATCGCGGAGGCCGCCTTCGACGAAGGAGATGACCTCGTTGCGACGCGACTCGGGCTCGATGAAGCCGGGGTTGTCGCGGTAGAGCGCGAGCAGCTTGTCTTGGTATTCGGAGAGCTTAAAGAAGTAGTTTTCTTCGGTCAGCTCAACGACTTTGGAGGGGTCGAGCGCGGCGGCTTCTTCTTCGGTGACGAAGGCTTCGTCGGTGACGGAGTACTTGCCGGTGTAGGAGGCCTTGTAGATCGCGCCGGCGTCTTGGCAGAGCTTGAAGATTTTCTGGACGGCGGCGGCGTGCTTGGGGTCGGTGGTGCGGCGGTAGAAGTCGTAGTCGACGTTGAGGTCGTCCCACTCGGAGCGGAAGGCGGCGGAGACGCGGTCGGTGAACTCTTGCGGCGTCCAACCGGCGGCGACGGCGGACTGCTCGACTTTGAGGCCGTGCTCGTCGGTGCCGGTGGTCAGGTAAGCCTCGTCCCCCATCATCCGCCGGAACTTTTTGACCGTGTCGGAGACTAGCGTCGTGTAGGCGTGGCCGATGTGCGGCGTCGCGTTGACGTAGTAGATGGGCGTGGTGAGGTAGTACTTCATCGAGCTGTTAGTGAGCGGCTTTCGCGGCGGCGGCGAGGACGTCTTTGAGCGGGACGCCTTTTTCGAGGGCGAGCTTCTTGCAGTCTTCGTACTCGGGCGTGACGGTTTTGACGGCGCCGTTTTGCGAGGCGATTTTTAGGCGGACTGCGCCGTAGGGCGTTTGGACCGTTTTCCACTCGCGTTCGAGGACGCGGCGTTGGGCCGGGTACATGCGCAGGCCGAGGGTGGTGGTTTCGGCGAAGACGAGGTCGGCGAGGGCTTCGCGCGTTTCGAGTGAGGCGATGACGCTGAGGGTGTAGCCGGGCCGGTCTTTTTTCATGAAGACGGGCGTCAGCGTCGCGTCGAGGGCGCCGGCGGCGAGCAGGCGTTCGCGGGCGTAGCCGGCGATCTGCGGGCTCATGTCGTCGATGTTGGCTTCGATGACCCAGACTTCGGTCGATTCGGTTGCGGCGGAGGCTTCGCCGATGAGCACGCGCAGCACGTTGGCGCGGTCTTGGAGGTCGTTGTCTCCCGCGCCGTAGCCGATGGAGCTGACGGCCATGGCGGGCATCGAGCCGAAGCTCGCGGACATCGTCACAGCGATGGCGGCGCCGGTGGGCGTGGTGAGTTCCATCGCCGGGCCGTCGACGTAAGTCGGCACGCCGGTGAGCAGCGTGGCGGTGGCGGGCGCGGGCACGGGCATCACGCCGTGGGCGGCTTTGACCGTGCCGGAGCCGACGTTGATCGGCGAGCAGACGACGCGGTCGATCCCCAGATGGTGGAAGCCGATGGCCGCGCCGACGATGTCGACGATAGCGTCGAGCGCACCGACTTCGTGGAAGTGGACCTTTTCGATATCGACGCCGTGGACTCCGGCTTCGGCTCCGCCCAGGCGGCGGAAGATGCGGATGGCGGTCTGCTTGATCGGATCGTCGAGCGTGCTCTCGTTAATGATCGTTTCGATGGTGGTCAACGAGCGGTGGTGATGGTCGTGGCCGACGGCGACTTTGAAATCGGTTCCGGTGATGCCTTTGCGCTTGCAGGGCTCTGCGGAAAGGGTGACCTCTTTGAGGCCGAGCTTGGCGATCTCAGAATTGAGGGTCTCAAAGGGGAGACCGGCGTCAAGCAGAGCGCCAACGAGCATGTCTCCGGCGATGCCGGAGAAGCAATCAAGATAAGCAATCTTCACGGGGTACCTGGAATTAACTATTGTCGCGCAGACCGATGACAGCGAGCATGCGTGCGGCGTCGGCGGAGCGGCGGTAGGAGTAGAACCAGTCTTTGCGAGTGTAGGTGCAGAGGCTGGCGGCATGAATGGCTCGGGCGGGAACGCCGGCGTCTTGGAGTTGCAGGCGGTTGGCGGCGGCGAGGTCAAGGAAAGGCCGCGGCTTGCCTTGGATTTCGAGGATTACTTCGGGAGGGAACTGTTCGGCGACTTCGAGGCCGACCTCATAGTGGTCGGAGCCGATGCAGGGACCGATGAGGGCTTCGAGTTGGTTGGGCTGCGTGCCGAAGTCGTCGGCCATGCGGTCGACGGCCAGCGATGCGATGCCGGCGGCGGCGCCGCGCCAGCCGGCGTGGACGGCGGCGACGGCACGGTTCTGGCGGTCGAGCAGCAGCAGCGGGAGGCAGTCGGCGGTGCGGACGCCTAGTAGCTCTCGAGGCTGGTCGGTGACCAAGCCATCGCCTTCGGTTTCGTCGGCGGCTGCGAAGGCAGCGCGGACGATGTCGGAGTGAGTTTGGTGCAGGGTGATCAGTTCGAAATCAGCGGCGCCGAAGCGCTGCGGCGTGTCTGCCGGTTCGGGGCGCTGGAAGTCTCCAGCTAGGCGTGTGGAAAAGCCGTGGACCAGCCAGGGCAGCTCTTGCCAAGCCGACCAATGCAGCACTCCCGCTTTGTCGAGGTCCCAAGACATGACTCCAGCTTAACCGTCGGGTAAATACATGAAAACCGAAACGTTTGCGGTTTTCAAGCATCTAACAAGATGAGGAGACAACGAAATGCTAAGACGTAACATGATTGCCGCGTTGGCGCTGGCGGTCGCCTCATTACCGCTGATGGCCGCACCCGCTGCGGGCCAGGACATGACGAGAGTTGAGCGGCAGGTTCGCCACGAGTTGGTGACGCTGCCTTTTTACAGCGTGTTTGATGACCTTTCGTTTCGCGTGGACGGATCGAAGGTGACTTTGATGGGTAAAGTCACGCGCCCGACGCTCAAGAGCGGCGCGGAAAAAGCGATCAAGGATATTGAGGGCGTTGGAGAGGTCGACAACCAAATTGAGGTTTTGCCGGTTTCGTCCAACGATGACCGGATTCGTTTGGCGACATACCGCGCGATTTACTATCAGCCGATGATGACGCGCTATGCGATCCAAGCCGTACCGCCGATTCACATCATCGTGCAGAACGGCGATGTGACCTTGGAAGGTGTGGTGAATTCCGAGGCCGAGAAGAATCTCGCGGGCATTCAGGCCAACGGGGTGAACGGCGCCTTTACGGTGACCAATAATCTGCGGGTTGAACGCAACTAAAGCAGATCGACAACCAGAGAAGTTAGGGCCGATCGCGAAACCAGCGGTCGGCCCTTTGTCGTGTGCGCTGGAGTAGATGCGTCGCGTCGGCGGCAACGGTCGTCCTCGCGGCGATGCTGGTCGAGACCAGCGGCGTGAGCAGGTGCTCGGCCAGCCAGGCTACCGCCGGGACCGAGACGCCGTCGCCCATGGCGCGATAGGCGTCGTTGTAGTTTGAGGGCAGTTTGAAATTGTCGGGCGCGCCCATGAGGCGAGCGGCTTCGCGCGGGGACAACAGGCGCATTCGCACGCGGTCTCCTTCGACGACGACCACGGTTTGACGGCTCGACCCGCCGGCGGGCGTGCGCAAGCATCCGGCGATGCCGTCGAAGCGGACTTCGGCGCGCTGCCGGCCTTGGCGGACGCGGCGGTAGAGGAAGCCGACTCTCGTACAGCCCTGCTTGGATGCTTCGAGCATCTTGCGGCGGTGGGGCTCAGCCATCATCGCCAACAGATGCTCCACCTGCCGTTCGTCGAACCACCGGCCTTCGTTCGTCTCGATGAGCGACTCGATGGCGCGCGGCTTTCGGGAAGGCTCGGGCAGCGGCCACCAGATCCATTGTTTGGCGACGGCTGGGGGCAGCCGCTCGACAGCGCGCTGGAGAGTCGGCGACGTCCAGGCACGTGCGGGCTCGGAGGCGGCGAATTCTCCTGCTATCTCCGCGATGGCGGCGACGACGAACACTCGCGGGCGCGACTGGGGCGTGAAGCGCTTGGCGTCGATCGTGAGAGCGCCGAAGCGCAGGTCGAGCGCGGCAAGGGCTTCGCACAGACCGCTGAAGTCTTCGCTTTGTAACAGCCCGGTGACATTCTCAAGGACGAGAACTTGGGGCAGGCGCCCTTGCTGCTTGAGTTCATGCATGGCCGCCCAAAAGGCCCAGAACGCGCCGCTGCGCGCAGAGTTCATTCCCTTGCGCCAGCCGGCGAGGGATAAATCCTGGCAAGGGAAGGAAGCCCAGGCTAGCTCGGCATCAGGAAGCTCTTGAGCGCGAACGTTGGCCACGTCGGCGACTTGGAGTTCGGCGGCCCCAAAATTGTCTTGATAGACGCGAGCCTTCTTGGGGCTGAGGTCATTCGCCCAGACGCAGCGCCAATCAGGCTGCAGCGCCTGCCGAACCAGTCCGGCGCCGGCGAAAAACTCCAGGAAGCGTGGAGGGCTCTTAGGCATCGCCGACGTATTGCACTTCTTCTTCGACTTCGAAGCCGAACTGTTCGCGGACGCGGCGTTTGAGTTCGAGGATCAAGGAACGCAAGTCCGCCGCCGTGCCGCCGCCGGCGTTATAGATGACGTTGGCGTGATAGGGGGCGATCTCGATGCCGCCTTGGCACATGCCCTTGGCGCCAACTTTTTCGAGGAAGAACGCCGAGGCGACTTTGCCGCCGCGGACGGCCCCTTCAGGAACGATCTGCTGCGCGGCTGCGGGCAGGCGTTCGAAGTAGAGGTTCTTGAAGATGCTGCCGGCGCAGCGCATGGTCGGCGGAAACTTTTCGTCGCGGATGGCGCGGATGTTGGCGGCCTCTTTGGCTAGCTCGGCGTGGTCGCCGGATTCGAGTTCGAGCGCGCAGGAAAGGACAATCCAATCTTTCCGCCGCTTGAAAATGCTCTCGCGATATTCGAACTCGCAGCCGGGGTTGTCGAACTCGCGAACGGTTTCGCCGTCGAGAAAGCGCACGCGGGCGACGCTCTCGTGCATCGAGCGTCCGTAGGCCCCGGCGTTGCCGTAGACTGCGCCGCCGACCGAGCCCGGGATGCGCTCAAGGGTGTGAATGCCTTCCAGGCTTTGAGAGATGGAGAAATCGACAAGTGCTTGGAGCGGGGCGCCGACTTCGGCATAGACGGCGTCGTCGCGCATCTCGACCGCGTCGGCCTCGTAGCGCAGCACCAGACCGCGATAGCCAGCGTCGGAGACGATAACGTTGCTGCCGTCGCCAAGAAAGTAGAAGGGCAGACCCAGGCGACGGCTGACGCTGATAGCTTCGGCCAATACGTCGGCGTTCTTCGTAGAGGCCAGCAAGTCAGCCGGACCGCCGAGGCCGAAGCGGTTGTAACCCTGGAGCGAGATGTCTTGGGCGACCGTCAGTCCGGCAACTTGCGGCCAGAGCCGCGTAAGCTTCATCGATCACGGAGGTTGCTGACAACTCCTTATTCTAGGCAGGGCAGGCGGAGCTACGATATCGAACATGGCTCGTTTCCCCGGATTCCCGCCTCAGGCGCTGAAGTTCTTGCGGCAACTGGAGAAGAACAACAATCGCGAGTGGTTCCAGGCGCATAAGAGCGAGTACGAAGCCTACGTCAAGGCGCCGATGCATGAGCTGGTGATGGCGCTGGGCGAGGATTTGGAGAAGTTTGCGACGGGGTTCCAGACGGATCCGAAGAAGGTGATCTATCGGATCTATCGGGACGTCCGCTTCAGCAACGATAAGCGGCCCTACAAGACTCATGTGGCGGGCTCGTTTTTCCCCAAGGCGATGGAGAAGCATGCAGGAGCGGGCTACTACTTCCACATCGCGCCCGGCGAGATCTTCTTGGGCGGGGGCGTCTACATGCCCGGGCCGAAGGAGCTGTACGCCATTCGCAAGAGGCTAAGCAAGGAGGCGGCGAGCTACCGCAAGCTGACAACCTCGGCGGCCTTCAGCCGCTTGTTCGGCGAAGTGCAGGGCGAGCGGTTGAAACGCCCGCCAAGGGGTTTCTCAGCGGACGACCCGGCATTGGACTTGCTGCTCGGAAAACGGTTCCTCGCCTCTGCGCATTTGCCGGCGTCGATAGCGGAAACGCCTAGGTTGCAAACGGAGATCATCAAGCGTTTCAAGGCGCTCTATCCCTGGATCGATTGGTTGAACGAGGCTGTCGCAGCGGGCGGCCGAATTCAGTCGTGACGAAGCGCTTGACCTACAATGGGTGATTCTGCCGCGGGCTCCCCTAGGCTTGCGGCGCGGAGCGTGCCGTTGCCCCAAGTACATTCATTGCATCGAGCCAAGATCACAGCCGTAGGCCGGTATGTGCCTCCCGGGACCCTAACCAACGCCGACCTAGAGAAGACGATCGACACCAATGACGACTGGATCGTCACGCGCACGGGCATCCGTACGCGGCACATCGCCGAGCCGGATCAGGCGACGTCGGATCTAGCGGTCGAGGCCGCCAAGGAAGCGCTGGCGAGACGAGGCGTCGACGCTTCGACGGTTGAGACGATCATCGTTTGCACGGTGACCCCGGACATGCTGTTCCCTTCGACGGCCTGTCTGGTGCAGGACCGGCTAGGAGCCAAGGGCGCCTGGGGATTTGATCTGGTCGCCGCTTGCTCGGGGCTGCTGTACGGGCTGACGACGGCAGCGCAGATGATCGCCAGCGGCTCGCAGAAACGCGTGTTGGTGATTGGGGCCGACACGATGTCGCGCATCGTGGATTACGAGGATCGGGCGACGTGCGTGCTTTTTGGCGACGCGGCGGGCGCACTGCTGCTGGAGCCGGCCGAAGAGGGCGAGGACGCCGGGCTGATCGACTTCCAGCACGAGATCGACGGTTCGGGCGGCAACTACCTGTACATGCCCGCCGGCGGCAGCCGCCGTCCGGCGAGCCACGAGACGATCGATAACCGCGAACACTTCGTGCACCAAGACGGCCGCCAGGTTTACCGCTATGCCGTCAATAAGATGCACGACGTGTGCCGTACGCTGCTGGACCGCAACGGGCTGACGATTGAGGATGTGGACTTGCTGATTCCGCACCAGGCGAACGCCCGGATCATCGGCGCCGTCGCCGAGCGGCTGGGCTTACCTGAAGAAAAGACGGTGATCAACATCGGCGACTACGGCAATACGACGGGCGGGACGATTCCGCTGGCGACGCACGACGCCTTGGCGCAGGGCCGGCTGAAGAAAGGCGACCTGGTGCTGATGGCGGCGGTCGGGGCCGGATTGACCGCCGGCGGGGCGCTGTGGCGCTGGGGTTACTAGCTGGCAGCGTCGGTTATACTAGAGATGTCGAGCTTTGTTCTCGCCGGAGGAATTCGAAAATGATCCAACTAACCGAAACCGCTATCAGCAAAGTGAACGAGATCATCGCCCAGCAGGACCCCAAGCCGATCGCGCTGCGCGTCTCGGTGGTGGGCGGCGGATGCTCCGGCTTCCAGTACTCGATGGCCTTTGAAAACAACAAGATGCCGCTCGATAAGGAATACGCCTTTCCGGGCGACCTGAAGGTAATCGTCGACCAAGCGTCATTACTCTACCTCGACAACGTGCGCATCGACTACGTCGAGACGATGGAAGGCGCGGGCTTCAAGTTCGACAACCCCAACGTGACTTCGACCTGCGGTTGCGGCAGCTCGTTCAGCGCGTAATCGCAAAACGCATAAGTTAGAGAACGGCGTCGCCCTCACGGTCGGCGCCGTTTCTATTTGATGCCCTCGCAAGATCAATGGAATGAGCGTTACCGGCGGGGCGAGCACTCTCAAGACGTCCCGGACGCCTTCTTGGTTGGCTGCTCAGAGTACTGGAACTTGCTGACGTCGCGCGTTGCCGCAGATCTCGCTTGCGGTGCGGGTCGGCACGCGATCTATTTGGCCGAACAAGGCTTTCAGACGACGGCGATGGACTTCGCTGAGTCGGGTCTGGCGGCTGCGCGACGGAGTGCGACCGCCCTTGGCCTGGATCTAGATACGGAGATACTCGACCTCGAAGCGCCCGCTGCGGATTTAGGCGCGGAAACGTTCGATCTGATTGTGGTGGTGCATTTTCTGCATCGGCCGCTGTTCAGCGTCATCAGACGCGCGCTCCGGCCGGGCGGATTGGTCGTCTATAAGACCTACACGCGGGATCAGTTGGCGCTCCCGGACGGCCCCAAGAACCCCGCCTACATGTTGGAACCAAACGAGTTGTTGGGCGAATTCTCGGATTACCGCGTGTTACGCTACGAGGAGAAGATCAGCGGCGAGGGAACCGCCGCGATTCTGGCCCAGAAGCCTTCCGAGAGCGTCTCCTAAGGCCTCCGTTCCCAGCCTCGAACCAGTTCGATTACCGCCTTATTCGGCCAATCCATGCGGCTCGCGCTCGGACAAATAAACCCCACGATCGGCGACTTTGACGGCAACATCGCCCAGATCTTGGACGTCGCTCGCCGAGCTAGAGAAGCCGGTGCGGACCTGGCAATCGTTCCCGAGTTGGCCCTGAACGGTTACCCGCCGCGGGACTTGGTCGAGGCGCCTGTCTTCATCGAGCAAACCGACCGCAAACTGGAGCAACTCGCCGTAGCCTGCGGCGAGATCGGCATCGATGTCGTAGTCGGCTTCGTGGGCCGCGCGTTCGACCAGCAAGGGCATCGCGCCGCCAACTGCGCGGCGCTGCTGTCGGGAGGCGAAATCGCCTTCGTGCAGCAGAAGATGTTGCTGCCGACTTACGACGTCTTCGACGAAGGGCGCTACTTCGCCGCCGCCGAAGAGCAGAGCGTCTGTGAGATCGGCGGGCTTCGCGTGGGCATCACCATCTGCGAGGACGCTTGGAACGATAAGCAGTTCTGGCCGCAGCCCCGCTACCGTCGTGACCCAGTGACGGAGTTGGCCGAGTCGGGGATCGACTTCATTCTCAACATCTCATCGTCGCCTTACCACATGGGCAAACGAGAGTTGCGCGAACGGATGATCGGGGCCGCCGCACGGCGGGTGCAGAAGCCGATCATCATGGTCAACCAGGTCGGCGGCAACGACCAGTTGGTCTTCGACGGTTCGAGCTTTGTGGTGAACGGTCGCGGAGAGGTGGTCGCGCGGGCTAAGTCCTTCGCGCCCGATTTGATCTTCTTCGATACGGAGAACCCGGGATTCGATATGGGGCCGCGCGAAGAAGACGAAGTGGAGTCGCTGTACGATGCGCTCGTTCTGGGCGTTCGCGACTACATCGGCAAATGCGGATTCTCTCGAGCCGTGGTCGGCTTGAGCGGCGGCATCGACTCGGCGATCACGGCGACGATCGCGGTCGAGGCGTTGGGCGCGGAAAACGTGATGGGAGTCGCCATGCCGGGTCCGTACTCCTCGGAGCACAGTCTGAGCGACGCACGCGATATGGCGTCGCGGCTGAGCATTCGATTGGAGACGATTTCCATCGTTGAGGGCTATGAGACGGCGCTGCGAGCCCTGGCGCCGGTGTTTGAAGGCCGGGAGCCGGACGCTGCGGAAGAGAACATCCAGGCGCGGCTGCGCGGCCTGACGCTGATGGCCATCTCGAACAAGCTGGGCTCAATGGTGCTGACGACAGGCAACAAGAGCGAACTGGCGGTCGGCTACTGCACGCTCTACGGCGATATGGCGGGCGGGCTGGCAGTGATTAGCGACGTGCCCAAGACGATGGTCTATCAGCTATCGCGAGCGGCCAACAAGCGGCGGCCGGGGGCTATACCGGAGTCGGTGTTCACCAAGGCGCCGTCGGCGGAACTGCGGCCGGATCAGAAGGATTCCGATTCTCTGCCGGCTTACGAGATTCTCGATCCGATCTTGCGGCTGTACATCGAAGAACATCTGTCGACGCTCGAAATTGCCGAGCAGCTTGGCCAGCCCGAGGACTTGGTCAAGAAGATTTGCGGTATGGTCGACCGCAATGAATACAAGCGCCAGCAGGCCGCGCCTGGTTTGCGGGTGACGTCGAAAGCGTTCGGGGTCGGCCGGCGCTTCCCCATCGCCCAGCGCTTCGTGCGCTAAGGCCTCATCGCCAATTCGATAAACGTGCGCGCGGCCATGCCGGTCGGGCCTTTCGGCATATAAGCCTTGTCCTGTTCAAGCCAAGCGGTTCCCGCGATGTCGAGGTGCGCCCAGGGCGTGGGATCGGCAAACTGTTTGAGGAACATCGCCGCGGTGATCGCGCCGCCCCAGCGCGAACCGATGTTGGGGAAGTCGGCGATGGGGCTCTTGAGCAGCTCTTTGTATTCCTCGTCGAGCGGCATGGGCCAGAATTTCTCGCCAACGGTTTCGGCGGCAGCAAGAATTTCTTTCTGCAGGGCGTCGTTGTTGGCGAACAGACCGGCGCGTTCGTGTCCCAGGGCAACGACGATGGCCCCAGTCAACGTGGCGGCGTCGACCATGCGGCTGCAACCGATCTGTTGGCCGTAGGTCAACGCATCGGCCAGGATCATACGACCCTCGGCGTCCGTGTTGAGGATCTCCACTGTCTTGCCCGACAGGGTCGTGACAACATCGCCGGGACGCTGCGCGCGGCCGCCGACCATGTTCTCGACCGTTGGGACGAGGGCCGTGACGGGCCGTGACGGCCTCAGCGCAGCGATGGATTGCATGGCTCCGAGGACTGCCGCGCCGCCGGCCATGTCGTACTTCATCAGGTCCATGTCGGCGGAAGGCTTGATGGAAACGCCTCCAGTATCGAAGGTGACGGCTTTGCCGACGAGACCGAGATGATCGGCGCCAGCCGCTGTCGCGGGCTTGTAGCGCAGGATGATCAGCGCAGGCGGTTCGGCGCTGCCTTGGGCGACGCCCAATAGAGCGCCCATGCCCATCTTGGCCATCTGGTCGCGCTCGAGAACTTCGATTTCGAGCCCGGCCTGAGCCGCCATTTTCTGCGAGCGCTCGACCAGCACAGGGGGCGTCAACAGGTTGGGCGGGGCGTTGCCGAGACTGCGGGCGAAGTTCTGGCCTTCGGCGATGATACGGCCTTTCTCGACGGCGGCGGAAGCATCGGCGGATGAGACGATGCTGAGGGTTTCGAGCAGGCCCTTACCTTCGTCGCTGCTCTTGAGTTCTCCGACGTCAAAGTTGGCCAGCAAAGCGCCCTCGGTCATCGCTTGGGCCACGTCGAAGTTCGCAGGAGCGGCGATGGCGATGCTCTTGGCGCCCTTGGGTTTCAGTTGCCGGATGGCCACTGCCGCCCCATTGCGGGCGACTGCCTGGGAGTAAGCGTCTCGCTTGCCCCCGCCGACCAACAATAACCGTCCGGCCTTCAAGCCCACGGGACGGTGAATCACAGCCGTTTCGAGCACTTTGCCGCTGAACTCGCCTCGAGAATAGAGTTCGGCGAGGATTCCCGACGACCAGGCGTCGGCCTGTGGGTCGGGCTTCTCGCCGGCGCTGAGTTCAAAGAGTGTGACGACGAGGGCATCGGCCTCAATTTCGGCGGGAGGACAGGAAAAGGTACTGATCTGCATGGAAGACCCAGTCTACGACGACGGAGGCGACATTCCGTCAAACGCAGGACAGTCGAGCCGATAAGAGATATTCGCAGCCCCGTCCCCTGGGACTCGATTGGTCAAGGAAAATGCGATCTCTGAGCGTCAGCAGACAGGTCCCCGCGATTTTGGCAGCGTGCCTGCTCCTTGCTTGCGCTCCATCGCGGGAGCCGACGCAGTTCGCCTCAACAGCCGGCAAGGGAGAGCGGATCGGGCTCGGAAGGGATCTGTTTTTCGATGTTCGGCTTTCGGCGGATGAGACGATCTCCTGCGCGAGCTGCCACGACCCCTCCAAAGGAGGTGACGACGGCCAGATAACAGCGACGGGCATCGGAGGCGCGATCGGACCGATCAACACGCCGACGGTGCTGAACGCGGGCCTCAACTTCTCTCAATTCTGGGACGGCCGTTCGCCGAACTTAGTCGAACAAGTGCGCCAGCCCATACTGAATCCCCGAGAAATGGGAGAGAGCTGGGGCCCAGCGCTGGCCCGGTTCAATCAGGATGCGGAGCTAGTCGAACGCTTTCGCGAAATCTATGGCGACGGCCCCGCGCCGGCCAACATCGCCGATGCGATCGCGGCCTACGAGGGGGCTTTGTTGACGCTTAACTCGCCGTTTGACCGCTACCAACGAGGCGACAAGGATGCGATCTCGCCGGCCGCTGCCAGAGGCTTCGCGGAATTCCAGCAACTCGGTTGCGCCTCCTGTCATCAAGGCCTCGCGTTCGGCGGCAATATGTATGAGCGCATCGGCGTCATGGGAGATTACTTCGCAAGGCGCGGCACTCCGCTCACACTGGCAGACTCCGGCCGCTACAACGTGACAGGCCGCGAGGAAGACAAGTACAAGTTCAAGGTGCCCGGACTGCGCAACGTCGCTCTAACGCAACCGTACTTTCACGATGGCTCGGCGGCCACGCTGGGAGAAGCCGTCCGAACGATGGCCGAGATGCAGCTCGGGTTACCGGTAGACGATTTGCAGGTGTCGCAATTGGTCGCGTTCCTTGAAAGCCTGACGGGCTCGGTTGATCCGGAGTTGGAATGAAACTGCCGTCCTGGACAGTCGCGGCCGGTTTAATTGCGGCGGTGCTAACGCTGGGACTGGCCCTCACTCGCGGGGCCCATATTGCGAACCGCGAGGCCTATGAAGACGCGATGATCTTGCTGGACCAGTTGAGCGCCAGCAGCGCCCGACTGGACACACAGATCTTGCGACTGACTCAGGGTCTTGAGACCAGCTACGACGAACTGACGCGGCTGCAATCCGAAACGTCGGAGATCGTCGCTCGCCTGGAGAACAACTCCTACGTGCGATATCCGACGCCTCGACCAGAGATCGAGAGGCGCCGCGCACTCAGAGAAGACTTCAAGTCGGAGTTTTCGATCCTACGCAATTCCGCCGCCGCGACAATCTCGCTCACCCGACGTTCGCTGGAGCAGACAGACGCCGGCTCGGTCGAGAGAGCCGGCCTGTTGGACGTAGAGAATGCTGTGTGGCGGTTTGTGGCGAACCCTGACCCGCAATCGGCGGAACTAATAGCCAATCTCCTGGCTGATCTCGATGGCCGAAATGCGAAGGCAGATCCAAATTTGCCGTTCCTAAAAAACCACATCTCGGTTCTCACGGCAAAGAAGTTGGCTGTCGACGGATTGCTCCGCGAGTATTTCGCCGTCCCGCTTGAGGCCAGCATCCTGGAACTGCGTTCCAAGTTGCGGTCGGAATTCGATGACGCGGTGAAAGCGAGTTCGCGCTACGGCTCGGCATTGTTTGGACTGGCCGCGCTGTTGCTGGCGTTCGGCGTGTTCAGCGCCGGGCTCGCCAGGCGTTACGTGAAACTGCTGGAGGTGTCTAACAGCAGTCTGGAGAGCCGCGTCGCGGAGCGCACTCGGGATGTAGAGGCGGCCAATCGCGCCAAGAGCGAATTTCTCGCCAACATGAGCCACGAAATTCGCACGCCCATGAATGGAATCATGGGCATGGCGGAGTTAGCCCTCGACACGGATCTAGACGGGGACCAGCGCGAGTTCCTGTGCACCATCCAGTCATCGGCCGACGCCCTGCTCGAGATCATCAATGAGATCCTCGATTTCTCGAAGATTGAAGCCGGCAAGCTTACCTTGGAGGAGACGGAGTTCGATCTGAACGAGTGTTTGCAGGATGCCCTGCGCGTACTGGCTCCGCGGGCGTTCGCTAAGAATCTTGAGCTGGTCTCGTGGGTCGTTCCAAGTACCCCCGCGCGACTCATCGGAGCGTCGATCCGGCTGCGGCAAATCGTCATCAATCTGGTCGGTAACGCGATCAAATTCACATCCGAGGGCGAGGTCGTTCTCAAAGTGTCGGCGGAAAGCTGCAATGAGGACGAGGCCCTGTTGCAATTCCTCATTCGCGACACCGGTATCGGGATCAGCCCCGACAAGACGGCAACCATTTTTGAACAGTTCAGCCAGGCGGACGCCTCCACGACACGCCGCTTTGGGGGCACCGGGTTGGGCCTGACGATCTCCAGCCGATTGGTCGAGTTGATGGGCGGCGAGATCTGGGTCGAGAGTGAACCGGGAGTCGGCAGCTGCTTCCATTTCACGGCCAACTTCCGTCTCGACAAAACGAGGCAGGAGCCTGCGCCGTCGTTCGATTGGAGCGTCTTGGACGGGCGCAGCGTGCTAATCGTCGATGACAATGCCACGAGCCGCAGAGTGCTGGAAGAAGCGGCTGTGAGTTGGGGCATGCGGCCGGAGTCACTTGATTGCGCTGCTGGGGCGCTGAATCGGGTGAAGGCGCTGGCTGCTGCCAACAAGAAATTCGAGTTGTTGATCTGCGATCTCTCCATGCCCGACATCGACGGATACGCGCTCATCGAGCAAATTGTCGGGCAAGCACAACTCGAGGCGCCACCAACGATCCTGCTAACTTGCGGGCTCCACGCGGGAGACTCCGACCGGGCTCAGGAACTCGGTATTGCGGCAAGACTGGCCAAGCCCTTGGATCTGCCGAAGCTCCGGTCATTGGCCGTGACAGCGTTGGCCGGCCGCGTTGCGCCAAAGTCTGAACCGGCGGCAGTTCTGTCAGTAGAAGTTGAGCCCTGCTCAGGCTTACGGGTTCTGGTCGCCGATGACAACCCCGTGAACCGCAAGCTAGCACAGCTCTTCCTAGCGAAACTCGGCCATTCGACGGTATGCGCCTCCAACGGGCTTGAGGCGCTTAGCAGGCTTGAAGAGGAACGATTCGATACGGTTTTGATGGATGTTCAAATGCCGGAAATGGACGGCCTGGAGGCCACGGCGGAGATTCGGCGGCGCGAGGAATCGACCGGCGGCCACCTGCACGTGATCGCTCTCACCGCCCACGCCATGAAGGACGACAACGACAAATGCCGCGCTGCCGGGATGGACGATTACATCACCAAGCCGATCAAGCTCGAGCTGCTGCATGCCGCGCTCGAAAGAGCCCAGCAGGCCGGATCTGGGGCGCTGCAGCACAGCGGCCCAACGAAGTCCTGACAGGATTTCGCCATCCGCTAGTTGGAGGAGCGCTACGACGACAGCATCCGCCTCGATTTCGGCGGGGGAAGAGGAAAAGGTACGAATCTGCATGGAAGAGCCAGTCGACGACGAGGTCGCCAAACTCCGGGCGTTTCCGAACCCAAATTGTTCTCGCCCAACGGGCGGATGCAAGGCCCTGGGGGCGACTCGCTATTCCAAGTGATAGGCCGTTTCACCGTGCTCGAACTGGTCGAGGCCTTGATTTTCGACGCTGTCAACAATGCGCAGACCGACCACGGCATTGCATGCCGTCGCGATGAGCACAGTGGCGATCCCGGACCAGACCACCGTGAAACCGACAGCCTTGAACTGGATGAGCAACTGCGAACCCATTTCGAACTCGCCAAAACCGCCGAAGGCAGAGACGCCGAAGACCGCCAGAAGAATCGAACCCATTATGCCGCCGACGCCGTGCACGGCGAAAACGTCGAGGGCGTCGTCGATACCTATTTTGAGTTTGACGATGCCGACAGCGTAGTAGCAGACGATTCCCGCCAGGAAGCCGATGAGCGCTGCGCCGAGCGGACCGACCACTCCGGAAGCCGGCGTGATCGTGGCCAGCCCAGCCACCATGCCGGTGACAATATCGACCAGACCGGGCTTGCCGGTTTTGATCCACTCCAGAGACATCCAGGTCAGGCTCGCCACGGCGGCGGAGATGTGGGTGACCAGCATGGTCATGCCGGCGGCCGTGGAGGCCGAGCCTTGGCTGCCTGCGTTGAAACCAAACCAACCGACCCATAACATCGAGGCGCCGATCATCACCATGCCCGGGCTGTGGGGTGGGTTGAGGCCGTGGGGAAAATGGCGTCGCGGGCCGACGAACCTGGCCAGAATGAGCGCGGAAATGCCAGCGGTAGCATGGACGACAATGCCGCCGGCCAGATCGACGGCCCCCATCTTCTGCATCCAGCCGCCGCCCCAAACCCAGTGGGTGACAGGGGCGTAAACGAGAACGAGCCATAGAGAGCAGAAAAGGATCACGGCCTTGAACTTCATACGCTCGACGAAGGCGCCGACGATCAAACCGGGCGTGATGATGGCAAAGGTCATCTGGAACATCACCCAGACCGTCGCGGGATATGTGTCGTGGAGATCGTTGAGGCCGATTCCGCGAAGGCCGACGTGCGCCAGGCCGCCGATCCAATCGTTGCCGGGGGCGAAAGACAAGCTATAAAGTCCGGCAATCCACAGAACGGAAGCCAGGCAGGCGACCGTGAAACAGTGCATGAGCACCGACAGGAAGTTCTTGACTCGCACCAGGCCGCCGTAGAACAACGCTAGGCCTGGCAGCGTCATGAAAAGCACCAGCGCCGTGGACGTCATCATCCAGGCGGTATCGCCTGCGCTGAAGGGGGACCCGCCGTCTTGGGCGAGTACGAGGTTAGGGCAGGCCAGCAGTGCCGCTGCCAGGGAAAAGATGCGAACGAATGATGGAAACATCGTGGTTTCGAGATGGACAAACTTAGGGATCTAGGCGTGCAGCCTTGCGATCTGCTAACGAGATCGTGTTGTGTCGCCATGCTAGCCGGAAGGCGAGGCGTAAGCCGAGTATGCATCAGGGCAAATCGTCGGGACGGCGGGACCTGTCTTTGGCAGCTGGCTATCGTAGCACGCTCAGGCGGCGGGCTCCGTTCGGGGGAAGCCAAAGGAGCCAGTCGGCGATTTTTTCGGGTTGGGCGGTGCGGCCAGACGAACGGTTGCCGGGCCGATTCCGCCGCTACCGCCGGTGATTAGTAGGCTTCTCTTAGAAGTCGTACGCCGCTCTGCTCATAGGCATAGAACTCACTCGCGCTTCACCATGGCCTGACGGGCTTCGCGGTCGAGTTCGCGATTCTTGATCGTCTCGCGTTTGTCGTGGTCTTGTTTACCTTTTGCCAGGGCAATCTCGACCTTGATGCGACCGTTCTTGAGGTAGACTTTCGTTGGGATTAACGTCTGACCCTTCTCGCGCGTCTTACCAACGAGCTTGTCGATCTCTGAGCGGTGCAGCAGCAGCTTCCGCACGGACATGGGCTCGTGGTTTTGCCGGTTGGCTTGCAGATAAGCACTGATATGAGCATTGTGCAGCCAGATCTCGCCCTTGTTGAGGGATGCGTATGCGTCTCCGAGCTGAATTTGGCCCGCTTTGGCGGATTTGACCTCGGAACCGGTCAATACGATGCCCGCCTCGAAGGTATCGAGGAAGTGGTACTTGAACCGGGCGCGCCGATTGTCCGCCAGGATCTTAATTCCTTCCGTTTTCGCCATTCCGATTCCACGTACGAGCGGAGGAGTGCGTCACTATAGGTAGGAACCGATCCTACCGGACGCTATCCCGCTTGATGACCGCCTTTACCGACGACCGACGACTCGCCCGACGCCGCCTCTTTAGAGTGGCACGAACGCGGGGACTGTTCCAGACGTCTTTCCTCCTCATTCTCTGCCTTTTGATGGCCGCTCCGGGCCTGCCGGGGGCGTCGAGAAAGGCAAAACAGCTCTATGAGCAGGGTCGGCGCGCGGAAGTCCAGAAGGACTATGACGGGGCGTTGCAGCTCTACGAGCAAGCGCAAGTCGAGGACCCCGGCGACAACCGCTATCAGCTTTCGGTCCGCCGGATGCGTTTCGTGGCCGCTCAGGCGCATGTGGACGCCGGACGCCGCTTGCGCGATGACGAAGGACTGCTGGATGAAGCGCTGGCGCACTTTCAGCGAGCCATTGAAATCGATCCGTCGTTGACCGTCGCGGCGCAGCAGTATCAGCGGACTCTGGAGATGATCGAGAAGCGCCGGGGCGGCGGAAAAGAGAAAGGGGACGATCCTGACGCCAGCGCTCTGGAACTGGATCGGACGGACCGGCGGAAGCTGGTGGAGTCGATGCGGCCTCCCGCTGTACTGCGGCCTCTGTCGACCCAGCCGATCGACATCACGATGAGCCAGCAGTTGAAGGTCGTCTACGAGACGATCGGCAAGCTGGCCGGCATCAACGTCCTTTTTGATCCCGATTTCTCTGACAAGCGGGTCGATATCTCAATCCAAGACGCCACGCTGACTGAGGCATTGGATTACACGGCGCTGATCACCCAAACCTACTGGAAGCCGATCACGCACAACGCCATCTTCGTCACCAACGACACGACGGCGAAACGGCGTGATTTTGAAGAGAAGATCGTCAAGACGATTTACTTGAACAACGTCGCCACGCCGCAAGAACTACAAGAGATCGTCACCGCGATCCGCGGCTTGACCGACATCCGGCGGATGTTTCCGGTGACGTCGATGAACGCTTTGGTCGTACGCGGTTCGCGCTCGGAGTTGGCGTTGGTCGACAAGCTGATTAACGACATTGACAAGGCCAGGCCGGAAGTCGTCGTTGACGTGCTCGTTCTCGAAGTTTCGCGGAGCAAGACCCGAGAGCTGGGCATCAGCCCAACCTCCTCCGACGGCAACGGCATCAGCGTACCCCTTTCATTCACGGGCGGAACCGAGGGGGCGCTGCCTTTGTCTCAAGTGCGCGGCGTCGGCACACGAGATTGGTCCACCACATTGCCCGGCGCTCAGTTGACAGCCCTGTTCTCCGGTACGGATTCGAACCTGTTGCAGTCGCCGCGTATCCGTGCGACCGACAACCAGCAAGCGAGCCTGCACATCGGCGAACGCATTCCGATCGCCACCGGCAGCTTCCAACCCGGCATCGGTGGTGTCGGCGCGAACGCCCTGGTCAACACTCAGTTCAACTTCGAAGAAGTCGGCGTCAACATCGACATCCTGCCGAAAATTCATAATGACCGCGAGATCTCGATGCACCTCTCCATCGAGATCTCGAACGTCAGGGATTATGTCGACCTCGGCGGAATCCGCCAGCCGATTATCAGTCAGAAGACGATCGAGCACGACATTCGCCTAGAGGAAGGCGAGGCGAGTATTCTGGGCGGCCTGAATCAAGAGAACGTCTTCACCACGAAATCGGGCATCCCCTTCCTAGGCGAGCTACCTGTCATCGGGCGTCTATTTAGCGTCAAGAAAGTTGACACGTCCCAGAACGAGATCTTGATCGTTGTGATTCCGCATATCGTGCGACTGCCGACGGTGGACGAGTCGAACCTGTTGGAGATCGCTTCGGGCACCGAGCAGGTCTTCCAGGTGGGATTCAAGGAAAAGAGCAGCGGCGAAGCCGCATTGCCGGCCCCCGGGTCCCCGGTACAGGCCCAGACGCCGACGCCGGCAGCCCCGGCCACGCAGACGCCCGGCGCTCCAGCGCCTGCGGCGCCAACTCCCGGCACCCAGGCCCCTGTCAGTCCAGCGGCGCCAGGCGTTCCGCCAGCGGAGACGCCAACGCAGACGGAACAACCGGCTACCCCGGCCCAGCCGGCCGCTGCGGCCCGGCTGCTGTTTGAGCCGGCCCAGACGACGCTCGCGGCGGGCGAAGAGACCACGGTCAGCGTTCTTGCTGACGGAGTCACCGATCTTTTCGGCAGCCCGCTGCGGATCGCCTACGATCCGGCCGTTGTCAACATTGTGGAGATCACGCGCGGCGACTTCTTGGCCGGCCCGGAGAGGACGGATCTGATCTTCTCGCGCAACATCCGCAATCAGGTCGGTCAATCGGCCGTGAACATTTCCCGCTTCCCCGGCACCGGCGGCGCCTCGGGTCGCGGCGAACTGATCCAGATCCGCCTGCGAGGCGTCGCTGCAGGCCAAACCCAACTCAACGTCAGCCCGACCGGCGCTCGCCGCGCCGACGGCAATCCGATGACCTTGCAGGCGGCTTCGCTCCAATTGACAGTGCAATGACCCGTATCGCTCGAGGAGGTTCGCGCCGCGGCTTGACCCTGGTCGAGCTGATCGTGGCCTTCACCATTTTGCTGATCCTGTCGACCATGGCGCTGCCGGTGGCTCGCGTCAAGGTGCGGCGCGACAAAGAACATCGCCTGCGCGCGGCGCTGACCGAAATGCGTGATGCCATCGATCGCTACAAGGATGCCGTAGACGCGGGCGTCATCACCGAGGAAGATCCCGACAACCACGGCTATCCGCCCAGTCTCGAAGTCTTGGTCGAGGGCGTGGAAGCGAATCCTGGCGGCGCAGGCCTCGGAGCGAATCAACTCGGCGGAGTTCCGGGGATGAATAATACCGGCACACAGTCGCGTGGTACGTTGGGCAATCGAAATTCCGCCAACCAGCGCGGCAGTTCGTTCGGCTCGCAGCGGCAAGGCCAAACCAATTCCAGAAATTCAACGAGCAGCTTCGGCTCGCGCAGCAGCAGTTCGCGGACGGGGGCCGGCAGCGGTTTCGGTTCAAGCACTGGTACGGGCACGGGAAGCGATGACGAGGAACCGTCGAAGGTCCGCTTCTTACGGCGCATTCCTGAAGACCCCATGACCGGACGCCCGGAATGGGGCATGCGATCGGTATCGGATCCTCCGGACGCGATGACCTGGGGCGGAGACAATGTTTTCGACGTCTTCTCGCTAAGTCTCGGTTCATCTTTGGATGGGGAGCCTTACAGTGAGTGGTAGCAGAGCGATGAGATACAGGCGCGGCTTCACGCTGATCGAGATCATGGTCGTGGTAGCGATCATCGTCACCATCTTGTCGATCGCTGTGCCGTTCTACACGACGGCAATGGTGCGGGCCAAGGAGTCCGTGTTGCAGAGCAATCTGTTTACCATGCGATCGGTGATCGATCAGTACACCTACGACAAGGAAGAGCCGCCGCAGTCGCTGGAAGAATTGGTCTCGGAAGGTTATCTACGGGAGATCCCGATCGATCCTTTTACGGAGTCGCGCGATACTTGGCAGATGATTAACGACGCAGGACCCACAGGAGAGTCCGGGCTCTACGACGTGCGCAGTGGCTCGGACCGCACAGCGCTCAACGGCACGCTGTACAGCGAGTGGTAGATGCCAAAGCTCCGCATTTACGATACAAAGCAGGAAGCCGCCGCCGCTGCTGCTGAGTTCATCCTGGGTAAACTCGACGAAGCGTTGCAGAACGCGCGGCAAGCGACCCTGGCCGTCTCGGGCGGGTCGACTCCCAAGTTGATGTTCGAGGCAATGGCTGCCCAAGAGTTCGAGTGGCCCAAGCTGCAGCTCTTCTTCGTGGATGAGCGACCCGTACCGCCCGGACATCCCGAAAGCAACTTCAGCATGGCCGATGCGGCGCTATGCCAACCTGTCCGGCTCAAAGCCGAACAGGTTCATCGCATCGAGGGCGAACTCGAACCTCCGGTCGCAGCCGGGCGTTATGCCGATGATCTGGCCAAGTCGTTTGAGTTGGATGAGGGAGAGCCTCCGCGATTTGACGTGCTGCATCTCGGCATGGGCGATGACGCGCATACGGCGAGTCTATTCCCCGGTGAACCGTTGATCCTAGACCGCTCGGGGCTGGTCGGATCGGTCTACGCCTCAGCGAAAAAGAGCTACCGCGTCAGCCTGCTGCCCAAAGTCTTGCTCAACGCGGCGAACACAGTGTTCTTGGTGACGGGCGCCGACAAGGCCAAGCCGCTTAAAGCCGTGTTGGAAGGTCCGCAGGACTTCTTGGCTTATCCGGCACAGTTGGTCGACCGCCAGGCAGAAAATGTCGTCTGGTTCGTCGACACGGCCGCAGCGGCCGAACTCGAGCGATGAGCGGCAACCCGTTCTTCCTAAGTCATGACGGGGCCATCGACGAGCTGATTGCGTTGCTGCTGCTAGCGCGGCGGGCGGACGTCGACTTGGTGGGGACTTCGCTCACTAGTGCGGATTGCCTCACCGAACAGGCGATGGAGGCCCAGCACCGGCTGCTGGCGCTGGCCGGCCGCCCGGATATCCCCGCCTCGCTGAGTGCGGCGCGAGCGGTGAATCCCTTTCCCTGGAAGTACCGTTCTGATTGCGTGCGCTTCGTCGCGCTGGACGCGCTGGGCCAGGCGCCGCCGATCTCGCCGCCCTACCCCGACGGCGAGCAACATCTCTGCGAAGCGCTGGAAGCAGCGGGCCAAGGCGAACTCACGATCCTGGCCACCGGCCCGCTCACCCAACTGCAATTGGTGCTGGATCGTCGGCCGCAGCTCGAAAGCCGCATCCGCGAAATCGTTTGGATGGGCGGGGCTGTTGACGTTCCGGGAAACTTGGAACCCGAGACGCTCCCTGGCGTCCCGGTCGGGCAGCGCGCCGAATGGAATGCGTTTTGGGATCCGTTCGCGGTCGATTGGATCTTCCGGAACACGAGCGTCCCGCTGACCGTCGTGCCGCTCGATGTGAGCGATCAAACTCATTTGAGCGACGAGTTCTTGGCTGGCTTGCAAGAGGCAGGAAAGCATTCGACGGCTGCACGGCTAGCGTGGGCCAGCTACCAACTCGTACTTGATCAGCCGATGTACCGGCTGTGGGACATGACCGCCGTCTGCTTCGCTTTGCATCCGGAGTTCTTCGCCGAGCCGCAACGCGCGCGGCTGTCTGTCGAAGTTTGGGGAATCGAGCAGGGGGCCTTAAGCCGCAGCCCTCAGGGACGCGAGGCGGCACTCGTTCAGAACTTCGCGCCTGGCGGACTCGAAAAGATGTACGCCTTCATCATCGATTCTTTGGCGTAGTTGCGGGTGGGGTCGCCGGCCATCGACTGGGAGCAGAATCTCCCACGTGCTGCAGGTCCGGCTAGAGCGCCATTGCCGCCCGGCTTGCACACGTTGTTTACGATGAAATCCAGCAAACCCGCACCCGACGGCAGTCGATCCTTAGATGCCTGGACGTGGGCTAAGGCGGGGGTATGGGGCAGACGGCAAGGTCAGCAGCCCGATGACTAGAGTGAGGGGAGTTAGTTCGTTCCTGCAGCTTTTTCGACGGCCTGACCGGCCTCTTGCGCGGCGTCGCCTACGGCTTCAGCAGCGTCTTCCATCTTTTCGCCCGCATCGTTGGCGGCATCTTCTAAATGGTCTGCGGCGTCATCCATCGCAGCTCCCGCCTTCTCCATGGCGCCTTCCGGCTCCGCTTGCGAGCAACCGGCAGCCAGAGCAAGTCCTAATACGGCCATACCTAACATCGCAATCAATTGTTTCTTCATAAGCACTTTCTCCTGATCAAAAAATACACAGGGCGCAGACTCCAGGCTACCAAGAATCCGACCTCTCCCCTGTGTCGGTGATGTCCGGCGATAGGAAATAGTTTCGTTGCGATTTCAATAACTTACGGGAATTTCGCCCTCGGAACTGCCGCAACTCCCCTTTCCCCTGCGAGCCCACCACCGCGAAGGGGGGCCTGGCCTATGCAAGAGGGGATTTCGTGTACCCTTCCTGCCGTTCGTGCGTCTTTATACGCAGTGCCGCGGAATCTGCTTCAGCTTGGCCTTTTGGCCACGATCTTCGTGAGCTCCGCATTGCCCCAGAGCACGCTGACAGGCCGTGTCTTGACGCTCGCGGACGGCGATCGGACTCCCGCCGCCGGCGCTTGGGTCGTCGCCACGAGCGGCTCGCCGCCGCGGACAATTGCCTCTGCTCGGGCCGATGCCCAGGGCGAGTATCGTCTGCCAGGTTTGCCGGAGGGGCGAGTCGAGTTCACGGTTTCGCATCGCGGCTACTTCACTTACGAGGCCGGCGGGGCGAGGGCGGCGACGCTGGCGAGGGCCTGTCCCGCGAGCGGCTCGTGCGGCGAGGCGGATTTCGTTGTGGCCAAGGCGTCGGTCGTAGAGGGCTACGTCACAGACCCTTTCGGTGACCCGCTCAGGGGTTCTGCCGTTCGGCTAACCAAGGCGGGAGAGGACCCGCAGCCGGGACGACGCGGCCCGCGCAGCGGCTTCTTCGGCCAGCCGGCGAACTCGACCGACGATCGCGGATACTTCCGCTTGTACGGCGTCATGCCGGGAGAGTACAAGCTTGAGGTCCGCCTGCCTCAACTACTGAGCGGGATCTACTCCGCCGAACCGCTGGACATTTCGGTCGAGTTGGGCGAATCGAGCCCGCCTTTGTACATCGCCATGGGGGTCAGCGCTGAACCGGTACGCGTGGGGGGCGTCATTGACGGCCTGAACCTAGTCGGCGGAGAAACGGTGCGCATAATGCCGGCGAGTGCGAACGCCGGCCCAGGGCGTAGACTGATGTCCAGCATCCAGGTCGATACGGAGAACGCCGCCGAGCCGCGACTCTCGGGCCAGCTCGCTCCGGGCGATTACGTGCTGACCGCGGAGATCATCGACGACGCCGGGAGCGGGCGCCGACTCGGGCCCGGCCGGGTGGTCACGTTGGGGCGTTACCGGATCGATAGCGACATGACCGACCTGCGGCTTACGGCGCGGCCAGGCGCGACGTTCGTGGGCCGGATCCAATTTGAAGATATGACGCCGCGGCGGACGAATCTCAACCTCGTGCCGCTTGACGGCGGCACGCCGGGCAACGGGTTCTTCCGGGGTCCCATGGGAAGGTTCGGCCGGTTTGGTGAAAACCCGACGTTTGCGCGCGCGGCCTTACTGCCAGGACGGTATCGTCTCGAGGCCGACAGCAGCGAGTATTTCATCACCAGCCAAACAGAGTTCACGCTGTCAGAAGGCGAGACTCTGGAGACCGAGATAGTGCTCTCCGGCGCCTTCGGCGAGGTCCGCGGGGTCGTGCGTCTTCCGACGGAAGACGCTCGGAGCGGCCCCTTCGTGGTCGCACTGCGGAACGGAGCGGGCAAGGTCATCTCGATTCAAACCGATACAGCTGGGGGGTACAGCTTCGCCAAGCTGTTGCCTGGCGACTATCAGATTTGCGCCTGGGCCGACGCCGCCGTCAATCCACAGAACGATGAGGCTTGGAAGACGGCCGGAACAGCGGTGAAGCGTTTCCCGATCACGGCCGGCGATCAAACCGAGATCCTGCTCACCGCCAAGCCATGACGTTGCGCGTTGCCATGTTGTGTCTCGCCGCCGCGGTTGTTTGGGCGCAAGCGCCCCCAAGCGATGACTCCGACCTGACCGGGCGCGTCGTGTCGGCAGCGGATGGTTCGCCGCTAGCAGGCGCTTTGGTGGCGGTACGAACAACTTCGGTCAAGAAAACCTGGACGGGTCCGGACGGACGCTTTCGGCTCGCTGCAATCCCTACTGGAACCTACGGCGTACTCGCCACCAAAGCGGGCTTCCACTCCGATCAGCAACGCCGTCAAGTCGCCGTGGGCGTAGGGCCGCAAGATTTGGTCATAAGGCTCACGCCGGAGTCTCTGATCGCCGGCACCGCGGTCGGACCCGACGGTGAGCCGCTGGAAGGCGCAACCATCGCCTTGTGGGAGCAGCCGGACAGGCTCGGCAATGTGCCCATTCTCATGGGGCGCCGGAACGTCAGCGTCGACGACCTGGGACGCTTCCGCCTGCACGGCTTGCGTGCGGGCAACTACCTGCTCGCACTAGAGCCGACGGCAGCGCCGGCGCCGCAAGGAGTCGAGCGACTGACTGTAACGCCGATGCTTTATCCCGAGCCGAGCGGCTTGGGAGCGCTCGCCACGCTGCGTCTGCGATCAGGCGAAAAGATCGAAAACATCGATCTGCGGGCGCTGGATGCAGGCCAGACGGCATTGGCTGGTCAAGTATCTGGCTGTGGCGCTTGCGTGGTGGGCGTCTATCGTCGAACAGGTGAATTTTTTGCCCCGGTGTATCAGATAGCAACGGCGGAAGACGGATCGTTCTTCTTGCAGGGACTGGCTCCGGGGGCGTACGTACTGGCTGCTCGCAATCCAGGGGCTCGAACGACTGGCCTAACGGAAGTCGCTCTCGCTGCCGGTCAAACGACACGCTCGGTGGTGTACCTAAGCGAAGGCGCCGAGATGACGATCACGAAGAAGCATCTCAACCCGCCGGGGCTAGACCTGTTGGCGGAGCAGCGCGGCATCGGGCCGCCTGCGGTGATGTTCGAATACCTCGGGCCTGAGCTAGCGCGCAGTATGAGCGGCAGCGACCGGCTTCCCCGCCCCGATCCCAGTACGACCGAGCTTCGTATGCACTTATCCCCTGGTCCGTACGCGTTGCGGGTTCGCGGCATCCCAAGCGGCGGCTACTTGGCCTCGGCGCTGGTGGACGGCAGTCCCCCACTGGAGGGCCGCGTCATGATTGGCGACGCCGGCGTGCATCGGGCCGAGGTTGTTGTCGCCTACGACTCGGGCACGGTGGAAGGCTCGGTCACTACTGCGGACGATTTGCCGCTCAAGGACACGCAGGTCTACTTGCTGCCGCAGAATCCGGTATTGCCCAATGACCTTTCGCAGGCCGTCGCGGACGAGTCAGGCGCATTCAGCATTCAGGTCGGCCCGGGACGCTACGACGTCTATGCTCTGCCGAGCGATGCGGACTGGAACTTGGCCGACTCGTTGGATCGCCAACGGCTTGCGGGATATCGTGCCGGCGTCGAAGTGCGATCCGGGCAAACGGCGGCGGTCGAGGTTAAGCTAGCGCCGCTAAGCTCCTGGTAACGCGTCCCAACATTGGTCCAGGCGCGTCCCAAAGACGGCGCAAGACTTTCGTGGGCGTCCAAGAAAATCAAAGAGTTTGTGAACGGCCCCCGCCGTGCCTTCGTAGAGTCTGATGATGGATTTCCGTTACGCTTTTCGAACCCTTCGCAAGTCGCCCGGTTTCGCCATTACGGCGATCCTGACGCTCGCCCTAGGCATTGGGTCCAGCGCGGCGATCTTCACGCTGCTGGACCAAGTCGCCCTGCGTCAGTTGCCGGTCAAGGATCCTGCGGGGCTGGTGCTGCTGGAGTGGGACGGCACGTGGAACGGGTCCAACACCGGCTACGCGGTGTGGTCTTACCCCTGGTACGAGGATCTCGAGGAACAGACAGATGAAATCTTCGAAGATCTGATCGGGCGCGCGACTATGCCGATGGCGATCGGCGTTGAAGGTGAAGCCGAGCAAGCCGACGTGGTGTTGGTGACCGGCAACTACTTTCGTACGCTGGGAGTCGGGGCCGCGGCGGGGCGCGTGCTCGAAGAACGCGATAACGAGATTGCCGATGGGCATCCAGTCGCTGTGCTGAGCCACGAATACTGGCGGGATCGTTTCGGCTCGGCGCCGGACGCAATCGGCCAGACGATCCTGCTCAACCAGCATCCGTTCGAGATTGTCGGCGTGTCGCAGAAGGATTTTCGAGGGATCGATTTCGCGACGCGGCCCAAACTCTTTATCCCGGCCAAGATGAAGGACACCGTCTCGGTCGGCTTTCAACGACAAATCTACAAGCTTGAGAACCGCCGTAGCCGTTGGATGAACGTCTTCGGCAGGCTGCGAGAGGGCGTGAGCCGCGAGCGGGCTCAAGCGGCGATAGCGCCCGTCATGGAGGCGGGAATTGAGTACGACTTGGCCCAGCCGGAGCTTGCGGGCATGGGCGACCGAGGACGCGAACGCTACCGTGAGGCCCGCCTGCTGGTGGAGCCGGGCGGACAAGGCCGGCAGCGCGAGCGGGAGACTTTGGAGTCTCCTTTGCAACTGCTGATGGCGATGGTCGGCTTGCTGCTGCTGATCGCCTGCGGCAACGTGGCCAACCTGCTGATGGCGCGTGCGTCGGGCCGCACCAAGGAAGTGGCCGTGCGTTTCGCGATCGGAGCGTCGCGGGCGCGCGTCGTGCGACAGCTGTTGGCCGAGTGCGCGCTGATCGCGACAGCGGCGACCGTGCTGGGGCTCGCGGCGGCAAGTTGGGCTGCGACCTTCATCTTGCGCTTTGCGCCGGAGGGCGCCGAGTCGGTGAACTTCACCACGGAACCCGACTGGCGCATAGTCACCTTCGCCGCTGCCGCCGCTGCCGTCACAACATTCCTCTTTGGACTGCTGCCGGCGTTGCGGACCACGCAGATACATCTGGCGCCGGCGCTCAAGGATCAAGCCGGATCGATCGCCGGCGGCAATGACGGATGGCGTCGGGCGTTGGCCGGCTCGCAGGTTTTCTTCTCGTTGTTGCTGTTGATCGGCGCGGGGTTGTTCACGCGCAGTCTCAGGGAATTGCGGAATATCGACCCCGGCATCGAGACAGAACATACTTTGGTTTTCGCCATCGATCCGATGCAGGGCGGCTACGACGACGACGCGACGCGGCGTTTGTTGCAGCGTTTGGAAAAGGACTTAAGCGCGCGTCCCGAAGTGGCTTCAGCAGGCTTCAGCACGATGCGCATGCTGGACGGCGACACCTGGAACAACTCGGTGAAGGTCGAAGGTCATCAGAGCACGGAAGGCGAGAAGATGAGCCCGAACTTCAACGCCGTCTCGCCGGGGTACTTCCGTACTTTGGAGATTCCCTTTCTGGAGGGTCGTGAGTTCAGTGAAGCTGATCTGCGGGGAGGGCCGCCGGTGGGCATCGTGAATGAATCGTTCGTCAAACACTTCTTCCCCAATGAGTCGCCGTTGGGTAGACATTTCTCGTTCTATGGGCCCGACGCTCAACAGATTGAGATCGTCGGCGTCGTACCGGACACGCGTTATGAAGGGGTCAGGGAGGAAGTGCCTGAGCAGGTCTTCGTGCCCTTCGCTCAGTCGCCTTGGCCGACGGGCGCAAATGTCTACTTGCGGTCGGAGCGGCGTCCCGAGGACGCCGTGCCTGCGGCTCGAACGGTGGCGCGGGAGCTGGACGCAACGTTACCCATCGTCAACCTGCGCTTGATGGAAGACCAGAAGAATACGACTCTACGGAACGAACGGTTGCTGGCATTCTTGGCTTCGGCGTTTAGCGTGCTGGCGACACTGCTGGCGGCGGTCGGCCTCTACGGCTTGCTGGCTTATTCCGTGGCGCGGCGCAAGAGGGAGATCGGGCTGCGGATTGCGCTGGGGGCGCAGCGCGGCGACGTGTCGTGGCTGGTGCTGAAGGAAGTGGTTTGGCTGTTCGGCATCGGCGCCATGGCGGCGATCCCGGCGGCGCTCGTGTTGGGGCGCTGGACCGAATCGCAACTCTATGGCGTCAGGCCGTCCGATCCGCTGACGATGGCCGGGGCCATCGCAGTGCTGAGCGTCGTTGCTCTCGCTGCCGGCTACTTGCCTGCCCGGCGGGCCGCCCGCACGCAGCCGATGGAAGCGTTGCGTTTGGAGTAGCAGTTGGATTTGCGACGGCGATCTCGCTAACATCTGTCCGTGATCAACCGCCGTCAGTTTCTAGAAACCTCTATCGCCGCTACAGCGGCAGCCGCCGCAGGCTGTTCCCAGACGGAGCAGGCCAGCGCGAACCGCCCAAACGTCATCTCGATCTCGGTCGACGACATGAACGATTGGGTCGGCTGCCTGAAAGGCTATCCCGGAGTCCATACGCCGAACATTGATGCGCTGGCCAAACGCGGCGTGTTGTTCAACGACGCGCACTGCACTTCGCCGATCTGTAATCCGTCGCGCACGTCGATCATGACCGGCAAGCGGCCGTCGACGACAGGCATCTACAACAACAATCAGTACTGGAAGCCGGTGCTGCCGGACACGGTGACGATGCCGATGTTTTTCAAGCAGAACGGATATCTCGTGGCGGGTACGGGCAAGGTCTTCCATCACGAGTCCGGCTATAATCCGCCGGACCAGTGGGACGAGTATCGTTTGCAGCGGTTCGATGATCCTTGGTACCGGCGTCCTGCTTGGTATCACTGGACCGAGCGAATGCCGAACCCGCCGGGGCACCCGTTTAATGGGCTTGCGGGCGACAATTTCGCGGGGGAATTCGATTGGGGCGCGTTGCCGGGGCGGCCGGAACGCGCGTACGGCGACATGGACGCGGTGCGCTTCGCCGAAGACTTTCTGCGGCGCGAGCACACCAAACCGTTCTTCTTGGCGGTCGGGCTGTGGCATCCGCATATCCCGATGTTCTCGCCGCAGAAGTATTTCGATCAGTACCCGATTGAGGACGTGAAGATTCCAGAGGTGCCAGCGGACGATTTGGAAGATTTGCCGCCGATCGCCCAAGAGATCGCGGCCGTGCGCCGCGACGAGCACGAGCGGATCGTCAAGGAAGGCAAGTGGGATGACGCGGTGCAGGCTTATTTGGCGGCGATCACGTTTGCCGACGAGATGGTCGGGCAGATCTTGAAGGCGGTGGACGAGAGCGACCATGCGGACAATACGATCATCGTCTTCTGGAGCGACCACGGCTGGCACTTGGGCGAGAAGCAGCATTGGCACAAGAGCACGCTGTGGGAGCGCGCCACGCATGTGCCCATGATTTGGCACGGACCGGGCATTACGCACAACGGCGAAGAGCGCGCCCAGCAGATCGAGTTGATGGATATGTATCCGACGCTGGCGGAGCTGTGCGGGTTGGACGCTTCCGGAGTGGGGTTGGACGGGATCAGCTTGGTTCCGCAGTTGCAGGATCCAGCGGCAACGAAGCGTCCAGCGGTGATCGACTTCCTGCCCGGCAATCACGCTGTGATCACCGACAAGTGGCGCTACATCCGCTATCACGACGGGACGGAAGAACTCTACGATCGGGTGGAAGACCCGAACGAGTGGCACAACATCGCCGGGGCTCCGGAGCATGCGGAGTTGAAGAAAGAGTTGGCGGAGTGGATGCCGAAGACGAGCGCGCCCATGGCGCCGGAGAAAGACCAGTACGACTTCGACCCGGAGACGTACACCTACAAGCTCAAGAGCGCGGCGGCCCAAGGAGGCTAGACGATGTGGAATCGAAGAGAGTTTTTGGCGGCGGCGGCCGCGTTAGCCGCCGGCTGCTCGCAAGAAAGCGCGCCGGAGGCTGCTGCAACAACGGCGCCGGTGAGCAAAGTTCGGTTCGCTTACAGCGGGTTCGTTTGGCAAGACAACATCGAAGAAGCGATCAAGACGTCGGCGAAGTGGGGTTTTCGCGGCGTCGAACCGTTTCGGCAGCACATCGTCAAGTACTTGGACGACCCAGCAGCGTTGCGAGCGCAGTACGACGAAGCGGGCATCGCCATGCCGACCTGCTCGAACGGCGGGCCGAATATGCGTACCGACTTCATCGATCCGCAGAACACCGCGGAAACGATTGACGATCACTTCGCGTTTGCACGAGACTTTCTGACGCATTTCGACTGCAAGCACTTCAAGATCAACGTGGGCCGCCGTCCGGAGACTGCAACCAGCGACGAGCAGTTGAAGACGATGGCCGAGACGCTGACGGAGTTGGGCAAACGCACGGCGGACATTGGCATTCGGCTGGCGGCGCATCCGCACATATGGGGGCCGCTCGAGCGCGAGAACGAAGTGGAGAAGGTGCTGGAGCTGAGCGACCCGCAGTACGTGTCGATCGTGGCCGATACGGCGCACCTGACGCTGGGCGGCATGGACCCGGTGCGCATCATTCGCGACCACTACGACCGGGTGGCGGCGCTGCACTTCAAAGACACCGAGCCGAAGTACCGCGGCTACACGGGGCCGACGCCGACCCAGCAGGAGCACCAGAAGGTGAATCTGTACAAGGTCATGGGCACGGGCGGCGTGGACTTCCCGGCCGTGTACAAGGTGCTGACGGACCACGGCTACGACGGCTGGGTGACGATGGATTACGACCCGCCGCGGGAATGGGAAGGCACGATCGAGGATCAGATCTCGACGAACAAGAAGTATTTAGAGAATGTGTTGGGCGTCCAACTGAGCGCCTAACCCCACCAAACTTCGCCTTCCGCGAGGTGGGCTTTGGCGACGTCGGGGTTGAGTTCGATGCCGAGGCCCGGTTTGTTGGGCAATTTGATGAAGCCGTCTTGGAAGAGCGGTTCGTCGAGGACCAGCAGTTCTTCCATGAAGGGGTACTGGTTGACGACGGTTTCGCAGGCCACATAGTCGCGAATCGCGGCGGCCCACTGCACGGTCGCCAGAGTGTTGACCGTGGCGCCGGTGTTGTGATTGAAGAACGGGATGTAATAGACCTCGGCCATGTCGGCGATCTTCTTGGTTTCGAGCAAACCGCCGGTGTTGCGCAGATCGGGGTTCAAGACATCGATGGCGCCGTTGACGATGAAGGGCTCAAAGCCCTGGCGGCGGGCTAGGTTTTCGCCCTTGCCGATGGGAACTTTGGACGCTTCGCAAAGACGCTTCCAGGACTCGTTGTATTCGACCGGCAGGGGGTCTTCGAGATAAAGCGGCATGATCGGCTCGATAGCTTCGGCGAGCTGGATCGAGGTGCGCAGGTCATACTCCCAGTGGCAGTGGACGATGATGTCCTGCTCCCAGCCGAGGGCTTCGCGGCTGTTCTCAAAGCCGGTACGGATGTTGCGCAGCTCGGTCGTGGTCAAGATCCGATTAGACGGATCGTGGGCGACGTCGTTCTCCGGAGTGGTGCGCTCAGGACTGAACTTGACGCAGGTAAAGCCGTGCGGGTCCGCCGCGCGCTTGGCGGCCCACTCGCGGCAGGCGCCTTTGTCGAGATAGTTACGCGGGCCGCCGTGGTTGTACATGCGGACCTTATCACGGTAGGCGCCGCCGAGCAGGGTGGTGACGGGGACGTTGAGGATCTTGCCGGCGAGATCCCACAGGGCCATCTCAATGCCGCTGACGCCGCGCAGGAACATATGCGCCGAGCCGTCGGTGTGGCGAGATAGGCCGACGTAGATCTTCTCGATCTCAAGCGGGTCTTTGCCGATGAGCAGGGGCTCGAGGGCGAGCATTTGTTGCTTCGTGCCGGCACCAGGCGTGCCGTAGCCTTCCCCAATGCCGTGCAAGCCGGTGTCGGTGTTGACACGGACGTGCGTGTAGTTGCGGTCCGGGCCTTGGATGACCATGACGTCGAGGGAGCGGATTTTGTGGCGTCCGGTTTCGACGGCGGCGAGGGCGCGGTAGTTGGCCAGCCATGGAGCGGCAGCAGCGGCGGCGAGGAATTGGCGGCGTGTCATGTCGGCAACAGCATAACTCAGGAGGCGAGACTGTGCTCTGCGTCACTCTCGAGTCCGACTCCGGCCGCAGCCCTACGGCACGGCATGTAGGATATAGGGGCCTCGTTTTGATTGCGTTACCGCAGAGAGACTCTATGAATCGCATCGCCCTCCTCGGCCTCATTGCCGCAATGACCCTGTCGGCGCAGGGTCCCAATTTCGGACCGCTAACGCCGGAGCAGCAGCCGGACCTGGCGACGCTGTCGCGGACGGTGCGGATCTTGCGGAATCGCGCTGAGTTGAAAGGCAACGTCGCGGCCCGTGTGGACAAACTGATGGCCGACGCGGCCAGCGCTGGCGACTCGAGGCACGACGGCGCGGCAAGGCGAGCCTTGGCCGAGGCCCAGGCGCTGGTCGTAGGACAAGAGTGGACCGACAAGGACGCGTTCGTCTGGTCGTTGGCCTTGGAACTCGACGAGGCTGTGACGGAATCGTCTCTGCCGCTGTCGGGATGGCTGGAGCAGTACTACACAGCTGCATACAAGCCCAAGGCGAAGTTGCGGATGAATCTGTCGCTCGAGCCGCGCGAGGGGCCGGCGCGGGATCTTGGCTCCTTCGAGGTTCCGGCAAGCGGCGAGGTGGAGTTCGAGGCAAGTTTAAAAGGTGTGCCCGACGGCTACTACCGGGTCGTGGCAAAAGTGACTGACGGCAAGGAGCAACTGCTTGAGTTGACCGAGGCGGTCGCCCTGGCGCAGGGCATCCTCTCAGGCAAGCTTGGAGTTGAGGGCAGGCTCGCGCGCATCGACGGCCATGACAGCGCCAAAGCGAGCGTGATTTGGCCCTACGATGTGGCGCGCGTCGTCAACGAAGGAGGTCGCGACCTCGATACGGACGACTTCGGACTGGGCGTGGACGGGACTCGGGATTTTCAGTTTGCCAAGGAAATGAGGGACTCGGAGGACCTGTTGACAGCTCTGGAGGCGGGACAAGATCCGTTAACGCGGGCCAAGGGCGACCACGAGCGGCACTACTGGTTTGAAGACGGCGGCGAGATCATGCCCTACCGCGTTTACGTGCCTTCGAGCTGGGACGCCAAGTCGCAGTTGCCGATGGTGTTCGTGCTGCACGGCAACACGCGGGACCACGATTTCTACTTCGACCGAGACGAGGGCACGTTGTGGAAGATGGCCGAGAAGCACGGTTACTTGGTCGCCACGACCATGGGCTACCGGCCGAGCGCGGGTTACAACGCCGCGGAACAGCGCAAGGGGAATGAGGAGCCGCGCTTCCCAGTGAGCGCCAAGCAGCAGCGCGAGACGGAGTTGAGCGAGAAGGACGCGATGAACGCCTTCCAGCTGATCGTGGACGAATACGACCCCGATCCGTCGCGCATCTACTTGTTTGGGCATTCCTCGGGAGCCACCGGCGGTTGGTACTTCGGCGAGAAGTACAACGACAAGTGGGCAGGCGTGGCTCTGAGCGCCTTTACGACCAGGCCGCAGGATGTAGCGTTCGACATTTTCAAGAACACGCCCCTAATGATGATCGTGGGTACGAAGGACGGCGCGCGGCGGGTCGAGATGGTTAAGGAGATGGTCCAGGCGATCCGCGATCACGGTTTGAAAACGGAGTTCGCGCTAGTCGAGGGAGCGAACCACGACACGATTGTCGGCCGGGTGCTGCCCGAGGTGTTTGAGTTTTTTGATAGGCAGGCAGGGAAGTAGAACAGCAGGGACGTTGAATTTCGTCCTCGGCTAGCGCTACTCTTGAGCCCGCAGGAGTATAGCTGTGCGTAAACTTGCCCTTTTTACCTCTTTCGTTTTGTTGGTGTTCGCCGCCGCATGCGGCTCAAGCGAACCCGAAATGGTTCCGGGACTGAAGGCCTTCGTGGGCGCCGAGCTTTTCGACGGCGAGAATTCCCCGGCCGGGCCCAGCGTCATCGTAGTGCGCGACGGGCGTATTGAGGCGGTTGGACCTGCAAGTCAGGTCCAGGTGCCGCCAGGCGCGGAGACGATTGACCTGTCAGGCAAGTACGTGACGCCCGGATGGATTTTGACGCACGGACACGTCGGCGGAGCCAAGGGCTTGGATACGGGCGAAGCGGCCGGGACAACCGAAAACTTGTTGAATCAGCTCACGCTTTACGCCGACTACGGCGTGACGACGGTGGTCAGCATGGGCGGAGAGCCGGAGACGGCTTTTGCCTTACGCGACGGCAGCAAGGATCCGAAGTTGGACCACGCACGCCTGGTGATGGCCGGCACGATTATCACCGGACCGACTCCTGAAGAGGCGCGCGCGCAAGTGGACGCCGACGCGGCGGCGGGCGTGGACTTGATCAAGATTCGCGTGGACGACAACTTGGGCGCCTCAAAGAAGATGTCCAAGGAAACGTATACCGCGGTCATCGACGAAGCGCACAAGCACAACCTGAAGGTGGCGGTGCACCTCTACTACTTGGACGACGCCAAGGGCTTGCTGGCCGCCGGCGCGGACTTCATCGCTCACAGCATTCGCGACAAGGAAGTCGACGACGAAGTGATCGGGATGATGAAGGCGAGGAACGTTTGCCTGACTCCGACGCTGACGCGCGAAGTGTCGACTTACGTCTACGAGTCGAAGCCGACGTTCTTCGACGACCCCTTCTTTACCAAGCTGGCCGACCCGGCGGTGCTAGCGGAGTTGCAGACCCCGGAGCGCCAGAAGGCTTCGCAAGGGAAAGGGCCGCAGACATACAAGAAGCAGCTCGCCGTGGCGATGACCAACGTGAAGAAGCTATTTGACGCGGGCGTGAAGGTCGTCATGGGAACCGACACAGGCCCGCCGGCGAGATTCTTGGGCTACTTTGAGCACATGGAAATGCAGATGATGGTCGACGCCGGACTGACGCCCACTGAGGCGCTCCGCACAGCAACGTCGGATGCGGCGACCTGCATGGGATTAGACGACGTGGGAACGCTCAAGGTCGGGAAGTGGGCTGACATCGCCGTCTTCGATCAAGATCCGCAGGCGAACATCGCCAATACCAAGACTCTGAGTTCGGTCTACGTGGCAGGGAATCCTGTCCCGAAAGCTTCGCCCATGTAAGGCAAAGGGCGAACTTGGCAGAAACCGCGGTTCAGAAACTAGACGAACTCTACGAGTTCGATCGGCAGCCGGTCAGCGATGACCGGCTGCTTGGCTTCGGCTATTTCGTTGGTTCGTTTTCGGGGGAACACGTCGCAGCAACGGAGTTCGTGATCGGCGCGAACTTCGTGAATTGGGGCGCCACGGTCGAAGACGTTTTTATCGGGCTGGTGATCGGTAACTTGATGGCCGTGCTGAGCTGGACGCTGCTGTGCGCTCCGGTCGCGGTCGAGACTCGACTGACTCTCTATTGGTATTTGCGGGGCATCGCCGGACCTGCGTTCACGCTGATTTATAACGTGCTGAACGCGGTGCTGTTCTGCATCCTTGCGGGCGCGATGGTGACGGTCTCGGCGTCGGCGGTGCGGATTCCTTTTGGCATCGCGCCGCAGGTGAATTGGTATCCCGACGATTGGCGTTTCGTACTCGTGGTGCTGGGCGTCGGCGGCGTGGTCACGATGTTGGCGATCTTGGGGTTCAAGAAGCTGGCGTCGTTTGCGACGGTCTGTTCCCCGTGGATGCTGCTGATGTTTGTCGCCGGAGCATTCATGATGCTGCCCCAAATCGGCGCGGCGTCGGGCGTTGGCGCGATCGACAGTTTCGATAAGTTTTTTGAAGCGGCGCGTATTTCGATTTGGACGGGCACGACGCCGGACGGCAGCGAGCCGTTGGGCTTCTGGAAGATCGCGGCGTTTGCCTGGATCTGCAACTTGGCGATGCACGCCGGATTATCGGACATGGCGCTGTTTCGCTACGCCAAGAAGAAGTCGTACGGGTTGGCCTCGGTGTTCGGCATGTTCCTGGGGCACTACATGGCCTGGATCTGCGCGGGCGTGATGGGCGCGGGCGCGGCAGTAGTGCTCAATCGCGGTTTGACGACGCTGGACTCGGGCGAAGTAGCTTACCAGGCGCTTGGTTGGGCGGGAATCGTGGCGGTGATCGTGGCCGGTTGGACGACGTCGAACCCGACGCTGTACCGCGCTGGCTTGGCGCTGCAAGCGGTAACGCCGAATTGGTCACGGGCGCGGGTGACGTTGGTTGCGGGCGCACTGACGACGGTTATCGCCTGCTTCCCGTTCGTGTTCACCGGACTGCTGGACTTTATTGGGATTTACGGACTGCTGCTGGCGTCGCCGGGAGCAATCGTGCTGACCGAGCACTACATCTTTCCGCGCATCGGCCTGCAGAGATACTGGGTGCATCGGCGGCACATGGGATTGAGTTGGCCGGCGGCGATCGCCTGGGGCGGATCCATCGCGTTGGCACTGGGGCTAGAGCGGAGCGGCACGCTGCATCTGTTCTATCTGTTTTTGCCGACGTACTTGTTCGCGAGCGTGGTCTACATCGCGCTGGCCAAGATGGCCGGAGCAGGCGATCATGCCGGCGAGGAAGAGCCGCTGGATTACACCAACGGCGGACAGGCGACGGCGCCCCCGAGACCAAAACCGTCGGGCAAGGCAAACGCGTTGGCCGGGGTCGTCGCTTTGATTGCTCTGATCGTCTCGATCGGAATGCCGTTTGGCGTTTGGATGGAGTGGACGACGCTCGAAACGGTGCGTCAATGGCTGATCTTGCCGACATTGGTCTACTTTGTGGCCGGGGCTGTATTCTACAGTTCGTGGCGTCAAAACACCGATCCGGCAGGTTAGCTCGATGATCGAGCCCGACCTTTTTGCCGAACCCCGCGCTGCGGAGTCGAGTGATCTCTCGCGTCCGTTGGCCGAGCGGATGCGTCCGCGGACGCTCGATGAGTACGTCGGGCAAGAACACCTGTTAGCCGCGGGCAAGCCGTTGCGCGTGCAGATCGAGCGCGATCAGGTCGGATCGATGATCTTTTGGGGGCCGCCGGGCGTCGGCAAGACGACGCTGGCGCGCATCATAGCCAAACACACGCGGGCGGAATTCGTGCAGTTCTCGGGCGTGCTGAGCAGCATCAAAGAGGTCAAACAAGTGATGGCCGGCGCGGAGAAGATGCACCGCGCGGGCAAACGCACGCTTGTTTTTATTGATGAGATACACCGCTTCAACAAGGCGCAGCAGGACGCCTTTTTGCCGTACGTCGAGCGCGGCGACATTACGCTGATCGGGGCAACGACGGAGAATCCGTCCTTTGAAGTGATCTCAGCGCTGCTGTCGCGGGCCAAGGTTTACGTGCTGAAAGAGCTGACGCTGGAGCACCTCCAAGGTTTGCTGAGGCGTGCGCTGTCGGACGAAGAGCGCGGCATCGGCGAGTTGGGGAAGACTGCGCCGGATGCGGTGCTGGAGCAGATCACGATTTTCGCCAACGGCGATGCGCGAGCCGCGTTGCAAACGCTGGAAACGGCGGCGCTGTCGGCGGAAGGCGACGAGATCGACGCAGCAGTTGATCGCGGATGTGTTGCAGCGTCGCACGCTGCGCTACGACAGGGCCGGCGAGGAACACTACAACACCATCTCGGCGCTGCATAAGTCGATTCGTTCGTCGGACCCGGATGCGGCGCTGTACTGGTTGGCGCGCATGCTGGAAGGCGGCGAGGACCGCCTATACATCGGCAGGCGCCTGGTGCGGATTGCTTCCGAAGACATTGGCCTGGCCGACCCGCGCGCGTTGGAGCAGACGCTGGCGGCGGTCGAGGCGTTTCGGTTGTTGGGCGAGCCGGAGGGTGACCTGGCCTTGGCCCAGGCGGCGCTCTATTTGGCGATGTCGCCGAAGTCGGATGCGGCCTATCGGGCCCTAGGCAACGCGACGAAGGACGCCCAGGAGACCGCGGAAGAAGCGATCCCGATGAACTTGCGCAACGCGCCGACGGGGTTGATGAAGGAGCTGGGCTACGGCAAGGGTTACCAGCACGCGCACGAGAACGAAGACCGCTACGTGGAGATGGAGTGCTTGCCTACGGGGCTGAAGGGGCAGCGTTATTACTATCCGACAGACCATGGCGTCGAGAAGCGTATCGCTGAAAGGCTGGAAGAGTGGTTGAAGCGGCGGCACAAATAGGCGCGGCTTGGTGTCAGCAGTAGTGGGAGAGTTTCGAATTGCAGATCGAACTCGATTTTTCCTGTCCCAGCTACATAGATGCCCGGATCTGCATGACGCCGTCGGATACCCTGCAAGGCGCCACGGTCGTGCTGCTTTCGGCTCTTGTGCTTGCGGCATTGGTTCCTCGTCTCATCGGTCCCGCCCTGCGAGCGATTGGGGATGGCGGAGCAGTCGAGGCCCTGTGTGCTCCGCCCGAATGGGAGAACCGGACTTTGGCGACGATCGTAGCGTTCACGATTGGCGCACTCGCGTGGTCGTTGAGCGCGTTTTCCGGGCCATACAGCTTCCTGTGGAACTTGGCGGCCGTGGCTGAGCCGTTGGGCAACCTCCTGCTGATTGCTGGAACTGTGGCCGGTGTGGTCATGTTCATCGGGATTTGCCAACGCGTTGCGGATCGGGCGTTCGGCGACGGTCTCGTCACTCTGGGCTGTCTGGCAGCCGTTCTTAGCGGTCTCTTGGTGTTCGCTAGAGGTTACAGCCCGTTTTGGCTCGCGGTCTGTTTTCCGGTGAGCGTCCTTATTGGATGGATGACCCGCCGCTTCAAGCACGCGGCGTGGAAGATCACAAGTGCGGTCACAGCTCCGATAACGGCGATCGTGATGCTCCGCAACCTCGGGCAGTTGTTGGAGTAGCTGTTGTAGCTAGAGAAATACCGATACAAGCGATGACGGTACTGGCAAGGAAGGAGTCTCTGTCGCGCCATTTCTATTCACGGCCGACGACGGAAGTGGCTCGGGACCTGCTGGGCAAGCTGATCGTCCACCAAGTGGATAGCCGAGAGCTGGCCGGGCGGATCGTCGAGGTCGAAGCCTACCTGGGCCAAAGGGACGAAGCGGCTCATGCGTTCGCGGGCGTCACGCCCCGGACGAAGGTGATGTTCGGTCCGCCGGGACATGCCTACGTCTACCTGATCTACGGCATGTATCACTGCTTGAACTTCGTCACAGAGCCGGACGGAGAGGCGTGCTGCGTGCTCATTCGCGCGTTGGAGCCGGTGACCGGTATCGAGGCGATGCAGGCGCGCAGGCCCAAGGCGCGGCGGCCTCAGGACATCGCTTCCGGGCCGGGGAAGCTGACCCGGGCGATGGGCATCACTCTCGCTCACTATGGCGCGGACTTGACCAGGGGGCCGCTGACGGTGTGCGAGGATCGGGACGTGCGTCCGCCTTCGAAATCGGCGTCAGCCCGCGCATCGGGATCAACAAATCCAACAAATGCGTCGATTGGCCGCTGCGCTTCTTCATAAAAGGCAATGCTCATTTGAGCAAGGGCGGTTAGAATAGGGCAGTCCGCGCGAGGAGACCCGACATGCCGATCGAAATCAGCCGCAGAGAGACGCTTAGAAGAGGATTGGCCGCGACCGGCCTGTTGGCCCTGTCCGTGCCCGACTGGGCGATTCCGGCGCTGGCGCAGGGCGAACGGGAGATCGCCTTCACTGACGTCCCCGACACCTACAGCCCCGGCGATACCACGACGCGCATTCGCTCGTTGGATATTCGGACGATCGACGGGCCGATCACGCCGCGCGACAAGTTCTTCGCCATCCAACACTACGACCGGCCGGAGATCGACGGCGCCGCGCACCGGCTGAAGATTACGGGATTGGTCGACAAAGAAACGGAACTCTCGGTGGCCGACCTGAAGGCGATGCCGTCGATCGACATGGTCGCCGGGTATGAGTGCTCGGGCAATAGCGCGCGGATCTACCAGGGATTGGCGTCGAATGGGCGTTGGACGGGCGTGCGGCTGAGCGACGTGCTCAAGAACGTCGGCGTTAAGCCGAAAGCGCGCGAGGTGATTTTCTTCGGCGCGGACCGCAAGGAAGAGAATGTGGCCTTCCGCCAACAGACATTTGCGGTGGAGCAGCAGTTTGGCCGCAGCATGTCGCTAGAGAATGCGATGCGGCCCTCGCCGTTGTTAGCTTACGCGTTGAACGGCGAACCGTTGACCAAGGAACAAGGTTTCCCGCTGCGGCTGATCATGCCGGGCTGGTACGGCGTGGCCAACGTGAAGTGGCTGGCGGAGATTCAGCTGCAGCAAGACCGCTACGTGGGCAACTTCCAGGCGCGTTGGTATCGCACGATGACGGAGGAAAAGGACGGCGACCAGCTGCAGTCGGTGGAAACGGAAGTGACCCGCATGCATTTGAAGTCGGTCGTGGCGCGCGTCTCGACGGAGGGCGGAGCGCATAACATTCTGGGTTTTGTGCTGAACGATGGTACGCCGCTCAGTTCGATCGAAGTAAAGATCGACGACGGCCCCTGGCAACGCGCTGAGTTTGATCCGTCGAATACGGAATTCTCATGGAAGCTGTTCAGCTTCCGCTGGGAAGGCGCGACGCCGGGCGAGCATACGATCGTTTCGCGGGTGACGGACGTCGACGGCGTGGTGCAGCCGGTCGCGGAAGACTTGGCTCTGAAGCAGACCTTCTTGGAAGACAACGCTCAGTTCCCGCGGAAGGTGATGGTGTCGTAGGGAAGGCTACTGTACGTTGTCAGGCTTCGAGATTCCGCCGTTCTTTTCCCAGGTCTGCATCAATTGCAGGTAGTGGTGCCGCGCGATGAAGAAGTCCTTCCTATGCATGGTGGCGGGGTACATCAGGGTCGAGAGCCAGGTGCTGTCCGCATTGCCCTCCGTTGACGATTTGTTCGCGCCGCTCCGTCCGTCGGGCGCGATCCAAAAGCCCTCGATGCCCTTGTACCAGAACCTCGGAATGTAGTTGTTGGCCCAGGCTTCGTTGCGCAATGTTGCAGTTTGGGCCGATGCATACGCCTGACCATTATTGAAGTAGGGCAGATGCTCGAGCCACAAGGAGTGCCCCATCTCATGCACGATGCCAAAGACGTAGCGATCCTGTTCGCTTTCTGGGAGTTCCAGGTCAAAGGGGAAAATCATCTGCGCCGGTCCGTCAACGCCGATTTTCTGATAGGTATTGCCTGCGGCGATCTCACTAAGATTCGCGGCGCGCTCCTCCGCGCCGCCGGGCATGATCCCGATGATCATGGTTGAGTGCTCGTCGTAGTCGATTGGTGGGAGGATCTGGCCGTCCGTAACGCGGGCGTTAAGAATGTTTGCGGCGCACGCCCTATTGCACTCGGCATCGGCGCCGTAGTCGCGCAAGGCCGCGCGTAGAGGGAGTGTCATCACGCCGCCATACTCCATTTCAACGGACTGAACAGGAAAGAGTTGCTGCGCGACAGTCTCCGCCTCTCGCATGATGCGGTCCACCCAAGGCTTCACTTCAGCGTCGATGTCTTTGTCGAGCCACGAGTCGACCTTGATCAAGTACCACTGCACTTTGATTTTGGGCGCCAGAGACCAGATCGGCGTGGAGCAACTCGACCAGGTGGTGGGCGGTACGCTGTCGTTCAAATCTGCGGGCATCTCAAGTTTCACTCGTAGCGAGGAAGGAAAACCGGCGGTCGGATTGAAAAAGAGATTGGCCGTCTGCTGAGCCTTTGCGGTATCGATTCCTTCGCTGTCCCAAAGGTCCGGACGGACGAAGCGGACGAAGTCTGTCGCTATTTCTTGCTGGCCGGCGAGAAGGGCAACGCGGCCGGTGAATTCGCGCACCTGAGCGTCGTCGTTCACCTCCGGGTGGCGCTTCCAATTGGCGTAGATGCGGGCGACGGCCGGCTTGCCGGCGATGAGAGGTACGTCGCGCACGGTTTGGAAAACGTGACAGGCGATGTTCTCGTCCCCGGCCGCCGAGTCTTTGGTCGGCACAAAGTTGGGCGCGGTGCTGAACGACCAGGTGTACCAACCCATGCCGTTTTCGTCTGGTATCGGATTGCCGGCAAGGTCGCGGACGCCGTCTTCGCCCGTCTTGATGCGCGCCGTGTAGCGCACGCCGCCAAATAGATCTTGCTCAGGCTTGATCCAAGCGCTGTTGTCGCGTCGGAAGAGTCGCACATCCACGGGAACAGGCTCGCCGATGCCGGGCGCCGGGTAGGTAAGTTGGAACGTTGAAGGGTTGAGCGAGTCCGGCGTGTAGGAGTCCGAAAAATACACGTTCACATTCGGTCTGCGGGTGAGGAAAAACGTCTCTCCGTCTTCGGGCGAAACCCGCTCAATCTGCAGATCGGCTGGGCCGCATTCGTTGTCGAGCATTAGGCCATTTCGCCGCTCGGCCTCAAGATCAAGGACGAAGTCGCCCTCTAGGGCGACCGATTGGTAAGGGCTCTTGGAGTCCGTATTCCTGAGCTGAACCGCGAGCCGTCCGACGGCGCGGTCACGGGGAATGAAGATCAGTTGCGCCGTGCCGCGCTCTGTCTTGAAACTTTCGTCGTCTTCGACGCCGAAAGGGGAGCTGCCGGCCACAGGAACCGACGGGGAAGGGACCGCAGCACCTGGCTGAATGCCCACCGTGTTGCCGAGAGCGCGCAGTTGCTCCTCGTCCAGCTCCGCGACGCCGGGTATGGCGAAGAGCTGCTGGGAAATGCCGCCCATCACGTTACCCTCGCTCAGCAGCCTCTTTCCCTGCTCATACGCCTGCGGGTTGGATGCAAGTTTGAACCAAACTCTCGGCTTATTGAATGTGTAGATCGCGCCTTCCGGGTCTAGGCGTTTTAAGTCGAAGATGGCCCCAATGTAGGCCAGATTAGCGTTGTCCCAAGCAGTGAACAAAAAGCGACAGCCGCTTGCCGGTTTGCGCGGCGCCAGATAGATTCCTACCGTCGGGCGGATCTCGCCGGTGAACTGAAAGTCGATTCCTCCTTTGACGCTGAGGTTGATCGATGTCTGCACAGCTCCTTCGGGGGCCTGATTAAGAGGGCTGACGGTGTCGTCGGCCGAGGCGCCCGCGGCCCTCACGACGATTTCCCGCTTGGCCTCGCGCGCTTCGCCCTCGTCGTCTTTGATGTTCACCGTGACGGTATAGCGACCTGGCTGATAACCGTGCTCCATGCGCCATTGGTCGGAGACCAGCGTCTGACCGTCGCCGAAGTTCCACTCGTAGGTCAGCGGATCGGCGGGGACGTCGGTGGCCTGGGCGGTGAGCTCAAAAGTATTGGTTGAAGGATCAATCAGAATTGCGGCCAGCAGGGGGAAGCGGGGTCGGCGGTTTCTGACTTTGACGAGCTTCTCACCGGCAGCAAAGACTTGGCCCTCGCTGATGGCTTCCACTCGCATCGTGAAGTCGCCGTTGTCCGGATAATTGTGCGTGATGGAAGGTCCCTCTCCGGTGGAGATCCGGCCGGTTCCGTCGCCAAAGTTCCAAACGAACTCAACAGGGACTTCATATTTCGCGCGCAGCGGAGTGGAGTCGGTCTCGGAGTTGGGGACTGGGGGCTCGTAGCCGAGGGCTGAATCTTTGATGGGCCGCTCGGCGAGCACCGCCACCCACTGGCGGTCGGCGTCCTCGTCGGCGCCGCTGTTGCCGAGGATCTGAATCGTCACCGGAGCCTGCCCTTGTTGAGCGAATACAGAGGGCGACGAAAGAAGTAACGTCGCCAACAGCATGCAAGACGCCCCAATGGAGGCCGAGCCAAACGAGGCGGATAGGCCAGGACGATTTTCGCGGCGATTCTGCATGGGTTATCAAATGCTAACGGCAACAGCAGCTTTTGGGAAGTTAAAAGGACGGCGCGGGACGCACCTGGAGCGCGACAATAACGTCGGGTGCGGACGATCTTCCACTTGGATATGGATGCGTTCTTCGTTTCGGTCGAGGAGCTGCGTGATCCTTCGTTGAAGGGCAAGCCGGTTGTCGTGGGCGGCAAGGGACCGGAGCGCGGCGTGGTGTCGGCGGCGTCGTACGCGGCGCGGAAGTTTGGGGTGCATTCGGCGTTGCCGTTGCGGACGGCTTACCAACTGTGTCCCCAAGCGATTTTCTTGGAGGGAAGTCCGGAGCTCTACCGGGAATACTCGCAGAGAATCCATGAGGTGATGCGGCGGTTTTCGCCGAAGGTGGAGCAGGTCTCGATCGACGAGGCTTACCTAGACATGACCGGCACGGAGCGGCTGCTGGGCAGGGCGCTGGCGGCGGCGCATCGGTTGCATGAAGCGGTGACGACGGAGACGGGATTGCCGTGTTCGATCGGTATCGGGACGTCGCGGTTGGTGGCCAAGATGTGTTCGGACTTGGCCAAGCCGAACGGCGTGTTGTTTGTCGAGCCCGGCGCAGAAGCAGCCTTCTTGGCCCCGCTCGAAGTAAGCCGCATTCCCGGCGTGGGCAAGGTGATGCAGAGCAAGCTGGAGCAGATGGGCATCCGTCGCATTGATCAGCTGCAGGGCCTCAACGACAAGGCCTTGGGGCGGTTTGGCAAGTGGGGCTCGGCGCTGGCAGCAAAGGCGCGCGGCGAGGACAGCGGCGGTTGGTTTGACCACGAAGTCGGCTCGCGTGACCTGCCCAAGTCGATTAGCCACGAAACTACCTTCGGAGAAGACACGACCGACGCAGTATTGATCGACGCGACGTTGGCCAAGTTGGTGCAGTTGGTCGCACGGCGTTTGCGCGAGCATGGGCTCTGGTCACGCACGATCCAGATCAAGCTGCGCTACACGGACTTCACAACGTTGACGCGTGCCAAGACGTTGGATGAGGGTACGCAGCTGGACAACGTGATTCTGGAGACGGTCCGCAAACTCTTCCGCGAGAATTGGTCGGGCCGGAAGGTCCGGTTATTGGGCGTTCAGACGGGCTCGCTGACGGACCCGGCCGGGCAACTTGGATTGCTGGACGAAGACGTCCGCAAGAAGTGGGGCGGTTTGCTGGCTGCTGCGGACAAGCTGCGTGACCGTTTCGGCGAGTCTGCGGTGGGGCTGGCCGGAGCGATGAAGCACGGGCGCCGCGAGCGGGTTCACGAGAATCCGGCGGGGCTGCCGGGTAAGACAAAGGATGAAGGCTGAGGAAAAGCTGGCGCGGCGCATCGTTGAGACGTTGCAGTCCGAGGGCGAGGCGGCGTATTTCGTCGGCGGCTGCGTGCGCGATCGACTGCTGGGGAGAGACATTCAGGACTGGGACGTGGCGACCTCGGCGCCGGCGGCGACAGTGCGGGCGTTGTTCGAGAGGTCCGAAGAGGTCGGCGCGGCGTTTGGCGTCGTGCTGGTTCATGGAGAAGGCGCGACGGTCGAGGTAGCGACGTTCCGCAAGGATTTCGACTATCAGGACGGGCGGCGTCCGGAGCGGGTGACGTTCACTTCGTCGGTCGAGGAAGACGTCCGCCGCAGGGATTTCACGATTAACGGTCTGCTGTATGATCCGATCGCGGACAAGGTGCTCGACCTGGTCGAGGGGCAAAAAGATATCGCAAAGCGCCTCGTGCGGGCGATCGGTAATCCCTTGGAACGGTTTGAGGAAGACCATTTGCGGATGTTGCGGGCTGTGCGTTTCGCGGCACGGTTGGAGTTTGAGATCGAAGTTGGGACACTGACGGCAATCCGCAAATCGGCCCCGGCGATCAAGCGTATCGCCGCCGAGCGCATCAGAGAAGAGCTAACGCGCATCCTCACCGAGGGCGGGGCGCGGCGCGGGTTGGAGTTGCTCGATGCGACCGGCTTGCTGACCGAGATTCTGCCTGAGGTCGCGGCGTTGCAGGGCGTCGAGCAATCGCCCCAGCATCACCCCGAAGGCGACGTTTGGACGCACACGCTATTGCTGATGGAGAACTTACCCGCGGACGCGTCAGTGACTCTGGCCATGGGCGCCTTGTTGCACGACATCGGTAAGCCGGCGACCTTCGAGCGCGGGCCGGATCGCATTCGTTTCTACGGACACGTCCAGGCAGGCGTCGAAATCGGCGAAAGGATTTGCCGGCGGCTGCGCTTCTCGAATGCGGAGACGGAGCAGATCTTGGCTCTGATCGGGAACCACATGCGCTTCATGCATCTGCAGCAGATGCGTCCGAGCAAATTGAAGATGTTCTTGCGGCAGCCTGATTTTGCAGAGCATCTGGAGTTGCACCGGCTGGACTGCTCGGCGAGTCACGGCAAACTGGACAACTACGAGTTCGCCCGCGAAGCGTTGGCAACTTTCGGCGACGAGGGCCTCCGGCCGACGCCGTTAGTCACGGGCAAGTCATTGATTGCGGATGGCTTCCAGGCGGGGCCCTCGTTTTCAAAGATCATCGAAGCGGCAGAGGCGGCGCAGCTTGAGGGCGCCTTTGACACGAAAGAAGCGGGGATGGAGTGGGTCAGACAGCGCTGGTCTCCGCCCGACGGACAGGCGACCGAAGCTGGGGCGGCAGACGATTGAGCCGGGTGATCGCCGGGCTGGTTATACTCGGGACTGCCCGTGCGAGAGGACGAACTGACAGCGATATTCTTCGGCAAGGGACTGGCCGCCAATCCCGAAGCCGAGATACTGAAATCCTTGCTGGCGTCCGCCGGAATCGAGAGCGTCATCCGTTGGACGCCACCGACGTTTCAGCATCGCGACGGAATATCTTTATTGGTGTTGGAGTCGCAGCGGGAAGATGCCTTGAGCCTCATTGCGCAGGCTCAGATGGAAAAAGGAGCGATGATGTCAGAAGAGCATCCAAAGGGTGAGTTTGTCACGGTGTTTTCGTCGAACGCGCATGATGCGGAGACGGAGGCGGATACGATCCATAGTTTGCTGGAATCGGCCGGGCTCCAATCCGTGATCGTTCGCGAGAACGTGCAAGAGCTGCCGACGGGCGGCATCGAAGTGCGCGTGTTGCCGGACGAAGCGGATGAAGCGCGAGAGTTGATTGAGCAGGCGCTTGAGACGGGCTGGGACGAAGACGACTCTGATAATGAAGACGACTGATGATTAGCTCCGACGTAAAAGAACAACTGCGGTCGGTCGTGGGACCGACCGGCCTGCTCGACCGTTCACAGGATCTGACGCTGTACGAGTACGACGGCTCGGTCGACACCCACGCGCCCGACTGCGTAGTGTTCCCGCGTTCCACAGAAGAGGTCTCGCGTCTGGCAAAGATCGCCGCGGAACATGGGTTGCCGCTCGTGGGCCGCGGGGCCGGCACGGGTCTGTCGGGAGGAGTGATTCCGATTGAGGGCGGTCTGATGATCGCCTTCGCCCGGATGAACAAGATTCTAGAGATCGACTACGAGAATGAGTGCGCCACGGTGCAGCCGGGCGTGGTCAATCTGGACATTACGATGGCGGTTCAGGGCGGCGGCTATTACTATGCACCCGACCCTTCGAGCCAGAAGGCCTGCACGATCGGCGGCAATGTCGCCGAAAACGCCGGCGGGCCACACACCCTGGCGTACGGCGTTACGACGAATCACGTACTCGGAATCGAAGCGGTGTTGCCGGACGGCTCCGTGATCGAGATCGGCGGCAAGGAGAGCGATCTGCCGGGATACGACTTACGGGGCCTTTTGACCGGCTCGGAAGGCACGATGGTCTTGGTTACCAAGGTAATCGTTCGGCTGATGCGCGCTCCCGAGAAGGTGAAGACGCTGTTGGCGATCTATGAGACGCCGCAGGAGGCCGCCGACACTGTCGCGGGGCTGACGTCGAAGGCGATCATTCCAGCAGCTGTCGAGATGCTGGACGGCGTGATGTTGCGGATGGTGGAGGAAGCAAGCCACGCCGGATATCCTCTGGACGCGGGCGCCGTGCTGCTGATTGAGCTCGAGGGGCTCACCGAGGCCGTCGAAGAGCAACTGGAGCAAGTTGTCGCCGTATGCGAGGAGAATGGCGCACGCGAGGTGCGCGTGGCGAAGTCAGAGGCCGAGCGGGCGGCGCTATGGAAAGGCCGCAAGAACGCGTTCGGAGCGGTGGGCCGCGTAAGCCCAACTTACTACGTCCAGGACGGGGTTGTACCGCGGACGCGCATCGCCGATACGCTCAAGTTCATTTACCAAGTTGCGGAAAAGTACGACCTGAAGATCTCGAACATCTTCCACGCCGGCGACGGCAATATGCATCCGATCATCCTGTTCAACAAGCACATCCCCGAGGAGCTTGAGCGAACGAAGAAAGCGGGCGCAGAGATCCTGACCTATTGCATTGACGCGGGCGGGGCAATCACCGGCGAGCACGGCGTCGGCATGGAAAAGAACGACCTGATGCCGAAAATGTTCACTCAGGAGTCGCTGGAGATGATGGATCGGCTGATCAAAGTCTTTAACCCAGATCGGCGTTTGAATCCGGGGAAGATCCTACCGACAGGCATGGGCTGCATGGAAGTTCGTCCGATGACGGAACGGCAGAAGCGTACGGAGTGGTAGCTGGCGGTGCTGCCGGCGACATCAATGCCTCGGAGTAGCCGTCCAGGTTGCCCCTAGCGGTACGATCCGACAGAATTGGGGTTGCGGCTGGGCCATGCGCTCGGGAGCCTGATTGGGGGTAACCTTGTCAGCTTGGACCAGGCCTTTATCTGTCTAGCCTCCTGGGGCTCTCGATCCCTCATGATGTTCATTTTCCGCTGCGCCTTAGCGCAAATCTTGTTGCTGTTCGTTGCGTCCGCTGGTTTGGCGCAAAGCGTGGAAGGCTCAATCGCAGGCCGCGTGACGGACGCCTCAGGCGCCGCGGTGCCGCAGGCTTCGGTCACCGCCCTGGAAACGGCTACCGGCATCGAGTGGAATACGCGCACGAACCGGAGCGGCGCCTATTCGTTGCCGGACTTGCCGGCCGGCGACTATCAGGTCAGCGCAAGAGCCGACGGCTTTCGCGGAGTGCTGCGTGAAGGGCTGACGGTAGGGGTGGGGCAAGGAGTCTTGAGCGACTTTGAGCTCATCGTGGGAGCGCCCAACGAGACGATCACCGTCTCGGCCGAGGGGACTGTGATCGAAACCCAATCGGCGGCGCTGAGCACGATCATCTCGAACGACTTCATCGCCGATCTGCCGCTGAATGGACGCAATTTTTTGGAGTTGGCGTTGCTGGCGGCCGGCACTTCGCCTGCGGCGGCCGGCTCGGCCGGCTCCGAGCGCGGCCGTTTCGCCTTCCAGGCGGCAGGGATGCGAGAGGACTTCAACTCGTTTATCTACGACGGCGTCTACGCCGTCGACCCGGTACTGAATAGCTTCACGTTCACGCCCCCGGTGGATGCGGTGAGAGAGTTTCGGGTGGAGACCTCAAACAGTCAATCCGGTTTAGGCCGCACTGCGGGGGCGCAGGTCGCGGTAGAACTCAAGCGCGGCGGCAACGAGTGGCACGGATCGGCTTACGAGTTCTTGCGCAACGACGTCTTGGACGCGCGCAATTTCTTCGCTCCGGCGGATCAGGATCAACCGAAATTGAGGCGCAACCAGTTCGGCGGCTCCGTGGGCGGACCGATCCGCAAGAATACGACCTTCTTCTTCGCTGATTTCGAAGGCCTGCGCGAGCGAAGGGCAGTCACTCGGACGACGAACGTACCGACGGCGGCGGAGAGGAATGGCGACTTCTCGAACAGCAGCCTGCCGGCGCCGATCGATTTGATGACGCAGATGCCCTACCCCAACGCGCAATTGCCCTTTCTGCATCCCATTGGACAGGGCGTCGCGTCGTTGTATCCGCTGCCGAATCGGAACGTGCCGGGCCAGAACTATGTGGCGTCGCCGGGAGGCTCGGATGAGCACAACAAATTCGACGTGCGCCTCGATCACCGGCTGGGTGATAACGGTTTGCTGGCGGGCCGCTACAGCTTCTCGGACCGGACCAGTGCGGAGCCTTACGCAGCCGCTAGCTTTTCATCGTTGCCGGGCTACGGCAACGATGTCGACGAGCGCGGTCAAAACGCGATGGCCTCGGAGACGCATGCCTTCGGCGGCGGCTGGGTCAACGACGCGCGCTTTGGGTTCAACCGGGTCGAGAATAGGACCTTCCCGCAGAATAGCGGCACGAGTTTGAATAGCCTCGTGGGACTGCCCGATTTCGCTATGCGTGAAGAGGACCTGGGACTCACCTTCATCGAAGTCACAGGCTTTTCTTCGCTGGGAGACGAGTACAACAACCCTCAAGACTCGACCACGAATTCGTTCCAACTCTCAGACACGGTGAGCGGAACGTCCGGCAACCATCAGATCGAATTCGGGATTGAACAACGCTGGATTCGCGGTGCGGCTTTCCGCCACGTTCTGTCGCGCGGACAGATGGGATTCACGAACTTCGCCTACACCCAAAACGCTCTGGCGGACCTGCTGCTCGGCTTGCCCAGCTTCGCCGGCGGCGGCCGAGGAGACAACGACCAAAACCAGCGCACCTGGGCGACCAATCTGTTCGTGCAGGACACTTGGCGGGCGGGCCCCGACCTAACGCTGACCTGGGGCCTACGCTACGAGTACAACCAGCCTGCGTATGATGCGTTCAATAACGCGGCGATCTTCGACACAGCAGCCCAACAGTTCGTGCAGTTGGGCATGAACGGCGTGCCCCGCGGCGGTTACTCGCCCGACAAGAACAACTTCGCGCCGCGGATCGGTTTGGCGTGGAGCCCTGGAGCGTCCAGGAAGACGGTCGTACGAACCGGCTACGGAATCCACTACAACGCGAGTTCTCTGGCCACTGGATTGGGCATCTATTTCAATCCGCCCTTCTTCGACTTCCAGTTGTTCTTGCCTAGCCAGCAGAATGTCATACAGATTCATGACCCTTGGCCTGCGGGAGGAGCAGCGCCGGTTCCTCCGAGCGCAACGACTTACGACCGGAATTTGAAGACGAGCTACGCGCAACAGTGGAATTTCACCTTGCAGCGGGAGCTGGCATCGGGGATCTTGGTCTCTGCCGGCTACAACGGCACGCGAGGAGTCAATCTGCTCGGAGCGCGGGATATTAACCAACCGGCGCCCGGGTTGGCGCAGCCCAACCTGCGGCCTCTGCCGTTTTTCGCGGATATCAATCAAATTGAATCCGCGTCGGACTCGACGTACCACGCCTTGCAGTTGCAGCTGCGCTCGCAGATGCGCTCGGGTCTGACGGGCCTCTTCAGCTACACCTGGTCGCGTTCGATTGACAATACGTCGAACTTCTTCGCCTCGTCCGGGGATCCGAACTTCCCGCAAGACAGCCGCAATCCCAGCGCCGAGCGCGCCCGGTCAAGCTTTGACGCGCCGCACCGCTTCGTAGCCAGCTTCGCCTATGACCTGCCATTCGGCAAGGGTCAGCGCTGGGGACAGGACGCGGGGGGAGCGGGCGGTCATTTGATCTCCGGTTGGAAGCTGAACAGCATCGTCACTCTGCAGTCGGGACAGCCCTACTCGGTCATGCTCCCAAGCGAGCTGGATAACTCCAATACCGGCCGATCGATCTTTGGGTTCGGCAACGGAGATCGGCCGAACGTAGTCGGCGATCCCAGACTGTCGAATCCGGATCCGGCGCAGTGGATCAACCCCGCCGCGTTTGCCTTCCCGGCGTACGGGACTTTTGGGGATGCGGGCCGCAATATCGTTCAAGGGCCGACGCTGTATAACGTCGACCTGTCTGCAGTGAAGGACACTTCGCTGGGCGAGTCGACGACGTTGCAGTTCCGGGCTGAATTCTTCAACGCGCTGAACACGCCGAATTTCTACGGCCTCAACATTTTTTTCGGGACTCCGGGATTCGGCCAGATTGCCTCGGCTCGCAACGGCAGAGAAATTCAGTTTGGAATCAAGTTGCTGTTCTAACAGGCCAAATCGCCGCGCTCGATCCGTAGGCCATTGAGGCTGCCTAAGACCGCGAGGGCGATCGAATCTTGTTGGAACCAGCTATTGGCGAGGGCCTGGACTTGCTCGGCCGTAACAGCCTCGATGCCGGCGTGGACTTCTTCAAGAGATATCCATTTGCCGAAATACTTCTCTTGCCGAGCCAGGTTGGACATGCGGCTCGAAGTGGACTCAAGACTCAAGGTCAAGCTGCCTTTTAAGTGATCTTTGGCCCGCCGGAGCTCTTCAGGCGAAACCGCATTGAGCTTTAAGTCGCTAAACTCCGCCATGACCAGAGTAATCACTTCGGGTGTCGCTTCAACCGAGGCTCCGGCGTAGACGGTCATGCAACCGGCATCGGCATAAAGGCTTTGGTCGGAATAGACGGCGTAGGCTAGACCTGCTTGCTCGCGGATTTTGAGGAACAGGCGCGAACTGACGCCGCCGCCAAGAATCGTGCTGAGAATGTACCCCACAAAGCGGTCAGGAGCGGCCATCGCGTGCGCTGGAACGCCGATGCAAATGTGGGCTTGTTCCAGGGACGGCTTGTCGTGAAGAACGATGGAGGGAGTGGCGCGAGGCGGCTCGCTGACCGGCAGCTGCGAGCGGCCCGCTAGGCCACCGAATTGACGTTCGACCCGCTCGACAAAGTCGTCATGCCGGAGACTGCCGGCTGCCGTAATGAGGATTCGGTCCGGCCGAAAGACGCGTTGATGAAACCGGAGCAATCCCTCACGGCTAAATCCTTCGATCAGAGCCTTGGATCCAATGATCGGACGCCCGAGAGCTTGGCCGCTCCAGAATGAAGACGAAAAAATGTCGTGGATCAGGTAGTCGGGGCTGTCCTCGTCCATCTTGAGCTCTTCGAGAACCACGCCTTTTTCTTTTTCGAGCTCTGCAGCGTCGAAGACAGGGTTCAAAACCATGTCGCCAATCACGTCGACAGCGGTCGGCACGTGCTCATCGAGGACTTTGGCGGTAAAAGCGACGGATTCCTTGGTGGTGAAGGCGTCTAGGTGCCCGCCGATGCCGTCGATAGCGAAGGCGATGTCCTCGGCCGAGCGGTTCTCAGAGCCCTTGAACACCATGTGCTCGGTGAAATGGCTGATGCCGCCCTCTTCGGGAGATTCATGTCGAGAGCCGCAGTCCAGCCAAACGCCTACGGCAACGGAGCGGACGTGTTCCATCGTCTCGGTGACGATACAAGTTCCGTTGTCCAGGACAGTCTTGGCAAGTCGGGATGGTGCTATGAGTTGAGTCACGGGCGATGACGACTCCACTCTAGCACCACCGGCAGGGGGGAACGCATCCGATAAGATGGGCTTGTGGCCGAGACGCTGATAGGACGGGATTTGAGCGACTTGACGACGTTGTTGACGTCCGCCGGAGAGCAGTCGTTTCGCGCCCGGCAACTCTATCACGCGCTTTACCGTCAGAGAGTGGAGGCTCTGCAATCCGTTTCGGTTCTGCCCTCCGACCTCCGAGCTCGCTTGGCGCAGGAGTTCGAAACAGGTCTGCCCGAGGAGTCGGAGCGATTTACGTCGAGCGATGGGACGGTCCGTTACCTGCTGCGGCTCGCGGACGGCAAGACCGTCGAAGCCGTCTTCATTCCCGAAAGGGACCGCGACACGCTTTGCATCTCATCTCAGGTCGGATGTCCGGTGGACTGCAAGTTCTGCTTGACCGCGCTGATGGGCATCGAACGAAATCTGACAGCGGGGGAGATCGTTGGCCAGGTTCTGCATTTGTGCCGCGCTCACGGGTTAGAGCCGCGCATGCGGCCGCTCAACATCGTGATGATGGGCATGGGCGAGCCACTACTCAACCTGGAGGCTGCGGCCCGGGCGATCCAGCTGATGGCGGATCCTGAGGGGCTAGCCATTCCGCTGCGGCGCATCACGGTCTCCACATCGGGAATCATTCCCAAGATCGACGAGTTCGCCCAGCTGAGTGCGAGGCCGCGGCTGGCCATCTCGCTGAACGCTTCCACCCAGGAATCACGGGAAGCGTTGATGCCGATTACGAAAAAGCACACACTCGCCCAGCTAATGGCCGCATGCGAGCGTTTTCCGTTGCGCCCATGGGAGCGATTGACGTTCGAGTACGTGCTGCTGAACGGGATCAACGACTCGGACGACGATGCTCGCCGAGTAACGCGGCTCCTCGGCAAGATCAAGGCCAAGGTGAATTTGATCGCCCTGAATCCCGGCCCGGGAATCCCATTCGAGGCCCCAAGCGAGGAGCGAGTCCTAGCCTTCCAAGCGATTATTCAGAGGGGACACCCCTGCTTCGTTCGCCGACCCCGCGGCCAAGACATATTCGCGGCCTGCGGGCAGCTGAAGCGGACCGTTTCGTAGCCAGCCCCTGCGCTAACATGGTCCGCGATGGCGGACTTGAGATGGGGCCTGATCGGCTGCGGAGATATTTCTCGGAAAAGGGCCGCTCCAGCGCTGCGAGACGCGCCGGGAAGCACGCTGGCTGCCGTTAGCCGCAAGCGGGCCGAGTTGGCCCAGGCCTTCGCCGACGAGTTCGGCGCGGCGCGCGTTTACGCCGACTGGCGGGATTTGGTGACCGACCCGCAGATCGACGCCGTCTACGTTGCGACGCCCTTAGCGCCGCACGCCGAGCAGGCGATTACCGCCGCAGAAGCCGGCAAGCACGTGCTCTGTGAGAAGCCGATGGCGATGGATGTGGCCTCCTGCGATCGAATGATCGCCGCCGCCCGGGCGAACCACGTGAAGTTGGGCGTGGCCTACTATCGCCGATTCTATCCGGTCTTAATCCGGGTCAAGGAACTCATCAAATCCGGAGAGCTAGGCGTGCCGCTGATCGCGAGCTTGCAGGCATTTGAGCGCTTCGACACCGTGCCCGACCAGCCCGTACCTTGGAGGCTCGTGCCGGAAGAGGCTGGCGGCGGACCGATGATGGATTTCGGATCCCATCGGTTAGAAATGCTGGTGAGCATATTCGGCGAAGTCGAGAGCGTCACAGGCTGGAGCGATAACTTGCTGTTCCCGGACCGGGAGGTCGAAGACACCGCCGGCGCCAGCTTGCGGCACAAGAGGGGCGTCAGGGCCGAGTTGTTGATATCCCATGCGGCGAAGGAACCTCGCGACGTCGTGGACATCTACCTGAGCGAGGGGTCGCTGCACATCGGCGTTTTGAACAGCGGCGAGTTGCGCATCGTCTCTGCCGAAGGAACGCGTGTGGAGTCGCTGCCGCCCCACGCCAACCTTCACCAGCCTTTGGTGGAAGACTTCGTCACCGCAATTCGAGAAGATCGAGAGCCAGGCGTCACCGGGGAAGACGGCAGGGAGATCCAGCGCTTGCTGACTGAGGTTTACGCCACGTGATCCGCGAGCTGAAGCGTCGGCTGCACGCATTCGCCAGCCGAGGCCTGCCGGAGCATTTGCGCGACGGCCAGCGAGGCGAAGACCTCGCCTACGAGTTGCTTTGCGACGAGGGGTTTCAGGTCGTTGCGCGGAACTATCGGTCGCGATCCGGCAAGGGAGAAATCGATCTACTGGGTTGGGACGGCGAATGGCTGGCCTGCGTGGAAGTGAAAACGCGGCGTAACGACGACTTCGGCCGACCGGAGATGCGCGTCGATTGCGACAAGCAAAAGCGCTTGGTTTCGGCCGCATACGACTATGCCCGCAGGGCCGAGGTCGACCCGGAATTGTTGCGTTTCGATATCGTCAGCGTTCTGCTCGGCGAGCCGCCTGAGGTCGAGTTGTACCGCGCTGCATTCACCGCTCGATCTGCCATGGAGAGACGCGGTATTGGCTGAGTTTGTTGAGGACCTCTTCGGTGATCGGATCCTGATTTCACCTGGCAGGGCGGCGCGGCCGTACGATTTCCGCTCCACGCCGGAGGAGCGGCTGGCTCGTTGTCCATTCTGCCCCGGACATGAAGCTCAAACTCCTCCCGAGACGTTTGCCGTTCGAGCAGGCGGCTGCGCCGACTCGACCGGCTGGCAGTTGCGAGTAACGCCGAATCTTTACCCTGCCGTGCCTCGTGAGCCTTCCGGCGGCGGCGCGTTCGGGATCCACGAAGTTATCATCGAGTCGCCGCGCCACGATGCCCGGTTGGCCGACCTAAACCAAGAGGAGTTGCTTCTCGTCTTGACGGCTTGGCGGAGTCGCTTCCGAGAAGCTAAGCGAGACGACCGCCTTCAGTACGGACTAATTTTCAAGAACCAAGGCCCGAACGCGGGGGCGTCGCTTGAGCACCCGCACTCACAGTTTGTCGCGCTGCCGTTCGTCCCGGAGCGGGTTCGAGCTCAGGCGCAGGCGTTCCGCAGCGGAGAGTATCCAGAGAGGATCCAGCCTGAGTTGGAGAGTCTCAATCATCTGGTTGCGACCGGTGATCGATTGGCGGCGCTGTCGCCCAGCGCGCCCCGGTTCGCCTACGAGCTCTGGCTCATGCCGAAGACGGCTCAGCCGCGGTTTGAAGAATGCGACGACGGCATGGTGGAGGAAATGGCCGGCTTGCTCGGGCGCTTGCTGCGCGCACTTGATCGAATGCTCGACCGCCCGGACTTTCACCTAACGATCCATACGGCCCCGTTTGGCGTCGACAGCTTTTGGTGGCGCGTCGAGCTGTTTCCTAGGCTGAACCGTGTTGCGGGCTTCGAGTGGGCGACGGGGATATTCCTGAATCAAGTCGCGCCCAGCGATGCAACGCGCGCTTGGAGAGCCGCACTCAAGGGTTAACCCGCGCTGATTCGGCGGTGGTCGTTTCGGTACGGGTGCGCTCAAACCTTTGGGATTCCGATTCGTTCAGAGCATTGAGTTGGGGAAACTGTACCCGCACGCGAGTACCGCCTCCGATGCGACCTTCTATGGACATCTGAAAGTCATTCCCGAACAATACGGCCAGACGTTCGTGAACATTACTGATGCCGATGCCTGCCTGAAACACCACGGGAAGAACCTTCTCAGGGATACCGACGCCGTCATCCTCGACCTCGATCTGAAGGCGTCCGCCTTTGACGGCGCTGCGGAGCCAGAGGGAACCGGTGTCCACCTTCGGCCCAAAGCCGTGCTTGATTGCGTTCTCAACCAGGGGCTGGAGGAGCATGCTGGGTATGAGCGCGTCGAGAGATTCCGGCGACCACTCTTCATGCACCTGCAGCTTATCGCCGAAGCGGATCTTCTCAATTTCCAGATAGTCGCCGATGAAACGGAGTTCGTCTCGTAACGGAGTGAAGGCGTCCTGTTGACGGAGCAGCCTGCGCAGAATACTGGATAGCTTGACGACCAACTCACGAGCAATGTCGGGATTGAGACGGATGAGCGAAGCGACGGAGTTGAGGGTGTTGAATAGGAAATGCGGATTGATTTGGCTTGAGAGGTTTCGCAGCCGAGCTTGCATCAGGAGCCGTTGCTGCTCCTCGATCTTCCACTCATTGCGGGTGTGATCCCAAACCTTGATCGTGACGCCGATGCAGATGACCGTGGCGACATAGACCAAGACGACCGTCAGAGCGCTGTCTTGGTCACTCGGCCGATACAGAGAAAAGAGCCATCCGCGGGCCCCGAATCTCCCCGCCAACGTGGTGCGAAGAAATTCAACGGCAATGCAACAGAAGAGCAGACCCATCTGGAAACCGCTGTCCCGGCTGGGCATACGAGTGATCCAGCGGTAGATCGTAAAGGGGAAGAAAGGCGAGAACCTCCAGATATCGTCTGGACCGGGCGCAATGTCCCGCATCAGGCCGCCCAACGCTCCGACACCGACCAGGAGCGGCAAAGCGATCCATTCGCCGCCGAGCAAAAGAGCCGGCGCGGCGACCAACGCACCCGTGGTGCTGCCGGTGACGTATCCGCCAACGAGACCAGCGACGAAGGCTCCTTCCAATCCAAGGTCGGCCGCGTCGTACTTCAGGACGATACGAACGAAAGTCCCCGCCGAAAAAACGATGCCGAACAGCAGACCCAGTTCCAAGCGTTGCTTGAGGCCGCGCCCTTCCCGGAGCAACATGCGTTTGGCGAAAGCCCAACGCAGTAGGAAGCTGGCCATCGAAGCAATGACGGCAATCTTGACGAGCAGGCTGACCAGGATTGTGTTGTCGGAACTCATCGGGAAGGCGGTCTGGAGTCCCTATAATGTTAGTAGTATCTTGCCGATCCCGAGACTCGCTGATTGGCGGGTCAGCTTTTCCATCGTGTCCCAGAATTCATCAGACGCTCGTGTTGAGCGCGTAGCCGATGCGTCCCTACCGTGCGCTTACGGGGATTTTCGCATCCTGGGTTACCGCGGAACACATGGTAACCGCAGCGAAGAGTTGATCGTTCTCAAATACGGCGACCTGACCGAAGATGGCCCACCGCCCCTGGTGCGAATCCATTCCCAATGCATGACGGGTGAGGTGTTTGGCAGCCAACGCTGCGATTGCGGACCCCAGCTGCAGATGGCGATGCGCCTCATTTCCGAGGAAGGCCGCGGCGTCCTGATTTACGATCCCCAGGAAGGGCGAGGAATCGGCATCCTCAACAAGCTCCGCGCGTACGAGTTGCAGGACCAGGGAGCGGATACGGTCGAAGCCAACGAAGCCCTGGGATTCGCCGCGGACGAGCGCGACTATGGCCTAGCCGTGGCGGTTTTGCTGGACCTCGGCGTCAGACAAGTTCGCTTCTTGTCCAATAATCCGGCTAAGGTAGCCGCTCTGGAAGCAGCGGGAGTGGCCGTGGTGGAGCGAGTTCCCTGCGAACCCACGTCGAGCGACCGGGCCGCCGCCTATCTCAAGACGAAGAAGGAAAAGCTCGGCCACCTCATCGAGACGCTCTGACAGTTGCTCAGAGAATTCTTGCCAGAATTCGACAACCTCTGAGATACTGATTCTGCGGCAGTTATGCTCCGATAGGGGAGATTGCCGTCCACCGAGCCGCAATCGAATAGCGAATAACCTTCGGGACGGAGTTTTCGTCTTGCTTGGAGGGCGCTTTCTATTGAGTGAGTCCCAGCCGGACACGGCGCGAGAATTGTTTGGACTAACGCAAGAGGGATATGAAAGAAGAAGGCATTCAGGTAGAAGGAACGATCGTCGAAAAGCACCCTGGCGGAACGTTTAGCGTTGAATTGGCGGACAAGCATACCGTGCTTGCCCAAATCGCTGGGAAGCTCCGCAAGCACCGTATCCGGATTTTGACCGGGGACCGCGTCAACGTCGAATTGTCTCCCTATGATTTGACCCGGGGCCGCATCGTCTACCGTTATCGCAGCTAGACCCTTGCGTTAGACTGGGCCCCATGGCTCCAGCAGTTTGGGAGAATTCGGTGCTCGCCGACAGCGATGTCGCGCTGAAAGCAGCAATTTCTTCTTTTTTGACTCCCGCTCGCTGCAAACTTCCACAAAGTACCTCGGGCGGCGAGGCGGCAGCGTCCCCGGAATCCGAATGACTATCGTCGGAGAACCAGGCAGCGGTAAGACCCGTTTCGTTCTACAGCGTGTCGAAGAGGCGCTTCGTTCAGGGCGAAGCGGGAAAGTCTTGCTCGTCACGCCCACGTCGAGTATGGCCCGCCACCTCGCCCATCAACTGGCGCGGCTAGGGTTGGCGGTACCGGGCGACTTGATACTCCCGATCGGCCGGTTCACGGAGCGTCTGACTCCCGATGCCAAAGAGCCTTCGGCCACCGTCGAATCTTGGTTGCACGAAGAGGCCGTGACCCAGGGAGGCGGGGCCGCCTTCGGGGAGCTAGGCCGTTCGCCGGGGCTGCTGAAGCGCGTCCAATCCGCCATCGAAGAGCTGCAAGCGGCGAGATGTTCTCCGAAACAGGCCGAGCAACTGGCGCGGACCCCGCAACAGCGCGGCCTCGCCGCGGTCTACCAGACCTACCAACGCTTTCTGGATGCCTACGGCCTCGTTGCGGCCGCGCAACGGCGCATCCTGGCTGCCGAGCAGGCCGCTTTGACCGGCGTTGCCGGCGTCGAACAGATCTATTTCGACGGTTTCTGGGACTATTCTCCGGTGGAACGCGATCTCATCTGTTCCTTGCGCAATCGGGGGCATGAGGTAGTCGTCACCGCAACGCCAAGGGCGGCCAAGCGCTTCTACGATTGGCCGCGCGAGGAGTTGGCAGGGAAGCCGCGAATGGCGGCTGCGCGAGCCGCATTTGCCGCTCCTGGTCTCGACCAGGAAGTGGAGGAGATCGCCCGCCGGATCCTGGCGGCAAATCGACCCTGGCGTGAAATCGGCGTCCTAACGCGGACGCCGGAGGTCTACAGGCCAGCGATCGAGGCGGTCTTTACCCGTTTTGGCATTCCCTTTCGCATGCGTTCTAGCGGCGATCTAGCGGCGCATAGCGCTGCCGCTTTCGTGCGCGAGGTTCTTGATGCCATCGGCGCGGGACTACCTGGGGCGGCCGTGCTGGAAGCGTTGCGCCGCCCAGCGTTTTGCCTGAGCCAAGATCCGCAGTTCGACCGCTGGGACTTCGATCTACAAGAACGTTTTCCTGGCGAAGGATTGGAGTTTCTGCTCCAAGACGCGCCTGCGGCGTTATGCAAAGCGCTAGAGCCGCTGGCGAAGACAGCAGGCTGGACTAAACGACGCGCCTCGCCCAAGGACTGGGCAGCAGACGTACAGAGCCTAAGCCGCGCCTTGCTGGCTCGCCCGATCGTGAACGATGGCCTGCCGGCGGCCGAAATGCTTGAGTTCCGCAGCTGGGGGCGGGCTGTGGCCGGACTGGCCCAGGCTGCCGACGATGCGGCGGAGTTGTTCGAGTTCCGGGGCCGGGCAGAGTGTTCTTTTGCAGACTTCACGAGCGCCTTCAACCGCGCACTGGGAACGGCGATTCTGCTGCCAGGCGATGAGCGCCGCGACGTGGTCAACGTGCTGCCGGTCTTCGAGGCGCGGCAGTGGGAGCTGCCCATGGTGTTCGTCTGCGGCATGGTCGAAGGCCAGTTTCCGCAAGACCCGTCTGAGGGCCTGTTCTTTTCCGAGGCGGACCGCAAGCGCATGGCCAAGGCTGGGGTCGCTTTGCGGACGCGCGAGGATCGCGTCGACAACGAGCGACGGTTGTTTGAGATCGCCGAGAGCCGCGCCAGCGAAGAGTTGGTGCTGAGCTATCCCGAGGCGGACAGCTTGGGATCACCGCTGCTGCGGTCGTTCTTCTTGAGCGGCACGGCCGAAGACGATTTCAAGACCAAACCGACGCGTCCGATGGAAGAACCGTCCCATGGGCCGACTCCATTTCCGGGACGCCTCAATGATCCGGCAGCGTTGGCTGCCTTGCGGGCGAAGCACCTGAAGTTTTCGCCTTCGGGATTGGACCGCTTCCTGCAGTGCCCGTTCCAGTTCTTTGCCGGGAATACGCTGCGGCTGCGAGAGCGGCCCGGCACGCTGGAGGAGCGGCTGGACGCACGGGAGGGAGGCACGATCGTGCACGCTGTCCTGGCCGAGTGGGGCAAGGACCCATCGCGACCGATCCGCGAGATTTTGGCGGAAGTCTACGCGGCGACGCTGGAGAGATTGCACCTTCGGCCAGGGTTCCGAACCGCGGTGATCGAGGATGCCCTGGCCGCGGACTTAGAGAGGTTCGTGACGGAGGACCTGTCCAGACCTCTACCTGGTTCGCAGCACGGAGAGTTCGAGCAAAAGGTGAGCTACCTGATGGAGCGGAGCGCTGACGGCGAGATCCGCATCGGCGGACAGCTGGACCGCTATGACACGGTTGCCGGCGGTATGGCCTTGGTCATCGACTACAAACACTCTGCGGCGGATCGCATCAAGAAGCTGGTCGCCGGCCATGAGCAAGGAACGCACTTACAGGGTTTTCTCTATTTGCAGGGCCTCGCTGAAGAGAAGGGCCTGAAACCGGCCGGCATGATCTTCTGCAGTCTAAAGAAAGAGACGACCGCAGGCGGCTGGGTGCAGCGCGGCGTTTTCCCAGATCAGGCGGTGGCCGAAGGGGTAGAAACACTCGAGGCGGAGCACTGGCAACGCCTCGTCGCCGATGGCGTCGCAGCCGCGGCAAAGGCCGGCCAGCAAATTCGCGACGGCGTAATCGCGGTGGAGCCGGAAGACACCGACATCTGCAAGAAGTTTTGCGCTTACTCCAGCGTCTGCCGGGTGGAGTTGTGAAGGCCATGGACTTCACGCCGTCACAACAGGAAGCGATCGAGTACAGCGGTCCAGGCGATGTATGCGTGATCGCCGGACCGGGCTCGGGTAAGACGCGAGTGTTGGTCTCGCGGTTCGCTTGGCTGGTCCGTAAGAAGCACGTCGCGCCCGAAGATATCCTGGCGGTGACCTTTACCCGCAAAGCGGCGCTAGAGATGAAGAAGCGCCTTGCCGCGGACATCTCGCCGGAGCGCGCCGAACGCGCGCATGTCTCGACCATCGACGCCTTCTGCGCCAGCCTGCTGCGCGAGCACGCCATCGAGGCGGGATTGGACCCAGACTTTGGCCAAATGGAGCCAATCGACGCCGAAGTCGAACTTTACGGTTGGATCGAGACCGCCCTCGACCTCCTTTGGGAGGAGGAGCCCGACGCGGCCATCGGATTCGCCCGCGCCTTTTCCCCGAAGGATGAGCGCGGCGGCATGGACGTGACCCGGCAGGTGTGGAAGCTGATCGAATCGGCGCGCTGCTGGGGCCACGAGCCGCGCTCGGAATCTTGCGGAGATCGTCACCAACGCTCCCGCGATTGGTTGGCGCGAGTCGCCAAGCGAGCGCTGGCGCTATTTGCCGAAGACAAGAAGCGCCGCAGTCTGTTGGATTTCCCCGATCTGACCCTGGCTACGGTCAAATTGCTCAAAGAGGACGCTGCGTCGACCAAGCTGCGTTACAAACACGTCCTGCTGGATGAAAACCAGGACACCAATCCCGTCCAAGCCGAGTTGATGCGCCTGGTGCAGAAGCGCTGCCAAGCGCCGTTATTCGCTGTCGGCGATTTGAACCAGTCGATCTACGCCTTCCGCAACGCCGACCCGACTGTTTTCGCAGAGTTTCGCGACGACGTCCGGCTCTCGGGCCGGGTTATTGATCTCAAGGACAACTTCCGCAGCCGCTCCGAGATCCTGACCGCAGCTCGGTTGCTGACCAAGAGTTCCAGCGGCGTCGCCGAGCAGAAGCTGACGGCTGGCCGCGAATTCGCCGAAAAGTCCGAGCCGTCGGTGGAGTTGCTGATCTCACGTGGAGGCGGCGTCGAGCAGGAGGCCGGCTGGGCGGCTCGGCGCATCGCGGAGCTCAAGGAGTCGCTGCGGTTGGGCAAGGACGGCCGCAGAGCGAATTGGCGAGACTTCGCTGTACTGGTGCGCAGCAATGCTTTGCTCGACGACTTCGCCGCCGGGCTCCAATGGGCCGGTATTCCCTATGCGGTCAACGCCGGCAGGAGCTTCTTCACCACCTCGGAAGTGAAGGACATATTGTCGCTCTTGTGGGCTTTAGATAACCCTCGCGACGAAGTCCATCTGGCCGCGGTGCTGCGCTCGCCGCTGGTCGGTATCGACGACGCGACTTTGCTGGCTCTGAAGATCAATGGCTCGGACTTGTTCGCAGCTGTGAAACACCCTCCGCAAGGCCTGCCGGCGGCAGAGACGGCAAAGCTCCATCGGTTTCGCGAACAGTTCAGCGGATGGCGCAGGCGTCGCGAGTCGATGCCGCTGAACGTGCTGATCACCGACGCCGCCGCGCATACGGGGTCCGACGCTTGGCTGTTGACCCAAGACGGCGGGTTACAGCGTTCAGCGAATGTCCAAAAGCTAGCCGGATTGGCCGGTCGGGCGAAGGATTCGAGCGGATCGTTCCGCAAAGCGGTGCACCGACTCGATGCGATGGCCAACTCGTCAGCCGGCGAAGGCGAAGCAACTCTGCCCGAAGACTCGACCGACGCCGTCCGCTTGATGACGGTGCATGCAGCCAAGGGCTTAGAGTTCCCGGTTGTCGTGCTCGGATCGGTGCAGAACCCAGGGCTCAATCGCACTGACAGCGTGCTCTACTCCAGCCAAGCCGGTATCGGCGTCAGTTGGTCGGACATGGAGAAGGACGAAGGCAAGGGGGACCCCCCCTACGAACTCCTTCACCCGGATGCCCACCAGGGTCGCAAGGACGAAGATGCGCGGCTATTTTACGTTGGCATGACCCGGGCCGAAGACCATCTGGTGATGAGCGCCGGATTCAAAGACGTCGTCCGCATGGGCGGCTGGGCGACGCTCATCAAGAAGAACCTCAAATTCGATCCCAAGACCGCCAAGGAAGGAATCGGATTCGCCGAGCGCGACGGTCTGCGCGTCAGGACCGAAGTTCATGACGACGCTCCAGAGCAACCGCACGGCACACCCGGCCAGATCGGCGAGATGCAGCCGCAGTTGGTGGAACGCGGCGCCGGAACGCTAGGACAGGCCGACTCGGAAGCCTCCGTTACGGGCGTGTCGCAGTTCGCCGCCTGCCCCAGGCGCTACTACCTGTCGCGCTACTTGGGCTTGGAGCGATCTGCCGAGGACCCGTCGAGTACGGTCGACGATGCGGAATTAGCTGAGCCGTCGGCGATGGAGCTGGGCCGCGAAGCGCACGAGCTGCTGGCAGGTACGCTCGCGCCGGAGAAGGCCTCGGAACAGGCTCGCCGTCTTGCGCAAACCTTTGAAAACCACGAACTGGGCGCCCGCGTCGGCCAAGCAGCGCGAGTCGAGCGCGAGCGCGAGATCATTTTCCCTGTCGGTTCGACGCCGCGGTTGCTGCGGGGCATCATCGACCTGCACTTCGAGGATACCCAAGGCTCCGTGCTGGTCGACTACAAGACGGATCGTGTGAGCGACGCCGAGGCCCCGGCCAAAGCCGAAGAGTACGCCCTCCAGATGCGTCTATATGCCCTGGCGCTGGAGATGGAGGGCAGCAAGCCGGAGCGGGCCGTGCTGTTCTTCTTGCGGCTCGGCCGGGCGATAGAGGTGTCGTTGGATACCCAATCGCTGACCGACGCGGTACGCCAGGTGGAGGAGCTCTTCCTAGCGCAGGAGGCGCAGGAATTTCCGTTGAAGATAGCCGGCCACTGCCGTCGCTGCCCGCACTACCAAGGCCTTTGCCCTGCCGAGGGGCCCCAGAGGCCCAAGGCCGCCGGAAAAGGCCAGATGAAACTGTTCGGAGACTAATCGCTCAGGGCCTGAGCGATAGCCGCTTCGAGGGCTTCCTTCGTAAGTTTCGTACTGATGAACAGTTCCTGGCGGGCGCCTGCCGCCAAGGCAATGCCTTTCCATCCGTTTTGGGTGGGGATAGTGATACCGATCTTGACCGGGCCGCGAGCTTTACGAACCTTGCGAATTACGCCCGGGACAATGGACGCGATGGAGTCATTGTGGGCCAGCAACGTCTCTAGCACCGGCCTGAGGCCGTCGATGATCGAGTGTTCGACCTTGAGTCGATCGTTGACGGCTCTTAGGCGCATCGCGTCTCTCACGGTATCATCGAGATAGGGCGCGGCGTTTAGACCGCGCCCGCTTGTTGTCTACGGCCCTGTCTTGTCGAACCCGTTACCCATCCTCGTTGTCGTGGGACGCCCCAATGTCGGGAAGTCCACTCTTTTCAATCGCCTGACCCACAGCCGTCGAGCGATTGTCGGCAACGAACCTGGAATCACCCGCGACCGCATCAAGCTGGAGGCGAAGTGGAGAGACCGCCGATTCCTGGTCACGGACACGGGCGGCATGACGTTCGGCGAAGACGGCGAATTTCCCGAACTGATCAACGAGCGCGTTCGCATGGCGGTGGAAGAAGCCGACCACCTCGTCTTCGTCGTCGATGGCCGCTCGGAACTCACCCGCGATGACCGCGAGCTGGCTGACTTCCTGCGTCGCAGTGGTCGCCCCGTAACGGTGGCGGTCAACAAGTGCGATACGGATCGCGGCGACGAGATGGCGGCGGCGTTCTACGAGTTGAGCTTAGGAGAACCCATACCCATCTCCGCCGAGCACGACCGGGGAGTCGAGGAACTGCTGGAAAAGGCCACCGAAGACTTTCCCGCGGTCGAGGACGAAGCCGAGCGCGAGGATAGATTGGTCAAGATCGCCATCATCGGGCGCCCGAACGTCGGCAAATCCACGCTGTTGAACCGCCTGACTGGCGCCGAACACTCCATCGTCTCGGCCACCGCCGGAACCACCCGGGACGCCGTCGATGTGACGATTGAGCGCGACGGCGTACGATTCGAGTTCGTCGACACGGCAGGAATCCGGCGCAAGGGCAAGACGAAGGAAATGGCCGAGAAGCTGAGCGTGATGATGGCGCAGCGCCACGTCCGCTTGGCCCATGTGGCCATCATGATGCTCGATGCGGTCGAGGGCGTAACGGCGCTGGACGCTAATATTGCAGGCTACGCTCACGAGGCCGGCCGGGGCGTGATTCTCGTCGTCAACAAGTGGGACCAGCTATCCGGCGTGGAACAAGGCGCCTTCGAACGCGACGTTCGAGACAAGTTGAAATATCTCGAATACGCGCCGATCGCCATCATTTCAGCGTTGAAGGGCTACAAGACCGATTCGCTCTATCCGCTGATCCGCAAGGTCTACCGCGAGTGGAATAAGCGTGTCGGCACCGGCGAGTTGAACCGTTTTCTGTCGACCGTGGACTTCGACCGGGTCACCGTACCAGGCTTTACGAAGCCGAAGATCGGTTACGTGACGCAGGCGGGTACGGCTCCGCCGACGTTCGTGTTCTTTACGAACAGCAAGGAGGCGTTCCATTTTGGTTACGAACGCTTCTTGATCAATCAGCTACGGAAGGTCTTTCGGTTCGAAGGGACGCCGATCATCATTAAGAATCGGGCCAAGAAGAAAGGCTCCGTATAATGTAACGACCCAGCGAGCAGCCGCCAGTCGATACCACCCTTATGGCCAGAATCACCGTCGCATTTCAGGGCGCAAGAGGCGCATTTAGCGAGCAAGCTTGTCGGCAGCTGCTTGGCGACGAGTTGAACTTCAAGCCGTTCGAGCGCTTTGTGGATATCTACGACGCTCTCGAACAGAAGAAGGTTCGCTATGCCGTCGCGCCGATCGAGAACACGCTGGCGGGCTCGGTTCACGAGAACTACGACCACTTGATTCAGTACCAGTTCCCGATCATTGCTGAGACGAGAGTCCGCATCGTGCACAACCTGATCGGTCGTCCCGGGGCTAAGTTTGGGGATATCAAGCGAGCCATCTCGCATCCGGTGGCGCTCGGCCAGTGCCTGACGTTCTTCAAGACCAATCGGCAGATCCGGGCGGAGAGCCACTACGACACTGGGGGCAGCGTCAAGACGGTGATGGAGGGCAGCGATCCGACCGTGGCGGCGATCGCGTCATCGGCCGCGGCAGAGTATTACGGCGCCGAGATTTTGAAGCGGGAGATCGAGGACAATCGCGAAAACTACACGCGGTTCTTCCTGCTGGCCAGGAAGGCTCCCAAGCAGCCGGCCAAGACCGCCGGAGAGATGAAGACCTCAATCGCTTTCATCACCAAGAACAGTCCCGGATCTTTGTTCCGCTGCATGAGCGCGCTCGCCCTGCGAGACTTAAGTCTGACGAAGATTGAGTCTCGGCCGCTGAAAGGTCGGCCCTGGGAGTACATGTTCTACGTGGACTTCTTGGGTTCACCGGACGATCCGCGATGGCGCTATGCGATGAATCAACTCGAAGAGATGACCGAGCAGCTCGCCGTGTTGGGCTGCTACCCCCAGGCGACGTAAGTAGGTAATGGATGGCTAGCGACGAAACCAGCGAAAACCTTTCCATCGAAGCGGCGAAGAAGGCGGCTTTGAGCGGCGACGACAATGAACCCCTTGCCCTGCTGACGGTGCGGGATACCGTGCTGTTCCCGCATGCCGTGATGCCCCTCAACGTGGGCCGGCCGAGTTCCGTGGCTCTGATTGAGTCGCTCGGCGAGGCGAAGAAGATCGGCGTCGTCGCGCAGCAGGATCCGAGCTTGGACGACCCGGAGCCCGAAGACCTCTACCAGGTTGGCGCTCTGGCGATCATCCACAAAGTCGTTCGGATGCCGAATCAGACTCTGCTGATTTTCACCGAAGGCCTCAGCCGCATCCGCATCAAGGACTATCGCGAGAAGGAACCCTTCTACAAGGTCTCGTACGACACGATCGTTGAAGCGGAGCCGGTTGTCGACGCTGTTCTCGAGGCGCTTCGCCAGAATGCGTTGAGCTTGTTCAACGACATTATCGAGCTGTCGCCGTCGCTGTCGGACGACGTTTTGCAGATGGTCAAGAACCTGGACGAACCGGGAAGGCAAGCGGACTTCATTGCGGCAACAATTCCCAGTCTGGGTTCGGCAGAGAAGCAATCCATTCTCGAAGAGCTGGATATCCGCAAGCGCCTTGAGATGCTGTTGCGACTGCTCTCGAAAGAGCACGAAGTCCTGGAGTTGCGCAGCAAAATCCAGTCGCAAGTGCAGGATCAGCTTTCGCAAACGCAACGCGAGTTCTATCTGCGTGAGCAGATGAAAGCGATTCAAAAGGAACTGGGCGAACAAGACGAGCAGGCGGACGTCGAAGACCTGCGCAAGCTGGTTGAGAAGTCGAAGATGCCGGACGAGGCCAAGAAGGAAGCGGAGCGTGAGGTCAAGCGGCTCTCGCGCATGAATCCAGCTTCGGCTGACTACACCGTCGCCCGAACTTATCTGGACTGGCTGGTCGCATTGCCCTGGCAGAAGTCATCGGGCAAACGCGTGGATATCGTCAAGGCCGCCAAGGTCTTGGACGAGGACCACTATGATTTGGAGAAGGTCAAGGAACGCATCCTCGACTACTTGGCCGTACTGCAGCTTAAGCCGCAATTGAAGGGGCCGATCCTGTGTCTTGCAGGCCCTCCAGGCGTGGGTAAGACGTCACTGGGTAAGTCCATCGCCCGCGCCTTGGGCCGCAAGTTCATTCGCATGTCTCTGGGCGGCATGCACGACGAGGCGGAGATTCGCGGGCACCGCCGGACGTACATCGGCGCATTGCCTGGTCAGGTCATTCAGGGGATCAAGCGCGCAGGTACGAACGACCCGGTGTTCATCCTCGATGAGATCGACAAGCTGGGCAGAGACTTCCGCGGCGACCCGGCGTCGGCGCTGCTCGAAGTGCTCGACCCGGCGCAAAACAGCGCATTCCGAGACCACTACCTCGATACGCCGTTCGATTTATCCAAAGTCCTGTTCATCACGACGGCAAATGTGATGGATACGATCCCCGGTCCGCTGCTCGACCGCATGGAAGTGCTCGAGTTGCAGGGCTACACGGAGTTCGAAAAGCTGCAGATCGCCAAGAGTTATTTGATTCCGCGTCAAGTGGAAGAGAATGGCCTGGACGCCAAGGACATCACGTTTTCGGACGACGCAATCCGCTTTGTAATTCGGCGCTATACCCGTGAGGCCGGCGTTCGCAATCTTGAGCGCGAAATCGGAACGATCTGCCGCAAGCAGGCCCGGCGTATTGCCGAGAAAATGTCGCGTTCGAAGTCGAGGACGAAAACAGCCGCGAAGAAGCTGACCATCACCTTAGCTGTCGTCGAAGAGTTCTTGCGCTCCCCGCGCTACCGCGAGGAGTTAGAGATCGCCGAACGTACCGAGCGGCCGGGCGTGGCCTTGGGACTCGCCTGGACCGCCGCCGGCGGCGATGTGCTGTTCATCGAAGCGACCGCCATGCCGGGCGGCGGCAAGGGTATGGTGCTCACCGGTCAACTTGGCAAGGTGATGCAAGAGTCGATGCAAGCGGCCCTGAGTTGGGTGCGCTCGCACGCGCCGCTGCTGAACATTCCGCCCAGCTATTTCCGTTCGCATGATCTGCACGTCCACGTGCCGGCTGGAGCGATTCCTAAGGATGGCCCGTCTGCCGGCGTGACGGTTATTTCGGCCCTCGTTTCGCTAATCACCGGCAGACGAGTGAGGCCTTATGTCGCTATGACGGGCGAGATCACGCTAAGCGGCAATGTATTGCCTGTCGGCGGAATCAAAGAGAAAGTCTTGGCAGCGCGACGCTCCGGCGTGACCGAAGTGATTCTTCCCCACGAGAACGAATCCGACGTCAAAGACGATCTCAACACAGAACAACTCGGCGACCTCAAGGTGCACTACGTAAAGTCGGTCTCCGAAGTGATCGCTATCGCCCTCGAAACAAAGAAGCCCGCGAAGAAGAAGGTAGTCCGCAAAAAGGCTGCGAAGAAGCGCAGCCGTTAAGCGAGTGCGCCTTCGGGGGTAATCCGTTCGGCATTGAGATAAGGCCGAAGCGCGGCGGGGATTTCCACGCCGCCATCGGCTAGCTGGTAGTTCTCGATGACCGCGACCCAGGTGCGGCCGACCGCCAACCCGCTTCCATTCAACGTGTGTACGAGACGCGCTTTGGGCTTCGGGCCTGAATTATCGCGGAAGCGAATCTTGGCGCGGCGGGCTTGAAAGTCTTCAAAGTTCGAGCAGGAAGAAATCTCCTTGTACTCGCCCAAACCGGGAAGCCAAACTTCAAGATCGTAAGTCTTGGCGGCGCTGAAGCCCATGTCTCCGCTGCAAAGAGTCATCTTGCGATACGGCAGTCCGAGGCGTTGCAAGATGTCTTCAGCGTCTCCGGTCAAAGACTCCAATTCGTCGTAGCTCTTATCGGGGTGCGCAAACTTCACCAATTCGACCTTCTGGAACTGGTGTTGACGGATGATGCCGCGAACATCGCGTCCGTAAGAGCCGGCTTCAGACCGGAAACACGGAGTGTAGGCAGTGAGCTTGACGGGCAGTTCGCCCTCCAGCGTCTCATCGGCGTAGAGATTCGTCAGCGGCACCTCCGCGGTCGGAATCAGCCAGTAGTCCGTGCCCTCGAGCTTGAAAAGATCGTCGGCGAACTTGGGGAGTTGACCGGTGCCCATCAGCGCATTCGAATTGGCGACGAACGGCGGCAGCACTTCGGTGTAGCCGTGTTCGCGCGTGTGAACATCGAGAAAAAAGTTGATGAGCGCGCGTTCGAGCTTCGCGCCAGCGCCCATATAGACGGCGAATCGCGAGCCGGTAATCTTCGCCGCGCGCTCGAAGTCTAGGATCCCCAGCCTAGGGCCAATATCCCAGTGAGCTTGCGGCTCAAACGAATACTTCTTGGGAGAACCCCAGCGCAGCGTCTCAATATTGGCGGACTCGTCGTTGCCAGCAGGGACGGACTCATGAGGAACATTAGGGATGCGCGTCGCCAAATCCTGCTGCACGTCATCGGCGTCCTTGACGTCATCTTCTAGAGCCTTGGCCCGTTGGCCAACCTCTTTACTCTTGGCGATCGCGTCGCCCGCGTCCGCGCCGGCCTTCTTGGCTTTGGCGACTTGCGCGGAGAGCTCGTTGACTTGCCGCTTGAGTTCTTCAATCTCGGCAACAGCAGCTCGGCGGCGCTCGTCGGCTTGGACGAACTCGTCTAAGAGCGCGGGATCAGCGCGGCCTTCCAAACGCTGCTTTAGAGCGTCGAAGTCGCGCCGCAAACGATTCAAATCGAGCATGAACGTCCAGTGTAAACCGTTGCGGGCACGGTCTACGATCTGCTGGGCGCTACGCTTCCGGCGTACGGGTCAGCAAGACCATCGCAGCAGCCGGAGAGCGGTGGAGGATCAGGAAGTCGATGACGCCCCGGAGGTAGCCGCAGCCGAAGCCGAAGTGATAGGCCGCGAACACAGGGGGCAGATAGGGAAGCAGGTCCCAGCGGCCGTTCCGACGGCAGAGGCCTGCCGCGCTGAAGATGCTGGCCAAGAAGTAGGGTCCAAGCAAGAACACCGGAGCCCAAAGCAAGGCGGGAGTGAACAGGCCCACGACGAGCAGCACGAACAGCGCGAGTACGAACGCCCCGGGAACGAGCTGCCGCACCGATGCAGGCTGGCCGTGCTTCTTGAGCGTAGCCACCTTCCAGTAGCCATACTGCCCGTATTGGCGAAACAGCTGGGTCACGGACTGACGAGACTGATACCAGGAGCAAATGCGCGGAGTCTGCCAAATCTTGCCGCCCATCAGCAGCGTGCGAAAGTTGAACTCGCTGTCTTGCGCGCGAACAAGCGTTTCATCGAACAGGCCGAATCGTTGGAAGGCTTCCCGGCGCCAACAGCCGAGATAGACGGTATCGACAGGACCTTCGTGAGACGGGTCATGGGCCTTGCCGCCGCCGGTCACCCAACGGCAAGCAAAGGAGAGGGCGACGGCCTCGCTGATGCGGCCGCCTGCAACCTGCGCCACCCAGGGGCCCCCAACGTTGTCGGCGCCGGTCTCGTTCAACGCAGCAAGGCATTCGTCGATGTAATCGTCTGCGTACGTCGTGTGGATATCCATGCGCACGATTACGTCGCCTGTCGAGGCGCGGATGCACCGATTGAGAGCGAAGGAAGTAATCCTCTCGGGGTTCTGCAGCACCCGAAGCTGCGGGTAGGCGACGCTCAACGCGTCCAGCTTCGGCAAGGTTCCGTCGTTGCTGCCGCCGTCAGCGATGAGTAGTTCGAGACCAACCGAATCAGGCAGCCGTTGTCGAAGCACTTCTCTGACGAAAGACTCAATGTGCCCGACCTCATTGAGGCAGGGCGCGATGACGGAGACGAGCATAAGTGTTTACCTCGAGGAGGAAGCGGCGAGCGAGCCGGCACGAGTGTGATCAAGCCGAGAAACGATGCTGCGAAACTTGCCGTTGGCGCCGCGCGGAATCGCAGCGACGGTCTCAAAGCGAATATCAAGGTCGCCGAGCCGTTCTCTGAGGGCGCCCGCAATTCGCGTCTCGTGCGCGCGCTGCCATCCTTCGGAGGGCGCCACGAGAATCAGCAGTTCCCCGAGCCGTTCTTGCACGATTTGCGCTTCACGAATCGGCAAGTCTCCCTTGAAGACTGGGTCGAGACGGGCGACCGGACGACCATCAGCAGCGTAGACGATGTCTTCGCTACGGCCTTCAATCGAGGAGATTCGAGGAAGACCACGACCGCAAGCGCAGGTCTCCGAAGATGGGTCGAGAGCCACGCTATCGCCCGTACGGTAGCGAATCAAGGGCATGTCGGAATCGAGAAGGCTGGTGGCGACGAGTTCGCCCGATTCATCGAGCGCAGGCTCGCCGTCCGGGCCGATCGCCTCGACGTAGCCGAACTCGGGAAACCAATGCAGCGAACCTGCCTGGCACTCGCCAGCGGCGGCCGCGAGTTCGACCATGCCGTACGTCTCGTAAGCCCGGCAACCGAAGGACTCTTCGATGAGCGAACGCTGACTGGCCAGCAACGGCTCGGCGTTGGTCACGACACACGACAGCTGTGGGGCCCCCTGCCCGAGATCCCGCCCTTGGGCAAGCAGCGCCAGCGACGACGGATACCCCCACATATATCGACAGCGGTACTTCTTGATGGCCGCCAGCGACAACGCCGTCTGCTCCGGGGCCAGGTGGTAGCCGGAAACATAGAGCTGCCGCATGGCCGCGTTCCAGACCCAGAAGGGCGGCTCGACCGATGCCGGCTCAGCAACGAGTTGGCAGCCGGCCATCGCCCATCGCTCATCGCGCGAGACGCCGTACCAGCGGCGATGACGCGCTTCGTAGATGGCGTAGCGGCGTATCAACGTGCGCCTAGTGCGCCGAAGGCGAAGCGGCGTCCCCGTCGTGCCGCTCGTCGCTTCTACGCGGTAGGGGCCAGCGGACTCGTCTTCGGCGACAAGAGCAGAACCAAACCGGCGGACCGTGTCTTTCTCGAGCAGGGGCCAGTGCTCCAGCCGTTCCCACGAGCGGCGGTCGCCGCGTTGGCGTCGAGACGACCAGTATTGGCGGTAGTACGGCGCCTTTCTGGCGGCGTGGTCGAGACGCTCAGCGAGTTGTTCCAGCTGCCAGTTGCGCCAGCGCTCGACTCTCCAGGACTCCCGCTCGATGGCCTCCGCAACAAGATCCTCCGACTCCCTTCCCCAACGCCACCAGTTCAAGCGAACCCCTTCCGCCGTGGCCGCTACCGATCGTGCCCAACCGGGCAAACCGTAGTAGATCTGCCGTAGGCCGGGATTCATTTCGAGTTGGCGACTTGCGCCAGCAGTCGTTGCCACCGAGGCAGGACGACGTTCCAATCGAAGTTGCGGGCCTTTGCGCGCGCATGGCGAACCAGTTGCTCCGCCAGTCCCGGTTCAGTCGCGATACGGATCACGCCCTCGGCCATTCCTTGGGAATCACCCGGCTCGAAGAGCAGACTATCCCGCTCATCGGTAAGTAGATCCTGAACGCCTCCAGCACTGGAACTCACAATTGGCAAGCCGCTGGCCATCGCCTCCGTGACGCTGACCGGGGCGTTATCAATGCGAGCAGTGTTGAGAAACACGTCAGCGCGATCGAGATAACGCGGTACTTCCGATTTGGAAATCGACCCAGTGAACTCCACGCGATCCTGGAGTCCAAGCTGTGTGCAGTAGGCCTGCGTCCACTTGAAACTGCCGTCGCCGCGGTCGGGCCCAACCATCACCATGCGGGCCTCGGGACAAGCGGGCAGAACCCCGCGCAGAACGTCGACGGCTCCCAGCGGATCGTAGACGTCGTGAAACGATCGCAGCCAGATGATTCTCGGAACGATGGGCCGCCGAAGCCGGAAGGCATAGCGCTCAAGATCGATTGGATTGGGCAGTACTTCGATATCTGCCCGAATCGTCCGGAATCGTCGAGCGAGGTACGCAGACGGCGCCGTCACCGCAGCGGCATTCCTCAGCAAACGCGCCACACGGGCCGGATGGCGGTCAGCGAAACGAGGCAACTCGCCGCCGTGGAGCGAAACGACGAAGGGCTTGCCGCAAGCGAGCAGCGCCTCGGAACAAGCTTGCGCCCACCAGAAGGCTGGGCCGCTGAAGACATCCAACTGGGCAACGTCGTACCCGTCCCGGCGTTGCCAGACCGTGCCAGTCATGTCCAGGATGCGCAAGAGCCGGTTCCGGTAACTTGATGCCGTGAGCGTAGGCCAGCCGTCGATGCGTAGTCGCTCCGACAGTTCCTCGCAGACTTGCGGGGTGCCGGCGGCAAGAAAGAAGTTGCCCAGCATGAGCGAACGGACCGCTTGAGGCGACGCCGGGCTCGGGTGCGTAGCTATTGCGCTGGCTGCCACTGTTCTTGTTTCCAGTGCGGACGGAGCTTCGCGACGTAACTCTCGTAGCTGAACTGAGCGGAGACCTTCTGTGCGCTGTCGGCAAGTTCTTTCCACTCACCGGGCGCCCGGGCAAGACGGGCAATCGCCGCGGCCCAATCGGCAGGCTGTTTAGCCGGCAGCACCAGTCCGCCGTTGTTGTCTCGGAGCGTGTGCGGGATGGCGCCGACCGGTGACGCAACCGGCACGGCGCGATAGGCCATCGCCTCGCTCAGTACTTTGGGCCACCCCTCTGTCGCCGTCGGCAACAAAGCAAAATGCGATTCGCGCCAAAGGCTCTCAAGATCAACCGGACTCAGCCAGCCGCGCAGCCGGACCCGATCCCGCAAGTTGTGCCGTTCGATATACGCGGCGAGGACCTCTCTCTCCACGCCGTCACCGGCGAGATCGAGCACGGCCGAAACTCCCTGTGCGCGCAGCGCCTGGCAAACCTGCACGGCAAACAGCGGTCCCTTCGCCGCCGCCAGTCGGCCGGCGAAAGCCAGCCGCACCGGCGTCGCGATTGCCTTGTTGCGGCTCTCTAGGTCCGCCTTGCGCCAACCTAACGAATGGAAAGAGGGATTGGGCATCGAGATAACATGCCGCGGTTCTCCCGATATGTCGCCATTGACCGTGACGAACCCGCCGCACAACCCAGCTCGCAGCCAGGCTCTCTGCGCACGGTAGGAGAGCGGTTCGCTGCCCCGTCGCCGCCACTCGCCTGCATACTTGGCCCAGCGGATGGGCGGCTTGCTGCGCGTGAGCGCCAGCGCGCCTAGCGCGACGACGGCCACGCTTGCCGGCGTGCGAATGTAGAGCGCGTCCGCTCCCGCGATTTCCCGGCGCATCGACTGAATACGGGCGGGCGAGGCAGCGAGAACTTGTAGCTTGCCACGAAATCCCGCGCCGCCAACGGGCGCCATGGGAACAAGCTGCACATCTTGCGAGCGGTAGGGTACGGCGGAAGACGGGGGCGGCCCCGTGTGCAGACAGGCCATGTGCCGCACACTCCCGAACTCTTCGGCCAAAGCATCGATTTCCCCCGCAACAGCCGGCCAACCACACAAAACTTTCCCGTCATCGGCGTAGTGTTCGAGATGAGATATGACCAGCAATTTCATCGGCGCCTACGGCTCCGCTCGCTGACGGCAGCCGCCAGGCCAAAGATGAACCAGGGAGCCGTATTGGTCAGCCCGGAGAGCGTACCCAGGTGAAGACACATCCCGGCCATCGATGCCATCACGGCAAGACCCCAGGTCTCGCCGGAACGAGCCAGCGCGATCGATGCCGGAAAACCTGAGAGGAAGAGGAGCGACAGCACCGCTATCAGCGGCAACGTTCCCGCCATGCCAGTCTCGGCCAGGACCTTGATGTAGGCATTGTGAGGCGAGCGGCTATTGATTTCGTCGGCAGACGCCCAGGGCGTGCGCGAAGAGTCGAGAGCCGCCCGCTCGGAAGTAAAGCGGCCCAACCCGACGCCGAAGAGCGGCCGCGATTCGAACAGCAGGAGTCCCTTCTCTACCAGCACCAATCGAGTTTGAACCGGCTTATCGCTTGAGAACCGATAAAGCGTGTTCCATCGATCAGCCAGGCCTGTCGCCAAACTAGGAACGGCAGCCAACAGAACCAGCACAAGACCTCCAGCCGCGACCGGCCAGAGCAGCCGGGCGGCCCCAAGACCGCGTGAAAGCAGCAGCAGGGCCAGGAAAACAATGCCGCCGAGAAAGGCGCCAGCCCAGGACGAACGCGAGCCGTTCAGCGCCAGTGCCGCCAACACCAAGGGAAACGCGGCCATAGCAAACCAGCGTCGGACGCCTCTCTCTTCAACGGCTTGCCAAAGCAGGAAGGGAGTAAATGTGGAGAAGCTCATGCCGTAGTCGTTGGGCGACAGCCAATGAGTACGAGCAATGTCTGCAGCCCCGAACACAAATGCTTCAATCAGGCGCAGCAGCGACACCGCCAGTACTCCCAGCGCTAGCGAGGCCGCTATTTGCTCCGGTTTTTTGATGTCAGAAATCAGTGAGGCGACAACGATCAGAACCAAACACCAATAGCCGCAATGCAACAGCAGGAGGAGTTCGCGGGAACTGATCGCCGCCAACTGCCCGGTCCAAACGGCGACCGCGAGCGAAGCAGCCGCGCTGGCCCAGTAGAGGATGGCTAGCGTCACCCAACGCGAGCGAAGAGGTTTCCCCGTAGGCGTCAGAGCCCACTCGATGACCAGCAAAGCGAACAAGGGCGCACTCAGCGAGAGTCCTACCAGCGGCAGATCCACGAACGGAACCGCCAAGTAGAATCCGATCATCGCCAGCAGCCAAGACGCGGAGGCGGATACGCCGGTCTGGGGTGTTAGGCGAGCCATTGTTCCCGCACGGCGCTCCGCCGCAATTCTTCTGACCAATCGATGTCGGGGGTAAGCCTTCGGGCTGAAGGCGGGCGCAATATTCCGGCGAAGGCTCCCGCGGCGTAGCCAATCGCAAAACGCGAACTGGACCGGCGTCGGGCGGCTTGCCAGGCATGCCATGCGCTCGCGCCCGCATAGGTCCGCAGCAAAGCGATTCGATCCGGAAACCGAGGCAGTGCGGCGCCTCGGTAGTAGTCATTGACCAGCCGGCGGCTGTAAGCCGAAGCGAACCCGAAGCCGAGATCGTCCCGCCGATAGGCTACCGAGTTCGCTTCCCGGGGATGCTCAAAACGGGCGCGGTGCGCCAGAACGATCCGGCCATAGCCGCACAGCATGCGCGCGAGAATCAGGTCTTCGCCAAGGCCCCATCCCCGTTGGGCCAAGGCTAAGAGGGCATCGGGCGCACGCACTTGTGCAAGCACGTCGGCGCGAATCGCCATCACGCCGCCGCGCAACCAGCACACCGTCGGCGTTGCTCCGCCCAAAGGCGCCAGTCGGACTCCGGTCGGCGTCAACTCGCCCGGCAACGCCCAGCGGGCCGCCCCCCAACGAGGCGCCGCCGTGGAGCCCGACGAAGGCGCGACGCCTTCAATCTCGGCCGTCGCCGCGACGATGTCAGTCGTTGAGGTCTCCAGCGTGGACACTACCTCGTGAACGCTGTCGGAACACGGTATGCGCAGGTCGTCGTCCAGATAGAGGACCACGCCCTCAGAGCCTGCCGCAACGCTCGCTGCGTGCCGCTGAAACGGGAGATTGGCGCGTGTGGAATGAATGATGGAGGTCCTGGCGTGGGACCGTAACGGGGAGGCTTCGACCACGGCGCTGACTTGGGGCGATTCACCTTCGCCATCCACCACGATGAGCCGATCCGGCAGTCGCGACTGTCGCGCCAGATCCGCCAATAGCTGCGCCAACAGGTCCGGCCTCCGGAACGTCGGGATGGCCACCGTCAGGCGCTTTTGGGCCACTTGTGCGCTCCTTCGATCACCTGCGAGTAGAACTGCTTGTTCTGTTCGGCCACAACGTCCCACGAAAACCGGCTCAGGGCCTGCTGGCGGGCCCCGTTGGAAAGCCTCTCGCGAAGCGTTGGATCTTCGAGACACTCCAACGCCGCCGAGGCGAAAGCTTCCGCATCACGGGGGTCGACCAGCAGAGCGTCTCGGCCATTCTGGGCGAGGTCTGGCCCTGCGCCCAGAGAACTGCCAACGACCGGGGCGCCGCAACTCATGGCCTCAGCCATCGTCAGGCCGAAGGCCTCCGCGAGCGAGGGCGCCGCACATAGGGTCGCAGCCGAATAGATGGCGGGCAGACGATCGTGTTCGACTGCGCCTTCGAAGCGAACTCGCGCCAACTGAAAAGCGGGCAGCGAAGCCAACAGACGCTCCGCAACTCCGCTCATCTGGGGTCCAACAATACGGACCTTTAGCTCTGGACAACGGCTCAAAATGAGCGGCAATGCGCCGAATAACTCGAACACGCCTTTCTCGGGCTTGATCGTGCCGACGAATAGCAGTTCTCGGTCCGAGCGCACGATCGGCAGCGGCCGAAACTTCCGCGTATCAATGCCGTTCGGAATCACGACGGCAGGTTGCGTGATTCCGAATACGCTGGCCGTTTGGCGTCCGATCCAATTCGAAACGGAGACAACGGCGTTTGCGGATTGGAGCAACCGGCGTTCGAACAAGCGAATCGGCGACGATGGCCGACGATTCATCTGTGCTCGCATGACCGAGTGCGCGCCATGCAGCCGGACGACGAAAGGGCGGCCAGGCGCTGCTGTAAGCGGCCCGCTCCAGTCATGGGTTTCGATCAAGTCGGGGGCAAGTTCACGGACTACGTCCTGGGCAAACCGAGTGAACCGAAGGCGCTGAAGCAGCATTCCTGCTGCGTTCGCCGCAGCAAGCGAGCCAGACCAGCGGCGGACCGTCAGCCCGCCTTCGAATGTATCCGCGACAGGGCCGGCCGACGGCGCAATAACGGTCACCCGGCAGCCTCTTCGAGCCAGCTGGTGAGCAAGGTCTTGGTAAAAGATGCCGATCCCGCCGCAGCGCTCTGGGGGGTACTCGGCAGTGATGAAAAGCAAGTTCATGTCCGAACAGAGGACAAGGAGGTTGTGGCTGTACGCGTCTCGCCCATGGCGCCCACTCGCCTCACCAACTCCAGCGCTTTTGTCGCCGCGTCGAAGCTAGGCGCCGATTGGATCGGCTTCCCGGGTTCCGCGAGGCCACGAAGGATGAGCTCTTCGAGTTCGGCCCAAGTCGATGCGGGCTGAGCCCACCCGTGGCCTCGCGCTTCGCCATAGAAACTGGAGTCAAACAGTTCTTTGGCTTTGGCCTCGAAGACAGGGTTGATCACGGGACGGCCGAAAGCGGCGAATTCCAACGTCACCGTAGATGCCAAGGAGACATTCAAAGCCGAGTGGCGAATCGCCGAGGCCCATATCAAACCATCTTCCTGATGCGGACAGCACCAGTCTGCGGACGGATCCCACTCCCAAATCGGTTTTAGCAGGGCAACGTCAGCGCATTGGCTCAGACCGGCGAAAGCGTCGAACTCATCCATCGGATTCGTCCGCACCAGCAGTTGGGGGCGTGCGCATGCAATCTCCTGGAAGCGGCGCCAGAGTCGTTGCATCCAGCCAAGTTCCTGCTTGACAACTCCCGCACGAGCGGTCGAATAGCAAATGATCGGCCGTGAAGCATCGAGCCCCAGCCGCTGGCAAAAGTCAGAGCGATCGATGGTTCCGGTGCGGGCCAAGGCGCTTAGGTGCAGAGAGCCGCAAACATCAAATTCGGCGGGCCTCCCGTTCACCTCGACGTACGCCTCCAGGGCCGCCTCAGTCGTAAATCCCACCGCGGTAGGGACTGAGGGGGCGTAAGCTCTGCGGTGGACGTCTTTCCACGAATTCTCTAATACAACGGTCGGCAGGCCCAGGTTGGCCGCCGTTTGCAGCGCCGGCAAGGTGCGCGTGCTGTTGTGGGATGCGCAGATCAACGCATCGACGCCAGCGTCGGATAGCGCCCTTTTCCAGGCCGTTGTTCCTCCCATAAGGGATGCCGTGAATCTTTCCGCCAGGCCGGCCGCGCACCTACCTTGAGTGCGGCGAGACAGCCCGCGGAGTCGATTCAGGACGCCGTGCTCCGCTGCGGTCGGAAATGGCAGCGGAATTTCCACTCGCAGCGAGGCGACTGCTTCCGACAACGGCTGACTCGCGAATATGGCAGGCGTCATGCCGGCTCCCACGAAGCGGTCATGCAGACCCGAGTGCAGGAACGCCCGCACTTCTGGGCCGTAGGCAATGAGCAAAGCCGGTCGACGAATCGTCATGCGGCTGCCGACTTTTGATAGATCGAGCCGTACTTCTCGTAGCGCTGGGGTCCGTAGATCCTCGGATTCCAGGAATTCAATACGACGCCAAGAAGATGAGCGCCGTCCGCTTCGAGGAGGGTCTTGGCGTCAATCGCATCGTCCGGGTCGGTTACCCCCGCGCGAACGATGAGGATGGCTCCGTCGACGATTCTCGCCAGCGTCCGTGCGTCGGAGACAGCGAGCACGGGCGGCGCATCGAGAACGATGGAATCGAATTCCCCTTGCAGCCGATCGAGTATCTCGTGGGTCGCCGCTTCCTGTATCAGGCCTGGACCGCCGAAAGCGGCCACTCCGGCAGGAAGGAACCAGAGCCCTTTTGAGATGGGAACGACGAAATCCAGCGGATCAACGTAAGAGTCACCGAGCAAGTCGACCAACCCTTGGCTGTTCGAGACGCCGAAAACCTCGTGAAGCCTCGGCCGGCGTAGATCGGCATCAACGATCAGCGTCTTGCGGCCCGCTTCGGCAAGGGACGCGGCAAGGTTGGCGGCGACAGTCGTCTTGCCTTCGCCGGGCGTCGGACTCGTGATGGTGATGACCCGGGGGCTTTCCGGCCCAAGCAGCAGAGACGTGCGGATTCCGCGGACGCATTCGGCGAGCCAGGAGGGCCGATCCTCAAGACATGCCTTCTCCGCACGGGACGGCTCCTCCGCCGCAAAGCCGGCGGGCGTCATCCGCACGCGCTCCTGCTCAAACGCGGCGTCAGGCATAGCGCCAAGTTCCCTCAAGCTGAGAGCGCGGCGAGCGTCTCCAGGCCGCTTGATGGTGCGGTCCAGCTTGGACCTGGCGATGACAAACAGGCAACTAGCGAAAAGTCCCGTGAACAGTCCCGCTATCGCGCCGAGGATAGGCCGGGGACCTAGCGGCTCGGTTGGAACCTCCGCCGTATCGAGAATCCTGACCGTCCCAGCGGGCGCCCCAGCAGCTATTCCGGCTTGCCGGACGCTCTTGAGAAATGCAGCGTAGAGTTCTCGATTGGCTTCCGCTTCGCGATGGACGCGGCTATAGTCGAGCAGTTTCTCTTGGGCGAGCCTGGCATCGGCTTGCCGCAGTTCCAGTTCTTGTTCCAACAATTCCTCTCGACGCACAGCAGCTGTGAAATCCGCCTCAAACCTTCGCAGGATCCAGGCCCGCTCCTGTTCGAGGCCCTCCTTCGCTTCTGCGATTTGCGCCTCCAGTTGCTGCAGCTTGTAGTGTTCAGGCAGGTAGATCGCGGCAAGTTCCGCACGCCGCGATAACAACGAGGCCAGCGCGGCTTGCTGGTCGCGAAGAGAGGGGGTCTCTTCGTTCGGCAGCGCCGCCGCGCCGGCGTCTGGCAGCAGCTCGACCCTCGCCTGCAGCCGCATTCTCTCGCTGCGGGCATCGAGAAGTTCGCGCTTCAGCGCCTCAAGATCCCTAGGCGGCGCACCGCTTGTGTCGGACCCTTCGAGAGACGCTCCGCCGTCGCGAACATAATCGTGCAGGCGGTCCTCGGATCGCTCGGTGTTAACAGCAAGCACGTCCAACTGGCCTTCCATCCATTGGCGGGTCTCCAAGGCCTGATTGAGGCGGCTCTCCCGCTCGCGGTCTACGAACTGCTCGGCGAGCGCATTCACGATGCCCGCGGCCGCTTCGGGACTCGCGGCCTGGCAGGAGATGTCAATGATGCGGCTATCATCCGTCGATGCGATTTCGACACCTTCCGATGCGGAATCAACCTCGGCGGCCCACTTAGGGTCCGGCGGGCCGACGCGAACGTCAATCAGTCGCTCGATGGCGGCCTGACGCAGACCCTCGCTGCGCAAGATTCGCACCCGTGTGGCAATATCGGTGCGGACTGGATATCGCGAGTCCGGCGCGGTCGGCGTAATGTCGTCGATGCCCAAAAAGCTCTCGTTCAAACCTACGAGTTCCACCGAAGCGTGGGCCCGGTAATACGACGGCGCCGCGGCCGTTACCAACCAGCCGAGAACCAGCCCTGCAAACGCCGTCAGCGCCCAGGTTTTCCAGCCGGCGCGAAGGGCACGCCAATAGGAGACGAAGGGCAGTTCCGATTCGAACGATTGATCCAGAAGGCCATCCCTCGTATGCTCGTGGTCCGCTTCTTGCATCAAGTCCTCCTACCTCGCCGTCGACCAGATCGCGGCGCCCGTGCCGAAGGTCAAAGCCGCTCGCCCGATTTGAGAAGCCGTGGCTTTAGCTCCGCTTGAGGGGATGTACAGAATCTGGTCGCTGCCGAGTTGGCGATCCGGCGTCCGGCCGGCCATCATCGCCTTCAGGTCGACCACCTCGTCCAGCCAAGGCCCATCCAGGTTGTGGCTCAAGATGCGCGATCGCTTCGGCGCGGAATGGTGCGCCAGGCCGCCGGCCAAGGCAATCGCCTGGAGGACGCTGAGGCCTTCCCGCTCGCTCGCCGAGAAAACTCCCGGCCGACGAACCGAGCCGAGGACGTAAACCTGATTCGCGCGAGAGACGACGATGACGTCGTTTGGCTGGATCGGGATATTGGACCGTGAATCTTCGCCGTCCAGCAGCGAGGCGACAGGGATCCTCATGACGTAGTTTCCTTCCTCATTCCTCGACGCGCCTTCCGTCGAAGGCGGTCCCCATGCTGCGCTGCGAGTCAAGGTGACCGAAGGGCCTGCGCCAGCCGTCAAGCCGCCGACCGAGGAGAGCGCTTCAAGCAGCGTGATCGGCCGGTTGACCTGGATCACCCCAGGACGCGCGACCGAACCGATGACCGCCACGGGACGTTCTGCGTAGCGCACCACCGTAACGAGCGCATGCGGGTTTCTAACATAGCGGGCTAGTCCAGCCTCGATTCGCCCTTCCAACTCGCGCGGGCTCAGGCCCGCGGCTTCGATGTCGCCGGCCAAGGGCAACCGCAGGGAGCCGCGTTCGTCAATCTGGAAGTGCTGCGAATCAATCTCAGGCGCCCCGAGCGCCTGGATGGCAACCTCATCAAAGGGCGCCAACGGAATGGGCTCGACGCTCGTCTGCGCAACCAGAGCGGTCGCGACGAGTAGGATCGCCAAGGGCAACCTCATCGGCATCGCGCTCCTATCGCCAACGGCGCCACGGTTTGGACGCGGGCGTCGCCCACATCTACCGCGATGGAGCGTTGCAAAATATCGATCGAAACGATCAGGCGGTTCGCCTTGTCCGATCTAGCCAACACGCCCATTAGTCCGGCCAACGGACCGTCGACCAAGCGCACCCGTTGCCCGATCGGAAGGTAGCCGCATGGTTGCGCCAGGACCGGCGTCGCCGCAAGCGCGAGCAGACTCTCTATCTCATTCGCCTCCAATGGACAGGCCCGCCCGCCGAAGCCGACTAAGCGAATGACGCCTGGCGTCTTCACCGCGGCCAATCTGCGGCTCCGCTCAAGCCGGCAGAATACGTAGCCGGGGAATATCGGCGATTGCACTGTCTTCAAGCGGTCGGACCAACGCCGCCGCTCTTTCAAAACGGGAACGAGAGACTCGATGCCCTTCTCGTGCAGACTCGCGGCGACGGCCTGTTCGTACCGCGTCTTGACGTGAAGTGCAAACCACTGAGCTGATTCGACGGCCAAGCTGTTTTTAGGCGGCGCTCACGCGGGGCGGGTCCCATTTTCTGGACCCACAGCCGCGCAAAAACGCGTAATTGAGAATTAGGAAAGTACGGAGTTACGCTCCGCGCGGAAGGACAGCGGACAGCGCCCTGTCGAACGGCCTGACCGCCGCTCATCGAATCTCAGTGTCCGTTCAAGCGAGGACTACGAGACGCTCGATTGTCCGATAATACGCGTCCTATTTCAACGGTAATAGGACATATTTATTGGACTAAATCGTAGCCGGGCAGTTTTGTTTCAGTTATGCAGCTCGCCGCCTTGGCGTTAGCGATGTTCCTCGGAAGAGTACTTCGAGAGGGTTTGTCCGAACGCCGAGCAACTCTGCGGCTGCTGGACTGCTCCGTTCAAGATGTCGCTACGAGAAACGCTATGGCCGTAGATGTCGCGATCCGCTCCCTCGTCGCCTCTCAATGTCGACCCTTGCAGAGAGATGCCGGCGAAAACGCCGCGGGCCCGGGAGTAGGACAGAATCTCAGCCCGCATTTGTAGATCGGTCTCCGCGTTTGCGGTGCGGCCAACCGGTCCGGCGGCCACCGAGGCGTCGCCGCCCAGGGTGAACTTACTCGACAGCAGCTTTTCCTTGCCCTTCGCGTTCATGACCAACAAAACAATGTCCGTAGAGCTGCCTCCGATTTGCAGGCCAAAGCTGCCGCCTTCGATTTTCACCGTGGACGGGCCAGTCCAACCCTTTCCTTCCGGGCCCCGACAGGCGATCACCCCGACGCCCCGTTTACCCCCTACGATGAACGCTCCCTTGATGAGGTTGGGCACGACGGCCACGCAGTTGGCTCGAGACAGCAAATCTTGCGGTATCGACTTGTCCCCAATCGCCATGATCTCGTTGAGCACCTCGGCGGCCCGATTGCAGCGGTCGACCGCATCGTTAGCGGCCTGGGCGGCTACAGCCGTGAAAACGAATAAGAACAGAGCAATACGCAGCATGATGTGATTCTCCTGGTCGGTCGATCTTCACCATAGCTTGTCACAACAACTTTGGAAAGCGCTGCACTTACTGCAGGCCGCGGCGGATCGCGACTTTGACCGCCAGCGCAGAATACACGCCGGCCGGTTTCAATTGCTCTCCAGAAGAGCGCATCGACGACGCCCATCTGATATCGGATCAACGAGACCTAGCGAAAGAACCCTATTTGCCTTCCGGCTCCATTAGTTCCTGAGCGCCAGCATGTAGGCGACAAGCGCCTCCATGTCGGGGTCTGCTAGAGCATAGGGGGGCATCGTCGAACCCTCTACGAACGCCCCCGGATCACGAAAGTGTCCGGTCAGCCACGCGCCGTCTCGCCGTTGCCCGACGCCGTTCAATGCTGGACCTACTGTCTGGCCCTCACCGTTCACCAGGTGACAGAAGGTGCATTGCTGAGAGGCATACACGTGCGCCCCATAGACAGGCGATTCAGGAGCGTTGGCGACCGCGGATCCGTTTGCGGGAGTCAAGCTGGTCACCAGAGCGGTCAGATTCTGGACCTGGGGCTGCGAGAGTCCTCGTTCTTGCCCGGATGCGGACGGATCCTGGAAATGTTGCGCCATCCAGTCTTCGGCCTGCCGATTCATCCCCGTCGAGAGCTCTGGGCCCACCTTGGGATCTCCACTCGCTATGTTGTGGCACTGGGCGCAGTCGAGCTGACGAAACTCGTAGAGTCCGGCCAGCGCCGTCGGCGGTAAGGCGCTCCAGTCGGCTTGGCCATCCGCGACGGCCGTGTCATTAGCGGCGTCATTGTGCGGCGTGGTCATGATCGCTGTAACGGTCAAACCGCTCCAAATCGTCGCCAGGGCAAGAACGGTTCCTATCGCCAAGAATCGTTGGCTGGCTCGCTTCACCTGGCCCCGATCGAAGAAAGGTACAAGCGCCAAGCCGATCACCGCGAGCGTAGGCAGCACCACAGCGCCGACCACCTCCCACGAGCCCTTAAAAAACTTCAACGTCTCAAACAGAAACAAAAAGTACCATTCCGGCCGTGGGACATAGGAGAGGTCCTGCGGATCGGCAACTTTCTCCATCGGTATGTCGGCCAGTACGGCAAGCCCGAAGAGCACCGTAAACGTCACAAAGACCGCGACCGTGTCCTTATAAATCTGTTCCGGGTAGAACTGCTTCTTGGGTTGAGCTTCGTCTCCAGGCTGGGGCGCCACTCCGTGCCGCCGGACCAAGAATACGTGGAAGATGGCCAACGCCAACGTGATGGCGGGAAGCACCATGACGTGCATGGTGAAGAAGCGCTGGAATGCTCCGATGCCGACCTGTCCATCCGGGCTGCCCATCAACGATTGCACCAGCGCGCCGCCCGGCGGCAAACCGGCGATGTGAACGGTCACGACCGTCGCCCAATAGGCCCGATTATCCCAAGGCAACAGATAACCGGTCAGGCCAAAGGCCAATGTGAGCAGAAGTAAGAGGATTCCGACCAGCCAAGTCGCTTCACGGGGTTTCTTGTACGCTCCCCAAATAGCGACTTGAATCATGTGCAGGACGACGATGACGACCATCATGCTCGCTCCCCAGTGATGCAAGCCTCGGATGAGCCGCCCCCCGGGTATTTCGTTCACGATGTATTGAAGACTGAGGTACGAGACGCCGGGCTGTGGCGCAAAGTTCAGCGCCATCAGGACGCCGGTCGCGAACTGCGTCAGCAGGATGAAAAGAGCAACGCTGCCAAAGACTTGATGCCAACCGCTTGAGGCTGGAATCTCTTCATCCAGAAATCCTTTGACGCCTGTGACGACTCCGGTGCGGTCATCGAGCCAATTCAACACCGTCTGCAGCACGCCTTACCCTTCCCCTTCGGGACCCAACGGGCCCATCCACAATCGGTCGCCTTCGATCTTTGTCTGGAATCTGTCCAGCGGGCGCGGAGCAACCCCGCTGATCACGGCGCCGTCTATGCCGAACACCGTGTCGTGACAGGGGCAGACGAAGTGCTGTTCTTGGGCCACCCAGTGATAGCCGCAGCCGAGGTGAGTGCATTGGGGAGAGTACACAACGACCTCGGACTCGTTCTTCTTGACCGCCCAAACAGTCAGCTTTTCTACCGTAGACTTCCACGCATCCTGGCGTTCCCGTTGAACGTCTAGTTGAATCGGCTGATCTGCGGGCAACGCGGCGATACTTCCCGCGTCAGTCCAGCCGCCGCTCGTCTTCTTCCGACTGGGGACCAGTAGATAGGCGAGAGCGGGGAGAGCCAGCGCGGCTTGGACGATGCCGCCTAGGACGAAAACGGACCATTCATAAAAATTGCGTCGAGTCATCACGGCCTTTCTCGAAGAACTAACCGTCATGTTACTTAGCCGGACCGGCTCTTGTCTCGCGCTATAGTCTTCCGGAACACACGCCGCTCGGGAATCGTAACTGGCGGAGACCTTCGTAAGAGTAGTCACCGCACTTGTTCGAGAGCGTTACAAACGGTCGAGTAACCGTTGCGATGCGGCTTTGGTTCGCGATCGGCGAGGCATGTCCCAATCTCCGGGAAGCTTTGGCCTGGATTACGACGCTAGTTGGCCTGCAAATCCGCCGAAGACTCTCGGTCCTGAAACCGATCGGCGTCGTGTGCCGAAGTGAAATACAGAGTTCTGATGGGCGAAGACTCCAGTTGCGCTTTCCGGGATCGACATCTGCGTCCAGCCGGAGTCCGGCACTTGAGATTGCCTGCCAGAACATTGGTGACTTCGCCCACGGCGTCTGGTGGCTCCTCCTCGCTCACTGGGGGCGCCGGGCTGCGCCATCATGTGCGATGCCACAATGTCGGCCAACGATGGCTCAAAGCCGGTCAATATCAATCCATCCCAACCGCCTAAAAGGTGAATGATCCGAAGGATCGGCCCAAGCATCCCCACTGGTCCACGCTGGTTGGAGCAACTCCAAGTCGAGTATGGATTGGGACAGTTGTTGGACGGCTCGTTCCGCAGGCCCAACTTGGAGCTGGAGATCAACGCTGTCGTCCATCGACTGTGTCGCTGCTAACGCTTGTTGTCCGGGTTCCGGTAGGCAATCGCAGATCCGATACTGCTGCGCTCGTATACGGGATCCAAGTTCAAGGTTGTCTCGCTCAAACCGAGAAACAGATAGCCCCCCTCTCGGAGACGCTCGCGAATCCGGCGTAGGATGCTCGTTTTGGTTTCCTGGTCGAAATAGATGAGCACATTGCGGCAAAAGACGAGGTCGAAGGCGCCCAACCCGCTCATGTCGTCCATCAGATTGAGCTGTTTCCACTCCATCATCTGGCGCAGTTCCGGCTTGATGACCCAATCGCTTTGGACCGGGTCAAAATATTTCACCAGATACCGGGCGGGCAGACCCCGGTTCACTTCGAGCTGTCGATACCGGCCCTGTCGGCACCTGTCCAACATCTCATCCGAAATATCCGTGCCGACAATCTTGAGGTCCCATCCAGGAAGGTTCATTTCCTTCCAGAGAATGGCCAGGCTATAAGCCTCCTGTCCGGACGATGACGCTGCAGACCAGACACGCAATGTCCCCTTAGGGGAGCACGCCGTGAGCTCGGGGAAAATGTGATCGCGGACCGCTTCAAACGGTCGGAGATCACGAAAAAAAAGCGTCTCGTTCGTCGTCATAGCCTCGACGACCTTGGTGCGCAGCGCCTTCGCTGATACCGCCCTTAGAAGCTTGCAGAGGCTGTCAAGCGTTTCCAATCCCTCGCCCCGCGCCACGGGACTGAGTCGTGACTCGATGAGGTACGTCTTGCTCTCGTCAAGCACGATGCCGGCGTTCTCATAGATAGTTCTGCACAGGAACTCCAGATTCTCAGGGGATATCTCGGTGGAGACTTTCTGGATCGGAGCCGCCCGCTCCGTGGCGCTCATCACCCGTTCCCCCTGGCCATTGCCGTCATGGCGGGACCAATTTCTTCGATTCCGGCCACGACGTCAGCAAGTCCGGCTCCCACCACGTATCCCGGCATTCCCCAAACGACGCTCGTCGCCCGATCTTGCGCCAGGACACAGGCCCCGGCGGTCTTCAGCTCTCGCGTACCGCTGAACCCGTCGCGACCCATACCGGTCAACATCACCACCAGCGTGTTTCGACCGTAGATCTTCTCAACAGATCGAAACATGACATCCACGGCGGGCCGGCAGGAACTCTCGGGCGGGCCATCATCTAGGACGACGAATACCGCTCCGCCCTCCGATCGCAATGTCATGTGGTGACCTCCGGGCGCGATGAGGGCCAGGCCAGGCTCCAGCCTGCTTCCCTCGCCTGCTTCCTCAACTCGAATCCTGCTCTTGGAAGCCAACCGCTCCGCCAACAACCGGGTGAACATCGGCGGCATGTGCTGGGTGATGACAATAGGACAGGGAAAGTCCTCCGGTAGAGCAGAGAGTATGTGGGTGAGCGCTGTGGGACCGCCCGTGGAGACCCCGATCGCAACGACGTCGACCTTCCCCGCCCACCGCTGGATCGCCGGTCGCAGTGCCTGCGTGGCCTGAGCGCTAACGACGGCGGGACGTTTGATGAAGAACTGCAAGATCTTCGCGGTTAGCTCTTGCCGCATCTCGTCGAGCGTTGCGTCTGCTGCCGATATACGGGACGGTTTGGTTAAGTAGTCGTCGGCGCCCAGGCTCAACGCCTCCAACGTGGCGTGGCCGCCGCGTGCCGTGAGCGTCGAGAACATGACCACGCGGATCGTGGAACCACGGTCCCGCAAGGCCCTCAACGTCTGTATGCCGTCCATTACCGGCATCTCTATATCCAGGGTTATGACGTCGGGTTGGAGTCGCTCGATCCTTTGTAGGGCGATTTCCCCATTTGGCGCTGTGCCGACCACTTCCACGCCGGGCTCGTCGCTAAGCAGCTCTTCTAACAGCCGTCGCACAACGGCTGAATCGTCGACGATGAGAACTCGTATCGGCTTCTTGGCTGCCAGGTGCTCGCCAATGGAACTGGTTTGGGTCAGCATCTGTTTCGTCCTACTCGACGATGCCGAGTAGGCGCAGCTTGTCGTGAAGTACCTCTTTCGTAAAGGGCTTCATGATGTACTCATCCGCTCCGGCATTTAACGCCTTGACCATTTGGTCCGCTTCGGTCACCGAGGTGACCATCATCAGCTTCACTTCGTTCCAGAGGCCGTCGGCACGCACATGGTTAACGAACTCCAAACCGTTCATCTCCGGCATGTTCCAATCCACTAGAACGATCTCGGCGGGCGGCTGCATGCCGATCAGCGTTTCAAGCGCTTCCCGGCCATTCTCCGCCTCCGACACCTCGAATCCGAGCTCTCTCACAGCCGACCCGAGTATCCGTCGAATGGCTTTGGAATCGTCAATAATCAGCGCCTTGTGCATGGCTTCCTCTCATCCCTGCGAACGATCACTGCCAAGGCTCCGAGGAACAGACAGGCGAATAGATCGCACGTATCGTCGAATCCGCCTCTCCAATCACCTTATGCAGGCATTTACGGTCTCCGTTCGGATCACTACATTTCGAATTGCTCGACGAGCCTTTGTAGCTGAGCCGCCATTTCCGCCAAGTTCTTGGAGGCTTCAAGCGTGTCGTTGGCGCCTTGGGTCGTGTCGGCGGCCGCTTGGGCGACGCCGCAAATGTTCTCGCCGATCTCCGCTGAGCCTCGCGCCGCTTGGCTCACGTTGCGGCTGATCTCGTTCGTTGTCGCCGTCTGCTCTTCGACAGACGAGGCGATCGTGTTCGAGATGTCATTGATCTGGTTGATGATCGTTCCCACCTCGCCAATTGCGGCAACCGCTCCTTGGCTGCCGGTCTGGATCGCTTCGATCTTCTGAGAAATATCTTCCGTAGCCTGCGCCGTTTGTTTGGCCAGTTCCTTGACCTCATTAGCGACAACCGCAAAACCCTTGCCGGCTTCGCCCGCTCGAGCGGCTTCGATCGTAGCGTTCAACGCCAGCAAGTTCGTTTGCTGAGCGATGGAAGTAATGACTTTGATGACCTTGCCGATCTCAACGCTCGAGTCGCCAAGCTCCTTGATCTTTGAGTTCGCCGACCCCGCGACGTCGACCGCCTGCTTAGCGATCTTGGCGGCTTCCGACGAACTGCGAGCAATCTCGGTGATCGACGAGGTCATCTCTTCTGAACTCGCCGCCACAGTCTGCACGTTTTCAGTCACTTGTTCGCTGGCGGCGGAGACGACGCCGGCTTGGGTCGCGGTCTCCTCCGCGTTGCTGGCCATCTGCTGGCTAACGGTCGTCAACTCTTCCGAAGAGGATGCCAGCTGCTGAGCGGAGTGCGAGAACTGGCGAAGCAGGTCTTTTTGGGCGCTGATGTCGGTCGCAAACTTGACGACCTTGAAGGGCTTCCCGTCAACGCCGATAATCGGGTTGTAGGAGGCTTGCAGCCAAATCTCTTTGCCCCCTTTGGCGAGACGTTTGAACTCGCCGGCTTGGTATTCGCCGCGGCCCAACGCATCCCAGAACGCGCGGTAGTCGGCGCTGCCGGCGTACGAGGCTCCCACGAAAATGCGGTGGTGTTTACCGCGAAGCTCGTCCAGCAAGTAGCCCATCGTCTTCAGGAAGTTCTCGTTGGCCGTGATGATTGTTCCGTCCAATTCGAACTCAATGACCGCTTGCGACTTGCCCAGGGCAGCGAGTTGCTGGCGATACTCTGCCGCATCGCCCATTTTTCTCTCCGCAAAGCGTGAAACGCGATCCGTGTTTGCCATGGCTTTCTCTTGTTCTCCTTCCAGTCCACAGGCCAGCTGCTTCAGGCTTCCGCCCCATTCCTTCTGCTTGGCCTTACCGACAATCATCGGTCCCAGCGAGGCGACCTGTTGAACGATCTGCCCTGTCAACGGCTCGGACAAGCCGATCGCCTGCAGCGCTGCTTTGAAATGTTTCGCAGCCCTCTCCACGTGCTTGACCTCAACGCCCAACGCTCCTGATGGATCGCTTGTGCCGGTCGTCTCGCGGCGCTTCGGTGAGTCGAGCGCCCTCCTGAGCAAGGCGTGCCGCTCCGCCTTGAGCCGATTGATGTCCGCCGCCGCGAAAAACGGCTTCAGTACGCGATCTCGCAACACGCGGCCATAGAAGATGTCGATCGCCGCCGCCAAAGCCGCGTCGCCACCGATTCGGTCGTAGAGAGAACTTTTCTTTCGGACAGGCATTTTTCGTTTAGCAGGAGGCAACTCTAACTCCTTCGTCATACTTCGAGAACCTGGTCCCAAGCCAAGACCAACAACAGTCGGTCTTCGAGCTTAAAGACCCCCTTCAGCATGTCCCGGGCGGCTGGTTCCAGCGTCGCCGGCGGCGGTTCGAAACCTCCTGGGTCCACTTCAATGACGTCGCCGATATCGTCAACTAAAAGGCTCACGGCGTCGCCGTCACTGCGCAACACCACATTCATCGGCGTCTCGCCGCTCGCTCGTGGCGCCAGGTTGAGCCTCCGCCGCATGTCCAGCGCCGTGACGATTTGTCCACGCAGATTGATGAGGCCTTCGATCATGCCGTCCGATCGGGGTACCGCCGTCATTTCCTGGTATCGCAGCACCTCCTGTACGCGAAGGACGTCGACCCCGAAGAATAGGTCGTCCACGATGAAGGTTACGTATTGCCGGCTGGTCGCTCGTTGCTCGGTCGCGGCCATGCCTAGACCTCCACCAATGCAGCGGCTTCAGAAAACGAACGCGCGAGGCGCGCGACCGAGTCGAGTACCGCGTCGCGATCTCTCTTGCTGAGCAATTCGTCAAACGCCGGGTCCTGTTGGGAGAGCAGGTCCGCCGGGATGCCGTCGTCGCTCAGCCCCAATACCGGAATGCGCATGAATTCAGGTGTCTGGCGCAACCTCTTCAGCAACTCGTAAGAGCCGGAGTCGGGAAGATCGAGGTTGCTGACGACGATGTCGATCTGGTTGCGGCCCAGTCGCTCCAGGGCGTCTCTGGCGTCGATCGCTTCGACGACCCGATGTCCGGCCATCTCCAGGTCTCCACGTAACAGCCCTCGGGCAAAAGGCGACGCGTCGACGACCAGCACTCGTGTTGGGGATCCTTCTGCGGAACTGTGACTGACCGCCTCCCCCTTGACCCGGCTGATGATGAGTCGCACGTCGATAAAGTCCGTGACCTGGCCGCCGAGCACCACTGAGCCAAGCAAGCCGGCTGAATCGCTGCGAGCCCGAATCGAGATGGCTTCCTCGATGATGTCGACTATCTCTTCGACCAATACTCCAAAGCGCGTCGCTCCCTCGCTGAAGACGATGACTTGGACCTTGTCGCCCGTCGCCGAGGGATAGTCGCCCACACTGTCGACGTGGTCTGCCAATTGAATTAGCGGCAAGATCTGTCCGCGGTATTGCACAACCGTCCGTGAACCAACCGACTCGATGCGCTCTCTGGGGAATTCCTCGAGTCGATCGACCAACGCCAGGGGAACCGCCAAACGATGGCCCCCGCCGCAACGGAACAGCAACACTTTCTGTCGATCCGCTTCGCCTTCCAATCGAGGATCCGATGTCGCCTGTGTCGAACTGCGGCCATCGCCCAATACCTTGCCCACGTGCGCCAAGCCCATGACGTCCAGGATCAAAGCCACGCGGCCATCGCTCATCACGGTCGCGCCGGCATAGCAACTGAGTCCGTTCAGCAGTTTGCTCAGCGGCTTGACGACGATTTCCGCCGTATCGAGGACGTCGTCTACGACCAGACCAAAGGTCCGTTCGTCCGCTTGCAGCACGACAATGTTGATCGGCTCATCCTTGCCGTGCTCGGTAGCCTGTAGCCTTAACGCATCGTGCAAGTAGATGAGCGGCAGCAGCTTGCCCCGAAGCCGATAAACCGGCGCTCCATAGATGGATTCGATCTGCTGGCGGCCCTGCCCGTGTTCGACTCGGACCAACTCCAGCAGGTTCACCTGCGGGATAGCGAATCGCTCGCTGGCACAGGTAACGACTAAGGCGGGAATAATCGCCAGGGTCAGCGGAATCCTGATCCTGAGCGTGGCGCCTTGGCCTTTGACGCTCTGCAGGTCGATCGAGCCGCCGATCTTCTCGATGTTGGTGCGCACGACGTCCATGCCGACGCCGCGGCCCGACACGCTGGTGACCGTCTCAGCCGTCGAGAAGCCCGGCAAGAAGACCAGATTGACCAGTTCCGCCTCGCTCATCCTCTCGACGCGTTCGGGCGTTATCAAACCCTTGGCGAGGGCCTTCTCTTTGACGCGAGCGGCATCGATTCCTCCGCCGTCGTCGGAGATCTCGATGTTGACTTGACCGCCCTCGTGGTAGGCGCTGAGCAACAAGCGGCCCTTGGCGGGCTTGCCGGCGGCGAGGCGCTTCTCGGTCGACTCGATGCCGTGATCGCAAGAGTTGCGAACAATATGAGTCAGCGGATCCTTGATCGCTTCGATAACCGTCTTGTCGAGTTCGGTTCCCGCTCCTTCCATCACCAATTCGATCTGCTTGCCGAACGCTTGGCCCAGATCGCGGACGACTCGCGGAAACTTGTTCCAAACCACGCAAATCGGCTGCATGCGAGTCTTCATGACCTTCGCTTGCAGCTCTGTGGTGATTAGGTTGAGACGCTGGGAAGTTGCAATTAGCGCGGCGTCTTCTTGCGTCGTGGTGGATTGCAGAATCTGGTTGCGCGCCAGCACCAACTCGCCGACGAGATTCATCAAGTCATCGAGCGCTTCGACGCTGACGCGAATATTCGAGTCAGCCACGGATGAGCGCGCCAGATGCGCTTCGGGCCGAGCTTCTGCTGAAGCGCTAGGCGCGACTTGAGGCGCCTGCCGGGGCGCCGGGCCCTGCCGCGGGGCCGCCGCGATAGGCTCCTCATCCTCTTCTTCAGCAGCGTTGATGTTGCTGGCCTTCTCCAACCGCTCGACAAGTTCCCTGAAGTCGTCGGCACCTTCTTCGCTGGTGCTCTCAATCTGGGCCAATATCTTCTTGACCGAGTCAAAGGCCTCCAGCAGCAGATCGGTCAGCTCGTGAGTGAGTTTGCGATCGCCTTCTCGCAGCTGGCTGAGAATGTTCTCCGCGCGATGAGTGACCGCGCCGAGCGTGGAGAAGCCCAGGAAGCCACTGACGCCTTTGATGGTGTGAATCGCCCGGAAGATGCTCGAAAGCAGCTCCCGATCATCCGGCCGTTCCTCAAGCGCCACGAAATCTTGATCCAGTTGCGCTAGGCTTTCATGGCTCTCGACAAGAAACTCTTCAATGATTTCTCTCTGATGGTCCATTGGTGGAGGCGTGAGCGAGCTTGCCTCGAAGTGCTCATCGGCGCGGCAGGCCCTTTCTTTAGGCCGGACTGAACGGCGGTCTTGCGGGCATGAATCGTCCTGTGAGGCAATAAGGGCTGCTGCTTGGAAGTTTGCGTACGATGCCCTTAGACCACTCCCTTCAAGCGGCTATCATCGGCGCCGGCTTGATGGGCCAGTGGCACGCTCGCTACGCCTCGCATTGCGCTCGCGTCGCTTGGGTAGTGGACTCAGATCGTCTCCGTGCCAAAGAGCTGGCGCGCAAGTTCCCTGGTGCCGCGCCCCTGTCGAACCTAGCCGACTGTTTCAGTCAGGGCGATGTCGATGTCGTGCACATTTGCGCGCCGACGAATCAACACTTCGAGCTCTGCTGCCAGGCTCTCGAAGCCGGTGTTCACGTCCTCGTGGAAAAGCCGGCCGCGGAGAACGCGGAGCAAACCGAAAGTCTGCTGAATTTAGCCCGCCGCCAGGACAAACGGTTCGCGGTCTCGCTGCAACTCCCCTATCAGTCCGGTTTCCACGAATTCCTCCAACAGCGCGAGTCGCTCGGAGAAGCGGTTCGCGTTGAGTTCAGCGCCGCCACGGCGGGCGGCGACGGCCTCGATTCGGCGCAACGGCAGCAGGTTCTTTGGGAGATCCTGCCTCACCCGCTTTCCGTCTTTGGCGCCCTCGCGAGGGAACAGCCGGTCGGTGTGGAGTGGCGCGTCGAGCGCTTCGACGATCAAGAGCTAGCCTTGTCGGCGGATGTCTCCGGGACCCGTTGGTCCATCTTCCTCAGCCTGCGAGCCCGGCCGCGAGCCCTCAAGCTCGCGTGGCACGGCAGCCGCGGCCGCGCAGATATCGATTTCTATCACGGCTACTCGACCATCCGCCGCGGCGGCGTTTCCCGGCTCGACAAGGCGGTGCGCCCCTTCGAAGAAGCGGCCGGGCAGATCGTTCGAGCCGGCAGTAATCTGCTCGGCCGTGCCGTGCGCGGCGAAGCCGCCTACCCAGGACTCCCTGCCTTGATCGCCGACTTCTACGGTTCATTGAACGAAGGACCCGGCGAATCAACCGCCGCCGAACTGCTGCGAATCGCCCGCATTGCCGACTCGGTTCGCGCATGGCGCCAAAAGGACGCCTGAAGCCTGCTTCGGCTTTGAGGTCCGCTAAGTTGATAGCTCTATTGCGTCTCCAATAGCAGGTGCTAGTCTGGGATTTCGCGGATGAAGATCATCGACATTCTCAACAGCGGCCGCCGTACCGTCTCCTTCGAGTTCTTTCCGCCCAAATCGGATCAAGGATTCGAGGACCTATTTGCCGCCATCGAAGCCTTGCGGCCTCTTCAGCCGGACTACGTCTCAGTCACCTATGGCGCCGGCGGCTCCACACGCAGCAAAACCGTTGATCTGGTCACGCGGATCAAGAACGAGATCGGCATCGAGGCTATGGCCCACCTGACCTGCGTCGGTTCGACGCGAGAAGAGATCGCCGAAGTGCTGGCGACTCTCGACGAAGGAGGCATCGAGAACGTCCTGCCCCTGCGCGGTGATCCGCCGAAAGGCGAAGCCGAGTTCAAGCCCACTCCGGGCGGATTCCGCTACGCCAATGAATTGGTCGAGTTCATTCGCGGCAGCGGTCGACCTTTTTGTCTCGCCGCCGCCTGTTATCCCGAGAAGCATCCCGAAGCGGCCAGCGCCGATTCGGATCTGGAAAACCTGAAGCGCAAAGTCGACGCCGGAGTTGACTTGCTCATCACCAACGTCTTCTTCAGCAACGACGACTTCTACCGCTTTCGCGATCGCGCCGTTGCCGTCGGCGTGAGCGTGCCCATCATCCCCGGAATCATGCCCATCCGCAATGTGAATAGCATTAAGCGCTTCACCCAGGTTTGCGGCGCCTCGATTCCTCCGGGTCTGCTCGCCAAGATCGAAGGCGTCGAAGACGATAACGAAGCCGTGGCTCAGATAGGCATGCTCCACGCCGTTCGCCAATGCGAAGACCTGCTCGCACAGGGCGTGGCGGGCCTACACTTTTACACCTTGAATCGATCCACCGCGACGCGCGCGATCGTGCAAGAGATCAAAGGTCTGCTCTAGCGCAGCGTCTTAGTCCAAGTTCTCCGTGGTCCAGTGCAGGTCGCGATTGAGCGTCAGATGCACCTTCGCCGGATGGTCGTCCCGTACCTCGGTGACCTCCGCGCGCACGCCGGGCAACTCCACCACATCGCCGACCTTCACCAATCTGCCGAGGCGGCTGGTCAACAGACCGGCAAGCGTATCGACTCCCGGCGCATAGAGATCCAGCCGCAGTTTGTTGTTTAGCCTTTCGATCGACAACGAGCCGCCCACGATAAAGCTATCGGGGCCCTGCGTTTCAAACTCGGGAGCTTCCATGTCGAACTCGTCCTGGACGGCCCCGACGATCTGCTCCAACACGTTCTCCAGCGTCACAATGCCCGTCGACGTTCCATGCTCGTCCAGCACGACGGCCATGTGCTGACGTGTTCGCTGCATCTGGCGCAGCAGGCGGCTAACCGGCATATTGGCGGGCACCGAGCGCACAGGCCTCACAAGCTCCATCCAGTTCTTCTGTTCCTCTACCGAAGACGACATCAGGTCCTTGATGTGAAGCAGCCCAACCACGTCGTCGAGCGAATCCTCGCAAACCGGATAACGCGTGTGGCGTCCACGCCTTACAAGGTCAAATACTTCTTCAATCGTTTGATGGCTCTTCAGGAAGACAACCTCCCTCCGAGGAACGATAATCTGCCGCACGATCATTTCGTCGAAACGAAAGACCGCGCTGATCAGCTGCAACTCGTTGCTGCTCAGCTCTCCTTCTTTTTCACCCAAATGAATCGAGGCTTGGATCTCGTCTTCGGTGACCGAAGGCGCCCCGGCCCCTCCCGTGAAAATATTGGAAAACTTCTGGGTGATGAAGATCAGAGGCTTGAGCCCTTGTTCCATCGTCCGCAAGGGATAGACGATGTAAGGCCACAGCGACTGCCACTGCGTCGCGCCAATCGTCTTCGGCAGAATCTCCGCCAGGAACAGAATTCCCAGCGTCAGGCTCACCGATACGATCGGCATCGCCGCCGGTCCCAACTCCTCGGCCGCCACCATCCCGGCCAGAGTGGCCCCCGCCGTGTTCGCTACGGTATTGAGGATCAGAATCGCCGAGGTCGGCGAACCGATGTTCTCTTTCATCTTCAAGAACAGTCGCGCCGGCTTGTTGTGCCGTCCCGCCGCTGCGGCCGCCTGCAGCGCGCCCACTCGGGTCGAATAGAGCGTGGCCTCAAACAGCGAGCAAGTAGCGGAGATTAGCATCGTAGAGACGATGATGAAGATCAGCATGGTCATGGTGAGTGGTAGAGGCTCGGGGCGTCCTTATTGTCGGCCAATTCCATCTTGAGAGGCGCTCACCCGGCAACAAGCCGGTCATCGCTAGACTAAACCCGATGGCTCTCGGAAGGTTTTTGCTGTTGCTGGTCGTCCCTTGCTGTCTGCTTGCGCAGCCGTTTGCAGGCCGCCGGCCCGACGGCGCCGCCATCCTTCCCAACGGCTGGCCGATCACTCCCGCCGGGAAGCAAATCGATCTCAGTACCTTACCAATGGCCCTCGCGCTGCACCCGGACGGTAAGCACGCCTTCGTACTCAACTCCGGCTTCCTGCCCCCAACGATCAGCATCGTCGATCTCGATGCCGGCGCCGTCATCGCCGAAGTTCCCGCGCCCGGCGCCTGGCTGGGGCTCGAACTCGACGCCAAGGGCGAGCGCCTTTTCGTATCAGGCGGCGCCCGAGGTTCCGTGCTGGTCTTCAAGTACGCCGACGGACGCTTGGAGCTCAGCGCAGAATACTCCGCCGTCGAAGGCGCACTATCGGATCGCGATTTCATCGGCGACATTCTGCTGTCGCCGGACGAGCGCTTCCTGTTCGCCGCCAACCTATTCGACGACTCCGTATCCGTCATCAACCTGAGCAGCGGCCTGCGTGTGCGTACCTTCCAGGTTGGACCCAGACCTTACCGCCTGCGTCTGGGGCAGCGCGGCCAATCGCTGTGGATCAGCCATTGGGGCGAGTCGACTATCGGCCTCTATTCGCTGCCCGACGGCCGCTTGCTCGAAAAAGTCCCCAGCGGCAGCCTACCGACCGACATGGTTCTGCTCGAAGGCGCCGTCGAAACGCAAGAAGACGAGGGTCTGCCTGTCACGGCGCGCCTTTTCGTCGGCTGCGCCAACACCAATGACGTCTGGGTCTACGGGCTCACCGCGGGCGATCGCGTCCGCCTGCTGGAGCGTATCCCCCTGGGCCCCGGCGCACAGGCGCCGGCCGGCACGGCCCCAACCGCTCTCTCGCTCAGCCCTGATTCGCAGCGCCTCTACATCGCCGCCTCCGGAAACAACGCGATCATCCAGGCCAACGTCTCCGCCGCCAGAACCGAACTCGTCGGCGCCGCCCCAACGGGTTGGTATCCCACTGCCGTCCAAGAGCGCCAAAACGGCGGCATCGTTTATCTCTCCGGCAAAGGCGGCGGCTCCATGCCGACGCCCCGCGGCCCCAATCCCACCGATCGCGGCTCCGAGCAGCAGTACGTCGCCGCCATGCAGAAAGGCTCTCTGGGCCTGCTTCCGCCGCTGAACCCCGCGACATTGCGCGCGCTGACGCAGCGCGCCGGCGAGAACATCCTCTACGACGACGCGCTCCTCGAAGACGCGGGCATCCCGGCAGGCAACCCGATTCCCAACCGCCCCGGTGATCCTTCTCCCATTAAGCACGTCGTCCTCGTACTCAAAGAGAACCGCACCTTCGACCAGGTTCTCGGCAATCTCCCCCGCGCCAACGGGGATGCCGGCCTCGTCGTCTTCGGTCCCGACGTCGTGCCCAATCACCGCCGCCTCGCCGAACAGTTCGTCCTGCTCGACAACTTCTACGCGGTCGGCGACGTCAGCGCGGATGGCCAAAATTGGTCCACCGCGGCAATGGCCAATGACTTCGTCGAGAAACTCTGGCCCTCCGCGCTCGGTCGTCGCCTCAACCGGAACCCTTTCGAGGGCGGCGATACGGCCAGCTTCCCCCCAGCCGGGTATCTGTGGTCGAACGCTCTCTCGGCTGGCCTGACGGTCCGCAACTACGGACTATTCGCCAGCACCATCGATACGGGCTTGCGGCCGCTCTCCGCCACCGACTACCCCGCCTTCGACCTATCCGTCCCCGACAACAAGCGCGTCGACCTGTTCCTGGCCGATTGGAAACGCCTCGAAACAGCAGGCCAACTGCCCTCGCTCCTGACGGTTTACCTTCCCAACGATCACACCGCCGGGCGCTCCCCCGGTTATCCCACCGCGCGCGCCATGATGGCCGAGCACGACTACGCCCTCGGACGCCTCATCGAAGGCGTCTCCGCGAGCGCTTCGTGGCCGCAAACGGCCGTCTTCGTCATGGAAGATGACGCCCAGGACGGCGCCGATCATATCGACTCGCACCGGTCTGTCGCCTTCATCGCTAGCCCCTACGTCAAGCGCGGCGTCCAGGACTCGACCTTCTACTCCACGCCCTCCGTCCTGCGCACCATCGAACTGATCCTCGGCCTCAATCCCATGACGCAGTTCGATGCCGCCGCCCTGCCCATGTGGCGCAGCTTCACGTCTGAGGCAACGCCAAAACCGTATGAGGCCATCCGCCCCAAGCAGGCTTTCGACGAACCCAATCCAGCCGGCGAAGGCGGCCAGCCGCGACGCGTCGAAACAGACCAAAAACGGCCTGATCCCAGTCACTTAGCGGCCTTCTAGTCTTAGCTATCATGGGAAGCTTATGGCTTCCCCGATCAACATTGGCATCGTCGGACTCGGCAACGTCGGGAGAGGTACGCTCGAAATTTTGGCCGATAACGGCGCCCGCATCGCCCGCAAACTCGGCTGCCCCCTGGTCGTCAAAGCGATCTGCTCGCGCTCCATCGCCAGTTCCGTTCCCGCCGCCGCCGATCGCTTTCCTGATGCGATTCGCACCGCCGATTGGCGCGAAGTTGTTGAGAATCCCGAGATCCACATCGTCGCCGAACTGGTCGGTGGTACGGGCGTGGCGAATGAAATCATCGAGGCCGCCATTGCCAAGGGCAAATCCGTGGTCACCGCCAACAAAGAGCTGATGGCCCAACGCGGCGCCGAAATCTGGCAAACCGCCGCCTCCGCCGGCGTCGGTCTGGCCATGGAAGCCAGCGTCGCCGGAGGCATCCCCATCCTGACCGCACTGCGCGAGGGGATTTCCGGCGACCGCATCGAGAAGATCCTGGCCATCCTCAACGGCACTTGCAATTTCATCCTCACCGAGATGGAGCGCCGCGGCGAATCGCTCGACGTCGTCCTCGCCGAAGCGCAGCAGCTCGGCTATGCCGAAGCCGACCCTTCCGCCGATATCGACGGTTTCGATGCGCGCGCCAAACTGGCTCTGCTTGCCGCTCTCGCGCTGGGCGTGCGGGTCCGCCCTGACTGGATCCACACCGAAGGCGTCCGGCGCATCCGCGACGTCGACTTCCTTTACGCCAATCGCCTCAACCAGACCGTGCGCCTGATCGCCTCCGCTGAAGACTCCGCGCAAGGGCTATTCCTCTCCGTGCGCCCCGCCCTTTTGCCGCGCCAGACGATTCTGGCCAGCGTCGCCGGCTCCTACAACGCTATCTGGGCCGCGGGCGCTCACGGCGCCGACACGTTCCACTACGGACGCGGCGCCGGACCCACTCCGACAGGCGTCGCCGTCGTTTCCGATCTGATCTCCATAGCCCGAGAGCTCACCAAGAAGAGCCCCATTCACGCCTCTCCGTTCGCCTTCACGACTCTCGAAGAGCGCAAGCCGACGCCCCTCGACGAAGAAGTCCGCGGCTATTACCTGCGCTTCCGCGTACGCGACCGCCCCGGCATCATCGCCGAACTCGCCCGCCTGCTCGCCGCCGCCGACATCAGCATCGACGCCGTCTTGCAAGAACCCAGCTTCGACCGCCAAGACCTGCCCTTCGTCATCACCACCGAGCCCGCACCCCGCCGCGCCATCACCCAGGCGCTTGAGTCAATGTCCGGCCTAGAATTCCTAGTCGAGCCCCCCCTAGCCATGCCCCTAGAACGCGGCCTCGGCAACTAGCACCGGCTCCAATCGGGACTAGCGGTCAACCTCGGTCGGTGATCTGAAAAAATCCATGCCCATTCCGCTGCCTCTTCATTGGTTGTTCGGGCAATTCGGAACGATGACACGAGCTATCATGAGCTTCTTCAAGTCGAGATGAGAATTGGTGATTACATGCTCGATTCAGTCTGCTTCATCGGCTACAAGGGTGCCGATGGGGAGCTTCGCGTAGTCGGCACCGGTTTCTTTGTTCGCTACTTTCCCGGACCTGTAAGCGGATCTTCACGTACATATTTGGTATCTGCGAAACATGTCGTGTACAAGGCACACGAATGCGCCCGAACAGTTCGGCAGACATAATATGTTTATTCGGATGAATACACATGGTGGCCTCCGAGCACTTGTTGGAGCTTCGCACCGTCCTGGAAGTGCATGGACGACAACTTGTCAATTGATGTCGCCGTCCTGGAGTTGAGCGTTGATCGGAGTAAATTCAGGCAAGATATCATATCTCACTACTGCAGCAACCGCAACGCGGATGCGCGAGAACGTTATCGGTATTGGAAGCGAGATCGTTTCGGTTGGGCTCTTTGCCCGTCAGCCGGGACGGCACAGGAACTTGCCCATCGCGCGACAGGGGATCCTTTCGGCCATCCCCTCCGAGCCACTAAGCGATAAGCACGGGGAGTATGATGCTTACCTAGTCGAATTGCAGTCGATTGGTGGGCTTAGCGGTGCACCTGTGTATGTGTGGGCAAACCCGCTACATCTCGGGAGCCAAGGCCTCCCGCTCTCGGATCTGATCGGTTCAGTCCGTCCGACCGACAATACGGTTTTCTCTTCCTGCTCGGCCTAATTCGAGGGCACTTTGATGAGGGCAGCAACGTCATGTCAACTGGTGTTCAGACGCCCGAAACACCCGACAAGATCCCATCCGTGAATACCGGGATTGCCGTGGTGACCCCAATCACAGCAGTTCTAAAAATCATTCAAAAGAACTACCTCAACTTGAATGCTGGCATCTCTAGCTGATTGAGCCGCGTATTCAGCGCCTCCATCGCCGCAGCGGTAGCGTGCGCGGCAACAACGAAGATGGGTTGCGCGATCTGGAAGTAGTGATCGTCCTTGGGCGGACACATGACGGAGTAGCCCGTCGAGTGGACAAACTTCGAACACACAGTCATGAAGATGCTGAACTCTGGGCCAATATCTAGCTCCTTCGCAACGGTGGCGACCCGGAGATATCTGATCTCGCTTCCGTCACTCCCCAGTCGGCATACTCCGTTTTCAAGTCTCCGGTTAATCGCTGAACTAGTTCCAGATTCTCGTTGGCGCCTTGTTCGCTGGCCATTGCGCCGAAGTATCGCTGGCTCGCCCTGGACATGTCCATAGTGTCAACTAGACTGTCTCGATCGAACGCTTGCGCGTTCTCCTCGCTTCGCGAAATATACAGCGCCCACACTTGGAGTTCAAACAGATTGCGGGCCGCCCACGAGAGATAGGAAGCATCCCGAACGGAATGGGCGCTGCGGAGATGTACCTGCATTCCCTTTAGCCTTATCGCCAGGCTAACCACCTGCTTCACCTTCCAACTATCGAGGGATGGGTTAGCTCGCAATCCAGCGGCTACTGGTTCAAGAAAATCTGGCGCGAAAGAGTTTTCGAAGGGTTTCTTCGGAATCTTGTCAATGACACCCAAGAGCATACGATATGGTGGGCGGTCGCGTTTGACAACCGTCAAGAGCCGAGGGGAGTCGGAGCTCCAAGCATTCCTCATCCGCGATAATCTGTCGGCAGCGATGCCCGCCGCCTCCCCACTCCCCCGCATCGGCATTTCCTCCTGCCTGCTGGGAGAGCCCGTCCGCTATGACGGCGGACACCGCAAGCAACCCGCACTACTCGACGACTTCACCGGTCAGGTCGAATGGGTCGCTACCTGCCCGGAAGTCGAACTCGGACTCGGCGTGCCGAGAGAAACCATCCAAATCGAGCTGCGGGACGGCGTGCTCACGCTGATGACCCACGACACCCGCCGCGACATCACCGACTCGATGCGTGCCTGGGCCCAGCGCCGGGCGGCTGCATTGGCCGCAATGAACATCTCGGGCTACGTCTTCAAGGCCCGCTCGCCCAGCTGCGGCGTCGGCTCGGTCGCCGTCGTTGGCGGCGGCAACGACGGAGCGGGTCTCTTCGCCGCCGAACTCATGCGCCAACTGCCCAACCTGCCGGTCGTCGAGGAAGATCAACTGACCACCCGCTCTGCCCGTCAAGCCTTTCTCGAAGAAATTCGCCGCTACGCCGCAACCGCCGTGTAATGCTTTGAACAGCCGTTCGAGTTTTTGTTCTTGACCTTCCCTCTATTCCTCCCCTAGCCTGTCGAAGTACTCCATGCGATTTCACGGGCTTATCGTCGGCGTTTTGTTGTTGGTTTCGAATTTCCCGACCGCAGCGGCCGATCGCATTGTCGAGTTCGGCCTCGTTGTCTGCCAACAACAGCAATTCGCCCCGCCGGTCGTCGTCCTGTCCAGCGTGCAAAGCTCCGAACTAGTCGTCCCGGTCGCGGCTCTCGATCTGCCGCCCGAAGATAGCCTGCCGCCGGACGAAGGGCGCCCTTGCGCAGACGTTCTGACCGACTTGACTCGCGACGGCTACGCTTTGGCCGCATCCACGCCTATCTCGCGGCGGTCGCCTCCGCCGGAAGATATCTTTCTGCGCAGGAAGCCGTCCGTCACCGAAAGATTGGAGTGGACGATCCAGTTGAGCGAGTCGGTGGCCCTGCTGTCGTGCGAGCCGCTGTCCGACGCGGTAGCCAGCTTCGCCGATGGCGCTATGACCCCTGTATTTTCCATTCAGGAAGGGTCATCGTGCGCCGTGTACTTGGCGGCAATGCTTGCCCTCGGGGGCGAGATCATCGCGCGCCACGCCGTTACGCCGCCGGGCAGCACGACGCCTACCGGCCCCGTGACCATGTACACGGCCTATGAGCTGATTCGCAGGTTCCCGGCCGCCGACCAGGACCTGCCCCGACTTCCCCGAATCAACCGCGGCCGCAACCGGCTGCCGTAATTACAGCCGCGCTTGAAGGTTCTTCAGCTCGCGGATTGCCGCTTCGGCGACCCGCGGATCCGAATCATTGGTCAGGCGTTGCAGGTGCGGAACGCTGTCGCGATCTCCCGACCGCGCCACGACGGTGGCCAGCTCGATCTTCTGATCCCTGGTCCCGCTCGTCAACGGCGTGTAGAGTTCGGCCAAGATCCTCGGCTGGCGGGCCAGCTCAATTAAGAATGCCCGGGCCTCGCCTTTATGGAACGAAGAATCCAGTCCGTCGACCAGGTAGCGAATCTTGTCCAGGTCGCCAAGGTTGACAGCCGCGAAGGCCATCGATAGACGCGCCGACTCGTTCTTCTCCGCCGCAAAGGCGTCGTTGACCGTCGCCAGATCGCCGGCCACTCCGCCGCGACCCAGGCCTTCGGCGGCAGCCGCTCGCATCTGCTCGTCTTTGTCCCGCAAGAAAAGCAAGAACGTCCGCTCTTCCCCGTTGTCGGGAATCTTCGCCAGAGCCACCAGCGACTCGCGGCGAACGTCCTTGTCCTTGTCGCCCTTGGCCAACCGCGAAAGATCGCGAATCGCTTCTTTCACCCGCAGCTGTCCGGCCGCATGCGCAGCGGCTTCCCGTACGTCATCGTTCGGCGAAGCCAAGGAGGGCACGACTTCGGGTCCCACGCTCATGTCGCCGATCTTTTCCAACGAACGCAGTGCCTCGATCACAACCGTGTCGTTGTCGGAGTGCAGGGCTTCCTTCAGCTGCGGCACAGCAGCCGCACCCCTCAGAATTCCTACGGCGCGGGCCGCGTTGGCGCGCGAATCCATGCTGCTGCCGCCGGTGATCAAGGGCGCAATCGCCGCAATATCCGCCGCCGCGGGCTGTACGCTCGGCTGGATGATCAGCGGTTCGGGGTTCGTGAAGCGCTTCTTGACGTTGCTGCCGAACGATTTCACCGAGTTCAGCCAGCCGAACTTCACGTATCCCGGAATATAGAAATTGACGATCCCATCGACAGCCATCGACTGAATGTCGGGGCTAGCGTCACGCGTGGCGACGCGTAGCGGTTCGAGACACTGTTGCCCGCCCACCTTGATCAGCGCAATGAGCACCTCGTCCCGAACGTCCGGGGCCGGGTCGCGGACCAGGCCGGCCAGGGCTTGGCACTTCTGTGCGCCGCCGCCGGCGCTGTCGGCCAGCTGCTTGACCGCCTTTTCGCGGACCTTGGCGTCCGTGCTTTGGAGATCCGGCGACTGGGCCAGCAGAATGCCGCCAAACGGCAGCGCGAGGATAAGTGCGAAGTAAAGGGGGATACGTTTCATGGGGGTCCAAACCTCTTGGGTTTGACCCGATTATACGTATTCCAGTTGCACCTTTTTCTTGACGATGCCCGCGTCGTAGCCCATATCGAGCAAAAGCTGTGCGGATCTCAACACTTCCGGGTCCATATCGGTCGTGTGGTGGTTGACGTACATGCCCACGAATTCGTCGGCGTCTTCGTTCGAAAGACCGCGCCCAAACTGCAACGCGTACTCCAGCGCCGCCTCGCGATGATCGAGCGCGTATTGGATGCTCTCGCTCAAGCAGCGCCGCGATTCCTTCTTCACATCCTCGGGCAGATTGCGCAGAATGCAGTTCGCGCCCAGCGGCAGCGGCAGATTGTGGACTTCCTTCCACCAAGCGCCGAGATCGACGATGTTGTGCAGTCCCGAGTTTTCCCAGGTCACTTGTCCTTCGTGGATGATCACGCCGGCATCGACTTCGCCTTTTTCGACGGCGGGAAGAATCTGATCGAAGTCCATGACGACCGCTTCAAAGTCCGGCTCGTAAAGACGCATCGCCAAGTAGGCGGTCGTCATCAGCCCGGGGATGCCGATCTTCTTGCCCTTCAGGGCCTTCGGGTCCAGCGCTTCCTTGGCCATCAAGATTGGGCCGTAGCCGTCGCCGACGCTGGAACCCGCCGCCGTCAAGATGTACTTGTCGGCCACGTAGGGGTAGGCGTGGTAGGAGATCGCCGTCATCCCGTAACGCCCTTCCTGGGCCGCCACGTTCAGCGACTGGATGTCGCTCAAGATGTGCTTGAATTCGACAATCTCCGAGCTGACAAAGCCCTTCGCCAGGGCATAAAACATGAAGGCGTCATCCGAATCCGGACTGTGCGCAATTTCGACCAGGTGCTTTCCGTTTTCCATGTGGGAGTTCTGCTTCGCTACAGTGGGAAACTGTTGATTCGAGCAGACTTTCCACTTTAACAACATGCCCGACTCCCCCGCATTCGCCGTCGCTGGCGTTCCCGACCTGTTCTTCGGGTCGAAGATCACGGAGACCGCCCGTCACCTCGGCCTCGAGGTCGTGATGGCCGGAACCGCCGAGGCCCTCCTCAGGCGAGCTGCAGGCGGCGCCGCGATCGTTCTGCTCGATCTGGGCGCCGCGCAGCTCGATCCGATCGGCACGATCTCGCGCCTCAAGTCCGATCCTGCTACCGCCTCCATCCCGATCGTCGCCTTCGCCAACCACGAGAAGACCGACGACATTCGCCAGGCCCGCGAAGCCGGTTGCGATGAAGTGATGACCCGCGGCGCGTTCTCGAGCGGTCTGCCGGCGATCCTCCAAAAAGCCGTCTAATGGCCTCCGAACGCAATCGATTGATTGAGGGCATGCTCGCCCACTATCCGTTCGTGCTGAAGAATTTCCGCGCGTACTTCACCAACCTCTACCGCCGCAAGATCCTGCGCACCAACGTGGTAGCACCCTACTCGGCCATCTTCTACGCCACGCACAAGTGCAACCTCGACTGCACTTACTGCACGCAGAAGAACCCGGAAGTCTTCTCCGAAGAGCTCGACACCGCGCAAACCATCGAGATCTTCCGCCGCATCCGCAAAGACGTCGACACCTTGCTCATCACCGGCGGCGAATGCCTGATGCGCAAGGACATCGAAGAGCTCGTACGCGCCGCCAAGCGCGACTGCAAGTTCCGATCGGTCGTCATGGTCACCAACGGCGTGCTGCTCGACAAGCGCCAACCGATCTTCGACCACTTGAACGGGCTGATCGTCAGCCTCGACGCCATCACGCACGATCCTTCGGAGCCGATGTCGAAGTCGGCGCAGATTCCCAAGGTGCTCGACAACCTCCAGCTAGCCAAGAGCCAGCTTCCGCCCGGGGCGATCACGCTCAGTTGCGTGCTCGAAGTTGTGGAACCTCGACGAAGCCGAGAAGATTCTCGACTACTGCCGCGAACACGGTTTCCAGTTCTCGGTGCAATCGGCGCAGAACAACGGCAAGCACCCGAACTTCACCTACCTCAAAGACGCCCGCTACCAAGCCTTCGTCGACAAGCTGATCGACATGCGCAAGTCCGGCGCGGCGCGCATCAACGGCACGCCCAAATTGCTCGAAACGCTGCTGCGCTTTGAAGAGTTCAAGTGCTACCCGACGATGTTCCCGCGCGTGTATCCCAACGGCGACGTCTTCTACCCCTGCGAAGTCCTGCGCAAGATCGCCGGCAACATCCTCGAAGACGGCTCCATCTCCGCCTGCTTCAAACGCGGCAAGAAACTCTACGGCGAAACGCCCGCCTGCAAGAACAACTGTTTCCTGTTCGGCAATGTGCTGTCTTCCTACTACGTGGAAGACTTTTGGGGCTTAGCCGGCGACACCGTCCGCCGCGGCTAGCGGGATTGGGGTCCGCGGCTGACCGCTGCTATACCGCGCAGGACCGCCAATGACAGGCAAACGGACGCCGTTGGCCGTGAATGTCCGCCCATGTCCGCTTCGGTCCGCAGCGTTGTATTCATAAAGTGCTGATACCAAATGGGTTGTGATTCCCGGAGGCTGTTGAGGCGGACATCGGTCGGTCTAACGAAAACAGGCCTGCTCGCATCGAGCAGGCCTCTCTGCTTCGAGGGTAGCAGGCGGCTCCAAGGGCGGGGGCTGAGGAGACAGCTTCTTTTGGGCCGGAGAGTGTGATATGAAGTATCGCAACAAGGCACGATGCCAAAACCATCGAAGAAGTCTAGGAGGACTGCGATTCCATACGCGAAGACAGCCTTGATGATCCTCGTCCTCATCAGCGCGAGCACCTCGAGCTCAGCGATGAGTGCAGGCAGGCCGTTGTCGCAACTCATGAAGGAATCCGCGGCAGTAGCGGTCCTAACCTTTGAAGATGCAACTCAGGTTGGCGACGAATTCTACTTGTCGACTGTCGTCCTGCGAGTTCCGGTGGGTGCTGATCAACTCTTACGAACGGGTCCTCTTCAGGTATCGGCGGCGGCGGCGGGGCCGATGGAGATTGAGTCTGCGCCTTCAAAGCGACAGCCTCAGTTGTGTTTCCTTCGTAGTTCTCCCGAGGGATGGGTAATCAACCCGCGGATACAAAACGGCCACGGCATCAACGAGCTGTGCTTCCCAGCACTTTCTTCGACCGAACTTGAAGACACTGGCCAGTCCCTTGGGATTCCGGTTACCGGTGATGTGCTCACTGAAGCGGCTCTCGGCTTCGCATTACGAGGACCTTCTTCAGGTTCCGATTTCGGTCAGATTGCCGAAGCTCTTGAGTTGGGTGATCATGACGAACTCGTCGACGCCCTCGAGACCTCGCCCTACCCCTATGGCAAAGGGCTTGCCGTCGCAATTCAACTCAAAAACAGCGACCCCGAAGCCCTACCTAAACTCTTGGATGATGGGTGGGCGGCCCTTCCAATGTCGTTCCGCGTAGACGTCGCTAGCCCGCTTTGTACGAGCTATCGCAGCCCTTCCCCAGCAGGACTAGCCGTTCTCGGCAGGCTGACCGCCGTCCAAGAACCGATATACATTCGGCGATGTGCTGCGATGGCTCTTCGTGCGATTCACGTCCAGGCCGCTCTGCCATACCTTGCCGCTCTGCTCGACAGCGATCAGACAGAACTTCGATTACTGGGGGCGTGGGGCCTTTCTGACTTTGTGCATTCGGGTCGCATCCCTTCCGAGCCGGAATTGCGCGAGCGGGGCAGTAAAATCGACCGTACAAGCCACGCCATGAGCAACGCCGAAACTTTAGAGAATAGCGTTCCCTCCCGTGACGCATTCGTTCAGAATGAGCAGCGCTACCTGTCCTATTGGCACAACTGGTGGCTGACGAACAAGGGTCAGCTATATCAGAATGCCGCTGAGAGCACCGAGGGGAGGTAAGCAATCCGGATCTGGGGAAAAAGACAATACCCTTTTCGAAAGCAATAGGCCATCGAGGACAAGCCTTTCAATTCGCCATTTTGGGCCTACAGAAATACCTAATCAGGCTGGACCGTTTGACACGGCATGTTACAACGGAATTAGAAGATTCCCGGCTAGGCGAGGCACGGTCGGGAGCCCCCGTGCACGGGGTACAGGGTCTCGGGCGCGCGGTCAGAGCCAGACGAGCCGCAGCGTAAGAGCGAAACAGAAACTAGGGTCGACCCCAAGACATCTCCGGTTCCCCGCTTGGAAGGGAATCCGCCCGCCGTTCCGGCGGGTTTTCTTGTTTTACGGCAGGAAAATCCGTCGGGCGGCGGTTCTACTGAACGAACTCGACAATCATCAACCCAAGGTCCGTCCCAGGGCCAAACCTCGCCCCAACCTCAATACGCATGGACCAGCGCTACGGAGCCACGACCGTCAGGTCGTGTCTAGACGCAGCCTCACGGCTGCGGCTCTGTCGTTGCTGAACCCAAAGTCCGTTAGGGGGCTCAGGGGGCAGCTTCTTTTGGGCTGTTCGCGCAGACCAGATCGCCACCCACACCAACAGAACGCTCGGGTTTGGCGGTCAAGGCGATGCTTTTCCTTCTCAAAAGAAACGGACCCCTCAAGAGGAGAGCGCAACGATCGCGGCTTCGAGTGCGCGGACGACTTCGTCGCAACGGCGGCGATGATCTCCTCCCGCGTGCCCCTGCTTCGTCTTCCAATCTCCGAGAAGCCTACCAACCGTCTTACGGTGGTGCGTCTTCACCTCCTGCTGTGCTTGAGGACAGAGCGCGTTGGTGTAGTAGCCGATCGCGAGCTCAAGCGCTTCGCGCCGTCCGCTTATGTGGCGTCCTCCGATGTCGTCGCAACTGATCTCGACGGAACCGAGTGGCGTCGAGAACCACTCGGTCGTTATAGACACAGCCAGTCGTCTCCACCAAGCTGCTGCTGCCTCGCGAGCCATAATTGGACGCGGTCTTCGGCGGTTTCGTCGTGAAGCTTGACGAGCTTGTCGAAGCGCATCGGGTCCGGGAGCTCGATCTTCCTAGTCGTCAACGTCATCACTCACCCTCAGCTTCGATTACTCCAACTCTTACGAGGTCCGCTCGCGCTCCATCCGGCGGAGATAAGACGTTGCGACATCGGCGACGCGCCAGAGCGCCGCAAAGTCTCGGCGGGTGCCGACCGAGACGTCGTCTCTTAACTTGACGGTAGCCGCCATTCTCCGAACGTGGTCGATCGCCTCGCCGTCATTCGCGAAGATTCCTTCGACGCCTCCGACTCCAACTCCGAGCTTGTTGTCTTCCATCGATCAACTCCTCCTCCGGCGCTGGGAGAGTCGCTCAACCCCCTCGCGAGCAATCTCTGCGAAGCGCCTTCGTCCCTCACCGCTCAGAGAGTCAACCCGAGCGGTAAGCGTTACAACTTTTTTTGATAAGTTCCGAGAAGAACTTGAAGGGAGAAGAGGACGGGAGCCCAAAACAGCCGATAGATTACGTCGCAGGTATAGCCGGCGACCTCAAGAGCTTTGGTTTTATTCGCGAAGTGCGAAGGTGAAAAGCGCGTTGCCGGCGGGGATCGAGACGTACTGCTTGTCGTCGACCATGTAGGTGACCGGGCCAGCCGATATTTGACCGCCGATCATCGCCTTCCACAAGACGTCGCCCGTGCGGGCGTCGAGGGCGTAGAAATAGCCTTCACGTCCGCCGGCGAAGACCAGGTTGGTAGCAGTGGTTAAGACGCCACTGTCGGTGACGTCGCTCATCTTGAACTGCCATTTCACGTCGCCGGTTTGGGGCTCAATTGCCTGAATCGCCCCATACCCGGTTTCGGGCGACCGCCTGTTGATGGGCCCGGAGCGGACCGCGGGGATATCGTGCGTCGCCCCTCCGCCGGAGTACCAGCTTCCTTCCCGATAAGGCTCGTCGCGTTTGAAGTACATCGCGCTCGTGTCCGCCCAAGTGGGCACATAGAACAGCCCGGTCTTGGGACTGTACGACGGGTTGTACCAGTTGGTGCCTCCCTGGTTCTCCGGGGAGATCAACGTCCCTTCCGGCGTCGGGCCGAGGACGGTGTTGGGACGTCCCTTCGCGTCTAACCCGTTGGCCCAGGTCACTTTGACGAAAGGTTTGCCGAGCAAGAATTCCCCGGTCGCGCGGTCCAAGACGTAGAAGAAACCGTTCCGGTTTGCGGTGAGCAGAACTTTGCGGGTCGCGCCTTTCCACGGAATATCGGCCAGCACAGGGATCTGCGTCGCGTCAAAATCGAACTCGTCGTGAGGCGTGAATTGGAAATGCCATTTCAACTTGCCGGTGTCGGCGTCGAGCGCGATGACGGAGCTGGTGTAGAGGTTGTCGCCGGGTCGCGGATCGCCGTTCCAGTCAGGGCCGGGATTGCCGACGCCCCAATAGATCAGATTCAGGTCCGGGTCGTAGGAGCCCGTCGTCCAAATGGAACCGCCGCCTGTTTTCCAAGCATCGTTCTCCCAGCTTTCACTGCCGGCTTCGCCGGGTCCGGGCACGGTGTTGAAGCGCCACAGTTCCTGGCCGGTCTCGGGATCGTACGCCGAAAGAAAGCCGCGAATGCCGTATTCGCCTCCGGCCGGACCGGCAATGATTTTGTTCTTGACCACCAGCGGCGCGACGGTAACGGAGTAACCGCTTTCCGGACGACCGAGCGAGGTCTTCCAAAGCGGCTGGCCGTCTCGGGCATCGAGCGCCAACAAGTTGCCGTCGAGAGTGCCCAGGAAAAGCGTGTTGCCGAGAATGGCCAGCCCGCGATTGATGCGTCCGCAGCAGGGACGCGATTCGGGCGAGGGCTCGTAGGCATAGGTCCAGAAGATTCTTCCCGTCGCGGCGTCGAGTGCGACGACGACGTTGGGGGCCTGTACCGTGTAGAGGATTCCATCCACGACGATGGAGGTCGCCTCATACTTCGAATTGGCCTCGGCCGGCGCACGCGTTTGCAGTACCCACTTCAGCTCTAAGTCTTTGACGTTGTCGGGATTGAGTTGATCGAGCACGCTGTAGCGCTGCCCGTTCAAGCTGCCGGAATAGGTCAGCCAGTTGCCGGGCTCTTGGTCTGCGTGAAGAATCCGATCGAAAGAAACCTGGGCGTCGATGACCGCGATCGAGGCCAGCGCCAACAGCAACAACCGAACTCTTACTCGTGCGCCGATGAATCTCATTGGACGTTCCCTTTCAGCGTCTTCAAGTAAGCAACAACGTCGGCCAATTGCTGCACGGAAAGCCGCGCCTCGTAATTCGGCATCGGAGAGCTGTCCATGATCTCGAACTCGCGAAGATCGCTCTTCGCCTGGGAAATCAGTTGACCGCTGTTGGCGATGGCCTGCAGACGGTACGTGTCTTGGTTGAGCAACCGAGCCGTCACTTCTTTGCCATCGTGGCTGACCCACCGTACCGTGCGGTTGTCTGTGCGGATATCGGCGCTCGGATCGAGCAAGGCTCGCTCTAATTGCTCTGTCCGCCTGGTGCTGCCCATGGCGCTTAGATCGGGACCCAAGAAGCCGCCTTTGCCTTCGACGCGATGGCATCTGAGGCATTGTCCGGAACCTTCGACGATCAGCTTTCCTTTTGCGGCATCGCCGTCGGGAAGTCGGTTGGCCCCCGCCTTGTTCATCGTGCGCAAGAAAGCGACAATCGTCGCTGCTTGCCTTTCGGGATAGTTCGAGGGAGGCATCGCCGTACCGGGAATGCCGCTCTGGATTATCTTCACCAACTCGTCGTCTGAGACGGCGTGGCGGAAATGGCCGCTGGACAAGTCCACATCGGGAATGGCGTCGCCGTCCGGACCGTGGCAATTGGCGCAGCTGGCGAGGAAGAGCTGGCCGCCGCGCTCGATGTCAGCCGTCGTGTAGCCGTGGCCCTCCTGCGCGGACAAGGTCGCGACGGTAAAGACAGCACAGATGATGTAGCGAATCACAGCTAGTGAAAGAGTATACATTCCCCGACGGGGCCGGTGGACGCACTAGCGCCAAAAGATCATCAACAACGTTCCGCAGAGCAGAAGTCCAAGGGAACAGGCCTCTCTTGGGTATTACAGGCGCTCGGATTTGGCGATCAGCGCGATACCTTCGCTTCTCAAAAGAAACCGGCCCCTCGGGCGCTAATCCCCAGTGCGTCTATTTTCCTAGGGCATCGCCCATTTCGCGGATGGCGCTCTCAAGCGCTGCCATCCGCTCCTTAAGATGACTTGGAACGATGACGGTCTCCTCGGCGCCAACCTTCTTATCTTTGTCGAGGTTATCGAGCAGATCAACGGTGTCGGACCGATAGCTGAAGTGTATGGACTCGGCAGCATCTCGCAGGTAGTCCGCCGCAACCTGCAGGTGCTGGGCGGCAGTCTGCTCGTCTTGTTCGCCGAGCAGGCGCCGGGCCTTGAAGTAATGCCATTGCGCAAGAGCCTGATTTGCCTTGGCCATGCTCCGATAGAGCGTTTCCGCCGCAACCAAGTCGCCGCTCTCAATGGCCGCGGCCAAACCGTAAAATTCGGCCGCCGCGGCTTTCAGCGCGTCCTTGGCAGGCTCTGACGCCTGTTTGGACGCTTGGTCCAACCACTTTTCGGCTTTTCGCAATTCCGCTGCGGCGGCCATCTCATCGTTTTGCCGATGCAACTCAGCAGTCCGCCGCATGGCCCCGGAAAATTCATCGTGGAAGCCGGTCGTCGACTGATCCAACAGGACCGTCGGAGCCGCCGTGTCGGCCGGTTTGTTTGCGTCGGCCTGTTCGGCCGCCGGACACAAAGAAACCGCCCCGATATACCCAAATGCAAACAGGACGATGGTTCGGGTAACGTTCATTTCATGCGCCTCATGACCGCGATGGTATCGGAATGGGATGCGTCGCACGCCTCGGAGTTCTTCGAGGGTGATACAGGCGGGCGCATGTTGAAATGGGTGATATGGCCGAAGACAGCCAGCCGAAACCGGGCCATACGTTGAAGCCATTGGCATTCTCCCTGTGGGCGGTTGTTGTCGGCATGGTTGCCGGATTCGGAGCGGTGGGATTTCGAGGCCTGATCGCGGTAATTCACAACGCCCTTTTTCTCGGCCAGTTCTCATTTACCTACGACGCCAATCAACACACGCCGGCCAGTCCGTGGGGAGCGTTGGTCATTTTTGTGCCGGTCGTTGGAGCGCTGGGCGTTGTGTTCCTCGTTAAAAACTTCGCGCCCGAAGCCAAGGGCCACGGAGTGCCTGAGGTCATTGACGCCATCTACTACCGCAAGGGCGTCATCCGACCCGTAGTCGCATTGGTGAAATCCTTGGCTTCCGCGCTGTCAATCGGCAGCGGCGGCTCCGTGGGGCGAGAGGGGCCGATCATCCAAATCGGTTCATCTTTTGGCTCCAGCCTCGGTCAGCTGCTTCGCGTATCCGCATGGCAACGCATCACGTTGATCGCGTGCGGCGCCGGCGCCGGCATAGCGGCCACTTTCAACACGCCGATCGGCGGAGTGCTATTTGTGGTTGAGCTGATGATGCACGAGGTGAGCGCGCGGACGCTCGTTCCCGTGGCCCTTGCAACGGCAACAGCGACCTATGTAGGGCAGCTTAGTTTCGGCGTCAATCCGTCGTTTGTCATCCCCGCTCTCGAAACGCCTTATTTCCATATCGAGAAGCCGGCGGCCTTGCTCTGCTACATCGGGTTGGGACTCCTGATGGGCGTTGCGTCGGCCATTTTCATCAAGGCGATTTACGGCTTTGAGGATTTCTTCGACAGCAGGTTGGGAAAGAACTACTACTTGCAGCATGTCATTGGCATGTTGGCGGTAGGCGGAATGATGTATGGGATGTTTGCGGTATTTGGACACTACTACATCGAGGGAGTCGGCTACGCCGCGCTGCAGGACGTACTGAGCGGCGCCAATATGGCGGTCTCCTTGCTGCTATTGCTCTGCGGCGCAAAATTATTAGCTACGGCGCTCACGTTGGGTTCAGGCGCCTCCGGCGGCGTCTTCTCTCCGTCCCTGTTTCTCGGCGGGACGCTTGGCGGCGCGTATGGTCTGTTTCTGCATCAGCTGTTCCCCTCGATCGAAGTCAGTCCGCCCGCATTCGCCGTGGTCGGCATGGCGGCGGTCGTCAGCGGCGCAACGGGCGCGGCCGTCACGGCCATTGTGATGATCTTCGAAATGACCCGCGACTACAGCGTCGTGATCCCGATGACGATCGCCGCGGCTATCAGCTATGCGGTACGGCGCGTCCTCGTGCGCGAAAGCATCTACACGATGAAGCTGGTCCGGCGCGGGCACTACGTCCCCGACGCTCTCCAAACCAATTCTCACTTCGTGCGGCGCATCAGCGAGGTCATGGAAGAAGCCCGCGTGGTCGCAGTGGAGAATGCGACGTCCGCCGACGTGTTGAACGTATTCGCACAATACCCGCGCACGACGTGCGTGCTGGCGGCGGACGGCGGTAAGATTTGCGGCTATATCCTCGAACAAGATCTAGTCGCCGCTCGGCCCGAGGGAAGAAATCCCCATGTATTCGGTGACTTGTTGCGAACGGACTATGTGACTGTGGCTCCGAATACCAGCGTGTTTATGGCCGTGTCGCGCCTGCGCGCGGCGAACGCCTTTGTCGCGCTGGTGACCGACGAACTGGATGCGCCAACGGTCGACAGCGTCAAGGGCGTCGTCACGCATCAGCATCTCGGCGACGCCTTGCTCGAAGCCAGCGCACTCTACACAGACTGATGCAGGCTGCTGATTCGGCGGCAGCCGACGACGCCGGCTGGCGAAGCTAGCGCCAGAAGACCATCAACAACGTCCCGCAAATCAGCGCGGTCGCGAAGTAGGGCGCGACGGTGCGCAACGTTTTCGCTCGTCCAATGACAGCGACGATCCCGGCCTTGAAAAGCAAGTTCGACATGATGCCGGTTAGAATCAACCGCCAGCCTAGATTGGGGTGCAAGCCGCCGGAATCCACCATGTGCACTGTCGAGAGCGTGATCGCATCCACGTCGGTTAATCCCGACAACGCCGCTACGGTAAACATTCCCGCGCTGCCGAAGTACTGGCGCGAAGCGGCGATGGCGAAGAGCACGAGAGCATACAGCAACCCAAACGCTACCGCAGTGCGCATCGTCGAGGGCGGTTCTTCCGGCTCGGGCTCCATCGAAACCGCTTTACGCTGGCTCAAGTAGGCCAAAACCAACATCACTCCCATCATCACCGCCAGCGGCGGCGCCGTTTGGGCGAACACTGCCGGGCCGACCACCCCGATCTCCAGCAAGACCCTGCCGAAGACAACAGCCGAAGCCGTGACGATCACGGCGACCGAGCCCGCAAGGCGCGTCGGATCCAATGCGCGCTGCGCATAGGTCGTCGTCGTCGCCGTGCTGGAGATCAGCCCTCCCAGCAAGCCCGCCGCCCAGGAGCCCGCCTTCGCTCCCAGCAGCCGGTAGCTGATGTAGGCCGCCAAGCTGATGCCGACGATCAGCACCACCATCATCCAAATGCGAAAAGGATTGAGGACCCCATACGGGCCATAGCCCTGATCCGGCAGCGCCGGCAGAATCACCAGGGCAATCAGGGCCAGGCGGGCGCCGGCGCGAATCTCCGCCTCGTCCATGCTGCTGGCGAACGAATGCAAGGTCTCCTTGAACTGCAGCAAGACAGCAACGCAACCCGTAACGACAATGGCAGGCAGAACCTGACCGCGAGTCACCGCCACGCCGGCGCCGTACATCGCCAGCGCCGCGAACTCGGTGGTCATGCCGGGATCCTTCGCCCCAGCCCGAATCTTGGCGGCGTTGGCCACCACAAGCATCGTGGCCACCGCCAGCAGTCCGGCCGAGACGACCATCGTGAAATCTTCGGCGATGCCGCCCATGAGGGCGCCGAACAGCGTGATCAGCGGAAAGGTACGAATGCCCGCAACGCGGCTCTTGCTCCACTCCCGCTGCAGACCGACAAGCAGTCCGAGAGCGGCGGCGATGAGCAGGTCTTGGACCACGACCAGCTACGGTAGCAAGTTGATCGCCGCGCCGGGAGAGGCGCTAGCGGTTGATGACTTGGAGAGCGGGCGTTTGCTCCCCGCTTCTCAGGCCCGCGCGCACGCTGTAGATGCCGTGCGCCGCCGTCTCGGCCAGGTGCTTGTGAAAGGCCCCTCGATAGCGGAACCCGATGCGGCTCCCGTCGTCGAGCGTGAGCGTCATCTCCGTCGAGGCTTTTTGATCGACTGTTTTCTCACGCACGGGCGGATCCTTGGCCTCGGAGACGTAGGTCGGCACGTAGAGTTCGCCGGCCACCTCGATCCGCTCAATGCGGCGAATGTCGATCGCTGCATGGACATCGCCGTCGCCGCGCTGCGGGACCACCATCACGTGCGGCGACCGGATCAACAGATAAAGCGATTGGCCCGGACGCAACGGTTCTGATCCCGAGAACTGCCCTTCAGACAGCACTCCGCCGTTCAATAGGTAATCGGCACGATGCCTGCGCTGGAGCTTGCGCTCAAGGTCCGGATCGGTCAATGGACCCAGCCATGCGGCGCAAGTGAGCGATATCACTCCGAAGGCGCCTGCAACTGCGCCGAGCGAGCCGGCAATCCATCCGCCAACGAGCAGCAGCCCGATGGCGGCTAAGGCGATGCGCACAAACAGCCACCAAGGTTCCCTGCGGCAGCGTCGCACCAGCGGGACAAGCAACACAAAGGAGAACAGCAGGTAGAGGGCCGCGCCCAACCAGCGCGGGATTCCGAACGGACGCAACGGCTTCTCCGACTGTCCCGCTTGCAACTGGGGATCGGCGGGCTTGGTACCCTGACGCGATTCGGTCATCCAGCGCCGCTAGACTCCCAGCTCTTGGATGAAGATCTCGCTGATCTCGGTGCAGTAGCGCTCGACGTCGTCTTGGCTCTCGGCCTCGACCATCACGCGGGCCAGTTGCTCGGTGCCTGAGTAGCGCACCACAATGCGTCCGCGGTCGCCTAACTCTTTCTCTGCTGCCGCGATGGCCGCGGCAATGCGCGGCTCGTCGGCGATAGGCGGCTTGCGCGAAACCTTGACGTTGACGAGCTTCTGCGGGAATACGACTAACTTCTTGCGCAACTCGCTCATCGGGGCGCCGGAAGCCGCAAGAATCTCCAGGACCATGCGGGCCGTCAGCATGCCGTCGCCGGTGTTGGCGAACTGCTTAAAGATCACATGTCCGGACTGTTCGCCGCCGACGGCCGAATCACTCGCCAGCATCTCTTCGAGCACGTATTTGTCGCCCACCTGGGTGCGCACCATGGTGATGCCGCGATCCTTCAAGGCCTTCTCAAGACCCATGTTGGCCATGATCGTCGTCACGACGCGATCGCCCGGCAGCCGGCCTTGCGCCTTGAGCAACTCGCCGGCCAGCAGCAACACCGCGTCGCCGTCGACTTCGGCGCCGTCATCGGCGATGAACAGTGCTCGATCGGCATCGCCGTCGAAGGCGACACCTAGGTCCGCACCGGCATTGACCACGCGTTCGCGCAACTGGTCCAGATGCAGCGAGCCGCAGCCGAGGTTGATGTTGCGGCCGTTGGGCTCGTTGAAACAGACCTCGGCATCCATGCCCAGCGCCTCGAAGAATGCCGCCGCGAACTGGCTGGCGGCGCCGTGGGAGCAGTCCACAATCAGCCGCAGCTTTTTTAGGTCCGCGGCGGGGGCCCCGGCTTCGACCAGATGATCGATATACTTCTGCGCCAAAGCATCGTCGACGGCTAGCGCCGCGCTACGCGGCGTGACGCCCGACTGCAGTTGGCCGAGCATGTTCTGCTCGACATCGTGTTCCTTGTCGTCGGACAGCTTGAACCCCTCGGGTCCAAAGACCTTGATGCCGTTGTCCTCGTAGGGGTTGTGGGAAGCGGAAATCATCACGCCGAGGTCGAAGCCGTCTCGCGACGTCAGGAATGAAACGCCTGGAGTCGGCAGTACTCCCGCCAGTACGGTCTCAACGCCCTTGTCCTGGAGACCGGCGGCGAGGTACTCGGCGATTTCAACGCCGGATTCGCGGGTGTCCATGCCCAAGAGCGCGCGGCCTTTGCCGCCGAGCAAATCGCCGAGCGCTCGGCCGCAGGCGTAAACCGTGGCCGCATCCAGCGGGTAAGCCCCTGCCTTGCCGCGAATGCCGTCCGTTCCGAAAAGTTCTTTCCCCATATCTGTTTCAGGCGGCCTTAACGCCGCCTCACCTTCACTTCAACACGAACCAGCGGGTTGTCAACAAATCGCAGTTTGGGATCGGGCAAAATCACTGCCGTTTCGACGACGCCGTTTGCCGCCATGTCGGCGACGTCAATCGGATCGGTCTCGAGGCGGTGGAGCAAACTCATGCGGTTGGCCGGACCCGCGATCCGCAAAGACGCGGGAACGACCGTGAACTCCTCGATCACGAAGTCGCTCGATTCGGCGCCGGACCAGGTCGGCTGGACGACCACTTCCGCCTCGACGATGCTCGCTTCGACTGATTCCTGCGACGATTCCTCGATGGGAACTAAGATCCAGAGCACCAGCGCCGCCAACAGCGCCAACGCTTTCGTTCCTGCGTGATTCGTTAGAACCTTGCCTATTCCCGCCATCCCGGCTAGTTCTCTACGGCAGTCTCTGTGCTGGAACTCCTTGGTTCCGAATCCAGCTGAACCGGCTCGGCGCGCGGCGCCGAAACAACCGGACCCATCAGCCGCACCATCTCCAATCGCAGCCGATCCAGCGAGACTCCCCTCTGGATATCTCCGCCCGCGGCAATCGAGATTCTGCCGTCGGTCTCGGAAACCGCCAACGCCAACGCATCGCTCTCTTCGGTGACGCCGATCGCGGCACGGTGGCGCGTACCTAGCGTCGAAACTAATCCCGGGTTGGTCGTCAACGGCAAGAAGCATGCCGCCGCGGCGATCTTCTGCTTCTGGATGATCACGCCGCCGTCGTGCAACGGCGTGCTGCGTTGAAAGATGCTGACCAGAAGATCCGAAGACAATCGTGCGTCGAGCGCGACGCCGCTCTGCACAAACGTCTTCAGGCCCGTCTCGCGTTCAATGACAATCAACGCGCCGACTCGGCCGGCCGAGAGTTGGCTGATGGCGAAAACCACATCCTCGTATTCGTGATGCGTCTTCGTTGTCCGAAAAAGCGAGGCGATGTGCAGCGCCATTCCGCGCAGCATCGAGCGGATTTCAGAGGGAAACAAGATCAATAGCGCGATTGGGGTGTAAGGCGCGACAACCCCCAACACGTAGTGCAAGGTCGTCAGTCCCAACCAACCGGCCGCCACGTACATCAGCGCGACCAGGCTGACCCCGAAGAAGGCCGGCGCGGCGCGCGTGCCGCGGAGAGCCTTCATCAAGTGGTAAATAAGGTAGGCCAGCGCCGATACGTCGACCAGCGCCACAAACGCGCCCCAAGGTCCGCGTTCGAGTACTCCTTGGATCACGTCAGTCAACACGGTTGTGGAAAAAGTCCGCCCTTAGTGTAGTTGAACACAACTGCTAGAATGCGATCCGAATGGCCCGTCGGCTCGCTTATCAGGCGCTCTTTTTGTTCGTCGTGACCTCCGCGGCCGCGAGCGGCCAGTTTGTCTTCAAAAAGCAGCCAGACATCACCCTTCCCGAACCTCCGCCGATCATCCTTGGACAAGAGGAGGAACCCGAGGGACCGCCTGAGGGAACGACTGTTTACGAAGGTCCGGTCATCTCCCTCTCCACTGTCTGTGACGTCGACCGTTTGGAATATGCCGGGATTCGCTGTTTGGCGGATCAGCCCTGCGACCTGTTTCTCGAACTGGTCTCCGTCGCCTCGGAGGGCAACTGGGTAGTCATGGCGGGCGAAGTCCACACGGCCGACGCCACCTATGAATCCGTCGTACTCAGCAGCAAGGACGGCGGCCTCACTTGGACCGAATCTGCGGACCGCGTCGCCGCGGGCGGCATCGAATCGATCTCGATCGTCGACGCCCAAACCGCCTTTGTCGCCGGACAACAGGGCGACACCGCCACTGGCGAAATGCCCTTCTTGCTAGTCACCGACGACGGCGGAGAGAGCTGGGATACCCGCATGGTCGTGACCGGCGGAGAGAAGGTCGAGGGGCTCGTCGTCGCCTTTCAGGCCGACACCGCTTCGCACGGATACTTGACCCTCGAGCAACTCGCGGCCACCGGCGACCCTTACCGGCTCTATGAAACCTATAACGCCGGCCGCTCCTGGAGCATTCGTCAGATTTCCGCCGACAAGCCGCAGATTCCAGGGCCGCGGTTGGCGCTCAAAACCGAGGATTGGAGCGTCCGGCCCGATTCGGCCTCGGGCGAGTTCATCGTCGCCAAACGCAGTTCTTCGGAGTTGTCCGGATGGTCCGAACAGGGCCGCTTCGCCGGCGCGGTCGGTTCCTGCCCCTTGCCATAGTCTTCGCTGAAACCGCCAGGCGGCCCCCCGCGTCTTCCTATCTGCGAGTTACCGCGCCATGAAATACGTTCAAATCGGAATTCTTGTCTGCTTGGCGGCCATCGTGGCCCTGCTGGGCGCACGGTACTTCGAGCAGCCGACCCCGGAGCCTGCTGTCGTGGCCGAAGCGGCGCCAGAACCGGTCGCTGCCCCTGTGGAAGCTCTCCCCGTCGCGGCGCCCGAGCCGGCCCCGGCTCCAGCTTCGCCGAAACCCGAGCCCGTCCGAACTGAAAAGCCTCGCGCGCAGCCGCCCAAGGCGGCGGCAGTAGCGCCCGCGCCGTCGACGCCGGTCCCCACCCCGGCGGCGACGGCGCCTCCCCCGCCCCCAATCCGGGTTGCTGCGGCGCCCAAGCCGGTCGCCGTCGCCGCTGATCCGCTGCTGCCGGTGGAGGAACCGCAGCCGGCGACGCCGAAGGTTATCGAGCCACGCACGGTGACGCTTCCCGCGGGCCTCGACATCATGGTCCGGCTCAGCCACACGGTTTCCACCGAAAGGAATCAAGCGGGCGACGACTTCCAGGCCGTGCTCGATGAGCCGCTGGTTGTTGATGGACTGGTCATCGCCGAAAAGGGTGCTCAAGTCGACGGGAAGATCGTCCAATCTGATCGGGCTGGACGCGTGAAGGGCAGGGCGCTTTTGGTGCTTGAGCTAACGCGGCTTGCCACGCAAGACGGCCAACTGGTCGCCATTGAAACGCAATACATCGAGCAGGAAGGCCCCAACACCCAGAAGAAGGATGCGACAAAGGTCGGCATCGGCGCCGGTATCGGGGCAGCCATTGGCGCCATCGTCGGCGGCGGTAAGGGCGCTGCCGTCGGAGCCGCCACCGGAGCCGGCGCAGGCGCGGGGACCGTTGCCGCGACGCGCGGCGAACCGGTCGTGCTGCGCCCCGAGACCCGGCTCGAGTTCCGTCTCAACCAGGCAGTCTCGGTGACCGAGTCCGTGCCCGCGAAGTTCTAACCGATCCCCCTACTGGATCAGCACGCCTTGGCTGTCGTCGTCCCCTTCCTCGTCGTCCGGGGCTTGCGGCGCCACTGCTGCAGCTGCAATCACGTCGTCGTCGTCGAGATCGACCAGCTTCACGCCAGACGCCGAACGGCCCGTCTTGCGGATCTTCGCTGCGTCGATGCGGATGATCTTGCCGCCTTTGGTAATGATGACCAGGTCTTCGTCTTCGGCGAGCGCCATGACGGCCACAACGGCGCCCGTGCGTTTGGTGATCTTCATGTTGATCACGCCCTTGCCGCCGCGTGCGGTCACCCGGTACTCGTCCAACTGGGTCCGCTTACCGATGCCCAGTTCGGCCATCGACAGAATTAGGTCGGTCTGATCGACGCACAGCAATGCGTTGACTTCATCGTCCTCGCTCAGCTTGATGCCGCGAACGCCGCGTGCCGGCCGCCCCATCGGACGCACCTGCTCATGGTCGAAGCGAATCGCCTTGCCCTGCTTGGTTGCAATCAGAATTTCCTGATCGGTCTCCAGCAGACGCGCCGAAATCAGCTCGTCGCCTTCGTCAAGGCCGATGGCAATGATGCCCCGCGACAACGGCCGACTGAAGACTTCCAGCGAGCACTTCTTCACCGTGCCTTTCCTGGTCACCATAACGATGAACTTCTCCGGATCGAAGTCCTTCACGGTGCGGAACGCCTGCACTTCTTCGCCCGGCTGCAAGTTCAACAGGTTGGCAATGTGCTTACCCTTGCCTGTCGTTCCCACGTCCGGGAGCCGATAGACCTTCAACCAATAGACCCGGCCCAGATTGGTGAAAACCAGAATGTAGGAGTGCGTCGAGGCGATGATCAGGTGCTCGACGAAATCGTCGTCGCGCGTGCCCATGCCGATGCGGCCGCGGCCGCCTCGAGCTTGCTTGCGATAGGTATCGAGCGACGTCCGTTTGAGATAACCGTTGTGAGTGACCGTAACGATCATCTCTTCGTCGGCGATCAGGTCCTCAATCGAGATGTCGCCGACTTCTTCGCCGATCTCCGTGCGGCGTTCATCGCCGAACTTCTTTTTGATCTCGCGGAGTTCGGCGACGAGAACCTTGTTGAGCTCTTCGTCTGAGCCGAGAATCAGCAAGTAGCCGGCGATCTCAATTTGGATCTCAGCCAACTCGTCGATGATCTTCTGCCGCTCCATGCCCGTCAGGCGTTGCAGCTGCATCTCGATGACGGCCTGGGCTTGCTTCTCGCTGAAGTCGAAAACCGGCTTCTTGGTCTGACTGTCCGCCCGCAAGAACCTCGCGTAATCGATTTCGCTAGCGCCCATGAGGCCTTCGCGCGCCTCAGCAGGACTGCCCGCCGCACGAATCAAAGCGATCACATGGTCGAGATGATCCAGAGCCTTTTGGAAACCCAACAAGATATGCTCGCGGGCGCGGGCCTTGTCCAGCAAGAAGGCCGTCCGCCGGCGCACCACTTCGGCGCGGTGAGCGATGAAGTACTTGAGATACTCCAGCAGGTTCAACTCGCGCGGCTGGCCGTTGACGATCGACAGCATGATGATGCCCGCGCCGTGCTGCAGCTGGGTCTGCTTGAAGAGGTTGTTCAAGACAACCTCGGGCTCTTCTCCGCGGCGTAACTCAAACACCACACGCACGCCGTGCCGGTCGCTCTCGTCGCGGATGTCCGAGATGCCCTCGATCTTCTTTTCGTTGACGAGTGCAGCGGCCTGCGCGATCAGCCGGCTCTTGTTGACCTGGTACGGCATCTCGGTGACGATAATCGCCTGCCGTCCGCCGCTGATCGGTTCGAACTCGGTCCTGGCACGCACCGTCAGATGGCCGCGGCCCGTCTGATATGCCCTCACCGCGCCCGCACGACCGCACAAGATGCCCCCGGTCGGGAAGTCCGGACCCTGGACGATTTGGATTAGCTTTTCCAGTTTGGTGTTCGGATGCTGAATCAGCTGAATCGCCGCGTCGGTGACTTCGTTCAGGTTGTGCGGCGGAATGTTCGTGGCCATGCCGACCGCGATACCATTCGCGCCGTTTACCAATAGATTCGGCGCCGTCGCCGGTAGAAACTCCGGCTCCTTGTTTTCGTCGTCGTATGTCGGCCGGTAGTCGACCGTATCCTTGTCCAGATCCTGCAGCAGGTCTTCAGCGAAACGCGAGAGACGCGCTTCGGTATAGCGCATCGCCGCCGGCGGATCGCCGTCCATCGAGCCGAAGTTGCCTTGCCCGTCAATCAACGGGTTGCGCATCGTAAACGGCTGCGCCAAGCGAACCAACGTGTCGTAAATCGAAGAATCGCCGTGCGGGTGGTACTTACCCATCACGTCGCCAACGATGCGGGCGCACTTCTTCGGCGGCCGGTTGGCGCGGATGCCGCCTTCCAACATGCCGTAGAGAATCCGCCTCTGAACCGGCTTCAACCCATCGCGCACGTCGGGCAAAGCACGCCCGACGATCACGCTCATCGCATAGTCGAGATACGACTTGCGCATCTCGGTTTCGATGTTGATGGGGATTAGGTTGCCGCCGATCGGATCCCCGTCTGAGAGAGGTAATTTCGGGTCTGTCGGTTCGTCCGCCAAGTGGTGTTCATCTCCAGGCCCAGGAAGGACCTAAACCATTGAGAATACCACACTTGAGCCTTCCTACGCCGCATCACGGCAGGCTGCTTCCGGGCCTTTCACGGAAACCCGCGAACGCCGCTCCTACTACCGCCGTAGTGGACCTTCCGCCGCTCGCTTAGACTCCCCTCTGTCGCCCGTTTTGCGCTAAATTGTCCAGTCATGAAGGAGCACGGAATGACCACCAAGTCCGCGCCGCGACCAACCGAAACCCGGCAGGAGACCGTTCCGCGAGCCGATCACAGCGTGCATTGCCCCAACTGCTCCACCCGGCTGACCGAGCTCAAATGCAAACTACTGTGCAAGAAGTGCGGCTATTTCATGAGTTGTGCTGACTTCTACTAGGCGCAGGCGATAGAATACCGCGCTACCGTAGGGCTAGATGGAATCGCCGTTTCTCACAGAATTCGACCTGCACCTCCTGGGCGAGGGCTCTCACTACCGCAGTTACGAAAAGCTCGGCGCCCATCTCACCGAGTTCGAGGGCAAGCCCGGCGTCCGCTTCGCCGTCTGGGCGCCCAATGCGCGCGAGGTCTTCGTCATCGGCGATTTCAACGGCTGGAATCGTACCACTCACAAGATGACCGGCTGCGGCGATTCCGGCATCTGGGAGATGTTCATTCCCGGCATCGGCCAGGGTGAAGTCTACAAATACTTCATCCGCTCCAATGAAGGCGGCCACGAAGGCGAGAAGGCCGACCCTTACGGCTTCGCCAGCGAGGTCCGTCCCCGGACGGCCAGCAAGGTATATGAGCTGGACGGCTATGAATGGGGCGACCGGAATTGGATGGATTCCCGCGGCGGCAAGCATCGCCGCGAAGCCCCGATCTCGATCTATGAGATGCATCTCGGCTCCTGGCGCCGTGCGCCGGAGACCAACAGTTGGCTCACTTACGCCGACATGGCTCCGCAACTGGCCGAGTATTGCCAGGAGATGGGCTTCACCCACGTCGAGCTGATGCCGCCCACCGAGCATCCCTTCGACGGCTCTTGGGGATATCAGACGGTCGGCTACTTTTCGCCCACCAGCCGTTATGGAACCCCGCACGAGTTCATGGAGTTCATCGATACCCTGCACCGCGCGGGCATCGGCGTGATCATCGATTGGGTTCCGGCGCACTTCCCGCAACGACCCCCACGGGCTGGCGTTCTTTGACGGCACGCACCTGTACGAACACGCCGATCCTCGTCAGGGCTTTCACCCCGACTGGGGCACGATGATCTTCAATTACGGGCGGCGCGAGGTCTCGAACTTCCTCATCGGCAATGCTCTGTTTTGGCTGGACAAGTATCACATCGACGGCCTGCGGGTAGATGCCGTCGCTTCGATGCTGTACCTCGACTACGGGCGTGAAGAGGGTCAGTGGATCCCCAATCAGTACGGCGGCAAAGAGAACGTCGACGCCATCGACTTTCTGCGCCGTTTCAACGAACACGTCTACGCCGAGCATCCCGACACGATGACCTTCGCCGAGGAGTCCACCTCCTGGCCGATGGTTTCGGCCCCGACGTATCTCGGCGGTCTGGGTTTCGGCTTCAAGTGGAACATGGGCTGGATGAACGACGTGCTGCGCTACTTCTCGCGCGACTCGGTCTTCCGCAAGTACCACCAGAACGACCTGACCTTCTCAATGGTCTACGCCTTCAGCGAAAACTTCCTGCTGCCCTTCAGCCATGACGAAGTCGTCCATGGCAAGGCGTCGCTGATCTCGAAGATGCCGGGCGACGATTGGCAAAAGTTCGCCAACCTGCGCGCCCTATACGCCTACATGTACGGCCATCCCGGCAAGAAGCTGCTGTTCATGGGCTGCGAGTTCGCTCAGTGGGAAGAGTGGAACCACGACACCAGCCTCGATTGGAACCTGCTGGCCTTCGAACCCCATCGCGGCATGCAGCGGCTGGTCCGCGACCTCAACACGCTGTACCGCGCCGAGCCCGCACTCCACCAACAGGATGCCGACTGGCGGGGCTTTGAATGGGTCGATTGCAACGACGCCCAATCCAACGTGGTGACCTTCATTCGCAAGGGAACCACGCCGGACGACGTGCTGTTGCTCGGCTGCAACTTCTCGCCCGTGCCTCGTCATGGTTACCGTCTCGGTTGTCCTTTGGGCGGCGTCTGGCGTGAAGTCTTCAACTCCGACGCCTCGATCTACGGCGGCACGGACTGCGGCAACCTCGGCGCCGTGCAGGCCCAAGACTACGCCACTCACGGCCGCCCGCACACGCTCGAAGTCACCCTGCCGCCTTTGGGCGTCGTTGTCTTCAAGCCTGGCGAGTAACCGGCGCTTATCCGTCGTGCCGCAGAGCGACGAGCGGGTCGATGTCGAGGGCTCGGCGCGCTGGGAAATACGACGCTATTAGCGCTACGCCAAGGAACAACAACGTCACTCCTGCTGTAGAGCCGAAGTCAAGAAAGCCTATGCGGGCCAGCATTCGAGTCGCCAGGTAGACGCCGCCGGCGGCCAGCGGCATCCCCAAGGCCAACCCAATCAACACGGGGCGCGTGCTTTCGCCCAGGATCAGCGCTAGAAGATCGCGCCTCTGCGCGCCGATCGCCCGGCGGATGCCGATCTCACGCGTACGCAGCACGACGATGTAGCCAACCGTGCCGTAGATGCCCATCAGCGCCAGCAACAACGCACAGAGCCCGACGGCGGAAGCGAAGGCGCCCAGAACGTCGAAGCCATAAAGAGGGGAGCGCGTCGGAGCTCCGCTTCCAGGGTGTCGGCCGTCGCCGAGATCGTCGGGATCGACCGATGTGAGCAGCGGACCAAGCAGGCCCCTGACTTGTTCCGGATCGCCCTGAGTGCGGATCAATATGGGCCGGTTGCGGAGTTGGTCCTCGGCGAGGGGCAAGTAGATCTCTCGATAGTGGGTGCCGCCCAAGCCCAAGCTGCGTTTGTCACGGACCACGCCGACGACCTGGAAAGCGGCTCCGTCAGCGACAAGTTCACGGCGAGGAATGAACTGCTCATCCGTTGGCCCTAAGCGCAGGCTGCGGCCAACCGCGTTCTCGGCAGGCCAGAACTTCCGAGCGGCTGACTCGCTGATAATCACGGCCTGCTCCCGTACCCTCAAAATTGCGGCCTTGGACGAGCGGCACGCCGAGAGTTTCGAAGTAGTTCTCTTGCACGTGTGTGTAAGCACACGAACTCTTGCGCGGTTCGATCGGAGCCCACGGATTCCTCGATGGAGGTCGCTGCCGTCAAGAACGGGCTATTGCCAGGCGTCCTGGAGCTGGTGATTGCGGTCACTCCGGGCAACGCCGCTAGCTTCGTACGGAGCTCCTGCGTGACAGCGAGCTTGGCGTCCGCATCGTGGCCGGACGGTTCGTCAAAAGCGAACCCCAAGCTCAGGACGTTCCGCGTGTCGTAGCCAGTAGGCATCGTCAGTTCGTCGAACGCGGTACGCAGCAACATACCAGCGACGATGAGCAGTGTGAGCGACAGCGAGACTTGCGCCGCTACGAGGACATCCTGCAGACGGCGGCTGCGCCTCGAAGACGCTTTGGCTCGAACAATGGCGGCAAGCGCGGAACGGGAGCTTTCCATTGCTGGCATCAATCCAGAGAGCAAGCCGCCGATCAAGGAGACGGCCAGAACATAGGCGACGATCTCAAAGTCTGGAGTCGCATCGAAGGCAAGTGAGCCCATCTCAAGCGGAAAGGCGCCGAAAAACTGGGCTTCTAGTTCTATTAGAAGGGCCCAGGTCAAGAAGAGCGCCAGCGTTCCTGCCAACACTCCGACTAGAACGCTCTCCGTCAGTAGCTGCCGAATGACTCGCATCCTGCCGGCGCCGAGTGCAAGACGCGTGCTCAGCTCGTGCTGTCGAGAGCGTGCGCGCGCCAGCTGTAGGCTGCCGACATTGGCGCAAGCGACGGCCAAGACCATCGCAGCAGCAAACATGATCAGCCCAATCAAGACCTGCATTCCGTTGTCCGACTGGGTCGGGAACGGTGAGCCGGGTGAAACAAGGGCGGAAGCAGGCTCGGCCGAGCTCGACTGCGGATCGTGCAATGCACGAAGCTGATTCACGATCGGGATTCATCTCCGCTTGAGCCTGGGCCATGCTCACGCCGGGCGCGAGACGACCAAAGAGTCGGTAGCGCTGGCGCTCTCGTTGGGTTCAGCCACTGATCGTCGTGATTCAGCAGTGGATCGATGCTGATCGGCGCCCAGAAAGCGGCGTGCCGATGTCCGTCCCCCGGAAGTCGTGCGGCGTAACGCCGATGATCGTGACCGCGACGTCATTGAGGCGAACGGTCTTGCCGACAATCTCCGGGTCGCCGTCGAAGCGGCGTTGCCAGTAGTTTTCGCTGATTAGGACCGGCGGCTCGAGCCAGAAGTGAGGCGCTTGCTCGAACGATTGGAAGCCGCGGCCGTGGATCGGCGCGACGCCAAGCACCTCAAAGTAGTTCTCGGTGACGACAATCACCCGGGCGCGCTCCTCCCCGGCTATGCGCGAACTGGGCAACCCCAACCTACCTAGGCCCGATCCTTCCAGCGGAGTCTCGAGGCTGGGCGGCCTCCAGCGTCCGAGAGCCGCGCATTCACGTATCCCGATTGCGATCAGCCCGCTGAAGGAATGGAGCGAGTCCCGGTAGGCTTCGTAGTCGGGATAGCTGAAGTACGTTGGCCGGGACCGAGTCGCGCATCAGGGCGATGTTGACCATCTCGTGCGCATCGCGTGCATCGAGCGGCAGCATCCAGAGTGCCTTGTACGCGGTGAAGACGGAAGCATTGACTCCGATGCCCACAGCCAAGGCCAGAACGGTCAATACGGTGACCTTGGCATTGCGCGCCAACATCCGCGCTCCGTACCGCGCGTCGGCAAATACGGATTCAGCCAGCGTCAGCAACGGCCAGCTCCAGGCCGAGCGCGTATCCTCGGCGACTAGGCCCAGGTTGCCTAGCTCCCGCCGCGCGGCGGCTCGCGCCTGAGCTTCGGTCAGCCCTGCCGCCCGGCCCTTCTCGATCTCCTCCTCAAGATGAAACGCCAGCTCTTCGCGCAGTTCTTCTTCCTTGCGCTCCCGCTTGGTCAGCCACCCCAACTTGCGAAGGAATCCCGGCATCACAGCTCCTCGGTGGTTGGCTTCAAGACCAGTCCCATCGCCCGCGAGAACGTCTCCCATTTCGTCCGCTCGGCAACAAGATGTTTCCGGCCGGGGCCGGTCAACCGGTAGTACTTTGCCCGCTTACCCTTCTCTGACTTCTCCCACGTCGCATCGATCCACCCGTGCGCTTCGAGCCGATGGAGCGCCGGGTAGAGTGAGCCGGTTTCAATCTGCAACAGTTCTTCCGATACGCCTTGGATGTGTTTGGCGATCGCGTGGCCATGACTGGGTCCGAAAAGCAGAGTTCGAAGGATGAGGAGATCGAGCGTACCTTGCAGCACGTCGACGCGTGAGGGAGCCTGCGCCTTCATTGTGTAGCTACTCTACAGAATAATTGTATAGACTGTCTACTCAATTCTGCGCTGGGTCGTGGAGACCTTTGGGGGTACGCGAGGCGATCCACGGTTATAATGCTGAAGCTCAGAAGGTTATCGCTTCCCGCTCTTGCTCAATTGGAGGATCGACGCTCATGAATCTCACTAGAAGAGACCTAGGCAAGCTGGCCCTGGCGGCGCCGGCGGCCGCCCTGATGGCGGCGGATAAGCCTAATTCCCTGTTTAACGGCGTGCAGATCGGCGTCATCACTTACAGCTACCGCTCGATGCCCGATCAGAGCGCGGAAGCGTACTTGAAATACATCACCGACTCCGGCGTGAGCGCCATCGAGCTGATGGGCGATCCGGCTGAGAGCTACGCCGGACGGCCCTCGCAATCCCCACGCGGCCCGGGACGCGGGCAACAACCCACGCCCGAACAGCGTGCCCAGCGGCAGGCCGAGCAGGAAGCCCTCAAGGCCTGGCGCCTTTCCGTCTCGATGGACAAGTACAAGACGTTGCGCAAGATGTACAACGACGCCGGCGTTTCGATCTACGCCGTCAAGATCATGAACCCCAATATGTCGGACCCGGAGCTGGAGTATGTGTTCAACGTGGCCGAGGCCCTCGGCTGCACGCACACGACGCTGGAGCTGCCCACCGACGAGGCTCAACTCAAGCGGATCGGCGACATGGCCGTGCGTCGCAAGATCTACGCCGCCTACCATACCCATTTGCAAGGCTCCATGACGGCTTTTGATCGCGCCTTCGAACTCTCCCCCGGCAACATGGCCAACGTCGACCTGGGCCACTACGTCGCCGCCGGCAGCGTTGGAGGGAGCCCACTTGAGTTCCTGCGAAAGCATCACGCCCGGATCTCCAGCTTCCACCTCAAAGACCGCCAGACGCCCGCCCACGGCGCCGGCAACGTGCCCTGGGGGACCGGCGACACGCCCATCAAGGAAATCCTCCAACTGGTGAAGAAGAGCGGCTGGAAAATGCCCGGCTCTATCGAGCTGGAGTACGAAATTCCGGAAGGCTCCAACCCGGTCGCCGAAGTCAAGAAATGCGTCCAGTATTGCCGGGCGGCGCTGGCCTAATCGCGTTGGCCGCGCGGTGATGAACAACGCTGACGCAGCTAGCGGCAGCATTCTCCGACGGACTAGGATATTGAGGTCTTTGTCGGCGAATCGGAAATGTTATCGAGGTGATCATGCGAGCAAGTTTGAGTCTGGCGGGGATCTGCCTCCTCGTCCTGGGTATTTCAGCGACCCCAGTTGCCGCCCAGGGACAGCCGCGCGGGCCTGCGACCTTCCCAGCCCAACAGCGCCCTCCCGATGATCCGGCGCTCATCGCTCGCGGCAAACAACTATACGGCGTCAACTGCCAGTTCTGCCACGGCGCCGATCTGCGCGGCGGCGACTCCGGCGGACCCAACCTACTGCGCTCGAAGTTACTATTCAACGACCAAAAAGGCGAACTGATCGGACCGCTCATCGTCGGCGGCAGCCAAACCCAGGGCGGCGGCATGATGCCCGCGATCCCTCTTCCCGGCGACGACGTTCGGGCCGTCGCAGCGTACCTGCATAGCGTCCAAGCGTCGATGCGCGGCCAGGGCAATCCGCCTTCGGAAACCGTCACGGAGTTGAATATCCTCGTCGGCGACGCCGCAGCCGGCAAGGCTTACTTTGACGCGACCTGCACCTCGTGTCACAAAGCCTCGGACATGAACGGCATCGGAGCGCGCTTCGAGGAGCCCAAGGATTTACAGAACTTTTGGCTCCGCGGCGCCGAAGGGCGCGGTCGCGGCGCAGCACCCGCTTCCCCTTCAACGGTGACGGTCACGACGTCGTCCGGCGACGTCATCCAGGGCGAACTGCTTCGCTACGACGACTTTTTTGTCGCGTTGCGCGATGCCAACGGAGAACACCGGTCCTTTACGCGTCGTAACGGCGTTCCAAAAATCGCGGTCCACGACCCCGCGGACGCTCATCTGCAACTGCTTCCGAAGTACGCCGACAAGAATATTCACGACGTGACGGCCTACCTGGTGACCTTGAAATGACTGTTAGAAGATTACTCCTAGCCGCAGCGTCATTGATCCTGGCTCCCGCCCTGCTCATCGGCCAGGACGAAGGTGTTCTACTCAACCCTGTCGACATCTACAAACCGCTCGTCGACTCTTGGCCCAGCTACTCCGGCGACTATACCGGCCAACGCTTCAGTGCGCTCAAGCAAGTCAATCAAAGCACCGTCAAGAATCTCACCTTGGCTTGGACCGAAGAGCTCACGGCGGGGCCGGCGGGCAGCGGCGGTTTCCGTTTCGGCGGCGGCCCGCCGGCCCCGGTCATCGTCGGCGGCGAAGGCAGCGGCGAATTCACCACCGGCAACAACGCCAACGTCAAGGGCACAATCCTGATGGTCAACGACGTCCTTTACGTGACGTCTCCCGACAACGTCTGGGCCATGGACGCCCGTGACGGCAGCCTGTTGTGGCGCTACTTCTGGAAGACTCGCGGCGGCACGCACATCGGCAATCGCGGCGCCGCACTGTGGAACAACTATCTGTTCTTCGAGACGCCCGACAACTATCTGGTCTCGCTCGACGCACGCACCGGCGAAGAGCGCTGGCACGTCGAGATCGCTGACTTCGAGCAACAGTACTTCTCCACTCCAGCGCCGATCGTCATCGACAATCACGTCCTAGTCGGCACAGGCAACGACCTTGACGCCCCCGGCTTCCTACAGTCCTACGATCCGGAGACCGGCAAACGCCAATGGATCCATTACACCGTGCCGATGAAGGCCGGCGATCCGGGTCTCGAAACCTGGCCGAATCTCGATACGGCCCGCCACGGCGGCGGACAAGTCTGGATCCCCGGCTCCTTCGACCCCGAGACGCGGCTGTATATTTTCGGCACCGGCAACCCCACGCCCGGCTACACCGGCGCGCCGCGCCCCGGCGACAACCTGTTCACCTGCACGCTTATGGCGGTCAACGTCGATACCGGCAAGATGGTCTGGTATTTCCAAACGTCCGCGCACGACACTCACGATTGGGATTCGGCGCAAACGCCCGTGCTCTTCGACGCCGTGGTCAATGGACAGCCCCGCAAGCTGGTCTCAACCGCTGCGCGCAACGGCTACTTCTACACCGTCGACCGGGTGACCGGCGAGCATCTGCTGACGCGGAAGTTCGGCACCTGGACCAACTGGGCTTTAGAGACCAGACCGACCGGCGTGGTCGAGCCCAACCCCGGGAAAGAGGCGACCATTCCCGGTTCGCTCGTTTCGCCTGTTGAGGGCGGCGTGGTGAACTGGCCTCCGCCAGCCTATTCGCCGCAAACCGGCTACTTCTATACGCACGAGCGCAACGGCTTCAATATGCTCTATCTCACCGAGCCCGATCCGCGCGGCTCGATGGGCCTGGGCGGTAAAGACCGCGTGCAGATCGGCTCGATGCCGAGCTATCTCGTCGCTCTGGACCCGCTCACCGGCAAGGCTGCCTGGAAGCATCAGTGGCCCGGCGGGGGCGGCGGCGGATTGCTGGTCACGGCCGGCAACGTGATCTTCACCGGAGACGGCAGCGGCAACTTCGCCGCGTTCGACGCGACCAACGGTTCGCCGCTGTGGCACACGCGCATCGGCAACCCCTCGAACGCGCCGCAAACCTACATGGTCGACGGACGCCAACATGTGCTGGTCGCCGTCGGCGACCGACTCTACGCCTTCCAGCTTTACTAGCTCAACACTCCCGGCGAAATAAAAAGGCGGTGCTGCGCTTATTCATGGCGCAGCGCAATCGTTGGGTTGATCCGTGCCGCCCGGCGCGCGGGACCCCAGCAAGCGGCCAAAGCCGCCGCCGACAAGGCGGTCGCCACGACGGCAAAGGTCATCGGGTCGGTTGGTTCCACGCCATACAGCAAGGCGCCCAACAGTCGTGTTAGACCGAACGCTCCGGCCGCTCCCGCGATCGTCCCGGCCAGGACGATCTCCATACCCTGCCGGACGATCATGCCCACGACCTGTTCGCGTCGCGCCCCAAGCGCCATCCGGATGCCAACCTCACGCGTTCGTTGCTCGACCATGTGGGCCATCAAACCATAAACCCCCACCAGCGCCAGCAGGACGGCAGTGACGGAAAAACCAGCCAGCAAGGCAAGTTGGAAGATGCGCGGCTCGATCGACTTCCATAATTGGCTCTCCAAAACGCCGAAGCGATAAACGGGCTGCGACCTGTCGATGCCCGCGACAGCATCACGGACTGGCCCCGCAGTCGCTCTTGGGTCCGTCACGGCGACTAACGCCTGTATGGATCGGATCTCCAGCGGAGAGCGTTCGTACGGGTAATAGACCTCCGGGCGAGAGGCCGCGTCCAGCTGGTTGTAGCGGAAGTCAGCAACGACGCCGGCGATCGTCCCGCTCAAGAACGCCCCGCCGATCTGCTTGCCGACGACTTGATCCGCGACGCGCACCGTGCGCGCGAAGGTGTCGTTGACGAGTACGGCATCTAAGGCTTCGCCGTCCATCGGCCATCGTCCCCGAACCAGCGGTACGCCCATCGCGCGAAGATACCCTGGCGACACCATGCGGACTGCGGCGGCGGCGGATGCGCCGTCAACCTCCACCTCGGTGTTGATTGTTCCCGTATCAATGCCTGCAGCTTCGACCCCGGGGGCCGCTTGCAAGCGGCCTAACAACTCTTGAATGTAGGTCGCCTTGGGCGGCCAACTGTCGTAGCGCGGCCCTGAAAGAGAGATACGCATCGAAAGAATGTTCTCCGGGTGAAAGCCGGCTGGACGTTCGTTCATCAGCCAGTAGCTTTTGAGCATGAGCCCGGCGCCGACCAGCAGGATGAGAGCCAAAGCTAGTTCCGACCCCACCAACCAGTTGTGCAGCCGGGGCGTCCCGGTTACATCTCCGCGGAAGCCGTCTGCTAGACCACGCTTGGAGATGATGACGCCCATGCCAAGCGACAGCGCCGTGAACACAGAAGCCGCTGCGGCGAACATAAGTACCGGAGGTCCGATGGCCGCTTCTTCGAGTCGGGGCGCCGCATCGGCCCCGAGGGAAACAACGATTCCTGTCAGCCAATGCGCCACGGCCAGTCCCGCAGCGCCGCCTAACAGAGCTAACGCCATACTCTCGGTCAAGATCTGACGAGCGATGCGGGACGGCCTCGCTCCGATGGCGTTGCGGATTGCCATTTCCCGGCCGCGCTTGGACGTCTGTGCCAGCACCAGACCGCCGACATTGGCCGTCGCGATCAACAAGACGAAACACGCGGCACCCAGCAGGACGAGGAGGCCTCGCCGGGCGCCCCCGGCCAACTTCTCCGCAAGCGGCAGAACCGTTAGCTGCGGCCCGCGGGTGGGATCAGGGAACTCGCGCGCGAGACGCGCATGGATCGTCTCCATTTCTGCGGCGGCCTTTTCGATCGTGACGTCAGGGTCCAGCCGGGCGATCACGTTCACCCACGGCGGCGCCGGTCCGTTCGCACTGGTAATGGGCGCGCCCGGCGGTTCCGCGCCGGCGGGAATCGCGATGTAGGCGGCGATGCGGCGACTCTCCTCGGCGGTTCCGTTCACCAGCGGCAACTGGAATCGAAAGTCCTCAGGTAGGACGCCGGAGACGGTGAAGGCATGACCGTCGACCAGCAGCGTCCTCCCAACTAGATCCAGCCCCTCGCCGAAACGCCTTTGTGCCAGTTCGCGGGTGAGGACAATGCGGTCGGTCTCGCCTTCGTCAAATAGTCGGCCCCGTTTCGCCTTGGCGCCCGTCATCGCCCAAAAGTCGCCCGCAATCGACACGACCCGCTCCTGCGTCGCCTCGCCGCCGCTCACTAAAGCAAGTTCCTGACTGCCGTATGCGGCCATCCGCTCAAATGACCTTGCCTCGGCGCGCCACACGACGAAGTCGGCCCGCGACGCCAACGTGTCTTGTTGAAAGTATTCGTTGAAATCCGCCAACGAGATAAGCCGGCCCGCGTCGGGGTATGTGAGCGGATTCAGCAGCACGGCGTTGACGACGCTGAACGCCGCCGTATTCAGGCCAATGCCCAGAGCAAGGGTGAGGACGACGATGGCGGAGAAACGCGGGTTTCGGCCCAGCATCCTCAACGCATAGCGAATATCTTGAACCAGCTGGTCTAGCCAAATCGTCACGCGCGCCTCCGCTTTCGGCAAGTCGTTGGCGTTCAGTGTAGCTGGGGCTGGGGGGCCTGTCTCGTTACGAGTCGACCGGCGTCGGTTCCGATCGCGCCGACGAGATGTCTCACCTGCACTCGCAGCAATCGCTGCAGCGTCTGCACTTTTCGCAAAGGTGGTTCGGACAAGCATCGCGCGTGCAACGCTTGCAGATTTCTTCCGACGGCTCTTGGCAAATGTGGCAGCGGAATCCGGTCTTGGATTCCGCTTGAGGCGCCGGCTCGTTGGCGCCTAGCGTGGCTTGGTCACTAGCTCCGTGCGACACCGCTGGGCCTCCTCGTTTGCGATCTGCATCCGCGCATCCACCGAGACCGCCAGCTGCCGCATATACTCTTTCAATTTTTCGCCCGCTCCCGAATATTGGCCCCGTGCGGACTCCAGCAAGTCGGCCACTGCCGCGTTCTGGTAACGCCGCACTCCGTCGGTCATCGACGCCATCATCGAGTTCGTCCTGTCGATCCACAGGAAAGTATCGACCACCACCGGCAGCCGCTCCGGCGTGCGGGCCATGGCGCGCGCCGAGTTTCTCAGATAACCCAATTCGGTGATCAGGGTCTCGCGCTGCGCCGAGTAAGCCGCCGCTCCGGCCTGCGGCCATTCCTCCGGCTTGATGTCGCCCAGGATCTGCTCGGCCTGTCCGGCTTGGGCTTCGAGGCTCTCGGCAATCGCGACAACCTCCCAACTCGGCATGGTGCCGGCGTCCTCTTGAGCAGGCAGCAGCGCCGCAAACATTGCGGTCAGCAAGACAAGGACGACAGGTCTCATACCGCTCATGGTATGCGGCGCTGGCTCGGGGAACAACTGGCGACGGACCTAGCGGGGTTCGAAAGGGCGGCAACCACCGGCGGAACTTGGTTCTGATCCTCACTCGGAAGGACATCAGGATGACGCTTCCAGGCAGGCCGGTCAGCGCATATCAGGAGGTTGCGTTACCGCAGCGCGGGGTTCGTCGGACGGATAGTCCTCTTCGCCACCGCGTGCAATGCCTTTTCCTGGTTCCTATATCTCTATCGGACGCTTGATACGTAGGCTCCTTGGCGGGCCTCGGCGCTGGCTTTCGTCGTCCTCAATCCGCACCGTTCGCCGCCCTGCGGTTGGTGCTAGGCTACTGTCGCATGCAGTCACACACTTCCTTATCCCGACGACAGTTGCTTGGCGCTGCAATGGCGGCATCCATCGGCACAAGCGCGAGAGCCCAGAGTGACCAGAGTTGGCAATCTGGGTCTGTCCGCCATCTGCTGCCCGCCGTCAGCCACAACCGCCTGCTGCTCAAGGCGAGTTTCCTCCGGCCGCTATCTGGGCGACCGGTGCTGCGCGTTGGACCCCGCGATGCCTATGGGGTGCGCGCGGACTCGTTGGGCGAGTTCTGGTGGTTCGACGTGCGCGGGATGGAACCCGCCACGACCTACCAACTTGAGTTGCGTGCTGCAGGCGGCGAATCGTTATGCGACCCCTGGCCGATCACGACTTTCCCGTCGCCGCAAGCTAGTCCGCGGCGCTTTCGGCTGCTCGTTTACACCTGTGCCGGCGGCCATCCCGCGACTCGAAACCCGGACACGGGCGGCGACTACTGGGTATCGATCGAAAACCGCCGCAAGATGTTGAGCACGGGGCTCTCCTACGCGCCGGACGCCATGATCGCGATCGGCGATCACGTCTACTGGGACTTGCTTTCGCCGGTCGGTCGCGTCAATCTGGGCGGCTCCGAGGTGCTGCGCCGATTGGTCGGCGAGTTCGACCGCACAGCGCCAGTCCTGGGAACGGCCAACGAACAGAAGCTGAAGATCGCCGTCTCGGGACAAGTCAGCGACCTCTACGGAACGACGTTTCGTTCGACGCCGGTTTTCTTCGTTCAGGACGATCACGATTACTTCGAAAACGACGAAGCCACCGAGGAGATGGTGACCTTTCCGCCGGACGACTTCGCACTGCGTTTAGCTCGGAGCGCGCAGCGGCTCTACTATCCGGAGTTCTTGCCCGACGCCGCGCGCCCGCTCGGCTTGCCAAGCAGTTCGCCGCCAGATCGCGCGCAGAATGTCTCGGAGTCCTATGGAACTCTGCGCTATGGGGATCTGGCGGAAATCATGATGTACGACTGCCGCCGTCATCTTTCGCTGAAGGGGCCGGCGGGCGGCTTTGTGCCCGACGCAGTCGAGTCGTGGCTGACCGGGCGCATGAAGGCCCAGGAAACGCACCATGTCGTCAACCTGCCGTCGACGCCGGTCGGTTGGAGCGCGGGCAAGTGGGGCGAGTGGTATCCGGACCTGTTGCAGCCGAACGGAAGACTTGGCGTGGCGACGCCCAAGTATTGGTGGCAAGAAGGCTGGCGGCTGCAGCACAACCGCCTGCTGCAGGCGGCATCTTCCATGCAGCGCATTCCGCTTTTCCTGAGCGGTGATCTGCACGCCATTGGCGAGGGTCGTATTCACGGTTACGAGGACCTCGATCTCCGTCGCAACCCCGTAGCAACGGTTCTCACCGGGCCTATCAGCACCGGCCCCAAAGCCTGGCCATCGGCTTGGCGCGGCACGCCGCCGCAAACGGTGACTGGCATGGAGGTCGATGAAGGGCTATCGCCGATTGAGAAGAACGGGTTCACCATTCTCGACTTCAGCGAAGATCGCGTCGACGGCCTTTTCTTCCAGTGGAAAATGGACGAACCCGAGGAACGGCTGGACGATCTCAAGCCCTTTCACCAGTTCACGTTCAACCGGCCAGGATAAGAGGCGGCATTTGAAGCCAAGAGTAAAGATAGACAATGCCAGTGAGGCAACCTAGGCTGTGACGGTTTCGTCTGGCGGTTACAGGAAGACGCCGGCCGTTGACTGCAACCCGGCCGCCGCCGCTGCCGGTATAGCTTCTGATTACTTTGGCTCGCGGCGCTTGAGGTCCTCCGCCGGCTTCTTGTCGTCATCGTCATCGCCGCCGGTGAAAATTCCTTTCACGGCCGTACCCGCCTTCCCCAGGCCGGAGCCCACGGTCTTCCCAACGGCTTCGGCCCCATGGCCGACTGCTTCGAGCGGGTGCGCTCCGTGTTCCGATTCGCGTCTCGGCAGGGCGCTCAGGACCCGTGCATCGACATCGGCGAACGGCAGGTCCACGCTGATCGGCGTGTGATCCGACAACCGCAGCTCGAGCCCTTTGTTCACCTCAGCCAGCGTGCGGCCAAAATGCGGCGCAAAGACGTACGGTCCGCCTTCGGCCCTCGGATCTTCGATGTACGGCTTGACGAAGATCCAATCCAGTTTGGCTTTACCGATCGGACCGAACGTGCGCTCGACCTCGAAGGTCACCCGGAAACCCTTTTCGTCGCGCTCGTTCGAGTCGCCCAGGGTGTCTCCATAGCCAGTGACAGTCCGTGTGTCGACGCCGCGAAAGTCGAACACCGTGCCGTCCTCAAATCGAAAATCCTCGAGCATTTCGAAGAGCGCTTCCTCCGGGTTAGGCGCCAGCAGGGGAACGTTCTCGGCCGTCGGGTCTTGACTGTTCTTGAAGAAATTCAGGCCCCCTTGGGCCACGTCGTAGAGCAGACCGAAACCCGTGGCGTACTTGATTCCCTCGTTCGCCCAGAAGGTCTTGCTGCCGAGTCGCCGAAACAGTTCGCGCTTCAGGCTCGTCGGCTCGCTGTTGCCGCCGGAGGTATTCATATCGCCGGCGATCACGACCGGATGCCGAAGCGGTTTGACCGCCGCCAAGATCTCTTCCATCTGCTCGCGGCGTTCTTTGGGCTCGGCGCGAATCTCAAGGTGCGTGGCGACGACAGTCATGACGCCTTCTTTGAGATCGGGGACGTCTAGGTCAACGGCGAGATACATCCGTCCGCCGCGCCGGATTTCGCGCGAGATCGTCTCAGCGAGAACGACTTCGGCTGCTCGCCGCTTACCGACTTCAACCGGTGAAATTCGACTCTTCTCGGAGTCAAACCAGTCGTAGGGCTGCAGCGCGAAGGGCACGAGCCGCGCCTCGAGGATGGGGTAGCGCGACAGCACCGCAGTCCCGTGCAGCGCCTGAAGGCGGTTGGGATCGACAGCGGTAGCATCGACTAGTCCTTGTCGCTGCTGAGCGTCTTCGACGTCTTTGAACTGCTCGGTCCCAAGCGAGATGGGGTCGACTTCGACGAACTCGACGCCGTATGTCCAGTTCATATTCAAGGCTTCGGCCAACTCGCGCGCCACCTCGTGGTAGTCGCTCCTTTTGAGACCCCAGTCGGCCTCATTGAGCACAATCACGTCCGCTGTGGCCAACGCCTCTAGCTCTTCTTCGAGACGCGGCCGGTCCAGGTCGGGATGGAGAGCCGCGGCCTGTTGCGCAAAGGCTTTGGGATCGTTGAAGGCTAAGAGAATCGAATCAAGCTGAAATCCGCGCTCGATGTTCCAGGCCGCGACGCGCAGCGACGGTCCGAGTCCCGGCGGCTGCGGCCGGTGCGCCTGGGCGCCGTGCGCCTCGTTGCTGACGAAGGGAGTGGTCAGCAGCTTGTCCAGCTTCGCCTGGAGGTCCGGCGCCAATTTGTCGGCACGGCCAAGGGTTTGAAGCTCGTCGTAGGTGAACAGCTTCGGCTGCGAGTCGCCGGGCGAACCTTGGGCACAGCCGAATTGCGCCCAAACCAGCAGCAGGAACGCAAAGAAGGCCGCTTTAGAAGGACTCATCCGGTATTTCATATGGTTGCCCAGCAGACGCCGGGGGGCCTCCCGCTGTTACCGGGAGTGCGTGAATTCCTTGGGGCGGCGTACTTCGCCAACCGGCAGGCGCCAGGCGGTCGGGATAGGACCGGGCTTCAACGCGGGATTCGCGGCTACTTTTCGACTTTTTCGATGAGCGACTCCGTCGCGGTCATGCGTCCATTGACGCCTTTCTCGTAGACGTCTGTGCGCACCGCTTCACCGTCCGGGGTCGGCTTACTCACCTTTTGCGTTAGCGTCTCGGCCCCGAACTCACTCGGATTCACCGCGCTGCGTTCCTTATACGAAATCTTCTCGTTCACCGTGCCGTCCGGGGACACCGTCGTCCGCGAGTTCTGCACCGACTGCAACTCCATCCGCGTCGCGTTCACGTCACGGCCCGAGCCCGCGTCGAAGCCGTAAGTCTCGACCGTCTCGGTACTGGAGCCGTCGGGGCGCTCGGTCAACTTGCCCACCGTGCGTTTCGACAACTCCATGTCGGCCGTCGCGGGGCTGCGCTCGAACGTCTGGGTCTCGGTCACCGCAACGCCGTTTTCCACGCGCATGACCGTTTGCTCGCGCGATGTCACTTGCAAGCCGCTGCCGCCTTGAAGGGTCTTCGTCGTCGTTTCGACCGTTCCCGCGTTCTCGCCGTCGCGGCGCTCAACCGACTCCTCTTCCACAATCGTTTGAAAGCCGCCGCTCGCGCTCGTCGCCTGCGTCGTCGTCACCGTATGCGTCTCGCCGCCGGATTCCTTGGTGCGCACAATGCGCCGCTCAGCCGGCTGCATCCTGCCGTTCAAATCCGCCGTGTAGACCGTCGTCGTCGTTTCGACCGTTCCATCCGGCAGCTTGCGCTCTTCGACGCGCTCCTTGTCCTGGCCCGCCGGACGCCCCGTCGCGTCGTACCGTTGCCGTGTGCGCTCGGTTACCTTCAAGTCCTTCGAGGTGCTGACGACGCGCTCGTTCTCGGTCAGGTACGGCACCGTGCGTCCGTTGATCGACTTCACCCGCTGCGCCAGCGACTTCGTAGTGCCGTTCACCGAACGCTGCACGGACGCTTGCGCCGGACGACTCTGCCCGCCCGACTGGTAGACCACCCGCCCTTGCTGGCGTCGCTCTCTGGGGTCCGCCGCTGGCTTGGCCTCTTGGCTTGCCGGGGCCGCTCCTTCCGCAGGCGCTTCCGCCGCCGCCGGCTCAGGAGGCTTGCTCGAGCCTCGAATAATCTGTATTTGCGCGACCAGGGGGGACGTCAGCGCGAGCATCAAAACTAGGTTCGCGTAGCGCATAGCTGTACCTTCGCAGGCCAAAAGCCCGCATTTAGAGTCTATCGGCCAAGCTCGTTCTTGGAAACCGGAAAACCTTCTAGCTCGGTAAGCATTTCGCCCTAGACCCGGCTGTGCCTACAATTGACCCCTCATGCCTCAACATCCATTTCGCACCGCCGCCGTCCTCGGGACAGGCCTCATGGGCCCTGGCATCGCCCTTTCGCTGGCCATCGGCGGCCTCGAATCCGTCATCGTCAGCCGCACCGCTGAGTCAGCCGCCGCGGGACGCCAAAAGGCCCTCGACCTACTCGGGGTTCTCGCCGCCCATGGGTTAGTGAAAGCCGATGAGGTGTCCGCCGTCGAGGCGCGCCTCTCGTCCTCGGCCGATTTCGATGCCTCGGTCGCCCCCGCTGACATCGTCGTCGAAGCCGGGCCGGAGAACATGGAGTTCAAGCACTCGGTTTACCGCCGCCTCGAAGCCGTCGCCCGCCCGGACGCCGTGCTGGCGACGACGACTTCGGGCTTATCGATCAATGAGATAGCGACGGTGTGCCAATACCCGGCGCGGATTATTACGGCTCACTATTGGAACCCGCCGCATTTGATGCGGTTGGTCGAATTGGTGCGGGCCGAGGCGACTTCGGACAAGACTGTCGCCGATATGCGGGCGCTGCTCGACGCCTGCGGCAAGCGCGCCGTGCTGGTCAAAAAAGACCGTCCTGGACAGCTTGGGAACCGGCTGCAGCACGCCATGGTTCGCGAGGCGCTGTACATCGTCGCCGAGGGGATCGCCGACCCAGAGGACGTGGATCTTGCTGCAAAAGAAGGGTTTGGCCTGCGCCTGCCGGTGTATGGAATCTTCGACCACGCCGACGCGGTCGGGCTCGATCTGGTGATGTCGATCCAGGACTACGTCAACTCCGACCTTTGTAGTAGTTCCGACGCGCCATCGTCGATTCGCGAGCGGGTTGAGCGCGGCGACCTGGGAATCAAGACGGGGAAGGGCTTCTACGACTGGACACAAAAGGACTGGGACAAGGTGCGGTCGACGCGGGACGATTTTATTCTGCACTTCCTCAAGTCCGAGTTCTCTTAGCGCCGAATGCCAGCGCAGAGGGGTATCGGTCGCCTGGCGCCGCGCTGGCCTATACTGTCCGCGGGGGATCGATGCGATGTTCATCCGTTTAGGCGTCGCCGTGGCGGTTTTCGCGGCTGGGGCCGCCGCCCAGGACGCGGCTCTCGATCACTTTGAAAGAACGATCCGGCCGACTCTAGCCGCCAATTGTTATGCCTGCCACAGCGGCTCGACGCCGCAGGCCGGGCTCAACCTCGATTCGGCGCAGGGCATCCAGAAAGTCGTCATCGCGGGCGACCCTGACGGCAGCTTGCTGATGCGGGCTATCCGCTATCAGGACGAAAAGCTGCGCATGCCTCCGGGTAAGGCGCTGCCCGCCGAGGCAGTCGCCGAGTTCGAAGCGTGGATCCGCGCCGGCGCGCCGTTGCCCGCCGACAAGCCCGTCGCCAAAGCAAAGTTGTGGTCACTCGAAAAGCCGCAAGCGGCGGCGCCACCCACTGTTCGGAATGAGAAGTGGGCGCGCAACGATATCGACCGCTTCGTCGTGCATCGACTGGAAGCCGAAGGCCTTGCGCCGTCCGCTGAAGCCGCGAAGGAAACGCTGATTCGGCGGGCGTCGTTTGACTTGACGGGCTTGCCGCCGACGGCGGAAGAGATCGAGCGGTTCGTCCGCGACGAGTCGCCGCAGGCTTACGAACAATTGGTTGATCGCTTGCTGGCCTCGCCGCGCTATGGCGAGCGCTGGGGGCGTCATTGGTTGGACGTGGCGCGTTACGCGGATTCGGTGAACGACTCGGTGAACGCGGGGCAGCGCTTTGCTTGGTCGTATACGTATCGCGATTGGGTGATCCGTGCGCTGAACGAGGACATGCCCTATGACCGGTTCGTGCTTTATCAAGTCGCTGCGGACAGGCTGCAAGACGCGGACCAGAGGAACTTGGCGGCGCTCGGTTTTCTGCGGTTGGGGCGCGATTTCCCGAAGAGTTATCCCGAGACGGTGGATGACCGCATTGACGCGACGATGCGCGGATTGATGGGCTTCACGGTCGCTTGCGCGCGCTGCCACGACCACAAGTACGATCCGATCCCGACGAAAGATTACTACTCGCTGTATTCGATTTTTTCGAATATTCGCCAGCCGGCGGAGCTGCCCCTGCTGGGCAAGCCGGTGAAGCCGTCGCCGCATCAGCGGATGTATGAGCAACGGCTATCGCGCATCAAGCAAGCCGATGACGATTACCGTGCGCGACGACATGCGGAGATGGTGGCGTTCTTTAAGACGCAGACGGCAGATTATCTTGTGGCATCGAACGATGCGGTGGGTTTGAGCAATCCGGAGATCGAAGAGCTGGTGCGCGACCGGCAGTTGAATCTTTATGTGCTGGGACGCTGGCAAAAGTATCTGGCGAAATCGAAAGCGTCGGATGAGCCAGTGTTCCGCCTGTGGCATGCGGCGGCGGCGATTCCGGAAGGGGAATTCGCGGCGCAATGGCCCGCGGTGCAAGAGCAGATTCAGGGCAACGCGCTAGTGGATGCCGAGGTTGCGCCGAAACCAGCGACGTCGCTGCGAGAGCTTGCGGAAAATTACGCCGCCGTGCTGAAAAGTCACGATCAGGCAGCGCCGTTTAGCGATGCGGCGGACGAGCAGCTTCGCGCGGTTGTTCGGGGCTCGACTTCGCCGGCGGATGTGCCGCTGGATGAGTTTGAATTGATCTACACCGAGGGGGACAGCAATAACACGCGGGCCCTTCGCGTTCGCTACAACACGATGCTGGCGCAGTCGGCTTATGACGGCGCGCCGCCGCGGGCGATGGCGATCGAGGATGTTCCGAATCCTGAACCGGTGCATGTTTTTTTGCGAGGCAATCCGAATAACCCGGGAGAGCTGGCGCCGCCGCATTTCCTGTCCGCGCTGGGCGGTAGTGAGAAGGAACCGTTCCAAGACGGTACGGGGCGTTTGGAGTTAGCGAAAGCGATCGTCGATCCGGGGAATCCGCTGACGGCGCGGGTGATCGTCAACCGCGTGTGGATGCATCACTTTGGATTTGGGCTAGTGCGGACGCCGAGTGATTTCGGATTCCGCGGGGATCTGCCGACGCATCCGGAACTGTTGGATTACTTGGCAGTCAAGTTTGTCGAGGACGGCTGGTCATTGAAGAAGCTGCATCGGCTAATCATGACTTCGGCGACGTACCGGCAAGCGAGCGCCGACAACGAAGCCGCCCGTCAGGTGGACCCGGAGAATCAACTGCTGTGGCGCATGAACCGACAGCGGCTGGAGATTGAGAGCGTGCGGGATTCGATGTTGGCCGCGGCAGGGCGTCTTGATTTGACTGCCGGAGGATTGCCGTTCTCATTGACGGCGTTGCCGTCTGTGCCGAGGCGGTCGGTTTACGGCTTTATCGAGCGTGGACGAATTCCAGCGATCCTGAGCGCGTTTGATTTTGCATCACCGGATCAACATGCGCCAATGCGCTTTGTAACGACCGTGCCGCAGCAGGCGTTGTTCTTTTTGAATAGTCCATTTGTGGCCGAGCAGGCGCGATTTGTGACGGAGCGGGCAGAGGTGGCTTCGGCCGCTACGGATGCCGCGAAGATCGAGCAGCTCTATCGCTTTATTTTCGGGCGTGCGCCGCAAGAGCGGGAGTTGCAGGCAGGGCTGCAGTTTGTGTCGCAGGGCGCGGACGAAGTATTGGCGGCGCCTGAGCCTTCGCCGTGGCAGTACGGCATTGGCGAATATCGCGCGGAGAGCGGTGCGGTCGCCTTCCAGCAATTCGCGGTTTATAGCGCGGAGCAGTGGCAAGGCGGAGCGGTACTACCGGCGGGGAACTTCGGCAAGGCGGCGCTCAGAGCTACCGGCGGAGAGCCGGGCGAACTCGCCAGCCAGGCGGTGGTGCGGCGCTGGGTTAGCCCTGTCGCCGGAAAGGTCAGCATCGAGGGCACGCTGCGGCACGGTCAGCCGGCCGTCCCTTATGGCGACGGCGTGCGCGGGCGCGTTGTGTCGAGCCGCCAGGGAGAGCTCGCTTCTTGGTCGGTGAACGGTTCGAGCGCTGAGACGCAACTCAGCGGCATCGCGGTGGAAAAGGGCGACACGATCTCGTTCATCGTTGACGCCAGAGTCGATCCCGAGAATGACAACTTTAGTTGGTCGCCGATTGTGAAATCAGGCGACGAGGTTTGGAACTCGAAGAGGGATTTTGGCGGACCCGCGCCGCAGCCGCTCGACGTGTGGCAGCGCTACGCGCAGGTGTTGTTCGAGACCAATGAGTTCGCGTTTGTCGATTAGAGGAAGACGGCCATGAAGTACGGACATCTATTTGCGACTCGCCGCGAGATGCTTACACGCTGCGGCATGGGTATGGGGGCCGCGGCCTTGCAGGCGTTGCTCTCGGACAGCGGTGATTTGCAGGCAGCGCCGGTGGGCGGCAACGTCAATCCGCTGGCGCCGAAGCTGCCGCCGCAGTTTGCCAAGGCCAAGCGCGTCATCCACCTGTTTATGAACGGCGGCGTGTCTCAAGTGGATACTTTCGATCCGAAGCCGTCGCTGACGAAGTATTCAGGCAAGCCGATTCCGATCACGCTGAAGACGGAGAGGCGTACGGGCTCGGCGTTCGGTTCGCCGTTTGAGTTCAAGAAGTTTGGACAGAGCGGCATCGAAGTCAGCGAGATCTTCTCGAACGTCGGCGAGTGCGTAGATGATCTTTGCGTGATCCGCTCAATGCATACCGACATCCCCAATCACGAGCCGTCGCTGATGATGATGAATTGCGGCGATGTCCGCCAGATACGACCGAGCTTTGGGTCGTGGGTGACTTACGGGCTGGGTTCGGAGAATCAGAATCTTCCGGGCTTCATTGTGTTGTGCCCGGACGGACTGCCGACGCAGGGGAATCAGAACTGGCGCTCGGCGTTTTTGCCGGGGGCTTTTCAGGCAACGCAGATCGATACGCGTGAAACGCAGATCGACAAACTGATCGAGAACATCCGGAACAATGTGACGTCGTCGGCAGCGCAGCGCAAGCAGCTGGATTTGCTCGCTGAGTTGAACCGCAGCTATCAGGAACAACGCCAGAATGACGGCTTGCTCGAAGCGCGCGTCCAGTCGTTTGAGTTGGCCTATCGGATGCAGATGGAGGCCGACGATGCGTTCGATCTGTCGAAGGAACCGGCACACATTCACGAGATGTATGGCGAGGGCGTGCAGGCGCGGCAGATGATGATTGCGCGACGGCTATTAGAGAAGGGCGTGCGTTTTGTGCAGGTGTGGCATGGCGCGGGACAACCGTGGGACAGCCACGACGATATCCGCGCCAACCACGGACGCTTGGCGCGCGAGTGCGACCAGCCCATCGCGGCTTTGCTCAAGGATCTGAAACAGCGCGGCATGTTGGAAGACACGCTAGTGATCTGGGGCGGCGAGTTCGGCCGTACGCCGACGGTGGAGTTGCCTGACCTCGGGGCCAACTCGGGCATGGTCAACGGACGCGATCACAACTCTTACGGGTTCAGCATGTGGCTGGCGGGCGCGGGCCTAAAGAAGGGCATGGTTCACGGCTCGACGGATGAGTTCGGGTTCGCGGCGGCTGAGAACAAGGTCCATGTACACGATCTGCACGCGACGCTGCTGCAGTTGCTGGGCTTCAACCACCAGGAGTTCACGTATCGCTATGCGGGACGCGATTTCCGGCTCACCGATGTGCATGGTAGGGTCGTGCCGGAGATTCTGGCTTAGTTCCAGGTCCCGCGGACGAGCTAGAGATCCGCCGGCAGTAGCGTCAGTCTTTTGGCGGTACGGATGGGGCGGAAGCGTTTGTCGTCGGCCGTCAGCAATGCTTGTGCATTCAGCCTCTCGGCGACGGCGACCACGGTGGCTTCGGTCAATCCCAGGCGCAGTGTGGAGTGTTCGCGGATGACTCGCGCGGCTTGCTTCCAGTCCGTCGCGTTCGTGGGCTCGACGGTGAAGAAGCCTTCGGCTAACCCTTCTAAGAAATCAGCCTGAGCTGCCGATCCCAGATGTCGGCGGATCAGGAAATCGGCCTCGGGCAGCACGAAGTCGGGCGCGAGGATGGACAGGTCCGAGCGCTGGAACAGGCGGACGAAGTCGATGTGATGGGCGTCTGAGGAATCGTAGAGGGCGTAGATCGCCCCGGCCGTAGCGACGGCGATCAAACGTCCTCACTCCTTTCGACCCAGAGTAAAACATCGGCCCGTTCGGAGACATCGTCGCGGCTGCTGGCGTAGCGTCCGACGCCGGGGGGCAACTCAACTTCAAGCTTGGCACGGGCCTTGGCGACGTAGGCCTCGAGGGCCTCGCGCATGAGCTCGGCTTTGGGCCGGCCTTGGCGGCGAGCTAGAAGTTTGAGATCAGCTTCCGTCTTTTCATCGAGATAGACTGTGGTGCGTAGCATACGTGCTGACATATATGTTAACATGATTGCTATGGCAAAGCTCACCATCGTCGTGGCCAATATCTTGATCTTTATGGGCGTGGGCGGTTACGTCGCCAGCAACATGGTCAGCTTGACTGCACTGATTCCGGCCTTTATCGGCGTGCCGATGGAGATCCTAGGCATTCTTGCGTTGGCGGAGTCGCGGCGCAAACACGCCATGCACGGAGCCGTACTGCTGGCGCTGATTGGGTTCCTGGGATCGGTCCCGGGACTACTGAAAGTCGGTGCGCTGATGGCGGGCGAAGCGGAGCGGCCGATGGCTGTGGGGATGCAGGCAGTCATGGCCATTCTGTTGGCGATCTACATCGCGCTCTGCGTGCGCAGCTTTATCGCTGCACGCAAAGCGCGGGAGGCCGGGGCGGCCTAGGCGTTCGGGCGTCCCTGGCGGTTGAGCGCGGTGAGGCCTTCCCATACGGGGCGTTTGACTTCATCGACGAACAACTGCAGGTGCGGGAAGGGAATCTCGATTCCGGCTTCGTCCAAAGCCAGCTTGGCGGCTTCGACAACGGCGACGGTGACCGGCGCTCCATGGTTAGCATCGCCGATCCAGGGTCGCATCTCGAGGTTAATGCTGGAGTCTCCGCATTCCATTACTACGACCGTAGGGGCAGGATCCTTCAGGACGTGTTCGACTCCGTCAATAGCGCGCAGGATCACTTCGCGGGCCTGGGGAATGTACTCTTTGTAGGCAATTCCGATGGGGATGTTGAGCCGCGTCTCGCCATGCTTGGAATGGTTCACCAAGACTTGGTCGATGATCATCTTATTCGGGATCACGACATAGGTGTTGCTGGGCGTTCGAATCCGGGTGGAGCGCAAAGTGATTTCGACGACTCTGCCTTGGCGGTCGACGACATCGACCCAGTCCCCCGCCTGGAAGGGTTTGTCGAGAAAGATCAAGAAGCCGGAGATCAGATTGGCGACCGAATCCTGCGCAGCGAACGCGATGGCGATTCCGGCGATGCCGAGGCCGGCGAGCGCGGCGCCGACGTTGACGCCGAACTGATCTAGGGCCATGACCAGCGCAAACGCTAGGACGCTGTAGCGTAGCAGGCTGTCGACCAGCAGGCGGATCAGAGCCGGCGCGAGGCCGGCCCGCTCAAGCGCTCTCTTGGCGGGATTGCGCGTGATGCGAAGCAGCGACCAGAGCCCGATAAAGATGATGAACCCGGCGATGAAGGCCGGGATGCGTTCCACGACGCCTGTGGCAAGAGCGGAGAGGTCGAGGCTTTGTAATATTTGGTCGAGCACGAAAGAATCCTCCAGGGGCGAGCGCCCCTGGATTTTATCGAACTATCGACCGGAAACGGCAGCGGAGTTACGCAACCGAAGTTAGATGTCGAGATTGGTGGCGTCAAGAGCGTGATCGCTGATGAACTTACGTCGCGCTTCGACGCTTTCGCCCATCAGCGTAGAGAAGATCTCTTCGCTCTCAACGGCATCGTCGACTCGGACTTGCAACAGGCGACGGCGGTCGGCATCCATGGTGGTTTGCCAAAGCTGGTCGGCGTTCATCTCGCCCAAACCTTTGTAGCGCTGGATGGAAGCGTCCTTCATGGCTCGACCCTTGAGATTGCTGAGCAAAGCCAGCGGATCTTGGACCGTCTCGGTGTCTTTCTTGCCGGTGATGATGAACGGCGGCTTGTTGTACGCCGACAGTTTTTGGCCGAGCGTCCGCAGACGGCGGTACTCGGGCAGGGCGGCCTGTTCGATTCCCAGGGTGCGTTCGGCTTCTGAGCCTTCTTTGAACATCAACAAGAACGCGGAATGCTCTTCGTCCGGGAGCAGCCGGGCGTCAATGCCCAGCGACTGCATGCGGGTGACTAGGTCTTGAAGGTGCGCTTTGTCCTGGAAGTGCGCCTTGGTCTCAAGCTCGAAAGTCGGGTCGGCGATGAGCTGTACCGCCTTCTCGCTGCGGAGACGCCGCTGCACCTTGTGGAACATCGCCGAGTAGTCGTCGAGCGTGGTGATGAACTCGCGCAGGTCCTCGGCTTCGAGGATGCGCCCTGGGGCGCCGTTGCGGCCGACCTCGAGCGTGACGCCTTCGGTGGCGATGTCGATGATCTCGCGGGTGAAGTCGGAATCGTCTTTGATGTAGCGTTCGTTCTTGCCGCGCTTGATGCGGTAGAGGGGCGGCTGCGCGATGTACACGTGTCCGCGGTCGATGAGCTCGCGCATTTGGCGGAAGAAGAACGTCAGTAGGAGCGTGCGGATGTGCGATCCGTCGACGTCGGCGTCCGTCATCAAGATGATCTTGTGATAGCGAAGCTTGGTGATGTCGAAGTCGTCGACGCCGATACCGGTGCCAAGAGCAGTGATCAGCGCGCGAATCTCTTCGTGGCCGAGCATCTTGTCGTAGCGCGCTTTTTCGACGTTGAGTATTTTGCCCTTGAGGGGCAGAATCGCTTGGTACTTGCGATCGCGGCCTTGCTTGGCGGTGCCGCCGGCCGACTCACCCTCGACGATGAAAAGCTCAGCCCGTTCGGGGTTGCGCTCTTGGCAGTCGGCGAGTTTACCGGGGAGCCCGCCCGAATCGAGCGCCCCCTTGCGGCGGGTCAGGTCCCGGGCCTTGCGGGCGGCCTCACGGGCGCGGGAGGCGTCGATGGCTTTTCCGACGATCGTCTTGGCGACTTGCGGATTGCGCTCGAAGTACTCGCCGAGCTTGTCGTTGACCAAGGACGTAACAAGGCCTTGGATGTCGCTGTTGAGCTTGCCCTTCGTCTGCCCTTCGAATTGCGGCTGCGGCAGCTTGACGCTGACGACGGCGGTCAAGCCCTCGCGTGCGTCGTCGCCGGAGAGGTTAATCTTCTGGTTTTTGAACAGGCCAGCGGTTTGACCGTAGGCGTTGATAGTGCGGGTGAGCGCCGAGCGGAAGCCGGCTAGGTGCGTGCCTCCGTCGACGGTGTTGATCGTGTTGGCGAAGGAAAAGATCGTTTCCTGGTAGCTGTCGTTGTACTGGAGAGCGATCTCCATCGCGACGGTTTCGCCGTCAGCGGTGTCGCGTTCGCCGGAGAAGTGAATGGGTTCCGGGTGCAGCGGCGATTTGCCGCGGGCCAGATAGGTGACGAACTCGGCGATTCCGCCCTCGAAGTGGAAAACCTGCGGCTCGCGCTCTTCGCGCTCGTCCGTGAGCACGATCTTAAGACCGGCATTCAGGAAAGCCATCTCGCGCAGCCTGGTAGCCAGGATGTCGTACTTAAAGACCGTGGTCGTGAAAATGGTCGTGTCGGGCAAGAAAGTGACTTTCGTGCCGCTCTTGCGCGTGTTGCCGGTTTTTTCGAGCGGTCCTTTAGGCAGACCGCGAGAATAGTCTTGTTCCCAGGTGTGACCTTCGCGCCAAATTTCAAGATGCAGAGCCTCTGACAGAGCGTTGACGCAGCTCACGCCGACGCCATGCAGGCCGCCGGAGACCTTATAAGAGTTGGAATCGAACTTGCCGCCGGCGTGCAGCTTGGTCATGACGACCTCAGCGGCCGAAATGCCCGAGTCGTGGCGTTGGACGGGGATGCCGCGTCCGTTGTCGACGACCGTGATCGAGTTGTCGAGGTGGATGGTGACGCCTATCTCAGAGGCGTGGCCGGCCAGGGCTTCGTCGACGGAGTTGTCCACGACCTCATAGACCAAATGGTGCAGGCCCATCTCACCCGTGGAGCCAATGTACATGGCGGGGCGTTTGCGGACGCCCTCAAGGCCTTCGAGTACGCGGATACTGCCCGCGTCGTAATTCGTCTTGTTGTCAGCCATTCGTTGTTCCGCTGCCTACTGGATCAGACCCGCATGGGCATTACGACGTAGCGATACTCGTAGCCTTTCGGGTCAGGCAGCTGCATCTGCCCTGCACTCTCTTCGTCCTTGAGCTGCAGGAGGACTTCGTCGGACTCTGCGACCGCGAGGAAATCGAGGATGTACTGCGAGTTGAAGCCAACACGCAGCTTGGATCCTGAATGCTCTACGGGGATGGATTCTTCACTCTCGCCGGCGTCCGAGCCGGACGCTGCGAGTTTCAACTCGCCGTCTAGCAGCTCAAAGCGGACTGCCCTCGAACGTTCATCAGCAAACTGGCCCACTCGGCGCGTGGCGGCGGTCAGTTCTTCTCGGTTCAAGGTCAGCGTGGTGCCGGCATCTTTCGGCAGGACCCGATCATAGTCTGGGAACTGACCGCTGAGCTTGCGGCAGATCAACAAGCGCGAACCACATCGGAAGAATAAGTGGTTTTCATCGGTGGCGAAGTCTATCGCCATCGAGTCACCGCCCTCAGAGGCGATCTTGACGAGCTCGTTGAGCGCTTTCTTGGGGACCAGTCCTCGAACTTCTCCGCTAACGCCAGCGAAGGTTCCGCCGGCTTTGACGTAGGCCAAGCGATGACCGTCAGTGGCCACCATCGTGAGCGAATCTTCCTTGATGAGCAGCAACGCGCCAATGAGTGTGTAGCGAGACTCTTCATTTGCGACCGCAAAGGCAGTTTTTTGAATGGCGTTGAGGATCGTGGCGGATGGAATTTGGGTCAGCGTCGCCGGCATCTTGGGCAGTTCGGGAAAATTTTCCCGGGACATTCCAGCGATACGGGTGCGCGCACGGCCGCAGACGACCGTAGCCGAATGGTTGTCGCCCACTTTGAGGGACAGTTCAGCGTTCGGCAACAAACGGACGTAGTCCAGCAGTTTCTTGGCCGGCAAAGTCGTGGAACCGGGCTTGGTCACTTGCGCCGGGCAGGTGCTCTCGATACCGAGTTCGAGATCGGTTGCTGTAAGAGTGAGACGACCGTCCTTGGCTTCGATCAGGACGTTCGAGAGCACGGGAATCGTCGTTTTCTTCTCGACGACTCCTTGACCAAGACCTAGCTCCTTGACCAGGTCGGATGTCTTGACGGTGATTTCCATCGGTCGTTTCCCTTGTGCAGCGAGTCAGTCAACGTGAGAGTTGGGTCCAAGAACCTAACCCATCTAAAAGAAGTTCTTTCTATAAAACCGTAGTAGTAGTCGTTGTGGATATGTGGAAAACAACGGCAATGTCATCTATATCAACAACTTAAGACTATCAGCCCTGTGGAATTCCTAGGTGGGGAGCAGCGTGGAAACTGTGGAGAACGATGGGTTCTCAAGTTTCCTCAGGCGCGTCCACAGGCCGCAGGGCATCCTTCTATTATATCCCTAATTAAATCTGTCAGTTAGCTTGTGAATTACAGTGTTGAGATCTTCGTCGATCCTCCGCTGGCGCTCAACCTTCTGGACAGCATACAGCACGGTTGTGTGGTGCTTACCGCCGAATGCTTTTCCAATGTCCGGAAACGAGTTGCCGAGGATCTCTTTGCAGAGGTACATGGCGATCTGGCGAGGATGAGAAATAGCCTTGGCATTGCTCTTCTCGCGGAGTTGGTGAGGCTTGAGATTAAACTCGGCAGCGACAGCAGATTGGATGGCTTCGACGGAGACACGTTCGTTGTCGGCGCCGAGCAATGACTTCAGAGCTTGCTTGGCCATGGAGAGGCTGACGCTGGTCTCGGAGACAGAGGAGACGGCACTGAGCCGCAGCAGAGCGCCTTCTAGCTCGCGAATGTTCGACTTGAGATGTGTTGCCAGATAGCTGCGCACCGGGTCGGGCAAGTCGAGGTGTAATTCTTCGGCTTTGCGATCGAGGATGGCCATTTTGGTTTCGATGTCCGGCGGCTGGATGTCGGCCATCAGGCCCCAGGTAAAGCGGGAGCGCAAGCGGTCGACTAGACCGGGCACTTGTTTCGGGGGCAGATCGCTCGAAATCACAATCTGCTTCTGCATGTTGTGCAGGGCGTTGAAGGTATGGAAGAACTCTTCCTGAGTCCGCTCGCGGGTCCCGAGAACCTGAATATCGTCGATGAGCAGTGCATCGGCTGCGCGGAAGCGTTCGTGGAACGAGCTCATGCGGTCGTAGCGCAGAGAGTTGATCATCTCGTTCATGAACTCTTCACTGGAGACGTAGACGACACGCATGCCAGGGTTGTTATCAAGCAGTTGCTGTCCGATGGCATGCATCAAGTGGGTCTTGCCCATACCCACGTCGCCGTAGACGTAGAGCGGGTTGTAGGCATTGGCCGGGTTGGCTGCGACAGCCTGGGCGGCGGCGTGAGCGAATTCGTTGCAGGAGCCGACGACGAAGCTGCTGAAGGTGTACTTCGGGTTGAAGCGCGCCGCGCGGTCACGAAACTGAAACGTCTGTTGGCGGGGCGGGAAGCCGGTATGGTTGACGGGCGGAGGCTCTTTGGGGACGGTGATCGAGACCTTGCTAATGGCGATGTCGACGGTCTGCGCCGCCTGCAGGATCCGCGGGCCGAATTCGTCTTCGAGCCAGTGCTTGGCGTTCTCGTTCGGCGCCAGCAGGTGCAGGACGCCGTCCGGGTCGGTGCGGTCGTACTCAAGCGGTTCGAGCCAGTTCTCGAAACTTTCGCGGCTGGTGTCGGCGCGGAGCTTTTGTAGGATGCGCCGCCAGACTTCCACGCTCACTCCGCTCTCTGAGACACCTTGCATAAGACCACTCCCGGCACTAACAATCCCTGCCGCCCTCTCGATATTGAGAGCAGGGAAAGTCGCTGCATGAACCAAACAGGGAATCTGTAGTCTAGCAACGGGCGGTACGGAAATCCAGCCGATTTTCGACCAAAACCAATCACGTAAGTGATTGTTCTACAAGGAGTTAAACGAGCTACACAGGAGCCGGCTGGTCGATGCAATCGGCGACCGGCTAGGAGGAGAGAATCGGGAAAAGTGCTCTCTCTGCGGGCTCAAGAGCGGCGTTGAGAGAGCCTTGTCGGTATCCGTCGAGGTCTAGTGTAACGTACTTGAAACCGAGGTCTTTGAAGATTCGTGAAAAACAACCTGCCATCGCCGGCTCTAGTGCTCGGGGCAGCTCATCTTGACCGAATTCGAGTCTGGCGAGGTCGCCGTGGTAGCGGACGCGGTAGACGCGGAAACCAAGTTGGCGAAGCGCTTCTTCGCCTTGTTCGACCTGACGGATGCGCTCGGGGGTGACCTCAATGCCGTACTGGATGCGCGAGCTGAGGCAGGCGGCGGCAGGACGGTCCCAGGTGGGCAGACTGGCTAGGCGGGAGAGCTCGCGGATGTCCGCCTTGGTCATGCCGACGTCAAGCAAGGGTGCGCTGACGCCGTGTTGGTGCGCCGCTTTGTGGCCGGGGCGGTAGTCGCTGGTGTCATCGAGATTCACGCCATAGACGACGTTCTGGAGGCCGAGTCGAGCGCTGAGCTCCGCCAGGCGGGTGAAAAGTTCGTCCTTGCAGTGAAAGCAGCGCTGGCCGTCATTGCGGACGTAGTCGGGATTGGTGAACTCCTGAGTTTGGACGTACTCGTGGCGGATGCCGAACCGGCGCACAAAGTCTTCGGCGTCGCGTTTGTGGGAGGCCGGGATGGAGGCGGAGTCGGCGGTGACGGCCAGAGCGCGGTCGCCGAGCGCTTGATGAGCGGCCCAGGCGAGATAGGCTGAATCGGTCCCGCCGGAGTAGGCCACAATGACGTCGCCCAACTCATGGAGAAGGGAGAAAAGGCGTTCCTGTTTAGCTTGGAGCGTCGCGGACATCGCCACGACATTATAGCGGGAGGGTTGGCAGGACGGCCCATGACGGGCCGTCCCGGAGAAAGCGGAGTCGAACTCTACTCGGCGGCGACAGGGTGGCTGTGGTCGAACTCCCTGTAGTGCTCGGAGAGCACGTCGCGACCGAAGTCGCCGTCGTAGTCACGCCAGATCGAGTGCACGTGGTTGGCGTCGTTCTGCACGTTGTCGTACTCGATCAGGAAGGTCGGCGCCTGAATGCGGTAGTAGTCGCCAATACCCGGCTTGTCGGCGCCGGCCCAGGCGAACATCAGCTTGGAGCGGTCGGTCGAGTCGGCTTCGGAGACGCGCTGGGCGGCGGCTTCGGCGGTGACGTTGTTGGCAAAGACGGCGATGATGTCTTTCAACACGGCGAACTGCTCGCTGGTCAACTCGGAGGCGGCGATTCCGACAGGCTGTTTCTCGAGTTTGGCGCGCGTATCGGCGGCGGTCAGCATGTCGCTATAGGCTTTACCGGCGACGACGGCCTTCGTCTTTTGGCTCGCGTTGAGCATGCCGAGCAGCTTGAAGCCGAGGTCGCCTTCCATCTTGAGCGGCGCGAGACCTTTGCGGGGTCCTTCCATGACGATGTTCGGGTTGGTGCCGAAGAATGTCGGGGAGGTGGAGACGAGCTTGCCGTTCTTGACCGTGAAGTGGAGCGAGAGGTGGTGTCCCTCCGTGCCCCAGCCCCAGGTTCCGGTTGGACCCGGTTCGCCGAAGATCGTGAAATAGTACTTGAGTGGATCACGGCGTCCAGCGATGTCGCCTTCCTGAATCCGCAGGACATCTTCGAGGCTCTGGATCGTTTTGGCCTTAGCGAAGCCGGCTGGGCTCAGGCCGGCGACGAGCAACGCGTCAGCCAAGGCGCGCTGGTGGGCTTGCATGCGGATGTAGGTGAGCCCAGGACGCGGGTAGCCGTAGGTCTGATGGAAGTTGGAGTCCGGCACGTAGTGGAAGTTGGTGCGCTCCTTGGCGTCGAAGGCGAACTTGGCCATGCTGGCCTGTTCGCGATCGAGGGACTTCAAGAAAGCGTCCGCGGCCGAAGTCATGGCGTCGGCGGCGGAGTACTGGTATGCGCCTGCGATGGCCGTTAGACCGAGGCAGAGCGTGATCAAGCGAATTCTTATCGTGTTAGACATGCTGGGATTCTCCCGTGACCGTCCGAGATTATACCCGAACGGGGTCGGAGGGCGACCTATACAATGAGGTGCATCATGCTGGGTCGACTCCTGCTTTGTTTGTTATTGGCGGTCTCCGGGCTGAGCGCGCAGTCTGGATTGACGTTCCAACAGCTGCAAGACATTCTGCGTTCGTCGAAGGATCAAGGGTTGTCGGATCGCGATGTGGCGAAGTATCTGAAGGACCAACCGCTGTCGTTCCGCTTGACGGATGTGATGGTGGAGGACTTCCAAGGCTTGGGCGTCGGGCCGCGCACGCTACAGGCTCTGAGGCTATTGCAGGAATCGAGCGCGGGCATGTCGGAAGCGCTGCCCGTTGAGATTCCCGCGGGGCCCGTGCAACCGCCGCCGCCCTCGGCGGAGGAACAGAAACGCATCATCGCCGAAGCCCGGGCGAATGCGCTCGCTTATACGGAGCGGCTGCCGGATTTCGTCTGTCTGCAGATCACCAGGCGCTATGTGGACCCAAGCGGATTGGAGATGGATTGGCTGAAGTACGACGAGGTCAAGACGCGCGTGAGCTACGTCGAAGGCAGCGAGAACTATGAAGTCGTCAGCGTCAACAATCAGGTAACGAATAAGGGTATGCACGATCTGGGCGGCGCGACGTCGACGGGCGAGTTTGGGTCATTGCTGCGCGAGCTTTTTGAACCGCGTACGGATGCGAAGTTTACCTGGGCGCGGCATTCGTTGCTGCGCGGCAAGGCGGTGTACGTTTTCCACCTGCAGGTACCGAAGCGGCGTTCGCGATGGCGGCTGAGCTATGAGAACTCGAATGAGATTATCGCCGGCTATGCGGGACTGGTGTACATCGACAAGGAGTCGGAGCGTGTGCTTCGGATGGACATCAAGGCGATTGAGATTCCGCCGGACTTTCCGTTGCAGGACGCCACGACGAGGCTCGACTACGACTACATCGACATCAGCGGACAGAGTTTTTTGCTGCCGCTAAAGGGCCGCGTCGGGATGCGGGATGGGAAGATTCTCAGCCGCAACGATGTGGAGTTCCGACTCTATCGCAAGTTCTCTGCGGAGGCGACAATTTCGTTCGATGAGATCGACGATATCCAGCCGTTGACTGAAGATCCGGAAGACGCGCCGAAGCCTTAAGCCGCTGCGGTCGCTTTTTCTGCGTCGAGTACGCGAGCAACGGCGTGGACGATGGAAGCGATGCGCACGGCGGCTTGTACCGCGGCTTCGCTGATACCCTTTTCGCGCACGACGTTTTCGTGTGAGTCGATGCAGGAACCGCAGCCGTTGATGGCCGAGACGGCGAGACTCCACAACTCGAAATCCGCTTGCGAGACGCCGTGGGCGCGGATGGCGTTCATGCGAAGACCGGCACGCATGGTGGCGTAGCTATCGTTCGAGGCGAGGTGTATGAAGCGGTAGTAGATATTGTTCATGCCCATGATGGCCGCCGCGGACCTCGCGGCGTTAAGGGCGGTTTCGTCGAGATGCTCGGCGGCGTCGTTGAGGACGGCGGCATAGAGCCGGGCGTTGTGGCTGGCCAGCGCGCAAGCGACCGCTGTCCCCCAGAGCTGGCGTTCGGTGAGTTCGGTTTGCCTCATGGCGCTCGAGAGATTGAGCTTGAGGTCTTTGGCGTACTCGGGGATTTCATCGCGCAATTGGTCTAGGGTCATGGGGCTCTCGGACGGGAAGAGATTAGGCGGGCGGCTGAACCGCCCGCCAGGATGGGTCAAGCGGCGAGGACGGCGTCGCCTTTTTTCCAGTTGCAGGGGCAAAGTTCGTCGGTTTGCAGCGCGTCGAGTACACGTAGGACTTCTTCGGGGTTGCGGCCGACCGAGAGATCGTTGACCGACACGAAGCGGATGACGCCTTCGGGATCGACCAGGAAGGTGGCGCGCTGGCAAACGCCGGCTTCGCGGTCGAGGATGCCGAGAGCGGACGACAGCTCGCGCTTGGCGTCAGCCAGCATCGGGAAGGGTAGATCCTTCAGGTCCTTGTGGTCGTTGCGCCAGGCGCGGTGAACGAAGTGCGAGTCGGTCGAGCCGCCCAGGATTTGGGTGTCACGGTCGGCGAACTCGGAGTTCAACTTGCCAAAGGCGGCAATCTCGGTGGGACAAACGAAAGTGAAGTCCATGGGCCAGAAGAAGAAAAGCTTCCACTGTCCGTTGTAGTCTTCATCGGTAATGTTCGTGAAGGCCTTGTCCATGTCGGCGACCGTGTCGACGGCCGCTTGCAGATTGAATTTGGGGAATTTGTCTCCAACGCCAAGCATAGGTTTCTGATAGCTCCTTTCTGTACTGAGATAAATCGTTTGTGTTAGGTCAGTTGGCCTCTGCGGCCTGGCAGTCCGGGCAGACTCCGTAGGCTTCGACCTGGTAGTTGAGTACCTGGAAGCCGCCGGGGGTCTCTTCGCGGGCGCGCGCTTCGTCGAGGCTGTCGTCGTAGAAGTCCGTCACCCGCTGGCAGCGCACGCAAATCAGATGGTGGTGCCGGTCGAGGTTGGCGTCGAGGCGATTGGTTTGGTGCAGGCGGTTGACCTCTTGCAGCAGACCGATCTCGACGAAGGTGTGGATGTTCTTGTAGACGGTGGCTTGAGAAATCGAAGGAATTTCGGTGCGAACGCGTTCGTAGACGAGTCTCCGGGCTCGGATGGTCTTCGCTCTCGACCAGGGTGCGGTAGATGACGTAGCGCTGATGCGTAGCGGCTAGGCCAGCGGCAGAACAGCGGCAGCGGAAGTCATCGAGGCGGGACTGGAGGGTTTCGGGAAGCACGCAGCTACTGGGTCCTAAACAATAATGATTATTGTATAGGATCTAGTCGCAAGTCAAGGGAGAGCGGAGAGCAGCGGGCCCCAGTTTTAGGGGAGCAGTCCACGAGGGATAGTCCCCGGGGCAAGCGTCCGGCCGATGCCGAGGCTAGAACGGAACGTCGTCGTCGCTGATGGCCATGTCGTCGTCGGCTGGTCCGGAGGAGCGTTGACCGCCGCCTCCACCGCCGGAGGGTCGACCACCGCCGCCGCCTTCACCGCGTCCGCCGCCGCCGCTGAGGAGCATGAGGCCCATGTTGCCGTCGACGACGACTTCGGTGCGGTACTTCTTTTGGCCGGACTGGTCATCCCAGGAGCGAGTCTGCAGACGGCCTTCGATGTAGACCTGCGTGCCTTTGAGCAAGTAGGGGGCGACGTTTTCGCCGCGCCAGAGGACGATGTCGTGCCAGTCGGTTTCGTCGCGCCACTCGCCGCTTTGGTCTTTGATGCGACGGGCGGTGGCGATGCTGAAGTTGGTGACTGCGACTCCGCTGGGAGTGTGACGGGTCTCGGCATCGCGTCCGAGATTGCCGATCAACATGACTTTATTGAGCCCTCTTGCCATGCGTTCCAGGGTACAACTCGCGGAGATGCCGAGCAAGGAAGGCGGGGGTTCAGGGGCGGATTTAGAGCAGATTTAGTTCGAGGATCTCGGCGACGGCGGCTTCAGAGGTGTCGGCTGAGATGCGGTAGGGCGCTAGGGCGTAGGCGCTACGACGGGCGTCGTAGAGCGTTTCGAAGGCCTGTCGGTCTTTGGCTAGGGGCCGCTTGTCGTTGCCGGAGACACGCGCCCAAAGGATGGGGAAGGGCGGATCGAGCCACAGGGCAACGCCGCAGTCATCGATAGCGTCGCGGTTGCGCTGGGCGGCGAAGGTCCCGCCTCCGAGGGCGACGACGCAGGCGCCGCCTTGCCGCGAGCTGCGGATCTGGCTGAGCAACTGCTGGTGTTCGAGGTCGCGGAAAGCATTCTCGCCCTGCTTTTCAAAGATCTCGGGGATGGGCTTGCCGGCGGCGCGTTCAATTTCGGCGTCGAGATCGACGAAGCTCCAGCCGAGCTTCTTGGCGAGCAATTTGCCGGCTGTGGACTTGCCGCTGCCCATGAAACCGGCGAGCCAGATGACGGGCGCTTGTTTGAGTCGGAGATCCATGGGTCAGAGGCTCATGATACTAGGCGCGGAACTGTAGGTCGCCTCCAACTGCGGGACCCCTAAAAGGCTCTGCTCTCAAGGCGCCTTCTGAGCCGGCGCAAGCCCGGTGGACTGCAGGGCGATTGTCACGACGGCGCAGGCTAGAACCAACAAGCATACGGCGACAACCAACCTCTTCTGTGAATCCGCCCGAAGCGAGGTTGCGGCAACCGCACCCGCCGCTCCCAGCTCAAGGCTCTGACCGACAAACCACCCAACCGCTAAAGCGGGCGAAATGGTCGAAACCGACCAGAGACCGAGAACAAAGGCGCACCAAATGACCGATCCGACCGTCAAGCCGAATCGGAGACCGGCCATTGCCGTCGTGATGGAGAGCCGGTCCATCAGCCAAACAAGGAACGCTGCCAAGATCAGGAAGGACGAATAACCCAAGGGAATCCTGCGGAACATCGAGTCAGCGGGCAGCAAGAAGGGGCTCGGCTCCATATAAAGCGAGGCCAGTAGGCCGCCATGGATCAAGAGATCGATGCCGATGGAGGCGGCCCAAGCCAGCACAGTCGCCACAACGAGTCTCTTCCTGACCGTCAACACTCCATGGGCCATCCGTCACACGTGCCGCGCCTAGCGTAGTCGAGCGCCGCCTGGGCGTCAACGCGTTTCGTAGCGCGGCAGGCGGAGGCTTCGTCACCAGTTCCGAGGGACAGAAGCCATCCCCGTCGGTGACACTTGTCCACTACCGCTAGCCCTTGCCTTCTTCGACGAGGCTGTAGGCTTCGCGTTTGGAGACGCCGTATTCCTTGGCGGCGGTCTTTACGGCGTCCATGGGCGAGGAACCTTGGTCGACGAGTTGTTGGACACGGGCGGTGAGAGGGATTTCCAGGTCGACAGTGGGATCGTCGCCGGTTCCGGCGATGAGCAGCACGATCTCGCCGCGGACAGACTCGCGGCCGGCCAGGTCGGCGTGAATTTCTAATAGCGTGCCGCGCAGAAACTCTTCGTGGGTCTTAGTGAGCTCGCGGGCGACGACGGCCTGACGGTCGCCGAGGGCGGATTGGGCGTCTTCGAGCGTGCGCAGCAAACGATGCGGCGCTTCGTAGAAGACGAGCGTGGGTTTCTCTGCCGCGAGCGCTTCAAGGGCTTTGATGCGTTGACCGGCCTTTGCGGGAAGAAAGCCCAAGTAAAGGAATGCGTCGGTTGGCAGCCCGGAAGCGACGACGGCGGTGTCGACGGCGCTGGGTCCGGGGATAGGGATGACGCGCACGCCGGCGGCGATGGCGGCCTGGACGACGCGGTAACCGGGGTCGGAGATTCCGGGCAGTCCGGCGTCGGAGACGATGGCCACGGCTTGCCCGGATTGCACGCGCTCGACGATCTGGTTGGCGCGCTCGTGTTCGTTGTGTTCGTGGCAGGAGATGAGTGGCTTTTGGATTTCGTAGCGGTTGAGAAGCTTGCGCGTGTGGCGGGTGTCTTCGCAGGCGATCAGGTCGCACTCGCGGAGCGTTCGCAGAGCGCGCAGGGTGATGTCTTCGAGATTACCGATCGGGGTGGCGACGAGATAGACGGCGGCATCCATTGCACTAGTCTTTGCTGCGCTTGCCGCGCAGCTCTTTGAACAAGGGCGCGAGAAGCGATAGAGCGGTGGCCACGAAGAAGAAGAGCACGATGGGCCGCGACAGCGTGCCGGCCCAGTCGCCGCGGCTGAGAACGAGGGCGCGGCGGAGGTTGGCTTCCATGATGGGACCCAGGATGAGCCCGAGGACGAGAGGGCCGAGAGGCACTTGAGCGCGGCGCAGCAGGAAGCCGACGATGCCGGCGACGAACATGGCCCAGACGTCGACGACGGCGTTGTTGAGCGCGTAGGAGCCGATGATGCCGAACAGGGTGATGGCCACCCACAGCCAGGGGCCGGGGATGCGCAAGACCTTCGCCAAGGGCCGCGCGCCGATCAGGCCGAGGAGCGTGCCGATGACGGCGGCGAAGGCCATCAGGAAGACCAGCGTGAAGACGAACGATTGGTTGCCCTGGAAAAGCAGCGGGCCGGGCTGGATGCCGTGGATCAATAGCGCGCCGATGAGGATCGCCGAGACCGCATCGCCGGGAATGCCCAGGGTGAGCATGGTGGTCATCGCTCCGCCGATGGCGGCGTTGGCGGCGGTGCAGCTTGCGGTGAGGCCCTCGATCGAGCCTTTGCCGAAGGATTGCTTTTCGCGCGAGACACGGCGCGATTGTTCCCAGGCGACGACCGAGCCGATGTCCCCGCCGGCTGCCGGAATAACGCCGACGATGGTGCCGATGACTGCGCCGAGGCCGGTATATGGCAACATTTTCTTCCATTGAGTGCGGGTGGGGAAGACGCTGCCCAGAGCGCCGATAGTCGGCTTCTCCGTTACATCGTGGCGGTCAGCGATCTGGATGAGGACTTCGGCGAAGCCGAATAGGCCGATCATCACCGGAATGAAGGAGATTCCGTCGAGGAAGTCGGAGATACCAAACGTGAAGCGCGGATAGGCGGTCATCGGATCGAGGCCGACGGTTGCCAGGGCCAGGCCGAGCGTACCGGCGAGAAGTCCTTTGAGCACATGCTTGCCCGAGACGCCCGCCATCAGGCTGAGTCCGAAAAGAGCGAGGCCGAAATACTCGGCGGGGCCGAAGCTCAGAGCGAGCGTCGCCAGCGGAAACGCCGCTATGGATAAGAACAAGATGCTGATGAGCTGACCGGCGCCGGACATCAGGGCGTTGATGCCCAGAGCTTGGCCGGCGCGGCCTCTTTGCGCCATCGGGTAGCCGTCCCAGGCGGTGGCGATGGAGGCGGGAGTGCCGGGAACGTTGATGAGGATGGCGGGGATCCCGCCGGCGGGCAGCGCGCCGGAATAGATGCCCAGAAGCATCGCCAGGCCTTGTTCGGCGGAGAGCCAGAAAGTCAGCGGCGTGAGGACGGCGACGCCCATGGTCGCGGTGAGGCCTGGCAGGGCTCCAAAGATGGCTCCGAGAAAGACACCTGCGACCAGAAACAGCAGGACCTGGGGTTGGCAGGCTGCGATCAATCCAGCGATGAGGTCAGGACTCATGGGCTATTCGAGGGCGACGTGCAGTCCGTATTGGAAGGCGAGGGTAACCGCCACGGTGAGTGCAAGCGCTACGCCGGCGCCGGCGCGAGGCCTTTCTCCGAGAATCCTGAGGAATAGATACAAGAACAGGACTGTTCGCAGGAAAAAGAAGCCGGAACCCCACAAGGCAAGGTAGGCGAAGGTGATCACGGCGGCGATGCCGGCCTGGCGCAGATCGCCGCGCAACAGAGGGCCAGCGGATTCCGCCGCGGATGGACGGACTAAGAGGGCGAGCGACAACGCGAGCATCACTCCGCCGATGCTGGCGGGAAAGAAACCGGGTCCGGGGAGACGTCCGATGCCGGGCGGTAAGAGCCAGGAGCCGAGCAGCAGCAGTCCGGCAAGGACGGCAAAGGCGGCGGCGACGATGCGGTCGGGGTGGCCCATCAATGCATCCCCAGCAGAAGCGGAATCTGCTCGGCGAAATAATCCGCTTGTTGATTGGCGAACTTCTCGAACTCGGCGGGTCCCAGGTAAGCGGGTTCGATGCCGCGGTCGGCGCAAAGGTTCAGGAAGAGCGGATCCTTGGAAGCCTTGGCGAAGGCCGCTGCCAGCTTGTCGCGGACGGCTGGATCCATGCCGGGCGGACCGGAGAAGGCACTCCAAGCAGGAGTTCCCATGGCGTAGCCGAGCTCGTACGTTGTCGGCGTATCGGGCAAGACGGAGGAGCGTTTGGAGTCAAACACCGCGAGTGGACGGAGGGCGCCGGACTCGATTTGGGTCATGGCCTCGCTGACTCCGGCGATGACGGCGTCGACGTGGCCGCCCATCAACGACACGAGCGTGCCGCCGCTGCCGTTGTAGGGCAGATGGGTGACCTGGATGCCGGTGTTGGCTTGCAGCAACAGCGTATTGAAGTGCCAGATGGAGCCGGTGCCGGAGTTGGCCATGATCAGTTCACCAGGCTTGGCCTTCGCGGCCGCAATGAACTCCGCGAAGTCCTTCCACGGCGCGTCGGCGCGGACAACGAGTACGGGCGGAATCAACGAGACTCGGCAGATCAGGGTCATGTCGCGCGGGCCAATGTCGGTGTAGCCCAGGGTGCGGACCATGGCGAGTTCGATGGGGGTGTGTCCGATGACGTAGCCGTCGGGCTGCTGCCGGGCGACATAGGAGAAGGCCAGGGCGCCGCTGGCGCCAGGTTTGTTCTCGGCGACCAGGGGGACACCGAAGTCTTTTTCGATTAGGCTGCCCATGATCCGCGAGATCTGGTCGGAGAGTCCGCCGGGCGGCGATTGCACGATGATGCGGATTTCCTTGGACGGATAGGGGCCGGCCTCACTTCCGCAACCGCAGAGGAAAGCGAGCGCCAAGGATATAGCGAGCGTGCGGATCACAGCCAGATCAGGATAGCGAATAGGACAGGCGAGTTAGTTGCGGTTGACGAGTTCGGCGGTGGGTTCGTCTTGCGGCTTTCCGTCGGGGCGAATCAGGTTGTTGACGTCGCCGTAGATCAAACGGGCTCCGCGCTGAAGACGCACATAGGCCCACGCCCAATTGAGAATCACGACCGCGCGGTTGCGGAAGCCGATCAGATACAGGACATGGACGAACAACCAGGCGAGCCAGGCTATGAGCCCGGTGAGCTTGAGACGACCAACCTGGGCGACGGCACGGGCGCGGCCAATGGTCGCCAGGTTGCCCTTGTCGAAGTAATGGAAAGGCTGCAACGGCTGGCCCGCAATCGCGCGGCGGACGTTGGCCGCAGCGTGATCGCCTTGCTGCATGGCGACGGGTGCGACGCCCGGCAGGGGCTTGCCGTCTTCGACGAACTTGGCCAAGTCGCCGATGACGAAGATGTCCGGATGGTCGGGAACGGTGAGGTCCTGGTTGACGACAACGCGGCCACCGCGATCGGTTTCGACCCCCAGCTTCTTGCCCAAGGGCGAAGCTTGAACGCCAGCTGCCCATAGGACGGTGTAGGCGTTGACACGGCGGTCGCCGACCATGACATGGTCTTCGGCGATGTCGCTGACGTGCCTGCCCGTCCAGACCCAGCAGCCGAGGTCCTGCAGCGACTTCGTCGCATTGGCGGCCAGGTCTTCGGGGAAGGCTTCGAGGATGCGTTTGCTGCCTTCGACCAGAATGACTTGGGCGTCGGAGGGATCGATGGAACGGAAGTCCTCGCGCATGACTTGGCTCGAGATCTCGGCGATGGCCCCGGCGAGTTCGACGCCGGTGGGACCGCCGCCGACGACCACGAAAGTCAGCAGAGCTTGACGGCGGGCGGCGTCGAGTTCGCGCTCGGCTTTTTCGAAGGCGAGCAGAATGCGGCGGCGCATCTCGAGAGCATCCTCGAGGGTCTTGAGGCCGGGGGAGATGCGGGCCCATTTATCGTGCCCAAAGTACGAGGTCTGGGCGCCGGGGGCGAGGATCAAATAGTCGTAGGGCAAAGTCCCGTCGGCGAGCAACACTCGCTTGCCCGCAACATCGATATCGCGCACGTCAGCCAGCACGGTGCGGGAGGACTTGTGGTCTTTGAGAACGGCGCGGATGGGGTAGGAGATGTCGCCAGGAGAAAGCGCCGCGGTGGCGACCTGGTAAAGCAAGGGCTGGAACAGATGGTGGTTGTGGCGGTCGACAACCGTAACCTCTATCTCGCCGGCGCTGAGGCCTTTGGCGGCGCGCAGACCTGCAAATCCAGCGCCGACGATCACGACACGAGGTTTCGACTCGGGCTGCTGCGATACGATGTCCACTGGCTAATCCTCTGCACCTTCATTCTCTCAGACGCGATGGAAAACAACGAAAAACTCAAAGAACTGTTGAAGCGCTACTCCGTTCAGTACGGCGATTTCGTGCTGGCGTCCGGTAAGAAGAGCAACGTCTACGTGGACTGCCGGCTGACGACTCTGCGCGCCGAGGCGATGCCGCTGATCGGCAAAGCGATCCTGGAGCAAATCGCCGAGCTCGGCTGGAAGGCGGAGTTGGTTGGAGGTCTGACGATGGGCGCTGACCCGGTGGTTTCGGCCGTGGCGCGGGAGAGCTTGGGCACGGCGCAGGTACTTAACGGCTTTCTGATCCGCAAAGAGGCCAAGGGGCACGGGCGCGGCCAGTATTTGGAAGGCGTGCGCGAGCCAGGCAAGCTGAAGGCCGTGATTGTAGAGGATGTGTGCTCCACGGGCGGCTCGGCGATCCAGGCGATCGAGCGGGCGCGCGAGTTCGGACTCGAAGTGGTGGGCGCGGTTTGTTTGGTGGATCGAGAGATGGGCGGCGCGGAGGCCATTGAGGCGACCGGGTGCGGCTTTGCGAGCGTCTTCACGATGGGCGAGTTGCTGGATCTCTAGATGGACATTCCGCTGAGGATTTTGGCGAGGGATCTTGCTGAGGGGCGCACGACGGCTCGCGAGGTCGCCGAAAGCTGCCTCGCCCAGCTAAAAGCCCAGGAGCAGGATATCCAGGCCTGGGTTCCGTTTGACCATAGCCCTGCCCTGGAGCGGGCGGAGAGCTACGTGGCCGACGGGCCGCTAAGCGGCATTCCCTTTGGCGTGAAGGACATCTACGACACTGCGGAGTTGCCGACCGAGTGGGGGTCTGAGGTCTATCAGGGACGGCAGCCGCAAACCGATGCGGCGTTGGTGGCGGAACTGAAGCAGCTCGGCGCCTACGTATTGGGCAAGACCGAGACGACGGCATTCGCTTTCTATGACCCGGCACCGACGCGCAATCCCCGCAACTTGGCACACACGCCAGGCGGATCTTCGAGCGGGTCGGCGGCGGCGGTGGCTGCCGGGATGGTTCCGCTGACGTTGGGCAGCCAGACGCAGGGTTCGGTATTGAGGCCAGCGTCGTTTTGCGGCGTGGTGGGCTTCAAACCGAGCCGCGGAGTGCTACCGACTCACGGCATGCTGCCTTGTTCGCCGACGTTGGACACGGCAGGGCTCTTCACCGAGACGGTCGACGACATGCGCTTTGTGTGGGAGGCGCTGCGGCCAGGCGGCAACCCGTATGAGGCCTTGCGTTTTGTGGTGATCGGTTGGCCGCCTCACAGGCGAGTCGAGCTAGGGATGACTAAGCGCTTGCGCGAATCCGTGAAGAAGCTGGAAGACGACGGGCTGAAGGTTCTCGAAGCTGCGGGGCCAGCGAGCTTCAAGGCTTTGCCGCAGGCGATCGCCGCTGTCATGGCTTACGAGGCTGCTCAAACGCATGGCGAGCGCTATGACGAGTACGGGGAGCGGCTGGGCATCAAGCTGGCGGGATTAGTTGAGATGGGCCGCGCTGTTACGAATGCGGCCTACGCGGCGGGGCTCGATGCCATCCAGACCGCCGAGCACGAATTTGCAACTTGGGCCAGGGAAGATACGGTAGTGATAACGCCCTCGTCGTTGGGTCCCGCGCCGAAGGGGCTGGAGTCGACCGGCGACCCGGCCTGCAACGCGCCGTGGACGGCCATTGGAGCGGCAGCGATTTCCATCCCTTGCGGCAAGCTGCGCGGCCTGCCTTTAGGCTTGCAGCTCACCGCGCCCGCGGGGCTCGACGCGATGTTGCTGCGTACGGCCCAGACGGTGGAGCAGGCGCTTTCGGCCTAGAGCGACTCGGGCGGTTCGGGGAAGGTGCGGATCGGCGAGTAACGTTGGTAGGATTCCCAGATGTCGCCGTTGCCGAGGACACGAGGATCGCCGGTTTCTCGCAAGTAAGATTCAAGACGTTCGGCGAGGTCCTGACGCGCGTGCAGATGCTCGGGATCGCCTGCTAGGTTGGTCAGGCAGCCGGGATCTTTGCGGATGTCGAAGAGTTCTTCCCCGGGGCGCTTGTCGACGGCCATCAAGAAGTAGGGTCGGATCTCCGGGTCGTCGCGGCGCTCGACGAGGTAGTCGAGCGTGGGGCAAGCGTCGATGTCGTGATAGCCGCCGTGCATGGGGCCGAGCGTGCCGTCTTCCTCGTACTTTTGCGGATCGCCGGCAGGCCAGCGGTTGGGTTTGAAGTTGCGGATGTAGAGGTAGTCGCTTGTTCGGATGGCGCGCTGCGGGTAAGTCCAGTTGTTGTAGCGGGACGAGCTGTGGCGCTCGCGAGCGGCGTACACCGCGTCTCTCGATGGATCGAGTAAACCATCGCCGCCGGATTCCAACAGGTTCAAGATGCTCCGGCCAGACGGCGCGTACGGCCCGGGGTGCTGAACGCCCGCGACGTCCAAGATTGTCGCGGTGAGGTCGACAAAGCCGACAAGGTCGTCGACCGTGCGGCCGGGGGCTACATGGCCTTCCCAGCGGATCGCGAGGGGCATATGGATGCCGTACTCGTAGCAATTGGCCTTCGCGCGAGGGAAAGCCATGCCGTTGTCGGAAGTCACGATGACCAGCGTATTGTCGAGTTCGCCGGCATCTTCCAACGACTGCAACATGCGGCCAAGGTGATCGTCGAAGTGTTCAATTTCGAAGGCGTAATCGAGTAGATCCGATCGGATCTCTTCGCGGTCCGGGAGGAATGGAGGAACTTCGGCGTCCGCTAGCTGTTTGCCGTCCGCTAACCCGACTCGCGCTTCGAAATCTCGATGAGGCTCGCTGGCGCCGTACCAAAAACAAAACGGGCTATCGCTGGGGCGTTGTTCGAGGAAGGCGTCGAAGTTCGCCGCGTAGTCGGTACGGCGAATGCCTTTGTGTCCGGGCTCGCTTTCTATTTCGTTGAACTCCGGTCCGGCGGGATTCCGCGGACGCTCATCCTCCCACCTGCCCGGCCCCCAACCCTTGCCCGTATAGCCGACCCAGTAGCCGGCTTGTTCGAGCAGATCGGGATAGGCGACGTACTTGGCGGGGAAGGAACTCGCGTGCGTGCCGGCCTGTTCGATTTGCCAATCGTGGCGACCGGTCAACATCGCTGCGCGGGTCGGGGAGCAGCCGGGTGAGGGTGAGAAGGCACCATGGAACAGCGCTCCCTCAGTCGCGACGCGATCGAAATGCGGCGTGTTGACGAACTTCGAACCGTAGGCGGAAGCGTGGGGATAGGACTGGTCGTCTGAAATGCAGAACAGAATGTTGGGGCGCTTGGCCTGGCGTGCGGAGCAAGCGGCGCTACCCAATGCTGTTGCAACTGCCACTGAGCCGAGGAACTCTCTGCGTGAAGGGTTTTGGTTGGCCGGAAGCATTCCGCGGCATTATATACCCGTTGGGCGAATCCAGTTCGCGTCGCCTCTACAGGCGATTCCGCTGTGATAGGCTCAAGTTGATTCACCCACAGTTTCGATGCGCATCCTCATTGCAGGGGGCGGTCAGAGCGCTGCGCTGATCGCGAGCCGACTCATTCGAGAAGGCAACGAAATCACCATCGTTGAAAAGGACGCGACCCGTTGCGCTCATTTGGACGAAACGCTCGACGCGAAAGTCGTTCGCGGCAGTGCCGCGAGCATTCGCACACTGCTGAAGGCCGGACTCGACACGGTCCAGATGTTGATCGCCGTCACGAACTCGGACGAGATCAACGTGTTGGCCTGCGTCATCGCTAAGACTTACGCGAACGTTAAGGTCAAAGTCGCTCGCGTCCGGAGCCATGAGTTCGCCGATTGGCGGCGGGTCGCTGACGAAAACGAGCTGGGCATCGATCTGATCATTCATCCGGAATCCGATGTGATGGAGCGCATCATGCGCGTCGTCAATGTCCCGGGCGTTTCGGACATCATCGATTTTGCCGACGGCGAAGTGAAACTCTTCGGCATGAACGTGGAGCGCACGAGTTGGTTCGCCGGCAAGACGCTGGAAGAGCTGGATGCGGCGGGTCCGCCCGCGAATTCGCTTGTGGCGCTGATCTTCCGCGGCCAGCAAGTGATCATTCCGCACGGCGCGCAGGTTGTTTTGCCGGGCGATCACGTCTATGTTTGCGCCACGAAGCAAAACCTCGACGCGGTGCTGGAGTTTATGGGCGTCGGACGGCGCGGCAAGCTGCAGCGGGTGTTCATTGTCGGCGGTAAACAGATCGGCATCTCGTTGGCGCAAGAGCTAGAGCGCCAGGGCGTACAGGTCAAGCTGATCGAGAAAGACGGCGACCGTTGCGAGCTGATTGCCGGCCTGGTGAAAAAGACGATCGTCGTTAAGGGCGACGGCACCGACCAGGCCACGCTGGAAGAGGAGAACATCGAAGGCGTCGACGCCTTCTTGGCGCTGACGCAGCACGACGAGGACAACATCATCGCTTCCTTGCTGGCGCGTCGCTTAGGCGTGGGCAAGGTGGTGGCGCTGATCAACCGGTTGAGCTACTTGTCGATGGTGCAAAGGCTGGGCGTGAATACGTCGGTGAGTTTGCGGCTGTCGACCGTGGATGCGGTGCTGCAGTTCGTCCGGAAGGGCGGGGTGCTGTCTGTGACGACTTTCCGCGAGGAAGAGGCGGAGGCAATCGAGTTGATCGCTTCGGAAGGCTCCCGCTACGTCGGCAAGCAGTTGCGCGACATCGCTCTGCCGCGGGGGGCGATTGTGGGCGCCATTGCGCGAACGAGCGGAGAGGTTGTCGTCCCACGCGGCAATGTAGCGATTGAGCCGGGCGATCGGGTGATCTTCTTCGCCCTAGAGAGCGTGGTGCCCGAGCTTGAGTCCGCGTTTCTTGACAACAAGAAGAGAAGGCAACGGTTGGCGTGATTCACTTTGGCGCGATCGGCTACGTCCTTGGACAATTCCTGCTGATCTTCGCCGCAGCGATGGGCGTGCCGCTGGTCTACGGCGCGCTTGCGGGAGAGGGCAATGCCTTGCCCGTCGTCTACGCGGCGGCGGCAACCATCGTGGCCGGCGGGGCCCTACTGATGTTGCCGCGGCCCTCGCGCGAGTTGAGCCAACGAGAGGGCCTGCTGTTGGCCGTGGCGACCTGGTTGGTTTTTTGCTTCTTCGGTTGTCTGCCGTTCTACTTCTCCTCGCACTACGACAGTTTCACGGACGCTTATTTCGAAGCGGCCTCGGGTTTCACGACGACTGGCGCAACCGTATTGGCCGATGTCGAAGTGTTGTCGCCAGTCGTCCAGTTTTGGAGATGCTTCACGCATTGGCTGGGCGGTCTGGGCATTGTTCTGTTGGGCGTGGCCGTGCTGCCGCTCGTCGGCCACGGGGGCATGCATTTGTATCGAGCGGAGTTTTCGGGTGCGACATCGGAAAAGCTCAAGCCGCGCATGAAAGAGACGGCGTTGGCACTGTGGAAGATTTACTTCTCGATGACGGCCGTTCTCTACGGGCTGCTGCGCTGGGCGGGGATGAACAACTTCGACGCCTGGTGCCATACTTTTTCCACCCTCGGAACGGGCGGATTCTCGACTCGAACGGCGAGCGTGGCGGGGTTTGAGAGCCCACTCATCGAATACATTCTGATCGTGTTCATGCTCCTCGCCGGCATGAGCTTCGTGCAGCACTACCGGTTTTGGATGGAGCGGCGTCCCGCCAGTCTGCTGCGTGATCCGGAAGTGCTCGGTTATGGCGCCGTCACGGCGGCGGCGACGGCGGTGATCACAGCCGTTTTGGTGGGGCAACAGGGCTATGCGCTGGAGAACGGATTTCGCAGCGCACTGTTCCAAGTGAGTTCGATTCTGACGACGACGGGTTTTGTAAGCGACGACTTCGAGATTTGGCGTCCGTTGCCGCAGCTGATTTTGCTGGCGCTGATGTTTGTGGGCGGTTGCACCGGCTCGACGGCGGGCGGCCTGAAAGTTTCTAGGATTATCCTGCTTTCGCGGGTAGTCGACCGTGAATTTAAGCGTATGGTCGAGCGGCGAGGCGTGTTCGCTGTGCGGCTGGGCGGCGAGGTTGTTCCCGAATCGACGGTACAAAGCTTGCTGAACTTGGTGTACTTGGCGTTCGTTGTGAACTTTGTTTCCTGTCTGGCCTTGGCGGCGCTGGGCGTCGACGTGCTCACCGCAATTGCTGCCGTTGCGGCCACAATGTTCAACGTGGGTCCTGGGCTGGGGGCGGTCGGGCCGCTGGACAATTACGGCGGATTACCGGCCTTGGCGAAATGGGTCCTGTGCGGCGACATGATTGCCGGAAGACTTGAGTTCTACACGACGATGGTGATCCTGACACCGGCGTTCTGGAGGAAGTAGAGAAGACTCCCATGCGTCCAACCGAAGAGTGGCGAAGGGAGGCGGTGGCCTGGCTGCTTGCCGCCGGGCTGGTTTATCTGGTCTATCTCGTCTGTCGCCCTTTTTTGACGGCGATGCTTTGGGCCGGCGTTCTGGGCGTTTTTTTCTTTCCAGGGCACCGCTGGTTGTTGAGGCGGGTGGGTCGCCCGAGGCTAACGGCGCTGCTGAGCACGGTCTTGGTTGCGACCTTACTGGCTGCGCCGCTGGCTTGGCTCGCTCCCGCTTTTATCAAGCAGGCTGTGGAGACCGTTGGCCAAGTTCCTTCGCAACAAATCATGGAGCGGCTGGTTGCGGCGGCAGATTGGATCTCGCGAAACATTCCCGGGGCTGAGTTCAAGATCGAAGATGTGGCAGGAGAGGCAGTACGGGGTGCTCGGGGCCGAATCGGCGAGTGGTCGGCCCAACTGGTCGGTAACTTGGCGGCGTTCGTCATCGACGCGATCGTGCTTTTGCTGGGGTTGTTCTATCTTTTCTTGGATGGAGTCCGGCTGGTGGATTTGCTGCGCGATATCTCGCCCTTTGGCGGCGAGCGCCACGATCGGATGATGGCCGAGACGATGGACATGATCTCGGCTACCATCCGCGCCGGACTGCTGGTCGCCGCGGCGCAAGGACTCCTGGGGGGCTTAACCTTTGCGGTCTTGGGGTTGCCGTCGCCGGTCTTTTGGAGCGTGGTCATCGCGTTCTTGTCGTTGGTTCCTATCTTCGGCGCCTGGATGGTTTGGCTTCCGGCCGGCGTGGGGCTGTTATTGAGCGGAGACATGGGCCGGGGCGCGGCGCTGCTGATTGCTGGCCTGGTATTGATCAGCGCGGTCGACAATGTGCTCAGGCCGATCTTGATCGCGGGCCGATCCCAGCTCAATGGACTGCTCGTTTTTATTAGCATCTTGGGGGGCATGCAGGTCTTCGGATTCATCGGCCTCGTTCTCGGTCCATTGACCGTTGCGACGGCGGTTGGATTGATTCGCGGGTATCGAGACAGCCTCAAAAACGGAGTGGCGGGCTCGTCTACAGAGGTAAACGCCGTTTGACAAGCCTGTAGGGCTTGGATATATTGAACGTCGCCTAGCCGGATCGAATCCGTCGAACGTTTGTCGGCCGATTCGATACGGCTTTTTCATTTCAAGCGGCGTCTCCTCAGTCGGGGCGTTGCACGGGAGAATCGTTATGACCGGAGAACCCGAAGGGCTCCAGCCGCGCGCTGACCAACAGGCCGAGGAAGCGCCGGCCGCTTCAGAACCGGATCGCGATTCTCCGCCCACCACGACGCCAGACGCAGTAGAGTCCACGTCTCCGGCTGTCGAATCACCGCTGAATCCCCCGGCCCCGGCTTGGACAGCCCCGTTCAGCGAGCCGCCTTCCTTGCCCAAGCCGAAGCCGCTCGAAGCACCCCCCGCTGTGAACCTAGCGCCTGCGCCCGCCGAGGAACCCGCTCTCCCCCAGGTCCCGGAACCGAGCGCCGCGCTGGACGAAGGCGGCGTACCCGGTCTGCCCCAGGCGGGCGATGCCGGCGACGACGTTTCCGAAGAAGAACTGAGAGCGATCGACGAAGCGGTTTACGAACACCTGATCGAGGAGTACTCGGCCGCTTCGGCTCAGATTGCCGAGGGCGAACGACGAGACGGCGTCGTGGTCAGCGTCTCCGACGAGGGTGCGGTGATTGATATCGGCGGCAAGACCGAGGCGATGCTGCAGCGCAGCCGGGTTCCGCAAGAGTTCGATTGGGCCGCTCTAGAGGCCGGAACGGAAGTCGCCGTCTTTGTAGCTAGTCTTGGCTCGCCAGGCGAATATGCCCAAGTAGGGATTGCCCGCGAGGAGAACACCGAAGCCTGGGATGCCCTGGAGGCGGCGCTGCAAGAGAAGCGCACCCTGGAGGCGACGGTCCTGGAGCGAGTGAAGGGCGGGCTGGCCGTCAGCGTCGAGGGTATCAACGCCTTCTTGCCGGGTTCGCAGACCGGATTACGGGGCGGTGAAGATCTGGAGGCCATGCTGGGGCGGACGCTCCCTGTGCGTGTGGTTAAGATAAGCCGCCGGCGAGGAAACGCGGTCGTTTCGCATCGTGAGCTGCTTGAGGAAGAAGCCGCCGCGCTACGCGCCGAGGCGCTCGCCCGCATCTCGGTCGACGCCGTCGTGGAAGGGGTCGTCAAAAACGTGACCTCCTACGGCGCTTTTGTCGACCTTGGCGGGGTGGACGGTCTGATCCACGTGACGGACATCTCCTATGGGCGAGTGAAAGATCCGGCCAGCGTTCTGACTCCTGGGCAACAAATCGCTTCACGGGTCACCAAGATTGATGCAGAAAAGGGCCGCGTTTCGCTCAGCCTAAAGGCAATGACCCCCGACCCATGGGAGACGGCGATCAGCCGCTTTGAACCGGGCGCCAAGGTGTCCGGCAAGGTCGCCAGCGTGACCGACTACGGTGCGTTCCTTGAATTAGAAGACGGCGTCGAAGGTCTCATCCACATCTCGGAGATGACCTGGTCCAAACGATTGAGGCACCCCTCCAAGATTCTTTCCGTAGGGCAGGACGCCGAGGCAATTGTCTTGAAGGTGCAGCCGACGGAGCGCCGTATCTCGCTGAGTTTGAAGCAGCTTACCGCGGACCCTTGGGAAGGAGCGGAGGACCGTTATCAAGTCGGAGTGGTGGTCGAAGGGCGTGTCCGCAATGTCACTTCTTATGGGGCTTTCGTCGAGCTGGAGGAAGGCGTGGACGGTCTCCTCCACGTTTCCGACTTGAGCTGGGATCGCGGAGTCAAGGATCCCAAACAGATCCTCAAGAAGGGACAGCAGGTGCGAGCGGTTGTCCTGGATCTGAACAAGGAGACCAACCAGATTTCGCTCGGCATGAAGCAGTTGGAGCCGGACGCCTGGGAGACTTACTTCTCGAGCCATAACGTCGGCGAAACAGTCTCGGGCACCGTCGTGCGCCTGGCGAAGTTTGGCGCATTCGTGGAGCTTGAGCGCGGCGTAGAAGGGCTCTGCCACAGTTCGCAGATCCCCGGACGGGGCCCAGGCCGGCGTGCCGAACTGGAAAAGGGCCGCCGCTATCAGTTCGAGATCATTAAGGTCGACGAGTTGGATCGGCGAATCGGCCTTCGTTGCGTCAGTCCGGAGCCGCTAGACTAGGCCGACGATGCTCTGTGAGGGCTGGCGGCAGCCGGGGGTATACGTGCTACCATGCTGCTAGATAACGATTTAGCTCGACTGCCGACATCCTGAACGAGCTTACCCGGAGAACAGCCGAAGAATGACTAAGGCCGACTTAATTGAAGAGGTCTCACGCGTGGTCGAGTTGACGCGCAAAGAGTCTGAAGTCATCGTTGAGACGATTTTTGACAGCGTTGTGGAGTCGTTAAAAACCGGCGACAAGGTAGAGATTCGCGGTTTTGGCAGCTTCCGCACCCGTGAGCGCAAGGGCCGAGTCGGCAGGAATCCCAAATCCGGCGAGCGGGTCGAAGTGCCGCCGAAGACGATTCCCTTCTTCAAGCCAAGCAAAGAACTGCGCGATGTCGTGAACGGCGGTCCTCCTCCGCCCGCGCAGCCGCTGAATTCAGACTCCGACGTTTAGTCCCGCGTGATGGACTACCTCTGGAGCCCCTGGCGTTACCAATACATTAAGAGCGGCCATGCGAAGGACGGTTGCGTCTTTTGCGCCATCGCTGCGTCGACGGAAGATGATGAAAACCTCGTCGTGTACCGCGGCGAGAAGAACTACGTGGTTCTCAATCGATACCCCTACACCAGCGGACACGCGATGGTGATTCCCTACGAACATCTGGCGACGCTGGAGTCGGCGCCGCCGGAAACGCTCACCGAGATGATGCTGCTGACGCAACGGCTCGAGGGGGCTTTACGTCGGCGGTACCGTTGCCAAGGAGTTAACATCGGCATGAATGTGGGAGAGGCTGCGGGCGCGGGCGTTGCTGGACACATCCACATGCATGCGCTGCCGCGCTGGATAGCGGACTCCAACTTTATGACCGTCGTCGGCGAGACGCGAGTACTGCCTGAAGAGCTTGACGTGACGCTCGCGAAGCTCCGCGGAGAGTTCCGCTAACCCGTTGATATACTGCGGAAACTTGTGATCGAAAAGCTTCCGAGCGAACAGCGCAATCCTCGAAGCGAGCGGATTGATGCGGTCTCCACCAGGGAGATGCTGGAGATCATCAACCGCGAAGACGCAGGCGTCGCCAGGGCGGTGGAGGCCGAAATTCCTCACATTGCAGACGCTGTGGACGCCATCGCCGAGCGGTTCGAAAAGGGCGGGCGCGTTTTTTATGTAGGGGCCGGTACGAGCGGACGCCTCGCGGTCCTTGACGCAGCCGAATTGCCGCCGACTTATGGTCTCGAACCAGGACGCGTAATTGCCCTGATTGCCGGAGGCGCAGAGGCGCTGGTGCGATCGGTTGAAGGTGCTGAAGATGATGAATCCGGGGCTCCGAAAGAGTTGGCGCGATTCGGCCTGTCTCAAGGGGATTGCGTGTTGGGTATTGCGGCGAGCGGCCGTACTCCCTATGTCGCCGGCGCATTGCGTTTCGCCCAACAGGAAAGGGCTTGGACCGGGGCGGTCACGACGAACCCCGAGACGTTACTAGGACAGTTCGCGGATGTCGTGATTGCTCCTGTCGTTGGGCCCGAAGTGATTACCGGCTCGACGCGCATGAAGAGCGGCACCGCGCAGAAGCTCGTGCTCAATATGATTTCGACCGCTGTGATGGTGCGCATGGGATGCGTGCTCGGCAACCGCATGGTCAACGTGCAGCTGACGAACGGGAAATTGTGGGATCGCGCCGAGAGAATCGTCGCTGAGATCACCGGTGCGGATCGCGGCGCGGCAGCAGAGTCACTCAAGATCGCTGGCGACGTGCGAGTTGCCGTTTTGATGATGACGGCCCATCTGGAGTTGGAAGACGCAAGGGCTCTGTTGAGGGCCAATCAAGGAGTCCTGCGCGCCGCGTTGGACGCAGCCGAGAAACGTGCATGAAGAAGCTAGAAATTGAAGGCGGCCGGAAGCTGCAGGGTTCCGTCAGGATTTCGGGCGCCAAGAACGCCGCCCTGCCGGCGCTGGCGGCAACATTGCTTACCGACGAGCCGATGGTCCTTGAGAGGATCCCGTCTGTCGCTGATCTAAAGACGATGGAAGGCTTGCTGGAGAGCCTTGGCGCTGTGATCGAATCCGACGGAGAGCGTCGCACGATCGTCACGCGCGAGATCGGAACGCCGGAAGCGCCTTATGAACTAGTGAAGACGATGCGTGCGTCGAGCCTGGTGCTGGGTCCTTTGGTGGCGCGCACCGGCCGAGCGCGGGTTTCGGTTCCGGGCGGTTGCGCGATTGGCGCACGGCCTATCAACTTGCACCTCGCCGGATTGGAGAAGCTCGGCGCGACGGTACGCCAAGAGGCAGGCTACATAGAGGCCGTAGCGCCGCTGGGCCTGAAGGGCGCCGCTGTCTCCTTCCAACGAATCACCGTGACAGGCACCGAAGACCTGATGATGGCCGCGACCCTAGCCAAGGGCGAGACGATCCTCGAGAACGCCGCACGCGAACCGGAGGTCGTCGACCTAGCGGCCATGCTCAACGCGATGGGTGCCCGGATCGAGGGCGCCGGACAATCTACGATCCGTATTCAGGGCGTGGAGCGGCTGCACGGGGCAACGCACCGGATCATTGCGGATCGTATCGAGGCGGGCACATTCCTCATTGCCGGGGCGCTGACCGGCGGCGAGTTGACGTTGGAAGACGTGAACCCGGAACATCTGGGAGCCGTCATCGCCAAGCTGCGTCAGGCGGGCGCCGAAGTAGAAGTGTTGAACGGCTCGGCGATTCGCGTACGCCGGCACGGCGAGATTAGGCCGGTGGATGTGACGACCGAAGAGCATCCGGGTTTCCCGACGGACATGCAGGCGCAGTGGATGGCGCTGATGACGGCGGCGTCCGGCGACTCGCACGTCGTGGAGACGATCTTCGAGAACCGCTTCATGCATGTCGCCGAGCTGACTCGCATGGGCGCGGAGATCGAACTGGCAGGCAATTGCGCGACGATTCGCGGCGGCAAGAGACTATCGGGCGCGATAGTGATGGCATCGGATTTGAGAGCGAGCGCCTGCTTAGTTCTCGCTGCGCTTGCCGCCGGGGGCACGACCGTGATTGATCGCGTCTATCATCTTGACCGCGGCTACGAGCGGCTGGAACAGAAGCTGGCGGGTGTGGGCGCCGCCGTCCGACGCATCGAATAGAAAAAAGCGCCCTTGCCAAGCGAGAGGCAAGGGCGCAAAGCGACTGAGCGAAAGTCGTTTCGTTCCGTGCTTGACCGGTAAGCCCTAGGGAACCAGGTCTTGTTCTTGAATGAAGGTGGTCCACTCTTCGGTCCAATCTTCGTCGGCGAAGGCGCCGTTGTAGCGCGCCGACTGATCGAAGAAACCGTCATCGGGCGGCTGGACCCAGTTGGCGCGAAAGACGGGGGAATTCGTCTTGGGCCGGAAGTCCGGATCACTGTACTCAGATGGCCGGCGAAGCAGGGGATCGGCAACCAGGATGTTGGGAGCCGTAGCAATGTACGTCTGGCCAAGTGTTGAGACCTGTCCGGCGAGATCGTTGGTCGCGCCGCTAAAGACGCCGTTCTTCCACAGCATGATGCCGTTGAAGCTCAACTCGCCCGTTCCGAAGCGATTCTGAGTTTCAGTGTCGTTGACGAAGATGCCGGTGTCGACCCAGTTCTGAATGATGATGTTGTTCATCGAGCCGCCGGTGCCGCGACGCAAGAACATGCCTGCGACGGAGGGTTCGTCGGTACCTCCCTCATAGAGGTCGCCGGCGCCGTAAAAAGTTCCGTTGAAGAAGGTCGGCATGTTCACGGGTACTGCGCCGTAGTCGTTCTCGTTGTCATCCATCTCGAAGCCGCGATTGGTGTCATCGGCGTTGCCCACGCCGACAAAGTACTGAACCTTGCCGACCCAGCCGATTTGAGAGTCGAAGTGGTCGTCGCGCGGGTAGAGCGAGACCATGTGGTCTCCGTTAGAGGTGCCGCCAAACCACTCGAAGCTGTCGTCGAGCCCGTAGATCGATTCCACATGGCTGACTTTCGTGTCCGTGCCGCAGGCCGCGAACGTGAAGGCGTTGAGCTCGTTATTAGGACCGAACTCGGAGCCGGCGAACTCCACTCGGACGTAGGTGAGCGTGCCGCAGTTGTGAGTCGGGTCGTTGCCGCCGTAGGTTGTGTAATCCGCCGACGGCAAGCCTTCAATCTCGCCAGTGCCTCCTGGCCAGTTCGAGGGAGCGAGACCGATCAGCACCAGACCGCCCCAGTCGCCGCCGCGGCGCTGGCCGTATGGCTGGTTGCTGGTCATGATGATCGGGCGCGCTCGCGTGCCGTGGGCCTCAATGCGACCGGAAGTGCCAACGATGATTGCGGAACCGTTGGCGCCGAAGATGAAGGTGCCGGGCTCGATGTTGAGCACACCGCCATTTTTTACGATTAGCAGACTGGTCAGGTTGTAGGCCTTGGTGTTAACCAGAGTCGTTTCCGTTGTCACGTCGCCGCCAAGGGTTTCGAATCCACTCACAACGCCGATCTTCCAATAGGCGGCCTTGATGACGCGGCCCCCGGTGTACTCACGGATCTCGACGACGATGGTGTGCATGCCGAGTTCGTTCGGAATGGTGATCGCCGGAAACATGCCGCCCGAGCCGGCCAGGACTGTCTTGTTCGCTTCGGGAAGGCGGACGATGTTAAACCCCTGTTCGACCGTATTGCCGAAGATGTCCGTGGCCGTCGACGTGCCGTTGGGGAGATACGTCTTCTCGCCGGTTTGGTTGTTTTGACGGTAGGCAACGATGGTGTAGGGGAACAGGTCGCCGTTAGGTTTTGCGGTCCAATGCAGGGTCAGCTGCTGGCCGGGAGTGTAGACGGACTTGTCACTCCAGACCCACATGGCAGCGGAGGTGTCCAACTGCTCAAATCCGGAGAGGGCTCGGACCGCATCTGATTGGCTGAGGGAAGCAAAGCGGGGCTGAGCGCCGCGGTCGGCTGCTTGGAGGCCGAGGCTGAGCGCCGCGGCTAGGATTGCATACTTAACTAGTGATCGCGCGTACATGATTTCTCCTCAAGTTCTTGTCGTTCGATGCGGTCTCCGTTGGTTCCTAGAAGAAGGAGTAGGTCGTACCGATGCTATAGGTGCGGCCTAATCGGAAGCTGCGTTGAAGAATGTCGGCCTGCGTCCATTCGTAGTGGTTGTCGGTCAAATTCTCGGCGCTAAAGCGAATGTTCCATTTGCCGTCCTCGCGGACGCTGTACTGATAAACAAAGTCAAGAAACGTATTGCCCTGCGCGTAGACGTCCGGCAAACCAAGAGCACCAACGTCGGTGATGCGCTTGGACACGTGGTTCACGAGGAAGCGCGCGTCGCTGCGCCAACGAGGTTTGACCCACTGGGTGATGACGTTGTAGACAACTCTCGACTGGCCCATCATCGGTCGGTTCAGCGTGGTCAATAGATCGCGCTGATCCTGTCCGATCTGCACGTCGGACTTGACCAGCGTCAAGTTGGTTTGCAGGCTAAAGTCGGCGAGTTTCGGAGTGATCCAGCCGAGGTTCCTACGGTATTCGAACTCGACGCCTTGGTTTCTCGCTCCATCGGCATTGACGTAGCTCTGGCGCAGATCGCCGGTCGTCGGCTGAATCGTGACCTCGATGGGGTCGGTGAAATTCTTCAGGAAGTAGCTGATTGCGGCCACTTGATCGCCGCCGAAGAAGCGTTCATACCGAGCGTCGAAGTTCTCGATCTTGGCCCGAACCAAATCCGGGTTGCCGGTGAAGCTGTAGCCGCCAAGTACGTTGGTGAAGTCGAAAGGCGACAACTCGCGGAAGTCAGGGCGTGAGAGCGTGCGGCTATATCCGAAACGCAGGTTTGATTTGAGCGAGAGAGCGTAGACCACATTGATGGCGGGCAACGGATCTCGATTTTTCAGTCTGGATATCGCCGGCACCGATCCGGGCACCAGTTGATCTTCTGTCGCGACCTGAATGTCGGCGTCTTCCACCCTGACGCCGCCGATCACCCGCCACTTCCCGCCGAAGGAGAGGTCGGCCATAGCAAAGGCGCCGTAAACGTCCATGGTGGCGTCGTATCGATCGCTGCCGCGGGTGTTCTCCCGGATCTGGAAGCGGTCGGGAGTAATGTTGTCGGGCCCAAACAACACATTGCTGGGAGCCTTGAGGTCGATCTCGGAAAGACGCAAGGGAACGAAGCGGAACCGCCGAGCGGCGAAGGTGCGGTCACGGAAGGTGCCCCGGACTCCGACCTTGATGCTGCCGCTGAAGGAGCCGCGGTAGAAAGGTGTGGACCAACTGATTTGCGGTTCGATGATGTGATCGTCGAGATTGTTGAAGAAGCGAGTTCCGGACTGTGGCGTCGCGAGATAGGAGCCCGTTGTGGCGTCGCGGATGACTTCGCGCATATCCGGCTCGTCGCGCTTGCTCGTCGAGTAAGTGAGCTGCCAGTCGAGCAGGCTGTTGCCCAGGCCGGAGAAGAAGTGTTGGCCTTCCACGCCGGTAGAGAGCAGGGAGCGCTCTACCCAGCGGAGACGTTCGTCGCTGATATAGCCGTCGAGTCGGCCGTTATAGCCATCGAAAGTACGAGCCTCTTTGTCGCTGTCTCGGGTGAGCGTATTGCGGAAGATGATTTTGTGAGCCGAGTTCAAAGAATAGGCGAGATTGACTACAGCGCCGATACGCGCCGACTCCGTGTCGGATTTGTAGTCGGGGTATTCGGTGAGAATTTTGGCCTGTCCGCCGCCGCTATTGACGAGGTAACGAAGCAGTTCCGTTTGACTCTGGATCTTATTGGAAAAGGTAATCGCGCCGACGACGCCGAGCTTGCCCCACGTATTTCCTCCCGCGACCGAATAGCCGATCCAAGGACGAAGGCTGTCTTTGGCGACCGGCTGATAATTGTCTGAGAAACTGCGGCCGATCTGCTGGAACTCCTCCGCCGTGTATGCGCCGGGGAATAGACGCCCGTTCGTCGGGACGGAGGAAGGTAGGGCACGACTTGAGTTGCCGAATCCCCAGAAGTCGCCCGATCCACCCATGTAGCTGTCGCCTGATTGGAAGGTCGAGCGCGAGTTAAAGCCAATGCTCATGCCTGCGGTGAGTATCTTTTGCGTGGGAAATTCCACGGTTTCGAGCTGCACCACGCCGCCCGCGAATTCTCCCGGCAGGTCCGGCGAGTAGGTCTTGAGAACCTTGACGTTGCTGAGCAGCGCCGCCGGGAATAGATCGAGCGGCACGACGCGCCGCTCGGGCTCGGTCGTCGGCAGCACGGCATTGTTGAGCATGGTGCTGCTGTAGCGCTCGCCAAGGCCGCGGACGTAGACGAATCCGCCATCAACTACCGAGACACCCGTGACTTTTTCGACCGCCCCAGCGGCGTCCGAAGCGTTGGAGTTCGAAATTTCTTCCTTGGACATCGAATCGGTGACGACAGGAGCCAGTTTGCGTTCCAACATGACGGCGGCGGCGGTTGCGGTCGAAACGTCAATGGTTTCGACCACCTCGACAGTTGTGGCGTTGCCTTCCGTGGCCAGGACCAGGCTGCCGTCGGCAGTCTCGCCGGCAACAACAGCGATCCCCGCAACCTTCGCCGGTAGATATTTAGGAGCGGTGACAGAGACGGAGTAGGATCCCGCCGGCAGATTGATGTGGTAGGCGCCGTCGAGGTCTGTCAGGGCCGTCAAATCCGGGTGGCCATCGATGGTGACCTTCGCCTCGCGGACAGGGTCACCGCTATTGCCGTCAAAGACGAAGCCCAGGATAGTGCCGTCTGCGGACTGTGCGCGCAGGGGCGGAGATATAGTGGCTGTGAGGAGAGCGATAGCCATCGCCAAGTAAATTCGCTTCATACGCTTAATCGCTATAGGTAAAAACACAGTAAGGAGATTGGGCCGCTTGATTATTCAGCGACCCATATCGAGACAACGTTGCTGCTGAGGGTCGAGGCCTCAATGAAGAGGGGCACTTGACCTTTGATGAACGGCTGGTTCGGAACGACGACATTGACTTGCCAAAGTGCGGCAAAGCCAGGCGCTAGACCGGAGAACTGGACGCTCGATTCGGCAACCGACACATAAGCCTTCGGGGTCGTGCCAGTGAGAATCAGGTTGGGGGCGCCAGGGGCTGCCGCGCCGACCGGGTCGGGAAGAGAGGCGAAGTCTCCGCCCGTTCCGTAGATCTGAACGACCTCTCCGCGCTGAGCGGGGTTGTCCGGACCATTGGGCGAAAAGTCTTGGTTGAGAACGGCGCCCGGCTGGGTGATGTCAGCCGGAAACTTGATGAAAATACCGGGGCTGACGGGCCAGACGTTGATGAAACCGTCGAATGTGGAGAGCCCCGATACGGTGATCTTGAGGGGCTGTTTTCCTTCTGGCGTACCGGCAGGCACGATGAAGTTGATCTGGCCGGGTCCGACGTAGTTCAAGGGCGCCGCCACATTGTTCACTAAGACTTGAACGCCGCCGAGCGTGGTCGGTACGGGCAGCACGCCGTTCTGGGTCTCCGTGGTGATGCCGACGGACGCAAAATCGCCGAAAGCGGACGCCCAAGAGCCAGGCGAAACGGGAAAGCTCGGTTTGAAGCTGGCTCCATTGACGATGGCGACGGACGACTGGGCTAGGGCGGGCGACATCGTCGCCAAAGCCAGGCTCAAGGCAAGCAGCAGTCGGGTGAAAACTCTCTTATGCATTCGGTTTGTCCTCGGGGTTCGCGGTCCTGTCTTCGCTGGTCTCTGCCAGATTTAGAACCGGCACCGCGTCAAGAGTCCAAGATATTGGCCTGGCGGTGACGGTTCGAAGACAGAGATATGAAACTTGAATCAATCCGTTCTGTTCGTCCTTCTAGGTTCGAAAGGTGTAACCGACGCCGCGCAGGGATTGAATCCAACGCGGGTTCGACGGCTCGGGTTCGACCTTGTTGCGGAGCCGCACGATGCAGGCATCCACGGTTCTCTCCATGACGTCTTTGCCGTGGCCCCAGACCGCATCCAGCAAGCGCTCGCGGGAGAAGACTTGGTCCGGATAACTCATCAGGTGTTCGAGCAAGCGAAACTCGGTGGCGGTCAACGACACTGGGTTGCCGTTGATTTGCACGGTGAACTGCGTGCGATTGAGCTCGATCGGACCTGCTTTGATCAGGTCCGTCTTCTTCGGCGTTTCGCGTAAGTGAATCTTGATGCGCGCGAGTAGCTCGCGGATGGAAAAGGGCTTGACGAGATAATCGTTGCCGCCAAGTTCGAGTCCGAGTACACGATCGGTCTCACTGGAGCGCGCCGTCAGGAAGATGATTGGCGTCGTCTTCAAGTTCTGATCGGCGCGAATCTGCCGGCAAATGTCCAGGCCGTCCTGCTCGGGCAACATGACGTCGAGCAAGACAAGGTCTGCCTTGTTCTGCCGAAGGAACTCTACCGCCCGGTCTCCGGTTTCGCGAGTGGCCACGGCATAGCCGGCCTGTTCGAGCCGATGCCGCAGCAGTGCAAGCAGATCGGTGTCGTCCTCGATTACCGCGATCTTTGGCATCTTCCTGACTTCACGGTAGCCATCCGGGTGTGACAGCTTGATTAAGAGGAAGTGAAGCTTGGTCGAATATTGGCTTAAGGTCTGAAGTCACTCCTAGTGGGCGCCCAGCGCAGCGCGTGATATCCTTGCCCCTTATGGCGTTTTGCACGAATTGCGGATCTCAAATGGACGACGGAGCGGCGTTTTGCGGCAGTTGCGGGACGTCTCTTAGTGGCGCTGCGGCAGTCGCTCCACGGCCTGCTCCCGTGATTGCGGCCCCGCTGGAGTATGAGATCGAGGGCGACAACCTGGAGGTGGTTCGGATCCACATGAAGCCAGGGCAAGAGATCATCGCCGAAGCCGGCAAGATGGTCTATAAGACCCCGGACGTTTCGTGGGAGACGAAGATGACTGGCGAGGGGTTGGGCGGCAAGCTGATGGGCGCCCTGAAGCGCAAGCTGACGGGAGAATCGCTTTTCCTAACGCACTTCCAAACATCGGGCGGTCCCGGCGAGGTAGGATTCGCCGGCGATTTCCCCGGACGCATTCAGGCGTTTGACCTGGTTGCCGGCCAGTCTGTCTTATGTCAGCGCGATGCGTTCATCGTTGCAGAGGCAACCGTCCAGTTGGGCATCGCGTTCACAAAGAAGATGGGTGCCGGGCTCTTCGGCGGCGAGGGCTTCATCCTGCAGAAGCTCACGGGTCCGGGAACGGCGTTCATTCACGCTGGCGGAGACTTTGTCACCTTCCATCTGAAGGCGACCGAGACGCTACAGGTCGATACCGGATGCATCGTCGCCTTTGACGAGAGCGTCCACTACGACGTGCAGTTCGCCGGCGGCATTGCTACCAGCATCTTCGGCGGCGAAGGGGTCTTTCTCGCGACTTTGACCGGACCGGGGAAGGTCATCATCCAAACCATGACTCTCTCCAAGCTGCGTAGACAGCTCGGCGGCGGCCTAGGCGCCAAGAGCGGCGGGGGCGAAGCGCACGGCCTCGGCGCTCTGACTCAATTCCTAGGCAGCGACGACTGAGTCGGGCCCTGCCGGGTCGGCCTGTGCCCAGTCTTCGCCATAGTGGATGGTGATCTCTTCGCCGCGCTCAATGTCGCGAAGCGCGTAGAGTTCAATTCCGTTGAGTTCGGCGTTGGGCGTGGGATTGTGGTTCAGATAGCGCAATACGTTGCGGCCATCGACACCGGACCAACTCCCGTCGTCTTCTTCCAACCACAGAACGTAGCGCCCGTCTTCTTCGACCGGCGAGCCCATGTAATCGCCGATGTAGCTCTCGGCGCGGATGAAAGCCTGCGCAAATAGACCGAATCCGTGAATTCGGCTCGGTCGAACAGAGACCCAGTCCAAGCGGATGCGTTCGATGGGGTCGATCACGATGGTTTGTGGGTGACCAGCAAGGAGTGCGAGGCGGGCCGAGAAAGGCAGGGCCCGCCTCGATACGAAGCTATTCCGCTAGCTCGTCGGGAGAGCTCGCGCCGTAGAAGCTGTACCAAGAGGCGCACTTCGTCAGGCAGCCGTTCACCGCGTTGATGTTCTTGACGCCTTCGTCCTCCAACCATTCTGTGAGAGCTTCGACGCCCTTCTCGGCATAGACGGGGATGCCGTCCTTCCAAGTGGCGCGGCCGCACAGAACGCCGGAGTAAGCGACGCCCGCTTCGGTTGCCCAGTTGAGTGCTTCGGTGAACTCCGGATTGCTGACGCCGGCGCTCAAGTATATGAACGGGCGCTTGGCGACTTCGGCTGCAGCGCGGAAGTGCTCAAGCACCTCGGCCTTGTCGTACGCCTTCTCGCCCTTGTAAGCCAACGCGCCTTCGGCGTAGGTCAAGTTTATCGGGATCTCGACCTTGAGTACGTCGACGTTGTAGCGGTCCTTGGAGAACTCGCGCATCGACTCGATCACGACTTCGGGCTTCTTCTTGGCGTACTCAAGACTCTTCTCGCTGCCGCCCTTCTCGTCATAACCCACGAACTCCAAGAACAGCGGAATGCCGTTGGATTGGCACTCGTCGCCGATGCGCTCGATGAAGGCGTGCTTTTCGTCGTTGCCTTCTTTCGTCTCAAACGGCGTGTAGTAGATGAGCACCTTGATGGCGTTCGCGCCCGCTTCTTTTAGGCGGCGGACGGACATGTTAGGCAGCAGGTCGGCTTGCCGGCCGGGCCGAGTGTTGTCGTAACCGCTTTGCTCGTAACTGAGCAGCAGTCCGGCATTCTTGTCCCGCGCGGCGGCGGCGGGCATGCCCCACTGCGGGTCTAGCAGAATGGCGCTTGCGTGCGGGGTCAAGACCTTCGATACCGCGGTCTTGAACTCGATCATCATCTTGTCGGTGACTTGGTCGGGGCTGATGCCCTTGCCGGCGGCAACGGACTTTTGCAAAGAACCGCGCTGGTCCATGGCTGCGGCGGAAATTACGCCGTGCTCATTAGACAGAGCCTTCATATGCTTAATCTTTTCTTTGGAAATTTTCACGCTCATGGATTTCGTTTCTACTCCGGTGGGTCGTCACTGAGCGCCTATTGCCGCGCAGGACGGGAAAATCTTATGGACTATATGGTCGTCGCTCAAACTCTATGCGCTTGGATCTTGTCGCGTAGCCGAAAATAACGTTCGCTCTCGGCGATATCCCGATAGATCTGTTCACGCAACGCTTCAGAGGTCTCAAACGGCCGCTCATCTCTTAAGCGCCGCAAAAAGCCGACTCCGATTGTCGTCGGCGACGGACCCCCGAGGGGATCGAGTAAATGAGTCTCGACCACTCGGTCGCTATCGCCGAATGTTGGTCTCACGCCGACGTTCGTCACGGACCGCCAACGCCGCGGTCCAGACAGCTCGCGCGTCTCGCTTACGTAGACGCCGTTGGCCGGCCACAGATCCACTTGCGGATTCAGGTTGAGAGTCGGAGCCGTGCTCTTGGAGCCAATTCCCCGTCCCGGGACAACCTCGCCCGCCAACTCGAACGGCCTGCCCAACAACCGCCGCGCCACATCGGTGCGACCGGCGGCGACAGCGGCGCGAATGCGCGAACTGCTGACCGTTTTGCCTCCCATGCGAAGCGGACCAACTGCTTCAGTCAGGAAGCCATAGCGCCGTCCAAGCTTCTCCAGGGTATCAATATCACCCGCATGCCGGTGTCCGAAGCGGAAGTTTTCACCCACCACAACACAGGCGCAGCGCAGTCCCTGTACCAGTACCTGCTCCACAAATTCCTCGGGCGACTGTTTAGAGAATTCCTTGGTGAAGGGCAGCACGACCATCGCGTCGACTCCCGCACTCTCCAAAACTTCGCGGCGCTGTTCGATGGTCGTCATCAGTTGCGGCGCCCGCTCCGGCGCGACAACGTGGAGAGGATGCGGGTCGAAAGTGAGCGTTGCCGTCCGCCATCCGTGCTGCTGCGCCAAGCGTTTTGCAAGTTCGAGGATCTTCCTGTGTCCGCAATGGACGCCGTCAAAGTTGCCGATCGTCACGACGCTTGGTCCGAAATCCGCCGGGATTTCATCGAGGGAGCGGAAGAGCCTAAGCATGAAGTCCGGTTCCCGCGACCTCGATCGACAGACTGTCGTAAGCCAACCCAACGCCGGCGGGAAGTTCCGCGCTGACGGCGGCGTGGGAAAGGTCGTGGCAGATGTGCGTGAAAAAAGCCTGCTTCGGCCGTAATCTGTCGACCCACCCCAGCGCTTGTTCCACAGTTGAGTGCGATGGGTGCGGTTCATGGCGCAGCGCGTCCAGAAACAGCACGTCGAGATCTTCCAACAGAGGCAACGACGATTCCGGTATGTCGCTTTGGTCCGTCAGATATGCCGCCTGGCCGAATCGAAAACCGATGATCGGCGTTTTGCCATGCCAGATGGGTATTGGAGTGAAGTCCAGGCCGTGCAAGCGGATCGATTCGGACTGGATGCGATGCGCCGTCACACGGGGCAGCCCGCCGGGGTGAGTCTCGGCGTCGATGAAGGCGTAGGGGAAGGTGCGCTCCAGCACGTCAATCGTATCCGACATGCCGAAGGCGGGTATCCGTTCCCGCCGTCCGTAGTTGAACGGCCGCACATCGTCGAGACCCATGATGTGGTCGGCGTGGGCATGGGTATAGAGGATGGCGTCGAGGTCGGTGAATCCTGCCGTTAAGGCCTGCTGGCGAAAGTCTGGCGTCGTATCGACGACGACGTTCCTTTCCCGTCCGTTGGCCAAATAACTGACCAGAATCGACGGCCGAAGTCGCCGGTCGCGCGGGTCGTCCGAGTGACAGACCGCGCAGGGGCAGCCGATCGTCGGGACGCCGACGCTGGTTCCGGAACCGAGAACGGTAATGCGAATAGGACCAGGGAATGCCACGAAGGCCTCGAACCCTATCTTGCAACAGGCGACCCAGGCCGATCCAGGAATAGGCCGAACCAACCGAGCTGTCCAACGCGGTAGGTTATGCTAACGAGTGCGTTTCGAGTCACTTCGACGCCCTCGCTTATGCGCCTTAATCGACTGATACTCCTCTGGATAGCGGTGGCCTGCCTGGCTCTAGCCCAGCAGCAGCAACCACCCCAAGCCGGGCCGGTCGAGATCTTGCCGCTAGACCAAGTTCAGCCCGGTATGCAGGCCATCGCCTGGACCACTTTCAGCGGCGTCACGGCGGAGCCGGTGCCGGTCGAAATTCTCGGCGTGATGCGCAACGCCTTCGGCCCGCGACAAGATGTGATCTTGGCCAAACTGGGCGGCAAGGCTCAACGCACCAACGTAGCTGGCGGCATGAGCGGCAGCCCTGTTTACTACGACGGCAAATTGCTCGGCGCCATCTCCCTGCGCTACAGCCAGTTCTCTCCCGACGCCATCGCCGGCATCACGCCCATCGAGAACATGCTTGAGATCGATGAGTTTGACGGCTCTCGCCCCGTCGCGTCGAATACTCGGCAAGCCGACCTGGCGCAAGCGATTTGGGGTCTGCGCGATGCGGCCATGCCAGGAATCGACGGTCAAGCCAGCCCGATCGCGACGCCGCTCTCTTTTTCCGGAGTTCACGCCGGGGTACTCGATGTCTTCGGCGGCTATTTCCGCTCTCAGGGGTACTCCGTGATGCAGGGCGGCGCGATCGCTGTGCGCGGGATGGAGACCGTTGATCCGGCCGGCCATCTGAATCCCGGCGAGCCGATCTCCGTCGTGATGATGTCGGGCGATATGTCCGCGACCGGTCTGGGGACCGTGACTTATAACGACGGCAAGAAGATCCTCGCGTTCGGCCATCCCATGTTCAACTCCGGGCGCTTGGAAGCCCCGATCGCCACCGCCGACGTCGTACTCGTCTTGGCCTCGCAGCTTAATCCCGTCAAGATGGCCAATGCCGACTCCATCGTCGGCGCCCTGAGACAAGACCGGCATTCGGGAATTCTCGGCGTACTCGGCGAGACCGCCGCGATGACGCCTGTTCGCGTCAACGTGCGGACCTACGGCGACAATGACGAAGTTCTAACTACCAAGCAGCTTAGCTACAAAGTGATCCAGAACGAGAAGCTCACACCCCAACTCGTCACCCTGGCGCTCTACAACTCGATGTTCGGCATGAACGAGTTTGCCGAAGAGTCGACGTTCCGTCTGAGCGCAAAGGTGGACTTCGAGGGCGATCATGATTTCGAGTTCCGTACGATGCTGAGCGATACGCCGACGGCTCCGGCACCAGCGCCGCTGCTCATCGCCAGCGCCTTCGGCAACCGCCTGTTCCGGGTTTTCAACAACACCTTGGAGATGCCCTTGATGGAAAACATTGAGGTCAACGTCGATCTGTTGCCGAAGCGCCGCGTGATGTTGATCGACCAGGTCTGGGTCGACCGCCGCCGCGCGAACCCAGGCGAAGAGATCAACGGCAAGATCGTTTTGCAGCCCTATCGTGGCAGCCGTGTCGAGAAGGACTTCAAGATTCGCGTTCCCGACGGGGCACCGACGGGGCGCCTGGTTCTCGTCGTCGGCGATTCTTCGGCATACAATCAACGCCGGCTGGCGCTCGGCGCGCGCAACCAGACGCTGAGCCTGCCGGAGACCCTGTCATTGCTCAACCAGGAGCGTCGCAATGACGTGATCTACGTCGCGCTCACCGATCGCAGTCCCTCGGCCGCCATCGACGGCACGCAGATGCCCAACGTCCCCGCAACCACTTTGAACGTTATGCGCTCAACCGCCCAGGGGCGCATGGCCCTGGAGCCTGGCTCCGCATTGGCTGAGACGGAAGTCCAATTGGACGCTGTAGTTCAAGGCCAACGCGCGCTGGCGATCGAGATTCAATAGTTCCGCTAAAGGTCCATTTGATGCACACCCGTAACGCTGTCGCGCTGCTCTGTCTATCCCTCGTTGCGCTCAGCGCTTGGGCAGAACAAACACACACCTGGGTTCAGACATCCGAGGATGATTTCGCCAAAGGAACAGCTAAGGGTTTGAGTATCCGCAATGACGGCAAGCTAGAGCTCGCTCCCCGCTTGGAGCAGATCGACGAGACTCCGACATCCTACTTCTGGGACATCGTGGCCGCCTCTGATGGAACGATCTACGCCGCTGCCGGCCCCGAAGCATCCGTCATTCGTATCGCGCCGAACGGCGAGCGGTCGGTGTTCTTCAAGACCGACGCAGTCGAGATTCACGCGCTGGCGCTGGACGCAAATGGAAATCTGTATGCCGCCGCCGCGCCAAGCTCCAAGGTCTACCGGATTTCTGCCAACGGGGAGGCGACAGCCTTCTACGATCCGCACACGCCGTACGTTTGGGACATGGCCTTCGGGCCCGATGGCGCTCTTTACCTGGCCACAGGTGACAGAGGCGAAGTGCATCGTGTCGCGCCCGACGGCACCGGCTCCGTTTACTTTGAAACCGGCGACGTCCATGTGCGCTCTTTGGCCTTTGACGCCGAGGGCCGATTGTTGATCGGAACCGATCCCGGCGGATTGATCTTGCGGATCGACGCTTCTGGCGGTCAGCCCAGAGGGTTTGTCCTGCACCAGACTTCGCGTAAGGAAGTGACCGCAATCGCAGTTGGAGCTGACGGCTCGATCTATGCCGCGGGCGTCGGCGTGCGCTCTGCCGTCGGCATTCCCAACCCAGTCCCCGCGCCGCAGCCGCCCTCCGGCGGCGATGGGCAAGGCAGCGACAGCCCGAATCAATCGACTTCCGCCAACGAGGCTGCGCAGGCAGCCAGGCCAGCTCCTTCGGCGATTGCATTGCAAGTGCGCGGCGGCAGTTCCGTCGTGCGCATTGCTGCGGATGGCGAGCCGCTCAACATTTGGGAGTCGTCCGATGCGATCGCCTATTCGCTTGGCTTCGACGCGTCCGGTCGCCTGCTGGTGGGCACGGGCGACGATGGCCGCCTCTACCGGGTGGATTCGCCGCAAGACTCGCGCTTGCTCACAACGCTCGATTCCAACCAGATAACCGCGATTACCACGGCTCCCAATGGCGCCGTGCTGTTGGGCGCCAGCAACATAGGTAAGGTTTACCGCCTCGGTCCAGGCCTTGAGGCGGAAGGCACGTTTGAATCCGACGTGCTCGATGCCGAGATCTTCTCGAAGTGGGGCGCCCTGGAGGCGGAAGGCGAAACGCCCGGCGGAGAGATTCAACTTTCCCTGCGAAGCGGGAATGTGAATCGTCCGACCAAGAACTGGAGCGATTGGGGCGCTGCGGACGGTACTGTTCCGGCTGCGGAGTTCGCGCAGTTTAGAGCGACCTTGCGCGCTGGGGCCCAGGGCGCATCTCCGCTGCTTGAAGCGGTGACTCTCTACTATCGGCCCGTCAATCGCCAACCGCGCATTGTGGGATTGGAGGTGACTCCGCCAAACTACCGGTTCCCGACCTTGCGTCCCGTCTCCCGACCCAATACCCTCAGCCTACCGCCGCTCGGAACGCCTAATCGCCGAACGGTCCAACAGGCCCAGCTGAACCAGACATTGGTGGAAGATCCAGGTTGGATGGCCGTTCGCTGGCAGGCCGACGATCCGAACGGCGATTCTCTTCTGGCGCAAATCGAAATTCGCGGTGACAGCGATCCCAACTGGGTCGTCCTCGGCAAAGAAATCGAAGAGAGCGAGTTCAGTTGGGATTCCGCGGCGCTGCCTGACGGTCGGTACCGTATTCGCCTCACCGTCAATGACGCCACGTCTAATCCAGCGGGCGAGTCGCTCTCCGCCTCACGCGAGACCGAGGTGTTCCTCATCGATAACACCGCGCCGGCAATCTCCGACCTTTCCGCGTCTGCCGCAGACGGTCGCATTCAGGTCCGCTTCCAAGCGCAAGACGCCGCCAGCAAGCTGACTCGCGCGGAGTACTCCATCAATGGCGGCGAGTGGTCGCCGGCAGATCCTCGAAATGGCCTTTTTGACGCTGGGTCTTTGGCCTTCGAGTTTGAAGTGGCCGCCCCGGCGGCATCCGGCGGCATTGTCCTAGCGGTGCGCGTCTACGACGAACGCGACAACGTCGCCGCCGCGCGCGCCGTTGTTCGCTAATTCAAGGACGTCCGGCGACCGCCGCGGCGGGTTCTATTTTGGTCACGGTGGATGGAGTCGACTCCACTGCTGCAATGACGATTTCGTCCACTAGATTCCTGATGTAAGACGTCGAGACGCCGAAGTTATTCACGAAGACAGAGAACGCGAGGTGTCTTCCGTCCAATGTGGTCGCATATCCCGAAAGCGCAGTGATGTGCGCCAACGTTCCGGTCTTCGCGCTGACCCGGTCCTTCGCTGTCGACCGGGAGAAGCGCCAGTCCAAGGTGCCGTCCTCGCCCGCGGTAGCCAGGCTCTGGACGTAGGCGGCCCGCAGCGGCGACTCCCACATATGCCGCAGCAGCTTGACCGTAGCTGCTGGGCTCACGAGGTCCTTACGGGACAGTCCAGACCCATCGCTCAGGAAGAATTCCCATGGGCTGAGGCCAGCCTCTTTCAGGAACGTGCGCATTTCCTCGATGCCCGCCTCATGGCTGCCGACGCCGCGCAGCGAGTAGCCGACTTCCCGCAGCAGCATTTCTGCATGAAGGTTCTGGCTCGTCTTGTTGGTGATCTTGATGATTTCCCGCAGCGGCGCGGATTCGATGGAAGCCAGCTCTAGCGGATACGCTTCGAGCCTTGCGGGCGGACCGCCCTTGAGATCGGGCACGTCTGTCGGATCGTAGTGCTTCGCTCTGGGGGCGCCGGCAACGTCCACGCCCAATCGCTCTAGCTCTTGCTTCAGTGCGATTGCTGCGAAGAGCGCCGGGTCGTCCACCGCGATGGAGAGTTCCCTGCCCGGCGAGCGGACCGAAATGTCTCCCCACAGGCGCATGGCCTTCTGGTCGGGCTTGAGTTCAATGCTCAGAGCCTTCGCAACGGTTCTGGCCGTTGCAGTTCGCGTCAGATTGCGGACGGTGTAATAATCGACAGCCGGCTCAAGCCGCAACGTCGCCGGCTGACCGTCGCCCGCCCCCGGCCTCACCAAGACCTCAATGCGATTGTCGTTGAACGAGAGTGCGCTCACCGGCGCCCCGTAGGACCAGGTCGAATCCTCCAGGGCCCAACCTTCCGGATAAGGCGTCCAAACAAAGCGGGAGTCGTCGCCGACAATGTTGCCGGCGACCTTGCGGAGCCCGCCGTCATAGGCCTGCTGAGCGAGCCGCCGAATCGGTTCAAGCGGGTCGTCGCCGAACTCCGCCTTCGAGTTGTAAGGCACGATGCGAGAGGAAAAGTTCGGATCGGCGCCGCCGATCAACAACAAGTCCCCCTCGATGCCGCCGCCCTCTCCTAATGGTTCCTCGGTGACCAGCTGAGTTGTAAATGTTCTGTCTGGGCCCAGCCGCGTGAGCGCGAGCGCCGTCGAAAAGAGCTTGGCGTTCGACGCGGGGACGAAGAGCTTCTCCTCGTTATTCTGATAAACGATCTCTCCGCTATCTAAATCGACGAGCTGAACGCCCCAGAATGCCCGTCGGGCCGCTGGCCGGTCCATAATTTGATCGACTTGGCGAGAGAGGACCGGATCCTGGGCAGCGAGCGGGCCGATCAAGAGGATTAGGCCGAGGAAGAGACATCGCAAGGCCATCTGTTTGATCATCATAACCCCGCTCTTGGCCGCGCCCAACGGTTTGGTATTCTTGGGGAAGCGACTACTCGTCGAGTCCGGCTTGGTGCCGACGTTCACTCCGCTAGTCGCTTGGAGCGCAATCATGTCCGGTCACTCGAAGTGGGCCACAATTAAGCATAAGAAGGCCGCGACGGATGCTAAGCGCGGCAAGGTGTTTACGCGTCTGATCCGCGAAATCCAGATCGCTGCCCGTCACGGCGGAGGCGACCCGGATGCCAACCCGAGACTGCGTACGGCCATCACGGCTGCCAAGGCGCAGTCCATGCCGGCAGATAACATCAAGCGAGCGATCCTGCGTGGCGCCGGCGGGCTCGAAGGCGAGTCTCTCGAAGAGATTACTTTTGAGGGTTACGGCCCGGCGGGAGTGGCTGTCTTCGTTGAGACTGTCACTGACAACCGCAATCGTACAGTCAGCGAATTGCGTCATATGTTCTCGAAGAATGGCGGCAACCTAGGTGAAAACGGTTGCGTGGCCTACATGTTCGACCGCAAGAGCGTGATCACCGTTCCAAAGAGCGCTATCGGTGAGGATGCGCTCATGGAAGCCGCTCTGGCCGCTGGCGCCGAAGACATGCAAGATGAGGACGAGAACTGGGTTGTGGTGTCGGATTACACCGCGCATGATCAGGTGCTCACCGCTCTCGAGGGCCTGGGTATCGAGACGGAGTCCGCTGAACTGAGCCGAATTCCGCAGGTTACGGTGAAGTTGGAAGGCAAGCAGGCTGCTTCGGTGCTGCGCATGATTGATGCGATCGAAGAGCAAGACGACGTTCAGAACGTGTTTGCCAACTTCGATATCGATGACGACGAACTAGAGAAGCTGTCGGCTTAAGCCTCTGCCGGTTCGGCCGGCCCCTGGATGGATGCGAATTCTTGGCATCGACTGCGGCTCCGAACGCACCGGCTACGGCGTGGTGGATAGCGACGGCCGGCGTCATCGCTTTGTTGCCGCAGGCGTCATTCGCGTATCGACCAAGAAACCTTTTGCCGAGCGCCTTCGTTTGATCTATGTAGGGGTTCGAGAAGTGCTCGACCGCGATCAGCCGGAACGTTTTGCCGTTGAGACCGTCTTTCATGGTGTGAACGCCAAATCAGCCCTAAAGCTGGCGCAGGTTCGCGGCGTGGTGATGTTGGCGGCGGCGGAGGTTGGCTTGGCGGTCGAAGAATACTCCCCGCTCGAGATCAAGGGCAGCGTTGTGGGCTACGGTCGCGCTACGAAGAACCAAGTCCAACTGATGACTGCTTCTCTGTTAGGTTTGCGCGAGATCATCGAGCCGCATGACGCTGCCGACGCTCTCGCGGTGGCGATCTGTCACGCAACCCGTGGTTTGAGCCTGGACGCGAGGATAATCAAGGCTCCGACGCATGCGTAACCGATTCCTTGCAATACCGCTCTTGACTGCCTTGTGGGCTGCGGCCCTGCTCGGTGCCGATGGTGAGAAGTTGTTCTTTTCCAGGAACTTCCCCGGTAGCGTGCCCGAATACTTTGACGTCACGGTACAGACTGACGGCAAGGTCATCTACCGGGAAGCGCTAGACGATGAACTGCCGATCGAGTTCCAAGCCCCCGAATCCGACATTTCTCGTTTGTTTGAAATTTCAGAAAAACTTGGTTATTTCGAACACCCGTTCGCCGCACCGAAACGTAAAACCGCTTTCACCGGCGACAAGATCCTGCGCTACACCAAAGCCGCCGGCGACGACAGCCAAGTCGAGTTCGTATTCGTCAACGACGAGTCGGTCGCGGAGCTTGTCAGCTGGTTCCTGCGCGTGGCTGAGACCGAACAGCATCGCATCAACATCGAACGGGCCATCCAGTTCGACCGCCTGGGGGTCAACAAGGCGATCTTGCAGTTCCACGCGAGCTTTGATCGAGGTCGAGTCGTCGCTCCCAGGCAGTTCCTTCCGCTGCTGCAGAATATCGCTAAGGATATGAAAGTAGTACACGTAGCTCGATCAAGAGCGGCCGGACTGGCCGAGCAGATCGAAGCTGGGGCGGTCGGCGGAGAGTAGGCGGCTACTCGTCGCCCGTGAGCACGGCATAGAGGCGATCCAGCTCGGCTGGGGAGCCATAGCTGATCTCGATTCGTCCCTTCTTCCCCCGTTCAACCAGGCGTACCGGTGCCCCCAGGCATTCTTCAAGGCGGGCGATTGCCGCGGCCACATTCGGGTCCACCGCCGGTTTCACCGTCGGCTCGACCGGCTCCTGCATCTGTTTCACCAGCTGTTCCACCTGGCGGACCGATAGGCCTTGCCGCACGATCTTCTCGGCTACTGCCCTTTGCTGGTCCTCATTCGGCAGCGATAAGAGAGCCCGAGCATGGCCCATTGAGATCTTCTTGTCTCCTACCAGTTCCTGAACATCGCTCGGCAGCCGAAGCAGCCGTAGCAGGTTTGTAATAGTCGTGCGATCCTTGCCGGTGCGTTGCGCGAGCTCCTCATGGCTTAGCTGGAGTTCGTTCGCCAGGCGCTGCAGTGTGATGGCAATCTCAATCGGGTTCAGATCCTCGCGTTGGATGTTCTCTACCAGCGCAATCTCAAGAATCTTCTCTTCGCTTACGTCCCGAACGACCGCCGGGATCTGGGAGAGTCCTGCAAGCTTGCTAGCGCGCCAGCGACGTTCGCCGACGACGACCATGAACCGCGAACCCATGGGCTTCAACAAAATGGGCTGAATGACGCCGTCTTCTCTAATCGACTGCGCTAGTTCCTCGATCGCTTCGCCCTCGAAAACCGTACGCGGCTGGTCTGGATTAGGATCGATGGCATCGAGCGCAATCAGGCGGACTTGCTCGCCTTGTTCAAGCGCCGGCGTTGCCGCGGCTGCGGCAACGGGCCGATTTGAAAGCAGCGCGCCCAAACCCCTGCCGAGCGCTTTGCGGGATGCGGCCTGAGAAGCCGGTTTCTCATTCGTCGCCATATCTTGCCCTCTTATTGTGCCGTCTGCCCTCGCGAGTTGCTTTCCAGCCGGTCCAGAACCTCCCGCGCCAACTCCAGGTAGCTTTCCGCGCCCTTGGAGCGCAGGTCGTATTGCAGCACCGGTTTCCCGTGGCTGGGAGCCTCGGCAAGTCGGATATTCCTAGGTATCACCGTCTGAAAGACGGCGTCGCCGAAGAAGTCCCGCAGGTCCGAAGCCACTTGTTTCGTCAAGGTAGTTCGCTCATCGAACATCGTCAGTAACACGCCTTCGATCTGTAGGCGCGGATTTAAGCCGTCCCGCAACTGATCGATCGTCTCCATCAGTGCGGAAATGCCCTCCAACGCAAAGTACTCGCATTGGATCGGTATCAGAACAGAATCCGCAGCCACCAACGCGTTGAGCGTGAGCAAGTCGAGCGCTGGCGGGCAATCAATGAAGATGAAGTCGTAGTTGTTGCGAATCGGCTCGAAAGCCATCGTCAGGCGGTCAACCCGATCTTCTTCTCTGGCCAACTCGACGTTGGCACCCGCCAAGTGCCGGCCTGAAGGTAATAGATCCAATCCATCGAACTGGGTCTTGATAATCGCGGATTCCATCGGAATCCGGTCTACCAGCACCTCGTAAACGCCGATTCGCTCGGGATTGTGCGGGTAACCCAGTCCGCCGGTCGAATTGGCCTGCGGATCACAGTCCACCACAAGGACGCGGCAATCGGCGGCGGCCAGTGAAGCGGACAGGTTGATGGACGTTGTCGTTTTACCGACGCCGCCTTTTTGATTGGTTATGGCAATGATACGCGCCAAGAGGGCTCCCCTGACGAAAAGTCGCCCCAGGTTAGCACACGCGCATTCGCACGGCCAGGCAATGTTCCACGTGGAACATTCCGTCCTGCGACTGATCCGGATGTTCCACGTGAAACGCTAGAAATCCAGTCGTTCGGCGATCAAAAGCTCTCCCGGACCATCCCATGAAAGCGGAATCCTCCGCGTGGCTTTCCAGAATCCGCTTTGCACTAGGGACTCAGCAGAGCGCGAACCAACCAACAAAGCGGCTCGCGGGGCCAATTCAGCCAACCGTTTCATCAACGGCTCCACAGAAACCGCTCGCATGATCACCCAGTCAAAAGTACCCGGCAGATCTTCAATTCGGCTCTCGGAGACCCGGACGTTGCCCCAATCCCTGGTCACTTCCCGCATGAACGTCGCCTTTTTTGCCACCGACTCCACCTCAAGCAGTTGTAGCTGGCTTTCCATGGCCGCAATCGGTAGTCCCGGAAAGCCAGCACCGGCACCCAAGTCGGCAACTGAACCCGACAATTGAGCCTCCCTGGCAAGAAGCAGCGCCTCGCCGAAGTGGCGCTGCGCAACCTCTCTGGGATCCACGATGCGGGTCAGGTTGATTCGGGGGTTCCAGGACCGCAGCAGCCGCTCGTGCTGCAGCATTCGCTCAAACGATTCTTCCGTTACGTCGAGGCCAAGTTGAGAGATCACCAGCCGAAGCTCGGTTGCAAAGTTAGGCGTCGACGGGCTCAGGGCGGGGCTCCTCCAGGTGCAGGTTAAGGATGGAGACGGCTGCAGGCGTCACGCCGGGGATTCGGCTGGCCTGCGCCAGCGTACGGGGCCGTACTCGCTCCATCTTTTCAATCATTTCCCGCGACAATCCCGGTATTCCCGTATAGCGGAAAGTCTCAGGAATCCGCCGGGATTCAGCCTTTTTGAGCCGGATTACGTGGCGCTTCTGCTGTTCGAGATATCCCGCGAACTTGATCTGGGTCTCGACAGCCTTCCACTCGGGGCGGCTCAACTTCACCTCGGTGTGTTTTGCGATCAATGGCAAAACGTCGTCGATCGTCACCTCGGGACGCCGCAGATAGCCGTCCAGGGCTGTTCGATTGGCTGGAACGCCGCCTACCAGACCGAACAACGACTGCGCATCAGGGTCTGCCGGATCCGGCCGATAGGCGGCGATAAATTCTGCCGCACGCCCACGCTCCTGATAGCTCTTCTCGAATCGCGCCCAGTGCCTGTCATCGATCGAACCTGCGGCCCGACCAATCGGCGTCAACCGTTGGTCAGCGTTATCGATCCGCAGATGCAAGCGAAACTCCGCCCGCGAGGTGAACATGCGGTACGGTTCGTCCGTTCCCTTTGTCACCAAATCGTCAATCAAGATGCCAATGTAGCCGTCGGTCCGCGAAATCACGACTGGCGCCCGATTCTGCAGCGCCAAGGCCGCATTCATGCCGGCCATCAGACCCTGGCAGGCCGCCTCTTCATATCCCGTGGTGCCGTTGATCTGTCCGGCCAGGTAGAGCCCTTGAATACGCTTGGTTTCGAGCGTATGGTCGAGTTCGGTCGCATCCACGGAATCGTACTCAATCGCATAGCCGGGTCGAATCATCTCCGCCCGCTCCAGACCCGGAATTGAGGCGACCATCGCCGTCTGCACGTCGATCGGCATGCTCGTCGACAGGCCGTTGACGTACACCTCATTCGTGTCCAGCCCCTCGGGCTCCAAAAACAGCTGGTGCCGCTCCTTGTCCGCGAACTTAACGATCTTGTCTTCAATCGAGGGACAATAGCGCGGCCCGACTCCCTCGATCTGCCCACTATAGAGCGGCGAACGTTGGATGTTCTCGGTCAACAGTCGCCGTGTCTCTTCGGTTGTGTAGGTAATGTGGCAGTGGATCTGCGCCCGTTCAATGCGGTCCGTACGAAATGAGAAAGGCGTAGGTACGGCATCGCCCGGCTGTGGTTCGCAACGGTCCCAGTCAATCGTCCGACCGTCCAATCGCGGTGGCGTACCGGTTTTGAGCCGCGAGCAGCGAAAGCCCAATAATCTAAGGCGTTCCCCTAAGGGAATGGACGCGGGTTCTCCGCTTCGCCCAGCAGGGTAAGTGGTTTCCCCTATATGAACCAACCCATTGAGAAACGTGCCCGTCGTGATGATCACGGCACCGGCTTCAATCCGCCGACCATCGAGCAGTTGCACGCCCCGGCAGATCGGTCGATCCGAGCCCGGTTGCTTCTCAAGCAGCAGGTCAATCACCTCTGCCTGCTTGATGAGCAGGTTCGGCTCTTCCTCCAAGCGCTGGCGCATCTGGACGCGGTACTGCTTCTTGTCGCACTGCGCCCGCGGCGACCACACTGCCGGGCCACGGCTCGTATTGAGCAGCCGGAACTGGATGCCGACCGCATCGGCGGCCAGGCCCATCACGCCGCCGAGAGCATCGATCTCCCGCACCAAATGTCCCTTGGCAATCCCGCCGATAGCCGGATTGCAAGACATCTGCGCGATCAAGTCCGCATTCAGTGTAATGATCGCCGACCGCAAGCCCATGCGCGCGGCGACGGTCGCGGCCTCACAGCCGGAATGTCCCGCGCCCACCACGACCACGTCGTAGCGCTCCATCGCATTGATTCGCATAGGGTTCTGCGCGAAGAGGCAGTCACCTCATTGTATCCCGCTCGCAGCCGGCTGCCAACGGGGATGGTCCCTTTGTCCTATATTACTGATTCTAAACGATTTATATGCGATTGAGGCGCGGCTTCGGTCTAGGCCTTCTTCCTTGTTATCCTAGTTGGTCACATTCATTGCAGCCTCCCCATGAAAGCACTTGTAATCGGCGGCGGCGGCCGGGAACACGCCCTGGCCTGGAAGCTCTCGCAAGCTCCATCCATCACGGCCGTCTATGCCACGCCCGGCAATGCCGGTATCGCCATGGACGTTTCCTGCATTCCCGGCGACACCGCAGACCCGGGGGAAATGGCCGCGCTTGCCGAAACTCTGGGCATTGACTTCACCGTCGTTGGCCCTGAGGCTCCGCTCGTCGCTGGCGTTGTCGACGCTTTCCAGGCCAAGGGCCTGCCGATCGTCGGCCCAAGTCAAGCTGCCGCCCAACTCGAAGCCAGCAAGGTCTTCTGCAAACGCTTTCTCGAAGAGTTCCACATCCCGACCGCCGCCGCCGAGACAGTCGAAACCGTCGAAGAGCTCGACGCCGCCCTCGAAAAGATCGGCGTTCCGGTCGCCCTCAAAGCCGATGGCCTGGCAGCGGGAAAGGGCGTCATCTTGGCTGACGATCTCGAGACCGCCAAAGCTGAGGGCCGCCGCCTGCTCTCGGGCGAAGCCGTCGGCGCTGCGGGGCAACGCCTGCTGGTCGAACAATTCCTGGTGGGCCGCGAAGTCAGTTTCATCGTACTGACGGACGGCGAGCGCACCTTCGAGTTCCGTGCCACCCAAGACCACAAAGCCGCCTACGACGGCGACAAAGGACCCAATACCGGCGGCATGGGCGCTTACTGCGTCGACAGCATCCTCTCCGAAGATCTGCGCAAGGTCGTCATGGACACGATCATCGAGCCTTCGCTGGCCGGCATGTGCTCGCGCGGCTCAACGTTCCAAGGCTTCCTCTACTGCGGCCTGATGATGACCGCCGACGGCCCCAAGGTCCTCGAATACAACGTGCGCATGGGCGACCCCGAGACGCAGCCGCTGCTCTATCGCATGAATGGCGATTTCGGCGAACTGCTTGCCTCCGCCGCGCGCGGCGCGCTCGATCCCTCGCTAGTCGGTTGGCGCGACGGCGCCACGGCTTGCGTTGTATTGGCTTCGGGCGGATATCCGGGCGACTACGAGAAAGGCAAGCGCATCACAGGCGTCGCCGAAGCCGACGCGACCGGTGCCAAGGTCTTCCACGCCGGGACCATGCTCCGCGAAGGCAAGTTGGTCACCTCCGGCGGCAGAGTACTTGGCGTAACAGCCGGAGGAGCGGATCTTGCCTCCGCACTCTCCGGTGCCTATCGCGCCGTCGAGACGATTTCGTTTGAAGGCGTCCAGTTCCGCTCCGACATCGGTAGTAAAGGCCTCAAGCAACAGTCATGAGAGTTGGACTGATCGGAACCGGCGCTATCGCCCACAAGCATGCCCAGGCCTACGCCGAGCTGGGCTACAAGCTGGCGGGCGCCGCCAACCGCAATGCAGACAAGGGCCGCGCCTACGCCCAGCAATACGGCGCCAAGTTCTTCGCCGATTGGCGAGACCTATTGAGTAGCTCCGACCTCGACTACGTCGACGTCTGCACCTTCCCTGACTCGCATCTTGAAATCGTCCGCGCTTGCGCGGCACAGGGCCGTTCCGTGCTTCTGCAGAAGCCCATGGACCTGACGTTGGAGGCCTGCTGCGAGATGATCCGCCTCGCAGCTGAAGCCGACATCCGCCTTGGCGTCGTCAGCCAGCACCGTTTTGACGACAGCACCATCTTCCTCAAAAAAGCGCTAACGGACGGACGCCTCGGACGCCTCTTGCAGGCCGACGGCTACGCCAAATGGCACCGACCACAGAGCTACTACGACCGTAGCGGTAAGGGAACTTGGGACGTTGAAGGCGGCGGCGCTCTGATCAACCAAGGCATCCACACCGTCGACGTGCTCATGTACCTGGCCGGCCGCGCCCGGTCAATCGCAGCCAACTGGCAGCTTGCCGCCGCCCACGAGATGGAGGCCGAAGACGTCGTCAACGGTTTGCTGACCTTCGCCGGCGGCGCCACCGGCGTCATCCAGGCTTCGACGGCCTTCTGGCCCGGATATCCCGAGCGCATCGAACTCCACGGAACAAAAGGGACCGCCGTGATCGAAGGCGACCGGCTCACCCGTTGGGACGTTCAAGGCGACCCCGGCGACGACGCTCCGATTCAAGCTGCGGCGGATGCCTCCGGCGCTTCGGACCCGATGGCCATCCCCATCGAGAACCTCAAGCGCAACTTCGCCAACTTCGGCCAGGCGGTCGCCGCTGGCACAGCGCCGCTCATTGACGGTGAAGAAGGCTTAGCGGCGCTCGAGATCGTTCTGGGCGTCTACCAGGCCGCTCGATCCGGTACGACTGTTCATTTGGCCTAACGAGGGCCCGCCTCGGCTAAAGCGTTGGTCCAATCCGCCAGGTGACGAACTCGCGGTGGCCTAGCTCTTCGCTGAAGGTCTTGCGGCCCGACGCGGTGTCCAGGATGAAGCGGTAAATCCGCTCGCCTAATTCGGGGATCGTCTCTTCGCCGTCCGGCACCGTGCCGGCGTTGATGTCCATGTCTTCGGTCATGAACTTTCCAGTTTTCGAGTTCGAGGCGATCTTGATCACCGGTACGCTGGGGAAGCCGAAGCAGCTCCCGCGACCGGTCGTAAAGATGCACAGATTCGCTCCGCCCGCGGCCATGCCGGTTACCGACGGCGGATCGTAGCCCGGCGTATTCATAAAGACGAAGCCCGTCTTATCAATGCGCTCGGCGTAGTCGTACACGGCGGTCAGGTTCGAGGAGCCGGCCTTGGCCGCCGCGCCCAGCGACTTCTCGGCAATGTTCGTCAGACCGCCCGCCTTGTTGCCCGGAGACGGATTGGAATCAAACGTTCCGGCGTCTTTGAAGCGGCCGACATAGTCCAGATACCAGTCGATGATGTCCAGCAGCCGTTGACCGACTTCGCGGCTCACCGCTCGGCGAGTCAACAAATGCTCGGCGCCGTAAACCTCGGTTGTCTCCGAGAGGCAAACCGTGCCGCCCTGCTTGACCAACAGATCGGAGAAATAGCCCGTCCCCGGATTCGCCGAGATCCCTGAGAAGGCATCCGAACCGCCGCACTCGAGACCCACCACAAGTTTCGAAACCGGGCAGACGACCCGTTCGAACGAGCCGACTTCTTCGATCAACTCGCGCACGGCCTTGACGCTGTCCTGTACCGCCAGCCGCGTACCGCCGCTCTCCTGCAGCGTGAAACCGCGGCGCGGCGCGGCGTAGTTCCGCTCGGCGCCCTCGCGCATGTAGTAACCGATCTGGTTGACTTCGCAGCCCAGCCCGACGACGACCGCACCGACGATATTCGGGTGGTCGACCACGCCGTCGATTGTGCGCTTCAGAAAGTCCATGTCCGGCCCAGCCGACTTTCCGCAGCCGTCGCCGTGTGGGAACGAGACCACGCCGTCGATGCCGGTCCCGCCAAAATCATGGTTCTCGAAGGCGGCGGCGACCTTGTCCACGACGAACGCCGAGCAATTGCTGGCGCCGACTACCGCGATGTAGTTGCGCGTACCGACCCGTCCGTCCGGACGCGGGTAGCCCATGAAGGTGTTCTCTTTCAGGAGCGGGATGTGCGGCAGATCGGTAAGCGCCGTACCGAACTCGTAATTCTTCTTGCCGATGTCCCAGGTCAGGTTGTGCGTGTGCACGAGCGAGCCGGGCTGGATCGTCTCCGCTGCGACGCCGATCTCGACGCCGTACTTGTAGACCACGGCGCCCTTGGCGATCTCGCGGACGGCGACCTTGTGCCCGGCGCCGATGGGCTGCCGCACCTGGATCGAGGCGCCCTCAAAGGCGACGACTTCGCCTTCAGGCAGCGACGCTCGGGCGACGACGACATTGTCGTCCGGGTGCAAACGAATGAACGGATTTTCGGGGACGACCGTCGGTCCCAAGGTGACGAGAGACATGGTTTAACGAAGCGCTCGCTTCATTCCGTATCTTCCCAGATTTCCGCGCCAAGGGAACATTTGGCCGAGGCTGTGCGTCTTTGCCTGCATATGCGCTGGCCTTTGCTGTTTGCTTTGGCGCTTGCCGCCTCTACGGCTGCTTTCCCCTACGCGACGTTCTCCTACTCATTTAGCCACTATGAACAGGCGCCAGTGCTAGTCGTCGGCCGGGTGCTTGAGATACAACTCGGCGCCGTCGTCAACGAGCCGGGCATCTCACCCAACCGGGAGATAAGAGAAGCGACCGCGACCGTAGAGGTGTTGCGCTCAAGGTCGTCAGACGACGAGCTTTCGGCCCCGAGCGTCGGCCAGAGGATGTTGCTGCGCATCTACCGGCACGTGGATGGAGAGTACCGGTCGATGCACGGCCCCTCACTCCCGCGAGTCGACGAAGGCCGTACCTACGTCTTCCCGCTCCGCGCCCGCGAGGGCGCCCTGTGGCGGTTGGCGGGCGAGATCGGCGAGCTATCGACGCTTGTGGCGACCGCCGAGGCCCTAAATAGCGTTCAGCCGCATGCCAATCTTCGGGACATTCTCCTCAACGAAGTTGTCGGCGCCCTTGTCCAGGGAACTGCTGAGGAGGTGCGCGACAGTGCGAGAGAATTGCATGACTTCATTGGCGAAGAACAAGCACCGGACTTCTTCGCCTGTCTCGAAGCCGCCATCGGCCAGGATGCCCCACGGCTTGCCCGCGTCGAGGTGCTCTACTCCTTTGGTCAGCCGATCTTCCGCGGCCCTGGCGAAACCATTGTCGATCCGCCCCTCGATGTCGCCAAGTGGGCCTCCGAGCGGCTGGCCCGCTCTCCGCAACGAGCTCGCCTGCTTGCTGAAGCGGTCCTAGAAAACATGGAGCTTGCCTACCAGGCCGCTCCCTTGCTGGAAGCTGCAGACCGCGAGCGGCTAATCCCCGGCCTGCGTGAGGCGTTACAGGAAGGGCGCGTCGGCGCCCTGTACCTAGCCTGGGAACTGATGCGCATGGAACACCTGGAGTTGGCACCCGAGGCCAAGGCGCGAGCGTTCGAGATCGCCGACGATCCCACCCTCGACGGCCAAGAATTACAGATGGCCGGCCGCGTGATTGGCGAGCGCGGCTCCGCGGCCGAACAGAAAGCCTATGCGCTACTAGTGCGCAAGTACCGAGATGCCGATCCGAACTTCTATAGCCGTCTCTGGCAATCGGCCAGTTTCGAAGGCGCCAAGAATGCCGGATACGTTCTGGCGGTTGTCCTTGAAGACCAACGAATCGCTTTTCGCGATATCCGCTACGCTGACTTGGCCGCTGGCGCTTTGCAGCGCCAAACAGGCGAAGACTTCGGCGTTGTGAATGATGCGCCCCTATTCGCCCGCGACAGGTCCATTGCCCGTGCCCTGGCCTGGCTGCGTGAACACGGCTATACCCAAGAGCCCTAGCGTTCGACCTGGTAGTTGGGCGCTTCCTTCGAAATCACCACGTCATGGACGTGCGCTTCGCGCAAGCCTGCAGACGAAATCTTGATGAACCGTGTCTTCTCGCGCAGCTCTTGAATCGTCTGGCAGCCGCAGTAGCCCATGCCCGCACGAAGGCCGCCGACCAATTGGTGGATTAGGTCGCCCAATAGGCCCTTGTAGGGCACACGGCCCTCGATGCCTTCCGGGACCAGCTTGCCTCCTGCGGTCGCTTCTTGTCCGTAGCGCTCGGCCCCGCCAGCCACGCCCTCGGTCATCGCGCCCAGCGACCCCATGCCGCGGTAGGTTTTGTAGGTCCGTCCTTGATAGAGCACGCGCTCGCCCGGGCTTTCTTCGGCGCCGGCCAACAAACTGCCGATCATCACGCAGTGCCCGCCCGCCGCGATCGCCTTGGTGACGTCGCCCGAGAACTTGATGCCGCCGTCGGAGATAATCGGCACGCCGCTGTCCTTCGCCGCCGCCGCGCACTCCGCCACGGCGGTAATTTGCGGTACGCCGGCGCCCGACACCACGCGCGTCGTGCAGATCGAGCCAGGACCGATGCCCACTTTGACGGCATCCACTTCGAGCCGAATCAGGTCGCGAACCGCGTCTCCGGTCGCCACGTTGCCGGCGACGATCTGTACTTCCGGCAGCGCTTTTCGTAACGCCTTGACGGCATCCATCACGCGCTTGGAATGACCGTGAGCGGTATCAATTCCGATTACGTCGACCTGCTGCTTCATCAACTCCTGGGCGCGCTCCAAGTAGTCGCCCGTCGCGCCGACAGCCGCTCCGACCAGCAATCGGCCGCGATCATCCTTGGCGGCCAGTGGGTAGTCGCGCTTCTTCTGGATGTCCTTGACCGTAATGAGGCCTTTGAGGACGTAGTCGTCATCCACTACCGGCAGTTTCTCGATGCGGTGCGTATGGAGAATCTTCTCCGCGTCTTCCAACGTCGTGCCGATGCTCGCCGTAACGAGATCTTCCTTCGTCATGACGTCCGCAATGCGCTGATCGAAGTTCTTCTCGAATCGCAGATCGCGGTTGGTCAGAATGCCGACCAGTTTTCCGTTTTGCGTGACCGGGACGCCCGAAATGCTGTAGCGCTCCATCACGGCAAGCGCGTCATGGATGCTCTGCTCGGGAGAAATTGTGATTGGATCGACGATCATGCCGCTCTCAGAACGCTTCACGCGATCCACTTCCTCCGCCTGCCTGGCAATCGGCATGTTCCGGTGAATAAACGCTAGACCGCCTTGGCGGGCCAGGGCGATCGCAAGACGGAATTCGCTCACCGTATCCATCGCCGCACTAACGATCGGGATGTTCAGCTCGATCTTGCGGGTGAGGATCGTGCGGGTATCCGTCTCGGCGGGGATGACGGCGGAGTAGGCGGGCAGCAGCAAAACATCGTCAAATGTCAGCGCTTCGGGCAGTGGCTCTTGAACCATAACGAATTATCCCGAACACTACAGCCGAGAGGCAAGGAACGGACAAACCGAGTCGCCTGATATCCTCGGTGAACCGAGCCATGTCATCCGAATTGCGCCCCGCGAACGCGCTCATCCACGAGACGAGCCCCTATCTGCTGCAGCACGCCTATAACCCGGTGGCCTGGCTCCCGTGGGGCGCAGAAGCGCTCAGCCGCGCCAAGCAAGAGAACAAACCGATCTTTCTCAGCATCGGCTACGCGGCCTGCCATTGGTGCCACGTCATGGAACACGAAAGTTTCGAAGACGCCGAGGTCGCCGCCCAACTGAACGCGGATTTCATCCCCGTTAAGGTCGATCGCGAAGAGCGGCCCGATCTCGATGAGATCTATATGTCGGCCACCATGGTCTTTACCGGCGGGCACGGCGGATGGCCCATGAGCGTCTTCCTCGCGCCCGACCTACGGCCGCTCTACGCCGGGACTTACTTCCCCAAAGACAACGCCTACGGACGCCCTGGCTTCAGGACCGTCCTCGCCGCCATCGCCAAGCGCTGGCGCGAAACTCCCGACGCGTTGCTTGCTGACAGCGACCAAGTCGTTGAGGTCGTCGAGCGGCTGCACACCGCAGGCCAACCGACCGAACTGATTACTGACGAACAGATCGCCGTCGCGGCCGACGCCTTATGCCGCGCTTTCGATGCGTCTAACGGCGGTATCCCCAGCGGCTCCAATCGCTTTCCGCCCTCGATGGCCATGGATCTGCTCTTGCGCCGCTACGTTATTGACCGCGATCCGAAGAAACTCGCCGCCGTCGAGTTGACCCTCAAAAAGATGGGCAACGGCGGCATCTACGACCATCTCGGCGGCGGAATCTGCCGCTACTCAACCGACCCGAAGTGGTTCGTGCCGCACTTTGAAAAGATGCTCTACGACCAGGCGCTCGTTGCTCCGATCCTTGTCGAAGGCATGCAGGCGATCGGACGCGAAGACCTCAAGCGGCTCTGCGTCGATCGAGCACGCGGCATCTGCGACTACGTCTTACGCGATCTCACCAGCCCGGACGGCGGCTTCTACTCCAGCGAAGACGCTGACAGCGAAGGCCTAGAAGGCAAGTTCTATCTGTGGACCGTCGAACAGATCCGCGAACTGCTCGACGAGTCCGCCGCCGCCGTCTTCTGCTCGCACTACGGCGTGAGCGAGTTCGGCAACTGGAGTCATCCCGGCGATGAGCATGTGCCCCACGGACCGAAGAACATCCTCCATGTGGCGCGCAGCGTCGAGACCATCGCCCGCCTCACTGAGATCGATGCAGAGACGATCCGCGCCAGTTTGGAAGAATCCCGCCGCACGCTCTTCATCGCGCGAGAAAGCCGCATACGCCCCGGCCTCGACGACAAGATCCTTTGCGGCTGGAACGGCTTGATGATTGGGGCACTGGCCAAGGTCGGCGCCGCGCTGGACGAACCTCGCTATATCACCGGAGCCAACCGCGCTGCCGATTTCCTGCTCGATCGCCTACGCGTCGACGGTCGCCTGATGGCCACTTTCGGCAAGGGTCAAGCCCGACTCAAGGCCTATGCCTCGGACTACGCGTTTGTCGTCGAAGGCCTCTTAGCGCTCTACGAAGCCGGCGGCGAGTTCACTCGCGTCCGCCAAGCGGTCGAGCTGATCGATGTCGCCCTCGCCCACTACTGGGATTCGTCGTCCGGCGGCTTCTACATGACCGGAGACGATCACGAAGGTCTGCTTGTCCGCAGTATGACGTCTCAAGACGGAGCGACGCCTTCGGCAAATTCCACCATGGCCCGCAACCTGCTGCGTCTCGCCATGCTGTTAGGTCGCGCCGACTACGCCAATCACGCCGTGGCCATCCTGCGGCTGTTCGGCGATGCGGCCGCCAACCAACCCTTCCAGAGCGAGCGGATGCTGACCGCAGCCATGGAACAAGCCGACGGGTTCATCGAGATCGTCATCCTGGGAGAAACCTCGGAAACGCAGGCCCTGTTGCGCGAGGTCCATTCCCGCCACCTGCCCAACAAGTTCATCGCCCAAATCGACCCGTCAAACCTCCAGGAGGTCAAGGAACTACCCTTGTTCCGTGGCCGGGCCCTGCTCGAAGGCCAACCGACTGCCTATGTCTGCCGCAATTTCACTTGCCGCCAACCCGTCACCAGTCCCGAAGACCTGGCCCGCGAGTTGCACTCCTTCGGCCCTAGGTGACGTCGCGATTGCCTTCGGCCAACGCGGGGCCGAGGAATTGCAGGCCGATCCGGTAGCTGTCCTCGTCCCGGTGGCAGTGGGTCACCATCCCCTGCCGATACGAGCCCAAGTGAGAAACCTCGATGACTTCGTCTGCTAATAGCGGTTCAGGGGATTCCAACTGTAAGCCTGTTTCGCTGGCATCGCGAATGATGACCGGCAGGTCATCGCGCCGGCCTTCCCGTGTACAGCTAATCTTTGCCGCGCAGTACATCGGCTCACGGTCACTGCGCCGTTTGTCCCGAGGAATCACTTCCACTCCCAGGAAGAATCCGCCATTGCCCGAAGCGCAATGGCGCACAACAGCCGTGACGGTCGGTTCCTCCTCGGTCGAGACCAATATCGTCTTTCCTTGAGGGATCAGTCGGGGCCCTCGGATCCCAAAGCCTTTCGCCGAACGGTTCTCCAATCTTCCGGCGAACGCCTGGGAGCCTTTCTCTAAGTCCTCCCATTCCACGAGTACCGTCTGGTATTCCGGCTTGCGCGGCCCGGATCGGCGTTCGCGCGGAGGGCCTGCGTGTTGCGGCGTTGTCGGAGGCCGAAAGATCTGTGCGAGGGTATCTTTGATCCGGAGCGGCATGCTGGTTCATCGCTCCTATCGGCCGGATCTGGGTTAGTCGTGAATCGAAACGCTCCGCAGCAGCTCTTCCGCGTAAAGGGCCCCCTCCGGAGTATCTTCGTGCTTGAAGTAGAGGAAAACATCCTGGCCCGCCGAGAGCAGCCCCTCCACCTTGCCGCGAATCGCGATGCGATCCGCCTCGTCGTACGCCGTCTTGCGAAGACGCATATAGACGAAATCCGCCGTCACGATGTCCGGAACCGTCAATTCGTCCGATTCGGCCTGGCACAACGCTGCGTTGTGGTCCCGTAGAGCCGAGTAGGTCGATTCCTCGAACCACGACTCGTGCCGAAACTCGAACGTCGCGCGAATACCGTCCGGGAGCAGCTTTAGAAAAGTGCGAAGTCTTTCCAGGTCGAGCTTCATGTTCGGGGGCAGTTGGAACAAGACCGCACCCAGCCGTCCGGCAGCTCGCAACGGTTCCATCGATCGCAGAAAGAATTCGGTCGCTTCGGCGGCTTCCGCCTTCAACCTAACGAAATGAGTGATGCGTTGATGCGCTTTGACGCTGAACTGAAATCCTTCCGGCGTAGCATCGCGCCATTTCGCCAGCGTCGATTCGCTCGCGCTGCGGCGGAACGTATAGTTGATTTCGACGCTATTCAGCCGGGTCGCATAGTGTTCTAAGAACCGCGCCTGCGGCACGTTTTTGGGGTAAAACCCCGGCTTCCAAGCCGGATAAGCAAAACCAGAGGCACCGGCGTAGAGGTGAGGCATGGCAACATCCGCCCGGCAGCCCAGGCTAGAGGCGAGTATAATTCACCGGCAATGAGCGCTCCACTGGATCGGATCGTCGCGACCTATTTCGCATAGGAGCGCTGGCTATTCTTCCCTGCGCCGCCGCGCACACCGCGGAGATGTGAAGTCTTCCGCGTTGCCGACATAGTTCTTCGCGCACGTGACGCTGCCGAAGCGGCCCCGGTCTTTCCGATCTAGGCCACCTACTGTAAGAGCCCGCCATGCCCGAACCTCCCAATTTCTGCGGCGTTTAATCGGTATTGCGTCAGCAACGCCGGAAGCAGCAAATCCACGACGTTCGGTCGCGCTGATCGAAAGCAGCCTGGAGCAGCGACGATGGGGATCTCGCCGACGTAGGCCAGGAGTAGGAGATTCCCTGGCTCTACGGGGGCCATAAACCGTTCCAGACTGCCCCCGACCTTCTTGATGGCTCGACCGACTACGTCATCTGGCCCCGCCGGCGCCGTAGTCGACGCCATCAAAACCACCGTTGGACGCGCTCGCAACAGATGATGGAGACTCCTCGCCAGGACTTCTTCTTCCTCTCGCGCCGCCAAGACGAATGCCGCATGGACGCCAAATCGTTCCAATCGCGTCCGCATGATGCCCTCAAACAGCCTGCGCGCCCGCTCCGCTTCAAACGGATCGCTATAGAGCACGCCCACGGCCGGTTCGCCCACCGGGCGCGCCTGCAAGAGCGGACCCGCCTCCTCCAATCGAGCCCGCTCTCGCTCGAACTCCTGACGCGGCACGCCGAATGGAGCCGACTTGATCGTCGCCAACCGCTGCTGGGCGAAGGCGAACGAAAGATTCGGCAATGTCGCCGCCGTGACGATGCCCGAACTGTTGAGTTGACGCAGGCGTTCTTCATCGACCAGCACACAGCAGCTCTCGGTGGCGACCAAGTTGGCGCGGCCTCCGGCGCCGACGCGGATCTCCAGATTTCCGCAGGCCGACTGGAGGGCCAACTGCACCGCCGCGTCCCCTTCCGGGACATCGCCGTCTTCCAGGACGTTCACCGGAACCTGGAGATAACCTTCCCGAGTCAGCAGTTGGATGTCTTCATCATTCAGCTGATGGCCCTTGGCCAGCAGCTTCTTGCCTGTCGGATAAAAAACTGGGTCGCTTAACAGCATCCCCGCAGCATTCGAAACATCGACTACTTGTCTCCGCAACACGGGCCTCCTCAGCAGAGCGCTCCCACCGCCGGGGCGCTATGACGAAGAGGAAGTATAGCCGCATTGAACCGAGTCTTAGCAAGAATCAATTCAGTATTTATGGATTCTTTATGGCATTGCTGATGCTCAGACCCATGTATAGTGGACTCAGATGGAATCTGGTTAGCAGTATCCAGCGTCATTTCCCACTCAATGGGACACATTTCTCCATCTATTCCGCTACGGCTCTACGGTCTTGCAAGGACAACCGGAGCCTGCTCAGCGCCGACAATCGCCCGGAAAAAATCGCGTACCGAGGCGTATCCCTCCGGAGCTACCTCCGCGTTGCGCACTGTCAACTCCCTAGCGAACACGAACTCGCCGCCGTCAACGGCCCAGGACGCGGAATAGTCTCCGAACGCCGTATGTAATTCGACGTCGGACAGGCTTCTCGTCCACCACAAAGCCTTTGGGCAGCGAGAATCGGATTGTCTCGCGCGAGGCGTTGGCCTCCAGCAGCACAGGATGTTCCCGCTCCGTATCGGTCAGGTATGCGCCCGAGCGGCGTCCCACGATCGCCGGCTTGAACACCAAGAGCCGGCCGGCAATCGACTGAGCGTAGCGCGGGGCGGCGAACTGCACCGCCAAATCGAAACCCGCGTCCGGATCGTCGTGGACTTCCACCGCGCCAACCGCCGCCGCCGGCGTACCCCGCGTGATCCAGCTTCTCGATGACGCTGCGGTATTCCGCTTCCGAACCCCTGGCCCGCAGGGCGCGATTCTCCGTCGCCGACTGCCCAATGGAGCTCTCTTTTAACGAAACTTCGATGTTACCTTCAGTGGAGAGCACGACCGAAGCTTCGCGTTCGACCCGATTCTGCTCCGGGGCAGCCGACGGGACGCGAATCAGCAGTCCGCTTGCCGGCGCCGTCAGCAGCGCCCAGCTATCTTGCTCATACGCCGGCAACTGCCCCAGCGGCGTGTAGGGGTCGGTGGGGTCGAACAACAGCAGCCGCCCAAAACCTTCCCAATCCCCCACCGCAGGGGTCTCGATCCCGTCGGGCGCCTCGATGGCCACGATCACATGGTTGAATTGATGGGGCGAAGGCCATTCCTGGCGAACGTACCGCTGGTCGCCCGAGTAGATCGCAGTCAAATGGGAGCGGATCCCAACGGACTCCAATAACGAGCGCATCAGCGTGACCTTGTCCTTGCAGTCGCCATAGAGATTGCGCAGTACCTGCGGCGCCGGGTGGGGCGTATAGCCGCCGCCGCGGCCCGTCCCGATTTGGATCGAAACGTAGGTCACGCCCTGCACGAACTCGCCGATCGCCTTGACCTTCTCCCAGGCGCCAGCGACTCCGGCGGTCAATTCGTGCGCCTTCTGGGCGACCGCCGCGTCGGGTTCCATGGGTGGTGCGCTGAGCTCATTCAGCCATGCGCCGACCGCGCTCCAATCCGCGAAGCTCATCTCGGCCGCAGCGCCCGCGGGCGGAAAATACGTCGCCGCCACCCGGGGAGCTAATGCCGAGTACGACGGGCCGGCCTCCTCTCGGCGAATCGGCGGCAGATTCCGCAGCTCCCAGGTGTAGCGCGAGCCTTGCACCAGCGGTTCGATCGGCGGCGCGTTCAGGGTCACTGCTTGCGCCGTTCCGCCGGCCGGCAGATCCATGTTGAAGCGCCCGGTGAGTACCGGCAAATCGTCCTGGAAGCCGTAGACGAACTGGGCAAAAATCCTGCGCCGCTCCAGAACGGACTCGAAGCCGAAAACCGCACCGGGATCGGCTTGACCTTCGGCTGAGAGCACCTGGATCCTCGCCTCGTCGTAGGCGTTGCCGTTCGACAACGCTCTTTCGACGACGTCTTTCTCTTCCAACGTCTTATTGCCGCCCGAAGGGTAGAGAATCCAGCCCTTGAGCTTGCGCACCCGATCCGCGTCCGTCGTGTAGACAATCCGCTCGGCAGCGCGTTTGTCGCCGTTGCGTTGCAGCACGCGAATGGCTCCGCGCCGCGACACCGTCACTTTTCCGGGGCCGTCGACGCGCACCGACTCTTCGTCGAACAGCACCACCGCCTCGATGTCGGATGCGTACTCGGGAACCTGTCGTGAGGCGACTTCCTTCAACCAATCGGGCGGCGGATCGGAGCCCCATGCCAGCGTACAGAAGGCGATGGCCCAAGCCGCTATTAGCAGACGCGCCGCCATGCTATTGTCCTCGCCGCGCCGTCAGCATGTGCTGGTCGTTTTGGTATTGGTTGTCGAAAATGCTCTTCAACTGCGGATAAGCATCGCGGGGGAAGATCACCGAGCCTCCTTCGCCCCAGGTGAAGTTGCGCTCGTAGGTAAACTTGACGCCGTCTTGGTGCGTCAAAGTCACCCCGTAGGAACCCACGCCCGGGGCGCGGAAGGGTTTCGGAGTGTCGGGCGTATCCAGCTGGAAACCTTCCGGAAGGCTAATCGTGTAGCGGTCGGTCTCCGTGAAGGGATAGTCGAAGTAGACGTCGTGCAACCGTTCACTGACCTCGAATCGCGGACTAGCGTTCTTCATCCCGAAATTCGGCTGTACGAACAGCCGCTGGCCGGTTACCGCGGCATATCCGGGTGCCAGAATCGAGTAGGAGTAGGCGAAGGGCCCCTGGCGCGAATCAGCGTTCTTGACCTGGACCTTGGTGACCTCCGCCCCGGGAAGCCTGCGGGTCAACAGATCCTTGACGCGGTCGATACGCTCTTGCTCCGAGAGCCCGTCGTAGAGTTTTTTAGCCTCAACGCCGCGGTGTCCGGTGTAGGACTCGGTCACCTCGCCGACCAGCGTCCCATCCGCGCGGAGTTCGAATGTACCTTCGCGCGATGACTTGCTGCGCACCGGGGCGGACATCGCCGTCTGGACCCACTCCACCGACTTCGGCTTGGAGTCGGTGATCAGCGCCGCTACGCCCTCGTGGCGCCAGTCCAGCATGCCCGGCTCCAGATAAGGACTCGACGGGTCCTGGAATTCCCACTTGCCGTTCAGCTTCACGGCCGCCAGCAGGTCGTTCAAAAAATAGCGGTCCAGGAAGTTGATATCGAAGAACGTCTCGGCGCGGTCAGAAACCAGCGCCGGGCGTGCTTCAAGTCCGGCGGCGCCGGCCAGCGCCACGAACAGCAGATTGATGTCGCGGCCCGTGCCGATGCCGCGGCTCAACGTATCGGAGGGATTCTTGTTTTCCGTGGCATTGGCGCGCTCTTCCGCCGTCACGTCGGAGCGGTCGCCGCTTAGGGAGCGGATCTCGGAGAGGCAAAATTCCCGCAAACGCAGCACTTTTTCGGCATCGCTTGCCGCTCCCGCAGTGACCCGATCCGCGACTTGTTTGACCTGCTTGTCCTCTCGGATCTCTTCCTTGAGCTCATCGAAGGCGTCCTTGCCTAGCTGCTGCCAGAAACGCTCCGGTTCGTTGAATTTGTCGCGCTGGTAATAAATCAGCGCCCACTTGCGAGCCGCCAACTCCGGAGGCATTGAGGGCTCCTCGCGATAGGCAGGCAGGTTCTGCGCCTCCATGTGGGTATAAATTTTCAGACCGTTTTGATCCTGCGTCCACGGCGCGAAATCGCAGCCGAAATCCCGCGTGCGCATGTAGTATCCGTAGTCCATCATTTCGGCCATCGGCTTGACGCGGTAGATGATCTGCCAGGTCGGATTGTCGCGCTGGCAATCGAGGCGCTGGCGAACGACCCTGTTGTCGCGGTATTCGACCCACTGATACTCGATAATGTCCCCGACCTCGACGTTGGGCATCGAAAAGGAGCGCATGCTGACGTTGACGCCGCCGGCGCGAGCGACCGGGCGCTCAAATACGTCAGCCTTGCGCAGCTCCACAATCCGACCGTCCGGTTTAATCGTGCGGCCGCTGATCTCGCTCACTTGGATGTCCGAGGCGGCCTCCACCAGGTCAATCGTGCTCTGCTTCTCAACCCCTCGCTCGGTGAAAATCTTCACCCGCAAGTATTGGGTTTCCATGGTCTGCGGTTGACGCCCGCCCAGCAGTCGATCCTCTAGCCAAACCTGCCAAAAGATCGTCTCTGAGTCGGCGTTAGGGTCCATCCGCGGAGCCGTCGTCGCGAGAAGCTCTGGGGTGACCGGCTCCCAATCGACTGCCCATAATGTCGGCGGAATCAAAGCCGCCACGATGGCCGCTAGCCCGACCGCGCAAAGCAAGCGATGCATCTCTTATCCCTCTCTTTCCTCAGCCGAATGGAAAAATAAACAGAGACCGGCGCCAATTCGGTAGGCAGCCCAAGTATATACCGGAAATCCTTGGATTTACTTCCGTTTCATCTCCGTGACCGGTCGGGAATTATCGACGCTGCGCCGCCGCTCGCCGTCCCAGTTGCAGGCTCGCCGCCACTCCGATACTCTCTGGAGCAGCCGATGACTTCTCAACTTTTTTCACGCCGCCGCATGCTTGCGGCGGCTGGCGGCGCTCTCGCCGGTATACCCCAGTGGAGCAGAGCCGCCGACGACAAGCTCAAGATCGTCTCCGTCGACGCCTATCCGGTCAAGCTCTGGGCCAACTCGACCCAGGGAGCTTTGCCCAAGTTCACTTCGGACTTCGATCCTCGCCGCTGGAGCTACTCCGGCCCCTACGCCCAACTGGCTGGCGAGTTGGTGGTTGTCATCAAGACCGATCAAGGCCACATCGGCTACGGCATGGGCAGCGGCGGCGCAGTTGGAGTCCAGATCATCGAAGGGCATCTCCGCAATCTGTTGCTTGGCGTCAACCCGCTCAACATCGAAATGCTCTGGGACCAAATGTATTCCTCGTCGCTCGCCTACGGCCGCCGCGGCGTGTTCGTCATGGCTCTCAGCGGCGTCGACAATGCTCTTTGGGATATATACGGCAAGCAGATGAATCAGCCTGTCTGGCGCTTGCTAGGCGGCACGACCAAAGACAAGGCGCAGTCCTACTTCACCAGCGCCAATCCTGAAAGGGGCCTCGAGCTCGGTTTCGAGCACTTTAAGTTGCCTATCCGCGATGGCCTCAACGACGGACGCGCCGGCATGCAACGCACAGTGGACATCCTTACCCGCACTCGCGACATGATCGGCCCCGATCGCGGACTGATGATCGATTGCAGTTCGCGCTGGGACGACGTGGCGTACACCAAGGAAATGGCCCGCCGCCTGGAGGACGTGCGGCTCTACTTCATCGAAGAGCCGCTCTCCCCCGACAACGTCCTTGGCTATGAACAACTCATCCGCGAAGTCGAAGAAACCCTGATCGCGTCCGGCGAGCACGAGTACACCCACCACGGCTTCAGCATGCTCTTCCATCACCACGCCGTCGAAGTCGTGCAACCCGACGTCACCTGGTGCGGAGGCGTTACGGCCGTGCGGCGCATCGCGGCAATGGCCGATGCACAAGGCCTACCGCTCATCCCGCATCGCGGCGGCAGCCTGTTCGGTCTTCCTTTGGTCCTCTCGCAGCCGAACGCGACGCTTGCCGAGAGTTTCGGCACCGGCGACGACGGGACCGAGTTGATGGACGCCTGTACGGCGCGCTTTGAGAATGGTTACTACTACCCGCCTGAGGGGCCCGGCTTCGGAGCCGCCCTCACCGAAGACCTGATACGGAGGCACGTGCAGTGATCACCCGACGCAACTTCTTTGCTCAGAGCGGCTTACTCGCCCTGGCCTCGACCCGTCTCGGCGCGTCCGATGCCGATGCCTTCCGCGGCGTCTACCCGATTCTGCAGACGCCATACCTTGAAGACGGCGGCCTCGACTACGTCGCCCTCGGCCGGCAGGCCCGCTTTGTGGATCGCGCCGAGGCCCACGGCATGGTCTGGCCCCAACTGGCCAGCGAATACGCCCTGCTGACCTTCGACGAACGCATTCGCGGCGCCGAAACTCTGGCCGAGGCCAAACACGCCGGCCTCAAGCCGCGTCTGGTGATCGGCGTCCAAGCCGAGGACACTGCCACAGCCGTGCGTTACGCCCAGCACGCCGCCAAAATCAAGCCCGACGCGATCATTGCCTTGCCCGCCCGCAAGCCCGATCAGAAAGAGTTTGACCTCGACGCCACTCGCGCCTACTACAAGGCGGTGGCCGAAGCCTGTCCGCTGCCGATGTTCATTCAAGCCATCGGCAACATGAGCGTCGAGTACGTTACCAGCCTGGTCGAGGAAATTCCCAATCTCTATTTCGTCAAAGACGAAGCCGGCCACACGCTCTCGCGCATCACCGAATTCGCGCACGTCGACGCCAAGAAGAAACCCATCGTCTTCACCGGCGGCCATGGCAAGACGATGCTCGATGAAATGGCCCGCGGTGCGCGCGGCAACATGCCCGCCGCCGCCTGGGTTGATCTCTACGTCAGCGCTTGGGAGCTTTGGGAACAAGGCCGGACCGGAGAAGCCTTCGACGTGTTCTCGAAGAACCTGCTGCTGGTCATGCAAGTGCAAGCTTACGGTCTAGCGGCGCTCAGCTACATTCTTACCAAGCGCGGCGTCTTCACCAACTGGAATGTTCGTGCTCCGAACGCCCGCCCGCTGGATGAAGAAGCTCTTCACGCCATCGACGTCACCTACGATTTCGTCAAACCGTATCTGCGCGCTTAGAGCGTGCCGCTAACCGCAGACCATCTCGGTGCCCAGCGACTCGCCGGCCAACAACCGCGGGATCACATCCGGCTCCGCGCCGGCCGCCACGCGCACGCGCTCCGCGCCGTCTTCGATCGATGAGATCGCCGCGCGCAGCTTCGCTTCCATGCCGCCTCGGGCGACGCCGTCTTCGATCAGCTTGAGCGCGCCCGCGATCGTGAGCGAGGTGATCAGCTTGTGCTCGCTGTCCAGCACGCCGGCGACGTCGGTGAGATAGATCATCTGATCGGCCTTGAAGCCGCCCGCGCAGGCCGCCGCCATCTGGTCCGCGTTGACGTTATAGATTGCCCCGTCCGCCCCGCCGGCGACACAAGCGATTGTCGGCAGATAACCGCCTTCGGTCAGCAAATCGAGCGGTGCTGCATTCACCTTCGAGACCTGGCCGACCGCGCCCAATTCCGGCGCCAGTTGCACGGCCTCGACAATCCCCGCGTCGATGCCCGACAAACCGATCGCCTTGGCCCCGGCCTTCCCCAACTCGGCAACCAAGTGGTGATTGATCGAGCCGCAAAAGATTCGCAGTACGGCGTCCATGATCTCCGGCGCCGTGACCCGCAGCCCATGCCGGAACTCGCTCTCGATCCCTTGGTCCTCGAGATAGCGGCTCAGCCTCTTGCCGCCGCCGTGGACCACTACAGTCTGATGCCCGGCCGCCTGCGCTCCGGCGATCTGCTTGCACAACGCCTGCCGCGTCTCGTCCGACTCGAGCAGCGTGCCGCCCAACTTAATCAGCAGTTTCAAAGCAACCCCGCCGTCTCATCCTGCCCAAAGACGAGGTTCATATTCTGGACCGCTTGACCCGCCGCGCCTTTCACCAGATTGTCGATTGCCGCGATGACGGTTACCCGCTTCGTCTTCGGGTCGGTCTTAAACCCGATATCGCAGAAGTTCGTGTGCTGCACGGCATGCAGATCCGGGAAGCGTCCTTCCGGGTACATCCGCACAAACGGCTCATTCGCGTAGTGCTTGGCATAAACCGCAGCCAGATCCGCGTGGCTCATCGCCTTCCTCGTCCGTAGATAAATGGCTTCTAGAATGCCTCGGTGCAGAGGAAGCAACTGGGCCGTGAATGAAAACTCCGCTTCGTCCAGGCCCGAGTTCATCAAGACTTCGGGCACATGCCGGTGTGTCTGCACCGCGTAGGCTGAAAAGTTCTCCGTGGCTTCGCAAAAATGCGTCTTCCGCGAGGGCTTCTTCCCTGCGCCGCTGACGCCCGACTTCGCGTCGCAAATAATCCCCGCCGCCTTGTCGAAGATCTCTTCGGCGACTAGCGGACGAATCGCCAAATTCGCCGCCGTCGGGTAGCAGCCCGGATTCGATATCAGCTTCTGTCCGGGAATCTTGTCGCGGTAGAACTCCGGCAGTCCATAGGTCGCGCCGGCCAACAACTCTTCTTCGGCATGCTCGGCGCCATACCAGCGCTGGTAATTGGCTTTCGTCCGCAGCCGGAAAGCCCCGCTCAAGTCGATCACCCGCGCGCCCGCGTTCAGGATCATCGGCGCCGACTCAATCGACACTTCCGCCGACGTGGCCAGAAACACCACATCGAGGCCCGACACGCCCTCCGGCGTCAACGGGCGTTTCTCGGTCCCGTCATCGAATATCGGGGCCTCGTCCGCTGTTTGCGCCCGATGCTCCACCAGCACCGGCGTTGCGCCCGGGTGTTGCTTGAGAATGCCGACTAGCTCCGCGCCGCTATAACCGGTGAAGCCGACGACTCCGGCCCGTAGGTTGTTCATTGTTCCGCTCATCTTCCGCCCGATCTATTGAGCGTAGCGGTCTCGCGGAGCGGCCATCAAGCCGGAGGGTCCTGAATCAGCAGTTGAACCAGCGCCGCATCTCGCCTGTTGCCTCCGTTGACTCTTCGCCGCTCAGCAGCCGACGAAGAATCTCATCCTCGTGAATCACCTTCGGTCCCGCGCAGGCCACACACATCCGCAGCGAACCCCGAAGAGTCAATCGCCTTGCCGGCGTCGTCTTGCGACACACGGCACAGCAAACCTGATCCCGGCAAGCAAATGACGGTTGGCACGAGAATATCGCCGCCAACTCCGTCGATAACCTCGCCCGCCTGATTCGCCAGGATACGAACCTCCACGTCCGCATCCACACCATCGGCTATCAGGGCACCGATCCGCTGCAGTACGACGTTCTCGAACGCCCCGCCAACTGCGACGGCTGCACTCGGGTCGACCCTGACGATGCCATCGATCCGACCCAATCTAAGGGCCGTTTCGTCGCCGCGCTCAACCAAGACGAGTTGCTCTGGGCCTTCCTCGACGTCGCCGGTTTCATCGGCCGCATGGTCGAGTAGGTTCAAGCTCATAGGTCCATGATGGCTTCCATGTCCGCGGCGATCGGCCGTTGCGGCGTCGCCATCGAGACCACATAGAAGATCGTGAGCGAAACAAGCAGCGCAAAGGCCCCGCCGTGGAAACCGTAGGGCAGCTCGATCTCAAATAACTCCAATCCGAAGTTGATGAGCAGGCTCGCGCCGATGGCCAGATTGCAGGCCATCGGCGTCGCGCGTTTCCAGTTGAAACCGATCGCCGCCGTCGGCACGATGGCTGCCGCGAACGTGCCCCAGCCAAAGGCTCCCAACAAAGCGACCAGGCTCCCCGAGTACAACGCGAACAGCGCCGACGCCGCTGCGATCACGACCGTGGCCGTCCTGGCCCAAGTCAGTTCGTTATCCAATGAGCGGCCGCGCAGCGCTCGCGGAATATCGTGGACCACCGCCGCTGCGCCGATATTCAAGAAGCTGTCCGCCGTCGACATGATCGCTGCCAGCAGTCCCGCGAAGACAATGCCCGACAACAGTGGATGAGCATAGCTCTGCAAGAAGACCGCCGCCGCATCGTCGGCATTGGTCAACTCTACGTAGCCGCCTTGCAACACCACCGTACGCATGGCCATGCCGATGGCAATCCACAGCAGCGACGCGACACCGTAGCCGATGACGGAGATCGGCAGCATGTGGCGTGCGTCCCGCACGTGGCGGGTCATCATCAGCTTGGTAATCACATGCGGCTGTCCGCAGGCGCCCAAGACGAAGATGAAATACCACGACAAGCAGCCCACCATTCCTAGGGTTCCCCAAGGACTCATCGCTTCCGGGTCGTCGGCCAGAATCGTCTGGGCCATTCCCGTCATGCCGCCCTGCACCGCGCCGATTGCCGTCGCCAGCACCAACACCGCGGCGACGACCATCACGATGCCCTGCACCAGATCGGTATAGACCGAGGCGATAATACCTCCCGTCACGCAATAGAAAACCAGCACGGCGCCGCTGATCCCCAAGCACGCCTCAATCGGGATCACGCCGATCGAAGGCACATCCGCCAAGATGCTCTGCAGCACCGTCGCCATCGCCAGGATCTGCGTCGCCAGATACCCCAGGACACCCAGCAGGATTGCAACCGCCGTCAGAAAGCTCGTCGTGTTGCTGTCGTATCTTGCCGCTACCGCGTCCGGAAGAGAAATCAACTCGCGCAGCTCGCCCATCATACGTAGTCGCTTGCCCAGAAGGAAAAACGAAATGCTGATGCCAATCGACGTCGCCACGATCATCCAAAACGACGTCACGCCCATCTTGTAGACCAGCCCCGGGCCACCCACAAAACCCCAGCCGCTCATCGTGCTCGAGAACACCGCTACGCTGGCCACGATCACGCCCAAGTGCCGGCCCGCCATGAAGAAGTCCTGGCTGTTCTTGGTCCGGCGCATCGCCCAGACGCCCACCGCGACGCACATCGCCAAGTAAGCGACAACGCAAGCCAGCACAATGACGGAGCGGTATTCCTCCACGTCTAGGACTGCCGCCTCGCCTTCAAGATCTCTTCAAACCGCCGCATGCTTTGCTCGGGCAAGATCCACTCGTCGAAGCGCACGACATACAACGTGATGAAGAATCCAGGAAACAACCAAATGCCGTAAACCAGCCAAGCAACCGGCACAGGGAACGATCCCCAAAACGAAACTTCGAGCGGGTCGCCCAACGAGCGCCAATACGTCCAACACATCATCGAGAAGATCGCCTCAAAGAGCAGGCCGCCCGCGAAGAACCAGCGCCAAGGCCCGTGCCCGCCTTTGGTCTGCCAGGCCAACAGGCAAACGAACATCGCGATCATCAGCGAGCCCAACATCCAGGCCGCCGCGAATACCGCCCCGTGCCGTTCCGACCCCGCACCGCCTTGGTCCATCTGCGAAAACCGCGAATGCACGGCGCCATGACCGCCGACGAGCTCGGGCGTAAGCGCGATCCACAAGACCAACGCCCACATCGCGGCCAGCAGGATGCCGGGAAACCAACCCTTCATCCCTCGCCCCCGGCTTTCAGGAAACCCGGTTTCTGCCAGGCGGGGTCGGGATACGTATAAAAACCCTTGCCCGTCTTCACGCCCAACTCGCCGCGCGCGATCATTTCGTCCAACGCGCGCGGCGGCGCGTCTCGCGGATCGCCCGACTCTTCGTAGTAAACCTGCTCGATATCGCGCACCACGTCGAGGCCAATGCGGTCCATCATCGCGAACGGCCCCATGTCCGATTCCATTTGAATCATCCAGGTGCGGTCAATGTCTTCCACGCTGGCCACGCCTTGATCCAACAGCCGCAATGACTCCTTCTTCACCGCACGCCAGATGCAGTTGAAGACAAACCCCGTGTTCTCCTTGCGCACTAGAATCGCCAACAAGCCCATCGACTCCATGAAGTCTTTCACCGTCTCCATCGTCTCGGCGGAGGTCGCCGGGCCGCCCATCAACTCGACAAAGGGGTGCGTCCAAACCGGCTGCACGAAATGCGTGTTCAGCACCTTGTCGGGGCGTTCGGTCGCTGACTCAATCCGCGAGATGCGCAGCGAAGAACTATTCGTCGTCAAAATCGTGTGGGGCGCGCATATCCGATCCAGCGCGGCGAAAACCTCTCGCTTCACCGCTAAGTCTTCCTTGACGACTTCGATGACGATGTCTGCTTCAGCGGCAGCTTCTTCCAACGAAGTGGTCCGCCGCAATCGGTCCAGCGTTGCGGACGTCTCTGACTCCTTCGCGACGCCGGCTGCGACTTGATCGTCCAACAATTGTCGCTGCTGTGCTTGGGCTCGCGCCAGAGCATCTTCGCTCACGTCATGCAGCCAAACGTCTCTGGCGTGAACCGCGCAATGGAGCGCAATCTGGCCACCCATAAAACCGGCCCCCACCACGCAGACTTTCTGTAACGACTCGGGCATCGACGGTCGCGCTAGCTTATCACGAGGTCTCTCCGGCGCACCGACGATTGCTCTAAAATCAATCGTCGTGGAGTGCGACCGAAAATGGATCCCAGTTGCCTAGCTCACGTTTTGACACCTGAAGAGCGGCAATTCTTCAACGCCAACGGCTACCTCATCGTCGAGAACGCCATCGAGCCCGCCGCCAATCAGCGACTGATCGATGCTCTCGACCGCGTTGAGGCGCGGGAGCGTACGCCAGAGCTTGCCGGCAAGCTGCTCTCGGTTTCGAACATCGTTCACGAAGACCAGGCGCTCATCAACTTGATCGATAACCCTGCTATCTTCCCCAAGGTTTGGGGCATCCTCGGCTGGAACATCTATCTCTACCACTCGCATCTCGACGTCACGCCCAACGAGAACGCCCACGTCCAAAACTGGAGCGTTGCCTGGCACCAAGACAGCATGCGCGTCAACGACGAGATCGAGAGCGATCCGCGTCCGCGTCTCTCGCTCAAGGTCGGCTACTATCTCTCCGACGTCAACGAACCCGGCTGCGGCAACACGCTCATCGTTCCCGGCTCGCACACGCAGAATGAGATTGACCTGGACCAAGACGGACAATCGAACCCAGCCGGCGCCGAACCGGTTTGCGTGCCGGCGGGCGGCGCGGTGATCATCGACCGCCGCATCTGGCACTCGCGCAGCGCGAATAGATCCGACCGCGCGCGCAAAGTGGTTTGGTATGGATATAGCTACCGCTGGCTGCGGCCCAAAGACGCCATGACCGTTGAGCATCTGTATCCGCAGCTCGACCCCATTCGACGTCAAATTCTGGGCGACGGCCTGTCGGCCAACGGCGTCTACGATCCGGCCGACGCTGATGTCCCGCTACGCGCGTGGCTCCGCGAGAACGACCCCGACGCTGCCGGCGACTCGCCGCATCATGTGCGTTCGCAGTCGCGCCCGCCCGCGATGGTTCGCGGCAAAGGCACCGGTCGCTATTAGCGCCGTAGCCAAACTAGTTACGCGTTGCCGCGGTCGGTGTATCCCCGCGCTATCGCTCGTTGTTGTTGCTGGCGGGCAAAGTCGCTTTCATCCGTCGCTCGGTCTGTCTCTTCCTGATGGCCGGGTAGCGCGAGTCGTGGAAGATCATTTGGCGGACTTGATCGGTAATCTCCTGCCAGTCGTGGACAAAATAGCCGGCTTCCTCGCGGCGCATCACTTCGGCGCGCTTGTCTTCTAGAATCGCGACAAGCGCTTGCACTTCCGCTTTGACTTCGTCGTCGCGCTCGGCAGCAACCGCGCGAAATGTCGCCGCGACTCGGTTGAACTCGGCGTTGACCCGTTGGCGGATCCGCAGGGCCCACTCTACCTGATAGGCTGTGCCGCTTAAGTCAGGGGCAGTTCGTGGCTGATCGGGCTCCTCTGGTTTGGACAAGTCTATTTCCATCGAGCAACTCCTCCATCCTTCACGCCGTCATCTGGCCGGCTGTGCAACACGGCGCAAAGCAAGTGGCAGATGCTTAAGTATCACAGGTTAATAATATTCGGATAGGCCCAGGTCAGGACAGATTCTACAGACCATAATGTACTAACTATGGTAAACTTTTTCCGGCGCGGCGACACTATGGACGTTTCGGTACTGATCAAACGGCGTTTACTCGAGATGGGGCTGGGCCAGAAAGAACTTGCCGGGGCGGCGAACGTCACGGAGTCATACATTTCCCAACTGCTTGCGGGGAAGAAGACTCCTCCTTCGCCGGCGCGGACGGACATATACGAAAAGATCGGGGAGTTCTTGGGCTTTGCGGAGGGGGAGCTTCCGAAACTCGCTGAGCTGCAGCGCCGTCACGATTTGAAGCGCAAGATTGCCGATCCTCCGAGGCCGCTATTGCAAGAGTGCCGGGAACTCCTCCTACGCAAGTGCGCCGCGAACAATCGGTCCGCGGTACGGCGGATCTTCGAGAAAGAGCCCTTCGGCGAATTAGAGCGCCTGATCACCCAGAAGATCCTTGCCGTCGTCCAAGCTGTTGGCGCGGAAAACCTGGGAAATGAGGGCTGGCTGCGCCCACGCGAGCAGGCAAGCGGGCGTGATTACGAAGGCACCCGGGACGGCCTATTAGAGTTCATGGACGCCGACGTCTTCCACATCACTGGCGAATGGTGCGTGGACTTCTTGGATCCGGCTATCGAAGCATGGGACATCGACCTGAGGTCTTTTAGCCTTGAGATCATTCTGAGCCGGAAGGCGGCGCTAGTCCGCACGAAGCGATTTGAGTTTCTCGAGAAGACCGACCAGCGACCTTTCGCTATTGAGCGTGGACTCGAACAGTTCCTTGCCGACAAGTCGCTGAGCGGAGATGCCACGGACGAAGAGATACGGTTCCTGACCATGATTAGGTTCGCGGGCAAGCGACCGACAGCGCTCTACTACTATCGGGAACTCCAGAGCCTCAGGGATCCGCTGCACTTTGTCGTGTCCGAGTAGCACCCGCTGGCCAGCGACGCAGACGGCAACCGAACCCGACTAACGATGTCTTCCCGTGGGGTTGACTCAAGGCAGAACTTAACTTAAACTAGTTAAGGATCGATCATCTCGCTCGACTCCGCAGACCGCCGAAGCTAAGTAGGCTGGCTCTGATCGCGTCCCTTAGCCACCCCAACCCGCGGAGGTCGGCATGCTTTCTCGCAGCACCCTGGTAGCGCTGTTCTCGCTCGCGGTCGTAGCGTCGGCCGGAGCGCAGCAAGCGGCAGCGCCGCCGACCCTCGACACGATCCTGGCGCGCATGGCTCAGGCACGGGCCGAGAATCAGGCAACGCTGAAACCGTATGTGGTGACTCGCCTCTACGTCCTCGCCGGTAAGGACGAGGACAACAAGAAGTCAGAGGTAACCGCCGAAGTCAGCTTTGTCCCGCCGAACTCGAAAAAATACGCCATCAAGCAAACCGAAGGCAGCGGTCTGGGCGAGCGCATCGTACGGCGCATGCTAGACGGCGAAACCCAAATCGTCAAAGACTACGGCGCCACGGACTTCACCAAGGCCAACTATGACTTTCGCCTTGCAGGCGAGAAAATGCTCGACGGCAATCGCTGCTACCTGATTCAAATCAGCCCCAAACGCAAAGATAAGACGCTGCTGCTCGGCGATCTCTGGGTCGACGCCCAAACCTTTCGGGTGCGGCTCATGGATGCCGCTCCGGCCAAGAGCCCTTCTTGGTGGCTCAAGGACCCGCACGTAGTTTTCACCTACGGCCCTGTCGACGGCATGTGGCTGCAGACGGCTTCGGAGTTCACCACCACCGTTCGGATCTTCGGCAAACACACCATGACCTCGCACGACGTGAAGTACGAGCCGGGCGAACGCACGCTTGCTGGGCTGCTTGAATCCGAATCGGATGGACGCCTTTCCAAGGAGTAATCAAATGGGTAACGCAAGAAGCGATCAGAAGAAGAAGCCAGCCATGAGCGCCAAAGAGAAGCGCAAGGCCAAGAACGAGAAGAAGCAGCCGACTCCGGCATTGGGCGCAGTCGGCGGCAAGAAGTAAGGAAAGGACCAGACATGAACCTCAGACCGCTACACGACCGCTTGGTGGTGGAGAGATCCACCGAGACAGAGAAGCAAAGAAACGGAATCATCATTCCCGATTCGGCCAAAGAGAAGCCGCAGCAAGGCAACGTCATCGCTGTCGGCAACGGCAAGCATATGGAGGACGGCAAGTTGTATCCGCTAGACGTCAAAGTCGGCGACCGCATCTTGTTCGGCAAGTACGGCGGCAGTGAAATCACCGTCGACGGCCACGACTATCTGATCCTGCGCGAAGACGAAGTCTTGGCAGTACTCACGGAAGTCAAGAGTTCAAAGAAGGCAGCGTAGGGAGAAGATCATCATGGCCGCCAAACGAATTATTTTCGGCGAAGAAGCGCGACACACCATTCTGGCTGGAGTCAACAAACTCGCCAATGCCGTCAAGGTGACCTTGGGCCCGAAGGGCCGCAACGTCGTCTTGGAGAAGAAGTTCGGCGGCCCGACGATCACCAAGGACGGCGTGACCGTCGCCAAGGAGATCGTGCTCGAGGATGAGTCCGAGAACCTCGGCGCCCAGATGGTGCGCGAAGTCGCTTCCAAAACCAGCGACGTCGCCGGCGACGGGACGACGACCGCGACTGTCCTGGCCCAGGCGATCTATTGCGAAGGCGCGAAAAGCGTCGCCGCCGGGGCCAACCCGATGGCCGTGAAACGCGGCATCGACAAGGCGACGGCAATGGTCGTCGAGAGCATCAAGGAACTTTCTCAGCCCGTCGAGGGAAAGAATGTTTCCCAGGTGGCCGCGGTCTCGGCCAACGGTGATCAGACCATCGGCAAAATCATCGCGGAAGCGATGGAGAAAGTCGGCAAGGACGGCGTCATCACCGTCGAAGAAGGCAAGGGCATGCAGACCGAACTCGAAGTCGTCGAGGGCATGCAGTTTGATCGCGGCTACCTTTCGCCCTACTTCGTGACCGATGCGGAACGCATGGAATGCGTGATGGAAAACCCGCTGATCCTCGTCCACGAGAAGAAGATCAGCAGCATGAAAGACCTCCTGCCCCTGTTGGAGCAGGTCGTTGGCGCCGGCAGGCCGCTGCTCATCGTCACCGAGGACTTGGAAGGCGAAGCGCTGGCCACTTTGGTCGTGAATACACTGCGCGGCACGTTGAAAGCCGCAGCCGTCAAGGCCCCAGGCTTCGGCGACCGACGCAAAGCCATGCTGGAAGACATCGCCATCCTCACCGGCTCCAAATCGATCATGGAAGAGACCGGCGTCAAACTCGACGGCGTCACGCTCGAAGATCTCGGAACCGCCAGCCGCGTCATCATCAACAAAGACAACACCACGATTGTCGAAGGCGCGGGCAGTAAGGACGCCATCGCCGGGCGCGTGAAACAACTTCGGGCCCAGGTCGAAGAGACCACTTCGGACTACGATCGCGAGAAACTCCAAGAAAGGTTGGCCAAGCTCGTCGGCGGCGTCGCCATCATCAAAGTGGGTGCCGCAACCGAGACGGAAATGAAAGAGAAGAAGGCGCGCGTCGAAGACTCGATGCACGCCACGCGCGCGGCCGTGGAAGAGGGCATCGTTCCCGGCGGCGGCGTTTGCCTCGTGCGAATCGCCGAGGCCTTGGACAAACTGAAGGTCGACGACGAAGACGAGCAGACTGGTGTTCGCGTCATCCGCCGCGCGCTCGAAGAGCCGCTCCGTTGGATCGCTCAGAATGCCGGTTTTGAAGGCGCCATTGTAGTCGAGAAGGTGCGCGCCTCGAAGAATCCCAACTTCGGATTCAACGCCGGCACCGACACCTACGAAGACATGGTCAAGGCCGGCGTGATCGACCCGGCCAAGGTGACGCGAACGGCGTTGCAGAATGCCGCTTCGATCGCCGGGCTGATGCTGACCACCGAGGCAATCATCAGCGAGCTTCCCACCAAGAAGGGCGAACCGGCGATGCAGAACGACTATTGAGCCGGAGCCAAGGAGGCCTTTCGGGGAGAGGCCGCAGCTTTCGCCCCGCTCCTAGTCTAGAATCAGAACGGCCCGCTTTTTCGAGCGGGCCGTTTCCATTGGCATGGGTGAAAATGTTCGACAGTTGAGTACGAAATGTCCCCGCCCCGATTGCCGTCGACCGCTCAACAAAATTCCGACCAGACAAAGCGTGACAGGGGGTCACAAAAACAGGCGCCAGAGGGGAACCTTGGGGTTTTGGCCGTCAATCCCGCAACAAACCATGTTCCGATTGGCTCTACAGGCCAGTAGCGTCCGCGAGGAGAAGCACCAATGCATAGAAAAACATTTCTGCTGTTGAGCATCGCTGTGCTGTCGTTTGGTCTCGCCACGACCGGCTGCGACAACGACGACGGCCCTATGGAAAAGGCAGGCGAAAGCGTCGATGACGCTGCTGACAAAGCCGGCGACGCCATCAAAGACGCTACCGATAACTAACGCAGGAACCGGGCGGCAGCGGCCTTGGAGTGGGCCGCGGCCTCGGCGGCGCGATAACCGCTGCGGACAGCGCCCTCCATCGTCGCTGGCCAATTCGTGTCCGTCCAATCGCCGGCGAGAAATACGTTCGGGTACTTCGTCTCCGCCGCAGGCCGATGCGCGGTCAATCCCGGCTTGATCGAGTAGGTCGCTCTAGCCTCTTTCACCACATGCGCCCGAACTAGGTTGGCTTCGGTAACTGCTGGAAAATATTCGGCGAGTTCCTTGCGGGCCAACTCGATGATGTCGCCGCGCGACATCGTCAACAAGTCGTTTGACGCACTGACGACGCACTGTAAGTACGTGTCCGACTTGCGAAACATCCACTGCATCGTGCGATCAAGCAACACCGCATGCGGCAACTTGGTCACCGGTCGGTCGAACCACAAATGCACGCCGGTAATCGGCGAATGCTCGAACGGCTCGACGTTCAATTCCAAATCGGGGAGCAACGTCGAGACGCGGTCATAGGGCACGGCGCTGATGTAGACGTCGGACTCATCGCTCGACGGATCAATGCGCTCAATCGCTTCTCGCAGATGCACCCGCACAGCGCTGCCCGCTCCGTCGTATAGCTCGGCTAGGGACACCGCCGGTATGCCCATCTCGTAACTTGTGCGGCTGCCCAATAGGCCTTCCGCAAAGACTTGAAATGCCGCGCGCGCCGAAGCTCGATCCGGCTCTTCGTTCAGTGCGCTGACCAGAATCGGGCGCCAGAACCGCAGATAGCTATTGTCTGAAACCTTGCGCGACGATAGCCATTCAAACATGGTCATGTCTTCGAGAGCCGTGTCGCCGTAACGTTGCTGCAAGGCCTGCAAGTCTTGCGCGAGCGCTAGCTTGTCGCGCCAGCTTAAGAAACCAAACTTCAGAAACGACCCGGCCAAATGCGCCGGATAGGGCAACGCGCCGCGCCGCAACGTATCGACGGCGCCGCCGGGCCGCACGAAATATAGCTCGTCGTAAAAACGAATCTTGTCGGCGACGCCACAGCGTTTGTAGAAGTCCATCAAGTTGTCGCAGCAGCGCAACAACACATGCTGGCAGTTATCGATGCGCTCGGAGTTGGGTTCGTCCGGACGTACGGGAAACGACGTCGCGCGGCCGCCGAGAAACGGCTTCGACTCATAGAGGTCGACTTGCCAATCGAGCGAGGCCAGCGCCACCGCCGCTGACAATCCCGCCAAACCGCCGCCGACAATCTTTACCCGGGGAATGGCAGCGCTCCTCCGAACCAACGCGTGCGCGCCGCGCGGATGACGATCCAAGTCTTCTCAAGCGCCGTCAAACGAGGACGCTGTCGGTAAACGTCGAACCCCTGACTCTTGATGCGCAGCAGAATGCCGTAATAGATGGCCATCATGGCCCACAACGCCGGACGGCTTGCTGGCCGCACCAGTCCCAACAGCGGGGCCGCTTCTTGGTAGTAGCTACGCGCGCGTTCCCACTCGAAGGCCATCAGTTCGCTCGGCGGCTCGGAGCCGTCCATCAGTTGCTCACAGGAGATGCCGAAGCGGATCAAGTCTTCGTTGGGCAGATAGACGCGGCCCATGCCGGCGTCTTCGGGGATGTCGCGCAGGATGTTGGTCAACTGAAAGCCGATGCCGCACTTCTCGGCCAATTCCAGCGCACGCGGATCACTGAAGCCGTAGATATGTACCACTGTTAGGCCAACGACGGATGCCACGCGATAGCAGTAGCGGTACAACTCGTCGAAGGTTTCGTAGCGTTGCGGCTCTAGGTCGCTGGCGACGCCATCGATCAAGTCGAAGAAATACTCGTGCGGGATCTTGTAGCGTTCCACGGTCGCTTGAAAGGCCGGCAAGATCGGATCGTCGCCGACGTCGCCATACAGCGCCCGTGTCAAAGCGGCGCGCCACTCGTCTAACGCCATGTGGCGGACGGCCATCGGCGGATTGCCTTCGTCGCTGATGTCGTCGGCGTAGCGCATAAAGGCGTAGACGGCGCACATGGCGTCTTTCTGTTCGCGCGAAAGCAGTACGAAGGAATAGTAGAAATTTCGCGCACGCGTCTTGGCCACGCGGCGGCAGTGCGCGAACGATTGATCGAGCGTCACCACAATCTACGTCCCACGACGCGCAACAACAGACCAAGGCGCTCCGCTTTGCCGACACGCGGGCGGGCGCGAATCGGATCGTAGTCTTGTTTGCGAATCTTGTCGAGAATGGCCATGCCGCCTCGACTGAACAGTTCGATGTCGATAGCTAGCCGCCGATCCAAAGTATCCGCTAACGGGAGGCCTTGCTCAAACAACAACTGCGCCCGGCGCACCAAGTCGGCAAAAGCCTTCTTGACGATTTCGCTCGCTCTGCCCGCTTTGAGATCGGTTGCGAGCAACTCTAGCGAGCCGCCGTGCGCCTGCAAGACATCTTCCGGCACGTAGATGCGATTGCGGTCGGCGTAGTCGCGGCCGACGTCTTGCCAGTGGTTGGCTAGCTGCAGCGCCGTGCAGGTTTCGTCCGACATGCGGATGCGATTGGCATCGACATAACCGCACAGGTGCAGCACGAGCCTGCCGACAGGGTTGGCCGAATAGACGCAGTAGTCGAGTACTTCATCGTAGGTCTGGTAGCGATTCTTGGTTTGGTCCTGCACGAAAGCGTAAATCAGATCGGCGAAGGGTTCCTTGGGGATGCCGTGTTTGGCCACCGTGGTTTGCAGTGCGACAAACACCGGGTGAGCCGCCCTTCCTTCGTACATCATGTCCAGGCCTGCCCGCCATGAGCCGAGCAATTCCAGGCTGCGTTGGGGGTCGCCGAATTCGTCGCCTAGATCGTCGGCCCAACGGCAGTATGCATAGACGTTGAAGAAATCCTGGTGCAGCTGTTTGGGCAACAGCACGCTCACAACATGGAAGTTTTCGTAGTGGGCGCCTGAAAGGCGGCGGCAATAGGCGAGCGAGTCGTTGAGATTCCAGGCAGGGAATTCTGTTCCGTGGGCTTCGACGAAGTCTTTCGGAAAGAGTGTGGCCATGGGTCCGGTCTCGCCGGAGCAAGACGACGTCGTCTAGACGCCGTTGGGCAGGATCGCGGTCTTCAAGTGACCGTTGTGGGCCATCATGTGCCGGAAGACTTTGATCAAGTCGCCCAAGGGAGCTTCGTCGATGACGAAATCTGCGGCGCTGATGGCCCCTTGGCTGACAATTTCGAGAGCGCGCTTCACCAGCCGCGGGGTGTGGTGGAAGCTAGCTTTGAGGGTGAGCTCGGAGTAGTGCAGCAGCGAGGTGTCCAGACACACGGAGGTATCTTTAGGGCAGCCGCCGAAAAAGTTCACCGTACCGCCGCAACGCACCATTTTCACCGCGCCGTCCCATGCGTGGGGCGAGCCGACGGCTTCGACGACGACATCGGCGCCGCGTCCGTCTTCGGTCACGGCGCGAACTTCTTCGACGGGTTCCGAGCCGGGACGCGAAAGGATCAACTCGGCGGCGCCCATGCGCGCGGCGCGATCGAGCTGCTGTTGACGACGACCGACGGCGATGACGCGCGCTCCTGCCAAAACGGCGAGCTTCACGAACATCAAGCCGATCGGACCGAGTCCGATGACGACGACCGTGTAGCCGGGCTTGATGCCGGAGTCCTCGACGCCGTGCAGCACGCAAGCCAAGGGCTCGGCCATGGCGGCGTGCCGGTAGTCGACGTGCGCGGGGATCTCGTAGCAGTTCTTCTCGACGATGCGCTCGGGGATGTCGATGTACTGGGCGTAAGCGCCGTTGTTAAACAGCAGGTCCTCGCACAGATTTTCGCGGTCGCGCTTGCAGAAGTAGCACTCGCCGCACGGCGCGGAGTTGGCGGCGACAATGCGCTGGCCGACTTTGAACTTGGTGACGTTTGCGCCAACGGCGACGATGTCACCGGCCAACTCGTGGCCGAACAACGCCGGCGGCTGAATCATCCGTGCGTGACGGCCGCTACGAAAGACCTTGAGGTCGGTGCCGCAGGTCAGCGCCGTCTGTACCTTGACGAGAATGTCGCCAAGACCGATTTTGGGGACAGGGACTTGTTCGACACGGAGTTCTTCCTTGCCGTAGAGGACCGCCGCCTGCATCTGTCCGGTCAACGTTCTAGTCCTGCTCCTGCGGATATACCAGTACTTTCAACGACCCATCTTGCGGCCGCCGGGCGATCTCAATGCCGCGCTCCAATTCGGCCAGGGGCAGGCGGTGCGAGATCAAATCCTCGACGGGAAAATCTTTCCGCCACACGATCTCGGCCGACTCCCGCTGCAAATCTATCGAAGCGGAATACGAACCAAATACCATTCTCTCGTTTTTTCCGATCCCGGCGCCGTCTAACTCGAACTTTTCTTGCGAGGAGGTTTGGGCGAAAAGCATGATGCGAGCCCCAGGACGGGTCAGACCGACCGCCTGCTCCACGATACCAGGCGCTGAAGCGGCAACGATCACGACGTCCGGCCCCCGTCCCAAGGTGGCTGCCCTGAGTTCGGCGGCGATATCCGCCTGAGTCGGGTCCCAAGCCCGCCTCGCGCCTAGTTTTTCCGCCATCGACAGCCGTTCGGGCAGCCGGTCCGAGGCGTAGATGTGTTCCATGCCGCGTTTTTTCAACAACATGGTGAACAGCAGCCCGATCGGTCCTTGGCCCATGATCAAGACTGTCTCGTCGGGCGAAAGGGCGCATTTCTCGACGCCTTTAAGGCAAGTGTTAAGCGGCTCGACGAAGGTGCCGCGCTCGAAGCTGACGCCGTCGGGAATCTTCTCCACGCCGGCATCGACGATCCAATCCATGACCCGAACGTACTGGGCGAAGCCGCCGCCGGCGGGCTCAAACCCGGCCGTGACGCCTACCTGGATATATCGGGCGCACTGGGCGTAATCTTTGTGGCGGCAGTAGAAACAGTCACCGCAGGGGATGTGGTGGAAGACGCAGACGCGGTCGCCGACCTGGTATTTCGTCACGCCCACGCCGACCGCCGCTACGGTACCGGCCGTTTCGTGGCCGTAAATGCGCGGCGGCGTCAACAAGTCGTACTCGATCTTTTTGAGGTCGGTGTGGCAGATGCCGCAGGCGGCCACCTTCACCAGAATCTCGCCGGGGCCGATCTCCGGGACGCCGACTTGCTCGTAGACGACGCGGCCCGCGCCGCGGTACACGGAGGCGGACATCAAATCGGGGGCTGTGGCGGCGGCGCTCATTGAGAATTTGCAGGTCTTCAGAAAATCGGCGAGGCGTTCGGCGGCGAGGTCGGCATCGCGCTTGAGGTCCAGCAAGCGCTTCCAGCGGCTTGTGCTGAGCCCGGCTTGGGCCAGGATGCTCCAGCCGGAAAAGGTTCCGTCAGGGCGCCGGGCGCGATTGAAGTCCACCGGAAAGTCGGTGTTGGCATGATCGCTGACGACGCGTATGCAGTAAAAGGGCACACCGCGCCGCTTGGCTTCATCGGCGACGGCGTAGGCTTCCATGTCCACCGCATCGGCGCCGGATTGGCGCAGCATGCTCTTTTCTTGGCGGGTTTGGGCGACTCGGTCAATGGTCAGCAGCGTTCCCTGAGCAACGCCCGCGGTGTTTGGAAACGCCGGCAAATCTACTTCATAGTCTAGCTTCTCGCCCATTCGCTTCACTTGCCGCGCCAGGAAGATCTGGCCCACTTCGAGCGCCGGGTCGAGAGCGCCGACGTAGCCGACGGAGACGATGGCGGCGGGCGTCTCGCTGCGGCAGACGGTCTCGACGGCTGCTCGAGCGTTCTTCACGCCGGGGCCGTTGGCGACGAACCTTGCTTGTTGGCCTGACAAATTTCCCTCGACGCCCAAGCGGTTGCGCTTCAAGAACTTTATATCACAAAGCTCTCGTAGCTCCAAGGGGTCTGCGGCGAGGATGAGAAGGGATCCTGTGGCGATAGGTGCTTCAATGGTCGCCATGGCGCCGTCCGACTTGACCATACTATCTCCCCTCTGGGTTGGTAAGGATCGAATACCGAGCCCATTGGTCGCTGAGAACATCGATACCCTGCGGCACATCCTTGACTTGGTCGTTGAAGATTGGTGCCGGGCAGTTTGAGCCGATCCAACGTGAGAGCGATAGGCATCCGCAGGGGCATCTTGCTCCCGGCTGGTTTCTGGAAATCCAACCAGTGTTCTTGAAGTGCTTGTTTTCCTATGCGCTGTTCATCGTTGCCTTAGAGGAAGCCTATGAAAAGGTCTATTCACAGTTGAGGCGCGCCAACAAGAAATTAGACCTGAAGGTCAAGGAACCTAAGAAGCCGAACAGAACTGCCGGGGTCCACAAATTGGCAATGATCAGAAACTGGTCAATCGCACACTTTCCATCCAAGAATGCCTCGTCGATCGACTCATTCGCCGCGATGTCATGGACCCCAATGGCGCTGGCTGGATCGTCCGAAAAATTCGAAATTGAAAGGCTAACCTTCGCTCCAGGCCGATGGAGAGCTAAGAATCAAATAACAGGCGAGATTGTTCAGTCGAAAGACCTGCAAATCATCGGTCTCGTTTCTCCCCACGCTGAGTGCGCTCGATATTTCGATGGGTATGGCAAGGCATGCGCGGATTACTTACGCGATCTGAAGCACTCCCGCCGAAGACAGGCGCCTGGGCTAATCAATGATCTCGTCGAGGATGCGTCCGAGGGAGCCGGAGGGCATTTCGATGTCCAATAGTGCGGCGATGGTGGGGGCGGCGTCATTGAGGGCGGCGGCTTTGTAGTAGCGGCCGGGCTTGATGCCGGGGCCCATGAAGATGAGCGGGATGTGGGTATCGTAGTTGTAGGGCGAGCCGTGGGTCGTGCCGCTGGCGCTGCGGATCCAGAACGGGTTGAGCACGATCTCCAGATCGCCGGAACGCTGCGGGTTGAAGCTGCGCAACACGCGCGAGTCGACGGCGTCGTAGACGGCTCGGCCCTCTAGGATTTGATGGCGGGTATAGACGCGGGCGACTTGGGGGTGCTTGCGCATGACAGCAGCCACGATGTCTTCGGCCTCGGCGCGGTCGACGCCCTTCTCATCCATCAACTTGTAATTGAAGTAGGGCGATGATCCCGCCGTGGCTTCGATCCACTTGCCGGGGCCGTACTTGGCTGCTAGCGCCGCACGGGCTGGCACGAAAAAGTCGCCGAGGAGGCGGCCGCCGGGCATCTTCTGGGATTCCAGAACTTCGGGCATCGGGCTGACCGAGTGATCGGCGGTGAGCACGACGAGGACGTTCTCCATGCCGACGGCGTTTTCGACTGCGGCAAACAGGCGGCCGAGGGATCCGTCGACGCCCAGCGACACGGCGTGGGCCTCAGGTGAGTCGGGTCCGTAGGTGTGTCCCACGGCGTCGTTCGAAGAGAAGCTGACGGTGAGCACGTCGGTGACGCCGCGCTGGCCGAGCTTCTCTTCGCGGATGAGATCCTCGGCGAACGATTCCAAAAGATCGTTACCGTAGGAGCTGCCGTAGATGGCGGCGTTGAGCTTTGGACCGGGCTCGGCGGGCAGCGTGCGGCCGGCAACCCAAGTCTTGCCGGCGAAGCTGGCGATGTGTCCGGCGGCGTTGAAGCTCTTTACCCAGGCGGGCGGCTGCGGGAAATAGTAGTCGCTGCTGACGAAGGCGCCGCTCTTGCTATCGAACCAGTAGGCGGCATCGGCCATGTGTCCCGAGGGCAGAATCGCGCCGCGGTCCTTCATGGAGATGCCGATGACTTTGGAGTTGGAAGAGCCGCTGCGCTTGAGTTCGTCGCCGATGGTGCTGACGAGCAGGCGTTTGGGAGAAGAAGCTTCGCCGTTGGCTCCGAGCAGCTTGCCGTCAGGATCGGAGACGCTGGTGACCTGCTTGCCGGTTTCGCGGTCGTACCAGTCGTTGCCGATGATGCCGCTGATGGCGGGCGTGGCGCCGGACATCATGGTCGAGTGTCCGACGGCGGTGACTGAGGGGTAGTGTTCGAGGTGGGCGTTGGCGAAAACGGCGCCGTGGTCGAGCAAGGTCTTAAGCCCGCCTTTGTACTCATCGCGAAAGCGCGGCAAGTAGTCGTAGCGGAACTGGTCGATGGCCACGAACAGGATCAGCTTGGGGTCCTGCAGATGCGGCGGTGCTTGCGCACGCGATAGGGTCGCGGCGGGGAGCAGGGTGAGGAAGAGAAGAATGAGGCGTCGCACGGCCTAATTGTCGCCGATTTTTGCGGTGCCGGTGCGACGAAGTCAGCCGCTGATTTGGGTTAGCCGGGCGTGGTCGGTGGCCAGTTGTTTGGGAAGCGGAAACTTGACGTCCTCGTGGATCACCTCAACCTCTTCGACACGGTTGAAATCGAATTGCTCACGCAAGTACTCGATAACCCGCTGCACAAGCACTTCGGGAGCCGAGGCGCCGGCGGTGATGGTAACGGCACGAACGCCGGAGAGCCATTCAGAATCGATGTCGCGTTCGTCGTCGATGAGATAGCCGGGGGTGCCGGAATTGACGCCGACTTCGACCAGGCGCCGGGAGTTCGAGCTGTTTTGCGAACCGACGACGAGGATCAGGTCGGAGGTCCGAGCGCGGCGCTTGATGGCTTGCTGGCGGTTTTCGGTGGCGTAGCAGATGTCCTGCGCGGGCGGCCCTTGGATGTTGGGGAAGCGCTCTTCAAGTGCGGAGATGATGTCGTTGGCTTCGTCGAGGCTGAGGGTGGTCTGAGTCAGGTAGTAGACGTTGTCGGCGTCGGGGACTTCGACCTGGTAAGCCTCTTCGCGCGTCGAGACGACGACGGTCCGCTCGGGGGCTTCACCTTGGGTGCCGATGACTTCGTCGTGGTCGCGGTGGCCGATGAGCAGAATGGTTCCATTCTGCTTGGCGAACTTGACCGCCTCGAGATGGACTTTGGTGACCAGCGGGCAGGTGGCGTCGATGACTTGCAGGCCGCGGACCTCGGCGTCGCGGCGGACTTCGGGAGAAACGCCGTGGGCGCTGTAGACGACGCGGGCGCCGCCCGGAGCTTCGTCGAGTTCTTCGATGAAGATGGCCCCGCGGCTGGCGAGGTCTTCGACGACGTGGCGGTTGTGGACGATTTCGCGACGGACGTAGATGGGCGCGCCGTAGGCTTCGAGAGCCAGCTCGACGATGTCGATGGCGCGCACAACGCCTGCGCAAAAGCCGCGCGGCTTAAGCAGATAGACGACCTTTTCGTCGGCGGCAGGCATCAGGTCCGAGTATAACAGCGGTGTTTTTGGAGTCCGACGGCCCATAAGCCGGTTTTTGTTCCCCGGCGAACCGGGGCGGCGACCATTCGTCTAGGACCGCCATTACTGACGGCCTCAAGCAACCTACCCGGGACTCCAAACGCGGCGGGCCGCCGCTTTGTCCCCTATTTGGTCTTGCTCCACGCGGGGTTTAGCCTGCCGTTGCAGTCGCCTGCAACGCGGTGCGCTCTTACCGCACCTTTTCACCCTTACCCTCTCCGAAGAGCGGGCGGTATATTTTCTGTGCCACTTTCCGTGGACGACCCTTTGAGAGTCGCCCCCCGGCCGTTAGCCGGCGCGCTGCCCAATGGAGACCGGACTTTCCTCCCCGCCTTACGACGCGGCGATCGCCCGGCCGCCGGACTCCAGATCCCATTGTACGCGGGGGAGAAGGGTATCCTGATAGGCGGCTGACGATGCGTAAGAACTCACTATTGATGGGCGTCGTGGCGGCGATGGCGGCTGGGCTGGCGTTCGTCTACGTCGATAGCCGCGATGCGGTGGCCCAGAAGCAGGCGGCGATTGAGGAAGCTTGGGATCAGGCTTCGGCGGTGATCGCGGCGCGTTCGGAATTGGTGTCGCCGTTGGCGGATGCGATCCAGAGACGGGGGCCGCTCGAGAGCCGATTGTTGATGAACTTGGTGGAAGCGCGGGCGACTCTGGAGAATTCTCCGGAACGCCCCGAGAGGATCGCTGCCAGCATGAAACTCACGACGGCGCTGGCGGAACTGTTGGCCGCGACCGAGCGAGATCCGGCGCTCCAGTCGGACGCGACCCTAAAACGGCTGCAGGATCAGTTGGCCGAGGCGGAGAACCGCATGGCAGCCGGCCGGCGGCGCTACAACCAGGCCGTCCAGGACTACAATACGTACATTCAGCTGTTCCCGACGAATTTGGTTGCGAATCTTGCCGGGTTCACGAGGGAAGGGGCCTACTTCCGCACGACCGAACAGGACCGCTTGGCGCCGCCGCCGCTGAAGTTCAGTCAGGAACCGCCCGCGGCGGAAGAAGAGACGCCCGAAGAGTAGGCTACTGCCAGGCTTCGTAACCGCTCTCGCTGGTGACCAGCGAGTTAAAGATGGCCAGCACGCGCTTGCGGTACTGGTACATCTGCTGCAGATCGGCGCGGAAGCGTTGGTCGTATTCCCGCGCTTTCATCCACTTACGGAACGTCGTGGGAGAGATGTCGATCTCTTCGCGGATGGAATCGAGCGAGTGGCCTTTCAGGAATAGGCCGTAGAACATCGCCGCCTCGCGTTGGGGCGAGTGAAAGTCCATTTCGTCGACGCGACGTTTTGGTTTCCTGCCGGGCATGGGTCCAAAGAAAACTCAGTATAGACGGGCTTTTTGCGGCGGGCAACCGGGTGAATCGCCTACCACTCGCGGGAGGCTACCAGTCGAGTTGGTCGCCGAGTTGAAGGTTGCGCCGAGCGGCTTCGCCCGCGGCCAGCTCCAGCACAAACTGGGCGGGTGCGGACGGCGAATAGATGGGGCAGGAGACGCCGGACGGGCAAGGTTGGGCGTCAGCGAAGATGCTGACGATGCGGCGGTCGGCGTCGAGCCAGAGGATGTCGAGCGGGATGAAGGTCTGGGCCATCCAGAAACCGTAGATGCCGGGAGAAGGGAAGAAGAACAGCATGCCGCGGTCCGGATGCAGGTGGCCGCGTTCCATGAGGCCCTGTGCGCGGTCGGCGGAAGTCGTAGCCAGCTCCGCCAGGATAGCGTCGCCATTGGGGAGCGTGACGGGACTAACGGGAAGGAGCGGGGATCCGAGGTCGTAGGACTGGACAAACGACTCGGTGTAAACGAGTTGTCCAATTTCCGTGCTCGCCGTCTCGACATGGAGATGGGCAGAAATCATGGCTGTGAATGTCCAATCGCGCTGACCGTCTAGGGGCGACAGAGCCTCAAGGCCAGCGGTAAATTTGCCTAAGTTAAGTATACCTTATAAGTGTTTGGAGCGAGCGGACTACCAGGAGAGTTGATCGCCGACGAACAGGCCGCGCCGGGCGGCTTCTCCGGCGGCGAGTTCCAAAACATATTGGGCGGCCACTGTCGGTGAGTAGATGGGGCAGTTAACGCCGGATGGGCAAGGCGGCGTGTCCGCCGAGATCGTGACAATGCGACGGTCGGCGTCGAGCCAGAAGATGTCGAGCGGGATGAGCGTTTCAGACATCCAGAATCCGTAGGGTCCGGGAGATTCGAAGAAGAAGAGCATGCCGCGCTCGGCAGAGAGCGTGGTGCGGTATTGGAGGCCACGCTGCCGTTCGGCTTGAGTTGTGGCCAGTTCGGCATCGACGAAGTCCTCCCCTGGCAGATACACGCGGCTTGCGGCCAGCAGGGGAGGGCCAAGGTCGGTGTGCTGTGGGGTCGTTAAGTCGGTGTAGACGATGAGGCCCGTTTCGGGGCCGTCGGTATCGGTTTCGATGGGCACATAGGCCATCGGGCCGAAGGACCAGTCGACCTGCTCCTTAAGCAACGCCAAAATTTCAGGGCCGACGGTGAACGATCCGCTGAGCAGATCCACGGAGCAAACCATTCGGCTGTCCACGGTGATCAGGCCCGCCCACTTCGTGGGGCTTGACCAGGTGGAGATTTGGACTCCCCAGGTGAACTGCAAGCCGGAGCTGCGGGGGTCGGTTTGCGCGGCGAGATCACTCAGCGGGAAGGACCACGAGGGGACGGTGAGGGTCGCTTCGTAGGCTGGGAAATCGCTGCCGGTGGAGGCTACGTCATAGAGGCCCGAGCCCAATTGCGCAGCACCCTCGGGAGCAAACCGCAGGGGGCCACCGCCTTCGGACAGCTCAAACGTGGAAGCGGGGCCCTCAATGACGACCCTCTCGCTCTCGGGGACATGGCCAAGCACCCGGACGCTCTGCGGTTGTGAAAACACTTGGCAGGAGCCGACGGGCGGCAGTTCGTTGGGGTCGTACCATTCCCTGCCGTGGAACGTGCGGGCTCGATCGTCGTCGCCGTCCCGGCGGTCGAGATAGACGCGCGTCAAGCGCTCCTCGCGCCCGGGGCAGAATTGCCCATCTTCGGCGATCGGGATCGTCGCCACGTTGCTGGGCAGGCCGCCGCCGACGAGTTGGACCGGCACGAAGCAGCCAAGGTCGACGTCGAGGGGCACGCGGATGTTGAGCTGGGCGAGGCCGACGCAGCAACCCGCCGGGCCTTGATAGGTGATCGTGGCCTCCTTCCCGCCGACGAGCGCACGCAACGGCGAAGAAGCCCGGTTGGTGAGGACAACCGGGCGATCGTCACCGCCCGGTGCGGTGAACACGCCGGTCGCCCAGAGGGTTACGTCGCCGCCGGGGGACGCGGGCGCGTCGAGGTTCAACGGCTGCGGCTGGACGCCAACGTAGCGTTGCCCCGCCGCCTCCTGGCGGTAGTTGGAATAGGCTTCTTGCGATTCCGACGGACCTGCTAAGAAGAGGCTGGGATACCAGCGGACAACCTTGACGGGCTCTAGATTGCTGACCTGGCCTGTCCGCAAAACCCGGACCGCAGCCGGTCCGACGGGAACGTCGGAGGGGAAGATGGCGTTGATCTGCAGCGGATCGACATGAAGCAAGGGCGCTTCGTAGACGATTCCCGCGGCGACGACTTCGACGCGCACGCCGTTGACTTGCCGCGGTAAGGGGAAGCTGTCGGCGTCGAACGTGTCGGCGGATAGCTCTGAGCCGAACAGGCTGAAGATGGAACCCTGGGCCACGGCGCCGCCTGACAGGGATGCAGGACGAAAATCCGCGGCGTTGACGATGCCCCCAGCGTTAACGACGGGAGTCTGCGCGGCGGTGCCGGCGGCGAACAGGATTACTGCAAGGAGTGTTTGGGCGGCTTGATGGAAGCCTTCCAGTCGTCGATATTGTCGGCGAGGTCCCATAGCTTCTCCCAGGTATAGAGGCCGGTGGAGTGGCTGTCGCTCCAAAAAATCTGAATCGCGTAACGCCCGACGTGTTCGATCTTGGTCGGATAAGTGAGGATCGGCAGCATCGAGTCCTGGATGATTCGCTTGCCGGTGACCTCGTCTTCGCATTGGGCGCAGGGGCAATTCAGACGCAAGAATCGCGCCGGGTAGGCGACGGTCTCACCGTTGTCCCACTCGATGGCGATGTCGTGCGCGCCATGACGATTGATACGGATCGGCTTGGGCATCCGGTTCAGAAGTTGATCTCGACGGCCTTGTCGGCGTTGGCGTTCTTCATGGCGACTTCGGCCGCGAGCTTGGCGGCCGCTTCGACGAAGGCCTTGGCCGCGGGGGCATCGGGATCGGCAAGGACGATGGGCGTGCCGCCGTCGGAGGTCTCGCGCACGGTGGTCGCCAGGGGAATTTGCGCCAGCAGCGGCGTCTTCCATTTGTGCGCCAGAGTCGCCGCGCCGCCTGCGCCGAAGATCAGCTCGCGCTCGCCGGTCTTGCGCGATTCGTAATAGGACATATTTTCGATGAGGCCAAGGATCGGCGTCTTGAGCTGCTCGAACATGATGATCGCCTTCTCAGCGACGGCAGCCGCAACGGGCTGCGGAGTCGTCACGATGACGGCGCCGGTCAAGGCGACTTGCTGACAGAGGGTCAGTTGCACATCGCCCGTGCCCGGAGGCAGATCGACCAGCAGGTAATCGAGCTCGCCCCATTCGACTTGGCGGGCCAGGTCCGTGAGCATCTTCGAGAGCATCGGCCCGCGCCAGACGACTGCCTGGTCGGGCTTGGTGAAGAAGCCGGTGGAGATGATCTTGACGCCGTGACACATGACGGGCATGATGCCGCGTCCGCCGCGTTGGGGGGCTTCTGTGGCGCCCATGATCATCGGGATCGAAGGGCCATAGACATCGGCGTCGAGCAGGCCTACGCGTGCGCCGGTTTGCGCGAGCGCCGCAGCGAGGTTGGCGGAAACAGTAGATTTACCGACGCCGCCTTTGCCCGAGGCGATGGGGATCACATTCGCGACGCCCGGCAGTTCGCCCTGTCCTGATCCTGTGCCGGCGGAGCGTGCATGCGCGGTCAGACGAACGTCGACGGCCTCGACGCCTTCAACGCCCTTGAGGATGCGCTCGACTTGTTGCTTGAGATCGTTGTTGGCTTCAGCGGAGGCGCGGACGATTTGCAGATCGAGCGCGACGCGGCCGCCGGCAACCTTCAGCTCCTGCACCAGGCCGAGGGAAACAATGTCTTTACCGAAGGCGGGATCGATGACTTCGCGCAGGGCGTCTTGAACTTGTTCTTGTGTAGGCATGGACGATTACTGGAGTGGGGTTGAGTTGGGAGCGGCGCCCAAGACGACGAGGTCGTCGACGAAACGATTCATCTGCTCTTCGTTGCGGGCGAGGTCTTCAATCGTGGTGTGGCTCAGCAGCTGATCCACCGCCTGTTGCACGGCGCGCCATAGGGAGCGAATCGAGCAGTTCGTCGTGTGCGTGCACTCGTCTTCGTTGCCGGCGTACTTTTCGCAGAACTCGCCGCCGTAGAACTTGCTGCCCAGAGCGGCGAGGCCTTCGGCGGCTGAGATCTCCCCGGCGGGCCGCGCTAGCCGATAGCCGCCGGACTGTCCGCGTTCACTGGTGACCAGGCCACCGTCACGCAAAAGCCGCATGAGTTTCGCGACGTAAGGCACCGAGATGCCTTCGGCCTGGCTGATCTCGGGGATCGTCACGCTCTGGCTGGGCCTTGCTGCGAGGCGGAGCAAGCAACGGAGCCCATACTCTTCTTGTGCACTGAATTGCATCGCTTGCTCCTGGGTCGCTAGAGAATATTCAAAGTCAGCTTGGCGGCGTCGTCCATCTGCGCGGTCGTCCACGGCGGGTCAAAGACGACTTCGACTTCAGCGGAATTGACGCCGTCGAGTTCTTCGGCCTTCTTCTTGACCTGCTCCGGCAGCGACTGCGCGGCGGGGCAGTTGGGCGTGGTGAGCGTCATGCGGATAGCCACATCGGCGGTGTCGGAGATGTCGATGTTGTAGATCAAGCCGAGCTTATAGATGTCGACTGGGATTTCCGGGTCGTAGACGTCTTGCAAGGCGGCAATCACTTCTTCGCGGAGTTCTTCTTTTTCTTCAGGCGTCATATGTGATTACTCCGTCTTGGCCGGTTCGTGAGCGTCTTCGATGGCGTTCTTCATGGTGTGCCAGGCCAAAGTGGCGCACTTGACGCGGGCGGGGAACTCGTTCACCCCGGCGAAGACGGCCATCTTGCCCAGGCCGATGCCGGCGTGCGAAGGATCAAGCTCTTCCTCGGGCCGTGTAACCAGGTGATGAAACATCTCGAACATGCTGCGCGCTTGCTCAAGCGATTGGTTCTTAAGCATCGAGGTCATGATCGATGCGGAAGCGGTCGAGATGGCGCAGCCGGAACCCTTGAAAGAGACGTCGCGGATGATGCCTTCGTCGTCGACCTTCATGTACAGATGCAGCTTGTCTCCGCAAAGCGGATTGAAGCCGTCGGCCTCGTGGTTGGCGTCTTCCATCTCGCGAAAATTTCGCGGCTTCTTGGAGTGATCGATGATCAGCTCTTGATAGAGATCGCGCAAGTCAGACATTAGCCGAACAGCTCCTTGACCTTGACGATGCCTCGGCAGAGCGCGTCGACTTCTTCCCGCGTGTTGTAGAAGGCGAAAGAGGCGCGCGTGGTGGCGGGCACCGAGAAGAAATCCATGACCGGCTGCGCGCAGTGATGACCGGCGCGAACGGCGACGCCTTCGCGGTCGAGGATCGTGCCGGCGTCGTGAGCGTGTACGTCTCCGATGAGGAACGAGAGTACGCTGGCTTTGTGTTGGGCTGTGCCGATGAGCCGCACGCCGTCGATGGCGCTGACCTGTTCGGTTGCGTAGTCGAGCAGTTCGGCTTCGTAGGCGGCGATGTTGTCGAGGCCGACGGATTGGGCGTAGTCGACAGCAGCGCCAAGGCCGATGGCGTCGGCGATGTTGGGCGTACCGGCCTCGAACTTGTAAGGCAGTTCGTTGTAGGTGGTCTTCTCAAAGCTGACGTAGGCGATCATGTCGCCGCCGCCCTGGTAGGGCGGCATCGCTTCAAGCAGGGCGCGCTTGCCGTAGAGTGTGCCAATGCCGGTGGGGCCGTAGACCTTGTGTCCGGAGAAGCCGTAGAAGTCGGCGTCGAGATCGCGTACGTCGACCGTCATGTGCGGTGTGGCTTGTGCGCCGTCGATCATCGTGACCGCGCCGACGGCGTGAGCCTGGGCGACCATCTGCTTGACCGGGTTGATGGTACCGAGCGCGTTCGAGACGTGGTTAACGGCGACGAGTTTGACGCGTTCGCTCAGCATCGCCGCGTACTCGTCCTGTAACAACTCGCCTTGCGGGTTCATCGGAATGACGCGCAGTTTGGCGCCTGTGCGTTCGCAAAGCATCTGCCAGGGCACGATGTTTGAGTGGTGCTCCATGGCGGACACGAGGATTTCGTCGCCGGCCTTGATGTTGGCTTGGCCCCAACTGGAAGCGACCAGGTTGATGCCCTCGGTGGCGCCGCGGACGTAGATGATTTCTTCCAGGTGCGCGGCGTTCAAGAAGCGCTGCACCTTGACGCGAGCCTGCTCGTAACTCTTGGTAGCGCGCTGGCTCAGTTCGTGGACGCCGCGGTGGACGTTGGCGCGGTCGCGCTCGTAAAAGCCGCGGATGGCGTCGATGACCTGGGTGGGCGTTTGCGCGGAGGCGGCGTTATCGAGATAGGCGAGCGGCTTGCCGTGGACCTGTTGGTCGAGCGCCGGGAAATCCTGGCGGATGCGCGCTATATCGAGAGTCGTCGCCGTGTGCGAAGTCGTCGTACTCATGAGTGCGTCTCCTCGGCGTTGGGATCTTCAGAGAGCGTGCGCATCAAGACGTGCTCGAAGTGCTCGCGCAGGGGCTGCACCTTGACGCGTTCTAGCAAATCGGCGGCGAAGGCGTAAGTGAGCAGGTGACGTGCCTGGGCGGCGCCGATGCCGCGCGCTTGCAAGTAGAACAGCGCTTCGGCGTCGAGTTGGCCGATGGTTGCGCCGTGGGTGCAGCGCACGTCGTTGGCGTCGATTTCGAGCTGCGGCTTAGTGTCGATCTCGGCCTTGGGCGAGAGCAACAGGTTCTTGTTGTTCTGGATCGCGTCGGTCTTTTGGGCGTCACGGCGGACGAAGATCTTGCCGTTGAAGACGCCGCGCGACTCTCCGTCGAGTACGCCCTTATAGAGCTGATGTGAATTGCAGTTGGGCGAGGCGTGGTCGATGACCGTGTGGTGGTCGACGTGCTGCTTGCCGTTGACGACATAGAGTCCGTCGAGAGCGCACTCGGCGCCTTCGCCGTTGAGCTTGACGCGTACATCGTTGCGGGCCAGTCGTGCGCCGAAGCTGAGCGAAATAGTCGAGATGTAGCCGCTGTGCTCGGTGAGCCCTTGGATGACGCCGGTGTGGATCGCTTCCGCGCCTTCTTGCTGCACCTGGAAGTGCTCGATGCGGGCGTTCGCTTCGGCGACGATCTCAGTGACAGCGTTGGTCCACGATGCGCCGTCGGCCAGCGAGACGAAAGACTCGATGACCGAGGCTTGCGAACTGTGGCCGGCGAGAATCAGCGTTCGCGGATGAGAGACCGTTCCGGCCTGACCGGTCGAAGCCCACACGATGTGGATGGGCTTTTCGACGATGGCCTTTTCAGGAATCTCGACGACGGCCCCGTCGCTGAAGAGGGCTGTGTTGAGCGCCGTCAGGGCGTGTGACTCGAAGTCGGCGTAACGCGTGAGGTGGCCTTCGACGTCGTCGAGGCGCGATTGCATACTGCTCAGCAACGAGGCGTCGCCCGTCGCGTTGACGAGATGGCCGTCGATGAAGACAAGGCGCGCCGCCTCTTCGCCGGCGTAGTTGACGTCGGGCATCTCGACGGAGGCTGCCGAGGCAGAGCTCCAGGTTTGGCCCGCGATCGATTTGAGGCTGGTGTACTTGTACTCTTCGTCGTGCGTGGTCGGGATGCCGAGCAAGGAGAAGCGCTCGATCGCCAGGCGGCGGCGGTCGGCGAGCCACGCGGGTCCGCTCCGCTTAAGCGCTGCGAAGGACTCGACGAATGCCACGGTGTTTTGCTGTTGGACGGCCATCTTCAAATGTTCCTATGCGGTGGCTAGCTTGCCGTCGGCGAGTTCATCGACCCAGCCGTAGCCTTTCCTTTCGAGTTCAAGGGCAAGGCTCTTGTCGCCGGACTTGACGATTTGGCCGTGCGCCAGAACGTGAACCTTGTCGGGCACGATGTAGTCGAGCAAGCGCTGATAGTGCGTGACGACGATGATCGAGCGCTCTGGCGAGCGCATCGAGTTGACGCCTTCGGAGACGAGCTTGAGAGCGTCGATGTCGAGGCCGGAATCGGTCTCGTCGAGGATGGCGAGTTGCGGTTCGAGTACGGCCATCTGGAAGATCTCGTTGCGCTTCTTCTCGCCGCCGGAGAAGCCTTCGTTGACGGCGCGTTTGAGCATGGCGTCGTCCATCTTGAGCTTCTTCATGCGCTCTTTGACCAGCGCGATGAACTCGACGGCGTCGAGTTCTTCTTGGCCGCGATGCGTGCGCACAGCGTTGAGCGCGGTGCGCAAGAAGTACATGTTCGAGACGCCGGGGATCTCAACCGGATACTGGAAGGCTAGGAAGATACCTTCGCGGGCGCGAATTTCGGGGTCTTTGTCGAGCAGGTCTTCGCCGTTGAAGGTCACCGAGCCGCCGGTGATTTCGTAGCCGTCGCGGCCGGCGAGAACGCCCGCGAGCGTCGACTTGCCCGAGCCGTTGGGGCCCATGATGGCGTGTACTTCGCCCTTGCCGACGCTGAGACTGATGCCCTTGAGGATTTCTTTATCTTCCACGCGAACGTGGAGGTCTTTGACTTCAAGCATTTCCAATGTCCTGTCGAGCGCTAGCGCGCTGAATCAATTTCGTTAGCCGACGCTGCCTTCGAGGCTGATGCCGAGCAGCTTCTGGGCTTCGACGGCGAACTCCATGGGGAGTTCCTTAAACACTTCTTTGCAGAAGCCGTTGACGATCATCGACACGGCGTCTTCTTCGGAGATGCCGCGCTGTTTGCAGTAGAAGATCTGGTCTTCGCCGATCTTCGAGGTCGTCGCTTCGTGCTCAACTTGCGCGGTCGGGTTCTTCACTTCGAGATAAGGGAACGTGTGCGCGCCGCACTGGTCGCCCATCAGCATCGAATCGCACTGCGAATAGTTGCGGGCGTTCTCGGCGCCGGGAAGGATCTTCACCAGGCCGCGGTAGCTGTTGTCGGAACGTCCGGCGGAGATGCCCTTGGAGATGATCGTCGAACTGGTGTTGTTGCCGATGTGGATCATCTTCGTGCCGGTGTCGGCTTGCTGGCGATTGTTGGTCACCGCGACGGAGTAGAACTCGCCGACCGAGTTGTCGCCGATGCAGCAGGCAGCTCGGGTATTTCCAGGTGATCGCCGAGCCGGTCTCAACTTGCGTCCAAGAGATCTTCGAATTCTTGCCGCGGCAAGCGCCGCGCTTGGTGACGAAGTTGTAGATGCCGCCCTTGCCGTCTTTGTCGCCGGGATACCAGTTCTGGACCGTCGAATATTTGATTTGGGCATCGTCGAGGGCGACCAGTTCCACGACGGCAGCATGCAGCTGGTTCTCGTCGCGCATCGGCGCGGTGCAGCCTTCGAGGTAGCTGACGTAGGCGCCTTCGTCGGCGACGATCAGCGTGCGCTCGAACTGTCCCGTGTTGGCGGCGTTGATGCGGAAGTAGGTCGACAGCTCCATCGGGCAACGGACGCCCTTGGGGATGTAGCAGAACGAGCCGTCGGTGAAAACCGCCGAGTTCAGCGCCGCGAAGTAGTTGTCGGTGGCCGGGACGACCGAGCCGAGGTATTTCTTAATCAGCTCCGGGTGTTCCTGCACGGCTTCGGAAAACGAGCCGAAGATGATGCCCATCTCGGCCAGCTTGCTGCGGAACGTCGTGGCCACCGAGACCGAGTCGAAAACCGCGTCGACGGCGATGCCGGCGAGTTTCTCTTGCTCTTCAAGCGGGATGCCGAGCTTCTCGTAGGTGTCGAGCAGTTCGGGATCGATTTCGTCGAGGCTCTTGGGGCCGTCGCCCTTCTTCTTGGGCGCCGAGTAGTAGGAGATCGATTGGTAGTCGATGGGCTCGTAATGGACGTTGGGCCAGGTCGGCTCCTTCATCTCCAGCCAATGCCGGTAGGCCTTCAAGCGCCACTCAGTGAGCCAGACGGGCTCGTTTTTTTTCTCGCGAGAAATCCAGACGATAACTTCTTCGTTGAGGCCTGGGGGGCGCCGAGTCGGCCTCCACATCGGTGATCCAGCCGTACTTATACTCTTGCGTCGCAAGCAGTTCGAGATTGTCTGTCGTCGAGCTCATGGGGTCTCCGGGCGGAATCTGTACGAGGGAGTACAGATTGGGCAACTCTCAACTTATCAATCCAGTACAAGAGAGTCAAGATTGAATTGCGCTTGAAAAGAGAACGGCCGCCCCAAAGGGGCGGCCGCGTTGCCTTAGCTAGTTTGCCTAGGTCCTAGAGAGGCGCATGGCCGCCGGTCAAAGTGAGCTTGAAAGGGCTCTTGGTCAGGCTGGAGGCAACGCCTTCAAACTTAACCTTGGAACCGCGCCCAGGGGCCGCGCGCAGGCGGTTCTCAAGATTGAGAACCACTTCGACTGGACCGTCCGCCTTACTGCCCAGGTTGAGCACCTGCGGGCGATCCGAGTCAGAGCCGAGGACATAGAGTTCCATCTGCGGTGACATCTTGCCCTGCAGATCTGACCAAGTCGCGTCGCCCTTCGAACCAGTGAGCGCATCCCGAAGGTCGATGAACTTGTAGAGCAACGGATTGGCTTTGCGACGAGCTTCCTCAGCCTTGAAAGCGCGAACGCTGGCCGATTCGATGGTTAGGCCCGCTGGCGGCAAGGGTTGCTTCATTGCCGCTTGCTTGAGGTTATCCAGCCCGTCCTGGGTGCCCGCATACTTGTCGTATACCGTTGAGAGATAGTCGCAGACCTGCTTACGGCCGTCGGCCGGAAGTGCGCCTTCGCCATCGTAGACGCAAGCGCGGGCGAACGAGAAAAGCGCTAATTCGTTCTTGTCGGGGTCGCCCTGAGCCAAGACGACGTTGCCGAGCCAGTAGGAGATTTGCCCTGAGTTCGGGTTCATACCGAGCACGGTCTTGAACTCGCTTTCCGCTTTGACGTTGTCCTTGCGCTGCATGTGGATCCAGCCGAGCGTCTGGTGGCACGTCATCATGATCTGTCCTTTCACGGAATTCCACTGCTCGTCGCTCAGCGTCGTCGGCTTACCGCCGGAGATTAAAGCCGATGCCGCTTTCTCTCCTGCCGACAAGACGTCCGCGGCCGTGCTGTTGAGTGCCGGGGTCAGGCTGGCAATGGTGAAGTTGGCCGCGAAATCGCCCGGGTGCTCGGCCAGAACCTCTTTGGCTGCGGCAATAGCCTCAGCCAACTTGCCGGCCTGTTGATTGGTCTGCATGACCATCTGCAACCGGTCTTCCTTGAACTCCGACTCGGGGTATTTCTCTTTCCACTCAGCGAGAAGCTGAAGCTTCGTCGCAGGATCCGCCTCCTTCATGGTCTTATTGATGAGCTCGTACTCGGCCATGTCCTTGGGCTTTTTTTCCGCCGCTTCTTGAGGCGCAGGAAACGCAGCCGAGGCGGCGAGCAGGAGGGCGCAAACGATGACCGCGGCGTTTGTGAATCTTTTCAGCATGGGTTCAATATTCTCCAGGAGCCAGCCTTTCGGGCTGCCGGGTTCTTTGGTTCGCTCTCAGGCGAGCCAAGCCCTTTGGCTTCGCGCTGTTACGGAGCCATTCGCGGAGTATAATCCAGCGACGTGGCGTTCGCAACAGCAACCCTCGATTCCGGTGCAGTCCGTGCCGCCCGATCTCACTGTATCGGGCCGGCTGTTCGGCTCCGAAACATGAGACGTCAACCGTGAGCGGTTTGTTTCAACTTCCGTTGCAATCGGGGTGCCTTCAATGATTGAGCGCTGGCTCGACCTGGCCATCATCAGCACCTACCTGGTCGCGGTGACTGTCTTCGGAGCCCGATTCGGTAAGGGGCAGAAGACCTTGCGCGATTACTTTCTAGGCGGCAATCAAGCACCTTGGTGGGCGATCAGCCTGTCTATCGTCGCTGCGGAGACATCCACGCTGACCATCATTGGAACGCCTGCGTTGGCCTTTGGCTCCGACTTGGGCTTCCTGCAAATCGCCTTCGGCTACCTGCTGGCCCGCGTGGTGATCTCGCTCATTTTTATTCCCGCCTACTGGCGTGGGGAGATGTTCACCGCCTACGAACTGATGAGAAGGCGCTTCGGCCAGAAACTGCGGCGGGTCACGGCGTCGACCTTTCTCGTGACGCGTTCGCTGGCCGAAGGAGTGCGCGTATTCGCCATCTCTCTGGTGGTGTCGGTGGTGCTGGGGACCGGCGAATTGGCCTCCATCGTCATCATCAGCCTGCTGACGATCTTCTACACCTTCCACGGCGGTATGGCGGCAGTGATCTGGACGGATGTCGTTCAGATGGCGCTATACGTTTCCGGCGCCCTGCTGAGTTTCTGGATGATCCTGCAACAAATCCCGGGCGGATGGGAGCAGGTTGCGGCGGTCGCCCTGGCCGAAGATAAGTTTCGTATCTTTCACTTTGGCTTCGCTCCGAACATGGAATTTTTCTCGACGACCTACACCTTCTGGGCGGGCCTGTTGGGTGGGGGCTTTCTGACGACGGCGACGCACGGCACCGACCAGTTGATCGTGCAGCGCTTGCTCAGCGCGCGTTCGCAGGCGGAAAGCCGATTGGCGCTGTTGTCGAGTTGGTTGGTGATCTTCATGCAGTTTGCGCTGTTCCTAACGATCGGCGTCATGCTCTACGTCTTCCACCAACAAACCGGCTCCGCGCCGCCGGATCCATTGGATCGGCTCTACCCCAGCTTCGTCTGGAATTTCTTGCCGCCGGTCGTCTCAGGCATTGTCATCGCGGCCATCATCGCGGCCGCCATGTCGAACATCAGCGCCGCCTTGAATTCGCTGGCGTCGGCGACGATCGTCGACATTGCTCTGCCGATATTCGGCGATCGGCTGGGCGGCGACGAAGCCAAGCTCCGAGCCTCCAAAATCGCCACGGTGGCCTGGGGAGCGGTGCTCATCGGCATCGCCTTTATGGCCCGAACGTGGGGTTCGGTGTTGGAGGCGGGATTGGCGATCGCGTCGGTTCCGCTAGGAGCCCTGCTGGGCGTCTTCAGCTTGGGCGTTCTGACCACGCGAGTCTCCCAGAACGCCGCTTTGACGGGGATGGCGGCTGGTCTTTCCGCAGTCCTCTACACGACCTTCCGTACGCCAGTGGCGTGGACGTGGTACGTCGTCATCGGAGCTGTCACTACTTTTGGCACGGGTCTGGCGGTGTCTTACCTGCTGCCCAGCAGGTCCGAGTAGCGCCCAGAAAGGCCCAGTTCCAAACGCCCGACTTGCACAAAGGCTGGCGTGACAGCCTGCCTTCGGGGATAATGGTCTGGAATTTGAAAGAACTCTTTGCTGTAGCCAGAACTGTCGTCGGCCAATCCGATTGTGCGCCAAGGGTTTTGTGGGCCGTGGAGCAATCCTTGCAAGAGGCGGCGTTTTGGAGGTTAACTCAATGGATGTCAACAAAATCCTGACCGATCTGAGGCAGGAACGCGAACAAATTGAAGATGCCATTATTTCACTGGAGCGTCTTGCGCGAGGCCGTGGAAAGCGTCGCGGCCGTCCGCCTTCATGGATGAAAGAGGCGGAAGACCGGCGTCAGACTCGCTCCACCGAAAAGGGCAAAGACAACTAGGCGGCGCACCCAGAGTCGGCTAGTCGTACAGCAGGTACGGTTTCCGCTCCGCTTGGAAGCCAGCCGCCAGGCGCTGCCACCGGGTCCAGATTGTGTCGACTGAAAACGAAGCGGAGAGTTGTTCGATGCTTTGGCCGTCCCCGATTAGCAACCCTGTCTGCTCAAAGTCCAATCGGGACGGGTAGAGTTTCTCCAAGACCGACGCGAGTTCCAAGCCCACGCGCAGCGCCCCGAGCGTCTCCCGGTCGAAGATCGTCAGCCCCACCCCTTCAATTGATTTGCCCGCGAAGTTGGAAGACGCTGGCGTTCGAACCTCCGAGTGAAACCGAACGCCCGCTAGGCCCCGCCGGTTCAACATCTCCGCGAGTTGATCACCATCGATCCAATCGGCGCCGATGAACTCAAAAGGTTCATCGAGTCCGCGGCCGACCGAATAATTCTTCAGGCCCTCAAGCAGGGCGACGCCGGGATAGAGGATCGCTTGGTCGAGCGAGCGGATATTCGGCGAAGGATTCACCCACGGCAATCCCGTTTCGTCGAACCACATCGCGCGGCGCCAACCGCGCATTTTGACGACTCTCACATCGGCATTCAGTTGTTTTTTTGCATTGAAGAACAACGCCAACTCGCCCAAGGTCATGCCGTGCCGTACCGGCAAGTCCAGGTAGCCGATAAAGGAGCGATGTTCGGCATCGAGCATGGGCCCTTCGACCCGCGTTCCGGTAATTGGATTGGGGCGGTCAAGAATGTAGATCGGAATACCGGCCTTGGCGGCCCCTTCGATCGCGTAAGCCATGGTCGTCGTGTAGGTGTAAAAGCGTGTGCCGATGTCCTGAATGTCGAAGACCAAGGCGTCAAGATCGACTAATGCTTCTTGCTTCGGTCGGCGCTGATCAGGACGGTAGAGGCTCACGATTGGAGTCCCGGTCGTTGGATCGACGGCGTCGTCAATCACCTCCTTGTCGAGGTTCCCAGTCAAGCCGTGTTCGGGAGAGAAAATTCTGACCAACTGGACATCCGCTGCAGCCGCCAAAAGGTCTACGTTGCGGCGGCCGAGACGATCGATCCCCGTGTGATTGGTAATCAGGCCGATGCGTTTGCCTGCGAGCCGCGCGAAGTTTTCAGCGACGAGGACGTCGAGACCGGTTTCCACCGCAGGCGCCGCCGGAATGGCGACGGCGCGGTCTGCGATGGCCTGGCGGGCGCCGTCGAAGTCTAGGTCGCCGAGCGCGGCTGCCGCCGCAGAGGCGATCCGGCTGCGCAGGCTGACGACCGACGTGCGCGTCGTCGGATGGACGCGATTGGTCATGATGACGATCCACAAACCCGTGTGCGGATCGATCCAAACCGAGCAGCCGGTGTAGCCGGTGTGGCCGTAGGAGCCGATCGGCAGCAAGTCGCCGCGCGGCGAGGCATAGGGAGAATCGATGTCCCAGCCGAGACCACGGGACGGCAGTTCTGGCGGCGATTGACGTGTCGTCATCTGCGCAACCGTCAGCGGGCTGAGGATGCGGCGGCCGCCCCGTTCGCCTCCTCGGAGCATGGCTTGGGCGAAGCGTCCCAGGTCTCTTGCAGTGGTGAACAGTCCGGCGTGGCCGGCGACGCCGCCCATGAAACGGGTCGTCGGGTCGTGTACGACGCCGTCGAGAATCGTGCCGTCGGGCAATTGCTCAGTGGGTGCGATTCGGGTGCGCAGGGCAGGGCCAGGCAAGTAGGTGGAGTCGGTCATCGACAGCGGCTCGAAGATGCGCTGTGCCGCGAACTCGTTGATAGGCAGTCCAGAGACTTGGTGAACGATCTCGGCCAGTAAGATGAAGTTGATGTCGCTGTAGATGAACCGGGTCCCCGGCTCGGCGGTCGGCTTTTCGCGCAGGGCCTTTGCGATGCCGGTTTCGTAGCCGCTCCAGGCGGGCTCCAGGTCGAGGTCCGGACGCAGGCCGGAGGTGTGAGTAAGTAGTTGGCGGATGGTGATGTCGCCGCCCGCAAACTCGGGAAGGTATGTCGTAACACGATCGTTGAGCCGGATGCGGCCTTCCTCGACGAGCATCATCACCGCGGGCGCGGTGACGATGACTTTCGTAAGCGAGGCGGCGTCGAAAATGGTATCGACGTTCATCGGTTCGCGGTTGGGGATGAGCCGCCGGGAGCCGTAGGCGGCCTCGTGCAAGATGACATCGCCGCGGCCAATGAGCAATACGGCGCCGGGGATCGTATGCGCTTTGATCGCGTCTTCAACGATTCGGTCGAGATTGGCGGAACCCCTCCATTCGGAGGCAAACGCGGGGAGGGTTAAGAGTACGGCAAACAGGATCGCGGCAACGCGCTTCACGCTGTCGAGTCTATCAGTGCAGAGGGTGAGCGAGAAATGCTAAGGACGCGACAAATCGCGCACGTAGATGTCCTTGAAGCGCATCCGGCCTTGTCCGCCCGAGTGCAATTGTAGGGCGATGACGCCTTCTTCGGCATCGGGTGAGGGGTAAGTGAAGTCGAGGACCTGGATCCCGTTTAGCGTCACGATGTAGCGGTTGCCGTCGACTTGGATGAGCATATCGTTCCAGTCGGTCGGGCGAATGACGGTTTCGTACTTGGGGGCCGGCCAGGCGACCCAGCCCTTGGCGTTGCTGTACAAGCCGCCGGTGTGGTGACCGAGAACGCGGTCGATTTCAATTTGGCGACCAGCTATGACCGTTGCCGTGCCTTCTTGGAAAGCAGTGTGTAAGTAGACGCCGGAATTGCCGTCCGCCTCGCACTTGAAGCGGAAAGAAAGCTCAAAGTCGATGTAGGTTTTCTCTGTCGCCAAATAACCGTACTCTGTCGTGACTCCTTCGCCGAGGATGGCCCCGTCTTCCACGACCCAACGCTCATGGCCGATTTTGGTCCAGCCGGAGAGATCTTTGCCATTGAACAGTTGAACCCACTCGGGACTGACCCGATTTTCCTTCAACCGTTGAGCGGGGGCAAGGGGTGCGGCAAACGCGATCACGAAGGCGAGCAGCAGCAGGCGGCGCATGGCCCCATGCTAGCCGCCACGCGGTGCCACGGCAAGGGGGAACTGGCGTGATACGCTGGCCGCTGTGAAGGGGACCTCCATCCTTGGGCTGTCGGCGTACTACCACGACTCGGCGGCAGCGCTGATCCGCGACGGAGAAATCATTGCGGCGGCGCAAGAAGAGCGCTTCACGCGCAAGAGGCACGACGCCGGTTTCCCGTCGCATGCTGTGGCTTATTGCCTAAGAGAGGCGGGCCTTTCAGCGGCGGACGTCGATCACGTCGCGTTCTACGACAAGCCGATTCTTACCTTCGAGAGGCTGCTTGAAACCTATCTCGACTATGCACCCGCGGGGTTTCGTTCTTTCCTCGAGGCGATGCCGGTATGGGTGAAAGAGAAGCTGTGGACCCGGGAGCGCATCTCGAAGGCGTTGGGGATTGAATCGCCGGTCCTCTTCACCGAACATCACGAATCTCACGCAGCCAGCGCGTTCTTCCCATCGCCGTTCGATTCGGCGGCGATAGTAACCGTCGACGGGGTGGGCGAATGGGCCACATCGAGCTATGGCTGGGGGTGCGGCAACGAGATTCAGCTGCTGGCGGAAACCCGGTTCCCGCATTCGCTGGGACTGCTCTATTCGGCGTTCACCTACTACACCGGATTCCGTGTGAACTCGGGCGAGTACAAGGTGATGGGGCTCGCTCCCTATGGTCAGCCGAAATACGCGCAACGCATTCTGGACGAGCTGATAGATCTGCGCGAAGACGGCTCGCTCCGCCTGAACATGCGCTATTTCAACTTCTGCCAAGGGCTGACGATGACCAACGCCGCCTTCGATAAGCTGTTCGGCGGACCTCCACGCCAACCGGAATCGAAGATGACCCAACGAGACATGGATTTGGCGCGCTCCATCCAACAGGTGACCGAGGAAGCTATGTTGCGCATGGCGCGGCACGTCCACAAGGAAACTGGCGAGAAGAACCTGTGCCTCGCCGGCGGGGTTGCCTTGAACTGCGTGGCCAACGGGCGCATCTTGCGCGAAGGTCCGTATGAAGGCGTTTGGGTACAGCCCGCGGCAGGCGACGCGGGGGGAGCCGTTGGCGCTGCTCTTTCGGTTTGGCATCAGTATCTCGGCGCTGCAAGAACCGATCGGGGAAACCGCGACGACCGGCAAGGCGCCTTCTTGGGTCCCGGCTTCAGCGAATCGGAAATCTCGGAGGCGCTGGACTCCCTCGGGGGCCGCTATGAACAGTTGCCGACCGACGAAATTGTGGCTCGTGCGGCCGAAGCGCTGGCTGTGGGCAAGGTGGTCGGCTGGTTCCAGGGACGCATGGAGTTTGGCCCACGCGCCTTAGGTAATCGCAGCATTCTGGGCGATCCGCGCTCGCCGGAGATGCAGAAGATCATCAATCTGAAGATCAAGGGCCGCGAGAGCTTTCGTCCTTTCGCTCCGGCGGTACTGGCGGAGTCGACGCAAGAATACTTTGAACTCGACGCCGAGTCGCCCTACATGTCCTTCACCGCGCCCGTTCGGGAAGGGGCCGGCATCCACGCCGTAACGCACTTGGACCGCTCCGCACGCATCCAGACCGTCAAGCGCGAAACGCACGGCATTTTTTACGATTTGATCGCCCAGTTCCGTCGGCTGACCGGCTGCGCTGTGGTCGTCAACACGTCGTTTAACGTGCGAGGAGAACCCATCGTCTGCACGCCCGAAGACGCCTTCGGCTGCTTCATGCATACCGAGATGGACGTATTGGTCTGCGGCAATCACTTCTTGGAAAAACCCGCCCAGGACACGGCGGCCGCCACAGCCCTGCGGCAGGAGGCCTTTCAACTTGACTAGCAGCCGGGCTCAGGAGCGCAAGTCCGCGCTGACGGTGGGTATTGTGCTGATCGCGCTTGCCGCTTGGAGCGCTTATCGCGGTCGCGATACGGCCGTCGGGACCTTCGGTTCTCTGGGCGTCGCGCTCATCGCCGCGGGCCTGTTCGTGCCCGCGGCGGCACGGGCGTTCCACATCGTTTGGATGCGCTTGGCGCATACCCTGGGTTGGATCAACAGCCGGATTCTGTTGGCGCTGCTTTTCTACCTGGTGATGACGCCGATGGGCTTGATTCAGCGCCTCGTCGGCCGCGATTCGTTGCGGCGGCGCGGGCCAGGGAGCGCGAGCTACTGGCTTCCCCGCTCGTCTCCCAAACAGTCGAAGGAGCAGTTCGAAAGGCTATTCTAAAGGTCCGTGAGCAAGGTATCTCTCATCCGCGAATTCTGGGCATTTCTCGGCCAGAACAAGAAGCTTTGGATGCTGCCCATTGTGGTCGTGTTTGTCTTGCTCGGCGTCTTGCTGATTTTCGCCGAAACTTCCGCCCTGGCCCCTTTTATCTACACCGTGTTCTAGCCAGGGTGTCATCAGGGGATGATCAATAGCGAAGACTAGTCTGGAACGTGGATTGCAACTCTGCAGTCCATGCGATTGCTTGAAATGGTCCTGACGGTCGTCATCGCTGCCATGCCTGTCTTGGCGCAGGCGCCCTCTTTCGACGTACCGCTCACGTATTTCGTCGGCGCCAACGGCTCCAATCAGGCTCCCTTCGCTTCTCCGAGCGCCGTCGTTGTCGGTCCTGGCGGGGACATCTGGGTCGCCGGTGTGGCTCAGGGACCCGGTTTGCCGATACTCGACTCGGACGGAAGAATGCCATCGGAGGGCTCCTGTTACGCCTTAGGAGGGGAGCCCCCGAGTCCATTCGAACCCGGCGTTCTGCTCGATCCGTGCTCGGATCTATTCGCCATGAGGCTGGCCGCGGACGGCTCCGGACCCCGCTTCGTCAAGTACTTAGGCGGATCGGGTTACGACATCTTGGCGGGAGCCGCAGTCGACATCAACGGCAACCTCTACTTGGTCGGAACGCACCCGAGGTCGGGCCAACCGAGCGAGGAGGATTTCCTATTTAAAGTCGCTCCAGATGGCGAGACGGTCGCTGAAGGCTTGGAAATATTCATGCGGGCGGCAGGTGTCGGCGTTGACTCACGCGGCACGGTCTATCGCGCGAGCTACCTCGGCAGAAACCGAGACGGCATTGGGCCCGGCCCGAATGAAACCTGGAGCATGATAACGGCGACCCCGGAGGGCCAACGGGAGGCGGGATATAGCGTCAAGCTCAATCGCAAATCCAACGGCAATGTCAGGGTGGAGGATATCGCGGTCAGCCCCGATGGCTGGGTCTACGTCTGCGGGGTGATGCGCTTCCCGGATTTCGAGATCACCTTGCCCCTCGCGGTCGATCCCCAAGGCGAGGACGGCGACATCTTCGTGGCCGCGATCAGCCCGCAAGGCGAACTTGCCTGGACGATGTCGTACGGGGGCTCCGGCACCGAGTCGAGCCCCAAGATCGTGCTGTCTGCAACTGGCGAGGTCGTTGTTGCCGGCAAGACACGCTCCTCCGACCTGCCGATGAAAGACTCAAACGCCGCGACGCTCACGGGCAATGACGATTTCTTCGTTCTGGGCATCGACGCTGTAACCGGGCAGCGGCTCTACAGCGGCTACCTCGGCATCGACGACGCCATCATGCTGAGAGACCTGGCGGCGGCCCCCGACGGCTCGACCTATCTCGCCGGCCTGGCGCAGGTGGAAGAGAACGGACAGACGAGCCCGACGGACTTGCTACTGAAGATCAATCGCGCGGGTGAGCTGGTCCGTGAGGTCCGGGCCGGGGCTTCGGCTATAGCCGTTGCCGCTGACGGGAGGGTAATTACGGTCGGGCCGACGAAGTCGGGTTTACTGGATGCCGGCGGCTTCCTCTACGGCCCCCAATCGGTCTATGCGGCCTTTCTAGAGTTGGATAGTCGGAACATCGAGAAGCCCTGGCTGGCTGCGGTGCTAAACGCCGGCGACAGCGTGCCCGCCGTGCTGTCTCCGGGTGCCGTCGTTTCGCTCTACGGCGAGCGGTTGGGGCTGGCCGAAGGCGTTGCCGCCCCAATCGAAGCAGGACGGTTCCCGACCGAGGTTGCCGGCGTGCGGGTATTGGTGGGGGACACCCCGGCACCGTTGCTCTACGTCTCGGCCACCCAAATCAACGCCATCCTACCCTTCGACCTGGGCGATGACCCCACGGCCCAGGTGGTCGTCGAGCGCGACGGGGTTCGCGGCAACGTTTTCGTGATGACGGTGGTCGAGGCGTCGCCAGGACCTTTCCAGCAAGCTCCGCCCAACGCATCGTTCGGGGCCATCCTCAACCAAGACGGCACGCTCAACTCCCCAGCCAACCCAGCCTCCGCAGGATCGGTCGTGGCCCTCTGGGCGACCGGATTGGGGGTCTTCTCGCCTCCGCTTGCGGATGGCGAGATCGTCGGGACAACAGGCCCATTCCCCGGCCTAGAGGCGGAAATTTCCGTAGAATGTGGCGAAATGCCGGCCGAGATCCGTTATGCCGGAGCCGCTCCGGGTCTAGCCGCAGGCATCGCACAGATCAACTTCGTTGTTCCCCAGGGGCTCTCATCCGGACTCGCGCCGGTGCGAATCCGGGCAGGCGAACATCAAAGTTACCCCTTTACCTACCTAGCGCTGCGCCCCTAGACCGGTGTTATACTGGCTGGAGCGTTCGAGTAGTGTCCGCTCGAGGACTTCCCAGACAGGGTATTAAAGGATTCGATCGGTAGTGCGGTCGCGCTGTATGCGCGAACGGACGCCAAGAGGGTAGCGCCGTGCCAAAACTCAAGTCTCATAGTGGAGCGAAGAAACGCTTCAAGTTGACCGCCAAAGGTCATGTGAAGCGCAGCCATTCGCTGGCGAACCACATCCTTACCAAGAAATCGCAAAAGCGTAAGCGCAAGCTGCGCAAGGGCGGTTTGGTGAGCAAGTCCATGGAAAAAACCATCAGGCTGATGATCTCAGCCTGAATTTAGCGGGCCCTTCGCTGGGCCTGCGGCGCGCGGACAGAGCCAACTTCGGCACGTGCCTGTTTCGCCGCTTAGTAAAGGACCGATAAACGGTCTATCGCCGCTCAGGAGGAAACCGTGCCCCGTGTAAAAAGAGGCAATAAACGCCGTCTCAAAAGAAAGAAGGTACTTGCTCATGCCAGTGGTTTTTACCAGGGCAAGAGTAAGCTTTATCGCTACGCCAAAGAGGCCGTCGACCGCGCACAGAAGTTCGCCTATGTCGGCCGCAAGCGCAAGAAGCGAGACTTCCGATCCTTATGGATCATTCGCATCAACGCCGGAGCGCGTCAGAACGGGCTGTCTTACAGCTTGCTGATGCATGGGCTAAACGTGGCGGGCATCGAGGTCAATCGCAAGATGTTGGCTGAGATGGCTGTCCGCGATGCGAATGGCTTCGCCAAGTTGGCCGAGCAGGCGAAAGCCGCGCTCGGAACCCAACCCGCCCCGGCGAAGGAAGCAGCAGCAGCCGAATAGGGGATCGGCGGGATGACTCTGGACGAAAAAGCGCACCAGCCCTTAGCTGAGCTGATCGCGGCCGGAGATTCCGTCGACTCACTCTACGCCGCCCTCAAAGACGCCTTTGAGGGGGAGAGGAGGGCTGTATCCTCGGTAGACGGCCTGAAGGCGTTGCGCGACCGCTGGATGGGCCGTAAGAACGGTCTCATCGCGGCGGCCAACGACGCCTGGCTCAAGGCCGCTCCGCGTGAACTCAAGCCGGAAGTCGGCAAGCGCCAGAACCAGATCCGCCAAGCGATTGAAGCCGCTCTCGAACAAGCGCAGAATGATGTCGCCGCAATCGGGCGCAAGCGCGAAGCTCTGGACGTCACCCTGCCTGGTCCCGAACGTCGCTTGGGAGCGAAACATCCCGTACGCCGTACCCTCGAAGAGATCCTATCGATCTTCCGTGAACTCGGTTACTCGGTTGCAGAAGGACCCGAGATTGAGTCCTTCTTCTACAACTTCGAAGCCTTGAACTTCCCCGCCGACCACCCGGCGGTCGACGAAATGGACACCTTGTTCGTTGAGGACAAGATGTTGCTGCGGACGCACACCTCGCCGAACCAGATCCGCATCATGGAGAAAACTCCGCCGCCGATGCGTTACGTCGTCCACGGCAAGGTCTATCGCAACGATGCGCCCGACGCCACGCACAGCCCGATGTTCCAGCAGTTGGAAGTCTTCTGCGTTGACGAGAACATCACTCTGGCGGATCTGAAGGGAACCCTGGAACACTTCGTGCGGCGATTCTTTGGACGCGGCATCAAGACGCGTTTGCGGCCCAGCTTTTTCCCCTTTACCGAACCGAGCGCCGAGTTGGATATCACGTGCGTGTTCTGCGCCGGACGCGGTTGCCGCATCTGCAAACAAACAGGCTTCATCGAGTTGCTCGGCTGCGGCATGATCGATCCCAACGTGTTGCGCTCGGCGGGTCTCGATCCTGAAAAGTACCAGGGTTTCGCCGCGGGCTTCGGCTTGGACCGCATCGCCATGAACAAGTACGACATCAACGACATTTCGCTGCTCTACAACGGCGACACGCGGTTCTTACGGCAGTTTCGGTAATGCGCATCCTTCGCAGTTGGCTGGAAGACTTTGTCGAGATCCCCGAATCGTCGGAGGAACTCGGCGCGGCGCTGACCATGGCCGGCATGGCCGTGGACGGCGTGGAGCAGGTTGACGGCGAGACGGTTTTTGAGCTCGACATTACCAGTAATCGCCCCGACGCGATGAACCACTTCGGCATCGCCCGTGAAGTGGCCGCCATATTCCGCAGGCCGCTCACGCCGCCCAAGATTGAGTTTCCGGAAGACTCTCGCACCGTCGGCGAATTCGCCCGAATCGCGATCGAGGATGCCGATCTTTGCCCGCGCTACGTGGGCCGGGTACTGCTGGGAGTCGAGATCAAACCCTCTCCCGATTGGCTGCGCAGAAGGCTTGAGTTGTGCGGGACGCGCTCGATTAACAACATCGCCGACCTGACCAATTACGTTCTACTTGAGTTGGGTCATCCGACGCACGCCTTTGACCTCGACACGCTCAACGAGCGGCGTATCGTGGTACGCCGTGCCCGGGCTGGCGAAGAGATGCGCACGCTGGACGGGCTGGATCGCAAGTTAAGCTCCGAGGACCTTGTGATCGCTGATGCCTACCGTCCGGTCGCCCTGGCGGGCGTGATGGGCGGCCTCGAGACTGAGATCTCCGACCGCACCAAGAACGTTTTGATCGAGGCTGCCTGGTTCCAGCCGGCGGCCATCCGCAAGACGTCTAGGCGCTTCGGCATGCACACCGAGGCCTCGCATCGCTTTGAACGCGGCGCGGACCTCGAAGCCACGGTTTGGGCGGCGGACCGCATCGCTGGACTGCTGGGAGAGCTAAGCCCCGGCGTCGTGCTTTCGGGGCGCATCGACGCCTACCCGGCGCAGTTGGCAAGGGCCTCGGTCGAGTTGCGCCGCGCTCGCCTCGCCGGAATGTTGGGAACCATGGTTCCTGACGAAGACGTCGTCGACATTCTCACCAGGTTGGGTTTTCGCCCCGAGGCGACGGCTGAGGGCTGGCGTACGCCGCTTCCTTCGCAGCGGCTCGATGTGGAGCGGGAGATCGACCTGATCGAAGAAGTCGGCCGCATTTACGGCTTCAGCAACATCGCGTCCACGCTGCCTCCGATGGCCGCCGCGCCCGAGCCAAAGCCCTTTGAAGACGAAGAAGCTGCCGCGCGAGAAACGATTCGCGGCTTGGGTTACGACGAGATGGTCGGCTACTCGTTCATCTCCGAGAAGGATGCCGAGCGATTCGGCTCCGGAAAACCTGTGCGGCTTCGCAACGCCGTTTCGGAGCTGATGACCGTCATGCGGCCCAGCGCGGCGCCGACTCTGCTGCATGCCATCGCGCATAACATTCGTCATGGCGAAGAGTCCGTTCGATTGGCGGAGTTTGGGCGAGTCTACCGTGGCGGCGACGGGACTTATCAAGAGCCCCTTTCTCTAGCCATGGCAGCGACGGGTATGGCCCGGGCGGCGAGTCTCCAAGAGGAGTCTAAGGCCTTCGGCTTTTATGACCTCAAGAGCGATGTTGAGGCGCTGCTCGGACGCTACGATTTCGTGCACGTCGATTTCGATGACCGAGACGTGCCGTATTACTACGTCGCGGGAAGATCGGCCAGCGTTCGGACGGACCGTGGCCGCGTGGCAATCGTCGGTGAAGTCGATCCGCAGATCTGCGATGAACTGAAGGTGCGCCAACCCGTCTTTCTCGCCGAGATTGAACTCGACAAACTCTACGACGCCGGTTTGCGAAGGCCCCAATATCGGGCCGTGCCCAAAGTCCCGCCCGTGGAGCGCGACTTCTCGCTGCTCGTGCCCGAGGGCGTGCCCTTCGCCGAGATCCGTACGGCGATCGGCTTGGTGGACTACCTCGAACGGTTTGAGCCGGTCGAAATCTTCCGCGGCAAGCAGGTGCCAGACGGGCACTATGCGCTGCTTGTCCGGGCCGTCTGGCAACGCGAGACCGAGAGTTTTCGCGACGAAGAGATCCAGGCTTCCGCCGTCGCAATCCTCGACAATTTAAAAACCAAACTGCGCATTACCCTGCGCAGCTAGAGCGCCCGATCAACGATAAATCCGCCGCAACCTTTGCGGGCTGCGGCGGACCGGAGAAGCGATCAAAGGCTGCTAGCGGAGCCGTTTGCGGCTTGCAGCCAAGGTCATCAAGGCCAGGCCCAATAGCGCCAGCGAACCAGGTTCCGGCACGGCAGGAACGGACTCGGATTGGTCGACCGTTAGGTTGTCGAGAGCGAATCCCTGGTTGGATCCGGTCGTACTGAGAACGATGCGGTCAAACACTTCGGTGTTCTGAAAGAAGAAGTCCCGGCGATCCCAATCCGGGTTCGGTCCCGAGCCCGGCAACAGTGCGCCGCTGGAGAGCGTCGAGCCGACTTGGGTTAGGCCATAGAAGAACGTGATAACCAGTGGCGGGGCGCCTTGGGAGGCGAACGGCTCGTCATGGGTGCTGAACCCGAAGCGAGAGACCGGAGCCGCAAAGTCGATCGTGTAGCCAATGTCCTGCTGGCCGTAGATGTTCGAGCCCGAGTTGGCCGGATCGACGATGGCCAGTTGGTTGCCGGCGGTGAGCCAGAGCGCTCGATCCGATGAGTTCTGACGGTCCTGGAAGTCGTCCAAGAACGTCGAGGCTGTTCCGCTAACGGATAGGATGCCGATGGTCGAGAAGATCGCGTCGTTATTGGCGATGTTGCCCGTGGCCATCGATTCAAAATCCAACGTACCGGGCGTCGTAAAATCGCCCATCGTAACCGCCGTCACCGTGCCAGCCGACAGCGTCGCTGCAGAGGCGAAACCTGCCAGCAGCGCACAGCGTAGCAACTTTTTCAGTTTGGTCATTCTTACCGAATCCGAAGATTTCGCGGCCCTGCGGCTTACGAAACTACGACTCCCCGTGGACTATATTCCGCCCGCAGGCACGGAGCTGCCCATGGGGCTGCCTAGGTAGTTCTCAAGGCAAATTCCCTGATAAGGCTAGGCGTACTTCGGTACTGCATGCCTAGGGATTTACCGGAGCACTGGGTTCTAGCGGAATTCGGCTTTGGTGAGGCCCGTGTTGTGCAGGACCTTTTCAATGCGGATCTCGGTGAGCGGACGTCCCGCGCTAGAGACGTTGATCCGGAAAGGCGTTTGAACGCCGTTGACCGCGCGGAAATCCGAGTAGTACTCGTCCAGCTGTTGCGCGCCGACGAGAGCGACGGCGGCAAACGAGGATCGGTAGAATTCTCCGGTCATTTGGTCAATCCAGAGCCGTATCTTCTGGTTCGATTTGAGATCGGAGACCTCAAGGATGTCTGCCTCGCGGCCTGAGTCCGATGCGGTCTCAACGTAACTCACGTTCCAGTCGGGCACGCTGTCGGCGAGCAGCAGACGCTCCCGGACGCGAAACAACTCTCCTTGGGCCTGAGTCAGTTGGGGCCCGACTAGCGCCGACTTTCCTTGCGGCGAATCGATGGATCCGGCGCCGTCCACCAACGAAACCGAGACCAGCCCGAAGGGCAGTGAACTTTCCTGGCGCATCGCCCCGGGCAGCAGGAACTTGACCGTTTGGCGTCCGCTCATGCCCCCGCCGACAGCCTCAATGTCGCGTGTGACAATCATGTCCCGGATCGCGGCGAGGGCATCGGCTCCACCCGCGGATTGTTGGGCGTGTCTCAGAATCTGTAACGCCCGCGTGTCTTGAGCCTGGGCGATTGCGCCGCAGCAAGCCAGCGCCAATATCGCAAATCGAAAAAAGGACATTCTCTCGGTATTCTAGAAGGACGAGCCGGACGATGATTGTCGAGCGCCAATCGGTTGACCTGGGAGAGCTACAGCTCGACTCAGGCGAAACCATCCCCAACGCGACGATCGCCTACGAGAGCTACGGCGAACTCAACGAAGCGCGGTCCAATGCGATCTTGATCCAGCACGCCTTTTCCGGCGACGCTCACGCCGCGGGCATTAGCAAGAAAGACGGCGCCCCGGGCTGGTGGGAAAGCATGATCGGGCCCGGCAAAGCCTTCGATACCGACAAGTATTTCGTCTTCTGCTCGAATGTCCTAGGCGGTTGCAGCGGTACGACAGGTCCCGGCTCGACCGATCCGGCGACAGGGAAACCCTACGGACTGGGTTTCCCGTTTGTGACCGTCGCCGACATGGTGCGCTTGCAAAAGGGCCTCGTCGACCACTTGGGAGTCGAGAAGCTGCTGTCCGTCTCGGGCGGTTCGATGGGCGGCATGCAGGCGCTGCAATGGGCGGCATCTTACCCTGAGATGTGCGCTTCGGTCATACCGATCGCCTCAACCCACCGGCACTCAGCGCAACAGATCGCCTTCAACGAAGTCGGCAGGCAGGCGATCATGGCCGATCCCGACTTCGAAGAGGGCAACTACTACGATGGACCTGGTCCCGGCAGGGGCTTGTCGGTCGCGCGCATGATCGGGCATATCACCTATATGAGCGACGACTCGATGCGCGAGAAGTTCGGCCGCCGTCGGCGCGAGATGGGCGATGGGCCAAGCCTGTTCGAGGTCGAGAGCTACCTGCGATACCGCGGCGGCCAGTTCGTCGGGCGCTTCGACGCCAACTCCTACATCGCCATCACCAAGGCTATGGACACCTTCGATCTGAGCCTCGGCTATGCCTCGCTCGGGGATGTCTTCGAGCCCTTCGAGGGCCGTTTTCTGGTGATCAGCTTCACCTCCGATTGGCTCTACCCGAGTTATCAATCGCAGGAGGTCGTCCGAGCGCTGCGCGGGCGCGTCAAAGACGTCGCCTACGTCGAGCTGCCTTCCAGTTACGGACATGACGCCTTCCTGGTCGAGGCCGGTGAGCAGACGGAGATCGTGCGCGGCTTCCTGGCCAGCACTTTCAAGAAGCTCACGCCCGCCGGCGCGGCTCGCTGACGGATGCTGCCGTTCAGCGGCCCAAACCCGCCTTCTAATGCAACCTACGGCCTGTCGTGGGAGTCCAAGTCTATAATTACAGGTGGTTTATGGCATCCGCAGTCGATACAGCCGCGATGGTCGACTTCGTCCCAGAAGTGCTGGGACGCGGCGACTATCAAATCATCGGCGAGATCGTGGCCGAAGGCTCACGCGTGCTCGATCTGGGTTGCGGCGAGGGCGAGTTGCTGGCCTGGCTTGAGGCCCAGCGCAACTGCAAGGCTCGCGGCGTAGAAATCTCTCCCGCCAAGGTCCAAAAAGCGGTCTCCCGCGGACTGTCGGTCTATCAAAGCGACATCGACGAGGGCCTGGCCGATTACCCTGACGCAACCTTCGACTACGTCGTTCTCAGCCAGACACTACAAGAGACCTTGAAACCGCGGGAAGTGCTGCACGAGATGGTTCGCGTCGGCAAGAACGCCATCATCGCCTTCCCCAACTTCGGTCACTGGTCCGCGCGCTTCTCCCTGCTCACCACCGGCCGCGCGCCCAAGACCAGGCATCTGCCCTACGAATGGTTCGACACGCCGAACGTCCACTTCGTAACCATCCCCGACTTCGAAGAACTCGTCCGCCGCGACGGCCTCACCGTCCAGAAATCTTTCTTCCTTCGCGGCGACCGCAAAATCACCTGGCGCCCTAGCCTTTTGGCCGACTCCGCCGTCTACCTCATCAGCAAGTAGCTACTCTCGTTCGACCGCGTAGAATGGTGGGTTCGCCATGAATCCCATCTTCGACTCCCAAGACCGCTCCATCTACGAGATCACGACGCAGGCTCCCGGACCCCAAGGCCAGCTGCCGCTGACGCCTGAAATCTTGCGAACCGCCCCCTCCGGCGACATCTTCGGCTGGACGCAAGACGCCGGCATGGGCTGGAACCCGCTGGAGCTGGGACGCAAAGAGTTCCTCATCCTCTCGACCCAAGGCGGCATCCGCAGCGAAGACGGCCGGCCCATCGCCCTCGGCTATCACACCGGACACTTCGAAGTCGGCCTGCTCATGCAAGCCGCCGCCGAGGAAGTGAAAAAGCGCGGCGGCATCCCCTTCGCCGGTTTTGTCAGCGATCCCTGCGACGGGCGTACCCAGGGCACCACCGGCATGATGGACTCGCTGCCCTACCGCAACGACGCCGCCACCGTCTTCCGCCGCTTGATCCGCTCGCTGCCCACGCGCAAAGGCGTCATCGGCGTCGCCACTTGCGACAAAGGCCTGCCGGCGATGATGATCGCGCTGGCCTCGATGCACGACTTACCGGTCGTGTTGATCCCCGGCGGCGTCACGCTGCCCGCGACCGGCGCCGAAGACGCCGGCAAGTCGCAGTCCATCGGCGCCCGCTTCTCGCACGGCGAGATGACCCTGCAAGAGGCCGCTGAGGCCGGCTGCCGGGCCTGCGGCAGCGCCGGCGGCGGCTGCCAGTTCTTGGGTACCGCGGCGACTTCGCAAGTGGTCGCCGAAGCATTCGGCCTGGCTCTGACCCATTCCGCCCTCGCGCCTTCGGGACAACCGATCTGGATGGACGCCGCTCGCCGCTCCGCCCTCGCCGTGATGGACCTCGAGCAAAAGGGCAAGACCGTCAAAGACATCCTCACCGACGCTTCCATCCGCAACGCCATGGTCGTTCACGCGGCCTTCGGCGGCTCGACCAACTTGCTGCTGCACACCCCCGCCGTCGCCTATGCAGCGGGCCTGCGCCGCCCCACCGTCGACGACTGGAAAGAGGTCAACCGCAGCGTGCCGCGCATCGTCGACGTGCTGCCTAACGGTCCGACCATGTACAAGACCGTGCAGGCCTTCCTGGCCGGCGGCGTGCCAGAAGTCATGCTGCACCTCAAGCGCATGGGCTTGCTTGATCTCACAGCATTCACGGCCTCGGGCCAAACTCTGGGCGCAACGCTCGACTGGTGGGAAGGCTCCGAGCGCCGCACCATCGTCCGCCAGATGTTGCGCGACCGCGACGGCGTCGACCCCGACGACGTCATCATGGACCCCGACACCGCCAAGAAGAAAGGCCTGACCAGCACCATCGCTTTCTGCCTAGGCAATCTTGCGCCGGAGGGCTCCGTGGTCAAGGCCACAGCCATCGACCCCGCTGTTGTCGACGAAGACGGCGTCTACCGCAAGACCGGCCCAGCCAGAGTCTTCACCAGAGAGACTGCGGTCATCAAGGCCATCAAGACCGGCCAAATCAACCCCGGCGACGTCATCGTGCTGTGCAGTTGCGGACCGATGGGCTCGGGCATGGAAGAGGTCTACCAGATCACCGCCGCACTCAAGTATCTGCCCTTCGGCAAGCATGTAGCCGTCATTACCGACGCTCGTTTCTCCGGCGTCTCGACCGGCGCGTGCATCGGCCATGTCGGTCCTGAAGCGCTAGCCGGTGGCCCCGTCGGCAAGCTGATCGAAGGCGACATCGTCAGCATCGTCGTCGACCGCAATACACTCGAAGGCTCGCTTGATCTCGTCGGTCACGGCGACGAAACCTTCGGACCCGAGAAAGGCGCCGCCGTACTCGCCGCCCGCGAATCGCGGCCCGACCTTGCCCCGCACCCGGAACTGCCCGACGACACTCGCCTGTGGGCGGCGCTACAACGTCTCGGCGGAGGCGCCTGGGGCGGCTGCGTCTACGACGTCGACGCCATCGTCAAGGCCTTAGCCGACAAGTAGCGCGCTTATCGTTTGCGGTTGGCGTCCACGGCCCGGAGCGTGCCGACGATCCTCTCGTCGTGCTGCATTTCTTCGAGGCCGAGCTTCGCCCGCCGCTTCCAGTTCGGGCGCTCCGGACCGGTACCCGGCGTATTCTGCGGGTTGGGTTCGCTCCACAGGTCTTCGAGGTTCACCAGCACAGCGCGTGCGTCGCTTTTGGCCATCTGTTCCAGCACCTTCGGCAAGATCGCTTCGGCCGTCTGCTCGGTCTGGTAAGCCCAGCCGACTGTCCCGCGCAATGCAGCCCGGTTGCGGCGTTCCTCGTTCGCCTCTTCTGGAGTGAGCAGGTCCATCGAGACTTGGTCGTCCACGTCGGCTGCGGTCCAGAAGCTGTTCCAGGTCGGCGTGTCGTGTGTGTTGACGCTGGCCAGCACATTTTCAGGCGGGTCGACCAGCGGTTTCTCAGCGTCTCCAGAGAAAGAGAACTGCGCCACGTACATGCGATCGATGCCGTGCTGTTCCATTCGGTCGCGGACATAATCCGGTACCGTGCCGAGATCTTCTCCGACGACCATCGACTGGCTCCTGTTCGATTCGATGCACAGCACCGCGTAAATCTCTTCGGCGGGGTACTGCACATAGGTCCCCGCACTGGCCGCCGCGCCCTGTGGAATCCAATACAGCCGGTGCAGCCACATGAAGTGGTCAATTCGCAAAATGCCCGCGTACCGCAGATGGCTGCGGACGATATCTCCCAGGTGCCGATAACCGTCTGCGCGAAGGCCCGCCGGATGCAGAGGCGCAAAGCCCCAGTTCTGACCCTTGGTGAAAAAGCGATCCGGCGGCGCGCCGCCGCTTGAGCCCTTGGCGTAGCAATCCGCATTGCGCCAAACGTCGTAGCTGTCCGGATGAACGCCTAACGGCAAGTCGAGATAAAGGCCCGGGTCGCCGGCTTGCTCGGCCAATTCCGTCAACTGCGCGTCCGCTGCCCATTGGGCGTAGACGTGTTGCTGCCGTACGTCTGCGTCGAAGTCGTCCGGCCCCAGGGCGCCTGGCGCACGCTGACGTACAGCTTGCGACCCGAGCTTGGCGAGCGCCGCGCGGTAGGTCGCGTATTCATCCAGGTGGGGCCGTGCCACGGCGAAACCCTCCAACTCGGCCCGGCGGGCCGGGTCCGCAAACGCCGCCGCAGACAGCTTTGTCAGGATGCCGTCGCGCAGCTCAGCCTGGCGCCGGTAGTCGATCAACGGCTCTGAGCGAAAGGCCACAAGTTCGCCCGACGCCCGCGCCGCGTCCAGCGCCGCATGAGCGTCAGCCGAGCCACCCCACTCCGGCAAACGCCGTGGATCGACGTAAAACTCGTTCCAAAACAACCGGCTCGCCGGAACATACGGGCTGTACTCGAACGGCTCAGAGAGATAAGCCGCCAGCAGCGGCAGCGTTCCCACGAAGCTGCCCCCCAATCCTTTGACCCAATCGAACAGGCGGGCCAGGTCCGAGAACGATCCCGCGCCCCAACTCTGGTCCGAGTGCAAGGCGTAGAGAGGCAGGAAGACGCCCCACGAGCGATTAGCGGCTTCCGACTGCCAACAACGTCGGGGCGCAGCCAATACAGCCACCTCGGCGGTTAGCGAGCCGACCGCAAGCTGCAGTCGATGGTAGCCGGCGGGCAAAGCCTCGGGCAGCCGCAGTGTCTTCGCCGTGAAACGCTCGCGTCCGATCTCCACGCGCCTCGTGTTGGTCAAATCCGCAATCGCCAGTCGTCCCGAGCGCTCCTCGCCTGATTCGAACTGCAACGACCATTCGACGTTCTCCGCGCCCTGCGCTTCCGGTAACCGCAGCGCGAGGCGTATGCCATCGTCGCCCCAAGACACGCAAACAGGCGGAGCTAACGTCTGCCAGCGACCCAGATCGGTCTCGAACAAGGCCTGGCGGGCATCCGCCAACGACTCAATCGGAGTCCCAAGCTCCTGCAAAATGGCGACCAGCGAATCCGGGGACGCCGACCGCTGACGCTGAAAGCCGTCCTGGTAGCGGACGAGGACGCCCCTGCGCCCAGCAAGTCGCTCAAGCGCTGAGATCAGTTTGTCGGAACTCATCGTTTGGACCCCGATTCCTTCTCAGCCAGCGATAGCAACGCCGACGAATGGCCCAACAGCGGATATCTGTCTCGGGGAACGGCGTTCGTCGTCTGACCCGTATCGAACTCGATCTTCCAGCGCGCATCTTTCAAGGTGAGCGGCAAGTAGAAATTCTCCGGTTTGGCGGACGTATTCACCAGATAGAGCAGCGGCTGCTCATCGGGAGCGCCGGGACCGATAAGCACGGTCAGATGCCGATGGTGGCTCTCCGCCCAACGATCGGCGGCGATCTGTCGCCCGGCCGCGTTGTACCAGGCGATATCAAGCCAGTCAGAACCTGCCGTCGGCGTGCCTGTGTAGAATACATCCCGCCGCAGCGCTGAATGACTCTTGCGGATGCGGATCAGCAGCCGGACGAATTCCAGCAACTCCGCATTCTTGGTGGCCAGGTCCCAGTCAATCCAGGTCAGCTCGTTGTCCTGGCAGTAGGCGTTGTTGTTGCCGTCCTGCGTCCGCCCCAGTTCATCGCCGGATGCCAGCATCGGCGTGCCTGTCGAAAGGAATAAGGACCCCAGCAGATTTTTCTGTTGCCGCAAGCGAAGCGCGTTGATTTTCGGGTCGTCAGTCGGTCCCTCGACGCCGTAGTTGCAGCTGTCGTTGTGGTTGTCGCCGTCCCGATTCTCTTCCCCGTTTGCCAAGTTGTGCTTGTGGTTGTAGCTGACTAGGTCCCGCAGCGTAAAACCATCGTGGGCAACGATGAAGTTCACGCTGGCGCTCGGGTGACGGTTGCTGTGCTGGTAGAGATCGGCGCTGCCCGCCAAGCGCGTGGCGAAGGACCCCAGCCGATGCGAATCGCCTCGCCAGAAGCTGCGCATATCGTCGCGGTAGCGGCCGTTCCATTCGGACCACCCCGTTGGATAGCCGCCCACTTGATAGCCGCCTGGACCGATGTCCCAGGGCTCGGCGATCAGCTTGACCTGCGACAGGACCGGGTCTTGATGGACGACGTCAAAGAAGCCCGCGCCGGGGTCAAAATCGTCGCTCTCGCGACCCAAGATCGAGGCTAGGTCGAAGCGGAAGCCGTCGACGTGCATTTCCTCGACCCAGTAGCGCAAAGAGTCGATGATCATCCTGAGGACGAACGGGTCGCGGACATCGAGCGTATTGCCCGTGCCGCTGTAGTTGATATACAGCTCACGGTCGGCCGGGTTGAGTCGATAGTAGGAGGCGTTCGCCAAGCCCCGCCAACTCAGCGTAGGACCGCGCTCGTTGCCCTCACAGGTGTGGTTGTAGACGACGTCCAGCAGTACTTCGATGCCCGCGGCATGCAGACTGCGCACCATTTCCTTGAACTCCCGGGTGGGGCCGTCCGGGCTGCGGTCGTGTGCGTAGGTAGGCTCGGGAGTGAAAAATCCCAGCGTATTGTAGCCCCAGTAATTGCGTAGACCGAGCTTGTGCAAGTGCGTCTCGTCGGCGAAGTGCTGCACCGGTAACAGTTCAATCGCCGTAATGCCAAGTTCCTGCAAGTACTGGATGACCGGCTTAGAGCCCAACGCGGCGTAGGTGCCCCGCAATTCCGGCGGTATGTCGGGATGCTGTTTGGTCAACCCCTTCACGTGCGCTTCGTAGATGATTGTTTCGCTCCAGGGGATGGCGAGCCGCTGGTCACCACGCCAGTCGAAATCTCCGTCGGCGACCGTCGCTAGAGGCGCGAACGGCGCACTGTCGCGCGGGTCCTTTCGCCTGGTCGCCTCCGGCGTTTGCGGAAGTCCGTCTACGGCCGGGAAGCCGTACAGCGAGTCGTCCCATTGGAGCAGCCGGCCCAAGCCTCGAGCGTAGGGGTCGAACAGCAGCTTCGCTGGGTTAAAGCGATGGCCGGTAACCGGATCGAAGGGTCCTTGCACGCGGTAGCCGTAAAGCTGACCTTCGCCTAGCCCAGGGAAGAACCCGTGCCAGACGTGTCCCGTGCGTATGGGCAGGTCCAACCGGAAGGATTCGGATTTGTCGGCCGCACTGGAAAAAAGGCAGAGTTCGACCCGCTCGGCGTCAGGCGCAAACAGGGCGAAATTGACGCCGTCGCCGTCGCAGGAAGCGCCAAGAGGATGAGGTCTTCCTGGCTGAGGCTGCGGCACGGGGGTCATGGTCCAAAGAAGGCCGTCGCTGGCCACGGCTACGGGGCAACTCTCGGGGCGCTAGATTAAGATCCAGAGTTCCGGCGGCCGACTGTACCTTATGAAGAAGATTGTCGCAGCATTAGCGCTCATTGCGCTTATTGGCTATGGACTACATTTGTTTAGGCAAATGACCGAGTTAGATCAACGCGTCTCGGCTGCGGAACAGTCCAATCAGAATCTTGAGGAAACGGTGAATCTGGTGCGGCGACGAGCCGAGCAGAGCCTCGATGCGATCGAGGCCGCGGAGCAATTGGAGCGCCGGACCCGCCAAGAAGCCGCCGCCGAAGCCGGCCGGGCCAAGCAGGCCGAGCAGGACCGGGCCGCGGCGGAAGGAGCCCAACAACGGGCCCTCGAAACCGTCGCAGCGTCTCAGACAGCGGTAGAAAAGGCGGCCGCGGCGGCGGAGCGCCAGCGGCGTGAACGCCGCGAAGAATGGCAACGCCTCGGCTCGGCGCTGCGCAAGATCGCCCCGACCGAGACGGGCGCGGCGAGGCACCGGGTCGATCTCTCGGGCCTCCGCCAGGCCCCTGACGGCGCCTTTGACGGCAAATCCCGCGAAACCCTGAGCCGTCTCGCCGGTGCGCTGCTGGCCAACTACGGCTACGTCGCGCGCCTAAACGGCGCCGCGTCCCAAGCGATACGCGACTACCTGGTCACGGCCGGAGTTCCCGGCGAGTCGCTCTCCCTACAAGCAGCCCAAGGCCCGAACCGGCTCGAACTGCTGGAGACCGTTCTCGCTCACCCCTGATCGGGATACTCGACATCGACCAGAAAAAGGCCGACCGCTGGGGCGGTGGGCCCTGCCGCGCTGCGGTCGCGCGCCGCGAGGATCGCCGGGATGGAATCCGCCGAAATGTTGCCCCGGCCGACTTCCAGCAGCGTTCCCACGATGTTGCGGACCATGTTGTACAGGAACCCCGAACCGCGCACCCGATAGATCAGCCGCGGGCCGACGCGCTCCAGCCGGGAAGAATAGATCGTCCGGACGGTCGAAAGCAGATCCGCGCCATTATTTGTGGCCAGCGAACGAAAGTCCTGTTCGCCCTCAAACAGCGGCGCCGCCTGGATCATGACGGCCTCGTCCAGCGGATAGGGATGGTGCCAAACGCAGCGGCGCTCGAACGGGGGGCACACCTCGTCGCGTCGCCAGCGGTACTCGTATGTTTTCGCTACAGCCGAATGCCGTGCATGGAAGTCGGGGCCGACTTCGGCGATCCCGAGGATGCGGATCGCCGGAGGCAGCAAGCAGTTGAGCGCTTTTTTTAGGTTTTTCAACGGGATACGGTTCTCCAACTCGAACGAAGCCACCTGCCCGAGCGCGTGAACCCCCGCGTCGGTGCGTCCGGAACCGTGAATCCGGACCGGCTTCTCTTCGATTTCGAGCAGGGCTTTTTCGATCTCGGACTGGATCGTGCGTCGATTGGGCTGGACTTGCCAGCCGGCAAAATCGCTGCCTTCATAACAGATGGTGAGCTTCAGATTGCGCATCGGGCGGTTAGCCCTTTATTGTCAAGGATAGGGCCATTGCTGCGACCCGGTTCATTGTCGTAACCCATACCCCCGCGCGCACGCCTTTTCCTGTTTGCGATCTCAGTTTCTTGAAGCCGGCATCGGACGTCTCCCTACCGCCTTGATCGAGCAAAGATGAATACCAAGCAGCTCTTGTCCTTCCTCCTGGCAGCGTTCCTGCTGGGCCAGCCTTTCGCCTTATCCGCACAGGAAATGCGAACCAATCGCCCCGACTACTCGGCCGGGCCCGATGCGTTCCCCAACTTCCTGAACGTATTCAAGGTCCCCGAAGTGCCGGAGGTCTCGCTCGCCAACTCAGGCCGGCTCGACGAGTTGCTGCGCCAAGGCACGCTTTATCTGTCGCTTGACGATGCGCTGGCGCTGGCCATCGAGAACAATCTAGACCTCGTCGTGGCGCGTTACAACCCGCTAATCGCCGAGACCGACCTGCTGCGTACTAAGTCGGGACAGCAGTTGCGCGGCGTTCAGACCCAGATCTCCACATTATCGACCGGTAACTCGATCGGCGGCGGCGGCGGCGGCCGAACAGACGCCACCGGCGTCACGGGTCGTGCTGGGGCCGGCGGCGGCGGTGGAGGCGGCGGACAAGGCGACGCGGCTAGCTTCTTCGGTACGCAATCGGTCAGCTTGGACCCCGTACTGTTCGGCAGCATCGATTGGGGCCATACCTCGAACCCGCAGGCGTCGAACTTTGTCGTCGGCTCGAACGTGCTGATTCTCGAAGACTCGACGAGCAGCGTGGGCGTCCGCCAGGGCTTCGTCACCGGCGCAACGGCTTCGCTGGTGTATGCCAATCGGCGGACGGATTCAAGTTCGATCAACGCCAACTTGAACCCCACCAATCGCGCCAATCTCACGCTGAGCATCAATCAGCCGTTGCTGCGAGGCTTCGGCAAGCGGGTCAACACGCGTAATATCATCGTCGCCAAGCGCAACCAACAGATCACCGACCTGGCCTTCAAGGCGCAGGTGCAAGAGGTGGTGACGCGGGTCACCAACATTTACTGGGACCTGGTCAGCCTTCGTGCGGCCGCCGCTTCTGCACGCGAGTCGTTGGATTTGGCGCAGAAGCTCTACGAAGACAACACGCGCCGGGTTGAAATCGGCACGCTAGCCGCGATCGAAGTCGTTCGAGCGGAAGCGGAGGTCGCCGCCCGAGAAGAAGAAGTGACCATTGCCGACACCCGCGTACGCCTGCAGGAGACGATTTTCAAGAATGCCATCAGCGTCAACGGCATGTCGTCGCCGTCGCTAGTCAGTTCGCGAATCATGCCGACCGATTCGATCCAGGTGCCGACCGACGAGCAGCTCGGAGCGGCCGAAGACCTGATGCAGTTGGCGTTGTCATCGCGTCCCGATATTGCGCAGACTCGCTTGCAGCTCGGCAATACCGATATCAATTTGAAGGCCATCCGCAACGCCCGGCTGCCCAATCTCACCCTGAGCTTCGACTTCACCAACAACGGTCTTGCCGGACAAATTAACCCCGCCTTCACTGGCAATCAGATCCCCTCCGAGTTCTTTCTCGGCGGCCGGGGAACCGCGCTCGATCAGATCTTCACCCGCAACTTCCCCGACTACCGCGTCGGTCTGAACCTGAGCGTGCCCCTGCGCAACCGCCAGGCCCAGGCCGATTTGGCCGCCACTCTGCTGCAGAAGCGCCAGGCGGAGATCGGACTGACCCAGACGTCCAACTCGATCCGGCTCGAAGTGCAAAACGCCATCATCGGCGTTGAGCAGGCCCGCGCCCGCTATAACTCAGCGACGAAGACCGTCACTCTACAGCAAAGGACGCTGGAGGCCGAGCAGAAGAAGTTCGACCTCGGCGCCTCCACCATCTTCCTAGTTGTCCAGGCCCAGCGCGACCTGGCCATCGCCCGCTCGCAACAGATCGCCGCGCAGAACAGCTACGTGGTCGCCCGCACCGCTCTGGACCAGGCTACCGGCCGCATTTTGGAAGCTCACAACATCTCTTTGGAAGAAGCCGTGGAGGGCGTCGTACGGCGCCCGTCAAGCCCGCCTCCGGCGAACTGACGCACCCACAGAGCCCTTGGAAACAGCAACGGCCCGTTCTTTCGAACGGGCCGTTTTGATTTCGGCACAGGATTTCGGTCATGCTCCAGCTCAATCGGACATATCAGAGATAACAAACATTGGTTCTGTCGTTTGGAGAGCCGGTATGCGTCATGGATAAGCCGATTCTTCTTGACATCCCTATATATAGCCGGATATGCTTAGCGGGCCGTTGCGGCTTGTCCGAGACGGGTTTCTTTAGGGGTGTAGTCTCTCGCCGAGTTCAACTCGGCAGTGTTGGGAGCTCTTAGCAAACACCCGAAATCAGCTAGTCACGTAAATGGGAGACCGGCAGGTTGACGTTCATCGTCTGGGCCTGGTGAGTCGAATTTTGTCTGCCGGCGGAGTCCTGCCGGTAGCCATAGGGGTTCGTGTCTAGTTGCCTGGGGGGCGGGTTGGCCTGCTCCAGATTCTGGAAAGTAGGAGAAAAATTAGTTTTGATAAAGAACGTATGGTTCACTCTGGTCTCCGTATGTCTGCTGGCTTTGACGCCGGCATACGCCCAGAATTTTGGCGAAATTACCGGTACGGTCGCTGACCCCTCCGGTGCAGTCATCGCCGGTGCATCGATCACGGTCACCAACGAAGCCACGGGCGTCGCCCGTACGGCAGAAACCAATGAGAGCGGCAGCTATAACGTGCCGTTCGTCAACGCAGGCGTCTATACGATCACGGCGGAACTGGAAGGCTTCCGCACCGCCCGTAACTCGGGCCGCATCATTCAGATCGGCGACGTCGCGCAAGTCAACTTCACTCTAGAAATCGGCGTGGTCACCGAAGTTGTTGAGGTGGAAGCCGGAGCGCAGATGCTGCAGACTTCGAACACTTCGGTCGGTACGGTCATCGATAACGAACGCATCGTCGAGCTGCCGATCAACGGTCGCAACTATCTCGATCTGGTCAAGCTCAGCCCGAACGTCTCGGCCGAGATGCAGTCGGGCGGTCAGGCCAACTCCCGCCAAGGCGGCGAGCGCGCCAACCAGTCGATTTCAATCGCCGGTCAGCGCCAGCAGTTCAACCGCTACACGCTGGACGGCATGGAGAACACCGACCCGAACTTCAACACCTTCATCATTCGGCCTTCGGTCGACGCGATCCAGGAGTTCAAGGTTCAGACCGGCGTTTACTCTGCCGAGTACGGCAAAGCCTCCTCGCAGGTCATCGTGACGACGAAGTCGGGAACCAACGAGTTCCACGGCACGGTTTACGAGTTCCTGCGCAACGACAAGATCCAGGCCAAGAGCTGGGGTCGCACCGACAAGCCGCCGTTCCGTAGGAACCAGTTCGGTTTCACGGCCACCGGCCCGGTGGTCAAGAACCGCGTGTTCTTCATGGCCAACTACGAAGGCCTGCGCCAGAGCGTTCGCGGTTTCGGTCAAGCGACCGTCGCTCCGGTATCGATGCGCAACGGCGACTTCACCGATTCGCGGGCGGATATTTTTGATCCGATCAGCGTTATGGAAACCTCGCCGGGCGTCTTCGCCGGCACGCAGTTCGCCAATAACATGATTCCGACCAACCGGTTGAGCCCGGCGGCCAAGAAGCTGTTGGAGTTCTATCCCGAGCCGACTCTGGGGACAGCCGTTGATGCGGGCATCAACTACCAGCGCAACGTACCGGAATTGAACGACTGGGATCAGTTCACCACCCGCGGCGACTTCGTCGAGAGCGACAGCTCGCAGTGGTTCTTCCGCTACAGCTGGGGCGGCGAGAATGTGGCCGACGGCCAGACGTTTGAAGCTCGCGACGAGCGCATCACCACCGACGTGGCGCAGTACTTACTGTCCAACACGCGCACCTTCTCGCCGACCTTGGTCAACGAGTTGCGTTTGGGCGTCAGCTTGTTCGACAACGACAAGCTGACTAAGTTCAACGGCATCCGCGACGTCACCTCCGAGTTGGGCATCCCCGGCATGCCGGTTCCCGATCCGCAGGCTTGGGGTACTCCCTCGGTCGGCGTCGGCGGCAACAACGACTTCACCGGTTTCGGCGAAGCCAACGGCGGACCGTTCATCAACAACAACCGCAACTACCAGATCGTCAACAACACGAGCTGGATCCGCGGCAATCACACTTTCAAGTTCGGCATCGACATCTCCGAGTCTCGCTACGCTCAAGTCGGCAATCAGTTTGCCCGCGGCGATCTTCAGGCGAGCGCCTTGCAGACCGCCGACCCGAACAACCGCGGCGAGACCGGCAACGGCTTCGCCTCCTTCATGACCGGCTGGATCAACGAAGCGACCCGCGCAGGCGGTTTGCCGAACGTTCAGTTCCGCCGCAAGCCGATGATGTTCTACCTCGAAGACACCTGGAAGATCACGCCGAAACTGACCATGAACATTGGTCTGCGGTATGAGAACACCCCGCCGTGGCACGACAAGCACTCGGGCTACCAGAACGTGTACTTCGCCGGTTGCTTGGGCGTCGACGACACCGGCATCGACGAGAACTGCCCGACGCCGACCCTGGTTCGGCCCGAAGGCATCAACGACGATCCGTTCGAAGGCTTGGCCTTCCATCTGGCCGACGTGGTTCCTGTGGCAGTCAGCGACACGCTGCTCTACAGCCGCCGCCTGGTCCGTTGGGACACCAACGACTTCGCGCCGCGCATCGGCCTTTCCTATGCGCCGGACGAGAAGAGCACTATTCGTTTCGGCTATGGCATGTTCTACGCCCAAGACACGGCGAACCCGGTCTTCGACATGGGCCGCAACTTCGGCGCTCGCGACACCAATACGCAAGCCGATATCCTGAATACGATCAACCTCGAAATCGGCCCCTGGGCGACCAAGTCGGGCGCCGGCAGCGTGACGTGTTCGAACTGGGACGGAGCCTGCTTCAACGGTCTCTACACCTTCGGCAACGATCCGGGCCGTACGACCCCCAACATCCAACAGTGGGTGTTGAACCTGCAACGTCAGGTGACTGATACGCTGATGTTCGAAGTCGGCTACATGGGCAGCGTGGGCCACAACCTGCAGAAGATGCATGGTTGGAACCAGCCCCTGCTGCGCGCCGGACCCGATGACATCACTTCGACCAGAGAGCGTCAGCCCTGGGGCGCCGATGCATTCGGCATCATCCAGACGATTGATAGTCTGGGCAACTCCAACTACAACGCTCTGGGCGTCAAGTTGCTGCAACGCAACAACAACGGCCTGACGTACCTGTTGGGCTACACCTGGGCGAGATCAATCGACGACTCCTCGGCCATCCGCACCAACGGCGGCGACAACCTGTTCCCGATCAACTTCTATGACTTTAGTAACGAGCGCGCTCTGTCGCAGTTCCATACGGGTCAACGCTTGACGGCGTCGATTCTGTACGATCTGCCGTTGCGCTTCGACAACGGTCTATTGGAAGCCCTGGCAGGCGGCTGGCAAGTCGGCACGATCCTCACTTTCTCGACCGGCACGCCGCGCAACCACGGCGGTTGCCCCGGCAACCCGACCTTCGGCGGCAGCGGCGGCGCGGATGCGAACGGCACCAATCCGAACGTCAATGGCGGACCGGAGGCGTTCTGGAGCAAGGGTTCGAATGGACTCCAAAACTCCTACTACTGCGGCGGCAAAATCGCTGGGGAGACGGTGGATCCCACCTTCCCCTACCGCTACGGCAGCGGGACCCGCAACGACTTAATCGGACCGGGCTACCGCAACATGGACTTCTCGGCAACGAAGAACTTCAAGATCAACGAATCGATGGGCGTGGAGTTCAAGTTCGAGTCCTACAACGCCAGCAACCACCCGAACTGGAATCCGCCGAGCACAAGCTTGAACTCGAACCAGTACGGCAGAATCACCAGCGCGCGTGACATGAGGACGAACCAGTTCGCCCTCAAGTTCAACTTCTAACTGTTCGAATTGCCCTCACCTCTTGGTCCCCAAAAACCTCGGTTAGGGCAGGGGCGTTCCGGTCAGACCGGAACGCCCCATTTCCATTTGGGATTCCTTCTGAAACGGGCGCGGGTTACGATGGCAAAATGCGGACCCCACACTACGCACTACTTCTTGTTTGTGGCCTAGCGCTGCTGGCCGGTTGCGGCGGCCCGTCAGCTCCAACAGCCCAAGACGCGACTGCCTTCATCGCAGAGGCCGAAACCAAATCCAACGATTTGTGGCAGGAAATGGCCCAAGCGCAGTGGATCGCCGCCAACTTCATCACCGAAGACTCCGAGGCGGTGTCAGCTGCAGCTACACGGCGCGCCATCGAATATGGCGTGACGCTTGCGAAAGAGTCCGCGCGCTACGACGGCGTGGAGGTCCCCGAAGACGTCCGGCGCAAGCTCAACATGCTCAAGACTGGGCTGACGCTGGCGACGCCGGCCGATCCGGCCGAGAGCAAAGAGGCGACCGAGATCGCCGCTCGCATGGAAGGCACGTATGGCCGCGGGACTTACTGCCCCGGCGACCCCAAGCCCTGCTTAGACATCAACCAGATAACCAAGATCATGGCCGAGAGCCGCGACAATGCCGAACTGCTCGACGTGTGGAAAGGCTGGCGCACCGTCTCGCCGCCGATGCGTAAAGACTATACGCGTTTTGTCGAGTTGTCGAACAAGGGCGCCCGGGAGCTGGGCTTCGCCGACACCGGGGCCATGTGGCGCTCGAAGTACGACATGCCCGCCGACGAATTCGCGGCCGAACTCGACCGGCTATGGGAGCAAGTGCGTCCACTGTATTTGTCGCTGCACGCCTACGTACGAACCAAGTTGCAGGAGCGCTACGGCGCCGATGTGGTTCCTTCCGACGGCCCAATCCCAGCGCAATTATTGGGAAATATCTGGGCGCAGGACTGGTCCAACATTTATCCCTTGGTTGCGCCTCCAGGGGCCGATCCCGGTTATGACCTGACCAGGATTCTCAAATCGCGCAATACGGACGCATTGCAGATGGTGCGCTACGGCGAGGGGTTCTTCACTTCGCTCGGCTTTGCGCCCCTGCCGGAAACGTTTTGGAAGCGCAGCCTGTTTGTGAAGCCGCGGGACCGCGAAGTCGTCTGCCACGCCAGCGCCTGGGACGTCGACAACGTCGATGATCTGCGCATCAAGATGTGCATCGAGATCAACGCGGAGGACTTCTCGACCATCCATCACGAGCTCGGCCACAACTTCTATCAGCGCGCTTACAACACGCAGCCGCTGTTTTTCCGCGACAGCGCCAACGACGGCTTCCACGAGGCGATCGGCGATACGATCGCCTTGTCGATCACCCCCGAGTACTTGAAGCAGCTCGGCTTCATCAATAAGACGCCGGACGCCTCAAAGGACATCGGCTTGCTCATGCAGCGCGCCTTGGAGAAGGTCGCCTTCTTGCCCTTCGGCCTGTTGATCGATCAATGGCGCTGGAAGGTTTTCTCCGGCGAGATTACGCCCGAGCAATATAACCAGGCCTGGTGGGACTTGCGGCTGAAGTATCAGGGCATTGCGCCGCCGGAGGCGCGGCCGGATCCGGAGTTCTTCGACCCGGGAGCGAAGTACCATGTGCCGGCGAACGTGCCCTATACGCGCTACTTCTTGGCCGACATTTTGCAGTTCCAATTCCATCGCGCGTTGGCTGAGACGGCGGGCTGTCCCGGCACGGGCGAGACGCCGCTGCACCGCTGCTCGATTTACAACAGCAAGGAAGCCGGCGACAAGCTGAACGCCATGCTGAAGATGGGCGCCAGCCGGCCCTGGCAGGACGCCCTTGAGGAGATCGCCGGCAGCCGGGAGATGGACGCCACCGCGATTCGCGATTACTTCGCACCGTTGCAGGCCTGGCTGGACGAGCAGAATGCGGGCAAGAAGGTGGGCTGGTAACCGCTAAGGTCTGAAAACGTCCCGGCGGGGCCTTCGTGACGGCGCATTTCGCGGCGCTTAGCGTTACAATCCGCGTGTGCTGGTATTCGGATCCCGTCTCGCCGTTGTCTTTGCGAGCTCTGCCCTGATCTTGGCCGCCGCTGACGCGGATTGGGCCAACGATCTGCGCCCCATTGACGCATCTGCCTGGAACTACGATCGGGCCGCGCACTTGATCGAGCGTGCCGGTTTCGGAGCCACGCCGGACGAGATTAGGCGGCTTGCGGCGATGTCTCCCCAGCAGGCTGTCGATTGGCTCGTCGACTATGAGTCGATTGATGCCTCGGCACTTGCCGACTTCGATGAATCCGGCATTTGGGATCCAGGGATGGATCCGTTTCCGCCGAGCCGCGCCGAGGCTGTGCGCATCGCCCGCGAGAACGGCAAGGCGCTGGGCGAAGATGAGCTGCCCGAAGGCTCTTCGCGCCGCCTGCAGCCCATCGTCGACAAGTTCTTCTACAGCCTGCGCGCCAACACCGCCGAAAACCACCGGCTAGCCTTGTGGTGGGCCGATCGTATGGTTACGACGCCTCGGCCGCTAGAGGAGAAGCTGACTTTCTTCTGGCACGGCCACTTCGCCACCTCCGAGACCAAGGTGCGCGACTACCGCATGATGCTCGTGCAGAACCGCATGTTGCGGGCGCGCGCGTCGGGAAGCTTCCGCGACCTTCTGCTGGGAATCATGCGCGACCCGGCCATGCTGGTCTATCTCGACAACGGCGAGAACGTCAAAGACCATCCCAACGAAAATTTCGGCCGCGAATTGTTGGAGCTTTTCACCCTCGGCGTCGGCAATTACTCCGAGCAAGATATTCGCGAGGCCTCGCGCGCCTTCACCGGTTGGACCAACGACGTTTTAGAGTTCCGCTTTGACCCCGCTCTGCACGACGCGGGCTCCAAGAAGTTCCTCGGGCATGAGGGCGATTTTGGCGGCGAAGAGATCGTTGACATCATCCTTGAACAACCGGCGACGGCAGAGTTCATCGCCGCCAAGCTCTATCGTTTCTTTGTGCGGGACGATATTTCGGACTTGACCCGGGCGTCGCTCGGCAAAGCGTTTCGCGACGCGGACTACCAGCTCAAACCGCTGCTGAAAATGATCTTCCTGTCGCGCGACTTCTATAGCCAGCCCTCGGTCGCCACGCAGATTAAGAGCCCGGTGCAGTTGTTCGTCTCGACCTACCGCAAACTCGGCATCACCAAGACGCCGACGGCGCCCGACTTCAACGAGCTCACCGATCCGCTGGGACAGTCGTTGCTCTATCCGCCGAACGTTGCCGGCTGGTCCGGCGGCCGCACCTGGATCACGCCAGCCACCCTGCTCGAACGCGGCAACGCGATGCGCGGCATTCTCTATCCGCCCGATCTCGCCAAATACGGGCACCCCGATCGGGTCATCCCGCGCATCTATGCCCAGGTCGGGGAGCGCATGGCGCAGGGCATGAACATCACCAACGCGACGAACACCGGCGACTCGGCGATCAGCATGCTCGCAGACGCCGACGAAGACTTCAACACGCGCTACGGCGTCTACCGCGGTTACCTGATGGCCCACGAGCGCGTGAAGATGATTCCGCGTCATACCGCTCAGCTCGATTTGCGGTCGATGGTGCGCGCGGCGGGAGCGGAGACGGCCGCTGCGGCGGTCGATCACCTGCTGTTGCGCTTCTTGCGTGCACCGTTGGGCAGCGACGACCGCCAGGCGCTGGTCGCCTTTCTTGAACAACGGCTCGGCTCGAGTACGCTGGCCAGCGAAACGACCGAAGATGCCCTGCGCAGCGTTCTCTACCTGATCTTGAGTTCTCCGGAATACCAACTGGGATGACCACGCAATGAATACACGACGCGAACTCTTGCGTAAAGGCCTCCACGGGATCGGCGTTACCGCCGGTCTGCCGCTGCTGCTTGGACGCGCTTCCCAAGCGCTGGCCGCCGAGCCGCCGCAGTCCGAGCGCATTCTGGTGGTGGTGGAGTTGTCGGGCGGCAACGATGGCCTCAATACCGTCGTGCCCTACAACAACGACGAGTACTACCGCGTCCGCCCCAACCTGGGGATCCCCAAGAGCAAGGCGATCGCCATCACCGACGACGCCGGCTTCCACCCCTCGCTGGTCGGCTTCGAGCGCCTCTACAAAGACGGGCTGATGGCCGTGGTTGAAGGTTGCGGCTACCCGAACCCGAGCTTGTCGCACTTCTCGTCGATGGGCTATTGGCATACGGGCGTGCCCAACAGCGGCGAGTCGCTGGGTTGGGTGGGCCGTTTCGCCGACGCCTATGATCCGGCGCGCAAGCCGAACGAGATCATCAATATCGGCAGCTCACAATCGCTGGCCGTGCGTAGCAAGGCGCATTCCCCATTGGTCTTCGACGATCCCCGCCAGCTGCGCCGCGAGGGCAGCGAAGCGGAGAAGGCAACGCTGGCGCGCTTCAACAGCGAGAGTGAGTCGGCGAACCCGGCGCTTGCCTTCCTGCGCTCCACGGCCAAGAACGCGGCCGAGGGCGGCGCTCTAGTGCGCGATGCTTGGGCCTCCTACAGCACGCCGGTCGACTACGGGCTGGGCGTGGGCGTCGCAACGGATCTGCGCAAGGTGGCGGCATTGATCGAGGCGGACTTACCCACGCGTATCTACTACGTCAGCTATCGCGGCAATGCCTTTGACACGCACGTCCACCAAGCCGATCTGCATGACCGGCTGCTGATGTACACCGCCGACGCGGTGAACGGCTTCATGAAAGACCTCGAGCGTATCGGCCGCCGCCAGGACGTGGGCCTGATGATGTTCACCGAGTTCGGCCGCCGCGTCGAAGAGAACGCCAGCCAGGGCACCGACCACGGCACTGCCGGCCCGATGTTCGTCGTCGGCGAGGGCGTCAAGGGCGGCTTCTACGGGCAAACGGCAAGCCTTACCGATCTCGACGACGGCAACTTAAAGATGACCACCGACTTCCGCCGAGTCTACTCGACGATGATCGCCGAGTGGATGGGATATCGAGATACGGCGTCGATCTTGAAGGGCCAGTTCGCGCCTCTAGGCATCTTCGCCTAGGCCAAGCGCGGACAGTCTTTCGTCCAGTACTGTCCGAGAGCGTCCCGGGATGGGTTGCCGATGACTAGCGGAATGCGGCTTTTTGCTGCGTTTGTCGTGAAAAGAACGGTTTGTCCTGTTTTGCCGAGTTTAAGTTGTTGAAACAAAAGAGCCATTGGCGTATTTGGAGCAGCCCAGGTGAAAACTCGTCTTGCCTAAATCGATGCCGATCGTGTGTAGATTCATAGGACGTCTCCTTCGTTCTATCTTCTTCGCCCGAGTCGTTCGGGGGCGTGAAAGGCGGTGGACCATCCCATTAGTTACTCAGGGCCAAGCCTAGAGGCCCTTTTGACGGCTTGACAACGCTACAATTGCGGCGTCTTGCACATCGGCTCCACGATCAGCCATTACAAGATCGTCGAGAAGCTTGGCGAGGGCGGCCGGACCAAGAACACGACGGTAACGTGTTTCCGTCGGACCAACCCAATAAGCCTGTGCGGTGCGGTTCAGGAGCTTGAACTTTTCCCTTCGACATCCGTATCCGAATAGGAGTGCCTTCTATGTTCGGCTCGTCGATCCAGGATATCCGTTATGCGTTCCGGATCTTTGCCCGCAATCCCGGCATGGCGGCGGTGATTGTCGTCTCGATCGCACTCGGAATTGCCGCCAACACAACGGTCTTCAGCATTGTCAGCGCCACGGTGCTCGGCGCGCTGCCCGTTCGCGAGCCCGAGAGATTGGTCAGCCTCGGGCAAGGCGAGTCGCTGCCATGGCCGGACTATCTCGACTATCGCGATCAAACCGACACCTTTGAGAGCATCAGTGCGCGGTTCCCGCTGCTGCCCGTGAGCCTGGGCGGAAGCGAGCCGGTGCGCTTGTGGGGTCAATTGGTTTCGGCAAATTACTTCGACGTTCTGGGGCTCGCGCCGGCCCAAGGAAGGGGTTTTTTGCCGCAGGAAGGCGTGGAAGCCGGCGGACGCCCGATGGTCACTGTACTCAGCGACGGCTTGTGGCGAAGACGTTTTGGCCGCGACCCGGCGATTCTTGGCCGTCCCATCATCCTGAACAACCGCCCCTACACCGTAGTCGGGATTATGCCGGCCGGCTTCCATGGCGAGGACCGCGGGCTTGTCACGGAATTTTGGGTTCCCCTGGCAGTCACGCCGGTCATCATGCCGGACCTCATGAAGAACCCCATCCTGGATACCAGCCGACGTGACATGAGTTGGGTCTCGCTCACGGCGCGACTCAAGCCGGGCGTCAGCCGCGAACAGGCCCAAGCGGCCGTGAACCTGGTGAAGGACCGCATTGACGCCGAATTCCGGAAGGACGACCTCGGCAAGCGACCCCTCAATTTGTCTCCCGCCGGTCGCCTATGGGGGGGCGTCCACGACTACGTGGTCGGCTTGATGGCCGTCCTGATGATTGTGGTCGGCCTAGTGCTCTTGATCGCCTGCGCCAACGTCGCCAACGTACTGCTGGCGAGGGCCTCCGACCGCCGGCGCGAGATCGGCATCCGGCTGGCCACAGGCGCAACACGCGAAAGGCTGCTCCGCCAACTGCTAACCGAGAGCGCCCTGCTCGCGGCAGGCGGCGGCGTTGTGGGCGTCGCGGTCGCCTATTTCGCTACCGCCATGCTTTCCCGTTTCCGCCTGCCGCTTCCGTTTCCGATCACGTTTAATTTTTTACCTGACGCGCGTGTGTTGGGGTTTACCGCGGCTCTGACGATGTTCACCGGAATTCTGTTTGGTCTGGCGCCGGCACGCAGAGCTACCCGGAGCGACGTATTGTCGTCGCTCAAGGGCTCCGGCGACGACTTTGCCTCTTTCCGCCGCTGGGGAGCGCGCAACGTTCTGGTGAGCGTTCAGGTCGCCATGTCGATCATTCTGCTGGTGAGCGCGGGTCTGTTTTTGCACAGCCTCGAGAATGCGTCGTCGGTCGAAACGGGCATGCAGCCTGACCGCCTGCTGCTGCTCGGTTTCGATCCGAAGTTGCACGCATACTCACCGGCCCAGACGCGGCGATTCTTACAGGAGTTGCATCAGCGCGTCAGCGGGGTCCCCGGCGTACGCTCCGTCAGCTTTGTGGATGTCGTGCCGCTGAGCATAGCCTCACAGTCCTCTCGCTACGGGGCGGAAGGCTCCGGCGACGAGAAGCAGATCAACGCGGACTATTACAACGTCGGCGAAGACTACTTCCAGACTCTCGGGATTCCGGTGCTGCGGGGCCGGGAGTTTGACAGGACGATCGACCTCGGTCAAGACTCGGCGATCATCAGTCAGGGCATGGCCGAAGAGCTCTTCGGCGACCAGGACCCGCTCGGCCGGCGGATCGCCAACAGGCAAGGAACCTATGAGATTGTCGGCGTGGTGGGCAACACCAAGGCCAGGAGTCTGGAAGAAGAGCAGCGCTCCTGCCTCTACCAGTTCCTCGAACGCGATCCCGATAACAGCCTCACCCTATTCGGCCTCAATATTCTGGTCAAGACCCAGGGAGACGCGGCGCTGCTGACCGAGCCGGTGACGGACCAGATTCACGAACTCGACCCCAATCTAGCCGTTTACAATGCCGAGACGATGCGGCAGCACATCAACCAGGCGCTGCTGATCCCTCGCGTCAGCGCCTTCCTGCTGGGCGTGTTTGGCGTTGTGGGACTGACCCTCGCCTCTATCGGCCTTTACGGCGTGATCAGCTATTCGGTGCGACGGCGAACTCGAGAGATCGGCATCCGCATGGCACTCGGTGCCGATGCCCGCGCCGTTCTCGCGGTTGTGCTGAAGCAGGGCCTATGGTTGGCCGGGATCGGAGTCATCGCCGGGCTGGCGGCAGCGGCCGGCCTCAGCCGCCTCTTTGCCGGCTACCTGTTCGGAATGCAGACCATCGACCCGCTCACTTTCCTTGCCGTGCCGCTGCTGCTGCTTGCGATTGCGCTGATCGCAACATTGGCGCCGGCTCTGCGCGCTGCCCACATCGAGCCCGCTGAGGCGCTTCGTATCGAGTAACCTTCTCATTCTTCTCGCTGCTGAATTTGTCGATTGGGTAGCGGGCCCCGATGGACCCGGCCTCCGAGGTCCCACTTTTCACTCTGCCGTCGACCGCTGCTTGTTCCAAACCCGTCGTCTGACCGCACCAGTCGAGTTACAAGTCCGCAGATAGGAATCAACCCCTTGAAACGGGCCGTTTTGGCCGTCTGGCCCCGTAGGCATGCCGAATCTGCTTCAGGCGCGTCGGGCTTGGATCGTTTTCACGAGTCGACGTGCTTCGGAAGAGGGGGTGCCGGATGAAACGCGCACGGCATCGCTACCGGGAGGCTCGTAGTCCTCATGGATGCCCGGAAAACCGGCGATCTCGCCGTCTTGGGCTCTCTTGTAGAGGCCCTTGGAATCCCTTCTTACACATTCGTCAAGCGGCGTGTCGACGAAGACCTCAAGAAACCGGTTGTGTGCAAGCCTGCGCGCGGCTTCCCGGTCCCTTCGGCGGTGGGCAGTCGCGGACACCAGCACCGTGAGACCTTGGCGAGACAGCATGGCGGCAAGTGCCCCCAACGTCTGGTAGAAGTTCCCTCTCGACTCGGCGTCATAGCTGAGCGGAGGGTGAAGGCACGCACGGACTTCGTCGCCGTCTAACAGGCAACAGGACTCGCCGGCAGCGCACAGAACCGCCAAAGTCTCTCGCGCCAAGGTAGTCTTGCCCGACGAAGGAAGACCGGTGAACCAGACGACGATGCCGCTCATTTCAGCAGGTCCGACGCGGCGTTGGGATCAAGCGCTCCCGACTCTAAGGATTGCTCGGCTAGGCCCAAGAGGGCTTCGCGGGTTGCCGCGGATGCGTTGGGATACCACACCGGATTCGACAGTACGAGTATCCGCCAAGCGAGGAATGGCGGAGCGGCCGACAAAACATCATGATCGCCGCTGTTGGTGAGGTAACGATCCCAGAAGCGATCCCACAAGACCCGGAAGGCGGAAGGGGCGCCGTATTCCAACCCGAAGAACAGGTAGTTGACCGAAAGGCAGGTCGCGTCGTCTGCGGGATCCCCCTGACACCCCCGGCTGGCGTCGAGCAAAATCGGCGTCCGGTCGGCGCGAAAGAGAATATTGAACGGATGAAAATCGCCGTGAGTGCGCGATAGCCGCGCCGCACAGCCGCGAAGGCGTCGGCGCCACTCAACGCAATCTCGTTCGAGCAGATCGATGCGCCCCTTTGGCGCCCCAGCGACATCACAGGGGAAATTATCGACTAGCCCGAAGATCCCTTCGCCATGGCCGACGAGATCTCGAATCGAACGGCGGTAGGCATCGGGATCATCGATCTTCTGGGAATGGAGACTTGAGAGATAGTCGGCCAGTGCGTCGCAGCGCTGAAGGTCTTCTTCTCGCAGACCTCCTCTTGAACCAATCTCCGCCAGGCTATGCGCGTACGGCTCCCCATCGGCGTATTCGGTGATCATGAAGAACTCGCCGGCGGCTCCCAGAGATACGAGTTCGCCGCTGCGTAGGGCACCGAAATCTATGGCTGCGGCGTGGTTGGGGATCAGCCCAAACGTATCGAAGGCCAGAATCGCATCAGCGGCGCGATCCGCTCGTCGGTCATGACCGAAGGCGTTGGGCTGAGCGACGTGAAAAACGAATCGTCGCTGCTCTCCGGCGTCGGTCCTCAATTCCACTCGAATCGGCTTGCCATAGCCGAACGCTTTTTCAGCAGCATCCGCCCCATTCGGTTCATCTAGGTGGGACAGCCGCTCGATTCGCGAGCCAGGCTCCAGCCTTGCAAAATAGCTCGTCAGCGCCGCTTTCATGTCGTGGTTCGCTTGCATGGTTCACCGGCTTTCAGTATCTCCCGGCCTTCGCCGAGTAGGTTCCTATAAGTCCGGTGGTCTCAAGCGGTCGATGCAACACTTCACCGAGGAAGGAGAAGTGGATGCGCAGGAAGATGAGGAAAGGGCGGGCGCCGCGAGGCTATACCGAGGCGCAGCGAGCGATCGACCGAGGGATCGAAGCGAAAACGCGAACGAGCTTTGACCCGGAACAAGAAGGCATCTTAAGAGGCTTGGGTTATCTGCGGTAGCCCCGGACGTTAAGCGGGCGCTTGCTATCCTGGACTCCTTGTCTGAGGAGGATGTTGTTTTGAGTAAAGCTCTCGAAGGTCATATTGCCGTAGTTACCGGAGCCAGCAAGGGACTGGGCCGGCAGATGGCCGAGACCCTGGCGGCAGGCGGCGCGGCCGTAGCCCTAGTGGCCCGAAACGCCGAGTTGCTCGATAAGGTGGTCGCTGGCATCCGCGAAAAGGGTGGGACGGCGGAAGCGATCGTCGCCGACGTTCACGACGAAGGGGCCGTGGCCGAAGCGGCTTCGCAAGTGAAAGACCGGCTGGGCGTCTGCGACATCCTCATCAACAACGCGGGCATCAACAATCGCAAGTCCATCGAAGATTTCACGCTCGCCGAGTGGAACGAGATTCTTGGCGTCAACTTGACTGGCCCTTTCCTCTGCTCGCGGGCATTCGTTCCCGGTATGAAAGCGAAAAAGTGGGGCCGGATCATCAACATGACCTCGATCATGACCCACATCTCGCTGCCGAACCGCACGGGCTATTCGACGACCAAGGCAGGCTTGTTGGGCTTTACCAAGGCGTTGGCGCTGGAGTTGGCGCCGCATGGGGTGACGGTGAACGGTATCAGCCCGGGGCCGTTCGCCACGGAGATGAACAAGCCGCTGATTGAGGACCCCGAAAAGAACAAGATGTTCTTGGAGCGGATTCCGCTGGGGCGCTGGGGCAAGGTCAAAGAGATCGGCACGCTGGCTGCGTACCTGTGTTCCGACGATGCCGGCTTCATCACCGGCACCGACATCGTAATCGACGGCGGCTGGATCGCCCAATAGGCCCGTTAGCCGCCTTGGATGGTGAGCTTGCGGGCCATACGGTTCCAGAACCAGGAGCCAAAGGCGAGCAGGCCAGCGGCCCAGAGCCACTGCAGGGCTAGGGCTTCGGCTAGCGGCACGCCGTTGAGTTTTCCCAGGTAAATGCGCAGCGGCGTGTAAGCGATGTGCTCGAAGGGCAGCCAGGCCATCGCCGCCGCGACGGCGGGCGGGAACATGGTGATCGGCACAAGCAAGCCGGAGAGCAGCTCTTGCACGTAGAACTTGGCCCGCAGCAGGCCGAGGATCGACTTCATACGAATGGCCAGCCCGCCGACGATGAAGTTGAGCGCCCCAACCAGCACCACACTGCCGAGCAAGGCAAGCACAAATGCGGCGGCGTGCAAAGTGCTGGCTGGGGCCTGGACAGGGAAGATCAGAATCACGGCGACGGCGGTTGGTCCGGTCAGCAGTAGGACGCGGAAGGCGGCCTCGCCGAAAGCCTGCCCCAGGTACATGGTCTGGGCGCTGGCGGGCCGCAGCATGGCCATGACGATGTCGCCGTTTTGCACGTCGGTAGCCACGTTCTGGTCGACGTTGTTGAAGTAGATCGAGCGGATCATCCAGCCGACGGCGACGTAGGTGATCATTTCGCCGAGGTTGAAGCCGGAGGCGGGTTCGCCGCCTGCCGCGTAGAGCGCCTTCCAAATGAAGTAGTAGACCGAGACGTTGATCAGGTAGGTCGCGACGCCGGTGTAATAGCGCAGCCGAAAGGCCAAGATATTGACGAAACCAATACGAGCGTACTCGCGGTAACAACGCAACAGCCGGGCTAGATCGCGGATCATGAGCGGAAGCGGTTTGCTAGCCTGAGCGAGAGTTCCTTCCGATGCGCGTCGCTTCGAAAATCCTGCTTTTGGCGTTGGCGTTTGTCGCCTTCTCCCCAGTCTACGGAACTTTGGTGCCGCGGCTGAGTTTCGAGGAGTTGGTCGGCCAATCGGAAGTAGTGGCGCATGGGCGCGTGGCGTCGATCCGAGTCGCCTGGGACACAGACCGCGAGAACATCTGGACGCATTACGAGATCGTTATGGACGAGGCGCTGAAGGGGTCTCCAGGGCTGACGGTGGAAATCCAGGAGCCCGGCGGGGAACTGGACGGCGTGCGGATGGAGATCATCGGAGCGCCTCACTATCAGGTCGGCGAAGAAGTCGTCGTTTTCGCCTCGCGAACCCCGGGCGGTTTGCGAACTTGCGGTTGGGGGCAGGGACGCTTTGTGGTGGAGGGCGAGCCGGGGCAAAGGCGGGTTCGCAATGACCTGGGCGACATCCAATTGACCGCCCCCAGCAAAGCGGGGCGCTATCGGGCGGCCACAGCGCCGGATGAGTCGCTGGCTGTATTCAAACAGAGAATCCGGAAAGAAGTACGGCGCCAGGCGGCCCGCTGACACGGCGCCGTTGGTAAGTTTTGGATCGGAAGTTGTGGGGAGTGTGCTAATCTAAAGCTGCTTCCCCTCTTTTTGTGACGCAAGACTCGTGTGTATTGACCAAGGGCTCTTGCGTTCCGCAGGTTGAAGCAAAATCTACTAAGTAGTTAAGGACGAGCTCTTCTCTTCGAATGGGCTACAACATTTACTTCGGCAACTTACCCGAGTGGGCCACGGCGGACGACATCCGCTCTTGGCTGGACTCGAGCGATCTCGTTGCGGACGCCATCCGTGTGATCCGTGACTTCGAAACACAGGAATCGAAAGGCTACGCCTTTATCGAAGCTCCTAACGAGGAGGAGATGGAATCGATTATTCGTCGGTTCAATCGCGCTCCTATTGATGGCAAGCTGTTGCGGGCTAAGGCTGCGCACCCCAAGGGCGAGAAAACCCGTGCGACAAGCCCCAATCGTCGCCCGAGACGTCGCCGCGACGAAGCAGCTGGACAGCCGGCCGGAAACGGCAAACAGGAAACAGTGGGCACGCTAGGCGAAGCCCTGCAGAAAGCACTCTAGCGGACCTTTCGGTCCGCTATGTAGTACCGCAACAGCCGCGCTTTTGGGCGCGGCTTTTTGCGCTTTCCGATGCGGTTAGGGGCGCTCGCTCTGCATCTTGCCGAGCCGAGCGTCGATTTCGACGAATTCCCTCTCCGGGGAGCCCAAATAGAGCTGCCGCGGGCGGGCGATACGCCGTTCGGGGTCTTCCATCAACTCTTCCCAGTGAGCCAGCCAGCCGACGGTGCGTCCGATAGCGAACAGGACTGTGAACATCTCCGGGCTGAAGCCCATCGCTTCGTAGATGATGCCCGAGTAGAAGTCGACGTTCGGGTAGAGACGCCGCTTGATGAAGTAGTCGTCCTCGAGGGCGATGCGTTCCAGTTCGCGGGCCAATTCGATTTTGGGGTTCTTGCCGGTGACTTCAAAAACGTCATCGGCGATTTTCTTGATGATCTGAGCGCGTGGATCGAAGTTCTTGTAGACGCGGTGGCCAAAGCCCATTAGCCGGCGCTCGCCTTCCTTCACTTCTTTGATGAAGTTCGGGATCTTTTCCATCGAGCCGATCTCATCGAGCATGCTGAGAACCGCTTCGTTCGCTCCGCCGTGCAAGGGGCCGTACAAGGCGCCAGCCGCGCCGGAGACACCGATGTAGGGATCGGCGTTGGAGCTGGTAATCGTCCGCATTGTTGACGTAGAGCAATTCTGCTCGTGGTCGGCGTGCAGGATGAATAGCACGTCCAGCGCCTTGGCCAGCACCGGATTCGCCTGGAACTTCGGCTCGGCCCGGCGCCAGAGCATGTTCATGAAGTTTTCGGTGTAGGAAAGGTCCGGGTCGGGGTAAACGTAAGGCAGACCCAGACTGTGGCGGTAGGCGTAGGCCGCGATGGTGGGCATCTTGCTGATCAGCCGAAGCTGCTGCAATCGCCGGTTCGTACGGCTTTGGATGTTCTTAGCGTCGCGGTAAAGGGTCGAGAGCGCGGCGACGGTCGAGACGAGCATACCCATGGGGTGGGCGTCGTAGAGAAACCCGTCCATGAATTTCTTCACGTTCTCGTGCACCATCGTGTGGCGCTTGATCTCGGTGTCCCAGTTGTTGAGTTCCGACTGCGTCGGCAATTCGCCGTACAGCAGCAGGTAGCAGACTTCCGTGTAGGTACAGTTCCCGGCCAGCTTCTCGATCGGATAGCCGCGGTAGCGCAAGATACCCTTGTCGCCGTCGATGTAGGTGATGCGGCTGGTGCACGAAGCGGTGTTGGTATAGCCCGGGTCGTAGGTCATCATCCCGAATTCTTCAGGATCTTCCTTGATCTGACGCAGGTCCATGGCCCGCACCGTACTGTTGCGTATCGGAATATCGAACGACTTACCAGTGCGGGAATCAGTTAGCTTGAGAGTCGGGTCGTCCAAAAAAACCTCCGGGCGTTGCCTACAACCTACGCAGGCTAGCAGGATAGCAAACCTCTTCCTGGAGGCAGTGCGCTCGCTCACCAATCGGCGCTTTGCGCCTAACTAAGCAGGTCGTGAATTACTTTCCCATGAACATCGGTGAGCCGGAAGTTCCGTCCCATGAAAGGGTAGGTGAGCCGCTCATGGTCGAATCCGAGGCAGTTCAGCATGGTCGCCTGCAAGTCATGCACGTGGACCGGGTCCTTGGCTACCGTCAGGCAAAGCTCGTCCGTCTCGCCGTGTACGTAGCCGCCCTTGACCCCCCCGCCGGCCATCCACATCGAGAAGGCGGCCGGATGGTGGTCTCGTCCGGCATTGGCGGCCTCCTCCGGTTTGCGGATCTCGACCATCGGCGTCCGCCCGAATTCGCCGCCCCAGACGACCAAGGTATCGTCCAAAAGACCGAGGCGCTTGAGGTCTTTGATCAGCGCTGCGGTGGGCTGGTCGGTCTCTTCCATGCGCTTGGGTAAACGGTCGTTCAGGTAGGTGTGGTCGTCCCAGGAGGCGTCCATCATCAGCACGAAGCGCACGCCGCGCTCGACCATTCGCCGGGCCAACAGGCAATTGGTTGCGTATTGGCGGCGATGCTCGTTCTCGCTCTCAATGCCGTACATCTCGAGCGTCTCGGGCGACTCGTCGGAGAAGTCCATCAGGTCGGGCGCTTCCATCTGCATACGGAAGGCCAGCTCGTAGGCGGCGATGCGCGAATCGATCTCGCTGTCGCCCACTTGCTCCTCATGCAGGCGGTTCATGTCGCCGACAAAATCGATGGTCTGCCGTTGGGCGGCCCGGTCGATGCCGTCCGGGTTCGTCAGATAGAGAATGGGATCGCCTTTGCTGCGGAAGGGCGTGCCCTGGTAGAGCGAGGGCATGAAACCAGAGGAGAAGTTGGACGTCCCGCCGGAAGTCCCTTTGCCCGAGGTCAGGACGACGAAACCAGGCAGGTTTTCCGATTCCGAACCCAGGCCGTAGAGCGCCCAGGCGCCCATCGTCGGGCGTCCGGGGATGATGCTGCCGGTGAACAGCAGCAACTGGCCCGGATGGTGGTTGAAGGCATCGGTATGCATCGACCGGATCAGGCACAGGTCGTCGGCCACCTCTCCCAAGTGTGGGGCCAGCTCGGACAGTTCCATTCCCGACTGGCCTTGCGGGGAAAACTTGAAATGGCTGGCCATGACCTTCGCGGTGGGCTTGATGAAAGCCAGCTTCATGTCTCGGGTCATCTCCGGCGGCAAGGACATGCCGTCGTACTTCTGCAACCCCGGCTTGGGGTCAAACAGTTCATATTGGCTGGGGCCGCCCTCCATGAACAGGTAGATGACGCTCTTCGCCGTGGGCGCAAAGTGCGGGGCGATCACATGGCCGCCGGCGGCGAAACCGTCAGCAGTGAGCAGGTCGCTCAGCGCCCAGGCGCCGATGCCGTTGGCTGCGGTGCGCAGGAAATCTCGCCGATTGGCTTGCGGCGACCGCCGCAGGATGTCTTTGAAATTCATCGCTCGCTCTTCCTATTCTCGCGTCACGAACTCGTCCAGGTTCAGCATCCCGCGGGCGACGCTGGTCCAGGCAGCCAAATCGGCCCGGGTCATGCCTGGCGGAACGAAGGGCGCGGTCTTGGCCGCCGCATCTTCGGCTTCGGCGAGGCGCGAACGCTCGGTCGCCTGGAAGCGGCTGATACGTTCGGACTCGGTCGCGGTCGGGAGCCGGCCCAGGGTGAGTTCAAACATCTTGCCGACGCGCTCGTCGGAGTCCGGACTGTCCTGACAGGCGCGCAGCGCCAAGGCCTGTGCCGCTTCGATGAAGACCGGGTCATTAAGCAGGTTCAGGGCCTGCAACGGCGTATCGGTGCGCTCGCGCTGCACGTTGGTCGTTAGCGTGTCCGGCGCATCGAAATTGACCAGCATCGGGTATGGCGAGGTGCGGCGGAAGAAGATGTACATGCCGCGCCGGTAGCGTTCCGGACCTTTGTCCTCGGGCCAGTCCTTCTTCGAATAACTCAGATCGCCGACGCCTTCAGGCTGCGGCGGGTGGATGCTGGGGCCGCCGATGCGGCCAAACAGCAGGCCGCTGACGGCCAAGGCGTTGTCGCGAACCAGTTCCGCCGGCAGCCGCAGCCGGTTCTGCCGAGCTAACCAGCTGTTGCCGGGGTCGCGCTCTGCGAGTTCGGGCCGGGCAGCGGACGATTGGCGATACGTCGCCGAGGTCACGATCCGCCGCACGAGCTTCTTTTGGCTCCAGCCGTCGTCGACGAAGGTTGCGGCGAGCCAGTCCAGCAGTTCGGGGTGCGTGGGCTCTTTGCCTTGCGTGCCGAAGTCGTTAGCGGTCTCGACCAGTCCGCGGCCAAACAACTGCTGCCAGACGCGATTGACGGCGACGCGGGCTGTTAGCGGATTCTTGGGATCGACGATCCACTCGGCCAGGGCCAGCCGGGCAGGCTTGGCGTCAGCTTCGAGCGGATTGAGAATCGCCGGCGTGCCGGGCTGCACTGCAAGACCGGGGGCCTTCCAGTCGCCGCGCAGGGCGATGTGGGCTGTCTGCTTCTCACGCTGCTCCTTGATGGTGTAGGCCATGGTGCGGTCAGGCAGGACATCCGCTTGGAGCGCGGCCAGCTCTTCTTGGACTTTTTTCAGCAGCGCTTGGATGTCTTCGTCCTTCTTGAATACGGGCCCGATAGCCCGCAGGAACCAGTCCTGACGGCGGTCGATGTCGATGTCGGTGAGGGCCGACTCGTCCGAACGCATCAGCCAGTCGGCGCGGTCGTTGGCCGCGCGCCATTCGGTCACCTCTTCGTCCCAGTCGGTGTTGATGCCGGGCTCGTCCATGGTTTTGAGGATCATGGCGCGCCACTCATCGAAGAGTTTCCCCGTGCCATAGCGCCGCCAGATCTCAGCCCGGCGCTGTCTATAGACCGGATAGGCCTGGGCGAAGAAGTCTTGTTGGACCGGCAGCGGAGCGTTGATGTCGGTCTCGACCGCGTTGTTGAAGTTGGCGAAGAACTCGTAGAACTCTTTCTGCGAGATCGGGTCGTACTTGTGGTCGTGGCACTGCGCGCAGCCAACCGTCAGCCCGAGCCAAACCGTGCCGACCGTGCTGGCGCGGTCGATGGTCTCTTCGAAGCGCTTTTCTTCATTCTGAGTTCCCGCTTCGCGGTTCTTGATGCCGTTGCGCAGGAAGCCGGTGGCGACCTTCTGCTCGACCGTTGCGTTGGGCAGCAAGTCACCCGCTAGTTGCTCAACGGTGAAGCGATCGAAAGGCTTATCGGCGTTGAGCGCGTTGATGACCCAGTCACGCCAGCGCCAGGCATGGGGGCGCAGCGGGTCGCGCTCGTAGCCGTCCGAGTCGGCATAGCGCGCGGCGTCGAGCCAGGGGATCGCTTGGCGCTCGCCGTAGTGCGGCGAACTCATTAGCCGGTCGACTAGCCGTTCGTAGGCGTCGGGCCGCTGGTCGTTGACGAACTCGGCCATTTCTTCGGGAGACAGCGGCAGGCCGGTGAGATCGAAGGCCGCTCGGCGGGCCAGCGTGCGGCGGTCGGCCTCAGGGGCCGGCGTGACGCCTTCGGCTTCCAGCTTGGCCAGCACGAAGCGGTCGACAGGGTTGTGGACCCAGGCTTGTTGCTTGACGGCGGGCGGCTCGGCCTTCGAGATGGGCTGGAAGGACCAGTGCGAGGTTGCCGCCGTCTTTGCGCTGGAGGTTTCCTTCAGCTCGGGCCAATCGGCGCCAGCGTTAATCCATTCAGCGATGGCGTCGGTCTGGGCAGAAGTCAGGCGTGCGCCGACGGGGGGCATGCGGAAGCCGTCCTGGTCGCTGCGGACCCGGGCCAGCAGCTCGCTTGCCTCAGCGTCTCCGGGGATCACCACAGCACCCGAATAGCCGCCCTTGAGTGCATCCTCGCGACGGTCCAGGCGCAGGCCGCTCATTTGCTGCGATGGACCGTGACACGTGTAACAGCGCTCGTGGAAGATGGGCTCAATCTGAGAGCCGAAATCCGCCGCCGCAAGAGAGAAGGCCGAAAGGAGGCCGATGGTTGCGAAAAGCCCAAGCCGCACGACTGAGAGTATAACGGGCCGAACCCGTCCTGGCGAGACTACCGGCCGCTAAAGCGGGTCACAATGACGATGCCTGCCGTCACCAAGCTGGCTCCGACGAGCAGATCGGGGTTGATTGTCTCGTTGAACATATAAGCGCTCAAGAACACGCCAAAGAACGGCACCAGGAAGGCAAACATCGACAAGACGCCGGCCGCGTGCTTTTGCAGTAGTTGAGTCCAGGTGACGAAGCAGAAGCCGCCGATGATCGCGCCTTGGTAAAAAATCGCGGCCATCGGCGGCCAAGTGAGGGGTTTCAGCAGCGGCGGTTCCAGCAACCACGCAAAACCGAGGAAGATCGGCAGGGCGAAGGACATCTGCCAGACGACCGGCTTGAAGGTATTGACCTTCTGCACCAGGCGCCGCGTATAGAGTGCGCGGATGGCCAGCAGGGACGCCGATAAGATGAGAATCAAGTTGCCGGCGATCGGATTTGGGGCCAACTGGGCATCAGGCTTGCCGGCGGCCACATAGCTCATGCCTATCACGGCCAGGGCGAGCCCGGCCAGCCGACGAAGATTCAGCTTGTCTTCACTGTCAAAGAAATGGCCGAACAGGTTGGTGAAAACCGGGTGCGAGTTCAGCAACACGACGCCGTAGGCCGGCGAGGTCATCCCGATTCCCAAGTTGAGGCAACTGATCTGTGCGGCGAACAAAGATCCCAGCAGTGCGGCGGAACGCCACTCTCCGCGCTCGGGCAGTAACTCCGCCCGCTTAAACCAAGCCCACGCGAGAACGGTTACGGCGCCCACCACGAAGCGCCAGAACGCGCTCCAGAAGGGCGGCAGCGTACCCAAGCCGAGCTTGATCGCAACCACATTGCCGCCCCACAGGATCGAGACCCCCAGAGCCAGCATGCCGCTGGAAAAAGTAAGAGGTTGCGGTTTCATACACCGGTAGTTCCGCGCCGCTCAGACCGGCTTCGGAACATCCCGTCCTTTATCGTGCTGCGTCTCGCAGGATCTCGATCACGTGCCGCGGCTGGCGCTTGGTGAAGTGTGAGATCTGTTGGCGGCAAGAGACGCCCGTCACGGCGATCTCCGTTTCGCTGTCTGCCGCCTCGACGGCCGGGAACAAGCGCTCGCTGCCGATTTTCTCGGAGACGTCGTAGTGCTCCTTCTCAAAGCCAAACGATCCGGCCATGCCGCAACAGCCGGAATTCACTTCGTCTACCTGACAATCGGGAATCAGCCGCAAAGCCTCCAGCGTCGGGGCCGTGCCGATGTGCGCTTTTTGGTGGCAGTGGCCGTGGAGCAGGACGCCCTTCATCGGCTTCAATTTCAAATCGAGCTTGCCTTTTCGGTTCTGCTCGACGAGGAACTCATCGACCATGAAGGCGTTGCCGGCGACGCGTTGTGCGGCATCGCCTTTTACGAGATCGAGATATTCGTCGCGCAGGGTCAGCAGGCAGCTAGGCTCGACGCCGAGGACCGGAATGTTGTTGTTGGCGTAACGCGACAGCAGTTGGACGTTCTGCTCGGCTTGTCCGCGGGCGTCCTCCAGCAAGCCTTTCGAGATCATCGGCCGTCCGCAACAAACTTTTTCGGCCAGCAAGACCTCGTAGCCGGCCGTTTCGAGCAGTTCGACGGCGGCGCGGCCCACCTCGGGGTAGTTGTAGTTGGTGAAGCAGTCGTTGAAGAGCGCGACTTGGCCCTTAGCGCCGCCTTGGCTGCTGCGCTTGGCGAACCAACTGCCAAGCGACTGTGGCGCGAACGGCGGCAGGTCGCGGCGGGCATCGATGCCGAGCAGGGCTTGGTTTAGCGCTTTGACCGGACCAAGCTTCAGCGACCAGTTGGCCAACCCGGCAAAGCGCGAGCCCCACTTGTTGATGGTCTCCGCCGCGCCGAAGAACTTGGCTCGTATTGGCGTGCCGTGCTTTTCGTAGTAGTGCGCCAGGAACTCGTACTTGATCTTCGCCAGGTCAACATTCGAGGGACACTCGCGTTTGCAGCCCTTGCATTCAAGACACAGGTCGAGCGCCTTGTACATGCGCTCGGAGGTGAACTCTTCGTGCGGCAGCTTGCCCGATAGCGCGGCGCGCAGCAGGTTCGCCCGGCCGCGCGTCGAGTGTTCTTCGTCCATCGTCGCGTGATACGACGGGCACATCGTGCCGACCATGCGTTTGCGGCAAACACCAGCACCATTGCACATCTCGACAGCGCGGGCGAAGCCGCCCTCGCGTGAGAAGTCGAGGTGCGTCTTGATCTGGACGGTTTGGTAGGAGCCGCCGTAGCGCAGATCCTCGGTCAGCTCCGGCGCATTGACGACCTTGCCGGGATTGAGGATGTTGTCTGGGTCCCAGAGTTTCTTCAGCTCCAAGAATCCCTTGTAAATGTCGTCGCCGAACAGCCAGCGGTTGTACTTCGAACGCGCCAGGCCGTCGCCGTGCTCGCCGCTCATGGAGCCGCCGTGCTGCATGACCAGCTCGAAGACTTCGTCGGCGATAGTGGCCATCTTGGTCACCTCTGCCGGGTCCTTCAGGTTGATCATCGGCCGGATATGCAGGCAACCGACCGAGGCGTGGCCGTAGTAGCCGCCCTGGGCGTTGTGCTTGTCGAGCACGCCGGAGAATTCGCGCAGGAAGGCGGGCAGCTCTTTTAGCGGCACGGCGGGATCTTCCACAAAGGCCACAGGCTTGTGGTCGCCGCGGACGCTCATCATGATGCCCAGTGATTCTTTACGCGTTTGCCAGATGCCCAACTGCTGCTTGGCGTCGGTGACTTCGAGATGTCCGTAGCCTTGGCCTTTGCTTTCGAGCAGCAGGCGCAGCTTGTGAACCTTGTCGGCGACCTCAGCATCGCTCTCGCCGTAATACTCGGTGACCATCAAGGCTTGCGCCTCGGAGTCGATGAAGGCGATGCGGTCTTTGAACTCGTCGAGCTTACGGGCTTTCGACAGGATGAAGCCGTCGATCAATTCGCAGGCCGCCGGGCTGGTGGCGACGATCTCATCGGTCGAGTCGACGGCGTCGAACAGCGACTTGAAGTGCGTGACCAGGATCGCCTTGTGCCGCGGCGCGGGAACGATGCGCAGCTTAGCCTCGACGATCACGCCCATCGTGCCTTCGCTGCCGATCACCACCCGCGCCAAGTTCAGCGGACCCGGCTTGGCCGAGTAGCCGGCGCCGTAGTGCCCGTTGCTGCGGATCAGCTCATCGAGGTTGTAGCCGCTGACGCGACGCAGAATCTGCGGAAATTTTTCCAGCGTTAGCTCGCGATACTTTTCGCCAAGCGCCAAAGATTCGCGATAGAGCTTGGCCTCGAACGAGTCGCCGCGCATCAGGCTTTCGAGCGAGCCGTTCTCAACCGGCTTGAACCAAGCCTCGGAGCCGTCCGAAAGCACGACTTTGAGTTCGATGACGTGATCGATGGTCTTGCCGTAGAGGATCGAGTGCGAACCGGCGGAGTTATTGCCTACCATGCCGCCTAGCGTGGCGCGGCTAGCGGACGAAGTGGCCGGGCCGAACTGGAAGCCAAGCGGCCGCAAGTGGCGTCCAAGTTGATCCTGCACGACGCCCGGCTCAACGCGAACCCATTGCTCCTCGACATTCGTCTCGAGGATCTGGTTCATGTACTTCGAGAAGTCGATGTGAACCGCTTCGCCGACCGTCTGACCCGAAAGGCTCGTGGCGCCGCCGCGCGGCAAGATGGGGATGCGGTGCTTGGCGGCGATGCGCACCGACTCGACCACGTCGCCCTTGTGGCGAGGTATCACGGCCCCTATCGGCTCGATCTGCCAAGCGCTGGCATCGGTCGAATAGAGCACGCGGGAGTACGCGTCGAAGCGGACTTCCCCTTCCACTGCTCCGCGAAATGCGGCCTCCAACTCCTGGCGTTGCGACATGTGGTGCTTGGGCCTGGCCTTACGACGCGTCGCTCATGCGCGCACGGACGACTCTTTCCAGCCGCTCCAGTCCCTTATCTGTATTTTCGTCTGATACGTTCGAAAACGAAAGCCGCAAGGTATTGGACCCCGAACCGTCGACGAAAAACGGCTGGCCGGGGATGAAGGCGATCTTCTCGGATTCGACCACTTCCCGAAGCAGCGGCAGGGTATCGATCTGCCGCAGCAGCTCGACCCAGAGGAACAATCCGCCGCCGGGATGACTCCACTCCGCGATGTCGCCGAAGCGCTTTTCGAGTACCGAGAGCATGATGTCGCGCTTGCCGCGGTAGAAAGCGCGGACCTTCCAAGTCTCGGCATTGGGAGAGCCCGCCGCAAACGAGATGACGTCCGGGCGATTTACCAATCCAGTGAGTTGACGGATGATCGACGAAGGCATCACACCGGCGTCTTCAGAAAAGAACGCGTCATAGTTCATCGGCCCAGTCTCGCGAACGGCATGAACTGCGACAGATAACGCGCGCTTTGGCGCAGCGACTCGTGGCGAGCTTGCAGCGTTCCCTCGTAGACACGGTCCTCGACCTCGATGCATACCGCGCCGTTGTAGCGCGCATCGGTCAGCGCAGAGAAGAAACCGCTCCAGTTGACGTCGCCCAGGCCCGGCAACTTCGGCGTGTGATACTCGGGCGGCAAGGCCAGCACGCCGACATCGTTCAGCCGATCCCAGTCAACGCGCACGTCCTTGGCATGCGCGTGCCGTATGCGGTCGGCGAACTCGGTGATCGGCGCGATCTCATCCATCTGCTGCCAGACCATGTGGGACGGGTCGTAGTTAAGGCCGAAATACCTGCTCGGAATGTCAGCAAACATGCGCCGCCAGATCGCCGGACTGTGGGCCAAATTCTTACCCGAGGGCCATTCGTCGCTGCTGAAAAGCATGGGACAGTTCTCGATGCCGACCCAGACCTTTCGGTCTTCCGCGTATTGAATCAACGGTGTCCAAGTTTTCAGGAAGCGCGGCCAGTTGTCCTCAACCGACTTCGTGAAATCGCGTCCGATGAAAGCGGTGACCTTGTTGACGCCCAGCAAAGCCGAGGCGCGAATGACCTTTCTGAGATGAGCGACTGCCGTCTTGGCCTCATCCCGATCAGGCGACAGCGCATTGGGGTAGTAGCCCAGGCTGCTGATCGAGACTCCTGCCGCTTTGGTCAAGTCGTTGATATAAGCGGCATCCGATTTCTTCAAATTCGCTGCGTCAATGTGTGTCACGCCCGCGTAGCGGCGCTCCGCTTTGCCTTGCGGCCAGCACATGACTTCCACACAGTCAAAACCTGAGCGGGCGGCAAATTCGATCACTTGTTCGAAGGTCTGATCGGCCAGAATGGCGCTCACGAATCCCAGTTGCATGGATGACAGCTTAGCGGAAGTTCCCGCCACTGCCGAGCGGGCATGATACGCTGGCCTGCTTATGGTGGAAATCTGCGCTTCCGACGAGTGGCGTCCCGCGGCCGAACGCGCCTTGGAGTTCGCCCAGGGGCAAGTCCGCAACTTGATCGAGAAGGATCCTCGGTACTACCCGATGTACTCGGAGGGCGGGCGTTGGCGGCACGGTAAAGAGGCCTGGACGCGTTGGTGCGACGGCTTTCTGCCGGGCATGATGTGGATCTTCGCCAAGCACACCCGCGATCCCTATTGGTTTCAGGCGGCGGAACGCTACAGCAAGCCGCTCGAAGAGCGCAAGTTCGATCGCGACGTCCACGACCTGGGCTTCATCTTCTTCTCCACCTATCACCGCTGGCATGAGCTGAGCGGCGACCCCGAACTGGACGCCGTCGTCATTCAGGCTGGCCAAACGCTGGCGAAGCGCTTCAAAGAGAAGGGCGAGTACCTCAGCTCGTTCATGGGGCCCGAGTCGATCTTCATCGACATCATGGCCAACGTCGGCATCATCGTCTATGCCGCGCAGAAAACTGGCGACCAGGCGCTGCTCGAGGTCGCTCTCAAGCACTGCCTCACTACCCAAAAGCGACTCGTCCGTGGCGACGGCAGCACGGCGCACGAAGGCATCTTCGACCTCGAAACCGGCGAGTTCTTGCGCCAGTCGACGCAGCAAGGCTACCGCGGCGACTCCTGCTGGTCGCGCGGCCTGGCCTGGGCGATCTACGGCTTTACTTCGGTCTACGAAGCGACCAGGGATCCCAGATTCTTCGAGACGGCGCGGGCCTGCGCCAACTACTACATCCTCAATACGCCCGAAGACGGCGTGCCGCTGATGGACTACGATTTCCCGCCCGATGTCGAGCCCCTCCGCGAATCTTCAGCTGCGGCCATCACTGCCGCCGGCCTATTCCGCTTGGCGCGGGTCGTCCCGCACCCGGCCCAAGGCGCCCTTTATGACGGAGTCGCCCGCCGGATTCTCTCGACGCTCTGCGAACCGCCCTATCTCGCCTCGGCGACGCCCGAGTGGGAAGGCATCCTCAAGGAAGGCATCTACCATCTCGACAAAGGTCTCGGGGTTGGCGAAAGCGTGATGTGGGGCGAGTACTTTTTTTGCGAGGCGCTGGACCGAGCGCTGACCCCCATCGAGTAGCCTGCGCAAGCATCCGGCGTGCGCAAGCACCTTGATACGATGGTCTTGTGCGTGATTCCATCTGGCTCAGGACGTTAGGCGAGGCCGATCGCGCTGTTCTTGAGGCTTCCGACGAGGCTCCGGCATCTGCCGACATCGTCGTCGTCGGCGCCGGCCCGATCGGCCTAGCGACGGCCTATTACCTAGTGGAAGCGGGCGTGGAGAACGTCTGCGTCATCGATCGCGGAGACCTCCTGGGCGAGGCCGGCGGCGCCAACGCCGGCGGCTTGTGGTTCGCCCACCAGTCGGTCGCCAAGGGCTCCGCTGCGGCCATACCTCTGCTCGGCCGAGAGCGCCGCGCTCTACGACGAGTTAGAAGACCGCTTCGCCTTCGATCGCACCTACGGCGGCTTGCTGGAGTTGATCGAAGACCAAGACGGCTCACGCTATCGCCAAGGGACGAGCCGCGGCAGCCCGGCGCGCCGGCTTCGAAGCGGAGATCCTAGACCCGACCGAATTGGGCGATCTGGAGCCCTGCCTGCGCGGCGATTTCCCTGGCGGCTTGCTGTTCCCCGATGACGGCCAAGTGCATCCCGCCAAGCTGGCGGCAGGTTGGATTCGCCGAATTCGCGAGGCTGGCGGCAAGGTTTGCGCGCATACAGAAGCATTGCGCCTGGGCCCACCCGTGGTGACCGCCGACGGCAACATCGAGACCGAATGCGTTGTGGTCGCCTGCGGCGCCTGGACCCCGCTGGTGACCCAGGCGCTGGGCTGGACGCCCCCGATTCGTCCGGTTCGAGGCACGCTGCTGGCGCTCCCGGAGATGCTGTCCGGCACGCTCCGCACCGCCGTGATTGGCCCCAAGTATTACTGGTGGCAGCTCCCCTCAGGCCACATCGCCGGCGGCGGTTCCGAGGAGCTGGTCGCCTTTGACCGCTCGCCGGATGAGGCCGTCCTGGCCGAGATTCGCGCCGATCTCGCCGCACGGTTCCCTACTCTATCCATCCAGCCGACGCTTTGTTCGTGGACCGGCTTCCGCCCGCACTGCGGCGATCTGTTGCCGGTCATCGGCGGCGTGCCTGGACGTGACGACGTGTTTGTCTCCGCTGGCCATTTTCGGATGGGCGTGATGACGGCGCCGGGTAGCGGCCTGGCGCTGGCGCAACTCATCGTGGACGGCGAAACCGAGATCGACATCGAAGCCATGCGCCCTGAGCGCTTTGCGCTGTCCCAGGTCTAGGGCTTGACGTTGTAGAGAAAGACGAACTGCACGCGGATTTCATTGCCCTTGAAGTCAGCCGGCAACGGCGGGAAGGGCAGCGAGGCGCTCACGCCGGCGACCGAGGCGCGGTCCAACGGCTGCGACCGGGACGAGGAAGAAATCACCAGCTTGGGCACCTCCCCTTGGCGTGAAATCGAGAACTGCAACGCGACCCGCCCCTTCTCCAGCCCGATCCGCGCGCTTTCTGGGATCACCGCGAACCAGTTACGCCGCACGGCGTTGAGAATCTGCAACAGATAGGGGCGGAAGTCCACGCCTTCTGGATCGCTCAGCAGTTCCAGTCCGCTGCCGATGTTGCCCTTGGACGGTGCCGAGTAGCCGCCGATCGCCGCGGCGCCGACGCCGTCCCCTACCGCTTGGTGGTCGCCTCCCTGCTCGAACAATTGCGAAATGGCCGCAGCCGCCATCTGCTCACGTCCGCGGGTGAGCTTCATCTCGCCCAGTTGCAGAGGGCCGTCTGGAGCGGGCATCACCGCCCGGGCGTTCTCTAGTTGCAACTTGGGCTTTTCCTGTTCGGGAGCCTGGGTCGTGGGCTCTTGCGGATTCTCAGCGAGGCGGGTTCCCGGTTGGAACTCACCCGGAGTCGGTGTGCGCGCGGCGGCCGGCTCGGAAGCGATCGCTGGCGGCGGAGGCTGCACCGCGGCGCGCAGTTCGGGCGGCTGCGGCGCCGGTTCGCTCACGAGCGGTTGCATCGGAGGCGCCGGCGTTGGCTCAAGCCTCACCTCCGGGGCGATAACCGGATTGGGAGCGGCGGCAGGGCTGGGTGTGGGCGCTTCGCCCTCATCGCCGCGAGCCTGCGGACGCATCTCCGCCAGTTGCTCGGGGCTGGGCGCCGTCAGGGTGATTTTGGCGTACTTGCCGGGGTCCGGCTCAGTGGGCTCCGGCGCCCGGCTTGTTCGGGGCTGGAACAAAACAACCAGAATCAACGCCAAGTGCAGAACGACGGAGGCGGAGCGAGAGCTGAGTAGCCGCTTCTTTCCCGAGGAGTCGGCGTCCCAAGCGACGAGGAAATTCGGTTCCGGACCCGGCTCTAGATCCGGAACGTGTTGTCCATCGGAGTTCCGCTCATGGAAGCGTTGCGCCGGCTGAAAGTCTTCGATCAGCAGCCGCAGCGGCGTGTCGTCCGGCGCGGCGTCGGGCTGGTCCCGGCGTTCGACAAGCCAACGTCCAATGCGGGTCTCCGAATCTTCGAGTAGGAAATGCGGTTCGGGACTTTCGAAGGTCTCCTCGGACTCAGCCTGAGCCGAACCTGCGCGCGCCGCCGGATAATCTTCCAGCAGCAGATGCAGTTCCGGATCTGGCGAAGGTCGCTTCACGGCTTGCCGTGCGCGGCGATCGTCTTTTCAATGATGCCGGCGTGGGTCTCCATTTCCGCCCTTATTCTAAGCGCGGTTTCGAGCGTCTTTCGCACTTGTGCGCCGGATACGCGCGGCTGCTCGCGAGTGGCGACCGAATGCAAGAAGGCTTGGCTTTGGCGCACCAAGGGCTCGGCCTTCTCGGGGGTGATCTTGCGGAACTGCGGGATGTTGTTGTTGTCCAAGCCGATCACCACCCCGTCCTGCGCCGTGTAGTCCACTGAAACGTATTGACGCGGCTGGAAGAAGCGCAGTTTCCGGACCTTCTCGGTCGAAACCCGGCTGGCGGTCAAATTGGCGACGCATCCGTTCTCGAAGACGATACGGACGCTGGCGATATCTGGCTGGCGCGAGAGGATCGGCACGCCGGCGGCCTCGATGCGGTTGATCGGCGAGTCGACCATCGCGAGGACGATATCCAGGTCGTGAATCATCAGATCGAGCACGACGTCGATGTCCAAACTGCGCGGCGCGAAGGTGCTTAGACGATGCACTTCGAAGAACAACGGCAGCACGGCTGCTTTGATAGCTTCTTCGACCGCCGGGTTAAATCGCTCCAAGTGTCCGACTTGGAGGATGCGGTTGTGCTTGGCGGCCGCAGTGATCAGTTGATCAGCAGCCTCAAGGTTCGCCGCCAGGGGCTTTTCAACAAGGACGTCGATGCCCGCTTCGAGCAGCGCCACGCCCACCTCGGCGTGGCTCACGGTTGGGGCGGCGACGCAGACCGCGTCGGCCTTACCGATGAGCTGGCGGTAGTCGCTGAGCGCCTCGCAGCCGTACTTGCCGGCTATCTCCTGGGCCCGTGCCTGGTTGGCGTCGACGACGGCCACTAACTCCGCTCCCGGCAGGCCCGCCAGCACACGGGCATGGTTCTGGCCGAAGGCGCCGACGCCGACGACCGCGGTGCGAATCTTATCCATTGGTTTCTCTCTCAAAGCCCCACACGGCGATCTTGGCCTGGTTGGCCGTCTCGAGCAGCTTTTCTTTGTCGAGTAGCAGTGTTCTGCCTGCTTCGACGGCTAGCACGGTGGCATTGGCGCGCTGCATCTTGCCGATCGTCGTCGGTCCGATCACCGGCACGTCGAAGCGCATGTCTTGGTTCGGCTTGGCGCACTTCACCACGGTCAGCTTGCGCTCTCGCGCTAGTCCTGCCGCGCGCTCGATGATGGCGTCGGTGCCCTCCATGGCCTCCACTGCGATGCAGGCCTGTTCGCAGACCACGACGCTCTGGCCGATATCGAAACCGGCGAGCGCGGCGGCGACTTCGCGGCCGTAAGCGATGTCCTTGGCCTCGGTCGAGTCCGGTTTGCGGCGGGTCATCGCTCCAACGGTCGCCAAATAAGGCTTGAGGAAAAGCGTCGAGTCGAGCAGCCGGATTCCCTCGCTCTCCAAGACCTCGGCGACGGCCCCAATCAGCGAGTCGGTATTCTTGCGGCGCAGGGCGTTCAACACCTTCAGCAGTCGCCAGTCGGGCCGTATTGCCGAAAATATCTGCTTGTGCTGGACGCGGCCGGCCATTACGGCTTCGCTCACGCCCGCCTCACGGAAGATTTTGATGAGCTTCGACAGGTCGCCCAGCGAAATCCAGTGGCAGCTCGCCACGGCCTGCTCGATTTCCGGCGGCGCTTCTTCGCGTATGGCGACCGCAACCAACTCGTGGCCCTCGGCGCGCGCCGATTCGGCGACCATCAGCGGAAAGCGGCCGCCGCCTGCGATGAGACCGTATTTCACGAGCAGGATCGGAACGCTACGCGCCAGCCTTCGGTCTGTCGGCGATCTGGCACATCATCGTTCCTTCGGCTACTAGTTTGTCATCGACGTAGGCCTGGCCGTTCATCTTTGCCACACGGGGTTTGTCGACGATGAACTGCACCTCCAGCCGCAACTGATCTCCGGGTACGACTGGGCGACGGAACTTACAGTTGTCGATGGCCGCGAACAGCACCAGCTTCTCTTTGGGGTTCGGCAGGCGGCTCATGATCAAAATGGCCCCCATCTGGGCCAGCGCCTCGGCGATCAGCACGCCGGGCATGATCGGATATTCCGGGAAGTGGCCGGCAAAGAAAGGCTCGTTGGCCGAGACGTTCTTGTAGCCGACGGCCCGATCTGCGCCGAGCTCGAGGACGCGATCGACGAGAAGAAACGGGTAGCGGTGGGGTAGGAGTTCCCGTATCTGGTTGATGTCCAACATGATGGGAGGCCTTTCGAGACAAGGGCGAAAGACAGAATAGTATATCAACCAACCGTGGTCCCGATTACGGCGTTAGCAGGTCCTTCCAGCGGCCCTTGCCGCGAATGAAGCGTTTGGCAATGCCGACCGGCGCCCGCTGCAGGGCATCGTCGAGCGTCGCCGCTTCTTCAAAGAATTTCAGCATCTTCGACAGCCGCTCACGAGTCTCATCGCTGTCAATGGGCGTTTCAGACTCCTGGACGGCAATGCGCAACATGTTCAGCGTCGGGTCAAACTCGCGTCTGCGCCGCTCGCGCATCACCGCCAGGGCGATGTCCAATGGATCCTTGAGCGACTCGAAATGATCTTTGCGGTCGCCTAGAACGCTCGACAACTTCACCAAACCCCAGATTTGGAGCTCCTTCAGGCTGATGCTGACGTTGGAGCGGGCGACTGATAGAACCTCGGCGATATCAGCGGCATGCATCGGCGCGGGAGACAGATAGAGCAACGCCTGAATCTGCGCGGCGGTGCGTCCGATGCCCCAGCGGCTGCCCATCTCGCCCCAGTGCAAGATGAATATCCGCTGAGCGGCGGTCAAATCCGACATTTCAGAATATCCTGAAATATCGGATGGGTCTGTGTCAACTGATTGAGGCGGGTATTCCTTGGCGATACGAGGGATACTGCAACGTCAGACCCAGCATTTTGCGAATCGCCCGGCCTCCGACCCGCCGGTCGCTGCGGCGCGTTTCGCTCAGATCGTCCAAATCTACTGATTCTACGGGACCTAGATGCAACAGCTCAGCGCAGAACTCGGCGATCTCGCGGGAGGAACAAGGCTCCTCATCGGCGACGGGATAAGCGCCTGTCAGATCGGACAGCAGCGCTGCCGCCGAGATCGCCGCTAGGTCGTCCACGTGGATGCGCGAGACGAAGTTCGAGCCGTCCCCGGCCAGTTTGTACTTTCCCTCCGGCAACGCTGCCTGGACGCCGCGACCAGGGCCGTAGATCGCGGCGGGTCGCAGAATCAACGACTTCCAGGGGCCGGACAGAACCGCCTGTTCTGCCTCGACTCGCAATTTTTGGCGCTCTGTCTCGGGCCTAGGCGGACTATTCTCATTGACTGAGGTTGCCGAGCCGTAGACCCCGGTCGTCGACAGATAGACAACGCGAGACAACTTGGGTCCAAGGGCTTCGAGGATCTGACGCGCTGGTTCCCAGCGTCCTTCGGCGCCTTTCAAAGTGGGGATGGAGTAGAGCAGCCGGGTTCTTGGCTCAAGACTCGCTTCCAGTCGCGAAAGGCCTTTCGGGTCAGAGGCATCGAAGGTGATGGGGCGCAATCCGCGCTCTTGCAGCGCCGCCAAGGAGCCGAGCGAACGAGCGGAGCCGCTGACAGCGACCCCTTGATCGAGCAGCAGGCGGGCGACACGGCGGCCGGTGTAGCCGCAGCCCAGGATGAAAACGGGATCCAACGCTTAAGCGTGAGAGTCGTGGGTGCAAGCGTAGGTGCTTGGCACGCCGTCTTTGTTGAGTTCGGCGATGCCGATCCGTGATGTGTAATAGCCCTGGACAGTCAGACGCTTGATTTCGTCGAAGAAAGCCTTGCCGGGCAACAGCTCATCCGCGGTGGCCCCGTCGAGCTCTTCCAAAATGGCAACTTGTTGCGGCTCGGTCAACCCCACGAAGGGCTCGCCGTGCTTCTGGTTTGCATAACCGTCGAGCCAGCCCAGACCCATGATGAACGAGTGTCCTTTGTCTTCAGCGAGATCTTTCAAGTAAAGATCGACCCACTCGTTGACCTTGGCATCCTTGGCGCCCGGCGTGTCGGTCGTGGGGATGATCAATTCGCTGAGCTGAATCACGGTAGCATTCTGGTGCTCGTCCAGGATGGACGGCGTCCAGGGCTCTGCGGCGGTCGCGGCGGCCTGGGCCGGAGCGATCGTAGTGAGTTGCGTGTGGTGACGTTCCTGAGCACCCGCGACGGTCGCGGCTCCGGCGCCTAAGACAGCTGAGCGGATGAGATCTCGACGATTCATGACAGGACGTATTGTAACCGCACTCAGGCTATCGTGCAGCGGTTTTCTCGCCAGCCTCGTCGGCATGGTACGAACTGCGCACGAGCGGACCAGCCTCGACATGCCCGAAACCGAGCTCGTCGCCGACCTGCTTGAAGCGGGCGAACTCGACAGGTGAGTAGTATTTCGAGATCGGCAAATGGTCGCGCGAAGGCCGCAAATACTGCCCGATGGTGCAGATATCCACGCGGTGGGCGTGCAGATCCCTCATCACCTGGATGACTTCTTCGTCACTCTCGCCCAGACCCAACATCATGCCCGACTTAGTCGGAATATCGCCGCCGGCCGTCTTGGCGTAGAGCAGCATTTCCAGAGAGCGCTCATAGCGCGAACCGATTCGGGCCTGCCGGTATAACCTGGGCACGGTCTCGATGTTGTGGTTCAGTATGTCGGGGCGCGCCTCAAGCACGATGTCCATGGCCACGTGCGAGCCTTGGAAGTCCGGCACCAGTACCTCGACCTTGCAATCAGGTGCTTGTTCGCGAATCGCCTGGATCGTCAAGGCAAACAGCTCCGCTCCGCCATCTTTGCGGTCGTCGCGGTTGACGCTAGTAATCACGGCGTAGCTGAGACCCATTGCCCCGACCGCTTCGGCAACGCGGCGCGGCTCGTCATAGTCCGCCGGCCCCGGAGCGCCCTTCTGGACCGCGCAGAACCCGCAACGCCTAGTGCAGACGTTGCCAAGGATCATGAACGTCGCCGTGCCGCGATTCCAACAATCGCCCAAATTTGGGCAAGCTGCGCTCTCACAGACCGTATGCAGCTCGAGATCGGTGACGAGTTTCTTGAGCGAACGGTAGTTGTCGCCCACTGCCGCCGGCGCAGTCAGCCATTGCGGACGCTTGCCCGCCGGACCAGGGTGCGGCCCGTTGTAGGCGGGCACCATGGGCTTCACCCGCAGACTACGGACATCGACGAAATCGGACGGCATCGAATCTCTCAGCTTAGCAACGGCCGGCGCCGTCAAACGTGCCGCGAGAGATTGATCGTCGAGAGCCGATCCAGCCACGTGGGCAGCCACTCGGCCAGCGCGTCCAGCGCGTGCCCGCGAGATACGGTTGGCGGGAAAGGATACGAAGCGCAACTGAGCTCGCGAGCGGCGGCGATTCTCGATACCACCCAGGGGTAGGGCATGGCGCCCGACCGCTCCACCAACTCGTCCAGCAAGGCGCCCAATCTCTCTAGGCGGCTGTCATCGCCGGTTTCCGCAGCATCGAACGCTGCAACGATCGCCTCGGGCACAACGCTAGCCAGGCCCGAGATCGCGGCATCCGCCAGCTTACGCCGCAGCGCCTCGACCAGGATGCCGTCGTGGCCCACGATGCGCGCAGCGCCGAGTTCCGGCCGGTCGGTCATCGCTTCGACTGCGTGCAAGTCTCCGCTGGAGTCCTTCACGCCCACAAACTTTTCCGTTGCCCGCAGCAGACGAACTATCGTCGCCGGCTGCAGAGGAGTGACGAAGGCAGCGAGGTTGTACAACAGGATGGGTCCATCGATGCGCGTAGACGCCTCGACATAAAAACCCTCCAAGTCTTCTTGGGAGTAACGGAAGAAATGTGGGGGCGGCAACAGAATCGCCGCGGCCCCGGCGGCTAGCGCCTGATTGGCCAACTCGACGCTTTCATCGAGGCGCGTCGCCCCGCATCCGCATAGCACGGGCTTTGCTGCGGACGCCGCAACCGCGACCTCGACCTGACGGATGCGATCCGCCATCGATAGTGAGGCGTATTCGGCTGTCCCGCCGCCCACGACTAGCCCAGATACGCCCCGGTCAAGGTTGAAACGGCACAGCTTCTCCAACGCCGGCCAGTCCGTCGCTCCCTGTGCATCGCGCGGCGTAATGAGCGCCGAAAGCACTCCCTTGAATTCCATTCTCATGTCCGAAGTCGAACCGGTATTGTGGGCCGAGCGGCACAAACTTCGCAAGGAGGCTTTTGGCCCCGAGAGGGCTGGTATTCTTGTACATCTATGGGCGTACGTCGTATCTCTGCTGCCGAGGATCCGCTGAACTTGGCCTATCCCCAGTGCGAGCCCGGCATCGGCCAGGTGATCACGTCGCCGACGTCGGCCAGCCTGATCGATGGCGTTCAGGTTGAGCCTTTTGCGCTGTGGCCCGACGACCGCGGTTACTTTCTAGAGATCGCGCGCATGGGCGAGGGTCTGGCTTCAGCGATGCCCTTGGAAGACACCCAGGTCTCATCGGCTTTAAGCTATCCGGGGACGATTAAGGCCTTCCACTATCATCAGCGGCAGACCGACTATTGGGTTGTCGCGGCGGGCATGTTCCAGGTGGCGTTGGTCGATTTGCGCGCCGACTCCAAGACTTTTGGGGTGCGCAATACGTTGTATGTCGGCTCGCTGCGCCCTTGGCGCCTACTCATTCCGCCTGGCGTGGGCCACGGCTATAAAGTTCTAGGAGGCGACCCGGGCGTGCTGGTTTATCTCACCAGCCAGAAGTACGACCCTGCCGATGAGGGGCGCATCGCTTACAACGATCCGGGCCTGGCTTACGACTGGGAACTGCAGCATAAGTAGCGTCGCCTAAGCGTCCAGCTCATCGCGGATGCGCGTCGCCAACGGCTCCACATCACCGACCGCCACGCTGGGGATCGCGCTAAGCTCCAGCAGTTCGAGAGCCTCGTCGAGCAGGTCGTCTTCATAGACCGCCGTGAGCGATCGCGTCGGTTGCTGATTGCGGAGCCGTTCCATCACAAATCCCAGCCGCGTCGCTTCCTGGGCGGCGCTGCGTCCGCCTAGCGCGTGCAGCAGCTTTTGCTCTCCGCGCGTCTCATAGCCAAAGTCGAAGCGGAAGATGAGCCGAGTCCCGGCGTAGGGGATTTCCAGCCCTTCGCGCACCAACCCAGGGCCCAGAATTCCGTGGCGCTCGAATGTGCTGGCCATTAGCAAGCGCACGGCGCGCCGGCCGGTTGCCGGGCTCTGCGCACTGCCGGCCGTCAATCCGGCGGGCGTGGCCAGATACGTCGCCACCAGACGGTCCAACTCGCTCGCTGCGTCACCGCCCTCGAACGGTTTCTGATCCGTAATTTGCAGCGAATCGGAAAGGTTTTTAGAGAGCACGTCGAGGTAGGCGTGGAAGCCCTCTCCGAGCAGACGCTGCTCCTCGAACTCGTTGCGCAGCGCCTCAAGAACGCGCAGCTCGACAGCCGGATTGCAGCGCATCCGGTCGAACTCTCCGGCGAAACGGGCGTCCACAATGCGTCCCGCCGCATCGTAGAGCACGACTGCCACGTTGTAGAACTCTCCCGACAAGGTCGGAGCGTAGCGCAGCAGCTGGAAGCGGTAAGCAGGCATCGGATTCCTAGCGCGAGCGCCCTGCTCCTTTGGCCCGCTCGGCGCCCCAGTTTGGAAATGGGTTTCCGCTGACTGACCGCGCCTTGCCGAGCAGGTCCGCGGTCTTCGTGCGGCGAGCGTGGAGCCGCTCCAGCAATCCCTCGACCGTGTCGAACTCGCGACCGTACCAGTCCGCCGGAATCAGCCGGTAGGCATCATCGAGGACCTCGGCCGGCAGGTTCTCGATGCGGCTCAACCAAGGCTCAAAGCTTTCCAGTCCGCGTACCTCCTCGTAGACTTCACGCCTCGGATACAGCCCTTGGGCGGGCCCGTCCGAGAAAGTCCAGTGTTGCGCATTGAAGGCGAAGCCGTGGTCGATGAAATTGGCGACGTAAACCAGCGAACGAGGCGAGACTTCGGTCTCTTCCTCGGCAGGGTCGAGCCAGTCCTTGGCGCGTGTTCGAAAGAATACCGCCTGGCGGCCGTTGGCGTTGCTGATCCATTTGTCGAAGGCCAGCATGCCCAGGAAGGTGCGCCGGTTGAGCAACTCCCGCAACATCGAAACAGGTACGTAGTCGTAGACGGCTTGACGTGTTGGGTCGGCCGGGAATCGTGATCCGAAATGCAGCCCCGCCGCGCAGGGTTGAGGCTCGCGGCCCTGGCTCAGGCATAGAGCCGGATCCATGTCGATCAACGTCTGGGAGACTTCGACCACTTGCCAGCCCGGCGTCGGCAGGCCCAGGTAGTCGAGCAGGACGTAGCAGATCGCTTCGTTGACCAGGACCCGGCGATGTTGGGGATTGTTGGAGAACTTGACGACGTAGTATTGATCGTCGTCGGCGAGCAGCAGATGAGCGTTCGCTCCGCCCCTCATGCGCCGAATATGCTGCCTCGCGCACACTGCCATCGCGTGGCCGACATTATACGAATAATTCTTTGAATTTACCGGAAAACTATCCCGGATTCGCCCAAGGCTAGCCGCCTCGATTGGAAGTGGACTCGGTACGAACCGTCAGCACATCCCCGGCGTTGATGCGTGAGGAGCGCAGATCATTCCAGGCCTTCAGCTCAGCTACGGTGCAATTGAACCGGCGAGCGATGACTTCGAGCGTATCGCCGCTGCGCACTTTGTACTGGCCGCCGGAGTCGCCGGCCGAATTCGGCGCCTTGACGGTGAGCCGCTGGCCCACGTTGATGCGCGAAGAGCGCAGGCCGTTCCAAGCTCTCAGGTCGGAGGCGGTCGTGCCGAATCGCTGGGCGATGCCTCCCAACGTATCCCCAGAGCGAACCACGTAGGTCGACGCACCGCCGCCGGATGACGTCGAGGCCGTCGTCTCCTCCGACGGGGAAGAGGAGGCGCCGTAGCCCACGATCATGGTCTTACCGGCCTGGATTGTGGAACCGCGCAGCCCATTCCATCTCCTCAGGTCATCGATCGAGACGCCGTGGCGCTTGGCTATGACCGCCAGGTTATCTCCTGAGCGAATGCGATAACGAATCGGCGAGCCGCTGGTTGAGGCGGCAGCCGTCGTCGCTGCAGAACTCGCGACCGTCGACCCGCCGGATCCGACCACCAAGGTATCGCCGGCGATAATCCGATTGCCGCGGATGCTGTTCCAATTGCGGAGATCGCTGACCGATACGCCGAAACGGTCGGCGATGCCGCCCAAAGTATCTCCCGAGCGGATCTGATAGCGTCCCGATGAGGGAGGCGCTTGCCGTCCGGCGCTGGAGGCGCGCGACCTGGACGAGGCCGAGCCGCCCAGGCTGGGAACGCGCAGCGACTGGCCCACGTTGATCTGGGTTCCCGAGAGGCTATTCCAAGCTTGCAGCCGCGAGACCGTGGTCCCGAATCTCTGGGCGATCTTGCCGAGCGTGTCGCCCGAGCGCACATGATAGGCGCCATCCGGAGCGACGCCAGCGCTCGCTGACGTGCCGCCGTTGGTATTGACGATCAGGTAGCGTCCGGCCCGGATGCGGTTATTCGCCAGGCCATTCCATGACCGCAACTGAGGCACGCTCACGCCAAAACGTCTGGCGATGCCGCCTAACGTGTCGCCGCGGGCGATGCGGTAGCGGCCGGAGCCGTCCTCCAATAGTCCGCCTGCAGATCTGATCGAGCGATAGCTCGCCAGTTTGGTATTCGTGGCGGGAATGGTGAGCCGCATGCCGGGCTCAAGTTCGGCCCCGGCTTCTAGGCCGTTGAGGGCTAACAACTCAGCCTCATCCGCCCCAAATTGCTTGGCCAGGCTCGCCGCGGTTTCTCCGTCTTCGGTCTCGTGCCGCCGCCATTTCAAGCGCTCGTCGACCGGAATAAGCGCCAACTCGGTGCGGAAACGGTCCGCCGAGCCCTCGGGCAGCCGCAGCCGGTAGGCGTAAGGAGGCGTGGCGGAGCGCAACAGCGCCGGGTTGAGTTCGCGAAGTTCAGTGACCGAGGATCCGGCCAGATCCGCCGCTAGATCTAGGCTGATCTCAGAACGCGTCGTGACGCTGTCGTAGCGTAACGGCGGCGCGTAGTCGATCTCACCGATGTCGTAGACGTCGAGATTCTTGGAGGCGTAGACGAACGCCAAAATAATCGGGACGTAGTCGCGGGTCTGCCGCGGCAACAGCCGCTTGCGGCTCAGTTCCCAGTAATCCCGAGTCCCGCCGCGCTCAATGGCCCGCGAAACCCGTCCTGGGCCGGAATTGTAGGCGGCCAACGCCAGATACCAGTCGCCGAATTCGATGTACAGGTCTTTGAGATGACGTGCCGCAGCACGGGTGGCTTTCTCCGGATCGTCGCGTTCGTCCACATAGCGGTCTTGGCGAAGATCGTATTGCTTGCCGCGAAAGGCCATGAACTGCCACATGCCTTTGGCGCTCGCGTAGGACCGCACCGTGGGGCGGAAACCCGACTCGGCCTGGGCCAGATGGAACAACTCGGCGGGAACATCCTCTTCTTCGAGGACGCGCTCAATCATGTCCCGGTAGGCGCCGGAGCGTCCCAAGGTCATGCGCAGTGTCTTGCTGCCCCGGGGGCCGGTGAAATAGTTCACCATGCGGATCACGGCATCATTCAAAACCAAGGGCAGCTCGGATTCGGTGTTTCGCAGCCGCTCCTCGCGCGTTTTCGAGATGTCGTAGTCGTCGGGAATCGCCTCTTCGCTGATCTCGTCGATGAGGGCGGTGTCGTCCGATTCCAGGGCCGGTTCTTCGGCCTCGGCGATTTCGGCCGGAGTCAGCGCCTGCTGATAGGCGGCGAATTCCGCATCTCGAAGGCCTCGTGCGACGTCGGCTTGTTGCGGCGAAAGACCGGCAAAGGGGTCTGCCGGGGTCCTCTGCTTCCTCGGCTGAGGCACGAGGGGCGGATCATAGACACTGGTCCGAGTCTTCGGGGCCGGCGCAGGCTGACTTTGTAGGACCGTCTCCGGCGCGGGCGCAGCCGGCGGCGGGACCAGGACGGTCGCGCTACGATCGGCGCTGCACGAAATGCCCAGCAAAGCTGCTGCGACAGCTAGCGCCCAGCCTCGACGCACCCCACTTAACCACTTCATAAGAAAAGAGAAAACTCGCCAGGCAGGGGCTTAGCGAGTCTTTGCAATGCTACCAGAGCGATCCCTCGAAATCAATCGGACATTCAGCTGAGTTCGGCCACCCAAGTACCTGCCCGGTGCGCCTCGGACTAGTCGTCTTCGCTGGCGTCTCCGGTCTGGTGCTGCTTAGCCTCCGCGATAATCTTCTCTGCCGCCTGAGCGGGCACAAAGTCGTACCGCGAAAACTCCATCGTAAAACTGCCGCGACCTTGAGTCATAGACGTAAGATCATTGGCGTACGTTAGCATTTCCGACATCGGCGCTTCGGCTTTGATGATCTGCGAGTGCCCCTTGGTCTCCATGCCCTGGATTCTTCCGCGGCGGGAGTTGAGGTCGCCCATCAGATCGCCTGCAAAATCCATCGGAGCAACGATCTCCACCGCCATCAGCGGCTCCAGTAGAGCAGGTCCGGCCTGCTCCATGGCCGCTCGGAAGGCCTTGCGGCCAGCCATTTTGAAGGCCATTTCAGACGAATCGACGTCGTGGTAGGAGCCGTCATAGAGCACGACCCTGAAGTCCACGACCGGATATCCGGCGAGATAGCCCCGCTCCGCCGCCTCTTGAATGCCTTTCTCCACGGCCGGTATGTAGGTCTTGGGGATGGCCCCTCCAAAAATTTCATCCGAGAAGGTAAAGCCCTCGCCCCGCTCGGTGGGCTCCATGCGGATCTTGCAGTCGCCGAACTGTCCGTGCCCGCCGGTCTGCTTCTTGTGTCGGCCTTGGGCGTCCGCGCTGCGCCGAATGGTTTCGCGATAGGGGATGCTCGGCGCCTTCAGGTCCACTTCGACGTTGTAGCGGTTCTTGAGCCGACTGACGATGACTTCGAGATGCTGTTGGCCGTTGCCGCCCAGCAGGAACTGGTGAGTCTGCGGGTCGCGATGGAAGTCGAGCGAGGGATCTTCCTCGAGGACCTTGTGGACCGCCGGGCCAAGACGATCTTCGTCGTGCCGAGTTTTCGGTTCGATGGCATAGGCGATCGCGGGGGGAGGGATCTGGACCTTCTTGAACGTGACCGGCGATCCTTTTTCGCCCAGACTATCGCCCGTCAGGGTCTCCTTGAGCTTGGCCACGACGCCGATGTCGCCGGCGTGAATCTCGGGGACGTGTTCCATCTCCTTGCCCTGCATTACGCTGATTCTAGAGAACTTCTCTGGTGTATCCCGATCGAAGTTATAGACCTGGTCGTCGTTGTGCAGCACGCCGGAGACGACCTTGAAGTAGGTCAGCCGCCCCGAGAACGCGTCAGCGGCCGTCTTGAACACGAACAGCGACAAAGGAGCGTCATCGGTGATCTTCTGCGGACCGTCTTCGGTTTCCAGCTGTCCCCTCTCGATGGGCGACGGCGGGAAGAGCACCAGGAAATCCAGCAGATGATCGGTACCCATGTTGTGGATGCCCGCGCCGCACAGGGCCGGCACGATGTCGCTTTTGCGCACCGCGTTGTGCAGTCCCGTCCGGAACTTGTCGTCGGGCAACTCCATCTCTTCCAAATAGAGATTGAGGAGTTCCTCGCTGGTCTCGGCGACCGCCTCGACTAACGACTCTCGGGCTGCCGCGACCGCATCCGCCATGTCGGCCGGGATGGGGATTTCCTTGCCCTTTCCCGAACCGTTGGGCTCGTACTCGTAAGCCTTCATCTCGACTAGGTCGACGATTCCGCGGAAGTCCTTTTCGGCTCCGATCGGCAGTTGCACGGCCACGGCGGGTTTGCCCAGGTGCTCCTTGACGGCTTCCAGGGAGCGGTCGAAATCCGCTCGTTCGCGGGCCATCTTATTGATGAACAAGATGCGCGGGATACCGTACTCCTCAGCGAAAGCCCACACTTTTTCGGTCTGTACTTCCGGACCGGCAACCGCGTCGACGACAATCAGGGCGCAATCGGCCGCGATCATCGCTCCCTTGGCGTCGTTGATAAAGATGTTGTAGCCGGGCGTGTCGAGCAAGTTCAGCTTGCACTTGTTCCACTCAATGTGGGCCAGGCCAGTCGAGACGGACACCTTGCGGGCGATCTCTTCTTCGTCGAAATCGGTGATCGTGTTGCCTTCTTCGACGCTGGTCAACCGGTTTGTGACGCCCGCGGTTCGCAACATGGCGGCGACCAGACTTGTCTTCCCGTGATCTCCGTGTCCGGCAATGGCGATGTTGCGAACATCTTTCCCGCTAAAGACCTGCATGAGACTCCTTTTCCGGCCACGTCACAAGAGTTTGCCCCGTGGCAAGGGAGTGTAATACAACCTCCACCGCTTTGCAAAAAGGACGTCGATATCAGGGTTTGCTTGACGGCGCTGGAGGCTCGTACGGCGAGAGTCGAGGAGGCTTTAGATCCGCTTCGAGCAGCCAAATCTGCCGGTCTCGAAAGTGTTCAAACAGTTCCGCATTCTTCCCCGGACCCAGGTCTCTGGCCCAGACGATCGGTTGCTCATCGACGTCGCTCAAGTTGTACACCCACTCGGTGTGAACGAAGTGGTTGGCGGAATACCGGACCAAAATGAGATCGTCACCAGGTTCGCCGAGCAGTTGCTCCACTATCGCCTGGCGGCGCGCCGAATAGGGATCCCGTTTACTGTCCGGCGTTCTTGCCCGCAGAGCAGCTGAGAAGACCAAGGCGCCGACCGTGGCGATAACGATCGCGTCGGCAAAGTACGCCGCCGGTCTCCTGCCGTGGATCTTCCAGATATGCATCACCCTTAAGCCGCGCAAGGCCAGCAGAATTGCCAACGCAGCGTGGGGCGCGAAGTAGTGCGGCCAATAGGGATTGATCAAGGTTACCGCGTGGCTCGCCCCGGCAACCGCCAATAGCCCGACTACGAGCGCGAGCCGACGGTTGCGCCAAAAAAGCAGGCCCAGCAGGGCGGCGGCGCTCAACGGTCGCCCCAACAGAAACGCCGCCAGTCCGCGGATGTCCTCAAGCCCCAAGCCGAACCCGCCGAGTTGGATTGCCGCAATGCCCGTCTGAAACCGCAGGTGGTACTTGCGCATTTGCTCGTTGCCGTAGACCGGCTCCGGGCGAAAGGGCTGAAAGCGAAACACGGGAACGACGTCGTATTGCTCCATGTAAGCCTGGTAAGGAAGCTTGATCGGCGAACCGGTCACGCGAAAGTTGTAGAAGGCCAACGCGCCCAGGAACACGGCCGTCGTTGCGAGCGCCGGGCTCAGATGCCGGGCGAGCGGTCCGAACCGGCCGCCCTTGCCCAAATGCCAGGCCACGACCAACAGCAGCGGTACGGCGAGGGCCAGTCCTTCCCAGGGCCTGCTCGCCGCCAAGATGGATAGCCCCAGACCGAGCAGCAGGGATTCTCGTCTGCCGGCCCTATCCTGCAGTATGCGCAGCGCGGCGCCCAAAACCAGGCATCCGCCCAGCAGGGCGACCGCTCCGCCCCAGTAGCTCGACGCCCAATAGGTCCAGTGGTTGTCGTGGTAGTACAGCCCCGTTCCGAAGCGTAAACACGGCAGCAGGCCGCCGAAGAAAGCCCAGCGGCGCGGCGTCCAAGGCCTGATGCACCAATACAAGGCCACGCAAGCTAGGGCGAACGACGCCCAGACCCCGGTGATCGGATGCCCGGTCAGGACCTGACCGGCCGCCAAAGCGACGCCCTGAGCCGGCGGATATTTCGACTGCATGGTCGGCTTCATCAAGACGTGCATCGTCTCGAAGTGCCGCCACACGGGAGGAGTGGGATTGGTCAGCCGGCCGTGGGCGAACGTGTCGGCTGCCAGCAGATAGCTGAATTCGTCATGGACCCGCGGGCCTTGGGCGCGGATCGCCGTGCAGACCGCCGCCGCGGATAGGCTTATCAAACCCACGGCAAGCATCGCCCGGCGCTCGCTGCCGTAGAGCATTCGAGCGAGTCCCCGCGCACGGAGCCGGACGCCTAGGCGGGCGCAAGCAGCCAGCAGCACGGCGATTATCGAAATCGCAGCCAATTCCCACCAAGTCGGGTCTAGGATCGTTGAGAGATCGAACGGAATGACGTCCACCGGAAACTTTCGGCCAAGCCGCTCTCGCCAGCTTACAATCCTCTCCTGAGCGATGCTCGATTGGCTCGGCAACGGCAAAAGGATTGGAGGCGCAGTTTGGCCTTACGAAGAGAGGTTGGGCGCCGGATTGGCGAAGTTGGTGAATTGAAGGCCAAACGCCCAAAGGGCCCCTCAGATGAGGAGCCCTTTGGACGAAGGTTGGATTCCCTTCCAAGCGGGGAACCGGAGATGTCTTTGGGTCGACCCTAGTTTCTGTATCGCACTTACGCTGCGGCTCTTCTGGCTTTGACCGCGCGCCCGAGACCCTGTAACCGCTGCAGCGGCGCCCCTGGCCGTATCTCGCCTAGCCAGGGATCTTCTGTTTTTAGGTATACCACCCCGTGTCAAGCGACTGTGTCAAGAAGGGGCGAGTCGGCCGCGGTGTGGGGTGATCGTGGACAGCTAAGAGTGGCTGTCCCCTGGGGCTGCTACGGCTGCCGCAGGATGGGGTAGAACTGGGTGAAGACGTTGTCGGTCGCGGCGTGCTCGTTGTGGCAGGCCCAGCAACTCTCTTTGTTGAAGGCCTTCACGCTGGGGGCGGCGGAGCCGTCGCGACGAATGAAATTGAAGTAGGCCCAACTCTCGTCGTACTGCGAACTGTCTTTGAGAGCGACCTCGATGCCCAAAGCTTTGTCTTCGAAGTTGCCGCGCTGATTCGGCGAGACGCGCGAACCGGCGCTCAGCTTTTCCATGACCAGCATCGTCCCCTCGGGAAACTTGCCGCTCTTCTTGTACTCACGATAAGCCGCCGGAGTGATGTAGAGGTTATGGAACTCTTGCGGTCCTGGAGCGGCCTCCGACGCACCTTCGCTATAGCTCATCCCTAACGTGGCGCCGATGAATACCCACTCGCGGTAGCCTTCGGGCCGAACCAGTTCTTTGTCGCCGGTATAGCGCGGAGCGGCGTCCTGCGCCAACATCGCCAGCGGCAAAAGGAGAACCAAACCGAAGGGAAGGGAAAGGGCGCGTCTCATCTATCGAGACTACTCGAAGGGGGCGGAAGGATCAAAAGGAATAGCGCGTCAAGCCGGGTTAGAAGACTCTGAGGTCCAGCCATTCCCGCGGTAAACTACAAGTCCTGCCCGGGTGGCGAAATTGGCAGACGCAAGGGACTTAAAATCCCTCATCCGCAAGGATATGCGGGTTCGACCCCCGCCCCGGGCACCACTCCATCGACACGAATCAAGCCTCAGGCTCGATGTCGATGACCTTGCCGTCCTGGGCCGCGCCGGCCGGTGTCTCTGGCGTTTGATTCTTCAGCGACAGCCAATACAACACGACCAGGATGATCACCCCGATGTCATCGAGTTGCCCCAGCCCGGGGATGAAGTCGGGAATCAGGTCGATGGGGCTGAGTGCGTAGAGAGCGCCCGCCACCGTCGCCGCTATGCGGCCAAAGTTTTTCATCGTGCGCCTCGCGCCCTCAGTCTAACCGTGTGCGGCTTGGTCCTTGACGCCGAGCTTGCGCAAGAAGGTCATCATCGGGCACCAGTTCGTGAACGCAGACTGAAACAGGTTCAGCCCCACGAACGCGGTGAAGAAGTACCAATACGGGTGGACGAAATAGCCCAGCGCCAAGCTCAGCATCACAAAGAAGCCCGCCACCAAACGCAACCATCGATCGACATTCATCGCGATTTCCTCCGTTCCGCCAAATAGTAAACAACCGGCACCGTCATACGAGACAGCAAGAGCGATGCCACTTCTCCTGCCATCAGGGCGATCGCCAACCCCTGAAAAATCGGGTCGAACAAGATCACCGAGGCGCCGACGACGACGGCCGCCGCCGTCAGCATCATCGGCCTAAAACGTACCGCACCGGCCTCGATTACGGCTTGGTCCAAGGGCATCCCTTGCCGCCGTCTTAACTCCACAAAATCCACCAAGATGATCGAATTGCGCACCACAATGCCCGCCCCGGCGATGAATCCGATCATCGAGGTCGCAGTGAAGAACGCGCCTAATAACCCATGCGCGGGCAAAATTCCCACTAGCGAGAAGGGAATCGCCGACATGATCACCAGCGGCGTCACGAACGACTGGAACCAGCCCACGACCAGCACGTAGATCAAGATCATCACCACGGCGAAGGCTAAGCCCAAGTCGCGGAACACCTCGTAGGTGATGTGCCACTCGCCATCCCACTTGAGCGAATAGCGGTCATCGTTGAAGGGCAGCGACGCCGTGTACTGCTCAATCTTGTAGTCGCCGCCCGTCGAGATCTCATCGACCAGCGGCTGCACTTCTAACATGGCGTACACCGGACTCTCAATCCGTCCCGCCACGTCCGCAGTCACATAGGTCACCGGCATTAGGTTCTTGTGATAGATGCTCTTGTCTTCAATCACCTGTTCGGCGAAGACGAACTCCGACAAGGGCGCCAGGGCGCCGCTCGCGGTGCGAATCTTCAACTGTTCGAGGCGCTTGGGGTCCGAGCGTGCCGCGCGAGTCAGGCGCACCTCGATCGGCACGTCTTCCTTCTCTAGTGGGTCATGCAGGAGCCCGGCATTCCTGCCGCCCGCGGCCAGGCTGAGCGACTCGGCGATATCGGCGTCGCTGATGCCGTTCAATGCCGCCTTCTGGCGGTCGACGGTGAAGCGCAGCTTCGGCTGATCGGCCTCGACGTACCAATCGGCGTCGACGATACCTTCGGTCGACTGAAAAATCTTCAAGACTTCGCCGGCAATGCGCTGTCGGCCTTCGGCTTCGGGTCCATAGATTTCGGCGACGAGCGTTTGGAGCACCGGAGGCCCCGGCGGTACTTCGGCGACCTTAATGTTGGCGCCCATTTCCACCGCCATCGGCCCGATCGCTTCACGGACACGCTTGGCGATGTCGTGGCTCTGCTGGTCGCGTTCGTGCTTGTTGAGCAAGTTGACCTGGATGTCCGCCTCGTGTGCAGCGCGGCGCAAATAGTAGTGCCGTACCAGGCCGTTGAAGTTGTAAGGCGAGGAGCCGCCGACGTAGGTTTGGACGTCGACAACTTCGGGCTCCTCGAGTACGCGGTCTGCGAGGCTGCGAGTCACGCGAGCGGTCTCTTCGAGCGTCGTGCCCTCGGGCATATCGACGATGATCTGGAACTCGCTCTTGTTGTCGAAGGGCAACATCTTCACTTCGACGAAACGGAAATACACGAGGGACATCGCGCCTAGCAGCAAGACTACGACCCCGCCCAAGAAGCCGTAACGCAAGGCCGGCCGATGCAGCAGCGGATCCATGATGCGCCGATACAGCCGCGTCGACCACGTTTCCTGCTCTTCTTCGTGATGCCCGCCCGAGCCCAGGAGGCGAATCGCCGCCCAGGGCGTGACGATGAACGCCACCAGCGCCGAGAACACCATTGCCGCGGAGGAGCCGACGGGAATCGGTCGCATATACGGCCCCATCAACCCGCTGACGAAAGCCATCGGCAGCACCGCAGCGACCACGGTGAGGGTCGCCAAAATCGACGGATTGCCGACCTCTGCAACGGCTTCCACCGCGACCTCGCTCATGGGCCTTCCGCGGTTCCCCGGCAGTCGCGCGTGGCGCGCAATGTTCTCGACGACGACGATAGCGTCGTCGACCAAAATGCCGATCGAGAAAATCAGCGCAAACAGCGTGATGCGATTAAGCGTGTATCCGAGCAGGTAAAACACTGCCAGCGTCGGCGCCAGCGTCGTCGGGATCGCCAAGAACACCACCAACGATTCGCGGAAGCCCAGCGCCAGCCAAATCAGCACCGACACCGAAACGATGGCGATGAACATGTGCAGCAGCAACTCATCGGACTTTTCCCGCGCCGTCTCGCCGTAGTTGCGGGTCACGGAAATCGAGATGTCTGTGGGAACCGACCGCTCCCGAAACGCCTCGACCTTCTCCAGCACGCGGTCGGCCACGTCGATGGCGTTGGCGCCCTGGCGCTTGGATATCGACAAGGTCACCGCGGGCTCGAATCCGCCTTCGCTCTTGGACGCGTAACCGACGTACTGCGTCGGTTCCTCGCCTTCGTCGAGCACATCGGCCACGTCACGTAAGTACACCGGACGGCCGTCATGGACGCCGACGACCACGCTCTTGACGTCTTCAGTCGTCGTCAGAAACTCGCCGGTCTCGAGCAGCACGCGGCGGTTGCCCGTGTCGAAGGCGCCTGCGTCCAGCGACTGGTTGGCCCGCGCCAACATGCCGGCGACTTCGGTCGCGGCCAGGCCGAAGCCCGCTAGCCGGCTCTCGTCCAACTGCACCAGCACGCGCCGGCGTTGACCGCCGATCAAATCGACGACCGAGACCTGATCGACCTGCGTCACTGCGTCATGCAGTTGGGCTGCAACGCGGCGCAGTTCGTAGTCGCCGTAACGTTTCGAGTGCAGCGTCAACGCCAAGACCGGCACATCGTCAATCGAACGCGGCTTGATCAAGGGTTGCGACGCGCCCGGCGGGATGCGGTCGAAGTTGGACGACAACTTCTGGTTCAGCCGCACGATCGCATCCTCGGCGTTTTGGCCGACGTAGAAACGCACGATCGCTAATGACGTTCCCGGGCTCGATGTCGAGTAGATATACTCGACGCCGGGGATCTCCCACAGCAGCTTCTCCATCGGCTTGGTAACACGTTCCTCGACTTCCTTTGAGGAGGCGCCGGGCATCTGGACGAAGACGTCGACCATTGGCACGACGATTTGCGGCTCTTCCTCGCGCGGCAGTTGCAGCGTCGCGAAGGCCCCAATGCCGATGGCGAAGAGGATGATCAGCGGGGTCAACTTCGAGTTGATGAACGCCTTGGCGATCGAACCCGCCATGCCCAACTGCAGCGGGCGCTTCTCGGGAGCGGCCATTAGCGCCTCTCCTGAACCGGCGATCCGTCGGCAATCCCGGATGGATCGAGCACGACGCGGTCGCCGGCCGCCAAGCCGGACAGCACTTCATAGCGGCCGTCGAGCATTTCGCCCAAGGTCACCAGCCGCAGGCGAGCCGTCCCGTCTTGCACGGTGAACACCGACTGTATCTGCCCCCGTGAAACCACCGCCGATGAAGGCACGCTCAGCCCGTTGCGTTCGTCGCCCGGCAACAGCAGCTGGCCGTAGAGGCCGGACCGCAACCCGGAAGGCGAACCTAGAGCCACTTTCACCGTGAAGGTTCGCGATGCATCGTTCGCCGAAGGGTCAATCTGGGCGATACGACCCTGGGTTGGGCCGTTGTCCCCGAGAGACTCAATGGAGACCCCCACTTGCTGGCCGACTCGGATGGTCGAGATCAGCGACTCAGGCACGGCCGCTTCCAGCCGGTACTCGCCCGCCTGCTCGATCTCCAGCAGCGGCATTCCCGGGTTGGCCAGGTCACCCGGGTCGACAAACCTTTGAGTCACGACCCCTGCGATTGGCGCTGAGATCTCGGTATAGCCCAACATCGTCTCGGCGGAAGCGATTTGCGCCTCGGCCTGGGCCCTCTTCGCTTGCGCCTGGGCCGTACTCGCCCGTGCCTGCTCGAGAACTGCTTGCGCAGCCTTTAGCCCCGCCTCGGCCACGTCGTATTCCTGCTGCGAGGCGGACTTTTTCGATAGCAGCGTCTGATAGCGCTCGTGGGTAACTGTTGCCAACGCTAGTTGCGCTTCTGCCGCGCTGACCGCTTGCTTGCCTGCGGCGATCGCTGCGTCCGCTTCGTCGCGCATTGCCCGCGCCGCCGCCACTCCGCTCGCCAGCTGCTGGCCGTCGAGTTCGATTAGCGGCTGCCCGGCGGACACGCGCTGCCCTTCTTCGACGGCGACCCGGCGCACAGAACCCATCACCTGTGCGGCGATCGTGGCCTGCCTACGCGCCCGGACGACGCCTGTCAGCGGAACTGTTTGCGGGATTGCCTGGACCGAGAGCTGCTCGACCTCGACCCGCACCGGCGTCTTCGGCGCCGACTCGATTTCCGCTGGAGGCGCCCCGCCGCAGGCGGCCAGCACCGCGGCCGCTAGAGATAACTGAATCTGCAGGGCCATCCTCATCGCAACGCCTCCGAATCCACCGTCAATGTTCCTGCCGCGTGCTCCAGAGCGGCCCGCGCGACGCGTTGCTCATACAGCGACCCCAACCGCCGGTAGCGCGAATTCGTCAGCGCCGACTCCGAACGCAGCAGCGCCGTTACATCTTCGAGGCCAGCCTCGTAGCGATCCCGTATGATCCTCAAACTTTCCTCCGCTTGTTCGACCACGCTCGCCGCCACCGCCGTTCTCTCGGTCGCTGACTGCAAATCTGCGTGCGCCCGGCGAATCTCCAACGACGCAGCCGAGTAGGCCTGGCGCGATTCGGCCGCCGCGCGAACTTCGGCTTCCCGTGAAGCCGCTATCCGCGCCCGGCTCTCTCCGCCGCGCCATAAATCCCATTGCATCGAGACACCAGCAAGCCAATTGCCGCCTCCGCGATCCACAAACCGCTGCCGATCGGCCTCGAATACCCCTTGCGCCACGACCTGGGGCCACAACGAGCGCTCCGCCGCCGTCGTCTGGGCGGCGCTGATCTGCTCGCCCAGGGCCGCTGCGCGCAGTCCCGGACGATTCTCCGCCGCCGTCGTTAGGTACTGTTCCAGAGGAGCCGGCTCACCTATGACGCTTGTAGTAAGCGGTGTGGCCAGCGTCCAGCGTTCATCCAGATCCACGCCCAGCGCGTCATTGAGAGCGGCCCGAGCCGTCCCCGCGTCGGACCTTGCCTGGATCCTGCGCTGCTGGGCCTCGCCCAGATGCACCCGCACGGCCATCACATCTGCCTGCGTGCTCATGCCAGCGTCAAACACCGCTTGCGCCCTTATCAGATCTGCCTCCGCACTCTTCACCGAATCCTCGGCGACCGTCAGGCCCTGTTGTGCCAAAACCGCGCCAAAGTAAGTCCGCGCCGCGTTTAGCAAGACATCCGCCTCCCGCCCGCGGCGGTTTTCCGCATTCAAGTCCTCCGCCAGCCGTGCCGCCCGAACCGCATTCTTGGTCCGCTGGGCGTCGAACAAGGTTTGCTCGACGCGGACCAGAGATTGAAAGTTGTTGAGAGAATCCGGGTTGTTCAGCGCGGCCACGGCGAAGTTATCCGGACCAAACTGCTTCTGATTGAGCAGCGAGCCGAAGACGTAGACCGGATTGTTACTACGCATGTAGGACTCCGTCCAGCTCAGCCGCGGCAAATAGCCCGCCTCCGCCGCCCGGGTCCCCGCCACAGCCTCCCTCTCGCTCGCCGCCGCCGCCTCGATCGCCGGATGCGACCCGAGCGCCTTGCGTGCCGCTTGTTCCAGCGTCAACGATTCCTGCGCCAGGCCAGTCGTCGCCAGCAGGCTCCAAAGCCCGACCGCCAGCACTGCCTGCCAAATTCGCCCCAATTGGTCCGCTGCTCTCATAGAATCTCTTCCTTGCTCAGGCAGCGAATAGTAGCAACTGCGCCGCCAACTTGCCTGCGAAAAAACCGCGCCTCAAGTCTCAGTCGAACCCAGGCAGCCTATCCTCTTGAATTCACGCGAGATGTTATCAACTAGCATTCTATATATGGCATAGATTGCTATCTGGCACCCCATATATTGGGGCCAAGTCTCTTTACAACGCTCCCGTCTAACAGTAGGATGATCTGATGCCTGGGTTCGACTCAGGCTTTAGAATGCAGGAAGACGGTTCTTCGTTTTCCCGCCCGACAGAAGTCTGAGGGAGGCTGCGCATTTGCTCAAGCTGAAGAAACTGGAGCTGTTCGGCTTCAAGTCGTTTTGTGACAAAGAGGAGTTAACCTTTTCCGGCTCGGGGATTGCCTCGATCGTTGGCCCCAACGGCTGCGGCAAGTCGAACGTCAGCGACGGCATTAGCTGGGTGCTGGGCGAGCAGTCGGCCAAGACCCTGCGCGGCGCCCGCATGCAAGACGTGATCTTCGGCGGATCGCGTGACCGCAAGCCGTCCGGCATGGCCACGGTCTCGATGACCTTGTTCGATCCGGAAGCCCGCGATGGACAGCCTGCCGCCGACGGAACCGTCAACGGTCTGTCTTACCCGGCCGGCAAGCGGCCCGGCGAGATCAACGTCACCCGCAAACTCTTCAGTTCGGGCGACAGCCAATACATCATCAACGGACACGTCAGCCGGCTGCGCGACGTCCACGACCTGTTCATGGGTACGGGTCTCGGTCCCAATCACTACGCCATCATCGAGCAGGGCCGCATCGGACAAGTCCTCAGCTCAAAGCCGCTCGACCGCCGCTCCATCATCGAAGAAGCAGCCGGCGTCACCAAGTTCAAGTCGCGCAAACGTCTGGCCGAGCTCAAGCTCGAGAGCGCCAAGCAGAACCTCAATCGCGTCAACGATATCCTGCAAGAAGTCATCCGCCAAGTCAGCTCGCTCAAGCGCCAAGCCTCCAAGGCTCGCCGCTACGAAGAGCTCAAGAAAGACTTCGACGCCGCCCTCGGGGCCATGCTGGCCACCCGTCATCGCAAGATGACCGCCGACATCGCCGCGGGCGAAGAAAACCTCCAAGCCTCCGATGCCGCTTTCCAAAAGCACATGGCGCGCGCCCGCACCATCGAGTCGAGCGTTGACGCCCAGCGCCAGCAAGAGCAGCAATGGTCCGAGCAACTCGAGAACGGCCGCCAAGAGCACTCCATGCTCACGGTCGAATCCGAGCGCTGCCGCTCGCGCGTCGAGCAACAAGCGCGAACCGCTATTGAGAACGAAACCCGCGAGCGACACGCTGAAGCCGAAATCCAGTCCCTGGTGCAGCGCATCGAACAGCTGGAACTCGAACTGATCGCCGAGAAGGAAGCCGTCGAGACCGTTCAGAAGCAGAGTGAGGAGATTCGCGGACGGCTAGCCGAGCGCAACCAAGTCCTCTCAGCCCGCCAGCAAGAAATCTCTGAAGTCCAACGCGCTCAGGACCAGAGCCGCCAGCGCGTCATGCGCTTGCTCGGCGAATTGTCTTCGCTGCGCAACCAGGTCGGCAAGATCGAAGAGTTTCAGGCCGGCAATACCCGCCAAGCCGCACGCGTCGAAGAAGAAGAGGCGCAGGCGCGCAAAGAATTCGAGCAAGTTCAGATCGGCCGACAGGAGCGCGAGACCCGCATCGAGGCCAAGCGCCAAGAGCTGACCGCCATGCGCACTCGCGACAGCGAGCTCGCGGCGGCCCTTGAGGCTCTCAAGAACGAGACAAAGACGCGCCGCGAATCAGCCGACACGCTGCAACACGAACTTTCCCGGCTCGGTGCCCGCCGCGAATCGCTCGAAGAGATCCTCTCGCACCACGCCTACACCACCGAGACAGTCAAGGGACTCTTCGGTGCGCTTGAGCGCCGCCCCCAAGAAGGCCTCAAGCCGATGGGCGTCTTGGCAGATTTTATCGACGTCGACCGCGAATTCGAGCGCGCCGCCGAAGACTTTCTCCGCGAAGAACTCGAGTTCGTGCTGGTCCACGACTGGCATGAAGCGCGCAAGGGCGTCGACTTCCTGCTGTCCGATCTGCAAGGGCATGCGACGTTCCTGATTCACCCCGATCAGCCCATCCCGGGCGAAGATCCGGTCCTGGGTCCGGAGACCGGAGTCACCGGCCGCCTGGCCGACCACGTCCGGCTCACGAACGGCCTGTCGGCCTCCGCCTCCACGCTGCTTCCCAAGCTGCGCAGCTGCTACCTGGTCGAGCGCGAGGAGGACGCCAAGCGCCTGGCCGTACGCTACCCGGATCTCTACTTCCTGCTGCCCACCGGCCTTTGCTACCGCGGACACACCGTCAGCGGCGGCCGCAAGAGCAGCGCTGGCCCTCTGGCGCTCAAGCGCGAACTGCGCGAGTTGATGCCCAAGCTGGCTGCCGCCGAAAAGGCTTTCGACGAGAATCGCCAAGCCGTTGCTCTGGCCGAAGAGAGCATGACGCGGACCGCCGCCGAGCGCGAAGAACTGCGCGGATCCATCCAACAGGCTGAAAAGACCGTGCTCGCCGAGGAACATGACCTACAGCGAGTCAAGCAAGAGTCCGAGCGCGCCACCCGCCGCGCCGACGTCGCCGCGCAAGAACGCCAGCGGCTGTTGCGCGAGGCGTCCGAGGCGGCGGCCAAGCGCCAGACGATTGAGCAAGAGATTGCCCAAAGAGAGCGGGACAGCGAAGCGGCTGAACTCGAATCCGAGACCCTGAAGGGCAAGATGGATGCCGCCCGCGCCGCGCTGCAAGCCGCCAGCGACGAACAATCGAGTCTGCGAACCGAGGCCGCTACGCTCGAAGAGCGCCGCCGCTCGGCCTCGCTGGCGCTCGACCGCATTCGCCGCCTGGCCGATGAGCAAACCCAGCGGCGCGAACGGGTCAAGGCGCAGACTGCCCAGTGGAGCGAGGAGCGCCTACAGTTGCTGGCCGACAACGAGCAGCTCAACGTGCGCATCGTTGAACTGGAGGCCAAGCGCAAGACCGCCCAGGAGAACGTGGCGACTCTGACCACGCGACTGGAAGAATCGCGTCACAACAGCGCTGAGTTGGAAGAGGAAGGCCGGGCCTTGCGCGTTGAGGTAGAGGAACTCCGCCAGCAGCGCAATCAGCTAGAGCTCGCTCTTGTACAGAGCCGCTCCGATCTCAAGCACCTCGAAGAGATGTGCGAGCACGAACTGAGGCAACCTCTCGCCGAAGTCGTGGAAGGGGTGAAGGCCGATCTCACGGACGAGGAGGTCGCTGAAGCGGAGCAGAACTACCTGTCTTTGAAGGCGAAAATCGAAGGTCTTGGTCCGGTCAACGTTTTGGCCCTGGAAGAGTATAAGGAAGCCGAGCAGCGCCAAGAGTTTCTCGAAACGCAGCAGTCGGATCTGCGCGACTCGATCAGCGACACGCAGAAAGCGATCCACGAGATCGACTCCGCTTCGCGCAAGCAATTCAAAGAGGCCTTCGAGGCGGTCAACGAAAATTTCCGGAAGACCTTCCAGACGCTTTTCGGCGGCGGCATCGGAGAGATGCGCCTGACGGACGAGGACAACATCGGCGAGTCGGGGATCGACATCGTCGCCTCGCCTCCGGGCAAGAAGCTGCAGAGCGTCGCGCTGCTGTCGGGCGGTGAGAAATCGCTAACGGCCCTGGCTCTGCTCGTGGCGACCTTCCAATACAAGCCGAGTCCGTTCTGCGTACTCGACGAGGTCGATGCCGCGCTCGACGAATCGAACATCCAGCGCTTCCGCCGGTTGATCGAATCCATGAGCGACCGCACGCAGTTCATTGTCATCACCCACTCGAAGACGACGATGTCTGCTGCTTCGACGCTGTACGGCGTCACCATGCAGGAGCCTGGCGTCTCGAAGCTAGTCTCCGTGCGTTTGGGCGACGAACGCCAGCGGCGGCTTGAGATTAACGAACCCAGCACCGAGCCGGAGTTGGTCGGCGCTTAGCCCGCCGATGCATCGGAATCGGAAACAGAAAGGCCGCGGAATCGATCCGCGGCCTTCGTCGTTTCCGGTGATAGGAACGCTAGTTCTTGGCTTTGTCGCGTTCTTCGCGAGTTCCGAATTTCTTACGGAAGCGTTCGACGCGGCCTTCGGTATCGACCAGTTTCTGGCGACCCGTGTAAAACGGATGGGAGAGCGACGAGATCGGCAAATCGCACAGCGGGTACTCGGCGCCTTCAAACGTCGTCGTTTTGTCGCACTTCACCGTCGAGCGGCCGAGCCACTCTTCGCTGGTCGTAATATCGCGGAAAACGACGTCCCGATACGCTTTAGGATGAATTCCTTCCTTCATGGCAGCCCTCACACAAAAACGGGCGCACGATTGGGCCGCGCGCCCGCCGAAAAATTCCAGTCCTTATCTTACCAAGGGACCCCGCCCAGGACAAACACCAAAACGGCGTTGTCGCCGGACATAGGGTGAATCTGTCGCCGTCTTAGGCGTTTGGGCCTGCGTCCAAGGGACAGCCCTGACGATAGATTCAGTGTAGGAGCCCCCTACTGGGCGCCAATGTCGAGCGAGTTCTCTGGGGTAGCTGAAACGGCCCTGCCGGTGAAAGCGTCAACCAAGAACGGCCCTTGCCGCTGAGTGGAGTCAGTTGATGCCTAACCCCCCCCGCCTCGTTGCGTATTTCGCGGTCCTCTTCCTTCTTGTTTCTTCAGGACTTGCCGCCGATCGAGTCAGCGTATACACGGTGATTCTCGATGGGCCGTCGGTCGGTCAGCAGCTTGCCGAGACGAAACAGGCCAAAGGATCGGACCCCTCAGTCAGGGCAATGGGCCAAGACCTTCAGGCGCGCCAGCTTCAGATCATGCCGGTTTTCGCCGAAACCGGGGCGACCGTGTTGGGCTCGGTCCACAACGTGCTGAATGCGATCTTCGTCCGTGCGACGCCCGAACAGGCTAAGCAGATCGGCGAGATCGCCGGCGTTTCCAATGTTCTGCGCTCGCGCCCGATTCGCTTGCACCTCGATGCGGCCAGTCAAATCCTCAATCTGCCTGCCGCTCAAGCCCTCGCCGGAGGCCAAAACGGTGCGGGAGACGGCATCAAAATCGGCGTGATTGACACCGGCATCGACAATACCCATCCGGCATTCAACGATCCGAACGTCACGCCTCCGGCCGGCTACCCCAAGGGCTATCCCGAGGATAAGCCGTTCACCAACAACAAGATCATTGCCGCCCGCAGCTACGTGCATCTGCTCAATCCTCCCGAGCCTGAATTTTCAGCGCCCGACGACCAGACGCCCCGCGACCGTGTGGGCCATGGCACGGCCGTGGCCATGATTGCCGCTGGACGCCCCGTGAGTTCGCCGGTGGGCATGCTCGTCGGCGCCGCGCCGAAGGCCTTCTTGGGCAACTACAAAATTTTCGGCTCGCCTGATATCCGCGAGTTTTCGAGCGAGGCGGCCTTGGTTGCCGCCATCGACGACGCCGTCTCCGACGGGATGGACGTAATCACCATCAGCTCTGGAGTCGCCGCCCAGTACCCTTGGAATGAGACCTGCGGCAGCCAGCTTTGCGACCCCGCCGCTCAGGCGGCTCAGGCCGCGATTGACGGCTTCGGAGTCGTCGTGGTCGCGGCCGCGGGCAATGCCGGGAACTCGGGTCAACAGGCCTACCCAATGCTCAATTCGATTTCCAGCCCGGCTTCGGCTCCTGGCGTGATCGCGGTCGGAGCGACTTCGAATTCTCGGCGCTTCCTACAGAGCATTCGCTACAACGGCACGACTCTCGATGCGCTCGCCGGCTCCGAGCCGGGCCTGACCGGTCCGCTAACCGCGCCGGCCAAGGATGCCATTACGGCGGGTGACCAGTTCGCCTGCAGCCCATTCGCCGCGGGGGTCTTCGACGGCGTGATTGCGGTGATCGATGACGGCGAGTGTCCCGTCGAGTTCAAGACGGACTATGCTGCCCGAGCCGGCGCCGTGGGTGTCGTCTTGATCAACGGCGACGGCCGCAATTTCGCCGAGAGTATCCCGGGCCTGGAGACCCTCAATATCCCGACCTATACGATTGGTCACGAAGACGGCAACGGCCTGATCAATCTGTTGGCCGTCGGATCCGTCACCGTGACCTTGGATCCGACTCTGATCCCCGAAACCACGCTGTCCGACGACATCGCCGTATTCAGTTCGCGCGGCCCGAACCTGGACGGCGCCGTCAAACCAGAGGTCGTGGCTCCGGGAGCGGCGATCTTCTCGGCGGCTCAGACGCTTGACCGCAACGGAGAGGCTTACGGAGCCAACGGATACACCTCGCTGAGCGGCACCAGCTTCGCCGCGCCGTTTGTCGCGGGTACGGCAGCGCTCGTCCTGCAACGCCGGCCGACATTGACGGTCGCGCAAGTTCGTTCGGCCATCATCAACACCGCCAACCCGCTGCTCTTCGACGGCGTCGACCCGGCCAGCGTATTAGCCAAAGGCGCCGGGCTGCTCGACGCCAAAGCTGCATTGGACACCGAGGCTCTGGTTGAGCCCGCGACGCTCGGTTTCGGAGCGCTCAACGGACTGACGCTGCCCCGTCAGCAAATTCTCACGCTCAAGAACTTGGCGGCACAAGCTCGATCCTTCACCGTCGAAGTCGTTCCCTCCGTTGCTGCTGCGACGGCTGCGATCGAGGTCGATGGGCTGCAGGCGCTGAACTTCCAGCTCGGCGCCGGAGTTCAGCGTGCGATCACCGTGCGCCTCACAGGCAGCGTTCCGGCCCCGGGAATCTACGAAGGCGTCGTTCGGATTACCGCCAGCGGCGGCGCGCCGCTGCTAGAGGTTCCTTACTCCTTCGAGGTGGGTGATGGCATCCCCTACAACGGGTTCGCGATCGCCGGCGACGATCTGATCGGAACTGTCGGAGAACCAATTCCGGAGTTGTTAATTGCGAAAGTGGTGGACCGCTACGGACAGCCGGTGGTCAACGCACCGGTCGATTTCTACGTACTCGACGGCGGCGGCGTATTCGCCACCAACAGTCAGGGGCAGGTATTGAAGGACAGCGTTACCGACGCATTCGGCGTAGCGGCTGCCGACGTCGACTTCGGACCTGAACCTGGATTCCAAGATTTTGGCGTTGACGTGGGCGCGATCTCCGTCGACTTCTTGAATGATTCCCGTGTGAAGCCGACGATAGCGGGAATCGTCAACGGCGCGAGCTTTGCCGCGGGCGTCCCGGTCGCGCCTGGATCGATCGTTTCGATCTTTGGCGACGATCTTGCCGAGTTCCTTGGCGGCGCGTCGTCGTTGCCCTTGCCGATCGCTCTCAAGCACGTCAGCGTCAGTTTCGACTTCCCGGAAACGCACTTGAGCGTGGCTGCGCCGTTGTATTACGCCAGCCCCAAGCAACTCAATATTCAGGTTCCTTGGGAGTTTGCAGGACACAATTTCGCGATCGTCAAAGTGCGCATCGACGACACGGTGAGCAGTACGTTTACGTTGAATCTGCGTGATGCCGCGCCGGCGGTCTTCGAGTTCAACTACCAAGGACAACTGCTTGGCGTTGCCACGCATGCAAACGGCGCCGTCATCACCCCGGCCAATCCGGCGAAGAAAGGGGAGACGATCGTCGTCTACGGCACGGGTTTTGGTCCCGTGCAAGTGGCCCAAATCACCGGCCAGCCAGCCCCAAGCTCGGGCGAGGTTCGGTTGAGCACAACTCCTGTCTCCACGATCGGCAGCGTCGGGTTTGCGGGCCTTGCGCCTGGATTCGTCGGGCTCAACCAGCTCAACGTCAACATCTCGTCGAGCGCTCCGTCGGGTGCACAGCAACTGAGGTTCTCCACGGGCGGCGTGACCAGCAAGACCGTAACGCTTTGGATCGAATAGGCTTGCTACAATTGCCCGCACAATGAGCGAATTGCTCAAACGCATTCTGACCTTCGGTTTGCTGGGCGCCGCGCTGGTCGCCGGGGCGATCTACTTCTATAACCAAGGCGCCACCCCGACGCTCGCCGGACAAATCACCGAGGTGCGTACCCTGGCGATGGATGAAGCCTCATCCGTCGCCGTGGTGAATTTCACGGGCACGAACACCTCGAATCGAACCGTGTTCATTCACCAGCGAGAAGTGACGATTACCGACGAGAATGGCGCGACTCACATCGGCTTGCCGGTGCAAGTCGCCGACATTCAAAGTCTTTTCCAGTACTTCCCGATTCTGGGCGGCATGAAGGACGCGCCTTTATTGCCTCGCACCGAGATTGAGCCTGGGAAGGAACTGCGCGGACTCGTTGCCGCACGGTTCGATCTGCCCAAGCATGAGCTTGATGCCCGCAAGTCGCTGGTGGTCAAGTTCTACAACGACCAGAAGCGCTATACGGAACTCTCAGAAACTCGTTAGTTCTTGTTCTCGTATAAGAACAGGCCGCCCTTGCCGGCGACGACGATGTCCAGGTCACCGTCTCCGTCGATGTCGACGACCGGGATCTGCATGCCGCCGCCCGCACGGCCGCCGTAGTCGATGATGTGCCGGGCCCACTCCCAAGTCGCGCCGTTCTGGAAGCGTTCGTACCAGTAGACGCCCAGCGGTTCGCGCCCGCCGACGTCATGGCCGTTGTGGGCGTACAGGCGTTTGCCGCTGATCAGCTCCGGGTAGCCGTCGCCGTTGAGGTCTTTCATGGTCATGGCGTGCGCTTGCGACCAGGCGTCGTCAATGACCTGTTGTTTGAAGACGTTCGCGCTGGTCTGCTCCAGCCAATAAATTCCGTAGTCGTGGGCGTACGTCGTCACGATGTCCGCCAGGCCGTCTTGGTTGACGTCGAAGACGTTGAGGAAACCGGTGCGCTTCTCGAACGAGTAGTCGGCGTGAAACTTCCAGGGGTCGGAGGAGACGGCGGGCGATTCGAGCCAACCCTCGGGCGTGAGAACGTCGTTGCGGCCGTCGCCGTTGACGTCGCCGGCGCCGATTCCGTGACCGTGCAGTTTGTCGCTGACCACGTGGCGTACCCACTTGGCCGCCGTGCCGCTGCCTTCGACTTTGTACCAAGCGGTGACGCCTTGCGCTCCGCCGAACTGGGGCAGCAGTTCGGCGGCGACGCCGTCGTTATCGAGATCGACGAGGAAGGCGAACTCGACGGGCGAGCCGCTGTCGATTTCGTGCTCCTTCCACATGCCCTGGCCGCGGCCGGGGTTCTCGACCCAGACCATTTTTTTCTGTCCCCAGCCGACGCTGACGATGTCGATGTCGCCGTCCGAGTCGACGTCGATCGGCAGGTCACTGAAGTCATCGATGTAGTTGTTCCAGTAAAGGATGTCGCGGAAAGGGTGCTTGTGCCAGTCCGGACCGGAGTACCAGTTTTCGCCCGAGACGATGTCGAGCCGTCCGTCGCCGTTGATGTCGGCGACGGCGCAAGATTCGTTGCGTCCCAGATCGATCGTATGACGCTCGAACGACAACTCTTGCGAGGGGTCGCCTGCCAGGGAGGAAACGGCGGCGAGAAAGACGGCGATGAAAGTGATGCGCATGGGGGTGGGCAGATTATAGCGAGGACAGGCCGCCGGCTTTCGCTTGGAACAACAGAACGATGCCGACGGCGATCAGGCCGCCGTACACGTAGAGGCGGAAGCGGTCCGCTTGGATGCGGCGGCCGATGATCCGTCCTCCGAGCGTGGCGACGACAACTGCGGGCAGCGACGTGAGGTAGAAGTGATTGACTGCGGGCGTCCACAGACCGGCTACGTAGTAGCCGCCCATGCCCGCCATGCTGGCGGGCAGGAAGTAGGCTTGCAGCGTCGCGCGGAACTGCTCGGGCCGCCAGTCGCGCAGCGATCCGTAAATAGCCAGCGGCGGTCCGTTCATGCCGTAGGCGCCGCCAAGGATGCCGGCCTGAAACCCGAACAGCCAGGCGAACCGGTCGTCGTTGAGCCGGTAGCGGCCTTTAGCGAAAATCGCGTGAAGCGAGAAAGCCAGGATGACCGCCGCAAGGATCACTTTGACGATCGCTTCGGGGACGGCGGTCAACAGCAATAGGCCGAGCGGAATGCCGAACAGCGTAGAAACGATAAGCCGACCGGCGCTGCCAAAGTGAACGCTGCGCCAATCCAGCGCCAGGACGATGAAGGCGATGGTGATCGAGACCAGCACGGCGATCGGCGCGGCCTGGTTAACGGGCATCAGCAGGGCGAGCAGCGGGACAGAAATCAACGCTTCGCCGAAGCCGAGGCTGGCCCGCACCAGGGTCGCCCCGAAAAGGATCGCGATGGTGATCAGTACGATCCCGTCGGCCATCTTTAGTAGGTGGCCCAGACGCCGGGCGTGAGCAGTTCGAGTAAGTTCTGGTCGGGGTCGCGGAAGTAGATGCTCTGGCCGCCGCGAGGCCAGGTGACGCGGCTGATCACTTCAACGCCTGCGGCTTCGAGGGAGGCTTCCCAGTCGGGGATCTGGGCGCGGTCGATCGAGAAGCCAATATGGATTTGGCCCGAGGAGTCGTGCGCAGGGATCATGCCGCCGGGAATGTGCATCTCGTGGTTGGAGGCGCCGCGCTGGAACAGCAGCAGGACGTGGCGTTCGGAGACGTTGAGGGCGCAGAGGCGCTCGTCGGAGATGAGAATCTCAAGACCCAAGATTTCCGTGTAGAAACGCTGGGCGCGCTCCAGGTCGTCGATGTACAGAGAGGTTTCTTTCAGGTCAGTGAGTCGGGGCACAACGGTCAGTTTAGGGACATTTGGCGTAATCTTTCGGTCTGGCGCCGTATCCGGACGTTTTTGGCGGGAGAGGATGGGAGGCGGCTGCGGGGCGGACGGTGGAGAGCAAGCCGCTAGTAGCCGATCAGAGGCGTCTTGCGCAGGTACTCGTTGCTGGTGAGCTGGTCGAGGATGAAGGCCGCCGCGTCGGCGCGGGAGATCCGTTGTATGGTGACGCCCTCAAGGTTGACCGCGACGCGCGGATTGCCTCGCAGGCGGCCGTTGGTGAAGGAGGCCGGACGGATGATAACCCAGTCGAGCCCACTTTGACGGATGAGCTCCTCTTGCCGATCTTTGTCGCGGTAGATCTCCTTGGTAATGAGCGGAAAGACGATGCGGTCGTAGATGAAACCGCCGTGTCCCTTGCTGTCGCCGGCGCCGATGCCGGTGACGCAGAGCAGGCGGCGTACGTCGTGAGTTTCCATCGCCGGGATGAGTATACGCGCGGAGTCGGAGAAGAGCGTCGTGGGCTTACCTTTACGGGCTTCACCGAGGGCGACGATAACGGCGTCCTGGCCTTGGACGGCGGCGTCGACGGCGGCGGCGTCTAGGGCATCGCCGCTGAGGATGCGCAGGCGATCGTGCACCACTCCGAGCCGGGAGGGTTCGCCTCGCACGAGGGCGGTGACCTGGTAACCCCGGTCCAAGGCTTGGGAGAGGAGGCAGCGGCCCAGACCGCCCGCTGCTCCGAGGAGGAGGACTTTCATCGAGAGGATCTCAGGTCCACTTTAGCGGAGCGGGAGACCAGCGGGCTCTACGGCCGAGGGATGTCGTCCGCGGGTTTGGCGGCTAGGGAGATGCCGGTGATCACCGAAGCGAGGCCGAGCCAGAGGCGGGCGGTGAGTTGTTCGCCGAAGAACAACGAGCTGAGGATGAGTCCGGACATCGGCGTGGTGAAGGAGAACACCGAGATGCGTCCGGGGGAGTGGGCTTTGAGCAGCCGCACCCAAAGCACGAGCGCCAGGCCGCCGACGATAAAGCCTTGGTAGAGGATGGCGGTGATCGCTTTCCAGTCGAAGGGGCCACGGATGGAGTTGCCCATCAACCAGCCACCAATAGCGAAGCAGGGGATGGAAAAGACCAGCTGCCAGAAGACGGCGCGCGTAGAGGGCATCGACTGCACGATGCGCTGGATATAGACGGTGCGCACGCCTACCAGGAACGACGAGACGATGATGACCCAGTTGCCCAGCAGCGGATGCGGGGCGAGGGTGGCGTCGGGGCGTCCGAAAGCGACGTAGGAGACGCCGACGAAGGCGATGGTCAGGCCCAGGACGCGCCGGGCGGTCAGCCGGTCGGCGGGGACGAAGAAGTGGGCGATGAGGTTGGCGAAGATTGGGTTGGTGTTGATCAGCGTGACGGCGTAGGCGGGCGAGGTTAAGTCGGCGCCCCAGTGGAGCAAGGCGATCTGCGCGGTATACATCACGCCAAGCAGACCGAGCTGACGTCGGTCGCCGGGCTCGGGCCACAGACGGATTCCGGCCGAACGCGCGTAGATCCCGACGGCGATGGCGCTGACGGACATGCGGGCGAAGGCTGTCCAGAGCGGGGCGACGGCGGTGAGCGCGAACTTGATGGCGACCTGATTGCCGCCGCGCGAGACCGAGACCGCGATGCTGAGCAGGGCTGTGCGCCACGAGATCGGCTTGGTCGGTTGGGGGTCGGGAGGCACGAGGGAAGGTTCCAGGATAGCGAGCGTCGGGGCACGGTAATCTAGAGGCAACCCGCCATGAAGAAACTACTGGCCGCTAACCGAGGCGAAATCGCCATACGTATTCTGCGCGCCGCGACGGAGTTGGGACTCCGCACGGCGACGATCTATTCGCAAGAAGATCGGCTGAGTCTGCATCGCTTTAAGGCCGACGAGGCCTACCTAGTGGGCAAAGGCAAAGGGCCGGTGGCGGCCTATCTCGACATCGACGGCATTGTCGCGCTGGCAAAGGAACACCACGTCGACGCGATCCACCCCGGGTACGGCTTCTTGTCGGAGAACCCGGCGTTTGCGCGGGCTTGCGCCAAAGCGGGCATCAAGTTCGTTGGGCCGACGCCGGAATTGCTCGACGGGTTGGGCGACAAGCTCGAAGCCAAGAAGTTGGCGACGAAGGCCAATGTGCGCGTCGTGCCGGGCACCGACGATCCGATCGACGACGTCGACGAAGCGGTGCGGGTGGCGAAGGAAATCGGCTTCCCTGTGATCGTCAAGGCTGCCTTCGGCGGCGGTGGGCGCGGCATGCGCGTGGTGGAGTCCGAACGCGACCTAAAGGACAAGATCGCCGAGGCCAGCCAGGAAGCGACGTTGGCGTTCGGAAACGGCGCGGTGTTCGTCGAGCGCTTCGTCAAACGGGCGCGGCATATCGAAGTGCAGATTTTGGCCGACGCGCATGGCGAGGTGATGCACCTCTATGAGCGCGACTGCTCTGTGCAACGGCGGCATCAGAAGGTGGTGGAGATTGCGCCAGCGCCGAATCTCTCAGCCAAGACGCGTGGCGAGTTGTGCGATGCCGCGGTGCGCATCGCCAAGACCGCCGGCTACGTAAACGCCGGGACCGTGGAGTTCCTGGTCGACGCGGACAGCGAAGAGTGGTTCTTCATCGAAGTCAACCCTCGCGTGCAGGTCGAGCACACGGTGACCGAGATGGTCACCGGCATCGACATCGTGCGCGCGCAGATCTTGGTGGCGCAGGGCGTGAAGCTGCATGAGGCGCCGTTGTCGTTGCCCAAGCAGGACGAGATCAAGACCAACGGTTTTGCGATCCAATGCCGCATTACGACCGAAGATCCGGAAGACAATTTCGCGCCTGACTACGGACGCATTACGACCTACCGCTCGCCGGCTGGATTGGGCATTCGCTTGGATGGCGCAACGGCGTATTCCGGAGCGCAGCTGCAGCCTTACTATGATTCGCTGCTGGTCAAGATGACCACCTGGGATACGACGCTCGACAACGCTTGCAGGCGTGCGGATAGGGCGCTGCGTGAATTTCGCATTCGCGGCGTGAAGACGAATATTCCGTTTCTCGAGAACGTGGTCAACCACGAAGTTTTCCGGGCGGGCGCGACGACGACGGGCTTTTTAGAGCAATACCCCGAACTGTTCCGCTTTAGGAAACGGCGAGATCGCGCAACGCGCTTGCTGAGCTACGTCGGGCACGTGATCGTCAACGGCAACGAGACGGTCAAGGGTCGTCCGCGCCTCGATGCGTTCGAAGAGCCCGCGGTGATGCCCTTTGAGATGGGCGTTACGCCTGCTGCGGGCACCAAGCAGATGCTCGACGAGCAAGGGCCGAAGAAGCTGGCCGAGTGGGTCAGCGCGCAGAAGAAACAGCTGATCACCGATACGACGTTTCGCGACGCGCACCAGTCGTTGATGGCGACCCGCGTGCGGACGCATGACTTGTTGCTGGCTGCCGAGCCGGTGGCGCAACGGTTGCCGGACCTCTTCAGCTTGGAGATGTGGGGGGGCGCGACGTTCGATGCCTCGATGCGGTTTTTGTACGAAGACCCATGGATGCGCCTGAGGGAATTGCGCGAGAAGATTCCGAATATCTGTTTTCAGATGCTGCTGCGCGCTTCGAACGCGGTGGGCTACACGAGTTACCCGGACAATGTCGTGCGCGAGTTCACGCTGGAGGCGGCCAAGCAGGGCATCGACGTATTCAGGATTTTCGATTCGCTGAATGACGTCGACCAGATGGAAGTAGCGATCCAGGCCGTGCTCGATAGCGGACGGATCTGCGAGCCTGCGATTTGCTACACCGGCGACGTGCTTGATCCGAAGCGGCCCAAGTACAGCTTGAACTACTACGTGAAGCTGGCCAAGCGGCTCGAAGCGATGGGCGGACACATCTTGGCGATCAAGGATATGGCCGGGCTGTGCCGGCCGTTCGCGGCGTACGAGTTGGTCAGGACGCTCAAGCAAGAAGTGGGCATGCCGATTCACTTCCACACGCATGATTCGAGCGGCCTAAATGCGGCGACGTTGTTGAAGGCGTCGGAGGCGGGCGTAGATATCATCGACGGCGCCGTGGGCTCGATGAGCGGTTCGACGAGCCAGCCGAATCTGAATTCGATGGCGGCGTCGCTACGCAATACGGAACGCGATACGGGGTTGGATGAGCAGGCGCTGAGCGACCACTCGCTCTATTGGGAGACCGTGCGCACGTACTATCTGCCGTTCGATAATGCACCGCGGCACGGCTCGGCGGATATCTACATGCACGAGATTCCCGGCGGGCAATTCACCAACTTGCAGCAGCAGGCGGCGGCCATGGGGTTAGGGCATCGTTGGCGCGAAGTGGAACGCATGTATGCGGATGTGAACCAGCTGTTCGGCGACATCGTCAAGGTGACGCCGTCGAGCAAGGTTGTCGGCGACATGGCGCTGTATCTGCTGAGCAAGGGCATGACTTGCGAAGAAGTCGCCGCGCTGCCCGACGACCATAGCGTGGCCTTCCCGGATTCGGTGACGGACATGATGGCCGGGTCGCTGGGCGTGCCGCCCGATGGTTGGCCCGAGCGCGTGCAGAAGATCATTCTACGCGGAGCGAAGCCGATCGAGGGGCGCGCGGGAGCGAAGTTGCCGGCGGCTGATTTCACAGCGTTAGAAGCGGAGTTGACGCCGATCTTGCATCGCGAGCCGGAGTGGGACGAGACGTTGAGTTACGTCTTGTATCCGCAAGTCTTCAAGGACTACGCAGCGAAGCGGCTCGCTTATTCCGATGTGAGTGTGCTGCCGACGCCGGTGTTCTTCTATGGCATGGAGACCGGCGAGGAGTGGGCGATCGATCTCGAAGAAGGCAAGACGCTGGTGGTGAAGTTTTTGACGGTTGGCGAACCGCACACGGATGGCACGCGTACGATCTTCTTTGAGCTGAACGGGCAGCCGCGCGAAGTGCGCGTGCGCGACGAATCGCTGAAGAGCGAAGTCCAGGCGCGGCCGAAAGCGCAGGCGAATGTGGCGAGCCATGTCGGCGCGCCGACGCCGGGCCTGGTGACGGGGTTGTTTGTCGAAGCGGGCGCCGAGGTCAAACGCAACGACAAGCTGCTGACGCTGGAGGCTATGAAGATGCAGTCGACAATCTACGCGCCGCTGGACGGCAAGGTCGTCGAGGTGCTGGTGGGGCCTGGCGAGCAGGTTGAGGCCAAGGATCTGCTGGTGGTGATTGAGTAGACGCGAGTCTCGGAGCAGCTGCGGGCCGGTGGTTTCGTGGACATGACGCACTTCAGCGGCGAGGCCCCAGGAAACACTAAGCCTGATCGTCGATCAATGCAATAGAGAGATTCTTGGCTCCGTTCGTGTCCCCAAAGTCCTCGCCAAGATGGATGTGAAATCCGGTCGCATACTCGCCGAGCGACATCTTCAGAAACAACTTTGCTAAGGCGAGGCATCCTGCCCTGTTCGCATTCAGGTAGTACTCAGAATCTTCGAGGCCAAATCTCAGCACCTCGTCATCGGCCTCACTGTACTCGAAGGTGATTTTTCGCGGCGACTCGTCTACAAAATCGAATTGGAAAGTTCGAACGTTGTCCATGAAAGGATTGTAAAGGCCGATGTGCCCTCTCTGAGCTGCTAGTCCAGCCGCCGGCCGCGTTCTTGGCTCTCGTATTGGAGCTGGTAGAGCTTCCAGTAGAGTCCTTTGTGGGAGATGAGTTCGGCGTGGGTACCGATCTCGCGCAACTTGCCCTTGTGCATCACCAGGATGCGCGAGGCACGCTTGATCGTCGACAAGCGATGGGCGATGACGATCGAGGTGTGCTTGTCGACGAGCTGGGTGAGCGCGTCGCGAATGAGCACTTCGGTGGCGGAATCGACGCTCGAAGTGGCTTCGTCGAGGATCAAGAACGGCGAGTTGCGGGCTAGAGCACGGGCAAAACTCAGCAGCTGCTTTTGTCCCGTCGACAACGAGGCTCCGCGCTCCCCGATTGTGGTGTCAAAGCCTTGGGGAAGCGACTCAATGAAGCTGAGCAGTTGGACGCGTCCGGCCGCCTGGCGTGCCTGATCGAGCGTGACGTCGTCATCCAGGCGGATGTTCTCTTCGATCGTCCCGCTGAATAGGTGCGGGTCTTGCAGGACGACGCCGAATCGTTTGCGCAGCCCGTCGCGGCTCCACTCGCGAATGTCTTTGCCGCCGACGAGAATGCGACCTCTTTGCGGCTCGTAGAAGCGCAATAACAGGCTGATGAGCGTGGTCTTGCCGGCGCCGGTGTGGCCGACGACGGCCATCATCTCGTAAGGCTCCACGCGGAAGCTGACGTCTTCGAGCACCCAGTCTTCGTCGTTGTAGGCGAACCAAACGTGCTCGAACTCGATGTCGGGGTTGGCGAGCGGTTCGGCGGGAGCGAGAGCGGCGGGCGTTTCATCGATTGGTTCGTCGAGCAGCGAAAAGATGCGCTCGGAACTGGCCAGCGCCGACTGCAAGACGTTGAACTTTTCGCTGAGATCTTGGACAGGCCGGAAGACCCGCGAGCCGAATTGCATGAAGGCGACCAAAACGCCCAGCGATAGCGACCCTTCGGCCGACAACCAGCCGCCTCCGGCAAACAGCAAGACGACAGCGAAGGCCCCGGCCATCTCGACAGCCGGAAAGAACATCGAGTGGGCGCGCGCGGCGCCGAGCTCCGCGCTGAAGTACGTCTGTTTGACATCCTCGTAGTCTTCCAGGCTGCGCCGTTCGTCGCCGAACAGTTGGATGACGGCGATTCCCGAAAGGCGCTCTTGCAAGAAGGCGTTGATGTTGGCGACGGCGCCCCGAACCTTGCGTAGGTTGGCGCGCACGCGGCTGCGGAACAGCCAAGTAACAAAAAAGATGATCGGCGCCATGGTCAGCAGGATCAACGTCAGCTTGACGCTGAGGTACAGCATCGCGAGGAAGATGAAGCCTAAGGTAACGACATCGCCGGCGATGGCCGCGATGCCGGAGGTAAACAACTCATTGAGAGCGTCTACGTCGCTGGTCACGCGCGTCACCAACCGGCCGACCGGATTGGCGTCGAAGTAGGCGACTCGCTTGGACTGCAGACGTTCGAACGCTTCGTTCCGCAGGTCGAACATCACGTCCTGGCCGGTGCGGTTCATGATGGTTATCTGGCTCGCGCGCAGGACGTAATTGAGCGCGAGGATGACGGCGTAAACCGCGACCAGCAAGGCCAGAGCGTCCGCACGGTCGGTGGGCATCCAGGCATCGAGCCAGGACGGCCCCAACGGCGTGGGACGCAGGCTGCGATCGACGGCAACCTTGGTCAGCAAGGGGCCGGCGACTCCTAGCAGCGAGTGCAGCAATAGAAGCACGACGGCGGCGATCGCCGATCGGCGGTAGGGCCGCAGATAGCCTAGCAGGCGGCGGATCAAGGCGACGTCCTGGCGCGAGGAGCTATTCATCGCGGCTTAGCTCCTCCTCTAGCAGTTGCTTGCGATAGAGATCGGCGTAGACTCCATTCGCCGAGAGCAGGTCTTCGTGCGAGCCGTATTCGACGATGCTGCCTTCTTCGAGGACGGCGATTTGATCGGCGTAAAGAATAGCCGAGAGCCGATGCGAGGCGACGATCGTCGTCCGATTGCGCATGAACAAGCGCAGCCGTTCGAGGATGGCCGCTTCGGCGCCGGCATCCACGCTCGAAAGCGCGTCGTCGAGCAGCAGGATTCGCGGATCGCGCAGCAGCGCGCGGGCCAGACACAGACGTTGTTGCTGTCCGCCAGACAAGGTCATGCCGCGCTCGCCGACCAAGGTGTCGAGACCGCGCGGGAAGGCCTGGATCTCGTCCCAGACTTGGGCGATGGAGGCTGCTTCTTCGAGCTGCCAGTCCTCTGCAGAAGGGGCCGCCAGGCGCAGGTTTTCACGGATGGAACGATTGAACAGGAAGCTCGTTTGGGGAACGTAGCCAACCGAAGAGCGCAAGACGTTGGGCGGTATGCGGCGCACGTCGATGTGGTCGACGGCGACGACGCCTGAGGAGGCGTCGAGCAGACGCGGAAGTAGGTCCAACAATGTGCTCTTGCCGCAGCCGACCGAGCCGACGACAGCCAGCGTTTGGCCGGCGCGAATGGCGAGAGAAACTCCGTCCAATGCGGGGCGTGAGGCGCCAGGGTAGTACACCGAAACGCTGTCGAAGCTGACGTCGCCACGCAGGCTGATGATGGACGGGTCGGCAGAGGGCGTATTCGGCAGACTGAGCGGATAGGTCATCAGCTCTTGGAGACGGCCCAAAGCGGAAGAGCCGCGTTGAGCCAGGTTGACGACCCAACCCAGGCCGATCATCGGCCAGGTCAGGATCGCCATATAGCTAAGGAACATGGCGAACGAGCCGATGGTCATCGCACCCTGCATGGTTCTCCAGCCGCCGTAGCCGAGAATGGCCATGAAGGTCAGCCCGACCAGCAGTTCCAGCTGCGGGTAGAAGCGCCGCCAGATGCGGACCAGTTCGAGATTCTCTTTGCGGTAGACCTGATTGAGCGTGTGGAACCGTTCGGATTCGGCGTGAGACTGCCCGTAGGCTCGAATGACGCGTACGTTATTCAGGTTCTCTTGCGTGAGGGAGGCGATGTCGGACAGCGACTCCTGAACCTTGCGGAACCGCTCGTGAACTTGTCGACCGAAGTAGGCGACGGTGATGGAGACCAGCGGGATGGGTACGAAGACGACGCAGGTCAGCCGCCAGTCCGTGGCGGCCATCACGGTAAGCACGACGGTGAAGGTCAGCAGGATGTCGACTGCCTGCATGAGGCCTTGGCCGATCATCGACTTCACGGCCCCCAAGTCGTTGACGGCCCGGGACATGATGTCTCCGGTGGGGTAGGAGCGGTAGAACCGTTGCGGCAGGTAGAAGAGATGGCCGACGAGGTCGGTGGCGACGTCCGACTCGACGCGCCGCGCGTTGCGCGCGATGATCCAGCGCATCCAGAACTGGAAAATGGCCTTGGCTGCGGCGACCGCGAGCAGAGCGCCGGCGATGGGCCACAGAGCCGAAGCGGGTTCCCGAGCGGCCAGCGTATCGACCGCTTGCTTAATGAAGATCGGAAAAGCAGCCGTAAAGACGCTCTTGAAAAACAGCGCGACGAACCCAGCGACGTAGGACCAGCGGTAGCGAAGCAGGTAGGGTACAAGAGCCCGAAGGTTGCGCAGCATTACTCGGGCTGCTCCCACCAAGAGTTGAGCGTCTTAATCCACTCGATGACCACGATTTCGCGGCCAGAGCGGCTGAGCCACCACGTGTCGGGATCGAATCCCGGAGTCGGACTCGCCGCGAAAGAGTAGCGGACGTCCCCGGACGCCGATTTGCGGAAGATGCGTCCCGCGCGCGCGGTGTGGAAGTCGGAGGTGACGATGATGGCGTGCTTGACGTCGCGGGAACGGAGTTCCTGGTCGACGATGCGCGATTCCTCAAGGGTGGAATCCGCTTCCATGCAGAGCGGCTCGATGGCCTCGGGATCGCCGCCGTGGGCGATGGCGAAGGCGCGTGCGAGGTCGCATTCTCGAGCCTCGTAGAGCTCGTAGGAACCGTCGACGAGCATGCGCGGAGCGAGTCCGGCCTGGAGTAGACGCAGCCCTTCCTCGACGCGGCGTCCCGAGCCGTCGCCGGCGAGGACGACGATAACATCCGCAGAATCTATAGGATCGGTCCGAATCAAGAACTTCGCGGGCCCGGGCGCCCAGAAGTCGGAGGTCAGATAAACGACGCCGGCGATCAGCACTGCGGCCGTGATGATGCGTAACGCTCGCATGTCGGCTGAGCCGATTGCCGGCTTGAGGCCGTGACTCCTATATTACCCGAGCTTGGGGGCTGGACCTGGGCGAAGAGCGGAGTGCATCCGTTATCCTTGAGAGTTCTCGCTAGGGGCTGCGCGCCGCTTCGATGGAAGACCTCCCAGTTACCGTCCGCCTCGTCGTCCTGTTCCTCTTACTGGCGGTGAATAGCTTTTTTGCCGCTGCCGAAGTGGCGCTGGTCTCGGTACGGAGGACGCGCATGCGCCAGTTGGCGGACGCCGGGAACCCACAAGCTTCATTGGTTCTGAAGCTGCTGGAAGCCCCCGACAGGATGCTGTCGGCCACGCAAATGGGCGTGACCTTGGCTAGTTTGGGCCTGGGCTGGGCCGGCGAGGAAACGGTTTACCGCCTGGCGCAGCCGCTGCTGGATCGGCTTTTCACTGGGCAATTGGAGCAGTTAGGACACGTCGTGACCTTCGCGTTCTCGTTTTCGGCGATCACCTTTCTGCATATGGTTCTGGGCGAGGTGGTTCCCAAGAATTTGGCGATGGAGCGCTCCGAACGGCTGGCGCTGGCTGTGGCGACGCCATTGGAGTATTTCGCGAAGGCCACCGGTCTATTCGTTTCGGCGGTGAGGGGAACGGCAGAAAAACTGTCGCGGCTGATCGGATTGAAGCTGGCTGCGGGCGAAGACGGATTCACGGCCGAAGAGCTGAAGCTGATCGTCAGTGTCAGCAAGAAACAGGGCCAACAGGCCGAGCGGCAGGAGGAGATGATCCACCGGGTCATCGATTTCTACGATCTGACGGCGCGCGAGGTGATGGTTCCCAGGCAAGAGATGGTGGCTTTGCCGTCCGATGCCGGGCCAGATCAGGTGATCGACACGATTGTTCGCACCAGGCACTCACGGATTCCGATTTATGAGGAATCGGTCGACAACGTGATCGGCGTGATCTACGCGAAGGAAGTTTGGATCTTCGTGCAGAAGATTCGCCGGTGGCAGGCCTTGGCGCGGCCCGCGCCGACGTTCAAGCTGCGCTCCTTCCTGCAGCCGGTCGAGTTCGTCCCAGAGACGAAGATGCTGCATGAGCTGCTGACCGAGTTCCAGGAAAGACGGTTCCAGATGGCCATGATCGTGGACGAGTTCGGGACAGTGGTCGGTTTGGCGACGATCGAGGACGCGCTTGAGCAGATTGTCGGCGAGATCCGCGAAGAACACGAACCCGCCGAGGCTCTGCAGGCGCTGGACGGGCCGCTGGAGTTGGACGGCATCACCAATATTCGGGACCTGGCGACGCATTATAAGATCGAGTTGCCGTACGATGCAGGCTTTGAGACGTTGGCCGGATTTCTGTTGAGCCGTTTGGGGCACATCCCGACCGCAGGCGAATCGGTGGAGTTCGAAGGGCGCAAGTTTACCGTTTTGCAGATGGAGCGGAACCGCATTTTCCGGGTGCGCGTCGATCTGCCGCAGGCGCCGGAGACCCCAGACCCGGAGCAGGGCGTGGAGGACGCCTGAGCGTCGGATTGTTATGTGGCACAAGTGGCGAATTACGGTGATCATTCCCTGTTTGAACGAGGAACAGGGCGTCGATCAAGTGTTGCGGCGGATGCCGAAATACGTGGATGAAGTCATCGTTGTGGACAACGGCTCAACCGACCGCACGGCAGACGTGGCGAAGTCGTACGGCGCGAAGGTGGTGCACGAGGACGTTCGCGGTTACGGCAGAGCGTATAAGAGGGGCTTCGCTGAAGCGACCGGAGACGTGATTATCACGCTGGACGGCGACCATTCGTACCCGGTGGACGCGCTGTCGTACCTGTTGAGCGCGTTTGAACACTTGGGCGTGGACTTCTTGAATGCGTCGCGGTTCCCGGTGCGCGACCGGAGATCGATGAGCTTCAAGCACAAGTTTGGGAACTGGGTGCTGTCGCTGACGACGTCGATTCTGTTCCTGCGTTGGGTGCGCGATTCGCAGTCGGGGATGTGGGTCTTCAAACGCTCGATTCTGCAGAAGATTCGTCTGGATTCGGACGGGATGCCGTTCTCGGAAGAGATCAAGGTCGAGGCGATTAAGCATCCGCAGCTGACTTTTGACGAGATTCCCGTGATGTATTCATCGCGGCTGGGCGAGATCAAGCTGCAGCCCTATCGCGATGGCATTCGAAATCTGGCGTTCCTGTTCCGCAAGCGATTTCAGCTGTCGAGGCGCTAGTGGCGGACAAGGGTTCTTACAACGAATTCGCGGCCTACTACGACGTCTATTGGGCGGCGGGGTATCTGCGCGACTTCGAGGAGGGGCTGGAGGAGACTATCTTGCCGCTAGTCCCGCCTGGAGCGCGGGTGTTGGACCTCTGCTGCGGCACCGGGCGTTTGGCGGCCTGGCTGAGCGAACGGGGATTCGACGTGACCGGCGTGGATAACTCCGCCGAGATGTTGGCGGTCGCCCGGATGCATGCGCCGGATGCGGCGTTTGTCGAGGCTGATGCGCGGACGTTTACGCTGCCGCAGCCGGTGGATTTGGTTTTGTCGACATTTGACAGCGTCAATCATTTTGCATCGTTGGATGGGTTGGAGAGCGTGTTTCGCTGCGTTCGCCGGGCGCTGACGGACGAGGGGCTGTTCTGTTTCGATTTCAATACGGAAGAAGGTTTCGAGTACGCCGGCGACGAGACGTATGCGGCGGTAGGCGAGGATCATGTGTGCGTTTCGCGGTCGTCCTGGGACTCTGCGGCGGGCCAGGGAGTTTCGCTGCTGACCGTCTTCGAGCGCGAGGGGGATTTATGGCGCCGGACGGACGCTGAGGTCCGCGAATACCACCACGAGCGGCGGGATATTGAGGAACGGCTGGAGCGGGCGGGTTTTGCTGCGCCGCGCGTACTGGACGCCGTGGATGACTTCGGCATGCCGCATGGGGACGGACGGCTTTTCCTGCTGGCGCGACCGCGCTAGTTGCTACACTAGCGCTTCGATTTTGGACGTCGGGGGGCCCATGGCTAACAATGCGGCAGTCGTGAAATATGTGAGAGTTCGCCGAGGCGAGGCCGTCTCGTACGGCGTGCTGGACGGCGATACGGTTCGCTTGATCGACGGCAATTTGTTCGGCGAGCGCAAGCTGTCCGGCGAATCGGTCGCGCTCCAAGATGTGGAGTTGCTGCGGCCTTGCGAGCCGACCAAAGTACTTTGCGTGGGGTTGAACTACGCCAGCCATCTGCAAGGGCGCGATGCGCCGACGCACCCGGAGATCTTCTATAAGCCGCTGACCGCGCTGCAGGATCCGGAAGGGCCGATTGAGATTCCGCTGGACTCAAAGGACCTGCACTTCGAGGCGGAACTGGTGATCGTGATTGGGCGCAAGTCGCGGCATGTGGCCACCGAAGAGGCCGAGGACTACATTCTCGGTTACACCTGCGGCAACGACGTTTCGGAGCGCAATTGGCAGAAGGGTTCGATGGGTGATACGGCGGACCGCCAATGGTGGCGGGCCAAAGGCGCGGACACTTTCGGGCCGCTGGGGCCGTGCATCGCGACGGGTTTCGAGTACCGGGATAGCCGCATTCAGTGTCTGCTGAACGGCGAAGTCGTACAGTCGCAGATGTTGAGCGATCTGATCTTCGATGCTCCGACGCTGGTCGCCTTCGCTAGCCGCTACGTGACGTTGCTGCCGGGCGATGTGATCTATACGGGAACGCCGGGAAAGACGAAGGCGATGAAGGCTGGGGACGTCGTCGAAGTGGAGATTGAAGGGATTGGAACGCTGCGGAATCCGGTGGTCGTCACGCCTGAGTAGAGCGGGACGTGTAGGATAAGTCGTTGCGTATGGGAGAGGTCAGCTTTGCATCCGATTGAATACGAATGTCCGCAAACCTTAGATGACGCCGTGGCGCTGTTTCAGCGGCATGGAGATAACGCGCGCGCGCTGGCGGGCGGCACCGATCTGCTGGTGCAGATGAAAGTCGGCCGGCGGCAGCAGGGCGTAGTCATCGACATCAAGAAGATCCCCGAGATGAACGCGGTGAAGTACGACCCGGTCAAGGGATTGACCTTGGGCGCGGGGGTCGCCTGCTACAAGATTTACGGCGATGACGCCGTGCGGGCGCACTATCCGGGGCTGATCGACGCGGTCGAGATTATCGGAGGCACGCCGATTCAGGGTCGGGCGACGGTCGGCGGCAATCTTTGCAATGCGGCGCCCAGCGCGGATGCGATCCCGGCGCTGATCGCCTATAGCGCGGTCTGCCATGTCGTGGGACCTCAAGGCGTGCGGCATGTGCCGGTGGAAGAGTTCTGCACGGCGCCGGGCAAGAATGTACTGGGGGCCAATGAGATCCTAGTCGCGCTGCACTTGCCGCCGCCTGCTCCTCATTCAGGAGCGGCGTATCTGCGGTTCATCCCGCGCAACGAGATGGACATCGCGGTAGTTGGCGTGGGCGCCTCGGTTGAAGTCGTTGACGGCAAGTTCCACGCCGTAAGAGTCGCGCTGGCGTCGGTCGCGCCGACGCCGCTATTTTTGACCGAAGCGGGCGAGGCGCTGGAAGGGAAGCCGGCGAACGCGGACTCCATCCAGATTGCGGCGGATTTGGCCAAGGCGGCGGCGAAGCCGATTAGCGACATGCGCGGGACTGCGGAGTATCGGCGGCACTTATGCGAAGTGATGACGCGGCGCACGTTGCAGACGGCTCTGGATCGAGCGCTCGGAAAATAGCGGAACGGAAGATATGGCAAATCCTAAGACTCACGTTGTCACTACGATCAATTCGGAACAGACCGAGTTCCTGTGCGAGCCGCGCCAGACCTTGTTGGAGGTGCTGCGCGACGTGCTGGACATGACCGGCACGAAGGAAGGCTGCGGTGACGGCAACTGCGGAGCGTGCACGGTGATGATGGACGGCCGGCTAGTGTTGTCGTGCCTGACATTGGGGGTTGAGGCGGCTGGCGCGGAGATCACCACGATCGAAGGCATCGCCGGGGGCCACGATCTTGGCCCGATCCAGCAATGTTTCTTGGAAGATGCCGCCTTGCAGTGCGGCATCTGTACGCCGGGCTTCATTGTGGCCACGAAGGCCTTGTTGGAGAAGAACCCGGATCCGACGGAGCACGAGATACGCTTCTGGTTGGCGAATAACTTGTGCCGTTGCACGGGCTACGACAAGATCGTGCGCGCCGTACAGGATTCGGCTAAGAAGATACGCGAAAACGCCGCGGAGGTGACCGCCTGATGAGTACCACGATGGATCCGAAAACAGTCTCCAAGCAGCCGTCGAACGGCAACAACGGAGCGGGCGGCCACGACGATCAGCGCAACATGATCCTGGAGGGCCAAAAGTACCGCGTATTGGGTACGCGGCCGATCCGCCATGACGGAGCGGACAAGGTCACCGGGAGAGCGCTCTACGGCGCGGATATTCGGTTGGCCGGCATGATTCACGGCGCGGTGGTCCGCAGTCCGCATGCCCATGCGCGGATCGTTTCGATCGACACGAGCGAAGCGGAAAAAGCGCCGGGAGTACTGGCGGTCATCACCGCAGCGGATTTCCCGGAAGACGATCCGTCCCGGCTGGTGAACATGGGCGAAGGGCCGGTTCCGCTGGCCTATGCGCGCGGCAACATCCTGGCGTCAGGCAAGGTGCTGTATAAGGGGCACGCGGTGGCTGCCGTGGCGGCGCTGACTTCGGCCGATGCGGCCGAGGCGGCGAAGAAGATTCGCGTAGAGTACGAGCCGTTGGGGTCGGTGGCGACGACGCAGGAGGCGATGGCCGAAGGCGCGCCGGTCCTGCACGACGACATGTTTACCGACGACATGGGCAAGCGTGCGGATAAACCGTCGAACGTCACCGAACATTTCCGCTGGGAGATGGGCGATGTGGAAGCCGGGTTCGCCAAGGCGGACGTGATCGTGGAGCGTGAGTTCGATACGGCGACCGTGCATCAAGGGTACATCGAACCGCAGAACGCAACGGCGTTTTGGAGCAGCGATGGACGCCTGCAGATCTGGACTTCGACGCAAGGTTCGTTCAATGTGCGCCAGGCGACCGCAACTCTCTTGAGCATGCCGGTTTCGCACATCAAGGTGACCCCGATGGAGATCGGCGGCGGCTTTGGCGGCAAGATCCCAGTCTACTTGGAGCCGGTCACGGCGCTGCTTTCGAAGAAGACGGGCAGACCGGTGCAGGCGGTGATGTCGCGTGAAGATGTGTTCGAAGCGACCGGCCCGACGCCCGGTTCGCACATGCGGGTGAAGATGGGCGCGACCAAGGACGGCCGCATGGTCGCCGGCGAGGCCTGGATGGCCTATGAGGCAGGAGCCTATCCGCCGTCGTTTGTGAAGCCGGGAGCGATGTGCGTTTTCTCGTGCTACGACATCGCCAACGTGCGCGTGGACGGCTACGACGTAGTGGTCAACAAGCCCGCCACAGCGGCCTATCGTGCGCCGGGATCGCCCAATGCCGCGTTTGCGTCCGAGAGCGTGGTGAACGAGTTGGCCGAGAAGCTCGGTATGGATCCGCTCGATTTCCGGCTGAAGAATGCTGCGAAAGAAGGCGTGCGGCGGGTCGATGGTCCGAAGTATCCGCGAGTCGGACTGGTCGAAGTGCTGGAAGCGATGAAAGCGCACCCGCACTACACGGCGCCGATTGAGGGCGAGAACGTCGGGCGAGGAGTTGCGGTGGGCTTCTGGTTCAACGTCGGGTTGGAGTCGAGCGTCTCAATCAGCGTCAACGACGACGGCACGGTCAACTTGGTGGAGGGTTCGACCGATATCGGCGGGACGCGGACTTCGATCTCGATGCAAGCCGCAGAAGTCTTGGGCATCGCCGCCGAGGATGTGCATCCGACGGTTGCGGATACGGATTCGGTCGGCTTCACGGCGGTCACCGGCGGCAGCCGTGTGACCTATGCCACGGGCATGGCGGCGCATGACGCGGCGCAGGACGTGGTGCGGCAGATGAAAGAGCGCGCGGCGTTGTTGTGGGGCGTGGAAGCTGACGCGGTGAGTTTCTCCGAGGGCCGGTTCAGCAGCGGAGACGAATCGCTGACCTTCCAAAAACTGGCCGCCCAATTGAGCGAAACGGGCGGACCGGTTGTGGGCCGCGCGACGGTGAATCCGAAAGGCGTGGGCGGTTCATTTGCGGGCGACATTGTCGATCTGCGGGTCGATCCGGAAACAGGCAAGACGGACGTGCTGCGCTTTACCGCATTCCAAGATGCAGGCAAGGCCATCCACCCGAGCTATGTCGAAGGGCAAATGCAGGGTGGCAGCGTGCAGGGCATCGGCTGGGGGCTGAATGAGGAATACTTCATGGACTCCGAAGGCGTGATGCGTAACTCCAGCTTGCTGGACTACCGCATGCCGACCAGCTTGGATTTGCCGATGATCGATACCTGCATCATCGAAGTGCCGAATCCGGGTCATCCCTTCGGCGTACGCGGAGTGGGCGAGGCGAGCATCGTGCCGCCGACTCCGGCGCTGGCGGATGCGATCTATCACGCGGCGGGAGTTCGGCTGTGGCGCTTGCCCATGAATCCGGTGCGGATCATGGAAGCCCGCTGGGCGCAACACTCCAGCTAGATGCCTTGGAACTCGTAGGCGAGTTGTTCGCCGGCCGTTTGGGTCTGCTCTTCGGTAATGCACTGCAGTTCCATGGCGACGGCTTGGGCGCCGCGGCGTTCCCGGAATTGCGTGCCGGCGGTCAGACTGCGACCCGCCTGAGTCTCAATGACGACATCGTAGTAGGGCTGGGCGTCGATCAGTCCTGGTCGTAGCCCCGAGGAACGCACGGTGACGCTCTCCATGAGCGGGCCAGCAACCGTATCCACGCGCGACGACCACAGTTCTCGGCGATTCGCCCGCAGTATGCCGTCGCGGAGTTCGGTGACGACACGGGTTCCTAACGGCCACAGCAGACCTGCCAAGAAAACCAGTCCGACGGCGAACATCAGGATCGACGGCCACCCGAGCGCCTGCACGGTAGCCAACCAGACGAGCTGGCACCACATACAGAAGTAGGAGGCGGTCAGTAACTCCCCGGATGCGTTCCAGTCGCTGCCGCTCTTGAATATCACCGCTCCGTCGCGGAAGTCTCCGATGGGCACCGAGTCGGGCGGATCAGCCCCTAGGCCGCCTTCGATCCGCTCTTGCGGCGAGCGAAGTGCCTCGGGCGGCGCTTCCTCGATGGGAACTTCAAAAGTTGCGGAGAACGACGAATCGGAGAGGTCCGCTGAAGCGCGGAGGGTCCAGGTGATGCGCTCGTCTTCGGAAGCGGAGGTTGGAGCGGCGCCGGCCGGGATGGAGAACTCGACAGGCACCGAACAACCGTTATAGCGAGCGCCGGGCATGTCTCCGCGGACGACTTTGCGGTAGTGATGCAACACCTCGCCGGTTGAGCGTTTGGAATCGCTCTTACTTTGACGGACGCAGGTCAGATCCAACGCGTAGCCGTTGGACGGGAAGTGAGTGCTCTGGGTTCGAATGAACCCGGAAAGGCGTTCCCCGAGACGTCCAGGACCGATCGGCATCTCGAACTCGCTGACGGAAAAGATGCCGCCCGCGCGGGCAATCCGAGCGGCCCACCAAAGCAGCGCCCCATCGAGCAGCAGAAACGCGACCTTGGCGATCGCCTCAACCAGAGCTCCAGCCTGTAAGTCTTGCCAGAGCGCCAACAGCGTGATTGTGAAGACGAACGGGAGCACGGTTGCCAAGAAGATGAGCGCCCGGCGAAAGGCGGCGACGAAGAGAACCGACAGACACAGGAACAGCCGGGGATACCAGACTTCCAACTGTTCGGCCGGAGCGGCGTAATAGAGGAAGACGAGAGCACAGGTGACGCCGAGCCACCCGAAAAGGATTTCCCAGGCCGCCATCACCGCTTCCGAAGGCGGGCTCTCCAGCGTTTGGCGATTTTTGAACAGGCGCTGAATCTGGCTGCGTCGGATCAATCGCAGCCCGTGAGCCGCCAATAAAAGCAGACAAGCGACCAATAGCACGAGGTAGCGGTAGCCGACAGGCAGGCTGCCCGGCGAGAATGCGAGATAGGCCGCATAGGCAGCGTAGCCGTACGCGATAAGGGTGATCCCCACCGACCGTGCCGAAGACGGGATTCTCATGGAACTTTTAGCAGGCGCCTGCGGAGGCGCTTCATTAGGTTAGAACTGAGCAGTGGAGAACAGCCTTGAGACAAACCACTCAGTCGAGCCTGACATTCGCCTCACGACTGGGTCCATTTGCCTGCCGCGCTCCGGGTCCTCAACTCTGCAAATCGTCCTAGGACGATTTGCAGATTTGACCTAGTACTAAATGCTAGAGTCGAGCGGCGGAGGTTCCTAGAAAGTCACGCGATGATTCGAGGGGACTAGTTGCCGCCGACCGATGCTGTTGATTCGCGGCGCCCAACAAGTTGTGACGATGCGTGGGGCGTGCCCGAGACGCGGCCCAGGGATGTCCGACCTGGGGATTATCGCCGATGGAGCGGTGCTGATCGATGGCGAGTTCATCGTGGAAGTCGGGCCGTCGAGGCGATTGGAGAATCTGAGGATTGCCCGCCATGCAAGGGTCATCGATGCGTTGGGCAAGGTGGTGTTGCCTGGACTGATCGACTCCCACAGTCGGCCGCTGTTTGAAGGCACAGAAGACTGGTCGAGATTTCTTGGCGGTCACTCCGTTCTGGGGCTCCCAGGGAAACGGCAAGCGGCGCCGACACGATCCCCTCGCTCGCTGCTGGCCGCCGCGCGCCAGTGGACGTACGAAATGGCCGCTTGCGGGACTACCACGGTGGAGATTCGTACCGAAGGCCAGTATGAATCGGCCCGGCGGGAGCTCCGAACGGTCTTACGCTTGTCAGGCGACCCGATCGACGCGGCTGGCGCCTTCTCGGGAGGAGTGTCGCGTCCGAGCGCCGCTGCGTTGGATTTTGATGATGTTGCGGCTTGGACGTCGCGCCACGACGCTGCCTACGCGTGTGAGATTCCTTGCGGTTCGGGAGGCTTGCGGGGCGAAGAGGCGAAGCGATTGGCAAGGGCGGCACGATCTGCCGGCCTGCGGGTCAAGCTGCTTACGGGCCGGTCGGCGCCGCGGTCGATCGGGACCCTGGCCAAAGAAGTTGCAGCTCTCAGCGTGGACGTTGCAGGAGGAGTGGACCCCGAGAATGTCGCGCTCTTGGGGCAGTCGGAGTCGATCGCGACATTGCTGCCGGGCTTGTCTTACGGCATGCAAACCGGGTATCCGCCGGGCCGAGAATTGATCGACCATGACAGCGCGGTTTGCTTGGCGACGGCGTTTGGCCCGCATTGGTGTTCATCGCTGAGCCTGCCGATGATGATGGCGCTGGCCTGCCGCAAGATGGCGCTCACGGCGGAAGAGGCAATCACGGCGTGCACGCTCAATGCGGCTGCGGCGATGGACCGCCAAAAAACGATCGGCTCCATCGAGCCGGGCAAGCGCGCTGACTTAGTCGTTTTTAGCGTGCCCGACTATCGCCTGATCCCCTACTATTTTGGCTTCAACCTTTGCGCTATGACGATTCGGCGGGGGAAGATCATTTATCGCGGCGCTACCGCGCCGCGGGCGGCTCCGATTCGATCGAGACAAGCTTAGAATGGTTTCCCTGCTCGAATGCGTACCGAATTGCTCCGAGGGCCGCGACCTGGCCTTTCTAGAGGATGTCCGGGACGCTGTGAGGCGTGTTGCCGGCGTTGCGCTGTTGGACTCCACCGCGGACGCGGATCATCATCGCTCGGTGTTCACGATTGCTGGCGCGCCGGACGTTGTTTCGGAGGCGCTGTTTGAGATCGCCAAGCTGGCCGTGGAGCGAATTGACCTCCGTTCGCATGAGGGCAAGCATCCGCGCATGGGGGCGCTGGATGTGGCCCCTTTTGTGCCGCTCGGCGGGATGAGCGACCAGGAAGCGATCCAAACAGCGCAGCATTTTGCGGTCCGGCTGTGGGATGAGCTCCGGGTTCCGTCGTATTTCTACGGCCTAGCGGCAACGACGCCGGCGCGGGAGCGGCTAGAGAACGTCCGGCGCGGCGGGTTTGAGGCATTGCTGACGTGCGATCCATCGCGTGCGCCGGACGTGGGAGGCCCGCGGATTCACCCCACGGCAGGCGCCACGGCGGTAGGCGTGCGCAAGCCGCTGATTGCTTGGAACATCGAACTGGCGACTGCCGACGCGGCGCCGGCTAAGCGCATCGCGCGGATGATTCGCGAGTCCTCGGGCGGGTTGCCTGCGGTGAAGGCTCTTGGATTGGTCTTGCCGACTCGGCACACGACGCAAGTCTCGATGAATTTGGTCGATTTTGAGCGAACCGAGCCGCAGGCGGTCTTCGATCGCATCAGCGAATTGGCCGCAGCCGAGGGCGTGGCCGTGATCGACTCGGAGCTGATTGGGCTGATCCCGCGCAAGGCCCTCGGCCAAGACGGCGGCGAGGGCCTCAGGATCCGCGGCTTCAATCCTTCGATGATTCTTGAGAATCGAATCAAGGAAACGCTCGGCGTTACCTTGACCTAGTCGATGTCGAAGTTCTCGCGCGCCAGCGTGACGTCGCTCTTGACGATGACGCTGGCGCCGAAGAATTCCTCTAACTCTTGGAGATACGAGTTGGAACGAGACTTCAGTTCCTTGGCGACATCGGGGTTGCAGCGTAAGACGACGCCGCGCTCGGGGTCCTGCTTCTTGCCGATGCGGCGCGCCTCGCCGAGCAGGTTAAAGATCACGGTGGGGACGCTCTGAACGTGTCCCGAACCCTGGCAGGCAGGGCAGGGGGAACACAGGGCTCGCTCCAACGACTGCTTCACGCGCTTGCGGGTGATTGCGACGAGACCAAAGTCGTTGAACGCCAGAGTCTTCGACGGAGCACGATCGGTGCGCATCGCTGATTCCAGCGCCAGCGCGACCTTCTTGCGGTTGGCACGGTCGTCCATGTCGATGAAATCGATGACGATGATTCCGCCCAGGTCGCGAAGACGCATCTGGCGGACGACCTCATCGGCGGCCTCGAGGTTGGTTTTGACGATCGTGTCTTCCAGGCGGTCCGACTTGCCGACGTACTTGCCGGTATTGACGTCGATGGCGACCAGCGCTTCGGTTTGATTGATGACCAGATAGCCGCCGGACTTCAGCCACACCTTGGGCTTGAGAGCCTTCTCCAGCTCTTGGGTGATGTTGAACTTGTCGAAGATCGGCGTATCGCGGGTGTACAGCTTGACGCGATCCAACAGGTCGGGCTGGAAGCGCTCGACGAAGCGCACGACGCGCTCGTACTCTTCTTCGGAGTCGACCCAGATCGTTTTGTAGCCTAGGCCGAGGTGGTCGCGGAGGATGCGTTCGACGATATCGAGATCGGCATGCAGCAGCGCGGGCGCGGGACGTTTCTCGGCCTTCTCCTTGATGCCCTTCCACAGATTCGCCAAGAAGGTCACGTCGGCGATCAGATCCGCCTCTTCGGCGCCCTGGCCCGCGGTTCGGACAATGAAGCCGCCGGGAAAGCCTTCACTGTTTTCTTTGATGATGCGTCGCAGCCGATTGCGCTCGGCTTCGGAGCCGATCTTGCGCGAGATTCCGGTGTGCGCCACGGTGGGCATGTAGACGACAAATCGTCCCGGCAGCGCCACGTGCGAGGTGATGCGTGCACCCTTCTTGCCGAGAGGCTCTTTCGCGACTTGGACGATGATCTCTTGACCCGGCTTCAACAGGTCGGAGATGCGGACGCCGGAGTCTTCCAGTTCTGGCTTCGGTTCTTCGCGCGGCGCTGGCGCGGACTTTGGCGCCGGCTCAGCCGTCGGAGTCGCTTCGGCTCCTTCTTCACGTGGCCGCCCGCCTTTACCGCGGCGGCGGCGGCCACGACGGCCCCGGCGTAAAGGCTGGGAGTTGCCTCGATCCCGCACAGACGCTTCGGCCGGCTCCGGCTTGGGCTCGTCGTCGTCTTGTTCTTGCGTCGCCGAACTATCCGACTCCTCCTCATTTCCGTCGTCGGAGTCATCGTTGTCCGCGCTGTCGTCGTCGCCCTCTTCGGACGACTCCTCGCCTTGCTCGTCGTCGTCATCCTGGTCGGACTCTTCCTCGGCTTCGTCCTCGTCGGCCGCTTCCGGATCGTCGTCCTCTTCTTCTGATTCGCCGTCGGGAGTTTCGTCGTCAGAATCGGATTCTTCTTCTGACTCTTCTAGCCAGGCGGCGGCTTCCTCTTCGTCGTCTTCATCAGCCGCTTGGGTGGAGGCGGCTTCGTACTTGGCGAGGGATTCGCCGGGCAGCAACTCAAAGCTCTCCGAGGAGGAATCGTCATCCTCTTCCTCTTGCTTTACTTTTGCCTTTGCCTTTGGCTCTGGCTTTTCCTGTTCCTTTGATTCAGGGGCAGGCTTATCCAGTTCGGCGAACTTGGCTTCGGGGAGACCGGAGGCTCCGCGACCCTTTCTGCGCCGGGAGCGACGTCCGCGACGGCGGCGCTTATCGCCGTCGGCCGAGTCAGCGGAGTCCGCTTCCCCATCCTGATCGTCGGTAGTGGGTTGTTCCGGCGCGGCCTTCTCGGCGGACGCCGTCTGCGGATCGAGCAGGATCTCGTCGTCGTCGTCGCGTTCGCCGCTCTCCAGCTGCTCGGTCTCGTCGACGATATCGGTGACGTAGAGGAACGCGTCCCGCTCCAGTCCGATCTTGACGAAAGCGGACTGCATGCCGGGAAGCACCCGGTTGACGCGACCTTTATAGATACCGCCGGCGATGGCGTGTTCCGTCGCCCGCTCGACGTAGATTTCGCTGAGCCGGTCGTCTTCGACGATGGCAACGCGAGTTTCGTGAGGCGTTGAAGAGACTACGAGTTCTTTCGACACCAGGGACCTCCGTGGTCACAGAGTCCCGGCGAGCAGATTCGCGGACAGTTCTAAAGCTGCGAAAGCGAAACTGCGTTTCGGCTACATTGCCGACGGCCAGCCTGCTCTCCTGCGCTGCAACGATCGCCCCACGGCGTCGAAGTCAGTCCAACAATCGGTATCTAAGCGGAACCCTCCCGGCCAAAACGACCACGGGCTCGACGCCTACCAGCTCTCTTTAGATCCGCAAGCGCGCCTGCTCAAACCGGGCGCCTGTCAAACAAAACAAAAAACTAAACTTGCACCTTCCCCGAAGGTCGGGCGCGAAAAAACTCTCAGTTGGTGAACCGCCGAATCCGGACGTTGTTGACCAGCCCTAACAGGATGAATACCGTTAGCGTATTCGAGCCGCCGTAACTCATCAGAGGGAGCGGCATGCCTGTGACCGGCATCTTATTAACAACCATCCCAACGTTCACTGTTATCTGGAAAAGCAACAACGCGGCTACCGCCATACAAATCTGCATACCAGCAGGATCCGCAGCGGTCTGTGCGTTGTTGACGATTCTCATCAACAAGCCAAAGTATAGCGCCAGCACGATCAACACGCCCACGAATCCGGTCTCTTCTGCGTAGGAGGCGAAAACGAAGTCGGTATGGGCCTCCGGCAGGAAGCGCAACTGGGTCTGCGTGCCGTGGGCGAATCCCTGTCCCCAGATGCCGCCCGAACCGACGGCGATTTTGGACTGCATCGCCTGATAACCCTTGCCGCGGGGATCTGCTTCGGGATCCATGAAGGAAGTGACGCGATCTTTCTGGTAGTCGGACAGTAAGAACCAGCCAATCGGAGCCGCCAGAGCCGCGGCGACCAGTCCGATAACGATGTATTTTCGCGGCAACCCGGCCAAGAAGATTCCGGAGCCGAGGATCGGGAGGTAGCTCAAGGAAGTCGAGAGATCCGGCTGCTGCACGACTAACGCCAATGGAATGAAGAAGATGACGCAAGCTTTCCACAGGGATTGGAAGTCGAGCCGTCCCTGGGGAAGGTCGGAGAACAATCGCGCGACCAGCAGCACCAGCATGACCTTGGCGAACTCGGAAACCTGCAGGTTGGCGAACCCGGGTATCGGCAGCCAGCGGCGGGCGCCATTAATGACGGGCGCAAACAACAGGACGGCCACTAGCCCGGCCCCGGTCAATACATAGAGCGTGGGCGTTTGTTGTACCAGCCAGTGGTAGTCAATCGACGAGGCGATCCAAAGTAAAAGGAGGCCCACACCGATCCAAAGGATCTGGCGTAAGTACAAGTCTTGCAACGGAGTGTTGCGCGTGGCGCTGTAAACCTCGAGGACGCCCAGCCCCGCGATCACCATCACGGCGGTCAACAGCGGCCAATCGAAATCACGCCAGGAGAAGCGTTCGTTCAAGGCAGCCTCTCGGCGGTTTCCGTCCGCGGCTTGTCGGGAACGATTGAGGGCAGGGCATCGGGATGGGGCGGAGCGAGGCGGTCCTGCTTGTCGAAGTAAGCCTTCATCACGTCCCGCGCAATCGGGGCGGCCCAGGCGCCATGTTCGCCGTTTTCGAATAGCACGGCCACGGCAATCTCGGGGGCCTCACAGGGTGCGAAGCCGACGAACCAACCGTCGTCCTTGAGCCTGGGGTCGTTGTTGTCGAAGGCCAGCGAGCGAGAGATTCTCTGGGCGGAGCCGGTCTTGCCGCAGACCGAGCGGCCAGGAATCATCGCCCTGACTCCCGTACCGCCGTCATTCACGACGCGCCACAGGCCGTGAATGATGGGGTCGAGTTCGTGCGGTTGGACATCGACTCGATCCGGGCGGGAGGGTTCGTAGTTGGGCAACAGCCTGGCGGCTTCGTCATCCGGTATCAAATGAGGGCGATACCAGACGCCGCCCATGGCCAGACCGCCGATGGCATGCGCCGCCTGCAGCGGAGTAATCGTGAGCGCCCCTTGCCCGATGGAGACGGAGATGGTTTCGCCCGCGTACCACTTATCGCGGAAAAAGCGTAGTTTCCAGCTGCTGGAGGGGACGATGCCTTCGGCTTCGCCCGGCAGATCAATGCCGGTCTTGCGGCCAAAACCGGCCAGTTCGGCATACTTGGCGATGCGATCGATGCCCAACTCTTTGCCGAGATTGTAGAAATAGACGTCGCAGGAATCCCGCAACGCCTGCTCCATGTTTTCCCAGCCATGCCCGCCCGCCTTGTGACAGCGGAAATAGCGGCCGTAGAAGGTCCCGCCGCCGCTGCAAAAGACTTGGAAATCCTTGTCGATGGCCCCTTCCATCAAGCCCGCCAGAGCGACGAACGGCTTGAAGATGGAGCCCGGCGCCAACTGTGCTTGAATTGCTCGATTGAGCATCGGCTTGTCGAGATCGCGGGTCACCGCGCGCCAGTCCTCGGCGCTAACCCCACCGACGAACTTGTTGACGTCGAACTCGGGCTTCGAGGTCATCGCCAGAATCTCGCCATTCCTGGGGTCCAGGGCGACCACCGCGCCGCGCCGGGAGCCCATGGCTAAGTCGGCGACGACCTGCAGATCGAGGTCGATCGTCAGACGCAGAGTTTGGCCGGCTTCGGCATCCTCGCGGTTCAGGTCGCGAACTCTTCGCGAACGGCTATCGACCAGCACCAGGCGTCGGCCGTCGCGGCCGACCAGGAAGTCGTTGTAGCGGCGCTCGATGCCGGCCTTGCCGACTTCCGCCCCTGCATCGTGGAGTACGAACTCTTCGAGGTTCAGTTCGGATTTGCTGATTTCGCCAACATAACCGAGGACATGCGCGGCCATGCCGTCCAGCGGGTAGCGCCGGCGAGGGGTGCGAATCAGTTCCAATTCGGGCAACTGCTCACGGTGAGCTTCGAGAAAGGCTACGTCGGAGATCGGCAGGTTGTCCTTGAGAACGATCTGTTGATAATCGGGGCCGGACTGCGCTTTGAGGTCAACGACGCGGCGCTCTAGGCTCTCGTAGGGGATCTCCAGCCCTTCGGCGATCAGCGGTACGTTCTCTTCGCGTGCGGCGTCGCGCGATAGCCGGACCTGGAAAGTCTGAGCGTTGTCGACGAGCACGCGGCCGTCGCGGTCGAGGATACGCCCGCGAGGCGCCGGGATGGGCAGAGACTTGACGCTGTTGAGTTCGGCCCGCTCTTCGTAGATTTCCGGGTTCTGGATCTGCAGTTGCCAGAAACCGGTCAGTAGCCAGAGGAAAATAGCCGCGACGACGTACTGGAAGATCGAAGTCTCGACGTCTCGGGAAGATGGCCGCTGGCGATCAAAGTTCATTAGGCCACCGGTGTCATCCTATCGAAGATTCGGTACAGCGGCAGGGCGAGGCCGGCATGGACGACGGCGAGGATCAGCGTGCGCGGCAGGTCGGCGTTCACCGCGCCGCCTAGTAGGGTGCCGGCCAAGAACCAGAAGATGACCTGGTGCCCCAGAAAGAATAGCGCCGTCAGGACGCTTCGCGCCCCGGGAAACTTGATCTCAATATAGGAACCGATCGTCCCTGCCCCGTATCCGGCCGAGGTTTTCAGGATGCCGAAAAGCCCGATCGGTCCAGAGGTCAGTCCGTCTTGCGCCAGCCCGACGACGATTCCAATTGCCATGCCGACCAGCGGGGATCTGCGGCTCAAGGCAAGATAGACGACCGCCAGCAACGCGAAATCCAACACGCCGGCCTGAGGCAAGTACACGGGCAACGCGGTTTGGAGCAGAAGCGCCGCGAGACAGATCGCCGCGGCGGGCAGCGGATTCAGACGAACCGCCTTGGTCCGGCGCATCGGGCCGAAGGCGCTGGGCGGTAGACGGCGCGCGGCGGGCATCATGGCTGCGCTTGCCCGCCCGTATCCTCGGTCTCCTCCGCCGAAATATCCTCGGTCGCCTGCGGCGTCGTCGCAGGCGCGGCGGCCGGTTCGATTGCCTGTTCGATCTTCAAGTTGAAGTTAGGCGGCCGGGATCCGGGCAGTCCCTCGCCGAAGGTGTGGCCCTGAGCCGCGCCGATTCTTTCGTACTGCCGGCGCAGTCTGTCGGCATCGGTTAGGTCGACGTCCAGCGGGGAAGGGCGGGCGGTTAGATCGACCTGGCCGCCGTCCCCGGCGTCCGAAGCGGGCGGGAGCAGCGCCGTGGGTTGCTGAACTTCGCGGCGTTCGGGCAATGCTTGATGAACGCCCTTGGTGACGACAAGGACTTCGTCCAGCCGGTCCAACTTGGCGTAGGGTCTGACGAGGATGGTCAGAGAATCGCCGGACTGTTCGCGGTTCACGACCTCGCCGACAGGAAGACCCTTTGGGAAAATCCGATCGGCGCCGGACGTGTAGACGATCTCGCCGACGCGCACGGGAACGTCCGGGTTGATGTACTCAAGCTCGCACTCTCGGACTCCGCGGCCCTTGAGCACGCCCCGGACGCGGGTATCTTCCAGAATGGCGCCGACTGCCGCGTCGACATCGTTGATGAGCACGACTAGCGAAGAGTTAGAGTGCGCGGCTTGGATGCGGCCCACGACTCCTTCGGAGGTGATCACCGCCATTCCCGCCGCGACGCCGTCAGCGCTGCCCTTGTCGATGATGATTTCTTTCGCCGCGCCCGAAGCGCCGCCGCCGACGACCTCCGCCAGCAGGGTGGTGGACGCGATGTCCGCCTGGTAGCTGACCAGAGAGGTCGAACGCTCCACGCGGCCCAGTTGGCGTTCGAGGGACTGCTTCTCAATACGCAGGGTATCGATTTCGGCACGCAGCTCTTCGTTCTCCGTGCGCGCTCCCACCAGCCAGACGTACTCGTGCCAGGCGTTGGCGCCGTATTCGACAGCTCCGTGGACCCCTTGGTTGAAGGGAGCGAGAATGCCGATCGTCCAGGTTCGCAGTAGACTGCTGCCGTCTTCCTGCCGAACCTGGTAGCCGAGCAGAACCAACTGTGAAAACAACACCGCGATCAAGACTGCGATGTTGCGATAGCGCAAGAATAGGTCCACTTTCGGCTATTCCAGTTGCTGGGAGATCCTCCGCAACAAGGGAAAGTCGCTCAGCATCTTTCCGGTGCCGAGTACGACTGATGCTAGAGGGTCTTCCGCGATCGACACGGGCAGGCCCGTTTCCTCTCGAATTCTAACGTCTAAATTGCGCAGCAGGGCTCCGCCGCCTGAGAGCACGATGCCGCGATCCGAGATGTCGGCGCTCAGTTCAGGCGGTGTCCGTTCCAGGGCGACACGGATGGCGTTCATGATCGTCCCGACGCAGTCGCCCAAGGCCTCGCGGATCTCGGAATCGTCGACGGTCACCGTCCGCGGTACGCCTTCGATGAGATTGCGGCCCTTGAGTTCCATCGTGAGCGGCTTCTCGAGTTTGTAGGCGGAGCCAACTTCGATCTTCACGCGCTCCGCGGTTCGTTCGCCGATCAGTAGGTTGTACTTGCGCTTCAGGTAGCTAATAATCGCCGCGTCCATCTCATTGCCTGCCACGCGAACGGAGCGCGAGTAGACGATGCCGGACATCGAAATGACGGCGACGTCAGTCGTGCCGCCGCCTATGTCAACGATCATATTGCCCGAAGGTTCGGTGACGGGTAGGCCGGCGCCGATCGCCGCGACCATCGCTTGCTCGACGAGATGGACTTCGCTGGCGTGGGCGCGGTAGGCGGAGTCCATCACGGCGCGTTTCTCAACCGGGGTGATTTCGCTCGGGACGCCGATCACAATGCGCGGATGCACGAGCATCTTGCGGTTGTGGGCCTTCTCGATGAAGTACTTGAGCATCTTCTCGGTGACTTTGAAGTCGGCGATGACGCCGTCTTTCATCGGCCGGATGGCGACGATGTTGCCGGGCGTGCGCCCGATCATCTCCTTCGCTTCCTTGCCGACGGCTTCGACTTCGTTGTTGACCTTGTTGATGGCGACGATGGACGGTTCGTTGACGACGATGCCCTGGCCCGCGACAAACACCAGGGTGTTCGCGGTGCCGAGATCGATGGCTAAGTCTCGTGAAAAGAGACTGAACAGCGAGCGGAAGTTCATCTAGAGCGCACGACTCCTCAAAACTCGATCGATCTGGGCGGGAGCCCTTGGCAGACTGCCAAGGAGCAGCCAACCGAGGCCATTCGACCGATAAACACCTAAACTATTGATTCCGCAGGCACAGGGCACCTGGCGCCAGCGGACCAGTACTTCCAGTTTAGCCGTACCAAATGGGTCTGGCGAGCCTTTCTGGATGATTTCGGAAACAAAAAATACCTGAGATGGTCAGTTAGGCTCGCGAACATCCGGGCGGCGGACGTAAACCGGCTGAACTTGTTCGAGCGGGCCAGCCTCGCCGGACACGGCGCGCTGCTCCGCCAGTAGAGCGACGGCATCGGCGAGAGTTTCGATCACGAGAAAGTTGTCTGGGAGCTCTCCACAGGCAGGCCCGGTTGGTCCGAAGACTTCCGCCTCGATCGTCGAGAAGTGAGCCGAGCGCTGGCCCAGCGCCGTCTTGAAGTCCTGCCAGGAACCGACCGAGGGCTCAAGCAGCGGGCGGAGTTGGGCGTCATAGAGCGCGGTGAAGACCTGCCCGCGGCGGGCGTCCAGCACGGCTGCACGCAGGTCGCCGCAGCCCGCAAAGGCCAGCGCTTCGAGGTTGCCGACGGGCACGACCAGGGTGGAGGTGACTTCCGCCAAGGCCTTGGCCGCGGCCATCCCAATGCGTACTCCGGTGAAGGAACCGGGTCCGGCTGCTGCAGCCCACACGTCGATGTCTTGAACGCGCAGGCCTTGCTCCGCCAGCAGGGATTCGATCTCGGCAAAAACTACGCCGGCGAAACCATCGGGGGCTTCAATGGTCCGCGAAGCGAGAATCGCCCCGTCGCGAGCCAGCGCGATGCCGCCGCGGCGGTTTGCCGTATCGAGTGCCAGAGTCAGCATGGGATGACAAGCAACGCTATTGAGTCGGCTCGTTTGGTTTTTCCAGGGTAAACACGCGGAAGCCTTCAAAGAGACGACCAGCTCCGTCAACGCCCTGCAGCCGCAGCGAAAACGTTGCCGGATAGCGGTCCGTCAAACTCGATGGTATCTGGAAGCGCCCATACTGTTCTGTTCCGATCACCTGGGCGGAGCGGCCTGATCCGGAGACCTCGCCAATCCAGAGCCAGGCCATCTGCTTGGCCGCTTCGGTCGACTTCGTTACAGTTGCGTTGAAGTCGTAGGTTTCGCCGGCGACCAGTCTTTGCTGGTCGGGTAGTTGGATCGCAAAAGGCAATTCTCCAGGCCGGGCCTCGACGTCTTTGGGAACGACTCGACGGGCTTCTAAGTAGTAGCGCTTGTTGAAGCTTTCTTTCTTGCCTTCGCGGCGCACGTAGAGGACCCAATCGTGGTTCGTGTCAGGCGGGGATCCGCGATAACGGTCGCCCTTGAACTTCTTCTTCTCGTCGAGCCAGGAGCCATCGACGGGGTTGAACCAGCTGACATCGTAATCGCCCTTGGGGATCAGCAGATCGACCGGACCGGGTTCTTCGAGGTAGACGACGTACTCGACGCCTTTGGCTTCGTCCCATCCGTTGATGTACTGCAAGGACATCGCGTGTCCGCCGGTGAGCCGGTAGTAAGGCTGCAAGTCGATATAGCGTGTCTGCCCAAAGAAATCGAACAGATGCGTGGCGGCTTGGATGCCTGCGGTTTCTTGGGCGCTCGCCTCGTTGCTGCCGGCATAGGTCGGATAGGAGCCGCGAATGGCGACCCGCCACATTCGCTTGCGCAACTCATCGCTGTTGATGGCGCCTTCGACGCCGACTCCCGCGTTGACCACCGGCAGTAGATGGGTTTCGTAGTCAATGACTGCTAGGCTGTCGCTGGCGCCCTGCTGGGTGATGTAGGTCATCCAGCCGTCTTCGATCAACGGACTCGAAGTCGCTTGTGTGTGGGTCGACCGGGGATGCTGATAGGGATCGAGGCGTTGCACCAGATCCATGACCTCCCGCAGGAGGGCGCGTCCGTCCTTGTAGGTTTCGAACTCTTCGAGTCCTTGCCAGGTGACGTTGTAAGCGCCGTAGCGAGCGACGACGTAGCGGACGTAGCGTTCTCGCTGCTCACGCTGGGGCAACAGCTCAGCTAATTCGTTGTCCGCTCCGCCAAGCACGAGATCCACGACGATCCCTTTGGAATTGAGATACGCGATTCGCCGGTCGAGTTCTCGAAAGTGATCCACGGACGGCTGGTCGGGATCGGCGAGAACGGTCTTGGCCGAGTCAAGGGGGCCCAGCACGAGGCCGCGCAAGTGGTTGAACTTCTGTTCTGCGCGGGCGTCCGCTAGGAGCGTGAACGTTTCCCAGGGCATAGTCGAGAAACCGAGGCTTGTGAAGCCCATCCAGTAGTGCGGACTCTCCGGCGCGTTGTAGCGGAAGTAGCGGCTGTTAAAAACTTCGATGAATCCGCGAGTCCGCGCCGGGCCGGCTTGAAACGAAAAAATCTTCTTGTCGATCGTGGGAACATTGGAGATCAAGCGCAGATCCCAGCGCCCCTCAAAGTCTGGAGCGAAACGGATGCGTAAGGTTCTGGCTCCATCCCAAAAAGCGGGCATGACTTTCGTCGAGCCGCCTTTCGGAGAACGGAACTCGGCGCGCAACTCGACTGAGGTGTACGGGTTCGGATGAGCGGCGATGTCGACGTCGCTGAGTTCGACGGTGATTTCACAAGGCTCGTAAACCGGGGCGGAATCGCATACGACGACCTGCGCCGGGAGCACGGCCGCGAATACGAGCGCAGCGAAAAGACCCTTCATCGTGACTTGAGAATAGAACGCAGACACTGCGGGAGCAAATTGTCTAGCGGCTCGGAAGCTGAACCGCAGACAGCAGCCGCTCGATATGTTTGGCCAGAACGTCGCATTCTAAGTTGACGCGCTCGCCCGGGCGGCGGTCCGCTAGGTTGGTCTCGCGGTAGGTGTGCGGGATGACGGCAACCTCGATCACATCGCCGTCCAGCCGGGCGACCGTCAAGCTGATGCCGTCGATCGTCACGCTTCCCTTGTAAACCAGGTATTTCAGCGTTTCCTCGGGGGCCCGGACGCGGAGCGTCCAGTTATCGTCGCCGGCGGGGGCGACTCCCAAGAATTCGCCGGTGGCGTCGACATGTCCTTGGACGAAATGTCCCGACAGGCGGCTGGTCGGCAATAGCGGACGCTCCAGGTTGACGCGGCGGCCGGGCTTGAGATCGCCGAGATTGGTCCGCGACATCGTCTCCGGCGACAGATCGGCCGCGAAGCCTTCAGCGGTAATCTCAATCGCTGTCAGGCAGCAGCCATTGACGGCGATCGAACCGCCGATCTCGAGATCAGAGAGAACCACCGCGGCATCGATCTCGATGCGTGACCCAGCCTGATGGCGATCCACCGACTTGACGGCGCCGGTCTCTTCGATGATGCCCGTAAACAAGATCGTTCCTCTACAGGTAGGCCTCGACCGCAAACTCGTCCTCGCCCACCATGGATATCTTCAGGTCGTGTAGCCGAATGGCGCCGGAGCGGCTGCGACGGCCGATGCCGCCCGCCATGGGCAGCGAATCGAGTCCGCCGAGAATCTTGGGCGCGTAGTAGATCAGGACTTTGTCGACGATGCCGTCGTCGAGCGAGGCCCAGTTCAGTTTCGCTCCGGCCTCGATCATCAGCGAGAGCAGCCGCTCCTTGGCCGCCCAATCGATCACGGCCTTGAGGTCGACGCGGCCCAGCGGCGCATCCATGACGTAGACAGGAACGCCGCGCTCTTCGAGCAGCTCTTTGCGTTTTGGTACTGCGGCGGAGGTGGTCATCACCACCAGGTCGTTGTCGAACGATTCGACGAGTTGGGACTCGACAGGCAGCCGGCACAGAGAATCAACCACGATTCGCATGAGCGGCTTTCGGCGAGGCAGGCCCGATCGATCCGTTAAGAGCGGATCGTCTTCGAGCACCGTACCGATTCCCGTGAGGATGGCGTCGTGACCGTGCCGCACTTCGTGGACGTGCTGGCGCGCCGCGCCGCTGGTGATCCAGCCGCTGTTGTCGTCGGGCGCGGCAATCTTGCCGTCCAGTGTGGCTGCCGTCTTCAAGGTGACGAACGGGCGTCCCGTGCTCATGAAGTGGAAAAACGGCTCGTTCAAGCGGGCGGCTTCGCGCCGGAACTCTTCGGCAACTTCGACTTCGATTCCCGCGGCGCGTAAGCGCTCGAAACCTTTGCCGGATACGTCAGGATTCCCATCCTCAAGCGGCGCGACGACTCGCCGAATTCCTGCTGCGGCGATGGCATCGGAGCAGGGACCGGTGCGGCCTTGGTGGCTGCAGGGTTCCAACGTGACGTAGAGGGCGCCGCCGCGCGCTCGCTCTCCGGCGGCGTCTAAGGCGACGATCTCGGCGTGTTTCACGTCGTCATACGTGTGGAACCCTTCGCCCGCCAGGTTGCCGTCTTGGTCGACGACAACGGCTCCGACCATCGGGTTGGGGCTGGCTAAGGCTTGGCCTTTGGCGGCAAGCTCAAGCGCTCGCCTCAAGAACTGACGGTCTAGGTCGGTCATACTTCAAACAGCGCTCGAACGAATGTTTCCGGATCGAACTTCTCTAGATCATCCACTTGCTCGCCCACGCCAATATATCGAATCGGCAGCTTGAGTTCGCTGGCGATGGCGACGACGATGCCGCCTTTGGCGGTGCCGTCCAGCTTGGTGAGAACCAATCCGGTCACGCCCGCCGTCTGGGTGAACTGCCGTGCCTGCTCTAGTCCGTTCTGGCCCGTGACGGCGTCCACGACCAAGAGCACCTCGTGGGGCGAGCCGGGGACGAGTCGCTCCGACGTCCGTTTCATTTTCTCCAGCTCGGCCATCAGGCCGGACTTGTTGTGCAGACGTCCGGCGGTATCGACGATGACGACATCGATGTTGCGGGCTTTGGCGGCCTGTAGAGCATCGAACAACACGGCGCTGGGATCGGAACCCGTCTGTTGGCGGATGACTTCGGTGTCGGTTCTTTCGCCCCAAACTTCGAGCTGTTCGATTGCTGCCGCGCGGAATGTGTCGGCCGCGCACAGCAGCACGGTCTTGCCTTGACTCTTGAGATAGCGGGTGAGCTTGCCGATGGTGGTCGTCTTCCCGGTGCCGTTGACGCCGACGACCATGATGACCTGCGGGTGGGCGTCGATCACCGGCGAACTGTCGCCGGCCCTCTCCAGGATGGTGGCCATGTGTTTGGCTAGATGCGCTTTGAGCTCCGATGGATCTTTGAGCTGATTGCGGCTCAACTGATCTCGAACGGCGGTCAGGATCTCATCGGTGGTGCGAACTCCGATGTCCGCACCGATCAGCGCCATCTCCAACTCTTCCAGTAGATCTTCGTCGATCTCCTTCTTGCCTTGGAAGATATCGTCAATCCGCTCGACCAGATTGTCGCGGGTCTTGGCCACCGCTTTCTGGAAGCGCTCGTAGATTGTGGGCTCCGGTGGGGGCCCGAACAAAGTCTGGATCATGATTTGGAAGGCCTCGCCGATGATTTCCGGCGCCGCTCCCGTTATTTTACCAACCGGGGCGGACCAATTCGCGCTGCAGATCCGCTAGGGGACTCCTAACGAGGTACTAAGGTTTTAGTGCTGTATGGGGCGAAGTATATAGTACCTTCTACTACGCCGCTGGTAGTACCTGCGGTAAGCCCATCGCTCAATTGCCGGTGCGCCAACACTAGGGATAGGATGCTTCTAGTACTAGTAACTTGCCGAGGTGAGGCTCATGACAAATAGGATTTGGAAGAAATTCATTCAACTCTCGATCTGGAAAGACGAAAGCGGCCAGGACATGGTCGAGTACGCTCTGCTGTGCGGCTTCATTACAGTCGCTGCCGGCGCTGCGTTTCCGCCGGTGGGCGATCAGATCTCACAGATCTTTTCGAAGCTCAACAGCTGCCTTGAAGGGGCCGTATAGTCGACCAACGTGTAAAGCGGGCGTCGGAACGGAGCCATCCCCTCGGCAATCCTGTTCTTCGTCCGCTTGACTAGGTTCTGTCCGGCTCAAGAGCGGACCGGCGCTCCCGAACTGCGTTGAACTCGCATCCGAGTAGGACGATCACGCTCGACAAGTACGTCCAAATCAGCAGGACGATAACGGCCGAGATGCTGCCGTAGAACTCGCGATAGCGAGGGATCGTCTGCACATACAGCGTGAAAAGCCCGGTTGCCGGCGCCCACAGGGCGGCTGCCAGCGCTGCGCCGGGTAATATCCCGCGCCACGATTGTTCGCGGTGAGGCCCGAGGTAGTAAAGCAGGGACAGCATCAGCGTTACTGTCGGCAAGGCGACGATCCACCAAGCCGCTAACGCGCCGATGCTCACCACCTCGGAGTCGACTCCCATGGGCAACACCCACCCGACCGCTTGCCGCGAGAGGATCAAGGCGATGTGGGCCGCGGTCAGCGGACCAATGGACAGAAACACCAGGGCGATCGCCATGGCGTAATCGTGCAGCAGCGTGCGGCGGCGCGGCGCCCGGTAGGCGGCTCGAAAGCCTTCCATGAGGCTCATGACAAGATCGGCTGCGAAAAGTACGGACGCAGCCGCGGCAAGCAGCAACACGGCGGTGGAATGGTCTTCGGCTACCGTCAGATAGTCGGCGAGCAGTCCCCGCACGCGCGGCGGCAGCACGGCCCCCATCGCCAGCGAAATTTCATCCAGCGTGTGTTGAGCGTTGTTGCGCAGCAACAGATTCGTTGCCACGACCAGCCCGGGGAACAGCGCCAGAACCGCCGAGTAAGAAACCGCCTTCGCCAAGATGAAACAGTTGTCGTCAACGGCATGCCGTACGGCGGCGCCAAAATCAGAAGCCCACTGTCTCGTTTGGCCCAATAGCCCGTTCCTCTCCGCCCCTTAGCATGTCACGGCCGGAGGCCGGAAAGGACCGTTTCTGGCCGGCAGCGCCCCGATCCAGGTCAATCTCTAGTAAATTGATAGAGATAGTCATGGATGTCTCTGTAAAAGGTGAATACGCCCTCAGAGCAGTCTTTGAGTTGGCTTGTCGGGAGACGGACGAGCCGGTCAAGATTGCCAAGATCGCTGAGCGCCAGCAGATCCCGCAAAAGTTCCTGGAGTTGATTCTGGCTCAACTCAAGCAGGGCGGCTTCCTCGGCTCCCGACGCGGCGCCGACGGCGGCTATTTCCTGGCACGGCCGGCGGACAACATCACCGTGGGCGACATCTTGCGGCATATCGACGGACCGACGACGCCCGCACATCGAATCGGTCAAGGCGAAGCGGCAAGCGATTCGCCCTTCCCTGAGTTGTGGCAAAAAGTCGAGCGGGCCCTCTCGAGCGTGATCGACCGGACCAGCTTTGCAGACCTGGTAGTGCGCTGGAAAGAGAATCGCGCGCGCAAGGTCGTCAACTGGGATATTTAGGCGGACCGGTCATGGCGAAGATTTTCAAAGACAACTCCTACACCATCGGCAACACGCCGCTGGTTCGCTTGAACCGCATTACGGACGGCGCCAAGGCAATCGTCCTCGGCAAGGTCGAAGGCCGCAACCCGGCTTTCTCGGTGAAGTGCCGCATCGGCGCCTCGATGATTTGGGACGCGGAGAAGCGCGGCATCTTGAAGCCGGGTATGGAACTGGTCGAACCGACCAGCGGCAATACCGGCATCGCCTTGGCGTTCGTCGGCGCCGCGCGCGGCTACAAAGTGACTTTGACGATGCCCGTGACGATGTCGATCGAGCGCCGCCGGGTTCTCAAAATGCTGGGCGCCAATCTGGAACTCACCCCGGGCGAAGACGGCATGTACGCTGCCATCGAACGCGCCGAAAGGCTCGTTGCGGCCGCCCCGGACAAGCGCATCATGCTGCAGCAGTTCAAGAACCCGGCGAACCCGCGTATCCACGTCGAGACAACCGGTCCGGAAATCTGGGACGACACTGACGGCGCGATCGACGTCCTCGTCGCAGGCGTGGGCACGGGCGGCACGATCAGCGGCGTCTCGCAGTACATCAAGAAGAAAAAAAAGAAGAAGATCACCTCTGTTGCGGTGGAGCCCGAGCGCAGCCCGGTGATCCAGCAGACGCTCGACGGCCTTCCGATCCGTCCTGGCTATCACGCCGTGCAGGGAATCGGTGCGGGCTTCATTCCCGACACGCTCGATCTCAAAATGATCGACCGTGTTGAGCCCGTCAGCGACGACGAAGCCATCGAGTACGCGAAACGTCTGGCGCAGGAAGAAGGATTGCTCTGCGGCATTTCTTGCGGCGCGGCGACGGCGGTTGCCTGTCGGCTCGCCAGACAGCCTGAGTTCGAAGGCAAGACGATCGTGGTGATTCTGCCCGACGCCGGCGAGCGCTATCTGTCGAGCCCGCTATTCGACAGCATCAGCTGACGCCGCCGAGACGTTCCTGAACGAGCCTCTGCAGTACCGGCCGAGCCAGGGCGGCCAAGATTGGGTTGGCGTATCCCACCCACGAGATCGGGCTGGTCGTGTCCAACGGCGCGTCGAGCGGGCCGCCCTCGGGCGTTTCGACCACGCCTCCCAGCTCGGCAAGAATCATCGCCGTGCAGATGTCATAAGGGTGGCAGGTGAGCGACAAGCTCAAGCCCAACTTGCGGAAGGCCTGTGGCCGCAGATCGGCCCACATGCGATCTCTGCCGCTCGCCAGTTCGTAAATCTGCCCGCCGGTCGAGACGTACTGATCGTCAAAAACCAGCGGGGCCGCTTGCGGCTCATTGCCGTGCAACTCCCGCCAGAACGTTTCTTCGAGATCGGCCAGCAAGGCCTTGCCCTGCGGGAAGAACTTCGAGATTCCGGCGAAGCCTTGGCGAAATTCCGCGGCCTTGGAAGGCATGGGCCGCCAGGATGACCGGCCGCCGCCGCGGACGTCGATCGCCTCGGCAATGACCCCTGCGCCGCGTGCCGCACTCAGTTGGTCCGCTCGCCATTGCTTGGTCACGGGAAGTTCGGTCATCGCCGCAACGACGATGTCGCTCAGTCGCGTATCGGCTCCGCGTTGGGGCGCGATTGCAGACAGCGCCCAAGCGCTGCGCTTGTCGTGCATCCAGCTGCGCGTACCGTCAATGGGGTCGACGATGCACTTCCACTTCGTGTCTTTGACTCGAACGCCGCTTGGGAAGACAAGAGCTTCGTCGTCGATGCCCTCCATGACCAGCTCTACCGGTTCGCTCGACGGCCAATGACGGGACATCCAGTCGAGAAGAGTCCCTTCGACGACTTTGTCGATCTCGAAGATGGTGTCGGCCTTGCTCTCGGCGGCGATCGCCGTCAACTGGCCGCGCGTTGCGGCCCTTTGCTGCTCCAGCACTGCCTCGAGCACAGCGTCCTGAAGACGGCAAAGGAGAACGCGGAGTCCGTCGAGGTCTTCGGGCACGGTGCCTAGGAGCCGGACCCTTCATCGATCGGCATGCTGGCGGCTTTCCATGCTCGCCAGCCGCCGGCCAGCGAAAACACCGACTGGTAGCCCATCTGTTGGAGCGCATCGGCGGCAAGCGCGGAACGGTATCCGCCGCCGCAGTACAAGACGATCTTCTTCTCGACCTCGGGAATGACAATCTCGATGTCTCGCTCGATGATGCCCTTGCCCAAGTGGATCGCGTCGGTCGCATGTGCGGCGTCCCACTCCGAATCCTCCCGAACATCGACGAGCACAAAATCCACCGACGACTCCATGTCGCCCCGAACCTCTTCGACGGAAATCTCTCGAACCCGAGTCAGAGAGTCGTTGACGATGGCCAAGAATCCCGGAGAATGCTTCATAGTTCTCGATTCTAGCGCGGGCTCGGCGACGCGGATTAGACGTCGGGGTCCAACATCTCGATGCCGCTCGGCAGATTGAAGATCTGATCTTCTATGGGGCGATTCACTTCGACCTCCGATGCGTATTGCTCGAAGATCCGATCCCCGTCGCGCTCCCGGCGGATGTTCCAAGGAAGAATAGCGGAGCCCACCTTGCGGTACTTCGACCAGATCGACTTCTCCTCATAGGGGATGCGGCTCTTGGGGTCCCGCCTGAGGTAGAGCTGCTGGTGGGGTAGACCGTCGGTGCGGCGGAAATAGACCGTTACCCGCTCGCCTTCGGAGTCGGTAATCTCCACCGCTTCGGTCGGCTCGTTGTCGATGATCTCCGCGCCGGCATGGTAGAAGTACAGACCCGGTTCGTTGAGCCGATAGCGCAGAAAATAGTAGAAGTCGCGCCGGACGCCGATCCGGTATCGCTCCAGCACGTCAGGCAAGAGAGGCCGTGCGCCCTGATAGGTCACTTCCCAGCCCTTGCCGTTGCGAAACACCGAGTAGTAGTCGCCCTTTTCCGTGTAAACTTCGCGGCGGCTGACCGGCAGCCACTCGGAGTCCATGTTCGGCTGCATCGCCTCGAAGCGGTCATACATGGTCACCCGTGCCAGACCGTTGACCTGCGCGTTATAGAACGAGTAGGCGCGGCCTTTCGCCGTGACGTTGCGGACTTCTAGGAAAGCATCGCCGCCGAGTTTTGCGAGCGCCTCGTCGACTATCTGCCGGCCTCGTTCCTGGCGTGTTTGGGCTAGGCCTCTCGGCCCGACCAGGAATGCGCCCGCTGCGGTTAAGCCGATCGCCGCTCGCCGAGAGATCTTCTGTGAGGCTTCCGAATGCATCTTGGGTATGGGACGCGGCCCCGGCTGACATTGTTGCATGGAGATTAGCCCTTGCCAGGCCTCGGATAATGCCGCGAAAGGAAGCCGTCCCAGCCGCGATCTCCCAGCAGCGCCCGCTGCCACATGAAGACCCTGGCCGAAGCGGTGACGGGGTAGCGGGTCTTAGGCCGTTTGGCGGTAAGCGCCTGCTGGATTGTTCGGGCCACGTCGGCCGGTTCTCCCGCCAACTTGGCCGCCAAACCCTCGGTGTAGGCTTGCTTGGTCGCTTGCTTCACCTTGGCCATCAAGGCCCGGTAGGGACTGTCAGCGCTTTGCGGCGGAACGCTCGAAACCGCCGTTTCTGAGAACCTGGTCCGAATCAATCCTGGTTGAATCAGAATGACGTCGATGCCAAGGCCTCCAACCTCAAAGCGGAGCGCATCGCTGAAGGCCTCCAAGGCGTACTTGGTCGCGTGGTAGTAGCCTCCGCCCGGGAATACCAACGTTCCGCCCATCGACCCCAGGTTCACGATCCGGCCCCGTGCCGCGCGCCTCATGCCGGGCAGTACCAGTTGCGTCAGCCGCGCCAGGCCAAAAACGTTGGTCTCGAACTGCCGTCGAATCAAATCGATGGGAGTCTCTTCGATCGTACCCGACTGACTGTATCCGGCGTTGTTAACCAACGCATCGATCGCGCCGCAATCATCCTCAACTTGTTTGACCGCCCGCTTCATCGACGCCTCATCGGTCACATCCAATTCCATCGTGCGGCAGCCCGCACGGGCTAAGTCCTCGATGGACGCCGCCCGGCGCGCCGTCGCGTAGACCAGCCAACCCGCGTCCTGCAGCCCGAGCGCCGTCGCCCGGCCGATGCCGCTCGAACACCCCGTGATCAGTACAGCCTTCTGCCGTTCGCCCATTGCGTTCCAGTCTACGCGCACCAGGGGGCGCCCGCGATCTCGATACAATGGCGCTCAGATGGGCGCTGTAATGACTTGGGACGAATTGGTTGAGGCTCGCCAGGGCTGGAAGGCCTCCGGCGAAAAGGTCGTTTTCACCAACGGCTGCTTCGACCTGTTGCATCCGGGGCATGTCCGCGTGCTGGAGAAGTCCCGCAGCTTGGGCGACCGGCTGATCGTGGCCATCAACTCCGACGAGAGCGTCCATCGGCTGAAGGGTCCGACGCGGCCTATTCTGGACGAGCGTGAGCGCGCCGAGACTCTAGCCGGCTTCGCGGCGGTTGACGCGGTGGCAGTTTTCGGCGAGGACACGCCCGAAGAGATCATTGCCCGCGTCGTGCCCGATATTCTCGTCAAAGGCGCCGACTGGGCCCATTGGGTCGCCGGGCGCGATACGGTTGAGGCCGCCGGCGGCGAGGTAAAACTCGTTGCTCTCGAGCCCGGATTCTCGACCACCGACGTGGTCGAGAAGGTGCTGACCCTGCACGGCAAGAAGTAGACCGAAGAGAAACCTCTGCTTTGATCCACCCCGCCCTACGCGAACTCTTCGACGAGCTTGCCCATCAGCCCGCGTTCCTCGAAGCGGTTCAAGCAATCCGCCTCGGCGAACCGGCGAACATCACGATTGGCGGGCCCGGCCTGACGGCGCAAGCGCTGTTGGCGGTGTTGCTTCAGCGAGCCGTCGACCGGCCCGTTCTGGTCATTGCCGCAGATTCGGCTTCCGTCGATGTGCTGCTCAACGCGGCTGAAGCAGTCGACGATCTGCTTGGGCTCCAGGCCAAGCGAGTCGGGCCTTTGGCTCTCCCTGCTCACGACGTGACGCCGTTCGACGGTCTGTCGCCGCACGCGGACGTCAGCGAAAAACGCGGCATCGCTTTGTGGCGGCTGGCCCACGGCTCGGCGTCGGTCGTGGTTGCGCCCATCGCCTCGGCGCTCATCAAAACCGCGGCGCCGGACTTTGTCCGCAACCTGGCTTGGGAGATCCACATCGGCGACGAGTTCTTCCTCGAAGACCTCGAAGCCAGTTTGGCGGCGGTCGGCTACGTGCGCCATGAGCCCGTCGAGATGGCTGGCCAGTTCTCGATCCGCGGAGGCATCTTCGATGTCTTCTCTCCAGAATCGGAGGCGCCGGTCCGTATAGAAATGGCTGGCGACCAGGTCGAGTCGATCCGTGAATTCGATCCCGAGACGCAAAAGAGCCTGCGGCCGGCACGCTCGGCCGTGATCCTGCCCGTCTCCGAGTACCCCGTCTCGAGCGAAGGCGGGGCCGACGAGCTGCTCATTCTCAAACCGGGCTGGGAGTTTTCGGCCGCCATCGCGGCCAAACGTCAATCTACCGTCCTCGACATGAACGCGCGGACCGTCGTGGTGTGGTGCGAGCCCGGTCTCATCCAGCCGGAAGCCGAGAAGCGCTGGGACCGGCTAAGAGCTAAGAGCGGGCGGGATGACCAACAGGAGCCGTCCGAGTTCTACCTGGAATTGGACGACCTACGACGGCGCGCAACCGCGTTCGACCAAGTATCTTTCGAGAATCTTGGCTCGGGCGAGCATGAGGGCATTCTCGAGATCAGAACCAGCCGCACGCCCCGCTTCCAAGGCGTGATCTCCCACGCGATGCAGGAACTCAAAGCGCGGGTCTTGGAAAAGCATCGTGTCCTTGTTGCCGGCGCCTCGCTTGGCGATGTCGAGCGCTTGGCCGACATCTTCACTGAGTACGGCATCCCCTATCACCTCTTGCTCGGCGAGCAAGCGCGCCAACTCAGCCCCTACTTGCAAGAGCGCGCATCGCTGGCTGGCTCGGGCCACGGAGCGCTCATCGTGCGCTCCGCCCTTACCGACGGCGTGGCTTTCCCCGACGCGCGGATCATTCTCTATGGCGGAGAAGACGTCTTCGCCGCCTCCGAGCTGGTCGCTCGTCCGGAGAAGCGCAAGTCCGTCGCTTCCACGTTTCTCTCCGATCTAGAAGACCTCGCCGTGGGCGACCTGATCGTTCACTCCGAGCATGGTGTCGGCCGCTACCAGGGCATGACCGCCATCTCTCAGGGCTCCCGGCATGAAGACTTGATGGTCATCGAGTACGCCGAACGCGCCAAGTTGTACGTTCCGCTCTCGCGGCTCGATCTGATCCAGAAATATCACGGCTCCGGGGGCCGCCAGCCCAGTCTCGATCGGATGGGCGGGCAGACTTGGACGCGTACCAAGTCCAAAATCAAGGCCCGGCTGGTCGATATGGCCGACGAGCTGCTTAAGCTCTACGCCGAGCGGCGGATGTCCGAAGGGTTTTCCTTCTCGCCCGACGGCGAGTTCCAGCGCGAGTTTGAAGACTCCTTCAAGCACACGCCCACCAAAGACCAACGACAGGCCGTCAAAGACGTCAAGAAGGACATGGAGTCGGCCACGGCGATGGATCGGCTCATCTGCGGCGATGTCGGCTTCGGCAAAACCGAAGTCGCCATGCGAGCCGCTTTCAAGGCTCTAGGAGACGACAAGCAGGTCGCCGTATTGGCCCCGACGACCGTTCTATCCTTCCAGCACTTTGAAACTTTCAAGCAGCGATTTGCTTCCTTCCCCGTCACCGTCGAGATGCTCAACCGTTTCCGCTCCCCGAGCGAGCAGAAAGAGATCCTTGAGCGCGTCGCGGCCGGGCGAGTCGACATCCTAATCGGCACGCACCGCATCCTGTCGAAGGATGTCGAGTTCGCCGACCTCGGCCTACTGATCGTCGACGAAGAACAGCGCTTCGGCGTGCGTCACAAGGAACGTCTAAAACAGATTCAGAAGAACGTCGACGTGCTCAGCATGAGTGCAACGCCCATCCCGCGGACGCTGCACATGTCGCTGGTCGGCCTCCGCGACATATCGATCATTCAGACGCCGCCCAAAGACCGTCTGGCGATCCAAACCGTCGTTTCCCCCTTCTCCGAAGCCCTGATCCAAACCGCCATCGAGCGCGAACTCGGGCGCGGCGGCCAAATCTACTTCATCCACAACCGCGTCGAATCCATTTGGGAAGTGGCGGCCGTCGCCCAGAAACTGGTCCCCTCTCTGCGCATCGGCGTCGGTCACGGCCAACTCGCCGAAAAAGAACTCGAGAAGGTCATGCTCAAGTTCATGAACCACGAGTACGACATGCTCATGGCGACCACCATCGTCGAGAACGGTCTCGACATCCCCTTGGCCAATACGATTCTGATCAATCGCGCCGAGAACTACGGCCTCTCCGAGCTGTACCAATTACGAGGCCGCGTCGGGCGATCCGATCGTCGTGCTTACGCCTACTTGCTAGTTCCCGAAGACAAAGAGCTGACCGACATCGCTCGTAAGCGTCTGGCCGCATTGAAGGAGTTCAGCGAACTGGGCTCCGGTTTCAAGATCGCGGCCCTCGATCTAGAGTTACGCGGGGCCGGCAACCTGCTGGGGGCCGAACAGAGCGGACAGATCGGCGCGGTCGGTTTCGAGACCTACTGCCGCTTGTTAGAGGAGACCGTCCGCGAACTTCGCGGCGAAGAAGTGGAGGCCGAGGTGCGCACGAATCTGCGGCTGCAAATCGACATCCACATCCCTCCCGACTACATCGCCGACGAAGCCCAACGCCTGCGCGCCTACAAGCAGTTGGCCGGAATCGCTACGGCCGAGGATCGTGAAAGCGCCGCCGCCGCGCTCGCCGACCGCTACGGACCGCTGCCCGAGGCCGTCGTCAACCTCATGGACTACGCCATGCTCAAGAGTCTCGCCGAGCGGCTGCGGGTTGAGGCCATCGAACGCCGCCAGAGCCGTATCTCGCTTCGTTTTCGCGAAGATTCCAAGATCGATCCCGAGCGTCTGATGCGCTACGTCGCCTCCACACCGGGCGTTTCGTTCTCGCCGACGGGCGAGATGCAATGGAGCGGGGCGCCCACCGAGGGACCCCAATTGATGGGTGCCCTGCGCGAGCTCTTGGGCCGGATTGCGGCCTAAACGGCTTGCCGAACTTTGTCTCTTCGGGCTGAAACCACTAACATGAGTGGAGCGTACTTTGGATGATTGCGCCTAGGCAGCACCGCCGGGTCAAAAATCGAACACTATGAGTCTCTTACGCCTTACCATCCTGTTTCTTTCCGTCGTGGCCGTCGGTTTCGGCGAAACGACCATCGTTGAGGAGATCATCGCCAAAGTCAACGGCGAGGTCATTTTGCGGTCTCAACTGGAGAATGCCGTCTCGGAGCTCCGCCGCGAAGTCGAGGCGAATCAGGATGCAACGCCCGAACAAAAGCAAGAGATGCTGGAGCGGCGCGAGAAGAACATCCTCAGCGATCTGATCGACGAGCGCTTGCTGGTGGAAAAAGGGGAAGAGCTCAACGTCAACGTCGAGGCTGATGTTCTGCGTCAGCGCGACTCGCTCATGAAGCGGGCGAACATTACCGATATCGAAGAGTTCGAACGCTGGGTCACCCAACAGACGGGCATGCCGATTGAGGATCTGATGGATAGGATGCGTCAGCAGTTCATGACGCAGGCCGTAATCGGTCAACAAGTCAGCAGCCGTCTCACCGTAACCAAGGAAGAGATTCAAAAGTATTACGACGAGCACAAGAGCGACTTCGTTCGTTCCGAAGGCGTCCGGCTCGCGGAGATCCTCATCTCCAACGAGGGCGCGACGACGGAAGAAGAGCTTGCCGCAGTGGAGAAGAAGGCGCGTGACGTGCATGCCCGCGTCGCCCGCGGCGAACGGTTCGACGAGATGGCCCGCCGATTCTCCGATAGCGAGGCTTCTAAAGAACAAGGCGGCGACATCGGCATCTTCCGCCGCGGCGTTCTGCAGAAAGAGATTGAAGACGAAGTCTTCGCCGCCAACCCCGGCTACGTGACTGATCTGATGCCCGTATCCCGCGGCTGGCTCATTCTCAAAGTCACCGACCGCCGTCGGGAGGGTCAGGCCGACTTGGAAGAAGTCAGCGAAGAGATCCGCAATATCCTCATGGCCCCGCTTTATCAACCCGCGATTCGCGAATACCTCGCGTCGCTGCGAAAAGACGCCTACATCGAGATCCGGCCTGGCTACGTTGACGCCAACGCTGTCGAAGGCAAAGACACTTCTTGGAGCGATCCTGCCAAACTGGCCCCGGTCACCACGACCCGCGACGAGTTGCTCAGCAAGAAGAAAAAGAAGAAGCTCCTCTGGCTCATCCCCATGGGCGGCGGGGGCGATAAGGATTCCAGCGAAGAGCCCGAAGCAATAGCACTCCCGACGATGGAACGGTAACCAGCGTCGTGAAGGCTCACTACGTAGAGGATCTCCAAGAGAATGAGCGGGTCGACGCGTTTTACTTGGTGCAATCCAAAGAGATTCGCACCAAGAAGAACAGCGGCGAGCCTTACCTGTCGCTCACGCTTTCCGACCGCACAGGCACGATCGAAACCAAGATGTGGGACGGCGTCGAGGCCGTCGCCGACCTTTTCGACAAAGACGACTTCGTTAAGGTTCGCGCCTCCGTTCAGCTCTACCGCGACAAGCCGCAACTCGTCGTCCACAAGCTGCGTCGCGCCCAAGAGAGCGAGATAGATCTTGGCGATTTCATTCCGCACACCAAGCAAGACATCGGCGAGATGTGGGCGAAGTTGCGCGCAGACGTCGAGGCCTTCGGGAATCCGCATCTCAAGGCGCTGCTGCTTTCCTTTCTCGACGATCCCGAGTTTGCCGATCGCTTCCAGGTCGCTCCCGCGGCGAAGACGCTGCACCACGGCTTCGTCGGCGGTTTGCTCGAACATGTCTCTTCCTTGATGCGTCTAGCCAAACTGGTCGCCTCGAACTACGACTTCCTCGACGTGGAGTTATTGCAAGCCGGCGTCGTACTGCACGACATGGGCAAGCTCGATGAACTGACCTACGAGCGCTCCTTCGGCTACAGCAGCGACGGCCAATTGCTCGGCCACATTACCATCTGCTTGCAGTGGATCGATCGCAAGTGTTCGGCCTTGCCCGACTTTCCGCCGCGCCTCAAGCGCCTCGTTGAACACATGGTGCTCAGCCACCACGGACGCTACGAGTTTGGTTCGCCGAAGCTGCCGATGTTCCCCGAGGCCTTGGCCCTGAGCTACATCGACGATCTCGACTCCAAGCTCGAAAGCATGCGCGCCTCGCTCGCCAACGAGACCAGCGAAGGCGTCGAGTGGACCCGCTACAACCCTTCCCTCGAACGCTCCCTGGTCAACCCAGCCGAGTTTCTCGCCGGCCCAAGAGAGCCTGCGCAGCCCGTCGATCCGCCTCCGTCGCTGCCCAAGGCCGCTCCGACAACTCCCAGCCTGTTCGGCGAGAAGTTGCAAGGCGCTATCGGCGGCAAGGATTCTTAGTCTCGCCTCGGTCGATTGGAATGTGAGGGCGCATCCGTCCGCTCTCGCTAAAATGAGCGTTGCGCATGGCCCTTCTTGATCGTCTCAATCCGCAACAGAAAGAAGCCGTGCTGCACGTCGACGGCCCGCTGTTGATCCTTGCCGGCGCCGGCAGCGGCAAGACCCGCGTCATCATTTCGCGGATCGCCAATCTGATCGAACATCACGGCGTCGCGCCCTGGTCGATCCTCGCCGTCACCTTCACCAACAAAGCCGCCGCCGAAATGCGCGAACGCGTGCAAGCCGTCCTCAGCGAGAGCGGGCGTCCGCTGTCTTCGCTGCCGATGGTCTCGACCTTCCACTCCTTCTGCGTGCGCATGCTGCGCAGCCACGGCACGCCGCTCGCCGAAGTTCGTCCAGGCTTCACCAAGCAGTTCAGCATCTACGACGGCGCCGATCAGCTCACCGTCATCAAGAATGTCTTCAAGGAGCTCGGCCTCGACGAAAAGACTTTCACCAAGCCGCGTTCCGCTCTCTCGGCTATCTCGACGGCCAAGAACCAAGGCCATGGCCCGCAAGACCTCTACGGACAAGCGACCTCGCCGCAAGCCGAGAAGATGGCCCTCGTCTACGAACGCTATCAAGGCGCTCTGCAGTCCGCCAACGCGCTAGACTTCGACGACTTGTTGCTCGAGGCTGTACGCCTGCTGCAGCGTTCTCCCGAGGTGCGACAGCAAATTGGCGGACGCTACAAGTACGTCATGGTCGACGAGTACCAAGACACCAACCGACCGCAGTACGAGCTGCTGCGCCTGCTCACCGAGTCTCACGACAACGTCTGCGTCGTCGGCGACGAAGATCAGTCGATCTACTCTTGGCGCGGCGCTGAGATTCGCAACATCCTCGACTTTGAACGCGACTTCGTCAACGCCAAGTCGATCCGCCTCGAACAGAACTACCGCTCGACTAAACGCATTCTCGAAGCCGCCTCCGTCGTCGTCGCCAACAACGAAGCGCGCAAGGGCAAGAATCTCTGGACCGAAGGCGACGAGGGCGACAAGATCGTCTTCTATCAAGGCGGCGACGCCGAGGCCGAGGCGCTGTTCGTCGCCGACGAACTGCACCGCTACCTCAACGAAAACCCGACCAGCCGGGCCGCTGTGCTCTACCGCACCAACGCCCAGTCGCGGCAAATCGAAGAAGCCCTGCGCCGCTATGGACGCAAGTACACCGTCGTCGGCGGCCTGAGTTTCTACCAGCGAGCCGAAGTCAAAGACCTCGTCGCCTACCTCAAGCTAGCCTCAACGCCCGAAGACCTCGTCGCCCTCATGCGCGTCATCAACACGCCCGCGCGCGGCATCGGCAAAACGACCTTCGACTCGCTGCAGCAGATGGCGCAACAAGAGAAAACCAGCGTCTGGGCCACGATCAACTCCGCCGTCGACCACAAGAAGCTGCCCGCCCGGGCTCACGCCGCGCTCAAGGTTTTCCGCCATCTCATCGAGCGCATGCAAGAGAAGGTCGCCAGCGAACCGGTCGACCAAGCCTTGCTTTGGATCTACGAAGAGACCGGTTACCGGCGCATGCTTGAAACCGACCCTTCGGTCGAAGCCCAAGCCCGTCAAGAGAACATCAACGAACTGCTCAACGCGGCCGCCGACGCCGCCCAGCGCAACGAAAGCGTACAAGACTTTCTCGACCACGCGGCGCTGATCTCTGAAGCCGACAAGATCGAAGATTCATCGCAGATCTTGTTGATGACATTGCACAACGCCAAGGGCCTGGAGTTCCCCTGGGTCGCGCTCATCGGCATGGAAGAGACGCTCTTCCCTCACAGCCGCTCCATCGAAGACCCCACCGCGCTCGAAGAAGAACGGCGCCTATGCTACGTCGGCATGACCCGCGCCGAACAGAAGCTGTACCTCACCTGCGCTCGCACCCGGCGGCGCTTCGGCGGCGGCGCGCCCGATTGGATGACGCCGTCGCGCTTCCTACAAGAAGTCCCGCCGATCCTCATCGACGACCGAACCGTCGGCGGCTCCGAGCTATTCGGCCTCAAGAGCCGAGTCTTCGATACCGGCGACGGAGTTGATCTATTCGGAGAACGCAGCGCCGTTCGCCAGATGGCCGAATCACGCCTCGCCGCCAGCCGCAAACTGCAAGGCGAAACCTACGACTCCGCCGACGCCGTCGCAGGCTTCTTCCAGAAACGCGGCCTGCCCTTCAAGCCGGGCGCCAACCCTTCCGCCCGTCCGGCAGCAACACAGCAAGCGCGCCCTGCTGCCCGCCCTGCTGCGCCGACGCAGCAACGCCCCTCCGCCGCCGCACCCGCCGCAGCCAAGAAACCCGGCGGTCCCATGCGTAACGGCGCCCGCGTCCGCCACGCCAAATACGGCGTCGGCACCATCCTCCGGCGCGAAGGCGACGGCGACGCCACCAAAGTGACCATCCACTTCCAACGCCACGGTCTCAAGAAAATGATCGTCAAGTACGCTGGCCTACAGCCGGCATAGAGAGAGCCAAAACTTGAGGTCGAGGGGGAACTAGAAACCGAAGCTGGGGCTTTGCTCTTCTGCGGGCGTGCTCTCCTAACAATCGCGTCGCCCGCATCGTCCAATCCAACAGTGAGAGTGCTCATCGCAGGAGGGGGCGTCGCGGGACTCACTCTGCACGCAAAACTGCGCCAACAAGGACGCGACTCGCTGCTAGTCGAGAAAGCCTCTCACTATGCCGATGTCGGCTATGGGATTGGCTTGTATCCGCTCGGAAGCTGCGTACTGCACGGACTCGGAGTCTACAATGATCTGCTCGCCAAAGGACTGGAGTGTCGACGATATGAAATCGCCGACCACCAAGCCAAGCTGATTCAGGCTGTCGACATGTCCGAGTTGACCGGTGATGTCGGTCCGATGATCCAGCTCTCCCGAACGGATTTAATCAAGGTATTGCGCAAGGCTTGCGATGACCAGGTGCGCATGGGAACGACGGTCAAAGATCTCCACCAAAACGACGATGTTGCCAGAGTGACTTTCCATGACGGCTCGACCGGCGAGTTTGACTTGGTGGTGGCCTGCGACGGCATGCATTCTAGCCTGAGGAAGCGGGTATTTGAAGAACCGGAGGTTTTCGATACCGGCTGGACGATCTGGACGTGGTGGGGACGGGAAGGTCTATTTCCGCCTGATCTGGTCCGTGAATACTGGGGCCGGGGCTTCTTCTTCGGCGCCTATCCCGTTCCCGGACGCTGTATGTTCGCGGCTGGTCTGCCGAGTCACGACGTCGCCAATCCGAATGCAGCCGCGGAGGAGATCCGGCCCGTCATCGCCTCGGCCCTCGGCGAACTGCTGGATCATGCGGAAGAAGTGCGGAAGGCCTTTGCAGATGCTGATACGTTGTTCACTTGGCCGATGAAGGACGTTCGGGCCAAGAACTGGTACTCCGGCCGAGTTGCTCTGTGTGGCGACGCGGCGGCAGCCTTTCTTCCAACGGCGGGAATCGGAGCCTCCAGCGCTTTGCGGTCGGCCGCTGCATTGGCCGATGAGCTCTCCCGGACGGACGCCGCGCACATTCCCCTTGCTTTAGATCTGTACGTTAAGCGCTGTCGCAAGATCGTACTCGGCAATCAGGATGACTCACGAGCGGCTGCGCGCTACATGTTCGTCGAGTCGAAACCTCTTGGTTGGGGCCGCGACCAGATCATCAAACATTATCCGGCGAGCAGAGTGATTCAACAGATCATCCGGAGCATGCACCAGCCGTTTTGAATCCGCAGAAGCGCCCGAATAGCGACGTGTAAGCTGAGGCGGCGGATGCCAAATTCATCGCGTCGCTGCAGCCTTAACTAGCTGATTTGAAAGGGGATTGGCTGGGAGACAGGGACTCGAACCCCAATAACCAGAACCAGAATCTGGCGTGTTACCATTACACCATCTCCCAGCAGTGTAAGCTCCCATTATACTCATCTCGCCCCTAGCGGTCATGGATACAGACCACCGCTTTTGGTTCCGCTCCGGGATCGAGAACCGGCCCCCAAATCAGCTTCCCTTCGAAATCCGGCGCCCCAAGCTGCACAGCCGCATCGGCCACAATCGGAGCCCGCGGAAAACACCTCACCCAGATATCTCCGTGCGTCTGCTGCGCCAGTGCGATGATCCGCGTCGTCGGCTCCGCCCGCTCTAGGAATTGCCCCGCCTTGCGGCCCCACAACATCCCGCAGTTGTGCAGCAACACAATCGCCAACAGCCAGTGCAAAGCATTCTCACCCCGCCTCTCGCCGAACCGTGCCGCCGCCGCGCCAAACAGCAACGCCAGTCCAGCGCTGGCCAGGTAGGTCTGCCGGCTCGGGATCGCCGTCGAGTAGGTCAAAAAAGCATATGGCAAAAAGGCGATCGCCGCCCACAGCGCCGTCAGGCCGACGACCTTCCACGACTCCACGGTACGCTCCCACAACAACAACGCAATCGCCGGGATGCCCCAAATCCAAGCCAGCCGAAACAAGCTCCTCGGCAGCGTAATCCAAAACGGCGCCGCCAACGAAAAGCTCCCATCCGCAAAGCGGAACGACTCGCCTCGCGACAACAACACCGATGCAACCGCCAGCCCCGCCAGCAGCGCATAAGGCGCCAGCTGCGGCAACGACTTCCAGCGCCTTGCCGCCGGGGCCGCCAACACGAACAGCGGCAACAAGATCACCGCCGACTCCTTTGAAATCAACGCCAACGCAAACAAGACTAAGCCGGGTACGTGTCCCATCCGCCCGCCGCGCTCCACCGCCCAACGCCAACACAGCAACGCCCCTACGCCAAACACAAACTGCAGCAGCTCGTTGATCGCCGAGAACCACATCACGGCTTCCTGGTGCCCCTCTTGCACGGCGAAAAATCCCGCTGCCCAAAACGCCCCCGCACGCATCAGCGGCCAGCCCAACGCCAACCGGTAAACCAACCAGGTACAAAGCACATGCAGCGCCAGCGAAAACAGGTGGAACGGCAAGGCATCCACGCCAAAGCGCGACCACAACCCCTCCATCGCCCAGTAACTCGTCGCCCGCAACCGGAACGTCGAGTCTGCCGCCAGATCTCGCCAGCCCTTCCGGCGACCCATACGCCTGGGCCTGCACAATGTTGGGATAGTCGTCTTCCAGCAGTGGAATCGTCAGCGTTGGCGCGTAAGCCAACAGGCACAGCACCGCCAACAACGCATAACTCATCCAGCGCGACACCTTTCAAGAGTCTAGATGGTCCCCGCCTTGCGATACTGAAAGCGACCATGTCGATGTCTCTCGAAGAACTAGAACGGGACTATTCCGGCCTGCGCGAGCGGGTCAACGCGGCTAGGGGGTATCTTTGACGCCCGCAGCCAACGCGAACGATTAGCCGAGCTAGAACAGCAAGTCTCTGACCCGAACTTCTGGAACGACTCCACGCTCAGCAAGAGCGTTATGCGCGAGCGCAAGCGCCTAACCGAAATCGTCGAAGCCGACGAAGAGTTGGTCCGCCGCCTGCGCGACGTCGATGATTTTTTCGAACTCGGTAAAGAGGGCGAGGACGTTGTCGGCGAAATCACTGCGCAGCTCGCATCCATGTCCGAGCGCATCGACGAGATCGAGACGACCGCTCTGCTTTCCGGCCCCAACGATCACCGCAGCGCGTTGATGGTCATTCACCCCGGGGCCGGCGGAACCGAGGCGCAAGATTGGGCCGAGATGCTTATGCGCATGTACCTGCGCTGGGCCGAGCGGCAAGGCTTCAAATCCAACATCGTCGATCTGCTGCCAGGCGACGAAGCGGGCATCAAGTCGGCCTCCATCGAGATCGAAGGCGAATACGCCTACGGCCTGCTGCAGTCGGAAATCGGCGTCCACCGATTGGTGCGCATCTCGCCCTTTGACTCCAGCGCCCGCCGCCACACGTCGTTCGCGTCCGTTTTCGTCTACCCGGAAGTCGACGACGAAATCCAGATCGACATCAAACCCGATGAACTACGCATCGATACCTACCGCGCCGGCGGCGCGGGCGGCCAGCACGTCAACCGCACGGATTCCGCCGTCCGCATCACCCATCTGCCGACCAATATCGTCGTGCAGTGCCAAAACGAGCGCTCGCAGCACAAGAACAAAGCCGCTGCGATGAAGATGCTGCAAGCGCGTCTCTACGACCACGAGATGCGCAAGCGGCAAGCGGAGGAAGACAAGCTCGAGGCCTCGAAGTCCGACATCAACTTCGGCAGCCAGATTCGTAACTACGTCCTCGCGCCCTACCGCCTGGCCAAGGACCTGCGCAGCAAGCTCGAAGCCGGCGACGTGGATCGCGTCCTCGACGGCGATCTCGATCCCTTCATGCGGGCTTTCCTGGTATGGCGCAAGAGCGGCCGCCTCGCCGGCGAAGACCGCGAACTCGACTAGTGCACCGCTTCAACGATTCGCCCAACCGCTTCGCGAAATTCATCGTGCGGCCCGATCAGGCTGATCACGAGATATCCTTCGCTCTCGAAGCCGAATAGGTGGCCCGGGTGTACGTAGACGGCGGCGGTCTCCAACAGGAAGATGGCCCAATCGTCGTCGGTGAGTGAAGCCGGCACCCGGAGGACGGCGTACCAGCCGCCGTCGGCCTTTAAGCGGCTCACTGGCGTATTGCCGCTCAACTTCGCATCCAAGAACTCCAAGTTCTGGCGAATGCGGTCCAGAATCTGCGGCTGCACCAGCTTGCGCTGTTCCAACAGCGTGCGCGCCGCAGCCTGGGTCGATGCGCTCACCGACAGATACGTGTCCGCGATCACTTCCAGGCGCGCCGTCGCTGCCGCATCCGGGCCGACCGGGCCGCGGATCGTGATCCATCCCAACTTCATCTGCGGCAGCGCCGAAATCTTCGAGAGCCCGCTGATGCCGAGCGCCAAGCACATCCCGCGCGGGTCCAGCGTTTGCGCCAGCGATCGATGCGTGTCCGCCCAAATGAAGTCCAGAAATACTTCGTCGGCAATCAGCGCCAGCCCATGCTTCAGCGCCAAGCGCACCAGCTTGTCGCGCTCCTTGGGACGCAGCAACTGCCCGGTGGGATTATTCGGCGTAACCACCAGGATCGCCCGCGCTCGCGGCGTAATCGCCTTCTCCAATGCAAGGAAGTCGATCTCCCAGCCATGGTCATAGCGCAGCGGATAGCCAACCAAATTCACGTCCGTCAGGTCGGCCAAAAAATCGAACAGCGGATAGCTGGGCTTAGGAACCAACACCTCGTCGCCCGGCTCGCACAACAGCCGGAAGCAAAACGTGTACGCCTCGCTGCTGCTCGACGTCAGAATGATTCGATCCGTCGGGATCGGCGTGCCGCGCTCTTGGTAATACTGCGCTACAGCCTGCCGCGTCTCGATCCGTCCGCGCGGCTGCGGATCGTAATCCATCACGCTGGGATGTGCCAAGGCCTCGCGGATCAATTCGTCGTCATAGACAAATCCGCAACGCGTCGGGTTCGACTCCGTCAGGTCGAAGATTTGCGCCTTCTCGCGGCGCAGCTGTTTCAAGCGCGAAGCGAGACGCGTCGGTTCTTGCTGCCAATCGGTGCGTTTAGCGAACACTAGCGGTGGGCCTCCGGCGCGACGTGCCTAATCTGCGAAAACCCTTCGTCCATACTCGGCGGCTCCATGCCTGCCGCCATCGCTTCCATCACTTCAGTCGCCACCTGGCGGTCCCGCGCCTGATTGCGAATCAAACAAGTCGCCAACGGCACGTCGAACCATAACGCCTCAACGGCCGCGCCATATCGCGCCGCCAGTTCAAAGTAGGGGACGCGATGGACTCGCTTCAAGTGTGTCGCATCCACGTAGCTCACCGGCTGTTTGATGCGCAGCCGCAACTCCAGCAGCGCCCGAACGCCTTCGAAGACTTCCTTGTGAATCTGCTGATTGTCCTCGTCGCCCGACAACAACACACGCATCTGGTCGCTCGACAACGGCGTGACGCCCTGCTCGGCGAACCAGGTCGACTTACCCGAACCCGGTAACCCAACGGCGATGACGATGAGCGGTGCCATCGACGGCATTGCGTTCACAGCGTGTATCGCTCAGCTTCGATCACGCGATCCGCAATGCGCCGCCGCGCCGCGACCACATCGACCAACGGATAACGCGCTAGCCTTCGCAGCACGCCGTGGTACTGCTGTTGCTTTGCGCCTTCAAGGCAATTCGCCAAGACGATCTCGGCGTTGCGAGAGATATCCGCCATGAGTTCCCGCGCTACGACTCGCACGACGTCGCGAGCAGTCTCGCCGCCCTTGCCGCCGCCGATCTTCTCGGCCCGCAGGCAGGCAGATTCCATCGAATAGGCCGCAATCACGATTTCGGCAATCGAGTAAACGACCTCTTGCTCGCCTTCAAGCTTAGCGCCGTACTTCTGGTAGCCGAGGCCTGCCGCGACCAATGCAATCTTCTTCGCCCGCGCGACCAGTTCCGCCTCCATCGTTAGCCCGTCTGCATCTGCCGCCACATCGCCCATCGGCGTGGCCAGTTCCGCCATCGTTTCCATCACGGCGCCCATCAGCGGCAAACGATTCTGCGCCGCGCGCTTCAACAACATGCCGACCGTCAGCAGTCGGTTGATCTCGTTCGTACCTTCGAAGATGCGGTTGATCCGTTCATCGCGGTAGCAGCGCTCGACTGCATAGTCGTGGTGAAAGCCGTAGCCCCCATGCACCTGCACGCCCTCGTCGGCGACATAGCGCAAGGCCTCGGTCGCGACCACCTTGGCAATGGCGCATTCGATGGCATACTCTTCGATCGCGCCGAGCATGTTCTTAGCTGCGCCGGGGTCCTCCCACGAAACTTCGCCGAGCTTCGCGTCGATCAATCCGCCGGTTCGATACACGACTGAATCGGCGACAAAAGTCCGTATCGCTGACTCGGCTAGCTTCTGCCGAATCGCTCCGAAGTTTGCGATCGGTTGCCCAAACGCCTTGCGCTCCTTGGCGTAACGAATCGCCTCGCCCATCACCGTCTTGCATCCGCCGACGCACGAAGCGCCCAACTTCAGCCGCCCAATGTTGAGGATGTTGAAAGCGATAATGTGTCCGCGGCCGATCTCGCCGAGCATGTTACCGACGGGGACTTTCACGCCGTCCAGAAACAGCGGCGTCGTCGAGCTGCCGTGGATGCCCATCTTGTGTTCTTCCGCGCCGGGTTTGACGCCGTCGAAAGACTTCTCCACAAGAAAGGCCGTGAACTTCTCGCCGTCGACCTTCGCGAACACTGTAAAGATGTCCGCCCAGCCGCCGTTCGAGATCCACATCTTCTGACCGTTCAGCACATATTGCGAACCGTCGTCGCTCAACTTCGCCGTCGTCCGGGCCGCCAGCGCATCGCTGCCTGCCTGCGGCTCGCTCAGACAATAGGCGGCCAGCAATTCTCCCGACGCCATGCGCGAAAGGTACTTCTGTTTCTGTTCTTCCGTTCCAAAGAAAACCAACGGCAGCGTACCGATACCCGAATGGGCGCCGTAAGTCACCGAGAACGACGCATAGCCCCCCAACGACTCGGCCACGAGCAACTGGCTCGTGAGGTCCATCTCTAGACCATCGTATTTTTCGGGAACCAGAATCGACAGCAGCCCCAGTTCGCCCGCCTTGCGAATCAAACCGCGTGCTAGCCCGTCTTCCTTTAGTTCGTAACGCGGAATCACGGGAAGAATCTCTTCTTCCATAAAGCGGTCCGCGGTCGCTTTGGTCTGCCGCTGCTCGTCGCTGAAGTCTTCCGGCGTAAACGCGTCTGCCGGTGCAGTCGCTTCAATTAGAAATCCGCCGCCGGCGGGCGCCTGGTTTGCCATGGCTAGTCCAACCGCTCGAAGATGCCCGCCGCTCCCTGGCCGCCGCCGACGCACATTGTCACCATGCCGTAGCGCACCTTGCGTCGATGCATTTCGCGCAGCAGTGTTGCGGTCAGCTTGGAGCCGGTCGCGCCCAGCGGGTGCCCCAGCGCGACGGCCCCGCCGTTCACGTTGACGATCTCCGAGTTCAACCCCGCCTTGTCGATTACCGCCAGCGCTTGAGCCGCGAAAGCCTCGTTCAACTCGATCACCCCGATGTCGTCCAACTTCAACCCCGCCAGAGCCAGGGCCTTCGGAATGGCTACAACCGGTCCGACGCCCATAATCTCCGGCGGCACTCCGGCCACCGCGAAGCTTACGAACCGCGCCATGGGTTTCAAGCCCAATTCCTTCGCGCGCGTGGCCGACATCACAATCGCCGCCGCCGCTCCGTCGCTGGTTTGCGACGAATTGCCCGCTGTCACCTGACCTTTCGCGTGGAAAACGGGACGCAGCCCGGCCAGCGCCTTGATGGTCGAGTCCCGCCGCACGCCCTCATCCGTGTCGAAGCGCAACTGTTGCGTACGCGGCTTGCCGTTGTTCGACGGCGTAACGAACTCGACGTCCAGCGGAACGATCTCGTCGTCAAATGCTCCGGCGTCTTGGGCCGCCGCCGCCTTTTGGTGACTCGCCAATGAAAAAGCGTCAGCCCGTTCGCGGCTAATACCGTGCAGCCGCGCGACGTTTTCCGCCGTTAGGCCCATGTTGATGTAGATCTCAGGCAGCCGCTCGATCATCCACGGGTTCGGCGCTAGCTTATGCCCCGCCGGGGGAATCAAACTCATCGACTCCGCCCCGCCGGCGATCATCACATCCGCTCCGCCGCCGCGGATGCGCTCCGCCGCCATGGCGATGGTCTGCAGCCCCGAAGAGCAAAACCGATTGACCGTGGCTCCAGGCACCGAGTCGGGCAGCCCCGAGCGCAAGGCGATTACCCGCCCCATGTTCATGCCTTGCTCAGCCTCGGGCATGGCGCAACCGATCAATACGTCGTCGATTTCATCGGGACCAAGCTCCGGCGTCCGCGCCAGCAACTCCTGGATCACCGCCGCCGCCATGTCGTCGGGGCGCGTCGTCCGCAGCGTGCCCCTCGGGGCTTTGCCGACAGCGGTGCGTAAACAATTGACGATGACAGCTTCAGGCATAGCGCTCCTACTCGGGGTCTCGGCTCCGCCCGTATTTTAGCGGGTTAGGCGGCAAAGACCGTGGCTCCAAGCCTCATGGTTGTTTTCTGACCGATCCTATACCTTGCTCGAATCCGTCTCCCCCGACTGCTCCAACAACTTCGCGATCAATCCCGTCCAGCCGGTCTGATGCGAAGCCCCCAAGCCTTTCCCTGTGTCGCCGTCGAAAAACTCGTGAAACAACAGATGATCCCGGAAGTGTTTCCCGCTCTGGAAGGATCCCGTATCGCCGAAGATCGCCCGATGTCCCGACTCATCTTTGAAGAACGGTTTGCCCAGCCGCCGCGAAATCTCCGCGGCCACCGCGCTCAAATGCATCGTATTGCCCGATCCGCTCGGGAACTCCACCGTCCAGTCATCCCCTAAATAGTGGTGAAAGCGCTGCAACGATTCAATCAACAAATAGTTCAGCGGAAACCAAACCGGCCCGCGCCAGTTCGAGTTGCCGCCGAACATATACGTCTTCGACTCCGCCGGTTCGTACTCGATGCGATACGTCCGCCCATCCAACTCGACCGAATAGGGGTTGTCTTTGTGAAACCGCGACATCGAGCGGACGCCGTGCGGCGCGAGAAACTCTTCCTCGTCCAACATCGGCTCCAGGATGCGCGCCAGCCGCTTCGGGTTCACCACCGAAAGCAACCGCCTCGTGCGTCCGTCCGGCGCCTTCGACTCAGTCAAATGCTGCCGGAACCACGGCCGGTTATCGATGAACCACTGCATGCGGCGCTTGAAGCCTGGCAAGTTATCGATGACGTCCGGCTCTAGAGTTTGGACCGCGAACAACGGAATGAGCCCCACCATCGAGCGCACGCGCATCTTCTCCGCACTGCCGTCAGGCCGGTAAAGGACGTCATAGTAGAAACCGTCCTTGTCGTCCCACAACTCCACCGAGTCGCGCCCGAACCCGTGCATCGCATGCGTAATGTAGACGAAGTGTTCGAAGAACTTACTGGCCACATCGGAGTACGCTCGATTGTGTTGGGCCAACTCCAGCGCGATCGACAGCATGTTCAGGCAGAACATCGCCATCCAACTCGTCGAGTCCGATTGCGCTAGCCGCAGCCCCGGCGGGATATTCGAGCGGTCGAATAGACCGATGTTGTCCAGTCCCAGAAAGCCGCCCTGGAAAAGATTGTTCCCGTCGGGATCCTTGCGATTCACCCACCAAGTGAAGTTCAGCAGCAGCTTGTGGAAGACGCGTTCCAGAAAGCCCAGATCGCCTTCGCCGCGCAGCCGCTTCTCAATCATGTACACCCGCCACGCCGCCCAAGCGTGAACAGGCGGGTTAACGTCCGAAAAGTTCCACTCGTACGCCGGTATCTGCCCATTCGGGTGCATGTACCATTCGCGCAGCAGCAGAATCAGTTGCCCTTTAGCGAAGTCCGGATCGACGCTAGCCAACGGCACGCAATGGAAGGCCAAGTCCCAGGCCGCATACCAGGGGTACTCCCACTTGTCGGGCATCGAAATGATGTCTTCGTTGTAGAGGTGCCGCCAGTCGGAATTACGACCGCGATGCCTGCTCGGCGGCGTCGGCGGACCTACTGGATCGCCTTCGAGCCAAGTGGCGACATCGAAGTGATAGAACTGCTTGCTCCAAAGTAATCCCGCATAAGCCTGGCGTTGGATGCGGCGCGCATCTTCCGACAACCCCTGGTGCGCAGCACGGCGCTCGAAGAATGCGTCGGCTTCCTTGCGCCGCAGTTCGAACAACGCATCATGCTTCAGCGGCGCCTCGTCCAATTGATCCGAGAGCAACAGTTCTACCTGATAACGCCCGCCCGCCGGAATTCTTTCCCGATAAAGAGCGGCCGCCTTGGTTCCCTTCAGCTCGGGATTGACGGCGGCTCTCGATCGGCTGACGAGGTAATCGTGAAAGGCATTCTTCGTGTAGGGAACGTCATTCGGCTGGCCGTAAAGCGCTCGCCTATTGGTGTCGTTTTCGGTAAACAAGAGCGTCGGCTCGCCCCCGCAAACAAGCTGCCGCGTCCCGTAGTAATTGTGTTCCAGCTCGATCGTTCTGGCGTCCGCCCTGCGCTGTCCCTCTCTTAGCTCGGGCCGCGGAGAATTGTTCCAAGACCACGTGTTGCGATACCAAATTGTCGGCAGCAGGTGCAGTTCCGCCGCCTGCGGTCCCCGGTTGTAGGCCGTGATGCGGATCGCCATTTGTTCCGGCGTTTTCTTCGCGTACTCAACGAAAACATCGAAATACCGGTCGTTGTCGAAGACGCCCGTGTCCGCTAACTCGAACTCGGGTTCCAGCTTGCCGCGCCGCGCGTTTTCTTCCACCAACTGCCGATACGGAAACGCCGCCTGCGGGTACTTGTACAGATATTTCATGTACGAGTGCGTCGGCGTGGAGTCCAGGTAGTAGTAGAGTTCCTTAACATCCTCGCCGTGGTTGCCCTGATGGCCGGTCAGCCCGAACAAGCGTTCTTTGAGGATCGGATCGCGTCCATTCCACAGAGCCAGGGAAAAACAGATGTACTGTCGGCGATCCGAGATTCCGGCAAGACCATCCTCGCCCCAGCGATAGGCGCGCAGGTGGGAGTGCTCATGAGGAAAAGACCACCAAGCTTGCTGGGCGGCGGAGTAGTCTTCTCGGACAACGCCCCACTGTCGTTCGCTCAGGTACGGTCCCCAGCGTTTCCAGTGCGCCTTACGTTCACGGCTATCCTCGAGTCGCTGTCCTTCAGCGGTCAGGGGCATACGGTCAGGCTTCAAGTACTGATCGTACCGAAACCGGAGAAACTGCATAGCTCGCTAGAATGCGTGAACCAGGGCTTTCGCAAGGTGACCAAGAAACGCTTCGAAGAGCTGGTGGATGAAGCTTGGGACGCGATCCCCAGCAGTTTTCGCGAGCGCTTCGAGAATGTTGCCGTTTTCGTGCAGGATGAACCTACGTCGGAGCAACTCGAACGCGGAGGAGTCGGCCCTGGGTACACCCTATTTGGACTCTATGAAGGCGTTCCGCTTGATCGTCGAGGCTATGGCTACACGATGGCCTTGCCCGACCGCGTCACGATTTTCGAAGGTCCAATCCTGCGGGCCGCAAGGACCCCGCAGGAAGTTTGGACGCTTGTCTATGACACTCTCTGGCACGAACTCGCGCACCATTTGGGCATGTCGGAAACAGAGGTTCGGGAGGCCGAGCGTCGTCGAGCCTCGACTCGCATCGACTAGGGACCGCAAAATCACCTCCACTCCGTTACCATGCGCTCAAGTTCTCGGAACAGTTGCCCGACCCCGAGTTCGTGCCAACGCTCCGCGATCTTCTGCCGGTAATCCAGGGAATAGGGAGACAGCGCCGCAGCGTAGTGGATCCATTTTGTTGCGGTATTAGCGAAGCGCTCCCAAGGCTCAGAAGCAGGGTCAACAGCCATCGCCTAGTCAAGCCCCACCGCGCCGGTCATTGACGCGTCCCCGGCGACTTCCACGGCCGCGCCGCTCGCTGCCGCCGGGACTGCGACCATCGCATAGTCGGTTTGCAGTACGCTGTCGCCGCTGTCCTTGTATTCGATCTTCGCCAGGTGCGCCCCCTGTCGAGCGTCCCCGGTTACCGAGGCCGCCGAGCCGGTCTGGTTATTCACCGTGTTGCTGACCGTCCCCTTCGGCTCGTAAAGCGTCACACTCGCCTTGGTTGCGCCACTGACGCCAGCGATGTCCAGCGGGACCGAGTAGGAAACGAGGTTTTCCGCTGCGACGCCGCCGAGTCTCAGGGCCGGGCAAGCGTAGTCTTGTCCGAAGCCTAGCCCGAACCCTAGGTCCTTCTCGCCGTCAGCGTTGTCGAGTTCCGCCGCGTATCCGCCGTCTGAGACTTGGCCCGCCATCCTTGCCGTAGGAAGCGCCGAATAGAACGTCCGCGAAGGTCGCCAGGTCTGAAGCCGAAGCGTCTGCCGTGTCCGCCGCAATCTTCGCTGCCCAGCACACCGACCCAATCGGCTCAAGGCTGAGATACCGGGCGGCGTTGATGAGCGCCTGGGTCATGCTGGCGTCTGCGGTATAGGCGCAATCGCCATTGGTCGTGTCAGTCGTGAAGGCCTCAAGGCACCCCGCCGAGTCCGTTCGGTACAACATCGACTTGGAGTAGGGGCGGTATGCGGCGGTCCTCAAGAAGTTGCCGTTGTCGATGATCGTTTGGCTGAAATCAGAGTTGCCCGCCAGATACGACCAGCGCATCGCCGTCATCGGCATGACGTGATAGATGCCGCGCGACTCGTGATTCGAGTTCGTGGAGTAGCGCAGGACCTTGCCCGTGCCGCTAGTCCCGACGTAGTTGGCGTCGAGCGTCAGTTCTGTCGTGCTGGCAGCGGTGACTTTGTACTCGGTCTGCTCGCTCCAAATGTTTCCGGTGTCGCCGGCGGGGACAACTTGCACCCAATCATCAACAAGGCCTGAGGTCCAGCCGCAGGAATCCGTCGGGCTTGCCACAGTGTTGCAAGTGAAAGTTCCCGAACCATTAACGGCTTCAAACGTCCCCGTGCCTACCGTCGAAATGGGCATTGACGAGGGTGGCGGAACGATCCATTGCCCATCGGGGCCAAGCTTGGCCGGGTTGAACTGTCCGGCCATCGCATTGTCGAAACGGGTCTCGCAAGCGCTCGCGTCCCCGGAGTCTGGGGCAAGAGCCTCGCACAGCGCGTTCCAGGCCAGGGTATAGCCGTATTCTCGGGTGTCGTTGGCGTAGGTTCCTGTGCCGTAAGCGCTGAGCGTACCGATCCCCAAAGCGTCAGCAATCCCCGGCCAGACTGTCGCCTCAGTGCCATTTACCGCAGACCACAGGGCGATGCCCGTCAAACTCGCCGCTCGCGGGTAGTACAACTGCGGGCTGTTTTCCCCCTGATTCATGATGGGCATGTCCCACCAGCCGCTCGCCAGCGCATTGCCATACCCGAGGGGAACGTCTAAGCCTGTCGCAAGCCAGTACGAGTAGTAGGCCATAACGACGTCGTAGAAGTTGGAGAAGGTCGAACCGTTGATCCCCGTAGCCCCTACCCAAGCGGCCTGATTTGCGTTTGACCAAAGCCCGTAGGTAATCCCCGATTCTGTTCCAGCCGCAGACGTCAAAACCATAGAAGTGGCCGACGTGCAGGAGGAAATCGAGTACTGGGGCTTGAGCCCGCTAGAAACGTGGGGCACGAACTTGATGCCGGAATCAGGCGACGTACCGCCAGAGCAGAAGTCGTTTTGGAAGTCCGTCGAGGTCCCCGTTACCGTCGTGGTGCCGTTGAGAGCGACCGTCCCGGCTAAATCCGTGTTCCATTCCTCGGTTCCAATGTTGGGGCCGAATTGATCTATAAGCCCTTGACGTGCATGATCGAACCACGGCCAAGGGCTGACGCCCCAACGCAATTGCGGCCCAAGGATGAAATCGTAATCCGGGTCGGGGACAACCACCACGTCATTGCTGTCGGTGGCCGTTGCGCCCACGATGACGTCCTTCGTCCCCGTGTCGCTGGAAGCGTCGGTCACGACTAGCCGCAGGGTGTATTGCCCGAACGTCGGGAAGGCCGCAGTGGTTGAGCAAGCCGTGGTCGAGCCGAGGAACTGAATCTCGTCGGTTCCTGAAGACCCGCCGCCCTGGTCGCTCCACACACAAGTCAGCGTCGAGTCGTCGTCGTGCGAGATGGAGGGCGTGCCGTCTAGCGTGATCGTCGCCCCAGCGCGTACAACCGGGTTGTCGGCCCAGTTCTGTTCTCCCAGGTAGATGTCGGCTACCGGATCGGCTGCTGGCGTCGTGCCGAATGTGCATGAGGCGCAAGTGATCGTGATGCCGTTGCCGGATGAGTCCGCGCCGTCTCCCTCGAAGTCCCAGTCGCCGAGGTCCCCTACGCCGTCAGGGTCGGGAAGCAGGCGCATTCGCTCCCGGCTGGATCACTGTCGAGTACCACTTAGTCCAGGATACGTTCGCGTCGGCTATGCCCGCGCCGCCGATAGACCTAGCCCCCGAGACGTCTTCCGGTTGAGTCGTGCCGGAGCTTTTATTCGCGTCTATGTCGTAGTTAGAGCCATCGGCATCCCAGATTTCCAGAACATAAACGTCATCGGTCGGAGCCCAGCTGTCCCTTTGCCATGCCGTTATAGGTTTCGGCAAGCGGTTGAGCGTCTCCCGCCTCGATGATCTGGGCTCGAAACAGTATGTCCGTTCTAGTGGAAGCGTCAATGTAATATAGCCAGACGTTTGGCGAATCCCGAAATCGCGTTACGGCTCCACCGACGCACCCAACGCGCAGCCCGTCCCCGAAATTGGAAATAGAACCGTAGGAGTTTCCCGTGCAATCCCAGTTCGTGAGGTCTACGCGACCCTCGATCCGTCGTGAACCGATGGAAGTAAACGGACTCGACGCAGGGATCGTATACGACCCCGTGTCCCCGGTGATCTGGAGGGCCTGCCCGGCGAACAACTGCGAGACGGACAGGAGCAAAACCGCGAGGCGCTTTAGTGACATGGGATCAGCCCCTCCCCGTAGACCAAACCAGTGTCCAGAATCTCGACACCGCAGCTCATCAATATGTTGTCCTCAACGTCAACCGAATCTCTCGAACCAATGCGTCAGCCGCCAGCGTATCCGCTCCGTTGTTCGCGTCGCGGAAAAACTTCAGAATGACGTACTCGTCCTGGTCGCAGCCCGTCATGGCGATATTCAAGTCCGTCGCCACGTTCCAGTTCAACGCCTGGGGATCCGCGGCGTCCGCGCTGAACGCGTCCGCCGCGTTGAATGCACCGTCTTCGTCTTCCCCGGGGGCCATACACGCAGTTTGCGTCGCCCAGACCACCGACCCTGTAGTTGCCGCCGTCTGCCACCAGACTTCCAGGTCTACGTTGCCGGTCCAACCGTGCGGAAGACGAAGCGAATGCTGGAAGCTCTCGTCCGTCGCGGCATCGAATGCGAGGGTGCCGTTGAGGTTAGCATTCGTGGCCGTACTGACGCAGGCCGCGGCGGGGGCATTAGCCGTGGGCAACGAGACCGTTGCCGCTCCCGTTGTGCCGTTCGTGCACACTGTGACGGGGATATCGACATACGACGGCAGGGTGATCGAGTTGCCGTCTGCCTCGGCATCGTACGTCTTGCCGGTAAGCGTTTGTACGTCAGTCGTATTGACCAACGCTTTGTCCTCCACGATTGCATCGAGTTCGGCGAAGGTGTTGATTTGGCCCGCCGTAAGGGCCGATTGCGCTGTGCCACCGTTGACGATCCACGACCACAGGCCGTTGGAGCGATCCACATAGGCGCTGAACTGATTGGCCGTTCCCGGGGCGCTAGGCGCCGCGTCATCCGTGTAGCCCGTCAGGTTGAACGGCGCCGCGCCTGAGCCAATGGAAACTGCGCCCGGCACCGTCAGATTGTCCGCGTCGTCGACGATTAACCCCGAGCCCTGCAGCGTTTTGCCCGAGGTCCCGTCGAAGCGCGGCACACTGTTGTCGGTGGCGGATGCCGGGCCGGCGACATCGCCGCCGCCTTGTTCCAACGATAAGACCGTGCCCGAAGTTTTCTTGACCGACACCTCGCCGTTAGCCGAATTCAGGAACAGCCGTCCAAATCCCGATGCTGGAATCGACGGCGCCGCGACGCCCTGCAACTCGATGTAGTCGCCGGTAAACCCAAGCGCGCCCGAGCCGATTCCGGCGTCCGTCACCTTCATCGAGACGGTCGTCTCGATCTTTCCGCTGCGGAATACTCGCAGCGGCCGATCCAAGAATAAGCCGGTATTGTCGTAGCGCAGCACGTCGAAAACGCCGTCCGTCGCCGACAACGCAAACTTCTTAAGACCACCGATCTCGAAAAACTGAGACACCGTCGTGCCGCCTGTCGGCGCAGAGACGCCGATCTCGCGGAAGAATCCGTTGCCTTCCGCCGTGATCAGCGCGGCTAAAGCGCCGCTGCCGTCGCGCCATTCCTGCAGCGCCGCCGCTTGACCCGTCGATCCCTGCAGTTTCAACACGGGGGTCGTCGGAGATGTGCCCACCATGAAATCGTTGGTGCGATTCAGCGCGCCAATGCTCGCCGGCGTGAGCGGATCGCTGCCGGAGGCGGCATGCGTCGAAGCGTGTGTCAGCGGCGTTCGTGCATCCGATAGCCGCGAATCGTTGCCCTGGGCGATCGTTCCCGCCGCCGTTCCAAAATTCGGCGTGATGTCCGTTCTTAGTTGACCGCTGTTGTCGCTGACCAGGAAGCCGCTCGTGAAATTGGCCACCGTGCGTTGCGCCACGCTCGTCCCGCCCTGCTGCAACACTTCGTACGCGGATCCCGAACCGGCGCCGCCGCCGGCCGCTGAAGACCAGAACAGCGCCCCGCTGCCGTCTGTCGTCAGCGCTTGGTTCGGCGAACCTGCGTTCGGCGGCAAAGTGTATGTCACGTCGCCGGATAACTCCGGCACCCGGAAATAGACCCCGGCCGCCCCGTCGTTCTTTTGCAGTCCCAGCAGCGGATTGCTTGTTCCTGGCGAGTCTTCCCGCAATATTTGCGGGGCCATGAATGTATTCGCCGCCGCCTTGTCCGCTTTGGAGTCCAACACGGCCGGCAGCCCATTCACTTGCGACAAAGACACCGATATGCCCGCCGCCGGTACGCTCAAAACTCGAATATCGGCGATGCTGACCGGATCTTCCGAGTCGGGAACGATCCAAAGCTCGTTCGACCTTTCGCCTTTATGCAAGCGGTACTCGATGCTGTAGTAAGTTCCGTCCGGCACAGCGCCTAGGTTCGGCGCCAGGGCAACCGAGACGATGCCGTCGACGATGTCCAAATCGACGCTGTTCTTGGCAACGGTGGAACCGTCCGCGCCGGTGAATGACTTCCAACTGATGCGCAACGAACCTACGGCGCGGCTGCCGTCCGCGTTGAAAAGGGTGTCCGCAATCTGGGTTCGAGATAACTCTTGTCCAGAAACGGCAACGGCCGCCCAAAGAGCGGCCGCGACTAGGAGCCGCCTATTGGCGGCCATCGAAAATCTCATCTGCTTTCTATTGCTTTCCTAAACAAAAAAAGAGGCCCAGCCGTCGGCTGGGTCTCTAACCCATTCCTAACATGCCTCACCAAGGATTCCGCCTCGCCGGAAGCCGTCGCCAGGCCCCTCGCAAGTCAACGTCGCCCGGCCAAGCAGCTGAAACACAAGGCCTTACTCGCGACGCCGTATCGCTCGCATTTTTCTTTTTGCTAGCATGCCCCCATGCCCCGCTTGTGCCTCTCTCTATTGGCGATTCTCCTTCTCTCGAGTTGTTCTCCCTCGGCGAATGACTCCCAACCTCCCGAGATCAGTGCCGCGCGAATCGCAGAGGCTGTCAAGTACCTGGCCAGCGATGAGATGCAAGGCCGAGGTCCGGGAACGCCAGGCGAGACGCTAGCCACCAACTACATCGCCGACGAATTCAAGTTGGCCGGGGCCGCTCCCGCAGGCGGGGACGGCTACTTTCAGCAGGTTCCGCTGGTCTCCATCGAGCCCAGCCCTTCGTCCACTCTTTCCTGGGGTTCCGGCTCCGCCGCGACCGCCATTCCCTGGGCGGATGGATGGGTAGGTCTGAGTCACCGCCAACAGCCCGACGTCAGCATCGACGCGGACGTCATCTTCGTCGGACACGGCATCGTCGCCCCGGAGTTCGGCTGGGATGACTACAAAGACGCCGACGTCACGGGAAAGATCGTTCTGCTGTTCACCAACGAGCCCCCTTCCGACGACCCCACGTTCTTCGGCGGTCGAGCGCTCACCTACTACGGACGCTGGAGCTTCAAATACGAAGAGGCCCTCCGCCACGGCGCAGCCGGCGTACTCATCGTGCACACCGACGAGACGGCAGGCTATCCCTGGTCCGTTGTCCGCAACTCTTGGGGAGGACGCAATCCCTACGTCAAACTCGCTCCCGACGAACCATCACTAGCCCTAGCAGGCTGGACGACGAGCGAAGCGGGCCTGCCTATCCTGCAACAGTCCGCGGCGACCAAGGGCATGTCGATGAATGAGCTACTCGCCCTCGCCAACGGCAAAGACTTCAACGCGATCCCTCTGAACGTAAAGGTCCGAGCACATCTCATCAGCACAGTCGAAGACTTTGAAACGCGCAACGTCGTGGCCAAGATCGAAGGTTCCGATCCTAATCTACGGGACCAAGCCGTGGTCCTCACCGCCCACTGGGACCACCTCGGCGTCGGCGATCCCGACGCGTCGGGCGACACGATCTTCAACGGCGCCGTCGACAACGCCACTGGCTGTGCCGTGCTCATGGAGCTTGCCCGCGCCTTCGGCGGCCTCGAACACAAACCCGCCCGCACCATCATCTTCGCCGCCGTCGGGGCCGAAGAAGGAGGCCTGCGCGGCTCGGCTTACTACGCGCAGCACCCGGTCATCCCCGTCGGCAAGACGGCTGCTGATCTGAACTTCGACGGCTTTCTCCCGTTACCCGTGACCGAAAGCGTTTCGCTAGCCGGTTACGAACGAACCACGCTGAAGCCTCTCGTCGAGGCCGTCGCGGCCGAGTTCGGCTACGAGCTTGATCCCGATCCCAACCCCGAGCAGGGCTACTACTACCGCTCCGATCACTTCAGCCTGGCCAAGGCTGGCGTCCCCGCCTTCTCGTTGGATTTGGGCAACCGCGTCATCGGCAAGCCCGCAGGCTGGGGCGAAGAACAGCAAGCCGATTACCGCGAGCATCGTTACCATCAGCAAGCCGACGAGTTTGACCCTTCGTGGGACTTCTCTGGGCTCGCCAAGCTTACCCAATTCAGTTTTGAGTTGGCGCGCCGCATCGCCAATCAGCCCGAGTTGCCGACCTGGCAGCCCGGCGACGAGTTCCTGCCGGCACGTGAAGCTTCTCAGCGCTAGAAAGCGTGACCGAGTGCTTGGAGTCGGGCAACTCCGCCAGGTGTCGGGAGTCCTTTCTCGGCGATTTCCGCACCCGTCGGCGACCAAGTCGTCCCGTCGTCGAATGTCGCCGACGATAGATAGACCTGCATTGTGGAGGCGCCGCTCGAAGGGAGCCGCCACTGCTGGTCGCCGCCAGTCGTCGTGACCGCCCCGGGCGCCATCGCCAAATCGTGACGCTCGACCCGCGCCGCCGCCCGGTTGGCGCCATCCGCCACGATCCAAACAAATTCGAAACTCCCGATCATCCGGTTAGAGCCGTTCGAAACCGCAACGTTCGGCGTCTGTGCCGCTTCTCCGGCCACCAGGGAATAGCCGCTCAACAGGCTCAGCGGGGCTCCTTCGAAATTCACTGCTTCGACCGAGTGCTGCACCCAATCGGGCTGCTTAGCGGGCACTCCTCCCGCCTGATCGTTTACCGCTAGGGCCGACACGGCGCCGACTCTGGCGGCAGCGTCGTTGCGCAAGCGACCCTCAGCGGACTCAGCCTCAGCGGCCACCGGTTGCGCAACAACTTCCATACGCCTGCCCACAGCCTCATTGACGACCGCAGGCGGAGGCGGCGGCGCGGCCGGCGCGGCGATGTCGCTTGCGAACGTCTGCCGTTCGGCGGTCGCCTTTGCCACGGGAGCTTGCGCAACGGTCGGAGTCCTCACGGGCTCAGGCGCCGCAACTTCCATCTCTTCCGCTTGGGGAGTCAACTGCTCAGCAACTGGTGCTGGAGCTTCGATCTTGGCTGCCGCTATCAACTCCGGCTCGGGCTGCGGCTGGTTCATTTGCTGGAAGACAACCATGCCCACGACCACCGTCGCCGCAACCAAGCCCGCCTGCCACACGAACGGCGGCAGAAACCCGGAGGGGCCGGCTGGCCGACCCGCCGCATCTGCTCGAACACCCGACTCAATCGCCATCGCCATCTGCTTCCAGTCCACGTTCGGCAGATCCGCCAGTTCGTTCAATTGGTCCGGCAAGCGGAAGAAGTCCGCGGCGATCTCCTGGCACTGGGTACAACTCTCCACATGCCGCTCAATCCGCCAGCGCGCGAACGGTCCCGACTCGCCGCCCGCAAACAGCGCCAGATCCGTCTCTTTCGGGTGCTCTAGGAAGAACGCGCTCATCGCTTCCTCCCGTTCATGTACTTGCGAAACTTCACTCGTGCATTCGCGATGTGCGAACGCACCGTCGCCGGCGAACAGCCCAGCCGCTCGGCGACTTCCGCCGCCGGCAAACCTTCGATATCGCGCAAAATCAGCGCCGCGCGCTCCCGCTCCGACAACAGCCGCAAACCGTCTTCGATGTACTGCTTCTGCTCGCTGCGCAACACGCCCTGCTCCGGGCTTTCCGCGGGGTCAGGCGGCTGCTGGACAATCTCTTCAAACACTACCCGTTTGCGCCTACGTACAAAATCGAGCGCAGTGTTGACGGCAATGCGTCCCAACCAGTGGGCCGCTTTTTCGGGGTCTTGAAGTTGATCGCGGCGGCGCAGCGCTTTGATGAAAGCGTCCTGCGTCAGATCCTGCGCGTCGGGCACATTGCCCACAACGCGGTAGATCAGCCGAAAGACCCGCCGCATGTGGGTCTCGATAAAAACCGAATCCTGCGTGACGTCAGCAGTCGCCTCAAGGGCCGCTTCTGGTTCCGTCATCGTTGTTGCCCATGTCGCCACGGATTGTCGCCTTCATAGGTCAAGACGCCCCATCGCCCCAAACGTGCAGCCAGACTTGCGAGAGAATAGCGGACGGAAGACGGACGACGCCAGGGACTGGCTTGTATTCTCGCGTCCACGCAATCGCTCGGATAACCTCCGGCGTTGCTAGCGAAAATGCGTGCCTGTCCCTCTATCGAGTTGCTCGCGCGACTAGACGACTCGTTCGCAGCTTCCGGTACAAATCCTTTGAGACCTGTTTCCATCATCTCCGTCGGCATGACCGCTTTCGGCTCCTTCCCCGAGCGTAACATCCGCGATTTGGCCTCGGAAGCGGGCCAAGCCTGCTTGCAGCTCGTGGGAGTCTCGCCCCAACAGGTCGAAGCCCTATACGTCGGCAATTTCGCCGGTCCTTCTTTCACCGGACAAAACCATCTGGCCCCCTGGATAGGCGGGGGCCTCGGGCTCCACAACGTGCCCTGCACGCGTTTTGAAGCGGCCTGCGCCTCAGGCGGCGCCGCCCTGTTCCATGCTTGGACCGCCATCGCCGGCGGGGCCTACGACATGGTCCTGGTCGTCGGCGCCGAGTCCATGACTTCCCAGTCGACTGCCAAGACCGCTGAGATCCTCGCATCCGCCGGCGACATCGACGCCGAGGCCGCTGTCGGGGCGACATTCCCAGGGCTATTTGGTTTGATCGCCGCCCGGCACATGCACGAACTCGGTACAACCCGCGAACACCTGGCGGCCGTGGCGGTAAAGAATCACGCCAACGGCCTGTTAAACCCCAGGGCTCATCTCAAAAAGGGGGTTACGATCGACCAGGTGCTGGCCTCTCGCCCAATTGCCGAGCCGCTAACCCTCTTCGACTGCTCGCTCATCAGCGACGGAGCGGCAGCGGTCCTGCTCTGCGCCGCCGAGCGCGCCGCCGAGTTCGATCGTCCCGTCAGCATTCGCGGCATCGCCCAAGCGTCCGACCGGCTGGCCTTGCACGAGAAGGCCGATATCACCACGTTTCCTGCCGTCGGCCGCGCCGCCGAAAAGGCCTACGCCATGGCCGACGTTGCCCCCAGTGACATCGACTTCGCCGAGCTGCACGACTGCTTCACCATCGCCGAGATCGTCGCCCTTGAAGACCTCGGCCTCGTCCCCCGCGGCCAAGCCGGTCCCGCCGGGCTAGCGGGTAAGACCGCCCGAGACGGCGAACTTCCCATCAATACCAGCGGCGGCCTCAAGTCCAAAGGACACCCCGTCGGGGCCACCGGCGTCGCCCAGGTCTGCGAAGTCTTCTGGCAACTGCGCGGCGAAGCAGGCGAGCGTCAACTGAACGACGTCTCCGTCGGCCTTACCGAAAACCTTGGCGGCTCCGGCGCGACGGCTGTCGTCGGCGTCTACTCGCGATGACAGCCGTCGTCTATTCGGTGACGAAGTTGCATGCCGCCGGCGAAGCGTTCGAGCAGCAACTCCCCTTCCAACTCGCCGTCATCGACCTGCCCGACGACGTCCGCACCACCGTCCGCATCGTCGGCCCTCCCGTCGAAATCGGCGACCAAGTTACCCCCGATCCCGCCATCCCCAACTGCTGGCGCCTCGCGCCGCGGCAATAGGCCAACTTTTTCAAAAAACTTTTCCCAACAATATCAAGCACTTAGGGCCGCTACTAAGCTAATTGCCGCCCAAAAAGCTTGACCCCACATGCTACACCTTGAGTTAGAAGATCCCTGGTTGGGCCGAGCACGGTCAGGGGCTCCGATGCATCGGGGGCAGTGTTTGGGGCAAGCCGCAGAGGCCAAACGAACGGCAGCGTAAGAGCGAAACAGAAACTAGGGTCGACCCCAAGACATCTCCGGTTCCCCGCTTGGAAGGGAATCCGCCCGCCGTTCCGGCGGGCTTTCTTGTTTTACGGCAAGAAAGCCCGTCGGACGTCGGTTTACTCAGAACCTAAACCGAACTCCATCCCAGGGCCAAACCTCGCCCCAACCTCAATGCGCACTGCCTAACGCAACAGAGCGATCTCTTCAACACCCGGGCTACTGAACCGCGGCTCGTCGAATCGCCGCGATCAACCCATCCATCGTGTGCGGCTCAGCCTCAACAGTCGGTTCAACGCCATACTCGCGAATCGTCGCCGATGTGATCGGCCCAATCGAAGCGATGCGGATTCCCCGCAACGCTTCCTCCCCCGCCATCTCGACAAACTGCCGCACCGTCGACGAACTCGTAAACGTGATCCAATCAGCACGCTTAGCCGCGAGCGCGTCTCGCAACGCCGACGAATCAGGAACGACCGTGCGATAGACCGGTGCGACGTCAACCTCGCGCCACGCCCCCGCAACCCTTCGGGCAGAACTTCGCGCGCGACTTCAGCACGAGGGATGAGAATCTTCTTGCCCGTAAGATCGGAATCCAACGCTTCGAGCAAACTCTCCGCAACAAACTCCTTCGGCAAGCAATCCACCTTCAATCGAGCCGCAGCAAGCGCCTCCGCCGTAGCCGGCCCAATCGCAGCGATGCGTCCTTTGACGGCGCGCAGATCACGTTCACTCGCATCGAGCCGCGCCAAGAATCGCTCGACCCCATTGCGGCTAGTGAAGATCAGCCAGTCGTATGTTTCGAGCTTCGCAATCGCCGCATCAATCGGCGCCCAACTGCTGGGCTCGCGAAATTCAATCGTCGGCGCCGCAACCACATCCGCTCCCAGACGTCGCAACTGTTCCGCCGATTCGCCGGCCTGCTCTTCAGCGCGCGTTAAAACAATCCTCTGACCAAAAAGCGGCAGCTTCTCAAACCAGTTCAGGTCTTCGCGCAGCGCCACCACTTCGCCGACGATGATCAACGCAGGCGGTCTGAGCTTCGCCTCGGCGATGCGTTCAGCCAAATTCGCAACGGTTCCAATCAGCGTCTGTTGGTCAGGCCGCGTGCCCCAACGAATCGCCGCCGCCGGCGTTTCGGGATCCCGTCCTCCTGCAATGAGCTGCTTAGCGATTTCGCCAAACGTCGTCAGTCCCATGAAGATCACCAGCGTCTCGGTCTGGCCCACCTTCGCCCAGTCGATCGCATCGACCTCGTGGCCGGTCACAAAACTAATCGCCGAAGTTCGCGAGCGATGCGTCAGCGGAATCCCGCATAAGCCGCCGCGCCTGTCGCCGAGCTAACGCCCGGCACAACTTCAAAGCGAATGCCCGCAGCATGCAGCGCTTCGCTTTCTTCGCCGCCGCGTCCAAAGATAAACGGGTCGCCGCCCTTCAGCCGCACAACGACCGCGCCGGTTTGAGCCTTTGCCACCAGCAGGGCATTGATCTCGTCTTGCGAAAGATGATGATCGGCGCGCTTCTTGCCGACGTAGATCCGCTCGGCCTCCGACCGGGCGTAATCCAACAAAGACACCGGCGCCAGGTTGTCGTAGAGAATGACGTCCGCTTGGCGCAGAACGTCGAGGCCCCGGACGGTGATCAGCCCCGGGTCTCCGGGACCAGCGCCGACAAGGTATACCCGACCACTCATGAAACTGCCATGCTAGCGCACGCCTACGAAGGCAGTAGCTTGTCCGCGCCTTTGGCCTTCAGCGCCGCAGCCAAGCGCCGCCCCAGTTCTTTCGGTTCCGCTATCGGCCCCGAGTTCTGGTCTCGAATCAATGTCTCGCCGTCGGTCGAGAAAACCGCGGCGCTCAAGTGCAAGTCATCGCCGTCAACCCGCGCATAGCCGCCCAACGGAACCTGGCAGCCGCCGCCGAAAGCGTCCAGCAGCGCACGCTCGGCCTCTACCGCTTGGTGCGTTCGGAGGTGGTTCAAAGTTTCCAGCGCTTCGAGAGTCACGCCGTCGCCGATCCGCACTTCGATTCCCAGCGCCCCTTGGCCGATGGCCGGGGCCATCAGTTCTGGGTCCAACGCTTGCGTGATGCGGTCTTGGAGTCCGAGACGAATGAGTCCTGAGCAGGCCAAGATGATGGCGTCGAACTGGCCTTCGTCGAGCTTGCGGAGTCGCGTCTCCACGTTGCCGCGAATGTCGAGCGTTTCTACTCCTGGTTTGAGCCGTCGGATCTGCGCGGCGCGCCGCAACGATCCAGTGCCGATGCGGTCGCCGGGCTGCAGTTCATCGAGAGTCTTGCCGACCAGCGCGTCGCGCGGGTCCTCCCGTTCGGGGACAATGCCGATGGTCAGCCCCTCGGGCAGCTCAGTCGGCAGGTCCTTGAGGCTATGTACGGCCAGATCGATTGAGCCGTCGAGCAGAGCTTCTTCAATCTCTTTGGTGAAGACCCCCTTCGACCCCGATATTTCTCCGACGCGGGCCAGCGCGACATCGGTGATCTTGTCGCCGGTGGTCTTGATGACTTCGATGCGCGTCTTCACGCCCAGTGCGTCCAGTTGCGCGGCGATATGCCGGGCTTGCCACAGAGCGAGCTGTGAGCCGCGGGATCCGATGACGAGTTCAATCATTGTCTTTGTGCCGGTGATGCAGTCTGAAGGCGCGCCGCACGAATTCGACAAAGCGGGCGCCCTCGGGGTGGTCGGCCATCTGCTTGAGTTCGACGATCGGCTGGTGCGCGATCTTGTTGATCAGACCTTTCGTCAAGCCCTCGATCGCCTGCTCTTGAGCGGGCGTCAGGGCGCCCAAACGAGAGCGGAAGCGTTCCAGTTCGGCGACGCGAATCCCTTCGAGGCTCTGGTTGAGCGAGACGATCGTGGGCGCCACCTCAACCGACTTGAGCTTGCGCATGATCGCGTCAACTTCTTCTTCGACGATGGTCTCGGCCAGTTGCGCTTCTTTGCGGCGGTGCTTGAGGTTGGCATCGGCGACCTGCTGCAGATCGTCGACGTCGTAGACGAACATGTCGTCGATCTCATTGATTTCGGGATCGATATCGCGCGGCACTGCGATGTCGACAAAAAAGATGGGACGGTTGCGGCGCGCGGCGTTGAGCCGCAGCGCGGCTTCTTTGTTGAGGATGTAGCCGGGCGCGCCGGTGGAGGAGATGACGATGTCGGCTTGGGCCAGCAACTCGAAAAGCTGTTCGTAGGGTGCGGCCTTCCCGTTAAAGCGTCGCGCGAGTTCTTCGGCGCGTTCGAAGGTGCGGTTGACGACGTGCAGTTCGTTGCCGCCTGAGGCTTTCAGGTGCCGTGCGGTCGCCTCCGACATCTTTCCTGCGCCGATGATCAAAATCGAAAGTCCGTCGAGGTCACCGAAGATCTTCTTGGCCAATTCCACGGCGACGTAGGAGATCGAAACGGCCATCTGACCAATGCCGGTCTCCTGGCGGATGCGCTTGGCGATGCGGAACGAGGACGTCAGCAGCAAGTCCAGCGGTCCGTGAATTGAGCCCGCTCGCTTGGCCCGTTGATAGGCCTCTTTGACTTGTCCGAGGATCTGCGGTTCGCCGACAACCATCGAATCGAGGCTGGCGGCGACGCGGAAAAGATGCTGCACGGCTTCGCGGTCGGCGTAGCGGTAAAAGTACGGCTGAGCATCTTCGATCGGCAGGCTACGGTGTTCGAGGAAGTCGAGAATACGCGCCTCGGGGCTCAAGTCCAACTCGGTGCGGACCATGAACTCGACGCGGTTGCAGGTCGAGAGAATGCAGGCTTCCTCGATGCCCGGCAAGCCCGCCAGGGCACAGACAGCTGCGTCTGCCTCGTCATTGGCCAACGCAAAGCGCTCGCGCACTTCAAGCGGCGCCGTTTTGTGGCTCAGACCGAGTACGAGGACGCTCATCGGTTCATCAGAGAGTGGACGCCGCTGCTGGCGATGGCGGACATCACGGCGAAGCAGAACCCGGCAATCGAGAAGTAGGCGCTCTTGCGGCCGCGCCAGCCGATCGTCACCCGACTGAAGACCATCGCCAAATAAATCAGCCAGGTGACGAAGGCCAGTGCAATGGTGGGGTCGACGATCCAACTCGCGCCCCAATGGGCGGCGGCGGAGATGCTGGCGACAATGACGCCGAGCGTGACCGAGACAAAGCCGAATGCCAGGGTTTGGTAGCCGACCTGGTCGAGCTTAGTCAGCGGCGGCAGGCGGTAGTAGAACGCCCTGGGGTGTTTCGACTTCAGCTCATGCTCCTGAATCAAATACATGATGCCGGCGACGAAGGTAACGAACAGAGCGGCGTAGCCGAGCAGGAAAAGACCGACATGGAGCGCCAGCCATCCGTCTCCGACGGCCGAATTGGCAATCCAGGGCTCCAAGGGCGAGCCGAGCGCCCCGACGAGCGTAAGCAGGAAAACGATCGGGAAGACGAAGACGGCCAGGCTCTCGTAGCGGTAGCGCGAGTAGACGCCGAGAAACACGATAGTGATCAGAAAGGCGATCAGCGAGGCCATCTGGTAGGGCGTTCGGGTAGGGATGCCGCCAACGGCGATGCCTTCGGAAACTAACCCGATGAGATGAAACACGGCGCCAAGCGAGATTGCCGTAAGTGCGGCTAGAAAACGCTGCTGATGTTGATCAATAACCGTTCTCAGCGAATGCCACAGGCCAACGGAATACAACAGCAGCGCGATGCGCAGCCAATAGACGCTCAACTCAGCCACTGTGCTTGCATTATATCGGCGCGGGCTAGGTGGATCTTGCGGGCCATTGTGGGCTTTGGACCGGTTTGCGCCTTGGGTTGGGCGCCGTCACACTAGACATAGCGATGAAACGCAAAGTCCGCAAAGCAGTATTTCCCGCCGCCGGTATGGGTACACGGTTCTTGCCGGCCACCAAGGCGCAGCCCAAAGAGACCCTGCCGTTGGTCGATAAACCACTGATTCAATACGGCGTCGAAGAGGCCCTCGCTTCGGGCGTCGACAACATCATCGTGGTCACCGGCCGGGGCAAGGCGGCAATCGAAGACCACTTCGACCGCAACGCCGAACTCGAGCACGAGCTAAAAGCCAAAGGCAAGACCGAGGAATTGGCCCTGGTGAAGCGCATCTCCGACCTGGTGCGCATGTCCTATATCCGTCAGGGCGAGCCGTTGGGTCTGGGGCATGCCGTGGGCGTGACCAAGGAATTGGTCGGCGAAGAGCCCTTCGCGGTGATTCTGGCCGACGACGTAATCTCCGCGGAAGTCCCTTGTCTGAAGCAGTTGCTGAATATCTACGACTACTTCGGCGCGGCGGTGATTGCCGTGATGGAGGTTCCGGAGGACAAGATCTCGTCCTATGGCGTTGTCGATGCCACTCCAGTTGAGTTTCAAGGCAAGACGGATCGGCTGTTCCGGGTGAATGATTTGGTCGAAAAACCGCCGCGAGGCGAGGCGCCGTCCAACCTGGCGATCATTGGACGATACGTCTTTACGCATGAAATTTTCGACTGTATTGACGGTCTTCAGCCGGGGGCGGGGGGCGAATATCAGCTGACGGATGCGATTCGGAGTTTGATGCGGCGGGGGCCGGTCTACGCCTATCGGTTCGAAGGGAAGCGTTATGACGCCGGCGACAAGCTGGGCTTCTTGCAGGCGACGGTGGAGTTTGCGCTGGAACGCGACGATCTAGGCGGACCCTTCCGCGAGTATCTCAAGCAGCTGAAACTTTAGCCGGACTAGCCCTGGAAGATGGGCGAGGCCATGATCAACGCGAGCAGGTTCCAGGCGACCAGGGCTGCGAAGAAGACGTTGACCTTTTGGAGCAGTCTATGGCGGGCCTGCGCAAAACAAACAAACGCTAAGCCAAAGGCCGCCATCTTGAGCATCACCAGCCCGATCACCGGACTCGGGCCGTGATCCATGGCCCACTTGACGAGCGGGTTAGCTTCCGCGACGCCTTGCATCAGAAATGCGACGGTCGTCAGCACGTCTAACATCTGCAAATACGTAAATTCGACGAGCAGCTTCACCTAGGCCCCCTCTGAGTGACCCTTAGTAAAGCATAAGGTCAACTCAGTAGCAAGGCTTAGTACTATAGTCCTATCAACGACTTACGCGCGTAGGCCCTTCGTATGTGACTTAACCGAAGGCTGATTGGACGTCCTGGAATTGGGACTGGAACTGTTCGAGGATTTCGGGAAGCTGATCGCCCAGCGAAAGCGTCTGGAAGAGCTCCAGCGGGTCGTCGGGAGGACGTCGAGGCGACGAAATCGCTTCAAATCCCGCGTGTTTCACCGCCGTGTTGGCGGCATGAACGAGCCAGGCGAGGCTGGGCGGATTGCCAGGGTCATCCGCATGCCCGTCGGTGGCCGAGGCGGGGGCGTGGTGGCAGCGGACGGCCAACTCAATTTCTTCCGGGAGCTTCCAGGAGTTCACCACGGCGGCCGAGAGTTCGGCGTGCGTCACGCCAAGCACGGAATTCTCGGCCTCGGAATAGGAGGCGCCAGCCTCCCATTCCTCGATGATCTTGGGTACGAGTTCGGGGGTGGTGGTAAAAACCAACAACTTGCCGATGTCATGAAACAGACCGGCGGCAAAGGCGGCCTCCACCTGGGGGGATCTGGTCAGGTGCGCCAGGAACTGCGTCATCAGGGCGCAAGCGAGAGCGTGACGCGAATAAGTCGCATAGGTTGTGCCGGCGGGTTGGGAACTCTGCATCATGCGCCGCATCGAGAACGCCAGACTGAGGTTGCGGACCGTGGCGAAGCCAAGCAGCGTTACAGCGTGGCGGATCGAGGAGACGCGGCTGGAAACGCCGTAGTAAGCGGAGTTTACGCAACGCAGCACGCTTCCGCTGAGTACGCTGTCGTGCTCAATCATGGCGGCGATCTCAGTCGAAGAGCAGCCGTCGTCGCTGAGCAGGCTAAGCAGCTTGCTGAGCACGGCGGGGAGCGGAGGCATGGAATTGACGGCCGAAAGCAAACGCAGGCGGCTATCCTGCAGCGGATGGGCGGTCGACGCTATGGTCTCGGCTCTGGCCGGCCGCGGCTCAGGGGACCGTTCTGGGTCCGGGCCGATCGGTTGGTAGCTATAGATTGCCGCCACTAGGTACCTCTCGAGCCTTATCGACAGAGGGCGGCGGGAATCCAACGATTCTTGGCTAGTCCGAGTCGAGGGAAATCAAGACGGCGGTGACGTTGTCTGGAGCGCCAGCCTCCAAGACCGAGTCGACCAGAGCTTGGCCCATGTCGGGCAGCGACGAGGAGGAGCCGAGGATAGCGGCGATCTGAGATTCTTCGATGACGCCGTGGAGTCCATCGGTGCTCAGCAGCAGCAGGTCGCCCGGCACGAAGCCGACTTCAAGCAACTCGCCCTCCACTGTGTCGTCGGCCCCGATCGCGCGGGTGAGCATGTTGCGGTAGGCGTGCGTCTTGAGTTCCTCGTCGCTGAGGCCGATATTGCGGCCCACCTCGTTCACCCAACTGTGATCGGAGGTAATGCACTTGAGCGAGTCGCCGCGCATCCTGTAGAGCCGGCTGTCGCCCACGTTGGCTGCATAGGCCTTCCCTTGCTTGAGCAGTACCGCGACGATCGTGGTTCCCATGCCGGCATATTGGAGGTTCGAGCGGGCTTCGCTTCGAACAACCTGGTTCGCGGCATGAACCGCCCGCTCCAAATCCTCCGGCCCCGCGTCAGTACCAATGGCGCGGATCTCCGCCTCGATTGTCTCGGCGGCTAGCTGAGAGGCCCGTTCGCCGGCCAGAGCTCCGCCCATGCCGTCGGCCACGAGGTAGAGTCCTAGCGCAGGATCTTCCAGATGGCGGTCTTCATTGTTCTTGCGAACGCGCCCGACGTGGGAAATGCCAAAGGAGTGGATCATCAACCGGTAAGAACGGCGCTTTGTTGCGGGCTCCCCGATATCTTGACACAGTGCGGCGCCCTAGATGCCCTACGCCGGCATGGCTGGTATCCTGAGACTTATGCGGCTCTGGAGTTTCTTCCTTGTCTGCGCGCTTTCGGCGCCTTCATTCGCTTTGGCCCAAGCCGATCCGAAAGTGGAGGTTCGGGCGTTGCTGGTGAAGGTTGCCGACCAGTTCCAAAAGTCTTTGGAAGGCGTCAGCGAGCAGCAGTGGAACTACAAGGCGCCTAACCAGAACCACACGATCGGGGCGCTGGCGGAGCATGCCGCGCTCTCGGCGAATGACCTCCAGCAGATGGTGCAACGCGCCTTGGATGCGGGGCCTAATCCGGAGCTGGCGGCGACTCTGACGGGCCAGACGAAGGTTGTCCGGGACGTCATGTTGAGCGTGGAGCAGCCGCCTGAGAATTTCCGCCCCAACGGCCGGTTGCTGACCAAAGCGGACATCGATGAATACTTCCCTCAGGCTCGCGCCAAGTTGCTGTTTTTGCTGGACTCGTCGAAGCGGCTTGAGTACTGCGTGGCCCGGCACCCTTCCAAGCGAATCGGTGAACTGACCGGCGTGCAATGGTTCTATTACATCGCCTATTTGGTGCAGGCGCACACCGAACAGATCGGACGGATCAAGGCGGATCCGGGATACCCAAAGAGCTGAGCGCCCTGCCGCTAAGGGGCGTGATCACGACGGCCGTTCTGCTGAGGGCAACTTCTTGAAACTGGTTCTGACACTGACTCTGAATCCGGCTGTCGATGTGTCGATCGCGACGGAAAGTATCGTCTACGACGATCGGATCTACATCACCGCCGAGTCCTCGCAGCCCGCGGGCAAGGGCATCAACGCAGCCAACGTGCTGCATCGCCACGGCGCGACCGTGGAGGCGATCGCGCCTTTTGGCGGCGAGATGGGCGGCCGATTCGCCAACCTGCTGGCCGAGTCTCAGATACCGGTCACGCTGATACCGGTGCAGGGCCAGACCAGAAGGAATATTGCCGTCACTGACGCCGAGGGGTTGACGCTCAAACTCGACCAACGCGGATCGACGCTGACGGCAGAGGAACTCGGCCGAATTGAGTCGAAGCTATTAGAGAAGCTCCCGCGAGCGAATTGGTTGACGCTCACCGGAAGTTTGCCGCCCGGCGTGGATCCTTCCACCTACGCGCATTTGATTGCGCTGGCGCAAGAGCATGGGGTCTCGACGTTGCTCGACACCACCGGAGAAGCGCTGCCTCTCGCTCTGGCGGCGGGGCCATCGCTGGCCAAGCCGAATCGCCCGGAAGCGGAACGGCTGTTGGGCCGCAGTCTTTTCAGCGAAGCCGATGCGATTGCCGGCGCGGAAGAAATTCGCGCCATGGGCGCCCAGAGGGTGCTGCTTTCGCTGGGCAGCCAAGGCGCCGTGGCGGTATGGGAGGGCGGCCGGCTGCGAGCCACGCCGCCGGTCACCGCCAAGGGATCGCCGATCGGCGCCGGCGACGTGTTGGGCGCGATCTGCATTTGGGCTCTGCTGCGCGGCGAAACATTCCCCGAAGCATTCCGCTGGGCTGTCGCAGCGGGTACGGTTGCCGCCGGTTTGCCGGGCCTGGATTTTGGAGACGTGGAGGAGGTCGAGAAGATGCGGCCTCGGGTCGAGGTTCACGAGGTTTAGCGCGCGGGCGGCGCGGCGTTGCGGACTCCGTCGGCCATGGACCGGGTGAGCTTATCCAGGGTTTGGCTGGTCGCTTCGCTTAGCTGCCGGACGACTGCATTCATGTCCGACGTGGCGACCTGAGCTTCGGAAGTCGCCGAGCCCTCCCAAACGACCCGCATGGTCGCCCCATCCAGCAACTCGGCTGACATGCCGCTGTAGACCTTGACGCCGCCTTCAAAGTCGACTTCTTCGAGCCGGTCGATGCGGGCGCGAAGCACATAGTCGGAGCGAGTTCGTCCGTCGAACCGGACGACGCTGCTAAAGGCGCCGCTGGCACGAAGCTTGTCGATGAGCGCATTCGTCACCGCTTCGCGAGGATCCTGGGCCCACCGGTGGTACTCGTAGTAGCCGACTTCTTCCGGAGCGGGACGGTAGACGATACGGTCTTGCGTCAGCATGCTGCTGGTTCGCAGGGGCATGACGACGAGTGTGTGGGGCAGCGCTTGGTCCGCCGGAGCGGGCGCCGGCGGCAGGCTGAGGGCGTAATAGTGCGTGGGCGGAATCTTGCCGCCGCCGCAGCCGAGCATCGCCAAAAAAGCGATGAGCGGCAAGATCTTGTTGAACTGGCCCATAACGGGAGTTAAGCTGCAACCTATTATGTCGGATGTTGTGTTTAGCTGTCATAGCTGCGGAGCGAGAGTTCCACTCGAGTTCGGCGAAAAGGTCTCGCGGCGCGAAGAATGTCCCGGCTGCGGCGCCGATCTGCACTGCTGTCGCAACTGCCGCTTCTTCGACCCGGTACGAAATAATCAGTGCGCCGAGCCGCAGGCCGAGCGGGTCGTCGACAAGACCCAATCCAACTTTTGCGACTACTTTGAACCTCGAACCAAGGTGGACTTGGCTGGCAGGCGCGCGGGCGGCGCTTCGTCAAAAGAACTGTTCGACGATCTGTTTAAGTAGTTCGCCGTACTGACGGCGGACCCCCGGCAGGGCGATAACGTCGGGGAGGGGGCTGTGCTCCGGCGCGTGACCGGCGGCATCCCAATCGATGGCTGATTTATCCGCCTACTACCGGGTTCTCGATCTCCAGCCTGGGGCCAGCATGGCCGAGGTGAAGACGGCCTGGCGAGATTTGGCGCAGGTTTGGCATCCGGATCGCTTCACCGGCAACGAACGACTCCAGAAAAAGGCCGAAGAGGCGTTGAAGGAGATCAACGAGGCCTACCACCGCTTGGCTAAGGCGGGAATGCCGGCCGACGGTCACCGGCCGCAACCGCGCTACGAGGCCGAAACCCACGAAGCGGGCGCGGCGGCGCCGACCCACGAAAGCATCCTCGCCGAAGGCGTTGCCGTCTGGAATCTTTGGCGCAAGAAGTACATGGATGTGGCGCCGCGGCTGACGGGCGTCTGGCTGGCGCGGCGATCGCTTGAAGGTCTGGACCTGCGCGAAGCGGACCTGGCGCGGGCCAACTTCGAGGCGGCGGATCTCTACAAACTGAACGGGTCGCGGGCGAATTTCAAGGACGCCCGCCTGAAGGGCGCGGTGCTGCATCGGGCGATCGCCCTGGAGGCCGACTTCACCGGCGCGGACTTCACGGCCGCAGATCTCTCGTCGGCTGATCTGCGGGGGGCGACTTTCTCGCGGGCGCGGTTTGACGGCGCCAATCTGCTGGGAGCGCGCTTTGACGGTGCCGACCTTTCTGGCGCGATGGGGCTAACCGAGACCCAGCTGTTGTCGGCACTGTTTGACTCCAGCACCAAGCTGCCCGGCTAGGAACGCTATCTTAGAGCCTGGCGCGTACGCCCCGTTCGATGGAACAGCTTGGCTTGGATTTCGCCCTTAACCAGCGGCCCTTAACGGTCGCTGAAGTCACGGCGGCGATACGCGGTCTGCTGGAGACGGCGTTCGACAATTGCCGCGTGGCCGGCGAGATTTCCAATTGCCGGCGGGCTCCGAGCGGCCACTACTACTTCACGCTCAAAGACGGCGAAGCGCAGCTGAAGTGCGTTTGCTTCCGGCAGTCGGCGATGTACCTCAAGGTGAAGCCGCAAGACGGGCTGGAGGTCGTCGCTCGCGGCCGTATTGGAGTTTACGAGGCGCGGGGCGAGTACCAGCTCTACGTGGATTCGGTAGAGCCGCAGGGGCACGGCGCACTGCAACTCGCTTTTGAGCTGCTCAAGAGAAAGCTCGCCGCCGAGGGGCTGTTTGAGGCCGAGCGCAAGAGGCCGCTGCCGCGCATGCCTGAGCGCATCGGCATCGTTACTTCGCCGAACGGCGCCGCCATCGCCGACATTCTGCGCGTTCTGGGCCGGCGCTTCCCGGGACTGCACGTGCGCCTCTATCCGGCAGCAGTCCAAGGCGAGAAGGCGGTTGCCGAGATCTCCGCCGGGCTGCGCTATTTCAGCGAAAGCGGTTGGCCTGAAGTGGTGATCGTGGGGCGCGGCGGCGGATCGATTGAGGATCTGTGGGCCTTCAACGAAGAGCTTGTCGCTCGGGCGATCGCCGAATCGGAAGTTCCGGTGATTTCCGCGGTGGGCCATCAGACGGATTTCACGATCGCCGATTTTGTGGCCGATATGCGGGCGCCGACTCCTTCGGCGGCGGCGGAAATCGCCGTACCGGAGATGGCGGAGTTGCTGGAAGGGCTGGCGAAGAGCCGGAGCCGTCTTGAGCATGGGATCCGTTACCGGCTGGAGCGGGCTAGAAGACGGATGTTGGAGTCGGGAGTCGAGCGGCCGGCGGCGTTGCTGAGGCGCCGGACGACGCAGTTCTCGCAGCGCATTGACGATTGCGAACTGCAGTTGCGCGAGAGTTTTGTCAGTCGCTTGCGGCGAGCCGAGCGGCGTCTGCGGGATACGCAACACCGCTTGGCTGCGGTGGATTTGCGCGTGCGCCTAGGAAAGTCTCGGCGGTTGCTGGAGCAACTTCAGAATCGGACCTTCGTGGCCGCGGGCAAGCCTGCGCAGAAAGGCCGGGCGCGTTTGGAAGCTGCTACGGCCAGGCTGCAGGCGTTGAGTCCGACGGCGGTGCTGGAGAGGGGTTACGCCATTCTCACGACGATGGATGGGGCGGTTGTGAGGCGCAACGCTGACGCCGAGGCGGGCCAACTGCTGCGGGCGCGACTCGGGGAAGGAGAATTGGGCGTGCGCGTGGAGAAGGCGGACTAGGCCGAAAATAGGCCGGTCCGCTCTTTGGCCAACTGCACGGTCTGTTCAGCGATGGGCGTGATGCGCTCGGCGCTGCGGCGCAAGATGTCCCGCAGGTGATCGCGGTTGCTCATCAGCTCGCGGTACTTGGCTTGGATCGGCGATAGGCTCTCGACGACCATCTCCGTGACGCGCTTCTTGAGGTCGCCGTAGCGCATCCCGTCGAACTCAGCGCGCATCTCGTCGTTGGATGTTTCGGAGAAAGCCTGGTAGATCGCCAGCAGATTGCGCACGCCGGGGCCGGCGTTTTCCCACTGGACTTCCGGATTGGAGTCGGTCACGGCGCGGCCGATGAGCTTCTTGATACGTCCTGGTTCCTCCAACATGCTGATGGCATGGTTGGCGCCTTCGGCGGATTTGCTCATCTTCTGGGTGGGGTCGTCGAGACCCATGACGCGGGCGCCGACAGTCGGCAGGCGGGTTTCGGGCACGACGAATGTATCGCCGTAAAGATGGTTGAAGCGCTCGGCGATGTCGCGGGTGAGTTCGAGGTGCTGCGCTTGGTCCTCGCCAACAGGGACGATCTTGGCCTGGTAGAGCAAAATATCCGCCGCCATCAGCGCCGGATAGCAGAATAGACCCGTGCCCACGGTCTCTTGATTGCCGGATTTCGACTTGAACTGCGTCATGCGGCCCAGCCAGCCCATGGGCGTGACGCAGGTAAAGATCCAGCCGAGTTCAACGTGTCCGGGCACCTGGGACTGCACGAATACGGCGGAGTGGTCCGGGTCGATTCCGGCGGCGAGGTACAGTGCGGCGACCTGTTCGATGCTCTCGCGCAGGACCTTGGGGTCCTGGTAGACGGTGATCGCATGCTGATCGACGACGCAGAAAATCGGCTCGTAGTCGTACTGAATCCTGGCCCAGTTCTTGAGCGCGCCGAGATAGTTGCCGATATGCAGGACTCCCGAAGGCTGCATGCCGGAGAAGATGCGAGGTTTGTCGGATGACATGAGGGGTGAACCCGCCATTTTAGCGTGGCGCCGTGCGCCGGAGCGTTTGGAGATCTAGTCTTTGAAGCGCTCCTCAATGGATTGAGGCAGTGTTGCGGTATATTACGATTGCGTGTACTCTGCCCGCGGCGTAATGCGGGAATCCCGCCGACAGGCTCCAGTCAGCCTCGCCTCTCGGGTGAAACGTGGACTTTGACCAGCTCCATACCTTCCTCGAGATTGTCCGCCTAAAGAGTTTTTCTAAGGCGGCGCAGACGTGTTTTCGCACGCAACCGGCGATTTCCGCACAAATCCGCCAGATGGAGCAGGAACTCGGAACGCAGTTGTTCGAGCGCTTCGGAAGCCGGATCTCGCTGACCACGGCGGGCAAGATTTTCGCGGAATACTCCCAACGAATCCTGGAAACCAAGGGGCAGGCTTTCGACGAGATCCGTGAGTTGGAGAAGGTTCCCCGGGGCCAACTGACCATCGCCGCCAACGAGGCGACCTGCCTCAAGGTGTTGCCTTCGGTCTTCGCGAATTATAAGAAGCACTACCCAGGCATCCAGTTGCAGGTCGTGCGCTCATACGGATCGAAGACGGTGCAGGGAGTCCTCGATAATTCCGTGGACTTCGGTATCGCGCAAATTCCGATTCAGGACAAGAAGGTGGAAGTCGTGCAGATCCACACCGATGAGATCTGCCTGATGGTGGGGAAGGATCATGCCTTGGCGGGCCGTCCCAAAGCCAGCGCCGAGGCGATTGTGGATTACCCGCTGCTGCTGCCCAAAAGCGGCAGAACCAGGAGCCGGATCAACGAGTTCCTGGAGGACTACGAAGACGACATTAAGATCTCGATGGAGCTGGAATCCAGCGAGATGTTGAAGCAGTTCATCGTGGCTGACCTGGGCATCGGCTTTATGGCGATGTCCCATGCTCGCGAGGAGATCGCCGCGGGCGAGCTGGTTGCCCTACGCTTGGAGCCGCTGCCGATGACCCGCACGATCGGTTTGATTTACAGGAAAGACAAGGCTTTGTCTCGGGCGGCGATCGGATTTATTGAAACGGTTGCAGCGTTCGCTCGCGAAGCGGATAAGCCCGCAGCAGAGAAGCCGAAGGCGCCTGCCGCACCGGCGCGCAAATCGAGGGTGTCATGAAATGGGTCGGTAGAACCGGATTTGTGCGGGTTGCGTCGTCGCAAGGCGACAGGATTTACCGCTCGCTGGATGATCTACCCGAGGATCTGCGCGATCAGGCCCGGCTCGCGCTGGAGGGTTCCAACGCCGAGACGATCCTAATCGCCGATCCGGAGTCTTACGAGCGCATCGTCCAGAGCGGCGACGCCTCGCCTGCCGAATTGCACTGGCTGCGCCCGGGCAGACCATCCGAGGACGCGAAAGCAGCGACTCCGGTCGCGGCGCCGAATGCGGACGGACAGTGGAAGATGGTTCTGGGCGTCGGAATCGTCGGGATCCTGACGTTGTGGGCTATCTGGCTTTGGGCGGTCCAAAGCGGTATGTCGTAAAGCCCGACAGGAGCTTGGGGTAGAAGTCGGTCGACTTCTGCGGCATCACGCCTCCCGAGAAAGAGATCCGAGCAACATCTTTGACGTCAACGGGGCGCAGCAGGAAGGCCGCTTGCGCGGCTCCTGAGGCGACCTCGGCGATGGCGTTATCGAAACCGCGAACATAGCGGATGCCCTTCAGTTCCTTTACGTCGTCTTCTGAAAGGCCGGCAGCCTCGGCGATGAGCGCTTTGTGGAGCAGGACGACATCGAGGCGACCTTCCGCCTCAGACAGTCCCTGGAGAATATCTTCTAGAGCGTCGGGCTTGGGCGTGAGTAGATAGCGCCCGTCGTCGCCGGCGAGGGCCAATCCGATTGCCGCGTCGCTGTGCGGCTCCGTCTCTAGCGCTTGCCGCAAAGCGTCGTCGGATGTGAGACGTCTGGTCGCGAAGCGCCGGGACGCTCCCTCCAGCAGTTGGTTGGGCTCAAAATGGGGCAGATCCGACAGCACCCGGTGCGTGGCTAAAACGACCAGCCCGGGGGAACTCATATTGACCAGCGTCACCATGATTCGCGAGGCGCCGGGAGTTTCCGGGTGCTCGCGGCCGTAGGCCAGGGCCGTTTCGTAGCGGTGATGCCCGTCGGCGATGAGCAGCTTCTTGTCGGCCATCAGCTGCTCGATCTCCCCGACCTGAGCGGGGTCGCTGATCCGCCAGACCTTATGCGCGATGCCGTCCGGTTCGCGAGCTTCCATCAACGGCGTGCCCTCGGCGGCGGCGTCTAATAGTTCGTCGATGCGCCGGGTGGGGTCGTCGTAGAGGAAGAACAGTTGGCCGAAGTAGGACTGGGTCGCCTCGGTGAGTTTCCAGCGGTCCATTTTCGGTCCGCTGTGGGTCAGCTCATGGCGGTGGACGACGCCCTTGTCGTACTCTTCTACGTCGGTTAGCCCAATGAAGCCTTTGCGGGTTGTCTTGGCGCCGGTTTCGGGGTGTTCGAATTCCTGAAAGTAGGCGTAGAAGCCCGGTTCGGGGTCCTCGACGAGGATGCCTTGCTCGATCCATTCGGCGAGCGTGTCCGAAGCCCGGGAGTAGACGTTGTGGGCGCCGTCGTCGCCGTCCAGCGGCTGCCCCTTGATGAGCCGAACGAAGTTGTAAGGGCTTGCTTTGAGGTACTGCTCGCGGAGCGCGTCGGGGATCTTGTCGTAGGGCTGGGTGACGAGAGTCGCCAGATCGCCCGCTTTGGGGGAGTAGCGATAAGGCCGAAACGGTAAGACTCGGGCCATCTGCACCAGCATAGCGAGACCGCTTCGGCAAGCTCTAGTTGCGGTTCGAACGGCGTTGCGACGCTTCCGCTACGATGGGGCCTTGAAGATCGAGACGGAGTTCCTAGTTATCGGAGCGGGCGTCGCTGGTTTGCGGGCGGCGATCGAGGCGGCTCCGGCCGGGGACGTTTTGGTCTTAACCAAGGATCGCCTGACCGAATCGACCTCCGAATACGCCCAAGGCGGCATCGCCGTGGCGCTGAGCGACGACGACGAGGTTAGCCTTCACGAACAGGACACAATCATTGCCGGCGCGGGGCTCTGCGACATCGACGCTGTTCGAGCGTTGGTGGCCGAAGGCCCCGTACAGATCGAAAAACTGATCGAGTGGGGCATCGAGTTCGACAAGGACGGCGGCAAGTTGTCGTTCACCCGCGAGGGCGCACACAGCCGCAATCGTGTGTTGCACTCCCACGGCGACTCCACGGGACGAGAGATTGCCCGGACTCTTTATCACACGACCCGCTCGATCCCGAACATCAGCTACCGTAGCTTCTCGGCCGTCGTCGACGTACTGCTCAACGAGCACGGCGAGGTCTGCGGCGTTACGGCTTGGGACGAGAAAGAGCGCCGGCTGATCCCCATTTACGCGAAGGCGGTGCTGCTGGCCACGGGCGGCCTGGGATGCGTCTATTGGGAGACGACGAACCCGAACGTGGCGACGGGCGACGGCATGGCCATGGCTTACCGCGCCGGGGCGCAACTGGCCGACATGGAGATGGTGCAGTTCCATCCGACGGCCCTGTTTACCGAGGGCGCGCCGAGGTTCTTGCTGTCGGAGGCTCTGCGCGGCGAAGGCGCACGGCTGCTCAATGCCGCTGGCGAGACCTTCATGCACAACTACGATGAGCGCGGCGATTTGGCGCCACGCGACATCGTCTCGCGCGCGATCGTCGCCGAGTTACGTCGCACGCAGTCCGGGCCGGCCTACCTCGATCTGACTCACCTCGATGCGGAAAAGATTCCCAAGCGCTTTCCGCGCATCTACGAGACCTGCCTGCTCTACGGCATCGACATTACCTTGAAGCCGGTGCCGGTCCATCCGGCCGCGCACTATGCCATGGGCGGCGTGCATACGGACCTGGCGGGTAGGACGACCGTCCCCAGGCTTTACGCGGCCGGAGAGGTCGCTTGTACGGGTGTTCACGGCGCCAATCGTTTGGCCAGTAACTCGTTACTCGAGGGGCTCGTCTTCGGCGCACGGGCAGGCGCCGCGATGCGCGAGTTCGCCGGTTCCGCCGTTGCGACTTCGCCGATTCCCGATCGCGGCGACCCGGCCCCGCTTCCGGCGAATTCGGTGTTCGATCTGAGACGGCTTGCGTGGCGCCGTGCGGGAATCGAGAGATCCGCAGACACTCTGCAGGAAGGCATGGCCGAGTTGGAGCGTGTCTCGCCGCTGTTTCCGCGAGGCATCATGCGCAACAACCGCCAGGGATTCGAAGCGGACAACATCAACCTGCTGATCTCGCTGATTATTCAGTCGGCGCTGGCACGCGAAGAAAGCCGCGGCGCGCATTACCGCTCGGACTTCCCGGAACCCAGGCCCGAGTTTTGCCGGCACTCGCTGGTCACGGACGGCGGCCGGGTCGGATTTTCCGATTTGGCGGATCGGCAGATCGCGCAATAGGCTCGCTTCAGTGACTTTTCACCGCTGCGGCGGGTGATATCCCGCGGGCGCAGGCCTCTTCGGTTGGGGCATAATTACGCCGAGTGTTCGGAATTCCCTACTTCGCCGGTTGGAACCTGTGGACCTTCGGGGCCATATTCCAGGTACTGATGCTGATTCACTTCTTCCGCAATCGGCCGGAGTATTACTGGGGCTTTGTCATATTCTTTCTGGGGCCGCTCGGCGCCGCTGTTTACTTCGTTGTGGAAGTGATGCCGGGGATGCGTTGGAAGCTACCCGTGTTCGAAGCGTGGGAGCGAAAACGACGCAAGCAGTGGTACGAGAAACTCGTCAAAGAGAGTCCCTCGCAGGAAGCCCTGGGGCAGTTGGCGGCGATCTGCGCCCGCGAAGGCAATCACGCGCGGGCGGTGGAGTTATTCGGCGATGCGCTCGACCGCGATCCGGGCGACAACGAAAGCCGCTACGGCAGGGCGCGGTCTTACATGGCGTCCGACAACTACGAAGCCGCCGTCGAAGACTTGTCGGCGATTGTCGCTTCGGAGCCGCACTTTAAGATGCACGCGGCGCAACTAGCGCTCGCGGAGTCGTATGAGGCGCTGGCTCGTCCCGCCGAAGCCGCTGCGGTGTACCGCGCGGTATTGGAACGCAATCCGGTCTCGGCCGCGAACTTCGGCTTGGGCAAGATCATGGCTGACGAAGGGAATACGGAAGAAGCCCGGCAACTACTGGAAGAAGTCGTGTCGAAGCAGACCGGCTTGCCGCGCTACTTGCGTAGGCAAGAACGGCCTTGGGTAGCGAAGTCGAAAAAGCTGCTGAAGACGTTGCCGGTCTAGTCGCGGGAACTCACTCTATCTCGCACGACTGCGGCAGCGGGGTCGTCGACATGGTCAGCGTCTGCAGGGAGATTCGTCCGCCGATGCCGGGCCGCTCGCCGTCGGCGTCAAAGCGCTTTACGGGCATGGTCAGGTCGGTCTTGGCGTTTCTGCCGACCGTCAGCGAGAGGCCGGCCTCTGCGACGTAAGATTCCGATCCTCTTGGCTCGACGCTGACGTAGGCAGAACTGCCGGCGGAATCCCACGACGCTAGTCTGACGGCTCCGGATTTTTCTTGAACCATGTAGAACGGGTAGAACCGCAGCTCGGTCGTCCCCTGCGGGGCGTCGAGGGAGAACACGGGCATCGCTTCGCCGGGCGTCATCTCGGTCGCTTGAAAGCAGGAGAAGCGCTGTTGCCAGGCCGGCTCATTTTCGGCGGCGCAAGTCTTCTCGCCGCTGGCGGAGACGCACCAGCAGGCTGGCTGCTTGGGGCACGAATCGATGGGCAGAACCACCCCTTCGGCGTTGATGGCGGCCGCGCCCCAGTAGACGGCGAAAGCGTCCGAGCCCTTTTGGAAACCGCCGAGTAGGCCACGGTGCTGATCTAGCGTAGCGGTGATGTTCACGCGGCGGTTGGAGGGGGTCGTGGGGGCCGCCGCGGCTCGTTCACTGGGCACGGTGCGGCCCTTGCGCGCGACGATTGCCTCCAGAGCCTCGACCGGCACGCCTTTGCCTGCCAGATCGGTGATGTCTTGCGGTTGGAGTACGGGGACTTCGTCAGCGGACTCGATGACCTTGACGATGAGCGACGTGGGCAAGCCGGTGTCGGCCATGCGCAGCAAGTCATCTTGGGTCAGCACGACGCGCTCGGCCTGCGCCCAAGCGATGGACGTCAGCGCGGCCGCGACCAGGATCAGTTGCAGAAAACCTCGCACAACGTGAGTCTAGCAAGGGATTCTCGGGCTATCGAGAGATAATCAAGGGAGATGAAGTCCTCCGATGAACTCGATATTGACTTTCTGATCGCCACGGCCCGCGAGGCCGGAGCGGCAATCCTGGACGTCTATCGAACCGAATTTGACGTCGAGCACAAGGAAGATTCTTCGCCTTTAACCGAGGCCGATCTGCGCTCTCATCGAATTATCTTGAGTCGGCTCGGCGAGCGCTATCCGGACGTTCCCGTGTTGTCGGAAGAAAGCGGCGACAACGCCGCCTACGAAGTGCGCAAGAACTGGGGCTTCTACTTCCTCGTCGACCCGCTCGACGGGACCAAGGAATTCGTCAAGAGGAACGGTCAGTTCACGGTCAATATCGCTCTGATGGAAAACGGCAAGCCGGTGGCGGGCGTGGTGTTTGCGCCCGATCTGGACTGGATGTACTTCGGTTCGAAGGACGGTTCGTTTAAGTCGGAGGGCGGCGGAGAGCCGGTTCGTCTCGCTCCTCCAGCGGCGCCGCCGAACGGCAAGATCGTCGTGGTCGGCAGCCGCTCGCACTCGACTCCCGAGATGGAAGCGTTCATCGAAGGGATGAGAAAGGACTACGACGAAGTGGAGTTCATCGCCATGGGAAGTTCGCTCAAGCTCTGCACGGTGGCTGAGGGCAAGGCGGATATTTATCCCCGTCTGGGGCCGACAATGGAATGGGACACGGCCGCGGCGCACGCCGTGGTCACTCATTCCGGAAGACGTGTGCTGGCCTGGGGCGAGGAAGATTTGGACCTTCCCTACAACAAGCCCAACCTGCTCAACGGCTGGTTTATCGTCCGCTAGTTAATCCCCCGCTCTACGTATCTCGGAGCCCTAACCCTAAGGAATACAATCGACTTATGCGCGCAGTTGTCCACGTTACACTCAAAAAAACGGTACTCGACCCCCAAGGCCGTACGATTCGTTCCGCGCTGAACAATTTCGGCTACACCAGGGTTCAAGACGTCCGACAGGGTAAATTCTTCGAGATTGAGTTCGCACAAGGGACTGACGAGGCCGAGGCCGAGGCCGAGGCGCGAAAGTTTGCCCACGACGTGCTGGCGAATCCGGTCATCGAGGAGTTCACTATCGAGTTTCGGGAATGAGGACGGCAGTCTATGTGCGGAATCGTTGGTTATATCGGGCCTCACGAAGCCACCCCCATCATCATTGACGGCCTGCGCCGTCTTGAGTATCGAGGCTACGATTCCGCCGGAATAGCAGTCGGCAACAACGGATCCGGGTACGCAGTCCGCAGGGCCGCAGGCAAGCTGCGCATGCTCGAAGAGGCCATCCGCCTCGATCCTATTGAAGGCAAATGCGGCATCGGCCATACTCGCTGGGCCACGCACGGCCAGCCGACCAAAGAAAACGCACATCCCCATCGCGACGCTTCGGGCGACATTGTCGTCGTCCACAACGGAATCATTGAGAACTATCTCGAGCTGCGGGCGCAGCTACGGACCGAAGGGTACGTCTTCGTCACCGATACCGACTCGGAGATCATCGCGCACCTGCTCGACAAGTACAGCCGCAACACCGGCGTCACGCTAGAAAGCGCACTGATGGAGACGATTGAGCGACTCCACGGCGTATTCGCCTTGGCAACCGTCTCGCGGCGCGACCCGGGCAAGATTGTCGTGGCGCGCCAGGGGCCGCCGGTGATCATCGGCCTGGGGCAGGACGAATACTTCGTGGCGTCCGACACGCCGGCGATCTTGCACCACACCCGGGACATCATTTTTCTCGCTGACGGGGATATCGCGATCTTAACCATGGATGGAGCTCGGCTTACGGACTTCGAAGGCCATACGGTTGAGCGCCCGGTTCAGCATATCGCCTGGGATCCGGTGATGGCCGAGAAGGGCGGCTACAAGCACTTCATGCTCAAGGAGATCTATGAGCAACCGCGCGCCGTGCGCGAGACGATGGTCAGCCGCGTGGATCGCCAGACGGGCGAAGTGTTCCTCGACAACTTGGGCATCACGCCGGAGGAGATGAAGGCTTTCAAGAGCGTGCGCATCGCGGCCTGCGGCACCTCTTGGCATGCGGCCTTGGCCGGCAAGTTCATGATCGAGAAGTTTGCCCGCATACCGGTCGAAGTCGACTACGGCAGCGAGTTCCGCTACCGCGACCCGATTTTGGACGAGTCCACCTTGACGATCGTGATTACGCAGTCGGGCGAGACGGCGGACACGCTGGCGGCTCAGCGCGAAGCGGCTGCAAAGGGTTCCCCAACGATTGCGATTTGCAACGTAATCGGCGCGATGATTACGCGCGAGACGAAGGGCACGATCTACACGCATGCGGGCCCGGAGATCGGCGTCGCATCCACCAAGGCGTTCACGTCTCAATTGGCGGCGCTTTTCACGCTGTCGATGTACATGGGGCAGGTGAGAGGGCGTCTCGATGAGGCGGCGGCCCGCAAGTTGGTCGGCCAGCTGTTCGTTACGCCGAACGAGATTGAAGAGGCTTTGCGCACGGCGCCGGAATGTGAAGCGTTGGCGCAGAAGTATCACAAGGCCAGCGACTTCCTGTTCTTGGGCCGCGGCATCCATTACCCGATCGCTCTTGAGGGCGCTCTCAAACTGAAAGAAATTTCCTACATTCACGCCGAAGGCTATCCTGCCGGCGAGATGAAGCACGGGCCGAATGCGCTGATCGACGAAGAGTTGCCTGTCGTCGTGATCGCGACCTACGACCCCGAGGACGAACTGAGCCGGACTCGCTACGAGAAGACGGTTTCGAATATTCAGGAAGTCCAGGCGCGGCGCGGCCGGGTGATCTGCATCGCTAATCGCGGCGACGAGCAGCTTCGCGAGATGGTCGAGGATATCATCGAGGTTCCGACGACGAACGAGCTGTTGTTGCCCATGATCGAGATCGTTCCTCTGCAACTGCTGGCCTACTACATCGCCGTCGTCCGCGGTTGCGATGTGGATCAGCCAAGAAACCTCGCCAAGAGCGTCACGGTCGAATAACGATAGAATCCGTGAGTGATTAGTCGCCGCGCGAACATTGCCGCAGCTTGCTATTTGCTGCTGTTAGGCGTCGGCGGCGCCGTTCTGGCGCAAACGGCTTGGAATAGCGTCACCCGTTACCAAAGCGACTACGCGATTCATCCGGACCTTCCGCCGGGGCCCGCGCTGACTTCTCGACTTGTATTGGTCGTTCTGGACGGGGTTCGCGTGGACGCGGCGGCGGGCATGCCGCATCTGCAAGCGCTGGCGGCCAGGGGTTCCTCCGGCGTTGCCATTACCGAACTGCCGTCCCTCTCGAATCCGGGCCGCGCCACGTTGTCGACCGGGGCGATGCCGGAAGTTCACGGAGTCACTAACAACGGCCGCTACAGTCCGGTGCCGGTGGATTCGATTTTTTCGCTAGCGAAAAAGCAGGGTATTCCCGTCACGGTCTACGGCAGCTATTTTTGGCAGCGCGCTTTTGGAGACAGTCTTGAGGCGGCAAGGATTCACTCTTTCGATAAGGAACTAGGACCGGAGCCGAACGCGGACCAACTTGTCGCGTGGCAGAAGCGAGTTTGCAGCGAGATGACGCCGGTTCTTTCACGCGCCGGAAGAGGACTGATCGTTGTTGGGCTGACAGCGACGGATGAAGCCGCGCATGACTACGGCGGAGAGTCGCCGGAGTATCTGCGTCTGGTCGCCGCCTCGGATGCCTGTCTGGGCTCGTTGGTCCAGGCGCTCGGCGATGAAGAAACCACGTTTGTGGTCGTTGCCGATCACGGTCACATCCAGCGGCGCGGCCAGGGCGGGCACGGCGGAAGCGAACCGGAAGTCGTCTCGACACCGTTGGTGTTTTCCGGGCGGGGCATTGTGCACAGTTCGGGATGGAAGGCCCGGCAACGGGATGTGGCGCCGACGATCAGTGCGTTGCTGGGTCTGCCGCTGCCGGCGAACAGTCAGGGCGAAATCCTATGGCAAGTGTTGAACCTCAGTAATCAGCAGAGGGCCACGCTGGAGGCTCACGCGAGCGAGCAGCAGAGCCGTGCTAGCCGCCGCCATGCCGGACCGGGGTCAACTCCAAGCCGATGGGCGCAGATCAAGGGCGCCCCTCAACCTCCTAGCGGCGGCATGGTTCGCGGCGCTCATTATCGGCAGCCTGTGGAAGGCCGGGCAGGAAGCGAAGAAATTAGGCGGCGCTGCTCTTGTCCACATTGCGGTCTACTTCACGCTCTATTGGGCGTTCGGGTTAGGCTATTCGCTGAGCGACATCGTTAGGGAGGAGAATCTCAACTGGTTCTTCCTGCGCAATGCCGCCGCTGCCGGGATTGCGCTGCTGGTCGCAACGCGGCTACTCAAGGTCGACGCGCTCAGGACGGCAATAATCGTGACCAGCATTTTCGGGCTACGGGTCGCCTGGATTTGGTACGACTCCGGGCTCATCATGGACCGCCTGATGCCGGACCTCAGCCATGCGTTCATGGCTTATATGGACTTGCTCCACAATCTGGCCGTCGCATTGACGGGCGTCGCTGCGGCGGCTATTGCTCAGCGACGAGAACTCAGCCGACGGCTGACGCCGCCACAAGCTTGAATTGACCCGTCTTCGGGTGCACCAGACGATCAAAGTCCGCATAGTGCATGCGCACGAGCGTGTGGTGCGTTCCGGCGTTGAAGGCGATCAAGTCGTTAGCCGCTAGGCTCGCATCCGCGTAGACCGGCAAGCTGTAGAGATTGCCGAACGGAGGCATGGTGCCGGGTTGGCAATCGGGGAACAACTCCTTGAATTCGTCTTCGAGCGCCGCCGAAGCCATTTTGGCGCCGGCCGCTTCCGCGATGGCGTCCAAGTCAACCCTATCGGCGGCGGGCAGGACGGCCATCGCCATTTTTCCGTCGAGCCGGACCATGACGGTCTTAGCTAGCTCCCAATCGGCGACGTGCGCCGACTTCGCGACATCCATGGCCGCATAGGCAGGGGAGTGCTCCACGATCATGTATTGGACATTGTTCTTGTCTAAGAACTCCTGGATCCTCTTGCGTGGCATGACGTCCCTCCTTATTTCAACCAAAGACGTTGCACGACTGGCGCCGAAGAGCGCCAAATGAGGAATGCCCCGCCAAATTGCTCCGTCTCTGCTCTACGGTGCGCGAAACAGCCCAAGCGTTAGGGTTTGGTTGGCGGATTGACGCAGGCCCTTGCGCGCCGCTTGAGGGGCGCAAGGGAGCATCGATGGCGTTGCCGACGGTGGTCTAAGGAGCGAGGCCGAGAGCGCGGAAGATTCCGTAGCCCGTCCCGGCAAAGACCGGCAAGATCATGTAGGCGCACAGGAACCCGAGGACGCGGTAGCTGCGGAGCCAGGCCAGCGCGGCGCAGCCGAGACAGATGGCCATCCACCACGCTGCAGCCATCGTTCCCTCGCAGGGGTTGTAAACGATACCGCAGTAGAGAATTGCCGCAACAAACGAGCGGCCCAGGATATCTTCCTTGCGCCAATCTAGAACGGGCCTGACTTGAGCGAGAACGTATTCCAAGAAACCTCCGGGGGACGGAGTGCGGGCGACCGCGATAGGCAGATGTTGTACCGCGAACGCTTGCCGGAATGCAACGAACGGTTGACCCGGCCAGGACGATGATATATTATTCACTAGTCTGCATAAATATTCAGAGCTGCCTCCATGTCTCAAATCGATACAACGATCCGCCCTTTAGCGGCCAATCACGTCCTGCTTGACACGGACCTCACGCCGGACGAGACGCGACAAGTCTTGGAACTGGGACTGGCGGTTAAGCGCAGCCCGAAAGACTTCGGAGCGGTGCTTCGCGGACGCTATGCGGCGATGCTTTTTGAGAAACCGTCGCTCAGGACGCGGGTGACGTTTGAGCTGGGCATGAAGCAGCTCGGCGGCGATGCGGTGTTTCAGGACCACAAAGGCGACCGTATCGGCGAGCGGGAGCCGGCTCGCGACATGGCGCGCAACCTGGATCGCTGGTTCGATGTGATCATCGCGCGCACTTTCTCGCAGGACACGCTAGAGGATTTGGCGGAGTGGTCGTCCGTGCCGGTCGTCAATGCCCTGAGCGGCATGTATCACCCGTGCCAGGCGCTAGCGGACTACCTGACGCTGCGCGAGCGGCATGAGGATTTGGCGGGCTTGACGGTCGCTTATGTCGGCGACGGCAACAACGTGGCTCATTCGGTTTTGCTGACGGGAGCGGCGCTGGGCGTGAATGTCAACTTCGCCAGTCCCGAAGGCTACGAAGCTGAAGCTGAGGTGATAGCCAGCGCTCAAGCCTTGGGTTCGACAACGGGCGCGAAGATCCAGGTGATGAACGACCCGCGCGCTGCCGTGGAAGGGGCCGTGGGCGTTTACACGGACGTGTGGACCAGCATGGGCTGGGAACGCGAAACGCAGGAACGACGGATCGCCTTCGCGCAGTATCAAGTCAATGCCGAGTTGATGGCGCTGGCTGCGCCGAACGCCATCTTCATGCACTGCCTGCCGGCGTTGCGCGGCGAGGAAGTGACGGACCAGGTAATTGAATCGGAACAGTCGGCGGTTTTTGACCAGGCCGAGAATAGACTCCACGCCCAGAAGGCGTTGTTGATGATGTTGCTGGCCGGATAAAGGCTAGCCCAAAAGGAAATCGATGCCAGCTAAGAAAGTCGCTCTCGCTTACTCCGGGGGATTGGACACCTCCATCATTATTCCGTGGTTGAAAGAGAACTACGGCTGCGAGGTTGTCGCTATCTGCGGCGATGTCGGACAAGGCGGCGGCGAACTGGAGGGCTTGGAGAAGAAGGCTCTCGAGAGCGGCGCCAGCGAATGCCGGGTCGCCGACCTGCGCGAGGAGTTCGTGTCGGACTACGTTTGGCCGATGGTCCGCGCGGGCGCGATCTACGAGCACAAGTACTTGTTGGGAACGTCGATTGCGCGTCCGCTGCTGGCTAAGCTGCAGGTCGAGGCCGCGCTCGAGACCGGCTGCGACGCGTTGTGCCACGGCGCGACCGGCAAGGGCAACGACCAGGTTCGTTTCGAGTTGACCTATAAGGCGCTCGCGCCGCATCTGCCGGTCATCGCTCCCTGGCGCGAGTGGGATATCGTATCGCGCGAAGACGCCATTGACTACGCCGAAAAGCACAACATTCCGCTGCAGCAGAGCAAGGCCAAGATCTACAGCCGCGATCGCAATCTATGGCACATCTCGCATGAAGGCGCGGAGCTGGAAGATCCGGCGAACTCGCCCTCCGACGGCGTCTGGATGATGAGCGTCAATCCCGAGGACGCGCCCGATCAACCTGTTGAATTGACGATCGCTTTCGAGCAGGGACGGCCGGTCAGCCTGGACGGCGAAAAGCTCAGCGGCGCCACGCTGGTGGAGAAGCTTAACGACATCGGCGGCAAGCATGGCATCGGCCGCATCGACTTGGTCGAGAACCGCTTCGTCGGCATGAAGTCGCGCGGCTGCTACGAGACCCCGGGCGGCACGATTCTGATGTTCGCTCACCGCGAGTTGGAATCGTTGACCCTCGACCGGGCCACGATGCACTACAAGCAGAAAGTCGCCCTGGACTATGCCGAATTGGTTTACGACGGCAAGTGGTTCACGCCCTTGCGCGAGGCGCTCGATGCGTTCGTCGACTCCACGCAAGCGAACGTGACGGGCGAAATCAAGGTCCGCCTGCACAAGGGACGGCTCGATGTGATGAGCCGCAAGTCGCGCTACTCGCTCTACCAGGAGAAGGTCGCCAGCTTCACGATGGGTGACGACTACAACCAGAAGGACGCCGAAGGCTTCATCAACTTGGTGGGCTTGCCGATTCGCGTCCATGCCGCGGTGACGCGGGAGGCCAACAAGAAGTGAAGCTGTGGGGCGGCAGATTCACGGCGGGACCGGCGGAACTGTTTGAGCGGTTCTCCGGCTCCCTCCACTTCGATCAGCGATTATTCGAGGCCGACGTCATCGGTTCAAGAGCCTGGGCTGCCGCATTGGAAAGGGTCGGCATCTACTCGCAACAAGAACGCGAGCAGGTGCAGGCGGCGTTCGACGCGATGTTGGCAGAATCGAAGTCGCCTGACTACTTCACCGGCGCCAATGACGAAGACGTGCACACTTTCGTCATTCGCAAGCTAGGCGAGAAGGCGGAAGACCTTGCCTCGAGAATCCATACCGGTCGCAGCCGCAACGAACAGGTGGCGACCGACTTCCGGCTGTGGATGAAAGGCGAGATCCGCGCGAACCAGAGCCGGTTGGTCGAGCTGATGCAGGCGCTGGTCGACTTTGCCAAGCGTGAGCCGACGGCGATGCTGCCCGGCTATACGCACTTGCGACGCGCCCAGGGCGTGCTTTGGTCGCACTACTGTCTGGCTTACTTCGAGATGTTCTCGCGCGATTACGATCGTCTCGCGGACGCTTATCGGAGGACGGACGTATTGCCTTACGGCGCGGGCGCGCTTGCTGGGTCGGGTTTCCCACACGATCGCGAGGCGATTGCCAAGGATCTGGGCTTCGCGTCGATCTCGGCCAACAGCCTGGACGTGGTGTCGGACCGCGACTTCGCGCTCGACTTCCTCTATGCGGCGTCGACCACGATGCTGCACATCAGCCGGCTGGCCGAAGACTGGATTCTTTACACTTCTGAAGAGTTCGGCTTCCTGGAGCCCGGCGATGAAGTCACCACCGGGTCAAGCTTGATGCCGCAGAAGCGCAATCCGGATGCACTCGAACTGGTGAGAGGCAAGTCCGGACGCGTGATCGGCGACTTGCAAGGGTTGATGGTCGTGATCAAGGGTTTGCCCTTGGCCTACAACCGTGATCTCCAAGAAGACAAGGAAGGGGTCTTTGACGCCGCCGACCATCTGGGTGGTTCGTTGGAAGTTATCCGCTTGTGCGTGGAGACGACCAAGGTCAACGCCGCCGTCATGGAGAAAGCGGCAGACGACAGCTGGACCTGTGCGACCGCACTCGCCGAGTTCTTGGCTCGCAACGGGGTTGCCTTCCATCGCGCGCATCAGATCGTCGGTTCGCTTGTCTTGCAAAGCACGAAGGAAGGCCGCAAACCGGCTGACTGGACGCTGGAGCAACTGCAACAGATCGCGCCTGAGTTTGATGCTGAAGCGGCTAAGCTGCTCTCGGCCCGTCGGGCTCTAGAAAACCATACGACGCCGGGCGCGACGGCGCCGGCAACGGTCGCCAGGTCTCTGGCAGCGGCCGAGGCTCGCCTGGAGGCCATGCGCAGGGCCTGATGACCAAGACGCAGCGCCAGGCAGCTATTCTCGCGACGATCAGCCGCGCCTCGATCCGCACGCAAGAGGACCTCGCCGAGGCCTTGCGCAATCGGGGCGTGGAAGCGAGCCAGGTGACTCTTTCGAGGGATCTGCGAGAGCTAGGCGTATTCAAAGCCGCGGAGGGTTATCGAGAGCCAGGCCCGGAGCCGACGCCGGATGACGCCACGGCTCTCGCGAGCGTGGTCCGTCAATTTCTTACCGAAGCAATTCCCGCTCAGAATCTTGTGGTCCTCAAGACGCGGCCGGGCGGCGCCGCCGCCTTAGCCCTGGCCATTGACCGCGCGCACTGGCCGGAGATCGTTGGCACGGTGGCCGGCGACGATACGATTCTCGCCGTCGCGCCTTCCAACAAGGCTGCCGAAACGATCGCCTCCCGCCTGCGCGAAGCATAGTCTCTCTAAAGCGACTTGTAGCTCTTCGAGAAGCCGTTCCGGCTATTAAGGATGGTGAAGGAACCGTCTGGCTGGACAGTCGCCTTAATCCAATGGCCCTCGCAGCCTTCGGTCTCGCCTAGGTTAGCGATCTTGTCTTCCTCGGTGTTGCTGGCGCCTTCGTTGAGCGCTTTGTGTTCCTGCCAGAGATCCTTGAGACGCGGCGTATCCATTAGCGCGGCATAGGCCAACGGATCGCCGCCCTTGTTGGCGCCGTTATTCATGACGGCGACTTGGGGAGCAATGGCGTTGATCAGCGCAGGGGAGTTCGAGATGAACATGCCATGGTGCGACACCTGGAAAAGGTCGATCTGGCCGAACGGGTTCTGCGGACATACGGCAGCCAATTCTTCCGGCCAGGTGAAGTCGCCCAGATCGAGGAACTCGAAATCGCCCATCCGGACGATGAAGCCGACGCTTTGACCGTTCTCTGGACCCGCTTTCCCAACGTCCTTTTGCTCCACGCCTTCGCAGTAGGGGTTCGTGCTGGAACCATCGCCTTTGATCGCTTCTCCACGCGCCGTCACGAACTCAAAGTCGACGCCGGTGACGGGCAGCGTGTCGCCGGGGTTCACGGTCATGCGCGTGCCGGCGGCTTCGCGGTAGCTCTGCCAGAGCTGGGCGGCGCGCTCGTTGAGGTTCTTTTCAATGCTGTCGCCGTGATCGACGAATTGCTTGATGGGCACCATGGCGGCCAAGCCGGGAATGCCGCCGGCGTGATCGGCGTGGAAGTGCGAGGTGATGAAGTAATCGATCTCCTTGCGGCCGACTTCGTTCTCTAAAACATCGGCGATTCGCTTGGCGTCGCGGTCGTCATTGCCCGGCCAACCGGCATCCATGAGCACGGTTTGGCCTGTCGGCGTGACGATCAGCGTCGCGGCGCCGCCTTCGACGTCGATCCAGTAGATTTCGAGCGGCTTTGTAGAATCGACGGCGGCGTTCTCGACGGTCCCGGAGCCGCCGCAGGCGGCCAACCAGACAGAAGCGAGGGTCAGCAGTATCTTTCTCATGGCGATTGGATCAGTATAGCCGCGCGGAGCGAGTAGAATCTGACGATGATCTACGTTGATCGGCCTCACGGGCCCGCAGTTCGAGGGCGCTCGCCCGTTGAAGCGAAACAGGGCATGGTTGCCGCCAGCCAGCCGCTCGCGGTGGAGGCGGGAGTCGAAATCCTCAAGGCCGGAGGCAACGCATTTGACGCGGCAGTGGCGACGGCCGCCGTGCTGGGCGTCGTCGAGCCGATGATGACCGGCCCTGGAGGCGACGTCTTTGCCCTAGCGCACGTGGCGAAGACGAATGAACTGGTTGGGCTCAACGCCAGCGGCTTCTCGCCTGCCGCTGTGACGCCGGAGTTCTTCCGCGAGCGCCGCTTGGATCGGGTCCCGCAGAAGGGCGCGTTCGCGGTCACCGTGCCCGGCGCGGTCGATGGCTGGGCGACATTGCTGGAGAGATACGGTTCGATGAGCCTCGCCGATGTCCTGGCCCCGGCGATCCGCCACGCGGAAGCGGGCTTTGCGGTGACTGAGATCATTGCCGGCGATTGGGCTGAGAGCGGCGAGCCGTATGCCGGCGATGCGGAGTTCAACCGCGTCTTCTTGAAGGGCGTGGGCAAGGCTCCGCGCTGCGGCGAGTCTTTCCGCAACCGGGAGTTGGCAGCGACGCTGCGGCAGATTGCAGAGGGCGGCCCCCAGGCATTCTACGAAGGCGCGGCGGGCCGGGCGATCGTCGCGTTGCTCAACTCGCTCGATTGGCCGATGACGATGGACGACCTCGGCCACCAGCACGCGGACTGGGTCACGCCGATCTCAACGACGTTTCACGATGTGACCGTCTACGAGCTGCCGCCCAACGGTCAGGGCTTCGCGGCACTTGAGATGCTCAACATTCTGGAGCCCTTCGACCTGGCGGGGTTAGGACATAATTCGGCGGACTACCTACATCTGCTGGTCGAGGCCAAGAAGCTGGCCTTCGGCGATTTGGACCGCTGGCTCGCCGATCCGGAGCAGAATCAACTGCCGACCGATACGCTCATCTCGAAAGAGTACGCTTCGCAGCAGCGCGCGCGGATCGATCCGGAACGCGCCGCGCCCAGCTATCCGAGCGGAGTGAGGGGCGGCGATACAGTGTATCTCTCGGTGGTTGACCGCGACCGCAATGCGGTGTCGTTCATCAATTCAATTCGGGCGCCTTTTGGCTCCGGGTTGGTGGCGCCTGGAACGGGCGTCGTGCTCCAGAACAGAGGCTCAGACTTTACCCTTCGGCCGGGGCATCCGAACGAAATCGGACCGCGTAAACGCCCCTACCACACGATCATCCCGGCGATGGCCTTTCGCGGCGGTAAGCCCTGGCTCTCGTTTGGCGTGATGGGGGGGCTGATGCAGCCCCAGGGGCACGTTCAGGTCTTGCTCAATCGGCTGGTCTTTGGCATGGACGTGCAGCAAGCCGGAGACGCGGCGCGCTTCCGGCATTCAGAAGCCGGGCTGGCGCTGGAGTCGGGCGTCGCGCCGTCCGTGGTCGCAGAATTGGCGCGGCGAGGGCACGTCCTGGTCGAGGAGCGCGGCGTCTTTGGCGGATATCAGGCCGTGGAGATCGATTGGGACTCGGGCAGGCTGATTGGCGGGACGGAATCTCGCAAAGACGGACTGGCGGCCGGCTACTAGGCTGCGACGATTTGCGCGGCGAAGAATCCGTCGCCGGCATCCCGTCCGGGGAGGCGGTCCAGACGTTTCGAGACTCGCCATCCGGGGTTCGCGGCTAGCACCGCTTCGACAACCGACATATTTTCTTCGGGCTCAAGCGAGCAGGTCGCATAGACCCCGATCCCATCGGGCGCGAGGGAGGCCAAAGCATTGGCCAGGATCTTTTCTTGTCGCTTGACGAGCAAGGGGATGTCCTCGGGCCGCAATCGCCACTTCAGGTCCGGGTTCCTGTCTAGAGTGCCCGTGCCTGAGCACGGGGCGTCGACTAGCACGCGATCAAACTTCCGTTGGAAGGGCAGGCTTTGTTCGGCGTCGAGAGCGACTAGATCGAAGGGTTCGGCTGAGAGCTGGCGCAGGATACGCAGCCGGTGCAGATGCCGATCACAGGCCACGATGCCTTGCGCTCTGCCGCGGATCGCTGCCGCTTGCGCCGACTTGCCGCCGGGCGCTGCACACAGGTCCAACAGCCGGCGTTCCGCGGTCAGTTCCAACAAGGGAACGATCATCTGCGCTCCCAGGTCCTGGATGCGTACCAGCCCGTCTCGCCAAGACGCGGTTTGTTCAACCGCTCCCGACACGACCTTGCGAGCCGAGGGCAGCTCCGTCCGTTCGGTCTGAATGCCTTCCTCTTCTAGCCGACGCGCTAGCGCCTCCGGTTCGAGCGTTGGGGAGAGCCGCAAGTAGGTCGCGGGCCGCTCGATACAGGCCGCGGCGACCTGGGCCGCGTCCTCAGCGCCGTAGTGCCGCTCCCAGCGGAGCATGAGCCAGGCTGGCGCGGCCAGTTTGCGCTCGACGTCAGGCGCAGGGCGCTGGGGCAGTTTTCTCAGCGCAGCATTGACTAGCCCCGAGGCGGATCGCTTGCGGCCTTGCTTGATCAGTTCCACGCTTTCGGAAACGGCGGCCCGCTCTGGGATACGGTCCAGGTAGCGCATCTGGTAGGCGCCTAGGCGGAGCGCGGTAAGGACCTCGGCGTCGAGCTTGCCGAGGGGACGTCCCAAGGCTTGTTCCAGCAGGCTGTCGAGCACCTGTTGCTGGCGCAGGGTACCGAGAACGATCTCCGTGGCCAGGCCGCTGTCTCGGGGGCTGAGAGATTCGAACAGCCGCCCATGGAGCATCTCGTCCACGAACGCGTCGGTCTGATGGATGCGCAGCAAAACCCCGAAGGCGGCGCGCCGAGCTGGGGAAATGGGCACTCACGCTACCCTATCAGTTCCAGACCGCGCGGAGAGTGGCCAGGCGGCTGCGTGCTATAATCCGCCCTTGAAAACGGACTAACTGTGCACTTGCGGGCCGAGCGATCCAGGCGAATGGCCGATGCAATTGAGTTAACAATCGCGAGCCATCCGCGATGGCTTCGACTGATCCGGCAGGCCGTGTTGGAGTACGCTCGCGAATCGGGCTTCGATGCCCAAGACGGCAACGCGATCACGCTAGCGGTAGGCGAGGCTGTCGGCAACGTGATGAAACACGCCTACCAGGGCCGCACGGACCAAACATTTAATCTTGCCTGTCGCACGCGCGGCGGCTTTCTGGAAATCGAGATACGGGATAAAGGCGGGCCCTTCGACCCCAGCGGGGCGCCGGTGCCGCCGCCCGAAGAATTGCGGGCCGGGGGGCGCGGTCTCTACCTGATTAAGGCAATCATGGATGAGATTGAGTATGGTCGAGACGGTGAAGAGAATGTCGTCAGTATGAGGAAACGTCTCGTAGCGTCGACGGCCTTATAGGATCCTATGGATATTAACGTCAAGCGGGAAGGTAAGCGGTCCGTTGTCGAGGTTACCGGCGACATCGACCTTTATACGTCGCCCAAACTGCGTGAGGCGGTGTTCGAGCTTTTTCGTCAACGAGCTCAGGAGACCGTCATCGTCGATCTGTCGGATGTCCATTACGTCGATAGTTCGGGCATCGCCAGCCTGGTGGAAGGCCTTCAGGAAGCGAAGAAGATCGGCGCCCGCTTTGTGCTTGCCGGTCTGAACGAGGCGCCCCGCCATGTGCTGGAACTGACGCGCCTGCTGACCGTCTTCGAGACCGCCGACAAGGCGGAAGATGTTGCCTGATTGCCGGCTCCAAAGCCCCCGCATCCTATGACTTTCTTTGCATCCGTCGGGCGCTCCACGATCGAAAAGGTCGCCTACGTCGGCGGGCTCGGAATTCAGTTCTGGAAGGGACTCAAGTCCAGCTATCGGGTGAATCCGATCACGGGAAGCCGGCTGCGCTGGCGGGCGACGGTCCACCAGATGGCGGTGCTGGGCTTTGACGCTTTGCCGGTTGTGTGCCTGATCTCTGGGGCGACCGGTCTGATCATGGCTTTCCAGGGCGGCGCAGAGCTGCGACAGTTCGGCGCCCTGCAGTTTGTCATCAATTTGGTCGGCGTCAGCATGACCCGCGAGTTGGGACCGCTGATGACTGCAATCGTCGTGATCGGTCGCTCTGGGTCGAGCTTCTCTGCGGAGATCGGGACGATGGTGGTGACCGAAGAGGTCGATGCGTTGCGCGCGATGGCGCTGGACCCGATCGAGTTTCTGCTGGCGCCGAAGTATGTGGCCATGATGGTCATGATGCCGTGTCTGACCATCGCCGCCGTCACTTCGGGAATTGTCGCCGGCGGCCTGTTTACTTACTTCACGCTCGACATGTCGTTGGGGGTCTACTTGCGTGCGACATTGGAAGTGCTGGTACTCCGCGACATTATCTCCAGCATGATCAAGGCCATCGTCTTCGGCACGATTATTGTCCACGTGGGCTGCTTTGAAGGTTTCCAGGTCGCCGGCGGTCCTGTCGGGGTTGGGCGATCCGCAACGGCTGCGGTCGTCAAGTCGATCTTCCTCGTGGTGCTCGCCGACCTCATGGCGACCGCATTCTTCTACCTCTTCTGGCAATGAGCGATACGGCAATTCATCCCGATCTGCGCGACCGCACCAAAGACGGCGATCCGCCATTGATCTCCGTACAGGACCTCGTTGTTCAGTTCGGCGACCGCAAAGTCCTGCAAGGCGTGAATCTCGACATCCAAGCCGGCGAGACCATGGTGATCCTTGGCGGCAGCGGTTCAGGAAAGACCACGTTGTTGCGCAACATCATGGCCTTGGACAAGCCCAATTCAGGCCATGTGTATATCAAGGGCGTTGACGTCACGACTTGTTCGGCCGAAGAGTTAGACGCCATTCGGCGGATCATGGGCGTCTCATTTCAGAGCGCCGCCATGTTCAACTCGATGACCGTCGGGGACAACGTGGCGCTCCCTCTTCGGGAACATACCAAGCTGGCGGAGCCGACCATCCGGCTGATGACCCAGATGAAGCTGGCGCAAGTCGGACTCAGCGGCGTCGAAGACTTACTGCCGTCGCAGTTGTCGGGTGGAATGCGCAAACGCGCTTCGGTGGCTCGGGCGCTGGCGATGGATCCGGAAGTGCTCATCTTCGACGAGCCCTCGGCGGGCCTGGACCCGATCATCGCCGCCGGCATTGATGAGTTGATCTTGCACCTTCAGGAAGCGTTCAAGATGACCATCGTCATCGTGACCCATGAGATGCAAAGCGCATTCCTGATCGCCGATCGCATGTGTATGTTGTACCGCGGCAAGATCGTAGCGGTGGGGACGCCGGAAGAAATCAAACACCACACAAACGATCGGGTACGGCAGTTCCTGGATAGGCGGGCGGATGAGCCGGATGACCAGAGTCCGAACTTTGTCACCGGCATCTAGCCGCTGCTTCGGCAGCGTTTTGCTCGCGGCGACGTTTGCGTTGATGGTCCCCGCTCTGGTTCGGGGCGACCCGGACGTCATCCGCGCCGTTCAGCATTCGGCTACTTTCGAGACGCGGCTGCGAACTGTGTGCGACGAATTGGGTCCCCGGCTGGCGGGAACGCCCAGCATGGCGCACGCGGCCGACTGGGCGCTGAGCCAGTTCCAGGCGGCGGGCGTCGACGGCGCCTGGCTGGAGCCTTTTGAGATTCCTCGTTCCTGGAGTGATGAAGGTGCGAATATTCGCGTCACCGAACCAGCGGCCTTTGAAGTGAAGGCGGTTTCCACGGCGTGGTCGCCTTCGACTCCGGCCGGGCAAAAGGATCTTGAGCTGGTGCTGTCGGATGGATTAGGCGAGGGAAGCGTTGCTCGATTGGGCGACAAGGCTCGAGGACGTGCCGTGTTGGTGCTGCTGGACGAAGCCAAAACTTTCTACGCGATGGGCGTCCAGGAAGGCAATGCCATCCGGGCAATGCGCGAGGCCGGCGAGGCGGGAGCGGCGGCGGTGCTGTTCGCTTCGATGAAGCCGGACCGCGTGTTGTTCCGCCACGTACACTCCATTGATGCCCGCATGGACCCGGTTCCCAGTGCCGTGCTGGGCCGTGAGGACGCTCTACGGGTTGGAAGACTGATCCAATCAGGACAGACTGTGAAAGCGTCCGTCTCGATCGAGACCAAGCAGGGCGGCTCCGTGAGGGGCATCAACGTCGTTGGAGAAATCCGCGGACGCGAGATTCCCGAAGAAGTCGTGATTCTTGGCGCGCACCTCGACTCCTGGGACCTGGGCACCGGCTGTCTCGACAACGGGGTGAACGCTATTGGCGTGATTGAGTCCGCTCAAGCCATTGTTGCTTCAGGCAAGCGGCCCAGGCGCACGATCCGGTTTATCTTATTCGATGGCGAGGAGTACGGACTGTTTGGCTCACGCGCCTACGTGCGCCGCCATCGCGACGAGCTGGACTCGGTCGCCGCGGTGATCGTGCATGACATGGGCCAGGGTCGAATTCAGGGCTATGCGCTTGGAGGCCGCCCCGAGCTCGAACCGGGCCTGCGGGAAGCGATGTCGAGAATCGACGACGCTCGCGGCATGAGACATACGCGCGATGCCTTCATCGGCAGCGACCATTTCGATTTTCAATTGGAAGGCGTGCCCGCGCTGGTGGCTATTCAAGACACGAGTACGTACGTATTGCCCTATCACTCGGAAGTGGACACGTTCGACAAAGTCGACATGGATCAGGTTCGCGCACGCGCCGAGATAGCCGCCGCTACCGTCTTCGGACTGGCCAACGCGGACCATCGCATCGGCCCGCGTCTGGACCGCGAAGGCGTCGAGAACATGCTGCGGCGTTCCGGGCTCGTGGAGCAGATGAAGTTCCTCAAGCTATGGGACGATTGGGAATCGGGCAAGCGCGGCCGGCAAGCGAATCCGGCCAGCCCTTAGAGCCCCAGAGTTATGTCAGCGTATCCATCCATCGGCAAAATCCATCGTCTTGATCCTGCTCTAGACCAGCTCATCGCGCCCGAGGCACGCTTAGAGAAGCTAGCCGACGGTTTCACCTGGACCGAGGGGCCCGTCTGGGTCCAGGACGGCGGCTATCTGCTGTTCTCCGACATACCGCGCAATACGATTTTTCGCTGGAAAGAGGGCGAAGGGGTGAGCTCTCATCTATCTCCTTCGGGTTATACCGGCCGGGTCTACTACGGTTTGGAGCCGGGCTCGAACGGCCTCACGCTGGATCGAGAAGGCCGGCTTGTGGCCTGCGAGCACGGCGACCGCCGCGTCTCGCGCCTCTACAAAGACGGCGGCAAAATGACGATTGCGGATTCATACCAGGGGAAGAGGCTGAATAGTCCCAACGATCTGGTCTATCGCTCGAACGGCGATCTCTACTTTACCGATCCTGCCTACGGCATTCCGGACCGTTATGAAGACACGACCCGCCGGGAACTCGACTTTTGCGGGATCTACCGCGTGACCGCTGAGCGCCAAGTCGATCTGCTGACCGACGAGCTGATCAAGCCCAACGGGTTGGCGTTCTCGCCGGATGAGTCCGTGCTCTATGTTTCGCAGTCCGACCCGGATCGCGCGATTTGGATGCGGTATCCGGTCAAGAAGGACGGGTCGTTGGAGAACGGCGAAGTCTTCCAGGACGTCACCGAGCATGCGGGCCGTCTGCCCGGTTTGCCGGATGGCTTCAAAGTGGACGCTCAGGGCAATCTATTCGCCACCGGGCCGGGCGGCGTTTGGGTGTTTTCGCCGGACGGTAAAATCCTCGGGCGCATTGAAACCGGCCAGCGCACCGCGAACTGCGCTTGGGGTGACGATGGCTCCACTCTATACATCGCCGCGCACATGTTCATTCTGCGCATCCGGACGAAAACGAAAGCCGCGGTGATGCCGGGCTGACCGATCCGTCACGGTAGTGAATGAGAAAAACGATACGATAGAAGACTTGGCGGGCGCGTTCGCAGCCCTTCCGAGCCTGCGGATGCGCTCTCCGCGTCCGCCAACCCTGGAGATTTGAAACCCATGTCAGTCGTCCTTAGCAGTGATACGATCGCCGGCCTGAAAGATAAGGCCACCATGATGCGAATCCATTCGGTTCGCTCGACGAGCGCCGCCGGCAGCGGGCACCCGACGACCTGCGCGTCGGCCGCCGAGATCATGTCGGCGTTGTTCTTTTCGGTAATGCGCTACAACCCGAAGAAGCCTGCGGACCGCGCGAACGATAATTTCATCCTTTCGAAGGGGCATGCCGCTCCGATTCTCTACGCTGCTTGGTGCGAGGCCGGCTATATTCGCCCGGCTGACTTGCTGAACTTGCGCAAGATCGATTCGGACCTGGAGGGCCACCCCCCGGTCACTCTACCGTTCGTGGACGTCGCGACGGGTTCGTTGGGGCAAGGACTTTCGGTCGGCGTGGGCATGGCTCTTGCCGCTCGTTTAGACGGGACCCCGCAACGCACTTACGTGCTGATGGGCGACGGCGAAATCGCCGAAGGCTCGGTTTGGGAATCGGTGGAAGTCGCCTCCCACGACGGCCTCGACAACCTCTGCGCCACGGTCGATGTCAATCGTCTGGGCCAGAGCGCTCCAACCATGTTGCAACACGATATGCGAACGCATAAGGCGCGTTGGAAGGCGTTTGGCTGGCACGCGATCGTCGTCGACGGCCATGACGTTGCGGCGCTCGTCGCGGCTTATGCCGAAGCGGCGGCTACGAAGGGCAAACCGACCGTCATCCTGGCGAGGACGCTCAAAGGCAAAGACCTGCCCGGCGAGAATCAAAACGGTTTCCACGGTAAGCCTGTCGCCCCGGACGAAGTGGAGCAGACGCTTAAGAATCTCGAAGGCATGCTCATCGGCTCGAAGAAGGCCTGGAAGCCGAACCTGCCTGCCAAGGGCAAGAAGGCGAAGGCGGCCAGGCCGAAGAAGGTGAGCGCGCCGCCCTATCAGTTGGGGGATTCGGTCGCCACTCGCAAAGCGTTCGGTCAGGCCTTGGGCGCTTTGGCGAAGGCCGACTCTCGCGTCGTCGCCGTTGACGCCGACGTCAAGAATTCCACCTACACCGAAGATCTGGAGAAGGTGGATTCCAAACGCTTCTTCGAGGGCTACATCGCTGAACAGAATATGGTCGGCATGGCTATGGGCTTGGGCTGCCGAGGGAAGATTCCTTTTGCTTCGACGTTCGCCTGCTTCCTCACGCGTGCGGCTGACTTTGTGCGCATGGCAGCGATTAGTCATACCAACGTCAAGTTGGTCGGCACGCATGCCGGTATCTCGATTGGCGAAGACGGTCCGTCGCAGATGGGTTTAGAAGACCTGGCGATGACCAGCACATTGCCCAACTACACCGTGCTTTACCCGAGCGAAGCGATGAGCGCCTGGCGGGCAATTGAGGCGGTCGCAGCGATTGACGGCCCCTGCTACGTGCGCACAAGCCGCCCCGCGACGCCGACGCTCTATGGTCCCGACGAAGTGTTCGGACCGGGCATCGCCAAGGTCGTCAAGAAGAGCCGCAAGGATCAGGTGACGGTTGTCGGCGCCGGGGTCACGCTGTTCGAGGCGCTGAAGGCGCACCATGAGTTGGCCAAGCAGGGCATCGCCATCCGCGTGGTCGACTTGTTCAGCATTCACCCCGTTGACAAAAAGACCTTGGTGAGATGCGCCCGGGCCACGGGCGGCAAGGTCGTCACCGTCGAAGACCACTACCCGGCGGGCGGAGTCGGAGACGCGGTGTTGGGCGCGCTGGCCGAAGAAGGCAACATCAAGCTCAAGAAGCTTGCCGTGCGCGAGATCGCCCGCAGCGGTCAGCCCGATGAGTTACTTGAGAAGTACGGCATCTCGGCGAAGCACATCATCAAGGCCGTCAAGTCGCTGCTCTAACCGGCCGCTGTTGTCCGCCGAGTGTCCACGGGAGACCGCCGGGGTCCGTCAGTGTCCAGCGGAAGGCCGTGGATGTCCGCTCATGTCCGGCAATGTCCGCCTGGATCTTGACCTACGCGGTTGATTTCGCTTGGCTTAGTGATTTTCGAGGGCGGTTTGGCGGACATTTGGGCTTGCGTTGCTTGCTCTTGTTGCCGGTATCGGCGGCGGCGCGAGTTTGCGGAGAGCATGGAGATTGAGGCAGTGCGCTGGGTGCTCGTGAGCTGATCGAAACGTGCGGCGTTGGCCTGGTCGTCTCGAAAAAGGGAAAGGCCCGCTCGAAGAGCGGGCCTTGCTGGTTTCAGGGTAGCAGGGGGTGCAAGGGGGATTGATTTTCAGCGGCTGGGCTCCGTCCCCTTCCAGCCCACCCTTCCAGCCCAATATCCTCAGCCTCAAAGGGGCGGCATAGCCAATAGCCCAGGGCGATGCGCTGGGGTCCCGCGGCCGATCTCCTTGACGCGAGGACGAGAATAGGCCTTCCCTTGTCCATTACGCCCGACTAGGAATTCGCCGAAGTGGTGCGATCAGGAAGTCTTGAGAGAATCCAAACAGCCTGTTTCAAGGGGTTGGTGCCGCGATTCGGTGCCGGCTCAATCGGTCGCTGCAACACAAGCGTTAAAGCGTTCAGCTGGAGTTTCAAACTCCAGGGTCTGTCTGGGACGCCCGTTGAGTTTGCGAGCGATCGCATCGAGATGTTCCTGTGAGTGTACGGATAAGTCGGTTCCCTTGGGGAAGTACTGTCTCAACAGGCCGTTCGTGTTTTCGTTCGATCCGCGTTGCCAAGGACTCTGCGGATCGCAGAAGTAGACGTCGATATCCGTCGCCAGGGTGAAGCGCTGGTGGTCGGCCATCTCCAGACCGCGGTCCCAAGTCAGGGACTGATAGAGTTCGCCCGGCAATTGCCGGGCGTGCTCTATCAGTGCCGAGACGACCGTTTCAGTGTCCTTGCCGGAGACCTTCACCAGCATCACGTAACGCGAGTAACGCTCGACCAGCGTGGCGATATGGGTGTTCTTTGATCCGGCCAGCAGATCCCCTTCCCAGTGCCCAGGCAGGGCGCGGTCTTCGACCGCAGCCGGGCGTTCGCGGATCGAGATCGCATCGCGGATCTGGCCGCCACCGCGGCCCTTGCGGCTGGCCTGCGCGGAGCGGCGAATGGTGCGCTTGGAGCGCAGATACAGGGTCAGTTCTTTCTTCAAAGCCCCGCGGGCTTGAATGAAAAGACTGCGATAGATCGTCTCGTGCGACACCCGATAGGACTCATCTTGAGGATACGTACGCTTCAGCCAGCCGGAGATCTGTTGCGGCGCCCAGTCCTCGCGCAGCTTCTGTTCGACCAGTCGGCAGAGCTGGGGACAGCGTAGCAGCCGACAGCGCTTGGGACGTCGGGCTCGCTTGAAGGCCTGCTTGTCCGCCTCTGCCGCTCGGTAGCGATCGGAACCTCCATTGCGGCGGATCTCTCGGCTCAGCGTCGATGGCGCACGAGCTAACTTGCGGGCGATCTGTCGCAGCGAATCCCCACAGGCGATACCGCGGGAGATCTCTTCCCGCTCGGCTAGGGTCAACGCCTGCGGCGAGCGGCAGCGTACTCGCGGGCGAATGCCGCCGCAGCGCAACAGCAGCGTGTACACCGACGCCCCTCTGCCCATTACCTGCGCAATCTTCTTCGATGACTCCCCGCGTCCCCAGCGGTCCCACAGCTCAGCTACATCCGCCGCCGTGTAGGCCCGCCTCTTCCTCGTCTCTTCCTTCTGTTCCTCTTGCATCCACTTCTCCTTCTCGGTGAAGTGTTGCATCGACCGCTTGAGACCACCGGACTTGTAGGAAACAACCCCAATCGCCGCGCATTGCGATCGCAGTCGAAATGGCGGATTGGGGACGTCACGCGGCCAAGATTACCCAAACGGGAACGAAACCGTCCTGCCAAACGCTCCACCTCACCTAATCGCCACGGGACAAGAGTCGCTGACGTCGAAGTCACCCAACTCATCGCTCGATGACTGGGCGTCTATGTCAACCGTGAACAACTTGACCGGATCCTTTCCTTTCCCGGCCACGATGATGTGTCGTACGCCGTGCCGCGGCTGAATCGTGAACTGCCCCGAAGACGGCTCCAGATAGCCGTCGTAAGTCGCTCGGATAATTGGGTCGGACCCATTCGGAATATCGAATAGGGGCTGAAGCGAACCCACCAGTCACCGTCGAACTCGCAGCCCACTAAGCGGCCATCCCGCTCGAACCATGGCGCGGAGTCCGGGTCGCTGCCCTGCTCCTCCAGGAAGAACACCGACTCTCGTTGGTGGGTACAGGACCATACGCCGATCGGCTTCTCGACCCGCATTCCCGTCAGACTCTCAAGGGTCACCCCCCAGGTAAAGCCGTATAGGAAATGTTCGGTGAAGTAGACAGTTGAACCCTGCGCTGTCACCCGGTAGCCGTGCTCGTCAATGCCCAGAATTTCGCGACCTTCTAGATCCGCCTCTCCCCCCTGTCCTTGCTTGACGGACACAATACGGAGCGGCTCGCTGCTGCCGGCCGCATCGTAACCCGCGAAGTCGATGGAACATGCGGGCAACTCTCGGCCACAAGCACTCGTGGCAGCGAGGATCAGCACTACCCCTACCGCAAGACAGGCATTGCGCAGCTCGGCCCGGCCCACTACTCTCGCTCCTGCGGGCAGGAGTCGCTGATATCCAGGGAGCCAAGATCGGTGCCGTTAGGCCTGAAGCCATCCCGAGTAAACAGCTTCACCGGGCGCCGGATTTGCCGACCAGAATCGTGTGGCGCGTCCAGATATGGAATGTAAACGTAAATCGGCCGGTCGTAGGTTCGACCGTGGATTCGTGGGAGGGCGCCGCACCAAATAGTGGCTCAACGCGGACCCACCAATCACCGTAGAGGTTGCATCCGGTAACCTGACCTGACCCCGAAAAGCTGAAGGCGTCGGCATATTGATATCCAATCTCGCCTACGAAGACTGACTCGCGCTGGCGGCAAGCTCTGAATGCGACCCAACTCCCTGCACTGTGACCCGACGACCACAAGCGCACGCGCACGGGGTACAGTCCCAATAGCTGTTTCTGGAAGTACACGCGATCCCCACGGATGACCGGTCGAAGATTACCTGGCTCGGCACCGAGCAGGTCGGACTTCACACGCCAACCCGCGTCCTCATCCATCAGTTCCAACGAACTAATCTCGAGTGATGTAAGTCTGACGCCGGCAGGATCATAAGCGGAGAACTTTACAAAGCACTCGGGCAACCCGTCCTGTGCCTGCGCGCTGCCGTGGAGCAGAAGAAACAAACCAACAAGTCTGACAATAGTCTTCACGCAATCCTTCTCTGGACGTTAACACCGGCGTTCCCAGAATTCGTCCGACGGAGGCTCCACATATTTCGCCCGCTTGGGTCTCGACGGTACAGACATCGAACTGCGGCGAAATGTTCCCGCGGTCTTCGCAAAGAAGAGGCTGTTCTAACCGCTCCCAAGACCGGAACTCCAGTATCCGCCCAATTCGGCAGCTGCAACACATCCGTACGGGACGACTGAAAGGGCTGCCAGTCGGTGCTCCGAGTTCCT
>CAWDWB010000004.1:0-331749 GCA_963805925.1 uncultured Acidobacteriota bacterium
AACCAACCCAGTCCCGCTAGTGCGCTCAACATCAGAATGTAGCTGCTTGGCTCTGGCGCTAAAGCGTAGTCGATCGTGCCGTTCCAAACGCGCGGAGTGTAGACGCCGCCGCTCGCAAAATGGTCGCCGCCGCGGAAAGCGATCCCCACCCCTCCGGTCAGTTGTAGGTTCGCATCGGAGACGTCGAAAGTTCCGTCCGTGTACTTAACGCTGGCGTTGGAGATGTCGCCGACGATATAGAAGCCGTACGTTCCATTGGCGGCCAGCGAAAAATCGGCGACGTCAAAAAGGACCGGCGTGTCGCCCGGCGCGTTGGAAACCGTTACGACGTCGCGCAACGTCCATCCGCTCGACGAATCCGTATTACCAACGTAGGATCCAACTCGCGTGTAGAGGTAGATGTTCTGCGTTCCCGAGTCGGGGAAGGTGTTGATCCAAAACCTTTGGATCACGACATCGACCCCGAACACGCCCACGTCGAACATATTCCCGTCGCCTTCGTTGTTCGAAGAGAAGGTCGTCGAAATCGTGGCTGCGGAGGACGCGTAGACCCCAATGAGAGCCAACGCCATCACCCGGATTAGTCCCTGCATAGAAAGGTATTAAGCCGCCCGGTCGGCGCAGATATATTGGGGAATACACCTAACCGGCAACTAGGAGAGATCCTTGGGCTCGTCGTCTGGAGCGGTTCATCTCTTCCAACGAAACCAAAACATCGATCGGGCGCAGTTAGAGACGGAGTTTGGCGTTGCGAAGAAAGGTTGGGCGCCGGATTGGCGCTGAGATGTACCTTGGGCTGGGGAGTTGTCGAAGCGCTCGCTCCCTGACGAGTCTGTGTGAAAACTCCGACGGAAGGATTGCCGGAGGTGGGGGCGGAGCAGGGATAACAGAGTGATGGGACGATTCATCGACTATGCGCCGGAGCAAGCGTGGTTATTGCCGCCGCGGATGAGCGATGAGTTGGGGGAAGAGCATTTAGCCTGTTTTCTGCATGAAGCGGTGGAGCGGTTGGATCTGAGTCGATTTGAGGCGGCGTATTCCGAGCAGGGGCGTCCGGCATATCCGCCCGAGCTATTGCTGAAGGTGTGGCTCTACGCCTACGCGTTGGGCGTGACGTCGTCGCGTAAGTTGGAGCAGCGCATCCGCGAAGACCTGGGATTTCGATTTCTAGCGGGCAGTTTGAAGCCGGATCACTGGACGCTGAACGAGTTTCGGCGGCGTCACGGGCGAGCGTTGAACGACGTATTCACGCAAGTGGTCGAGGGAGCGCGGCGCTTGGGGATGGGCCGCTTGGGGCGTGTCGCGATCGATTCGACGCGCATCGAAGCCGACGCCTCGCCGGACCGCACCGACACGGTCGAGAAGCTGCGTCGCGAGCGGGCCCGGATCCGTCAGAGGATCCGCCGCTGGCAGCAACAATGCGACCGCGATGAAGACCCTCAAGGCGGCGCTGTTGCGGCCCCGGCCGACTGGCGCCGGCGCTTGGACGAGATTCCGCGGCAGTTGGAACAGTTGCGTCAGTCGGGCCAGAAGCGAGGATCGCGTAGCGACCCCGACAGCCGCTATCTGCATCGGCGCGGTGGGTTCTGCTTGGGCTACACGGGGGAGATTGCTGTTTCCGAAGATCACCTGATCGTGGCCCAGCGAGTGCATCAGGCGGCTACCGACAACCAGTCGTTGGCGGCGATGAGCGAAGCAGTCGAGTGCGAGTGCGGAGAACGGCCCGTAGCCGTGTTGGCCGACTGCGGATACCACTCCGCGGCGCAGATGGAGGCGATCGAGGCGAAAGGAATCGAGGTTTACGTTCCGGACAGATACTTGGCGATCGAGTTTGCCGGAGGCCCGCCGATCGGACCGATGAACAAGCGCCAACAAAGACGGAGTCCGGGTTTGCACGAACGCCGCGAGCGGCTGCGCTCACCGGCGGGACGCGCCATGTGCGCTCGTCGCAAAGCGCTGGTCGAATCGGTGTTCGGAGTCTTAAAGCAGCAACGCGGCATGCGCCGGTTCCGCCGGCGCGGATTGGAAGCAGTCGGCGTCGAATGGGCCTTGGCCGCTACCGCTTACAACCTCACTCGTCTCTACAACCGCCGCCAAACCCCAACCCGCTAGTCAGGCCATTCCAGGACGCGTCCCGTCCCGCTTTCTTTAACCGCCCTCGACCCCTTTTTCCTGTTCGCTCTTCCCGCTCGTCGACTCACTCCCATCTTGTCGCTCCGTTTTCACACAGACTCTGACGGTCGCGGCTCTGTTGCGCTGGAGCAAGCGCATTGAGTGGAGGTAGATGGAGTTTGATATTAACAATGTGAAACCGCCGTCCGACGGGCCTTCTTGCCGTAAAACAAGAAAGCCCGCCGGAACGGCGGGCGGATTCCCTTCCAAGCGGGGAACCGGAGATGTCTTTGGGTCGACCCTAGTTTCTGTTTCGCTCTTACGCTGCCGTTTCGTTTGGCCTCATCGGCATGCCCCAAGTACTGCTCCCTACGCGTCGGGGGCCCCAGCCGTACCTGGCCTAGCTGGGGCTCTTCTGTTTCTAGGTATACCACCCCGTGTCAAGTTTCCCGCCCTGGCGGGCGGGACCGCTAGAGCTGTGCGGCTCGGATCGCGGCGCTACGGTTGGGGGCGAGCAGATGGGTTAAGGGAGAGCAAAGAGGGGCGGAGTTCATCGCGTGGGACGCGAAGAGTGTACGATTTCGCGCACAAAATGCACGGTTTAGCGGAAGAGGTGAACTGGCACGCCCAATGTTGGTAGGATCACGTCGATGCGACAAATCCTGAGTGACTCGGAAGTACGTGCGAATAAGGCGCACCTCGATAAGACGGTCGACGTGATCGACCAACTCATCGACTTGATGTTGAACCACCGCCAGAGCGGCCATCCGGGCGGCTCCCGGTCGAAGGTTCACCTGTTTTCAGCGCTGCTGCTGTCGGGCGCGATGCGCTTCGATATACGCCATCCGGGGCTGGCTTTCGGCGACCGGTTCGTCCTCGGCGCGGGTCATTGCACGCCGCTTCTTTATTCGGTGCTGGCGACCATGAACGAGTTCATGAAGGCCGCCCACGACTCAACTGGTGAGGAAAAGTACAAGCTCAATAGCGATCCGCACCGGGTGGTGAGCGCGCTCGACTTGCTCGACTTTCGGCGCAACGGCGGCCTGGCGGGTCACGCCGAGATGGAAGGCAAGACTCTGTTCATCAAAGCGAACACCGGCCCCTCCGGACACGGCGTACCGGCCGGCGCCGGCGAGGCCATGTCGCTGATTCACTCGGGCGCGAAAGACGTCTGCGTCTTCACCATGGAAGGCGAGGGTGGCCTATCCGCTGGCGCGGCGCATGAGACCAAGAACTCGGCTTTCGGGCTGGGGCTTGAGAACTACATCATGCTGCTGGACTGGAACGATTTCGGCATCGACGACACGCGGCACTCGCGCGTCGTCAACGGCACTCCCGAGTCGTGGTTTCAGCCCTACGGCTGGCGCGTCGCCGGCACCGAAGACGCGACCGACTTTATCTCGCTGATCGGCGCCTACCGCGAACTGATGGCGACGTCCGAGACCGAAGGACGTCCCGGTATGTTGTGGGCGAAGAATCGCAAGGGCCGCGGCTACGGCGTCTACGACAACAAGTCGCACGGCGCGGCGCACAAGCCAAACTCGGAAATCTTCTGGGAAACGAAACGTCCCTTCCAAGAGAAGTACGGCGTCAAGTTCGAAGGCTTCGGCGAAGGTGTGCCCGACAAGGCGGCGTTCCGCGCGCAGACCAAAGCGAATATTGAGATTGTTCTGGATGTATTGAAGAAAGACAAGGAGCTAGTCGAGTTCGTCACCGGACGCCTACTCGCAGCAGCCGGCTCAGTGCCCGAAAAGCACCCGGGAATGTGGTGGAAGCCGGATGTCGATCCGGCGCAAGATCAGCGCATTCTCGATATTGCGAAGTACCCGCAAGAGATTTTCGCGAAGCCTGGCGAGCAGCGACCGAACCGCGCGGCCTTCGGCAAGTGGGGTTCTTACGTCAACGCGATTTCGAACGAAGTCGCCGGAAGGCCTCTGTTCTTGGTTTGCGCAGCGGACTTGGCGGAGTCAACCAACATCGCCGGCTTCGGCAAGAAGTGGGACGGCTTCGACGGCTTCGGCTGGTATGACCGCGAACTGCACACGCACGGCGCGGTGTTGCCGCAGCAGATTACCGAGTTCACCAACTCGGCGATCGCGGCACATCTGTCGACGGTGAACTACGCCAAGAACCCCGAAGAGCGCTATGTAGGCTACTACGGCGCTTGCTCGACGTATGGCTCGTTCTCGTATCTCAAGTACGGCCCGATGCGGCTGTTCTCGCAACTGGCGCAGGACTCGCAGTTGAAAGTCGGCAAGGTGATCTGGGTGGCGGGCCACTCGGGACCGGAGACGGCGGAGGACTCGCGCACGCACTTCGGCATCTTCTCGCCGGGCGTGACGGATCTATTTCCGCGCGGCCTTGTTGCGGATCTGCATCCCTACGACTACAACGAAACGATCGTGATGTTGGCGGCGGCGATGGGGCACGACGCACACGTGATCGCTCTGCACCTGACGCGGCCGAACGTCGAGACGATGGATCGGGAAGCGTTAGGCGCCGCCTCGCATTTGGACGCAGCGAAAGGCGCTTACGTGATAAAGGACTGGGACGACTCGAAGGGGCAGCGCGTGGGCACTGTCATCTTCCGCGGCACGAGCCCGGTCGATGGCGCCTTCAAGTTGATCCGCGACCATGCCGATGAGTTGCCCAACGTGAAGTTCGTTGGCGCGCCTAGCTACTACCTGTTTGACCAGCAGCCGCAGACCTACAGGGACTCGGTGCTGCCCTGGAGCGAGTGGCAGAACTCGATGGTCGTGACGAATAATGCACGGCGCTCGCTGCACGAGTGGCTGGCGAACAAGGTGTGCGAGGAGTACACCGTCTCGCCGGACTTCGATAACCGCTGGCGCACGGGCGGATCGCTGGATGAGATCCTCGACGAATCGCGGTTGACCTGGCCTTGGATTCTCAAGGGCATCAAGCGATTCGCCGAGGACACCGACCAACGGCTCGAACGCATTCGCTCGGTCTAGCGGCCGAGCGTAAAGTAGACGTCAATCTTCGTATTCACGGGCACCGGCTTACCGCTCAGAACGGTAGGCCGGTAGCGCCATTGCTTGACGGCGTCAATTGCTGCCCGCACGAGGAATGGATGTCCGCTTAGGACTGTCAGTTCGGAGATAGAGCCGTCGGCAGCGATGATGGCCTGTAGCCGGACAACGCCGCTTATGCCTGTTCTGCGCGCGAGGTCTGGGTAGACCGGGACGACTCGCTTGATGATCTTGGCGGCCTGCACGCCGCTGCTGACCGTGATCGGCCCGGTCGGGGGTTCGGGCTCAACTACCAGCGTGGGGGCCGGCGGAGACGGGACCCGCACGTCGTCGGCGAAGGTGGAGATCACCGAGTCGCCAAGGCCAGGTCCTGCTCCGACTACGCCGATCCCGCTGAATTCGATATTGGGTGCAGTATCGACCAAGGGAGCGGCATGAGTCGGCATTTGCCTCGGCTGGCGCAAGATTTCACTGAACTGCTGCGGACGCACGGCGGCCACTGGTTGAGGCGGCGGGGGCGCGGCGTCGCGCGGCGGTTTGGGCAGTTGCAGGGAGACGATGGCGGCGTTCAACGCCGGCAGCATCGGTTTGGCCAGCAGCGGGATCAGGACGGCGATGGCAATGAACAGCGCTTGCGCCAGCAAAGACACGCTGAAGGTCCAGGGACGGCGAGATTCTTCGCCCGAAAGAATAGATTGTTGAAACACAACTCTCCTCCTATATGGAGAGCGCGAAGAAAACGGCCGGCTATCTGCTCGTTGCTCAACAACTCAGACACCGCGCTAACAGGAATAGTTCCTCAAGGGCTAGGATATTGAAACAGTTCTCGTCGCCAGACAATCTGACAGTGGAAGAGGTTGAATTCAACAATGCGGCGCTTTTCAGTAATTCTTATCGCCTTGACCATGACGCTCTCGTGCGCCACGCGGGACCCTGGCGATCCGCTCAAGCCCGGGTACAACACGTTCTCGAAAGAACAAGACATCGAGATCGGCAAAGAGAACGCGGCAGAGGTTCGCAAGCAAGTCGATGTGGTCAAGAATCCGCGGCTTCAGGCCTATGTCAAAGAGGTCGGCCAGCGCTTGGCCCAACAGCCGGAGGCGGACGACTATCCGTATGAGTTCACGCTGATCAACGAGCCCACTATCAACGCCTTCGCTCTCCCGGGCGGGCCGATTTTCATCCACTCCGGTTTGCTCGAAGCGACGGACAACGAGGCGCAACTCGCGGGCGTATTGGCTCACGAAATCTCTCACGTCGCGCTGCGACACGGCACGAGCCAAGCGTCCAAGGCGCAGATGATTCAGTTGCCGGCGGTATTGGCCGGCGCGGTGTTGGGCAATGGCGGAGCGCTTTCGCAGATTGGTCAAGTGGGAGTGGGGCTGGGCCTCGAAGCACTGATGATGAAGTACTCGCGCGGCGCCGAAAAGGAAGCGGACGCGCTCGGCGCACACATCATGTCGGGCGCCGGCTACGACCCGCTGCAAATGGCGAAGTTCTTCGAGAAGCTCGCCGCCGAAGGCGGCTCCCGACCGCCGGTATTCTTATCTAGCCACCCGGATCCGGGCCATCGCACCGAGTTGGTCCAAGCTGAAGTAGCGACCTTCCCGAAGGAGCAGTACGGCTACGAGACGGGCGACTTTAGAAACTCGAAGACGCTGGTCGCTCAACTGCCGCCGCCGAAGGTGACCGAACAGCAAAAATCCGTCGCCGCTGCCGCCAATTCGCCGCAGGCTCCAGCGGCGCCGGGCGCTTCGGGATACCAACGGCTGAACGGCCGCACGTTTTCGATCGATAGCCCCCAAGGCTGGGAGGCCTTCAGCGGCCAGGGCTCAACGACGATCGCTCCGAGACAGGGACTCGTGCAGACCCGCAACGGCGGCGTTGTGATCGGTTACGGCGCGGTGATCAGCCGCTATGAGCCGCGTTACCGCTCGGATCTATTGAACGCTTCTTGGGAGTTGGTGCAACAGCTACAAGAAACGAACCCCAATCTGAAAGTCACGGGTGCGCCGCAGCAACGCCAGATTGGCGGCTCGCCTGGCCTGATTGCGGGCCTGACGGGCATCTCGCCTTACGGAGGAGCGGAGCGGGACATCCTACTCACCGTCCAACGTCCGGACGGGCTGTTCTACATGGTGTTCATCGGACCAGAGCAGGGCTTCGCACAGTTACAGCCGGCTTTCGAGCGCATGGCGCAGTCGATCCGGTTCCGTTAGAGTTCGCCGCGTCGGGCGCGTTCGATGATGTGGTCGCCCGTGCGGACGGTCAAGGCCATCATCGTCAGCGTCGGGTTCTGACAAGCGACCGAAACGAACGCAGCGCCGTCGGTGCAGAAGATGTTCTTGACGTCATGCGCCTGGTTCCATTCGTTGAGAACAGACTTGCGGGGGTCCTTGCCCATACGCGCGGTGCCGACTTCATGAGTCTTGCCGCCAGGCAAGGTCGGGTTGGTCGGCAGCTTGATGTCCTCGGCGCCGGCTGCACGGTGCATCTCCTCCGCCATGGCGATCGAGTGATGCCAAAGTTGCATCTCGTTGTCGCTCCAAGTGGCGCTGATATGCAGCGCTGGGATGCCCCAAGCGTCGCGCACGTTCGGGTCGAGGGTCGCTTGATTCTCCCAGCGCGGCAGACACTCGTTGTAGCTGTCGAGGGTAAACACGTAAGCGCCCAAGTCGTGAACTCCTCTCTTAAAGGACGCGCCGAAACCGGGCCGGGCAGCGATCGACGAGACGTTGTCGTAGCGGATGGCATGGCGGGCTTGGAAGCCGTAGCCGCGGATCATGCCGTTGGTGTGCGCACGGTCGAGGTTGAGCGTACGCGGAATGTAGAGGCCGTTCGGACGGCTTGGCGCGCCGGCCCAGACGGCCTGTTCCTTGATGGGCAAACGGCTGGATGTGTTGGCGGTGACGTGATCCATGAGATAACGCCCCAGGGCGCCGCTCGAATTGCAGAAGCCTTCGCCGGAGTTGAGTAGGATGCGCGTGGATTCGAGGGTTGAAGCGCAGAGCGTGACGGCCTTGGCGCGGATCTCGCGCGGTTGGCGGGTGAGGCGGTCAATATAAGCGACGCCGCGAGCTAGTCCGGTGTTGGGGTCGGTCTCCACGTGCGAAACGACGGCGTCGGTGATGATGGTGCAGTTGCCGGTCTTGACGGCGTCGGTGATGGTGGTGAAGGTACTCGCGAAATAGGAATTCGTGATGCAGCCGTGATCGCACGGTCCGCAGTAGTGGCAGGCTTTGCGGCCGTTGAGGTCTCTCGTTAAGACGGCGGCGCGGCCAATCAGGACGCGCTTCGGAGTCGCCTTTTCAACCCGTTGCTGGAAGTGCTTCTCGCCGCAGTTCATGCCCATCGGCGGCTGCATGATGCTGTCGGGAAGCTGCGGCAGGCCTTCGGCGCTGCCGCTGATGCCGACGTAGCGCTCAACCTTCTCGTAGTAAGGGACGAGTTCCTCGTAAGTCACCGGCCAGTCTTCGCCGAAGCCGTCGCGGCTGGCCGGGGCCAAGTCCATGGGGCTGTAGCGATAGGACTGGCGGCCCCAGGTGAGGCTGCGTCCGCCGAGTTGCCTGCCGCGCGTCCATTGATACTTCCTACCCTCTGGATAGGTGTAGGGATTCTCGATATCGTCGACGAACCATTTATAGTTCGACTCTTCGCAGGCGCCCTTCATCGACTGGATCGGGCGATTGCGGGAAATCTCGGGAGAGTAGCCTCTATATTTCAGATCGTAAGGCTGCAGATGCTCGGTGAAATCCGCGGGGGTGACGTTGGGACCAGCCTCCAGGACAGCGACCTTCAGGCCCGCTTCGCTGAGGTGCTTAGCCATCCAGCCGCCTGTGGCGCCCGAGCCGACGACAACGACGTCGAAAACTTCACCGGATTGTATGATCTGCATGGTCTGTCGCGGTCAGATTAGCAGAGTTCATCCAGGGCTGGGAGCGTCCCCTTAGGCGAGTTCTCCGCGTCGGGCGCGTTCGATGATGTGATCGCCGGTGCGTACGGTAAGCGCCATCATGGTGAGCGTCGGGTTTTGGCAAGCGACGGAATTGAAGGCGGCGCCGTCGGTGCAGAAGATATTCTTCACGTCGTGCGCCTGGTTCCATTCGTTGAGAACGGACTTGCGCGGGTCTTTGCCCATGCGTGCGGTACCCACCTCGTGAGTGGTGCCGCCGGGCCAATAGGGTTTCTCGTAGGAGTCGCGGATGTCTTCGGCGCCGGCAGCGTGCAACATTTCCTTGGCCTGTTCGGTCGAGTGGCGCCAGAGGGCTAGTTCGTTGTCGCTCCAGGAGGCGCTGATGCGCAGGGCCGGAATGCCCCAGGCGTCGCGAACTTCCGAGTCGAGCGCGACATGGTTGTCCCAGCGCGGCAGACACTCGGCGAAGCTGCGTAGGCTCATGCGATACCAATCATCGTCCTGATGAAGCCCGTTCTTGAACTTGGCGCCGAAGCCGGGGCGAGAGGCGATGGCCGAGGCGCTGCCGTAGCTGGAGCCGTGGGTCCCTTGATAGCCGTAGCCGCGGATCATGCCGTTGGTGTGCGGACGGTCCAGATTGATGAAGCGCGGGACGTAGAGGCCGTTGGGACGGCGCGGGGCGCCGACCCACTTGGACTCTTCCTTGATGGGCAACTTGCCGGTGGCGCCGCCGCTGATGTGGTCCATCAGATAGCGTCCCAGGGCGCCGCTGGAGTTACAGAAGCCTTCGCCGGAGTTGAGCAAAATGCGCGTGGATTCGAGTGTGGAGGCACAGAGCGCGATGGCCTTAGCGCGAAGCTCGCGAGGCTGGCGCGAGACGCGGTCGAAGTAGGCGACGCCGCGGGCGAGGCCGGTATTGGGATCGGTTTCGATGTGCGAGACGACAGCGTCGGTGACGAGGGTGCAGTTGCCGGACTTGAGCGCATCGGCGACGGTGGTCCATGGACTGGAGAAGTAAGAGAAAGTGACGCAGCCATGGTGGCAGGGACCGCAGTAGTGGCAGGCCTTGCGGCCGTTGAGGTCTTGGGTGAGCGCGGCAACTCGGCCGATGAGGACCCGGCGGCCCAGTTTTTTCTCGACGCTGCTCTGCAAATGCTTCTCGCCGCAGTTCATGCCCATCGGCGGCTGCATAATACTGTCGGGCAGTTGCGCCAGGCCTTCAGCGCTGCCGCTGATGCCGACGTAGCGCTCGACTTTCTCGTAGTAGGGGACGAGTTCTTCGTAAGTCACCGGCCAGTCTTCGCCGAAGCCGTCGTGGCTGGCAGGAGCGAGATCCATGGCACTGTAGCGATAGGACTGGCGGCCCCAGGTGAGCGAGCGTCCGCCGAGTACCCGGCCGCGGGTCCACTGGAAGGGCTTATCGGCGGGCGTGGTGTAGGGATTTTCGATGTCGTCGACGAACCATTTGTAGTTGGACTCTTCGCAGGCATACTTCATCGACTGGATGGGGCGGTTGCGGGCAATCTCGGGGGAAGCGCCCCTGTATTTCAGATCGTACGGCTGCAGATGTTCGGTGAAATCAGCCGGCGTGACCTTGGGGCCGGCCTCAACCAGGGCAACCTTCATGCCCGCCTCGCTGAGGTGCTTGGCCATCCAGCCGCCAGTTGCCCCGGAACCGACGACAACGACATCGAAAACTTCACCGGATTGAATGATTTGCATTTCGTGACCCGCGAGTAAGATTAGCAGAGCGATATGCTTGATTGATGCTGACGCTGCCGGCATTTTATCCCATCTTGGATCCGCTCCAAGTCGCCAAGTACGGACTCGACGCGATGGACGTCGCGCGGGCTCTGCTCGCGGCGGGCGTTGAGTGGTTTCAGTTTCGCCACAAGGGTCCTTACACGCGGACGGATTACGATTTGGCTGCCGAGTTAGGGCGATTGGTTCACGAGGCGGGAGCGCAGTACGTGATCAACGATCGCGTCGACATTGCCTTGATGGTCGGCGCCGACGGCGTGCATGTGGGCCAAGACGACCTGCCTCCAAGCGCCGTGCGCAAAATCGCCGGCGACCGGTTATTCATCGGTTACTCCACGCACAACGAGAAGCAGTTGCGGGCGGGCGACAAGGAGCCGGTCGACTATTTGGCGCTGGGTCCGTTGTTCGGCACGACGTCAAAAGAGAACCCAGACCCGGTGGTAGGCGTTGCGGAGTTGGCGCGGTTGCGGCCGCTCTCATCGAAACCGCTGGTCGCGATCGGCGGCATCACCAGGAAGAGCGCTGAGGAAGCGTTTGCAGCAGGGGCGGATTCGGTCGCCATCCTTTCGGATTTTCTTGCGGGCGATTGGCGGCAAGCGATCGCCGAGTGGACCGAGTTGAAAGGATAGCGTCGCGACCCGCTATGGTACATTCTCGTTTTGTTGAGGATTAGCCAGTGACAGCACCACGCGCGCAGTGGGGTTCCAAGGTCGGCTTCATCTTGGCCGCTGCCGGTTCGGCGGTCGGGCTGGGAAATCTCTGGAAGTTCCCCTACATTGCCGGCGAGAACGGCGGCGGCATCTTCATCTTGGCCTACCTGGCCTGCGTGATCTTCGTCGGCGTGCCGTTGATGGCCGGCGAAATCATTATCGGCCGCGCGACGCAGAAGTCACCGGTCGGCGCGATTCAGGCGCTGACTCATAAGGGCAGCTTCTGGACCAGTTTTGGCTGGCTGGCGGTGGCTGCTGCGTCATCGTTGCTGAGCTACTACAGCGTGATCGCCGGCTGGGCGATGTACTACGCCTACCTTTCGATCACGGGCGGGCTGACGATGGCCGGCACTGTTTATGGAGACGTATTCAGCCAGACGGTAGCCTCGGGCGGCCTGAGCGTTTCTTGGCACTTGGCCTTCATGGCGCTGACGATCGCCGTCGTGCTGGGCGGCGTCTCCAACGGCCTGGACCGCTGGTCGCGGATCTTGATGCCGGCGCTATTGGTGATGCTGGCGGGCTTGGTGGCGCGATCGTACTTCCTGGAAGGTTTCGGCGAAGGGTTGGACTTCTCGGTGGGCATTCGTCCCGAGGAGTTCGCGGCCTCTTCGATGTTGGCGGCGTTGGGGCAAGCCTTCTTCAGTCTGTCGATCGGCATGGGGACGATGCTGACCTACGGCAGCTACCTGAAGCGCGACGACGACATCATGGGCTCCACGTTGCAGATTTGCGCGCTGGATACGATTGTTGCGCTGCTGGCCTGCTTGGTGATCTTCCCGATCATCTTCACCTACCCGGAATTGTCGCCGGGGCAAGGGCCGGGGTTATTGTTCGCCAGTATTCCGACAGGCATGTCGCAGATGCCGTTTGCCAGTTTGTTAATGACGGTGTTCTTCTTCCTGCTGGTGTTCGCCGCTTTGACCAGCGCGATCTCGTTGTTGGAAGTGCCGGTGTCGTTCTTGATCGATCGCTTCGGTTGGGAACGGCGGAAGGCAGCGGCGGTCGCTGGTACGGCAATATTCCTCTACGGCGTGCCGTCGGCGCTGGGGGGCGTTGAAGGCGGCGTATTCTTCGGCTTCCTGGATCAGCTCGACTACATCGTCTCGAACTTCATGTTCCCGCTGGGCGGCATTGGTTTGTCGCTGTTCGTCGGTTGGCGCATGCCGGACGAGATCCGCCACGATCACTTCTTATCGGGAAGCAAGTTCAAGGTTTTCTACGACATTTGGCTGACGTTGCTGCGCTTCGTGGTGCCGTTCGGCATTGCTGTGGTGTTCCTCAACGCGATCGGCGTGGTGTAGAACGCCCGATCGGCAGGCCTTTCGCTAAACTGTCGCCATGGTGACCCGGCGCAGTTTCTTGTCCTGTGCCGCCGCACTTGCAGCGGGGCCGTCGCTGGTCCGCTCGCAATCGCGGCCCGGCATTTCTAAAGCTGTTCTAATTTCGATGCTGCCGAAGGAGCTGTCGTACGCCGACCGCTTTCGGTTGGCGATGGACGTTGGTTTCCATTCGATGGAGGCGCAGACCGTCGACTCGATGAAAGAGGCGCAGAAGATCAAGGACGCGGCAGACCAAGCGGGACTGCGCATTCACTCGGTGATGAACATGGCCCATTGGGCCCATCCGTTGTCGAGCCCGAACCCGGCGGACGTAACGGCGAGCGTCGAAGGAATGTCGGCTTCGTTGAACCAGGCCAAACTGTGGGGTGCGGATACCGTGCTGTTGGTTCCGGCGGTGGTGCGTTCCGACACGACCTATGAGCAAGCGTGGGAGCGCTCGCAGCAGGCGATCCGCGAGCGCGTGTTGCCGATTGCCGAGAAAGTGAATGTGACGATCGCCATCGAAGAGGTGTGGAACAAGTTCCTGCTGACGCCGCGCGACTTCGTGCAATACATCGACGAGTTCAAGCACCCGTTGGTGCGCGCCTACTTCGATGTCGGCAACGTCGTTCACTATGGGCTGCCCGAGCAGTGGATTCGCGCGATTGGAGACCGGCTGGCGAAGGTTCACCTGAAAGACTATTCGCGCCGAGCGGGCTTCACCAACTTGGGCGATGCCGGAGAGGGCGGCGTGGACTGGCCGGCGGTCAGCGCGGCGCTGCGCGAGGTCGGCTATACGGGCACGGCGACGGTGGAGTTGGAAGCGGGAGATCGCGCGTATCTCGAAGACGTTTCCCATCGTGTGGATCGGCTGCTGGAACTGAACGCATAGGCACATGGACTTCGCGCAACAGGTCAAGGGCCAAGTCGACATCGTTCGCGTTGTCGGCGACTACGTGCGCCTGAAGAAGAGCGGTCCGGATCGCTGGGTTGGCTTGTGTCCGTTTCACTCCGAGAAGAGCCCGTCATTCTCGGTACATGCGCGGTTGCAAATCTTCAAATGTTTCGGCTGCGGCAAGGGCGGCGACGTTTTCAACTTCGTGATGGAGCACCAGGGACTCTCGTTCTTTGAGGCGCTCACGGTGGTCGCGGAACAGAATGGAATCGCGATGCCGGAGCGTCGCGATCCGGCGGCGACGGATTCGGAAGCCGCCGTGCGCGAAGCCATGTTCCGCGCGCACGAGATCACCCAGAAACATTTCGCAGAACGCCTGATGATGCAGGAAGGCGAAGAAGCGCGGAACTATCTCAAGGGCCGCGGACTAGACAAGGACACCGTGGAGCAGTTCGGCATCGGCTACGCGCCTGCAGGAAACGGACTGCTCGACCTGCTGCGCGGACAAGGACTAAGCGAAGACGCGTTGGTCGATTGCGGATTGGCCGGAAGAGCCGAGGGACGATCAGGCATCTACGCTTTTTTTCGTGACCGCATCACGTTTCCCATTCATGGGCAGACGGGCAAGGTCATCGGCTTCGGTGCGCGAGCGCTGCGCGATGGACAAGAGCCGAAATACCTGAACTCTCGCGAGTCGCCGATCTATAACAAGCGGACCGTTCTCTACAATTTGCATCGCGCAAAGGAAGGCATCCGCCGCCACAACCGCGTCACCTTGGTGGAAGGATACATGGACGTCATCGGCGTGTCGCGGGCGGGAGTCGCCGAAGCCGTGGCCTGTTGCGGCACGAGCCTAACGCCGCAACACGCGCATACGTTGCGTCGGCTTTCGGACACGGTAATTGTAAATTTTGATTCAGATGAAGCGGGCCAAGCGGCGGCACAGCGTTCAATCGAAGCGCTGCTGCAGGAAGGTTTGGAAATTCGCGTCCTCGCGCTGGCGACGGGTAAAGACCCAGATGAGTTTTGCCGCGACCATGGAGGCGAGGCCTACCAACGATTGCTCGACAAGGCGCCGAGCTATTTCACTTGGCTGGCGGACCGGACGCGATCGCAGTTTGACCTGAAGTCGGCGGACGGACGCATGAAGGCGTTCGAAGCGCTGCGGCCGGCGGTGAATCTGATACCGGATCAACTCAAGCGGGTGGCCTTGGCCGAGGAGTTGGCATCGCATCTCGGCGTCAGCAAAGGCTTGCTGTTAGAGGAGTTTCGCAAGGCGGCCACGGAACGCCGCAAGCAACCGTTGCGCGGACCCAAACATACGCTGAGCGCTAGCGAGCGGCTATTGCTGGAGTTATTGCTGGAGTCGTCGGCGGCGCGCGACGAAATGATGACGGAAGTGGAAGAACTGGCGCGAACGCAATCGTTGCCGGTTGCGCCGCTGCTGACGGCGCTTCGAGCAGCCGCGGATTCGCAGCCGCAGTTCGACTTCTCAGCCGTGGAAGGAAGGCTGGACGAACCGAATCGCGAGTTATTGCAGCACATGGTTTTCGATCGCGACCGGCATGAGGTGTCGATCGAGGAAGGACGTCATGCACTGGCGGCGCTGCACAAGCAAGCTTGGGAGAACGATTACCGAGAAGTTCGCCGAGAGATCGCCGAGGCGGAACGTCAGGGCGATCGCAAGTTGACGCTCGACTTGTTGACCAAGCGAATGGAGTTGGAAAGAAAACTCTCGGCGGCGCGTGCAGTCTAGGTAGTTTTCCGCGCAGGAACCAATAGTCTCGGAGCACACACTTAGTTGAGGGCTGTTGTAGAATGGGAACGCTAAGTCAGGTTGGTCCGCTGCACTTCAGCGTTGCTGGCAAGCGACGTATTTTTTGATGAGGGCAGCTCCTGGGGGGGATGTGGACGACGAAATCCGTGAGCCAGAGGGATCGACAGAAACCGTAGATCGTTTTCTGAAGAAGCTCGATACCGACGACATCACCGAGACGGAAACGATCGATGAGGAAGACGACTCGCCTGAGTCGGCTGACGATGATGACGATTCCGACAAAGAGTCCCAACTGGACCTAAGCGCAGGGCCGACGGACGGCGCTGCGGACCCGGTTCGCACTTACCTGCGTCAGATGGGCAGTTCGCCGCTGCTGACGCGCGAGGGGGAGGTCGCGATCGCCAAGCGAATCGAGCGCGGCCGCAATACGATTTGGCGCGGCGTGTTCCGCTGCCCGCTGACCTCCCGCGAGTGTTTGAATCTGCCCGACTCGATCTCTTCGAGCCAGAGGTCAATTCGCGAAATTTGCGTCTTGGACGAGCCCAAGGAAGGCGAATGGCAGGAAAGAGCTGATCGCTTGAGGCTGGAAGTCGCGGATATTGAGAAGCTCGACAAAGCGATTCGCCAAGATCAGCTTAAGTTGCGCGCGCTGCCGCAGACGCGCAAGAAGAAAGAGGCGCTCAAGCTTCGCTGGAAGATCGGCAGGCAAAGGATTGTTCTGGCGCGGATGCTGGCGGCGATTCGCTTTACGCCGGATGAAATCTCGCGCATGGCGGGGCTGATTGAACAGAGTTTGAATTCAGTGAAAACGCTGGAGCGTCCACTGGCCCAAGCACAGCGTGAGCTCGAACAGCTCGGCAACAGCCGCAGCGAGTACGCGCGGCAGCTTGCCTCTCAGATCAAAGACCTCAACAGCTCAATCCAGGAGATCGAAGAAGTTTGCGGACTGCCGTCCAGCGAATTACGCGCGACGGCGCAGCGCATTCGCCGAGGCCGAGACATCTCGGGCGTGGCGACGCGCGAGCTAATTGAGGCCAACCTCCGATTGGTGGTCTCCATCGCGAAGCGTTATCTAAATCGCGGCATGCATTTCTTGGATCTGATCCAAGAAGGCAACATCGGACTGATGAAGGCCGTCGATAAATTTGAATGGCGCCGCGGCTACAAGTTCTCCACGTACGCGACGTGGTGGATCCGGCAAGCGATTACGCGCGCCATCGCCGACCAAGCTCGCACGATTCGCATCCCCGTGCACATGATCGAGACGATCAACAAGTTGGTCCGGACGTCTCGGCAACTCGTGCAGGAGTTAGGACGCGAGCCCACGATCGAAGAGATCGCGGATGCGATGGAATTGCCGGTCGCCAAGGTGCGCAAAATCAAAAAGATTGCGCAGGAGCCGATCTCTATTGAGACTCCGGTCGGCGAAGAAGACGAGAGCCACTTGGGCGATTTCATCGAAGACGAAGCGCAGCAGTCGCCTTCAGACGCGGTGATCAATCTGAATCTACGAGCGCAGACGGCTCAGGTGCTGAAGACCTTGACGCCGCGCGAAGAGAAGGTCATTCGCATGCGCTTCGGACTGGAAGACGGCAGCGAACACACCTTGGAAGAAGTCGGTCAGAGCTTCGCGGTGACGCGCGAAAGAATCCGGCAGATCGAAGCCAAGGCGTTGCGCAAGCTGCGCCACCCGAGCCGCAGCAAGCAGCTCAAGACCTTCGTTGAGCCGAACCAGGGGCCTAGACCCTAGACCAAGGCGAGTTCGATGACGCCGCTCGCGGCGTCGACATTCGTCACCTTGAAGGTACGCACTTCTCCCGTCTGAAACTCGGTCGAAGCCGGACCGGAGCCGCCAGGCGCCCCGCCCTTCCAAGCAGCTTGCAGGCGTGCGCTGAGCGAGGAAACGTCCGCATCGATCGCAGCGGAGGGCGCTTCCGATTCGGCCGCCTCTTCAGGAGCGGCAAGCCTGCAGACGCCACGAACGCCTTCGTCCAATTCGACGTCGATCTTGTCCGCGCTCGCTTTGAGCACACGGCCATTGACGGTGTCGCCGACTGCGACTGCCGCGACGTACTTGTCCAGTTCCGTCGGTTCCAGTTGCTTCATGCCGAGCTTGAGACGGCGATTTGCGCGATCGATCTCGAGGATCTTGACCGTAATGCTCTGACCCGTTTTCAAGACTTCATTCGGGTGATTGAGTCTGCGATCGGAGGTGATGTCGGAAACATGCAGTAGGCCTTCGACCCCTTCCGCGATCTCCACAAACGCTCCGAAGTTGGTGGTCTTCTGTACCGTTCCTGGTGCGACCGAACCGACCGGATGGTCCGTCTCGAGACGCTCCCAGGGATCGCCCAGGGCCTGCTTCAAGCCCAGTGCCGCGCGGCGTTTGCCGGCGTTCAGTTCGAGGATGACGACCTCGACTTCTTCGCCAACAGACAACACGTCGCTGGGATGATGAATCCGCCGCGCCCAGGACATTTCGGAGACGTGAATCAGACCTTCTGCTCCAGGAAGCAATTCGACGAAGGCGCCGAAGTCCTTCAGTCGCGTCACTGCGCCGCGTACGCGATCGCCCACGGCGAACTGCGTTTCGACAGTGGCCCAGGGATCCGCCTCCAACTGTTTGCGGCCGACCGCGATGCGGCGGCCTTCTTCAGCTATACGCAGGACCTTGACTTCCAGTTCGTCCCCGAGCTTGAGAACGGCGCCTACGTTGTCGACGCGAGCCCAAGAAATGTCGCTGATATGCAGCAGGGCATCCACGCCGCCGATATCGACAAAAGCTCCGAAGTCGCGGATGTTGCGGACGACGCCTTTGACGACATCGCCTACGTTCAGTTCTTCAACGACTTGGCGGCGCTGCTGCCGACGCTCGTCGTCGACAACGGAACGACGATCCAAAACCACATTGCGGTCGTCGATATCGAGTTGCGCAATACGGAATCGAATCTCTTGGCCGATCAGCGCTTCCAAGCTCTCCTGGTCGCGTTCGCCGGAGCGGGAAGCGGGAAGGAAACCGCGGGCGCCGCCCACGTCGACCGCCAGACCGCCCTTGACGCCTTCCAGAACTTTACCGACAAGAATCGACCCGGCGTCGAAAGCGGCTTCGAGTTGATTGAATTCGCTGGGACGTTGAGCAGCCGTGCTTTGAAGTTCGATGTACCCTTCGGCGGAGCGCCCCGTGATCATGACCTCGATCGAGTCGCCGGGATTCCAATTCGGCTTTTCCGCACCGCGGCCCGAAGGATAGGGCAGGAAAGCTTCGGCCTTGTCGCCGACGTCGACGAATACGCCGTCGCCGCGCAAGCTCACAACCGTTCCTTCGACGACTCCTCCGACAGGCTCCTCCGGCTGGGCCGGAGAGGACATCATCTCTTCGAGCGTTGCCTCGTCCGGAATCTCGATGTCGTCGTCATCGAAGTCTTCTCCCGCAGCCGGCATGGCGGGCATGGCAGGCATCGCTGGCTCATTCGACGGCTGCGCCGTCTGAGTCTGCGGCTGCTCGTGCTCGTTTTGGTCCTGATTTACTCCCGCACCCTCGGGGTGCGAAAGATCTTTGGGCGCCTCATTGGGAAGTGCAGGGATCTCCGAATTCACTTTAACTACTACTCCTACCGCTGGAAACTAGATTATTTTCCCATAGACGGACGACGAAAGGACAATCGGTCCGGAACGATGCCTGACCTAGTCGCCGTTTTCATCGTCTGTCGCGGGCTCGCTGCGGTAAAAAGTAAGCGCGCTGGAGCCGACTTGCACGGTGCGAGATTGCTTGAGCCCGTCAAAGTTTACGGGCAATTCGTGACGCCTGGCATGCTGGGCGATGACGAGCTTGGCGCCTTTCTGGGCCAGGGCGGTAAGCGTCGATTCGTAGGCTTCGTGATCGGCGTAGGGTGGGCCGACGAACCAGATATCGGCGTCAATGCGAGGCAACGCGTCTTTAGCGGAGGACTGAATGACGACGGCATCCGACTCAGCGCCGAGCAACTGCAGGTTGGCCGAAATGCCGCGGGCGGCGGCTCGATTCTGTTCGACAAAGAGCGCTTGCTTGGCCCCCCTGCTGAGGGCCTCGATACCGACGGCGCCGGTACCGGCAAACAAGTCGGCGAAGACGACGCCTTCCATCTCGAATTGAAGAATATTGAAGAGCGTCTCGCGCATGCGGTCCAACATGGGGCGAGTTCCGCTGCTTTCGGGCGAAAGCAGCTGTCGTCTTCTGTACTTGCCGCCAATCACGCGCATTGCTTCCACCGTAGCGCGATCGGCGAGCCGCGCGCCGTTGATATTCTGACAAGATCGAACGATTGAGTTCATCCTCTGGAGAAAGCCCCTTACTCGTGATCATTGGGCCAACGGCGTCAGGCAAGAGCGCTCTGGGCATCGCGCTGGCCAAGAAACTCGGCGGCGAGATCATCAGTTGCGACTCGGTGCAGTTGTATCGCGGATTTGACGTCGGCTCGGCTAAGACTCCTGACGCAGAGCGGGAAGGAGTCGCCCATCATCTTCTGGACGTATTGAGTCCCACGGACAAAGCGACGGCGGGGGACTACGCACGGCTGGCTAGGGAGGCCATCGAGGAGGTCAACCGACGCGGCCGAGCGCCCATCCTTGTGGGCGGCACGGGGCTTTACCTGCGGGCGGCGCTGCGGGGCCTTTTCAGCGGTCCGGGAAGAAATGAGGCTCTCCGCGCCCGTTTGGAGCGGATCGCCGCCGAGAAGGGCGCTAAACGGCTTCACGGCATACTCACACGCATCGACCCAGACTCCGCCGGCCGGATTCACGCGAACGATCAGCCAAAATTGATCCGCGCCATCGAAGTTTGCCTGATCGGCAGACGGCCTTTCTCGCAAGTCCTGAAGGACGACACGGAAGAGCCGCTTCAGGGATTCCGCGTCGCTCAGCTTGGCTTGGCGCCGCCGCGCCAGGAGCTGTACGAAAAGATCGACAGGCGCGCGAAGCAGATGTTCGCCGGAGGAATCCTGGAAGAGGTACGCAGTTTGTTGGATGCCGGCGTTCCTGAGACGGCTTGGCCCTTTGGGGCGGTTGGGTACAAGCAGGCCGTGGCGGCAGTGAAAGGCGACCTGGACGCCGTGGAAGCCGCTGAGGCGGCCGCCCAGGCAACACGGCGCTACGCCAAACGCCAGATGACCTGGTTCCGTAGGCAAGAACCGGCGACTGTTTGGTTAGAGGGTTTCGGCGACGATCCGGAAATTCAAAAAGCCGCCTACGCCATCGTGAAGCGATGACGAGACGGCTCTTCAAATAAGAAGGGCGCTCCGGTCTGACCGGAGCGCCCTGTGCCCTTACCAAGGTTGGGGACCAAGAGGTGAGGGCAATGTGGTTAGAAGTTAAACTTCAGCGCGAACTGGTTGATTCGCATGTCACGCGCGCTGGTGATCCTGCCGTATTGCGTCGAGGTCAAGCTCGTGCTCGGCGGATTCCAGTTCGGGTGGTTGGTTGCGTTGTAGGACTCGAACTTGAACTCCATATTCATCGATTCGTTGATGCGGAAGAGCTTCGTTGCCGAGAAGTCCATGTTGCGGTAACCCGGTCCCGTCAAATCGTTGCGGGTAGAGCTGCCGTAGCGGTAGGGGAAGGTGGGATCCATCGGTCTCCCCAGAGAGTTTGCCGCCGCAGTAGTAGGAGTTCTGACGTCCGTCGGAGCCCTTGCTCCAGAACGCTTCCGGTCCGCCCTTGACGTTCGGGTTGACGCCGTTCGCATCCGCGCGGCCGCTGCCGCCGAAGGTCGGGTTGCCGGGGCAACCGCCGTGGTTGACGCGGCGTGCCGGTCGAGAAGGTGAAGATCGAACCGACCTGCCAGCCGCCCGCCAGGGCTTCCAACAGACCGTTGTCGAAACGCAACGGCAGATCGTACAGAATCGACGCCGTCAGGCGCTGACTCGTATCGAACTGCGAACGACCGCGCTCGCTGCTCCAGTCGTAGAAGTTGCCAGGGAACAGGTTGTCGCCGCCGTTGGTGCGGATCGCCGAAGAGTCGTCGATCGACTTCGCCCAGGTGTAGCCCAACAAGTACGTCAGGCCGTTGTTGCTGCGTTGCAGCAGCTTGACGCCCAGCGCGTTGTAGTTGGAGTTGCCCAGACTCGAGATCGTCTGGATGGTGCCGAAGGCAGCGTCGCCCCAGGGGCGGCGGGCGGCTTCGCCGGATGAGGTCGTCCGGTCCGGCGCGCAGCAGCGGCTGGTTCCAACCGTGCATCTTCTGCAGGTTGTGGCCCACGCTGCCCATGTAGCCGACTTCAAACATCAGCGTGTCGGTGACCTGACGTTGGACGTTCAACACCCACTGTTGGACGTTCGGAGTCGAGCGGCCCGGATCGTTGCCGAAGGTGTAGAGGCCGTTGAAGCAAGCTCCGTCCCAGTTCGAGCAGTTGCCCGGGGTCTTGTTGACCCAAGGTCCGTTCTCGAAGTTGACCTGCGGGATTTCGTCGAAGCTGCGAGCGGTGTCGCGAGCGCCGAAGTTGCGGCCCATGTCGAAGACCGGGTTCGCCGTGTCTTGGGCGTAGAACACGCCGTAGCCGGTGCGAACAGTGGTCTTGCCGTCCGGGGCCCAGGAGATGCCGATGCGCGGCGCGAAGTCGTTGGTATCCCAACGGACCAGGCGGCGGCTGTAGAGCAGCGTGTCGCTGACCGCGACAGGAACCACGTCGGCCAGATGGAAGGCCAGGCCTTCGAACGGATCGTCGTTGATGCCTTCGGGCCGAACCAGGGTCGGCGTCGGGCAGTTCTCGTCGATGCCCGTGTCGTCGACGCCCAAGCAACCGGCGAAGTACACGTTCTGGTAACCCGAGTGCTTGTCGTGCCACGGCGGGGTGTTCTCATACCGCAGACCAATGTTCATGGTCAGTTTCGGCGTGATCTTCCAGGTGTCTTCGAGGTAGAACATCATCGGCTTGCGGCGGAACTGAACGTTCGGCAATCCGCCTGCGCGGGTCGCTTCGTTCAGCCACCCGGTCATGAAGCCGGCGAAACCGTTGCCGGTCTCGCCGCGTGTTGTTCGGATCGGCGGTCTGCATGTTGCTCGCGTTGAACTCGCCGCGGGCAAACTGGTTGCCGATTTGAGCGTAGCGGGCTTCGGAGATGTCGATGCCGAACTTGAAGGTGTGGTTGCCGCGGATCCAGCTCGTGTTGTTGACGATCTGGTAGTTGCGGTTGTTGTTGATGAACGGGCCGCCCGTGGCTTCGCCCCATCCGCTGAAGTCATTGTTGCCGCCGACGTTGACTGCGCGGCGTGCCCGTGGCTTGCGGATCGGGGATCGGCATGCCGGGGATGCCCAGCTCGGACGAGACGTCGCGGATGCCGTTGAGCTTGGTCAGTTTGTCGTTGTCGAACAAGCTGACGCCCATACGCAACTCGTTGACCAAGGTCGGCGAGAAGGTACGCGTGTTGGACAGCACGTGCTGCTGCACGTCGGTGGTGATGCGCTCGTCGCTGATGGGGAACGTGCCGCCGTCGAGCACGTTTTCACCGCCCCAGCTGTAGCGGTAGAACCACTGCGAGCTGTCGCTCTCGACGAAGTCGCCGCGCGAGGTGAACTGATCCCAGTCGGTCGTGTCGGGCACGTTGCGTTGGAAGTTGATGCCGGCGTCGACCGCAGTCGGCAGGGTCGGCTCCGGGTAGAACTCCAACAGCTTCTTGGCCACCGGGCTCAGCCGGTTGGTCGGAATGATGTTGTTGGTGAACTGCGTGCCGGTGAAGACGCCCGGCGAGACTTCCATGATGCTCGTCGGATCGAAAATGTCCGCGCGCGAATCGGTGAAGTCGCCGTTGCGCATCGAAACCGGAGCAACGGTCGCTTGACCGAAGCCTTGAACGCTCTGGCGCAGGCCTTCGTAGTTGGCCATGAAGAAGATGCGGTTCTTGACCACCGGGCCGGTCACCGTGAAACCGAACTGGTTGCGGCGGAACGGCGGCTTGTCGGTGCGACCCCAGCTCTTGGCCTGGATCTTGTCGTTGCGCAGGAACTCGTAAACCGTGCCGTGGAACTCGTTGGTTCCCGACTTGGTGGTCACGATGACTTGCGAAGTCGATTTGCCGTACTCGGCCGAGTAGACGCCGGTCTGAACCTTGAACTCCTGCAACGCGTCGACCGAAGGCCGAATGATGAAGGTGTTGAAGTTCGGGTCGGTGTTCTCCACGCCGTCCAGCGTGTAGCGGTTGAACTGCTGGCGCTGACCGGCGATCGAAATCGACTGGTTGGCGCGCTCGCCGCCTTGGCGGGAGTTGGCCTGACCGCCCGACTGCATCTCGGAGGAGACGTTCGGGCTGAGCTTAACCAAATTCAAATAGTTGCGGCCGTTGATCGGCAGCTCAACAATGCGTTCGTTATCGATGACCGTGCCGACCGAGGTGTTCGAAGTCTGCAGCATCTGCGCTCCGGCTGCGACCTCGACGACTTCGGTCACGACGCCGATTTCTAGAGTGAAGTTGACTTGCGCGACATCGCCGATCTGGATCACGCGACCCGCGGTGCGGGATGTGCGGAAGCCATCGAGTTCGGCGGTGATGGTGTAAACGCCGGGATTGAGGAACGGCACGTCGTAGCTGCCGGCTTCGTTGGTTTCTGCCGTACGGGCGACGCCCGTGGCTTCGTTGGTGATCGTGACGGTGGCGCCAGCGATGACTGCACCGGATGGGTCAGCGACCGTACCGGTGATTTCCCCATAGTTCTGTGCTGCTAGTGGCGTCAAGGCCAGTAGGCAAGCCAGAACGGTAAACCCTACCCTTTTAAACAAGCTGATTATCTCCTGCTTTGCATACGTCACGAGCTGGTTGACAATGTGTCGTCGAGTAACCTCAGCGGACCCCACGTCCCTCCGCCCGTCTTTGGTTCGCCACACCCCTGACCGCCCCCACCACATTCAGCCAGCCGCTAGGCTGCTTGGACTGAAATGGTGCAGGTCGCCAATTCGTGGCCAACCGTTATCGGGTGTCCTAATTAACCCCGCCGTTCACTGTAGGCGATTCCTGTCCATTGCTCCATGCCTGGGGAGTGAACGAGCCGTGAAGATACTATGTCCGGATAATCCATTGAAAATAAATGGATTAGACACTAGTATGTCCAGAATCCAGGAATCGTGAAGGGGGGACAACCGAGGGCAGCTACCAGCCGAAAGCCGCCTCGGCGGCGGGCACACTAAGCGCATCGTGCCAATTCTCGACCACGTGTATAGCCTGCGGCGGCGTCTCGCCGACTGGCTCGATCGTCAGGAAGCGCTGGCCGTCAACGGAGGGAGCGTAGCCCAGGCTCAAGTGCGGGAGACGAAAACAACTCCTGCGGGCTCCCCACCACGGTAATTCCGCGACCGGAAGAATTCACGGAGACCGCCATGAGGGAATCGCCCTGAATGTAGTACAACTCCTTCCCGTCGGGACTCCAACGAGGGCTACGGCCACCCCTGGTTGAGATCTTGCGGCGCAACAGGGTTCCATCCGGAAACGAACCCACGAAGACTTCAACCCGGTCAGATTCGCGGGATTCATAGGCCAAGTAGCTGCCGTCCGGCGAGAGCCGAGTAGACGCGCTGCGGGACGGCCGCCCCGGATACGGAGCCGCTTCAGCCCCCTCGCCCAACTTCGCGGTGGAAATATAACGAATCTCGCGAGATCCCGCTTCGGCATGCTGCAGCAGAACGAGATTCTTGCTGTCGCTCGACCAGTCGAGGTCCAAGATCGTCCCTTGCATTTCGTAAAGAATCGTTCCAGCACCGCCGCTGTTTACAGCCTTCTCAACCAGCGCCGTCTCGTCGCCGGTTTGTCGCCAAAACACGACCTTCGAGCCATCGGATGACCAGCTGGGGTCGGCCTCCTGCGCCTTGTTAGCCGTTAGCGCCACTTTGGTCGAACGCTTGAGGTCATGTATGTAGATGTTGGAATTACCGGCTTCGGTAGAGGTGACCAATACACGCTGACCATCGGGGGAGATCACCGGATCGCGCATCGCGAACTGGGCTTCGCCGACCGGCTCCAACTGGCGCCCGGTCGCGCGATCCCTCCACGTTAGGCGGTGGAGGGCCACGGGCCGCGGGTTATCCCAATACACAAGATCGCCGACCTGTGAGACGCTGGCGGCGACGCCGTCTTGATTGAGGTGAAATGCATCTCCGCTTGGCTGTAGGGTCTCCAGAGAAAAGGGCAGCGCCATGAGTCCCCGGAGTCCGTCATTAGGAGGTCCGTAGATCAAGTATCCATCGGGCGAGTATACGGGCGCGGACCCTGGAACCAGATCCCGCCGCTCGCCGGATTCCAGATCCATCACTTCCAATCTGCGGTCCCGAAAGTTGGTGGAGGCTGAATAGACGATCGCCTGCCGGTGTTCGGAAGCCGGCAAGAAATGGGGCCACTGAAAACTGCCTGGTAGGTCCTGATCCTCCGGGAAAAGAGGCTTTGATATACCTCCGTCGGCGGACACCTGATACAACCGGGCGCCGGAAGAGAAGACGATGCTCTCTCCGTCCGGGCTCCAGGAGCCGCCGGCAAATAGGTTCGTGTTCGAATTCGGCAACGGACAGAGGACAACCGGATCCCCCCCGTCAACGGAGACTTTTTTGAGCTGTCCATCAGCGGCAAAAGCCAAGAACTGACTATCGGGAGACCAAAAGCCGATGGTTGCGCGCTCGGCGCCGGGGATTCTCTTAGGGGACTCGTGGTCCATGGGCCTTATCCACAAACCCGGCTCGGCTCCCGTTTCGGCGGCAAAGAGAATCAATTTCCCATCGGGCGACATCGCCGCCGAGGCGAGAGATTTGACTGGAAAAGACCAGCGACGGACATGATCGTAGCTCGGAGATTTCACCAGAAGGGCAATGATGATGCCAGCTAGGAGGACTCCACCCAGTGCCGCCGCGGTCCTTTCCAGGAGGCGCCGTTTTCGGGGAATCACTACGGCGTCACGGTAGATCGCGGTCCGTGCCGCGCCAGGCGGGCCGGTTCTTGATTCCGCATTGTTGGAGACGATCCGCAAGACAGTCGCGGGTTGGACGCCGTCAGACTCAGAGGCAGCGTGCAGGAGAGCGCCGTCCACCATGATCGTTTCGACGAGGGCGTCGTTGGGATCCATGGCGTCGATTCGCTCTACGGGAAAGATGAATCGATAACCGTTGCGGGGTAGCGTCTCGATATAGCGGGGGTTCTGAGGATTGTCGCTGAGCGCTCGGCGCAGTTTCTTGATGACTGTATTGAGGCTCAGATCGAACTCGACGTAAGTATCGTCCGGCCAAAGTTCCTGCTTCAGTTCCTCGCGACTAACGACCTCGCCGACCCTTTCGAGGAGTAGCCGAAGTACCTGAAAAGGCTGTGGCTGGAGCCGAAGTTTGATGCCGCCCTTGCGTAACTCACAGGCAGCTAGATCTACTTCGTAGGATCCGAACCGGACCCTCTCCGTCGGTTTCTTCTCTATATCCACGACCGGTCCACAGTGTCGTCTACGGAGTGTAAGGAACCATACATCTCGCCCTTCTGTCAAGTGGTCAGCAGAGATCCTAACGCTTGATTGACGACGAAAAACGGAAGGGAATCCCGTTGGACAGAGTTAGTACGGGAAGAAGCTAAGCACTTCGGTGGTTCCGTCGACCCAGAGGTTGGACTGCTTCACGCCGTTGACGGAAAGTTCGACAATTGCGCCGTTCGGTTGGGTGTAGGATCGGCCCACGTGGAAGGTCTTCACCGGCCCGATGGGGCTCTCGGGCCCCCAATCGTCAAGGAATTCGTTGTACAGATAGTCGCGGCAAGGTTCGGCAACCGAGCAGCCCCAGTACTTGTAGCCTTCCTCGAAGTGCTGCTCTTGAATCGCGGTCAAGAAGCGCTCGACTTGCCGCTCCTCTCGCCAATTCCGAAAGAAGAGCCAGTAAAAGGAGTAGCCGATGATCGCCGCAAGCAACGAGTAGGCAGCGGCCTTGACTAGCTTGTCAAAGACCTGCGAGCCCTGCCCATATTGATCCAAATAGCCCATATCCGAGGGCCGCCAGGCCCATCACTGGCCCGGCGCTAGTTGCTCGCAACCGGATGGGCGGCGTCGTAGGCGGCGGTCGCCTCGGCCGTCAGTTCCATCGTGGGATTGTATACGTAGATCGAACTCGTATCGATCACGGCGTCCAAGCCCTTCTCAACACGCAGCTTTTCGAGCACCTCTCGCATGCGGCTCGCGCCCTTCTCCAAAATGCCTTCGCGCCGAAAGTCAATCGCGGACTGCATGTCTTGGCGCATCCGATCGAAGCGCGTTTGCATGGTCGCGCCTTGGGCCTGAAGTTGCGCCTGTTGCTGGGGGTCGGTGGCGGCAACCAGGCGTTGCTGCAGGCTCTGCATGTCCTCGGTCAGTTTGGCCAACGCATCCTGCTGCGGCTTGAATTCGGCTTCCATTTTGGCTGCCTCCGCCTGCATGTCTTTGGTGGCAAGCAACGCGGTCTGGAAGTCGACCAAACCGAACTTGGTCTGCGCCGATAGCGGTTGCACGGCGGTCGCCAGAGACGCGATGGCCGCCAGGCTCAGAACTGCAAGCATCTTCACGCGCATAGTCTCAAGACTCCTCATCTCCGACTCAAAACGGTCCATCCGTCGAGCCAAACTTCACTATTGTAGCGGGCCGCGACCGTCAACTCTGAGCCAGCGCCTTCAACACGTCGTTGTACATTACGAACGCGAACAGCAGAACGATGAAAACCAGCCCTGCCTGCAAGATGCGTTCCTTCACAACGAGACTCACGTCACGCCTCATCACCGACTCGAACAACAGCATGAGAATCGATCCGCCGTCGAGAATCGGAATCGGCAAAAGGTTAAAAATGCCGAGGTTCAAGCTGATGCCGGCCATCAGGCCGATCAACTCCGGCCAGCCTCTGCGGGCGGCTTCGCCCGAGAGACGGGCGATGCCGACCGGGCCTTCGAGGTTTTTCGGAGACATGCGCTGCTCGGCAAGCCCACCTAAAAAGCTAAAGATCAAAGTCGCATTCTTGCGGTTGTCGTCGATGGACTGGCGCAACGCTTCGCTAAAGCTGAGTTGAGTGACGATCCGTTCGCTATCGGGCATCAACTCGACGCCGATGCGCCAGGCGGCTTCGCGGGCGTCGGAGTCGTCGTAGACCGGAGTCAAGGACGTCTTGACGGTCTTGCCGTCCCGGTTGAGCGTTAGCTCAATCTGTTTGCCGCCCAGCGCCCGGATGGTATCGATCACCTGTTCCACGGCGGCCATCGGCTCACCGTTGATGGCGGTCAGCAAATCGCCGGGCTGAACACCGGCCTCGGCGGCAGGCATGCCAGGAGAAGTCTGCCCAAGCCGTACCGGAGCAATCTCAGTCCAGCCCGCGCTGCCCAGGCCCTGCTCATCGGCGCCGATGGCGAGCGACATGGACCGCAGCTTGCCGTTGCGCTGCACCTCTACGGGAACGGTGGAGTTTGTAGCCGAGATGACCGCGAGGGTCACGTCTTGCCAGTTCTCCGTCTTCTCGCCATTGACCGAGACGATCAAATCGCCGGGTTCAACGCCCGCGCGTTTCGCGGCAGAATCCATCTGGACATAGCCGACAACCGCTGGTTCGGTCCAAAACTTCTGGCGCTCGAAGTGCGCCATATACATGCCCGCCAATAATGCCACGGCCAAAAATACATTGAACAACGGCCCCATTAGGAGCACGATCAAGCGCTGCCAGCGGGGCTTTGCCAAGAAGCCGTCGGGGTCTTGTTGGGCGTCGTCTGAGCCGATGCTGTCGCCGACGAGTTCGACGCCGGCCATCTTGACGTAGCCGCCAAGAGGCAACAGACAGACCTTGTAGTCTGTCTCGCCGTAGCGGAAACCGAACAGACGAGGACCAAAGCCGATGGAAAACGATTCGACTCGGACGCCGAAGTATCGGGCGGCCAGGTGATGACCTAACTCATGAATGAGAACGAGGACGCCCAGAACGAAGAGGAACGCCAGACTGTTTTCAAGAAATCCCATGTCGTATTTCAGGTCCTAGATCTTGGCTCCAACAGAGATCTCTCCGGCAACCGCACGAGCAATCTCCCTTGCTGCCTGGTCGACGGCCAAGGTTTCGCTGATGGTCTCGACGGCCGCGAGAGAGGAACGCTCCAAAGTCTTCTCCACGACGATCGGAATCGCCGAGAAGGGAATCTCTTCGTTTAAAAATGCTTCCACTGCAATCTCGTCCGCAGCGTTTAAGACGCATCCGGCCACTCCTCCGGTTTCAATGGCGGAGTAAGCCAGTCTAAGCAGCGGAAACTTTTCGAAGTCCGGCGGCTCGAAATCTAATTGTCTCACGCGATCCCAGGCGAGGCGGCGGTCCTCAAGACCCGCTTGGCGCTCGGGATAGGACAACGCATAGCGAATCGGCATCTTCATATCCGGCGGACACAGTTGGGCGATCACCGATCCGTCCCGGTATTCGACCATCGCGTGCACGATGGACTGCGGATGTACGACCACCTGAACCTGATCGGGCGCAAAGTCGAACAAATGGCAGGCCTCGATCACCTCGAAGCCTTTGTTCATCAGCGTGGCCGAGTCGATCGTGATGCGCGCACCCATCTTCCAAGTCGGATGATTCAAGGCCTGGGCAGGCGTAATGCGGTCAAACTCCGAACGCGGCGTCGTGCGAAAGGGGCCGCCGGAAGCGGTGAGAATCATCCGGTCGACTTCGCTGCGCAGCCCCGCACGCAGGCACTGGTGGACGCCGTTGTGTTCGCTGTCGACCGGCAACAATGCAGAGCCGGAGCGCTTGGCCTCGGCCATCACAAGGTCTCCGGCGGCTACGAGTGTTTCTTTGTTGGCCAGCGCCACTCGCAAGCCCAGGCGGACGGCGGCATGGGTGGCCTCGAGGCCGGCTACGCCGACGGCCGCTGACACCAACGTGTCGCAGCCGCTGTCCACAGCCGCGGCAAGATTGCCCTCGGGGCCGTGTAAGATTCTGGGCGAGTAGCCGGCAATGGGTTCCAGCGCTGATCGGAGCGCAGGGACAAGACCTTTTTCCGCGATGGAAAGTAACGCCGGGCGGAACTCGGCGGCTTGTTCTGCCAGCAGATCCACATTGCGACCGGCCGTCAGGGCTACGATCTCGACATCGCCCATTTCACGGGCGACTTGCAAGGTGTTACATCCAATGGACCCGGTGGATCCGAGTACGGCAATCTTCATGTCGTAAAGCGCTCGAAACCCCGTGGAGGACGAGACAAGATTACCACAGCGCTCCGCTTTGGGCGGAGGCTGTTGGTTGCTTGTAAGGGGTTCAGAAGAGTGGGGGCGCCGGGAGGGTTAAGGGGTCTTTTGGGGTTGAGGTTAGTCTCGCTGTGGTGGGGGTGCCCCCCCGGCTTGATTTGAGAATACCAAAGACCATAGAAACGCGCAAGAACTTCTACGGAATTTTGAATGATTCTTGACTTCCAAGTGCGTACCGGACCCATTATTCTACGTTAAGTAACTTAGAATCAATCGGATACAAAATTTCGTACGTCGTGAGGGAAACTATGGAGATTCCTAGTCTGGCAGACCGATTTTGGGGCTGCCGGCGTATTTTTAGCCCTTGACCTCGACGCCGGCGAACTCTTCGAACAGTTTGATGGCCGCAGCGATATCCTCGTCGCCGTGTCCTTTGGCGATACCGGCGGTGAACATCTCGTGCACCAGGGCGGTGCAAGGCAGCGGAACGCCCAGTTCCCTGCCGGAATCCAGCATCAGGCCGATATCCTTCTTCATCCACTTCAGCGGAAAGGCCGCCTCGAAGTTGCGGTTGAAGATTTGCGGCGCCTTGAAGCTGATCAGACCGGCCTTAGCCGCGCTATTGTCGAGGATCTCAAACATCAAGTTGGGATCGACGCCTGCTTTCGTGGCCAGCACCATGCCTTCGACGAAGCCCTGCAGCATGTTGGCAAGAACCAGATTCTGCGACAACTTGGCGTGCAGCCCCATGCCTTGCGGACCGCAGTAGTAAAAGTTGGCGCCCATCGGATCGTAGAAGGGCCGCACGCGATCGAATACCTCTTTCGGACCGCCGACCATGAAGGTCAACGTGCCGCCCTTCGCCCCCGGCGTGGAACCAGTACAAGGCGAGTCCAGGTAATAAGCTCCCTTGGCTTCGAACGCTGTGGCCAGTTTGCGAGCGACCGAAGGCGCGATGGTCGAGCAGTCAGCAACGACGGCCCCCTTTTCAATGCCCTCAATGACGCCGTTTGCGCCGGTCAAGACCGCTTCGGACATCTCGGAATTGCCGACGCAGAGGAAAATGCACTCGGCGAACTCGCCGACGGCCTTGGGGGTTTCGCAGAACACGCCGCCTTTCTCGTCAGCAAGCTTCTTTGCCTTGGCGGTCGTGTTGGTCCACAGAGCCACCTCGTGACCGGCATCGATCAAATGCTCCGCCATCGGGTATCCCATCAAGCCGAGTCCAAGAAATCCTAGTTTTGCCATGAGTGCATCTCCCAAAAACTACTGGAGCCAGTCAATCCGTGCGTGCACGTGAGCGCGCGCGAAGCGGGAATCAGATCGACCGAAGAGTCCGCGATCAGCAAGCCGCAGCAAGCTGAAGGGTCCAATTGTACGTGTTCAGAACGCTATGAGACAATAGCGCCCTCTGGTGGCGAGTTGCGCAAACAGGCGATCGTTGCGGCCCGAAGTCCTCGCAGGCTAAATCACGCATGAAAGAACGACTGAGGGAAATCTTCCTAGAAACGATCCACGAACTGCGCCTCGATCAGGTGATGCGGTCCGCCATCCAATGCGAGGGCGGCATGCTGAAATTCGGACAAGAATCGATCGATTTGACCCCGTTCAAGAAGGTGATCGTCGTCTCGATCGGCAAGGCAGCCGGGCGCATGGCCGAGGAGTTCGTCTCGATCGCCGCGCCGCAGCGGGTTTCCGGCATCGTCGTCAGTTCCGTGCCGACGACCAAGGCCCCGCCCTACTTCTTTCGCTACATCGGCGGCCACCCGTATCCCAATAAGGAGAGTTTTCACTCCGCTGCCGTCGTGCAGGAACTGGTTCGCGATCTGGACGAAAACCATCTCGTGATCTACTTGCTTTCTGGCGGCGGGTCGGCGGTCTGCGAGCGCCCCATCGACGACTCGATCAGCTTCGACGACGCACACGAGTTTTTCCGTCTGCTGGTCACCTGCGGAGCGGACATCGTCGAGATCAACACGCTGAGAAAGCACTTCTCGTCGATCAAGGGCGGACGCTTGGCGGCACTGGCCTACCCTGCCCGCCAGGCAACGCTCTATGTTTCCGATGTGCCTGAAGGTCAGGATTCGAGCGTGGCGTCCGGACCGACGATGCCCGACCCGTCGACCATCCAGGACTGCTATCGAATCGCCCAGGAACGCGGCTTGATGGACCGGCTGCCGGCGTCGATTCGGCGCATGTTCGATGAGCACGCCATCTCGGAGACGCCCAAGCCGGGCGATGAACGCTTCGCAACAAGTTCTTATCGTTGCCTGTTGAGTAACAGCGCCGCGGTGGCTGCTGTCCGGCGGCGAGCGGAAGATGCCGGATGGCAGGTCGAGGTGGATCTGAGCGTCGACGATCTGCCTGTTGCCGAGGCCGCCGACAGACTGTTGACGCGTCTCGAGAAATTGCGAGCGGGCGATCCTTCCCGGCCTGCCGCGGTCATTACCGGCGGCGAACTCTCGAGCCCGGTGTTGGGCGCCGGCCAAGGAGGACGGAATCAGGCATTCGTGCTGGACTGCGTCCCGAAAATCGCCGGACGGAACATCGCCGTGATCAGCGCCGGCACCGACGGTATCGACGGCAACTCGCCTGCAGCGGGAGCGATCGCCGACGGGGGGACTCTAGCTCGCGCCCAACAGGCCGAGATGTCCGTTGAAGACTATATCCGCCGCTCGGATTCTTACAACTTTTTCCGTACGCTTGGCGATGCGCTCGAAACCGGTCCGACGGAGAACAACGTGAGAGACATTCGTCTGCTCACGGCTTGGTAGCTCGATGGCGGACCCCTGGCGTATTTCCCTGCACGGCGGTCACTCAGGCGAGTTCTGTGAGCACGCCGAAGGGACGTTGCGTGCTGTCGTGGAAGCCGCAGTCGCCGGCGGCTTGGCGACGTTTGGCCTCAGCGAGCATGCCCCGAGAAGCGAGGATCGCTTCCTTTATCCTTCCGAGCGGCAAAAAGGATTTACCGTCGACCGCTTGCAGTCTGACTTCGAAGCCTACGTGGCTGAGGCTAAGTCGCTGGCCGAGGAGTTCTCCGACAGGATCGAGATCCTCGTGGGATTCGAAGCGGAGGTCGTACCCACGGCGAGCTACGCCGACGAGATGCTCGCGATCCGCGAGAAGCACGCGTTGGAGTACACGGTAGGCTCGGTGCACTATGTCGGCGAGATTCAGATCGACGGCACGATCGAAGAGTTTCACGCCGCCGTTGCCGAGTCCGGAGGAATCGAATCGCTGGCGGTGCGCTACTACGATACGGTCGCCGAAATGGTTGCTCGGCTCAAACCGGAGGTCGTCGGACATCTGGATCTGATTCGCAGGAATGCACCCCGTGGAGCCAATCTGCAGACCGCTGCGATCGCCGCCGCTGCCGATCGGGCGCTGCAATCAGTGAAGGAGTCCGGCTCCGTCCTCGACTTGAATACGGCAGGGTGGCGGAAGAATTTGGGCAATCCCTATCCGGCCCCGTGGCTCGTCCGCCGGGCGAACGAGTTGGGCATCGGGTTCTGCTTTGGCGACGATAGCCACGGACCGACGCAAGTCGGCGACGGGATCGATCGCGCACGGGATTACCTACTGGAATTGGGCGTCACGAGCATCCGGTCTTGGAGCCGGAGCCAGGGCGGGGTCTTGTCAACGGTCGTGCCGTTGAGTTAGAGCCGTTTGCCTTTCAGCAATCCCCAGCCCATCGTGAATAGGCCGGAGATCATGAGTCCGACCATCACGTTACGCGGGATCATATTGTCGTAATAGAAGAAACAGAAGATCCAGCTGAGAGTGAGAAATACGCCGAGGATAAACATTTGGCACGCCCCTATACCCAGGACAATTTGAGTCTAGGCCGCGCCGCGCCGTTGGGTAACTCATGACTTTGACCCATTGAACCCCTAGAAGGGCTCTAACACCGAAGCAGTATTGCGTACGTGGAGCCCTCAGGGATTCGCCCAGTACGATCGGAACTCTGGTACCACTCTTGCTGGTCGCCTATCCCATAGCGACGCCGGTTAGCCGACGCACCGCGTCGCTGGCGAGGCGGATGCAGTCCGGTATGCCAATGCCTTCATAGGCGTTGCCGATCAAGCTCAATCCAGGAATCGCAGCCTCCCGGCCGCGAATTTGGGCCACGATCTTCGCGTGCCCGACCGGATACTGCGCCATGGCGCGATCCCAAACAGCCGTCCGCCATTCGACCGGATCGGCCGAGTAGTGCATGAGTTTTTTGAGTTCGGCATCCACTTCTCGGGCGACTGCTTCGGGCGTACCGTTCATACGTTCGCGCGCCTTGGAGCCGCTGAGAAAAGCTCTCAGCAACGGACGGTCTTCGGTCGTTCTGCCGTCAAACTTGGTGCCGACCCAGGTACACGCGGCCAACAACCGTCCTTCAGCACGAGGTACGAGAAAACCAAAGCCATCTAGCGGATGGGTGAATGCGGGCCGCTCGTACACCAAGCCGACGGTAATCGACGAGCCATAGGGAATCGAGTGGAGGGGCTCAGCGATTTCGGAATCGATGGGCGCCAGCAAGAGCGCGGACTCATATGCAGGCAGCGCCAGGATGACGGCGTCCGCCTTGAGCGAGGCGCCTTCTAGCTGCACGGTCCAGCGGTCGTTCGTTCTCTCTAACCCTAACGCCCTGCCCTCGACTCGCTTCGCCTGACCAGCGATCTGTGCGGCCAGAGCGTCCGTCAGGGTCTGCATGCCGCCGCGCAGGGTCATGAACAATGACGGCCGCGGACCGTTCGTCGGCCGTGCCTTCTTCATACCTGCCATCAGCCCGCGAGAGAGACTGCCGTAACGAGTTTCGAGTTCCACGAATCTCGGCAGTACCGCGTTGACGCTGAGAGCTTCGGGCTCAGCGCCGTAAACGCCAGCCAGCATCGGCTGGGCAAGGTACTCGTTGACTTCGCGGCCATAGTGGTCCACAACGAACTCGGCTACCGAGCGGTCCGGTTGCGCGCCGCTTGGACGGCGGAGAAGCTCAGCGGCCATACGCAGCTTGGCTCCGATGCTCAGTAGCGGCGACTTCAGCACCGGCGCAATCCGCGTCGGCGCCATGAACTGCACCCCTTCGGGAATCTGGATCAACCGTCCGTTGCGCAGTACAAACGTGCGCCGTCGCCCATCGTTCGACCCAATGACTTGATCGCCAAGGCCAAGTTCCTTGATTAGTTCGAGAGCCCAGGGCTTCTGGGCCAAAAAGCTGTCTGGGCCCGCCTCAATCAGGCAGCCGCCCGCATTCTCCGTGCGAATGACGCCGCCCAGGGCAGGCTTCGGATCGACGATCGTGCAAGCGATGCCGGCCTTGACGAGTTCATAGGCCGCCGTCAGTCCAGAGATGCCGCCTCCGATGACCGCAACGGAAGTGGGCCGGATCGGTTCTGGTTGGGAACTCTCGCTCATTCGGCAAGCCGGAACTCGCGCACGGCGCGGACGGCGGCCTTGACGTGTTCAACCGGCGTCTCGGGAATGATGCCATGGCCCAAGTTGAAAATATGGCCCGCTCGGCCGCCGGCGCGCTGCAAGATGTCTCGCACACGACTCTCAATCCCAGCCGTCGGACCCAACAAAGCAATCGGGTCGAGGTTGCCCTGGACCGCGGACTCGTAGCTGATGGCTTTCCAGCCCTCGTCGAGTTGAATACGCCAGTCCAACCCAAGCACATCGGCGCCGGCTTGGTGCAAGAGCGGCAAGTACGAGCTGGCCCCGGTCCCGAAGTAGATCACGGGCACGCCGATCGTCTGCACCTGGCGGACCAACATGCGCGTGTGCGGCAAAACATACGTCTCATAGTCGCCGGGCGAAAGCGCACCGACCCAACTGTCGAAGATCTGGATCACATCGGCGCCGCCGGCGGCTTGGCTCGCCGCAAACGGGGTGATCACCTGGACAATCTTCTCCATCAGAGCGTCCCAAGCGCCCTTGTCGGAATACATCATCCGCTTGGTTGCCGCGTAGTGCCGGGAACTGCCGCCCTCAATCATGTAGCTGGCTAGCGTGAATGGAGCTCCTACAAATCCGATCAGCGCCTTGTCCGCAGGCAGTGCGGCACGGGTCAGCGACAAAGCCTCGCCGACGTAGTTCAGCTCCGCGGTGCGATGCAGGTCAAGCCGATCGATGTCTTGCATCGTCCGCACTGGGTTATGAATCTTGGGACCGTCACCGGCTACGAACTCCAAATTGAGCCCCATGGGTTCCAAGGGGAGCAGCAAGTCCGCAAAGATGATCGCCGCGTCAACGTCCAGCGCTTCGATCGGCTGCATGGTGACCTCTGAGGCGAGACGCGGCGTCTTGCAGATCTCGAGAATCGGATGGTCCTTGCGGATCGCCCGATACTCGGGCATATAGCGTCCGGCCTGACGCATGAACCAGACGGGAGTGCGATCGACGGAAATCTGGCGGCAGGCCTGAATGAAAATCGGCAACATGGGTTGTGAAAGCTACGAGGGACAGCCAGCAGATCTAGCGCCACCATGGAAGCAGTCTCTCCAGCATACTCGGCGGCTTGGTCTTTTCGACAACAGGCGGCGGCTCTTCCAGGTTGAGCACGGGGCGGTCCGTGGGAACTTCGTCGACTAGACTAACGCGGGCGCCGCTGAGTTCGTAGCTGCGTTTGAAGAACTCGTTGTCCTTTTCGATGATCACGTCAAACTGCGCGTTGGCGTCTCCGCTGGCTGGCCTCACGGTAAGCGGCAAGTATCCGCGCAATCCCGTTTCGAGTTTGACGGTGTGGTACGCTCCGGCGCGAGTGTTCCAGCGGAAGACTCGAATGCGGTCAAAATCGGTGTCTGAATTTCGGCCGGGCGACTGCGTCCAGAGCCAGGTGGTTCTGCTCTCGCCAAGACTCTCGTCTTCAATTTCGCCCAGAGCAAAGTAGGCCACAATTCTCTTGCCCTCCGCATACTGGGCGACTTCGACCGGAATTCCGGAATAGACCCGCGTCTCCAGCACCCAACCAGCATGGCCCGTGGCAAGCCGTATAAGGAACCATCCTTCTTGGCGTTCCCCGTCAATCGTCAAACGGCGCGCAAGCAGTTCCGCGGCCTCGTCTTCTTCCAGCTGATAGATCGTTTCGGATTCGCGCTCGGGATCCAGGTGCACGTTGAGCACATCCAGCGCATGCACCTCTCCCTGGGAAGCCAACCCGGCAAACCGTTCCTTCAGCCGATCCATACGCCGCTTGGTTTCGGCCGTCACGAGCGCGTATGCGCCCGTCCATCCTTCCACGTTGTCCGCGGATCGCACACGCACCGAGCCCCGCCGGCGCTCCAATATTTCTAATTGGTCTCCCATGTGGGCGGTTCCGAGGATCTCGGAAGCGGGGGCCAATTCGGCTCGAATTGCCACCTCGTCTCGAGCTACATGAGCGGTCTGGCGCTCACTTGTATCGACCGGACGAACCTCGTCCGAACAGGCCCACAAACTCAGGATCGCCAGGAAGCAGGCGCCGCGTAGCAGCAGCCGCCGCACAAGCCGTCGTCGCCCCGAGTCGTTCATTGCCGGCCTCGCCTGGGCCGCAGACGGGCGACAGAGCCAAGAACCCAACTCAAACATGAAGATCGATCTTTGATCTCGTCGTCAGCTTACTAGAAAACGATCATGGGGTGATAAAGAGTAGGCAGCTTCAGCTCGCCGATTGCCAACAAACGGCCATCGGGACCAATCGCCTTGACTCTCCTGGCAGGAGACGTCGACGGGAAGGAAGCAATCTCGAAATCTTGACCGTGGGCGATGCGGGCAGCCGCATTGCGGTCGACCCTCTGGGCCGGCATCTCGGGGAGAAGCTGCTCGGAAGGCACGATCGCCTCACCCAGGCGCCCTTCTAGGCTCAACGATTCCAATTCTCCCTTTGTCCGCGCGTCCGTGAGATTGAACTCTCCCACAGCCGTCCGGCGAAGTTCGTCGACATGAGCGCCACAGCCGAGTAGAAGCCCAATCTCGTGCGCCAGAGTACGAATATACGTACCTGTAGAGCACCTGACGTAAATCTGGAATCGATCGCCTTCGGTACGCAACAGATCCAGTTCGTAGATCTCCACCTCGACAGGCTGGAGTTCCACAGGCCTCTGTTGCCTGGCCAGTTTGTAAGCCGGCACTCCGCCGATCTTCTTGGCCGACACGGCAGGCGGCGTCTGCATGATCTTGCCGCGAAACTGCCCCAGAATTTCCTCGATCCGTTCCAGGTCGATTTCGACTTGTTGCCGCTCGCCGACCATTTCGCCGGCTCGATCGTAACTGTCCGTGGCGAAACCACAGCGAATCCAAGCCTCGTAGGCTCGATCATGGCCGAGGAAAAACTGCGAAAGCCGCGTCGCCTTGCCCACAACCAAGGGCAACACGCCCGTGGCAATCGGATCCAAGGTCCCTAGATGACCGACGCGCCGCGTGCCCGCAATCCGCCTCATCGCGCCCACGGCGTCGTGAGATGAAATGCCGCCCGCCTTATCTAGAACGAAAATGCCATCCATTGCCTCCATTCTAGGCGGCGGACCGAGGTTAGACGCGGATGGTGACGCTCAAATCCGATCCAGGGAAGTCCGTACCGACCCCAGTTATGTTCAATCTCAGCTGAGAGGACTCCTGCAAGACCGGCAGCGCTGCTCCATTGAGTACGCCGCTCATCGTCTGTCCGGCAAGAATGGTCAGAGTGGCGACCGTTCCGGCGTCTTGGACGATCTCAATGACCACATCGGCGCCAACTGGCGCCTGCTTCAGATTCGCAAAGCAGTCGTGGATCGCCAGGCTCTCCTGAACGGTGATGTTCGCCGTCGCATCGGTCAGAATAGCCAGACGCCCCTCGTACTGCAAATTGAACTGACCGCCGTGCAGCGTTCTGAGACCCCGTTCGAGCAGCTCCGAGTAATTCACCGTCGCGACAGGGCTGTCGCCTAGCGAGTTGGTGACGATCGCCTCCACGCAGGCGATCCGCAAGCCAGGCATCCACGCGGTATGTGACCAGTCCGCTGCGACCGGAGTCCCGAAGATGCCCCGCGGGAAGGCGACCGTTTCCGTGCGTCGCGCCAGCCGGTACACCTGCGCACCAACAGTGTGTGCGACGGCGAAGCTGTCGCATACCCCTCGAACGACGACGTAAACCGTCCCGCCGGACTGCACCTCTTCAACCAGTACAATCTCGCGGTCTATCTGAACAAGATCCCCCGGCAATGCCGACCCAACCTGATTCAACGTGAGACTCGTCCCCGCTTCGTCGACAGCAGCATCCAGCAGCAGTTGACTAGGGCCGTTCAGTTCATCCCGGTAATGAACCGTGAACCGCCCCGCGGTGATCGTCTGGGTATCTTCCAGCACCGCAAACCCCAAACCGCCGATGACGATATTGCCGTCGCCGAACGCGTTGACGGCGAACACCGGCAGCGGCGGCGGATAGCGATCCGCCACGCCTAGCGCACCGCCGCCGATTCGCCACCGGGTCACAATCGCGAGACCTTCGAGCGACTCCACGTTCTGCGCATTTGCAGACCGGCCCGTCACTTGAACGACGCGCCCGCCCAGGTTGGGGATCGGGAATCTCGCCGGGCTGCTCTTGGCTCGCCCGCCGAAATGCCAAGTATTCTCCGAGACAACGAATACCGAACTGAGGTCGGGCTCGAGGGCCCACGACGGCGCCACGGTCAGGACCGTCTCCGTGTTGGTGACGACGGTTCGTTCCTGCCCCGCGCCTTTCCCGCGAATGACCCGCACGGTGTGGCCGATCAGCGAGTCGACCGTCAACACGAGCGCGCCGCTGCCGATGGTATCCGAGCCATACTCCGACGCGAACTGCTCCTCGGTATCTTCAATGCGCCAGTAAAAATTGGCGTGATCGTAGCGCGGATCGGGGGCGCCCGAAACGTCCTCGGCCAAACCGATATCCGTAAACGACGTGGCCAGCGACTGCTGCAAGGCGATTCGCCGCAACCTGGTCGGCAAGTCGCCCCGGTAGACGTTGAATGAAACCGTTCCCGCTGAGAAACTCAGTCCGCTCAATTCGACCGAGTTCGTCGACCCGCCCGACGCGGTCACGGCTCGGACGATGAACGAAGGATTGCTTTCCGCGCCCTCTCCATCGATGGCCGTCACGGCGTAGTAATAATTCTCGCCGCCCGCTAACGTGCCGCCGCTCGTCGACACCGTCGGCTGCAAATCCACAATCGGCACGCTTGCCGTAAAAGAACGTCCTGCTTCGGGCGGAGTAAATCCGACCTCGATCTCGGTCAGAATCGTTCCGTCCGAACCGCTGGTGACGTATTCCTCAACGTGGAAGATCGGGTCGCCAAACTCGTCGTACTCGTCGCCGTATAGGTATCCCGGCGTACCTGTGCTCGCCTTCGATTGCGGCCGCGTGGGGGGAATGAGCGTCAGCTGGCCGTTCGTGTCGTTGTACCAAGCGTCGTCGTGAATCTGCGCGGTAACGCGGACGGTCCTGTAGTTACGTCCCGGCTGAATCTTCAAGATGCGAAAGGGCTGACTGTACAAGCCTTCCTTCACATAGGTCACGGCGATCAAATCGCCGACGTGTTGACCTAACGCCTTCACGCTCGTCTCAAACTCGATGAAGCGATTCCCCTGAATTGATCGATCCAAGAAGAACTTCATGATCCGAGCCGCCTGATCATAGGTCGGTAAACCGTCGGCAACTAGCCGCCCCGTGATCTCTTGTCCCGTGCGCGAAATATCTACCGTGTCGACGATCTCAAGACTATCCTGCTGGTATTCGTTGCACTCGTCCGCAAACTCCAGCGCAAATCGATTCGGCGAGTCGGCGATGGGCCGTGAGAATAGACGAATTGATGGAGAGCTATCGGGCCGGCGCAAGATCGCCGAAGGCGTCGCCGGGTCCGAGCCGTCGGTATAGAGGTACGCAGGCCAACCGCCGTTGAGCGTCGTCGCCGCATTAGAACCTTCTGGCTTGCTTGGCTGCTGCAACAGAACGGAGTTCTCGACGTACACCGCCAAACGCCCGTCCTGCCGGTAGGTGAGCTGCAGCCGAGACCCGTTGCGAATCCCTCGGATCACGTCCGCCGCGGTTCGTCGCGACCGAATCAGCAAGTTGCAGCGAAAGCGTTCCGTCGAGATCGGGTTCCCCTGGTTATCCGTCGCCGCGATCGTCTCATCGCAGAATGCAGCCGCATCGACGAAGCTGGCAATGTCGATCTCGTCAATTTTCCAACCGCTGCGGCGCAACACGTCCAGCAGCACCCAAACCGGGTTATTGCTGTATGAAAACCCTAGCGAGTTGCCGGCGCCGTTGAAGCGTTCCAGCCGCAAGCCGCGAAGCAACACCTTGACGCGCGGCAGACTGCGGCCGTCGTTGATCTGGTTCGGCACAACGACCGACAAACAGGCCATGCTCCCGTAGGGATCGCCCAGCGGTGAGCCGTTTGGAGCCGTGAAATTCAGGTTGAATCCGCCGGCCCGTCCGCCATCGGCGAACAGATTCCACCAACCGCTCGGCGTCATGTCGCGGCCTGAGACCCCAACCGGAATCTCAATATCGTTCACCAACACTTTAATGATCGAATCGATCTTCCCCAACCCGACGAGCACCTCCATGCGCGTCAGGTTGCCGTCGTTCCTCGCAAACACGATCGGCGCATCCACCCAGACCGTTCCGTAATGCAGCGGTACGAAATCGTTGTAGCGAGCCTCGTTCTCGGCGATATCCGCCGGACGATAGTTTTTCTCGCCGTGGCCTCGCACCAAGATCGAAGCCGGCACAAATTCAATGCCGCCGAAGCGCCTCGTCAGGTTGCCCGCGCCGTCCGTCGAGAACATTCCCCGCGCCGTGCAGTCCGAGCGGGTGAAGGCGCAGGAGGTATAAGGCTGACTGCCATTCAGGTTCCCCACGCCGCCCGGCTCTCCCGCCGAGTAGCCGCACGCGTGGAATCGCGAAAAGACGCCCTCATCACCCCCGCTGACCGCTTCCTGGCGCTGTTCAGCAGTTTCCGGGAAGCTCCACGGGCATCGCCGTTGGATCCGCACCGTGGGCAGCAACACCCGCTGCATGCTCATCCGGTTGATGGCCGAGAGGCGCACCGTCGACTCGCTAATCTCGTCCGGCGGATTTAGGATGCCCTGAAACACCGTTGCCTGAGGGCTGACTGCGCTCTCGGCCTCCACGTCGTAAAAGACAAAGCGTGCCTTGAGTTTCGCACCGCGAAACCCGACCGCAGTCTCCACCTGCGAGAAATGGGAGTCCGCATTCCCAAGAGTCACCGCGATACGCGGAATCGCGTCGACCCCGCTCTCGCTCGCCGCCTGAACTTCGAAGAAGTTGTGGCCCACGACACGCGCATCATAGGACTCGCCGGCCACCGTAACGTCGTGAGTCGACCAGCGCTCGACTTGGCCGCCCGCAAGCTCCGCTTCAAACAGCAGGAGTGGCGTGAGCGCGTCGGTTTGTTCCTTTAGATTGGCGATGGAGTCCATTGAATTCGAACAGTCCCTGAGTTCTGGTTGGGGGCAGTGAGGCTCTGCTCAAGCGAATCTTGATCAAAGAATGCATTGGCGAAAATGCCCGGCTGCTCCTTCGTTCGCTTGTAGCTCGACCGCCCCAGTTGTGGTTCGACCTGCAAGCCATAGGCGCCGATCGTCGCCCCGTCGGAACCGGAAATCTCGAAAATGATTTGTTCCGCCGCGGACGTCTGCCGCCAAGGCAACTCATAGAGCCGCCACGCGTTGTCGCCGTCAATCTGCAACTGTTTGCTTTGCCCGGCGCCGTCCGACAGCACAAGCCTGCAGCCGCTTGCATTGCACTTCAGCCATGCCGAAGCGGCAAACGCCCGCGACGCCGGCGCCGCAATCGCCTGCGAAACAGTCCAGCTCCCGCCCGAGCTCAGATTGGCGGCCGCCGAGCCGCCCGATGGGTCCGGCTGTCCGGCGTTGACCGTCACGCCAGAGCTCTTCACCCAAACGTCTTCGGCCAAGCTCTCCGACCAGGCCAGCAAGTTGGCGCCCGGCTCAATCAAGGTGAACCCCAACCGCCGACCGCATGCCTGTTCAAACAGGTCGCGAATCGCCTGCCACTCCGTGTCTTCGAGATCTGCAAGCGGCAATTCCCAGCGCCGCGTCTCACATAGAACGTCGCCGTAGTCAATCTCCTCTCCTGCGGCGAACCGGTTTCTGACAGCCCGATAGCCGATCGTTCGTCGCCAGGGGAACTGAGACGCTGCGCCGCTGTTGAGCTCCGGAAAGATCCTCATCGCGACTCCCTCACCGTGAGAGCGGTCTGCCCGTTGAACTCACCCGACGAGGACAGCACCAACTCGTCATCGTCAAACCTGCAGTTCGCAACTACCTCACCCGTCGCCGGATCCTCGAACTCGAATCTCCCGAGCGAACCACGCATTGCCACAAAGAACTCGATCACCGCGGCTAACTCCGATTCGTCAAGCAGGTTCAATTGCAACCGCCACCGCCGCAACGAGTCCTTGCTATCGAGATACGCCTGCCGGCCCATGTCCAAAAACCGCACCGTTTCCACCGGCCTTGTTAGTTCCCGGGCCGTCGGGTACTGCGCCAATGCGCCCGTTTTGAGTCTTGGAAAACTATCCGCCATCAGCTCGCATCCTCTTCCACCGTGATCTCCGGGTCATTCGCATAGGCCTCCAGCCAATCCAGGTCCGCCTCGCGAAAGTCGTGCGACATCAAATAGCGGCCATCCGCCAACGGGACGGCAGCCCCAAGCCGTACCGGTCCCGCGCCTCCTTCGAGATAAGGCGTCGCCTCAATGTCCGGCACTATTCGCTCAAGGGCCATCTGATTCGCAAAGATCAATCGCGCCATCTCACGCTCCTCGGCGGCGCCGGAACTCGCGCCATGCCCTGACTCGTTCGCTCTTGCACTGCTCCCGTTCCGCCTGGTCCGTAATCCGCCAGGCCGCGATTCGCGCCGCCCGCGCCGCGGCGCGCGGCATCCCGGCGCCGGGATCGATCAGCGGCAGCGGCTCGCGCGGCGCGCCCTCGCCGTCCACATCCCACTGGATGAGAAAGGCCCCGAACTCCGGCAGCGTATTCGGCAACGGCCTGGATCCAACATCGCGTCCGACCGGCGCCTTTACGCCCCAGCCGACCATTGGTACGCTGATTTTGCCGTCTGCGACATAGCGCAGCGCGTACGCCTCGGGGTCTTGCACCGAGCTGACCCGTACCTGCCTTCCTTCCTCTGGAACGACAGCAGCTTCTGGCGCCCCGTCCAACTCCAACTCCACCGTCTCCGCTAAATCCCAGTTCAGAACGTAAGCCAACAACCGGCCCGTCCTTTCAAACACATCCGGCGCCTTTTCATCCCCGCGTAGCGCCGTCCAAATCCCCGTCGGTCGCTCATCGAAGTAGTCGTTGTCCGCGTACCGTTCTCGAAAAGCAGCGTCGCCTCCCGCCGCGGAGCCGTCCATCGTGCTGAACTCCGCCAGGCCCAGAATCGTGTTGCCCTCAACCGTCTCGCCCTCGGCACGGTCGATCTTCAGCGCCGGACGTCTCCAGTGGCAGAACACATTCCCTTCCACGCGCAAGCCATGACTTCCCGTGACTCCGCCCAGCAAATTGTGCTCAGCGCCCAGCGCCGGTCCAGGAGTCAAATAAGCCCAGTTCTGCGCAATCACGACATCCCGATGTCCGGGGCGCCGCTGCCAAACATCAAGTTCCGATGGAATCCGTCATCGGCGATCCCGTTATTGAAAAACGCGTTCCCGACCACGTCCACATTGGCGAATGGCGTACTGCCGAAGCCCTGCAACCCTTGTCGCCCGTGCTGAAACACGCAGTTGTTCTCAATCCGTTTCCGCGGCGCGCCTTCGGGATTTCGCAAATACAGTCCCGGCCCATGGCTGCGATCCGGTCCATCCCAATAGCAGTTGAAAAACAAGCATCCATAAATCTCCAACCCCGACGGCCGCGACTCGAACAGCGACGTCCCGAAGTCGTGAACCCACAGGTCAATCAGTCGAACGCCCAGCCCCGACTCGACCAGCAGTCCGCTTCCTCGCGGATTTCCAGCGCCTCCCGCAATCGTCGTCGCCCTCGTTTCATCCGCGCTCTTCATCTCCAGTCGGCGCAGCGAAACGTACTCGCCGGTCACATGCAGCGCAGCCGAGTTCAGCAGCCCCGTAAACTCCAGCACAGGCCGCTCGTCACGAGGATCGCCGCGAACCTCGACGGGCCTGTCCTCGGTACCCGCCAACGAGCACTCCAGCGTCGCTTCGAGCCGGTACAGGCCGCCCCACAGCCACAAGATGTCCCCCGGCTCGATCTCGCTTCGCCCCGCAAGCGCGGACCGCAGGTCCCACGGGTCGTCTTCCGAACCGGCGCCCGACGCGGATCCATCCGGCGCCGCATACCAACTCAGCCCGTCGAAGCTCACGGCAGGGTCACGCGGCCTGCCAGTGCCGCCGTCGCATACGCCCTCATCTGTTCCTTCTCCGTAATCGACAACACACGGTCGTGGATCGACAGGAAGGCCATGCTCCCCTCCGCAAACGTTGCAGTGCCGGCGCCGCCTATTCGGCACTGAGTCTTCGCAACACCCTCCGTCGTGGTTTGCGTCGAGTTGATCGCCTGTGCAATTCCGTCCACCGTTAGTTCTCCATTGATGATGTCGGCGCTTGTGTTCCCAGGCACTGAGAAGACCAAAAAGTGCCAGCCGCCATCTTGCAAGTTCGTCGGTGAAGACTTCTCGAAGTATCGAAAGCAATTGTTTCCCAGCCAAATCAAAGGCCTGTTCGCGTTAAACGGAGCAGCGGCGTAGACAGCTGGAAACTGCCCCGTCGCCCCCCATCCGACAATCGGCACGACCGCCGAAGCCGTCAGTTTCACCGCTGTGCAGACCGTCAACGCATCCGGTCTCAGGGCCGCATCCGTGCCGCACGCCACATAGTCGTCCGTCGTAAAGCTCAGCCCAGCGGCAATCCACGTCGGATCATTCGTATCCGCGCCCGCCGTCGACCCCAACACGCCGTTTCGTCCCTGGCCGGACGAGTCCGCCAGCGCTTGGCCGGCGCCGTCAGCGAAGTGATAAAGCGCCTGCAACCCAGCCAAAACCGGAGCGGGACCCGATGCGCCGGCAGCCTCGCCATGCAACAGCAGAATCGACATAGTCTTACTCAAAAGTCCGGAAAACCGGCCGCAGCACTCGCTCCCCAGACTCCACAACCGGCGCGCCGCCGCCGTCCAGATGCACGAATCTCACCTGCGCCGCGCCCAAGAACTTTGTCGCGCTCAACGCGATATAGGCGCTCACATCCGCGCTCACCGTCACCGCCGCGCCCTCGTCCATCACATCCACGAAACTCCCTCCGTCGTGGCTAGCCTGAATCTTCAACTGAGCGGCGTCCAACGCGGCCGGCGTATAGAGGCCAACGAGCGTTTCCGTGCCCATCACGAATGCGCTCGACTGCGACTGACCCGAGGCCGTTACGACCCTTCCCTGCTTCACTTGAGCCATTTCTTCTCCCTATCTCCTAAAACTGGCCGTAGCTATTCCATATCTCTGGACTGATCAGCGGATGTCTCCGCTCCGGCTCAATCCCCTGCTGCAGCAACTCAATCTGGTAGTTCGGCACCACCAACTGCGTGTACCAGATCGTCGTGTGCGCGCTCATTTGGAACGTCGGCAGCTTCGACTCCACGAAGCGCGCCATCCATCCCCAGAAGCGGTGCTCGTAATAGACTGGACTGCCCATGCCCCATGTCGTCAGCGCTCCCGCCGCGATCCGCAACTGCCGCTCTTCCGCCCAAGGCGGCACGCCAGCCTGGATGAAGTTCTGCTTGTCCTGCTCCCACACGACAACATCGTGCTGAAAGGCCAGATGCGTCGGATAATCGCTCCCCTTCGGCCGCGGCCCAAACGCTTTTTCAAACCCCTCCGGCAACACCTCGGGAACCGGCGCCTGACGATCGAGCATGAACCACGGTTCAGAACCGCTGAACGGATTCACCAACCACCATTCGCCTCCATACTCAGCCGGCGCCTGCCTGTAAGGCCCGACGGGGTACTTCCACGCCTCGGGAACTTCTTTCGGTCGAACTGTCACTCTTCTCTCCCTAGATTTCGTCGACAACGTCATTCAGCGGATGCATGTGCAACATCGCGCTGCGCACCGCACGGGCAATGTCATCCGACCGGTCCATGAAACTCTGTGAGTCCATCGCGCTCACGTTCACTACTATCTGCGGCACACTCCGCACCTCGCTGCCTGCGCCTCTCACCACTTGCGGCAATCCCTGCAGCGGCCCATCGGCATTCGCCACGCTCAAACTCTGCGGAGCCGGCAGGTCATACTTCTCAAACGTCGGCGCCGCCTCATTGCCGCCGCCGAAAAGTTTGGCGATCGAGAGCGCCAGCGGAGCTAGGCCAAATCCGCTCTTCAACAACGAACCCACTCCGCCGCCGCCGCTGAGCTGACCCAGCACGCCGTTCGAAACTCCCGGCAGACTGCGTCCCAACGACGCGAACCCGTCCTGAATCGCTTTGGCGCTATCGCTAAAGCCCGACCCCAAGCTCCTCAGTTCGCTCGCCGTCGAAGTCAGCGCGTTCTCCAAGTCGCGCGACCCGTTTGTCGAAACCGTCGAAGCGCTTGCGGCCAGTTCCGCCGAAGTGGGACGCCCCACTCCCGTCCTGCGCAACTCGTCCGTCAACTCGCTCAGCGAGCGCGCCGCATCCTGCAGTTCATTCGCCACGTGCGCCTTCCTTGATCAACGTCATCTCCCGCTCCAAAACCAACAGCGCATCCACCGTGCGTGCCGGCAGATCCCCAACCGACCGTGTCGCTTCTAGTCGTCTCTGGGCCCAAAACATCTCGACCCACGCCTTGCTCTCGCCCGTCACCGAACTCACAGGACACGTCTCGCTTGACACGCGTGGTTCGCCCGGTCGTCCCAATCGGCTAACCCAGACCGGGCCGCCGTCCGTTTCGTTCGCCAACCTCAGCCACCCACAGCGCCGCCGGCGCTCCAAACCTAGGCCGCGGCATTTGTCGCACTTCCACTCGGTCTGGCCGCTATGGGCAAAGTGGAAAGCGACTCGGAGTTTTTTCTTTCTTGCTCCGACAAACCAACCGCGCCGCGCACCGCCCGCAATGCCTCTTGCACGAGGGCCTCCGGTCCGCTCTCAATCAGCACCGCCGGTGTCGCCGCCTTGCCGTCAATCTCCAGCCCTTCGACCTCTTCCAACGCCCATTCGAGGAACTCACGATCAATCGCCCCGCCCAGCAGCGTGGACTCAACGGTCGATTCAGCCGTCGGTTCTCCTGCTTGCAAGAACTCCAACCGCGCCAGCGAGTCGCCAACGCGTTTCATCAGCTCAAGCCGCCGCCCGAAAGACATGCAGCGAATGCGATATCTCACGCCCTCGGCCTCTGCCGAGTCCTTCCATATGGAACTCTGGTAATCCATTTGCTCCTCTAGCCGAAGGCCACCGCAATTTCGTCGTCCACCGTTCCCTGTGCGCGCGAGTTCTCAAACCGCCAGCGCAAAACCCGGTCGGTATCGTCAAACTTCGGCAGCTCTGGAACCACGGCAGGCATATGAACGCCCAGCAACTGTCCCGCCGTCTCGCCCAGTTGGAACATCACCTGAATCGGCGTCTCCGCCTGCGCCGAAGCAAACAAGCTCCGCGTCGCTGCACTGTCTGTCTCGAACAACTCAATGTCCGCACTCGCATTTCTCACGCCCGGCGCGATGCACTGCGGCGTCGATGTTCCGAACTCCCGATTCCGCAGATCGATATCGTTCTGCAGCCGGACCACGGCGCTCGTCACCGTGAAGTACTTCGAAACCGGATCGCCCAGCCAGGCCTGCCCCAAGTTCCCCGGAATCGGCGGCGGATACTCGCCCGCCAGACTCGGCTCCGCCGGGAACGCCGTCAGTCCGCCGTCGCCCGATTCGAACGACACGCTGTCCAACACGTCCTGCGCCTCTCCCGAGAACTGCAGCTCGTGGTAATCGGCGTTGACGCGCACCTCAAGCCGGTCCACCGTCCCACCCGTCAAGATCCGCTGCACCGCCGCCGCCGGATCCCAGTAGTCGAAAATCGAAACGCTTGGCAACTCGTATGCCGGAAAGTACGTCACCGCCGGCGACAAACTCGACCCCGATGACGGCGCGCTCGAGAATGGGGCATTCACCGTTACCTGTGTCGAGCTGTTCACCGTGGCAACGAAGCGCAGTTCGCCGTTCCAAACGAACGCCTGCCCCTTCACCAGCCCATGCGCTGAACCAAAGTTGATCTGCGTCGTTGACGATCCCGAACCCGCCGTGCGGCCCGTGAAGACCGCAGGGGCAGCTCCCAACCCCGCCTCCACTAAAGCTCCGACCGCCGGCGGCGTACTCGGCGACGAGTTCTCGACCAAGTAAGTCTCCACCGAGAACTCCGTCCTCCTGCGACTTCCCGGAGCAAGCCCGGTAAACGTTCTGCCGCCCGTCTTATCGCGGCGCCGGCGGACTTCGCGCCGCTGCGCCATCCGCAAGGCCACTGCCGACATTCGATTCGACGCGTCGACGCCCGGCGCTGCGCCGTAAGTAGACTCGAGCCCCACGTAGAAGCGGTTCTGGCTGGAAAGCACACAACCCGACATTCGCTCTTCTCCTCTTCCCTCGAACCCGCGCTAGGCGTGGGCCAATAACTCAATCTCGATTCGGGCGGACTGGATGAAGTTTCTGCCGCCCACCCGCGCCCCTTCGAACTTCGTCTCGAAGCGTCCGTCGAACGCAGCGTTTTCCGTCCACTTGCCGCGGTACGGTGCCAACGAGTCCACCACCGCTTCAGCCAATCGAGCCGCCTGCCCGTCCAACAACTCCAACGTCTCCTCGCTCGCCCGCACTTCGGCCGTCAGAAAGACGCGCCCCGAAAACTCCGCAAACTTCGCCTCCAGGCGATTCTCAATGCGGTTGCAGTAGAGAAACACCTGCGGATATGGCAGGTCCGTATTCGCGTCGCTCGCGTCCGACGCGAAATGCCGGACCAGGACCGTCTTTTCGTCGAACTCCCGTGGCTCCACCTGGTCGCGCATAGCGATCTCGTAGAGCTTGTCGTTCAACCCGCCAGGCTGCAGCAACAGCGCCTTCATCTTTTCGATCGCCGCCAACGTCAGGTTCGCCACTCGCCTTATCCCCTCTGCAAGAACTTCGGAGCCGTCCGATACATCTCCGCCGGCTGTCCATTGCCCAACTCCAGCCCGTCCATCACGCCGCCGGCCGGCATCACCCATTCCGCACTGGCGGTCAGCACCTCATCGGTCTGCCTAAGCGCTTCGCCTTGGGATTGACCGATGTAGACGTGCCATCCTGCCGCCGCCGCTGGCGCGGAACCCATCGTCAGCTTCAACGCCTGATTGGCGACCGTATGCACGGCGCTCTCTTTGCTGCCGGCGCCTTCCGCGCCGTCGTGTCCGACCCAAGTCGTCCTCACATAAAGCGACATCGCCGGCAGCGTCGATGCCGCGAACTCAATCACCGGCTGCTCCGCCCGCGGCACCGGCGACATCGCCAACCCAACACCTGTCTGGAACAGCAAGTCCGACGCCCACTTCGCCAGCTCTTTGTACTCGCGCCACTTCGGCAGATACTTGTCGTCCACCTTGCGCGCCTGTGCGTCGCGATAGAACAACGCCAAGGTTTGGAATGTGTGCCACAGCTTCAACGGAGGCGTGACGACCACCTGGCTCAGGTCGAAGCGCGGCGCACTCGTCTCGCCGCCCGTCGACTGCCACCCCTTGCCTTTCGCCAAGAACACGTTGCCCGGCCTGCGCGACGTCGCCTCCAGTTGTGCGCCGACCTCCGTCTGCGCGAGTTGCAGCTTCATGCCCAGTTCAACCTTCAGGGCGCCGGCAACATCCAGCAAGTCCGCTTCGTAGCCCAGCAGGTCCGGCAGCTCCGAGACGAGTCCGTCCGTAAACAGCGCCATCCTCTACTCCTTATGCGGCCGCCCGCCGCGGGTCAGCGAACGCAACTCCGCGTCCGTGATCACGTTGAACTGAATCTGCGACGACTTCCGCCGCTCCTGTTCCGCCTTGCGCGCCTTGTCTCGGGCGTGGCGGTACTCCTCGGCTTCTTCCGCCGAAGCAATCTCCGCCACTCCGTCTACCGTCATTCGCGCCGCGGTCGATCGACCCGTTTCGCTCAGTACACCGCCCTTGCCGCCGCTCTCCGTCGGTAAGCTCTTGACGATCACGAACTCGTCCAACGTCGATTCCAAATCCCGGATCTTCCGGTAGTAAGCCCGCAGGTCCATTCCCTCTCCTTCTCTAGAAAAACGCGAAGAGGGGCTCGGTTTCCCGTACGCCCCTCTTCGCCCCGCGTGTGCGATACCCGGTCTACGATTCGATCTGAACGCCGAATTCCGGACGGATCACGGCCGAGCCGTACAGTACGTCCACAGTGAACTGCTGCGCCAACGTGTCCGGCTGATAGCTCATCACCACTCGCATGCCGAAGTTGCCTAACTCCGCATACTCGGCAATAGCGCCCGTTCCGGGCAGCGGTTGCGGCAATCGGCGAACGACCAAGCCGACCGCGTCTCGAGCGAAGGCCATGTTGTGCGTCGTCGCCGGACCCGAACCCGTCTTAGGTACGAACTGCGAACGAAAGACCGTGAAGTCTTTCAGCCGACCGACCGCTCCGTTGATCAGCGTATTCACGCCGGCCTCGCCTGCGGACTGATACTCGCTGAAGCGCGGAACCTGACGCAGCGCAGAGTAAGCGTCTGCATCCACAATCAGATGTTTCGGCTGGCTGGCCGGAACCTTCGCCTGGAACAGCGCCGTCTCCGCCGCGTCGATCGCGGCTTCTGTAATCGCGGTACCCGGAGTACCCAATACCGAGTTGGCCGTGAACTGCGCGTACAGATTCAACAGATCCGTCTCGATCTTCTCCGCGATGGCGACCACTGCCGGTTCCATATAAACCCTCAGCAGGTCCGGCACCGCCAGAACCTTGGTCACATCCGGCACCTGGAACGTGGCTTCGGCATGCGTATTCAGAACAATCTGCGCGTTGCCGACGTTCGGGTTCTGAGTTTGAACCGTGCCGCCCTCCGCGATGTTATTTGCGGTCATTGCCGGCGCGATCGGAATGTTTACCGTATCTCCAGCCTGGCCCAACACCGGTTCGTAGTTCCGGTTGACCAGATTCCCCATGACCAAGTTGCCCATCAGAGCCGGCAGCGCATCCGCGGCCACCAGCTTCACGATCGCCTGGGCAACGTTTGATGACGTAATTGCAGGCATTTACTCTCCTTCCTTCCTCACTAACTCTCGTGACGGGCCGCCGCGGCGCCGCCTCGCTCCTCCCGGCGCTACCACCGGGGATCTCCCGACCCCATCAGCCGCGACACCTGCTTCCAGGCCTCCCGCGACTCATCTCGGCTCATGCCGGGTCGAATACTCTCCAACTCAAATCCCGACTGCGAAAGCTCCCGAGACCCTGTCCCCGTCGCTCCCGATCCACCGGCGATTCTGGGCGGTAAAAACTCCGGATTCTCCCCGACAAACATGTCCAGGTAATCCTCCAACGGCAATCGTCGGCCGTCCGCTTCTCCGTACAACCGGCCGTCGTCTCCACGCTTGACGTCGTCCTTCACCAGCCGCAGAGCCAAACGCGTCTTCTTCACGCCGCGCTCTTCCAATCCCTCGCGGATCACGCTCACCCGCTCGGCCTCTTCGGTTTCCTCACGGCGCCGGCGATTCTCCGTCGCGATCTCGTTCAGTTGCCGCTCCAGCCGCTCACGCGTCGCCCGCTCTCGAGCCAACTCTTGCCGATAGCGCGATTCCACGTCGCCGTGGTTCCCATCCATGCCGCTCAACTCCTCCTCCATCGCCCCTCCTTCAAAATGAAAGAGGCGCTCCTTTCGGAGCGCCCCGCGTATCCGCCCGCTTGCAGCAACCGCTATCCCTTCAACCCGCGCTCGATCTCTTCGACCACCGCATTCTTCGTTTCTTGCGTCGCCCCTTCGAGATACTTCAGCGCGATGCGCTTCTGCACTTCCTTGCCTAGCCGCGGCGACTGTATCCCCGCTTCGCGCAAACCAATAGCCGCCGCCAGCTCATCGCTGAAGTCCGTCGCGTCGAACTGATCCATCCCAGTGATCTCGAACTTCACGTCGTCTTGGCGCGCCTTGGCCACCAACTCCAACGTCTGCCGCAAGAACGTCTTTACCGTCGAGCCATAGCTCCGCAGCACTTCCTGCGTGACCGCAAAGTCGCGCTCTTTGCTCAAGCCCGACTGGCCCAGGTTTTTCGCCTCGCGCCCTGCCGCCTGATTCATCAAGTAGCAAACACGGTAGATCTCGTCCTTTAGCCGCTCCAGGTTGTCGGCGGCAATTTCAAAGACGCGCCCTTCCGGCTCCGTCCAACCGAACTTGTCGTCCGGCCCCAACTGCAAGTAGTAAGCCTCGCCCACTACCTGCTGCCATTCGCGCTCCGAGTAGATCACCGGCATCGCGAACAGGCCCATATGCAGGGCCCAGCCCAGCGCATTCGACTTATTGAAGTGCTCTTCAGCCAACAGCGCAGCCTTATTGACCAGCCATAACCCTTCCGAAAGGCTCATCTTGACGATCGGCGCCCGCCCCACTCCGGCCAGAGCGTGACGCCCTTCGCTCACCAACTCCACGCCGTCGCCGACCGCCAGTCCGCCCGGCACACCGCCGCGCCGCCGCCGATAGCTCCGATAGACTTCTCTGTCGTAGTAGAGCCAACGGTCCTCCGTAATCATCTCCGGCTGATCGAACGTCGCTTGGTAGGTCTCTTCCGTCTTAATCACGGCCCACTCAATCGCGCCGTAAGGATCCGCCTTCCAATTGACTAAGTCCAGCGGCGAGATCGGCGCGAGGTAAGCCCTCGACTTGCCCAACGCATCCTCTTCCGCCCGCGTCTGCGCCTCTCCCTCCACTTTCGGGAAGTCGATCAGCAAATGGCTCTCGCCGTAGACCATCGTCTCGACGAAGGCCTTGCGCGCCGTAGACATCAGAGTCGTCCCGCGGCAATCGCAGTCCTCAATGAACTGCGCGTAGAACTTGCGCGTCTTCGAGTCCGCTGTCTCCACCGCGATTCGCGGCTCCGCCCGGAACAGCGCCGCCGCATACCAATCCACGCAAGAGCCCAAGTAGTTCTCGTAGAAGACTCTCCCCAATCTCTCTGCGTAGACGTCGTTCGGCTCCTTCTGGCGCCGCGTCAGGTACTGCCCCGCGTTCCTGCGCAGCTGTTCGCCGCCGACATAAAAGTCCCAATACCGGCGCCACATGTCTTTGCGGTCCCGATAGCGGCTGTGCTCCGTATTTAACGCTTCAATCACGATTCCTCCACCGACTCGCTAAAGCAGCCGCTGTCCCCTCTCGCCGACCTTCTGACTCGTACGCATCTCTTGCCACAGCAAGTACCCCAACGCATCCGACAAGTGCGTCAAGTCCTTTTCGCTATCCTTGTCCACCACGCCGCTGTCCGGCTTGTACGCCACCTGCTCCAAGTCGCGTATCACTCGCCGACACTTGCGGTCCACAAACAATCGAGACCCGCCGTCCGCGCTCTGCAACAATGCGTTCATCAAATTGATCCGATCCCTCACCGGCGGATTCGAGCGCATCGTTCTCACCGCTCCATTCAGACGCTGGTTACGGCTCAAGAACTGTCGAATCAACTCGAAGTCCGAAAACCGGCTCACCGAATGCCGTTGCTCCCCACTCGCGTCGCCGTATATCGTCACGCCGCCGCGATGATCGTCATACCGCCGCGCAAACTCCTCGCATACCTCCGGCGTCGACGATGTCGTCAAGTAGATCTCGTCCAATACGTAGATCGCGTCGCCGCGCCTCTGCGCGATCACCGATGCCATCGGATTCACGTTGAAGTCCCACGACCAAATCAGCGGCTCTCCTGCTTCTGTTTCCCAGTCCCCGACGTTTTTCTCGCGATCAAACGCGTAATAGACTTGGCCAGCTTGAAGATTGAGATAGCCGCCGAGAACTTCTTGCCGATAGAAAGCATCGTCATAACTCGCCTTAAGCCGGTCGTAGTAGTCCGGCGTCGTCTCCAGCAGATGAGTATTCTCAAACGCATCCGCTTGCACTAACCCGTATCCCTCGATCGGCTCACCGACAAACCGCCGGTAAACCCAATCGAACCCCTTCGGCGTCCAAACGCCGAAACCCCCAAGCTGATTCGCTTGGGGGTCTCTCAATCTCGCCTCCAGACGCGTCCATGCGTCCTCGGAGCAATACGTCAACTCGTCTACGCCGAACCACGCCAGATTCGAACCTCTCAGCCTCTCCGCATCGTCGAGCGAGCGAAACAGTATCCTCGAGTCACACTCGGTAATCGTCAGCGTAAAGCTGGACCGATTCAGTTCATACTCAATCTCGCTCGCTCTCAGAATCTCCTGGAACGCATCCAACGTCGCGTCCCGCAACATGTTGTAAGTCGGCGCCCCAATCAGGCCCGTCCGTCCGTCATTCTTAAATGCAAGATCAATCGCTTCGTGACACAGCGCCGCGCTCTTGCCCGAGCCCACCGGGCCCGAGTAACCCTTGATGCGCGTCTCTAAATCATGAAAGCGTCTCTGCGACGGCAGCGGATGGTAGTCGACTATTCTTCTCGGTCGTTGGCCTTCATCTCGTCCAGCCATATCACGCGAAGCTTCTTCGGAATCCCTTCTTCATCTCCGCCGCACTCCTTGTAGAGCCTGATCAACTGCACAATCCCATCCATCGTTGGCTTCGTGAGCTTATCGTCCCCCGACACCAACTCAATCGCCTTCTTCAACGCCGCCTCAAGCACTGCCTGCGGCAACTTGTCATTCGTCTTGCCCATCTCCCCCACCAAAACGAAAAGGCCGGAAGCGCTCATCAGCGCCCCCGGCCTCTCTTGACTCCAACCTAACACCCGCCTCCAAGCTTTTTAGGCGCCAAAATCACGCAAGTCGTTCATTCCAAATGGAATAAAAAATGAGCACCGCATTCTTCCGGGGCGGAACCGCCCCTCTGTCCCCGTGCCCGACACCGGTTCATCAAATAAAACCAAATAAATCATTCATAACCATTGCCATCGGCTGCCCAGGATTGTAAAATCTGCGCCATGGAAGCCAACCATGGTGATTTTCAGAACATTTCTCCGCCTCGCGTTGACGCCGCACGGCTACGTTTGATCTACCGCTCCTCCGCGGTCGCTCGCTGGGTCCTTGAGGATTTCGCCCGCAGGGAGCACAGCCTGCGCGAAACCACCGTGGATACGCTCCAAAAACGTCTGGAAGCAACCGGCCGTACTGTTGACCGCCGTTCTCTCATCGACCTATTCAAACAGCTCAGCGACTGTGGCTGCGCCGAATTCACTGTGGGCCGCAAGGGCAGGAAAACGCGTCTGCGCTGGCTCGAAGATCAAATCCGTGTCGGCAAGATCGCCGCTGGCCGCGAGCGCCTCCCAGAAATCGACCCGAACGCCCCCGCGATCGTAACAGTTGCCGAAAGCGCGCCGGATAGCGAATTCGTCGCCTATCCCTTCCCGCTTAGGAGCGACCTATCGGTCACCCTGCTGCTTCCAAAGGACTTGCGCAAATCCGAAGCTCAACGTCTCGGCGAGTTCGTTAGCGCTATCGCCCTGCCAGACGAACAACTCGCCATCCTCAGCGAGTCTCCGTCCGACGAGGTCTCCGAAACACATGCAAACTAGGCCAGAACTCTAGGCCACCGCCGCACATCCGAGCCCCTGTCGGCAGAGAGGGACCTCCGCCGTCGACGGTAAGCTCCGTAGATCAGCCCAAGATGATTCACGCTCCCCTCTCTAGAGCGTTTCACACCGTTTGCTTCGCGGCGTGGCCTGACACCTCCAGCAGGTGAGCAACACCGACCGGCTCTTCGCTTAGCAGCGGAACAATCGCATAGCGGCGAGCATGGCGTTCGGCGACTGCCTCGATCTCTTTCAGTTCATTGTGCGCCCGCTGGCGCAGCAGTGGGGAGAGCGGATGGGCGGCCGCAACGCTGCTGTTGATCACCCATGCCCACGGCTCGATGCCTGCACGCTGCAAGTCCTCTTGCAGGCTGGCAGCTTCCAGCACCGGTGTGGTTTCTGCCAAAGTCACCAACAGTATCTTGGTTTGGTTCTCATCCTGAAGCCGCATCATCGGTGTCGTGACGTGCAAACTCTTAGTAGTTAGCTGGCGAGTGATTTCGCGGTGATAAGCGCCGGTCGCGTCGAGCAGCAACAGCGTGTGCCCGGTTGGCGCGGTGTCCATCACCACAAACTTCTTGCCGGACTCGCGGATAATCCTTGAGAACGCCTGAAAAACGGCGATTTCTTCGGTGCAGGGCGAACGCAGGTCTTCTTCCAAGAGCGCACGGCCTTCGGCGTCAAGCTTCGCACCTTTCGTATCCAGCACATGCTGTCTGTAGTTCTCGGTTTCAGTTCGCGGGTCGATTCGGCTCACTGTGAGATTCTCCAGAGAGCCGTCCAGTGTTTCGGAGAGATGAGCGGCAGGATCTGAAGTCGTCAGATGCACGGGCAAGCCACGATGCGCTAGTTCCACGGCGACTGCCGCGGCCAGAGTTGTTTTTCCAACACCGCCTTTTCCCATCAGCATCACAAGCCCGTGCTTGTCCGCAGCAATGAGTTCGACAAGTGCTGAGAGGCTCGGGGCATCGAGGTCGACCTTCTGATGTTCGCTAATTTTGTCCCCTGAAACGCTATCAGCAAGGAGCTGCCGCAGGGCGTCCAGACCCACGAGATTGAACGGCTTGAGGGCCACGACATCTACAGGTAGGGCTTTGAGCGCCTCAGGAAGTGCGGACAAAACAGCTTGCTCCCGAGCACAGATCGCCGCCGCCAGTGGATCAATTGCCGCTTCACTGCGAGGCAGCACGCCATTGATGACTAGGTATTGCTGCGACAGCCCGATTTTCGCCAGTTCTTCGTGCGTACGGGCGACTTCTCGCAGCGTGGACTCTTGGGCACGAGCAACCAGAATTAAGCGCGTACGCTGAGGGTCCGCCAAGGAATCGACCGCTTCCTTGTATTGGGTGCGCTGCTTTTCAAGTCCAGCCAAGGGGCCGAGGCACGATGCGTCGCCTTTGCCTTCTGCCAAAAAGCCGCTCCACGCTCCCGGTAGTTGCAGCAGTCGGATGGTATGGCCAGTAGGGGCGGTGTCAAAAATAACGTGATCGTACTCCGCCGTCACGGCCGTGTCGGTCAGCAGCGCTGTGAACTCGTCGAACGCCGCAATCTCAGTCGTGCAAGCGCCGGAAAGTTGCTCTTCGATCCCCTTGACCACGGGATCCGACAGGACGCCGCGTACCGGACCAACGATACGGTCACGGTAAGCCTGCGCGGCCGCCTGCGGATCGATCTCCAGTGCAGACAAGCGAGCGACGGCGGGAATCGGTTTGATGTTATTGCCAATGCTAATGCCAAACACTTGGCCCACATTTGACGCCGGATCGGTGCTGACGAGCAGGACGCGCTTCCCCGTTTCAGCAAGCTGGATAGCTGTCGCGCAGGCAATCGAAGTCTTGCCGACGCCGCCTTTCCCAGTGAAGAAGAGGAAGCGCGGTGGTTGCTCTAGAAATTTCATGCCGTTCTCTCCGATGTTGCAGCGAACCGTTAGCAGCATTTGCTGCCGGAGCAGCAGCTGTCAGGGTCCTTTGGTTCCGTCGCAATCGGTAGAATGCCGGCCCAACGTGCCAGTTCTCCACGGTCGGGATAGCGCCCGGCCATCGCGACTTCGCCGTCTACTAGAACCAGGGGAAGCGCTTCGGCGCCTGAGCGGTCCAGAAAGCCCTTCACTGTGCTGTTTTCAGCAAAGGCCATCGGTTGTTGGCTCAGATTGAATCGCTCGATCTGCGCTCCATTCTGTTTGGCCCAGGCTGCATCCGCCGAGAAGCTGACCAAAGCCTGATCAACATCGACACCGCAGATGCCTGTGCTGCAGCAGAGCGCCGGGTCAAATACTTGGATCGTTTTCATTCTGAGACTCCTTTGAGAGTTGAGATCACATTCATGGAAAAGGTGCGCGTCATTACCCAAAACACACCGGCAAAGCGGGTCGCTTGTTCAGCGTCCGCTTGTATGTACATACTTGGACCTCATACCTGTATTTCTAGTATCATCGAATTACTAGTTACCGTCAACTCCTAACAACAGGTCAACCGCGCGGCCTGGCTTCGCTTCCACCGCCTGCTAGCCCGAAAACAGAACGGCCCGCTCTTTCGAGTGGGCCGTTCCCGTTTTCATGATGTTTCAAGCCCAACACAACCCACCAGCTGAGCAAGCGGTTGGTCCTGAAATGTCCAAGCACGCAGCCGCGTGTGATCGCGCCACTCGTGTGTTCAGGTACTTAGGCCCGATCTACAACACGAGACAAACACAACAAAATAGAAGCCAAATCGCTCCTTCCTGGCGCCAAATGGATCAAATCATCGGCCTTTTACCGTCAAGCTGATACAACATCAGACTCTTTCTTGTCCCACCTTGTCCCAACTCCGCCATTCCACAACGCCAACTCGATCCGCCCAAACCTGCCAAGCGGCAGCCATCTCTTCAACCCTCTCCGGCTGTTCGCCCGCCAGATCATGCATCTCCGTGCGGTCAGCTTCCATGTCGTAAAGTTCCCAGCGTCCTGACTCCGGCTCGCTCCACTTCGAAACGATCTTCCACTTGCCGTGCCGCACCGCTCGGTTCCCTTCGTGCTCCCAATAGATCGTTCGATCAGGTACAGGCGTCTCCCCGTGGAAATGCGCCTTCAGCGACCGCCCTTCTGCAGGAGTCACCGCCGTTCCTTGCCGCTCCGCCGGATACGTCGCTCCGCCAACGTCAACGCAAGTCGCCATGATGTCGATCAAGTGCGAAGGCTCATCCGTCCACTCGCCGGGAGTTTCCAACCCCTTGGGCCAGTGCACAATCAACGGCGACGAGATGCCGCCTTCATGCACCCAATGCTTATACAGCCGGAACGGTGTGTTCGAAGCATTCGCCCACGGCGGCCCATACGATTGGTAATCATCGTCCTGTCCCGGCATCTCCGCAGGATCGTTGCCCACCTTCACCGGCCGACCGTCCAGCGTGACGCTGGGGATGTGCAGGCCTTTCGACTGCGGGCGGAGGATCTCCGCGCAACCGCCGTTATCCGCTAAGAACAAAATCAGCGTGTTGTCGAAGGCGCCAATTTCCTTGAGCTTCGCGACGACGCCCCCGATCGCTCGGTCCATCGCCGAGATCTGCGCCGCGTAGACCTCCATCCGGCGCGACTCCCACTCCTTGTTCGGCGCCTCTTCCCAGGCCGGCACGCTCGGATCGCGATCGGTGATCTCCCACTCTTCGCGAATCACGCCCATCCCAGTCATGCGCTCGCGCCGCTCGCGCCGCAGCTCGTCCCAGCCAGCGTCATAGCGGCCCGTGTATTTCGCGACGTCTTCGTCCAGCGCATGCAGCGGCCAGTGCGGCGACGTGAACGGCATGTAGAGAAAGAAGGGCTTCTCGCGCGGCGCCTCGTCGATAAAGTGCTCGGCGTGCTTGCCGATCTCGGTCGTGTAATAGAAGTCGTCGCTGTCCGGCTCGATTGGCTCGTTATCCAACGTTAGACTCGGCGGATTGTAGTAGCTACCCGCCCCGTGGATCGTGCCGAAGAATCGATCGAACCCTCGCTGCCGCGGCCAGTTCTTCTTGCCCACAACCGGCCGCGTCGGCTCCGAACCTTCCGCCGGAACCACATGCCACTTTCCCGACATCAAAGTCGTGTAGCCCGCCGGCTTCATCGCCTCCGCAATCGTCACGCAACTATCTCGCAACTCTCCTTGATATGAGGGGATTAGCTCGCCGTTCTTAAAGTAAGGCGTCATCATGTGTCCAATGCCCGCCTGATGCGGATAGAGCCCCGTCATCAGCGAGGCCCTCGTCGGGCAACAGCGCGCCGTGTTGTAGAACTGCCTAAACCGCAGCCCTTCCTCCGCCAGCGAATTGATGACCGGCGTCTGGACCTCGCCGCCGTAGCAGCCGATGTCGGCAAAGCCCATGTCATCAGCCATGATCAGCACGATGTTCGGCCGCGTATCGACCGCCGTCTCGCTGCAGCCGGCAGCGGCAAGCGCTCCTGCGGCCGCAGCCGTTTTCATGAATTCTCTACGACTCTGAGTAGACATAACTAATTGGGGCCCATGACGACCAGCGCGTCGTGGCATCCGGGCACGGCGCTATGATACCGGACCCGCACCATGCTGTCAGGAGTCAGGCGGAACAAAATAGACCGCCGCCCGGCCGGGCCTGGGCGGCGGTCTCCCCTCGACTCCACGCAAGAGCGTGAGCGGACAGCTTACCTTCGGACCGCCGTGGACCGCTCGCTTGTACAGTTTTTTAGTCGTTAGCGTCCGGTGATCCGGCTCCGACCTCTACCTAAACCCGGCCCGGCTGATTTCTAGACAACGTACAATAGAAATACACTTATTGTACAGATTTTAGGTCGATTCAAGCCCCTATTACCCCTCGGTCATCCACCCTACGACTATTCTGTACAGATTCCCTGGCCTACTGTTTCGATTTTGTTTGCCACGAAATGGATTCCCCACCCAACAAAGTAAGCTCCAGGAGCTCGCTACGGCCCACTTCGGCCTCAATTGGAGTCAACCGCCCGGCATAGTCCCGCGAGACTCTCAGAGAGGCTGTAATCGCGTCCAAGTCGGTTTCGCCCGCTTCGCGCAATGCATCTCCAACGGTTGCCCCTGGTTGCGCCAAGACCTCTTTACCGTTCGCCTGGACACTCACAAACGGCAGCAAGGCGACACGTGTGTCAATTGAGACACACCCAGCCATCCGTTCGCAGCGAGCCGGATCGCCCTCGACCGCCTTCGTTCGCTCTTCCAGTTCGGCCAAAGTCGACCCAGCCAACAGGGCGGTATCGTGATCGCTGTCGGAGATGCGCGTCAGTACCAGTATTCGGAAGTAGCGCGCGTCGCCTCCAAACTCAAGGTGCTGGCGACTGGTCTGGGTCCGTGTCGTCTCCTCCCCAATGTGCGTCTCGCTGAATTCCAGTTCCAGCCGCGCGCCGCCGTCCAGTCTCGGGCGGAGTGCATACCAGGCGAACTCGTAGCCCACAAAATCGTCAGAAGCCTTGAGGGTGATCGACAGCTCCCCCGGAGCCTCTTCGACAACCCCGTGGTCATCGGTGATGAACTTGGCGTCAGCGGGGGCGCCTTCGCGGAAGATCGGCGTCGTCACGCGCAGCTTGATCCAGGGCAACAGATCCGAGCGTCCGGTCGTTCGCGTAGGCGAGTTCAGTAGTGCATATTCGCGGCCCTTGCCCGACGGCAATGCCTGGGCAACCAAACGGGCCGCCGCCAATCCCTGGCCGGGCGGTAAACATCCGCTGCCTTCGAGATCGCCCGCCCACCCGAGCAACCAGCCATTCGGCCTCATGCGCAATGAGTTCTGCGTCACCCTCAGCCTTAAACGCGTCTTGCGCCGCCGTAACGCGACGCCCTGCGCGGTCGGAGGGCACTCGCCTCGCGGCAGATTTTTGAGCCTTACCTTCCGCGCCGTCACGCTCGCGTTCTTCACCCCTGGTGGGACCAAGACCGAGCCCTCGGCCGTCGTCACAAGTCGATACACTGCCGATTGCGACGCACAACCGGAGGCGGCGGCGATTGCGGCAATGACGACCAAGTAGCGAACCAGAAACAGCACAGCGCGGCAAGAGCATTACGCTCCGCCAAGCCTTGAGGTTTCAGCACACGGGCTAGTTCCGCGATTCCCTCATTTGTGGTTCCAACACGCGGAGGGCTAAATTATTTCCTGGTCAGGGAATTTTCCGGGGGTTGTCGTGTTGTCTTGGCGGGAGACGAAAGGGCTGAGCGAGATGCAACGGGCGATGCTTGCCTGCCACGACTCCTTGTTTCGCTATGCGCGCGCCTTGACGCGCGATCCGGCGGAGGCGGAGGAACTGGTTCAGGAGTGCTATCAGCGGGCGCTGTCCGCCAAACAGCAACCGTCGCCCGATGAGTCAGAATACGTCCGGCGCTGGATGTTCGTGATTCTCCGGAATGTCTGGAAAAATGAGTTAAGGGTCCGCGGCCGGGAAGAAATCGCCGACATGGCCGACGAGTTGCTCCCGGATGACCAACGACCTTCCCCGGAAGCGGTTCTGTTGACGCGCGCCCTGCAGGTTGAGATACGTACAGCGCTCGATTCCCTGACAGTGCCTCACCGCGAAATTATTGTGCTGCGAGATATGGAAGGCCTGAGCTATGAGCAGATCGGCGAGTTGCTCCACTGTGCGCCGGGCACGGTGATGAGCCGCCTGGCGCGTGCGCGCGCTCGCCTGCGGTCGATTCTCGAAAACATGGTCGGCGCCGACAAGGCAAGGAGCGTCAGCCAGCGATGAACTGCGAACAAGCACGCAGCCTGATTCATTGCTATCTCGACAACGAGATGCCTGCTCTCCAGGTGGCCCAGTTCGAGTCGCACTTGCTCGACTGCGACGGCTGCCGCGACGAGCACCGGCGCTGGCAAGAAGTCGTTGACGTCGTACGCGGCTCGACCAGGGCCTACGGCACATCTCCTCAATCGGCGGCCCGAGCTGAACAACTGGTGTCACAAGCCGGCACTCGCCGCGTTTGGAATTTGCAGCTATTGGCGGCGGGAGTGGCCTTGACGATCCTGGGCGGCGGCGCCGCGGCGTGGTTCACTGGAGCGTTGACGTCGGGCGGGGAGTCTTTCCGCCGCTATGCTGCCGAGTCGCATCTGCGCTACTCCCGCGGCGGACTCGGGCTAGACGTTTCTTCCGACGATCCAGCAGTATTATCGGCGTGGCTTGATCAAAATCTGCCGTTTCATTTGCAGGTTCCCGCATACCCCAGCGCCCTCCCTGCCGAAAAGACCTACCGTTTGGTGGGCGCTCGCCTGTTGCGCGACGGCGGAGACGACGTGGCGTTTCTTTCCTACACCATGAACGACCGGCCGGTTTCCCTATTAGTCGCCTCAGCGGAGGGGAGAGAGTCGAATGGCGGTGAACTCTACCGCTCCGCAGGTCTCGATTTTCACTTCCACTCAGTAGACGGGCTCAAGCTGATCAGTTGGGTCGACAAGGGCCTGAGCTACGTCATCGTTTCGGACGTGGCCGCCGCCGGTGCGCAGTCGTGTATCGTCTGCCACGGTCAAGTCGACGAGCAGCCCAAATTCGAACGGCTCAAGCCGTTGCACGATTCGCAGATTTAATTGGCGCTACTACTTAGCGCTCGCCGGAACGACGCCCGCGAGATAGACCGCAGTCCATTTGTCTCCGCGCCCCTGCCTCATCACTTTGAGAGCCACGTCTTCGCCAGGCTTGAGCTTTTGCCAGAACTCGGTCAGCGCTTTCGCCGTGGAAACCGGCCGGCGGTTGACGGTGACGATGATGTCATTCTCGCCGAGCCCGACATCCTCGGCGAAGGATGCGGCGGCGACTTTCGTTACGAGAATGCCGTCCACTTCGTCGAAATTCAGTTCCTTGCGCTTTTCGTCGGTGAGATTTTCGAAGGTCGGCCCAGCTCCGGTCACCGCAGCCTTGGGCGCCGCCTCTTCGCGCTCGCTTTCTAGGGCGCCGTTAGCGGCGCGCAGTAATTCTTCGCGGTCGGCGATCTCGACGTTGACGGTCATTACCTTACCGTCGCGCAGCAGTTTGACCGGCACCGTGGAACCGACAGACTTCGTGGAAACGACGTGAATCAGAGCGTCGCCGTCAGGGACGGGCGTGCCGTCGACTTCAACGATAATGTCCTCAATACGAATACCGGCCTTATCAGCCGGCCAGTCCGGCGTCACCTGATTGACGAAGACACCGCCGTTCTCCGCGCCGTAGCGCCTCAGCAACGGAGCCTGGCTCGGGCCATCGCGGAAGCTGATGCCGATTGATCCGCGCGCCACTCGTCCCAACTTGATGATCTGGTTGTAAACGCCTACGGCGACATTTGAGGGCAGTGCAAAGCCAAGGCCCTGATAGGCCCCAGTGCGCGACACGATCGCGGTATTGATGCCGATTACTTCGCCGCGCGTATTGACCAGCGGCCCGCCGGAATTGCCGGGATTAATGGCCGCGTCGGTCTGGAAGAACTTCTGGAAGGCGCGCGACGCGCCGTCGACCTCGCGCGACTCCGCGCTGATGATGCCGACCGTCACCGATTCGCGGAACCCAAACGGCGAACCAATGGCGATCGCCCAGTCGCCGACGGAAACGCCGTCGGAGTTACCCAGATGCGCGATCGGCAAATGTCTGTCGCCGACGTCGACCTTCACGACGGCCAAATCTGTCTCTTCGTCAACGCCAATCACCTTGGCCTCAATGAACTCTTCTTCGTCGGCAAAGCGAACCTGAACGCGGTCGGCATCGGCCACTACGTGCCGATTGGTCATGATGTAGCCCTTGGCGTCGACGACAAAACCGGAACCTTCGCCCGGACGGCGGCGCGGCTGACGCGGATCCATGCCTTCGGGGATCTGGCCGCCGAAAAAGCGCCGGAAGAAGTCCTCCATTCCGGGCTCAGCTTCTGCGCCGCCCTCGGCGGTTTCCGGTTCATCGGTGACCTCGACCTTGATATTGACGACAGCGGGACGCACGGCGCGAACGATGGGCGCGAACTGATTCTCGGTGGGCTCGATCGCCGGCAATATGAGCGGCGTGGCGTCCGGCGCGGCGACCTGCTCGTCAGCGCCTACATCATTCGGAACCAGCGTGCCGATCATAATCCCGACGACTAGCGTCGCCGCGATCAGTAGCAGCGGCATCCAAGACTTTCGATGTGTTCCGCGATTCGGTTCGGCAGCATGCATGATTTGGGACTCGCCGCGCCCACGGGGTAGGCGGTTCGACTCATTATAGACCTGCTAAATTCGACCGTTCCGGTTTTATAAGGACGACTGTAATAAGGCCAGAGTCAGGGCGATGCGCTGCAGGCCCAGAGCGCGTCCCTCGGGGCGGTACCACTCGGACGGCGCATGCGCATCGCCGCCTTTGCCGCCCGCTCCAATGGCGACCGCCGGCAGTCCCGCGGCCAGCGGCACGTTGGCGTCGGTAGAGGCGCAGTCGATCCGCGAACGGATCCGCAGATTGCGATCGATCGCCTTTAGATAGTCGACCAGCGGATTGTCGGAGTTTGCGGGCGCCGCTGGACGGTGGCCAATCTCCCGGATGCGGTACGCGGTGAGCCGCTCGGTCGACCGTCGATTTTCTTCATCGACCGCCTGTTTGACTGCAGCCTCCATCTGGCCGACGACCACATCAATGGCCTCGGCGCTGGAAGAGCGGATGTCGACCTTGGCACTCGCCGTGGAGGCGATCGAATTCACCCCCGCCCCTCCATCGATCGTAGCTACTGTCAGCGTCGCCTTCGGCGCAGACGGCAGTTCGATATCCGACAGCAGCGAGCAGGTGCGCGCCATGGCGTGGACCGGATTGGCGATGCCGAAGTCGTTCCAGCTATGGCCGCCGCGGCCCTCGATAATCAGCTCGAAGCGGCGGCTGCCGAGAGCTTCGGAAGTAATATGGCCCAGTGAGGCGCCATCGAGAATCAAATATTCGCGAATACTTGGGGCAAACGGCGAATGCAGGCACAGGTATTTCATCCCTTGCAAATTGCCTTCGCCTTCTTCGGCGACGTTCGCGACAAGCAGAATGTTCCGCCGGGGCGCCGGCACCAGCGGCCCTTCTCGCAACGCACGCGCTAGCGCCACAAGAGCTGCCAATCCGACGCCGTTGTCGGTGACGCCCGGGCCATAGAGCGTGCCGTCGGGACCACAGCGAATTTCCGAAGGCGTTCGCGGCGCGAGCGTCGTATCCAGATGCGCTGAAACGGCTACGAAAGGCAGGTCCCGCGAGTAGACAATCGATGCGACCAGATTGCCCGCCTCGTCGAAACTCGGCCGGAGTCCCAGTTCACGCCAGATGTCAGCGATAAACTCAGCCCGCTGCTGTTCGCGAAAAGTAAGCGAGGGCACGCGGCAGATTTCGAGGTGTCGTTCGTCAATCCACTTCTTAGAGTTCTCGAAGAAACGGAAACACCGGCGCAGCCCTGCAGACGCTTTGAGTTCCGATACTCGGCCAGCTAGGTCGGCAAGCTCAGCCGGCGCATCGCTGCCCAGCGTAATATCCCGAACGTCGGCCATGAGTCACCAGTCTAACAGCCGGGCTAAGCGCCGCTAAGATTGACTACAGACCGGACCGGCTGCTAGCTTTGCGGTCTTAGGCCTTGCAGCAGCATAGGCGGGAGATTATTCCATGGCAGATCGAAACACGACACTTCGCGGCAACCCGATGCCCTTGCAGGGCGATGCTCTTGCGGCCGGGCAGAAAGCCCCCGATTTCACTCTCACAGGCGTCGACATGAAGCCCGTAACTCTGGCCGAAACGGCCGGCTCCGTGCGCATCGTCAACGTATTGCCGTCGCTCGACACGCCGGTTTGCGATGCCCAGACGCGCCGCTTTAACGAAGAGGCCGTCAAGGACGGCAAGGTCAAAGTACTCGCCATCAGCCGCGATCTGCCCTTCGCTCAGAAGCGCTGGTGCGCCGCCGCCGGCGTGGAGAACGTGCTGACGCTTTCGGACTATCGCGACGGTTCGTTCGGCGCAGCGTGGGGAGTGATGATCGATCCTTTGCTCATTCACTCGCGCGCCGTGTTTGTGCTCGACCCGGAGAACAACATCACCTACGCCGAGTATGTTCCCGAGATGAGCGAGCACCCGAACTACGATGCCGCATTGGCCGCAGCAAAAGCCGCCGAGTAGCTTTCTCTAGAACCTGACGCTCTGCAAGAGGCGCGGAGTCGATATGGCCGTTGCGTACATCCTTGGCGGATTTGTTATCGCGACGACGATCCTATCGACTCTGCGCTTTCCGCGTTGGTGGGTCCGCGTCTGCGACTTCCCTCGCATTCCCGTCACAGCATTGGGCTTCGTCGCCATGGCGCTTTGGCTGGCCGGCGGCGGCTCGTCCAGAAATTCACGACCTGGCGCCGCCTTTGGTGCGGCCCTCGCCTTCGCCTTGGCCTTGCAGTTGTGGCGAATCCTTCCCTTCACTCCGCTCTGGCCCAAAGAAGTCCACAAAGCCACGGATGCTTCCGCGCCCGTCATCGCCATGGTCGTCTCCAACGTGCAGATGGAGAATCGCGACGTCGCGGCTTTAGCGGATTTCATCGACGCTCAAGAACCCGACCTGGTTCTCCTATTGGAGTGCGATGACTGGTGGGTGGAGCAGCTTACGCGCGAACTCGTCGACTATCCGCATTCCGTATTGAATCCCCGCGATGACACGTACGGCATGGCCCTCTATTCCAAGCTGGAACTGGTCCAGCCTCACGTCCGCTTCATCTCCGGCGACGAGTCGCCGTCTATTCATACCGGCGTTCGTCTAAAGAATGGAGACCTCTTCCGCATCCACGGGCTGCATCCGCCGCCCGTTACCAAGTACGCGCAGAGGTCGACCGATCGCGATGCGGAATTGACGGCCCTGGGGCACGAACTGACCCAAGACGTCCTGCCCTGCATCGTCGCCGGCGATATCAACGACGTCGCCTGGTCCCGCACCGCCCGGCTTTTTTGCAGCGTCAGCGGACTCCTTGATCCGCGCATTGGCCGCGGACCCTTGCCGACTTTTCCGGTGAACTTCTCGCTGTTGCGATTCCCCCTGGATCACGTCTTCCTTTCGCCGGAGTTCCGACTCATCGATTTCGGCCGCGGACCCGACATCGGTTCCGACCACTTCCCGGTATTCTTAGAGGCGAGCTTTGAACCGACTCTCGCCTCCGAGCAAGAACCGGAGATCGCCGACTCCGAGCCTAAGGATGAGGCCGATGAACTGGCGACCGCCGCCGAGGGCGCCTAACCTGACAGCCAATCGGCTGCTGTGCTAGAATTTAATCTCTACTAAGTCGATAGACAATAGGGGCTTACACGACATGGCTATCTCTTCCGCTGACGCGAGCGCGTTGCTCGCCCAGGACCTTCCTCGCATCGATACCACCTTCCGCAACCGCAGCGATCTGTACTTGTTGTCCGAGGACGGCTATCTGCCCGTCACCGGCTTCATGAACGCCAAGGACACCGCTAGCTCCGCCGAGACGATGCACCTGACGACGGGTGAGGCCTGGAGCATCCCGATCATCTTCCCCGTCAGCGCCGAGAAAGCAGCGGAACTGAAAGGAGCCAAGAAAGCCATCCTTATGGACGGCGACAAGCCCTGCGGCGTGATCGACATCGAAGAGATCTTTGAGATCAACAAGCCGCAGTTCAACAAGAACATTTTCCGCACCGAAGACGAAGCGCACCCCGGCGTGGAGTGGCTGCGCGATGCCGGCACGCACTCGGTGGCAGGCAAGGTGGACGTATTCCCTGATTGGGAACTGGAAATCGAGGGCGACCTAGCGATTTCACCGACGGCCGTGAAGGCGGAGATCGCCGAGAAGGGCTGGAAGAAGATCGTAGCCTTCCAAACGCGCAACCCGATTCACCGCGCGCATGAGTTCTGCACGAAGATTGCGTTGGAGACCGCCGACGGCTTAATCATCCACCCGCTGCTGGGCGAGACCAAGGCCGGCGATACGGGCGCCGATGTACGTCTGGCTTGCTACAAGGTGCTGGTCGACAACTATTACAACCCCGCGCACACTGTCCTGGCCGGCTTCCCCGCCTGGATGCGTTATGCCGGTCCGCGTGAAGCGGTATTCCACGCGCAGGTTCGTAAGAACTACGGCGTCACCCACTTCATCGTCGGCCGCGACCACGCCGGCGTCGGCAACTACTACGGTTCGTTTGACGCGCACCACATCTTCGACGAGTTCAAGCCGGGCGAACTGGGAATCGAACCCATCCTGTTTGACTTCGTGCACTACTGCAAGAAGTGCGGCGGCATGGCTTCGAAAAAGACCTGCGCGCACGGCCCCGAGAATCACGTGCACCTCAGCGGAACCAAAGTCCGCGAGATGTTGCTTGCCGGCGAGTATCCGCCGGTCGAGTTTACGCGTCCCGAGGTCGCCGCGATCCTCGTGGAAGCCGAGAAGAAGAACCGCAGCTAAGAGAGGACGGCGGGCCTCCGCGCCCGCCTTTTTTCGATGAGCGCCGCAAACGGCTCGTTGTTCAGCTGGCCTCGGCAAGACGCCCCGGCCGAGGAAATCCTGCGCTGGGGGCTGGCGGAATTCCGCGACAAGATCGCGATCACCACCAGCTTCCAAGCGACGGGCATGGTGATCCTCGATATGGCCGCCTGCATCACCGGCGGCAACGTCAGGGTATTCTCGCTCGATACGGGCCGGCTGCACTCGGAAACTTACGAACTTATCGAACAGGTACGCCGCCGCTACGGCATTCAGATCGAGCTATTGCATCCCGATGGCGGCGAGCTGGGCCGCATGACGTCGCTTTACGGGCCGAACCTGTTCTACGACGACGTCAGCCGGCGGCGGCTTTGCTGCGAAATTCGCAAGGTGCGCCCGCTGAATCGCAAATTGGCTACGCTAGATGCTTGGGTCGTCGGTTTGCGAAGATCCCAAGGTGCGATTCGCGAGTCGACCGACACGGTATCGCTGGATCACGATCACGGCGGCATCGTCAAAGTCTCCCCGCTGGCACACTGGTCAGACGACGAAGTGTGGGATTACATCAAGAGAAATGATGTCCCCATGCACAAACTCTACGACCAGGGTTATCCCAGCATCGGCTGCGCGCCCTGCACGCGGCCGACGAAGCCAGGTGAGAGCCCGCGCGCGGGCCGTTGGTGGTGGGAAGACGACGCCGACAAGGAATGCGGGATTCATATCTCGCCTGACGGCAGCGTGCGCAGCTCGTTTGATGTGCTTTTAGAAGAGGTCCTGCCGGCAGCCCCCCGGGCTCGCTGATTCCCCTTTTCGTCTCAGTTCCGGCGGCCGCCTGACGCGGCTCAGCTTAGCGGAAAGGATCTGTCGCAGGTTTTAGAGATCGACGTAAGAAGGTAACTATGGAACACAAAGGTTTTACGCTCTGGTTCACTGGTCTGTCTGGCTCAGGCAAGTCGACCGTCGCCAACATTCTGGAGAAAAAACTCAAAGAAGGCGGCGCCAAGGTCGAGATTCTCGACGGCGACGTCGTTCGCACCAACCTCTCCAAGGGACTCGGCTTTAGCAAGGAAGACCGCGACATCAACATTCGTCGTATCGGCTTCGTTTGCGGCCTGCTGTCACGCAACGGCGTGATCGCCATGTCCGCCGCGATTTCCCCTTACAAGGCGATTCGCGACGAGGTCCGCTCGACGATCGACGACTTCGTTGAGGCCTATGCCGACTGCGATCTCGACACCTTGATTGAGCGCGATCCGAAGGGTCTTTACAAGAAAGCCCTCGCCGGCGAAATCAAAGGCTTCACCGGTATCGACGATCCGTATGAGGCTCCCGAGAATGCGGAAATCGTCTTCGACTCCGCAAAACAAACTCCGGAAGAAAGTGCGGAAATCGTTTGGGCTAGACTGGTGGAACTTGGGCTGATTACGCCTTAGTTCTGCATGGTCGATCTCCACAGCCATACCGACCGCTCAGACGGGGTTCTCACTCCGTCTGAGTTGGTCGACCTGGCCAAAGAAGTTCGCCTGAGCGCCCTCGGCATCAGCGACCACGACACCATTGAGGCCTGCGAAGAAATCGGCGACTACGCCCGCCAACAGGGCATTGAACTGATCCACGGCGTCGAGCTCGCCGCCAAGTACCGCAACCGCTCCGTCCACATCTTGGGTTACTTTCTTGAGGCGCCTCCCGACGAGCTTTTCGGGCGCCGGCTCGACCAATTAAAGGCCCAGCGAGTTGACCGCAACCTGCGGCTTGTGAAGAAGCTGCAATCAATCGGCGTCGATATCACCATTGAAGAAGTGCGCGCCCTCGGCAAACACCAAACCGGTCGGCCCCATTTCGCCCGCGTCCTCATCCAGAAAGGCTACTGCAGCGATTTCCGCAGCGCCTTCGAGATGTTTCTCGATGAGCGGGCGCCTGGCTTTGTGCCCCGCGAAGAGTTGTCGCTCGGCACGGTGTTGAAGTGGATCCGCGAAAGCGGCGGCATCTCCTCCTGGGCTCATCCCGCACGCTTCATCCGCGCGTCTGGAGAAGAACCGGAAGCGCTGTTCCACGAGATCGCCGGACAAGGAATGTTGGCCATCGAGTGCTATCACCGCGACCACGAACCCATTGAGGCCGAATCCTACCGCGCCGCCGCTCAGAAGCTCGGCCTAGGCGTCACCGGCGGCAGCGACTTCCATGGCCCCACACCCGGAGGCGTGCCCCTGGGCGGCATGCGCATCCCCGACATGCTGCTCGATAACCTCAAGGCTTACAGCCGCAAGGTCTACTCGACCTAGTCATGCCCAAGAAAGTCCGCATGCCCGGCGAGTGGGAGCCGCATCAAGCCACCTGGCTCGCCTGGCCCCACAACCCCAAAGACTGGCCCGGCAAATTCGCCGCCATGCACTGGGTCTACGTCGAGATCGTCCGCCATCTCTCTGCCGGTGAGCGCGTCGAAATTCTCGTCAAAGACGCCGCCCTCCAGCGCCGCGTCGAGAAGATGCTCGTCGACGCCCAGGTCGACCTCAACCAAGTCGGCCTGCACCTGTGCGAAACCGACCGCTCCTGGACCCGCGACTCCGGCCCCACCTTCGTCAAACGCGGCGATCAGCTCGAAGCCGTCTGCTGGCAGTTCAACGCCTGGGCCAAGTACGACAACTGGAAGCGCGACGCAAAGGTCGCCGCACGCATCGCAGGCGTCGCCGATTGCCCCGCCGTCGAAGCCACCTGGAAGAGTCGCCGCATCGTCCTCGAAGGCGGCGCCATCGACTCCAACGGACGAGGCTGTCTGATGACGACCGAAGAGTGCCTGCTAAGCGAAGTGCAGCAACGCAACCCGGGCTTCACTCGCGACGACTACGAAGGAATCTTTCGGCAATTCCTGGGCGTCGATCAGACGCTCTGGCTGCCCCACGGCATCGTCGGCGACGACACCCACGGACACGTCGACGACCTAGCCCGCTTCGTCGGCCCCGCCGTGATCGCCACAATCGTTGAGACGAACCGCAAGGACGACAACTACCCCATCCTCAAAGCGAGCCGCAAACGCCTCTCCGAGCTCCGCAGCCAGCACGGCAAACCCTTCGACATCATCGAGTTGCCCATGCCCCGCCCGCTCGTCTTCCGCGGCGTCCGCCTGCCCGCCAGCTACGCCAACTTCTACATCGGCAACAGCGCCGTCCTGGTCCCGATCTTCAACGACCCCAACGACCGCCACGCTCTCAACGCCCTAGCCGCCGCCTTCCCCAAACGCGACGTCATCCCCATCCCCGCCGTCGACTACGTCTGGGGCTTCGGTACCCTGCACTGCTCCACCCAGCAGCAGTGGCGCTAGCTAACCCGCTACCGGCTGCGAAGTCACCTCATCCGTCGCCCCATACTGCTCCTGCAAGGCCCGCAACTGCGTCGTCAGATCCTCAACCACAAACGCCGAATCGGCTCCTTGTAGATGTTCCTCAACTCGTTCGGATCTTCCTGCAAGTCGAACAACTCCCAGTAGTCCCCTTCCTTGTAATACTCGATCAGCTTATAGCGCTCTGTCCGAACGCCCCGGTGCGGCGTGACGCGATGCGGCGTTCCGTAGCGGCCCGGATTGAAGCCCGGCAACAAACTCCGCGACCACGAATCCTCGTGATACGAGTAAAACATCGACTCGCGCCAGTCGTCCGGCGGCGTCCCTCCTGCCAACAGACGCATGCTGCGCCCCTGCACCACCTCGGGAATGGCGATGCCGGCGAAGTCCAAGATCGTCGGCGCGATGTCTTGGTGCTGCACAAAATGCGGATCGACTTGTCCCGCCTTCACCATGCGCGGGTAGCGCAGCAAAATCGGCACACGCAGCGACGGCTCGTACATGAACCGCTTGTCGTACCAACCGTGATCGCCCAAGTAAAATCCGTTGTCGCTGGTGTAGATCACCAACGTGTCGTCGGCGAGCCCATTGTCGTCGAGGTAATCGAGAATGCGGCCTAAGCCCTCATCAACCGTGACTAACGTCCGGTGATGATCCTTCACGAAGCGCTGGAAGATCCAGTCTTTCTCTTCTTTCGGGCTCAACCCCTTGGGGATATCGTCGTAGTCCGGCTTGAGGCTGACGTCGAAGCGCATGTCCTCGGCGCGCGCCGCGACGTCGCGGGTGGCATAGTCGTCGTCGTAGGTCTCGGGATGAGGCCACTCGATGTCGTCGTAGAGGTGCGCATGGCGTGGCGCCGGAGTAAACGGACGGTGCGGCGCCTTGTGTTGGTACACCAAGCAAAACGGTTTGTCGCCGCGGTCCTCTTTCAAGAAATCGAGCGCGAAGTCGGTGGTGATGTCGGTGACGTAGCCGGGAACCGTTTGTCTTTCGCCGTTGATGATGAATTCCGGATCGAAGTAAACGCCCTGCCCCGGCAGAATCTTCCATTCGTCGAAGCCCACCGGGTCCGTGCTCAGGTGCCACTTGCCCATCATCCCCGTGCGGTAGCCCGCCTGTTGCAGCAACTGCGGGTAGGTGGGGACGGAAGTCGAAATCTTCTCGACCTCATTGCCGACTTCGGAGTTCCCTAGGATGCCGTTAACGTGCGAGTATGTGCCGGTAAGCACGGCTGCGCGGCCAGGCGCGCACAGAGAGTTCGTGCAGAAACTGTTCGTGAAGCGCACGCCTTCGTTGGCAATGCGGTCCATGTTGGGTGTCTTCAGAATCTTATGGCCCGCACAGCTCATCTGATCGAACGTCTGATCGTCTGTCATCACGACCAAGATGTTCGGCCTCGGCGATGCGGCGGGTTCCCCCCCTCCGCATCGTGTGAGCAACGCGGCCGCGCCGGCGCCGGCGGCGGTCTTCATGAGTTGTCGGCGATTCACATCCATCACTCTCTCCAGGGCCCGGCAGTCGCCGAGACGCCCCTAGTATAGAGAGGTCAGCGGACCAGTTCCTAGCGCGACGGCGAAGAAGGGCCCTGTCCGGTCACGGCAGACGCCGCCGACATGGCGTCCACGAGCCACGCCATCCCAAAGCCTAGGCACATCAGGGTGCACCAGTAGATCGGATAGAAGTATCTCGCGTCGGTTTGAATCAAGTAGTAAAGCAGCGGATAGACGAACAACAAGCTCCCCAAAACAATAACGGCGAACACACTGCGCCGCAGCATCAAGAACAAACCAGCCAGCACAAACGGCGCCACGACGATCCGGATAAGGCGCTTTACCGGTTTGATCTCGTAAAACCAAAAGCCGTAGATCCGGGCACGGGTCAGCCGCATGAAGATGTCGGGCCTCTGCTGTATCCAATCCTGAGCTTCGTTAAGCATCTTCCTGCCGTATTCCACTTCGCCAAGCCGCAAAATTTCGTCGCGCTGCGCCGCGTTCTGGGAAGGATGCAGTTGGTCGTAAACGCCGTTCGTCAGATTGTCGTAGAACGCCGCATGAGCCATCGGATTGTGGCTCATTCGAAATTCCAGACCGAAGAGACTTCTGACCGGCACAAACGAACCGAATACCTCGTAGTTGCGCCACGTCCAAGGCGCTACGGCCGCAAGCGCGATCAGCCCGATCGCTATGGCGCGCCCGAAGGCGCCCAATTTCGCTTCGCCCGAGTAGAGGCAGCAGATCAACAGCACGACCGCCAGACAGGGCCCGAGGTTGGGAGCCGTAAGAAGAGAGACGCCTACCAGAAGTCCGACGCCCGCAACTGACCTGGTAGGCGAGACCGGCCGATCTTTGACGGCCCGAATGATGCCGATCACGCACAACACGAGCAACAGCGCCGCGTAGGGCGCCTCCCACCAGCCTCTGGTTTCCACCCACAGGAAGAAGGGGCACAGCGCCCCGAAAAAGCCGGCCCAAAACCCTGGGATCGATCCTAAGCCAAGCAAGCGACTCAGATACGGCAGCAAACAGAACTGTGCGGCGACGACGAGCATGGTGAGTCCCTGCTGGACGCCCGCGCTGACTGCATTCCCATATCCGAAAATCGCATAGACGCCCCCAAGTACAGTTGGATATCCCGGCGCGATGCACGCGGACGGCGTTCCATCGTCGGCAAAAGGGCTTTCGTAGCCGCGACCCTCGGCAAGGGAGCGCGCGACCCGGATGACTTCGTCAATTCCGTGGTCTTCCCACGAATGGACCCCCATCGCGTAGATGAGCCGCATCGCCATCGCGACCAGGAAGATAAACGTGACTTGAGTAGTGAGCGGAAGGTTCTCCCACCGCTTGAGACGCTGTGCGAGGGCCGAGACCCTCCGACCGCGGAGGAAGTTTGAGGTCCTAGCAGACGACATTTCCGGAGCCCGCCCTTTTCGGGGCGCCCTGAGCCGCAAACACCCGACAGGATAGCGCAGGGCTGCTTGAGTCCCGGAATTCCGCGGATTTCAAGACCGAAGACTATCCGGCAGGCTCTTGCACGATCGTCAGGATATTCTCGTCCGGATCTTCAAAATGCGCGAGTATGCCGCCCCAGGGTTGAAGTTCAGGCGGATCCAGAAAGACCACGCCGCGCTCCCTGAGATTCTCGTAGGCCGCGTAGACGTCGGCAACCTCGAACGAGAAGCCCGTGAATCGGCCGACCAGCAGTGCGTAGTCCGAGGTCGGCTCCACCGGCTCCATGATCAGCCGGACGTCGCCCAAGGTGAAGGTAGAGTAATCTTCCCCGTCGCTGCGCCCCGCCAGACCCAGCGTTTCCTCGTAAAACTTCCTCGCCGCCTCGAGGTCGAACACGAAGACCCGGATCGAGGCGATCCGGTCCAAATGAAAAGCTTCGTCAGGCATCAGCCCAGTCTGCCACATCCAACCGGCGCCCGGCGGGTAACTCTGCGGGACCCGCCCGCGCCTTGTGATGTAAGCTCTTGCTGCGAGGTTCTCCAACCATGCGCCGTCCCTACACTGCCGCCCTAGCACTGCTCACGCTCTCGGTCCTGACCGCAACGCTGTCAGCCAACTGGCCCCAATGGCGAGGCCCCGACCACAACGGCGCAAGCGCGTCGGCTAAGAATCTGCCAACGACTTGGAGCACGACCGAAAACGTCGTCTGGAAGGTCAATCTCCCGAGTTGGAGCGCGGCGACACCGATCATCTGGGAAGACGTCGTCTTCGTGACCTCAGCGCAAGAAGGTTTTAACGATCCCGTACAGTTCGGCGGCATCGGCGGAGGCCGCGGCCGGGGCGGCCCGCGTCAGCCGACAGCCAGCCAAGACAAGCTCTACCTGCACGCCGTCAGCCGTAAAGACGGCTCGCTCATCTGGAGCCGCGAGACCGGCGACGGCAACCACATCGAACGCAAGCAGAACATGGCCTCGCCCTCGCCCGTCACCGACGGCAAGCATGTCTGGGTCATGACCGGCACCGGCACTCTAACCATGTTCGACTTCGCCGGCAAGCAGATCTGGCGGCGCGACTTCCAGAAGGACTACGGTCCGTTTGGCCTCAATTGGGGTTACGCCTCTTCGCCCAAGCTGCACAACGGGCGCCTCTACGTGCAGGTTCTGCACGGCATGAAGACCGATGAGCCCTCCTACATCGACAGCATCGACGCCGCCACCGGCAAGACCATCTGGCACGTCGAGCGGCCCACGGACGCGCCGCACGAGTCTCCCGACAGCTACTCGACGCCGATCCTCGTGCCCGTCGACGGCAAGCTGCAGGTCATCGTGTCCGGCGCCGACTACGTCACCGGACACGACATCCAAACCGGCAAGGAACTCTGGCGCCTCGGCGGCTTCAACCCCATGGCCGCCCGCGACTACCGCACCATCGCCTCGTCCATCCACATCGACGGCAAGGTCTTCACGACCAGCCGCGAGGGTCGGCCCTTCGTCGGCTTCGACCCGAGCGGGGCCAGCGGCGACATCACCGGCAAGAAAGAGCTGTGGACCAACAACCTCGGCGCCGACGTGCCCACGCCGACCACCGACGGCGAGTTGATCTACGTCGTCAACGACCGCGGCATCGCCGTCGCCCTCGACCCCAAGACCGGCGAACAAGTCTGGGAGCGCCAGCGCCTCGAACCCGGCACCTACAGCTCGTCGCCGCTGCTGGCGGACGGCAAGATCTACGCCACCAGCGAAGACGGCGCCACCGTCGTCATGAAAGCCGGTCCGGAATTCGAAATCCTAGCCATCAACAAACTCAACGAATATACCCTAGCCAGCCCCGTCGCCGTCGACAACCAAATCTTCATCCGCACCATGGACCACCTCTACTGCATCCAGAAGCAGGATTGAAGGCAGCGAGTAGCTCCAACGAATAAAGGCCGCCGGGTTAACCGGCGGCCTTCGTGTTCTAATCCGATTCGTCACGCCCTAGTAGCGATACGTATCCGGTTTGTACGGCCCTTCGACGCTGACGCCGATGTACTCGGCCTGCTCTTCGGTGAGCGTACTGAGGTGCGCGTCCAGGTGCGCCAGGTGCAAGCGCGCGACTTCTTCGTCGAGCTTCTTCGGCAGCGTATAGACCTTCTTCTCGTACTTCGACGCGTGGCGGTGCAGTTCCAACTGGGCCAAGACCTGGTTGGTGAACGACGCCGACATGACGAAGCTCGGGTGGCCGGTGGCGCAACCCAAGTTCAGCAAGCGGCCTTCGGCCAACACCATCACACTGTGGCCGTCCGGGAAGACCCACTCGTCGTACTGCGGCTTGATGTTGATCCGCTTGATGCCGGGGAACTTCTTCAAACCCGCCATGTCGATTTCGTTATCGAAGTGGCCGATGTTGCCGACGATCGCCTTGTCCTTCATCTTCGCCATGTGAGCGGCGGTGATGATGTTGAAGTTGCCGGTCGTGGTGATGAAGATGTCGCCCTTGTCGATCATCTCGTCCAACGTGCGGACTTGGTAGCCTTCCATGGCGGCCTGCAAGGCGCAGATCGGATCGATCTCGACGATCACCACGCGGGCGCCCTGCCCTTTCATCGACTGCGCACAGCCCTTGCCGACGTCGCCGTAGCCGCAAATCACAACCATCTTGCCGCCGATCATCACATCGGAGGCGCGCATGATGCCGTCCGGCAACGAGTGCCGGCAGCCGTAAATATTGTCGAACTTGCTCTTGGTGACCGAGTCGTTGACGTTGATCGCCGGGAACAGCAAATCGCCGCGCTCCGCCAACTGCTTGAGCCGCAGAACGCCTGTCGTGGTCTCTTCCGAAACGCCGCGCATGCCGGCGGCAATCTTCGTAAAGCGCTTCGGATCCTCCTTCTGCAACTGCGTGAGCAAGTGAAGGATGACCGTCCACTCTTCTGAGTCGCTGTCTTTCGCCGTCGGCACAGCACCGACCAGTTCGTACTCGCGACCCTTGTGGATCATCAACGTGGCATCACCGCCGTCGTCGACGATCAAGTTCGGGCCGGAACCGTCCGGCCAAGTGATGGCCTCGTTCGTGCACCACCAGTACTCTTCCAGCGTCTCGCCCTTCCAGGCGAAAACCGGAATGCCCTTGGGATCGTCAGGCGTCCCGTCCGGACCCACGACGATTGCCGCAGCGGCGTGGTCTTGGGTAGAGAAGATATTGCACGATACCCAACGGACATCGGCGCCCAGTTGCACCAACGTCTCAATGAGAACGCCGGTCTGGATGGTCATGTGCAAGCTGCCCATGATCCTCGCGCCTTTTAGCGGTTTGGATTCTGCGTAGCGTCTACGAAGCTCCATCAAGCCGGGCATTTCCTGCTCGGCCAGCCGCAATTCCTTGCGCCCGTACTCTGCGAGAGAGATGTCCGCAATCCTATACGGAAGCTTCGTTCCGACTGCCGTGGAAATATCAGAGGGTGCGGTATGCGTCGCCATATCTTCGACTCCCTTACCTATCGTCCCAACTTAGACGCCAGCGGCCTTCGCCAATGCGGCTGCCTTGTCCGTCTTCTCCCAGGTGAAGGCGTCGCCCGTCCGGCCGAAGTGGCCATAGGCTGCCGTTTGGTAGAAGATCGGCCGGCGCAGGTTCAATGCCTCAATGATACCGGCCGGAGTCAGAATGAAGTTGTCGCGTACAATTTGCGACAACTGCGTATCAGCGACCTTGCCGCTGCCGAAGCAGTCGACCATCACCGAGACAGGCTCGGCCACGCCGATGGCGTAGGCCAGTTGCACTTCGCAGCGCTCGGCCAAACCGGCGGCCACAATGTTCTTGGCGATATAACGAGCCATGTAGCAAGCTGAACGGTCTACCTTCGTCGGATCCTTGCCCGAGAAAGCGCCGCCGCCGTGACGGCCCATGCCGCCGTAGGTATCCACAATGATCTTGCGGCCGGTCAGTCCGGCGTCGCCGTGAGGGCCGCCAATCACGAAGTTGCCGGTCGGGTTGATGTGGTACTTGGTCATGTCGTCGACCATGTCGTCGGGGACGATGGGACGAATGACTTTCGCCATAATGGCCTGGCGCAACTCTTCCTGCGACATCTCGTCGTGTTGCGAAGAGAGCACCACGGCGTCGATGCGGGCCGGCTTGCCGTCCACATATTCCACCGTCACCTGAGACTTGCTGTCAGGACGCAAGAAAGGCATTTCGCCAGACTTGCGCATCTTCGTGGCTTGAGCCACCAGCTTGTGCGCCAGCATGATCGGCAACGGCATCAGTTCTTCGGTTTCGTCGCAGGCGAAGCCGAACATCAGGCCTTGGTCGCCCGCGCCGCCGGTGTCCACGCCCATGGCGATATCCGGGGACTGGCGGTCTAACGCGTTCAATACCGCGCAGGTCTTGAAATCGTAGCCGTAAGCGGCGTTGGTGTATCCGGTGTCTTCAATCGTCTTACGCGCAATGTCGGTGAAATTAATCTTCACGTCGTCGCGGTACGTGATCTCGCCGGCAATCATGCAGAGTCCTGTCGTGACGAGGGTTTCGCAAGCGACGCGGCCCATCGGGTCCTGCGCCAAGACAGCATCCAGGATCGAATCCGAGATGCGGTCAGCGAGCTTATCGGGGTGCCCCTCGGAAACCGATTCCGAGGTAAACAGATGCTTGTCAGTGCGTGCCAATCCTAGGTCCTCCAGGTAAGACTCTTCCTATCGTTCTGGGTAGCGTATCCCAAGCCTGCGGGCAGCCGGGACGGGGGCAGTGAGAATGAGCCCAACCTCCAAAGCTACCAGAGGGTCGCGGGTAGGTCAATGCTACCATCCGGTCTTGCGCGCGAGCGTCGTCATACCCACGCTGCACGGGGGCGATTCCCTGTGGCGGTGCGTCCAGGCCTTGGAGGCTCAGACGCTCGCCTCCTTTGAGATTGTCATCGTCGACAACAGCGGCCGCGGAGTCGCCAGCGAAGCGGCCCAATCCTCGCGCGTCCGCTTGATTGAGAACGCTCAGAACGTCGGCTTTGGAGAGGCGATCAACCAGGGCGCCGCCGGCTCGACCGCCGACTACATCTGCACTCTAAACGACGACGCCTACCCCCAGCCAGGTTGGCTGGCGGCCCTCGTCGCCGCCGCGGATTCGGACCCGACGGTGGGGGCCTGCGCCTCGCTGATCCTGCTTGAAGGCCAAAACGGGGACATCGACTCGGCAGGCCTAGGCATCTACCCCGACGGGACGGCCAAACAGCTAGGCCGCGGGCGTACGCCCGAAGACTACCCCGCAGCCCAGGACGCGTTGATGCCCAGCGGCTGCGCGGCCCTCTACCGCCGCTCTATGCTGGAGCAAATCGGCGGCTTCGACGGCGAATATGTCCTCTACGGCGAGGATTCCGACGTCGGCCTGCGGGCTCAGCTCGCCGGCTGGAAGTGCCTGCTCGTACCGCAGGCCGTCGTCGCCCATGACTACTCCGGCTCGGCCGGGCGAGCCTCGCGCCTCAAGGCTTTCTATGTGGAAAGAAACCGGCTCTTCACGGTGCTCAAGCTCTTCCCGGCGACTCGGTGGCCGGCGATGCCCTTCTACGTATTCCGGCGTTACTGGGCGCACTGGAGAGCGGCAGTTCGGGGCAGCGGGCTCGCCGGCGAGTTCGGCCAACGGGAGAGCGCCCTGCGGCTTGTGCTAATAGTGTTGCAAGCTCATGGGGCCGCCCTAGCGGCTCTGCCACGCCTTTGGAGTCTAAGACGTCAGTTTCGCCGACACAGAAAGTTGACCAACTCCCAGTTCCGGAGCCTGCTCAACCGACACCGCATTACGGCGCGCGAGATCGCCGGGCAGTAGGGTTGACGCCGATGGATCGAACCGACAAACGACTGCTCGTGCTCGTGCCCGCCTACAACGAAGAAGGCGCGGTCGGCCAGGTCATCGCGGCCGTCAACAAGGTGCTGCCGGGAACGCCCGTACTGGTCGTCGACGACGGCTCAGCGGACGAAACAACCGTGGTGGCGAGAAATGCCGGCGCCGAAGTCGTCCGCTTGCCCCATCACCTCGGTCTCGGGGGCGCCGTGCAAACCGGCTACCGCTTCGCCTTCGAGCAAGGGTTCGAGCAGGTCGTGCGGCTCGACGGCGACGGCCAGCATCCGCCCGAAGAAATCCCCGCCCTGTTGGCCAAGATGGATGCCGGCGGCTACGACATGGTCACCGGCTCGCGCTACCTGGAATCCAACGGCTACCAGACGCAGACGCTGCGCCGCTTCGGCGGCTGGGTCTTCAGCGTTATCCTGCGGCCCATTCTCGGCAAACGAATCAGCGATCCGACGTCCGGTTTCATCGCCGTAAACCGCAACGCATTAGCGGTCTTCAGCCACAGCTTCCCGCTGGAGTATCCCGAGATCGAAGCTCTAGTTGTGCTGCGGCGCAAAGCGATGACTTTCGCCGAGACGCCCGTGCACATGAAGCCGCGCATCGCCGGCGTCTCCACCATCGGCAGTTGGTCAGCCGTGTACTACATGGTGCGCGTGCTGCTCGGCGTTTTCGTCAACGTCATCAAGTACGAGAAGCGTTTCCATACAGCGCCCGGGGCGGACCGCTAATGGAAAGAATTCGCTGGATCGCCGCCGCCCTGTGCGTTCTGCTGCTGCTGCAGATCATTCGCGCCGTACGCCGCGAGCACATTCGCGTCGAGTACTCGATGGCTTGGTTCGGCGCCGCGGTGATTCTGCTGGTGCTGTCTTTGTGGGACGCCGCCCTCCAGTGGCTCGCCCTCGCTCTGGGAATCGGGGACGTCTCCTTCGTACTCATGCTGCTCGCCGGGCTGGTCTTTCTGTTCACGTTCTTCCGGCTGACGATCGAAGTCTCGACCCTCAAGGATCACAACATTCTGGTCAGCCAAAAGGTTGGCATGCTCGAGTGGGAAATTCGCCGCCAAGAGGAGGAGCTACGAACGTTGCGGGATAAGGTGGGAGAGGAGTGAAGGTTCTCTACGATGCCTCGCCGCTATTGATGCGCAGCGCCGGCGTCAAGAACTATCACTACGCCGTGCTCCAGCGCCTGCTGGCGACAGTCCCTTCCCGGCAACTCAAGATGTTCCCCTACTTGAGCCGTATCGGCGTCAACATCAATGAACAGTCGAACTTCTCCGGCGTATATTCCTGGCCTCGGCTGGCCGGCGTCCTGGCCTCCAACCGCTTCCACATTCCGTTCGCCCATCCGCAAGCGGCCGGCGTCGATCTGTTCCATATCACGCCGCACGTATTTCATCCGCCGACCAAGCCCGTGCTGACATCGATGATCCACGATGCGACGCCGTTGACCCATCCCGACTGCCACCAACGCCCGACGATCGAGCTGTTTCGCTGGTTCATTGAACATACGATTCCCAAACTCGCGGCCGTTGTCGTGCCTTCGCACGCCGTAAAGCAAGACCTCATCACTCAGATCGGCATGCACTCGACCGCCATCGAGGTCATCCACCACGGCGTCGACGAAGACTTTTTCGAGGCCTCGCCTGAGCAACTCGCGACGGCCCGGCGCAAGTACGGTCTGCCCGACGAGTTCGTGCTGTTCGTTGGCTCGATGGAACCGCGCAAGAATCTGATTCGGCTGACCGAGGCCCACGCGCAACTGCCCGAGAGCTTGCAGGCCCGCTTCCCCTTGGTGGTTGTCGGGTCCGCCGGCTGGCATAACGATGAAATCCGCACCGTGCTGCAGAAATCGAAGCACGTCCGCCTGGTCGGCTACGTTTCGCGGGCGCTGTTGCCGTCGGTCTACGCCTGCGCATCGCTGTTCGTTTTCCCTTCTCTCTATGAGGGCTTCGGCATGCCGCTGCTCGAATCCATGGCCGCCGGAACCCCGGTCATTACCTCCAATATTTCCGCCATGCCTGAAGTTGTCGGAGAGGCAGGCGTGACCGTCGACCCCTACGACGCGGACGAGATCCGCGACGCCATGCGCTCGATGCTCGAAGACGTGAACGCCGCAGCCCAACTTGGCGCCCGGGGCCGCGACCGCGCTCGCGCCTTCACCTGGGAACGGACGGCCGCCCTGACCTGGCAATTCTTCGAAAGTACTGCGGCGAAACAGTAGGGCCTGGAGAACGAGAAATGACACGCCACATCTGGACTGCAGGATTGCTCGCGATTGTAGGCGTCGGTTGCTCCACGGCAACGCAGGAAGAGGCGCTCGTTGAGCAACCGCAAGTTCGCATCGAGCGACTTCTTGATGCGCCGATCATTACGCCGGCCACGGCCCCCAGCGTCGGCGAAAACATCCAAGGCCCATCAATGATTCGCGTGCCCGATTGGATTGAGAATCCGCTCGGGCGTTATTACTTGTACTTCGCCGACCACAAAGGGGCCTACATCCGCTTGGCTTATGCAGACGACGTTCTGGGGCCCTGGACCGTCTATGAACCTGGCAGTCTGCAGATCGCAAAATCCTACTTCCCCAGCGAGCCGCCGCCCGTCGACGAAGAACTGTTAGAGGTCGCCCAACAGTCCCGCGCCGCAGAGTACGGCAACAACAACTTGCCTCATTCGCTTGTGCTGGAGTTCACGGCGCCGCACATCGCCTCTCCCGACGTTCACGTCGATGAAGCCCGGCGCCGCATCGTGATGTATTTCCATGGCTTGGAGTCGTTCGCCAAACAGTCCACCCGAGTGGCGCTTTCCGAAGACGGCATCGACTTTCAGGCCTTACCCGAAGTCCTTGGCCGCACGTACCTGCGGACCTTCGAACACCAAGGAATGACCTACGGCATCGCCATGCCTGGCCAAGTCTACCGTTCGCAAGACGGGCTCACAAACTTCGAAGAAGGTCCTCTGCTGTTCAACCCCGACATGCGTCACTGCGCTCTGCTTAAGCGCGGCGACACGCTCTACGTCTTCTGGAGCCAAGTCGGATTCGCCCCGGAAACCATCCTGCTCAGCACGATCGATCTCTCGCTGCCCTGGACCGAGTGGAAAGAAACGGCCGGAGTCGAGGTTCTGCGACCGGAACGCGATTGGGAAGGAGCTGACCGGCCGTTAGCGCCTTCGATCCGCAGCGTAGCTTACGAGCGCGTCAACCAACTGCGCGACCCGGCAATCTTCGAGGAAGGCGGCAAAGTCTATCTACTCTACGCCGTGGCCGGTGAAAACGGCATCGCCATCGCCCAAGTGCATCTCACCTCGCCGAGTTGATTCCGTCCCATAATGCGCAACGATCGTTTGCGGATTATCCCCGTGCCGTCAGGCGTCACGCCGCCGTTCAACACCAAGCGAATGAACTGTGCGTAGTCGGGCGCGCTGCAATCGGGTTAAGCCGGCCGCCGGCGCCTGCTCCGCTTGCTCCTCAGAGGTCTCCTAGGTTGCGCCTAGGGGATCTGCTTGCTTTCGATCTCAGAGCATTCGTCTAGGGTTTTTGTCCTTTCTGGAGGGGGTAATCGCCGTAGAATTTTCGCGGCTTCCGGCTCTTAGTCTGATTGAGGCAAACGTGCCTAGGAGGTGTCCCCCCAGTCCGCCTAAGGAAGTTTAGAAACCAATGCTCCCGTATAAATCTGCAACGCTCAAGAAGTTCATCCTGCCTTGCGTGGCCTCCCTTTTAGCCCCCCTGCTGGCGCCCACGCAGCTGCTTGCTCAGCGCATCGCTTTCGTCTCTTACCGCGACGGCAACTCCGAAATCTACGCCGTAAATCCCGACGGCAGCTCTCTGACCAACCTGACCCAGAATATCGCCTACGATGACGGCCCGGAATGGTCGCCGGACGGCTCGAAGATCGCTTTCGTCAGCGACCGCGCCGGCAATTCTGAAATTCACGTCATGAATGCCGACGGCAGCTCGCCTGCAAACTTGACTCAAGATCCTGGGTATGACTTCAACCCCCGCTGGTCGCCCGATGGTTCGAAAATCGTTTTCGAGAGCAATCGAAACTACGGTTACGTCAACCTTTTCGTGATGAATGCCGACGGCAGCGGCTTGACGGCACTCACCGACACGCTCGCTAACAACCGCGACGCCCAGTGGTCGCCCAACGGCGGCAAGATCCTCTTCACTTCCGATCGGACCGGCAACAGCGAGGTCTTCGTCATCAACACCGACGGTTCCGGGCTCGATAACTTGACCCAGAACTCCGCGTCCGACTCCCAAGGACGTTGGTCGCCCAACGGCAACAAGGTCCTTTTCATCACCGACCGCAACAACTACGACTCCGAAGTCTATGTGATGAATCCGGACGGAAGCGCTCCGACGAATCTGACTAACTCGGTTGGCTTCGACTGGAACCCTCGCTGGTCGCCCGACGGAAGCAAGATCATCTTCGAAAGTTTCCGCCTCTACAGCTTCGACCTGTATGTCATCAACTCGGACGGCAGCGGCGAACAGAACGTCACCAATAGTCCGAACAGCGACGAATATAACGCCCGGTGGTCGCCGAGCGGGTCCAAGATCGCTTTCGATGCCTACAGTTACTCAGACTGGTACGAACAAGCTTTCACGGCAAATGCCAACGGCAGCTCACCGATTAACATCTCGCAGAGCGCTGCCGACGACTTTACGCCCGTCTGGGGTTTGGGGGCAGGACCAGGCGCCGATCCAGCTCCTGGCAGCGAAGGGAAGTCCGCCGAAGAGATGCTGATCGAACTTATAAGCAAGGTCGAAGACCTGGCCAACCAGGGCGTGAATAGCGGTCAGGCAACCGCCCTCGCGCAACAGCTGAATAGTGCGCTCAGGAGCGTGCAGGGAACCCGGGCTGCCTCGGCCTGCGGCAAGATCGAGAAATTCATCAAGGACGTCGACAAGAAGTCGCCGCGTTTCATCCCCTTCCCGGTTCGCGACGAGCTGATCGCCGAGGCCGAAGCCATCCTCGCGGCCCTCGGCTGCGTCGCTTAGCGAACAGCGCCCCGCCGCCGCCACCGGCGGGGCGCTGTTCGTATTCTCCACTGTCGGAACGTCCTAACTATCCCCACCAACTCTCGCCCGGCGCCAGGTGAGCCCGCGCCACATCTTCATTGATCTCGATGCCGTAGCCGGGTTTGTCGGTGATGGTGTGATAGCCGCCTTCGATGATCGGGCCGTCGTGGATGACGAGGTCAGGCCAGAAGTCGATGTATTTGGCGAGTTCGTGTATGCGGAAGTCGCGCATCGAGGCAGCCGCGTGGCAGGAAGCGATGGTGCCGATGGGGCTGGCCGGGTTATGGGCGGCGGTGGAGATGTAGTACTGCTCAGCGAGGTCGTGGATACGTTTCGCTTCGAGCAGGCCGCCCGACTTGGGAATATCGATGTGGATGATGTCGCAGCCGCGCGCTTCGATGAGCGGGCGGAAGCCGTCGCGTCCGTAGAGATTTTCTCCGGTCAGGATGGGCACGTTCGAGGCGTGGGTGACGTGGGCCATCGCTTCGGGGTTGCCCGGAGGGACGGGGTCTTCGAGCCACATCGGACTAGCGGGCTCAATCGCCTTGGTCATGTTGATGGCGTCCCGGACGTCGTACTTCCAGTGGGCTTCGACGCCGAAGTCGATGTCGGGGCCGAGTTCGTCGCGAACGAATTCCATCGTGCTGCCGATGCGGCGGAGGTCCTTCAAAGTGAGACCGCGCGTGAAGGGATCATGGCCCGGCTCAGAGTAGGTCGGGTCGGCATTGGGCGGGATGCCGTCGCCTTGGAACTTGAAGGCCGTCCAACCAAACTTCTCGGCACGCGCGGCTTGGATTTGGTCGCGCCAGGCGCTCATGTCCTCGACGGGACTGGCGGTTTGCAAGGTGCGGTAGAAGCGCACCCTATCGCGGAACTTGCCGCCGAGCAGGTTGACCGCGGGCGTGTTGAGAATTTTACCGGCTAGATCCCACAGAGCGATCTCGATGCCGCTGGCCGCGGTGACGGTGAGACCGCCGATGGCGCCCTGCCCGGCGACGCGCATCAGCATCCAGGTGTAGAGACGGTCAACGTTGAGCGGGTCTTGGCCGACGATCAGCGGCTTCAATTCCTTGAGCGCGAACTCTTTGACGCCCGAGCCCCAGTAGGCTTCGCCGATGCCGGAGATGCCGGCGTCGGTTTCGATCTTGATGAGGTTCCAGTCCCAGGTGCCGCGGACGATCATCACTTTAACGTCGGTGATTTTGACTTTGCCGAGGTGTTGAGCGGCGAGGCGGTGCAGAGGCAGGGTTGCGGCGGCGGTCAAGGCCGCGGCGTACTTGAGGAATGCGCGTCTGTTCATGGGAGTCTCCACCGGCGCCATTGTACGACAGCGCGGTGGAACAGACCGGCGGCATCCGCTGTGGGTGGTCTAGGACAGCAAGGCTGGCTGTCCTCTGAGCGAGGTTAGGCCTTGCGATGGACGATGGACAGAGATTCAAAAAGAACCTAACCGTCCGACGGGCTTTCTTGCCGTAAAACAAGAAAACCCGCCGGAACGGCGGGCGGATTCCCTTCCAAGCGGGGAACCGGAGATGTCTTTGGGTCGACCCTAGTTTCTGTTTCGCTCTTACGCTGCGGCTCGTCTGGCTTTGACCGCGCGCCCGAGACCCTGTAACCGATGCATCGGAGCCCCTGGCCGTATCTCGCCTAGCCAGGAATCTTCTAATTCAGTTGTAGCATGCGGTGTCAAGCGTTCCGCGCGGATGTGGTGGCGACCTATAATGACAAGACCTGCCGGGCTGCCCGCCCGCAAGGAATCGATGGCCCCCAAAATTGGTCTCCCCAGCGGCGTGACCGCCGATGACGTCCGGAGCCAGCTGGGCCGGATTCTGGACTCAGCGCTTTTTCAACGGTCGGAGAGACTGCGCCGATTTCTGCAATATTCGCTCCAAGAAGGGTTGGAAGGGCGGACGGACCAAATCAAGGAGTATTCAATTGGCCGCCAGGTATTCGACAAGCCCGAGGATTTCGACACGCGCAGCGATCCTGTCGTGCGCGTTGAGGCAGGAAGACTGCGGGCGAAGATCCGCGAGTACTATGCGACTGCAGGAGCGAACGATACTCTGTTCGTCGGGATCCGCGACCGCGGTTATTTGCCGCTAGTCCGCAAACGAAAGACAGAGAAAGCAGTCAGCGGCACACGCCAAGAGCCGAGCCAAGACTCGAAGCCTTGCATCGCCGTACTGCCGTTTCGTGACCTGAGTCCGAAGGGGAATCAAGAGCCCTTTTGTGCGGCGCTAACACAGGGTATTCTGCATGGCTTGATTCAGGAGTCGGGCCTTACGGTGATCGGCAGGACGCTATCCAGGCGCCTCCATGCAGACTCCAACGATTTTCTTGCGACGGCTAGAGAGTTCGCAGTGGAACACATTGTCGAAGGCAGCGTGCAGCGTCAGGGTGACCAGGTGCGCATCTCGGTGGAGTTATCGGATACAGAAACGGGGCGCAGCCAGTGGGCCCATTCGATGGACCGCAACCTGGACAACATTCTCTTGCTACAGGAACAAGTCGCTAAGGAAGTTGTCGTGGGGCTGCGGCGCGTTTTGCTCTGCGGGGACGACCTGGAACCTTGTGAGGACGAAGCGGACGGCGTAGCGCTGTCGGAAGCGTACGCGCACTTCATTCGGGGCAAACAGGCCTGGTCGTCGGGCGCGGTCAAGGACTTGAAGACCAGTATCGATTGCTTCGAGGAAGCGACAAAGGTGGATCAGACCTATGCGCCAGCGTGGGCGGGGCTGGCAGGCGGACGAATCGCCCTGGCGTTGACTCGCACGACTCCTCCGGGACCGCTGATGCGTGAGGCCAAGACGGCGGCGTGTCAGGCGATCGCCGCAGACAAGAACTTGGCAGAAGCGCACGCCGCAAAGGGCGTGGTCGAGGCATTGAGCGAGTTCGACTGGAAGTCGGCGGAAGCGTCATTCGAATGCGCCCGAGCTCTTGACCCGAAGTTGCCGTTGATCGAACAGTGGCATGCATTGGCTATCTTGCTGCCTCACGGAAAGATTGCCGACGCGAGCAGGAAAATCGGCCATGCGCAGAGAGCGGAGCCAACGTCAATCTTGCTGCACTATCACCGAGGCGTCCTACATTACCTGCAGGGCAACTATGAGGACGCGGCAACCATCTTGGAAGTAGCCGTTGAATTGGAGCCGGAGTACGAGGCCGCGCATCTCGCCCTCGGCGATGCCTACCTTTTCCTGGGAAGGGAAGAAGAAGCCATGCAGCAGTATGCACGTGTGAAGGAGGTCGCCGTCGATTCCCCCTCAGGTTGGAAGTCGGCGGAGGCCTACGCACATGCAATCGCGGGCAGGACTTCTCAAGCGAAGCGTTTGCTTACGCGGCTAGTGCGTTCGGCTGGAACGGGATACTCCTGGCCCTACGAGGTGGCTATCGTCTATGCAGCCTTGGGAGAGGCCGACACGGCTTTCGAATGGTTGGAGAGGGCTCGCGAGGACGGCGTCCCCACGCTCACCTGGCTTCAATACGATCCCAAGTTTTCCGGATTACGGGATCACCCGAGGTTCGCTGAGCTGCTGAATCAACTTGGCATCGAAGGCCGCTCTGAAACTGGCCGCGTTATCGCTCAGACGACTCAGTCTTGAGTACCGAGTCGATTAGATCATGAGCTGACGCGACAGCGGCGAGGCGGTTTGAGTCATCGAGGACGCCGACTCGGTAGATGTGGTGTCGTTTCATTAAGTGCAGAGCCGTCGCGACCGAGTCCGAGGAACGACAACACACGATGCCCAGCGTCATGATGTCCGAGACGCGCGCTGCGGACAAGGGTTCGCGCTGGGCAGCGGTGTGGTGCACAATATCGCCGGCAGACACCACGCCTACCGGACCGGTGGGACCGCCGACGGGCAGCCAGTTACTGCCATCCTCAGACATCCGCGAGGCGGCCTCTTGCACGGAAGCGGTCATGGGAATGGGATGGGGACAGGGCTGCATGACGTTGGCAACTGTTTGTTCACTGTTGATGGGCAAAATGGATACCCCTGCTCACTAGATCGCGAGGGCACGGCCAGCGTTGCGGCAAAGAGCGAATGATGCCCTGAGGCCTACGTTACTTACGTAGGTGTTACGTAGCAGGTTGCCGCAAGATACTCCCATCCGGATGCGCTCTAACCGTAAGGTTTACGTATATGGAAGTATCCCCCCACCAACAAGGTGCAGCAATCGCACCCACGACGGCAATGACTCGCAATGACTTCGCGGCGGCCTACAAGAAAGGCTGGACGAAGACAGTTCGATTTCTCGTCTCCAAAGGGATAAATCGCGACACGGCCGTGGAAATCGCCCAAGATGCCTGGGGCAAGGGATGGCTGCGAAGGGACTCGTTGCTGAAGCCTTCGGCTGTTATCCCCTGGGTCAACAGTATCGCCTTCAACATTTTTCGCAGCCGCATTCGACATCAACCCGTGGACGCAGATGTGCCCGAACAACCGGTGCGACCAGTGACAACGCCTGAAACAACCGATGTCGTGACGGTGTTGGAATCGTGCGACGCGGAAGAACGAGAGTTGTTGGCCGCAACGGCGGAAGGCTACACCAGCCACGACCTGGCGCGCATCAAAGGCTGCAAACCCTCGACGATTCGAGTCCGATTAATGCGTTTGAGGCGTCGTCTTGAGCCGAGGCTTCGGGCTTAGAGCTCAGAACGACAAAGGCAAGGGCTTGCCTGGCAGCCGCTCTCGATCTTTGGCGCTGCTATTCATAGCGTAGAACGACGACCGGGTCGAGGTTCGCAGCGCGGGCGAAATCGTTACGGTCCTGATTGCGTTTTTTGGCACGGCGTAACACATGTGGGCATGCGCCCTTCTACTAAATAGGAGACAACGCGATGCTTACCTACGAAAACAAACAGAATGAAGATGCCACGGTACCGATAGGCAAACCGAATGGCGCAGAGAGAGTGGAACAGTACCGCGAGAAGACAGTGGATGCTCTGCATACCGGCGCGGATACGGCTCGGGTCATGGCGAGACGGGCAAGCAAGGTCGTGCGCCGGACTGGAGACAAACTGGACGACGCGGCCGACTACGTAGAGAGCTACGACGTCTCGCAGGCGCCGAGTGACATGGGCCGCTGGCTGAAGAACCATCCGGGGCCGATCCTAGCGGCGGCTGCGGTCGCAGGATTCTTTTTCGCTCGGTCGTTGAGACGCTAAAGACTCGCCAAATGCCGGCCGCTGAGACTACTCTGGGTCCGGATGGCATTTGACTTTGTCAGCGAGGTCGTGGAGAAGTATCGTCACGACGACTGTCCGATGATGGCCGCCGGATTGGCGTTTTACGCGGTCTTCTCCATTCCGCCTTTGCTCTTCGTGCTGGTCCATGGCGCGGGAACCCTGCTTGGCGCCAGACTGGCCCAGCAGGGATTCGCCACCCAGACGGGACGATTGCTCGGCCCGGCCGCGGCGGAGCAATTCTCGGCGATGCTGCAGAACGCGACGGCGAGAACCACGGGAGAGGGTTCGGCGCTATTGATCAGTCTCGCCGCGCTGCTGTTCGCGGCCACGGGCGCTTTCGTGCAACTGCAGTCGGCGTTGAACCGCGTGTGGCGAGTGGAGCCCCATGCCGACCGGCCCTTCGTGATCGCTTACCTGGCGAGACGCATTGCCTCCGTCGGGATGATGGCGTTTCTGGGGATTTTCTTGCTCGCCTCGTTGGGCCTATCGACGGTGCTGGCGGCCGCGGGCGAGCTACTGCTGGGCGGCATGATGGAAAGCACGCTGCAGGTGCTCGATTTGGTTTTCAATGCGGCGGTGTTTACCGTTTTGTTCGCGGCGATGTTCCGTTGGATTCCGGATGCGAAGATTCTGTGGCGCGACGTCTGGGTCGGGGCGGCGGTCACGACGCTGCTGTTCATGGCGGCGAAATACGGAGCGGCGATGTATTTGGGCCGCGGCGCGGCGGGAGAGCCATTTCCGGCACGCGGCTCGCTGACTATTTTCATGCTTTGGGTTTATTTCGCGGCGGCAGCGCTATTGTTGGGTGCGGAGTTCACCTACGTTTGGGTGCAACGGCGGGGGCGTACGATTGAGCCCGAAGACGGCGCAATCAGCCTATCGCTGTTGAGTGCAGACCCCGGCACAGAAGAATAGATAAAAGAGCGTATGCTCCGGTTGGGAGCCAGTCGCGAGTATGTCAAGCCGTCACAAAGAACTTCATCGGACACAACGAATTGGATGGTTGCGAGCAGCCGTGCTGGGCGCAAATGACGGCATTGTGTCGACGGCCAGTCTGGTAGTGGGCGTTGCGGCGGCGCATGCAATCCGGGCGGATGTACTCATCGCTGGGGTGGCGGGGCTAGTTGCCGGGGCAATGTCGATGGCTGCGGGCGAGTATGTGTCAGTTAGCTCTCAGTCGGACACGGAACAGGCGGACCTGGAGCGGGAACGCGGGGAGTTGGCTGCTGACAGGCCCTTCGAGACGCGGGAACTGGCGGGGATCTACGTGAAGCGCGGCTTGGACAAGGAGTTGGCGATGGAAGTCGCTAAGCAGTTGATGGAGCGCGATGCCTTGGGCGCCCATGCGCGGGATGAGTTGGGAATTTCGGAGACCGTGACGGCGCGTCCGGTGCAGGCGGCAATGGCTTCGGCGGCAACGTTCGCGGTCGGCGCGGCAATGCCGCTGCTGGCGGTAGTCGTTGCTCCCACGTCGCTGATGGTCGCGATTGTGTCGGGCACGTCGCTCGCATTTTTAGCGGCGTTGGGGGCATTGGCAGCGCAGGCCGGCGGAGCTCCGGTGTTGGCTGGGGCAGCGCGGGTGACGTTCTGGGGCGCACTGGCGATGGCGATTACGGCAGGGGTAGGCGCGCTGTTTGGGACAGTCGTTTAGACGGTAAGCGGCGGGCGCCGCTTACGCGACACCCGCCCTGGCCTTAAACTCCGTGGGAGAGTGGCCGGTCGGCGCCCCTCGGGGTGAGTCCGTGGAAGCTTCGCGTGGAAGCATCCGGCAGAATCGACAACATCTCGGAGTGTTCCTCAAGGGCCCAAAGGCCATTAACGATGAGGCCGAACAAGCCGGCCGTCGCCGTCGCCATGAGGGATAAACCATCGAGCGTTGAAATGCCTCGAGTGGTGAGGACTAGCCACATCGACATCGCCGCGAAGAAAAAGGCTGTCGAAGCGCATACGGCATAGAACAGTCTGCGAATCATGTCGTGCATCTTCTTTCACCTCCTATCTATGGTTTTGTCAAAGCGGCGGAATTCCTCCGCCTGAATAGTTAGACGTGGGAAATGAGCGGACGGTTTGGCCAAGACCTACTCGGCGATGTGGAAGTTCAGTCCCTCGCGGAAGACGAGCAGGTTGTCGGCTTCGTTGCTTTCGCGGACGTCGTTAAAGGGATCGACGACGATTTGGAATTCGAGCGAGGCTGCGTGTGGCGGAACGGGAGCGGAGAGGGTCTGCGGTACGCCGTTCACTACGCCGGACACTTCGAACTGGCGGACGACCACGCCCCCGGAGACGAGTTGAATCGTGGCCCGCGAAACAGTTCCGTTGCCGGAATTAAGTACCTGGAAAAACATCGTCTCATCCTCGAAGAAGAGATTCGACAGGGTGAGGTTGGCGTCGCGGACCACGGGCGCGGCGAGCGGATAGAGCCGAATCTCGCCAGAGTCGCCGGTCGCTGCACCGGCATGGCCGGCGCGGCTGCGGTCTTGGCGGAAGCCATGCAGGTGGACGGGCGCGCCGAAGACGGAGACGAGTTCCTGGATGCTGCCAGCAGCGGCGTAGAAACCGGAGAACTCCCATTCGGCGGAGTCTTCGTCGGTGAAGAAGAGCTGGAAGGGCGCCTTGTCGACGGTGGGGTCGGTGAGCGGGGTGCCTTGCTTGAGCAGGTTGCGGGCGACGCTGTAGCTGACGTCGTGGAAGACGCCGGAAACACGCACGGAAGCGAATGCGACGCCGTTGGACTGGGCGAGTTCGAGGATCTGCTGGTGGATCGGCACGTCAGGCACAACATCGGCGGTGATCAATGAGGCGGGGTTGCCGGCCCCAACGCCCACATAGGGGATCGGCTCATCGCTGAGCGTGCGGACGGTCGGCGGAAAGAGCGGGTCGGACCAGACGAGTTCGGGTGCGCCAGCGCTTCCGTTGACGATGACTTCTCCGTTGCGGGCGTCGAGCGCGGTGGTGCCGACGCCGCCGAGTTCCCACGAAGAGGAGACAGAGGAAAGATCGGCGAAGACGTCTTCCGTGAAGGTCACATCCCAGAGGTCGCCGCCGAGCAGATCGAGGACGGAGTTGTAGACGAAGGCCTGGCCGTAGGCGCCACAGGCAAGCGCGGGGGCTCCGGTCGGCGTGAGCGCCACGGTGACGGCGTTGGACGCGATGCCGCCGGCCGTGACGGTGAGTTCAGGGTTATCTAGGTTGGCGACTTCTGCGGGTACGACAATGTGCAGTTCATCGACGCCGGGGAAGAGTTCAGAGGCGCCTGCGAATTCGATGGACGCGGGGATGCCGTCGAGCGTCGCTTCGATGGTTCCTGGACCGGCGAAGCGTAGGCCCGAGGCGTAGACCGTCAGACGCGTGCGCTTGTCGCAGCCGGGCAGTTGCCAGGTTTGCGTTCCGAAGGGCGAGCCGGCGTAGGTTGCGGCGTTCAGAATGGCGCCGGGGCCTGTGCCAGAGCTGTCGAGCGAGAACACGCCTGGCGCGACCTCGGCTACTTCCACCGAGCCGGTCGCGACAGTAACGGCGTCGAGAAGCACTTCAACATCGGCCAGACCCGCAGTAACCGGGCGCGGGACGACGAAGTTGATCTGCCAGGTGGAGACGTAGGCGAGTTGCGCGGGGTATCCGTTGACGCGGAGGACGACGCCGGCGAGTTCGGTCGGCAGCCGTCCACTGGCGGCGACGGCTCCGGCGGCGGTTTCGTTGGCGAGGTCGACGCCAAAGGCGACAGCAACGGAATCAGGAGCAACCGTGGCGGTGTACGAGGGCGCGGAGAGAACGACAAGCTGTTGGGCCGATGCGAGAGAGGTAAGAAGCAGGGCGCTTAGGACAACGGTGAGGCGAGGGCGCATCGGAGTGTTCTATTGTTGCAGAGGCTCACTAGGCGGAGTGCCTGCCGTGTATCCGACTGCGACGAAGAACCACGGACTCGCGAGCTCCTTCAAGAAGCTGAAAGAATCATTCACAAGCAGCGTTTCGATCAGGTCTCGGACTCAGTCCGTCGCCGGACACAACAACCATATGCACATCAGAGGCCAGTCGTTCTACAACGTCTTCCCCTAGAAGCACCCAGCGATTTACTGTCCCTGCTGGGATCAGTTCCCCAATCGCCTTCGAAATGTTTACGTCGAACGTTTCGATTTCACCCTCGCCTCGATCTACTCGCCAGGGAAGCATGTAGTAACTCGATGAATACGAACGGGCAACCCACGTCGTACCGTCTTCGAAGCGAATCGTCACAACTACTGAGCGATCATTGTCGAGAAATATTCCTCGGAGATGAGATAAGAACAGCCTGTCTACTAGGTCGCGGTTTCGGAACTTCGCCTGAAATACGGATTTACAGTCGGGTTTGACAGCTAACCCTAAGCGCCGTGCCGCCCACTCGGCGTTGCGGTCGAGCCACATCTGCGGGAACCGGCTACGGAAAGTATCGGCTTCGTCAACGGGTCTAGTCTGAAGCGCTGTTACGAGTACCGCCTCTCTTCGAGGGTCCAGTTCGCGGCCCTCCAAGAGCAGCTGACCGCCGCTGCGTGAGTAGCTGAGCGACGATTCAGCTGATGATTCTAGCCCGGCCCAGGTCGAATCAATCGTAATCTCGCGGATGACCGGCCGTTGGGCTTGGCAGTGCGGCAGCAGCAAAGAACCGACACCCAACGCCAACAGGAAGCGTCCCGTTTGCTCCATCACCTTACACGGCGAAGTCGTGCTGTTCGCGGTGGTGGGGGCCGTCGAATTGTTGGGTGGATTTGAAGAGTTCGTGGCGGCCGTCGCCTGCGACAGGGGCGGCTTTTTTGAGCAGTTCTTCTTTGTCGGCGTCGGACATCGGTTTGAAGTTGCGGGCGATGGCGACTTCGGCTTTGAGTTCTTCCATCGAAATGATGCCGGTGACGAGCGACGAGATGGGCAGGCTGAGGGCGTAGCGGCGGCACTGCTCGTGCGTGATGTCGGTTTCGGTGGGGATGCGGCCGACGGTTCCGCCGCCGCCGAGAGACTTCATTCCCAGGACGCCGACGTCTTTACTGAGGCAAACGGGCACGACCTCGCGCTGGAAACTGCGGAAGTGATAGTCCATGACATTGATCGGCATCTGCGCTGTGGCCCAGTCGTAGGGCTGGTTGAGCATCTTGAGATGGATGCGAGGATCTTTGTGTCCGGTGAAACCGATGTGGCGCACTTTGCCGGCCTTCTGCGCTTCGAGCGCGGCTTTGAGTCCGCCTTTCTCGAAGACCCAATCGGGGTCGTTGTCGTAGACCAGTTCGTGGAACTGCCACAGATCGATGCGGTCGGTCTTAAGGCGGCGCAGGCTGTCGTCGAGACACTGCATCGAACCGGCATAGTCGCGGTTGCAGTTCTTGGTCATCAAGAAGACTTTGTCGCGCTTGCCTTCTTGCGCCAGAGCGCGACCAATAATCTCTTCCGAGCCTCCCCATTGGTAGTCCCAGCAGGTGTCGAAGAAAGTGATGCCTTCGTCGATGGCAGCATGCTGGACGCGTACGGCCTCGTCTTTGTTCTCGATGGAACCGATGTGCCAGCCGCCGAGGCAGAGGATGGAGACTTGTTCGTTGGTGCGTCCGAGGCGGCGCGTGGGCAAACCGTTAGAGGAATCGTTCTGGGCGATGGCTTGCTGGGCAAGCGCCGCCGCGGCGGCGCTGCCGAGCAGCGCGCGGAAGAAAGTTCTTCGGGGAGTCTCTTCGGAAGACGGCATTTCGTTCGGCATGTGGACATTCTAGACGCTGAAAGCGCTGCCTTGTAAAGAAGTACAGGGTTCGCGCAAGAACGACGCGGCGGAAACCCGCGGAACGCGGCGGGAATCTAACGGATTGGGCGGGGAATGGACATATTGTGCGTTTGGCCCGCTCCGTGCATAGAGTCGAGGAGAGGATTCCATGCTTGCTTGGAGACAGATTGCGGCGTTGATGGTTGCTCCGATGCTATTCGGAGTGATCGCTGCTGCTGCATCTGGGCAAGGGCCGCAGGAGCCACCACAGTTCACGACAGTCCCCGTGCCCAAGGATCCCGAGCAGTTTGATCGAGCCTGGGGTGCGGAAGATCGTATTTCTCTATTGGAAAAGCTGAACCGTAGCGATCGCGATGTTCTGCGGCATCGCAACGAGTTGGTCGTTCCACTGGAGTGGGGCCGCGAGGAGACGGACTACAGTCCGCTGCCGGCGAAGATCGATTGGGCTTCGGACACAGAGACGTTGGTCTTGGTGCACCTGCCGCTACAGGCGTTCGCGGCTTATGAGCACGGCGTGATGGTTCACTGGGGCCCGATCAGCAGCGGCAGTCGCGCGGTGCCTTCGCTGGCAGGCGCCTACTTCTTGAACTGGAGTTCGAAGGGGCGTCGCAGCACGGTAAACCGGGACTGGTTCTTGCGTTGGTATTTCAACTTCGATAACAGCAGAGGCCGTTCCTTCCATGAATATGCGCTCCCGGGCCTTCCGGTGAGTCATGGGTGCGTGCGTCTGCTGGGGAGAGACGCCGACTGGCTGTATCACTGGGGCCATTCTTGGAAGCTGGACGCGACAGGGAGAAACATCGAGGCTTATGGAACTCCGGTGATCATGATTGGCGAGTACGATTTCGATCGCCCTCCGCCGTGGCGCGATCCGGAACTGGTGGAGCAAGGCTTTGAGTTGTCTCGACTGGGCTACTGGGCGTCTCATGCCGCGGAGGTCCTGGGACATGACCGATTGCGCGAGGCTCACAGACTACTCATCGAAGCAGACGACTAGCACAGCTAGAATGAGAGCCGGATGCTGGCCCGTCTCCTCTCCCTCTTCTTGCTGTTGAGTTGCTTGCCCCTTTGGCCGCAAGCCGAGTACAGAGTCTACAACGATCATCCGCGCATTTGGCTGGATGAGTCGCGGCTGATGCGCGTGAAGCGGGACGCGGAGCGGGACACGTCGCGGTGGAACCGGCTGAAGGAATTATTGGCACAGCCGGAGCAGTTGCAAGAGCCGGCGTTTGCCGAAGCGCTCGCGTATCAAGCCGGCGGCAACGAAGCGTGGGGTCGCGCGGCGGTGGAGTGGGCGCTCGGAGCGGCGGAGCGGAACTTCAGCGAAGCGGGAGACTTGCGACAAGGTTCGCTGGTCTTCGATTGGTGCCAACCGCTGCTCAATGACGAGGAGCGAACGAAGATTGCGACAGGGTTAGCGACGGCAATCACGGCGGAGGCGAACGCGAGCGAATCGAACCTGCTGCGAACGCGGGATGCGCTGCTGGCGTCGATCGCCGTCTCGGGAACTTGGCCGGGCGCGGAGGAAGCGACTGGAAAGTTGCTGAATCAGGACTGGAAGGCGCGGCTCGTGCCGGAGATGGAAACAGGCAAGGCTGCGGACCGCGCGGAAGAACTGCAGGCGGCGCTAGAGATTTGCTTCGCAGTGCGGCACAACTTGGACCGCGACTTGTGGGGCGAGTCTCCGCAGGCGTTTCGCGACGTGGCTTTGGCGCGTATCCTCAGCTATCTGCCCGAAGACATCGAGACCAAGGAGGGGCGCGTGCATCGTCCGTCGGTGACGCCCACAGGATCGGATCCGGAGACGGAAGCGATCGTGGGCCGGGTGGCGGAAATGACGCTGGTGGGCTACGATTCCCGGTCGCGGAGTTCACAGTTTCTGCAGGGTTGGTTGCGCAACGATGCGTATACGCTGCGGGGCGGTTACGGCGCGCCGTACGAGTTTTTGTGGCTAAACCCGTATCTACCTGGATTGAGCCCGACGTCGGGGCCGCAGTCGGCGTACGACCCAATTCGCGGACGGTTCTTCGCCAGGAATGGCTGGGGGCCGGACGGATTGTGGCTTGGTTTTTTTGACGGCAACCTGTTGCGCTACGAGGGCGGCGCGCTGACGCCGGTTGAGCCGGATAATCGCGCGGAAGCGATCTCATTCCCCGGTTTTGCGATTGCGTTGCCGGATGAGAATGCGAAGTTCCAGGCGAAAGTGCTAGAAGGCAACCCGGCGTATGGGCAGTTCGTTTATTTGCTCGGCTTGGAGGATGGCCAGCGCTACGAAATCAAGATCGGCGATAACGCTTGGCACGAGTACGAACCGCGCGGCGGCGTAATCGCCTTGACGAGCGATCCCGAGTTGGACCTGGCGAAGGTTGACTTTCTTGAGGGCCAGACGATTCGCGTCAAGCCCAGCAAGCACTAGCCCTTACCACTCATCTGTGCGGAAGGACGACGCCGGAAGGCCTGCGGTGTCGAAGAGCGAGCCGACGATCCAGTTTTGCCAGGCATAACGCACGGCTACAGGATTGGGAACGGCGGCGCTGGAGACCTTCAGGTTGCCGCCGCGAACGATCTCCGCCTTGGCCGGGTGGAACACCTTGTCGGCGCCGGCGATGGTGAAGCCGGTGAGTTCGGCGCCGAAGCTCGATAGACCGTCGGGGGCATGATCGAACTTGAGGATGGCGGCGCCCTCTTCGACGCTCATCTCACGATAAACAGGGCCTGCGTAGCGAACTCCTTCCATGCCGTAGGTTTTGGCAAGCGCCCAGTAGGCCAGACGTCGGCCGACGGTGATCTTATCGGGCGGGTGGATGTTACGTTCGAGGCCGATGTCCATCGTGGAGGCCATGCCGGTATTGGGCACGTGGAGCATGGTCTTGAACTGTGCTTCGCGCAGATAGGCAGAGTTGTTCTCGCCGTACTCGTAGGGCGCGATCTGGACGAAGTAGAAGGGGAAGTCGCCGCGGTCGAATCTAGTCCGCCAATTCCTAATCATTCCGCTGAACAGTTGCTCGTAGTCCGCCGCGTTGCCGACATTGGATTCGCCCTGATACCAGATTGCGCCGCGGATGCCATAGGGAACGAGCGGAGCGATCATGCCGTTGTAGAGTGTGGACGGTTGGTTTTGGGGGCCGCGGCGGTCGCGGCGGATATTGATGCCGGTCATTTCCATGATTACGGAGGCCTCGGTCCAGGCTTCGACGGGCGTGCCGCCCCAGCTGCTATCGATGCCCCCGACCGGAACGCCCAGAACGTCCTGCAGATAGTCAATGAAGAAATAACCAGCGGCGCTGAAATTGAGGGCCACGGGAGAGGATGAAGGTTCCCAGCGGCCGACGACGTCGTCAACCGGTTCGTCGGCGGTCTTGCGTTGAACCATGAAGAGGCGCAAGTTGCGGTTGTTGGCATGAGCTACAGCGTCGTTGCTATGCAAGACCGGCGTATTGCCGAAACCCTTGACGGGCATCTCCATGTTGGACTGGCCGGACATGAGCCAGACCTCGCCGACGACGACGTCTTGGAAGCGCACAGTTTCTGTCGCATCGCCGACCTGGGCGTCGATGGAAAGCTCGCGGGGTTCGGCGCTAGCCTCGAGGGAATCGAGACGAACCATCCACCTACCGTTGGGCGACGCGGTGGTCGAGAGGGATTGTCCGGCGAAATGCACCGTAACGCGGCTACCCGCATCGGCCCAGCCCCAAACAGGGGCGGGAGCCCCGCGCTGCAGGATCATGTGATCGGAAAAGATGGCCGGCAGACGCAGTTCGGCGGAAGCCGTGGCGGCAAACAAGAGCGTCAGCAAAAAGGAGAGGGAGAGGAGTCGTCGGGTCATGGTTGGAGTCCGGGTAACATGCTACACGATGCGAGGGTGCGCCGGCCTTGGCGACGGGTGAACAAAGTCACTGGCCGAGTCGGCGATAATGGACGCTCGGACTAACCCATGGCAACAGTAAAGATTTTCAACAACGGCCCCATCACCATCGAAGGCGATTTCACGATCACGGATCAGAACGGAGACGTCTACGACGTCAAGGGGCGGACAACGATCGGCCTTTGCCGCTGCGGTTTGTCGTCGAACAAGCCGTTTTGCGACGGCACGCACGGACGCCAGGGGTTCTCGTCGGAGTGCAAGGCGTTCGCGTTGCCTGAGAAGAAGAAGTAGCACGCTTGTCGCCTCGGGCGATAATCGCTACACTTCCCGCGAGGTTCTGAGCAATGAACAGACTCGCGGCGGCCCTGTCGACGGCGCTCATCTTACTGGCATCGTGCGGAGGCGAACCCGCCTACGAAATTGCAGTCGTTTCGTCGCAACCGTACTTGGTGAGCGGCGACGATGCTCTGGTGCGAGTGACCAGCCCGCAAGGGGTTGAGCCGGGCACGACAATCACGCTGAATGGAGAGGACGTCAGTTCCTCATTCCTTGCCGACGGCGATTCTCTACTAGGGCTTGTCCACGGGTTGAAGGTCGGCTCCAACACCCTGCAGGCCGGGGAAACGCGGCTGGAGTTGACCGACTACCCGATCAGCGGTCCAATGATCTCGGGACCGCATGAACAGCCGTTTGTTTGCGGCACCACCGAAGCGAACGTCGCCTTGACCGGCGAGTCGCTAGGAGAACCGCTGGATGCAGATTGTTCGGCGCCGACAAGAGTGGATTACGTGTACTACTCAACCGGCGGCGAGTTCAAGCCCCTGCCGAAGGGCGAACGCCCCGGCGATATCGCGGAGACCACAACGATGGACGGTAAGACCGTGCCGTTCATCGTGCGCGTGCAGACCGGAACCGTAAACCGGGCCATCTACTCCAGCACGATGCTGCATGACCCAGCGAATCCGGCACCGGATCCCTGGACGCGCAGCGACGGCTGGAATGGCAAGCTGGTTTACACGCACGGCGGCGGCTGCCAGGCGGGTTGGCACGTGCAGGGCAACAACGCTCCAGGCGTGCTCAACGCCGGACTGCTGGGCGACGGTTATGCAGTGACGTCGTCGAGCTTGAATGTCTACGGCAACAACTGCAGCGACTTGCTCGCCTCCGAGACGCACATGATGGTCAAGGAACGCTTCATCGAGAGCTACGGCGCGCCCGTCTACACGCTGGCGCTGGGCTGTTCGGGCGGCTCTTACCAGAGCCACGAGACGGCTGACAATTATCCCGGCGTTTTCGACGGGATCCTTGGTTAGCTGCAGTTTCCCGGACGTGATCACGGGATCGACGATGACGCTTTCGGACGTCCGCCTGCTGGAGTACTACTTCGAGAAGAAAGGACACGGACTATTCAACAAGGAGCAACAACGCGCCGTGTCGGGTTTCCGCGAATGGGCGAATCTGCCGAACTTAAGCAAGTCGGCGGCGCGCATTGACCCGGTCTACGACCCGAAGGCTTCGCCGGAAGAACAGGGCGGCGAGATCAAGGACTACGATGCGCTGCGGGAAGCCCGCTACGACCCAAAGACGAATCCGGACGGATTCCGGGCAACGGTGTACGATCACGCCATCAACTCCCTGGGCATGGATCCGGAAACGGGATTCGCGGGAAGGCCGCTGGACAACGTCGGCATTCAATACGGATTGGCGGCGTTGAATGAGGGCATCATTTCCAAGGAACAGTTTCTGAGCTTGAACGAAGGCATCGGCGGCTACGATGCGGATGCGAACCACGTTCCCGCGCGGCATGTGGCCAATGCGAATGCGGCACGGGCGGCTAAGGGCAGCGGACGGATTCTCAACGGCGGCGGCGGACTGGCGACGACGCCGATCATTGACTACCGCACCTATACGGACGATCGTCCCAATGGCGACATCCACATGATCGTGCAGCAGTTCACAACGCGGGCTCGGCTGATCGCCGCCAACGGCAACGCGGATAACCAGGTGATGGTCGTGGGCGGCAAGTACGGCTTCACCGATGACGAACCGGACTTGCGCGATCTCTTCCACAAGATGGACGCCTGGCTGACGAACATCGCCAATGACGCGACGGACGCCGACGCCGCAGCGAAAGTCGTCAACAACAAACCCGCGGACATCGAAGAAGGCTGTTGGGACAACACCGTCGAGCCGCGCAAGTGGATCGCGCAGAAACTCACTGCCGACAATCCTGGAAAGTGCGGCGAGTTGTACCCGGCGTTTAGGACGCCCCGGCTAGCCGCGGGCGAACCTCTGGCCAACAACGTCATCAAGTGCCAGTTGAAACCGGTGTCGGCCGCCGACTACCAAGTCGGGTTCACCGCGGCGGAGCTGGCGAGGCTGCAACAGACCTTTCCCGACGGCGTGTGCGACTGGTCCAAGCCGGACCTCTACGACGAGCCTTACCTCGGGACCTGGCGCTCGTTCGGACCTTCACCCGTGAATCGGGTGAAGTAGCTGCGAAAGCATACTCTAGGCGCGCGAGACCGCTCAAGCCCGTCCCTGGCGATGTCCGATTTCCGTCCAATACGGCCAGCGCACGCAAGGGGCTATTCGGCGGCAGCCGGGAAGTCCGCAGGGACCTCTTGGGTGACGTTGCCGGTCGCGGCCCACTCGACGCCGCGCAGGAAGATCGTCTTGAAGCTCACGCCGCTCATCGCTTCGACGTTGTGACCCAGGGTCGTGTGAAAGACGCGGCCCTTACCGTAGCTGATGGCCATGACTAGAGGCTCATATTCGCCGGTGCCGCGGGTTGCCGGATCGGAGTAGGCGGCGGCGAGGACGGTGACGTTTTCCGCAGGGCCGCGCATGCGGTCATACAGTTCGTCCTCGGTATCATGCATCCAAGCGGCGGGCAGGCCCTTCATAACGGGATGCTCCGGCGCTTGGACCTCTAGTTTGAAGAGGTGGCGTTCGCCGTGGGAGCCGGCGCGCTCGTTGTACTCGGGGTCCTGAATCCACTTGCCGTCGCGCAGCCGCAGGTAGACGCCGTCGGACTCGCCGCGATTGCGAATGGGCGAGCCGTCCTTTTCGGCGCGACGTCCCCAGCCGCCGACGCCCTCCATTTCATTCCAGGCCTTCCAGTCGGGGAAGGCGTTGTCGGTGGCGTGGACGCTGACGAAGCCGCCGCCGCCGGAGACGTAGTCTTCGAAGGCTTTCTGCATGGCCTCGGACCAATAGTCGCCCTCGTAGTTGACGATGACGACGTCGTAGTCGGCGAAGTGCAGGCAGGAACTGGCTGTTGTCTTCGCCGATGGCCGGGCTGGTGGCGACGTCGACGGTGAAGATGCCGGCGCCCTCCATCATCTGCTTCATCAGCGCCGTCCGCTCGGCCCAGTCCTTGTGATAGATGGAGCTTTGGCCGTCCACGATGAGGGCCTTGACAGCCGGTTTCTTGCGGCGGATTTTCAGCCGCTTCTTGCGACTGGCAGGCAGCCAGAAACAAGGAAAGAAGAACGGTGGTGAAGATGAGGCGGGTCATGGCTTTGGCGCGCTTTATTATACGCGGGTCCAGGGTCTCTACAATGGGGGCTTATGGCCTACGCCGATTTGCGGGAATTCATTCGTGCGCTGGAGAAAGCCGGCGAATTGAAGAGGGTGACGGACGAAGTCGATCCGGAGTTGGAGATCACCGAGATCGCCGACCGGGCGGTCAAGTCCGGCGGGCCGGCTCTGCTGTTCGAGAATCCGAAGGGTTCGAAGATCCCGGTGCTCATCAACGCTTTCGCCTCGATGAGCAAGATGAAGATTGCCCTGCAGGTGGACGACATCGACGAGGTCGCCGGCCGGATCGCGGAGCTGATCGAGTTGAAGAAGCCCGAAGGGCTGATCGGCAAGCTGAAGATGTTGCCGAAGCTGGCTGAAGTCGGCAGCTTCTTCCCCAAAGATGTTTCCACGGGGCCGTGCAAGGAAGTGATCCGAAAGGACGACTTCGATCTGGCGCATTTCCCTGTGTTGAAGTGCTGGCCGCAGGATGCGGGGCGGTTCATTACCTTGCCCTTGGTTTTCTCGAAGAATCCCATTAACGGTAAGCGCAACTGCGGCATGTATCGTTTGCAGGTGCTTCGACGGACAGACGACGGGGATGCATTGGCAGACGCACAAACAAGGCGCGGAGCACTACCGGCGGCTGAAGGCCGAAGGCAAGCAGACGCGCATGGAAGTGGCGGTGGCGATCGGCACGGATCCGGCCACGATGTTTTCGGCGATTTTGCCGTTGCCGCCGGATCTGGACGAGATGTTGTTTGCCGGCTTCATGCGCTCGAAAGCGGTGGAGATGGTGAGGTGCGAAACGGTCGATATCGATGTGCCGGCCAACGCGGAAATCATTCTCGAAGGCTATGTCGAGTTAGGCGAGACGCGGACGGAAGGGCCGTTTGGCGATCACACTGGGTTCTATTCGCTGGCGGATGAGTATCCGGTCTTCCACATCACCTGCATCACGCACAGGAAGGACCCGATTTACGCGACGACGATCGTCGGACCGCCGCCAATGGAAGACTTCTACATGGGCAAGACGATTGAGCGAGTGTTCTTGCCGTTGATGCGCTTGCAACTGCCGGAGGTCGTAGACATGGCCATGCCGGCGGAGGGCATCTTCCACAACTTGATGCTGATCTCGATCCGCAAGTCTTACCCAGGACATGCGCGCAAGGTGATGAACTCGATTTGGGGATTGGGCCAGGCGATGTTCACCAAGTGCATCGTGGTCGTGGATCACGACGTGGACGTGCAGAACTACAGCGAGGTGGCTTGGAAGGCGCTGAACAATATCGACCCCGAGCGCGATATCCAATTCACGATGGGTCCGATTGACTCCCTGGATCACTCAAGCCGGCTGGCCAACTTCGGTTCCAAGATGGGCATCGACGCGACCAAGAAGTGGCCCGAGGAAGGTTTTCAGCGTCCCTGGCCGGACGTCTTGGAGATGGACGCCGACGTCAAGCAACGAGTGGACGGGATCTGCAAGAAACTGGGCATTTAGCGGCCTCAACAGGGAATGGGCAGCCAGGGCGTTATTCTAGTCGGCGTCGGCATCTACCTGATCGCCATGTTGGTGATCGGGGCTCTAGCGGCTCGCCATTCCAAGACATCGACAGACTTCATCGTCGCAGGGCGCGGCCTTTCGCTGCCCATCGCCGCCTCGACCCTGCTCGCCACCTGGATGGGCGCCGGCACGATCATGGGCGCGGCCGGGGCCGCCTACTCGGGCGGCGTCTATGCGACCATCGCGGACCCGTTCGGCGCCGGAGCTTGCCTACTCATCGCCGGCATGTTCTTCGTCCGTACGCTCCGCCGGATGCGGCTCCTGACGATCATGGACCTATTCCATATCAAGTACGGGCGCCACGCGACCCTGATCGCCGCAGTCACGCAGCTGGTGGGGTTCGTTGGCTGGGTCGGAGCGCAGCTCGTCGCTTTCGGGTTTATCTTGCACGCCCTGACGGGCATACCAGAATCGTTGGGAATCGTGCTGGCGACCACGATCGTGTTGGCCTACACCGCTGCGGGCGGCATGTGGGCAGTAGCGTTGACCGACGCCGTACAGATGGTGCTGATGCTCATAGGCCTCGTGTTGATGGTCCCGGCCGTCGTGGGTGAGTTCGGAGGATGGACGCAGTTAATGGCCGCCGTAGACCCGGCGTCGCTGCGATTCACCCCGGCGGAGAACTCATTCAACGAGTGGACCCACTACCTGAGCGCTTGGTTCGTGCTTGGCATCGGCGGGCTCACGGGGCAAGACTTGATGCAGCGCGCATTGTCGAGCCGCAACGAGGCAGTCGCGCAGAATGCTTGCTATCTCGCGGGCTTCGGTTACCTGACGTTTGGTTTGATTCCGGTCTTCTTGGGGATCACCGGGGCGTTGCTGATACCCGGAATCGCTGACCCCGAGCACATCGTGCCCGAGTTGGCTCTGAAGCTGCTGCATCCGGGCATGCAAGCGGTGTTCGTTGGGGCGTTGCTGTCGGCGATCATGAGTAGCGCAGATTCGGCACTGCTGGCCCCAGCGTCAGTGATAGCCGAAAACATCGCACCCATGATCAAGCCAGACATCAACGACCATCAGAAGTTGGCCGTCGTCCGCTGGTCCATTCCGGCGTTGGGGATTCTGTCGTTGGGCATTGCACTTTGGGCGGGGACCGTTTACGACCTGATGCTCGACGCATTCTCGCTCGAACTCGTCGCGATGGTCGTCCCTCTCATCGCCGCCGTGTGGTGGGAAAAAGCGAACCGGACAGGCGCGTTGGCATCGCTTTATGGCGGAGCAGCCTGTTGGATCGCGGCCCTTGTTTGGCTGCCGGACACGGCCGCAGATCTTTTGGGGATGGCGGGCGGCATTGTGGCGTTGGTCGTCGTAACGCTGTTGACTCAGCAAGCCGATCTGCCGAGAGGCCTCGTCGACTCCGACGGCAACCCCGTGGCTCTGACGAATCGGCTTGGGCTGATCGGGATTCGCGCCGATCGAGCCGGCTAGCGTTCGACGATGCGAAACGCCAGCAGACTCGTGCGTTGCTGATTGCTGTAGTTGTCGTCGCTGATGACCAACAGCGTACGATCGCCGTTGGGCAGATCCGGTCCGAAACACATCCCTTCGTAGTTATCGAGCTTGCGGAAGCCTTCGCTGAAACGATCTTTGACCGAATCGAGATCGAGCACCAGCCGCTTGGCTAACGGCGTTGAGCGTTCGCTCTCGGAGAGTCGGTCGGGCAGCTCGATTTGATAGATGCGAATCGTCTGCAAGTTTGAGCCGTCATCGAGGCGCTCAAAGCCGCGTTCGAGAGTCAGCACGGCATCGTCGCGAACCCAGAGCAATTCAACCAGGCCTAGGCTGCTCACGACGGACGGATCGGTTCGGTAGAAGTATTCGGCGATGGACTTCCAGCCGTCGGCTTCCCGGCGGTAGCGTAGGATGCGCACCAGGCAGCCGGTGTCGGCGGCGCATTCGTGTTCGTCCTGCACGAGGTTGCGTTCGGTCGCCGTAAGCAGGTAGGCGCCGTCCGGACTGACGCTGAGACTTTCGAGAGCCTGGTTGTGCCGCACGCCGGTTGTGCCTCGCGGCAGGTAATAGGGCGGAATCGGCAAGCTTCCGAGTAGATGGCCGGCTCGGTCGAAGCGGAAGATGCCGGGATCGACGCGTGGATCCCTATTGGCGTAGCCTTCGGAGGCGACTAGGAACTCGCCCTCTGGAGTCATGGCGAGGCCTTCGGGATCCAACGTCCAAAGCGGCAGCGGAACCCCAGCGGCGTCCACGAGGGGCAGAATTGCTTCTGGTTCTACCCCAAGCGACTGCTCAGAAAGCTGAACAGACAGCACGAAAATACGCAGGTTCGTGGAATCGGACAGCGCGTAAAGCAGGCGGGAGGAAGGGTCATAGGCGAGAGCGGAAATGCCGCCGAAGCCGCCCTCGCTCTTACGTTGCAGCAACTCTGCGCGGGTCGTTGGCGCCTCGTCGGGAGCGGAAGTTTCCACTAGCGATGCCGGATCGGCGAGTTTTTCAAAGTCAATGCCGCTGGGGGCGTTGAAGTCGGCCAAGAACTCCAAGGAGACGGTAGTTGGGCGCCTGGCGCAGCCGGCAGTAAACAGAACAAGCGATGCTATGCAGACGAACGGCAGCGAGCAGTACAGCCGTCGCAAGTGACCCATCGGTTTCCTAAAGCGCGTTCATGAAGGCGAGGGTAAAGGGGATCAGGTCCTTCGGCGTTCGCGAAGTGATGATGGGGCCGTCGACGACGACTTCTTCATCCACCCAAACGGCGCCGGCGTTCTCCATGTCCTCGCGGATCGAGAAGAAGGACGTCGCCCGGCGGCCTTGGAGGACTTTGGCCGAACAGAGCATCCAGGGGCCGTGGCAAATGGCGGCGACGGGCTTGCTCTCGTCGACAAGTTCGCGGACGAACTGGCGGAAGGCGGGATCGCGGCGCATGAAATCGGGCGAGAAGCCGCCCGGCACGACGCAGCCGTCGAAGTCCTCGGACTTGAGTTCGCCCACGGCGCGATCGGACTTAGCCGGATAACCGTGCTTGCTGGTGTATACGTGATCGGCCTTGGAGCCGACGAGCAGGACCTCAGCTCCGGCTTCTTTGACACGCAGAGCGGGATACCAGAGTTCGAGATCTTCGTACTTCTCTTCGGTGAGAACGGCGATGCGTTTACCTGTTAAGTCCATGTGTCTTCCTCGCGAGCCTCCATGCTAGCAAGGGAGGGGCTTGGGGCATACTAAAGCTCGTAGGATGGACACTCGACGCAGTTGGGGAGGGATTGCCACCGCGCTTTGCGCGGCCACGGCGATGCTGGGCTGCCAAAGCGCTCAGCCGCTCGTGGAAGCGCAGCGGGAGCCGACGGTGCGGGAGAGTTCGTTCTTCAAGGGCGTGAACTTCACGGCGGAATGGCCGGCGCCATACGACTCGGATGCGGCGATCGAGACGCTGCGCAGGTTGCCAGACTTCGGCATCAACTCGATTGCGCTGGTGCCCTACGCGGGGGCGCGGCTTGGTTCACCGGAACTGCGGTTTCCGCTGGGCATGGAAAAGGATGAGGGCATACGACGGATCAGCGAGGCGGCGCATGAGGCGGGCCTAAGAGTCATCCTCAAGCCGCAAGTTTGGTATCGAGGCGGCTATCCGGGCGAGCAGGATCTAAAAACCGATGAACAATTGGATGTGTTCTTCGCACGATACGGGGAGTTGGTCGCGCACTATGCGCAGTTGGCCGAAGAGACTCATGCAGACCTGTTTTGTATCGGAGTGGAGTTCGCCAAGCTGACGCGGCACGAAAAGCGCTGGAGAGAGTTGATCCGGCTGGCCAGAAGGCACTATTCAGGGCCGCTGACCTACGCGGCAAACTTTGGCGAGGAGTTCGAGTCAGTCGGCTTTTGGGATGAGTTGGATTACGTTGGCTTGGATAACTACTACCCCTTGCCGGACGATCTATCGACGGCGGAGAGTGCGCGGCGCATTGAAACGGTCTACGAGAGATTTGGGAAGCCGGTGATTTTTACCGAGGTAGGATTTTCGAGCTACGAGGAAACATACAGGCGGCCTTGGGAGGACGAGCCTGGAGGCGCGTATTCGGCGGAGGCTCAGGCGGCCGGGTACGAGGCGATCTTTCGAGGCTTCCACGACAAGCCATGGCTCGAAGGGATGTTTTGGTGGAAGCTCGGCACGAACGGGATGAGCCAACAGGGCCGTGACGGCGCGCACGCTCCCTGGGGCAAACCGGCGATGGAAGTGCTCAAGAATTGGTATCTGCGGCTGTAGGCGATTCGGCGGCAAGGCATCCCTTGCCGCCGCGTTTGAGCTAGTTCCCCGGTGCAGCCGGAGGACGACCTGGACCGCCGCCCCGAGGACCGCGCCCGCCGGGGCCGCGCGGGCCTGGGGGTGGCTGATTGACGAACTCCCGGGAGTCGAGCGCAGCTTTCGTGACAACGCCGGGTGCCTGCAGGAAGCCGAGATCGCGGAACCAGTCAACGAAACGAAGCTGCCAGGTTCCGAACGGCGTTCCGTTGCGATCTCTCAAACCGCCCGCGTGAACGCCGTTGCCGTAGATGTGCATCTCGATATTCGGAATGTGGGCCTGCAGCATGGCATTGAAATATTCCATGGACCAGACGGCGTGATTTTGGTCGCCCGAACCAGCCACGGCGAGGAAGGACGGCGGCGCATTACGAGGAATCTCAGGGTTTTGGCCGCGGGCAAACGGGGTGGGTCCGGTATAGATCACGCCCGCCCAGTCCGGACGCGAGCTTACGTCGGCCAACGGATCGCTGGGATCGTTGTTCTGCTCGTCGAATTCTTTGAACCGGACGACGGTAGCCGAAGCTAATTCCGCGCCGGCGGAAAACCCCATGATGCCGATCTTGGCGGGATCGATGCCGAACGCCTCGGCGTTCTTGCGGACGAGACGGATGGCTTGCAGGGCGTCCCGTTGGCCGTCCACGGTCGGCTCGTAACCGTCGCTGCGCAAGCGGTTGCGAAGGATGATCACATTGACGCCGAGATTTTCAAAGAAGGGCCAAAAATCGGCGCCTTCGAGGCTCATACTCAAGAACCTGTGGCCGCCGCCCGGGGCGAGAATGACCGCGGTCCCAGTATTCAAGGCGCCGCCGACGGTGTGAAATTCGACGGAAGGATTGTGGATACTGACGACTCTTTGAATCCGGCCGGGCGTACCGGCCTCCATGTCGTATTGCTCGGGCTCGCTGATCTTTTCGTGGTTCAAGTAGGGCGAATCCGGGGGATAGAGCGGCATCACGATCCCGCCGGGGACGATCGCCCGCGGCGCGTACGGCCCATCGGTCTTTGGACCGGGCGCGGGCACGCTGAGCGGCGCGGGAATATTTTGAGCGACGAGGGCGGGCACCGCAAACGCGGCCAAGACCAGCGGTGTAATAGTTTTGAGAAATAGACTTGGTTTCATGATGGATCGCTTGTTGGGCAAGGACGGCGTCCGAGACGCGCGCAGACATGAGCATAACGCCGCGCCCCGCCCGGCAGCGTGCGGAAACGAACAACTCAGCATGAGGGTGTCTGGGAGCTAAGCTGTGTCTCATGGCAACAGAGACGGCATTGACCCACGAGTTCCTGCGTATTTCGCGGCGGGAGTTCCAAACGAACTTGCAGAAGATCGAAAAGGCAGTAGGCAAGCTCACCTCAGAGCAGATATGGGCTCGCAAGCATGAGCAGGAAAACTCGATCGGCAATCTGCTGCTGCACCTGGCGGGCAACGTCCGGCAGTGGATCATCTCCGGCGTTGGCGGCGTTGCTGACGATCGCAACCGGGACTCAGAGTTCACGCAACGAGAATCGATCGAGCCGGAAGAGTTGCTGACGCGCCTGAGGGAAACGCTTCAAGAAGCTGATGCGGTGCTAGCAGCGGCGGAAGGGCTCGACCTACTGGAGAAGCGCCGCATTCAGGTTTTCGATGTGACGCTGATGCAAGCGATCTATCACTGCGTCGAGCACTTCTCGGGGCATACGGGCCAGATCATCTGGGTCGCTAAGAACGTCAGCGGCGAGGATATGGGCTTCTACCGCTATTTGCAGGACCCCAGCCGCCCGCCGAACGTCGAACCTTAAACGGCGGTTCGCGCGGCGTGATCGGTCAGGGCCTTCTCGACGACGGCCGCTTCCTCGGTACGGCCGCCTTGCCGCAGCAGATCCAGGCTGCGTTGCAACAGAGGAATGACGCGGCCATCGCCGGCAGCGAGAAGTTCGAGACGCAGCGCGCGGCAACGCTCGAAGTCGGCAAAGGCTTCGGCGTCTCTTCCGAGAGCCCGGCGAGCGCTGCCGCGCTGCTCAAGCAAGACGCTCTGCAGCAGCGGGTCGGCGCCTGCGGCTGCGAGGGCTAGTTCGACGGATTCGCACGCCTCTTCAAACCGCTGCAGCCTAAGCAGTAAGCCCGCGCGTACCGTGTAGAGCGCACTCTCGGATTGCTTGTCGACTCCTAGCTGCTTAGCGGCATCGAGCAAGACGAGCACGCGCTGCGGCGGCCAGTGCGTTTGAACCGCGTTCACCGCAGTCCAGATCTCATTCAGCGAGCGGCGTTCTTGGATGAGCATCACCCGCAAGGCGTCGAGGTCGGCGTCGCCGGCCCACCAAGCCAGCTCGCGTTCGAGGGCCTGGCGGTCGCCGTCGATAGCGCCCAGAAAACACAACTCGACCAATAGCCGCGCGGCGGCGCGGGTCGTCGTCGGCCGGTTTTGGAAGAGCCAGGCGGCAAATTGCTGCGCCACACGGCGGCGGGAGTCGTCGGGCGCCGCGAGCCGCAGCCGCTCCCTCCAAGCCGGTTCACGGAATCCGTAGACGATCTCGCCGGGGAAGCTAGGGTGTTGGAAGCGGCTGCCGAACAAGCCCGCGTCCGAGTCTTCGCCGACCGTCTCATCAATGAGATCGGTCCAATCGTCGATTTCGTCGGCGTCCACGCCGAGGTACTCGAGGATCGTGCGAACCGGCACGTTCTCGCCGCACAACGCGGCGTGCACCAGGAAGGCTCGCAACGTCTCCTGACGATCTTCGTCGCACGAGGCGGTCAGGCGATCCAAGGCCTGCGTCGGCGTAAGCGGAGAGTCCCAATCGCCTTCAACGGCGAGCAGCCCGAGGACGCCGCGCGAGCCGCGGCAAGCGTCGTATGCAGCCGCGGCGTTGTCTGCAGCGGTCTCGTCCACTCGCTCTCTCAGCCAAAAGCGAACTTCACCTTGATCCATCGGCATCATTTCGAACCGTGCGGCAGAGCGGGCGCCGACGACCTGCTTGGAGTCTTGCGTTGCGTAGCAGGAGATACCGACTGTCAGCCCCGGAATTTCCAGATCAAGCAGAGCGGCGCGCAGCAGAGCAGGCAGCTGCGAAGAGTCGTCGAGATAGAGGACGACCGCTTGCTCAGGGCTCGGAATCAGCCTCTCCCAACGGACGCCTCCCGGCTCGAAGGCCTCGTTGGCTAGCGCGACGAGGGCGTCGGATTGATCGTCGCGGCCGGCCACCAATGCCAACAAGGCGAGTTGCTCGGCGTGGAGCGCCGTCTCTGACGTCAAGCGCACGGCAAGAGACTCAACTGCCTGGTCGATTTGGCCGTCGTGAGTTTTCGACGCGAGGTATTTCGCGTACCCCTGGGGCGCTACGACGTCGGGCTCGAATCCGTCGAGGTCGATGCACGCATAGAGCACGAATTGACCGCTGCCGCGGAGATGTCTGACCGCCGCGTCGAGCAAGGATTTACGGCCGCCATCCGGGCTGCCTGAAAGGATGACGCAACGCCGGTCTTCGTCTTCGCCGGGAGCAAGAAGTTGGGCGAGGGCTTGGATCTCGGCGTCATTGTGGACTTCAAACGGCATGAACTCCCAGTCTAGCGACGACGGATGCTCCCGTTAGGAATACTGTTTACGGCGCAGGAATTCGAGCGCCGACTGCGCCTCTGCGCCCGTGATGCGGCCTGACTCAAGGAAGTAGTCGATAAGCCGCGACGCCTTATAGAGCGAGTACACCGGGTAGCCCTGCTTCTCAAGGATCTCCGCCCCGCCCTGCTCGCGGTCGACGACGACGAGGATGCGGGTGACGCAGAGCCTGGATTGGCCGAGCTGTTCGATGGAATGCAGCTTGGTCTTGCCCGAAGCCATCACGTCGTCGATCAGGGTGATCTCGCGAGACGGATCCACGACGCCCATGTAGGAGCTAACGCCGGATCGTCCGCCCGGGTAGTGGGCTGGTTCCTTGCGCAACTGTCCGTAGAAGAGCTTCATGGCGCCGCTGCGCGAGGCCGCCGCGGCGGCTAGCGCGAGAGGCGTTGCGGTGTCGGGAATACCGATCACTTGCTGCGGAGCCTTGGCGCCGGCTGCCACTTCGGCGATTTTGTTGACCAGTGCGGCGCCGATGGCGTCAAGCAGGTCGAAATCGTCGTAGAGCTTGTGCCGCAGGTCGATGAAGATGGGCGTGTTGAGCGCGTACTCTTGCCGGACGCGATCGCCAATGAGAATCAATCCGCGATCCCACAGGGCATCGAGGAGAGGATCAACAACCGAACCGGGGTTAGCTCGCATCGCTCAGGCGTCCGCGTTTGGCCAGGTAACGAATCACTGGCATGGGTACGGCCAGGCTCACCAGGGTATCACTCGAAGGCTTTTCGCTTGGATCGGGAACCGAGCGTCCTTCGCGGGCGTCGCGCGGCCAGTCCGGATTCGCCAGCAGAACCGAGCCGAGTCCGACCAGTGCACAGCCGTCTGAGAGCACTGCCTGGGCGTGGATGGGCGTCTCGATGCCGCCGACTCCCAAGATCAAGGCCCTGCCCGCGAGGGCGTCGGCAAGCAGAGCGGCGCGCGGACGATGGCGTCCCGATTCGATGATCGATCCTTGTTGGTAGCGTTTGGCGGAAACGTCCAGAACTTCAACGCCGCTCTCGGCCAAGCGGTAGGTCAACTCGGTTGTTTCGCCGAACGAGATGCCATCAGGGCCCGGTTCTTCTGGGTCGAGACGATACCAGCAAGGCAAATGTCGTGCGCAGGCCTCGACGATGGCCAAGGGCAACCGGCTGCGCTCGGTGACGGAGGGACTTGGATTGCGCCGGGAGAAGTATTGGTGCAGCAGGTAGCGATGTCCGCCGTGAATCTCGACGGCACGGAATCCGGCCTCCCTGGCGCGGCGAGCGCCTTGCTCGAAGTCCTCCATCACGGCGGCAAGGTCTAGGCTGTCGGCGAAGGCGCCGCCGTGACAAAGCTGCAGCACGGGGAACGAATGCGCTGCGATCGCGACGGCGACCGACTGGAGAGACGGAATCAGACTATCGCTGTCGCAACGCCATTGGCCGTCGAAGCAAACGCCTTCGAGAGAAACTGAACAGCCCGCCGTGATCACAGCGCCAAGACCAGGCGCGCGGCGAGCGTAGTAGGCCAATTCTTCTCGGCCAGCAGTGCCGTCGCTATTCGCGGCGAATGTCGGCATCGGGGCCATGACCAGGCGGTTTGCCAAGCTGCCGCCTGAGCGAGGGAGTTCGATGGAATCGAACAGCGATGGACCGCTCACGCCGTCCTCAGTTGGCCGGGCTCAGCCGGATCAAAACTTGGTCGTCGCTCACTTCGACCTGGTGCTTCATCGTGCGATCGAGATCAATGACGGCGCGAGTGACGGGCGGATCAAGCTGGAACTGCGAGTAGCGGATCTGCTTCACGCCGCCTTGATCGACGGGCACGGAACCGGAACCCTTAGAAATTTGTTGCACCACCCCTTGCAAGTCGACGACTAAGCGATCCGGCGATGCCAGGGCGAACGCGCGATAGGCCGGTTTGCCGGTCGTGGCGAGGTGAATCTGCAGTTCGCCGCCCGCTAGTTCGAATGAGAGGGCAGTGACGCTGAGGCCCGAGGCAGGCGACGGAGGCGGCGCGATGGCGGCGACGTCGGTCGTGCGAGTGGGAGCCGAAGCAGCCGGAGCAGCGGGAGCAGCCGGAGCGCGAGTCAGTTCCTTGACGGGGTTGGCGTCCGTCTTCATCACGCGGAAGGTGACGTAAGGCGACGACGTCGACGGGCGCGCGCTGCCGCGGCTATAGCAGGTCGCGCTGGCCGGATCGCTGCGAAAGCCTCCGCCGCGCAGCACGCGGAAATCGCCGGATGAAGGGCCAGCGGGATCCTCTTTGTGCGACTTCGAGTAGTAATCGGGCGCGTACCAATCCGAGGTCCATTCCCATAGGTTGTAGGCAACGGCATAGACGCCGAACCCGTTTGGCCTTAAGGGCGAGGCGGACGCCGAGGCAGCGGGCGCATACTCATCGCCCCACGGATAGGTTTGTTGATCGAGGCCGCCGCGCGCCGCCCGTTCCCAGCGCGCTTCGCTGGGCAAGGTGACCCCTGTTCTCAGCCGGTCTTGGAGCCAGCGGCAGTACGCTTCGGCATCGCTCCAGGTCACGCCGGTGACGGGGGCGTCGGGGCTTTCATCTCCCGGACTGCGATGCTCCGGGCGAAAAGCCTGAAACTCAAGGTTAGAAACCGGGCGAGCGGAAATCTCGAACCCGGGAGTCTCCACGGCGTGCGGCGGACGTTCCCAGGCCGCGCCCTCGGTGGAACCCATCGAAAACTCACCGGCGGGAATCGGCACGAACTCGGGAAGAGCGGGCTCCTGGCCTGGAAGCGTCAGGGCGACGAGAAGAAGCCCAATGGCAAGGCGACTCAGCATTCAGAGGGCATTGTAACTATCCCGTGATCCAATTGGGTTTTCGCCGAGTACCACCGGTACTAAAAGCGAGTGGCCCTCGCTAGGGTCCTTTGCTAGTTGTATTCTTAAGGAGATATCTGCGAAACTTCAGCGCGAGCGATTTTAGATCTTTCGGTCTATGCCAAGCAGTATTCGAGTCCTAGGACGAATCGCGGTGGCGGTCCTTTTACTGGCCGCTGCGCCGACTCCGATGCTGCGTGCGCAGAGCTTGCTCCACGCCCCGAACGATGAGTGGCTAAGCGAGTTGCAGCGCGGGCAGGAGTTGGACAATCAAGGCAAGACCAAAGAGGCCGAAGAATCGCTGGGCAAGGCGCTTCGGTACGCAGAGACATTCGGCGCGAAAAACGTACGCGTCGGGGCCTGCCTGAATGCCTTGGCGCTGCACCACCATCGCGAAGGCAATTATGAGGAGGCTGAAAAGCTCTACCTCCGAGCGCTTGACGTGTTGGAAAGTTCATTCGGGCCAGACCAAATCGACCTAGCCAAGATCCTGAGCAGTCTGACGAGTTTGTATCTCACGATCGAAGAGCCCGATGCAGCGGAGAAGGTCGCCCTGAGGCGTTTGGCGATTGTCGAAAAGCATTTCGGATCGGAGCACCTCGACGTAGCTGAGCCGTTGAGCGAGCTGTCGCTGATCTATTTTGTGAAGGGCGATTACGAGCGGTCGGAAGCCTATCAGGTGCGCGAATTGGAACTACTGAGCAAAGGGGCGCCGGACGACAAGGTTGCGCTGGCCGAGGCGTTCAGCAGCTTGGGAGTCATTCGCGCCGCCAACGGAGACTACTCCAGAGCGATGGCTCCTTTGGAGAGAGCGTCCGAGATTCGGCGGGAAGTCGGAGATTCGGAGACCTTGGCTGCAGCTCGGGACTTGGCGCACCTGGCCTCGGCCTATTCCAGCCGGATGAACCTCGCGGAAGCGGAACGGCTGTTGAAGAAATCCCTGGGAATTCGCCAAGCTCTAGGGGCCAATCGCGACGCGGAAACGGCGACGGCCCTCAACAATCTTGGCGAAACGTATCGCAGCCAAGGACTCGCGGCCGAAGCGGAACAACAGTTCCGGCAATCGATTCGGATCTGGGAAGAGGCTGCCGGGGCCGACCACTTGGAAACGGCGATCAGTCTCAACAACCTGGCTGGGGCGCTGCAGGATCAGCAACGTTATCGAGAGGCCGAGCAGGCGTTGAAGAAGTCTCTTGAGGCTTTTCGCAAGAGATTGGGCCCGGAGCATCCTAAAACGTTGGAAGTCGTGCGCCAGTACGACGTTGTCAGCAGGCTAGCGGTGGCGACCGCCGCTGCATTGCCTCCCGTCCCGAGTGTCCCTTAAGCCGGATTCGCCGACTAATCTCAGCGTCCAGGACTGTTAAACTGGCCTACGGGGTTAGTGTTTTCGTTGACATCATGAGGATATTCGCTGCTGTGAAAGCTCAGCGGCTGGCGTTGATTCTCTGCTGGTCCATGATCGCTGCCGGCGCGCTGAAGGCGCAGCCGGCGGATTGGGAGACTCTCGTACGAGAAGGCGATGCCGCGTTGGCATCGAACGACTACAGCAAGGCTGCGGAACTATTCGAAGGGGCGGTCGAGTTTGGCTCAACGCTGCCGGATTCGGACCCCCGCAAAGCGGAGGCGTTGATGCGGCTAGCCCGCGCTCATCGGGCGGAGGGCGATCTCGCCCGGCCCGAGGACCTCTACCGGCAGGCAGACCAGCCGGCAGCGGCAGCTTGGGGCAGAGAAAGCGCCGAGTACGGCTCGTTTTTGAACGAGGTCGGACGCTACTATCACCGGCGTCGGAAACTGGATACCGCCGAGCGGTTCTATCTGGATGGATTTGGCGTGCGCGTCCGGGTCCTGGGCAAAGATCATCCGGATGTCGCCGAAAGCATCGTGAATCTGGCGATTCTCTATGAGAACCAATCGCGGAACGAGAAGGCGGAGTCCTATTACCGGACGGCGATTGAGATTCGAGAGCGTGTCTTAGGTGCGACGGATCTGCGAACCGTAGAAGCGAAAGAGCACTTCGCGCGCTTTCTGCACGGCCTACAACAGCATGAAGAGGCTTCCAGGCTGGAGCAAGAGACCCGCGCCGTGAGGGCGCCTTTGCTGGCGCAAATGGCGGGCGAGCACGTCGAAATGCAGGCGCTGCCAATCTCGGAAGTGAATCGCCCGCCGGAGATCGTCGAGCGCACCGAGCCCGAGTATACGGAAGAGGCCTTTATCGGCCGCACGCAGGGTTCCGTCGGGATCCATGTCGAAATTGACGCGGAGGGGGTCCCTCGTAATCTGCAGGTAGTCCGACCGCTAGGACTGGGGTTGGACGAACAAGCCTTGACGGCCCTCAAGCAGTGGCGATTCCGTCCCGCACGCAAAGACGGCCGCGCGGTCGCCTGCCGCGTGATCTACGAGATCAACTTCACTCTGCTCTAAAGAACCGGCGCCTGATTCAGCAGCGCCTCTCCGCGCAGTCCGCGCATCAGGTTCTCGACCGAGTTCTCGGCCATCTTGCTTCGCGTCTGAACGGTGGCGCTGCCCAGATGCGGCACGATCGTCACGTTGTCGAGCTTGAGTATCGGGTGATCGCGGGGCAGGGGCTCCGGGTCGGTTACGTCAAGTCCGGCGGACCAAATGACCTTGTCGCGAAGGGCCTCGTAGAGCGCCTGGGTGTCGACGACACCACCGCGTGCGATGTTCACCAAGGTCGCAGTCTGCTTCATCTTGGCCAACTCGGCCGTCCCAATCAGACCCCGCGTCTCATCCGTGAGCGGGCAGCAGAGCATGACGTAGTCGGACTTTTCGAGCAACTCATCCAACGAAACGTACTTCGCTCCGACGGCCGCCGCCGCCTCAGGCCGCGGCCGGCGGTTGTAGTAGAGGATGTCCATATCGAAGGCCTTGGCACGCTTGGCGACTGTTTGACCAATCGCGCCCATGCCGACGATGCCGAGAGTGCTGGAGTGGACTTCGCGGCCCCACATGAAGCCCGGATCATGCGTGAGGAACTCAGGCGAACGGGCGTAGCGGTCGCCCTCGGCGATGCGGCGTGCGGCGGCCAACATCAGCGCCATGCCGAGGTCGGCCGTAGCGCCGTTCAAGACGCCTGGCGTATGTCCGACTGGGATTCCGCGGTCTGCGGCGTCCTTGACGTTGATGTGATCTACGCCGACGCCGTAGTTACTGATGATGCGAATTCCGGGCAGACGGTCCATGATGGCGCCGTCGACGTGTGGGTGGCTGTAGGTGTAGATGCCGTCGACGTCATCGGCTCCGCTTTGGGTGACGTCCCAGGGAAGGAGTTCGACTCGGTCCGCGAAGAAATCGAGAACCATCTGATCGGGGGAATCGGCGACGACGCGCGGCTTCTTGGCGGACATAAGCCTTACAGCTTGCCCCTCCGTGCGGGATGGAGTCAACTTTCCGGGTAGCAGGGGGTCCAAGCGAGGATCTCGAAATGGCGTTGCTCCCTTCTCTTTTTTTCTCCTGTCCTCATGTGCCTTCCGTCGCTTCCCTTAGCAATCTCCTCCATCGTGAGCCGCGAGCGCCTTGGGCTTGGGACCCGGCGGTCGCCGCCGCAGTTCGCGCTCGAAGCGGCGTTCCATCTCTTCGACAAAGTCGGCATCCCCAAGCGGCAGGCCGGACTGCGTCGCGCGCAAGAGGGCGGCGCCGATCTCTTCCTGATTCGCGAGCGCCGCCGGATCGAACGGTTCGTCGTCGAGGCCGAGTTCGCTCCAAGCCCAGATATCGAGCAAGAGGTCGGAGCCGAGCCCTTCGATGTGGGCGCGGGCGCTGGACCAAGCGTAGTCCGAGGCGCGTTCGACGATGTGCGCACGGACGGGGTTCAGGTCAACGTAGGCCAGCGCGGAGAGCAGGTGCGACGGGCCGGGAGCGCAGGAGAAGAAGCGGTTCTGCCACAGATGCCCGCTCGTGCGGCGCAGGCGGTTGAAGCGTTGGGCGTAGACGCCGAAGTGCGCCTCGATCTCAAGCGCATGCTCGACGAGGTCTACAATCACGAACGGCTCCACTCGGCCCTGGGCTACCTGAGCCCCGCCGAGTTCGAGACAATCCATGCAACGCCGGTGCCTTCGGCGCCGGCTAACCTGTCACTGGTTTCTTTGTTGCAGTGAAAGGGTGCAGGACAACCCTAATTAACATTCGTAACAGCATAAACCCAGCGGCGACTGACCCAACAGCCTCAGAAAATTTGGACCCTCATGCTACAAGGGAGCTAAGAGTTGGCCGGTTTGGCCTACCACGACCAAGGGAGGCGTCAGACACGTCCTGGGCGCTGGCTTTAGGAGCAGTTTCCGCTAGACCAGCTTTCCGGTTTCCATAACCATATTGTTATGAGCAAGTTATGGAGAATCATGAATGGAAGAACGCTGAAATATGCGGAAACCACAGGAAATTCGCGGAAAAACATGGCGCCGGATCGGCATCTGGCGGAACTTCGCGGAACGGCACGGAACGACTGCCCAGATTAGCGGGGATGCGGTTCGTGCGATGCCGCTGGGGCCTGGCATTTGACCTCTCTTTTGCTTTCGGGGCTCGGATGCGCTGACACGGGTGAGGCTGGCCGTCAAGCTTTGGCTAGTTTCCAGGCGCCGCGGCGGAAGACAAGGAAGCCGACCAGGGCCCAAAGAGCCATAGAAAAGACAATCGCAGCCATTGCTCCCGTCAGCCCGAGGCCCAGCATGTGCGACAACAGATAGGCTAACGGCAGTTGCACCAGCCACAGCACGAAGAAGTTGATTTTCATCGGTGTGCTGGAGTCCCCAGCGCCGTTGAAGGCCTGTGAGAAGGCGCTCGTGTAGGCCGAAAACACGTACGCGAAGCTAGAAACGCGCAGAGCTTCGGCTCCGGCAGCCAGCACGGCCGGATCGTCGCTGAACAGCGACACCAGAAACTCAGCTGATAGACCGAAAACAATGGCCGTTACAGCAAGAAACACAAGATTGTAACGACCGACTAACCACACGGATTCTTCAGCGCGATCCGGTCGCTTGGCTCCAAGATTTTGTCCGACGAGCGTCGAAACGGCGTTGCTCATGCCCCACGAAGGCAGAATGGCGAAGTGGATGATTCTCACGGCGATGGTATAACCGGCGAGCGCGTCTTCGCCTAAGAGCGCCACCACTCTCATCACTCCCAGCCAACTCGCCGTAGCGATAAAAAACTGCGCCATGGCCCTGCGCGAGATACGCAGCAACGGGCGCATGATCGCCCAATCGAAATGCAGTAGGTCCCAACGCAGGCGAATGCGGCGGTCGCCGGACATCAGCGCCCAAAACTGGAACGCCACGCCCAATCCGCGGCCGATGGTCGTCGCGATGGCGGCGCCTTCCAAACCGAGTTCAGGGAAAGGTCCGAGCCCGAAGATGAGGCAGGGATCGAGGACGATGTTGAACAGATTCGCCAGCCAAAGGGAGCGCATGGCGATCGCGGCATCGCCCGCGCCGCGAAAGATGGCGTTGTTGAGGAAGAGCAGGAAGATCGTAGACGATCCGCCCAGAAGGATCGCAGCGAAGCCCGATCCGGCGACCACATCCGGCGTGCCGCCCATCCAGGTAAGAATGTCCGTCGCCCAGAACCAGCCAAAGATGCCGAAGGGAATGGAGAACGCAATGCCGGCGAAGATGGCCTGCACGGCCGCCCTGCCTGCTCCTTCTTCGTCGCCTTCGCCGATGCGCCGCGCAACCGTCGCCGTCGCGCCGATGCTCAGACCGAGGGCAATAGCGAACAAGAGGATGACGACCGCCCCAGTCAGACCTACCGCCGCAACTGCCGCGGGGCCAAGCTTGCTGACGAAAAAGATGTCGACCAACCCGAAGGTGGACTCCATCATCAGTTCCAGCGCCATCGGAAGAGCGAGCAGCAAGATCGCACGAGGCAGCGGCAGCTTCGTATAGTCTTGACGACGGCCCGCGAGGGAGGCGCGTACCGCGCTCCAAAACGAGGGAAGCGAAGGATCGCCGACTAGATCCCTAGGGGACTCGGGTAAGGACGACATGCGCGAGAATCGGCCCGAAAGAGCCGCTTCCGATTGTCGCATCGCGCAGCGGAAGCAGAGTAGTCCGTTCGAATGCCGACTTGAGCCGGGGAGACCTTCTAACGGGTCGTGCTACGATTGCAGAACTCCGATGCGCCCTACCCGAGTCCGGCATATCGTTCTATGGCTCACCGTCGCAGCCTACATGATCACTTACATGGATCGTGTGGTGATTTCGTCGGCCGCGCCACTGATCCAAGACGAATACGGATTTGATCTGGTGACGATGGGCTGGATCCTCGCATCCTTTCGCTGGGGATATGCGCTGTTTCAGATTCCTGGAGGCTGGCTCGGCGACCGCTTCGGGCCGAGAAAGGCGCTTACCGGAATCGTGATTTGGTGGAGCGTCTTCACCGCCAGCACGGCTTTGGCGTGGAGCGCCATGTCGATGGCAGCCTTCCGTTTCCTCTTCGGCATGGGCGAAGCGGGCGCATTCCCGACAGCCACGCGTTCACTGTCCCGCTGGATGCTGCCAACAGAGCGAGGTTTCGCCCAAGGCGTGACGCATGCCGGTTCTCGTCTCGGCGCCGCTTTCACGCCGCCGATCGTCGTTGCGTTGATGGTGGCCTTCGGATGGCGAGCGCCATTCTACATGTTCGGATGTCTCGGGCTTCTGTGGGCCGCAACTTGGTTCTTCTATTACCGCGACACGCCGGATGAGCATGCGTCGGTGAATGAAGGCGAGCGCGAGTTAATCCGCGCCTCGATCGGCACTCCGAAGGGTTCGGGGACGCAGACAGTCCCTTGGCGTGCCATCCTATCGAGTCCAACGGTTCGGTACCTGTCGTTGATGTACTTCTGCTACGGCTATTGCCTAGCGATTTACCTGGACTGGTTCCCCACTTACCTTCGCGACTACCGTGGCTACAACCTGAAAGAAATGGGCTTCTATGCGAGCCTGCCGCTGCTGGCTGGTGTTGTTGGCGACCTGCTCGGCGGCTGGGCTTCGGACCGGTTGGCACATCGCACCGGCAATCTGAAGATGGCTCGCCGCGGAGTCGCCGTCACCGGATTCCTGCTTGCGGCAACCGGCATTATCCCGGCGGCGCTGACCACCAACCCGGAAGCCTGCGTAGCCTTCTCCTGCTTGGGCTTCTTTGGCCTCGAAGTAACCGTCGGCGTGTCGTGGGCGATTCCCCTCGACATCGGCGGAGACTACGCGGGTTCAGTCTCGGCGATCATGAATACCTTGGGCAACGTCGGCGGCGCCCTGTCGCCAACGATCCTCGCTTATCTGGTGCAAGCCTACGGCTGGAATATCCCGTTCCTGGTGGCCTCGGGGCTCTGCGTCACGGCGGCCTTACTGTTTAGCAAGATCGACGCAACCAAGAGAGTAGTCGCAGAAGGGATCACTCACGCGCATTAGGCCTCGAGGGATTCTCTCAGGGCTGCCACCGCTCGCTCGCAATCGGCGCGGTTCACATCACGGTGGGTGAGGACGCGAATGCGGTCTCCCATGGCGATAACAAGTACGCCTCGTTGTTTGAGACCTTCTGACACGGATGTCGCCGAGACGCTGGCGCGGGAGACGCGAAAGAAGAGAATGTTGGTCTGCACCTCGGAGACCAACTCGACGCCGTCTGTCTCGCGAATTGCGGCGGCAAGATACTGCGCATCGGCGTGAGACTCGGCTAGTTGACTCGGGCCGTCTTCGAGGGCGATGCGCGCCGCCGCGGCGATCACGCCCGCCTGCCGCATGCCGCCGCCCAGAGCCTTGCGAATACGGCGGCTCCTGCCGATGAACTCCGCTGTCCCGGCCAGCACCGATCCGACTGGTGCGCCCAGGCCTTTCGACAAGCAAACACAAACAGAATCGACAGACGCGACAGCATCGCTGACGCTGTAGCCCATCGCTGCAGCGGCGTTGAATAAGCGAGCCCCGTCCATGTGGACTTTGATTCCCGCTGCGTGCGACTTCTCTGAAATCTCCTGAATTGTCGAGAGCGGATAGGCCGTGCCCCCGGCCATATTGTGGGTGTTCTCGATCACGACGAGACCGCTTCCTTGGAAGTGATCGGTAGCATGGCGCAAGCGTGAAGCGACGTCGGGCCAAGAGAGGATCCCGTCGGGCGTGGGTATGCCGCGAATCAGGCATCCCGAGAACAGAGCGGGCATACCCATCTCGTACAGAATCACGTGCGAGCGATCGTCGCAGATGATCTCCTGGCCCGGCTGCGTGTGCGCTTTGATCGCCGTCTGGTTGCCCATCGTTCCGGAAGGGACAAATAGGGCCGCCTCTTTGCCGAGGATCTCCGCAGCGCGCGCTTCGAGTTGATTAACAGTGGGGTCTTCGCCGAAGACGTCGTCGCCGACCTCGGCCTCGGCCATCGCACGCCGCATTTCGGGCGTGGGACGGGTTACGGTATCACTGCGAAAGTCGGCGATAGAGGGCATAGGGATGGTTCAGAAGAGCAGTTGCTCCAGCGCTTCATTCGAGAACAAGATGCCCGCATCCGTCAACCTGAGGCGGTCGGGAGCCGGCCGGTCTAGCCAGCCTAGATCCATGAGCTTTACGATCGGGGCTTCGAGCTTGGACATGGCGGCGATCGACAGCGTCACGCCCTCTCTGGTTCGCAGGCCGGTCATCAGCAAGTCCTCGGCGCGCCGTCCGTCGTCGATGACTTCGTCCGTAACGCGTATCGACTGACCGGCCTTCGTTCGGCCAACGTACTCTGCCGGCTCGGCAACGTTCGCCCAGCGGCGCGCGCCGTCAAAGGAGTGGGCGTCGGCGCCGAAACCCAAGTACGGCTGTAGGGTCCAATACTTCCGATTGTGGAGAGATTCGTGGCCTGGGGCGGCGAAGTTGGATATCTCGTAGCGCTCAATGCCGAGGCTCCGCAATCGTTCGACGGCGTAGAGATAAGAATCAGCGATCTGCTCCTCAGACGGAACAGCGCCCGCTCCATAGCGGGAACCGCCCTTCCGTAACTCCGCTCCGAGGCGGCTGTCGTCGTCGGACTCCAGCATGTAGACGGATACGTGCCGTACGGCCAGGCGCTCGATCCACTCGAACTCGGCGGCCCAAGTCTCAGGAGTTTGCCAGGCAAGTCCGGCGATCAGATCCACATTGACGCGGCCGATTCCAGCCGATCTCAATAGGGCGACTTCCTCGACAACGGTTGCCGCAGTGTGTTTCCTGCCGGAACTGCGGGCGACCTTCTGGTCGAAGCTTTGGACGCCGAAGCTGACACGGTTCACGCCGATCTTGGCCCAGGCTTCAGCTTTCTCGGGGGTCAGGTCGCCGGGCGCGGCCTCCATAGTGAATTCTCGAACGGACCGGAGATCAAGATCGGCGACGAGCAGGGCCAACTCGGAGTCGGACAGCAGACTCGGCGTGCCCCCTCCGAGATAGAGCGTGTCGAACGCCGGTTTGCCGCTGGCCAGGATCTCCCGTCGCAAAGTCTGCAAGTAGGCCGATTGCAATTCAGACGTGAATACGCCGGAGGCAAAGTTGCAGTAGGTGCACTTCTGGCGGCAAAACGGAAAGGAGATGTAGACTCCGTGCACTTTCGAACCGGGTTTCCAACCAAAGGATATCAGCGGACGGCGCCGCCCGAATCAGTGCGAGCCATCTGATATCCTGATGCGAGGTTCATCGAAGGGTGAATCGGCCGCATCGTTGTCTCCGCTTGGCGCTTTGTTGCGCGTGGGCGCCTTCGGACTCGATCTAACGGTTTTCGCGCGCAATGAAAGTCGCCCGCATCCCTCACACGTCCCTGCCGGGGGCGACACCGCTCTTCACCGACCTCCTCTATCACTTCGAGCGGGCGGCTAAGTTCTATCGCCACCGGCCAAGCCTCGATTCCGTAGAAACGGCGATCACTGGGATTGCTTATCCCGATGAGCGCCGGGCGAAAGTCGTCGCCGCGCTTCGAGAACAGAATCGCTCGGCAGGCAATGCAACTCAAGAAAATCTCAATCGCCTCGCCCAGCCGGAAACTGTCGTCGTGGCGACCGGCCAGCAAGTCGGTCTATTCGGCGGACCCATCTTTTCCGTCTTCAAAGCTCTAACGGCCGCCAAACACGCGGCCAAGTTGCGCGAGCGGGGAATTTCCGCGGTTGCCGTGTTTTGGTTGGCGACCGAGGATCACGACCTTGCCGAGGTGGACCATGCTTGGCTTTTCGATGCCGGCGGCAAGCCGCGTTTAGCCGAAGGCCACGCTCAGTCGGCTGAGAGCGCCCCCGTAGGCGCGGCGAAGCTTCCGCCGGGGGTGACCGACGCACTGCGCGAGGCGCTCTCAGGGATGCCCTATGAAGAAGGCATCCTGCGCAGAGCGGCCGAGCAGTACAAGGAAGGCCGCACTCTGGGTCAGGCATTCCGCGGCCTTTTTGAGGATCTGCTCCGACCGTACGGGCTGATTTTCTTGGACCCGATGGACTCCAGTCTGCGCCCGATCGCAGGGGAACTCATCCGCAAGCTGGTCGAGAAGGGCGATCAAGCTCTCGACTTGCTAATCGAACGCGGCAAAGAGTTGGATGCCGCGGGCTATCACCAACAGGTAGCGGTCGGTTCGGGTTCAAGCCTTCTGTTTCGAGTCAGCGAGGGCCGCCGATCGGTCATCCGCCGCTCCGGAGACCGTTATTTGACGGAGGGCGGCGCAAAGAGCCCGGCTGAACTGATCACGATGCTGGAGCGGGACCCGGAAGGATTCTCGCCCAACGCCCTGCTCCGTCCGTTGGTCCAAGACTATCTGCTGCCGACAGCGGTATTTATTGGGGGGCCGGCCGAACTGGCCTATTTGGCCCAGTCCGCCGTGCTCTACGATCTGTTGCTCAGCCGCATGCCTGTGGTCATGCCGCGCGCGGGATTCACCCTTTTGGATGGCCGCACCGCGAAGCTCTTAGACCGCTATGAGCTGGACGTGCCGGGTTGCCTTGTCCCACTGAATGAACTTCAGGACCACATCGCTCGGCGCATGACTCCTCCAGAACTGCAGCAGCGCTTCGACAGCGAAGGCGCGGTCATCGGCGCCGCGCTGGATCGAATCAACGAGACGCTGACGTCTTTCGACTCCACGCTCGGTGAGGCGTTCGAAAGGTCGAGCCGCAAGATCAACTACCAACTGGCGAAGATCCAGGCGAAAGCCGCTCGGGAAAGCCTTTTGCGCAATGAACGCAGTCGTGGAGATGCGGATCGTTTGTCCAACTTGATCTACCCGCAAAAGACTCTGCAGGAACGGCTGTATTGCGCTTTGCCGTTCCTGGCTCGGTACGGGGACGACCTACTGGATAGGGTGTATGAAGCAATTGATTCCGATTGCCTTGATCATCAAGTCATGACCATCTAGGCGAGTCATTGCCTACAATTGAGCCCGCTAAGAGCGGAACACATGTCGTGCCGATTGCGTAACAGTCGATGAGTGAGGACGGAAGATTTGCCCTACTGCACTAGCTGTGGACAACAAGTCGGAGACGGTCAACGCTTCTGCCGATCGTGCGGCGCGCCTCAGCCGGTTTCGCAGCGGCCCGGCGTCGGCGGAGTGGGAGACGGCCTGAGTCCGCGTGGAGCATCCATCCTCTGTTATGTGCCCTGGCTTGGTTGGATCGTCGCCGTATACTTACTCACAACGGCCAGCTTCAAGTCCGAGCGCACGGTGCGGTTCCACGCCTATCAGGGCCTTTATCTGTTTGTCGTCTGGATGCTCTCTCATTGGGTGGCGGGCATTTGGGTTCGGCTTATTTTCGGCGGGCACGGATTCCCGATCGGAAGCCTCATCGAATTGGCCTTGCTCGTTGTGTGGATCTTCATGCTGGTGAAGACCAGTTCCGGCGAGCGTTACTCGCTGCCCTTGGTGGGCGAACTCGCGGAACGATCCCTCTAGGCCATTAGCTCGACAGTCCGTCAAGAGCCCCTTCGATTGCAGTCTGCACATCAGGACTGACGCGTTTAAGAGGCAGCCGAGGATCACCGCCAAAATAGCCTCTCAGATCCATGGCATGTTTGAGCCCGGCGACGCCATGGCCAAGCAACAGCGCGTCGACGGCGCTTAATCGACTTTCTAAATCGGCTGCCGCCTCGTTCTCGCGAGTCCGGATCGCTTCTTCAATCGAGATCAGGTGGAACGGCAGCACGTTCGCCAAAGGCAGCACAGCGGCCTGGACGCCGCCCGCAAGCGCTCGGGACAAGCCGGCCAGCTGGGACGACAGGGCCGCACAGCCTTTGGTCTCGACCAGCGGCTTGAGATGAGTCAGCGGATCTTCGTGCGAGCAAATCGCCGCGATGTTCGGGTGCGCCGCCAGCTTTGCCGCTTCGCTCATGGGGAGCACCGTACTGTCGACTTCCCCGACAACCACCGGCAGAGGCGATCGGTCGGCAATTGACCGATAGTAGAGCAACTGCAGGCCCGGATCGCGTCCAAATGTCCGATGCGGTGCGATCCAGACAGCTGTGAAACCAGCGTCCTGGGCGAATCGGCAGCGGCCCAACGTTTCTGTAACGCTTTCGGCGCCGGCGCCGGCGATTAGCTGAACGTCGCCGACGGCTGCGGCCTTCGCTTCGTTCCACAGCTTGAATAGATCCGCTTCCCCGAGCAACGGACCTTCGCCCCAGGTCGAGCCGACAACGATGCCGCTCACCTTGGTCAATCCCAGGCGACTCAGGTTGTGTCTGATTTTCGTAACGTAAAGCTCGCCCCGGTGATTGAAGGGCGTAGCAATCGGGCAAAGGACGCCGCGGAGTTTCAGCATGGAACTCCCCATTGTAGCGGCGTTTGAGCCCTTCTAGGCCGTGGTCAATTCCGAGGATAAGCCTGTGTCGCGGCTTGCTTGATCCTCCGTCCCAAGTTCATCCTCATCTTTGCGTCTGGCCAACTCAACGCCGTCGCCGCCCCTGCGCTTCACTTCGTACATGGCTTCATCCGCAAATCCAAATAGGTCGGCCCAGTGAGAGCCCTCACCACAGGTGTCGGGATAAATGGCGACGCCAAAGCTGGCGGTTAGCCGAATCGAGCCCCCGATGTCGTTCTCGACGGGCGTGTTGCGGAGATTGGCGCAGATCCGTTCGGCGAGTTTCGCGACGTTCTCCGCATCCTCCCCCGGAACGATCACCACAATTTCGTCGCCGCCGTAGCGGAAGATTAAATCGCCCCGGCGAACGACAGCGCGGATCGCTCCGACGGCGGCTGTCAGAACTCGGTCACCGGTCTGGTGACCATAGACGTCATTCACTTGTTTGAAGCGGTCGAGATCGCAGACGACGGTAGCGTAGGGCCGGCGGGCGCGGACGGCATTGGCGTGCGCCAACTCAATCTGTTCTTGAAATGCGGTGCGATTCCCCGCGCCGGTCAGCGGATCGATGCGGCTTAGCGCTTCCAATCCCTGATTGTGCTCCATGAGGCGGCTGTTGAGCTGCCTAAGCTCCTGCTCCAATGTCACAATGCGCTGAGCGACGATCAATCGGGCCCGAATCTGGTCGGGATCGAGGGGCTTGCCAACGAAGTCGTCGGCGCCCGAAGACAGCGCTTCCAGCAAGTTCTTGCGGTCGGAGTGATGCGTCAATAGAACGATGTAGGTGTAGTGGGAGAAGGCGGCGGAACGGATTCGTCTACACAGCGATAGACCGTCTTCAACGGGCATTTCCAGGTCCGTGACCACAACAGGGATCTCTGCGCCCAGCAGCTTGTTCCAGGCAGACAGCCCGTCGGTCGCCGTCACCACCTCATAGCCAAACCGGGTAAGCGCATTGGTCACGGAAAGCAATGTCGTTGGATCGTCGTCCACGACTAGGACTCTCACGGCTTATCGCCCCTCGCTTTTCGCCTGCAGGACACAATCTTGAAGCGCTACACGGACCCGTTCAAACTCCTCGCGGATACTCATTTCGGAGACCCCCTCCACGACAGCCCCTTCGGCGCTCCGGTATTCCAGGTCAGAGCACAACCGGGCTAGCTCGTCCGCTCCCACATTGCTGCTGGCGCCGCGCAGGCGATGAGCGGTCCTGCTCGTGGATGTCCAATCTGCTGAAGCGATGGCCTGTTCGAGAGACAACAGCTGATCCGCCGCATCCGTCAAGTACATTTCGACCAGTTCGCCCATAAACTCGGCATCGTCGAGGGTTGCCTCTTTTAGCCGCGCCAGATTCACCGGATCAGACATGGACTCCTCCAGCAGCTAATATCGGCCGATCGGCCGAAATAATGAGACGAGACTAGCTGCGACGCCGGCCTTGGGAAACGCGAGACACGGCATTGACCAGCTTTCGGTAGGGAATTCTCTCGAAACTTTCGATCCGCAATAGCTCGCCGTTTTTCCAGGAGCTAAACAGCCAGCGGGAAACCATCGCCATGGAGTCTTCCTGCGCGGTCAAGGTTCCCCGGTGAAAGGCCGCGTTCTCGACGGCTTCGCGCAGCCTCTGGTCGAGAGAACCCGCCTCGGCGAGTTGTAGTTGCATCTCGATCTTGGGTTGCAAACAGCCGCCATAGACCGGAAGGAGCGCGATGGAGCCCGGCACTGCCCCCTTTTGCACAATCAGGCCATGCCAATGGTCTAGATCCGCGGCCTCTGGCGAAGTAAGGAATAGCTTGCGGACCGCGAGGGCCTTCTCGTGCAGGCTCTTGGCTAGTTCGAAGTTAAGCTGTTCGCTAGCTGCGTTTCGCTGCCGCTCGAGCCCGCCGACGAGCGATTCTCCGCCCGACTCGAGGGCCTGTAGCAGCCGGCCGAATTCTGCTCGGTACTCCTCATCCGCGACAGCTTGCTGACAGGGCCGCATACATTTGCCGATCTCGCCGAAAACACAACCCGGGTGCTCGGATGACGGCTCCAGGTTTTCCGAGCAGCGACGAATCTGGAAGAAATCCAGCAGCCCTTCCTCGAAGTGCTCGGCAAACACGCGACTTCGAAACGGCCCGTAGTAGAGGGCGGCACCGCGAATTCTCGACGTGACGGCCAGGCGCGGGAATCGGTTGTTCTGGAGCGTTTTGACCAGTGCCGGACAGCGCAACCGCAACTTCTCGCGGTAATCCTGAGGCCAGGCTTCTCGTGCGGTGAGCCACAAAACGACCCTCGCTTCGAACGAAGAACCCGCCGGCTGAAAGGTGATGCCCGTGACCCGATCTCGGAATAGGCCTCGCAGACGAGCAATGCGCCGCCGGAGATTTCGGGCCTGACCCACGTAGGGCTGGAGCCCATCGAGGTCAATGCGAATCACTCCGAGTCCCTCAGGAACGGACGGACCGGCCTCATCAGGAGGCAGATCGAGCGGATAGGAGAACGCCAGCTGCATGCGGAATGCGCCCGCCGGGGAGGCGTTTCGAGTAAGGTAGCACGAAGTGGACTGGCTGCCTTCCGTCGCCTGCGGTCTCATCTCGGCGGCCTTGCTGTGGCGTTGGAGATCCTTAGGCGGCCGCCGACCGCCCCTGCGCTTTTGGCTCGGCCTGGCGTTGCAGGCTCCGATCTGGGCGAGTGCGTACTACCCATTCGCCGAATCGTGGGTCCTCGCCGCGTGGGGCCTGTGGTTGGCGCTAGACGGCTTAGCGGCGAGTTGCGGCCGTCCGGCGTTAGTTGGGGAACGGCCGGAGCGCGCTGTTTGGGCACTGGTGATCTCCACTTTCGGATGGGCCGGCGTCGATTACCTTAATACGTATTTCCCCGTTTGGACGCTGTTGGGGTTTTCATTCAACCCGCTTGCCCGAGAAGTTGCCGTCGGGCTATTGGGGGCCTCGGTCGTTCCTACAGTCTTGGCTGTAGCGTCGCTGGTAGCAGCGACGTCATCCGGTTCCCACGTAACTCGTCTACTATCGCTCGCGGCAGGGGCAGCGACGTGGGCCGCGTTCGACGCGCTGTGGAGCCAGGTCGGACCAGCAGAACGGCTCTTCGTAGGCTACTCTTCCTCGCCTGCATTGCTTCCAGCGGCTCTAGCCGCCTGCGCCTTCTGTCTTGTTGCCGTCTACAACTCGGCTGCCGAGTTCCTCGACAAACCGCGGTTCGATCCGTTTTCCCGAAACGAGTGAGGCGACTGTGCTACGCTTCCGGCTGATAGCTCCCCCTTGGGCTCTATGTGGTTTCCCGACCGCTTGGCGCTGGAGCTCCTCGCACCCCTCGCTGTGTGGGTTTTCGCGAGCGGTCTTGACGATTTAGTCATCGACTTGAGCTGGTTTTGGTTGCTCCTGCGAAGGGGTCGCGGGAGAACTTCGCCCGGCAATCAGCGGCGCGGCGGCGAGCCGCGTGTTGCCATCCTCGCGCCCTGCTGGCAAGAGTCCGCCGTATTGGAACAGATGCTCCAGCGAAACCTGGAGAATATCCAGTACCGCAACTACGACATCTGGATCGGTCTTTACCCCAACGACGAGCCCTCGATAAAGGCCGTTACCGGGGCAAGCCTGCTCTCGGCCAAGATCCATTGGGTCGTCGGCTCACGGCCGGGACCGACGACGAAAGCCGACAACGTGAACCGGTTGATCCAGGGCATTCTCTCGCGGGAGAAGCGCACAGGAGTCCGCTACGACATCTTTTTGTTCCACGACGCCGAAGACGTGATTCACCCCTTGGAGTTGCGCGAGGCGGTGCGACTGCTTGAGCGCAATCACATGGTCCAGTTGCCAGTCTTGCCGTTGGCGATGTCGGCCTGGAACGTCACTCACGGCGTTTACGCCGACGAGTTCGCCGAATTTCACTCGAAGGATCTACGCGTCCGGTCGGCCTTCGGCGGCTTCATCCCCTCTGCCGGGGTGGCGACCGCCTTGAGGCGCGAGGTCATCGAAAGGTTGCGCATCCTGCGCGGCGATGAAGCGTTTAACCCGCGAAGCCTCACCGAAGACTACTTTTTGGGCTTGGAAGTTCAGCGACTGGGTTTCCGGCAAGCCTTCTCCTATGCCCGCAATCCGCAATCGCGGGAGTTGATCGCCAGCCGCTCCTACTTCCCCAACACATTCAAAACGGCAGTTCGCCAGCGGACGCGATGGGTCACCGGAAACAATCTGCAGGCCTGGGAGCGTTTTGGTTGGCGGGCTGGCCCACGCCAGCTTTATTGGTTCTGGCGCGACCGCAAAGGCCTGCTCAATCAACTGCCCAATATACTCGCCGCCGGTCTATTCCTGTTTGGCCTCTTGCGTTGGCTGTGGTCCTTTTTCGCCGGTACGCCTTGGGCTGTCGGCGCCGCCATCACGCAAAGACCCTGGCTGGCGATGCTGCTTGCGGCCAACGCCGGACTCGTCCTGTGGCGACTCGCCGTGCGCGCCGGATTCGGCTGGACCCTCTACGGTTGGCGCCACGCAGCGTTGGCCCCGGTCCGTATGCCTTGGGCAAACGTGATCAACTTCTGCGCCTCCTACATGGCACTGCGCGTTTTCTTAAGCGCCAAGTTCGGCAAGAAGCCATTGCTATGGGCGAAAACGGCTCACTCCTTCCCCGACTCCGCGGCAGCTAAAACTTCGCGAACGGCATGAGAAGCGCACTATCCTAAGGCGTATTCTTCGTAACTTGCCTGCGGCTAGCGGCGAATACAAAGGCACGGCATGCAGAGTCCCCCAAACCGCCGAATCAGCACTTGGGTCACGCGAGCAAGCGTACTGCTGGCGTTGGCCGGAGTCGTTCTCGTCATCCGTGCGGCGCCCGTCGATTTATTGCTGCAGGCGCTGAAGAGTTGGATCGCCGGACTAGGCCCTTGGGGGCCGGTCCTGTTCGCTTTAATCTACGCCGTTTGGGCCGTCGCATTCTTACCCGGATCGGCGCTTACCCTGGCCGGCGGAGCGATTTTCGGCCTGGGCGTTGGCTTCGCCGCGGTGATTTGCGGCGCCACCCTGGGGGCAGCGCTGTCGTTTCTCATCGCGCGCTACGTGGCCCGCGAGAAGGTCAGCAAGATGGCCCGCAGCAACCCCAAGTTCGGCGCTATTGACCGGGCGATCGGAGAAGGCGGCTGGAAGATCGTCGCCATGCTGCGGCTCTCCCCGGCGATACCTTTCAACTTGCAGAACTACCTCTACGGGCTGACGCCGATCCGCTTCTGGCCCTGCGTCTTGACCAGCGCGATCTTCATGATGCCCGGGACCTTGTTGTACGTCTATTTGGGCTACGTCGGAGGGCAAGGACTCGCGGCGGCCTCCGGCGGCGGCGTCAGTACCGAACGCTGGGCGCTGATCGGCGTCGGCCTAGCCGCAACGGTCGGCGTAACGGTCTATGTGACGAAACTGGCCCAGAAGGCGTTGGCGAAGCAGACGAACCTGGCCGAACCGCAGTCTGCACCTATGCCTGCTGAGCCGGCCGCGCGTCGACCGTCGTGGCTGATGGCGGCTTTCGCAGCACTTTTCTTTTCCGTCGCGCTCTACGCGAACTTGGTTCCCGGCATGCTTGCAAATCTATTTGGTCCTCCCAAAGCTCAACTGGCCGAGGCCTATGAGGCCAAGCCCGGCGGGCCGACGTTCGATCATTCCTCATTCGATGCGCTGTTGCGACGCTTCGTCGATGCCGGCGGCCTGGTGGATTACAGAGGTCTCGGCCAGCAAGAAGCGGCCCTTGACGCCTACATCGCAAGCATCGCGACTGCGCCATTCGTCGACCTAGGCCGCGACGAAAAGCTGGCGCTGCTGATTAACGCCTACAACGCCTTCACGCTGAGGCTGATCCTGGACAACTATCCGGTCGCGTCAATTCGCGACATCCCCTCCAAGAAGCAGTGGGACGACAAGCGTTGGGTCATCGCGGGCCAGACCTACAGCCTGAATCAGATCGAGCACGAGCAGATTCGCCCCAAGTTCATCGAGCCTCGCATCCATTTCGCCTTGGTCTGCGCCGCCGTCGGCTGCCCCAAGCTGCGGCAGCAAGCCTACGTCGGCGCGCGGATCAACGAACAGCTCGAAGAGCAAACACAAGACAATTCACGACAGCAAGCGCTGGTTCAGCTTCGAACCGGGAGCCGCAAGCGTTCGCCTCACTCAGCTCTACAACTGGTACGGCGGGCGACTTCGCCCAAGTGGCCGGATCGCCGTTGGAATTCGCGGCGCGTTACTCGCCTGCTCTCAAGCAAGCGCTGGATGCGGGCAAGAAACCCAAGATCGACTGGATCGACTACGACTGGGCATTGAACGAGCAGAAGTAACTCCATGACGACGCCCCACAACTCGCTCGAGTCCATTCCCGAACTGTCCCCGCTCGACGAGTACAACCAACAGCTCGGTCAAAACGTTCATCCGCCCGACTGGATCAACCCGGAGCCGTCAGGGCGCTACAACATGGTCGTCATCGGCGCAGGCACGGCCGGCTTGGTGACGGCTGCGGGCACGGCTGGACTGGGCGGAAAAGTCGCCCTGATCGAGCGCAATCTGATGGGCGGCGACTGCCTCAACGTCGGCTGCGTCCCTTCTAAGGCCCTGATACGAGCGGCCCGGGCCGCAGCCGACGTACGCGACGCCGGCGAGACTTCGGAGTCCGAGTGCCCGAAGGCGTCACCATCGACTTCGCTGCGGTAATGGAGCGCATGCGCAAGCTGCGCGCGGGAATCAGCAAGCACGATTCCGCGCAACGATTCAAAGACCTAGGCGTCGACGTCTTCATCGGCGATGCGAAGTTCTCCGGGCCGAACGAAGTCACGGTCGGCGGCAAGAAGCTCGTTTTCGCCAAAGCTTGCATCGCGACCGGAGCCCGTGCGGTCGAGTTGCCGATTCCGGGTTTACACGAAGCCGGCGCCTTGACCAACGAAAGCGTCTTCTCGCTGACTGAACGTCCCGCGCGCCTAGCCGTTATCGGAGCCGGTCCGATCGGTGTCGAACTGGCTCAGGCTTTCGCGCGGTTAGGGTCGAAAGTGACTCTGCTGGAGCAAGCGCGGCAGATCCTGGGCCGCGAAGATCGCGACGCCGCAGAGCTCGTCCAGCATTCGCTCGAACGGGACGGCATCGAGATTGAATGCTGCTGCCAAGATCACCGCCATGCGTCGGGAAGGCAATGTCCGCATCTTGACGCTCGAACACGAAGGCCATACGAGAGACCGAGAGTTTGACCAAGTGCTTGTCGGCGTTGGCCGTCAGCCCAACGTCGAGACCCTCAACCTCGATTCGGCGGGCGTTGCCTTCGACATTCGAAAGGGCGTGCAGGTAGACGACAGGCTGCGCACGACCAACAGCAAAATCTTTGCCGCCGGCGATGTTTGCTTCCCCTACAAGTTCACCCACACCGCCGATGCGATGGCCCGCATCGTCATTCAGAATGCGCTGTTCTTCGGGCGCTCCGGCACAAGCGCACTGAATATCCCTTGGTGCACCTACTCCGACCCGGAGATCGCCCACGTCGGCCTTTACGAGCAAGATGCCCAAGAGAAAGGCATCGAGTTGGACACGTTCCGCATCGAGATGAGCCAAGTGGACCGCGCCATCCTAGAAGGCGAAACGGAAGGTTTCCTCAAAGTCCACGTGAAGAAAGGAACCGATCAAATCCTTGGCGCGACGATGGTCTCGCGGCACGCCGGCGAGCACATCTCAGAGATCACCTTGGCGATGAACGCCGGGGCTGGGCTTTCCACGGTTGCTAAGACGATCCACCCCTATCCGACGCAGTCCGAGGCCATCAAGAAGGCCGCGGATGCCTACAGCCGCACTCGTCTCACCCCAACCGTGAAAGGCATCTTTGACAAACTGTTGGCCTGGAGGCGCTAGTCGCGGTCCTTGACCCTCTCCGTCATCATCCCTGCTCTAAATGAGGAGGAGAACATCGCCGCCGTCGTGGACGCGGTGCGCCGCGCCGGACCTGCCGAGGTGATCGTCGTTGACGGCGGCAGTACGGACGCCACAGCAGAACTAGCCGCCCAGGCGGGTGCGATTGTACTCACGAGCCCGCCGGGCCGGGGACTCCAACAACGCCTTGGCGCGGAGCGCGCGCAGGGCGAATGGCTGGTCTTCCTCCACGCGGACACACGACTGCCTGAGAATTACCCGCACGTCGTCGCCGAGATCCTGAGCCATCCTGACGTAGTCGGCGGAGCATTTCGATTCAAACTCGATGAACCAGGAGCGCGCTACCGCTGGATGGAACGGCTGGTGGACTGGCGTTGCCGTTTATTCGAGCTGCCCTACGGCGATCAAGCGATCTTCGTTCGGGCTTCCGTCTTGGCCCAAGTCGGAGGCTTCCCCGACCTGCCAATCATGGAGGATTACGAACTCATCCGTCGGCTCCGCAAGCTGGGACGCATTGAAGTCGCTAGCGCTGCGGCGCCTACTTCGGCGCGCCGCTTGCGCAAACTTGGCGCACTGAACGCCGCACTGACTAACATCGGATGCCTCGCGGCGTACAAGCTGGGTGTGAGCGCGGAGACAATCGCCCGCAGGCGGCGAACCTAAACCTTACGTCGTCCTTCGATCGATTCGACCATGGTGGCCTCGTCGATGAATTCCAATTCGCTTCCAACAGGGATGCCCATGCCGATGCGGCTCACACTGACGCCCAGCGGCTTCAGCAAGCGGATGAGGTAAGCCGCCGTCGCCTGACCCTCGGTTGTCGGGCTGGTCGCCAGAATGATCTCTTCCACTTCCCCGGTTTTGAGGCGTTCCAGAAGGTTCTTCACCTTCAAGTCTTCCGGGGACATGTTGCGCAGCGGGGAAATAACCCCGTGCAGCACGTGGTACAGACCGTTGTACTGGCGCGTGCGCTCAACAACCATAATGTTGTTGGGTTGCTCGAGCACGCAGACCGTCGTGTGGTCTCGATTCGGATCGCGGCAAATCGGGCAAAGATCGCCTTCGGCGATGTTGTTGCACTGGACGCAGAGTTGGATCTTCTCCCGCATCTGCGTCACTGCGTCCGCAAGTCGCTGGGCCTCTTCGCGATTGACTCCCAGTAAATGAAAGGCGATCCGTTGCGCTGACTTGGGCCCGACGCCGGGCAAGCGCTTCAGTTCGTCCACCAGCTGGGACATCGGCTCGGCGAGATCGGGGTTCATACAGGTCGTCTAGAACATGCCCGGGGGCAAGCCCATTCCGCTCAACATACCCTGCATCTTTCCCTGGGACTCTTCGTCAACGCGCTTAGAGCATTCGTTGACCGCCCCGCGAATCATATCCTGCAGCATCTCGACGTCTTCGGCCGCCTCGGGATCGATCTCGACGGAGAGCACCTGCTTGCTGCCATCCATCTTGACCGTGACCATGCCGCCGCCGGTCGAAGCCTCGACGCGGATCTTCGCGATCTCCTGTTTGAGCTGCTCTTGGGCTTGCTGTGCCTGAGCCATCATCTTCTGCATGTTGCCGCCGCCGGGAAGTTTCATGATGAATATTCTCTCAAGTTACGGATCTCTCGTATCTGTCCGGGAAAACGCTCCTGGAAAGCCTGCACGTCCGGATCGGCCAGAGCTCGCTTTGCCGCTTCACTCTCCATCTCAGACGTCTCGTTCGCGGCCGTGCCCTCGTTTGTCTGGGGCGAGGCTATCGCAGGGCTGCTGTCCGCGGAATCTTCACCCAGCTTAACCGGCGCGATACCGGCCTTCTTCGCGGCCGCTTCGATCGATGACCAACAAAGCTCGATCGTCGTCCGATCCATCGGCGAAGGGCGCACGATTCCGCCCGAGCCCAATTCTTCAACGCCGCCATGCTGTACCGCGTCCGCCGCAAAATCCTCGCCCGCATCCCTCAGCGCTTCCAGCAGACGCGCCTTGGGGGAACCGTCCGCCGACGCTGACTTCGCTGCCGGGGTAGCTGGGGGAGCCGCAGGTGCCGCTTTTGGCTGCTTCGCTGCGGGCTCCGGGGCCGTCTTCTGGGCCGTCGCCGCGGGCGGTCGGACGGCTGCAGTCGACCGCGCCTGCGGCGTACCCGAATCGCTCTGGGGCTTCGGGCGGCCGCCAGAAGAAGGCGCGGCGGAACCGCCGAGTTCCGCGATGACGTCTTCCAAGGCCCGTAGACGACCCGCATAGACCAATTTCAGCAATCCCAATTCCATGCGGAAACGGGGCTGGGTCGCATGCTGCAGTTCGCGGTAAAGATCCAGCAAAATCTGCGTGTATCGGCTCAAATCCTCTTGCGAGAAATCCGCCAGCACCTTCTCCGCTCGACCCCTCTCACCCGAGCCCGCCGCGACAAGCTTCGTGTCGGGACCGGCGATCTTCATCACCATCAGGTTGCGGAACTGGCGACACAACTCGCCGATGAACTGCTGCGAGTGCCGTCCCTCGCGGAAGCTGCGGTCGACAACGTCCAGCATGGCCGGGGCGTCGCCTTCCTTCAGGGCCCGGAGGATTCGCTCCGAGACCTCCGACGGAATCGCTCCCAGCAAGTTGCGGACGGCATCCGCATCGAGTTTGGCCCCGCACGAGGCGATCGCCTGGTCCAAGGTCGACTCGGAATCGCGAATCGAACCGTCGCCCGCTAGGGCGATAGCCACCAGCGCGTCATCGTCCGCCTCGACACCTTCCTGGCTGCAGATCCAACGCAGGCGATCGACGACCTGGTCCAGGTCCACCGTTCGGAACTGGAAGCTTTGACAGCGCGAGTGGATCGTTGCCGGAATCGCCTGGGGTTCGGTTGTGCAGAGGACGAAAACGACCCATTCCGGCGGCTCTTCCAGCGTCTTCAGCAGCGCATTGAAAGCGTCCGTGGTGATCTGGTGCGCCTCGTCGATGATGAAAATTTTGAAGCGGTCGCGAGCCGGCCGGTAGCGCACGCTTTCTCGCAATTCGCGAATATCGTCGATCCGGCGGTTCGAGGCGGCGTCGATCTCGACGACGTCGATCGTCGATCCGGCGGCGATCTCCTTGCAGACCGGATCGTCCGGGTCAGGGTTGCTGCTCGGGCCGTCGGTGCAGTTGAGACACATGGCCAGAATGCGCGCCATGGTGGTCTTGCCGGTGCCTCGGGGACCCGAAAAAATATATCCGTGCCCGATTCGATTTTGTTCGATCGCGTTAGCGATGGTCTGCTTGACGTGGTCTTGGCTGACGACGTCTGAGAACCGCTGGGGGCGGTACTTGCGGGCGATAACCTGGTACATCGAAGAGCGGCCTAACGACGAGAAGAAAGCCTGGAGCCCCGGAGGCTGCGCTCGGCAAGTCGCATAGTATCACGCACCGGCTAGAGGGGCTTGTAGAGGGCTCCGGGTGGACCGCGGCACGCGGCAGAGACCGTTGCGGCTGCTTCCTTCCGGACCTGACCGATTTGGCGGCGTACCACTGCACGGCGCCCGGAACCCAGCCCTCACCTTAGCACGCAAACAGCGCGCCTTTGTGCCTGGAAGCGCTGCTCTCCGAGGGGAGGTTGCGACTCTTTGTTATAGTGATCTAGGGCGGCTTTCGCCGCGAAGCGCCGCCGCAGGAGGGCTGATTGGGTAGACCGAGCACCAGTTTCCAGAAACGCCAACGTGAAATGCTGAAGCGCGAGAAGCGCAAGGCGAAGGAAGAGAAGAAGGAAGAGCGGAAAGCATCCGGCGAAGCCGGCGGCGCCCCCATCGAGATGATGGACCCCGCAGACCTTGGTCTTCCGGGTCTGGAATCGATCCGCTCCGAAGAACACCGCGTGCCCGCTGATATTCAAGCCGCCCTTGAGGTGGCTAACGATACCGCGGACAGATAAACCCCCAGCCGGACTTCGATAGCGGCTCACTTCTGCAAGCAGGCACAGCAGCCTCATGTTGGTTGGTACTGATTTTCTCTGGAAAGCAATGACCGTGGGTTCCTTACGGGCCTTGCTGGTCCAGTTCTCTGATCAGGATTGGATCTATGCGGACCGCAACGGCGACCTAGCCGTCATCCGCGCCGAAAACTTCTCTCACGAGAAGAACCGCGCCTATCCCGGCGACGCGGTCATCGACCTGATGACCGAAAAAGTCGCCACGGGCAAGCGCGAACCCCTCTCCGAGTAACCGATTAGGGGCTCTCCCATCCAGAATGCTTAGTCGGCTTCGCCGACGGACTCAGTAGATTGAGCCTCTGGTCCGGAAGAATCTTTGCCGGGTTGCTGCTCGCGAACGACGGCTTCGGCGATCACTTCGATTCTTTGGATCGCCAGTTTGACCCGATCCAACTCGGCCCGAAGCGCCTTGATGGCCTCGTCGAGACTCTTGATATCCACACCCGATCAATCGGCCGTTCCGTCCCCCGCCTGCAGGCGCCTAGCGCGAAAGGCGGTGTGGGGCGATGATAAGTAGTAGGACACGAATCGTGAAGTGGATCCGCTTGTTGCCAATTGGACTGGTTTTCGTGTGCCTGCCGTTGATCGCGGCGCCGGCACAGCACGATGTATCGCCGCGTGAAGCTCGCCAGATCGGCAAAGAACATCAAAAAGATGCTCGAAGGCTGGCGAAACGCACCCAGCGGGCAGCCAAACAGCGCCAAAAGGACGTCGCCCGCGAAATCAAGCGCCGGGACCGCGAACGCCGTCGCGAAACCAAGCAACTGACGAAGAGCCTGCGCGAGCGAGGCAGGCAAGTAGAAGCCCGTGCAGCCAAGCCGGAAAAACCGGCTCCACCCGACAAAAGCGACGCACCGAGCAAGCAACAATCCAACCCCATCGAGCTACTACGCGAATATTCAGGCTCCGAGCCCAAGCAGTAACAGCGTTTGAAGGCCCGTGCCCTGCCCCGCGTTGATACACTGGAACCTTCGCCTTATGGACTATGATGTTCTGATCCTCGGGAGCGGCCCCGGCGGTTACGTCGCCGCAATTCGCGCCGCACAGTACGGCCTCAAGGTCGCCTGCATCGAGAAGGACCCCAAGCTCGGGGGCACCTGTCTCCTCGTTGGGTGCGTTCCCACCAAGGCCTACCTGCACTACGCCGATCTCTACGAAAACTTCAAGCATAGTGCCGACTTCGGCATTGACCACGGCGCGCTGACCCTCAACATGGCCAAGATGCGCGGCGAGAAGCAAAAGATCGTCGATAAGCATTCCGGCGGTATCGGTATGCTGTTCAAGAAGAACAAGGTCGAGTCGATCGCGGGATACGGTCGTCTGCTCGGCGGCGGCAAGGTCGAGATCGCCGGCCCCAAGGGCAAGAGCGTCGTTCAAGCCAAAACGATCATCCTCGCCACCGGCTCGCGTGCTCGCATGCTGCCCAACCTGGAGCCGGACCCCGAGCGGATTCTGACCAACATCGAGATTCTCGAAATGGGAACCATTCCGAAGTCGCTTGCCGTCATTGGCGGTGGCGCGGTCGGCATGGAGTTTGCCTCCGTGTTCAACAGCTTCGGCACAAAGTGCACCGTTTTTGAGATGCTGCCGCGTGTGCTGCCGCCTGAAGACGAAGACGTCTCCAAAGAGATTAAGAAGGCCTTTGAAAAGCGCGGCATCGTGATCCACGTCGACACCAAGGTCGAGTCGATTAAAAAGAATCCGAAATCCGTCGCCCTCGAGTTCAAAGGTAAAGACGGAAAGCTGCAAAAGATGACCGTTGAGAAGTTACTCGTCGCCGTCGGACGTGCGCCCAATACCGAAGACATCGGCTTGGAGAACACCAAGATCGTCGCCGACCGAGGCTTCATCAAGGTGGACGAGTTCATGCGGACCTCCGAGCCGGGCGTCTATGCGATCGGCGACATCGTCGCCGGAACGCCGCAGCTGGCGCACACCGCCTCGATGGAAGGCATCGTGGCCGCCGGGCACATCGCCGGCAAGCCGGTCGAGCCGATCAACTATCAGCTCAATCCGAACGCCACCTATTGCGAGCCGCAAGTTGCCAGTGTCGGCCTCACTGAGAAGCAGGCGAAAGACAAAGGCTACAAAGTAAAGACCGGCAGGTTCCCCTTCGCGGGCAACAGCAAGGCCTCCATCCTCGGTGCGCACGGCGGTTTCATCAAGGTCGTGACCGATGAGACCTACGGCGAGATCCTTGGCGTGCATATGATCGGACCGCTAGTCACCGAGATCATCGCCGAGGCAGTCGTTGCTATGAAAGCCGAAGCGACCGTGGAAACGATGGTCAACACCATCCACGCGCATCCAACGCTGCCTGAGGCGTTGCAAGACGCCTTCAACGCTGTGTCCGGCATGCAGATCAACGGGTAATCGATGACGGCCATAGCCGCAGTCGAAACAGAAACACAGCCGGAGTTCTCCGCAGAGAGTTCGGCGCGTACCTGTTTGTGGCAGGATCTCGGCCGCGTCGATTATCGCGCCGCCTGGGATCTTCAGCTCCAGCACGTCGAGCGACTCAAGCGGGAAGGCGGCCAGGACTGTCTATTTTTCGTCGAGCACCCGCACGTGGTCACGTTCGGCCGCAACGGCAAAGACGAGAATCTGCTCGTTTCCAAGGACCGGCTGAACCAACTCGGCATCGACTATCAAGAGACCGACCGCGGCGGCGACGTGACCTATCACGGCCCGGGCCAACTGGTCTGCTACCCCGTGATGGATCTGAAGCGTTGGAAGCGTGACGTCGGCGCCTATCTTCGAGCTCTCGAAGAGGTTTTGATTCTGACGCTGGCCGACTACGGTCTCGAAGGTCGCCGGGACCCCAGCGCCACCGGAGCGTGGGTCGGCGACGCCAAAGTCGCAGCGATGGGCGTACATTTGAGCCGCTGGGTCACCTCCCACGGCTTTGCGCTCAACGTGAACACGGATTTAGATTACTTCCGCTACATTGTGCCTTGCGGCCTGACTCGGCCCGTGACGTCCATGGAGAAACTGCTCGGTCAGTCTCCGGACGTCAATCAGCTCCGAATAAGAATTCTGGAGCGCTTCGGGACAGTTTTCCGCCGCACCATGATTCCAAGCGGTTCAGCAAGTATTGAGAGAGGGAGTTAGTCATGATCGACGTCGTAATGCCCCAGATGGGCGAAAGCATCGTAGAGGGCACGATCACCAAGTGGCTCAAACAAGTCGGCGATAAAGTCGAGAAAGACGAAGCCTTGTTTGAGATCTCTACCGACAAAGTTGACTCCGAGGTGCCCGCCGAACACGCCGGGATTCTGAAAGAGATCCTCGCGGAAGAGGGAACAGTCGTGGCCATCGGCACGGTCGTCGCCAAGATGGAAGCAGCGGACGGCTCCAGCACTCCCGCTCCCGCCGCCGAAGAAAAGCCGGCAGCGGAGCCGGTAGCTGCGGCGCCTACTCCTGTTCCGGCTGCGGCCGCCCCGGCTGCCGCGGCTCCTGTCGCAGCCGCGACCGGTTCGGTTCGCTCATCGCCCCTCGTCAAACGCATGGCCCGCGAAATGGGCATCGACCTTGGCCAAGTCACGGGAACCGGCCAGGGTGGACGCATTTCGAAGAAAGACCTCGAAGCCTTCACCGCCGGCGGCGGCGCTCCAAAAAAGCCCGCGGCCGCTACGCCCAGCGCGCCGGCCGGCCGGCCGGTTACGCCCACTGGCGGTTACGATCCCTTCCCTGCAGCGCCCGACTCTCGCTTCGGCGACTACTACGTCGAGCCGCTCTCGACCATGCGCAAGGCCATCGCTGAACACATGGTGCGCTCGATGCACCATACGGCGCCGCATGTCTCGATGATCCATCAGATTGACTGCACGCCCATCGTCAAGGCGCGCGCGGCGGCGAAAGATAAGTTCCTGGAGCAAAACGGCACGAAGCTCACCTTCATGCCCTTCTTCCTCAAGGCGGCGGCAATTGCTCTTAAGGAGTACCCGACCGTCAACGCATCGCTCGACGGTTCCGACGTGGTCATGCACCGCGACGTCAACATCGGCATCGCCGTGGCCTTGGACTGGGGCTTGATGGTGCCGGTCATCAAGCAGGCCGATAGCCTGTCGATCGTCGGACTGCAAAAGGCCGTCAACGATCTCGCTGACCGAGCTCGCAAGAAGCAGCTCAAGCCCGACGAACTCTCGCAATCGACCTTCTCGGTCTCCAACTACGGCGGCTACGGCTCCCTTTTCGGTACGCCGGCGATCAACCAGCCCAACTCCTGTTTGCTGGGCCTCGGGGCCTTGCACAAGGCCCCGATCGTCATCGACGACGCCATCGCCATTCGCACCATCTGCTATGCCACGCTGACCATCGACCATCGCCTAGTCGACGGCGCACTAGCGGCGATGTTCCTCGAAAAGATGCGCTCGGTCATCGAGAACTGGACCGAAAGCGTCCTCTAGCGCCGTCGCCGCATTGTGATAGGCTAGCGCCCGCATGGGAAAGAACTCTGTTGTCCTCCTCGCGGCGCTAGCCTTTTCCTGTTCTTCGCCGGAGCCCTCCGCCGAGACCCGAGCGGCCAAGCCGCAAGCGGAGCCCGTTCTAGTCGCCGAAATCGGAAACTTCAACGAAGGCATCGTTGTCGACCACGACGGCAACCTTTACGTCTCCCACGAAGACCAGATCAGCCGCATCTCGCCCAGCGGCGATATCTCTGCCTGGGCCAGCACGCCCTCTCCCAATGGCCACAAGGTCATGGCCGACGGCAGGCACGTCATTTGCGACAGGGAAGGCGCCGTCTACATCCTCGACGCCGCCGGCGAAGTTATCCGCAAGATCGAGGTGCCAACCGGCGCCAACGACGTGGCGCTCGACGGCGCAGGCGGGTTTTACTTCTCCTCGCCCTACGGATCGCAGGAAGATCCAAGCGTCGGCAAGGTGTATCACGTGGACGCCGGCGGCGGACTCGCCATCGTCGCGACCGGTATCCACTACCCCAACGGCATCGTCTTACGTCCTGACGGTCAGGCGCTAATCGTCGGCGAGAGCTTCGCCAATCGAATTCTCGAATTCCCCGTTGAATCCCCCGGAAAACTAGGCGAGCGAAAGCTCTTTGCCGTCATGCCCGGCGCCGAGACCTTCGACCCGGCTAATCATCTGGCCGGCCCGCTTCCCGACGGCATGACCTTCGATACCGACGGCAATCTGTACGTCGCCAACTATGGAGCGGGCGCCGTACGAGTCTTCGGCCCGTCCGGCGCCCTGAATTAGAAGCATCGATACAGGGGCGAGGTTTACGTCGAACGTGGCCTTCCTCGGCCCCGAAAGGAATCAACTCTACGCAGTGGGCAGCACTGGCCCAACACAGCAGAGCACCGGCGTCGTGATGCGCATCGATCTGCCCGGCGTGACCGGCGTAGCAATACTGCCCGACGCGCCCTAGACTTCCATACCCAGGGACCCTAATCGCCGGCGACGGCGATGTCCTCCTCGGACTTCACGCCGTCGTCGTAACTGGACAGAATCTTGAACGGGCTGGCCGCTTTATCTTCGACGGCATCCGCTTGTTTGTCGCGGCTCGTACCGTAGATGTTAAACGGCTGGTGATCGTTAATCGCCCGCAACTCTTCCAACGTCTGGTTCTTGTGCTTCGGGATAAGCCGTGGCGGCCTAGTCGCCGGATCGGGCTCCTTATCCCAGTTCAAGTGCAGATGTTTGGAAAGGGTCTCTTCCGGAACACCCGCGAAGCGCATCGCCGGCCATTTGAAGACCTCGCCGTGGATGTACTTGCCGCGCAGCTGGTAGAACAGCTTCGTGCCAATCCGGAAGTACGCCCGGGAGCGGTCGCGCATTTCGCCAAAATCACGGCTCTGCTTCCAAGCCGTCATGATGAACTCCCACTGCAACTGGGTGAGTTCCTTGGCCTTCAGCGCTTTGCCGCCCTGGGCGCGCGTATCGTCGAGCGGCGTGAAGATCGAGGGCACATACAGCACGTGGTTGTGCTTCATCCGGTGCAATAGGTCCAGCGATTGGCGAATGTCGTCCTCGGTCTCATTCGGTAGGCCGACAATGAACGTGTACACGGGGAACCAGTTATTGTCGTTGAGAATGTTAGTCCCTTCGACGACCAGTTCTTGCCAGTCCTGGATATCGAACGGCAGCGACTTGCCCGACATTGTCAACGCGCCCAAGCGCGAGGAGCCTGTCTCGATGCCCACCAATGGGGCCAAGAACCTCTTGTCCGGATGCGAGGAGTTGCGATTCTGCAGCGCCGACTTGGGCAACAAAACCCGCGACATCTCCTTAATCAACTGCGGATTGACCACAGCCGGCGCAATCGTCGCATGCGACAGGGGCAAGAAGTCGACCCCCGGCTCGCGGGCGATCGACTCATAGAAGTTCATAATCGCGTGCGGGTTCGGCACATAGAATGGGGCCGACGCGCCGTAGATGAACACGTCCTCGGTGACCGGAAAGATAATCCGGCCGCCTTGCCTCGTGTTGGCCCGCACAGCTTCCAACGCCTCGTCGGGCGGAATCGAAATGCGCGTTTCCAAAGTCGGCGAGCAGAAAGAACACTGCCTGCCGCAGCCCCGGTTCATCTCGACAATGCCGTAGGTCGACCGCTTTTGGGGCGTCACGAGCTGATCGAAGCCAGGCTCAGCGGCGTGCACGACCTTGGGAAGTTCCTCCTTGGCCTCGGCCTTCTTGAACAGGTCGAGCGTGACGCCCTCTGCCCGGCCGATGATGATGCAGTCGACCCCCAGCCGTTCTTGGCTGCCGGTCTTCTCAATCTGCCAAGATCCGGCCCCGCCGACGATGACCTTCGGCCGATACCGTCGAATCGCCGGGTGCAAATACACCCGCTCGCTTTCGGCGGCATTTACCGGGCGCGCCGTCGATCCGAAAATATTGGAGTAGACCCCGGTCGAGAACGCCGTACCAATGGGATTGTGAGCGCCCACGCCCACGGCAACGGTATTCGGCCCAACGAATCGGCTCAGATCATCGGGGTAGCAGGCGACGACATTGTCATCGCCATACTCTCTGCGAAGAATTTCCTCGGTGACCCGGACGCCGTAGGGCATCACGCGGGCGCTGCCGTCCGAGTTCCACTCCTTCGCGAGATTCTTCTTGTAAAGGAACCTCGGCAGGTACCGTGCCGGAGCGGAAGCGTAGATCATCTGCTTCCAGGGGCTAAACGCCTGTTCCGTCGACTCCGTATCCGGAGCGGTAAGGACAAATTTCACGCCCTTTGGGTCGTGGGCCATGGTCTCCTCCTTAGTTGATGATTTTACAAACTCAAGGCCCTTCTTTCGACTCCTGTCAACAAAACGAACGCACAGATCCCCGTTTAACCCTTACCCAGCGCTGCTCCTTCGTCCGATTCAGCGAACAAGTTCTCGACCTCGTCGCCCTCTCCAGGAGCTAAAAACAGATTCGTCTCCAAACCGTGCTGCCGGTCATAAAGCTCGCGATACCGGCCCTGCGCTGCGTACAGTTCTTGATGCGTGCCTCGCTCGACGATCAGCCCTTTCTCGACCACCAGAATCTGATCGGCCTTGCGAATCGTCGAGAGGCGGTGGGCGATCACGAACGTCGTCCGGCCCTTCATCAGGTAGGACAACCCTTCCTGAATCAGCGCCTCGGACTCGGAGTCCAAGCTCGACGTCGCCTCGTCCAAAATCAAGATCCGCGGGTCAGCCAGCACCGCACGGGCGATCGCCACTCGTTGCCGCTGTCCGCCCGATAGCTTGACTCCCCGCTCGCCCACGATCGTCTCGTAGCCCTCGGGGAACTTCTCCGCAAACTCGTCCACTCGCGCAATGCGGCAGGCCTCGAGAATCTTATCGTCGCCCGCATCAGGGCGCGCAAATGCAACGTTCTCGCGAATCGTCCCGTCGAACAGGAACGTCTCCTGCAGAACGACGCCGAGTTGCGGCCGGAACGAGGACAACTTGATCTTCGACAAGTCCTCGCCGTCCACGAGCACACGTCCCGCCTGGGGAGTATGGAAGCCGGCGACCAAACCGATGATCGTCGACTTGCCGGAACCCGAAGATCCCACCAAGGCCGTCACCGAACCCGGGCGGGCCTCAAAGCTCACCCCATGTAAGACCTCTTTGTCTTCCTCATAGCTGAACCGCACATCCTCGAACGCGATCGTCCCGACGATCGTTCCAATTTCCTCGCTTCGCGCCGGATCGGAGTCCTCCGTCTTTTCTTCAAGAACTTCCCTCGTCCGCTCCAGGCCCGATACGGCTTCCATCAGCTGGGTCGAGATGTTCACCACCTGAAACAACGGCGCGACAAACATTGCCGAAAAAGCGACAAACGCGGTGAAATCGCCCAGCGTCATCGAGCCGGAGATGATCTGCCGACCTCCCATCCACATCACCAGAGCGCTCATTCCGCCGAGAAGCAACTGCGCCGATACCGACACAAGCGAAGTCCCGGTGATCGTGAGGTAGATGTTCTGCAGGATCCGCTCCACTCCCGCAGCAAATACTTCCGCTTCCCGTCCTTCAGCGTGGTATCCCTTCACGACCCGCACGCCGCCCAGGGATTCGGTCAGCCTGCCGGTGACCTCGCCGCTAATCTTGCGCCGCGCCTTGAACGCCGGTCGCAGCTTTTTGAAGGCTCTCAGCAGAACGACCAGGAAGATACCCACCAGCACCAGGGACAGCCCCGTCAGCGTCGGGCTCAAATAGATCAGCGCCGCCAACGCGATGCTGGCCGTCAACAAACCGCCAATCAGTTGCACCAACCCTGTACCCACCAAGTTGCGGATGCCCTCGACGTCGCTCATGATGCGGTTCACCAGGGTCCCGGTTTGATGCTGGTCGAAATAGGTGACCGGCAGGCGTCCCACATGTCGCTGCACCTTGCGGCGCATATCAGCAATCAGCGCCTGCCCCGATTTAGAAAGCAACTGCGTGAGAGAGAAGTCCGTTGCCGCTTGGATAATCGTTGCTGCAAGAACCGCGAGCGCCAAGGGACCCAATAAGTCCGCCCGGCTCTTGCCCAGTACGTCGTCGATCATGATTTTGGTCGACCACGGCAGTACAAGCCCCGCGGTACGGCCGACCAAGATCAGCGCCAATCCTGCGCCTAGAACTCCTCGGCGGGCGTCAATCAGCTCTCGGATATCTGGCCAAAGGTCCCGAAGCCTCGTCACGGTGGGCGGCTTGACGGCGGTTTTCGGGGGCGAGTGCAAGTATCAGTATAAGTACGTCCGTCGGCAATGCGAATCACCCGTTCCGACGCCCAGCCGACGCACGCCCCCTTCGTCCAGTAAACTAACGCTCAGATGCGCCGCCTCCTGCCTGTCTTGGTCCTTCTTGCGGTCGCTCTTGCTCTGCCCCTGAGGGCTCAAGAAGCGGCAGAAGAGAATCAGCTCGATGCCGACGTTCGCATGTTCACGGTCATGGCCGCGATTAATGTCGCCGGCTACAACGACGGCGTCGATACGCGAGGCGATTCGCTGGTCCGGCAAGCAGTGCGCCGCCGCCTGGAATCCTTCGACGGGCCGAGCAAGAAGCTGCTCCAAGCCGCCTATGAGCAGTTCCGCCTCCGGGACCCCGCTGAGAACTTGTCGCAGTTCGTGACCTACGCCCTGCTCTGCCAAGGACCGCCGACGTTCGAACTTTACGCGGACTTGCCGACTGATCTGCCGCCCGATGTCCGCCCGGTGAGGAACCTCGGCCCCATCCTGCAGCAGTTCTACGAGGAGGCCGGCATCGAGTCGCTGTGGCTGGAATACCAACCCGCTTACGAAGAAGAGCTGGCCCGTTATCAGGCGGCGCTGACGCCGATGCTCGTCCGCACGGCGGGCTATCTGCGCATTGGTCCCCAATCACGCGAGTTCCAAGGATTCAAGGTTTGGATCGATTTAATGGGAGCGCCGAACGCCCTGAACACCCGTCTCTATGGCGGCAATGTGCAGGTCGTCGCCCATCCTTCCGACAGAATCCAACTCAAAGAGATTCGCCACGCATTCTTGGTCCACCTGCTCGATCGCTTGTCCATCCGCAACCGTGAGGTTGTCGCAAGCAAACAAGTCCTGGCGCGGTTCGCGCTCTTCGCCCCCGCTCTAGACGACACCTACAAAGAGGATTTCGAGTTGCTTGTCACCAAGAGTCTAGTCAAAGCCGTTGAAGCCCGACTAGACCACGGCGATACCGAAGCGGCCAAGCCCGTCGTCGAGCAAGCCTTGCGCGAAGGCTTCATCCTGACTCCCTACTTCTACGAAGCTCTGGGCAAGTACGAAGAAGATACGCAGATCATGAATAGCTTCTACACGGGGATGATCGAAGGAATCGACGTCAAGAAAGAGGCGGCCCGTCTGCAGAACGTGACGTTCGCCGAACCGGCCGAGGTCTCGCCCACCCGCCCCGTGGAGCCTCGCCGCATGCAACTTTCGCTGCTGGACAAGAAATTGCAGCAAGCGGAGTTTCTGTTCCGCGAGGAAATGTTCGAAGAGGCCCAGCAAGCGTTCGTTGAAGCGATCGGTCTGGCCGGCGGTCGCAATGCGCAGGCCGAGTACGGCTTAGGGCGCGTCGCCGCACAAGAGGGCGATCCGGAGTTGGCGATCGAGCACTTCCTCGTCGCGGCAAACTTGGCTGCCGAAGAGCCCCACATCCGCGCGATGTCCCACATCTACGTCGCCCGCATCTCCGACATAATGGGCGAACGGGACGTGGCGATCGAGCACTACAACCAGGCCCAGCAGGTCGGCGATCCGGCGCCTCGAACGCAGGAGTTGATCGCCGAGGGGCTTAGTCAGCAGTTCCAGAGCCCGCGTCAGCTGTCCCAAGAGGCTGAAGACGACGAACCGGAAAACGACTTGGATTCAACTCCTCCGGATGAATCCGTACGTACGCCTGCTCCCCTTCCGTTAAAATAGTGACCGTGCGCCCTGGCGGTAAACGCCTTACGCTTGGAGAAACCGATGAAACGATTCCTAACTCTCGCTGCAGTAGTTCTAGCCTGCGCCGGATTGGCGCCCGCTCAGGGTCCGCAGCCGAAATCCCAAAAAGAGTACGACGCCGTATTGGCCGTCCAGAATGCCCAGGACCCCAACGTGCGGGCTGAAGCAGCGAAAAAGCTGTTGACCGATTTCAAGGACACCGATTTCAAGGAGTTCGCCAACTACATGTTGATGATCTCCTACCAGCAGCTCGACGACTTCGAGAACATGATGGTCTACGGTGAGCGCACTCTTGAGATCAATCCCGAGAATCCAGGCGTACTCCTGCAATTGGCCTATGCCATTCCGACGCGCACTCGCGAGTTCGATTTGGATAAGGAAGAGAAGCTGACCAAGGCCGAGAGCTTCGCCTCCCGCGCACTCACGCTGATCCCCAACCTGCAGAAGATCGATCCGAACATGCCCGACGAGGTCTGGCTCGAAACCAAGAAGGAGTTCATGGCCCAGGCCAACGAATCGCTTGGGGTCATCGCGGCCAAGCGCGAGAACTACGACGAGGCGGCCACCTACCTGACCAAAGCGATCGAATTGGAGCCGCAACAGAATCCGATGACGCACTATCATCTTGCCAACGCTTACATGAACTCCGGCAAGAAGGCCGAGGCGCTCGCGGCGGTCAATCGGTGCATCACGCTTGGCGGCGTACCCCTCGGCGGCGGCGGCGACGCGGCCAAGACCCTCAAGGAGAAGATCGAGGCCATGAACTAGGCTCTCGTTCGGTCCGCTTTTTCCCGCGCCGCCCGCCTCATCGCGGGCGGCGCTTTGTTTGCAGACGCGATATGCAGAACCGTGCACCCCTGGAGACCGCTATCGGCTATTCGTTCTGCGACAGGCAGCTCCTCGAACGCGCTCTCACCCACCGATCCCACGCCAAGGACCGCTCGACGGAAGAACACAACGAGCGCCTTGAGTTCCTCGGCGATGCCGTCTTGGAACTCGCCGTCAGTGAAATCCTGATGGAGAGTTACCCTGACTACCCCGAAGGCCGCCTCACCAAGATTCGCGCCGAGTTGGTCAGCACCGACAACCTGCACCAAGCGGCCCGCGCATTGCAATTGGGCCAGAGTCTCAACCTCGGCTTGAACGAAGAAAATAACGGCGGTCGCGAGAAAAGAGCCCTGCTTGCCGATGCCATGGAGGCGATCATCGCCGCCGTTCATCTCGATGGAGGCCTCGCCGCGGCCCGCGCCCTGATCGAGCGCTGGATCGCCTCGCCGTCGCGCATTACCGAAGCCGACGAGGCTCTGGCTCGACTCAACCCTAAATCCACCCTTCAGGAACTCCTGCAGGGCCGCAAGCTGCCCGCGCCGCAATACAAAATCCTGAGCGAACACGGACCGCCTCATGAACGAATCTTCGAAGTCAGCTTGACGGTGGACGAAATATGCAGCGTCACCGGGCGCGGCGAAACGAGGAGGCAGGCCGAGCAGGCCGCAGCGGCGAAGGCGTTGGAAGACAAAGTCCTTCGCTACGCCTACCCCAGCAAACGGCCCCGCTAAGCTAGGAATCGGTGGGAATCGCAGCCGATATCATCCTGATTGTATTGGCCGGCCTCATTGGCGGCCTGATTGCCCATCGCCTGAAACAGCCCCTGCTCGTCGGCTACATTCTGGCCGGGGTTCTAGTCGGCCCGCACACAGCCGGCCCCACCGTCGGAGACATCCACGACATTGAGCTGCTTGCCGAGATCGGGGTCGCCCTGCTGCTGTTCGCTCTCGGGCTGGAACTCTCCCTCAAAGACCTGCGCGTCGTACGCAAGATCTCCCTCATCGGCGGCCCCATACAAATCGCTCTGACGATGGCCTTCGGCTACGGCCTAGCCCGCTCCTTCTTGGGATGGGAAACACAGCACGCCATCTGGTTTGGAGCGATGATCTCGCTCTCCAGCACTATGGTCGTGTTGAAGACGCTCGTGGCTAACGGAGTGACCGGCACCCTGGCCAGCCGCGTGATGATTGCACTCCTGGTCGTCCAGGATCTAGCCGTTGCGCCCTTACTCATCGGCTTGCCCAAGCTGAACGATCCCGAAAATCTCGTGGCCGACTTGGGCCTGGCCGCTCTGCAAGGCGCGGCCTTCTTGGCTGCCATGATCCTCGTGGGAACGCGGGTCATTCCAGCAATCCTCAAAAAGATCGCCAGTTGGGACTCCCGAGAACTATTTCTCGTCGCCGTGGTCGCCCTGGGAGTGGGGATAGGCTACGGTACCTACATTTTTGGCCTATCGTTCGCTTTCGGAGCCTTTGTCGCCGGCATGGTTCTTAGCGAATCGGAATTCAGCCACCAGGCGCTGAGCGATATCGTGCCGCTCCGAGATGTCTTCGGCCTCCTGTTTTTCGCCTCGGCCGGCATGCTCTTCGACCCGTCCTACCTGCTCGACAACTTGGGCGTCGTCAGCGCAACAGTCACCCTCGTCGTCGTCGGCAAGGCGCTGATCTTCGGCGGCCTTGCCCGCGCGTTCGGCTACGGCAATATGGCCCCGTGGATCATCGCGCTGGGGCTCGCCCAAGTCGGCGAATTCGCCTTCGTCCTCGCTCGCACCGGCATGCAGACCGGGGCGATATCAACGGAAGTCTACTCGTTGACCTTGACGGTTACCCTCGCCACGATGGTTGCCTCCCCCTTGTTGTCGCGTTGTGCTGTGCCGTTGGCCCGCTGGTGGCGCCGTCATTCCGTTCAGCCGGTACAACTGAGCACTTTCAATCTTCCTGACGAAGAACTGCGCGGGCACGTGGTCGTCGCCGGCTACGGCCGCACGGGCCGGACCGCAGTGCAGGTCATGCGCAACATCGGCCTGCCCTTCGTCATCATCGAGCTCCAAAGTGATAAAGCGGACGCCCTGCGCCGCGAGAAACTGCCCGTCATCTGGGGCGACTCCTCGCGCGAAGAGGTATTGGCGGCGGCCGGCGTCGGCGGGGCACGCCTGCTGCTCATCACCGTGCCGGCGGAGGTGATCATCCGCCTCACCGTCCAACAGGCCCGGCGGCTACAGCCGGATCTGCACGTCGTAGCCCGCGCCCTGTACCAAGAGCACCTCGGGGAACTGCGCGCCCTTGGCGTTTACGAGGCCGTGCAACCCGAGTTCGAGGCCGGACTGGAGATGGTCCGCCAGGTTCTGAGCCACTTTGAATTCTCCCCTTCCGACGTCCATCGCTTTAGCGATGCAGTACGCAGAGACCTCTACCAGCCTCTCCAAGGCCAAGACCTGTCCGATCCCTGCCGTGACGTGTTGGCCGACATTCGCAGGGCCGGCGATGCGCTGGAAATTGACTGGCTGACCGTGCCGAGCGGCGGCAGCGTCACCGGCTCGACGATCCGTGCATTGGCTCTCAGGACAAGGACGGGTGCGCTCGTTGTCGCTGCCGTGCGCAACGGCGAAGTCCGCGCAAATCCGGGTCCCGAATACGAGATTGCCTCCGGCGACATGCTCGCCGTACTCGGAGACTTGAACCAACGCGCGGCAGCGCGTAGCCTATTGGACGAAATGCCGGCGTAACAAGATCCGGCCTTGAGCCGTCCAAAGCACCAGGATTCGAGTAATGAAACGACGCACCATCGCACTCGCTGCCGCACTTCTGTTTTCGAGCACGGTTACGCTCTGGGCTGTTTCGCCTGAAGAGAGCCATTCCGCCGCGGAGAAACTAGACCGGATCAGCCTGGGCGAGATGAACCCCGGCGAACGGATCACCCTCAGCGAAGACGAGATCAATAGCTTCTTGCAATACGACTACGCCGCCCTCATCCCCGACGGGATCCGCAACCTGCACGTCAAACTCGAATCCGACACCGGAATCGTCTCAGGACGAGCCGACTTCTCCCAGCTCGGCGACGCCCAAGACGCGGCTACCCGGCTGCTGCTGATGATGCTGCGCGGCGAACACGCATTCGTCGCCCGCGTGCGCTATGTCTCCTCCGGCGGCCAAGCCCGAGCCGACGTTGATTCGTTCCTCGTTGACGGCCGTGAACTAAAAGGCCCCATCCTCGATTGGATCGTCAAGAACTACGTGGCCACCGACTTGGAAGGATTCGCCCTCGGACAACCGGCTCCACTCGGCAACAACCTCGAACAAATCCGTCTGGAGGCCGGTCAGGCGGTCGTCGTTGCCAGTGAAACCCGCGCGCAGCTCTAGCTTTCGTATGAAATAGAACACGCGCATGATCGGCAAATCGTGTCTATACAGACACAGTCCCCGGGAGGCTTTTCTCTAGAATCAATAACTTAGACAACGGCAAGCGAATTGCCCCTAAGTAGTGGTCTGTCACCCCTGAAGGAATCCCCCCTCCATTGCCATTCGAAACGACGATCAAACGCCCTGTTGCAGTTTCCGGAGTTGGCCTCCACAGCGGAGCGCCGGTATCGATGCGGCTCGTTCCCGCCGAGGCGGGCACGGGAATCCGCTTCCGGCGGACCGATCTGGACGGATTTGAGATCCCCGCCGTTTGGCGCCATGTAGCCAAGGTCAGCTATGCGACCAGCCTCATGCGCGAAGGGGTTCTGCTGCAGACGACCGAGCATCTGCTGAGCTGTCTATACGCCAGCGGCATCGACAACCTCGTCGTCGAGATCGACAATCTCGAAGTCCCCATCGTCGACGGCAGCGCTCTGCCCTTCGTCGAGATGCTGCAAACCGCTGGTCTGCGCACCCTCAGTCGGCTCCGCCGCTACCTGAAGATTGTGCGGCCCGTCGAGGCCGTGGACGGCGACAAGCGCATCCGCATCGAACCCTCAGACGACTTCGACATCGTTTGCGAAAGCCGTTTTGACCATGCTCTGGTCGGTAGCCAAACCCTCAGTCTCAGCATCGAACCCGAGGTCTACGCGCGAGAAATCGCGCCGGCCCGCACGTTCGGATTCGAGACCGACCTGGACCAAATGCGCGAAATGGGCCTGATCCGCGGCGCAACCCTCGAAAATGCCGTCTGCTTCGGCGATGCGGGCGTCCTCAACCCCGGCGGGCTGCGCTTCGCTGATGAGCCCTGCCGTCACAAGCTGCTTGACCTCATCGGCGACCTGGCCATGCTGGGCAAGCCGCTGCTCGGCAAAGTTATCGCAACCCGGGCCGGACACGCCATGCATATTGCCCTCGTACGCCAGATTATGGGCGATCCGACCTGCTACGAGATCTCCGAGCAAGCGCTCGTAGCGGCTGCCGGCGATTGACGCCCCCGCGAACCGGTCACTACAATGAATAGTATTCTCTCGGGAGATTTGCGTCTTTTCTCGCCTACCCGAGAGTTTCCGAAGTCAGTTGATCCGGCAGCCGCTTGCGGAGGCCGACTGAGTAACGTCAGGCATGTTCGAAAATCTGTCTGAAAAGCTGCAGCGCGTCTTCAAGGACCTGCGCGGCGAAGGCAAACTCACCGAGGGAAACATCCAAGATGCCCTGCGGGAGATCCGTCTTGCCCTGCTCGAAGCTGACGTTAACTTCAAGGTCGTCAAAGAGTTAATCCTCAACGTCCGCACCAAGGCGCTGGGCCAAGAGGTTCTCACCTCGTTCTCGCCCACCGAGCAAGTCGTCAAGATCGTCAAAGACGAGCTGATTCGCATTCTCGGAACCGGCGAATCGAAGCTTCGCTTTTCCAGCCAACCGCCTTCGGTTTTCATGATCGTCGGCCTGCAAGGCTCCGGTAAGACCACCTCGACCGGCAAGATCGCCCGCTGGCTGACCAAGAACGGCAAACGTCCGCTGCTCGTCTCGGTCGATGTTTACCGTCCCGCCGCTCGCGAACAACTGCGCGTGCTGGCCAAGCAAATCGACGTCCCGATCTACGCCGGCGAAGACGGCCAGTCGCCGCTCGAACTCGCCAAGGGCGCCCGCCGCGAAGCCAACCAAACCGGCCGCGACGTAGTGCTCATCGACACCGCTGGCCGTCTGCACATCGACGACGAACTCATGGTCGAGCTCGAGCAACTCAAATCCGAGTTCGAGCCCGTCGAGATCCTATTTGTGGCCGACGCCATGACCGGTCAGGACGCCGTCAAGAGCGCCGCGGAGTTCAACACCCGGCTCGGCATCACCGGCGTCGTGCTGACCAAGATGGACGGCGACGCCCGCGGCGGCGGCGCACTCTCGATCCGTCAGGTCACCGGACGCCCGCTCAAGTTCATCGGCGTTGGCGAAAAGCCCGACGCTCTAGAACTGTTCCACCCCGACCGCATCGTTTCGCGCATCCTGGGCATGGGCGACGTGCTCTCGCTTATCGAGAAGGTTGAGGAGCAGATCGACAAGAAAGATGCGCTCGAAATGCAGGAAAAACTCCTGCACAACGAGTTCACGCTCGAAGACTTCCAAAAGCAGCTCCGTCAACTCAAGAAGATGGGTTCACTGCAGTCGCTGCTGAAGATGTTGCCCTCCGTCGGTCCCTTCAAGGATCTGCAGAACGTCGACATGGATCCCAAGGAATTGGTGCGTATCGAAGCGATTATTAGCTCGATGACCGCCAAAGAGCGCAAGAATCACGAGATCATTAACGGCAGCCGGCGACGGAGAATCGCCCGCGGCAGCGGCGTTGAGGTACAAGACGTCAATGCGCTGCTCAAACAGTATCGAGAAGCGCGCCGCATGATGCGCTCCCTCACAGGGGGCATGGCAGGGGTAGGCGCGAAGCGTAAGGGCAAAGGCAAGGGAAGGAAGAAAGGTAAAGGTCGAGGGAACGCTCCGGGCGGCATGCCTCAGTTGCCGCCGGGGATGAAGCTCCCGCCAGGTATTTTCGGACGCTGAGCGTAGCTCGCGGACGTGCAGAAAGGGATCGTTGGAGGATTGAATTAGCCATGGTGGCGTTACGCTTGACCCGAATCGGGGCAAAGAAAAAACCGTCTTACAGGCTGGTGGCTATCGATAGCCGCCGCGCCCGGGACAGCAAGACGATCGAGATTTTGGGTCACTACAACCCGCGTCCCGATCCGATCGAAATCGACCTAAAGCGCGAGCGGATCGACTACTGGTTGGGCGTCGGCGCCCAACCCAGCGACACGGTGCAGCGCCTCATCAAGTTCTTCGACGCGAACGGCGCTAACACCGCACAGCCGAAGCGCGAGGCCGCCCAAAAGGCTGCCGCCGAGAACAAGGCGGCCCCCAAGCCTGTCGCCGCGGCTCCGGCGCCCACACCGGCTCCGAAGGTCGAGGAAGTCGAGGCCGAGGCAACAGCCGCCGAAGCGGAGAACGGAAGCAGCGAAGTCGTTGCCGAAGCAACTCCCGCCGAAGCAGTTCCCGCCGCAGAGGCACCCGCCGCAGAGGCGCCTGCCGAGGAAGCCGACAAGGCCTAAGCTAGAGTGGATCTCGAAACGGCGCCGGCCCGGCGCCTCGGTCGCTCTGCGTCTTAGGGCGGCCGTCAAACACAGGAGGGGCGCGTGGCTACGGAATCCAAGATTGATCCGATCGTAGAGATGGTCGAGCTGATTGCCAAGGCTCTAGTCGATAACCCTGACGGGGTTTCGGTCAAGTCGGTCGACGGCGATCAGGTCCGCGTGTTGGAGTTGAGCGTGGACCAAGCCGATTTAGGCAAAGTCATCGGCAAAAAGGGCCGTACCGCAAAATCGATTCGGACCTTGCTCGGAGCAGCGGGCGTCAAGCACAACAAAAGATTCTCGCTTGAGATCCTTGAGCCTTGACCGACGCCGCGCTGCCTGAATACGTCGCGCTGGCGAAGATTTTCAAACCTCGGGGCAACCGGGGCGAAGTCGCCGCCCGCGATCTGTGCGAAGATCCCGACCGTTTCGGCGAAAACGCCGTTGTTTCCCTGCTCTATCCGAGCGGGCGGCGGGAAGAAAGAACGATCGAAAACGCCTGGTATCACCAGGGCCGCTTGATCTTGAAGTTTGCCGGCATCGAGACCATCACCGACGCCGAAAACCTAAGAGGCTGCGAAGTGCAGATCCCTTACGAGGATCTGGGTCCGCCGCCCGAGGGAGAACACTACGACATCGATCTGATCGACTGCGAGGTCATCGCCGCCGATACGGGTCGCGTCATTGGCAAAGTGGAGGGAATGTTGGAATCGGGAGGGCAACCCCTTCTCGAAGTCCGCCAAGAAAAGAGAGAGATTCTGATTCCCTATACGCCCGAGATCTGCCTCACCGTAGATGTCGAAGCCAAGCGGATCACCGTCCGCTTGCCCGAGGGGTTGGAAGAGCTGAACGAATGATCGAGCCGAGCGAGTCGAAATGCTGACGTTTCATCTGCTCACGATCTTTCCCGAGTTTTTCCGCACGCCCTTCGAGTACGGCGTGGTCAGCCGGGCTTGCTCGACGGGCCTGGTCGCAGTCGAGACGCACGACCTGCGGGATTACGCTTTCGACAGACACCGAACGGTCGACGATCGTCCGTTCGGCGGCGACGAAGGCATGGTCATGAAGATCGAGCCGATCTTTCTCGCTCTCGAGAAGATCGCCGGTCGCAAACCGGAGGCAAAGCGGCGAGTGATCGCCATGTCCGCTCAAGGCAAGCTTTTCGATCAGGCGACCGCCCTGCGGCTCGCCCAGTACGACGAGGTGGTCTTGATTTCGGGCCGTTACGAAGGGATTGACGAAAGGGTAACCGAGCATCTGGCGGACGAAGAGATATCCGTCGGCAGTTTCGTCCTCTCCGGAGGAGAATGGGCCGCCGGAATGGTCGTTGACGCGGTGGCCCGGTTGGTACCCGGAGTGTTGGGAAACGAAGCATCAAGCGTACAGGAGTCGTTTACGCCGACCGAAAGCGGAGCCCGGGGAGTCCTCGACTTCCCGCACTACACCAGGCCCGCCAAGTTCCGCGGTTGGAGCGCTCCGGCAATATTGTTATCCGGCGATCATGAGAAGATCCGCCGGTGGCGTCGCAAAACGGCGCTGGCTAAGACAAGGAAGAATCGGCCCGACCTGCTCAAATCAGCCCAGCTGAGTAAAGAGGATCGGGCGCTGCTAGAGGAGATTGAGGCGGACGAGGCCAAAGGCCCGTTTTGAATAGAAACATCTAGTTGTAACGAAAATACAGCGCAAACCGCTCAACCCTCGCTACAATTACAAGGAGCGTCTCTATTCGCGCCCGAAGGTAGTCACCATGCAAAACGCCATACTCGACAAGATCGACAAGATGAAGATGCGCGAAGGCGTGCCCCAAATGGAACCGGGCGACACCGTCCGCGCGCACGTACGCATCCGCGAGGGCGAGAAAGAGCGCATCCAGATTTTTGAAGGCACCGTAATCGCGCAGAACAACACCGGCCTGCGCGAGACCGTTACGCTGCGCAAGATCAGCTTCGGCAGCGTTGCCGTCGAACGCATCTTCCCGATTCATTCGCCGATCATTGCAGAATTTGAGATCGTCCGCCGCACCCGTGTCCGGCGCGCCAAGCTCTACTATCTACGCAACCTCCGAGGCAAAGCTGCTCGCCTGCGCGAGCGTGACCGCCGCTAGATTCTGTTCGGCGACTCACGCATGCCTCTTCCCCCGGCGTCGTTGCTCTCCGCTAGGCCGACCAGGCGTCGGCCTCATCTTCGATATGAAGAGCAAGCTCGCGAGGCTGGCTATGCCTTCATCGCAGGCGTCGACGAAGTCGGACGGGGCTGCCTCTGCGGTCCGGTAGTCGCTGCGGCGGTCATTCTTAAACCCGGCGTTCCGATTCGCGGCCTGGCCGACAGCAAGCAGTTGGACCGCAAGACCCGTGAAGCGATCGCTCCCCGGATTCGAGAGCGCTGCGCCGCCTGGGCCATCGCCGCGGTCGATGCGGCGTGGATCGACCGCGTCAACATCTACCAAGCGGCGCGCCTGGCCATGGAAGGCGCCATTCGCAAGCTGGCCGTTCAGCCGGACTACATCCTGGCCGACGCCATGAAGCTCAACCTACCCCAGGCTCAACGGTCGCTGATCCGCGGAGACGCGCGCAGCCGCTCCATCGCGGCGGCCTCCATCCTGGCGAAAGTCGAGCGCGACGCCTGGATCCGCGAATGGGCCCAGGTATACCCGGCCTACGATCTGGCCTCAAACAAAGGCTATGGTACGCCGGCCCACCTGCGGGCGCTTGAACTCGAGGGCCCCACGCCGATCCATCGCCTGAGCTTTGAGCCGGTAGCCGTCGCCTGCAAGTTTCCAGCTAATATCGCTACAGAGGGCGATGTGCTGCAAAGGGAACTCTTCGAATTAGAGGCGGCTACGTTTTGAGTATTACGCCCGCCACCCCGACCGATCCGTCACCTCACACCGACTCTTCGGCCAAGTCTCGGCGTGTTCTGCGCATCATCCTGGCGCTGTTCTGTTTCGAGATCGGCCTGATTCTGCTGATGTTGCCCTGGACCCTGCTGTGGGACCGCAATTACTTCTTCAGCCTCAGTATTTCCGCGCAGCGCTTAATGCTTAGCAGCTACGTTCGCGGCGGGGTCTCCGGTTTGGGGCTTGTGAATCTTTGGTTTGCGGCGTCCGAAACAGTCCGTCTGATCCGCGATCGGCGCTAGGAGCGCATTTCGCCGGCCCACTTCAGGAACGACAGCAATTGCCGGCGTTCCCGGCCGAGAAAAGCCCAAAACGCTGTCCTATCGATCTGATCAGCACGCATGCCCGAGTAAGTTTCCATCCGCCAGCGGATGTAGGGGCTCGCCCAGGGACGCAGACGGTAGCCGCAGCTGGCGTCCCACAAGAACCCCGCCGTGTGCAGAAGTCTCACTATTCGCTGAAGTAGCCCGGACGATGTCGTACCGTATCGTGTTTGTCGGCGCCAACCAGGTCGATGCTAATCTCTCGGAAACCCGGCGCGGCTGGCGCGGGAGTATAAGCAATCGTGTATTGATTGCGGATGTCGGCGGCGATCTGGTCCATCAGAGACGTGACTTCGTCCACTGTCGCCGGGAAGTAAGCGGGGCCGCCGGTGGCGCGGGTTAGATACTTGATCGCGCGTTCGGCCCGCTTCGCCGAGCGCTTCTCTTCCTCGGTCAGCAGCCCGATGGCGTAAATCTGCGTCTGGCTCGAGCCCATCTCCTGAAGCTCGCGAACCAGCACTTCCAGTTCGGATTTACTGGCGTTGTCTTCACCGTCGCTGATCAGCAGCAGGACGCGCTTTTCGTTGTGCGCCTTCTCCGTTAGGTAGTCGAGCGAAGCCCGGACCGCGTCGTAGAGCGCCGTGCCGCCGCGCGAGTCGATCCGTTGCAGTGCGTCTTGAATTCTGGCCTGGTCGTTGGTGTAGTCCGTGTCGCGATAGGCCTCGTCGTTGAAGTTGACGATGAACATCTCGTCTTCGGGATTCGAGGCTTTCACGAACTCCAGAGCCGCCGCGTTCACCCGCAGCCGCTTGTCGCGCATCGAACCCGAATTATCGACCAAGATGCCGATCGAGACCGGCACGTCTTCCTGGCGGAAGAACTTGATGTTGACCGGCTGCCCGTTCTCAGTAATTCGAAAATTCGCCTGGTCCAAGTCCGTGACCAACCGGTCCCGCTTGTCGACCACCGTCACGTGCAGTACGACTTCCCTCGTGTCGGCTGTGAAAACTAACTCGCCGGATTGGATATTCGTCCGGACATCCTGAGCCCACAAGCCGACCGACGACAAGGCCGCCGTCAGCAGGCACGCAACTCCAAGGAATCTCATATATCTGTTGTACACCAGCTTTGTCAGCCGGGATAGAGATCAGCGCGAGGGTGCGTAATAACCGTCCCGGAAATAAGGTCTTAGCTGGGGCATTCCCCGAATCTTCTTGACCTCGACCTTAACCCTGCGCCACTTTCCGTCCCGCTCCTCGTTCTTTGGGACGTAGCCTAGGACATACTGGTTGCGCAGTTCGATCCCGATCTTCTCGGCAATGTCAGGCAGTTCGTTGATGTTCTCCACCGGGAACTGGCGCCCGCCGGTTTGCTCGGCAATCTCCGTCAACAGACCGGGACCGGCCATCTCTTCCGGGGTCCTGCCACGAGATCCAAACGGCTCGTAGATACCGATCGCGTAAATCTGCACATCCGACTCGCGGACCAAGTTCTTGATCTCGCGTTCCGTATAACGGCTGGAGTTGTCGCCGCCGTCGGAGATCACCAGCAGCGCCTTCTGCTGATTCTTGGCCTCTTTCATCTTGTTGAGCGCCAGGTAGATCGCATCCAGCAAAGCGGTGCGGCCCTTCGATTCGGTGAAGGTCAGCCGATTCTGGATCTCTTCGAGACTCTGCGTGAAGCCCGTAGCCATGTCGGGCCGGTTATTGAACGAGACCAGGAAGAACTCATCTTCCGGATTCGCGGTCTTGAAAAACTGCGCGACCGCCTCGCGAGCCTTGCTCATCTTGTAGCCCATCGAACCGGAAGCGTCGAAAACGATGGCCATCGACAAAGGCGAGTCTTCCGCTCCGAACTGCGTGATGGTTTGTTCTTCCTTGTCTTCGAAGATTTGGAAATGCTCTTTCGTCAGCCCGGTGACCATGCGGCCCATCGGGTCGGTCACTGTCACGTTGACCAGAGCCAAGTCGACATCGACTCCGATCACGGCGCCGCGCTCGCTCGCGCGTTGGTCTGCTGCTTGTTGCGGTCGGGACTGAAGCTCGACGGTACTTGCGCCCGGCAGGATCGGATCTCCCGCCATGGCAAGTGTGCCAAAGAGAAACCCTATGGTGGACGCAAGCGTAGTGAGAGTTAAGGCGCGACAGACGGAGCGGCCAATATTTAGGCGCACACAGAACCTCCTCTCTCAGCGTACATCGTCAGACCAAACGGTCGGCTTCAGTCGGGGGCGGTTCCGATTGATCTGTTGGCAGCATTCTATCACAGCGTTGGCCCGGCATTTTCCCTGTGCTATCCTGAGGCGTGCCGGGGTTAGTAGGACTCCTAACCGCTAGCGATCGTTACCAACGAAAGCGCGTCCCCGACACTCCAAGCGACAAAATAATACGTCCGACGATGAGATTCGCAGCCTCGTCTGCGGCCGATTTGGGCCTGTATTCGAGCCCAACGGCACAGCGAATCTCTACTCTTCTTCTCCACGGCGGGTGACAAGCGAGACATGGTCGTTTCTTCCGATGACAACAGCAAGCATCAAGTGAAATTCATCTTTGTAACGGGCGGAGTCGTCTCCTCCCTGGGCAAAGGCATCGCCGGAGCGTCCATCGGCAATCTGCTGGAGAGCCGCGGTCTCACCGTGACGATGCAAAAAATGGACCCGTATCTCAACGTAGATCCGGGCACAATGAGTCCCTTCCAGCACGGCGAAGTGTTCGTCACCGACGACGGTTCCGAAACCGACCTCGATCTGGGACACTATGAGCGCTTCACCCACGCCAAGCTCAGCCAGGCCAATAACTGGACAAGCGGCCGCATCTACGAACGCATCCTCGCCAAAGAGCGCCGCGGCGACTATCTCGGCAAGACCGTCCAGGTCATCCCGCACGTCACCAACGAGCTCAAAGAGGCCATGCTCAAGATCGCTACGCCCGACATCGACGTGGCCATCGTCGAAGTCGGCGGCACCGTCGGCGATATCGAGTCCCTGCCCTTCATGGAAGCCATGCGCCAGATGCGCCACGAACTCGGACGCGACAACGTCGTCTTCGTGCACGTCACGCTCGTGCCCTACATCGCCGCCGCCGGCGAGCTGAAGACCAAGCCTACCCAGCACAGCGTCAAGGAACTGCGCGCCCTCGGCATCCAGCCCGACATTCTCGTCTGCCGCACCGAGACCGACCTCTCCCGCGAAATCCGCGAGAAGATCTCTTCCTTCTGCGACGTCCGCAAAGAGGCCGTCATCGCAGCCCGCGACGTCGACTCCGTCTACCGCATCCCCGTAAATTTCGCCGACCAACAAGTCGACGAAATCATCCTCGACCTGCTCAAGATCGACGCCAAGCCGCGCAATCTCGAACCCTGGAAAGAGATGCTCGACCGCCTCACGCACCCCAAGGACGATGTCGTCATCGGCATCGTCGGCAAGTACGTCGACTACGAAGACTCCTACAAGAGCCTCAAGGAATCCCTACTGCACGGCGGCCTCGCGCACACCCTGCGCACACGCATCAAATGGATCGAGGCCGAGAGCATCACCGCTGAGTCCGCCGCTCGCGAACTCTCCGAAGTCGACGGCATCCTCGTGCCCGGCGGCTTCGGCAACCGCGGCATCGACGGCATGCTCGAAGGTATCCGCTATGCCCGCGAAAACAACATCCCCTACTTCGGCATCTGCCTCGGCATGCAGACCATGGTGATCGAGTACATTCGCAACGTCTGCGGCATCAAAGACGCGCACTCGACCGAGTTCGAACCTGCCGCCGAAAACCGCGTCTTCTTCAAATTGCGCGAACTCAAAGGCATCGAGGACCTCGGCGGAACCATGCGTCTCGGCTCTTGGCCTTGCAAGCTGCAACCGGGCAGCCTCGCGCACCAAGCCTACGGACAAGACGAAGTCCACGAGCGCCACCGGCATCGGTTCGAGTTCAACCGCGAGTTCGACCGCCCCTTGCTCGACAACGGCATGCGCATCTCCGGCGAGACGCCCGACGCCATGTACGTCGAGATCTGCGAACTCCCCGGACACCCCTGGTATCTCGGCTGCCAGTTCCACCCGGAGTTCAAATCGCGGCCCCTCGAACCGCACCCGCTGTTTGTCGAGTTCATCCGCGCCAGCTACAAATACCGCGAATCGCGCCTCAGCGAAGACCAGCTCAACGAAGAACGCCAGTTCCTCCGCGCCCGCGTCCAGTAGCCAACGTTAACCACGGCCGCCCGCCGGGGACTGTCCCTACGTGGACTGTCCCCCAAAGCCGCTGCTCGAATTCGTTCCGCCGTCGCTATCCCAGACGCATCCGTTCACCTGACAAGACGCTTCTTCAACGCCGTCAACTCGCCCAAGTGGTAGGCGTTGTGGTCCGCCACAAGCATCGCTTCGCGCAACAGCGTCTGGCCGCTTCCCCATGGGAACGGCTCATACAGGTCGCGCTCGCGATCCTCCACCAACGCCTTCATCTGCGCCACGTCATCGCGAAAGGATTCGATCGACTTCTCCCACGCATCCGGCGTCGGCGGCTCTTCCTCTGCGGGCCAGTAGTCCGTGGGCCAGTCGAGCGATTCATACTCGGCGTTGCGCGAAAAATCCAAGATGTCCCACTGACAGATCCGCAAATGCTCCAAGACCTGCCAAGGCGAATGGGCTGCCCCCTCCGGCCTGACGCCGCGTGACTCTGGCGGCCAATCGGCCACGACATCGTCGTACCGCACGTGCGCCTGTCCGCCATCCAATAGCGCGATCAAGTGATTCCGCAAAGCCTCGTCACGATCCATGGCTCCATGCTACTCCCCATTCGCGAACGCCGCCCGCCGACCATAATAGGCATATCGAACGCCTCGGCCTATCCACCGACTGGGAAAAGCGCACCCTCCGCTACGCCCGCCTATTCGCGGGCATCCTCGCGGCCGTTGCGCTGCTAGCCGCGTGGAGCCTTCACCAACGCGGCGCCCCCATCCTCTGGCCCGCCGGGATCGGCTTGGCCATCGCCGCGATCGTCTACTGGGCGATGACGCGTAAGCTCCGCCGCCGCCGTCAGATCCTCGCCGAGCCCTTCCCCGCGGAATGGGAAGCCGTCCTTCAGCAAGAAGTTCTTTTCTTCCGCGTGCTTCCCGAGGACGACAAGCGCCGATTCCGTCGCGAACTCCAAGTCTTCATCGGCGAGAAGCGCATCACCGGCATCGGGACTAAGCTCGACGCCAAGACCCGCGTCCTGGTGGCCGCCGGCGCCGTGATCCCGATCTTCGGCTTCCCCGAGTGGGAATGGGACCAGATCCGCGAAGTGCTCGTCTACCCCGATCGCTTCAATAACGAACACGCCTTCGCCGAGGGCGACGACCGGCACACGCTCGGCATGGTCGGGACCGGCGCCTACAACGGCATGATGATCCTGTCCAAGCCGGACGTGATCCAGGGATTCCAGAACTTCGGCGACAAGCGAAACGTGGCTATCCACGAGTTCGCTCATCTGTTCGACAAGTCGGACGGTTCAATCGACGGGCTGCCCGGCGTGGGCCTGCCCCGTGAAGCCATCGGTCCCTGGCTCGAACTCGTCCGGCGCAAGATGGCGGAGATGGAGGCCGGCGACTCGGACATCAACCCCTACGGTCTCACCAACGAATCGGAGTTCTTCGCCGTCGCTACGGAGTATTTCTTCGAGCGGCCCGGCGTCATGCAGCGCAAGCACCCGCAACTCTACGCCATGCTGGCAAAGGTTTTTCAGCAGTCGTTGGCCGACCGCGCACGAGACTTCCAAAACGAGCGCAAGCGCGGCCGACCACAACTCGGACGCAACTCACCGTGCCCCTGCGGCAGCGGCCTCAAGTACAAGAAGTGCTGTTTGGACCGCGCCCGCGCCTGAGCCGCAGAGGGGCCTTCGCCCGCCACCAATCGGTTGAAACATGTCCATCTGACCCACTGGAGCCCCCAGATTTGGTCACTTCCTGCAAATTCCATAATCGGAAGTTACTCTGAGCCCCCGCTGGCGGCCCTTTCATCGCTCGCTCAGAGCTACAATTGCGGCGTCTTGCACATCGGCTCTACCATCAGCCACTACCGCATCGTCGAGAAGCTCGGCGAGGGCGGGATGGGCGTCGTCTACAAGGCAGAAGACACGACCTTGGAGCGCGCTGTGGCGCTCAAATTCTTGGCCGATCATCTGCTGAACGACACCGAGGCCAAGGAGCGCTTTCTTCGTGAAGCGAAGGCAGCCGCAGCATTGCATCACCCCAATGTCTGCCCGGTCCACGAGATCGGCGAGGCCGACGGCAAGACTTTCCTGGCTATGGCGTTTCTCAAGGGAGAAACGTTGGAAGAGCGGATCGCTAAAGGGCCTCTGGCGATCAAGGACGCGCTCGATATCGCGCGGCAAGTCGCCGACGGCCTGCAGGCGGCCCATGCGGAAGGCATCGTCCACCGCGACATCAAGCCTGCGAACATCATCGTCTCGCCTGAAGGCAGGCCGACCATCATGGATTTCGGCCTCGCACGGCTGACCGAAGCCTCCCGCCTCACCAAGGTCGATACGGCCATGGGCACCGTCGCCTATATGTCGCCCGAGCAGGCGCAGGGGATGGAAGTTGATTTGCGGACGGACATCTGGGCTCTCGGCTGCGTGTTATACGAGATGGTCTCGGGCCAACGACCGTTCCAAGGCCAATACGACCAAGCCCTGCTGTATGAAATCGTTCATGAGGAGGTCCCGCCTTTGACCTCAGTCCGCGCGGGCGTGCCGATGGAGTTGGAGTTCATCGTCGCCAAGTGTCTGGCCAAAGATCGTAACGACCGCTACCAAGCCGCGAAGGAGATCGCAGTCGATCTGCGAACTCTCAGCGAGAAGCTCAAGTCTGGCCGCTCCAAGATCCTGCGGGCTAGTCACATGACCGGCGCGGTCCCGGCTGTCGGCCGCACTTTGACCCCGGCCGAAGCGCTGCCGCCCGGCGCGATCATCGTGCAGCGCAACCGTCAGCGACTGTTGCTGGGCGTCGCAGCGGCGTCCCTGCTCGGACTGTCCGTCCTGCTCGGGCTCTTCTTGACCCGAACCCCGGAACCTCTTCCGACGATTGCCGTTTCCTTAGAGACTCCCGATGGCGCCAAGCCTGGGCCGATGAGCCTGTCGCCGGACGGAAAGTTGCTGGCGGTTGCCATGCAAGGGTCGTTATGGTTGCGTTCTTTGGATTCGGACGAATGGCGAGAGCTTCGGGGGACAGAGGGAGCGACCTACTCATTCTGGTCGCCCGATGGAACCCAGATTGGATTCTTCGCCGGCGCCAAGCTGCAAAAGATTGCCGTGGCGGGAGGGCCGCCTCAAACGATTGCCGATGCGCCTGACGGACGAGGCGGTTCTTGGGGCGCAGACGGTACGATCCTTTTCGCGCCCAATCCCTTCAGCGGCTTCCAGCGTGTTGCAGAATCGGGCGGGGATCCGACGATTGTCGGCCCGGAAAGAGACCCATGGACTGGGCGATTTCCGCAATTGTTGCCCGACGGCAAGCACTTCATTTCCTTAGACAGTGGGGTTCGTGTCCGGTCCCTCGATGGAAAGGAAGATGCCCAGCTTTCCGGCATCAGCGGTTCGAACGTTTGGTTCTCTCCCACTACGCCAGGATCAACCGACGGATTCTTGCTGTTTGTTCGAGCGGGCGTTCTGATTGCGCAGCCATTCGACGTCGAGAGTTTGGAGCTAACTGGCGAACCAACGGCGTTGCCCGCGGAGGTCGCCCGCGTACAAAACACGAACTACTTTGCTTTCGCCGCGTCGGCGTCCGGCTCGTTGGCATACCAAGGTTCCGCGGATGTTGTCCCACAGCGCGCAGTCTGGACGGATCGTACGGGAAAGGTCGTCGAAAGGACCGGCCTCGTCGCGGAGGACGTGGGGGATCTCCGTTTATCGCCCGACGGGTCGCGAGTTGCTTCCGCTTTGATGAGCGCTGGTGGCGCCGGCGGCGTATGGGTCTACGACTTCGAGAGGGAGACGCAAACTCGAGTTGCCGAAGGAGTAGGCAGCTCTACCGTATGGTCGCCCGACGGAGAGAAGCTCGCTTTCTCTCTTGCCGGCAGGGCTATGATCCTTCGTTCGGCAGACGGTTCCGGTGAGCCGATCGAGCTTCCTCCCAGCAGCACGAGTCCCCAAAACTTATTTGTGACCGACTGGTCGCGAGATGGCCGCTACATACTGTACCGCTCCCAGGACGCCGCGACTGACTACAACGTGTCGTTCCTGGAACGTAAGGAGGCAGGCGGCATCGACTGGGAGAAGGAGTCATTTCTCGCGACGGGAAACGCAGAAGACAGCGCGCGCCTCGCTCCGAACGGGCGCTATGTCGCGTACTCCTCAGACGAATCTGGTCGATACGAAATTTACGTGCAGCCGTTTCCCGCAGGAGGACGCCGCACGACGATCTCCACGCAAGGAGGACGCAGCCCCGTTTGGAGCAGGGACGGCAAAGAACTCTTCTATCTGCAGCCGAGCGGTCGGCTTTTCGCCGTTTCGGTGACGACGGACGGCGAATTTTCTGCGCTTAAGCAAGAACTGCTGTTCGAGCGCACCGGACTTGCCTTTGATGGCTTCGGGGATCCTCTGTACGATGTTTCACTCGACGGCCAACGGTTCCTTGTTTGGGAGCGCGCTGACGGCTCACCGGAAAGCTCGCATCATCCCATTAATCTCTTGCTCAATTGGCAGGCGAAATACGCACCCTCAAACTAGCTCTGGCCAAAAGCTTCCATTTCGCGCAGGCCACCGACGACTAGCGGCGCGCGCTGATGGATCGATGTAGGTAGGATGTCCAGGGTGCGGATGCCAGCGGTAGGTGAAACCGAGTAACTGCCGACAAGTCCGCATCGCGGCAGTGACCCTGGACACAGCTTCCTCGAGCTCGCTGGAAACGTTGGCGCAAGTATCGCGGTGCACCCTCATAAGTGAAAGTGTCGTACCTATTCCCTGGCGATAACGACGGTGACCTCGTGTTTGTCCGCTGCGTTCCCTATGCCATAGCCGAGGGCCGCCGCTCCTGCGACGACTCCCGCTACAAGGACCACACCGCTGTCTACGTCTATTCTTTGGGGCTTGTTCTCTAGGACCCATCCCCATAGGGGGGAGGTGCCTGCCAATCCCCCGGCCGCGCCGATCGCGGTGCCGGCAGCTCTCCAGTACCCGCGCTTTTCCGTGTAGCTGAAGACCGTCAGTTGGCTCTTGGCCAGTGAGACTTCCCCTTTCGGATAGATCGAGCGGTTTGAAGACTTCTTGACGTCGAAGCGCAGCTCGCTGTCAGAGACGTCGATGACTCGTCCCCGAAGCACCGTCCCGTCAGTCAGGACAGTGGAGACGACCTGACCGTCAACCGCCCGCCCTAGCTCAACCCAAGGAACTTCGATCTTCTCCTGGGCGCGAGCGAAGGGGCTCAGAATGACGGCAGTCATGATGGCGGCGCCTAAGGCCGTGGTGGTTCGTAGCGGCTGCATTTGTTCGCTTTCTCCTCGCGCAGGAGCAGGGACGTGAACTCGTCGATGCTTCCAGCGAGCCTATCATCCTCTACTTGCTTAAGCGCAAAGCGCGGGCAGATTAGCTCACGAGAACGAACTTTCTTTGTCCAAGCAACGGCACACGGATGAATTGCAGGGCGGCTGTCCCGATCTGGAGAAGCGTCCTACAGTTTCGGATTCGCAGCACTTCTCCGTGCATCCGCCCGTCCATCAGGCCCTTCGTTCGACGACGAATGTATTTGTCATAATTGGTCCGCTGTCCAGGGGAGCCGAAGAATGAACTACCGGTTTGCATACTCACTGGGCTTCCACCCTTGGGAGGATACGGCAAACGAACCGCCCTTCGTCAGGAAGGCCGCCGAGCTATTCGCGCGAGAGGAGCAAGGTCGAGAGGCTCCCTTCGGCAGCGCTCTGGACGTCGGGACTGGTAGCGGCATCTGGGGTGTCGAATTGGCAAAGCGAGGATGGCGGGTAACGGGTATCGACTTTGTCCCAAAGGCCCTCGATCGAGCACGAGAAAGAGTGAGGCAGGCCGGCGTTGATATGCGGCTGATGCAAAGCGATGTCACGGCACTGTCTGAGGCCGTCGGTACTGGGTTTAGGCTCATCCTGGATACAGGCACCTTTCACGACTTCGACGCGGAACAGCGAGCAGCAATGGGACGCGGCGTGGAGAAGATCGCCGGACCCGACGCAACGCTACTCATGCTTATCTGGCCGAAACGACGACGGCCGCTCATTAGGGGCGTCTCCCGGGATGAGATTGAAGCCGCGTTCCCCGGCTGGACGGTCACCCATGTCGAACCTTCCCATTTCCGATTGCCAAAGCCGCTTGAACTGCTGCTCAGGCCAGACGAGCACTGGTACCGACTACGCAGAGCGTGACCAGACGGAGAGTTCGCCTCGCGTTCCTACCTGGACGTAAGCCCCGACAATTTCAGGCCCTCGGTCTTCACCCTCCGGTCTCCCCCATCCCGAGTCGTTTCCTAGAAGTCCGCAGATAGGAAGTGCCCCCTGAAGGTAACTGAGGTCTTTTAGATCGAGCCTAGCTGCCGAATGACGAGGGGAGTCTGGTAACAAGCAGCGATTGCCCCTTGCGCCCCTTGCTAACCTGGAACCAGAACGGCCCGCTCTCACGAGCGGGCCGTTCCGCTTCCACCACTGACTAGCCATGCCGCTCCCCCTCCCCGCCTCACGATTCGCCACGCCCAAGCAAGCCCCGCAACCCGGCCGCGACACGGCAATGTCCGCTTGTTTCGGCCCCAAAACCCACGATGTCTCGCTGAATCAACGACTTAAGTCAATTTAGGGGCGGACATTGGCGGACATCAGCGGTCACTGACGGACATTGGCGGACTTCCGCGGACACCGGCGGGCATTTGCGGCCCTCAAACGGACGTCCGCCGGACGTTTCGGTATCCCGCGCGACCCGCGTTATAGTGTTGGACTCCGGGAGACAACACATGATGAAAAGCATTCTCGCCGCGGCCCTACTCATCGCCGCAACCTTCACCACAGTATCCGCCGCCGAGCTGAGTCACAAACACGCGCTCAACCTCGAAGTCGCCAAGGCCATGGCCGCCGCCGGCGAAGCGCACGCGCGCGCCAACAACTGGAACGTCATCATCACCATCCTCGATGACGGCGGCAACATGCTCTACATGCAACGTATGGACGGCGCGCAGATCGGCTCCATCGCCGTCTCGCACCTGAAAGCCAAGTCCGCAATTAACTACAAGCGCCCCAGCAAGTTCTTCGCCGACAACATCGCCAACAATCCAGGCTTCGCCATGCTGCCCGGCGCCATCGCTAACGAAGGCGGCATCCCGATCTCCGTCGACGGAGAAATCATCGGCTCGATCGGCGTCTCCGGCGCCACCGCCCAACAAGACGGCATGGTCGCCCAAGCGGCCATCGACGCTCTGCCCAAAATCCTCGGAAATTAGATTGGGGAATCTCGGAGTGAAGTCTCTACTTCACTCCGAGATTCTCGTAGAACTTGATGTTGTGCGTGCCGCCGCCGATCATGACGATGTCCATGCGGCCGTCCTTGTTGATGTCGGCCGTCTGGCATCCCGAAGCCGACATGCCCATTTCGTCGAGAATCACGTGGTCCCAATTCGTGCCGCTCGCGTCTTGGGCGTAGAACAAATGCGAACTCGAAACCTTGCCCTTGGCGCGGTCGCCGGCCACGATGTCGTCCAGCCCGTCGCCGTTGAAGTCGCCCACGCAGACCTCGTGCCCTTCGGCTAGCCCGTCAAACAAAACGTGCCGGTCCCAGCCCGCGCCATTCTGTGTGTAGGTGACGACTTCATTGCCGTGCCAAGGCTCCACCGCCGCCAAGAAGCGCTTGCCGTTGAACTGCGCGAGCTTCATGTCGCTCGTTCCCGCTCGCGGCGCCTCTTCCTCGTGGCCCTTGACGATTAGCTTGTTGTCCCAGGTGATGTTGTCGCCCTCTCCGTGAGCCGTATGCAACTTGACGCCCTCAAAGCTCGTGGTCATAATCTCATCGCGCGCGCCGGGAACCCACTTCACCACTCGCACCCGGTGGATCACTCCGCTGATATCGTCGATGTGCTTGCGCACCCACGGACCGTCAAGATTCTTGGGAACGCGATAGTAGACAAACTCCGTCATCCCCTCGTACTTCGGCGCTACGGCGGTCGGCGCGATCAGCGGCGCGTTGATCAATTCCACTGTGCCGTCGCCGTCCACGTCCGCCCAGGCGATGTGATGCGATGTAATCAGTTCGTCCACCTTGTGCAACTTCCAAGGCCCTTTCGGATCCCCCTGGTGTTCCGCGACCCACACTAGACCCGGGCTCTTCGTCGCATCCATGCTGAACTCGCTTTGCAGCGCGACCTCCGGGATGCCGTCGCCGTCCACGTCGTGCGCCGCCAGATTCACCATCCGGCTCAGGCCGCTGAACATGACGTGGCGTTCCCAAGTCGGGTTCTCATACCAGGCCTGCTCATTGACTCGCTGGCTCATGCCGATGACGTCCAACAGGCCGTCGTTATTCACGTCAACGACGATGACCGTGTAGCCGCCGGGGTAATCGGCTTCGATCGTGTGGGTCTTAAACTGAGCGGGAGGGTTGGCGGCCTGCAGGCAAGCGCAACCCAAGAACAACAAGGGTAGGTAACGCATGGCGTCACTATACTCCTATCTCTGCCGCTGCAGTACAGAAAATGTGTTGTTTCTCCCGCCTCGCCGTGATGTAATTGGCGCGGCGGATGCTTCGCCCAAATCCATGAGAACCCTGCGCCTGTCCGTTCTTTGCTTGGCTCTGCTCGCCCCCGCTGCCGCCCAGCTGGCCCCGCCCAACGAACTCGGCGTCACCATGGGTCACGTCCACCTCAACGTCAGTGACCCCGAGCTGAACCGCCAGATCTGGATCGAACATTTCGGCGCCGTGCCGCTCGCCAAAGAAGGCCTTACCGGCGTCAAGATGCCCGGTATGTTGGTCCTCTTCCGCAAGCAGGTCCCCACTGGCAACTCCTCGACAACGGCCCTCGACCACTTTGGTCTCAAAGTCCGCAACCGCGACGAGGTGATTGAAAAGTGGAAGGCCGCCGGCCTTGAAGTCGGACGCGTCTTCACCGGATCGGAAGGTTTCCCCAACGCCTACCTCCTCGGCCCCGACGGCTTCCGCATGGAGTTGCAAGAAGACGCGGAACTCCCGGTCGTCGCCGTGACGCAGCACCTGCACTACCAAACCGAACTCAATCTAGAGCTTCAGAAATGGTACGCCGACAACTTCGGAGCCGTGTTCAGTCACCGCGGCAGCCATGACGGCGTCGATCTGCCCGGCATCAATTTTTCGCTCGACAAGCCCCGCCGCCCGCGCACCAACGTGCCCACCAAGGGCCGCATCATCGACCACATCGGCTTCGAAGTCAAGAACCTCGAAGCCTTCTGCAAGCAACTCGAAGCCAAGGGCATCGTCTTCGACGAGCCCTACCGCAAGATCGAGCGCCTCGGCCTCGGCCTCGCCTTCCTCACCGACCCCTCCGGCGTCTACATCGAACTCACCGAAGGCCTAGACCAGTACTGAGCCACACGGCTCCACATACCTCGCCCGGCAGCAGCTGCTAACATCTAGCCGGTCTCAGAACTTCATGCGAACCTACTACGCCGCAGCCCTTCTTCTTGCCGCCTCGTTGACGGCCTCCGCGCAAACCCGCGACTTCGACGCCGAAATGCACGCCAAGATCCAAGAGGCCAAGAACCTAGCTGGTCTCGATCACCCCGGACTGCTGGTTTCGCTGTGCGTCGAATCGCCGCGCAACCGGGTGAACACCAGCGATACGCCTGCCCGCTACGTAACGGATCCCAGCGCCGCCCCACCGCGTGAATCTTGGTACGACGAGCCAGCCAAGGTTTTCGACAACCTTTACTTTGTCGGCGGCAAGATACACAACTCGTGGGCGCTGACCACTAGCGAAGGCATCATCCTGATCGACACGATCTATCCCTACAACTCAGAAGAACTAATCATCGGTGGGCTTCAAAAAGTGGGACTCGACCCCAAGGACATCAAGTACGTCGTCGTTTCGCACGCTCACGGCGACCACATCGGCGGGGCCGAAATGCTGCAGAAGCGCTACGGCGCCAAGGTCGTCATGGGCGGCCCGGACTGGGACACGGTCCAAAGCTACCCCAACCGCTTCCAGTCGATGGCCCCGAAGAAGAACATCACGGCCACCGACGGAATGAAGCTGACGCTCGGCGACACAACGCTGAACATCTGGCTAACGCCGGGCCACACGCCCGGAACGCTGTCCTACACCTTCACAGCCTTTGACCACGGGAGGCCCGTACACGTCGTGTACTCCGGCGGAACTTCCTACAACTTCCCCACCGTCCCCGCTGAGATCGGCATCCCCCAGTTGGACGTGTACATGGCCTCTCAGAGACACATCGCCGAACAAGCGGCAGCGACGAACGCAACCGTGCTGCTGTCCAATCACTCGGCCTACGACCACGCGAACTATTTCAACCACATGTTCGCCGACCGCGGCGACGGACCCCATCCGTACGAGCTCGGGACCGACGTGGTGCAGCGCTACTTCCAGGTAATGCAGAGCTGCGCCGCTGCGCAGAAGATCCTTCTGGAGAAGGAAATCGCCGAACGCAAGTAGCCTCTACGGCCCGGCTTAGTCCGCGCGCTTCGCCGTAAACGTCAGGTCGTAAACATCCCAGGTCGCCTCGCCCGCGAGACTCTCGCCGTCCGACTTGCCCTTGATCGCTAGAGCGCTTGAGTAGCCCGCGGTGGGCGCAAAGTAATCGCCCTTCAGCGTGAACTCTTGATCCGTAGCCGCGCCTTCCAACTGGGACTCATCAAACTTCGCCGACAGCTTGTCGCCTACTTGAGCGAGTTCCAAGGTTCCATCGACCACGCCATCCGGCGTATGGAATGAGAAAATCCACTTGCCGCTTAAATCGGCCGCGCTCAGCGTCTGCACAGCCAAGCCCATCAGAACCAACGTCGCCACGCGCAAACACTTTTGCTTCATGCGCCCTCCTGCTATCTAGGACCCATCATACATTTTCCAACTAGGATGCTCGCGCCATGCTGATTGCCGTCAGCAGCCGCCGCTTTGGCTTGGCCAGATCGGCCAGCGTGAACTTGTCCAACTCGGCGATAAAGGCATCGGACGCATTCGAGAGAACCCCTTTCAGCACGCAGGGATCATAGATCGGACAGTTCCCGTCCGGGGCCATGCAAGGGGCGATCTGGAAGTCAGGTTCCGTCGTCAGCGCCACCTGACCGAGGCGGATCGAACCCGGTTCCTTGGCCAGACGCAGTCCGCCCGAGCGTCCTCGAATCGTTTCCAAATAGCCGTGCGCCGCCAGCGTCTGGGCCACCTTATTGAGGTGCGTCGCCGACAGATCGAAATCCCGAGCGACTTCGCCCACGGTCGTCAGTGCCGGAGCGTTCATCGCCGCATGAATCAACAAGCGAAACGCGTAATCAGTGTGTCGAGTTAGGCGCACTCTTTACCACCTCCAATCGATGGCTGAGTTGACAGTCTAGCACTCGTCGTGCATAACTGGTATTTCCTATTCCACTTATAGGATCCCAGGAGAACTGAACTAACAATGAACGTACGCAGAGTCTTTTTGACTGCGGCGCTGGCCATCGGCTTGACGCCCCTTTTAACCGCCGCGGATGCGGACAATTCGCTCTACGAGAGGCTAGGCGGAATGCCGGCCGTGAAAGCCGTGGTCGGCGACCTGGTCGACCGCATCTTGCTCGATCAGCGCATCAACGGCTGGTTTGCTCATGCCGCGTCTAGCCCCGAGGCGACCGCCGCGTACAAATCGACGCTCACCGATTTTGTCTGTCAAAGCGTCGGCGGCCCGTGCGAATACCAAGGACGCGACATGGTTGCCGCGCACACAGGCCGCGCCGTTACCAGCGATGCCTTCAACGCGGTCGTGGACGATCTGATCGCGTCCCTCGCCAAGTTCCATGTGCCTCAACAAGAGCAGGACGACCTACTCGGGCTGCTCGGCGGTCTGAAGCCGGACATCGTTCAGCACTAGCCGTGGGCCATTGCGGCGTCCGTTGACGCCGCAATGGTCGCCATGGCGCTACAATTTCACCTATATTGGTGATCCGTTCCGCCGTCCTCCGCGACCAGCCAGTCGAGAAACTATCCAAGGCCGATTACGAGACGCAAGTCGAAGGCTTGCGCCTTGAGTTGCTCAACGCTCAGTTCGACCTGCGTCATTCGAACTTCTCGCTGCCCATCCTGCTCACCGGCATCGACCGGCCGGCCATTGAGTATACGTACCAGTTGCTGCACGAGTGGCTCGATGCCCGCTACATCGACGCGAACCCCTGTCTGGAGCCAACCGCCGAAGAACGCGAACGCCCCTTCGTCTGGCGTTACAGCCAAATGCTGCCGCCCAACGGCCGCATCGGTCTGTTTCTGGACGGCTGGGTCAAAGACCTCATCGGACGCCGACTACTCGACGAAATCGACCAGGCCAAGTTCGATCAACGCTTGAGTGAGATGCAGGTCTTCACCCGTGCCTTGGTCGACGACGGCCACGTGCCGCTGCGCTTCTTCTTCGACCTTTCCAAGAGCGAGCACAAGAAGCGGCTCAAGAAGGCCGGGCGCGAATCTGAGCGGCAGTGGCGCGTGGCGGAATCGGAACGCAGATTCGTCGAACGCTACGACGATGCCCGTCAACCGATCCACGACCTGCTCACCGTCACCGGCGGCAGCGAAGTGCCCTGGATCACTTTCAAAGACGGTGACCGCCGCGAGCGCAACCTGATCATCGGACGCGCCATTCGCGACGCGATTCTCGCCGGCATCGAGCGCTCGAAAGTTCCCGCGGCGGCGGTCGTCCTCGATCCTCCCGCGGCGAATAGGTGCGTCCTCGAAAACGTCGATCTCTCGCAACGGATTTCCAAGAGCGAATACCGCAAGCGGCTCGACGGGTTGCAGCCGCGCCTGCGCAAACTCGCCCTCACCGCGCGGCAGAAGGGCCGCACGAGTATCCTGGCCTTCGAGGGTTGGGATGCCGCCGGAAAGGGCGGCGCGATTCGCCGACTCACCGGCTGCATGGATGCTCGCGACTACAAGGTCGTGCCCATCGCCGCGCCCACCGAGGAAGAAAAGAGCCACCACTACCTGTGGCGCTTCTGGAATCAATACCCGCGCGCCGGACGCATGCTCATCTTCGACCGCAGTTGGTACGGCCGCGTTCTCGTCGAGCGCGTCGAGGGTTACGCCACGAAAGCCGAATGGATGCGCGCTTACGAAGAGATCCGCAACTTCGAAGAGATGCTCATGGAGAACGGCAGCCCACTGTGCAAATTCTGGCTGCACATCGACCCCGACGAACAACTACGGCGCTTCCAAGAGCGCGAGAAGACCGGCTACAAGAAATACAAAATCACCGAAGAAGACTACCGCAACCGCGAAAGATGGCACGACTATGAAACGGCGGTCAACGAGATGGTCAACCGCACGGATACGCCCGCCGCCCCTTGGCATATCGTCCCTGCCAACGATAAGCGCTCAGCCCGCATCCAAGTGCTCGAAACCGTCTGCGACGCCCTCGAAGCCGCCCTCTAGCTCCGCTGTCGGCGAAGAAGGTCAGCGGGGTTCCGATTTCTGTCGCTTTGCGAGTCGTCGGACGGAGAGTCACGCGGGGTTAAGGGCCGATCATCGCTTGTTGGGCGCGGCCGCGCAGGACGGGGTCGCCGATCTTAGCGGCCTCTTCACGGGCGGCTGTTTCGTCGCCTAGCGTAAACAGCGTGATCGCCAAATTCACCCGCGCTTGGTCGTAGCGGGGACGCAGTTCGACGGCGCGCCGGTAGCTCTGTGACGCCTCGGGGATGCGTTGCTGCGCAGCCAACGCGTTGCCCAGGTTGTAGTACGACTCGGGATCGTTGGGATCCAGTTCGATCGCTCGCCGGAACAAGCGCTCGGCGCCTACGGCGTCTCCGCGAATGCCGAGCAGATTGCCAAGATTGCGATGCCCTGCGGCCATCGTGGGCGCCAGCCTTATCGCTTCGCGCAGTTGGCGCTCGGCGTCTGGAAATTGCTTGCGCGCGACGAGCAGGTTGGCGTAGTTGTAGTGCGCGATGGCGCTGTTGGGATCGAGTTCGAGAGCTTTGCGGAACTCCTGCTCGGCTTCAGCTAATTGGCCTTGCTCGACGAGCAAGTTGGCTAGCGAGTTGTGGGCGGCAGCAAAATCGGGCCGAACGCGAATTGCCTGGCGCGCTGCATCGATGCCGCGCGCGCTGTCTCCTGTGTCGCCGTAAGCGCGGGCCAAGTTTTGTAGGGCTTCGGGCGAATCCGGGTCGCCTTCAAGACTCTTAGTCAGTATTGGAATCGCTGCGGCGGCGCGGCCGAGCGTCACCAAGACGTCGCCGAGGTTGTTCAAACCTTTGGGGTCGTCGGGGGCGATCTCTAGCGCTTGGCGCACGACTTGTTCGGCGTCTGTGTGCTTGCCTGCCTCGGCGAGAACCGTGGCGTAGTTACGCAGGGCGATCAGATGCTTCGGGTCGCGCTGGACCGCCTGCTGATACCACGGCAAGGCCTCGTCGAGCTTTTGCTGACTCCAATAAGCCTCGGCAAGTTGAAAGTAGAAGTCTGCCTGCTCGGGCTTGTATTGCTCGATCAGCGCGCGTAAACGCTCGGTACCGGCCTGCAAGTTGGCCCCCTGGGTGACCTGCGCCACGGCCAGATAGAGTTGGTCCTCTGGGTCGGACCCGATTTGAGCAGGGTAGTACGGCTCGACCGGGCCGTGGTACACGTCGCCGGGACCTTCGGTGGTCTCTTCAATCGGCGCCAGCAGGTCGCCGCTTGGCGGCCTGCGCTGAATGTAGTGGTCGGTCATCACGACGTGGACGACATCGTCGGTGCGCCGCTTGGGCATGTGGCAGGTTTGGCAATCGGTCGCGTTCGAGTGATTCGGTATCTGCGCGAGCGCGTCGTCGGCGTGGCAGGTCTTGCAGGCGTTGGTGAAATAGGTTTTCGCCGCCTCGCCGCGCACGACGCTGTGCGGGTTGTGGCAGGTCGTACAAGTCATCTCGCTATTGAGGAAACAAGCCGATTTGCGCAGACGATAGGCGGCGTGGGCAATCTCGAAGCGGTCTTCCTTGACGCCTTTGGGGTAGTCGAAATGGAGGATGAAATCTTGGAGCGGCTCGCTGGGCTTGTACGAGAAAGGATCGCGGTCGAAGCGGGCGACGCTGTAGGGCAGGCGGCGGCTGGTGGTCTCCAAGTGGCACTGCATGCAGACTTCGACTTGGCGGTCGCGATTCTGCCGCGCCGGATTGAAGATCGTCGCATGAATCGCATCGGCGTCCGCGCCTCGGGCAACGGCTTCGACGTGGGCGCGCCCGGGGCCGTGGCAGCGCTGGCAGCCGATGCCGCCGGATAGATCGCCGGTCAGCAGCGGATCTTCAGATCGCGTGAAAGTTCTGCCTCGTACGGCGGACAAACCGTTGTGGCAACCGAGGCAGTCGAAAGGAATTTCGCGGCGGAAGTCGGCGTTGACGGCAACGTCAAAACCGGGACTCATGGCCAAGATGCCCCCTTCTTCGGAATACCAGCCGACGGGCATCTCGATGAGCTTGCCGTTGGGATATTGGTGGATGTAAGTCCGAGCGTGATTGCCGGAACCCATCACGTAGTCGATGCGCTTTTCGAAGACGTTGATGGGCGCGCCGTCAGGACCAGTCTCGTGGCGGCGCATGAAGTATTTGCCGTCGCGCTGAACAATTTCGTAGCTGCGGCCGGACTTGCGGTGGTCGAATGTCGTCTGCGCGCCGAGGTGAGACATCGTCTCGGGCGTGGCGGCATAAAAGGCCTGGGCCATGCCGGTCTGGGCGTAGGTCGCGGCGATGTCGGCGTGACAGCCTGCGCAGGTCTCCGGCGGGACATAGTCGGAGGTCAGCTGGGTTACGGCCGACGACGGCGTGTTGGGTTCGCGCGACTGATAGACGAACGCGTAATAGCCAACGGCGGCCAAGGCGACAACGCCGCCCAACAGCAGCAGCAACGGGCTACTTTTCGCCATCGCGAACTATGATCGCATAGGCCTATAGCTCAGCCGGTTGCTCCCATTCGGTGCTGAATACGAAGGCGTCGAGCGGCTTGCGGGCACGGGGTTTGGAGTCGCGTTCGCGCAGCGCTTCTTCGACGTCGTCAGGATCGGCGAGATGGCCGATCGCCAACGCGGCGACGACATCAAAGTCGTCAGGAACGGAGAGGTCCTCACGTGCGGCATCGAGATCGAGGCCGGCCATTTGATGGACGACGAGCCCGCGCGCGGTGGCTTCGAAGGTCAAGGTCGCGGACGCCGCTCCTACGTCGTGCATCGCGACGCGGTCGGGCTTGCCGTTTTGGGTGAATGTGCGCTTGGCGATGGAAACGGCGAGCGTGGGAGCGCGCTTCGCCCACTCCTGATTCTTAGGCGTGAGGAGAGCGAGCAATTTTTGATATCCGTCGGGGTCGCCAGCGCGGGACGCCACGAGATATCGCCACGGTTGTTCGTTGAACGACGAGGCGGCCCAACTGGCGGCTTCAAACAGAGCGGCGAGATCTTGTGCGGGCACTGGCTTGCTGGAAAATCCGTAAGGGCTCCACCGTTGGGTGATCAGTGCGTGAATGGGCCGCGAGGGGTGCGCAGCCTTGATTTCCATTAGGTCTTTTCCGTCCATAAGGAGGTGATGATCGAGACGGGTGATTGGATACACTCAAATTGCCTTATGACTCGCATTCGATCCCTCCTCTTCCTCCTCGTCATCGCGCTGGCGGCCTTGCCCGCGGCGACGCCGCCGACGCCGATGGGCGGAACGGCCGAGCTGCAACAAACACTCGAAAAGCTCAATGTGCTGGGCTCCGTGATGATGCTCGCCGCGCATCCGGACGACGAGAATACGGCGGTGATCGCGTATTTTGCTCGCGGCCGCCACATGGAGATGGCCTACACGGCGGCGACGCGCGGCGAGGGCGGTCAGAACTTGATCGGCTCCGAGCAGGGCGACCTGCTGGGACTGATCCGCACGCAGGAATTGCTGGCGGCGCGACGCATCGACGGCGGGCAGCAGTTTTTCACACGGGCGGTGGACTTCGGCTATTCGAAGACGCCCGAGGAAGCGCTGGCTCAGTGGGGACGCGATATTCTGTTGGGCGACCTGGTGCGGGCGATACGGCGCTGGCGTCCGGACGTGATTATTGCGCGCTTCCCTCCCCCGCCCGGCACGGGCGGCCACGGCCAACATACGGCGGTGGGCTACACAGGCGTGGCGGCAATGGAAGCGGCTGCCGATCCGACGAAGTTCCCCGAACAGATCGCCGAGGGATTGGAGCCTTGGCAGGCGAAGCGCTACTACTACAACGTTTCCACCTTTCGAGGCCCGCCGACGCCGCCGAAGCGGGCGGATGATCGGGTAACGCTGGAGATCGGCGGCTATAGCCCTGTCCTAGGCAAATCCTACCCGGAAGTCGCGGGCGAGAGCCGCAGCATGCACGCCAGTCAGGGCATGGGCGCGCGGCAGCCGAAAGGCGAGGCGTCGGCAAGCTTTGATTACGTGGCAGGCGAGCGCGTGACGGGCGATCTGTTCGCGGATATCGATACTTCGTGGCGACGCGTGCCGGGCGGCGAACGCGTGGGCGATTTACTGGCACAGGCGTTGGGCCGCTATGAGCCGACGCATCCCGAGGCGATCTTGCCGCAGTTGCTCGATGCGTACCACGAGTTGGATAAGTTGGACGGCGATTGGGCGAAGCGCAAGAAGCCGGAGTTATTGCATGCGATCGAACTCGCCGCAGGGCTGTATTTGGACGCGACGGCGGAGCGCTGGGATGTTGCGCCGGGCAGGGCGGTCAAGATCGATCTGACGGCCTTGAATCGATCGTCGGCGCAAGTGCAGTGGATCGGCGCAGAATTACGTGGCTTTGCCGACGCGGGTTACAACGCAGGGTCTCGAGGGTTGGCGTTCAATCAGCCGGAAACTCACACGATTGAGGCGCAAGCGCCCAAAGGCCTGAAGCCGTCTCAACCTCCTTGGTTGGTGTATCCGGCGACAACGGCGTATCAGCTCGACGACCCGTCGCTGATCGGTCTGCCGGAAGGGCCGCCGTTGGCGGAAGTCATCTTTCAGGTGAGAGTCGGCGGAGCGGACTTGGAGTTCGTCAAGCCGGTAGTCTACCGCTGGATCGATAATGCGCGCGGGGAACGCGAACGAGATGTTCTGGCGGTGGCGGAGGCCGCGGTCAGCTTCACGAAAAGCAACATGATCTTTCCCGATGCGTCGTCGCGCCGGGTGAGCGTGCGGGTGCAAAGCAACCAGCAAGACGAACAGGGCCGGCTGGTTCTCGATTTGCCCGACGGCTGGAAAGCCTCACCTGCGTCGTATGATGTGGCGCTGGAAAGGGTCGGGCAAGAGTCGGTATTTGATTTTGAAGTGACGCCTCCGAAGGCGGAGTCCGGCGGAATGCTGGCGGCGCGGCTGGAGTTGGACGGCAAATCGGTGTCGACGGGTATGCGGGTCATCGAGTACAGCCACATCCCGATCCAGGTCGTCTTTCCGCGAGCGGAGATGCGCGTGGAGCGGACCGATGTAGTGCTGCTGTCGAAGAACATCGGCTACGTGATGGGCGCAGGGGATGAAGTCCCCGAGGCGCTGGAACAGTTGGGCGCAACGGTGAAGTTATTGGGCGAGACGGAGTTGGCCACGGGCGACTTGTCTGCGTATGACTCGATCGTATTGGGCGTTCGCGCGCTGGATACGCGTCCGGACGTGACGGCGGCCCGCGAGCGATTGCTGGACTACGTCGCGAAGGGCGGCACGCTGGTGGTGCAGTACAACGTGATGCTGCGGCGGGGCCGCGGCGGCAGCAATCCGCTGGACCGCATGCTGGCGCCGTATCCGGTTGAGCCGTTTGTCAGCGAGGGTGACAGGCCCGACCGCATCGTGGACGAGAATTCGCCAATTGAGATTCTGTTGCCGGACCATCCGCTGCTACAGACGCCGAATCACATTCGTCCGAAGGACTTCGATGGATGGGTTCAAGAGCGTGGCCTCTACTTCATGCAGGAGTGGGACCCGCGCTATGAAGCGCCCTGGACGAGCCATGACGAAGGTCAGCCGTCGATCCCCGGCGGAACGCTATACGCGAAGTACGGCGAAGGGACATATGTGTTTACGGCGTACTCGTGGTTCCGCGAATTGCCGAACGGCGTGCCGGGGGCGTACCGCATCTTCGCGAATATCGTAAGCGCAGGGCAGACGCGATGAAGCGCCTAGTTGCAGTGCAGCGCGATCCGATACGGCACTGGGTCGGCGACGGATTTCCGGTGCGCTCGCTGTTCTCTTACGACGGCATGGGGGAGCAGATGAGCCCGTTTCTGTTGCTGGACTATGCGGGGCCGACGCAGTTTCCGCCTGGGCAAGGCAAGCGGCCCGGAGTCGGCGAACATCCACATCGCGGATTTGAAACCGTCACGATCGTTTACCAGGGCTCGCTGGAGCACAGAGACTCGGGCGGCGCTCACGGCAAGATCGGACCGGGCGACGTGCAGTGGATGACGGCGGCTTCGGGCGTCGTGCATGAAGAATTCCACGCCGAAGACTTTGCGCGGCTGGGCGGTGTGCTGGAGATGGTGCAGTTGTGGGTGAATCTGCCTGCTGCGCAAAAGATGTCGCCGCCGCGCTATCAAGAGATCTTGAAGCAGCAGATTCCCGCAGCGACGCTGGCCAACGATGCAGGCATGGTGCGGGTGATCGCGGGTGAGTTCCAAGGCAAGAAGGGCCCAGCAACGACGGTGACGCCGCTGAACGTGTGGGACGTACGGCTGCACGGCGGGCGCCGGGTTGAGCTCGAGATTCCGGACGGCTACACGACGGCGCTGGTGGTGTTGAGCGGCGAGGTTCGTGTAAATGATTCGGAGCTGGTTGGGGCCTCGGGGTTGGCGTTGTTTGAACGCGCCGGGGACCGCATCGCAGTGGAGAGCGTGGGCGATGCGAAGGCGCTGCTGTTGTCGGGCGAACCGATCAACGAACCGATCGTAGGCCGCGGGCCATTCGTCATGAATACGCAAGAGGAAATCCGCCAGGCGATGCTCGATTACCAAAGCGGACGGATGGGACATCTGTAAAGCTAGAGGGAATGACGAAAATTCTAGGAATCTCGGGGAGCCTGCGGGCCAAGTCTTTCAACACGATGCTGCTGCATGCGGCAGCGCAGACATTAGAGGAAGGCGCCGAGTTGGAGATTGGTTCGATTCGCGGCATTCCGCTCTTTGACCAAGATGTGGAGGATGCCGAGGGCGTTCCGCAGGTTGTCGAAGAGCTGAAGGCTCGTGTGATGGCTTGCGATGGGTTGCTGTTGGTCACGCCGGAATACAACAACGGGATTCCGGGCGTGTTCAAGAATGCGATTGATTGGTTGTCGAGGCCGCCGGCAGATACCGCGAAGGTTTTCAAGAATCGTCCAGTGGCGCTGATCGGCGCTTCGCCGGGAGGCTTCGGCACGGTCTCGGCGCAGACCGCCTGGCTGCCGGTTTTGCGGACGCTGGGGACGCGTCCTTATTTCGGCGGGCGGATGGTGGTGTCGCATGCGCATCGCGCGTTCGACGACGACGGCGAGATGACGGATGCGGTGACCAAGGACCGGCTGCGGGATTTCATGCGCGGTTTTGTGGAGTTTGTGGGACAGAACTCACGCTGAAAGCTGGGCGCTAGTTCGACCGCATCACGGACGAGAACTCCCCATCGAGATTCTACTGGCGAATCATACGCTGTTGCAGACGCCCAATCACATCCAGCCGAAAAACTTTGAAGGCTGGATCTAAAAGCGCTACCTCTACTTCATGCAAAAGTGGGAGCCGCGCGACGCCGTGAACGGGTCCGACCGGAAAAAATGGCGGCTACGTGAGCGGCGCCCGGACATGCCCGTTCCCGTTCGGCGATTTGCGTATAGTCTGAGTGGGCCAAGGAGCCCACAATGATCGAAAATCGTCAGGAATCGGAACCCACTAACCCCGAAACACCACTACAAGGCTGGAAGGAGATCTCGGCATACCTCGAGCGCGACGAGCGTACGGCTCGGCGCTGGGAGACCGAGGAAGGTTTGCCAGTGCGCCGCTACCGGACCGACCGCCGGTCGAGCGTCTACGCCTACCCGAGTGAAATAGAAGAGTGGCGGCTCGGCAAACCATTGCCTTCGGCCTCCGCAGATCCGGAAGAGTATCGAAGTAAGAGACTGCCGTTGTGGCTGGCGGTTGGGGCGATTGCAGCGGGCTTTGCTTTCTTGCTGCTGCTGAGGAGCCCGCGACTCGACCCGATCACGGAAGCAGCTTCGCCTGATAACGGCATTCGAACAACAGAGCTCCGTCGAGGCGGCAGCGTCGGCATGGTCTCTCAGGATGGGCGCTATCTATCCGAAACGGATTGGGTCAACTCAGGCGATATTGGGATCAGGGATCTCACCACAGGCGAATACCACAGGCTCGGCGACAAACCGAAATGGGGGACGGAGTTGGGTGAGGCGGATCGGTCGATCTTCTCCCCAGACGGTAAGAAGATTGCCTACGCATGGCTGCACAGCCGAGACGGGCAGCCCGCATATGAACTGCGGGTCATCGACGCGTTCGAACAAGTCAGGACCCCAAAGACGGTCTATTTCAACCCAGAACTCAGCCACATTCAGCCCGAGGCATGGAGTCGCGACGACCGTTTCTTGGTGACGTTTCGCAACAAGGATTGGTCCGCTGGTCTGGGATTCGCTTCGATGGGCAACGACGCAGACATCCAGATCATCAAGACTTTGCCGGAATCGCCCTCCGGGGCGTTCCTCTCGCATGACGAGCGATGGATCGCCTACAGCGCCCCCTCCTCTCCACAACAGTCGTCCGGGGACATCTACTTGATAGCCGCCGACGGGAGTCGTGAAACGACCGTTGCGCGCTCGGAAGCCGATGATCTGGTGATGGGCTTCGCTCCAGGAGACAAGAGCCTATTGTTCGTCAGTAATCGAACGGGAAACTATGATCTTTGGGCACAGAAACTGCTCGATGGTCGTCCGAAAGGAGAGCCACAGATGTTGGTGCGAGACTTCGGGCGGGCACAGTCGTTAGGCGTCCTTGCGGACGGTGCGCTTGCCTATGTGCGAGCGCTGGGTTCGGTGGATATCTTTTCGGTAGAGCTGAACTTTGAAACAGGAAAGCTGCTGAGTTCACCGCGAAAGGTTCCAACTCAACTCCAAGGTTCAAGCAATGGGCCATGGCTATCACCGGACGGCAAGCGTCTCGCCTACTTTGCGCCTCCTGGTGCTTTTGGGGACAGCCAAGCCAACCGCTACCTTTGGATCCGCGACAACGAGTCGGGCAAGGAAGACAGAGTGCCTATGACGGACCTTGACCGGCACGGTCTCGTTGTGAGGACTTATTCCGGCTTAGCCTGGTCTCCGGAGGGAAAACGTCTTTTGGCAACCGCCGAAGACTCTCGGGGCGGATGGAACTTGTGCGAGATCGATGCCGAAAGCGGCAACACAAAGATCCTAACGACTACTGGCCCCATGGAGTCACGCCCGAGACCGGTCGGCTGGAAGGCGGATGGAGCAACGGCAATCTATCGACAAGACAGGGGCATCTACGGCGTTCGAGATGGGAAGGTTGAGGAGTTATATGGCGCTCAAGGTAGATCAAGAGCTTTCAAGATATTGGAAACTTCCATCTCAAACCGTCACCACCTAATCGCTTGGCGGGAATGGGACGGCGAACCGGAGTACGTCAAGGTAATGTCGACGGAAGGAGGAGAAGCCAAGATAGCGTTTGAGAACCGCAGCGGACCGACAACGGGCTACAACACTGGGTGGGCCGCAGACGGCAATTCGCTGCTCGTAACGCGAAATCTCAAGGGTGACCGCTTACACACAGGTGTGTGGATCGTACCGCTTGATGGCCGTGACGCGTTTGAGTCGGAACTCAGGGGTGCAACTCTGGACCATATGAACGTACTGCCGGACGGTAAGACTGTTATGTACCAGGCGGGAAGCGCCGATCCAAGGGTTTTCAGGATCGAAAACTATCTTCCAGCTGATGATGCAGAGGCAAGGCCGTGAGGTCCAGACGGCGGCGCCTGTTGCGGGAAGCGCTGATCGTGATGATCGAGACGCTCCTGGTATTGACACTCACTGCCGTATGGGGGATACCAAGCGGAAAACGCGAAACCGCGTCTGCCGCGACGACAGAGGTTGCGGCGCAACCTAGCGCCAAAACTGGGCGAAGTCGGGTTTGGTGTCCATGAGAATTTCGCGGATGTTGGTACGGTCTTCGGCGGTGAGGCGGGCGTATTTTTCGCTCGTGTCTTGGCCGGAGAGGACTTCGCGGAGGCGGTCGTAGATGCGTTGTTTGGCCGGCGCGGGGATGCCGTCGAAGGCGTTGGAATAGATGAGGAAGCTGAGCGGGTACTTGAACATGCGGGTTTGCATGTCGAGATCGCGCAGGGAACGTCCCTTCTTGTCGCGGGGGCCGCGCTGTTGGAAATCCTGGGTGAAGCTGGATACTCCCTTCACCGGATCAGTGAGCAAGGCTTCGTCGGTGAAGAGCATGTAGCCGACGAGTTCTTCGATGGCCGCTTCGACCAATTGGCCGTCTTCGGGGTCGAGTTGATCGAGCGAGGCGCCGGGGGCCCTCCAGTCGGCGCCGGCTTTGTCGAACTCGAGGCGCGTTTCGTAGCCGACGCGGGTGATGAGGTTGAACATGCGCGTCTTGTGTTCGAGCACCATGAGCGAAATGACGTCGCTGGTAGGTTCGACGTAGGCGCCGATGTCGAGATATTCCTTGAGGTCGGTCTTGTTGGCGCCGTCACGTAGATTGACGGAGCCGACGTCGGCACGATCTTGAATCACGAGGTTGCCCATGTGAACTTGGGAACCGGTCGTGCCGCTGACGTACCAGCCGCCCCATCGCTTTTCGAGCTTACTGCGGTCGTCGGTAACGAAGAAGCCGGCGTCGAAGATGGGGCGTCCGCTGCGCTCGGGGAAAACCGAACTCACCAATAGGCCCGGTACGCCGGAAGTGGCCGGACCTTGGTGGCACTGCAAACATTCGTTGCCGCGCCGCACGAATTGCGGGTGCAACGACTTCACTTGGTCGAGCGTGTAGAAGACTGTACCGAGATTGCGGTCTTGGACGGCAACTTCCAATACTTCGCCGAGGCGCACGATGCCGATGCTCATGCCGTCTTCGTGGTAGAGAGCGCGCGGTAAGCGAGGCGCGATGAGCGGCGCCTGGAAGCTCGTTTTGGTGAAGACGAGAACCTGGGAGCTGGTCGGGATATCCAGCGCCTTGAGGACGGAAAGGAGATAGCCGTACTCGGGATCGAAGGAGAGTTCCAACTCGTCCTTGGACAACTTCTCGCGCAATGCCTCGATGGGGTTGTCGGCCGGAGTCGTGCGGTAGCCGATCGCCGGATCGTCGGCGGGGAGCGTGCGGTATTCGTCGAGGCGGGCGGCGAGCATCGTGCCGAGGGCGAGCGACGTCAGGGTCGCTACGAGGGCATAAGTCTTGGCGGTCTTGTTAAGCATGTGCCGCCTCCTGAACAGGGCAAAGCGGAGCGATGGGAAGCTGATCGGTGGAGAATTCGGAAATCATGGCGGCGGCGAAGGTCTCTTCGATTTGACACAGGGCGTCGTCGAGGCGGCGATGGAGCGGGCAGAGCTGCTCATGTCCCTTGAGGCCGAGCGGGCAGCGGACGATGCGCTGGACCGGGTCGACGGCGTTGATGACGTCGAGGATGCTCAGTTCGTCCGCCGGCGTCGTGAGGGTGAAGCCGCCGTTTTTGCCACGCTGGGCATGTACCAGACCGCTGCGGCCCAGGGCCCAAAGGACCTTGGACAGGTAGTCGGGGGGCACCTGGGTCGCTTTGGCGATCTGACTCGTGGTCATCGGCGCATCGCTGTGATTAGCGAGCCAGACGACGGCGCGTAGGGCGTATTCTGCGGTTTGAGAAAACATCGTCGCTATTGGTTGATATCTGGATATCTATGTCCAGAATATAAAGAAGAGCAATTGTTGTCAAGGGTCGATGTAGGGACAAGCAGCGAAATCACTCCTGGGGGCGGGTTGGCAGACGCGGACGCGGGAGGACCGCCAGCTAAAGCTTGGCGGCTCGGATCGGCGGCGTCGATAGCGGTATCGGGTTGACGGCGTCGATGGAGGTAGGGGCCGAGGTTAGGCCTGGGCGGGGGTGAGCCTGGAGACGGCGCGACCGACGGAGACGGTGACTACGGCGCCGATGACGTTGAACCACAAGAAGGTGACGTCGGAGAACGTCTGGGTGGCAGCGACGGCGATGAGGCCCGAGAGGATGCCCAGGAAGGCGCCGGTGCCGGTGGTCTTCCAGGGTGCGAAAGCCAGAATGAATACGCCCAGCATGGCGCCGTAGAAGAGCGAGCCAACGATGTTGACGGCTTCGATGAGCGAGCCGAGTTGTCCGGCGAACATGGCGAAGACGGCTGCGTAGAAACCCCAGAAGGCGGTGGCCGCCCGCGATGCATGGGCGTAATGCTGATCGGCGGCGCCGCGCCGAATGTAGCGCTGGTAGTGGTCGATGATCGAGACGGTGGCCAGCGAGTTCAACTCGGCGGAGATGGTCGACATGGCGGCGGCGAATACGGCGGCGATGATCAGGCCGACGATTCCGGGAGGAAGATGCCGCGTGACAAAGGTGAGAAAGACATAGTTGGTGTCGTTGTAGGGCGCCCCGGTGGTTCGTTCGGCCAGCGCGACGGCCTGATTGCGCGCTGAGTCGACGGCCTGCTGCGCGCTCAGATAGGCGTCCCGTTGACCGATGCCGTCGACGGAGGCAAGGTTCAAGGCCGCTTCCCTTCTCTGCTGGAAGGCGTCGTCGTAACGCTGCTGGACGACGGCGAATTCCTGGGACGCGCCCGCTTCAACGGTCGCGGCGACGGCGGGATTGAAGAGCGCCGGCGGTTGAATGAACAAGAAAAACACGAAGACCATCGCGCCGGTCAGCAGGATCACGAACTGCAGCGGTACCTTGACGACGGCGTTGAACAGCAGACTGAAGCGGCTGTCGCGCAGACTACGGGCCGTGAGGTAGCGCTGCACTTGGGATTGATCGGTTCCGAAGTAGGCCAAAGCGAGGAAAGATCCTCCGATGAGGCCGGACCAGAGGTTGTAGCGATCATCGAAATTGAGATCCAGGTTGATGGCCTGCAGGCGGCCGGCGTCTCCAGCGAGCCTGAGCGCATCGCCGAAACTCACTTCGCTGGGCAAGCCGTGCACGGCCGCGAAGAAAGCGGCGATGAGCCCGAGGAACATGACCAGCATTTGCTGGGCATCGGTCCACATGACGGCTTTGATGCCGCCGATGACGGTGTAACCGACCACGATCGCGGCCATAAGCAGAATAGTCACCCTCTCGGGCCAGTTCAAGATCACGGCCATGACGACGGCAGGAGCGTAGAGGGCAATGCCGACGCCGAGACCGCGCTGAACAAGAAAGACGGCGCTGGCGAGTGTGCGGGTTTTCTTATCGAAGCGCTTCTCGAGAAATTCGTAGGCGGTGTAGACTCCACTGCGATGAAAGACGGGGGCTGCGACGGCGCAGATGATGACCATCGCGATCGGCAAACCGAAGTAGAACTGCACGAAGCGCAGCCCATCGGAGTAGCCTTGGCCCGTCGTACCGATGAAGGTGATCGCGCTGGCCTGCGTGGCCATGATCGACAGGCCGATGACCCACCAGCGCATGCTCTTGCCGCCGAGCAGATAGCCCTCGGTGGTTTGGGCGCCTTTGGCTTTATAGAGTCCGTAACCGACGATGCCGATGAGCGAGGCGACCAGTACGAACCAATCGACGGTTCTCATTGGGCGTCAGGGAGATACCAGGATGTGAACAGATAGAGCAGCAAGATCCACGCCGCTAGGTGCAAAAGCACCACCACGTAGACGTTTCGCCAGGTTCCGAGGAGAGGCGGCGAATCGTCTTGCGTACGGTCCGTTGCTGTTGCTCTGTGCTGCACGGAACGAACAGTTTAGCAACCGGGCGCGGCAAGCGGCCGCGCCCGGCGCGTTCCCGATCACTGGGCTAGGGGCATTTGATGTTTATCATCGTGGCCGGACTGGGCGTCGCGCTCACCACGACGGCGAGCGACTGCGGGCCGCAGATAATATCAGGCGGAACGACGAAGTTCGTCTGGTACAGACCCATGAAGAATGGGGCATAGCCGGAGAACAAGACTTCCGTCTTGACGCCGCCCACGAGGACGTCGGTCGTGCCCGCGGTCGTCAGCGGCGGGTCGGACGGTCCCAGTTCTCCGGTAGCGGCGCCGGGGTCGTCCAAGGCCCCGCCGCCGGTGAAGTAGAGCGACAAGGCCTCGCCTAAGTCTGCCGGATTGGCGGCGGTTACCAGGGCGCCATCATCGGCGTGCAGCACGGCGCCGATTTTCCCTTGGCCCTGCTGGACCTCGAAAATGCCTGGCTGGACGGAGAAGACCGCCACGTTCTGGACAGTCGTCTTGGTTCCGTTGTTTTCGACCTCGACAGAGACGAGTTGTCCCGGCGGTATCTCAAACGGAACTTGGAAGTTAATCTGCTCCAAAGCGCCGGGGGCGAGGGCAAGGAGCGGAGCCGGAATGCCGTCGATGCGAACGGTAGTTCCGTTGAAGCTGGTAACGCCGGAGGGCAAGACGATCTTGTTGATCGCTTCCATGAGGCCGGTGCCGAAGATGCTCGCGAGGCCTCCCGGCACGATTCCCGGGCGGAAGGAAGCGGCGTTGACGAGCGAACTCGACGTGAATTGGGGCGTACGTCCGATGACGCCGAACTGCACATCCCTGGAGACCGTGCCGGAAGATACGGTCGTCGTGACCATCGCCCCCGTCGTTTGCTGTTGGGCGGCGCCTTGCTCGGTTACGCTCCCGAGAGGAACCAACTCAACGCGGGCAACGGCGCGGCCTTCGAGATCGGCGTTGGTGATCAGAGGATTGGCCGGAGCGCCGGCGCCGAGGGGATGAAAGACAAGCGTCGGAGGGCCGCTGAACGTAACGATGGACCCAGCCGCCGGCAGTCCGTCCTCGAATAGGAGCACGGAAATGGGATCAGACAGGGTGCCGGGCGTCAGGCTCTGGCCCTGTCCTGAGAGCAGGGTGATCTGGTCGGGTTCGGGACCGAGGGCGTTGACGTGGAAGATGGCGGTCTGTTCGCCGACCGAGGCGTGAATCAAGACGGCGCCCGCAAAGGGGCCGAAGCTTACCGTCGCTCTGGAACCGGTCGAAGTGGTGAGCGCGCTGATAGAGGCAGAACCGCTGATGACGTCCCACTCCACGAGCGGGAACGGAATTACCTTGCCGGACTTGCCGAACACGGCAACTTCAAGCGGGTTAGCTAGCTTTGAGAGAATCTTCCCCTCCTGGCCGTCATTCTTCTTGGTTATAAATGAGGGCGTATCGGGAAGAATCTCGATGTTGAATGTCGTCTTGGCCAAGCCGGGAGCAGCAGCTTCGACCTGCACGACGGCCGTTCCAGGATACTTTCCGGTGGTCGCCGTAATCTGACGCGAAACATCGGGAAACGCCGAGGACAGACGCGGGCTGATGGACACGGGCGGGCCCTCTAGGCGCGATGCTTCAGCGAGGACGGGGAGCACGACGTTGGTTGATTCGTTGGTGACTTGAAAGGTCAGCGGAGCGAGTAAGGGAACACCGGTCGGCGCCGTCTGGCCGTCGCCGGACAGGTTATCGATCTGAATTCCGTTGGCGCCGCTGAAAGTGGTGAAATTGAACCTCTGAATGGTGTTTTCCGTACCGAGTTCGCCGGAGTACTGAAGGGCGCTCAAAGTAACGGAGCCGGGCTTCTGGGTGGCGCCAGGAGGCAAGGCGGTAGAGCGGCACTGCATGGAGGCGAAGCCTGCGGTATTAACCGCCGCCTCCCCGATGCAAGCGCCGCCGATGGCGCTGAAGTTCAAGACGGTACCGCTGGCGATGGGCTTACCGCTGGCTCGCACCGCGGAAACGACAAGCCGCTTCGGCAACTCCTGGTTTGCACTCACGAGTTGGTCTTCTCCGGATACGGCCTTAATACCGAATTGGCTCACAACCCGAACATCGAAGAAAACGGGGCGAACATTGGGCGCGGTCGCCGACAGAATCACTTCCTGTGGGTCTTCGGCGGGAGTACCGAAGGCTGCTCGGGGCGCAACTTTCACGGTCACCGTCGCGATGCCTTGCTCGTTTGTCTTGACGAGATTGGACGGCTTGAATTGGAATCCGAGGCCGCTCAAGTCTTCGAAGAGCACGTCCGCTCCTAGGACCGGCTGTTCGAGGATGTCCCGCAACTGGACGCTAAAGGGAAACTCAAGCTGTGTATCGGGAATGCCGTATTGGTGATCTCCCGATAGCGTGATCAAGCTTCCCGGCGGCAGATCGCCAGGAATAAACAACAACTCAGCGCTGCGAGGAGCCGTTTCCAGATCCACGTCGCCCAACTTGGTCAAGGTGTGCGAGTCGTACTTCAGAATCTGATTCTGGTCTTCGGCGGCTATGTACAATTGCTGGCGATCCGGGGACAAGCCCAAATCATTGGCCTTGACTCCGAGGTTCAACGGCACAACGGTTACCTGCAACGGTGCGGTGGTGTCGAGCAACACCACCTTGTTATCTGAGGAGCGAACGGCGAAGGTCGTAGACGAGTCGAGAACCGCAGCGGCGCTGAAGATATTGTCTGAAGAAGGAGCGATGAGCTGAGAATCACCCGACGTCCAGTCAAACATGATGGATGCATTGCTGGACTGCCGCCCCGTGCCGCGAACCAACACGCGGGTACCGCCAGGAATGATGTCGATCTCCGCTTCGTTGAAGCTAGGCGAAGGCTCAAAGTCGCCGACCTTCGTCAGGTCGCCAGGAGAGAAGAGAACCATACGGGAGTCCGCCGCCGCGACCATGAGGCTTTCGCCTTCCACGAGGACCATATCGGAGAGGCCGTCGGTCTCGGTCGTTTCGGCGACCACCTCGAACGTCTCCAGGTCAACAGCGTGAATCTGGCGCTGGGATCGAATGCCGCCAATAACGTAAGCGAACGAAGCCGCTCTGTTGACGATGATCCTTTTGGCATTGCCGCCCACGGACACGGTGTCGACGATCTCAAAGGTCTGCAGATCGACGACGATGAGACTGCCCGAGGATAGCAGCAGATACCTGCCGTCTGGGGTGACGACGCCGTCGTTCACTCCGGTGCCGAGCGGAATAACGGCAAGCGTCTCGAGCGAGGCCGCATCGACGACGGTGACCGCCTGGCTGGCTCGGTTGCTGAGGATGAAGTAGGTGTCGCCCGTCTCGTCCTGCAGCACTTTGAATGCGCCGAGTGGAGAGGCGAAAGTCGTCTCCAGAGACGGTCCGTCGGGCTGAACTACGGATAGGGACCCGCCGCTGACAGCCGGCAGAACCAAAATCCGATTGGAAGCCGCGAACAGCGGCGAAATTGACAATAGGAGGACAAGCAGCCCAAGGTGCCGCAGAGAAGCCATAGGAACCAAAACTCCGAGTGAGGTCAGACGGGACGGGGCGCGGCTTTCATGATAGCAATTTGCGGCCCAATGTCAGCAGCTGCCGGCCCGTAGCACATCTCCAGCGCGCGGACAAAAAAAGAGGGGCTCTCTTGCGAGAGCCCCTCCAGTTAACAGTTAAGAACTGAGGCTTAGTTACCCAAGGTCTCAGCTTCACCGTTGGAGATGCCGCGATCCGCCGGGATGACGAGGGCAAGGTAGCCCTGCGCCAACGCCGGAATTCCGCCGCCGAAACCATCGGTGATGAAGGCGTAGCCGTGAGCGTACTGGAAGTCGCAAGCGGCAAGGACGTAGCCCTGGAAGTCAGGAGCGCCGTTCAAACCATGCGAACCGCCAGCAGAGAGCAACCAAACCAGCTGCTCGCCTGCAAGTACGTCTTCCGTGGTGAAGTCATCGTCAGGCGTGACGTCTGACGTGTCGGTACCAACGTAGTGGATTTCGCATCCGCCGTCTTGGCCGTCGATGCCGCTGAGGCCCCAGTCTTCCGAGGTGTTCGAGATGGCCAAGCCGGTGTCAAAGCCGGACTGGTTGGTCACGAACGGGAAGAGCAGGGTGGTAACGCACTTGGTGACGGTCAGGAACTCATCAGGTGAAGAGGCCGTATCCACGAAGCGCGGCTCGGGGGAAGTGAAGCTGGCGAATTCAGAACCACCCAGCGGGTAGTAGCTGACAGTCGCCGAAGCAGCGCCCACGTCCGGGGTATCGCCAACCAGCCAGGAAACGTTTAACGGAATCCCAACGGTCTCACGAGCGTTCGGGTTGTTGTTGCAAACCTTGTAGACAACCGCGCCATTACCGTCGCTGTCGAGGGTCGGGGTAAAAGGCGTGCCGCGACGAGGACATCGGTCCGAGAACGCAAGGGGTACCGAGGAGGACCAACTGAAGATCCATGCCGTCGGTGACGTAGGTGTCCATGGTGAACGTGACGTCGTTAGGAACGCCGGAGATGCCCACACGGAACTGGGTGTCTTGGCTGGCGCCTGCTCCGTTGTTGGAGCCGGGCGCGAAGTAGCCGGATTCCCAGAAGGTGTTCTTGGCATCCGTAGCATAGCCCTGAGTCTTCCAAGCGGAGGCAAAACCTTCGCGGATCCAGAGTTCCGGGTTCGCGTCACGGAGGTCAACGCACTGCAGACCGTTGACAGCACCGTCAATGCCTTCGGAAATGAGGCTCAAGCGGCTGAAGCCGATCGTAACGCTGGGCACGCCCACGCTGAGCGTGGACGGGGGCTCCGTCGACACGATCGCATCGATCTGGATCACGTTGCCCTCGGAGGGCAGGCCCAACTGGGTCACGTTGCCGCGGATCGAGCTAATGCGGATGGTGGTCTTCGTCGGATTCACGATGCCGTCGGGGAACGGTACGGTTACGTCGTCGAACGCGAGTTCCTTAGCCGCGGTGAGAACGCCATACTTCGCATTCGCAGGGATATCGTCGTTGACGATCAGCGCGGCGTCGGTCACGTTGGTGCCAGCGAAGCCGATGTTGTTGGTCACGTTCACCGGCAAGTTGACGATGATGTTGACCTGTTTCTCAAGCCACGGGGCCGGCGCATCCGGATCGGCGGCAACGCACTCGATGTTGATGTCGCCCAATAATTCTGCTTTGCCTTCGGCGCGCACGTTTTGTTGCGTACCGATGAGCGAGCAGCTCAAATCTTGCGCAAAAGCGCCGCCGGCGACCACAAGGCCGATGGCGAGCAGCTGTAGCGCTCTATGTCTGATAGCTACCATTTCACTCTCCTTCTCCCACAAGAAGTAACTTCTTATCGAGTCCTCGTCAGCATGGCTGCCGATTCGAACTCTAAAACATGGACAGCGCCGGTACGTACCAGCCCGTCCGATCTACGTAGACCTGACAAGTATAGACCAATCTGGTTGTTTGTCTCAATCAAGAAGATGCTATCTACTGCAATCTACGTTCTCTAGCCGGAAAACTTACCCACAGCGGCCTCCGAGCGGGCGACTCAGAGGCAGACCTCCCGACTGCAACCGAAAGTACCATAGGGCCGAAATGGCCGTCAATACGTCGAATTGACACGCTTCTGAGTCGAAATACCTAGTTCTGGAGCATCATCGACCGCAGCCGGCGCATGCGGTCTTTGAGTTCGTTGCTCATGGTGACGACTTCAGTTTCGTCGTAGATCACGCGAGGGGTCAGCAGAATGATGAGTTCCGTCTTCGATTGGGACCGGTTCGTACTGCCGAAAGCAGCACCGAGAATGGGAATTTTGCCTAAAACCGGCACTCGAGATTGACTGTAGATGTTGGATTCCTGAATGATGCCGCCGATCGCGACGGTGTCGCCGTCGGCCACAGTGACTTGGGTCTGGACGGTGCGGCGGTCAATCGACGGCGAGTCGATCGAGCCTGAGGGCGGGATTGGCGCGCTGACCTCTTGATTGATCTGCATTGTCACGATGCCGGAAGCGTTCACCCGCGGGGTAATGGAAAGCGTGACGCCGGTCTGGACGTTCGTGATGGTCTGAGTGAACTGAGAGTCGCCGCCTGCCTGGAGGGAGCCTACGGCCTGGGAGGTGAGGACCGGGATGGACTGACCCACGGTGATCGAGGCGGCCAGATTATCCGTGGCTAACAGGCTCGGCGCGGAGATGAGCTTGGAGCGACCGGATGTCTGATTCGCCTTCAGGAAGGCAGACAACTCACGGGTATTGCCGACAAGGGCTCCGATGGTCGCCTCGACGGCGCCGGCCGTGTCAAAGCCGCCAGCCAACTTGCGGTCGCCGCCAGTCCCCGCCGCCCCACGATCTCGCAAATAGGCCGATACGCCCATTTCCAACCCGTTTTTCAGATTGACTTCATAGACTTGGGCATCGATCAAGACTTGACGCGGGGGGAAGTCCAGCTCCTGCAGGGTCTTGTGGATGACCTCGTACTCTTGCTTGGTCGACTGCACAACGATCAAATTGTTCATGAAGTCGGGGACAATGCGGATGCCGCGCTGGGTTTCGGAAGCAGCAGCAGCTTCGCCGACCAGAGCACCGGTTTGGTCCGTCGTTGCTGAGGCGGACACGCTGGGGGACACGGCGCCCGGCAACTGAATGATTCCACCTCCGCCGCTGCCGCGTAGCCGCCGCCAAAGCCGCCGCCAAAACCGCCCCCGCCGTAAGGACTGCCGCCATATCCTCCGCCCGGGAACCCTCCGCCCCCGCCGCCGGGATATCCTCCGCGGCCCGGGAAGCCGCCGCCATAACCGCCCCCGCCGTATCCTCCGCCGTAGGGACTGCCATATCCTCCGCCGCCATAACCGCCCCCGCCGTATCCTCCACCGTAGGGACTGCCGTATCCTCCGCCGCCGTATCCTCCGCCATAGCCGCCCTGGACGCCATAGAGTTGCAGCAGGGTCTGCGCGAGGCTTGCGGCGTAGCCGTACTGCACCTTGTAAACGAAGTTTTGAACTCCGCCTACTGTGGCGCTCTTATCTAGCTTCTTGACCCAATCTTCGACCTGTTCGAAGATCTGCGGGCTGGAACTGACGACGAGAACGGAATTGATTCGCTCCAGCGGCAAGAACTGAATGGCCGAAGTCTTCTCGCTGGCGGAAAGAGCGCCAAATATCTTTTCCAACTCTTCGGAGATGGTCTTGGCCAGGCTGTTCTCTACGGGGATAAGCTTCATGCGCTGGCTGGCCATCTCTTCGGTGTCGAACAGGGCGATGAGATCGAGCGTTCGACGCATATTGCGGGCGTTATCGAGCAAGATCAGCGTATTGGCCTTGGGCACGACCGCGAACTGTCCGCCGGCGCCGAGGAACGGAGCGAGAACGGCGGAGAGATCTTCGGCGGTCATGTAGTTCAGGCGAACGGCGTTCAACACCATGGGTTCCGCGGCAGGCAGATCGCCGGGCGAGCGCGTCGAAATTGGCGAGAGCGGCGCGCTGGAGATGCCGGCAAGAGGAATGATGCGCCAGATGCCTTCGACCTCGACGGCGGCGGCGCCGTTCATGCGCAGGACCGTCTCAAGCAAAGGCATTAGATCGGAGCGCTGCAAAGTGCCGTAGGTGTTGATCGTGACCGCGCCGTCTGACAGCGCCGGGTCGATCATGTAGTTCATCTCAAGTTGCCGAGCGATTTGATCGATGAGGTCGAACATGCTCGCGTTGCGCAGCCCCCGAAACGAAACAGGGCGGTCGTCGGCTTGTTGCGCGGGGACTAAGGTCGTCAGCGTCAGCGCCAAAACAATCGCTGCCAGTAATCTTTTCACCAGGATTCTCCGTTGGGGGTTACGTATCGCGAACAGGGCCAGCAGTGCGGGTCTCAGAGCTGTTTCGCGGCGGTCTCGGTTTCTTGCTCGGCCGGCTCTTCTTGGGGCTTGAGCAATCCGCTCCGCTCGGCGACGGCGCGCTCATCGGCGGAGAGTTCGGCTTCGGTACGAGTCCAGGAGGAGGGGCCGAAAGGGGTCTTCTTGGAGAATTTGAAACTCTCGCCCTCCTTCTCGACTTGCCAATCTTGCCGAACCTTTTTGGGCTTCGCTTTGGCGACGGGCTGCTCGGTTGTTTTGGCGACGCCGAAGGGCGTGTTGAGCCTGCCCTCCGCGGCGGGCCTCTTTTCGCTGGCGGCGGCTTTCTTCTTGGGCGCGTCTTGCCCGAAGGCGGCAGCAGCGAGCGCCAAGCTCAGAACGGTGTAAATGAATATGCGCATCTTGTGTTTCCTCAAATTCGGGCGACGTTACTCTTTCTTCTCCCACCAGGTGGAGGAGCCGAAGGGCGTCTTGCGGACTTTCTTGACCAGACCGTTGCGTTCGGTTCCTTCGGGCGAATCATCGCCGCGGACGACGGCGTAGCGCCCTGGTCCAATCTCGGGCCCGATGCGGGCGTCTTGCCCGACTCCGGCCAAATCGGCGGGTGCGGCGGCAGTAGCAGCGGGCTGGCCGGGGCGGGCGGCTCGCGGCGGACGCGCAGTATTGCGTGCAGCAGCCGGACGCTTCGCGGCTTCCAGGGGCCGGCTGAGTTGCTCCTTGGTCGCGGTGAAAGACTCTTCCTTCCACTTCAGCTTGATGTCTTCGCCTTCCAGACCTTCGTAGACGAAGTCGCCGACTTTATCGCCGACCGCCAGCCAAACAGGCGGCTTGGCGGAGTCGACGGTCATCAGCGCGGACGGCCCGCTGCCGAAATCGACAAGACCCGACAGTTGCGGCAGCGGAGGCCTGCGGTCGACTTCGGGCTCGACGGTCTCCACGACAACTTCGGCATTGCGGTCGGGCGAGAACAACAGGCGATTAACGACCGGCATAAAATCTGCGGGACGAGTCGGACTGGGGTCGGCGGGCGCCGGAAACTCGGGCGGCTGTTTGGGATCGGTGAACGCCTCCAGGCGCTCGTAACGCCCATCGGCTTCGATGACCTGACGGTAGAGTTCAGCGGCTCCGAGAATAAACATCCCGGCGAGCAGTGCGTTGAGTAGGAGTAGTCTGCGCGTCATACTGCTTCCTCGCTTAACGGGAGGCTCCCGCGGCCTTCTCGGCTAGCTCAGGAGCGCGATCCATCGGCAAAAATCCGGCGACGGTCATGGTCACGGCGATGGATTTGACTTCGGGTTTGTCGGGACGGATGCGAATGTCTCTGGTCGCCAGCAGTCTCGATGAGTTGGCGATCGCGGCCATGAAATTGACCATCTGTTCGATGCCGCAAGTGAACTCGACAACGAGCGGCACCTGGGCGTAGCGGTCCTGTTCCAGCTTGACTGTCCCGAAACGGGAGACACGCAGCGGGATGCCCTCGGCATCCAGCAACTGCCCGACGAGAGAACGCATCTCAGCCTGAGCCAGTGCGGGATCGGCGGACTCCAGCAGCCGGCTCTCGACTTTTTCCAACCGTCTTTGAGCGGCGCTCAACTCCGCTTCGGTCAGCGGCCTTTGGCGGGCCTCGACTTGGGCGAGTTGGAGACGCTGCTCAAGTGCGTCGAGCGCCGCGTCGGATGCAACGGATCCGCTCGCCGCACTTGGCGCAAACATATCCAGCTGCAGAACCAAGAACAGCGCCACGGCAACGCCGAGCAGCATCAAGGCTTTTCGATCGCGCTGGCTCATGGCGGCCATTAAGGAGTCGCCTCCTGGGTTTCTGGCGGCGGCGGCTCCGCGTCGGTGGGCGCCGGAGCAGGAACGGCGGCGGCTTCCGACTCAGCGATCGGCCTGGCGCCCAGAGCCCCTCGCTCGGCGGTGATCTCGAAACGCTCTTTGTCGTCACGACGAACGAGCGACGTGGCGAAGGCGACGCCCTGAACCGTGCGGGCTTGATTGAGGACGCCGAGCAAAGGGGCCGCGTTGGCGGTCTCGCCGCTCAAGCGAATTCCTTCGTCGTTGATCGTGAAGGATTGGAGCCAAGCGGACGCGGGCAGCAGACTCGAAACCTCGCTCAGGATCCGCAAGTCCTGAACCGTGCGCGTTGCTTGGCCCTCAAGAACAGTGATTCTCTCGCGGACTTCAGCAGCCGCTTCGCGATTGCTTTCGGCCGAATCAACGACTTCTTGCAATGCAGCGAGTCGCTGTTCGATGACGGCGGCGTAGGCGCGATTCTGAATTGTCGACCGCAGCAGGAAACCTATTCCCAACAAGACGAGCAAACCCGCCAAGACGGCGGTTGGGATCCAAACGAGCCGCGAATCCGATTGGCGTCTGTCGGCCGGCAATAGATTGGCGCCCCAACCAAGACGGGGGCAGGCGGATTCGACGGCGGTCGCGAGAGACTGCAGATCCCTCGATAGATCGAAATCGGCAGGCGCAGAAACAGGAACGGGGAAAATTTCTCCGACTGAGGCCGGCGTCAGCGCGTTCGCCGGATCGACGTCCAACGGCTCGCCCGAAAGCACCAACACGGCTGTTTCGCCGCGGTCCAAACGTAGGTCGGCTTCGGCCAACTGCAAGGCGCGGCCGGCCTGCACGGCGCCCAAATCAAACTCGACGCTCAGAGCTGCGCGGCCAGCGCTCTCGCCGTAGATTTCGAGATCTTGGCCGTTGCGATTGACGACGAGGAGTGGAGTCGCTAGGCGATCCGTGCGCAACTTGAGCGCGGCGCGAAGCGAAGACGCGCTCACGGTGAAGGCGGAGACGGCGACGCCTGCCTCTTCGAATAGATCGGCGTAATGCGTGACTATCTTCTGCTCGGCGACGACAACGACGACAGGAGACGGGCCCTTGGCATCGGCGTCTAATACGGCGTAGGCGTGGAAGACTTCGTCCTCGGCGAACGGATGCAGGCCATCGAGTTGATAACGTACAGCCGAAGCGCGTTCCTTTTCGCTCATCGGCGGTAACTGGACCTGGCGGACGATCACGTCCTCGCGGGGCAGCGAAACGGTTGCGGAAACGTGCGCGAAGCTGCAAGAGGCGAGAAAATCGGCATACTCCCTGCCCCATTCGGTGGCTGGCCGCTCACGAAAGTTCTCGATCTTGGCGACGCCCAGAACGGTGAGACCGGCGCGGCGCGACTTGACGGCCACCACGTGCAGGTCGGCACCTCGAATCTCAATGCCGCATCCGGAGCCGATGCGTTGGAACTGCGAAAACATATCGATTCGTTAAAAAGGGTTGTCGTACCAGCGAACGATGCGGAGCGGGTCAACCGAGTCCGAAACATCCGCTTGGACGAGTGCAGCGACGGTGTGGCGGGCACGAGCGCCGTTCAGTTCCGCCGTTGCCCGCAGCGTGTAGGCGGATCCGCCTCGACCCAAGGCAAGCGGAATTTCGCCGCCGCGCTGGATCAGATCAGCCATACCCGGGTCTTCGACCGTCAAAGGCCGAAGCCGGCGAATCTCCACGAGTTGATCGATCAGGGCCTGAGAGAATCCGGCTGCCGCCAGCAGCACCGGCGGCGCATAGGCGACATCGACGGCGCCGCCGCCGCGTGTCGTCAAGCTTTCGACTAGTCCGTTGCGTCTCACGAGGGTTCCTGAATTCGTCTCTTGGTAGGAGCCGTAGAGCAAGTCCGGGGTCATCCCAGGAATCGATAACAACTCTTCCAACTCTTGGATAGACGCGCGAACCGGCCGAAAAGACGGATCGGCCTCAAGATTTCCGAACTCTTCGAGCGCCTGCTCGACGGGCAGACCGTAAAGGACCTCGCCTGCTTTCAACTGCTCGCGGTAGGCGACGATGCCTACACCGAGCTGAACGGCTAATGCAGGATCGACGCCGGAGGCGGCCATCAACCTCGACAGGGCCTCGGCCGACGCGCGATTGACGTCGAGCTTGCCGCCCTCGGCTACGATTTCGACTTCGACGACGCCGCCTTCGAAGCGATAGTGCATGAACCGCTGCCCGACGACGAACAATGGCGGCTCTTGCCCTTCCACGGGAACTCGCGGCGACCGAGCGATGCGTCGGATCGTTGCTTCGACCGCGCCGTGCGCCAGGTAATAGGCACGCAGTGAGTCAGCCTGGACCGAGGCGCGATCAAAGTCGGCCCGTACGCCAACGGAAAGCGCAAAAGCGATTGCCGTCAGCGCGGCGGCGAACCACATTACGGCCAGCAAGGCGCCGCCGCGGCGATTGTTCGATCGGCTCATCTGCGAGGAAGCCTCCGGGTATGGCCGTACCGCGCCCGAACTTCGCTGACGATGGCGACGGGCCGCAAGCGGCCGACGTCTTCGAGCGGCTGCATATCCACGCGGATGGCCTGCGGCAGTTGCCGGGGCTGATCCCAAACAGAGACCCAGGCGTCGGGTTCATTGGGGCCGCGCGGGCCGCGCAGATAGGAGAAGCTGACTTCCGAGAGGCGGTCAGCGACGATGAGCGAGTCGGTGCGCGTCACAAGCGGCGTAAAAAGCAGATGGAATGCAGGCGGCTCGGGCAGCGGCTCGACGCCGACGATAAAGCGGCCGACGCTGAGCGGCCCCTGGTAGGGCGTCTGCGTGAGAATCAGCCTCGTCCCCTCTTGGCCCGGAGAGGTTTGCAGCTCGACGATTTGCAGACCGCCGCGCACACCCTCGGTCATCGAGTAGGAACTGACGAAGCGCATGGCGGTGGGTTCGCCTTGGAAGAACGGTCCCGCCGGTACGGCGAGTCCGGGGTGCAGGATCATCGGCACGACCGGCGTCACGCCGGCGAACTGGGCGTGTAACAGCGCGTTGGCGTTCGCGATGCGTCGATCCTGCCCGCGTGCATTGCGCGAACTGCTCCAGGCCCCGGCGGCGACTTGCAGCGCGGTGACCAGAGCGATCGACAACAGTCCGAGCAGCGTGACAGCCACGAGAATCTCGATGAGCGTCATGCCCGCGCGGGAACCTCTGAGCGGCGAGTTCATCGCAAGGACCTCTGATCCAGGTTTCCGGGGGCGGTGCTGGGGTCGATGCGTACACGGCGGTAGGCTTCAAGCGGGAACGTCTTGCGGCGGCCGTCGCTCTGCCACCAGATGGTGAGATCGACGCGCGCGAGCAGCGTGCCGCCGGCGGCCGCGTTGTAGTCCACTTCGACCGGCGTGATGCGCGCTTCCCAACCGGAGAGCGGGTCAAACACGCCTTCGAGCGGCTCGTTCAGCTGCGGCGGATCGACAGTCAACAGCTCGTCCATCTGCGTGCGGGCCAGCATGGCGGCGCGGTCGTATTCGCGGATTCGCGCGGAGTTCGATAGCGACTGGGACGTCAGAGACAAGAGTCCGACGACGGTCAGTCCGGTGAGCGCCGTGGCGACCATCATCTCCAGCAGGCTAAATCCTGATCGGTTACTTCTGCGCGTCGCCATCCCAATCCTCGGGCACGCCGGTGAAGACGTTGACCTTGATACCCGCTTGTCCCCCGCTTTCGGCCTCCAGCATGAGGCGGAAGTCGGGCGAGGGCGCGCCGGGGTAAAGCAGGTAGCGCTGCGGCTCCTCGATGCCGGCGACGTGCAGGCGGTTGGAGAGATCGAAGGATGTGCTCCAGTCGTTCGCGACCGAAGCGGCGCGCAACTCATTTGCCTTCGGATCGACCGTGACTTGCACCGGCGTTTGGAAGCGGTCGGCGCGTTGCCGGGCAGCGGACCAGAAACTGCCGACGCGGTCGACGGCGGTCTTGAGGCGGATGCCGTCGAGGCCGGAAGTCACGTTCGGGAACGCTATGGTCAAAACGATGGAGACGATGCCCACAACGACGAGCATCTCGATGAGCGTGATGCCGCTCGTCGAGCCTCTTCGCAATCGTGTGGGCGCATAGTTCATTGCCAGCTCGTGATGTCGGCGTTGGCGTCTTCACCGCCCTCCTGGCCGTCGGCGCCGTAGCTCATCAGCTCAGGGTCGGAACTGTGTTCACCCGGATAGCGGTAGATGTACGGTGAGCCCCAGGGGTCGAGCGGGATCTCTTTGGTCAGGAAGGGACGCACGGCATCGAGGCCTTGCTCTTGCGTCGGGAAGCGGCCGTTCTCGATGTTGTAGCGCTGCAGGGCCGACATCAAAGACTCGATCTGCGTCCTGGCGGCGGTGACACGGCCTTGCTCCAGCGCCGGAGTCAGCCGCTGGTAGGCGATCGCCGAGAAGAGGGCGATGATCGTGATGACGACGAGCATCTCGATGAGCGTGATGCCCGCTCGACGGTTGCGTCGTGTTTGCTGTTGTTTCTTCATAGGAACCTTACATACCTAACTGGTTGATGCTGGTGATGGCGAGCATGACGCTTAAGATCATGGCGCCGACGATGACGCCCATGACGAGAATGACGGCGGGTTCGAAGAGCGCGGTGAAGCGCTTTACCGCCTCTTTGGTGTCTTTCTCGTAGATGTCCGCCATTCGGTTGAACATTTCATCGAGACGTCCGGTTTCTTCGCCCACGGTCAGCAAATGACCGGCAAGCGCGGGGAACATCTCGGTCTTTTTCATCGGCGAGGCAATTCCTTCGCCGCGCTTCACGCCCTTAGCTACGAAGTCTAGCGCGCCGCCAAGCAAGCGATTGGACATGACGCCTTTGGTGATGGAGAGCGCCTGCACCAGCGGTACGGAATTTTGCACGAGCGTGCCCATGGCGCGGGCGAAGCGGGCAGTATCGGCTTTGAGCAGCGCCTGGCCGAGCAGCGGAATGCGCAGCTTGAAGCGGTCCCATTTGAGGCGGCCTTCTTCGGACTTGGTCCAGTTGCGAATGCCGATGGCTGCGGCGATGAGCAGGGCAATAAAGGGGAAGCCGTAGGTTTGCACCACGTTGCTGATCGTCAGCAGGATCTCCATCGGCAAGGGCATGGCGATGTTGGAGTCGGCAAACGCCTCGGCGAACCGCGGGATGACGTAGCGCAACAGGATGAAAATCGACGTCGAGCCCACACAGACGAGCAGGGCCGGATAGGTCAGCGAGCTGATGATGTAGCCGCGCAGTTCGTCGCGTTCGCGCTCGAAGTCGGCCAGCCGGTCCATGACGACGGAGAGTGAGCCGGAGACTTCGCCGGCGCGGACCATCGAGACGTAGAGTTCGCTGAAGACATCGGGTTCGGCGGATAGCGTGTCGGCGAAGCTCTTGCCGCCGCGCAGAGTCTTCTGCAGATTCTGGACGACGGCCTTGAACTGTGGGCGCTCGGTGAGTTCGGCGGTGATTTCGAGCGAGCGGTCGAGCGTGACGCCGGCGTTGAGCAGGGTCGCGATCTCTTCGGTGAAGTGGAGCAGGTCGGCGGACTTGGCCTTGCGTCCGAAGCCGGGGATCGAGAGCGAGAAGCCGCCGGGTTTTTCGGAGCCGATGAAGATGGGCGTGAGGCCCTGCTTGCGCAGTTCGCGTGCGGCCGCGCGGTCGTCGTCGACGGTGAGGGTGCCGAGGCGGGTGCGTCCGTCGGCGGCGAGGGCTTTGTAGTGGAAGATGGCCATATTCAGCCCCGGAGGCGGTCCTCGAATGCAATTTCATTCTTCTTCAGCAAGCCGACGTACTCATCTTCGAAGGCGTGGCGGCGGTGGTGTTCCTCTTGCACGCGGATATACTCAATGACCTCTTGTCGCTTGGATTGACTGACGGAAAAGGCGCCGTAGCCCGACTGCCAAGCGAAGCCGCGTGCGGCGTTGGTTTTTAGCCAGCGCGACGAGTTCGATTCCAAGAACTTGACCACCTCAGCGATGCTCTCTTTCGCGGGGACCTGAAGCAAGAGGTGAATGTGGTCTAGGCCACCGCCACCAGCGTCAACACGGCAACCCTTCTCCCGCGCCAGAACGATTAAGTACGGGTAGAAATCGTTTTGAATCGACGCAGTTAGATCCTTCCCGCGATCCTTCGTCGCGAAGACGATGTGGAACAACAAATTAGTGTACGCGTGACTCATAGCCCGAAGGGCGGCACTTTTGTAGCCCAGGGCGCAAGCTCCGGGAAGAGATGAATGGACCGCGCCGTTCCTGTCCCATTTACCCAGGGCTTGCGCCCTGGGCTACAAAGATGTCGTCCTGTCGGACTTAAGAATGTCATCTTCTTCTAGAACTCCTGCGTCACCCGGATGACTTCTTCGACCGTCGTGACGCCGTTCTCGATTTTGAGCCAGCCGTCTTCGCGGAGGCTGCGCATGCCGTGGCGGCGGGCGGCTTCGGTCAACACGCCGGCGTCGGAGTCTTTCATGACGAGGCTACGAATTTCTTCGTTCATCTCCATTAGCTCGAAGATGCCTTGGCGGCCGCGGTAGCCGGTGCCGCCGCAGTTGTCGCAGCCGGCGCCGCGCCAGGTGCGAATGCGACGGCCTTCGGGGTTGACGATGTCGTCGGCGGCGATGCGGCACTTGGGGCAGATCGTTCGCACCAGCCGTTGCGCGAGCACGGCGACGACGGACGACGTAATCAAGATAGTTCTCGACACCCATGTCGGTCAGCCGCGTGACGGCGCTGGGAGCGTCGTTGGTGTGCAGCGTCGAGTAGACGAAGTGACCGGTGAGGGCCGAGCGGATGGCGATGTCGGCGGTTTCGCGATCACGGATTTCGCCGACCATGATCACGTCTGGATCCTGGCGCACGATGTGGCGCAGGCCGGCGGCGAAGGTCAGACCGATGTTCGAGTTCACATGGATCTGGTTGATGCCGTCCATCTGATACTCGACGGGATCTTCGATGGTGATGATCTTTTTCTCAGCGGTGTTGATCAGCTTGAGTGCGGAGTAGAGCGTCGTCGATTTACCGCTTCCCGTGGGGCCCGTCACCAAGAAAATGCCGTGCGGCAGGCCCGTGAAGTACTCCATGCGCTGGAGCATGTGGTCGTCGAAGCCGAGCTTGGCGAGTTCGTAAAAATCGGTGGCCGAGCGGTCGAGCAAACGCATGACGACGGATTCGCCGTAGAGCGTCGGCAGAGTCGAAACGCGCAGATCGACCTCGTGTCCCATGACCTTGATCTTGATGCGGCCGTCTTGCGGCAAGCGGCGCTCGGCGATGTTCAACCGCGCCATGAGTTTCAGGCGCGAGATGATCGCGGCACGCAGTTCGCGCGGCGGCGATTCCTGCTCGCGCAGCACGCCGTCGACGCGGAAGCGGATGCGGAACTCTTTCTCAAACGGCTCGACGTGAATATCGGACGAGCGCATCTCCAACGCGCGGGCGACTAATACATTGACGAAGCGAATGACCGGCGCTTCGCTGGCCATGTCGCGGAGATGCTCGATCTCGGTCGCGTCGGCTTCGTCCGACCCGAACTCATGGCGGGCTTCGTCTTCGGCCTCTTCGCCGTAGAGCCGGTCGATGGCGTCGAGTATCTCCGTCTCAGCACCCAGCGCGGCGACGATATCGCATCCCGAAAAGCGACGAATGACCGCGATGGTTTCGAAATCGAGCGGGTCGGCCATGGCAACCCACAGGCGATTATCTTCTTTGGCGATCGGCAGGAAACGAAACTGCCGCATGAAGCGCGCAGTGAGCCGCTCGATCTGGATGGGGATCTCAGGGAACTGGCCGGGGCCCAGGAGGTCTAGATTGAGCTGCTCGGCAAGCGTGGTGAGCACGTCGCGCGGAGCGACGAAGCCCAGGTCGACGAGGATGCGTCCGATGCGGTCGTCGCGTTCTTTTTGGAGTTCGAGCGCTTTCTCGAGATCGTCGGTGTCAAGCAGCCCCTTGGCGATGAGCATCTCGCCCAGGCGGCGCGGTCGCGCGCTGTAAGAGGGCTGAGCCGCTGCAAGGACTTCGGCGGATGGATCGGTCGTTGACATGGGGCGCTAAAAGTAACGAATGTTGAGCCGGGAGCGCAGGTCGGCCAAGGGCAAGGCACCGCTCTTGGCTTGAGCGAGGACGCTCTTGGCTGCGGCCATAACCATCTGCTTGGGCAATGCAGTCAGATCTTCCCAGGCGAAATGAAAGAGCGAAACCGCTATGGCGATCTTCTCGTTCGCGGGTAAGCCGGGGATCGAAGCGGACAGCTCCACCAGCAGTTCGCGGGTGCGCTGCTCCAGGGTCTCGATGCGTTGGCGCTTGCGGATGTTGATTTGGTGAATCTCTTCGTCGGAGTAGGCGCGGCGAAAAGGGTTGACGTTGCCGACCGGCGCGATGTTGACTTGCACACTGAAGACGACGCCGTAGCCTTCGATATAGGCGCCGCGAGAGTTACCCAGAACCGCCATGGGCGTGTCCGTGCCGACGGCCTGAAAACGCTGGTCAACAACCTGCTCGGCCGCCGCGATCTGATCGCGCAGGTTACCTGCCGCAGCGTCGACTTCAACCGCGCCCGCTAGGGCGACAAAGGCCAAGCTCAACAGGATGGTTCGAAAGAGCATGACCGATTACCTCGTAGCCATCGCCAACGAGCCCGAGCCGTTGTATATCTTTTCGATCTCGCTGCGCAGCATCCGGTAGCCCATCTCAGCGTCATCGCTAACGGCGGTTACCTGCTGAGCAAGGCGTTGTTCCGATTGCGCCGCTCGTTGATCGATCAACGCGGCCAATTCCGCCTTGCGGCTCTCGGAGGTCTCAGCAAGTACGGCGAGGGCGACTTCGCGAACTTGCTCTGGGGTGAGCGGCGCCGCCGTAACCGGGGCAGGCGTCGGCGCGGGGGTGGGAGCTCCCGCGCCAAACGCCAACTCGAAACCCTGATCGTCGTACCGCAGCGAGGGCTCTGTCGCCCAGAGACCGGCGAATACGACGGCCAGGGCGGCAGCCATACCGAAGGCGAAGCGCGGGCCTTCCAATTGGAACCAACTGGCCAAGCGCACCCAGGGCGAGGGTTCAAAGATTTTGTCGGAGACGAAGGCGATCCGCTGCGGAATCTCTTCGTCAGGCAGGCTCATCAAGGCCTGGTTGGTGAGACGCAGCCGGTTAAGTTCTTCGCGGCCTGCGGCGGAAGTCGCCAGCCAGGCTTCGACTTCGGCCTTTTCCGCGCTGCTTAACTCATCAAATAGGTAGTCTCGTAAATCGTGTGGAGCCCCAGTCATCGCCCTTCTCTCCTTAGGCGCTGCTCCTTGAAGGAGCTAGAATCGCCTTTAAAGCCTCGAATCCGCTGTAGACACGGGACTTGACGGTCGAAACCGGCGCTCCCGTAATCTCGGCAATCTCGTGAAACTTGAACCCTTGGTAGACCTTGAGAAGAACCGCTTCGCGCTGTTCTTCGGGCAAGGTCCCCAGGGCCTGCTTCACCGCCGCCGACAATTCAGCGGCGTTCTCCCGCCGGGTTGAAGGCATCGCGGCACGTTCGAGTTCGGAGTCTTCGCTGGGCTCTGGACGCTTCTTGCGTCGCCAGGAAATCGTCTCGTTGTGTGCGATGCGAAACAACCATTGAGGAAAACGTTCTACCTCTTGAAGAGTCCGCAGTCCGCGGTACACCTTCAAAAACGTGTCCTGACTCAGATCGAGAGCTTCCTCGCGGTCGCCGATAGATCGCACAATAAAACTGAAGACGCGCCGTTCCCAGCGAGACACCAATACGTTGTACGCATCAACGTCGCCGCGGCGAGCTTTCAGGATGAGATCCCTATCTTCGACTTCGCGGAAGATCAATCTTTGTCTCCGCCGTTCACAACAACAAGACGCATGGGGCGTCCAAAAAGTCTGACGGCCAAAATCGCGGGGGACCGAGCAGACTTCTTGAAATTGCTAACTTTCCTATTTTGAACGACTTCGTGGCGAAGCACGAGTCCCAGAACAATTTTTTTCGTACTCGGGCCGAAAAAAAGAGGGGGTGGGTCGTCTTACCTAGTAGCGGGAACTTGCAGGTTCCCACTGCCATCTGCTTCTCCTTGCGAACCCACAGGAACGCGCGGCGAGGGCTCCCACCCCTCGCCGCTTTTGTTTTTCAACGACTTACGTGATTTGCTTGACGCCGCTTCGGCTGCGTCGCTAGGCTCGCCTGATGGCTCGCAGAATTCCCGGCAGGCTCTTCCTGCACAACCTAGTCGCGGGCCGCAGCCTGATCTACCAGCTCGTCCGGCGGGATTTCGACCAGCGCTATGTGGGCTCGATCGCTGGCTGGCTGTGGGGCATCATCCATCCGCTGACCTTGTTGGCGGTGTATACATTCGTTTTTCAGTACGCTTTCGGCATCAAACTGCGGCCAGATGCGGTCACGGACAACTATCCTCTGTATCTGTTTTGCGGGATGCTGCCCTGGATGCTCTTTTCAGAGACTTTGCAGCGCTCTGCAGGCTGCTTGGTGGACAACGCTAACTTACTGAAAAAAAGCGTCTTTCCATCCGAAACGCTGCCGCTGAGCATCTTTTTATCGGGGCTGGCGAGCCATGCGCTGGCGTCTGGTGCTGGCGATCGTTGCAACGGGCATTTGGGCTCATACCTGGAGCCTGACGCTGTGGGCCCTGCCGCTTTATCTGGCTCCGTTGGCCTTATTTAGTCTTGGATTGTCCTGGATCGCCGCCGCTCTGCAGGTGTATCTGCGCGATACGGCACAGGTCTTGACCGTCGTTTTGACGGTCTGGTTTTGGCTGACGCCGATCATGATCGAAGAAAGCAAATTGGCGGAGGTTGCCCCGGGCGTGGTGAATTGGAACCCGCTGACGTATTTCGTGCGCAGCTATCGCGACACGATTCTCGGCGGAACGCTGCCGGGTCTGGGCGACGTCGCGGCGATGGTCGCTTTTGGCTTGGTTTCTTGTATCCTGGGCGGGCTGTTTTTCCGCCAAACGAAGCGCGGTTTTGCGGACGTTCTCTAACTCACTCGCTTTGTTACGCTTGTGGCTTACGCGGCGCGCCCAAAGCGTCCGCGAAGGAGCCTTTACTAGTTGAATCCGGTCTCCTTTAGGTCCGTCTCAAAGAGCTATCCGATCTACTCCAAGCCGGTGGACCGGCTAGCGGAATTGGTGACGCTCAACCGCATCAAGAGGCACGACGACTATTGGGCGCTGCGCGACGTCGACTTCGAAGTCGAGCCCGGCTCCGTGTTCTGTCTGGTCGGCGAGAACGGCTCGGGAAAGAGCACGACTCTGCAACTGGCGGCGGGCATCTTTCCGGCGACGACCGGGGAAGTGGAAGTCAACGGACGGGTCTCGGCCCTGCTGGAGCTGGGAGCGGGCTTCAACCCGGAGTTTTCCGGGCGCGACAACGTATTCCTGGCAGGAACAGTCCAAGGGCTCTCGAACCAAGAGATCCGCCGGCGCTACAGCGACATCGAACAGTTCGCCGAGATCGGCGACTTCATCAATCAGCCGGTGAAGACTTATTCCTCCGGCATGTTGGTTCGCCTGGCGTTTGCCGTGGCAATCAACGTCGATCCTGAAATCCTGCTCGTCGATGAGGCCCTGGCCGTCGGGGACTTCTACTTCCGCCAACGCTGCATGCGCAAAGTGCACGAGTTGCGGTCGCGGGGCGTCACCATAATGTTCGTCTCTCATGCGACGGCCGACGTCAAAGCGATTGGGACGGATTGTCTGTGGTTGGAGAAAGGCCGTGTGGTCGAGAAGGGCAAGCCGGACGTGGTCATCCGCAACTACCTGGCGCGCATGAACGAGAAGGACCTGGGCTATCGCGCAGCGCGGTCCGACGCGGGGTCCGTCGCGGGTCGGGACGCGCTATTGGCGCCAGAGATCGTCGAGACAATCCCCAACGTCGATCACCGCCACGGCAACGGCGACGCCGAAGTGATTGGCATTGCGGCATTGGATGAAGACGGGGCCGTCGTCCCGATGCTAGAGCCCAATCGCGCGCTAGTGATCAGAATCAGCGTTCGCGCCAAGCAGCGGCTCGATCAGCCGAATGTCGGTTTCATGATGCGCAATCACCTGGGCATGGATTTCGCTGGCACGAATACGGGCCGCGAAGAGGTGCGGCTCGAGCCGATGCAGCCAGGCGATATCGCGACGGTCGATTTCCATATCCACCTGCCCGAGCTTTATCCGGGGCATTTTTCTTTCTCTCCAGCCGTCGCGAATGGAGATCATTTCCACTACGAGATGTGCGACTGGGTGGAAAATGCGCTGGCTCTCGAGATGGCCCATGAAGGCAAGCCGGTCTATGGCTATCTGCATTTGCCGTGTGAGATTCGCGTGAATAGTCGTTTAGGTTCGGGGCCGGCGATTCCGGGATGAAGCAGCTCGTGAAACTGCTGCTGGAAGCGCTCTTCCTGGCTACCGCAGCCCCCGTGCTGCTGGCCTGGGAGTTGGTCTGCCTATGGCTAACCGATCTCGTATCCCTATTCGTCCCCAAGCTGCCTGCGGCTGACAGTCCCGTCGACCGGACGGCGGTAACCGTTGTGATCCCAACCTGGAATGGACGGCATCACTTGGAGGCCAATTTAGGCTCGGTCGCGGCGGCGCTTGAGGATTACCCAGGGAGTGAGATCGTCGTTGTCGACAATGGATCGAGCGACGGTACCGCCGCGTTCCTGCAAGAGCACTTCCCGCTCGCACGGGTGTTGGAACACAAGAAAAACCTGGGCTTCGGGGGCGGTTCGAACTCCGGCTTTGAGGCGGCCGCGAACGACGTGGTTGTGTTGCTCAATAACGACATGCGCGTCGAGAAGGGCTTTCTGGGACCGCTGCTAGAGCCTTTCGACGATCCAAAAGTGTTCGGCGTGTCGGCGCAGATTCTTTTCTCCGATCCCAAGAAGCGGCGCGAGGAAACCGGCGTCACGGCCGCGCGTTGGACGCAGGGCCGCCTTGCTCTTGGGCATGTGTTGGACGATTCGATCGATCGCGCTTTTCCGATCTTCTATGCAGGAGGCGGATCGACGGCTTACGACCGCCGCAAATTCTTGGAACTTGGCGGCTTTGACGAGTTGTTGCGGCCTTTCTACATGGAAGACGTCGACGTCAGTTATCTCGCCTGGAAGCGCGGCTGGAAGGTCCTCTACGCAGGCGGGAGCATCGTGTATCACGAACACCGCGGAACGATCGGCAAACATTTTAGCCAAGACGACATCCAGCGGATCGTCCATCAGAACCACCTGCTCTTCTTGTGGAAGAACATCCACGAGCCGGGAAGACTCCTGGGACATGTGTTGTGGACCTGGTTGGCCATGCTTGCCTACTCGATAGCCGGGCCCGGGCCAATGCGGCCAAGCCCGCACGCCTTCCTGTCGGCGATGACGCGAACGTGGGGAGCTTGCCGGTCGAGGATGAGGGCACGCAGGCTTGCGGTCGTCAACGACACCGAAGCGCTGCGACGTCCGCTGGGCGGATACTTCCGCGACCGCTTCGCCACGATGGAGACCAGCCCGGAAGAACTAAATGTTCTGTTCGTCTCGCCTTACTCCATCTCTCCGCCGATCCATGGCGGAGCGGTTTTCATGCACGAGACGGTGGAGCGGCTCAGCAAGCTGTGTCGTCTGCATTTGCTGTGCCTCGTGGATGAACCGGAAGAGCGGGCATCGAATGTGGCGTTCGGCGAGCGCTGCGCCAGCGCCAAGGTTGTGACTCGTTGGGGGGATCATTCCCATTCGCGAAGCGTGATCTTGCCCCATGCAGTGCAGCACTTCTGGCATCCGGAATTCGAGTGGAACCTACACAAAGAGATCTACCAGAAGGAGATCGACGTCCTGCAGTTGGAGTACACGCAGCTGGCGATTTACGCGCAAGATTTCAACCGGATCGGCAGTTTCCTCTTCGAACACGATGTCTACTTCCAATCGGTTTGGCGCGGAATTGCGGGCGAGACTAGTTCGGCGCTGAAGTGGAAGCGATTCTACGAATACCTCCGGGCGCTGCGCTTTGAACGGCGTGCGATCCAGCGATTCGATGAGGTTCACCTTTGCACGACGGCGAACCGGCGGTTCCTCGAATCCTATCTGAGCGAATCTCCTCCTCTCTATGAAGGGTTGCGGGCCGGCATCGATGTGGAGAGATATCACTACGTCGATTCGGGAAGAGAGAGCAACACGCTGCTTTTCGTGGGCAACTTCAAGCATCCTCCCAATCAAGAAGCTCTGACTTGGTTCGTCCGGCAGGTTCTGCCGACGATCCTGGAGAAACGCCGCCAGGCGCGGCTCCTGGTTGTCGGAGCACAGGCGTCGCAGGCATTCGCGGACTCGATCGCCGGCCCGGGCGTTGAATTTGTCGGCGAAGTCGAGGACATACGTGAGCCTCTCTCCCGCTATAGCGTATTCCTGGCGCCGATCTTGACCGGATCGGGAGTGCGGGTGAAGCTGCTGGAGGCTTTCGCGGCAGGAATTCCTGTGGTTTCGACGCCGCTCGGCGCGGAGGGGCTGACCGAAACGAAAGCGGTAATCGCGGCGCTGGCCGAAGGCGCACAACCGTTCGCTGCCCAGGTGTTGCATCTGCTGGAGAACCCCAAGGACGCCCAAAAGATGGCGCGAGCGGCTCGCCTGGAAGTGGAAGCCAACTGGGACAGCGCAACGATTACACGAAGTCTGCACGAACACTACAGGGATGTTGTAAGCCGCAAGCGGACGGCGGCGAACAACGCACTCCAGCTGTAGCGGCGTTTGCTCGAAGCCTCGCTCCCCTACAACCAAAGTCCTACCCTCCCGCTAGGACTCTTGGGGAGTTGACCTTAGACTCCTCTGGGGGCATTATTACCGTGCCGGTCTTGGCGCGGCCCTTTTCGGTCGCGCCGAAAGCGGCGGAGTTTCACATGCGGCCTCATTCTATACCACCCCTCCCTTTTTTGTTGTCTGCAGCGATGCTGTTTGGCGGGGTCGCCTTCGCGCAAGATTTGTCCTCGACATCGAGGCGATTTGAGGGTGGCGGACCGGTGGATGTACCGACCTTAACGTCCAAGGCGAGCGTCATCGCCAGGGGCATCATCTCCGACGCTCAAGCGAAATGGATTGACCGGACGCTCTACACGGAATACACGCTGCAGGTCCAAGAAACATTGAAAGGGACGGCACAGAGCACGCTGACGATGGCGGTGATGGGCGGATCGATGGGCAACGTCGAGTTGGTAATCCCCGGTGCGCCCAAGATCGAGACGGGCAACGAAGTGGTCTTCTTCGGCGAGCGCTTTGACGCCCAACAGAGCTTCAAGCCGGTCGGGGTCTTTGACGGAGTCGTGCAGGTGAAGCACGCGGCGGGGATCGGCGCAACGGTAGCTCCTCGCGGCAAGCCCGAAAGCTTAGCGGACTTCTTGGATGAAGTGCGCGGCCTAGGACGAAATCGTTGATTTAGGAGCCGATCATGAACCAACGAAAAAACATATTCGGTCTCATCTTCACGGCAGCGTCGATTCTGTTGTTCGTCTTGGCCTGGCGCCCAGCTGCGCTTGAGGCTGGCGACAACCTCGACTCGCCTGATTCCGTTCTCGAACAAATCTACGACTTGTATTGGGACGCTCGCGTCTATAGCGGCTTGAGCACGTACCCCGACTCGATCAAGTGGTTTCATGACCCGACGGGCATGCCCGGCAGCCTGAATCAGGTGAGCTTCGAATCGACCGTTGAAGCGTCTTTCGACACGTGGGAGGCGGTCGACGACGGCTTGAGCGAGGAACCGCTCGTTCCCCGAGTGTCGTTCGGGGGAGCCACGACAACGCTTTCCCCTGTACCAAGTCCCACGGCGCTGGACGGCATCAATGTAGTGAGTTGGATTGCCGATGGACCGAGCGGTTTGCTAGCCGTGACTCCCTGCTATAAACTTTCAGCGCCCACGACGACCGAACTGGACGGCTCGGGCAACACCGTCATGAACTTCAGCGGCGGAGTCTCGATGCCCTTCCCGGGGCCTGCCGGCGTTACCTATCCCAAAGGCATCCTTCTCGATTGCGGCATTCAATTTGACAGTGTCGATCCGTGGTCGACGTCGGGAGGTTCTGGATTCGACGTGCAATCGGTGGCGACCCACGAGATCGGTCATTTCCTTGGGCTCTCTCACTCGACGGTAGGTAATCTGACCGGCGTCAGCCCGCTGAGCGCGACGATGGTTCCCTTCGGCACGTCCGCCAATACCGACTTGCAGAGTCTGCAAGAAGACGACAAAGCTTCGCTTCTTCGCACTTACGCACGCAATGCGAATCCGACGGTGCCGCAGACCGTCGGCGGGCGGGGCGTGATTCAGTTCAATTTGAAGCAAGGGGGCGCTTGCGAACCGGCGTCCGGAGTGTCGGTTTGGGCTTACCGAACCTCCGAGGGTTTGCTCGGCGCCACGCGAATCGAGACTTTTAGCGGCTCGGAGTACCGCGTTGGCAATGGCGATGAACCCTACGACGGATCTGTCACATTGAATGTTCCGCCGTTGGCCGGCGGCGATTCCTACACGATCTTCGCCCGAACGTTAGAGAACGACAACAGTGCTAGCGCCGGAGCGTTCTCGGCATACCGCTATAACTACACGACCATCAACTCGAACACTCTGGAGGCGGTTGGGCAAAGTCAGACGTTCAACAATTTGGCGATCGTCGGGCCTATCGCGGCTGGAGAGACCGTAGACCTGGGCACGATTGGAATCAGAGGCTGCTGGAATCCTGTCCCTGGGTCCGAGTTCGACCTATCCGGCGACAGTGTTGCGGCTCCGGCAGAGGCGATTCTGGGCGGGCAGATCGCTGTCGCCTCCAGCCTGAGCAACATTGGGTCGGCGACAACAGGACCGTTTGAAGCCGGCATCTACTTCTCGACGGATACGACGATCAACTCGGCTGACGTTTTCACGGGCTTCACATGCGGTTTTCCGGGCGGGCTGGCAAGCGGCGCGAGCACCTCCTGTGACGGCTCGGTGAGCGTCCCGTCCCTCATGCCCGGAACTTACTACGTTGGTCTGTTGGTCGACCGGAATAACGATGTCGGCGAAAGCGATGAGTCCAACAACGGCGTCGCGTCTCTGACGACCATCAACGTCATGTCCAATCCGCTGGACCCGCTTGTGAACGGCAGCTTTGAAACAGGCGACCTGAGCGGATGGACCGTCAAGGAGTTGGATCAGACCTCATCCAATCCGTTCCTGAAGCTGACCGTCGACGGAGCCGGCGTCGCTTACCCGGCTGAAACATTCGTCGCGTGGCCCTACATCCTGGACTACTTCAATAGCGCGCCAACGGACGGCCAATACGCCGTGTTGCATGACTGGAACGGTAACGACACTTCGACGTCTAGTGTTCCCGACGTTAACCTGCGCGAGCTTTACCAAGACGTCACTCTCCCTGCGGAAGCGACGACGCTCGCCTTCGACTACCGCGCCGCATGGGAATTATTCCGGTTTGGCAATACGCTGCCCCGAACCTTCTCCGTGCGCATTGAACCAGCCGGAGGAGGCGCCGCGCTCATTGACGAAGTAATCCTCGTGGCAGAGCTGGGCATCGAAGAGGACACGGACAACCCCAGCGGACCTCCAGGGCAGTCCTATCCTCCCGGCATTGTCGACATCAGCAGCGTGGCGGGCCGGGACGTGCGAATTAAGTTTGTCTGGGATGTACCCGAGCCAGGAACAGGCTTCGCGTTTTTCCAACTCGACAACATCCGCGTCAATACTCTGGCCAACGAGGCGCCGGTCGTCTCTATGACTTCGCCTAGCGACGGAACTAGCGTCACCGTCGGCGACTCCATCGAATTCGCCGCTTCGGCAAGTGATGCAGAAGACGGCGACGTCAGCGCCAGCCTCGCGTGGTCTTCGGACATCGACGGCGACATCGGTTCGGGATCGACATTCTCATTCGCGGGATTGAGTGTCGGCCCGCACGTCATCACAGCGACTGCAACGGACTCAATGGGGCGGACTGGATCGAGTTCCGTCGCCGTCACGATTGACCCGCTGCCTAACACGGCGCCGGTCGTCTCCATTGCATCCCCGACTAACGGAGCGACGTTTACGTCCGGCGATTCGATTCTTTTCGCCGCAACCGCGACCGACGACCCGGACGGCAACATTGGCGGCAGTCTCAGCTGGTCTTCCGATCTGGCCGGCGCGATCGGCTCGGGAGCGAGTTTCTCGACCAGCACTCTGGGCCCGGGAACCCACGTCATCACGGCTTCAGTAACTGATTCGGGCGGGCTACTCGGTTCGGACGTGGTCACAATTACAGTTAATCTGGCTCCGAATACTGCGCCGGTGGTCTCGATTACGTCGCCGGGCAACGGAGCGACCTTTACGGCAGGCGATTCGATTCTTGTTCGCCGCAACCGCGACCGACGATCCGGACGGCGACATTGGCGGCAGTCTCAGTTGGTCTTCCGACTTGGCAGGGGCAATCGGCTCAGGAGCCAGTTTCTCGACCGGCGCGCTAGGCATTGGAACCCACGTCATCACGGCTTCCGTGACCGATTCAGGAGGTCTGCCCGGTTCGGACTCGATCACAATCACCGTGGAAGCTGCTCCGCCGGTCAGTGATATCGTCAATCCCGCCACGTCAGACTTCGTCACAGCCAGGGGAACGATCGTCAACGGCAGCTACGCTGATACGGTCGTGTCAGACGGCTCAGTCGAGACGTTGCGCGAGACGCAAGTCGGCGGCAACCCGAGAAAAGCCAGAAGCCAACTGGATCACACCTGGACGTTCACGGTTCAACCAGGCAATAGCTACTCGTTCCACGCCTTGGCCAGCCGGCCAACGAATTCAGAAGGCGATAACTTTGTCCTCGCTTACTCGCTGGACAATTCTTCCTTCACGACGATGGCGACCGTGAATTCGAATCTCATGACCGAGTACCAATACGATTTCCCAGGAAGCGTAGCCGGCACGGTCTACGTCCGGATTCAAGATACGGACAACACGCAAGGAAACGCTCAACTCGATGAAGTGAGCATCGACTGGATGGCCATCATCTCGCTCGCGGGACCAGGCGGGAACTCGGCTCCCAACGTGTCGATCACAGCGCCGGCAAACGGAACCAGTGAGACGGACGGGGCCTCCATCGACTTTACGGGCACGGCCACAGACTCACCTGACGGGGATCTGTCGGCGAGCCTCGCTTGGACGTCGAGCATCGACGGGCCGCTCGGCACTGGAGCGAGCATCACTGTGGGCCTGAGTGTAGGTACGCACACGATCACCGCTTCGGTAACCGATAGCGGCGGTCTGACCGGCAGCGCAGCCATCACGGTAACCGTCAATCCGGAGGGCGGCGGCAGCCCGATTACCCTGTCGGCGAGCGGATATAAGGTCAAGGGAGTCCAAACGGTTGACTTGAACTGGTCTGGCGCGACGCCTGTTGACGTTTACCTCGACGGCGGGCGCTCCCGCTCATAAGTTCAGTGAGCGGAAGCGCCTACACGGACGACCTCGGCGTCAAGGGCGGCGGCCAAACCTACGTCTATCAGGTTTGCGCAGCGGGAGGCACGACCAACTGCTCCAACACGACGACTGTGTCGTTCTAGGGTTCTACGGCGGGCCTGCGGCGCCTCGGCAAGCTGGCAACGATGAGTTGATAGGAGTGATCCATCAATTCTTCCAACTGCCGCGGGGCCAATTCGCCGTCCAGAATCACTGTGTTCCAGTGCTTCTTGTTCATGTGGTACCCGGGAATGACCGAGGCGAATGACTCGCGCAGTTCGACCGCACGGGACGGTTCGCACTTGAGGTTGACCCTGACTGGCGTCTCTTCATAGGCCAATATCGCAAAGATCTTGCCGCCGACGCGGAACACCATGTGTTCGGGTCCGAACGGGAAATCCTCAACCGCTCCCGGAAGGCCGAGCAGATAGTCGCGCACTCGATCGAATTGCATGATGGTCTGAGACCCCGGATGCTAGCATGGACGCTTCCCCATGCAGCAATTCTTGGGTCAAATCAGCGTCCAGACACAGGGTAAGGGTCTTTACGAGTTCACCCGTGAGGTCCAGTCGTGGGTGCGCGGGCACGGCGCCGGCGATGGGCTGCTGACGCTGTTCATTCGCCACACCTCCGCTTCGCTGACCATCCAGGAGAACGCCGATCCGGACGTCATCCGCGACTTGGAAGCCTACTTTTCACGGTTGGTTCCGGAGAATGACCCCCTCTACATCCACACGATGGAAGGTCCGGATGACATGCCGGCGCACGTCCGGACTGCGCTCACCCAGACGCATCTGAGCATCCCCGTCCACCAGGGCGAGCTGGCCTTGGGGACTTGGCAGGGCATCTACGTATTCGAGCATCGCCGCCGCCCTCACCGTAGAACGATTTCGCTCCATCTGCTCTCGGACTGAGTCCGAAAATATTTCTCCGGCAGGGCCCTTTGCCCTGTCACCTTTGTCCGGCGCTTACGCCTGAACATTGGGCCACTGTCGGCCCACTGAGGGTTTCAGGAGTATGACGATGAGAATATTGTCACTATTGGCCGGCGTCTGCATGATGGCAGCAACATTGGCAGCCGCCGGAATTGACGGCAAGTGGGAAGCGACGGTCCAAAGCCCTCGCGGCGAACAACAGTATGCCTTCATGTTCAAGGCGGAGGGCGAAAGCCTGACCGGCACGGTGACCGGCGGCCGCGGCGGCGAGTCGGCGATCATGGACGGGATGATCCATGGCGACACGATCATGTTTAAGCAGCACATGTCGTTCGGCGACCGCGAAATCACCTTCGAGTACAGCGGTAAGGTTGCCGGGGACTCTATCGAGATGATCCGCAAGGCCGCAGGCGGTCCCGGCGGCGGACCGGGTCGAGAAATGACCTTCACGGCCATTCGCGCCAAGTAGTTTACGGCTCGGGGACAGGCGCCGGCGCTTGCTCCCCGAGTAACTCATCCAACTCTTTCAATTTCTCGGCCATCGTCCCGGCGTCGATTCTCAAACTCGGCGGGCCTATGTGGATATGGGGGCCAGTCGCTTGGCCTGGCACCGCACTGCGAAAGGCGATGTACGGGATACCCCGCTCCTCCAGCAATGACATCAGAAACAGACCTTCGACATCGTCCGGGTGCACGGCGACGTCGTAACGCCCGGTATGATCGAAGCCCATGGAGAGGTGCAGGTCCGTGCTGCCCGCGGCGCTGATGGGCAGCGCCTTGCCGAACTCCTCGAAGTATTCAGCGTCGATTTCGAGAATGTCGGCATCCCATTGGCCGGGTTCTCCTTCCGACTGAATCGCCAACTCATCGTCAATCAGTTCGTCCAGATGACTTTCTGCGGAGACGATTCTAGCCTGCTCTTCCACGAGACGGGCCCGAGTCGTAGCCAGGTCCAACTGCTTATCGACAAAGGCTAGCCGGTCACGAAAAGCGACAAGGCTGTTCGGAGGCGCCGCGCCCGCCGAAATGAGGTCCTGCTGATGCTTCAGCTCCTCGATTCCCATCTTCTGCAGTTCCGCCGCGGCCTTAAGGAGTTCCGTAGTCTGGTCAGGCAGCAGATCCGGCTTTTGCAACATATCGCGTACGAACGCCTCTAGCCGGACCCGGTTCGCTTCTTGCTGAGCCTTTGCCATCTGAGCAGGCGGGATGACCCCCGCTTCCACCAGGGCGCGCAGCCGTTCGATCTCCGGATTACGGGGTGCGGGCGCCGGCTCGGCGGTCTGGGCGAGCAAGGATGCGCCGAACAACAACCCAATCGTCGCCATCTTGCAACACTTGCGCATCCGGACATCATTGTAAGATGAGGGAACGCGGCTCGGTTGCGCCTAGCGACCGGCAGCGCCTGAAGTTTTTCTAACTATGGAAGATTGGGAAGCGGCGGCCCAAGCGGCCCTCGAAAAGAAGGCTGAAAACGTCGTCCTCCTCGACATCGGTAAGGTCAGTTCGCTGACGGGACACTTTGTGGTTGCTACAGGAACGACTAACCGCCAGACTCAAGCGATCGCAGACGGGATCCGCGACGACTTGCGCGAGCGCGGAGTGCGACCCTTGGGCGTCGAAGGGATGAACCAGGGCGAATGGATCCTGATGGACTACGGCGACTTCTTGGTCCACATCTTCACGCCGGAGAAGCGCGGATTCTATGACCTGGAGCGACTGTGGAGCAATGCGCCCCGCACGACGGTTTCCGAAGCGGCCTGAGGCTGCGGTTTGAAGCTTCAAGTTTTCTACATAGGCAAGCCGCGCAGCCGTCCTCTCAACGAAGCTGGAGCCGAGTACGTCAAACGTCTCGGTCGGTACTGCCGCCTTGAGATGGCCGAGCTCAAGGCCGAAGCCTCCGTCGAAGACAATCCCAAGGTCTTGCATATCGCTCTCGATCCCGAGGGCGAGTCGTTGTCATCGGAGGGATTGGCGCGCTTGATTGAGTCCGCCGGTCAGGACGTCGCCTTCTACATCGGCGGCGCGGACGGGTTCTCGCCGAAGTTCAAGAAGTCAGCGGATCGCTTGCTGTCTCTGTCAAAGATGACCTTGCCGCACGAACTGGCGCGTGTGATGCTGCTTGAGCAGCTTTACCGCGCGTTCACGATCCTGGGCGGTCACCCCTACGCGAAGTAGCAGCCTGGAGGCCGATCTTGGCCGTTTCTTTCAAGCTGTAGATCGTCGACGAGTAATGCCCGCACTCGTGCGTACAAAAGCAGCCGTTGGCCGCTTGTGCCGCTATTTCTTGGGCACCCTCAGAGAACCACAGTTTGCTGAAGTCGTAGTCCACGTCGCGTAGATTGCCGATGACCGAGTTCTTGATCTCGCACTCGACGACATCGCCGTAGGAGTAGATCACCGCGGCCAAGCGCCCGGAGACGCAAGAGAATTGCGGTTTCTGTTCAAGCACCGTTCGCTCGACGGTCTCGCGGATGCGCTGATCGAGCAAGTGGTTCGCGCTGGAATACGAGGACGGCCCGGAAGGAGCCAGAACACCGTCGGCCCAATCACGTTCGAGACGTTCACGCAGGCGGCGATAGGACTCGGGATCGACCTCGGTTTGGCTTGGGTCGAGCGGATGTCCCCGGCACCAGTTGTAAGAAGTTCCATCCGGTTCGAAGATGCGCTTCAATCCCTCGTGTATGTCGATGATCTGTTGCTGGTTGTCGCGCATGACGGTGGTCAGTGTATGTACGATGAGATTTGGAAAGCGTTGGCGCAGCGGTCGAATCGCTTCGGCGGTGCGCAGCATCCTTCTCCACGCCCCTTCTCTGCCCCGTATGCGGTCGTACTCGTCCGGATCGATGTGATCGACGCTCAGGTTGAGATGAAACCGCAGACGCGGCGCGGCGGCCAGCACCTTCTCAAGAGTCTCGACGACCCGTTCGGTGTGCTGACCATTCGTCGGCGTATAGACGTTCGTCGTATCGTTCAGCCGCGCGGCGGCCAGAACGATATCGCCCAGATCGGGCCGCAGAAAGGGCTCTCCGCCGCCGAGGAAGAGGTTGTAGATCTCGCCCATCGAGCCCAGCGTGCGCTCAAATTCTTCGAGCGTGAAGTCGCGGTTGGGCTTGGGGTTCAGTTGATCCCAATAAAAGCAATGGACGCACTTCTCGTCGCACCGCGTCGTGACGTAGAGAGTGACGAACGGCGGCGAAACGCGGCGGCCAAAGGTGGTCTTGGCCTTGATGCGCAGCAGGTGCGGTAGGTAGGGACGAGGCTTCACGAGGGGCTGCCGACCAGGATAGCGCCCTAATCAAAAATGGCGTCGAGCAAGGCAGCCAGTCGAACGCCCGCCTGCAGCAGCCGTTCCTCAACCACCGGACCCGCTTCGCGCAAATAGGCGCGGCCAAGCCCCGTGCCCCGCATGTTGTAGACGAGCGGCCGCAGCGCCATCGATTCCTCGACCCAGGTCATCGGACCGTCCTGACGCCAAGCCTCGACTTCATCCGCCGGGCGAGACTTCAGCTCTCGGCCAAGACTCTGGGGACTCAGGCGCAGCCGGGAAATCACTTCCGAATCCCAAACCCGATGCAGGTTAGAAGGCTTGCCGAACCAACTGACGCGGATCTCGTTCCCGCCCCGATCGGAAGCTCGCCCCACATGCAGCGGCTGATGGACATCGCCGACAAAGTGCGCAATGAACTTCAGGGCCGCAACCTTGTCTTCACGAGAAGCCTCTCCGTAGCGCAGCACGGCGACAAAACGCTCTAGCGCCTCGACGACGTCGCCGTCGCGGCTACGCCGCATGCGGTCATAAGCCTGACCATCAGGGATGTTGACGTAGTGCCACGGCTCCGACATGCGCCACTGGGGTTCTGAGCGGACCTCATCGGCCCACAGCGACGCCTCTGCCAGCGATTCATCCCCGAGCAGGCCACGAATGGCTTGGCGCGCGTTCGCACTCAGCCGCTCCTCCGCGATCTGACCCACCGCGCGATGTCCAATTGGCCCCCAGGCCAGGGCTGGCGCGGCAGCCAAAAGCAATGAGGCAAGTACGATACGCATCTAGGAGTCTAGGCGGTGTTTCGCGAGCACAGTCCCGTCTGGAAGGACTGCGACGGGAATGTCGGAGCCGTAGGCCTGCTTGAGTTTCGCGTCGCTATCGATGTTGACTTCACGCAACTGGTAGCCGCGCTTTAGCAATTCGCGTTTCATCTTTTCGCACAAGCCGCAGCGAGGTCGCGTGTAGAGAGTCGCTTCAAGCATTCGTTCCGAGCATACCAGTCGACTTGCGGCGACCGTCCAACAAGTGTTGGACGGTCGCTCTCGGCCCGAAAGATTTAGTTGGAACTGCCCAATCCGTGATTCGTACCGCAGATCGGGCAAGGCGTCGGGTCTTCGGTGTTGTCGACGCGATGCTTCACACGCGGCAGGCTTTGCAAGAACAGGAATACCGACCCCATGTCGCTGTCGGTCATGTTGCGGTAAATCTGCACCGGCATCAGCTTGTTCAAGCGCCGCGCGCCAGGGTCGCCGGTCGTCAGAACCTTCTTGAAGAGCGCCTCGTCGTAGTACTCGATGCCGCTCGGGTCGAAGGTGATGTTGGGGGTAACAATATCGCCCCACGGGCCTTTTAACTCAAAACCGCCGCCAAAAGCGATCTCCATCCGCGGTTGGCCCATCTCGTTCATCGCCGTGTGGCAACCTACGCAATCGCCGAGCGCTGCCAGATACTGACCATTTTCCAAACTCTGGCCGTCGCCTGACGGGCCTCGAACCGGCCGTGAAATCGGCCACGCCGGAGGCAGCCCGGCCAGAACCGGCTCGGGAAACTCGCGCGCAGGAACTTTATTGCTCACCGCAGGTTGCGAGCGCAGATAAGCGATGACCGCCGCCAGGTCTTCGTCGGACATCATGCTGAAGTCGGACATGACCGGGAACAGCCGCCGGCCGTCAAGACCGATGCCTTCGCGGATCGCCTTGTCAAGTTGCTCGTCAGTCGCCAAACCAATGCCGGTCTCGTTGTCCGGCGTGATGTTGGGCGCGTAGAGTCTTCCCGGGATGCCCTCATCGGGGAAAAGCGCGCCGGCGCCCTGTCTGCCCGCGAGAATCTTGGGCTCTTCACCGCTCCAATCCTGCTCGGAGTGGCACAAAAAACAATGTGCCACGGCGTTGACGATATATTCGCCCCGCTCGACAGACGAGGCCTGAGTGGCGGGCGGCGCTTCCGAACCCGGCTCGGTCGAGCTGCAGCCTGAAGCGAAAGAAAAAGCAAGCCCGAGGGCCGCGAGACCAAGCAAAGACTCAGTCCGATTCATCGTTTGAAATCCCGCCTCCTGCGGGGATGCGGCCGCGCAAAGCGCGGCGGTAATCGCTTCCAGATTAAAACAAGTCGGCATCCGTTTAGAGCAATAATGGAGCCCTTGACCTATGTCTTCTCAACGACGCCCGCTACGCTCCGCAGACTGGTTTGGCCGCAAGGACAAGCTAGGTTTCATCCACCGTTCTTGGACGAAGGCTGAAGGCTTTCCGCAGTCCGCCTTCGACGGCAAGCCGGTCATCGGCATCTGCAACTCTTGGTCGGAACTGACGAGTTGCAACGCCCATCTGCGGCAAGTGGCCGAGGCGGTCAAGCGCGGCGTCTGGGAGGCGGGCGGCTTCCCCTTGGAGTTCCCAACCATCTCGCTGGGCGAGCCGCTGATGCGGCCCACGACGATGATGTTCCGCAACCTGATGGCGATGGACGTCGAAGAGTCGATTCGCGCTAACCCTCTGGACGGAGTCGTCCTGCTGTGCGGCTGCGACAAGACGACGCCCGCGCAGTTGATGGGCGCCGCCTCGGCGGATATTCCGGCCCTGGTCGTCACCGGCGGGCCGATGCTGCGCGGCATGTACAAGAACAAGCCGATCGGCTCGGGCACGGATGTCTGGAAGTTCGACGGCGACCGCCGCTCCGGCAAGATCTCCGTTGAGGAGTTTTGTTCGATCGAATCCTGCATGTCGCGCTCCGCCGGACACTGCATGACCATGGGCACGGCCTCGACGATGACCAGCCTCGCCGAGGCTCTGGGCATGACCCTGACGGGCTGCGCTTCGATCCCCGCTTCAGACTCACGCCGACAAGAGATCGCCCATCGCAGCGGCGTGCGCATCGTCGATATGGTCTGGGAGAACCTAACGCCCTCCAAAATCATGACCGCTCAGGCGATGGAGAACGCGATTCGCGTCGACATGGCAATTGGCGGATCGACCAACGCCATCATTCACCTCAAGGCCATCGCCGGACGCTTGAACTTGGACTTCCCGCTAGAGAAGTTCGACGAGATCGCCCGCACCACGCCGGTGCTGGCCAACATTAGCCCTTCAGGCAAGTACCTGATGGAAGACTTCTTCTACGCGGGCGGCCTGCCGGCGTTGATGAAGGAGATTCTCGACCTGCTCAACGGTGACGCGTTGACCGCCACCGGCAAGACGATGGCCCAGAACCTGGCGGACGCCGAGTGCTACAACCCCGAGGTTATCTTGCCGCGTGACAAGCCCTTGCAGCCCACCGGCGGCACGGTCATCCTGCGCGGCAACATTTGCCCCAACGGTGCGGTCCTGAAGACCAGCGCGGCGGACCCGAAACTGCTGCAGCACACCGGCCGCGCCGTGGTGTTTGAGAACCACACGGACTTGCTCGCGCGCGTTGACTCGCCGGACTTGGACATCGACGAGAACAGCGTCATGGTGCTCAAGAACGGCGGCCCGCACGGCGGCCCCGGTATGCCGGAGCTGGGCAATCTGCCGGTTCCTTCCAAGCTGCTCCAGCGCGGCATCACCGACATCTTGCGGATCTCCGACGCCCGTATGAGCGGCACGAGCTACGGCGCGTGCGTCTTGCATGTCTCGCCGGAGTCGGCCATCGGCGGGCCGCTCGCCGCAGTGCAAGACGGCGATCAGATTCGCCTCGACGTCGAGAATAGAACACTCGACCTGTTAATCGACGAGCACGAGATGAATCGGCGTTTGCGCCTTTGGGAACGACCCGAGCCAGCCTATGAGCGCGGTTGGGGCAAGATCTTTCTCGACAACGTGCTGCAGGCGCATGAAGGTTGCGACTTTGCCGTGCTCAAGGGCAAGGGTTCGAAGACGGAACCAGCCCTACCGTTCTAACAACAACTATTGACAACTAAGGTGTCATTACGGCATCCTAGTTGCCATATGGCCGACAGAGCGAATCATACAGTGGAAGCGGCGATTGCCGGTCTTTTCGGCGACCCCGCGTTAGAGTCCGTTTTGGCGGAAACTGGCGCACTTTTCCATCGCCTGCGGCACGAGGCCGAGCGCATCCATGGGCATGGAGAGACGTCTTCGGGACGGCGTGCGATCTTGCGAGGGCTATCGAGACTGGGGCCGCAGACCGTGCCGGAGATGGCCCGGGCCAGGCCTGTTTCGCGCCAGTACATCCAGCGCCTGGTCAACGAGCTCACCGCTGACGGGCTGGTCGAAGCCGTAGAGAACCCTGCTCACAAGCGTTCGTCGTTGATCCAGTTGACCGGGGCTGGCCAAGAAAAGCTCGAAGAGATGTCGGCGAGGGAGCGGGAGCTAATTGACGGGCTACGGATCGAAGTTCCGCCGGCCGAGCTCCTGCAGGCGGCGGCAACGCTGCGGCAAGTTCGCGTAGTATTTGAGAGTCCCACATGGCAGAGCCGGGTCGGCGCCGCCGAGGAGAACGAATCATGAATCCGTTGATGTCGCCGGATCGCGACGCCGGAGCCTTGCAAGAAGCTTGTCCAACGACGGGTTGGAAGGCGCGCGTCGCCCGCCAGTTTGGCAAACCCGAAGGGCGCATGGGTCGACTCGTCGGCTACGCGATGTCCGTCAAGAACAGGGCGCGGAGCGAGTGGGTGTTGTCGCTGTTGAATATCCAAGCTGCGGATCGGGTGTTGGAGATCGGCTTCGGCTCCGGGCGAGACCTTCGCCGCGTGGCCTCATTGTCCACCGAAGGTTTAGCCGCAGGAGTCGATCACTCCGCCGAGATGGTCAAGATGGCCCGAGGGAAAAGCATCGGCGCCATCTTAGCGGGCCGTGCGGACATCCGCCACGGCTCGGCCGAGCGCATACCGTTTCCGGATGCTTGCTTTAACAAGGCGTTCTCGATCAACGCGGTTCAGTTTTGGCGCGATCGGAGGGCTGCCTTGATCGAGATTCGCCGGGTACTGCGGACAGGAGGACTCATTGCCATAGCCCTGGAGCCGCGGGGGGCATCGAGCCCAGAACTTGCGCTGGCCAACGGGCAGGTCATGGCGGCTGACCTGGCGGCCGCCGGATTTCAGGAAGTGCAGCTGGAGTCGAACGCACTGGGGCGAGCCCCGACGGTTTGCGTCACCGGCCTGAAAGGCGATCGCGAATGACGATTAGCTGCTAGCGGCCGGCTTTGCGAAAGACCAGCGCGTACTGATAGGGCAAGTGGTCAAAGGTTCTCTCGAACGTCAGACCTGCCGCTTCAATTTCCGCGCGGAATTCGTCGCGGTCCGCGCGAATGTGATTCTTGGCCCAATCCGGATCGCGGCCTTCGCGTGAACGAAAACGATAGAAATCGACGACGACGAGGCGGCCGTTCTGTTTCAAGGCCCTTTTGATCGCGCGCATCGTTTCGGTCGGCTGCTCGAAATGGTGATAGGCGTCGAGAATGAAGGCTAGGTCCACGGAGTTCGCCGGCAGCTTGGGGTCGACCTGGTCGCCCAAGATTGTCTCCACATTCTGCCAGCCTTGCTCTTTCTTGTGCGCCTGTACTTGGTCCAGAAAGTCTTGCTGGATATCCTCCGCATAGACCTTCCCTTCGGGGCCAACCGCTTCCAAAAAGTAAGGGATCATGAAGCCGACGCCCGTGCCGATATCGGCGACGACATCGCCCTTCTGCACCCCGATCGAAGCGATGAGTTCTCGTGGTTTTTGTTCCTTCTCTCGCTCGGGATTCGCCAGCGATTGCGCCACTCGTGCGCGGCCCTCGGCAGTTTGATAGCCCGCGTTGGCATCAGCGGCGACCTGACCGTAAACGAACGGCGCTCCGCAGCTTAACAGCGACAGAAAAAAAAGCAGCTTCCTCACGGCTAGACCTCCACAGTACGCAAGTACTTGGCGCTCATCGCCAAGCTGTCGACCGCATCGCCCGGCGTTTGATCTTGCTCGACGACGTATACAGCGACGTCATCGGCTTCCGCGGCTTTCAGCACATCTGAGAAGTCGATCACGCCGGAGCCGACCTCTTTGAAGTTCTCAGCGTCAACGCCTTCGGCGAACTGCGTCGGAGCGCTGGAGGCCTTGTCTTTCAGATGTAGCAGCTTGGCGCGGCCGGGATGCGTACGAATCCACTCAGCAGGATCGAGTCCGGCGACGCTCACCCAGAAGACGTCCAGTTCGATTCGTACCAGGGCAGGATCGGTCGCTTCGAGAAGGATCTCCATGGCCGTTGAGTCCTCGACCGGACCGAACTCGAAGGCATGGTTGTGATAGGCGAAGCCAATGCCGGCGGCTTTGTAGACTTCGCCGGCATGGTTTAGCTTGTCGGCCAACTTCAGATAGTGGTCGCGCGTCGTGCCTCGGCTCTCGATATCCACGTAGGGCATCACCAGCCAAGAGAAGCCATTAGCATTGCCCCACTCGGCGGACTCCTCAAGCGTTTTCGGTCCAGCGGCGACGTCGCCGCCGAGAATAATCTCGCGCGAGATGTGACTGCTGACCGGCTTGAGGCCAGCGGCCTTCACGGCGTCCGCGACCTGATCGTAGGTCACGACGACGCCATCGGCGCCGGTCGACTGGACGGCCTCGATCTCGGAGTAGCCCGCGGCGACCACGCGCTCGAAGATGTCGCCGACGCCTTCAGCGAGCATGTAGCGCAAAGTGTACATCTGGAAGGCAAGCGGCTTCGAGAAGTACCTCGCGGCCGGGGCCGCCGCCTCTTCAGGCGCTCCAGAGCAACCAGCCAAAGAAATCCCGGCGCCAACGCTGGCAAGATGCATGAAACGGCGACGATTCAATGACATAGCTGAATCATCCTAGCAAGAGGATAGGCCCGGCGGGTAGCGGGGGCGGAACGAACTATTCCCCGGCTTGGGCTTTCTTGCGGGCTTCGAATCTTTCAATCGACTCCATGATGGTGTCGTAGGCCCCTTGGCGGCCTTCCCAGCCGCGAATATTCACCGGCTTCCCTTCTAGATCCTTGTAGATGCTGAAGAAGTGTTCGATCTCGCGCAGGTAGTGCGGACGCATGTCTTCGAGCGACTTGATTTCGGTGTAACGCGGGTCGACGATCGGAATAGAGATGATCTTCTCGTCCTCGCCCTTTTCGTCTTCCATGCGGAACACGCCAATCGGGCTGGCCTCAATGATGCAACCGGTAAAGGTCGGCGTCCGAGTCATGACCAGAATATCCAGCGGATCGCCATCGTCCGCCAGTGTGCCGGGAATGAACCCGTAGGCCATCGGGTAATGCACGGCCGAGTACAACACCCGGTCGAGCCGGAATAGCCCGCACTGCGCGTCGTACTCGTACTTGTTGCTGCCGCCCTGTTGGATCTCAACGATAGCGTCGATGCGGTGCGGCGGTTCCGGTCCGGGCGAGAGCAGCGTGAGGTTGTTGGGCGGGTGAATGTAGGGAGGCGTGCTCAATTCCCCATCTTATCAGCGCTCGGGTGTTCCTTCGTACACTAGGCAAGGCCTTTCGATGACGCGTCAAGACCTCGGCCGCCTGGCTCTGCTGGCGATATTGTGCTGGATTATCTACGGGATCGGAATCTCCGATCGAGGTCTGGTCGCGCCGGATGAGCCGCGCTACGCCGCGATCGCGCACGAGATGGCCTCATCCGGCGACTGGGTAACGCCGCGTCTTTGGGGCGAGCCTTGGTTCGAGAAGCCGGCCTTGCTCTATTGGATGGGCGCGTTGGGCGAGATTGCCGGGATCGACGGAGATCTCGCCATTCGCGTCCCGGTAGCGCTGATGAGCTTCGCCTTCCTGCTCATTTTCTACGCGCTGGTGCGGCGCTCGTTTGGCCGGCCAGCCGCCGACGGCGCCGCCGTGCTGCTGGCTACAGCGGCAGGTTGGGCCGCTTACAGCCAGATCGGAGTTTTTGACCTGCCGCTTGCCGCTGCAACCAGCCTGGCGCTCGTGGCGCTGTTGCCCTGGGTCGAAAATCCGCAAGAGAAAGGGCTGCTGCCGCTTTTCGGCGCCGCGCTTGGCTTCGGCGTCCTCGCAAAGGGCCTAGTCGCTCCGGCCGTCGCGACTCTGGCAGTGCTCTCCGTCTGCCGCGACCGAGGCATCGGGCCAGTCGCACGGGACCTGTTTTCCGCGCGAACCCTGCTCCCCTTCGCGGTGGTGACCCTGCCGTGGTATGGGCTCTGTTATTGGCGCAACGGTTCAGTTTTTCTCGAGGAATTCCTCTGGCGGCACCATGTGCTGCGAGTTTTCAGTTCCGAGTTGCAACATGAACAGGCCTGGTGGTTCTATTTACCGGTCATCCTGCTGGCGCTAGCTCCATGGACGCCGATCGTGGTTAGTGGCGTCATTTCCACGGACTGGCGAAGCGACCCCAGAATGCGCTTCTTGGGCGCCTGGGCGTTGGGCACGTTGGCGATATTTTCCGTCTCAACGAACAAACTCCCTGGCTATGTACTGCCGGCGATTCCGCCCCTCTGTTTGATCGCCGGCCGAGGACTGCGGCGAGCGCCGGTGTGGGCCTGGACGGGTTCGGGGCTGATGCTGTGCCTGTTCCCCATCGCCGCCACGGTGCTCCCATTGGCCCTTGCGGATGGCTTGCCGGCAGCCTGGCCTCCCGATTCGACGGCCTGGATCCCGGTTGCCGGGTTTTTGGCGCTTACCGTCGGCGTGGGCGCAGTAGCGGCAAAGGGTCATTCGGCGTTTGCGGCAGCTCTCGTTGCCGCTGGCGCGACGGTTGGCTATTGGAACCTGAAGTCACTGACCTTCCACGACTTAGATGCCGTCGCCGGCAGTCGTTCGGTGTGGCGAGAGCAGTCAGCCCGGGTAGACTCCACCTGCATCGGAGATGTGAGAAGGCACGTCGAATACGGACTGCGCTACTACAGTGATAACAGGCTGCGCCCTTGTGCTGTTGACCCGCAGCCCTTCACGCTTAATGGAGATCCGCCCCGCCGGGAGCCGACGGCAGGTCCGAATTAAATTTGCTAAACATGTAACCCTTTTGGCCTCTCGTGCGAATAAGGAGGTGGGGTTATTGGAGGTGGGGATGTCTGAAATACAACCCGCGACGAGTGGCGTTGGGCCGAAGTTGACCAAGAAGGAGCAGGAACTATTCGATCTGCTCGACGGCAACCCCGGCAAGTGCTTCTCTCGTGCCTACTTACTGCAGCGAATCTGGGGTTATCGAGACGACACGCGCACGCGGACAGTCGATGTTCACGTGAGCCGTCTGCGCAAGAAGCTCGAAGACCGCGTCGACCTGGCGATTCATACCGTCGTCAGGCAAGGGTACGTCCTAGAACGGCGCGGTGCAGCGCAGCGCGCGGGCGAAACGCGCTTCGCGTCGACTGATCGCTCGGCCTCGGAATTCAGGCAACCAATCTGGGCCAACTGACTGCAGTGGCCGGAAAGGTATAATCTGGCGGGATGTCGGCCGCACGGGCCACGCTAGATCTTGCGCTCGTCGACTTGAGAGAGTTGCGCGGAGCCGACCTACGTCCGCTCCTTGTCCAACAGGAACAACGTTGGCGGGAGTTGTTTAGCTGGAATTTCAGCTCCTCGTCGCAGGCTATCCTGAATTTCCTCAACAGCCGTACGCTGCATGGCTTCGCCCTCGTTCGCAGCGGTATTCCCGTCGGCTACTGCTACTTTGTCTTGGACCAGAACAAGGCGCTTGTCGGCGATATTTTCCTCTCCGATCGAAACCCAGACCCGGTTGCGCAGCGCGCATTGCTCGTTCGGACCTTGGAGACGGCGGCGGCGTACCCCGGCGTCTCCCGCGTCGAAGGGCAACTGCTGGGGCTGAGCGGGGAATTAGGCCCTGAAAGAGTTTTCCACCGGGAACTGACCATCTTCCCGCGCTGGTTCATGATACGCGATCAACTGCGGGCCTTCCGGGCGGATCGGCCCGAGCAGGCCAATCATTCCTTCCTACCCTGGGGAGAACACTATCTCGGTCCGGCGGCTGAATTAATCGCCTCGTCCTACCGCGGCCATGACGATAGCCAGATCAACGATCAATATCGCGACGCGGCGGGCGCCCGTCGTTTTCTGTCCAACACAACCCGACACACTGGATGCGGTTCGTTCCTGCCTGCAGCTTCGTGGGTCGCGGTCCAGCCGGGCAACGCGCGAATCAGCGGAATTTGCTTAGCTACGCGCGTGGACGAGGACGCTGGGCACGTGACGCAGATCTGCGTCTCGCCGCGCGATCGGGGCATGGGCGTCGGGCGCGAACTATTGCGCCGCACGTTGCTGTCCTTGCGGGCCTGCGCCTGCGATACCGCGAGCCTGACCGTCACCGCTTCCAACGCAGGCGCGTTGAGCCTCTATCAACAGATGGGCTTCCGGCCGACGCAGCGATTCTCCGCGTTCGTCTGGGAGTCGGGACGCTAGAGCGCCGTCCAGCCGCCGTCAATCTCCAACGTCGCGCCTTGGACAAACTCGGCTTCATCGGAACACAGGTAGAGCGCCATGTGAGCGATCTCTGCAGGTTTACCTAGCCGGCCGATCGGCTGGCGAGCATTCAGTTGCGCACGCATCTCTTCCTTCTCGTGCGAGTGGTACTTCTCCAGGTACGCCTCGACGAAAGGAGTGTCGACCGTGCCGGGACAGATGCAGTTGACGCGCAGGCGCCCTGAATAGTCAGCGGCCAGTTGGCGGGTCATAGCGACGACCGCCCCCTTCGAAGCGCAGTAGGCGAAGCGCCGCTTCACGCCAACTAGTCCGGCCACCGAGCCGATGTTCACGATGGCGCCGTGCGCCGAGGCCAGCAACAGCGGCAGAGCCGCCTGAGTCACCAGGAACGGTCCATCGATGTTGACCCGCATCACGCGACTCCACTCTTCATGAGCGCACTCTTCGATCGTGCCGACGCTGCCCACGCCTGCGTTGTTGACCAAGTAATCCAACTGGTCGATCTTCGAGAACGCCGCAGTGACCGAAGCGGGGTCGCTCACGTCCAAAGCGACGCCTGCCGCGCCGCCGCCGACTTCGACGGCAAGCTTGTCCGCGGCCGACTGATTGAGATCGGCGATAAAGACTTGGGCGCCGGCGTGAGCAAGCGTGCGAACGGTTTGCTCGCCGATGCCGCTGGCGCCGCCAGTGACCAGAGCACGGCGGCCGTCGAGACGAAAAGGTTGTGACATAGGAATCGGCGATTATATCAATGCGGCGAGCAGCGCTGCGATACTGTTGCCTGTGAACGGGCTTGTGCGCAAGGCGCTGCTGTTTAGCGGAGCCGCCGGGTTCACCGGAATTTTCTTCATCAACTGGTGCCACATGGTCTACCAGTGCGGCTGCACGTTCCTCTGGGCCGGCTACGCCGACCACTGTAACATCCACAATCCATCGCCGCCGCACTGTCCTTGGTGCGCCCACAGCGGCCTCGCCGCGCTCGCCTTCGTCAGTACGATTGGCGCACAGGCGTTCGTTTCGTTTTGGCCCGGCCCTTTGAAATGGCTGCGGGTTGTCGCCGCGCTCGCCGCGTCGCCGATCACGGCAGCGTTCGCCGGTTGGCTGATCGGAATTTATGTCGGGTACTGGTCATGAAACGCAGACTCTTTCTCATCCTCCTACCGTTGCTGTTCGCCCTTCTCTCATGCGGGAGCTTGCGCGTAGAAGAAGCGCCCGCCCAGAACGCCAGCTACACGGAACCCCATCGTCCTCAGTTCCACTTCTCGCCTCCGACGATGTGGATGAACGACCCGAATGGCTTGGTCTACAACGCGGGGGAATACCACCTTTTCTACCAATATCATCCCGAAAGCAACGTCTGGGGACCGATGCACTGGGGACACGCGGTCAGCCCGGACATGGTGCATTGGCAGCACCTGCCCATCGCCCTATACCCCGACGAGCTGGGCTACATCTTCTCGGGCAGCGCCGTCGTCGACCACGACAACCGCTCCGGATTCCAGACCGGCGATGAGCCTCCCATGGTGGCCATCTACACCTATCACGACCCCGTCGCCAGAGAGGCCGGGAGGCAGGACTATCAATCGCAAGGCATCGCCTACAGCCTAGACCGCGGTCGCACCTGGACCAAGTACGCGGACAACCCTGTGATAGCCAACCCAGGCCTCGAAGATTTCCGCGATCCCAAGGTTGTCTGGGACGAAGACTCCAAGCAGTGGGTGATGGTTCTCGCGGCTCACGATCAAGTCATGTTGTGGGGCTCGCCCGATCTGAAAAACTGGTCGCATCTGAGCGACTTCGGCAAGGAGTGGGGAGCGCACGGCGGCGTCTGGGAGTGCCCGGACTTGTTTCCCATCACGGTCGAGGGAACCGGCGAGAAGAAGTGGGTGTTGATCCAAAGCCTCAACCCCGGCGGGCCCAACGGCGGCTCCGGCACGCAATACTTTGTCGGCGACTTCGATGGGACGAGCTTTCATCTCGACCCAGCCTTCGCTGCTTCCGTCGCCGACCAACAGGCCGTTTGGCTGGACTACGGAAGCGACGACTACGCAGGCGTCACCTGGTCGAATATCCCCAAAGAGGATGGCCGCCGATTATTCCTAGGCTGGATGTCCAACTGGGACTACGCCCAAAAGGTCCCGACAACTGTGTGGCGCAGCGCGATGACGATTCCGCGCGAGCTGGTCCTCAGAAAAACCGGTCAAGACTACCGCATCATCACTCGCCCTGCGCGGGAACTCGACTCTCTGCGAGGAGCGCCGGCTGCGATCGAGAGCATGGATATTTCAGGCGTTGTCGACGTTACCGGCAAGCTTCCCCATTTCGACGGCCTAGCCGAACTCACCCTGGACCTGAAACTGCCGGATGACGCAGCAGGGATCGTCGGAATCGAGCTTTCCAACAGCCGAGGCGAGACCTATCGCATCGGTTTCGACGCCGCCAAGAAGCAATTCTTCAGCGACCGCCGCAACGCGGGCGACGCGTCTTTCTCAGACGCTTTTGCCGCGAACGTCCATACCGCGCCGCGCCTGTCGGAGGACGGCACGTTGTGCCTGCATCTATTTTTGGATGTGTCGTCGGCTGAGCTTTTCGCCGATGACGGCGCAAGCGTGATGACGGAAATTTTCTTCCCCACGGAACCGTTTACCAGGATCGGAATGTTCTCCGAAGGCAAGGGCTTCCGGGTCCTCAGCGGAGAAATCTTTCCGCTAAGCAGCGCCTGGAATTAGTCCCGTCGGCCGCCGAGCAAGCCGGCGCGCATCAAGAAGTACAGCAGCGTCAGCAGCGAGCTGATCACGGCGGCAATGTAGGTGAGCGCCGCGGCGTTTAACACCCGGTCGATCCCCACTCGCTCGCTGGAGGTCACGATGCCGTCCTCCACGACGCGCTGTTTCGCCCGGGCGGTTGCATCGAACTCTACCGGCAGCGTCACGAGCTGGAATAAGATCACAGCCGAAAACATCGCCACCCCGGCCATGAAGATGACGCCAGGACCTTGAGGTCCGGAAAGGAACAATCCCGCCATCATCACCAGATAGCCCAGCGAGGAACCAATGTTCGCGGTCGGCACCAGCAGCGACCGCACCCAAAGCGGTTTGTAGTGCTTCGCGTGCTGAATCGCATGGCCCGCCTCGTGGCAAGCAACTCCGATTGAAGCCAAAGACGGCAGATCGTAAACCTCCGCGGAGAGATTCAGCGTCTTGTTCATCGGGTTGTAGTGATCCGACAAGAATCCGTGCGCGCGCAGAATTTTTACGTCTTGCAGACCGGCAATGTCCAGCATTCTGCGCGCCGCCTGCGCGCCCGTCATACCAGACGCCGCACGAACTTTGGAGTACTTTGTGAAGGCGGATTTCGTCCTATAGCTAGCCCACATCGAGAGAGCCAAGCCAGGCAGGATGAACAGTAGATAGATGGGATCGAAGAAAAACATCAGGCGTCCTCGCGGCGAAATCGCCGCCATCTCATTATAGAGGCGGTCTAATCAGATAGACGTACGGCGCCAGCGCCGTGTTCCCGCGCTGTTTAGCTTTTCGCGGGCCGCAACTGCGCTTCGGTGAAGGGCGACCCCGCACCGTCGATCTCCACGTTGATAAGAAAGGGCTTATCACTCGCCAGAGCCTGGTCGAGGGCGGGCCGAATCTGCTCTGGCCGCTCCACATGAGCGCCGTCGCCGCCGAAGCCCTTCATCACCAAGTCATAGCGCGTGCGGCGCAGCTCACAAGCAACGGTTTTGCCGTCGTAGCGCCCCTCTTGCAGTTCGCGCTCGACGCCCCAGCCGCCGTCGTTGCCGACGATGATGATTACCGGCAACTTGAAGCGAACCGCTGTATCCATCTCGGCCAAGTAAAAACCGAGCGACCCATCGCCGGTGACGACGATCGACCGCTGCTCAGGGCGCAGCACCTGTGCCGCCACCCCGATAGGGAAGCCGACCCCAAGTCCTGCCAACGCGCCCAGACGCATCCAGTGGCCCGGCCGTCGCGCGGGCATCACATAGCGCCCCCAATGCACGAAGTCGCCGCCGTCCCAACAAAGCGTTGCGTCTTCCGGAAGCCACTCGCGCATCTGCCGGTAGAACTCCAGCGCATGCATCGGCTGCGACGTTCTGTGCGACCGCTGATCGACCTCGGCGGCGTACTTATCGCAACCTCGCTGCACCTCAGCCAACCAACTCAAGCGGTCCGGCTGCGTGCGACCGTTCAGTTCCGCATTGAGGGCTTCGAGTGCGAGACGGCAGTCGCAGTTGAGGCCAACCTCCAACGACCGATTCAAGCCAAGCTCCTCGCGGTGGATATCGACCTGGATCACCTTGGCGTCAGGCGCGAACAAGCCGCCCAGGCGCAGCCGATAGTCGATGCGCTTGCCCAGCACCAGCACGACGTCGGCCAGCTTCAACGCGCTTTCCGCCCCGCGGTTGATCGTTGGGTCGGCATAGCCGAAGCAGAGCGGATGCTCGTCCGACACTAGTCCACGCGCCATCGTAATCGTGAACAGCGGCGTCTGCGCTCGTTCGATGAACGTCTCCAACGCCTGCCCCGCCCCGGCCCAGAAGCACCCTGAACCGGCGATGACCGCTGGCCTCTCCGCCTTGTCCAACAACTCAATGACGCGCGCCAACTCAGAAACTTCAGGCCCGGGACGATGCTCGCCAATCGCCCCGGCCAGCGGCGCGACTCTCTCCACGCGATCGGTGAAGTGATCCACCGCAATGCTCAGATGCGCCGCCCCTGGGCGCCCCGTAGTCGCCGCCCGATACGCCTCGCGAACGTAGAACGGAATCTGCTCCGCGCTGGCCGGCGAAGCGCAATACTTGGCGGCCGATCGCGCTAAGCCGAGCTGATCCATGTCCTGGAAACTGTTGCGATCGCGTAATTTCGAATTGGACTGACCGCTCACTGCCAGCAGCGGCACGCCTGTCGCCTGCGCCGTTGCTATGCCCGCGATCGAATTCGTGTGGCCCGGACCGCCAGTCACCAGTGACACCGCAAGACGGCCAGACATTCTGGCCCAACCGTCAGCCATGTGTACCGCCGCCGATTCGTGCCGGGTATCGACAATCTCAAAACCGTCGCGGTCGAGAACCTGCAGCGCTTCGTTGAGGTGATCGCCGACTAGCGTGAATACGTGCGTCACGCCCAGCTGCTTCAGGGTTTGAGAGAAAAGTTCTGCACCGTTGGGCATGGAAGACCCGCCAGGATAGCAGAGGCGCGTCAGTTCGGCTTGCCGGCCGTCTTCTTCGGCTTGTAAACCTCATAGATCTTCTCCACCGCTTTGACGATATCCTGCGCGTCTTCCGCCGTGCCCATTAGGACGCGTTGCGGCAGCCAGAAGGAATCGTGCGCGGCAGCCTCGGCGACGGGACACGCCATGACTCGCGACTTGATGTCCTTGTTCTTGAACACCGGATTCTTGTACAGCGGATGCGGGTAGAAAGGCCGAATCGGAACGCCCTCGGCCTCCAGCGCCTTCACGAAATCATCGCGATCGGCGCCGAATTCCACGGCATCGATCCACCCCGGCAACAAGTAATGCGTGTGGACAGTCGCTTGCTCCGGCAACTCTTGCAGATGCACGCCAGGAACCCGCGACAATCCCTCGCGGACGATCTCGGCGTTCTCGCGGCGGATGCGGATCTGCTCGGGCAACCGCTCCAGTTGGGCAAGCAAGACCGCGGCCTGAAATCCGGTGATTCGCAGGTTCGTACCTAGTTCGAAGTGCTCGAACCACCCGCCGTCCGAACGGCGTCCGCCATTGGAGATTGAGCGCGCCCGCGCGGCCAGGTCGTCGTCGCTGGAGATGACGATGCCTCCCTCGCCCGCCGTCATCGCCTTGGAATTCTGGAAACTGAAGACGCCCGCCAAACCGATGCCTCCGGCCCGGGCGCCGTTCCACTCCGCGCCGTGAGCGTGAGCGGCATCCTCGATGATGCGGAATTTGTAACGGAGCTGAAGCCGCGTCAACTCTTCGGCATCGCACAGCAGTCCGGCGAAGTGCACTGGGATGACCGCTTTGGTGTCATCGCCAATAGCCTTCTCCATGGCCTCCAGATCCATGTTGAAACTGTCGCGGCCGATGTCGACAAAAACCGGCGTGGCCCCGATTCGCGACACCGCTGATGCAGTCGCGATGAAGCTATGCGCCGGGACAATCACTTCGTCGCCCGGGCCGATGCCCGCCGCCAGCAGGGCCAGTTCCAAGCCAACGCTGCCGTTGGCCACGGCTACGCCATAGCGCGCGTCATGCAGTCCGGCGAAAAGCTGTTCGAACTGGGTGACGAACTCGTGAAAGCCGCCCCATTGTCCCGACGACAAGACCTCGAGAACCAGCTCTTCTTCTCGGGGACCCGAGATCGGCCAGGACGGGAACTGCGCCTCCCGTTGAGGTTTGCCGCCGTGGATCGCTAACTTCGTCATCACTACCCAGGATACCGATCAGTCGCGGCCTTGCGCCGCCAGTCGGCGCATTTCGAGACCCAGGGCAAATCTCCGTTGGAACCCTTTCCAGTAGGAGTTCCCTCCCTCGCCGCCGTCGCTGTAAGCGCCGTCCTGATTCCCGCCGCGCCGCTGCGGCCACACGCCTTGCTGCGCGACAACCGGCGAGACGTCCATGTAGCTGGCCTTGTCGCTCTCACCCTTCAAGTGCTGATCGAGAAAAGCGGTGACGAAGTGCTGATTGATCGCCGCGATACGATCCTTGCGCCACACCGGCTCATCGAACCAATCCTCCAACGCAAAATACTCAGCAGCGATCGGCGGCGGCGGGTTGCCGCCGACGTTGTGCCGGGCGTTCTGATACACCAGCATATGGCGATCCGCCGACGTGGCTGTTTCAAAGAGCCACTCGATTCCGCCGTCGAAACCGGATACATCGTCGGCATCGCCGGCGATGAAAAACAGCGGCAGCTTGATGCTCGCGATGGCGTGCGCTGTCCAGGCCCGCATGGGCGCCTTGCCGCCCCACGGGGCCATCGCAACCACCGCCTTCAGATTGGGGTGCGGGGCTTGCGCCGTCCCTTCCAAGATGTCTCCCAATAGCTGCTTCGGCAGTTGCGCGAAGAGCGGACTCCCCGGGTCAAAACCGGCGCCGGCGCTGGCCATCACGCCGTAGCCGCCCATCGAATAGCCGATCAAGCCGATCGACTGCGCATCGATAATGCGCCCCAGCGGATCGTCCGTACCCGCAAACGCGACCAACTGGTCTATGGCGAACCGCTGATCCTTTGTGCGGTTCATCAACACGCTGCCGAACGACAACGCTGCAGCGCCTGCGTCGCTCAAAGCCATGTCTCGATGATCGATGGAGGCCACGACGTAGCCCTTCGAGGCGAGATTTTCCGTCAGATAGCTCAGGAAGGTAGGCCAATTCCCATAGCCGTGCGAAACCACAACCAGCGGGTACTTGCTCCCCGCCAACGGCGCAGCGTCTCGCGCCGCACGTCCCTGAAATTCAAAAGTCGTCGGCGCTCCCTCCGGGATCCTGCCCGCGGGAAACGGCAGCCGGCCCGTATAGGTGACTTCCATCGTCTCTCCCGCTTCCAGCTTCGCCGGGTACCAAACATGCAAGTTGAGCGTACGAGGAGCAGTCGGTCCGTTACCCGCGGCGATGGCCGCAAGATCCGGGCGCGCGGGATCAGTAAACGGGATGACCCGGTATCCAACGTCGTACTCACCCAACTGGGCCAGTTCCGGCGCATCCACAGGCGCAGCACTGTAAGGCCCAACGCTATCGGCGCCAAGCAACGCAGGGCTCAGCGCCATCAGGCCAAGCAACACAAGATCTAGAACATTCGACTTGGACCGCATACGTACCCTCCTAACCGCCTCAGCATCATATCGCGGCCGCGCCGAGCGTCGCCAAAGAACAGTCTGCTCGCCGCAGTGCTAGGTCGATATGAGTGAAGTGTTTCGCTCTATTCCCGCCGCTCAGTTCACCGCACTTGCGGTTCTATCTCTGGTCCCCGCTTTCTTGGCACAAGCGCAATCCGCCAACCCTGGCGCTATCGAGCCCCGCACAGCCGCACTTTGGAACCGCGCGCGGCAAATTAGAGGCTACGAACTCGGCCGCCCAACGCAATCGAGTTCCCCCAGAGCGCGCACGGAACACTTCGCCTACCGCCCGACAATCGATGGCATCCCCTTGCTCAACGGGGAAGTCGCCATCCACCTCGACGACAAAGGCCGCACCATCCGAGCCGCGGAGAACGGGCTTCCCCGCGAGCCCCGGTCACGCACGTTCTCCATCGCCAAAGAGCAAGCCTCGGAACTGGCCGCCCAAGTCGTCAGCGCCTCGCCCGACGCCGCCGTTCACGCCGAACAGGTCTACTTCGTCGCACTGCAAACGACCGAGCCCGCCTGGCGCGTGTATGTCGAGACGCCCCGCGAGGGCGCCTTTGAGGTGGTCATCTCGGCGGCAACGGGCAAACCCCTTCGCGTCACCCCCCTGACACACGACGTAACTTCCTCGGGCACGGTTTTTCGGGCGCCCGACGCAACGTATCCTTCGATCGCCTCCCGCACCGTCGAGCCGCTCTCTGGGTGGCCATCGACCGAAGGCGTCTGCCCTGCCGATGTTTATCCCGCCGAAAGCAATGGAGAGTGCTGGACAGACGGCGCGGCGTCAGTCGGAAATAATGCCGACGCCTGCCTCGACGTCAACGCCGACAATATCTGCGACCGGCGTGCGCTCGGCTCCGCAGGATTGTTCACCAGCCTCTTCGTTAACTCCTACGATCTAGCTGGCGACCCCATCCCCGATCGCGACGCAGCCCTAGTCAATGCCTTTTATTGGGTCAACGCGCTGCACGACTGGCTCTACCGGCTAGGGTTCGATGAAGCTTCCGGCAACTTCCAACTCGATAACTTCGGTCGAGGCGGCGAGCAGAATGACGCCGTCGTCATCGACGTCGAAGACGGCGCGGTGCTCAACAATGCAACCTTCTCGACTCCGCCCGACGGCATCGCCCCGCGCATGCAGTTGGGCTTGTACTCGTGGTCGAGACACGATTCGGCATTCGACGGCGACATTTTGGTTCACGAGTACATTCACGGCGTCACCAACCGGCTCGTTGGAGGACCGTCGAACGTCGCCGCCCTCTCCATCTGGCAGTCTGGCGCGCTCAGCGAAGGCTGGAGCGACGCCCTGGCTGCGTCCTTCACCGGCGACTCGATATTCGGCGAGTACGTCTCCAACAACCCGACCAGCGGTCTGCGCACCGCCGCCTTCGACGCCAGCTCCTATACCTTCGGACGCCTTGGCAGTCTCAACGGCGCAGTTCACGGGCCGACCGGCAGAATCCTGCCGCTGCCCGAAGTCCACGCCGACGGCGAAATCTGGGCTGCGACTCTCTGGGACATTCGCCAACATCTCGGCCAAGACGACTTCGAGCAAACGGTGATCGACGCACTCAAGCTCACCCCGTCCAGGCCCTCGATGCTCGACGCCCGCGACGCCTTCATCCAAGCGGCGGAATTGCTCGATCTCGACGTCTGCTCCGTCTGGTCCGCCTTCGCGGCTCGCGGCCTCGGCGCCTCCGCCGCACTGAACCCCATCGAAGCCACCCAGCCAAACGATACGGCTCTGAGCGTATTCGAGTCCTTTGACCGGCCTGCCGTCTGCGGCGGCTCGGCGCCCGTCACGACTACCAACCTGCTCAGCGAAGGCGCTGAATCGGCCAGCTCTTGGGCCAGCAGCGGCCTATGGCATCGCTCCACGCGCCGTTCCTCGACTGGCGCCTACGCGTGGTGGTTTGGCCAAGAGGGGACCGGAGACTACAACACCGGTTCGCGAACAGCGGGAGACCTCATCTCGCCGCCCATTGACCTCAGCGGCTCCGCCGCCGCCGTGCTCTCTTGGGAGCAATACTTTCGCAGCGAAGGCTTCAACTCGCGGATTGACCTTGGAGGCCTAACGGCGCCCTTTCTCAACGCCGACTCCGGCCGCGTCTGGGCCTCCACCGACAACGGCGCAAGCTGGCTGCTGATTACCCACATCGCGCACGACACCCCGGGCTCCGCGTTCGCTTCGTTTCGCGTCAACCTCACGCGCTTCGCCGGCTCCGTTATCCGCCTGCGCTTCGACTTCGACACCTTCACCGCAACGTCCAACGACCACGAAGGTTGGTACATCGACGACATCCGCGTAGACGAGCTCTCCACCGAACCGCCGCACGCTCCACCCAGTCCAGTCGCCAGTTGGTCCTTCGAAGAAACTGCGTCGGGTTCTGATGTAACGATCGTCGACAGTTCGGTAAACGCCTTGCACGGAACAACCACGGGACGCGGCTCCGCGGCGGTAGCGGGCCCGGTCGGCAACGGCCGCGTGCTCAACGGATTCTCTGACTCCGTCACCATGCCGGCTTCGGCGCTCTATACGCCGCAACAGTTCACCGTCCGCGCTTGGGTTCGACTCGATGCGTATCCCTCTGCGTTGGGCATCATCGTTTCCACATTCAGCGGGGTCTCTTCCACAGGCTGGTATCTGGCCGTTAACTCAGCAGGCAAAGCCGTATTCATGCCTGCGAGTCCGCCGAGTTCAAGTCCATGGCTGCTGGGCAAAACCAGTCTCCAGCTTGGACGCTGGTATTACCTGGCCGCCGCCTACGACGGGTCGACCAACCAGGCGGCGCTCTATGTCGACGGCCAACTCCAACGGTCGATGCAGGCGTCGGGTCTTGCGCCCTCAACCACAACCCTGCTGACCGTCGGCAAGGCTTCCTGGACGGACAGCTACCGCCTGCGCGGCGCCGTCGATGAGATCTCCATCGTCCCCTACCTGCAGTCGGCCTCCTCTCTCGCCGAGGCTTACTCATCGGCCGCTCCTCCCGCAGCGACTGCCGATACCGCTGTCGCCGGTCAGTGGACCTTCGACGCCAGCGGAGCCGATGCCTCCGGCAACGGCCACTTGATCGTCGCCCAGGCCAGCGACTCCGGCCCTGGCGTCATCGACAACGGTCTGCGCTTCGACGGTTTCAACGACAGCGCCTCCATCGCTTCCGACGAGCGGCTCTCGCCGGCAAGCTTCACCATTCGTGCTTGGGTGCGCCTGCTGGCCCTGCCTCAGAACTGGGGCGCACTGATATCCAACTACGACGGTGCCTTCTCCGGCTGGTACATCGGCCTGTTGGGAGATGGACGCCCCTTCGTAGGACTTGGTTCGGTTCCATCCGCCTTGCCCTCAGTCGTCGGCAGCCAACCCCTGGTCGTCGGCCAGTGGACGCGACTCACAACCACTTACGAGGGCGACTCCCGGACGCTCTCGCTCTACGTCAACGGCGCGCTCGTCGCTTCGAGACAAACGCTCGGCTTCACGCCGCGCACCAGCGGACAGCTCGTCCTCGGCAAAGCGTCGTGGATCGATGCCCACCACTCGGCTTTCGACATCGACGAACTTCAGATCCTGCCGCGCCCTCTCACCGCCCAGGAAGTGCTCGACGATGCGCAGTCCCACATCGGGTCCAACGAGGCGGCTCTCGCCCACTGGACGCTCGATGAAACCCCCACCGGCCCCGGCACGGTCTTCACCGACGCCGCTCGCGGCCACAACGCCGCTACAGCAGCCAACCGCAACTCGCCAATGACCGGCGTCGCCAACATCGCCCGACGATTCGAGGGCTATCCCGATTACGCGGCCGCCGCCGCGCATAGCGACTTCTCGTCCCAAAGCTTCAGCTTCTCGACGTGGATCCGCCTGGACGAACCACTCGACAAATGGGGTGTCGTCTTCTCCACCTACGACGGCGTCTCCGCCGGCTGGTACTTGGCCCTCAGCGCCGAACGACGCCCCGTCCTCTCGGTCTCGGGGACTCCAGGCTCCAGCCCTTGGTTATTGGCCTCGCAATCCCTATCCCTGGGCCGTTGGCATCATCTCGCGGTAACCTTCGAAGGCCGCGAGCGGCGCGGGGTGATCTACATCGACGGCGTCCGTTCCGCGAGCGCCGTGTTTCCGTCTTGGACCCCCTCGACTGGTGTGTCCCCGCACTTCGGCCGAGCCTCGTGGAGCAACGGAGCATATCTGCGTTCGATCCTGGATGAGTCCACCCTCTACGGCCACGAACTGACAGCCGCCGAAGTCGCCGCACAGCATGCTCTACACTCCTCCCTGCAGAACCCGCAGCCGCGAGCTCGCTGGGAGTTCGAGTCCATCGCAGACGACGGATCCATAGCGGACTCCGCCGGGAATCATCCAGCGAGGAGCGAGGGCAACGGCGCCGCTCAGGTAAGCGGCGTCAGCGGGACGTTCGCTCGCTCATTCGACGGCGCTCCGACGGCCGCCCGCGTCCAACCTCACACCGATTTCGCAGCCAACGCGTTCACCTTCTCGGCATGGGTCAAGACCTCGGCGGCGCCGGACGCATGGGGCATGATCTTCTCCAACTACGACGGCGCCAACCGAGGTTGGTACGTGGCGCTCAACACCGACGGCCGCTTGATCTTCTCCGTCTCCGGACTGCCGAGTTCCAATCCCTGGCTGCTTTCATCTGCACCGATCACGCCTAACCAATGGACCCACGTCGCCGTCACTTTCGACGGAGTCAACCGTCGCGGCGCTATTTACCTCGATGGCGCTCTCGTCGCCACCGCCGTATTCCCCGCCTGGACGGCACAATCCTCCGTCGGCCCCACCTTCGCCCGCGCCTCGTGGGACTATCGCTATTACCTGGCCATCTCGATCGACGACGCGCGCTTCTACGATCTCGATCTTTCAGCCCCTGAAATAGCCGATCTCGCCGCGGAACACTAAAACCGTTTTCGCGCCTTGCGCGTCGTAGTCCCTAGAGCAGCGGTTCACCACGATTTCCAAAAATATCTTCTAGGAGTTGTCCTCAGCTTTTGCACGCTTGGCGTTCAACTAGGGGCCAAGGTCAATTCTGATTTCGACAGCCGGTCGTGGATTGGGCGTTACGTGTCTGAGGCCGACAGCATGGCCCTATCCATCAATGACTCAGGGCAAGTCGAAGGCTTCTACATGCGCGGCGGCGCGTCCCGCGAAATTAGCGCCAAGCTGATCAACGGAACGATCGCTGGTTCCTGGATGGAGTCGTCCGGTTCCCCCGCATGCTCCCGCAAGAAACGAAGTTATTCCAGCTGGCGGCCTGTTGAAGCGTCGCTCGACAGCGAGGGCTTTCTGGCTATTCGATTCGGCGTCTGCGAACAGACTCACGTCGGCTCGGCCAGTTGGAGACTGCAGCGCCAGGAATAAAGAATCAAACGATTCCTCCCCCTCCCTGCCAGACGGATACAGTAGTAGGGCAACGTCGTACCATGTCCGCCGGACGGGGAGCTTTTCGATTGTCACCTTCAGCGTCTTACTCAACCTACGATCTGGAACGCGTCGAGCAGTTGATCGCGCGCGGCCGCGGCATCACCGGCCTGACCAAAGCCGACCTGCCGACCCCGGCGCTCGTCGTCGACATTGACAAGCTGGAGTCGAACGTGGCCCAGATGGCCGATTACGCCAAGCAGGTCGGCGTCTCGCTGCGCCCGCACGTCAAGACGCATAAAACTCCCGAAATCGCCCGCCGCCAGGTCGCCGCCGGCGCGATCGGTATTTGCTGCGCAACAATTCGCGAAGCCGAAGCGATGGCTCGCGCCGGGCTGAGCGGCATGTTGATCACTTGCGAACAGGTCGGACCCAACAAGATGGCCCGCCTCATCCGCCTGACCGAACAACGCCCCGACACCATGTCGGTCGTCGATTCGCCCACCCACGCCAAAGCGCTCAGCGCCGCCGCCCTCATCGAGAAGACCGTGCTCAACGTCCTCATCGACATTGATCCCCAGGGGCAGCGAACCGGAATCGAGCCGGGAATCAAAGCGGAGGAATTGGGCAAGCTCGTCGACAGTCTCCCCAATCTCAATCTGCGCGGCGTTCACGGCTACTCGGGAACCGCTTCGCATGTGCAGGGATGGGCCCAACGAAAGAATGAATCCACCGATCAAATGTTGCCGGTACTCGCCTCCTTCGAAGCGATGAAGAAGGCGGGCCTGCCGATGGAGATCATGTCCGGCGCCAGCACAGGCACCTACAACATCGACTCGCAACTCGGCGGGTTGACCGAACTGCAAGTGGGTTCCTACGTCTTCATGGACGCCGACTACCGCAGCATCGGCGGTCAGTCCGGAGCCCTCTATGACGATTTCCGCCCTTCTTTGACCGTCCTCTCTACCGTCATCAGCAAGAACTACTCCGACATCGCCACCATCGACGCAGGCATCAAGTCGTTCGCCACCGATCACGACGCCCTGCCCGAGGTCGTCGGAATCGAAGGCGCGACCTACAGCTTCAACGGCGACGAACATGGCCGCATCCACTTGGACAAAGCGGCGCGCGACGTTCAACTCGGCGAGAAGCTGGAGTTGATCATTTCCCACTGCGATCCCACCGTGAACCTCTACGAACGCATGTACGTCTGCCGCGGCGAGCAAATCGTCGATGTCTGGTCCATCACCGGTCGCGGAAATATCTAGGCCGTCAACGAGAAAAGGCCGCGGCTGTTGCCGCGGCCTTGTTAGCCGTTCTGGAAGGCGGTTTAGTCTTCCATTTTGCCCGTGACCGCTAGATAGCCCACTGCCGAACTGAACTTGTCGTTGTAGTTCGCGTCCAAGTACGGATCGAGCGTAGCCTTCAACGCGGGGCTGAAGATGCTTCCGTAGTCGCCTGCGTGTTGGAAGTTGCTCATGATGTAGCTGAAGCCGTTCAAGTCATCCACGGCTTGCAGGCCGGTCGACTCGGCGGCCGCCGGGCACGACATGATGCGGCTCAGTTCCTTGGTGTCCACGTTATAGGCCCACAAGAAGTTGTTCACGTGTGTGCCGCTGTCCTCGCCGATGAACAATGTCCGCATCGCCTCGCTGTACTTGATGTTGTCGGGGTTCGCGATTCTGTTCGGGTTCGCGACGTTGCCCAAGCTGTCTGGAGCGATGTCCTCGCCGATCAGGGCTGGGATCGCCGCCATGTGGGTGGAGACCCATTCGCTGTCGATGGGACCTCCGCCGTAGAGGGCAACCTGACCGCCTTCGAGTACGTGCTCGTAGACCGCGCCCGCGCCCGGACCCTGTACTTGAATATCGCCCTTGCCGTCCGTCATCGTCTTGGTCGCAGACGAGATGGCGGAGTAGGCGCGCTTGTCGGCGGCATTCACCGTCGTACCCTCCATCTTGGTGAACTCCATCGAGCCGCCGACAAGAGCCGCGTAGCGGTGGGTCTCAAGGAAAGCGGCCGCCTTCTCCATGCCCGGCACGAGCCTCACCCAGTTGTCCTTTCCGTTGAAGCCGATCTTGGTGTATGTTGCGTCACCCGGATCGCTGGTTTGAATATCCATGATGTCGGACGCTTGGATGCCGCCCGCAACCATGGCCTTGATTTCGTCGCTCGTGGCGTGGCCCAGCTTGATCCACGAAATGTCGCCGGCGCCGGGGCCGACGCCCGAAGTCTGCGTCCACTTGGCCACATACAAAGTTCCCGCTGAGAGGTCGCGTACATGGTCAGCGACGAACATGAACAAGCCTCCGTTGGTGGCGTCATCGCCCATCAACACGGTGCGCTCGTCCGGCATGACTTGAACCAGTTCGTGGGAGATGCGGCCGAGGCAATAGTGTTTCTTGATGCTGCCTGTGCCGTCGGGGCGAACCGTCACTTCCGGCAGATGACCGTAGTCGTAGGGCTTGGCGCTGTCGTCGCCGAAGAAGTTTTGGCTGAACTCGGCCAAGAAAGCGGGGTTCGCAAGTGAGGCGTCCGGCTCGTATTCCTCGCTCGCCAGATGGGTATTCCAGGGAGACCTGCTGGCGCCGCAGGTGATCCACAGGCCCTTCACGGCCGACGTGTCGACATTGTAGTAGCTCACTAGACCGAGTTGTCCCGTGCGCCGGTCCTGGTCGAGCGCGAGCACGGCGATCGGCGAAGGCAGCTTGCCGTACATGCTCGTCGTTCCGTCAGCGGTAAGTGACGTGTATTCGAATTGCACCACCGCGAAGATACGGTCGTTGTCCTTCTTGTGGGAGTGGGCGCCTTCCAAGTGAATCAACGACATGCCGTCCGGACTGTCGGAAAAGAACTGACGCGGGGGCGCGGTGGACGTGTCCATGATCGGCAGGCCATAACTGTTGAAGTAGCTGCCCGCGACGATCGTGCCGCCGCCGGTTTGCGGAACTTCTTCCCCGGTCAGGAAGAACGTCTCATACCCGAGTGCGTATGTCTTGCCGGAGTTCTTTCCCTTGCCGACTTTCTTAGTGATGGTGGAGGCAACGTAGGTGGTCGCCATCCGCGCCGGGTTCTCCAGCGTAGGAGCGGCCATCGAACCGAAGCTGTAGCTTGCGGGCGCGTTAGACCATGCGGGAGGACCGCCGGCCTCGGCCTCGCCGATGAAAGATGCCGCCAGCGGCAGAAAGGGGGCGCCGGCTAGCGCCTTGATCGCCTTGCGGCGCGAAAAGGAAACAGAATCAGACATATGGCTCCTCAAAATGATTCGGTGCTGGGGGACAGCTCAACCGGCGGCGTGTCGGCTGGACGTTCGCCCACTGCTCGCCGGATTTTTGAGGTTAGCGGCGGTCCGAAGACTGTTCGGATTCGCCTCAGTGAAGTTCTGCTTAAAGGGTGTGGCGGTTTGATGACGCGCTAGGCCGCAGGCAATCGCACTTCGAGCCGCGCGCCGCCCTCGGGCCGGTTGGAAGCGATGATGCTTCCGCCGTGCTGCTGCACGATGCCCTCGGCGACAGTCAGCCCCAGACCCGTGCCCCGAGAGTCCAGACGCGTCGAGACGAACGCTTCGAAGATGTTCGGCAACACGTCTTCGGGAATGCCCGGGCCGTCGTCGTCCACGCGAATCGACATCCACGAACGGCCGTCTTTGTTCAACGGGCCCGCGGCAACCACGATACGACCGGCCCCGTCGAACGCCAGCATCCCGTTGCGCAGCAAGTTCACAAATACCTGCATCAGGCGGTCATAGTCGCCCAGCACAGCCATCTCCGAATCAATCTGATTTTCGAAGGCGATCTTGCCCGCCCGCTCGTCAATCGCCAGCAATGCCCAAGCCTCATCTAGCAGCGCTCGAAGAGCTACGGGCTCACGCGTTTCCGGCGTATGGACTCTTGAGAAGCCAAGCAAGCCTTCGCTGATGCGTAGCAGCCGGTGCGACATCTTGCGAATCCTTTTCAGCCGCTCTTGGTCGGGTCCGCTGCCGGCCGTCTCAATCAACTTCTCAACGGAACCCTCAATCACCGAGAGCGGCGTGTTCAGCTCGTGTGCGACGCTGGCGCTCAGCAGGCCAATCGTCGCCAAACGATCTTGCGCCGCCATGCCCTGCTTGGCGCTTTCGAGATTCGCTTCCTTTTCCCGCAGCATGCGCACTGTCGCGTTGCGCGAACGCATGATGTCGCCAATCTCGTCGCCCGGGATCTCTTCCTCGGGGATGAGCTCTTTCTCGCGATTGCCTTTTTGAACGGCTTGGTCGGCACCCAGATGGGCGGTGATCGGCTCATAAACATAGCGCGGCATGATCACGAACTCCAACATCGCGACCGCCAGCAGATAAATCACTCCCAACGCCGCAAACAAACTGATTTTCGCCTGGAAGACGATCAACTCAAACGACGAATCGTCAAATCGCAACCGGCCGTATTGGCCGCTCGCAGCATCCCAGCGGTAGAGAAACCCTGGATAGGCGGGGTCCAAGCGAGTTTCGTCCGGATGTTCTTCGAGCCAAGAACGCACTACTGCAGGCACGCCCAACTGCTCTGCCGATCCGTACTCACGGTCTTCCGGCACCACGGCCGCCGAGGGCAGATCGGAGCGGTGCGCCAAGAACACCTCACCCAGCAACGCGGCTTCTCGCTGCCGGGACGTCGCCACATACTCTTCCACCAACGGGATTACCGAGTAGTAGACTGCACAAGCGAGAATAAGAAAGAAGGCGTTGTGCAGGACAATCAGTTTCGGGCGAACGCGCAGGTCGCGAAACTTCGGCGCTTTAACTCTCGAACCAACGGCCACTTCGATCTCCCCAGCATGATACGGAAACGCAAGCATCTGTGCGCCTCGGCCTGCCTGCTCATCGCTCTCAGCGGATGCGCGGCGCCCAAACAAGCTCGCTTTTCGCTCAACGGCTGTGGCGAGACCATTCCCTTCGATCCCATGGCCGCCAAGTCGCGCTTCGAGCCGGCGCCTCAGCTGTCCCCCGGCGCCGCAGGCGCATGGGACGATTCCGACGTTCTCAATCCCAGCGTGATTCGCGTCGGAGCCGAATACTTCAACTTCTACTCCGGCTTCGACGGCGAGACCTGGCGAACCGGTCTGGCGACGTCGCCGGATGGTCTCGCCTGGACCAAGAACCCCAACAATCCCCTGCTCGAACCCGATCCCGCCACTTGGGAAGGTGACTACATCGCCGCCAACGGCACGGTCGCCCACGGCGAATCCGGATTCCTGCACTGGTATCAGGCCGGTGAACGCAATCACACCCGGATTGGGCTCGCCCGCTCCTCAGACGGAGTCTCTTGGACGAAGTTGGCCGGGCCTGTGCTCGAATCCGGACCGCCCGGCGCCTGGGATGAATCCGGTCTCGGCGATCCCTACGTTTTCTCCTGCGGCTCAGAATACTATCTCTATTACCTCGGGCAGAATCGCTTCGGCGTGCAGCGTCTCGGCGTCGCCCACTCCTCCGATGGCGTCGTCTGGCAAAAATCTCACCTCAACCCGCTGCTCGAACCCGGCGGAGACGGCGAGTTCGACGAACGAGGGCTGGGCGAGCCCGCCGTCTTCCGAACTGCGGAAGCTTACTGGATGATTTACGTCGGCCGCGATTCCTCCGAGCATCGCGCCTTAGGCTGGGCCCGCTCGCCGGACGGCCTTGCCTGGGAGAAAATCCCCGCCCTCGGCATCCTCGAAGGGAGTCAACCTTGGGACGCCGCCGTCGTCTGCGACCCTTCCGTCTGGTTCGACGGTTCCCTGAAAATCTGGTTCGGCGGGGGTGATCGAGCCTCCCCGGATGAGAATCTCAACGGCCAGATCGGGCTGGCTGTGATGGAATCCCTGCCGCAAGGGATGTAACCTGAGAGGCGCCCCCAGCGAACATTAGGTTGAGGCTGTTGGCCTGCAAATGCTCTTGCGTTCCCTCATCTACGCGATCGCGTTCACGTTGAGCGCCGGTTGGGTTCTCCCGATCCAGGCCCAAGAGGAACCTGTGGCCTGGAGCATTGAAGTCCCCAGCGGCTCCGTTGCTCCCGGCGGGCAAGCACTCGTGAGGGTCCGCGCCGTCGTCGACGAAGGCTGGCATCTCTACTCCTCGACCCACCCGGATGGCGCTCCCAATGCCATGGCCTTCCATCTGGCTGAGGCGCCCGGCATCGCTTCCTGGACGGGCTACGAACCGCCGGCTGACCGCCACTTCGACGCCACCTTCCAGAAAGAAACCGAGTGGCATGTGGGTCAAGTCGACTTCCTGCTGCGGGTCGACGTCGCCGCCGACGCGAGCGGCCAGATCCCGCTCAAATTGGGAATGCGTTACGGCGTCTGCAACGACAAGGTCTGCCTGACGCCCGTTAAGATCCTGGAGGCGACTCTTCCCGTCGACGCCGCGGCAACCGCAGCGGCAGAGCTGCCTGCGAACTACGCTCAGATGAAAGCGGTCGCGATCCCCGAAAGAATTCTCGTCCGCCAAGGCCTCATAGCGGCCCCAGCGGCGAGCGGCGAGACCTCGTCTTCCTCCGGCTCTCCCGCCGATCAGGGCCTGTTCCGCTTCGCAGGCCTCGCCTTCGGCATGGGTTTGCTGGCGATCTTCACGCCCTGCGTATTTCCGATGATCCCGATCACCATGTCGTACTTCATGTCGACGCAATCGGGCGAGAAGAAGGCCTCTGTGATGCAGGCCACGGTGTTCGTCGTGGGCGTCATCGCTTTGTTCACGGGCCTCGGCGCCGCGGTATCGATCATCCTCGGCCCTTTCGGCATGCAGACCCTGGGATCGAACGTCTGGGTGAACCTGTTCATCGCCCTGATATTCTTCGCCTTCGCGGCGAGTCTACTCGGCGCCTTTGAAATCACGATGCCGTCCGGCGCCTTGACCTCGCTGAACCGCTTTACCCAAGGCAGCGGAGTCTTCCCCACGCTGATGATGGGGCTCGTCTTCGCGCTGGCCTCCTTCGCCTGCACCGGACCGTTCGTCGGAGCGTTGCTGGCCAGCTCTGTATCGGGCGGCGGCATGGCCTGGCCGATCTTCGGCATGCTCATGTTCTCGACCGGCCTCGCTCTGCCGTTCTTCTTCTTGGCTTTGTTCCCCTCCTATCTGGGCAAACTGCCCAAATCAGGCGGTTGGTTGGGCGTGACGAAGATTACGATGGGCTTCTTGATCCTCGCCGCGGGCTTCAAGTACCTCAGCAATGTCGACCAGATGTACCAGTGGAATCTGCTCCCGCGCGAACGATTCCTGGCCATCTGGGCGGTCTTGTTCGCGCTCGCCGGAGCTTATCTGCTGGGCTTCCTGAAGCTGGACGAGGACGCACCCGATAAGATCGGTCTAGGGCGCCTGGCAGCCGGAGCAGCCCTGCTCGCGCTCGCTTTGAGCCTCATCCCCGGCATGTTCGGCGCCAGGCTCGGCGAACTGGACGCCTATGTTCCCTCCGCCGAGCACTCCGGACCCTCCCTAGCCGGCGGCGGCGAGAGCAAATCGCCCTGGCTGAAGGACGACTACGCCGGAGCGCTGGCCAAGGCCGCCGCCGAAAGCAAGAACGTCCTGGTTAGTTTTACGGGCTACTCCTGCACCAACTGCAAGTGGATGAAGACCAACATGTTCCCGCGGGAGAACATCGCCAACCTGCTCGAACAGTACGTCGTCGTTGAACTTTATACCGACGGAATCGACGATGCCGCCGAGGTCAATCAGGCCTTCCAGCTCAAACGGTACAAAACCGCCGCCATCCCCTTCTATGCTGTCGTCGGCCCGGATGGCGCACCCATCGCCGAGTTCGCCGGGCGCACGACGGACGAAGAAACCTTCCGTACTTTCCTGTCTCAGGGTCTTAAGCGCTTCTTAACTGAACTTTGATGGGATAACCTCACCGGCCTTCTTAGGTCGTCAGGTTAGAATCGAAAGCGGGGAGTCTCGAAACTATCCTGCATCGGCGAGCGTCGTTGATGTGTAGGGGTTGACCTAGAACCCCTGGGGCGATGAGCACGAACAAAACGCATTGGGTAGGGAGGCTGGGCCGTTGGACCCGGCTCCACCTGTTGCGTGCCCTTCGCGAGAACGCCTCCCCCAGCCGTACGGCCCTCGGTCTCGCCCTCGGGGCCTTCATCGGCATCGTTCCTAGCTTCATGGTCGGCGCTCCGCTGGCCTTTTTTCTTGCCGGGCGCCTCGGTTGGAATCGCGCAGCTGCAGTGGCAGGCTCCGTGGTGAGCATGAATCCTCTCACCGCCCCTATCCTCTACTCCTTGAGTGCATGGTTGGGCTTCGAGATCACCGGAACGCACGTCACCGTTGAGGTGGAAGGGTTGATCAACAACCTCCGCGAGTACGCCTTCCCCTTCCTGATCGGCAATGCCGTGCTTGCCTTGGCCATCGCCATTGTGCTTGGCCTGGTCATGTTCTTCTTCGTTCGGCGCCAAGGGCCCCGCGGTATGCGTGCGATGGTCAAGAGCCAACCCCGGGTGCGTCCGATTGCTCGCGCACCCGCCAGGGTTGAGGAACCTGCCGAGGTTCGCCAAACGCCCTAACTAGGTCAGACTGACCATTAGTGGTCGGCTATCGAGCAAAACTTACCTACCGGCTGAGCAACGCACCGTCCGTTGCGGCGAATCCATTCTCTTTAGATTCAATCACTTGGATCCATAAATCGCGAATGGAAGGCCGCTTGCCTACAACAGTGCTGAGGAGAACTGAAAATGAAGGGATTTAATTGGCAAACCAAGATCGTGGTCGGAGTGGCTGCGGCCGCGCTGGCGGCCGGAATGGTGGGCTGCTCCCAAACCGCCACGACCGACGCAGAAACAGCTACAGGCGCCGAGGCGCAAACGGCCGCCGCTGCGAAGAAGGACGAAGGCTGGTTCTCATCTCTCAAGGCCGATCCGGTGACCTATACGCTCGCGGCGGGAGAGAATCTGGTTGTCAGAACCACTTCGACTCTCTCCACCAAGACCAACAACGCCGGCGAAACGTTCACGGCCAGCTTGGAAGAGCCTCTTGAAGTCGACGGAGTCGTCGTGGCCCCCAAGGGCTCGAAGGTAACTGGAACCGTGACTTCATCCGATGACGGCGGCCGGGTCAAGGGCGTCGCCCAGATCGGCGTCGCTTTGACGGAGATCGTCGTCAATGGCAAGTCCTATCCGATCTCCAGCGGAACGTACGTGCAGTCCGCCAAGAAGACCCTGACTAAGGATGCGCAGAAGGTTGGCATCGGCGCCGGAATCGGCGCTGCCATCGGCGCCGTCGCAGGTGGCGGCAGCGGCGCGGCTAAGGGCGCGGGCATCGGCGCCGGCACCGGCACGGCAGTCGTCCTCGGCACCCACGGCGACCCGGCGGTCATCCCCGCTGAGAGCGTCCTCAACTTCACCCTGTCCGAATCGATCACCGTACAGGCTGACTAACCAACAACCCGAAACTACCCCACCTCCACGACGCCGCCCCAACCGGGCGGCGTCGTTTCCTTTTTGTCACATCGCGGCAGCTATAATGGTGCTCTGCCTAGCGGGCGGCGCCCAGCCGAAATGGCATTCCAAAAGCAGCTCATTCGCAAAGTCGGACGGGCGGTTCATGAATTTGACATGATCCGCGCCGGGGACAGCATTGCCGTCGGCGTTTCCGGCGGAAAGGACTCCTTGGCTCTCCTCGGCGCCCTTCAGACGCTCCAGAAGCGCGCCCCTGTTTCCTTCGACCTACAGGCCTTCACGATCGAGCAAGGGAAATTCGTACGACCCATCGAACCCTTGGGCGAGTACATGGACCAGATCGGTATCCGCTGGACCTACTATCGCGACCAAGCGTCTTTCGACCTCATTGACGAACAACCCGGCCACGGCTGCGACGCCTGCAGCCGCTATCGCCGACGTGCCGTCTACGACGTCGCCAAACAGTTGGGAGCCAACGTCATCGCTCTCGGCCACACAGCCGACGATCTCTGCGAATCGCTGTTGCGCAATGCGCTTTACACCGGCAGGCTTGCCGCGTTGCCCCCAGTCGCCCAGTCCAGATCGGGCCAGTTCCGGCTGATTCGTCCGCTGGTGTACGTCTCCGAAGAGATCACCGCAGGTTATGCCGAGGAGCAAGGGATCGAGATCACGCCCTGCGTCTGCTCTTTTAAGACCGGCACCGTCCGCGAATCGCTGCGCAACTTTCTGCAAACGACCAGGCAGAACAACCCCCACGTCATGGAGAATCTGCTCTCTGCAATGGGCAGAATCGAGCCCAGCCGGCTGCTGGACCGCCGCTTCATCGACCCGGAGTCCGACCTCACCGATTGCGACTCGATGCCGAACTGCGCCTCGGACTTGCGTCCGATCCAAATTCTAGAGACCATTTGAAACCGGCCGCAGGCTCCCGATGCAGCACCCCAACCCGTCACCACGCCGCGAGGCGCCGCAGCCATGAGTGCATCCGCTCAAAACTCTGCATCCTCCGGCGGTCTGCATACCCTACGGACCGCAATTACCGTCGGCGTATTGCTATTGATCTTCCTCGGCGGCGTCGGCGGCATAGGAGACGGCTTCAAGCTGCTGGGGCGAGACATCCTGGAGGGCTTCTTTGCCGCCACCTCCAATCCGCTGATGGCCTTGATGGTTGGGCTGCTGGCCACGACCGTCATGCAGAGTTCCTCAGTGACCACGTCGATGGTCGTCGGCCTCGTGGCTGCTCCCGACAACCCACTGCCCTTGGCCAACGCCGTGCCCATGATCATGGGCGCCAACATCGGCACGACCGTCACCAACACCTTGGTGTCGTTGGCCCACATCGGTCGCAAGGACGAGTTCAAACGAGCCTTTGGCGTTGCCACCTGCCACGACTTCTTTAACTTTCTTTCCGTAGCCGTTTTGCTTCCCCTGGAGATCGCCACCGGCTTCCTGCAACATACCGCCGAGCACATCGCCGCGGCCGTGGGCCCCGCAGGCGGCGTCACCTACACCAGTCCATTGAAAGGTCTCCTGGGCCTCGTCATGGTCCCGGCCGAAACCCTCGCCGAAGGCCTGTTCACCTCGCCGGTCGCGCAAGGTTCCGTGCTGATCATCATCAGCGCGTTGATGATCTTCTACGCCTTGGCGATGCTCGTGCGGACGCTCCGCACCGCGATGACCGGCAAGGCGCACTCCATGATTCAGGCCGCCCTGGGTCGACACGGACTTTTCTCCATCGCCCTCGGGATGCTGATCACCATGGCCGTTCAGTCCAGTTCGATCACCACGTCGCTGCTGGTCCCGCTGGGCGGCGCCGGCGTCATCACCGTCGAACAAGCCTTCCCCGTAACTCTTGGGGCCAACCTCGGCACCACCCTCACGGCCATGCTGGCATCGCTGGCTACTTCCGGCGCCAACGCCGGAGCGGGCGTCACCATCGCCGTCGTCCACGTGCTCTTCAACCTAGCCGGCACGCTGATCTTCTACCCCATCCGCGCGCTGCGCATGATCCCTATCCGAGCAGCCGAGCGTCTGGCCGGCGTCGCCGCCGAGTCGCGCAAGTGGGCAATCGCCTACGTCATCATCTTGTTCTACGTCATCCCCGGAATCTTCGCGCTCCTGGATCACTACTTCTAGAAGATTCGGCCGAGGACAAGCTCTAGATGGTCTAGGATGTGTCTTGATGCAACCTTCCCGGCGCCGTCGTCGCCGCTACTAGGCAATTGCTTGAGCGTCAGGTCAGCATGACTGATATCCTCCCTCCTGCTCCTGCGGATACCGCCCCGCACTACCATTGGCTCACGCCGAATCTCACCGTCTTCGTCTCAAGTCTCTGCATCATGGTGGTCGAATTGGTGGCAGGCCGCCTCATCGCACGCTACGTCGGCAACTCGCTCTATACCTGGACCTCCGTCATCGGCATCGTCCTAGCCGGTATCGCCGTCGGCAATTACGTCGGCGGACTCATGGCCGATCGCTATCGCCCACGCGAAGCTCTGGCGGCGCTCTTCTTGCTCTCCTCGGCGGCCTGCCTCACCGTCCCCGTCCTGAACGACCGCATCGGGGCGTCCATGATGCTCCGCGAACAAGACTGGGCGTTCCGCATTGCTTTGCACGTATTCTTCGTCTTCTTTGCCCCAGCGGCCGTTCTCGGAGCCATAAGCCCCGTGGCGGCAACCATGGCGCTGGAGATCGGGGAGCACACCGGACGCACCGTCGGCAGCGTTTACTCGTGGGGCGCGGTGGGCAGCATCGTCGGCACCTTCTTGACGGGCTATGTTCTGATCGCCCGGATGGGAACGGTGGCCGTCCTGCTCTCCGTGTCCTGCATCTTGTTTGCCGGCGCTCTCTACTTCGGCTCTAAAAGCTTAGCGCCCTATATCTGGGGAGGAATCCTCGGCGCGTGCCTATTGGCTACTGCGGGCCCCTGGGCTTGGGCGCATACGCTCGGGATCCGTCTCGGATTTCGCCAGGGCGAGAACAGCCGAGTCTATTTCGCAGAAGAGTCCAACTACTCCTATATTCGCGTCGAAGAAGAACGCACCGAACCCGGCGTTCGCTCCATGACGCTCGACTTCTTGATCCACTCCTACGTCAACTTCAACGACCTGGACGACCTGCGCTACGACTACGAGGATATTTACGCCGACATCACCCGAGCCAACGTAGAGTCGTTCCCCTCCGGCAGAAATCCTCGCGCTCTCTTCCTCGGCGGCGGCGGATTCGTCTTTCCCAGCTGGCTCCTCCGTCACTTCCCCGGCGCCTACGCCGAGGTAGCCGAGATCGACCCCGAAGTCACCCGCGCCGCTTTCGAGACATTCGGCCTGACGCCCAACCCGATGATGGCGATCTATAACCTAGACGCCCGCAACCACATCGACGATCTTCTAGCTCGCCGCGACGCCGGCGAGGATGTCGGCAGGTTCGATCTCATCTACGGGGACGCTTTCAACCACTACTCGCCTCCGTTCCACTTGACCACGCATGAGTTCAACGAAAAAGCGCGCCGCCTCATGAGCGAGAACGGCATGCTGCTCGCCAACGTCATCGACGTCTATCGCTCGGGACGTTTCGTCGGCGCCATGATCAATACGCTGGAGCAGACTTTTCCGCATGTCTACGTCTTCTCGGCGGTGCCTGGAGGACCGAGCGATGCCGATGATCGCGACACTTTTGTCGTACTGGGTTCGCTAAAACCTCTCAACGAATCGTCGAGTTCCTACGAAGAGTTGGGTCGCATCATGTTGACTGACGACCGTATCGCCGTTTTGAAAGAAAGATCCCAGGGGCTCGTCCTCACCGACGACTTCGCTCCGGTTGACAACCTCTTGGCGCCGGTCATCCGCATGGCCGATAGGAACTAGCCCTTTGCGTGCCGTAATCCAACGCGTCAGCCGCGCCAGCGTGACCGTCGACGGCGTCGTGCGTGGCGAGATCGGCCAGGGCCTAGTCGTGCTGCTCGGCGTCGGCAAAGGTGATACCGAAAACGACGCCGCCTACCTGGCCGGCAAAACCGGCGGCCTGCGCATCTTCGAAGACGACGTTGGCAAGATGAGCTTATCCCTCAAGGATGTCGGCGGCAAAGTCCTGGTCGTCTCGCAGTTCACTCTTTACGGCGACATCCGCCGCGGTCTGCGCCCCAGCTTCGACGCCGCGGCGCCGCCCGCCGACGCCGAGCATCTCTACGAGCGGTATTGCGACCTGCTCCGTCAACAAGGCCTCGCGGTCCAAACCGGCGTATTCCAAGCCATGATGGATGTCGAACTCGTCAACGAGGGCCCGGTGACCATCCTATTGGACTCCCAAAAGACTTTCTGACCGCCGAAAGGTCCATAATGACGCCACGGCGCCCAGCCTATGAAAAAATGATGAACATGGTGCATATCACCGAAGATCAGGTGAAAGCCGCTGTCTCGATCCAAGACGCTGTCGGCCTCGTCGAGGAAGCCTTCCTCCGTCTAGGCCAAGGCCAGATGGTCAACCACCCTCGACGCCGCATTCGCCTCGAGGGCGGCGCCTTTCTCCACGCCATGGAAGCGGGCTCTCATCTCACCCGTCGCTTCGTTTCCAAACTCTATGTCACCCACCCCGAGCAAGGCGCGACATTCCTCGTGACGCTCTTCGATTCTGACCACGCCACGATCCTGGCCACCATCGAAGCCGACACCCTGGGCCAGATCCGCACCGGCGCGGCATCGGCTGTCGCCACCAAGTACATGGCCCGCCAGAACGCGACCGTGATGGGTCTGCTCGGTTCCGGCTGGCAAGCCGAATCCCAACTGGCCGCCATCGCCCAAGTTCGCGCCCTTAGCGAAGTCCGCGTCTACAGCCCAACCAAAGAGCACCGCGAGAAGTTCGCCGCGACGATGTCCGAGCGGCTCGGCCTCAACGTCCGTTCCGTGAAGTCGGCGGAAGTCGCCGTCAAGGGCGCCGACATCGTCACCACCATCACCAAGTCCCGCGACCCCGTCCTCAAAGGGAAGTGGCTCAGCCCCGGAACCCACATCAACGCCGCTGGCAGCAACCACATCAAGCGTCGCGAACTCGACACCTTGGCCGTCCAGCTCTCACAGATTCTCGCCGTGGACACGCTCGACCAAGCGCGCTCCGAAGCCGGAGACCTCGTGCAAGCAGCCGACGAAGAGTGTTTCTTCTGGGAACGCGCCGTCGAACTCGGCGAAATCGTCGCCGGTCGCCGCGCCGGTCGCGAATCAGACGATCAGATCACTCTGTTCGAATCGCAAGGCCTCGCCGCTCAGGACCTCGTCCTGGCCGACGCGGTGCACAAGCGTATCGTTGCCGGCGGCTAGCCTGCCAAACGATCCCGCACGAACTCCACGATTTCCGGCGAGCAATACTCGGGCGGTGCGATGTGGAAGCGTCGCGCCACGCCGTACCGCACCCGCTCATCGAGTTCGCCGCCGACAACGGCCAGCGCGTCGGCGCGCGGCAACAAGCGCAACGCACTCGGCTTGTAGTCCGCGACCGACGCGTCGATAACCGGCAGATATACGTCGGCCTCAAGATGATCGAGCACGCTGTTCGACTCGATCAACACATTCGAGTCCGCACCCCAACGTCCCGACGCCAACGGCAACGCGTCTTGCAAGCGCCCTTCGAGCACGCGCAGCCAGTAGACCTCCCGCGCCCCGGCCCGCAGCATCCTCGCCGTATCGGTTTGCCCCTCCGCGTTCAGCTCACGCGCCAGCGCATAGGGATGCTCCGGGCTCCCCGTCGCGCAATCGCAAGCCTTCCCATCCCTAGCGCAGAATCCGTGGCCGAACTGCGTAATCTTCACCGCCGTCCAGTTGCGCTCGGGCAATCCGGCGATCACTCCGCAGACCAGCGACGTCTTGCCCACATTGCGGCTCTGGCCGCCCACGACGACGATCTTCATCGTTCGGGTTCCGTCACTAGCGCTCTTAACTCCGTCAATTCCGTCAGAATCTCCGGCAACTTGTCGATCATCGCCAATTTCTTCAAGTACTCGCGATGCGGACGGGCCGGTGTGCCCCAATAAGCTTTGCCGCCCTCGACGGTCTTGTTGGGCAGGACGCCGCATTGGCCGCCCAGCACGGCTTGCGCGCCGATGTGCGCCTTCTCCCCTAGCCCGGCCTGGCCCCCGGCAACCACGTAGTCGTCCATGCGCACTCCACCCGACAATCCACACTGCGCGGCCATCACCACGTGCTTGCCGATTTGGCAGTTGTGCCCGATGTGCACCAAGTTGTCGATCTTCGAGCCGTCGCCGATCACCGTATCGCCCAGCGCTCCGCGATCCACACAGGCGTTGGCCCCAATTTCGACATCCGTGCCGATCTTGACGCCGCCTATCTGCGGGAACTTCTCGTAACGGCCATTCTCCAAGACGAACCCAAAGCCGTCCGCGCCGATCACGCAGCCCGAGTGCAAAATCGTCCTGGCTCCGATCTCAACGCCCGCGTACACCGTCACATTGGCGGAAATCCGGCAGCCGTCTCCCACGATCGAGTCGCGCCCTACATAGCTTCCCGCCTGGATCACCGCCCCCGCGCCAATCCGTACGCGCTCTTCAATCACCACGTGCGGCCCAATCGAGACGCCTTCGCCGACAACGGCCGACTCGGCAACCGTCGCCGTCGGGTGAATCCCCGCCGAGGGCCGCACATCCGGCAACAAAGCCCGCATCGCTTTCGCGAACGCATTCCGGGGTTTCTTCACTCGGATTACGGTTTTACCTGCGGGAGTCTCAACATCCGTCCGCATCAACAGACACCCTGCTCTGGTTGCGCCGATCTCCGCCATCGCCTCCCGCGAATCGACGAACGCCAGGTCCATGGGGCCGGCGGCGTCGAGCGTGGCGCCGCCGCTGAGGACGACGGCGCCGTCGCCTTCGACCTGGGCTTCGAGCAACTGGGCGAGTTCTGCTGCGGTCATTTTCCGGGTACCCCTTCAGCGGACGGTCGGCGCCGTCGCCGCTCCGCCTAGTATCGTAAATGTTATGCCCTTGCGAGCCCTGCTCGGCCTCGTCGCCGTCCTGTCGTTCCTGCTCCCCGGCTCTGCCCTCGCCTGGGATGAGACGGCTCATCGCGCCATCGCTCGGGTCGCTGAAGAGCATCTATCCGCCAACGCCTTGAAGCGCTATCAGTATTACGTTCCCAGCGGACAGACGCTGGAGGACATATCCTACTGGGCCCAATCGCTCTTCCAAGAGCGGCCCGAGACCGAGGCCTGGCACTCTATCACCCTGCCGCCCGACGCCACCGGAGTCGATCTCAAGCGGGATTGTCCCCTCGGCGATTGCATTACGGTCAAACTTCGCGAGGCCGAAGGCATCGTGCGCTTAGCACACAAGCCGCGCTCCGATGTCGCGGACTACCTCAAGTTTCTCGTGCATCTAGCCGGAGATCTGCATCAGCCGCTCAACGTCGGCTATCCGCCTAGTGAAGGCATGAGCGATCCGCTGGTCGTCTACGAAGGCGTCGAGATGCCGCTCAGCAAGTTCTGGGACGAGCACCTTTTTGAAGCTGTCTCCGTAGACGAACTCGCCGATCGCATCCGCCGCCGCATCACCCAGAGCAAACTGCGCCAGTGGCAAACCGGCACATTGAAAGATTGGACGTGGGATACCCACCTGGTCACTGTTCGCGTCGCCTACGGCTCCTTGCCTACCGGCACACCCCGCCGGCTCGATGACGAGTATGTGGCCACAGCAAGATCAGCCGCCGAAGAACAATTGGCCAAGGCGGCCGTGCGGCTCGCCGCGTCGCTTGATCGCGTTTGGCCCTAGAACTCAATAGCCGCGAGCAAGGTCGACGGCTTCGTCCCGAGGGATTCGCACAGATGCAGCAAACTGTCGATGCTCGGCATATGAGCGCCGCGCTCGATCGAACTCAGCTGCGAAACGCTGATCCCGGTCTGCGCCGCCATTTCCTTGAGCGACCAGCCTCGTTCCACGCGAAGGATCTTGATCTGCCTGCCTAAGCTGTCTCTTAAACGCTCCTGGGCGCTCTTGCCCAAGCCGTAGGTCTCAATCGCGTTAGCCAGCGTCTGCCTGAGTTGCACCAACGAAAATGGCTTCGCCAGATAGTCGAAGACCTGCCGCTTAAACGTCGTGCGCATGTCTTCCAGCGACGGATAGCCCGTCACGATCACCACACAAACGCCCGGCCAAGCATCCTGAATGCGCTCCAATTCGACGGCCCCGCTGAATGGGCCCATCTTCATGTCGAGCAGAATGACTTCGGGCCGCTCCGCGCCCAGCAGGTCGTCCGGGTTCGTATAGGTGCGAACGCGATAGATCCCCTCGTCGACTAAGAAGTCCTCCATGTAATGCAGGAAGTCCTGGTCATCGTCGAGTACCGCCACATCGACAATGCCCCGGGAGGTACTGTCGCTCTTGGCCTTCGTCTCCATGCGACTAATTCCTCAGAGGCCGCCCCGTCTTCAGCAAGCTCTCGATGCGCTGCTGCGTCTTTTCCTCGCCGCACAAGCTCAAGAACGCTTCCAACTCCAGGCCCAACATATAGTCCACCGAAACCATCGACGGCGCACTCAGATCGCCGCCGGCCAATACATGCGCCAACTTCTTGCCGATCAACACGTCGTGATCCGAGGCATAGCCGCCCTGCTTCATCATCCACACGCCCAACTCCATCGCAGCCTTCACGCCCTTGCCGCCAACCAACACTTCGCTCTCTTCAAACGGCTCATAGCCGGCCGTCGCCAATCCTAAAGCCGCCTGCTTGGCATCGGCCAGCAGTCGGTCGAGGTTCATCGTGATTCCGTCCGCTTCGGTCAGATAGCGCATTTCCCTCGCCTCGGGGCCGCTGTTCGACACCTTCGCCGTGCCGATCATTTCAAATACCGAGCGCGTCGCTCCTTCCAGGTCGCCGTCCGCGCCGAGCGGATTTGTGTAGCGCCGCAAGGTCTCCGTGCAACCGCCCGCGGCTGGAATCAAACCGGCGCCCACTTCCACCAGCCCGATGTAAGTCTCCGCTGCAGCCTGCACCTGATCGCAATGCAAGGCGACCTCGCAGCCGCCGCCCAAGGTCCGCGAGTGGATCGCTGCGACGACCGGCTTGCTCGACGCCCGCAGTGCGCGCACCAATTTTTGCAACAGACCGATCTGTTGGCCCATCTCCTCCCAGTTCTTGGTCATGGCCAAGCCCAAGATCATCTGCAGATTGGCGCCAACGCAAAAATTCTCACCTTGATTGCCGATCACCAGCGCATCGAAACGCTCCTCGACGACCTCAACCGATCGCGCCAGCATCTCGAAAACGTTCTGATCGAGCGCGTTCGCCTTCGAATGAAATTCCAACAGCGCCGCGCCGTCGCCGATATCCCAAAGACTGGCGCCCGCGTTCGCTTCGACCGGCTTCGACGCGCCCCGCACGCGGCGCAAGTCGATGACGCCCGGCTGCGCCGGAATCGTCTTCTGACCGCCCGACGCCAGATCGAAGAACGTCGGCTGCCCATTGCCGCTGCCGTAGAAGGCCTGCGACGGCGAAGCCAGCACCTTCTCGACCAGCGGCGGCAACTCCTTGCCATCCTTGGTCATCCGCTCCGTCGTCTCGCGAACCCCGAGTCCGTTCCAAATTTCGAAGATGCCGCGTTCCCAGTTGAAACCGGCCGTCATCGTGCGATCAATCGAAACGATGTCGTCGCAGACTTCCGGTATGCGATTCGCCGCGTAGAGGAACAACTCGCTCAACGTCGTCCAGATGAAGCGCCCCGCCGCGTCGTCCGCGCCGATCATCGCCTTAACCCGATCGACCACCGTCGGCAACCGTTTCGCCGCCGAGACCGACTCCCATTCCGGCGTCTTCATCTCGCGATATTCCAGCGTGTCGAGATCGATCACCAGCCGTCCGCCCGGCGCCTTGTAGTCCTTCTTGTAGAAGCCCTGGCCCGCTTTATCGCCGACGATGCCCTGCTCCACCATGTGCTTCAAGAACTCCGGCGGAACGTACACGTCGCGCCGCTCGTCCTCCGGCACCAACTCATACAGATTGCTGGCCACATGCAAGCAAATGTCGACGCCCGTGAAGTCCGCCAGCCGGAACGTCGCCATCCGCGGACGTCCCACCAGCGGCCCGGTCAGCGCATCCACTTCTTCCACCGTCAAGCCTTGCTCACGCATCGTCTTGAGCGTGTGCATCACCGAGAACAGAAAGATCCGGTTGGCAATGAAGTTCGGACGATCGTTAGCGAAGACGACCGCCTTGCCCAGCCGCTTATCGCAAAAATCCTGCGCCCAAGCCGTCACTTCCGGGGCCGTTTCCGGCGTCGGAATCAACTCCACCAGCCGCATGTGTCGCGGCGGATTGAAGAAGTGCGTCCCCAACCAATGCTTGCGGAAATCATCCGATAACCCTTCAGCCAACTTACCGATCGGCAACCCCGAAGTATTCGAACTGACCAGCGAGCCTGGTTGCCGCAATCGGTCGACTTGCTCCAGCAGTTGGCGCTTGACGTCGAACTTCTCGACGACGACTTCGATAATCCATTCCGCGTCGCGAACGCGGTCGAGATCATCCTGGAAGTTGCCGACGCGCAGGTGTTTGGCCGCCGCCTCGGTGAAAAACGCCGGCGGCCTCGATTTAGCCAGTCCTTTCAGCGCCTTTTCGACGATCGCGTTACGCGCCTGCGGCGTCTCGCCCCCCGGCGCGGGAATGTCCATCAACAGACAATCCACACCGGCATTCGCAAAGTGAGCGGCGATCCGGGAACCCATCGTCCCAGCGCCCAAAACAGCGACTTTCCCAAGCTTTCTCAACGCGTTCTCCTTCCCTGCCGACAGCTGTGACCTTAGCATACGGAAGGCCGCGGTTTGAGTTCACTCCTGGGGTTCTGAGGGCTCGAAGGTATCCTGGTCAGACTCCTCGTCCGAGGCCCCTCCTTGAGGCCGTTTCGACGGCCAGTATTCGTCCTGCTTCTTCTGACCGCGGCGCACGCGCCGCGACTTCTCCACCCAGTCCACGTCCTCGTAGATCCGGGCCAGACGTACTGGATTCACGGGGTCCATAAGCAATCCCCCGCCGCTCTTATCGGCCGCCTAGCGCCCTGGCTATAGTCCGAGCTACTCGCCCAGCACAAACGTATAGAGCGCGTTTCCGGCGGCAATCGAAACCTGCTGTTTGCCGTCGACCGTATAGGTGATCGGCGAAGCGTAAGCCCTGCCGCCCAAGTTCGTGCGCCACAGCTCTTCCCCGTTGCGGGCGTCCAGCGCCAAGAAGTGCCCCTCATTGCTGCCCGAAAACAGCACGCCCGTCGATGTCGACAGCAGGCCGCTATTGGTGATCTCCACCATGCGGAACTCCCACTCCATCTCGCCCGTCTCCGGGTCCAGCGCGCGGATCGCTCCATACCCGGGCTCGCCTTCCACGCGCCGCGGCACGCTGCCTAGGAAGCGGTTCCCTTCCGCGTACGTCGGCGGGTTCTTGTGAAACGTGCTCGCGTATTCCCACACCGACAGATAGAATAATCCCGTCGTCGGGTTGTAGGAAGGCGAATACCAGTTCGTGCCGCCCTGTACGCCCGGATACACCTTCGTGCCCTCCGTCGAAGGCGCCGCATCTTTGCGGGTCTTGGGCCTACCCCTTTCGTCGAGCCCGTCGTTCCACGTCTGGTGCACAAACGCCTTGCCTAACAGGTACTCGCCCGTCGCCCGGTCCAGCACGTAGAAGTGTCCGTTGCGGTTGCCCCACAGAATCACCTTGCGCATACGGCCCTGAAACTCGCGGTCCGCCAGCACGGGAACCTGCACCGAATCCCAATCCCATTCGTCATGCGGCGTGAACTGGAAATACCATTTCAACTTGCCCGTATCCGCATCGAGCGCGACCGCTGAATCCGTATACAGGTTGTCGCCCTCGCGTACGTCGCCGTTCCAATCCGGCGCCGGATTGCCGATGCCCCAATAAATCAAGTTCAGCTCCGGATCGTACGAACCCGTCACCCAGGCGGAGCCTCCGCCGGTCATCCACGAGTCGCCGGCCCACGTTTCGTGACCCGGCTCGCCCGGCCCCGGCACGGTATAGAACCGCCAGGCCCGCTCGCCCGTCTTCACGTCGTAAGCGTCCAGAAATCCGCGAATGCCGTACTCGCCGCCCGCCGTGCCGATGATCACTTTGTCTTTGACGATCAGCGGCGCCACCGTCAGCGAGTAGCCGTTCTTGTACTCAACGACCTTCGTCTTCCAATTCACGGCTCCGGTCGCCGCGTCCAGCGCCAACAAATAGCCGTCCACCGTGCCCATGAACAATTGATCGCCCAGAATCGCCAAGCCCCTGTTCACCGCGCCGCAGCAGACATTGATCGTCTCCGGCAGCAGATGGTTATAGGTCCAAAACGTCCTGCCGGTCTTGGCGTCCAATGCCACCACGTCATTCGGCGCTTGCGTCAGGTACATCACGCCGTCCACGACTAAGGGCGTGGCCTCGAACTTCTGCAACGAATTCGCCTGGAATACCCAACTCAGCTTCAACTTCCCCGCGTTCTGGGGCGTGATCTGGTCCAACGTGCTGTAGCGCTGGCTCTGGTATGTACCCGAATAGGTCAGCCAGTTGCCCGGCTCTTTCGCCGCGTTCAGCAAACGCTCGGACGTCACTTGCGCCGTCAACGTCGCCGCAAACAAGAACCCCGCCGCAAATCGCATCGTGTATCTCATGGCTCCCGACTCCCTCATCGCAGCGAGGCCAAGTAGGCCAACAAATCGTCCAAATCCTTGCCGGCGATCGAACTCTGGTACGAGGGCATCGCCGACTTCTTGACGATCTCGTAGCTGGCCAGATCCGCCTTCGCCACGGACTTCAATCCCTGGCGTGCGTCGACCAACTGGAACGTGTACGTGTCCTCGTTCAGCAATCGTCCGCTGACCTTCGCACCGCTTTTCGTCGTCGCCTCGACACGCCACTGATTCGGCAACACCTTCTCATCAGGGTTCACCACCGCCGCCCGCAAGTGCGCCAGCGACCGCGCCCCGCCGATCAGACTCAGATCCGGCCCCGAACGCCCGCCTTCGTTGTTCACCCGGTGGCAACCAACGCAGCCTTTCGACGCGAAAATCTTCTGGCCCGCGGCCGCGTCGCCGGTGATCGTCTCCGCGCCCCCGCTCAGCGAGCGCACATAGGCCACCAGTTGCCAAACCTCGGCGCCGTTGAAGTACACGCCCGGCATCTCCGTCCCCGGAATGCCTTTTGAAATCACCTCGTGCAGCGCGCCGTCGCTCGTCGCATGCCGGAAATGCCCCGTCGTCAGATTCGGGGCCCTGTCGCCCACGCCTCCCAGGCCGTGACAAACGGCGCAGTGTGAGCGGAAAATCTTCGCTCCCACCGCCACGTCCTCCGGCGACTGGCGAGGATTTTCAACCTCTTCGTGCTGCGCCCAAACCGGAAACGCAGCCAAAAACAGAACCATCGCAATGCGAAGCGCCTTCACCCGAATCACCTCATCTCACGTGCGACGTGATTGTACTCTTTCTCGCCCGTAAGTTCGACCCGCCCCGGCTGTATTACAATCTCCAAGCGATGCGATTTGTTTTAACCCTGCTCCTTTTCATCACTCCGCTCTTCGCCCAAAAGGGCGTCACAGTCGAACCCTGGGGCAAAACGCCCTCTGGCGAACACGTCGAGCTCTACACGCTTACCAACGCCTCCGGCGGACAGGCTCGCATCGCTACCTACGGCGGCGTCATCGTCTCGCTCACCGTCCCCGACAAGTCCGGCAAGCTTTCCGACGTCGTCCTCGGCTTCGACTCGCTCGAAGGCTACGCCAGCAAGACGACATACCTCGGCGCGCTCATCGGCCGCTACGGCAACCGCATCGCCAAGGGACGCTTCCCGCTCGACGGCCGCACCTATACGCTCGCCGTCAACAACGGGGAGAACGCTCTGCACGGCGGCCTCCGCGGCTTTGACTCCCGCGTCTGGGCAGCCGTAGCCTTCGACGGCCCCGACGGTCCGGGCGTCGCGCTCACCTACGTCAGCGAAGACGGCGAAGAAGGTTACCCCGGTACCCTCACGACGCGCGTGCGCTACACCTGGACCGACCAGAACGCCCTGCGTCTGGAGTACACGGCCAACACCGACGCGCCCACCGTCATCAACCTCACCAACCACTCGTATTTCAATTTGAAAGATGACGGCAAGACCGACATTCTCGCCACCGAGTTGCAAATCTTCGCCGACCACTACTCGCCCATCGACCCGACGCTGATCCCCACCGGAGAAGCCGCGCCCGTCTCCGGCACGCCCTTCGACTTCCGCCAGCCCATGCAGATGGGCTCACGCATCAACCAGCAAGACGAGCAGATAAAGAACGGCGGCGGCTACGACCACAACTACATCATCAGCCGTCGCACCAAGGACGGTCTTGAATTAGCAGCCCGCGTCCACGAGGCCACCACCGGCCGCGTCATGGAAGTCTGGACCACCCAGCCCGGCGTACAGTTCTACACCGGCAATTTCCTAGACGGCACGTACATCGGCAAGAACGGAACCGTCTACAACCGACGCGCCGGCTTCTGCTTCGAAACCCAACACTACCCCGACTCCCCCAACCAACCGGAGTTCCCGTCGACAGTCCTCCGCCCCGGCGAAACGTATCACTCAACCACGGAGTACCGCTTCTCCGTGCGCTAACAGCTAACGCTTCGCCACTTGTACTGACTCAAATGGAAAGTGAATAAGGAAGCTGGCCCCTTCGGTCTGAGATGGATCCACAAGCATTGCGTGACAACGCGGAACTCTCCGAGTATTTAGCCCAACTCACTGCGACTCTGGAAAGATGCGGTCATTCGGGACTGGCCGAGACGGTCACGTATGCCAGCCGTCTCGCGAGGGGCTCGCCATCAGAGTTCTTGCACGAGGTTCAGTTATCCCTCAAACGCGTACGGAACGAACGGCCCTTGGGACTATCTAGCGGCGATCTCCAGGATGTTGACGCGGTGCTCGCCCAGATCGAAGAGGCCTTTCGAGAGATCGGCGGTGCTTGAAGTGCCGCGAGAAGAGGGACCGACGATCACCCACCGGAACCCTTACCCCAGCGCCTTTTCAGCCCCGTTCACGGGGCTCATGGTTAGGCCAGGCCTTTAGGCCTGGTGACCGCGGGTCGCCGCCCTCTCCAGCCCCCTTCAGGGGGCTTACCCGCCACGAAGTCAAGACACGCATCGGCCCCTTCGTGGGTGCGATTCGGGCTTTGGCCGAAACTGAGCGGGTGGAGATCGGCCTCTACATGCTTGCGCGGTCCGTCCCTCCGATCCATCTTGATCGAGCCGATATAGAGTTCATCCAGAGACTGGGTGCCCAGCTTGATGTCGACGTCACGTTGTATGGCAAAGATCCGTGACCGTGAGCTACTCGTCAGACCCGGCCCATCAGAGCCATCACCAGGAAGACCACCAGGATCACGCCAAGAATGCCGCTCGGTCCGTAGCCCCAACCGCGGCTGTGCGGCCAGGCCGGCACAACACCAATCAGCACCAGAACGAGAATGATTAAAAGTATGCTCATGTTGATTTCCTCCAGTCTCAAAAATTGAGGGCGGCCATTTCCCATCCAACAGCCGCCCTCCTCGCGAAAACCGAGCCGCCGGACTACGTCCAGTAAGGGGTGGCGTTATAGTGCTTGTGAATCGTCGCGCCCCAAGTTCGGTCTGCGAAATCCGGCCAGTTATCCTTGTCGAAGTCCCGGATGCGTGGCAGCAGCCATCGTATGAATCCTCCCCGCGTGACTGCGGGCGCTACGTACTCTCCGAAGCAGCAGCGCGCGCTTGCGTAGACTAGATACCCCGCTCAGCCGGAATGTTACTGGCGTCTTGAAATGTAGGGAGAGGCGGCGGCCGACCGACCGCCACCCTCTCCGGCCCCCTTCAGGGGGCCTAGCCCTCCCTCAGCCTGCGAACCCCAAACACATATGAGGAGTCTCCAAAACTTTCCCTCAACCCTTGGCGGGGATAACATAAGAGCGCCGCGGGGCTATCATGCCGCATCGACCAAACCGCTATCCCCGCCTGCTCGCCTTTGGCGCCGCGATGTATGCCTGTCTGCTGCTCGCTCCTGTCCTCGCCCAGACTCCGCCTCCCTCTCCTTATCTAAAGGAGGAGGTTCGTCACCTCATCGGCATTCAGAACCGGATGCGCGTCAGCCTGGAGGAGCTGCCCAACTACACCTGCCGCATGGAGATTCGCCGCGCCCACCTAGGCGTCGAGGCCCGCGAGAAGATCGCGAAGAAGCTTGAGAAGATGCGGAAGCACGACGGAGGAGCTGGTTTGCGGAGCGAGCAACGAGGGGGCAGCGAAGTTGAGCTGTTCAACGTCGACATTCCCTTGGACGTAGCCGACGTTGTCGCTCTTGAGGTGGCCATCATCGGCCGCAAGGAACTCTACGCATTCCCCGACAGCAAGCGCTTTGAGGATCGTCCGCTGGCCAGCATGATCGGCCATGGCACCGTCTCCAACGGCTCCTTCGTCGGCCATGCGCGGAGTGTCTTCGTTAACGGCGGCGCACTCACCAAATACGTCGGCGAGGAGGTCATCGACGGCCAGCCCGTTCGGCGATACGACTACGAGGTGGATCTATTTCGCAGCGGCTACAGTATCTCCAACCAAGGCAAGACAACCGAGATACCTTACTTCGGTTCGTTTTGGGCTGCGACCGACACGGACGAATTGCGGCGGCTTACCGTTCGAGCGACCGACATTCCAACCGACGTCGGCATCGACGACGTCACGACCCAGATCGACTACCAGACGCTGCAACTCGACTCCCAGCCCTTCATCGTTCCCCTGCGGTCGCGGCTCAGCATGATGCTCAGCACCGGAGTCGAAAGCATCAGCGAGACGGAATACTCCGATTGCCGGTCCTTCGTCGGCTCTTCCACATTGTCGTTCGACACATCCACGCCCGAGACCTTTTACGCCGAAAGGGTAGAGGAAGTGCAACAGATAGACCTTCCCGAGGGCCTGCGTCTGCCGGTCCGGCTGACGACCGCAATCGATTCCGAGACCGCTCGCGTCGGAACGCTAGTCGAAGCCGAACTCACCCGCGATGTCGAGATCAGTCCCGGTATCGTCGCGCGCCAAGGCGCCCTACTCAGCGGTCGGCTGCTCCAGTTTGAGTACTACGAAGCGGACGCCGGGCATTACCTGCTCGGCATGCAGTTACGGGAACTGACCTTCGATGCCGGCAAGAAGCGTGCCGACCTTTCCCTGGTTCTTGAAAGCGTTGCCGAGACGACGCGGGTCCAACAATACGCGCCCACCCCGGTCATATCCACCAGCGTCTCTAGAGGGGTGAACGGCAACATGGGGACCATCACTCGAAGAACCGTGGAGACCTACCAGGTCCGCGAACTGCCCGGCGTGGGCGTCTTCTACGTTCGCGGCCGCAAGTTCCAACTCAAGCCCGGCCTGCAAATGACCTGGCGCACCGTCGCCACGTCACTCGACTAGCTCTGTTTCCTCGCCCGCCATTCCTCCCGCGTCTGCCCGTAAATATCAACCGCCACATCCATCGGCGGCGGCAGCCGAACATCTTCGCGCTGCCGATACGAACCCAGCCGCTCAGCCAGACGGATCGACGGCGCATTGTCTTTGTGGATGCAGTGGATCACATGCTCCCAGCCTAACTCGTCGAAAACGTAGTCGATCGATGCCCTCGCGCCTTCTGCCGCGTAGCCCTTGCCCTGTGCACTGGCGATCAGCCCCCAGCCGACTTCCGGTCCAGGCCAGCCGCCGCTCTCGCCGCCCGGATACCACGGGCCCAGTCGGCCAATCCAGCGGCCCGTCTGCTTCTCGATCACCGAAAACATCCCGTGGCCTAGCAACGCCCACGAGCCCGCCACGCTGGCCATAAAACGCCAAGCCGTGTGCGGCAGCATCAGCCCTCCGATGTAGCGCATCGTCTCTTCTTCCCGCCCCAACGCCGCGTAGTCCTCGAAGTCTTCCTGGATCGGCGGCCGCAAAATCAGCCGCGAAGTTTCGAGCGTTGGACCGATCGTCGTCATGGGGAGTCCTAGGATAACCAGCCACAGCTTGGCGCCGCGGGCCTAGCGTGGAGGCGTGAGTGGGCCGTTGACCAATCTCAACAAGTCCGCAACCTTGCAGTGACTCTCCACAGGGTGTCTTAGGGCTAGTTTGGAATCGACTGTGTAGACGTTGCGCCGCCCGCGCCGGGAACGCTTCAAGACATGCCCGTCCTCAAGTTCCGCCACGATTCGCTGCACCGCTCGTTCGGTAATGCCGACGGCGTCTGCCACCTCACGCATAGTCGCCTCCGAGTTGCGCGCCAACAAAATCAGCACGTGAGCGTGGTTCGTGAGGTACGTCCAGGGTGCTCCCTCTGATCGGGGTGACGGCTTCAAAGACATGACACTACGATCCGTGAGCATTGTACAACTATTATTCGCGACATTACTATCGTGTTATTCTTGTCGCATGTTGGAATCTTCTGCGGTACGCGACGCTGCCTCCACAGCTTTCGCTAGGGCAGTGTCACCAGGAAAACTCTATGGTTAAACCTCCGTTAGTTGGCGTCATCATGGGCAGCAAGTCCGACTGGGATACGATGCGCGCCGCGCACGAAGTCTTGTCGGAGTTGCAGATCGCCCACGAATGCCGCGTCGTATCGGCTCATCGCACACCCGAGGCGATGGTCGCCTACGCGACTGGGGCTGCCGATCGAGGGCTACAAGTGATCATCGCCGGCGCCGGCGGCGCAGCCCACCTCCCCGGGATGACCGCCTCCCTCACGCGACTGCCGGTTCTCGGCGTGCCCGTCCAAAGTCGCGCCCTCCAAGGTCTGGATTCGCTGCTCTCCATCGCCCAGATGCCAGGAGGCGTTCCCGTTGGAACCCTCGCGATCGGCAAGAGCGGAGCGAAGAACGCTGCGCTGCTGGCGGCATCAGTCCTTGCACTCAACGATCCTGCCTTGGACGACCGTCTGCGGAAGTACCGCGAGCATCAGACGGAGACAGTCTTGCAGGATGCCGATTCATTGGACGGGGAGGTCACGAATTGAAGGTGACTAGTATTGAGCCGCCTGCCTGGTTGGGTGTTGTCGGCGGAGGGCAGCTAGGCCGAATGTTTGCCCAAGCGGCTCAAAAGGCGGGGTATCTGGTAGCCGTCTACGCCGAGGAGGCGGGCAGCCCCGCATCGCAAGCTGCGGACCGAACGACTCTCGGGTCTTATGAAGATCCGGTGGCGATTGCAGACTTCGCCAAGACTGTCCAAGCTTTGACGTTCGAGTTCGAAAACATTGCCGCTGCGGCGGCGTACGCCGCGGCAGAGCATGTCGTTGTGCGTCCGCAACCGAGAATCCTGGAGATTGCCCAGCAACGCTTTCGAGAGAAAGAGTTCTTGCGTTCTCAAGGCTTTCTGACGGCGCCCTATCAACTTGTGGAGTCGAGCGCGGAACTGGCCCAGGCCATCGCAGCGATCGGCCCCATCGTCGTCTTTAAAACCGCGGCGTCCGGCTATGACGGCCACGGACAGGTGCGTATTGAGGGGCAGCAGGGTCTTGAGCGAGCGGAGCAATTGCTCACAAGCGGTCCTGGCGTCATCGAGGGCTGGGTCGACTTTCGCTGTGAGCTCTCGGTTATCGTAGCCCGCAATCCGCAAGGCGAGACGGTAACGTACGGTCCATTTCTCAATGACCATCACGACCACATTCTCGACGTCAGCGTGGCGCCTTCCGGTCTCGACGAACGACTTGAGGTTGAAGCGATCAGCGTCGCAACCGCGGTCGCCGAAGCATTGCGTCTAGAGGGTCTGCTCTGTGTAGAGATGTTTTTGACGCAGAATGATCGATTGCTGATCAACGAGATCGCCCCGCGCCCTCATAACTCGGGACATCTGACGATCGAGGCATTTGAGTCCAGCCAGTTCGACCAGCAAGTCCGTACGCTATGCGCCCTGGAGCTTGGCTCAACCGCATTCAAGGCCCCGGCCGCAGCCATGGTCAATCTACTTGGCGATCTCTGGTTCGACGGACGCCCGAATCATTCCTCAGCCGGGAACGATGCCACGTTCGTGCATCTCTACGGCAAGGCCGAGCCGCGCCGCAGACGCAAGATGGGTCACATCACTAGCCTCGCAGCGACGGCCCGAGAAGCTCGGCTCCATGCAGTCGCCGCCCGCGATGCTTTCGCCGGAGGCGGCACTACGCGCTCCGTCTAAGAAGACCGCAACTCACTCCAAGGAACCCAGCCGACCTTCGCAGACCAATCCATCCAGGCGGACTCCATCTGCGCAACGCGATCCGGCATGTCGGCGGCCAGATCATGCAGTTCGCTGCGGTCGGCCTCCAAGTCATAGAGTTCCCACGGCGCGTAGTCGTTCGCCGGGTCGTTGAACAGCGCCACCAGTTTCCAATTCCCCATGCGCACGGCCCGGTGTCCGGCGTGGTCCCAGAAGAGCGCTTCGTGCGGCTCGCGCGAGCCCGTTTTGAGTATCGGCGCCAGGCTCTTGCCCTGAAGCGGAGTGATCGCCTGGCCCTTGAACTCTGCGGGATACTCGCCCTGGGCCAAGTCGACGCACGTCGCCATCAGGTCCATCACATGGCCCGGCTCGTCGGTGATCGATCCCTTTGGCGCCTGGATCCCGTCGGGCCAATGGCAAACCAACGGCGATGAGATTCCGCCCTCGTGGACCCATGTTTTGAACATACGGAACGGCGTATTGCTGGCGTTCGCCCAGGGCCGGTCGTAGCCGTCGAACGAGTCCGCCGGGCCAGGCATCGCATTGGGGTCGCCCCATGTATTGCGTGGGTTCCCTTGTTTGATATCGGCGCTCTCGTGACACCCGCCGTTGTCTGCCAGGAACAGGATCAGCGTGTTGTCCAGCTTGCCCAGTTCGCGAATTTTGTCGACGACGCGGCCGATTCCTTGATCCATGCAATCCACCATGGCGGCGTAAACCTCCATGCGGCGTTCCCACAACGGCTTGTTCTCGGCGTCTTCCCAGGCGGGCACTTCCGGGTCTCGCGGGCTCAGCTTCCACTTCTCGTCGATGAGACCCAATTCGAGCTCTCTTGCGTAACGCCTGTCGCGTAACCTATCCCAGCCTATTGCATACTTGCCTTTGTACTTCGCGATGTCATCGGGCTTGGCATGCAGCGGCCAATGCGGCGCGGTGAAAGGCAAGTACAAGAAGAACGGGTTCTCCTCTTCGCCGTGCTTGCCGAGAAACTCAACGGCATGGTCGGCAATCGCGTCGGTCATATAGAACGAGCCGTCGTCGGGCGGAGTCCAGGGTTCGTTGCCCAGCGCCATTTGCCGGCCCGCATCGAGCTTGAAGTAGTTCGAGGCGCCGCTAATCAACCCAAAGTATTCGTCGAAACCCCGGTCCACCGGCCAATGCGGACGCTTCTCGCCGACATGCCACTTACCGCACATCATCGTCGTGTAGCCGGCCGGCTTGAGCGCCTCGGCAATCGTCACACAGTGCTCGTTCAGGTAGCCCTGATACGCCGGCCGGCCCAAGTCCTCGACCATCTGTCCAACGCCGGCTTGATGTTGATAGACGCCCGTCAGCAACGCGGCTCGAGTCGGGCAGCAGCGGGACGTGTTGTAGAACTGTCTGAAGCGCAACCCGTTGGCCGCTAGGTACTCCAGCGTCGGCGTTTCGATCTCCCCGCCATAAGGCCCAATGTCCGAGAAGCCCATGTCGTCGGCCATGATGATCACGATGTTGGGGCGCTTCGTCGCTTCCTTGGTTTGCGTCCCGCAGCCCGCCAGGGCGGCGGCGCCCGTGAGGCGTAGAAAGTCTCGGCGGTTGATGGTTTCCGGCATGGCTTCGTGGAGTGTCGCGCAATGACCTGGTTCAATGCAAAGACCGTCACGCATTCGGAACCTCAGTCCCCTACAATCGGCTACAGCATGAGATGGATATGGGCATTCCTCGCGGCATCGTTGCTGCTGGCGGCCGCCGACGAGAGCTCTCTCAACCGATGGCGACTGGAGACGACCACGCCGCTGCAGGCTACGCTGCACCACGTGCAAGGCATTGACGTCGAGGCGGGCGTCTTGTGGGTTTCCTCGGTCGATCGGGACGCCCAGAAAGGCTATCTGTCGCGCTTCGACCTGGCTACCGGCCGCTTGCTGAAACAAGTCGAAGTGCAGGACGGCCTGCGCTACCACGCCGGCGGAATCGCCCTCGACGGCGACTCGATCTGGGTCCCCGCCGCCGAGTACGACCGCGACGGTCCGGCCACCATCCAGCGCCGCGACAAGACAACGCTGGAACTGCAATCCAGCTTCACCGTGGACGACCACATCGGCTGCATCGCCGCCGGCCCCGGCGGACTGATCGGCGGCAATTGGGACAGCCGCACGCTCTATCGCTGGACACGCGATGGACGAGAGATCAGCCGCACTCCCAATCCGCAGCCCGCGTCTTACCAGGACCTGAAATGGGCGGACGGCTATCTACTGGCTTCCGGCGGCCTGGGTCAAGACGCCGGCGCCGTCGATTGGCTTGACCCCGATAGTTTCAAGCTGGTGCGCCGCGTCCTCGCCCATCAAACCGATCGCGGCGTGCCGTTCACCAACGAAGGGATGACCCTACGCAACGGCACTCTGTACTTCCTACCGGAGGATGATCCGAGCCGTCTGTTCTCGTTTCAGCCGCCTGCCAACCGGTAGCAACGACTACTTCCTGGCTCGCCGCTCCTCCCTCCACTAGATGCCGTTGATCGAGACGGCCCTGTGACGGCCACAATTCCGGTTCTTCAATGATCGCCGGGCAGCAGTTGCTAGACCCTCGCCACGGCACTGGCAACCCGAATTAATTCGCCAGAGCCAATCGTCACGGTCAAGTGCGAGACTATACACGATGTTGGAACGGGCCAACCCTAAGCAGTGATCACGCTTGAATCAGCGCTGAGCTTATTAGCTCCTTCCATTCCGACCGTCGCGGTGCTGGCTGTCGTTCTGGCAGTCCTGTTTCTGACGAAGTACCTGCTTGAGAGGCGGCTCGCCGGAACCGTTGGATCCGGATTTCGCATTCAGCTGATCATGCTCGGACTGACCCTTGCGGGGTTGCTGGTCGTCATCATGGCCCTTCCCGTGAGCGATACGCTGCGGGGCCAGTTGCTAAGCCTGGTCGGAATTCTTCTCAGCGCTTCCATCGCGCTTTCGTCAACGAATTTCCTCAGTAACGCGATGGCCGGAGTCTTGCTGCGCGTCGTCGGCGTGTTTCAAGTGGGAGACTTCGTGCGTGTGGGTGAGCACTTCGGACGGGTTTCCGAGAGAGGTTTGTTCCATACGGAGATTCAGACCGAAGATCGCGACTTGACGACATTGCCCAACTCTTACTTGGTGACCAATCCCGTCAAGGTAGTGCGCAACTCGGGCACGGTTATTTCAGTCGAAGTATCGTTGGGCTATGATGTGCCGCGCGCGCAGGTGGAAGCACTGCTGCTCAGTGCCGCCGGCAAGGCCGGTCTCGAGGAAGCCTTTGTACAGATCAAGGCCTTGGGTGACTTTTCCGTCCTCTATCGGGCCGCCGGATTGTTGACCGACGTTAAGAGCATCTTGTCCTCTGGTTCGCGTTTTCGAGGCGCGGTGATGGACGAACTGCATGCCGCCGGAGTGGAAATCGTTTCGCCGAACTTCATGAATACCCGCGCGTTGGGACAGGCGACACGATTCATTCCTAAACGCGCGGCGGCCCCGAGCAGGCGGCCAGCCGAGAACTCTCCAGAGGCCCTGGTGTTTGATAAGGCCGAGCAGGCGACAGCGTTGGAAGAGGTTCGCCGCAGACAGCTCGCGCTAGAGGAAGAAATTGAGCACGATGAGGCTCTGCTCGCAGGAGAGAAGGAAGAGTCCGAACGTCGGCTCTTGGAAGATCGGATCGCCACTGCGGAGCGCGAGCGCGACCAGATCGTCCAGGCGCTGCAGCTGGCGCACGAGGCGAAACCGGAGTAACTTGTGGGGGCACGGAATTTGGAGAATAGGCGAATGAAAATCAAGTTAGCGATCTTCGCATTGTGCGCGCTTGTTTCAACAGGCGTTGTGTGTGGGCAGGATCCAGCGCCGACGATCGCCAATCTATCGTACGGGCCGTATGAACGGAACGTACTCGACTTTTGGAAGGCGGAGGGCGATGGGCCGCGTCCGCTGGTGGTCTACATTCACGGCGGCGGCTGGACCACGGGCGACAAGGCGCAGCCCGCGGAGCGCTACACGCCCTATCTCGAACACGGCATTTCTTACGCGGCGATTACCTATCGGCTGACGCCTGACAACCCGTTGCCGGCTCCGGTTTACGACGCGGTGCGGGCGATTCAGTTCATCAAGTCCAAAGCCAAAGAGTGGAACATCGATCCGACGCGCATCGCTTTGACCGGCGGCAGCGCCGGCGCCTGTACCTCGATGTACATCTTGCTGCACGACGACTTGGCCGACCCCAACTCACCTGACCCCGTGTTGCGCCAGTCGACGCGCGTTGCTGCTGCGGCTGTGAACGTGGGGCAGACTTCGATCGATCCGAAAGTGATTGAGCCCTGGTTGGGGCCGAACGTGCTGCAGCACCGCATGATCAACATGGCCGTGGGCGAGCAGACGATTGAAGGCGCGCTGGCGAACTACGAGAAGTACCGGCCGCTGTACGTGGAGTTCTCGCCGATCAACCACATGACCGCCGACGACCCGCCGCTGCTGATGACCTACGGCAACGACATGACGCTGCCGTCGAAGGACGCCGGGCACGGCATTCATCACCCGGTCATGGGCATCAAGATGAAAGAGAAAGCCGATGCCGTGGGGCAAGAATCGCACCTATTGATTGAAGGCGTTTCGAAGTCCGACAAGTACGCCAGCGCGCAGGACTTTTTGTTCGACGTATTGCTGAAGCGGTAGACGATGTTGGAACCAATTCTCGATGTGTTGATCCGGGCCATGCTGCGCGGCGCCGAACAGGTACTGGCGGTGCGCCGTTCGGGGGAAATCGACGCGAGCTACAAGGACGCGACCGAGCTGGTGACCGAAGCCGATAAACGTTCGGACGCGGCCATTCGCGCCGTGTTCGAGACCGAGTTGCGGGCGATCGATCCGACGATCGCCTTTCGGCTGGAAGAGTCCGGCGCAAGCGGCAAGCAGGGCCGCCACTGGGTCGGCGCCGACCCGCTGGACGGTACGAATCACTTTGCCTCGGGAGGCACTTCCTATTCGGTGCAATCGCACTACATCGTGGACGGCGCGCCGCAGATCGGCGTCGTGTTTCAGCCCGAGGTTTATCTGCCGTTGGCTGAAATGGAGAACTGCGTGGGCCGTATTGCCTACGCGATTCGCGGCGAAGGCGCGTACTACGAGCGCACCGAATTTGTGGGCGGCGAATTCGTGAGAGGCGAGGCGCGTCCGTTGAAGATGCGCCGCTTTCCGATGCCGCGCAATTTCGTGTCATGCGTGCCGCTAAGCACCAAGATGTCGAGCGAAGAGTGGGACCGCGCCCGCAAGGTGCTGGAGAGCGGCATTGTTTCTTCTACGACCGGCGTCGGCGGAGCGGGCGGCAACGCGATGCTGACGCTATTTGGCGGACAGCATGTCTACGCCAACTTGGGCGCGGGAGAAGAGTTGGATTTAGCGCCGCCGCAAGTGATTGCCGAAGAAGCGGGCTTGACGGTGTGGGGCGTGGACCGGCAGTCGCCGATATGGAATGTCCGCAAGCAGGCTTGCGTTTTTGCGCCGTCGCCGGAGATTGCGGAGCGGTTTTTGGAGGCGGCTGGGCTGTGAGAGATGCGCCGATTGGCGACCGCTGGCAACCGCTGAGGGCCGCGAAGGTCCGCGGGAAGGCCTCGGATGTCCGCTGAAGTCCGCGAATGTCCGCTTGGGTCCGCCTCGCTTTTGGCTAAGTTATTGACAATATTTGGTTTCTCATGTTTTGCGACCTGTTTTCGCGGACAGGTGTCTGAAAACCGACGCCCGACGGGCTTTCTTGCCGCAAAACAAGAAAGCCCGCCGGAACGGCGGGCGGATTCCCTTCCAAGCGGGGAACCGGAGATGTCTTTGGGTCGACCCTAGTTTCTGTTTCGCTCTTACGCTGCGGCTCTTCTGGCTCTGACCGCGCGCCCCTGACACTGCCCCCGATGCATCGGAGCCCCTGGCCGTGTCCGGAACAACCAGGGATCTTCTATTTCCGTTGTAGCATGCCGTGTCAAGTGGTCCGCCCTAGCGGGCGGAGACGCACGCTAAAGCTGTGCGGCTCGGATCGCGGCTCTGTTGCGCTTGAACCCACGCATCGAGAAGTGATTCGGCACACGGCCGTACTTCAACTGGAATACTTCCTGCTGAGGTCGCGGAGGCGCCTGAGATGCTTCGGTATCGCCGTCTCGGCAGGCTCTGCGTCCTCGTACTCGAGCGAAACGTAGCCTTTGTACCCAACAGCGGCGAACGTCTTCATGACGCGCTCCCAATCGCAAGCCTCGCTGCGGCCGTCTTCGAAGTGTATCGATGTCTTGAACTGCGCATTCACAGCGTACGGCACACACATTTCGATTTCGCGATAGGGGTCGCGCTTAAAATTTCCCGTGTCGAGGTTAATCCCAACCCAGGGGTTATCGACCGCCGTCACCATTTCGACGAGCCGCTCGCCATAGAGAGTGATGCCGCCATGGTTCTCAAGACCTAAGATCACGCCCTTCTTACCTGCATACTCGGCGGCACGCTTCAGGTTCTCGACGACCCATCCCGCCGCCTGATCTTCGGTAGATCCCTCGGGAACGGCTCCGCCGAAGACGCGAATGTGGCTCGCTCCCAGCTTGTTCGCCACATCTACCCAGTAGCCCAACCAGGCCACTTCCATCTGTTGTTGTTGGGCATCGCCTCTGCAGAGGTTCGAGCGAATCGCAATTGCCGGAATCTCAATCGCGGAAAGATATGCTTTGCGCCGCAGCGAGAGCAAATGCTCGTCCAGGCCTGTCTTGGGGAGCCAATATACAGTCAGATCGAGGCCGTCAATGCCATGCTCAACCGCTACGTCGACCAGGTCCTCATAGCTCATCTTGCCGCTTGCGAGTTGCTCACGATAGGAATAGGCACAGAGAGCCGGTTTGATGCGGGCCGAACCGCCAGTGGCCCTCGGAGCCTCAGCCCACGCCGAAGGGATGAGGCTTGCTGCGGCTGCCGCCGGAACCATCTTGAGAAGTTCGCGTCGCTTCATAAGCGTGAGGCCTCCTTGCGAGTCGGATCAATCGTCCCGCAATTATAGCGACGGTCGATGGTTTTGACAGCCGACGGGGCCTTGGACGACGAGGCCGGCGAATTATCCGTGACGGCGCAGAGGTCATTCCCTCGATGCGATGCTCGTAGGAATCTACTCGGGAGGGGCGCTCAGGCGACCTAAACCGAGGCTGCCGTCGATCTCATAGACGGGGCAGATGTTGGCGTGGTGCAACGCGGCTGCCGCTTGGGCTTCGCGCAAGAACCTCTCTTTCGCCTCTGTGTCGTTGAGCAGATGCTGGGCGAGGAACTTCAGCGTCACTTGCCGGTTGAGCTTCGTGTCCTCAGCTTTATGGACGACACCCATCCCGCCCTCGCCGAGCTTCTCGACGATCTTGTAGTGGCTAATGGTGGAGCCGATGTGCAAGACGCCGCAATTGTAGCTGGTTTGGCCGCCACTAGCGCGGGCCTAGGGCGAGTTGGGCGATGTAGTTCTGCGGCAGTTGGAGCGAGACGGCGCCGCGGATGACAAGCCGGCGATACCAGTCGAACGGCAGCAGAGAATCGTCTAGGCTATCGGGTTCGGCGATGAAGGTTGAAGCACGAACCATGGCGCCGTCGAGTTCGACCTCGATGCTCGCCAGGCCGTAGCCCGGCTCGAAGAGCACGAGTTGGTCGAGTTGGACGCCGGAGAGTTGGTAGAGACCGCCGAATGTTTCCGCGATTTCGGAGTCGTCGTTGAGGTTGCATTTGCCGGAACCGTCGCGGCCCCGTTTGTTGAATCGGAAACGGTATCCGAGGGTGCGTGCGGGCCGGGCCGGGGGGATATTGCCGACGCGCTCTGCAAGGCGCTCGTGCAACATATTGGAACCGTAGGCGAAGTACAGCACTGCGCTATTAGGTTAACTACGGGCGAGCGCAGACACGACCAGCATGCGATTGCCGCCGCGTTGGAATTCATACGGGACGCGTTGTTGTTCGAGCGAATAGCCTTCCGCTTCGAGCGCGGCAATGAGCGGTTCGAGATGAGGCGAAGCGTCGCCGGAGTGATCGAGCAACGGGAACAAGCGCACCTCCGCAGCAACTCGCGCCAGTTCGCGGACCGCGGCTAGGTGGAAGTCGAGCGGAAACTGCTCGGAGTAGGTAAACAGCAGGTGGGAGCACAGCGCCAAGTCGAACTCGAGGTCGGCGAAAGGCAGCTCAGGCAGGGCGATGGGGCGATAACGGCCTTGCGGCAGACCTTGTGGGAAGTCGGCGATGAAGCGCTGCATGGCAGCGAGGCGCGCCGCGACGAGCATTTCCGGCGAATCGAACACGGTCCAGACATAGCGGTCCCGGTCGGCGTTGACGTGTTCAATGATTTCCGGCGCCGTCTCGCGGATGCGGGCCTCGATGGCCTCGGCGCTGTGCCCATACAGCGGATCGCAAGAGACAACGGTCCCGCCAAGTTCCGTGAACTCAGCGTTGAACCCGGCAGGGCCTCCCGCGCAGTCGAGGATGCGTTTGCGCAGATCGCCGTCGGAGAGAGCGAACATGTCGCGGTACTCAGCCAGGGAGCGCCCCCAGGGCTTGACCTCATTGAGGGACATGAGTTGAGTTTGGCATGGGCGGATTGAGTCCAGGGCGGCAGCCCCCCTAGGTTTCCCAATTGACTTGAGCCTGCGTCCGATGCTGAGATGAGAGAGTCTGTGCCGACGTAGCTCAGCCGGTTAGAGCGCCTGATTGTGGATCAGGAGGCCGGTGGTTCAAGTCCACCCGTCGGTACCACTCCTTCAACAGATCGTCGCCGTTTCAAAGCGGGTTGGCGCGCCGCAAAGCGGATGCGTACGTAGTCGATCCGCCAAACCCCGTCTTCGCCGCGTAACTGAGGCTCCAGTGCGCTGTTGACCTCGTCCAAGATCGCCTCGCGCTCCGCAGCCGGGGCCAGCGACAACAAGTGATCGCCGAAGTTTGCCAGCCATTCCTTGGCGTCTCCCGGCGTCGGCGTCGGCCGAGGAATCAGCTCCGCCCTGACGACTTCTAGGCCGTGCCTGGCGAGTACCGCCGAATACTCGGCTGTGCTCGGAAAATACCAGCCGCAAGTCGCATCCAACTCCACGCCGCGGCGAGCCATCGCCTCACGCAACGCGGCGCAAACCAGCTTGACGTTGCCCTCGCCGCCGAACTCGCCCACGAACCGCCCGCCGGGACGCAACGCCCGAGCCACGCCGTCGACAACTGCGTCCGCTTCGCGCACCCAATGCAGCACAGCGTTGCTGAAGACCGCGTCGAACTCCTGGTCGAACGTCAGCTGCCGCGCATCCACGACCTGCGCGTCGATACCGCGTTGCTGCGCCGCCTCGACCATCGCAGCACTCTGGTCGACGGCGATGACATCGCATCCCAGAACGATGAGCTTCTCGGTCAGGGCGCCGTCTCCGCAGCCCAAATCGAGGATCCGCTCACCCGGCTGTGGGGCCAACCAATCGACCACCGGCAAGCCGTGATCGGCGACGTAACGCGCCGTCGAGGCGTAGAGCGACGGATTCCACTTCTTCGCCATTTCACGTCAGCCTAGCATCCGAGTATCAGCCGCCATGAGGCGGCCAGGCCTAGAAATAAGGCCTTTCGTCCTGGATCGTAGTGTCCCGGGCCTAGCACCCAGAGCGGCTCTCCAGCGTCAAACTCAATGAGTGGGACCAGATTGAGAGCGCCATCTCGTTCAGTCAGGCCCAAGCCGCTTCACGCGCAGATCATGATCGACGTCGGCAGTCAGGTTGGCGACTACGAAGTCCTAGAAAAACTCGGCGCCGGGGGAGTCGGCCGGGTTTACAAAGTTCGTCACCGCATCACCGGCCGTATCGAAGCGCTCAAGCTTCTGCTGCCGGCTCGTTCGCTGGACGAGGAGTCCCGCGAAAGATTCCTGCGGGAGGTCAGGGTTCAAGCGAACCTGCAACACCCCAACATCGCCTCCGTGCTCACCGCCTTCGAGTCGCAAGACGGCCTGGTGTTGGTGATGGAGTTCGTTGAGGGCGAGTCTCTCGGCGAATATCTCGAACACGGCCGCCTCGCGCTGGACGAGCAGCTGAACTATGCCACGCAGGCGCTCTCGGGGCTGGCCTACGCTCATTCTCGTGGCGTCATCCATCGCGACATTAAGCCCGAGAACCTGCTCATCGGCCCCTCGAAGACTCTCAAGATCACCGACTTCGGCTTAGCGAAGACGGTCACCGACATTCGGCTGACAGCGACGGGGACGCCCATGGGCTCCGTCTACTATCTCTCGCCCGAGCAGATCACCAAAGGCGACGAGGTAGATCATCGGGCGGACCTCTACTCGATGGGGGCCGTCCTTTACCAGCTCGCCGCGGGACGGCGGCCCTTTCGCGGCAGCCAGGCGTACGAGTTGATGCGCGCTCACCTCGAAGAACAACCCGTGCCACCCGACGAAGTGGATCCGTCAATTCCTCCCGCCTTCAGCCGGGCCATCCTCAAGGCCATGTCCAAGGATCCCAACGACCGATTCGCTTCGGCCGACGAGTTCAGCTTTGAACTCAGTCTGGCGTTGCGGAATGCTCCCGCGACCATCCCGCCGCCCGCCGAATCAGCCGCTCCGTCGGCCGTATCCCAGCTCGCCTGGTTCGCCGACCGCAGCCTGCTGCGATTTCTCGCGCTCATCGCCCTCGTCTCGGTCGCGGCCCTATTCATTGCTTCCCGATTGGCGCCTCCTGCGCCAACCCAGCAGACGGCGATGGAACGAGAATTACCGATTGCCGCGGCGCCTCCGCCGGACGAGCCAGCCGTTGAAGCAACCCCTAGTGCGCCTCCAGCAGCGGAGCCTCAACAGCCCAAGCCTTCGCCCGTCCAGGCCGTTGCAGCCAAACCGCCGCCGTCCGAACAACCCGCAGCGCCCCCAGCCAGTGCAGCCCCACCCCTGCCGGCAACAGTCCAAGTCCGAATCCTCAACTCCTTCGGCTCGGACTCGGCAGGCCGGATATCCGCGGAAATTATTGGCCCCCCGGCGTTCACCGGCTATCGCATCGGCGGGCGCGTGATCGAAGCCAAAAGCAGCGGCAAGGCGAATGGCCAGTCCGATCTCCGGATCGCCTTCACGGTTCTTGAAGGTGCCGGGCAGGAAGTGCCGATTGAGAGCGAAATTCAAGGCTTCCGCAACTCCCAAGGGGCCTCGGGCGTGGACGAAGACGGCAAAGAGTTGAAGATGAAAGGCGGCGTCCTTAAACGCGGCAAACAAGTCGCGTCCGGCATCGGCTCAGCAGTCGGAGGATTGTTCGGACACAAAGGGAACCGCGACCGTTCGCCGGCTGGGGCAACCCTCACAGCCAAGGCCGCACGGATATCCTTCTTGCCGGGCAGCGAATTCGATCTGTACGTGACCCGGTTGGATTGAGACTAGTTCTTACGGCTTTACAACGCTGCCGTCCAGTCCGCGGTCAAGGCTGTACGCGCCGCCGTTTTGCCAAGGCTTGATCGGATACTTCGCCGCCATCGCCTCGTCGATATCGATGCCTAGCCCCGGGACGCCCGCTGCCGTAAAGATATCCCCGGCGAATCTCCGCCACGCCGCTCATCATCTCGCGCACCGAATCGGGGAAGTGATTCTCTTCCTGTATGCCGAATCCCGTGCTCGAAATATCCACGTGATAGGCGGCCAGTTGATTGACCGGGTCATTCTCGCCGCCTTCCTGGAAGGCGGTCTTCGTCCCGAATGTCTCACACAAGTTGGCCAGCTTCTTGGCCGGCGTAATGCCGCCGATGCCCGACACGCGGCAGCGCGCGAAATCGATCCACCTTTTCACGATCAACGGGTTGTACTCAAACGGATGCGTAAATAACTCGCCCACAGCCTGCGGCGTCGTACACACCTGGCGAATCCGCTCGTACCAGTCCACCTGCTCGGGCGGCAGCACGTCTTCGACGAAGAACATCTGCATGTCCTGCATCCGCCGGCAAAACTCTACTGCGTTCATCCCGGTCAAGTGCGAGTGAACGTCGTGCAACAGCTTCTGCTCGAAGCCGAGCCTCGCGCGCACCTCGGCGAACATCTTCGGGACGCGATCGACGTACGTCTCTTCATCGAACGCCGGACCGGCGTAGCCCGTCTCCGGCCTGCTTCGCTCGCCGGCGGGGATGAATCCGCCGCCGCCGTACTGCCCAAACTGCACGCGGATGTGGCGGAAGCCGTTGTCGATGCCTTGTTGAATGCGCTCAAGCGCCGCCTCGACATCGTTGCCTCCCGCGTGGTCGTAGCAGGGCACGGCATCGCGCGCCTTGCCTCCCATCAACTCATACACCGGCATGCCGGCGCGCTTGCCCTTGATGTCCCACAGGGCCATGTCCATGCCGCTGAGCACGTTGTTGTTGACTGGGCCGTTACGCCAATAGGTTTTGACGTGCGCGCTCTGCCACAGGTCCTCAATGCGATCCGGGTCCTGGCCGATCAGCCAGGGCTTTAAGTGATTTTCGAGAGCCGCGACGACCGCACTCGTCTGGTAGTGATTGTTCGCCGAGCCGATGCCGTAGAGCCCCGGCTCATTGGTGATGATCTTGACGAATATCCAACGGTAGTTCGCCCCGCCGCTCGTCTGAATGATTTTCACGTCCTCGATCTTGAGCGGCGGCAAACCATTGGTGCGGCGGGCGACTTCTTGGGCCGTGGCGACCGACATAGCGGGTACGGCGAGCAGACTCTTGGCGAACATTCGTCGATTCATGGCAACTCCCTTCTTCTGCAGGCGTGCATCAGGTTAGCTCAAGGGCGGCTGCATGGCCAACGCTCAGCCGTTATACAATCACGTTGCCACTCGGTCATGCGCTGCTTCGTTGCCTTTCTTCTGCTCCCGCTCGCGCTCCAAGCGCAGACGGCCGCCGAGCGTTTGTTTGTCGACACCGTGCAGCCGCTGCTCAAGCAGCAGTGCCTGGGCTGCCACGGAGAAGCCAACACCTTCGCCGACCTCGACCTGACCTCGCGCACCAAAGCCCTCGAAGGCGGCAAACGCGGCCCGGCGATCATTCCGGGCGATCCCGACGCCAGCCTGCTCGTTAAGGCGATCGAATTCAACGGCGATCTCAAGATGCCGCCGGGCGGCACCGACAAGAAGCTCGCCCCTGCAGCTGTCGCCGCTGTCCGCGAATGGATTTCAGGCAACGCGCCTTACGCTGTGGGCGAGCGCCAACAGACTTGGGACTACTCAGAGGAAGACGTTTGGGCCTTGCGGCCCGTCCAACGCACGACGCCGCCGACCGAGAAGATCGATCCAGTCGCCATTCGGACTCCTATCGACAACTTCATTCTGGCCAAGCTAGCGAGCGAAGGCCTAGCGCCCGGGCCTCGCGCCGACAAGACCGACCTGATCCGCCGGATCACTTACGACCTGACCGGTCTGCCGCCCACGCCTGACGAAGTCGCCGCTTTTCTCGCTGATACTTCCGACGGCGCCTACAAAAAGATCGTCGAACGTCTGCTCGCCTCCCCTGCCTACGGTGAACGTTGGGGACGCCATTGGCTCGACGTCGTGCGCTACGCGGATACCGACGGATACTCCAACGACTTCGAACGCCCCAACGCCTGGCGCTATCGCGACTACGTCATTCGCTCGTTCAATCAAGACAAGCCGTACGACCAGTTCGTCCTCGAACAGATCGCCGGCGACGAACTGTGGCCCTCTAGCCCCGACGCGCTCGTCGCCACTGGCTTCTTGCGTTCCGGCCCGTGGGAGCACACGGGGATGGCAGTCGCGGCTGAAACTCGCCAGATGTTCCTCGATGACGTGACGCACAGCGTGGGTACGACTTTCCTCGGACTCACCGTCGGTTGCGCGCGCTGCCACGACCACAAGTTTGACCCGATCCCGACCAAAGATTACTACTCGATGCAGGCGGTTTTCGCCTCCACCGCCTTTGCGCGCCGACCGCTGGCGTTTGCGCCCGATGAGTCGCTCGCCGGTTTCGACTCCGGTAAGGCCCGCTTCACCGCTCTGATCGGCCAACTCGAACAGCGCGTCAATGCGCTGCATGAAGTCGCCCGGCAAAGAGCCGCCCAAGACAAGGGCGCCGCATTCGCTGCTGCGGCCAACACGGGAACCCTACAGCGCTACCTCGTGGGCGACGAGGCCGAGACGCTTAAGCTGCTGCGCAAGCAGCTGTCGATGCACGAGGAATCCATCCAGCGTTACGACCCGCTGGCCTTCACCGTCAGCAGCGGCCTAGTGGAGGAGTGGAACGATGTCGGCCCGCTGGGAGCGGCCAGCTATCTCAAGGCCGACGACTATCGCGACGCCGAAACGCATGTCCTGGTCGGCGGCGACATCCAGGCCCCCGGGAACCGCGTCGAGCCCGGTGCGCTATCAGCCGTCGAGCATTACTCGGGCTACCCCTCGCCCGAGATCCCGTCGAGCGTCAAAGGTCGCCGCGCAGCCCTGGCCAAGTGGATTGCCAATCGTGACAATCCGCTCACCGCGCGCGTGATGGTCAATCGCATCTGGCAGTACCACTTCGGACGCGCCTTGGCCGACAACGCCAACAATTTCGGCAAGATGGGCAAGAAACCTTCCCATCCTGAATTGCTGGACTGGTTGGCCGACTTCTTCGTCGAACAAGGCTGGAGCGTCAAAGCCGTTCACCGCGTCATCGTCTTATCGGAGGCCTATCAGCGCTCCACGCAACACCCTGACGCGAAAGTGGCGGCCCAAGATCCGACGAACATGTACCTGGCGCGATTCAGCCCGCGCCGCCTCGAAGCCGAAGAACTGCGCGACAGCATCCTGGCTGTCTCCGGCGAACTCAGCCCGCTGAGAGGAGGCCCGGGCACGTATCCGCAGATCAACTCCGAAGTCGCCCGCCAGCCGCAACACGCCATGGGCACGCTGCGTCCTGCTTATCATGCGTCGCCGACGAAAGCGAATCGTAACCGGCGTTCCATCTACAGTTTCCAGCAGCGCAGTCTGATCGACCCCATGATCGAGTCGTTCAACGGCGCTAACGTCGATCTCAGTTGCGAACGCCGCGAATCTTCCACTGTTCCGACGCAGGCGTTCTCGCTGCTCAACTCCGAGTTCTCGCACGACATGGCGCTGGCCATGGCCGCGCGTGTCGAAAGCGAAGCCGACTCTCTCGACGGCCAAATCGAACGCGCCTTCCATCTTGCTTTCAACCGCACCCCGGCTCGAGAAGAACTTCAAGCCGCTGCCGCGCACGTCGCGAAGATGCAGGCGCGCTACGAACAGCATCCTGCTGCGCCGCGGGCTGTCGAGCCGCCCGTCATTCACGAAATCTCCAGCGAACTCACCGGCGAGAGTTACTCCTTTGAGCAAGTCGAGTTGCCCGTGGAGTACGAGCAGAACCTACACCCCAGCGAAGTTTCGCCGCACACTCGCGCACTCGCCGATTTAACACTCGCGCTGCTCAACGCCAACGAATTCGCCTACGTCTACTGATCGCCATGAGCCGACCACGCCATCGCATGTTCACCGCTTCGCCCTCCCGGCGAGACCTGCTCTACGGTCTCGGCATGGGCCTTGGATCGGCTGCTCTCACCGCGATCACCACGCAAGAACAAGCCCGCGCCGGCGTGCTCTCCGCTAAGCCTGGGCACATCCCCGCCAAGGCCAAACGCTGCATCTTCCTACTCATGGAAGGCGGCCCCAGCCACATCGACACAATCGATCCCAAGCCGCGGCTGGCCGATCTGCACATGACCGAGTTCGCCAAGGAGCGCACCAAGTTCGAAGCCTCGATGAACACGGGCAAGCGCTACTTTGTGCGTAGCCCGTTCGAGTTTCATCGCGCCGGAAAAGCCGGCATCGAGATTAACTCCCTGTTCGAGAGCTTCTCGGACTGCGTCGATGACGTCTGCTTCTATCGCGGCCTGCAAGCCCAAAGCGTCAATCACCCCACCGCGCTCTATCACCTCAATACCGGCAACCGCTTCGGCGGCGACCCGGCTATTGGCTCGTGGGTGAGCTACGGCCTCGGTACCGAGAACGAAAACCTGCCGTCGTTCGTCGTGCTGCCTGATCTGGCCTATCCACAGGGCGGCGCAGCCAACTGGTCCAACGGATTCTTGCCCGCCTACTACCAAGGGACGCCGCTGCGCTCCCAAGGCGCGCCCGTGCTCGACATGAATCCGCCCGCCTACGTCACGGAAGAAGAACAACGCGCCAACCTCGATTTCCTGGGCAAGCTCAATGCAGCGCACCAGTCACGTCATCCCGAACACGACGAGTTGACCGCGCGAATTGAGAGTTACGAACTCGCTTTCCGCATGCAATCGGAAATGCCCGAGGCCATCGACATCGACTCAGAATCCGAAGCGACCCGAGCGCTCTACGGCATCGGCGGCGCGAACAAAGATACGGACGCTGTAGGCCGCCGTTGCCTGCTTGCCCGGCGCCTGATCGAACGCGGCGTCCGTTTCGTTCAGGTCATCGTCGGCGGCTGGGATTCCCACGACTACATTGAGCGAGCCCATGGCGCGCGCATCCGCGCCGTCGACAAACCGATCGGGGCCTTGCTCAAAGACCTCAAACGCACGGGGCTGCTTGAAGACACGCTCGTCGTCTGCGCCGGCGAATTCGGACGGTCACCGGACAACGGCATACGCGGCGGCGACAAGGCCTGGGGACGCGACCACAATGCCACGGCCATGGCCTGCTGGTTAGCAGGCGGCGGCGTCCGCGCCGGCGAGATCGTCGGTGCAACCGACGAGACGGGGCGCGAAGCGATCGAGATCGCCCATCCCATTAAGAACTTTCATGTGACCTTGTTGCGTCTGCTCGGGCTCGACGACAGCCGCCTCACCTACTTCGCCCAAGGCCGCAACAAGCAGCTCAGCCAAACCGGCGGCGAACTCATCCGCGAACTGCTGGCCTAGGCCTTCATGTTGCTGATGATGGCTTTGGCCGTATCGTGCAACATCTTCGATACGTTCGACATCGTTTGCAGGGTTGGTCCGTCCAATGCCTTTTGCAGGTCAACGACGGCCTGATGCACGTTGTCATCCGCAGTGTTGCAGAGCACGACAATCTTCTGCAGTTCCTTGGCAACCGACTCCGCAGTCGCGGGTTCCGGCTCTACCCGCTCTACCGGACGCACGCCCGCGGCGTACTTCTCGGCGAGAATCAGCCGACGAATCCGCAAATCATTCGAAGCCTTACCCTCGTCGAATGAAGCTTTCATTCGTTCCAAGCCAGGGCGTTCCTGGTAGACCGCTTCACGCTGTTGTTCGCGGAACTGGACGGCGGCCGCCAACGGCTGGACGTTGATATCTTTGTCCAGGTAGGCCTGCTGCAACACCCCATGGATTAGCGCGTCGACGTCCGGCTCGAACTCGCGTTCCTTCATCTTGCCCAGCGCCGATTCCCAATCCTTCTGGGCCAAAGCATAGTCGCCTTGCCTCAGCCGCAGCGCCGTGCGCCGCAAGAGTCCGCTTTCCTCGGAACGCAACTCCCGTCCGAAACGGCGGAACAAGGCAATCTGCTTCAGTTCGGCTAATTCCAGCAGTGGAGCTTTTTCCAGCTGTTGTTGCAGCTTCGCCTCTGCCACAACATCCCGTTCCATACGCTGGATGATCTGCTGCCCGAACGCCGGCATCTCCGCCAACAACACAGCGATTCCGATCAACGTGTAGCGTCTCATCGTCAATTCCGCCTCACTTGAAGTATAAGGCCCGCCCTACACTGAGAACAGACGTTTCAAGCGTACTCCGGTTAGCATCGGGCGCCCCGCCATCCGCTACTATCAGGATCGTCATGCTCACACGTCGTCGCTTCCTCCAAACCGCTGCCGCCGGCAGCATCCTCGCCGCCCAGGCCCAAGCCGCCCTGGCGGAAATGAAGATCACGCGCATCCGTTTCTACGACTCGCCTCTGGGCATGCGCGTGTTTAACCAAAGCTCTCAAATCGTCACCGTCGAAACCGACGCCGGCATCACCGGAATCGGCGAAGGCGGCTCCACCGAAATGATGAAGTCCCTCGCCGGCATGATCATTGGCGAACGTCCCAATCGCATCGAACAGCTCTGGCAGCTCATGTACCGCGGCGAATTCTATCCGCCAGGACGCGAGAAAATCCACGCCCTCGGCGCCCTCGACATGGCGCTGTGGGACATCAAAGGCAAAGCGCTCGACGTCCCCGTATACGAACTACTAGGCGGCCTGACGCGGAACTTCATCAACTGCTATTCGACCGGCTTCCCGTCCAAGGGCAACACCCGCGATACCGCCCGCGCCTGCATGGACTTCGGCTTCAAAGCCTTCCGCACGAGCGTCGTCGGCCGCGACAACCAGAGCTTTGAGCCGCAGCGCGCTGTCCGCGAAACAGTCAAGCACTGCGAAGAGATCCGCGAAGGAGTCGGCGAAAACGGCGCCTGGGCCATCGACTATCACACTCGCCTCGACTTCCCCGACGCCGTACGCCTCAGCACCCTGCTCGAACCCCTGGAGCCGATCTTTTGTGAAGATCTCGTGCGCTCCGAAAATCCGAGTATTTACCGCGAACTCCGTCCCATGGTCAAAGTGCCCATCGCCGTGGGGGAGCACTACTCCGACCGCTGGGAAGTCAACGAACTCATCGAGCAGCACCTGATCGACTACTCGCGCATCACGCTGCCGAACGTCGGCGGCATCACCGAAATGAAAAAGCTGGCCACGTACTGCGAGCCCCACTACGTCGGCCTGATCCCGCACTTCACCGGCCCCATCGCCGAGGCCTCGCTGGTCCACGTGCTTGGCTCGGCGCCCCAATTCTGCATGATGGAGATGACCGGAGACGGCTCCCAAAAACTGCCGCACCTGCCCGAGTGTTACGACTTCCGCGCAGGCAAGATGTATCCCAGAAACAACCCCGGCCTCGGCGTGGTCTTCGACCCGACCAAGGCGACGCAACTGGCCGAAATCACCGAGCACGTCACCATCGCACCCAAGCTCTACCGCGAAGACGGCTCGCTCACCAACTGGTAGCCGGCAAGGGACCGGCAAACTTGCCGGTCCCCGACTAGCCTGAATAGTAATCGCCCAGCCCTCGGCTAGGCGCGCTTTTCGTCCGCGCCTTCTACCGCTTTCGCTCGCCCCACACCAGCCGACAACGGCTTCACCTTACCGTGACTCGCCGTCAACCGCGAAGCGCCCGCCAACCGACCAACGACCGCAGTCACGGCGCGGCTGTCCCGCGCCCAAACTGCTTTATGCAGTTGCTCGCGCCCAGCGGCGTCAACGCCTTCCAAACAGGCGTCGAAGTACACATGCGTCGCTGCGGTCCAACAGCCCAGTTCGGCATACCGGCGCAGAAGCTCAAGATTTACCGCCGTGGATATGTTCTTCATAACGTCCTGGATGCCGCCGCTCGCTGAGACGTTACAACCAAAACTAAACAGTCCAATTCTGTTTCCAGTCCGCTTGTAATCGCCGTTCACGGGACCTAGTCTCTCACTTCATCCCCATCACCGCCGCGAACGCGTCGATCCCGTACCAAAGGTTGGCCAAGCGTAGGTTTTCGTTCTCGGCGTGCTGGTTGTTGTCGTGGTTAGCAATCGGCAGCAACAGCACTGGCTTGCCCAACAGATCCGTAAACAAATACAGCGGCAGCGAGCCGCCCATCGTCGGCACCAGCAACACGTCTTCCCCTGCCGCTGCCGTCACCGCCGCAGCGATTTTCTTGGCAATTGGTAGGCTCATCTCCGTCCGCGCCGCCGGGTACCCTCCGCCGCGGGTCACCTTGGCGATCTTCGGATACTGCGCGCGGGTCTCCGCATCGGGGTCCTCATGCACCACATGAAAGCCTCTCTGGCGGATGTGCCGCTCCACTAGGTCCAGCATCTTCTCCGGGTCGTTGCCCTTCACCAGACGCACGTCGAGCGCCGCCGTCGCCGTTTCGGGAATGATGTTGGTCGCCAGCACACCGGTGTGCCCGCTCGAGAGCCCGCGCACCGTCAACGCCGGCAACAGCAAGCGCTCCGGCAGCGTCTCGCCTTCACCCTCCGTCCAGGCCAGCCCTAGCTCCGCCTTCAACTCATCTTCGTAGTTCGGCAGCTTGGCCAGCGCCGCCCGCTCTTCAGCGCCAATCGGCGCGACGGAGTCATAAAACTCCTCGATCACGACCTTGCCGGTCTCGTCCTTCATGCTGGCCAACAACTGCGCCAACTCCATCCCCGGAACCGGCGCCCAGTTCCCGTAGTGCCCGCTATGCAGGGGACGATTCGCGCCGTAGACGGTCACGTCCAAGTGGGCGTCGCCCCGAGCGCCAAACAGCAGCTGAGGCTTGCGGCTTTGGTGCACCGGCCCGTCGCAGAACAGCCAAACGTCGATATCCGCGAACTTGTCGCGGTGGGTTTCGAGGTAAGCCTGCAAATGAGGCGAACCCGCTTCTTCTTCGCCGTCGAATAGGAACTTAATGTTGAACGTCGGCTTGACGCCTTTCTCGGCGAAAGCGTCCAGGGCAGCCAATAGCGCGATCAAGGGCGCTTTGTCGTCGCCTGCCGAGCGTGCATAGAGGCGCCACTCGGGGTCGACCTTGGCGCCCGCTGCGGGGAAAGCAATCGCCTGCCCGCCCTCGTCATGCCGTGCCGTCCACAGCGTCGGCTCCCAAGGGCTCTGCAGCCACTGCGAGGGGTCCACAGGCTGCCCGTCGTAGTGGGCGTAAATGCCTAGAGTGCGCGTTGCTCCGGGAACGTTCAACTCGCCAAACACCAGCGGCGGCGCGTCATCCGACGTGAGCAGTTGCGCCTTGACGCCGCGCTTGGCGAACTCGGCCGCGACATAGTCTGCATTGCGCCGAATATTCACCGTGTCCCGCGCCACGTTGGGGATACGCAGCAGTTCGGCAAACTGCTGAAGGATCTCGACCTCATGGGCCTGGCGGTAAGCCCGCGCCGTCTCGACCGGCGTCTGGGCCAAGCCGAACGCCGCTAATAGGAAAAGGAGGATCGTCGCTCGCCGCATGACGACAAGATAGCAGCGCGGACGGCGAAGACGTGCTCAGGCGGCTTCGGGGTTTGGACGACGCCGTGAACGACGGCTACTCCTTGATGTCGTAGAGGTGGTTGGCGCTGGGGAAGGTGCTGCTGGTGAGCCGGCAGTTGAGGCCGTCTTTGCCCCAGAACTGGGGCATGTGGAAGGTCTTGGGGGGCGCGTAGACGATGTCGCCGGGTTTGCCGTAGACGGCGGTCGCGACGTCGCCTTCAAAGATCCAGCGCAATTCGCCGAGCATAACGATCCAGAACTCGGCGAAGTCGGAGTGCATGTGTCCGCGGTCGCCTGGGGCAGGCGTGCCGTCGCCGGCAACGGCTTGGCCGCAAATGAAATTGCCGCGCACACGGTTTTTGCGCATCGCTTCGCGGCTCCAGTTCTTGCGCGCGGCGTTTTCTTTGGCCAGTTCGTAGATGTTGACGTGCGACGGCCAGGGTTTGCCGTCCGGGTCGGGGACGTCGAGCGGGTTCGGTCCTGAGCTGAGCCGCACTGGGATGTATTCGATGGAGGCGCCGGGGGCGACGGCGGGTTTCTCTTCAAAAACCGGCGTAGCGGAGTAGAGGGTCACTTCAAAACGAATCGCGGGTTGGTCGCCGATGACTTCGAGTGAGTGCACCATGCGCTCGGGGACGAAGACGTACGAGCCCTTCGTCGCCTCAACCGTTTCGAAACTGCCGTCGGGTTGCTCGATCTCAAAGCGGATGCGGCCTTCGACCACCACCCACCAGGCGGGCGAGTCAGTGAACATACGCCGGGCGTACTTCGAGCCGGGCGCCTCTTGGATCATGTAGGCCAGAGAATTGCCGTCGTCGATGATCTTTTCGCGCCAGTTGGTCTGCCCGGCGTATTTGGCCTTGAGGTCGTCAAGGTGCGTGATGGGCTTCATCGGCGCGACGTAAGGCGTGCGCTCGACGGGCTTGGGGTAATAGAAGATGCGCTGCTCCTGGGCGGAGGCAGCGAGGGCGCAAAGCGCTAAGCAGAGCAGCAGGCGAGCAGACATGGCGTTCGACGTCTCCCTTGACAGGCCAATCCTACACCCCAGAGGCGGGTCTCGGACGCGAGAAGTAACGATGGGCCGTCCCGGCGACGGCGGCGAAGGCGACTAAGGCGGCCAGCCAGAGCAGCATGTCCGCCGACCACTGGATGTCGAATTGGGCGAGGATGGCGCCGCGATCCATCATCCAATGCCAGGCGGTGTGGGCCACGATGGCCGACAGGATGATGGTGCCGATTCGCTCGGCGACGACGTAGCGGAAGAGCAGCGCGAGGGCGGGGACAAGAACGAGCAGGACCAACAGCTGGCCCAGTTCGACGCCGATGTTAAAAGCCAGCAAAGAGGTAAGCAGGTGTTCGCCGGCAAACTGCAGCGTCTGACGCAAAGCGAATGAGAAGCCGAAGCCGTGTACGAGGCCGAAGCCCAGGGCGAACATCCAGCGGCGGTTTTGGGGCGTGACGCCGACGATATTCTCAAGAGCCATCCAGACGATCGAGACGGCAATGAGCATCTCAATGAGCGGCGGGAACCACAGGGCGTCGGGCGCCAGACCGTAGGCGGAAGCGGCCAGCGTCAGCGAGTGAGCGACAGTAAACGCGGTGACCACGCCGATCAGCGGACGAATGCGTCGAAAGGGTATCACCAGGCAAAACAGGAAAAGCAAATGATCGGCGCCGTCGAGGATGTGAAAGAACCCGGACTGGACGAAACGCCAGGCGGCTTGATGCCAGCGCGGATCCAACGGGACGACGCCTGGATTTCCCTCAAACTCGTAGGCCCGAACCGCGCCGCCGGGCGGCAGAAAGCGCAGCGTGGTGACGACTCGCGCGGCCAGCCGCTCCATGCCGGGGCGTATGGAGAAGGCCGACTGATCTGAGGCAATAGGGTACTCGAGCAGTACGTCGAACCAAACTTGGTTCCAGACGACGTTGGCGGAGTTGGCCAACAAGGGCTCCCGGATGTGAGCGATGGCTTCGTCGGCGGAGGCGAAGGAGCGATCGGACTGGATGGAAATTTGCGTTGCGGCGATGCTCGGGAGGGGCAGGCGGCGCCCGTCTTCGTAGATTTCGACGTCGTGCGCGATCCACAGGGTGGCCAGGTCGCTGAGCTGAGGCGCTAGCTGCTCGACGTCCAAATAGCCTGGCCCGAACTCGGGGAACTCGACGTCGCGGACCGACTGCAGAGGCATACGGACGAGCAATTGCAGCCGGTCTCCCTCGGGTTTGACCAGCATATGGACGGCGACGTCCAGGGGGATATCGTGTGCCTGGAGAGTTGCGGCGCTAGAGAAGCTGAGCAATGCCGCAAACAGAATTGAGCAAAAACGATAAAACACAGTGTTGCTTACACGCCAGGACCGTGTATGATACCGTACGCCCCGTGAAGCGAGGAAAGACATGACCCAGAAACTCAAGTTTGGCGCCGCGACGCTCCTAATGACTGGCCTACTCGGCTGCGGATCGACCCCTGTTGTAGAACAGGCGTCGACGGACGCAGGCGGGCCGATGGCTCCCAAATTTGAGGTCGACCCGATGTGGCCCAAGCCGCTGCCGAATCATTGGGTGCTGGGAGCGGTGATCGGCGTGGACGTCGACGACAACGACAACGTCTGGATTATTCACCGCGGCGGTTCGTTGGAGCAGAAAGAGGTCTATGCGACGTGGGATCCACCTGCCTCGGAATGCTGCGCGCCGGCGCCGCCGGTGCTTGAGTTCAATGCCGCGGGCGATCTCATTGGACACTGGGGCGGCCCGGGCGAAGGATATGATTGGCCGTCGTCGAACCACGGCATCGACGTCGACTACAAGGGCAACGTCTGGATCGGCGGCAACGGGCGAGGCGCCCCGACGGGCACGACGCTGCAGCCTCACGACGAAAGCGCCATGGGTCAAGGAGCGGTCCACGACAGCATGGTTCTCAAGTTCACCCAGAGCGGGCAGTTGCTGATGCAGATCGGCAAGCCGTTCGCCGGCACAGGCAGCAACGATTTGGGCAACTTTAAGTTGCCGGCCAAGACGCTGGTCGACCCGAAGACGAACGAGTTGTACGTCGCCGACGGTTATGGAAACCGCCGCGTCATCGTGCTGGACGCCGATACGGGCGAGTACAAACGCCACTGGGGCGCCTACGGCAATAAGCCGGACGACACGCAATTGCCGCCCTATAACCCGGCCGACCCGCTGTCGCAGCAGTTCCGCACGCCGGTCCATGCGGTTGCGCTCGCCGAAGACGGCCTGCTCTACGTTTGCGATCGAACGAACGATCGCATTCAGGTGTTCCACACGGATGGTACGTACGTCAACGAAGTGGTCATCGCTAAGAACACGCTGGGCGACGGATCGACTTTTGATGTGGCTTTGTCGAAGGACCCGGAGCAGAAGTACCTTTATGTCGCCGACGGGTCCAACATGAAGATTCACATCTTGGACCGGCTGACGCTGACGGAGCTGACATCGTTCGGCGACGGCGGTCGGCAACCGGGACAGTTCTACGCGGTGCACAGCATCGCGGTGGATTCCCAGGGCAATCTTTACAGCACGGAAACGTATCGCGGCCAGCGCGTTCAGAAATTCCGGTACAAGGGCCTGGCCCCGGTCACCAAGACGGACCAGGGCACCGTTTGGCCGACGGTGTCAATGAACTAGACTAAGAGCCGTATAGGCTCAGCGTTGAGAAGCTTCTCGGCATCCTGCTGCATCGCAGCGGCGTTGTGTCTCTGCGGATCGGCGTTTGCTGAGCCTCCTACGGAATTTGAGGCGCCTCGCAGCCGGGACTTCGCCAAAGATTTAGTCAAGAATCTCGGCGGTCTCTTCTCCAAAGACAACATCGCGCCCTTGGCGATCGGCGCCGTTGCAACCGGCATCTCCGTTATCCCGGAGCAGAATGTCGAGACGTACTTTCTGACGAATCCCGAAAAAGCGGACGGGCTCACGGAGCCGGGGGAGTTTATCGGCGACGGCGTCTACGTGGCCCCGGCGATCGCGGGACTGTTCGCGGCGGGACTGTTTCGCGACAACGACCCGCGCTTCAAGGCGACGACCTACTCGTTGATGCAAGGTTTCTTGGTTAATGGGGTGGTGACCGAGGGGCTGAAGCATGGCTTCTCGCGCACGCGGCCGGACGGATCGAACGACGTCTCCTTCCCCTCGGGCCATACGTCGACGTCGTTCATGTGGGCGACGGTACTCTCCCGGAATTACGGGCTGAAGGTCGGCATCCCGGCTTATGCGGTGGCGAGCTACGTCGGGGCGACGCGGCTGGAGGAGAACGCCCATCACTTGTCCGATGTGGTCGCCGGCGCAGCGGTCGGGTACATCGTCGGACGAACGGTGACTCGCCATAGAAAGGGCGGCCGGCTGTCGCGGCTGAATTGGATGGTCGGTCCGGCGCGGCGGGGATTTGTCGCTTCGCTGTCGTTTCCGGGGCCCTAGACGCCGTCGAAGAAGTCGACGACTCCCGTTTCAAGCGAATACTCCGCGCCGACAACCAGCAGGTCGCCTTGGGCGATCAACTGTTCGAGCAACTGCGAGCCTTGGCGCAGATGATTAGCGGACATGCGCACGTTGGCGCGTACGGCTTGATGAACGAGTTCGTCCGGGTTGTCCTTGAGGTCAGTCTGCATGAGCGCTTCGACCGACGGGCGAACGCGGTTGACGATCGACATCAGGTTCGGCGAAAGGACGCCGCCGCCGCTTTGTAACTCCTCGATGGTCGCGCCGATGGCCCCGCATTGCGAGTGTCCGAGAACGACAACCAAGCGAACGTGGAAGCGTTCGGCGGCGAACTCGACGCTGCCCACAAGCGACGGAGCGACAATGTTGCCGGCGACGCGGATGACGAACAAGTCGCCGAGGCCTTGGTCGAATACGATCTCCGCGGGGACCCGAGAATCCGCGCAGCCGAGAATGATGGCAAAAGGCTCCTGGGCCGCCGCGATCTGACTGCGGCGCTCGCGATTGGTCAGGCCGCCGCTGCTATTTTCGTCCGCCGCGAAGCGGGCATTCCCGTCGCGGAGGCGCTGTAGCGCTTCTTGTGGTGGGATCATTCGTCGTTACCTTCCAATTTGTAATAGAGTAGCTGGGCGAGATGAAACAAGCCAAAACAGTGGACGAGTATCTGGCGGGCGTGCCCGAAGCGTCGCGCATCACGTTGGGAGAGATGCGCCAGAGACTTCGAGCCGCCCTGCCGCCGGGGTCGCCGGAAGGGCTGAGCTACAGCATGCCGGCCTTCAAGCACGATGGGAAGGCGTTGGTCGCCTATGCGGCGTTCAAGAACCATTGCAGCTTGTTCCCGATGAGTGCAGCGGTGATTGCGATGATGGCGGATGAGTTGAAAGCCTACACGACATCGAAGGGAACGATTCAGTTCCCTATCGGCAAACCACTGCCGGCGGCACTGATCAAGAAGGTCGTTAAGGCGCGCCTCGCGGAGCAAGCGGCAAAGAAGAGGTGAGTCCCATCCCTAACCGGCCCGACGATCAGGGTTTCCGCATCAATCTGCTCGAAGGCGTAAGGCCCGTGAACCGGCGGCAGATCCCGAGCGAGATAATTGCAGGCTTGACCTTGGCGGCGCTGGCCATACCCGAGGTCTTGGGCTACGCGCGAATCGCCGGGATGCCGATTATGACCGGCCTGTACACCATGCTGGTTCCGATGGTCCTGTTCGCTCTGCTCGGCTCGTCGAGGCATCTGGTCGTCGGGGCCGATTCGGCCACGGCGGCTATGATTGCCGCCGGGCTGGCGGGCATGGCGGCCTCCGGTTCGGCCGAGTATGCGGCCTTGGCTGGTTTGCTGGCGCTGATGGCCGCTGGCCTGCTGTTCGTGGCCCGCGCCGTTCGCCTGGGTTTCTTGGCCGATTTCCTGTCGCGGACAGTATTGGTGGGATTCCTGACGGGAGTCGGCATCCAGGTCGCCCTGGGTCAGCTGTCGGGAATGCTGGGGATCGCCGGCGACCGGCATGGAGCGATACCGCAGATGGTGCAGGATTGGCGGCATCTGGGACAGAGCAATCCGCGTGTCTTAATCCTTTCTGCGGCGGTACTCGCGGTGATCGCCGGCGCGAAGTTGCTTTCGCGAAGAGCGCCTGGCGCGCTGATCGCCTTGGCGGGCGCAGTCTGGGCGAGTTGGGCGTTGGACCTGAAATCGCAAGGCGTGCCGGTATTGGGCGCGATGCCGGGCGGGTTGCCGCGGTTCGGGCTGCCGGATGTGGACTGGAGTTGGGCGCTGTTCGAGAATCTGCTGCCGACCGCCTTCTCGATCTTCGTGGTCATCGTGGCGCAAAGCGCGGCCACCTCGCGCGCCTACGCGGCCCGCTACAACGAACAGTTCGATGAAAATGCAGACCTTGTCGGATTGGGAGCGGCGAATGTGGGAGCGGCTCTGTCGGGAACGTTTGTGGTGAACGGCAGTCCGACGAAGACGCAGATGGTCGACGGCGCGGGCGGACGCAGCCAATTGGCGCAGTTGACGACAGCGTTGATCGTGTTGTTGGTCTTGTTGTGGGCGACCGCGCCGCTGACCTATTTGCCGGAGGCCGTGCTGTCGTCCGTCGTTTTCTTGATAGGAGTGGAACTGATTGACGTAAAAGGGATGCGCCGGATCTACCGCGAGCGTCCCTGGGAATTTTCGGTGGCGCTGATCACGACCGTGGTGGTGGCTTTTTGGGGCGTCGAGCAAGGGATCGTGCTGGCGATCGCGCTGTCGCTGCTGGCGCATACTCGGCACGGATACCGGCCGAAGAACGTGGTGCTGAAGACGACGAAGGAAGGACGCTGGCGCGGCGTTCCGGTTAACGAGGAGGCCCAACTGTTTCCCGGGCTGCTCGTTTACCGATTCACGCACAGCATGTACTACGCCAACGCGGAACTTCTGGCGCGGCAGGTCCTGGATTTGGTCAAGAACGCGCAGCCGCCGCTGTCGTGCTTCTGTATCGACGCGTCGGCAGTCGACGACGTGGACTTCACGGCAGCGGAGAACCTGACGGCCGTGGCCCGATTGCTGAAAGAAAAGGGCGTTCGGCTGGTTTTCGCGGAAATCTCGGACGACGTTCGGGCGGAACTGGATCGCTCCGGGTTGACGGCACAGATCGGCGAAGGCTCCTATTACGAGACAGTAACCGATGTTGTGGATGATTATCGGCGCTCAGGCTGCAACTCGATGTAGTCGCCGCCCATGGGCGTCTCGTCTTGCTTCATTCGGCGACGGGAGAAGTCTTTTCCGGTTGTTTGGGGCGACGGCTGGGATCGTCGAGCAGTAGATTGACGTTTTCGGCGATGCTTTGAATCTCGGGGCTGTCGCTGGAGGCGGAACAGCGCCGATAGCGATCGCCTTGGCGCACGCTTTCGAGGGCGGAAGCGACTTCTAAGATGGGCATGACGAAGCGTCGATCGACGCGGATGTTGACCAGCCGCACCAGCACGAATGCAGTCAGGGCCAGGATCACGGCGGCCCAGGCGCCGGCCCGCGCCAGCCGCTGAGCCTCTTCGTCCGCCTTGCGGAGAGCGGCGCGGTTGACTTCGGCCAGCTGGTGCAGGTTGGAGATGATGCGCGCGCGAATGAGCGGCTCGCCGTCGAGGGCAGCGTCTGCGTCGGCATGAATGGCTTTCAGCAGTGGGGCTTCTTCGACCTCGGTGATGTTGCGATCGGCTCTTTGGTACTGGATGAGAAACGCGGCTCGCGCCCCATCACCTGGAGCCAGAGCCAGGGCGGCGGCCATGCCTTCGATAGCGGCCAAGGACTCCACGTTTTCTTCTGAGACGATGGCGATGGCGGGGCCCATGCGGGTCAAAAGGGCGATGGCCCCGAATGAGGTCGCCAGCTGGAGCACGAGGATCAGACCAAAGACGGCGCGGCTTTGCTTACGAAGGTGCATGGTTATTCGTGGGCAAGGAAGCGCACGACGGCGCTCTTACGGGCGACGACGATCAGGATGTCTCCCGCTTCGAGTCGCAGATCGGGCTTGGGCATGCTCACCTCTTGGTCGCCTGGTCCTCGGACGGCGACGACGGTGATGGAAAATCGGGTCGGGAGCTTGATCTGGGCGAGCGTTTGGTCGACGAAGCGTTCCGGCGTCTCAATTTCAGCGATGACGAGGTCGCCGCCAATCGGCAGTTCTCCTTTGAGCCGATCGAAGGCGAACTGATCAGCGAAACGAGCGCCGAAGTCTTCGAGCGGATTGATGACTTCGTGGGCCCCGACGAGCTTCAAGATGCGCCCTTGGAGATGCGAGTTGGCGCGGGCGATGATGCGCGTGGCGCCAAGTTGACGAAGCAAAGCGGTGCACAGGATCGAGGCCTCGTTCGATTCGTCGCCGATGGCGCAGATGCACAGGTCGCGTTCGGCGGGCAAGGCTTTGCGAAGCTCCTCTTCTACGGCGGCATCGAGGGCCAATGCCTCGGCGGCGTGGGGGGCGGCGTTCTCGACCCGTTGGGGGTCGCGGTCGACGGCGAGCACCTCTACGCCGCGGGCGCTGAGAGATCGCAGGAGACTCATTCCGAAACGGCCAAGGCCGACGATTAGCACTTGCTTTTGCATGAGGCGCTTCCTATCCCACGTCTATGGTCTCAACTGGATGTTGTGCGGTGCGAGAGGTTTCGCGCGTCGCCAAGAAGGCAAACATTGAGAGCGGACCGACTCTCCCCGCGAACATAGCGAAGGCGATGATGAGTTTCCCTACTGCGTCGAGCCGCGCGGTGCCGCCGAGCGAAAGGCCGACGGTGCCGAGGGCGGAAACGGCCTCGAAGACGGCTTCCGAAGTGGGCATGGCTTGGGTGAGCAGCAAGGCCAATACGGTCAAGAATACGGTGAGCGCGCCGAGCGTGGCGATGGCTGCTGCGCGGTCGACGGTTGTGGTCGAGATACGGCGGCCAACGACGGAGATTTCTTTGCCGCCGCGGATGGCCACGGCGATGGAGAGGAATAGGATCGCGGCAGTCGTGGTCTTGATGCCGCCGGCCGTTCCGCCGGGGCTGCCGCCAATGAACATGGAGATCATCATGATGAGCAGCGTCGCCGGCCGCAGCGAGTCAAACGAGATCGAATTGAAGCCGGCCGTTCTGAGGGTGATCGATTGGAACCAAGCATTGTGAAGACGATCGACCCACGACAAACCGGCGAGTGAAGCGTTCCACTCGACCGCGGCGATGAAAAAGAAACCGGCGACAAGCAGAATCGCGGACACGCCGAGAACCAGGTAGACCTGAGCGCGCCGCTCTTTCTTGCGCAGGACGGCGGGAACGGCAAGCGCAGCGACGGGGGAAAGGCCGCCGAGAACGATCAGGATGCCGACGACGTGCAAGATGAGGGGTTCGTGTTGATAAGGGATGAGGTTATCGGTCTGCAGCGCAAAGCCGGCGTTGCAAAAGGCTGAGATCGAGGTAAAGACGCCTCTCCAGATCGCTTGTAGCAGGTTGTCGCCGTGTACAAGAAATAGCGCGGTGAGCAAGGCGGCTCCGATGGCTTCGGTCACGAAGGTGAACCAGAGCAGCCGCTTGAGTACGACGGGAAGTTGGGTGCGGTCGCCAGCGTTGAGGCTGGCCGCGATGAGGCTCTCTTCACGGAGTCGCAAACGCCTGCCCAAAGCGATGATGACCGCCGCGGAATAGCTCATGATGCCCAGAGCGCCGAGCTGAATGAGCAACAGAATGATCGCTTGGCCCAGTAAGGTGAAGTCATGGGGCGTGTCGAGCACGATGAGGCCTGTCACGCAGACCGCGCTAACGGCGGTGAACAGGGCATCGATCGAGGAGATGCCTCCTTGCACGGTCGACGCGGCGGGGACATGCAACAACAGGGCGCCCGCCCCGCAAAGCAACAGGAATGAAGTGACCAACGGGCCGGCTGGATGATGAATGACGCTGCCGACGACCATGCGGGTGAGGTCCCCGTCTGAGGGCGAGGGAATGACCAAGAGCACCGCGGCGGCAAAGAGCAAGTGGGCTAGCGTCGGGCCCCCCACGAAGGCTATGGCAGCTGCGACCGCGGCCGCGCTCACGCCGAAGATTGCGAAGGGGCGATCGCCGCGGACAATCAGAGCCCAACGCACAGCGAACAGCGCGGCGAAAGCAAGACCCAGAATCGAGCCGATGGACTCGCTGCCGCGAAAATATACAGCAAGGGCGACGTGCGCCGTCGCTGAGGTGACGGCGGCAGCGCGGGCCGCGGCGGCGGCCAGTCCGCCGCGGGTGGGTACGGCCGCGTGGGATCGAACTTGGAAAGGTTCATCGGACTCCCAGGCGTTGAAGACAAGCGCCGCTGCCGGCAGCAGTACGGCGAGCGCGAGGCTTGGGTTGTTCGCGAGCTTCGGCGCCAGGGAAACAAGAATTAAGGCGACGCCGAGAGTGACGACAGCTTGGTCCCACTTGCGGCGGGCGTTCATCGCCAGGCCGCCGAAGATCAAGGCCAGACAACCGGCAAGAAGAGTCCATGGTTGGGGCGTTAGTGAAACCCCAGTAAGCGCGTCCAACTGAACGCCCAACGAGTAGACGTACGGACTGACGGCTATCGTGATGCCGGCCAAGCCGGCAATCGCCGGGCCAGGGTGCATCAACGTTCGCCGGGTCGGCTTGGCCGGAGACGGCATGCGTAGCAGCACAAATTCGCTCGGGGCGAATCGGCGGCCTACCCCATTTTAGCGATTTTGACGGGACCGATTGAAAAGAGAGAAGGTTCGTTCACAGCGGAGCGGCAGCGGCGGAATTGGGAAAGGCGACCTCGGAGCGGTGCTAATGTACGGTGGACCTTCCAGTCGCCGGTCGTTCTGACGGCACTTGAGTTGATAGCCAGCGGACAGCACACTGAGTCACGGTTCCGCGAAAGGTCACTGACGCAGGCCTCAGGGATGGTAGCGGCAAGCGTATCTCGCTTCGAAGTCTCAAGAACCTTTCGAATCCCATCGATACGGGACTCCTGGTAGTTCCCAGTTGCGGAAGTTCGAGGCGTTGTTGGAGGGCAGTGGAGCTAGATGGAAAGCAGCAGCTTCAAGCGGGTCTTTTTCCAGAGGGCTTAGTGTTGGCGTCGATGGTCCTGGAACTACTCCAACACCTATTGTTTTCAATCTTTTGCGTCTGTTCCAAGGAAGAAATTCAAGTTTGGCGTCCCCAGCGGGATTCGAACCCGCGTTACCGCCGTGAAAGGGCGGTGTCCTAGGCCTCTGAACGATGGGGACCTGAAGATAAGTAGAGGGCCCAAGGGCCCTCTACTCCAGAATAGTCGCCTGGCTGGAACAGCGTCAACAGAGCCAGGCGGTTAGGCGACTGGGCCAAAGGCGGCGTGGATCCGGCTGCGTAGATAAACGAGATCCTTTTCGATGGCGGCGAGCGTACGTTCTTCGCGGATTGCCTTACTGGGGCCCTGGACCTCGAATTCCTGGTGCAGGGTGATCGGGCCGGAAAATCCCGTTTGGGCAAGCATCTTGAAGAACCGCGGAAAGTCGACCATACCCTCCCCAAGGGGGCAATCGTGGACGCTCCATTTGCCGCCGGTCTTCTCCCAGTAGAAGTCTTTGATGGCGACCATCAGGATGCGCGGCGTCAAGCGGTGAAAGCCGATCCGCCAGCCGCCACGTCCGCCCTCGACGGTGGCATGGTAGGGGTCGAAATAGAAGCCCATGACGTTGGGGTCGATATCTTTGACCAGGGACCAGTGGTCCCACATGGCGGCGCCGACGTAGTCGCCGGAGTGATTGTGAAATCCTGCCTGGATGCCGACTTCCGTGGCAAGTGCGGCGAGGCCGTCGACCTGACGCTTGACCGAGGCGAGCGTCTCGTCGAGCTTGGAGAGGTCGCGATAGCGGTAGTAGCCAAGCTTAAAGAGCGGCACGCCCAGGGCGTGGGCTGTTTCGAGCGTGGGCCGTGCGGCCGGATCTTCGGCGGAGAGCAAGCCGGTGGTAATCATGGGTACGGTGACGCCTTGGCCGTGCAGGGCGGCGTGGGCGCGGGGCAAATCGCGGACGACGTTCTCAGGCTCGACGTGTCCGCCAGGGCGAACGGTGAGGTCGCAGCCGGGCACCTTAAGATCGACGAGGGTACGGGCCAGGGCTGGGTAGTCCAGAAACGCCAGATGCTTGGAGAAAACACAGAGAGTGGGCGTCTTTTTTGAGGCGGACTGAGCCGCGGCGCTGCCGGCTGCAGCACTGCCGGCTGCGGCGGCCATGGCGAGAAGACGACGTCGGGTTACGGCTGACATAGGCGATGCTCCTGGCGGCGTTACGATTGTACGACGTCCCAATTTTAAGCCTAAGGACCTCGATGCAGGCGCCGATTGTAAGGGCGGAAAGCGGGATGCTATCTTACTCAAAGGAGTAGATTTGGCCGGGAGGCTTGACGGCCGTCCCCGCGGTCGCTCCGAACGATCAAGCGCATAATGCGAAAGGCCAAACGGCGATCCTTGTCGACCGCCCCTGTTTCGACTGCACTCCCATGAGAAGACTTCTGACTCTACTGGCAGCATTCGTGTGCTGCACTCTTCCCTTACTTGCTCAAGAAGCGGAGGGCGGAGGGGAACACGCTCACGTTTCTACCTTCTTGTTCGAGATCGTTACGATCTTGATCGCCGCCAAGATCGGCGGAGAAATCTTCGAGCGAATCAATCAGCCGGCCGTGCTCGGCGAGTTGGTCTTCGGAGTCGCGCTAGGCAACTTGAACTTGCTCGGCATGACGTTCATGCAGCACTTCAAGACGGATGGCTCGCTGGCGCTGGCGGCGGAGATCGGGGTGATCTTGTTGCTGTTCGAGGTAGGACTCGAATCGAATATCGACGAGTTGATGGCCGTGGGCGGATCGGCGATGTTGGTCGCCTTCATGGGCGTGGTCGCGCCAATGATTCTCGGCTATGGCGTGTCGGCCTGGTATTTGCCGGACCATGCCTGGTACGTACACACGTTTGTGGGAGCGACGCTGGCCGCAACGAGCGTGGGCATCACGGCGCGAGTTTTGAAAGACATGCGCAAGATGGACACGAAGGAAGCGCGCATCATTCTGGGCGCGGCCGTGGTCGATGACGTTCTGGGCCTAATCATTTTGGCGGTCGTCTCGGGGCTGATCACTTCGATAGCGGCCGGCGGCTCCCCGGACATCTCATTCGGTCCGGTACTACTGATCGTTGGCAAGGCGGTCGCGTTCCTAGGAATCTCCGTGGTGCTTGGCCGGGCATTAGCGGGCCGAGTGATCGATTGGGGTTCGCAGGCCAAGGTGCGCGGCATTCCGGTTGTGCTGTCAATCTGCTACTGCTTCGTGATGGCAGGTATCGCGGAAACGATTGGCTTGGCTGCGATTGTCGGCGCCTTCGCGGCAGGGCTGGTGCTCGATGAGACCCACTATCGTGGCTACCACGAGCTAAAGGCGAGGAAGGTCGAGGAACTGCTCGCCCCGGTCAGCGCGATCTACGTGCCAGTGTTTTTCGTTCTGATGGGACTCAGGGTGGATCTGAGTGCATTCGGATCGCTAAGCGTCCTGGAGTTCGCAGGCGCCCTCAGCCTGGCGGCGATTATCGGCAAGCAGGTGTGTGCGTTCGGAATTCTGGAAAAGGGCTTAAATAGGCTGGCGGTCGGCGTAGGCATGATTCCTCGCGGCGAAGTTGGCCTGATCTTCGCGGGAATGGGCTCGACCTTGATGGTGGCCGGCGTTCCGATTTTCTCGCCGGAGACCTACTCGGCCATGATCGTGATGGTCATGGTCACGACCTTGGCGACGCCGCCGTTGCTGAAAATTGCTTTCTCGAAGTAATCGCGCCAGGGTTGTACTACAATCCAAACCGATGCTTAGAAACACGTTCCGCCTGACGGCATTTTGTTGCGCGTTGGTTCTCGGGTGCGTCCTGCAAGCCGCCGAGCTGAACACGCTGACCAAAGAGGAGAAAGCCGCTGGCTGGCATCTGCTCTTTGACGGCAAGACATACAACGGCTGGACGGGCATGAAGGGAACGCCTCTGCCTGAGGCGAATTGGGCCATTGAAGACGGCACGATACGAACCGTGCCTGGAGCCAGCCGCGATCTAGTGACGACGCGGCCCTACGACAACTTCGAATTGACGTTCGATGTGAAGATCTTGGCCAACGGCAACAGCGGCGTGAAGTATCTGGTCCGGCAGGAGTGGTCACTCAACCCCGATAAGCCGGGACTCCAAGCGGTCGGCCACGAATATCAGGTGCTCGATGATGCAACGCTAAAGGGCAAGCCGGGTTGGGAAAAGGAGTCGATGGGCTCCTTCTACTTGGTGTACGCGCCGAAGAACAAGAAACAGAGTCCGTTTGGGGAATGGAACACTTGCCGGGTCGTCGTAAATGGCGACCATGTCGAACATTGGCTAAACGGCGACAAGATCCTTGAGTATCAACTCGGCACGAAGGAACTGTTCGCGCAAGTACAGCGGACCAAGTTCAAGAACGTGCCGGGCTTTGGATCGAAGGCCGAGGGCTACATCGTGCTCACGCACCACGAGTCGCCGGCGTGGTTCCGAAACATCAAGATTCGCGAGCTGAAATAGCTTACGACTGCGCCGCTTGGCCGGGTTTGACCGTCAGCGAAGGCTGCCGCTGTTCGGGCGGATCGGCTTCCCATGGCAAGACTCCGTCGCAGCGTTCGCGATAGAACTCGTCGGGCTTCTCCATGGTCGCGACGACTTGACCGGGTTGGCGCTGCACGCCGCCGGCTTCGAGCGCACCCATCGCGGCAAGCTGAATGGGCCGCAGGCCGTACCAAGGATCGAGGCGCACGCCGCCGGTCTGCGACTCGCCGTCGGGAACGTCCATTGCCGCGGTAGCCGGGTTCACCTGTTGACGGCGTCCTTGATAGGCCCACTGTTGGAGGATCAGTTCGCCGCTGCGCTGGCCGGGGCGGACGCGCAGGGTCACGACATTGAGACGTCCGATAGAGGTGCCGGTGGAGAAGCCGCCGAAACCGCCATCGGCATAGAAGAACTCGCGACCTTCTCGCGAGCCGGCGAGGCTGCAGTCAATGGGCGTCATGACGACCTGGGGATCGCCGGACTTACTGGGATAGCCGAAAGCTTCGCGACCGTAAACGAGATCGCCGCCGGGCCCGACCGTGTGCGAGAGAGCATACCAAGCGGACGTCCGGCCAATGCGGCAATAGACCAGCAGCCACAGCTCGTTGACCGGTTCGGGTTCGGCATCCGTGAGACGGATGCCCATCACCTTGACCAGCGGACGGCCGGCATAAAGACAGGGCGGCGGAAGCAGTTGGGCGTGGACTTCAGGACTAATCAGCGCGTCGACTTCCACGATCTCGGCCGGCTCGAAACGCAACTCTTTGCGGGACTGCCAGAGCTTGCTCTCGGCCTCGGTCCAGCGCAGGGCCGTGGCTTGATCGGGCCAGCCTTCCGGACGTCGGACCGTGCCGTCGACCGATGGCCGGGGATAGCGCAGCGGCGCCCAAGAAGCGAGATCCGCGTGGGGGATCTTGGCGATGGATTGAGGCGCCCGATTCGTCGCGCTCAATGGTCCGGACGGCGCCGACTTCCAGGCGGCGAGAATTTCGCGAACGGGCAACTCGGACGCAGGATACGAAGGTGAGGGCTGAAGCCACTTCAGTTGAGCGGTGGATGGATCGAGCGCTGCCTTGGCCGCCGCGGGCCAATCCAGCTCCAACACGTCGCCTGCGCCGCTGGGTTCGCCTTGAGTCCAATCTTCGTTGGCGGAAAAGCGGATAAATAGCAGCGGCCGGTCGTTTGAGGGAAGGGCGTCTTCCCTGCCCTGGCCTGCCGTGAGTTCGAGGATTGTCTCGCCGTTGATGGCGATGCGACCTGTGTCGGCAGAGACCGTGATGCCGGCGTGCATGGCGCCCAGGCCGATGCGTTCTCGGGCGACAAAGCGGTCGCGATCGGTGGATGTCCAAAAGGCGATGGGCAGCCAGCCTGCTTTCTCACCGTAAAGGACCGCAATCAGCACCCGAGCCCAGGAAGCGTCGGCGGCGAACTCGACTTGCACTTCAGGCGCGTCGGCGGCAGCGAAGCCGGGCGGCAGCATGCGCGCGAGCAGAGCGGGTTCGGTGCGGTAGCGAATGCCGAGACCAGCCGGAGACGTGTCTTGGCCCTGAAGCACGGCTGCGGCAAAAGCGGCGGCCCACAGGAATTCTCTTCTGGGGATCGAACTAGGCACGTCGGTCTTACTTTACCGCGCTCGCAGGGCACAGCCACCCATCTGCGCCCAATCTCAGTCCGCCCGGAATCCCGTGAGGGAGCGATCCGGCGAAACGCTTGACACGGGGTGTTATACCTAAAAACAGAAGATCCCTGGTTGGGCCGAGCACGGTCAGGGGCTCCGATGCATCGGGTGCAGTGTTTGGGGCAAGCTGTGAGGCCAAACGAACAGCAGCGTAAGAGCGATACAGAAACTAGGGTCGACCCAAAGACATCTCCGGTTCCCCGCTTGGAAGGGAACTCAACCTGCGTCCCAAAGGGCTCCTCTTCTGAGGGGCCCTTTGGGCGTTTGGCCTTCAATGAACCAACTCGCCAGCCCGGCGCCCAATCTCCCTTTGCAAGGCCCAACTACGTCTCGGGTCCCAACACCACCAACATCTTGTCGCCGCCGGCTAAAGCAAGTCTCGACGGCTGGGGCGCAAGCTGCTGAAGTCGGCGCCGGAGATGACGTAGTACCAATCGGCGAAACGGTTGCGAAGTTCTTCTTCCAACTCCTTTCCTTTCGCTGCATCGCCGCCGTACTTGTCGGCGCGTGATTGGGCGAACGAGACGGTGACGAAGACGTAACGGCGTTCCCCGCCCTCGGGTTGTTCGTCTCCCTCGCTCGACGAGGCCGAAGGGGTATCGGCGATCTCGCCGAAACGGAGCGTGTATTGCAGTCCGTCCGCTGTATCGACGACAATCTCGCCTTCGTTCGAGAGCAACTGGCCCGTGACCTGGTTGATGAAGTAGCCCTTCGAGCGCAGTGATTGGAAGCTTTCCATCGTGAGTTGGATGCCCTCTTGCGCCTTGAGGCTGGCTGTTAGTCCGTCGGGCTTGTGCTCGGCGTCGACGATGCGCAAATCGTCGAGTGCGCCGGTGAGCTTGGCGATAGCCGCTTCTTTGGGCGTGCGGCCGCCAAGCTTCCAGTCGTCGCCGGTCTTGGTCAGAGTGAGTTGGTCACCTTGCTCGATGCGTCCGAGACGTTCGTTGATGGAGTAGCTATTGATAGCGATGCGCCGCAGAGACGGCGTGTCGATCTTGAGCAGATCGGTTTCGATCCAATCTTGGAAGCGGGCGGAGACATCGGCGGACGTTTGGACCGCGTAAACGCGCCGTTGTCCGGGGACGCGCATGTAGCGGTAGCCGGGCTTGTCGGGGACTTCTTTGCCGATCACGAAGTCCGCTAGGACTTTGTCGTCAGCATCACGCAACGTGACGCGTTTGCCGCGGCCGACGAGCGAGGTCGCCGTCTCGTCGAAGGGATCAATGACCCCGTACTCGGCATGGTCTTCAGCGTTCTCGGTGACGACGATATCTTTCTTCAACTCGATGAGTGCCGCAGCGGTCGAAGCCAGGCGATCTTTCGCATCGGCCGGATAGTCACGGTGCGACGGCAAAATCCATTTGTTATCGCGGTACTCAACCTTGAGAGGAGTAGCGGTCGCGGTCTCTTCGTTGTAGTCAATCACTTCGATCGACTTGGGCGCCTGCGGATCGGTAAAGTCGGGGTAGAATAGCTCGCCCTGGTCCGACATGATGTCAGGCGTGCGTCCGCCGGGATCGACGACGACGGCGGCGGCGGCGAGAGCGGCGGCGACCAGGCAGAAGATGGCTGTTTGACGCAGTTCGTTCTTCATGGATTTAGGCCTCCACCAAACGGTCCCGCGAAACGGATGCCTCTTCGCGACGACGGCGGCGCAGCGAGACCCCTAGGAACAGCAGGAACGCAGGCACCGGCGACAAAGCGACGGCGGCGATCTTGATGGAGTCTTGAATGCGGCGTACGGAGGCTTCCATGTCGGAGCGGCTGCGTTCGATGCGGCGTTGCTTGGCGTCCTCGATATTGCGCCGGGCGACGGTCAGTCGGCGATTCTCGATGTTTTGCTGGTTGGCGATCATAATGCGCTTGGTTTGGAGATCCAAATCTTCGCGCGCTTCAAGCGCCGCCACCGAATCATCGAGGCGCTTCTGGGCAGCCGTGAGCTGCTCTTCTGCGCTGGATTCGGCCTCGCGCGCATCGGCCACGCGGGCGTCTTCGTACTTCTTAGTCATCGCTTCCACTGTTTGCAGCGTGCGATGGCGCATCCGGCGCTTACGCAGGGCGATGAATGATTCGTCGCCTGCGAGTTGGTCGACGGCGTTTAGCAGGAACGTCACGTTGTCGAATTGCAGGTTCTCGATGCCCTGAGACCGCAACTGGAAGAACTGCTCGCCCATCAGATCGACATCGGCGATGACGATGCCGTTGGGAGCGTTCTCCCCTTCGCCTTTAGCGCGGGCGGCGATCGTATAACGCGCTTCGTCGACCTCGTGGGGCAGGCCGTTCGCAATCTGCGATCCGAAGATACTGTTCTGGACGAGCCGCTGCCAGAGCATCGTGCTGGATTCAAGGCCCGTTTGGAGCAGCGGCGTGAAGGTCGTCTTGGCGCCGTCGCGGGGCAGCAGCACTCCGGGGTACATGGCGACGACTTCTTGCAGACCGCTGCTGACCGTCTCTTCCGCGTTGAAGCCGCCTTTGCCGTCCTGGGCGCTGACGAAGACCACTTCGGGCGGCAGCGAGCTGAACTGCGGATGCGGATTGTAGCGGTCCCAGGCGATCTCGTCGGTGGGCCACTCGATGCCCAGCGCATCGAGCACGGGCGTGATATTCGTGGGCGGCGCGGGCGGCGGCCCTTGCTGGAAGGGACTGGGCGGCGCCTGTTGCGGAGCCTTGGTCATATCGAACGCGGGCAAAGGATCGACCAGAATCAGTACGGGATGACCGGCCGACACGTAGTCGGTGAGCCGCTGGACATCGGCCTGCGGCATCGTATGCGGCAGTACGACCATCAACACGTCGAGGTCGGCGGGATACTCCTGGCCGGACTGAACCGGGACCACTTCGTACTGCTTGCGCAGTTCGGGAACAATCGACCAAGGAACGGAACGCTGCCGCGAAGCGAAGTCAAATCCGCCGAACATTTCGACGCCCGGCGAGAGTACGCCGACCTTCTTGCGATCGGCCTGCACCACAACGCGAATCGAGCGCATCAATTCGTATTCGACGGGCAGACCCGGGTCGAAGAACGGAATCACTTCCTCTTGGGATCCATGACTCAGCGCGACTCCTAAGAAAATCTCATCGGGGCTGCCGGCGCCGGCGGTTTCGAAAGGGGACAAGGGCCTCGGCCGGATGTTGTAGCGATCCTGCGCTTCGCGGGCTTGGTCCGTGTACTTCTCGGTGTCAATGACCCGTGCATGCACGCGGTCGCCGCCGAGCGCGTCGAATTCACGCAGCATGGCAACGATGTTGTTGCGCGTTTGCAGATAGTTTCGCGGAACGTTGCGGCTCAGGTAAGCCTGAATGAAAACGGGCTTGTCGGGGTCGAGGTTGCGCAGCAACTCACGCGTGCTTGGAGAAAGCGAGTGGATCTGCTCGGCGGTGACGTCAATACGCCCGCCCAGTCGCGAGGCGAGGATGGTCGCGCTAGCGACGACGATGACCAACGCGGCCCCGCGCAGAGCGTAGTGGGCGCCAAGTTTCGGGGCCTTCTCGCCAGTCGGCCAGTGACGGCGTCCAAGCAGCGCGACGTTGAGATACAGAATTGCGGCAGTAAACCCGGCGAAGTAGAGAACGCCGGATACGGGAACGACCCCGGAGGAGAAATCACGGAACTGGTCAACGAACGAGAGGCTTTGGAACAGCCTTTCCAGACTGCCGGTGACCAGAACATTGGCGTGCTCGATGAACACCGGGATCGAGCACAGCAGCGCGCCGGCGATAAAAGCCACGGTTAAGTTGGCCGTCAGCAGCGAGCCGAGCATGCCGAGCGACAGCATGGCGGCGCCCATCAGCCAGTAGCCGAGATAAGTCGAGAAGAGCAGCCCGAAGTCGGGCGAACCTAACATGAGCAGGACGAAGACGTGGCTGAGCGAGAACACCAGGGCAACGCTGTAGATCGCCAGCATCGCGCCAAATTTGCCGAGCACGATATCCGTATCGCTGGCAGGCAGGGTCAGCAGCAATTCGTCCGTGCCGTTACGCCGTTCATCGGCCCAGGCGCTCATGGTGATGGCCGGAATGAACACGACCAGCAGGTAAGGGATCAACTCGTTGAGCGGGTCGAGGTTGGCGAGGTTGTTCATAAAGAACTGGTCGCGCCAAAACGCCGCCACCGCGCTGAGGAAGACGAAAAGAGTGATGAAAACGTAGCCGGTCGGGCTAGAGAAATAGCCGATCAATTCCCTGCGCAGGATAGCCTTGGGCAGTGTCCAATCGCGGTTCATTGGGCTGCCTCCTGCACGGCTCGACCGCCGGTGAGCCGGTAGAAGGCCTGCTCTAAGCCGTCCAGGCCGGCCATTTCGGCGGGGGAGCCGTCGAAGACGATGCGGCCTTCGGAGATCATCACGACGCGATCAGCCATGGCTTCGACTTCTTGCAGGATGTGCGTGGAGAGCAGAACGGTCTTGGTCTCAGCCAGTTGGCGGATAAGTGCGCGGGCCTCGCGAATCTGATTGGGGTCGAGACCGCTGGTCGGCTCGTCCATGAGCAAGATCTCGGGCTCGTGGAGGAGGGCTTGGGCCATGCCGACGCGCTGTCGGTAGCCTTTCGAGAGCTTGTGAATGCTCTTTTCGAGAACTTCTTCGAGGCGGCACTGGGCGACGACAGCCTCGAGCCGGCTGCTGAGGCGACCGTCGGCCAGGCCGCGGGCTTGTCCGAAGAATCGGAGCAACTCCAGCGGGGTCATCTCGGGGTAAAGCGGTCCATTTTCAGGAAGATAGCCGACGCGTTGGGCCGCTTGGATGCGCTCCGCGGCAACGTCGAAACCGGCAATCCGGGCTGTGCCGAAAGTCGGCGATAGGTAGCCGCTGAGGATCTTGAGAGTCGTCGATTTTCCGGCGCCGTTGGGGCCCAGGAAGGCAACAACCTGGCCAGCGGGAACGCGGAAAGAAACGTCGCGAATAGCGGCAAAGTTGCCGTAGAGCTTGCTAAGAGCAATAGCTTCGATGGCTACCGGGCCAGTCGGATCCATAGTCGTGATACCTATTACGCTGTACGCTCGGGGATGTGATGTGGGCTGATCCTCGACGGGGCGGGTAGAATCGCCATACAGTCGAACATTTTAGACGAACGAGAAAAGCGGAGGTTAGCCTCGGGGTGCTGCGGATCACTCGGCGGCAGCGACGTCGAGTCTGGCGTTAGAACGGATGATGCGGACGGTTTCGTCGTCGAAATCGCCCAGAACGGCTTCGACCCGCTCAAGGTCGCGTTCGGCTTCTTTTAGCTCTTGGATGACCTGATTACGCATTTCGGCGACCAGGTTGCGGCCGTCGGATCGAGCCGCGGACGCTTGCTGCATCAGGCGCATCGTGGACGAAGCGCCAAACTCGGCGATCTCGGCGTTGACTTCGCGAAGCCGATAGCGGGCCCAAGCGATGTGCTGATTGGTACGAACCAGGCGCGAGGCGGAGTCGACGCCGCGGGGCAGGTCGGGAGCGGCTTCCCAATGTTCGAGCAGCCATTGGAGGCGCCGCTCATCCGAGGCGCGATAGGCGCGCGTCGCCTCGGACATGAACTCGTGGCGGCGGCGGCGCTCCTCGAAGTCGTCGGCCAGATCGGGGTGGATTTTACGGGCAAGTGAACGGAACAGACGACGGATTTCGTTCTCGGGTTTGAAGGCTTTTTGGGGGATCTCGTCGGGCGGCGTTTCGATGTCGGCTTTCAGGGCGCCGGTCCGGGCTCGATGGACTTCCGCCCAGGCACGCCGTATCCGTTCGCGAAGTTCCTCAAGCTGGTCGTAGCGCGCGCCGACGGCGGGACGGAAGCGCTTCTCGAAATTGCGCAATTCGTGGCGTAATCGATCTCGCTCCGCTTCGATCTCAGCGAGCCGGTCGCGCAATTCCGCCAACAAGGCGAGACGCCCGGCTAGCGCCTTACTCGGGGGCGGTTCGTAGCGGACTAGAGCGAGGGTCACGGCGAGCGAATGGGATACGGCGCGCCTCAGAAGTCAGCGGGCGCGCCGTTCCCTCGATTCTACCGTGCCTTCGGGGGCTAGGCGTTCCCTTTGCTGCGCCGGCGCATGACGATCACAGCGAGTAACAAGATTGCGAAGCCGCCGCAAGCGAGCCGTACCATTTCAGGGTCCATGATTTCCTCCTTAGGTTCCCGTCATCATCGGGATCAGCTTGGTAAAGATGGTCACGACGACGGGACCGACCGTAACTACAAACAGGGATGGCAGGATGCAGAAGAAGATGGGAAAGACGAGCTTGATGCCCATCTTGGCGGCCTTCTCTTCGGCTCGCTGCCGCGCGGTAAGGCGCATGAATTCCGAATGAGTGCGTAACGTCTGAGCAATACTAGTGCCGAAACGATCGGCTTGGATCAGAGTGCTGACCAGTTTCTTTACGTCGTCGACGTCCGTTCTCGTGCCGAGATTCTTGAGGGCCTCGGCGCGGCGCTTGCCGTGGCGCATCTCGAGATTCGTGACGGCGAACTCTTGGCTCAGTTCGGGGTAGCCCTCTTGCAGTTCGCGGCTCACTTGGGTGATCGCTTGATCGAGTCCGAGGCCGGATTCGACGCAGACGACGAGCAGATCGAGCGCGTTGGGCAAGGCTTTCTCGATTCGCTTGCGGCGCCGTTTGACCAGGTAGTTCAAGCCCTCGCTGGGACACATGTAACCGAGACCCGCAGAAAACACGATCAGCAGCAACTGGGAATCAGTGCTAACCCCGAATTCTCTGCAGACGATCCAGCCGACCAAGGGAAACAGCAGCGTGCAGAGAACCTTGACGCCGAGGAAGACCTTGAAAGCCTTCGGCGCCCGTAGCCCGGCGGCGTAGAGCCGCTTTTGCATCGCGCCCAGATCCGCGGGGGATGCGGGCATCATCTCGCCGATCTTCATCAGCGCATCCCGGAAGGCCATGCTCGGGTGCCGGGCTTCGGCCTGACGCCCCTCGCCGATGACCCGCTCCAACATGCTCTGGGGGCTGACCCAGAACCTCATCCCGAGCAAGTACGACACGCTCGCGACGAATAGAAACATGAATGCGGAAAGCAGCAGCGCCATTTCACACCTCGATCTTGACGATCTGCCTCATGATGAGAAATCCGGCGCAGACGAATGCGACCGCCAGTCCGGCCATCCATTGGCCGATGTCTTCTTCCACGAAAAACATCATGTGGGGCCGATTGACGAAGTACATCATGATGGCGACCACGATCGGGATCCCCGTCAGCACCGCGCTCGACATGCGCCCGTGGGCGGAAATCGTGCGTATTTGTCCGCGCAACTTGAACCGTTCTCGGATGAGGCCGGCCAGTTTCTCGAGAATCTCGCCTAGGTTGCCGCCCGTCCGCTTCTGCAGAATCACCGCAGCCACAAAGAAGCGAACGTCCAACATGGGCATGCGCTTGGCGAGTTTCTCAAGGGCGACATCGATTGGTAGACCCAGGTTCTGCTCTTCGAAGACGATGTGAAACTCCGTGGAGAGCGGCTTGTCGAATTCCTTCTGCAACATGTCCAAGGACACGGAGAAGGCGTGTCCGGCGCGCATCGCTCGCGCGACGAACAAGAGCGCGTCGGGGAATTGGGCCTCGAAGGCGGCGATGCGCTTGCGCCGCGCCCGGCGCAGATAGAGCAGAGGCAACGCGCCGCCGCCCAGAGCGGCGATGAAGCTCACATAGCGTAACCCCGGCGGGAGCGTGTACCAGCAGAGATTAAAGGCCGCAAAGGCCGATCCGAGGCAGCCCATGACGATCTGCCCGGGCAGCCACTCAACTCCTGCCTGCTCGGCCATTTGGTGTAAGCGACGGTCCATGTTGAACCAGGTCAGGATGCGTTCGCCGATGTTCTTCGGAGCAGCTCCGCCTTCAAATAGAGCCTCCTTTTGTGCAGACCGGGGCCTACCGTCGTTCGTGCGGGTTGACGAGCGGTCCACAAGCCGCTCGTGGACCCTTCCGGCATCGCGCTTGTCGAAGTAGGATTGCACCCCGAGATAGATGCCGGTCGAGAGCACAAGAGCGAAAATAAAGATGATGGCGAGGGTCACGATAGATGGCGCTCCTTAGCGAATTTCTTCGACGGATTCGAAGATTTCAGCCGGCAGATGAATGCCGTAGGCCAGCATGCGCTCGTAGAAACGCGGACGAATGCCGGTAGCGGCGAAACGGCCCAGCACTCGGCCGTCCGCAGAAAGGCCACGCTTCTCGAAGACGAAAAGGTCCTGCAGCGTCACGGTGTCGCCTTCCATGCCGCCGACTTCGGTGATGGACATGACCTTGCGCGTACCATCGCTCAAACGGGAAGTCTGGACGATGACGTCGAGGGCGGCGGATACCTGTTGGCGGATCGAAGTTAGACCGAGATTGGAGTTGGCCATGGTGACCATGACTTCGAGACGAGTCAGGACGTCGCGCGGCGAGTTCGCATGGACGGTCGTCATGGAGCCGTCGTGGCCCGTATTCATGGCTTGAAGCATGTCTAGGGCTTCTTCGCCGCGACACTCGCCGACGACGATGCGATCCGGCCGCATGCGCAGGGCGTTGATGAGCAGTTCGCGTTGGCGGACGGCTCCGTCGCCTTCGATGTTCGGCGGGCGCGTTTCTAGCCGCGCGACGTGCGGTTGCTTGAGCTGAAGCTCAGCGGCGTCTTCGATGGTCACGACGCGCTCGCGCGGCGAAATGAACGCCGAGAGTCCATTGAGCAGCGTGGTCTTACCCGAGCCGGTACCGCCGGAAACGACGATGTTGAGGCGGGCTTTGACGCAGGCTTCGATCAACTGCAGCATGGCGTCGGTCATCGACTGCTTTGCCACCAGGTCGGCGGGCATCAGCTTGTCGGTGCCGAATCGCCGAATCGATAGCAGCGGGCCGTCGACGGCCAGCGGCGGAATGATCGCGTTGACGCGCGAGCCGTCGAGCAGACGGGCATCGACCATCGGAGAAGACTCATCGATGCGGCGACCGACTTGCGAAACGATCTTGTCGATGATCCGCAGCAGATGGCTGTCGTCTTTAAACGACACGGCCGTCAACTCAAGCTTGCCCCGCTTCTCGATGTAGACCTGGTTATGACCGTTTACAAGGATGTCCGAGATGGTCGGATCTTGGAGCAGGGTTTCCAGCGGTCCGAGTCCGAAAACTTCATCCAGCACTTCGCCGACGATCTGGTTTCTCTCGACGGCGCTGAGCAAAGTCTGTTCGCCGTCGATGAGCTGGGATAACGCCCCGCGGACCTCCTCGCGCAAAGTCTTCGTCTCAATGGTCGCCAGAGCGTCAAGGTTGATTTTGTCGAGCAGCTTGCGATGGAGAGTAAACTTCAGCTCTTGGTGCTGATGAGAGAGGGGCCGCTGGCGCAGGGCAAGCGGGTTGGAGTTGGTCGCGTTAGAGCGTTCGAGGTCGATGGCTGACATAGGTCGCGTACTCGCAACACATATCGACCGGAACCGGCGGAACTACACGAAAAGATGGAACACAGGCGGCCGAAACGAACTAGGTTCCGCCCCACAGCTGTTTGAGCGCACCCAGGCGGCTGCTGGCGGGCATTGCGCCTTCGGCCCCGAGGATGCCCTGGACGTAGCTGCGGATCGTTTTCCCAAGGTCGGATGTCTCCGGCAAAGGCTCGCCTTCGCGCTGCGCCTTCTCGACGGCGATCGGATCATCGGGGAAAGTCCGATGGATCGACGCCCGAAATATCTTCTCCAGTTCCTCGTTGGAGAGTTCTCGCTTGCGATCGGTGCGGTTGACCAGCACGTTGAGCTGATCCCTGCGGCGCCCCATCTCCTCAAGCACAGGAATCATGCGACGCATGAGGAACAGGGACGTCATGTCGGTGGAACAAACCAAGTTCGTCTCATCGGAGGCGTTAATCGCGGTCATGCCAAGAGGATCGATCACGCCCCCGAGGTCCACGACGACATGGTCGTAGAGGCCGCGCGTAAATTCCAGGAGTTCTTGGACAGGATAGGGTTCGATGAGCGCCGGCTCGGGACGGTCCGGAGCCGCCAGGATGTCGACTCCCCCCTTCTCCGAGACCAGCGACTTCCACACCGATTCGTCGAGTTGGCTGGCGTGCTTGAGGGCGTCGACTGCGCTGTAAGCCGGCCGGAGTTTGGCAAGGAATCCGATGACGCCGCCGACCAAGTGCAGGTCAGCGAGGAGCACGCTGCCGCCCGACTGTTTGCGGATCTGGAAAGCCGTGGTGTAGGCCAGCGTCGTTGCGCCGGAACCGCCTTTGACCGGTGCGAAGACGTGGATGCAGCCTCGTTTCGACGCGGGCCGTCTAGCGGCGACGCCGCTGTGCTGAAGCATGCGGCGAACGGCATGGCGCACTTCCTCCGGGGGGAATGGGCTCGCCAAGAACTCCGCGGCGCCGCCTCTCAGGCACTGGAGGATCACTTCCGGATTGTTCGCCTGGTCCAGCCCGGCGACGGCGGCATCGGGAGCGGCTTTTCGCAAGTGGGTGATGAGCTGGAGCGCCACGGCGCGGTCCGACCCTACGTCGAGAAAAATCGCCTCGATCGGCTGGGTGGCCAGCAACCGATCAAGCGTGGCCGCGGACGGGTACTCGTTCAATTCGGCGACGAAGCGGAGTTCGCGAACGCCGGCGCAGGCGGAGTGGAACGCGTTGGAGAGTCCACGGTACGGACAGATCAGCACTGCCGATAGGACCGTTGCTGTCTCCCGACCCATGTTTTGGCGTCTCCTCCCAGCCGGGCGCGTCCGCGCTAGGGTCGCGCCTGGGCTGATTCAAAGGTCTGCGTCGACAGCTCTTTGCCGCGGAAAACTTCGATCTGAACCGGCGGAGGCGGAGGGGGCGGCGCCGCAACAAAAGCGCGCTGCGGAGCGGGTTTGGATACGTTGATCGTCTTGGGCGTCGAGCCGAACAGCTCGCTCTCGCTGACTCCCGTCGTAGCAGCCACTTCTTCGTCCTTGCCGTTGCGTAAGACCAACTGGATACGTCCTTGGGTCTGCGCTAGAGTCACCATCTCGGCCTGTTCCGGCGTGAGCAACAAGGTCACGACGGGAACGCGCTGAGGATGGCCCGTGGCGTCAGGCGTCAGATTTTCGCCCGCGGAAAGAATGCGTACATTCCCGAGGATGGTCTTGGTCATTCGGCCGCTTTGCGGATTGCCTTGAGGCACGCCGGTGATCAACACATCAACGCGGGCCTCAGGCATGACGAAGCCCGACACGCCGTTGACGTCGTCGACGCGGATTGACATCGCCCGCATTCCGTCGGGAACCTTTGTGGCCAAGCCTACACCGGCGCCGGGCGCCGCTAAGCGCCGGTCGAGCACGGGCTCTTGGGCAAGAATGCGGCTGACCGGGACACGGCCAATGACCATCTCGATATCTTGTTGAGCCCCTTCAGGGAGTTTGCCTGTGGGCCAGGGTTCGACGCGGAGGTCGCCGGGTTGAATCTCGGAGCCGACCTCCAAATCCTTGGCCGCCGTGACGACTTCCGACATCGGGACCTCTTTGCTGGAGGCGTCGCGCAAGGCGATCTGATAAAAGACGCCTGTAATCACCAAAGCCAATCCTGCAGAAATGGCTAGCGCCGTAACAATTCGTGAATTCATTGCCTCTCCTATCGGCGCCGTGGGCCCGAACGATTAGACTGGTGAGTCAGCCGCCGGACGCGAGTGGCTCGATCAGCCTCCGGCCTCAACGAGCTTCGAAGCAAGCTTCGAGTAAACCGTTCCCATGCTGGCCGATAGGCTAGGAGCAAAAAGCCCCGTCGCGACGGCTACCAGGCCCGCCAGCAGCGCGTACTCAACGAGGTCCTGGCCCCGTTCGTCATCCCAGAGGCGGCGGGTCGCAATTCGCTGTAATATCCAGAACATACCCCTTCTCCTTACGATTCGAATATCCATAGGGATAGAGCGCAAAGGAAGCTGCGCTCCATCCCCGTTACGCGATTAGGATGTAGCGGCAGCAGAGAGAACGCTGCCCATGCGCGAAAAGATCGTGCTGATGGAACTGCTGATGGCCGGCAAGAGCGCCCCGGCGGCAACCGCTACGAAGCCTGCCAGCAGTGCGTATTCGACCAAGTCCTGGCCTTCCTTCTCTTCGATGAGGCCTCGCAGCCGAATCGCCAACCGAATCAAGTGGTCATTCATGGAATAAAATCCTCCTTCCTCGACAAAAACATTCTGGTGTGGTCCGGCAACGCCTTCGGCAACGAAAGGGGGAGCGCGCACTACATGCGACCGGACTCCGTGACAAAGTTCTTATCGGCAGAGGCGGGAGAGACTTTGAAATTATGTTGAAGGAGGGCTAGGAGGCCGACGGCAACTCGGAAAGCGCCGCCTCCAACTCGCCGCGGGCATGCGCATCGCCGTTGGCTATGGAAACCTGAACGCCTTGCTGGAAAACGGCGCGCGCCTCATCCATGCGGCCGAGGCGCTGGTAAGCCTTCCCTGCATGGTAGTAGGCGGCCTGGTAAGAGGGGTCGATCTTGAGGATTCGGGCGAATTCGTCGATCGCGGCCGCATCGTCGCCGGCCTTGACGTGCTCTTGCGCTAGGCCGTAGCGGACGAAACAGTCGTTGGGGCTCGCCTCAAGGATGGATCGGAGCGCTTCGATTCGGTTACTCATCACGAGCGAGGATCCCCTAATATAGCAGCCAGGCGAACGATGGCATGCCCCTACTTCCAGCCCGGCGAGCCTTACCCCGCAGGCGAAGCGAACGGCAGACCTCGGCCCCCCTTGGGACGGTTCTATGACGGCAGTTGCTTGTCAGGTAGAGCGGAAACGTCCCTGCCGCTGGAGCGCTGTAACCTCGGTTACGCGCGGGGCCTGGCCTGTTTCTCGGCAGATTGCGGCGCGGACGCGAGCCGATTTAGCATCGGCGACGATGACGGCGACACGGTCACTGTTAAGTGGTCCATCGAGCGAGACCACCGGCCCTTGAGTTGGGGAGAAGCAAATTGGAGCCGCGGCGACGGCAGGTTCCAGGAGCCGTTCGATGACCCCGTTTTCAGCGGCCAAATGGCGGCGTACGTGACCAGCTACTTGACTGCCCGCGAACCGGGGCCAAATGGTTGACACTCGCCGATTCCATATGGGAACTTGAAGGTGTTCGCCCTGTTCCTCAGTAGCTCAATGGTAGAGCATCCGGCTGTTAACCGGAGGGTTGTAGGTTCGAGTCCTACCTGAGGAGCCAA
>CAWDWB010000005.1:0-196794 GCA_963805925.1 uncultured Acidobacteriota bacterium
TGCCCAATCACGTCCACGCGGTCGTCGTGCCGATGGCGGAAACGGCCATGGCAAAGGCTTTCGGCCGCACGCACAACATCTACGCGCGGCATCTGAACGCCCTGCGCCGGCGCAGCGGACACCTGTGGCAGAACCGCTTCTACTCCGCGCCGCTGGATCGCTCGCACTTGCTCCGAGCGCTGCGGTACGTCGACCTGAATCCCGTGCGCGCCCGGCTCGTCGAGCGGGCCGAGGACTACCGCTGGTCGAGCGCGCGAGCGCACCTGACGGGGATCGACCCAGGCGGCCTGGTGGATCTCGACGCGTGGCGCGACATCTGCCTGGACGGCGACTGGGCGGGCGAGTTAGCGGAGCGAGGCGATGCGGACGGAGCCTGGGCGGAATCGGTTCGAGCCGCGACCAGAGCCGGTAAGCCGTTGGGCGAAAAGAAGTTCGTTGAGAAACTGGCGGCTGCAAGCGCCGCGGATCTGGAGCTGAGACCGCGAGGCCGTCCGCGTCGTAAACTCATGGCGCGAGCGGCAGGTGCGAGATAATTGAGGCTGTCCCGTTTTTACCTCGTTTTTACCGTTTTTACCCATGGAGAAACAACTCGAAGCGCTGTAGAGAGGGCCACATGCCAAACAAGAAATCGGACGCGGCCGAACAAACGGTCGCCCAAACGAATGAGTTGCGTGAATTGCTGCGTACGGTTGCGCCTGAATGTCCACTTGAAGTTCTGGCGACGATTGCGATTGATCTCGTCGATCTAGCCGCGGTTGCCGCGAGACATCAAGAGACTGTTCAGGGCCTTCTGGAATTGCCTAACGATCTACGAGAGGAGCGCCTTCGGAAGCTATTAGCTAATGTCGATGTCGACCTATTGTTCGAAGCTGACTTTCACATGAAAAGTTTGAAGACGTACTGGCCACAGTTCGTAGAGTATCTGGATTCAGAAACGACCGAATAAAGGGAGTCCGAAGGCCTGCCCGACCGGCCTACAGCACCCTCGTTTAGCCCATGGCGTGGCGGGAGGGAGGTGAACGCAGGAAAAAAGCCGCGTTCACCCTAGTTTCGATGGAGGCGTTCACCGTTTGCGGCGGTAAGAGCCGAAGGCTGAACGAAGTAGAGCGGAGGTGGAAATTGGGACAGCCTCAATTTAGCCGATTGACGGAGGCGGAGTTGTGCTGAGAAGATAGCGGGCGTCTTGCCGCGGATCGCGCGCGTGGTGGCGGTGGTTGTACCGCATCACGTTACCCAGCGGGGCAACAACCGCCAACAAGTTTTCTTCTCCGACGCCCAGCGGCGCTTCTATCTGACGCTTTTGGCCGAGCATGCGGAGCGCAATCGGCTGACCGTTTTGGGCTACTGCCTGATGCCCAATCACGTCCACGCGGTCGTCGTGCCGATGGCGGAAACGGCCATGGCAAAGGCTTTCGGCCGCACGCACAACATCTACGCGCGGCATCTGAACGCCCTGCGCCGGCGCAGCGGGCACCTGTGGCAGAACCGCTTCTACTCCGCGCCGCTGGATCGCTCGCACTTGCTCCGAGCGCTGCGGTACGTCGACCTGAATCCCGTGCGGGCCCGGCTCGTCGAGCGCGCCGAGGACTACCGCTGGCCTAAAGGGGACGGAGCCCAAAGAAGGCCGAAAATTTGGGAGAATGGCTGCCGACTAGAACGCATGCCACGCCAAGGGCGGGTGGTGGCGGTGGACGTACCGCATCACATCACCCATCGCGGGAACAATCGCCAAGACGTCTTCCTGTCCGACGAAGACCGGCGCCGCTACCAAGAGTTGCTGTTGAAATCACTGGCCCCCAGCCGGGTCGACCTGCTGGGTTGGTGTTGGATGTCGAACCACGTCCATCTGGTCGTCGTTCCGCGAAGAGAGGACGCGCTCTCACGCTGGCGTTGCTCATCTGGACGATACCGTTGTCGGTTGTCAGCGGACACTACCGCAACGTCCTGATCGGATTCGACCGTCAGCGCGTGTTGCTCGCCTGCACCGGGCTGAGCGCCCTGGCCAGTGCTACAGCGACCGCCTACTTCGCAGGCGCTCAAGGCGCGCAAGGCGCGGCGCTTGGTTTGCTGATCGGCAATGCCGTCTTGGCCGCTTCGACGGCCTGGGCCGTCAATCAGAGCGTCATGCCGATCGGTTCGTGGACGGTCGCCTGGGCGCCCACCACATCGGCTGCGGTTGCCTGCGCCGTACTGTGGTTCGTTCGCGAAAGTAACCCCTATGTCGCGGGAGCGGCGGCAGCGACGGTGTTTGCTGCGTTGTTTGCGGCGGTCGAGCGCAAAGAGTTAGTGAAACTCGGCAGTGAGTTGGCTGCGCGGATCTAAACTAGGGCCATGGAAGGCAGAACGGCCAAGGCATCGCAATCGTATCTATCTGAGTTGGCGTTGCCCAACGACGTCAACGGTTTGGGAACACTACTCGGCGGCCGGTTGATGCACATGGTGGATATTGCAGGCGCGGTGGCGGCGGCGAGGCATGCGCGGCAGTTCGTGGTGACGGCGGCTTTTGATCACATGTCGTTTCTTGAGCCGGTCTACGAGGGCGAGTTGATTGTGTTGCTCGCGTCCGTGAATCGGGCCTTCAACACATCGATGGAAGTTGGCGTGAAAGTTTTTGCTGAGAATATGCGCGCTCAAGAAGAGCAGCGGCATGTTGCGTCGGCCTACTTGACCTTCGTGGCGCTCGATAAGAGCAGACGGAAGCAGCAGGTGCCGCCGTTGATCCCCGAGACGGACGACGAGAAGCGCCGCTACGAGCAGGCTGGCCACCGCCGCGAGTATCGCTTAGCTCAGCGCTAACCGTTGCCGCCAGTTGATGGCCAGCGCTTCGACGGCAATCTGCTTTTGAATATTGCGGCGTTCGAGGCGCTGCAACTCATCCAGGTCACGGGCCGCCTTTTCGACCCACGCGAAATTGACGCGCTCGGATAACTCGCGCAGTTCTTCGCGAATATCCACATTGATCAGACGGCCGGAGCCGAGACGCAGGTGCAGCAGGTCGCTCAACAGGCCGTGCAGCATCTCGACGAGAGTGCTGATCTTCTCTTGCTGCCGGCGACCAATGGCGTCGGTGTGAGCGATCAGTTCGGCGAACGACGCCCGCCCCAACGCCGTTTCCAGCAGCGCCAGCAGGTGCTCGCGGCGAGCGAGGTAGGCTTCGACGTCGAGAGATAAGGCGCGTCCGGGGCTGCCCTGGGCCCAGCCGGCTAGAGCTTTGCGTTCGTCGGCGGAGAGATCGCTTCGTTTTTCGACAAACGCGACCATCTCTTCGGTCGTCAGCGGCGAGAAGTGAAACGGCACGGTACGGGAGCGGATTGTCGGCAATAGCTCGTAGGCGTTCTCGGCAGTGAGCACGATGGTCAATCGCGGCGCCGGCTCTTCGAGCGTCTTGAGCAAAGAGTTTGCCGCCTCATCGTTGGCGCGATCGGCGTGGTCGATGTGGAATAGGCGTCCGCCTTGGGTCGATGCGGCATACTGCGCGGCCTTGTTGAGCTGGCGGGCCTGCTCGATGCCGATCATGCGCAGCGGCCCGTCCGGCGGGAAGATCAAAAAGTCCGAGTGCGTCGAGAGAATCAGCGGGTTCTCGCCTCGCTTGGCGGCGGGAAGCTTGACGCGTTCCTCGTGTTCCTTGACGTACTCGTCTTTCGAAAGATCGAGGGCGAGGATGCGTGTGCAATCCGAGCAGTGTCCGCAGAAGTCGCCCTGCATTTCGGTGCAGCGCTTGGCGGCTGCCAGGTAGCGCACGAGCGTTGCCTTACCGACGCCGTAGGGGCCGGCGAAAAGCAGCGTCTGCGGCAGACGGTCTTCGGCAAGCATCCGCTGGATGTTGTCGACGATGCGGCGGTTGCCGATGAAATCAGAGAACGGCATCGACTTTGGTCCAGATTAAATCAGCCACCTGTTCTATGGTCCCCGATGCGTCAATGCGCGCGACACGTTCGGGCTCGGCGGCGGCAATCGCCTGGTAGCCCTGGTAGACAAGACGATAGAACTCGCGGCCCTCTTGCTCCATGCGCGTCTCGTCGGTTTTCGTCGAGGGGTTGCGGTCGAGAGCGCGGTGGACGCCGACTTCGGGATCGATGTCGAGCCACAGTGTGAGGTCAGGACGCAGACCGCCGCAGGCGATGGCTTCGACCGCTCGAACGACATCGGGGCCCATGCCTCTGCCGTAGCCTTGGTAAGCCATGGTAGCGTCGGTGAATCGGTCGGCGACGACGACTTGTCCACGGGCCAGGGCGGGGCTGATAACTTCAGCGATGTTCTGAGCGCGTGAGGCGAAGTAGAGCAGCAGCTCGGCGGTGGGGTCGAGTTCGGAGTTTGCTTTGTCGAGCAAGATCTTGCGGATCTCAAGACCGATGCGCGTGCCGCCCGGCTCTTGGACGCGCACGGGGGCGCGTCCGGCGGCGCGCAGGCGGGCGACGAGCAGGTCAAGTTGGGTCGTCTTGCCGCAGCCGTCGACGCCTTCGAGAGTGAGGAATAATCCGCGAGAAGCCAAACCGCAAGTATAGCCGGGGGGGGCGCTGCCGGCTCAGTGGACCCGGTAGATCTCGCCATCGTCGAATTGGTAGACCAACTCCAGCCGTCCGGGTTCTTCTTTTTGAATGATGGCGACGCGTTCGGTTTCGGTCGGAAGGTAGTAGGGAAACTCGTCCGGATGAAGGATCAGGAGGTAGTCTGTGCCCGCCCGATTCAGACTGTCCACAAGCGTCTTGGGGTCGGATGTTTTTGGCAGATCGCGGGCTACAAGGCCAGAGTAGAGGAAGACGGCGGGCGCGAATTCAGCCGTGACGACGTCGTTGGGCCGCGCATTTGCGGAGAGCCACGCGAGGCCGACTTTGATGCCGCTGCTACTATCGGTGAGCCTTTCGTGGAGGTTCGTGCGAGCGTTGGGGTATATCTGAGCAATGCCAACCGCTAGATAGAGCACGAGGCCGGCAGAGAGAGCGAGGCGCGCGCCTTGCTCGATCCATTCGAGATTGAGCCGTATCTTGGTCGCGACGAGGGCGCCGCAGGCGGCTAGCGCCAACCAAGCGCCGCAACTGGCCCAGTTCTGCTTCGACGCTGAGCCTGACAACACTATTTCAACAAGCGTCAGCCCCGCGAAACATATACTCGCTACGACAACAAGACGAGCGGCGCGTCGCAACCCGTCCGCCGTGCCGCTGAAGCGGGCGGCAACCCCGCTCAAGCCGGAATAGGTCAGCAGCAACAGCATAGGGACGAGCGGAAAAATAAACCGTTGGCCTTCGTTGAAGGGCCAGATGGACAGGATTCCCAGGTAGCCGAGGGTGTACCACGCGACCGTTGGATTCGGCGTATTCATCTGCCTGTAGATGCCGACCGCCGACAACCCGGCTAGCAGAACCACGACAGGAGAGAAGAACAGAGGCTTGAGCCAGACGACGGTGTTCGTCAATACTTCGCCGTAGTGGGTAAACTCCGTGGCGAGACGAAGGGGAATACGACCCAAGATGTCGATCGGCGACGCCAGTCCTATGTCCGGCTGATGAGGGTTCTTTAGGAATAGCAAGTCCACATAACTTTCTGATCGATGCGTGGAACACCAGACGAGCCAACCGATGCAAAAGGCCAAGCCTGCAGCCGCGTTGAGAGCGAGAAGCAGGTCGAACCGATCGAATTTCACCCTCGTGAAGACTCGGCGATGCAAGAGAGCGGCGAGCAAAGCGAGCGGCAGGGCGAGCCCGATAGTGCGGCTAGCGGCGGCGAGTACGACCAGCGGAGGAATTGCCAGCGCAGCCGGCACGAAAGGAATTCGTTTATGGCGCGCCAACTCCAATAGCCCTAGAGCGCCGGCGGTGGCGAAAATATAGGGGAGTTCGGTGCGCAGGTTGATCGTTGCTAGATCAAAGAATACCGAACTGAACGTGATCAGAATCGCCCCGATTGCTAGCACTAGGGGGCAGTACGCAAGCCAGAAAATCAGCACCGCCGCCAAACTGAAGACGGAAAAAAAGCTGACAACGGCCTGCGAGGCCGAAAGGTCAGGCATCCAATAGGGAGCCGTCAGCGCCAAGATAACCGGTATACCTGGAGGGTAGACAGTGTGGGGCTCACCCATGAAGGTGTAGCCTTCCCCGTCAAACAAGGATTTCGCTAAGCCGACGTTTGCGACCGGATCGTAGTTTTCGTAGACCTGGCCGCGAGCCCAGAAGAAACCCCAAGCGGCGGCAAATATCAAGCAGACGACGATTATTGGACGTTGCCAGTAGTGCAGCAACACCCCGCGAACTGGCGGCTCAAGCTCGCTTTTCACGAGGCTATTATAAGGGGGTTCTTCACCTACCCCTGGGCTTCCGTTCCTTCCGGGGCGAGCCACTTGGTGACGGTGGGCGGCTAGTAGTTCGTGAACTGCTCGGTGAAGGCTTTGTCGAACAGGGCGACCGGCTTTCGGCGCTGGCCGAGTTAGGCCCCGGGTGAGGATTTCGCAGAAGTCTTCGAGCGTGCCGAAGCCGCCGGGCAAGGCTGCGTCGCAAAACCCTGCTGCTCGCGCGGCCGGGCGTGGGTGGGCGAGGCTTGGCCCTGAGACGGACCATGGGTTTGTGGTTGTTGTGGTTCGTTCAGTAAGAACCGTCGCCCGACGGGCCTTCTTGCCGCAAAACAAGAAAACCCGCCGGAACGGCGGGCGGATTCCCTTCCAAGCGGGGAACCGGAGATGTCTTTGGGTCGACCCTAGTTTCTGTTTCGCTCTTACGCTGCGGCTCTTTTGGCTTTGACCGCGCGCCCGAGACCCTGTATCCGATGCATCGGAGCCCCTGGCCGTATCTCGCCTAGCCAGGAATCTTCTAATTCAGTTGTAGCATGCCGTGTCAAGGGGTCAGTTAGGTTCGGCGGTCTGGTGGGCGCAGAATGATGATATATGAGGATGTTGCGGCGAGCTTGGCCGTGTTCTGGAGCGCATAAAGAAACCGTGCAGGGCTCCGGTCCCCTCAGGGCCAGAAGCAGCAGTTGTCCACTCTTCTCCCACTTTTTCCTGGTGCGCGTGGCCCAACTATGGCACAATTACCGCGCTGTCACGGACAGCAAATACATTTGCATTTTCGTTCCAAAGCTTGGATTGCGGCCTTGGTGGTTGTCAGTCCAGTCGCGGTAGGCGGGGTGTATGTCGTCGATCATGCGTTATTCTGGCGTGCTGAGCGTAACTACCTTCGCAAATCAGTTAGCGAGCACGACGCAACCCCTCTGCCCTTGGCCGTGACGAAAGTACTTTTCATGGGTGACTCAATTGCGGCTGGCTTCCCTTTCTCTTTGCTGCTGCCTCGATCGGTGACCGTTGTCAATGGTGGCGTAGGAGGCGACCTTGTCGTTGAGGTTCGAGAGCGCCTTCGAGAACGAGACCTTGAACTCTTTAATGTCATCGTCCTAGAAGGCGGAACAAACGATATTCGGGCGGCCGTGAATCGAGGCGAGCAGGTTGACGCAGTCGTTGCAAGGATCGTTCGCGCTTACCGCGAAATGAGCGCCGAAGCCGGGTCGGCCCGGTCCGTCGTCATGGCGATACCGCCGGAGACGCAGCCATTTCTTCTTCCGCTGTCGCAGGCGGTCGGGTACGGTTCGTCGGAAGAGATAGAGAAGATCAATAGGTACGTTGAGACCGCAAACCGGAGCCTTAAACAGCTCTGCGAGGAAACTGAGACTGCCTTTCTCGACGCCCATCAAGTGCTTTCCGAAGACGGGGGGAGACTTGATCGCCGATTCGCGGCGGCGGATGGATACCACATCAATTATCTGGGCTATGGTGTGTTGGCAAAGGAGTTGATCGGCTCCCTGGCCACCGTATCGGCCCAAGCCGAAATGCCCTCGTCCGAAGGTGCCACCTGGATATCGCGGTAAAGCCTGGGTCGTCTAACTGGCCGGCAGCAAGTGCATTCAGCGTTCATCAGCAGGGCCTTCGGCGTTTGCAGCTAATGGCGAGGTGCAAGGCGTTCTTTCAATTCGAGGATAGGCTGCTCGAAATACTTCCACGACAGCATCGCAAGCAGCACGGCGGCGACCGTGGTGGCCACGCCCAGGGGAATGACGGTGAGCGGGTCTCGCGAAGGATACAGTTGTTGCCCATAGTACAGAATCGGGAAGTGGAACAGATAAACTCCATAGGAAATGTGCCCCAGTGCGACCAGGCCAGGAGTGGCTGTCAACAATCGCTGCGGCAATGACTCCCGTTCTGAGGCGACTGCGATCCAAACCAGTGCGGCGCAGCCACCGGTAACGGCCGCATAGCCTAGCGTATACATCGTAAGAGTCGGATTATTCGAAACGCTAAAGTAGCCTGTTGATGCCAGGCCGAACACGACGATGGCAGACAATAATAGGAGTGACCACGACCATTGGCGCCCGGCGTTCAGCCGAAGTGTTCCCTCGTCCTCAAAGCAAGCCAGCGCACTCCCCACCAGCAATCCGTCACATCGTGCCAGGATATTGAAATTGGCAAACGCGATGCCGCCTTCGCTCGAAAGCGCCAGACACCTCGCGAACAGCGGAATCGCCAATCCTCCGAGCGCTATGAATTTCAGTCGCCTGGTTGACGCGGCAAGTACGACGATCGGCCAAACCAAATAGAACTGCTCTTCAACCGCAAGGGACCAGGTATGGTCAAGAAACGGTGTATTTGGGTTTAGAAACTTGAAATCCGCCAGATACCCTGCGTGCCACAGCATTTGGGCCATGGGCATAGCGGTTACGCAATAGGAGATCGCCAGAAGGGCGTAATAAGGAGGAAAGATTCTAAGAGACCTGCGAACGTAAAACGATCTGAAGTAATCTTTGGAACCTTTCGCGCTAATTAGAATTCTCGTGATCAAGAAACCGCTGAGCACAAAAAAGAGGTCGACTCCGACCCACCCGCCCGGAATGCCGAAGTTGTGAAACAACAGTACGGCTATGATCGCGAGTCCGCGCACTCCGTCTAGGCCGGCTATGCGGCGGCGCAGCGGTCGGTTCATCACTCTTCCGTTCGTAATCACGTTGTAGGGAGTTGTGCTCCGCGGTCGTCTTGCGGCGCGCCGGTGTGCGATCCCCAACTCGGACAGGCTCGTCAGGCTGCCACCACCTATCGGTACGCGCTTCAACTCGCGATTGTCAAGGGCGTAGCAAAAATTGACCAAGGCGGCGCCGGAAGAGTAAACCAGCGTGCGGTGGAACGGCAGCGTACCAATAGAAAAGCTGAAGGCAGAGACGGCGTTTGTTTGGGGTTCTTGTGGTGACCGGTGACAAGCATTCCAGTACGCCAAAATGGTGCGCTTTAGGTCGCATAGGGGTCGCGGAACTTCTGGACGGTGGGCGGCTGGTAGCGCAGGAATGCGTTGAGGATGTTGACGGGGTCGGCGTCTTGAATGATAAGTCGTCGGTGCTCGTACGGATGAACTGCTCGGTGAAGGTTTTGTCGAACAGAGTAACCGGCTTTTGGCGCTAGCCGAGCTAGGCCCCGGGTGAGGATTTCGCAGAAGTCTTCGAGCGTGCCGAGGCCGCCGGGCAAGGCTGCGTCGCAAAACCCTGCTGCTCGCGCGGCCGGGCGTTGGTGGGCGAGGCTTGGCCCTGAGACGGACCATGGGTTTGTGGTTGTTGTGGTTCGTTCAGTAAGAACCGTCGCCCGACGGGCCTTCTTGCCGTAAAACAAGAAAGCCCGCCGGAACGGCGGGCGGATTCCCTTCCAAGCGGGGAACCGGAGATGTCTTTGGGTCGACCCTAGTTTCTGTTTCGCTCTTACGCTGCGGCTCTTCTGGCTTTGACCGCGCGCCCGAGACCCTGTAACCGCTGCAGCGGCGCCCCTGGCCGTATCTCGCCTAGCCAGGAATCTTCTAATTCAGTTGTAGCATGCCGTGTCAAGGGGTCCGACCGATTAGGTTGTATTGCGGGCGCACGGCGGTTCACCGCGTAGCGTTTTAGGATGGCTCCTTTGCCTCCTGGAGTCCCGAAGTTCGAATACAGCATAGTAGCCGCCAACGCGTGACAGCCTGACACGAGGCCGTCCGCGGCGGCGTTAGGCGACCGAACTCAGCGACAGCAAGATAACGCTGTCTTTGAGTGCCTCTACATCGTGAGGGATGGCTGGGTCCAACACAAGAACGTGCCCTGCGGGCAGGTCGATCGTCTCGTCGTTCACGGTGAGCTGTACATGCCCCGAAAAGGCGGTGAGGTTCAACCGCATGTCCGTCTGATGCCGCTGGATTTGATGGCCAGACTTCAGCGCGATCATTACCAGCCGCAGGTCGGGCAGCTTCAGTAAGGTCCGGCTGTTCTGTCCGCGATCTCGCCACAGGGCGGAGTCGCGCAGCAGTTGGGCCTCCGCGTCAAGGTCGAACGTCGTGCGAGGGATTGTGGCGTCTTCGGTCATAGGAAGTTTCTCTAGAAATTCTTACGGCAACAGATCTGGGTTTTCCCCAAATCCGAGGCGGGAGGCCATCGCAAATCCCATGCGCCGCGCCGTCGCTAGCCAAGCTGCCTTGTCGGCCTCGGAGCAATGAGCGTCTAGCGTCTCGGCAAACAGATTGAGCCATCGTTCGAAATGCCCGGCAGTCAACTCCGACATCGCGAGGTGCTTCTCAAATGGATTGCCCGTGTACTGCCGGTCGCCCAACAGCACCGTCGACCAAAACCCGTACATCTTGTTGAGGTGCGGTCCCCATTCACCGATGTGCGCTGCAAATACGGGCCCCAGCATGGAGTCCTGCCGAACTCTGCCATAGAAGTCGTCCACGACGGCCTGGATCGCCTCCATGTCGACGGCCTTAGAGACGGCGCCGGGGCGAGCATAGGAGGGTCGGATAGAGCTTGTCGGGACCATGTCGTTAAGTGGTATTGTAGATACTTGTTTAAGTTTAGGCAAGGACTCGCCCGATGCGATTGACCTGCCGACCGCACAGGCTAAGCGCGAACGCCCCTTACGTCTCGGCCTTGCGCTATCGCGTCCTCAACCCGCTCTACGATCTGGTGACGCGCCTCACGACACGGGAGCGGAAATTCCGGAAGGCCCTATTGGCACAGTCCGATCTGCAGCCGGGATTTGATGTTCTCGATGTCGGCTGCGGCACCGGCACGCTGACATACGCCGCAAATGAGCGCGAGCCTGACGCGCGAGTTGTAGGACTGGACGGCGACCGCACCATTCTGGAAATCGCAGCACGAAAGCGGAGCAACCGCGGTCAAGACGTCGTTTTCGCGGAAGGGTTCTGCCACGAACTCCCGTTCCGAGGACAGTCATTTGATCGCGTACTCTGTTCGCTGCTGCTGCACCACTTGCAGCCGGACGCCAAAGCCGCAACACTCGCCGAGATCCGCCGCGTACTCCGCCCCGGCGGACAGCTGCACATCGCCGACTGGGGCGCCGCAAGCGGCCCGATCACACGAGCGCTCTTCAAGCCGGTGCAAAAGCTCGACGGTCTCAGCAACACCAGGGACCATGTCGAGGGCAGGTTGCCAGTCTATATTGCGGACGCGGGGTTTCGCGATGTTCGCGTGCGTTGTGACTTTCATACGGTGTTTGGGGTTCTGAGTCTCTTCTCGTGCGTCTCTGATCGTCGCGAAGAGAGTTGAATGAGCGGCAAGTAGGGAGCCGCCAACAGCTAACATGCAGTGGGGGAGCGCCGACGGCCGTGGACTCCACTGGCAGGGGCGCGAAATCATGAACAATCCGACTCGCGTTAGCCATCCGATCGTCAACCTGTTGCCGACGGAAATCGAAGGGTTCGATTCGCTGGCGGAGCTTGCCCTGGATTTGCGGTGGTCCTGGAACCACGCAACGGATGAAGTGTGGCGGACGCTCGATCCCGATCTGTGGTCTGCCACACACAACCCTTGGGTTGTCTTGCAGACGGTCTCTCGAAGCCGGATCGAGGGTTTGTTGGCCGATCCCGCGGTTCGCCAGCGGATCGATGAATTGACTGAAGCTCGCCGGCAAGCGGCCACCGCGGCGGCTTGGTTTCAGCAGAGCCACTCAGAGGCTGATCTCACCTGCGCCGCTTACTTCAGCATGGAGTTCCTGTTGAGCGAGGCACTGCCCATCTATTCGGGCGGGCTGGGCAACGTGGCCGGCGACCAACTCAAAGCGGCCAGCGATCTGGGTGTGCCGGTGGTCGGCGTGGGATTGCTCTACCAACAGGGCTACTTTCGCCAAGTGATCGATACGAATGGGAACCAACAGGCCCTGTACCCTTACAACGATCCCGGGCAATTGCCGATCACGCCGTTGCGCCAACCCAGCGGCGAATGGCTGCGGCTGAAAATTGAGCTGCCTGGCTACTCGGTCTGGCTGCGCGCCTGGCAGGTCCATGTCGGCAGGGTGAAGCTCTATTTGCTGGACAGCAATGACGCAGCGAACTTCCCCGCCCATCGGGGGATCACGAGCGAGTTGTATGGCGGCGGGCCGGAACTGCGGCTCAAGCAAGAAATGCTGCTCGGGATCGGCGGATGGCGGTTGCTCCGGGAGCTGGGCATCCAGCCGGAAATCTGTCACTTGAATGAAGGGCACGCGGCATTCGCGGTGTTGGAGCGAGCCCGAAACTTCATGGAAGAGACGAAGCAGCCTTTCGAAGCTGCTTTGGCGATTACGAGAGCGGGCAACCTGTTCACGACGCACACAGCGGTGGCCGCCGGTTTTGACCGCTTCGCTCCGGCGCTGATCGAGCAATACCTGGGGGCATACGCCGAAAACCAGCTCGGCATTGCCGTCGGCGATTTACTTGCGCTGGGCCGCCAGGACCCGGCCGACTCGGCGGAGCCGTTCAACATGGCCTATCTGGCAATCCGCGGCAGCGGGGCCGTTAACGGAGTGAGCCGCTTGCATGGGGAAGTGAGCCGACGCCTCTTTCGGCCGCTGTTCCCCCATTGGCCGCAGGACGAAGTCCCGGTCGGACACATTACTAACGGCGTCCACATGCCCACTTGGGACTCGGCGCCCGCCGACGATCTGTGGACGGAAACTTGCGGGAAGGACCGTTGGCTGGGGACGACGGAAACTCTGGGTGATGACATTCGCAAGGTCTCTGACGCCAAGCTATGGCAGTTCCGCATCGACGCCGGAAAGTCTCTAGTGGAGTACGCCCGCCAACGATTGTCCCTGGACCTAACCGCGACGGGCGCGCCGCCTGAGGATGCGGAAGCCGCCAAGCAGCTCTTCGACCCCAACGCGCTGACGTTGGGATTCGCACGCCGCTTTGCAAGCTATAAGAGACCGAACCTGCTGCTCCACGACCCCGAGCGGCTGCTTCGCCTGCTGAGCGATTCACACCGGCCCGTGCAACTTATCATCGCCGGCAAGGCGCATCCGGCGGACGAGGCTGGACAGGCCCTGATTCGCGAATGGATGCAGTTCATCCGGCGGCCCGAGACGCGCCCACATGCGATTTTCCTGAGCGACTACGACATGCTGTTGACCCAGCAACTGGTGCAGGGTGTCGACGTCTGGATCAACACGCCGCGGCGGCCTTGGGAAGCAAGCGGGACGAGCGGAATGAAGGTGCTTGTCAATGGCGGTCTCAACCTGTCGGAGTTGGACGGTTGGTGGGCGGAGGCCTACACGCCTGAGGTCGGCTGGGCCTTAGGCGACGGCCAGGAGCACGGCGACGACCCGGATTGGGATGCGTCCGAAGCCGAGGCGCTCTATGACCTGCTCGAACAGCAGGTGATTCCTGAATTTTACGATCGGGACGAGCAGGGTATTCCCACAAAGTGGACCCAGCGGATGCGGGCGAGCATGGCCCAATTGACGCCCCGTTTCTCTGCCAACCGTACGGTGCGCGAATATACCGAGCAGCACTACCTTCCGGCGGCGGCAACCTACCGCAAGCGCGCGGCCAGCGAGGGAAGAGCGGATAGTCCCCTGGTCGACTGGCTTAAAGCCGTCGAAAAGGATTGGCCTACGGTGCGTTTTGGAGAAGTTAGGGTCGAGACCAATGCCCAACAACACGAGTTTGAGGTGCAGTTGTATCTCGATGGTCTTGACCCGAACGCCGTGTGCGTAGAGTTGTATGCCGACGGCGTGAACGGCGGCGGCCCGGAGCGTCAGGAGATGGTGCGCGATCGCGAAATGCCAGGGGCGTACGGGGGCTATGCTTATCGCGCGGCAGTGCCCACGACTCGCCCCGCCAGCGACTATACGGCGCGCGTGACACCGCACTTCGACGGCGTTGCTGTCCCTCTAGAAAACGCGCGAATCGTCTGGCAACGCTAATCGCACCGCGCGGCGTAAGAGGGGACGGTTTGAGGACCTGAGGTCCTGAAGGCCTGAAGGGAGTGTTTCTCTTTTGCACCACAATTTAGGTGTCGGCCCACGAGATTGGTCACCGCGGGGATCGAAAGAATCGAGCGGGACAGGCTCCTGACTCTCGCTAGCAGGCTTCGCCGGAGGTCAACCAGCCGACAGAAGTTCGTGCAGGGTGACGAAGCGGTAGCCTTGTTGGCGCAGGCGCTCGACGAACAAGGGGATGGCCGCGCGGGACTGTAGGCGGCTGTCATACATCACATGCAGCAGGATGATGGAGCCGGGACGGACGCGGTCGGCGACGTGAGCGGCCATAGCCTCGGGGTCGTCACTGATATCTGCGATAGAGTCGGGCTCGATGTCCCACAGAAGCGTAGGGCGGCCGGCTTGGTACAGGTAGCGCGGTACTACGAACAAGCGGCTTCCGTAGGGCGGCCGAAAGTATATCGGGTCCGATTCGCCGGCGAGGCGTATCAAGGTGTCGGTCTTCTCGATTTCCTCGCGTACGAAAGCAGGCGACCGCAGCACCATACGCTGATGGCTGTATGAGTGGTTGGCGAGTTGGTGCCCGGCCTCGATGATTCGACGACCGAGTTCGGGATGCGCTGCCAAGTCGGAACCAATCAGGAAGAATGTGGCGGGCGCACCGAGTTCGTCGAGCAGAGCCAGGGTGGCCTCGGTTCCCGCTGGCGTGGGGCCATCGTCGAGGGTAAGGGCAACGAGCTTCTCGGTTGTTTCGGCGTGGGTGATCAGTCCGCCATATAGTTGAAGCGAGCGAGATCGACTAAGACGCCAGGCTCCGTACGTCATGAGGAGCAGCGCTGCACATGACAGGAGGATGAGGCGGAGGGTTCGCATGGGAGTGTTCGTCCTAGGATATAGCGCGGGAGAAGGTGGGAATGGAGCGCTAGGTCTCGTCGGGCTCGAGCCACTTTTGGACGGTAGGCGGTTGGTAGTTGGCGAATTGGTCGAGGATGTTTGATGGGTCGGCGTCTTGGATGATGAGGCGGCGGTGTTCGGTGCGGATGAACTGCTCGGTGAAGGATTTGTCGAACAGGGCGAGCAGATGGTCGTAGTAGCCGTCGACGTTGAGCAGGGCGACCGGCTTTTGGTGCAGGCCGAGTTGTCCCCAAGTGAGGATTTCGCAGAACTCTTCGAGGGTGCCGAAGCCTCCGGGCAGCGCGATGAACGCCTGCGACAGGTTGGCCATCAACGCCTTGCGTTCGTGCATGGAGCCGACGACATGCAGTTCGGTTAGGCCTTGGTGCGCGATCTCGCGGTCGAGCATGCTCTTGGGGATGACGCCGACGGCCTTGCCTCCTGCATCGAGAACGGCGTCGGCGACGGCGCCCATCAGGCCCACGCATGCGCCGCCGTAGACGAGCGCAATATTGCGTTCCGCCAAAAGCCTACCGAGGTTTTCGGCTGCCGTTCTGTAAGTTGAACCGCGGCCGAAGCTGGAGCCGCAGAAGACGCAGATGTGATCGAGGGGCATAGCCGGTAGGTCCACATTAGCGCAGGGGGTTGCAACGGCGACCGGCGGAAAACGTGAGACGCGGCGTGGTATCTTGAGGCCGCTATGCGACCTCTTATTGCTCTCGGACTCCTGCTCTGCTTCCCGCTCGTGGCCTACGAGCCTGCCAAGGAAAATCTGGAGGCCCGTGAGTGGTTCCAGGACGCCAAGTTTGGGCTATTCATTCACTGGGGCGTCTACTCGACGCTCGCGAAGGGCGAATGGGTGATGCAAAACGACAAGATGAGCATCCCCGAGTATGAACGCCTCGCGGGCCTGTTTAACCCCATCAAGTTTGACGCTAAGCAGTGGGTCTCGATGGTGAAAGCCGCGGGCATGAAGTACATCACCATCACCAGCAAGCACCACGACGGCTTCGCCATGTGGGACTCCAAGGTGAGCGACTGGGACATCGTCGACCGCACTCCGTACGGGAAGGACATCCTGAAGCAACTGGCGGACGAGTGCCATCGGCAGGGGATCAAGCTGTTCTTCTACCACTCGCAGCTCGATTGGCATCACCCGGACTATTTTCCGCGCGGACGCACGGGTCAGCATTCGCTGCGGCCGGACAAGGGCGACTTCAACAAGTACCTGGACTACATGGACGCGCAGCTGACTGAGTTGCTGACGAACTACGGGCCGATCGGCGGCATCTGGTTCGACGGCATGTGGGACAAGCCGGACGCCGAGTGGCGCCTGCAGCAGACTTATGACCTCATTCACCGCTTGCAGCCGGCGGCCATGGTCGGTTCCAACCACCACATGACGCCGTTCCCTGGCGAAGATTTTCAGATGTTCGAGAAGGATCTTCCGGGACAGAACTCGGCGGGATTTAACGAGGCTGGCGTGTCGCGACTTCCGCTGGAGTCGGCCCAGACGATCAGCGGCGCTTGGGGCTATAACTTCTCGGACACACGTTATAAGAGCGTGCCGGATTTGCTGCACTTTCTCATACGGGCGGCCGGCGCCAACGCCAACCTGCTGCTGAACATAGGACCCAAGCCCGACGGGACGATTCAGCCGGAGTTCGTGGAACGGCTCCAAGCCATGGGGCGCTGGCTCGGGGACAATGGCGAGTCGATTTACGGCACGCGCGGGGGGCCGGTGGGGCCGCACAACTGGGGCGTGACGACGCAAAAAGGTTCCACGGTCTATGTTCATGCTTTGGAGCCCGAAGACGAAATCGTGGTGCTGCCGGACTTCGGCAAGCAGATCGTGTCGGCCAAACTAATGCACGGCGGGCGCGCGGTGACTTGGGAGAAGCAAGACTTTGGCACGGTGCTGCATTTGCCCAAGGCGATTCAAGATCCGATCGATACGATCGTGACGCTGGAAGTGCGTTAGGTCTCACTTTTCGCGGTCTGTCTGGTAAAGTCTCTGCGGTAGCAGGAGATCGCGATGTCCCATGAAACAACCACGACAGGCCGCCGAGGATTTTTGAAGCAGTCGGCGTTAGCCGTTGCCGGCGCCCAACTTGTTGCGTCGGCCTGCAGCGCCGATGCAGCGAGCGGCGCGGTCGCCGAGACGCAATACGGCAAGGTGCAAGGCACGTCGCAGAACGGCATTCACCGCTTCTTGGGGGTTCCGTACGGCGGAAACACTGGCGGCAAGAATCGCTTCCAGCCGCCGGCGAAGCCGGAGGCGTGGACCGGCGTACGAGACGCGGTCGACTGGGGCCATGTGGCGCCGCAGGCGTTGCCTACGGGCGGGCTGGACTACACGCTGAGCGTGCAGTGGCACAATCGGCCGGGCGGCGAGGGCGAGGATTGCCTGGTGCTGAACATTTGGACGCCGGGGCTGGCCGATGGCGGCAAGCGTGCGGTGCTGTTCTCCATCCACGGCGGCGGGTATTCCTCGGGCTCGTCGAGCAATCCGACCTTTGACGGGCAGACGCTGGCCGAGCAGGAAGACGTCGTCGTGGTGACGATCAACCACCGGCTGGGCTCGCTGGGCTTTTTGCACTTCGGCGACCTGGTTCCGGAGTGGTCAAGCTCGGGCGTGGCGGGGATGCTCGACATCGTGGCGGCCCTTGAGTGGGTGCGCGACAACATCGAGAACTTCGGCGGCGACCCGGGTAACGTGATGATTTTTGGTCAGTCAGGCGGAGGCGGCAAGGTCTCGCACTTGATGTCGATGCCGGCGGCGAAGGGGCTCTTCCACAAGGCGGCAATACAGAGCGGAGCAACGCTGCGGACCGGTGATCCGGCGGCGGCGGCGGAAATGACGCTGAAGATGCTCGATCAGATTGGGCTGAGCAAGGATCGGGTGCGCGAGATGCAGTCTGACGTGCCCTGGCAAATGATGATGGGCGCGCAGATGACGGTGGGCGGGCGGCTGGGGCCGATCCTGGACGGAGTGCATGTGACGCGGCATCCGTTCGACCCCGATGCGCCGGCGATGTCGGCTGATGTTCCGCTGCTGATCGGCACTTGCTTGCACGACAGCGCCTATACGCTGGATACGCTCGACATGGATGAAGCAGCGCTGACGGAGGCGGTCGAACAGATGTTCCCGGGCAAGGGCAAGCGGATCGTGGCGGCTTATCGGGCGTCGTACCCGGATACGCCTCCGTCGCTGTTGACGGCGCAGATCGGCAGCGACCGGCGGGTGCGAGGCAACGCCATTGCGATGAGCGAACTGAAAGCGGCTCAGGGCGAGGCGCCGGTTTACGCGTATCGGATGGATTGGCCGTCGCAGTCTGCCGGCGGAAAGTTCGGCGCGGTGCATGGTACGGACGTGCCGCTGTCGTTGCGGAATCCCGGTAAGTGGCCTTTAACGGGTGACGGAGCGGAGGCGCAGACGATGGCGAATCGCTTGTCGGCGGCGTGGGTGGCTTTCGCGAAGACAGGGGATCCGAACGACTCGGAATTGCCGCAGTGGCCGGCTTACGATGCGGATTCGCGAGCGACGATGATCTTCAACTTGGAGACGCGCGTGGAGAACGATCCAGACGGCGAATTGTTGAAGCTGGTGGGTGCGCGCAGTTAGGGGCGAGCGGTGATGTGTCTTGGCGCGAGCCTGCGCAGTTCGCTCCCTGACGGTCGCGGCTCTGTTGCGCTGGTTCAAGCGGATTGAGTGGGCTGGTCGCGCCAGGCTGAGGGGCCGATTAAGACGAGCGCTAAGACGATGCCCACGAGCAGCCCCGTGGTGAGCGAGAAGTACATGATCGTGGCGGCGGCGAGTAGGGCGATGCCGCGTTCGATGCGGTCTTCGAGCATGGCCAGGGCGACGTAGGCGCAGGCGAAGCCGGTGAGCAGCAGCGTCAGCGAGAAGGCGATGTCGAGCGTGGGGCGCAGCAGCACCAGCAGCGGTGCGATGAAGTAGGCCCAAGGGATTCCGAAGACGTAGTAGCTGCCGACGCCCGAGAAGATGGATTGCATCTCTTGCTTGCCGCGGCGGTAGCGTTCGGAGACGACGATCATCGCGCCGGCCCAGAGCGGGCCTTGCAGCGGGAAGAACGGGCCGCCGATGAGGGCAATGCCTGTGTTGCGGAGTCCTAGAGAGAGGTGCGTGCGGCGCGAGTCGAAGGGGATCGTTTCGTCGGGACGGTCGGCGGCGGCTTCTTGCAAGATCGCTGTGCCGGTGATGATGTCGGTGAAGCCTACGAGGTAGGCGACCAGCGCCAGCGGCACGGCGTGGGCGAAGGCGCTGAGGCTGGGCAGTCCTAGTCCGAGGACGCTGAAGTTGGCGACGAGACCGGAGAAGTCCGGCCAAAACAGCAGCGGGCCGGAGTAGGCGGCGAACTCATCGAAGTGAACCTCGCCGACAGCCCAACCCGCCAGCGCGCCCACAAAAAACCCCGGTGCGATGCCCATCGAAGAGAGCACGCGCAGCCAGGGGTAACGGACCTTCCAGGGCTGGAGCGGCTTCGAGAACATCAGGAACAGACTCAGGCCGACGGCGACGAGGATGGAGACGGTGAGCGCATCCGTGCGCGCGGGACGTCCGCCGGACCGCGGGATGAATTCACCGTATATGGCGCTGAGGCCAGCACCGAGAATGATGGTGGCGCGCAGGACTCGCGGCACGAGCCGCAGGAAAAGCTTGCCCAGTCCAGTGAGTCCGAAGAGCAGAAAGACCAGGCCGGTGAGTAGCACGACGGCGTTGACGAACTCGGTACGCTCGGGGCCGGCGGGAAAGGCGACCGCGGCGGCCAGCACCAGCGGCAGGGCCGGGGTGAGCCAGCCGGGAGCGAACGGCTCGCCGAAGATCAGGAATGACGAACAGATCATCAGGGTTTGCACGACGACCAGGGCAATGGCCGTCTCAAAGGGCATGCCGAAGTGCTCGGCGTAGAGCGGCACGACGGCAATGCCGGTGGCCGAGCCCACGGTGAGGCCTTGCAATAGCTCGGGCCACTCCGCGCGGTAGTGCACGAAGGGGATGCGGAGGGTGAAGGGACCCCAGCGAAGTCCGGCAGACATCGAAGAGGCCAATTGTACTAGTTGAGCGCCTGCCAGAGGCCGGCGTAGTCGTCTGTCCAGCGCAGGGTGGAGGGATCGCTGCTGACGTCGACGGCTCGGCGTACGCGGGGATTGTTGAGGAAGGCTTCGTTCTTGGTCAGCAGCATCCACACGGCGGCATTAGCGCCCGGCTTGGAGCCGGGGGTCGAAATGCGTATCGCTTTCAGGCCCAGGCGCTCGGCGATGCCGTTGACCACAGGAGTGAGGTCGAGGAAGCGGTTCGTGATGTGGAAGGCGAGGATGCCGTCGTCCTTTAGGCGTTTGCCGTAAACGTCGGCGGCTTCGGCGGTAAGCAAGTGCAGCGGGATGGCGCCGCTGGTGAAGGCGTCAATCGCCAGGATGTCGAAGCGAGTCGCCTCGCCGTTCGCAATTTCCTCTTCGAGGCGCATGCGGGCGTCTCCGGGGACGAGTTCGATGTCGGCGTGCGAGTCGTCGAGGTAGGTGAAGTACTCGCGGGCGACGTCGATGACTTGGGGGTTGAGTTCGTAAAAGCGGAAGGTGTCGCCGTCGTGTCCGTAGGCGGCCATGGTGCCGGCGCCGAGACCGACGATGGCGACGTACAGAGGCTCGCCGGCTAGGCGGCGGGGATGAAGATCGAAGGCGAGTTCGATGCCCGAGGCGGAGCCGAAATAGGTTGTGGGTTCGAGGGAACGCTCGGGGTCGAGGTATTGCGTGCCGTGCTCGGTGCGTCCGTGGGTGAGGATGCGTATGCGGTCACGACCTTGGCCCTTTTCACTTACGCGCAGCACGCCGTAGAAGTCGCGCATGGTGAGGGTGGTCCGCGGGTCGTGCGAGGCATCGACGGCATACGCCAAGATCACCAGGCTGAGCAGCAATGCCGGCGGCGGCGCCAGGAAAGCGGTTGGCCGAGTCGTGTCCGGCCGCCAACCTGCTACTGCCCAGACGACGATGGCTGCGATCGAGCAGGCGGCGAGGGAAATGGCGTACTCCCAATAGTCGGAGAAGATGCGCGGAGCGATCACGGCGACGAAGATGCCGCCAAGAGCGCCGCCCGCCGCCACCCATAGATAAAAGCCTGTCGCTTCGGCCGCGTCAGGCCGTGTGTTGTACAACTCGCCGTGGCAGACCATGCAGGCGACGAACAGCGCGCCGCAATAGATGACGATCTGAAGACCGATGGGCAGCAGCCCACCGGCGGCCATCGCGACAGCGGCGGTCGGGATGGCGATGGCGAGCAGGAAGCTGTAGGCTTTGCGGCGATACCAGTTCTCGCTCTCGAAGCAGAGGATGAAGGTCAAGAGATAGATCGTCAGCGGCAAGATCCACAAGAACGGCACGACGGCGATCTCTTGCGACATCTGGTTCGTCGTCGCCACGAGCAGTGCCGAGCCGATGGCGGAAAACGCCAGCCAGGTGAGCTTCTTCGAGGCGGTTTGCGGCGGCGCCGGCTCTTGGGTCAGCGAACTCGCGGGAACTTTGCGGACTTGCCAGGCGCAGTAGGCGCAACACACTGTGAAAAGTCCGTAGAGCAGACTCCAAGTAAGGCTCTGTTGGTCCATGCGCATCAGCGGCTCGACAATCGTGGGGTAGCTGATGAGGGCGAGCAGCGACCCGGCGTTGGAGACGGCGTAGAGCCGGTAGGCTGTCCGCGAGGGATAGAGGTCGTGGAACCAGCGCTGTACTAGAGGCGCCGTGGCGGAAAGCGTCAGATAGGGGAGCCCCGCCGAGATCGTCAGCAAAGCCAAAATGTGCCAGGTCGGGTCGCCTTCGATGGCATGCTTCCAAACCTCGGGATTGGGTGCGATAGGCAGCGCCAACAGGGAAATTCCCAGCAGCGAGATGTGCACAATACGCTGTTTGGCGGGGCGCAGCGTGGTCGCCAGCCAGTGAGCGTAGGCGTAGCCGCCGAGCAGCAGAAGTTGGAAGAACAAAAGGCAGGTGGTCCAAACGCCGGGGCCGCCGCCGAACCAGGGCAGAATGTAGCGCCCCAGGATCGGCTGCACCTGGAAGATGAGCAGGGCGCCGAGGAAGACGGTAATTGCAAATGCGGCCATTGCTGAGGGCGGAAGAGATGCCGGGCGAGAGCGTCAGCCGGACCTCGCGGCCCGTAGGAACCATGCTAGCAAGGCCATAGGGGAGCTCTGCGGGGGATCGTGGCCCGCTTGTTACAATGCGAACGGCGGCTGCGATTCTCTTTCGCCGGCCAGATTCACCACAGGACGGCTTTGGCGCAGGATTACCTCGAGATCCGTGGAGCACGGGTCCACAACCTCAAGAACGTCGACTTGCGATTGCCGCACAACCGATTGACGGTTGTGACCGGCGTCTCGGGTTCGGGCAAGAGTTCGTTGGTGTTCGACACGGTCTATGCCGAGGGGCAGCGCCGCTACGTCGAGTCGCTTTCGGCTTATGCGCGCCAGTTCTTGGAGCGCATGGAAAAGCCTGATGTCGATGAACTCACCGGCATCGCGCCGGCGGTCGCCATCCGCCAGAAGAACTCGACCAGAAATCCGCGGTCGACGGTGGCCACTTCCACTGAAATTTACGATTTCTTGCGGCTGCTGTTTGCCCGGGCCGGCCAGACCTACTGCGGCAATTGCGGACGGCAGGTCTACAAGGACACCGTCGATCAGGCTGCCGAGCAGGTCCTTGCCTGGCCCGAGCGATCGCGCTGGTACGCGCTCTTCCCCGTTCACGCGGATGCCGAGCATAAGGACTTGAAGGATCGCCTGGGTGGCTTGCGTTCGAAGGGCTTCAACCGGCTCTACCAAGACGGCAAGATTTACGAGTTTTCCACGCCGGAATCGTTGCTTGAAGTGGACTTCGAGCGCCCGGTCTATGTGCTGGTGGATCGGTTGGCGATTTCTCCGGACTCCAGAGAAAGAATCGTCGACGCGATCGAAATCGCTTACCGCGAATCGCAAGAGGTGGTGTTCGAAGCAGCCGAGGGCAATCCGCCGGAGCGCAAGTGGTACAGCGAGCGGTTTGAATGTCGGCAGTGCGGCATCCCCTATATTGAACCCGAGCCGCGGCTGTTCAGTTTTAACAATCCGTTCGGCGCGTGTCCGCGTTGTCAGGGGTTTGGCGACACGGTTGACTATGACATCAACTTGATAGTTCCCGACCGCTTCTTGAGCCTGCAGCAAGGAGCCGTCGATCCGTTCACCAAACCCAAGTACCTCGCCTGGCAGAAGAACCTGCTGGTCGCAGCGAAGCGCGCCGATGTTCGCGTCGATGTGCCCTATCACGAGCTAACGGCTGACGAGCTAAAGCTGGTGATGGACGGCGACGGAGAGTACAAAGGCATCAACGGTCTCTTCGCTTTCCTTGAGACGAAGAAATACAAAATGGCCGTACGCATCATGCTGGCGCGCTATCGCGGCTACACGCGTTGCCCGGACTGCAAGGGCGGACGCCTCCGTAAAGAAGCGCTGAACGTGCAGTTCGAAGGAAAGACGATTCGCGACGTCGTGCAACTGACTCTGGAGCAGGGTCTGGCGTTCTTCGAGAGTTTGCAGCTTCGCGGAGAGCAGGCGGTGATCGGCGATCAACTGGTGTTGGACATCAAACACCGGCTGCAGTTCTTGAATGAGGTTGGCCTGGAGTACTTGACGCTCGACCGGCTGTCGTCGACGCTTTCGGGCGGTGAAGCACAGCGCATTCAACTGGCGACTTCGCTCGGATCCAGGCTAGTGGGAGCTTGCTATGTGCTGGATGAGCCGTCGATTGGATTGCATAGCCGCGACACGGCGAGGCTGGTCGGCATCCTCGAAAGGCTGCGCGACCTCGGCAATACGATCCTGGTGGTCGAACACGACCCGGACGTGATGCGGGCGGCGGATCATATCGTCGATATGGGGCCTGGCGCGGGGGAACTCGGCGGCGAGGTGATTTTCGAGGGCACGCTGGAGCAATTAAAGGCGAAGCCGGTCGGCCGTTCGCTGACGGCGAAGTACCTGAGCGGGAAGAGCAAGATCGCCGTGCCGAAGAAGCGCCGCAAGGCGAGCCCGAGGAAGAAGGCGACGTTCCAGGGCGCGTCCAAACACAACTTGAAATCTGTCGATGTCACCGTATCTGCGGGCATCCATACGGTCGTCACGGGGGTCTCCGGTTCCGGTAAATCCACACTGGTTCACGACGTGATCTATGAGGGGCTGACCGCACTCTCGAAACAGAACATCAAGTCGGCCACGGACACGGATTCACTGCGGTTGCCATGCCGCAAGATTAGCGGGGCCTCCACATTCGAAGAAGTGATCTTGGTCGACCAGTCGCCGATTGGGCGTTCGCCTCGTTCGAATCCGGTAACGTACGTCAAGGCTTTCGACGAGATTCGGCGGCTGTTTGCATTCACTCCCGAGGCGCGCAAGAAAGGACTGATGCCAGGCGCTTTCTCGTTCAACGTAGCCGGCGGCCGGTGTGAAACTTGCCAAGGCGACGGCACGGTAACGGTCGAGATGCAGTTCTTGGCGGACGTTGCGCTGGTCTGCGAGGAGTGCGGCGGCAAACGGTACGGACCGGAAGTTCTAGGCATTCTCTACGACGGCAAGAACGTCTACGACGTGTTGCAATTGACGGTCGACGAGGCCATGCGCTTCTTTGCACGTGCGCCGCGGGTGACGGGCAAGTTGAGTTGCTTGGCGGAAGTCGGCCTCGGCTACTTGCGCCTTGGACAATCGGCCACGACGTTATCGGGCGGGGAAGCACAGCGCGTCAAGCTGGCGGCCTACGTGGCTCAATCGCGCTGCGACGACACGCTGTATATCTTCGATGAGCCCACGACAGGACTGCACTTCGACGACATCGCTAAGTTGCTCAAGGCCTTCGACCGGCTGATCGACAACGGCGGAACTATCCTGACCATTGAGCACAACATGGACGTTATCAAGTGCGCGGACTGGGTGCTGGACTTGGGGCCGGAAGGCGGCGATAAGGGCGGGGAGATCGTCGTCGAAGGTACGCCGGAAGTCATCGCCAAGTGCGAGAAATCCTACACCGGACGATTTCTCAAAGCGGTGCTGTGAAGATCTACTTGGGCCGCTTGAGTTCCGCGTCAATCTCAATGAAGACTTCGTCGGCAGCAACCACGCCGCCGGCTTCGACCACAGCGTTGTAGGTCAGCCCAAACTCGCGGCGGTTGACCTTGGTTGCGGCGGTCGCAGCGGTTCGCGGGCCGTTGTCGGATTGCACGACCGCGTTGAGGCCGTCGACGTCGAGGGTGACTTCTTTGGTCACGCCGTGCATGGTGAGATTGCCGGTGAGTTTGACGGTCCCGTCGGATTGGGGTACGGCGCGGGTCGAGACGAAGCCCATCTCCGGGAACTTGTCGACTTCAAAAAATCCTTCGCCCTTCAGGTCGCGGTCACGCACGCCCATACCGGTGGTGATCGACGATGGATCGATCGAGATATCCATGCGCAGGGTCGATAGGTCGTCTTTATCGAACCAAACTTTGCCCTCGGCCTTGGTGAAGCTCCCACGCACCCAACTGATCATCAGGTGGCGCACCTTGAAGCCGACGTGGGAGTGGTTGCCGTCGAGGCTCCATTCCAATACTTCGGCCGAAGCCAATGGCGCTAGGGCAAGCAGTGCGGCGGCCAGCAGAAGTGTGGTTCGGCGGAGCATAAGCAATCTCAATAGTTTAGAGGGCTCGCGGGCGCTTCAGGTTACTGCACAGGACGCAACTCAGCCTCAATCTCGATGTATACGTCGTCGCCCACGGTGAAACCGCCACTAGCGATCGGCTCGGTGAAGCTGACGCCCCATTTACTGCGCTGGATGACCGCACGAGCCGTGGCGCCCATGCGAGGACCGCTGCCGGGATCGACGACTTTGTCGAGACCGGTGACGTCCATGGTGATCTCGTGCGTCGTGCCGCGCATGGTGAGGTCGCCGACAACCTTTACCGAGCCGTCGGGCTGCTTCATCGAACGCTTCGAGACGAACTTCATTTCGGGATGATTTTCCGAGTCGAAGAAATCGGCAGTGCGTAGATGGTCATCGCGCTTCTGGACGCCGGTATTGACGGAGGCTGTCTTGATGTTGACTTCCATCTTCAACGAGGAGAGATCGTCCCGGTCGACCCAGATCGTGGCCTGCGGCTCCATGAATTGGCCGCGCACCCAACTCACCATGAAGTGGCGAATCTTGAAGCCGACGTTGGAGTGCACGGGGTCGAGCCGCCAAGCTTCCACTTCGGCCGAAGCGAGCGGAGCAAGCGCGAACAGAGCGATTGCCAAGGGCAGAAAAGTTCTTCGGAGCATAGGGGTGTCCTCGAGTTCCGTTTAGGCGAAATCGCCTTGCTTGCCACGCTCGATAATGCGCTCGCAGGCGCGAACGGTGAGCGCCATCATCGTGAGTGTTGGGTTTGCGCAGCCGACGGAAGGAAACGCTGAACCGTCGGTGACGAAGAGATTCGGAATGTCGTGTGTTTGGTTCCACTTGTCGAGCACGCTGTTGCGCGGGTCCGCGCCCATGCGCGCCGTGCCCATTTCGTGAATTCCGAAACCGGGAGTCGAACGCTCGCCGCTCATGACTATGTTCTTGGCGCCGGCGGCCTCGAGCATCTCGGCGCCTTGCTGCTGCGAGTCGTTCCAAAGTGCCAGCTCGTTGTCGCTCCAATTCATGCTGATGCGCGGAGCGGGAATGCCCCAGGCATCCTTGACGTTGGGGTCGAGCGTGACGTGATTCTCATAGCGTGACAAGCACTCGTGGAAGGCGTTGATACGCATGGACCAAGCGGCTTCGCTGCGTACGGCATTCTTGTATTGGGAGCCGAAGCCGGGCGAGTTCATGGCAAACGAGGGGAACGCCGTGCCCTGATAGCCGTAGCCGCGAATAAAACCGTTCGTTTGGCTGCGGTCCACGTTGCGGAAGCGCGGAATGTACAACCCGTTCGGGCGCGACGGAGGCCCGGACCAAGCCTGCCCTTTGGGCAACTCGGGGAAGTCGCCGTTGATGTAACTGCGATAGATGTGATCCATCAAGTAGTGCCCGAGAGTGCCGCTTGAATTCGCCAGACCGTCAGGGGCGGAGTTCAGCAGCAGCCGGGTCGACTCCAAGGTCGAGGCGCAGAGGACGACCACCTTGGCTCGCACCTCGCGCGACTCTCGAGTGGGACCGTCCACGTAGGCGACGCCGTTGGCGCGGCCGGTAGCGCTGTCCATCAGTACGTGCGATACGGGAGAGTCGGTGAGCAAGGTCAGGTTGCCGGTATCGGCGGCGTCCTTCAGCGTTGTCCAGGGACTGGCGTAGTAGGAGTTGGTGATGCAGCCTTGTTCGCAGGGCCCGCAATAATGGCAAGCGGGACGCCCGTTCAACGCTTCGGTCAGGATGGCGACGCGGCCGATGGTGACGGTGCGGCCCATGTTAGCCTTCACGCGTTCCGCGAAGATTCGTTCGGCGCAGCTGAAGCCCATGGGCGGCTGGAATACGGAGTCGGGCAGTTGCCGTAGACCTTCGGCGCGTCCGCTGATGCCGATAGCGCGCTCGACTCGTTCGTAGAAAGGGACGAGTTCCTCGTACTGGATGGGCCAGTTGACGCCGTAGCCGTCGTGGTCGGCGGCTTGCAGATCGAGCGGGCCCATACGGTAGGTCTGACGTCCCCAGGAGAGAGAACGTCCGCCGAGGCGGCGCTGGCGTATCCAGTGGAAGGGCTTGTCGTCGGGCGTCGTGTAGGGATTCTCGATGTCGTTGACGAACCAGTTCTTGTTCGACTCCCGGCAGGCGTAGACGCGCCGTTGGATCGGCTGCATGGGAGACAGGATTGGCTGGATGGCCCGGTACTTGTAGTCGTACGATTGCGTGTGCTCGGTGAACTCGGCTGGCGTGGTCGGCGGCCCAGCTTCAAGAAGGCAAACTTTCAGTCCGCCCTCGGTGAGGACCTTGGCGGCCCAACCGCCGTTAGCTCCGGAGCCGACGACGATAGCGTCATAAACATTCTGCGAACGATCAATGACTTGCAACACAGCTTGGCTAGTTTAGCAGCGCGGTGCAGATGGCGACGGCGCGGCAGGCGAGCTAAGCTGAGAATAATCAAATGGCGTTGCTAGACAAGATTTCGGCTGACATGGTCGTCGCGATGCGGGCTAAGGATGCGGTGAAGCTAACGACGCTCCGTTCGATCAAAACCGCCCTCGATAAATTTCAAAAGGATCAGCGCAAAGAGCTGGATGAAGCCGGCGAGCAGGCCATCCTGCAAACTCTGGCCAAGCAGCGACGGGAGGCGGCTGACGCTTTTCGCAATGGGGGCCGTGAGGAGTCCGCCCTGCAAGAGGAAGCGGAGTTGGTGGCGATTGAGGGCTACATGCTGCAAATGGCGACCGACGCCGAAGTCGATGCCGCTATCGAGCGCAGCATGGCCGCCCTCGATTTGCCGCCCGCCGGCGATCCCACCAGAATGCGCCAGATGGGCGCCGTCATCAAGGGCGCCAAGGAGCAACTCCCGGGCAAGCGAGTTGACGGTCAGGCGTTAGCGAATAAGGTGAAGAGCGCCTTGGGCGCTGCATGACCTCGCTCGACTACCCGCTTATTGGATCGAAATCGTCACCGGTTGACCGCTAGGGCTCAGCGGGCTGCTGACTCCGCCAATGTTAATGTCGACCCGAACCGCACCGGATGGCGTGTTTGCTGGTATGCGCGCGTTGACCTGGACGACTCCGCTGACGAGTCCCGGCGCCGGCCCGGCAAACTCGACCACGGCGTCGGCGAAGTCGATGGATACTTGCACTGGTTCCACCAGTTGCGGCAACGGGAAGTCGTTCAGTGAACCGGTCACCGATGGCGGGTTGGTGGCGCCCGCGCCGGTGAGATATAAGACGATCACCGAGCCTGCAGCCGCCGGGTTACCTGGGCTGTTGATCGAACTGTCCTGATTGAGCGCGGCCGCTTGGCCGCCTCCGGAAGTATTAACGGTAAACAAACCCGGCGAAGCGTTGCGGACGGGGTAGGATTCGGTCGGAGAATCCAAACCATTCCGCCGGAAGCGAATCCTCAATCTCTCGCTCACTTCGTTCGGTATCACGAAGGCTGCCTGATCGGCGCGCGCAAAGATGATCGGCGCCGGCTGGTCGTCGACGAATACTTCGAGGCCGCCGACGGAAGTCTGCCATGTTCCGTGGCCGCTTTGTCCGGGAGCGCCGTAGGCAAGAGCCTCGCCGCCCAAGAAATCGCCAAACACGGAGACGAGGTCGCCAGGGGAAAAGGCCGGATAGGAATCGAAGCTCGCCCCGTTTACTACCGCTGCGGAGTACGGGCGTTCAAGCGAGCACTCGTCCGCATCGCGAACGACGAACACGCGGTCCAAGACATCGTCGGCGATGAACAAGTCGCCGTCTTTATTGGTCGCGATCGCCGATACGATGCTCAGAGCGGCATTCGGGGCCAGTTTTCCATTCTCAAACTGAATGCCAGCGCCGTACGCGAATAGGTCCGTTGTTCGACCTTGCGGTGAGCGTCGGGCGACCCGGACGGCTCCGGACAAAACGAAGTACGTACCGTTGCTCGTGCTTGCTCCCTGGGCGGCAAACAAACTAAACGGTTTCAGCGGCGACGATAGGAAGTCTGTGTAGACTTCGAAGTCTCCGTCTACTGACAGCAGTCGGCCTTCGCGGTCGACTGCCATGAAGCTCGGCTGGCCTTGAGGGCCTGCAGTCATCACGCCGTTGGCGTCGACCTGAAATGCACGGCCTCGAATCTGGAATAGGAGTAGCCCGCCAGGGGTCACCGCTATCAGGGGCACACGGGCCTGGAAGTCCGTGTCGACGATGTTCTGGTTGTAGAAGAATTCCGGCTGGGCATTGTTTCCTTTGCCGGCCAGAACCGTGAGCGTACCGTTCAGCTCTACTCGGAGAATCATGCTCGGCTGGCCGGACCTGGCGCCGATGCTGAGATAGAGGCGGTCTTGTCCGTCGAGTGCAATATCGCCCACCAATCCAAAGGAGGCGTCCAAGGCCGCAACGCCGTTGTCCGCGGGCTGATCGCCGCCCCCGGCGATGATTTCGATCTTGCCGTCCAGCGTCGTTCGCGAAACGACGGTAGAACTGGCGTCGAAGTAATAAAGCCGGTCCTGAGAATCGGTGAGCATCTTGCGTGGGCTGACCACGAAGCTCTGGCTGAGCGGACGTCCCGGTTGATACCAGGCGCTGCGGTCGACTCCAGCGATGGGCTGGGGGGTGTCGTCCGGAAGCAAGTGGAATACGCGGCCGTTCTGGGAGAAGAATACGCCGGCGGCACTAGAGTCCAGGCCGCTGACGCCAGCCAGGCCGAGGCGGTGAATCACGCCCTCACGGAGAACTAAGAGTCCCCAGGTAGCGTCTGAGATGAACAGGTCTCCTGCCGCGTTCGCGGCTAGATAATTGGGGAGTCCCAGGCCGGTCTGTAGCGCTGGAGCGCCGTCAATAAACGAACCGCCGCCATTGCCGACAATGACGTGGATGATACCGTCGCCGCCGATCCGCATGATGCGGTCACGGTCCCTCACTACGAGGTCGCCATTCGAAGCGAGCAACAGGTCGCCCGGAACCTCAAATGTGTAATCCAAGGCGGGTACACCGTCGTCCGTGCCGTTTCCGAAGCCCGGCATTCCGCCGGCGACGGCAGTCTTTGAACCGTCGCCTTCTAGGCGGTAGAGGCCGCGCACGATATCGGATGAGTAACCGAACGATGGCGTGGTCTCCGTGAAATAAACGATTCCGCCCGCTGCCGGAAGAATTCCGCCAATGAAGCCGAGTCGCTGAGAGTAGACGGTCTCCATGGTCCCGTTTGGCGTGATTCTACGAAGAAGTTGCCGCTCATCGTCGACGAAGTACAGCGAACCGTCAGGCGCGAGTTCGAGGATGGAAGGTCCGGCCAATTGAGCCTGGACTGCAGGACCGCCGTCGCCCGACGTGCCGCGGATTCCCGTGCCAGCAATTGTCGTGACTGTCCCTTGCGTGTCGATCTTTCTGATGCGGTAGGCATATTGCTCCGCCACATAGATGGTTCCGTCAGCAGCGGCCACCATGGCGCCCAGGCCTATGAACTTGGCATTGATCGCCGGTCCGCCGTCGCCGGTAGAGAACACGGGGTCGCCGATGAAAAGTTCGACTTGGCATTGCTGCTGCGGCTGAGCGGCCAGAATGAGCGGCAGGGACAAGAGTAAGACAAACCTGCAGTAGTTGGACATGATCAATTTGGCGCCTCGAAATCCGTCGGGTCAGGGCACAGGCAGGGGCACGCCACCACGCAGGGCGCCGACCGCTAAGAGCCCAACGACGAATCTAGGAAACATCGAATTCGGCCTCGAAAATGTAAGGGAAGAAGTAACGGCGAGCTACTAGTCTTGAGCTTAGTCGAAAGCTCGATGCTCTTTACTGATTCCCGGCCGGGCGCGATGTGAATTTCTTCAGCCGACCAACTGGCCCTGGCCGAGCCACTTCTTCAGCAGCTGCCATTTGGCCCAGGTGATACATTTCGTGGCCGGCCAGAAAGGCCGCTGCGCCGAGGATGCTCTTGTCGCCGATGGGGAAGTCGCGAGCGCAAGTCGTGCTCAGGTCCTCGTCGGAGAGAGTTTCGAAGTGTGCATTCAAGGCGGCAACCGACGTATTCCACGAGTCGCGAACCTCGCTGACCGAGGGCAGGCTGGCTTCGTCGCCTGGCTGGCTTCCCCGGCTGAAGAGTTCGTTCCACGGGCGTTGATCGGCGCCGCCCATGAGCACAACCAGTCCCAGACGCGAGTTGGCGGCGTGGCCCAGCAACCAGAGCATGTGGTTGGCGGTCTCGGGAGCGCGGTAGAAATCCTCGTCGGAGAGATTTTCGAGGGCCTTTTCGATACGGCTGCCGCTGACGGCGAACTGTTGGGAGACGAGTAAGAGTTTCTCTGGAATAGCCATGGAGTTCGCTCCTTATTTGGGACCGACGACGACGTTCTGCGGATCGCCGTTGATGAAATCGAAAATATTATTGATCGCCAGTTGAATGCCGGCGTCGAGGGCCTCTTGGGCGATGCCGCCGGAATGCGGGGTCAGAATGGCGTTGGGCAGGCGCGTTATCGGGGCATTCTCAGGCAGCGGCTCGGTCTCAAAGACGTCGAGTCCCGCGCCTGCGATCTTGCCGGTTTCGAGGGCTTTGATCATAGCTTCCTCATCCACGACGGCGCCCCTCGCGGTGTTGATAAAGATGGCGGAGGACTTCATGAGTCCGAACTCGCGTTCGCCGACGAACTTCACCGTTTCGGGCGTCGCCCGTATGTGGATGCTGACCACGTCGGAACGCTTGTAGAGATCGTCGAGCGGAACGAATTCGAGGTCGAGCTCTTGCGCAGTGAGAATGTTTGCGTGGCGCGTCCAAGCGATCACGCGCATGCCGATTCCGCGGGCGATGCGCGCCAACTGCTGGCCGATGGCCCCCAGGCCGACGATGCCCAGCGTCTTGCCGTGAAGTTGCTTGACGAAGCCGCGCGGCCAGGCGCCTCGCTTGGTTTTGGCGTCGATGCGCGGAATGTCGCGGGCGACCGACAGCATCAGCGCCAGGGCATGCTCGGCCATGGCGATGGCCGAAACGCCGGGCGTGTTGACCACGGTAATCCCCAGCCGCGAGGCGGCCTCGAGGTCAATGTGATCCGTGCCGGTGCCCCAAATGGAGATGAGCTTCACATTCGGCAGCGCTTCGAGAACTTCTGCCGGGTAGGGGACGGACGAACGGATGCTGACGACGTGTTCGGCGTCGCCGATGCGTTCCAGCAGAACTTCCGGCGTCGGCGGCAACGTATCGTGATAGCCGACGTCGGCTCGGAACTTGAGCATCTTGAAGGCGTTGCTGGGACCCATTACGGGCGGGTAGTCGTCGGGGATGACGATGCGAGGCTTCGACATAAGCTTCCTAGTTTATAGATGTGCGATCCACGAGCGCGTGCCGAAGTGGAGGCACGAAAGGCTCGCCGTGCGGCTCGCCGCTGCGAGGGCTGCCGGGAAGTCCCGCTGGCCGCGCGCCCACTCGTAGGCAAACGCGCCGTGGAAGATGTCGCCGGCGCCAAGCGTGTCGACGGCTTCGATCGTTTCGACCGACACGGATCCCGAGCCCTGCGGCGATTGATAAACAATCGGGCGTTCGCCGTGCGTGACTGCGCGATAGGCGACTCCGCGCTCTGCGAGATAGTCGAGTATGTCTTCCGTCCCGGCCACCCCCGGCGGCGCGAAGTCCTCGGAGCAGATGGCGATATCGCAATGCGGCAAGAGATCCTCGAAGTAGGACCGCCAACTGCCGCCGTCGATCACCACGGGGACGTCCTTGGCGCGGGCTTTGCGCACGGCGTCGAGAGCGAGGTCCGAGAGATAGCCGTCGATCAGCACGACGTCGGGCCGGACATTGTCGAGCAGATCGTGCACGTCGTCCGGTTGCGCCAGATGAAAAGCTCCAGTCGAAACGGCCAGGCGGTCGCCGCCCGGCGAGACGATCACTGAGGCGAAGGCCGGCGGACCGGCGTACTCGGGGGCCATGTCGCACACGTCGATCTGCTGTTTGTCGAGATCGCGCCGAATGACTTCCGACAGTGGATGGGTCCCCAAAACCGTGAGCAGCGTCGCTTCCCCACCGAGCGCGCGGAAGGCGACCGAGGCATTAGTCGCCGGACCGCCAGGGATCAAGTCCCACTCGGTGACTTGGATCTTGGAGTTGGGTTGGGGGATGTTCGGTACGGCGAAGATCGAGTCAACCGTCGAGATGCCGACAAATAGTCCCTGTGGCGGCCTGTACAGCGACAAGCCCACAGGGTATCAAAGGCATTCAACCCAAAAGGTCGAGCAGCTTGGGACGCTGCCGCGCGGCCACCTGGAGCGCGAACTGTTCGGCGGCGGAAGCGTTCTGCAGAGCGCTGATTGACTGGAGTGCGTCGGCGTCTTGGTGCAGCGACAGCCGGGCTGTGTTGACGGTGTCCAGCTCGGCGAGGTTGTCAATGGTGACCTCGGCCTGGCGCAGGGTGGCGCCGTAGAACGCTTGCGATTGGCTGACGTGATCCGTGGCCTGTTGGACGCGTCCCACGGCCTCGTTGATGGTGGCTCCGTGGTCGGCCCGCAACGCTGCGATCAGATCGTGCAGCGCGCCGAAGACATTGGCGCTATTCAAACCTCCGACGCGATGGACGCCGCCGAGTCCGGAGGAGAATCCTGTGCCGCGGTCGAAGTCGATGGCCGTGAAGGTGAAATCGACATCGCCGTCGACAGTCACTTGACCATCCTCGACGCTGAAGCGAACGTTCGCGGCGGACAGTGCCGAGTTCTGGGCGATTGCGGCGTTCAGCGCGGCGGCCGTCTCTTCGGCCGAATAGCCCCCGGCCGATCCGCCCGCTTCCAGGCCCGTGGTCACCGATCCGGCGCTCGAGGAGGTGAACGAGAATCCGGTGCCTGCCGAATCATCGACGACCAGCTTCAATGCGCCTCCGTCTTCGGCGAACCGCACTTTGCCGGCGAGGTTGGGATTGGCGGCGATTTGGGTATTCAGCAGAACGGCGATAGCGGCGGCGTCTTCGCCTCCGGCTAGCGGCTGCGTGGTGATCGTTCCGCCGGGCGAGCCGTCATCGGCGGTGAACGAGACCGTCACGGTATCCCCAGCGCCGGCGCCCGACGGCGCGACCGAAGCCAAGAAGGGGCCACGCAAGTCGACGCTGATGGCTCCCTCGACGTCGCCTTGGAACGAGATCCCCAGCCCGACGGGCAAGTTCGTCGCGGCAGCTGTTTCTGTGGCCGTGCGGCCTGCGCCGATGAAGACGTCGGGCGTCAAGAAGATCGCATCGCCCGGCAACGATACCGGCGCGGGACGCCGATCGGGGAAGGTCAGTTGGCGGTTCGAGGCGTTCCCTTGATAAGTGATTCCGTAAGGCGCGGAGTCGTCGATGACAAAGGGCGGGCGATCGTCAATCGATCCGCCGAAAACATAGCGGCCGCCGTGGACCGTGTTGGCGATGCTGGCGATGTGCCGGTAGATGCCTTCGACCTCGCCGGCGATCAATGCGCGGTCTGTGGCGTCGCTCGTATCGCTGGCGCCCTTGGCAGCCAGTTGCGCGGCGCGATCCAAGGCCGACGTTGCTTGGAAGATCGAGCCGTCTACCGCCCGCAGTTCCGTTTGGACCGACTCCAGGTTTTCGCGGAAGCGAGCAATCGTGGCCAATTCTGCCCGAGTCCGTACGATGCCTGCGGCGTCCGATGGATTATCTGATGGCTTGGTGACTCGCAGGCCGGACGATACTTCCTGCGTGGCCTTAGAAATCTTGGCCGCTGCCGAACGGATGTTGAGAATCGTCGTGCGAGACGTGTTGAGCGGGGTCGTTCTCATGGTCTACTTCACCAAGTTCAATAGTTCGTCGGAGAGTTGGTTGACGACCTGGATGAGGCGCAACATCGCTTGGTAACCCTGCTCGAACTGCAGCAAGTAAACCGCCTCTTCATTGAGGTCGACGCCCGAAAAATTGTCGCGCAGGTTCTCTGAGGCGACGGTTACTTGCTGCTGGGTGTCGAGCTGCGAGTACGTCACGGCCGCGGCGTCGCCGAAGTGAGAGACGAGGCCCGCGAAGAAGCCGTTCAGCGTGGAACCGTCGACCAGTTTGGCGTCGGCAAGGGCGATGATCGCGTTGAGATTCTCGTTACTGCCGGGATTGTTCGGGTGGGCGGCGGCAATCTGGATCGGCCGTATATCGGATGTCGCTAGCGTGCCGGCAGCGCCGAGTCCGCCGGCGGAGCCCGCGCCGTTCAGCCCGGAGGCGAAACCGGTCGCGGCCGGGTCGATGTCGGTCACCGTGAAATCGAACGTTATGTCGCCGTCGAGACGCAGTTGGCCATTGATGGCCGTGATGCGTACCGCAGCGGCCACGAGTTCTTGCTGATTAGCGATCTCGGCGTTCAATGCAGCGGCGATCTCTTCGGCCGACTGGCCGCCCAGCGTGCCGCCGGGTTCGAGTCCGGTCAGGAAGCCGGAGCCAGCGGTAGATGCCGTGAAGCTAAAGCCCTGTCCGGCGGACTCCGACAGCGTCAGCTTGAGAGAGCCGCCCGCGTCGGAGACGTCGACCAATCCCGCTAGTTGCGGGTCCAGGGCGATCTGGTCGTTGATGCGCGTCGCCAGTTCTGCCGTCGTCTCGCCGCCCAATAACGGCGACGTCGTCACCGTACGGTCAATGCTGCCGTTGGCGGAGACGAGCCGTAATGAGAGCGTATCCCCTGGCGCCGGGACGCCTGGCGGCGTCGAGCCGACGACGAAATTGTCGAGCGTCGCCGTGATGGAGACGGTAAACGGCCCGCTGAAGTCGACCTGTACTTGGGAGGGCGGAGCAGGCGTGGCCAGGCCGAGGCTTCCGGGCGTCCTGCCCGCGCCGATTACGGCGGTCTCGTCGTAGGTGAACAACGCTTTTCCGGGAGCGCCGTTCAAGTCGACGCCTTGAGCGAGTTGTGCGTTGACCGCATCGGCGAAGTGCTTGGCCAGACGGTCGAGATTGGCGCCCAGTTCGGGCAGCACCACGTTGCGCGCTTCGAGGGCCCCGCCGAGGCTGCCGCCCGCACTTTGTATGGAGGCCGTCACGTCCTTGCCGTCCTGGTCGAAGACGCGGATTGAGCCGTTCGAAACAGAGACCTGTAACGGCCTGGCGAAGACTCCCGTCAGTAGTGCCGTCGAGCCGGAAACGACGGCCAGGGCGCCGTCCTGCTGCCGCTGTACGTCGACGCCGATCAGGCTGGATAGTTCTTCGAGCGCTTGTTGCGACCGCGTATCCACAGCCGCATTCGGGACGCGAGGGTCTCGCTGATTGCGCTGACCTTCGAGTCCGGCGAGTTCTTCCAGCAGCGCGTTGATTCGCGTCACGGAATTCCGTATCGAGCCGTCGACGTTAGTCTGACTAGCCGCTAGTTCTGCGTTGGCCTGCCGGAAGGCGCCGGCCACTCCGTCGGCGGCGCTCAACAAATTACTGCGTTGCGTGAGGTCGCCGGGATTGGCCGAGAGTTGGGACGCCGATGAAAAAAAGGCGTCCAGCGCGCTGTCGATCCCGCCGTTGCTGTTGAGCCGGAAGACGGGTTCGGTGGTTTGGAAGAACGTAGAGAGTTCGCCGAGTCTGCCTTCCGCTTGGTGAGCGGCGAGCACCTGCAAGTCGAGCAAGTTGTTACGCGCCGACTCGATTCGGGTGAGTTCGACGCCTGTGCCCGTGCCGTCCGGGAAGATGACTGGAGCAAGAGCTGGGCGTTGCCTGGCGTAGCCGGGCGTGGCGGCGTTGGCGATGTTTGTTTGGACCGCCTCCAGCGCCTGCGAGAACGTCGACAGGCTGCGTTGGGCGCTATTGGTTGCCGCGGTGAGGCCCGACATCTTGTTTAGCCTCGCTGGTCCAACAGTCTGTGCGCCGCCGGACGGGGAACGGCGCCAGGCCCGTAAGCGCCGCGCACTTCCGCCCGGATGCCGACGAGAGCGCCGCGCACCGCCTCAATGTGCGAGAGCACGCCAAATAGTTCGGCGAATCGTCGCTGCAGGGCGGGGACCTGCTCCGCCGGCGGTTTCGGCAACTTGGCGGCGGCACGTTCAAGGTGCGCGCCCAGGGTCATGAAGTCGTTGAAACGGCCTTCGGCGGCGGCTCGCTGCGTCTCGGTCAGTGCCGCGCCGAATGCATCCCAGGGCGTTGCAGCGGAGGGCATGGGTTTAGGCCTTCGGAGATGGTCCAGAAACCTGCGACAACAACGCCGTATCCGCGACCGCGCTTTGGATCAGCGAGTCGGCCACTTCGGCGGCCGGTACGTTGAAGCTGCCTGACTGATAGAGCTTTTGGGCCTCGGAGACGGCGGACACGCGTTCGGGAGACTCCGTCTGCAGCGCCTGGGAGATCTGTTGCGTCAGCGACGAGATGGAGGCGGAGTCTTGGGCGGAGGACGTCTTGCCGCTCCGTTGGGATCGCGTGTTCTCCGCCTGTTGAGCCTTGTCGATGTGGGTCGATTGCAGATCCGTCGAGGGAGTGAAATTGTCGATCTTCAAGTGAGTCGCCTCCAGTTCTTCCTATCGGCGGATGGCGGCAAAACTTGAGACCTATCTCCGTCCTACGACCCCAACCCACAGAACCCCAACGACCCGAGCCCAGCCGCGTAAGCGGCGGGCCTTAGACCCGGGAAGTGCCGCCAAGGGACCGATCCCCGATCACTCTGTGAGCTTCCGTCTAGCTCGCTCAAGTACCGTCAATAGTTCCTGGACTGGTACAGACCAGCGGCCATCATGGTCTCGGCCCAAAATGATGATTTCGAGGCCAGCAGCTGTCTCTCGTACGAACCCAAACTCCTCTCCATCCAGGCGGATCTCGACTCTCAGTTCGTCGATATCAGGCGGCCCAGTGATGTCGATTACGCTGGCTACCTCAAGTTCCCAACGTGATGGGTCGGTTTTCAAGCTAGGGCCTCCAATAATCCGATCAACTTACAGTGTGCGCAAGAACCAGACATGCCCGGACAGCCTTACTCCCCACGCCGTGCCGCAAAGAACCGCTGCAAAGGCGCCACGCACTCTGCGGCCAGCACGCCTTCCACAACCTCAACGCGGTGATTCAATAAATCCGAATCCGCAATGCGGAACTTACTGCGCACAGCCCCAAAGCGAATATCGCGTGTCCCGAAATATCAGCCGCCGGATGCGCGCCGTCACGATTGCCCCGGCGCACATTGCGCAGGGCTCCATGGTGACGTAGAGATCGCAGCCGTCGAGGCGGTGCGAACCAACTGCAGCCGCGGCGGCGCGCAAAGCAACAACCTCGGCGTGCGCGGTGGGGTCGTTGGCGGCAATGGGACGGTTGTGGCCGCAGCCGATCACTTCGCCTTCGCGAACGATCACCGCGCCCACAGGCACTTCGCCCTCCTGCTCGCCCTCGGCGGCGAGTTCAAGAGCGCGACGCATGAAATCCTCGTCGGCTAGCGGCACGCCCCTATTATCGTGCGGGCTCATCCGTCGGCGGGCGATCGCGCCACCACGAAGCCAGCAGCGAACCGTTGACGTTCATGACGGTGGAAAAGACGATCGGCGCCAGCACTGCGCCGCTGCTCTTGAGGACGCTCAAGGCCAAGCCGCCGGCCATGCCGCTGTTCTGTAAGCCGACTTCAAAGGCGACGGTGCGGCGATTGTGTCCGCGGATGCCGGCGAGGAACGCTAGCCAATAGCCCAGGATCATTCCAATGACGTTGTGTAGGGTCGCGGCCACAACTAGCAGAAGGCCTGCAGAGATGAGGTCGTCACGCGAACTGGCGGTGACGATAACCAGGAAGAGACACAGCGCCAGGATTGAGACCACCGGCGGCAGCTTCTGAAAGGTCTCTTGTCGTCCGGCCAACGTGGCGTTGATCACCAGGCTCAGCAAGAGCACCAGGCCGAACAGCACGGTCCCTTGCCTCAACAGGGCATGCAGGAACGCGTCGTCCAGAGTCGCGCCGCCCAGAAGCTGGATGATCCCGAACAGCATGGCAACGCCGGCCCCGAACGCCAAGCAGAGCGGCCCGGTCGTGCGAAGCAACTCCCCGACCGAGCGGCGTTGCTGGCTCACCTTGTTGACGATCAATCCGCCGCCGATTGGGATGATGACGAGGTTGACGATCGACAGCATCATGGCCCAGAAGTCGACCTCGACCAGGTGCCCGGCCAAGTACTGCATCAGCAACGGCGTCATCACGGGCGCCAGCAGCGTCGAACAGGCCGTCATGGTGACAGACAACGCGACATTGCCCCGCGCCAGAAAGACCATCAGATTGGAGGAGACGCCGCCCGAACAAGAGCCCACCAGGATGATGCCCGCGGCGACGGCCGGCTCAAAGCCGAACGATTCAGCGATGAGCCAACCGACGCCGGGCATCACCGTGAACTGCAAAATCATCCCGACCAGCACGGCCTTGGGCATGCGCAACGCGCTGGTGAAGTCCGCAATGCTCAACGTGGCGCCCATGCAGAACATGATGGTTTGCACCAGGTAGAGGTTGATGCTGTTCAGCTCAAAGCCATTCCAGGTGAGGAAGTACTGCGGCCAAAACAATCCCGCGCCGGTACTGATGCTCAACCACAGCGTGAGCGTGATGACGCGCAGCGTGGGGTGCTTACGCCAACACAGCGCCAGCAGCGCCATACCGCCGATCAACCCCGGTCCGATGCCCGGCGTATAACCGACCGCCCAACTGACGGCGAACAGAACGCCGGCGGCAAGGGTCAATGCCAACAGAAGCTTGCTGGGTCGTGGTGCAGGGTCAGTCATGTTAGGCCGCGGATTGCTTCGGCGGACGGTCGCGCCAGTACGATGCGAGTACCGACCCGGTGACGTTCATCCAGGTACCGAAGATCGCCGGGCCCAACGCCGCCGCCGTGCTCTTGAGCACGTCCAGTGCTAGGCCGACGCCCATCGCGCCGTTCTGCATGCCGACTTCGAAGGCCACTGTGCGCCGGTCCGATTCCGACAATCCGGCCAACTTGGCGAAGCCGTAGCCCAGGCCGTAGCCCGCCACATTGTGGATGAAGGCGGCCAGCAACAGCAGCAGGCCGATCGCCAGCAGGTCATCGCGAGACGCGGCGGCGATAATCGTCAAGATGATGCAGATCGCCGTCATCGAAACGATCGGCAAGATACGGTCGAACGACTCACGGTTGCCGGCTAGGGCGACGTTGAGGATCCAGCCGACTAACAAGGTCAGCGCCAACAAGAAGAGGCCTTGGTGCAAGAGCCCAAACCAGAAAGGGTTGTCGGCATTGGCGCCGCCCATCATTTGAACTGCACCCGTCGCCGCGGCCACGCCCGTCGCGAGCAGTAAAGCCAAGGGCGCCAGCGTCTTGAAGAAGGCGCCGAAATCACGGCGCTTGTTGAGGACTTGATTGGCGATCAGGCCGCCTCCGATGGGGATGATCACCAGATTGATGATCGACAGCACCATCGCCCAGAAGTCGACCACAATGAGCCGGCCGGCAAGGTTCTCCATCAGCAGCGGCGTCATCAGCGGAGCCAGCAGCGTCGAGCAGGCGGTCATGGTGACCGAGAGCGCCACGTTGCCGCGCGCCAAGTAAACCATCACGTTCGAAGCCACACCGCCCGAGCAGGAGCCGATCAAAATGATCCCTGCGGCGACCTCCGGGTCAAAGCCAAATGCGCGCCCGACGAACCAGCCCAGCGTGGGCATGACCGAAAACTGCAAGACGATGCCGATCAACACGGCTTTGGGCATCTTCAACGCGTCGGTGAAGTCGCGAATGCTCAAACTCGCTCCCATGCCGAACATGATGATCTGCGTCAGCGGCAGGTTCAGCCGGTTCAAGCGGAAGCCGTTCCACTCCGTGAATAAATTGGGCCAAAACATGGCCGCCGCCGTTCCCGTGAGGATGAAGAAGGTAAAGGTAAAGACGTGCAGCGTTGCGTGTTTGCGGAAGTACAGCGCCGTCAGCGCCATCGCGCCGACCAGGCCCGGCCCAATTCCCGCCTGCACTCCCCCAGCCCAGGAGCCGACGAAAACCACGGCGGCGACGGCTGCGGCGACGAGCAAGAGCTTGTTGGGTTGGGCAGGGTGGTCTGGCATGAGGTCGTCGTGGACACACGAATAGCAAAGGCGGAATCGTACCACAGCGCGAGGTTCCGGGTTAAGATTGCCTCTTCGGATGTCTTTGGCCCGCCTCATCCTCACCTCCGCGGTGTTGGTTCTAGCGTCGAATTGCGGAGGAAATCCGCGGATCTCGCTGCCTCCGCCGCTTGCGGCCCGCGTCGGGTACGTGGAGACGGGAGTGGCCAGCTGGTACGGCCATCCCTACGACGGCCGCAAAACCAGCAACGGCGAAATCTATCATATGGAGCAGCTTACGGCTGCACACCTCCAGCTTCCGTTTAATACGGTGGTGCGTGTCACCAACCTGGCCACCGACCTGTCCGTGGATGTCCGCATCAACGACCGGGGTCCGTTCATCAAAGACCGCATTGTGGATCTTTCCCACGCGGCGGCGCGCCAGATCGGCATGATCGGCGACGGTACCGCGATGGTCCGGCTCGAAGTCGTGAAGGCTCCTGGCGGGGTCGACGAGCCGCTGGTGCTGGATGACACCGTCATTTCGGGCGCCGTGGGCTGCGGCTCAGAATCCTTTTATGGCGCCCAGGTCGGCTCTTTCGCCGACATCGAAAACGCCGAGCGCATGGAGGGCAAGATGCGCCTTGCCTACGGTGCAGCGGCGATTCTGACCGCGCAGTCGGCCGAGGGCCAACAGCTCTACCGTGTGGTGGTCGGTTCGGCGGACGCTGGAGGCGATCTGGATGGCTTGCGCCGCCGCCTTGCCGACGACGGAATCGATTCATTTGTGCAGCGCGTGTCCGCCGAAGACGCGCAGAACTGCACATAAATATTCTGTATATCTCGCAAATCCGTCTCTTTTTTGCGAATTGCTTGCTAGCATCGGTGCGGAGCCGATCGCCCGATGCCGTTTGACAAGACCGCCGTCCAACGCCGGGTCAATTTTGGCCTCGTCGGCGATTCCGCCCCGATTCGCAAGCTTCGTGAGACCATTCGCAAGCTCAGCAACGACGACTCGACGGTGCTGATCAGCGGCGAGAGCGGCTGCGGCAAGGAACTGATTGCCCGGGCGGTGCACGACGTCTCCGTGCTGTCGGACAAGATCTTCCTGCCTGTTGACGCCGCCTCCGTCGTGGGTTCGCTAATGGAAAGCGAACTGTTCGGCCACAAGAAGGGCGCCTTTACCGGAGCGACGGAAGACAAACTGGGTCTGGTCCGCGCAGCTTCCGGCGGCACGCTCTTCCTGGATGAGATTGGCGAGTTGACGCTCGACGTGCAGGCCAAACTGTTGCGGCTTTTGCAAGAGGGCGAGGTTCGTCCCGTGGGCGCCACGACCGCCGCCAAGGTGAACGTGCGCATCATCGCTGCGACCAACCGCGATCTGGGCGAGGAGGTGGAGAACGGCCGCTTTCGGCGCGATCTCTACTACCGCTTGAACGTGATCTCGCTCAGAGCGCCGACGTTGCGGGATCGGCCCACGGACATTCCGTTGCTGGCGGCGCATTTCCTCAAGAAATACGCGGGCCGTAAGGCCGCGTTGTCGTCCGAAGCGCTGGAGCTCTTCTGCCGCTACGATTGGCCGGGCAACGTCCGCGAGTTGGAGAACGCCGTGCGGCGTTCCGTGGCCCTGCGAGCGGCCGACCTGATTTGCGTCTCCGATCTCCCGAGCGCGCTGCGCAATTTTGCGTTGTTCGACGGCGATACGGCTAACTTTAGCGAGCAGATCGCGCCGCTCGCCGAGGTCGAGCGCCGCCACATTCTACGGGCCGTCGACCACACCAAGGGCGATGTGAGCGCGGCGGCGATGATGCTCGGCATTGGCCGCACCACGCTCTACCGCAAGCTCAAGAGCTACGGATCGGACCGCGTGGATTCGGGCCAAAAGCAATCGCGCTCGGACTGGGGCCAAACCTCCCGTCGAGCCGTCCGTTGATGCCGAGGCCTGGATGGGCCATGCTGTGGAGGTGGCCGAAGATTCGTTTTCGCGTGTCGCCAGTACCCTACTTGCCGGCGGCGTCGCACCCAGCTCCGACTTGGATTGGATCGTCGACCAGGCGACCGCGTCTGACCCCGCCGTTGCCGTCCCCGCTTCCAAGCGTCTATTCCGGGACATCGTCGAGCCGTTAGCCGACCGCTTTGAACCCCAACTGAGCGAGCAATACTCGCGGTTCTTCACCGCCGTGTTGGACCGCCTACAGGGCCGCCCCGGATTCGAGCGATTCAACGAGCGGCGTGTGCGCCTCACCCAGCGCGAGGCCGCCAACGATGAGGCCTTGCCTGAAGCGCGCCGTTGCCTAGTGTTGTCGCGCGTGACGCTCGGCGCCGACGTCGCCGTAACCAGCGTGGTCCTCGACGGGCTCAAGGCGGCATTCCCCAGCGCGACGGTGACCCTGGCCTGCGGGACCAAGGCGGCGGCTCTGTTCGGCGGCGATCCGCGCATCTCTTTCTTGCCGATCGAATACCAACGGGGGGGCTCCTTGCACTCACGCCTCAACGCCTGGGTCGAGCTGTCCGAACAGGTCGAGCAGTGGGTCGGCGGCGATCCGGCAGGTTGCCTCATCGTCGATCCGGACTCCCGTCTCAGTCAACTTGGTTTGCTGCCCGTCGGTCCGGCGGCAGTTCGGGAGATCTCCTTCGATAGCCGGGCATTCGGCGAAGACGGCGACGAATCGATATCTGAATTGACTTCGCGCTGGGTAGCCGAAACGTTCGGCGTCGGCGGAGCGCTGCCTTACGTCGCGCCGTCGCCTGCGGAACTCCAGGCAGGCCGCAAAATGCGGGGCGGCTCCGGGATTCGCGTCGCCGCCATCAACTGGGGCTTCGGCGGAAACGAGACCAAGCGCGTATCACCCGAGTTTGAGACCGCCGTCGTCTTGGAGTTGCTGCGCGGCGGCTGGCGCGTCGTTCTCGACAAAGGCGCCGGCGACGCGGAAGGCTCTGCGGCCGAAGCGACAGCGGCTGCCGCCCGCAACGAGGGTTTGCCGGAAATCGAGGTCTTTGCCGGTCCGCTCAGCGGCTTTGCCGCAGTGATCGACGCCAGCGACCTGTTCGTCGGCTACGACTCTGCAGCGGGACACATCGCCGCCGCCCTCGCTGTGCCCGGCATCGACGTCTTTCGCGGCGCTGTCTGCGAGCGCATGATGCAGCGCTGGTCCCCATGGGGCAAGCATCCGGCCCAAGTCTTGGCGGTCGCTGAAGGAGAAACCCCTGCGGTGACGCTGGCCCGCGTCGTGGAGCTGCTTCCGTGAAGATCGGCCTCGATGCTAGCTACAGCATCGACCGTCAGCCTACCGGCGTCGGCATCTACTCCAGGCGCCTAATCGAAGCCCTCGCCGCGCAAGGCCCGGCAGATGCGTTCACGCTTTGCTATCGGGCGAATCGCTACTTGCGTTCGTGGCGAGAGCCAATTGCCAAAAATTGCCGGCGCGCTCTGCTCGAGAATTTCACCTTGCCGGGGTTAACCCGACGGCTCGAACTTTTTCACGGCTTGAACCAGCGTCTGCCGGAGCGCCGTTTCCAACGCGCTGTCAGTACATTCCACGACTTGTTCGTGATGACCTCCGAGTACTCAACGTCCGACTACCGTGCACGGTTCACCCAGCTGGCCAAGCACGCCGCCGAACGTTCCGACAGCATTGCGGCGGTCTCGGCGTTCACGGCTGATCAGGCCGCCGAACTGCTCGGTTTCCCCCGTGAGCGGATTGTCGTCGTACCCCACGGAGTCGATCCCTTACCGCAGTTTTCGGCAGACCAACTGAGCGAGTTCCGCCAAGAGCATGGACTGCAACGGCCGTTTCTGCTGAACGTCGGCGCCTTGCAAGAACGCAAAAACATCAATCGCCTGGTGGAAGCTTTCGAGCGGCTTCCCAACGAACTCTTGCTCGTGCTGGCCGGCTCGACCGGTTATGGCGGCGAGCAGATCTCCGCGCGCATCGCAGCGAGTCCCGCGCGCGAGCGCATCGTCCAACTCGGCTACGTGGACGACGCCGCCAAGGCCAAGCTCTACCGCACAGCCCACGCCCTCGCTTTCCCGTCGCTCGACGAAGGTTTCGGCATTCCGATCTTGGAAGCGATGTCCGCTGGCCTCCCTGTGTTGACTTCGAACTGTTCCGCCATGCCCGAAGTCGCCGGCGACGCGGCCGTGCTGGTCGACCCGCAAGATTCCGAAGCCGTCGCCCAGGGCTTACAACGCATCATAGAAGACGAAGCGCTGCGCCAAGACCTGCGCGACAAGGGCTTCCTGCGGGCGGCCAACTTTACTTGGAGTCAAGCCGCCGACAAGATGCTCGCGCTCTACAGGGAGTTGGTCTAAAGTGTCCGCCGAGCGAGACACCATCTTCCTGACCGCAACCGACGAAGCCGTCGGCGAGCGCCTGGACGTCTATCTCTCCAAGGCGCTCGAAGACATTTCCCGTTCGCGCATCCAGCAGTGGATTCGAGAAGGGCGAGTCAGCGTGGACGAACTCGCGTGTCGCTCTTCGCTGAAATTGCGTGGCGGTGAGTCGATTGAAGTTGAGCCCGCGCCGCTGAAGCCGTTGCACGCCTTCGCCGAAGACATTCCCCTCCAAATTCTCTACGAAGACGACGACATGGCGGCCATCAACAAGCCAGCAGGCATGACCGTCCACGCCGGGGCGGGGGAGGCTGCCCAATCCGGAACGTTGGTCAACGCTCTGCTGCACCATTTCGGTGCGTCGTTGTCCGGCGAGGGCGGTGAATTGCGTCCAGGCATCGTGCACAGGCTCGACCGCTGGACCAGCGGCCTCATACTCGTGGCCAAGACCGACAAGGGACACCAAGGACTAGCGAAGGCCTTTGAAGCGCGCCAAGTAAAGAAGGTCTACACCGCACTCACCCAAGGGGAAGTCCAAGATCCCGAAGAGAGCCGGCGCACGGTCAAAGAGCGTCCCGTCCAAGAAGACGGCAAGTGGTGGATGCGCATCGAAGCCCCGATCGGCAGGGATCCACGCCGTCGCAGCCGGATGGCGGTCATCGACACGGGACGCTCGGCGGTGACGGATTACCGGCCCCTGCGAGTGCGCTCCAAGCCCGCTTTTAGCCTGCTCGAAGTGCGAATCCACACCGGACGCACGCACCAGATTCGCGTCCACCTGTCGTGGGTCGGGCGGCCCATCGTCGGCGACGCCACCTATGGAGCAGCGGCCGGAGGCGCCGAGCGCTTCTTTCTCCATGCAACCCGCATCGAGATCGCCCACCCCGTGAGCGGCGCGCCGTTGCGGATCGAGGCTCCGCTGGCTGAGGACTTCAGAGACCGGCTGGCCGCTCTGTCGCTATAATCAACGGCAGCTTATGAACAGATTCGGACTGATGCTGGCGTTGTCCGCGGTCGCGGCCGCCGGGTACCTGATGGCGCAGGATGCTGGCCGTGTAGCCCCGCAGCCGAGCGACGTAGTCCCCGGCAATGAGGAGTCCACGATTCGCGTCGAGGTCTCTCGCGTGCCCTTGCTGTTTGCCGTGACCGACAAACGCAACCGCTTCATCACTGATCTCGACAAGGACGACTTCGAGGTTTACGACAACAACGTCAAGCAAGAGATCCGCGAGTTCGTCCGCGAATCCGATCTCCCCCTGCGTATCGGTATTTTGATGGATACATCGAACTCCGTCCGCGGCAGATTCCGCTTCGAACAGGAGTCGGCGATTGAGTTTATCCGAGGCGTGTTGGCCGACGGCAACGACCGCGCCTTCTTGGTCAGCTACGACACTCGCGCCGAGTTGATGGTCGATTACACGCAGGACGCTGAAGAGCTAGGACGCGGGGTGCGCCTGTTGCGCGCCGGCGGCGGCACGGCCTTATACGACGCGATCTACTACGCATGCCGCGACAAGCTGCCTGAAGACCAGCCGCTGGCGCAGTTTCGCCGGGCGCTGATCGTGATTGGCGACGGCGAAGACAACCAGTCCTCCGTGACCCGCGACATGGCGCTCGAAATGGCCCACAAGGCGGAGACCGTGATCTATTCGATCTCGACGAACCGCACAGGCCAAAGGCAGTCGGGCGATAAAGTTCTACGATATTTTGCGGAAGAGACCGGCGGAAGGTCCTTCCACCCCTTCCAGGCGACAGAACTGGAGCAATCGTTTGCGGATATTGCCAACGAACTGCGGCACCAGTACTTCATCATCTATTCGCCTACAGACTTTGCGCTTGACGGGAGTTTCCACAAGATCCGTGTGCAGACGAACGTCAAGAACACGTTGGTCAGAGCCCGTAGCGGCTATTATGCGCCGCTGCCGAACGAGCAGCAGTAGCGGTCCGTCCCGCCGTGGAACGGTTTCTTAAATTTTGGACTTTCTTTGGTGAGCCCGATCATGTATATTCGATATTTGTTCGCCCCTTTGGTAAGGTAGATCTATGATGAGAGGAGCAAAGAAAACCATGGAGACGCGTGACCGAGTACAAAGCTTGGAAGCGGCCATCGGAGAGATCGAGAAAGCTCACGGCAAGGGCTCGATCCTTCGCCTTGGGCAAGACGGCGCTGTGGACGCGGTCGCAGCGATTCCGACGGGCTCGCTTTCCGTCGACTATGCGTTAGGCGTCGGCGGTCTGCCTCGCGGCCGCGTCGTTGAGATCTACGGCCCGGAGTCGTCGGGTAAGACGACTCTGGCTCTATCGACCATTGCCCAGGCCCAGAAGCTAGGCGGCGTAGCGGCCTTCATCGACGCGGAACACGCCATGGACCCGATCTACGCGGCTCGTTTGGGTGTAGACATCGACAATTTGTTGGTATCGCAGCCGGATTCCGGCGAGCAAGCCCTGCAAATCGCCGACGTGCTGGTCAGTTCCGGCTCAGTCGACATCTTGGTAGTAGATTCGGTCGCCGCACTGGTGCCGCGCGCTGAACTTGAAGGCGAAGTGGGCGATTCGCACGTCGGCCTGCAGGCGCGCTTGATGTCCCAGGCCCTGCGCAAACTGACCGGCCACGTGTTCAAGTCCAACTGCTGCCTCATCTTCATCAACCAGATACGCGAGAAGATCGGCGTCATGTTCGGCAGCCCCGAGACGACCAGCGGCGGCCGTGCGCTCAAGTTTTACTCTTCGGTCCGCATCGACATTCGCCGCATTGCCGCGATCAAGGACGGCGACGTCGTCACCGGCAACCGGACCAAGGTCAAGGTGGTCAAGAACAAGGTCGCCCCGCCGTTCCGGCAGGCCGAGTTTGACATCATGTACGGTCAGGGAATTTCGCTCGAAGGCGACTTGATCGACCTAGGCGTCGAACACAAAGTCTTGAACAAGAGCGGATCTTGGTACTCCTACGGCGACGACCGCATCGGTCAAGGACGCGAGAACACCAAGCAGTTCTTGAGCGAAAACATCGACGTGCGCGACAAGTTAGAGAACGAACTGCGCGAAGCTCTGGGGTTGCCGAGCCTACTCGATGTCGTCGAGGAAGCCGAGGCCGTTGCGGACGAGTAGCGCGACTCGCTAACAGAACGAATGAGGGCCGCTCCGTCGGGAGCGGCCCTTTTTCCTTTAGCGCTTGATCTTGGCCATCATACTGGCCTTCTCCCGGACCTTCGGATTGGCGATGAACGGCGGCGCTTGGCCATTGAAGACCGCTAGGATGTTGGTGCAGACTTCGCGGCTGTTGCCCTCGACGTTCTCCTCGGTCATCGGAATCCAGTGCGGCGTCAAGATGACGTTGTCGAGGGCAAAGAATGGATGATCCTTCGGCGGCGGCTCCTGGCGCAGCACGTCCAAGGCGGCGCCGGCGATACGCCGCTCTTTCAGCACAACCAACAAAGCCTCTTCGTCGACCAACTCGCCGCGTGCCGTATTGATCAGATAAGCCGACGGCTTCATCAGCGCAAGCGCCCGCGCATCGATGATGTTGCGGGTTTGCTCGGTCAATGGCGCGTGCAGCGAGATGAAGTCGCTCTCACGCAGCAACGTGTCGAGATCGACCAATTCGACGCCAATTTCGGCGGCGCGCTCAGCCGAACAGAATGGGTCATAGGCGATGGTTCGTCCGAAGTCGATCGCCTTGGCCAGCCGCACAAATTCGCTGCCGATATTGCCCACGCCGACAATTCCCACGGTGCGGTCGCGCACCAGCACGCCCGAAGCCTCCATGCCCTGCCGCCAATTGCCGGCGCGCACATTGCGGTCTTGATTGAGAACGTTCTTCGACAGCGTAAGCAGCAGCGTCAACGCGCCCTCGGACACCGTGCGCTTCAACGTCGTCGGCGTCACGGCCACGAAAATGTCGTTGTCGGTGGCGGCATCGACATCGATCCGGTCGTAGCCCACGCCCCAGCGCGCCAAACACTTCAGCCGCTTGGTCTTCGACAGCAATTCGCGGTTGAAGTAGTAGCCGAGCACCAGCAGGGCGTCGTAGCTGTCCACAACCTCCAGCGAGGGCGTAGAATCGGCGCACTCCGGCATCACCTCGTACTCAATGCCTTCGACCGGATCAAAGACCTCGCGCAGGGCCGGTCCGAGAACGGACTCGGTGCGGTCGGCCCAATCATGTGTGATGCCGACGCGGAACTTTTCGTTAGTGGACATAAAAAGAGCGGCCCAGCCTGGGCCGAACGGCCATTGTAGCGTCCCGTTGTCGCTCCGAGGGGGCCGACGCCTATACTTGTGATTCGGTGGCAAGATAATCAAATGAAGGCCCTGGTCAAGAGCAAAAAAGAAGTCGGCCTGTGGATGGAAGACATCCCCAAGCCAGAATGCGGCATCGACGACGTGCTGATTCGCGTCCACCGCGGCGGCATCTGCGGAACCGACGTGCACATCTGGAACTGGGACGATTGGGCCCAGGGCGCGGTCCCGGTGCCGACCGTCGTCGGTCACGAGTTCGCCGGTGAGATCGCCGAACTGGGCAGCAACGTCCACGGCTTCGAGATCGGCGACTTCGTCAGCGCCGAAGGACACGTCGTCTGCGGCAAGTGCCGCAACTGCCAAGCGGGCCGCCGCCACCTGTGCGCCCATACCGAGGGCGTCGGCGTCAATCGAAACGGCGGATTCGCCGAGTTCGTGACCATTCCGAAATCGAACGTCTGGCGTCACGAAGACGGCATCGACCGGGAGCTGGCGGCGATCTTCGACCCCTTTGGCAACGCGGTTCACACGGCGCTGAGCTTCCCGCTCGTGGGTGAAGACGTGCTGATCACGGGCGCAGGGCCGATTGGCTTGATGACGATCCCGGTGGTGAAGCATGCCGGCGCACGGCACGTGGTAGTCACGGATCTGAATGCGGTTCGCCTGGAGCAAGCGCGCAAAATGGGCGCCACCGTCGCATTCAACCCCATGGAGCGCTCGCTCGACGACGTACAGCGCGAACTCGGCATGAAAGAAGGCTTCGACGTGGGTCTGGAAATGTCCGGCAGCCCGGCGGCGTTACGTCAGATGGTCGCCAGCATGAGTCACGGCGGCAAGATCGCCATTCTAGGCATCCCCAACGACAGTCCCGGCATCGACTGGCGCAAAGTGATCTTCAAGAGCCTGACGATCCTCGGCGTCTACGGCCGCGAGATGTACGAGACCTGGTACAAGATGACCATGTTGCTGCAGTCCGGCGTCGAAATTTCGCCGGTCATCACACACCGGTTCGCTTTTGACGACTACGAAGAGGCCTTTCGGTTGATGAAGACGGGCGACTGCGGCAAGGTCATCTTGTCCTGGCCCTGGGCGGAGTAAGCAAAATGTTTGGCGAAGAGACGCGAGCGCGATTCAGCAAGACGTTAGAAGAGATCCAGGCTGCGGGCCTGTACAAGTCCGAGCGCATCATCACCAGTCGGCAAGACGCGCACATCGAGACCGGCGAGGGCGGCGAATCGCTCAACCTCTGTGCCAACAATTACCTGGGCCTCGCCAGTCACCCGGAGATCATGGCCGCCGCCCGCCACGCGCTGGACGAGTGGGGCTATGGCCTCTCGTCCGTGCGCTTCATCTGCGGCACGCAGATGCCTCATAAGCACTTGGAGAACGCCCTGAGTTCCTTCCTCGGCACGGACGACACGATTCTCTATTCGTCCTGCTTCGACGCCAACGGCGGTCTGTTTGAGACCCTGCTCGGCCCCGAAGACGCCGTCATCTCCGACGAACTAAACCACGCCAGCATCATCGACGGCATACGCCTCTGCAAGGCCAAGCGTTTCCGCTATCGCAACAACGATATGACGGATTTGGAAGAGCAACTCCAGGCCGCCTCCGACGCTCGCATCAAGATGATCGCCACCGACGGCGTCTTCTCCATGGACGGCTACTACGCCAACCTAAAAGCGATTTGCGACCTGGCCGACAGGCACAACGCCATGGTCATGGTCGATGACTCGCACGCCGTCGGCTTCACCGGCGAGAAAGGCCGCGGCACGCACGAACTCTGCGGCGTCATGGGACGTATCGACATCATCACCGGAACGCTCGGCAAGGCCCTCGGCGGCGCCAGCGGCGGCTACACCAGCGGACGCAAAGAACTCGTCGACATGCTGCGCCAGCGTTCGCGCCCGTACCTGTTCTCGAACTCCGTGCCGCCTATGGTCGTCGGCGCCTCGCTGCGCGCCCTCGAACTGCTCGAAGAGAGCGGGGAACTGCGCGAGCGGCTTGTCTCGAACACCAAGATGTTCCGCGCGGGGCTGGAGAAGCTCGGCTTCAACGTCCTGCCTGGCACGCATCCGATCGTTCCTGTCATGCTCGGCGACGCGGCGTTGGCAGGTCAATTCGCCGATGCCCTGCTCGAACGCGGCATCTACGTCATCGGTTTCTCGTACCCAGTCGTGCCCCAAGGCAAAGCCCGCATCCGCACGCAAGTCTCCGCCGCCCACACCGAAGAAGACCTCAAGTTTGCCCTTGAGCAATTCGGCGCCGTGAAGAAAACGCTGAGCGTTTAATGGCGCGATGGACGACTCGATTCATCCTGATGAAAAGGTCATCGGGACAGTCGCGTCTCTCGGCTGGGCTGTGCGACGGCGATGCGGCTGAACGGCGTAACGCAACGCTCAGCGGCCAGCCTCCGTGGAAGGCAGCCGTGGACAGTCAAGAGTGACTGTCCACTTGACGGCCCGATTGTGAGAACTCTCTTTCTCCCCGGCGCCTCGCGTGCTATTGAGTGTCCGCCGAAGGCCCGTAGATCCCTGGGACCTTGCCGCCCATCGGGCGCAAGTATGTGCTGAGCTGGCCGCGGTGGTGGACCGAATGCTTGGCCGACATCGCCAGAAAGTTCACTCCTGACGTCTGGATCATGCCGAACATGTCGATCGTGTCGTTTAGTTTGTCTCCTGGCATGGCGCGCACACGATCCATCGCCGCTGGAAGTTTTTCCTTGTAATAGGCGACGGCGTCAGCCGGACTCATGATGCCGCAAGCGTCGGAATCGTCCGGGGGAGGCGTGAACTCTCCGTTGGCGATGCAGTTCAACAGCCACTCGTCTTCGAGAGCGATGTGCCGGACGAGTCCGAGAGCGGACTTGGACTTCGGGTCCGGCTGGTAGTCGAGGTTAGCTGTCGGTACCGCTTCGATTACGCGGATAGTGGCCGGCATTTCGTTTTCGAAATCGGCGATGAGAAAGTCGGCGATGGCTTTGGTCTGGTTGGAATCCACAGGATGCTCCTTTTCTTCGATTGATGTTTCTTCTCTGGTCTCTAGCCGATCCGCTTTGGGCAACTGCTAGATACCCGGATGTGTAGCAACCAGCGTCCGCGTTACAGAGTAGGGGACGAAAAGGGAGGAAAGAGGACGGGCTGCACCGAGTCGAAACAGCCCAGCAGCATAGTACCCTTCGGTCTCGATTCGTCCTTGACTGCCTGAGCCCGTGCTGACGGTTCTGATACCTTCCCCCGGGCAGGGCGATCTGCCAGCCGATTTTCACCTGTCGGCAGCAAGAGGAAGAATATGAGGAAAGCCGTGACTGATTTTGGAACGAAACGATGAATCATCGCCCTCGCCGCATCCAGGCGATGGCTGGGTCGACGCCAAAGGCAGCTTCCTAGCCGCCGTCGGCGCCGGGCCCGTCTATGAACTACTCGTCAAGCATGAGACGAGTTCCGACGTGTCCCCCCGGTTGGTATGCGGGTCATCGACGGCGCCGTCAGCTTCCACGAGTGTGCCGGCGGGCACACGTCGCTGCCGAGCTGGCCGACGTTCCTGGAGTTTGCCGAACGGCAGTTGCAGTGATTCTGGGGCTCAGCCCAGAGCTGGCGATCCCACGGCTAACCAAGCCGCGCAATCCGGCGAGAGGTTCGCGTTTACCGTGTCTTCGTACTTCTGAATTTCTTCGGCGCTCAGCATGTCCCGCCAACGGTTGTTCGTACCCTTGTTGATGAAGCTCTTCATGCCGCCGTCCCATAGCTCGTTCAGTCCGGGCGAAAGAGACTCCGCGTTCTCTTTCATATAGGCGAAGGTGCAATGCTCGACGATGGCCGGCCATTTTGCCTCGTCGATGGGAATATCGAGGAACTCCGCGATGCGGCGCATCTCGCCCGGCAAGTCTGCCTTCAGGTCGTTGTAGTGCAACAGTTTCACGTTGGGCAAATGGCGAATATCCCACCACGTCTGGATGTTCTCCCAATAGGGCCAGTACGGAGCTGCATCGTTGTCCAGCCAATCATGGAAGAACTGCCGAATGTCCACCGTCGGCCGGGACAGGGGTCTATCCTCATTTCCCGGCAAGCTGTTGATGATTCCGTAGAACTCATCTTTCATGATCATCAGGTGGTTGTACCAGCTCCACACGACGTCGCGGCCGTCTCGTGCGAGGTAAATATACTTCGCCCTTGGCGACATCACCAGGGCGTCCGCCGGCAGGTGCGTCTTCAAACAGCGCCGATGGGTTTGCGCCGCCAACTGATCCATCATGGGCTCGTACGGAATGATCCGCATGTCGACCCACGGCGCGATGTCCATCGTAGCGATCTGCTCCTGCCCTTCGAAGATCAACTGCGTCACGATCTGCTGGCACCAGGTGGTCCCGGATTTGGCCCAGGTGCCGATGACGATGTCGTCGTCGCGAAACGCGAAGCCGTCCCAGCGAGTGGATTCCATCACTGGATGGACATATTCCCGTTTCTTTTCGGGAACGGTAGCGACGTTGTCGGACATGCCGGGGCTCCTTTGTTTGCCGCAGACAGGTTAGCACCATCGCACGCCCACCGGCGGTCAGCATTTTCCTCAACATCCGACCCAGAGGACTGTCGGCCCCGGCTGACCACGATCACCCTGCTTAACGGCCAACCGACTTGACACGGGGTGGTATACCTAGAAGCAGAAGAGCCCCAGTTAGGCCAGGCACGGCTGGGGCCCCCGACGCGTAGGGAGCAGTACTTGGGGCATGCCGATGAGGCCAAACGAAACGGCAGCGTAAGAGCGAAACAGAAACTAGGGTCGACCCAAAGACATCTCCGGTTCCCCGCTTGGAAGGGAATCCAACCTGCGTCCCAAAGGGCTCCTGGAAACAGGGGCCCTTTGGGCGTTTGGCCTTCAATGAATCAACTCGCCAAATCCGGCGCCCAACGTGCCTCCGCAATGCCAATCTGCGCCTCGTGGGGCGCAAACTCGTTCCCGCCGCAAACGCCTCCTTGAAGTAAGCTACATAGCGGTGGGGCGCCAGTGGCGCTCCGTATTCAGCTCCGGAGGAACTCGCATGCAGATTCGAAAGTTCGCATTGACGTTAGTCTTGATCGCGCTCTGTGCCGGCGTTGCAGTTGGGGCCACGCCCCCGGGCATGCCCGACGGCTGGTCCGACGGCTACGTCTACGCCAACGGAATCCGCATCCACTACTATCACGCCGTTTCTACGCCCGGTAAACCCGTCATCGTCATGGCCCACGGCTTCAGCGATTACGGTCTCAACTGGACGACTCTGACCGAAGACTTACAAGACGACTATGACATCTACATGGTCGATGCCAGAGGTCATGGGTATACCGATCCGCCCGTTGCTGACGAAAAGGGCGACGTCGCCGTGGAGGACCTCGTCGGGTTCCTGCGCGAGATGAAGATCGAGAAGCCGATCCTGATGGGTCACTCAATGGGCGCCGCCACGGTGATGCGAATTGGCGCGACCTACCCGGATCTCCCCAAGGCGGTGATCATGCTCGACCCCGGACTAGGGCTTCCCGGCACCGGACGGCCCGCACCCCCAAAACAATCACAAGCCGAGGCGATCAAGGCTGCGCTGGCTCGCAATAATACGCCCTACGACGACCTCGTGGCGCAATGCCGCAAAGGGACGCCGCTCTGGGACCAACTGGACTGCGAGTACTGGGCAGTGTCCAAGAGAATCTTCCACGGTTCTTATGCGCCCGGAGGCCGTATCTCAACCGGCGCAAGACGAATGAGCACGTCAGAGACCCTGAGTAAGATTACGGCCCCCGCGCTGATCCTCAAGGCCGATGCTACGCCCGAGATCCGAGCGGCAAACAACGAAGCCGCCAAAGTCCTCAAGAACGGCAAGCTCGTCCACATCGACGGCGCCGGCCACAACCTGCACCACGACCAGCGTAAGAAGACTGTGGAAGTGCTGACGGCATTCCTCGGCTCGCTCTAGACCGGGGTTCGGCGCTACACGAAGAACGGCACGTCGGGCACGGCGTACTTGCGCATTCCTTCTTCGTTGATCTCAACACCGATGCCGGGCTTGTCGGAAACGGCGATAAACCCATCCTCGACCATGTCGCCGTCGAAGGTGACGATTTCCTTGAACATCGGATCCGTGTGAAAGTAAGTCTGCCACTCCAGAATCATGAAGTTTGGCACCGAGGCGCAGACATGCGCCGAGGCCATCGCGCCGAGATAGGAAGACACCATGTGCGGGGCGAACGGCACATAGTACAGATTCGAGAGGTTCGCGATGCGCTGACCTTCCGCCAGCCCGCCCACTTTCTGCAAATCGGGCATAATGATGTCGACCGCGCCCTCTTCAAGCAACTTGCGGAAGCCGTGCGCTAGATACAAATTCTCTCCCGTGCAGATCGGCGTACTGGTCGAGTGCGTGATCCACTTGTAGGCATCGACGTTTTCCGCCGGAATCGGCTCTTCAAGCCACATCAGGTTGATCGGCTCCATGCGCTTGGCCACCTGTTGGGCGGTGGCGGCGTCATACCGCCCGTGCATGTCCGCGCAGATATCGATGTTGGGACCGACCGCTTCGCGCGCCGCCGACATCTGATCCACCATACGCTGGACTTCAGCGGGACTGGCTGTCCAATTGAAACGGTCGTACTTATTCGGGTCGTTCGCTTGATCGAGGTCGAACTTCACGGCGGTGAAACCCATATCGACAGCATTCTTGGCCGCTTCGGCAAATTGTTGGGGCGTAGGTAAACGCGCCTGATACAACGCCGTATCCATGTAGACGCGGACGCTATCGCGGAACTTGCCGCCGAGCAACTGGTACACCGGCAAACCAAGCGCCTTGCCGGCCAAGTCCCAAAGTGCATGTTCAATGGCCGTCAGCACCGCTACGTAAATGCCGGACTGGGCGCCCTCAAAGAAGCCGGCCTTGCGGACCTGCTCAAATAGGCGGTTCACGTTAAGCGGGCTCTGCCCGCGGATGCGTTGACCAAATGTCTTCACCAAGTGATAGGTGCCTGGCGTGGCGTCAGCGGCTTCTCCGCAGCCCCAAATATCTTGATTCGTGTGAACTTTCACGAATAGAGCGTGTCCCCCGCGAATGAAGCCGCAGGTCACGTCGGTGATCTGCAAGTCCGAAGGCATCGACGACTGCCCGGCGCCGTCGACGGCGTTCTGCAGTCCTTGCGCGAAGACGGCGGGCGAGAGAGATGCAGCGGCGCCGGCGAGGGCGCTGTTTGCTAAAAACGATCGGCGGGAAAGGGAAGAATGCATTGTGCTGACTCCGGGACGGCAAGGAAAAACCGCCCGGCGCACATGCTAACACGAGGGCGCAGCCTAGGGCCGTTCCGTCATAGCCTCACGTTTCCCACAAAGCTAGCCAACGCCGGCAGAAGCGTACCGAGGATGGACCACAGAAGCCCGGGCGAAGCACTCTCTGTCGGCGTGCTCTGCAGCTTCGGCTTCACGTCACTGCATCGCTTCTTTGGCGGCATGCCAGCGTCGCCGGGCCTCGTCATCTTTTGGTTCGAGAATTCGCCGTATTCCCTGTAGTTCTGCGCGGCGGGAAATCTCGGTGTCCGAGGCCGAGAGGCCTACGGACGTATACGCAGTGCTGTGCATAACGGACCTCCACTTGTAGCTTGGTGGCGGGCGCCAGGTTTCACGCGTCATTGGGGGACGAGTTTACCTTGGTTATCGCTGAGCTTAAACTCCCGTTCGGTGGTAGTGTCCTAACAATCAACTGCTGGGGCGCTGGCGGTTCATCTTCCTGGTGACGCGAGAGCAGATCCTGCCAGTAAGCCTCAAGAAACGTCAGGCGAGCGACGGGCGATGCTTCCGGAGTGTTTTCGGGGCCGGTCAACTCGACTAGGTCCTCGAACAGCATGACTCAACGCTAAATCAGCGTTACGCATTCGAGCAATGGATCGAAGGTTTGTCTTTGTAGGGTCTTGTGCCTAAGCCTCGCTCGACTGGTGGCCTGCCCGGTGCGGCAGAACCCAGTCGCGGCGGGGGAAATGACAGGTGTCCACGATAAGCATCAGAGGACGGTCGAAGTACTGACCGAGTTCCTCAGTTCGTTGTTGGCGCGCGCAGTCAGCAAGGGGCGAGGCAGCGTCAGTCCCTTGCCGCCCCAGCGGCAACTACGCCTTGTTCCACTTAGGTGAGGGCGTAAGCGTAAACTTCATGAAGTTTCATTACGGCGCCACGGCGGGTCGCTTCCTCGAACTTCGCATCGCCGAGTGTCTGCCGGATCCTCGTCGTGGCCTCTGAAAGCTGTGCCACAAACGGATTCGATTCGAAAAGTCTCGCGACGGCGCCATTCAATACCGCGGCAGCGTAGCCATACCCAAGCCGCTTAAACAAGACGATCAGGCTGCCGATTCCGTGTGAGATTAAGAGGAGATCCGTGGACCTACGCCAGTGGTCCATCATTTGGGAGAAATTCTCTAAGGCCGCAATCGGATCCATTTGGGTCGCCTGAAGCGCTGCGACTTCCGCTGCCCCCATGGCCTCCCAAAGACGGTTGCCGGACTCGCGTGCGATCGCGATAGAGCGCTCATAGGCCGCCGCCATCGCCAGATCGGTGTACGCCCACACGAACGGCGCCATCTCGGTGTTGCCTATGCGCGATATCGCCTCCCGGCCATAGCGCTTGGCGTACCGGTCAACGCCTTTCTGTCGATGGCCCGCGATCCGGTGCTTGTGGACACAGGCATGGCTGCGGATAGCGTCCAGTTTCTGGAGTCGTTTCGCAACGTCATGGACCCCAAGGACCTCAGGTGGATCTGGTTAACCCATCCGGACCCCGACCATACCGGCAGCCTGCTTGAACTCCTGGAGGAGTCGCCGCAGGTCAAAGTCATCACGACATTCTTCGGGTACGGAATCCTGGGTCTTTCGAAGCCGTTGCCGCTGGATCGCGTCTACTTCCTCAATCCCGGCCAAGCGATCAGCATGGGTGATCGAACCCTGACGGCGGTGATCCCGCCAACATTCGACAGTCCGTCCACAACGGGATGCTACGACTCTCGGTCTGGAGTCTTTTTTAGCGCGGATTATTTTGGCGCAGTGCTGACGGCGCCGGCTCAGGAGGCCGGGGCGATCCCGAAGGACGACCTCCAGGCGGGTCAGCTCTTGTGGGAGTCCATTGATCATCCGTGGATTCGAAAATTGATCGACTGAAACTCGCTGGGGACTTGAATGCCATTCGACGGATGGATCCGCGTTTGATTTTGAGCGGCCATCTGCCGCCGGCATCCGGTATGACGCGCTCATTTCTCGATACCATGGCCCAATCGCCGGATGCGGCGCCCTACAGCGGACCGGATCAAGCAGCCCTTGAGAAATTGTTGGCGCAACTAAACGGATCGGAGAGTTGATCCGCGCCGCCAAGGGCGTCGAGGGGCTACGCAGCGCCTTCGCGGCGGGGCAGAACCCAGCCCGAGCGAGGGAAGTGGCAGGTGTACCCGTTCGGGTAGCGCTCAAGGTAATCCTGGTGCTCGGGTTCGGCTTCCCAGAAAGCGCCGGCCGGCACGACCTCGGTTACCACCGGCCCAGGCCATAGGCCGGAGGCGTCGACGTCGGCGATCGTCTCCTCTGCCACGGCCTTCTGTTCATCCGAGAGGTAGTAGATTGCCGAGCGGTACGATGTCCCGACGTCGTTGCCCTGGCGGTCTTTCGTCGTGGGGTCGTGGATTTGAAAGAAGAATTCCAGCAGCTTGCGATAGCTAATCTGGTCGGGGTCGAACTCGATCTCGATCGCCTCTGCGTGCGTGCCGTGATGGCGATAGGTGGCGTGTTGCACATCTCCGCCGGTATAGCCGACGCGCGTTTCGAGGACGCCCGGCAGTTTGCGAATCAGATCCTGCATGCCCCAAAAGCAGCCGCCGGCTAGAACTGCGCGTTCGATCATTTAGACGTCCTCCACTTGGTCGAGATACTTGCCGTAGCCCTCTGCCTCCATGTCGTCGCGGTGGACGAAGCGCAGACTGGCGCCGTTGATGCAATATCGCAGTCCGCCGCGGTCGTGCGGACCGTCCTCGAAGACGTGTCCCAGGTGGCTGTCGCCGAAGGTCGAGCGCACTTCGGTCCGTCGCATGCTGTGGCTGGTGTCGCTGAGCTCGTTGACGTACTCATCGTCGATCGGCTTGGTGAAGCTCGGCCAACCGCAGCCGGATTCGTACTTGTCGGAGCTGGCAAACAGCGGCTCACCGGAGACGACATCGACGTAGATGCCTGGCTCCTTGTTGTGGAGATACTCGCCGGTGCCGGGCAGTTCGGTTCCGTTTTGCTGCGTCACGCGGTATTGCTCGGGCGAGAGGTCCGCTACGGCGGCGTCGGTCTTCTTGTATTCCATGTCAGTCAGCTTTGATTCTGACATGCCCGGCTTTAGGGCACGATCTTAATGAGCGTCCTGGGTCCGTCGAGGTTTCTGCCAATAAAGTAGCCCATGAAGGCGCCGCTTGCCCCAACTGCCGCAATGGTGAGCGCGGCGGTGCCTCGGGAACTCGGCTGAGGTGCAAGAGCGTATAGGCCTACTCCGGCGGCTGCTCCCAAAATTGCGCCGAGTTTTCCACGCCCGCCGCGGCGCGGCTGCAGTAGTTCGAGCAAAGTCACTGAAGCGCGCGGGATCGATGCGTGTCCCCTGGGATGCACGACGTGGTTGGTGGTTCTGTTGATGGTGAGAATGAGCGTATCGTCGCGTACCGCAACGACTTCGGCCCTGATGGTCACGGCGTCGGGCAACGTGAGCTGTACCTGGCGCCCCTCAATCAGTGAAGCCAGTTCAGCCCATTTGCGTTCCTGAGGCTGCTGCTGGGCGAGGGCAGCGTTCCCCAGACAGAGCAATAGGATGAGAGCGGCAAGGCTTAGTCGGGGCATGAGGTTCACGTTGAGACGGAGCCGGCGCCAATTCGGTTTCAGCGGACCTACTCAACACGTGGGCCAATTGTATATCCGGCGGCATTCGTGGTGTTTTCGGCGAAGGCCCTCTCGGCCAAATGAGAATCACAATTGACATCGCCTGGCGCGACTGTCACTTTGAGCAGTGATGAAAAACAGACTCGCCGGAAAATTCGCTGTGGTTACGGGAGCAGGCAAGGGCCTCGGGTGCTCCGCGGCAATCCTGATGGCTCGGGAAGGCGCTAAGGTCGCGGTCGTCGACCGAGACGAGGCAGCCGGGGTCGCGGTCGTCAAAGAAATCCAGGCCAAGGGCGGAACCGCCATTTTCAAACGACTGGACGTCACCAAGGAAGCCGAAGTCGAGCGGGTTCTCAACGAAGTTGCCGCCGAGCTCGGCGGCCTGAACGTACTCGTCAACAATGCCGGAATTTCGGGCGCCAATAAGCCGACGCATGAGGTGACGGAACAGGAGTGGGATCTGGTGATGGCGGTGAATGTGAAGGGCGTATTCTTCTGCACCAAGCATGCGATTCCTCACATGAAAACCGCCGGCGGCGGCAGCATCATCAATCTCTCTTCGATTTACGGCCTGGTCGGCGCACCGGACGTGCCGCCGTATCACGCCTCGAAGGGGGCAGTCCGTTTGATGTCCAAGACGGACGCGCTGCTGTATGCCCCCGACGGGATTCGCGTGAATTCGATTCACCCCGGTTACATCTGGACCCCGATGGTAGAGGCATTCGGAGCGGACAATCCAGCGGGAACTGAGGAGTTCCGCAAGCAAGTCGGCGCACTCCATCCGCTGGGGCACATGGGCGAAGCGGACGACATCGGTTGGGGCGTCGTTTACCTGGCCTCGGACGAATCGAAGTTCGTCACCGGCTCTGAGTTAGTCATCGACGGCGGGTACACGGCGCGCTGAGCGGAGGCTGTGGGCTTGGGCGGCGTCAGTTCTTTGACCATCATCTGCGCCAGGCCGAACGTGCCTTTGGCGGCCATGGTTTCCGCCAGAACCTTCTCGCCCATCTCCAGGTAACTGTCAGCTCCGGCCATTTCGGATTGTTCGGCGAGAACGCTTCCCGCGTCGCGCGCCGACTTGAGCCACTGAGCGATCAGCATGGTCTCGAATTCACGTGCGGCGTCTTCGACCGAAGGGCGTTTTACCTCAGCGCGATGAGCAAGTAGGTCAGGTGAAAGAGCGATGAGATTATCCATGGTTTACATGACCTGCAGTTCGGCTTCGAGTGCGCCGGCGGCGGCGATGGATTGCATGATGGCGATGATGTCGCGCGGCGTCGTGCCGATGGCTGTGAGCGCCTGCACCAGCTCTTCGACGGTGGCCCCGGCGGGGATCATGCCTTTCTTAGCGGCTTCTTCGTTGATCTGTACGTTCGACTGCGGCACAACGGTCGTTTCTCCCGCGCTGAAGCCAGTGGGCTGTGAAACGATGTAGTCGGTCACGATCTGCACCGTCAGGGAACCGTGCAGGATGGCGACCGGCGCGATGCGTACTTGGCTGCCGATGACGACGGTGCCGGTGCGCTCGTTGAGCGTCACGCGGGCGGGGCGGTCGGTTTCGATTTCAACGGCGCCGAGGCGGGCGAGGAAGGCGACCGGTTGGTCGACGTAGTTCTCGGGCATGGCGATACGCAATGTCCCTGAGCTTTCGGCTTGGATGTGCGCTTCGGGAAATTCAATCATCAGGGCGTCTTTCATACGCGAAGCCGTAGCGAAGTCGGCTTGGCGCAACTGCAAGCGAAAGCCTGCGGGGTCGGGGCGGATGCTGGGGGCGTCTCGCTCGACCAGGGCGCCTTGGGGGACGCGTCCAACGGTGGGGTGGTTGACCCGTACGTTGGCCCCGCCGCGACCCGCGGCGAAACCGCCGATCGAGAGCGGACCTTGCGCGGCGGCGTAGCTCTCGCCGTTGGCGCCCTTGAGCGCGGTCAACAGCAGCGTGCCGCCTTGTAGACTTGCGGCGTCGCCGATGGAGGAGACCGTCACATCGAGCTTGATGCCGGGCGTGGCGAAAGGCGGCAGCGTGGCAGTGACCATGACGGCGGCGATGTTGTTGATGCGCAGTCCGTTGGGGTCGACGTTGACGCCCATGCGGCGCAGCAGGTTGGAGAGGCTCTGGGTTGAGAACACCGTTTGTTGGCGGTCGCCGGTGCCGTTGAGTCCGACCACCAATCCGTAGCCGAGCAGTTGGTTTTCGCGTACGCCTTCGATCGAGGCCAGGTCTTTGATGCGCACCGAGGCGCCGGCAATAACGGCCGCGAGAAGGAGAAACGAGAGGATTCGTAATGGCATGGGGTATTTAGAAGGGCAATAGGCGTCGGAAGATGCGGTAGAGGGCATTGGGGCGGCGGATGGCTTCGTTGACGACGCCCTTACCGTTCACGCGTAGGTCCATCAGCGCGATGCGGTCGGACGAGACGCTGTTGTCAGTGCGCAGATCGGCTTGGCGCACGACGCCGCGAATCACGACGAGTTGACGCTCAGCGTTGACGGAAATCTCTTTCGTCCCCTCGATGATCAGGTTGCCGTTGGGCATGACTTCGACGACGTGTGCGGTGACGACCGCGGTGACGGCCATTTGGCGTCCCGTGCTGCCGCTGCCGTCGAGGCTGGAGTCGGAGCCCTGGTTGAAAAGGTTGGGCAAGCCGCCGAGCGGAGCCATGACGCCGAGCAAATTGCTGACCGCGCTGTCGCTGGAGGAACTTCTGGACTGGGTGAGCGATCCGCTGGTCAACGCGCTGGCTTGTTCGGAGATGGCGATGGTGACCAAGTCGCCGATTTTCGAGGCACGGGCATCGCGAGCCAGGTCGGCCAGGTAAGAGTTCTGCGTAAAGAGCGAGCCGGCGGAAGGGCCGTTTTCACTCGATTCGAGGATGGTACGCGAACGGTAGCGTCCGAGCGCTTCGGGAGCCGTTTGGGCGATGAGCGGTCCGAGAATAACCAGGACCGTCAGGGAAATTCTAGCGGCTAGCATGGTCGGCCTCGACGTATGCGGTTTCTTGATCGGTTAGACGGGCGCTGACCCGTCCGCCGGTAGCGATGTTGTGAAAGGGAAGCAGATCGCCGCGGGATCCGGAGGCTTCGGCGCGCCCGGGGGAACGTAAGCGGATGCCGCCGAACTCATAGCGCAGTTCGACAAGATCGCCCCGGGAAACCAACGGGACGGAGTGTACGAGGTCATCCGTTATGGGCTGGCCAGGCTTAATAGAGCGCATGAGAGTCCAACGTCCATCTAGTTGATCTGACAATAGATAACTGTTGAGGGTGGGGAGTGCGCCGCGCTTGGATATGACGTCCGATGGCGTGAGCGCCGTGCCGGCCGGTAAGCTTGCCGCGGCCTCATACCATTGGCCTTCGACGATGATGACGGCCCGCACGAGTTCAATCCCGGTGCGGCCGCCTGACTCGCGCCAGCGTAGGCGCAGCGGCGTGGGTTGGTTGAGCGTGAGGCGGTTGCAGAGGCACTCAAGGGAGATTTCACCGGCGGGGACCGAGGGCGCCCCGCCGGAAAGGATCTCGATGGAGATGTCGTCGGCGTCGATGGCGGCGCTAGCGGCTTGCTCGATCTCGTCGTGCGTCAGCAAACGCATCGTGCGACGCAGGATCAGTTCTTCGGGAAGTTGCTGCGGGTTGAGACCCAGAGAGCTAGCCCAACGCAGCAGCTCAATACGGGTGACGCGCCGGGTCACGCCGGGAGCAGGGGCACGGGCGACGGTCGCGGCGGGGTCGGCCTGAGCGAAAGCCGCGACATCGGCGGCGAGGCTCCCGGCGGTGACGTCGGGAGAGGCAATGTCGATCACCGGTTGACTGTAAGCGGGTGAGGCGAGCGCGGTGAGCAGCAGTAGAGTTTTCAGGTCGGTCATAGCGTTAACGCGTCAGGCTATTGGCTTCTTGCAGCATTTCGTCGGCCGCGCGGACGACGCGCGAGTTGGCTTCGTAGGCGCGTTGGCTAGTGATCATGTGGATGAACTCTTCGACGATGCTGACGTTGGAACCTTCGAGCATTCCTTGGCGCAGTGCGCCCATGCCTTCTTGGCCGCCGGGCGTGCCGACGACGGGGTCGCCGGAGGCTTCGGTGGGCTGGAAGAGGTTGCTGCCGAGGGCGCGCAGACCGGCAGGGTTTTGGAAATCGGCGATCTGCAGCAGGCCTGCTTGGCTGGCTTGATTTTGTCCGGTCAAGGTGTAGCTGACCGTCCCGTCGTTGGCGATGGAGACGTTCAACGCCTCGCGGGGGACGGCGATGTTGGGGTCCAAGAGATCTCCGTTGGAGGTGACGAGGTTGCCGTCACGGTCGAGTTGGAACGAACCAGCACGGGTGTAGGCGAGCTCCCCGGTCGGCATGACGACCTGGAAGAATCCTTTGCCTTCGATGACCACGTCGAGCGGATTGTCGGTGCTGATAAAGTCGCCTTGTTTGAAGATGACTTCATTGGAGACGACGCGCGTCCCCAGGCCGAGCTGCAGGCCCGCCGGGAACGTCGTTTGCTGGCCCGACGCGGTGCCGGGGGCGACAAGGTTTTGGTAGAGCAGGTCTTGGAACTGAACGCGACGGTGCTTGAAGCCGGTGGTGTTGGCGTTGGCCAGATTGTTGGCCGTGTTGTCGACGTTCAGTTGTTGGGCGACCATGCCGCTGGCGGCGCTGTAGAGGGCTCGTATCATGGGTCTTCCTTCTATTCACGTGAATCAGCGAATCGCGCCTAAGCGTTCCACCGCTTGGCCTTCCATTTCATCGCCGACGAGACTGGCTGCGCGGCGAAGCAGATCGAAGTGCCGCGATGCAGCGATGAGTCGCACGGCGGATTCCGGTACGTTGACGTTGGCGCCCTCGAGAGAGCCCTGCTGCACGGTCGTCGTGGCGTTGGGCGCCGGCTTGACCCCTTCTTGGAGAGAGAACAGGGTGTGTCCCACTTTCTTGAGGACGCGTGGTTCTGAGAATTCCTCGACAAGCAGTTGTCCCGCGGCGATCCCGCCAACTTCGATGCCGCCGTTCTGAGAGATCTCGAGTTCTCCCTCGCGCGGCAACACGATCGGCTGACGGTCGGACCCAAGAACGGGCAGCCCGTCGGACGTGCGCAGCATCCCTTGGGCGTCGAGTTGCAGCGAGCCGTTGCGCGTGTAGAGTTCGCCTTTCGGCGTCTGCACGACAAGGAAGCCGGGGCCGGAGAGTGCGACATCGAGTGTGGAGCCGGTGGTTTGCATCGTCCCCTGGCGGAAATCGGTGCGGCTGGCCTCGATGTAGGGCATCTCGGGGCGTCCGACGGCGCCTTGGCCGGGTCGCGAGAGCGCGGCGTCGAACAGCCGGTAAAACTCTTGGTCGGCCTTGAATCCGTTAGCGCCGGCGTTGGCAATGTTGTTACTGATGACGTCAAGGGATTCCATGCGAGCGCGCATTCCGGCGGCGGCGGTGAGCAGGGCAGGATTCATCTCATAAGCGGTTAAGCAATCGTCGTACCACTCTGGAAGGCCTGCAAACAGGGCGTGCGGGGACGCCAAGGCGTCACCGATCTGACAAAGCGACGACATTATGGCGGCGTCCTGCGACGACGTCAAACGCTAAGTGGCGCATTTTGAGCGGAAATCGGTTTGGCCCGTGAGTTGCGAAGCTCAGCTCGAATGACAAGCGTTCCGCAACTGCCCGTTGAAGCGCCGTCGACGAAGGCTCTCCCAAAAGGCGAGACGCCGCGCGACCGCGCCAACAAGCAAACGGAAGAGGGCGGAGAAGGACTATTCGCAGCCGTGCTTGCTCAGGCGCTGCCTGAGCGCCAGCAAGCAGCGAAGGCAGCGAAGACGGAACCGACCGCTGAGTCGAAGAGTTCGAAAGTCGGCGGAGAGGGTATTGCGGCGGAGGATGTGGAGGCGTCTGTTGTAGCCGATACGCAAGCAGCGCCGGCGCCCGGAATCCCGGCCAAGGCGGTGAAGTCGGAAGCGACCGCGCTAGCCGTCGAGGCCAGGCCGGTTCTTGTGGCGGTGCAGGCCGAGGAAGTTGCCGCTGAGACGCTAACGGAGTTGGGCGAGGAACAGGTGAGCGTTACGGAGACGTTGGAGGGTCAGCCTGTTGGCGTCCCTGCTGCAGCGCCCGCTGAGGGAGGCCCGGTTTTGGAAGTCCGGCCCGCAGCTGCGGAGGTTGAGGTTGACGAGGCGCGGCGGCAGGACCGTACGCAATCCCTAAACAGGCCGCCCTCAACTCCGCGGTTGGAGACGACAGCTGACAAACCGGCAGCGAAATCCCAAGAAGAGCGGCGACCGACAGAGCGCCCGCAGGAACAGCAGGCGGAGTCGGTACATGCTGATTTGAAGGCGGCTGCCGTGGTGTACGTTGTGGACGCGCCGGCGCCGGGAGCGGCCCCGGTGCAGGCGGTGCAACCGCCGTGTGAGGTGTCAACCGCGCCGACGAAGACGGAAACGCTGCCCGGTCCGAGGGAGGCCGGCGCAGGCGCACCGAGGCTTATCGCCGAGACGCCGGGTGCATCGAAGGCTGAGTTGCCAAAGGCGGATGCCCCCCCGGTGATCGAGTTCCAAGTACGCAAGGAAACGCCCGCTCAGGAAGTTCTCCAGGAGCCGCAGACTGCGGACTGGGCGAGAGAGATAGAGTCCGAGGCACAGCCGAAAGCCGCGGCGTCCAGCAAACCGACGGAGACCCCGGCGAATACAACGCCGCAAAAGGTGACTGGCGCGCCGTCCGTTGAGGCTGTGCCGGTTGCGAAACCAACGGAGAAGGTGGTTGCTATCGCTGTCGTTGCTGCCCCAGAGCCAGAGCCGGTAAACGCGAAAGAGGACCAACGGGCGCGGCTCAGGCCGTCGGCGGAACACAGCGATGGCCGGCGCGCCGCGCAGCAGGCGGTTAACGTTGCGCCCCGAGCCGACGTGCGCGAGAAAGACGCTCAAGCGGGGCGCGGCGGATCCGGCGATGTGCAGCGCGCCGGGGATGAGAGCGTTCAAACCAAGGCGACGCCGAAGCCCGAGGTCGTGAGGACTGAAAATGTTGCCGCCGTTTCCGTCGATCCCGTGGCGGAGCCGGAACGCTCCAAGCAGGTTGCAGCTAAGCCGACAGCAGTCGCGCAGCCCGCAGCGCAGGCGGCAGTCGGAGAGCGAGCCGCGCCGCTGAACAGCATTCCGCAGGAGGCCTCCGCTGCTCCTCCGGCTGAAGAGGCGCGTCCCGTGGTTTCGGCCGGCGTCCCGAGGGAGCCGGCGATCAGCGCCGAATTACAGCAAGAGAACAGACGGACAACGCTGAACGTTGTGCTGCAAGACGAACGGTTAGGACGCGTGGCGTTGCAATTGGTGGAACGCGGCGGCTGGATTGAGACGGCGATTCGGGCCAGCGATCCACGTACCGTGCAGCTGCTGTCTAACGGCGCCGCAGGGCTTCTCGAAGCGTTGCAGCATGGTGGCCTATCGTTGGCGGCAGGCAACGGCGCTTCGGCATGGGATGCGCAAGAAGGCCAACGAAGAGACAACCCCCAACGCGACCAAGAGTCACAGAGAAAGCGGTTCCGGTTGCGTCGGAGCGGCGGAGAATTTGAAGGCGCATTGGCGCGGGCGGAAGGATAGGAGAAGCAAATGGTGGATGCAACGCAGTCAACTTCAGGCGCGGCAGGCGCCCAAGGAGGGGCCGGGATTTTCGACTCGACCCGCGCCGATACGGGGACGTTTTTGCGTCTGCTGGTGACGCAGGTTCAGAATCAGGATCCGCTGAACCCCCAAGACCCAACGCAGTTCGTGAGCCAACTGGCGCAGTTTAGTTCGCTCGAACAACTGCTCAACGTCAACAAGCAACTTGAGGTTATCGCCGCCAACAGCGAGCCGACCACAGCAACAGAGGAAATCACCAATGCCTAGTGCGTTTTTTACCGGCCTATCGGGCCTCAGCTCTCATTCCCGCGCCGTCGAAGTGGTGGCGAACAATTTGGCCAACTTGAACACCTTGTCGTTCAAGGGCAGCCGCTCGGACTTCCGCGACTTGTTCTACCAGAACATCGGACAGAGCCGCTCCGGCGTCGCGTCGCAGGTCGGCATTGGCGCGGCGCCGATTACAGTGTCGCGGCGATTCGATCAGGGCGTGATTCAGAGCACGGGCGGATTGCTCGACGCGGCGGTGCAGGGGGAAGGCTTTTTCATCGTTAGCGACAACAACCTGGTGCAGTATACGCGCGCGGGAAATTTCCAGCTGAACGCAGACCAGGAGTTGGTGACGCTGAACGGCGAGAGCGTGCAGGGCTGGATTCGCGACCGCGTGGGCGGAACCGTGGACACGCTGCAACCGATCGGGTCGATCACGCTGCAGGGCAACGATCGAATCGAACCGACGGCGACCTCGGAGTTGTCGATTGCGGCGAATTTGCAGAGCGGGTCGACGCTGGAGTTTTCACGCCCGATTCAGATATTCGACTCGCTTGGTAGTCCGCACGTCATGACCTTGACGTTTACGCCCACAGCGCCGACCGTGGCGACAAACTCCAACGCATTTAGGGTATCGGTCTCTCTACCGGCAGGCGACGTGGTTGACGTGGGTACGGGAAACCCGCCGCTGATTGACCCCAATCTGGTCACCCCGCAGCCGCTGGTCATCGAGTTCGACGAGAACGGCGATCTCGACACGACGACCTCGGCGACCTCGATCAGCATCGATATGGCAACCAACGGCATGTCATACAAGAACGGCGCCGGCGATCTGCTCGTGAACTGGAACCTGCTGGATAATCTTGGCCAGGCGCGACTGACCAGCGTCGCGTCGCCATCGGCAGTGACGGACATCTACCAGGATGGGTCGGCGTCATCGGAACTTGTTTCGATCCAAATTGCCGACTCGGGCAAGCTGAACGGCATCTATTCGGACGGTCGAACTCTATTGCTGGCGCAGCTGGCCTTAGCGCGCTTCACGAATCCGCAGGCGCTCCAGGCCGTTGGTAACAACAACTATGTGCCGACGACGAGCGCGGGCCTGCCGATTACGGGAACGGCGAATACGGCGGGACTCGGCTCGGTCGTTGGACTATCGCTGGAAGCGTCCAACGTCGATATTGCCCAAGAGTTCACCAACTTGCTGACTTATCAGCGAGGGTTTCAAGCCAACTCGCGCGTCATCACAACGGCAGACGAGTTGAATCAGGAAGCTCTCAATTTAAAGAGGTGAACTGAGGGGCAAACACGTTGGACGAGCCGGAGGAGTCACAGAAGGTTGAGGCGCCGCAAAAGGAAGCAGCGGCCGCGACTCCACCCTCGGAGTTTGATCGTTTTCGAGACTTGCCCATACGGGCGGCGGTCCATCTGGATCGCCGCCGCCTACTCGTGCGCGAGCTGTTGAGCCTAGAACGCGAGTCCGTGATCCGGCTGGAGCGGTCTGCCGGGGAGAATGTGGATCTCCTGTTAAACGGGTTGCTTGTCGGCAGCGGGGAGATTGTCGTGATCGACGAACTGGTGGGCCTGCGCATCACGGATATTCGCAAGGAAGGTCCCAAGTGATCGAATCGATGCCGGCGCTAATCGCCGTCGTCGGCGTGCTCGCGTTTGCGGCGTTTGGGCTGCGGCGCTTGGAGCGGACCCAACGCCGGGGCCGCTTGCAGGTGATCGAGACGACCGTGCTGGGACCCCAACGAACTGCGGCCGTACTGCGAGCAGGCTCACGGTGCTTCTTGATTGCCGCCACGAATACAGATATCTCAACGATCGCCGAGTTGGATCCGGCGGAGTGGGAAGGGGAAGTCAAAACCGAGGCAAAGACGAAGCCGATGAGTGAACTCCTGAGGAGACTCCCGCTTTGGTTGGTGTTGATGGCGATTACGGCGGGCATTGCAGCAGCGCAGGTTCAGTCGCCGACGGCCCCAATTGTGCCCGACATTCGGGTGATCGATCAACCGCAGCAGATGGGTCTGCCCATGCAGATTCTGTTGCTGATGACGCTGATGACGCTGATTCCGGCGGCGCTGGCATCGGTGACGCCGTTCCTCAGAATCGTTGTCGTGTTGCACTTCTTGAGGCAGGCGATTGGGACGCAGACGGCGCCCGGAAATCAGACGCTGCTAGGACTGGCGTTGTTCCTGACGATCGTGTTGATGCAGCCGGTCGCCAATCAGGTTTACGAAGAAGCCGTCGTGCCCGTGCAGCAGGGCAAAATGACGAACTACGAGGGCCTCGAAGCGGCCAAGGGCCCGGTGAAGCGCTACCTGAGCCGGTTTGTGCGAGAGAAGGACGCGGCGCTGTTTCTCGACATCACGGGTCAGGAACGTCCGAGTTCGCCGGAGGATCTAGATCTGATTGTCTTGGCGCCGGCTTACATGCTTTCGGAGTTAAAGGTCTCCTTTCAGATTGGGGCGGTGCTGTTTTTGCCGTTTCTGATTATCGACTTGTTGGTGGCTTCAGTGACGTTGTCGTTGGGCATGATCCAATTACCGCCGGTGATGATTTCGACTCCGTTCAAGCTGTTGCTGTTTGTGCTGATCGACGGTTGGAACTTGGTGGTTGGTTCGTTGGTGAGAGGGTTCTACGGGTGAGCGTGGAGATGGCCATCGAGGTGGTCCGCCAAGCCTTCTGGGTCGCGCTGGTGACCGGGGCGCCGATCTTGGCGGTCGGCTTTGTGGGCGGGGTTGTCGTGAGTTTGGTGCAGATCCTGACTTCAATGCAGGACCCGGCGTTCAACACCGTCCCTAGGCTGTTAATTTTCATCGGTTCGGCGATGCTCCTATTGCCTTGGATGGCGGCGCAGATGATTACCTATTCGGAACAGTTGTTGGGTGGACTGGAACGATTCGCGCGATAAGCGGCCGTGTTGGAACTGGATCTACCGGCGGCGTTCTTAGTCAACTGTGCGCTGTTGTTGTCGAGGATGGCCGCGTTTGTGGTGTTCGTCCCGATGCCGGCAGTGAGGGCCAGTCTGACGACGACGAAGATCGTCTTGGCCGGGGCCTTGACGGCGGTTGCGGCGCCGTACGCGGTGAGTACGATTCGCCCGGAAGACATTTCCAGCGTTGGAGTTCCTTGGCTGTTGTTGGCGGCAGGGATCTCCGAGGCCGCCTTAGGGGCGGCGCTGGGGGTTGCGCTGCGATTGACGTTGGAGGCCTTTGGCGTGGCGGCTCAAGCGCTGGGCTTCCAGGCCGGCTACTCGTACGTGAACATGGTCGACCCGACCAGCCAGGCCGACGCGTCGATTCTCAACGTGATCTTTGCGCTGACGGCAGACTTGTTGTTCTTGGCCACGGATCTGCATTTGTTTGCACTCAGAACGTTGATCGACGGCCTCCGGTTGCATCCGCTTGGTTCGTTCGTAACGCGCCCAGCCGACGCGCAAATGATCATCGAGTTAGGGGGCTACATGTTCGAGGCGGCCGTGCGGCTGGCCTTGCCGGTGATGGCGGTTCTGCTGCTGATCGACCTGACTCTGGGATTGCTGAATCAAGTCCACAGCAGGATGCAGCTGATTACCTTCTCGTTCACTCTCAAGTTGCTGGCCGGAACGGCGGTGATCGTGTTGATGCTGCCGATCGCCCCGAAGGTGTTCCAAGTGATGGCGGAGCACGGCGCCGAAACGATTGTCGGACTACTAGGCCGGTGATGACTTGTGGCTGAAGATCGGGCGCAACGAACAGAAGACGCGACCCCTCGACGGCTGGAAAAGGCCAGGGAAGAGGGCCAGGTCGCCTCAAGCCGCGAGTTGACGATGGCCTTGCAGTTCGCTGCTGCTGTGGGTTTGCTGAGTCTATATTCCGAGCGCGTGGTGCGCGGCGTCATCCAGACGGCTCGAGGGTTGTTCGAACAGAGTTTTCGCAGAGAGCTAAGTGTTGGCGAGTTGCAGAGTCTCGCCGCGGCGGTCTTGCGGGACGGCATGTCGTTTGTGTTTCCGCTTGGGTTGTCCCTAGTAGCGATTGGCTTGTTGATGCATTTGGGCCAAACCGGCTTTGTCCTATCGGCGAAGAAACTGACGCCCGACGTCAATCGTTTGAACCCGTTGGCCAAGCTGCGGGACCTGCCGGGCGAGAACCTGTCGCAAACATTCAAGGCGGCGGTGCTGCTGCCGCTGTTCGCCGTCGTGTTGTGGCAGATCGTGAGTTCGCGGCTAGACGTCTTCCTGTCACTCGCGGCGATGACGGCTGCGGCGGGAACGGTAGCGGTCTCGCACGCGGTGTTGGATCTGCTGATGAAGGCGGCGGTCTGCCTGGTCGTGCTGGGCCTGATCGATCTCTACCGTCAGCGTAGCCGTTTGAGCGGCAAGCTGAAGATGAGCAAGGAAGAGGTGCGGCGCGAGCATAAAGACCTCGAAGGAGATCCGCACATTAAGGCGCGTATGCGGCGGCTGCGGCGCGAGATGATGCGGCGGCGGATGATGAGCGACGTGCCCAAGGCAACCGTGGTCATCACCAACCCGACGCATTATGCCGTCGCGTTGCGCTACGAGCCGCAGGGGGCAGCGGCGCCGGTCGTCGTCGCCAAGGGCTTGGATCTGATCGCCCTGCGTATTCGCTCCATCGCCGAAGAGCACGGCATCGCCATCGTCGAGAATCCGCCGCTGGCGCGCACGCTCTATCGCTCCGCGGAGATCGGTACAGAGATCCCCGAAGACCTCTATCGCACGGTGGCGGAGATCCTAGCGTACATCTACAGCCTGCGCGGCCAGCGGCCGTTCTAGGGACGAATAGGGGAGCTATTAAAGAATTCGTTGACAAGCCGCGGAGCTGGCGTTATGCTCACTACGTATTCGTTAGTAGTCAAATGGCGCGCAAGAAATCCACCACCCTTACCGATGTCGAGCTGCGGTTGATGAACGTCCTGTGGGAGCAGGGCCCGTCGACAGTCAGCGACGTGCAGAAGGCTCTGCCGAAGAAGGAACGGGCAGCCTATACGACGGTGCTGACGATGCTGCGCATTTTGGAGGACAAAGGCTATCTGGAACACGAGCAGAACGGCCGCGCCTTTGTGTATAAACCGCTGGTCGGCAGGGAAGCGGCGCAGCGCAGCAGCGTCTCGCACCTGGTCGGCAGACTATTTGACGGCTCGCCGGGTGCGCTGGTTTTGAATGTGCTGGAAAACGAGGAACTGACGCCGGATGAGTTGGCGCGGTTGCGCGAGTTGATCGCCAAGGCGGAGGAAGCATGAGCGGCTTGCCGGTGGACGCACTGTTTGAAGCGCTGGCGAATGGGCTGTGGCGCGGGAGTCTGTTGGCTGTCGTCGCAGCGGTCTTGATGCGCCTGTTCAAGAGAACGACTGCCGCCGAGCGATACGCCGTGTGGTTGGCGGTGTTGACAGTGATCGCGCTAGCGCCCGTCACCGAAGCGTTGCTGAGTTGGGCGCGGCCGGCGGCGCCGCCGATGGCCATCATGCTGACGAGCACAAGTGGGGTTGAGACTGCGATGCCGGCGCCGATCGAAGCGCCGCAGCAGTGGGAAGCCTTGGCGCTATCGGGTGGTCCCTTCTTATGGCTGTGGAGTTTTGTGGGCCTTGCGCTGGTCGTGCAGCTGTGTCGGCGATGCACGCTGGCCGCCAGGCTCAAACGCAACGCTTTGCCGCCGGATATCGACTTGACGGCAGCGCTGGAGCAATGGGAAAGCCGGCTCGCTGCCAGCCGCGTGGGGTCCACGCGGGTCACCAGAAGCCTGCGCTCACCGGCCGCGGTCGGCTGGCTCGAACCGGCTGTGTTGCTGCCCGACGATGCGCAAGCAAGTGCGGACAGCAAGGATCTGGAGATGTTGTGGCGGCACGAGCAGGCGCATGTCGCCCGCCGGGACGACTGGACGCAGTTGATTTCTGAATGTCTTTTCGCCCTGGCTTGGTTTCATCCGGCGGCCCACTGGGTACGCCGACAGCTGGAAAGAGAAAGAGAACTTGCCTGCGACGAGACTGTGGTTAACAGCGGCGTCGAAGCTGGGCTCTACGCGGGCGCCCTGGGTAGGTGGGCGGAGCGAGCGACAACGAACGAGTTAGCGGTTGGCGTGATGGGTTTGGGGCGCTCGCCCGCGCTGATTATTAGGAGAATCGAAATGTTATTGTCGCCATCTAGAATTCTTCGCCGAAGCGTCGGCCGCTGGGCGTTTACCGGAAGTCTGGCCGCCGCGCTTGGCGCATCTTTCTTGCTGACGGTCAGCGGACCGCTGGTCATCCGCGCTCAGTCGGTCGATGTGCCTTTGGACATTGAGGTAGAAGCTCCGGTGTCGGTTGCCGTGGAGCCCGTGTTGGCCAACCCGGTTGTTCGAGTAGCGCCGGTTGATCTAGCGCTCGACATGGACCTCGAAGTTCCGGTATCCGTAGTCGTCCCGACAGTAGATGTGGAGCCGATGCTGATGAGCCAGGCCGTTCCGCCCGCACCCCCGGCTCCTCCCGCTCCGCGGCCATCTCCAGTCCCTGCGCCGGCTGCGGTTCCTGCGCCTCCTGTTCCGCCGGCTCCTGCCTGGTGCCCCCGGCAAGATCGCGGCGCGCGGCGGTCAAGCGCGAAGAGTCGGCAAAGGCCATGGCAGAATACACGAAGCGTTGGCGCGAAGAGATGCAGCCGCAAATCGCGGCGATTCAACGTGAGGCGCAACGCATTCAAGAGGAGATGCAGGCCAAGATGGGCCCGCAACAAGAGAAGATCAAGATCTGGCGAAAGCGATGGCCAAGGAGCATGCCAAGTCGATACAGCCGCTGGCCAAAGAGATGGGTAAGCTGGGTGCGCAGATGGCGCAGGCAAGCGGGGCGCAACGCGAAGAACTAGCGGCCAAGATGGAAGCTCTCGCCAAACAGATGGAGGCGAAGCAGCCGGAGTTCCGTCGGCTGGAAGAAGAGATGTCCAAGATTCAGATCGACATGGCGCCGATCGAAGAAAGGATGAAGGAGTTGGAGAAAGGGACTACACGAGAAGGAGCTGGCGCTGAAAGAGGCCCAACGGAAATTCCAAGAGTCCGTCCAGCCGGCGCCTTAGAACCTAAACAAACGTTCGGGTTCCGTCGATAGAACCTGACGCTCCGAGTTGCGGCTCGGAGCTCAGGTTTATGACGCCCCCTCCCAGACTGGCCGGACACGCGGGACTCAACGCGATCGTGCCCGCGGCCATCATGGCCGTGGTGCTAATGATGGTCCTGCCGATCCCGCCGCTGCTGCTGGACCTGCTGATCTCCTGCAACATTACGCTCTCGGTCGTCACGGTCATCGCCACGATGTATATCGAGCGGCCGGTCGAGCTGAGCGTCTACCCGTCGTTGCTGCTGCTGCTGACTCTGTTGCGGCTGGCGCTCAATATTTCATCGACGCGGCTGATTCTGATGAACGGCCAAACCGGGGCGGGAGCGGCCGGAGACGTCATCGAAGCCTTTGGAGACTTCGTCGTCGGCGGTAATTTCGTCGTCGGCATCGTCATCTTCATCCTGTTGATCGCCATCCAGTACGTGGTTATCAACCACGGCGCCGTACGCATCTCCGAAGTCACAGCCCGCTTCACATTGGATGCTTTGCCGGGCAAGCAGATGGCCATCGATGCCGATCTGAACGCCGGGCTGATCGACGAAGGAGAGGCTCGCAACCGGCGCGAAGCGGTCTCGCGTGAGGCGGAGTTCTACGGGGCGATGGACGGTGCTGTGCGCTTCACTCAGCGCGATGCGGTCGCCAGCATTATCATCACCTGCGTCAACATATTGGCCGGGTTCCTGATCGGGGCGTTGTCCCACGGCATGCCGATCGAACAAGCGCTGGAAACCTACACGGTGCTGACGGTCGGCGACGGTCTGGTCACGGTCATTCCGGCCTTGTTGATCTCGGTGTCGGGTGGCATCATCACCACGCGCGCGGCGGGAGAAAGCAGCCTGGGCGTCGATTTTGGGAAGCAGTTGTTCGGGCGTCCGGAGCCGCTGATGTTGGCGGCCGGAGTGATGGGCTCGCTGGCCGCTGTGCCGGGGCTTCCCGCAGCGCCTTTCCTACTGCTGGGCGGCGGAGCCGCGACGGCGGGCTGGCGGCTGAGGAAGCAGGAGAAATTACTGCCGAGCGCGGCGCCGCAACTCACCCAGCCGAAAGAACCGGAGAACGTCGAATCGCTCCTGCGCATCGAGCCGTTGGCTATCGAAGTCGGCTTGGGCTTGGTGAAGATCGTGGACTCTTCACAAGGCGGTGCGCTGCTGACGCGAATCGCCGGAGTCCGCAGGCAATTAGCGCAGGAGTTGGGCTTTGTGCTGCCGCCTGTGCGCGTGACGGACAACCTGCAACTGAAGCCGCGCGAGTATGTGGTGCTGCTGAAAGGCATGGAGATCGCGCGTTTTGAGCTGTACTCCGACTCCGTGTTGGCCATCAAGGCCGGACACGCCAACGGAGTGATTGAAGGGGTGCCGTGCAAGGAGCCTGCGTTTGGCCTGGACGGTTTGTGGGTGCCGCAGGAGCAATCGGACAAAGCGCGGCTGCTGGGTTACACGGTGGTGGATGCGGCCAACGTGGTCGCCACTCATCTGACGGAGTTGATCCGGCGGCATTCGCACGAGCTATTCACGCGGCAGGATGCCGATGGTTTGTTGCAGCGAATCAAGGACGAGAACCCCAAGTTGATCGAAGACTTGGTGCCGCAGTTGATGTCGCTGTCGATCGTGCAGAAGGTGTTGCAGAATCTTCTGCGCGAGCGTGTGTCGATCCGCGACGCGGTGTCGATTCTGGAGGCGCTGTCGGAAGCGGGCTCGGCGACGAAGAATCCGACTTTGTTGACCGAGTATGTCAGGCAGGCACTGGGGCGCAGCGTCGTACGGCCGTATCTCGACGACAACGGCGACCTGCCCGCCTATCTGCTGGGTCCGTCCCTGGAGTCGCTATTGCAGGCCGGAGTGGAACACAACGAGCAGGGCTCGCGGCTGACGATGGATCCCGCCGCACTGGGAGAAGCGGCAAGACAGATCAAGAAAACGGTGGGCGAGTTGCACGGTCCCACGGCGCTGGTCTGCTCGTCTTCGGTGCGCTTTGCGGTGCGGCAGTTGGTGGAAAGCGATATGCCTCTGCTGGCGGCGATCTCCCACGCCGAGGTTCCTGCGACGGTGCGAGTCGTGTCTTTGGGGGCGGTGGGTTAGGAGTTCGACGCCATGCGATTGAAAACTTACAACGCCGACAGCGTACAAGCCGCATTGCGGTTGGCGCGGATTGAGTTGGGGGACGATGCCGCGCTGATTGGTTCGACGGAGAACCCCAAAGGGGGTTCCGGGGCCAAGCTCAGCGTGACGTTCGGCACGGATCTCTCCGGCGCGGAGGTCGAACCCATCGCCGAACCGGCGCCGGCGCAGCCGGGGGCCGGCGCGGCGCTCCAATCGTTGCCGGACGAACCAGTGTTAGAGGAGTTGCGGAGGTTGCGCAGTGATCTCGACTGGATGCGCAACAGTCCGCGGCAAAGCGGCGCGGTGGAGTCGGCCTTCACTCCGGTGTTCGAGAACAAACTAGTGGGCCAACTATTTGTGCGTTTGGTGACACGCGGCGTTTCTCCGGCGCTGGCCGCGCGACTGGCCGCGGAGTTGGAGGCGGGCGCGGAGCCGGACGCTCCCTACCACGCGCTGATGGAGCGCCTCTATGCGCGGGTGCGCTCGATGTGGAAGATTCGCGACGATCCGACATCGGCGGCGCAATCCCCGCAAACCGTCGCCGTGGTCGGGCCTGCCGGCGCGGGCAAGACCACTACGCTGGCCAAGATCGCAATCTCCGTGGGCTTCGCTCGCGGGCGTTCGATCGGATTTGTCTGCGTCGACCCGTTCCGGGTGGGCGGCGTGGACCACCTGGAGGCCTATGCCGGGCTACTGGACGCGCCGTTGCGATTGGTCGATAGACCCGAAGACTTGTCGGCGGCCGTCAATGAGATACGAAGCGGCAACGATGTCCCCGACCTATTGCTGTTGGATACGGCGGGATATCCCTTGCGCGACGTCGGCAGACAACGGTCGCTGCACGACGGACTGCGCCAATGCGGAGCGGCGGACGTCCACCTTACGCTGAATGCGACGAGTCGTCCCGAGGACATCCGGCGCGGCTACGACGCCTTTGGCGCGTCAGCGAACAGTCTGATTTTTACCCGCCTGGACGAAGCTTCGGCCCCTGGTTCGCTATTGGACGAAAGTTTACGATTCGGATTGCCGATTGCCTATGTGACGACTGGCCAAAGGACAGCGCAAGACCTTTCCCCGGCCGACCGCGATGAGCTGACGATGCTCGCGATGGGCGGAGCGGATGTCGAGCCGGCTTTTGCCTAGCGACGCAACACACGGTGATGTACCCCAAACCCACACTTGCCGCGCCAACCGATCTGGCCGAGAGGCCTGAGCGGGACCAGCGTATTCTCGAACACCTTGGTCAGGTCAAACTCATCGCATCGCGCATCCATGACAAACTGCCCCAGAGCGTTTGCCTGGACGACTTGATCAGCGCGGGCGTCTTGGGTCTGATCGACGCGGTGGACCAGTTCGACGAAACATTGAACGTCAAGCTGAAGACCTACGCCGAACACAAGATTCGCGGCGCCATTCTAGATAGTTTGCGAAGTCTGGACTGGGCTCCGAGGAACAAGCGGCGTAAGTCGAAGCAGATTGAGGCCACCATCGGATCGTTAGAGACAACACTCAAGCGGAGCCCGACTGAGGACGAAGTCGCCGCCCAACTCGGAATCACATTGGATGAATACCGGCGCTGGTTGGTGGAGATTCGAGGAATCAACTTAGCGCCGATGGAACAAGGTCCGACAGGGGACGGAGAGGGCTCCAGCGTGTTGCGCTTCGTTTCCGATGACGAGGATGAGTGGCCCTCCGCTCTGCTGGAACAGTCTGAACTTCGCCGGGTGGTGGCCGAACTTATCGCCAGGCTGCCGGAAGTCGAGCGGACCATCATTACGCTGTACTACACGAAGGAATTCACGCTGCGCGAGATCGCCAAGGTCGTAGACCTACATGAAACACGGGTGTCCCAATTGAAGTCCCAGGCGATTCTGCGGCTGCGTTCAGCGATGCATATGAAATGGCCCCGCTAGGTATCGAACATCATGCGCAGCGCACTCAGCCAAGACGAGATAGATCGCCTCTTCACCAATCAGGGCGGCATGGCGACACAGGGCGCCCCGGGGCACACGGCGACGGTTTACGATTTCCGCCGGCCCGATCGCATTCCCAAGGACCAGGTCCGTGCTGTACACCTGGTCCATGATTTTCTGTCAAGAAATCTCGCGGCATCGCTTGGCGCCTATCTGCGCAGCTATGTGACGGTCAGCCTGGTGTCGGTGGAACAGTTGGCCTTCGGCGAGTTCTTAGGGTACTTGCCGACCCCGACTTGCATTGCCCACGTCGGGGTGAAGCCGATGGAAGGCAACGCCGTATTGGAGATCAACCCCTCCCTGGTTTTGCCGATGCTCGATATCGTTCTGGGCGGAGACGGCAAACACAGCGCCGATCAAGCCAAAGAACTGACCGACATTGAGCAGAGCGTGATGGAGACGATCTTCCGTATCGTGCTCAACGATCTGCGAGACGCCTGGTCAACGACGCGGGACCTATCGTTTGCCGTCGAAGATACCGAGACGCAGCCCCAGTTGATGCAGATTCTCTCCCCGAATGAAGCGGTCGTGGCGATCGGATTTGAGATCACGGTGGATAACGCCCGGGGCATGATGAACTTTGGCGTTCCCTCCGTCATGGTCAAGATGATGGGCCAGAAGCTGGAGCAACAGTGGTCCGTCAAAAAACAGCCGGGCGACACGCGGCCCACGCGGCGCATGGAGTCGTTGCTGCGGGATATACCGGTACCGGTCGAGTCGAGAGTTTCGGGAGGCAACTTGACGGTAAGAGAAGTCCTCGACCTAGCGCCGAACGACATTCTTTCATTGGGTACGCCCATTACCCGGCCGACGGAAGTCTCGGTCAGCGGCGTGAACAAGTTTGCTGCCCGAGTCGTGGCCGCAGGCCGACGTCGCGCATTTCAAGTTCTGGCTGATGATTCCAGTCCGAACGGAGGGAATCCAACGTGAGCGGCGCGGAACGGTGGAAAAAGAGCCGGACCGAACACTGGTTCACGGCGGCTTGGGCGGAGGGAGCGTGCAAGGCCCTCGCGCTGTTGAACCCTGCGGCGGGCGAATTCGCGCTGGAAGCCCGCGATCCGCAGCCGCAGAATTGGGGCGCCTGGACTGAGCCTGTTTGGATCGTCTTTACCTGTGATATCGCCGCAGCGGCAGGCGTTTCGGTGGGCTGTTCCCGCGAAGTCTTACAGAAGATGGGAAGGCTGGCGCTTGGCGACCCCGAGGATGCTGATGGCCTCGCGGCGGAAACGTACCGCGAGTTGATCTCCCAGGCCATCGCGTCGGTCGGGGCCGCACTGCGGAACCAGTCGGTCGCCCAGGCGCGGTTCGCCGTCGGCGTCGATGTTGCCGAGCCGTCGGATGAATCGCTGGCAGTAGAGTTCTGGTTCGAGATTGACGGAGAGAAATGCAGCATCGCGTTGGTCCCGAATGCGTCCTTCCTGGAAGCGCTCCTCGGCGATTCGAATGGCGGGGAGACCGGCGCCAAAGGGGAACTCGAGAGCGCGGAGGAACCTCCGCCCGCCGAAGGTCTGGGAGGAGCCGCGCGACGCAATCTCGAGATGTTGCTGGATCTGGAAATGGAGGTCGCCGTGAGTTTTGGCCAGACCGAGATGTTGTTAAACGATGTTCTCAAGCTAACGGTTGGCTCCATCGTTGAGTTGCAGTGCCAAGCATCGGATCCGGTTGAGGTGCTCGTCAACGACACCGTGATCGCGCGCGGGGAAGTGGTCGTGGTCGACAGTAACTACGGAGTGCGTATCACGGACGTGAGCAGCCGTCGGGAGCGGATCCAAAGCATCCTCTAATGATGAACGAACTGATTCTGACCGCTGTGCCGATCGCCGTTTCGCTTGGAGCGGTGTGCTCAGTATGGATACTGACTCGCCGAATAGCCGAGTTGCGGCGGCGCGTGGCCGGCGCGGAGGCCGAAAGCCGCCTATTGAAGAGTCGCCTGGACGACGCCTTGGTGTTGTTCGAAGCGCGTCTGTTGCGCCTGGAAGGCGTGAAGGGCTATGCCGGCTCACGATCGAGACAACGCCGGCATGCCGCCGATCTGGTGCGGCTTGGCGGCGATCCGTTGGCGATCGCCAAGCGCTGTGAACTTCCGGCAGTGGAGTTGCAGGTCCTGCTGCAACTCGACGAACTGAGGAGCCTGGGGCAGGCGAAGGACCTGAACTAGCTTCGGCCAATCGTCCGATAGTCTTCGGGCGTGTCGATATCCTCAACGATTGCCGGATCATCGAGGTCGACGAATACCGTCGCCGCCCGATGCGCCCGAATAACGTCTTTTGGGCTGCCCGACTTGGGCATGGAGCGGAGTTCGCCGGCGACACGCCGCGAGACGGCCACCGGATGCCCCCGCTTCCCGGCGTATCGGGGGATGACCACTTCAGCGCCTGATTGCCCAAAATACTGCAGGACCGCTTCGAGCGTTTCGACTTTGAGGCGCGGATGATCGACAAGTGTGAAAACCACGCCCGGCGAGTCGGCCGGCGTCTGGGCCAAGCCCGTCTGAAGGGAACTCAACATGCCAAGCTGATGGTCTGGGTTGAACGCCGCAATGACCGGCGGCGAATCCGCCAGCGCAGCCTGTACCGCTTCGGCATCGCCGCCCAGCACGACAATCACCGGTTCGCAGCATTCGGCGAATGTTCCGATGAGCCGGGCGAGGAACGTGGAATCGTCCAGTGGCAGCAGAGCCTTGGGCCGGCCCATGCGCGTCGAAGAGCCCGCGGCGAGGATAATGCCCGGGAGTTTCACGACGCCGACGACGCTGGAACGCTAAATTCGTCGGCTTTCGCCTGAAGAGCCTTGGGCACGCCGGCGGCAAAAATGGATTTCGACAACGGATGCCAAGACGACCCCGGATTGTGCCGCTTGTAGATCATCTCGGCGACCACCGCCACGGCAATCTCTTCGGGCAGATCGGCGTCGATGTCGATTCCCATTGGGGCGTGAATGCGGCTTAACGATTCAAGCGAGACGCCGTCGGCCAACAGACTCTTGACCACTTCGATCGTCTTGCGCTTGCTGCCGATCATGCCGATGTAGCGGACGTCCTGCTCGACCGCCCAGCGCAGCACGCGCATGTCGTCGCGATGTCCCCTGGTGACGATGATCAGGTAGCAGGCTGGATTGACCTCCAGCTGCGCGAAGGCGTCTTCGTATTCGACCGCGAAGGTGGCGTCCGCTTCGGGAAACCGCTCGGCGTTGGCGTAGGTTTCGCGATTATCGACGATTACGGTACGAAAGCCCGCCTGGGAGGCGATCTTCGAGAGGCTCTTGGAGATATGCCCGCCGCCGAAAATGATCGCCTGCGGCATGGGCAGGATCGGCTCGACGTAAACCTTGAGCGTGCCGCCGCAGATCAACCCTTCGTCGTAGGCCGCGTCTTGTCCGAGGTTGAAGTCGAGCATCTGGGGAGTCTCGCTGGCGATCACATCCTTCGCCGTTTGCCAAACTTCCGCCTCGGTGCAGCCGCCGCCGATGGTCCCCACGATGGAGCCATCCTCGCGCACCAGCATCTTGGCGCTGCGGAAGCTGGGGATCGATCCTTCGACGTTTACAATTGTTGCAAGTGCGGCTTTGCGGCCCGAACGGCGCACTGTTGCCAGCTCTTCGTAGACGTCCATTGGCCTCGGCATGTCCAAATCATTATAGGTTTTCGTGCGGTTTTGGACCCGAATGTATGTTCCAAGATGTGAATCCGGGTGTTTCTAACCCTCCTGCCGATAAAAATTCCTTTTGCTGATTCTTTTAGCTGCTGATACAATCGCCAAGAAGTTACTGTCTGCGTTTGAAGTAGAGGTCCTCCAAAGGCCCGCGTGTGTGAGTCTCCTGCGGCAATCCCGCTCTTCTCCCCCGTTTGCCCCGACCGCTAGCCTTCAGTCGCCTATTGGAGTTTGTTGGACGTGAAGAACATCTTTGTTGGAAATCTTAGCTACGAAGCGACGGAAGAAGAAGTCCGTCAGCTATTCGAGCAGTTTGGAACCGTGGACCGGGTCAGCTTGATCACGGACCGTGAGACCGGTCGCCCCCGTGGATTCGGCTTTTGCGAAATGCCGAACGACGAAGAAGGCGACGCTGCGATCGAGCAATTAAACGGAGTGACGCTGAGCGGGCGCGCATTGAACATCAATGAAGCCCGCCCGCGCGCGGCCGGCGGCGGGGGCGGCGGACGCGGCCGTGACCGCGGCGGCGATGGCGGCGGCGGCTTCGGCGGTCGGCGCGAGCCCCGCTGGTAGTCCTACGCGACTGAGTCCTGGTTGCTCGGCCACCGCCTTTCACAGGAAAGGCGGGCAAAGTTGCCTTGCCTCAGCGGGTCAGCGGAAATTTTGAAGGGCCCCGGTCAATCGCGGGGCCCTTCTTTTTCTATTCCTCTGAAACGACCTTGCGCTTCAGCGTTGGTCGGTCGTCGTCGGGGTCGCTCTTCTTGTCGTCGCCTTCCGACGGGTCAATCGTGCCGTCGCCCGGCGAGCGGCGCAGAGTCGGCTTGTTGGGGTCTTCCTCGGCATTCCTCATGCGCCGCGTCAGCTTGTTGAGCCGGTCGCGCACCTGCTGGAATTCGCTCGTGTTCACGGTGTACTGAGGACGGGCGGGCAGGATCTCTCCCATCGCCTCTTGAATCAACTTAATACGCTTGCTGGTCGGTGGGTGCGAACTGAACATCTTCGCTGCGGCGCTCTTCTTGCGCTTCTGCTGCGCCTGAATCCGTTCAAAGAAGGTGATCATCGAGGTCGGATCGTAGCCGGCTTTATAGAGGTATTGCAGCCCAAGGAAGTCCGCCTCTTTCTCATAGCCCCTGGAGAATTTCAAGAAGGTCAGCGGCACCGCTAACTGCACGCCTTGATAGACGCCGTAGCCGAGCCATCCGCCGGGAAGGAAAATAGCCAGGGGAATACTGGCAAAGTTGGCAATCTGACCCTTGGTCGCCTGACGCGTGCCGTGACGGGCCGTGACATGGGCGATTTCGTGGGCCATCACGCCGGCCAGTTCCGACTCGGTTTCCGCTAGCTTGATGAGTCCGGAGTTGACGAAGAAGAACCCGCCGGGAAGCGCGAACGCGTTGACTTCGTCGTCGTCGAGCACCTTGATGGTGAATGGTACTTGCGCATCGGAGTTGCGAACGAGGTTCTGTCCGACGCGGTTCACATACTCGGAGATGACGGGGTCGTCAATGATCTTGGCGTTGCGCTCGACTTCAGCCGCCAACTGTTGGCCGAGCCGAATCTCTTTCTCAATCGAATAGAAATTCACGCCGCCGTCGACGTCGCGGTCGCCGATCTTGTCTACATCTTCCTTATCGTTCTTGGGGTCGCGGGTCTGTTCGACGACCGGAGCAGGTCCCGAGGAGGGCTCGTTCTTAGCCGTCTCGGCGGTCTGGGCCGATAACAGGGGAGTGCAGAGCAGAAGAATTGCGATAAGGCGATTCATACGGTCACGTAGCGCCCAAAACAAACCCAGGACTACTCCTTCGACGCATGCCAGCCCAAGAAGTTTCAATCGGTTTCTGCGAGGGTGCTAAATCTCGGCTAACCGTAGTCTACCGCGCGGCCTGTTCTTCTTTGAAAAACGCCAGGAAGAGCGCCAAGATGAACGCCGCGATACCGGCCGGAATCAGCCAGATGACGCGCCAATCCATCAAACGCAGCGCCTCCAAGGCTTTCGCCGCCCGTTGCTTCTCCAGCGGCTTTAGCTGAGCATCGCCCGGGGGCAGTTGAGATATCTGTGCGGCGAGGTCTTGAGCTTCGGCACTGGCTGCGATCGAGGCTGCAGGAGTGTACTTGACCTCAATCTGTCCCGCCGCTTGAGCGCCGATCAACATGCCCAGGCCCAGCGTGAGCATGGCTAAGAAGCCTTGCGCCTGCGAACGAATCTCTTTCGGCGCGATCTGGTCGGTGTAGATTTGGCCGGTGACAAAGAAAAAGTCGTAGCAGATGCCGTGCAGCACAATGCCGACGACCATCATCCAGGCGATCGCCGCAGGGGCTCCGACGGCGAATAGGGTGTAGCGTGCGATCCAGGCAATCATGCCGAACGCCAACATCTTCTTGACGCCCAGACGGACGAAGAACAAGGGCATCAGCAACATGAAGCCGACCTCCGACGCCTGACCGAGACTCATCGTTCCGGGCACGTTCTCGATGCCTGCTTGCTGTACCGCACGCGCCGCAAGCTGGTAGTAGAACGCCAGGGGAATGCAGAGCAGGAACGAACTGATCAGGAAGATCGTGAACGAGCGGTTCTTGAGCAACTGCAACGCATCGGCGCCCAAGAGTTGGGCAACGGAGACCTTCTTCCCGCGGGCAGGAGGCGGAGTATGCGGCAACGTGAACGAGTAGAGCCCCAGCAGGATGCCGGCGCCTCCGCTCAGCCAGAACATTTCCACGCGGTCCTGCCAGCCGATCCATCCCAACAGGAGTCCCACGAAGATCCAGCCCAAAGTGCCGAAGACGCGAATCACCGGAAACTCCTTCTTGGAGTCGACGATGTGATGCATGGCCAAGGAATTGGTCAGCGCCAGGGTAGGGAAGTAGCACAGCGTGTGCGCCAGAAAAATCAAATTGATGACGTTGGGACTGGCCGGCGACTCGGGATTCATCAACAGAGTCGATCCGGCCATGAACAGGCCGCCCAGAATGTGCAGCACTCCGAGCACTTTTTCGCTCGGGAAGAAGCGGTCCGCGATCATGCCCACGAATAGAGGGGAGACCATCGCGGCAATCGGCCCGACCGAGTAAGTCCAGCCGATATCGGCGCCGTTAAAACCAATGTTGCCGAGGTAAAGCGGGGCGGTGACGTACCAAGCTCCCCAGATGAAGAACTCGAGGAACATCATGACCGCGAGGCGCAGCGCTACAGGACTCATAGAGCGCCAGTATACGCGGTCATCGTCTGGTCTATTGAATCGCCGGGTCCGACTCGCTGGCCGGCTGACCAAAGTTCTGACGAATCACGTTCGAGTGATCGGTATAAAAATGCCGGGTGCCCGTCGACTCCGACTGCGGATCGGCATTCACGGTGTAGCCGGAAGGAGTGCCCACCATCGTAAACACGTAGCCGGACTGCAGTCCGCCCGCCAGGGTCTCTGGGATCAGATCCGCCGCCGCGGGAGACGCCGCGCCGCTGCCTGGAGGCGGACCCAGCTCGTTCAATGACTGGGCGTAGCGCCCATAAGTCGAAAAGTATTGGATCTGCGTCGTATTGATCGTGTGCAGACCGCGGATGGCCGCCATCTCATAGGCCGCCTTACGCGCCTGAGTCAGCTTGGGGATAGCGATCGCCGCGATGATCAGGATAATCGCGATGACGATGAGCAGCTCAATCAGTGAGAAGCCCTTTTTCTTGTCTCGGTTTCGAATCACGCTTGTGCCGCCTTCTCTCTAGAGTACTGACGAACGGGCCCCGCGAAAAGTGCAGGCAAACTCAGGCGAACCAATCTTCGGCGTGCAATTCCACGAAAGGGTCGTCGTAGAGATGCGTGTAGTCGCGATAAACGCGGTCAATTTCCGCCGTCTGCTTGGCTGTTAGGCGCTGCTCGGGATCGAGCGTCAACACCTGCTCGATGAGGTCTTGGCGGCGCAGAATCTCCAATACTCCGGTCGCGGAATCTCCCAGTACGGCGCTGCTGATGTCCGAGGCCTGCATCGCCAGCTCGATGTATTGGCGAGAGACGGGCAGTTGCTTGTCGATGAGTCTCTTTGCCTCGTTGAAGTGATCGAGCCAGCGGCGCGTCCAGAAGCCCCAGGTGCGCAGCACGCCGCCTACGATTTCGAGACGGGGCTCTTCTTTGTGGCCGGTAAACGGGAATCGGCTGACCAGATCGAGCAACGCTGTGTCTTCGTTGCCGGTGTAGAGGGCGATTTGCCGATCGAGACCGGAGTCGCGAACGGCGCGGATGGCGTCGAGAGTGGCCCGGCGATTGGGTCCGCCCAGTTGGATGGACGCCAAATGCCCCGATTCGCACAACTCGCGCCAGGTATCGTAGGCGACCGGAGCCGAGGCGGCTCCTGCGGCAGCTGCCATCACCGGCATGACTGCGGCGATGGCACGAAAGTGGTCTAGTTGCTGATGCGGTTCGTTGGAGACTTCACCCAGGTCCACTAGGGCCAAGTGATATCCCAACGCTGCGGCGATGCCCGCCTCTTCGACGGCCAAGGGCGTCGAGCCGGAGACCGCCGCGATGCGAATAAGCGGGTCACGCTCTAACTTTGTGACCTCGCTAAGCGCCTCAGCCGAGAGCCGCAAGAGGGGACGATAAAGGCTTCCAAGGGGGACGGTGGAACAACCAACGGCAAGGCCGCCTGCGCCCGCGTCGCGATAGTAGCGTGTCAGGGCTCGTTGACCCGGTTCATCGAGGCCGCCGTCGAGGCGCAAAGCCAAGGGCTGTATGGGGATCATCGCCCCCGCCTGGAGGTTCTTGCGAACGCTATTGGATAGCCGGTCTGCCAATCGGTCAGTTTCTCTGAAAAAGGGACGGCGAAGCTATTGCCGGTATCAACTATGTAGTGTAAAGTACTTTGTATGATATTCGATTCCATCAGCCGGTCGCCTGCCGTCCGCGTCATCGTTATTGGCGCATTGATCCTTTTCCTGCAGATTCCGGTCTTGTTCGTCTACAACCTGATGAGCGAGCGTGAGCGCAGCAAAAACGCCGCCGTGGCCGAGATTGCCGACGGCTGGGGCCTGGCGCAAGAGGTCGTCGGGCCGTATTTGGTGGTGCCGTTCCGCACGGCGCACACCCGGACGGATCAACTCGGACAGAGCGCTACCGTTTGGGTGGATGACACGGCGACGTTCCTGCCCGACGCTCTGGACATTACCGCCGCACTCGACGAGCAGACGCTTCATCGCGGTATTTACGAATCCGCCGTCTACGCCGCGAACATCGGCATCGTGGGCTCTTTCTCGAAGCCGGACTTCTCGAAATGGAGCGTCGCTGAAGATCAGATCCTTTGGGACCAGGCGCGGCTGATGATGGAAGTGTCCGACGCAAGGGGCTTCCGCGATTCCGTGACGGTCCAATGGGCAGGGGAAGCGCACGCCTTTGAACCGGGTGAACGCACGCTGCCGGGCGAGAGACAAGGACTCCAGACAGGCTTGAACGCCCAGGACCTGGAGGCGGAGACGTTTCCCTTCGAAATGCACTTCGACTTGAAAGGAAGTTCTAGTATTCGCTTCGCCCCGCTTGGCAGGCGGACCGAAACTCATGTCAGCGGCTCCTGGCCGTCGCCGAGTTTCCAGGGCTCTTGGTTGCCGGATGCGCGAGAGACGACGCCGGAGGCCTTCTCCGCATCCTGGACGATCCCGTTTCTGGGCCGCAGTTTCCCCCAAAGCTGGACCGGCAAGCTGGAAAACACACCGCTCATCTCGGAGTTCGGCGTCGACCTGCTCACGCCCGTCGACGCCTACCGCCAAACCGAACGCAGCCTGAAGTACGAACTGCTCTTCCTCGCGCTGACCTTTGCGCCTCTTTGGCTGTTCGAAGTCTTGGCCGGTATCCGCCTCCACTTCATTCAGTACGGGCTTATCGGCGCTGCCGTTTGCCTGTTCTATCTGCTCGAGCTATCGCTCGCCGAACAGCTCGGATTCGCCAACGCCTACGCTCTTGCCGCAGCGATGATCGCCGGACTGGTCACGTCCTATGCTTGGTCAATTCTCGCCTCAGTCTCTCGCGCTGCGGCGATGGGCGGAGTGATCAGCGGACTGTATGCTTTCCTCTACGTGTTGATCAGCCTGGAGGACTTTGCGCTGCTGGTCGGTTCACTGGCCCTGTTCCTCGTGCTGGCGGTGTTGATGTACACGACGCGCCACGTCAACTGGTTCCAACTCGGCGCCGCCGGATCGGACGCGAACGCGACGTAGTATGGCGCGAAAGCGCCGCCTATACTGGTCTGAACATGCCGTCCGAATTGAGGCCTCCCGCGCCTGCTCCGTTCCGTCCTACAGCCCATGAGTTTGTCGCCCTGGCCGAGCGAGCCATGGCCCAGCAGACCTCCGCGAACGGTTTGCCGACCCGGCGCTTGGGCAAGACCGACGAACAAGTCAGCATTCTGTGCCTTGGCGGCGCCCATCTGGGCCGCGTCGGTCTCAAGGACGAGCCAGAAGCCCTGCGCATCTTCCATGCCGCCGTCGACAACGGCGTGCGCTTCATCGACAACGCCTGGGCTTATAACGACGGCTACTCCGAGCAACTGGTCGGCAAAGCTATGACCCCGGGAGTCCGCGAAAAGCTCTTCTTGATGACCAAGAACACCGGCCGCGACTTCGCCCGTTCCAAGAGCTGTCTCGAAGACAGCCTGACCCGACTGAAGATTGACTATCTCGACCTTTGGCAGTTCCACGAGACGAATTACGACAACGATCCCGACTGGATCTTCGAGCGTGGGGCCATCGACTATGCCCTCGAAGCCCAACAGGCCGGCAAGGTCCGCTATATCGGCTTCACCGGGCATAAGGATCCACGCATCCTCAACAAGATGCTCGCCAAAGGGTTCGCCTGGGACACCGCGCAAATGCCCATCAACGTGATGGACTACTTCTACCGTTCGTTCTTCCATGAGACGCTGCCGCTGTGCCTTTCGGCCGACATGGGAGTGTTGGGAATGAAGAACCTGGGCGGCGGCGTCAGCAGCGGCAAGATCCCTGACGACACGTCGATTACCGCCGGGCAATGCGTCCGCTACGCCCTGAGCCAGCCGATTACGACGGCCGTTCGCGGCTGGACCACGATGCGGCAGATGGAATCAGACCTGGCCGTGGCGCGCGACTTCGTCCCGATGACCGCCGAGGAACTGCAAGCCCTGCTCGCCGTGGCTGAGGCGGAGGCCGGCGACGGGCGTCACGAACAGTTCAAGTCCACGCGCCGCTTCGACAACCCGATCTATCGGGAAATGCACGGTTTACCGGTCCAAGGCGACCAACTTTAGGCGCCGGTGGCCCCGGCGTGAGTTGTTAACCCTACCAAGGGTCGAAAGGCCCCTAAATCATTGACAACACGAGCCTTGCAAGCCCATAATCTTGCCCAGTCATGGCCGCGTGCGCCAGGAGGGCTTCGATGCGCAAAGTTTGTCTTTCGCTGTTGGGAATCATGGGCTGCTTCGTCTTGGCGGCCCAAGACGCGCCAATTCGCTCGGACGTCCACGCGCCGCTCTTTCAGGCCCCAAAGTCGGAATCCATCGGCTCGCAGACTGCACGTCTCGTTCCTCAAGCTCACGCCGCCGCCTCGGCCGAAGTCACACATCAGAATTTTGTCGATGATTTCGTTTTCGCCAAGATGGCCAAAGACGGCGTTCCGCACGCGGGCCTAGCGAATGACCGTGAGTTCCTGCGGCGCATCTATCTCGATCTGACCGGCCGTATCCCCAGCAGCGATCAGGTGCGCGCGTTCATCTCCAATGATGCGGCCGACAAGCGCGCCCAGTTGATTGACCATCTCATCGGCAGCCCCGAGTTTGTCGACAAGTGGTCGTACTTTTTCATGGATACGCTGCGGATCAACGGCAAGTCCGCCGGCTATCAGCTGTTCCATTACATGTTGGAGCAGAGCCTGGCCGCCGATCGTCCGTACGACGACCTGGCCCGCGCCATGATGTCGTCCTCGGGCAAGAGCAATCTTGTCGTTGCGGCGGTGAACCCGATCACGCGCGAGCACGTCGAAGGCAAGCCGGGCCAAGTCGACCACGGCGACGATCTGAGCAAGGTGCAGCAATCGGACACGCACGATGAGCTAACGGTTCAGTTCGGCAAGGTTTTCTTGGGCATGAACTTGTCGTGCATCTCCTGCCACGACGGCGCGCATCACCTCGAGAAGGTCAACGTTTATCTGTCGCAGAAGAAGCGTTCCGACTTCTTCCAACAAGCGGCCTTCATGGGCCACACGCGTTACATTCCGCACGTCGAGCGCACCGAGGCCATCATGGCCCACTTCGTGGTCGACGACCTGGCTCCGGGATACGACACCAAAGGCGCCAGCATGCTTCGCATGGGCCGTCTCGGCGGGCCCAACGAGCCGAAGTTCATCCTGACCGACGAGACTGCCGACCCCGAAGCCGATCCCCGCGACGAGTTGGCCCGCATGATGACCGCGAACGTGCAGTTCTCTCGGGCGACCGTCAATCTGTTCTGGGCCAAGCTGATGGGCTTCGGCTTTGTCGAGCCATACGACGAGTTCGATCTGGCTCGCCAAGACCCCAATAACCTGCCCGAAGGTTGGGACGTGCAGCCTTCGCACCCGGAACTGCTCAATGCCTTAGCCAAACACTTCCGCGAGAACAACTACAGCTTGCACGAGCTGTTCCGCGTGATTTGCAATTCGAGCGCTTACCAACTCTCAGCCAGCTTCCCCGGCGAATGGAACGACAGGTACACCAAGTACTATGCGCGCAAGTATGTGCGCATGCTCACAGCCGAAGAGCTGCATGACGCGATCGTGGTCGCCACCGGCGAACCCGGCGACCTCACGGACGGCAGCCGTCAAGTGGCTATGGCCATGCAGGTTAGCGTACCGAGACTCAAAGGCGACATGAAGAGCTTCATGCAAGCCTTTGGACAGAACAATCGCGGCACGGTCGCGCATCCGCCAACGCCCTCGCCGCTGCAGCCGATCATGATGATGCGCTCCTCGGTTGTCAACGATCGCGTCACCGCCGAGCACGACAGCCGTTTAGAGAAACTGCTGAACGAATACGACTCAGACGCTCCGGTCGTCGACGAACTGTTCCTCTCCTCCATCGCTCGACTGCCCACCGCCGCCGAGAAGGACTTGGCGCTCACGGCCATGGCCAACGATCGCAAGAAGGGCGGCGAGGACCTGCAGTGGGCGCTGCTGAATCTCTCCGAGTTCCTCTACAACTTTTAGGACGAAGCGAATGAAACCCAGGACGGTTGGCCAACTTCTTCCCTCACGCCGCGAACTGCTGCAGTACGGCGGGATGGGGCTGCTGGGCGCCTCTGTCGGCGCCGTGGCGCCTCTGCGTCTGAGGGCGACGCCGGCCTCCGGCACGCCTCGCGGTTCGGCCCGCAACGTGATCTTCTTCGAGATCTCCGGGGCCATCAGCCACGTCGACTCATTCGATTTCAAAGAGAATGTCGCCACGCAGGCGGACTTCGACGTGCGCAAGACGCCCACCGGCATCTATCTGCCTTACGCGCTGTTCCCACGCATTGAGAAAGTCCTCGACCGCATGGCGATCATGCGCACGTTCCAAAGCCATGAAGAAGTCCACCTGCGCGGCGAATACTACGTGCAAGCCGGACGGCAGCTGAATATCGCATTCGCGAGGGAAATTCCCTCGGTCGGCTCAGTTGTCGCTTCGGAACTGGAGTCACAACGCAAGGACAACGACACATTCCCAACTTACGTTTCGTTCAACCTTGAGGAGAATCAAGTCGGTGCACTTTCTACGGGCTTCCTGCCGCCGAAGCACTCCGTCTTTGACCTCAACCCCGAAGCGGCGCTTGAAGGCATGGCCCTCGACCAGAAGGCGACCGAGCTGCTCGAAGAGCGCTGGCGTCTTCTCTCGCAGCTGCGCGATTCGCAGCGCGAACGGCTGCAGAGCTACGGCCGCGAAATCGGCGCTTTCGAGGATTTCAGCGAAACAGGCAAGAGCCTGCTGACGGACGAGCGCTGGCCGTCCGCATTCAAGCTCACCGCCGAAGACAAAGAACGCTACGGCAACAGCAAGGTTGGCGTCTCTTGCGCCCTCACACGCAACCTGTTGGCCGAAAACGGCGGTACGCGCTACGTCCATATCTGCCACTTCGGCTGGGATCACCACAAGGAAATTTGGGATAAGTCCAAGAAAGACAATCACTACAAACTGATTGCCGAGTTCGATCCGGCCCTGGCCAGTTTGATCGAAGATCTGGCGACGACGCCTTCGCCTGAGACTCCCGGCAAGACGCTGCTCGACGAGACGCTCGTCGTCATGATGAGCGAGTTCGGTCGCACGCCTGGCCCGCTCAACCACATGGCCGGACGCGATCACCACAAGTTCGCCTTCCCGGCGCTATTTGCCGGCGCAGGCATCGAGGGCGGCCTCGTCTTGGGCGAGACCGACGCCGAGGGCCGCTTCTGCAAGGATCCAGGTTGGTCCGTCAAAGACCAGCCGCGCATCGAAAACGTCGTCTCGACGATCTATTCCGCGCTGGGCATCGACGCCTCGAAGCAAGTGCACAACCTGCCTTCCGGCCGCACGTACACCTATGTGGACCCGCTGGGCGCCAACGGCTATATTTCGACCAATGAGATTGCAGAACTCTACGGCTAGGACTGCCCTCCTGCTTGCGGGCTTCCTTGCCGGTTCTGTTCCGCCCGCCTTCTCCCAAGACGCAGTCATGAAGCTCGTTCCGGGCGGAGAGTTCAATCGCGGCCGCACGCACGAATGGCCCGACAAGGACCTCCCCTGGTATCCCAATCCGCTGAAGGACGATACGCCGGTCAAGCGCATCCGCGTCGACTCGTTCTTGATGGATGAGGCCGAAGTCACCAACGCCCGCTACGCCGCATTCGTCGGCGCCACGCAACATAAGCCGCCCTTCCACTGGATCAAGGGCCTCGTCGCGAAGGGCGAAGAGGAATTACCGGTCGTGAACGTCAGCTGGGATGACGCCTCCGCTTTCTGCGCCTGGGACGGCAAGCGCTTGCCGACCGAAGCCGAGTGGGAGCACGCCTGCCGCGGAAAAGAGGACGACAAGAAGTATCCCTGGGGCGACGACGACCCTACCGAAGAACAGGCGCGTTTTGGCTCGCAAGAGGGCGGCCCCATCGCGGTCTGTTCCAAGGCTCGCAATGACTTCGAACTGTGCGACATGATCGGCAACGCCTGGGAATGGACGTCCGACTGGTACGGACGCGAGTACTACGCAGACGCTCCCGCCGAGAATCCCCAAGGGCCTTTGCTCGGACGCTACCGCGTCGTTCGCGGCGGGTCCTGGTTCGATAAACCCGCTTCGCAGTTCCTGACTTGCTCCTATCGCAGTTGGACTCGCGCTCACGAGCGTAGCCCGAACATCGGCTTCCGCTGCGTCAAGCAGGCCCCTGCCGAATGATCGCCCCTCGTCGCTACAATGACGGCGATGCCCATTCTCATCAGCCAGCCCAGTCGCATTGAAGCCGCCGGCACGAAACCGAAGATCATTGACGAGTTCATCGGCCTCGTTAACAGCGCCACCGACAGTGTCAGCATAGCCAGAATGCGCAGCCCCAGCGGCTGGGAAGAGCCGGGCCAGCGCCCCGATTTCGATGAGTTCACCGTCGTCGTCAAAGGCTCTCTGCGGGTCGAACACGACGAAGGTATCATCGACGTAGCCGCTGGGCAGGCGGTTATCACGCAAAAAGGCGAGTGGATCCGCTACTCCACGCCGTCTCCCGAGGGCGCCGAGTACTTCGCCGTCTGTCTGCCGGCTTTTTCGCCCTCCACCGTACACCGCGACGAGTAGCTTGGCTCCGATACAATCGCGGGTTGGATTACCTAGCCTATTCGGGCAACAGCATCGTTCGCGCGAAGCTGCCCGACCCGTCCGATATTTACTACGCGCCCGCGCCGATTGACGGCGTCGATCCGTCGGACTACCCCGAGCACATTCGCCGCGCGGTCGAGCAACCGCTCGACAGCCCGCCGCTGCGCGAACTGCTCAACGCCGGCAGCAAGGTGCTGATCGCCTTCGACGACAATTGCCAGCCGTTCCCGCTCACGGCGCCCCCCGATTTCCGGCAGAGCGTCCTCGAGACGCTGCTTCCGTTGCTCGACGAATACGGGGTCCGTCGCGAAAACGTCCAACTCATCTGCGCCGTGGCCCTGCATCGCAAGATGAAGCCGCGTGAGCTGGAGTACATGCTGGGTCCGGCCATCTTTCGCGAGTTTTACCCAGAGCGGCTGACAAACTTTGACGCCGAAGATCGTGACAACATCGTGCAGGTCGGCGAGACGGATCACGGCGAACCGGTAGAACTGAGCCGCCAAGCCGTCGAGGCCGATCTGGTTATCTACATCGATTCAGTGCAGATCCCGCTCAACGGAGGCCACAAAGCGGTCGGCGTGGGGCTATCGAGCTACAAGACCATCGCTTGCCACCACACGCCGCACGCGACCGCGGACGTTCCGCACGTCATGCAGCCGAATGGCTCCAAGATGCACGAGTCCATCAACCGCATCGGCTCCATCGTCAATGAGCACTGCCAAGTATTCATGCTCTGCTTCGCCATGAACGGGGCCACCTATCCCTCGCACCTCGCGCATCTAGGCAAACCGCCCGACGCTTGCAACCTCGCTGAACGCCTGCTGCGCGCCGCGACGCCGCCTGCGATGAGTCTGTTGCCGGAGGCTTTGCGCCGCAAGATCCTGCGCGGCGTGCCAGGCGCCTACCGCCCGATCGAGATCAACGCCGGGGCCGTCGCTGCCGTTCACAAGCGAACTATCGCCGCCGTCGAACGCCAAGTGCGCGTCCCCGTGCCGCGCCAATATGACACGCTGGTGTACGGCCTGCCCGATCTGAGCCCCTATGCCGTCGGCGCCTCGGTGAATCCCGTACTTGTGCTTTCCGATGTCCTCGGCTACGTCTTCAACTGGTTCTACAACAAGCCTCTCGTGCGCCCCGGCGGCTCGGTCATCATCCTTAATCCGGTCGATGAAGTCTTCCACCCCGAGTACCACGTCGCCTACAAACGCTTCTACGAAGAAGCACTCATCGAAACGACCGACCCCTTCCAGTTGCAGGAACTCTTCCAAACGAAGTTTGCCGAAGACCCCGACCTCATCGACGCCTACCGCAACCGCTGGGCACACCACGGCTTTCACCCATTCACCGTCTGGTATTGGGCTACGTACCCGCTCAAATATCTCGGGCAGATCATTCTGGTCGGCCCCAAGAACGACGCCACAGCCAAACGGTTGGGGGTCAAATGGGCGCCGAGTCTGGACGCCGCCCTCGGTATGTCACGCCAAGGCGGCAAGGACGACGTGACGGCTGTGACCATCCCTCCGCTGTTCTACGTCGATGTTGCAGGCTGAGGAATGGCCTGTCAGCGGTGTTAATATTCGTCCCGTGCCTGTAGTAATACGTTGAATAATCTTGAATTCACAGCCGTTGTTGGAGTGGGCTCGCTTGCCGCCGGTTTCCTCGGGGCTCTGACTGGTCTGGGCGGCGGCATGGTGATCGTGCCGTTCCTTACGCTTTCCTTGGGGGTGGACATCCGTTACGCCATCGGGGCGTCGCTGGTGTCGGTCATCGCCACCTCTTCCGGCGCCGCCGCGGCATACGTGCGGGAAGGCTTCTCCAACATTCGCGTCGGCATGTTCCTGGAGATTGCCACGACCGTTGGCGCCCTCGTCGGCGCTTTCTTGGCCCTACGAATGACGGGCGGCAACATTGCGATCATCTTCGGAGTTGTTCTGCTCGGCTCCGCCTATCTCGCGAGCCGCCCCCGCGGCGTGCAGGCCGCCGCCGACCATCCGGACCGCCTGTCTCAACACTTGCGCATGGATGCCTCCTTCCCCACGCCGGACGGCCCGCGGTCTTATTTCGTTCACCGCGTCCCCCTTGGCTTTGGCTTGATGTTTATCGCGGGCATCCTATCCGGCCTGCTGGGCATTGGCTCCGGCGCCTTCAAAGTCTTGGCGATGGATCAGGTCATGCGCCTGCCTTTCAAGGTATCCACGACGACCAGCAACTTCATGATCGGCGTGACCGCCGCGGCCAGCGCCGGCGTCTATCTCGGCCGGGGATACATCGATCCGGCGCTGGCCATGCCCGTCATGCTCGGCGGACTTACCGGCTCGATGATCGGCGCCCGCGTACTGGTCCACGCCGAGACGCGCGTGCTGCGCGTGGTCTTTGCCTTTGTCGTTCTGGGCCTTGCCGTCCAAATGATCTACAAGGGAGTCACTGGGAGTCTCTAAGATGCCTGCATCCCAAAACGCTTGGAACGACGAACGGGTCGAACAGTTTCTCGGCGGACTGTTGCGCCTCGGCGTCTTGCTAGCAGCCGGAACGATCCTTGCGGGAGGAGTCTGGTTCCTGTCGCGTCACGGCGGCGACGCCGCTCAGTACCGCGTCTTTCATGGCGAACCCGCCGAGCTGCGTGGGATGCGAGTCCTTTCGGGGGCACTATCGCAGGAAGGCGTCGGTCTCATCCAACTGGGCATTCTTATGCTGATCGCCACACCCGTGGCCCGCGTTGTGTTTTCCGTTTTCGCCTTCGCCCGACAGCGCGACGGGATTTACGTCGGCGTTACGCTCATCGTGCTCGGCGTTCTCGCTTACAGCCTCTTCGGCGAACCCCTATGAGCTGAGCGCCACGTCCGGCCATCGGTATGCCACGCTGTACGTACTGAAGGAGTCGAGTCATGCGTCTGAAGCTGATTGCCGCAGGTTGTTGCCTCGTTGCCGCCGCTCAGCTCTCCGCCGAAGTGCTGTTCCATGCCGACTTCGAGACGGGCGACTTGAGCCAATGGGGCAATGAGGGTACATCAGGCCGCAACATCTCGCCGCGCAATGTCGCGGTGGTGACTGATATCGTCCAGCAAGGACGCTACGCCGCGCGATTCACTATCCACGAGGACGACGTCTTCAACGAACGGCAACTGCGCGTGCAGCTGGGCGGCCCGCGCGTCACCGTCGCGGAAGGATCGGACACCTACATGTCCTTCCACCTGTACATGGCCGCGGCGCCCAAAGACCGCGACAACTTCTTCTATTGGGAAGGCGCCCCGCCGCCGCGTTACAACAACGTGATGACTTGGTGGGTCGAGCCCGGCGATGACGGCGGGACGCGCATCCGCTACGGCACGGGCAATCTGGGCCGCAACGGGACCGAGTGGGACGCGCCGTTCGCGATTGGCCGCTGGCATCAACTCGCGATGCACTTGCACTGGTCGGAAGACCCAACCATCGGCAACGTCCGTTTATGGTTTGACGGGGAACTCGTACTCGACCGCAAACTCAAGACCAAGGGCCCGGAGTCGGTCTACTTCTGCCAGCCGGGCATCCACCGCAGCCCGCACCGTTCTTCAGTCGACACCATCTACTTCGACAATTTCATCCTTGCCGACAACCTGGAGGAGGTCGAAATCGCGAAGCCGAGCAAATGACCGGAACTTCCTGAGTATTCCGCTCGTAGACTTTGGGTAACCCGTATACGAAGCCATGAGTCAAATCCTCCAAGACCTACGATTCGCCTCCCGGCTTCTGCTCAAGGACAAGACATTCAACCTCGTCGCTTTGCTGACCTTAGCGCTCTGTATCGGCGCCAACACGGCCATCTTCAGCGTCGTCAACTCGGTTCTCTTGCAGCCGCTGCCTTTTGCGGAATCCGACCGCCTCGTCGAGATCTACAACTCCTACCCCGGCGTAGGCGTCCCCAAGGGAGGAGCCGCAGCTCCCGAACTGGCGGACCGTCGGGCCGAGACAGAGATCTTTGATTCGCTCAGCATGCAAACCACCCGCAACTTTGATGTGGGGGTCGAGGGTTCGCCACAAAGGTTGTCTTTTCTGGCTGTAACGCCCTCCTTTTTCCAGGTCTTTCGGATCGCTCCGCTGTTGGGCCGAACCTTCACTGAAGAAGAGGGTCTGGAGGGCGGCGATAAAGTCATTCTGCTCTCCTACGGTTTATGGCAAGAGCTTTTTACCGGCCGCCAAGACGTTGTCGGCGAGCAGATACGACTCAGCGGAGAACCCTTCACGGTCATCGGCGTCTTGCCGCAAATGTTTGAGACGGTCTTCGAGCGCCGCGCCGCCGTCCCGCTGGTCTTCAGCAAGCGCGAGCTCTCCGCCGACGGCCGGCATAGCAACAATTCCTCGATGATGGCCCGTCTGCAGCCCGGCGTAGCGGTGGAGTTGGCCCAGCAGCGCGTTGACGCCATCAACCTGCGCAACGAAGAGCTGTACCCGCAATTCGTCGAAGTTCTACACAGTGCCGGCTATCACTCCGTCGTTGTTCCGCTGCATGACGAACTCGTAAAGAACGTTCGCAGCGCGCTCTACATCCTGCTGGCGGCTGTCGGGCTGGTCTTGCTGATCGGCTGCGTCAACGTGGCGAATCTTCTCCTCGTGCGTTCGAACGTTCGCCTCAAAGAGCTCTCGATTCGTGCCGCGCTTGGGGCCGGGAAGCGACGTCTCGGCGCACTGCTGCTCACTGAAAGCCTGCTGCTCGGTCTGCTGGGAGGCGCGCTCGGCCTGGCGATTGGCGTTGGCGGCGTGCGGCTGCTCAACAACCTGGCTGGCGACATGCTGCCGACCGGCGCTGCTGTGGAGGTCGATGCAACGGTCCTCGTCTTCACTCTTGTCTTGGGAGTCTTGACTTCGCTTTTCTTCGGGATCGTCCCGCTAGCTCATGTCCTGCGAACGAACCTGTCACAGATTGTCCGCCAAGGCGGTCGCGGCGGCACTGACGCTCGCCCTGCAATCGCAGCGCGCGGCGCCTTGGTGGTCGCGCAGGTCTCATTGGCGTTCGTCTTGCTCGTCGGCTCAGGACTCTTGATGTCCAGCTTCCTCCGCGCTGTCGGCGTCGATCCCGGCTTTCAGCCGGAAGGCGTGCTCTCCGGGCAGTTCACCCTTCCCAATGTCCGTTATCAAGAGAACAAGCAGATTCATGTGTTCGTCGACTCGCTGCTAACCGAAGTCCGCGGATTGCCGGGCGTCCATTCGGTGGGCATTACGAGCATCGTGCCGTTCAGCGACGACAATAACTCGTCGGCGATCTCCATCGTCGGACGTGAACTCGGCCCCGGCGACCTCCCGCCCGTCCCCTGCTGGACCGTGGTTGACGGAGATTACTTTGAAGCCATGGGTATCCCGCTATTGCGAGGACGCTATATCGATGAACGGGATACGTCCGAATCAGAACGGGTCGTCTTGATCGACCGCCGATTGGCCGACAAGTTCTGGCCGAACGAGAATCCCGTCGGACAGCAGATCCGTACCGACATTCGGCCCAACGGTGACGCTCCCGCTTACACCATCATCGGAGTCGTCGGTGAAATCCTGCTCAATGATCTGACCGCCGCCAGCCCCATCGGCGTCATCTATTTCTCCAACCGGCAAATGAACCGGCGCGACCTGGGCATTGTCGTCAAGACCGATCGCGGGGGCGCTGAACTCAACGGCGCAATCACTGCCGCGCTCCACCGGCTTGACCCCGAACTGCCGTTCTACGACGTCCGCTCCATGAACGAACGTCTCGAAGATTCCCTGCAAAGCCGCAAGGCGATCGTCTGGTTGTCTTCCGTCTTCGGAGGCCTCGCGCTATTCCTCTCCGGTATTGGCATCTACGGAGTCCTGGCTTACTCGGTGAGCCAGCGCAAGAGGGAATTCGGCATCCGCATGGCCCTGGGAGCGGAGTCCGGCGCCGTGGTTCGCTCCGTGGCGGGACAAGGCCTCAGACTGGCGTCCGTCGGCCTGCTCGTCGGCATTTGCGCGGCTCTTGCGCTCACGCGCTTGATGGATACCTTGCTGTATGGCGTCGTCCCGAGCGATCCCGCCGTATTCGCCTCCGTCTCGGCCGTACTTGCGACCGTTGCTCTGGTGGCGTCGATGATTCCGTCGCTACGTGCGACGCGTATCGACCCCAATAAAGCCCTGCGCGAGGAGTAGCCGGCCCTACTTGACGTCGGTGGTGTCCAATACGCCTTTGTGGAAGGCCACGCCGATGATGATGACTTCCAGCGGCTCGCTGCTGTTGTTTGCCAGGGCATGCGCCTCGCGCGCCTTTAGCGGAATTGCATCGCCGGCCCTCACCGTGGCCGTTTCGTTGTTGACCGTAATCTCGCCGCTGCCGTTCATCACGTAATAAAACTCTTCCACGCCGTTGTGCAAGTGCTTGCCGACGCTCGCCCCTGGCGGGACCAGCAAATGATCGACGTAAGCCCAGTTGGTGCGGAAGAACGACGGCCCAATCTTGCGCGCATAGGAGACCGTGCCCTTGCCGCCGTTCATGTTCGCCACGGGCCGCAACTTCATTCGGTCGAATGACGCCGTCAAAAACTCCGGAACCTTGCTCAACGGCGCTCCGACGCGATCGTCGCCCAGGTCCACGCTGCCCGTCGGGTCCTCTCCGCGCCCTAGCGCAGGCATGTCCGAGCGGGCCACACTGATGTTCATCCACTGCACAGGCGTGTCGCCCGCGTTATACAGTGCATGCGCCTGTCCCAAGCGCACCGGCACGCCCACCGGGCCCTTGGCTTCCGCCGTATGGCCGTCGATGGTGAACTGCACATTACCGTTGAAGACCACGAACATCTCTTCGGTCGAGTTGTGCATGTGGTGCCCGATGCCGCTCTTGGGGTCGACAACGCCGCGATGCACAAAGCGCAAGTCTTCAATCGACCCCGCAGGCATGAGCACGCCGAAGCTCATCGTCCCGGCTCCGGCATGCACCGCCTTGAGTGGCCTGTAATTGCTCGGGTCCAGATGGTGGATGCGCTCCGTCAGGGATTCTGCCGCCAAGGCCAGTGAGGCGCCCAGCGCAATAAGGAGGAAAAGTCGAAGCTTCATAGCGTCCCTACTCTACTGCATTCCCCGTTCGCTCTCCATGGGCCCTGTAAGGAATCGAACCGCGCTAAAGTTCTAAGAATGTCATCGAACAACAAAATAGCCCTGGTGACCGGCGCCGGCTCAGGCGTCGGACGCGCCTGCTCTCTCGGACTGCTCGAAGCCGGCTTCACCGTCGTCGTCGTTGGACGCCGCGCCGAGAAACTGCAAGAGACCATCGCCGAGTCAGGATCCAATGCCGAGCGGGCGTTCGCCATCCCTTGCGACGTCGCCGACCCGCAAGCCGTTAAGGCTCTATTCACTCAAGTAAAAGAGAAGTACGGCAGACTCGACGTACTCTTTAATAACGCGGGCATGGGCGCTCCCGCCGTCGAGATGGACGAACTAACCTTCGAGCAGTGGAAGGCCGTAGTCGACGTGAATCTCACCGGCGCCTTTCTCTGCACCCAGGCCGCCTTCGGCATCATGCGCCATCAAGAGCCGCGCGGCGGACACATCATCAACAACGGCTCAATCTCGGCGATCACTCCACGTCCCTACTCGGCGCCTTACACGGCCACCAAGCACGCCATCACGGGCCTGACCAAATCGACGGCGCTCGACGGCCGGAAGTACGACATCTCCTGCGGACAGATCAACATTGGCAACGCCGCTACGCCGCTCACCGCCCGCATGGCCGACGGCGTGCATCAGCCTGACGGAACCCGCAAGCCGGAACCTACCATCGACGCCAAGCACATCTCCGACGCCGTTGTTTACATGGCCAGTCTGCCGCTTGACGTCAACGCGCTTACGGTGACCGTCATGGCGACTCAGATGCCGTTCGCAGGCAGAGGCTAGCGAGCCTTACCCCTGCATCGGCTCATCCGCACTCGGACCATAAATGCCGGGCACCTTGCCGCCCATCGCTCGCAGATAGGAGGACAACTGCCCGCGGTGGTGCGTCGAGTGCCGGATGGCCATGCCCAGCAACGAAACGGCAGGCAACTTCATCATGCCGAAAAAATCGATCTCCGTTGCGAGTTGCTCGGGCGTCATTGCTTTGATCTGCTCCAGCAATGCAGGGATCGTCTCGCTGTAGCGCACTGCGCAGTCCGATCCGTTCATCAAACCGCAAGCATCGGACTCATCCGGCAGCGGCTGCATTTCCGTCTTGATCGTGGACTGCAGCAGCCAGGCATCTTCCAAGGTGATGTGCCGCGCTAACCCGAGTCCTGTCCTGGACTTCTCATCAGGCCGGTAGTTCTGGCCGCCCTCTTCTACCGCGCCTAGGACGCGCACCGTGGCAGGGATCTCGCCCGCAAAGTCGCCGAGGTAAAACCCGGCCGCAACCTTACAATCTTGTGCACTCACTTGTCTTTCTCCTATCTCGATCCATCGACTTCAAGTCTTCGTCAGGACTCCCTGAAAAACGCTAATCCGTTGTTCGGCCAAGTTGCGGCCGACGTTCTGGAACTTTGCCGGACCGGTCTCGCCGATCAGCAGATGCAGCCCCAGATTCGGTTTCGGTCCCTCGGCGCGCTTCTGGATCGCCGCCAGAAACCAGTCGCGGGAAATCTCGGTCTTGTCACGCCATTCCACGACTTCGAATCCGGTCTCCACCAATAACTCTCGCAGATCGCCGGGAGCGATGAGGTAGCTCATCGAAGGGGCTTCCGCCCAATGCGTCGGGTAGTGCGGCGCTCCTCCCGAACCGGCCAGCACATCGTGGAACACGAATCTACCGCCGGGCCGCAGAACGCGAAAAATCTCCGCGTACAACCCGCCCTTGTCCTCGATATTCATCTGTACGTGTTGCGTCCAAGCCAGATCGAACACGCCATCTTCGAAGGGCATCTGCAGGGCGCTGCCGCACTGAAATTGAGTCAGCGCCTCCAGACCCACACGCCTTGATAGCTCCGTTGCCGCGTCACAGTACTCGGGAGTGAGATCGATGCCCGTAACGTCGCAGCCGTGCTCCGCTGCCAAATACCGTGACGAGCCGCCCAGGCCGCAGCCCACGTCCAGTACCTTCATCCCCGGACTTGCGCCCGCAAGCTCTGCCAGTTCGACCGTCGCCTCGCGTCCCCGAATGTGAAACTCGTCGACAGGAGCTAGGTCGTCCGGCGTTAAGTGGTCGAGGTCTTTGCCCTCGGCCCGTAGACCGTCGAAGATGGCCTTGAGGATGTCAGACCTTCCATAGTGCCGGGCGACGTCTTCCACGATCTTCCGCCTAGTGCAGCGGATAGCGCGATCGCACTGCCAGGATGCGTGACTTGCGCCCTGGCGTTGCATCAGCGTAGAAGCCGACCGTGGCGTTCAGACGGTAGAAGTAGGCGTCGCCGGGCGTCGCCGCATGCTTACCCTCCACGCCATCCATGCCCCCGCCGGCGACCATCTGGCCCTTGCCGTCCAGCAGTAGATAAATCTCTTCTTCGGTGGCGTGATGGTGCGGGAAGTTCGTACCGCTTGGATCGAACTCCATCACGAAAAGGCTAGTCACCGTGTGACCAGTAGAAAGCAAGTCGCGTTTGGACGTCGTATCGCCCAGCAGGAGCTGATACTGGGTCGAGTTCGGATGATTTCCCACCGCCTGTTTCTCGGCTTCGGCTTCGTTGGCGATAGGCAGCTTCACCGGCATGGCGTACTGCCCATCCTCGGGGACGTTGAAGCCCATCAGGGCAATGCGCAGCAACTCGCCGGAGTCGTTCACCGCCGAGTGCTCCGAGCCTGGCGCGAAGTACATGAAATCGCCTTCGCTCACCGGAACCGGCCTGCCGCGGTAAGTCACCGAACCGGAACCCTGCAGCACATAGAAGATTTGCTCTTCGGCCGCGTAGTTCACCGCGTCGCATCGGCCCCCCGGCGCTATCACCAGTTCGCCGAAGCGTGCGACGCTTTTGACGATCTGCGCTTGGGCGTCTCCCTTGCCGAAAACTGCCCGGTAACGGCAGCTGTCCGTCGCCTCGTCCGAGTCGACATACGGAGTCTCCTCTAGGTTCCGGTAGAGGTAGGTCGGGTCGACGGTTCTCTCGGCGCCGAGAAGCAACCCGACGGGAGCCGACAGGAACAACAGGGGGAGTAGGCTAGTTCTCTTCACAAGAGCCTAATGCTAGCAATCTCGCCCAGTGTTCGACTAGCGCGATGCCGCTGCTTCGAGCAACGCTAACTTTTCCGGGCTCAGCGCCCGGGCGCGCGAAGTCATGCTCGGCTGAACAGACCGCGCAGCGCACGCAGCGGCCAGGTCAGTAACCTGCCCACTCGCATGCTCGGTGAATGGGACGTCTGCCGCAGTTGATCTTCTAACTCGCGTTCGCGCTGACGAAGCCGCCGGATCTCCTGCTGGTAAGGATGCGTGTCCTTGTCCAGCTTGGCCAGCTCCTTCTTCACATCCCGTTCGCGCTGCCAAAAGAACTGCAACTGACGGTCGCGCCGGCGGATCAAATCCTCGACCTCGCGAAACTGCTCATCCGTCAGCGTCGCGCCCGGCGCGATCCCCTTCGGCAACGGACGCGGCACGTAGTAAGTCCCATGTCCGGGAACCGTCTGCTCCGCTGGACGCTCTTCCGTGTAGAAGTACACCGCCAGCGAGCGCCGCGAAATCCCCCGCAACTCCTCCGGCAGCGTAATCCGCGGGAAGCCGTGCCACGACGACTCGGTCGTCTCAAAGATCACCGCGCGGTTCGCCGTCGGCACAACCGTCGCCGACCCGTCTTCCTCAGCCGGGAGCCAGGGATTGCCGTGCAACTGCAGACAACCGCCCCACTCCGGCTCCCATCGTTCATTCAAGAAGACGATCAGGTTCAACCGCCGATGCCACTTGTTGTTGGTGTGGTAGTTGAAATCAACGTGCGGGTCCAGATCCTGCCCGTGGCGATTATCGTGCGTGCCGCCGCCGACGTACTCCGCGTCGTACAGCAACTTGGGAATGCCCGTCGCCTCCGACAGCCATTCGAGGAACTGGGAGTCCTGCATCAAAGCATCGAACCGTGCATAAGCCGGCCCCAACTCCGCGAGGTTCGAGTGGACCGCCTTACCCCCCACTTCGCCGTATTCGTTCAGCGCCTTCTCCGCGCGAAAGCCTGGGAACTCCTCGATCAACGACCGGCAGAAATCCTCATCGAGGGCATCTTCCAGCACCAAATGCCGAAACGGGCGCGCGGACTCAAACCGTTCGTGCAGCTCGCGCGATCGAGAAAGGAGTCCAGGATTGAGACCGCCGATGTTCACCAATCAAAACGACGATGATATCACCGGCCGCCCCACCGAGAGCCTTCAACCGGGTAGCCCGACACTCGCGGAATGACCCGATATTTGCCAGCAGCTTAACGGTCCGATTCCGTCGAACGACCGCGGACGTGCCGCCAAGATTTAGCTGGCGTTGCTCCCGGCATTGTCAGCCGCTTTCAAGGGGCTCATGATTAGGCCAGGTCAAGCGGACGGCGCCCATTTCTTCTTCCCCAGCCCACTTCAGCGGCTTACCCCTCTACCCATCCGAAATGCGGACGCAAGTGAGCGGCCTCTTTAGCTTCTAACCACGCTACAATTCCCCCAGCGTGACCATCGGCTCCACGATCTGCCATTACCGCATCGTCGAGAAACTCGGCGAGGGCGGCATGGGCATCGTCTACAAAGCCGAGGACACCAAACTCAACCGCCAAGTCGCACTCAAGTTCCTCGCCCAACATCTGCTCGACGACCCAGAAGCCAAGGAGCGTTTTCTCCGCGAAGCCCAGGCCGCCGCCGCTCTGCACCACCCCAACGTCTGCCCGGTTTACGAGATCGACGAAGTCGACGGTAAAACCTTCCTAGCGATGGCGTTTCTCAAGGGCGAGACGCTGGAAGACCGCATCGCCAAGGGCCCACTGCCGATTAAGGACGCGCTCGACATCGCTCGCCAAGTCGCCGAAGGACTCCAGGCCGCTCACGCCGAAAGCATAGTCCACCGCGACATCAAGCCCGCCAACATCTTGGTCTCGCCCGAGCAGCTTGTTCTGGAGGTTTCGCAGATCTTTTGCTAACTCGGCTGCCCTGTGGTAGCGATCAGCAGCATCTTTCGACAGACACTTGCCGACGATGAACTCCAACTCCATCGGCACGCCGGCACGAACAGAGGTCAGCGGAGCGACTTCTTTGTGGACCATCTCGTAGAGCACGCAGCTCTGGGACAGCCGCAAAGATTGTTCGAGACCCCTGACTTTACCGCGGTGGGCGGCCAAGGCGAGTACGACGTCTCGGCTGACGGCCAGCGGTTCCTGACCGTCGCACCCGCCGACGACGCCGCCGCGGCGGAGCCGCCCACAGTTCGCGTCGTCCAAAACTGGTATGAAGAGTTCCGCAACCGCGAGCAGTAACGCCGCCAGCGCCCTAACCATCCCGCTCCGCCTTCCGAAACCGATTTTGTGGCCGTACCGACCAGTCATAAACTAATCCCATGGCCCTCAAGTTCACCACTTCCTACCTCGAAGACTCGCTCTCCGTCCTGCGCTACTACAAGTCCCTCGCCGATCGCGCCATGGCGCAAGTCCCCGAAGAACACCTCTTCACTCCGCTCGATGGCGAGGCCAACTCCATCGCCGTCACCGTTAAGCACATCGCCGGCAACATGCGCTCTCGCTGGACCGATTTCCTGACCACCGACGGCGAGAAGCCCGACCGCGACCGGGACAGCGAATTCGTCGACCCGCCCTCGACCCGCGCCGCCCTCATGGAAGTCTGGGAAGAGGGCTGGTCGCGCCTATTCAACGCCCTCGAGCCGCTCACTGACGAAGACCTCGGACGCACCGTCACGATCCGCTCCGAGCCGCACTCTGTGATGCAGGCCGTCAACCGTCAGCTCGCGCACTACACCTACCACGTCGGACAAATCGTCGTGCTCGCCAAGCACTTCGCCGGGGACCGTTGGACATCGCTCACCGTCCCGCGCAACCAATCCGTCGCCTTCAATCAGCAAGTCCAGTCCGGCCAACGCAGCCAACGCTAAGCGACGCATTGCGCGGAACCGGCTGAAGAATCTACACTCGGGAACCCGTGAACGGTAAATGGATCTCCGCCTACAAGGCCTATCTGCTCCCCGGCTTCGTCTTCCAATCGATCGTCATCGGCGGCGGCTACGGCACAGGCCGCGAACTCGTTGAGTTTTTTCTGCGTGAAGGCCCCGCGCCCGGCTACCTCGGCATGGTGGTCGCCATGCTCATCTGGGGACTGATTCTCGCGCTCGGTTTTGAACTGGCCCGGGTCGGCGGCAACTACGACTACCGCACGTTCTCAAAAGCCATATTGGGTCGCGCCTGGGTCGCCGTCGACGTTCTGGCAATTCTGTCGATGGTTCTTACCGTGGCCGTCATCGGCTCGGCATCCGGCGAACTGCTGCACGAGATGTCCGGCTCGCCGCCCATCGTCGGGACGCTGCTTGCCGTCGCCGTCATCGTCTTATTGGTCTTCTGGGGCAGCACGTTGATCGAACAGGTCTTCTCTCTTTGGTCCTTTTTACTTTACGGTTTCTATCTGCTGCTGATCGTACTCGTCTTGCGAACGCAGTCGGCCGAGATTCTGCACAATGCCGAAATTTGGGATCCCCAGGCGCACTGGTTGTTAGGGGGCGTCCGCTATGCCGGTTATAACCTGGCAGGGCTGAGCGTGATGCTCTTCGTCGTGCGCCACATCAAGACGCGACGCCAAGCCGTCACGGCAGGCTTCCTCGCCGGGGGCATTGCCATGTTCCCCGGCATGATGATCTATACAGCGCTGCTGGCGTTCTATCCGTCGATCATCGATGAGTCGATCCCGGCGAACTTCATCCTCGGTCAACTCAAGTGGCCTGCCTTCCAACTCTTGTTCCAAGTTATTCTCTTTGGGACGTTCATCGAAACCGGCACGGGCACGATTCACGGCTTTAACGAACGCCTCGCCGGAGCCTGGCGCGAGAAGGGTCACGAGATGACGCGCTGGCAGCGGCTCGCGGTCGGCGCCGTCGTCCTCGTCTCCGCGGTGTGGCTTGCTGACCGCTTCGGTTTGGTGGCCTTGATCGCCCAGGGTTACGGCTACATCACCTGGGGCTTCTGGCTGTTCCTGCTGCTGCCGGTACTGATCTTCGGCCTGCGCTCCATCTTTCGCCGCACATAAAACCGCAACTCTTTTCCGCGGGCTGTGTTTGTATCCCCAGACCTCGGCCGGGGCTCATTCACCAAAAGAGAGGAATAGCCATGAATAAGGTACTTAGCTGCATCGCGGCGACGATTCTTTGCGCCTCGGCGCTCGGAGCGCAAGACCGCCCGAGCGACTCCTTGGGCGCTCTCGCCCAATACCTCAACTTGTCCCCGTCTCAGTCTGAGGAACTGCAAACACTACAGGGTCGTTTCGTCGAAGAGATCAAGACGATTCAAGAAGAGATCCGTGAAAAGAAGGCGCGCATTAAGGCGGAGTTACAGAATGAGTTTCCCGACGCGAACTTGATCGGTCAATTGATGATCGAGATCAAGAAGCTCAATGAAGAGAAGATGACGGTCAAAGGGAAGTACAACGAACCGGCATTGGCGATCTTGAACCCCGAGCAAGTCCGCCTTCTCGGCCCGCTCAAAATGGCTCTGCGGCTGATACGCGTCGCACGCCAAGCGGTGCACTTCAATCTGATCGTCTGGGGCGATGCCAGCGAGCCTGACGATTCTGTGTTCTAGAGCTTCGGAGCAGGCCCGCACGAGCGGGCCTGCTCGCTAACCGCCGATGGTAGTCATGGCTTGTGCCGCAGCCGTAGGGCGTCCCGCGACGGTTGCTGTGCTGAAGCGATTCCCACCAGGAAAAGAGCCAAAGGGAGAATGGTTCGGCGCATAACGTCGCTGGCGTATCACGCTGGTCTGGGCGTGCGACAATGACCGGCGATGAGTCCCATGCACAAGGTCGGGCGGATCGCCTCGATCGGCACCTCCATTTTCGTGGCGTTGGCCTTCGTGTTGCCCCAGACGATAGCGGGCGAGGGCGGGGGATTCGCCGACGGAGCGATCGCGGCGGGTTCGTTTTTGGTCTGCATGGCGGCGGCGGCGATGATCGCCGTGAGCACGGCCATCTGGGGACGCATGGAAGCCAGCCGCGAGTCACGCCCGTACGACAAGATCCTACTCGTGCCGTTGATCATCGTCCTTTCGGGCGTCGCCATTCTGTTCGTGACGGCGTATCTGAAAGGCAAGTTCAGCTAGCCCGGAGGGAACAACGCTTGTCGCGCCGCATATCAATCGGATTGACTGAATGAGAGTTCCAGCAAGCATCCGCGAGATCGAGCGCCCCGACGAGTCGCTGATGGTTTACTACCTTCTCGCCTGTCTGCGGGGCGGGCCGGGTTTCCTGGTCGTCTTACTGCTGGATTTCTTCCGCTACGAAACGCTGCGCTACCGCTTCGACGACGAAGGGGTCTCGATGAGTTGGGGCATTCTGTTCCGCAAGCAGATCAACCTGACCTACGCCCGCATCCAAGACATCCATCTCCACAGTAATATTGTGGAGCGCTGGCTGGGCCTTGCGAAGATCGAGATACAGACCGCCAGCGGCAGCTCGGAGGCCGAGATGACGATTGAGGGCGTCAAGAACTTCCAAGAAGTGCGCGACTTCCTCTACAGCCGGATGCGCGGGGCCAAGGGGGGGCCGGACGCCGTGGCGCCGGCGGCGGGCCAATCCTCAGAGTTGGCGGAGTTGCTGCGGGCGACGGCCGCTGAACTGCGCGGCATTCGCGAGGCGCTCGAGACTCGGCCGCACTCAACGAACGCTAGCCAGCCATGACGATGATTGAGCACTTGTTGCTGGACGTCTTCCGCACACCCGCGGAACCGGATCCGCCGTTGGGCGCCGCAAATTCTGTGCGGGTGTTTCGCGCGTCGAGGGACTATCTGACTTACCGGCGATTGGGCTGGGGCCTGCGTCAGGCGGCGGCGTTAGGCGCGGTCGGCGCGTACTTCGTGGTCGATTGGCTTATCGGCATGCCGAATATCGCTGCGCGCGTGTTCGGCCCGACTCCTGAAGGCTTCTGGTGGGGCTCGGATGAGTTCTGGGCGCTGGTCGACGTCCTGGAGATTGTCGCGGTATTCGTCTTGTTGCTGCAAATTCCCGTGACCTTTTTCATGACCCAGTTGGACTACCACTACCGCTGGTACATGACGACCGACCGCAGCTTGCGTATTCGCGAAGGCATCGCCCACGTGCAGGAGCAAACAATGATGCTGGCCAACGTGCAGAATGTCGCGATTCGACAAGGGCCGCTGCAGAGATGGTTGGGGATCTCGGATGTGGAGGTGCGCAGCGCAGGCGGCGGCGGGGCTCCAGCCAAAGGTCACGAAGCGAAGATCGGCAGCCGTGATTTGCACCATTGCTATTTCCGCGGCGTGTCGAACGCTGAGGAAATACGCGACTTGATCTTGGCGCGGTTGCGTCAACTGCGCGACGCGGGCTTGGGCGATCCGGACGATCGTGCGGTGGAAGCGGGAGAGAGCGGCGCGGTTGCGGCGGCGCGCGTGTTGCTGGACGAAGTGCGGGCCATGCGGAGCTATCTGGGAGTAGACCGCGTATCCTAGTCGTGAATGAACGACAACGTCCGCCGGCTCGTCTCCGAGATACACGTACTGGAGGACGAGCTGAGAACCGCGCTTTACGAGCAGAAGACGCGGGGCTTGTTCGAACTCAAGGGCCGTTCGATAAGGTTCACGCCGGAAGCGGAGACCGCGCATCGGGCACTGCACGTCGGCTTGTTCCCCTGGGTACGGTCGAGCGATCTGCTCAACGTTTTGTCGGCTCCGGTGATCTACGGACTGATCGTACCGCTGGCGCTCTATGACCTGAGCCTGACGGTTTATCAGGCGGTGTGCTTCCGGCTGTACCGGTTGCCGCGCGTCGATCGTTCCCGGTATATCGCGGTGGACCGCTATCACTTGCGCTATCTCAATTCGATGGAAAAGCTGAACTGCACGTACTGTAGTTACGCGAACGGCCTGCTTGCCTATGCGACGGAGATTACCTCGCGGACCGAGCAGTACTGGTGTCCGATCAAGCACGCGCACAAGCTGCTTGGGTCGCACAAGCGCTATGCGCGATTCCTGGATTACGGCGATGCTGAGGGCTATCGGACTGAGGTGGAAGAGTTGCGGAAGGAAATGCGCCGTCCTGCAGAGACGCCCGTGCCCTAAAGGTCCAGTTTGCCGTCGAAGACCATGCTCTTGAGGGTGAACTTTCGCTTGATGACGAGCGGCCTGGGGGTTTTCTCAACTTTGGTGGGAGCGCGAGGCATCTCGAAGACGAACTCAACGTCCTTATCGTCCAGCGTGATCGGCTTGTCCCTGGAGAACTGGTAGTTGATGCTGATCCCGGCCTGGTCGCCCTGCAGGGCGACGTCTACCGGTTTGCGGGCTGGCTGGCCCTTGATCTGCAACGAGGCGTAGGACTTGAGCAGTTCGACATCGGTTGTCACCGGACCGAAGAATTGCTTGACGGCGGCCACGCCGACGACGTAGGTGGGCTCTGGGCGATCGAGGAACTCTTGCGCCTGCGGGGTGATTCCACTCGGCGACATCAGCCTTACTAAAGCGCGTTTGATGGGCGTGGAACTGCGCCACATGACGGTGAAGGTCTGCAGCGCGATCTGCCCCCGGCCGCCGGCGTTAGCCCTTCCTGGGTTGGGGTCGGGGATCGCATACTCGGCAGCCCAGGGGGAGCTCGAAAGCAGTTTTCGGGCGTCCTTCTCCTCCCATTTCATGAAGTCCGGATTGGTCCAGAAGTCTGCGGCGAAGCTAAGGGATCCGGCGGCGAGGCCAACGAAAAGGCAGGCGGCTAGAAATCGGTTCAGGCTCCGTAACATCATGGTTTGGACCAATATTTTAGACGGCGGGACAAGGGAGAGGTTACGGCTGAATTCTGGTCGTCACCAGGAGTCCGAGGCCGACGAACAAGCCAATGGAGAGGAAGATTCCTCCGATGAGCCGTTCCTTATAGAGCTTGAACCACATATAAACGCCGGTGGCTCCTAAAGTGAGCAGCGCCAGGGAGGTGAGGGCCACAAAGGCCGCCCACCAGTCGGTGATGCTTTGTTCGCGGTAGAAGCCGGCCGTATGATGCAGCCGATTCAACATGCCCATGAACCCGGCAACGCTGGCCTTGACCTTTGCGGTTGGGGAACCGGCGGCGTACTCGACGTCATAGGTGGTCCCCGGCCGAACAATGCGCAGGCGAAAGCCGGAGTCGTTTTGGTTGACGTTCTGCAACTCGCCCCACATGCCCGCCTGCATCAACTGTTGGGCGAAGGTGCGCGGGTTTTGGGCGTCGGCGGGCGTAATTGCGACGACCTGCTCGGTAACGGTTGGTTGCATCGAGAACCAGCCTAGGTGGGACATCTGGACGGCGCTGACCGAGTACATCAGCAGGAACGAGAAGGACAGCAAGCCGAGAAAAAGATGGATGTTGCGGATGATTTTGTACATGACGATTTAGCGCATGAGCCAGTACAGCAACAAGAATGCAACGTTGCCCGACGCGAAGACGGCGCGTGCCCAAATCAGGCGCGAGCGCGAACCAAGCCATAGGACTAGGCCGGAAAGCGCCATGAATCCCAACGCCCAGAGGCCGGCTTCGTTGTAGTAGGACCAGGCCCGATTGAGAAATCGAGGCCCAGCGGAACGCAGGAGGGCGCCGTGCATGCCGGTAATGAAGCTGGACAGGCTGCCCTGGGTGCGGACGATCTTGAGTTGGCCCTGCTGTTCCAGCACAGTGACGGCGCGGACGCCGTTGGGCGTGTAGAAGTTGACGACGAGATTCTGCGCCGCGTCGCGTCGCAAGGCGTAATCCGCGGCGGGGCCGCTGAGGGGAAGATCGAGTTCGGCGTAAAGGATGTCAGCCAGTTCTTTGTCGCTGACGCCGCTCGGCGCGGCGAACTGCATATACTGTTCGGTTGTCGGCGGCGGCTCCCGCTCCGACCAAGCCGGGAGCGAGGAGTCGATCAATCCCGACAGACCGTAGACTACCAGGGCCGTGAAGGTGAACAGTCCCGCATACATGTGCAGCTTCTTGACGATGGGCAAGAACACTCAGCAGATGCTAACGCATGAGACGGCTCGAAGGGTAGGCCGGGTTCAGGCCGCGGGCGTCGCGTCAACGCCGCAGGAGAAGAATCGGCATTTCCTTTTCGTACCCATTTAGATGGGAACGACGCTTCCAGCTATTCTTATTAGGATTTGTTGCACCGGCGCCGTCCGGTAAGATTGTGAGCGTTGGCTGTTAGCCCGGCAGTCACTTATGGGTTTTTTGTCCTGGTTTTTCGGACGCCGTCCCGCCCCCGCGCCGCCCCCGGCGCCGAAGTGGCCGATCTCGCGTCCCATTGCCTTCGAATGGCGTGATGCCGGCGGTTCATTGATTTCGTACGAGACGCGGCTGTTTGTCGAAGAGGACGGCGGCATGACCACGACGGTCCCGGCGGTTCCGGCGGGGGATCTCGGCAACGTACGGGAGGAAAGTTCTTCCTACCCGGTTGAGATCCGTTCCCGCCAGCGAGTGTCTTCCGGTTTTGAACTTAAATTGGATTACCTGTGGGAAGGCCGGCGGCGTGAGAAGCGGATGTCGGCGTCCGGTCCGGCCTGGCTGGAGAGCGACGGCAAGGCTATACAGGCGGAGGTGATGAACGTATCTTCCGGGGGGATGCAGCTTTTCCTGCCTGATCCCTTGAAACCAGGCGACACCGCAAGGATCAAGGGTTCCAAGACGGAGCGCCTGGCGCTGATTCGCTACTGTTCGGCCGTGCCTGGCGGATATCATGTCGGACTTCAGTTTTTCGGCGAGAACGGCGCCGCGAGGCGCTGAGCGCCGCTGACGCGATACCATCTATCGCTATGAAGAAACTCGAAGGTAAGGCCGCTCTGGTCACTGGGGCCGGCCGCGGAATCGGCCGGGCCATCGCCGAAGCATTCGCCCGCGAGGGCGCCATCGTTGCCGTGACGGCGCGAAACGTCGCCGAACTGGACGATCTTGTGACGCAAGTCAGCGCCGCTGGAGGTCAAGCGACGGCCTTCCAGGCCGATTTGGCCGACCGCGCGGCGATTGCCAAGTTGCTCGCGGAGGTGACCGCCGCGCTTGGCCCGGTCGACATCTTGGTCAACAATGCGGGTCTCGGCAGCAGCTCGAACCCCAAGCCGGTGGTCGATTTTGACGACGACTTCTGGGATCTCAGCATGGCGATCAACCTCAATGCGCCTTACTTACTGACGAAGGCCGTCCTGCCGGCCATGATCGAGCGCGGCTGGGGCCGTATCATCACGGTCGCCTCGATCAATTCCCGGGTCCCTTCGTTTCACGGCGCGGCGTACGCAGCCAGCAAACATGCCGTGTTGGGCTTCATGCGGACGGTCGCTGCCGAGACCGCCGCGCAGGGAATCACGGCGAATTGCATCTGCCCTGGACCGGTCAAGACGCTGATGAATGAGAAGCGTATGGAGTATGACGCGGCGCGCCTCGGACGCAAGTTCGAGGAACACGAAAAGCTGCAAACGCCAATCGGCGGCCGTCTCATGCCCGATGACATCTCGCCCATGGCCGTCTACTTAGCAAGCGATGATGCACGCATGGTGACGGGACAGGCCTATAACGTTTGTGGCGGACTGGTAATGTCCTGATCTTCCTCGGTTAGCAGTCACGGCAACCACAACGATAAAGCGTGGCCGTGAAAAGCCGATACGTACTCCAGTGAGCGCGTTGCGCGGGAGTGTATTTCATTGGCCAAAATCCTAATCATTGACGATTCGTCTTTTCAGCGGCGCATGATCAAGAGTCTCGTTGCCGGCATGGGGCATGAAGTCCTCGAAGCCGACGACGGCGAGGCCGGATTGCTGGCTGCAGCGGAAAATGCGGACATCGATGCCATCCTCTTAGATCTGCTGATGCCGAGGCTCGATGGTTTCGGCGCCCTGGAGCGGTTTCAACAGAACGGTTGTGCTGTCCCGCGCATCGTTCTAACGGCTGACGTCCAATCCAAATCGAAGGATCGGTGTTTGGAACTCGGCGCCGTAGCCGTATTAAGCAAGCCTCCCAGCGAAGAAGTGCTGCGGAATGTTCTGAAGGCCCACATGCGAATCGGAGCCGTGTAGTCATGACGACTACTCCACAGCAGATCGATGCTTTCGCGGAACTGATGAATATCGGAGTCGGGCGGGCTGCCGGTTCGTTGAATCAAATTTGCGACTCCCCTGTCCGATTGTGTCTTCCAGAAGTCAAATTGCTGCTGGATGCGGGAATTGACTCTTTTTTGGAGGAAGAAGGCGGGCCGGCCGGGGGCAAGATCGCCGCCGTTCGCATGCGGTTCTCGGGCGCCTTTGGCGGTTTCGCCGATTTGATCTTTCCGGCCGAGAGCGCGGCCCATTTGGTGAGCCTATTGATAGGCGACGCAGATTCGACGGAACTGGACGCGCTGCGCGCTTCCACGCTGACTGAGGTGGGCAATATCGTGCTGAACGGCGTGCTTGGCACGATGACCAATCTGCTCGGAGACCACGTGGTATATGACCTGCCGACGTACTTGGAGGCCACTTCGGCGCAGCTGAAACATTCCTATATTTCTCAAGACGCGACGTTGTTGCTCGCCCAAACGCAGTTCTTCGTTGGCCAGAGCGAGATTCACAACCAAGAAGAAGAACTGGCGGGAAAGATCAATCTGCTGTTCGGGGTCGACTCCTTCCGAGCTTTGACGGATCGAATGGAGGCGCTGCTGGACCCAACGCCGCGGTAGCGGACTTTGGAACGATGCCCATGACCATTGAGACGGAAATGCGCACCGACGGCCCGCTCTACGACCTTTTGCCCATTGGAGTTATGGCGCTGGCGAAGGATCGGCAAGTGACGGTCTGGAATCAATGTCTGGAGAATTGGAGCGGCTTGCGGCGGTCAGAAGTGATCGGCCGACGATTGGGAGATCTGTTCGCAGCCTACGACGACTCGAACTTTTCGCAGCGGTTGGACGACGTCTTTGAATCCGGCGCGCCGGTTGTGCTCTCCGCGCAGTTTCACGGTCAAGTCATTCCGCTCCGATTGCCGGACGGGCGGGACCGTATCCACCAAGCAACGGTCACCGCCATGCTCGGGCCGGATGGCAGTAGATGGGCGCTTTTCGCCATCCAGGACGTTACCGATCTGGCCCTGCAGATCCAAGCGTTCCGAGCCATGCGCGAGGAGGCCATCCAGGCGACAAATCGCGCCGAAACATCTAAACAGCTCGCCGAACGCCGCAACGAAAAGTTGGCCGAGGTCAATCGGGAACTCGAACAGTTCGCCTACCTAGCATCACACGATCTTCAGGAGCCGCTTCGGACGCTCACATCGTTCAGCACCTTCTTGAGGAGCGATCTCGGCGAAGATCTCCCCGAAAACGCGGCTCGGGATCTGGAGCACATTGGGTCCGCGACGGCCCGAATGCGTCGATTGATCGACGATTTGCTCGCTCTGTCGCGGGTCAGCCGGTCTGAGATGTCCTGGTCGAAAGTTCCCCTCAAAGCTTGTGTCGCTGAGGCAATGGAATTACTGGAAGTGCGCATTGAGGAATGCGATTCAAAGATCAACGGAACCGACAACTTGCCCACCGTGCTTGGTGACCGCCGTCTGCTCACTCAGGTTTTTCAGAACCTCCTGGGAAACGCCATGAAGTTCACAGACGCCTCGCGTCATTCGGTCATCGATATCGGCGCGGAACGAGAAGAAGGCGGTTGGCTGGTGAGCGTCGCTGACAACGGAATTGGGATATCCGAGCCCCACCTAGAGAAGATTTTCGAGCCCTTCCAACGCCTGCACGGCGCCGATAAGTACCCGGGCAGCGGAATGGGCCTAGCCATCTGCAAGCGGGGGGTCGAACGCCACGGCGGCGCCGTTTGGGCCAAGCCGAACACGCCGGACGGCAGCTGTTTCCAGTTCACGCTGCCCGATAGTCATGGACCGGAATAACCGCAGAGCTCCCATTGAAATCGTCTTGGTGGACGACAACCCGGCCGACCAAGAGATCGCCCGCCGCGTGTTCGGTTCGCAGGCGAGTACCTGCAGACTTCACATCCTTGCCGATGGACAACAGGCGCTGACGTATCTCGACAGGAATCTCAATGATGAGGTGTTCGGCGAAAGGGAACTGCCCGACCTGATCCTAATGGACATCAACATGCCTAGGCTCTCGGGCATCGAAGTTCTACGCAGGATCAAAGCTGACAGCTCCTTGTGCCACATTCCCGTGTTGATGTTGACGACGTCGTCGCTGGAGTCGGATGTTCGGAACTCCTACCGCCTCGGTTGCAGTTCCTACATGGTCAAACCAATCGACGTGCCTCAATTCTCGACGCTCTTGGAGCTATTGCTCCGTTACTGGACGCAAGTCGTCACGTTGCCCAATCAAGTAAATCGCACGACATCGGACCTTGGTTGGGCACTGCCGGGAGGATCCGGATGAGTCGCCAGGAGATGCATGTACTCGTGGTCGACGACAGCGGGGCCGATTTTGAAATCATTAGCCGCGAGTTGGCAAGGGTGCAAGACTTTCGTTCCTATGCCGACCACTGTCCAGACTCTTTGAGCTGCCTTGCGGCTTTAGCCTCCAAGCTTTTCGACTGCGTGTTGTTGGATTATCGTCTTGGCGCAGAGTCCGGACTCGACGTCCTGACCCGGCTGCGTGCCGAGGGCTACGACCAAGCGGTGATCATGCTCACCGGGCAGGGAGATGAACGCGTGGCCGTGGAGGCCATGAAGCGCGGCGCCCAGGACTACCTATTGAAAGACAGCGTTACGAACGTCGTTCTGCGGCGGGCGATTAACAACGCCGTGCAAAAGGTGCAACTGGAGCGCAGCCTGCGAGAAAAGCAGAATGAACTCGAAGGCTTTGTCTCGGTCGTTGCGCATGATCTGCGGAATCCCGTTTGCTCGGCACTCGACTCCATCCAGGTCATCAGCGAGTTTTATGCAGGTAAGCCGCTGGATTCACGCGGCCTCGATTTGATCGGCGGAGCGGTGACCTCGCTAAAGAGGATGTCTCAGTTGATCGATGCGCTGCTCGACTACGCCTGGACGGGACGCGGGAACGTACCCCTGCAGCCGGTGGACCTAAACCGGGTTGCGGCGGAGGTAGCCGTGGATCTACGGTCGGTGCTGGAAAGCAGTCACGCGCGCCTCGATTTAGGAGAACTGCCGGAGGTACAGGGCGACCCGGTCGCCTTGCGCCAACTCTTGCAGAACCTGATCGCGAATGCGCTGAAGTTTAGGGGCAAGACGGACCCGGCCGTATCGGTTGTTTGCAATGAGGAACCGGATGCCTGGGTGATGTCCGTGAAGGACAACGGAATCGGCATTCCCGCTGAGAAGATCAAGGATATCTTTCAGCCGTTTCAACGTCTTCACGCGCGTAGCGAGTACGAGGGTTCCGGGCTGGGATTGGCGACTTGCCAGCGCATTGTTACCCAACATGGCGGAAAGATCTGGGTCGAATCGCAACGCGGCAGCGGGTCGACCTTCCGCTTCACCTGCCCGAAGACGCCTGCTTCCCGTGAGCCCGAAAGGTCCGGTCGGCGCCAACAAGAAACTGGCGCCGAAGCCAGTACCGAGATCGCGCACGGCTCAACCCATTGAAGACGCAGTGACCCAGGATGGTCGATCGGGACGCCGTGCTGGCCGGTCACTAGCGCTCTAGTCCCAACGGCAGCAATTGCATGAACTTTAAGAACTCGATGACATCGTCTCGATCCCGCTCGCCGAGGCGAAGAATCTGACGCGCTACGCCTTCGCTTCGTCGAAATGGGCGTCCTTTGTGGCCGGTCCCGACAATTGTTAGAGGGTCAAAGGGCCCGTATCAGGCGGGGGCAAGGTCATCTTTCCGACATCGTGCGCCGATTGTCAGGTGCAGCCGAGGAAACACTGTTGCGACTGCCGCCATCACTATCAGTAGGAGCACAATTGCCCTGATAGGGAATGGAGATGAAGCAGATGTTGAGCCTTAAGACAATTCTCGCCCCCGTTGATTTTTCGGAACACACCGAGGTCGAGGCGCAAAACGCAGCGGACATCGCTAAGCACTTCGGTTCGCGGCTGATCTTACTGCATGTGATTCCTAAGTTCGCGGAGCCGCCCCCGACTGATCCGACTGCGGCGGAGGCCTATAGCCAGGAGTTCTCAGCTGATGTCGAGAAAGGCATGGAGGGTGCGCTGCAAGATCTTGCATCTCGGGTTGCACACGGTATTGAGGTGGAATGGGTGGTAATGAATGGAAGGCCTGCTGAGAAGATTAGAGAGTTCGCGCTGGGCCGAAACATCGATCTGATTGTCATGCCGACGGATGAGAGCGGGCGTATAAGGCGTCAACTATTCGGTACCGTGGCCACCAGCATGTTGCAAAATCACAACTGCCCGGTGTTGGAGGGAGTTCATGCGCCGGATGGCGAAACAGGCGGGAGGACGCTCTATAAGAAGATCGCGTGCAAGCTGGAGCCTGGCGCGTTGCGGCCGGAGCGGCTTCGCTGGGCCCGGGACTTTGCCGCTGCCTACAATAGTTCGCTGAGCGTGGTGAGCGTCCTGCCCTTCCTTGAGGGCCCCGGCGCGACGCCGTCGGTTCCTGAGAACTTGCGCCTCAAGACGATAGCTGACGCTAGAGAGCAAATTCAATCGCTCTGCGACCAGGAAGCTGTTGACGCTGAAATTACGGTACTAGGGGGTGCGATTGATCAGGTGTTGCCGTCTTTCATTCGCACCAACGGCATCGATCTTCTCGTCAGCGGCCGTGAGCGATATCAGGAGACATTGGGCGTATTTGGTCTCCGTACAGACATTGTCGATACGGTGCAATCGGTACCCTGTCCGATGGTATTGGTCTAGCCTACAAAGCAAGAAAAAGGCCCGGACTTGCGTCCGGGCCTTTCGTTTCTATTAGTGAGGCGAAGGGCTATTCTTCTTCGCTGTCGTCGTCTTCTTCTTTGGCTGAAGACTTGCTGCCGCCCTTGGCTGCCTTCTCGGCTTCACGCTTTTCGCGCTGCTCGCGGAGGACTGCGCGGCGGCTCAGTTTGATCTTGTTGCCGTCGAGCGCTAGGCACTTGACCAGGATCTGGTCGCCTTCCTTCAACTCGTCCTTCACTTGGTTGATGCGGTGCTCGGCGATCTCGCTGATGTGCAGCAAGCCTTCCGTGCCGGCGAAGATTTCGACGAAGGCGCCGAAGTCGACGATGCGCGTTACGGTGCCGAGGTAAGTCTTACCCGGCTCGGCGCTCGCCGTCAGCTCTTCGATGATCTCAATCGCGCGCTTGGCGGCTTCGCCGTCCGTGCTGGCGATAGAAATTGTACCGTCGTCTTGAACGTCGATCTGTACGCCCGTCTCTTCGACGATGCCTTTGATCGTTTTGCCGCCGGAACCGATGACGTCGCGGATCTTGCCGACAGGGATATGGATCGTCGTGATGCGCGGCGCGTGTGCGGCCAGGTCCTCGCGAGGAGCCGTCAGCGCTTCGGCCATCTTGCCCAAGATGTGCATCCGTCCGGCCTTCGCTTGGGCGAGAGCCTTCTCCATGATTTCCAGGGTGATGTTCGGAGCCTTGATGTCCATCTGCAATGCGCAGATGCCCTCAGCCGTACCGGCAACCTTGAAGTCCATGTCGCCGTAGTGATCTTCCGCGCCGGCGATGTCTGTCAGCACGGCGTAGTTGTCTTTGCCGTCCGTAACCAAGCCCATGGCCACGCCGGCTACCGGCGCCTTGATCGGCACGCCGGCATCCATCAGCGACAACGCGCCGCCGCAAACGGTGGCCATCGAACTTGAACCATTCGATTCAAGAATGTCGCTGACCACGCGGATCGTGTATGGAAAGTCGTCGTGGCTCGGCAGCACTGCCGTTAGTGCGCGTTCGGCCAACATGCCGTGGCCCACTTCGCGGCGTCCCGCGCCACGCAGGAACGAAACTTCACCGACGCTGAACGGCGGGAAGTTGTAATGGACCATGAACAACTTATTGAAGTTCGCGTCGTCAAGCTTCTCTTGGCGCTGCGAGTCCATCTTGGTGCCGAGGGTCGTCGTACACAACGCCTGCGTCTCGCCGCGGGTGAACACCGCTGAGCCGTGGGCTCGCGGAAGTTCCTTGACCGTGCAGTTGATGGCACGGATCTCGTCGAACTTGCGGTTGTCCGGACGGCGCTTCTCTTCAAGCACCCACCGGCGGAAAATCTGCTCTTGCAGTTGAGCCAAGATCGGTTTTAGCGCAGCCGTCTTCTCTACGTCGTCAGCGTAGGCAGCTTTGATCTCTTTCTTGACTTCCTTGACCTTGGCGTAGCTCTCGAGCTTGGGATACTTGGCCGTATCCACCGCATCCTCGAACTTCTTGCCGAACTTCTTGGTGACCTCTTTGAGTAAGGCCTCGTCGAGCTTGGGATCTTCGAAAGACCACTTCGGCTTGCCAGCCAGCTTCTGCAGCTTCTCAATGCCCTTGACGATCGTCTTGCAGGCTTCATGCCCGCGCTTGATCGCTTCGAGAACTTCGGACTCGTCAACCTCTTTGGCCTCGGACTCGACCATCACGATGCCGGCTTTGGCCGCGGCGACGGTGATGTTGAGCTTGGCGTCCTTGAGCTGTTCGTAGCCGGGATTGAGCACCCACTCGCCGTCGCACAAACCGACCGATACGCCGCCGATCGTGTGCACGGTCGGGATCGGCGAAATCGCCAATGCCGCGGAGGCGCCAATGATTGCCAGCGGAAACGGATCGAACTCCGGATCGGCCGAGATGACGAAGGCAATGATCTGCGTCTCGTTGCGGAAACCGGCGGGGAAAAGCGGGCGGAACGGACGGTCGATCAGGCGGCTCGTCAGAACCTCCTTCTCAGAAGGCCGCGCTTCACGCTTGATGTAGCCGCCCGGAAAACGTCCGGCGGCGTAGTAATACTCCCGGTAATCAACCGTCAACGGGAAAAAGTCGATGCCCTCGCGGGGCTCATCGGCAGCGGTGGCGGTCACCAGGACACGCGCGTCGCCGCATCCGACGACGACCGAACCGCCCGCCTGTTTGGCTAGGCGCCCGGTTTCGAGCGTAATCACGCGCTCGCCGAGCTTGATTTCTACTGTATGTTGCATTTGCGATCTAACTTCCTTTGATCGTCAGCGCGACTGCGGTCGCGCGGCTTTTTGCAAGCTGGAAAGGAGAAGCGGGGTAGCTGACACGATCCCGAGCCTGAACGCACGAATTCCGTGCGTTCTCAGTTGACTCCGAGATCGCCCCGATGGACGGGTGTGATGTGAGGGCGAGCCCCCCTAGAAGGAAGTCTCGACCCTGCGGCATCGGTTTCAGGGAAACGATTAGCCGCGGAGTCCGAGGGACTTAACGAGGGTGGCGTACTCGACAGGATTCTTACCGCGCAAATAGCGCAGCAGGCGGCGTCGACGGCTAACCATCTTGAACATGCCGCGCCGGGAGGCGAAATCCTTCTTGTGCTCTTTCAGGTGCTCGGTCAAATCCGCGATACGACGCGTAAGAAGAGCGACCTGCACTTCCGACGAACCCACGTCATCACTATGGATGGCGTAGTTCGAGATAATTTCTTTCGTGACCTGTACTGCTAGTGGCATTCAGCTACCGCTGCTCCGTTCCAATTGCTTCTACTTTTGTTCGCTTACTCAGCGAAGTATAGCATAGGAGCGGGGTTGGACTCTGCAACAAATCGCAATGGTTTTGTTTTGAATCGACGCCGTTTCGTCAACGACTGACGCGCTCCCAAATCAGCCGTAAACCCTTTAGCGTCAGGTGCTCATCGACTTCTTTGACGTACTTCGACGACGGACAAATGACGTGCGCTTGGCCGCCCGTACCCACGATCTGGGTGTCCGATCCCAGTTCCGCCAGCAGACGTTCAAGGATGCCGTCCAATAGCCCCAGCGAGCCGTAGAATAAACCCGACTGCAGGGCGCTCACCGTACTCGTGCCGATCAGTTTCGCGGGGCGGGTGACTTCGATCTGCGGCAGCTTCGCCGTATTGCTGAACAGGGCCTTGGCGGCGACTTCCACGCCGGCACACAACAAGCCACCCACATAGCTGCCGTTGGATTGGACGACGTCGAAGTTGATCGCCGTACCGAAATCCACGGCCACGCAGGGCCCGCCAAAGCGCTCGAACGCGGCAACGCTGTTGGCGATGCGGTCGGCGCCGACCTCCGAAGGGTTGTCAATGGCGATCGTCAGGCCGGTATCCACCGAAGAGTCGATGAACAGCGGCGTCCGCTGAAAGTAGCGCTCGGCCATACGCCGCAGCGAGTCGTTCAGGCTCGGCACCACGGAAGCGATGACGATGCCGTTGATTCCGTTCGCCGGCAAGTCAGCCAGCATCAGTAAGTTGCGGATCTGCACGCCCCAACCGTCGACCGTTTGGTCGCGGTCGGTCTTCAGCCGCCAATCGTGCAGCAACTCCTCACTGCGAAATACGCCGAGCGTCAGATTCGTATTGCCTACGTCAATAGCCAGCAGCATCTAATCCTCTAGCGGCCGGACTCCGCCCGCCAAGACAGGGACGACTATGCCGCCATCTTGCCTCACGAGCAGAATACCGCGTTCGTCCAGTCCCGCCGTAACGCCGCGAATGCTTTGCGCCACGCTCTCGACTTCGACCCGGCGGCCCTTGGCATAGCTGGAGGCTCGAGTAAATGCTTCGACGACGGCGCTCGGGCCGCGCTCGAGGAACATATCGTAGGACTTCTCCAGTTCCGCGAGGATCGATTCCAGCACCACGTCGCGCGCCCATTCCACGCCGGTTTCACGGCTCAACGACGTGGCGATGTCGCTCAGTTCCGGCGGAAAGGTTTCCTGGTTCACGTTGACTCCGACGCCCACGATCACGTAGCGCGCCCGGTCGCCGTTGGCCGCCAAATCCACCAAGATGCCGCAGCATTTCTTGCCGCCGAGCAGAACATCATTGGGCCAGCGGATGTCCGCCGCTTGACCGCAAGCCCGGCCAATGCCTCGCGCCACGCCAAGTCCGCACGCCAGCGTGATCGACATAGCTTGCGCGGCAGAGACGGGAGGCCGCAGGACCAACGAGAAGTACAGGCCCGCGCGGGCAGGGGAGTGCCAGTCGCGGCCCAGGCGCCCGCGACCCAGCGACTGCTCGTCCGCAGTGATCAATGTGCCTTCCGGACAGCCGGCGGCAGCACGCTCCGCTGCCTCCCGCATCGTCGTATCGATGAAGTCGAAGTGAAAACGGGGTTGGCCGAGGCGAGGCAAGCGGGAAACTAGGCCGAATCCTTATCGTCCAAGCGCAGACGGGTCAGAGCGTCGCCGTGCGGCGCGGCGATGATTGAATTGGGGGCGACCTTGGCGGCCAAGTGACGCGTTCCGGCGACGAGCACACCGCCGACGATGCACAACCCTGCCAGGATCATGCAGGAAATGACAATGTCGAGCAACAGGGTCCCCATATTGTCGTGGCGGCCCGGCTTCTGATAGTTCGTGGTGAGTTCGCCACGGTAATGCACCTTGGAAAGCAACACCTGCGCTGCATCGGGGTCGGAGGGCCCCAGTACGACCGCGATCATCGAGACGTCGCGCTTGGCCAAGACATTCGGGAGTGCTTGGAATTGCTCGATCTGTTCACGCGCCATCTGCGGCGTCGGATAGCTAAACAGAGCCAGCCGTTGCTGGCGATCGCCGCTGCCGTAGGTCGCCAAGACCGCTTCGGTTCCAAACTGGAAAGCGGCGACGGAGGGAGGCACTTCCGGCGCAACCCGCGACAGTGAGGTCGGTCCAAGAATATAGCGCTTGCTGCCGCTGGTCACGTTTTCAGGCGGCAGGTAATTGGTGACGGGCGGATCGGCGCTCAACCGGACATTGGGGAAATACTGCCCCATCATCAGTTCAATGTTTTCGTCCTCTGGCTTGTCGCCGAGAATCTCAACAACGTAGTTGCCGAAGTGAATCCAAGTTCGCCCCGGACTAGACCAGGCGCGCTCGCCGTAAGTGTCTTCGACGCCGCCCTCGGTAAGCCCCCATAAGAATGCCGCGTAGGCGCCGGTATCGTCGTAGAAACGGTAGGCCGTAATTTTCGACTCAAGCCCGGCCTTGGTTCTATAGACCCCGAGTTCTCCGGCTTCGTAGTCGAACTCGGCGAACAGCGCACTATCGGTCACCGGCGCGGCTTCGAGCGAGGTCCGGTCAAAATCCCCGAGGCGTTCCGGCAGAATCTCGGCCCATGCGAGCAGCGGGAAAAGCAACGACAGTAGGATCAGCTTCTTCATGGCGTCGGGGACTTAGGCGTCGGCGCCGCAGCACTTTTTGTATTTCTTGCCGCTGCCGCAGGGGCAAGGGTCGTTGCGGCCGATCTTTTCGCCCTTAATGACTTGCTTGACCGTAGATGCCGACCCGTCGCCGCCGCCAGCCATTTTCACCTGCTCCAACTCACGCTCTTTCTTGCGGCGGATGTCGCGGGTAAAGTCCTCGATGGAGGAATCCGCAACCGGCGCTGCGGCCGCTGCCGAGCCATTAACCCGCGGGCCAGCCTCTTCCTTGGCTTCGTCCAACGGTTGGAATGTCGCCGTCGGGCGCACGGGCGCTGCTCCTTCTTTCGGTTGCAAGTGGAACAAAAATTTCAGCGTCTCTTCGTCGAAGCGCTGCAACATGTCTTGGAAGAGGACGAAGGACTCCTTCTTGTACTCGATCAGCGGATCCTTCTGGCCGTAACCGCGCAGGCTGATGCCTTCTTTCAGGTGATCCATCGAGAGCAGATGGTCTTTCCACTGCTGATCGATCAACTGCAGCATCAACATGCGCTCGTAATAGCGCAGGCGTTCAGCCCCGACCAGAGCTTCCTTGGACTCGTACTCCTTGACCAGGAAGTCCGTAATCTCATCGGCGATCTCTTGCTGATCCATCTCGTCGAACTTGAGATGTTCTATGGACACGCCGAAGCCGTTTTGGATGTCGACTTGCAGCCCCGCGATGTCCCAAGTGTCGCGATGAGTCTTGAGCGGGCAGCGTGTTTCGACGATCGATCCGGCGATGTCGCCGGCCAGATTCAAGATGTACTCTTTCTGGTCGCGCCCCTCCATCAGCTTGCGGCGCATCGTGTAGATCGCCTCGCGCTGCTTGTTCATCACGTCGTCGTATTCGAGAACGTGTTTGCGGGCTTCAAAATGCTGCGCTTCGACAGCCGTCTGTGCCGCGAGGATGCGCTTGGTAATCAAGCCTGACTCGATCGGGACGTCTTCTTCCATGCCCAGTTTGAGCATGAGATTCTGCATCTTCTCGCCGCCGAAGATACGCATCAAGTCATCCTGCAGCGACAGGTAGAAGCGTGACGAACCCGGGTCGCCTTGACGGCCGGCGCGGCCGCGCAACTGATTGTCGATGCGTCGGGACTCGTGCCGCTCGGTGGCTAGCACGTGCAGGCCGCCCAGAGCGATGACCTCGTCGTGTTCCGCATCCGTCTGGGCCTTGAATCTGTTGAAGGCTTCCAGCCACTCTTCGCGAGGCACTAAGTCCGGATTTTGGCCCTTTTTCGTGAAATACTCGCGCGTCAGGAACTCCGGATTGCCGCCTAGCAGAATGTCCGTTCCGCGACCGGCCATATTCGTGGAGACCATGATGGCCCCCTTTCGTCCGGCTTGGGCGACGATCTTGGCTTCTCGCTCGTGCTGTTTGGCGTTCAGGACTTCGTGTTTGACGCCAAGTTTGTGGAGCAGCTTTGAGATACGCTCGGACTTCTCAATCGAGACCGTACCGACCAGCACGGGTTGTCCGCGCTCCTGGCACTCTTTGATCTCTCTGGCCGCGTTGCGCCACTTTTCCTCTTCGGTGCGATAGACCACGTCGCGGAACTCTTTGCGGATCAGCGGCTTATTGGTCGGGATGAGAACGACGTCGAGGTTGTAGATCTTGCCGAATTCCGCCGCTTCGGTGTCCGCCGTACCGGTCATGCCGGCCAGCTTGTCGTACATCCGGAAGAAGTTCTGGAAGGTGATCGTCGCCAGAGTCTGATTTTCTTTCTCAATCTTGACGCGCTCTTTGGCTTCTACCGCCTGGTGCAAACCGTCCGACCAGCGGCGTCCCGACATGAGACGGCCGGTGAACTCGTCGACGATGATGACCTGGCCGTCCTTGACGACGTAGTCCTTATCGCGTTGAAACAGAACGTGAGCCTTGAGGGCTTGCTCAACGCAGTGCTTCGACTCATAGTTGGCCAGCTCGTTGATGTTGTCGATGCCCAGCGCGTTTTCGACCTTAGCCTCGCCCACTTCTGTGAGGAAGACCGTGCGATGCTTCTCATCGATGATGTAGTCTCCCGTGTAAGTCGTATCGCGGGGTTCGGCGCCCTCGATGACTTCGCCCCGCTCCAACCCTGGGATCACGCGGTTGATCTTGTAATACTTGTCCGTGGACTGCTCGCTCGGACCGGAAATGATCAACGGCGTACGCGCTTCGTCGATCAGGATCGAGTCGACCTCGTCAACGATGGCGAAATTGTGGTCGCGCTGAACGCAGTCGTTCAGATCGAACTTCATGTTGTCGCGCAGATAGTCGAAGCCGAACTCGTTATTCGTGCCGTAGGTGATGTCGGCGCCGTAAGCTTCTTTGCGCTGCTGATCGCTCAGGTCGTGGACGATGACGCCGACGGTCAGGCCCAAGAACTTGTAGATCTTGCCCATCCACTCGGCATCGCGATGCGCCAAGTAATCGTTCACTGTGACGACGTGGACGCCCTTGCCGCCCAGGGCGTTGAGGTAGACTGCCAGCGTTGCGACCAGGGTCTTACCTTCACCGGTCTTCATCTCGGCGATCTTGCCTTGATGCAGTACGATGCCGCCGATGAGCTGCACGTCGTAGTGACGCATCTTCAGCACGCGCTTGCCCGCCTCGCGGCAAACCGCAAAGGCTTCGGGCAAGATGTCGTCGAGGGATTCTCCGGCTTCGAGCCGGGCTTTCAGTTCCGGGGTCTTGGCCTGCAGTTGCTCGTCGGTCAGCGCGGAGATAGCGGGCTCCAGCGCGTTGATCTCGTCGACAATCGGTTGCAGCCGCTTAACCTCACGGTCGTGCGCGGTGCCGAAAACTTTGGCTAGTACGGTGTCAAGCATGAATATCGGATGTGGCGGAACGCTATGTTAATTGTAGCTTAGGGCGTCCCGCCGGCCGGTCTGCTGCCGTACTTCTGTAGACGTCCAAAGCTCGCAATATGTTCCAGCCCGACGCAGTACTTGTCGAAGCAACGCTGGCCGATGTGCCGCTCTTGATGGATCTGATGCGCCTCTATTACGAGTACGAGGGCCATCCCTTCGTCGAAGAGACGGCGCTGCGAGGCCTCGAACGGCTGCTGCGCGATCCTTCCCTGGGTGTGGCTTGGGTCATCTACGACGCCGAGGAACCCGCAGGCTATCTCGTCGCCTGTTTCGGCTTTGCTCTAGAGTATGCGGGTCGAGACGCGTTTATCGACGAGTTCTATGTCAAGCACGAATACCGCGAGAGCGGCATCGGCTCGCGGGCCCTTTCCCAGGCGGAAGAACATCTCGTAGGCATGGGCGTGAAAGCCATGTATCTACTCGTCATGCCCGGCAACGACCGCGCCGAGCAGTTCTACCGGCGCGCTGGCTACGACGACACCGGCCGCCTGTTGCTGTCGAAAGGCCTCGGCGAAGACGAATAGGGACGACCGCGTCCGCCTCGATGCTTTTTCCTGACCGCTCCGGCGGACCCATGCGTAGCAGACTTCGATGACAAGTCGGAAGCTGGCCTTCGCCTTGGTGTTCTGCCTTATTTCCGCCGCTCAGGCTGCCTCGGCCGTCAAGGACCTCAAAGCCAGGTCGGATGCGGTTGTAATTGCCCGGACGGCTCAATGGACCCTACAAGACTCTGTGATTCGGGTAGTCCTGACCGTCGAAGCGAGCGTCTTCGGCCCGCTGCAGCCGAACTCCGTCGTAAACGCATCCTTCGAACTCCGCACACCTTCTTCCTCCAGAACGGCCCCGGAAGCATTGCCGCGCGGATTGTGGTTCTTGAAGCAAGAGGAATCCGGTTGGTTCATTACTTCCGCGATACCCGACAAGTTTGCCTCCATCAAGAATCTATTCATTCCGCTCGTGGAAGGCGCTCTCGCCGATCCGAGCGAGCCGCTGTCGGACAAGGCTCTCACCATTGCCGCGGCCCGCGGTCTGCTGGCCTCCGGGATGCACCCTTTCCTTTGGCGCTACGTGCTCGGCCGGGAGGATTCCCCTGAAATCAGAAAGCTTCTTTGGGAGTTCGTCGCCGCACCGGACACGCCGACTCATGTTGTCGGATTGACGCAACTACTGAACCTTGGGGACGTAGATGCCCTGCGCAGCCTCAGAGAACCCAGGGATTTCAGCAACGAGCGGAATAGCGAGGGTCTGACGTTGTCCGCCGCCAACGCGGTGAGCGGCTTCTTCAGAAATGCGGCGCCCGACGCCATCCAGCTGTTGGGTGAATTCTCCAACGACGCGACTCTGCCCGCCAACCTCCGGGAGGCAGCCGCTATGGCCTTGTCCGCCATGCATCCGCCGGAAAGTCTTCCGTATCTTGCCAAGTTGTTGGACGATCCCAACCAGGAGCTTCGAGCGCGGGGCTCCATCGGCATCAGTCTCTTCGCTAACGGAATGGGCGCCCAAGACCCCAGCGGCGGGCCGTCCATGCCTCACCTCAACAACCCGTCGCCAAGCGCCTATCGCACGATGGAGACGGCCAATTACGTCGGTTTTGACCCCACCAGAGAGACCGAGTTCATCGCCTTTTGGAAGTCCTGGTGGCTCGAACACCAATTCGACTTTCAGTAGTGGAGGGAATGTTCGAGGTTAGTTCCGCAGGTATAATCGCCTGAAGGGCTGGATCTTTCTTGAAGCGCAAGACGAACAAACAGGCGACGCTCGCGGTTCACGCCGGCGATCGCAAGAAGTTGGGCGAGTTTACGCCGACTACGACGCCGATCTACGCGACCTCGTCGTTCTTCTACGAGAGCTCCGAAGACCTCGAAAAGGTCTTCAACGACGAGAAAGAGGGCAACGTCTACTCGCGCTACGGCAACCCGACCGTCAGCGCTTTTGAAGAACAAGTAGCCGCACTCGAGGGCGCCGATTACGCCGTGGCGACTGCTTCCGGCATGGCCGCCATCCACATGGCCGTCCTGGGCGGATTGCTCGACCGGCGCAAGTCCATCGTCGCCGCCGACGTGCTCTATGGGCAGACCACAGCGCTGCTTCAAAAAGTCTTCGAGCCCTTTGGCGTGGAGACGCGCTATGCCGACCCTTGTGATCTGGTAGCTTTCGAGGCGACCGTCGCCAAGGCCCAGCCCGGCTGCATCCTGGTCGAGAGCATCTCGAATCCTTTGCTGCGTGTACCTGCGCTCGATCAGATCGCCGAGATTGCCCAGCGCCATGGCTCCCAATTGATTGTCGACGCCACTTTTACGACGCCGGTACTTTCTCGCCCCCTCGAGTTGGGCGCGGACATCGTGGTTCACTCGGCCACCAAGTACCTTTCCGGACACGGCGACACGCTTGGCGGAATCATCCTCGGCAAGCGAGATACCTACCCGACCGTTAACTACCTGCGCAAGACGCTGGGCCCCAACGCGAGTCCCTTCGACTCCTACCTGGCCATGCGCGGCGTTAAGACGCTCTCCCTGCGGATGGAAAAGCAGTGCCGCAATGCGGCTCTGGTCGCTCGGCACTTAGCCGAGCGCAGCGCCATCGAACGCGTCTATTTCCCCGGTAACCCGGACCACCCGGACTACGAGACCTGTGTGCGCCTCTTCCCGGAAGGACTTTTCGGAGCGATGGTCAGCTTCGATCTGGCCGGCGGCCGCGAGCGCGTACTGGCCTTCCTCGATGCCCTGGAGATGACCGTCCCCGCCACCAGCCTGGGCGACGTCCAGTCCATGGCCCTTTATCCGGCGATGAGTTCGCATCGCGACCTGGCCCCGAAACATCGCCAGCGCCTTGGCATCGGCGACGGCCTGGTTCGCCTTTCCGTCGGCATCGAAGACGCCTCCGACATCATCGAAGACATCGTGCAGGCGGTCGAACGCTCAGAAAAGGCCGTCGCGCAGCCGGCAACTGACCAGCGCTCCGGGTCGTAACGGTCTCAAGTTTCATTTCCTGACGCCCGATAAGTACTCGGTGAAGGTCTTTCTCCGATTCTTCGTTGTCGCCTGTCTGTGCCTGCTGACTTGGCAACAAGCGGAATTGCATCGCGAGTGGGAGCCGGTCAGCGTGGCTCTAGGTTTTGCGGGGGTGATGGCCGCCTATCTCAGCGCGCGCGAGCGTCGTTTTGGATACTCTCTCGGTTTGTTCTTGGGCCTCGGCTACGCGTTGGAGATCTGTCTGCGCGCCCAGGACTTGACCGCTGCGTCCCCGTTTTTGGCTTGGGCGATCGGACTAGCGTTTTCCGCCGCATTGTTGCTGTGGCTGGCACGGCCTTTGAAAGAGGTGGAACCGCTGGAACGCCACTCGCAGTTCTGATTCACGCGAAGCGGACTATACTTTTTCGGTGACTCGCGTGCAAGCGACCGCTGCTGTCCTACTGGCGGCGGTAATCGGCTATCTCGTCTACGATAGCCGCGATATCGTCACTGCCGGCCGCAACGACTTCGCTCCCTTCTACGTGGCTGCGCAACTCGTCGGCAAGCAGCCGCTCTACCAGCAATCCGCGTACCGCGAGTTCCTGATTGAGCAGTTCGGCGGGATCAACGATGCGCTCATCTACATCCGCCCTCCTTTTCACGCCGCTCTTCTGTGGCCCCTGGGACTGTTGCCTTATGAGACTGCCCATATCGTTTGGATCTTACTGAGGCTGGCTGCCGTCATCGGGTTCGTGCTGCTCTGGCGTATACCGTCGAGAACGGCGACCGCCTGGGCTACGGCCCTTTGTCTGCCGATAGCCGGTTCTTTCGTCAGCGGGCAAGACAGTCCCTTCTTGTTGCTCTTTCTGGCGCTGGCCTGGCGTTGGTTCGAGTCCGGGCGCAACACTCTGGCAGGCCTGGCCCTGTCGCTCTGCGCGATTAAGTTCCACCTGTTCTTCACGCTGCCCATTTGGCTGTTCAGCCGTGTAGGGCGTCCGCTTTTAAGAGGGTTCGCGGCCGGCGCCGGGGTTCTCACCGCCGTTTCGTTTGCCGTGAGCGGATGGTCCTGGCCGGTTAGTTACCTCGCGCAATTGCGTTCGTCGGAAATCTCCCCGCTTGAAGCGCAAATGCCCAACTTGCGCGGACTCTTCGTGGGACTGGAAGGCGCCGCCTACCTCGAAGCCGCCGCGGCGGTCGTCGTCGCGTGGGCCTGTTGGAAAGCCGCCAAGGTCCCAGAGCCCGCCTATGGATTCGCTGCCGTGTTGCTGGGAGGATTGCTCGTCAGCCGTCACGCCTATACTTCCGATTGCGTCATCTTGCTGCCGGTCTTCCTGATCCTGCGGACCTTCGACACTCGGCGGCTGCTGAAGACGTTCAGCTTGCTGATGATTCTGCCGGCGCCCCTGCTGGCGCCGCGTCCCGCGCCCTATCTCATTCAAGTCGCGTTCGTTGTGATATTCTTCGCCATTGCGCTCGCCCCGAGTATCTTGACCTGGAAAGAACGGCCCAGCGCTCCTGTTCCCTGAGGCAATTCGTTTGGAAATCGTCATCTGCAAGTCTTCTGAAGAACTTGGCACGGAGTCTGCCGACCGCGGCGCTCATGTCATCCAGTCCGCCATCGAACAACGCGGCTTCGCCAACATCATCGTGGCTACCGGCGTCTCACAATTTGCCACGATCTCAGCCCTCATCGGCGAACCCGATATCGACTGGACCAAGGTCACCGGCTTCCACCTAGACGAGTACATCGGCCTGCCGATGAGCCATCGCGCATCGTTTCGGGGTTACCTGCAGCAGCGCCTGGTCGACCGCGTATCGTTTCGCGAATTTCACTACATCGATGGCGAGGGCGACCCGCACGCCGAGTGCCGCAGGCTCAGCGAGATCATCCGCAAGCACCCCATCGATATCGCCTTCGTCGGTATCGGCGAAAACTCGCATCTGGCCTTCAACGACCCGCCTGCCGACTTCGAGACCGAGGAGCCCTACATCGTCGTCGAACTCGATGACGCTTGCCGCCGCCAGCAGTTAGGCGAAGGGTGGTTCCCGACATTCGAGGACGTCCCGAAACGCGCCATCAGTATGTCCGTGCGGCAAATCCTCAAGTCTCAGACGATCATTTGCTGCGCCTTGGATGACCGCAAAGCCGCAGCTGTCGCCGCCTCTCTCGAAGGCCCCGTCACGCCTGACGTGCCCGCCTCGATCCTGCAGCAGCACCCCGATACGTGGATGTATCTCGACGAGGCCGCGGCGGCGAAGCTCCGCCAGGCTACTTAGACGGCGCCCACTCTTCGAGAAACGCACGCACCTTATCCGGGTCGTGGTGATCGCCCGTCTCCAGCTTGCCCGTGTCTTGCGAGTGCAGCAGCGAGCCGTCGGCATCGAGGACGAAGAAGTGCGGATAGCCGGGGATCTCTGGGTAGCGTGACAGCACGTCTTTGTTTTCGTTATCAGGACTGAAGTTAATCTTGACCATTACGAAGTTCGCGTCCAGCAACTCGGCGATGTCGGGGTACTGTTCCCAAAAGTCGTCCAGTCGATGGCACCAGATGCACCACTCGCCGCCGACTTCCAGCAGCACTCGCCGGCCGCTGCGCGCCGCCTCGGCGACGGCGGCATCGATGTCTTCGGCCGCATCGCGCGCCGGGTCGTACTCATGCACGGCTTCATACGGACCGGGTGACCCCGCGCAGGCCGCCAGTAGCAAAACAAAGGCGACGATTGAGGCGCGCAGCGTCATTAGAACTTAGTCTAGTCCCGTTGCTACACTCCCAGAATGTCTGAGCCCTTCAGCGGAGTTTTTCCCATCGCCCCGACGCCGTTCAGCGAGACCGGCGAGATCGACCTCGACGGCCAACGCCGCGTCCTCGACTGCATGATCGACCAAGGCGTCGACGGCATCTGCATCCTGGCCAACTACTCCGAGCAGTTCCTGCTTTCCGACGCCGAGCGTGACGAACTCCTCGACCTCTGCATCAACCACGTCGCCGGACGCGTCCCAGTCATCGTCACCGTCAGCCACTTCTCCACGCAGTTAGTCGAGCAACGCGGCGCTCGCGCGGCCAAAGCCGGGGCAGCAATGCTCATGATGATGGCCCCCTATCACGGCGCCACTCTGCAGGCTTCCGAGAAAGGCGTCCAAGAACACTTCGCACGCGTCGCCGAGGCCGCACAGATCCCGATCATGGTCCAGGACGCACCCCTGAGCGGCGTCAATCTGTCCGTGCCGTTCCTCGCACGTCTCGCCAAGGCCGTTCCGCTCGTCCGCTACTTCAAGATCGAGATGCCCGGCACCGCAGGCAAACTGCGCGCCCTCATCGAAGGGGGCGGGGAAGCCATCGCCGGCCCCTTTGACGGTGAAGAGTCGATCACCCTGATGGCCGACCTCGACGCCGGCGCCCGCGGCACCATGCCCAGCGCTTTATTGCCAGACTTGATCAAGCCGGTCCTTCAGGCTCATCTCTCCGGCGACCGCGCAACCGCGGCGAAACTTTACGCCAAGATCCTGCCGCTCATCAACTACGAAAACCGCCAGTGCGGTTTAAGAGCGACGAAGGCCGTCATGAAGGAAGGCGGCGTGATCAAGAGCGACGCCGTACGCCATCCGCTCGAGACGTTGCACCCCGCAACGAGGCAAGGCTTGTTGGAACTTGCAGCTGAGGTTCAGCCTCTTACCCTGCGCTGGGGCCGGTGAGACTAACCCCAAGTATCCGCCACCCGGTAAGCCTCAAAGCACTTCTCTAACCCTGGCCGGCCCGGCACGGACAGCCCATGCTCCATGCCGATAATCCCCTCGTAGCCCTTCTCGTAAATCCGCTTGAACACGTTCTGATAATTGATCTCGCCCGTGTAAGGCTCCTTGCGGCCCGGCACGTCGCCCGCTTGGAAATATCCAATGCGGTCCCAGTGCTTCTCGATGTTGTTGATCAGGTTCCCCTCGGAAATCTGCTGATGGTAAATGTCGAACAGGATCTTCACCTGCGAACTGCCGACGGCGTCGATGATCTGGGCGGCGTGTTCCGACGTCACCACGTGATAGCCAGGGTGATCGACCAACACGTTCAACGGTTCGAGAACCAACGTCAACTCGGTCCCTTCGACGATCTCCGCGGCCTTCTTCAACCCGTCGATCACGTTTTGCGTCTGGCGGCTTAGCGGCATGTAGTCGACGCTGAGGCCGCTGCAAACCGTCGCCCAGTGATTCCTGATTGCGTCGTGGTACTCCACGGCCTTGCGCACGTCCGTCAGAAAACCCTCGTGGAACTTGGCATCGACCAGAGCATCGCCCTGCCAGCCGCCGCTGTTCACCACAAAGACGCCCATCTCCATATGGAGCTCGTTCATCTTGCGACGGATGCTCACGCACTCTTCCAACGAGTGATTCTTTGGCAGCGCGTTGTACTCGAACGCCTCGAAGCCATAGTCGGCGTAGAGTTCCAAATGCTGATCGACCGACGCCTCCTTACCCAAGAAACCCATGCGCGGCGCGTAGCGCAGATGCCACTTGTGCGTTCGCGCCGTCTCGGGCACAACCTCCGGCCCACGACTACAGCCGTATAGGCCTAAACCAGCAAGGGAACCCAAGGCAGTGCGTCGTGTCATACGGCTTCAGGATACTGCGCCGGGGCGTGTCTCCACCGTTCTATCCAACCCCTCAATCCGTCGCTGGCGCGCAACAGAGCCGCGACCGTCAGGGAGCGACTTCTTTCTCCGTCCTACCCCGGTCCCTGCAAACGCCGGACGCCCGCAGCCGCGTCAGCATTTGAAGGGTCTAACTGTGCGGCCAAGCGGTAGTGATACACCGCCTCCAGCGACCGCCCCAGATACTCCAACGCTACGCCGTAGTTGTAGTGCGCGTCTGCATAATCCGGCGCAGCCTCCAAGGCGGCTTCATAGTGCGGCGCGGCCTCCTCCAAGCGCTCCTGCCGCAACAAGCAGTTGCCGAGAGCATTCTGCGCCTGTGCCAGCCGGGGTTCGCGTTCGACCGCCGCGCGCAACGAAGCCTCCGCCGCCGCCAGCGAACCCTGCTGCATCTGCAAGCTGCCCAAGTTGTACTGTGCCTGGGCATACTGCGGGTCGAGTGACACGGCTTGCTGGAACTGCTCCATCGCCCCGGGCGCATCGCCCTCGGCCAAGACCGCGCGGCCCAGATTGTTGTGGGCGACGATCGACAGCGGCTGGCCCTCCACTGTGCGGCTCCAAAGAGTTTTCGAATCCTTCCAACGCGGGATCTGATACAACGTCAACCCCGTCAGCACGGTCAAGGTCACCGCCGCGCGCAGCAGAATCAGCTTGTCGTGCTTTTCGTATTGCAGCAGCCACGTGCCACCTAGCAGGCAGGCGACGCCCAATGTCGCTAGGTAGGTGTGGTGATCGGCGACAACTTGTTGGCGATCGAGCCGCAGCAGCGATAACACCGGCAACAAGGTGACCACGTAAGCGCCCCAAACCGCCGCGATCCACGGGCGAGTCTTCCACTGCCAAATCGCCAATGCCGTGACAGCGGCGACGAACACCGCCGCTCCCACAATCCGCAAGTCCGTGATCTGCGGATCGAGACTGTAGATGTACTGCGGGTACAGCGAGATCGGAACCAGTGTCTTCACAAGGTAAAACGCCAACCCGTAGAGCGAGAGTCCGATGCGCAGGTCCGGGTAGAGCCCCAAGTCAGCGGCGGCACTGCCGAAGCTGCCCGTCGTGCGCGTCATCGCGTAGAAGCCCGCGACAGCCGCTAGGGCAAAGAACGGCAGCTTCTCCGACCAGGTACACCAGTTGAACCGCCGCCGCAGCGGATAGAAATCGATCAGCAGCAGTACGACCGGCAGCGTCACGGCCAGGATCTTCGACAACAACGCCCCAACGAAAGCCGCAATCGCCCACTTCACCTTGCCTCGCACATAGAGCAGCAGTGTCCCGGCATAGAACACGCCGCACAACACGTCGCGCCGCTCACTGGCCCAACTCACCGACTCCACCCGTAGCGGGTGCAGCGAGAAGACCAAGGCTCCTGCCGCCGCGGCCCAAACAAGCGGCGGCGACGACTCGCGATCCAGGGCCTTCTTGAGTAACTCCACAAAGAGCAAAAAGATAAGCACCGCCGTGATCGCATGCAACACGACGTTGGTGAAGTGGTATCCCGCCGGGTTCATGCCCCAAAGCGCGTAATCGAAGCTTGAACTCAGCCAAGTCAGCGGGTGGTAGTGGCCCAAGACGAACGCCCGGAATGCCCATGCGATCTGCGATGGTCCCAAGCCGCGGTAGTAGGGGTTGTCGAGGAAGTTGCGGTCGTCGTCCCAGTTGACAAAATCGTTGGCGAGAGAGGGCAAGAAGACCAGCAGCGTCGCAAGCCCGACAATCCACGGGGCCCAGCGGGATAAGTCGCTTTGCTGCTGCGGTTTCCGGCGCGCCATCGAAGACACCATGATACGTGTCCCGCGCTGTTAGCCTGGTAGCGATGGATGTCTTCGTTTTAAGGCATGCGATCGCTGAGGACGCGGCGCCAGGCCAAGCGGATTCCGAGCGCCGTCTCACGGATGTTGGCCGCGAGCGCCTGCGGCTAGTCGTCCGTAAAGCCATGCGTGCCGGCATGGCCCCTGCGGTCGTCCTAACGAGCCCCTATGTGCGCGCCCGCCAGACGGCCGATATCCTGCTCGAGGAACTCGATCACGCCTGCGAGTTGGTCACCACGGCCAACCTGACCCCTTACGCCGAAGTCGCCGATCTATGGCAAGAGTTGCGCGAGTACGCCCGGCTCAGTCCGCTGATGGTCGTCGGCCACAATCCCCAACTCAGCGAGCTGGTTTCGGTGCTGATTGGCTCGCCGCGCTACGCTGTGGAAATGAAAAAGGCGGCCATCGCCTACGTCAAAGACGTCGGCAACGGCCCTCGCCCAGTGGGCCGGCTGGTTTGGATGCTGACCGCTAAGTTGGCCAAGGCGTGAAGAAAGTACTAGCCTGGAAGCGCAAACCGGTAACATTTGCCTACCTTGGGTGGCAGTTGGCGGCGATTCTCTAACTGGCGCGGTAATTGCTAACGGAAGTGGAAACCATGTGGAACAAAGACGATCAACGTAACGAACCTGCTGCCGCCGGCACGCCGGCTCCGCCGCCCTCTCGGCCAGCTCCGTCGTCAGGGGGAGGCCAACCGGCCTACATCGGCAAGTCGATCTCGATCGAAGGCACCATCACTGGCTCAGACGATCTGGTCATCGAAGGCCACGTTAAAGGCTCCATCAAGCTCTCCGACAACATGCTGACCATCGGCGCCAACGGCGTGGTCGAAGCGGACGTCGAAGCCAAAGAGATACGCGTTCAAGGAAAGCTCAACGGCGCCACCAAGGCTCGCGACCGCATCGAGATCGGCAAAACCGGCTCGGTGGAAGGCGAAGTCACCACCAGCAGAATTGCCGTCGAGGACGGCGCCGTGTTCCGGGGCAGCGTGAACATCGCCACCCCGGAAGGCAAATAGCTACTGATGCGGCGGAGGCGGGCAAGTCCCGTTGGAAAGAGAAAAGGGTCACCCAAGCCCGGATCGTTGCGCTTGGGCGGCACATCGATCTGCGGTTCTGGCGAGGGCGAGAGCGCGTTGATGCTCTCTTGGCGGCGCGTGCGGCGTTGGATAGCCACGAACACCCTATACCGGATAACGCGGCGTTGAATCCTCGAGGATATGGAGGGGGCGTCGCCTAGGCGCAGATTGGCGTTGCGAAGGGAGGTTGGGCGCCGGATTGGCGAAGTGGGTGAATTGAAGGCCAAACGCCCAAAGGGCCCCTGTTTCCAGGAGCCCTTTGGGACGCAGGTTGGATTCCCTTCCAAGCGGGGAACCGGAGATGTCTTTGGGTCGACCCTAGTTTCTGTTTCGCTCTTACGCTGCCGTTTCGTTTGGCCTCATCGGCATGCCCCAAGTACTGCTCCCTACGCGTCGGGGGCCCCAGCCGTGCCTGGCCTAACTGGGGCTCTTCTGCTTCTAGGTATACCACCCCGTGTCAAGCGGTCCGGTCGCGGTCCAGGGGGATCGTACTCAGCTGCCGCCCATTGGGTATGGTTTACATCGTGGCTTGGGGGGATGGGCTAGAATGAACCACGGAGAACTACGCCCATGCGACTTTTGATCGTTCTCGCCGCGCTTTGCGCGTTGCCGGCTTTTGCACAGGATGCGGGCCAGGATACGTCGATTCTGGTCGACGTGAACGTGGTCAACGTACCGGTCACAGTGACTGACGACCAGGGGCGTTTTATCGTCGATCTGACGAAGGACGACTTCGAGGTTTACGAAGACGGCGAGAAGGTCGATATTCGCTACTTCACGGAGAGCCAAGACGAGGCCAACAAGCCTCGTATTCGCGTGGGTTTTTTGGTTGACCTGAGCAACACGGCGCGGCTCTACTACAAGAACTATCAAGAGTCGATCGGCGATTTGGCCTTTTTGATGGTTCCCGAGGGCGGCGATAACGAAGCGTTTTTGATCGGCTACCAGACTCAAGTCGATGTGCTCGTCGACTATACGCGGGATCCCGGTTTGATTGCGGATCGCATGAGCAAGCTCAAGCATGGCGGCGGCAGCTCGATGGTCGATGCGATATATGAGGCCTGCAACAACAAGCTGCAGTCGTCGCCTTACCAAGGCGTGGATGAGCCGCGGAAGGTTGTGGTGATCGTTGGCGACGGACACGACAACGCCAGCAAACGCTCGATGGAGCAGGCGATTTACGCCTGCCAGCAGCAGCAAGTGACTGTGTACGCGGTCAGCACGGAGGCGTTCGGCTTCCAAGTTGATGAGGGTAAGAATCTCAAGGAGATTGCTGAGGCGACGGGCGGTACGGTGGTGTTCCCGATGGAGAACATCCACAAGGATATTAACGGCTTCTTGTCGAAGCCGCAGGATGCGGGCAACTACCAGTACGAAGTCGGCACGGGCTTGTATGCGCGGGCGCAACTCGAAGCCCTATACAACGCCGTATTGAGTATTTCGGGTCAGGTGCAGAGCCAGTACATTATTGGCTATTCGCCGCCCAAGCCGTTCTCGGACAACATCTATCGCAAGCTCGACATTCGGGTAAAGTTGAACACGGATAACGAAGTCAAGGTGTTCCACCGCAAGGGTTACTTCCCGCCGACCGGCCTGCCGACGTCGGGCGGCGACTAAGCTTCGAGAACAACCGGCGCGATCAGAGGTCGGCTGGCGCGCGACGTCTTCCTCGAAAGGAAGCGGCGCAGATCCGTACGGATCTTCTCTTCCATGACGCCGATGTCAGCGGCTTCTTCCTTTGAGGAACTGCGTACGGTCTCGGCGACGATGTCGTGAGCTTCGTCGATGAGTTCTTCGCCGCCCTCGGAGACTACGAAACCGCGCGAGACGATTTCCGGTTCGCCGACCATCTTGCCGGTGCGGCGGTTGATGGTGACGATGGGCACGATGACGCCGAACTCGGACAGGCTGCGGCGATCGTTGATGACCATCTCTTCGATAATTTCGTCGCCGGTGCCGGCGTCGATGAAAACGCGTCCGACTTCGACGTCTTCGCCGCGGCGGGCGCCGTGTCCGTCAATGATCAAGGTTTCGCCGCTCTGCAGCAGGAAGGTTTCTTCGAGACCTTGGTCGCGCAGCGGCGCTGCCAGGCGGGCGTGGCTGGCGAGCTGGCGATACTCGCCGTGTACGGGCACGAAGTAGCGCGGGCGCACGAGGTTAAGGATGAGCTTCATCTCTTCCTGGGCGGCGTGTCCAGAAACGTGCAGCGGCGGCGTCTGTTGGCCGTAGAGGACCTCGGCGCCACGTTTGTAGAGATGGTCGACCATACGATAGACGGCCTTCTCGTTGCCGGGGATCACGCGCGCGCTGAGGACGACCTTGTCGCCTTGCTCGATGACGGCATGCTTGTGTTTGCCGACTGAAGCGCGGGCCATGGAACTCAACGGTTCGCCTTGGCTTCCGGAGACGATCACAGTGCGTTGGTGCGGCTGGAGCTTGTAGAGGTCCTGGGGACGCACAAAGGCGCCGTCAGGGATGCGCAATAGGCCGAGTTCGTGTGCGAGCTCACTTGCGCTGGAGAGGCTACGGCCGATCAAGGCGATCTTACGGCCGTGCTGCACAGACAGATCGATGATCTGCTGCACGCGCGGAATCGCGGAGGAGAAGCAGGTGAAGAAGATTCCCTTGTCCGCCCGGGCGAAGATGTCTTCAAAGGCGGGACGGACCGCTCGCTCGGACGGCGTAAAGCCGGGTCGTTCGACGTTGGTCGAATCGGAGAGCAGCAGCAGAACGCCCTTCTTGCCGTATTCGGCAAAGGCATGCAGGTCGAAGAGCGAGTCGCCGACGGGCGTCTGATCGATTTTGAAGTCGGCGGTGTGTATGACCACGCCGAGCGGCGTGTCGATCGCTAGGGCTGCGCAATCGAGGGTCGAGTGAGTGACGTGAATCGGGTCGATAGTGAAGCAGCCGAGTTTGAACTTCTCGCGGAATTTCATCCGCCGGATATCGGGCTTCTCGTCGAACTCGTGCTCGTCGAGGCGGCGGCGGACGAGAGCCTCGGTGAACTGGGTGGCGTAGATCGGCAGGTGAAGTTGAGAGAGCAGGTAGGGGACCGCTCCGACGTGGTCCTCGTGGCCGTGGGTGAGGATCAATCCGCGGACGTTCTCAGCGTGATCCATCAACCAGGTGAGATCGGGAACGATGACGTCGACGCCGTGCAGGTCCGGGCCGGGAAAAAGGATGCCCGCGTCGATAACGATGATGTCGTCTCCGCAGCGCATCGCCATCATGTTCATGCCGAACTCGCCGAGTCCGCCTAAGGGGATGAGTTCCAGTTGTTTATCGGCCAGGGAAGGGTCCTCCGGAAAGCGTGTAAGACCTTCAGGGTACCTCACCGGCGAAACCCGGCTGTCCGGGTTTTAGGCGGAGCGAACGCCTTGGTGCAATTCGCGGCTGGATTTGGCCTTGGCGTCGTCCGAGGCAGGCGCCTCAGCGGGGGACTGCCCGATGCGGGTGGTTTCTTTCCAGGTGTGGACGATGCGGTGAACGACGGTCAAGTTGGAAAGGACGGCTATAACCCACAGAACGGCGGTCATGCGGTTGAATAGGGTGCCGATGATCAACAGGACGATCCTCTCGGGGCGCTCTAGGAAACCGACCTTGCACTTGGGGATTTCGTTCTCGGAGCGAGCGCGAACGTAGCTGACCATGACCGAGCCGGTCATGGCGACGGCGGTCAGCACGATGTAGCCGAAACGGTTGACGCTAGCGTAGTACACCAGCATGCCGACGAGCAGGATGAGGTCGGAGTAGCGATCGATGACAGAATCGAGGAATCCGCCGAAACGGGTAACGCGTCCGCTGCTGCGGGCGATCGGGCCATCGACCAGGTCGAAGACCGCCGCGAGTAGAACAACCAAACCCGCCTCGAAAAACTCGCCGCGCGAGAGCATCCAGGCGCCGACAGCGTTGATCGCCAGGCCGACGCAGGTGAAGACGTTGGGGTGAATGCGGGTAAAGACGAGCGCACGGACCAGCCCGTTCAGGATTCGAGTGCAGACGGCTCCGATCGTTCCCGTAAAGGTCATACTCGATTCGCTCTCTACTCCCCGACCCGCCAGCTTAAACCTTATCGTGAATGGTAGTAAAGCTGACGATCTCGAATTCCTTGCGGCCGCCGGGCGTTTGCACCTCGACAACGTCGCCTTGGGCCTTGGACATGAAGGCGCGGCCGATGGGCGAAGTCGTGGAAATTCTGCCGTTTGGGACGTCGGCTTCTTCGGAGGCGACCAACTCGTATTGGATCTTCTTGTCGGTGTCGACATCGACCACTTGCACGGTGGAGCCCAGGCCGATGGAGTCTTTGCTGATCTTGGAGAAGTCGACCATGCGCAACTCGGCCAGGCGCTTCTTGTAGGTCGCGATCTGCGCCGAAACGAGGTCTTGACGTTCTTTGGCGGCGGCGTATTCGGCGTTTTCGCTGAGGTCGCCGAGTTCGCGGGCGCGTTGAATTTCTTTGGGAAGCTCGTTCTTCAGTTCGAACTCGAGCTTCTTGACCTTCTCTTCGATTTGGACGATGAAGTCAGGGACCATGACGAACTTCCTTCCGAGCGAATGCAGAGACGCCGGCCCCATGAGGACCGGCGTCCAAGTACTTAGTATACAACGACGTACGGTGTGTCGACGGCAGAATTCAGGACAAAGACGTTTTCCAGGCGAGAAGCTAGGCGCGGTTGATTAAGGTGGCGACGTAGGCGGCGCCGAAGCCGTTGTCGATGTTAACTACGGTCACGTTAGAGGAGCAGGAATTGAGCATCCCGAGCAGCGCGGCGATGCCGCCGAAGCTGGCCCCGTAGCCCACGCTGGTTGGTACGGCGATCACTGGGCAGGAGACCAAGCCGCCCACGGCGCTGGGCAAGGCTCCTTCCATGCCTGCGCAGCAGATGATGACGCGAGCCTCCGCCAATTTGTCTAGATTGCCCAGGAGCCGATGAATTCCCGCGACACCGACGTCGTAGACTTCTTCGACGTGGTTGCCCATTACCTCGCAGGTGACCCGGGCTTCTTGGGCGACGGGGATGTCGCTGGTGCCGGCGCAGACGACAGCGATCTTGCTCTTGCCGCGAATCTCGCGATCGCGCCAGACGCGCAGGGCCCCGGAGCGGGGGAAGTACTCGGCATCGGCGGCTAGATCGGAAAGGGCGACCGCCATTTCGGAGTCGGCTCGGGTAATGAGCAGGTTGCCGGAGCGTTCGAGCAGCTTCTGGGAGATATCGCGAACCTCGTCGACCGTCTTGCCCTTGCCGAGGATGACTTCGGGCATGCCGTGCCTGAGGGCGCGGTGGTGGTCGACTTTGGCGAAGCCGAGGTCCTCGAAAGGCATGTGTTCGAGGCGCTTGACTGCATCGTCAGGCGAGACGGCGCCGTCTCGCACTTTTTCAAGTAGGGTTTGGAGCTCGCGGGGATCCATCACCTCGGAGCGTACGCGAAATGACTCGCCCGGGGCTAGGTCGGATGCGGAATGCTTGATACGCTGCGTTCCTTGTTAGGGTAGATGCCGTTGGCTCAGGGTGAACAGTTCTGCTACGTCTGAGGCCGTTCAACGGGCAAGTTCATAGCCGCCGGGGCTTGCGGCAGATGGCCGAGCTCTATTCGTACTGGGCTTCGATGGAGCGGCGCACGAATGTCACGTTGACTGGGGAGCAGCTGTCGATAGCGGAGATTCCGCACAAACCCGATGATGCAGTGGCCAAGTTCGGTTTGTTGACGGAGTGGTTCTTTCCAATTGCGTTGCAGTTGGATAGCGGACGCAACATCCGCAAGACCCGAGATGCGGGTCGAAAGACTGCGAGAGCCTGCCTATGCCGCTCGGTTTGTGTTCTCTTTGGCGCAGCGCTTGCGGGCGACGGATATTGTGGAGCAAGTCGTTGGCATCGGGACGCCCGTGCTGAGAGGCGCCTAAAACTTGAGTTGCGAGCCGATGGTGAGGTTGTGAGCGGCCGCCTGGCCCGCGGCTAGCTCCAGCACGTAGGTGGAATCAGCGCCGCCTCCGTAAGTCGGGCAGTCGTCCGGTGCGGTGCGGCAGGGCGGCGAGTCGGCGGAGATTTCGACGATTCGTTTACTGTCATCGAGCCAGATGATGTCCAGCGGGACGAGCGTCTGGAACATCCAAAAGGCGCGCGGCGCCATCTCTCCGAAGGGGAACAGCATGCCCTCGTCAGGCCGCAGATTGGGACGGAACATCATGCCCTGGGTTTGGGCGTCGCGGGTGAGGGCTAGCTCGGCCTTGATCTCGGCCCCGTCAGGCAAGCCGATGGTAGTCGTTGTATGCGAGGGGTTGAGACCGGAGGGGCCCTCCCCGACCTCGGTTGTGCTTCCCGAGTTACAGGCTGAGCAGAGCAGCAAAGCCGCCGCGAAGACAGCGATGCGCAGCGTGCATGTTGGGGACATGGTTTGTCCTAGGCGGTCGCCGGGTTGGGCGCCTCAGGATTGATTCCCAAGTCGTCGAAGGCCTTCTTGATCTTCTTCTTGTCGAACTTGCCGGTTCGGGCGAGCTTGGACAGCGCGGCGGCGGCGATCGCTTCGGCGCTGACTTCGAAGAAGCTGCGCAAGTGCGCCCGATCTTCGCTGCGGCCGAAACCGTCGGTGCCGAGGGTCGTCATGCGGCCGTTCATCCAGGGCGCTAACGAATCCGGCAGTGTTCTCATGTAGTCGCTGGCGGCAATGATCGGCAGATCGTCGCCGGCGAACTGCGAGGCGACGTAGCACGTCTTCTCCGCCGACGTCGGGTGCAGACGGTTCCAGCGGTCGGTCGCAATGGCGTCGCGGCGCAACTCGCCGTAGCTGGTGACGCTGTAGACATCGGAAGCGACGTTGTACTTCTCGGCGAGGATCTTCTGCGCTTTGAGAGCTTCGCCTAGGATGGCGCCGCTGCCCCACAGATGGACGTCCGGCTTGCCCTTGGCGGGTTTGGCCAGTTGGTAGATTCCGCGGCGGATGCCTTCTTCGGCGCCCTTGGGCATCGGCGGATGCTCATAGTTATCGTTCTCGAGGGTGAGGTAGTAGAAGATGTCTTCACCTTCTTGGTACATGCGGCGGATACCGTCTTGAATAATGACGGCGATTTCATAGGAGTAGGCCGGGTCGTAGGCTTTGCAGTTGGGGACAGTGGAGGCGTGGACGAGAGAATGTCCGTCCTGGTGCTGCAGGCCCTCTCCGTTCAAGGTGGTTCGACCGGCGGTTCCGCCGCACAGGAAGCCCTTGCCGCGCGAATCGGCGAATGCCCAGATCTGATCGCCGATGCGCTGGAAGCCGAACATCGAGTAGTAGATGAAGAACGGCATCATCGGCACGTGGTAATTGGCGTAAGCCGTGCCGGCTGCAGTGAAGGAGGCCATGGAGCCTGCTTCGGTGATGCCCTCTTCGAGGATCTGTCCGTCTTTGGCTTCCTTGTAGTAGAGAAGCATTTCGGAGTCGACCGGTTTGTAGAGCTGTCCTCGGCTGGCGTAGATGCCGTAGCTGCGGAACAGGGACTCCATGCCAAAGGTACGCGCTTCATCGGGAATGATCGGGACGATGTATTTGCCGATCGCTTTATCGGTTATGAGCTGCTTGAGGATGCCCACGAAGGCCATGGTGGTGGAGACTTCACGGCCCTTGGAACCTTCGAGAGAGTCGTTGAAGTTAGCGAGGGCGGGAGCCTTGATGTCGATCTTGCCGGGCTTGCGCTCGGGAAGGTAACCGCCTAACGCTTTCCTACGTTCGTGCAGGTATTTCATCTCCGGCGCGGTCTTCTTGGGCCGGTAAAAGGAAATCGCCTTGAGGGTGGTATCGGGGACGGGCAGATCGAGGCGTTTGCGGAAGTACTCGAGCTCTTGCTCGTTCAACTTCTTCTGATTGTGGGTGATGTTCTTACCTTCGCCTGCTTCGCCGAGGCCATAACCTTTCACCGTTTTAGCCAGGATGACGGTCGGACCGTCTTTGTGCGTTGTTGCCTGCAGGTAGGCGTTGTAGATCTTCTTGGGATCGTGGCCGCCGCGTTTGAGGCGTCCGATCTCTTCGTCGGACATGTGCTCGACGAGCTTAAGCAACTCCGGGTACTTGCCGAAGAATTCTTTGCGAACCGTGGCGCCGCCGAGGCCCTTGAAGCGTTGGTACTCGCCGTCGACGCATTCTTCCATGCGCTGATGCAAGAGGCCGCTCTGATCGCGAGCCAGCAAATCGTCCCAGTCGGAACTCCAGAGGACCTTGATGACGTTCCAGCCGGCGCCGCGGAAGGCTCCTTCGAGTTCTTGGATGATCTTGCCGTTGCCGCGTACGGGGCCGTCGAGACGCTGCAGATTGCAGTTGACGACCCAGACGAGGTTGTCGAGACGTTCGCGGGAGGCCAGGGTCAGGGCGCCCAGTGTTTCCGGTTCATCGGTTTCGCCGTCGCCGACGTAGGCCCAGATCTTGCGGTCGGTCTCGGGGATCAGGCCGCGATGCTCTAGGTAGCGCATGAAGCGGGCGTGATAGATCGAGTTAATCGGACCCAAGCCCATCGACACCGTCGGAAACTGCCAGAAATCGGGCATCAGCCAGGGATGCGGATAGGACGACAGTCCAGGTTGGTCGCGCAGTTCGTGGCGGAAGTTTTCGAGGTGGGCGTCGGTCAGGCGGCCTTCGAGATAGGCGCGGGCGTACATACCGGGAGAGGCATGGCCCTGGAAGTACACGAAGTCGCCGGGCTGATCATCGATCTTGGCGCGGAAGAAGTGGTTGTAGCCGACTTCGACCAGCGTGGCCAAGGATTGGTAGGTGGAGATATGTCCGCCAATGCCAGGATCGTGCTTGTTGGCGCGAACAACCATGGCCATGGCGTTCCAGCGAATGATGCCCTTGATCGCCCGTTCGAGTTCGCGGTCGCCGGGGTAGGGGACTTCGCTATCGACAGGAATCGTATTGATATAAGGGGTCGTGAGGGCCTGGGTGATGGGTGCGCCGTTCTCCCTGGCGCGGTCGATAAGTTGCTGGATGATGTAATCGACGCGCTCCGGGCCGGCCTCCTCGGTGATCAGGTCGAGAGCTTCTAGCCACTCCTGAGTCTCCTGGGGGTCCAGGTCGCGGGCGGGCTCGGAATTCATCATCAGCATAAAGGCGCACTCCCTCCTAGGGCGGTCACCCGCCTAAGAACCAAATTCTAAGATACCGCAAGCTTCACGAAGGCGGAATCCCATACGGGATTGGGCTATCCTAACGGTGATCTGTGACCGACGGTTCTCTCGATAGCGGCGCTCCTGCCCCGCAGACCCCAGTAGAAGCTCCGGCCCTCAATACGGCCGGCAATCTCAGTTCCCCGTCGGCCCGCAGCCTGCTGGGCATCGAGAAGCTGGAGCGGCCCGAGATTGAACTTCTGCTCAGGCGGGCGGCCCATTACAAACGGTTGCAGATCGACCGGCGGGACCACCTCCGAGAGTTCTTATCAGGCAAGACGATCGTCAATCTGTTCTTCGAAGCGTCGACCCGGACTCGGACGAGTTTTGAGATTGCGGCCAAGCGCTTGGGGGCCCACACGGTTTCGATCGAAGCGCAGGGATCGAGTTTGTCCAAGGGCGAGTCGCTGGTCGACACGCTGAACACTTTGGCGGCGATGCAGCCGGATGCGATCGTGATGCGCCATGCCGCGTCAGGCGCGCCGCACTTCTTGTCGCGATTCCTGCCCACGCCGATCATCAATGCCGGCGACGGCAGGCACGAGCATCCGACTCAGGCGTTACTGGATGCGATGACCATTCTGGAGCGCAAGGAGTCGCTAGAGGGGCTGCGGGTCGCGATCATCGGAGACATCATGCATTCGCGCGTGGCGCGCTCGAACGTGCATCTGCTTTCTAAGTTCGGCGTGGACATCGTTCTGTGCGGCCCGGCGACGATGCTGTCGTCGAGCTTGAAGGATATGGTTCCGGGCATCACGCTCACCAACAACATGAACGAAGCGGTCGCGGATGCGGACGTGGTGATGATGTTAAGAGTCCAGTTGGAGAGGCAGAAGGCGCCGATCTTCCCCAAGAACGAGTACTTCCAGTTTTTTGGGTTGTCAATCGACCATTTGCAGTTGGCGAAGCCGGACGTGTTGGTGATGCACCCGGGGCCGATTAATCGAGGCAGGGAACTGTCTTCCGAGGTGGCCGACTCGAAGAGTTCGGTGATTTTGAATCAAGTGCAGAACGGGCTCTCGGCGCGCATGGCGGTTCTGGAAAGGGCTTGCGGCTCGGAGTGGCCTCCGAAGGTCTAGCTGGCATGGCGCGATTACTCATACGCAATGGCCGGGTGATTGACCCTGCGTCGAAGTTGGACGAGATCAGCGACATTCTCATCGATGAGGGGTATATCGAGAGCGTCGGGCCCAACATCGAGGCCGACGACGCCGAAGTTTTCGATGCCCAGGGGTTGATCGTAGCGCCCGGCTTCATCGACCTGCGGGCGCGCTTGCGCGAGCCTGGCTTGGAGCATGCCGAGACGATCGAGAGCGGGGCTAAGGCAGCGGCCGCCGGGGGCTTCACGGTCGTTTGCACGTTGCCGCAGACGCAGCCGGTCAACGATTCAGCGACAGTGACGAGCTTTCTAGTGGATCGTGCGGCTCGGCAGTCTTACGCGACCGTATTGCCTATTGGGGCGATCACGCAAGGGACCGAAGGCGAGCAACTGGCCGAGATTGGTTCGATGAAGGCGGCAGGGGCTATAGCTGTGGGCGACGGCGACAACACGGTGATGAGCGCCGCGCTGATGCGCCGCGCGATGCGCTATGCGGCTTCGTTTGACCTGACGGTGATCGAACATTGCGAGGACGTGACCCTAGCGGCGGACGGCTCGGTCCACGACGGTTTGTTGAGCACGCGACTGGGCTTGACGGGTATCCCCGGCAGCGCGGAAGAGACGATCGTCGCCCGGGACATCATTCTGAGCGGCGAAACGGGGGCCCGGTTCCATGCCGCGCACCTGTCGAGCGCAGCAGCGGTGGCCATGATTCGGCGAGCCAAGGCGGAAGGCAAGCCGGTGACGGCCGAGGTGGCGGCACATCAATTTGTGCTGACCGCTGACGATGTGCCGGGATACGACAGCAACTACAAGGTCCAGCCGCCGCTGCGAGAGGCATCGGACGCGCAGGCCTTGATTGCAGGGCTGCGGGACGGAACGATCGACGCCATTGTCAGCGACCACTCGCCGCATACCGGCAACGTTAAGATGCAGGAGTTCGAGAGCTGCCCGTTCGGCATTACCGGGCTGGAGACCGCAGTCGGGCTGGCGATCGAAGGTCTTGTCCACGGAGCGGGATTCCCGGCAATGCGACTGGTGGAATTGTTCACGACCGGACCGGCCGACGTGCTGCGCCGCAAGGAAATGGGGCGCATCGAGAAAGGCGCCGTGGCTAACCTGACCCTGCTCGACTTGGAACGGAAATGGACGTTCACGCCGGAAGGGACACATTCGATTAGCCGTAATTCTCCCTTCTATGGAAAGGCTTTCCGGGGCGGCGCCGCCGCAACGGTGTACTGCGGCCGCGTCGTTTGGCGAGCGCCGGAGCCCTCCGAGTCCTAGGGATCCGCCGACGAGGCGACTGCTAGAACCGCGATCCGCGAATCCAAGTGTCGGAGCGCGCCCAGCTGGCTTCGAAGTCGGCGTTGACGGCAGAGTCCTGCTTGCCTTGAGCTGCGAGGGCTTGCTGCAAGCCGTATAACGACCAACCGTTGTGCGGATGGTCGACCAACTCCAGTTTGTAGACTTGCTCGGCTTCGTCGTATCGTTTGGCCTCAAGAAGGGCGGCGCCGAGCCAATGACGGGCGTCGAACGGCAAAGGCTCGGGCTCGTCGTAGACCAGGGCGTCGTCTCGCTCGACGGCCTTTCGCAGCGCCGCGATGCCCTCGTCGATACGCCCATTGTGACGGTCGATCTCTCCTTCGAGAATCGCGGCGAGTACGCCGAGGAGGCCGTTAGCCGAGTGGTTGCGGAACTGCTCGTCGGATTCCATGGCTTTCTCGACGTGAGCCAAATAGGTCGGTGCGAAGCCGGGGTCGCCTTTACGGAGCTCGGCGTAGCCCTTGGCGAAGTCCCAGATGCCGGCCTGGATGGCGCCGGACGGGCGCGCGTGGTCATCGAGGATCTCGGTGAATCGCCCGAAGCGGACCAGCGTGAGCAGGCGGTACATCGGGTCGCCGGTCAGGCGCTCGTAATCCCTGCCGGCTTGCATGGCGATGGCGCCTTGACCGTCCATCGAAGCCGCGAAAAGTAGCATGTGCAGGTTGTGAGACGGGTAGATGGCGAACCCCTCGCCGACTTCCGACTTGAGATCCGAGTGCCACGCTTGCAAGTTGGCGCGTACGGAATCACCCCAGCGACCGATCTCATTCCAGGTGTGCGAGGGCATGTGGTTGATGTGGCTGGCGCCGGGGATGGAACTGCCGATGAACTCGGCGCAGGCTTCGGCCTTGCCGGGCTCGATGGTGGATTCGGTGGCGTGTATGTAGAGATGGCAGGCGCCGGGATGCTTGATGTCGACGGACAGAATCTCTTCTAACTGTTTGTGGAGCCTTTGGACGTTCGGGTCGTTGATGTCGCGTGTCCCACGCCGGGGTTCGAGCAGGAATAGGGCCTCGGCGTAGAGTGTGGCGGCGTCGAGATCGTCCGGAAATCGTTCGTGCAGCTTGCGCATCGCTTCTGCGTAGGCTTCGTCTTGTTCGCGGCTGCTTTTCGGGGTCGAAGTGCTCGACGTAACGAACGGACATGGCTTCAATGAAGCCTTTTTCGATCTCGTTGGCGTGACTCGGGGCCAGCGCCAAGGCCTTTTGTTCAGCTTCGTATGCGTGCGGCGCCTCGCTCTCTGTCATCGGGCCGTTGAGATAAGAGCCCCAAGCCCAGGCCTCGCCCCAGTAGCAGATGGCGCAATCGGGATCGCGCTTCCAGGACTCACGAAACGAGCGTGCGGCGTCAAGCTTGGCGAAGGCGTACATCATTTGGAAGGCTTGGTTGAAGTAGGCCTGCGCCTCGGCGTTGGTTGACGAAATCGGACGGGTGAAGGTCCCCAGCGCCTTGGTATAGAGCGGCATCGGCTCGCTGAAGTTCGTCGGGAGGTCGCTCCCTGCCGGCGTGGCGTTGCCGTGGCCGGCGTGGTCCTGGGCCTGCAGCCCGAAGGATAAGCCAAGAATGGAGACGCAGAGGAGGGCGGTAAATCTCATGTGTTAGTCCTGAAGATGATGGCATTGTACGGCGCCACGCTAGGCCGAATCCCGCAATGAGGCACAATAAGGGGCGCCCATGGAACCACGCCAAATTAGAAACATCGTTATCGCCGCTCTGCTGTTTGTGCTGCTGCTGGGCTCGCGAACGATCGCTGAGTTCCTGATTGAGTACCAGTGGTGGCGGGAGATGGGCCAAACCGACACATGGTTCCGGATGCTCGGCTTCCAGGTGTTGCCGAGCCTATTCGCATCAGTGCTCGCATGGTTTCTGCTCGCTTGGGCCTATCGGCGCGGCATGCAGTTTGCCGGCGTTCCCAGCAGCGAATACCGTTTGTATTCACGGTTGATCCTGGCCGGACTTGCGGTGGTCAGCATCGCCTTCATCGGTTCCGGCGTCGATTCCACGGTGCTGATCACCTATGTGGGTTCGCTCGACACCGCCGCGGGAACGTCGACATGGCAGGACCCGGTCTTCGGACACGACATCTCGTTCTATTTCTTCGACCTGCCGCTGTACAAGCAGCTATTGCAGTTTGTGCTGGTCTCCAGCCTGTTCGCCGCCGTGGTCTTCTGGGCTTCGGCACGGGGCTGGCAGTTGTTTGATCGCATCCGGCAATTCACGGCCGCCGGCGGCAAGATGGAAGAGTTCGACCCGGGCCCGACGCCGCTGCTGCTGCGCGGCGCCAGCCGTGCCGGCTTTTTGCGGGTCATCGCGGTGATTGTTTTGGCTGCAGGCGCGATCGGCTATTTCCTGGGCCAGTATGATCTGCTGCTGAACGCACACAATTTCATGACCGGCATGGATTGGGTTGACGAGAAGGTGGCCTTGCCGCTGCGCTACCTGACTGTTCTCGCGCTGCTTGCCGCTATCCCGCTGGTCTGGACCAAGCGTTTCAAATACGCCGCGATCGGCGTAGCTAGTGCGTTCATCTTGACGACGGCAGTACCGGGTCTGGTGCGTTCTGGCTATGTGCGTCCGAATGAATTGACGATTGAGACGCCCTACATCCAACGCCATCTCGACGCGACGGTGTCCGCTTACGGCTTGAATCGCGGAACGGAGAGGCCTTTTGCCGCCGATGACGACGGCATTGACGTGAAGGCCCACGCGACGTTGATCGACAACATCCGTCTCTGGGATACGGGAGCGTTCAAAGAAACGATCACGCAAATTCAGAGCCTCAGGCCGTACTACGAATTCGCGGACATCGATATTGATCGCTATACGATTGACGGCAGAATCAAACAAGTTTTGTTGTCGCCGAGGGAACTGAATATCAACCGTCTGACGCAGGATGCCCAAGCGAGCTGGATCAACTCTCATCTGAGCTATACGCACGGTTACGGCGTGGTGATGAGCGAGGTGAATCGAACAACGGAGGACGGTCTTCCGGTTTTGTTGATCCAAGATGCGCCGCCGGACGTTCGCACGCCGGATATTCGCCTGGATCGCCCGGCGATCTACTACGGCGAGGTGACCCACGAGCCGGTGTTCGTGGACACCGATCAAAAGGAATTCGACTACCCGGCGGACGATTCGGGGGAAGGGAACATTACCTCGAACTATCAAGGCACCGGCGGCTTCCCAATCCATTCGCTGCCAATGCGGCTGGCCGCGGCGCTGACCGAGGGCGACATCAATATTTTGCTCACTGGCCAAACGAACGATAACAGCCGGATGATGATCTACCGCAACGTCGGCGCTCGATTGCGGCACCTGGCTAGCTTCGTGCAGTGGGATCCGGATCCGTATCTCGTAATCACCAACGACGGCAGTTTGGTGTGGATCGTCGACGGTTATACGACATCGGCGTCACATCCCTACTCGGCGATGACGCGAGGCGGATTCAACTACATCCGCAACTCGGTCAAAGCCACTATCGACGCGTATAACGGCGAGACGAAGTTGTACGTCTTTGACGAGGCTGACCCAATTATCCAAGCCTATGCGGCGGAGTTTCCGAATCTGTTTACGAACCGCAGCGAAATGCCGGCGGACTTGCGGGCGCATGTGCGTTACCCGTTGGCGATGTTCAGCATCCAGGCCGAACTCTACCGGAGTTTTCATATGAAGGATCCCGAGGTCTTCTATAACAAGGAAGATCTGTGGGATGTGGGGCAGAGCTTGGCCGGCCAGTCGGGAAGCGCCGCTCCGATGACGCCGACCTACATCGTGGCGACATTGCCTGGCGAGACGGAGCCCGAGTTTATCTTGATGCTGCCGTTCACGCCTCGCGGCAAGGATAACTTGATCGGCTGGATGGCGGCCCGCTGCGACGGCGACAAGCTAGGCGAGCTGGTGTATTTCCAGCTCTCGAAGCAGCAGCTCGTGTTTGGCCCCAACCAGATCGAGTCGCGAATCAATCAGGATCAGAACATCGCCAAGGACCTCACGCTGTGGAATCAGCAAGGTTCGCGCGTGCTGCGGGGCGACATCTTGGCGTTGCCGGTAGGCGATGCGTTTCTTTACGTCGAGTCGATCTACATTCAGGCTGAATCGGCCAAGATGCCGCAGTTGAAGAAGGTCGTCTTGGCGATGGGCAACCGGCTGATCTACGAGGACACCTTCGAGCGCGCCCTGTTCCGTCTGGGGGCGGGTTCCAATACCCCGCCGTCGCCGCAGGTGACCGAATCGGGCGAACCGCAGACACAGCCGCCGCCGACGGTTTCCGACTCGGCGGGCCGGAGTATGCGAGATGTGGCGGACCGGTTGTCCACGCTGCGTCGACAGGCCGAGGAATTGGCTCGGGAACTCCAGGCAATCGAGCGAGAGCTGAACCGTTAGTCGGCGCTCCATTCAGGATCGCGGCCTGAGCTAACCTAGGGGTTTATGGCCGACGAAACCTTTCGCATTGAACACGATTCCATGGGCGAGGTGCGTGTCCCGAAGGACGCGCTCTATGCCGCCCAGACCCAACGCGCGGTCGAGAACTTCCCGATCAGCGGCGTACGCTTTTCACGCAGCTTCATTCGCGCACTGGGCCTGGTCAAAGGCGCGGCCGCGTATGTCAACAAGGAACTCGGCTATCTCGACAGCAAGATGGCCGAGGCGATCCAGTCCGCGGCCAAAGAGGTGGAGCAAGGTGCGCATGACGCGCACTTCCCGCTGGACATCTATCAGACTGGGTCGGGAACTTCGACCAACATGAATGCCAACGAGGTGATCGCGACGCTGGCGACACTGCGTCTGGGTAGCCCCGTTCACCCCAACGACCACGTGAACATGGGGCAATCGTCGAATGACGTGATCCCGACCGCGCTGCACGTGGCGGCCTGCCTAGAGGTGACCGAGACCCTATTGCCGGGCCTCGACCATCTGCGTCAGACGATTGAGAACAAGGCCAAAGAAGTCGACAAGGTGATCAAGACCGGGCGCACCCATCTGATGGATGCGCTGCCGATCCGAATGAGTCAAGAACTCGGCGGTTGGGCGTCGCAGATGGAACAAGGCGTGGATCGAATCAAGAGCGTTCTGCCCCGGCTGGGCGCGCTGGCATTGGGCGGTACCGCGATCGGCACGGGCGTCAATGCCCACAGCGAGTTTGGCTCGCGGGTTGCGGCCCGTTTGGCGGATCGGACGCGCTTTCACTTCACGACCAGCAAGAACTATTTCGTCAGCCTCTCCACGCAGGATGCCGCCGTCGAACTGAGCGGCCAGATGAAGACGGTTGCCGTCTCGATGATGAAGATATCGAATGACCTGCGCTGGATGAATAGTGGTCCGCAGGCGGGCCTGGCAGAGATCGCGCTGCCGAGTCTGCAGCCTGGTTCGAGCATCATGCCGGGCAAGGTCAATCCGGTCATACCGGAGGCTGCTTGCATGGTGTGCGCGCAGGTGATCGGCAACGATGTGACGATAACCATCGGCGGTCAGTCAGGCAATTTTCAGTTGAATGTAATGCTTCCAGTTGTGGCGCATAACCTATTGGAAAGCGCACGGTTACTGGGCAATGTAAGTCGTCTGCTGGCGGATAAGGCCATAGAGGGCTTCACGCCGAATGAGGAGCACGTCGCCGATCTGGTGGAGAAGAATCCGATCCTCGTCACGGCTCTGAATCCGGTCATCGGCTACGAGAAAGGGGCGGCGATTGCGAAGAAGGCCTATGCCTCGCGCCGCAAACTCAAGGAAGTCGCGGCGGAAATGACGGACCTCGGCGCTGAAGAGCTTGAACGCCTGCTGAATCCTCGGAAGATGACCGAAGGCGGCATCGCCAAGTAGCTAGCGGACTGCGGCGAGATCGAGCCGGGCGCGCGCCAGATGCAGGGCCGCCAGTCCCATCCCGTCGCAGAACATGCCGTCGGAGATCATCTCCAGCAGCTCCGGGTAGGAGACCGTGTGGACGGTGATGTCTTCAGATTTGTCGAGTTTCTGCTCGCCCGGCGTCAGATCCGTCGCTAGGAAGACGTGGCAAATCTCGTCGGCGAGCCCGCAGTAGGTCACAAACTCGCCAAGCTTCTCGATTGCGGCGGCGCGGTAGCCGGTTTCTTCCTCCAGTTCGCGAAGAGCGGCCGATTGGGGCGATTCACCGCCGGATCCGCCCCCGGGCAATTCGTAGGAGTAGCGGCGCGTGGGATAGCGGTATTGGCGAACGATGACGATGCTGCCGTCGCTATCGACGGCGACGACCATGACGGAAGGGGCCACGGAGAGGTAGGTGTAGGTGAAGTCAGTGCCGTCGGCCCTCTTCTGAACTTGGTCCTCTTCGAGCTTGAACCACTTTGTTTGGAACACGGTAGATGACTTGAGCGTAAGTAGAGGGTGCTTCGGCATTGTCGTTTCTCTGGCGGCGGCGGTTATACTAGTAACTCTTTTCCGACTATAGCGAGGACCTATGTGGGGACGTAAAGACGAAGCAACTCCAACTCCAGCGCCGGCTCCCAGAAGCCAGGAGCCAGCCCCCGCACGTCCGGTTGCTAGACCGACGACGACGCCCGTTTCGTCGGCCGGCCCCAGCGCTAGCCGTGGTCAGGCCAGTATCGGCAAATCACTCAAGATCAAGGGGACCATTACGGGAACCGAAGATCTGTACATTGACGGTCAGATCGAGGGAACGATCCGGCTGGAACAGAATAGTTTGACGATCGGTCCCAACGGTGACGTGGATGCCGACGTGTTCGCCAAGGATATTGTCATCGAAGGTAAGGTCACCGGCAACGTCAAGGCGGGAGACCGCATTGACATCCGAAAGACCGGCTCTCTCAACGGCGATCTTTCTGCAGCGAGAATTGTGATTGAGGACGGCGCGGTCTTCCGGGGCAGCGTCGACATCGTCAAACCGGAGCCGCCCGCTCCGAAGGCGGTTGCGTCCACGCCTCCAGTTGCGAAACCTCCCGTGGCCGAAAAGTCGCCCGAGGCTAATGCAGCGAAGGCTGGCGCGCCCGTCAAGAATTAGTCCGGCTGATACGGACGGACTCTCCGGGGCGGATGGCTGGACGTGTTCGATTTTTTTCGTAAGATTCTCGCCAATGCAGTGGAATCGCGGGGCGCTCCGCCGCGAATCGTCGATTCGGCGCGCGAGCTTCCGTCGACGAGCCGCAAGAGCAACGGACTCAAGCATTTCTTCAACGTCTTGCCGGACCGCGGCCGGCTCGACATCCTCGACCTAGGCGGCCTCAGCCAGGCCAATCTGGGCGTGCTGAGCGAATTCGGCGGCACGGTCCACGCCGTCGATTTGCTCGGACAGTACGATCAGCATAAGCGTGAGAATCCGGAAGCGGCTATGGATGTCGCCGCTGCCAGGGATTTCGTCGACGACTTTTTGAACTTCCCTCGCAATCAGTTCGATGCCGTTCTTGCGTGGGACTGCTTGGAGTTCCTCGATTCCGACACGGTTTACCTCGCTGTTCCGCGATTGGGAGAAGTCCTGAGGCCGGGCGGGGCGATGCTGACGTTCTTCCACACACAGGGTCGCGGCGAGTCCGTGCCGTCGTGCCGTTATCGTATTGACGGCTCGGATGAGTTGGTGCTGCAACCGCGCGACATGCGTACGCTGCCGAATACCTTCAACAACAGGAGCTTGGAGCGCTTGTTCGAAGACTTCGACTCCATCAAGTTCTTCTTGACCCGCGACAGCATTCGCGAGGTAATCGTTTCTAGATAGGCCGCGTCTAAGGAAATTGGTGAAGTCGATTCGCGAATGTTTGTTCGCTTTCGCGGCGCTGCTGGCCTTGGCGCAAGCGTCTATGGCGCAGAATGCCCAAACGCTGGTCACCGAGGCCGACGATCACTACTTCAATTTGGAATACGACGAAGCAATCCGCGATTATTATGCGGCGATGGCCGCGAGTCAACCCAGCGGCGAGGTGTGGAATCGGATCGCCACGACGATTCTATACCAGGAACTCAATCGTCTCGGCATGTTGGAGACCAGCGCCTTCCGGGGCGACAACCAGTTTCTGATCCAAGAAAAACCAAAGCCCGATCCGGAAGTGAAGAAGCGCTTCTTGGGAGCATTGGCCGAGGCTCGCCGGCTAGCTGAGGCAGTCCTGGCGAAGAATCCGAAGGACAAATCGGCGCTGTTCGTGTTGTCCCAGAACTACGCATTGGAGGCCAATTACCTTTTCATGGTCGACAAGTCGTATATCGGGGCCCTGCGGGCGGGGAACAAGGCGCGGAAGTACAGCGACGAACTGCGCGAGATCGATCCGCAGTACGTTGACGCGTATCTTGTGGCCGGGGTGCAAGAATATGTGGTCGGCAGCTTGCCTTGGGCGGTACGCGCGTTGGTGGCATTCGGCGGAATCCACGGCAGTAAGGAGAAAGGCCGCGCTTGGGTTGAGCGCGTGGCCGATGACGGCGACAAATTGCAGACTGAGGCGAAGGTGCTGTTGGCTCTGCTCTATCGAAGGGAGCGGCGGCCGCTAGACGCAGCAAAGGTGCTGGAAGGGTTGATCAAGCAGTTCCCGAGAAACTATGTATTGCGATTGGAGTTGGCCTCGATGTATCTCGATGCGAAACAGCGAGAAAAAGGGCTCGACGCCCTGCTCACAACCGATCGCATGGTGAAGAACAACGAGAATCGTTACGGCAGGATGCCGCAGCGCTTACGCGAGGCGCTGAGCCGCAAGATCAAGACAGTGCGCGAGGAGTTGCAAGAGACTCCGCAACAGTCGGCCTACCAGGCCGTATATCCCGGCCGCGTTCGAGTCGTGGCGCCTTGCCTCGATACCGTCACATCCACCTGACGGAATTCTCCGTCAAAATCTTGGTCCTTGGGGTAATAAGAAAGGCTATAAACGGCTCGGAGTTCGGTTGCGATTTGGCCATAGACGGCGTCGAAATCCTCAAGGGAAGCCGCCGAGAAAACGCGGCCGCCGGCTTCGGCCGCCATATCTTTGAAACGCATGTAGGCCTCGTAAGGCCGGCTGCCCTTACTCAAGTCTGCTTCGCTTGGACCCAAGAACACGGGGTAGAGCAGCGCATTCATCTTGGCCGCTGCGCGTTTGAGGTCCGTGAAGGAAACGACTGAAGGCAGTCCGATGCCGTAAAGGCGATTGTCTAGGCCGTCGCTGATAACGACCAGGGCGTTGCGCTCGTTGGGGAGTTTGGCCAGTTCCTCGTCATAGGCCAAGATCATGGCGTCGTAGAGCGGCGAGGCGCCGGAAAGATCGGGCAGGTCGGCGATGCGCCGCGCCAGCAAGTCCCGGTCGGTAGTCAGTCGCGACAGAACCCCAAACCAGCTATTGGCGAGCACGTAGGCGGCTATCTTGTCGTTGGGCTGGGCCACTGATAGGAAGCCGGCGGCCACCTGCTTCATCTGGTCGCGGTTTCGTTGTGTGCTGGAGCTGAGATCAAAAAGCAGCGCTAGATTGAAGGGCGTGTCTCCGGCCTCTACGGTAGAGATGTCCTGTAGCACGCCGTTCTCACGGATCTGGAAGTCTTGCGGCCCGAGGCCGGCGATCGGCGCGCCTTGCCGATCGAAAACAGCAACTTGCAGGTTGACCAGCCTCACATCCGAGGAGAAAACCGTCTCTCCTTCTGGAGCCACCGATGCGCTAACCTCGGGCGGTTGTTGCCCGTTCGATTGAGCCGGCACAGGCCTGGTCTTCGGACCGGCCTTGATGAGTTCGTTGTAGACGGACAGCGCTTGCCAGTGCATCTTCACCGGCGCGTCGGCAGGCAGCGGCATGGATTCGATAGTGAGTCTGTCCGTTTTCTGCGATCGGATCCGTACGGCGCCGTAGGTGACGTACTCGTCCTTGAATCGGTCTTCGAGGACCCAACGTTTCTCGTCGAGTTCTCTCTCGTTGGAGGTCTTAAACCGAGGCGACGCGGGCAGCAAGACCTGCTTTGGCTCGCGAGCGGAAATGTATCGCAGTCGAGTCGCCTCCCAGGGCGCCTTGAGGAAGATTTCCCCGGAGACCGTTTGGGCAGTGAATCGCGCGGGATAGCCGTCGAGCGAAATCTTGCCGTCCTTGGTGCGGATGTCGATCGGGGAACCGAACGGGATAGTGAGACTGATGTCCACGGGGGAGCCGTCGGACGGCTCGGCGACAATGCGAACAGTTTCCTCAAGCTGGGTCACCTTGACGTCTTGCTGTCTGGCGAGGCGGCGACCGTTGCGCATTTGCAGCTGGAATTGGCCATCGAGAGAGATTCGAACAGCTACGGCGCCGTAGCTGTTCTCGACTTGGAACTCCGCAGCATGCAGTGGGCCCACGGAGAGAGCCAGACAAAACAATGCCGCTGCGATCGATAAACGCACTCAGTAGAAATCGTAGCAGTGCTTCAGTCGCCGGGGATGAGTCGCGCGGGCACGCCGAACACCGTGACGCCGTTCTTCACGTCACGGACGGCGACCGAGCCGATGCCGACAGTGGCGCCGGCGCCGACCTGAATGCCGTCTTTGACCACGGCGCCGGCCCCGATCAAAGCGCCGCGGCCGATCGAAGCCGAACCGGCGATGACCGCTCCCGGGCCGATCGTGGCGTAGTCCTCGATCACGACGTGATGAGCAACCGACGCCCCACGGTTCAAGATCACGTTCGAGCCGACGCGAGCATGAGCCGCTACGTTGACCATCGGGCTGACAAGAGTTCCGGGGCCAAGAGAAGCCTTTTGCGAAACTCGCGCGGAGGGATGAACGAGTGTGGCGAACGCTGCGTCCCAGGCCGCGACTTTTTCAATAAAAGCGTCGCGTCTCGGAGAACCGACGGCGCAGATGACTTGGCAGGAAGCGAGCTGTTCTCGGGCCCGAGCTTCGGAGAAGATGGCCAAGCCGTCAAGCGCATGGGGGCCGTCGGGGCGCTCATCCTGGTAGAAACCGATGGGCGTGACGCCAGGTATTTCCGCGGCCCAGTCGGCGACGTCCTGTGCGAATCTTCCGGCCCCGAGGATCAACAGTTGCACCCGACTCATGCTCGCGAGGCTCTGCCGAAGAAGGATTGCACCGCGGCGATGACGGTGTCGACCTCTTGATCCGTCATGCCTGCGTAGAGCGGCAGATTCACTACTTCGCCAAAGAGCTGCTCGGTTCGGGGCAGCGACGTGTGGAACTTGCCGAAGAACGGTTGCAGATGATTGGGAAAGAACTGAACGGCCGAGCCGATGCTTCGCTCGGAGAGGAACTCGCGCAATTCGTCTCGCGAGTCGTCGAGGACGCGAACGACATAGGAAAAAGGAAAAGTCTCGGCCAGGTTCCGTTGAAGCGACGCGACTTGGGGCAGAGCGGCAAATGCCCGGTCGTAGCGTTCGACGACGCTTAGCTTCTGACGACGAAACTCCGCCATGCGTCCCAGCTGGACGAGGCCAATCGCTGCGTTAACGTCGCTCATGCGGTAGCGCAGGCCGGCGCCAGTGATGGCGTATTGCTTGGGGCCTGAGCCCGCGTGGTTGACCGACAAGGGATCGATGCCGACGTTGGTAGCAATTCGCAACCGGCCGGCGATCTCGTCATCGCTTGTGGCCGCCGCGCCGCCGAGACCGCAAGTGATGTTCTTGATGGGGTCGAAACTGAAGCAGACGATGTCACCGTGGCTGCCGATGGGCCGGCCCTTGTAGCTGGAACCAAAGGCATGAGCCGCGTCTTCGACGACCTTGAGGCCGTAGTGTTTGGCCAAGGCGAGTACGCTATCCAGGTTGCACGGTTCGCCGCCGTAGTGCACGGGCAGTAGAGCGCGTGTCCTGGCGGTGACGCGACTCGCGGCGTCGCGGACATCCATGTTCATGGTGTCGGCGAGCACTTCGCAGAAGACAGGAACGGCTCCGGCTGAAACGATTGCCTGGATCGTCGAGACGAAGGTCATCGAGGGGACGATTACCTCGTCTCCGGCGCCCAGCCCCAGAGCAGTCATGGCCGAATGCAGTGCGGCGGTGCCGCTGTCGACGGCGACAACGTGCGATGCTCCAATTTCCTCGGCGACCCTCATAGAGAAGCGGTCGGCGACCGGTCCGGATCCAAGCCAGTTGCTCTCGAAGACCCTGCCGACGGCTGCAAGTTCCGCAGGGCCAACCGATGGACGGGCCATAGGGATAGCTAGGTCCGCTTTGGTTGGACGTTCCGCTAATTGGAGCTGAGCCAGCGCGTTCACGGTTGAGACCCTGTCCTCGCAGCCTCGATGGCTTGGAGCAGCTTCGCGACCGAATGGCTCCTCGTGGCGACTTGGGTCGCCAGATCTCGCGCCGACTCGGCGATTGCGGTTCCGCGGGCGTGATCCTGGAGCAAGTTCCTTGCGATCAACGGCATCTGGGCCAACTCCGCCTCCAAGTAGTGCTGACCCGGCAGGAAAGGTTCGGGGCGATAAAGCGGTTCGGAAAGGATCACGGCGCCGTTGGCGGCGCCCAAGAACATCCGCAGGCCGGAGTAGTCGCCGGGGGTTCGCGGAACGTTGAGCAGGATCTTGGTTCGGTTCAATAGCTTGGTCCGATTCTCGCCCCAGTATTGCGGATCTTCCCAACTGCCTGCGACGGTAACTTGGATGCCGCTCCCGCGCAGAAAGTTGATCGCCCGGCGGCGCCTTGCCGTACGAACGTCACCGAGAAACAACACACCGATATCGCGCTCCAGGCCCAGGTCTCTTCCGTGTTGTTGGCCGCAGCCCAACGGGATGAAGCTGCTCAAGATCCCTTGCTCGTGCAGGAATTCTTGACGGCCGCGCGTGGAGACGGCCAGCAGGTCGACGATACCCTCTTGGTGCAGGCGTCTAATGGTAGAGAAATTGGTGTAAGGGTCGGTTGCGCGCGGATCTCTTAGAACGATCTTGCCGATCTCGCGCAGCTCTAACTTGGGGCGGGGCAGATCGCTTGCGCGAGAGGGAGGCAGCGGCTCCCAATGCCAAATCGCAACGAACGGCCTTTGCCCCTTGGGGGTCTGGCGTAATTGTCGAATGATTTGAGGACGCCAGGCGGCGTTGCCGAGAAAGATGAGGACATCCGCGGCAGATAGGTCCGCCGACTCAGCGGCGACGGGAATAAGCGGAAAACCTTGACGGCGGATCTCTTCCGCGACGAACTCCGGCTCCACCGCGCCGCCCGCTATGGGGCGGCAGATCGCGGCGATTGTCGGGCGTCCAAGAGAACGCTCCCGTGCCGTCTTGGCGACAGCGACAGCCGGTGTCATGAACCAGGCCATTATCCCATAGGGACGGATTCGATCGGACCGTAGCGCGTGATAGCATTGACCAAAGCGCGCCCTAGCTGGGCCGTTACCCTCTAACCCATGGCGACAGGAATCGAGGCTCGTGACTCGGCCGATAGAGAATCCTCCGCCCAACCCCGCTTCTCTGCGAAAGTCACCGGTTGGCTCTTAGCAGGCTGGGTTAGCCTGTTCACCTTTCTGATGGTCGGGCCGACTCGCGGCTACTTCGATTACTTCGCGGAGAGAGATCCGCGGTTCCGATTTGTGTTGGGCGGACTGCTGGCGGGGCTGCTCATCGCCGCCTGGGCGTATTCCAAGGTGCGGGCCACTGGGCTCTGGAAGCGAGAGCCGGTTGTCTTGGCCGGAGTCGCGTTGGCGCTGACCGCCGTCTACGCGCCTTGGGGCCTGGTGCTGATCAGCTTGATGGCGGTGTCGTTTTTCGTTATGGGGAAAACGGTCCTGGACCGTTTGGGAGTCTCCTACGATTCGACCTCGGCTGAACTCGCGCTTAGCATCGGGGCAGGTGTCGGTCTGCTGGTCGTCGTGCTGATTCCCATCGGCCTGGCCGGCCTCTACGGAAGAGCCCTGTTTGCGGCCCTGCTGCTGGTTCCGCTCGTCTTGTTTCACAAGAGAGTGCGCGAACTCGGCGCTTGCCTGGCGAGTCTCAACCGCGCTTGGTTAGAGACGCCGGAAGTCCGGTTGCCCCTGGTGGGCGTTTCCGTGGTTTTCGTCGCTTTTTTGGAGGTCATTCTTGCTCTTGCGGCGGTGACCCCCACAATCACCCAGGACGCGACTTTCTACCATGTGCCGGCGGCGCAATACTACCTGGACTCGGGTTATCTCGCGCCGCTCCCTGGCTTGCCGGTGGAGATCACCGGCCGCAATCTGTTCAGCGTGGGTCATTCGACGTCGTACTCGTATTACCCGCAGTCTTATGAGGAATTGCTGACCGTGGCGCTTGGCTTGGGCGGATGGCCGGCGATGCAACTCACCGGACCGCTCTTTTACTTGCTGGGTTTGCTGGCCGTCTCTGCTATTGGTCGAGCGGTCGGCCTGACGCGGTTTGAACGGGTCATCGGTTTGGTGGGGGCGATGAGCTTGCCCTTTGCGCACTGGAGCGGCTCGACCATCAAGAACGACATGGCGACGGCTTCGTTCCAGATGCTGGCGCTCTATTGCGTCTTGCAATCGCGCAAGAAAATGCCGCCAGTCTGGCTGGTTCTCGCCGCTACATTTCTTGGGCTGAGTTTTGGAACGAAGCATATTGCTTTGTTCGGCGGCATACCGATTGCCTTGCTGATTATCTGGGATCTGTGGAGCAGCGAAAGGCGCTGGAAGTGGACGGCGATCGTGGCCCTCGCGTTCGCGCTATCGGGCACGTTTTGGCATGCCAGGGCCTACGTCTTGAAGGGCAGTCCCGTCTATCCCGCCAATGTATCCGCGGCTTCCTACCAATATCGGGCGACGGACCGCAGCGAGGTGCCTCGTTCCCAGGCCTATCTGACATACCTTTGGATCGCTCATTTCGAAGGCTCCAAGGTGATTGAGTTGCCGATGACGACGCCCTGCGGTCTTTTTTTGGCCTTCCTCGTCATCGCCTGGCCGCTGACGCGCAAGCGAACGTCGACGGCTACCTGGGCGATCGCGCTGTATCTGGCGCTTTATTACGCCTACTGGGTTTGGGTGTGGGGCGTACTGCGATACGGAATTGCCCCATTCTTTGTTGTCGCGATGTTGATCGGCGGACGCGCTGCGGCGCTATGGCTCCAAAGCGGCCGGACAAATCGGTTATTGGTTACCTGGGGGCTGGCGCTGGGCTTGTTGGCGGCCGTGGCGCCGATTCTCGTCTCCGAGGTCAATCCGCCACAGGTTCGCTACTTGAGCGGCGCACTCGATCGGGACGGCTATTTAGAAGAGGCAAACCGCTTCTACCCGAGTATGCGTGAACTCAAACGACTGATGAAGCCGGATGAGTCGGCGATCAGTATCGGGAATTGTGCGATTTCCTATTTCGAAGATCCTAGCCGACTCCAGTGCATCTCGTTTTCCGTTTCCCGACCAACGGTTTGGGCAAGCTTGGTCGACGTTCTGCGACGGCACACGCCCAACTACCTGGTTGTATCCGGCCCTGCCGCCGACGAACAACTGGCCGACGTCATCGCTGAAGTCGGTTTTCACCCCGTCTACGAAGACCCGTTCTTCCGGATCTATGCCCACGCCAAACCCGGCGGCTAGAAGAGATTGGTCAGCCAGGCGCACTGATAAGGCGCTAGCGTAATCTTGCCGCCGCGGTCCTCGACTCGGCTGCCTCGAATGAGGTCGACCCACTCGTCCGTACCAATGAGATTGATCTCGTCGAACGAGACTTCTTGCGGCTCATTGGTGATGTTGTGGATCGCAAAGATCGACTGGTCGCGATTGATGCTTTGGCGCCAAAAAGCGAACAGATGCGGCCCCAGGTGGAGGGTGTACTGCGTGGCGTTGGGATGGAATGCCGGTTGCCGCCGGCGAATTCGAATCAAACGGCATAACTCCGCGAAAACGCGGCGATGGTGGGAGTCTGGCTTGTCGAGCAGACGACTGATCTCTTCGTAATCCCACTGGCGCCGGTTGATGGCTCGGTTGTGGCCCTCCAGCTTGAGCTTCTCCTCGTCGTTCTCCGTCGCCAAGAGACTATGAATGTAGAACGCCGGGATGCCCTCCAAGGCGAGCATGATGATGTGCGCGCAAATGAAGCGATCTTCCTGGAATTCGTCCGGCCCGCCCTCGACCGTCCCTTTGAGCGCGTCGAACAGGGAAATGTTGATCTCGTAGGGTTTGTCTGTACCCTCCGAGGTTCGCCGTGTGCTGATCCTTCCGCCGAAACGCTCCATCGTTTGGATGAAGGCTTCAATCTCTTCTTCGGACATCAACCCCTCGGTGGGCCGCAGTCCGATCCCGTCGTGCGAAGCGACGAAGTTGAGGTAAGCCGTGCCCAGTTGCGCCGGAGGCATGCTCATCATCCAGGTCTTGAGGTAGCGGTTCGTGCCGCTTACCAAGGCCTGCACCAGCAGCGGGGGCAGGGAAAAGTTGTAGATGATGTGCGCCTCGTTGGCGTTGCCGAAGTAGGTCAAGTTCTCCCGGTTGGGAACATTGGTCTCCGTGATGAGGACGGCCTGGGGGTCGCGATGCTCCACTAACGTCCGCAGGAGCTTGATGATCTCGTGCGTCTGTTGCAAGTGCAGGCAGCTCGTGCCGGGCTCCTTCCACAAGAACGCCACTGCATCGAGGCGGAACAGTTTCACGCCCTTCTGCAGGTAGAGCGCGATAATCCTCACAACCTCGATCAGCACCTGAGGATTTTTGAAGTTGAGATCGATTTGATCAAAACTAAACGTGCACCAGACGTGCTTTGTGCCCTCCGCCGTCTCAACCTTCTGCAATAGCGGCGAACTGCGCGGACGGACCACAGCCGACAGATCGGCTTCGGGGTCGCCCGTCGCAAAGTAGTCCTTGCCTGGCTCGACGCCCGCCTTGAAGTTTTCGAACCAGACGCTCTTGCTGGACGCGTGGTTGATCACTAGATCGGCCATGAGCTTGAAGCGGCCCGCCAGCGAGATAATGTCTGACCAACTGCCGAGTTCCGGATCGACCTCGTGATAGTCAACGACCGAAAATCCGTCATCGGAGGTCGAGGGGTAGAACGGCAAGACGTGGATGCTGCTGAGCACGCCGGTCAATCTCTCGCCCAGAAACCGCGTGAGCACGGACAGGGGTTTCTCCGCTGGAGAGAGAATCGAGTCTCCGTAGGTAATCGCAATCACATCCGATTCATTCCAATTGTTGCGCCGCGATTGAACGCCATTGCGGTACCCCTCAAGCCCGATTGTCTGTATCAGTTGCTCTGAGAGGTCGGCAGCCTCGGCTTCCGGATAAAGAAAGCGCAGATGCGCCTGGAGTCGATCGTCAAGGGGGGTATTGGAATAACGCGGGCTCATCTGTTCGATCCCCTTTCTAACCGTTGAGCGCAAACTCCTTACGATCCTCGTCCACCGCAACGCGCAGCCGCTCGAGAATGTCGGGAACCGCGCTGATTACGCGGTTCCAACTTGGGATGAACGGAGTCTCCATAGGGTGATTCAAGAAACTGGCTCCGGCGGCCATGAGGTTCTCGGCGAAAAGTTCGACGGCGGCTTCTTCGTCGTGTTGGCTGAAGTTGAGTCCATTGATGACGGCATCGTTGTGGTATGCCGTCATCATGTCCAGCGCTTTCCTGTAGTACGAAGCCTTCAGCGTTCTGAACGTACCTTCAGAGAAGACGACTCCCTGTGTTGCCAGCTTGCGGAAGACGGCCTTGCAGATATCGAGACTCATCTTGGACAACCCCCGGCTCGCGTCCTCGGCCGAGAGAGCCTGGTGTTTGTGGTCGTAGTTGTCGGCGATGTCGACTTGGCAGATGCGGTTAACGGAATAGTTACGGCTCAGTTCGGAGATCACGCCAATCTCGAGTCCCCAGTCCTGAGGGATTCTCAAATCGTCGAGAACGTCCGTACGCATCGAAAACTCGCCAGCGAGCGGGTAGCGAAAACTGTCGAGGTAACTGAGGTAGTTGTTGTCCCCGATGACGTCTTTCAGCGACCGGATCAGCGGCGTCACTAAGAGGCGGCAGACACGTCCGTGGATCTTGCCGGACGATACGCGCGCATAGTAGCCCTTGCAGAATCGATAGTTGAAGTTGGGGTGGGCGACCGGATAGATCAGCCGCGCCGGCAACTCACGGGTGTAGGTGACGATATCGCAGTCGTGCAAGGCGACGGACGAAGCCCTGGCCGAGGCCAGGACGTAGCCGAAGCAATACCAGACATTCGCGCCCTTGCCTGGTTCCGTGGGTGCTAGTTTGTGATTGAGCAGCAGCTGTTGAACTTCACGTAACCGCGGGCCGTCGTTCCAAAGAATCCGATGGCGCTGCGGAAGCCTTCCGAAATACTGGACCGCGTGGCGAAATTGCTCTCTATTCGCGCGGTCGAGGCCGATAACGATCTCGTCGAAATAGGAAGCGTGCGAAAGCTCGTCCAGAATGTTGCTCAGCGCGGGGCCTTCTAGCTCGGAGTAGAGTGACGGCAGGACCAGGCCCATGGGCCGTTTCGAGGCGAACTCGTGTAACTCCTGTTCCAACTCCTCCAGCGGTCGGCGGGAGAGGTTGTGGAGCGTCGTAATGGTTCCGTTCTGGTAAAAATCGCCCATCGATATCCTTGGTCTATGCGGGAGCGTGCTCCTCTAAAATCGCTGTAATCGCTTCCTGCCAACCGCTGGGACCGAAGCCGGTTGTCCGGCGGAGGCCGGGAAGCTCGCTGATGTCCATGCGATCGGCGTCGGCTGAGTTCACAAGGACTGCGATGTCGGCCGCCTTGAGCATGCCGATGTCGTTGGGGCTGTCGCCTAGCGCAACGACAAGGAACTTCGCATCAGGATCCTGATCGCGGTAAAGCGCATACAACCAGCGGAGTGCATCCGCCTTATCGAAGTGACCCATCGCGCACCAGAAGCGGCCTCCGCGAACCAGCGTGAGTCCTTGCTGCTCGATGGCGGAGGCAAAGGCCGGCCACTTCTCTTCGGCGTCTCGCCACAGGAAGGGTTCGGTCGCCAACCGATCCTTGGCGCGTGCCGCCGATTCCATGTCGAGTCCTGTCACCACGGCAATTTCCTGCGCGGTCCAATCATCGAAGCCTTCGAGCCGGGCCCCCAGTTCTCGCCTGCGGTGTAAGACCTTAAGCACTTTGGCTCGACCGTCGCCAAACAGCTTGATCCGCCATTCTTGTCGTTTGACCAGGCCTTTCAGGGCGGGGAAGACGCCAGGCGGAATCGCCGCGCCCGCACCGTTCTCGAAGATGAACGGCGCCACGTTCCCGAGCGACGAGCTGATCTTACGGATCTCGCTGAAAGTCTTACTAGAGGACAGAATGAGTGGTATTCCACGCTCCGCCAGCGCCCGGACCGCGCCCGCCGCAGGCGCCCAGGAATATGTCTCTTTGTCTAGAAGCGTACCGTCGAGGTCGCTAAAGACGAGCAGTCGGCAACGGGGGACAGCCATCGCCCTCATTGTCAGCCGAGATTCGCAAGAATCCTGAAACTGTTGATTCCATTCAATCTTTTTATAGGTCCGACGACGGGTCAAAACACAGCTTGCTAGGCGAATCCTTAGGGGGATTTCGCAGCTCCAGCTAAGGTCGAGCGATGATTGGCCGTTCTCAGCCGTCACGAGGATACTACCCCTCGATGAGCGTTTTACGACTGCCTGGCGTCCACCTGGCCAGCGCTGTTTGCGACAAGGGGAGAGCGCAATGATCGAAGTCTGCGCGTGCGAGACGCAGCCGATCGTGATCGAAGGATTGCGACGGAGTCTCGAAGAAGTCGAAGATTTCCGGTTTCTCGGCTCTGTGCCGAAGCCGGAAGACATTTTCGACCTGATCGGCGATCATACGCCGACAGTGTGCCTAATCGACAAGGCCTTTGGCACGAAGTCCGTGTTTCAGACGATCGCTGAGCTCAAAACCCGGACGCCCGGGGCTGAGCCCATTCTGTGGGCGGCCGAGATCTCTGAAGTGGAGTCCTTCCGCGCGCTGCAAGTCGGCGCCAGGGGAATCCTCAAGAAGACGCTGCCGATTCAGATCATTGTCGACTGTCTGCGGACCGTGGCGAAGGGCAATATTTGGATCGAAAGCTCCATCTCGAACCAGTTCGTCGGCTTCATCAATCGCCGCACCACGCCTAGGTTGACCCCTCGCGAAGAGGAGATTCTCACCCTCGTGATGCGCGGTATGAAGAACAAGCAGATTGCCGAAGGACTGTCGATTACGACGGGAACCGTGAAGGTTCATCTGATGCACATCTTCGAGAAGACCGGCGTGAAGGATCGTTTCGAATTGGCCATGTATGGCCGCAAGATTCGGGGCTTCGGCGGATCGGAAATGGATGACGAACTCGATATTTCGCCGTCCCCGATGGAAGCCGAGGCGAAGTAGGGGTCGTGTCAGCCGCGAAGCTTCCCGTAGGCGAAGCGACAGGGCTTTCCAATCGCACGTTCGGACTGGGCCTGGCGATTCTAGCCGCGGCCTATGTTCTGGTTGCCGCTTGGCAGTATTCGCCTGCTCTGTTCGGCGCGTATCACGACGACACTCTCTATTTCTCGGTTGCCAAGGCGCTAGCCGCGGGCGACGGCGCAGTCTTGCCCAATCTGCCGGATTCACCCGCCCAAACCAAATATCCGCCGCTCTATCCTCTGCTGCTCTCTTTGGTTTGGCGCGTCCAGCCAGCCTTTCCTGACAACCTCTCTTTGGCCTGGGCGATGAACCTGGCCTTTGGCGTCGTGCTCGTACTCGCCTCCGTGGGCGTGCTGCGGCGCTTGGGCTCAAGCCGCAGAGAGGCCCTGGGCTTGGCGGCAATTTTTGCGCTAAACCCCTACACCATCCTGTGGACGAATCTGTTGCTCAGCGACGTTCTCTTCGCTGCCTTGACTCTGCTAGCCGTGCTGGCGGCTGATCGCGCGGTCGGGCAAACGAAGGACTCTTTCTGGAGTTGGTGGGCTGCGGCGATCGTGTTGGCCTGGCTGGCGACGTCCACTCGGACCCTTGGCGTAGCGATTCTGGGCGGCCTCTTCGTGTTTGCGATGGTGAACCGCCGGTACCTTGCTGCGGCGGCAACCTGCTTCGGCGCAATGCCGCTGGCCTGGCGGCTGTTGGCTGGCTGGTCCGCTGGAGGCACAGCTCCGAAGGGTATGGTCAGCGGTTTTGATCAAACCTGGCTCTTTTACACGGACTACGTCGCCTTTTGGAAGCTGTCGGTGCCGTCACTCGACGTGCTGTGGGCTCAGGTGCAGTTCAACGGGCTGGAACTGCTGAAGTTCCCGGCGGTCGACGCCTTTCTCTATAACGCCGAAGGTATGGCCAGCATATTCATGCAGACCACGGCAGTTGCCATCTCGGCGGCCGTCCTGCACGGCATCTTTCTGCGTGCCAAGAAATATGGTTACTCGTCGATCCACTGGATGGCAGTCTGCTATGTGCCGTTCATCTTGCTATGGAACTACACCTTGATGTCGCGCTTTTGGCTGGCATTTATGCCGCTGTTCCTCGTTGGCGCCGCCGTCGAACTGGGCCGTTTGGCCAGCGGCATCAGGAAGGTATTCGCCCAATCGGGCCAACTCGACCAACGGATTGCAGCGGGCTTCTTCGGTTTGGCGCTCTCCGCGCTTGTACTGAACGGCGCCTGGCGCTATGCAGTCCTTGTGCCCCGCGGTCTGCACTCCGTCGCAGTACACCGCGAGAAGACTCTGGCCGCAAAACAAGAAGCCTATGACTGGCTGGTCCGTGCCGGCGACCTGGGCCCGGTGATTAGCTACGAGGACGCGTTGCTGTACCTCTACACAGGCGCTCAAGGGATGAGGCCGTTCATTTGTTCGACGGAACCCTTCTTCAAACAAGACGAAGACGCCATGAAGCGTGACATCGCCCGGATTGGAGACACGGCCCAAGCGCTGAACGCGCGCTACTGGATCGTCTCGGACGACGACTTCGAACTCGACTATGCCGGGCCGGAGCTTGAGACAGCCACAGCGGAGCTCTTGCGGAACTGGCCCGTCGTGTTCGAAAGCGCGAATGGAACCGTCCGAATCCACGAGGCGGATGCTGCGCTAAGTCGGGCTGCCGAATAGGGCTTTTGATAGGGGGCTCTAAGGCGAGTCGTTTAATTCCTCAGATGCTGCAGCTGCTCGATACTTGCTCTTGCGACGCCTTTAGGCGAGAGGTTGCAATCTCTTGATTACGAAGGACCTAGCTGCCAAAACTGCCAACGACTTACCGATGCAAAGTGAAAGCAGTATGACCGCTCGAAGCGCCGACGACCGTCCGGGCCTAGCCGCCGCGGCAGCCACGGAGTCCTCTCCAGGACTGGCGGGTTGGCTTTTGCCGAGTCTTTCGGACTGGGCCTTCGCGGCTGTCCTGTGTTGGCTGTTTTGGGGACAATCCGGCGCGATCGCTCTGTTGGGAGACGGAGACGCGGGTTGGCACATTCGCTTGGGCGAGATGTTCCTCGCCAATGGCCATCTTCCGACGACGGATCCGTTCTCGTTCACCATGGCCGGCAAGCAGTGGTTCGCCTGGGAATGGCTGGCCGACGTCATCCTGGGAATCGCTCACCAGCTGGACGGACTGCAAGGCGTGGTTTTGCTCGCAGGGGCCGTGATCGCACTGACATCGAGCATGCTCCTACGCTACATGCTCTGGCTCCGAGTGAATGTCGTGATCGCCATTCTGTCGATGTTGTTGATCTGTTCGGTGTCGAGCGTACACTGGCTCGCCAGACCGCACATGTTCACTTGGGGGTTTCTGATCGCTACGCTTTGGCTCCTTGAGGCCGATCGGCGAAAACAGACCTGGAAAGTTTGGCTCTTGGTTCCCATGGGCGCCCTGTGGACGAATCTGCATGGCGGCTGGGTTGCGCTTATCGTGACCACTGGCATTTTCGCAGCCGGGGCCGGCTTGGAAGATATCTGGAGCCGCGCGCAGAAGGAAGGTTGGAAGTTCTACCTCCCCTCGTCGGCGAAGCGCTATCTGCTCTTGTGCGGGCTTTGTCTGGCCGCTACGGTCGTCAATCCCTACGGATTTGAACTGCATTCGCATGTGGGAAGCTATCTGCAATCCGACTTCATCCTCGATCACGTCCAAGAGTTCCAGTCGCCGCGCTTCCGCACGGAAAGCATGCGCGTGCTGGAAGGGATGATCTTCGCCGCATTTTTTGTGGCGGCGTTCATGGTGCGCCGGGGAGAGTTCGTCAGGCCTTTGTTGATGGCCGCTTGGGCTCACGCCTGTCTGACTTCTGTACGTCACGCGCCGCTGTTCGCGATCGTGGCGGTCCCGTATATCGCATTGGAAGTGACGCGGTTGATTCAGACCGCCTCCAAGAGCGGATGGAGTTTAGCTCAAGTACTGGCAGATCTAGGTAAGGACTATGGGGCCGAGGGCGGCAGAGCTTCGGAGCAAGGGCCCGCGCTGGGCTGGCTGCCGATCGCAGGAATGGTCTTCGTGGCGATGACCTTGAACTCGCGTTCAGGTGAGGAGCGCTGGAAAGCGGCGTTCCCCGCCGTGCGGTTCCCAACGGTCGCTGTCGAGGCCCTAGGAGATCGCCTTAGCGGGCAGCGGGTTCTAACGAGCGATCAATGGGGTGATTACCTGATATACCGCTTGTTCCCGAACTACCGTACTTTCATCGATGGCAGGAGCGATTTCTACGCTCCGGAGATCCGCGATGACTACGTCAGCATCCTGGGCTCCGACTGGAAGTCGGAGGAATTGCTGACGAAGTATGACTTTCAGGCGGCTCTTTTGCCTCTGGACTGGGCGCTTACGACGGCTCTCAAACAGAGTCCGCGGTGGCAAGTGGTATACGACGACGGATTTGCGGTCTACCTCGAAAAGCAAGGAGCTCATTCCGCCTCGGAAGCGATCGCAAAACGGGGCCTCAAAGATGGTCCTGGTAGTTCTAAGGATGGCGTTTTAGGACCCGAGGGAATCCTCTTAGGCTCGCTTAAGTAAGGAAACCCCTAAAACCGGTGCGTTCAGTGAATGTTGACGGATTTGACAATGCTCTAGAAATGGAGTGTCACCCGGTAAAAGGGTTTGCGCGTGTGGAGAAGGATTAAGTAGCGATGATGTGGCTCGTAGGACTAAGTGTGGCAGTGGGAGGCGTGGCGACCGTAGAAGACCTACGGAGCCGTACGATCTCGAACTGGCTGTGCTTGTTCGGGCTGATCGCCGGACTCGTGGCGCATACGTTCTTGGCCGGCTGGTCAGGCTTGGGCGCCTCGCTGCTTGGAGCCGTGATTGGATTTGCGGTGTTTCTGATCTTCTTCCTGCTTGGCGGGATGGGGGGCGGCGACATCAAGTTGATGGCAGCGTTCGGTGCGATCTTGGGCAATAGGCAGATCGTGAACGCTGCGGTTTTTGCAGCGATGGTCGGGGGCGTAATGGCCTTGGGCTACGTTGTCTACAAGAAGTTGCGCCAGACGGTGCAGCCGGAAGCGGACGGCTCTGAGCAGTCAGTTCGCAAAGAGTCAATTCCATACGCCCCGGCGATTGCCCTCGGCGTATTGATCTCGTTCTTGAGTGAGGAAGAGTTATGGACAAGCGTCTCCTAACCGTAGTTTTGGCCGCGATTTTAGTCGCGCTCGTTATCACCGCGATCTTCTATCAGATCACGGTAGGCAGGAGGCCCGTCCGCGCCGAAGTGGACCAAAAGGCCCTTGTCGTCGCGAAAGCTGATTTGCCGATGGGCGCCATGATCACCGCCGAGGATGTTCGGCTCATTGACTATCCCGTAAACGCTTTCCCGCAAGGCGGGTTCGAAGCCATTGAAGACGTCGTCGATCGCTCCGTTACAGGGCAGATCCTCGCCAACGAGCCGGTCATCTCTGGCCGCGTCACCGAGAAGGGAGCCGGCTTCGGTCTGGCGCCTCTGATCAAGCAGGGCTATCGCGCCATTGCGGTCGCCGTGAATCAGGTCAGTGGCGTATCGGGATTTATCCTCCCGGGCTCGAAGGTCGACGTGCTGCTGACCGCGCGAGGCGTGGGCGGCAACAGCGAGAACCTGACGACGACCGTGCTCGAGAACGTCACGGTTTTGTCGACGGGACATAGCCAGGAGGCCGACGCGAACGGCCAGCCTCAGAATGTCCCGGTTGTGAACATGCTCCTCAAGCCGGAGGACGCCCGTCTGTTGACCCTGGCTACGCAGGAGGGCCGCATTCAGCTGGTCCTGCGTAACCCGAAGGACGACGAAGAGCAACTCGCTGAAAACAGACAGATTACGAGCACGGCAGACCTTTTCGCCGGCATGGTCTCCAAGCCGAAGCCGGTTCAGCAGCGTGCGCCACGTCCGACTCCGGTTGTGGTGGCTCCGGCGCCGCCGCCGGTGTTTGAAATTGAGATGATTCGCGGCGACAAGCGGTCGACCGAGACGCTCGAAAGTTCCGGTAACTAAGGCAAATTTGTACTACTTGCGACGACAGACTTGGGTGTAGGGTGTTGCTATGGTTTTGTCTCCCAATCGAATCAACTATCTACTGAAGCCGTCAGTAATCTGGGCGGCCTGCTTATCGGTCATTGCGACCGGCGCTCTATGGGCGCAGGCGCCGACCGGTAACGAGATTCCGCTCGTCGTCGGTAAGTCAATCGTTCTGGATATTCCGGATGAAATCCAGCGCGTCTCGATCACCGACGATACGATCGCCGATGTGGTGGCGATCTCGACGCGAGAAATCCTCATCAACGCTAAGAGCGAAGGGATCACGACGCTGGTCCTGTGGTCTCGCGCCGGCGACCGCAACTTTTTCACCATCAATGTGGGTTCTAATCTTCAACAGATTCAGGATTTGGTGCGGGCAGCATTTCCTGGCGAGCCGGTTCGTCTCGTCGCCAGCCAAGGATTGGTGACCCTCAATGGGTCGGTCTCCAGCCCGGAAGTCGAGGAGCGGATTCTGGCCATGCTCGGCGGCATGGGCGCTAAGTCGGTGGTCAGCAATTTGGAATTGCCGATTCCCGCCGCGGACCGGCAGATTGTGCTGCGCGTGCGTTTTATCGAGGTACAGCGCAACGCTCTCTCCGAATTCGGCGCGAACATCCTCTCGACAGGCGCGCTCAATACGCCGGGTTCCATCACGACCCAGCAGTTTAGCGGACCGAGAGTTCAGTCGGTCGGCGGAAGTATCGGTGGCGGCCTATCTGGGTATTCCACGGACTTCAACCTAACTGACACGTTGAACATCTTCGCGTTTCGGCCCGATCTAAATCTTGGCGTTCTGCTGAAAGCCCTGGAGTCGCGCGGAATCAGTCAGTTGCTTGCCGAACCCAATGTCACCACGACGTCGGGCAAAGAGGCTGACCTGCTGATCGGTGGTGAGTTCCCCGTACCGATCATTCAGGGCGGCGCCACCGCCGGCGCGGTTACGATCCAGTTCCGCGAGTTCGGCATTCGCATTAACTTCTTGCCGGAGTTCACGCCTCGCGGATCCATCAAGATGCATGTCCGGCCCGAAGTTTCGGCTCTTGACTATGCTAATGCCGTCACTCTTCAGGGTTTCACGATTCCTGCTTTGTCGACACGTCGCGTTGAGACCGACGTCGAACTGATGCCGGGGCAGAGCTTCGTCATTGGCGGTTTAATCGACAGCCGCATGACGGAGAGCGAAAATCGCGTACCTGTGCTCTCGAAGATTCCGCTTTTGGGAGAGATCTTTAAGAGCCGCTCCAAGAGTAGAAACAACAGTGAACTGCTCGTGCTCGTCACGCCTGAGTTCCCGGAAGTGTATGAGTCCGGGGAGCCCACTCCGACGCTGGCCATGCCGGAGGAATTCATGCCCCCGCTGAGCGAGTCGTTGGACTGGAAGAAGTAACGCTTGAATTTGATTGGCACTGAACAGGAAAAGGCGGTTTTAAGGAATGCTGGGGCATAGTGAGCTAGGAGCGACGCTGGTTTGTCCGAACCGAGCTCTCGCCGTGGACTTTAAACGGGTTGCTAGCCAGCAGTCTGTCGAGTTCCTCGAGGAGATGGAGGACTACCCGACGTCAGCGCAACTGGAAGCGAGACTGCGGCAGCTCCGTCCGTCGATCGCTTTCATCGATCTAGACACGGATATAGAGACGGCGCTGTCACTTGTTACGGTCGCCTCTTCTATGAACCCTGCGGTTTACGTCGTAGGACTTAATTCCCAAAGCAGCGCGGATGTAATTATCCGCTCCCTGCGAGCAGGAGCTACGGAATTCCTTGGCGCTCCCTTTGATTCCGATTCCATCAACGCAGTCCTTCAGCGGATCCGCAAGCTTTGCGACACCCAGGTTAGCGATGCCCCCACCAACGGCAAGGTCTTTGGCTTTGTCGGGGTCAAGGCGGGCCAGGGAGTCACAACGTTGGCGTCAAACGTAGCAGCGTCGCTTTCCAGCGAAGGCAAGCGCCGGACGTTGCTGATCGATTTCGATACCCTTTCGGGCAGTCTTTCGTTTGCCTGGAGGCTGACTCACTCCTACAGCGTCGTCGACGCCTTGGCTCATGCCGAGAAGTTGGACGATGCCCTTTGGGGCGCTCTGGTAACGAAGCGAAACGGCGTCGACTTATTGATGGCGCCGGACGCGCCGGAGATGCCGACGCTTCAAGCCGAACGGTATCAGCGGGTTCTCGACTTCGTCCGGACACGTTACGAGTACGTCATTTTGGATTTGCCCACCGTCTACGGGCCAGCTAGCAAGTCGCTGCTGCGGGAAACAGACCATGCCTACGTGATCTGTAACTCGGAGTTGTCTTCGTTGCATCTGACTCGCAAAGCAATCGCGAACATCGAACACGAGGGGCTCACGAAAGACCGCTTCTCGCTGATCGTGAATCGGATGAGCCGGCGAGGAGAACTGGGCCCGCAGGATATGGAGCGGGTTTTTAACTTCCCGATCAGTCATGTATTTCCGGACGACAGCGCCTCGATTCACCGGGCGCTTACCGCCGGCAAGCCGATTGCGGCTTCCGCCGAATTGGGTAAGAAGCTAGCTGCCTTTGGCCAGAGTCTGACCGGCGACGGCTCGACGAAGAAAAAGAAAGCAGCGGGCGGCCTGAGGCTATCCGCGCTGTTATCGAACGGCTAACGTGCGTTTTTTGAAGATTTGAGAGAGGTCGACACGGAATGGCTTTGCCAACAGACATCGCGCCAGCAGGTACCGGGGAACTGACCTGGGAAGAGCGTTTGCGCCGCGGCAGCGGTCGAACGCGACTCACCCTGAATCCCGAATACCAAGAGCTCAAGTTTAAGCTTCACCGCAAGCTGCTCGACAAGATCAATCTCGAAGCTCTCGCCAGCATCGAGAATCAAAAGGTTCGCATCGAAGTGCGCAACGCTTTGATGGCGTTGATGGACGACGAGTCTACGCTGTTGAGTTCGCTCGAACGCCAGCAGATCTGCGACGAAGTCCTCGATGAAGTTTTCGGTCTCGGCCCCCTGGAGCCTTTGCTGCAAGATCCGACCATTTCGGACATCTTGGTCAATACACACAAGCAGGTCTATGTCGAGCGCAAAGGCCGGCTCGAGTTGACCAACGTGACCTTTAAGGATGACGGCCACCTTCTGCGCATCATCGACAAAATCGTGTCGCAGGTTGGTCGTCGCGTCGATGAGTCGTCGCCGATGGTCGATGCCCGTTTGATCGACGGTTCGCGCGTCAACGCAATCATCCCGCCGCTTGCTGTCGATGGACCCTTGCTGTCGATTCGTCGTTTTGCGACCGACAAGCTCATGCCGGACGATCTGGCGGCGAACAAGTCAATTACGCCGGGAATGATGGAAATTCTTAAGGCGGCGGTCAAGGCCCGCCTCAACATCCTGATCTCCGGCGGTACCGGTTCCGGCAAGACGACCATGCTCAACGCTTTGAGTTCGTTGATCTCGCCCGATGAGCGCATCGTCACCATCGAGGACGCGGCCGAGTTGCAGCTCAAGCAGCCCCATGTGGCCCGCCTCGAAACGCGCCCGCCGAACATCGAAGGTAAGAACGCCATCCGTCAGCGCGAACTGCTGGTAAATGCCCTGCGTATGCGTCCTGACCGCATCGTCATCGGCGAGTGCCGCGGCGAAGAGACGCTCGACATGCTTCAGGCGATGAACACCGGTCACGACGGCTCGATGACGACGTTGCACGCTAATACGCCTCGCGACGCCATCAGCAGAATGGAAGTGATGGTCACCCTCGGCAGTTCGAATATGCCCATTGTCGCCATTCGTCAGCAGATCGCCGCTGCGGTGGATCTGGTCGTGCAAGTGACTCGTATGAGCGACGGCTCGCGTCGCTGCCGCAGCTTGACTGAGGTCACCACGATGGAAGGCGATCAGGTCATGCTTCAGGATCTGTTCGTTTTCGAGAAACGCGGAGTCTCGGCTGAAGGCAAGGTGCTGGGTCGCTTTGCCGCTACAGGTATCCGTCCGCGCTTCTACGAAAAGATCGTAGCCGCCGGCATGAGGATTGAGCCGGAAGTGTTTGAGGAAGTCGTCGAAATTGGCGAGTAGACGCTAGGAGCCGTAAGTCATGACGACATACATAGTTTTTTTCGCAGTACTTACGCTGTTCATGGTTGGCGCAATTGTCTTTGCGAACAACTTCATGCGCAAGCGCGAAGTCGACGAAATGAAGGACCTTGTCTCCGGCAAGACGACGAAGACGAAGTCAAAGACGGGTGATGGAAGCGGTTCGCTGCTCAAGAGCGAGAAGTTGAGCCCCCGAGATCTGATTGCGCAAACGTTCTTGGGTCAAAACCTCAACCAGCGCCTGCGCGACTACATCGAGCAGGCCGGCATGGACTGGGACCCGGCGCGAACGCTCTATATGTCGGCGATTCTCGGCGTCGGCGGCTTCAATCTCTTCTGGTATGTCATTCCCCGCGGACAGATGATCTCACCGATCGGAGCCATCGTCGGCGCCGCGATCCCATTCTTCATTCTGTGGAGAAAGCGGACTAAGCGAATGTACGCATTCGAAGAGCAGTTTCCGGACGCCTTGGAGTTTGTCGCCCGTGCGATGAGAACTGGACATGCGTTCTCAGTGTCGCTAGAGATGCTCTATAAGGACTTCGGTCCGCCGCTTTCGGACGAATTCAAGCGGACGTTCGACGAGCAGAACTTGGGCTTACCCTTGGAAGTGGCTCTCGAGAGACTTGGGACTCGCGTGCCGTTGCTTGACGTCCGATTCTTTGTCTCGGCAGTCATGCTGCAGAAGAGAACCGGCGGTAATCTGGCGTCGCTGCTCGACAATCTCTCGTACTTGATGAAAGAGCGCTTCAAGCTGCGCGGCAAGATTCGCGCGATCAGCGCCCACGGCCGTATCTCGGGTCTGGTGCTTTCTATGATCCCCATCTGCGTGGGCATCATGATGTTTTTCACCAATGACGAATATGTCCTGTTCTTCTTTGATGATCCCGACGGGAAGATCATGATGGCAGTGACGATCATTCTGCAATTGCTTGGCTTTATCTCGATTCGCAAACTGACGGATCTGGGGCTTTAGGTAGGAACCATGAGCGCGCTCATCGCATCGATACTACTTTTCTTCGTCATCACGGTCGTGCTGAGCGTGATGGGGTTCAAGTTCTGGGCCCAGCCGCAGACCGCCGTGGAGCGCGTCATGGGTGAAGTGGAAGTTTCGCAGCAATCCATGCGAGATCCTTCGCTGAGCTTCCGGGATCTGCTGGCCAAGATCGGCGACATGGTTCCCTCGAACCCCGCCGACGTCGGCATCATCCAGAGACGTCTGCTTGCAGCCGGCATTCGTAACCCCAGAGCTCTGCACTTCCTATACGGCATCAAAGCCAGTTTCGCTCTCACGCTAAGCGTCGTCGGCGCCGGTGCGCTTTTTGGAACGGGCTCGGCCAATGAATTGGCGCCGTTTCAGATTCTCGCACTGGGCGGCTTTGGTTGGGCCGCGCCGAATTTTGTGTTAGGTCGCATGGCCTCCCGCCGCCAGTTGGCGATTCGTAAAGGGCTGCCAAACGCACTCGACATGCTCGTCATCTGCGTGGAGTCAGGCTTAGGTTTAGACCAAGCCCTGATGCAAGTGAGTAAAGAGTTGCGTACCGCGCATCCTGAAATTACTGATGAATTTACCGTCTTGAACCTTGAGATGCGCGCCGGTAAGCGCCGCGCCGAATCGTTGAAGAACATGGGCGACCGCGCCGGCGTCGACGAACTCAAACGAATGGTCAGTACCTTAATTCAGGCGGATAAGTTCGGTACCAGCATTTCGCAGACTCTGAGAAACTTCTCAGACTACATGCGAACGCAAATGAGACAAGAGGCCGAAGAGAAGGCGGCGAAAATCGGCGTTAAGCTGGTCTTCCCGATCTTCTTCTTTATTTTGCCGGCTCTCTTCGTGGTCACGGTTGGGCCGATGTTGGTCCGCGTAGTCCGTGACTTCTTGCCGCAGATCATGGGCAATTTTTAGGTCGTTTGGAAAAGGACGAGGAAGGAGAAACAACAATGGACGCCAGTACAGTAAGAATCATTTGTGGGTTAGTTGCCGTTGCGCTCTTGGCTTTGATTGTCATGCGCAGGCGCTCGCGCGCGCAGCAAGAGGACTAGAAACAAGTAGGCCTCTCTTAACAGCCGCCTCTGCGCCGGAAGGCCGAAGATGCGAGCGCGTGAGCCGGCCAGTGAGCGGTCAGCCGCTCGCTGATGCGGCGTGGGACTGGCGCGGAGTGCGGCGAAGATTTGGTGAAGTCCAGCTCAAGCGGACTTCGCTCCGCACGGTCGCATCGAGCGGCTGCTGCAGTTTGAGAACGAGAGTGAAGTCGAGTGAGTGAAGGCTCAAGTGGAGTATACGGATGAGGAAGTTAACCCTGGTATCAGTACAAACCGTAGCGCTCGTGGCGACGTTGCTTGCTGCAACGGGCGCCTGGGCGCATACGACCGAGGGCGATGCCAAGTTTGGAACGCAGATCACCCTCCCCGGGATCATCAACGACGTAGCCGTTGATGAGGTTCGACGGTTGGTCTACGCTGCCAACTATACGGCGGGCCGGGTCGAGGTCGTCTCGATGGATACGCAGCAGCGGATTGGTTCGTTCCCGACCAGCCCGCAGCCAGCGGCTACTTCCGGCATCGCTATTTCGCCCAACAGACAATGGCTTGTTGCGACGAGCCAGCCGGTGACTTCCGGCGTGCCTCAGCAATCCAGCGTAACTGTCGTCAATTTGAATGACACGAGTGATCGGCGGCACTTTGCGTTCACTGCGCAGCCCATTGGAGTTGCGTTCGAGTACACGAATAAGGCAGTCATCATCACGGAGACGGACCTTCGGGAATTCGATCCGGTTGATGGTTCTTCTAAAATCTTGTTCACTTTCGAAAGCGGTGTAGGTACGGTAGGCTTGCCTGTCTCACCTCCCACATTGCCGCGCGAAATCGTCAGCGCCAACATCTCGGCATCTGCCGACGGTCGTTGGATTTTCGGCGTCACGCCTGAATTCGTCTTCTCTTATCAGGTCGTTAAGCCGGTCGGACTACTTCGGCTGCGACTGACCTCAACGATGGTGAACCCTCCGATCTTCAACCAAGTCAGCGGATCGCCTGACGGCAGCCATTTTATGGCGGGACAACTGTTGTTGACGAACGACCTGCAGGTCATTGCCGACACCCCGGAGGCGGACGGCACGGGATCGGATTTCGTCGGCGGCACCGGATACAACCCGGTGACTGGCGAACTCTACGGGTCTTTCGGCAGCTTTAACGACATCATCGCCGGCGGTGACGATAGCCATCCGCGGCGCGGCATCATGCAGGTTCTCGACAACGAGAACCTATTCGTCAGCACGAGGGTTCGTCTCACCGAGCGAATCTTCGGGCGCATCCAGCCGAGCAGCGACGGAACCTACTCCTACGCAGTGAGCGAATCGGGCTTGCTCTACTTGCCCGTTTCTGATCTAGGCGGCTTGCCTCAACTTGAGGTCAATCCGGCAGATCGTAATTTGTTCTTCCAGTTTGGCTTCTGTTCGCAGTTCCCGATCACCAAGACCCTGCGGATTGAATCCCCAGCCGGCAGCGAGCCGGCCGCCTTTAGCTTGTCGACGGACGTATTCAGGAGCTCGGATCGTCCTGGAGTTCTCTTCGAACCGAGCGAGGGATTCACCCCCGCAGACGTGAAAGTTACCGTGGATCCCGGCGCCTTGGGGCCGGTCCAAGGCACCAACGCCATCGAAGTCAAGATTGAAACCAATGCGGTGAATGTCGCGCAGACGGCGCTTGTGCTCACTAATGTTCGCGATGTCGACCAGAAGGGAACGTTACATCCTGTACCTGGTCACCTGATTCAAGTGCTCGCCGATAAATACCGCGATCGGTTTTACGTGTTGGACGACCTCAACTTCAAGGTCTTGGTCTTCGATTCGAACACAATGACCCAGATCGCTGAGTTTAAGACCGGCAACACGCCAACATCGATGACGCTGAGCAACGACACGCGTTATCTGATCGTGGCGAATTCTCGCGGGGAGCACGTTTCCATCTTCGAGCTGAATCAGCTTAAGTCTTTTGGCTACGCCTACATACAGTGGCGGGTCATCGGACAAGGCCAGTATCCCTACATGGTGGCCACGGATGCGAACCGTACTTTGCTAGCTGCTCACGGTAGTCAGGGATCCAAGCTTCACTGGCTGCTGTTGCCCGCCCGCGTGCTGTCCACCCCTGAGACGCTCGGCATTTTCACGAATTCCTTCGGTTCCGACTTGGCTTTCGCCCCGTCGGCTAACGGCGACTACGTGTTGATTGCCGAAGCTTCGGGCACGGTTCATCTCTACGAGACCGCTTCGAAGAGAATCATCATCTCGCGGAGCGGCCTAGGCGCCGTAACGGGCGCAATCGGCGCGGGTTCAGATTTCTATATGGTCGGCAAATACCTGCTGAACCAATCGCTGGTGCCGTTAGGCCAGTTTGATGACGACGTCGTCAATCAAGAATCTTCGGGCTTTTCTATTGCAAGCGACGGTTCGGGCCTCCGATCGCTCCGGCCCACAAGTGCCGTTGACTCTGGTGTTCTTCAGCGTATTGATCCCCGTGATCCTACGCGTGTTATTGGGGCGACGCGGCTCGCAGAGCCGCCGCCGGCCCGCACGCCGGGCGCAACATTTAGCTCGACCTTGAGCACGCTTCGTGATGGGCGCATCGTGTCCACCTCGAGCGCGGGCATCGTCGAACTGCCGGCAGCATTTGACAGCGGTCTGGGTAATCCCCGGATCGAGGCGATCACCAACGGCGCTGATTTTTCGCCGAATTCAGCCACGGGCGGATTGATCTCCATCTTCGGCGACCGCTTTGCCAAGACGTCGGCTCAAGCCGGCTCAACTCCGCTGCCAACCGAGTTGAACGGCGCTTGCGTGTCCGCTAACGGCCAGGTTCTGCCGCTGCTCTACGTTGGCCCCAATCAGATCAACGCGCAGTTAGCCTACGGACTGCAGGGTAATACTGCAGTCCAAGTCCACACGACGGACGGCATCAGCGACATCTTCGTCAAGGATGTTCGGCCGACCGCGCCGGCCATCTTTGGCGTCAGCGGTCCCAATAACACGCGCTTCCCGGCGATCTTCCGTGCGGACAATTCGCTAGCAACGCTATCGAACCCGATTCGCACTAACGAAGACTTCGTGATTTATCTGACGGGCCTTGGCAACGTCAACCCGTTCGCTGTCGCCGGCAATCCCGCATCCAGCGACATCCTGTCCGAGACCGTGGTCACCCCGACAGTAACCATTGGCGGCGCTCCCGCCGACGTGACCTACTCGGGTCTGACTCCCGGCTATGCGGGTCTCTATCAGATCAACGCGAAGGCGGCCGGATACACGCCGTCAGGCACCCAGCAACCCCTCGTCGTCACGATTGGCTCCGCGAGCACAACCGTGAATGTGAGGATCGTTCAGGACTAGCGTGAAGCTTTTCAATGTTTTCCCCCTGCGGGTCTACGGACCCGCAACTGAGAAGAGGTATTTGATGATGAAGATGGTGAAGAGACTGGTTCTTGCGACGGCTACGGCGGCATTGTTCGCCGCCTTTGCGACCCCTGCCTCCGCCCAGTCCGAAGTGGAAATCGGCGTTCTGGGCCTGATTTCCGATTACAACTCACTGACCGCGACAAACCCCACGCGCAGCGGCGACACCGGCCCTTCGCTAGGATACGGCGGCGGCTTTCTGATTGGCCAAACGATCAATGAGCGCTGGGGCGGCGAGTTTCGCTACATCTACTCGCGCAACGATCTAGAGTTAAAGGCGGGATCCGATAAGGCCAGCCTGGGCCACCAAACCCATGCAGTCCATTACGATCTGCTCTACTACTTCGCGGATTCCGACGCCAATATTCGGCCCTACGTGGCCGGCGGCATCGGCGTGAAGTACTACCAGGGCGTGGGGACGGAAGATCCCTTCCAACCCGGCATGGATCTGGCATTACTGACCAAGTCCACGCAGGCGATGCTGATGGGCGACGTGGGCGTCGGCGTGAAATTTCGCGTCGGGTCGAACGGCATTTTCCGCGTCGAGTTCCGCGACTACATCACCGGCGTGCCCGAAAACGTGATCACGGCCGCTCCCGGCGCATCGATCGATGGAGATCTGCTCCATCAGTTTGCGCCCATGGTCGGCTATAGCTGGACTTTCTAAGGTCGTTTCTCCTTGAAACAAACGCCTCGGAGCAGCAGTGCTCCGAGGCGTCTTCTTTTTCCCGCTGGCGTGACCAACAGGACAGGCCGGGGCCGACCGCCTTTTCGGACGCGGCTAGACTTAAGGGTTGGATCGACTGCGCCCATTTTGCAAAGCAAATGTCGTTGCCGCTGCTTGTTGGCTGTCGCTGCTCCTGCTTCATCAATCGGCCCTGAGCCAGGTAATGGATGGGCAACTCCGCGTCGCCGTCGTCGATCCCTCAGGCGCGCCGGTCGAAGCCCAAGTTCAACTCTCAGGCCGCAACCCTCAACTCATCGTCAACGCCCAAGCGGATGGCGCCGGCGAAGCAGTCCTACGGCGCTTGCCTCCGGGCGTCTATGAGCTGCGGGTCGCCGCCGACGGCTTCGACGATTCCGTGTTGCCGGTCGAGATTCGGTCCGCTGTTCCGCAAACCATCCAGGTCGCCCTGCGGATACGCACAGTGGAGACGGAAGTTTCCGTCGAGAGCACGGCGCCGTTGCTAGACCGGGCGCAGCCCAACGTCGTCTATCGCGCGGGCAGGGACGAGCTGGAGCAGACGCTGGGCACGACGCTTGGGCGGAGCACCGTCGACGTCATCACCACCATGCCCGGATGGCTGTTGGAAGCGAATGCCGTGTTGCATCCGCGAGGCTCCGAGTACGATACGCAGTATGTGATCGACGGCATGCCCGTCTACGACAATCGATCCATCGCCTTCGCTCCCGCCCTTGAGAACAGCGAGTTCGAGGCGGTCAATATTCTCACCGCCGGTCTGCCTGCTGAGTATGGACGCCGTCTCGGCGGAGTCATCGCACTCGACACGCGGCGCACCGCTCTGCTGGGGCATCACACCGAGATCGACCTGCAGGGCGGCAGTTTTAACTCGCGCTTTGGCTCGCTCACCCATCAATACTCCAATCAGCGCACCGTGGTTTCTCTGGGCCTGCAGGGCGGCTCAACCGACCGCTACCTCGATCCTCCCTCGCTGGAGAACTACACCAACCGCGGCAGCTCGGCGGGCTTTCACGGACGCCTTCTACAAGACGTCACCTATCGAGACCGCCTCACTTTCTATTTCCGGACCAACCGCACCGGGTTCCTGGTACCGAATGACCTTGTGCAGCAGGCAGCGGGGCAGCGCCAGGATCGCCGCTCGGCCGAGACTGCGGCCCAAGTCCATTACCAGCGCACCGTCTCCGCCCGCGCTCTGGCCTCCGTGCGCGGCATGTATCGCGACCTCACCGCCTTGCTCTGGAGCAATCCTCTCTCGACGCCCATCTACGCCCAGCAAGATCGCGGCCTGCGCGAAGGGGCGGTCATCGCCGATCTCACCCTAGAGAGCGAGCGGCATACGCTCAAGATGGGCGGCGACATTCGCATCAACGACATCCGCGAGATGTTCCAAGCAACGACGCCGGATCATTTGCCCAAGTTCGACGTCGATTTCCAAGACTCCCAGCGCAGCACCGAATACAGCGCCTACATTCAAGACCAACTCCGCCTTGGCAATTTGGCCGCGAATGTTGGCCTTCGCTTCGACAGCTATCGTTTGCGGATCGAAGACACGGCGTTCAGTCCGCGCTTGGCCGTGAGCTACTACGTACCAGGAGCGAATCTGCAACTGCACGCCTCCTACGACCGCATTTTCCAACCGCCGCCGACCGAAAATCTCTTGCTAAGCAGTGAAGCGGAAAGCCTTGGGCTCAATGAAGTCTTGGGCGTGCTGCAGGTTCCGGCTAGCCGCGCCAACTTCTTCGAGATCGGCTTACGCAAACCCTTCGGCGACGCCTTTCGGCTGGACGTGAACCACTATTGGCGGCGCTTCCAAAACAGCATCGACGACGACGTCTTTCTCAATACGGGGCTATCGTTCCCCATCACCTGGGACACGGCTCGGGTCCAAGGCACCGAAGTCCGCCTCGAGATGCCGGGCTGGCGCGGCCTCTCCAGTTCCGTGAGCTACTCCAATATGAACGGCTACGCTTCGTCCCCGGTTACCGGCGGGCTATTTATCCAAGGCGGCGAAGCGATTCAGTTGCGTGACGTCGTGACGGAGTTCCCCATCACCCAAGACCAACGCAATACCGTCGCCGCCTTGATGCGTCTGCAGCCTCATCGGCGCACTTGGTTTTCCGTCGGCGCGCGCTACGGCAGCGGCCTGCCCGTTGAATTGGACGACGACGAAGAAGCCGGGGAGTCCGCTGGCGCCGACGAACCCGAGCCCATACCGCAGTCCATCCTCGACCGAGTCGACTTCGCCCGCGGACGCGTCAAGCCCAACTTCAGCCTCGACCTCTCCGCCGGCCTGCGCCTATGGGATCAAGACCCGCGCTCGCTGACGCTGCAGTTCGACGTTCGCAATGTGACCGATCGGCTCAACGTGATCAACTACAACAGTCTCTTCTCCGGCACAGCCCTAGCGCCGGGCCGCCAAGCTACGGTTCAGATGAGACTGCGATTCTAGGCATTTCGGTGATAGATTGGGGGTGGAGGAATGGCCGAGCGGTTTAAGGCGGCGGTCTTGAAAACCGTTGTTGGGGAAACTCAACCGGGGGTTCGAATCCCTCTTCCTCCGCCATTCTAAAGGGTTTAGACGCGCACTCCCGCGATCAGTAAAGCTCGACTCCTAGAGTTTGCAAACATTCTGCAAACCAACCTCCGCTGAGCCTCACTTTCTGCCCCTATCCGGGGAACTTCACTGGACCGTCGAGAGCGAGTCGTTTCGTTCAGCCTGCGCGCGCTTCACGACGCTGTCCAAAAGGTCCGCCGCGTCCTCGTCCATTCCGGGTAGGAGATGAGCGTAGACGTCGAGCGTGAATCCGACCTTGCTGTGGCCTAGGCGCTCGGAGATTACTTTCGGGCTAACTCCCGCCTTCAGAAGTTGGCTGGCGTGGCAGTGCCGCAGGCTGTGAAAGGTGATGTTTCGGATGCCCTGGCTGCGCAGCAGATCTCGATATGCGGAAGTGAACGCAGAAGGCGGCCACGGTGTGCCGTCCTCGCGGCAGCAGATCAAGTCACCATCCGCATAGGCGTCCTCTAGAAGGGCCTGCCGAGCCTCCTGCTGGACTTTATGGGCCAGGAGCGCTTCTAGGCGGAAGGCTGGTAGAGCGATCCTCCTGTGACCCTTGCTCGACTTCGGTTCCTTGAACTCCAACCCGTCCGGGGTCTCCGAAAGGCTTTGGGCAACCGTCAGGGTCCGACTAACCAAATCTAGGTCTGCCCAACGGGTGGCGAGGATCTCACCACGGCGCATTCCAGTCCCGACGGCTAGTGTTATCGGCATGAGCAGCCGAGTTCCTCTCGACGAGTCCAGAAGGCGCGCCACCTCCGCGTCGGAAGGCACCTCCACTGGCGCATGTTTGGGCGCGGCGGTTCAACGGCGTCAGCTGGATTCCGAATCAGAAGTTGCCACTTAACCGCCTGGCGTAGTGCCGTGCGTAATACGCGGTGGTGGTGCAGAACGGTTCGGGCTGATAGTCCGCCCTTGCCGTCTTTGCGTCCGCTCTTGAGTGACTCGGCGTAGTGCTCTTGGATCACCAGCGGGCGAAGTTGAGGGAGGGGAATTGAGCCAAGCGCTGGTGTCAGAGCGTTGCGCACGATCTGGCGATAGCGCCAGTAAGTCTTCGCGGCAATGTTCGTCCGGGCGTGCGTCAGCCAACGCTCCAGGAATTCGCCGGTAGTCAGCCGAGTCGGCTCGACATAGGTGCCGACATTGATAGTCGTTCAACAGGCGCGTGAGTTCCTTCTCGGCGGTACGCTTCGAGCCTTTGACGCTGTGCCACTTCTGGCGACGTTTGCCCTCGGCGTCCCGACCGAGGTCGAGCACGATCGCCCATGACTTGTCGCCGCGCTTGCGGATGTGTCCCTTCATGCTTCTGCCCCCTGTTCTTTCGGCCTTCTTGTCACGGAACGCACGGGTCTTGCAAGCAGCCGAACAATAGATCCGGTCCCTTCGACGCTGCCTGCCGAACTCGACAACAGCGAACCAGCGGGGGCAAGCGGGAGCGGCGCACTTCCGGTATTCGCGACCGCCCGCAAGCAGCCTGCGCAATCTGAAGCCAAATTAGGTCGATCAAGGTCGTAGGTTCGAGCCTCAAGACAAAGCCCTCCCCCGACTGCGCGAACCTTCGGTTGGATTCCAGTCGTCCGCCCCCGCCAGGTGTCGGTCTCTGCAGACGTTACGTTAAGCTGCCAATTCAGCCAGCCGACTAGCGCCTCGCCAGCCAGGAACCTGTGGTTCCCTCTTTCGTAGGCGGCGACAATTTGGGGCTGATCTCGAAGTTCCAAACAGTCTGCGCCAATTGGCAGACCTTGACCTGTCCCAGGTCCGATTGTGATCCAACGGTTCTACCCAATTTATCGGTAGGGCGTCCACCCACTCAAACCACTCCAACCGCTTGAACTCATAAATTTCTCGCTTGAACTCTGGATGGGTGAAATAGAATATCCCCTTGGTTTCATAGCCTGGCCTGGCAAACGCTGCAAAGTGATCCGCCACGCTCGCCTCGCCTCGAACGGCTGCGAGTAAGCGAACTGCGCAGCGAACTCTCTCAATGCAGAAGCGCCAGAAGGCTATAGGCTCGCCTCTCTCGAACTTTCCGTCCTCTTTGCGGTGGAATCCACGCCAAGTCAGATCGTGTAGTAGACCGAAACGGCTTGCAAACTCGACGATCTCTGAGGTTTCGCGCAATTCCGCGAACATCCTGAAAAAGCCCGGATTCGCCCATTGCGGGAGAGCGGACGCTGCGCCCATCACCCGGGAACAAGTACGACCTGGTCGTCGGGCGATTCTTGCCATCCGAAGCGAATTTGGGCCGGGTACAAGTTCTGGTGGGCCAATTCGGCCCTTCGCTAAGCGATAACCACCAGAACTGACAAGTCCATAGAAATCGACCAAATCGCCAGGTCCATCGCGCAAAGAAAGCGCTTTCCGTGTTGATTTAACCACTGTGTTACCGATAATCTCATCCGTTCCGTTTCATTGTCAACGAAAAGGTTTTAGACTCAAGGCGTAGGGACCTATGACCAACTCAGATCGCCTCACCATCACCGTTCCAGAAGCTGGCCAGATCATCGGAATCAGCCGGGGTTGTGCTTACGAAGCAGCCCGTCGCGGCGAGATCCCGACCATCCGCATCGGCGGACGGCTGGTCGTGCCGAAAGCCAAGCTCCTGCGGATGCTTGGCGAAGAGGCTAGCACCTCGAATGGTGAGGTTGCGGCGGTGGCAGCTGGTTAAGGTTTCCTAAGGTTCAAAGCGTCCGCAAGGGCGCGCGGCAGGCTAACGGGTTGTCCGTCAGCGCAAGCTGGACTTAGTGAGGACGGGGCGTGTTGGGTCAACCGACGAGCGCTACCGAAGCGGGATACAGAAACGACCCGTGGAAACTACGCTAAGGTCACCTCTCCTTGATGTCGTTCAAGGCCAGTAGTCCCCCCTGGGATTACAAACAATCGAGGGGTTAAGACGGACGGGCACTGCTCCGCCTAAAAACCAAGGAGCGGGTGCGAATGCGAGGGCGGCTCCGGTCGGCATCGAACTAGCGCGGAGGAAGAGTGACGGCTAACTCTTCCTGTGCCCTGGCTCGGGACTCACCAGTCAGCATCCCCCCAAAACAAACCAGAATCGTTAGACTCACAAGATCTTCGATCTGGAAAAACTCCACACATTCAAACAAGCCGCTCAGTCCAACGATTAAGTAGCAGCGGCTGACATCGACATTGAGATCGCGCTAGAGAAGGCAAGCTAACTCGATTCCGTCCGCGTGGAAGCGCTAGCAACAGCGCTGAGTTGCCGGATGCTTAACGCATCGCTGCCGTCGTCGATGAGCTTGAAGAGGGCGGGGGCGGGTCAATTCCTTAGGGGCTCCCAGCGAGACCGTTCCCGGTAGCCAGTTTTGTACGCGTGCAACTTGAGTTTTGGAAAAAGCTATGCCAGCAAGAAAACCGACCGCACTAAAACACCAGATGGGAACCCTCCAGAGATGCCGGACGAATCTCAATAAAACCCGGCCCGATCCGGGCATTCCACCGATTCCTGAGCACTTGTTAGGCCGGGCCCGGAAGGTCTTTCCGCAAGTTGCCGAGATGCTCTTTGACATGGGGGGTCCTCACGACGGCCGATGCGATGGCGCTCGAAGGACTTTGCCAAGCCTATGCCGACTGGCGAGACGCCGTTGAGTTCGTGGACCGGCACGGCTCGACGTACGTCGTCACCCGCTACGGGCCCGATGGGACGCCGCGCGAAGAGCTGAAGGCCTACCCCCAAGTGGCCTTGAGAAATGAGGCTGACAGAAGAATGCGAGGGTGGCTGCAGAGTTGCGGGCTGACGCCTGTGGACCGAGCGCGAGTGTCCGCGTTAGACACTTCGATCGAGAATCCTTGGGGAGACCTACTCGGATGACCGTCGGCGACGGCTGGACCGAGGAGGGGGTGGGCTGAATCTCTGACGACCTGCGATCCCTCGACCATGCGGTCTATTAAATTTGTGCGCGTGCAGATCAGATTTTGGAGTCTTGGCGAGTACCGGAAGTACCAGCGATCGACGAAGATCTCGAGACAGGTGGGGTTGATTCCTAGAAATTCCAATCCAGGAAGCTACTCAGAGCCGCTCCTGGAAGTCCTTTCAAGACGGTCCGACGTCACCACTCCCTGTGGGTACCGCTGCCCGCCACTCAGGGTGAACAGTTTGGTAGTAAAGCGTTCACGTTTTTGGAGGCCCGCTTCGGCGGGCCATTCCCGCGACCCGGACGCTCTGTAACATCGCTGCTGACAAGCGACCCCGAGGCTACAAACATGAGGATCCGAACCCCTTTCCTCTACTTCGCAAAATAACCCGGTCGAACACGTACGTTTAGTTCTGGTTGGTCGACCGACACAGTCACAGCACGCCACCTTCCGTCGAAATCTTGATCGGACGGAGAATAGCCCAGCGTATAGACGCTTCGTAGCTCCGCTTCAAGCAGAGGGAAGACGCGGGCAAGATCGTGGATTGACCGAGCGGCAAATACGCGCCCACCGGTGGCGGCGGCAAGCTGCTGCATGACCACAACGCCAGCACCCGATAAGACCTCCCTCTCGCGTTGATCTCCTCCCCAGGAAAGACGACCGGATACACGACCGTCGCCATCTCGGCAGCCAGTCGTCTCAGTTCTGGAGGAGAAACGACCGAAGGCCCCGACCCACCTGTGAATTGATTGTCTTGACCATCTGAAATGACAATCATGGCGTTCCGTTGGCCCGGCAGTTGTCGGAGCTCCTGCGCGTAGGAGAGTGTCACAATATCAAACAGCGGCGAGGCGCCACCGACGGTCGGTAAGTTCTCCACAACCGCAAGGGCTGCCTCTCGGTCCGCAGTCAATGGTGAAAGCACTTGAAACATTCCATGAGCGAGAGCATAGATGGCGACCACGGTCGCCTGGTCGAGACCATCTCAACCAGGCGACGCGTGGCGGCCTGCAGCGGGCCACGATACGAACGTGAGCTGCCGCTCATGTCGAGAACAATGGGCCATGTTGAAGGCTGCATCTCCTGATTGAAAATGAACGATCTGTTTGCTCGATACCTTCTTCGTCGATCCGGAAATTCTCGGACTTCAGTCCTGTTGCTGGTTTCCGTCCAGAGGTTACGCCAACTGAAAAAGTTCTGACTTCTCGGACGTCCGAGCGGAACAAAGCGATTTCCTTCCGCGATGTTCGAAGACCGGTTCATCGTCCGTGTCCAAGAAAGAGATCGTTGATCCCGTGCGCTCGACCGTCTCAGCAGAAACCAGTTCCGCCTCCCAATGAAACTTCAAAGGCCAATCGGCAGGAATCTCATAGTTTTCGAGTTCGAGTGATCGAGGAGACTCTGCTGTGATTTCGTACTTTCCGTAGCTGATGGTGTCAACCGTCAAGCGGTCCTGGAGGCACCAGGTTTGGCCGTCGTCAGAACAATCATCATCATAGGATTCACCAAACAGCTTAACGTCGGGGTTCACAAACGCTTCAGGTCGATCGGCCGCATCAAGCCGAAGTTGGATGCCACGTAGGCGGGGCTTCTACCCGTAGGGCGCCGGTCTTCGTCGTCAGGCGAGCCAAGGCGACCATACCCTCCACCGATATGTCCCCATCCTCGGTATTTACAGTGAGCAGGTAACCAAGCGGAAGCTGGACGATTAGGTCGAGAGCCGAATCACGCGGTCGGACCACCACACGAATATCGTCACCGTTCTGGACGACATCGAGATCCGTCGCACTCGCTGCGCCAGTAGCGGTTGATCCAGCCCACTGCCAGTTCATTGTCGGCAGTAGCTACCACACTCACGCTGCCAGAGGTGTTGGTCACCGTGAGACTTGCCGCACCGAGAAGCCCGCTGGCAGCGAATAGAGAGACGATGAAGGAGAAGAAAATGGACCGCACTATTCATGCTGCGGCACCAGTAGCGCCGCCCGGTCCAGCGGTTAGCTCTTAGGGTTCTGGTGATCAAGTCTTTCACGCGTCTCCCTTCACACGACAAACCACGTGTTGAGAACGACTACTCGTAGCGCAGAGCTTCGAGCGGCTCGACACGGCTCGCACGTCTTGCAGGCAACCAAACGGCCGCCAACGCAACCAAACCCAATACGAGTGAGACCAGTACAAACGTCATCGGATCGCGCGCCTCAACGCCGAACAGAAAAAACTAGCGATGAATTGCGCGAGAGCAAACGCCGCGAGAAGTCCCAGAACCACTCCCGCCGACGCCAACCTCATACCCTGGAGCACCACCATGTTTCTCACCTGTTTGAGACGTGCGCCAAGCGCCAGTCGGATTCCGATCTCCTGCCTGCGCTGCTGGACCGAGTAAGCCATCAGGCCGTAGATACCAATTGCAGCGAGCACGAGTGCGCAACCGCCGAAGACGGACATCACCCACATATTGAATCTTTGACGGGAGAGTGAATTGGACACAACCTCATCCATCGAACTGATGTTCGTGAGAGGCAGACCGCTCACCTGGCTCAGCTCTGTTTGAATTTGCTCTGTCAGAGTCGCGGGTGAGCCAGCGGTACGAACGATCCACGCGAGCGGATAGAAACCCGCGTGCAGAACCGTAACGCCATCCGAAAACCTGAGCCTGCGGCACGTACATGTGAGGCCTGGGGTCGTTGTTGAGACCGCCGTCACGAACGTCTCCAACGATTCCGATGACTTGACGCTCCGGCTCGTCGGCGTACTCCCCAGCGCATGAGATTGCGCCCAATGATCAGGCGGTCAGAAAAAGCGGGTCGCCCGCTGGCCAGAATTGACGGGCCATGGCCTCGTTGATGATCACGACGGGAGGCCCCTCCGCATTGTCGCGGCGGTCGAAGGCCCGCCCGCGAATGACTGGGATTTGAAAAACATCGAAGTAGCCCGGCGAGACAGTGGACCAGGCGTCGCTTGCCATGCGACGGGCCTTCCAAGGGACGACCAGCTATCACGAACTGTGTACGGTGAAACGGCCCTCCAAGGGCACACAGCAAGCCGCGCTAGCAGAGTGACGACACCGGGTAGCGCCTCAACGCGCTGCACGCCGTTCTCCACGGAGTTGCTCCACTGCTCGTGAGGTGGCGAAACGCTCTTCATCCAACAGGGCATGCGCATCGTCAGCACGTTGCCCGTGTCGAAACCAGGATCGACATTGTTGAGCGCGATTGAGGTGCGAATGAGCAGGGTTGATCCGACAAGCAAGACAAGGGCTAGCGCC
>CAWDWB010000006.1:0-74309 GCA_963805925.1 uncultured Acidobacteriota bacterium
CAGCCTCAATTATCTCGCACCTGCCGCTCGCGCCATGAGTTTACGACGCGGACGGCCTCGCGGTCTCAGCTCCAGATCCGCGGCGCTTGCAGCCGCCAGTTTCTCGACGAACTTCTTTTCGCCCAACGGCTTACCGGCTCTGGTCGCGGCTCGAAGCGATTCCGCCCAAGCGCCGTCCGCATCGCCTCGCTCCGCTAACTCGCCCGCCCAGTCGTCGTCCGGGCAGATGTCGCGCCATGCGTCGAGATCCACCAGGCCGCCCGGGTCGATCCCCGTCAGGTGCGCTCGCGCGCTCGACCAGCGGTAGTCCTCGGCCCGCTCGACGAGCCGGGCGCGCACGGGATTCAGGTCGACGTACCGCAGCGCTCGGAGCAAGTGCGAGCGATCCAGCGGCGCGGAGTAGAAGCGGTTCTGCCACAGGTGCCCGCTGCGCCGGCGCAGGGCGTTCAGATGCCGCGCGTAGATGTTATGCGTGCGGCCGAAAGCCTTTGCCATGGCCGTTTCCGCCATCGGCACGACGACCGCGTGGACGTGATTGGGCATCAGGCAGTAGCCCAAAACGGTCAGCCGATTGCGCTCCGCATGCTCGGCCAAAAGCGTCAGATAGAAGCGCCGCTGGGCGTCGGAGAAGAAAACTTGTTGGCGGTTGTTGCCCCGCTGGGTAACGTGATGCGGTACAGCCACCGCCACCACGCGCGCGATCCGCGGCAAGACGCCCGCTATCTTCTCAGCACAACTCCGCCTCCGTCAATCGGCTAAATTGAGGCTGTCCCAATTTCACCCACGCCACGACGTTCAGGGCATGGGGAAGTGGTCAGGGCGTCGGGGTTTCCTGACCGTCACCGGTCACCACTCGAAATAAGTTCGACTGCCGCCTTCGATGCATCTGGCTGCAAGTCTGGCTTATACCAATCGACATTCGTTGTCGCGGAAATAGCCTCTTGACTTCTCACGTAGTCTTGAAAATAGAGGTTCGCAGACGTCTTGGGACGTCCATAATAGAACCACTCCCAGCGCACTCGATCAGCACATAAAACCTGTAACGTCGAGACGCTAGTCGCCAGACCGTGTGGCGACCAAATGGACAAGACTTCTCCCTCATCGAAGTACAAGCGCAAGACATTGCCTTCAACCTTGCAGCGCTCCAGCCTATGCGAGTTGTCGTGAGGCCGCCCAAACCATTGACCCCAGAATCGAAGACCGCCAGGTTCCAAGTTCGGCATTGCCGCTCGAAGGCGATTAGCTATTTTCTCGATTTCGTTCATCGTCTCGTCGAATTTCATTTCGCGATCCAAGAGGGATTCACCCGAGGAATGTACACCTGGCTTCCGCCGCCAAGCTGCCCGAACGCGGGTGCAGCTGTGCCTTCAAAGATTCGGGTTCCCGCAGGAACAGTGATCTCCACAACACTGGTTGCGGCGTTCCCCGAGGGTAGAGCTAGATCCATAGCTGACTGCAGAGGCCCAGCTGGCTGCGTCCGAGTCCAGAAGGACCCCATCTGACGAGATTCACCGCCAAAAACACGATAGAGCGTCACTTCTCCAGTCGTTATCACCTCCGTGTAGGCACCACTCCTGAACGTGGCCGCTACTTCGGCTGGTAGTGGCCCCGCGCCAGCGGCCCATAGTTGCGGTGCGGCGCGCCACGCTGCCCAAGCTCCGATCGCGCCATCGATTGCCGCACCGCCGTAAGTCAAGGCTCCGATCACAGCAGCCTCGCGTATTTGAGTCTTGAGAGCAGCTCCCGTCATTTGCCTTAGCCGGAGCACTCGATTTGCGTCCTCGTCCGGATATATTGGCACGGTCCGCACAGGTTCCGCGTTTGCCGTTACCGTTACGGAAGTGTCCTCCTCCGTAAAGCATGTGCCATCGCTACTATCGTGCAACCTCCCATCAGCCCCTTCTCTGCAAAGTCCGTTCGGGTCGATGAAACTTAGAGGACTATTGCGAACATACCCGTAGAGGTTCCAACTCTGGGGGGCACCAGGGTTTTGGTCTACAAAGGGTGCGTCCGGACTCAACCATCTGCCAAGCGCCGAAGAAAGATATCGATGCGGGAAGTAATCCAGCCCGGATTCGTCATCGCGTTCTTTGGCGGTAAACAAGTGCGCCGAAGCTGGACTGGAACTGTTGTAGCCGGTGACGTACTGGCGGTTGCTGTACGTGCTGCTGGCCAGGATCTTCTCGCCGAAGGGGAAGAAGTCGCGCCGGTCGTAGACGGCGCCCGAGCCGTCGGTCACCAAGCGCGTCGAGCCCAGGTGATCGGTCGTGCGGAAGTAGCTGCCCGCCGTCCCGCTCGGCCCCGCCGTCGAGTACTCCGCCGCCAGCCGCCCGAAGGCGTCGTAGACGTACGTCGTCGTCTCGCTGGAGGTGATCTTCTTGACCCGGTTGCCCTCGCCGTCGTACACGTACTCGGCCGTGTCGTTCGACGAACTGCACGCCGAGGTCGTGCCGTCGCAGTAGAAGCGCTGCTTGTTCTCCGCGTCGTAGAACGCCGACCAATCTCGCGTTCCCGAACCGATGGGGTCCTTGAACGCGAGCATGTTGCCGGCCGCGTCGTAATCGGCCCAGGCGGAAGTCAGCCGATTGCTGGAGGCCGTGTAAGCAGGCGTCTTCGCCGTGGTGGAGCTGTCGCAGGTGGGATCGGACGAGGTCGCGCACAAGGGCGCGATGGCCGGCGTCGGCGTGGCGCCTTGCATGCCCCGGTTGCCGTAGCGGTCGTAGTAATAACTCCGCGTCCAGGCGCTGCCCTCGACCACAGACTCAAGCCGGTTGAACGCGTCGTAAGCGTAGGTCTGCGTAGCGTTGAGCGCGCTGGCCGAGCCGTAGCCGAAGCTCAGCTTGAGCATCCCCGATCCGGCATTCATAAGCGTCGGCTGCAAGCGGTTATTGTACGTCGTCGCCTCGACCAAATCGTTGCCTAAAGTCATCGATGTCGGTGCGCCATGGGGAGCTTAGGCGGCTGACTTCAGGTAATAGTCTGGATCGTCCGGGGATCCTGCCTTGCCCACCATCGCCGGACGCCCGGCCTCGTCGTAGGCATACAGAAAAGGGGCCAACGCCCTTTTGTGTAATCAAAAATCGGAAGAAACCCGCGACAGGGATCGTGCTAGCGGACGGGACGCGACCAGGCAACCTCGGCCCAGCGCAGCGCCGCGGTGGATTGCGGAAGCGTAACGACGGTCTGCCTAGCAGGAGCGGCATCACCCTCGATCGTTTTGATGCCTTCAGGCGTGACGGTGAGGCTGCGGACGTAACCGCGTGGGCCGATCGACGGTAGATCTTGGCCGTTCAGCGAGAGCAGCACGCCGCCAGCGTTGCCGACCTTCAGTTCCACCTGCTCTTGGGCGTGAATCGGCTTGACCACGCCGCGCGACAACGTCTCTTCAAAGAGCCGCTCGCCGTCCACGACCGCCCGAACCCAAACCGTCTCGACAACTTCCAGTGTCAGTTCGATCGGAGCAACCGGTACCGCAGCGGCCTCGATGACGGACGGCGTGGATACTTGCTGCACTGCCGGCGCAACGGGAAGGGCCGCAGCTTCGGCCACAACGGCCTGGGTCGTTTGCTGATCCGTGTTCGGCTTCTCTAAGAACCGGAAGGAGTAGAATCCTCCGCCGATCAGCGTGGCGCCAATAATCAGGCTCGCTACCGAGCCGCCATGCTTACGAAAAAACTCGGAAGCCCATTCAGCCAACTTCGAGGCGGGGCCATCGGAAGATACGCGAGCCCGGCCAGCAGGCATACGCCCTTGCGCCTGAGCGGCGATTCCCATGGCGTCCTTGATGAGAGATGCAGCTTCGTCCTCATCGAGGCGCAACTCACGGGCATACTGCCGGGCAAAGCTAATGTTGAAGAGTCCGCCCGGAAGTCGTTCTAAACGATTGGTTTCGAGCGCATCGAGTTGGCGTACAGAGATACAAGTCCGCGCCGAGATCTCCTCCAGGGAGACTCCAAGGGCGTCACGCCCTTCACGCAGATATTCGCCAACGGACGGCATCAGGGGCTTACGGGCTTATAGGTTATACTAATCCACGGTCCGAGAACAAGATCCCTCGTTTTCTGTACAAACGCCTCGCGCCGCCCACGTTTCAGGAATGCCGGACTCTCCTCTTGTTTCGGTAGTCGTCGTCAACTGGAACGGTCAGGACGTGCTTCCCGGCTGTTTGACCTCCCTCGCCGCCCAAACTTTTGCCGATTTTGAGGTGATTGTCGTCGACAACGGCTCGACGGACGGCTCGCTCGCGCTGCTCAATTCGTCGCCGCTGCCAATCCGGCTGATTCGGAACACTGAAAACAAAGGGTTTTGCGGCGCCAACAACCAAGGCATCGATTCGGCCCGCGGAAAGTTCGTCGCGTTGCTCAATAATGACGCCGAAGCGGACCTCGGTTGGCTGGCCGCGCTCGTCGATGCCATCGGACAAGGAGACGGCCCCCCGTGCGGCATGGTCGCGTCGAAGATTTTGCTGTTTGACGACCGCACGCGCATCGATAAAGTAGGGCACCTGATCTATCCTGACGGGCAAAATCGTGGGCGCGGCTCAGGTGAATTAGATGTCGGACAGTACGATGTCACTGAGGAGACGCTGTGGCCAGACGGCTGCGCAGCGCTGTACTCCGTAGCGATGTTGCGGCAGATCGGCGGCTTTGACGAAGACTTCTTCGCGTACGCCGACGATGCCGAACTCGGATTGCGCGGGCGTATCGCTGGTTGGGGCGCCGTCTATGCACCCCGAGCGGTCGTTTATCATCACGGCGGCGCGACGTTGGGGCGATATTCGGCGCGACGCCTGTTCCTGATCGAGAGGAATCGGATTTGGCTCGTCGCCAAACTGTTTCCGCTGCGGATGTGGCCGTTGACGCCGTACTACTTTCTGCGACGGGTCGTGGCGATGGCCGCCGCCGGCTCCCAAGCCCAAGGCGAAGCCTATGCCGCGACGCGTCAAATGGGGGCTTGGGCGTTGATACAATGCTTAGCCAAGGCCAACGCGGCTGCGCTTCTAGGACTTCCGCGCATGATTCGCAAGCGTAGCCAGATCAATCCGTTTCGAAAACTGAACGGCGCCGAGATCGAGTCCCTGCTCAAGCGCTATCGAATCCCGCTCGAAGATCTCGCCAAGAAATCCGTCTGACTGTTCGAGCAAGCATGACCTCCGCTCCAGCGCACATCCAAGTTTCCGTCTGTCCGCGATGCGACAGCGAGAGCTACACCACGCTCTATTCGGGAGAGGATCGTCTCTACGGCACGACCGAGCGGATCTTCCACATCATCGAATGTTGCGGCTGCAATCTGATCCGCATCGATCCGATGCCGAAGCCGGAGGAACTCGGCCAGTTTTATCCGGAGACGTACTGGTGGGAAGCCGACAACGGCGCAGTGAGCAGGCTGTCGGAGCTGTATCGCAAGTTCGTTTTAGCCGACCACATTCGCTTCGCCGCTGCAGCGGCCGTGCCGCCAGGCCCGGTACTGGATGTCGGCTGCGGCGGAGGGTTGTTCTTGGACGGCATGGAACAGCGTGGGTTTGTGGGCTTCGGGTCGGACGTCTCCTTGCAGGCCGCGAAGGTTTGCTCGCGACGATTCGTTATCCCGGCGGTTTGCGGTTCGTTGCCGAATCTGCCGTTCCGGGCGCAGAGCTTCGGACTCGTAACGATGTTCCACGTACTGGAACACTTGCACGACCCGATGGGCGCCATCGCCGCTGCTCGCGATTTACTCCCTCCCGGCGGTCGGCTGGTGGTGCAAACGCCCAACGCCGAATGCTGGCAGATGCTGCTGCTGGGCGAACGCTGGAGCGGCTTCGATATCCCCCGGCACCTCATCAATTTCAGCGCCAAGGACCTTCAAGAGTTACTTGAATATTCAGGCTTTACTGTGCGCCGAAAGAAGTTTTTCTCGCTGCGAGATAATCCGGCGGGTTTGGCGACGAGTCTTGTGCCGTCTCTGGAGCCGGTATCGCGCAAGGTGCGCGGCGTGAAGGAAAGCGGGCTCAGCTCGATGGTCAAGAATCTGCTCTATCTGGGGCTGGTTGCTGCGTCGGTACCCTTCACTTTGCTGGAAGCTACGGCCGCCGCCGGCTCAAGCATCATGATCGAAGCGGTCCGCGAGGGAGACTCCTGAAGTGCTGGAGCGCCGCTTCGGCAGGTTCGTCCCCGGCTTTTTGCGCAATCGCTTGATGGCCGTGGAGGCCGTGATCGAGCGCTCTATTGCGGAGTTCTCCAAGTCGCTGCCGAGCGGCACCCGTGTGCTCGATGCCGGCGCAGGTGAGAGCCGCCATCGCGCTGCGTTCAACCATTGCACTTACGTCGCCGTGGATCTGGCAGTGGGCGACGAGGCCTGGAACTATGCCGATATCGATTGCGTGGGCGATCTGGCGGCGATTCCGCTGGCGACGGATTCGTTTGACGCGGCGCTGAACGTGGTGGTGTTGGAGCACCTGCCCCGCCCCGATCTGGCGCTGGCGGAGATCGCCCGCGTGCTCAAACCAGGAGGGCGACTGCTGCTGATCGCTCCGCAGCAGTGGGAAGTCCATCAAGCGCCGCATGACTACTTCCGCTTTACGCGCTACGGCCTCGAAGAGCTGTGCCGCCGGGCCGGGCTCGTGCTGGACTCGATTGAGCCGATGGGCGGCTATTTTTCGCTGTTGGCGCGGCGTCTCACGGGGTCGCTGAACTTCTTCCAAGGCGGCGCCCGCTGGCTGGCGTTTCCGATTGTGGCCGCGGCGGTTGTACCCGCGGCGCTCTTGATTCCGTCCTTAGATTTTCTAGACTCAAACAAGGACTTTACGTTGGCTTACCGATGCATCGCACGAAAACCATCTGCCTAGCCTTACTGCTAACTGCAATCGCGCAGGCCGCCGAACCGCCGGCGAACTACGCTCGCGAGGGCCAGAAGGCTTTGAACTATGTCTCCGCTGCGGTGAAGTTCGGTCCACGGCCCGCGGGCTCCGCGGCACAGGCCAAGCAGCAGGCCTGGATCATCGCCGAGCTGAAGAAGAGCGGCGCGACGGTGGACGAAGTCGACTTCACGTCGTACACGCCCCTGGGACCGAAGCGGATGAAGAACATCATCGGCAAGTTCGCGGGGACGAGCGGAAAGAACGTGGTCATCTCGGGCCACTACGACACATACTCGCGCACCGGGCTGAACTTTGTGGGCGCAAATGACGGCGGCTCTTCGACGGGCGTGCTTCTGGCGCTGGCGGGAATGATGAAAGGCCGCACGCTGCAGGACGGGGTGTGGCTGGCGTTCTTCGACGGCGAAGAGTCGACCGTGGCATGGGAAAACACCGACCACACCTACGGCAGCCGCTACTTGGCGGAAACGTGGCAGCGCGACGGCTCGGCCAAGTCGATCAAGGCCATCATCAACGTCGACATGATCGGCGACAGCGATCTGTCGATTCACTACGAGGGTTACTCGACGCCCTGGCTGCGCGATTTGGTCGTTGACGTCGCACATCGGCTCGGTTACGAGGACGAGTTTCAGAGCGGACCCATTCAATACGTCGCCGACGACCACGTCGAGTTCACCGGACGCGGTATGCCTGCGGTGGACTTGATCGATTTCAACTATGGCTTGCTGAATCGCTATTGGCACAAGGAATCCGACACGGTCGATAAGCTGAGCGCGCGGAGCTTGGCCGTGGTGCTGCAGGTGATCGACGAATCGATCAAGGAACTCGCCCAACGTCCGTGAGCTCTGACCATTACCTCGTATTTGAAACTGGCGGGACCAAGCTGGTTGCCGGCGTCGCTGGCCCTGACTGCAAGCTCGCCGAAGTGGAAGTGTTCCCGCGTGTCGCTTCGCATCGAGGCGAGCAGAGCTTGGCACGGCTAATTGCCGCAGGGCAAACGCTGCGGAAGAAGTACGAAGCGCAAGGGGCGAATTTCGCAGCGATCGGCTTTGGCTACGGCGGCGGTTTCGACCGCGGCACAGGGCATCCGCTGGTCTGCTTGCACGAACCAGGCTGGGAAGACATCCACATTGCCGCGCGTCTCGAAGAGGCCTTTAGGCTGCCCGCGGCGGTCGACAACGACTGCAAGGTCGCTGCGTTGGGCGAGGCGCATTTCGGAGCGGGACGTGATGCGGAGTCGGTGTTCTACGTCACGCTGGGCACAGGCATCGGCGGGGGCTTTGTGCGCGACGGCGAGATCGTGCAACTCAGTGCGAGGGGCGAGTGCGAACTCGGGCACATCCAAGTGATGCCGCAGGGCCCGCCTTGCGTTTGCGGCGGAAGCGGTTGCGTCGAGGCGTTGTCGTCGGGGCCTGGCATGCATGCGACGGCAGGTTGGTTGAACGGCGGCGAGAATCCGTTTGCGGATTCGCGGGAAATCATGGAGGCCTGGCGCGCGGGCGACGAGCTGGCGGCGCGTACTGTGGATGTCGCGTCGAATGGATTAGCCCACGGCTTGGCTGCGGTCGTGAGCCTGTTTGCGCCGGAGTTGATCGTGATCGGCGGCGGCTTGGGCGCTGGCAATCCGGATTATCTGGATATTGTTGAGCGGCGAACAAGGCCGCTGATTACGCCCTACTTTCGCGACCACTGGCGCATGGCGGTGAGTGAGTTAGGGGAGCTCGTTGTAACGCAGGGAGCGGCGGTGTTGGCCGCTGACGCGGGCGCTTTCTCAAGCAGTCTTAAACACCGGGCCTAATCATGAGCCCGGGCAGAGGTGACAGATGGGATGACACGGATGGTGCGCGTAAAGGAGCGTTAAGCTGCTGATGGCGATGTACTTGCAGTAGACAATGCAATTGTTAAGGGCTCCTTCCCCTTTGCCCCAAGGGGCGTATAACTAGTTCCAGGTGGCCAAACAATGAAGCGAAGAACATGGCGCAGCGAGATCATGGGCGGACTTCGCATAACTGGCGTTATCGCGGCTATCGTAATTTGGCTTGGCGTAACTGTTGCCGGGATCACGACGATCTCAGGCGGTGGTGGATCGACGGTCGTCGGCGTGCTGTGCCTCGCCGTTGGCCTGCCGATTACGTATCTGACTGCGCATCGATGGGTTAGTGTTCTGCCTGGAGTACTGGCGTACGGGATTATCGGAGCCTTGGCGGCTCTAGTAACCGGCCAAATAGGGCTAAGTAAGGCAGCGGTTATATCGAAATGGGAAGCCAGCAACGTGCTAGCAATGGTCGTGGCAGGAGCGCTCCTGGCTGCGACGTTCAGGGGCAGGGTTTTGACCAAAATTGATCGTGTAGCGCTTGTCGGCAGCGTCTACTCATTCGCCTACGCAGGCGCCTTGGGGAAGCACAGCCTCTTGGGCGGCTATGTGATGATCTGCTGTCTCTTTGCCGGATGGTTGATTCACGGTGTGCGACGGCGCATGGAACCGTCAGGTTCTGCTGGTACTGGCGCGACGTCTGGCTGATGACACATCCTCTATATTGCTCGCCGTCCGCGACGAGCCGACTCGCTAGCCAAAGATGTAGGGCGAATCGGACCCAAAGGACGGCGGAGCCCTTAACAAATCGAGTCAAGGGTGACTGCCCGTTGGGGTCGTGCTGGTGCGTCAGCTCCATCTACCCAAAGATCTTTCCGGGGTTGAGGATGCCGTTGGGGTCGAGGGCGGTTTTGATGGCGCGCATGACGTCGACGGCTGCGCCGTGTTGTTGGCGAAGGGCGTTGATTTTGCCGAGGCCGACGCCGTGCTCGCCGGTGCAGGTACCGCCCATGGCCAGGGCGCGCTGGAGCAGATTTTGATTGAGGCGCTTGGCTGCGGCGATTTCTTCGGGATGCTTTTCGTCGAGGATGAAGAGGACGTGGAAGTTGCGTCAAACGGATTGGCGCATGGGCTGGCTGCGGTGATTAGTTTGTTTGCGCCGGAGTTGATTGTTGTTGGCGGCGGACTGGGAGGCGGCAATCCGGATTACTTGGCGATCGTCGAGCGGCGCACGCGGCCTCTGATTACGCCGTATTTTCGCGACTGCTGGCGGATGGCGGTGAGTGAGTTGGGCGAGAGGGTTGTGGCGCAGGGTGCGGCGGTGCTGGCCGCGACAGATCCAGCCAGTCGCGTGCGCTTAGGCCGCACCCAAACGAGGGCAACGACCGATTCCTCACAAAATTCAACTCACCGTAACGCGCTTCTTCCGGAGCAGCTTGATTAGATCCTCCCGGCCGGCGTGGTACTGCGTATGTGTAGCGACGACTAGGCCATCGCTATACACGAAGACCTTCCGCAGGCCCGTGACTCGGGCGGCGCGCTCGATGGAACGCCAAGGCGTTGTCCGCTTCAGGAAGAACCAGTTTCTCGTCGTAAGTCCTTCGGGGCCGGCAATTATGGTCCGCGGTAGGGCCCAAACATTAATCCCGGCGAACGCAAGAACAGCCAGGAACTGCCCAACTGTTGGGTCTTTGATCTTTCCCAACGGGAAAAGCGCCAGGAGAACGGCGGGGACGAGCAAGTAGGCCCAGCGTAATAGGCGACCCGCCCGAAATCGTAGCTCGGACCCTTTTCCCACCGCAGGTTCGGCCCCTGCGTCATAGTTCCGAAAATACGATACAGCGATGATGGCCAGAGCGATCGGCGCCGATTCGCCTACTGTTGCCAGCAGTTCTCTCAGGTATGCCAACATCCCGACACAAGGTTATAGCAAGAGGCGCTAACCTCCGGAATCCCGGGCAGTCCCTCTAGTCGACGCTGGTCTCGGGAACCTAGAACCCCCTAAAGGGGCTGGGGAAAAGGGGACGGGCGGTTCTCGCTAACCAGGCCTATAAGGCCTGGCCTAACCATGAGTCCCGTGGAACGGGACTAAAAACGCGGACCTACGATTCACCCAAAGATCTTTCCGGGGTTGAGGATGCCGTTGGGGTCGAGGGCGGTTTTGATGGCGCGCATGACGTCGACGGCTGCGCCGTGTTGTTGGCGAAGGGCGTTGATTTTGCCGAGGCCGACGCCGTGCTCGCCGGTGCAGGTACCGCCCATGGCCAGGGCGCGCTGGAGCAGATTTTGATTGAGGCGCTTGGCTGCGGCGATTTCTTCGGGATGCTTTTCGTCGAGGATGAAGAGGACGTGGAAGTTGCCGTCGCCGATGTGTCCCAGGATGGGGGCCATGATGCCGGCGGCGACGATTTCGCGGCGGGTCTCTTCAATGCACTCGGCCAGGCGCGAGATGGGTACGGCGACGTCGGTGGCCCAGACGCGCGTGCCGGGGCGGATGGCTTTGGTGGCGAAGTAGGCTTTGTGGCGGGCGTCCCATAGCTTCTCGCGGTCTTCGCGCTTGAGCGACCACTGGAAGTCGCTGCCGCCGTGTTCGGCGACGATTTCGCCGGCGAGTTTGGCCTGTTCCTCGACGGCTGTCTGCGTGCCGTGGAACTCGAAGAAAACGGTCGGGCGGACGGTGAGGTCCAACTTGGCGTAGGCGTTGACGGCGTGGACGGAGTCTTCGTCGAGCAGTTCGCAACGAGCCACGGGGATGCCGCTTTGCAGCATCTCGACGACGGCGGATGCAGCGCCTTCAATCGATACAAATCCGCAGACGGCGGAGGAGAGGCCTTCGGGCAGCGGGTAGACGCGCACTTGCACTTCGGTGATGACGCCGAGGGTTCCCTCGGAGCCGATGAATAGGCGCGTCAGGTCGTAGCCGGCGGAGGACTTGCGGGCGCGGCCGCCGGTTTTGATGATGCGCCCGTCGGCAAGGGCGACGGTCATGCCCTAGGACGTTTTCGCGGATGGTGCCGTAGCGCACTGTTGTTGTTCCCGAGGCGCCGGTTGCGGCCATGCCGCCGAGGGACGCGTCGGCGCCAGGGTCGACCGGGAACATCAGGCCGTGCTTCTCTAGCTCGCGGTTGAGCTGCATGCGCGTGACGCCGGCCTGCACCCGACAGTCGAGGTCGTCTGGGTTGATCTCGAGGATGCGGTTCATACGCGAGACGTCGAGCGAGACGCCGCCGCGGATGGCTAGGGTGTGACCTTCGACGCCGGTGCCGGTTCCGAAGGGAATGACCGGCACGCTGCGATCGTTACAAATCTTGAGGACGGCTGCGGCTTCTTCGGTGGAGTCAACGAAGGCGACGGCATCGGGCGGCGCGGCGGGATGGTAGGACTCGTCGACGCCGTGGGACTCGAGATCGTAGCGAGATGTCGAAAAGCGCTCGCCCAGGACATCCTTCAGTTCATCGGTAATAGACGGGGCGAGGCCGGCGCGGGCATTCATCAGCTACATACTAACGTTCGTGCCCTATGCTCAGGACATGTCCAGATGGGTCGCAGTCGGGATGGTCGTTTTACTGGCTGCCTGCACCGAGCAAGATGACCTAGCGCAACGGAGCTTAACGGGCATGAATCAGGCGGAGATTCGAGCCGAGCTGGGCCCGCCCGACAAGCAAGATCAAATCACGAAGCAGGCGAGCATATCTTCGGACCGATCGAGGGTCTATGGGATCAGATGCCGTCGGGCGAGACGCTGACGATCTGGACGTACAGGGCGAGCGATGGGCGCAAGGAGCTTTACTTTGCCGGCGATGACCCGGACGGTATTAGGGGAGTTTTACTGGTACGACGACAACAGTAAAAACCCCGTGTTTTAGTTAGGGAACCGCTTGCAATCGTCTCGCACTTGGGTGCTCAACAGGTGTCGCAAGGTGCTCTAAGTCCGCTCGAGCGGTACGATCCGGCGGCATTAGAATGTCGGAGCGGCAGCAAGGGAAGCGCGCGCAGCAGCAGCACGAACACCGTTTGATCGCGGCCTTTGAACGGCTATCCGATCTGTGACTGGGCGACGACATGCACGTTGAAACGTAACCCAACCTACAGTACACTTGCGGGATTATTCCCTTCTTTCCGGCGGAGGTTTGGTCTTTTGCATGCCCCTTTTGTTCGACTCGCGATACTTCTCACCCTCTTCGTTGCCACTGGCATTCCCGCGAGCGCCCAGCAAAACGAGCAACTAGAGCTTCTGGCAGACGTCAAGACAACGACCAACGGGTTCGGCGAAAACTTCGCCGCCAGCCGATTCGTTCAACCTCGTCGCAAGCTACGGTTGGAGCCGAAAACGGGGATACGATTCAGTTCAACATTCGCCGGCCGAAGGCGTTTCGGTGATTGGGGTCGGGCTGCCGCAGCCGCTGGCGATTTCCGAGTACCGCTATCTGGCGGTACGGTTGAAAGCCGCGCCCAACACGATGTATTTCATCCGGCCGAGCGGGCTTGGATGCGGCGGATGCACCGGTGGAGACTCTGGTGGGAACAGGCGGTCACCGATGACCGCGTCGGCACCGGCGACTGGGAGATCCTGACGATCAGCCTGCCGGCGCTGGCGGCGGAGGCTGGAACAGGGGCAACGCAAATCAGCAGCCATCAACCTGGTGGCGGTTTCGCTCGACAGCGACGCTCGGATCGTTGGAAGTGGACTGGGTGCGGGTACACAACGGCTTGACGCCGGCGGGAAGCCACACCCGCGCAAGAGACGTCCTTCGCGAATCACTTGGACGACGACGGCGACGGGTTGACCGATCGCGATGATCCGGATTGGGAAACCATTGGCAGACAACAAGCGATCGGGACAAACCGAGCGCAGACGTTGGCGTATTATCACCTCTGGTACGGCTCGCCGATGGGACCTTCCGGCGATTGGCTGGCATGGGCAGGCGCGGTCCCGGGCGGCTTTCATGATCCCGGAGAACTTCGTGCCCGGCTCGCAGGGTCAGCGCGATCTGTGGTCGAAATACTATCCGCTCGATTTCCGGCAGTTCCCGAATATGTAGCCGCCTGAAGGGTGGCCCGCTGCAATATGACGTGTATGGCGGCGTGGAGAAGTACGACACGCTGGATCCGGAGCTTCCTGATCTCGCAGACGAAGCTTGCGCAGAAGTATGGTGTGGACGGGTTCCTGGGCGATTTGGGTCATCAGGCGTCCTTGCGCCCGCCGATGGAGGCGCTTGTCAAGGCGGTGGAAGCGGTTCCCGAGCCTTTTTCAGTGTCTGTACTCTACGACTTCTTCTACAACATCGACACATCGCCGATAGCACCCCCGAGCAGCCGAACTATGCGAAGGCCCGCGAGCTGTTTATATTTCTACGATGAACTTGCCCGCAGCCCTCGCTGGACTCAGTTCTTAGGCAAGGCCACTGATCACGGCGCCATTCGCCTCGACCTTGGTGCACCCAGAGAGACTGGACCGAAACGGTCGCGCTGGCGACGGACCCGCGCGCGTCGGAACTCGACGGAGTGCTTTCCGAACGCTCAAGTGGGCGCGGAGAATCAGGTGACCTTCACCTACTCCGACGGCGAACGCAGAGTAATGTAAGCCGGTGACGTTCAGCGCGATCATCTTTCCGTGATGCTAACTGCAGGAGATCTCGCGCGTCGGCGTTCGGTACGCCGCAGGTCCGAGCTCTGCTCGGTGAGCGGATGGAACCAACGACGATCAGCCAGGCCCATCTGCGCCCGGGAGTGATCGCGCAAGGCCCCGAACGCCGTTCGACAATGCGCATGACGATCCCGGCGGGCGCGGAGTACGTCGATGTTCATGCGGTCGCCTCGACGACGCAGAACACGATCACGATGTCGCTGAACGGAGGCCCCGCTGTCGATTTCGTGGCGACCTGGTTAGGCAACATCGGATACTTCCGGCTCTCGCAGCCTACGGTCCCCGTCGCCGATCCGGCTAACCGCCCATTCAGTTTCCTGCTGGACAACATAGCTGCGGCGTAGCGATTCGACGGCTACGCGACATACGTCCGAGTTCGACGGGCGGAGGCGGAGGCAGCAGGGTGCTGGTCTCTGACGATGAGCCCTTCATTCTTACGGTGACGCCCCGGCTATGACGACCGCAAGATCCGCGTTCCGGGACTGTACACGCCGCGCGAAGACGGCGAATACTATCGCCAGTCGTGGGAGACGGCGCTGGCATCCGATCCGGACGTCGTTCTGATCACCAGTTGGAACGAATGGCCGGAGGCGACCAACATCGAACCGTCAGCGTCGAGTTCGGCTATCAATATCTGGAACTGACGCTGACCTACTCGCTGCAACTGGCGGGGCAGGCTGGAGCTGTCGAGACCGGCCTCCGAGTTCGATTTCACGATGAAGGAGTATGCCGGCCGACAAGATCCGCTTCACCGTAGGATCGGGCGCGGCGACGGTGACGTTTCGGGAGTTGGAACCGCGACAGTTGGGCGGTTACACGGTGACGCGAAACGGAACAGCGTTCGCGGGCCATCAGGCGGATGCAGGAGCCGGAACGTTGAAGTTGACTCTATCGGGCCAGCCGGGCGAGTACGTGATTACGTTCAACGGCGTCTCCGCAAGTCCGCAGATCTTCGCCGTGGTGAGCGCGGCGTCGAGTCAAGAGGGCGACATCGCGCCAGGCGAATACATCACGATCTACGGCGCCAACCTCGGCCCGAACGACCTGGTAGGCGGTTTTGATCGCGGCCTCGGAGGCACGCGAGTTTTCATTAACGGAATCGAGGCGTACGTGACGCTATCTTTCAACTCGCAACTCAATGTCCTAACGCCGCTCGGACTGCCGACCTCGGGCGTCGTCGAGATCACCGTGCAGTACGACGGCGCGACAAGCCTCAAGACGAAAGTGGGTCTAGCTCCAGCGGCGCCTGGCATTTTCACGCAAAACTACGGCTCCGGACAGGTGTGGCTCAACAATTCGGACTTAACCTTCAACGGTCCGGACAACCCGGCCCAGCGCGGCTCGCAAGTTGCGTTCTACGCCACCGGCGCCGGCTTCACCAACCCCGGCATGATCGACGGCCAGCATCCTCCCGCGGGCGTCTATCCGACGCCACAACTTGAGGCCTCCGCGACGGTGGGCGGCGTTCCGGCGACCGTCGTGTTCAAAGGCATGATCTTCGCCGGCGTGTTGCAGATGAACATACAAATCCCACCGGACGCACCGACCGGCTCCGCTGTGACGCTGAAGATCAAGATCGGCGGAATCGAGAGCCGCTCCGACGTCACTATTGCTGTGCAATAGGGCGATCGACGACTGCTCATCCCGGGGGGACGGGAAAAGGGGGATACGCCATTGGCCTGGTGTATCCCCATTCACTCGCGATAGGGAAGCGCTCGTTCGGTGTCCAAGTTCGTGAGAACCCAAAGCGCGTGCCGGCTGAGGACTTTGTCGGCGAGCAACTAGAGGTTACCGGCGATTTCTACTGGTACAACGATACGAGAATGAACCCGGTGTTCTGAGCAGCGCGGAGCGTATACTCATTCCAGTCGCCCGGCTCATTCCAGGGAGTAATTTGTGCGGCTATCTTCCTTTTTTTTCGCGCCTCTCCTCTTACTGGTATCGATTGGCGCCGCGGCGCAATCGACCCCAAACCCGGATTTCTATTACGGCTCGGTGATTGAGTCGTTTCACAAGCGCGATCCGCAGATGGTTCACTTTTCGCTGCTGTATAAGGGTCATGCGAGCGAAGATTTGGACGTCATTCTGGTGCGCGGCGGCCGCAACCGAGACGGCTGGCCCTCACCGAAGACAGTTGCCTACTTTGAAGGCGGAGACCTTCTGGGCATCTTCCTGGTGAACCGCGCCCAACCGTCCCTTGCCTACGAACTGACGATCGACGACGACATCAATGACGGCTACGAGGCGGTAGTCAAAGTGGAGCGGGCGGAGCCGGGCGAGGTAACCATTTTAGGCGGTTCGGCCAGCCGCAAGTACGCGTACAGTGCGGCCTCGAAGCAACTGCTTTGGAAAAGAGACTTCGCGTCAGACGGGCTTAAGCGACTCACTACGAAAGATGGCTCATTCGTCATCTGGGACACCATCCGGCGGTTGGGACGCGACCGAAGGGAGCCGACCGTCGTGGCCGTCACGCCGTCTGCCGAGGGATTTCGTCCTCTCGCCGATACGGCAAGCCTGCCGGCCGGGCCCCAAGGCGGAACGGACCGTCGTGCCACTCGGCGGAGGCTCTGCTTGCTCGGTTCAAACCGAGCCGGTCATGGCCAACACAGCGGCACGGCACGTAGTATGCGTCGTGAACGGCGAGCCACAGTCATTCCACCCACCCCAGTCTGACTTCAAACGCTTCGCGGCGGCGCGGCCAGAGAGGGTCGCGAACGGCTACACGGAAGAGCACTCCACCTTCAACGAAACCATCGGACCTTATCAGTTCGACGGTGAGCGGCTGTGGTTCGGACTCACGTTCTACGACGGTGAGGGTTGGACGGGAGTGGGCGCCTTGGGCGCGTTTGACGTCGCGACGCGAGCTTTCGAGATGCACTACTTGCCGGAATTGGCCGATTGGTCGGTTTCCGCGTTGCTCGTGGAGCCCGAAGCAGTCTGGTTGGGGTTGCTTCAATACCCCGAAGGCCCCGCCTACCCGGGCGGCCTGCTCCGCTGGGACCGGAATACGCAGGCGGTCCAACGCTGGCCCGAGACGCCTGTGATCACCGGCATCGTGCGCCAAGGTGAGCGTCTCTACATGGCGACGCACGAAGGGGCGGCGATCTTCGAGAACGGGGAACTCATTCGTTATGTGCTCGATGTCGACCGGGACGGCGCTTACCGTTTGGTCAAGCGCGAGTTGCGCTAAACGCCTAGCTGCTGCAGCGCCCAGCGGGCGTGGCTTTGCACGATTGCGTCGTCGAAGGCGGCCAGTTTTCGCAGGGGCTCGACATAGCGTTGGTCGCCGCTGTTGCCCATGACGACGCAGACGTTGCGCAAGAAGCCTGCATATTTGCTGCGCTTGATGGGCGTGCCGGCGAAGCGCTGGTTGAACTGCTCTTGGGTCATGGCGGCGAGTTCTTGCGAGTGAGGGCTCGGCGTTGGCGGGTTGGAACTCCGCGGCGTCGGTGGTCGCGGCGCGGGCGGGACGATTCCAGGGGCAGACGTCTTGGCAGATGTCGCAGCCGAAGACGTGGCGACCGATTTCGGCACGGTTGTCTTCGGGGATGTCGCCTTTTAGTTCGATCGTCCAGTAGGAGATGCAGCGGCGGGCGTCGAGGGCATGGCTGGGTCCGTCGCCGCCAATCTCGACGAAGGCGTCCGTTGGGCAGGCATCGATGCAGCGGGTACAGGTCCCGCAGCGGAATGGGGCGGGTTCGTCGGTGTCGAGTTCGAGGGAGATCAGGATCTCGCCGAGCAGGAACCAGGAACCGATTTGCTCGTTGATGAGGCAGGTGTTCTTGGCGATCCAGCCGAGGCCGGCGCGGTGGGCGTAGGCGCGTTCGAGCAGCGGGGAGGTGTCGACGCAGATCTTGCGAGTCGAACTCCGCTGACTCTTCGAGACGTCGGACGAGCCCGCGCAAGCGCTCCTTCATGGTGTCGTGATAGTCGCGTCCCCAGGCGTAGCGCGCGACCCAGCCAGCGTCGGGATCGTCGGATTCGGTGGAGTACCGGTACGGCGCGTTGTAGACTTGGCCAACCGAAATCACTGACCGGGCAGAGGGCAGCAGCGTTCTCGGGTCGGTGCGCATTTCGCCGCGAGGCCCTTCGAGGTAGCCCATTTTGCCGTGGAAGCCGCGCCGGATCCACTCGGGATAGAACGCCGATTCGAGGGTCGACTCGGCCCGGGCGATGCCGCACAGCTCGAATCCGGCCTCTCGGGCGGCTGCCTTGACTGACTCGGAATCCACGTTAAACTGCTCTTTCTAAAAGAGTTCCTCATTTCGGGGCGCTACCGCTCCCTGCGGCATATCCCCGTCTAGGCCTCGATTTTCGCAGTTCGGCGTTTCCCTGTGGCATTCGCTGTATTTGAAGGGTATTCTCTGACCATCCGATAGTCTCCGGGCGAGGTGTATCCCGCCCCTGAGTCTGGAGCGATCAAGGAGAAGGAAGCAGAGAATGCCGAGACCGATTAAGTACGTCGAGAAGGGAATCACGCAAGTCGCCAACGGCATGTGGAAGTTTGCCCGCAATCTGGACGCGACGAAAGCCCCTACCCCCAGCTTCACGCCGAATTGGTCCGAGAAGCCGCTCCTCAAGTCGTGGGAGAAAACCAAGCCGCCGCTGGGCTGGCCGCGCAAGACGGATTCGCTTTGTCCCAAGTGCGTCATTCAAGCTCGCGAAGCGATCATCGCCGGCGAGGTGGACTACAACATTTTGAAGTCCGAGAAGGTCGGCGAGATTGCCGCTTCGATCGTCGAGCGCGACGGCGAAGTGTGGATGATCAAAGAGTGCCCGACCCACGGACGCATCGAAGACATCATGGCGATCGACTCCGCTTTCTTGGAGCACATCGAATCGCAGTTCCCCGGCCGCGACATCCAAGCGCATGCCGATGAGCACATTCACAATCACGGTTCCTCGACGGTCAAGTACGGCCGCGGCGCGGTTCTAACCGTTGACCTGACGAACCGTTGCAACATGATGTGCGACCCGTGCTTCATGGACGCCAACCAAGTTGGTTTCGTCCACGAACTGGAGTGGGAAGAGATCAAGCTGATTCTCGACAACGCGATTTCGACGAAGCCGCGGCGCCAGATGTCGGTACAGTTCTCCGGCGGCGAGCCGACCATGTCGCCCTTCTTCTTGAAGGCCGTCAACTACTGCCGCACGGTTGGTTACAACTCGGTGCAGGCGGCGACGAACGGCATTGAGTTCGCCAAGAGCAAAGAGTTCTCTGAAGCCGCTGCTGACGCGGGCATGCGTTATGCCTACCTGCAGTTCGACGGTATCGGCAACGCGCGCAACTCGCACCGTAAGATCGGCAACTTGTTCGACGTCAAGATGAAGGCGATCGACAACATGCACGACGCCGGCATCGAGATTGTCTTGGTGACGACGATCGTCAACAACATCAATAACGAAGAAGTCGGACCGATCATTCAGTTCGCCCGCGAGAACCCCGGCAAGATCGCATTCTTGAGCTTCCAGCCGGTTAGTTTCACGGGACGCGATGAAGAGATCACCGACGACCGCCGCATGAAGCAGCGCTACACGCTGTCTCACTTGGCGCACGACGTGAAGAATCAGATCGGCATCTCGGAGCCGACCCGCGATTGGTTCCCGATCTCGGTCATGGGCTCCTTCGTCGACGCCGCTGACTTAGCTCACGGACCGGCCGCCGAGTGGGGACAGGTTTCCTGCGGTTGCCACCCGAACTGCGGCGTCGGTACGGCCTTGATGATCAACAAGAAGACGAAGGATATGGCTCCGGTTCCGGAGTTCATCAACGTCCCGCAGTTGACCCAAGACATTCGCCGCATCAATGACTCGGGCCGTTCGAAGTGGAAGACCAACATGCAGTTGGCTCTTGCGCTGCTGAAGAACTACAACCCGATGAAGGCGCCGAAAGACTTCTCGATGTTCGATCTGCTGAAGAAGTTCGATAAGAGCTTTGCGCTCAGCGGCAAGAACTACGGTAAGGGCGTCGCCCGCCGCAACGATCCTTGGAACTTCCTGTTCGTTGCCGGAATGTGGTTCCAAGACTTGTTCAACTACGACTTCCGCCGGACGGAGATGTGCGTCATCCCCTACGGCACGCAGGAAGGCGAGATTTCGTTCTGCGCTTACAACACCGGCATCGGCTGGCGGAACATCATCGAAAAGATGCACATGACCGCCACGCTGACGACCTGGTACCAAGAGCACGGGCGTCACAGCATCTATGCCGGCGGCAAGAGCGTCGACATGAACGACTTCGAGCACAAGCTCAAGCTGGACCCGGCGATGGTCGCCCGCGGCGAGCAAGAGTTCGAAGGCCCCAAGAACGCTCGCGAAGAGAAGATCGCCGCGCGCGACAAGAAGAAGGCTGAAGCCGAAGCGAAGGGCGAAGTCCCGGTAGCGAACGGCGGCAAATCGAACAAGAAGATCCTCTCGAAGGAAGAGGAAGCCAAACTGATGAAGATGTATCGCGAGCAGGTACTCAAAGAACCGCCCGCTCCGAAGCTGATTCAACTGGGTAATGCACCGGCTCCCAAGAAAGAAGAGACGGGCGTTACCGGCGACTAAGCCTTTTTGAGTTGAGGGGGAAGCGGCTCCTCGCCCAAAGCCGCGAGTTAGTCTCAGCAAACGAAGCCCGGCGCGCAAGCGCCGGGCTTTTTTGCTTAGCTCAAGCATTTTGGGCGTCGGATTGGTTACCCGCCAAACCCGCAACCGCCTACCCATCGCAATCATTCCCGCAGCTTGGGCTCTTGTCACCGAGGCATGTCGAGATGGGAGGGATAACGCATATTGGGGGTCACCGCCCTGCTAGCGGGACCGTCCTGTTGCTGGTTGGCCGGCATTGATTGTTTCGTTCGTTAGGTCTTGCGGCGGTTGCGCAAGAACCAGTTGTAAAGGTCGTCGCCTTCGTACACGCGCGTCCAGACGTCGTGGTTGAGGTCTTCGTGGACGGTCATGCGGACTTCGGGGTGGCCCGCGGCTTCGAGAGCACGGGCGGAAGCGACGACGTGTTCGGCCGGTACGGTCGGGTCGCGGCCGCCCTGGTGGATCCAGATCGGCAGCTTGGCATCGACAATCGGCTGCATCTTCTTGGGATCACCAGCGCCGCAGACGGGCCCCACTGCGGCGAAGCGTTCGGGGTAGGTCTGCGCCATGTACCAAGTGCCGAAGCCGCCGTAGCTGAGGCCCGTGCAATAAACGCGGTCGGCGTCTCCGCGGAAATCGGCGAGCGTCTCGTAGATCATCGTCAACAGATCCCGGTCGATGAGGTCCCATCCTTCGTCGAGAGTTCCCCGCTCTGCCCAGCGCGGAGCCTCGCCGGTTTCCTTGCGCGCCATTGGTTCTGTGCTGCGTGCATACCGGCTGCGCTCAGGCGGCGGACCGTCCGTGGCGCGCTGAGGGACTGGAGGGCGGCTGTCGGGCTGTTGGCGTGTATACCAGGGCAGTTGGGGCTGAATGATGAGAAACGGCAAGTCGCGGCCTTGGATCCATGCTTCCCGGACAGGCCCATGCATGAGGGTGTAGTCAAGCTCATCCTGTGCGTTACCGCGTTGGCCGTTGCCGTGCAGGAAAAGCATTACGGGCCATTCACGGCTGGTCTCGGTGTAGAAGCCGGTGGGCACGTAGAGGAAGTAATTTCGCTCTTCGCCGCCATCGGCTGGCTTGTAGGGGCGACGAAGCAATACAGGCTGACTACGGCCGTCCATGTGCGCCTGGGCGAGAGGCGCGCCCGCTGCGAGGGCGGCGCCGGAAAGAATGCGGCGGCGGGTGAGGTGACTTCGGTGGTCCATCGCCGCCTATAATACCCCTGTGCGTCGCGCCGTATTCGTAATTTGCCTATTTATCTCGACGTGGGCTTGCTCCAAGGCGCCGCTCGATAAGGAGGGCATGGTCCACATCCCAGCGGGCGAGTTCGTCATGGGCACGAATGACGGCTTCCCTTACGAGGGACCGACACACCCGGTGCGCCTGGATGGATTCTGGATGGATGAAACGGAAGTGACCAACGCCGAGTTCTCCAAGTTCGTGGAAGAGACTTCATACGTCACCACCGCGGAACAGATCGGCGATGCAGGAGTCTTCTCTCCTGAACTCGAACAGTGGACGCTAGTGAAAGGCGCGGACTGGCGGCACCCCGAGGGTCGGAAGTCGAGCATGGACGAGCGTCTCGATCACCCCGTGGTGCATGTCTCGTGGTCCGACGCCGTCGCCTACTGCACCTGGGACGGCAAACGCTTACCGACGGAAGCAGAGTTCGAATACGCGGCGCGCGGCGGCCTCGAAGGCGCGACTTACGCCTGGGGTAATGAGTTCACGCCGGGCGGCAAATATCAGGCCAATACGTGGCAAGGCGAGTTCCCGCATCAAGAGGATGCGGCGGACGGCTTCCCAGGCGTTGCCCCGGTAAAGAGCTACCCGCCAAACGGCTACGGGCTCTACGATATTGCCGGCAATGTGTGGGAGTGGGTCAACGACTGGTATGACCCGAACTACTATCGGGGTTCTCCCGTACGCAATCCGCCGGGACCACGCGAGGGCCGGGAGAAAGTGCAGCGAGGCGGAAGCTGGTTGTGCAGTGCGAACTACTGCCTGGGTTACCGGGTCGCCTCGCGAATGATGACCGAACCCGACTCAGGCCTGAATAATCTTGGCTTCCGTTGCGTCGGCGACGAATAGCGGAAAGCCGCGCTTTTCGCCGCCGCCGCCATCGAGTACGATGAAGCGTGGCGGGCAGCGATTTATCGGAAAGCTACGCAGAGCAGTCCTATCAGGGCCACAACGAAAGATCTCCGAAATGGCTCAACTTCTTCCAACACATCGCTGACGCCCTAGTAGAACGGTTCGAACCCAAGAAGCATCTCGATGCCGGTTGCGCTGGGGGATTGCTGGTCGAAGCGTTGCGCGAGCGAGGAGTTGAATCCTTTGGCATCGACTTCTTGAGCGACGCCCTCGACCAGGTACATCCCGACGTCCAACAGTATTGTCGTAGGGCTTCCCTCACTGAGCCGATCCCGGGCGGGCCGTATGACCTCGTCACCTGCATCGACGTGCTGGAACATCTGGAAGAAGCCGACGCGCTTCGAGCGATCGAGAATCTGACGGCCGTCACCGACATCGTTGTCTTTTCGTCGACGCCCGACGACTTCGACGATCCGACTCACATCAACGTCCAACCTCTGTTGTATTGGCTGCGGGCATTTACCCGGCACGGTTTTTATCCCATTGCAGAAGCGGATGCCGGCTTCGTTGCGGAACACGCGTTCATCGTGCGCAGGACTTCCCCTCCTGGACCGGAACACGCACTGAAACTGTTCGCACAGATGGTGGAACTGCGCGAGGAGTCGCGCAGGTTGACGGAGCAGATTGAATCCGGCATGCACGCCCGCGTGATTGCCTTGGAATCGGAAGTGCAAGAAGCATCGGACGCCCTGGACGAAATACGAGAGAGCAGCGGTTGGCAGTTTATCAGCCAGTACCGATCCTGGCTGGAAGACTTCCATACGCAGCGTCCTAGTCTTTATAGGACCTGGGAGCGCGCGGCCGGGTTGGCCTTGGATCGCCTGACAAACGTTACGGCGCAAGACGACGATCGCATATTGGAGCGTTGGGACTACGCCGAATGGATCGCTCGGAACGAGCCCACCGCAGACGAACTGACGGCGCAGTCACGGTTGGCGAACGATCTGGCCTATCGCCCCAAGATCAGCGTCATCATGCCCGTTTTCGAGATATCGGCTGAAATCCTCGCAGCAGCGATTGATTCGGTGCAAGCCCAGACTTATGACAACTGGGAACTGTGCGCGAGCGTCATTCCGAGTCTCAACCCAGCCGCGGCGGCACTGCTGCGTGAACGGTCCGACAAAGATTCTCGTATCCGCATGTGCTCGCTGGAGTCGAACCTGGGCATTTCCGGAAATTCGGATAAGGGGCTGGAAACGGCGTCAGGGGAGTTCATCGCCCTTTTAGACCACGACGATACGCTGGCGCCGTTCGCCCTTTACGAGGCGGCGTTGCTGCTCAACGAAGATCCCGGGGCCAATTTCATTTACTCCGATCGCGACGAAATCAACGAGGACGGCAGCACACGCTCGAATCCTTTCTTTAAGCCGGGTTGGTCGCCTGACACCTTAATGAGCGCCAATTATCTGACGCACCTTTGCGTCATGCGAGCGGATCACGTCCGTGACATAGGCGGATGGCGTTCGGAAACGGATGGAGCACAGGATTGGGATTTATTCCTTCGCGCGGCGTATAAACATGGCGGGGTGCGGCACATTCCCAAGGTCTTGTATCACTGGCGGCATGCGCGAAGCTCGGTGGCCGCAACCGGACTGGCCGGCAAGCCGTACGCCAGGGAAGCTCAGGTTCGCACAGTCGAGGCCTACTGCCGCAGCGCCAATCTGCCGCAGTCCGCAGCCTTTGTCGACGGATTTCCGAAGATCGTCTGGCGACTCAATGACCTTCCCAGCGTCACGGTCATCGTCCTGTCTCGCACCTTCGAAGTCGAAACGGTGGAGAAGGCGAAGTGGATCGCGCGACGTCCTGAATGCGAAGCCGCCGAAGTCATCTGCCCGGTAATCGATAGGCCCGCCTGCTCGGAAGACGGCGTGAGTTTCGTTTCCATCCCGGCGGGCTCCGACATCGCCGACGGAGCGAATCAGCTGGTCGACTCGGCGACCGGTGAGGTTCTAGTGTTCATCGACGCGGGCATCCAGTTGGAAGCGAGCGACTGGCTGCGAGAGATTGTCGGCGCCTTGATGTTGCCTGGCGTCGGCTTGTGCGGCTGCCACCTGGCGCACCATCGGAGTGGCGCCGTCCGCCACATCGGCATCGCCTTCGACGACGAAGGAAACGCCTCGCGGGTCCGCCCACGGCGCCAGCGGGCCTGGTTCTTGCCGCACTGGGATTCCTGGCTCCGCAATTGGAGCGCAACGAGCGGAGCTTGCTTTGCAATTCAACGCAGGACGTGGGATGAGGTTCGCGGATTCTCGGCTCCGAACGGCCACTCTCGTCCAGACATTCGACTCTGCCTCAAGCTCGCTGAGAAAGGTCTGCGCGTCGTGACCAATCCTGCGGCACGGGTCCTGCAAACGGCAACTGCCGCGCTGGAGCTCCCGCTGCGGGCACAAGACGAAGAGGACCGCCGGATTGTCCGCGAAGTCTTCCCGCAGGGGGACCCATACATCAATCCAAACCTTCGTTTGAATCACGGCACGCTCGTGCCCCGTTAAGCCGTGAGGCTGCGCTTTAGATATCCGTCAGCGGGTTGAGTTTGCCGGTGCTGTCGCCCAGTTGCTCCACCGGGGCGCCCATGCCGTCGAGCAGCGCCAGGAACAAGTTGTTCATCGGCGTATACTCCGGGTAGGCAACGTGCCGCCCAGGGCGCAGGGTACCGTTACCGCGCCCGAACAAGACGACAGGCAAATTGTAGTGGAGATGCTGGTTGCCGTCGCTGATGCCGCTGCCGTACATCACCATCGAGTGATCCAAGAGCGTGCCGTCGCCGTCCTCGGTGGTCTTCATCTTTTCGATGAAATAACTCAGCAACTCGACGTGGAAGGTGTTGATCTTGGTCACCTTCTCGATCCACTCGGGATTGTTGCGGTGATGCGTAAGCGGATGGTGGCCGTCGGGGATTCCGGTCTCCGGATACGACTGGGCGCTGGCTTCGCGCACGTAAATCAGAGTCGCAACTCGAGTCAAATCAGCACGGAAGGCCATGACCTGCAAGTCATACATCAACTTTACGTGATCCGAGTAGAGGCCGGGAATGCCAGACGGCTTCTCCATGGTCGGCGTGAAATTGCGATTGTCTTGCTCGGCGCGCGTAATGCGGCGCTCGATGTCGCGGATCGAGTAGAGGTACTCGTCCACCTTACGCTTGTCGCCCGCTCCAAGATCCTTGACTAACTGTTTGGTGTGCTCTTGGGCAAAGTCGAGAATGCTCTTGCGGTCGTCGTTCATCCGCGCCTGCACCGCGGGATCCAAGCTGCCGTCGAGGCTGCCGAAAAGACGTTCAAACACCGAACGCGGATTCGTCTCGGGCGGCATGGGCGTGGTCGGACTGCGCCAGGACAGGCTGTTCGTATAGGCGCAACTGTAGCCGGTGTCGCAGTTGCCGACCATGCGCGTGTCTTCGCAGCTCAGCTCGATTGAGGGCAAGGCCGTCTTGGAGGCGTTGGCCTGCGCGGCGATCTGATCGACGGAGATGCCGCTGCGCAGGTCGGCGCCGAGAGTCTTCTTGGGATGTACGCCTGTTAAGTAGCTGGCGCTGGCCCGGGCGTGGTCCCCACCGCCGTCGCCGAGAGCTTCGCCGCCGTGTTGCGCCAATCCCGTCAGGACGGACATTTCACTGCGATGCGGCTCAAGGGGCTTGAGGATACGCGTAAATTCGTAGTCTTCGCCCAGCTTTTCAGGCGTCCAGGCCGGCATGATGATGCCGTTGGGGACGTAACCAAAAGCGAGGCGCGTCGGCGTTTTCGCCGCAGCGGAACCCGTAGCGGCAAAAGCAGGAACCATGGCGTCCAGCATCGGCAAGGCCAAAGCGGCGCCCAGGCCCTTCAGCATCGTACGTCTGGGTAGACTCTTTTTGGTGACGATCATGATCCTTGATCTCCCCTGCTCCTGCTCTGGAACGGCAAACTCTTGACGATCTCCAACACCAGGCTGGAGAAACGATAGTCGCTCTCCGGCAAGCGCTCGGCAATGCCGCGCACTGCTCTTCCATCGTAACGCTCGAGGCCGCGACCCAAGGCGTAGGTCAACATTTTGGAGGTCAGCGCCTCTGTGAACGCGGCTGCATCCGCTCTAAAAACGCCCTTCAGGTCTTCGGGTCCATCAAAAGACGTTCCGTCGGGCAGTGCGCCGGACGGGTCGATGGCGAAATCGCCGTCCTTCTCGCGCCAAGCGCCGACGGCGTCGTAGTTCTCCATCGCGAATCCGATCGGGTCCATCAAGTTGTGGCACGATGCACAAACGGCATTCGCGCGGTGCTGCTCCAACTGTTTCCGCAGAGATGCGGACTGCCCCACGGCCTCTTCGTTGAGGTTCGGTACGTTGGGAGGAGGAGGCGGCGGCGGCGCATTGAGGATGTTTTCGAGGATGAACTTACCCCGCAATACCGGCGAAGTGCGGTTCGGGTAGGAAGTCACCGTCAACACGCTGGCCTGGGTCAAAACGCCGCTGCGGTGAGTCCCGGTCAGGTCGACCTTGCGAAACTCCGGCCCGGCAACGCCGGCGATGCCGTAGTGGCGCGCGAGCCGTTCGTTCAAGAACGTGTACTTGGCGTCGATGAAATCGAGAATGCTGCGGTCTTCGTGAATGATGTTCTTGAAGAACAACTCCGTCTCTTGGCGCATCGACATCCGCAGATAGTCTTCAAAGTCGGGATACTTTTCGCGGTCGGGCGTGGCGGTTTGAATTCCCCGGAAGCGCAGCCATTGTCCGCCGAAATTATCGACGAGGGCGTCGGACTTGGGATCCAGCAGCATGCGCTTGACCTGCGCCTGGAGCACCTCGGGATCGCGCAGTTTGCCTGCGGCCGCGGTCCGCAGCAGTTCGTCGTCCGGCATGCTGCTCCATAGGAAATAGGAGAGCCGCGAGGCCAACTCATATTGGCTGATCTCGTAGGATGCGGGACCGGCGGCGGGCGGATCTTTCTCGATGCGGAATAGGAAGTCCGGCAGGACGAGAGTGGCCTTGAGCGCCAGACCAATACTCTCGTCAAACGAGCGGCCTTGCTTTTGCGCGCGATCGACGAAACCAAGCAGTTGATCGACTTCCTGTGCCTGAACCGGCCGGCGGAAAGCGCGGCGCGCGAAGTCCGAGACGATCTTCCTAGCACAGGCCTCCACGTGACCGCCATGCAGGTGGCCGCAAGTGTAGATCTTTCGCAGGCTCTCCTCGGATGGGCCGGTCACGGGCTCGAAGGGGCCGACGACCTCAATCCAAGAAGCCTTCAGGGCGTCGGGGCCTTGCCGCAGATCCCGCTTGCCGAGTTCGATCATCTGGCGCTGGTACTCGGCCAATTCTTCGGGCTCCGCATTCTCGCCGGGGGGTTCTGGACCGCGGCTGCGCGGCCCGCGTCCGGCGGACTGCGGCGGCGGATTCTTGGTGGGGTTTGCTGCTCCGAATATCGGCGGCAAGCCTTCGAACTGGCGCAAGAACGAGGCAGCTAGCCAATGCCGGCCCTGATCAACGTGGACTCGGATCTCGCGTTTCTCGCCCTCACTCTGCTCCTCGGGAACCTCGATTGTGCCGACGATCTTGCCGTCGATCCAAAGGGCTAGTTGCGCCGGATCCGAACCTGGAGGGCGATTCCTTTGCGTGAAGACGCGCAACAGGTATTCGCCATCCGCCGGAAAACGGTGCATGGCGTGCACCGCTTGCGGCATGCTCAAGCCGGTCAGGTCGTAGTCGGTGTAGGAATAGTAGACAGGTTTCTCAACGTAGCCGCCTTCGACTTCGAGACGTCTTCTCTGCGGCGGTTGGTGGCGCAGCAACGTTGGCTCCACATTGCGCGGCCCGTAGAGAGCCAGGTCGACCGCCGTCTCAGCCGCGGCGAGATACTTTTCCATCAGAATCGGCGACAGGGTCAGCACGTCGCCGATGTTGTCGAAGCCGTAGCCTGAATCATCTTCGGGAAAACCGGCAGCAGGCTCGAAATCTACTCCCAGCAAGTCGCGGATCGTGTTGTTGTACTCAGCACGATTTAGACGGCGGGCCACGACGCGGCCCGGGTTGGCAGGCGTTTGCTCTTCCGCCCGCTCAAACTCTGCTTGGATCCAGTCGACGATGCTCTCCGCGGCAGCCTTGTCCGGCCGCGGCAAGCCAGGCGGCGGCATCTGCCCGAGACGGATCTTCTGCTCGACCTTCTCCCAATCGTCCCAATGCTCGACGACTGAGGCTGCAGTATTGTACTGCTCTAGATTGATCTCGCCGGAGTGCAGTTGGGCGTTGTGGCAGGCGTAACAGTTCTGTTGCAAGAACGGCTGAACTAGCGCTTGAAAATCATCTTCGCCCGCCGATTGACCAAAAATCGGCAGGGACGCGAAAGCCACAACGCCAAGCGCGGCCGCGACCCGACACAACGTAGCAATCACACGCATTTCCCCGCCAAACGCCAGCCTCGATTATACGTCCCCAGGCGAATTCTAATTGGAAAGCAAGAAACGGGGTGCGCGCATTGGTACGTGAAGGTACATTGAGTTTCGTGAGCAGGCAATCGACATCTGCGGCGACGGAATCAGAAATGTGGGCAGCGATCACGCGCCGTGATCCCGAAGCTGACGGACGGTTCTACTATTCCGTGCTCACGACGGGCGTCTACTGCAAGCCATCTTGCGCGGCCCGCCAGCCTCGCCGCGAGAACGTAGCGTTCCACCGCGACCCAGCGGCGGCAGAACGCGCCGGGTATCGGCCTTGCAAGCGCTGCAAACCGAATTTGCCGCCGCCGGAGGCGCGCAACCAGGCGCTGGTCGAGCGGATCTGCCGGCGGATCGAGCAGGCCGAGGAATCGCCCTCTTTGGCCATGCTTGCCGAAGCCGCCGGAATGAGCCCTTTCACCCTGCAACGTACGTTCAAAGCGGTCGTCGGGGTGACGCCCAAGGCCTACGCCTCGGCCCAACGGGCCAAACGCCTTCGCGATGGCCTGCAACGCGGCGACTCTGTGACGGATGCGTTATATAACGCAGGTTTTGGCTCGAGCAGTAGGTTCTATGCCCAAGCCGACAGAGTCCTTGGCATGCGTCCCAGCGACTTCCGCGCCGGAGGCTGCTCGACGGAGATTCGCTTCGCCGCAGGCGAATGCACGCTGGGCTCCATCGTTGTCGCGGCAAGCAAGAAAGGTATTTGCGCGATCCTGTTGGGCGACAGCATCGAACGCCTCATTGCAGAACTCCGGGACCACTTCCCTGCCGCGCAACTCTCGGGCGGCGATCCCGAGTTCGATAAATGGGTGTCGCAAACGATCGCCCTTGTGGACGATCCGCGAATTGGTTTCGGCTTGCCGCTCGACATCCGCGGCACCGCGTTTCAGCAACGGGTCTGGCAGGCTTTGTGCGATATCCCTGTGGGATCCACTGCCTCCTACGCAGCTGTAGCGAATCGAATCGGACAGCCCAGAGCCGCTCGGGCCGTCGCCCGCGCTTGCGCCTCAAATCGAATCGCGGTAGCGATCCCATGCCATCGAGTTGTGCGTCAAGACGGCACGTTGGCCGGTTATCGTTGGGGCGTCAAGCGCAAGAGCGCGCTGCTCCAAGTTGAAAAAGAACTGAACAAGGGCTGCTAGGCTCCTAATCTTCGAACGCGCCGTCTTTCAATTTCCCCGCGGGCCAGAGTACGAGCAGTGCAAGCAACGCCGCTGTTGCCGCTAGTAGGTAGAGGCGAGCGCCGCAGGCGGCGCCAATGGCGCCGGTGACCCAAATGCTTGCAGCCGTGGTCACTCCTTGTACGCTGTGACGGGACTTGACGATCGATCCAGCGCCCAGAAAACCGATACCGGTCGCGACGCCCTCGATGATGCGGGATGTGTCCACGGAGACACCCTGTCCCCCTGCGGCTCGCTGCGCCAGTTGCAGCGCGGCTATCACGAATAGCGCGGCTCCCAGCGACACAAGCATGTGTGTGCGGAGACCAGCGACCTTGCCTTGAGCCTCTCGGTCCCAGCCGACCAGCGCGCCCGCAACGGCAGCAATGCTCAGCGGAACAATAGTCTCTACAGTTGCGGCCATCCTACTGCGCGTGGGAGGCCGGCTTATAGCTTGGTTCCCTCTCCAGCGCTTCCTTGGAGACGGAGACGTCTATGGTCTCGCCCTTCCAACTCACTTGCGCTACCCAGGCAGTTGGAATCAGCACGGTCGACTTCTTCTTCCAACTGTAGGAGCGGCCGACAAAGTATTGAATGCGCCACTGCTCAAGCTCCACGAGCAGATCGTCGAGCGAACCGTAACCGCCATCCGAAGCAGCAAGATTGCAGCCGAGCATTGCATTGAAACTGCGCCACGGAGACTGCGGTTCCGGCGTATAGCTTGCCGGAGTATGCGGCGGACCCTCGTCGTTGATGGCCGCCCAGCCTTCCTCGGCCTTGGTAACAAAATTCTTGGGAGATATCGCAGTGAGTTCAGCGATGCTGTGTGAACTGGTTAATACGCGGTCTTCGCCAGCAAGAACTAGGCCATCGATGGCGATGAGTAGGCGCTCGCCGGAGAGAAACCCGCCAACAGGGACGACCACATAGCCGACCGTCCAGGTCCTCTCATCAATAAAGAAGTCCGAGATGCGGCCAGCTAAGCCATCCTCAGCTTGCATCTCAAACCCGATCAGTTCCTTTAGACTCACCATGTCGCTGCCCTTCTATTGAATAGAGGCGCCGACGGAATGGATCGTTTCACGCCGTTAGACGCTTAGGACGGGGCATGGCGCTATCCTGATCAAACCGTAAGCGTGTGTCAGTAAGCCATTCAGATTGCCTTCGCTGCCATGACGGCCTACGACGAGCAGGTCGACGTCGGAGCCCTCGACGACCTTTGGAATGACGTCTTCCGGCGATCCCAATTCAACGATGGGCTCAGCCGCGATCTTCGTTGCCTCCAGAAGCTTCTCAGTTTCTGACTTTGCTCGCTCTTTCAGGCTATTTACCGGGCGGCCGGATCCCTTTGTGCTCAGGAGAGGGGATTCGGAGAACGCCGAAACAGCGTGAATCGCAGCCAGATCTGCCCGGTATGCCGCCGCGAAATCTTTGCCCTGGTTGAGAACCTCGGCGCTGTGATCGCCAAGATCGATTGCGCACCCGACTTTCTTGTAGGGCTTCAGCGCGAACGCTGAGATCTGATCGACGTGAGCGCCTGTCAACACGGGACAGTCCACGTCGTTGAGTACCTTGGTAGTAACCGAGCCAAGAAGGAAACGTCGAAATACTCCGCGTCCCGATGTCGGCATGACAATCAAGTCGATGCGTCGGTCCTTGACAATTTGCTTGATCAGCTCAGCCGGCTCAGCCCTGGCGACGATGCGTTCCGTCGCATGACCCGGAACAACCTTCTCCAAGAACTCGGCAAGGATCTCGCCTAAACGTTCTTCGCTATTGGGAGCAGGACTCCACGCTAATCCTCCGGGATAGCCGCCCGCAAGAGCTGCATCGTAGGGGATCGCAGGAATAGCATGCAGAACAATCACATCGGCATTGAAATGTTTGGCAATGTTGACGGCATGCTTAACTGCCGGACCCGAACGGGAAGACAGATCGACGGGGACGAGAATTCTTCGGATTTCTAACATGGGCTCACCTCGTTCGGGAGACTGAGCAGAGCCCATGGCTGTTACGAAGGGGACCAGACTGCCTCAGCGGCGCACCCTGCTGTGACGCTACTACGCCATCGCACCCACTCGGGCGTCAACCGACCGGGAACTCGTTGATAGGAATCCTCTCACTTTCCCCTTAGCGCGCGAGATTCGCACGCGGACGGTGACTGGGTTCATACCGGTTTGCTCGGCGATCTCCTTGCTGCTATAGCCTGCCACGTAGTGAGCCGTGAGTAAGTTCCAGTCGCCCTTGGAGCAGGATTCGGCGCTCCTAGCTAAGTCAACGCGAGCCATGCGATTTTCCGGCGCGACCGCGAACTCGCGCACCGGCATCGCCTCTTCTCGGCATTCCTTGCGATAGCGTCCACGGAAAATGTTGAAAGCAATGGTATTCACCCACTGCACGACACGATTGGCCTCTTTGAGGTGTTTGCGCTTTTCCCATCCGCGGGCCCACGCAGCTTGCGCGGACTCTTCCGCAGTCGACGCCTCCACCCCGCGTGACAGAAGGAACCCTACGGTCTTTTGGAATCCTGCCTCGTAGGCTTGTGCGTAATCTGTGGTCGTCATAAACTTTTCCTTTTTCGGGCGGCTGTTCACTACGTTGCAAGCAGCGGGCCATTCCTCCGAAGCTAATGAAATCAACACTTTCAGCGATTTGGCTTTCTGCGGAAGACGGAATAGTTGCAGGGGGTGGAAAAGTTTACGCGAGGGTCGAGGCGGAATGAAACAGAGAGGGACCTGCCTCCCCAGCAGGCCCCTCGAACGATCAGACGTCTTACTTGACGTCCAGCCGTTGTAGCGTTGCAGCGTTGATCCGCCCCGTTGCGGGCAGGTCTTGGTCTTGTTGGAACTCCTTCACGCCGGAGCGGGTCTTGCTCCCGGCGATGCCGTCGATCGGGCCGTTGTAGTAGCCCTTGCTCATGAGCGCTTGTTGCACTTCTTTGACCTCGTCTCGATCGATCTTGTCGCGGTCGACGTCGTCGTCAAAAAAGTCTCCGATGGCCTCGCCGGCCTTCACGGCTCCGCGCGTGGTGTGTTCCACGGCGGCCCCGAGGCCCTTGCCCGCGGCGTCGAGTCCTTTTTCTGCTCCGGCGCCGGCTTTCTCCAGGGCGTGCTCGGTGGCATCGCCGGCCTTATCGCCGGCGTCGCGCTTCTCTTGGGCGTGGACCGCGAAGGACGCTCCTCCTGCAAGAATCATCGAGAGCGCCAGCACGGTTGGTCGAATTAGTTGTTTCATCTCACTACTCCTTTCAACGGAACCTGGTGGGCGCTGTCGGAGTGCTTAAGCCGGCTTCTTGAGGCCTGAGCGGTATTCTTCAATCTGCTTCTCAGCAGCTTCGCGAGCGACGCCATACTTCTCTTGGATTTTTCCAACGAGTTTGTCGCGCTTGCCCCCGACGATGTCGAGGTCGTCGTCCGTCAGCTTGCCCCACTTTTCGCGGGCCGAGCCTTTGAGTTGTTTCCAGTTGCCTTCGATTTGATCCCAGTTCATGTGTATGCTCCTTTTTCGTCCGTCCAATATCACCGCACAAAGTCAGGCGGGGTCAGACGACCGATCTGCCTTGCACCGCTCGCGCGATCATCGAGACGATGAAGAGCACGAGGAAGAGGAAGAACAAGAGCTTCGCGATACCGACCGAGGCGCCGGCGATACCGCCGAATCCAAAAATGGCCGCCACGAGCGCGATGACCAGAAATGTTAATGCCCATCCCAACATGGTTGATCCTCCTTGAACGACGGTAATGTTGAGGCCGTCGTTCAACCTGTAGAGCTCTGCAGGAGCCTAGCTGTTACATCCGGGCAGGGCGCGCCCACGAGGAACTAGGATGTTCCGCCGGGCCTATTCGCCCCGACGACATCGACGAGGAGGCCCCTCGCCTGAAAAAGCCCAGGAAACTCGCTTCATTTCGCTTCATTTCGCTTCCCGATCGCTTGACCCAATCCGCTGAGACGTCGACACTTGTGGCCAGATGCACGGTTGGCGTCGGCATCCTCGACGGAGGATCAGTCGGAGGCGCCCCAGCAAGCAAAGGCTTTTCGGCCCTGCTCGCCGCCTGAACTCAAATCGCGCGCCACTGCACCGCGCACCAAACTCTCGGTCATACTAACGAGAGCTGCGGCGGTCCTCCAGGAGCTGGGGCTTCAGGACCGCCGCAGTATTTTTCTCAGATTTGGGTTCGACGGCTACCGTCTGCGCCGTCGACGGTGCAGAATGCCGTCCCAGCGGGAATCGCCTTGGCTGGGGTAATTCAATGGCTCGATACTGCGCCAGTCTTCGCGGGTGCGACCGTTCAAGTCGAAGACGACTTGGCCGTCTTTGACGGTCATCTCGCAGATCAGCTTTCGGTTGCCTTTTAACAAGCCGCCAAAACTATCAACGAAGCCGAAATCGCCGCTGGCCAGGCTGAAGATGCCCAGGTCGGCCGTGGCGCCGACGGTGAGATGCCCTAAGTCGTCGCGCTTAATCTCGCGAGCCGGGTTTGATGTCGCCTGTTTAATAACGTCGTCCAGCGACTCGCCCAGCGCGAGGAACTTGCTCATCGTGTTGAGTTCGCTCAACATGCCTGCGTTCATCGAACCGGTGTGCAGATCGGTGGATATCGAATCGGGCGGGAAGCCCGCTTTGAGACAAGCGTCCGCGACGCTCCATTTGAAGCTGCCGCCTCCGTGGCCGACGTCGAAATAGACGCCGCGCTCGCGTCCGGCGAAGAGGCCCGGGTTGGGCTTGCCGTTCTCAAGCATCTCGCGGCGGTTGCCTGCAAAGCAGTGCGTATAGACGTCGCCGGGCCTCAGCTTCTCTGTCAGCAGTTGCTCAAGCGGGCGCTCGGCGTGGTCCGTGCCGAAATCGATCATCACCGGAACACCCGCGCCATCGCCCGCCCGGACCGCCTCTTCCACAGGCAGCCACTCCGGCCCCCCGTAATGCGCACATTTCACGCCGACGACCGTATTGGGATACTTCTTGGCCATCTCGATGGTTGGCCCGGCCTTCATATCTTCGAGGTCTTGCTCGTACTTTCCGCCGCGCATGCCGTTGCCGACGATGTTCAACATGGCGAGGATGCGCGTCTGCGAACGGTCAATGACGGTGTCTTTGAACTTCTCGAAATTTCGCCAACCGGAGCAGCCGGCGTCCACCACCGTGGTGACGCCCACACGCATCGTGTAGCCGTCGGGATAGAGGCTCTCGTCGCCCGCGTAGGAGCCGCGTTCATTCGTCCCGGCGAAGGTGTGGACGTGCAAGTCGATCAAGCCTGGCGTCACGTAGAGGCCCTGGCAGTCCACCACCTTGAAGCCCATCGCGGGATCGATCGACTCGGCGACGGCGGCGACTTTGCCGTCCAATAGAGCGATGTCGCGCACGGCGCTAATGCCGTTCTTGGGGTCCATCAGGTGACCACCCTTGAGCAGCAAGTCGTATTCGCCGGCGGCGCGTCCGTCTCCCGAAAGCGCCAGCATGGCAACGCCCCCAGCCAGGAATTGTCTGCGAGAGAAAGAAGTTGTTGATGGACTCATGACCGCGGTCAGTCTAGCGCTGATTCCGCGTCAGAATCCACTAGGCAATCGGGCTTTTGGTGATGTTTGCCGGGTTGAACGGCAGCTTGTAATCGACGGTTTCGTTGACGGGATTCACGACGTAACCCGAACGGGCAATGTACTCTGGCCCTGGCAGGAACTGGTCCCGCGTCTTCTCTAGGAGCGCGTTGAGACGGTCGTTGAGCCGCTGCTGCAGTTCGGCGTGCGCGGGCTGGCCCACGAGGTTGTCCATCTGGAATGGATCGGCCTCGTTGTCGTAGAGCAGCCAGGGTCCCGCCAAGTCGCGGCAGTAGGTATAGCGCGTGGTGCGGACGCCGCGGTACTCCTTGCCGCCCTTGCTGCGGTCCCACTGACCGAACGGCGAAACGCAGGTAATCAGAGCGGCGTGGTCGGCGTCGGCTTGCTCGGAACCGAGGATAACGCCGGAACGGTCGATGCCTTCCACTTCCTTCGGAATATCAGCGCCGACGAGTCCCAGCAGGGTGGGCATGATGTCGGGCGTGTCGAGGGGCATGTCTATTTTTCTAGATTCGTTGGAAAGTTGTTGCGGCCAGCGGATGAGGAACGGCACGCGCAGCGACTCGTCCCAGGGCTGCTGCTTCTTCATCGCGCCGCGCGAGTGCATCATGTCGCCGTGGTCGGAGGTGTAGACGACGATCGTGTTCTCGGCGAGCCCGGACTCTTCCAGCGTCTCAAGCAGATTGCCGAGGCAGTCGTCCAATGCCGCCATGTGCGCGTAGTAGCCGCGGTAGTCGATCAGGGCTTGCTCTTGAGCCTCCTCTGGAACGTTCGCCCGCAGCGTCGGCTCCTTGTCGGCGAACAGCTCGCGATAGTGGTCCGGTGCCGTGTGGTACGGCGCATGAGGCGGCCCCCAGGAGAGAAACAGGGCAAACGGAGACTCGGAGTCTGCACTGGCATAGCGGGTCAGGTAAGACTGGGCGTCCTTGGTCTGCTCAATGGCGTCGTAGCCCTGCCAGTACTGTGCTTCGGACGAGTCGCCGTAGTAACGCGAATGGTTGTAGTCGTGGGTACACTCCAGCGTGCGCCAGTACTCAAACCCTTGGCGGCGCTCGGGCGGCGTGAAGCTTTCACGTCCCTGCCCGTCGACGTGCCACTTGCCGATCCAGCCGGTTGTGTAGCCGGCATCGTTGAGGCAATGCGCGACGCTGCGATGCTCGGGCGCGAGCGACAAGTCATTCAAGTAGAGCCCGTGGGTCAGCGGGTACTTGCCGGTCAGTAGTGACGCCCGGTGCGGGCAGCAGACGGGAATACCCGAGACGGCATGGGTGAAGTTGACGCTCTGGGCCGCCAGCTGGTCGATGTGCGGCGTTTGAACGTCCGCGTTGCCAGTGTAGCCGTGATCGCAGGCGCGCCACTGGTCCGAGAAGACATACAGGATATTGGGCTTCTTGGGGCCAGCGGAACAGCCGACATTGAGCGCGGCTCCCAGCGAAGCGGCAGCGGCCCCTTTGACGATTTCGCGGCGGGTAAGCATCGACACAATTGCGGTTAGTCTAGCGCCTGGGTGGGCCGTTGATCCAGCCGAAGTCTTTGTTTCAACAACAGTTCCCCACCTATACTACTAGCGGCTCGAATGCCCGGGCCCTGGAGCCCCGACCATGGACGTTTTCGGTTTGCGCGAATCCTTAGTAGGGAAGAAGACGGAACTCTCCCGCCGCAGTTTATTTCGCGGCAGCGGCCTCACCGCTCTGGCGGCTCTCGGCGTTGCCGTTCCGGCCGAGGCGGCTCTGGAAGTCGGCCCGAATCTGTACGAGTCCATCGGCGTTAGGCCGATCATCAACGCCAAAGGCACCTTCACCATCGTCAGCGGCTCGCAGAGCCTGCCGGAAGTGAAGATGGCCATGATGGAGGCCTCCAAGCACTTCGTACACATCGACGAGCTGATGGACGCAGTCGGCGCGCGCATCGCCGAACTAACGCACGCGGAATCAGCCATGGTCACCTGCGGCTGCGCTTCGGCACTGACGCACGCGACCGCGGCCTGCGTCGCCGGGGGTAACCCCGAGCAGATCCAGCGCCTGCCGCATTTGGCAGGCATGAAGAGCGAAGTGGTCGTCCCGAACTATTCGCGCAACGTCTACGACCACGCTATCCGCGCGGTCGGCGTCAAGATGGTCACGGTTCCGAACCTGGAGGAAATGCGTAAGGCGATTACCGACAAAACCGCCATGGTCATGGTGATGGCGCAGCCCGCAGACCGCGGCGAATTCGGCCTAGAGCCCGTCGCCAAGGTAGCTCACGAATTTGGCGTACCCGTCTTAGTGGACGCCGCCGCCGAAGGCTTGACCATCCCCAATGTGCATCTGCAGCGCGGCGCCGATCTTGTCGCCTACAGCGGCGGCAAAGCGATGCGCGGACCGCAGACCGCCGGACTGCTGCTGGGACGCAAAGACCTCATTCGCGCCGCTTGGACTAACTCTTCCCCGCACCACACCTTTGGCCGCGCCATGAAGGTCGGCAAAGAAGAAATCATGGGCATGTTGGCGGCCGTCGAAATGTGGGTCAAGCGCGACCACGACGCGGAATTCAAAGAGTGGGAGCGCTGGCTCGACGTCATCGCGACGGAAGTGAAGAAGGTCGACGGCGTCAGCACCGAAGTCCGCCAGCCCAACGATCTCTCCAACTACACGCCGACCCTGCGCATCAGCTGGGACAGCGCGAAGTTGGGCGTCTACGGCGCTGAAGTCGAGCGCGAACTCTATGCCGGCACTCCTCGCATTTTGCTAGCTAACGGCTCGGGCGATCGCCGGACGGGCGGCACGAGTGCCATCGGCATCTCGCCCTGGCAGATGATGCCCGGCAATGCCGAGACCATCGCCAAGGCACTGCATGCGAAACTTTCGACCCCCAATCCTGCGCCGGTAGCGACGCTGACGGGCATGTCAGCCAGCGTCGACGGCTACTGGGACGTCGCCATCGATTACGAGCTATCGCCCGCCGAGCACTCGGTCGTCTTTGAGCAGAACGGCGAAACGCTAGCCGGTTATCATCGCGGCGACCGCACCGGCGGCAACCTCAGCGGCTACGTCGAAGGCAATCAGGTCGTCTTCAACAGTCGGCATCCTTGGGAAGGCACGTCCTTTGGATTCACCTTCAACGGAACCGTCAACGGCGATTCGATGGAAGGCGAAGTCGACCTCGGCGAATATTTCACGGCGCCGTTCAAGGCGACGAGACATAGCTACAGCAGGGGCCGCGGGCGGCGGGGCTAAGCCTTCGCCAGCACTTCACTTAACCGGCGGCCGACCACCGCATCGTCGCCGGGCTCCATCATCCACACGCCGATGACGAGTTCTTCGTCGTTGGTGCTGGGGTTGACCTCAATGCTTGGGCTGCCTTCACGCATGGCCGTCGCTAGGTCGCGCGGCGTGATGCCCGTCGCCGCGTAGTCCCACGTCACGTGCAAGTGCGGCACGTGGTTGGCGATTGGCGGGACCTGCACCTCCGTCTTCACGCCCGGCACGTCCTTTACCGCCTGCGAAATCGTCTCGCAGCGGGCTTCCCAGTCCTTCCAGACCGCATCGTGATCCTGGTCGATGAACATCTCCAGAGCCACGAGCATGCCGACCAACTCTTCTTTGTTGACCTTGTTGGAGCGGCAAACGGTATCGCTGTTGGGGCTGCCGTTCATTCGTCCTGCTTCGATCAGATCCTTGCGTCCCAACAACAGCCCCGCCGACTGCGGCCCGCGAATGCCCTTCCCGCCTGAGAAGACCGTCAAGCTGTAGCCCATTTCGCCGAAGCGCCAAAAGTTCTCGACGGGCGGCACGTCCGCCGCGGCGTCGATCATTGTAGGGATGTTGTGCTTTTTTCCAAGCGCAGCGAACTCTTCGGGGCCGATTTGCCCGGCCTCGGCTTCGTGGTTGAGGAAGAACATCATCGCCGTCTTCTCGTTCACCGCCTTGTCGAGCTCTTGGGGCGTCTCAATCTCGACGATCTTCACGCCGCAGTTCCTCACGGCGTGGTCGTAGCCGAAGCGGTGCGACTTCTGGAAGATCACCTCGTTGGCCATGCCTTCCGTATCGGGCAGCCGCCGAATCTTGTCGGGATCCGCTCCCGCGACGCAGGCCGCCGTGCCGATCGACAGCGCCGAGGCGGCGCCCGCCGACACCAACGCCGCTTCGTTCTTGGTGAGTTCAGCGATGCGCTTACCCACCGCGTCATGCAATTCGTTCAGCGGGACGTACTGCCGCGAGGCATTGGCCATCGCCGCAAAGACCTCTTTGGGCATCAACGATGCAGTAAACGTCGTATACGTTCCGGCGGCGTTGATGAACGTGCGCACGCCCAGCCGCTGAATGACGTCCGCCCCAGCCGCCTCGACGGCGCCCTGCGGCGCAGTACACGCACCCAAAGCGCCGAGGCCCGGCAGGGCGGCCAATGCGCGGAGAATACTACGGCGATTTAGAGACAATCCTTGAAGATACATGTCAGCTCCGAGCCCAATCGGCTCGCCGCCATTATATAGCTGCGAACGGATGCTCGCCCTTTGATAGGATTACGGCAGTTAGAACGTCTATGCCGTCCACGATCACAGCACCGCTTATCCGGCTGGCCCTGCCGCTCGCCGTCGGCCTTTCCTGGCTCTTCGCGCCGCTCCAACTCTGGGCTGCGGAGCTCGACCGCGAGGTCGCCGAGTGGGTCATCTGGTCGGGCGGCACGGTAGGCATCTACGGACAGCCTGGACGCGTAAACGACCTCACAGCCCTGCCAGATGGCGACTTCGAGTTGGAGTTGATCGACCTGGTCGGCTGCAACATCCTGCCGCCGGACTTGCAGCGGCTGCGCGGCCTTACCAGACTGCGTGTCCTCAGCCTGCCTGGCCCGATGTGGAACCCGCGCGCCGGCGCGCGCACCGACTACAGCAGCGACCTCAAGTACGTCGGCAAGATCCCTACTCTCGAAGAGATCACCATCAGCTACAGCTTTCTCGCCTTCATCAAGTTCCAAGACGAGGGCCTCGAAGAGATCGCCGGGCTCGAAAACCTCAAGGTTCTCAGCTTGGAGAACACCAAGGTCTCCGGCCGCAAACTCACGCCATTCAAGAAACTCGAAAACCTCGACCTGAGCTATGACCCCGTCGATGACGAGGGGCTGGCCCAACTTGCCGACAAGACCGAGTTGCGCCGCCTGCTGCTCGGCAGCACGCTGATCACCGACGAAGGACTCAAGCACCTCAGCGGCCTGCACAAGCTCGAACAGCTCAACCTCAGCGGTACGCGCATCAGCGACGCCGGCATCGCCCAGCTCGCCGGATTGACCAATCTGAAAAAACTCAACTTGCTCGGCGCCGACCTCACTGACGAAGGGCTTAAGAACTTGATGGGCATGACCCAGCTCGAAGAGTTGGATCTCTACCGCACGAAGGTCACCAACGTCGGCCTCGAATCGCTCAAGACGCTCAAGAACCTGCGCGACATCGATCTGCGCTATTCGCGCGCCTCGGCTGCCGGCATCGACAGCCTGCGTGCGGCGCTGCCTGCTGCAGAGATCGATTTCCTCGACGTCACCGTGCGCCCCTCGATTCCTCAGGGCGCCGATGAAGTCATTTCCCAACGCACGCCGAGCGCCGTCGCCGCCTGGGTTAAGACCATGGGCGGCAAGGCGATGATGGACGGCGGCAATCTCGTCGGTATCTCTCTCGCCGCCAGCAGCGTCACCGATGAACTTTTAGAGAACATCGCCGGGTTAGCCTCGCTTCGCAAACTGGAATTGCAGTACACCGATATCAGCGACATCGGCGCGCGGCGTCTCGCTGGCCTCAACGGCCTAGAAGAGATCAACCTCAGCGCCACGATGATCTCCGACGCCGGCCTTGAAAACCTCAAGGGCATGACCAAGCTCAAGACCGTGATCCTGCGGCATACGCCCGTCACCGGCACTGGGCTCGATCACCTTGCTGCGGCGACAAACCTAGCTCGCTTGGACCTCGACAGCTCGCCCATCACCGATGACGGTCTCGAACGCATCGGTGCGCTCAACTCGCTGAAGCGCCTGTCGCTGGCCTATACCAACATCACCGACGCCGGACTGCCGCGCATCCAAGGCCTCAAGCTCGACACGCTCGACCTGGCAGGCACCGACATCGGCGACGACGGCGCGATTCATCTGTCGGCCTTCACATCTCTCAAATCGCTTTCGTTGAGCTATTCGCGCGTCACCGACAAAGGCTTCCCGCTGCTCGATACGTTGGTGAATCTCGAATCGCTCGATCTGGTGCGTACGCGCATCACAGATCAAGGGATCGGCGCGGTGGCGGCCTTTAAGAATTTGCGCTCGCTCAACCTCGACTACACCGATGTCGGAGACGCGGGTCTGGCCTTATTGACCGGCCTCACCAAGCTCGAGAACCTCAGCCTCGACAGCGCCAACGCAAGCAATGAGGCGGCCGGCTCGATCACGGCGTTTACGAATCTCAAACGCCTCAACCTCTATCACACGCTGATCGACCCCGTGGGTTATCAAGCCATTCGCAGTTCACTGCCGGATTGCAAGATCGTCTGGGAAGAGAAATCGGCCGGCCCGATGCGCCGTAGAGGCTAAGGGGAAACTGCCATGAAGCGACTCACCGCAGCCAGCATTCTCTCGTTAATCTTGTTCCTTCCCGCTTGGGCCGTCAGCCCGCAGGAGGCCACTACCTGGATTGAATCCGTCGGCGGTAAGTACTCGCGCAATCCGGCCGGAGATGTCGTTTCCGTCGATCTGCGCTCGACCTGGTTGACGGACGCCGATCTGGAGCGCCTGCTGGCATTCCCCAATCTCGAATCCATTAACCTCAACTACACCAAGATCACCGATCTGGGAATCGAACGCATCGCCCCGCTCCAACACGTCAAACGGCTCGATCTCTACTACACCGAGTACCTCACCGACGCCGCCATCGCCCACATCAAGCACTGGCGCGAGATCGAACACCTCAACGCCTGCGGCACAAAAGTTTCGAGCGCCGTCTTCGAACACGTTTCCGGCATGACCAAACTGCGCTCGCTCGATGTCGGCTTTAGCCGCGTCACCGACGAAGGTTTCGAGAACCTGGCTGGCCTCGAACAGCTCGAATCGCTTTCCTTCGGCGGCAACAAGATGAGCGGCGTCGGGCTGCCCTTGCTCAAGCTCCTGCCCGCCCTGCGCAAGCTCGATGTCGGCGGCCAACAGCGCACCGACTCCGGTCTGTGGAGCGTAGCCGTCACCGACTTCAACGTCGAGAGCATCGCCCAACTGACGCAGCTTACCGAGCTGAATCTCCACCAGGCCAGCCTCTCCGACCGCGGCGTCGCCGCGCTCGCCGCTCTGACGAATCTAGAAGTCCTGGACCTCAGCGGGACCTCCGTCACCGCCCGCGGCATCGCTTCGCTCGGCCCGCTCACGAAGTTGCTCCGCCTACGGCTGGGCGAAGACAAAGGCATCGAAGACGGCGCCGTGCCCTTTTTCAAAGAACTGAAGAGCCTAGAAGTTTTGGAAATCCCCGGCACGAGCATCACCGGAGACGGACTCGCCCAACTAGCCGGGATGAAACAACTGAAGCGCCTGTACGCGGCCGGCGATAAGTTGACCGCCGAGCAAGTCGCCGCCTTTCGCGCAGCAGCGCCCCAGTGCAAGCTCACCTGGTGGCCCGCTCACGAAGACTTCGTACGCGTCGAAGACGAAGGGATGATCTAGACAATCTCCGTCAGCTTCTTATCCGCTGACGGAAACGTTCCGATCTTCGCGCCGACCACTTCTTCCGCCAACGTCAGGTACAGATCGCCGACCGTGCCCGCGACCTTCGTGTGGCGGCCCGTCTTGAGGCTGCCGACGTGTCCGGCCACAATCATCGCGAGGCCGTTGTTCTTGTGCGGATTCGCTTCCGCATGCTCGTGCTGGTACAACACGCAAGTGTGGTCGAGCAGCGTTCCGGCCCCTTCCGGCGTCGCCTTCAGCTTGGCAACCAGGTAGGCAAACTCCTCAACGTGCCAGCGGTTGATGTCGCGCATGATCCGCTGACCATGCGGCGTTTCCACCTCGCCGTGCGTGTAGCCGTGGTGACGGTCATTCGTATAACCCAACCATGGGAATCGCGACAGGCCCTGGCACTTGGTCAACATGTACGAGGCAACCCTCGTCTGACGCGAAGCCAAGGCATGCACCAACAAGTCGCTCTGCAACTTGGCGATGCGCGGCCAGTCCTTCAAGTCGCCGCCTTCAGGCGGTTGCTCAACAACCTGCGCATACTCCGGCGGCAAACTCGCCACCGAACGCTCCAAGCTGCGGACCGAAGTCAGATACTCATCCAGCCGCAACTGGTCGCTGTGGTCCAGGTCCGACTTCAACTTCTTAGCGTCGTCGCTCACCGCATCGAGGATGCTCTTCTTGCGGTCGATCCAATACTCTTCCTTCGAGCCGAATAGCCGGTCGAACAGCCGATGCGGAATCATCTCAGGCGGCAGCGGACGGTCGCGCGCAGCCCAACTCATATTGCGCTGGATGCTCTCGCCGAACGATTCCTGGCAAACGCCGATCTGCAACGAGCGAAAGCGGCTCTGTTTGCCCACCTGCTGGGCAATCGCCTGATCCACCGAAATACCGCCCGCGCCGCGCCCGGTAAAGCCCAAGCCCGACACCAAGCCACTCATCGAGTTGTGGTGACCGTTGCCCGGCCCCGGTACCCGCGCACCCGGATTATCGACGCCGCTAATCACATGGAAGTCATCGCGGAAGCGCGCCAGCGGACGCAAGCAGGGCGTGATCTCGTACTCTTCGCCCGTGTCGCGGGGAATCCAATACTTCTCGATAATGCCGTTGCCGTTGAACCACTGCACAAAGCGCGTCTCAATCGGCGCCGTTCCTGTCGACGTTTCCGCCCCGTAGGCCGTGCCGTTCGTGTTAAACATCGCCCCCAGCGCGGGCAACCCAACGCGAATTGCCGTCCCCGAGAGGCCGACTCCTTGTAGGAACCTGCGGCGATCGATACCTTTGCGCAACGACATACTATTCGAGACCTCCTCCCAAAAAGGGTTCGGACTTGACCAACGCAATCATTAACTCACGAAACTGAAAACCTGTCGACTCAAACCGAGCCAGCATCGCATCGATCGCCGGCTGGTCTCCCGCCTTCTCTTCCCTGCCCATGGCATAGCGGAACAACTGCTTCACCACACAACGGTGGCAAGTCGGATCGTTCGCCAGGATATTGCCTAATTCCTTGGGCGACGAAAAACTGGAGTTCTCAATACCCTGTACGTGAGCGCTCGTGTCGAGATCCACCTTCACCACGACCGGCTTGCTCTTGTCTTCGTCGTCCTCGCCTCCCTTTTGGAAGGTCAAGGTCAACTGATCTCGATAACGGCCGATCGCATCGTATTGCTCAAAGCCCACGCCGATCGTATCAATCAACATGTGGCAGCTCTTGCACGGTGCGCTGTTCAGGTGTAGTTCCAAGCGCTGCCGGTTGGTCAACGGCTTGCTCTCGGTCACCATTGGTAATGTCGTATTCACCCCGGCGGGCGGCGGCGGCACCTGTTGGCACAAGAAGTGTTCGCGAATGAACAAGCCTCGCCCCGTCGGCGACGTATCGGATGGACCGCTCGTCAACGTCAAGATCGTTCCCTGGCCCAGCACGCCCGCGCGTCCCGAGTCTGCCGGATACGGCTCCTTGGCGTACTCTTCGGGCGGCTGCGGCATCGCGTACAGTTCCGCCAGGGCGCTACTCGGGAAGGTATAGTCCGCCGAGAAAAACTCGCGGAAATCCTTGCCTCCCCAAACCAAATAGCCGAACAACTGCCGTGTCTCTTCGGTCATCGCAGCAGCCAGTTCGGGATTGAAACTTCCGAACTGCCGGCGTTCGCGCGTCGCCGTCAGCGCGCGATCAAAGCGCAACCACTGCGCCAAGAACTCGTCCATCGCAGTCCGCGCCCGCGGGTCCTTCAACATCTCCCGCGCAACCGCATCGATTTCGCTGACGGTCCCTAGCTTGCCCGCCTCCGCCGCCGCGCGCAGTTCGTCGCTCGGCATCGTGTCCCATAAGAAGTAGGACAAGCGGCTCGCCGTCTCAAACTGTCCAAACTCGCTGCTCGGCCCGTGCTCGGTGCGGAATAGGAAGTTCGGCGACTGCAGCATCGCCTCGACCACGATCTGCGCTCCGCCCAAGAAGTCGTTCGTCCGCGCCGCTTCCTGCCGCAACAGTCCCATGTAAACGCCGACTTCCTGCGCATTCAGCGGACGCCGAAACGCCTTGGCCCCGAACTCCCGCACAAAGGTCTCGGCGCAGGCCGCATCTGTCGGCCCGCTCGGCTTGCACGAAACCAAACCTTGGTGGTCTCCGCCGCGAAACGCCCCCCGCGCCGCGCGCTCCGCCGCATCGCTATAGGCCTCGGCCAGCAGAGGCGGAATCCCCTGCGCCTCGGCCGCGTTCTTGAACCCATGTACGAAATCTTCTTTCGGGAAGCCGTCTGCTGGGCGCGTCTGATCGCCCAGCAAATCGTGCAGCGTATTGTTGTACTGGCTGTGCGTCAGCCGTCGAATCGACAACGCCTGCTGCTGGTGCATCGACGCCTTGCGAATCCGCTCGCGCGCGGTCTGCACTTGCGCCTCGTCCAGATTCGCTAGGTAGCGAATCCAGGTCAGCAGCTTCTGCTCTTCCGGGCTGCCCGGCTTGATGCGCTCGCCGCCTGTGTGCGGAATGCGTTGCGTGGGCTTCAGCAACAACCGCGACTGCATCACGTCGTCGCGGTCGACTAGATCCATCATCTTCAGCCCGAAGGCGGCAACTTGTTCCGCCGTGGCGTCATCTTCTGGGAATTGGAGGGCCGTCCGGCCGGCCACGCCGTTATCGTTGTGGCAGAGGTTGCACTGCACCCGATGCAGCAGCGGATAAACCTCTTGGGAGAAATACGCCTCCGTCGTCTGACCCCAAGCAACCGTTGCCAGGACCAACGAGGCCGCCGTCAAAACTGTTCTCGAGACGAGTTTCCGCACCATTTCCGCCGACGTCAGTATACACCCGTCGTGCATGACTTAGCCTTACTGCTCAACGAGATAAGCGTTCAAGGCCGCAGATGTTTCTTGAGGAACGACGTCGCCGCAGTCAGCCGGTCGCCCTCGTGAAATTTCTTGCCGCCGTGGGCGGCGCCGTGAACCGGAATGAACTCTGCGTCCAGTCCCTTATCGCGGTACGCACCGTACAATTCCAGCGATTGATTGACCGGCATCTGCGGATCCTGATCGCCATGCAACAGAAGCAAAGGCGGATCGTTGGCGTCCAAGTGATACACGGGACTGGCCAGCTTGGCGAGTTCCTCTTTGTCTTCCGGCTGTCCGCCCAATAAAAGTTGCAGCGCGGGAATACGAACACCCAACCCGAAAGGAGTCGATTGCTTGAGGATCGTCATGAAGTCACTCGCCCCGTAATAGGACACGATCGCCTGAACGTCCGACGACTGGCTTAGATTGTCTCCCACCGTTCCTTCCAGCTCTTTGTTGCCGTTGGTCACGCCGACCAACAAGGCCAAATGCGCGCCGGCTGAGGTCCCTGCGATCGCAATCCGCGAGGCGTCATAGCCGTACTGGCCCTGCTTGGCACGCAAAAAGCGGATCGCCGCCTTGATGTCGTGCGCCTGCGCCGGAAACGGCGCAACGGGAGACAGCCGGTAATCGACGCTGGCAAACGCAAACCCAGCTGGCGCCATGCCGCCCAACGGCATCTCATCGCGGCTGCCGCGCCGCCACGCGCCGCCGTGGACAAACACCACCAACGGCGCGTTCTGCTTGCCTTCCGGCAAGTACAAGTCCAGTGCCAGGCGATGCCCATCGACCTCGGCAAACGGGATATCCGCCAGCTTGCGATAGCCTGCTGGCGCATCCGCCGCGGACATCGCGCCGCAAAAAACAACAAACAAAGTCAACAGGATTCGCATCGTGGGTCCCAACCGGACGATTCTACGGGGTTCGCGGTTCTACTGCAAGGCGAGCAATATCCGATACTGTCCCCAGAAGGTTCGACATGGACGCACTCAGCCTACATCGCTTCCATTTCGCCTTCACCATCACCTACCACTACCTGTTTCCGCAGCTCACCATGGGGCTCGCCCTGATGATCTTCCTGTGGAAGTCCCAGGCTCTGCGCACCGGCAACGAAGACTACAACCGAGCGGCTCGCTTCTGGACCAAGCTCTTCGGCCTCAACTTCGCCATGGGCGTCGTCACCGGAATTCCCATGGAGTTCCAGTTCGGCACCAACTGGGCGCGCTTCTCCGCTGCCGCCGGCGGCGTCATCGGTCAGCCCCTCGCCATGGAAGGCCTCTTCTCATTCTTCTTGGAGTCCGCCTTCCTCGGCTTCCTGCTCTACGGCGAAAAGAAGCTCGGGCCCCGCGGGCATTGGTTCGCCTCGCTCTGCGTCTTTCTCGGCTCCTGGCTCTCGGGCTATTTCATCGTTGCGACCGACGCCTTCATGCAACACCCAGTCGGCTTCGTGGAAGGCGCCGGCATATTCCAGCTCGAAAGTTTCTGGTCCCTACTGACCAACTCCTGGCTGGTCTGGCAGTACCCGCATACGATGATGGGCTCGGTCGTCACCGCTTCTTTCGTCGTCGCTTCCATCGCAGCCTTCTACCTACTGGCGGGTAAGCACGAGCAGCAAGCGCGCGTATTTCTCAAACTGGCCATTCCTCTCGGACTCTCGAGCAGTCTCCTCGTCGCGTTCACCGGCGACGGACAAGGCAAGCTCGTCGCCCAGCACCAGCCCGTGACGCTGGCCGCCATGGAAGGGCTTTTCACCACGACTGAAGGGGCGCCGCTGGCGCTCATTGGCCAGCCCGACGTCGAAAATCGCCGCCTCGACAATCCGATTCACATCCCACAGCTGCTGAGCTTCATCACCTATCGCCGCTGGAAAGCCGAAGTGCGCGGACTCGATCAGTTCCCGGAAGAGGATTGGCCCGACGCCATTCCGCTGCTCTATTACAGCTTCCACATCATGGTCGGCCTGGGAACGATCTTCATCGCCGTCATGAGCGCGGCATCGTTTCTGCTCTGGCGCGGCAAGCTCTTCCAGTTCCGGCCGTTGCTTTGGGGACTGGCCTTGCTGTTGCCCTTCCCCTACATCGCCAACACCGCCGGTTGGACCGCCGCCGAACTCGGCCGTCAACCTTGGCTGCTTTACGGCCTCATGCGCACCGCCGACGGCTACTCCGCCAATGTCTCGGCCGGCAACACGCTGTTTAGCCTCATGGGCTTCATGGGCATCTATGGGCTGCTCACTTTCTTGTTTCTGTTTCTCGCCTACCGCGTTCTAGAGAAAGGACCTGCGGCCTAAACCGACCATGGAAACCATTTGGTTCATCATCGTCTCCGTTATGGTCGCCGGCTACGTCGTCTTCGACGGTTTTGACCTCGGCGTCGGCGTCGCTCACCTGTTCGTCGCCAAGACCGAAGACGAACGCCGCACCGTCATCGCCTCCATAGGCCCCGTCTGGGACGGCAACGAAGTCTGGCTGCTTGCGGCCGGCGGCATCCTCTACTTCGCCTTCCCGCCCGTCTACGCGGCCGCCTTTTCGGGCTTCTACCTGCCGCTGACGATCACTCTCTGGCTGCTCATCGGACGGGCCATCTCCATCGAGTTCCGCAACCAAGTCGAGGGCGATATCTGGAAGCCCATTTGGGACACCGGTTTCGCCGTCTCCAGCGCCTTGCTGGCCGTCTTTCTCGGAGCCGCCTTCGCCAATGTCGTACGCGGCGTTCCGCTCGATGCCGACGGCATCTTCTTTCTGCCGCTGTGGACCGACTTCCAACCCGGCGCCGCCCCCGGAATCCTCGACTGGTACACCATCCTAGTCGGCCTCGCCGCTCTGGCAACGCTGCTCATTCACGGACTGCTTTGGCTGATTCTCAAGACCGACGGCCCGGTCGCCGCGCGCTCCGCGGCTCTATTCCGGCGAGGCTGGCCCGTCCTCGTCGCACTGATTGCCGCCGTCACCTTCGCCACGTTTCAAGTGCAGCCTCACGTCCCCGAACGCATGTTCGGCCAGCCTTTGGCGCTGATCCTGCCGGCCGTCTCGATCGCCGCCCTGTTTGCCATGCGGGTCTACAACCATCGGGCTCAATCGCTCCAAGCCTTCCTCTCGTCCTGCGCCTTCATCGTCTTTCTGTTGCTCAGCGCGGTTTACGGCCTCTATCCCTATCTGTTGCCGTCCAACATCGACCCAGCAATCAGCCTCACCGCTTACAACTCAGCAACAGGCGACTACGGGCTGCGCGTCGGACTCTTGTGGTTCTTCCCCGGAGTCGTCCTGCTCGCCGCCTATTTCACCTACGTCTACGGAAAGTTCGCAGGCAAAGTACAACTCGACGAGACCGGCCATTGAGCAGCTACGCCTCTCTCCAGTCGCGCAATCAAACGCCGGCGCTGAGCGGAGACTTGACCACAATCAGCGTCGCGTCATCGTCGCGATCCTCAGCGCCGCGGTGGCTCGCGAGCTTCTCCCGAACCGCCGCTGCAATGTGCCCCGCTGAGTCACCCTGCCGAGGCCTCACCACGGCGATCAATCGCTCTAGGCCAAAGTCTTCGCCCGCAGCATTCCGCTGCTCTGTGATGCCGTCTGAGTACAGCACGAGGATGCTGCCCGGCGGAAATGCCGCCTCGATCGTTTCGTACTCAACGTTGGGGAACAGGCCGATCGGCAATCCTGTAGCCATCAGCATCTGGGGTTCAGCCTGGCCCGGTTGGAACAAGATCCCAGGCAAGTGGCCTCCACTGGCAAACGAGAGCTGATTCTCACCAGTCTTCACCACGGCGGCAGCCAGCGTGGCATAGCTGGCCTGGCCGATATTCTCCCAGAGCAGCTGGTTCAACGCTTTGAGGGCCTCCGCGGGCCCGGTCATCTGCCGCGCGAAGGTCTCCAACGCGATCTGCACCGCCGGCATGAGCATCGCGGCGGCAAGCCCCTTCCCAGCGACGTCGCCTAGGATGACGGCGATCGACCCGCCTCCCAAGTCGAGGAAGTCGTAGTAGTCCCCGCCAACCGCCTTGGCGGGGCGCATCTCAGCCGCGATATCCAAACCGCATTCCGGCGGAGCGTTCCGGTCGAGCAGGTTCCGCTGAACCTGAGTCGCCAAACTCATCTCTCGCAACAGTTGATTGCGTTGTTGGTAGGCGCTCTCAAAAAAACTGCCGCGCTGACGACCCAGTCGAGCCAATACGGCGACCAAGGCCAAGAAGACGCCCGTCAACACAAGGTCGCGGACCAGCGCCGTCGGCCCTCCCAACTCGAGAGGCCCGAACCATTGCCTCATCGCCACGCAAGCCGCCAGCAAGACAAACGACGTCATCTTGGACTGCGTGATGATGCTGTACGAAAGCGGAATCAGGTAGAGAAATCCGACGGAAGTCTCGCGGCCCGTCATCCAATCGGCATACGCCACAGACCCGATCGTCACCAGAATCAAGGCAATGTCGATTCTTTCAATCTGACGGTGCAGCGCATCACGAACCGTGTGGCTGCGCTTTAGCCGTTCCTCAACCTGTGGTTCCTCGTCAGGCATCAGCCCTAGAGGATACCGCGAGGTTCACCCAGAAGCCCGGCGGTACAATCACTTCTTGGCAATCCCCACAGAACGGCACGGCCCGCTCAAGCCGCCCTCAGGCGTTGGTCTGCACGCGGCAATCGGTTGGCGGCTCGCCGTTGTCGGCGTACTGCTACCGCTGGAACTTCTGGCACTGACACTCACGTTCGACGGAGAGCATCTGGCCGGATTGCACACCTGGTGGTCGAGCTGGATTATCAATGCACGTTCTGTTCCGCAACTCCTCGTCGTTGCAGCCGGAGCCTTACTGACGCTCAGTGCAGACCGGCTCCCCAACATCGAGCGAGACTTCGTTGCCGCCTTTCGCGCAAATTCCCGATGGCCTTATTGGCTAGCCGCCCACCTAGTCGGCTTCCTCTTACTCTTTGCGCTCACTCGCGCCGTTTTCGACGGCTCCTCCGCCAGCGCACTGACGGGAGTCTCGTGGATGACAGTTGCGGCGGCTACACTCGTCCTCTGGCTCGTGACCATGGCGCCTCCGCACTTCTGGGCTAGCGAGGCCGTGGCGAACAAGCGCATCGTGGCGATCGCGGCAACCGCCGGGACCGCGGCATGGATTGCCGGCCGACTGGTTACGAAACTCTGGGAGCCCTTCGCGGCCGCCGCCTTTTACGTTTCTGCGGCCCTGCTGAGACTCGTTTACCCGAATGTGGAGTCGTCTCTCGCAGACAAGTCCCTCAATGTGGATGGATTTGGCGTCCTCATCTCCGCGGAGTGTTCCGGTTTGGAAGGCGTTGGCCTTGTCTTGGTGTTCCTCGCGGCCTACTTTTGGATCTTTCGGGACCGCCACCGGTTTCCCCGGTCTCTGCTCTTGTTCCCCGTCGCCGCAGCAACCATCTGGATTTTCAACGCCGTACGCATCGCAGCTTTGGTGGTCATCGGTGCGGAGGTCTCTCCGGCCATCGCAGTGCAGGGCTTCCACTCCCAGGCCGGATGGATTGCCTTCACTCTGGTGACCGTCGGCATCGTCACGTTCGCCGGTCGCATGCCGTTTTTTCTCAAAGAAATCCCGGACGTCAGTACGGAGCCGGTCAGCACAACCCCCAGCTACCTCGTTCCCGTCCTGGCCGTCCTGGCGACCTCCTTGGTGACCGGCGCCTTTATCGGCGATTGGAACTGGCTTTACCCGTTGTCGATCGCCGCAGGCTCAGCGGCCTTGTGGCACTATCGCGCAGCCTACCGCCGATTCTACGTACGCAGCTCTTGGTCTGCGGTCCTCATCGGCATTGGCGTATTCGCGGTCTGGCTCGCTCTCGAACCTTCGAGCCCGGATGCGGGTGCGCCGCTGCGTGAGGGCGTTTCCGCGATGGGCGTCTTCGCCGCGGGGGCTTGGCTCGTACTGCGGTTGTTCGGCTCAGTCGTTGTGAACCCTATCGTCGAAGAGCTAGCCTTTCGCGGATACCTCATCCGGCGTTTCACGACTGCCGACTTCGAAAGCGTCCTATTTACCTCCATCACCTTTCTCCCGGCGCTGCTCTCCTCCATAGCGTTCGGACTGCTTCACGGTCGCTGGCTGGCTGGAACGCTCGCCGGCTTGGCTTACGCGTGGGCGCTCCACCGGCGAGGCGAACTCAGCGACGCCATCGTGGCTCACGCGACGACGAACGCACTCATCGCCATCGCCGTGCTGGGCGCCGGCGCTTGGGGCCTGTGGATGTAGCGCCGCACATGAACGCCACGCAACAAGGCGGCCCTCCTCGATCCGAGCCCGTCGCGCTGACCCCGTTCTGCTTCCTTTGGGCCATGACGCAGTTCCTGGACTTGCTTTGCTTCCCCAAATGGGTCTTTGAGCCCACAGGGATCGCGCTATTCGTCGCCTCCGTTGCCGTCCTGGCTAAGCCGTCCTCGTCCGGACGTTTTCTCGCCATGTGCGGGCTAAATCTGGCCTACCTCTGGGTACAGTCGCCGATTACGCCCAACCATATCCTCTTTGAGGGCTTCGTCAATGTCGTCATTCTTGGCGTAGCCCTCCGCCATTCGCGCCTCCGGCCCAAGGCTCTCGCACGCTCGACCGTCTTCTCTGAAGCCGCGCCTGTCTTGCGGATGCTCTTGCTGTCTCTCTACTTCTTCGCCTTTCTGCACAAGTTGAACTGGGATTTCCTGACCCCCGCGACCGGCTGTGCGGGCTTCATGCTCAAGGGCCTGGCCGAGCAGATTCCAATCGTACCCACCGGCATGTTCATGAAGACAGCGGCGATCTGGGCCACGTTGCTGGTGGAGGGCGGCATTCCCATCCTGCTGCTCTTCCCGCGAACCCGTCTGGCGGCGCTGCCCATCGCCTGGGCGTTTCACTTCATGTTGAGTTTCCACCCACGGCCCGGCATTTATGCCTTCTCGTCGATGGTGTTCGCTCAGCTAACGCTTTTCCTGCCTGCGACCTTCTTGGAGGGCCTGGAGCGCCTGCCGTTGGTCCAGCGATTTCAGGCCGCCATGGAGTACGGGCGCAGACACCTCGCCCGTCTACTGCTAATCGGAGCTTTGGCAGCGGCCGTCGGCGCGATCGCCTTGCTGCTGAGCGGCTTCGACATACACGGAACCGGCCTCACGCTATTGCCCCGCTCTATCGGAATGGCGCTGTGGATTCCCTACGCTCTCGGTCTGCTGGCGCTGTTCATTTTCGCTTGGAGCAAGACTAGCCTGACTACGGCGGCTCCGCTCTTGAAACCTGCCTGGAGGTCGCCCGCTATCGTTGTCGTCGGCCTGTTCGCCTTAAATTGTTTTGCGCCCTACCTTGGCTTTCAAACGCTTCGAACGATGTCCATGTTCAGCAGCATTCGCACCGAAGGCGGCCGAAGCAACCACCTCTTCATTCCGAGTAGCTTCCAGATGACGAGTCTCCAGGACGACCTCGTCCAGCTCGTCTCCTCCTCAGACATCTGGCTCGATTACTACGCTGACGGCAAAAGCCTCGTCACCTACACGGAACTCCGACGCCGCGCTTGGGAAGATCCAAATCGCCCCATCCAAGTCACCTACGAGCACCACGGCCAAGTCCACACCATCAACACCTCCGACCCGCAAGCCAGCGCGGAACTCCCTCCCTTGCCGTTCCCGCTCCACAAGATCTTGGCCTTCCGTGTGATCGACCGAGAAGGTCCAGTAAACTGTCGCTGGTGATCCGCGGAAATCTTGTTGACACCTGGAGATACTAGAACTACCATTAAGGCCTTCCACCTAGGGGCAGCCATGGTGGTTGGGGAGAAATACAAGTTGAAAATGAACCGTTCCGTCTTGACCGCCGCCCTCTTCGTGCTCGCCGTGCCTGTTTTTTGTCTCGCCGATACCATACAGGTTGTACCCGAACTTAACCCCGCCTCGGCCAGCACGGCCATCGCCGTCATCGCGGGCTTTGGCATGCTGCTCCGTGATCGCTTCCGTCGGCGGTAACGTCCTCCCCTTGCCGCCGCTCTCTTGGGCAAAACACTAATCCCGCCAACGTTAGGGAACGCTTACTGGGACCATCCGGAAAGCCCTTTCGCTCGATCAAATAGAGCAGGCCCCGGGAGATTGCCGATGTTGACCCGTCGGCCAGTTGTTGACTATTAGAAGTACTGCATCCACCATTAAGGCCTTCCACTTAGGAGAAACTTCACATGACCCGCATAATCTTGACCACCGCTCTCTTCACGCTCCTGTTGCCCGTTTTTGCTCTAGCCTCCCCCGTTCCTGAGCTCGATCCCGCATCGGCCAGTAGCGCCATCGCCATCTTGATGGGCTTTGGCCTCATCGCCCGCGACCGCTTCCGCAAGCGGTAACCGAAGGCCCCGCGCCGGGGCTAGATCGCGCCAACTCGACAAATTGCGGACGTTCCTCTTGGACGCCTACCGCGGCGCTTCGCTGAGCACTCATGCCGCCGGTCCTGCGGCGGTTCTCGGTATGAGTCCATAAGTACACTCCGCCGTCCGAATGCCGCCCGCCTCACGATATGATGTCTGCGTGGTTCTCCTTTGTGGAGCGTCGGCGCTCCGTCTTCGAAAAATTCTGTTCGTTCTTGTCCTTTCCGGCATCGCGGCCGGCATATTGGCCGCTCAGGATCCGGAGGAAGAACCGCGCACTGAGGCGCCCCCCAGCGCACAGCCCGCGCTCACCCTCGAAGACCCCGACGAGGACGCCTCGCAGCGCACCACCCTGAACCTCTTGGGACAAGTCGACGCTGCTAGCGGCGAAGGCCGGCGCAACGAGAACGTCAGCCTCACGCTCATCGACAACAACGTCCTCAAGGAACTCAACCGCCGGATGGGCACAACCGCAACCGCCGTGGGGGAATTCGAAGCCGAACGCAAGTACTTCGGCAACGAGTTTGGCGGGACTCCTTCCAGCCTGCTCCATGTAACGGGCAGTTCCTCCCGCGATATCCACGGAACCGCCAACTGGACCCTCAACAACAGTATCTTCAGCGCACGCTCCTTCTTCCAGGTGGGCAAGGTGCAGCCCGCACGCTCCAACGATTACGGCGGGACTCTCACCGCGCCCCTATGGGACAAAGCCAATCTCACCGTCAGCGGCGGACAGCGCAAACTCCGCGGCCAGGTGAACGGCAACATCCTCGTCCCCGGAGCCGACGAGCGCACGCCCACGGCCACCGACCCCGCCACTCTCGCCTACGTGCAACGCATCCTCGCCGCCTTTCCGAACGAGCTGCCCAACCGCACCGATATCAACGAACGCGCGCTCAATACCAACGCGCCCCAGAACATCGACGACAACTCCGCCGGCGCCACATTCGACCAGGGCCTCGGCGAAAAAGATAATCTAATCCTCCGCTACAATTTCACCTTGCAGAACGTCGACGCCTTCCAGCTTGTCGGCGGACAGAACCCCAACACGACCACCAGAAATCACGACGGCCGCATCACCTGGAACCGCATCTGGAACGCCTCCACTTCAACCGACTTCTCCATCGGCTTCAACCGCGTCACTTCCCTACTGCTGCCCGATGAAACGTCACTCGGGCCAACCATCTTTTTCAACCGCGCCATTGACTACCTCGGACCCTCCACGACCGTCCCTCTCGACCGCGCCCAGAATACGTTTCGCTACGCCGGACGCCTCCAACGCACCAGCGGCAACCACACGCTCAACACAGGCTTCGACCTCTCCCGCCGCCAGATCAACGGCTACGAGACCAACGGCAGCCGCGGCGTCTTCAGCTTTCGCAACGACTTCGGACGCACCCTCAGCGAAAACCTTCTCCTCGGGACACCCAGCAACTACCGCCAGGCCATCGGCGATTCCCACCGCGGCTTCCGCTCCTGGACGCCTGTTTTCTTCATCGGAGACATCTGGCGCGCCGCGTCGCGCTTAACCCTCAACTACGGCCTGCGTTACGAACCCTCGCCGCGTCCTTACGAGGTCAACGGCCTCAGCGAGATTCCCTACGACTGCGACTGCAATAACTTCGCGCCCACCTTCGGCTTTGCCTATCGCGCCAATGATCGCTGGGGAGTTTTCCGCGCCTCCTACGGCCTGCAGTACGGCGAGATCTTTGCCGCCACCTACATGCAGACTCGCTTCAATCCCCCGGGTATTCTCACCCTCAACATCGACACCCAGGACCTCGTCAACCCGCTCAGCAGCTTCCCCCCGGGCGGCCTCGACCCCAACCAGCGCTCTGACGCCTACCAGATCGATCCCGAGCTATCGACGCCCTACTCTCACCAGTACAGCTTCACCTGGGAGATGCGTCCTCACCAAGATTGGACGGTCGAACTTGCCTACATCGGCAGCCGTTCGATTAAGCTCTTCGAGACCTGGTGGATCAATCGCGGACAGCCCGTCGACGGCATCGTTTCCACGACCTCAAATGTCAATCAACGGCGTGCCGATCCCCGCTACAGCGACATCAATTACGTGTTAAACGGTTCGCGCGGATTCTTCGACGCCGCCAAAGCCACCCTGCGCGTCCCCCGCTGGGCAGGCCTGACTATCGACGCCTCTTACTGGTTCAGCAAAGCCATCGACCTCGGCGCCGATTACACCAACACGGCCTATGGCCAAGACGCCCGTCTAACGCGCAGCCCCGACGAGTTCAAAGTCCACGACTCCCTGAAGGGCGTCAGCGACTTCGACCAAACCCACGCCCTGTTGCTCAACACCGTCTACGAAACACCCACCGAAGCGACCAGCAGTCGGCTCTTCAATCGCATATATGGCGGCTGGCAAATGTCCGGGGTCCTTTTGCTGAAGACCGGCAGTCCCTTCTCCATTCAAACCGGAGCGGACGGACCGGGCTTCGGGAACATCGACGGCGTCAGTTCTGACGTTCCCAACGTGGTCGACCCTTCCGTCCTCGGCGCCAAAGTGAACCATCCGGATACTTCGCAGGCCGCATTGCCCCGCTCCGCCTTCGCTTTCCAAGAGCTCGGCCAGCGAGCAGGCAACGTCGGCCGCAACGTCTTCCGCAAAGACGGCGTCTGGAACGTCAACATGGGACTGTCCCGCCGTTTCACCATCCGCGGCGACACGACCCTGCAATTCCGTGCCGAGTCGTTGAACTTGCTCAACCACGCCCAGTTCCAAGAACCCGGCTCCAGCCTCGCCGAGGCCAACTTCGGCCAGATCACCAACACCCTCAACGACGGGCGTACCTTCCAGTTCACGCTCAGCCTGAACTTCTAGACGCTACTTCCTTAGTTCTCCCGGCGCGTCCCACCCATAGGCTTCCATCATAATTTGGAAGACTTGCGTGTTCGGCATATAGCCATGCACGCGCTCGCTGCCTGGACCCTCGGCGGCGACCACAACCTCTTCGCCCGTGTGGCTGCCGTCCACGCGGATCGCCTTGCCTTCCAGCAGAGGGTCGCCCTTCTTGCCGCCAATCACACGCAAGTCGAACGAATGGTCAGCCGTGTAGACGATCAACGTTTCGTCGTCGAGCATCCGATGGGCCGTCGCACGGATAATGCCGTCCAACTCGAGCGCACGGCGCAAGCCCGCCTCGGGGTCGTCCGTATGCATGTCCCCTTCGACCATCAGGAAGAACCCCTTCGGATTCTTCGACAGAATGTCGATGGACCGTTCCACCGCCTGCGGCAGACTGAAATCGTTGCGGCTCTCGAACAACGCCACCGCCCGGTCCACGCCCAGCGGGATCGCCCCCAAAGAATCGTAAAGCGGGCGTCCGCTGCTCTTCATCAGTGCCGCCACGCTTCCCCCGTCCGCCGCCAGCTTTTTGTCGACGATCGACAGCCCGGGGCCGATCAACACATCCACGCCGTCGCCAAAGCGCGGCGCTAGAAACTGCCGAAAGATCCCGGCGTAGTCACCGCGATCATTCACGTGCGCATAAGTGGCGGCCGGCGTCGCATCCGTAAACGTCATATTGGTCAACACGCCGGTCGCAAGGCCTCGCTCCTCGGCGTACTCCAAGATGGTTTTCAGCGCCGCGCCGTCCTGCTTTCCGCGAACCGTATCGGGACCCTCGGATATCACGCCGTTATGTGTCTTCTGTCCGGTGACGATCGCCGTCATGCCCGCCGCCGAATCCGACACCCATTGCGAAGCCGTCGACGTATCCGACAGGCCGATATGCGGCATCGATTGGATGTAGAGTTTCTGCGGCTCGCCGTGACCTAGGATGCTGGCTGCATTCAGCGTCGCCACGCCGCCCGCGTCACCAAGGAACAGGATGACGTTCTTCGCCTGTTGGGCGCTAAGCGGCAGGCTGAGCGCCAACGACAATAGCAAGACTCTGTGCATAATCGCCTATCCTACCCGTTCTTCGTGACGGCCGTGTTTCAGTGTTGCCGATCCGAGCCGCCCGATTTTGATAGGCGGAGTCCCGCGTCAGCGTATACTCAGACGCGCTACAGTCCCGCCAGCCGTGACATCAAGCCCGCCAACATCCTGATCGACGCCAAAGGCAGACCAACGATTATGGATTTCGGTCTGGCGCGGCTGACCGAGGCTTCCCGACTGACGAAGAAAGACACGGCGATGGGCACGGTGGCTTGCATGTCTCCCGAGCATGCCCAAGGCATCGAGGTAGACAGTCGCACGGAGATCTGGGCTCTGGGGTGTGTGCTCTATGAGATGGTCTCCGGTCAACGGCCTTTCCTCGGCCAGTACGACCAAGCCCTGCTTTACGAGATCGTCCATGAAGAAGTCGCGCCGCTGACTTCCGTACGGGCCGGTGTGCCGATGGAGTTGGAATTCATCGTCGGCAAATGCTTGGCCAAGGATCGCGATGACCGGACCAGCACGGCACACGAAGTCTCCAGGGATTTACGCACTCTCGCCGAGAAGCTCAAATCAGGGCACTCGACGATTCTACGAACGTCGTCCATGACCGGTGCGGTCCCGGCGGCGATGACCACGGCGCACACGCTCAACCCGGCATCGACGTTGCCGCCGGATGCGGTCATTTTGAGCACGCATAAATTGAGGGCGCTACAAGCACTCGCTGCCTTGGTCACGATTGCCTTGCTCGGCCTCGCCTAGGTCCACTTCACCCAGGCACCCCCCGAGAAACCACTGCGACGCTTCTCGTTCGCGCCAGACGCATACGCCCAAAACACTTCTGTCATCTCTCCGGACGGCACGTCCATCCTCTGCCTGGCCGGGATTGGTGACCAACGCAGCCTCTGGCTACGCTCGCTGAGCGATGAGTCGGCCCGCGAGGTGGCAGGCACCGCAGGAGCGCTCAGCGAGGGCCTCTGGTCTCCAGACAGCCTATCGATCGGATTCCGCGCTGGCGCCGAATTAGACAGAGTCTCGATCAACGGCGGCGACCCCATCACGCTCTGTGAGTTGCCGGGTCAAACCTACCTCCTCGTCGGGGGGACCTGCGATTTGAGGTTTACGTACGCCCCTTCCCGCTGGCTCCGGGCAAATGGCAGCTCTCAACCAACGACGGTGATTCGCCGAGATGGTCGGCTGACGGCAAGGAGTTGTTTTGTGTGGAGGGTTCGACGTTGATGGCTGTTCCTGTCTCGACCGGATCGAACTTCACGCCCGGCCAGCCGCAGAACCTCTCGGGTCTGGACTCGTTCCCGGCCCAACGCGGGTTAGCTGCACGGCACAGTACGACGTTTTCCCTGACAGCCAACGGTTCGTGACGATTGCGCCCGTCGATGACGGCGAACAGAAAGCGCCCACCGCCACCATCCGCATCGTCCAAAACTGGTACGAGGAGATCCGCGATCGGGAGCGGTAAGAGATCGCTTTTAGCCCCCGATACCCTACAAGTGCAACGGCCCCTCTTCGAGCGGGCCGTTCCCATATGCAGTCGTGGTCTCTAAGAACGCTCAACCGTCTGACGGCTCCCGTTTTGTCGGGGAATGTCCAAACCAACGTCGTCGGCGAGGCGTCTTCCTTTCTTTTCAACGACTTCGCTCGTTTTACCCCCGGCAAAACATGACAACGCGTGCCATTCGCGACATAAATGCGGCCATTCGCTGCCGATCCCAACTTCCCCACAGACCGCACCAGTCAGTCACTGACACCTTGAGACACACGTTTGTCCCGTTGTGTCAGTCTGCACGCCCGCCCAGATGTAACATTGCCAATCGGTGGATCGGGGCTATCATAATGCTGCGAGCCGCCTAGACATGTTGCGCACCGCATCACTACTCCTTCTGGTTTCCCTAACCCCCGCGTTCGGGCAGCACGCGACGTCCGCCGTCGACACCGACCCGTCAGGAAACAGCGGCCAAGGAGCTTACGGCGAGGAGACCGGCACCTCCACCAACTCGCGCAACCCGACCCGCCTCCAGCGCGGCGGTCGAGTGGAACGTCCGATCCTCATGACCGGCTCGGTCGTTCTCGCTTCCGGCGAACGTCCGGCGGAACCCGTAATGATCAAGCGCATCTGCGGCTCGCGCGTCACGCCCGAGGGCTACACCGACTCCAAGGGTAAGTTCAGTTTCACCATCGGCGGCGACACCTCGACGGCGGCCATCATGGACGCCAGCGTCGGCAACAGCCGTCCCGACGATCTGGTCATGGGCAAGACGCCGATCTCCGTCGGTCTCGTTCCGGTCGACCCTAGCGGAAGCATCGACCTCAGCGGCTGTACCCTCGCCGTCGAAGCGCCCGGTTATCGCTCTGACCCCATCATCCTCACCCGACTCCACAGCATGGGCCGCACCGATGTCGGCCAATTCATCCTGACGCCGCTCGGCGGCAACTTCGCATCGGCCGTCAGCGCCACTTCCCTGGACGCGCCCAAGGAAGCGCAAAAGGCTTACAACAAGGCGATGAAGGAAGTGCGCAAGGGCAATTCCGCCAAGGTCGACAAGGTCATCAGCGAGGCGGAGAAAGCCGTCGCCCTGTACCCGCGTTACGCCGCCGCCCTAGCCCTGCTGGGCCAAGCGAAGTTGCAGATAGGCGACATTCCGGGAGCGGAAAAAGCGCTAGAGAGCGCCATCGACGCCGATCCCCGTTTCATCCGTTCCTACGGCCCGCTGATCTTGTTGCGCATCCGCCAAAAAGACTGGCAGCGTGTGGCGATCCTCGCCGATTTCGTGCTGAGCTTCGATCCGAACAATACCAACATACGTTGGTACCAAACGATCGCTTTGTATGAAACGGGCAGCCTCGACGAAGCGGCCGCGGCCATCGACAAGCTCGAAAAGGATGGTCAAGCCGCGGCGATGTACCCGCAGTTGCATCACATGCGCGGTTTGATCCACCAGCAACGCGGCGAGTTCGCGGACGCCGCCGCTGAATACAAAGAGTACTTGGAGTTGGCGCCCAACTCCGTGGCTCGCGACACGATTAGAGAACAGCTGGACGAGTGGGAAACTCTCGGCGTCATTTAGCGTGCAGTTCGCGGGCGCGCGCCAGCGCTCCTTGAGCGTGCGGCAAAAAGTTCTCGCGACCGACAACCTCTAACAAATCGGATTGTTCGATGTAGCGCTTCGGTTGACGACGGGCGCCGCACATCAGCAAATGCCTGCCCGACTGATGGACACGCTCCGCCAGTCGTTCCAACGCATGCAATCCCGTCGCGTCGATGACCGTCATGTTGCGCAATCGCACCACGACGATCTGCCCATACCCCGACAAATCCGCCGTCGCTTCTTCGAGCTTGTCGCTAGCCCCAAAAAGGAACGGGCCATGAATCCGCAAGATGCTGACGTACGGCGGCACGTCTTTGTCTTGCAGAATGTGCGGGCGGTCGTCTTCGATCGACTGCGGCGTCACAAACGAAACGCTCGTCGTATCGGAGACGCGGTAGATATACAACAGCGCGGCCAAAGCCATGCCCACTTCGACCGCAACCGTGAGGTCAGCGACGACAGTCAGGCCAAAGGTGATGAGCCACACGGAAATATCGGGCAATTCGAGACGGACGATATCTTTGATCTCGCCCCACTCGCCCATGTTGTAAGCCGCCATCACCAACACCGCCGCCAGCGACGCCAGCGGAATCGACGCAGCCAAGGGAGTCAAAACGAGAATTACAGCCAACAAAGTGAGCGCGTGAACAATTCCGGAGATAGGCGTCTTGCCGCCGGAGCGGATGTTCGTTGCCGTTCGCGCGATCGCTCCCGTTACGGGGATGCCGCCGAACATCGGAGAGACAATGTTGGCAACGCCTTGAGCGGCCAGCTCAGCATTGGAGTCGTGCTTCTCGCCGGTCATCTGATCCGCGATCACGGCTGACAGCAAACTCTCGACAGCCGCCAACACGGCCACGGTCAACGCGGCGGGCAGCAGGGGCAAGATCAGCTCGGGTTCGAACGGCGGAATGTTGAACGCGGGCAGGCCGGCCGGAATGCCGCCGAAGCGAGTTCCGATAGTTTCGACGGGTAGATCGAAAAGGGCGACAGCGCCGGTGCCGAGGACGACGGCCGCTATCGAACCGGGGATGCGCGGCGTCAGCACACGCATGGCGATGATCAAGCCGAGCGCCCCGCAGGCAACCGCAAACGTCGTCGCATCCAACCTGGGCAGCGCATGGATTACGGCAGTCAATCGCGGGATGAACTCGCTGGGTACTTGCTCAATCGCCAGGCCGAAGAAATCTTTGAGCTGCGTCGAGACGATCAGGATCGCGATGCCGTTGGTAAAGCCAATGACGATCGGCCGCGGAATATACTTAACCGCCGTACCGAGGCCCGTGAGACCCAAGAACAGCAGGATCACGCCGGCCAACATGGTGACGATCAACAAACCCGACAGACCGTGCTGGGCGATGATGCCGGCAACGATGACGACGAACGCGCCGGTCGGTCCCGCAATCTGAACTTTAGAGCCGCCAAGCAGCGCGACGATAAAGCCGCCGACGATTGCCGTATAGATGCCCGCCTGAGGCGTTACGCCTGAAGCGATGCCGAAGGCCATCGCCAGCGGCAGAGCGACAAGGCCGACAGTGATGCCGGCGATGACGTCGGAAACGAAGATGGCGCGGGAGTAGCTCGCAATGGACTCTACGAGCTTAGGCTTCCAGCCGAATGAAACGGCCCGCTTTGGGGGAGACATCTTCGGCTGCAACCTAGATTGTACGAAGTCGCTAAGGGCGGCTGCGGCCTTCGGTTTCGTAGCGATTGAGAAGCGCGGTCAATTCTGCCACCTTGTCGGGGTTGTCTAAGTAGAGATTCGTCGTCTCAGCGGGGTCGGCGGCGAGGTCGTAGAGTTGCCCAAGGGGGCCGCCTGGCACGGGATCGATGAATGCCGGCTTGGTGAAGCCGCCCGAGCCCAGTCCGAGGATGAGCTTCCAGTTGTCTTGGCGGATGCTGAACATGCCGCCATTCGAATGACTGACGATCGCCGTCCGCGGCGCAGCGCCGGCCTTACCGAGCCAAACCGGCGACTGATCGAAGCTGTCTTCAGCAGCGTCTTGCGGTAGTTGGACGCCCAGTACGCCCGCCAACGAGGCCTCGATATCAGTCAGGCAGAGCAGCTGATCACGCACTTCGCCCGCGGCAACATGACCAGGCCAGCGCACCATAAACGGTATACGGTGACCGCCTTCATGGATGTCGGCTTTCTGGCCGCGCCAAGGGCCATTCGCACGATGGTTGTACTGCTCGATTTCTTCGGGAATCCAGCTGGCGCCGTTGTCGCTGGCGAAGATCACCAACGTGTTGTCGGCAAAGCCCTGCTCTTGGAGGACGGACAAGACATGCCCTACCCGTTCGTCGACCATGGCGACGAAGTCGCCGTAGGTACCGGCGCCGCTGCGGCCCCGAAACTCTTCAGAAGGCATCCAGGGCGTGTGCGGCGCGGTAAGCGGCAGGTAGACGAAGAAAGGCTTCCCGTCCGTTGCCGTAGCGCGACTTTCGATGAAAGAAACGGCTTCATCGACGACGCGACCCAACACGTCAGCGTGATGGAAGTCCGGAGCGATGGGTCCCGCGCGCCAAAAACCACCGCCGCCGTTGCGGGCGCGTTCGCTAGCCTCGATATGTTCCGTAGGCTGCTGCTCGGGCGCATGGTTGCGCACGAACAGGTACGGATCCATGTCGAGGCTGGCGGGGATGCCAAAGAACTCATCGAAGCCGTGTTCTAGCGGTCCGGGGATCAAGGGTTCATTCCAGTTCGTCTTGGCGGTCGCCGGATCAACTCCTTCCGGGGCGGCGCCCAAGCCCAAATGCCACTTGCCGAAAGCGCCCGTCGCATAGCCGGCGTTGTGCATCATGTCGGCCACGGTGACGCGGTTGGGACCGATGAGGTCCACATCCTCGCCCCACAACACACCTTGCTTCAGGCGAGTGCGCCAGCTGTAGCGGCCGGTCAGGATGCCGTAACGAGTCGGGGTGCAGACCGCCGACGGCGAATGCGCATCGGTGAAGCGCATGCCGCTGGCCGCGAAGGCATCGAGGTTAGGCGTCGGAATCTTCGACTCGGAGTTATAGACGCCGAGGTCTCCAAAGCCCATATCGTCGGCCAAAATGACCAAGACGTTGGGCGGAGTCTGTGCCGTTTCTTCTTTGGCGCAAGACCAACAGAACGAAGTAAGAGCAATTGCCAAAAGGGCGCGTCGAAAAAACATGCCCCTACATGCTAATAGAGAAAGCCCTCTCCAGGACACCATCGACAGCATAGAGCTACAATTCACGCATCTTGATCATCGGCTCCACTATTAGCCATTACAAGATCGTCGAGAAGCTCGGCGAGGGCGGGATGGGTATCGTCTACAAGGCAGAGGACACGAAGCTTGAGCGGACCGTCGCGCTGAAATTTCTGGCGGAGCATCTGCTCAACGACTCCGAAGCCAAAGAGCGCTTCCTGCGAGAAGCCAAAGCGGCGGCGGCCCTACACCACTCCAACGTCTGCCCCGTTCACGAGATTGACGAGGTCGACGGCAAGACCTTCTTGGCGATGGCCTTCCTCAAGGGCGAGACGCTGGAAGATCGCATTGCCAAGGGACCGTTGCCGATTAAGGACGCCCTCGACATCGCGCGCCAAGTTGCCGATGGCCTCGAGGCGGCGCATGAAGCGGGCATCGTCCATCGGGATATCAAGCCGGCGAATGTATTAAGGGCCACGCCACGATCATGGACTTCGGCTTGGCGCGGCTGACCGAGGCCTCGCGGCTGACGAAAGTCGACACGGCGATGGGCACGGTCGCCTACATGTCGCCCGAGCAAGCGCAAGGCATGGAGGTCGACTCGCGCAGCGACATCTGGTCGATGGGCTGTGTGCTGTATGAAATGGTCTCGGGCCAACGTCCCTTCTTAGGCCAGTACGACCAAGCGCTGCTCTATGAGATCGTTCACGAAGAAGCCGCGCCGCTAACTTCGGTCCGCGCGGGCGTGCCGATGGAGTTGGAGTTCATCGTCGGCGAATGTTTGGCGAAAGATCGCGATGACCGCACGGGCGCCGCACAGGAAGTTGCCCGCAAGTTGCGCACGCTTGGCGAGAAGCTCAAGTCCGGCCGCTCGACGATTCTGCGGACCACGCAGATGACCGGCGCTGTCCCCGCGATGATGACGGGCGCGCATACGCTGAACCCCGCAGCTACGCTCCCGCCTGATGCCGTGCTCATGAAGCGAAGCAGCCAGCGGGCGTTACAAGCCCTGGCCGCCGTCGCTACATTGGCCATGCTGGTCCTGGGATTTCTTTATTTCAGCCGGCCTGCAACGGAGCCCGGCGAGAAGCTCCTGCGGCGCTTCTCGTTCGATGCGGAGGGCTTGGTGGGCGGGCAGATATCCCCCGATGGAAAGTACATCGCCTATGCCGTCAATACAGCCGGCAAGAGCAGCCTTTGGCTTCGAGACCTGGCGAACGGGACTTCGCGTGTGCTACCCGGAACCGAGGACATAGAAGGGGGGTTAGGAAGCCCAGGCTTCTTTTGGTCACCGGACAGTTCATCGCTCGGCTTCAGTGTCGGCCCTCCAATCTTGGAGTTGAAGCGCGTCTCGATCGAGGGAGGCGTCCCGCTTAAGCTCTGCAACTTCCCGGCTGAACGTCGTTCGCCCCTGAACTTCTTCCTCGGCGGCGCTTGGAGCCCGGACGGCGAACGTATTGCATTCTCATCCGGCTTTCACCTTTATGCAGTTGCTGCGCGGGGCGGCCAGCCGGAGTTGCTTTTTGACCCCGCCGATGACCCAGAGGGCCTTTCCTTCGACCCGAACTTCTTACCGACGGGCCAGGGTCCCCCTGCCCTTGTTTTCAACAAGTCGTCTTCTCCGGGCGGCGCTCAGTCGCTGGCCGTGCTGAACTTGGACAGCGGTGAGCGCCGGGACCTCGGTCCCGGTCGTACGGCTGTCTATAGTCCCAGAGGCTTCTTGATTCACGGGCCGCCTTCTTTGAATGATCCAGGTCTCTTGGCTCTACCCTTCTCGCTTGCAACTCTCGAGCCGACGGGTGAGGATTTCCCCATCAGCGTCGGCGGCGATCAGGCCAGCCGATCTCGGGATGGAACGCTCACCTACCAAGACCAGACCGGTTCGGATATGGGCATGAAGACCCTCGTCTGGCGCGACCGCAGCGGCGAGAGGATTGAGAGGGCTGGCCAACCTCAGCCCGGGCTCAGGGAATTTGCGCTGTCGCCCGACCGCCGATGGGTCGCGACGACTGCGAATGAACCTGCCTCCATCTGGATCCACGACCTGACTCGCTCCACGACCACGCGGCTCACCTTCTCCAATGAAGGACCAGGAGGCGAAAACCGCCCGAGTTGGGCGCCGTCGGGTAGGGAAATTTCGTATTCAACCACGGAGGAACCGGCTCGCATGATGCGCAAATTGGTCGATGGTTCGGGCGAGTCTTCGCTTCTGGTGCAGTCGGAGTACGCTATGGTAAACGCCGACTGGTCGCGTGACGGTCGCTATGTACTCTTCAACGGACCAAGCGGCCAGGGAACGCGCAGTGACATTCTCTACGTCGAGTTGGAAGCGGGCGGCGGTCCTTACAGTCCTAAGGTCTTTCTGAGCACGCCAGCCGTTGAGAGCAATCCTAAGCTTTCCCCCGACAGTCGCTTCGTAGCCTATACCTCGAACGAATCGGGCCGCTCCGAGGTCTACGTGCGCCCCTTCCCGAGCGGCGCCGGGAGATGGCAAGTCTCATTGAACGGCGGCAAGCAGCCGCGCTGGCGCAACGACGGGAAGGAACTGTTCTACGTAGAGAACGACACGGTGATGATGGCCGTGCCCGTCTCCACGGCCGGTCAAGCGCTGACGCTCGGCCAGCCGCAACAGCTCTTTGAGTCAGCCGACCTGAATTTCCGGGGTAACGGCTGGCCGCAATACGACGTGTCCACCGACGGTCAACGCTTCTTGACCTCCACTCCAGTCGAGTCAGACGCGGCGCCCACGATCCACATCGTCGAGAACTGGTACGAAGAGTTCCGGAACCGGGAGCGTTAGGCCTTCAGAATCAGATCCTGCTTGATGGAGACGCCTAGCCCCGGCTTGTCGGGCAGTTGCAGATAGCCATCCGGGCCGACTAGCGGCGGGTCTTCCATGACAAAGAATCCGTTCTTGTAGTCGCCGACGGGCTCCTCATGCTGCAGCTCCGCGTAGGGCGCATTCGGGAAGGCGCCGACGAGGTGGAATTGGCAGATGGTTCCCAGGGCGCGGTCGCCGTTGTGGGGAATGCAGTACTTGCCCATGGACTCCGCGATCACGGCTGACTTGCGGGCGTTGTTGACGCCGGAGGCCATAATCTCGGGCTGAATAATGTCGAGGCAACCGCGCTCAAGCAGTTCGCGGAACTCGTGCAGGCCGTAGTTGAACTCAGCGCCGGCGATATACATGTCGCACTGCCGGTTGAGTTCGGCGAGATGGTCATAGTCGTAGCGCGGGAGCGGCTCTTCGAGCCAATACATACCCAACTCCTGGTAGGCGCGAGCCGTTTCGAGAGCGCGCTTAAAATCCCAGGCAACGCCCGTGCTGTGGAAGTTCACGCCGGCCATGTTGGCGTCGGCAGTCAGCACCCAATCGTCGCCCACGGCTTTGCGAACCAACTCGATCATGCGAATGTCGTCGCGCATCTCCGGGAAGCGGCTGCGGAACTTGATCGCGTGCCAGCCCTCTGCTTGCAGTCTCGCCGCGCGTTCGGCGCGTTCCTCGGGGGTACTCAACGCCATCAGGCTCGCGTAGGGCTTGATGCGTCCCTTGGTTCCTCCCCAGAGTTTCCATAGCGGCTGGCCCGTGGCCTTGCCGATGAGGTCCCATAAGGCGACTTCGACGCTCGCGCCGCCCCGTTCGCGGCCAGCGGTTAACTGCGAAGAGAGGCGCTCGATGTCGAAGGGGTCGGCGCCGACGATTCGACTCTTGTACGTCTCAAGCAAGGATTCATCAAATCCGCCGCCGATGCCGATCAAGCCTTGATCGGTATGCACCTCGCAAAACGAGCCGCCGCCCAAGCGGTAGCTGCGGGGGCGCATGTTGAAGTCGATGTATGAACCGAGTTCCTTGACCAACCTCAGGCGTACGAGACGCAGGTCGGTAATTCTGAAGTTCACGCCTTTGAGGCGCGGAATGACCGCGAGCGGCGGCAGCGCTTTGAGCAAGTCGCGTCGTGTGAATCGGCTGTCGAACATGGGGACCTCCGTGTGGCGGTCAACATTCTAGCCCACAACGGCCCAGCTTAACTCCACTAGCGAGGACTCGTGCTATTCTGACCGCCGATGGCCAAGGCCCTCTATGTTTGGACACGCGATCTGCACCTCTACTTCGGCCTGTTCATCAGCCCGTTCCTAATCGTATTTGCCGCCAGCGTTTTCTTCGTCAATCACGTCCCTGTAAATCGGTCTGATGCCGAAACGACTGTGGCGACCTTCGACGGCCTCGACATTCCGCAAGGCATCGAAGAGGCGCAAGACATGGAGCGTGTGCGGCTGGTTCAGCAAATTCTTCCGCAGGTAGGAGTTGCCGGAGAGATCAACTTCATTCGCGCTATCCCCGATGAGCGGCGGCTGGTTATCCCAGTCGTCCGACCCGGCGAGGAAGCGACGATTGACCTCGACGTCGCGGACGGCACGGCGAAAGTCGCCGAGCGCCGGACTAGTTTCGGAGAAGCGATTTCCTACCTCCACCGCTCGCCCGGTCCGCACAACGTTTCGATCCGTGGCAACTGGTTCTGGACAGGCGTGTGGCGATGGGTCGCGGACGGCACGGTATACATGATCTTTTTCCTATCGCTGAGCGGAATTTATCTGTGGACCGCGCTGCGATCGGAACGGCGCATCGGTTTGATGCTGCTCGCCGCGGGCACGTTCACCTTTCTTGGAATCGTCTATGCCGTTGTCTATTAGCCAGAAGCTCGAGAGTTGGAACCGCAAGTTGCACTTCTACCTGGGGTTGTACTTCCTGTTCTTTCTGTGGCTGTTTGCGCTTAGCGGCTTGCTGTTGAACCACGGACAATGGCAATTTGCGCAGTACTGGCCCGAACGCACGGAATCGAGCTACGAACGATCCGTCTCAACAGTCGTCTCAGGCAGCGAAACAGATCAGGCCAAGCGATTCATGGAGGAGCTTGGAATTGCCGGCGAAATCGACTGGCCTACCCAGGAGTCGACGCACGGCAAGCTCGAGTTCGCCGTGAACCGCCCGGGGAACCTGAACCGCGTGAGCGTCGATCTGGCAGAGCATCGAGCGACTGTTCAGAACACTCGCACCAACGGCTGGGGCATCATCAACACGCTGCACACGTTTAGCGGAACGCGCAGCAACAATCCCGCCTCCCGGCGAGACTGGTCGCTCACGGGCATGTGGGTCTTCGCGATGGACGCTTTGGCCGTGGGCCTGCTGGCAATAGTTTTCAGCAGCTATTACATGTGGTTCCGCTTCAAGAAGGATCACCTGCTTGGGTGGCTAACTCTTGCAGCGGGCACGCTGAGTTGCGGCCTGTTCGTCTTCGGCCTAGCCTGGCTTTAAGCGCCGGCGATTGCGACGAAAGCGTCCACGCCGGCCTTGGCGACGATGCCGTCTTGGTTGGACATGACGCCGCTAATCCCGATGGCGCCGACGATTTGACCGTCTACGAAGAGCGGCAGGCCGCCTTCGACGGCGATCGCGCCGGGCAACCCCATCATGCCGACATTGCCGCCGGTGACCACGTCGGCCAGCGCCTTGCTAGGCCGTTTGTAGAGCGCCGCGCATCGCGCCTTTGCCTGGCTGACTTCCACGCTAGCGAGTTGAGTATCGTCGAGCTTTTGGAAGTAGATCAACAGTCCGGCGGGATCGACGATGGCGATGCACACGTTCCAGCCATTGTTGATGGCTTCGGATTGCGCAGCCGAGGCGATCTGCTTGGCGACGTCAAGAGTGAGAATGGGCTTGGTGGCGAGGGACATTCGAATTTCCTCAGGCGATGATAGCCCAATACGGCCCCGCAATTCCTATTGGACGCCGGAAAGGAGCGGTTGCTGAGTGCGGGGCTGTCCGATGAGGCGCAACCCATTGGCATTCCTGCCCTGTACCGAAGTCCAGCCGCGATATGATGACTGTGGGGTTTTTCAACGACAGTGCGCGTCCTTCCTTCCCGACAATTTGTTTGTTTGTCGCTGCTGATCCTGTGCTGGGCCGGCGGCGCGATGGCTCAGAATTCCGACCAGCCAGCCGCCGCGCCAGAGCCAGCTAGCGAAGACTCAACGGAAGTCCAAGTCGATGTGCCGACGGAAGACTCGCAACGCACGACGCTGAACCTACTGGGACAGGTCGATACGGCCAGCGGCGAGGGCCGGCGCAACGAAAACGTCCAACTGACGCTGATCGACAACAACGTACTCAAAGAGATCAACGCCCGCATGGGCACGACAGCTACGATCATTCCGGAATTCGAGTCGGAACGCAGGTATTTCGGTAACGAGTTTGGGGGATCGCCTACCGGTCCGCTTCACATGACCGGCGGTGGTTCGCGGGGCGTCCACGGCAACCTGAATTGGACGCACGGCAACAGCATCTTTAGCGCCCGGTCGTTTTTCCAGGTCGGCGGCGTGCAGCCCTCGCGCTCCAACGACTACGGCGGCGTCTTCACATCACCGCTTTGGCAAGGCGCTAACATCACTGTGACCGGCGGCCAGCGTAAACTGCGCGGTCAGGTAAACGGCAATGTCCTGGTTCCTGCCGCGGATGAGAGAACACCGACGGCCACCGATCCGGCGACACGGGCGATGGTGCAGAGAATTCTCGACGCCTATCCCACCCAGTTGCCGAACCGTACCGACATCAACGAGCGCGCGTTGAACACCAACGCGCCGCAGAACATCGACGACAATCGTGCCGGTGCGACCTTCGACCAAACGGCCGGCGAGAAGGACCACTTCTTCCTGCGCTACAACTTGACGCTGCAGCAGGTCGACGCTTTCCAGTTGGTCGGCGGGCAGAATCCCGACACGACAACGAAGAATCACGACGCAAGGATCACTTGGAGCCGCGTGTGGAACGCGTCGACGACGACGGACTTCTCCGTTGGCTTTAACCGTGTGGGTTCCAAGCTCGTCCCGGATGACAGCTCGATCGGACCGCTGATCTACTTCGGCAATACCCTACAGGTCATCGGACCCACCACGACCGTACCTCTAGACCGTGCCCAGAACACCTTCCGCTACGCGGGACGCATCCAACGCACCAGCGGCAAACACACGCTCCACGCGGGATTCGACGTTTCGCGGCGTCAGATCAACGGCTTCGAGAGCAACCGGCACCGCGGCCTGTTCAGCTTTAACGCCGATTTCGGGCGCACGCGGATAGAGAACCTGCTGCTGGGGACCCCGAGTTCGTACTTCAAAAGCATTGGCGACGCACACCGCGGGTTTCGGTCATCGCTGCCCAACTTTTTCTTCGGCGACGTTTGGCGCGCATCGCAACGGTTGACGTTGAACTACGGCGCTAGATTGGAGATGGTTCCAGCGCCGTACGAAGTTGACAATCTCACACGGATTCCCTACGGTTGCGACTGCAATAATATCGCGCCGACGTTCGGTTTCGCATACCGCGCCAATGACCGATGGGGCGTCTTTCGCGCGTCCTACGGCATTCAGTACGGCGAGGTCTTTTCCACAACCTACATGCGGGCGCGATTCAACCCGCCGGAGATCCTGAGCCTGAATATCAATTCGCCCGACTTGGCAAACCCGCTGAAGGATTTCTCGCTGGATAATTTGGATCCCAATCAGCGGACGGATTTCAACTTGTTGGATGCGAATCTGGTGGCGCCTTACTCACATCAATACAACTTCACCTGGGAACTGCGGCCAACGGGCGACTGGGTGATTGAGCTGGGCTACGTGGGCAGCCGTACGCACAAGCTGCTGGCGGGCTGGACGGAAAACCGCGCCCAGCTCGTCGACGGCGTCTTTGCAACGTCCAGCAACACCAATGAACGGCGTCCCGACCCGCGCTATGCGGATGTCTTTCACATCTTGAACGGCTCGCGAGCGTTCTATGACGCAGCCAAGATTACGCTGCGGGCGCCGAACTGGGCCGGCATGAGCCTCACTGCATCCTACTGGTGGAGCAAGGCCATGGACCTGGGCTCGGACTATACGAACACTGCCGTCGGCCGCGATGCGCGCCGCAACTTGAGCCCAGTCGAGAACGACGTTTTCGGCACGATGAAGGGACTGAGCAATTTCGATCAGCCCCACGCATTATTGATCAATGCCGCATATGAGACGCCTTCCCGGGGAACAGGAAACCGTATTGTTGATGGAATTGTCGGCGGCTGGCAAACGACCGGCGTGTTGCTGCTGAAGACCGGTACGCCGTTCACGATTGATACCGGCTCCGATGCGCGCGGATTCGGCAACCTAGATGGACAGAGCAACGACCGGCCAAACTTGATCGACACATCAGTGCTGGGCGCCAAGGTCGACCACCCGGATAAGGCGCGGCAGTTGCTGCCCAGGTCGGCGTTCTCGTACCCCACTCTCGATCAGCCCACCGGCAATCTGGGCCGGAATGCGTTCCGCAAAGACGGCATCTTCAACGTTAACGTGGGGCTTGCCCGGCGCTTCCTGCTCAAGGGAGACGTATCGCTGCAACTCAGCGTCGAAGGGCTCAACTTCTTGAACCACGCGCAGTTCGAAGAGCCGGGCCTGAGCTTGAGCGACAACAACTTTGGCGCGATCACCAACACGCTCAACGACGGCCGCACATTTCAGTTCACGCTGAACCTAGCCTTCTGAGTCGGCCATAATGGTGGGAACTGTGCGGGCGCGTAGCTCAGTTGGATAGAGCATCGGCCTTCTAAGCCGAGGGTC
>CAWDWB010000007.1:0-555949 GCA_963805925.1 uncultured Acidobacteriota bacterium
GAACGAGGCGTGGCGGAGCTGCTGATGGCGGCGATTATCGCGGCCTGCTTTCCGGCCGGGCTGGCTACGCGCAACAACATCTCGATCGACTTCCTGCGGCGCGTTGTCGGACCGCGGCTCGAGCCGGTGATGGAGGCGATCGGCGGCCTGATGATCCTGGCCTTCAGGCGCCTGCCGACGTTCCGCTTCGTCGACCACACCGAACGCCTGGCCGCCCGTCACGAGATCACCCTGGTGACGGGCATTCCGGTCGCCCCGTTCTGGTGGTTCGTGACGGGCGTGTCGGGGTTGCCCGGATCAACTCGGTAGCTTTCAGCGAGAAAGTCGCCCAGCGGGTCGCATTCTTCGCGCCACTCCTGCCGGGCGGCTGCGACATCGGGCGGGTCGCCCAAGCCCTCCGCCTGGTAGAGCCGGAAGCCTTCGAGCAACCAGCGAAGAATGCCCGACGCCTCGGCTCGGAGCTTGGCCGGCAGCGTCCGGTCTACCTTGTCGGCTGGGACTCGAAACTCGAAGCGAACGGGGTATATGCGCCCCCAGGTGGCGTCGCCTACGTCATTGATGTCCGGACGTTCGTTGCTGTCGATAAAAAGCTTGTGGGAAGCTCCAAACTCGAAGGGGTTCTGGTATTTTCGGGCTACCTTGATTTTGCTGGCTTGGCCTTGGGTGAGGTACTTGAACTTTGCTGCGTCAAGCCGTTGTCCTGATTCGGCCTCAGACGTTGTGGCGAAGCGGATACCGTGCAGGTCCGCCAAGTCGGCTTGGCTGTTATTGTCTGACTGCCGGCCATTGGCCAGCAGGCTACTAACAAGTATCTGCCCGGCATAGTCGCCAAGCACGTGGCGCACCGCCTCCAGAAACGTGGTTTTGCCGGAGTTCGTTGGGCCGAAGAAGGCGAATGCGGCCTTGTCGTCGACCAGGCCCGAGAGCGACAGGCCGGCGGCCTTCTGCAGGAAAGCGACGCGGCTTCTAGCGGTCTGGCGCTGTTCTTCGGTGGCGTCTGGACGCATGCCCATGGCACCGCCTAGAAACCGGAGCCAGGTCGGACACTGGGCTTGAGGATCGTAGGCCGCGGCCGCCGTCTTGGTGATTAGGTGTTCCCGGCACGGCGGTACGAGTTGTCCCGTGCGAAGGTCCAGGGTGCCGTTGGGCAATCCAAGAAGGTAGGGGTCGGCGTCGCGATCGACCGCGCTGATGGTTACGCCGTCCATGCAGCGCAAAAGCTCCAGCGCGGCCCGAATGGCCTTGGCACCTTCGCTCTTGCGCGAGTGCACGCCGAGCTTATCGGCCTCGTCTCTGCGCAAGGTCGCCGCTTGTCGGTAGGTTTCGCGTGCCGTGTCGATGGCCCAGCGCTCGACAGCGCCATTTTTATCGCTTTCCCAGTGCAAGCCGTTCCATATGTCCCAGGCACGGAGTTCGCGGACGTGGCGAGCGTTTTTGCCGTGCAGCAAGAAGAAGCGTTCGGCGTTGCCGGCGTCTGTCTGGGGTTGGCGCGTCAGGTCCGGACGATCTGAAGCGCGGGCGTCCAAAGCGTTCTCCTCGGAAGGTGGGGGCGTCCATTGTGAGCCCACCGCGGGATAGCGCTCCGCTACGTCCCGAGCGATCTTCGCTACGTCTGAGTCAGCTTTTGGAGGGTCGCAGTACTTGCTATTGAAGTCCAGCAGTTCCGCAAGAATTTCGGCCTCGCCCGCCCCGTAATGTCGAAGTCTGCCAGCGACTAAACGAGGCGCCCGTGGCGTTCACCGCGCGTAACCCTGGAGCCCGAGGCGTTGGCCGTCGGCAGCAGTTGCGGGCCCCTGCCCTTAAGCAGGCCCAGGAGCCATTGCGGCGCTTCGGCGATCTCAGCTCCGCGGTCTACCCACTCGTAGGGAGTCCCGTTCGGATGGATGCTCGGCTCGACGACGATGTAACCACGCTCCCCGCGAACGTCAATGCCTTTGCCGATCTTGCCGGTATTGTTGTTCCGCACGCGGAAGTCCGGGTAGCGAAAGAGGAAGTGGAGTCCGCCGCCACCAGTTCTCGAAGTCTTCGTCGGCGGGAGTTTGCCGTGCCAGGCTTCAAGTTCCGCCAGGCTGTCTTTGCCCCGTTGCCCGTCGACGTCGATAACAAAGTAGCCAGCTCCGTCCTTTCCTGTACGGATACCGATATTCGCATGGGGGCACCCCTGCCACCGTTCGGCCGTTATTTTGGGATCTGTTGTCGCGTCAAGCAGGCCGTGAGCCGTGATCGGCTCCTTGTGCCGCGGCTTCAGAGGAAACACTGGCCAGCCGTTGGCTGCGTATCCAATCGCAGCTTCTGCAAGCCCAGGTGGCGCACCGTCGCCTTGATCAAATGCAGTCGCCATCCTAGTCGCCGCGGCGGTCGAGCGGTCCTGTCCGTCCCACGTCCTGTAGCCGTATTAACCGATCGGAGGGCTTCATTGCTTCGCCTCCACCGAGCCCACGCGTTCGGCCCGGAGACCTTCTACATCGGACAGTCGGAACAAGTACATACCTTTGTCGATGCGAATGGCCTGTAGCTTGCCTTCGGCGACGAGTTGACGAACACGTTCTGTGCTTAGATCTAAGACCCGGAGCTGCGGCACCGGATCGAATGAAGTCATTGATTGATGGCTGCATGTTTGGTCTTGCCCTCTACGGCAAGACCAAGGTAACATTGACATTTGTAAGAAAAACAAGTGCATACCAAAAAGCAGACGTTCCTTGACTTAGTGGCCAAGAATTTGGGAATCGACGACGAGGACCTAAAGCTCACTCGGACTCAGCGAAAGGTCGCGCTTGCATACTTCGACGAGGCGTACGAGGGCGATGCGATCGAGAGCGCTGCCGTTGATGCGGCCAATGCGATTGAAGCGGTTAAGGCAGCGATCCGAACCGATGGCGATCAAGTCCGTGACCTACGCTGGCCTTTGCTCAAGGAACTGGCCGAAGCTTGCGGGAGCGAGGAGTCGGCTGACGCCAACTATCGGACCGAAGCGATTACCCAAGAAGTTGAAGGTCTTTCCAGCGTCAGAACCTGGCCCTCCTGAACTCTCTCGGTACGCTACGTATCGCTTTGATGATCGCCTCTCCCTGGAGGGCGCTATCCGAGAACTGCGGCGCCTATGGCCGAAGGCGCGAAGTGCGGGAATCGTTAGACAGACCAGACCACTGAACAAGCGAAAGATTGAACTTCTGCGGCATGTATGCATTGCCACACCGCACGAAAGCTGGGAAGACAGACGTCGATCGTGGAACAAAGCCCGCCCGCCGAAAGAGCGGTTTGCGGACACGAAGGCAATGATCACGGCTTGTCACGACGCAGAGCAGAGTTTACTAGGCGATCGTCTCGCCTTGAGGTGGTTCTATCAACCCATCGCGCGCGTGCCCAATGCGGCCCTCAGGAAAATGCAACAGCTAGGCGACTCCGACGCCATAAGAGAGGGTCGGCGAAGACAGGCGGCATGGCTCGGACAGTTCGGATCTGGTTTTGAAGTTGTTGGAAAGTCGAAGAAAGGAGGAAAGGAGAATGGGTAGTATCTACCGCCGCCGCTACAAAACAGCGGACGGCACGATCAAAGAGTCGCCGACTCTATGGATCAAATATTTCAGGGACGGCAAGTCGTACCGCGAGAGCGCCGGCACGTCAAAGGAAGGCGAAGCGAAACGCCTACTGAAGCTCCGCGAAGGCGATGCTGCACGAGGAGTGCCGATTGTCCCACGGGCGGGCCGCGTAAAGTTTCGCGAACTCGCGCAAGGGGTCGAGGACGACTATCGAATCAACGGCAAACGCACGCTCCGCGATCTCAAGATGCGATTACGGCTCCACCTATTGCCCTACTTCGGTGAATGTCGGGCCGACTCCATCACCACAGCCACGATCAACAAGTACGCCGCTCTCCGGCAAGAGCAAGGCGCGGCGAATGGCTCGATCAATCGCGAACTTGCGATCGTCAAGCGAGCGTATTCGCTCGCCCAACAAGCCGGAACAATCCTGCACGGACCGCACGTTCCGCGGCTGAAAGAATCGAAGCCGCGAGCCGGATTCTTTGAGCGGGATCGCTTCGAGGTCCTCCAGCGCCACTTGCCGCCGACACTCCGACGGGTGGCTACCTTCAGCTACCTCACCGGCTGGCGGGTTCCGAGCGAAGTGCTCAAGCTCCAATGGAGGCAAGTCGACTTCCAGACGGGAATAGTCACGCTCGACCCCGGAACAACGAAACACGAGGAGGGCAGGGTTTTCTACCTGCGAGGCGAGTTGCTTGAAACGCTTCGAGCGCAACGCGCCGTTACAGAGGAAGCGCAACGGCGACTCGCGGTGATCATCCCTTGGGTGTGGCATCGCTCAAACGGCGAACGGATCCAGTCGTTCACCAAGGCTTGGAAGACCGCCTGCCGCTTGGCCGGAATTCCGGGGAGCAATTCCGCACGACTTCAGGAGAACGGCGGTCCCACCTCGTCCGCGCTGGAGCTCCCAGAATCGGTGGCCATACGATTGACCGGGCACAAGACCCGCAGCGTATTTGAAAGATACAATGTGACCAGTTCGACGGATCTGAAGAATGCCGCTGACGTGCTTGACCGGTTCCACAATCCTCACGGGCACGATTCCGGGCACAACTCGGGTCTTCGGGCACAATCGAAGGAAGTAGAGTCGCTGTAACTTATTGATTCCTCAGGTTCGGGCCCTTAGCTCAGTGGTTAGAGCTGCGGACTCATAATCCGTTGGTCGGGGGTTCAAATCCCTCAGGGCCCACCAAACAAGGTTACTCGTCATCAAACCGTTGGGGCCGGCATGCAGGTTTCCGCTGCCGGTTGAAAGCACGAATTTTGCTCCCATATCGCACAATTAGGAGAATAGCCGCGTGGCGCGAAGGTGTAGCATGGAAAGGCGATTTCGTGATTCCGCGGCCGAGCGCGACGTGCGGCAGAGCCTTCTCCTAGTCTGCCTTGGGGCGGCAGATCCGAATCGAGTGCAGTAAGTTGATTCGAAGCGTCGGTCGAGCACTCTGGCGCAAGGTTTGAATCGGACGGCTGACTGTGCCTCTTAGGCGCTGGCCCTTATCCTTGGTGACAGTTGTTCCCGACCGTCAGAGTTGTACGATATAGGGCGTCGGCTGCGCTCGCGCGGTCCCGCGGAGGTAGGTGAGTGCCGGATCAAGCCATGATTGTCGTCAATGCAGATGACCTTGGAACAAGCCAGCCTATAAACGACGCGACGTTCGCTCTTATGGAGCGGGGTCTCGTCACCTCCGCCACACTAATCGGGAACGCTCCCGCGGTTGCGGATGCCGCGATGAAAGTTAGCGCTTATCCTGCGTGTTCTTTTGGCGTTCACCTAAACGCTACGGTGTTTGCGCCCCTTCGCCCGAGCCCTGGCCTAGCGCCCATCTTGAACGACTCTGGCCACCTGAGTCAGAAACTCTGGCATGCTCGCTGGACACCAAAGTTGATCGGCGCTGTCTACCAGGAGTTGGAAGCCCAGGTCTTGAGTATCCTTGAACTCGGAGTTCCTATCAGTCACTTCGATTCCCACCAGCACATTCATTGCATCCCGGTCGTCACGGCGATCGTCAAGAGGTTGCAGCTCCGTTTTGGCATACGGCGCATGCGTTCGACTATCAACATTTTGCCGCCGGCCCAGCCTGCAACCCTTCTTCGTTCGGTGAAGAAACGGCTGTTTCACGTCACCATTCGTAGTGTTTACGCTACGCGCACACCAGACTACTTTGGGCCTTTCGAGGATGCCTATGCGCACGTGTGCCAGGGAACCCTGCCGAGAGGCATTGTCGAACTGATGGTGCATCCCGGAACATCCAACTCCGCTTACGAAAGGGAAGTGGGCCAGCTTGAATCCGACCGGCTGTCGCGCCTGGGCGGCAATGCGTCTTTGGCGTCGTACCATGTACTTGTGTGGATGCTTGTCCGACCCTCCAGACTCGAGGATGCGGAGGAGATCGCCGCGGTTAGCCTACGCAACGGCCTCACCAGTGCGAATGCTTCGAAACGTGGCTACGTTTGTGGCTACAGAATCCATTTCACAACGAGTTTCGGGATGTCCCTTGTGGTTGGGTCCTCGAAGACACGACCGGCAAGCTGGCTGGGGACGCTCACGAACGTTCACATGGATGTCGTCATCTTGATCCCTATCCAGTTCACTGCCATCATTGCGTGGCCTTCCGCCCAGGCCCCGGATACCGCCAGGCGGCGGCTCTAGACCGGCCTAGGCACCTATCTTGCCTCACCATGATGCCTTCTCGCTCCATGCAGTGCCAGCGAAGTTGCCTCCAAGGTGAGTGATGCAATTAAGATGGATCGCATGCCGACTCCAGACTGGGCGGTGGCCAGGCTCTGGGTGACAGACTACGCCGCTTTCGCGACGTCAGTCCTCCGCAAGACGACAGTATGCCAATGCCACGCGTCTTTGGCCCAATCGTGGGAGCCAGGGCTTCATATTCAGGATCAATTGCGACGGCCTGCCTTGAGTCAAGCGACCGGAACCTGCCGGAGCGATAGGTTCGATGAGGAGTTCGATCATTTTTGGGATCGGCTTCGATGTTAATTGGGCCGCCTGCGGTGCTGTTCGATCGAGCGCCGCCCTCGAATAGGCGCTTCGGTGCCCAGTTGCGATCTGGAAAAGCTGTTCTCCTCGAGGTTGTCGAGAGAGGCGAGCTTAGGGGGTACGTCGTTTTGTTGGCGATCCAGCGCGCCCACCTGGGCCTAAAGCAGTACTTGATTGCCGACCTTCAAGCCATAGACGACGATCCCGAAATCCTACGAGCACTCTTGACGGGGGCCATCGCCGACGCAAAATCCGCCGGAGTTCATCTCGTGGAGATGCGCGGTTACTGCAAGAATAAAGTTGCGGTTGCGGAGGGAAATGGAACCCACGACGCCCACGAATACGGCGTCTGGCAAGCCTTCTATCGCGCTCGAAACCCGTCAATTCGGGAGAAGTTGGACTCGCCAGCGTGTTGGGACTTCTCGCCTTTTGATGCCTTCTAATGGGGCCGAACTACTAAGGCATGCGGACGATGACGCTTCCCCAGGAATAGCCGACTCCGAATCCCACTAACATGATTAGTGATCCCGACTTGGCCGCGCCTTGTCCCATTGCTTCCTTGAGGGCAATTGGGATTGTCGAAGATACGGTATTCCCGCAGTCCCGCATGTAGACGAAAAAGCGATCGTCTGAAATTTTCATCCGCTTGCGTAGATGCTCAAGCATGAAGGCATTCGCCTGGTGGAAGATAAAGAGGTCGATGTCATCGACATTCAGCTGGGCCTTGTCGAGTAACTGCCGGACGTTTTTGGGGATTTCCCGGAGGGTGAAGGTGAAAATCTCGGGGCCGTTCATATAGAGCCCTTCCGTTCCGCCTGTTGGCGCACCCGGGCTTCCTCAGACCGCCGGATTCGCAGATGAGATTTTTCGCTCCAGAGCCGTCCGTCCCGTAGACGAACGGTCCGATCGAGCACTTCGACTTCCGTCGTAGCGCTGATCAGCGTCGCCGCTGGCGGCGTCGCCAAAAATCGTCCGAACGCTGCGATCACTCCCGGCGAAGGCAGTTTGGTGATATGTGTCTGCGGTGAGGAGCAACACATTGCGCGACGGGTGTGACTCGATTAGACCCAACCGCGAGGCCCAGCCCATAGACGTAACCTGAACAGCCTAAGTTGAAATCAAGTGCGGCTATGCTTGTCGGCAACCCGAGACGGTCCTGGAGCAAACAAGCTGTGGTCGGAAGAAAGTAGTCCGGAGCCTGGGTACAGAAAAGGAGCGAACACCGATGCTCGACCGGTCGCAGATCCCCGAGTCGAGTAGCTTATTCCCCGCACACACGGCCATGTCAGATGCGAGTTCGCCATCCGCAGCTATCCGTCTAGTCGCGATGCCGGTCTTCTCCTGATTTTGTCAACCTCCCAATCGGGAAACTCATGTGATAAATCCTCGTTAGAGAGAGAAGTCTCCGGCAAATAATATTCGATCGCAAAGATACGCTGGCATGTCGAGATTACCCCTTTCTCAGAAGGTCGGACACGGTATTGAGACCTCCGGCCTTCCCTGAATCCGCTAGTTTGTCGCGGACAAGATCCACGAGGTCTCCGACGGTTTCCGCAGCCGCAAGGGCATTGGGCTCCACTTGGATTTCCAGACCGTGGTCCACCGCAGCGATAAACATGACCGCACTCATGGACGACCAGTTCGTTTCCTTAAGCGGTGTCGCTTCATCGATCGTATTGACGCCCACGTCAGCAGCGTCAGCGATCTCTGAGAGAAGCTCTTCTCTTGTCATTTGGTTCTCCGTGCCAGGCCTAGTAGGTGTGTGGCGTTCCTACTCTAGAGTCTATCGGCCATGCGCGTTCTTGGAAACCGGAAAATCTTCTAACTCGGTAAGCATTTCGCCCTAGACCCCGCTGCGCATACAATTGACCCCTCATGCCGCAACATCCTTTTCGTGCTGCCGCCGTCCTCGGGATTGGCCGCATGGTATCATTCACCCTCCAGTCGTCGGCCGCACTCCCCAGGCGACCGCTGCGGGACGTGTTAAAGGCATCAAATGGCGCAAAATCCCGAGCCTCTGGCGACGTGAGCGCGGAGCTCAGTTGCGGGTACAATGCCTTGTAATACAGTTGCCATACCGGGTATCGATACGTCCAAGGCCCAAAGACCTCAGCGACGTCTCTTTTCGACTGCCGCCATCACCTCCACTCCAGTGCGTGCAGCCTCCTCTCGTCGTCTCCCGTAGCGCCGCGGACAAAAGATCCGCGAGAACGTCGTCCGCATCATTGAGCGCCTGCAAATCTTCGATGACAAACTGGCGCAGACCCAAGTGTTGCCGGACCTGCTCGCGGAGTATCACGAAGCCTACCAATCTGCCGTCTCGAAACGCCACTAGCGCCCTAGCTAGTCCCCCACGAAGAGCGGCACCAAATCGCCAATTGAGGGCCGCGGACGTTCGCACGGCGCGCAGTTCAGGGAAGATCGGCAAGTCCCTGGCTTGATCATTCTTGGTGGTGCCGGACTTAAGATGAATCCAGCCTTCCGCCAAATCGACTTGGTCCCAGCACAATGACCGAATTTCCGATCGCCTCATCCCCGTGAGGTATGCGAACGTAGCGAAGCCCCCCAAGGTAGCCCGGCAAGTGGCCACGAAGTTTCACGAAATCTGCGTATTCAAAGAACCCCGAACGTGGTGCGGATTCCTTAGTCTGGGTATCGCAGGCACCTAAAATATCGCGTGCCGCTGATGGGCTAGGTTGAATGCGCGCCGTAGGGCGGCAAGCTCGCGATTGATGGTGGCGTTACTCCTCCCTTCCGATTTACGAGTGCGCACTTAGTAGGCTAACTGCTCCGGCCCGACGTGCTTGGCCTTCATGTCGCCTAGCCGGCGCGCTATCTGCCTTGCAGACAATTCTGCCCGTCTAGTTGACTTGCGGCCGTTGAGCTCGTAGTCTGCGATCAGTCCACGAAGCATCTCTGCAACCGTGATCGCCGCCATATGGGGTTGGCTGCCCAATTCGATCTCAAGCATCCGCCTCTTCAGTAAGGCCAACGCATCGCTCTTGCGGTGGCTTCGGGCTGATTCTCGGACTGGCTTTCCGTACGCGTAATACTTGACCCACCAAATGTTGCCGCGTTTGTAGGCTGAACCAAAGGAAACTTTGTGTGACATAGCCAGAATTCTACACTTGTCGGTGAAAGCAACGAAGTCGTCACCGAGCCGGTATGCAGCGACACGACGGAACGCTCGTGGTCTTCGATTGGCCAACGAATCTTTGAGGTTGGGGCTGGCGGCCTATGACTAGGTTGGTTCTTCCGGCGACAGGCCGCTACTGCTGTTCTTCCCCCACACCACGGCCATTATTGGATCTCTGTGGGATTGGTCTTGAATGCGGAGCTGGCCAGGTGCCCGGTACGGACTGTTGTCCTAGATCCGAGAGACTCGATCCGGCGGTCCAGCTCTTGGACTCTGCGGAGCGCGGGTGAAGACATGTCCAGGCTAGCCCACCGGTTGATCGAGGCCGAGACGTGGGAGAACGCCGCAGCAACGCAGCCGACTGATTGAATTTACTGCCGAGATTGCTCCCCAGATGTAGCGCGACTTAGCGCGGGGCTGGTCTTTCTTTCACGACGCAAACGGCCATAAACACGCAAGTAAACCAACGCGTCGGCAAATATTCGCATTTCGCGAAAAGGTTCAGATACGACGACACCACGCCGTCTGCCGAGGCGCCAAACAATTTACGCAAACCCAACAGAATGAGCGTCGAAACCATCCGCGGATTGTGAATCAGCGGGCGCCAGGCCTGCGGCGTTAGCCCCGCTTCACGCAAGTCCGCGTCAAGCCGCGTCCGCGTCGGCGTATAGCCTAGTTTGAAGGGCGCAAACGGCAACCGGAACAGCGCATAGAGCGGGAAGTAGCCCGGATTCCAGGGATTGTCGATCGTCAGGATCATGCGCCCTTGGGGATTAAGGACCCGAGCCAATTCGCGGATCGACTCCACGAATTCGGCGCGCGTCTCAAAGTGGTCCAGCGTCGACGTGGAAATGATCAACTCAAGGCTGTCCGAGGCGAAGGGCAAATTCCTGGCGTCCGCATTGAGGAACTGCGGCGCTTCGCCCTGGTAACGCTGATGCGCCTTAGCGACCGTGCGAAACTCAACATCGAAACCAAGCGAAAGCTCCTGCCCCAACTGGACGCTGGGCAATACCGCATCCTGATTATTGGCTTCTTCAAAGACGTCCGTCTTGACCACGGTCTTCGGACGCAAGTCGCCGGCCCAGTCCCGAACCAATTCCAAGTGGACGTTTCGCTTCTGCTGCGCCGCCAGCGGATCGAGATACCAAGAGTCGGAGTCGCCCGGGTTGGCCGTCTCAGCTCGATCCTGATTCAGGACGAGACGGTCTTCGGGCACGGGACGCTAACTCCAATCAGGCGATACAAGGATCAATTGTACGACACCGGATCGCAGCGGCTCCGCTCAATGAAAGTCGTGCGATGCCGGCGCCGCGTTGTGCATCTCCAACGGCATAGCGTCTTCGGCGCGGATGTGAATCACGCCATCTTGCTTTTGGATGACGCCGTCGATGAGCAACGCCGGTTCACTCGTCCACAACGAACGATGCTTCTGAAACATCGGCGGGCGCACGACGACATTCGAGACCCCCGTCTCATCTTCCAACGATAGAAACACAAAACCCTTAGCCGTCATCGGACGCTGGCGGGTAATCACCATGCCGGCGACGCGCACGGGACCGCCGTTGTCGAGTGCGTGCAGGCGCGCCGCAGCGACAACACCGAGCGCATGCAACTCCGTGCGCTGGTAGTGCAGCGGATGCGGACCTGTCGTAAGACTCGCTCCGCGATAATCGGCATCGAGCCTCTCAGCTGGCGTCATTGCGTCGAGAGGCGAAGGCTCCTCCGCCTCTTCCAGGTTCTCGAACAGAGGACCGCGCAAACGCCAAGCCTTCTCCACCTGCCACAGAGCGTCACGGCGATGCACGGCTTCGCCCAGCGAATTCAACGCCCCGATCTTGGCCAGCGTCTCCAGTTCGTTTTTACGTAACTGCGTCCGGCGCGTGAAGTCATCGATGGAGCGAAATTTCTCGAATCGCTCGCTGCGTCACGATGCGCACTGCCGAGGCCGTGGTAATCCCCGAAACATAGTTCAGTCCAATGCGTATGCGCTCATCCGTCTCCACCCGGCAACGCAAGTCAGAGACCGTCAACATCGATCGGCTTCACGCGCACGCCGTGCCGTTGCGCATCTTTCACCAGCGTCGCCGGACTATAAAAACCCATCGGCTGCGCGTTGAGCAGCGACACATAGAACGCCGCCGGATAGTGCGCCTTGAGGTACGAACTCGAATAAGCGATCAACGCAAAGCTGGCCGAGTGAGACTCCGGAAAACCAAACAGCGCAAACGAAGTGACCGCCTTGACGATTTTCTCTTCCCCCTCGCCGTAAATTCCGTTCGCATGCAGCCCCCTGCGCAGCTTGCCTTCGATCAACTGCATGCGCTCGACCGAACGCTTAAAGCCAATCGCACGGCGCAACTCTTCGGCCTCGCCTCCGCTAAAGCTAGCGGCAATCATCACCATGCGCAGCAGTTGTTCTTGAAACAGCGGCACCCCCAGCGTCCTCTTCAACACGGGAATCAGCGACGGGTGCGGATACGTAATCGCCTCGCGCCCCAGCCGGCGCCGCAAAAATGGATGCGCCATGTCGCCTGCAATCGGACCGGGTCGGATGATCGCAACTTGTACCACGAGGTCGTAGAAGCAGGCAGGCCGCATGCGCGGCAGCGTCGCCATCTGCGCCCGCGACTCAATCTGAAAAGAGCCGACTGTATCAGCCGCCTGAATCATCCGGTAAGTCTTCTCATCGTTCGGCGGAACATGAGCGATGTCAAAGTCGGCGCCGCGGCTATTGATGATCGTGATGCACTCCTCCAGCGCATTCAGCATGCCGAGTCCCAGCAGGTCGACTTTAACGATGCCCAGATCGGCGCAGTCCTCCTTGTCCCATTGCACGATGCGCCGGTCCGGCATCCGCGCGTTCTCCAGTGGGACGACGCTGTCGAGTTCCCCTTGGCAGATCACCATGCCGCCGGGGTGTTGCGACAGATGCCGCGGCAGATTCTTGATCTCGTGCGTCAGCCGCGCCAGGTGCTGAAACCGCGATTGCTCCGGGTCAAACCCGGCCATGCGGATTTGCTCAGCCGTGTGCGTCCCGTCATCGGACGCATCCATGTAGTGAATGCACTTCGACAGACGCTCGATGCTTTCTTCTGAAAAACTCAGCGTCTTGGCGATCTCGCGCATGGCGCTTTTATCGCGATACGAGATCACCGTCGCCGTCATCGCCGCGCCAAGTTTGCCGTAACGCTCGTAGACATACTGAATCGCCATCTCGCGCTTTTCGCCGGAAGGGAAATCAATATCGATATCCGGCCACTCGCCGCGCTCTTCCGACAAGAAATCTCTCAAACAGCAACTCCATCTGCACCGAGTCGACAGCCGTAATGCCCAGCGCATAACAAACAGCGCTGTTCGCCGCCGAACCGCGACCCTTGGCACAGGATGTTATTGCGTTTAGCAAACTGCGTAATATCCCAAACGATCAGGAAGTAACCCTCAAGCTGCAGCTTCTGAATCACATTCAGCTCATGCTCAATCTGCCGGTAAGCGCGTTCTTTATGAGCCGCATCTCGGTATCGCTCAGCAGCTCCTTGCAACGTGATCTGCCGCAAATACGACGTCGCCGTTTCGCCCGGCGGCAACGGATAGCGCGGGAACTGATAGCCCAAATCCTGCAAGGTGAATTGCAAGCGGCGGCTCAACTCCATCAGAGTTCTGCACCGCTTCGGGCACATCGCGAAACAATCGCGTCATCTCCACCGGCGACTTCAGATGCCGCTCCGCGTTCGACTCCAACAATCGCCCTGCCCAGTCGAGCGTCGTTTTGTGACGAATACACGTCAGCGCATCGAACAACTGCCGCGACGATTGCCTTGCATAGCGAACGCCGTTCGCCGCCAGCAGCGGCAAGCGATGATGCCCGGCGAAATCCATGTGCGCTTGGTTCGCCGCCTCTTGTTGATCGCGGAAGTGCCGCTGCAGCTCCACGTAAGCGCTCTGCGGCTTGAAGATCGAGAGGATCCGGTCGCCGTCGCGAATGTCGTCGATCAACGCTACCAGCCCGCCGGCATAGCTTTCGACATCATCCCAACTCGCTCTGCCCTGCCCCTTGGGGCCGGACAGATGCACGCGCGTCAACAGACGGCAAAGGTTCTGGTAGCCGCGCCGATTCTCGACCAGCACAGTGAGCCGGCGCCCGTTCTCCATCGAAATTTCGCAGCCGACAATCGGATGCAGCCCCGCGATTTTCGCCGCTTGATAGAAACGCGGCGCGCCGTAAACGCCGTCGCGATCACACAGCGCGACCGCTTCATAGCCCAACTCCCGCGCACGTTCGACAAGGTCTTCCGGCAGCGACGCCCCTTCTAAAAAGCTGAAGGCGCTCGCCGCATGCAACTCGGCATACATCGCTCAGTCATAGACCCCGACAAGCCGCCACATGTGCGAGTGCAGAACGCAAGAGAGTCGGTACAGCCCCTTCGACAACTCCACGTCCCACTCCGCCAAATCCCAACCCTCTTCCAACCACCAATCGCCGTTGACGCGCCACGGTCCCGCACAGCGCCGGACGCGTCCGTCGACAATGCGGCTGCGCACATGAGCCGGCTGATTGCTCTCTTCGAGCACCTCGGCCTCGATCGGCGGTCGATAACAACGAAAGCCCAGCGCCGAGACGATCTTCTGCGGCTTAGCGCCGCCAGGCTGAAAGGGGACTGTCGAGAAGACGCGCGGCTCGTGCGTATCGCGCGCCGCCGGGGCCCCAACATTCTCCAGCCCCATCAACTCTTTGAGCCGTCCGATCGTCACCGCCAACTTCTCCGGGCTAGGACGCGCCAGCGAAAACAAATCACGCTGCAACTCGCGGCGCGGCACAGGCTTAGCGGCAAGCGTCAAAGCCTCCACCGCTTTCCCCGTCGGATGAGCGGTCAGTTCCAGACGGATCAACTTCAACAAGACGTCGGGATCGGTCAGCGGATGCGACAACGCCACGCTGCGCTCGCAAAGCGAACCATCCGACAACCTAAGCGAAAGCGAAATCGCCTCGGCCGCCGAACCCAAACCGCGCAGCTTCTTACAAACCTTGCGCAACGGCTCGGCTATCAGAAACGACAAAGGGTCCAAGATCACCGACTTGCCAATCGAAATCAACGCTCTCTTCAAACTCGTGCGGCGCTTCCCAAGCTGCAAACAGCGTGTCATCTTCGCCGCGCGCAAGTTTCGCCAGCCGCGCCCCGCGTTCGCCAAAGCGCGCCGTCAGCGAATCCGCCGAGAGCCGCATAAACTCGCCGACCGTGCGGATGCCCCAGAGCTTGAGAATCCTGCGCTCCTCTGCAATCAGCGGCAACGCAAACATAGGCAACTGCTGCAAAAACCCGCTCACCTCGTCCGGGTAGATGTGCGTAACGCCTTCTTCCAATTGCGTCGCCACCGTCGCCGCGAAGCGATTCTGGGAAGTCGCCGCATTCGCGGATAAACCAAGCTGCGCTGCGTAGTGAACGAGTTTCCCGGCAGCCGAATGAGCATCGGGCACGCCCGCCAAATCGACGACGCAGCAGACCCGGTTCGCGGTCTTCAACACGCGGCGAAACCAGCTGCGCCGCTTCAAGCAATTCGCGCTGCGCTTGTTGCTCGACCTGTTCGTTGCGCGGCTCGGCAAGCAAGTTTTGCGCTCGCCCTTGCGCTTGGCTCAACGTCATCCCGGCGCGAATGCCTGCTGCCCGAGCGGCGGCGTTCGCTTCGTAGACATACACGTTGGGCGCCGTGCCGCTAAAGACAACCGCAGGCCGTGATCTTTGCCCGCGCAGCACGACGGCAACGGCAAAATCTTTCACGCGCAAGCAAGCGTAGAGCTTCCTCACCGCTGCGCCTCCAGGCGGCAAGAGACTTCTTGCCCAAAGCGATTGCGCCGTTGATGCAACAACCTGGCCCGCGCCGAGAGGCCGGTCAGCCGCAGCGCGGGACCAAACGAGCCATGCCAGCCGATTTGCTCGCGCTCCAGCGCAAGCGACTGCGAAGCGACGCTGCCCGTCACGTGTTCAGCCGAAAGCGTCAGGATCGCCGTCGAACTCTCAGCAATCATTTGCCGCAACCCAAACCAAGGGAAGCGCTGGAAATCGCGCAGTTGCGCTAGCGGCAGCCCGATCAAGTCAAGAACGATGAGGCTGAACCCGCCGGCGGCGGCAACCAATTGCGCCGCTTTCCACGCTTGCCCGGAGCGAGCCGAGCGCCGCGTACGCCAATCAAACGAGCGTTTCTGAACGCCGCAACGCACCCAAAGCAAATGGTCAAGCAGCACCCCTGCTTGCTCGCTTGATAGGGGTCGAGACTGTCGGAGGCGTCGATATAAACCGCTTGCTCTCCCTGCCCCGTGACTTGCGCCAGGGCAGAGAGAGCAAGCGTCGTGCAACCAGAGGACGGGCCTCCTGTGCACTCCAGAATCTCCCCGCGAGAGATTCCTCCCCCCAACAAAACGTCGATTTCCGGAAAACCTACAGAGAGCCGCGGAGCTTCCAGTTGCTCAAACCTGGGCTCAGCGGCGCCGAAACCCTGGCGCTCCAAAAGAGAGCGCAAATCCGCAACTGTCGAGCTCTGCACCACGTGATTTATATTCGCCATTTGTTCGCCATTAAATTATCTACGATCCCACCGCCATATGCAAGCCCCCACCTCAATCCTGCATTCGCCCAATCCGAGCCCCGAACGCCAGAGAGGGGTCAAATACCCGCCAACACGTTGCGGCTCAACCCATGCTTTCAGGCCCATTTACGCGAGCTTTCACAAAACCTAACGGGTCGGGGAACCGCACCTCCCCGTCCCACGGCATCAACCCATAAACTGTTACCCATGTGCTTGGGTAATTCTGTTACCTATGTCCCCGGACGTTCAGCGCCCGGAACCTCTTGCACACGCTTGCTAATCTAAAAATGGAACGGCCTGCTCAAAGAGCGAGCCGTTCTATTTTCCCGATGCCTCAAACCCGCCAATGTCCGCCTAGACCCTCGCAAACCGAGGCTTTCTCTACTCTTATCAACAACTTAACGCCATTTCCCATCCTGACTCCAGCGGACATTCGCGGACAAAGCAGGCCTTTCAACGGTCACGTGCGGTCCTTCCGCGGACTGCGCCGGACGCCATCGGTCACGGCGCGGTCTGCAGCTGTGCCTGCTTAGGCACCCACTTGTGAATGACCTGATAGCCCGGGTCTTCCACCGAATAGCGCACTCCGCCCTGGTGGCCGTCGTCTTCACCTGTCTGGATGTTTAGCGGCTTGTGCAAGAACTTGCTCTTCTCGACATCGGCCAGATCGACGCGCTGCTGCATCTTGCGGTAGTTCGCCAGCAGGTCCGCTGGCGGAATATAGATGGGACGAATCTCTCGCTGAAACCACGTTCGAGGGAACTCATCGCCTACGTGTCGCTGCCGGACGATTATCCAGAGGGCGGAGCAGTTTCACGAGGCTGCGAGCGCGGGTTCGAGACCACGACGTCGCCGGCACTCGTTTCCCTTATGCGCGCCGTGTTAGGACAACCAAAATAGTCATGCCTTGCCTTAGGCCGTTCTCAGGTTGTTTTTGGTTCTCAATGGGATTGAATAGCCCTGACGAATCAAATCATAAGCTGGTACTTCTGTTCTGTACGGCGTCGTGCCGACTTATCCACGGTTCGCAATGAAACTCTCCGTCGTCATCCCGGTTTACAACGAGCGCGATACGGTCAACAGGATCGTGGACCGCGTTCAGGCAGTACAGGTCGACAAAGAGATCATCATCGTGGACGACTACTCCACCGACGGGACCCGCGAAGTATTGGCGCAAATTGAGCAGCGCCATCCGAACGTTCGCGTCTTCTTGCAAGACAAGAATCGAGGCAAGGGTTGCGCTCTTAGGACTGGATTCGACAAGGCTGAGGGCGACTACGTCATCGTCCAAGACGCCGACCTTGAGTACGACCCCGAGGACTATCACAAGCTTCTGCAGCCGCTCGACAAAGGCAACGCGGACGTCGTCTTCGGGTCCCGTTTCATCTCCAATCAAGAGCATCGCGTGCTCTATTTCTGGCATTCGGTCGGCAATCAGTTGCTGACCCTGCTCTCCAATATGGCCACCGACTTGAACCTCAGCGATATGGAGACCTGTTACAAGGTTTTTCGCCGTGATCTGATCCAGGCCCTGGTGCTTGAGGAAGACCGCTTCGGCTTCGAGCCGGAAGTCACCAGCAAACTCGCCAAGGCTCACGCACGCATTTACGAAGTCGGCATCGCCTACCACGGACGCACCTACGAGGAAGGCAAGAAGATCGGCATGCGCGACGGCTTCCGTGCGCTCTGGTGCATCATCAAGTACCGTCTTCAACCGCTGAAGTTGAAACAGCCTTGGCAGTCCCCGTGCTAGCCGCCTACAGGCCGTCGTCCAGCAGTCTTCGGAGGCTCCCTTCAGGAATCCAGATGCGGCCGGAAGGTCTCGAGCTTCATTGCGATGAACTCGCTGTGGAGCCTCCCAATAAAGCGAGATGTCGTCGCTCATGCCGAGTTCCAAGAGTCTTCGACGAGTAGGCCCTAGGGGTGATCGCGCTCCGCTAACGCAAACCACGCTAGTCGGTGAGAACGTCTTTGGCCCAGTCGCGGTTTTGCGTTGTACCACTCGACGGCTAGACGGACGCCTTCTTCGTGGGAGACTTGCGGCTGCCCAGCCGAGCAGTTCGCGGGCTTTCGAGATGTTGGCCCAGGTGCGGGTGACGTCGGCGCGGTGCATTTCGCGGTAGACGATTTGGGCCTTCTTGCCGACGAACTTCTCGACCAGGTGGAGCGAATCCATCAGGATGACCGGCTCATCGGAGCCCAGGTTGATGACTTCGTAGCCCAGCGGCTTCAGGCCGGCGACCGTGCCGCGGGCGATGTCGTCGACGAAGGTGAAGTCGCGCGATTGCTGGCCGTCGCCGTAAATCAACACAGGCCGCTCTTCGCTGATCCATTGGATGAAGCGGAAGATGCTCATGTCCGGGCGGCCGGACGGGCCGAAGACGGTGAAGTAGCGATAGACCGTGACGTCGATGCCGTACAGGTGGTGATAGGTGTAGCAGAGCGCCTCGGCGGCTTTCTTCGACGCGGCGTAGGGCGACAGCGGCTTGTTGGTGTTGGCGTCTTCGCTGTAAGGGACTTCGTTGTCTTTGCCGTAAAGGCTGGAGGTCGAGGCCAGCAGGAATTTCTTGACGCCGGCGTTGTGACAAGCTTCGAGCAGGTTCAAGCGTGCCGGTGGTATTGGTGTCGACGTAGGCCCAGGGGTTCTCGACGCTTTGACGGACTCCGGCGCGCGCGGCAAGATTGATGACGGCGTCAATCGGGCAGGCGTCGGCGAATGTCTTGTCGACAAAGGCGCGATCGGTGATGTCGCCTTGCAGAAAGGTAAATCCTTCGCGACCCTGCAGCGACTTCAAGCGAAAGTGCTTGAGGCGCGGGTCGTAGGCGTCATTGAGAGAGTCGATGCCGACGACAGTGTCTCCACGTTCCAGCAGGATGTTCGCGACGCGCGAGGCGATGAAGCCGGCAGCGCCAGTCAGCAAGTAATTAGACATAATCCAGTCTATCAGAGTCGTACTATCTTGTCGCTGCTGAATTTCTTCAGCGCATTACGTGAATCGACAATCAGGGCCGCTTTCTCAACGACCGAAGCGTAGTCGACTCCTTTGTGATCGGTGATGATGACGACGCAATCGGCTTGCTCGGCGGCAGGGAAAAGAGGGCTGGCCTCAAGCGAGACGGAATCGAAATCAATCTTGGGGACGAAAGGAGTCGCTGTAGGTGACCTCGCCGCCCAGGCGTTGCAGCAAGGCGATGATATCGAGCGCGGGCGACTCGCGGACATCGGAAATATCGCGTTTGTAGGCGACGCCCAGCACGTGAATCTTGGAGCCCTTCACCGACTTGCAGGCGTTGTTGAGGGCGCCTTGCACCTTCTCGACGATGAACTCCGGCATCTTGCCGTTGATCTCTGAGGCGAGAGCGATGAAGCGAGGTTCGTAGCCGACCTGCTTGATCTTCCACGAAAGGTAGTGGGGATCGACGGGGATGCAGTGGCCGCCAAGGCCAGGGCCGGGGTAGAACGGCATGAACCCGAAAGGCTTGGTGGCGGCCGCGTCGATGACTTCCCAAACGTCGATGCCCATGCGATCGCACATCAAGGCCATCTCGTTGGCCAAGCCGATGTTGATCATGCGGAACGTGTTCTCGAGCAGTTTGACCATCTCGGCCACGCGCGTCGAACTGACCGGGACAACGGTATCCATGACCCGGCCGTAGTAGGCGGCGCCCAACTCGGTGCAGGCTGGCGTGATGCCGCCGATCACCTTGGGAATCTGGCGCGTGCCGTATTTTTCGTTTCCTGGATCGACTCGTTCCGGCGAGAAGCAGAGAAAGAAGTCTTCCCCAACCTTGCGGCCGCCGGCTTCAAGAATCGGCAGAATCGCTTCTTCGGTGGTGCCGGGATAAGTCGTCGATTCGAGGATGACCAGGCGCCTTGCTTGAGGTGCGGAGCCAGCGCCTCCGCGGATTCCAGCACATAGCTCAAGTCGGGATCTTTCGTCTTGCGCAGCGGCGTCGGCACGCAGATGCTGATCGCGTCGCAGGCGGCCAAGTGCGGCTTCGTCAGTGGATGCGATGAGCAGGCCGTCAGCAACAAGCCGGCTGAACAGATCCTTCTCGATGTCGGGGATGTAGCAGACGCCCGGCAGCGATGGCATCCACCTTCTCCGTCGACTTATCGATGCCGATCACGCGGTAGCCGGCGCGTCCGAGTTCGCTGGCCAACGGCAGACCCACATAACCTAGGCCGACAACGCCGGATATCGCATCTCCATGGCGTATCTTGCGCCGGCACGTCTCGAACGGCGTTTCTTCCATACTCTCTCCCCAACTATCGTCGATTGCATCTCGACGCCGCCTCAGATGTAACACCTAGATCATCGCACCTGTTGCCCGCAGGCGCCGTTTTCCGCAGATTGTGGACCGAATCCAGACGACAACCGGCGCCTCGGATGGCGATTCGCGGCGGTGACGTTCTCAGGTCCCTGCCGCCTAGTCAGCGCCGCCAAGTTGGTGTACCTTCGAAGTTGTGCAGCAGTCGCTTATCAAAGACCGCTCGCCGTCCGCAGGCGAGAAGGTTTGGAAAGGCAGCCTTTGGCGCGTGGGACTACTCGTCGTCGCGGCTTTGATGACAGCCGAGGCGTCCCTAGCATTGCGTGCATATTGGCGATACGGCGGCGTCGGCACCCCCTTTATCGACCATAGTGCCAAGAACCGCCGATCGCTGATTCCCAACACAAGAATCGACGCGGTCTCGGATGGTAACGATAAACGAAAAGGGCTTTCGCGATCGTTCGTTTTCCGACGAGCCGAAGCCCGGCGTCACGCGCATCGCGTTCCTCGGCAGCTCGGTCGTGTTCGGGGGAACCGTGGATGATGAGTTGGTCTTGCCGGCTCAACTCGAGCAAATGCTGAACGCGAACGCGGACGCCCGGCTCGACCGAGGTTCTCAACGCCGGCGTTCCCGGGTGGAGCGCCGAACGAGTTCTGAAAGACTTCGAAAGCAACGTAGCGCAATATCGAACCGAGCGTCGTCATCGTCTATCCGGTTATCAACGACCTGGCGGCGTTAGTCAAGGTCGACGATCCGCCGCCGGTCCAGCAACAGGCCTCTTCGCTCGCTAAGTGGTGGCAGTCGAGCAGCATGATTCGCAACCTCGGCTCGTCGGCCCTCGGCCGCTGGCATCCGCGGCGAGCCGCCACGCTCTATGCAACTTTTCCCCGAACAGCGGGGCGACGAACAATTCCTCGGCGTCTATCGGCGCTTCGCCCAACAACTGCGCCGCGACGGCGTTGAGTTGATCTTAACGACCGCCGCATCTCCTTTTGAAGATGGCGTAGCCGTCGCAGACCAACAGCGCCTGCTGGGCAGCGACCTGTGGGGACTCGGGCTCGACGAAACCCGTCGCGCCTACGAGGCGATCAATGCCGCGGTCCGCCAAGCGGCGGCGGCGGAGAACGGGTACAGCTCGTCGATTTGGCGGCAGAACTCCGGCCCGACGCAGGATACTTTCGAGACCCGATGCACTTCGCTTCCGCCGGCGCCCAAGCGGCCGCCCGAATTATCGCCGACTCGATAGACACGTTAATCAGCCATTAGTCAGATTTTCTCCACGTGCTATTTAATAGTATTCAATTTTTTGTCTTCTTTCTTTTTTGTCGCGCCGATCTGTTGGGCGTTATATCATCGGCCGCGCCTTCGGATACTTTTCTTCACCGTTGCCAGCTACTACTTCTACATGTCTTGGGACTGGAGATTCGCCCGGCCTCATTCTCGCCTCGACGATATTCAGACTTCTGGGTTGGTCAAGCGCTGTATCAAGCGACCGGTCGAGCACGGCGCATCGGGCTACTCTGCATTAGTCTTTGCGGAAACCTGGGACTGCTAGCTTATTTCAAGTATTTCACTTTTTTCGCGCGGGAGGTCTCGCTTTTCGCCGCGGCGACAGGCTTGACGATCAACATTCCTTATTACGACATCTTGCTGCCGGTTGGGATATCGTTTTATACGTTTCAGACCCTGAGCTACACGATCGACATCTATCGCGGCCAACTGCGCCCGGCGGACAACTTCCTTGATTTTGCGATGTTCGTCGCATTTTCCCTCAGTTGGTGGCCGGCCCGATCGTCAGAGCGGCTGACTTCTTGCCGCAGATGAGCCAATCAGCAGCGCTTTAACAATCGCCTCGCGCTAGACGGCGTAGCGCTGATGCTCTTAGGATTGATTAAGAAGGTCTGCGTTGCAGACGTTCTGGCTGTGACGTTGGTCGATCCGGTCTTCAACGACCCGTCAAGATTCTCTGGACCCGCCGTCTTGCTCGCCGTATACGGCTATGCCATGCAAGTCTACTGCGACTTTTCGGGATACAGCGACATCGCGATTGGGGCCGCGCAAGTGCTCGGCTTTGATTTGCCGGTTAACTTTCGACAGGCCCTACCGAGCCAGTACGATCACCGACTTTTGGCGCCGCTGGCATATCTCTTTGTCGAGCTGGTTGAAGGACTACGTCTACATTCCGCTGGGCGGCAATCGAACGGGAGTGCTTGGCCCCGGCGGAAACTTAATGATAACCATGCTGCTCGGCGGACTTGGCACGGCGCTGACCAACCTCGTATGGTGGGGCGATCTGCACGGCCTGTATCTCGCGGTCGAGCGGGCATCTATCGCGGCTCGCAGCACGCGGACCGCAGCGTTGCCTCCGGCGTCATCACCTTTCATCTAGTGTGCTTGGGGTGGATCTTGTTCCGCCCCGATTCGGTGGGTGCGGCGACGATGATAGTCGGCCGCATTCTCACGATGGCCTCCGGGGATCTACCCCTCAATGCGCCATTCGTCGCTGCGCTGGCGCTCGGTTATTTCGCGCATCTTTCCCCGCCGGAATGGAAGGACGCCCTGAGACGGATCTTCTGCGACGCTCCTCCGCTGCTGCAGTCCGCGGCAATCACGGCTTGCATTCTCTTGTTCGTTTCGGTTGACGTCGGCAAGGTTCCTTTTATCTACTTCCAGTTCTAGGCAGTTTGATTTTCGATGGCAATAGGCTCCCAGCATGACGGCGCGGTCCAGGTTAAGGGCAAGCTCACAGTCGAAACTGCCCTACTGCCGGGCATCGTCTTCCCCCTCGCCGTGCTCATCTTGTCGGCGCTGTTTATCGCGCCCCGATTCGTTACGAACGGTCCCTTCAAGTACGACGAAGCCGACTACGCTTACGCCGCCAAGCAGGGGATCTGGAACAACTACGTCGATGCGCGAGCTCTCACGACGCCGCAACTACTCTCGCTGGGGATCGAGGAACTGCGCGGGGAAGCCGCCGTCGGGCTATCGCAATTGATTCGAAACAGCAATGACGCGTCGTTCTATCGGCATTGGCATGGGCCGGTTTACTACTACTATCTTTTTGTCTCCGGCCTACTGACTGGTTGGTCCGAGTACGGCACGCGTTGTGCGACTCTCGCCCTCTATTTACTGGCGGGCATCGCCGGAGTTTGGACGGCGTTCCGACTTGCTCCGTCCGGTTCGGCGGGGATCGCCCAGTTTGCTCTTCGCCGCTCTGTACGGACCAAGCATCGTCAGCATCCAAACAGCCTCCGTGCTCGGCGGCCCCATGCCTTATTTTCGCTGTTCTCTATTCTGTCTCTGACCTACATCGGTCGCTTTCTCACCGGGAACGTGTTGCGCGATTGGTATATCGGCTTGATCTTTGCCGGGGCAGCCTGCGCGACTTTGGAAGTCGGCCTCATCCTCCCGATTGCCGCCTCGATTAGTTATTTTCTTGTCCGGCGCCGCTCGCCGGTCGCTTGGTCGCGGCCGGAAGCCCTGGCGTTCGGGTTGCGGTCGCTGCTGGTCGTGATCCTCTCCGTCCTCTTGCTTTGGCCTGCGGGCTTGTTGAAGATCGGCTTACTGAAGCCTTACGGATTCCAACTGTTCTTGGCCTTGTTTCGAGAATCGCAGTGGGGTACGGACATCAGCCTCGCTGACTCCTGGATCGTCAGGCTGGAAAGTTTTCCCGTGGATTGGTTGCTGTTCGCGGCCGGAGTGGGGATCTTCCTCCGGCGTCGAGCGGCGCTGCGCGCACTGCTGCCGTTCGCGGTCTACATCCCGTTGATGATGTTGCTGCTGTTGCCGGTGGCGACGACGGTACCGCGCTACATGAGCCCCTATTTTCCGGTGCTGCAGATTTTTACTGCGGTAGCGGTCGGTTCGGCTTTGGCTCAGATCAAGCCGGCCGTGCTCCGCCTAGGCGCCGTCTCGGTTCTCTGCTTGACGGCCGTAGCGGCGGCGAGCCGGCATTGGCCGGCCACCGCGGACCAGCAAAGCGCCGAAAGCGACTGGCGACCGATTGAGCTGTTGCGCGAGGCGAAGCTGGAAAAGGGAGCACGACTGTTGGCCCCGCAGCTGTTAGTTCCCAGCCTGCACTACTATTTCCCGGACGTCCGCTTGTCGGGATACACCTCGGACTCCGAGCTCCAAGAGGCCGAGAGCCAAGCGCAAGCCGACTTGGTGCTCCACGTCGAGCCGTCGCTCTCACTGGTCCGCATCGGCAACCGGCCCGGCGCGGTCGATTCCCCCCAGGAGAGGTGAGGGCCGTGCTCGCCAAACTGAGACGGTTGTTTGCCAAGCTTTCGATGGCGCTGGTCTTGTTCTTGGCGGCAGTGCACTTCACCCCGCTCGTTTCTTGGGCCGTGCTGGGCATATTGCCGGCAGAGCAAGCCGCCGATGGTGACACACTGATCGTACTGGGCGCTGACGCGATCGGCTCCGACGAACTGCTCGGTCCAACCAGTTACTGGCGCTGTGTGTACGCGGTTTGGGCTTACCGGAAGGGACACTTCAGCAGAGTCGTGGTGAGCGGAGGGGATGTCGGCGGCGGCAGCGGATTGGCTGATTCGATGAAGGACTTCCTAGTTGCGTACGGCATACCGGAAGGGGTTATCTTGGTCGAAGACCGCTCCGCTTCAACACGGGAGAACGCGATCTTTGTTGCCGATCTGCTCGAACAAAATCGCGGCTCCGGACAAAACGTCTTGCTGACCAGCGACGTGCATTCGTATCGCGCGACCAGAGCGTTCGCCAAGGCCGGTGTAGACGTACGCGCCTATTTCGTTCCCGACGTACTCAAGAGACAGAACGCGATCGGGCAACGCTGGACCTGCTTTCTGGACGTCGCCGCCGAGTACGTCAAGATCGTCTATTACCGCTTGAGAGGATGGATCTAGTCCAGCGCTGATGACCAACATCGATGAATACAGGCGCCGGTTCGCCGACAACGAGTGGCGAGCGGTCATCTTCCGCGACATGGTTCTCGCCGAGTTGAAAGATCGCCTGGGCCCGAAGACGGTCCTGGATATCGGTTGCGGTTCGGGCTTCGACGATTCGTCCAAGCTGCAACAGTCGCTCATCGCCGCAGCGGACCGCTATGTTGGCGTCGATCCAGACACGTCCGCAGCGGCCCCCGAGAACATCAGCGAGCTTCATGGATGCACTCTGGAGGACGCCCCCGTTCCAAGCGACTCCGTCGACGTGGCTTTTGCCGTGATGGTGCTCGAGCATGTACGCGAACCGGAGCAGTTCTTCGACGCGCTCCTGAGAACCTTGAAGCCAGGCGGCGTCTTCCTGGGATTCACGCCCTATCGCTGGCACTATTTCGCCGTTATCTCGCAGCTGATGGAGGATCTCGGCCTAAAGGATCCTTACCTGGATTCGGTCGGCTCGTCGACGGGAACCCGCTACAAGAATTTCCCCACTTGCTACCGCTGCAATACGCATTCGTCCGTTCGCCGCTACACCGGACGGTTCGCAGAGACTACACAGTTCACCCTCAATCGCCCGGGGCTCCATGACGGCTACTTGCCGACGCCGTTGCGCCCGATCGGCCGGCTGGCCGATCGACTGGTCAGCGCCCTGGGTCTTCCGGGCCCGCTGTTGGTCATTAGGCTGGTGAAATGACTCCGGACCGGGCATTGCCCCTTCGAGAGCAGCAGTACGTTCTGGCTTGCCGGGGCGCCGCCGTTCGGAAAAATTAGGCAGCATGCTTTTCACCAGCCCGATCTTCTTCGTGTTCCTGCTGGCGACGTTCCTGCTGTGCGCACTTTCCCGCCCGAAACACCGCAATTTCGTTCTGCTCATCGCCAGCGGGATTTTTTACGGCTATTGGGACTGGAGATTTCTCGGCCTGATCGGCTTCTCCATCTTGCTGAACTTTTTCTGCGCAAGAGGCATCGCTGACGGGAAGGACGCCGGCGACCGGGCGAGGACGCAACGATTCCTGTGGTGGAGCGTTGCTCTGAACTTGGGCCTTTTGGGCGTATTCAAGTATTTCGCGTTTTTCGTCAGCAGTTTCTTCGACCTTCTGCAGGCGATAGGTCTGCCGGCTTCGCAGCCGGTAATCCATATCGTCCTTCCCGTCGGCATTTCGTTCTTCACGTTCCAGACGATGAGCTACACGATCGACGTCTATCGTGGTCGGGTAAGCCCGGTACCAAGCATCCTCGACTTCGCTCTCTACGTCAGTTTTTTCCCTCAACTGGTGGCCGGCCCGATCGAGCGCGCCGAGACGTTTATCCCGCAGGTGCTCTCGCGGAATCGCGTATTGGGGAACGATTGGGCGGCGGCGCTGCATCTGATCGTATGGGGCTATTTCAAGAAGGTCTACATCGCCGATTCGGTCGCCGTCTACGTCAACCGTGTGTTCGCCCTCAGCGACCCGTCGGGATTTGAGGCGGCGCTGGCGGTTTACGCTTTCGCCGTCCAAATCTATTGCGACTTTTCCGGCTACACGGATATCGCGCGGGGAGTCGCGAAGCTGTTCGGCTTCGAGCTGATGCTCAACTTCAACCTGCCTTACTTCGCCAAGAATCCCCAAGAATTCTGGACGAGATGGCATATCAGCCTGTCGTCTTGGCTCCGCGACTACTTGTACATCCCGTTGGGCGGCAACCGCGGCGGTCAGTTAAAGACGTGGAGAAATCTGATGTTGACGATGTTGCTGGGCGGGCTTTGGCACGGCGCCGCATGGAACTTCGTGATTTGGGGTTTCTATCACGGTCTGCTGCTGATTGTGCATCGGCGCCTTTCTACAGCGGACCTTCGGGGCTTAGGATTGCGGGACATCCCGAATTGGCTCAGTATCGGAGTGATGTTCCAGTTCACGGCGTACGGCTGGCTTCTTTTCCGAGCTACGTCCTGGTCTCAGATCGTTCTGTTTTCCTCTCGAATTCTGCAGCCTTGGCAGGGCTTCTCAATGGCTGAAGTCTACGGGCTGCTTCCGTACGCGGCGCCGCTGGCGGCGGTCCAATTGTTGCAGTACCGCACCGGCCGGTTGATGTTCCTCGATGCGAAGTGGGGCGCGCCCGAAGTCCGCGCGGTCATCTACGGCGTCATGATCTACCTTTGCCTGTTTCACGGCGTCTCTTCGCAGTCGTTCATTTACTTCCAGTTCTAAGCGAATGAGCACAAGAAACAGCATCGTGAGAGGAATCGGCGTCGTGGCGATCGCGCTGTTCGTCATGGAGATTTCGGCTCGTGTCGACGACGTCGTGACCTGGGGGGCGCCGTTTTGGGGTCCGTACGGAAACAACAGCTTGCTGCAGAACGACGCGTTGGGCCGCTGGGGAAAGCCGGGAGCGCAATTCGAAAAGTGGCGTCTGAATCGACTCGGCCTCAGGGGGCCGGAGTTGCGAGACGATTCGACGCGCGTCTGGGTTCTCGGATCATCGGAAACCTTCGGACTCTACGAAATGCCGGGGCACGAGTATCCGAGAGTATTGCAAGGACTCTTGGAGCGGAGTTGCCCGGCGGCGCAGATCGACATCGTCAACGGCGGCCTTGCCGGCCTTCGGATTCCGACGATCATGAAGCGGCTTCCGGCGCTGCTAGACGCTATTCGGCCGGCAGTCGTGGTGATCTATGCTGCGCCGGCGAACTACATTGTCGTGCCCAATGATGCCGAGACAGATAGTCGAGCGGCATCCGCGCCGGAACCGGTTCCGGCGACCGACTATATCCGGCTCTACAGGCGGGTGCGCAACCTCATTAAGGCGGTGTTGCCCGCCGCATGGACTGACCGGCTTCGGGCAACGCGGCTCGAAATGGATATTCGGCGCTTGGACCACACGGTCTCCAGGGTGCCGGAGGAGAACATTCAGGCCTTTCGCGCCGACCTAGAGTCGCTGTTGGATGCTTTGTCCACATTCGGTTCCTCCGTCGTACTGGTTACTCACGCCACTCGCTTCGGCGGCGCCGTGTCCGAGGGAGAGAGGCACTGGCTGGCGGCCTGGCGCGCCTCGTATCCCCTATTGGAGGAGGACGGCTTTATGGACCTCGAAAAGCGAATCAACGCCGTCGTTCGCCAGGTATCGGCTGAGCGCTCGCTGCCGCTCGTCGATGCGGCGCGAACGATGCCTGCGGGGTCGGAGTACTTCGCCGATTTCGTGCACTTCACCGATACCGGCGCGGCCGAGATGGCGGACGAACTCAGCGATCCGCTGCGCCGCGTTCTGCAAGGACGCGGCGTATGCAAGCCCTAAACTCCGCGAGCTTGCCCGCGGACCGCTCACCCAGCAGGCTGAACCATGCCGACCGCACCGCTTAGCAGCGCGGCAAAGTGGTTCTCCCGCAGTCCGGCCGAGATCAGATAGCGCGGCACCGCCAGCGGATTGGAATGCGGAGCCGCGGCGCCGGCGACGCAGGTCGTCGCCGTCTCTATGCCAGCCTCGCGGAGCCAGGGATGCACTTTGGGCGACCAAACTCCGCTGGGATAGCAATAGTGGTTCGCCGGCTTTCCAGTCCAAGCCTCAAGCACCCGGCGATTGTCGTCGATCTCCCGGCGGTAAGCGGCCGGATCGTCCGGCGTGCGGTGCCGGTGTGTATGGAGCTGAAAGTCGATTCCTTCGGCGGCGAGGCTTTCGACCTCTTGCCGCGACATCAATTGCAAGACTCTTCGGCTGAGCAACTCCTGCCAGTCTATGCCAAGCCGATCAGCTAGCTCCCCGGCAAACCGTGTATCCTCCTCCACACCAGCCGGCTTGGTCTTGCGCCATTGCAAGACGGCGGACTGGGCGGCCGCCAGGCCCTGCCCGCCTGCACGGCTCGTGGCTGACTGACCCTTCAGGCCGAATTCCGCGCCCAAGCGCCCGAGATTGTAGCGCCCTCGCCACAACAGGTACGGACACATCAAATTGAAAAGAGGCAACTGCTTTTCAGCGTAATAGGTCGTCAGATAGACGGTGGCCGCCATGCCATGCTTCTTCAGCAAAGGAGCCGCGAGGGTGGCGAAATCGGCGAAGCCGTCGTCGAAGGTGATCACCACGCTTGGCCTATCCAGTTCCCGAGACGCCATACGCCGCACTCCCGACTCCAAGGGAACGACCTGGTAACCGAGTTCGTCGATCATCTCCATTTGCCTCGAGAATTCCTGAGGCGGCAGATAGAGGCCAGGACACCACTCGTGTTCATCGCGCAACGAGACGCCGTGGTAGCACAAAACAATCAACCGACGACGCCGCCACGAGGAATGTGCGGCGAGAGATGTCGCGCCCGATCGCCGCAGGGCCGTGTAGCCGACGCGGCTCGCCCATCGTCGCACGGTTGCCTTTGCGGAACGGGGAGCGGCTGCGACGAGTTCCTCTATCTCGGCCATCATGGATCCGGGTCCGCGCCCTCTAATTATCGTACTCGGCGTCCAAGCGGGCCGCTAGGGCGCGGCAACGTTCGGCGATATCCGAATCAATGGCAGGAGCAGGCCGTTTCGCGATCGATCTTGCGTGGATATGGGAGTAAGCCGACGAGCAGTCGCGAAGCCCGACAAACTTCAAGACTTCGACGACGGCCGAAGCGGGCTTCGTAACGACATCCTCGTAGCGGACGAGCCGAACTCTTTGGTGGCTCTCCAATGATTGCTGAAAATAGAGACTATTGCGGAGATACCAAATCAAGGCGCGGCAATTGATGTCGGACGAGCCGCGGCGGTAGACCTCTGCAATCAGCGCGAGATTCTCGGGCGTAATATTCTCGGCGCGCCAGTCGGCTCTAATACGGTCTTCGAGTATGGCTTGTAGGTAGCTTCGGTGGTCGTTAAACTGCTCGATCGAAGAGTTGACGACGTCTTCTAGACGGCGATAGATCCAAAGCCCCGCCGACGACTCGAATTCTCCCAGAATTCGCGCAGCATGCTGGCTATCGCAAATCGGCTTAAAGGCCAGCGCCTGAGCGGCCGACCTCTTGATGACGCGCTCGATGTCTGACGCCGGCTTCAGCCGCAGATTTTCAAATGCCTTGGGGTTGTACTCGTAAAGGCTCTCCGCATCCGGATGCCGATCGAAGACATCCATAAGCATGGTGGTGCCTGAACGCTGCTCCCCAAATACGAATACCGCTCGACCTTGGCCCCAGGGGCGAACCACATGCTGACAGAAGGCCTTTGCGGACCTTCGCAACCTGCCCGGCACTCTCATCAACTTGGATCAACCCTTCTTTCGGCGACGATTTGGGTGTATGAAACCACTCTTGAGAAGCTCAAGTCCTAGCTTATACCGAAACGGCGGCGATCGACCGCGTGGCAGCATTACGGGCTGCGTAGAGCGGCGCGCCTGCGTCGAGCGACGGCTGTTTTACAATGAGAGAACGATGATGGCAGCGGGTCCTAGCGCCCACTGATCCGAAGGCTAGATGGACACGCCCGCCGCCAGCGTCATTATTCCCGCTTACAATTCGTCGGCCTTCATCACGGATACCTTGGATTCCGTGCTGGCCCAAACTCGAACCGATTTCGAAGTCATCGTCGTCAACGACGGTTCTAGCGACACGCCCGAGTTGGAGCGTGTGCTGACGTCTTTCGGCTCGCGAGTTCGCTACCTGGCACAGCAGAATGCCGGTCCGTCCGCCGCCCGCAACGCAGGCATCGGCCTAGCCTTGGGGGAGTTCGTCTGTTTCTTGGACTCCGACGACCTTTGGGAGCGGGATTTTCTGGAGCGGCAACTGCGCCTGTTTGAAGCCGATCCCGGTTTGGACCTGGCGTGGTGCGACGCGCTGTGCTTCGGCGACCCCTCGGTGGAAGGGCGCACCTTGTTCGACATCTGTCCATCCGAGCGCCCCGTGACGCTGCAGTCACTCATCGAGATGAGGAGCGTTCCGAATACATCTTCCGTCGTCGCCCGGAAGGCAGCCATTGAACAAGCCGGCGGGTTCGATGAGACGATGCACCGATCGGAAGATTTCGACCTGTGGATCAGAATGGCGTCAATCGGCAAACGCATGGATTCCCAGAATGCCGTTCTGGTCAGACATCGCGTTCGACCGGGCAGCTTGAGCCGCGACATCGAAAAGATGGGCCAGGGGGCATCGCACGTCTACGACAAGTTGTCCGCGGCCCTAGGCGAGGATGACCCGCTCCAGCCGATCATACTCAACGCAAAAAGACGGAAGATAACGGCAGTGGCTTTGCGGCTCGCTCGTCACTTTGAGCGAGAGGGTCGTTACTCTGAGGCCATAGCAAGCCTCCGCCGTGCGGATGAGCACGACCCGCGCCTGCTAAGAAAGATTCTCATCGGCTTGGCTGCAACGGCTCCGAGCCTAACGTTTGGCGCGACGAAGCTTTTCGCTGCAGCCCGAAATGCTTGGGCTCGTGGCGGCCTCCGCTGATCGCCGCTTCACCGCCGCGATGACTTCGATGACATGTCTGTGACCGCCGTGGGCAACAAGCGTCGTTTAACCGCCGCTCTCACACGGATGATGGCTTTGACAATCGGCAAGAATAGCGCGCGAGCAAATCGAACAACGGGAAATGAAGCCCTTTGGACAACGGAACCGTAGTGCAAAGCATATCCTGACTCCTCAAGCTCTTTACCGATGTGGGCCTCAAGCGACAACAACTGGAGCTTCGGCAGCTCCCGCTCCCAGCGGGCGATATCGCCTGGCCCCGGCGGACGCATCAGCTTTTCATGGATGTGGAGTTCCCGCTCCGGCACCTGCTGCCGGACCCGCTTCATCCAATTCAACATCTCCGGTTCAAAGTCTTCCCCCAGGAAATGGCAGAGTTCCCGCGTGAGCTGCTCTGGAGACCTTACGAGGTCTTCGTATTTCAGCTCAAAGAGTCGTTTTGCATCTAGAAGACTTCTGTATTCACGCATGTAGGCGATCGACTCCACCCACTCCCGGGCGTTGTCGACCAGCCAGCGACCGTACCACCTCTTGCTTTGAAACGAACTGGCTACGTCGCGTCCGTCTCGGACGAGGTAGACAAACTGCGCATTCGGGTAGAGCTCTGCCAGCTGCGGCACAATCCGAACATACGGCGGCGTCTTATCTCCCCATCTTGGCCTGTTCTCGCGGAGACAAATCGTCTGGTAGATCATGTCGGAGAGTGCTCGAATCGTGGGGGCGTTCAACTGCTTCGCGTCCCGGGCGAATTGCTCGGCGTCGATCTCAAGATCGGGCCAACGATAGTGCCCAACGATTTGCTCCACGGCTCTGTGCAATTGTTCGTCGTCCAGCCGCGACTGCAAGGGAAAGCCGGTAACCAGGTCTAGCAGGAACCAAGTCTCGGGCGGTATCGCGATCCTCGAATGAGAACAGAGAATCATTCTTAGCAGCGTGGTGCCTGAGCGACCGGAACCAACGATAAAGAATGGTCTCTCGCCGTCGTTAACCAGCATGATCAGAGTGGATGCGATTGAGATTGGTCATTGGATTAGGAAAGTAGTTACTCCACTCGGCGGCTATGATTCATCCATGTGTTCCGGTTTGCTCACGACAGTTTCCTTCCATAGCTCGCTTGGACTCTTGACTAAGATCGAAAGGCCGAGCAGAGAAGCCAGCAGGAGTCCTGCAACTGTTCGGCAGGAAGAACTCAACCGCTTAATAAGCGTTGCGGAGCTGATCCACGGATCGAGTAGTGCGGGAATGTAGAACATCGCCTGTGCGCCGACTGCTGCCGTCGCGGCCGGCTGCGGCAATGCCGGAGTCGTCAGCGCAGCCAGAATGAAGAACCAGGGAAGAGCCAGCCGGCCAACCTTCAACGAGTAATAGTGGAACCACATTCTGTTGCGAAATCCGAGCAGCCCCGGACAGCACCACATAATTTGATAGTTGCCTGCCTGCGTCCTTACTTTCCGTCGAAACTCGGAGGAGAGCGCAGTAGGATAGTCGAACGCTATAGCGGACTCTTCATAAGCTATCCGATATCCTTTCAACAGGGCAGTTGCCGGCAGGCAAACGTCATCGAGGATCACGTCCGCCGGCAGATCATTCACGAGCTCCCTTCGAATTGCATAGATAGGTCCCGTGGCGCCCAGAGTCGAGTCGTATAAGCCGAGATTGGAGCGAATCCAGCGCTCATATCTCCAGTAGATACCAATCGTTTTTTCCTCGTCCGATTTGCCCTTTAAGATTTGTAGATCTCCGCTGACGGCACCGACGTGCGGATCGGCGAAGGATCTGAGCAGTATCTCGATGCAGTTCGGGGCCAGAGCTTGCCGCGCGTCTGTCAACAACAGGATCTCGCCGCTGCTTGCCGCGATACCGCGGTTGAGCGCCGTGGGTTTGCCCGAGCGGACCTGGCGTAGCAATCGTATCTCTTTGGGCGCAAACTGGGTTACGATCTCGTCGGTTTCGTCATCGGAACCGTCAGAAATGACAATGATCTCAATCAAGTTCCGCGGATAGGACTGCCCAAGAATGGAGTTCAACTTCTGGAGTATCCAGGGCGCGCCGTTGCGCACCGGCACGATGACGGAAACCGTATTCGCGCAAACATTTTTCCGCACAGGCTTTCCAAAAAAATGAGCTAGAAAATGCAGGAAAAGCGGATAGATCGCGACGACATAGACGATTGCCGCCGTCGCCAAAAAAAATAGGGACGTCGCCGTGTTCGCTAGCATCCTTGTACATCGAGCGGGCTAGTTAATCACCGCGCCTCTTTGGCTGCGTTAGTAGCGGCATAGCCCAGGTAGTCAAAGCTCCACCGATAGGCCTGGGAAAAGTGCTTTCCATAAGTGAGAGATCCGTGCTCAACTCCGCCGTCGAAAACACGAATACCTCGCGTTCTGTACACCTCATCCCCGGTCATCGAGTAGACCCAGGCGTAAGCCGGCGCGATAAGCAGATTCAGGTCCGGCGCCGGGTTTTCGGGCTTAAGGCTCTCGTAGTAGAAGCTCGACTCCGAGTCGATCCAGGCAGTGTCCCAGAGACCGTCGAGCGCAATCTTAATCGCGGGCAAGACCCTCGGATCCGCGGTCACGGCGTGGTACTGGATTAGGGCTTCGCAGACCAGGCCAACCATAAACGGCTGCAGCTTCTTGCTGCGTACTCGACACAAACCACTGGTCTAGGTGCCCTAAGGCGAAGGCCACGGCTCGCTCCAACCGAGGATGGCGAGCGGCCCCGACCGCTTCCGCGTCGAGGTAGGCCTCAATTGCGAATGCGGTTTCGCGCGCGAGCCCGTTGCCGACGCGTCCGCCTATTTGGGCAAAGGGGCTTTTTGTAGCCAGCATGAGGACCGCCTCTTTGGACTGCGGATCCCCTGTCCTGAGCCAATCCAGCAGAAACCCTCGCGTGAACACGTAATAGCCCGGCACCCGGCCTTGATTGTTAATCACGTAGGGCAAATAAACAGCCTTGACGTAATCCGCGCAGGCGTACCAGGATGGGTCTGCTGTGTGGGCGGCAATCTGGTGGAACACGCGGATGCCGTCATAGAACCAGACATTCCCGCTCCAGAGGCCTTCGCGCGCAATCTCGTCGGCATTGCACAGCTCTTTCCCGCGGGCCAACATCCTGCGGCGCCATTGACGTTCATTGGCCCGCGGCGGCGAGGGCACGATCGTTCGATTGAATCGTGCGATCCGACGGTTTGGGCCTGCTGCGGCGTCAGGCGTGCCCAGCGCTGGAGTCACGGAGCTTGAGGTCTCGTCTGGCTGCTCTTGCGAGGCAGATTGAATACGGAGCAGATGGACGGCGCGACGCACGACGCCGTTGCTCGTGAGCGCGAACTCGACGTCGTAATCCCCGGGTGTTGCGGATTCGTCGATCAGCAGACGTATGAGCGTTGGTCCAGGCTTATAGGCGCGGTTGCCCACGCAACATCTCTCGTCGAGATCGGGATAGCTAACGCTGACGCCGACCGGCAGATTCACGGCGTCGAAATAGGCGAACTGGCGCTCGCCCGTCAGGAGTTCCGACTCAACGTCCCAATACAACGGATACCCCTGGGTAGCGGTGACCGGCCCAGTGAGGTTGAAGGTGAAATCATAGGCTGGCTGAGCGAACACGACCCGTCCCGTCATCGCCGTTGCGGCCAAAAGCAAGACCGTCACGAGTGCGACGGCAACTCGCCGTGATTGCGGCCTCCAACCAAAGGTCGTCCTCACTACCGGGCGGAAAAAGTCGAGAACTGTCCGATGGGGCGGACGACGTACTGGTTCCTTTGAGTCGCTCATGGGTTGACGTCCTCCCGTCGAATCGCCTCGATGATCATACCTTCTCCCAGCCAGCCAAGAGCGCGTGAGTTCTGCAGCCGAGGCTGCAGGATACGCATCGTATTACGAGCGGTTGAGGGGAAAAGCCTCTCCAGGAAGGGAAGCCGAAAGTCGTACCAAGACTTCCTCCCAATCGAGTAGCCTGCGTCGGTCAAGTGCCGCTCAAGCGTGCCCGCCGTACTCCGATTCAGTGTCGAGCGGAAGCGCGGCGAACGCAAGCGCGCGGCATAGAGCAAGGCGTCCTTGAGTCGATACAGGACGCTAGTAGGCGACAGGGAATTGGAACATTGCAAGACCAACCGCCCATTGGGACGAACGACCCTGGCCAGTTCCGAGACCGCCCCGGCCACGTCTACGGCGTAACCAATCACGCCGATAGCGACCGCGTTGTCCAGCGAGGCGTCGCGAAAAGGAAGCGCCTCAAGCTCTCCATTGAGCCAGTGAGCTTGACCAGGGCGACTCACCGCCGACCGCGCCGTACGGACCATCTGGGTCGACAGGTCGGCAGAAATCGGCACGTTTCCGTTAGCGATGAGATCTGCAGTGAGGATTGCGGGACCACAACCAACATCGAGGACAGTGCCTTTAGCGCCGCGGATGAAGTCCAGTACCAACCCCTTGCGGAAGCGATACGACTGGTGCTCACAGGTGTCTCCGTCATAGCGTTCTGCAACGTAGGACGACGACTCCGCATCGTAGAATTCACTCGCTTCTTGGATTCTTCCGCGCATCACTTAGTCAAGCCGAAGCCGTTGTAAACTTCCCTGTATTTGGCCAACGACGCTCGCAAGCTGTACTCTTCGCCCGCCAATTGGAGTGCGTTTGCGGCCAGTCTGTTTCTGAGGTTTTGGTCGCGCAGCAAGGCGTCGAGTGCGGCAGCCAAGGCGGTTTTGTCGTCCGGGGGCACGAGCAAGCCGGTTTCGCCGTTCCTGACGACGCCAGGGATGGAGCCCACGGCGGTTGCAACTACCGGCCGAGCGGCGGCCATCGCCTCAAGAAGACTCATCGGCAGCCCCTCCTCTAAAGAGGAGACGACAAAGACGTCCATAGCGTGCAGCAAATCTGGGATATCCCGCCTAGGGCCGACGAACCGTACGTCGTCTGCCAACCCCAGATCGGACGCCTTAGCCTCCAATCGTGCCCGCTCGCTTCCGTCGCCCACGATCAGTAATTTCACGTAGGGCGCCGACTTCCTTACCTCAGCGAAGGCCTCCAGTAGAATACCATGCCCTTTTACGGGCTCCAGGCGTCCGACAATGCCGATTACCTGGTCCGAATCGGCCAGTTGCAACTGCTCACGAGCAATTCCCGCGCGCCTGTACAAGTCGACGTCGACGCCGTTGCGAATGACCGAGACCAGTTCGCGAGCCACGCCCGCCTCATCCGTCAGAAAGGCAGCGGTTTCTTCGTTCACGGCGGTGACCGCCTGACAAAAACGCGAAAGCCGCTTGATCCGGCGGCGAGCTTTCGCTCCCATCAAAGAGTAGTACTCGTGCTCAGTGTGGACGAGGCGGACGCCGGAAAACAAAGAACCCAGACAAGCGTAGGTGAGGCCGTACAGGTGGTGTGAATGGACCACGTCGGGTCGAAACTCGCGGATGACGCGGCGCAGGCGGGTCACGGTGCGCAGTGGACTTGGCTGATCGGCGCGAACTGCCCAAGTCAACACTCCGGCCTGGTTCAGCTCCGCTTCCAAGGGACCGCCGGGGCCCAGTGCAACAGCGCCATGAATCCAGTCATCGAGGCCCAGGGCGATGTCGCGGGCGACCATCTCCGAGCCTCCGATACTGAAGGAATACATGACGTGCAGCAGGCGCTTGGACTTCATCAGCGGCTCTCACTTCCGATCGCTGAGCCTGGACTTCAGCACCCGCGCCGGATTTCCCGCGACGATCGCCCAATCAGGCACGTCGTCGACGACGACCGAGCCTGCGCCGACCACGGCGTGATCGCCGATGTCGGCCATCACCACCGAGCTGTTGCCCAGCCAGGCGTCTTGCCCGATGCGGACGCATACGCGCTTGCCCCCTTGGAGCCGAATCGGCTTGGACGTGTCGGAGAACTCGTGCTGGCCTTTGCCGCTGAGGATGTCCACGTTGGAACCGATCAGGACGTCATCGCCGATCGTCGCCAGCCCGATCATCGAGTTGGCGCCGATGTACGCGGCGTTGCCGACAACCGCCCCCGGGGAGGTAAACAAGGCTCCGAAAGCAATGTGGGCGCTGTCGGCGCAGCTCTCCAACGTCCACTTGTAGAACGCGCCGCGCAGATACACGCCAGGAAGTCCAGGGAACAGACTCATCAACTGCGCGCCACCCTGGAATACCTGATCCTCCCGGGACGGGGACGCTAGCGACGCCAGCCGCACGTAGACGACCAGAGGAGCGACCGCCAGGGAAGCCAATGCACGAACTAGCAACTTAGCTAACGTCACGGGGCTAGCCTCTTAGGGCAAAGGCTTGTCGCTGACGGCGTGCGTGGGTTGGTACATCGATGCCTCATCGTAGCCCGTCAACTTCACTAAGGGAATAGGGCGTACCCCTGAACGCAGGCCTTCGCTCCGGCCACATACCGGGAAATCAGCCCGATGTGCGCAGCCGTTGCAGGGGTTCCCAAACGATCCGGCGCCTTTCGGCGCGCGACATTCCAACGAGCACTCCCAAGACGGCGCCGGCCAGCGCGGCAGCCGCGCCGGCAGCGACGAGATCCATGATCTTCATCGGCTCCCCAGAGAGTCGAAACAACGCCAATACGGCGGCAAGCAGGAGCATGGCGATGGCCGGTCGAATCGCAGCCCGCAGAAACGCTCCAATCGTCGTCTGGGTTGACTCGACCGCACATCGGGCCAGCGCCGTGGACGAGACCGCGCTGAGAAGCAGGATGCCGATAGCGAACGCGATCAAGCCGTAGTCGGCCAGCACGATTACTCCCACGATCACGGCGAGCACGGCAATCGCCAAGTTCCAAACGGCAACCGTGCCGACCCGCCCCATAGCCCGCAGAATCGGAATCGAAGCGCTCGGCAGCCGGCGTACGAACAACCCGAACAACAACCACTGGAAGACCTCAGGAGCGGCGGCGAACTGCGAAGTATCCATCGCCGACGGGCCAATCCAGGCCTCGTAAAACGGCACGGCGAACACCACAGCGACGACCAGCACGAAGCCCTGGACGAGCAACAAGAATCGCGATCCGTCCAGCAGCAAAGCGCGCAGCCCTTGCTGATCCTTGCGGGCGTGCAGGTTGATCGCTACCGGGTACAACGTCTGGGTGACCGACATGAGCAGCGAGTCAATCATGCGCGTCATGCCGGAGGCCAAGGCGAAACGGGCGACTGCCGCGGGACCGATCGTGGTGGCGACCACCATCGTGCTGCCTTGGTTCAGCAGTAGGCCGGCCATAGTGTCCGCAAATGACCAGCCCCCGAAGGCGGCCATCTCGCTGAACGATTCCTTGGAGGCCAACCGCAACTTGGTCTGCATTTCAGGCATCAGCCGGCGGCTCGCGAACCACGTGGCCAAACTTGCCAGCAGGTTGAAGAACGTCGTCGCGACGGCGATGGCGATCAATCCCCTTCCCGCTGCTAACGCTGCAAAGACGGAGATCGCCATCAGTACTTGATTCAGTACGCCAATCCCCGTAAGCACATCGAACCGTTGCAGAGCAATCAGCGAGGAAGCGTACGGCACTGACAAGAACTGGATGCCGCTCGACAGCGCAACTAGCAAGACGCAGATCGACAGCTCGCGCTCCAAATCGGCCGGCACATTGAACATAGAGCCCGCAAACTGCGCAATCACATAGCCGCCGATCAACGCGACGGCTGCCGCCGCGGAAAAAAACGCCAATGCAGTGCTGCCGGCCGCGCTTAGTCGTTGATAGTTGCCCTCGGCCCGATAACGCGTCAGGAACTGAGTAGCTGCGGCGGTAAAGCCGACATCCAACACGCCGAAGGCGCCGGTAACACTGACCGCCGAGATCCACACGCCGTAGCGGACTTCTCCCAGAGTGCCGTACACGTACGGAGTCAACAGAAGTGCGACCGCCGCCTTAAAAAAGAAGCCGAAGGAGTTGCTGAAGACGTTGCGAGCGAGGGGCCTAAGCTCCATATGCGGACTCTCTAGGCGGCGCCGTGAGCGAGAAATGGCTTGCGCAATTGCCGCACATCAACTTAGCCGTCGACACGGCGGGTATCCCGTCCCCGCAATCGGCACGCACGGCTTCGCTCTGGGCCTGTCTTAGGGCACGAGGGAAGCGGATCATCGTATGTTCACAGAGTATGATCGGCGTACCGCGCTTGGAGGCCGCTGCTGGGTAGAATAGCAGAGCCGTTTTGCGGCTGAGGTCCTCCAAACACCCTAGAAACCGCACTCCGCGACACGCAGCGGAGGAACTACGGCAAGCGCATTAGCGTGACCGCCGAACCGCCGTGTTAATCTCGATACGGCGCATGAGTTGAAGTCGCGTCGGCAAACGCTTCCCGCCTAGCCCCTCGGCAAAGGCGACCTTTGAGATGCAATACACAACGCGAAGGCCGTCATTGCCGGCGCTCGGCGTTCTTGAGTAAACGGAGATGAACAGGTGACGGAAGCATCCCGGGCTTCGGCGATCTCTGGAAGCCCCGTTGTTTCGGGGGTGGATCCGGCGAGTCGACCGCCCGCAACCACGTCAACCGCACCGCCCAGGCGAACTTTGCCGGCGGGAAGCCCTCCTTCCCCGTTCCTGTTTCGCATGGCCTTGGTCTTCCTGTTTATCCGCATCAGCTACGTTTACGAGTTGGTCTACGTAGCGACCGGCGTCAACATCCCGCTGAACTACATCGTCGGCGTTTTGTTTATCCTCGCTGTTTTGTTCTCGGCGCAGCTGAAGATGACCCTCGTCAATCCGGTCGTGCGTATCTGGGCGCTGTTCACGCTATGGATGCTGGCCTGCGTGCCGTTCAGCCTGTGGCCGAAGGCATCCCTCGATATGATCGAGGTTTTCGTGAAGTTCGGCGTTGTCATGGCCGTGATCCCGGCGACGGTTTCTCTGTCCGCCAAACAGGTCCATCAACTTCTGGTGACCATTGGACTTGCCGGATTCGTCAATGTGTCAGCCGGACTGTTGGCGACGTCGGGCGACACGACTCGGCTGGCGCTGTCGGGCGGCCTGATGGGCAATGCCAACGACTACGCCGCCCACCTGGTTTTTGTCATTCCCTTCATCGCCTATCCGCTCGTCGCCAAAAGATGCAATCCGCTGCTCAAGCTAATCGCCGCGGCGGCGCTCATTGTGGCGGTTTTTTTGACGTTTTCGACCGGGTCTCGCGGCGCCTTGGTGGCGTTGGTGGCCGAAACCCTCGTGCTGTTGATCTGGTCTTCGTGGCGGGCCCGAATCGGCGCCGTCGTGGCGGTGGCCGTCATAGCAGTGGTCGCCATGTCAGCAGTGCCGGCGGAAACCCGTCAGCGCCTGGCGACGGCTACCCAGAGCGACTTCGGAGGAGAGAACAGCGAGGCGGGCGGCTCTGCCGAAGGTCGCTTGTTTCTCATGGAGCAAGGCGTAAGAGCCACGATCGCTCACCCCGTTTTCGGCGTCGGACCCGGCATGTTCTCAACCTACGTGGGGCAAGAGGAAAACCTCTGGAAGGGCAACCACAACAGTTATCTGGAGATCGCCAGCGAGTCCGGAGTTCCGGGCCTCCTGCTAATGCTCGCTGCGCTCGGTCTGGGATTCAAATCCTTGCGGCAGCCGTTGCGAACTTTGAAGAGCGGCACCCGTCGCTCCGAACTGCGTCAGCCGCTGATAACGGTCTTAATTAGTTTCGTCGGCTTCTCAGCCGCGGCCCTCTTTTTGACGCTGGGCTACTTCATGTATTTCCCGTTTCTTACTTCCCTCGCGTATGCGCTGAAGCGCAGTCATGATCGCGAAATTAGCGCCGCTGCTCTGGCTTGAGCGATTCTCCGTGCGCCGCCGATTAGTCCTCCTCTTATCTTATCGCCGAATCAGCTTCATCTTTCTGAGCCAATAGCCGGCGATCGGGCCGACCGGAGTCGAAGCCGCCAGAGAGGTCCAGTAGTAAGGCGTGGTGATTGTTCCGTCGAGCCGAAATCGCCGACGCAGCGCATCGGCGGCTCGCCAGTCGCCCCAGTAGCTGAGGACTGCGGCGGTCTTGAACGCTCTAGACGCCAAAAAAACCGAGAGGAGTTTACGCTTGGCTTCCGGGCAAGCCGCACGAACCAACTCGGGGCGTTCGAGGAACGGCTCGACCGGCCTCGCAGCCGAATAGTTGCCGCTTAACTCTGACGCGTCGCGGTGGACCTGAGCCATCGGCCGCAAGTCAATCGACACCGGGTAGTTCAACAGCAGTTTCGCCCACAAGAAGGCGTCTTCCCCGTAGAGACTCCGATCCTGGTCATAGAACCCGCCCAGCTCGCGGACAATCCCCGTGCGGCATACGGTCGTACAAGGGGTGATAAATGCCGTCAAGTTCAGTAGCTCGCGGACCGGCGTCTGCGGACCGACTTCCACGTTCCCGGATACGCAGCCCGGCTCGGCGCCAGTGTTCGCTGTTCGCTTGCCCTCCGGGATGGCTCGAGTACCCAAAAGCTGCGGCGGCTAGCCGGCCCGCCTCTGCGTTGAGCTTCTCGAGAGCCTCGCCAAGGAACTCGGGGGCCCAAGCGTCATCGGCATCCAGGAACGCAACGTACTCTCCGCGCACCTCGCTGAGTCCGCGGTTGCGAGCCGCGCCAGGACCGGCGTTCTCTTGCCGGATTAGACGGACTCGAGGGTCCCCGTTGCGGCTCACAATTTCCGGTCCCTCGTCCGTTGAGCCATCGTCAACCACGATGACCTCCGCTGCCGGGGAGGTCTGAGCCAACGCGGAAACAAGAGCTCGCTCGATCCATCGAGCTTTGTTGTAGAGCGGTATAACGACCGATACGCTGGACATCTATTCACCAGAAACGGCAGGCGCGCTCAGATCGAGCAAACTCAGATAAACGCCGACCAAGGAGTCCCGGTAGGCTTCCGGCGTGCAGTTGCGCTGGACGTGCTGTTTGGCCCGAGCGGCCAATACCGCCGCACGATCCGGCTCCAGGAGCAGCTTAAGGATGGCCGCGGCCAGAGCCTGCGTGTCTTTTGCAGGAACCAACAGCGCCGATTCGCGATCGCGTACCAAGTCGGGGATTCCGCCCACGCTGGTGGCGACGATCGGCGTGCCGGACGCCATCGCCTCGAGGATCACATTGGGAGATCCTTCCGAATGAGAAGGCAGCGCGAAAATATCCGCGAGGCGATAGAACGGACCAATATGGGCGAAGTATCCGGCAAATATCACCTTGTCCTTTAGCAGAGGGTTCATCGCTTGTACCTCAAGGGAAGATCGCTCGGGACCGTCTCCCACAAGCACGGCGCGATAGTCCAAATGCGGGGCTTGTTCCGACACCTTCCGGAGAGCCTCAAGCAAGTCCGCGTGCCCCTTCTCTTTTGATTGACGACCGATCGAGACGACTACCGGACACCCCGGACCGATGTTCAGACGCGACCGCAATTGAGCAACCTCCTCAGGCGTCGACTCCGGCGGACCGCTGATCGAATTACCTAGAACGGAAATCCTTTCCGCCGAAACGCCTTCCCCGACGAGAAGGGTCTTAAAAGGAGTACACACGGTGACGACCCGATCGGCCCGCGGCAACGAGTAGCGATTGAGCTGGTTGTAGAGCAACATTTTCACGTTCTCGGCAGTATATCCATGGTGAAATCCGATCCATTGGCAACCCCGTCGGAGACCCAATACTGCCAGGAGAAAGTGCGCCTTTACGGCGTGGGTTTGCACCACATCGGGCTTCACTCGTCGGATGATGTCTCGAATCTGTCCGATCACGCGCGGATCGAATCGAAACGACTCCCGAATCACGTGCAACGGCAAACCCGCGTCGACGACCGCCCGCTCAAAGGGGGACTGAACTGGGAGATTTCCTCGCGAAAACGCGGCAAACTCGAGGGCGACCTCCGCGATCGGACTATCGCGTGCCGCAAGCGCACCGAAGCGAATGAGATTCTTGGCGGGGCCCGTGACTTCGCTCGCCTCCACAAAGCTGAGGACACGGATCTTCCTAAGATCCTTTGATTCCATTCTCTTTGTACCTTGACATAGTTCTGGAAAGGATACTCGCTCATTCCTGGGCGTCGTAGCTAGACGAATTTGGTGGGCCCTGAGGGATTTGAACCCCCGATCAACGGGTTACGAGTTAGGCTCGGGCACGTCACCACTTCTAGATACATCCTTGAATCAGTAAGTTACGGGTTGCGCCGTCGTGTTTAGTCCACGGTATTCGCCTGAAGTGTACGGCGGCATTCACCCGAGTGTCTGCCTTAGGGTCTTGGTTGCGAGGTTGGGTCGGGGAGGTCAAAGCCTACCTAGACGGTATGGAGCCATGAGTTCGGCGGACGAAAAATTGAACGGGGCAAAACGGCTTTCTGCATAGTCTCACCCTTCTTCGGGTGCAGCCGGTGCGCTACTTCCGGAGCCAAGTCCCTCGCGCAAACGGAAAAGCGAGGGGCGGGTCGAGTTCTTGGCAAGTTGACCCGAGACCGTTAGTTCTGGCCGGTTTTGCATGCATCCGATTCCGCGACTTGATCTACGCCTGCGACCATCGAGTCCTTGGAGTTCTGGCGTTACCTTGGAGTCCGTGCGTCGGCCAGTCGGGCTGCTAGGCGGAGGCTCACTTCGTCGAAGTCCTGCGTGTGGGGCAGCGATGCGTGCTGGGGTAAATTGACACCCAGAGTCTTCAATTGTGGCGATCGGACAGAAACCGGTTTTTGGGGAAACAGGTGCTCTTATCCATGGTGCAGCCCCAGGTTCCTGGCGGCGCGTCACTCTCAATTTCTTAGGCTTTTGAACCTCGCGCACGATGGCTACCAGTTCGTCCGGTCCAGACGCATGCCTCTCGGTCCAATACTTGGTGGAGTAGCGCGGCTAGGAAGCCGCAGCCTCCTGCTCGTCGGAGGCGTCACGGGTTTCGCTCGCCGGCGAGAACGCCGGCTTGGCTAGCATCTGCATCCACGTGCGGCACTCGTTTTCGGCGGCGAAGGTTTCGTTCCAATGGCGGCGGAAGTTCTCGATGAGCGCTGCTTGCCGTTGGTCGAGTAACGTTTGCGCGTGTTCGCGCTGGTTGCGGCTGACCGCTTTGGCGAGAATCCCGGCGGCGGTCTCGCAGTCGTTGATCATGCCCAGAATGTCCTGGACGCCGCGCATCAACTGGAGCGTATCTTGTAGGCAATCGTCGTAGCAAGGGGCGAAGATCTCCAGCGTATAGCGGAAGCGTTTGCCGAGAATACGGAACGCGTGCAGACTCTCGATGGTCGCCGCAGGGGCCGCCGCTTCATGTCCGGCCTCGAAAAATTCGTTGGCCATGCGCGGCAGCAGAGCGGCGGCATAGCTGGCCGCGGTTGGACCGCCCGCGCCTGCGATGCCCTTACCCGTTAGGCGCAACGCGTGGGCCCATCCTGCGCCCGGCGATTTGCCGCGCAGCCGCGCCAAGCGGCGACGCAACTCCTCGCTCGCATCGTCCCGGTCGCGCTCGACGCGCGCCTTCGCTTTGTCCGAGAGTGCCAGGCCAACCTCGTCAGCCAATGCCAAGGCGATGTCGTGATCTCTCACGCCGCCCGCGGCGCTCCGCAGATGCTTCGCCTGCTTGCCGACTTTGGCTACACCGCTGGAGGGGAAATGATCCGCAAAGGCATCGAGAGAGCTGCCAAGCCGTCTGGCCGCGACCCGCAGCTTGTGTACAACGTCTTCGCTGGCGGTGTGAGACGCGCGTTCGACGAAAAACGCCAGCCTCTCGGTACGCCGCGCAACGATCCTAGCCGCGTACTCAGAGAGCCGCTGGTTGGCACTGGCATCGCTCGCAACCAGAGTCGCCATCTGGTGACAATACTACCAGGACGTGCGACTTTCCTGGCGCCGGGCCGCGACGGCGTCCGTTGCTAGACTTGAAGTTTATGTCGTTCGATTTGTTGGTCTTCGACCTCGACGGGACGCTCATCGATTCCGCCCTGGACCTGGCGCTATCCGTCAACGCCGCCTGCGTGCAGATGGGTTATCCCGAACTGGAGCACGAGACGGTCTTCGGCTATGTCGGCGACGGCGCCCCGATGTTGATTAAACGGTCGCTCGGCAAGGGCGCGCCCCGATCCGACGTTGATGATGCCCTGCAGTTGTTCCTGGAATATTACAGCGACCACATGCTCGACAACACGCGCTTGTATCCGGGCGTGCTGGAGTCGCTCGACGCTTTCCGCGATGCCGGGAAGCAGATGGCCGTCCTGACGAACAAGCCGGAGCGCTTCAGCCGGCGCATCATTGACGGTTTAGAGTTGCCCCATTATTTCTTCCAGATCTACGGCGGCGATACTTTCGACCAGAAGAAGCCCGACCCGGAGGGCCTATGCCGCTTGATGGACGAGGCAGAGGTCGAATCCCACCGGACGCTGATGGTAGGAGATAGCTCCGTGGACATTCTGACCGCTGTGAATTCCGGGGCGAAGAGTTGCGGCGTGACCTATGGGCTGCGTCCTGAGTCGCTCAAGACTCACCCGCCCGACATCCTGGTGAACGCCATGCCCGAGCTGGCCGCACATCTCGGCCTCATCATCGAGGCCGCCTAGCGCTGTTGCTGGAGACGCGTTACGGCGTTCTCAAGAGTGCGCAGCCGGCTGTCTATCATTCGATCCGACGACGCGCCCGCAGAGCCGGAGGAACGAATGGACTGCTGTTCGAGGAGGTCTAGCCGCATCTCAATCCGGCCCAGTCTCAGCTCTAGCGCGGCGGGCGTCATCCCAACCGTTCCGTCGCCGCTGAGAGAGACCAAGGTCCGCTGCATCTCATTGACTTGCTTTTCTAGTTGGACGAGCCGCTCTTGGTCCGAGGGCTCGCCGCCGGCCTGTTGGGCCAAGGATATGACCGCGAACGCGGCCAGCAGAAGTCCTGGAAACAACCATGATCTTGGCATGGCAGTAGTTTACGCAATGAGCGGCGCGGCACTATTGGTCTGAGCCGATCTCGAATGGAAGTTGCGTCGTAAAGGCGCCTTGATCGTTGAAAAGGAACGCAATCGCCGCGCCCGATCCGCCCTCGGCGGGTACGATCTCGATGACGCCTTGGGTGTCGGCGCTGCAAGGTAGCCAGGCCGGGTCGGAGACAAGAAAGGACACGTGCTGCCCAACGGTCATCTGACGTCCGACTCGACAAAGTTCCATTCCGTCGGCGTTGCGCGCGATCGCCGTCAGCGTTTGATTTGAATTCGAAACAAACGCCACAGTGGTGGTGTAAGGTCCATCGTTGCGATAGGGAAATTGGAAGTTCGACCCGAAACGGTCGGTGCTAGGTACGGAAGCTTGGAAATCGGGCCGACCGTCAACCTTCTGCGTCAGCACGGCATTCATGGCCACGCCGCCGGATGTTACCGATTCGGCCAAGGCGATGCCCACGAGCGTGGTCGGGCCGCCGGCGAGCTCAAAAAATACGGCTCCCCGCGGCTGCACGACTCCCGAAATGCTGGTCTTCATCCCCTCGCCGACCACCGGCAGCGCTATGTCGTTGCCGTTCTCGTCCAGGAAGCGAATCGTGAAGCTCTCGGCTTCGTCAGTGAACCTGGCGTTCATCAACTGGATCTCAGTCGACCAAGCGCCGCCGACGACTATCTGCGGCAGAATGTCGCCGATGTAAACGTGCGCGAGATCGCGCTCCTGCGATCCTTTTTCGGCACCGAGGCCGGCGGCGGCAAACAAACAAGCAAATAGGATGATTCGGTACATAGTCTCCCCCAAGCGCCGCTCGCGGCGTCAACACGATCATTCGTCGCTAAGGAGATGAACCTCGGCCGGACTTTGTTACCAGGCCACGAGCCTTTGCGGCGCGATTAAGCCCTCTTGATCGAAGAGATAACGACCGGCTCAACCGGAACGTCGTCGTGCATCCCGCGGCGAGCGGTGGCCACGCCGCGAATGGCGTCCACGGCATCCATCCCGTCGGTCACCTTGCCGAATACGCAGTAGCCCCAGCCCCTGGTCGTCTTACTGCTGTGGTCGAGAAACGAGTTGGTGTCGACGGTGTTGATAAAGAACTGCGCCGTCGCGCTGTGCGGATCGGAAGTTCTGGCCATGGCCAGTGTGCCGCGCTCGTTCGAGAGGCCGTTGTCGGCTTCGTTCTCGATGGGTTCGCCGGTGGACTTCTCTCGCATGTTGCTATCCATGCCGCCGCCCTGGATCATGAACTTCGAGATCACGCGGTGGAAAATGGTGCCGTCGTAGTGTCCGTCATCGACGTACTTGAGGAAGTTCTCCACAGTCTTGGGGGCCTTGTCGGCATAGAGTTCCACAGTAATGGGACCTTGAGCAGTCTCAATCACGACGACAGGATTTGTGTTCTCAGACAATATGATTCCTCTCTAGCTGATTAGTTGGCCCGCCGTATGCTCTCGATCACTACGTTGTCGACAGGCACGTTCTGGTAGGGGCCCTTATTGCCGGTGGGGACGGCGGCGATCGCGTCGACCACGTCCATGCCTTCAATCACCCGGCCAAACACGGCGTATCCCCACTGATTGGCGCCTCGTGCGCCGTAGTCCAACATGCGGTTATTGGCATGGTTGATGAAAAACTGCGCGGTGGCGCTGTTAGGGTCGTTGGTACGCGCCATCGAGATGGTGCCGCGCACGTTCGACTCGCCGCCTTTTGACTCGTTTTCGACTGGCGCCCGGGTGTTCTTCTCGGCCATGTCGGCAGTGAAGCCGCCGCCTTGGATCATGAAGTCCGGTATCACGCGGTGGAAAATCGTTCCGTCGTAAAACTTGTCGTCCACGTAGGCCAAGAAGTTGGCCACGGTTTTGGGCGCTTTATCGGGAAACAACTCGATCTTGATCGTCCCCTTATTCGTCGTCATCACCACGACCGGCGGCCCAGCCGGCGCGGCCTTCTTAGGGGCCTGCGCAGGCGCCGTCTTCGGGGCAGGGGTCGGAGCAGGGGGCGGGACAACCTCGGCGACGGGCTCCTCAGTTGCGGGGGCCTCCGTCGCGGGCGTCTCGGCCGGAGCTTCGGTCGCCTGCTCTGCGGCTGGTTCGGCTGCGGTTTCTGGTTCAGGCTGCGATCCACACGCGGCCATAAAAACCAGGAATGCGACCGCGAGCAGGGGATAGCGACGAGGAGTCATCCTTGTTACCTCTTAATCTCCAACAACGCATAAGTGTATCAAGGAAAACCGGCTTGTCGCCCGTCGCCTGGCCTCCCTCAGGCAGCCGGTCGCGATAGGATGGAGTCTTCCAGTCATGTCTGCTGAATTAGTCTGCTTCAACCCGGCCTGCTCGGCTCGCTATGCGATTGACGAGGTGATTTACGAGTGCCGCGAATGCGGCAGTCTGATTGCCGTCGAGAATCGTTTCGATCACGATCCTAAACAGCTCACGAGCCTGTGGGACAGCCGCGCAGCCAGCCGTGATCCGCTCGACGTTTCGGGCGTGTGGCGCTTCCGCGAGATGCTGCCGTTCGTTAGCGATCCCCAGCATGTGGTCACCATTCGCGAAGGCAATACCCCGCTGTTCGACGCTCCTCAGGCTGCGGCCTATGGTGGCGTCGCCGCCTTGCAGTTGAAGCATCAAGGCTACAACCCGACCGGCTCGTTCAAGGACAACGGCATGACTGCAGGCGCCTCTCAGGCCAAGAAACTGGGTATGGAGCGCGTGGCCTGCGTATCGACTGGCAACACGTCGGCATCAATGGCCGCCTACGCGGCCGCTGCCGGTATGCAAGCGATCATCTTTTTGCCCCACGGCAAGATCGCCTACGGCAAGTTGGCCCAGGCGCTGGAGTACGGCGCGCTAACCATTCAGGTGGAGGCCAACTTTGACCAGATCCTGGCGCTGGTTCGCAAGCTGGCGCGGGAAATGGGCATCTATCTGCTGAATTCCATGAACCCATTTCGCGTGGAAGGTCAGAAATCGATCGTCATCGAGATGCTCGATCAGCGTAGCTGGAAGGTTCCCGACTGGATCGTGCTGCCAGGCGGCAACCTGGGCAACGTGTCGGCGCTGGGCAAAGGTCTCCGCGAACTTCTGGAGATCGGCATTATCGACCGGTTGCCACGCGTGGCCGTGGTGCAGGCTGCAGGCTCGGCCCCATTCTATGAGTTGTATCAACGCGGGTTCAAAGGTGACCTCAAAGCGGTGACGAACCCCGAGACGCTGGCTACCGCGATTCGCATCGGCGACCCGGTGTCCTGGCCTAAGGCGCGATTCGAGATCCAGAACACCAATGGAACCGTTGTTTCGGCGACCGAGCAAGAGATTGCCGACGCCAAGGCGATCATTGGACGCTGCGGCATTGGTTGCGAGCCTGCTTCCGCCGCCAGCCTGGCTGGCCTCAAGAAGCTAACCGCGGACGGCACAATCGCCGTCGGTTCCGATGTCGTTTGCGTGTTGACAGGGCACTTATTGAAGGACCCTGACTACGTGTACCATTACCACACCGATCAGCTGAAGGCGCCCGGCGACGTGAAGATCGCCTCGACCTTCGGCAACGCTCCCGTGCTCATGCCTAATGACGCGGCAAAGATCGCGTCGTTCCTCGACAGCCCCGCTGCGCGTGGTTGATCGATCGGCACGTCCGGCACCCAGCCGACGGGACTTTGCCGCCAGCTGTGTTTGCGGATCAGGTCGCTCACCCGCGTCCCGCCCCGTGGGGCTTCATTGGGTTCGACGAAGTAGGCAGCACTCAGAGGGCCATAGCGCCGCCTTAGGCCGTCAACCAGGGCTGCGGCATCCTGCCCCAGCGCCTGAACGACTTTGATGCGGCCATCCGTCAGGCGCACCAGGATGCATCGCTGCGCTCCGCAGGCGCCCCGTGAGGCGGCGGCGACCGCATCGAGCAACGCGGCCGTTTCGGCGAGAGAAGTTGAATTCCGCGCCAGGTCCAGCACGCGACCCTTATCGTCCGTCTGCGTGCTTCTTTAGCGTTCGAAGCGGATGGTTTGTTTCTCGGCGTGGCGTTCCAAGGCTAGTTCGATTAGCCGGTCAACCAGGCGGGGGTAGGGCAGCCCCGACGCTTCCCAGAGCTTGGGGTACATGCTGATCGAGGTGAATCCCGGCATGGTATTGACCTCGTTGAGCAGGAAGCGCCCTGTCTTCCGTTCTAGGAAAAAATCGACCCGCGCCAGTCCGCGGCATTCCACCGCATGGAAGGCACCGACGGCGAGCCGCTGGACCTCCGCCAACTGCTCGGTGGAAAGTTGGGCGGGAATCTCAAGCTTGGCGGAGTCGTCCAAGTACTTCGACTCGTAGCTGTAAAAGCCCGACGACGGGACGATTTCTCCGGCGATAGACGCCTCGGGCTGATCGTTGCCCAGCACCGCTAACTCGATCTCACGGCCGTCAATGGCGGGTTCGACGACCAACTTGCGGTCGTATTGAGCCGCCTCGGTGAGCGCTTTGCGCAACTCAGCCTCGTTGCTGGCCTTCGAAATTCCGACTGACGAGCCGAGATTGGCGGGCTTGACGAAAACCGGATAGCCGAAGCGCTCCGCCGGTTCCTTCCAGCGGGCGTCGATTTCATGCCGCAGCAGGGCGATATGATCGACGGCGGGCAGCCCTCGCTCGCGGAATAGCCGCTTCATCGCGTCCTTGTCCATACCGCACGAGGAGCCCAGAACGCCCGATCCGACATAGGCGACGTCAGCCAACTCCAGCAGGCCCTGAACCGTGCCGTCCTCTCCAAACGTGCCGTGCAGCACGGTGAACACGACGTCCACGCCTACGCTTTGGCCTGGCTGCGGGTCGATACGGAAACCCTCGTCCGTTGACAGGTCCTTTCGGGATTCGGCCGGGAGCAGGGCCGCTGAGGCAGTGGACGAGAGCCAGAGTCCTTGCTTATCGATCGCTGCCGGGATGACCTCGTAGCGCTTGCGATCCAGCGCTTCGATCACCGACACAGCCGATCGTATGGAGATCTCGTGTTCGCCGGAGCGGCCCCCAAAGAGTACCGCGACTCGGAGTTTTGCCATGGAAACAGAGTGAGAATCCGCCACCTTGAGCCAGGCGGATTGGCCCTCTCGCTATGGTAGCGGACCCCGCGAACCAAGAACCGCAGTTCGACCGTTGGATAACGTAACCAACAGCCATCCGCGGTCGCCTGAACTATTACGAGCGGGACGGCTCGAGGACCATCTCTAACCCTGCTAAGTTATAGAATTCTAGGGGCTTCGTGTGCCCACTACTCGCGTAAAAGTGTTTGAGGCGACCTGAGTGCCAAGCTGGACAAAAAAACTAATTGCGGTGATCATCGGCGGCGGCCTCGTCTTCCTGATCGGTACGCGTATTCATGAGGCCCAACAAGAGCAGGCCGCACCTAGCAAAAAGAAGAAAGGCGGAGACAGAACGATCAGCGTGGACCTGACCTCGGTGGAGACCGGTCAGGTCGCCGAGCAGCTCACTCTGACTGGCGCTCTCAAGGCCAAAGAGACGGTTAATGTCACCCCGCAGAGCACCGGCCGCCTGGAGAAGACCTACTTCCAGGTCGGCGACCGCGTCCGCCAGGGCGACCTAGTCGCGGAACTGGAAGACAGCGAACTACAGCAGCGAGTCCGTCGTGCCGAGGCTGCTATCGCCGTCAGCGCGGCGAATGTCACGCAACGTAAAGCCGAACTGGCCAACATCAAGGCGAATCTCGGCCGGGCGGAACAGCTTTTTAAGGAACAGTTGCTCTCCCCCCAAGAGTACGAGCAGCAGCGAACCGGACTGGCCACCATGGATGCTCAGGTTGCCCTAGCCGAAGCGCAACAGCAACAGGCTGAAGCCGAGTTGGCGGAACTTAAGATTCAATTGGCTCAGACCAAGGTTTACGCGCCTCTTTCCGGCGATGTCTCGGTCCGCTACGTCGACGAGGGCTCGCTCGTCAGTCCCTCGACTCCGCTGATCCAGATCGTGAACCTCACGTCGCTGGTCACAATCGGCAACGTTCCCGAGCGCAGCGTCGGTCGGCTCCGAGTCGGCACGCCCGCCGAAGTGCGAGTGGACGCCATTCCCGACCAGGTCTTCCGCGGCAAGGTGGCCCGCATCGCCCCGGTCCTGGATGCCGCCACTCGCAGCGCTTCCATCGAAATCGACATCGCCAACCCAGACCGGGTCCTCCGGGCCGAGATGTTCGTCCGCATCGATCTTGACTTGGGCACGACGCGAGAGGCTAATCTTATCCCGCGCGACAGCCTCGTTTATCGGGGCGTCGAATCCGGCGTCTTCCTCCTTGATGACGAGGATCGTCCGGTATTTCAAGCCGTGGAAATCGGCGTGAGCACCGAAGATGACAGGGTCGAAGTGGTCAACTTGGCTCCCGGTACCCGCATCATCGGTCGTGGCGCGACGATGCTGCGTGAGGGCGACCAAATCAGGATTGCCGGTGAGCCGCCGCCCGCAGCGGGCGAGGCGTCTAACGGCGCTTAAACTGGCGCGGGCGGAGCGAAACAAAAAAGATAACGTCCCGGCTACTTCTAACGTCCTTACAAAGAGATCCTGGGCAATGTTGCCCGGACCTCGTCGAGACCCCCTGTTGGACGGTCTATTTGGTTTCCAAAAGGTTTGTTTTCATGAGCTTACCCGAGTTCTCCATCCATCGCCCCGTAACCGTCCTGATGGGCATTTCGGTCGCCGTGCTTCTCGGCGCGATCGCTTTTGTCGAGATTCCCGTCGACCTGATGCCGGAAACCGAGTTTCCGACGCTCACCGTGAGCGCGACGTATCCAGGTGTCGCCCCGGCGGAGATGGAAACCTTGGTCGCCCGTCCCCTGGAAGAAGCAGTTGCTTCGGCCCCGGGAGTGGAAGAGATTACCTCGACCTCGAACGAGGGCCAGGCCAGCGTCCGGGTGCGCTTCGCTTATGGCGAGAACCTGGACGAGGCAGCCAACGAACTGCGTTCGCGCATCGACCGCATACGTGGCCGCCTGCCGGAAGACATGGACGCTCCGACGATGTTCAAGTTCGACACCTCGCAGTTTCCTGTCATGTTCATTTCGGTCCGCTCCGACCAAATGGATGCGAGAGAATTGCGGCACTTCGCTGAACGCAGTCTGCAATTCCGCATCGAGCGCGTACCAGGAGTCGCCCAGGCTAGGATTTCCGGCGGCCTTCGCCGTCAAATCCAAGTCGAGTTGAACTTGGAGAAGCTGCGGGCGCTGAATCTGTCAGTCTCCGACGTCGTCCAACGGCTCACTCAAGAGAACCAAAACACGCCGGTCGGCCCGGTGCGCGAAGGCCGCTACGAAGTCCTGCTGCGCAGCGAAGGCGAGTTTACGAACCTCGACGACATTCTCAACGTGGGTATCGCCAATCGCAACGGCGTACCGGTCCACGTTCGGGATATCGCTACCGTCACTGACGGACATGAAGAGATTCGCTACATCCTCTCGGTCAACGGTGAGCCTGCGATCCGCATGTTCATCTACAAGCAATCGGGCGCCAATACGGTCAAGGTCTCGGACGCGGTCCAGAAAGAGATGGCCATGATTAGCCAGGACTACAAGAGCATTACCGCCGAGACGACCTGGGATTCGGCGACATTCATCCGAGCCTCGATCAATAACGTACAAACCTCCACATTGGCAGGCAGCATCTTGGCTGTCGGCGTGCTCCTGTTCTTCTTACGGAGTTTCACGGCCACGCTGATCATCGGGGTGGCGATCCCCATCTCGGTGATCTCCACGTTCGCCTTGATGTACTTCAATGGCTTTACGCTGAACACGGTCAGTTTCGGCGGTTTGGCCTTAGGAGTCGGCATGTTGGTCGACAACTCAATCGTGGTGTTGGAGAATATCTTCCGGCATCGCGAGGAAGGCAAGTCCATGCTGGACGCCGCGGTCGTGGGGAGCCGCGAAGTCGGGATGGCTATTACCGCTTCGACCATGACCACCATCGCGGTGTTTGTGCCCGTTTTATTCATGGGCGGCATCTCTGCGCAGACCTTCCAGCAGTTGGCCTGGGTCGTCTCGTTCGCTTTGCTCTGCTCGTTGGTCGTCTCCCTTACCGTCGTTCCCACCTTGTGCGCCCGTGTGCTACGCGGATCTGGCGCAACCGGGCCCCGCAAGGGCGGTCTGATCGGCTGGTTAGGTGACGTACAAGATCGGATGGCGGCATCCTACGGCCGTGCCCTCGACTGGTCTCTCAATAACCGAATGCTTGTCGTCGGAGCTGCGGTGGCTTTGATGGCCGGCTCGGCCTACATCATGCAGTTCATCGGCGTTGAACTGCAGCCGGAAGTCGATGAAGGACAGATTCGGGTCACGGTGGAACTCGAACCGGGAACGCGGGTCGACATCACCGATGCCTTTATGCAGCGGCTCACCAAGGACATCCGCACGAACATTCCTGAAGCGAAGTACGTCATGACGGAATCCGGCAATAACGGCGGAGGATTCCGCTACAGCGGCACTAATACCGGACAGATGCGCATTGACCTCGTCCCGGCTTCAGAGCGGGACATGACCGCCAATGACATCGCTGCGAAAATTCGCACTTTGGTTCAGGTCCAACCGGGCGTACTCGTCCGTACCCGTGTTCAGGGCAGCAGCTTCAGCCGACGCGGCCAAGGCGAAGACGATCGGCTCAGCGTCGAAGTTCGCGGACACAATCCGGTGATTGTGGATGAACTGGCCGTCCAGGTCAGAAACGCCATGATGACTACCCCCGGCGTCCCCATGGCTCAGATCATGCGCCAGCCGGGCACTCCGGAAATGGTTGTCCGCGTCGATCGCGCCAAGGCCAGCAGCATGGGCCTGCCCATTTCCACCGTGGCGCGCGCCTTGGAGACGGCCATCGGCGGATCCCGCGCTTCGATGTTCCGCCAAGACGGCGATGAGTACGACATCATCGTTCGCTTGCGCGAACAAGACCGCCTCGATGTTTCGCAGGTCGGCGAAATTCCGATCAGTCTGCCGAACGGCGAGAGCGTTCTCGCGCAGACACTGGTTCGCACCGCGCGCCAAGAGGGCCCGATCGAGATCATGCGCAAGGACCAGGAGCGCATGGTGCAGGTCGCCGGCACGATCGCCGGTCGCGACCTGGGCTCCATCGTCAACGACGTGCGGGCCAAGCTCCAGGACATCCCTCGTCCCCGCGGCTACGAGTTCGTTTTCGGCGGCGAATACGAGGAACAGCAAGAAGCGTTTCAAGCGATGACGTTCGCCGCAATTCTGGCGCTAGTGCTGGTCTATATGGTGATGGCCGCGCAGTTCGAATCCCTGCGTGATCCCTTCATCATTCTGTTCTCCATCCCTTTGGCGTTCATCGGCGTATCGGTTACGTTGTTCTTGACCGACACGACCTTCAACATGCAAGGTTTTCTCGGGGTAATCATCCTGGTCGGCATTGTCGTCAACAACGCCATCGTGCTGATTGACTATGCCAACCAGCTGATTCACGAGCACGGCATGCGGCTCCGTGAGGCGGTCGTTACGGCTGGCATCCGCCGTCTGCGCCCGATTCTGATGACCACGATCACGACCGTGCTCGGTTTGATCCCGATGTCCCTGGGCATTGGCGAAGGCGGCGAGTTGCAGGCGCCCATGGCTCGAGTGATCATCGGTGGACTGACGGCGTCAACACTGATCACCTTGGTATTTATTCCAGTGATCTACTACACCCTAGAGGGCCGCGCCGAGCGTGTCCGCGAAGCGAGCCGTCTCTCTGGAGCGAGCCCGGAACTCCAGCCGATGACGTCGGGCGACTAGCCTTTCGGTTAAAGGAAAAACCACCAATCGCGCCCTGTCCCGTCGGCCCAAACGACGGCGGCAAACAGGGCTGCGTTGGTCACGGCGTGGGTTAAGATCAGTGCTCCCATGTGGCGCCGCCGATAGAGCCAGACGTTGTAAATCACGCCTGTCGCCGCGGCAACCGGCCACTCCCACTGCAGGTGCGTAAAGGTGAACCAGGCCAGCGTCACCACAAAACCCGTCCAGGCAAACTTGCCGACCGGTATCGACCGGAAGCTTTGGTCTGAATTGTAGACTTCCGCCTCACGCAGCAAGTAGCTGCGAACCAGCAGTTCTTCGATGAATGGCGTGACCAGAGCGAACCCCGCGAACCGCAACGCCAGCATCGTCGTCCGCAGTCCTTCGCCCGCGACTCCGGCGTCGAACGCGACGCCAGGGTCCTCGGGCTGTAGGCCAGGCCACAACACATAGGGCGTTATCCATAACGCGGCTACGCCCAACCCGACCGCGATGTCCGCCAGATTCCAACCTGTGAGCGAAAATCCCTTGAGTTCCGGGTAGCTGCCCAGACGCAGGAAGTAGACGAAAACAGTCAGCGGCGCCAGCACTCTCGCTGCCATTAATCCCAGAGCCGCAGACGCCGGAACGTACTCGCCCGCCTGCAATACCAGGGCGAAGGCGATCATCGGGGCGAAATAGGGGAGCCAATCGGGAGTTTGACGCATCGTCGAGCGGTGTTTCCCCGCGCCGAAGATGGCGGCAACAGGCGAAACCGCTACAGTAGGCGAGAACGACTCTCCAATTCAACCGGCAACTGTCGGGGAAGACCCGCGGAATCGCAAGCCGAGCCCGCTTGACGGCGTGATCGCTGCCATCCGAGCATGGTGGGATGCACCCCAATCCGCAGGTCAGAATCGTTAAGGATCCCGACTATCAAGAGGGCTATGCCAATAGCGTTCAGGTGCGAGTCAGCTTCTGGGACTTCTTCTTGCAGTTCGGCAAGATCGGCGCGCAGACGCCCGAGCAAGTCGAACTGAACGTCTCCCAGGGTATTTACTTGAGCCCGCAGCAGGCCAAGGCGCTGCACACGGTGCTCACCGAAAACCTCAAGCAATACGAGCAGGCCTTTGGCGAAATCAAATTCGACGCCAATCGTACCCACCCCGAAGCGATTCAGTAGCTAGGCCGCTTGGGCTGTCTGCGAGGCGGGAGAGCTTTCTGGCGCAGCCCTTTCTGCAACTTCAGCCTTGGCGCGAGGGTAGTCCAAACCCTCATCCAAAATGAGGCGCAGACTCCACTGCAGTGCCGAGTCGGCAAACACAACAATCGGCGCCGCGATAGCGACGACAAATAGTAATAACGATACGCTCATGATTCTTGTCATCCTCCGGTCAAACGGATTGGGGGTAGGTCCCAAGAAACTGCAGTACTAGCTTGTGGCGTACCATAGTACTCGTCAACCTGGGAGTCTTCCTGAAATAGACCACCCGAGCTCCCAGTTCCAGGCCTTTCGTATACTTTTCGTGAAGAGGTAGACCGCTTTTTGAACTGGCTCGATATCGTCCTCGGCGCGATCCTTCTCTTCTCGGGCATTGCCGCTCTGCGCAACGGACTCACTCGCGAGATTGTCCGCATCATCGCCCTGGTTGTGGGAGTGATGGGCGCTCTGTGGTTTTACGACACCTTGGCCCCGCAACTCGCCTTCATCACGAGCCCGGCCGTGGCTAAGTTTTCCGCATTCCTCGGAATCCTCTTTGGCTGTATGCTGGCCGGCTCAGTGCTCGCCTGGATTCTGGATAAGTTTTGGGGAGCGACCGGACTGCGGTGGTTCGATCGTCTACTGGGGGGAGGCTTCGGTCTTATCCGCGGCTGGATCGCCGCTACGGTTCTGCTGCTCGGTTTGGTGGCCTTTGTGCCGATCGCCGGCGTCGACCGCGCCGTGGCCGAATCGAACCTAGCTCCGCTGGTTCTCCACGGCGCCCGTGCCGCCAGTTACATGGCACCCGCGGCACTACGCCAAGCCTATAGCGATAACTTTGAGAAAGTTCGCGAAGTTTGGAGAATCCGCCCGCAGAATGCCGCCCACGACCCTGCCGCCGCCGTCGCCAAGCCTCGCCCGACGCGTTAGATGTGGATGGCGCGGTCGTCGACGGCAAAGGCCGCCTCTTTGACGACTTCAGCCAGAGTCGGATGCGCATGGCTTGAGCGAGCGATGTCCTCGCTCGATGCGCCGAACTCGATGGCCACCGCGGCCTCGGCGATCAGATCGCCCGCGCGCGGCCCGATGATGTGCACGCCTAATACGCGGTCCGTTTCCTTGTCGGCCAAGATTTTCACGAAGCCGTCGGTCTGATTCAGCGCCTTCGCCCGCCCGTTCGCTAGGAAGGGGAACTTGCCCTTGCGATATTCGATGCCGGCTTCTTGCAGTTGCTCTTCGGTCTTGCCGACGGAGGCGATCTCCGGGTGCGTGTAGGCCACGCCCGGAATCGCATCGTAGTTGACGTGACCGTAGCCGGTCACGATGTATTCGGCGCAAGCGACACCCTCTTCCTCGGCCTTGTGTGCCAGCATCGCGCCGCGAATCACGTCGCCGATGGCGTAAACGCCCTCGACCGCCGTCTCGAAGTGATCACCCACCGGCACGCGGCCGCGCTCGTCGAGAGCGATGCCTGCGGCCTCAAGGTCCAGATCGTCCGTATTTGGCTTGCGCCCCACGGCAAGCAGCACGCGGTCACATTCGATCGCGTCCTGGCCGTCGATCTCGACCACGCACTTCGTCTTACCCTTGAGCTTGGCGCTCTTGACCTTGGCCCCCAAGCGGAACTCCAGCCCCTGCTTTGCAAGGATCTTCTGGGCAGTTTTGGCTACTTCGGAATCCATGCCGGGCAGGATCCGATCCAAGTACTCGACGACGGTGACCTTCGAGCCTAAACGCTTCCACACCGAACCCAGTTCGAGTCCGATATAGCCGGCCCCGATTACCACCAAGTGCTTAGGTACGGTCGGGTAGTCCAGCGCCTCGGTCGAGGTTCCGATGCGGTCGCCATCCAACTCGACGCCAGGCAGCGTAGCTACCTTGCTGCCGGTGGCGATGATGATGTTCTTGGCTTCAAGCTCTTGCAGGCCGCCCTTCGTCTCGACGCTGACCTTGCCGCCGCCCAGCATGCGAGCCGTGCCCTCGTAGCGAGTGATCTTGTTCTTCTTGAACAGCCCCGCCACTCCCTGAGTCAACCCCTTGACGACCGAATCCTTGCGCGCCAGCATCTTGGCCAAGTCGAGCTTCACCGAGCCGATTACCATGCCGTGCTCGGAGAGTCCCTTGCCGCTCGCCTCGGCGAACAGTTCGCTCGATTCCAACAACGCTTTCGAGGGAATGCAGCCCACGCGCAAACAGGTTCCGCCCAGCGCCGGTTCCTTCTCGATGCAGGCTACGTTCAGCCCCAACTGAGCGCCGCGAATGGCCGCGACATAGCCCCCAGGGCCGGCGCCGATAACGATCAAGTCGTGTTGAGTCATGGTCTCATCCATCGAACGCGCCTCGGCAGGCCCCGCGAGAGGTGCCCTCGAACCGCCTTCGTTCGCAACTAAATCTCGAGGAAAATTCTTTCCGGGTTCTCGATCACATCCTTGATGCGTTTCAAGAATGTGACAGCTTCACGGCCGTCGACGATTCGGTGATCGTAGGTCAAGGCTACATACATCATCGGTCGCGCCACAATCTCGCCGTTCATCACGACGGCGCGCTCTTGGATGGCATGCAGTCCCAGGATGCCGCTCTGCGGCGGATTGACGATGGGCGTCGAAAGCATCGACCCGTAGATGCCGCCGTTTGAGATGGTAAACGTCCCGCCTTGCAGTTCCGAAAGGTCAATCTTGTTCGCTTGAGCACGCTTGGCGAAATCGCCGATCTTCTTCTCGATGTCCGCGAAGCTCAGGTTCTCGGCATTGCGCAAGATCGGCACAACCAGTCCACGTCCGCCGCCGACGGCAATGCCCACGTCGAAGTATCTGCGATAGATGATGTGCGTGCCTTCGATGCGCGCGTTGACGCCAGGGCATTCCTTGAGCGCCTCGACCACCGCTTTCACAAAGAACGACATGAATCCCAACTTGACGCCGGTCTTCTCCAAGAAGGCTTCCTTCCAGCGCGACCGCAGCCCCATCACGGTCGTCATGTCGACCTCGTTAAAGGTTGTCAGCAGCGCTGCCGTTTGCTGGGCGCTGACCAGATTTCGCGCGATGACCTTGCGCATCGGCGTCATCGGGACGACTTCTTCTTCGCGGCCCGGCGAGGACACGGCCGTTGGCGGCGCGACTGGCGGCTTGGGCGCGACCACGGGAGCCGGAGCCTCCTCGGGCGCCGCAGCAGGCGCCGCTGCCGCCTGTTGAGCGTCGTCCTTGGTGATTCGGCCACCGGGGCCGGTGCCTTCCACCGTCGCCGCCTCGATGCCGGCTTGGCTCAAGATCCGTTGAGCCGACGGCATCACTTTGGCGTCCGTCTCCGGCTTCGATTCCGTCTTGGCCGCTGCCGCCGGTTTGGCCGCCGGCGCCGCTTCATTCTTAGTCGGTTCCGCCGCAGCGGGCTTTTCGACCGTCTTGGCCGCCTTGCTAGCCGGAGCCTTGCCTTCTTCGATCAAGGCGATGACGTCGCCGACTGCCGCTTCCGCGCCGTTGCCCTTCAGTATTTTCGTCAGCGTCCCGCTTACTGGTGCGGGCAGTTCCATCGATGCCTTGTCAGTCTCGATCTCGACGAGCACTTCGTCCAACTCGACATAATCGCCGGCGCTTTTTCGCCATTCGCCGATCTGGACTTCGGTGATGGATTCACCCGATTGGGGAACTTTCAATTCAACAGGCATGTTCTAGAAGGAATCCTTCTCGTCTCGCACGATGACGTCTAGTTGTCCGCGCCTAGGGCCCGATCGACCACTTGTTGCTGCTCAAGCCGGTGCGCGCTGGCCGAACCGGTCGCTGGGCTGGCCGAAGCAGCGCGCGCTACAACCTTCAGGCCGCGACCCGCCATCTTACAGCCGAACCGCAGCCGCAAGTAACCCCACGAGCCCATATTCTCCGGCTCTTCTTGCACCCACACAACCGGCAATTCCGGTTTGTAGGGCGCCAGCGCGGCTTCAATCTCGCTCTCCAGCAGCGGATAGAGCTGCTCGAACCGCAGGATCGCCACATCGTCGCGTCCCGCTTCCTGACGGCCCTTCTTCAGGTCGTAGTACACTTTGCCGGAGCAGCAAAGCAAGCGCTTGACCTTGGACGCGTCCGGCAAGTCATCCGCCAAAATCTTCTGGAAACTTCCGTCCGTCAACTCTTCCAGTGGAGAAACCACTTCCGGATGACGCAGCAAGCTCTTCGGCGTCATGATGACCATCGGTTTGCGCCAGGGTCTTACTACCTGGCGCCGCAATACGTGGAAGAACTGGGCCGGCGTCGTCGGGTAGACGACCTGCATGTTGTCCTCGGCGCACAACTGCAAGAATCGCTCCAGCCGCGCGCTCGAGTGCTCCGGCCCTTGGCCTTCAAAGCCGTGCGGCAAAAGCATCACCAGGCCACTCAGCCTTTGCCACTTGTCTTCCGCGCTAGAAATGAACTGATCGATAATGACCTGCGCCGTGTTGACGAAGTCCCCGAACTGAGCCTCCCAGCAGATCAGCCCGTCGGGCCACTCGAGCGAGTAGCCGTAGTCAAAGCCGAGGACGCCAGCTTCGGATAACGGGCTGTTGTGTATATCCAGGACGCCCTGCTTGGGCGACAAGTGGCGCAATGGCACGTATGAGTGCCCGAACTCCACGTCGCGCAATACGGCATGACGGTGGCTAAACGTGCCCCGTTCGCTGTCTTGGCCCGAAAGGCGGACCCGGTAGCCCTCAACCAAGAGCGATCCGAGGGCCAAAGCTTCGCCGGCCGACCAGTCGAGCTGCCGTTCGCCCTGCGCCATCGCATGACGTTGTTCCAACATCCGCGCGATACGCGAGTCCGGATGGAACTCTTGCGGCGTCTTGCTTAGCTTTTCCAGAATCGCCGTCAGTCGCTCGCGCTCCACGGACGTATCCGCCGGCTCCATCTGGTCTTCCGGGCCGCCCTTGATGCTGGCCCAAACCCCGCGCATACCGTCCACCGTATGGATGAAATCCTCGCTGCGGGCGGCGGAGAGCTCCGCTTCCAAGTGCTCCTTGCGTTGCTCGGCGATCGCCTCGGCTTCTTCCGCCTTGACTCCGCCCTGGGCCAGTAAGTGCTCCAGGTAAGCCTCGCGAACCGGCTTGCGCTTGGCGATGGCCTTGTACAGCAGCGGTTGCGTGAACGACGGCTCGTCGCCCTCGTTATGGCCGCGGCGGCGATAACCGTACATGTCGATGACGATGTCGCGCTTGAACGTATTGCGGAAGTCCATCGCCAGGCGAATCACCTGCGAAACGGCCTCCGGATCTTCGCCGTTCACGTGGAAGATCGGGATCTGCAGCATCTTGCCCAGACCCGACGCATAGATCGCTGAGCGGCCCTGCTCCGGCGGCGTCGTGAAACCAATCTGGTTGTTCACGATCACATGAATCGTGCCGCCCACCGTATAGCCCGGCAACTCGCTCATGTTGAGCGTCTCTTGCACCACGCCTTCGCCCGCGAAGGCCGCATCGCCGTGAATCAAGATCGCCATTCCACGACGCCGCTGTGTGTCGTGCGCCCGATCCTGACGCGCCCTGAGTCGCCCGACCGCCACTGGGTTCACAAACTCCAAGTGGCTCGGGTTAAAGCACAACGACAGGTGGACTCCGTTGCCTTTCGAGGTCTTCCAAGTGCTCGAAAAGCCCAAGTGGTACTTCACGTCGCCGCGTCCCTCGTACAGGTGTGAATCCACGTCCGCGAACTCGCGGAAAATCTGCTGGGCATTCTTGCCCATGATGTTCGAGAGAACGTTGAGCCGGCCGCGGTGGGCCATGCCAATGATGATGTCGTTGATGCCCGTGTCACCGGCTCGTTCAATCGTCAAATCGAGCAGCGGGATGAGCGTCTCGCAACCCTCGATCGAAAAGCTTTTGGCCCCGACGAATTTCTTCTGGATAAACTCCTCGAAGATCACCGCGTCAGTCAGCCGGGTCAGAATACGCAACTGCCTGCCGCGGCTCAACTGCAGCCGGTTTCCCGACCCTTCCATGCGCTTCTGCAGCCACTCGCGCTCAGTCAAGTCGTCGATGTGCATGAACTGCACGCCGATCGATCGGCAATAGGTTTCACGAAGGCGCTCAATGACCTTGCGGGGCGTATCCGCACGACAGCCAGAGAGCGTATCGGCGGAAATCGGCTGATCCAAGTCCGGTTCCCAAATCCCGTAATAAGACGGGTCCAACTCGGGCGGGGAAGACCGCGGCAATCCCAGCGGATCCATGCGGGCGATCATGTGACCGCGCACGCGGTAGGCCCGGACGACCTTATCGACGCGATCCTGGAGCCCGACGGAGTTGGCCGCCGCTCCGTTCGTCATCGGTCTCGGAGCAGTCTGAACCGCTATTTCGGACGCTGCGGGCGGACGGTACGTGGAGGGCAGCAGGTGGCCGTTGCCTTTCGCCGAAGTCTTGGGGGCGACCTGTTTGAAGTATTCCCGCCACTCGCTGGGAACGGACGCCGGATCGCGCTCGTAATCCGAGTAAAGGCCTTCAACAAAGGCCAGGTTCATGTCAGCCGGCCAGTCGATCTGCTTCGCCATGGCGAGTTTTGCGGTCCTTCCCCCAGCCGTTATTGCCCCAACGGCCTGGCCGCAAGACGTGTCTACTACTCATAACATCATCCAGGCGGCGCAGGGTCAAGGGCTCCAGGTCCGAATACGTGAGTTTCCTGTAGTGTTCTAGATACTATGGTCGTCCTTCAGCCTGTTCGACAATAGGATGAACAGTCTAGAGTCATGAACCCCATCTCTGTTGGAACCTTCGAAGCCGGCTTGGGCCGCGATCTTTTTCTCATCTGCGGACCCTGCGTTATTGAGTCCGAGGAGCATGCGCTGTCGATGGCCCGGCGCGTCAAGGCCGCCTTAAACGGCAGCGGCCTTTCCGGAGTCTTCAAGGCCTCCTTTGACAAGGCTAACCGCACCAGCGTCACGTCCTACCGCGGCCCGGGGCTCAAAGAAGGCCTGAGAATACTGCAGTTGGTCAAGCAGGAGACCGGTTTGCCGGTGTTGACCGACATCCATGAGCCTGGCCAGGTTGGCCCGGCCGCCGAGGTCTGCGACATCTTGCAGATCCCGGCCTTCCTCTGCCGCCAAACCGACCTATTGGTCGAGGCCGGCCGCACAGACCGTGTGATCAATGTAAAAAAGGGTCAATTCCTGGCCCCCTGGGACATGCGCTACGCCGCCGACAAGATTGCCTCGGCCGGCAACACGCGCATCATCCTCACCGAACGCGGCGCCAGCTTCGGCTACCAAAACTTGGTCGTCGACTTCCGCGGCCTCAAGATGATGCAGGACCTCGGGCATCCCGTCGTCCTCGACGTCACCCACAGCCTGCAACTCCCCGGCGCCGCCGGAGGGGCCAGCGGCGGCCAGCCTCAATTCATTGAGACCCTGGCACGCGCGGGGGCTGCCGCAGGCGTCGACGGCCTGTTCTTCGAAGTTCACGACGACCCTAAGAATGCGCTCTCTGACGGGGCCAACGCTTTGCACCTGGACTTGTTGCCCGAGTTGCTCAGGAAGCTCAAGGCAATCGGCGAACTCGTGAGGGAATAGTAGACGCAATCTAGTCGAAGCCGCCCAATCGGGAATTGACGGCAACCCCGTGACTGCCTTCACTGGGCTGATTGCCCAGTCCTGTCTTAAGCGCCCAATGATCGGCTGACCTTGGCGACCTCGTCCACCAAGAACAAATCCGTCAGCAGGGATCGCAGATGAATCGAGGCGTTGAGGTTGTCGATCAGCTGCGAGCTGATCACCGGCTGAGCCAGGACCAGTTCCATCGCGGCCAGCGCGTGGCGCGAATCCATCTCCAGCACCTTCAGAAAAGCGCGATGCTTTTCGGCAGGCTCCAGGCCGTCCTTGCTGATGGCCGACTCGTAGGCGTCCGGCAGTCCGTGCAGCGCCTCTACGGCGCGCCCCAGCAGGTTGCGCAGTTGGCTGCCCTTGTCCGTGCCCGCATCCGCCGCCAAGCCCTGCGCGGCGTAAGCCAGCATGAACTCGTAGCACTCCTCAACGGTATTGCAGCGGTCTCTGAGGTCTACGAGCATCGCAACAGGTTACTACGGTTGCCGCGCTTAATCGCCTGCCGCCGAGCCCGCAGCCGAAGAAGTCTCGTCTGCTCAACCGGCCAACGCTCCGGATCGTGGTGGTCCAGGTAGTGCTCGCGGCTGACCGTGCCGAAGAACATCGACTTGGTCATCTCCAACTTCTCCGGCCGGATGGCGAAGTAGATATGGGCCATCACCATGGCGATGAAGCCGACGCCCGCCAGACCATGCAGCACGTACATCCAGCCCCAAGTCGCGTCAGCGAACAGGTACGGGTTGCGCTCGAAGAACGGCGTCCGCACCCGGTAGAGCATAAAGAACCCCGTGGCGATCACAGCCAGCCCGGCAAGCATCACGGCCATGTGGAACATCTTGTTCTCGAACGGGTACTTGGCGAATTTGTGCGGCAGCGGGGCCGATTGGCCCATCATCAGTTTGGCCCTGTTCTTGGCGTCCGCGATGTCCGTTTTATCCGGCCAAATCGCCCAGAAGTCCATAAAGAACGATGCGTGGATGATGTGAAACAGGATCGAAACGATCAACACGATTCCGGCGATCCAGTGCCACTCGACCCAGGCGAACTTCACGCCCACCTTGGGCAGAAACGCGGTGAACAGCAGCGCCAACATCGAGACAGCCATGATCCAGTGAAAGACCCGCGCCGTCAGCGAGTGCTTCTTCACCTTCGCTGGCAGGCTCGCCTCGAAGCCCGGCGGAACCTTGGGCTCGACGAACTCCTCTTCCTTAGCGAAGAAGCCTACCCAAATCGCGTGGCTGGCCAAGAAGACCGCACCGCCGATTGCGAAGACCCAGATCAGCACCCAGCCGATGTGGATGGGAACTTCCTGTCCCCACGGACTCGTTGCCCATTGAATCAGTTCCACCTTAGGCCTCCTGTACGCCGCGGATCGCGCGCTTCACCAAGTTGCGCATCAAAGGAACCTTGTAGCCGTTGTAGCGCAAGGGGAAAGCGCCCTCGATGGCCATCGCTCCGGCCATCTCCGCGGTGCTTTCGTCGGCAGGCTTGCCGGTGATCGCGGCCTCGACCCGGGTTAGCCGCCAAGGGTGCGCGGCCACGCCGTTCAGCGCGATTCGGATGCGTTCGATCGTGCCGCCGCTGACGACCTTAACGGAGGCGATATTGACCAGCGGAAAATCCCACACTGGACGGTCGCGGACCTTCTCGAAGTAATGCTCGGCGCCGGCCCACGTGGAGGGGATGCGAATCGCCGTGAGCAATTCGCCGGGCTGCAACACGTTCATCCGGGTGATGTCGATTCCCGGTCCGATGAAGTAGTCTTCGGCGTTCACCACGCGCTCTCCGCTCGAATTGCGGATCACCATCTGGGCGTCCAGTGCGACCATGACCGGTGCGGTGTCGGATGGGCTCACCGCGACGCAACGGTCAGCGCCTAAGATGGCATGCTCGCGATTGATGGCAGTCGGCGTGTCCGCGTAACAGATGTTCCCGCCCGCGCGGTAGCAAGGGAAACCACTGCGGTAGTACCAGCAACGCGTGTCCTGCGAGACGTTGCCGCCGATTGTGCCTTGGTTACGGATCTGCGGCGAAGCGACCAGCCCGGCTGCCTCGCTCAACATCGGGAATCGTTCGCGAACCAGCGGATCGCCGACCAGCTCGGTCAGCGTGGTCATGGCACCGATCTCAACGCCGCCGTCCAGGTCGCGCACGCCGGTCATCCCGCTCACTTGGCTGAGATCGATGACCACTTTCGGACGTTTGATGCGATCCTTCAGCCAATCGAAGCTATCCTGCCCCCCAGCCATTACCCAAGCGTCCGCGCCGTGCTCGGCCAACAACGCCACCGCGTCGTCGGCAGTAGCCGGTTGGAAAAGCTCAAAGGCCGGCATGACATCACGAAATACAGCCATGGTCGTTCTCCTGGTCTACTTGGGCCGGACTAAATGTGAGCCGTCAACGGCTCGGTAACAGGTTTTCCGGCTTCGAGCGAAGTCAGAATCACGTCCAACGTCACCGGCGCGCGGCGGAAGATCTCATCTCCCAGCGCGTCGGAGATGGCGTTGAGAATCGATGCGCACCCTCCGCCTACGGGAGGCTCGCCAATTCCGCGGGCGCCTACCGGCGTCTCGGGATCGGGGATATTCAACGCCGCCCATTGCATGTTGGTTGGAGCGTCCAAAATAGTCGGCGGGCGGTTCTGATAGAAGCGCTTGGCCAAGGCCCAGCCCAAGTGCTGGTCATAAACCCACTTCTGCGAGAGCGCGTGCCCGATGCCCAGCATCGAGCGCCCCAAAATCTGGCCGCCCAACGCTTTCGGATGAATGACCGTGCCAACATCGGCCACGGCGAGAAAGTCGGTGATCTGATACGACCCGGTTTCGACGTCGATTTCTACCTCGGCGAATGAGGCCACAAAAGAAAAGGCCCTGCCGTCTTGGTCATAGTTGTCGCGCGCGATGCCCATCAACCCTTGGCCAGCTAGGTTCTTGGCCGAGGCGGTCGTCATCTTGTTAATGTCTTCGGGCGTTTCGTGCCCGTCGTAGCGGCCTCCCATGTCGATGGCCCGTTGTGCGGCCTGAGCCAAGCTCATTCCCGCGCCGCCGCCCCGGCGATAGACGCGCTCACCGCCCACAGCGTAATCTTCAGCCCGGCCGCCAAGACTCTTCGCGGCAATCTCTTGCAGCTTCTTGATGGCGTCCGTTGCTGCCGCGTGAGCGGCTCGGGTCATCGCGTGCGTCGTCTGGCTGCCGCCCGAAGGACAACTCCAGGGCAGGTTCTTGTTGGTGCTGCCCCAAGTCAGCACCACCTTTTCCCAGGGAACGCCCAGCATTTCGGCAGCAACGCGTTGGGCGTCGCTAAAGTTCTCCGTGCCTAGGTTGCCGATGCCCGTCTGGATGTACATCTTCCCGTCCGGCTTGATCACGAACAGGCCGTCAAAGCCCCGCGAACCGCCGACAAACGTGCTGCTCGCGACGCCCACGCCGCGAACCTTCGAGCCGATACGCTGTCCGCTCGCAGCGGCGCGTTCCGTCCAACGGAACATCTCCGCGCCGCGTTCGAGCGCTTCCTTCATGAAGCAACTCGTCGTATAGCTCCGCTGGCCGCCGCGGCCCGCCGCACCGAGTTCCGCTTTGCCCTCGGGGGCATTGATCTTGTGAATCTCCACATGATCGATGTTCAGGTGACGGGCTGCCTTGGACAGCAGCGGCTCCATCAAGCCGATTCCCTGCATGCCGCCCGGTGAACTCTGTGCTGCACGCGGAGGCGTATTGGTTAAAACCGTAATCCCCCGCCAGCGCATCGCAGGCGGCTGATAGAGCAAGGACACGACGTTCCCGGCCATGTTGCCGTCGCCCCGCTGATCGTAGGGGCCGTTGTCGCTCACCACGTACATGTCTAACGCGGTGATCCGGCCGTCGGCGGCGAATCCGCACTTGATCCGTCCGGTTGCACTCGGACGCGCCCCGCCGATGTAATGCTCATCTTCGCGGGACATGCGCAGCATTACCGGCGCGTTGCATTTCTTCGCCAGAATCGCCGGAACCATCACATGGACGCTGGCGGTAATCTTCGCGCCGAACCCGCCGCCCGTGTATTCGCTGATCACGACGATGTCTTCCGGATCCATGTGCATCCAGCGGGCGATCGCGGGTACGGTTTGGATCGTGCTTTGCGAGCCGACGTGGATGAATAGCTTGCCGCCCTGCCAGTAGGCCATGCCGGTGCGCGGCTCCAGCGCTTGGTGGCTGGAATCTGGGGTGATGAACGTTTCATCGAGGACCAACGCCGCTTTCTTGAAGCCTTCCTCGATGTCGCCGTAGCTCCACTCTTCGGTGGGCTTGCCCATCGGCATCTTGCCGTCTTCGTAGCCTGCGAAGTCTTCCTCGGTCCACTTGACCTCAAAGACGTCCAAAGGCGGCGGAGGCGCGGGCGGCTCGCCCTCCTTCGGCGCCGGGGGTTCCGGACGCATCCAGGTATTTCCGTCGGTGCGTGCATTGGGGCCGTCGGGCCGCAGGCTGGCAAAGGCATCCACGACGAAAGGCAGTCGCTCGTAGGTGACGTGAATCTTCTCGATCGCCTCGGCGGCAGTCAGTTCGTCCACCGCCGCCACGGCGAGGATCGGCTCGCCTTGGAACAGAGGCTCCATCGTCAGCCCAACATCAGCGCGCGGATTGGCCTTGATCGTCTCGCCCAGGTCGGTGATATAGTCCGCCGCGCCCGGCAGGTCTTCCTTGGTGACCATGCCCTTCACGCCAGGCATGGCCAGCGCCTCTTCGGCGTCGATTTTCACCACGCGAGCGTGCGGATACGGGCTCAGCAGCATCTTCGCGAACAGCATGCCGTCCGCGCGGAAATCTTCGGCGTACTTCGACTTGCCAGTGACCTTGGCGACCAAGTCCGGCGTGGAGTAATTCTGCCCCACCAGCCTCCCTTTCACCGGGGGCGTATCGGCGGTCACCAGTAGCATCCTTTCTTCGGAACTCGTGAATTCAGGCATTGTTTGCCTCCCGAGACAATTCGGCTCCGCGCATCAGCGAAGTCAAAATCTTGTCGTAATCCTGGCAGCGACACAGGTTTCCGGAAATGCCGTGCGCCAACTCCTGGCGCGTGGGATTGGGATTCGTCTTGAGAAATCCAACCGTCGCCATGAGGAAACCCGACATGCAGAACGCACATTGGAATCCCTGTTCTTCGACAACCGCCTGTTGTACCGGATGCAGCTTTCCAGCGGGGCTCGCCAGCCCTTCCACCGTCTGAATCTTCTTGCCGCGCGTACTATGGGTCAGCACCGAACAGGAATAATGCGGCACATCGTCAATCAGCACGGAGCAGGCACCACATTCGCCGCGGTCACAGCCCAGCTTCGTGCCGGTCAGACCCAGCTTGTAGCGCAGGGTCATCGCTAGCGTTTCCTGCTTCATGACGTCGACGCGCCGTTGCTGGCCATTCACGTCCAGCGTGAGCAGCCTTTCGACCGACCCCGGAGCCTGCGCGAAGACCTGCGCGATCGACCCGCGGAAAAGATAGCCGGTCGATGAGACCGCGCCGGCGGCAATCACCCCTTTAATCAGGTCCCGCCTCGATAGGCTGGGTCTTGTTTGCGGATCGTGAACGTCGGACATGAATGCACCTCGACGACCGTTGTTATGTCAGAAGATTGAGAAGGCGCCAGTATCATAGCGTCTCAGGCTCTGCGGCTCAACTACCTATGGGTAGGGTTCGGTACATTCCGTTCACGTTCGCCCAGGACGCCTTCCTCAACCTGCACCGACCAGTTAAGGCCTGACGATTCGATGGAAAGGAAAAACGGCCGCGGCTCTTCGGCCACGTAAGCGATGCCCTCGCCGGCGCCCTGGGTGTCGATAGCGATATGCATCAATCTTCCGCTGACGGCGCTGTGAACCCCCACTCGGAATTCGCTTGATCGGGAAATCGCATCCCTTTGCGCTGAGGTGGTCCACTTAATACGAAACTGGCCCGTGTCGATCTGGAACGACTCCGTCTGCGCAGTTCCGCGTCCTGATTGAGACAGGATCGGTCGCCACCCCATCGCCAGCTCTTTGGGCGTCGCGGCGACCTCCCGGCGGGGCCAATAGACGCCTGCCATCAAGCCCGCCGCAGCCAGAAGCGCAATCGCCCCAGTTAGCCGCCGCCCGCCCCAGCGCGAATCTCGAAGATTGTCGGCCACTCCTCAAGAGAGTGTATTGAACTGCGCCGGTTTCCGAACCTTTTAAGAACACGAATCGTTTGCGGCCCTTCCGGCCTGTCCGATATCCTTGAAGTTTGGGCCTTCCCGTTCGCCATGGACGCATTTCAAATCACGCGGGCCCTCATCGACATCGATTCGGTCACGCCTAACGAAGAGCAGATCGGCGATTGGCTCTTTGATCACCTGCGTCCGCTGGCGGAGCGTTTCGACGGCCGCATCGAAAAGATTCAGGTGGAACCCGGCCGTAATAACGTCTGGGCCTGGTGGGGGACACCGGAAATCGTCTTTTCAACCCACATGGATACCGTCCCGCCCTTCATCCCTTCGAGGGAAGACGACGAGTTCATCTGGGGCCGCGGCGCCTGCGATACCCACGGACTTTGCGCGGCCATGATCAAGTCCCTCGAACGGCTGCTTGAAGAGGGCGTCCGCGACCTCGGTCTGCTGCTTGTCGTCGGGGAAGAGGTCGACGGCCGCGGCGCGGCCTTCGCCAATAAGACTCCCCCCGCCGGCGTCCGCTATCTGATCAACGGCGAGCCCACCGAAAATTTGCTGGCTCTCGGTTCCAAGGGCGCACTCGGCCTGAAGGTCACCGCTCGAGGCACCGCCGCCCATTCGGCCTACGAAGAACTGGGCGATTCGGCCATCAATAAGCTCCTCGACAATCTGCAGTCGTTGCGCAGCGTGGTCTGGCCCAGCGACCCGATTCTCGGTGAGACGACCCTGAACATTGGCACGATCGAAGGCGGCATCGCCGCCAACGTCGTTCCCGACAAGGCCTCCGCCATGCTGATGATTCGCGTCGTCTCGGACCTGGCGGCCATCAAAGAGCAAGCTTGGGCAGCGTTTGACGATCGCGTCGAGATCGACGTTTTCGCCTACAGCCGGGCCGTGCATCTCAAAGCCGTTGACGGATTTGAGACGTCGGTTGTGAAATACACGACTGATATTCCGAAACTAACCAACTGGGGCCAGCCTCTCCTGCTGGGCCCAGGGACGATCCATGTCGCCCACACGCTCGACGAGCGCGTGCCGAAGAAACAGATCGCTGAAGCCATCGAGCTGTACGTGCGGCTTGTGAAGCAACTCAAAACGGAGACGAAGAACTAAACCCGACTCGGGCGTTCTCGACTGATTTCAGACGAGCGCCCGGCTCGCAAGGGGATTCCTATGCCAAACAAGATCGAAGTTGGAGTACTTGGCGCCACCGGAATGGTGGGCCAGCAATTCATTTGCCAGTTGCAAGGCCACCCACTGTTTGAGCTGACCTGGCTCGGCGCCAGCGAGCGCTCCGCCGGCAAGACTTATGCGGAAGCCGCGAGTTGGGTGCAAGACCGCCCAATTCCCGTCTCCATTGCCGCCCAAACTGTGCAAGAAGCGGTCCCCTCCGGCGCAGCGCCGAAGCTCATGTTCTCGGCCATGGACGCCTCCGTCGCCGGCGAGATTGAGCAAGCTTTCGCCAAGGCCGGACACGTCGTCGTATCTAACTCCAAGAACCACCGCATGCTGCCGGACGTGCCGTTGCTGGTCCCCGAGATCAATCCCGATCATCTCGGCCTGATCGAGGTTCAGCGCAAGAACCGCGGCTGGTCCGGCGCCATCATTACCAATCCCAACTGCTCTACGATTGCTCTGACCATGGGACTGGCGCCGCTCATGCCCTTCGGCATCAAGCGTATCCTGGCCACGACGATGCAGGCTATTTCCGGCGCCGGCTACCCTGGGCTGCCCTCGATGGATATCGTCGCGAACGTCATCCCGCTCATCGGCGGCGAAGAAGAAAAGATGGAGATCGAGACTCACAAGATCCTCGGTACGTTCTCCGGCGCTGGGATCGAAGTCCTCGACGCGCCCATGAGCGCCCACTGCAACCGCGTCCAAGTCGTCGACGGCCACACCGTCTGCATCTCCGTCGACCTTGACGCCAAGCCAACCATCGACGAGATGAAGGCTGCCTTCAGTAACTTCAGCGGACTGCCGCAGCAGAAGAAGCTGCACACCGCACCAGTGCGTCCCGTCCACTTGATGGAAGAGCCCGACCGTCCCCAACCGCGTCGCGACGTGATGCGCGAGAATGGCATGGCCGTCTCGGTGGGACGCATCCGCAAGTGCCCCATCCTGGGCTACAAATTCGTCTCCCTGGGACACAACACCATTCGCGGCGCCGCCGGAGCTGCCGTCTTGAACGCTGAGTTGCTGCACAGCGAAGGTTGGTTGGACTAGATGATCGTGATGAAGTTCGGCGGTACGTCCGTCGAGAGCGCCCAAGCCCTAGAACGAATCTCAGGCATCGTCGCCGGCCGGCTTGACCGCAAGCCCCTGGTGGTCGTGTCGGCCATGGGTAAAACGACGGACTGGCTCGTCGCCATGGCCCGTGCCGTCGCAGCTAGCGATCTCCCCGCCGCTCTCGCTGAACTCAACAAGGTGGCCGAGCATCATCTCCGCGAGGCGCTCCCGGCGGCAACCGACGATCGGCGCGCCGGTCTTGAAACGTTCCTCAAGGGGACCTTCGAGCACATGGAAACGGTGCTCCGCGGCTATACGCTGGGCCAGCGCCTGACCCCCGCCGAGATGGATCTGCTGCTCAGCTTCGGCGAACGCCTCTCCAGCACGATTGTCGCCGAGGCGTTCGTTCGCCGCGGCTTCCACGCCGTCGGCATCGACTCGCGGACGGCGATGAAGACCGATGCCAGCTACGGCGCTGCTCAACTCTTGCCTGGCGAGACTGCCGCTGCTCTCGCCGAACACGTCGTGCCGTACATGGAGCACAGCGTTGTCGTCATGGGCGGCTTCATCGCTTCCACCGTCGACGGCATTACCACAACTTTCGGTCGTGGCGGTTCCGACTACAGCGCGTCCATCGTCGGCGCCGCGCTAGGTGCCGACGAAGTGCAGATCTGGACCGACGTCGACGGCGTGATGACCGCCGACCCCTCTCTCGTCTCCGACGCTCATCGCTTGAAGATCATGTCCTTCGGCGAAGCCTCCGAACTCGCCTACTTCGGCGCCAGAGTGTTGCATCCGGCTACCATGGCCCCGGCACTTGAGAAGAGCATCCCCATCCGCGTGCTCAACTCGCGACGGCCTGAGAATGACGGCACTCTAATCGTCGCAGAGGCCTCGCAGAATGCCCTGGTCAAGTCGATCGCCTACAAAGAGGGCATCACCATCGTCGATGTTCGCTCAACGCGCATGTTGATGGCCCATGGTTTTCTTGCTCGTTTGTTCGCCGCCTTCGAGCGTTTCAAGACGCCCGTCGATATGGTCGCGACATCCGAAGTCAGCGTTTCGCTCACCGTGGACCGGACAGATCGGCTCGACGAGATCATTGCCGAGCTCAAGGGTGTCGCCGATGTTGAGCGCCGCGACGGCAACGCCATCGTCTGTGTCGTCGGCGACGGCATTCGCTACACCCCCGGCGTTTCCGCTAAGATTTTCACTGCGTTGGACGGCATTCTGATCGAGATGATCTCGGTGGGCGCTTCCCGCCGCAACATCAGTTTCGTCGTCGACGAGAACGACCTGGAAGAAGTCGTTGGCCGTCTGCACAAGGCGTTCTTCTCCGATATCGACAAGGAAGTATTCGCGTGAGCGCCGACAACCAAAACCAGCCGCTACGCATCGCCCTGGTTGGCTACGGCAAGATGGGCCGCATGATTGACAGTCTTGCCGCTGAGGCCAACTGCGAAATCGTGCTGCGTCTCGACGAGCACAACAACGCCGATCGCGCCGGCATGACGCCCGAGGCCTTCGCCGATGTTGACGCCGCCATCGAGTTCTCAACCCCGGCGACTGTCGTCGGCAATATCCAGCGCCTGTGCGAACTGGGTATCCCGACTGCGGTGGGCACGACCGGCTGGTACGGCGAGATCGACGACGTTCGCGCTCTCGCCGAGAGGTCCAAGGCCGGCGTCATCTACGGCGCGAATTTCTCTGTCGGCGTGAACGCTTTTTACCGCGTCGTCGAGGCTGCTGCCCGTACTTTCGCCCACGCCGAAGACTACGACTGCTGGGGCTACGAAGCCCACCACAAGTTCAAGAAAGACGCGCCCTCGGGCACCATGCTGCGCTTGCTCGAAGTCATGCGTGAGTCCGGTTACGAGCGGCCCATTGATGTGGCGACCAACCGCGTTGGCTATATTCCCGGCACGCACGAGTTTGGTTTTGATTCGGAAGCAGATACTATTCGTATCAGCCACACCGCCCGCGGACGCTCCGGCTTCGCCAAGGGCGCGTTGCGGGCGGCGCGTTGGATCTCGTCGCGCCAAGGTTTTCACGAGTTCTCCCAGGTTTGGGACCAGATGATTCGAGGATGATGTAATGTTTACTGGTTGCGGTACCGCGCTCGTTACTCCGTTCTATGCGGATGGCTCGCTCGACGAGGCGACTCTGCGCAAACTGGTCCGTCGCCAAATCGACGCCGGAATCCATTTTCTCGTGCCCTGCGGCACGACCGGCGAGAGCCCCACGCTCTCCCGCGACGAGCATCTGCGCGTCGTCGAGATCACCGTCGATGAAGCCGCAGGCAAGACGCCCGTCCTGGCTGGCTGCGGCGGCTACAACACCGCCGAACTCGTCCACCTGACCAAGGATCTGTACGCCCTCAAGGTCGACGGAATCTTGTCCGTCACGCCCTACTACAGCAAGCCCGCCCTCGCTGGCCTGCGCGCACACTACGAAGCCATCGCCGCCGCCACCCCGCTGCCGATCATGCTCTACAACATCGCCGGACGCACCGGGCGGAACATCCCGACTGCCGAGCTGCTGCTCCTGGCCGAGATCGACAACATCATCGGCGTCAAAGAGGCCTCGGGCAGCATCTCGCAAGTTGCCGAAGTCTGCCAGCACACGCCCAACAACTTCTTGGTGCTCTCCGGCGACGATGCGGTCACGCTGCCGTTGATATCGCTCGGCGGCCACGGCCTCATCTCCGTCGCCTCCAACGAGATCCCGGCCCAGATGGCCCAGATCTGCAGCCTGGCGCTGGAGGGCGATTTCGCCGCCGCCCGCGCCGTCCACCGCGAGTGGTATCCGCTCATGGATGTCAACTTCTGCGAGACCAGTCCCGGTCCCGTAAAGTACGCGATGGCGAAAATGGGTCTGCTTGAAGCCAATTATCGGCTTCCCATGGCGCCGATTTCCGCCGAAAATCGGTCTAGGGTCGACGCTGTTTTGTCTCAACTGAAACTCACATGAAACGCTTCTACGCCGCTGTCCTCCTCGCCGTCCTCTTCGCTAGTGCGCCGGCTGCCGAAGCGCAGAACGAGGAGTGGGTTATGCCCTTCGAGGCGCACCGCATCATCGGTCCGCTCTATTACGTTGGCACCTACGACCTCGGGGTCTTCCTGCTGACTTCCGACGAGGGCCACATCTTGATCAACACCGGCCTACAAGACTCCGCGCCGCTGATCAGGCAAAGCATCGAAGATCTCGGCTTCAACTACGAGGACGTCAAGGTGCTGCTCACGATGCAGGCCCACTACGATCATGTCGCCGCTATGGCGACCGTCCAGAAGGAAACCGGCGCACAAGTGTGGGCTACGCCCGAAGACGCAAAGCTGCTCGAAAGCGGCGGAGCGACCGATTACCTTTTCGGCCCCAAGCCCACCTTCGCTCCAGTGCACGTCGACCGCCTCCTGAAGGATGGCGAGGTTCTCAAACTAGGCGATCTTGAACTCAAAGTCATCTTTACGCCTGGCCACACTTTCGGCAGCTCCAGCTACGCGCTCACCGTCCAAGAAGGCGACGAGAGCTACAACGTACTCATCGCCAACATGAACAGCGTCAATCCAGGCACCAAGTTCATTAATAACGAGAAGTACCCTAACATCGTCGAAGACTACACGCACGGCTTCGAAGTGGAGAAGGATCTCGATGTCGATATCTGGGTCGCCGCGCACGCGTGGCAGTACGGCATGCATGACAAGTATTCGCCCGGCGACGACTACGACCCGGAGCGCTTTGTCGATCCCGAAGGCTACGAAGAAGCCGTCGCATCTTACGAAGAGAGATTTCTCGAACTCGTCGAAGCCGAAAAGGGCCAGTAGCGCCCGCCGCTACGGACAGGTCGCGAACGCCTGCGTATCGGTAATCGAATTAGCGGCACGGTTTAGCGGATCATCGTAGGTCGTCTGGCTTCCCGCCGTCGTGTCCGTGACGGTCAGCGTGAACTCCAGATTCGTGTTCGCCGCGCAGTATTCCCAGAACTGTTGCGGGAAGCGTACGTTGAACTGGCCCAATCCGGGCGTCGAACCCGGAGAGTTGCCGAAGTAATCGAGCGACAAGTCGAATGTCGGACCGCCGTCGATCGTGGCTTGGACTGTCGGCATCGTGCCGGGGAAGGGGAAGGCCTTGTCGCCCGGCGTGAGCTCGTCGGCGCCGATCGAATCGTCTCCTAGGCTGCCGCCGCCGGCGAAGTACCAAACGAGAACGTCGTTCTCTTGCAGGGGATTGTCGGGCAGTAAGAAGCCGTTGCTGTGAGTCGCGGCGGCGATGCCGTTGGACTCGAAGGGATTGACCCAACGATCAGCCGTCGGCATCTTCACGATGTTCGATTCGAAGCTGTCAACGCCGTCGTCGTACTTCAACTGCACGGTGGCCTCGTCCTCCATGTTGACGTTGTGGTGAGCGATGAAATTGATTTGCGACCCGCTGATGGCGGTAATGGCCGCCGGTTCTCCGTTGAGGATGACCTGCATGCCCTGGACCATCTTCGGGAAGACGCCGTTGGCAGGAGACTGAACCTGCAACTGCTCGATTCGCGGCCACTCGTAGAAGATCGTGTAGATGCCGTACGGCGCGAGCGGCGCCCATTGGAATTGGCCGGCCGTCACGATGGCGTCCGGGTAGAGGCTGAGAAACTCCACGACCGCGAGCCAGCCGTCGGCGGGGCCGTTGGATTGCGGGTCTCCGGAAGTCGTGGTCCATCTGTCTCCCCCGCCGAATACGACCAGGTCCTTGCCGTTTGCCATTGGAGCGGCGCCAGTGACGGTGTTCTCGAATGAGTATTGGTTGGTAAACGAAGCGCAGCCGTAGGTCATGGACGTTTCCCAGTCCTTCAGGCTACAACTCCCACGACGCTTACCCGCCTCGGAACCCCCGCCGACGGACTCGACCGGATGAACGAAGTTCAGGCTTCTGGTCGCAAAGATGTCCGGCAGATAATTCTCGCCTAACACGCCGCCGGCCGAGTTGATGAACTCCCCTTCGATACGGAACGTCTCGCCCGAGAGTCCGAATTGATCGAGTAGTGTACCGGAGGCACGTGCGGTGACGAACTCGGGACTCTCGGGGTACACCGACACCGGAGCCAGCGCTAGGGCCGATACGTGAATCTCGTCCTCCGGGGCGCCGCTAGTCCAATTCAGAAACATGACCTCGTCTACCGGCTGCGACGCAGTGCTGAGTGACGGCGCATCCATGGGAATCTCGGCCAGGAAGGGTCGAAACGTTCCTAGTGGGCCCGTCAGCGCGGCTGCGGGGAACAGGTCGCCGTTGGCTGAACCGGCCATGAAGAAGCTCTTGTTCCCTTCCGACCACTGCAAGCGGGTCGATTCGATCGCGGCCATGTCCTGCGACATCAGGCGCCGTTCGCGAACCAGCTGGAAAGAGTTCGCGTTCCATTGCCTGACCTGGATGATTTCGTCGCCGCCCGCGAACAACTTGCCCGATGTGACGAACGACGGATAGCCCGCATTGTCGTAGTCGTAGACTGACATCTGCGGGACGCCCAGCTCATTGCGGCGGGCAAAGCCGCGGAAAACGTCTTCTCCCGCTTCGCCGAAACGAGCGCCCTGATCAAGGCCGCCGCCGTTGGCCCAATGCGCGACGAACATGTCCTCGCCACCTAGGGGCGAGCCGAAGGGGAAGTCGGCCGAATCGGTGTTGCCGCCCAGCAGGACCCCTTGCGGCGACTCGATGACGTCGTAGATGCCGTCATCGCCGGCTCCGCCGACAATCATCACTTCGGTCGGAGTGTAGTCTTGAGGGTTTGCTCCCTCGCCGTGCAACCGAACGGCAAAACCGTTTTCGCCCGTCGGGCGCGGCCCCACCGTCAGACCGGGGAAATCGTCAAGGGACTCGGTCGTACCGGCAGCGATCAAGTCGCCGCCGGCCACTTGGACGACTGCGTTCACCGTCTCGCGGCCCGAGCCGCGGCCAATGTAGGAAGAGAAGCGCACCTTAGGGTCGACGACCAGCGCCAGTCGGCGGTCGTAGTCACCCGTTTCGAAGCGAAACTCCCTCTCGTTTACGGCGACGAATCGCCCCTCAACCGGTCGCCGTTCGCCGTCGACGAACTGGTAAAGTTCCGGCTTGCGGTGCTCGATTACGCCGTCCTCGGAAGCGAATTGCAAGGCGCCCGCCGCCGAAAGCGTGGGCGTAACAGGTCCTTCAAAGGTCAAGCGGATCTGCGAGGCGTCGGCGCCGGGGGACACGATGAAGTCATATTCGAGTTCCCCATCGTGGTGATAGAGTTCCAAATCGATGCCGGCGTAGACGCCGCTGTAGCGCACCTTCTCAAACGAAGGCACGCCATGCAGCCAACGGCTCGGGTCGCTCCCGATGTAGTAGTGAGTCTGGATCGAGGTTTGGCCGACGCCTTCCACAGCCGCGTCGGGGTTCGCGCCGGACCAACGCATCGTCGTCCAGGAGGAGCCGTCTCCATCCCCCACGCCAAATACCACGCGGTCCTGGAGCAGCAACGCGGAGCGGCCGCCGCGGCGGAGTACGAAGCGGACTTCGGCTTCGCTCTGACCTTCGTTTTGCTCGAAGGCAAGAGGCAGCGCATCGATGGCCCTTGGCGCTGCACGAACCTGGAGCGCTCCTGCTAGTGCGAGGCCCGCGTACAGCAGGCTGTAGATATATAACTTCATGTATCTTCGGAGGGTTTCAGACTGCGACGCGCTGCGTCAACCCGGGATCCCTTGCACGCCGGCGTAGGTCCTGGGGCCCGAAAGGAGGGGCGGCTTTTTTGAAGCCTAGACTGCGGCTTGCGCGTACACTAGTCACGCGATGAAAACCTTGATTGTTCTCTTCTTGACTTGTGCCGCTGCCGCGCTGGCCCAGTCCAACGTCGTCCTCGAAAACGACCAGGTACGCGTCCTCAAGGTCACCGTGCCGACCGATCACACGACCGGCTTCCATGAGCACAAGACCAACCGCGTCATGGTCTATCTCAATAAGGGAGGCCAGTCGGTCATCCGCCAAGACGGTCTGACAACCGATCAAAAGTGGAAAGCGGGCCAGCCGCTATGGAGCCCAGCTATCGGTATGCACCGGGTTGTTCTCCACGCCAAAGAACCGAACACTATCGTCGAGATCGAGCTCAAGCAGCCTGGCCCTGCTGCGTCCGCCGCGATGAGCCGTCTGCATCCGCTCAAAGCCGATCCCAAGCACAACAAGCTGGAGTTCGAGAACGACCAGGTGCGCGTCTACCGGACGAAGTACGGCGCCGGCGACGACATCCCCACGCATGAGCACCAGAACCCGCGCATCTCGACTTACATCACCGCCAGCGACGTCAACGACATCGACGATGTCGGCGTGATGACTCACGGCCAACACGAGGCCGGCGACGTCGCCTGGAGCGTCTCGCAAGTGCGCCACCACGCCAAAGCGCTGCGCGCTTCCGAAACCGTCGTCGTCGAGCTGAAGTAGGCTAGGAGGCTATTCGATGACGGACGTGCGCACTGCAAAGTTGTTGTAATACAGGCGGCCGCCGACTAAACCTGATCGCCGCGATCTGGCCCGCAGAAGAACGCGAGCTGCCGCTAACCGAAATGAGCCCCGTCGGGTCTCCGTCTCCGTCCCACGGTGAACTCTGAGGCAGCGTGCCCAGGACCCTCTGGGGCACGACAAACATACCCGCGGCAGGGTCAGCCGAACAGAAGGCAAATCCGGCGACGCCAGTGTCGAAGTTAACCGACTGTATGCGGATCACCACGTACTCGGTCGCCGGGTCAATACCCGACCAGGTGAATGTCCGATCCTGGTCTCGTCCGATCGTTGCGAATTCCGACATGTTTGTCCACTGCGGGCCGGTCTGCGGTATGGAAATGTCGGCCTCGAACATGCCGATGTCGTCCGCTTGCGAGCCTCCCTTCAAAACGAAGGCGCCAGGCGTGTAGAATTCTGGCAACGCATCCCCTCCGAAGCCGCCGCCGACTGTCTTCTCGTAGCTCGAACCATTTGGCGGAATCGGCTTTCGTGCCCTGCGGCCCTTGTAGCTGCAACTCCGGCCCGGCGTTCAGCGCAATGCGACTGACTCGGGTCGTTGTCGCCGCCCTCAATGGCTCGAAATCGCCTGACAATGCAGGCCCCGAGAGGAGCGACGGCGTCTCGGTCAGGCGTCATGCTTATGAGTTCCTGCATCGTAAAACGGCTGAATTCGCTTGAGAATTCGTCGACGACGACATCCATGGAGCCTTGCGAGGTGGTTAGCATGCCCCGAAAACGATCCATCTTTGCAAACCCGAAGCCGCCCTCGCCGGCTTGGGAGAACGTCTCCAACTCGCCCGGCAGAAAAGTTTGGAAGTCCGAACAGAAGGCGCCGCTGTCGGTAACCGCAATCGTTACGTAATTGCTGACGACGCCATTCACCACTACGACGACCGGCACGTAGCAGCCCGTCACGCCCGCAGGAATCGCGAAGTTAATTTGATCGATCGCCGGAAAGCCAAACGACCGGCCAGCGTACTGCACCGCCGCCGCTTTGCCTCCGACCCAAACTTCGACCGTGACGGGCAGATTGCCGACCGGCGGCGGGCCCGCGTCGACATCGGCGCCGCCGGTGATCGGGCCTAGGCCGGTTCCCCACAGGATAACCACCTGGCCTGGGTGTGCGGCGTCCGTGATGGCGTTCACTGGCTGTTCAGCCTGCGACACATAGTTCTGAACGATGCCTGGGCCGAAGCCTGCCTGGTTGCGCGAGAAGATGCCAAACCCGCTGTCGACCACCTTGATCGCGGTCGGCGCCGAAGACTCGCCGTTGTAGGTAACCGTTAGCGTGCCGTTCCCCGCCGGCAGGTCCGAAGGCAGGACCGCGGCGAGTTGACCCGCGACGCTGAACAGCATGAAGGCCGAGCGCGTGACGCCGTTCACCGTCACCGAGATGGACGTGCCGCCCAACTCCGTTCCCAGCGGTAGTAGAAGGCGCTCCGATGAAATCCGCCGGCCCCAGATCCGTTCCAAAAACGGCAAACATCGAGCCGCGAGCGATTCCGTCGCCGGGCAGTCCGACCGCCACATAACTGGCGCTGTTGACGACGCCGCCCGCGGGAATCGTCGGTACGGCGAGGGCGGTTGCGGAAAAGATGAGGGAAGCCAGTAGGGCCGCTTTGAGGAAGTTGTGCACGCCGAAATGCTCCTTGCTTGGTTCTCAAGCGAGCATCGTTGCCGGATGGGCGGTCCAGCTAACCCGCTTCGTAGGGGTCCATGATAAGTCGAGTGGCGCCTGGGAGCCAAGAATTATTCGATGAAGCCCCGTGCGAACTCCACGAAACGGTAAACGTCGCGGAAATTGCTGGCCAACCCGACCGAAACGCGCACCGCGCCGGTGCTCTTGCCGTCGACGCACAGCCGAAAATCTTCGGGCGTAAAGCGCGGGACCTTCGCTTCGCTAGTGTTTTTGAAGCAGCCGATCAGCTCGGTTTTCGACAACTCCAAAGCCGTCTCGCCGCCTCCTGGGTTGCAGAAGCAGCCAGTGCGGAGCGAGATGTTGGAGCGGCTGGCGGCCTCTTCTATGTCGAGGTGGTTGATGACCTGGTCCTGAGCGTCGTAGAAGTTCATCGTCATCGCACCGCCCCGCCCTTCCGCCGTCGCAGGGCCGTATAGCCGAATCAGCCTGCGCCCATTGGCGTGTTTCAGAGACGTGATTTGCTCCAACAGCCAGCCGGTCAGGCAACGGCAGCGCTCGTGGATGGTGTCGATGCCGACAGATTCGAGGTATTCGAGACCAATCTTCACAGCGGGAATGTTCAGGTAGTCGACAGTGCCGTCTTCGAAGGCAGCCGCGCCTTCGGCGAAGTAGTGCTTGTCGCCTTGAACGGATGCGACCGTGATCGTGCCGCCGGAGAACCAGGGCCGGCTTAACTTGGCCAGCGTCTGCCGCCGCGCCAGCAAACAGCCGACGCCCGTCGGGTAACCAAACATTTTGTAGAACGAGATCGACACGAAGTCCGGATGCCACTGGCTCAGATCCAAGCGGTTTGTTGGGACGAATGCGGCGGCGTCAAGTAGCACTTCCCAACCCAACTTCTGGGCTCGCTCAATCCACTCTAGCGGGTGCTGCACGCCCGAAAAGTTCGACTGCGCCGGATAGGCGAACAGATTGTGGGCCCCTTCTTTGCGGTCTTCGAGAAAGCTCTGGAGGACGGTTTCATCCACGGTCATCGCCGGCAGAGCCAGCGGCACATAGGCGATCCCGGCACCCTTCGAGCGGGCGAACTCGCGGATGCCGTTGACCGAATTGTGGTTGTCGAAAGTCAGCACGTAGCGATCTCCCGGCCCAAACGGGTACGACTCGCCGACCAACTTGAGCGCGGTGGACGCATTGGCGGTGAAGATCACCGCGTATTCTTCCGGCGAGCCGTTGAAGTAGTCCAACACCTTCGAGCGGACGCCTTCGACGATGTCGGTCATCGCTGATGAGCTGGGGTTGTGCGAATGGGGGTTACCGAAGATGCCGCCTTCCAGCATCTTCATGTGACGGCGTAACTGGCTCGCGGCGTAGAGACCGCCGCCGGTGTAGTCGAGGTAGACGTGGTCGCGTTCGTCGAGTTGGCTGTAGTCGGTCGCCCGCAGGTGATCAATCTTAGCGGTCGTCTCGTACGTAGGGAGCCTTGCGCGAAAATCCTCTTCCGCAGCCGCTAGCGTATCGCTGATCGTCTCCATCTCTCTTATCTTCGCGCCAAAACAGCATGGACGTCGCGCACCCATTCTCTTCTTGCACCCCCCTGCTAATTCTTAAGTGAGACGGCCCGCTCGAAAGAGCGTGCCGTCTTCATTTCAGGGCACTCTCGATGTTCGAAACTGCCAGGGGTCCAAACCAGCGATTCGCAGTCTGATCAACAACTTAGGTTATTTCCCAGGCAGCAAAAAGCGACATTCTGCGGTATGGCGGAGACGTTCACCGAAAAGATGGGTTCCGGTCCGGCATCTACGGCGTTGAGAATCGCCGGGTTTCCGTTTTGGGACGGTTTCGCCCATAATCTTTGGTGTTGATCCTCATGTCACACTCCAGAGTTTTCTTATTCGCCGCTTTGTTCATCGCCTCTGCGCCTGCGGTTTGGGCGCAGGCCGACGTGCCGATTCCAAAGTCGGTAGTGCAGAAGACATATTCGGCCGAGGCGGCTGCCGCGGGCGAGTCGGCCTTTGTGCAGAACTGCGCGTTCTGTCACGGACGCGATGCGGGCGGCGGCGAGTCCGGCCCAGACTTGACGCGGTCCAACTTGGTGACGCAAGACGTGGACGGCGACAAACTCGGTCCGGTGATCCGTAACGGCAAGGGCGCGATGCCGCGATTCCCTGTTTCCGAGCAGGAGTTGGCCAATCTAGTCGCGTTCATCCACACGCAGAAAGCCAAGGCGGAGTCGCAAGTCGGCGGGCGCCGCGGAGTGGACACCGAGGATCTGAAGACGGGCGACGTTGGCAGGGGCCGAGCGTTCTTCAATGGCGCCGGGAAGTGCGCGACCTGCCATTCTCCCACGGGCGACCTGGCCGGCGTTGCGTCGAAGTACCAAGGGCTGCAATTGATGCAGCGTACGCTCTATCCGCGCGGCGCGAAAGTTATGTTGACGGTGACTTTGGCCTCGGGAGAAAGGGTGACCGGCCAGCGCGAGTACCAGGATGAATTCACGGTTGCGTTGCGAGACTCTGCGGGGCTCTACCGCTCGTTCGCGGCTTCCAAAGTGAAGGTCGAGGCGGATGCGCCGGCTGAAGCTCACGCAGCGATGTTGCCGCAGTATACGGACGACAACTTGCACGACCTAATGACGTATCTGCTGACGCTGCAGTAGCCGGAGACGAGACGACGCCATGAAGTACCTAGATCTATTCGTGAAGCCGCTGGGGATTGCGGCGATTCTGGCGGGATCGCTCGCTGCACAAGATGTGACGCGCGAGACGCTGGTGAATCCGCCGACGGATTCGTGGCCGATGTACCACGGCGACTACTCGGGCAAGCGGCACAGTCCGCTGACTCAGATTACGCCCGAGAACGTTGGCAATCTGTCGTTGGCCTGGGCTTTTCAGACGGGCGCGTCGACCTCCATCAAGGCGTCGCCGTTGGTGGTCGACGGGGTGATCTATTTCAGCGTCCCGGACATTGTTTGGGCCGTCGATGCGCGCTCGGGCAGACAACTGTGGAAGTATCAGTATCCGGAGAACAAGGGTTTTCACATCGGCTCGCGCGGTGTGTCGATGTATAAGGACTGGCTGTTCTTCGTGACGCCGGACTCGCATCTGATTTCGCTGAACGCGAAGGACGGCAGCGTCCGCTGGGATGTGGAGGTCGCTGACGCCAAGCGCGGCTACTGGATGACGCTCTCGCCGCTGGTCGTCGGTAATCATGTGATGGTCGGACCGTCGGGCGATTTTGACAACCTGACCGGATTCTTGAAGGCCATCGATCCCGAAACCGGCGAGACACAGTGGCGTTGGGACAGCACGCCTCCGGCCGGTACACCGGGCGCGACGACAGGCGGCATGATGTGGATGAGCGGCACCTATGACCCTGAGGCGAATCTCGTCTATTGGGGAACAGGGAATCCAACGCCGGTGCTCAATGGCCGGGTGCGCCCTGGAGACAACCAGCATACGGGCAGCATCGTGGCGCTGAACCCGGATACGGGCAAGTTGGCTTGGGCCTTCCAGGCCTCGCCGCACGACACCCACGATTGGGACGCGGCAGAGGTGCCGGTTTTAGTGGATGCGGAGTTCAACGGACGCCAACGCAAGCTGCTGTTGCAGGCGTCGCGCAACGGCTATTTCTTCGTGTTGGACCGTTTGACGGGCGAGAATTTGCTGACCAAGCCGTTCGGTCCGGTGAACTGGGCGACGGGGTTGGATAAGAAGGGCCAGCCGATTCCGAATCCGGATAAGGAACCGGCCGCCGACGGACGGATTATTGCTCCGGATGAAGCTGGGCTGACCAACTATCGTTCGCCCAGTTTCGATCCGAAGACGGGGCTGCTGATCGTGAGCACGCACCCGAGCTACGCGATTTACTTCAACAAGCAGGCCGACGGCGCCTTCGGCTGGGCGGGCGCGGACTATAGCGTCTGGGGCACGGGCGTACTTAAGGCGATCGACTATCATACGGGCGATATCCGTTGGACACACGATCTGGGCGAAGGGACGCCAGCCGCCGGCGTGTTGACGACAGCATCGGGACTCACCTTCACGGCTGATATTCCGGGCAACTTATTGGCGCTGCGTTCGAGCGACGGCAAGACGTTATGGCATACCAGCGGCGGTGCCCGGATGCAAAGTCAGCCGGTGACCTACATGCTCGACGGGCGCCAATACGTCGTCACGGGCATCGGCGGAGTGCTGTTCTCTTGGGCTCTTCCTGAGTAACTGCCGCACCGCGCTGATATACTGGCGGCGTCCGCCCTCTACATGGTCAAAGACGGGATTTACTACGGCGTCGGGTTCACGATTGCGGGCCTCCTCATCAGTTTGGTGTTCGGTCCGCTTTGGGCGGTGCCGCTATTCGCGTTAGCCGTATTCTGCCTGAACTTCTTCCGCGACCCGGAACGGGAGATTCCGGGGGGCCCGGTGGCGGTATCGCCGGCCGACGGCAAAGTGGTGCACATTCGGCCGCGGCCGGACGGTGGCGTGCGGATCAGCATCTTCTTGAACATCTTCAACGTGCACGTGAACCGCGTTCCGGTTGCCGGGGTGATTCGCTCGATCGAGTACCGGCCCGGCACGTTCGTCATGGCGCATCGCGAGAGCGCCTCGGAGGAGAATGAGCAAAATACCCTGGTCATCGATCCGGACGGCGCGGGGGGCGGGGAAATGGTGGTCAAGCAGATCGCCGGGCTTATCGCCCGCAGGATTGTGTGCTACAAGAAAACCGGCGATCGGGTTGCCAAAGGAGAGCGGATCGGGATGATGAAATTCAGTTCCCGGATGGACGTTTTCCTGGGTCCTCAGTGGCGCTTGTTGGTCGCCGAAGGGGATCATGTGGCTGCAGGTAGCTCGATTTTGGCCCGGCTAGACGAGGACGCTTCAGGCGGAGTAGATTATGCGTAAGCCCCTACAGGGAGAACGGCCGCCTTACGCGTTGCCGACCATATTTACCGTCGGGACGATCTTCTGCGGCTACTACTGCCTGATGAAGACGGTGCAGGCGATCTCGTTGCCGCCAGAATCGGTGGAGTTGGCGGCGCGCTATTACAACCACGCGGCGATGGCTATCGGGTTTGCCGTCTTCACCGACGGCATGGATGGGCGCATTGCTCGGGCTACGGGTGCGGTGAGCGAGTTCGGCAAAGAGATTGATTCGTTGGCGGACTGCATTACTTTTGGCGCGGCGCCGGCGACATTGGCGTTCGCCTGGGGCGTGCGGTCGCCGGAGTTAAGGCCGGATCTGTGGCTGGCAGATTATTTCCCGGGGCTGGGCTACTTCGTGACGTTTCTGTTTCTAACTTGCGGCGCCGCCCGTTTGGCGCGCTTCAACGTGCAGAAGAACCCGATGCCCAAGAATCCGGGGCTGCCGGGAAGACGGTATTTTGTGGGTTTGCCGATTCCGGCCGCAGCGGGCATGTTGGCTGCGGTGATTCACGCTTTGAGCGGGCAGCCGATCGTGAGTTGGTGGCCGGGCGGGATTCTTTGGCTTGCGTTGGTGGGCTTCCTGTCGTTCTTGATGATCTCGAACTGGCGTTATTCGAGCTTCAAAGACGTGAACTTTATGAGGGTCCCGTGGATGGGGGTGATCTTCTTCGCCACGATCATTTACTTGATTTGGAACTTCTCGCAGCCGGTGTTGCTGACGATCTCCAGCGTGTTCGTCTTCAGCGGCGTGTGGTCGCGGGCTGTTTGGCTATTCAAGCGCAACAAGAGTGGCCAGGCTGAGGGCGGCAGCGAAGCCGAGTCGACAACGTGAGGTTCTTGGGGGCGTGGTGCGCCGCGTTCGCACTGCTGGCGAGTATGGGGTGCGGCTACCAAGTGGCCGGTCGAGCCGACACGATTCCCGATGAGGTGCGTACGATTGCAATTCCGCCGTTCGTGAACAACACGACGGAGTTCAAGATCGAGCAGTTTCTGGCGGAAGCGGTGACGCGCGAGTTCCAGACTCGAACGCGATTTCGGGTCGTGAATGGAGAAAACGGCGCCGATGCCACCTTGCGGGCGACCGTGCTGACGTTTCGCGCCGTCCCGGCCAACTACGACCCAAACACAAACCGCGCCAGCACGATCAATACGTGGACGCAACTCTATGTGACGCTTTCGGAAGGCGGCTCGGGGCGGGTGCTGTATCAGAACCCGAATTTGGAGCATCACGAGCGGTACGAAGTTGCGGCGGATCCGCGCGCCTACATCGAGGAGCGCCAGGCTGCGCTGTCGCGGTCGAGCGAGGCGATGGCCCGCGAACTGGTGTCGGCGGTGTTGGAAGGATTCTGATAGCCGATGAAGCCCAAAGCGTTCACCAAATCGATTCAAGACGGCAAGACCGAATCAGGGTACTTGTTTCTGGGGAATGAGATGTTCTTCCGGGATCGCTGCCGGCAGGCGTTGAAGAAGACCGTCATTGGCGACGATGCCGAAGCCTTCGTTGAGATTGACCTCAAGAAAGAATCGTTGACGACGCTGTGGGACGAGACGCGCAGTTTGTCGCTGTTCTCGACCGCCCGGTTGATTGTCGGGTTCAACGCGGAGGCGGTGCTGCCGCGGGCGCGCTCAGCGGCGGCCGACGAGGCGCAGGAAGAAATGAAGTGCTACTTCGCGGACCCGACGCCGGGTGTTGTGGTGGTATTTGAGTGCACTAAGTTCGACGCCAGAGAGCGAGACGACAAGGCCAAAGCGGATCGGGTGGCCAAGTTTTTCGCTGCGGTCCCAGCGACCGTGGAGATGGACCGGCTGAGCGTCGACGATACGTTTCGCGCAGTGCAAGCGCTGGCGGAGCGCAAGGCTCTGAATGTGGTGCCGGACGTGCTGGCGGAGTTGGCAGACATGCTGGGCGGCGATCTGGCGCGGCTGGAGAGCGAGCTTGAGAAGCTATCGCTCTATGCTGGCGAGAGTGGCGTGATCACCCGCGCGGACGTTGAACTGTTGACGCCAGAAGCGCGGCAGGGAGGCGTGTTTGAGTTGTCGAACGCGCTGGCTCGCAAAGACTGCAGCCAGGCGTTGGAGATCGTCAACACACTGGCGGCAGGCGGAGCGTATTGGCCGATGCAACTCACGCTGCTGGCGGGATTGTTTCGGCAGGCGTTGGCTGTACGGGAATCGAACGCCAGAGACTCTAGACAGGTGATTTCGGCGCTGGGCCGTCACGGCGTGAGGATTTGGCCGAGCCGGGCGCAGCAGTTGTTGGGAGTCGCCAGTAAGTTCTCGAAGCGGGAGTTAGAAAGGGCGCTGACCTGCTTTTTTGAAGCGGATCGGGACCTCAGGCGCGAACGGCCCGATGATCGCTTCATCATGGAGCGGCTGATCGTCGAACTGACCGCCTAAAAACAGAAACCGCGCCCGGTGGGGCGCGGTTCTCAGCCCTGTGCTGAATTTCGTTTAGGCAGTTTTCAGTTTATTGGCGCGGATCGTAAGACGCGACTTAAGGCGATCCGCGCGGCCCTTCTTGATTAGGCCCTTCTGAACGGCCTTATCCAGCGCGCCCACGGTGGCTCCGAGCAAGCTAGCGACTTCAGTATGATCTCCGCCATCGGCGGCCTTGACGAACTTTCTCAACTGCGTGCGCATTCGTCCGCGGTTGTCGCGGTTCACTGCGGCGCGGCTCTCGTTCTGCTTGATGCGCTTGATTGCTGATTTATGGTTCGCCATGGCTGTCTAATTCTGTACGCAAAGAGGGCCCGAATATTACTCCGGGCCCGCCCGTTGCCTTTGATGTCGCTCCTCTGAGAATAGCCTGCGTGCCAGGGCGTGTCAACCGGATTCCAGGGCGCAGTGCGGCCCGTGCTAGCATTCGAGCCAGCGGCATGAACAAACGGGCGGGATACGTGTTGACGGGAGGGCGAAGCTCTCGATTTGGGCGCAATAAGGCATTTGCCGACGTCGACGGCAGACCGATGGCTGTACATGTGGCGGACCGAATTGGTTCCGTGGTCGATAGTGCCGCGCTAGTCGGACCGGCGATTACCTACGGGAACCTGGGACTGCGAGTAATCGAAGACAGCGTGGACGGCTTTGGGCCGGTTGCGGGCATCCTGGCGGCGGTGGAGGATTCGACGGCCCCTTGGGTCTTGGTTGTGGCCTGCGACCTGCCGAATATTCGTCCGCCGTTTCTGGAGATGCTGTTCCGGCGTGCGGAGTCGTCGAGCGTCGACGCGGTGATTCCGTTGACGACGGATGGACGAGAACAGCCACTCTGCGCTGTTTACAACAAGAGCATGGTCGAGCCGCTGCGGCAGGCGGTCAAAGGCGGCGTGGCGAAAGTGACGACGGCAATCAGCGGCGCCGACCTGGCGTACCTGCTGCCGCCGGAGTACGCGGAACTGGACCCTTCCGGCGAAATGCTGTTGAACGTCAACCGTCCCGAGGACTTGATTAGGCGCCGCTGAGACAGTCGTCCAATTGAGCTTCGGTTATCGCCCCTTCTTTGATGACTGTCCATTGCGGCGAGGTGATGTCGACGGTCGTGGCGGGGAGACGGTCGGACTCTCCAGCGTCAAGAATCAAGTGGACGCGGCCGTCCATGGTTCCGAATACTTCGATGCCGCTGCGGCAGGTGGAGTGCCCGGAGCGGTTGGCGCTGGTGGCGATGATGGGCCTCTCCAAGCATTCGATGAGCCGATTGGGGACGGCATGTGAATCTTGCCGGACGGCGAGTCTGCCGGAGTTGCCGGTGACCTTCATTGGAAGCAGGCGGGAGGCTGTGGTGATGATCGTTAGCGGGCCAGGCCAAAAACGGCGTGCGAGCAATAGAAATTGCGGGCTGAGCGAATCGGCGGAGTAGTCCTCGGCCATGGTCAGGGAGTCGACCAGGATAGGCAGGGCGCGATGGAGTTCGCGGCCCTTGGCATGGAATACGGCAGCGATGGCGCTGAGGTTGAACGGGTCGGCCGCCAGCACGTAGCCGCTCTCTGAGGGCAGCGCGACGACGCGCCCGGAGCGGATCGCTTCCGCGGCCTTTTCTATGGCCTGATCATTGGAGCCGTCAGGCTGCGTTTCAATAATTTGGGTACGCAAAGGGAAAACTCTTACGGAACGCTGATCAGCGCCGCGTCTTCGCTCCGATTGTACTCGAACGGCGGCAGCCGGGGCAGTGTTGACCGATTCTCACGAACTGCTTCATAATCAGACGGTTGCGTCTTATCTTCCTGGCATTCTGTTTGGCAATCTCCAGTGCCTCGGCGCAGACTCGAGAGGTTGTGGCCTTGGCGCGGAGCGAAGCCCCGTTCTTGACCGGCGGGTCGGACGCGCCGGGTGAAGGCAATGTCTTCGAGGCTGAGTCGCTGGATAGCTACTACCTTCCGGTCTGGATTGATTACCGAGATGGGGCGCGCTACGCGCTAGGGGTGGGGTCGGGCGCTCGGTTGAGCGACGAGCGCATCGAGTTGCAAGGCGTCTCGCTGGAGATCGTTTCGCCGGGACCGAGTCGGCGGCCGATCGTAGCCGCAACGCTTACCTTTCGACCCTCCAGCGATTGCCGGGCGACTGTTTACTCGGACAGCAGCAATATGGCGACGGCACAGGTTTCCGCCGGCCGCTTAGAGGTCTTTGATGCGGCCGGGGAATTGCAGGACGTCGTCGAGGCGATGCAAGCGAAGACGTTCTCGCGGGATCGCGACGAGATACGGGTGCAGGAGAATCGCGGTCCGCTAGAGATGGCCCGAATCTTGGTGCGGGAACTAAACTACCTGCTGCGATTGGAAGAAGCGGCACCGCCTTTCGGACGAAAGCGCCGCGAGTTGCTGAACCGCTTGGTGGATTCCACAACAGGAATCTTGATGACGGATGCGGACGTGCGCCAGCCCGGCCTAACGACGGACAACGCCGAGGTCGCGGCCATCGATCCGCAACGCGTGTTGCGCATGGCCGAGGCGGTGAGCTTGGAGATCCACCACGAGGTGGGCTGGGATCGCTATGGGTGCGGCAAACCGGCCTGTGCGACGGCTGCCGGCGCCGCTGCCGGGTATCCATTTGGGGGAGACGCCCGCCGGATTCCGCCGCAGCCTATTGGTTGCCAGCTTTGCGAGCCCCAAGACCCGGCGGCGCTGTAGGCTGCGCCGGCCGAAATTCGCTGTGAACTCTCGACTTGCCAAGGCCGTCTTGCTATCGGTTAGCGCGGCGTTGGCCTTAATTGCTGCGGAGGTTTCTTTGCGGCTCTTCTTCCATACGGCCCCGCAACTGGAGCTGGATATCTACCGTAAGCAGGACGGGCTGCTGCTGCTGCGTCCGAATCTGGAGCGGCGGCACGTGACTCGCCAGTGGGACGTGAGCGTACGGACCAATAGCGAAGGTTGGCGGGACGAAGAGCGCGAGACCGCCAGACCAACAGTGCTGGGGTTGGGGGATTCGTTCGCTTTCGGCTGGGGAGTAGAGGCGGGAGAAAGCTTTTACTCTTTGGCGGAGCAACGCATTGGCTATCCGCTGATAAACGCCGGAGTGCCAGGCACTGCCACGATCGATCAGGAGCGATTGCTGGAGTCGCTGATTCCGCGATATCGGCCCCGGTTCGTCGTGTTGGCGTTCTTCGTGGGTAACGATTTTACGGAGACTGGCTTCGGCGGCGCGGAGCGGCTGGACGTTGTCGACGGATTGCTGGTGTTGAAATCGATCGATGGACACGCCGTCCAAACGCCCTCGCCGCGGCGGTTGGCGAGAAAGTCACGCCTGTTACAACTGCTTCGGGCTGTCCAGTTTCAGATGGAAGGGAGCGTGCCAGTGGGAGATCAACCGCGAACCTGGGACGCTTGGATGCGTGAGTTTGCCCAGGTTCACTTGCGGCGGCCTTCGCCGCGAGCGGAAAAGGCGATACGCCTGACGCTGGCGAGCCTGGACCGAATCGCCGATCGATGTGACAGGGAAGGCCTCGGGTTTGCCGTCTTGGTGTTGCCGAGCAGTTTCCAAATCGATGAGGGAGAGCGGGAGGCAATGCGAACGGCGCTTGGGCTGGGGTTGGAAGATCTGGACATGGACAAGCCGCAGCGGGTTTTGCGCGAATGGGCCGAGGGGAAGGACGTATTGCTGGTCGACCTGCTGAAGGATTTCCAGGCGCGGCAAGTGGCTGGCGCGAGGCTCTACTATTCGCCTGACGCGCATCTGACGCCGGAGGGCCACGCAGCGGCGGCCGAGGCTCTTGCGAAGGCGCTCGCCGCCCAGGCTAACCTGTGAAGACCATGATTCTCGTCACCGGCGGAGCCGGCTACATCGGCAGCGTGTGCACGGAGCAACTCTTGGCGCGCGGTTACAAGGTATGCGTCTTTGACAATCTCAGCCGAGGCCATCGCGAGGCCGTACCGGCGGGGGCGGAATTTGTAGAAGCGGATCTGGAAGACCGTGCGGCAATCGGCGATGTTTTTCGGAGCCGACCGATCCGCGCCGTCATGCATTTTGCGGCGTATGCTTTGGTCGGCGAGTCGATGGAGAAGCCGAATCTATACTTCCGCAAGAATTTTGGGAATGCACTGAATCTGTTAGAGGCGACCGTTGAGGCCGGCATCGACCGCTTTGTGTTCTCGTCGACCTGCGCCGTTTTTGGCGACCAGGTTGCGCCGCCGATAGAAGAGAATGCACCAAAGGCGCCGGTGAATCCCTACGGCGAATCGAAGTTGGCTTTTGAGAAGGCCTTGGAGTGGTCCAGGCGGATCCACGGGCTGAACTACTTTGCGTTGCGCTATTTCAACGCCTGCGGAGCGACGAAGGAGAGGGGCGAGCGACATGAGCCGGAAACGCACCTGATTCCGCTGGTGCTGCGCGCCGCGGCTGGCCTGGCGGACGGGATTCGCGTTTTTGGCGACGACTATCCCACGCCGGATGGGACCTGCATTCGAGACTACGTGCACGTGCTGGACTTGGCGGATGCGCATATCCGCGCCCTTGAAGCCTCCGGAGAAAAGAGCGGCTGCTACAACGTTGGCGTGGGCCGAGGCGATTCGGTGCGCGAGGTGATTGACGCTGTGCGCAAGGCCACCGGAAAGGATTTCCCGGTGATCGTGGTTCCGAGGAGGCCGGGCGATCCGCCGGAATTGGTGGCAGCGAACGCGAAGATTCGCCGGGAGTTGGGTTGGCAACCGCAGCACGACATTCACTCGGCGGTGAGCAGCGCTTGGGAGTTGTTTCAACGAGAGCGATGATCGCTGCGGAACAGACCCGGGAGTTCTATGAGCGCTACGTCGAGGAGCATGTTCCCTATCACCGCAGCCCGCGCGGGCTGAAGCGGCTGATCCTTTCGTTCCTGCCCTACTGGTCTTATCGCGAGTGGCGATTCTGGGAGCGGACGATTCCGAAGGGCGCGCGCGTGTTGGACTTGGGCTGCGCGCGGGGTCGCGAAGTATTTCGGGAGCGGGCGGCATTCGTTGTGGGTTTGGACATGGCGCGCAACGCTCTGGGCGAGTGCGCGACGCACTATGACGGAGCGTTGGCCGGGTCGCTGACCGCACTGCCGGCGGCTAACGAGAGTTTTGATTGCGTGGCGAGTTCGCATGTGATGGGACACGTCCCGGCAGAGGAGAAGGATCAGGTCCTGAGCGAGATTCACCGGGTGCTGCGTCCGGGCGGGAGCAGCCTGCATGTGGTGGAAACCGACAGCCGCGGTTGGTTGATGGAACAGGCCAAACAAGAGCCGGGGCTCTATCAGCGGTACCTAATTGAGCAAGACGGGCACGTTGGTCTGGAGTTGCCGTCCCAGGTGGTGGCCCGCTTCGAGCGCGCCGGGCTCGCGGTGGAGCAGGTGGAGGCTCTGGCGGACAGCGACGTCCACCCGCGTTTGGCGGTGAAGTGGTTTGGCGGCGAGTACCGGCAGGCATCGCGGCCGTTAGGAAGGCTGGCGGCACGGAGCGAGGCCATATTGGGCAATCCGCTGCGGCTGGCCTGGGAAGAGATACGATTGGGGCGCCGCGGACGGCGCCCAGAGGGCGGTGGACTGGACGCGGCCCTGTTCGTGTCGATCATCGCTCGAAAGCTAAGCGTCTCGCGGTAGTTCGTCGGTCTTGGGGCGGGCATGGAAGTTGCTTTGGTATCCTCCAAGAAATGCAGTTATCGGAGATTTATACGGGCTTAGGCCGGGATCGCTTCGACGCGGTGCTGGCGACGGTATCGATGGGATCGCTGAAGACTTTCAAAGTCTACGACACCTTCAAGATCCGAACGCATTTGTCCAAGCTGAATCGAGAGCGCTTGAAGAACGCTGCGCCGAAACTGTGGGCTCGCATCGAGCAGGGCGATGAAGACCTGGCGAAAGAAATCGCACAAGGCGCGTTGGTCTCCCACATGGACTTTATTGTCGAGGCGCTGGACTTTCTAGAGATTCCCCACGATGGGCACGGGTTCTTCGACAAGGACGCTGAGGCGAGCGAGAAGCTCGTTGACGGCTGGCAGTCTCGCCTCTATGGGGAGTTTCGCGGGAAGTATCCAGAGGCGCTAGTGTTGCTCTACGTCAACCACTTGGAGTGGGAGATGGCAGAGCCGACAGCGGCGTTCACCGGCTAACCGAGATTGCAACAACTAGGAGCTACATGGCTAAGAAGAAGATTGGAATTCTAACCGGCGGCGGAGACGTCCCCGGCCTCAATGCGGTGATCAAATCCGTCACCTACGGCGCGACGGGCCGGGGGTATGAAGTAGTTGGCATCCGGCGGGGTTGGAAGGGACTTGTCGCGCCGACCTGGGAGCAGGGCCGCGACAAGGATTACTTCATCGATCTGGACCGAGACAACACACGCACGGTCGATCGCAGCGGAGGCACGTTTTTGCATACTTCGCGGACCAAGCCGTCGAAGACAAAGTTAGTCGACGTCCCCGAGCATTTGCAGTCGCGCATCGGCGAGTTCCAGTCTCCGGCGGACGGCCAGGTGGACTTAACGCCTGTGGTGCTGGAGAATTTGGAGCGCCTGGGAGTGGACTACTTGATCCCGATCGGCGGCGACGATACGTTGAGCTATGCCGACCGGCTGAACAAGGAAGGCTTCCCGATGGTCTGCGTGCCGAAGACCATGGATAACGACGTGCGCAACACCGAGTACTGCATCGGGTTCTCGACCGCGTTGACCCGGGCGGTGGATAACATCGAGCGGCAACAGACGACGATCGGTTCGCACGAGCGTGTGGGCATCTTCCGTATCTTCGGACGTGATGCAGGGTTCACGGCGTTGTACACGGCTTACATCACCAGCAATCGCTGTTGCATCCCCGAGCACGAGTTCGAGTTGGACAAGTTGATCGACCTGCTGACCGTAGACAAGAAGAACAACCCTTCAAACTACTCGATCGTGATTCTTTCTGAAGGCGCGACTTGGACGGGCCGCCAAGTGCAGGAGTACGGCGAGCCGGACGCCTACGGGCACCGCAAAAAAATGAACGTGGCTGAGGCTTTCAGCGACGAGATCAAGAATGCACGCGGCTTTGAGACGGTGGTCAGCGATTTGACCTACGATCTTCGCGGCGGCAAGCCGGACTCATTGGATCGGATGGTGGCGACGACTTTTGCAACGATGGCGGTAGAGTGTATTGCCGACGGCGGCAGTGGCAAGATGACGGCGATTCAGAACGGCAGATTCACTATGGCGGACTTGCCGGACGCGAGCCGCGGACCGCGCAGCGTCGACGTCAAGACGATGTACAACGTCGATCGTTACCGTCCCATCTACGACCGCAAGGGCGGGCTGCCGGTGTTCCTCACGGAACTCGACTGAGGCCGGGTCCGAGAAGAGATAAAGACCGGGCGTCGGTTGCGACGTCCGGTCTTTATGCGTCTGGAACGCTTACATAAACGCTTTGATGATTTGCGCCTGAATGTCTTGTAGGTTCTGCTAGACGACTTGGACCTCTTGGATTTTCTCCTCTAGCTTCTCCATGAGGAAGCGGCGTTCGAGACCATTCTGGATGGTGATGTTAAGATCGTCATTGTTCCAGGGCTTTTCGACGCACTGATACAGTCCGACTTCGTTGATCGCTTTGATCGTATTTTCTTTGCCGGCGTAGCCGGTAAGCAGGATGCGCGTGGCGTGCGGATGGAGGTTCTTCATTTCGAGCAGGAATTCGATGCCGTTCATGCCGGGCATTCGATAGTCCGAGATCACCAGGTCGACTGGCTTGTCGCGGAGGGCGGAGACGGATTTCTACCTCATAGTCGTTCCAACAAGAGGAACGAGCGTAGGCTCGTTAGTGCCATTTCTTCGTCGTCTACGATCGCGATCACGGGCGTCTCTCTCGAAGTGCTCATTCACTTTTACCTTCTGATTCTGACGCATTGACAGCAGTGGGATTCACGGGTAGCCGTAATGTGAAGGTGGATCCCTTGCTGAGCTGACTTTCGACATCGATTCGCCCCCCGTGACCTTGGGCAATCTTGAAACAGATCGAGAGCCCGAGGCCGGTTCCGATGCTGACTCCTTTGGTGGTGAAGCCGGGATCGAAGATGCCCTTCACGTTCTCTTCGGGGATGCCGATGCCGTTGTCCTGGACAGAGACCGCCACCATCCCGCCTTCTACAAACGTTCGGAGGCGAATCTCGCCCTTCTCGCGGATCGATTGAGCGGCGTTGACGAGCAGGTTCATGAAGACTTGATTGACCTGGTTGGGGTGGCAGTGGATGGGCGGAATGTCCTGGTAGTCTTTGACGACCACGATGCGGTTTTTCAGTTCGTGACGCACCAGCGTTAACGTAGAATCCAGCCCTTGGCGGAGGTCAGCGTTTTGGAACGCCGCTTCGTCCAAGCGGGCGAAGTTCCGCAGGCTGCGGACGATTGCCACGATGCGCTCACAGGCTAGCTTGTTGATGCGGGCGATGTCTTCGAGAAGGTCGAGAACCTGGCGGAGACGTTTGTCCTCACGAATTGACTCCGGCGCGTCGGGCGCTGCTAGGGTTCGGCGAACCGTTTCCAAAGAGCGGGCCAGCGTATCGGCGCTGGAGTTGATAGTACCGATTGGCGTGTTGAGTTCATGAGCGATTCCAGCGGCGAGGGCGCCCAGGACGGCCATCTTCTCTTGCTGGACCATGCGCGACTGCGACTCACGCAATGCTTTGGTTCGCGAGTCGACTTCGCGTTCCAGTTCTTCGGCATGGACTTTGAGGTGCTCGGACAGTTGCTCGCGTTGGGTCACGTCTTGCCCGACGACCTGCAGCAACTGGTTCGAACTGTAGGCGACGAGGGTAGCGTTGATGTCATAGAATCGCCGTTCGCCCGATTTCGACACGGGCAGCGACGTCGCTAAACGCAGGGTGTCGCCTTTGCCCATGTTGCTGCAAAGCGGACCACAGTCGAGACCCTCAAGGGAAAGCACCTGTTGGAGTGCCCTGCCCAGCAGACGTTCCCGGGGAAGCCCGGCCATCTCCGAAGCGCGGTCGTTGACTTCCAGGATTCGTTGATCAGCGACGCTGGCCAACAAGATGGCCTCCGCGGACTCCTCCATCAAGGCACGGTACTTGGTCTCGGAGTCCTGCGCATCTTGAGAGCGGCGTTGCAGTTCTTCGTAGAGTCGGGAATTCTCTACGATCTGGGCGGACTGCGAGGCGATAATCGAGAGCAGCCGTTCATCTTCTGAACTAAATCCGCTGGGGTTTCGCTTATTGAAGACGTTCAGCAAACCGATCATCTGGCCTTTTGCGCGCAGCGGGACGCTGAGCAAGGACTTGATCGGGAAATCGGCGGAGGTTATCGCGCGGAAGCGGTTGTCCGCTGCCAAGTCGTTGACGATGAGCGGGCGCCGGTTCATGAGCATCCAACCGGTGAGTTGTTGGCTGAAGCGGTGAGGCACCGCCTTGGCTCCGGAGGAAGCTTTGCGGGCCATGGTCCGGAAGGGATCGGAGACATCGTCTCGCTCCAGGGGCAAAACGGATGCTTGTTCAACGTCGAGGTGCTTGGCGCTCTCTTGCACGATCAACTCGACGATCTCATTGAGATCCATGGTCGATCCGATCGCCGAACCAATGGCGTTGAGGATGGAGAGTTCCTCAACGGCTCGCTGCAGACGGCGATTCTCGGCTTCTAACTCAGCCAAGGTCTGAGCTGGATTTCCGGCTGACATGCGGGCGATTCTGTCCCAGTATAGTCGCGGTATTGCGCGACTAACTGCGCACTAAGAGGACGAGGCGGATGTCTGTTCGGGTTTGTCGATGCTGGGCGAGAGGAGGGATCGGACTCGCTTGAACCAAGCATGGAAAAGCTCACGAGTGACCTCGCTGTGATCGGCGAGGAGCCCGAAGAATTCTTCCCGATCGATTTCGAGTAGCGCGGCATCCGTCGCGGCGCTTGCCGGAACGACGCTGGGGCTTGCGGTTCGGAATCCTGTTGTTCTAGTAATGCTTCTTCCGCCGCCGGGCGGCGATGGAGTCTTGTTTGTCGAAATAGTCAAAAGCCTTTTGGTGGCAATCGAAGTCGGTCTCCAGCAATAGGAAGGCGACGATGCGTTCGCAGCCTTCGGCTTCGAGGAAGGCGCCGGTCGCCATGGCTTTTCGGCGTACTGCCGGCGAGGGGTGAACGAGCAGCGAAGCGAGCTGAGTTTGCGCCGCACCCATGCCGCTGAACTGAGCGATGCCGATGGCCACCTCGACGTCGTTCGGGTCGGAGCTGGCTAAGCGGTCGCCAGGTCGCTGGAAGGTCCCGATGCGGCCATGTGTTGCAAGAGCTGCTCGGCGCTGATGTCGGGGCGCTCGATGGCGGTGCGCAGGGTTTTCACGTATTCGCCGCGGAGAACCCACAGGACGACGAGCCAGCAACCCAGAAAGGCGAGACTGACCCAATTTATATGCTGGGTGGTGGTGTGTTCGAAGTAGAGCAGGGCGAGTAGAACAAGCCTGGCTAGATCCGTCGGCGGCACGGCTGACGTGCCGTCGAGATCGGCATCGAAGTAGGCTTGGGTCTGGGGCCTTGAACTGATACTTGACGAGACTGCCCACGATGGTCGACGCGATCACAGCCATAGCGATACGCAGCAGGTAGCGGTTTCCGTTTACCAGGCGGGTGCTATCGACGATGGGGGCGTTGCGATGATCTTCCTGGCTTCGGGATCTGGCCTGAAGCGGTCCGCCGTCGGTCAAGGTTCGAGCGATCCAAGCCCCGGCGGTCAACAGGGCCGCGGCGACAGGGAGGATGCCCACGGCGCCAATGTAAGGTCCAACGACGCCAGTGAAATTGCCGCCGATGGCCGCTCCAATGATGCCGCCGCTGCCGATCAAGGCAAACAATCGTTTAGCCTAGCGTGTGGTAAAAGTCGCTGCCGCGAGGGACTACACCTGGCTGGGAATCAGAATGGCGAAGATGCCGACCCACGGATAGAGGAGGACGGCGCTCCCGGGCGCCCCGGCGGAGCAACCAAATCGCGACGATGCTCGCGGCTAGGCATAACTGGGTGCCGGCGACCAAGGAGCCGAGCGGGACGCGGCCGCTCCAGCGCAGGTAGTAGTTGACGAGGGCGCCGACGAGAATGGTGACGGCCAAGTCCACGTAGGACAGGCGCGTGGCGTTGAATTCGCTCAGAAAGATAGCGTCGCTGACCGCCTTCAGGCAGATTACAGCAGCCATGCCGAGCAGCAAGAAGACAGTCAGCAGGAACGCCGGACGCGTTTCGGACGACTCCACGCGCAGAGCGTTCAGGAGCCGAGACGAAGAAGGAAGCGAGGCGGGATCGGCCTACATGACAGCCTAGTGAAGGAACCCCTCGATTATACGAATCCGAATCGTGCTCTCCGGCGACGGACTAGACGTATTGGGCCGCGATGTTGCCGATGACAGGCAAGCGAAATTCTTCGCCGTTGTAGGCCTTGATGACGGCGATGATCCAAGCCCCAAGTCCCCCGATCATGATGGCAAAGGTGAAAACCATGCTGAGGATCCACCCGACGAAGGGCACAGAGCCGAGAACCAAGCCGAGAATGACGTTCGCCGTGTTGAGTACGATGAGCGACGCTGCCAGCAGTAGGCACTGCAAACTGTGGAATCGGATGAACTTGTTTTTGTTGTAGGGCTCTAGGAGCAGGAAGATAATCGCTGGAATAATAGTGACATAGGCGACCGCGCCCAGGACATTGTCATCGGCAATGGGGGCGGCAGCAGGCGACGGAGGCGTTGCAGTAGCCGCACCCGGAGCATCCGAGGCGGTAGAGCTGGCTGCTTCCACAGGCTGACCGCACTTGGAGCAGAATTTGACGCCGGCGACATCCGCGCCGCAAGAGCTACAGAAGGGCATATCGGTATAACGCGCTCACACTCGGCGCGCCCCAAGTATACACGCGGGCGGTCGGCGTTTTGCAACGAGAGGTGTGACGAAATGGGGACGGCGGCGTGTCCAGACGGCGCCGGCGGCGGCGACTGGACACGCTAAATACCTGTGTTAGCATCACCTTAGCGGTTGGCAATCGGTTTGCTGTCAGCCGCTAGGCAATGCGCTTTATAGCTTCCATTTTGCTTTTGAGCGGTCTTGCGACTGTCAACGCAGCAACTCTCGAAAGGCTGACCATCGAGCAGATGGCCCAGCAGGCTACCGCCGTGATTCGCGGCCGCGTGGGCAAGGCCCGGGTGGTGCGGTTTGGAGCGCTAGTTTATACCCTGCACCGCTTCGAAGCCGAAGAGCAGTGGAAGGGCGCCCCTACCGACGGACTCGAAGTTGCCGTTCCTGGCGGTACCTACGAAGGCGTCACGTATAACTTTGGGGGTACGCCGGAATTGAAGACGGGAGACGAATACTTGCTATTTCTGTGGACCGGTACCAGCGGCAGGACGCAGATCGTGGGCTTGAGCCAGGGCGTGTTTCGCGTGCTGCGGCGCTCCGACGGCGTGGTGGTCACCAGAACCGAGGCCGAGGATTCCGTATTCGCCGGAGAAGACGGTGCCGAGCGTTCGCAAGCCTTGGAGACCACCTTGGATCAGCTCGCGGCGAGGGTACGCGTGGCGTTGGAGAGCAACCCGAGGTGAAACGCTTCGCTGCCACCTGTTGCGCCGTCACAGCCCTGCTGAGCGTCGCGACGCCTGCGAGCGGCTACTACCACTTCCTGCACTTTCGACAGACCGAGAGCGGTCTTCGCGGAGTTCCGGAGCGGTTTGACCTTGCCGCGTTGGTCGACGACACGGTTTACTTTTACGTTTCGTCCCAGCAGCGTCCCCGTCTGCAGGCCAACGACAGTTTTGAAGGCTTGGTGAGTCAAGTGCGGCAGGCCCTGGCGACTTGGAACGCCGTGCCCACATCCAGCCTGCGAGTCGGTTTTGGCGGCGTCCTGGACGGTCCGCTGGAGGGCTCGACTCCTGCCGCGGAGATCGTATTTGAAGAACTGCCGCCGGGGGTGTTGGGATTTGGCGGGTCCAAGGTACGTGGCGAGGAGAGAGAGGACTTTGTCCCGATTCTCAGGTCCCAGGTGGTGGTCTCAGATAACCTCGCCGACAATCAGGGCCCCAGTTTTTCCGAACGCTTCTACAATACGCTGGTCCATGAAATCGGACACGCGCTCGGTTTGCAGCACTCGCTCGCCGGCTCGGCGTTGAGCCAGGAACCGACGCGTTCGACGACGCGCGCCCGGCCTTTGGAATTGGACGATGTGGCCGGACTGTCGGCGCTCTATCCGACGGATGAGTTCCGAACGCTGACCGGCGCCATCGAAGGAATCGTTCGCTTTGACGATGGGACGCCGGTTTCCCTGGCGTCGGTGGCGGCGCTCAACCGGGGCGGCCAAATCGTCACGGCGCTGACGGATCCCGAGGGCCGCTATCTGATCGAGGGCATTCTGCCAGGTGAGTACACTCTTTATGTGCAGCCTCTGCCTCCGGCCACGACGGCGGGTCTCGGGCCCGGCAATATACGGCGTCCGGTGGACGCGAAAGGACAGGAGCTCGCTGCGTCGGGGAGCTTTCGAACAGAGTTTTTGGGTGACACGGATCGTATGGAGACGGCCCGTTTTGTGACGGTCGGCGCGGGAGCGGCAACGGGCGGCGCGGATTTTCGGGTGCAACGGCGATCGAGCGTCGCCTTGTTGCCGGTGACCACCTACAGTTTTCCCGGCTACGGAGCACCGGGCGTCCATCCGGCGTTCTTGAACGTGACTCAAGGGCCAGGATTGCTTGTCGCTGCCGGTGCTGATCTGCTGGACAACTTTGGAGCATTTCAGTTATCGGCGCTATTCCGGGATCTGACCGTTCGGACTCCGACTCTGTACGAGCTGGCCCCCAGCTTCGTGCGCTTCGATGTGGAGCCCGCGCCGTTCGCGGGGCTCGGCGCCTTACACCTGATGTTTCGGCTCAAGAACGACATTTACGTGCTTCCCGGGGCCGCGCGACTCACGAATCAGGGTACGCCAATCATCTACTGGATTACGCGGGACGTCAGCCAAGGCGTCGCTGCGTGGCGGATTGCCGGCCAAGAGTTTGGACCCGGCTCGCAGGTCTATTTCGACGGACTGCCGGGGCGTGTTCTAGCGTTCGATTCGATTACGGGAGAGCTCGTTGCGGCTCCGCCTGTGGGCCCGGCGGGCCATCGAGCGGTGGTCACGGTTTACAACACGGACGGACAGAGTTCGGCGTTCGCTTTGCCTGACGGCAACGTGATGTTCGCCTATCCTGATGGGCCTGCGGCGACGGCCAGCGCGTCCAATAATAGTGCGGCGCCGGGAACGGACAAGGTTGTGGAGATCACGGGCCTGTTTACGCAGTTTGCGCCGGGCGATGCGGTGGTGGGAGTTGGGTCGAGCGACATCGTGACGCGCGAGGTTCAGGTGCTCGATGATCAACGCATCCGCGCGGTGGTCAGCTTGGCGGCTGGCGCTCAGCCGGGACTTTATGATCTGAGCGTGTCCAACGGCTTGGAGACGATCTTGTTGCCTGACGCGTTTGAGGTCAAAGGCGACGCCGCGACCGACAACAGGCCGATGCTGCGCTACAACGGACTGCTCAACGCCGCTACGAACACGCATCAGCTCGCGCCGGGAACATTGGCCTCGCTTTATGGCCTGCACTTGGCCAGCGTCGGCGCTGAGTCGTCGGTGCGGGTGACATTCAATGGTTTGCAAGCTCCGCTTGTTGCCGTTACGGAGAGTCAGATCAATTTGCAGATTCCCGATGCTGTCGAGCCGGGACTGGCGGAGTTGCGAGTGTTCAACGGGACCGCTGAGAGTGAGTTGATGTTGGTCTCGATCGGCCGTTCGGCCCCTGGCTTGTTCCGCGTGGTTTCGGAAAAGGGCGTGATTGCGAGCGTGGGCAGTCCGCTGGAGGCTGGGCAAACCTTTAAGGTTGTCGCCACGGGCTTTGGCGTGACCGCAGGCAGCTTGGAGGACGCCGTCGTGCTGGTCAACGGTATTCGCCTGAAGCCAGTATCGGCGGCGGCTCCTTCGCCGGGAATTCAGGAACTGACGCTGACTCTGCCGGCAGCGCTTGGCTCCCGCAGTGCCGCTCGAATTGAAGTGCTGGTCGCGGGCCACTTGAGCAACGCGCTTGAGGTTCCCGTCGCGGCGGGGCTGGTCGCGCTGCAGTAGCTATAATTCGGTTGTCGCCTGACGACCATGCCGCTCATTCTCACTTTATTGGTGCTCGCGCTCTCCCTTTCGGCGACCGCGGCTGAGCCCGAGTTGGAGCAGTCCGTTCGCGCGTTGGCTGATGTGTTCTCCGCACTCGAACAGAATCTCGCTGATCCGTTCAACGCCGAGGACGCCCTTTATCAGGGCGCATTGCCGGCGATGGTCAGAACTCTCGACCCTCACTCAGCGTTTCTCGACCCGCAACAGTTTGACTCGCTCAAACAGATGCAGAGCTCGACCGACACGGGCTTCGGAAGCGTCGTGGCGATTACGCCGGGCCGCGTCGTGGTCCTTCAAACACTCGAAGGAAGCCCGTCGGCGCGATCAGGCTTGACGCCTGGCGACGAACTGGCTGTGGTCAATGGCTATCCGCTGGCTCAACTCAACATGGACCAGCTCGCCGCACTCCTGTCCCAATCGCGCAGGCGGAAAGCGGAGTTGATGGTCAAGCGGCCCAACTTCCCGCGGCTGATTCCGGTGGTGCTCACGCCGGAAGAAGTGGCCGACCCCAGCGTGCAGTTGCGCTTTCTGATGAAAGACAAGATTGCCTACATCAAGGTTGCTAGCTTTGAGCACTCAACGGACGAAGAGTTGCGGACCGCCATCGATCAGCTCGGCGGCGATTCGCTTGAGGGCGTCGTGCTGGACATGCGCAAGAACCCGGGCGGCTCGGTGGAGTCGGCGGTGCGCTTGGCGGCGATGTTTCTGGAGCCAAATCAGCGGGTGTTGTGGATCCAGGGCAGAGACGGACCGCAGGACGAAGTACGAGTGCCGGAGGGCAATCAACCTTATCGTTTCCCGATGGCGATCCTGGTTGATGAACGCACCGCAAGCGCGGCGGAACTTGTTACGGGAGCGCTGCAGGATCACGACCGGGCGGTGGTTGTCGGCGTATCCAGTTTCGGCAAGGGCCTAGTGCAGAGCGTGTTCGAACTCTCCCAGAAAGCGGGACTGGCCCTCACCACGGCGCACTATCTGTCGCCGAGCGGTCGGCCGATCCAGAAGCCTTTTGCGGACTGCAACTCGTACGAGTTGAGCGAATGCGGTGATCCCGAAGAACAGGCTCGGACCTACGCCACCGATTCCGGCAAAGAAATTCCCGGCGGGGGAGGAATTCGTCCCGACAAGGTGGTGGGTCCGCAGTTGTATCCGCCGTTTCAAGCCTTGCTGAAGTCCTCAGGCGTGCTACTTGATTTTGCCCAGGAGTACATCCGCGGGAAGAAGATCCGGGACGATTTCAAGGTCACGCCGAACGTGCTGGATCAGTTCCAGCTGTACTTGTCGGAGCGCGGAGCGCGGCCCGCCTTGGACGTCTGGACGGCGAACGTCGAGTTCATCCGCTATAGCCTGGAGCAAGAGATTGTCACCCTGTCGTTGGGCGTCGACCGGGGCGAGCAGATTGAGTTGATGCACGATCCGCAGGCGTTGGCTGCGCTCGCAGCGGTGCTGGCTGCTGCGAAGAACTAGTCGACTAGAAGGCGCTTTGCGGCAGCCGTAACAGCCTGCCCTTCCAGCGAGACCCGAGTTGCTCCGGCGTCTAGGCGAAACACTCCGCCGCGTTCCGACGCTGATAAGTAAACAACTCTTTCTTGCCGGGCTTTTGAGATTATTAGGGGCCCAAGCAGCAGTGTGCGGAGCCGGTGACCGGGTCTTCTTTGATTCCGGACTGGGGCGCAAAGAATCGCGAGACGAAGTCGTAGGGCGGGGTTGCCGCCTTGGCGGATGACGCCGCGGAACAGGGATCGGGAAAGGGTCGACAGGGTCGGTTCGAGTGATCGCAGGGCTTGTTCGGAGGCAACCTCGACGAGCAGATCGAAAGGACTCTTGCCGGTCCACGCCGCCTGGGCACCCAACGCCTCGGTGAGTCCACCGGGCGGTTGCTGTTCGATGGGCGGGGCTGCCGGAAAGTCGAGACGAACCCAGCCGTCGCGCCTCTCGGCGATCAATAGGCTGTTCCGCGTGTAGAAGTGCGGCTTAGACTTCGCGAATCTCGGTTCCCGTCACAAAGAACCGGAAGCGCTCTGGCGGCAGCGATGCGGCCTTGTATCCTGAACTACGCGCCCAAGCGTTGAAGGCGCTGGCGGCGAGCGATGTATTCAGGAAGAACAGGTATTTCTCGGAGAAGAACTGTATCGGTGGCGGCTGGCGGAAGGTAAGCCGGTAGCCCATCGCGTTCTCAAGGTCGATATTGCCGTGAGGTACGTGCTTGTCTTCGAGCAGGCGCACAAAGCTTGCGCGGCTGGCGTGGGGCCAGATATCGGGCGACAGCAATGGGCGCAGGTTAGGCTTGGCTTGGAAGGTTGTTTCGCATTGCCGAATCCACTCGGAGATCGACTCGCCCCAGTACCAGTGTTCGAGGAAAGCGGAATAGTGTTCGGCCAGATTGATGGCTAGCCCCACCCGTCGATCCTCAAGCGAATCGGAGTGTTGGTCTTCGATGATCGCGTCGCGGTCAATGATTTGTTGCGCGACGGCGATGACATCGTGGAGCGACTTCGACGGACGATTGTCCTTGAGAAGCAGGGGCGGCAAATCGTGGACTTGCCCGCCGGGAATATCGATGTAGTCTCGATCACCCAAGGTCTGCATGCCGTCCTCCTTACCCGCATTCCGGCAGGCGTCAAGTTAGACGCCCACTGGCAGGGCTCGCGTTTCGTTTCCAATGGAGCGATCTTGTAACGCCTTCTAGGGCTCTGCAAGAGGTCACTCTACTTAGCTCATCGACAGGGAAGACCTGTGTTCCTAACCCGTACTCAGTTGATAGCGCAGGGGCCGGGTACGCCGCAAGAGCCGCACAGCGGTGCCGCGGACTCGCTGAAGCTGGCATTGGAGGCGCCGTCGCCGCTGGATTTGGCTGCAAATGTCGAGATGAGCCGCTCCACTTCAGCGCCGCCGCACTGAGGACAATCCGGTTCGGCCTGCTTACTGTTGAGTACGAGTTCCTCGAAGCGCTGAGAGCACTCTAGGCACTTGTATTCGAAGATTGGCATGACCTGATTCTAGCCTTAGTCGGACGAGGCAGGGGGACTCTAGAAATGCGCTCGCGGGCCGATATGAGTACATCCGTGGCGTTTTCATCATCAGGACTGCAGATTGTCTCGGGAGGGATCGCGCCGCTCCAGCCGGCGAAGGCTCGTCTCATTCAGACGCTTGCCGGGTTGGTTCGGCGATTGCCGGACGACCGGGCGACTCTCTTGTTCGGACTCGTTGAGGAGTTCGAACGCGACGGCTACCTCGAGCGGATGCATGGCCACGAACCGCCAATCGTTAAGATCTTCGCTGAGGTCGCTAGCGGCTGGGACAAGCAAGGTGCGTACGAGTTCGCCCGAGCTTGGGCGAGCACGCTGGTAGCGCGCGAGGACGGCTTCAGCTGGGATCGTGCGTCTCCCGAAGAAAAGAAGCGGCACCGGGCCCGAGTCATCGATGAGTTGGGCCGCCGAGGCGTCCTGCCGCCATCAGGCTAGCCGACTTGTTCGCGAGTCGTCTCGATTGGCCGGTAACCTGTGCTGCCCAAGTTGCATTCCTCATGGACCGCGCGAACGGCATCCTGCAGCCGGTCTTGTTTGACCACGATGGCGATAGTGATTTCGCTCGACCCTTGAGCGATTGCGATGATGTTGATCTTGCGCGCCGAAATGGCGGTGAACAGCCGACCGGCGAGTCCGGCGGTGCCCTTCATCCCCTCGCCTACGCTGGCCAATAGGCCAACGCTGTGATCGATCTCAAACGGATGAACGTAGCCGTGGGCCAGCTCCAGAGCCAGCTCTTCACGCAGGCTTTCGACGACGTCTTCGACGTCTTCGGTACGAACGAGCATGCAGAAGTTTTGCCGAAAGCTCGAACGGGTCAGCAGCAGCACTTCGGCGCGCGCTCGCGCCGTGGCAGCGAGCGCGCGGGCCATGAGTTGGGCACCCGATTGAGTGAGGCTCACTGCCTCGATGGAGATCATCGTCACCTGCGCGAAGGAGGTGATCGCCCCAACATTGTGTCCTTCGCTCTTGCGGTCGCTGATCAGCGTTCCTGGGGCCTGTGGGTTGAAGCTGTTCTTGATGCGGACCGGAATGCGGTGATCGACGAGCGGCTGGAGGGTACGTCCGTGGAGAACCTTGGCCCCGTTGTAGGCAAGCTCGGCGGCTTCGTTGTAGGTGACCGAGTCGAGAACTCGCGCGTCGGAGACGACCCGCGGGTCACCGGTGAGAATTCCGTCGACGTCGGTCCAGATCCACAGCTCGGAGGCTTCCAGCGCGGTGGCCACTATTGCAGCCGAGAAATCGGAACCGCCCCGGCCTAGAGTCGTGCGCTCGCCGGACAGGGTGGACCCGTTGAAGCCAGTCACGATCGGAATGATGTGGGAGTCGAGAAGTGGTCCTAAGGTCGTCCTCGCGCGGTCGGCGGTCTCCATCATCAATGGTGATGCGGCGCCGAATTCATCGTCTGTTGCGATCACTCCGGCGGCGTCAACGTGAGCGGCTGCGATCCCGCGGGATTGCAGTAACTCGGCGATGAGTAGCGCGGATAACTGCTCGCCGACCGTGACGGCTTCGTCTACGGCGCGAACCGGCCGTTCGCGCAATAGCAGCATGCCACGGGCGATGCGGGCGTAACCGCCCAGGATGACATTGATCTGATCGATGACCGTTTGCTGGCGATCTGCGGGGAGTAGTTCACACGCCGTCGCGATGTGCTTTTCGCTTAAGGTCTGGATTCCCGTTTCGACTGCCTGCTCGTCGCCCGCTTCGCCTCGCGCGAGCGTATTGAGCAGTAGATCGGTGACTTTCGACATCGCCGAAACGACGACTACGGTCTGCCGCGTCGCCGCCATCTCCGCAGCGAGATCCGCCACGCCGTGCATCCTTTCCGACGAGCCGACGCTCGTCCCGCCAAACTTCATTACGAGCAGGGAGTCACCCATTCGTTTCAAACCTCTTCGCTGTGCTGAGTGAAATTAGGAGGCGATACGAAACAGGATCCGCCTCCCAAAGCGTTGATTCCAGTATACTTCACAGCCAGGCGGCCGTCAGCTTGGCATCCGGCTGCAGGATGCCGGGCGGCGGCGTCTAAGTAATAACTCCAGTTAGGGCGGCCCGTGTTTCTTATGCACGGGAAAGGGATTCCGAGAGAAGCTATAGGCAGGTGAGTACGTTGGTTCATTCGTTTGGAGAGGTGAGTTGCGACGAACCCCGGCGGGTAGATTGATTCAGGGTCCAAGCGCTGCGCTGAGCAGGATGCTGGTGGGCCCGACTTTGGCCTTTGATCTGATCAGCTTCCTGCGCTCTTCTTGGCAGATTTGGCTCGCCTTGGCCATCGTTGCCGCGGCTGCGGTCGTGATGCGTCAGCGCTCCTCGAATCGACGTGAACGGCAGCGCAGGCAGCTGGAGACGGCACACGCCGCCGCGGCTCAGTCCTTAGGCGCGGTGGACCGCGAGTCGGCCTTGCAGCCGATCGCCGCCGCCTTGCCAAGTCTGCTGGATGCCACTAACGCGCAGGTTCTGTTGGTCGATTCAGGCGAACAGCAGATGGTCTACGTCGCCGGGGCCAAAGGGCGTCCTCGGGGCGCACTTTCGATGAGCACCATTTCGGGGCCGGTTACGTGTTTTCGAGCGAAGGAAACGACTGAGGTGGCCGACGCGGAGAACTGCCCGTTCATCTCCAAGGAGTGGGTCGCTAAGCGGCGGCTGAAATCCGCGCTGTATGTGCCGATTCTCTCCGGCGGCGCCTGCATCGGAGTGATTGAAATTGAGGATCGAACCCACAAGCGCGGTTTCGACGAGGAGCAACTGGCGGTGGCTGAGCACCTAGCCCGCATCGCCGAGTTGAGTTTGCGGTTGTGCGATCAGCGCAGCATGACCGAACAACTCCACCGTAGCGAAAAGCTTGCTTCTGTGAGTGAATTGGCGAATGCCATGGCATCGGAGTTGAGTGAACCGTTTGCCGAAGCGCAACGGCTACTCTCGGCGGGAGGATCACTCGGCTTGCGGGAAGCCGCCGAGCAGGTGAGCCGAGCCGAAGAAGCGTTGCAGCGCCTGGTACGTTTCGCGAACCCGAACTCCGCCGAGGTGACCACCGTCGATTTGAACGCGTTGGTCAGAAAGGTCTCGGGCGAACACAGAAAAGCCGACGACGGACGTGGCGTCGTCAAACTCAGCCTCAATGAAAGAGCGCCGCAAGTGACTGCGGATCCCGCGCATCTGGAGCAGGTTTTTCAAATCCTCTTGCGGCACGCTCGACATTTCGTCAAACGCCTCGAGGGCCACTCCCTACAGGTCCACACGTCCATTCGGGATACGATGGTGGTTGTCTCGATTGCACCCCTTGCCTCGGCGGAGCATCCGATGCGCAAGAGCCTGGCGCAGGTACCGGACGCTGGCATGAACGCCACGCTGGGATTCACGATCTGCCAGGCACTGGTGGAAAGAGCCGGCGGCTCTCTTCAGATGGACCCAGCGTCGAGCCTTGGTTTCCGCATCGACCTGGAGTATCCGTTGGCCAGAACGGCAAGCCCGGAGACCGCGGAGGAGGGTGTTGGCTTGCATCGGACGCCCGGCGGCATTCGCTCCGGACCAGTGACGGCGCTTGTCGTCGAGCCGAACGAAAGCATACGCAAGCTGATTGTTCAACAACTGGCCGAGCAGAGCGTCCGCGCCATACCGGTTGTCAGCGTGGAAGAAGCCAAATCGATTTGCCAACGAATCCGGTTTGACTGGGTGTTCTGTGAACTCAGTCTGCCGAAGGGCAGCGGTATCGAACTTTATGAAGCGGTTCGCAATGGGATAGCGACATTCGTTTTTATTGCGGACGACGCCGCCTGCGCGGCCAATTCGGACGCGTTCCAGGCTGCTGACAAGGCGGTACTGCGGAAGCCCGTCCAAGAAGAGGCCGTCGAAGCGCTGATCGACGAGTTGCAGGGCGGCGCGGTACTGCAGCGTGGCTAAGGCCAGCCTGACGGATGAACGTGTTTGGGCGGCGGTGCGGCGCATCACTCGCGGGCAAGTAGCGACCTACGGGGAGATCGGCGCGACGGCTGGATGTACGGCGCGTCAAGTCGGCACGGCATTGCGTCGCGCGGGATCCGAGCGCCGACTGCCCTGGCACCGAGTCGTAGCTGCACAGGGGCGAATCGCCTTGCCGGGCTCGGCTGGCCTTGAGCAGCGGTTGCGGTTGGAGCAGGAAGGCGTACCCTTTCGAGGTAAGCGAGTCTGGCTCGAGAAATCGAGATCCGCGGAGCGGTCTTGATAGACTCGAAATTTCGTAGGTTCCATTACCGAATGAGTAACTCAGCAACTAATCCTCTACTCGAAGTTCGCTTTGAAATTCCTTTTGATCAAATTGAAGCGACGCACGTCGAGCCGGCGGCAAAGCAACTGATTGCCGAGGCGCAGGCGCTGATTGACACCATCGCGCAGGATGCCGGACCCAGGACGTTCGAGAACACGTTGCTCGCTCTCGAATCGTCGACCGAGAAGCTTGGCTTCGCCACGGGCGTCGTCGGTCATTTGGAGTCGGTCAAGACCACGCCTGAATTGCGGGCGGCGTATAACGCCGTTCGCCCTGAACTGAGCGCGTTCTATTCCGCGATATCGCTGAACGAAAAACTGTGGCAGCAACTCAAGTGCTACGCGGAGACCGACGAAGCAAAGGCTTTGACCGGCTTGCGAGCCCGGTTCCTGCGGAAGACGCTAGAAGACTTTCGCCGGTCCGGCGCAGACCTGCCGGCCGAAGGCAAAAAGCGTCTGGCTGAGTTAGACGTTGAACTGGCTTTGACGACGCAGAAGTTTTCCGAACACGTCCTCGACGCAACCAACGCATTCGAGTTGTTGATCGATGATGAATCGAAGCTAGCCGGGTTGCCCCAGAGCGCGAAGGATGCCGCCCGTGAAAGCGCCGTCAAGAAGGCCAAGAAAGGCTGGCGATTTACGCTGCAGGGACCGAGCTACCTGGCGGTTATGACCTATCTCGACGATCCCGGCATTCGGGAACAAGTTTGGCGCGCTTACAATACGCGTGCGTCGAGCGGCGAGTTCGACAATACCGCTCTGCTGGCGAGGATCTTGAAACTGAGGGCGGAGAAGGCCGTGCTGTTGGGCCACAAGGACTTTGCGGACCTCGTATTAGAAGACCGCATGGCCAAGGGAGGAGCGCGCGCAAAGGAATTCATCCAGCAGTTGGCGGAGAGAACGCGCGCACCGTTTTTGGCTGAGAACGAAGCGCTTGAAGGGTTTCGTCGATCGATTGAGGGACGTGATTCGGGCTCGATGCAGCCGTGGGATGTTGGCTACTACGCGGAGAAGTTACGTCAGCGAGAGTACGACTTCGACGAAGAACAGTTGCGGCCGTACTTCCCTTATGAACGCGTGAAGCAAGGTCTGTTTGAACTCGTGCAGCGGTTATATGGAGTCGAAGTCCGCCTAGAGCAGGGCGTGCCGGTCTGGCGTGACGACGTCCAATACTATTCGCTCTACGACTTCGACGGAACAAAGCTCGGCGCTTTCTACACGGACTATTTCCCCGACGAGCAGAAGCGCGGCGGGGCCTGGATGGATTCGTTTCTAACCGGGTCGAAGACGGAGCATGGCTGGGAGCCGCATTTGGGGTTGATGTGCGGTAATTTGAATCCACCCGTAGGCAACAAGCCCGCGTTGCTCACGCACCGCGACGTGGAGACGTTGTTCCATGAGTTCGGTCATCTGTTGCACCACCTTCTGACGCGAGTGGAGATTCGTAGCCTGGCCGGCACCCACGTCGCCTGGGACTTTGTCGAACTGCCCTCGCAGATCATGGAGAACTGGTGTTGGGAGAGAGAGGCTCTGGACCTGTTCGCTCAACACTATGAGACCGGCGAACAGATCCCCGACGAACTTTTCCAGAAGATGAAGCGAGCGCGGACGTTCCGGGCGGCAAATCATCAGATGCGGCAGCTAGGGCTGGCGTCGCTCGACCTAGCTCTGCATATCGACTACGACCCGGAACGCGACGGCGACGTGATGGCCTACGCGCGGAATATATTGGGCCAGTTCGCAGCTGCTCCGCTGCCTGAGAATTACGCAATGGCCGCCGCCTTCACCCATCTATTTTCCGATCCGGTCGGCTACGGCGCGGGGTATTACTCGTACAAGTGGTCGGAAGTGTTGGATGCGGATGCGTTTACGCGATTCGCCGCGGAAGGCATCTTCAACCCGCAGACCGGCGCCTCGTTCCGAGAGAATATTCTGTCGAAGGGCGACAGCGAGGAGCCGGAAGCGCTCTTCCAGGCATTTATGGGGCGCGAACCCAGCCCAGAGGCGTTGATGGCCCGATTGGGATTGGTCTAGGTAGTTGGAAAAGCAAGACGCCGCGACCGGGGGAGACTGGTCGCGGCGTCTGTGCATCTATCGAGGAGTGCTTAAGCGAGACCCTTTGGAAGAAGACGTTGCCGAGTCTAGGTTTCTAGGTCACGCTCTTGCGAATCAGTCTTGAACTGAGATGAGTCTATCAGTGCTCCAGTGCCTTGAGAACTCGGAGACCTCCCGGTTTTCGCCAGGAAATTTCGCGGTTCGAGCGGTCCTAGCGCTTCCGGCGAAGAGTCGCGAGTCCGCCGAGGCCTAAGCCGAACAGAATGTAGGCGGAGGGCTCGGGTACGGTCGGAGTAGGAGGCGCCGAACCGGTCTCAAGCTGGAGATGCCAGTTGTTGAGAGTGCCGGTGTTGCTGCTCCGAAGGTCGTGGACAGTGAGCGTCCAAGTGCCAAGGGCTTCAGATCCGGCGAATTCGGTATCGAGGAATACTTGGGTTCCCGTAGTAGTCGATGCAAGGTAGGCTCCTGGCGTCACCCCTGAGTTCGTGCCGGCGGCCGCAGCCGCAGCAGCCCAAAAGTCTCCGCTGTAGGTTCCGCCTGTATTCGCATCGCTGAACGAGTATTCGCCCGAGTAGTTTCTGTTATATGTGTCTCCGCCGAGCCGGTAGACCAGGTCACGGGTGACGTCGCCGGCCGCGTTGGTCAGCGTAATCTGCAGGTCGCCCACTTGGGTGTGCGCGAGGTCGAACCGCACCGAAACGCCGGTCACGGTGCCGGAAGTGCCGATGACGATGTCGAACGTCACTGTTGAAAGGTCGGTGATGGCTCCTCCCACGAGGTTGTCGCCCGTGATCGTCGCAGCCGAAGCAGTTCCTGTTAGGATGAGCGCCGCCAGCATCGCCAGTTTTGTTAGTTTTCTCAACTCGATATTCCCCTCTCGCGAACGGAATAGACCGTTCACAACACAAAACTATCCCCCTAGGAGGTGTCCGCAACATAGGGAGAATCGCGGACCAAGGGAGGTAAATCGCCTAGCTGCCCCTAGTACCCGCGGGTGTTGCCGCTAAACTTCAGTTTGGGACGCTACTTCTTGGCGCTAGCGCTTGCGGTTGTCTGGGCGGTCGGGTGTGCGCCCGGCCCCGAGCCCGAGGCTGTTGTCGTGAAAACCCGCGTCCTGCCGGATACGCCAGGCAGCGCGGTGCGTGGACGAGAGATATTCTTCCGCAAAGGGTCGCCGAAGTGCTTTATTTGCCATGCGATAGGGGATGAAAAAGACAAGGCCGGCCCGAATCTGCTAGACATCGGCGCGCGCTACGACCGAGACGACCTGCTCGATGCTCTGGTGAATCCCTCCCGCAAGATCGCCGATGGATTTGGGGTTCAGGTGATTGAGACGAAGTCACTCGGGCTGGTCATCGGGGTGGTCGCCAGAGAGACCCCTAGCTTGTTGGTCCGCAACGAACTAGGGGACGAGATTGAGGTGCCGCTCGATCAGGTGCAGTCGCGGCGTGAGTCAGAGCGTTCAATGATGCCCGACGATCTGACGGATTCGCTGAGCGATCAGGAGATGCTGGACCTGCTGGCGTTTCTCGAATCGTTGAAGGATAAGCCTGCTAGGTGACTGGTCCGGGATTGAAGGGCGACAGCGCGTTGTGCAACCCCCAATGGTCGGTCCAGACCTTCTTGCGGCCGCTGGCGACGTCCAGCATGAGCCGGAACAGTTCCCAGCCGACCTGCTCGATCGTCGCCTCGCCGGATGCGATGCGGCCCGCGTCGAGGTCAATCAGGTCGTACCATCTCTCTGCAAGCGCGGTGTTCGATGAAACCTTGATGACCGGGACCATCGCCAGCCCATAGGGCGTGCCCCGGCCTGTGGTGAAGATGTGCAGGTTCATGCCGGCGGCGAGTTGCTGCGTGCCGCAGACGAAGTCGCCTGCCGGCGTTGCCGCGAAGGTCAAACCTTTGCGGCGGATCTTTTCTCCATGGCTGATGACGTCCGTCAAAGCCATGGTGCCGGACTTGGCCACAGAGCCCAGGGCCTTCTCAACGATATTGGCAAGCCCGCCTTTTTTGTTGCCCGGAGTGGTGTTGGCGCTGCGATCGGATCGGCCGCGCGCGAGGTAGTCGTCGTACCAGCGCATCTCACGGATGAGATCGCGCGCGATGTCTTCGGTGGCGCAGCGGGGCGTCAGCAAGTGGACCGCATCGCGAATTTCCGTGACCTCGGAAAACATCACCGAGGCCCCTGCGCGGACCAGGAGATCCGCGGCGAAACCGACGGTGGGATTTGCCGTCACGCCGGAAAGTGCATCGCTGCCTCCGCATTGGACGCCCACGACCAGGTCGGCCGCCGGGCAAGTAACCCGCCGCCGGCCGTCGAGTTCCGTCAGACGACGCTCGGCGAAGCGCATGATCGCCTCGACCATTGATCCGAAGCCGCGGAGTTCTTCGTCCTGCAGCCGCATCACGTAGGGTTGCAGTTCAAGAACCGGCGGGAGTCCCTTGCTGGCGTTCACGAGTTGCGACTCCGGCAACAGTCTTTCCGGCTGCATCTTTTCGCAACCAAGACTGACCACCAGCGGTTCGCCGCCAAGGTTGGGGTGATGCGCGAGTCGCCCGATGCTGCGGATCGGGATCGCCGCATCGGGCGCTTCAATTGCGACGCCGCAGCCATAGGCGTGCGAAACCGAGATCACGTCGTCCACGTTGGGGAACCGAGGCAGCAGTTCCGTGCGGATACGCGCGATCGCGTGCTCGACCGTCGGCGCCACGCATTGCACGGTCGTCGCCAGACCGAGGATGTTTTTTGTGCCGACCGAGCCGTCACTGTTGCGGAAACCCTCGAACGTATAGCCTGCGAGCGGCTCTGGCGGTGGAGGAATCTCAGTCGCCAAGGCTAGCGATTCCAGGGGCGGAGCCTCGGGCATGCGCACCAGATCCTCGCGCACCCAGGTTCCCGCTGCGATGTCGCGTCCGGCGTATCCGATGACCGCGCCATATCGCCGAATCGGTTCCCCGATTGAGATATCGACCAACGCCGCCTTGTTGGCATGCGGTACAGCCTCCTTCAGGCTGAGGCCCGAGTCGAATGTCGTCCCCGCCGGAAGACCCTCGGGGTTAACGATAATGGCGACATTGTCCTCTGGGCGGACTTGGACGTAATGGGGCTTCAAGGTAGTGATTCCAGATTAGCGGACCGACCGGCGGTCGGCTTGGCGGTCCTCTGGCTCTCAGCGAGCCTCGCTTGCGCCATTCCCGTCGAGGAGGTTCCTCTTCCGCCGCCAGTCCGCAAGCGGGCCCGCCCGTCGAGGTCGCCCACTTTGACGACTCGGGACAGTTTATCGAAAACGTTGAGGCCCCTACGGTAATTCGCAACGAGTCGGCCTGGCGTGAACATCTGAGCGCGCTGGCCTATCGCGTCATGCAGCAGGGAGAGACGGAGTTTGCCTTTACCGGCGAATACGACGATCTTTACGCCCCAGGGGTCTGCCGTTGTGCCGCCTGCGGGGTGGCGCTGTTCGATGCGGCCACGAAATATGACTCGGAAACCGGCTGGCCGAGTTTCTGGGCGCCGATTTCCAAGCAGAACGTCTACTCGGAATTCGACGATTCATGGGGCGTTCGCCGCCTTGAGGTGCGCTGCGTTCGTTGCCGCTCGCACCTAGGACACATCTTCACGGACGGTCCGGCTCCGACCTACTTGCGCTACTGCATTAACTCCTCTGCGCTGCAATTTGCGCCAGAGCCCATCCAATAGGCTGATCCGGATTCGGTCATAAGGCGGAAACGGAGGAGTCTTAGGGGCATTCTCCTGTTCTCGCCCCTAACCAACGGTCCTACTCTCACTAGGAGGAGAGGACCGTACTGGACTAGGAAGAGCCTTTGCCAGGCTCAGCGGAGGAGTCCAGCGAGAATCTGCGAGTACCTGGTATGAACAAGAAAGTCCTCATTGTCGCGGGAGTCGCTCTCGCCGCAGCCATTGCCACAACCGTTTTCTTCGGCGCGGTATTGTCCGACAGGCTAACGCCTTCGTCCGAGCCGCCGGAGGTCGTCGTTGCCACCGCGGTCCGAGACCTACCGCGAGGCACGCGCCTTACGCCGGAAGATGTCGAGTTGGCTCGCGTCCCGGCCGCCCATGCTCCTGCTGGGGCATTTTCGACCGTCGAGGCGGTCGAAGGCCGGTTTCTGCTGCAGGCGGTACGCTCCGGCGCGCCGCTCACCGATTCGGTTTTCCCTTCTAGAGAGTCGGGAGGCCTAGCGGCGACGATTCCCGTGGGCATGCGGGCGGTGTCTCTTCACGTGGAAGAATATGCCGGCGTAACCGAGATCGTCGAATCCGGTGATCGGGTGGACATCTACATGGCGTCAGATCGCCGGGTGCCTGGACGCCGCGACATCTCCGTCAAAACGGTTCTTGAAAATATTGAGGTGATCGATACGGGCCGTTGGGACAATCAACCCGGACGCCAAGCGCCACTCCCCGTGGTCACAGTCATCGTGAGCTACGAGGATGCCCGGGCCCTGAGTCTTGCCGACCAGTCAGGCGCCATAAGACTCGCACTGCGAAATCCCACGGATGGAAATATCTCCTTTCAGGCCGCCAGTCCTGCGCAGCAAGCCCAAGCGGCAATAAATCCCGCGAATAGAGCGAATAGTTCGAGCCGGTAAGGAGCAAAGTCGTGGAGGAAGGTACGCGCGCGGAACTGGAAGCTCTGGAAGCTGCTACGAAGGGAGATGACTGGCGCTACTTGGAGCTCAAACACACTCTGCACGGCAAGCTCCTGGAGCGAATCAACCTCGACCGATTGGCTGAGATCGACGCTCCTAGAGTGAGGAAAGAGGTCCGTGCCGCCGTAGCCGCTCTCGTCTCGGAAGAGGCTCCGCAGATGCCGGGCGACGATCGAGAGACGCTGATTGATCAAGTTCTCAACGAGGTCTTTGGGCTTGGCCCGCTTGATCCCTTGATGCAGGACGACACGATTTCCGACATTCTCGTGACTACATCCGAGCTGGTCCACATCGAGCGTTTTGGAAGACTTAAGAAGACAGGCGTACGCTTCAAGGACGGCGCGCATTTGACGCGCATCATCCAGAAGATCGTCGGTCAGGCCGGACGACGCATCGACGAATCGTCACCCATGGTGGATTGCCGGTTGCCGGACGGCTCACGCGTCAATGCGGTGATTCCGCCGGTGGCTTTCGAGGGCCCTTTGCTCTCGATCCGCAAGTTCTCAAAAGATCCGCTGAGCGCTCAGGATCTGGTTAATCGTGGGGCTCTGAGCGAAGAGATGCTGCAGTACTTGCAGCGGGCGGTAAAGAACCGGCGCAACATCCTCATCGCCGGTGGCACTGGGTCCGGTAAGACGACCATGCTCAACGTGTTGTCGGCCTTTATTGGCTCGGACGAGCGCATTGTGACGATCGAGGATACCGCCGAACTGCAACTGCGTCAAGAGCACGTTGCCAAGATGGAGACGCGGCCTCCCAATGTCGAGGGCGGTGGCGCGATTCGCGAGAGGCAGCTTGTCATCAATGCCCTGCGGATGAGACCGGATCGGATCATTCTCGGCGAGGTTCGCGGAGAAGAAGCCCTCGATATGTTGCAGGCAATGAATACCGGCCACGACGGTTCGCTGGCGACGATCCACGCCAACAGTTGTGCCGACGCAGTCAATCGGCTCGAGATGATGGCCGGATCGGCCAGCGCGAACATTTCAGCTGCTTCGCTCAGACAGCAGATCGCCTCAGCGATCCACGTCTATGTGCAGGTCGCGCGACTTAGCGACGGAACGCGTAAGATCGTCGAAATTGCTGAATCCGCGGGGCTGACGAGCCGAGGCACTGCTGACCTGAAGCGACTCTTCCGATTTGAGCGGGAAAATCCGTCGGATGAGGGAACGGTCGAAGGACGTTTTGTATCCCTGAGATCTGATGCGGCGCGGAAGCCGCACGATTCCGGCCAGACCCCGAACGCTGGACATCCAGCGGACATCTCGACTGTTGAGGCTGCCTCCTGATGCTGACCGAGATCTATGTACTGATCTTTGGTGTCACCTTCGTCGTCGTTGGCCTATCCACGGGCATTGCTTGGGCCTTCGTCGAGACGCCCGAGGCGAAGGAGGACGAGGAGCCGGATCTTCTCAGGAAGGACAAACTCAGCGCGCTCGACACGCTGGCGCATGTCTTGGCTCAGCTGAGCTATACCAAGCGTCTCAAGCTGCTTCTAGCCGAAGCGAATTTGGATTGGTCCGTTGGCAGGCTTGTGCTCCAAATTCTGGTAGCCGGCGTGCTCGTATTCGCGGCGCTGCTTCATCTCGGTTGGGTCCCCTGGTATGGGTCGCTAGCCGTGTCTGCTGCTGTCGCCAGTATTCCGGTCCTCCATGTGAGACGCCTGCGATCCAAGCGGCTGCGAAAGGTGGAAGATCAACTTCCCGAGGCCCTGGAGTTCTTGGCCAGAGCTCTCGTCGCTGGACATTCTCTTCCGATGGCTCTCGAACTCCTGGGGGAAGAGTCGGAAGCGCCGATCTCCACTGAGGTTCGCAAGACGGTGGACGAGTACAACCTGGGCCTCTCCATGGAAAAGTCTCTGTCGAACATGGCCGACCGCGCACCGAGTGTCGATATTCAGTTCTTCGTATCGGCGGTCACTTCCCAGTCGCGCACGGGCGGCAACTTGCACGACCTGCTCGACAGCCTGGCTGAAACCATTCGCGACCGGGAAACGTTGCGAGGGCAAGTTCGCGCACTGACCGCCAACGGGAGAATTACGGCCATCATCCTCACCTGCCTCCCCTTCTTCATCGCGGGGGTCATGCTGATAGTGAACTCGGAGTACCTGAGCATTCTGACCAACCACCCCGTCGGACGGTTGCTGATCTTGGCCGGCATCTGCGGGCAGGCCTTGGCCTTCTTCGTGATCAACCGAATTGTGGATATCAAGGTGTAGCTGCATGATGAACTCCACCACGGTGATGATCTTCTTCGCCTCCCTAGCGATCTATGGGCTGACGGGTTATTGGTTCTGGGTCCGGCGTTCAGCGACCGCACTGGCCGGACGATCCCCTGAGGCGGAAGCCGCGGCAACCGACGAGGATTACGACCGGCCGCAGATGTCGCCGCTTATGAATGCGTTGGCCGACCTGGGGCAAAAAGCTGCGACTCAGGATGCGGACGGAACAGCTCTTAGGCGCCGACTGGACCGCGCCGGCTTCCGTCAGTCCTGGGCGCCACAGATCTATCACGGAGTGCGGCTCGCTCTCATCGTCGGGCTTCCGTTGCTGACGTTTGCCCTGATTACGTTGGCAACCGGCACGGCAGTCGCCGCTCTTCCAGCGACCGCTTTCGGGGCCTATTTGGCGCTCAGCGCGCCGAGCCGTTACCTCGACCGGCTAGCTCGCCGCCGGACGGAACGCATCGGCAGAAGTCTGCCGGATTTCTTGGATCTGCTGGTCGTATCCGTCGAGAGCGGGCTCTCGCTCGATCAGGCAGTGGCCGACACGGCGCGCGATTTACGCCGTGCCCATCGCGAACTCAGCGAGGAGCTAGCGATCTTCAGCCGCGAGGTGCAGGCCGGGGCTAGTCGCGCCGATGCGCTGCGCAACTTGGGAACGCGGACCGGAGATCCGGAGATGCGCAAGCTGACTTCGATCCTGATTCAAGCGGATCGATTTGGATCGAGCGTCTCGAAGGTGCTGCGCAATCAAGCGCGCTATATGCGGATTAAGCGACGCCAACGAGCGGAGGAGTCTGCTCACAAGGTTGGCGTCAAACTGATCTTCCCGATCTTCTTCTTGATCATGCCTTCGGTATTTCTGGTTACCGCCGGTCCGGCGATCATCATGCTGCTCGAGAACTTCAGCCGCATCGTAGCCGACATCTGAGGCCTGTCTATGCGCCGCCGACCAGGTGCTCAAAGCCTCCCGGCGGGAGGACGCTCTCCCGGCCCTCACGCATTAACGCCACTCCGCTGCCGGTCGCTGCTGTGCCAATCCTCGTGAGAGCGACCCCTCCGAAGCTTTGCGGGATTTCCATCGATGGCGGGGCGCCGAACAGCAGCTCATACTCCTCGCCGCCATTGAGGACTTGGCTATCGGTCGCCTCCGGAAAGCGGGGCAGCGCCTCGAAATCGACCTGGATCCTAACGGAGCTGGCTTGCGCCAGCCGGTTCAGGTCGGTGGAGAGGCCATCGGAGATATCGAGCGCGGCGCGGACTCCTAGCTCGCGCAGGCGGCACCCGAGCGCTAGCCGGGCCGCCGGCCACAGATGCCGCGTCGTCGAGTCGTCAAACCTGCCCTGAGCCAGCCGCTCAAAACCCAGGGCGGATCCGCCCAGGTGCCCAGAAACATACACGGCGTCGCCAGCGCGGCAGCCGCTCCGCAGCAGGGCCTGGCCTGTGGGGATCGTACCGACCACCGTGACGTGAGCCAAGAACAAATCTGAGCCCGAAACGTCTCCGCCGGCGAGGACGATTTGGGCCAAACCGCCTTTCTCTCGGGCGGCCAGCAATCCCTCCAGAAATTTCTCGATCCAACTGTCATTCAAACGGTTCGGCAGAGCCAGGGACAACAAGAACCAGCTCGGATCGCCGCCCATCGCAGCGATGTCGCTCAGGCCCCGAACCAACAGCTTGTGCCCTAACGCGTCGGGAGGGTGTTGGCCGTATACAAAATGCTTGTTTTCAACGAGTTGATCGGTCGTCGCCAGCAATTCTTCACCAGGTCCAGGGGATGCGAGTACGGCGGTATCATCACCGATTCCCACTCGCAATCCGCTGTTGTCCTGCGTCCCCGCCAATCGTTCGATTAGGCGGATGAGTTCCGTCTCGCTTCGCATCGGCATCGAAATGACTAGTCTAGGGTAGAATCTAATTGACAGTCCGCCACGCCGACTGTTACCTTCTCGTCTTATTCTCATTCTGCATTCGGCTCAGACTGATGCAGAGAGACAAGAATTGGCCGCAGAGCCAAGACGAGCTACAAGAGGCCGAATTCAACGGCCCGACAACAGAACGTTAGTTGGTGAGTCATTCGGGTCCACCCCCATCGGGACGAGAATGAATAAGAACTACTTTATCGTCGTACTGGCGCATCCGATCCATGGTCGAATCAAGCGCCTACACATCCCTCACTACTTCTTGCATGTCGCTGTCGCGCTGCTTGCGCTTGGCGGAATCGCGGCGGTTGGATTTACTTCCAGTTACGCCCGAATGCTTGGCAAGGTGTCTGAATTCAATCAGATACGGTCCGAGAAAGCGGCCTTGCAGAAGCAGTATGATCAGCTGCAAGAAGAAGCGCAGGACCGCGGCGATAAGCTGGCCTCACTCGGCGCGCTGGCTTCCGAGGTCTCGATCGCTTTCGGCATTCGGCGCGAACCGGTTGAAACCGTCGGCGGTGAGAATACCCTGCTGGAGACTTCGCTGAACCAGTTCGACTTCCTGCAGTCCGCGCAGCTGCCCTCCAACGGTTCCATGGCGTTGAATCGGCTGACAAATACGACTCCTTCCATCTGGCCGATTGAGGGCCGTCTCGGCGATTCCTTCGGTAATCGCGTTGATCCGTTTCGCGGCGAAGGCGCCTTTCACGCCGGTGTCGACATTCGCGCCGACAAGGGGACGCCCGTAGTCGCGACCGCGGACGGAATCGTGAGCAAGGCGGGTTGGCTGGGCTCGCTGGGCAAGGCTGTTGTGATCAATCACGGAAACAGCCAGCTCACGACGCGCTATGGGCATATGACCGAGGTGTTTGCGCGTCCTGGACAGGTCGTACGTCGGGGCGAAGTCATTGGTAGAGCCGGCAGCACAGGCAGATCGACGGGGAATCACCTGCACTACGAGGTGATCTACCGTGGCACGCCGGTGAACCCTTATAAGTACCTCGGCAAACGCAATGGTCCTTCCACGGGCTTAACGCTCGCGGACTAGTCCGAGCGTCGCCACAACCCAACTAGCCGTTCGACGGGCAATGTCCACTCGACGCGAACCAGCTCCGCTTCCTGAAAACTCTCGAAACTTTTGAGTGTTGGCGCCCATTGTTCGGCTGCGGCGCCGTCTCGGGACAGTAGCGCCAGAGCCATGTCGTTGAGTCCAGTCAGCACCTGTTCCAGCTGCTCCCTGGCGGCAGCATCGCAATGGGCTTCGATGCGGATGGAGACGTTGTTCCCCGTGAGCGGGCTCACCGTGAGATAGGCGGCTCGCGCCGGCTCAAGGGCCCTGGCGACAATCTGCAGATTCAGCCAGTTAGGCGGCGGATCTTCCATCGCAGCGTCCAGGAATTTGGGATCGATGGCGGCCCAAATGAACGCGCCTCCGCCGAGCGCATTCCGGACTTCGTCGCCGTTGAATTCCGTTGAGTTGGGGACGCCTAAGGATGCCGCCGTCGTCGCGATCAAGGTCCCTGGGCGAACCATGCTCAACAGTACGGACCCGTGCCCGAGGTTCGCCGTGCAAGGCGCAACCCCGAGTGAGGCGCCGCACTGGATGCCCTGCGAGCCGAGTAAAGCGTCGATGAGGCCGGCAGAGAAATCGCCTCCAGCGGCGATGTAGAACTCATGCCCCGTCAACGCCAACGCGATCCCGTCCAGGCGATTCGCGGCCAATCCGAGGGACCAAGGCAGGGCTAGCGAGGCATCCGCTGCGGCCTCGGTTAGCCCCGGCACGTCGACATAGGCCAAGACCGCCGCCTCGGCCGGCATTTGCCCAAGGAGCTCCTGGACGCGATCCCTGGGCCAAAAACGAACCGCCAGGTAGGCTGCGCAAGCTAAGACGAAAGCTGTGAGTAAGAATGCCTGGAGTCGCCCTGAGATCGACATCCTAGGCATGGGCCTCTAGAAGAGTTCTTGTATGACGCTGCCGTGCAGCTGGGTCAGTCGCTCGTTGCGTCCCAGGTGGAGGTAGCTCAGGCGGTCTTGATCGAGCCCCAACGCGTGCAGCATCGTGGTGTGAATGTCGCGGAAGTGGAAGGGCTTCTCAATCGCGCGTAGGCCGATGTCGTCCGTCGCGCCAATCACCTGGCCGCCCTGCACTCCGCCGCCGGCCATCCACATCGAAAATCCTAGGTTGTGATGATCGCGGCCGCCTTTACCGTCCCGGTCTGTCTGCGCTTCCGGCGAACGGCCAAACTCGCCGCCCCAGACCACCAACGTCTCGTCCAGCATGCCGCGGCGCTTCAGGTCCTTGATCAGCGCCGCCACCGGCTGGTCGGTCTGAGCGGCCATGCGGATGTGGTTCTCTTCAATGTCGCTGTGGGCATCCCACTGCAATTCGCCGGGACCGCCGCCGGAGACCACGCAGACGAAGCGCGTGCCTTGTTCCACCAAGCGGCGCGCCAGCAAGCAGCGCCGGCCATAGTCGTCCGTCGGCTCCCGGCCGATTCCGTAGAGGTCCAGCGTCTCCTGCGGCTCATTGGAAATATCCAACGTCTCCGGCGCCTCGGTCTGCATCTTGAAGGCCAAGTCGTAGGCGCGAATTCGCGCATCGAACTCGTAGTCCTCAGGAGCCAGCGTGGCTTGGTTGAGGTCGCGGATCAGGCTAACCGTATTCTTGCGGTCGTTGAAGTCGACCCCCTTGGGCAAGTCGAGATTCAGCACAGGGTTCTCGCCGGGGCGGAAAGTCGTGGGCTGATACACGGCCGGGAGAAAGCCGTTCATATACATCGGCTGACCGGCTTCGAGCGCACCGTCCGGGTCGGGCATGACCACGTATGCCGGGAGGGATTCAGCTTCTGATCCCAAACCGTAAGTTACCCAAGAGCCCATCGACGGGAATCCGGGGATAATCCGCCCGGAGAACAACTGATACTGGGCAGCCGAGTGCACCACCATGTCGCCATGGCAGGAGCGCAGGATCGCCAAATCGTCGACGACTCCGCCGATATGGGGCAAAAGGTCTGATACTTCGATGCCGCTCTTGCCGTATCGCTGAAACGTCCGCTTTGTGCCTAGCAGAGCGGCGTTGTTCTGGACGAACTGATACTTCGCTTCGCCGAATTCCGCTGGGCGAGGCTGACCGTTCAATTCGTTCAGCAACGGCTTCGGATCAAACGTTTCTAGGTGGCTGGGACCGCCCGCCATGAATAAGAAAATAACGGACTTAGCCGTCGCCTTCTTATGCGGCGGCTTGGGTGCCAGAGGATCCGTTGTGGCGGCCCTGAGCGCCTCGGCGTGAGCCATATGCAGGTAGGCCACAGAACCGAAACCAGCGAAGGAATCCCGCAAGAACTCTCTGCGGTTGCGGTTGATTCTGACGTGTTCAGGCATGCGGGCTCCGTAGTCTCAGGTACAATACTCAGCGTTGTCGCAACCAGACGCACGAACTCCCGCCAAGTTGCCGTTTACAATATAAACCATGTTCTCCCGACTCGTCCTCTTCTTGAGCGCCTGGGCACTCCTGGCCTGTTCGGCAACCGGCCAGGAGGCAGCGGCTACTGCAGCCGCAGCCACAGCCGGCACCGACGATGAAATCGTCGCCACGATCGACGGCGAGCCGATTCGCGTGAGCGACTTGGGCATCAACGGTGAGTTGACCCGTCTGCGGCAGGAGGAGTATCAAGCGAAGGTCAATGGCGTCGAGTCGAAGATCGCCGAGATGCTTCTCCGCAAGGATGCCGACCGGCTGGGACTGACCTTTGAGGCCTATCTAGAGCAAGAGATCGGGGCCAAGCTCGAGGGGCCGACCGACGAGCAGATCCAACGCTTCTACGACCAGCAGAAAGCGCGTATCGGGCGTCCGCTTGAAGACGTGCGGCCGCAAATTGAGCGTGTGCTGCAGCAGGAGTTGGTTCGTCAGGCCCATAACGAACTAGTGGCCAAACTCCGCGAAGGCGTCGACGTCCAGGTCATCATCGATCCTCCTCGCGTGGACGTGAAAGAGGAGACCGTACGAGTTCGCGGACCGGAGAATGCGCCGGTCAGCCTTATCGAGTTTTCCGACTTCCAGTGCCCTTTCTGCCGCCAGGTCCAACCAGCGCTGAAAGAACTGCAGGCTCGTTACGGCGACAAGATTCGCTGGTCGTTCAAGGATCTCCCGCTCACCAGCATTCACCCGCAGGCGCAAGGAGCGGCTGAAGCGGCCCGTTGTGCGGCGGATCAGGGCAAATTCTGGGAGTTTCGAGCGGCGATGTTCGCCTCGACTAACATCAACCCGGAATTCTTTCAAAGCACTGCTGACGGACTCGGGGTCAACTCCGAAGAGTTCAAGACCTGCGTTGCTTCCGGCCGTCATCGCCAGGCGGTATTGGCGGATAGCGAAGAAGCCGAAGCCCTCGGAATCTCCGGTACGCCGGCTTTTGTGATTAACGGAATTCTTTTGTCCGGCGCGCAGCCTTTGGAGAACTTCGTCTCCATCATCGACCGCGAATTGGCTCGGGCTGCGCGCTAACTCGCGATCGCCATCCTGTCTTTGGGCAAGGCGAACGACAGCGCGAAGCCGATCAGCGGCAACAGTGAAACGCCGTAGAGAACTGCCTCGATCCCCGTGCGGTCGGCGATCCAGCCGACCAGCGGTATGAAGGCGATTCCCGCGATGCCCCAGGCGAATCCCATCATTAGCGAGGTAACGATGCCTCGCTGCGTGGGCGCTAACTCCTGAGCCATCACCACGTTGACCGGAATAGTCATCAGCAATACCATTCCGCCAAGAAACAAGCCGGCAAGAGATAGCCAGCCGTCCGTCATCAGGAACAGGACAAAGAACGGCACGCTGCCGGCCATTGAGATCCGCACCACACGCGCACCGCCAATCCGATCCGCCAAGTGCCCGCCTGCCAGCGAGCCCATTGACGCCGCCAAGAAGAACAGGGCTAACGAAAAACTAGCCGCTTCGATCGAGAAGCTCCGCTCCCGCGTCAAGTAGAGAGTCAAGAACTGCCCGACGCCCAACTGCACCATGCTGCGGATCACGACGAGCACGTACAGCACGGTGAGCGGCTTGCGCACAGTGTACAGGGCCGCCCAGTCGATCCGCCGATTCGCGACCGCATGCGGCGGCGGAGCAGGCAAGCGCAGGAACATCATGCCGCAGACGACGACGGCCAGGGTCATCGCCAGAGGCAGATGATGGAACCCGAAATTATCAATAATCGCCGCCATGTAGGGAGGCCCGCAGGCCAAACCGAATGTCCCGGCAGTGATGAACACAGCGACGCCTACGCCCTTGCGCTCGCCCGAGAGCCGGCTCGCCTCGCCCGTAGATTGCGGGTGGAACGCAGCAACACCCATGCCTCCCAAGAAGACCAGGGCGAGCAGCATGCCGTAAGACTCGGCCCACGACAGGCTCGAGAGAAATATCCCCGCAGCCAAGGGGCCCACAATCGAAAACGCTCTCGACTGCAGCTTGTCGCTCAGGATGCCGAAGGGCAACTGCAGCACCGACGAGGCGAACATGAATACGCCGCCCAGCACGCCGGCTTGCGCCAGGGACATCGAGAAGCGTTCCGTCAGAACCGGCTGCAGCGTCGGGACGGTCGCCGAAAACAGATCAGTCGTCAAGTGGCCGAGCGAGAGCCACACCATCGCTTCCGTCAAAAGTCTTGTGCGGGAAGGAGTGCCGGCCGCCGCTCCTTGCGGGAGCGCCTGCTGCGAAGGCGTGCTCATGGGGGAAGTCCCGATGAAAGGACTACTCCCAATATAGCGTGGCGTCGGTCAAGCAATGATAGACTGCTTCCACGAATACGAGCTCCCGATCATGCGACGTTATCTACTGCCTTTCCTGCTGCTGGCCTTTCTCGCCGCCCAAACTGCTCTCGCTCAGCGCGGCGACTTCGACAACCTCCTCGGCAAGGATCTGTCCCAATGGGAGTCGGTGGGCGACGGCATCTGGAAGCTGACTCCGGATGGAATCTTGCTGGGTCATCGGACCATTGACGCCGCCAGTCAAGCGATCGTCGAGGGTAGTTCCTTCGCCGCTTGGAAGTCCTCGCAGGCCTGGCTCTACACCAAGAAGGAATACGGCGAGTACGACCTGCACCTGGATTATTTCGTCGGCGCACCCGGCAATTCCGGCGTCTCCATTCGCGACCAGTCGCGAGGCCAGTTTGCCGTGACCGTCCCGCTCGACGCCGATCGGACTCCGGCTCACATAGCCTATGAGATTCAGATCAATGCGGACTGGCCCGACAGCTGGACGACAGGCAGCATCTACGGGATACAACTCGCCAGGACCGGCGTACAGAAACCCGACGCATGGAATAGTCTCAACATCGAGTCACGCAAAGGCGGGATTCGCGTCTCAGTCAACGGCATCGTGGTCGCCGAGCATGCCAACCTACCCGACCGTCCGCTGACCGGTCCCATTGGACTCCAGTTGCACGACCGCGGCAGCGTCGTAATGTTCCGCGATATCTGGCTGATGGAGCGATAGCCGTTTAGGTTGCAGCGGAAGCGGCGCGCACCACGGGCTGCGCGTTTTGCAACTGCTGGTAGACGCCGTACTCGTCGCGTACCTGCCATAGCGCAATGCAGCGTCCCAGGGACATCCGGGCGATCAATGCCCCGTCGCTCGATATGGTCGCCCCTGTCGCGGGGAATCCCATCCAGTTGCCTCCGTGCAGAGCGTCGAAGCGGAAGCGGCAGGCTACGGCGTCGCCTTCCGCGATCAGGCTCTGAATCTCAAACCGGGCATTGGAGAACGCCTGGCCGACTTCGGCGATGCGCATGCGCCACTGGTCCGCCGAGTACGCCGCCGGAGCGTTGGGATCCCGCAAGACGAAATCGTCGGCCAGCAGGGAATTGCTGATGTCGATCTTGCCGTGGTTCCAAACACCGTCGAGCAGACAGTTGAGCGCCGCGCGATTCAGATCGGTTTCCGATTGGGGCAGGTCTCGAATCTCCGGCGCGAAGCCGAGCCCGCCTTTGAGCCCCTCTGAAGAGGTAAGGCTCTGCAATACCCCCAAGGCGTCCCATACCCGCCAGGCCTGCTTGATCCGCCCCGCTTCTATGCGGAAGTGCACAATCGTCGACATCGAAATGGATTTGCCCGTCGCGTGAATCCCAAGAAAGTCGGCGCGATGGGTTCCCGTCGATGTGGTCCGGCAGACGACGAGGTCGCCTTCGGCAACCAGATCGTCAACGCGCACTTTCAGATCGGGAAAGGCGAGCATCATCTGGGCCATGAACCGGCCAATGCCGTCGTGGCCCCACAGCACGCCTTGCCGGGCGTCCTGTCCCGAGAAATCTTCGGCGCAAAAATCTTCGATTGCCGAGTCACGGCGCTGATTCCAGCCCGCCTCGATCCAATCCCGCGCCAGGGCCTTGTTCTTTTCGCTCAACGAGGCAATTCTACCCCGAGATGTAGAGGGCCGAGAACTAGGTGAAGTTCGCGGCCCCCGATTCAGTCGACTGCAGAAGTCTTACGACTTCAGGATTTGGCGCAGCACGTACTGCAGGATGCCGCCGTTCTTGTAGTATTCGACTTCCTGCGGAGTGTCGATGCGAACCGCTGCTTGGAACTCGATTGCAGCGCCGCCGTCCGGTGTGGCCCGAACCGTCACTTGCTTGGCTTCGCCGCCCTTCATGCCGACAATATCGAACGTCTCACGTCCGCTCAGCCCGAGTTTCTCGACCGAATCGCCCGCCAAGAACTGCAACGGCAGCACACCCATACCGATCAGGTTCGAGCGGTGGATGCGTTCGTAACTCTCGACCAGAACCGCCCGGACGCCTAGCAGCGCCGTGCCTTTGGCCGCCCAGTCGCGCGAGGAGCCCGAGCCATACTCTTTGCCGCCCAAGATGACTAGCGGCGTTCCCGCTTCTTGATACTTCATCGAGGCGTCGTAGATCGACATGCGTTCGCCGCCCGGCAATAGTTCGGTCCAACTGCCCTCCGTGCCAGGGGCCAACTGATTGCGCAGGCGAACATTAGCGAACGTTCCGCGCATCATAACTTCGTGATTGCCGCGCCGCGATCCGTAGGAGTTGAAGTCCGCTTTCTGGACACCTTGCTCTTGCAGCCATTTACCGGCCGGCGAATCCGCTTTGATCGCGCCTGCCGGAGAGATGTGATCCGTGGTCACGCTGTCGCCCAACAGTGCCAACACCCGCGCGCCGCTGATATCCGCAACGGCGGTCGGCTCGGGGGCCATATCGACGAAGAAGGGCGGCTTGCGGATGTAGGTCGACGCCCCGTCCCAATCGTAAAGCTCCGAATCCGGCGCACTCAGGCTGGCCCACTTCTCTTCGCCCTGGAAGACGTTCGCGTACGTTTTCTTAAACATCTCCGAGGTGACCGTCTTGACGATTTCGTCTTGGATCTCGGTCTGCGACGGCCAGATGTCCTTCAGGTAGACCGGCTCGCCCTCAAGGTCCGTTCCCAGGACGTCGTTTTGCAGGTCGATGTCCATGCGCCCTGCTAGGGCATAGGCGACGACGAGCGGCGGCGAAGCGAGGTAGTTCATGCGCACTTCGGGGTGAACGCGGCCTTCAAAGTTGCGATTGCCCGAAAGCACAGCGCAGACAGCTAAATCGCCCTTCTTGATGGCATCGGAGACCTCTTGGGGCAGCGGGCCGGAATTGCCGATGCAAGTCGTGCAGCCGTACCCGACTAGATTGAAGCCCATCATGTCGAGGTACTCAAGCAGCCCCGACTGCCGCAAATACTCAGTGACGACCTTCGAGCCCGGAGCGAGCGATGTCTTAACCCAGGCCTTGGTTTGAAGCCCTTTCGCTACGGCCTTCTTGGCGACGAGGCCAGCGGCCATCATCACCGCCGGATTCGACGTGTTCGTGCAGCTTGTAATCGCGGCGATCACGACCGATCCGTGCCGTAGCGTGTGCTTCGCATCGCGAATCGTCAGTGAAACGCCATGGTCTTCAGCGACCGCGATGGAACTGTCCTCCAGCGCGCCGGCCGCTTCCATCTCCGCGACGTTGTCGCCCTTGGGAACCTGGGGCGCCCGCGTCGAAAGAACACTCGGCAGCGCTTCGGCAAACATCTGCTTCGCCTTCCTCAGCGGCACGCGGTCCTGCGGACGGCGCGGCCCGGCGAGACTCGGCTCGACATCGGACAGGTCTAGTTCCAGCGAGTCCGTGTACGACGGGTCCGGCGTCTCGTCGGTTCGGAACAAGCCTTGTTCTTTGGCATAGGCTTCGACCAGTGCGACCTGGTCGTCCGCTCTGCCTGTGAGGCGGAGGTAGCGCAGCGTTTCGTCGTCGATCGGGAAGATGCCGCAGGTGGAGCCGAACTCCGGCGCCATGTTGCCGAGCGTTGCCCGATCCGCGAGGGAGAGCTGTGACAGCCCAGTACCGTAGAACTCGACGAACTTGCCGACGACGCCCTTCTTACGGAGCATTTCCGTCACCATCAGGACCAAGTCGGTGGCCGTCGCGCCCTCGGGTAACTTGCCTTTGAGTTTGAAGCCGACGACCTGCGGGATCAGCATCGAGATCGGCTGGCCCAACATCGCGGCCTCTGCCTCAATGCCGCCTACGCCCCAACCGAGCACGCCAAGGCCGTTCACCATCGTGGTGTGCGAGTCAGTGCCGACCAAGGTGTCTGGGTAGGCCTGCAGAACGCCGTTGTTCTTCTGGCTGAAGACGACTCGAGCCAAATATTCGATGTTGACCTGGTGCACAATGCCGGTTTCCGGCGGCACGACCTTGAAGTTGTCGAAGGCCAACTGCCCCCACTTGAGGAACTGGTACCGTTCGCGATTTCGCGTGTATTCCAACTCCGTGTTGAACTTGAGCGCCTCCGGGCTGGCGAAACGATCCACCTGCACCGAGTGGTCAATGACGAGCTCGGCAGGCTGCAGCGGATTGATCCGGGCCGGATCGCCGCCCATGGCTTTCATCGCTTCGCGCATGGCGGCGAGATCGACCACCGCCGGAACGCCGGTAAAGTCCTGCATCAATACGCGCGCCGGACGAAAGGCGATTTCCTGGTCGGGAGTCGCTTTCGGGTCCCAATTGAGCAACGCGTCGACGTCTTCTCGCTTGACGGTCAACCCGTCTTCGTTGCGCAGCAGGTTCTCCAGCAGAATTTTCAGCGAAAACGGCAATCGAGCAAGCTTCGCTTGATCGAGCGCTCCTAAGCGGAAAATCTCATACTTGCCGCCGCCAGCGGAAAGAATTGCCTGTGCGCCGAAACTGTTCATAAATAAGTCGCTGCCTCTGTCAAAGATGTCTGGGAGCCTACTATTCTCGCACGTCCCTTGGACCGTCAGGCAACGGCCCGTGGTCCACGTGCGCCCTCGTGGGCGCCCAGAACTCAGCTCCCGCCCGCGGTGCAGCGAACGCTACTCTCACCCGAGGCGAGGATTTACTTCATGACGGAAAGGTATCCCGCCCATGGCCCGGTTTCATGCCTTAGACGTTTGGCCATGACGCGGCTCGCCTGCAGGAAATGTGCCAGGTCATGAGCCGTCCACGTGGCCAGCAGTTGTCGCAGAGTGACCCGGCCCAGCGCCGGATGAGCGCCCTCCAACTCTAACTGCGCGGGTTGCAAGTCTAGCGCGCGCAAGAAAGCCAGGCTGTCACGGCGCAAGTCGCTGAACTCGTCCAACAAGGCGGGTAGAGGCTTGTTCGCGCTCTCTCGAAAGTGGCCCTCGCGGTCGACGGGATCAAACGAGCGGCTGGGACCATATTCCAAAATGATCTTCAGACGCGGCAGCCAATCGGTCTTTTCGCAGTGGACCAAGTGGCCGAGCACGTCGCGGGGACTCCACGTGCCGGGCCCTTCCGTCGCCTCGGTCCATTGAGGGGGCAGTTCCCGCAGCAAGGCATCGAACGTCGCGGGAGTGCGGGCTAGCAGCGGCAGGCATTCGTCCACAAACGGGGTGCCCATGAGCCCATTCTAGGCGGACGATCAACGCGACCGCAGACGGTTGTAGGCGAATGCCCCCAACGCGATCGTCAGCAACGTCCACATCGCCTCCCAGCTCTTGCCCCAGGCGAAGTAGAGAAAGATCAACGCATTCGCCGAGGTATAGAACGCCGGAATCAGCGGCCAGGCGAAGTTGACCGCCGGCAAGCGCTTCCACCCCGGACGGCTGCGGAACCGAAAGACTGCAAATACGGCCAGCGATGAGAACAACCAGAGCGTGAAGCCGATATAGTTGCCCAACGACTCAAACGTTCCCGTCAAGATCAGCACGATCGTGAACGCGCCCTGGGCCAGAATGGCCACATAGGGTGTCTTCCATCTCGGATGGACCTTCGCCGCCGCCGGGAAGAAGGCCTTGTTCTGGGCCATCGCGTAGTAGACTCGCGGTCCCACCAAACACATCGCGTTAATCGTTGCCATGAGCGATGCCGCCATGGCGATCGCGAAGAAGCGTCCGCCCGCCTCGCCAAACAACGAGCCGGCCGCCTGAGCGCCGATCGCAACCACACCCTTCATCTGTTCCAACGGATTGGCATAGATGAATAGGCAGTTCAAAGCGATGTAGAAAAAGCTCACAAAGATCGCGCCGAAGATCATCGCTCGCGGCAGAGTCTTCTCGGGCTCCTTGATTTCTTCGGCCACGTACACCGCTGCATTCCAACCGGAGTAGGCCCAATACACGAAAACCAAGCTGATGAAGAACTGGGCCGGTAACCCCAGCGACGAAGTCCGCTCCGTGGTTTCGGAGAAATGGCTCCAATCGCCGTTGCCGACGGCGAAGCCGAATACCAGCAGGGCGCTTAGCACCGTCAACTTCAGCACCGTTAGCGCATTCTGAACTCGCGACGCGATTCCGATGCCGACGAAGTTCAACGCCGTCAACGCCACGATGATCCCGCATCCAATCAGCGCTCCGGGACCGAGGTTGATCGTCAGCGGCCCCAGCGCGATGCGTAGCGCCTCCGTGTTCTGCGGGTCCAGCGAGGGGTTGAAATAGGCTAGGTACGAAACCATCGCCAAGCAGGTCACGGCAATCGGCGCAGAAAAGCCTGCCGTAAAGCTGACCCAGCCGTTGATGAAGCCCCACGCCGGGCCGTAGCGCTCCGTCAGATACACGTACTCACCGCCCGAGCGCTGGAAATTGATGCCCAGTTCCGCGTAACAAACCGAACCGGCCAGGGCGACCAATCCGCCAGCCAGCCAGATCGCTAACAGGATGACGGGCGATCCCAGGTCTCCTGCTAGGAATCCGCTCGTGCCGAAGATCCCCGTCCCAACCATGTTCGACACCACAAGCGCAGCAGCACTGGCGGGTCCCAGGCGGCGGACGAGTTCAGCGGATTGCATCTATTTCAGTTCACCTTCGGCGAAACAACGCAGAACTAGATAGTCCGCGACGAGGTGGACTAGCGAGGGCTGCCTCAAGCGGCAACGACAATGAAGCGATTTGACTGGCCTATTGTATGCGGTCTCTTCCGAGCCTAGTAGCTGATCGCCGGCTTCAGCGTCTTCGCCTGCGCAACCCACTTCATCACCATCGAAGCGGACGGCGAAGTCTTGGCCAACTTTTTTTTGGCGTTGGTCGCTTTCATTGCTTCCGCAAGATTGGCAGCGTTGCGATTGCGAAGTTCTTTGACTGTGTCGACCCCAGCGGCTTCCAATAACTCGGCGAACTGCTTGCCGACGCCTGTAATCCGCATCAGATCGGCGTGGTTGCACCACTCCAATATGCGAACGCCCGAAAGTCCGGTCGTTTCTTCCAGGCTCTTACGGCCCTTCGGCGTTCCGCCCGCTTTCAACAGGGCCGCCGTGGTCTTGATGCCGGCGGCCTGCAGCTTTTTGGCGAAGGTGGGGCCGATGCCCTCAATCTCATCGATGCTATAGCTCATAAGAATTCTCTGCTGCTCCTTTAGGCAGTAGAAGAATCCTAACAGGATCGGGCCGTTTGGCCAAACGGTAAGTCAGACGCGCCAGGCTTCTCGGCTCGATCCGTCTCCCGCACGCCAGAAAGGCAACCAGCACAAAGCGCACGTTTTCACCTCGATCGTCGTCTTCTTCGGACCAAACTGAATCTCTTCAAATACCTCCGTCAACGGATCGATGCTGTCCTGAAGGTTTTCCATCTCCTCGCGCAGTTCTGTCTCCATCTCTTCCAGATTCGCCCTGGCCGCTTCGAGGTTTTCCTCGGCCCGGCCGACATCCCGACGCTCCTTGCCGATCCGGGTCGCTGACCGCGCAGCGGTGCCCACGCGCTGGGCATTCGTGGCGCTGAGAATCTTGCGTCCGAATAACGCGCCTACCAGCGAGGCTCCGATCGAGATGGCAGATTGCATCGTCTGCGTTCCAGCCTGCTCCTTCTCTTTCACGACTCGTTGTTCGGCGACGCGCACCCGCTCTTCGAGTCGCCCTATCTTGGTCGCGTACTTCTTCTGCAATCCTTCCTTCAGGCGATCCCGTTCTTCCCGCGCCAATTGTTCCAAGCGAATGCGGAAGTCGCGTTCGTTCTCTTCTGGCCGTGAGACTTCCTTGAGCGCCGCGCTGCTATAGAGCGTCAGCTTGCGCTCGGCATAGATCCAGTTCTTGAATGCCGTTTCCCACTTCTTGAATGAACGCGCCGTCGAGGCCTCGGAAGTCAACTCGCCATACTCAGCCGCTTGGTCGGACGGCTCACTCTCCAGGTCCGCCGCCGTCAGCGAAATTTCGACCGCGGTCGGCCAGTCCACCGGCACGGGGCCGTCTTCCAACGGTGTCGTAAAGGCGACATCCTCCACGAAATCGATCTTCCGCCGTGTGTCCGTGAAGGGCACGCGGGCCGCGCCGAATAGCGCCGGTTCATAGACCAGCCGCGAGTTGCTCGACCCCAGCGTCGCCACCGGCGCGAAGTACTGCGGAATCTCCGGCGGCAACTGGGGCCGCGCCGAGATTGCCGCGACGGTTTTCTTTGCCGGTGCCGCCGCGACCGCCTGTGCCTTCCGATCGGCCATGAGCACCTGTATCTGACTGCGAGTCAACGGACCCGCTAGGTACGACAAGGCCCAGCGCGCCTGGAAGGCCACTGGCGCGTCCTCATGGACGTTGTACAGTACGAAAACGCGTTTATCCAAACCGGAGATCCAACGCTCCATCTGCTTGCGGTCAAACTCCGCACCCGATCCTGCCGCAGCCGCCTCTAGCCCGTCGAGAACGCGATCCCGGTCGCGGTCCGTCTGCAGCCGCCCGATAAACCAAGCGCCGGCATTCGAGAGGGCCTTGTAGTCGATGTCCTTGGGGTTCTGCGTCGCCAACAACACACCCAGTCCAAACGCTCGCGCCTGCTTCATCAAGGTCATCAGCGGCTGCTTGGAGGGCGGATTCGCCGTCGGCGGCAAGTAGCCGTACACCTCATCCATGTACAGCAGCGCCCGCAGCGACGTCGTACCCGACTGCCTTCGCATCCAGTTCATCGTCTCGTTCACCAAGCTTGAGACGAAGAACATCCGCTCGGCATCGCCCAAGTGCGCAATCGAGAAGATCGCCAACCGAGGTTTGCCCTCCGGCGTATGCAAGAACTTGTCCAAGTCCAGCGGCTCGCCGGCCATCCATGATTCGAACCCTGGTGAGGCCAATAGATTGTTCAGCGCCATCGCCAATCCGAAGCGATCCTTCGGGGGATAGAAGCTCTCCAACTCGAAGACGCCCACACGCGTAATCGGCGGAGTCTGGATAAGCTGAATCAACTCCGGCAAGCTCAGGCTGCGGCCCTCCCGCCAGGCTTGATCGAGAATCAGCGAAAGCAGAATGTGCTCGCGGCTCTGTACCGGGTCGGCCTCGATCCCCAACAGACCCAGCAGCGAGCCCGTGGTCGCCTGGATTCTTTCTCGCAGGGCCTCACGATCCTCGACGAGTTCCGCCGACGGTGCATCGAAGCTCTTGAGCATCGAGACCGGCACGCCCGCATCGCTGCCGGGTGTATAGATCACCAGATCCGCCGCATCGCGAATCTTCTGAATGCGCTCGCCCGTCTGGCCCCAACTCGCCAGTCCGTCCTTCCAGAGTTTCGCCTGGCCCGCCGCATACTCATCCGGCGTTTGACCCTTCTGCTTCGCCGCACTCTCTTGAATCCAGGGCCGAAAATCGCTTGGCTCTAGGTCAGGGAAGTTCAGGAGCAGGTTGGTGAGATCGCCCTTGGGGTCGATCGCAATCACCGGAATGTTATCGATCAGCGCCTCTTCGAGCAAGCAGACGCACATGCCCGTCTTGCCCGAGCCGGTCATTCCGAAGCAGACGCCGTGCGTCGTCAGGTCCTTAGAGTCAAACAGCAAGAGCTCTTCGCTGGTCTTGCCCTGTTCCAAGTCGTAGGTCTTGCCCAGGTAGAAAGCGCCGAGTTTCTCGAATGATTCCGTCATGACGTGTGCCCCAGACCGGCTGATCGCTGCCGGATGCAGGAGATGAAATTCTACCCTCTTCGAGACTTTCCGCGTCAGGCTCGCAGGACTCAGTTTGAACGCGGGGTCTATACTTCCGTCAGAATGAATGTGACGGCTTCGTAAACGAACAGGTTGGATGTGAGAGAGGCAAGCAAGACTTCGGCGGTCGACGCGCCCCGGCAGCGGGTTAGCCGAGGCATGCTCAAAGTCGCCAACTCGCTCACCATGCTGCGCCTTGTGGCGACTCCGGCACTCGTCTACCTTCTGTTGAATACCGCTCGAGCGCCCCGATACGACTGGTACGCCCTCGGCCTGATCGCCGTCCTCCAGGCGACCGACGTCTTGGACGGCTATCTCGCTCGACAAGCAAAAGGCGGCGTCCGGATCCGTACGATGGGCGAGATCCTCGACCCGATCGCCGACAAGCTCTATATCAATAGCGCAGTGATCGCCCTAACCTGGGTGGGCAGGCTTCCCGGGTGGGCGGGCGGACTGATCGTTCTGCGAGATGCGTTGATTCTGGCCGGTTGGCTAGCGACTTATCTCGGCACGGGCGTTCGACTACTGCCGAACAAGTTAGGCAAGGCCGCCGACACATTTCAGGCAGCCTTGTTGATTCTCGTCCTGCTTCGGCCGCCCGAGACGCTGCTCAACGCGGTGATCTGGATCACTGTCTCGCTCACGATCGCATCCGGCTTCCTGTATCTCAAGGGCGCATTGAGCGCTCGCCACGAGGCTCGGCTGTGACCGGCTAGCCGCTGAACTTCCGGCCCCGGTTCTGCCCGATCAAGATTTGGAACAGGCGGTGCGCGATCAGCTCGTGCAGCGTCAGCAGTTCTCGATTTGCCGCAACAATCGCTGCGAGATCCCCGTCAGCAGCGCCGCCTCCGGCCCGCAAGGCCTCGCCCGCCTGCTTCAATACTTCGTCTTCGACGACTTCCCCGGCGATCTCCCACAGCGTAATAAAGCGGTCCACCGCTGAGGGGAAACTCACTTCCCACACGCCGAAGTTCGACGTCGTCCGCGGCGGCTTGAAGTCCAGATTGAACGGGCCGTCATAGCCGTGCGTTCTCAACAACACCAATACATTGAGCCAATCGAGCGGATTGACCAGGCCGACGCCCAGGTCGACGTCGTGCTTCAGCGGGTAGCCGTCGTTGATGTCGAAATGCCACAGCTTGCCCGCCAGCAATGCGCGCGCCAGCACTGCTCTCGTCGCGCCGCCCCACATCAGCTCATGCAGGTACTCTGGGTTGAGGCCCACCATCTCCGGATGGGTCAGCACGCCGCTGCTGATAAAAGCCATCATGGCGTCCGACGTCGGCAGAATGATCTGCGCTTGCGGCTCGAAAGGCTTCGCCTCCAGGCAATGCTTCAACGTGGCCCGGCCTTTCTTTGCGGCGACTTCGATGTCTCTTTCGCAGGCGGCATTCAACCCATCGGCAAACCAACGCAACGTGTCCGTCTCGTCGATCGCGCCTTGCACCATATAGCCGAGAGTTCCCGGCCAATACACCGCAAACTGCGCGCCTAGTTCGTGACCGATGTCGACCGTGTTTCTGAGCCGACGCTTGCCGTAGTCCCGAACCTCAGGCGCTTCCGCCGCGGGGCTTCCCGCCCAAACCGCGTGATGGAAGGTCTCGCAAGTGACCATCGAACACTTCACGTCGTTATCGGCCAGCGCTTTGTTGATGCCCGCCACCGTCTCCCACTGTTTGTCCGTCAGTAGATCGTCCGTCGGGATCACGTCCGTGTCATGCGTCGTCCAATAGCCGACGCCCATCTCTCCCAGGCGACGAATCACTTCCGCATAAGGAACCGCGTCGCGCGTCGGCGCATGGAACAGCGCGTGACCCTCGTAAGAGGCCGCCCACTGCGGACCGCTAATGAAGTACTTGCGCCGCTGCTCCGGCGTATAGGAGCCGCCGGACATTTCCATCAGGCGGCTAACGAGGGATTGTTGTTCAGATTGCGACGAGGCCATCGCACCAGTTAAGCCCCGCGCCGCCGGCCGCGTCAAGTCGTCAGCCCGGTTGGTTAGCCGCGCGCTTGACCCAGCCGTAGGCCCTCACCGAGTTGCGCCAGAAATACTTCTCTTGCGCCGCGCGGCTTTTCTCCGAGAAATATTCGCGCACCACGGCCAGTACCTGCTCATAAGTTCCCCAGGTGTCGCTGTTGGGCCAATCGCTGCCATACAGCAATCGGTCTTCGCCGAACGTGTCCCAGATGTGATCTAGCGTTTCGCGGTACGGATCCAGGTCGTATGCCACGGTCCCGTTATTTTCGAGCAGGACAGCGGATACCTTCACGAACACCCGCGGGCGGGCGGCTAGTTCCTTCAACGCGCTCTCGTAGGCGGTTTGTTGTTCTGTCGGAACGACGATCTTCGGCAGGTGGTCAATGATCACCCGCAGATCGGGAACAAGATCCGTCACGCGGACCATGTCTTCCAATAATTCCACTGTTGGGTTCGCTGTATCGAGCGAAAGGCCATGGGCGGAGAGCGCCCGAAGTCCTTCGACGAACTCCGGCTTGTCGAGTTGCGTGCGGATGTTGGTGTCCCACAGGTTTCCGTAGCGAATGCCTCGGAATAAAGGATTGCTGGAGAATCTTTCGAGGTGCGCCCGGAACTCTGGGCCCGCTGGCTCCAGATTGCCGACGGTCCCCACCATAATGGTGTCGCCTTCGGCGACGTCAAGCACCCACCGGTTATCGTCAAACCAAGGGCTGCATTCGATTTCAATGGCCCCAATAATTCCCAGCGACTCGGTCAACTGACGGTAGCGAGGCGGCAGCGCCGTCTTGTACTTGACCGGGTCGTCCGCCGGGGGCCAAGGCACGCCTTCCGGCCGGCTGGGGTCAAACAAGTGGATATGCGTATCGATGATGGGTATTGCAGACTCTGGCTCAGGCATCGTGGAACAAGCTGTTGAGGCGGCCGCTGCTGCGGCTAGGAAATGGCGACGATTCACCGCGCAAGTATAGCGCCGCGGCGGCCCGGTCAGAAATGAGTCTTCAGTTCGAGCCAGACAGATGCTCCTTCTTGGTAGGTTGCAGCGACGATACTGAGGGCAAGCAGGGACAGCCACAGGTTCGTAAACCAACTGTTCGTATGCTGGCCCATCAGGTTACGGTCGTTCGTAATCTTTAGCAGCACGAATACAATCAAGGGAAACAGCACCAAAAATATCATCCCCGTAATTAGGACGACCGGCACCGGCTTCCAACTGGTCCAAAGGACGTACATGGGAGAAATGCAGAACCAAGCCAGGAAGCCACGGAACAACGGATCGGCTGACCCCACGCTTTCGCGTCCCTTCACGACACGGCGGTAGATATCCGTAGCCATCAGTGCGTAACCCGTATTCGAGCCCAGATAGGTGCTGAAAACGGTTGCCCACAGGCACAGTCCGAGCGCAATGCGGCCCCACCTTCCTAGGGTGAACTCGAACAAGGGCGCCAGGTCGTCGAGGTTCTTTACCTGAAGCCCGCGAGGCTGCAAAACCGCTGCGGCGGCTATCTGAATAATTGCCGCTAGGACGAGCGATCCCAGCGCCGTGAACAGCAGATCAAGCCTTTGCCGCCGTCGAAAGGAAGGGTCGCGCCAGCCCTTCTCGTACATGAATGCCGGGTACTTCAGAGTCGTCGTCGATCCGACCGCGGCGCCGACCAGTGCCATCGTGACCAGAACTGGGCTATAGAAACCGTCGCTCTCCGGCAGCGCCGGGCGAAGTAAGCCGTCAGCAATGGCAGCCAAGTCCGGCCTCGAGCCAATCGCCGCGAGGATCAAACAGCCGCCCATGATGAACAGCAGCGGTTTGCTGGCCTTCTCGACGGCAGGGTAACGTCCCCAATAGATCAATCCGAATCCGAACGTGCAAATCAGCGCAGACCAAATTTGCTCACTGTGAGGGCTGCCGAGCGGCGCGATCATGTTGAGCGCGACGCCCATGATGAGAATGTGCACCAGGTTGGACAGGTGGCGTTTGAGCACGATGAAGCCCAGAATCATCCAAACGACCCAACGGCCGACCCGCTGATATCCGGCCATTAGGCTTTCCCCAGTGACCATCACATAACGCGACATCGCTTCCAAAACGACGAACAACGAGATGCTCGAGACCAGCGCGACCCAAATCAGGCTGTAGCCAAAGTTGGCCCCCGCTGCGGAATTCGCAACCAGATCGCTTGGACCAATTGAGGAGACGAGGTACACCAGTCCAGGTCCGAACGCCAGAATTCCTCCGAGGCGGGCTTTCGTGCTTGTTGTGGATTGCCGGAAGGTCATTTCAGCGGGGTACAACCCGAATCGGCGGAGTCTTTCCCGCGTCGGTCGAATAAGGCTCGCGCCGAACCACTTGGAGCACTCCCGTCTGTCTCCACTGATCCGCCATCATCCGGGCCCCCCGCGAATCGGAAGATAGATAGTCCAGGATAGTCGTTGTCAGCTGGTCCTCGTCGCGCAGGGCTACCCGGGGACTGACCGCGATGTCCACTCTGCTCAAGCCGTCGCGCTCCTCCTCGACCAGCTGGTAGTCGCCCGGCGCTCCCCCATGCCGGCAGGGCAGCACTTCCTCCAGCATCGCCACCACGTTGCTGCCGATGAAATGCATCCCGCCTGCCGTCAGCTTCTCGTAGCTTCGGATCGTGTGCAGCCGCCGCGCGAAGCCCAACTGCTCCATGGCGCATCCGCAACTCCCGTTTGGCATCTCTCCGTAGTCCCCGATATCGACATTCAGCATCAGTTTCGGCGTAGTCGGGTGCACCGTCGTAAGCAAGAGGGATTCCACTTCCGTTCCGCTTGATATAGAGACCTTGTGCTGGTTGACAGCGACTTTGCCCGAGATGAAGTGGACTTCATCGATGGCGGAACGATGAAGGCATCCAACTCCCAGCTGCCCTGTTTCCGAGAGTGAATAGCAACTGATAGTTGTCGCACCGCAATCTTTAATCTCCCGGAGCTTCGCTTCCGTGATCGCCTCTCCGCCCAACTCAAACACGGCTCCTTCCAGCGAGAGTCGTCGCTCTTTGGCTGCCCTCGCGACCCGCACGCCGTTTGCCGCGGGAAGAGAAAGAAACGCCGGAGTGCCCGCTGCGCTTTTCGCCGCGACCCACTGAGCGACCGTCTCGGGCTCGGTTAACGGGACGTGTTCGGGACGAGGGATGATGCCGCCGGCTAGGCGTCCTGCGCCCACCGTGATCGACGTCAGCAGCGCTGAAGGCCACATACTGTTCGTCCACTTCGAGGCTGTCGGGCTGAACCATCGTTCGATAGGCCGTCCGAACTTTGCGGCCCTTAGCGCATGCTTGATCCCGGCTGATCCCGGCGGCACGGCCCTCCACAATCCATGCGGCTTGTCTAGGACGCCAGCTCCCTCGTAGAACAACCGCCTTACGGCCGAATCGTAGACCAGCGCATCCAGGTCCACCGTCATTCTGCGTCGGGCGCCTGTCGAACCGCCGCTCTCAACCTCGAAATCTCCCTGCAGCAGCGGATTGTCGAAATCCTCCGCCTGGACTTCTAGGCTCAACCCTGGACGCTCGATTCTCTTATTGCCTTTGAATTCGTCGAAGCCAAGATAAACTCCTGCCGAGTACAGACGCCCCATCGTTGCATCGACTCCGTTCAGACGGACATCGCGCTCCATCTCGCCGTACTCGATTTGGGCATGCTCCAGCAGCCGCCGGTAGGGGCTGCGGGCATTGGCGTAAACCCCCCGGCGCATCAACCTGAGAAAATTGTCGTCACGTTGCCGCTCCGCCTCTGCGACGATCCTGCGACAGTCTTCGAGCGTCAGCGGCTGTTTCAGGTAGCGCCGGATGCCCCCAGCAAACCGCCAGAACATCTCTAAATCGCCGCGTGTCAATGGTTCCTGCTAGCGCCGCGGACGAGCGCAGCGAATCGCCATTGTAGCGTCCGTTAGGCAGTCGCTACTGGGCGCTGACGTCGTAGCACCAAAGCGTGCCGAGGTCCCGAATATATAGTCGGCCGTTCGCCGCCACCGGATAGGTCCAGGTCAGCTTTGGCTGTCCGTTGGTCGCAGATGGCGGATTCGGCGGCGTGAAGCGCCCCTTTTCTCGGAATGTTTCCGGTGTGGCCTCGACCAGCGAGACCTCGCTGCTCTCCCAGTGCACGTAGAAATGGTCGTCTACATATTGAATCGAGCCCGGCCCGCCCTCGGATTGCCAGAGGACCTTGCCGCTGCTGAATTCCGTAGCGACCAACCCGTCCTGGTTCGTCCCGTAGAGCACCCCGTCGAGTAAAACCTGTCCGCCCATCGTGTTCGGAGATCTACGGCTGAAGTAAACTTGCTCCGCCTTCCTCCCGCCGTCGCTGATTCGCACCAAAGCGCCCCCAAACCGCCTCGCATTCGACGAGTACACATAGTCGCCGTCGACGATCGGGGTGGGCGGGTTCGCCGGTCCCGAAGCCGTGCCGTTGAACCGCCACAGAAACTCTCCGGTATTCGCGTCAACGCCGACGATTCCTCGATCCAGAAACTGTACATACTGTTTGCGGTCAGCCGCCACCGTGGGAATAGCCGACGCGAATGCGGCCGGCTCACCGCCAGGCACTGCCGACTTCCAAATCGTTTCACCCGTTGCTCTGTTCAGTGCGACGATGGTGGCCTCCGCGCCGCCCGGCGTCACAATCAGCACGTCTCCGTCGATCAGCGGAGACTCCGCATAGGCCCACGTCCCGGACTGTCCAGCGAAATCTTCCAACAAACTCTTGCGCCACAGAATTTCTCCGGTCGCCGTTTGGATGGAGACCAGGTCGCCGTTCGAACTGAGTGCATACAAAACGTCACCCACGACGGTCGGCGTCGATCGCGCCGCCGCGTAAGGCGGTTGCTGATCTGGCTTGCCGACCGGACCCATCTCGGTTGACCAGAGATGGCTGCCGTCTGCAACGGAGAGCGCTGTCACGTACTCGCTGCCCATGCCGCGGTTGGCCACGATGTATGCACGGTCACCCACGACGGCAACACTGCCATAACCGTGTCCTAAATCGTCCGCCCGCCACAACATCTTCGGTCCGTCTGCAGGCCACGATCGGAGCAATCCGGTCTCCTCGGAAATGGCGGTCCTTTCCGGGCCGCGGAACTGAGGCCAATCCCCGGCGGCGGCTGTCAACGCTGCGGCTGCAAAGACGGCGGCGAGGCGTGGCAGCAAATGATTCATGGGGTCTCCTACGACTTCGACGATTCTAGCGGCGACCGCCGCGCAAGGGAAACCAGACATGTGGCGAATGCTGCCGCCTAGGCTGCTGCATGCATGGGAAATGGTGGGCGCGCAGGGACTCGAACCCCGGACCCCCTCGGTGTAAACGAGGTGCTCTGAACCAACTGAGCTACGCGCCCGAATCTCCAGTATCGCATCGGTCGAACCACGGGCCGCAACGGCTCCCAACAGTGCAAACAAACCGCCAAAAGTCGGCCCTGGGTGTGCCTGCCTGGCGCAAGCCGCCTTGATAGGGTGTGTTTCGAGACGTTGTTGGCTATGAAGTTTGCAACTGATTCAAAGCTCCTTGGGCTCGCAAGGATATTCATACGCTTCAAGTATTTGCAGTCCATTGCCCGCCAATCGAGCCTTTTGGCCCTACGGCAATGTTACAAGTGTAACTTGTCCTAATCAGCTTACGAGGGTACCCTAGCTGAGGGCTGGGGCGCTCGTCGTCCAATCACGCCCAAGAAACCAAGGTTGCCCGTCAGGGTTTTCGATCATCTATCGAAGGCTGTGCCGGGTTGGGGACCAAGAGGTTTAGAGGAGCAATGAAATTTAAGAGCGTTAGTCTTTTGACTGCGCTGCTTTTGGCGTCTTTGCCATTAGCTGCGCAGAACTTTGGCGAAATCACCGGTACGGTCGCTGACCCCTCCGGTGCAGTCATCGCAGGTGCATCGATCACGATCACCAACGAAGCCACGGGCGTCGCCCGTACGGCAGAAACCAACGAAGCCGGCAGCTACGACGTGCCGTTCATCAATCCCGGCGTGTACACCGTCACCGCCGAACTCGACGGCTTCCGCACATCCCGCACCACGGGACGCGTGATTCAGATCGGCGACGTCGCGCAAGTCAACTTCACTCTGGAAATCGGCGTGGTCACCGAAGTCGTCGAGGTGGAAGCCGGAGCGCAGATGCTGCAGACTTCGAACACCTCGGTCGGTACGGTCATCGATAACGAACGCATCGTCGAGTTGCCGATCAACGGTCGCAACTATCTCGATCTGGTCAAGCTCAGCCCGAACGTCTCCTCCGAGATGCAGTCGGGCGGTCAGGCCAACTCCCGCCAAGGCGGCGAGCGCGCCAACCAGTCGATTTCAATCGCCGGTCAGCGCCAGCAGTTCAACCGCTACACGCTGGACGGCATGGAGAACACCGACCCGAACTTCAACACCTTCATCGTGCGTCCTTCGGTCGACGCGATCCAGGAGTTCAAGGTTCAGACCGGCGTTTACTCGGCCGAGTACGGCAAATCGACCTCGCAGGTCATCGTGACGACGAAGTCGGGAACCAACGAGTTCCACGGCACGGTTTACGAGTTCCTGCGCAACGACAAGATCCAGGCCAAGAGCTGGGGTCGCACCGACAAGCCGCCCTTCCGTCGGAACCAGTTCGGTTTCACGGCCACCGGCCCGGTGGTCAAGAACCGCGTGTTCTTCATGGCCAACTACGAGGGCCTACGCCAGAGCGTGCAAGGCTTCGGTCAAGCGACCGTCGCTCCGGTATCCATGCGCAACGGCGACTTCACCGATTCGCGGGCGGATATTTTTGATCCGGTGAGCACCATGGAAGTTTCGCCGGGCGTCTTCACGTCCACGCAGTTCGCCAACAACATCATTCCGACCAACCGGTTGAGCCCGGCGGCCAAGAAGCTGTTGGAGTTCTATCCGGAGCCAACCCTGCCGACTGCGGTCGACGCCGGCATCAACTACCAGCGCAACGTGCCCGATACGTCGGACTGGGATCAGTTCACCACCCGCGGCGACTTCGTCGAGAGCGACAGCTCGCAGTGGTTCTTCCGCTACAGCTGGGGCGGCGAGACGGTGGCCGACGGCCAGACGTTTGAAGCTCGCGACGAGCGCATCACCACCGACGTGGCGCAGTACTTACTGTCCAACACGCGCACCTTCTCGCCGACCTTGGTCAACGAGTTGCGTTTGGGCGTCAGCTTGTTCGACAACGACAAGCTGACTAAGTTCAACGGCATCCGCGACGTCACCTCCGAGTTGGGCATCCCCGGCATGCCGGTTCCCGATCCGCAGGCTTGGGGTACTCCCTCGGTCGGCGTCGGCGGCAACAACGACTTCACCGGTTGGGGCGAAGCCAACGGCGGACCGTTCATCAACAACAACCGCAACTACCAGATCGTCAACAACACGAGCTGGATCCGCGGCAATCACACTTTCAAGTTCGGCATCGACATCTCCGAGTCTCGCTACGCTCAAGTCGGCAATCAGTTTGCCCGCGGCGATCTTCAGGCGAGCGCCTTGCAGACCGCCGACCCGAACAACCGCGGCGAGACCGGCAACGGCTTCGCCAGCTGGATGACCGGCTGGATCAACGAAGCGACCCGCGCAGGCGGTTTGCCGAACGTTCAGTTCCGCCGCAAGCCGATGATGTTCTACCTCGAAGACACCTGGAAGATCACGCCGAAACTGACCATGAACATTGGTCTGCGGTATGAGAACACCCCGCCGTGGCACGACAAGCACTCGGGCTACCAGAACGTGTACTTCGCCGGTTGCTTGGGCGTCGACGACACCGGCATCGACGAGAACTGCCCGACGCCGACCCTGGTTCGGCCCGAAGGCATCAACGACGATCCGTTCGAAGGCTTGGCCTTCCATCTGGCCGACGTGGTTCCTGTGGCAGTCAGCGACACGCTGCTCTACAGCCGCCGCCTGGTCCGTTGGGACACCAACGACTTCGCGCCGCGCATCGGCATCTCCTGGGCCCCAGACGAAAAGACGACGGTCCGCACAGGTTACGGCGTGTTCTACGCCCAAGACACGGCGAACCCGGTCTTTGACATGGGCCGCAACTTCGGCGCTCGCGACACCAATACGCAAGCCGATATCCTGAATACGATCAACCTCGAAATCGGCCCCTGGGCGACCAAGTCGGGCGCCGGCAGCGTGACGTGTTCGAACTGGGACGGGGCCTGCTTCAACGGTCTCTACACCTTCGGCAACGATCCGGGCCGACATACTCCCAACATCCAACAGTGGGTGTTGAACGTCCAGCGTCAGGTGACTGACACGCTGATGTTTGAAGTCGGCTACATGGGCAGCGTGGGCCACAACCTGCAGAAGATGCATGGTTGGAACCAGCCCCTGCTGCGCGCCGGACCCGATGACATCACTTCGACCAGAGAGCGTCAGCCCTGGGGCGCCGATGCATTCGGCATCATCCAGACGATTGATAGTCTGGGCAACTCCAACTACAACGCGCTGGGCGTCAAGTTGCTGCAACGCAGCAACAACGGCCTGACGTACCTGTTGGGCTACACCTGGGCGAAGTCGATCGACGACTCCTCGGCCATCCGCACCAACGGCGGCGACAACCTGTTCCCGATCAACTTCTATGACTTTAGTAACGAGCGCGCTCTGTCGCAGTTCCATACGGGTCAACGCTTGACGGCGTCGATTCTGTACGATCTGCCGTTGCGCTTCGACAACGGTCTATTGGAAGCCCTGGCAGGCGGCTGGCAAGTCGGCACGATCCTCACTTTCTCGACCGGCACGCCGCGCAACCACGGCGGTTGCCCCGGCAACCCGACCTTCGGCGGCAGCGGCGGCGCGGATGCGAACGGCACCAATCCGAACGTCAATGGCGGACCGGAGGCGTTCTGGAGCAAGGGTTCGAATGGACTCCAAAACTCCTACTACTGCGGCGGCAAAATCGCTGGGGAGACGGTGGATCCCACCTTCCCCTACCGCTACGGCAGCGGGACCCGCAACGACTTAATCGGACCGGGCTACCGCAACATGGACTTCTCGGCAACGAAGAACTTCAAGATCAACGAATCGATGGGCGTGGAGTTCAAGTTCGAGTCCTACAACGCAACCAACCACCCGAACTGGAATCCGCCGAGCACGAGCTTAACCTCGACGCAGTACGGCAGAATCACCAGCGCGCGTGACATGAGGACGAACCAGTTCGCCCTCAAGTTCAACTTCTAACCAATCGCGCAAGCGATTGTGCGTAACCAAGGGCGCCCGGCGACGGGCGCCCTTTTCTTTGTCTCAATGACGGAACAATCGATGTCCTGCACGCTACAATAGAACTTCAGTCGGGCCGTAGCGCAGCCTGGTAGCGCGCTTCCTTGGGGTGGAAGAGGCCCCGAGTTCAAATCTCGGCGGCCCGACCAACTTTCTCTAACATCCCCCGCTTGATCTGCTCCGCTCGGACCAGATCATTTCCGCTTCCATATAATTCCGCCGTACGTCGGCTCGGGATCCCTCCTCCGTTGAATCTGCGGCACTGTGGCCGACCTCAAGTGAGCGGATGAGTAAGTCGCGGCCATCACCAGCGGCGCGGCCCGCTACGAGTCTTTCACGCTCAGCGAACTGAACATCACAATCTACGGAACATCTGCCGCCCTCACCGCCTACTGCGACGTCAAGATGGCTGGGCAAGATGGCTTTCGTGTGCGGACGTTCCAGGTCTAAATCAAGAACAGCGGTCAGTGGCAAATGTCTGCGCATCATTCTGCGCGCATATGCAGGCGCCCCTTGCTAATTCGTCCCGCGATTTTTCTGCTACCCATATCGAACATCTCGCGGTAAGATTCAGCCAGAGCGGATTACGCCTAAGTGATATTGCTCACACCACGTTTGTGTGGTGTTGTGCTGTATAATGAAGGTGTCACAAATCTTGGCTGTCGAGAATCTACTCGATGATGCTAAGAACCGCTGGAGCCCAGGGGAGACGCCGCCATCCAACCGCGAGCGAACCCAGACGGCACGACCCAGCAAACTCCCCCCTTACTGCTCATGAGAGTTCCGCTTATTGCGCTTATTGCGACGTGCATTCTAGTGAGTCCTATTGGCAAGGACCAGCTAGCGATCGGGTCGACTAACGTCGTCCGGCAGCACGCCTTCATCGGACCCAGACTTGATAAGGTCAGCTGGTACGGCGAGTGGCATCATGGCCGAACCACCGCCAATGGCGAACAGTTCGATATGTTCGCCCTTACCGCCGCGCACCGATATCTTCCTTTCGGCACCCTCTTGCGCGTCACCGACTTCCGCACCGGGCGTTCCGTCATCGTTCGGATCAATGATCGCGGACCCTACTGGGATGACCGTTCGCTCGATCTCAGCTACGGCGCCGCCGAGCAGCTAGGCATTCTAGATAAAGGCACCGCCCGTGTTCGGATTGAGGTTGTGACCAAGAAGGAAGCAGCTTCCGATCCAACCTACGCCCAACACTTTACCCATCAAGGCTAGCCGCGCGGAACTACTTCGCCTTCGCTACGATCGCCAGAATCTGCGTGCCGTAGCGCTCTGCTAACTTTGGTCCGATGCCGCTTACTTGCAGCAGTTCGTCTTGAGATGTGGGCCGGTCCATCGCCAAAGCTTCCAACGTCTTATTCGGGAAAACCGTAAAGGGCGGTTGCCGCCGTCGTTTCGCCTCGGCCAACCGCCAGGTCTTCAACGCTTCCGCTAATACGGCATCGCCTTCGCTTGGGGTTTTATTTGCTTTGCCAACTGCTAACCGCCCTTTGGGTTTCTTCTTTGCTGCTGCGGGCGTCGGCGCCGCAACGGTTAGCTGCACGTATTCTGCGACCGACTCCCGGCACTCTCGTCCTTCGTAAGTTAGCGATGCGCGGCGATAGGTGATCACTTCACCGTCGCGCTCGAACGAATCGTCATAGACGCCCACGTATCCCGCACGCACCAATCCTCCTAACAGGTCTTCGAACTTCTTGCGGTCGATCTCAGAACCCTCAAACAATTCACGCCAAAGTTTCCCCGTCGCTAGCCCGTCGCGAGCTTGCAGCGCCCCGATGATGCCGTCCAGTGCGTCCGCTTCGGCTGCCGTCGGCGCGCGTCTCTGCTGCACCGCGCACTCATCTGGCGCGCACACGTCGCACTTGCCGCATGGTTTGCGCGAATCTTCTTGATCCCCGAAATGACCGACTAACTCCAACATGCGGCAATTGGGGGTACTCGTGAAACGGCTAATCGCTTCCAGTTGCGCGATGCGGTGTTCGCGCTGCAACGCGTAGGGCTTTCTCCAGCCCCCATCGCCGCGGGTCACATTCTCTTCCGGATCGATGATCGCGCCCTTATGAATCCACAGCTTCTCGAGCGCCTTCTCGAAGATCTGCGGGTCGAGATCGAGGCGGCTCTCAATCGCCTGCCGTGATCGAGGGTCTTCAGATAGCGCCCGATAGACCTTCTCCACTTCGGTCACCGGCGGATAGTCCCGCTCCATGAAGAACTCGTGCGTGCGTCGGTCGTTCCACGAATGCATCAACACCGCTGCCGAAGGCAGCCCGTCGCGGCCCGCGCGGCCGATCTCTTGGTAGTAGCCTTCCACGCTTCCCGGCAGCCCAGTATGGATCACCGTGCGCACGTTCGCTTTGTCGATGCCCATCCCAAACGCGATCGTGGCCACAATCGCGTCGTATTTTCCTGTCAGGAATCCCGACTGCACGTCTTCCCGGGCCGACCCCGTCATCCCCGCGTGATAAGCCATCGCCGGGAATCGCCCTGCCAACTCTTCTGCTTGTTGCTCCGCCGCCTTGCGCGTCGGCGCGTAGACAATCGCCGGCCGGCGCGTCTGATCCTCCAACAGCTTGATCAGCGCCGGTATACGCTGTTTCGGCGTGAGTTCCACCACTTCGATGGCGATGTTCTCGCGGCGGAAGCCGTGAATCGACAGGATCGGATCTGCCAGGCCCAGTTGCTTGCAGATGTCTTCCTGCACCCGCGGCGTCGCCGTCGCCGTCAGCGCGATCACCGGCGCGGGTCGCAACAGCGGCAGCCGCTCGCCCAGCATGCGGTACTCCGGCCTGAAGTCGTGGCCCCATTGCGAGATGCAATGCGCTTCATCCACCGCGATCAAGCCCAAAGGACGCTTCGCCAGCATTTCCGGAAACCGCGGCACCGCGAGCCGCTCCGGCGCGATGAACAAAAAGTCCAGCTTGCCGTCCAAGTACGCGAAGCACGTCTCTCGGGACTCCGACCGCTCGCGGCCCGAATGAATGCGCTCCGCCCGAAACCCCTGAGCACGCAACTTGCCGACTTGGTCTTCCATCAAGGCGATCAGCGGACTGATCACCAACGTCGTCCTGCCGCGAGCGATTCCCGGCAACTGGTAGCACAGGGACTTGCCCGCGCCGGTCGGCATCACCAGCAGCACGTCGCGGCCGTTCACCACCGCCTCGCAGACGCCTTCTTGGTGCGGCCGGAACGCCGCAAAACCGAATCTCGACCGGAGCGTCTCCGCCAACTCGCCCGACTGCGTCTCAAGCGCTGCGGGCGCCGAACTGCGCCCAAACCGTTGCCTGGCCAACTCCACTTCCGCCGATCCCGCGTGATTCCTCTTTCGGACGGCTGAATCCGCCAGGCGAATCGCCCTTGCCTGGTCTTCTTTCTTCAATCTTGCACCCCGCCCCATTGTATTCTGCGACATGACTGCAAGGTCCTACGCGCCCCAAAGCGAGACCGCCCTGCGCAGGTTTTCCTGTGCAGGGCGGTCCGGGTCGCGTCGGTGTGGGGTGCGTCTACATCGCCTGGCTGAATATGGCGCTCGGCGACGGGCGATAGCCCGATGTCCTTTGCGCGTCGCCATAAAACATGTCGGCGAAACTCGTTTCCGATTTCGGCAGAAAGTTCTTCTTCATCAAACGGCTGCGAACGTCGTCCGGCACGCGGCCCAACAACGAGCAGCAGAACTCAAAGGTCATGCCGCTGTCTGTCTTGCCCTCGAACCATTCAAGAGCCTCCTCTCGATAGCGTCTGGGACCGCTCGATGCGTCTTGGAGAGCTTGAATCAAGACTGCGCCCGCCAGTCGTTGCAAAGCTCGGTCAGTGGCGGCGTCTTTTCTCGGCGGCAGGGATTTTGCAGGGACCATCATGAGTTGTTTCTTGTGACCTCGTTCTAGTTCGGTTGGTACTCTCAATACCGTTATCGGATGTTCTTCATGTTGTCAGCGATCCGAATCGAAACAAATGGTGCGATAGTACCGAAGTGTCCTAGAGCGACTCCCCTAGGGGCATGCAAGTACCTCCTTAGTCAACAAGGAAACGTCCCAGACCTAGTTGAAATCCCTGCAGCAGGGTTGCCCTCCCGGCCGCGAAACCCCGCCGTCAACCGGGCCCATGTTGTAGACTTGTACTCATAGGCTTAGACGGAACTCTTTTCCGCAAAAGGCAGGTGCATAGCAATTGGCCGAAGTTCTCCTCTCGGAGGGCGAACCTCTAGACGCAGCTCTACGGCGCTTTAAGCGCAAAGTTCAGCAGCAAGACATCATCAAAGAGGTCAAACGTCACTCCTACTACATGAAGCCGGGTGAAAAGCGCCGCCTAAAACAGGCATTGGCTCGCAAACGCAACCGTAAGAAGTCGCGCACGCGCCGCCCGGAATAGCAGATCGGAAACCGCGGGCTTCAAGCCCGCGGTTTTTGTTTCGTCAGACCAATTCGTCCAAGAAACGCGAGCGCATTTCCGCCGTGGGGACCATGCATACTTCGCGTTTGCCGAACCAACGATAGCGTCGCGCCGCAAAGGCGTCGTAGCACCAGTCTCGTAAGCGCCTAGGAACCAGCAGCAATAGCCCAGTCATAAACCACAGCCCCGGCAGCCGGCTGGCCGCCTTCAATGCTGCAGTCGATTTCACTGCTACTTCGCCGCCCTCAATCAGCACCATGCTGTCCAGATCGTGATGCTGCAAACCGGCTTCGGCCAGCAACTTCCGACCGACCTCGGACTGCAGCGCCGCGAAGCGGAATACCCCTTTGCGGTCCCTGCGTAGAAGGAAGTTCACCGACGAGTTGCAGAAATTGCACACGCCGTCGAACAAGACGATTGCCGTCTCTCGTGCTTCCTTCATACCGTGCTCATCATACCGTCCGCCGCCTGCCATTCCGCGCCCCAGGCGTTAGAATAGGGGCGTCACCTCCCGTGGCTTCCAGCCCTTCGTATTCTGTGACGCTTTCTCCGATGACTCGCCGTGATTTCAGCCTGCTCGCGCTCGGCTCGATCTCCTTCGCTGAACGCCTCCCGGCCGTCAGCCTCGAGCAGGGCGGGGACTTGCTCGCCTACCTGCGGGAGTACGCTCGGCTGCTCGATGAGCGGCGCCGGCAGCGCTTCGAGCTGATCGCCACCCCGGAAAACGTCGACGCCTTGCGCCAAGAAGTGCGTGAAAAGCTCCGCGACATGTGGGGCCCTCTGCCCACCGACGACTCGCCTCTCAACCCGCAGGTCCTGGGAATCCTCGAACGCGACGGCCTCACCGTAGAGAAAGTCCAGTTCGAAAGCCGCCCCGGCTTTCTCGTTCCCGCCAACCTCTACCGGCCTTCCGAGTCTTCTGAGCGGCTGCCCGCCGTGATCGTCGCTTGCGGTCACGACCCGCTCGGCAAGGCGTCCGAGTTGATCCAGCGCTTTTGCGCCTTATTGGCTCACCACGGCATGATCGCCCTGGCCTACGACCCGGTCGGCTGCGGAGAACGCCCGCAACTCGCTTCCGGCAGTCCCGCCGAGCGTCAGCGCGCCCTGGCCATACATTGCTCCGCCGTCGGACTCAACTTGATGAACTATCGCGCCTGGGACTGCCGCCGCGCGATCGACTATCTTGAGCAGCGTCCCGATGTCGATCCGAGCAAGATCGCCATCGCCGGCGACGGCGCCGAAGCGCTTGAATATGCCGCCTTTGACAAACGGCTTGCTGCCTCGTTCCCCACCGGACAAGTCGTCAGTTTCAAGGCCTTCATCGACGCAGCCGTTATTAGCGATCCCGAGCGTGTCCTTTTCGGATCCCTGCGCGAAGGCATCGAGCACGCCGAACTGCTCGCCTGTATGGCCCCCCACCCTCTGGTGGTCGGCGCCCCGCGGCGCGGCTTACTCTCCGTGGAGGCGACCGCCCAGACCTTCAACGAAGCCATGCGCGCATACCGGGCCGCCGGTTCGGCCGACGTCGCCTCTCTAGTCGACGCCAACGAGGCCGCGGCTCTCGGTCCGGACATCCGTCGCGCTGGCGTCGACTGGCTCTCTCGTTGGTTGAGTCCCGTCGGCCGCACCGTGATTGAGCAATTCGGTCAACTCTTCTCCGCTGAGGAACTGCGTTGCGGGCCAACTGGCGGCCTCGAAACTAAGACTGTCATCGATCTCAACCGCGAGCGCGCCTCCCGTCTTGCGCCGCTATTCGAAGTCCCCGCAGAGGCTTCCCGCTTCGAGGTCTACAAGCAGGGTATCCGCCAACGGATCAAAGAGGTCACTCGCGTCGGCTCCTTCCTTCCCGAGCGGGGCATCGAAATCACCGACCGCACCATCGACGCCGGCCGCTACGCCCAAGGCGTCGCCGTTGTGCTTTCCGACCGGGGCAGGGAAGACCCCTGGTTGCGTCGCGCCGTCATTGACCCCATCGTCGCCGCACAATACAGCGTCGTCGCTCTCGACCTGCGCGGTTGGGGTTCCGCCGCGCCCGGCGCCGCCGGCGACTTCGACTGGGAAAACTTCTTCGCCGACTCCAGCCTCCAAATCGGACGCCCCCTGCTCGGCCAGCGTATGAAGGACCTTTTGGCCATCCCCGCCGCGCGCATCGGCCGCCGCAGTTGGACTCTCGTCGGTGTCGGCGACGCCGCGCTCGTCGCCGCGCAGGCCGCTGCCATCGATGACCGCGTCGAGAAGCTCATCACCGTCAACGGCCTGTTCTCCTTTCATGAAGCCATCGACGATCCGCTCACCTTGCACCCGATGAGCAGCTTCCCTCCCGGCGTCATCGGCGAATATGACGTACGCGACATCTATGCCGCCGTCGGCCCCCGCCCGGTCCTGGCACTCAACCCCGTCGACGCCCAGCGCCAAGCTGTCCAAGAGGTTCAAGCCTGGGAACGCTTCGACTGGATCTCGCAAGCCTACGAAAACATCGGCGCCCCAACCGGCTTCCAGATGCACGCCCGGCTTGACTCCCCCGGGTTGCGCAAAACGATCACGGCCTGGCTCCAGTCCTAGTCTCTGCGTTCGACCCCCAGGTCCTCTATGATGTTGAGAGTCGCGGGCGACCTCAACCGCCCGCTAATACGCCTGAGATCAGGAGTGTCCCGCTATGCCTACTGTTAGAGTTAACGGCGTCGATCACGAATTCGACGGCGATCCGCAGCTTCCGCTGCTTTGGTACCTTCGCGACTTCCTGGGCCTCACCGGTTCCAAGTTCGGCTGCGGCATGGGCCTGTGCGGCGCCTGCACCGTCCACCAAGACGGCGTAGCGATCCGCTCCTGCATCACCCCGGTCAGTTCGCTTGAGGGCAAAGAGATCACCACCATCGAAGCTCTCTCCGCGACCGCCGATCATCCTCTTCAGAAGGCTTGGCGCGAACTCGACGTTCCCCAGTGCGGCTATTGCCAATCCGGCCAGATGATGCAAGCCGCCTCCATGCTCAAGGAAACTCCTTCGCCCACCGACGAAGACATCGACCGCGTCATGCAAGGCAACATCTGCCGTTGCGGCGCCTATCAACGCATTCGTATGGCCATCAAGCAGGCCGCGGAGGAAATGGCATGAGCAGTCCCATCGTCAATGTCAGCCGCCGCGGTTTCCTCGGCTCCATGCTCGGCGCCGGCGCCTTCATTCTGGCCACGCGCTGCGGCTCCAGCTCTGTCGCGGACATTCCGCCTTACGTGTCCGACGCTGAGTCCGCGCTCTTCAGCCCCGACATCTTCGTCGGCATCGACGCCGACGGAACCGTCCACATCATCGGACACCGTTCCGAGATGGGCCAAGGCACCAAGAGCAGCCTACCCATGGTCGTCGCCGACGAAATGGAAGCTGACTGGGCCCACGTCGTCGTCGAGCAAGCCATTGGCGACAAGCGCTACGGAGACCAGAACACCGACGGATCGCGCTCCGTCCGCTACTTCCTCGAACGCATGAAGCAAGCCGGCGCCACTGCCCGCCACATGCTCGAACAGGCCGCCGCCGACCAATGGGGCGTCCCCGTTGAAGAGGTGACAGCCCGCAATCACCAAGTCGTCCACGAGGCTTCCAACCGCAGCGTCGGTTTCGGCGAACTCGCCGAGGCCGCCTCGAAGCTCGAAGTTCCCGCCGTCGAGACCCTCAAGTTCAAAGACAAGTCCGAGTACCGCTACGTCGGCAAGCCGATGCACGTGCCCGATCTCGAAGCCATCGTCAACGGCACGGCCGTCTTCGGACAAGACTTCAAGCTCGACGGCATGGTCTACGCCTCGGTCGAACACCCGCCCGTTCTCGGCGGCAAGGCGACCAGCTTCGATCCTGCCGAAACACTCAAGGTCTGGGGCGTTCAGCAAGTCGTTGAACTACCCTACTTCACTCCGCCGCACGGCTTCCAAGCCCTCGGCGGCATCGCCGTCATCGCCGACAACACCTGGTCCACCTTCCAGGGACGCAAGGCGCTCAAGGTCGAGTGGGAAGACGGCCCCAACGCCGCTTACAACTCCGCGCAATACAAGGCCACCTTGCAAGAGACCACCCGCGGCGAGTGCGCAGTCGACCGTAATATCGGCGACGTCGATGCCGAGTTCGCCAAGGGCGGCAAGATCATCGAGGCCGAATACTACGTGCCTCACCTCTCACACGCGCCCATGGAACCGCCCGCCGCAGTCGCCGATTACCGCAACGGCAGAGTGGTCGTCTGGTCCTGCACCCAGAACCCGCAAGCGGTCCAAGAGACCGTCGCCGCCGCTCTGGGCATCCCCGAATCCGACGTCATCGCGCACGTCACCCTGCTCGGCGGCGGCTTCGGACGCAAGTCCAAGCCTGACTACTGCGCCGAGGCCGCATTGCTCTCCAAGCAACTCGGCAAGCCCGTCAAGGTCGCCTGGAGCCGTGAAGACGACATCCGCTTTGATTTCTTCCACTCCGTCGCGGCGATGTATATGAAGGCCCGCATCGGCGCCAACGGCAAACCCACCGCTTGGCTGCAGCGTTCCGCCTTCCCGTCGATCTTCACCACTTTTAACCTCGAACAAGAACGCGGTACACCGCTCGAGATGGGCATGGGCTTCACCGACGTGCCCTTCGACATCCCCAACCATCGCGTCGAGAACGGCCCAGCCAAGAACCACGTGCGCATCGGCTGGATGCGCTCGGTTGCCAACATTTACCACGCCTTCGCCGTCCACTCGTTCCTCGATGAATTGGCCGCGGCCGCTGGACGCGACCCTGTCGACTACATGCGCGACATGCTCGGTCAGCCGCGCATGGTCGACATCATCGCCTCGGCACCCGAATATCCCAACCAAGGCGCCTCGTTGGACGACTATCCCATCGACATCGGCCGCCATCTGAACGTGCTCAACACGCTGGTCGAACAATCCGACTGGGCCAATCGCCGCCGCGCCCTGCGCGGCAAGAAAGGCCGCGGCCTCGGCATCGCCGTCCACCGCAGCTTTGTCTCTTACGTCGGCTCGGTCGTCGAAGTCGAAGTCGACGCCCAGGGCAACGTCTCCATCCCGCGCGTCGACACCGTACTCGACGCCGGTACCACCATCAGCCCCGAGCGCATCCGTTCGCAGTTCGAAGGCGCCGCCGTCTTTGGTGCATCCATCGCCCTGATGAGCAAGATCACCGCCACCGACGGACGCATCGACCAGTCGAACTTCCACGACTATCAGGTCTGCCGCATCAACCAGGCCCCGAAGCACGTCAACGTACACGTGATCGAGAGCGACGCGCCCCCCGCCGGCATCGGCGAACCCGGCGTTCCGCCTTTCATACCAGCGCTCACCAACGCCATCTTCGCCGCCACCGGCAAACGCATCCGCGAACTGCCTCTCCAAGGCCAAAGCCTCGTTTAAGCAAAAGGGGGCGCATCCAGCGCCCCCTTTCGAATTCTGCTCAAACCCTAACCACTGCCATCGGCGCAGCCGATCCGAGCCGCCAACCTTTAGTTGGCGGTCCCCCTCGTCAGCGTCTTCGTCTCGTGGCTGCGCTAGACTGTCCCCTGCGAATCCTTCGCCCGAGAACAGAACATGCAATTCCTAGTCAGTTGGACCATCAAACCCGAGAATCGCGATGCCGCCACGGCCCGCTTCGTCGAAACCGGAGGCCTTCCGCCGGAAGGCGCCAAGATACTCGGTCGTTGGCACCTAGCCGAGAGCCGAGAAGGTTTTCTGATCGCCGAGAGCGACGACGCAGTCGCCCTGAGCAAGTGGACCTACGGATGGTCCGATCTGCTGAGCTTCCGTATCGCGCCGATTGTCGACGACGAAGGCTTCAAGTCCGTTCTGGGCGGTTGACCCAGGCGCCGCTGACCAATCTGCAGTCAAAAGAAGACCCGCTCTCTGGAGCGGGCCTTCCCATTTGGCAGTTGTTGCATCCATCCGCCTCGAGCGGGTCAAGCCCCCGCGCTAGCGGGTAATCTAAAGATATGACCCGCACGATGCTGCGCTCCAAGATCCACCGCATCGCCGTTACCGAGCGCAATGTCGACTACGAAGGCAGCGTCACGCTCGATTCCTCTCTGCTGGCCGCTGCCGGCGCCTTGCCCTACGAACGCGTCGAAGTCTACGACGTTACCAACGGTGCGCGCTTCGCTACGTACTTCATCGAAGGCGAAGCCGGCAGCGGCGTTTGCTGCGTCAACGGCGCCGCCGCTCACCTGGTCGACGACGGCGACTTACTCATCCTCTGCACTTACGGGGATTTTGCCGACGCCGAGGCCCATAAGCACAGCCCTCAGGTCGTGCTCATCTCCGATGGCAATACGATCAAGACCATCAAGTCCTTCGAACAGCACGGCGTCAGTGTCTGACAGTGCCCGGCTTTGCTAAGCTCAGCTTGGTCAGGAGACTCACGTCATGAAAAAGTTGCTCGCCGTTTTGGCGCTTACCCTTGTTGCCGCGCCCCTCTTTGCTCAGGACTCCGGGTGGGTCTCGTTGTGGGACGGCAAGACCTTTAACGGTTGGAAGAAGGCCAACGAAAACCCCGACTCCTTCCGCATCGAAGATGGGGCTATCATCTCCAACGGCCCTCGCTGCCATCTCTTCTACGTAGGCAATTATCACAACGCCAAATTCAAAAACTTCGAACTCGAAGTCGACGTGATGACCAAGAAGGGTTCAAACGGCGGCATCTACGTCCAAACGGCCTATCAGGACGAGGGTTGGCCGCTGCAAGGCTTTGAGATTCAGGTCAACAACTCTCACACCGACTGGCGCCGCACGGGCAGCATCTACCTCGTCGACGATGTGAAAGAAATACCGGCCAAAGACGACGTCTGGTTCACCGAACGGATTGTCGTCAAGGACAAGCACATCACAACCTATGTCGACGGAAAAAAACTCGCCGATTGGGAACAGCCCGACGGTTGGGAAGCCCCAGGCGGCATGACCGGACGCTTCATCCAGGCCGACGGCGGCACGATCGCCTTCCAGTCGCACGACCCGAATAGCCGTGTCGCCTACAAGAACGTTCGCATCAAGCTTCTCGACTAGGCCATCGGGTCATAGCTGCCGAACGACCATACGTTGCCTTCGAGATCACGGCAGGCGTAGAAGCGCCCGCCGTAGTCTTGGTCCTCGGGCGGCGTCAGGATCTCCGCTCCTGCCCCTGCGGCCTGCTCGTGGTGGGCGTCGACGTCTTTGACGACCACGTGAATGCCGACCGTCGCCGGTTTCCCTTCTTCGATCGGCGCGACCAGACGCCCAAATTCGTCTTCGCGCACAGACCCCAACATGATCATGCCGTTCGCATACGTCAATTGCGCATGAGCGATCGTTCCCGCCCCTCCGGGCACGACCAGATGCTCGGTAAAGCCGAACGCGCGGCAAAGCCATTCGATCGCCGTCGAAGCGTCGCGATATCGGAGCGTGGGGATCACATTAATCGTTGGTTGCATCACAGTATCCAGGGCGCGTCTCTGCTAGCCTGATGAGCGCCGTTTAGGAGTCACCATTATGCGTTCCCTCAAGCCGCTTTTCCAGTCCGCTGCGCTTGGCCTCATGGTTCTCTGCGCCGCTCACGCACAGGCCCCGAAGGGGACCGTCGAGCGCATTCAAGTCCACGGACGCAGCCTCGACGGTAATCTGTCCGGCGACTCAGCGACCCGTGACGTGGCCGTCTTCTTGCCGCCCATCTACCAGACGCAATCGTCTCGACGCTTCCCGGTCGTCTACATGCTGCACGGCTATACCGACAGCGTGGAGAAGTGGTTCTCGCCGACCGAGGGATGGACGCATCTGGAAGGCGTATTAAACCGAGCGCTCGGCCACGTCGAAGGCGACATGATCATCGTCGTGCCCGACTCCTACACCAAGTTCGCCGGCAGCATGTACTCGAGCTCCGTTACCACCGGCGACTGGGAAACCTTCATCGCCGAAGATCTTGTCTCCTACATCGATTCGCACTACCGCACCATCGCCAATCGCAACTCCCGCGGACTCTCCGGTCATTCGATGGGCGGCTACGGAACTATTCGGATCGGCATGAAGCGACCGGACGTTTTTTCGAGCATCTACATGCTGAGCCCTTGCTGCATGGGGCCGCGCAGCGATCGCGCCACGGACGGGCCGTCTCCGGCGGAACAGATCAAGACGATGGAGGACTTTAACAAAGCGCCTTTTGGGTCGAAGGCCGCCTTGGCGTCCTCCGCCGCCTGGGCGCCGAACCCCAAGAACCCGCCATTCTATCTCGACTTGCCGACGAAGAACGGCGAAGTGCAGCCTGACATCCTGGCCAAGTTCCACGCCAATGCGCCGCTGTCGATGGTCGACTCGCACATCCCCAATCTCAAGAAGTTGAAGGCGATCGCCTTCGACGCTGGCGATCAGGATCGCGGTATCGCCGCTACGATTCGCACCCTCGATCAGATGCTCAGCGACTACGGCATCGAGCATGTTTTCGAGATATACGAAGGCACCCACACCAGCGGCGTGCCTGACCGCATCGAGAATCAGGTGCTGCCGTTCTTCGCGAAAAACCTAGCCTTCGAGCGCTAACGCGAGAGGCGCTCGCGGGCCTCGGCCTTGGTTGCGATCAGGATTTCGCGGATCGCGGCGCCGTCTTCGCCGACGAGCAGTTCGTTGAGACGGCGGTAGACGTAGTCTTTGGTCTCTTCAGGCATGCCGTCGAAAGCATCGGAGTAGATCAGCCAACTGCAGGGGTATTTCAGCAACCGCGCCTTCAGGTCAAGGTCGCGTAACGACCGGCCTTGGGCATCCCGCCGCCCCGCCGAGGCGAACTCTTCAGCAAAGCCCGATGTGCCCGTCACCGGTCCGCCCAGCGGGGCTTCATCGAGAAAAAGCAATTCTGTGACGACCTTCTCGGCGGGCCGCTCGATGCGCCGCTGCACCGAGGCTCGACTCGCCTCCGATAGTTCGCCAAAACGTTCTTTCGCCAGGTCGCGATATTCAAGCGCACGGCGCGCTTCGCGCCCGGCGAAGGCGATCGCGTTGTGCATGCGCACTTGATGGGTCAGCACGAGATGAGCCACGACGTCGCTGTGCGGACTCAGGTAGCGCCCGACATTGAAGCGACCAGCTAGATCGGTCACGTCGACGCCGGGGCCTTGGTCCAACTGCTCCGTGCGATTCTCAGAGGCGATCACGGCGTTGCCGCGATGGACTCCGCCCGTCGTGCCGGTGACATACCAGCCACCCCAACGTTCGGCCAGCGGAGTCGATGGGCGAACGTCGACCGTGCCCTGACCAAAGTACGGCATTCCTTCCGGGTCGGGGTAGACCGAGCGCACTAAGTGTCCGGGCACGCCGTCGGTGCGCGCCGAGTCGTGACACTGCAGGCACGAACCCTGCGCGTCGAGACGGAAGGATGCCGGTTCGTCTGGGTTTTGCGGGAGCGTGTAGAACACCGCTTGTCCCTCGGCCGTTGCTGCGGAGACCTCCAGGAACGGCCCGCCAGGGACCCAACCGATGTACACGTCGTCGTTGAAGTACAGTGCCCGCGGATTGGCCGGCGAGATCAGCCGGAACTGGGCGCTGGTCTTGGAGAAGACGAGCGTCTGCGAAGAAACAGGGATGCCGAAAGCCTCAAGCACCGAGTCGAGATATCCGCGGCCCCCCGATTGTTGGAATGCAAATTGAACCTCGCCCGAACGCAGGCGCTGCTCCATGCGCGCGATCGGGTCCGGGTTTTCCGCTGCACGCAAAAGTCCCGCCGCCCAACAGCTCACGAAGGCGCCGGCGACGAGCAGGATTCTAAATGTGGTATTCAGAATGATTGTTTAATTATCGCTCAGGCCGCCCGCCGCATTCTACTTGATGCCGACGACCATCGAGTCCGGCCCGATCAAGTGCTGTTGGCTGGTCTTGCTGAAGCCGGCATCCTTCATCCAGCCTTGGCAGTCCGCGCCGGTATAGTCGAATCCGCCCGGCGTCTCGATCAGCATGTTGAGGCTCATCAGCAGGCCGAAGGCGTTCTGTGAGCGGTCATCGTCGATTAACGCTTCGTAGATCACCAAAGCGCCGCCAGCGGGCAAAGCCTTGTAGGCCTTCTCGATCAGCATCCGCTTGGTTTCCAGATCCCAATCATGCAGGATGTGACCCATCGTCACCACGTCGGCCTTTGGCAGATCGTCGGTAAAGAAGCTACCGCCAGCGAAGGAGACGCGGTCTTCGAGCCCATTGGCTTCGACATACTCTTCGAAGATCGGTCCGACCTCGGGTAGATCGAATCCGAAGCCCTTGAGCTGCGGATTCGCGGCGGCGATCTGCACGGCGAGGTCGCCCTGAGCGCAGCCGATGTCGACGAAACTCTTGTAGTCGCCCCACGGCGCCTTTCTCGCGATAGCCATGTTGGCGCCGCGCGAAATGCCGGTCATCGCCTGCAGGAACTCCTTCAAGCGCTCCGGATCGGCGTACAACTTCTCGAAAATGGCCACGCCGTCCTTGGCCTCGTTCTGGGGCAGGCCGGTGCGTACGGCTTCGGTCAGCGATCCCCAAAACGGATACAGCCGATGGTTGGCCATCTCGAGGATGCCGCCGACGTAGGACGGCTTGCTCTTGTCGAGAAAGACGGCCGTATCGGGCGAATTCGAGTAGACGCCGTCCTGGCGCCGCAAGAAGCCTAGAGCCACCAGCGCGTCGAGAAAATCCCGAGCCGCTCGCGGATGCAGCCCCAGACGGCCCTGCAGCGTTTCGAGATTTTCGGGTTGTTTGGCCAGTTCGCTAAACACCTCCATCTCGACCGCGCTCAGCAGCGTTTTCGAGGCCCAAAAACCCAGTCCGATCTGGAGAATCTTTTCGGGAGAAGGGTGGTCGCTCATAGCTCGAGCCTCCTAGTAAGTGGGTTTACTTGTCGCTGACGCACTTGTTGCGCAACTCGCCGATGCCTTCAATCTTCACCACGGCGACATCGCCGGGCTTCATGAAGATCGGCGGTTTCCGGGCAAAGCCAACGCCTGGAGGCGTGCCGGTCGAAATCACATCGCCGGGCTCCAGCGTCATCACAGTGCTGAGGTAGTTCACCAGGTAGGGAATATCGAAGACGAACTGACTCGTGTTGGAGTCCTGCAGTACCTGGCCGTTCAACTCTAAGCTGATGCGCGCATTGTGCGGATCGGGAAGCTCGTCCTTCGATACCAGCACCGGGCCCATCGGGCCAAACGTGTCGAAAGTCTTGCCGATGGTCCACTGCGAAGTGGCCAACTGGTAATCGCGGGCGGAGACGTCGTGCACGCAGGTGTAGCCGAAAACGACGTCCTTCCAGTCTTCTTTGGAGACGTAGCGGCAGCGCTTGCCGATCACGAAAGCGAACTCAGCCTCGTAGTCCACCTGATTCGAAACGCTGGGCAGCACGACGTCGTCGAGATGTCCGCAGACCGCATTGGGGTACTTCGTGAACACGGTCGGCAACTCGGGAATGGCCATGCCGGATTCAATAGCGTGGTCGCGATAGTTGAGGCCGATGCAAATAAACTTATCGGGCTTGGGGACCGGCGCGTGCAGCTTGACGCTATCCAGGGTCGGGTCGCCGGCGCCGGCTTTGAGGGCGGCTGCGGCAGCGATGGCCTTGTCGCCGTCTTGCAGGAACGAAATTACATCGGCGTAGCCGGCCGCGGCCAAGTCGACCACCTTGCCGTCGATCACAACTCCAGCGCGCGGCGCGGCGCCGGTCGAATAAGTCACGAGTTTCATGTCGGGATGGGTCCTCTCTGGTTCGGCAAACCGAACGACCATCGTAGCAGGGCAGGAGGCCGGATTAGCTCTCGTTGGCGGCTGCACGCCGGGAAGTATCCCGCTGCGCCAGGGAAACTCGATCGGCCTCGAAACCTTGTGTGCTCCAGAATTGCATGGCGTCGACGGCGTCTACGGGCTGCGTAACGAAGACCTTTGCAGTAGGCGCAAGCAACTCATCGAGTAGTAAATGAAAAGCTTCGGCGGCGATGAGACCGCCGCCTTTGACGATGAACTCTTCGAGGTCGAAGCCGGAGCTTCGACGGCTTATAAACGAGAGTGGCGACGAGGCGGTCTTCGTCCTCAAAGATCACGATGCGCCGGTCGTCGCCCAGGCGGGTCCAACACAGCTTTTCGCGGGCTTCAGGGGTCAAGTCCGGATCTCCGGCGTAGTAGTCGCCAGCGAACGCGGTGAGAGCCGGCATATCTGAGGCGTTCGCGAAGCGGTAGTCCATGAGCGTCCCCGAAGCCAGAGTCTAGCGAACCGGCCGGGGAAAAATCCTCTCGCGATGTAACGAATCGCAACTTGCTCGACCTTGGATCCGGCCAGGTGCTGCCTCCGAGCTACTGAATATAGCCCAGGGACTTGATGCGGTCGCGCAGGCCCTCAGAGCTCGGCCCTCGCCGTCCGCCGTCCTCCTCTTCGAGGATGCGTTTGCTGAACTTATGGTGCTTCGCGAGCGCCTGCCTAGCGCGCAACAAGAAGTCTTCGGACGGGCTCTCGATTGGCTGTTTTTCAAACGGATCCCGTTCTAGATCGTAGACTTCTTCTCGATGCGTTTTCTCTCGGTAGATGTACTTCGCTCCATTCGACACAATCGACCACTGCGGCTCATTCCGGTGGTTGGCGCCGCTCACGATAGGAGCATCGTAGCCGCAACCTACGTTTTCGATTACCGGTCTGAGGCTTGGCGGCCAGCCTTCATGGGGCTGCTCGCGAATGCTCAACAAGTCGAGGAGCGTCGGTAGGAGCGCGTTGGTCGGGACGTAATCAGAAACCTGCCTGCTGCCGGCGCCGCCGGGCATCCGTATCAGCAGAGGCACGTGCAACAGCTCTTGGTAGAGGTCGTAGCCGTGGTAGATTTCGCCGTGTTCCCCGAACCCTTCGCCGTGGTCGCTGGTCAGAATGATGATTGAGTCGTCGTAGACTCCTTCTGTCTTGAGGGCCTTCATCAACCTGCCGATCTCGTGGTCGACGAGGCGGACTTCAGCTCGGTAGGCTCGTTGCTCGTCCGTGAGACCGGCCGGCCCGGGCGTTTCCATGTACTCGTCAAGAGGAGTGTAAGGATTGTGCGGATCAAAGTAGTGCAGCCAAAGAAATGATGGCTGGTCTTGTTTGACGGTCCCCGCCCACTCGATGGCTTGGTCAGTCAGCCTTCGCGTAATATCGCCGAACAGCAGATTATTCCTGCCGCGACCCAGATTCTGCGAGGCTTGGGGGCCGCCAAAGGGATAAGGCGAATAGGTATCGATGCGTTGTAAGCCCTCAACCAAGGCCAGCGGACGGTAAATCAAGTGATTGCCGAGGATCCCTCTGGTCCGATAGCCGTTTTCCGCTAATACCGTGGCCATGGTCGGCATCGGAGGGGTATCGTAGACCTACTGCCGTTGTCTCCAGCAGGTCGACGCTCTGGAGCGGAGCCAGGCCCGTCAACATCGAAGTCATCGCCGGAAAGGTCCAGGACGACGGAGAAATAGCATTGGCAAAGACGACGGACTCTTTCGCCAGGCTGTCGATCATCGGAGTCGGCGGCGCACTCTCGTCCGAGTAGGAGAGACTGTCGGCGCGCAAAGTGTCGATGACGATGAGGATGACATTCGGGGTCGTCGTCGTCGCTCCGAGGACTTTTTGAGCTGGCATAAATCGGGAAATTGCTCATCGAACCAGTGATGCGACTACCCAAAATGAGGCTCCGACGATTATCAGCAGGGCCCGCATTGGCAAGCGACTTGAGTTCCAGCAGGATCGGAAGGGAAAGAGCAATGGCACAAAGACGGCCAAGGCTGCCAAGCGAAAGCCGTGGGATTCTGTGCCCATCGCCTGGCGAAGGCCGAAGTACGCCGTCCCAGGAGTAGAGGACGCCGGATGCCCCGAGTGCCAGCGAGCGTCAGAGGCAGACAGCCGATAGAGATGGCTCCGCGAGACTCTCGAAGCGATGATGCAACCAGATCATTAATCCCAGGAGGCCGGCGAAGGCCGGCGCGATAGTCGTGAAAAATCGGATCTGATCGATCGGCTCGGCGACCGCAATAGCGATCAAGATGAACGGAGGCGCGAACGGCCGCAAATCGAAATCGTCCCAGATCAGCGTCGTGATGACGCCCAGGCCGCAATAGTACAGGAACGACCGTAAGAAAACTTCGCCGCCCACATACAGTCATCCCCAGCGGCGCTTCAGTACGATCCGCTAACAGGGCGCGCGACTGGGATTCAACGCTCCGGGGATCACGACAAGATCCAGATAAAGCAACGGGCTCCGGCCAGAAACCACAACGCTCCGGCAGATGGCGAATCCCAAATGTTGTTTGCCCAGACGCATTTGCTTCGACTGTGCCCCTAGCGCTCTGAGGGGGCGCAATCAAGCGGATGCCCTAGTTTCATTCGGGTTCGCGCTCCCCACGGCGCTGACGAGGCGGCCGCGTGGCAGGCCGCTCTGAGTAGAAGCCCTTAGCAGGAGTCAGCCCGCGAGGCCTGCGAGAGCTGTCGCGTAGCCGCTCGCGTTGTTGTTCGAAGCGCGAGCGAATCGCCCGCGAGGCTGCAAAGCCGGGCCGAGAGTGAGTCCGCCGGAATCACGCCAAATCGGGATGAAGCGGGACTGCTGCCGCTGCTGCCTCAAAGGCTTCGAGCCGAAAGCGTGAACGAGCAGCGGTCTCGCCCAGGGGCGAATCGGCGAAGCACGATGACGCTCAGGCCATTTTGCAAAGCGGATTGAATGCGCTGCGTTCAAATCGGCGGCATCTCCGGTCGGCGGGCGCGATGAGCGGCTCGACGAGAAAGGCCATCGGGCCGGGAAGTTCGCGCAGCGCCGATTCGTCGGCCAGGGCCGCGGGCGTCGAAAGGCTCGCCAAGACGGCGGCGGCATCGAAGCGGTCGAAGCCGATTGGCGAGGTACAGGCTCGGCGCTGTTGCTGTCGGCAGCGGTGGGCGCGGCATTGCACGTCTTCGAGCGAGAGCAATATGCGCAGCGCCGGGCAGCGCGAAGAACCGTGCCGAACGCGGTGAGGGCGTCAGCCGCGCGGCTAGGCCGAAGGGCGCGGCGATCGACCAACGTCCGGCGCTCTTGCCTGCGGCGCGTATCGCCTCGAAGACCTGGTCGTCGATGTGGTTGATCCAGCCGGTGAGATTGCGCAGCCATAGGCGCAACAACTGGCGCCAGGGCGCGTCGGTTTGGCGGTTGGCGATTTGGCCGGCCTCGTAAAGTTGGCGCGTCTCGTTGCGCCGGATTTTCCCGCTGGAAGTTTTGGGGACGGCGTGCGGCGGCGCGAGTTGCACCACGTCAGGAGGCATGCCGACTTTCGCGGCCACGTTTTCGGTGATGTCGTGCTTGATGCGCGAACGTTCGGCTTCGTCGGTGACGCGGGTCTCGGCGACCACGATGAGCCGTTCTGTGCCCGCGTGTTCGTCGACCGAGCCGAAGGCGGCAACACAACCTTTGCGGACGCCTTCGACCTCGGCGGCCGCCACCTCGACGTCTTGCGGAATGATGTTGTGGCCGGACTTGATGATGACGTCTTTGATGCGCCCCGTGACGTAGAGTTCGCCGTCGGCTTGATAGCCGAGGTCGCCTGAGTCCATCCAGCCTTCGTCGTCGATCACCGCGCGCGAAGCTTCGGGGTTACGGTAATAGCCCGCGGTGCGCGACGGGCCGCGGAAGAGGATGCGGCCGCGCACGCGTTCGGCGACGAGATTGCCCTCGTCGTCGACGACTTTGATCTCGTGCAGACGCAACGCTTGGCCGTTAGCGACAAACCGCAGCTTTCGCTCTTTTTCATCCGTGATCGGTGTGGCGATTCCGTCACGCTCAAACGCAGTGCGGTCAATGACGTCAATGATCGGACGCCGGTTGATGGCCGGGAAGGTCAGAGCGACCGAGGATTCAGCCAGTCCGTAGCAGGGCACGTAAGCTTCGGGGCGAAATCCGCAAGCTCCAAACCGCTCCGCAAAGGCCTCCAGCGTATGCGCCAGCACGGGCTCGCCGGCATTGATGGCGATGCGCCACGGGCTCAGGTCCACGTCTTCCAGCGCAGCGTCAGAAATCTTCGCCGTGCACAAATCAAATGAAAAATTCGGCGCCGGGCACAGCGTGCCGCCCGAATCACTCATCGCCCACAGCCAACGCTCGGGACGCGACAAGAAGTCGAGCGGCGACATCACCGTAATCGGATGCGCGTGATAGACGCTGAACAGCCACGAGCCGATCAACCCCATGTCGTGATACAGCGGCAACCAGCTGACGACGACATCGTGCGGCGTCGCCTGGACGGCCTCGCCGATGCCGCGCACGTTGGCCAGCACGTTCGAGTGCGTCAGCGTCACGCCCTTGGGGTTGCCGGTTGACCCCGAGGTGTATTGAATGAAGAAGATTTCGCTGGTCTCGGGCCAAGGGCCAGTGAAGCCGCGTCCGCGTCCGGCGAGCTCATCAGCGGTGACCACGTCGATGAGACTCGGCAAGCCGAGGCGCATGACGTCAGCGACGACCTTGGCTTGATCGAAGGAGATGAGAAACTTCACTTCCGCGTTGCGCAGGATCGCCAGCTGCCGTTGGACATACTCTTCAATCTGCTTGGGCCGCGCGGGCGGGTAAATCGGTACGGCGATACCGCCTGCCAGCGCCACGCCGAAGAACGCATAGAAAAAGTCAGCGCACGTCGGCAGCATGATGGCCACTGTTTCGCCAGGCTGTAGACCAGCGGTGATGAGGCCTGCGGCGACTTCTTGAGAGCGCTTGTAGAGGCGTCCGTAGGAGATGGGACGCGGCACGTCGTCTTCAAGCAGATGGACCTGAACGCGCTCGGGGTGCGACTCCGCAAGACGACGCAGGACTTCGACAAAAGTACGCGCCTCAGCGGCCGGCTCAGGCGCGGGCGGCGACTTCGGAATCGCGTAGCGCACGCGGGCCGGTCCGCCCGACTCGCTGCCGAGCAACGCTGCCGCATACTCAGCCGGCGTCTCGGCCTGTTGGGCGACGTCGTCCGGCAAGCGCCTGTCGAAGCGCTGTTCCAACCGCATCAGCAATTCGACGCGTTCCAGGCTGCCGAGGCCCAAGTCCTTGTCGAGCGATGAGTCGAGCGTCGCGCGTTCGGCGGCGTCCTTCGCGCCGAGTTCCAACAGTACTTCGCGGACGACTTCGAGGACGCCCTGGCTAACTTCGGCGGTCACAGTTGGAAGCTCCAATCGCGCACTGCGTCAGGCTGCACCCACTTCAGGACGCCTTCGATCTCGTTTTCGCGCCAATAGCTCGGCCAGTCGATGAGTTCCGGCGTCCAGGGTAGGCGCCGACGGTCTTCTTCGGACAACTCGGCCATCGCTTGGCGGATGTGATTCGCTTCGAACAGATAACGATTCTGTTCGGTGAACGGCAGGTATTGCTCGACGGTCTGCTCGCGAAAGCGCAGTTGCAGCGCGGCCTGGCGCATCTGCCCCGACTTGCGTGCGGCGGCAGCCGCTCCCGGCAGCCGCTTGGACTTCAGCCACTTGCCCAGCGACTGGAACCGGCGCTCCAACTTCTCCACCTGGGCCTTTTGGCGGCGATTGCGCTCCAGGTAAACCTGGCCGTCAAACAGCTTCGGCTCACCGCTTACCTTCGAGCCGCGCCTCTTGGCCTCGGCGGCCAGTAGTGCGATCAGCGAGTGCATCGGGAAGGGGTTTCGATCCGAGCCCGCCAATTGATAAACGCGATCGGCGCGGCCTTCGGCGAGCAGCCCACCCACGGCCAACATCGCCGCGGCGATTTGATCGACTGGCACGACTTCGAGCGACAGGTCCGCCCGTGCGGGCCATTCGCTCATTCCGCCTAGCGCCATCAGCACCAAAGGCGCCGCCGTGCGGCCACCCTCGACCCAGCCGGGGAAGGGGAATTCTAGTGCGCTCTCAACGATCGCCGGACGCACAATCGCCCACTCGATATCGCCGCGGGCGGCGAGCGTTTGCTCGCCCAAGCTCTTGGTGTAGGTGTACGTGTTGACCCAACCCCAACGCTCGGCCCGCGAGCGCCCCAGTTCCGCCAGCGCTTGCTGGGCCGCTCTATCGCGCCCGCTTGCCGTCAATTCGCCAATGCGCTCGCGTAGCTTGGCGACTTCCGCTTGTGCGTCGAACGCCGTGTCGTTGCGGTCTTTGCGCAGCGGATAGAAACCCGCGATGGGCTCGCTCTCCTCCACAAGCCCATTCCCGCGTCCAGCGACGTAGCAGGTGGAGACATGCAGCATCTTGGCGCCGATCCGAGCAGCCAGGTCGGCGACTTTCTCGACGGCGTCGACGTTCGCGCGCAGCGATTCGTCGACCGGCGCAAAGAACTCCACAAGCCCGGCGCAGTGAATGATCAGCTTGACGCCGGCCATCGCTTGGGCTGTCGGCTCGCCCAGCTCAGCGGCGTCTCCCTCGTGCACGACAATGCGCTTGGCGAATGCCTCCCTGTCGAACGGTTGAAAGACCGGCGAAGCCAGCACCTCGTCTTCAAAACGCTTCTGCGCCGGGACGCCCCGGCGCGGGCGCACCAGTACATGGACGCGCGCCGCATCGGGATAGCGGGCCAGCAGCATCGCGAGCGTAACCTTGCCCACGAACCCGTTGGCTCCGGTGATCAGAATTTCGTTCGCTTGGAACGTGCGGGAAACGTCGATCAAAAGGCGAGAACTCTCCACGCAAAAAGGGCTTCGAGGCCGCACGGCGGAGGTCGAATACCCCACGCTATCGGCCTGTAAACCCTTTGTCAAGAGCGGGGAACCCGCGTGCTACACTTGCCTCTATCAGGCGTAGCCTGCGCCCGCCGCTTAGGCGGGCTTTTTCATTCCGCTCTGAGGATCAGCCCTTGTTTTTGGCTCTCGAAGAACGCCTGCGCGACGCGGTCGCCGCGCACATCAAACAACGCTACAACGTCGATATTCCGGTCGTTATCGAACTTCCCCGCCAGCCCGAGTTTGGCGAGCTGGCCACGCCGGTCTGTTTTGCACTCGCCAAGGAACTGAAGCAGGCCCCGCGGCAGATCGCCATGGAACTGGTGGGCAACCTGGCCGACATCCCCGGAATTGCCGCCATCGAACTCGCCGGCGGCGGCTTCTTGAACGTTCGCCTCGAGCGCGGCGCCTACGCCCAGAGCCTGCGCGCGGGAGAATCCTACGCCGCCGAGCGCAAGCCGAAGAAAATCATCATCGAGCACACCAACATCAACCCGAATAAGGCCGCGCACATCGGACACTTGCGCAACGCCGTACTCGGAGACACGTTGGTGCGCATGAATCGCGCTCTAGGAGAGAACGTCGAGGCCCAGAACTACATCGACAACACAGGCGTGCAGGTGGCCGACGTCGTCGCGGCGTTCCATCACTTGGAGAAAATGACCGCGGCTCAAGTCCTGGAACTGGTCGAGAGCCCGGACGTGAAGTTCGACTTTTACTGTTGGGATCTGTACGCGCGCATCTCGCAGTACTACCAAACCGAACCCGATTCGCTGGCTTGGCGCGCGGAAACGTTGCACGCCATCGAGGCCGACCAAGGCGACTTGGCTGAAATCGGGCGCATCGTCGCCGACGCGATCGTGCACTGCCACATGGATACGATGTACCGCCTCAACGTGGAGTACGACGTGCTGCCGCGTGAGAGCGAAATCCTGCACATGCAGTTCTGGTCCGCCGCGTTCGAGATGCTCAAAGAGCGCAAGGCGATCTACCTCGAAGACAAAGGCAAGCTAAAAGGCTGCTGGGTGATGCCCTCCGAACTCTTCCAAGAGTCGAAGAAGAAGGATGCCGAAGAGGAAGAAGAGTCGAAGTTCGAGGAATCGAAAGTCATCGTTCGCTCGAACGGCACAGTGACTTACGTCGGCAAAGATATCGCCTACACGCTGTGGAAGTTCGGCTTGCTCGAAGGCAAGGACTTCCATTACAAGCAATTCCGCACGTATCCCTCCGGGCGAGTCGCCTGGTATTCGGTCCCCGGCGCATCCGACCCCAAGGCCCCAGCCTTCGGCAAAGGCGCTGCGGTCTTCAACGTCATCGATACGCGGCAGTCCTATCTGCAAGACGTCGTCAAGGCTGGTTTGCAGTGTCTAGGCTTCCACAAGGTCGCCGAGAACTTCATTCACTTCTCCTACGAGATGGTCGCGCTCACGCCCCGCTGTTGCGCCGAACTCGGCATCGAACTATCCGAAGAAGACAAGCGCCGCGCCTATGTCGAGGTCTCGGGCCGTAAAGGTCTCGGCGTCAAAGCCGACGACCTGCTCGACATGCTGATCGCCAGCGCGTTGCAAGAAGTCAGCAGCCGGCACGAAGAACTGCCCTACGACGAACGCGAGAAGATCGCCACGCAGATCGCGGTTGGCGCGCTGCGGTACTTCATGTTGCGGTTCACGCGGACTACGGTGATTGCTTTCGACTTCCAAGAAGCGTTGAGCTTCGAAGGCGAAACCGGTCCCTACGTGCAGTACGCGTCCGTACGCGCCCGAAACATTCTACGCAAGTTTGAAGGAACGGGCGAGTCCATGCCCGACTTCGACGCCGAGTTAACGCCCGCGGTGCTCGCCCGCCAACTGGAGAACGAAGATTTTTGGCAATTGATGCTGTCGGCCTCGCGCCTGCACTGGGTTGTGCAGCGCTCGATCAATGCCGCAGAGCCCGCGCAATTGGCGCGCTACGCTTTCCAGGTAGCGCAGACGTTCAATAACTTCTACCACCAACACCACATCCTCAAAGAGGAAGATCCCGAGCGCAAGGTCTTCTTGCTGTGGATGACGCAGTTCTTTTTGAAGGAACTCACGGCGGTACTCGACGTAATGGGCATCGAAGCGCCGCAAGTGATGTAGCTAAGGCTGCTCTTCGGGAATGTGATAAAGCCGAATTGACTTGCCGACCAGCGTATAAGGCTCGCAGTCTTCGAGCCATCCAAAGTCTTCCGGAAACAGCTTAATTGCCGATACGTTGGCGGCGATCCAGCCCGTCTGTTTGACGCCGGGTTCCAAATACTCCCATTGCGGCAGGCCGTGCTTGCTCAAATCGGCGGAGCCATAGTAGGCGATATGGATCTTGTCGATATCCATTTCCCGTAAGGTCTTAGATAGCCGGCCGAGTCCTTGTCCCCAATCCAGGTCAGAATCGACGCGAACATTTTCTGGATGCGAACCCGCCAGAAAATTAAAATCCGCCAAATAATCCGGATGAACGGCGAATGATCCGATTACTTGCCAAGTAAGAAGCCCGCCCAAGGCGATTATCACCAGGCGGGACCGTATTCGGGAAGCGAAGCCGCCGGCGATGACGCAGGCGAGCGGAAAGAGCCCCAGTAGATGACGGATGCCGAGGTTAATCGTCGTCGTCATGGAAAAGAGAAAAATCGCGCTGCAAGCGGCAACGATGGCAGCAGGCCGCCAGCCCCCGCGCTTTACGAAACCGAAGCGCAAAAAGAATACGGAGCCGACGACGGATAGAAGCAAGAGCGGGAAGGGCGTCTTGACGGCGACGACAACGGGGAAGAAGTCCCAGCGCCCGAAGGTGGACGTCCTTCCCAACAGAAAGCTCAGATGGCCGGCTTCAGAATGTTGAACTACCTGCCGGATCCCGAAAATGAACTCCGGCGCGGGAACCAGCGGAGTCTCCACCAGCCAATTCGAGACTGAAGCGGGAAGGCCCAGCGGTTGAGTGATTCGATCGACGGCTAGATGAGGGCGGCCTTCAGGTCCTGCGAGGTGGGCGGAGGAAAAGCGATAACCGGCCCACACGCAGAACAACGCGACGACCAGCGCAAGCAATCCGGAAGTCGCGCGACGGCGCAGCTCCGGCTTCCAGAAACTGGCGCGGCGAGTGAACTTCCCGCTAATGGAAGCTTCGGTCAGTGTTACGGCTAAGAAAGCCAGGGCAAGAAACGGGATGTTGCTCATCTTGGAGAGCAGGGCGACGGAAACAGCAAGCCCTAGGAGTGAAGTCGACTGGCGCGAGGGGGCTTCCAGCCATCGAAGATATGCCCAAATCGCCGCGGCTAAGCTTGCCATCGCTGCGGCGTCTGTCGTCGCGAGGCCTGAATGCGCAAGCACCGGAGAGGCGGTAGTAAATAAGAGAAGCGAAAGAAATCCGGCGAGATCTCCGAATAATTGGCGTGTCCAAAAAAATACGACAATGCAACCGCCTATAAAAAAAGGCAAGCTGCCGAGACGGGCCCAGTGCAGGACATTGGCGTAATCGTGTTTCTGGTGGAGAATGTCCGTTCCAATATTGAAGCGGTTGTAATCGCCGAACTGAGTTCCTTCAGGGATTCGGTAGCCCTCTAAGTAAGGGAGTAACGCTACTGCGACGCGAGAAAGCGGCGGATGTTGCGGTTCTATTCGATAACTGTTTTGTTGCAGCCATTCGAGACCGCAAAGGATATGGGTATGTTCGTCGTAGGTTTGCGTGAAGACGCGAGTCGTTGACTCAATTCTGATGCATGCCAATACGACCAGTACGACGGCCGCGAGAATAGAAACAAGCCGCGAGTTAGCGGTCATCTTTTCGACCATCCGTCGCGTGGGCATGGAGGCGGTATTGTAGCAGGAACATTTGCGGCGAAGCTGTTGAGGAAGGGCCTACGGATTGGGAAGGCGATAGAGAAATATCGATCGGCCAACGCGCTCGGAGGGCTCGTATTGTTCAAGCCGGCCGTAGCGCTCGGGGTAGAGCTTGAGGCGGGAGACGCTGATGGCGACCACCCAGTCGTCATGTCTCCTCCGTCCAGCCGTTCGAACTCCAGTAATCCATGACGTTCCAACTTCGCCCACGAGAAGTAGGCGATGTGCAGTTTTTGAATCCCGAGTCGGCGGCAGGCCTCGGCCAGGCGATCTAGATCTTGTCCCCAGTCGAGATCCGAGTACACCCGAACCTCTTCCGGGTGGGCGCCTGCGAGCGCGTTGAAGTACGGCAGGTAAAAAGAGCGAGCCAAAAAGGCCAGCTACGTTCGGCCCAACAGGGTCGCTGGGCAAGCTCCGCAGGTTGATCCATCTCCGTAGTTGTCTAAACCCAGCGCTGCCTTGGGCGAGGATGAAGCCGCGATTATATCAGTCGGCTCCCCGCTGGTCCGGGGCTGGGGGTCGAACCCCTACGGCGCCCGTTCGGGAATGTGATAAAGCCGAATTGACTTGCCGACCAGCATGTACGGCTCGTACTTGTCGAGCCAGCGATATCGCTTGGGGTAGAGTTTCAGGTTTGTCAGGCCGATGGCTACCCACCCGGTTGTCTGCCAACCCGCTTGCTTTTTGTCGAGGTCGGGGAAGTCGTAGTGCAACTCCTCAATCTTCAACTCTTGCGTCGCTGCGGCGAGACGAAACATGTCCTGGCCCCAGTCCAAGTCGGAGCCGACGAGGAAGTCTTCGGGGTGATCTCCGGCGATCTGGTTGAAGTACGGCAGATAGTCTGGGTGCGCCTGAAGCGACTCCACGGCTTGCCAGCCGAGCAAAAGTGCGACAACGACCGTCAGTTTCTTCGAGTGCCGCAACGCCGGGCCAACGCTTGCCGCTGCTAGTGCGAGTAGGGGATAGAGCACGAGGATGTGCCGAACTCCTAGGTTAAGGTTTGCCGTCATCGCGCAGGCCATGATGGCGACGGCGCAACCGGCAAGTGCAGGCAGCCGCCAGTCCTTTTGACGAAATCCCGTGACAAAAAGAAAACCGAGGGATGCCAAGCCCAATAGCAGGAAGGGAATCGGCGTTTTTACGCCGAAAGCGACCGGGAAGAAGTACCACCAGCCGTGCGTGCGGACTTCCCCCAGCAGGTACGAACGGTGACCGGATTGGTTATGCTGGTAAACTTCCAACACTCCACGGAATATCTCTCCGGCAGGGTAGACCGGCGTCTCCAAGATTTGGATGACCCGGTCTTGACTCAGGCCCGTAATCCTGGGGATCGCGGGGAAACGGAAACCATTCGCAGCGATGTCGGCCGGTAGCAACAGAGGGCCGACTGAGAATCGCAGTCCAGCCCATACAATCAGTCCGCAAACGGCGACGCCAACTGCGGCCAATTGAAAAACTCTGCGCCATTCCGCGCCGTTGCGCCAGCCTATTGGCGGTCCAAGCAGCCAACGGAAGAACAGCAGGACTGGCACGCAGACCGCCAGGAACGGGATGCTGGAGAACTTGGCTAGCAAGGCCAGGGCGACGCAACAGCCTGCGGCGATCGCGGTTTTCCAAGTCGGTTTGGCGATCACGGCGAACAACGAGCCGAGCGCAAGGAAAACCGTTGCCGCCGAGGCCATGTCGGTCGTCGCTAGGCCGGCATGGGCAAGCACCGTCGGCGTAGTGGTCAGCAAGACCGTGGCGATAATCGCCCCCTCCACGCCGAACCAGCGCTTGGCCCAGACGGCGAGCAGCACGCAAGCGGTTACGAAGAACGGCAAGATGCCCAGGCGCGCCAACGAGAGCGTCAGCGGATAGTTGTCACTCCCAGCCAGTTCCTGACTGCCGGCGTACCACATGTTGGCGCTATCGGCGCCGGGCGGTATCCTGGAACCCGTCAGGTAGGGCCCGAGCGCGACGGCGATGCGGGCCAGCGGCGGATGCTGCTCTTCGATGGAGTAGGTTCCCAGATCTAGCCATTCCAGCCCACACAAAATATGCACAGGCTCGTCGATGGTCTGGTAGAACACCATCGTGGTCAGGGCGATCCGCACGACCGCGACTACGATGAGGAGACGGACCCACGAATGCCATCGAAGATTCAGCGAGGTTCGCCGTGTCGCCCGCGGCTCGTCCTTCGTCAGATCCATATGGCTTGCTCGCGCGGCCTCGCTATCCGGCCAGTTTCTTGACTAGCAACTCATTCACGGCCTTAGGGTTGGCCTGGCCGCGGGTCGCTTTCATGACTTGGCCGACAAAAAAGGCCAGAATGCCGGTCTTGCCGCCGCGGTAAGTCTCGACTTGTCCCGGGTTAGCGTCGATGATCTCGTCGATGATCTTCTCCAACTCGCCTGTGTCGGAAATCTGCTTCAGCCCCTCGGCCTCAATGATCTCCGCAGCCGATTTGCCGCTCGCGAACATCTTGCCGAAGACGTCCTTGGCCAGCTTGGATGACAGCGTACCGTCGGCCAGCAGCTTGAGCAACTCGGCCAAGCCCTCGGCGCTGATCGGCGACTCGGCAACCGTCTTTTCAGCCGTATTCAGGGCCCCGGTCAGTTCGCCCTGCACCCAGTTGGCGACCATCTTCGGGTCGCCGCTCAGTTTAGCTGCCGTCTCGAAGTAGTCGGAGGTCTCCTTCGACGCGATCAGCACACGCGCATCGTATTCAGAGACGCCATAGTCGTCGACGAACCGTTTGCGCTTGGCCGGCGGCAACTCGGGCATCGAATCGCGAATCTCGGCCAGCCACTCATCGTCCACAATCAGCGGCGGTAGATCTGGCTCGGGGAAGTAGCGGTAGTCGTGCGCTTCTTCCTTCGAGCGCATCGAGCTCGTCTCGCCCGTTGTGTTGTTAAACAGGCGCGTCTCTTGGACGATCGTGCCGCCGTCTTCGACAATGGCCACCTGCCGGGCGATCTCGTATTCAATAGCCGCCTTGGCAAAACGGAAGGAGTTGACGTTCTTGACCTCGGCGCGTGTGCCGAATTCTTGCTGGCCCTTGGGTCGAACGGAGATATTGACGTCGCAGCGCAGTTGGCCTTTCTCCATGTCGCAGTCCGAGGCGCCGGAGAACTGCACCAGCTGCTTGATCGCGGTGAGATAAGCGAAAGCTTCGTCCGAACTGCGCATATCGGGCTCGGAGACAATCTCCGCCAACGGCGCTCCAGCGCGGTTCAAGTCCACGTAGCTGTACTGGTCCGAGTCGCGGTAGCCGTCGTGGGTGTTCTTGCCTGCGTCCTCTTCCAGATGCAGACGTGTGACGCCAATACGCTTGGCCGTGCCGTCTTCGAGTTCGATATCAACAAAACCGTGCTCGGCCAACGGCTCATCGAACTGCGAGATTTGATAGCCCTTGGGCAGGTCCGGATAGAAGTAGTTCTTCCTGGCGAAGACCGACTTGCGATTGATCGTGCAATTGATCGCCAGTGACGCGCGGATGCCTTGCTCGACGGCCGCGCGGTTCAGCACCGGCAGCGCGCCCGGCAAGCCCAGCACAACGGGGTCGGTTTGCGTATTGGGATCGTTGCCGAACTCATGCGAGCTAGGCGAGAAGATCTTGGTCGCCGTCTTGAGCTGGACGTGGACCTCGAGCCCAATCACAACCTCATATTTGGCGATGGTTTCCGGGTCCGCGAGGACGACTTCTGGAGCGAGCATAGAAGCCGCGATTATATCAATCGCCTTCGAGTTGCTTGCGCAGTTCCTCCAGGCGCTTGGCCCAATATTGCTTGGCCCGCTCGGCAGCCGCGCGGTCAGGCAGCTTGCTCTGCTGCACGCCGAGGGCACATTTGCCGTCGCCCTTGGGGTTAACGCCGATGAGCACGTCGGTCCCGTCGGGCCAATTGAGGTAGAGCAGCAAGCGGCGGTCTTCGCGCACCCGGCGAATATCCGACTTCTTCGCCTCCGGAAACCACTTCAGACTCTTCAAGGCCTCCCAGGCCTCTTCGACGGGAACGGCGACCGTCCGTTCGCGCTGAATCGAGTAGCCGTCCGACTTCTCGTGCTTGTCCCGCAGCCCCCGAGCCTGTTCGTAAGTCACCGCGATCATCTGCGACCACCAGCCGCCGAGCGGGTACGAATCAGCCAGATGCCGGGCGATCGTCTTGTGGTCCCATCCGACCGCGCCAGCTTGGTCCAGCTGCGAGAACCATTGGGCCCAGGATTTGCCCGTCTTGGCCAGCGCGGCGGCGTCGCTTACTGCCATGGAATCAGAAGTATAGCTGGATCCCGTAGCGGATTTACGATGGCCCGGGCTATACTAGCGAAGACAGGTTCTCCTGTGGGCCGGTCTGTCTACATAAGCGTCAAAGCTCTGGAGCGAGGGAAGTTCTCGTTCGAACAGGCGTTAGGCGCGGCGGCCCTGGAGCTCCCCGATAATTGGCGGCCAATCGGGACGGTGCGTGCTGTTGGTTCGGCCGAGCTGTTGGATCGGTCGGGTACGCGCACGATACGTCTTCGCGGACGGATTGCGGGCGAGTTAGAAAATGAGTGTGCGATCGGTCTAGAGCCGATCCGGCGGAAGTTCGACGACGAGTTTGACCTCTTCTACTACCCGGAAGATCTGATCGCTGAGGACGGGGAATACGCCTTGACCAGCGATGATGCCGACGTCGGGTTTTATGAGGGCGACGGACTGTTCTTAGAAGACGCTGTAGTGGAACAAATCGTGTTGTGGCTGCCGATGCGGCCGGAATGCGAAGATGCAGAGAGAACAGGTTCTTGCCCGCACAGTAAAGCGGTGCCGGAACAGCAGGCGAGAGCCGACGCGGAGGACCCGCGCTGGAATGCTCTGCGTGGGTTGAAATTGAACTGACTGAGGTGATCGCGAGATGCCGAATCCTAAACGCCGCCATTCCAAGTCGCGGACCAGCAAGCGCAGAGCGCACGACTTTTTAACGACACCTTCGACCACGACGTGTCCGCAGTGCAGCGAACCGAAGCTGCCGCACCGCGTCTGCTTGAACTGTGGATATTACCGCGATCGCGAAGTGATCGAGGTTGAATCGGAATAGCCGTCCTTACGTCGCCGGAACCTCGGCGGCGGCCCCTATCGTTTTCCAGCCAGTGACTGAAAGAATCACCATAGCCGTCGACGCCATGGGCAGTGATGCTTGTCCTACGGCCGAGGTTGAAGGCGCGATTCTTGCCGCCCAGGAGCACAATGTTCGCGTATTGCTCTGCGGGCCCGAGGAGCGCCTGAGAGCGGCGCTGGAAGCGGCCGGCGCCAACGGTTTGCCGATCGAGGTCGTCCACGCCCCCGACGTCATCACCATGGGAGACAGCGCAGGCAAGGCCATGCGCGCCAAGCGGGACAGCTCGATCCACGTCGCCGCGCGCCAAGTGCGCGAAGGCAATGCCTCGGGAGTCATCTCAGCCGGCAATACCGGCGCCTGCATGGCCATCGTCAAGACGATCCTCGGTCTCGTGCCCGGCGTCAAACGGCCCGCGCTCGCTCAAGTTTTCCCCACGCTCGAAGGCACTTGGTCGGTGCTTGTCGATGTCGGCGCCAACGTGGATGCCTCACCCGAAATGCTCGCTCAGTTCGCCGCCATGGGCGAGATCTACTCGAAGGTCATCTGCCGTTGCGAGCGCCCCCGCGTGGGCATCTTGTCAATTGGCGAAGAAGATCACAAGGGCAACGAGTTGACCAAGCTGGCCGCGCCGTTGATCCGCCAATTACCTGTCGAATTCATCGGCAACGTCGAAGGCAACGACCTCTACTCCGGCAAGGCCGACGTGATTGTTTGCGACGGTTTTATCGGCAACGTCGCCTTGAAGGTCAGCGAAGGCTTGGTCGCCACGATCAAGGCGATGTTGCGCCAATCGCTCGAAAAGACGATCCAGGCGAAATTGGGATCCTTGCTGGCGCGCGATGCGTTTGAAGATTTCCGCAAGCGCGTCGACTACACCGAGTACGGCGGAGCGCCGCTGCTGGGCGTCAAGGGCGTTTGCCTGATCAGCCACGGCAAGTCCAACTCGAACGCGATCAAGAATGCGATTCGTGTCGCGGCCGAACTAAGCCGCGGACGCATCAATCAACGCATCGAAGAGACCCTCTCCGAGAGCCTCAAGACCACCAACTCCGTCAGCGCCTGAAGGCCGTCAAGCGAGTAGGCTCAGGAGCCGCTTTAGCTCTGACTGCTTTGCTCGTGTGATAGACTCTGCGACCGGGGCATCGGAATGATTCTTAGGACGGCATTTCTCGTCGCCATCCTCACCTCTGGGCTTATGGTTCTGAGCGCCGAAGATTCGATTCCAGGCGTCTTTACTTCGGCGCAGGCTGAGGCGGGCCGCGCGGATTACGGGCGCACTTGCGAGAGGTGCCATACACCGTCTTTGCTGGGACGGAACGGCGCCGAGAATGAACTGCCGCCGCTCAGTTCCCTGTCTGCCGACGACCAGAAGTTCATTGGGCATCATGGGTATGTCTTCGTCCCGCCGCTGGCCGGCGAGACATTCCTCGACCGCTGGGGAGACAAGACCGCTGCCGAGCTCATCGCGCGGTTTCAGATTACGGTCGATGATCCTTTCTTTGGGTTTGAGAACATCACCGAGGAGACGACGGTCAACATCACCGCTTACGTCCTGCAGGTGAATGGAGCGAAGTCCGGGTCCCAGCCATTAACGCGAGAGACCGGCGACGTCGTCAACGCCGTCACCCGCTAAGCCTAGCGCCCGCCTACCCGCGTCGGTACTCGGTCGTGATCGTGGAGTTGATGCCGCCGCGGGGCGTGAACTCGCCGGTCACCTTTAGCCAAACCGGCTGCATCGCCTTCACCAAATCGTCCTTCATCTTGTTCACCGCGTTCTCGTAAAAGATCCCCAGATTGCGGTAAGCCAGCAGGTACATCTTGAGCGACTTCAGTTCGGCGCACTGCTTGTCCGGCTCGTACTCGATGGTGATCTTTCCGTGGTCAGGCAACCCCGTCTTGGGACACACCGAGGTGTACTCCGGGATCTCGATCTTGATCACGTAATGCGGATACTGGTTCGGCCAAGTTTCGATCGCAGGCAGCTCTGCGTCAACGCCCGCTTGAGCGTGTTCGTCCGTGTAGTTCGCCATTAAGGCCAGTCTATACGGTTATGCCGAGCGTGTTCTCGATGTAGCGTTTGCTCTGGGCAGCGTCCTGCTTCGCGGTCGTCGCCTGATGGTCGAGTTCCACTGTGAACCAGCCCTTCCAGCCGATCGACTTCAGGTGCGCCAGGATCGCCGGAAAGTCCACGCCGCCTTTGCCGAGTGCGAAGAAGATCAAATCGTCCGTGCTGGTGTTGACCTGGTCGGCGATCAACTCCGGACCCTTATAGCCGCCCTTGTCCTTCGGTGCAACGTCCTTCAAGTGGAACTCGATGATGCGGTGACCGAGCTGTTTGGTCAGCTTCACCGGATCCATGCCCCCCATCGTGATGTGCCCCGTATCCAAGACGAAGTTGACGTGTTCAGGATCGGTCATCTCAAGCACGTGGTGGACGTCTTCGGGCGTCTCGACCTGAGACCACAGGTGGGCGTGGATGCCGAATTTGAGGCCTTCGTCATTGATGCGCTTGCCTAATTCGTTGAAGACCTTGGCTTGGTTGCGGTAGATCTCCATCGTGTTGCCGCCCGGGTTTCGGCTTCCGCAGTTGATCTTCAAGTGATCGCAGCCCAGCGCCTTGATGTAGCGCACCAGCGCCATGTGCGTCTCGATGACTTCCTTGTGCTGGGTCGGGTCTTGGAAGTTTGTGTTCTGGCTGCCGTCGTTGGAGATCGTCTCGATCTTCAAGTTCATGCTCGCCAGCAGGTCCTCCAACATCTTTGGTTCCGGCCACGGCTCCAGATAACCGAAGAACGTCTCAATCCAGCGATAGCCCAGGTCCGAGCAATCGCGCAGCGACGGAACGAACCCTTTCGCTCCCTCCCAATCCGGACGTGTGTTGCTGGTGATGCCGACTCGTACGTCGACTCCGGCTCCAAAAGCGGTTGGCGCGGAAACGGATCCGGCGGCGAAGGCGGCAAGAAGTTGTCGGCGAGTCATGGGTGAGTCTCTCCTCGACAAGAGATTGTCGGAATTCATGATAACGCCGCCCTAGCCCACGACCAGCTTCGCCAGCTCCGTCTCATCGAACTCAAACCCCAGCCCTGGCCCTTCCGGCACTCCGACGCTCCCCGGCTGGTAGGGCAGGCGCTTCGAGAGGATCTGGTCGCCAAAAGCCTGCTTGTACGTCTCCCCGCCTTCCAAAATCACCGCATTCGGCGTCGCCAAACACAGGTGAATGGCCGAAGCGCGATATGGCGCCGAGCCCATCGAAGAATGCGGCGCGAACAGAATGTTGTACGTGTCCGCCATGATGGCGATGCGCTTCGTCTCCGTGATGCCCACGCGCGACGTATCCGGGTTGATGATGTCGCAGCAGCGCCGCTCGAACAGCTCCTTGAACTGGAACCGGTTCGAATACTGCTCGCCCGCGCAAATCGGCGCGTCCATGCGTTCCGCCAGAACGGTGTAGGAAGCATAGTCTTCGGGCATCAGCACGTCTTCCCACCAGCCTAAGTTTCCTATCGTGTCGAGACGGCGGCCCACGCGGGTCGCCTCAGCCAGGGTGTAACCGGCGAGCGAGTCCACCATAATCTGGCCCTTGCCTGCCAGCACGTCAGCTGCCGCGAAGACACGGTCCACATCGCGAATCTCTTCGCCGCGGCCCTTGGCGAGGCTCATCTTCTGATTGGGAAAGCCGCGTTCGAGCAGCGCTTGGACGTTCTCGCGTACCTGCTCCGGCGGCCCCCCGCCCACTCCTTGGTAGGTCGGGATCGAATCACGAAACTTGCCGCCCAGCAGCTGATAGACCGGCATCTGGGCGGCCTTGCCGACGATGTCCCACAGCGCGATATCGATGCCCGCCATGGCCCTGGTGAAGTAGCCTGTGCCGTAGCCGCGCAGCCGCTGCGTCGAGTACATCTTTTCCCAGATGGCTTCGATCCGTCGGGCGTCTTGTCCCAGCAAGATCGGCCGGAACAAGTCGAGAATCGCCGTCTTGACCACCCGCGGGGTCATCACCGCATGCGACTCGCCCCAGCCGATGATGCCTTGGTCCGTCGTCACCTTCACCAGTAACGTCTGCTGATAGCCGCCCTGGCGGACCGTCTCGCCGCGCTCCAGGCGATTCCACAGCCCAATGCCGCCTGTCGTCTCGCCCAACGGCGTCATCGAGACGAACTGATCTTCGGGCTTCTTGTCCGGCGGATTGCGCAAGATCAACGCCTCAATGTCGGTGATGATCAGCGGTACGCCGATCTTTGACTCGGCCGCCCGCAGCGGATCGAAGGCTGATAACAGGCTGGCGCCAGCCGCTGCCTGCAGAAAATTGCGACGGGATAGGGAACTCATGAGGTCTTGAATTATACGCCAGTGCAGCCGCACCGGAGCACGCTTTCGCGGCCTCCTCCGAGAAGCTGAGGCCCTAACCCCCCTTCTATCAGTGACTTGTCAAAAATATGAGCGTGTTACTATAAGATTAGTGGAAATCTAATTGACACATTTACACTCATGTTTTATGATGTCAGTAGTTGATATCTCCCAGGAGGACTGAGAAGACCGATGAGACTCATTCGCTACACCCAACCCAACCCCGCCGGCGTTCCCCAGCAGGCTGACGCCTGGAGGCCCCCGGTCGACGTCATCGATGCCGAAAAGGAATACGTGCTGGAGGTCGATCTGCCTGGCGTGGATCCCAAGTCCGTTCAGGTGGAGTTGGAACAAGGCTTGCTACAGATCAAGGGCGAGAGACAGGTCAGCCATGGAGAAGAGGCAGCCTACACGATGCGCGAAAGACGGGCCGGCAAGTTCGAGCGCAGCTTCCGGGTTCCCGAGGCGGTCGATGCTGACAGCATTACGGCCAAGTACGACAAAGGCGTGCTCGAAATCCGCGTCCCCAAAGTCGAGCGCTCACGAAAGATTCCGATTCAGTAATCAAAGGAGGGAAAGACAATGTCACTGGTCAAACACAACCCCCGAGGCATGACGCCCTGGTTTGGTCTTGATCGTTTCTTCGATGATTTTGATCGCTCGTTCGGCGGCGTCGCGCCGTTTGGCGATAAGGGAGCATGGGCTCCGGCGGTCGACATCTACGAGGACGAGAAGGCCATCACCTTGAAGGCAGAATTGCCCGACATGGAAGAGAAGGACCTGGATGTGAGAGTCGAGGAAGGCATGCTCACGATCAAGGGCGAAAAGAAGTTCGAGAACGAAGAAAAGAAAGAGAACTTCCATCGCATCGAGCGCCGCTACGGCTCCTTCGAGCGCACCTTTGCGTTGCCTGACACCGTCGATGCCGACAACATTTCGGCGAAGTACGACAAAGGCGTGCTGAAGGTCGTAGCGCCCAAAGTCGAGCGTCCCAAGAACGCCCGCACCATCAAGGTCAGCTGACCTTCAACTCTCGGCGGCGGAACGGTGCTGCAACCTTCCGCCGCCCTGATTCATCTTTAAGCCGAGGACAACGTCATGATTCGCTTCGACAAATTCACCCAAAAGGCCCAGGAAGCTGCGCAGGGAGCGCAGTCGATTGCGTCCGAACATGGACATCAACAGGTTCACCCGCTGCACTTGCTGATTGCCCTGGCCGAAGAAAGCGAAGGCGTCGTCGGCGCGGTTTTTGACAAGTGCGGTATCCAGCGTCAAGTGGTGGCGGAAGATGCCCGCAAGCTGTTGCGCGATATCCCCCAAGTCCAAGGAACCCAGGGCGGAACGCACCTGTCCCCGACGCTCAATACCGTCCTCGAGAACGCCTTCAAAGAGACCGAGCGCTTCAAGGACGAGTTCGTCTCGACCGAACATTTGCTCTTAGCTCTGGCTGAGGCCAAGGCCGATCCGGCCGGCAAGCTGTTGAACCAAGTGGGCGCGTCCCACGATGCGATTCTGCATGCGCTGCAGGCCGTTCGCGGCACCCAGCGAGTGACCGATCAGAATCCCGAGTCCAAGTACCAAGCTTTGGAGCGCTACGCCCTCGATCTGACCGAGCGGGCTCGCAATGGCAAGCTCGACCCGGTGATCGGTCGCGACGAAGAGATTCGCCGCGTGGTGCAAGTGCTCTCCAGACGCACCAAGAACAACCCGGTACTGATCGGCGAACCCGGCGTCGGTAAGACGGCGATCGCTGAGGGTCTAGCCCAGCGCATCGTCGCCGGCGACGTTCCCGAGTCGCTCAAGAACAAGAAGCTGGTCTCGCTTGACCTGGCGTCGATGATTGCCGGCACCAAGTTCCGCGGCGAGTTCGAGGACCGCCTCAAAGCGGTGCTCAAGGAGATACAGGACTCCAACGGGCAGGTGATCTGCTTCATCGACGAGTTGCATACGCTCGTCGGCGCCGGCGGCGCTGAAGGCACGATGGACGCCGCCAACATGCTCAAGCCTGCCTTGGCGCGCGGCGAATTACGTTGCATCGGCGCCACCACGCTGGCCGAGTATCGCAAGTACATCGAAAAGGACGCTGCGCTTGAGCGACGCTTCCAGCAAGTGCTGGTCGATCAACCGACCGTCGAGGACACCATCGCGATCCTGCGCGGCATCAAAGAGACCTACGAGATTCACCACTCGGTGCGTTACCGCGACTCCGCGCTCGTCGCTGCCGCCGTGCTTTCGCATCGCTACATCGCCGATCGCTTCTTGCCCGACAAAGCCATTGACTTGGTCGACGAGGCAGGAGCCACGCTGCGTATGCAGGTGGACTCGGTCCCGGTCGAAGTCGACCGGCTCGACCGCCGCGTGATGCAACTCGAGATCGAGAAGCAGGCCCTGCAGAAAGAGAAAGACAAAGCGTCGAAAGAGCGCTTAGGCAACATCGACACCGAACTCGATGAGCTCAAGGGCGAGGCCTCCGTGCTGCGCAATCGTTGGATGCAAGAGAAGCAGTTGATCGAGAAGGTCAAGGCTCTCAAAGAAGAGCACGAGAAGATGCGCAAGCAAATCGAGCAAGCGCAGCACTCCGGCGATCTACAAAAGGCGGCGGAGTTCCAGTACGACAAGTTGCCCAAGCTCGAAAAAGACATCGAGCTGGCAACCAAGAAGCTCGAAGAGGAGCACAGCGACTCCAGCTTGCTGCGCGGCGAAGTGACTGAAGAGGACATCGCCCGCATCGTGGCCAAGTGGACCGGCATTCCGGTGAGCCGCATGCTCGAAGGCGAGATGCAAAAGCTCGTTCACATGGAAGAACGGCTTGAACAGCGCGTCATCGGCCAAAACGAGCCGGTGGAGCACGTCGCCAACGCGATCCGGCGCAACCGGGCGGGTCTGAGCGATCCCAATCGGCCGATCGGTTCGTTCATCTTCTTGGGTCCGACCGGCGTCGGCAAGACCGAGCTAGCCAAGGCGCTGGCGGAGTTCTTGTTCGACGACGAGAAGTCGATGATCCGCATCGATATGTCTGAGTACATGGAGAAGCACGCCGTCTCTCGCATGATCGGCGCGCCTCCGGGGTACATCGGACACGACGAAGGCGGCCAGCTCACCGAGCATGTCCGACGGCGTCCTTATTCGGTGGTCCTGCTCGACGAAATCGAGAAGGCCCACCCGGACGTCTTCAACGTGCTGTTGCAAGTGCTCGACGACGGGCGTCTGACCGACAGCAAGGGGCGCACGGTGAACTTCACCAACACGGTGATCATCATGACCTCCAACGTCGGCACCAGCGTGCTGCAGAAGAACGGCAAGATCGGCTTCTCGGTAATGCATGCCAAAGACGACGGCCACAAGGATATGCGGGACAAACTCATGGCTGAGTTGCAGCGCAGCTTCCGGCCCGAATTCTTGAACCGCGTCGACGACATCATGGTCTTCAGCAGACTCGAGAAGGAGTCCCTGCACCGGATCGTGGAGCTTCAGCTCAGCTACCTGCGTAAGCGGTTAGAGGACAAGAAGATCACGATGGAGGTGAGCGAGTCGGCGAAAGAGTTGCTGCTGACCGATGGGTACGACGAACAGTTCGGGGCGCGTCCGCTGAAGCGGGCGATCCAGAGACTGATCCAAGATCCTCTGGCGCTCAGGCTGCTCGACGGCGAAATCGGCGAAGGCGACACGGTTACCGTGGAGCGCGAAGGTCAAGAGGACCGCATGCGCTTCGCGGTGAAAAAGGCCGTCCAGGAAGAAGAAGCCCTCCACGCTTAAGCTTCTTTCTAGACGGTTGAAAAGGGACGGCCCGCAGCGCAAGCTGCGGGCCGTCTTCGTTCTCTGGCCCGTCGATCCATGGGGAGACTCCGGCCTCAGGCTCCGGCCCTTCGTGCTCGAACGCCGGCATTGAGGAGGTCACGGCACAACTTATACATAGAGTCGTAGTGCTCAGGATCCATAGTCTTGATCAAATCTAGGAGTGCAAGACCTGCGGCGCTAGTTTCCTCGATCGTCAAGGGTGGCAGCGTAGAAGCCGCCTCAATGTTGTCCGCATGCGATTCGGCCTGCACAAGACGATCGAGCGCTTTGATGCGTGCGGGGTCGATGTCCCATTTCTTCGCCGCGACGTGCTCTATCTTGCTGGCCAGTCCTCCCGGAACGGGGATTTTGAACGCCAAAAAGATATCGAGCAGCTTCCGCATTGCGTTGGGCATCAGGTAGAGGGGACTCGTTTATCACCGGGACTTTCACAAAAATCGAGCACTCTGTAGAAGAGATAGTGATATTCGGACTCGTAGTCTCGAATCAGCCTCGGAAGTTCCACAAGTTGCGTGAAGCGGCGCCCGGTCGTTGCACTTTGCTTCGTATCGAGAAAGAACAAGGCTGCCGTCGGTGGGACCTTCTCAGTCTTGCCCTTGAGCCACTTCCGAATCTCGTTCATGAACTGCAGGTTGTGCGTGAGTAAGACCAGCTGTGCTGAGCCGGTGAGGGAAGACCTAATCAGATTGAACGCATAGTTCAGTGCCCGCGTATCGAGGCTTGAGATCGGGTCGTCGATGACGACTATCGAGTCCTTAAGCTTCCGACCCTCCGCTCCGACAGTCGATAGGAAATAGCAGAGAGCAATGGCCGTCTTTTCGCCCTCGCTGACTGGTCCCTCAACTAGACTCTCGTGTCTGTACAGTTGGTAGCCGTCCTCGACGGCTGCTATGCGTAACTCCTCGTGCCCCAAATACGAGTGAATCATCGTGTTGATCCTGTCTGCTGCGGGGCCGTGTTGTCTGATCTCCTGTTTGAGTCGGGACAACTCCTGAAGTGTTGACGTTAGGTTTGATTGGACCGACTGCGCCCTGTCACGGGCCGTAGCAAGCTCATCATGAAGCGATACGTACTCTGCGTGGTGCATCGACAGAAAATGCGACTTGAGCTTGGCTTTTGTGTCTGCCTTCCTCTCAGTGAAGTCATCGTTAGCGATGTTGTGTTTCGATAACGCTTCATTGACGCTGTCTAGTGCCTGGTTTGTTCGTGTGTCCCACTCTCGCGCCAAATCAGTGGTTATGGAAGCATCAAGCTTGACGGCGCGTCCGGGTGCTGCTCCTTTGGTTCCCAGTGCTGCCATCAGATGGTCCAGGTATGTCTGGCCGCGTTGGATGGCGACTTTAAGGTTGGTCCCGGCAAACTCGAACTCGGTACGGAACTCTTGAGCAATGTCATTCGGAGATGGGCAAAGCCTTTGCATCTGCACTAGGCGGTCCTGGAGTTCTCGAACTTGCTGCGTGTCTCGCTTGACCGCGGCGTCCAATTGGTCCATCTTGTGATTAAGAGCTTCCTTAATCGAATCAAGATGTGCTGTGTCTAGAGCTCCGCCACACAGAAGGCAGACCGCTAGCTCATTTTCACGGTGGTAGTCTGCACCTGTCTCGACCCAAGACATCATGTCGGCGTGTTCACGAAGCACTTCGATGGAGAGGTCGGCGATTTCGATTGAGAGCGTTGTGCTGACACTGCCCAAGAGCTGCTCCAACCGAAACCGTTCGCTCTTCAGCTGTGATCGTTTCTCCAGAGGTTCGTCCTGTGCGAGGATTGACCGCTGCGTCGCTTCTTGATCTGGCGTAAGGAGGGGCGGGGGCTCGAAAACGGAGGTGCCGTAATCTTTTTCTAAGTCGCGAGCATTGTAGGCGCGCGTGAGTCCCAGGGATTTTTCGATCTCGCGCGCAACATTTCGCTTGTGCTTCGCGAAATCCTTCTCGGCGTGTTCATGATGCTTGACAGCCAGCTTCGTTTCGGGAATCCAGATTCGCAACCACTGACTCCAGCCTATCGATGTCTCGCGACATGTCGGCTTGGGCTTTGCCCAGATAAAAAACAGGCCTTGCCGTTCCCTCCTCCCAGCGCAGATTTTCATCAACGAAATCAATGTTGAATACCAGTAAGGCTCGGCTCGTACCCTGTAGCGTGCCACTGCGAACTACGGTCCCGTCATTGAACTCGATCGCGAACTCCGACCCGGCCGGTAGACGGGATGGCCGTGTCGTTCCTTGCAGGCTGCTAAGAACTCTGGTGAGCGTTGACTTGCCGGAGCCATTGAAACCGTAGATCGCATTGTATTGCTGGAACTCCGGGAGGCTCTGTGGGCTAGCGAAGTCATGGAACATCCCGCAGTGCTTTATTGACTGTATGCGTCGAATTATTGCTGTAGAAGCAGGCATGAAGAGGGGCTATGAGAAGGGGACCTATCATCAGAAAGTCTAGAGGAAACATAGGAAAATCAGAAGGACTTCCCATGGGGAAGTGGGGACAACGCCCACTTTTCTACGAGGCTCGGATGAAGAAAGTGGGGACAACGCCCACTTTCTCGGGCTATTCGGGATCCTGGGAAAGCACCTTTAGATCTGCGCTCGCGTGCCCGCCCACATGAGCGAATCCCTTTGCATCTTGCGCATACCCGACTGACCGGCTAACATCTCACCGACCCCCGGTTTTCCGGAATGATGTCCATCAGGAGGAGAACCATCATGAAATCGCTACGATTCTTGGCGTGTGCCGCGGCAATCTTGTTTGCAGGCCTCCACGGCTCTGCCGCTTTCGCCCAAGAACGAATCGAAGTCCCCTGGACCGAACTCGCCCCCGCGCTCGCCGGGAAAGTCGTGTCGACCGTGTTGGTCGACGGCACTACGCTGCAAGGCCGCGTACTCGACGTTCTGGCGGACGAACTCCGCTTTGAAGCGACGAAGACGTCGAACCGCGACCTCCATCCCAAGGGAAACATCTCTCTGCCCAGGAGCCAGGTATCCGTCTTCAGCTACAAGGAACGGCGCGGGTACTGGAGGGCCGCGGGAACGGCGATCGGCGTCGTCGCGGGCGCCTCCATTGGGGCTCTCTACTGCGCGAAGTCCAACGGCTGCATCCGCGGTTTTCAGAGCACAAGCTCAGGTAATTTGGGGACGGTCGCCGCGGTCTCCATCGGCGGGGGCGGCGCAGCAGGCTACTTCGCAGGGCGCGCAGCCGATCTCCACGAGACGATGGTCGTCCTCGCCAAGGAGTAGGGAACTGGGCCGCGTCCGCAAGAAGGAAAAGTGGGGACAGCGCCCACACTCACACGCGGCAGGAACCTCCCGACAAGCGACGGGCGATGATATCCTATCCCTGGCGTTTGCAGGGCGCCGCCGGTCCGCGGACAGGGCAGCGCCGTGCCCGGGCACGGGGAAGGGGATCTGCTGGCCGGATCGAAGAACACCCATATCGCCATGCTGGTCGAGCGTTACTCGCGCTACGTGATGCTGGTGAAAGTCTCCGGCAAGGAGACCGAAACCGTCGTCTCGGCACTGATCGAGCACGCCCGGCAATTGCCGGGCGAACTCTATCAGTCATTGACTTGGGACCGCGGTCTGGAGATGGCCGACCACAAGCAGCTTCACCCTGGGGCGACGGATATCGACGTCTACTTCTGCGATCCACAGAGTCCCTGGCAACGCGGATCGAACGATTGAGCCGGCACCGCATCGAGAAAGTCACTCAAAAGGGAACTCCACCAGTCCCCCTTGACACCCCCTGCTACCCTGCAATCAGAAAGGCCCGCTCAAAGAGCGGGCCTTTCTGATTTGGGAGACAAACTATGTCCAACACACCGCCTTTCGACCGGCTTACGCAGCCGCAGCGCATCGCGCTAATTTCCATCCTGAGCGGAGACTCGACCGGTAGAGCCGCCGCCCTTGCCCAGGTCACCGACCGCACCATCCGCCGTTGGCGCCGGCAGGCCGCCTTCCAAGCCGCCTTCGCCGAGGCCCGCCTCGACTTCTTCTCCGCCTGCCGCACCCACGTCAACGCTTCGATCGCCGCAGCCTTCCAAACCCTCGTCGATACCGCTGGCTACTCCGGCAATAAAGGCGAACAACTCAAGGCCGCCACCTTCCTGCTCAACCGCGTCGCCCCAGCCAAAATGTCCGCCAATTCTCCCTCGAGAAACGCCCAGCGCATTGACAAGAAACAATTTAGACGAAAATTGGGGCGGACAAGGCCGGACATCGGCGGACATGGGCGGACTTCAGCGGACATCGCCGGCCCCCAAACGGACTCTAGCGGACGCTGACGGCGCCTAGCAGGACGCCTAGCGATCATTAATTCCAAACGGCTAACCTGGGCGGAACATGGCAACCATTGAGCCCACACCCCGCACCACCATCCGCCGCAAGCCGGGGCGCGGCAACTACGATCGCGAAGCGATCGAAGTCATCCTCGACGGAGGTTTCCTCTGCAACGTCGCGGTTGTGATCGATGGTCGCCCCCTGGTACTGCCGACAGCCTACGCGCGTGACGGCGAGTGGCTCTACCTCCACGGCGCCCGCAACAACGCCATGCTGCGAGCCGTCTTGAAAGGCGAAACCTGCATCAGCGTGACGCTGCTCGATGGCCTCGTCCTCGCGCGCTCCGTGCTGCACCACTCGATGAACTATCGCTCGGTCGTGCTCTTCGGCCAGGGCGAAGAGATCACCGAGCGCGAAGCAAAATTCCACGCGATGCACCGCATCGTCGAGCACATCATTCCGGGCCGCTGGGACGACGCGCGAATCCCCAACGACGCTGAGGTCGAAGCCACGCTCGTCATCAAATTCCCCATCAACGAGTGCTCGGCAAAAATCAGAACTGGCCCGCCGATAGACGACGACGCCGATATGTCGCTGCCGGTTTGGGCGGGCGTTCTGCCGACTCGGCCCGCCTGGCTGCAACCGGAGCCAGATCCGCAGTTGCCCGCCGATGTACCCGTTCCGGACTACGTCGCCAACTATTCTCGATGAGGAGGGATGTATGAGCGATGCATTGCCCAGAGTCGTTACACGGCCCATGCAGTTCGAGAACGGCGTGGCCATCGGCGTTAGCAATCGATGGCACAAAGGCCAGTACTGCTCCATCTTCACCAAGGCCGGAATCGTCGGTTGCGGGATCTACGACATGGCGACGCCGACCGAGTTCGGCCAAGCGATCGCTATCGCCCGCGGAACGCCGCAGCATCCGCTAGTCGAGCCCGAAGATCTGCTCGACGCCAAGATCGTTGACGCCACCGGGCCGGCCAGAGAGGCGGGAATCAAGATTGGCATGACCGGGCGCGAAGCAGTCGAAAGACTGCTTGCCCTCGACTTGAATTAAGTCCAACTCCAACCCTTACGGAATGTCGGCTTAATGAACTCGTTGGCCGCTTCGTTGTTCGTTATGCGCATGTTGGCGTGGTCCCACTCCAGCTTGCCTTCGAAGCGCAATGCCAAAACGCCCAGCACGATCCATTCCGTGAACGGGCCAGCGACCGAGAAATCCGAGGAGGCGGGGGCGCCGCCCTTCGCCGCGCGAATCCAGTCTTGGTAGTGGCCCGGCGACCGAGTCAGCAACTCCGGCGGCATGGAGTAGTAGTCGTTGCGCCGCCGCGGCAACAGGTGCACCGACTCGGCGTACGTATCGGTCGCCATATAACCCTTCTCGCCGACAAACAAGGCGCCGTTGGCCTGTGCCGCCGCTTCGAATTGGTCGACGTCTTCCTGCGTGTGATTCGGCTTCGTCGCCATATTGCGCATGGAGCGCTCGCTGATCGGAATCAACCGTTCGCCCTTCAATTCCTCTGGACAGTACGCCGCGTCCGTCGCGCCGGAATACCAGAAGACCTTCACTGGCGGCATATTGTTGCGAGCCGCAAAATCAAAACGAATCACCGCCTTGGTCGGGAAGGTGTGCGGATTTTTGCTCTCTTGCTTCAGCACCTCAACGCTGGTGGGAGCATCCAACATCAGCGCCATGTTTGTAGAACCCAAAATGTGGCAAGCCATGTCGCCAAGCGCGCCGCAACCGAAGTCGTACCAGCCGCGCCAATTGAACGGCGCATAGTCGGCGTTGTAGTCGCGGTCATGGGCGATACCCAGCCAGATATCCCAATCCATCGTCGGCGGAACGGGCTGCTTCGGCAGAACCTTGTCGATGCCTTGGGGCCAGATCGGGCGATTCGTCCAAGCATGCACTTCCGTCACGCCGCCAATTTCGCCGGACCAGATGATCTCCGCCGCCCGCCGCGTGCCGTCCTCGGAGTAGCCCTGGTTACCCATCTGCGTGGCCACACCATATTTCTCAGCGGCTTCGGTCAACTGACGCGCTTCCCAAACCGTCCTTGTCAGCGGCTTTTCACAGTAGACGGCCTTGCCGCGCTCCATCGCCCACATCGCGGCCGTGCCGTGCATGTGATCGGGAATGGCGACGATGACGGCGTCGATCTCCCGCTCCTGCTTGTCGAGCATCTTACGGAAGTCTTTGTATCTCGTGGCCTTTGGATAGCGTTCGAACGACCTGGCGGCACTCGTTTCGTCGGGGTCGGCGAGAGCGACGATGTTCTGTCCTTCGCAGCCGGCCAAGTCGGAGCGCGCTCGGCCTCCGGCTCCGATCCCGGCGATGTTGAGCTTTTCGTTCGGCGACTTATAGCCCAGCCTGCCTAGCTTCGGCACTGCCCCAAAGCCTCCTGCGGGAATGGCCGCGGTCAGCAGCGAACCGAAAAAGAAATGGCGGCGAGTGGTCTTACTCTTCATCGTTTAGCCCCTACCTCTGAGAATCCGTACCAGCACGCACAGCATATCCGAGCCGAGGCCAAGCCGCAATGTTTGGACAACTGTTACAGCAACGGCAGCGCGCCCGTGATCTTGTCGATCTCCGCCGCAGTCGCAGGCCCCAGCCCAAGACAGGTGATCGTGCCGGCGGCAATCACCGTCCGCCCGGCGTCCCGAATCAGCGCTGCCGGGACTCCCGCCTTACCCGCCTGCTCCTCCAGGGCGAGGAGTTCCGTTTCACTCCGCGCCGCAACGACGATTTTCGGCATGCCTTCCTCAAGCCAAGCCTCTTGAGCCATCCCGGTCGCCGTCAAGAAGGCCGCCACCGCAGCGTGTGCGACCTGTGCCGCTAATTTGCCTGCCGGCAAGACAAGCGACTCGTTGACGACGATTACCTGCTTCACTACGCCATGATTCCACAGCGAACTGGGTCAGCGCCCGGGTTCATTCAGTGCAATTTGGGTGCGCACAAATTGGAAGGCCCGGCGAAACACGGGACGCCATTCGTCGTGGGGCTCGACATCCAAGGGATGCCAAAAGAATTGAAAATTGAGCCCGCCGCCGTCCTCTGTTCGATGAACCCACTCGTCTTGGAGCGGCTCATCAACCGAGCACAGGTGAAACGACCAAGCCTGCTCCTTGAACTCAGCCTCCCAGACCCCTAAATCGCGCTCGACGGCGGCTCCGCGAATCCCCGCCTCTTCCTCCAATTCACGGACGGCCGCCTCCGCTCTCGTCTCGCCTTCTTCAATCGTGCCCTTCACGAATTGGATGCCGTCGTTGGGGTGTCGAAAAACCAAGAGCTGCGCCCCGCGTAAAACAATGGCACAGGCCTTCGACGGCTCTTTCACGGTCATCAGTCTGTCACATCATTCTTGCCCTTCGTCGCACGCAACTCCTCAGAACTCGTTGAGGAAATAGTGAAGACGCCATCCAGCGCGTTTACGGAGGGCGTGGGCGGTCGACCGGGCTGAAAGGACGGTTGGGGCGAGGGTTGTGCCAGGTATTCGCGGGCAGTCCAGGGTGACTCGCCCCTTTGCGCCGTCCTTGGCGTCCACGTCCAGGAGTTCTATACTGAACCCCAAATGCGAGGAGGAGAAAGGCCATGACTTCATCTCGATCGGCCTGGGCCGCAGGACTGCTGTTGCTGATGTTCACGATTGGAGCGTCCCATCCCGGCTTTGCAGCGGACAAGCCGAAGCTCACTGACCAACTGCGGGCGGCCATAAAGTCCGGCGGGCCGGAATCGGCTCGCAAGCGCTTCAAGGAGATCTACCCGGAGCACAAGGACGACTACGTCATTGATGTGCAAAGCCTGATAGCGCTGGTTTCGGAATACATGGCGGCCGGCAACGTGGAGGCGGGCCAGGCGGTGGCGGAAATCAACGCGCAGGTTAGTCAGGACTACATGCGAGACTCCCTGGCCAAGGCTGCGCCCGGGATGGAGGAACAGATGAAGGCCCTGCAGCAAGCCGAAAAGGAGCAAGCTGCGCAGGCTAAAGCGGAGGAGCAGCGCGTGCAGGCCCAGACCGACGCGCGCAACCATGGCAAGCCTCGCTCAGACCTGGAGCGCTTCTTGGGGCTGTACGGCGATCCCGCATCCAACCGGCAACTTTTCGTCACGCGCTCGTGCGACGGCTATCTGGTGGTCGGCGCCATGTGGGGCGACGTGGCGCCGTGGTGGATGCGCTCGGCATCGAACACGGTGTTCACCTACGCCGATTCGTTTACCAACCTGGCCCTCGAATTTCAGGTCAGCGCCGACGGCAAGGCGACATCGCTGACGCACGACTTGGAGGGCCTTGCCAGCCCGCTCAAACGGGCGGGACCGTTGCCGAAGGCGTTCGAGAATTGCCTAGAACGCCCGCAACGCTAGAGCCATGACTGTCTCCTCCACTCTTTCTCGAGCCAGCGCAACAACCGCCCGACGCTTGGGTGGTCTTCTGTCCTGCGTCCTGCTGCTGCTAATCGCCTCGCCGTCGGCCCGTGCCGCGTGGCAGGCGACCCGCTTTGTGGTCTATGAGGGCGAGCCGGTCGACGCACCCGACTGGCGGCAAAAGGAAGAGGGCAAGGACAACGCAAAACTGAATCCCGCCATCGTCCGCGAAATCGAGAACTACCTGTACGCCGTGGCCAATCTGTATAGCAATCTGGGCTTCGCTGACCCGGTGGCCAACGGCAAGATCGACTCGTTGGTGCAACGCGAGGATGGACAGCAAGCCATCCGGGTCTACGTGTACGAAAAGGCGGGCGCGCCCGGGGGCTGGTACAGCGCCGGCTCTCCCTGCGCTCAGCCCGCTACCAGCCGCCGGATCATCAATATCAACGGCAAGCTGTACTACGACAATCCGAACGCGCCGATCTCGGACGCTGATTACCAGACCCTCGCGCACGAACTGGTGCACGCGGTGCAAGCCGCCAGTAAGATGAGTCGCGGCTGCGGGCACAACAAATGGATCGATGAGGGCACGGCCGACGCGCTGGGTTACTATGCCGCACGCAAGTTGCGGGCGCTCAAGTTTGAGAAGGAGATGGCGGACATCCAGTTCCTGAAGGTGTTCGGCGGCCGGCACTACTCGATACCGCTGAACGAGCCGCCGCCCTCCATCGACGAAGCTTACGGAACCAGTTCCTTCTGGCGCTATCTGGCGGAGGTGGCGGCGGTATCGGCCAACGGCAAGACGCACCCGGGTTCCGCTCCGACGCCCGAGGACTACCGCTACCTAGCGGAAATGTTCAACAGCGACTACCCGTATGCCATCCGGCCCGGCGCGGAGATTACCTGGCTCAACCAGCAAACCCGCCGCAACAAGCGGTTACGCGCGGATCTGGCCACATTGTACTCGCAGTTCGTCACGTCCTTCGCGGACATCATCAATACGCGAATACCGAAGCTGGGCGTTACGCCGGACCCGCTTAAACGGGAGCCGTCCTGGCTCAAGAGGGTTTACGGCGACTGCCCGTTCGTAGGTGCGGTCGGCGACTACCAGCCGATCCGCTATAGCCCCGACATCGCTGCGAACGCCGCCGCGTGTTTCTCCACCAAGGTGAGTCCGGGGACGACAGGCGCCGGGGTGCGCATTGAAGTACAGGGCAATGACAAGGCGCTGCTCGAACAACTGCGCATGGGCATGATGGACGGCTCGTTCACGAGTGCGCCCATCGTCACCAGCGCGAAAGGCACAGGTCCGCCGCACATCGCGTCCTGGACCTTCCCGGTGCTGTTCAACGCCAGCATGACGTTCATCGTGTCCAACATGGCGATTGAGCCGATCCTCACGAAGCCGTTCAAGCCGGAATTTATGCTCAGCGTCGGCAATTTCCAGCAAAGCCTGGCATCCCCGCCGGTTGGACCTCAGCAGCAGCCATCTCCGCCGCCTCCGCCGCCCGTGCCCGGAGCTAAGCCCCGGCCAACGCGCCGGGAACTACGGCAGCAGCAGGTGAAGGAAGCGATGGCCGACCCGGCCAACCACCTCGAGCCGATCACCAACGCGCAGCGCCGCCAGTACGAAAAATCAGAGCCGTGTGAAGGCCTGGACCGCCGCTTCAATCGCTGCAGCGCGCAGCTCGTCATTACGCTGCAGTGGTCGCCCGTGGGCGAACAGCAGAACCTACTTGACGGCGACATGTTCGCGTTGTCGCCCGGAGGCGTCGGAGTAGGAGCCAACGGCAATCAGCTGGGGGATCTGCTGCGGGCGGGAGTGGCGACCGAGGCGGCTCTGGAAGCGCTGGACGGCAGCAAGATCCGCATCGAACTTCCGCGTATCGAGTACGGATTCACGGGCGTAATCGACAATGCCAGCTTCTTTGTGCGCAAGGCCCATGGCGGCGACGATAACTACTTGGCATACGGGCCGACGGCGTCCGTGGGTATGCGCATGTTTCACCGTCCCCCTAATGGGAAGGTGACGATCGATGAATATCAACCCGGCGTCCTCACCGGCAGCTTCCACGCTGACCTGATAGACGAAGCCAATCCCGGCCCGGACGAAGCGCCCATCGTGGCCCGCACCATCGACGGGCGCTTCCTGGTCTCCAGCCCATGGCGCGGCGACGAAGACTTCGCGTTCGACAAGAAGCACGCTGCACAGGCCATGGTGCAGAACATGCTGCAGATGACGCCGTTCGCAGCCGCCCCGGTGGAAGAAGAGATCGAAGCGATGGGCGCCCCGCCAGCGAGCGTGTGCGCAGCAGGGTTCGACGAGGACCAGCTCCACGCGATGGGCTTCCTAGAAGACTGCCAGGCAGCCGCTCCAGCCGCGCCGGCGGCGGCAGCGCCCGTCTGTAGCTGTGCATGCGAGCAGCGACAGGCCGAGGAGGCGATCGATGCTTGCCAAAACACTTGCGCTGTCGCCTGGGACGCATGCGTCCAGCCTGCCGCCAAGGCGCCGATCCCGGACGATCTGGAAGTGCAGGTGCAGATGTACAGAGACTACCTGCAAGGCCACGGGGTCGCAGTAGCCCTGCAGAAGCGGTTGTTGGAGGCGTTCCGGCAAGCGCCCGCATTCCAGCGTCGGATGATGCTGGAGTCTTATCGCTAGAGCCCGTCGCCGGTACCGAGAAGACCCTATACTGCTCGGTGTGCGTCTCGCCCTTCTCGTTCTGCTTTCCGTCGCTGCTGCCTTCGCGCAGCCAGCATCTTCGGGTCCAGGCGCCGAGCCTTACTCGGAGGCGCTGCAGCAGCAACTCTCGGCCGCCTGGGCCAAGCGCTCTGCCGGATACGTCCCGCGCACGCGCCATCTCAACGAAGACGGCACGCCGCAGTACGTGAACCGGCTATTCCTTGAGTCGAGCCCCTACCTGCTACAGCACGCCCACAACCCGGTCGACTGGCATGCCTGGGGAGACGAGGCGTTCGCCAAGGCCCGCGAGTTGGGGCGCCCGGTGCTGTTGAGCGTGGGTTACGCGACCTGTCACTGGTGTCATGTGATGGAAGAGGAGTCATTCGAAGACGAAGAGATCGCCCGCTTCATCAACGAAAACTACATTGCCATCAAGGTCGACCGCGAGCAGCGGCCGGACGTCGACGGCGTCTACATGGCTGCGGTTCAAGTGACGACGGGCGGCGCGGGCGGTTGGCCGATGACGGCGTGGCTCTCGCCGGACCGCCGTCCCTTCTATGCGGGCTCCTATTTCCCGCCGCATGACGGCGACCGCGGCGTCCCCACGGGCTTTCTCACCTTGCTGCACAAGTTGCTGGCCATCTATCGGGATCAGCCCGAGATCATCTCCAACAACTCCGCTTTGATCGCCGAACGCATCGGACTGTTGCTCTCAACCAAGCCGTCCGGCGACGCGTCCGCCGAAGCTGCATTGACCAGCGCCATTGCCGAATACAAACGCCGCTTCGATGCGGAGAACGGCGGCTTGCGCGGCGGCCCGAAGTTCCCCAGCAGTTTGCCGATTCGGCTGCTGCTTGAGGAGCACAAGGCGACCCAAGACCCCAAGTTACTCTCGATGGCTTCGTCGACGCTCGCGGCGATGGCGGCGAGCGGCATTCGCGACCACATTGGCGGCGGCTTCCACCGCTACGCCGTCGACTATCGTTGGCGGGTACCGCATTTCGAGAAGATGCTCTACGACAACGCCCTGTTGGCGTCGGCCTACATCGACGGCTGGCGTGCTACGGGCAACGATGATTTCGCGGCCGTCGCACGAGAGATCCTCGCTTACGTCTCGCGGGAGATGACGTCTCCTGAAGGCGCATTCTATTCGGCGACCGACGCCGACTCTCTCAACGCCTCCGGCGAGCGAGAAGAAGGCGCTTACTTCACTTGGACGCCCGAAGAGTTGCGGCAAGCGCTTGGGGCTGAAGATGCGGCAATCGCCGCGGCGCTGTGGTCGGTGGACGATGAAGCGGAACTCGACGGACGCAACGTACTGCGCAGGGAGCTTGCGCTGTCTGAAATCGCAACGCGATTCGAGATGACCGAGGCGGCCCTGGGCAGCAAGATCAACGCCATCCGTCAACGGCTGCTCGCGGCGCGGGCGCTGCGTCCGGCGCCGCTGCGCGACGACAAGATTCTCACCGCTTGGAACGGGCTGATGATCTCGGCCTATGCACAAGCGTCCTTCGCCTTCGATGAGCCGGAGTACGCTGCAGCCGCCGCTAAGGCCGCGCGCTTCATCTTGGACCGGATGCGCATCGACGGCAGGCTGCAACGCAGCGGGCTTCACGGCGTCACCAGCGGCGAAGGCTACCTCGATGATTACGCCTTCTTGATCGGCGGTCTCATCAATCTGTACGAAGCGACCGGCGAAGTCGATTGGCTGCAGCAGGCAATCGCCCTCGATCAGGTCCTCGCCGAACACTTTGCCAACCCCGCGGGCGGTTACTACCTGACAGCCGACGACCACGAGGGCCTCATCGTCCGCCAGCAACCCGCCTACGACGGCGCCGAACCTTCAGGTAATTCCGTCCAGGTGATGAATCTACTGCGGCTCAACGAGTTCACTACCGAGGACGATTACCGGGTGCGCGCTGAAGGCGCATTGGACCAGTTCGCGGGAACTCTGGCATCGCGCCCCACTGCTCTCGGCGAAATGCTTCGCGCTCTACGCTGGCGGCTATCGAAGCCGAAACAGATTCTCTTCGTCGCCAAGACGCGGGCCAAGGCTCAGGCGTTCGCGTCCCAGATGCGGGCCACGTACGTCCCCCAGGGCATCATCGCGGCGGCCGCGGAAGACGAAATTCCGGCGCTCATCGGAACGATTCCGCTCTTCGAAGACAAGCTGGCGATCGGCGGGCGTCCCACCGCCTACGTCTGCGAAGAGCGCGTCTGCAAACTGCCGGCTTTCGACTCCGAAACCCTGGTTCGCCTCCTCAACTGACCCGAGTGACCCTAGGGGCCGAAAGTACCATGGCCGCCTAAGGTGGACATACCTTGCGGCAAAATCAGGGACTCGCAAGAAATAATTCCGGGACGACCCGGCTCCGAGGGTATCCCCCCGACTTCACCTTCCGCAGGACAGTTCCTAGTCGCCGGCTGGAACGATGGTACTGACTGGAACGCCCTTTCGCCTAGACCTCCAATTCCCAGTAAACATAGATTACTTCAACTATGTTATAGTGGTTTCCGAAGGCGGATTGCTGTAGCTCAGTGAGAACGTCGTTGGCCGTCCAGCAGAGTGAACAGGCGAAAGCCCTGCTGGGTATTGTCCTGGCTCGTGTGGGACCTGTGTACTATTCAGCGACCCCGTAGGGGAGTACTACCACCCGGGTCGTATTGTGGCCAAAATCGAACCAATAGTACTGTTACGTTTGTCGACGAGCCACAGAGGTTTCCTTATGCGAATCACGATGACACAGCGCAGGAGCCCCCAGGGATTTTCACGGGGACGGAGCGGCCGGCGTGGCCAGGCAATGATCGAATTTGCCCTCTGTTTCCTGTTGTTCATGGCGGTCGTTTTCGGCTTCAGTCAGATCGCCATGGCGGTCTGGATGAAGTCCACTTTGCACTTCGCGGTGCGCGAAGGCGTACGCTTCGCCATCACGGGCAGGACCTTGGGCGGCGCCGGGCACGACGCCTCCATCAAACAAGTCATCCGGACCCGCGCGGGCGGAGTTCTTAGCGAGACGCAGGCGGACGAGCTGATCTCGATTCAGTACTACGATCCGTCAGGCGCCGCGACCACATCGAACACCGGCGGCAACACGATCGTTCTTTCGGTGAACAACTACCCGGTGCCCATACTGACAAGCTCGGCGCTGTCGTGGACCGGCGGCGCCATCTCGGTCTCAGCGAAAGCCATGGGCCGACAAGAGCCTTACCCCAACCCGCCGGCAAGGTGATCACCATGCAGCAAGGACAATCAATGATTTCAATGGATTTACTCGAAGTAGTTTGCGTCGCGATAAGCGAGGGAACGCAATCGTCGAGTTGGCTATCGGGCTTCCCGTCTTGATCATGTTGATGTTCGGGGTCGTGACCGGAGGCCTGATTTTCGATCACTACATGACGGTTGTTCAGTTGGCCCGGACGGGCGCCAGCGTCTTCTCCCGCGGAACGGATTTCTCAATCACGGCAAACAAGAATCTCTTGTTGATTGGGTCCGAAGCCCTCGGGATTACGGCTGACTCGGGCAATGGCGTGGTCTACCTGTCGCGCGTGCAGTTGGCAACGCCAGGAAGCGTCAACGACGGCAAACTGGTGATCGCCGAGAGACATGTCATCGGGGACCCGGCCTTCCACTCGAGCTACGTCGGCACGCCGGATAGCCAAATTTGGCCCGACCCGGACGAACCTTTACCCAACGGCCTGGTCGACGACCGCAACAACCAGCCCACCGCAATCGCGACCGTCCCCGCCGGTCTGAACACGCTGCCCCTGGGCGAAAGCATGTTCATCGTGGAGGTCTATAACCGTTCGAGCGGGCTCCGCTTCGGGAACGTTTGGGGCGACTCCTCAATGATGTCGGCAAAGGTTTACTTCTAACAAAGATTTTCGAGGGAGAAACACTATGGACTCCATACGCAAGAAGACGCGCGGCCAGATCATTGTCCTGTTCACGCTGTTCGTCGGCTTCCTCATGGGATTCTCGGCTCTGGCGTTCGACGTGGCCTACGCGATGATCGTTCGGGCCGAGTTGATCACCGCGCTCGATGCCGCGGCGCTGGCGGCGATTCGCTACGTGCCCGACGGGCAAACGGCGATGGCCAATGCCGCTAACCGCACCTTCACAGCCAATCTTCCTGTCGGCAAGCTGGCCATCAGGAACCCCGTTCTCACACCTCCGGTCTCGACGACCGTCAACGGCGGCATCGACGTGAGCCTTTCGGCAACCGCGGACGCGCCGACCTTCTTCGCTAAATGGTTCGGAAGAGACGTGATTACCATCAACGCCTCGGCGACGACTTCGCGACGCGACCGCAATGTGATTCTGGTGCTCGACTACTCCGACTCGGTATCTCCGGTACTCAGCCAAATCAAGAACGGAGCAAAGGCGTTCGTCAACTCGTTCTCGGAACAAGCAGACAAGGTCGGACTGGTGGCCTTCAGCACTTCCGGCTTGATCATGGCGCCGCCGGCATCGCCATTCAAAACCAATCTCAACAGCAAGATCAACAGCATCAGCGGCGAGTACTACACCAATCACGCCATGGGCCTCTACTGGGCGTACCGGGCGCTGCTCGAACTGAACGATCCGCTCAAGGCCGACAAGCTCAACGAAATCGTCTTCTTCACCGACGGCAACGCCAACTGGTTTCCAGGGGATCTACTGGTCCGTACGTCGGGAAGCGGCCGATGCAGCAGTTCACCGGCACATGGGGTCATCGGGATCGGCAGCAGCGGTTATTATGGAGACCGAGTCCTGAGCTTTACCGCGCCGAACCCCGGCGGACGGCCGCCGTTGGCCTACGAGTGCCGCAATCAACGGCAAGGTCGTCGGGTCCTTCAGTACATCCAACCGACGTGGTATCCCCCCGCGTCGCCCACGTACGGGGCCATCCTGCCGGCAGGCGTGTCGATGAGCGGGATACGAAAACCTCAATCCGAATTTCGGCGACTCGACTCAGCAGCACATACACCTACAATCCATCGGACAATCTTAGGCGCGATATCGCCAAGAACGTCATCGACAACTTGGCTTGCCAGATTCGACAAGATCCCGCTATTCGACATCCGCATCCACTCAATCGGCTACGAGCGGCGGCGGTTTAGACCTCGGCGTTCTGCAACGCATAGCGAATTGTGAAGACTGTCCTTACGTCCCATCGGCAGATGCCAACGATACCAGCCAATCCAGAGGAAGGTTCGTCTATGCGACGAACGCCAACGACCTGATGGACGCCTTTCTCGATGTGGCGGGCTACATCGCCCGGATTACTTATTAACGGTTTGGCCGGAGTTGTTCCCTCGGCTCCGGTCTAGCTCTGCGGTCGTCCCCTGCTGCTGGGGGCCGGCTGTGGTGCCGCGGTCGGTCCCAGTTCCTGGGGACCGACCGCGGTTAAGCAATACGAAGAGCGCAATGACGACGGCTGTCACGGCCACGGCGATCCAGGCATTCTGCTTAATCAGGGGCCAGGCATCGACGCCCAGCCAGCGGCCCAACAGAATCAACCCGAAGTAACGCACAGAGCGCGCGGCAGCAACAGTAATGGCGGTCCGCGCCGCATCTACTTCTAAAGCTCCGGCCGACACGACGAAGAGTTTCATGGGGAACAGCGGTACCGGCAGCGCCGTCGGCACGGCCAAAGCCAAGGCGTCGTAGCGAGCCAGCTTGCGCCGCACTCTGTCTATGCGTTCCTGGGAAAACGTCTTGACGAGCGCGCGGGATCCCCCCTTGCGCGCGGCGTAGTAGAGCAGCATCGCGCCCAGCGTCGATCCGGCAACCGCATACAGTCCCAACTCAATCGAGCGCTCGGGAACGGCCGCGGCCTGAATCAAGATCAACAGATCCACCGCTTGTGCCGTCGGCAGCACAGCAGTGTCCACGATGGTGACCAGGAACATCGCGGGCGGACCGAGTACCGATAGGTAGGCCCACCAACCGTTGATATTAACCATGTAATGGATCGAGGCCGCGACAGCGAACTCTCTTATCCTTATCCCGCGCGCGGAGTCTCTGCGTCAAGCGAATCGAAGAATCGCACCGCCTGGTCTTCGGCCCAGAATCTAGCTGCGCCGCGCGCCAGAAATGCCACATGGCCGCCGCTGGGCGCGCGCAACAAGCGTAGCGCTCCGTTCTCGTGAAACGCCGTGTGGCTGTATGTGGAGAAGGGGATAAAAGGATCATCCTCGGCCTGGATCAGCAATGACGGCACGCGCACCCGATCCAAATACCCCGCCGCCGAGGATCGCTCGTAGTAGTCGGCGGCATTCTCGAATCCAAATGTCCTGGCAGTGATTAGTTCATCGAAGGCATAGATCGAGTCGGCTCGATCGGCGTCGAGATCGGGCCAAAACTGCGGGTCGAGACCTTGCTTCTTTTTCACGGCCGCCCGCAACTGACGCAAGAAGCGATACTCATAAATCCAGTTTCTGCGTTCGCCAATTCGCCGGGCACACGCCTCCAGCCGAATCGGGGCCGAAATCGCGCAGACGCCGCGGACGTGCGCAGGGGCTGCCTCGCCCCACTCGCCAGCCAGCTTGAGCGCCATATTCCCGCCCATCGAGAAGCCGACCAGATAGACGTCCTGGGGAGCAAACTGTTCGACAACGGAGCGCAGGTCTGCGGTGAGCCCGGAGTGATAGAGCGTGGGCGAAAGGTGCTCGGTACCCCCGCAGGAGCGCACGTTCAAGCGAACGACATCGAAGCCGTCTTCCAATGCTCGGTTGGCGAGGGTCAGCATGTAGCGGGCCTCGCTGCATGCGGTCAGGCCGTGCACGGCAATAACAACGCCGCGTCCTTCGCCCCGGTTGATCTTGCCTAAGACCTGGACGTCAGGAGCCGTCTGAAAGAATCGTAGTTCAGTCGGCCAGCGCGCTTCGTCTAGCCCGCCGGGCCAGTAGCGGCCGACGATAGTCTGAGCGTCGCCGCCGCGGAAGAGCGGCACATAGTGGCGTGCCCAATCCGGCAACGGAATAGCGCCTACTTAGCAGCTAACAGGCGATCCAGGGAGGCGCGGATGCTCGTGGCCTGGTCTTGCCAAAACTCGGTATCTTCGCCTGGATGATTCTCGGCCACTTGGTTGTCCTTGCCGACGAACACGATATGCGGCACATAGCCGTTGCGGGTCACGGACAGCTTGGCGAAAGAAGACCACTGCATACGCGAGCCCAGCCCAACGGGGAACTCGACTCCGTACTGGGCGACGAAGGCAGGCAAGTTCTGGGCCGCGCCCGGGTTTACGGCCAAGCCGAGGAACTCAACGCCCTTTGCACGGTACTCCCGGTAAATGGGCGCCAGGATTGTCGCCGTGTGCTGGCAATGCGGGCAATCGGTCGAGAAGAACATCACCAGGACGACTTTGCCCTTGTAGTCCTCGATGGCGATATCCCGGCCGTCGTAGGCTTTGAAGCTAAGCGCGGAATTGCTGTTCGGAACGGCAGCCGGAACCTCCGCGGGTGGCGGTGCGGCGGCGGCTTCTGTCGCGGCCGGCGTGGCCGAAGCGGCGGCAGGCGTCGATTCCGGTGCGGCAGCGGAGGGGGTCGCATCCGAGTTCGAGCAGGCGCTGACTAAAAGAAAACTAAGAACAATCGTCGCTAGGCGCAGCATCTTCCGTCTCCACCGACTCACTCTAACACGCATATACGGGGCATCCGCTAGATCAACATGTACGTCAACAACCCAACGGCGATATGGCGGCGTTCTTGATCGAACACATTCACCTCGCCCACAACAAGGGTCCGGCCCGCTTTGATGATGCGCGCCCGGGCCGTCAGCACTCCTTTGTGTGCCGGCCTGAGGTAATTCACTTTCATCTCGGTCGTCGTCCCGCGGCGTTCATCGCCGTAGCGTCTCTGGATGGCCACCCCTAAGGAACCGTCGATCAGGGCGGCCGTGACTCCTCCATGCAGGTACCCGTCCGAGTTTGAAAACTCTTCCCGCAGGGGAAGTTCGACGGTCACGCCGTCCTCGTGGTCCTCGACCACGCGCAGCGCCAGCAACTCGTGAAAATGCATCGGCTAGAAGCATGATCGTATGAATCGTCTAGAAACGAAAAGGCGCCGGGAAGCAAAGGTTTCTCCCGGCGCCGTATTCTCTCTGCAACAGCCGCGCTCTAGTCTTCCATCGCGTTCAAAGGAATGAACTTTAGTTCGAAGGCCCGATCCAACACGTCTCGGGACAGGACGTAAGGGCGCTTCTCAAAGCGGATCAAGTCAACGGCAACGTCCAGCACGTCGCGCGGATGGCAACGCCGGAAGTTCTTGCTCTTTTCGCGATAGTGCTTGCGGATAATCTCAGCCAAGAGGCCGACCGGGCACTCGATCTTCAGCTTGCGGCAGTATCCGTGGAAGATTGAGGCAAACTCGTCTTCGTTCGGATTGCCCATGTACATCTTGTATTCGAGACGCCGCAGGAAGGCCTCATCGCCAAGGTCGTGGGGATTTAAGTTCGACGAGAAGATCAGGAAGCACTCGAACGGCACTTCAATTTTCGAGCCGGTGTTGAACATCAAGTAGTCGCGACCGCGGTCTAAAGGATAAATCCAGCGATTCAGCAGCTCAGCCGGGGTGATCTGCTGACGGCCAAAGTCATCGATCAAGTACATGCCGTTGTTGGCCTTGAGCTGATAGGGCGCGTCGTAGATCTTGGCATTCTCGATGTACATCAGATCGAGCATTTCCATCGTCAATTCACCGCCGGTGGTAATGAACGGACGGCGGCATTTGACCCAACGCCGATCGAACTTCTCCTCGGCCTGAACCAGAACGCTCTCGACTTCCTCTTCCACCTTCTCGTGATAGAGCGAGTCGAAGACCTTGATGAATTGGCCGTCCGCTTCGAGCACATAGGGCACGAAGATCGTCTCCGCTTCGGTATGCATGAGTTGCTCAGCCAAGTAAGTCTTGCCATTGCCCGGCAAACCGTAGATGAGCAGCGATTTAAAGGAGTTCACGGCGGGCCCAAGCTTCGAGAAGAAGTCGTCGGTCGTAACCGCTCCTGAGAAAGCCTTCTTCAGGTTGTCGATCGTCATCCAGCCGGGTTTGACCCGCTGGGCGCGCACTGCCTGCGTGTAATCGCGCAAGGGCACCGGACACGGTCCAAGGAACTGGTTGTTGTCGAGGTACTCTCTTGCCCGGCTTCGGCCGGTCTCCGAGCAGGTAAACACCGACGAAATCGAGCCAATTCCCGAGGCGCGTTTCACTTCGACTAAGCGGCCGTGTTTGAGGAACTCCACCACGCCTTCAATGACGCTGAACTGCAATCCGAGGATCCGGGCGAGTTCACGGCCCGTCGTCTCACCCCGAAAGTAGAGGTTCTTGAGGATCAGCTGCTCGACAAGACTGGACGATACGCCCGCTTCTTCCAGCGACTTGGGAGGCCGCGGAATGAACGTGTCCATGTCCATGGAGTAGTCGTAGTTCGATTGGCCCGACGTCGGCCGCGGCGTTGTTGAGCTAAGGTTGGTCGTCTGCACAGGCCGATTTTCAGCCCTTGAGACGTTCGCGGGATATCAGTGAAGCGCCGCAGACTGCCTGGGGTCAGGCACCTATGCGGGGTCGCAAGCGCGTACCAGAACCAGTACTCCTAGGGGTTTCCCTAGAAGACCCGCCGTTTGAGCCGCGAAATCCGGAAGGTCGCGGTGGAAGCGGCCGCCATAACCGCCATTACGCCGGCCTGGACGGCGTCGGTCACCACCAGATCGGCGGCATCTGGGGCCGAGCCGGCCATATTGAGCGAGATCACTTCGAGGCCGCGTTCGCGGACCTCCCGAATAGCGGTCTCGATATCGCCGCCCATCAAGGCTCCGGCCAACACCAAGACTCGGACCCGCGGCAGACGTGCGCAGGCGCGAACCGCCTGGGCGATGTTCTCTTCGCCAACCAGGGCGATCGTATCGACAGAGATTCGCTCGCCGCGCAGATTGTGACGGTCCGCCTCGGCTACGGCGCCCATGGCCACCTGGCCGACCTGTGCGCCTCCGCCGATGATGATGATCCTTTTGCCGAAGATCTTTCTCATCGCCGGATTCTCAATCACCCGCTCGACGCCAGTGAGCAATCGGAGGTCCTTCAGCAGCCCCTCAAAATCCGCTAATTCATTGATTTCAAAAGAAATGGTTTCGATCTCACGGCCGCTGTCGAGTATCGCAACAGACGAAACGTCGCCGCCGTGGCGGAAGATCACGCCGCTCAACTCGTGCAGGACGCCTTTACCCCGCCGGATCTCCACCGAGACCGAGACCGAGTTGTCGGCTGACGGAATTGCGCTCTTCGCATCTTGGTGTTCAGACATCGAGGAATAGGCCGGAATCTCTGTACAGTATGCCCCAACAAAGCGGCAGGGAGCGCCGGGCGTTCCCAAACATTGTGCGCGATGGTTGTTTCTGTGGCCCGGCGGCGGCGATATACTCTATGGGTGGAAGAAAACTTAAAGTTCGCCGTCTTTATCGATTACGACAATATCGAGATCGGCGTTCGCACGACTCTCGGTCGAGACCTCGACATCGCCATTATTCTAGAAGGGATCAAGCAACGCGGAGAAGTCGTCGCGAAAATCGCCTACGGCAACTGGGGCCACCATCTGGAGGCGACCCGGGCATTTTCCGAATTCGGCGTTCACATGGTCCAGCGCGATTCGACCCCACGCGGCGACAAGAACGGCGCGGACATCAATCTAGCTCTCGACGCTTTCGAGATGGCGGTCACGCGCGATCACATTAACGCGTTCGCGATCATCTCTGGCGACAGCGATTTCATGTCGCTGGTGAATAAGCTCAAGCAGTACAACAAGCGAGTTTATATCGTCGGCGGCAAGCAGTTCACGTCCAAGATTCTGCAACGGAACTGTCACGAGTTCATTAGCTACGAGTCGCTGCTCGATATTCTGCCGAGCCGATCGCGGCGCGGACGCGGCGGACGTTCCGCTCCGCAGCAGCCTCGCGCTGACTCCCAACCCGTATCGCAGATCATGCCCTTGGTCGATCGCGCCCTCAATGCCCTGGAGGTTCGCGGCGCGCAGCCTCAGCTCGGCTTGCTCAAGAGCACGATGCTGCAGCTCGATCCCGCGTTCAGCGAAAGGGATTACGGCGTGACCTCCTTCTCCAGCCTGGCCGAAAAGCTTGTCGCCGAAGGCTACATCAAGGTCGTCACCGTCGACAATCATCACGTCGTCGAACGCTCAGCGGACGCCGCCGAGAACGGCGACTCTTCCGAGAGCGCAGACGCCTCGGATTCCGGAGAGAATGAATCCGCCGCACCGCCAACCCAGGACGCTGAGGGATCCGCTGGACCTCCGCAAGAGCGCCGTGGACGCGGCCGTGGACGCGGCCGTGGGCGCGGCAGAGGGCGCTCCTCAGAATCGAGATCGTCCATGCCCCGCGACGAGGGCGAACAACCGCAGCGGCGGTCTCGGCCGGAGCCGGAAGAGGAATCGCCGGCGACAGATCCCCGCAGCCGCTTGCAGCAGCTGTTGGCTCCGCACATCGAGTTGCTTGAAATGGGCATTCCGGCCCGTGAGGTCGAAGCGCTCATCCGCACCGACGAGCCGCGCTTCTCTCCCAAGAAACTAGGCTTCGAAGATTTCACGGCGCTTCTCGATTTCGCCGAGGCGGAAGAATTGCTGCGGTCGATTCCGGATGATCGCAACCTCTTGCGGTTCAAGCCAGGCGATTCACTGACGGTTCCGGCCGAACCGGAAGAGCCTGCGGCAACCGCAGAAGAGACCGCCACAGAGTCGAGCGCCGCTCCGCGGCGCAGAAGACGGCGCAGGAACGCTTCACGCCTCGCGACCGACGATGAAGGCGCTGCTGAAGATGTCTCCGAACCGGTTGACGACGCTCCGCCAACTGAGGAGCCTGCCGCAGAGGAGTCGGAACCGCCCAAGAAGAAGGCGGCCAAGCGCAAGACCGCCAAGAAAAGCGCCAAGAAGGCAACACGGAAGAAAGCCTCGAAAAAGGCTGCAACCGACGACGCGGACTAACTACTCTTTGACAGTGATCTTCAGCGCCTTGAGAAAGGCGTGATCTTGATCTGAGAACGACTCGGGCGATGTGGAGCCCGAGTCGGATTCTCGGGCCGCCCGCTCGTTGAAACCGATGGTGGCCTCAAGCACCAGGAAGACGTCGTAGCCTTCCCGCTGGATCTCGCCCAGCACCTCTTCTATGCTCTCCGATTCAGACAGCGATTCGTTGATCGCATGCCCTAGCTTCTGCATCAAGTGTTTCAGGTTTTCTTCCACGGTATCGTGTGTCGGGCTGCTAGGCTTTCATTCAAGCAAATCAGGCGCTGCTGCGCAAACCTGCACATCTCAGTTCTCGCGTCACAATCCTAGCCATACCATCAGTGCGACGACCGCAGCGGCGGACATGACGAACGCCAAAACGGTGATCATTGCTAGATCCTTCTTCGTCCAGCCCTCGAGCCCCCAGAGCGAAACCGCGGGCTCAGACTGCGAAGGGCAGGGCTTCGGCGCGTCCATTGCGGCGGGCCCTGACTGGGTCCAAACCGGCAAGGGACGGCGGCTTTTCTGCTGGGCTCCCTGCGAATCGCGGTCGGGTTTCGACTGCAAAACGGGCGTGGGCGCCGAGGCGGGCGCCGGCCCGCGAGCGAACTCCAATTTGCGCGCCAGCTTGTGCATATCACGCAGCGCTCCGGTGTCGGACTCATCAGCGCCGACGGCCGCGGCCGGAGCATCGCCCAGTTGCACCAGAGCTTCCCGGAACTGCCCTGCCGTTTGATAGCGGGCACCGCGGTCCTTCTCCAACGCTTTGAGGATGACCTGGCTGAGCCGCTCGGAGACTTGAGCGGAAATCTCATGCGGAGGCTCGGGAGCCTGCATCACCTGCGCCTGAATGATGTCGAACTGGCTCTGCGAGTCGAACGGCTTCCTGCCCGTCACCGCTTCGTAAAGCACCGTGCCTAGAGCGTAAACGTCTGCTCGTCCATCGATGTCCCGTTGTCCCTTCACTTGTTCGGGAGACATGTAGTGGACCGCGCCGATCACGGCGCCGATTTGCGTCAATGCCGGGTCATGCTCTTGTTTCGCCAGCCCCAGACCGGTCAACTTCACCACTCCGTCGGGCCCGATGAAGATCGTATCCGGCGTGATCTCACGGTGAACGACCTCCTGCTGATGGGCATAATCCAAGGCCGAGAGCGCCTGACAAGCGACATCAATCGCTTGGGCAACTGTGAGAGATCCATTCGCGATGCGCTCCTTCAGGCTGACGCCCTTCAGCGCCTCCATCGTCATCACCAGTTGGCCATCGAGCTGTATGCCGCTGTAGAACTCTGCGATGTTCGGATGCGAGAGGCGTGAGTGGATCTTGGCTTCGCGTAGGAAGCGATCGACACGGTTGCGGTCCTGTTCGAAGCCGCTCGGCAGCAGTTTGAGAATTTCGCGGCGCCTGGCGATCTCGTTCTCCACCTCATAGACCATAGAGGAGCCTGCGGCGTCCAAGACGCGCAGAAACCGGTAGCCGCCCACCGTTTGTCCGACCCGAAATGCCATATGTGCGCGCAGTCCCGTCGCAGCGACTAGGAGATAACCGGATTGTAGGGCCTACGACCCAAACCTAACACCACGGCGAAAGACTGAGTCTTCGGGGGGGAACCTCCTGTAGGATGAAGCCATGAAAGACTCCATATTTGAAGCGTCCTGCCCTTGTTGCGGCGCAAAATTGGAGATCGACGGGGAGGCGGGCATCATCCTGACCCACCAAGAACCCGTCCGCAAGTCGAAACCTACCGATCTGCGCAAGGCTGTCCGGGAACTCGACAAAGAAGCCGCGCTCCGAGACGAACGTTTCCGCAAAGAGATGGAAGCCCAACGCGGCCACGAAGACGAACTCGATAAGAAGTTCGCCAGCTTGCTGAAAAAGGAAGAAGGCAAGACGCCCACTAAGCCGGACTGGCGCGACATCGACTTCGACTAACGGCCTGCCGCAACCAGCCGGTCCAGCTTTTCTTTCAACTCGTCCAACGAGCCGGCGTTCACCACGGTCTCGTCCGCTAAGCGGAATGTCGCCCGCAACTGCTGGGTGGTCTGATCCGGACTCTCCATCTCGCGGTCCTCTTGCGCGGCAAACTCCTCGAACGACAGCGGCGTGCGCTCGTCGCGGCGCTCGACGGTCCGCCGAAAGCGCTCTTCCCGCGGCGCGTCAAAATGTAAGAGACGGAAGCCGGGAAGCTCTCTGAGCGCCGCCACTTCGCTCGGATTCCTAATGGAATCAATGACATAGTCGCTATTCGCCAGCAGGCGCGCCATGGCCCGCCGGGCCAGAACCGCCGCTCCAAAATGAGCGCGCAACTCGTTTCCCACGCGGGTCAGGTTTTCCCGTGTCGGCGGTTCATTTCGATCCGCCAACTCCAGGCGGATCTCATCCGACAGGGAAAGATAGCGAAATCCCAGTTCCTTGAGGTAGTCGGCCCCCGAAGTCTTTCCCGCCCCGTTTGTTCCCGTGAGTCCGATAAACATGGCGTCAATCAAAGCAGGCCACTATAGCAATTCGTCTTGTTTGGCAGGACTTTGTAGCGAACCGTACACTCTCCGTGATAGCCTCTTCGGGACCGCGTGCCGGGTTGGCTGTTGGGTTGACGGCCCTTGGTCACTCCGCCTTGGGCGGTCTTTGCCTATTTTCTTACCAGTTGCATGAGGGGTAGTTTTTGATGAGCAGTATCGCCGACCTGATTCCCTACATCGGCTTGTTGGGTCTCGCCTTTGCCGCCGCCACCTTCTTCGCACTGGGCCGCAAGTCGCCCGGCAACGAGCGCATGCAAGAAGTTGCTGGGCTGATCCACGACGGCGCGATGGCCTTTCTGCGGCGCGAGTATCAGATCCTGTCGGTTTTCGTGATCGTCGTCGCTGGACTCATCTCCTGGCAACTCAATATTGAGACCGCCGGGTGTTTCGTCGCCGGAGCGATCTGCTCCCTGTCGGCGGGATTCATTGGCATGCAGGCGGCTACGAAAGCCAACTGCCGCACGAGTGAAGCCGCACGGGCGGAAGGCGCCGGCGCGGCGCTACTCGTCGCCTTCGGCGGCGGCTCGGTCATGGGACTTGCCGTCGCCGGTCTTGGACTGCTTGGCCTCGGTTCGCTGGCGCTGATCTTTGCCGCGCCCGAGCAGACCGTCTACATCAACGGATTCGCGATGGGCGCCAGTTCCATCGCCCTGTTCTCGCGCGTCGGCGGCGGAATTTTCACCAAAGCGGCCGATGTCGGCGCTGACTTGGTCGGCAAGGTGGAGGCGGGTATCCCGGAAGACGATCCGCGTAACCCGGGCGTGATTGCGGATAACGTCGGCGACAATGTCGGCGATGTTGCCGGGCTGGGCGCGGACATCTTCGAGTCCTACGTTGGCTCCATGGTCGCCACGATGGCCATCGCCGCGACGCTGGCCCCGGCGGCCATGGCGACGCTGTCGGGTTCGCTCTCGGGCGACGCCCTGAAAGGGGCCTTGATGGATCTGCCGTTGGCGCTCTCCGCCGTGGGCCTGGGTGCGTCCCTGCTCGGCATCCTTTCAATACAGGTCCTGAAGGGTATGGGCCCTGCCGCAGCGTTGCGCTACTCGGCCTGGGGGGCGGCGGCGCTCTTTCTCGCCGGGAGTTGGGCGCTCGTCGGCGCAATCGGAGTCAGTACCAACGTCTTCTATGCCGTACTCGCCGGAACAATCGCCGGCATGCTGATCGGTTACATCACCGAATACTACACCTCTATGGGGCCCGTGAAAGACATCGCCGAGGCGTCGCGCATGGGTACGGCCACGAATATCATTACCGGCTTGGCCGTGGGCTTCCGCAGTTGTGCTCCTCCGGTCATGGCAATTTGCGTCGCGATCTATGTTTCTCATCAGATGGCGGGCCTTTACGGGATCGGCGTCGCTGCCGTCGGCATGCTGGCGACGGTCGGCATCACCATGAGCGTTGATGCTTACGGCCCGATCGCCGACAATGCGGGCGGCATCTCGGAGATGTGCGCTCTCGGCCCCAAAGTTCGCGCCATCACCGATGAGCTGGACTCGCTCGGCAATACGACTGCTGCTATGGGCAAAGGTTTCGCCATCGGCTCCGCGGCGCTGGCGGCTTTGGCGCTGTTCTCCGCCTACGTACAGGCCATCGATGTGGCTCGGGCTGCAGCCGGGCTTGAGCCGGTTCTGATCCTGTTGAGCGATGCAAACGTCGTCATCGGATTGCTGCTCGGCGGCATGTTGCCGTTCATCATCGCCGCGCAGACCATGACCAGCGTCGGCAGCGCCGCCGAAAAGATGATCGAAGAGATTCGCCGCCAGTTCCGCGAAATCAAAGGACTGCTCGAAGGCGTGGAGGGCGTTAAGCCCGACGCCGCCCGCTGCGTCGATATCGCCACTCGCGCCGCTTTGCGGGAAATGATCAAGCCCGGCCTCGTCGCCGTCACGGCTCCAGTTGTGATCGGCTATGGCCTCGGCCCGGCTGCGCTTGGCGGCGCATTGGCCGGCGCTACCGTGACGGGCGTGCTGCTCGCACTCTTCATGGCCAACTCCGGCGGCGCCTGGGACAACGCCAAGAAGTCGATTGAGGCCGGGACAGTAGAAGGCGAAAAGAAAGGCGGCGAGGCGCACAAGGCCGCCGTCGTCGGCGACACGGTCGGCGATCCTTTCAAAGACACTTCGGGTCCATCGATGAACATCCTCATCAAACTGATGTCGATCGTCGCGTTGGTCATCGCTCCGCTCATTGCGTTGGTTTAGTTTGAGGCGCCGAGTCGGCAGGGCGCTCGAAAAGAGTTTGGTACTAGTATTTTCTTGAAAACGTTGCGTGGTCATGTTACGGTCTAGCCAATAAATTGGTTTGACGCGTTCGCCCGATGCATCGCCGCCAAGCACAGTCACGCTCTTTCGGAACTACTCTCGCGATCGTCGTACTTTTTTGTGCGGCGGCGTACCAACTCTTCACCAAGGGTCTTCCCGACCAGTTTTCCGCTGAAGCGGTCAAGATCCATCCGGCCTACGACGCAGCAGTCGCCGGCGAAGCGCTGGATCTGTTTCGCGGGAGATAGCGCGATTGTCGGCAAATCCATACGGAAGCCGTGTACAGTACACTGGTGCCCCTTTGGAAAAACGACTCAGAACTTTTCAGCATTGCCCGCCAGGAATTATTTAGCTCCGTCGTCGGCGACGCGATGGATAAGCTCGGCCTGCAACGGCAATATTTACCCCCCGGCATCCGGCCTCTTTCGGGCGAAATGGCGGTCGTCGGCCGCGCGATGCCGGTACTTGAGGCCGACGTCTTCGGCGAGCCCGACAAGCCCTTCGGAGTGATGCTAGAGGCGCTCGACGACCTCAAACAAGACGAAGTCTATGTCTGCGCCGGCGGCTCGCCGCGCTATGCCATGTGGGGCGAGCATATGTCGACTCGGGCGATGAAGCTCGGCGCCGCTGGCGCGGTGATGTCCAGCTACGCGCGGGACACGCATGGAATCGTCGCCATGGGCTTCCCGACCTTCGCTCTCGGCTCCTACGGACAAGACCAAGGCCCGCGAGGCAAGGTGATTGACTTCCGCTGCACGGTCGAGATCGAGCAAGCCGTCATTCGTCCCGGCGACATCATCCTCGGCGATATCGACGGCGTGCTGGTCGTGCCCCGCGAAGCCGAAGAAGAAGTCTTCTCGAAATCGATAGAGAAAGCGCGCGGCGAAAAGATGGTCATGAAGGCCTTGAAGGAAGGCATGTCGGCGGTCGAAGCCTTCACTAAGTTCGGCATTATGTAGCGCCGAACCTCGCAATGCAAAATCGTGGTCCGGGTTGTCGACGGCCTATTCCTCGAAGGGAATGGCGATCGATTGGAATGAGTTCTCCAGGGTGATGCGCATGGCGGGGTTTTCGCCGAGAGGGATCGATGACGGCATCTTGATGTTCAGTTGCCAGAGGCCGACGTAGCCCGCGGCCAGGCCTGAATACTGAACCGTCAAAATCGAGCCGGCCAGGTTCGTCGAGTAGATTACGGCCGGCTTCGTGATCGTGAGCGAATCGTCGGGCGGAAAAGGGGCGGGCATGCCGGTCGGCGGTCCGTTGAGCAACGGCCCAAACCCAGTTGCGTAGATCACGAGCACCTCGTTGGGCTTGGCTGGATTCTCGGGCGTCACCAAGCGTGACTCCATCGGAGTGCAGCACGACGGTGCGAGTTCGAAGACGGCGGACCCGGCCGGGACGTCGTAGATGAATATCGAGATCGCGTCCTCGCGGACGATCAACGTGAAAGGTTCGCTGCTGAGCCCGTCGCGTTTGACGATCACCTCGACCTCGATATCGATCGGCGTCTCAAACGGAATCTGCAAGTTGATTTGGAACTCGGAGATGTAGAACAACGGGCATTCGACGCCGTTGATCGTGACGCTTGTTTCGCCTAGTTTGACGGGCAGAGGAAGGGCTCGTGGCGCTTGCGGGCTCGGAGGCAAAATCAAGGCCCCAAACGGTGGCGATGCCCCCGGGAGCGACGTCTTTCACCACGCCGGCAGCGCTGACAACGGCGTTGACGGCGGGAGTCGGTTGCGCGACGAGCGGAATGGCGGCAAGGAGAAGAAGGAGAGCCAGATTGCGAAGCATCTGCCTAGTTTAGGCGCCCGTCCGCGCGGCAGTTCGTATAATCGGCGTTGGAAGAGTTTTATCTGCGCTTCGGCTACCTGATGATTTTTGTGGTGGCCGCGATTGAGGGAGAGGGTGCGTTGGTCGCAGGTGCGGTGCTTTCGCAGCGCGGCCACATGTCGTTTCCGGGCGCGATCCTTTCGTCGTTTCTCGGTACGTTCCTGATCGCCGAGGGCATGTTTCATTTGGCCAAGTGGAAAGGGCGCGCCTGGGTCGTCAAGAAAGCCGGCGGCGATCCGCGGTTGCTGCGCATCGAACACTGGCTACACAGCCGCGGCGGACCGTTGCTGTTGTTTGGGCGGTTTCTGTGGGGCATGCGCATTTGGATTCCGGCTGTTTGCGCGGTGGGCGGCATGCCTGCGAAGAAGTTCTTGATGTGGAACTTTGCGGGCGCGCTGGTGTGGACATCGATTGTCGCGCCGATCGGCTACTTCTTTGGCGAAGCGCTGGAGTCGCTCGATCCGCAGATGCAAAACATCGCGCTGGGCGTGGTCGTCGTGCTGACGCTGTTCGTCGTTTTCTCGGTACTGCGGCACGCCCACAAAACGGCGAACACGGACGTCTAGCCGCTAGCGCGGGCGTGCCGGGCTTCGATGCAGCAGTGCGATCTGCGATGCTAAGGTCGACATGCAAGACCGCAATTTGATTGGCTCTGAATGGATCTCCGCTTCCGGCGAAGAGATCGACGTTACGAATCCCGCGACAAACGAAAAGATCGCTTCAGTCCCCAACGGCGGGGCCGCCGAGGCGCGCCGCGCGGTCGCTGCTGCGGCGGACGCGTTGCCGGGGTGGCGCAGCAGAACGGCACTCGATCGCGGCAAGATCCTGCGGCGTATCGCGAACCTGATGCTTGAGCGTCAGGAGCCCCTGGCGGAGTTGATGACTCGCGAGCAGGGCAAGCCGTTGGCGGAAGCGCGCGGCGAGATTGCCTACGCCGCCTCGTTCATCGACTGGGCCGCCGAAGAAGGCAAACGGCTCTATGGCGAACTGGTTCCCGCGTCGGCCGAGAACAAGCGCATTCTCGTGTTGCGCCAGCCGGTGGGCGTGACCGCGTGTATTACGCCCTGGAATTTTCCGTCGGCGATGATTACGCGTAAATTGGGGCCGGCATTAGCTAGCGGCTGCACGATGGTGGTGAAGCCTGCCGAGCAGACGCCGCTGTCCGCGATTGCGCTGGCCGAGATCGCTCTGGAGGCGGGATTGCCGCCTGGGGTGATGAACCTCATCACGGGCGATGCTGCGGCCATCGGCGGGGAGTTGTTTTCGAATCCTGCGGTTCGCAAGGTCTCGTTCACCGGCTCGACAGAGGTGGGCAAGATCCTGATCAAACAGTCGGCAGAGAACGTGACGCGGCTTTCGCTGGAGTTGGGCGGGCATGCGCCGTTCTTGGTTTTTGACGATGCCGATGTAAAGGCGGCAGTCGCGGGCGCGATGGGCAGCAAGTACCGCAACATGGGCCAGACTTGCGTTTGTCCGAATCGCTTCTACATACAGGAAGGCATATACGACGAGTTCGTTGCCGGACTGACCGAAGCGGTCGAGGGGTTGCGCATCGGGTCGGGGCTCGAGGAAGGAATACAGGTAGGGCCGTTGATTGACGATCCGGCGATGGAGAAAGTCGAGCGCCATGTGAGCGACGCGCTCGAGAAAGGCGGCAAACTGCGCACGGGCGGCAAGCGCGCAAAGGTGAAGGGTTTGGCGGACCGCTTCTATACGCCCACGATTGTCGAAGACTTCAGCCCGGACATGCGGATGGCTTGCGAGGAGACGTTTGGTCCGGTGAGTCCGTTGCGGCGTTTTAAGCACGAGGACGAAGCGCTTGAGATGGCTAACGATTCGCCTTTCGGGTTGGCGTCGTACTTCTTCACTCGCGATGCGTCGCGTTTGATGAGAGTGGCTGAGCGGCTGGAGTACGGTATTGTGGGCGCGAATGACGGCATGCCGTCGACCGCGCAGGCGCCGTTCGGCGGCGTGAAACAGTCGGGCATTGGGCGCGAGGGCGGCCACTACGTGATGCACGAGTACACGGAGATCAAGTACGTGTCTTGGGGGATCTGAGACCTGCCGCGGGTGTAGGATAGGGGCGAGCCATGCGCCTCAAGATCTTAAGACTCGTTTGCTTTTCTGCCGCCGGTGGCTTTTTTGCCTTGCCGCTGGCCGCGCAGGTGGAGTTCAACCGCGACGTTCGGCCCATACTTTCGGAGCGCTGCTACACCTGCCACGGGCCTGATGAGACGAAGCGACTGAGCGGGCTGCGCTTGGATACCGAAGCGGGCGCGAAGGCAGACTTGGGCGGGCATTTCGCGATCGTTCCGGGAGACCCCGGTAGCAGCGAGATGATCCAGCGGGTGACGTCGGGCGACCCGGCGAAGCGCATGCCGCCTGCGTATGCGGGGCAGGCCAAGCTGACCGACGCCGAGATCAGCATACTGACGCGCTGGGTGGAACAGGGCGCGGCCTGGCAAGGGCACTGGTCGTTCGTGACTCCGACGAGGCCGGAGACGCCCGCGGTGAGCGACGCGGCTTGGCCGAAAAACCCGATCGACAACTTTGTGATGGAGCGGCTGGACAGGCTGGGCCTGAAGCCTTCGCCGGCAGCCGACCGCCGCACTCTGATTCGTCGCGTATCGATGGATCTGACTGGATTGCCGCCGACATTAGCGGAGGTGAATGCGTTCGTCAACGACCAGTCGCCGGACGCTTACGAGAAAGTGGTGGACCGGCTGCTCACCTCGCCGCGCTACGGCGAGCGCATGGCGATGCGCTGGCTGGATGCGGCGCGCTATGCCGATACGAACGGCTACCAGACCGATGCGGAGCGTTCGATGTGGCGCTGGCGCGACTGGGTGATTGGGGCGTTCAACCGCAACATGCCCTACGACCAGTTCACGATTGAGCAACTAGCAGGCGACTTGTTGCCGAATCCGACGCGCGATCAGATTATCGCCACCGGATTCAACCGCAACCACCGCGGCAACGGCGAGGGAGGCATCATCGGCGAAGAGTACGCGGTGGAGTACGTCGTCGATCGCGTGGACACGACTTCGACCGTTTGGCTCGGGCTCACGCTGGGCTGCGCGCGCTGCCACAACCACAAGTACGACCCCTTCACTCAGAAGGAGTTCTACCAGATGTTCGCGTACTTTAATCAGGTGCCGGAGCGCGGCAAGGCGTTCAAATACGGCAACTCGCCGCCGCTGATCACTGCGCCGACCGCGGAGCAGGAAACGACGCTCAACGCCCTCGAAGCCAAGCTCGCCGAGGCGCAACGAAAGGTAGACGCTGCGGAAGCGCAAACGGCTCAGCGGCAGGCAGAGTGGGAGAAAATCGCTAGCAGGCCAGGAGCGACTGGATTGGGCGCCGCCGTACGAGATTGCCGTGGAGATGCCGCTGGACGGCGGGCTCAATGCAGTGGTCACCCCGGACCCGCCGCAATCGGTGCAGTATCGCTACTTGATGAGCAATGGGCCGGTCGGCGGCGAGGTTTCTTCTGGGCCTCCGGAGTGGAAGGACGGGGAGGCGGCCTACGGCGAAGGACTGTCGGGCGAGGTCGCGGAGTTTGACGGCAAGCGCTACATCCAAGCGGGCGACGTGGCCAACTTCGGATTCTTCGATGCGTTCACGCTGTCGGCGTGGATCTATCCCACGACGTCGACGGGCGCGATTCTGAGCCGCGCGGTGGACGAAGAGCAGGGCCAAGGGTTCACCTTCTCGATTAACGACGGTCATCTCTATGCCAGCGTGATCCAGCGGTGGCTCGACGACGGCATTCGCATCGAGAGTGAGGAGACCGTCCCGCTGAACCAGTGGTCACACGTGATGCTGACGACGGACGGCTCGCGGTTGGCGGAGAACACGAAGTTTTACCTGAACGGCAAGCCGCTCAAGACGACCGCGCATCTGGACTACATGAACCAACCGTTCGCTGCCAAGGAGCCGCTGCGGATTGGCGCGGGACAAGGCATGCGGTTTGAGGGGCGGATTGGGAAAGTGCGCCTCTATCGCGCGGAGGTGACCGAGCAGGAAGCTGCGGTATTGGCGTCTCCGGAATCGCTCAATGAGATCGCGGCGATCCCGGCGCGTCAGCGCAGCGACGCGCAAGGCAAGAAGCTGCGCCAGGCGTTCCTCGACCGTTACGCGCCCAAGCAGCTACAGGCGCTGAATGAAGAGCTGCGCGAGCTGCAGTTGCAGAGGCGGCGGATGGTCGCCGATCTGCCGACGGTAATGGTGATGCAGGACGATCGGGTGCCGCACGAGACGCACTTGTTGCGTCGCGGCGCATACGATCAGCCTGGCGAGGAAGTTTTCGCTGCGACGCCTGCAGCCTTGCCGACGATCAATGGGCCCAACGCTAACAATCGCCTAGGATTGGCGCGCTGGCTGGTGGACCCGAAGAATCCGTTGACCGCGCGGGTGGCGGTGAACCGCTTCTGGCAGATGTATTTCGGCACAGGTATTGTCCGAACGACGGAGGATTTCGGTTCGCAGGGCGAGGCGCCTTCGCATCCCGCGCTGCTCGATTGGCTGGCTACGGAGTTCATCCGCAGCGGTTGGGACATGAAGCAGATGCAGAAGACGATTGTGATGAGCGCGACGTATCAGCAGGCTTCGCGCGTCACGCCAGAATTGTTGGAGAAAGACCCAGACAATCGTTTACTGGCGCGCGGCCCGCGCATTCGTCTGGCGGCAGAAATGGTTCGCGACCAGGCATTGGCGATCTCGGGATTGTTGGTGGACGACATCGGCGGACCCTCAGTTAAGCCTTATCAGCCGGCTGGGCTGTGGACGGAGTTAACCGGCGGCAGCGACTACAAGGCCGACACGGGAGACGCGCTCTATCGGCGGAGCATCTATACCTTCTGGAAGCGCACTTCGCCGCCGCCAATGATGACGAATTTCGACGCGCCAACGCGCGAGTCCTGCGTGGTGCGAACGGCTCGTACGAATACGCCGCTGCAGTCGTTGAACTTGATGAACGATGTGACCTATTTGGAAGCGTCGCGTAAGATGGGCGAGCGCATGATGCATGAGGGCGGAGCGTCACCGGCGGAGCGCATCTCATTTGCCATGCAGTTGGTGACGGCGGAACCGCCGAGCGATGAGGCGAGCGAGATCTTGCTCAATAGCTACAACTACTACCGTGATCTGTTCAGCTCGGATCAAGGCGCGGCCTTGGAATACTTGTCCCAAGGCGAATCGCCGCGCGACGAGAATTTGAACCCGAGCGAGTTGGCCGCCTATTCGACGGTCGCCAGCTTGATCCTCAACCTCGATGTGGCGGTGACGAAGGAGTAAGACGATGGAGTTTCAAGACGCACAGGATCTTTTAACCCGCCGTTGTTTCTTCGGCAAGTCTGCCGTGGGGCTGGGCGCCGCCGCGTTGTCGAGCCTCATGAGCGACGAGTTGCAGGCCGCGGATTCGGTCGGATTGCCGGGGCTGCCGCACTTTGCGCCGACGGCGAAGCGGGTGATCTACCTATTCCAGTCGGGCGGACCTTCGCAGATTGAACTGTTCGACTACAAGCCGCGGCTCAAGGAATTGATCCGCACGGACTTGCCGGACTCAGTGCGTCAGGGCCAGCGGCTGACGGAGATGTCGGCTGGGCAGGCGAGCTTTCCGGTGGCGCCGTCGCTGTTTGACTTCAAGCAACATGGGCAGTCAGGGGCCTGGATTAGCGACTTGATGCCGCATCTGGCAGGCGTGGCGGACGAGCTGTGCTTTGTGAAGTCGATGTACACCGAGCAGATCAATCACGATCCGGCGGTGACGTTCTTCCAGACTGGTTTTCAGTTGGCTGGGCGTCCATCAATCGGCTCGTGGCTGGCCTATGGGCTGGGCAGTGAGAACCGCGACCTGCCCGCGTTCGTGGTGATGATTTCGCAAGGCTCGGGCAATCCCAACGATCAACCGCTGGCCGAGCGGCAGTGGGGCAGCGGCTTCTTACCCACGACTTATCAAGGCATCAAGTTCCGTTCGATCGGCGACCCGGTGTTGTATCTGTCGAACCCGGAAGGTTTCAGTACCCAGGCGCGTCGGCGGTTTATTGACGATGTGGGGCGACTGAACCAACTGCAGTTGCAGGAGTTCGGCGATCCGGAGATCTCGACGCGCATCGCGCAGTACGAGATGGCTTACCGCATGCAGTCGTCCGTGCCGGACCTGACGGATCTTTCTTCGGAACCTGACCGGACGTTTGAACTCTACGGCCAAGACGCGCGCAAGCCGGGAACGTTTGCTGCGAATTGCTTGCTGGCCCGGCGCTTGGCTGAGCGGGATGTGCGCTTCATTCAACTCTTCCATCGCGGTTGGGACCAGCATACGAATTTGCCGCAGCAGATTCCGGGGCAGGCGAAGGACGTAGACCAGGCGTGCGCGGGCCTGATCACCGATCTCAAGCAGCGCGGCATGTTGGAAGACACGCTGGTCGTGTGGGGCGGCGAGTTCGGCCGCACTGTCTACAGCCAGGGCAAGTTGACGGCCGACAACTACGGCCGCGATCATCATCCGCGCTGCTTCACCGTGTGGATGGCAGGCGGCGGGATCAAGCCCGGCATCAGTTACGGCGAAACGGACGACTATTCATACAACGTCGTGGACAACCCGGTGCACGTTCACGACCTGCACGCGACGATCTTGCACACTTTAGGCGTCGACCACACCAAGCTGACCTACAAGTTCCAAGGCCGGAATTTCCGACTGACAGACGTTCACGGCAACGTCGTGAAAGCCTTGCTCGCCTAGCTACTGCTTCGGGCGATTGCCACTTGCCCGGAATGAAGACGCGGTTGGCGCCTTCGTCGCCCCAGAAGAGGATGGGATCGAGGCCGTTGTGGACGAAGTCTCCGTTGACGTCGAGATACCAGGCGCCGCGTCGACGGCTCTGATCGAGTCTTTGCCTATACTGGCCCAGTCGCCGATAGCGGGCGACGCTTCCCTCGCCCCGAAGAAGAATAAGTTCTCTCCAGTTCCGTTGGCCTTGCCGGCGCCGCGGCTGTCGCGCAACCAATGGCCGTCGCTGTAGATGCTCATCTTCGTTGGGTAGGGTCTGTCCTCGACCGGAGGAGGGGGCAGCGCATGGCGATTGCTTTGAATGCAATGTGCTGGAACCAGGGGCGCGCCGGCAAGGTATTCTCGGAGCTGGACCGTATCGCCGCAGCCCACTAATGCAGCTCTCCGTCATTATCGCCGGCAATGGTTCCGGCACGCCGATCAAGCGCTGCCTGGACAGCCTATTGGCGGAGGCGGACCGCGACGTGCAGGTGATCGTTGCTTTCGGCGGGCATCCGGCGTTGGCGGAAGAGCTGGCGGCGCACGCCTCGCGAATTAAGTTGATCAGCCGCCAGAACCCGGCGGCTCTACACGTGCTGCGCGCGGCGGCGCTGCTCAAGGCGACCGGTGACCTCGTCGCGATTCTCGACCCTTATTCGATTCCAGCGAACGACTGGGTAGCTGCGGTCCGAGAAACGCACCGGGAACATGCAAATCAGGCCATCGGCGGGCCGGTCGATCTCGACGGCGCGGCGAAGCGCGGATGGCTCGACTGGGCCTTGTACATTAACGAATACGGGATGTTCTTGCCGCCGATGGAGGAACAAGGCATGGAGTTGCTGCCGGGCTGCAACGTCTCGTACAAAAGATCGGCCCTGTTCGACGGAGACGCGCCGCGCTCGCCTGAGCTGTGGAAGACGTTCGTCAATGACCGCTTGCTTGGGTTGGGCGAGACACTGCTGATTGAACCCAAAATGATCGTGGGACTCGACAAGTCGATCGATTTCGGCGACTACCTTTTCCGGCGCTTCGATCACGGACGCTGCTATGGAGCGATGAGTTCGGCGGAGCTGTCGCTGGTTGCTCGCGTCGCTGCGCGTCGCCGTGGCCCCACTGCTGCCCTTCGTGCTGCTCGCGCGATGGTCTCGGCGGTTTTGGGCGCGGGGGCGCTATCGCGGACAAGCTCATCGTCACGCTGCCGCTGCAACTTCTGATGTTCGGCTGGTGGATTGCCGGCGAGACCGTTGGGCGCGTATTCGGCGCCGGAAAGAGCTGCCGCCGACTCTACTACTAAACCTTGCAGGTTTCGACAGCCTGGCGCAGCGACGTCATCGGGTCGCGCTCCGGAATAAACTCGTGCGCAAAGTGACCGTCGTATCCCATATCGGCGATGGCCTTGGCGATGGCGTTGTAGTTCAACTCTTGCGTCTCGTCGATTTCATGCCGACCGGGGTTGCCGCCAGTGTGGAAATGGCCCAGGTACTTCCAGTTGTCCCGGATCGTGCGGATCACGTCACCTTCCATGATTTGCATGTGATAGATGTCGTAGAGCAGCTTGAAGCGCGGCGAGTCAACACGCTTGCACAGCTCGACGCCCCAGGCGGTCTTGTCGCACTGGTAGTCGGGGTGATTGACCTTGGAGTTCAGCAACTCCATCTGGATCGTCACTCCGAGGTCTTCGGCCATCGGGGTCACTTTCTTCAGCAGCAAGGTGCAGTTGTCCCAGGCTTCGGCGTCGGACATGCCGCGCCGGTTGCCCGAGAAGCAGATCATGCTGGGCACGCCGGCTTTCTTCGCGGCAGGCAATAGCTTGCGGAAATTCGCCTCAATGAGCGAGTGGTTCTCTTTGCGGTTGAGACCGTCGGGGATCGGACAGATCCCCTGGCCCATGGAGCAGATCAGGCCGTATTTCTTCAGCAGCGGCCATTCGTCTTCGTTGAGCAGGTCGATGCCGACGATGCCCATCTTGGAGGCCTCCGCTGCAAGTTCTTCGACCGACATGCTGCGGTAGCACCACTTGCAGACGGCCTGCTTAAGACGGCCCGCGCCCTCGGCGCCGGCGGGAGTTGCTGCCGCAGACAAAAAGCCGAGCCCGGCAGCGGCTTGAACGGCTTTGCGACGTGTGATTGGCATGTTCCGGCTGGATTCTAACACGCGAGCCGGAGCGTCGGCGGCAGCTCACTTAGCGTTGCTCTCTTTCCGACCCGCATTGTCGATAGCCTTGCCGACTTCTTGGGCGGCATCTTCCACAACATCGCCGAGATCTTCGGCGGCGTTGCTGAGCGCATTGGCCGTATCGTCCGCCACGTTCTGGACGTTTTCCGTGGCCGACTCGATCGTCTTATCGAGAGCTTTCGATGTAGCGTCAGAATCCCCGCAACCGACTGCCGCTATGAGACTCGTGGCCAACGTCAAGATGAATAAGTGTGTTCTTAACATGGACAGACCTCGCTTCCCGCGTTCTAGCATCGCAAAAAAGCCAGCCGGAGGAGCGGCTAGCGCCCCACAAGAGCCGTGATGCGCGCCGGCGCCCCCGAACCGGCGCCGATCTTCATGGGCATGGCCAGCACCCAGGAACCCCGCGCAGGCAGTGCGTCGAGCCCGATCAGGTTTTCGAGACCGGTGACGCCCGCGCCCATCAATATCTGGTGCGTCCGGAAATCCTTCGATGGTCCGTAGTCAATGCTGGCCGTGTCGATGCCCACGGCTTTCACGCCCCGATGCGCCAGGACTTCCGCCAGTTCCGGGGCAATGCCGGGGAAGTGTAGCGCGTCCGCGTGGCCCGGCCGATCGTCGCCCATATATTCCAAAGTGTTGGGCCAGCGGGATGACCAGCCGGTTCGGATCAACACGACGTCGTCGGGCGTGACTTGGCCGTACTCCGCCTCGTACTTCGAGAGGTCTTCGACCGAGGCGAGGTAGTCGCGGTCAGCGTCGGCTTGGGCAACGACATCGATGACAGCGGCAGGGCCGATCAAATTGTTGAGCGGGATTTCATCCACTGTTGCTCCTCCGGCGCTGAAGTGGATTGGCGCGTCGATATGGGTGCCGGCGTGCTCGCTGACGGCGAAGTCATAGGCGGAGTAAAAGTAGCCGCCTTCCGTCTCGCCCCACGAGGTTTGGATGTGTTTGAAGGGCTTGCCGGTGGGCCAGAAAATCGTCTCTGCGTCGTAGGCGTGCGTCAGGTCGATCCACTGCATACCCGCGAATGGATCGCTTGGCTCAGGCGGCGGCGCTTGAGTGCAACCAGCGAGCGCGGCGACGGCAATGAGGACGACAGCTTTGGAACCCGGCATGCGGATTATTATGCCCCGGGTTTGCCTACCAGTGACGGCGAATTTTAATCGAGAAGGAACGTGGTTGCACGACGCGCGTCCCCACAAATACGGATTGAAAGTTGTAGAGTGCGGTCTTGTCGGTCAGATTGGAAACCTGGGCGACGACCTCCCATGTTCGGCGATCGCCGGAATAGTACTCATAGCCGACTGCGGCATCGATGATCGTCCGAGGCCTCACGCGCGGCGGATCGTCGGTCAAGTTCACGTAGGGCAGCTGATCGAGGTAGTCGGGGTCGATGGCGACATCGGCTGGGTCGGATGGATTGGAGACGAGCCCGGAGTCATAGCGTGTCTGCCAACTGGTCCACCAATGCCGATTCGGACGCCAGGTTACGTTGCTCGCGATCGATAAGGGCTGATCGTGATCAATGATGAACGGGCCGGCGCTCAAGGTATCCACCGCCGCCGACCCCAGGAAGAGCCCGCCGGTAAACGGCGGCGTCACAACGGCGTGGTAGCGGGTCACGCCCATGGAGCCGGACCAGCCATTCCATTCCGGCATCGTCAGCTTCGCTTCGACGCCGTTGACGCGCGAACGCGCCAGCGAGGTGGGGAAGATGACGCCGGTGTTGAGGAAGTTGTCGTTGTCCTGCAAGTCGCTCGAATTCTTGTGATAGTACGCGGCGCTCAAGCCGACGATGCCCGCGATGCGTTGCTCGAAGCCGACCTCGTAGACGTTCTGCCGCTGGGGCCGCGTCAAGATCACGCCGCCGTTCAAAGAACGCCGTACGTCGGGCGGCGCCAGGGCTCCGGACGCTTCGGAGTTAGCCAACAAAAGGTTCTCGTTGGGCGGCGTCTGGTAGTTGCGGTTGTAGGAGGCTCGCAGCACCATGCCTGTCTCGTCGATGCGATAGGCCAACCCCAGACGCGGCTGCAGTTGATTGCCCTTCACCAGGAATCGATAGGCGTCGTAACGTGTGCCCAGGCTGAAGAGAAAACGTCCAGTACGCAGGCGATCCTGGGCGAAGACCGTGAAAAGGCTTCCCGCGCCCTTGTCGGAAAAGCGGAACCAGTCGCCTTTACGGGTCAGGTCGAAGGGCGCCAAGTTGGGATTGAAGCTGGACGACGCGGGATGGTTGAAGTCGGGGTTCGTGATGCCGAAGAAGAAATTCTCGCTCACCGGGAAGCGTTGATAGTCGACGCCCAACCGCAGGTGATGTCTGCCGTCATCGACATTCCAGCGATTGAAGGTGGAGAAGGTCAAAAGATGCCGCGCCAGGGATGCGGTCACCGGCGTGTCGCCCGCACTTGGCAATAGCTGCGCGATCGTCGTGCGGTAAGACGTTGTCGTATCGAAGGTCGTCGTCGGAGTCAACAGACGCACCCAGCCCAGGGAGAGGGCTGCGTCGCGTAACAAGCGCCTTTGCTGCTGACCGTTGGTATGTTGCGAGCGCAGATTGGCCAACTGGAAGGACGAGCGTCCGCTCATGGCGCTGGCCCGCAAGAAGTCCTTGTCGCTGATGTGAAAGTCCAAGCGCGTGAAGGCGCGCTCGGAATTGCCGCCATTGTGTAGGTTGTCGAGCGAGGGGCTGTCGAGAAACCGGTTGCTCTTGACCGCCGATGCGGAGGCGAAATAGCCCAGGCGTCCGTGGGAACCGCCCACCTGCAATGCCGTATTACCTGCGTCGAAGCCGCCGACGCCGACCTCCACGAAGCCGAACATCTTGCCCGCGCCGTCGAAGCCCGAGCGCGTGGTGATACTGGCGACGCCGGATACCTTGCTGCCGTACTCTGCGGGCACGTCGCCGGTAAACAGTTCGAGCGACTGCACCAGACTCGCGTCGATCGAGGTGGCGAACGATCCGGTGAACTGGTCTGAGATCGGCATGCCGTCGATGACGTAGGTCATCTGGTTGTGCGCGCCGCGCGGGTGGATGGCGCCGTTGGCGTTGGCCGCAAAGCCGGGCATCGTCAGCAGAATCGCTTCGATGCCGCGGGCGCCCGGGGGCAGCGGCAACTTCTCGATGACGTTGAGATGCAACTCCGCCCGTGAACCGGTGGCCTCTGTGTCGATGAGCGTGACGTGGTCGATCGCGGTGACTTCTAGCGTCTCGCTCTGGGCGGCAATCTCCAACGTTACAAGCATTTCGACCGGTACGTTGGAGCGCAACGACAGCGCCTCGCGATGAGCGCTGAAGCCTGGAGAAGAGATCTCCAACTCGTAGCCTTGCAGCGGGATGTTGCGAACCGAAAACAGACCCGACCCATCGGTCTCAGCCGTTCGCTCAAAACCCGTCGCCACATTCGCCAGCGTCACGACGGCTGCCGGGATGCCGCTGCCGCCTGGGTCCAACACGTGGCCGAACAGGGTGGCGGTCGCCTGAGCGCTGGCCTGCGGCGCCAGCAACGCGCATAGCATCGCGAGGCTCACAAAACATGTTAGTTTTGCTTTCATAAATTGTAGTTTAGTTAAGACTAAATATGAATCTTAGCGATATACAGTACCGTGGTCAAGGCGGACTCCCTGGCCGCTCAATCGCCCAGCGGTATACTGCTAAACGTTGGCTTTGCCGGCAATTCGCAGTACAGGATCCCACTCAAAACATGCACACAGCTTTTCACCGTCACCTCCCTCGCATCGCGGCCTGGTCCCGCATGCTTGGCCTCGCAGCCGCGGCGCTGACGCTCGGTTTGATGCCCTCGGCAGAGGCGCAGAACCCAGCCGCTCAGCCGGCCGCACAAGCCGCTCGTCCCCGGCGTCTGCCGCAAGGCGGCAGCGGTCCGATCAAAGTCCTGGTCATCACCAGGGGCCACGAGTTCGAGCGCGATCCGTTCTTCACCATGCTCGATAAGATCGGCGACGACATCTACTGGACACACGTTGAGCACCCGGCCGCGGACGTCTTTCTTGATCCCAAGATGGCCGCTCCGTACGACGTCATTCTGTTCTACGATTTGGCGGGCGCAGGCACGCGGGTCACCGACGCCGACGGCAAGTCGCATCGCGAATATCCGTCGCCGTCGCCGGAACTAAAAAAGAACTTCGAAGCCTTGGTGAAGCAGGGCAAGGGACTCGTTTTCCTGCACCACTCCTCCTCCGGCTGGGCTCATCATTGGCCTGAGTATTCTGAGGTGATCGGCGGAGCTTGCGACTGGTACGCCCCAACCACCATCCGCGGCGTGGATCATCCCAAACACGGCTATTTCGGAAACACCAAGCAGCACATCACGGTCGTCGACAAGTCGACGCCGCTGTCGAAGGGCTTAGGCGACGGTTTCGATATCACCGACGAGGCCTACGCCTGCGCCTGGTTCGAGGATTCCGTTCACCCCTGGCTGCGCACGGATTTCAAGCCCGAAGACCCTACGAAGTACCTCAATCCAAACTGGCCCTACAGCAACCTAGCGGGATGGTACAAAGCGTCGGAGAACAGCCCGGTGGTCTACATTCAGCTCGGGCACAACCACACGGCTTGGGAAAACCCCATTTACCCCGTACTAGTTGACAACGCCATTCAGTGGGCGGCCTCGAAAGAAGCCCACGAATGGGCCAAGAAGAACCACACCAAGATCTTCAAATAGCGTCGGATCAAACGATCTCACGAACCAGCTGGGCGACCCGTTCGCCCAGCTTTTTGTGTTCTTGGGGCTCGAAATGAATGCCGTCCGCGTCGCTCGAGCGAATCAAGGTGCCGGTGTCGAAAAAGCGGCACTCTCGCAGCTCAGCATGCTGCTGGTAGTAAGAGGGCAACTGGCGCGATTTCTCTGGGGCGCCCTCGAACATGTCGGCGAAATCGGTCAACTTCGCTAACGGCGGCGGGCACATCAACAACACCTTGGGCGCCGTGCCGCCGGGACCGGTTTTGCTCGCGAGTACCTTGTCGAGCAGCAAACCGATACTGCGTCCGATGTCGAACGCCGAGACGGAAAAGCGCTTCTTCAAGTCGTTCGTACCGAGCATTAGAATGACCAGATCGATCGGATCGTGGCTCATTAAACAGGGCAACAGATAGGTCTTGCCGCAGCGGCCTTCCTCGATGGGGTCTTCCCAAACGGTGGTCCTCGCGTTGAGGCCCTCGACGACGACTTCGTAACCGTCGCCGAGTTCTTTCTGCATCACCACAGGCCAGCGCGATTCGGGCGGAAGGCGCTCCACGCCAAAGGGCGAACGGCCCCAGGTATTCGAATCCCCGAAGCAAAGAACGGTCTTGGTCGGCATCGCGACCATCCTAGCCCAGTTGCGTTCACGTCGGCGAGGAACCAAACTGTCTAGCGGATTCCGTCGAGAATTCGCAGCCCATGCTCAAAACTGCCATCGCCCTTATCGCCGCGCTTTTACTGTCGGCGGCGGTCCAGGCGCAAGGCATTGACGAAGGTCGCGCTCTCTACCAAGGCCGTTGCATCTCGTGTCACGGCGACGGCGGAGCAGGCGGCGAACTGGGCCCGAATATCATCGGCCGCCTAGCCATTCTCGACGACGCTCAAATCGGCAATGCCATCCTCAGCGGCAAACCGGTCGGCGGCATGCCCGCATTTACCCTCGGTGACGCCGAGTTGAACGGCCTGATCGCCTATCTTCGAACCTTCCGGCCTGGCCCGAGGCGCGCGCCGGAGTCGCTTTCGGTTGCGCTCACGACCGGGGGAAGCCTGTCGGGCGAAGTGATCGGCCGGAGTCTGAACGACCTGCAGTTGCGCACCGCGGACGGCAAGATCGCGCTGCTGCGTCCCGACGGCAACAAGTTTCGCCGCGTGACTTCGCAGTCCGACTGGCCGACCTACCACGGCGACGTCAGCGGCAACCGCTACAGCGAACTCGATCAGATCAACGTGGCCAACGTCAGCCGGCTGGCGCCCGCCTGGGTCTACAACGTCAGCGGCGCCGGCCGGCTGCAGGCCACGCCTCTGGTCGTCGACGGCGTGATGTACGTCACGAACGTCAACGAGTGCATCGCGCTCGATGCGGGCACGGGCCGCCAACTTTGGCGATATTCGCGTCCGCGGACGCAGGGCCTGGCGGGTGATGCCGCCTCGGGTATCAATCGCGGCGCAGCCGTTGCGGGTGACCGGTTATTCCTGATAACCGACCACGCGCACATGATGGCCTTGAACCGATTTACCGGCGATCTGCTGTGGGACTCGGTGATGGCCGATTGGCGGCAGAACTACGGCGCCACGTCCGCGCCGCTCGTCGTGGGCGATTTCGTCGTCTCCGGCATTTCGGGCGGCGACGAAGGCGCTCGCGGTTTTATCGCCGCCTATCGGCAAGATACCGGCGCGGAAGTCTGGCGCACTTGGAGCGTTCCCGCGCCTGGCGAGCCGGGCTCTGAAACTTGGGGTCCCGATCTTTCGCACCCCTCCAGCGCCACGTGGTTTACCGGAACCTACGACCCGGAACTCGATCTGATTTATTGGCCTGTGGGCAATCCGGGTCCCGACTACAACGGTTCGTACCGTCCCGGCGACAACCTGTACTCAAACTCGATCCTCGCGCTCGACGCGAGGACGGGCGCGATGAAGTGGTACTTCCAATACACGCCGCACGATCTTTGGGATTGGGACTCCGTGCAGCCGCCGGTCTTGGTTGACGCCGAGTGGAACGACGAGGACCGCAAGCTGCTGCTGCATGCCAACCGCAACGGTTTCTTCTACGTTCTAGATCGCGTCACCGGCGAGTTTCTGCTTGGCGAGCCGTTCGTCGAAAAGCTCACCTGGGCCAGCGGGCTAGACGAGAAGGGCCGCCCCATTTTGAACCCTAATCAAACGCCGACTCCCGATGGCGTTGAAGTTTGCCCCGCTGTCGAAGGCGCGACCAACTGGTTCGCCACTTCCTACAGCCCCCACACGGGCTATTACTACGTGCAGACGCTAGAGAAGTGCAACATCTTCCGCTCCCGCGAAGAGCAGTGGCAGGCGGGGCGCTCTTACTATGCCGGCTCCACCAGTCCTGTTCCTGGCGGGACACCGAGAAAAATCCTGCGCGCCATCGACATCCAGGACGGCGAAATCATGTGGGAACTCCCGCAAATCGGCCCGGCCAATAGTTGGGGCGGCGTGCTATCGACGGCAGGCGGCATCGTCGTCTTCGGAGAAGACTCCGGTTCGCTGATGGCCGTGGATGCCGAGGACGGCCGCATGCTGTGGAGCTTCCCCACGAACACGCTTTGGAAAGCATCGCCGATCACCTACATGTTAGACGGCAAGCAGTACTTCGCGGTCGCCTCCGGTTCGAACATCTTGGCCTTCGCTCTCAATGAGTAACCGCAACCGCTAGACTAATCCCGTGATGAAGCATATTACGCTCATCGGCCTCAGCGCCATCTGTGCGGTTTCGCTGTCGGCTCAGCGGCCTAGCGAGTTGCGAGGCGGCCACGAGTCGGTCGTCATCGACCGCGTCTCGGTCGGGGCCGACTACGCCGGGCGCGAAGCTCTGTGTGCGCAAATTCGTCTGATGTCGAAGCGCGCCACCGACGTCCCAGTGCTCCCCGAGAACGTCGAACTGCTGTGCGACGGCGATGCCAGCACGACCTTCGCGCTGCGTTTCCCAACCGCGCCTGCTCTTGCCGACAAGGTGATCTGCGATCTTGCCGGCAAGCCCAGCAGCATCGTCTTTTACCAAATGCGGCCCATCGCTCTGCGCAGCGGTTCGACGGTGACGATGGCTCAAGACCTCTCGGAGAAACTGCAACCGCTGGGCGTCACGACCGTCGGAAGTCTGCTCGGCTCCTTCGGCTTTGTGAATCTCGAACTACGGCGCGGCGATGTTCAGAAGCCGTTCCGCGAAATCGGCCTGCACGAGTTGCATCTGCTCTGCAAAGGCTAGGTGTTCCCAAGTCACACTGACGGTTAGCCCCGATCCGCCCATGCGCCAAGTCTTCTCCGCCTCCCCTCTTGCCGTCGTGCTTCCTCATGGATGCCGCCCGGTCGTTCTCGGCGGATCGACGACTGAGCGATCAAACCAGCGGCGTGGCCCTAGCCGGAGGTTTCTTACTGCTGATCGCCTTCCTGGCGGGCAGCATCTTTCGTGACCTCAAGCTGCCCCGGCTCACGGGATACTTGATCGCCGGCATCGTGGTCGGCCCGTACGCTCTGGGGCTGGTTTCGAACGAAATGGTGGTGCGACTCGAGCTATTCAGCGGAATCGCCATCTCGTTGATTGCCTTAACCGCCGGCGCCGAGACGGACTTGCGTTCGATGCGCCCGTTATTCCGGTCCATCGGCTCGATCACCGGGATCGCTGTTGTGGGCGCCATGGTTTGCGTCTCGGGGGCAGTCTTCCTGCTCTCCGATCGCTTGCCCTTTCTGGCCTCGCTCGCTCCGCTTGAAGCCGCCGCCGTTTCGTTGACCATCGGCGTCATGCTGGCAGCTCAGTCTCCCGCCGTCGTGGTGGCCCTACGCGACGAGTTACAGGCCGAAGGCGACGTCACCCGTACGGTGCTCGGCGTCGTCGTCATCTCGGACCTCGTCGTTATTCTTTTTTTCGCGCTCGCATCGGCCCTCGCGCGAGGGGTCCTTGGCATCGAGGAAATGAGCAACTCGAATCCGGTCAACTTACTCATTTGGGAGATCGGACGGCTCACTCGTCTTCGGAGTCCTGACCGGCGTCTTGATTGCCGCCTATTTACGATTCGTGCGTGCCGGAACGGCTTTAACGATGGTGCTGGTCGGCTTCGTCGTCGCCGAAGTCGGCCAGCGCGCGCATCTCGACCCGCTCTTGTTGGCCCTCGCCGCCGGGATCTTTGTCCGCAACTTCACGAGCCACGGCGAGCGGCTCTTGAATGAGATTCAGTCCGCCTCGATGCCCATCTATGTGATCTTCTTCGCGCTCGCAGGTGCGGGCGTGCATATCGACGTCTTGCCGCCGCTCATCGTGCCGGTCAGCGTGCTGTTGACCGTCCGCGCCGCCGTTCTGATCGGCGGCACGGCGGTCGCCGCGCGCGCCGCCTCCGCCTCGCCGGCGGTGCAGCGTTACGCGGGTTTCGGACTCTTGCCGCAGGCCGGGTTGGCGCTGGCGTTGGCAATGCTCCTAGCGAAGACGTTCCCCACTCTGGGGCAAGAGGCCGCAGCGCTGGTCTTTGGAGTCGTGGCGGTCAATGAAGTCGTCTCTCCTGTCCTTTATCGCTACGCGTTAGTCCGCAGCGGAGAAGCCGGCAAATTCGTCCCACTCTAGCCTATGAGGCCACCTCAATTCCCCGTCACCCGCAGGCCAAATCCGGCCTCAGACCGGCCCAGCCCTCGCGCTGGCGAGGGTGTGATAACCTTTGCGAGTTATGGCTGAAGAAAACACCGCCCCCGAACGCGTATTAGGGTTCAACACCCGCTGCCTGCATGCCGGACAAACGCCGGACTCGGCGACCAGAGCCCGCGCCGTGCCAATCTACCAGACGACGTCCTTCACTTTCGAAGATTCGGACGACGCCGCGGAACTCTTTGCGCTCCAAAAATTCGGGAATATCTACACCCGGATCATGAATCCGACCACCGACGTGTTCGAACAACGCGTCGCGTCGTTAGAGGGCGGAGTGGCCGGGCTCGCGACCAGCTCGGGTCAGGCGGCACAGTTCTTGACCATCTCCGGTCTGTGCCAATCCGGTGACGACTTCGTGACGTCCGCCACGCTTTACGGCGGCACGTACACGCAGTTCGACACGACCTTCCGCCGCTTCGGATTCAATGCGATCTTCGTCAATCCTGACGATCCGGAAAACTTCCGCAAGGCGATTACGCCCAAGACGAAGTGCGTATACGTCGAGACCATCTCCAATCCGCGCATGAACGTGGTCGATATCGAGGCCATCGCCAAGATCGCCCACGAAGCCGGAGTGCCGCTGATCGTCGACAACACTTTCGCCTCGCCCTATCTGTGCCGACCCATCGAGCACGGCGCCGACATCGTCGTCCACTCGACGACCAAGTTCATCGGCGGGCATGGCACGGCCATCGGCGGCATGATTGTGGATTCGGGCAAGTTCGACTGGGCGGCCAGCGACAAGTTCCCGCAGATCACCGAGCCCAGCCCCGGCTACCACGGCATGAAGTTCGCCGAGGTCTTCGGTCCGATCGCCTTCATTATCAAGACCCGCGTCGAAGGTTTGCGCGACTTGGGTCCTTGCCAAACTCCGATGAACTCGTTCCTCTTCCTGCAAGGCCTCGAAACGCTGCCGATGCGCATGGAGCGCCATTGCGCCAATGCCCAAGCCGTCGCCAAGCACCTCGAAAGCCACGCTGCCGTCACTTGGGTGCAGCACGCTAGCCTCGCATCGAGCCCTTACCACTCGCTCGCAAAGAAGTATCTGCCCAAGGGGGCAGGCGCCGTGTTCACCTTCGGCATCAAGGGCGGCTACGAAGCGGGCAAGAAGTTCATCGATAACTTGCAGGTCTTCTCGCATCTGGCCAACGTCGGCGATGCCAAGAGCCTGGTGATCCACCCGTCTTCATCGACTCACCAGCAATTGCCGGAAGCCGATCAGGCAGCGGCGGGCGTCACGCCCGATATGATTCGCCTGTCAGTGGGCCTTGAGGATCTCGACGATATTCTCTGGGATCTCGATCAGGCCCTGGCCATATCGCAGGCCTAGGTCTGACCCCAGCGCCCTTCCCTCCACGCCCGCCGCAGCCGCCAGGCTTGGCGGGCGTGTTACAAGAGGAGTTATGCAGCGGATTCGAGTGAATGCGGCATCGTCCTCGTACGACGTTGTCGTGTCGGGCGGATGTATCGAACGGGCGGCCGAAGAAATCCAGGCCGTCGCCGGCAGCCGACGTATCTTCGTCATCGCCGATGAAGGCGCGCTCGGCGCGCTCGGCGATCGCCTGGAGCGCAGCCTCGCCGTTCTGAACCCGACTCTACTGCCCATTCGCCTCGGCGAGGAGCGCAAGCGGCTGGCCGCGGTAGAAGAGCTTGCCGACGAGATGCACCGTGCCGGCGCCGATCGCAGTGCCGTGGTCGTCACCTTTGGCGGCGGCATCGTCGGTGACCTCGGCGGCTTCGTCGCCGCCAGCTATATGCGCGGCATCTCGTTCGTGCAGATACCGACCACGCTGTTGGCGCAAGTCGACGCTTCGGTCGGCGGCAAGACCGGCGTCAACCTCTCCAGCGGCAAGAACCTTGTCGGAGCCTTCCACCAGCCTTTGCTCGTCTTGATCGATCCGCAAACGCTGGCGACCCTGCCCGCCCAGGAATACCGCGCCGGCCTGTTCGAGGTGATCAAGCACGGCATCATCTGGAGCCCGGAATTGTTCGCAGTGCTAGAAGGTCAGCGCGACGCCGTGATCGCCCGCGAACCGACCGTGCTTGAGAAGATCGTCGCCGACTCCGTCCGCATCAAGGCCTCCGTCGTCTCCGAAGACGAGCGCGAGTCCGGGCTGCGGCGCATTCTCAACTACGGCCACACGCTCGGCCACGGACTCGAGGCCGAGACCGGCTATCAAACGGCTGCTGCACGGCGAAGCCGTCGGCTGGGGTATGATCGCCGCCGGCCGCTTGGCCGAATCGCTGGGCATGTTTTCTGCCGCGGACCGCGCCCGCGCCGAACAGCTCATCCTGAACTACGGCCCGCTGCCCGACTTGGCCGGAGTCGATCCGCAGGCGGTTGCCGCCCGCATCCACGGCGACAAGAAGACCATCGGCGGCAAGGTGCATTTCGTCCTGCCCACGGCCATCGGCAAGGTCGAAGTCATCGTCAATCCGCCGGCCGACAGAGTCCTCGCGGCCACGCAAGCGGCCTTCGAAGCGGTGGCCACTCCGGCGGCGGCGCGATGAGCCTCGGCTCGACCCCAGTCGGCGTGAGCCCCGGCGATGAAGAAGCCGCATCCCGCAATATCCGCGAAATGTTCGGGCGCGTCGCGCCGCGCTACGACCTGCTCAATCGGCTGCTCTCGGGCCGCGTAGATGTCTACTGGCGCAACGTCCTAGTAGCCTCGGTGCGGGAGTACCTCGACCGGCCCGACGCTCAAGTCCTAGACCTGTGTTGCGGGACGGGAGACGTCATCGTGGCCCTTGAGAAGGAACGAGACCGGCGCGCCGGCGCCAGGCGCACCGGGACGATCGGCAGCGACTTCTCGCGGCCCATGCTGACGGCCGCGCAAGACAAGCTCATGCGCAAAGGCCGCGCTGTCCGGTTGATCGAGGCGGACGGGCTGCGCTTCCCCGCCGCCGATAACTCCTACGACGTGATTACGATCGCCTTCGGCTTCCGCAATTTCGCTAACTATCGCCGCGGTGTGGTAGAGCTACATCGCCTGCTCCGGCCCGGCGGCTGCCTGGCCATCCTGGAATGTTCCCAACCTCCCAACCGCCTGTGGGGGCCTATCTTCGACTGGTATTTCCGCAACGTACTGCCCAAAATCGGCAATGCGATGTCAGGGGCGGGAGACGCGTACTCCTACCTGCAACGCTCGGTCGAGCGCTTCTTTAGTCCTGACGAATTGGCGGAAGAGATGAAACGGGCGGGATTGGAGAGAGTCCGTTTCCGTCGGCTAACCGGGGGGATATCCTGCCTGCACCTGGGCTACAAACGAGATTCCGGCTCTTAAGCTGCGTTCGCCCGCGGCTGCTTCGTCGCGTCCGCCGCCGTTTCGACTTCCAACAGAAATCTCTTGCCGTAAGGCTCACACGCCTTGACGAAGCACAGGCAGCTCACCTCGGGGCCAGTGATGAGCAGCAGCACGCCGATAGGCGCGGCCTCGGCGCAATTCACTTCCAGCATGCCCTCGTTGCCGTTGCGCAAGGAGGCCGAAGCAACGTGCATCAGTTCCTCTTCGCCGATCCAGCGCAGTTGGACCCCACCCCAGCCCTCAACAACCTTGGATTCGAGATCGAGTCTCGCGCCAGTCCGATAGCCGCCATCCTTGGCGTCTGAGTGGCGCACGATGCCGCCGAAGGTCTCGCCCTCGCTGGTCGTTATCCAGGCCGCAGTGCCCACCGGGATCTGGTCCGACAGCGTGAAGCCAATGCCCGAGCCGCCTTCGCCCGCGTCGCGTAGCCGCCCGCGCGTCGACGTAAATCCGCCGTCCACGCACCAGTAGGCCTTCATCGGCCCTTCAGCTGCATAACGAGGTTCCTTTCGGCGCTCGTCCGGGTTATCGCGTTTTCCTCCCCAACCAAGAAAGCTGGAGATTTTCATCCTCATGTGGATTAGTATCCGCTGGGCTATCGAGGCTCACCAATAGGTGAGAGACATTAGACTGCCGCGGAACCCAATCGCAGACCGGCCTACTGCTGGTCTCGAACGATCATGTGCGGGGACGGCGCGTGAACAAACTGTACGCCTAGAACGTATTCCTCGTCCTCGACCCGGCAGTAGCGGACGCTTCCCTCGCAATCGAGCGAGCGGCCCGAAACACGCACAAATGTGTCGCGAGGGGCCTCGACGGATGTGCGCAACTGCATCCCGCTGTCGGTGACGTTCAACACGGTAGCTTCCGCCGACACCGTTTCGCCCTTAGGACCGGCGAAACGAATCCAGCCTTCGCCGACCGAAACCTGACGGTCCGAGCGCCGGCGTTCTTTGACCACGGAGCGAAGACCCTGGATGAAGCCGCCTTCGGTCTCCCGGCGATAGCGCACGACAGCCTTACGAGCCTCGACCGAGCGGCCGGTGATCCACACCGTCAGGCCAACCGGTAGGGGAGCCTGAGTGAGTACCGAGAGTCCTTTCTCCGAGACGTCTTCGATCACGCCCGGCTCGCAGTGCTCCTGGCCGTCATCTTCCCAACGAACTTCAACCGGAATATTCGAGGATATTCTCAAGTCAGCCCGCTGGTTGGGCGGGGGCGCAACCGGTAAAGGGACTCCCCGAACGAGGTCTAGAATATTCCGCCACTGAAGATTCACGCGGCTAGTATGAGGCGCCGCAGGGTACCGACTCAATAGATCCGTTATCTAATATCTACTTGGAACTAAAGTACTTATCTGGCCATATGTCGAAGGCGTATGCCATTCGATGCAGAGTCGTATGCCTCTCGTCCTAGGAAGGCTTGATTTGGGTTCAGAGCTCCGGACTTGGAACCGAAAGGCCGATTTCGCCCGTATACTACTACTGACCATGGGACTGCGGATTCCGTCTCGCATCGAGCGGCAGGGCGCTGAGCATAGTCGCCCTCGTGGTCCTGCTGGGGGCCTTAGCGGGTTCACATTTTTCTGACTCGCTCAGCCGTGCCGGCAGAGTTGTCCCCACCGAGGACATCGGCAGCGAAATCGCCCAGTTCGAAGCCGTCGTCTCGGCCGTCGAAGCATCGTCGGCTGACGCGTCGAACCTGGAGTCGGCGATGATGAAGGGCGCCATCCCGCAGATGCTCGCCAGTCTCGATCCGCATTCGCAATTCTTTGAACCTACGCCCTTCATCCGCTTGCGCGAAGAGCAAGCGGGCACTTACGCAGGCGTCGGCATGCAAATCGCGATGTTCGAAGGCGCCCCCATCGTCGAACACCCGTTCCCCGGCACGCCCGCCTTTAAGGCCGGAGTTCGGCCTGGCGACGTGCTTCGAACCGTGGACGGGAAGACGACAAAAGGACGCACGCTGGACGAAGTCGTCGATCTGGTTCGCGGCCTGCGCGGGACGGCGGTTCGGTTGGGCCTCGAACGAGAGGGCCGGCACGACCTAGTCGAACTCGACGTTGATCGCGATACGATCCCGCGGCCCACGGTTCCGCTGGCCTTTTTGGTCAAGCCGGGTATTGGCTTCATTCAAATCACCTCGTTCGGCGAGACGACCGCCGATGAGTTCGATGCGGCGCTGAAGAAGTTAAACGAAGCGGGTCTGGAAGGCCTGGTTCTCGACCTTCGCGACAACCACGGCGGACTGCTGACGGCGGGCGTCCACGTCGCGGGCCAGTTCTTAGAAGAAGGCGCTCTCGTCGTCTCTCATCGTGGCCGCGCCTCGCGCGAACGCCGCTACTATGCCGAACCGCGCGCCGACAATCGGGCCTATCCGATGACCGTATTGGTAGATTGCCGCTCGGCCTCTGCTGCCGAGATCGTCGCCGGGGCGCTGCAAGATCACGACCGCGCGCTGATCGTGGGATCGAACACCTTCGGCAAAGGACTGGTGCAGAGCGTCTTGCAGTTGCCGCAATCGGCCGGCATGGTGCTGACTACCGCGCGTTACTACACGCCAAGCGGACGTCTGATCCAGCGGCACTACGACGACGTTACGCTGGGCGAGTACTATGCTAATCCCTGCGCGGCAACTTTCCAGCCGGACCGCTCCGACGCACACCTCACCGACGCTGGACGCGTCGTCTACAGCGGCTCCGGCATCACGCCTGACGTACACATCGATCCGGAACTCGTCGGCTACTTCGAGCGTGATCTGATCAACGTGCGCGCCTTCGATCGCTTCGCCAGCCGCTTGTTGCGCGGTGTGGACAAGCTGCCGCCCCATTGGGATCTCGACGCGAAAGCGCTCGGGCAGTTTCGGAATTTCGCCGCACAACTCGCCGTCGCGACGACCGACGCAGACTTTCGCCGCGCCGAACCATTCCTGCGGCGGAAAACGAAGCAGGCAGTCTATACTGCCGCCGTGCATGTGGACGAAGGCGCCAAGGCCGATGCGGAACTCGACCCCGTCGTCCTCAGGGCTGTCGCCCTGCTGCCCAAGGCGGCACAGTTGCCCCAATCCGCTCGCCCCGCAGTCGCCCAAGCCCGCTTGCCCGGACGCGCCGACTAGAAGATCTTGGGGCCGCGCCCGGAGTATGCGTTGAAAACGTACTGCAGGAGCATTCTCTGGGTATTGAAGAACGAACCGTTCAGGGCGATCGCATTCCTCATCACAACGGCGTACTCCAGCGGCTTCTTGTAGTACATCGGCAGGATGACCTTCTCCAGCTTGGTGTACATCGAGTCCGCTTCAGCGAGGTCGCTCTCGCCTTCGATGGACCAACCGGTGAGCCCTTCGAGGTGACCTTCGATCCACCAGCCGTCCAACGTACTGAGGCTCGGGACGCCGTTCAGCGCGGCTTTCATGCCGCTGGTGCCGGAGGCTTCGCGGGTCACGATCGGCGTATTCAACCACAAGTCAACGCCCGAAGTGATTAAGGCGCCCCAGCGCCAGTCATAGTTCGGCAGGTAAACCAGTTTGACGGCATCTTTGAGTCCCTTCGCACTAGCATAGATCTGTTCGATGTTGCGCTTGCCTTCTTCATCCTTCGGATGAGCTTTGCCTCCGTAGACGATTTGAATGGGGCCCGCGTTCTTGGCGATCTTGCGCAGCCTGTCCGGTTCGCTCATGAACAAACCAGCGCGCTTGTAACCGGTCGCCCGCCGGGCAAAGCCCACGGTATAGGCGCTTGGGTCGAGCGTCACGCCCAGTTGCGCTTTGATTGCCGCTAAAAGCGACTTTTTCGCGGCCTTGTGCGCTTCTCGAATGCGCTCAAGCGGGATGGAGATTGCGTAGCGCAGATAGACGTTGTCGTGTCGCCACTCGGGCACGTCGCGGTCGAAAAGCTGGGCCATTTCGGGCGACGTCCAAGTGCCTGCATGCACTCCGTTGGTCAAAGCCTTCACCCGGTACTCGGGAAACATCTCCCGGGACACTTCGCCGTGCTTCATCGCCACGCCGTTCACGTAATTCGAGTGATGCAGAGCCAGATGGGTCATGTTCAGATGATCCCGTCCAGTGAAGCCCGTCGAGAAGAGCAATTTGGAGCGATGCTCGCCTAACACTTCGCGCACAAGCGAACCCGGAAACTGATCGTGCCCCGCCGGCACCGGCGTGTGCGTGGTGAAAACACATAGCCTGCGAACCGAGGCCACGTCTTCCGTATTCGGGAACGCGTGTCCGTTTTTCGCCAGCAGCCGCTCGGCCAAACGCAGCGCCAGCAATGCCGAGTGGCCCTCGTTCATGTGATAGCTTTCGATGTCGCGGTGGTTCAGCTTCGACAGCATCTCCACGCCGCCCACGCCCAAAACTACTTCCTGAATCAACCGGTACTTCTCGTCGCCGCCGTAAAGAAAATCGGTGATCGCTTGATCTTCTTTGGTATTGGTCGCCGCGCTCGTATCCAGCAGATACACCGGAACAACGTGTCCATTGACGCCCGTAATGGTGAAGCGCCAGCAGCGAATGTGAACCGGACGGCCCTGAATGGTGACCGTCGCAATCGGGTCGAGGAGTTCCAGCTTGTCCGCTGGATCCCAAACGATGGGCGTCTCCGTTTGCCGCCCCGTGTCGCTCAGCGACTGTTTGAAGTAGCCCTTGCGGTAGAGCAAGGTCATGCCCACCATCGGAACGCCTAAATCGGCAGCGGCGCGGAGCGTGTCGCCCGCCAGAATTCCCAGTCCGCCGCTATAGGTTGGGACATTCGGGTCAAGCGCAACCTCCATCGAGAAGTAGGCGATCTTAGCTTCGACGGAGGTCAACATACGTATTCACTCTTGTCCTTTCCCTTTCGAGAACCACTCGGTTCCAACGAATCCAGCTTATCGCCTAATCGGCCCCATCTATCGCGGACGCAATGGGAACGAACGGCGCGTGCCGTCAACCTGTCGTCCTCAACTCGGTAATCAACCGAAGTCGTCGTCGGTTAAAGTGGGGACTGCCGATCGGCTGCGGGGACGATCTGCCGATCGGCGCTACTCCTTCCGTCAACTGCCGGATGCGCCTTGGCAAACTGGCCCAACGCGGGGCCAACTCAGAATTCGACCAAATGGGCGCGGACGCTGTCAAGCTGTTCAGCCGCAGACGAGATGCGTTCGTACTTGCTATTCTCGGCTCTCATGTCCGAACAAGTCGTGCACCAACGTTCGCGAGGATTCATCTGCACCAATGCGCATCCTACCGGCTGCGCAGCCGTCGTGGACCGCCAGATTCAAGCGGTGACGGAATCGCCGCTGAAGGGCGCTTCGGGCCCGAAGCGCGCGTTAGTGATCGGTGCATCGACCGGCTATGGTTTGTCCTCCCGTATCGCGCTCGCCTGGGGATTCGGCGCAAAAACTCTGGGCGTTTATTACGAACGCGAGCCGGCGGGCAAGAAGACGGCAACGGCAGGCTTTTACAACACCGCCGCGATGCAAACGCGGGCCGCGAAAGAAGGTCTGTGGGCTTACGGAATTAACGGCGACGCCTTCTCCGACGATGTGAAGTCCCAAACCGCCGAGCGCATTCGCAGCGCATTGGGCCAGGTCGACATCGTGATCTACAGCCTTGCTTCGCCCAAGCGCACCGATCCGCGTACGGGTGTCACGCACTCCTCGGTGCTCAAGACCCTGGGCGAACCCTACGTCAACCGCTCGATTGATCTCTCGACAGGCCAAGTCGGCGAAGCAACCATCGATCCCGCGAGCGAGGAAGAAGCCGCGGCGACGGTTAAGGTCATGGGCGGCGAAGACTGGACCTGGTGGATCGACAAACTGCTGGCAGAGGATCTGCTGGCCTCCGGAGCGCGCACGCTCGCCTACTCCTACCTGGGCCCGGAACTCACCTGGCCAATGTATCGCGCCGGCACGATCGGGGCCGCCAAGAAGGACCTCGAAGCAACGGCGAGAAAGCTATCTGAACGACTACAGACCGCTGTCGGCGGCGACGCTTGGGTCGCGGTTAATAAGGCGGTTGTTACCCAAGCTTCGTCGGCAATCCCGGTGTTGCCGCTCTACATCAGCCTGCTGTTTAAGGTGATGAAAACCAAGGGCCTGCACGAAGACTGCATCGAGCAAATGCGCCGTCTGTGCCTCGACCATCTGGCCGACGGCAAAGTCCCGCAGACCGACGCCGAGCGGCTGATCCGTCTCGACGACCTCGAACTCCGAGAAGACGTGCAGCAAGAAGTCGCCGCCCTGTGGCCGCAGGTCACCACCGAGAATTTGCGCGAAATCTCCGACTTCGGCGGATTCCAGTTGGCCTTCAATCAACTCTTCGGCTTCGACGTCGAAGGAGTCGACTATGACCAGCCGGTGGAGACCGAGATCGCCATCGTCAATCCCGCCTGAGCGTCCGCCCTACAATGAAGGCGCCGTGCTCGCCAGAGTTCTAGGTGCGATCGAACGCCATCGGATGGCTCAGTCAGGCCAATGTTGGGGCGTCGCCGTGTCTGGCGGTCCAGACTCGTTGGCGCTGCTCGAAGCTCTTGTCGAACTCGCGGAGCGGCTCGGCATCCGTCTCGGGGTCACGCACTTCAACCATCGGCTCAGGGGTGCGGAGTCCGACGCGGACGAGGCTTTTGTCCGCGAGCGCGCCGAGACCCTCGGTCTGCCCTTCGAGTGTGACGCGGCCATTACCGGCGAGACGGACGGCGAGAATCTCGAAGCGGCGGCGCGGCGGGCGCGCTACGCCTTCTTCGAGCGGCTGCTCGGGCAGGGGACCTTCGAGCGCATCGCCACCGGACATACTCGCTCCGACCAGGCCGAGACGGTGCTGTTTCGGGTGCTGCGCGGCACCAGCGTCGCCGGGCTGGCAGGGGTGCGGCCCGTTCGCCAACCCGGCATCGTCAGGCCGCTGATCGACGTCAGCCGCGGCGAGGTCATCAAGTGGCTCCAGCGACGGGGATCGGTCTGGCGCGAAGATTCCTCCAACAGCGACCTGCGCTTCTCCCGCAATCGCCTGCGCAGCGACCTACTGCCGCAGCTGCGCTCGGAATGGAATCCGCAGGTCGAGCAGGCATTGGCCCGGCTGGGCGACCAAGCTGCCGCTGAAGAGTCCTACTGGGACGACGCGGTTGCCGAGGCGCTGGAGTCCCTGGCCTCCGTTCACGACTCCGGCAGCGTGGAGATCGACTGCCTCGCAGCCCGAGCCCTCCATCCAGCCGTCCTCCATCGTTGTCTCGAGCGGCTGGCCCGCCAGTCCAAAGCTCCTGGACGCCAGTTCGACGCCCAGGCGCTCGAACAAGTCGCCGCTATGATTCAGTCCAACGGCCCCAAACAGGCAAATTTGCCCGGTCTGACTGCGCAACGTTCCTGCGACATCCTGCTGCTCCGTCAGGAATCGCAGGAACAGCCCGTCACCCCGGTCAAAGCTTGCGCTCCCGGCGATTTGGCTGCCCCGGACGGCCGTTCACGGGTCTTGCTGCAATTCGCGGCGAGCGGCAATGCTCCCGCGGGCCGGAATCTTCTCGACTACAACAAGCTTTCTTCCTTACACTTACGAGCGTGGCAGCCTGGAGACCGCCTGGCCGGCGACCCCGAGCGGTCAATGCGAAAGTTGTTCCGTAGCTCCCGAGTACCCGTCTGGGATCGCGAGCGCTGGCCGGTTTTAGCGGGGTTTTCAGAGCAGGAGCCGGTGGTGGTCTGGAGCCGGGGCTTTGGCGCATCGAAGGCGTTCGCTGTTAATGAAGCGACCCCTGTAGCGGTCGAAGTGAAGGAGATCGCCGTCGACGGGCGCGAGATTCGCCGCATCGAAGATTGGACGGACGCGAGGAGGATCTGGCGATGACGCGGAAAAAGCTGTTGGCCGCGTGCGGACTGCTGGCGGCTACAACCCTGTTCTGGTTCGGCGCGCGAGGATCAAAGGAAGCTGGAGTCTCCACCCATAGCTTCCCGGCGTTCCAACAAGAGGTTCTCAACGACAACGTCAGGACGGTCACGATATCGCGAGACTCCGAAGCCAAAGGCATGCTCAAGAGCGGAGCGCCGTTCACCGTCTCCCTGCCGCCGAACGACTCGTCCATTTACGACCTGCTCTACGCTCACGGCGTCGCGGTCGAGATCACAGCTTCGAGAAGTCCCGCTTGGCTATCGGCCTTGATCTACTTCTTGCCGATCCCTCTGGTCATCGGCTCGTGGCTGTTGTTCGGCTTCTTGCTCGGGGTCGGTTTCTACTGGGGCCTCCGTTGGAGTCGTAGGTTTACGACCGGTTCTACGACTGGGGGGCTATAATAACCAGAATCGGAACCTTCTGAGCCGGGATAAGCGCCCTGCCGTGTTGTATTTGCGAAACGGCGAACTGGGGAAGAGTCTGGCTGTGAAGGCGTCGATAAGAGCGATAAGGTCAGCGGCCTGAACAGGAGTCGTGCGCGTCCACCGTTGCGGCGGCTAGGGTTTTCCGTCGCTGTCGGGTCGGAGACTAAGGTAAATCGCTGGCGACGGAAAGGAAATTCGCCGAATCGAAGTGCATGCCCAAAGCGTCTATAAACAGTGAAAGGTTCTGTGTGGGAACCTTCTGCAAGGAACAAGTACTGTGAATTCGACCGTCAAGACTGCAGTTTTCTGGATCGTCATTTTGGCTACCGTCGTCCTGCTGTGGCAGGTAGTCCAGAGCGGCGCAAGCCAGGAAGTCAAACCTTACAACTTCTCGACGTTCCGTGAGGAAGTGATTGGGGACAACGTCGCTTCTGTGACGATCAAGAACGGGGAAGAAGCTGAAGGCAAGCTGAATAGCGGCCAGAACTTCACTGTCATCCTGCCCCCGAACTACTCTAGCATCTACGATTTACTCAACGAGCATAACGTCACCGTCGAGATCGAGGCGTCGACGAGTCCGACTTGGTTGTCGGCGTTGGTCACCTTCTCGCCAATCCTCTTGGTGATCGTCTTCTGGGTGTTTATGATGCGCCAGATGCAGGCGGGCGGCAACAAAGCCTTGAGCTTCGGCAAGAGCCGCGCTCGGCTGCTGACCAGCCAGCAGAAGAAAGTCACCTTCAAGGACGTCTCGGGAGTCGATGAAGCCAAAGAAGAGCTTCACGAAATCATCGAGTTCCTGCGCGAACCCCAAAAGTTTCAGAAGCTGGGCGGACGTATTCCGAAGGGTGTGCTGCTCGTCGGTTCCCCCGGCACCGGCAAAACCCTATTGGCTAGAGCCGTGGCAGGCGAGGCGAACGTTCCGTTCTTCTCGATCTCCGGCTCAGACTTCGTTGAGATGTTCGTCGGCGTCGGCGCAAGCCGCGTCCGCGACCTGTTCGAGCAAGGCAAGAAATCCGCTCCCTGCATCATCTTCATTGACGAGATCGATGCTGTCGGACGTCATCGCGGCGCAGGCCTCGGCGGCGGACACGACGAGCGCGAGCAAACCTTGAACCAACTACTGGTCGAGATGGACGGTTTCGACGCCAACGAAGGCGTCATCCTGATGGCCGCCACCAACCGCCCCGACGTTCTCGACCCCGCGCTGCTGCGGCCGGGCCGTTTTGACAGGCGCGTCGTTGTAGCGCGGCCCGATGTCCGTGGCCGCGAAGGGATTCTGCGAGTTCACACTCGTAAAATTCCCTTGGCCAAGGATGTCGATTTGAGCGTGTTGGCACGCGGCACCCCGGGATTCTCGGGCGCCGATCTGGCCAACCTCACGAACGAGGCTGCACTTTTCGCCGCTCGTCAAAACCGCAAGGTCGTCACCATGCACGACTTCGAGGTTTCGAAAGACAAGGTGATGATGGGCGCCGAGCGCCGCTCGATGATCCTCACCGAGGAAGAGAAGCGCAACACGGCCTATCACGAGGCGGGACACGCTCTGGTCGCAGCCCTCATCGGCGGTGGCGCGGATCCGCTGCACAAGGTCACCATCATCCCCCGCGGCCAAGCGTTGGGTGTGACCATGCAGTTGCCGCTCGACGATAAGCACACCTATACGGGCGAGTACTTGAGGTCACGGCTGGCGATTCTGATGGGCGGCCGCATCGCCGAGGAAATCTTCCTCGACCATATGACCACCGGCGCCGGCAACGACATCATGCAGAGCACCGATCTGGCTCGCCAGATGGTCTGCGAATGGGGTCTGAGTTCGATGGGCCCGCTGACCTTCGGCAAGAAAGACGAGCAGCCCTTCCTTGGACGCGAGATGTCGCAACATCGCGACTACTCCGAGGCGACCGCGATTCGCATCGACGCCGAGGTCAGGAACCTCGTCACCGAAGGCTACAACCGAGCCCGCAAGCTCATCGAAGATCACAAAGAAGCTATGGTCCGAGTCTCCGAAGCTCTTCTCGAACGCGAAGTGCTCGACGGCAGTGAAGTCATTGCTCTGATCGACGGCAAGGAACTCGCTCCCCTAGCGCCCGTGAAAACCACGGACGATGAAGAGGGCGAATCCAAAGTCGACATCCTGAAGCACCCCAAAGCTGCTCCAGGCCTCGAAGGCGGCCAGCCTTCGCCGGCCTAACGTCTCGACCTCTCACGAACAAAACAAGCGGCGGCCGAAAGGCCGCCGCTTTTCGTTATGCGGGCCGTTTGGTCGCTTGCCGGCCAACCATCTGCCAGCCCGAGGGCCCTTTCAAAAAGACGTGCAAAACGTCGAGCGGAACGTGCTGAATTTGACCGTCGACCAGATTCGTGAAGTCAATCTTCGTCTTGATCAGCGCCGTGTTGCCGTAGACCCGAACGGTCGGGTCAGTAATCTCGATCGCCTGGGCCGTCGAGCGCGACAACTTGCCAAGCGCGTCGGCCTTACTTTCGTTGTGGGCGTTGGAATGGCTATAGGTCACATCGGGATGCAACACGGAGTCGAGCGCCGCGCTGTCTTTCTGCAACATGGCTTGCCGCCAAACCTCAAGGGCCGCTAGGACTTCCGACGCTGGAGAGGACATATCCCGAACAGATTAGCGCAACGGCAGTTCTGTCAGCGAGAACGGACACGCCGCGCCAGGCGCAAAACTGGAGACGTTCTCTTAGGCCCAGTCCAGCGAAAGCACGCGCCCCACTGTGAGGGAAGCCCGTTGCTGGGGCGCCTCCGCGTGGGCTACGCTAACCCGTCGGGATGTCCGGCACGGATGTCCCAGATTGGAAGTCGCCGCGAGGCAGCTCAACATGTCCCTCAAAACTTCGCTCCTCTCAGTTGCTATCGCCTCCCTGCTGATCGGCTGCGGCGGCAACGAGGCGGCGACCGAGCCGCTGGCCTGGCCGGAGATTCAGCCCCAAACGCGGCCCTGGACGCGTTGGTGGCAACAGGGCAGCGCCGTGACCGATGCGGGCCTCACACAAGCCATGGAAGCCTATGCCGCCGTAGGTCTCGGGGGACTGGAGATTACGCCGATCTATGGTGTAGCGGGACACGAACGCGAGTTCATCCAATATCTCTCGCCCGAATGGATGGCGCGGCTCGACCATACGCTGGCCGAAGCCAAACGTCTGGGCCTGGGCATCGACATGGCCAACGGGTCCGGCTGGCCGTTCGGCGGCCCCAACATCACTCCCGAGTACGGCGCCAAGTATGTCGCCCATCGAGTCTATTCGCTTGCCGAAGGCCAGCGGCTGACCGAGCCGATTCAATTTCGGCAAGCGCCCGTTGTACGCGCGGTCGGCACGCAAGTATACGAGTTGCACGGCTTCCTCGGAGCGGCGGGTGAGAGGACCCAGGGTTCGATGGAGAATCCGTTGCGCAAGCGAGGCGTCGGAGAGATCACCATCGACCAGCTTGTCGAACCGCTCTCCGCCAACGAAGATCTGCAAGCGCTGGCGCTCGACCAAGTACGCTTTCCCAAGCAGCTTCCGATGCAAACGCTTATCGCCTACTCGTCCTCCGGCGAGCACATCGATCTGACCGACCGCGTCGATGCCGCAGGCATGCTCGATTGGACGGCGCCGGCCGGATCGTGGAAGCTCTACGCCGTATTCCAGGGTTGGCACGGCAAGAACGTGGAGCGGGCGGCCCCAGGCGGCGAGGGCTATGTCATTGATCATTTTTCGGAAGAGGCGTTGCACCACTACCTGGAGCGCTTCGAGCAGGCCTTTGAGGGCCACGATCTGAGCGGCATCCGGGCGTTCTTCAACGACTCCTATGAAGTGGACGACGCACGCGGTGATGCCGACTGGACGCCGGCACTGTTCGATGAATTCTCGGCGCGGCGCGGTTACGATCTGCGGGCGCATCTCCCTGCTCTGTTCGGCGACGCCGACGAGGATGAGAATCGCCGCGTTCTGAGCGACTTCCGTGAGACGATCTCGGACCTGTTGCGGGACCGCTTCACTGTCCCCTGGCGAGAGTGGGCTCATGGTCGCGGCAAGATCATTCGCAATCAGTCGCACGGTTCGCCTGCGAATATCCTGGATTTGTATGCGGCCAGCGACATTCCCGAGACCGAAGGCATTGAGTTGCTGCGCATCAAGACGGCTTCGTCAGCGGCGCACGTGACGGGCAGGCCGTTGGCCTCGGCCGAAGCCGCGACCTGGCTGGATGAACATTTCCTTTCCTCGCTGTCCGCGGTCAAGGCGTCGGTGGATCGCTACTTTGTGGGCGGAGTCAATCACATTTTCTATCACGGCACGGCGTACTCGCCCCAGGATGAGGCCTGGCCAGGCTGGCTGTTTTATGCGGCGGTTCACTTCCAGCCCGTCAATCCGTTTTGGAAGGATTTCGCGGCGCTCAACGAATACATCGCCCGAACGCAATCCTTTTTGCAGCAGGGCAAGCCGAACAACGATGTCCTGCTGTACTACCCGATTTACGATCGCTTCGCGACGCCGGGACCGGCGCTGATTGAGCATTTTGACGGGGGCATCGGACCTTTCGCGGGCACGGCAATGGCCGCAGCGGCAGAGACGCTGATCGCGCAGGGGTACAGTTTCGATTTCATCTCCGACCGGCAACTGCAAGACGTCGCCTTGGCCGACGGCGGATTGACCGCTGGCGGCGCCCGCTATCGGGCGCTCGTCGTCCCGGCGAGCCGATACATCCCGCTGGCGACTTTCGAGAAGGTCGCCGGGCTGGCGGCGGCAGGCGCCAAGGTCATCGCCTACCGCGGACTCCCTGATGACGTCCCTGGCCTCGACGAACTGGAGCAGCGTCGCCAAGCCTTCCATGAACGGGTCGAAGCGTCACGGGAAGCGTTGCTCATCGGGGATGACCTGCCGGCCCTATTGACCGGTGCGGGCGTCAACCGTGAAACGATGGTCGACGGCGACCTGCAGTACATCCGCCGGGCTTACGCGGACGGATACGGCTACTTCATCGTCAACAGTTCGAACGGCGACTACGACGGCGCCGTCCGGCTGAGCGTTCCCGCAGCCTCGGTCGCCCGCTTCGACCCGATGACCGGCAAGCGTGGGCTGCTGGACATCGCCAATTCGGACCAAGTCCCGCTGCATCTGGATCCAGGCGAGGGGACAATCCTGCGCACTTTTGACCACGAGGTTTCCGGGGAGCGCTATGACATTTTCACGCCAAGCGGCGCGCAACAGCCGATTGAGGGAACCTGGACGGTCACCTTCAAATCCGGGGGACCAGAACTGCCTGAACCGGTCGAGACGCAAACCCTGGGCTCGTGGACGGACCTCGACGGCGACGCGGTCAAAGCCTTCTCGGGAACAGCAACCTATGCCATTTCCTTTCCCCGGTCGGCCGGCCAGGCACAGGGCTGGATCTTGGACCTCGGCGCCGTCCGCGAGAGCGCCGCGGTTCGGTTGAACGGCCAAGCGGTCGGCACGCTCATCGGGCCTTCCTACCGCTTGTACTTGGACGCGTCCGCCCTGGCGGACAACAACCGGCTCGAGATCGACGTTTCGAATCTGATGGCCAATCGCATCGCCGACATGGATCGCCGCCAACTCCCCTGGAAGAAGTTCTACAACGCCAACTTCCCCTCGCGGCTGGCCGCCAATCGCGGCGCCAACGGATTGTTTGACGCATCCAAGTGGACCCCGCTGCCATCCGGACTATTGGGGCCGGTAACGCTGACTCCGGCGGATGTTCGCTAGGGTGGTGCTGGCCAACGTGCGCCAGGCGCAACTTCCTACGCAACAAGATGACGCCGGTAGTGATACTGGCGCATCAAAGAAGTGGCGCTGCGATGAATGAGCAAGATTTGCCGAGAGCTGATTGGCGTGACGTCTCTTTCGACGGTCAGACAATCCGGGGCGTGAGTTCCGCCAGGGGGCCTTTCGAGACCTCCTTGAGCGATGTAATCGCCGTCGGTGAGCACATCGCCTGGGATGATCCTGACACCTTTGTCGCCAACCTGGATTGTTGGAGTTCTTTCTTAACGAGAAACCAGTACGGCCTCGTTCACGAGTTCAGGGATGAATTCAACTTGGCCGTGCGGGCCGCTGTAGCGGAGCGCAATGGGTTCAACCAGATACCTCAGGCGGGTTGGCCCGACTGGAACAACGGCACCGTGCAAGACAGCCATTTCATCTACCCGCCTTGGTTGTATGGATTTCCAATCTACGAATGGATCATCAAGAGGGAACCATGCTCGTGGTGGGACCGTCTGACGGGGACTGCCGTCAGCAAGTGGCTCGATAGATCCTATAGTCAAACTGTTCGCTGGCTACTGGCGCAACCGGAGGACAACTCCGAGCAAAAGAAGCGCTGGGAACAGTTCGTTGCCGCTCCGCCTCGACCCGAGATGCTGGGCCGCCGACGCTCCTTGTATCACTGGAAGCCTTCTAAATGGCTTCGGCGGTTGCGCACGTTGATAACTTGGCTAGCTCCAATCGCAATGATGCTTGTTCTGGCTCATTACAACGCCGCCCCGGCTGGTTGGGTGGGCGTTGCGGTGATCGCTGCGCCGATAGTGCTCGCTTGGCTGCCGCAGCTCTTCGCAGCCACGACCCTATACGACGAGGGCCTCACCGCAAGAACGTGGTTCCTCCAACGGACCAGTTGCTTCTATGACGACATCGCAACGATAGAGGAAGACAAGGACTGCATGCGCATAACCCTACGAGACGGCAGTCTGCTCACGACGACCGAGCGAGGAGAGCAGAGTGGGGGCTTCAAGAATGCGATCGAACATCGGCGCCTCTTCAGCCTTTCGAAAAGATACGCCGCACGCTACGGCATTCCCTATCGCTCGCCGGACCTCAAATATTGAGCGCTAAAGGTACCAGTCCCAAAGATTTCTCTTAGGAGTACTCCTAGTCTATGGACGGCTCTTCCCTAGCGGCATCAATCTCGTTGTGGAAGGGAAATCGCCATGGAAACCGCAAAACGAGAGCGTCGAGGCTGGATGGCGTACGCGCTGGCCGCTGGGTTCGCGTTGCTGGCCTCGGGCGCGGTGTTGCCGCAAACCTCGGCCAGCGTCGGCGCCGTGATCAGCCAAATCCGCGCACTGTTCTCCTAGACCCGCCCCACCGTCCAGGTGCGTCGACCGCGGACGATAGCAACGATCGCCGGCCAAATAAAAAAGGCGGCCCCTAGGGGCCGCCAACACCAGTGCTTAGGTTTCGTTTGGTTGGTTACTGCCGGGAGGCGATCAGCGCTCTGAGTACCTGCGCATACTCGGGCTCGGAGAGCGTCTGCAGCGCCTTCGCCTCGATCTGGCGGATACGTTCGCGGGTCAACTCGAACGCTTTGCCGATCTCTTGCAGCGTGTGCTCGCGCTCGAAGCCGATGCCGAAGCGCATCCGCAGGACGCGCTCTTCGCTCGGCGACAAGGTTCGCAGCAGGGCCGCGGTCTTGACCTTCAGGTCGCGTGCGATCAGGTCTTCGACCGGCGAGTGCGCGTTGGGATCTTCGAGAAGATCTTCGAGCGCGGACTCTTGGTCGCGACCCACGCGAGTCTCCAACGAGACCGGCGTGCGCGAGATCGACCGCAACACTTCGACCTTGTCGACCGTGGTCTCCATGCGTTCGGCGATCTCCGTGTTCGTCGGCGGCCGTCCGTATTCCTTCTCTAGGCCGCGAATGGCCCGTAGGAACTTGTTGAGTTGCTCGTTCATGTGAACGGGGATACGCACCGTTCTGGATTGGTCCGCCAGGGCGCGCGTAATCGCTTGGCGAATCCACCAAGTCGCGTAGGTCGAGAACTTGAAACCCCGGTGGTAGTCAAACTTCTCGGCTGCGCGCGTCAGGCCGATGTTGCCTTCCTGAATCAGGTCGAGCAAGTGCAGCCCGCGCTTGATGTATTTCTTGGCGACCGAGACCACCAAGCGTAGGTTGGCCGCGACCAAGTCGCTCTTGGCGGCTTCGTTGAGGGCGCGGCCCTCGGCAACGCGGCGCAAGGCGTGTTCGAGCTGTTCGCTCGACATGGCCAGCACCGGCACGGCTTCCTTGATCTTCTTCGAACGGGAGGCTCGGGCCTGGTCTGTCGCTTTGGCTGCGGCGCGCAACGAGGTCTTGGTCGCCAAGAACTCGTCACTCAACTCTCGCCATAAATCCATGCGCAACGGCAGCGCCAGAATCTGCTTCTGCAACTCGATGGTCTTACGGTCGAGCTTCCAGCGCCAGGTGCGCCGCTGAGCGGCCCTGGCACGCGAATTCGGCTGCTTGCGCAGCAATTTCTGGACTTCCTTGATCAGGCTCGCAGTCGCCTCAAGGCCGTTGTGTAACTCTTTATTGAGCTTCTTCGCCTGGGCGGCATCGGCGCCGGCATCGATGAACTGACGGAAGCGGTTGGGACGCAACTCCAAATCTTCGTGGATCGCCAGGAGCTTTTCCCACAACCATGGCGTACGAGCCAAGCCCTTGCGCAACTTCTTGTCGCCGCGCTCCATGCGCCGCGCGAGACGGATCTCGCCTTCCTTGCTGAGCAGCGGGACCGCTCCCATCTCACTCAGATACAGGCGTACGCTATCCTCCGCCGGAGACGCCTCTTCGTACTCGGTGGGATCTACGCCTTCGTCCACGACAGGCCGCGACCAGGAGGTCGTGGCCAACTCTTGGGTCTCGTCCGCTTCCTCGACGTCAGGTCCGAGGGGCATGCGGGCGTCGTCAGTCCCTATCTCTCTTGATTGCAGCGCCATAATGTGCTTCCCGCTCTACCTCCTTCTCTTTGATGAGTGAGAGCCCCAGATGGTTGCAGCCCCTTCTAACTTCATCGGTCACTCGCGTCAGAAACAATCGATCCTCTTCAATCGAATTCGCTTCATGAATCTAAGACGAGCGAGAAGACGAAATGGCGCCTAAAAACACACGAAAACTTCACTGCTTCGTTCGTCTGAGCACCTTGTTTCGTCACGCAGGAAACCAAATTGGCCGCGCACAGCTGTTATGTCGTTTGTTTAGAGTTACTTAAGAAATCCGCCCGGATCTAGCAAATGAGTGTTAAACCCTACATTGCCGGCGGCGCAAGGGCGGCGCGGCGGCGCTGATAATATGGACAAAGTGATTGAAGTACCGCAAAAGTTGTGTTTTGGCGCCCTGGAGCTAACGCCGGCGGTGACCCTAGCTCCGATGGCCGGGGTCACGGATACCGTCTTCCGCCGATTTATCAGGAACTTAGGCGGTTGCGGCCTGATCATGACCGAGTTCACCAGCTCGGAAGGCGTCATCGCCGACGACAAACGCAAGAAAGCGGGCCAGAAAACGGTCCGCCGCAACAGCTTCAACTACCTCTATTACGAGCAAGACGAACACCCGATCGTGGCCCAGCTGTTCGGCTCGGACCCGGCCACGTTGGCCGACGCGGCGCGGGTCGTCGAAGACCTAGGTTTCGACGGCGTCGACCTGAACTTCGGCTGCCCGGTCAAGAAGGTCACCACCTGCAACGGCGGTTCTGGATTACTCAGGGATCTGCCGCTGATCCGGCAAATTTTGGAACAAGTACGGGCAGCGGTATCGATTCCGTTTACCTGCAAGTTCCGGACCGGCTGGAGCGACGCGGAAATCGTCTCCTGCGAAGTCGGTCGACTCGCCGAAGACTGCGGGCTGCAGGGCGTGGCGCTGCACGGCCGCACCCGCGAGCAAGGTTACGCCGGCAACGCCAACTGGGACCGGATCGCTGAACTGAAACAAGCCGTGTCGATTCCGGTCGTCGGCAACGGCGACGTGTTCAGCCCCGAGGACGCTGTGCGGATGTTCCAGTACACGGGTTGTGACGGGGTGATGATCGGCCGGGCGGCGGCATCGAATCCCTGGATTTTCCGGCAGATTCAGCAGTACGTCGCCACCGGCGAATACGACCAGCCGACCGAACAGGATCGCTACGAAATGATCCGCGACTACTACCAGATGCTGCTGAATCGCGGCGACCGCATCTCGGGACGGGTCGACGGGAAGATGAAGCAGTTCGCCACCTACTTCACGCGCGGCGTTCGCAACGGCTCGCAGCTGCGCAAGGCGATCTATCGCTGCGGCGACCCGCAACAGGTCGTCGACACCGTCGAGCGCTTCTTTGAAGAGCAGTTGACGACAGAAGCAGCCTAAGGGGCTTTCTTCACTTTCACGATCAGGTAGGTGATCGGCTTGTCGGGCGCGACGACCACCTGGTGGGCCGTTCCTGGCGGGATGTTGACGACGTCCCCGGCTTGCAGTTCAATTTGGCGCCCCCCTTCGACTCCCGTACCGCGCATTTCCCCCGGGGAATCGACGCGAGAGCCGGTCAGCTTGCCGCCGACCAGCAAGGTCGCCGAGCCGGATTGCACAACGTAGAAATCCGTCCATTCGGCGTGAGTTTCCGATGGACCGCTAGCCTCGCGGTAGAGCATCAGCACATTGTGGTTGCCGAACTCGCCCAATGTCTTCAGCGCGTAATGGTCGGCGTTGAGACTCTTCGTCAGGTCAACCTTGTTCGTACTCAGTTCCGCGTCGGGCCAGATGACGGCATCGTCGGCAGCAACCAGAGGCAGTGCAAGAAGGGCGGCGAGCAACAGAGTACGCATCAAAAATCTCCTGGAAAGCGAAGCGACCTGCTAGTTTAATCGCTCCACCTCGACGCGCAGACGATCGGTCGACGGCAGCGCGGCAATCGTACCGGCCATCAGCATCGTCGCCTCGACCTCGGTCGACGCCTGCTCTGCCAACGGCTCCGCAAGCGTGACTTCAAAGGTCGCCAGCGGTGACGCGGTTATGGGCGCGTCGACGGTATTCAACTTGACCGCCAGATGCACGCCATAAAGTTCGCGATTGCTGTGATTGATGACCACAGCCTGCACCAGCGGGGTGAACTGGTCGTCGTAGCGAAAGCGCAGACCAGTGACTTCAATCGGCCCGGCAAGCCCGCTCCCGCCGGTCACGGTCGATTCGGCGATGGCGTCTTCGGGAAGATCCTCTAGCACTAGGCCGCGCGGCTGCGAGAAGTAGACAGCGAGGCCAACGGCGGCAATCAGCGCGACCACAAAGAGTGCCAGGTGGGTCGGCTTCAACGCGAAAGGCGCGGCTTTGGGCGCGGGGGCGGGCGTTTCTTTCAAGCGCGGAAGCTTGTCGGCGGTATCGTCGGTCGAATCCACCTCGAACTTCTTTTGGCAGCGCGGGCAACTCTTCTCCGCCACATCGACTTCTGCTCCGCATTGAGGACATACCCAAGTAAACATGCACGCCGCCTTGAGGCCGAATTTTAGCACTCGACCCGTTCGATAGAATCGAGTGCAGTAGTCCGGTGAACCCCTTCCGTCCCGAGCGCTGGGAAAAACTCAAGCAGACCGCGTCCGCCATGCCGGCCGGCCCGGGCGTCTACCTATATAAAGACGCCCAAGGCGAGGTGATCTATGTCGGCAAGGCCAAGAATCTGCGCAGCCGTGTGCGCAGTTACTTCCTCGAAGAGAAGCTCGCCGACGCCAAAACCAACTCGCTGCTCTCTGACGCCTATGACATCGAATACATCGCCGTCGGCAACGAGAAAGAGGCCCTGGCGCTTGAGAACAATCTCATCAAGCGACGCCAGCCACGCTTCAACATCCTGCTACGCGACGACAAGACCTATCCCTATATCAAGCTGACGGCCGAGAGATGGCCTCGCATCTACGTCACACGGCGCATCCGCAAAGACGGCGCCAGCTACTTCGGACCCTACTTTCCCGCGAATCTCGCTCATCGTCTGGTGCACTTCATTCATCGCCACTTTCAGATCCCTTCGTGCCGCATCGACCTCAAGCGCTTCCATCCGCGGCCCTGCTTGGAGTTCCACATCAACCGTTGTTTGGGGCCTTGCACCGAGGGGCTCACCGACGACGCGAGCTACGGCGAGGCCGTGGCGGATGTCCGCGCCTTCCTCGAAGGCCGGCGATCGGACCTCGCCAAAGTCCTGCGGCAGCGCATGTTGGAGGCCTCCGAACGCACCGAGTTTGAGCGGGCGGCGAAGCTTCGCGACCTGATCGCCACGGTGGAGGAAATGGACGAGCGCCAGAGGATGGCCGCGGCTGAAGGCGACGACGTCGATATTTACGGCGTCTATGCTGAGCCTCCGTTGGCCGCGGCGAATCTGTTCCACGTCCGCAACGGGCGCGTCGTCGACCGCCGGGAGTATTTCTGGGAAGAGCTGCCCGAGTACGACCTCAGCCAGTTCCTGAGCAACCTGTTGGCGCAGATCTACTTGGACGCGCAGTACGTCCCGTCGCTGATCTCCGTGCCCGAACCGTTTGAGGACCAAGAGATCCTGGCCGAACTGCTGACCGAAAAGCGCGGCCGCAAGGTGGAGATATTCACGCCCCAGCGCGGCACGAAAAAAGCCATGCTCGATCTCGCCGTGAGCAACGCGCGGCACGCCTTCGAACAGCGCTTCCGGGTGCTGAAGCCATCCGCCGAGAGACTCATCGCGGCCTGGCGAGAGACCTTCAACCTGCCCGATCCCGAGGACGACAAAGCTGTCGCCCGGGTGGAATGCTTCGACATCTCGCACATCCAGGGCAGCGACGTGGTGGCTTCAATGGTCGTCTGGGAAAACGGCCGGATGAAGAAGTCCGACTACCGTAAGTTCATCGTCCGGCGCGCTGAGGGGCAAGGAAAGTATGGCAACGACGACTTCGCCTCGATGCGCGAGGTGGTTGAGAGGCGCTATTCGCGTCTACAAACCGAAGGCAAACCCTTCCCCTCACTGGTGCTGATCGACGGCGGCATCGGACAACTCCATGCCGCGGCAACCGCCTTGGAAGCGATCGGAGCCAGCGCCCAGCCCGTGGCCGCGATCGCCAAGAAGGAAGAGTTGATCTACTTGTTGGGTCAAGAAAACGAGCCCATCCGCCTCGATCGTTTCTCGCCGCTGCTGCGGATGATCCAACAGATTCGCGACGAAGCCCATCGATTCGCTGTGACCTTCCACCGCCAAAGACGCAAGGCCAGCCGGATTCACTCGGAGCTGACGGGTATCCCCGGCATCGGCGAGAAGACCTCTCAGGCGCTGCTGCGCTCCTTCGGCAGCGTCAAGCGAGTGCGGTCGGCATCGGAAGAGGAGCTGCGCTCCGTAGTCTCCGCTTCGCAGGCCGCTGCAGTTCGACAATACTTCGCCCCAAGCGAGTAAGCGGCGGCAAAACTGTTTACATCTGGGCGCCGCATCCGCAGTTGTTAAGGATGTGTAAACTGTATACCCATGACGCTCGTTATCAGCGGACGCACTCGGTAGACGTGCACTAAATAGGCCAGCACAGGCTGCGACTGCTGGGGGGATATGATGTCGCGTTGCTCAATCATTGTCCGGGCCATTCTCGCGTTCAGCTTGATGGCGGTCCTGCCGGGCACAGCCGGGGCCCAGGCGGTGACGCAAGCGCAGCGGGCTGAGCGCGCGGGACGTACGCAAGAGGCGCGTGAACTGTTGGCAAGGGCCGCCGCTGAGAGCTCCTCGAACGCCGAGGCGCAGCTTGCCTACGCCGAGTTCCTGGACCGTTACGGAGACCCGGGCGCGCTAGCGGTCTACCAAACCGCGCTACGCGCGGCCCCATCGAACGAACTGAAGCAGCTCATCGCTAAACGACTCGCCGTCTTGGCCCTCGAAGCGGGTAATCAAGCTGCCGCAGAGTCAGCAGCAGCAGCCTACAGCCAGGCCGGAGGCGTGGGTTGGGACCAAGCATCGAGCCGCATCGGAGCTGGTGCGGATCTCGAAACCAGCGATTTCGGCGTGGCCGAGATCCCCGGCGTTTTGGACGGCTTCCTACGTATGGCAGCGCTTTCCACTGACCTCCAACCGGAACAACTTCTGCCTGCTCTGGCGAAGAACATTGTGACCCGCGGCTATAGCGTGAGGTTGGATTCGCAGCGCGAGACCGAATACTTGAAGCTCATCCAACAGTACCTGAGCCAGGCGCGGGAGTTGAGGCAATTTGCCGGCGATAACAACACCCTGGACGTGCCGGCTTGCGAGTCAGCCGAGACGGCGCAGATTCTGAAAACGCTCGGCTACCGGCTGCGCAGTGAATGCGGGCCCGAGGCGGTGCTCGAAACGGTCAACCCGAGCCGCGCATTCCTATCGATCGATTCCGCCTTCCCCTTGTCCGAACTGGAAGACGCCTACCGTCGTGACGCGGAGTTCCACCTGCCCTACGGAGTGACCCGCATTCCGGTGCTGTTCGGCCCCGAGTACTGGACTGCAGCGGCAACGCCAGGGAACGAAGGCGACTTCATCGATGTGTTCTTGTCGGATCCGGTGCTGGCCCGGCTGTACTCCGCCCTAACGAAGATGAACAGGCCCACGGCGATAGCCCTGCGCCAGGCTGTACCCGTCGCAACTCTCAAGAACTACGCCCCAGTTCTCGATTTCTTCGGGGAGAGCTTTGAGATCCGCAACGGGCAGGCCGTTACGCCCGGCGGCGCGAGGGCGCGAGCCAAGTGGGAGGATCTAGCGGGGGTTTCACCCGATAAGGGCGCCGCATTTTTCGAAGCACTCATTCAGCAAGACGATGGTTGGATGGCAGCCTACTTCGATGCCATGACCCGCGTCTCGGGCGCGGCGGAAGCGTACTTGGGCGAACCTCGGCGCATGGATCGTTTTTACAGAGCGCTGCGAGGCCAGGTGACAAGTCCCGGGCCGGCGCGGCCGATTTTCCGAGCGACCGGCGACTTATTACTGCTCGCAACCCGGCTGAACTTCGAAGCCGATGGCCAAGTTCATATCCCCGGTTCGGTCGCGGCCTGGAAGGATCTGTTCGAAAAACATCCCCACGGCAAGTACGACGGGAAATTGACCCGCTCGGCGAAGAACTGGAGCGAGCCCGACGACGTTGTCGAGGCCCTGTTTGGGATGTCGCGCAAAGTGGTCGAGAATGAGCCGCTGGAGATTTTCCTGGCGATCACGAATCTTGAAAGGGCCCGCAGCCAACCATTCTCCAACGCAACGGTGGAGCGGCTCATCCTGGACCATCCCAGGTTCGGCGCGCAGTTCTCGTTCCTCTCCGAATCGCCTTCGCTCAGCGACCAGACCGTGATCGCCTTCCTCGATTCTATGGCTGAGATCGACAAGATCAACAACTATGGCAGGCGCGCGGACATCGTGGGCTCGCAACAAGCGCTTGTTTCGTTGTGGCAGATCCTCGTGCGCCAGGGACAAATCGGCCTTGAAGAAGCCGACAAATCGCTGTACGACATCTCGATGAGCTTTAAAGATGTCCGTCGCAACGACGATGCGCTGTTTCAGGCCACACGAGCCGGAGTTCAGCGATTGCTCTCGGCAGCAAACGTCCAAGCCGACGCCGATCCGCATGTCGCCTTAGTCAGACTGCTCGCCGGCCGGCCAGGCCCCGGCGACGCCGGTCAGCACGAGGCGCTGGTCGAGCGCTTCAATAGCCTGTTTAACCAGCAACGTCTGGTATCGATCAAGACGCTCTTCGATTTAGCCGATCACCTCGAACGGGTATCGCGCGGCGAGAACTTCAACGTGGCGATGGCCAATCGCCTGGCCGAGACGATTTCCGACGTGCGTCTGCCGCAGTCGGAGCTATCGACCGCGGAAGCCAATGCGATCGGCATGGATAACTGGGTCGATCGGCATATCCGGGATCAGCGAGATCTCAATCTGCAAAGATTGGTCGACCGCGCAGCGGGCGATCTGGGCCAGATGCTCGAAATCCGCGGGACCATCGCGCCGATCTTACGCGATTCGCTGGTCGGGCTCGTTTACGTTTACTATTCCCCGCCCGGAGCGGAGCTGATTCGCTCCAATCCCCTCTTCGTCCGAAGCCATGATTTTTCGGGCTCCGAGGGCCGACTGTCTTGGGTGATGCCTCGCGACAGGGGCATCGGCTGGCCGGCTAGCGCCGGCGGAAGGCTCATCGGTTCGCTGGCCGGATTGCCCTACACGCTCAACGACGCCGAACAGAACTTCCTGGTGCCCACCGAGAGACAGGCGCTGATCTGGCAAGACCTCGCTCCGCAAGTTTTGCTCGGCGCGACCGTCCCGCGGTGGTGGGGCGTGAGCCGTTCCGAGTTGCACTACATTGGCCTTCATCTGCGGATGGGTCAGGCGCTGGTGGCCGAGAGCAAGTTGGACCCGCAGTTGGAGGCGAAAGTGCTGGAGGTGCTGCGGCAGCGAGTCAGCCCTTCGCGTCTCTGGCTCGTGGAGTCGCGTCTCACGGCAGGGAAGACGGCAAGTGCGATTAACGTCTTAACGCCGGCGGAGTATTTTGATCTGGCGCTGGCATTCGCGAACGGCGACTCGGCTTACGGTGATCCTTTCGTGTCGGAGATTCGCCGGCTTCGGGGCGAGACGCCGGAACGCTTCTCTGCGCAGCGAATTTCGTCGACCTTTGGCATCCCCCACCCGACCCTATCGGATAGCTACCGGCCCGAGTTACTTCGCTTGCCTTTATTCCCCACGATGATGGGCTTTTCTAGTCGAGCGCTGGCTGAGAGTTGGGAGTCGACGAACCTCTACTGGGCGGCGTTGGCCGATGAGGCGCACCTGTCGCCTGCAGATTTGAACTTGCGGATTCCCGAGTGGACCCAGCAGTCTATCGAAAGGATCTTCGCCACCCATCTCGAGGACTGGCCCGCCCTCTTGCACTCGATGCGGATTGTCGGAGATCGCTACAGAGAACAGGCGCAGCGGGCGGCTTCCGCTAGCGCGGGAAGCAGTCAGCTTGTTGGTCAAGCCCGATAAGGAGTCGCACGGTGATGCAAGGCAAGAAGAGAACTGTTACTGCTTGGTTTCTAACCGCCGCGGTAGCGGCAGGCACGCTGGCGGCCGTCGATATCATCAAGGCGCAAGAGGCTCTTTCTTCGCTTTTTCGCGTCGAAGTTGACTTGGTCGTGCTCAACGTGACGGTCACGGATCGCCGGGGCCGCTACATCAAGGATTTGAAACCCGAACAGTTTCGCGTTTTCGAAGACGGAGTCCCGCAGCAACTGGCCTCGTTCGGAGAAGGCAATGCGGCGCCGGTGAGCGTTGCGTCCATCGACACACGGGCAGTGATCGACACGTCCGCCCCTGTATCGCAACCAGTGCAGGAAGACATCGCCGGAATGAATGAGTCGTTCGCCGGAACGAACGTCTTCATCCTGTTCGACACCAGCAACTTCATGTACCGCACGTTTGTTTACGCCGAAGATGCCATCGCGGACTTCATCCGCGGGCTCGACAAAGCGGATTCGGTTGCACTGTACGGCTTCAGCCGCAATCTAACGCGGCATGCCGAGTTGACGGACAACCGTCTAGATGCGTTGAAAGGGCTGCGCAGTTCGGTCGCCGGCGATCAAACGGCCCTCTACAACGCTTTGCTGCTGACCTTGCGCGATGCCGCGCAGGTCCCCGGCCGCAAAGTCGTCATCGTCTTCTCCAACGGCCCTGATACCGCATCGACGGTCGGTCCCGACGACGTCGGTTCGATCGCCGAAGATGAGGGCATCCCCATCTACGTCATCTCCACAAAGGAACTTAACCGCGATGCGGTTTCCAGTAATGCCTTCCGGCGCATCACCAACCGCACCGGCGGCCGGGCGTTTTTCGCCAAGACTTGGCAGCGGCAATCGGAAGCCTTCGTCTCGATCAAGGACGAGTTGGAGAGTTCCTACACGCTCGCCTATTACCCGCAGAACAATCCCAACGCGGGCTGGCGCAATATCGAAGTCGAGCTAACAGGCGACGATCTCAAGCGCTACCGCATCCGCACCAGAAACGGCTACCGGCCGAAGCTGTCCGACTAGTTGATGCTCAACAATTCGACCTGGAAGATCAGCGTCGAATTCGGCGGAATCGGACCTGCGCCCCGGCTGCCGTAGCCGAGGTCGGGCGGAATCTCGAAACGGAACGTGGAGCCGACCGGCATCAATTGGACGCCTTCTTGCCAGCCCTTGACCACGCGGGCCAGCGGAAACGTGGCCGGCTCGCCGCGATCGTAGGACGAATCGAAAACCGTGCCGTTGGTTAACTCGCCGCGATACTGCACGGTGACGTTGTCCGCCAGAGTCGGCTTGGGGCCTGTCCCCATCTCTAGAACTTGGTATTTCAGACCGGATGCAGTGGTCTGCATTCCTGTTGGTTGAGCAGGCATAGCTTTGGGAGCCGCCTTGGGCGGCGCTGCCGGCGGCTGCACGACGGACTCGGTCGGCGCGGCAGCCGGCTCGGTTGGCATGGTTTCCGGGGCGCTCTCGGGCGCATGAGCCTCCGCGGCAGGCGTTTCCACCGCAGATTCTTCGCTCGGAGAACCTCCGCAGGAAACCAGAAGAGCGGCGCAACACACGGAAACGGCAACGAGTTTTTTCATTTCAGATTCGTCGTTCGATCGATCGAACGAAAAACCAGTCTAGCATCGGCCGCAGCTAGGCTCGGGGCGGGAATAAGTACTTGGCGACGACAACAAAGATGGCGACAACGCTCGCCGTGGTGCTGCCGACGATGGTCATCAGCACGGTCTCATCCAGATGCAGCGCATCCAACCCCGAGCAGCAGACCAACGCCATTACGCCGACCAGCCACCAACACACCAAGCGGAAAACTAATTCGGCATAGCGCTTGCGTTCTCGGCGGTCCTGCTTGCGGCCCTTGAGTAGTTCGCGGCGATCCTCCAAGCGCAGTGTTTCGGCGCCCTCCTCGAACTCTTGCGCCTCGGCCAGGTACTCGCCGTGGTCATCGGCGTCGTCCGGCAGGTCGGCCTCGACAATCTGCTGCAGCGATCCTTGTTGAAGCTCTTCAGCCACCGGACTCCCCCTGCTCCAAACGTTGCCGAAAATGGCGGCGGATCTCTTCGTTGGGGATGTCCACGCCGGAAAGATCCGGATGCGCCTCCCGGACACGCCACCAGGGAGAATCCGGGACATGGGTCATCTGCGACAGTTGCTTCCCACTCAGGCCGCCGTAGACGTTCCAGATCCTTTCCAGCAAGCCGCGAACCAGATAATCGTCCGGGTCGATTTGGGGCGAGTATCGGGCGCGAGTCTGCCTGTCGATCCTCTGGGTCAGCCGATCGATGGGCCGCGCCCCGAACTTCTTCAGGTCGTAGTAGAGCGAGGGGACGACGGGGCCGTACTTCCAGGCGGTAATCGTCTCGTTCAAGAGTGGCTTGCCGACCACCGCCAAGTACCAGCCCTGGGCATAGTAGAGCAGCTTGTGCAGCTTCATCTGGGTGATCTCTTCGCTCTTGGCAAGGAAGAAGTTGGCGACAGCACTGGAGGGATAGGGGGCCGAGGACGGCTCGCGACCGGTCGTTCGGTCGTCTTGGCTCGTCATGGATGGGGCTCCGCCGGGAGGGCTAGTTTCAAACTAACACGGGCCGCCAAACCCAACTGGGGCGCGTCGATCGCGCCCTGTAGTACCATCTCCTTTCGGTCCAAAAATCATGCAGCTTTCTTCCAGAATGAAAGGCGTCCGCGGCGAGGGCGCATTCGATGTACTCGTCAAGGCCCGCGCGCTTGAGGCGCAGGGCAAGTCCATCGTCCACATGGAGATCGGCGAACCGGATTTCCCGACGCCGAAGCACATCATCGAAGCCGGCAAGCGCGCGCTCGACGCGGGACATACCAAGTACGGTCCTACGCAAGGCGAACCGGCGCTGCGCGAAGCGATCGCCGCCCACATCGCCGAGACGCGAGGAATCAAGACCAGCGCCTCCCGAGTCGTCGTCACGCCGGGCGCCAAGCCGGTCCTCTTCTACACCATGCTGGCGTTGCTCGAAGAAGGCGACGAGGCGATGTTCCCCAACCCGGGGTTCCCGATCTACGAATCGATGATCAACTACACCGGGGCCAAGGCGGTTTCGATGCCGCTGGTCGAGGAGCGCGGCTTCTCCATCGACATGGACGAGTTCCGCGACAAGCTGACCGACAAGACCAAACTGATCGTGCTCTGCTCGCCGCAGAATCCGACCGGCGGCTCCATCCGCGAAGAGGATCTGCGCGAGATCGCCGCCCTAGTCAAAGACCGCGACATTCTCGTGCTTTCCGACGAGATCTACAGCCGCATCGTCTTCGACGGCAAACCGTTTTCCATCTCCTCCGTGCCCGGCATGGAAGACAAGACGATCGTGCTCGACGGCTTCTCGAAGACCTACTCGATGACCGGCTGGCGCATCGGCTACGGCCACTTCCCCGAATGGTTGGTCGCCCCGGTTTGTTTGATGATGGTCAACTCCGCCTCACATACGGCCAGCTTCACCCAGCAAGCCGCCCTAGAAGCCTTGACCGGGCCTCAAGATTCCGTCGACATGATGGTGGCCGAGTTCAAACGTCGCCGCGATCTGATCGTCTCGGGCTTCAACAGCATTCCAGGATTCCGTTGCGCGAACCCCAGCGGCGCATTCTACGCCTTCCCCAACGTCACAGGAACAGGGATCAGTTCCAAGGTGCTTGCCGATCGAATCCTAAACGAGGCCGGCGTGTCCTGCCTCGACGGTGCCGCCTTCGGCAAGCTCGGCGAGGGCTACCTGCGCTTCAGCTACGCCACCGCCTACGAGAAGATCGAAGAAGGCCTCGAACGCATCCGCAAAATGATCGCCGCCGGTTAGGCCACTAGCGAACTTCGATTTCGAGCCCGCCTGCGACCCCGGCCACGAGGTTGTAGATCAGCGCTGACAGGGCGCCCGAGATGAATCCAATCGCGCCGTAGAGCAGCGGCAACAGGATAATTGCGCCCATTCCAAAGAACATCGCGATGAACTGACCGCCGGGCTCCTTTGCTGCTGCCTGGGAAAACGCGGCGCCGAAGAACGACACCAGCGAGACGATGGCGCCGAAGAATAGGCCCAAGCCGCCGTAGAGGGCGCCCAGCACCTTGGCAAGAGACAGTACCCCAATTCGTTGAATCACCATAGTGGTGCGCAGCGTAGCAAATCCGGCGCTCTGCGGCTGACTACTCAACGGCGCTGAGAAAGCCGCTTGCGTCCATCCAGCTGCGGAAATACTCAAGCCAATGAGAAACAGGGCCAGTCAGCCGATCTCGCAGGCCAAAGCCGTGGCCCACACCGGCAAAGACGTGCAGTTCAGCCGAGACGCCAGCCCGCTTCATCCGCAGGTACAACTCCGGCAATCCCTCAGAGATGTTCTGACGGTCCTTCTCGCCGCAAACCAGGAAAGCTGCAGGCGTTTCGGCGTTCAATGTCATCTCTGGAATCGCCGGATAGATCAGCGCTTGAAATGCCGGTTTGGAGGACTGCCGCTCGATCGGATCGCTCGGTTGCGCATCGCCCGCGTCGTAGCGGTCAGCAGCCAAAGCAGCGATTTCCCCGCCGGCCGAAAAGCCCATCACGCCAATGCGATTCGGATCGACGCCCCACTCCTTAGCTCGCGCACGAATCACGCGAATCGCACGCTTGGCGTCCCTTAGCGAGTGCTCCTCGATCTTGTAAGGCGAGCCTTCCATGCGCGCCAGCCGGTACTTCAAAACAAAGGCCGCGACGCCATGCTCGGCCAGCCAGGCGGCCTCGTTGTAGCCCTCATGGGTGATCCATAGTGAGCTGTGGCCGCCTCCCGGCGCGATGACCACCGCGGCGCCCGTCGCCCCCGCGCCCGGCAGATAGGCGGTGATCGACGGCACATGCACGTTCGAGATCACATGGTCGCCGCCCGGGGTCACCCGAACCGTTTCTTCGGGCGGAGCGGCAGGCGAACCCGGCGCCGGCCCGTCCCACAAGCGAATGACTTGCGGCTCAGCGGCAGCAGCGACTCCGGCCGCTAAAACCAAAGCGGCGAACAAGGCGAAACAGCGATGACGTGGTGAAGGACGATGCATGGCCGCGAATTATACAAGAACAAGGCCCTGCCAATAGAATCAGGCCCTGGTTTGAGAGAATTGAGTAGGTCTCAACTAGCCGCATTTCACGGCAAGAACTGACTACGGAACCCTTGAACTATTTCAACTATTACACGGAAATCGAAGAGCGATTCCAGCAAGCGCGAGGCAGCGGCATCTTCCTGTTGTCACCCTTGGATTGGGCGCTGATTGAGTCGTGGAAGGAATCCGGCGTACCGCTCGAAGCCGCCCTGAAAGGCGTCGACCGGGCCTTCAAAAAATGGCATGAGCGCAAGCGTAAGTTCAGGCAGGTTAACTCGTTAGCCTATTGTGCCCAGGAAGTTCTGGCCGCTGCGAAGGAACTCGCCGAAGGCGGAGCCCTCCGCGAAAAAAATACCCCCCCGGATGAAACATTTGAAGCCCCGCGGTTATCAACCTACTTGGCCGCGAACGCAGATTCCTTGGACCGCTGCTCGACGGCCGCTAGATCTCCGCTGGCGGAGGCCGCAAAATCAGCGGCGGAGTCTTTGCGAAAACTCGTCGTCGCCGCCGAAGCCGGAGGGCTAGGCGACTTAGAAACGCTTGAGCAGCGGCTCAGCATTCTGGAGGAAAAGCTGCTCGCGGCGGCGCTACAGACCGTACAGGAGGACCAACTGGTCGAAAGCCGGATGCGGTTGCAACGTCAACTGGCGCCCTATCGCGGCAAGATGACCGCCGATCAGCTGGCCCTATTGGAGAAACAGTACGTCCAGCGCGAGGCTTTTGAGCAAGCCAGCATACCCCGGCTGAGTCTTTTCTACCTGCGCTAGAACCCCCTGCTTGCGAGCGTTTCCCTGACCCTAGGCCTGTTCCTAGGCCTGGGCGTATTAGTGGGAAACCCCCTAGAGGCTTAGGCAGTATTAACCGGAAGTTAGGTCGTTCGTACTGATACAGCACAAGTACCAACGCACCGTAGCCTCGTCCTTACAGACCTATGTCTGTAGGTTCACGCGTGTCCGGAATGCGTGAATGCACTACTTGGAGAGGAATCATACCCATGCGTTTTCTTGTTCAGAGACTATCGGTCTGCCTTGCAGCTGCGTTGTTGCTCGTTTCGGCGCTCGGAGCCCAACAGAGCGACCGAAGCAAGACAGTCGAGAGGCTAAACAACGAGATCCTGCGGGTCTATTCCAGGTCGGTTCGGGGAGGCGGCGATACGTCGGCTCTTCGGCAGCAGGCTCAGGAATTGCTCCAGCAGCGGGAAGAGGCCATGGCCGCCTTGGTGGATGAATCCCCGGACGCGGCTCTCAACGCGGCATTGCCGGCCGACGTAGCCAACGAAGTGGCGCGAGCGTTCCCCGAATCCGCAGCCCGTGTCGAGCGGCATGGTTCCTTGATCGGCGTTCTTGAGATCGAAGTGGAAGATGACGAAAACCTCGTCCACCATAAGACGATCCACCGTTTGAGAGTGGGTCGAGACCGCTATCGCATGCGCTTCTCGGGAGACGCTCCGGCTGCCCAGGCCGGCAGCCTAATGAGGGTCGACGGCATGCTCGTCGGAGAGTCCATCGTAACCGAGTCTGCGAGCTTGACGACCGAGGCGGACGCCGCCGCGTCCTGCAGTACGACCGGCGCGCAGCGGATGGCCGTCATCAAGGTAAAGTTTCCTGGGACCAACCCCACTTTGGCAAACTCCACGTTGGATGGGTGGATGTTCGGCTCGAGCGGCGAAACCGTCAGCAATTACTGGGATGAAGCGTCCTACGGGGCAGCTTGGGCTACTGGCGATGTCTACCCCTCCGGATCGGACGCTTGGTACACGCTTGACCGCGAGTACTCCTGCACCGAATCGGATGCGCTTCGCAACGCCGCGTTAGCGGCTGCGAATGGCGACGTCAACTTCCAGAACTACCAGCGAGCGGTGATCGTCTTCCCGAAGCCTTCGACCGGCTGCTCGTTCGCCGGCAGAGCGTCAATCGGCTGCTGGGTCGGCAGCCCGGACGGCAATACGATCTCCTACGCACTCCAGGTGCTAGATTCCATGGGTACCGCCCAAAAGACCGTCCAACTCACCACGCACGAAGGCGGCCACACGCTGGGTCTCTACCACGCCAGCACCGTCGACTTCGGTTCCGACGCCGTGGGTCCGACGAACAGCAGCGGCACGCGAGATGAGTATGGCGACCGCTATTCTTCAATGGGTTTTTGGAACGACGGCCACTACGCGGCGCCGCAGAAAAAACAGCTCGGTTGGTTGAATCCCACTTCGGTCTCCTCCAGCGGCACTTTCACCGTCAAGCCGTATTCCAATACCAGCGGCGTCCGCGCCCTCGACATCAAGCGCGGTTCGACCGGATCGCAACGCATCTGGCTCGAGTACAGACGCCAGCTGGGAGACTTCAATGCGAGTCCGCCCGCCTATCCCGGTAACGGCGCCCTGCTGCACTTGGGCAACGGCAATTCCAACTCGCTGTTGCTCGATTTCACGCCGGCCAGCTCGGGCAACTTCCTCGACGCCACTCTTGAGTCTGGACAAACCTGGAACGACCCCTATAGCGACCTTTCCATCCAAATCGGCTCCGCGACCGACTCAGGGCTCCAAGTGACCGTCAGCTATGGTGCCACCCCAACATGCTCGACGAATCCTCCAACCATCGTCGTCAGTCCTAACAGCAAGAGCACCGACTATCCGGCGCCGGCGAGCTACACGGTAACAGTCACCAACAACGACAGCAGCGCTTGCAGTTCCGCGTCCTACACGATGACGACGAAGGCTCTTTACAATGGCTCGATCACCAGCGAAGTATCGACGGCCGTCAACAAATCAGTCCTCACCATCGCGCCCGGCGCGACGGGTACGACAACCCTGACGGCAACTCCCTCCACGCAGCCGCCCGATGCCCGCAACTACATGGTCTCCGCCAAGGCGAGCCGCACCAGCCCGAACCAGTCCGCCGAAGACGAAGCCGGTCTGACGGTCGTCCCGCCGCTACAGTGCATTACGGCTGCGCCGACCTTCTCGCTGAGCCCCAACAGCCTGACTGCCGAGTTCCCTGCCGGAACGACCTTTACGGCCTCGCTGAAGAACAACGACAACAGCGCCTGCTCGACGACGTCATTCTCGATGACAGCCTTTGCGCAGCTTAACGGCCAAAACGCCGGCAATATCTCGGCCAGCGTGGCTTCATCGCTGTCGGTAGCCCCTGGCGCGACAAAGACCACCCCCGTCACCGTAACTCCGACCTCGGCCCCTTCGACCGAGAGCGCCTATTCGATCACCGCCAGAGCAAGCCGCACGAACCCGTCGCAAACGGTCCAGGACGTCTCGACCTTCACCGTTACCCTGGCGCCGGTTTGCGAGCCCTCTCTGCCGACGGTGAACCTCAGCCCGACGAGCCGCAGCACGGAGTATCCGAACCCGGCTAGCTATACGCTGACCATCGTCAACAACGACAGTTCGGTTTGCAGCGCGAGTTCCTTCTCGATCGACGCTAGCGCCACCGGCGCGGCAAATGCCAGCCCTTCCAATGGGTCTTTGAGCATCGCCCCCGGGGCCACGAAGACGACGACGGTCACCGCGACGCCGACTTCATTGCCGAGTTCGACGACGAACCACACCGTCACCGCCAGCGTGTCGCGCTCCAACCCTTCTCAGTTGGTTCAAGACTCGTCCCAGCTGACGGTATCGCCTCCTGCGCCGACCTGCCAGGTTGCGCTACCGACAGTCAACCTCAGCCCAAGCAGTAAGAGCACGGTATACCCGAATGCCGCCAGCTACACCTTAACCGTCGTCAACAACGACAGCTCGGTTTGCAGCGCGAGTTCCTTCTCGATCGGCGCCGGCGTCAGCGGCGCGGCCTCTGCCGGCGTCTCCAACGCGGTGCTCAGCATTGCCCCGGGCGCAACCCAAACCACGATCGTCACCGCGACGCCGACTTCATTGCCGAGTTCGACGACGAACCACACCGTCACCGCCAGCGTGTCGCGCTCCAACCCGTCCCAGTTGGTTCAAGACTCGTCCCAACTGACCGTGGATCCGCCGGCGCCGACCTGCGTGCTCGCCCTGCCGACGATCTCCGTTAACCCCACGAACGAGACGATCGAGTACCCGAATCCGGCGAGCTACACGGTCAGCCTCACCAACAACGACAGCGCGGTCTGCCAAGCGAGTACCTTCTCGCTCTCGTCGGGCGCACTGCTCAGCGGTCAGCCGACTGGCGAAGTATCGGCCGCGCTCGGCAACTCCGGCCTAACCGTCGCGCCAGGCGCCACGGGGACGACAATCATCGTCGCAACGCCGCTGGTCCTGCCCGCTCAGTCGAAGGCTTACACCGTGGCCGCCGCGGCGAGCCGGGTAGCCCAAGTAGGAGTAGCGCAAGGGACTGTCGGTCTCACGGTCACGCCGCCGCCGACTGATCCTCCGCCCCCTCCGCCGCCGTCATCGACGGTCGACGTCGTCATCTCCGTTATCGGCAGCCGCGGCACGGTCGATCTCGACCCGTTGGGCGTTAGCTGCCCTGGCGGTTGCACGACCACTATCGACGCCAACCAATGGCAGCCGCTCACCCTGACGGCAGTCCCCAGCGGCAACTCCTGCGTCCAGGCCATCACCGGATGTGACGCATCCGGCGGCAATACTTGCACGCTGTCGGCAGCGCAGAACTACGACATCACCGTCGAGTTCGGACGCTGCACCAGCAGCAGCAAATCGGGCGGCAAAGGCCGCGTCAAACGCGTCGCGACGACAACCGATGCGACGATCACCGGTCGAGGCCGGAAACGCTAGACAAATCGCACACACTACTCCGTAGCAGAAAGACTGCCGATCCTCAGGGGTCGGCAGTTTTTCTTTTGGGCGGATAGCGCCGCGTCTGGCGACGGATTTCCTACGATGGAGTTGTGGGGCCGTTTGCGATTCACTTTGCTACGAAACTTTCGTTCGCGGCCTGCTTGTTGGCCGCGGCTTTCGGAATCATCGAGTTCTGCTGGCCAAACCGGCCGTCGCAACGCAGATTCAGAAAGGGCTGGGCGACCGACGCCTGGTATTTGCTGTTCACGCCGCTGATCACCCAAAACCTAGGACGCGTGATCCTTGCCGTTACGCTCGTTGCGCTCTTCTGGCTGGCCGGGATTCCTCTAAACTCGGATATCTTGCTTCACGGATGGGGGCCAGTGAGCCATCTGCCGCATCTGGATCAAGCGATCCTGGTCCTGGTGATCGGCGACTTCATCGGCTATTGGACGCACCGGCTGCTGCACGGAGGCCTATGGCCCATCCATGCGATACACCACAGTTCCGAAGAGATGGATTGGATGAGCACGGTGCGCCTGCACCCTCTCAACGACTTTCTCGGCAGACTCCTGCGCGGCGTCCCTTTCGTGCTGACCGGCTTCTCCCCTTTGCTTCTCGCCTCCTTTCTGCCGCTGCTGGCCGTACATGCTTTTCTGCTGCACGCCAATGTGGACTGGTCGTTCGGACCGTTTCGCTACGTGATCGCCAGCCCTGTTTTTCACCGCTGGCATCACAGTGCGCATGCGGAACCAAGAGGCAAGAACTTCGCCGGACTGTTCCCGCTCTGGGACATCCTGTTCGGCACCTTCTACATGCCGCCCTCCAGACGACCGCAGCAGGTCGGCATCCCCGAGGCCGGCGTTCCCGAGGCCTTCTGGGGACAAGTCCTCTACCCCCTTCGCTCCAAGTCCCGTCAGTAGCTGCATCTGACGTTGGCGTCCCCTATCTTTGACCCCAAATTGGAGCCTTCCCGACTTCTCGAAGCATCCAAATCGGGTTAGTTCGTCGAAATTCCAATACAGGAATGTATGGTCCGCGTGCAGGAACCAACCATTTGCAATAGAGTTTTCTAAGTCGTCAGTGCCGCCGACTATTTCGGTGACCCGGTTCCCCCACATCCAAAAGTCGGGGTAAACTCTGCAAGTCCTTGGTTTGGCCGCACCTCCGCGCCGCCGGGACCGAAAGCCACTTGATTCACCATGAGAAATCTTTCCAAGATCGCCGGCATCCTCGTCATCGCACTCGTGTTCGCGTTGGTCAGCGACAAGGCGTTGTCGCACCCCGATGACGACAGCCTCGTGGAAGAAGCCCTGCACACGCTTGAGGAGCGAGGAGAAATCACCGAGGCAATGCACCTCCTCTTCGATCACCTCTACGCGAACGGCAATTCCAATCAGCTCGCGCACTATTTGGAGAGCTTGGCGAGCCGTGGGGAAATCACCGCTGACACACACGTCTACCTACAAACGGTGCTGCGCGCCGGCGTAACCCAGGAAGGCTTCGGGCCCACATCCGTCGCGTCGGCATCCTATACCGGCAACGGCAACGTCGTGCTGCACGGAAGGCTCAACCCGCGGTATCCGTTCACCTACTACGACGACAACTCTTCCACCGGACAGCTCTACCAAGGCATCTGGGGATACGCTTCCGCAGGCAGAGAGTACGCCTTGCTAACGCATAGCCAGGGACTGTCCATCATCGAAATCACTGATCCCATCAACCCGGTGGAGATCCAATTCATCGCGAGCGCGGGCGGCCGCGTCCATCGCGACGTCGACACCTACTTCGATCCCGTGTCGGGCAAGACCTACGCCTACCTGGGAGGGCAAGAGAGCGCGAATCTCTATTCCATCGACCTTTCCTATCTGCCGGAAACAATCCCGGCAGAAGGAATCGTGGACCTGGGCCGCACGAATTGGGCCCACACGCTGCAGGTTACAGACGGGCTTCTATTCACCAACAGCGCGGGAAGCAGCCGCGGCTGCCAGATCTTCGACGTCCAGGCGAATCCTGCTAAGCCGCCGCTGCTCGTTCCAGACTGGAGCGGCTCTGACCGTGATTGTCACGACAGCTTCAGCCGCAACAACATTCTCTACTCGGCCGACGGCTACAGCACCCGTTGGAGAATGGCCGACATCACCGGGATCCGCGGAGGGACTACTCCCACGGCGCTGGGCGAGACGGCGGTGAAATCCGGCATGTACGCTCACAGCAGCGTGCTGTCGGAGGACTCGCGATACCTCTACGCCTTTGAGGAGTTCAACATCGAGGACATCAACGTCTTTGACGTCTCGGATCCCGCCAACCCCGTGAACACCAAAACCTTCCAGTGGTCCGGAGACGCCTCCGGGAACTCCATCGTCCACAACGGACGAGTGAGCGGCGATCTGCTGCACGTGGCCTACTACGAAGCCGGGTACAGGGTCTTCGACATTTCCGATCCGGTCAACCCGATTGAAGTCGGCATGTACGAGACCTGGCGGGACCCAGACGGCGACGGGACCTTCGACAAGTTGATCACTGGCAAGTACAACGGCGCTTGGAACGTCTACACCGACCTGCCGTCCGGCTATGTGTTGGTATCCGATATGCGGTCGGGGCTGTTCGTCTTCCAAGTCACCGCTCCCGAACCGCCGCCTCCGCCGCCAGCCGAGTCCTACAACCTGGCAGCGGAGGACGTCACGACCGCCAGGGGTGCGGTGCGCGGGACGTACGCCGACACCCACGAACAAGACAACTCGTATCAAGTGCTGACGGAAGAACTGCAAGGTCGAAACGCGCGTAAAGCCCGCAGCTTGGCGGATCACACTTGGATGTTCGACGTAACTCCCGGTACGGGCTACCAATTCATCGTGGACGCCTACCATTCGCCGAACGCCGAAGGCGACGATTTCGTGTTTTCGTATTCGCGCGACAACGTGACGTTTTCGCCGATGGTCACGGTGACGAAAACGTCCGACAACGATCTGGAACAGACTTTCGAATTCCAAGAAGACATCGCCGGCGCACTCTATGTTCGCGTTCAGGACGCCGACAACTCCCAAGGCAACGACGCCCTCGACGCCGTGTACATCGATTCGATGTTCATCTTGTCCGTCAACGGCGAGGACGACGTGTTTCCGCCCGCAGCGCCAACCGGACTGACAGCCGCCGGCGGCGCCGGCAGCGTGAGCCTCAACTGGGCGGATAATGGCGAGTCCGATCTCGGCGGATATAACGTTTACCGGTCGCAAACGAGTGGAGGCCCTTATGCGAAACTCACCGCTTCGCCGATCGCGGAGAGTGCCTATCAAGACAGTGCAGTAGTCAACGGGACTGCCTATTACTACGTCGCCAAGGCTGTCGACCTCAGCGCCAACGAGAGTGGCCCCAGCACGGAAGAGTCCGCGATTCCAAACCCGGCCGGAGAAGCATCGACGATGCATGTGGCGGCGATCGTGATCTCGACTGTCAACGCCGGTCAGGGGAACAAACGTGGCCAGGCAATCGCGTTGATCGTCGACAACCTCGGCGACCCGGTCGCTTCAGCGACAGTCACCGGCGACTTCTCCGGCTCGTTCAACGAGTCTCAGACGGAAGTAACCGGTTCGGACGGATCGGCGACGCTCACGACCGCCCAGCAGGTCAAAGGCGGCGTTTCATTCCAGGTCTGCGTCGAGTCAGTAGCCCACGCTTCGCTCACCTACGTGAGCGCTGACAATGCAGGTGACGTGGCTATCTGCGGGCCGTGATCGAATCCCTCGGGCTTGAGCTACCTTCTACTGGCGGCCGACAGCTAATGGGATGGTCCGCCGCCTTCACGCCCTGGCGACAGGGGCGAGGAAGATGGAGGCAAGGAGACGGTCCCATGAAGATACACACGATCGGATTCGAATTAGGCAAGACGAGTTTTTATCTAGCGGGTCTCGACGAGCGCGGCGAGGTCGTGGTTCGCAAACGCTTCACGCGTCAGCAGTTGCTGCGATTTACGGGGAACCGCAGCGTTCAGCGGATCGGCATGGAAGCCTGCGGAGGTTCGCATTTCCTAGGCCGGGCGCTCTAGCAACAGGGGCACGAGGTGCGGCTGATTCCGGCGCAGTACGTGAAGCCGTACGTGAAGACGAACAAGAACGACTAGATCGATGCGGAGGCGATCGCCGAGGCCGTAGGCCGGCCCACGATGCGCTTCGTGCCGATCAAGAGCGAGGATCAGCTGGATCTGCAGTCGTTGCATCGCGTGCGGGAGAGGTGGGTCATGCGGCGTACCGCCGTGATCAATCCGGCGCGGTGCGTTTCCTGCTGGCGCAGTTGAGCATGGAACTCGAGCAAACGTCCCAACGCATCCAAGAAGCGGACGCCGCCATTCAGAGAGCGGTTCGGGAGAACGAGGCCTGCCGACGGCTGGTCGAGATCCCCGGCATCGGACCGATGACCGCGACCGCCGTCATTGCGGCGATCGGCAACGGAACGGCCTTTCGCAAGGGCCGCGAGTTCGCGGCCTGGATGGGAGTCGTTCCCCGGCAACTGTCTACCGGCGGCAAGCCGACGCTGTTGGGCATCAGCAAACGCGGCAACGCCTACTTGCGAAGATTGTTCGTCCAAGGCGCCCGCGCCGTGCTCGCGCAGAAGGCCAGCCAGTCCGCGGCCTCAGGGCCTGGCTGGATCCGCTCACGGCGCGTACTCATCGCCACGTGGCCTGTGTGGCGCTGGCGAACAAGTTGGCCAGAACGGCCTGGGCGGTGTTGCGCAGCGGCGAAGCCTATCGCTCTCCCCAGCTAACCGCCTGACCCGGAAGATTTTTTCTCGTCCGGTTTGCGAACGAACCAGGAGATGGCACAACGGTCGAACCCGGCGCTCTCGAAACCCGATACAGGAAGAAGTCTCTCAAGACTGCGTAACTAAATGGGACCCGAGCGCAGCGCATTCCATCTTGGCCAGGAGTCTTCTGGCTCCACTCGAAGGCCGTATACATTTGCGCAGACCAACATGCCTCTTCTTTTCGCTTGCAATCAGGCGGCGGACCATACATCCTGTATCGGAAATTCGCGGCAGTGACCCAATTCAGGGGTACTGGGGGCCTGTAGGGACGTTCCTGGGCTAAATACGAGGGGCAAGTTTCTCCTTCTTGTCGCTTCTTTCCCAGAGGGGATTGCGGCGTCCGCGGTGGATTTGGGGTGTGAGGTTGTGATCAAGGAGGGCGGAGCACAAGCCCTCGGACCAATGCTCGCCGTCTGCTCGTCCCGCCCGACGGAAGGAGACGGCTTTCTCGCGTTGGCGGCTTGGTTGGTGAAGGGCGGGTGTTTGGGGTGTCGTTTGTAATGGCGCCCTGGTGGGTGTTGGGGTTTGTGAGGAGTTGTTATGGTGTGTTGTGCGGGGCTGGGAGCCTGTCAGTAACGTAGGGCTAACGTTGTGTCGCCCCGTTGGGGCTTCGCGCCTGGCGGCGCTTCCGCAGGCTCACGCCAGCGGCTCTGTTTCGGGGATGTCTGGATTTCTCGGGGAGAGGGAGACCGATTCCTTTGTCAGCGCGCGACGGGCACGGTCAACAGCGGACTCCCTTCGGGCGTTCCGGCCGCTTGCAGCGAGAACAGATAGGTGAGAAGGCTAAAGGTGGCTTTGGACTGCAAGTCTGAATCTCCGATGGAGTACCAGTGGTCGCGGTAGCGGACTCGCGTGAAAGCGTCGGCGGGCATGCTCGCCGATGAACGGATGTGGAGCAGGTTGCCGGTCACGGTATTCCAATCCAGGTCCTGTGCGCCGGCGCTCGCCGTCACCGTCACCAGCCCTCGGCTGATATGGTCTTGGGGCGCTGCAACTCCATTGGAAAGGAAGAAAAGAACGCCCAGCAAGGAGCGTCCCGCTACTGTAATTTGCCCGCTGCGGGGCAGGCCTGTCGGCGTCAGGTTGAACGACTCTTCCTCTGCGCTCAAGTGCAGTATCTCGCGTACGCGCTGTAAGACACGCAACTGAGGATGGTTCGGCGTCGGGCGGTCGATCGTTACCGACGCGCTGCTTGCGGCTCCCTCGGCAAATACCTGGAAGTCCAGAGCGGCATCGACTTGTAGTTCTCGCAACAGCCGGGCCAGTTCCCTAAACCGAGAGTTGTCGGGCAGCGTCGTGGGCGTGGGACCGCTGGCCGCAGGCGCATTGGTAATTCCGTTGATGCTCTCGACGCAACACAGCAGGAGCCTCTCGATGCTCCACCCCGATCTAGACAGCAGAATCAAGTTCAGCGGAGAGATTGGAGTGAGCAGTCGCTGCGTGAACTCGGCGCCCTGAAGCGGTTCGTAAGTGATCGTCGGTTGCTCGCTGTAGCTGCCGCCGAGGTCCAGCCCAAACTCGTTGCCTTCCACTCCGTCGACATTGATGCGGGACGAGGCTCCGGCTCTGGCGCTCAGGGTGTACTGTGCGATGACGGTGCCGACGTCGAGAAAGACGGGCGTGTCGCGGTATTTGAGACGGACCAGGTTTAGCAGAAGCTGGTCATTCTGCGAGTGTGCGATGTTGTCGTTGTAGTTGAATCGCGCCGCTGGGATCGTGCTCGGACCTAGGCGAGTTGCACAGCCCCCGGCCAGCATCGTTACGAGCAGCGTTAGACAGACTATGATTGCCGCTCCGTCGCGATGCGGCTGAGTTTCCTTATGAAGAAAGGCCTGACATTCCACGTCCCCTAGTATCGACCGTCCGGCTTACAGGCGCCCAGTCCCGACTGGGCGATCCGGGAGAGGAGGTTCGCGTCTGCCGCCGATTGCTCAGTAATCTGACTGGGGTCAACTATTCGTGGCGCGCTTCGTGGGGCATCAGGGCGGAGCGGATCGTCGAGCCCCAGATCAGAGTTCCGAGTTCGTTGTGATGGAGGTTGTCTTCGACGAAGACGTCGGTCATGACGTTGCCACTTGCGTCCAGAAACGGCGTCGTGACGTCGACGTAGTAAACCAAGGGATCCTTGTCGGCGATTTCCCGATAGCCGGCGTTGACGTCTTGCACCTGCCGCCAAACGTTCCAGCGGCGAACGCTCGGCTTGACCGAGAGGACGTAAATGCGGGTTTCGGGCAACGCCTCGTGGATTCTGGCGATGATCCGCGATAACTGGTCCAGGATCAAGGCCTTGGGTATGGCTCTCGAAATGTCTGTGTCGTTGTCGCCTTCGTAGATCAGGACCGCTCGGGGTTCGTACTTGAGGACGATCCGATCGAAGTAATAGAGGACATCGTTCATCACGCTGCCGCCGAATCCCCGGGGGACGACCGTCAGCGGCGCAAGGTCCCTGACGGACCGATCGTTCCAGCGCGTGATGCTGGAACTACCGGTCAGTACGATGGCGCCGCGCGGAGGCGGGTTGACTTTGTCTTGCGCCTCGAAGCGCGCGATCTCCGCTTCGAATCTCGCCGGATCGGGCAGGTCTTGCGCGAACAAATTGCTTGACGCGGCGAAGCCGAGCACAAGCAAGACGAACGCGCATCCCCGGTTGGCGGAGCTGAGCGACATGGTCATCTCACAGCTTTATACCGAGCAACTCATGTCCTGGCCGCAGCACATGGGCGACTTGATCTTGCCGTGGCCGTTGGGGCACTTCGAGACCTGTACTTCCTTGCCGTCGTCCAGTTTCAGGGTGTCGTTCACGAGGGGCGCGCCGCACTTGCCGCATGTGGCATTGACGCTCATTCCGCACTTGCTGCATTCGTAGGTTGCCAATTTGTTTTCTCCTGTTGCACGCTTGAAGATCGCTCAAGTTGAGCGGAACGTCGTGCTTCGGGGATTGTAGCGGAAAGTCCAAGTTGTGGGTTGGGGGACAGTCCACGTAGGGACGGTCCAGGGCGGGCGGCTTGATGATCGCGATCGTTCGCTCAGAGCGCCAGTCTGTATGTGAAATACTCCCAGCCTGCCGGGTGGATGGTCTTGAGCAGTTGCTTGCGGCGAAAACCGTTCTGGCGGATCAAGCGTTTAAGATAGGGGATGTCGCCGGACGTGCCGAAATGGAGGATGATTCTGCCGTTCTTCGCTAGACACTTCTTGCTGTCTCGCAAGAACGCCTGCAACGTGGCGTAGCCTGGATCGGCTGACGCTCGCTCCCACAAGTCACGGGGCGCCGTCCAGCGGAAGGGCGGATCGAAGAGGATCAGGTCGAAGCGGCCGCTGACGTTCTCAAACAGATCGCTGCGCCGAACTTTAATACGATCGGCGACGCCGTTGCGCGCCGCGTTCCGGCGAGCACAAAGTACGGCCGCAGGATTGACGTCAACGGCCAGAACCCGGCGGGCCCGCGAAGCGGCGAGAATCGCTTGCACGCCGCTGCCGGTTCCCATGTCCAGCACGGCGTCGCTGTTGCGCACTTCTTTGAGTACCGAGGCCGCCAGTAGGTTAAACTCGGGCGGCGCGGGTTGCAGAACGTCGCGGCCGACGACCAGTGTGAGGCCGAGAAACTGTACGGAGACTTCTGACTCTCGTAGATGCTCTTGGTAGATCTTCTCCTGCCAGGCGATTCGCCGTTGGGCATCCGCGGCAGACATCATCGGCTTGTGGCGCTCGCCGTCTTGACCCATGGCGCGATGATAGCGCTTGACGTTGTGGGCGTTGCTTTTCTGTCGCGTTCGTCGGTTGGCGCGGGTGGAGGCGGGTCTCTTCCTACTTGCGGAGGGAGACGATGCGGGAGGCTTCGTCTGGGGTGGGCGATTCGGCTTGGCCGCCGAGGTGGCGTTGCAGAAACTGTTCGGCTTCGGCGTAGAAGGCCATGCGGTTTTCTGGGCGCGAGAAGCCGTGGCCTTCGTCTTCGAATAAGAGGTAGTCGACTTCCTTGCCTTTGCTGCGCAGGGCTTCAACGATTTGTTCGGCTTCGGCTTGTTTGACGCGCGGGTCGTTGGCACCTTGGGCGATCAGCATGGGGATGCGGATTTCGTCGGCTTTGAATAAGGGCGAGCGCGATTCGAGGAAATCGCGTTCGGTTTCGATGTCGCCGACCTTGACGCGGAACTGACTCATCAGCGGCGCCCAATACGGCGGGATCGATTCGATCAAAGTGCAGATGTTCGACGGTCCGACGATGTCGATGGCACAACAAAAAACGTTGGGCGTGAAGGCGGCGCCGACGAGTGCGGCGTAGCCTCCATAGCTGCCGCCGTAGATGGCGATCTTCTTGCGATCGGCGATGCCTTCACTGACGGCCCACTCGATGGCGTCGAGCAGATCGAAGTGCATCTTGGCTCCCCACTCGCGGTTGCCCGCGTTGAGGAACTGCTTGCCGAAGCCGGTGGATCCGCGGAAGTTCACTTGCAACACGGCGTAGCCGCGGCTGGCGAACCACTGCGCTTCGGGGTCGTAGCCCCACTCATCGCGCGCCCAGGGGCCGCCGTGTACGTTGAGGACCAAGGGCAGTGGGCCTTTCGCGTCGGCGGGCGCGGTCAAGTAAGACACGAGTTCGAGGCCGTCGCGCGCGGGGACGGTGACGGGCTTCATCGGTGCGAGTTCGTATTGCTCTAGCTCGGGGCGCGCGCTGAAAAGGAACTCCGCCTTGCGCGCGTTGCGGTCCCAGGCGTAGTAGCGCGCCGGCTGCGTATCGGAGGCGAAAGCGACGAGCCAGGTGCTGTCGGCTTTGTCGCGGCTGACGATGGAAAGCTCGCCGTCTTCGATTGCTTCGAGCGCGGCGAAGTCCGAACGGATCTCGTCGTCGAAGATCGTCCACTCAAGTTTGTGAAGTGCGAAGCCGACGGCTTGAATATGGTGTAGGTCGGGATGCGTGACGACGGGACCGACGTCGACTTGTGCGTTGTTGGCGATCGTCGTTTTGTGCTTCGTTGCTAGATCGATCTGATAAAGCTCAGTTGTGTCGTTCGCTAGGCTGTCCTCGATGTAAAGACTTTTGCCGTCGGGAGCGAAGCCGTGAGGGCCGCCGTTGTCTTCGGAACCCCAGGAGATAAAGGGCTCGAAGTCGGCGCTGGGAGTCTCGGCAACAAGCAAGTCGAAGCCGCCGTCGGCGTTGGCGGCCATCGCGCCGCGCACGCGGAAATCGTTGTCGGTGAGCCAGCCGACGTAGTGGCCGGGGTTCTCGGCTTCGAGAGTCTCTTCGCCGGTGCTCAAGCGGATGCGATGGAGGTCGAAGACTTGCGGATCGCGTCTGTTGAGGCCGACAAGAATCTCGTCGGGATGGTTGCGATCGGTGATGAGATCGCCAACGCGAGTGCCTTCAAAGGGCGTCAGGTCGCGGGTTTCCTGCGTTTTGGGGTTGACGGCGAAGACGTGCCAGTTCTCATCGCCGTCGGTGTCTTGCATGTAAAGAATCGTTTCGTTGTCGTCCGCCCAGAAGTAGGTGCGGATGCCCGTTTTGCGGTCTTTGGTGATGGCGCGATCGTCGTCTTGCCCGATAGTCTTGACCCAGATGTTGAGCACGCCTTGGTCGGGCGCGAGATAGGAGAGACGCAATCCGTCGGGGCTCAAGCGCGGGCTTGTGCGTTCCGGGTTGCCAAATAAGACAGAGCGGGGAATCAGAGAAGAGACGGTCAGCATGAGCGTTCATCATAGCCAAGTTGTTCAAAACAAAAACGGTGCACGACATCTTTGTCTTGGTGTTTAGGCTATTCCTTAGGCTACAATCGCCACGTGACAGGGAAAGCGACGGAGGCATACTCTCGCTCCGACGTCGTTCGCATTCTCGGCATCGACTCCTCTCAACTCAAGCGATGGGAACGGCAAGGGCTGTACTCTCCGCTAACGAGTTTTGAGTTCACGAATCTTCGTGAGTTGCGCAACCTGAAACGGTTGTACGCCAGAGTCTCTCGGCACCGCCGAGGCGAACGCGTGGAGGGATTGTTGAGCGACATCCGCAAGCGGATGGGCGTGAGCCGTCCCCTGCTCGACGTGAACTACATTTGGGATGCGCCAGGCGTGGTCGTGCAAGATTCCGCCGGTCGTTGGGTGCAGCCCGAGACGCAGCAACTTGTCTTCAGCTTTGGACCGTTGCCGCCGGTGCGCGCCAAGGCCGTTTCGATTCCGGTGCGGCCGGTCGACGACGAGCAGATTCGCAGGGCCGAAGAATGCTTCCAACGCGGACTGGCGTTGGAGGAAGGCGGCGGATCTCCCGAAGAAGCTGAGAAGTCCTATCGCGCGGCGGTGGAATACAATCCGCAAGCTGCCGGCGCTTGGGTGAACTTGGGAACGCTGCGCTTCCGCGACGGCGAACTCGAGACGGCCGAAGAGTATTACCGGCGTGCGCTGAGCATTTCGCACGACTACGCGCTGGCGCATTTCAATCTGGCCAACATCTGCGAAGAGACGGGCCGGCTTCGTGAAGGGCTCACGCACTACGAAGAGGCGATTCGCATTCATCCCGCGTACGCCGACGCTCACTACAACCTGGCCTTGGTTTCGGAACGAATCGGCGAGCCGATGCGTGCGGTGAAGCACTGGCAGACCTACCTGCGTCTGGATCCGAATAGCCCTTGGGCCGGAATCGCTAAGCAGCAGTTGGACTCGCTGATGCAGGTGAGGTTGGGCGGCGCGAAGCGCCCATAGACCCATTTTGCGGCCTCTGAACCTTTCCTGATAACAATTTGCGGTCAATCTGGGGCCGAAAAGTGGTCCCTCGGTGCGCCGGAAGACACCCTGCTGGGTGGTCTCTATCTCCAAAATGGCTGCGTAGCCGCTACCGAACAACCATAAATAGTACTCGCAAGTCGCTGTAGGCACAAGATATAGCGCCCTTCCATTAATTGTATTGTCGGCTTGAAAAGGCCTTGACATGCCGCGGCCATTCAAAGAAGCTATAGGGACTGCAGTGGCCGAAAGTGGAGTATTTCGGGTGGTAGTGGGGCACCGGGTGGTCCCAAGGACGGTTTTCGACGCAAAAAATGTTTCGCGCAGTTCAACAAGGGAGTGTGGATGACAAGTTTCGGCTCAAGATGCCGGCTCTCGTCCGCAATTCGCTGCTCGCGAAGTACGAAAACCCGGGAGTGTTCATCACCAGCCTCAGCGGAGAGGATGTTCGCGTCTATCCGGTCAGCGAGTGGGAAGCCGTCGAGCGACGACTGTCGCAGCCGAGCGAGAACGCCGCGCCGATGGACGGCGACATCAAGACAAAGATTTTGCTCCGAGCGAATCATTATGGAGCAGACGGTGCCTTGGACAACCAAGGACGCATCCTCATTCCGGCTTCTTTGCGGGAGGAAGCCGGAATGAGGGGCGAGGTTCATCTGCAGTGGTCACGCAACCACATTCTCGTACTAAGCGCTGACGCTTATCGTACACGAATGGACGGCGCGAAGCTGAACAAAGATGAGCTCGCTCTTGCGGCCAATTGGGGAATCTGAGTTTGAGGATATGAGGCGAGACGCTTGGCGCACTACCCCGTCCTCTTAGAAGAAGTAGAGCAGTACCTGGAGATTGAGCCCGACGGAACTTACGTTGACTGCACTCTTGGCGCTGCCGGCTACGCGGAACGGATTTTAGAACGCCTGACGACAGGCCGGTTGATCGCGATCGATCGAGACGAGACGGCTATCGAGGCGGCGAAAGAGAAGCTAGAGCGGTTTGAAGACAAAGTGACCTTCTACCACGGCAGTTTTGGAGAGATTGAGCAGGCTGCGGGGCCAGACGCTCAACTTGCCGGGATAGTGGCGGACTTGGGTTTCTCTCGCACGCAGATCGATGACGCTGGGCGAGGTTTTAGTTTTCAGTCCGAGGGGCCTCTGGACATGCGGTTTGACCGCCGTCAAGAGTTAACCGCCGCGGACATTGTCAATCACTACGACGAGAAGCGGATCGCTGACCTGCTCTATGAGCTGGGCGGCGAGAGGAGGAGTAGAAGAGTCGCTGGAGCCATTGTCCGAGGACGGCCGATCTATGACTCCGCCCGACTGGCGGGGATCGTGGCGAAGGCCGTCCCTCGGTCGCCTGGGATGAAGATTCATCCGGCTACGAGGACTTTTCAGGCTCTGCGGATCGCGGTGAACGACGAGTTGGGACAGCTCGACCAGTTATTGAAAATTGCACCGCCGCTTCTTAAGCCCAGCGGGCGCATGGTGGTGGTGAGCTTTCACAGTTTGGAGGACGGCCGGGTGAAGCGGGCGTTCCAGGAGTGGGCCCGCTCGGAAGAATACGAGCGTATTACGCGCCGTGCGGTGCGGCCCACCGAAGAAGAGATTCGGCAGAATGCGGCGAGTCGAAGCGCGAAGCTGCGTGTATTGGCGAGGACGAGGTAGGCGATGGCACAGGCAGCGGCGATTCGATGGGAAGAGTTAGAGCGAGAGCAAGCCGCTAAGGAATTGAGTTGCGTTGTCGAGGAGAAGCGACAAGGCAGACCGGGACAACCTAGCGCGTGGTGGTTGGACGATCGAGAGCGGGGTTTCGTCTATGACGGAGTCCGTTGCGGTCGCGCCCTACGTGCAGGGTTGTCCCGGAGGTCTGCTTTTGGTCAGCCCTTGCCCATGGAAGAACTAGGTCTGTACGTCAAGAGCGTCGATAACGCCGGAGTTCGGCGGCGGTCGGCGCCTGAGGGAAAGAAGTACTGGAGCCGCATGGTCGGCGTCAGCAGTCTGCTACTTGTGTTGCTGGCGTTTGGCTACGGGCCCAGAGCCTGGCTGCGGCAGTCGGGTTACCGCATCGCCGAGATGAACGAGAAGCGCCAGGCTCTGGTGGAGAACCAAGACCACTTGAGAGTCCGGCACGCACGGTTGAGTGGGCTGGACCGCGTTGGCGAGTTGGCCGCTCAGCAGGGCTTGATTGCTCCAGCGGTCGAGAACTACACGTGGCAGAAAGGAATTTCGGCTGAGCCGAGTCAGAAGGAAGTCGCGAGTGCTTACGGTGCGGCCCAGGCGCCCAGCAGTGCGATTCTTGACTGAGTATTTTGAGTTTGCGAACTGAGGCAGCACGCGCTCCGGGGGCGCCGGGACAATGCGATGGGGAGTCCAGTCTGAGGAGCACAACGCGGCGACGGCCGCAAAGAAGCCCTCAGTTCGCTTTTTTCTTCGCAGCCGATTCGTTCGGCTGTTCTTTATCGGCGCCGTCGGGACCCTTTGGTTCGGCGGCGTCGTCTTCCGCCTTTGGGATCTTCAGGTTCGCCAGAACGACTCGTTCGCCAGCCGGGCGGAACGGCAACAGCAAGGCGAGTTCGCGATACGGGCGCCGCGCGGCAAGATCTTCGACCGACACGGCGTTGAGCTAGCGCTGAGCACGCCCGCCGCTTCAATCGGCGTCATACCGAAACGCGTGTCCAACCCCGAGTTGATGGCTACGATGCTGGCCCCCATCCTGGAGGAGCCGGTAAGCGCGATTGAAGAGAAGCTGACCGCCAAGAAGTTCCAGTGGCTGCGGCGTCTCGCCGATCCGGGAGTCACACAGCGGCTCCGGGACCTTGACATGCCGGCGCTTCAGTTCGAGCAAGAATCGAAACGCTACTATCCGAAGGGCTCGCTGGCGGCGCACTTGTTGGGTTTCGTCAATATCGATCATCAAGGCCGCGCTGGCCTGGAACTGCTTTACGGCGACCAACTCGCGGGAAAAGACGGCGAAAGCATCGTCCAGGTCGACGCCTTGCAGCAGAGCTACAAAACGACCATCGCCGAACCGCCAGTGCCGGGTGAAAGCCTCTATCTGACGATTGACGAAACGATTCAATCGATCGCCGAGAAGCGTCTGGCCCAGGCGATCAAGGAGACCGGGGCCCGCAAGGGCACGGTGATCGTTTCTGACCCGAGTACCGGCGACGTCTTGGCCATGGCCAGTTGGCCTCCCTTCGATCCGAACACGCGTGAGGGTTCGGATTGGAACTACGGAATCCGTGAGCGCTACGAACCGGGCTCGACGTTCAAGATCGTCACTGTGTCGGCCGCCCTAGAAGCGGGCATCACCACTCCGGACGAGATGATCGATTGCGGGCACGGCTCGATTCTGGTCGGTCGCCGCCGTATTCACGACCACAAGGCGTACGACACGCTCTCTGTCGCGGACGTCTTAGCGAACTCCAGCAACGTCGGCGCGATCAGGTTGGGCTTGCGCTTGGGAGCGCCCAGGTTCCGGGCGTTCGTGACCGAGGCCTTTCACTTTGGCGAGCCGACGGGGATTGAGTTGCCGCGCGAAGACGGAGGCGTGGTGCATCCGCTGAGTTCCTGGCGAGACGGCTCGGTGGCATCGGTTTCGATGGGTCATGAGCTAACGGTAACGCCGCTGCAGATGGTGCGGGCGATGAGCGTCATCGCTAACGGCGGCTATCTGGTACGACCGCGGTTAGTGGACGCCATCGGATCTGAGGGCAATAAGAGAGTTCTTGAGCGACCGGCCCGAGAGCAGGTACTCAGCGCGACGACGGCGGCGCAGATGCGAGCGATGCTGGAGCGCACGATCGATAACGGAACAGGCCGTTTGGCGCAGGCGCCCGGCTACCGAACAGGCGGCAAAACCGGCACGGCACAGCTAATCGACAAAGAAACAGGCCGCTACTCCCACAAAGAGTACGTTGCGAGTTTTCTGGGCCTGGCGCCGATCAACGATCCGAAGATCGTCGTGCTGGTTGTGCTCGAAAACCCCCAGGGCGAGTACTACGGAGGGCAAGTCGCGGCCCCGGTTTTCCGCGATGTCACCGCTCAGGCGCTGAGACTGCTGAACGTTCAGCCCGACCAACCGGTTCGGCCGACGCCCAGGAAAAAGTCTATCCCGGCGGACATGCTGGCGGACTTTGTGGAAATGGCGCCTGAGGATACCGGGAGACTTCCTGCGGCCGCGGACGGTTCCATCTTGGTGGCGCGCTCGGCTCCGCCGCCATCCAATGAAGCGCTCGTGACGCCGCAAGCCGCCGCGCCCAAGGCGCTGCGACTGACCGATCTGACGGCTCCGGACCTGAAAGGACTGACCCTGCGAGAAGCGCTTGCCAAAGCGTCGAGCTTGGGCCTGCAGGTGGATTCGCAAGGCGCCGGTGTGGTGGTGCGGCAAAGTCCGGCCGCGGGCACGCCGATGGAAGAAGGCGGTCAGATACGACTTGAGATGGGCCGGCTTGTGGCCGGGGCGGGAAGCGGAAGATGACCTTGGATGCTCTCCTGGTCCATTCCGAAATTCTGACTCCGGCGCCGTCCATCCCCGTCACGGGCCTGGAGTACGACTCGCGCAAACTGCGTGAGGGCGCGGTCTTTTTTGCGTTCCCTGGTGAGCACGTCGATGGACATCGCTTTGTGCCTTCTGCCCGCGCCGCTGGCGCCGCCGCAATCGTCAGCGAGCGCACGCCTCCGGAAGGCGATCAGGGCGTTTGGGTTCAGGTGCGCCATGGCCGCCGCGCACTTGCGGCCGCGTCGCTGGTGTTTTACGGCCACCCGGACGAGCGGCTGCGCTTGATTGGGATTACCGGGACGAACGGCAAAACGACGACCGCCTATCTCGCCGACTCGATTCTGCGGGTTGCAGGCAAGACGACCGGCCTGGTGGGCACGGTTGGATATCGGATTGGAGATCGTTGGTTGTCGGCGGCCAATACAACTCCGGAGTCATTGGACTTGGTTCGTATGTTGGACGAACTGGAGAAGGGGTCCGGCACGCACATGACGCTGGAGGCCTCCTCCCACGCGTTGCGGCTAGGCAGGATTTCCGGGTTTCACTTCGATACGGCGGTATTCACAAACCTCACCCAGGATCATCTCGATTTCCATGGCGACATGGAGAGCTACTTCCAATCGAAGAGGATGCTGTTTGAGGGCAACGGTCCGCGCCCTCGCGCCGCTGTCGTGAACGCGGATGACGCTTACGGCAGGCGTCTGCTGGAGATCGAGGGCATCGAGTCCCTCTCGTTTTCCGCCCAAGGGACGGCCGATATTCGCGCAGTGGAAGCCGAGTCGACGTTCGACGGCCTCAAGATTCGAGTCGCGACGCCGCAGGGCGAAACGGTGCTGCATTCGCCTCTTGTCGGCTGGTTTAACGTGGCCAACATTCTCGCGGCGGTGGGGGCGGGGCTTGCCCAGGATATGGATCTCAAGACGATTGGCCGGGGGATTGAAGAGTGCGACGCCGTGCCGGGGCGTTTCGAGATCGTACGCGAAGGTCAGCCGTTCTTGGTGGCGGTTGATTATGCGCATACCGACGACGCCTTGAGGAACTTAATCTCGGCGGCGCGCCGATTGGTCCCGGCGGGTGGGCGCATCCTGACAGTGTTTGGTTGCGGCGGCGATCGGGACCGCGCGAAGCGTCCTTTGATGGGCGCTGCGGCGGGCGAGTTGAGCGATCGCGTAATTCTTACCTCCGACAATCCTCGCTCGGAAGATCCTCTGCATATTCTTGCCGACGCCGAAGTCGGGCTGCAGCGAGTGGACGCCAACTACGCAAGAGAGCCGGACAGGCGCAAAGCAATTGCGAAAGCCCTGAATGAAGCGGCTGCGGGCGACATTGTGTTGATCGCTGGCAAGGGACACGAGACCTATCAGCAAGTCGGCACCGAGAAGCTGCCATTCGATGATCGACAAACGGCCCGTGAGTTGCTGCGAGAAATCACGCACGGGAGACGTGCGGGATGAATTGGACGATTGGACAGGTCGCAGATGCACTCGGCGTCGGTTTCGCGGGCGGCGACGGCCGCGTCGCGGGCTATTCGATCGACTCGCGTTTACTGAACCAGGGCGAGATGTTCTTCGCTGTTCGGGCGGAACGCGACGGGCATGACTTCGTGACGTCGGCCTTTGACCGAGGCGCTTGCGCGGCGGTTGTGGCTTTGGACTGGGCTGTGCCGAGCGAGCTTCGAATCAAAGCGCTGCTGCGAGTCGCCGATCCGCGTCAGGCCTTGGCTGATTTGGCGCGTGCCCAACGGCGGGCCTGGGGCGGGGCTGTGCTGGCAGTGACTGGGAGCAGCGGCAAGACGACCTTCAAAGAGGCGGCAGCCGCTATGTTGGCGACCAGGTATAGGACTGCAAAGACTGTCGGCAACCTCAACAACGACCTGGGCGTGCCCTTGACGTTGCTCCGGATGGCCGAGGACGCCAAGGTCGCGGTGGTCGAAATGGGCATGAACCACGCCGGAGAGATCCGCAGCTTGGCGCGCATTGCCGAGCCCAACGTCGGCGTTGTGACGAATGTGAGCCATGCCCATGTAGGAGCTTTCGAGTCAATCGACGGTGTGGCGTCCGCGAAGCGTGAATTGATTGAGGCGTTGGGCCCGAACGGGACGGCGGTGTTGAACGCCGATGATCCGCGTGTGCGCCGATTCTATGAGGCTCATAGCGGTCCGGTAGTGACGTACGGCGTCGCCGAAGCCGCCGATTTCCAGGCGACGGAGATTGAAGCACTACCTGGCGGCGGCTCGCGCTTTGGGCTGAACAGAGACGGCCACGACACGGGTCTTGAGTTTGAGACCGCACTGTCCGGAACTCACAACGTTTCGAACATTGTCGGTGCGATTGCCGCCGCGGCGGTATTGGAGGTCGATCCGGCGGACCTGCAGCCTGCTGTCGCCGAACTCCAGCCCGGCAATCACCGCGGACAGACGCGACGACTGGGCGCGATCACGGTCATTGACGACTGCTATAACTCGAACCCCGCAGCTGTGGAGACTATGCTGCTCGACCTGGTTAGCCGTCCTGGCGCCCGGCGTATCGCGGTCTTGGGCGAGATGCGCGAGCTGGGAGCGGCCTCGAGAGAGCTGCATCAACGCGTGGGAGTCGCAGCCGCACGGGCCGACCTAGACTTGCTCGTCGCAGTGGAAGGCGACGCGAAATGGATTGCGGAGGCGGCAGTCGCTTCAGGCATGGCGGGAGCGCAGGCACTCTTCGTCGAGAATGCCGACGCTGCCGGAGCCGCCTTGATTGAACTTCTCGCCGAAGGCGACCTGATCCTGCTCAAGGGGTCCCGGGGCGTCCGCCTGGAGAAAACACTGGATCGCATCGTCGCGGCCTTCGATCACGAAGAGGCTGTCGCACAGGGGGCAGAGTGATAGATGCTCTACTACCTGTTTTACGAGCAGCTCTTCCCGGCTATCAGTCCGTTCCGCGTCTTCAGCTACATCACGGTCCGCACGGCGTTCGCGGGCTTTACCGCTTTGTTGCTGGGGTTGCTGCTGGGGCCCTGGCTGATCCGCCGGTTGCAAGCGTTTCAGATCGGCCAGCACATTCGCGAAGACGGCCCCGAGTCGCATCAGTACAAGGCGGGCACGCCGACCATGGGCGGCTTGCTGATCAACCTGTCGATCATCGTGCCCACACTGTTGTGGTCGAACCTGACGAATCCTTACGTGTGGCTCGCCCTGCTGGCTCTGACCGGTTTCGGCGCGATCGGTTTCTTGGACGACACAGCGAAGATTCGCGGCGAACGAAGCTTGGGGCTCACTGCGCGCGGCAAGATTGGGCTGCAGATATTGGTAACGCTGATCATCGTTTCGGCACTAGCCTGGCTCTACGCACGCGGCGAATACAATCCGGAGATTGTCTTTCCGTTCTTCAAGACGTTTCGGCCCAGCTTGGTGATCGAGAGCTTGACGGGGAATCCTTGGACCTTCCCGGTGGCCTTCTTGCTGCTGTTCGTCTTTTTGTTTTTCGTGCTGGTCGGAGCGTCGAACGCGGTCAATCTGACGGACGGTCTCGACGGTCTAGCCATTGGGCTGATGATTATCGCGGGCGGCGCTCTAACGGCGCTGTGCTACGTCGCCGGACATGCCGAGATCGCCGCGTATCTCGATATTCCGCGTGTGCCGCTGGCGGCAGAGTTGACGATCTTCTGCGGAGCGCTGGTGGGAGCGAGCCTGGCGTTTCTTTGGTACAACGCACACCCGGCGGAGATCTTCATGGGCGACGTCGGTTCTCTGGCGCTGGGTGGCGCCATGGGCATGGTTGCGGTGCTGATTGGTCAGGCGGTTCTGTTGCTCTTTGTCGGCGGAGTATTCGTCGCCGAAGCGCTATCGGTGATTTTGCAGGTCGGCAGCTACAAGCTGCGGGGCAAGCGAATCTTCTTGATGGCGCCGCTGCATCATCACTTCGAAAAACTCGGCTGGGACGAGTCGCGGGTGATCGTACGTTTTTGGATTGCGGGATTGATCTGGGCGCTGCTGGCGCTCAGCACTTTGAAGTTGCGATGAGCGCGTACGAAGGCAAGCGCGTGTTGGTGGTCGGGCTGGGTGAATCCGGCAGGGCCGCGGTGCGCTTTTTCCGTTCGCGCGGCGCTCGCGTAACCGTCGCCGATCGACGCTCGGCGACAGAGTTAGAAGGAGCGATCGAGGAGTTTCGAGGCTTGGGGGTCGAGTTTGCACTTGGCGAACACCCTCGGGACGTATTCCTGTCGCAGGACTTGATTGTTCCTTCACCCGGGGTTCCCTGGGACCTGTCTCAACTAAATTCGGCTCGGGAGGAGGGAATCCATGTCGCAGGCGAACTCGAGACAGCTTCCAGGGAGCTTAGGGGACGCGTCGTTGGCGTCACCGGGACGAACGGCAAGACGACCACGACGTCTTTGATTGGGCACATCTTCCAGACGGCTGGAATCACGACCGAGATCGGCGGCAATATCGGCCGTCCGGTGCTGGACCTGGTTGAGACATCGACGGACTCCACCTGGAACGTGTTGGAGCTTTCGAGCTTTCAGCTGGAGGCGATGACGTCGTTTCGTTGCCACATCGCGGTCGTGTTGAACGTCACTCCCGACCACCTCGATCGTCACGGAACGTTCGATGCGTATGCCGCCGCCAAAGCGCATATCTTCGCGCCGCAGCAGGCGGACGACTTTGCTGTACTGAATAACGACGATGCGACTTGCCGCGCGTTTGAGAAGTACGTCCGGGGCCGGACGATCTGGTTCAGCCGCACGCGGCCGCTCGCGGAAGGCATTTCGGTCAGCGACGGATGGATTTTGCGAGACGGCCTACGAGTCTGTACGACCCAGTTGCCAATCCTCGGAACGCACAATCTCGAGAACGCCTTGGCCGCCGTCGGCGCCGCATCGGCGGCTGGCATTTGCGACGAGGCGATTGCCCGCGGACTGGCCAGCTTCCAGCCGGTCGAGCACCGTTTGGAGTTTGTCCGGCGCCTGGACGGCGTGGACTACTACAACGACTCGAAAGCGACGAATGTCGATGCGGCAATCAAGGCGCTTGAGTCTTTCGACAAGGGCGTGTGGCTGATTCTCGGTGGCCGAGACAAAAAAAGCGACTATACGGCGCTCGAGCCGGTCATGAAGGGCCGCGTGAAAGAAGCGTTGCTGGTTGGCGAAGCCGCTGAGCAAATCCGTGAACAGCTCGACGCATCGACGCCCTTGACGGATTGCGGAACCCTGGAGGCGGCAATCGAACGCGCGCATTGCCAAGCTGCGGGGGGAGATGTCGTGCTCTTGTCGCCTGCATGCGCCAGCTTCGACCAGTTTGAGAGCTATGGCCACCGCGGACGGGAGTTCAAGCGCATCGTGAATGCATTAGGAGAGGCGAGCTAGTGCCCAGTCGACTGCAGTACGACCGCACGTTGTGCACTACGGTTCTGCTGTTAGCGTTCTTCGGGCTGCTGATGATCTTCAGCGTCAAGACGGCCGAGGCGGGCGGCTTCAGCTTCGTCGTGAAGCAGAGCGTTGCGGTTCTGATCGGGCTCACGGCTATGCGCTTTCTGATGTTCCGCGATTACCACGAGTGGCGGAATCCGACGACAGTGAATGCCGTCGTCGGCGGCGTCATTATCCTGCTGATCGTGGCGTTGCTGATCGGCACAGGGGCGGAAACGAACCGTTTTATCCGCTTTGGGCCGATATCGCTGCAGCCATCCGAGTTAGCCAAACTGGCGTTAATTTTGTTCCTGGCCTATTTCTTGGAGTCGCAGAAAGGCAAGCTCGAGAGCCCCCGCACGCTCATTGGCGCCGTCTTGGTGCTGGGTGTCTTCTGTCTCTTAATCCTGGGAGGCAAAGACCTGGGTACGGCTGTTGCGGTCATCGTGATCGCTGCGGCGATTTTCTGGACGGCCGGTGTGCCGACTCGTTACTTCGCCGTCGGCGGGGCGATCTTCGCGGCCTTCCTGGCCTTCGCCGTCTGGATCGCTCCCTACCGGATGCAGAGGCTGTTAATCTTTCTGGACCCCGAGAGCGACCCGCAAGGCGCCGGGTTCCAGATTATCCAGTCGAAGATCGCCGTCGGCAGCGGCGGCTGGTTCGGTCAAGGGTTAATGCTGGGCCGGCAGAAGATGCGCTTCTTGCCGGAAGCGCACACCGACTTCATCTTCGGCGTCGTTGCCGAAGAACTGGGCTTGATTGGCTGCTTGTTAGTCGTGTTGGCTTTCGCGTTGATTCTGTGGCGCGGTTTGCGCGCGGCGCGTAGGGCGCCGGACGACTTCGGCTGCTATTTGGCGACGGGGGCCACGGCAATGATCGTTTGCCAGGCGATGATCAATATCGGAGTGGTGCTGGGCATGCTGCCGACGAAGGGCATGCCGTTGCCGTTTATCAGTTACGGCGGCTCGTCCATGATTGTTTCGCTGGCGGCGGCGGGGTTGTTGTTGAATGTCAGTCAGCGGGCCCAGTAGCAGCCGAGAGGCCGAGATCTCCTCGTTGGCGGCGCAGTTGGCGGCGGCGTTCGAATTTGTTGCGGAGGACGTGGACCGTAAAAAACCAGTGACGATACTCGCTGCGGCAGGAGGAACAGGCGGGCACATTGTGCCAGCACTGGAGGTGGCTCGCGAATTGCGCGACCGGGGCCACAGCTGCGTTTTCGTCGGCGCCGGCCGTGAGTTGGAAAAGCGCCTGACCAGCGCAGCGGGGTTTCCGCTCGAAGCTCTGCGCAGCGGTCCCCTAAATCAAGTGTCGCTCGCGACTAAGATGAGGACGCTGTTGAGCCTGCCGGGCACCTTGTTCGCCGCCTTTCGTTTGGTCGGTCACTACCGTCCGTCCGCAGTGCTGAGCTTGGGCGGATATGCCTCGGGCCCTCTCGCAGCAGCGGCCTGGCTGCGCGGCGTCCCGATCGTAGCCTTGGAGCCGAATGCTTATCCGGGGATGGCCAACCGGCTGATCGGTCCGTTCGCCGCTCGTGCTCTCACCGGCGTTCGCGAGACCGAAAAATACTTTCGGAGCAGCCGGGCGGAGACCATCGGAGCGCCCGTCCGCAAAGAGTTTTTCGAGATTCCTATCAAAAAACATACAGAACCGTTTATGATTTTGGTTACCGGCGGGAGTCAGGGCGCGCGGACGCTGAATCGCGCGGTGGCGGAGGCTGTGCGGATTTGGGCGCGCGACGGCGCATCCAAGCAACTGCGCATCTTGCACCAAGCGGGCAAAGCGGACGCCGGCCGGTTGGAGTCGGAGTATGCGAGTCTCGGGAGCGGATCGGAAGCCGTCGAGTTTTTGGACGACATGCCGACCGCGTTTGCCGAAGCGGACCTGGTGATCAGCCGCGCGGGCGCGTCGACAGTGGGCGAACTCTGCGCGGCGGGGCGCGCGTCGATTCTGATTCCTTACCCGCATGCAGCGGACGACCATCAGACTCACAACGCCGAGGCGCTGGCTAAGGCAGGGGGAGCGAAGGTGATCAGCGATGCCGAGTGGAACGGAGACCGAATGGTGCGGGAGATCGAGTCTTTACTGAGTGTCCCGGGGCGCTTGGAGGAGATGGAGCGGGCGGCTCGCGCTTTAGCGCGGCCGGGAGCGGCTCGAAGGGCGGCCGACGTGTTGGAAGAAGTTGCCGGGCGCAACAAACGGAAGGGATCGTAAGTGTTATTTCGCGAGGGCCTCATCAGACAGCGCCGCATCCACTTCATTGGGATCGGCGGCATTGGCATGAGCGGAATTGCGGAAATTTTGCTGAACCTGGGCTACAAGATCAGCGGTTCCGACCTCAGAGGCTCCACTGTCACCGACCGGCTGAAGACAATGGGCGCGGTGGTGTTTGAAGGACATGCGGCCGAGCATGTCGGCGGCGCGGATGCCGTCGTGTATTCTTCCGCCATCTCCCCCAAGAACCCGGAGTTCGCCTCAGCGCGCGAGCGGGGCATCCCGACCATCATGCGCGGTGAACTGCTGGCCGAGTTGATGCGGCTGAAGTACGGCATCGCCATCGCGGGCAGCCACGGCAAGACGACCACGACCTCGATGACCGCTGCTGTGCTGCATGGAGCGCAGAAGGATCCGACCGTTGTCGTTGGCGGCCGCGTCGGTTCGATGGGCTCGAATGCGCGGCTGGGCAAGAGCGATTTCCTGCTGGTTGAAGCCGACGAGAGCGACGGATCGTTCTTGCGCCTGGCGCCGATCATCGCCGTGATCACGAACATCGACCACGAGCACATGGACCACTACAAGTCTGTGGAAGTTCTCGAACAGGCCTTCGTAGACTTCGCCAACAAGACGCCGTTCTACGGCTCGACGATTGTTTGCCTGGACGACCCGACTCTGCGGCGGTTGCTGCCGAGGATCACGAGACGTGTGCGGACATATGGCACCGAGGAGTTCTCCCCGGATGCCGATCTGGTTATCGGCAACATCGATTGTGGCCATCTGGCGAGCCGCTTCGAACTGCGTCTGAGCGGCGAAGATTTGGGCACGTTCGAGGTGCAGGGCGTCGGGCGCCACAACGTACTCAATGCGGCGGCTGCCTCCTTGGTCGCGCTGGAACTCGACGCGACGGCCAATCAGGTCCGCGACGGTTTGCGGGAGTTCATCGGAGTCGATCGGCGATTCCAGATCCGAGGCGTCCGGGGCGACGTGACGATCATCGACGACTACGGACATCACCCGACCGAAATTCGTGCGACCCTGGCTGCAGCCCAGACCTGCGACTTCCGCCGAGTTTTGGTGATATTTCAACCCCACCGCTACTCGCGAACCAGCCTGCTGGTTGACGATTTCGCCAAGAGCTTTGGGGACTGCGATCGAGTCTGGGTTACCGATATCTACGCCGCGAGCGAAGAGCCTTGGCCTGGCGTGAACAGCCCGGCACTGGTCGAGAAGATGCGCGAAAGCGGCGCTGATCACGCCGGCTATGCTGATTCGATGGAGACGGCGGTCGAGCAGGCCGTAGCGGAAGCGCGGCCCGGCGACGCAATCATCACCTTAGGCGCGGGAAGTATTTGGAGAGCGGGCGAGGACTTGTTGGCGGGATTGGAGACGCGGTTCGCGAACGCCGAGAACGAGAGAGCGACCAACTAGATGGCTGTTGAGGGCAAACCGAGAAGTCGCAAGACGAAGGGCGATCAAGCCGACGGTTTCCAACGCCGCAGCAAACCTGTGCGTGTGCGGCGCGGCGTCGCGGACTGGCGCAGCTGGCCTTGGCGCAAGATCTTGGTCGTCGGAGTCCTTGGGGTCCTGAGCGCCAGCGTGCTAAGCGCCTTGAGCGGTTATGTCCATACATCGGAGCGCTTTCGGTTCCCGGCGGACGGTGCCGGCCTGGCCGTCAGCGGGCTGGAACGATTAGGGCCAAAGCCGGTTCAGAAAATCTTCGAGTCGGATTTCGGCAAGCCGCTCGCGGAGGTAAATCTGGAGGCCCGGCGGACGGAACTGCTTGAGTTGCAATGGGTCCGCGGCGCGACCATCTCGCGCATCTGGCCCGATCGGATTTGGGTGGACGTGATCGAGCGTGAGCCGGTGGCTTTCTTGCGTTTGAAATCGGGACGCCGAGGCAGCACGTTGATCGATCGCGAAGGGGCCTTGCTTGACCCGTTGCCCGGAGTGCAGTTTGACCTGCCCGTCGTCGACGGCATTGAGGCGAACATGAGTGTCGAAGACCGCCTGAAGCGCGTTCAGTTGCTCCAGAAACTGGTCGCCGATCTCGACAGCCAAGAGCCCGCCTACAGCAAAAGGTTCGGCCAACTCGATCTCAGCGATGCGCAAAATGCCGTGGCGACTGTCGTTCATGAAGGTGAAGTTTTCCAACTGGCTATGGGCGACAAGCTGTTTCGCCATCGCTTTGAAGCCTTTCTCAACGATGTGGCGAGTTGGGAGAAGCGATATGGCAAGCTGGCCAAGATTGACCTGCGTTTCGAGGACAAAGTCTTCATGGAGCCGCTGCAAGAAGTGCCGGCGCGACGGGGCCGTTAACGGGGAAAGATGCCTCCAGTACAACATTGTCTCGTCGGTTTGGACCTCGGCAGCAGTCGAACGCGATGCGTTGCGGCAATTGAAGAGAACTCGCGTCTTCGATTCATTAGCCATGGCTCGGCCCCGGTTAGCCGCCGCGGTTGGGAACGCAGTGTGATCTCCGATCAAGACCCCGTTTTGGAGTCGGTGGAGAAGGCCGTTGAAGAGGCCGAACGAAACGGCGGCGTGCTGATCGATGCCGCGGTGGTGGGTATTGGCGGAATGCACGTCAAGTCCAATTTGAGCCACGCCTACGTCAATTTGAACTCGTGGGAAACGGAGATCGACAAGGGCCATGTGGATGAAGCGGTCAAGCGCGCCTCGCAAGGCCCGCTGAGCGAAGACCGGGTGGTCGTTCAGGCGACGCCGCTGGAGTTCTCGGTGGATCAACAGCCGCACAAGCGAAATCCTTTGGGGATGTCAGGCAAACGTCTTGACGCTCAGGTCCAGGTGGTATCCGCGCTGGCGCAGGCGCATGACAACATTTGCGCGGTCGTTAACCGGGCAGGCGTGCGCGTCGAAGAAACAATCTCCGAAGTCTTCGCTGCCTCCTATGCGGTTCTCGAAGAACAAGAGCGCGAAATGGGCGTTGCTGTCGTCGATATGGGCGCCGACTCGTGCGAGTTGCTGGTTTACCTCGACAATGACCTGCGTTTGGTTTCGAGCATCCCTTTCGGCGGCGAGCACTTCTCCCGAGACGTCGCTGCCGTGCTCAGAACCCATCGAGAAGACGCCGAGCGGCTGATCGAGCAATACGGTTCCGTGTTGCCTGAACAAACCCCGGCCAACGTGACCGTCGCCGTACCCAATCTCAAGGGCAATGGTTTTGAAGAGCAGCCCAGACGGCTGCTCAACGAAATTTTGAAAGCGCGCGCCGAGGAGATCTTCGAGTTAATTCGCGAAGAGCTCGACCGGCAGGGCTTTGGAAATCGTTTGATCGGCGGGACGGTGCTTACCGGCTCGCTGGCTTGCTTGGCTGGGGTCTGTGACCTGGCAGAGCAGGTACTGGACTCAAGTACGCGCATCGGGCTGCCCCCTCGGATCGAAGATCTGCCCGATGAGTTGGATCACCCGGGGTGGGCGACGTCGATTGGCCTTGTGCTCTACGCGCAGAGGCTTCGGCTGCATCAGAAACGTCGGAAGGACAGAGTCGCGGAGTGGCTCAAGGCGCTGTTTAACTAATCCCCTGGAGGACGCAAGGCATGATCGAAGACCTCATCCCAGAATCGCAAGAAGACAAGGCTGGCCTGAACGAGCGAGGCCGCGAGGCCGAAGAAGGCGAAGGCCTGCTCTACGACTTCGAGGACGAAGCGCGTCCTAGCGCGCGGATCAAAGTGATCGGTGTCGGCGGCGGCGGCTGTAACGCCGTCAACCGTATGATCGAGGCCGGCGTCGAAGGCGTGCAATTCGCCGCCGTTAATACCGACGAGCAGGCGTTGCGCGTCTCCAGGGCTCAGGTCAAGCTGCAGATCGGCGCCAAACTCACTGGCGGCCGCGGCGCAGGCTCCAATCCTGAGATCGGCCGTAAGGCTGCTCTGGAAGACACCGAACGCCTGATCGAATTGTTGAGCGAATCCGACATGGTCTTCGTGACTGCTGGTCTGGGCGGCGGTACAGGAACCGGCGCGGCGCCCATCGTGGCCTCGTTGGCTAAAGAACTTGGCGCTCTCACCGTAGCCGTGGTCACCAAGCCGTTCGCCTTCGAGGGAGTGCAACGCATTGCCGCGGCCGAAGAGGGGATCAAAGAGCTGGCCGAGACCGTCGATACGGTCGTGACGATTCCCAACGAGCGCCTGTTGGACGTTGTCGAGCGCGGCACGAGCTTCTTTGAGGCTTTCCGCATCGCCGATGACATTCTGCTGCAGGCGGTCCAGGGCATCTCGGGCATCATTACGATTCCCGGCATCATCAACCGCGACTTCGCCGACATCCGCACCGTCATGCACGGCATGGGCTATGCCGTCATGGGTACCGCGCAGGCCGCTGGGCCGAGCGCAGCAGTTGAAGCGGCCCGCAAGGCTGTCAATTCGCCGTTGCTCGAAGACGCGTCCATTGAAGGCGCGCGCGGCATTCTCATCAACATCACCGGATCGAAGAACCTCAGTCTGCATGAGGTTCACGAGGCCTGCACGATCATTCAGCGCGCCGCCGATCCGGGCGCGAACATCATCTTCGGCTGCGTCATGGACGAGGCCATGGGCGACAAGGTCAAGCTGACCGTAATCGCCACCGGCTTCCGCGAAGAAATGGCCACCGGCGTCGAACCGCGTGACATTCAGGGGCACACCAACGTCCGTACCATGCCGGTGCGCAACGACCTGACCCGCAGCCGCGTGCCGAATGGCGCAGGTCTGCAACCGCCTCCGCGCGTGGAAGAACCCGTTGCAGAGGAGCGTGCTCCCCGCGAGGAAGGTCCTGCGGTGGATCCCTCCGACCGCGAGCAGCCGGCGTTCTTGCGCCGCAAGATCGAATAGCGATTTGGCGCCTCGGTATACGCTGAAGAAAGAAGGGGTCGCATTGTGCGGCCCCTTACCTTTTTGTTCACAGCGCTATGCCTCAGAAGATCGTTCATCCCGTCATCGTCATTCCCGGCATCACCGCTGCGTACCTTCGCGACGAATACGTCCTTCAGTCCGAGACGGTTTGGGGTTTCGTCAAGAAAGACTACGAGCGCATCACGCCCCATCCCGACGACGCCCGCTACGAAGCGCTGGAACCTGCGCGCGTGCGTGCGGGCCAACTGCATCCGGTCGCCTACCGAGAACTGGTTGCCGAATTGCGGCATAATCTTTCTCCGCAAGCCGACCGCCCGACGCCGGTTTTCCCCTTCGCCTACGACTGGCGCTTGCCGCTGGCCCGTTCGGTCGAACTGCTGGCTGAGTTCATTGAAGAAGTCATCGACCGCACGCGGCTGTTGCGGCACTATGACGCCGCCGGGTGGCCACGGAGTCCGCAAGTTCATTTGGTCGCGCACTCGATGGGCGGGCTCATCGCCGCCGGCTATCTGGATCGATTCGGCGCTCTTGGACGCGTCGCCAAAGTGGCTAGTCTGGCTACGCCCTTCAACGGATCATTCGAAGCCGTGCTGAAGATTGCTGTCGGCACCGGAGACTTGGGCGGCGAGGCACCGTCCTCACGCGAGCGCGAAGCTGCACGATTTCTGCCCTCGCTGTACCACCTGGTCCCAGCGATCCCCGGTGGGGTCCAAGCCGAACCGGAACTCTCTTCCGACCTTTTCCAGCCGCACGCATGGCAGCGCCGGGTCGTCCAAACGTTGGCAGAGTTCATCCGCCTGCACGGCCTGCAGCCCGACACGGGGGACGAACAGGCCGGCGAGTTGTTTGCCTCGATGCTCGGCCAGGCGCAAGCCTATCGCCACCGCGTGGACGACCTCAAACTGGAGACGGCCGGGCTGAGTGCCGCCGACTGGCTGTGTATCGCGGGAGTCAACTCGCCTACGCGCGTTCGCCTGCCCATCCGCAACCGCGACGGCGAGCCCGAGTTTGTGCTGCGTTCGGCCGATCGCGAGAATCGTTGGAAGCCTGGCCGCTGTCCTGCCGGGCGCGACCGGGAGCAGGGCCTCACTGGCGATGGGACCGTACCGTTCGAAGGCGCCGTGCCCAAGTTCCTGAGCCGCGAAAACGTCGTCTGCATCACGCCCCAAGACTTCGGCTATTGGGAGGTCGCCGATCGGTTACTCGACCGTGCCGCCGGCTTCCACGGCATCCTGCCCAACATGAACATGCTGCATCGGTTGATCGTCCGTCATTTCACCAACGCTCCCGATCCGCACGGCGCGACTTGGGGCCGTCCGGCGCCCGGAGTGCCGCCGGAGGCCTGGCGCCCGGCGCTGCCGCTGCTGCGCAACAAGGATGATAGGGGCTGACGGACCTCTGCATCCGGCACGTTTTGCACTGGCACGCTAAAATTAGGTGTATGCGATCGTTCGCTGGCCTTTGTCTTATCGTTCTTCTCTCCGCTGCTCTTCCCGCACTCGCTCAAGATAAGCCGCCCAACGTTGTCTTCATCACCGTAGACACCTTGCGAGCCGATCACTTGTCGAGCTGGGGCTACCACCTCAAGACCAGCCCGAATATCGACAAGCTCGCCTCCCAGGGTGTGCGCTACGAGAACGCGTACACCGTAACCTCTCGTACCGCGCCCTCGCATTTTTCGATCTTCACCAGTCGCTACCCGCAGGAACACGGCGCCAAGCTCAATGGGTTCGCGGTTCCCGAGGACACCAGGTTTCTCTTCCTGCCGCAGATCTTCCAGAAGAACGGCTATGACAATGCGGCCTTCGTCAGCTCCTGGGTCCTGACGGCAAGATTGACCAAGCTGCAGCGGTTCTTCAACGTCTACGACGACGAATTAAATCGCAAGTACCAGACGATCAACTCCATGCGCTGGGCCGAAGACGTGGCTCCCAAGGCCATCAGTTGGCTGCGGCAGAAGAAAGATCAGCAGAAGCCCTTCTTTCTCTGGGTGCACCTGTTTGATCCGCATTCGCCTTACGAGTTCCGAGAGAAGTTCGATGTCACCGAGAAGACCGGCGCGCCCGATCACACGAAAGACAGGGGCGAGGACTCCGTGATGAAGAATGTCCGCGCCTACAACTCAGAGATCCTTTATACCGACTACTACGTGGGCAAGATCCTCGATGCCGTGGACGAGATGGGTCTCGCCGACAATACGTTGGTCGTACTCGTTGCCGACCACGGCGAGAGCCTGGGCGAGAACAACACCGATCAGGGTCACGGTCACTGGCTATGGGAGTCCGTGGTGCGAGTTCCGATGATCCTGCGTTGGCCGGGCAAGATCGAAGCCGGCCGGGTCGAAACAGCAAGAGTTTCCACCATCGACCTGATGCCCACCATCCTCGACTTGACCATCAAGAGGACCCATCCTGATGTAGTCATCCCCACCGAGTACGCCGGACGCAGCCTTGCCGACAATCTGCTCACCGGGTCTGACCTGCCCGATCGTATCGTGCGATTCGTGGCCTTCGCGGGCCAGAAGTGGATTATGCCCAAGTGGTTCGCCAAGCTCTGGCTTCGCGATCTCGACTTCCCGCTGCGAGTCGGCTATCGCCAGGGCGATCGGAAGGTCCTCTGGACGCCCGAGAAGGAAAGCATCGATATCGTGAACCTCGACCGAGATCCCTTCGGCATGCACCCCTCGTCGCCCGCTGAAGATACGCCGGAATACAAAACCGAGACCGAGGCGCTGAGTAAATGGTTCCGCGCCACGAATCTGGAACAGGACGGCGAAAACCGCAGGACCGACAAGGATATCGAGGCTCTGGAAAGCCTCGGCTACATTCAGTAGCTGAGAAGCTGATCGAGCGACTTTCTGACGCTTGCGTTGAGATCGGCGAAGTAGCCGCTGTCCGCGCCCTGATGCTCTTCACGGATCTGTCCAGTCTTATCGACGAACAGCAGGTAGGGGTAGTAGAATCGGCCCGTCACGCCGGTGTATCCGACGAAGCGTTCGCGGTCGCCTAGGCCGACCGGGAAGGCCACGCCGAACGTCTTGACGAAGGCGGGCAGATTGTCATTCGCCGTGGGGTTGAGACTGACGCCGACGATCTCCAGTCCTTTGGCGTGGTACTCCTTGTAGATCGGCGCCAGGATCCTAGCGGCAGCTTGGCAATGCGGGCAGTCCGTGGAGAAGAAGAACACCATTACGGGCTTGCCGGCCAGATCCTGGATGTTGAGTTGCTTGCCTTGAAGCGTGGTGATCTCCAGCTTGCCGCCGGCCCGCGGCGCGTCCGCCGCGGCAGCCATGGAGGCAAAGGTCAAGAACCCCGCGATTAGTGCAGTCGTCAGCAATCTCATTCCGCTTCTCCTTGCTCCTTCCCTGCCACATTATCACGAGCCTTGTAGTCATCGGGCAGCCCTTCCAAGCTGGTTACCGAGGCGCCGTCCACGGTTACGATGAAGCGCCCATTGTCGCCGGATCCTTCGAAGCGCGTGCGTGATCGGTTGGAGACTTCGATGTGTTCCCACTTCGAACGCAAGATGCGCCGGTAAGAGTCAAAGTATGTTTTGGCGGCATCCGCGTCGGCCCAATCCGAGGCATATCGCAGGATGGCTCTCGAGTCGTCGGCGTTCGACCAGATTTCATAACGTCCGCCGCGCCACAGCGGCGCGATGCGCTCCGATTCCTTCTCGCCGATATGCTGCTCGATCAAGATGCCGTGATCGAACTGGCCGACGTCGCCGCGTGACGTGCGCTTGAATCCGCGCAGCTTAAAGCGGGGCAGTTTCGGCTCCGACGGAACTCTCTGGGTGAAATAGCTCTCCGCGTTGAGGATCTGCTGCGTTGAGGTCGGCGGCGTCCCAAAGACGCGTTCGAAGCCTTGCTGGCCGTAGCGATCGATCACCTTTTGCTGAAAGATCATTCCCTCGCGTGTAGGGGAACAGCATCGCTTCTCGCAAGTACAACGGTTGCGAGGAGAACACCGGATACTCCGCCACCTCATACCGCGATGCTCCCGCAGCGGCTGCCGCCAGCAGGCCGTTTTTGCGAAGACTCCGCCCGGTCTGCAGCATGACCCACTCGGTCATCACCCAGGAGGCTTGTCCTTCGATGACCGCAGAGCGGGCGAGATCGCCGTCGGCAGACTTCGATTTGTCTACATACTTGCCCAAATCGAAATGTTGATCGGCGATTGCATGCGCCAATTCATGCACCAGCGCGAACTCCTGCATGTCCTCCGGCGTCCAGGTCGAAAGATACAACTGTTTGGTCTTGTAGTCGTAGAGAGCCGTCGCCTGTTCGGTGAGCGTATTCACAACTTCTTGCTTCAGGTCAAACTTCTTATCGACGAAGCCGAACAACTCCAGGAAGCGCTCCTCGTTGTCTACGTCATCGCTTGAGCCTTGCTCGTTCATCCGACCGCTGACGAGCTCATTGATCTCTTCCCGGCTCAGCAGCGATCGAGGAATCGGGGCCAAAGCCTTGAGGCCCATGATTCGTTCCACGTCGCCGATCATTTCGTCGATCTTGGCGAGAACCCGGGTTGTGCTGGCTTGACTCGGAGCCTGCGGCTGCGCAGGCACGGCAACGGTCAGCAGCGTCGCCACAACGACCGCGGCATAGATCATGGCGGAGGAGCGGCCGAATACGCGTGGACGCTTGATTCTCATGAATGTCCCGTCGCGTTTAGTTTAGAAGGGATCTTTGACCTTATCCGAGGCAGCGGACGGATAAAGCCGTTTCTTGGTCTGTCCAATGAACTGCAGGGTCACGCTCACGCGCTTCGTGTTCTCGTCGATGTCTTCTTTGAAACGCGTGTCCTGCAGGTCGTCAAAGGCGTTCTCCTCCTGCAGACGAGCTAAGAAAAACGCCGGATAGCTGGGTGAGTAGTTGGCGCCGGAAGTCATGCCCCAGCGCTTGCGGATGATCGGTTCGGCCAATATGTCGAGGCCTTCGATGACTAGCCGATCGAACGTGTAGCGATAGCCCGGGTCGACCACGAAGTCGAGGTCCACGGTCTGCGCTTCATCGTGCACCGCGACATCGAGTTGCGTCTTAGCGCGGATGAAGCCGTTCGCCCGCAGCGTCTCTTCAATTGCCGCCTGGGACTCCCGGGCCAGCTTCATATTCACCGCGGCGCCGGTCTTCGGGGAATACATGCTCTCGACCTTCTCCGGTTCGAGGCCAGGGATCTCCGGCGGCGGCACGGAGCCGTACTGATACTCCGGCCCTTCCTCCACATGCACCGTCACTTTTAGTCCGAGATTGTCCGGGTCGTCGACGGCCGAGCACGGGCAAAACTTAACGCCCATGCGCCCTTTTTCTTCATACAGAGGCCGCACGTTGTAGCGCAGTAACTCTCGCAGCCGCGTCTCCGAATACGCTTCGCCTCGGGCGATGCGGTTGAAAAAGCCCTGTAGGTCGAACGCCGAGATGACTTCCGAATTCTCAAAAGCCACGTACGAAATCGTCTGCAGCCGCTCCTGCGGCCGGAATAACATCATCAGACCGCCCGCTGCGTCCGCTTCGAGTTGACCTACGACCTTCGACTCATGTCCTTGGCCCTGCCAGCGCGTCTGCAGCGTGTCGCCAATTCTTTCGATCATCGGTCCGGTCGACGGAACCCGCGCTGCGAACAGCGGAACCTTCTCGTCGAGCAACGCCCTCAACTCGTCCGGCGAATCATCGAAACCTTGGAACGCGACCGCATAGAGCTGTTCCAGCTCATGGACGGTAAACGTCACCTTATAGCCGTCGCCCTGCGGATCATATCGAAATTCCAGTCCGTCAAAGACGCCGGCAGCGTGGATGCGTTCCAGCGCTCTCTTGAAATCCGCCTCGCCGACGGGGTCGCCGATCTTCAGACCCGAAGCTCGAATGATGCTTTGCGTGGAGTAGTTTTCAGCTCCCACGATTTCGATCGCGCGCAAGGGGAATTTGTCTTGAGCTACAGCGATGCCGCAGACCGCCAGGGCCAAGCAGAGAAAGCGAACCATCATGTAGAGGTACGCGCCCGCAGGCCGACCGGTTTCGCCCGCGGTTAGGATCCCTCCCGAATTAGGCATACATCGCATCGATCTGCCGCTGGAAACGAATCTCGACCGCTCGCCGCTTCACCTTCATGGACGGGGTCAACTCGCCGTCTTCGATGGAAAGCTCCCGATCCAGGATCAGCGCCTTCTTGGGGAGTTCGTAATGCGCGAGCCCGGCGCACGACGTTTCGATCTCCTTCATGTACAGCTCGTTGATCTTCGGATGGTCTACCAAGTCCGGATTCGTCAGTTGCCCGAGGTCGTGCTGTTTGGCGAACTGTCGCAGTTTCTCGAAGTTCGGGACGATCATCACGCTGGGGAATCGGCGCCCCTCGGCAATCACGACGGCCATCGAGACATAAGGGCTGCTCTTGAGCAGATTCTCGATGGGCTGCGGCGCGATATACTTGCCGCCCGACGTCTTGAACAGGTCCTTCTTTCGATCGGTGATCGAGAGGAATCCCTCTTCGTCAATCTTCCCGATGTCTCCGGTATGGAACCAGCCGTCCACCAGGACCGCCGCGGTCGCTTCCGGGTTCTTGAAATAACCGCGCATCACGTTCGGGCCGCGGACGATAATCTCTCCGTCGTCGGCGATCTTAACCTGGACGTTTCGAATCACCTTGCCCACGGTGCCGAACTTCATCGCTTGGCGGGTATTGATGCTGATGACCGGCGAGGTCTCTGTGAGCCCGTAAGCCTCATAGATCGGGACGCCGATGGCGTAGAAGAACTCCGCCAGGTGGCTCGCCAGCGGGGCTGCTCCCGAAAAGAAGTTGCGGAAGCGTCCGCCCAGCCGGGCGCGCAGTTTCTTAAATACCAGCCGGTCCGCCAACCACATCTTGATGCTCAGGCCGGTCGGTAAAGGCGCACCCTTGAGCCGGTAGGGCAAGGCCTCTTTCGCGCATCTTAGCGCCCAGAAGAACATACGCCGCTTCGTGCCCGAGGCCTCTTCCATGGCGCTCATCACCCGGTCGTGCACCTTTTCGAAAAACCTGGGTACGCCGACCGCTAACGTCGGTCGGACTTCTTGCATGTTCTTCGGCACCGCATCGATCGACTCGGCGTAGGCCACGGTCGAACCGGAGTTGAAGTAAATGTAGTCGGCAATGCGTTCGGCTACGTGAGACAGCGGCAAGAATGACAGACAAACATCGGTGGGCCGGCAGTCGAAATCCACGTCGTTGACGTTTGAACAAAAATTGGCGTGGGTCAACATCACGCCTTTTGGCGTTCCCGTCGTGCCCGACGTGTAGATGATGCTGGCCAAGTCTTCGGGCCGCGTCGCGCTGATCGAGGTCTCGAATTCACGACGCTCTTCATTCGTCAGCGGATCTTCGCCGATGAGCGTCTTGAGCCAAATAACGCGTTCGTCGACGACGGCTACCGGCTCGAAGGTGATCACACCTTGCAGATTCGGCAGAGTGTCCCAAATCTCTTGCACCTTCGCGAACTGACCCGGCGTAGAGACGATAGCGACTCGCACCTCCGAATGCTCCAGCATGTACTGCAACTGCTCGCTGGTCAGCGTCGGGTACAGCGGCACGCTGACGATGCCCGCCGTCATCATGGCGAAGTCGGCGACCGCCCACTCCCAACGGTTCTCGGAAAGGATGGCGCAACGATCGCCGGCGCCGATCCCGACTCTCTTCAGGTCGAGCTGCAGTTTACCGACGCGGCGGTACAGTTCTTGGGCGGAGATCGGCTGGTATTTGCCTTCCGCCTTGGTGAGGATAATATCCGGCTTGCCGTACGAGACGGCGTGCCGGAAGAGTCTTGCTAGCGTTTCAGCCATACCCTCTGCCTGCTCGCCTTTACGAATCCCAAATTACGCCTTGCCCGTACCACTGTAAACTGTTGAGTCTACTATGCGAAACGCCCCCGATCCCATCAACCGTTGGAAACAGGCCGCCGAGGCTCTAGGGATAGAGATTCCCGACCCGCGTCTCAAGCTTGCCGCGCCCGTTTTTGACGCCCTCTGGAAGGCCACGCGGGCGCCTTTGCGCCGGGACCTGTCCCTCGTCGAACCTGATTTTCAATTCCGTCCCGACGGCAGGTAAACGCTGATGGAATCCGCCCTCAAGAGCATTGCAGAACTTTCGCGCCTGATCGGGGCCGGAGAACTCTCGCCCGTCGAACTGACTCAACAAACCCTCGACCGCATCGAGCGGCTCGACCCCCAACTGAACTCCTACATCACCACGACTGCTGACTTGGCGCTGCGTCAGGCTGAAGCCGCCGAGCGCGACATTCACGCCGGCAACCGCCGCGGACCACTGCACGGCATTCCCTACGCGCTGAAAGATCTGTTTTTTACCAAAGGGATTAAGACCACCGCCGGCTCGAAGGTTTTTGCCGACTTCGTTCCGAGCTACGACGCGACTGTAGTCGAAAAACTTGCCGACGCTGGGACTGTGCTGCTGGGGAAGACTGGTCTGCACGAGAACGCCTACGGCATCACCAGCAACAATCCGTACTTCGGCGCGGTCCGCAATCCCTGGAACACGAATCACATTCCAGGCGGTTCCAGCGGCGGGTCCGCTGCGGCGCTGTCCGCTGGGCTATGCAGCTTTTCGCTTGGTACTGATACCGGGGGCTCGATCCGTATCCCGGCATCGTTCTGCGGCGTTGCCGGCCTCAAACCGACTTTCGGCCGAGTCAGCCGCTATGGGGTATTCCCGCTCTCTCACACGCTTGACCACGTGGGCCCTTTTGCCTGGACCGCCGAAGACCTTTGGTGCATTTTTGCCGCGATGACCGGACGAGACGCCCAGGACGAGAGCACCGTCGATCGACCCCTTCCGTCGCCGGAGTTTCCTGCCGAACCGAGCCTCCACGGGCGTCGGATCGGCGTGCCTGCCAACTTCTACCTTGAGAATCTGGACCCCGAGGTCGAGGCCGCGACGCGCGCCGCTCTGGCTGAGATGGAGATGCTCGGCGCCGAACTCGTCGAAGTTGACGTCCCCGATATTGAAGAGTTCAATCTGATCGCGCGGCTGATCCAGATCGCTGAGGCATCGTCCGTCCACGTCAACAACTTGGACTCTCGCCGCGAGGACTACGGCGACGATCAGCAAACCTTGCTCGACCAAGGCCGCTTCGTTACGGCCGTCGACTACCTCAATGCGCAGCGCCGCCGTCGCCAACTCAACCGCGAGTTCTACGGGATGTTCGATCACCTGGACGCCGTCGCCGCGCCCGCTGTTGCAGTGTTGCCCGCCAAGATCGGCCAAACCTCCCTCTCCGTCAACGGAATCGAAGAAGACGTGCGCATGATGACCACGCGCAACGCGCGCGCCCTCAATATGACCGGCTTACCGCTGCTTTCACTGCCTTGCGGACTAAGCGAGAGCGGCTTGCCGATCGGCATCCAACTCGTGGGAGCCCTCTTCGACGAGAAGACCATCTTGGAAATTGGTCACGCCTACCAACTGGCGACCGATTGGCACGAACGCCGCCCGCCGATGGCTACACGCTGACGCCGAAGAAGCCTTTGAGCCCATACCCAGCCACGATTGAGATGACCAGGAACCAGATCAGCCAGTGCAGATGCCACGACCCGGTTGTGATTTCAGCTGCGGGGTAGGAGATAGACACCCACGAGATGTCCGGCGTGTCCAAACGGTCTTCGCCTGCATAGAGGAACGTCTCCCAAAACGACGCCGTTCGCATGTAGGACGCATAGCCGACGACGTTTCCTGCCAGGATGTCCTTGGTCCACTTGCGGCCGTCCCAGTCAAACTGCAGTAGGCCTTCGCCGTCGCCGACGCCGCGAATGCGCCAACTGAACTGCCCCTCGCTGAACGCTCTCACGGCAGGGGTATCGATGGCGACGATATCCGGAGCGTCCATGCGCGGAGCCGCTGCCGTCGCCGCCAGGCGTCCGGCAGCCTGCACGGTCACAATTGCTGTCTGGCCGGCTCTCAGCGGTTGGATGCCGTAGATGGCGTCCATGTGAACGAGCAGCAAGACCATCGGCACGGTCAGGTACAGAGCCGGCTTAAACATCAGGCCCAAGTAGCGCATGTTGCTGACGATCAGATGCCACTGGGTCTTGAAGATCAGCGATGGATCGTCGCCATAGAGGCGCAATTCCAGCAGGTACGCCTGCATCTTCTTCTTGGCCTGCTCAATGCCCTTTTGGTTTGAGGTCAGCTTGAATACCCACAGCATCAACAAACCGGCGGCAATGGAAAGAGGTACAAGACTGACCAGCGGATGAGCGTGTCCAAACAAGGAGACGTACCCGGTGATCGCGGTCCGGAGGAATGAATTGACGAGATCCAACGACGTTCGGCCTTACTCGATGTAGCCCAGACCCTGGAGCTTCTTCAGAATTTCCTCGTCGGATTCGCCTTCTTCGATCTTTGCGAGTTCTTTCTCCAGCACGTGAATGACGAATTCTTGCGGAGAAGAATATCCGGCCAGATCCGCGCACTTCTTGACGCGGTCGAATAGGTCCTTTTCAAGTTTGATGGAGTTGGAGGAGCCGAGCATAATTGTGGCGGCGGCGCGCCGTGGACGCCGCTCAGCAGACATTGTACGGCCTGGACGAAGTTTCCGCCAATTATCCGGCGGCAGCTAACGATCGTAGGCCCAGTAGATCTCGCAAACCAGCGGCAATTCTCGGGGCGGAACAGCCGTCGCCGTAAGGGTTGTGAATGCGCGATCTCCAGCGCAATTCGTCCTGGTCGTCGAGTAATCTTTGGGCTGCCGAAACGATCTTCGCCGCCTCACAGCCGACTAGGATCGATGTCCCGGCCTCGATCGCTTCCGGACGTTCCGTACTCTCTCTCAGCACAAGCGCGGGCGTTCCGACCGATGGCGCTTCTTCCTGCACGCCGCCGGAATCGGTCAGCGTCAGATCCGAGCCCGCCAGCAGGTCGATGAAATCGGGATAGTCCAGCGGCGGCAGCAGGCTGACGTGGGGCGTCGTGCTCAAGCGGCTCAACACGACCCGCCTGACATCTGGGTTTGGGTGGAGAGGCCAGGCCAACTCCACGTCTGGGCGTTGCGCTAGTCTCTCGACGGCCTCGCAGATGCCTTGCAGACCGCGTCCGAAACTCTCGCGCCGGTGAGCAGTTATGGTAATCAGCCGTTTGCTGCGGTCTCGCCAGAGCCAAACCCGCCGGGTCGGCGATTGGCGCCGAGTCGCGCGCAGCCCTAGCAACGCATCGATGCCCGGGTTTCCTGTGACGCGAATGGCATCAGCGGCGACTCCTTCAGTCAGCAAGTTATTTGCGGCCCATTCGGTAGCTGCCAGATGCAATCCTGCTAGACGCGCGCTCAGACGCCGGTTCATCTCTTCCGGGAACGGCGAATCCGGCTTATCCGTGCGTAAACCCGCCTCCACGTGAGCGACCGGAATCCGCGAGTAGAAGGCCGCCAGGGCCCCGCAAAACGTCGATGTCGTATCGCCCTGTACGACGACCACATCCGGCCGGCGGCGGACGATGACGTCCTCCAACCCTGCTAGGATCCTCGACGCGGACGAAGCTAGACTTTGGCCTGGACGCATCGATGCCAGGTCGTCATCCGGAACGATGCCGAACGTCCGCAAGGGTGCCGCCAGCAGTTCACGGTGTTGGCCCGTGACGCAAACCCCCACCTGGAAGCCGGAGTCCGGCTTTTGCAACTCCACGATGACGGGACCGAGTTTGATGGCCTCGGGACGGGTCCCGAGTATGACGAGCGCTCGCCTCATGGGCGTTTCGCCGACCTACCTTATAAGAAAGAAAGGGCTTGCGGGGGCGACGGCCCGCGAGATCGCCTAGCCTGGCGGCCGGCGTAAAAGCCAAGCGGCTCAACAGGGACTTCGTCCCGTGTCGGGATTGTAGCCGGTCGTACGCGCGGGGATCAAGCGCCGCTAGGTGGGAGTTTTGAGGCGCTCCAAAGCCTGCCGAATGACAGACTCCAACTGATAAGCCTCGAACGGCTTGCGGACGAACCCCACGGCGCCCAGCGAGAGCGCCTCCATCACCGTCTTCTCGACGCTTTCGGTCGTCACCATGATAACTGGCTTGCCTTTGTGTGGACTTTCGCCCAGGGCGCGTAGAAACTCCATGCCCGACATCTTGGGCATGTTCACGTCAGAGAAGATAATCGAGACGTCGTGCTTGTCGAGCTCGGCCAGGGCTTCCAGCCCGTCGCTGGCCTCATAGACCTCTTTGAGAACATCGGTGGCGGTTTGGCGAATGCTCCGCCCGATGATCTTACGCATGACCGCCGAGTCGTCCACGATGAGGACACTGATTTCCATGGGCAACTCCCGTCCAGACTTTTATCGACCTGATCCGGTTAAGAGTTGAGGGTTTGCGCGCGGCAGGTCTGATAAACTTCGAGGTATTGTGCGCCCGTAGCTCAGCTGGATAGAGCGCTTGCCTCCGGAGCAAGAGGTCGCAGGTTCGAATCCTGCCGGGCGTACCATTTAAGTCCTTTGTTTCCAGATACCGCCTTTCCTTTCTCTCATCGCTAACGACGGGAACGTAAAGAAACCGTCAAGAAACTGGCCCTAGCCGGCCAGTACCATCAAAGAACTCTTGCTGTGATCGTTCGCTTGACGATCGAGCTATTCGAGAGCTTCGCGCATCATGCCAAGCTTCGCCTGGCTATAACGCTTGAATACGTTGGACTCGCCCTGACGCAGCATCTGCGTCACGAAGTGATCCGCGACGCCTCCTGCGCTCAACCGAGTGGCGAACGTGTGCCGCAACTCGTACAAAGTAAAACGCGGCAGTCCGGCGCGTTTCAGCGTCTGGTCCCATAAGCTCGCGTACCGTCGTGATGTGCGGCGTCTTCCCGCCCTCGAACGGGCTCGGGAACAAGTATTCGGAATCGCCGCTTGGTTTCATCTGAGACAGAAACGCTTCGCGGCCCGATCCGACATCGGCATGTCCGCGATTCCGTTTTCGCCGTGCTCCGGGTCACCGGCAAGATTCGTCAGGCAGGCGGGGTCCTTGTGGATGTTGAACAGTTCCTCAGCGGGACGCTTGTCGACAGCTATGAGAAAGAAGGGGCGAATTTCGGGGCCGTCACGATGCTCCACCAGGAACGACAGGGACGGCGAGGCGTCGATGTCATGATAGGCCGAGTGCATTGGCTCCAGTTTGCCGTCTATTCCGTACTTTTTGGGATCGCCGGCCGGCCAACGGTCAGGCTTGAAGTTTCGGATGTAGAGGTAGTCGTGGGTTCGTAGCGATCGCTGCGGATAAGTGCAGTTGTTGTAGCGCGCTGAGCTGTGGCGTTCGCGCGCGGAGCAAACGACGTTTCTTGACGAGTCGAGGACTCCTTGCTGGTCGGACTCCAAGATGTCGAAAATGCTGCGACCAGAGGGGCCGTACAGCTTGTCAGGAAGGACGCTTGCCGCGTCGAGGATCGTGGCCGTTAGATCGACGAAGCCGACAAGGTCATCGACGGTCCGGGATGCCGGAATGCGGTTCGGCCAACTGATGGCGAGGGGCATGTGGATGCCGAACTCGTAGCAGTTCGCCTTAGCGCGCGGGAAAGCCATGCCATTGTCTGAGGTGACCAGGATCAGTGTGTTGGCCCGTTCGCCGGCCTGATCCAAAGATGCAAGCATGCGGTCCAGATGTGCGTCTAAATGTTCAATCTCGAATGCGTAGTCGAGCATGTCGGATCGGTTTTCGGGGCGGTCAGGCAGGAATGCTGGGACGTCGACTGACTCCAAGCTCTTTCCCGACGCCGATCCTACTCCTCGCTCGAAATCGCGATGCGGCTCGCTGCCCCCGAACCAGAAACAGAAGGGACTCCCTTCGGGACCTTGGTCGAGAAAGGCGGCAAAGTTAGCGGCGTAATCCGTTCCGCTGATTCCTTCATGACCGGGATCCGCCTCCAGCTTGTTAAATTCCGCACCAGCGGGGTTACGGGAGCGGTCTTCTTTCCAGTTGCCTGGCCCCAGACCCTTGCCGGTGTAGCCTACTCAATACCGGCCGGCTCCAGTAAGTCTGGGTAGACGACGTACTTCACCGGAAATGGACTGTCGTGCGTGCCTGCCTGCTCGATCTGCCAATCGTGGCGACCGGTCAACAGGGCGGCGCGAGTCGGCGAGCAGCCCGGTGAGGGAGAGAAGGCATTGGTGAACAATACGCCGTCACGCGCAACACGGTCAAAGCTAGGCGTCTTGACGAATTTCGAGCCGTAAGCCGATGCCTGCGGATAGAACTGATCGTCTGAAATACAAACGAGGATGTTTGGGGGCTTCGACGGATGTCGCGAACAAGCGCTCCAAACAACAGAACCCCCCAAGACCGCGTGCCCCAGGAATTCTCCTCGCGACGCCGTTCGATCGGAAAGATGCATTGGGCGGCCATGATAGCCTGCTGTCGGACAGTGTGTCCGCGCGGCTAATGGATGGGCTTCGCGGCGATGATTTCGACTGACTTGATCGAGTCCAGTTCGATGCCTACTTTGAGAAGCACTTGGAAGTACTCGGGCGTTGGAGAACCTAAGCGCGCCAGTATCGCCGCGGCTCCTGCTTCGCTATTCACGAACTGGGCCACGCCCCATCCTCCGAATGTCGTCAGCCCGGCGCAAACGGCGATGCGCGAGGAGGAGGTTACGCCAGGAAGGATCGCGAACAATCCATAGTCGAACTCCCGGGCCGATGTATCTTTTCGGTTTTCGACGTCGTAGTACTCCGGTTCGCCGTTCTGCGGGAAATGGTTCCGCATACGATTGAACCGGGGTTGCCGTCGCACCTTTTCGTACTTGTCGACGGGGGGCTCGAAGGTGAACGGCGGTTGGTTCCAGCTGCTTTCCAACACCTCGCTGTCCAGGATGATGACATTTCGATCACCGACGTCGACACGGTCGAGCCGCTTGCTTGATCGAAGACTGGTCTCGCGGCCAGCCGCCGCGAACAGCTTGGTCAGGTGGTAAACCTGAGCGGCGTGGCCGGCGGCACCCCAAGAGTGGTTGAAAACCAACGGGCCGAGCGCCCGCAAAGCATCGGGGTCCACGAACGGGGCGACGAGTTCGCTCTCGCTTGCGATCGGCGTGTCGGTTGGGCCGGTATAGGGCCCTCCGTAACGAACTAAGGCGGCGCTATTGGAAAGGAAGACGGTCGGATTGAACACAAGCAGAGTGGAATTGGCCTGGCTGTGCAGCAGAGGCGCCCAAAGCTGCTGAAGCGAAGGGGGTATCGACTCCGCGCGCGAATCGCTCGGCGGGTCGGCGACTGAGGCCGCGCTCCAGGCGCCGATCGCGATACCCGCAGCCAGCAGCAGTCCGCCGAATACCGCCAACTTGAGGGTAGCGGGCGACGAGCGGGAGGGGCTTCCACCGGTCTCGGCGAATTCCCCGAGGCTCGCCTCGGTAGCCGCCGCAAGCGGAGCGCGGCGCACAAACTGAGGCGAATAACTTCCGCGAGGCAGCGAAATCAGAATCTCGTCTGCTGCTCCGGTCTCAGAATAGTAATCCTTGAGTTTGCTTCTCAGGCGATGAGCCTGAACGCGGACGATGGTGTCGTCTCTTCCGTCGAAACTCTCTTTCCGGCCAAAGACGGAAACGGCGATCGAGTGTTCTTTGATTTCCTCGCCGCGTCCGGCTAGACCTTCCCGCACGCTGTAGGACAGGAAATCTTGCAACGAGGCCGATCCCGCGAACTCACGAGAGGCGAGGATACGCTCCAGCTGGGCTTCCACCTCGTCCGGCCGCACCTCGGTCGGCCGATTTTCACTGTCCGGTAGCCCTTGAGTTGCCATGTGATCCGATGTGTACGGAAGAGTACGCTCAGGAATTAAAGCACTAGAACTCAAGGGTGTCAAGCAAAGAGTTAACGGTTACCTACGTTAATTTCGGGCGGTTAGCTGCGAATTTAACTCCCTAATGGGGTGATTTTCGGTACATCATGCTGGCACTCCACCGTGTGTACCGCCTGGGGTGGCGGTCGCGTTTATCGGGGTGGGGACTAGATGGGGGTACAGATCAACGTGAAATTTGAACGGCATACGGCCAAGTGGAGCCGTCCAGCCTTGGCGCTGGCGGTCTTGATTCTGTTGGCTGCTTGGACGCCTAGCGCAGCCCATGCGCAGGTACTGAAAGGCCAAATACTAGGCACAGTGACGGACACGTCTGGAGCGGTGGTTCCTGGCGCAGCGGTCACGCTAACGGAGACGACACAGAACGTTCCGAGGAGCGGCGAGACGAACGAGAGCGGTCTTTACGTGTTCCCGAACCTGGATCCAGGAATCTATTCTGTGAGCGCCAAGCTCGAAGGATTCAACATAGCGGAGCGCGAAGGCCTGGTGCTGCAGCCCAACTCGACGGTGCGCGCGAATCTTACGCTGCAAGCCGGCTCGGTGACCGAGACCGTTATGGTCACGGGCGCGCCGCCCGTGCTGCAGACGGACCGCTCCGACACGGGAGCCAAGCTCGAAGCCAAGCAGCTGCAGGAGCTGCCGCTAGGCTTCAACCGTAATTATCAAGGCACGTTGGCGTTGGTGCCGGGCGTCGGCGCCCTCTCGCGTCCGCACTCGCAATTTTACAATTCTCAAGATTCACTGGCTGTTCGCGTGAACGGACAAGGACGCCAATTCAACAACTTCCAAATCGAAGGCATCGAGAACAAGATCGACAACGGCAACCTCACCGCTTTGGTGCCTCCCGCAGAGGCCATCCAGGCCGTCGACATGTCGACATCGAACTTCGATCCCGAGTTCGGCAACGCTGGCGGGTCGGTCGTGAATGTGACGTTGCGCTCGGGCACGAACGATTGGCACGGAAGCCTATTCCACTTCCACCGCAACGAAAATATTCAAGCGCGGCAAGTATTCGCCTCGGGCAAAGCGCCCACAGTCTATAACCAGTTCGGCGGCACGATAGGCGGGCCGATCATCAAGAACAAGATGTTTATCTTCGGCGACTATCAAGGCAGCCGCGACCACTTGGGCACAGTGGCCCAGCCTAAGATTCCGACGGTTCCGTTCCGGTCGGGTGACTTCAGCGCCGAATCCGTCAACATATATGATCCGCTGACGGGAGATTCGTCCGGCGCCGGCCGCACGCCCTTCGCGAACAACATCGTCCCTGCGGGTCGCATCAGTCCAATCGCGAACTCGATTATCGGCTTTATCTCCTTGCCGACCCGGTCCGGTGCGGCAGGCTCCCAGAACTTCGAGAAGAGCCAGGTTCGCGTCAAAGACATCAACGCGTTCGACATCAAGTACGACTGGGTGGTCACAGATAATGGTCGTTTGACCGTTCGATACAGCCGACAAGAGGCAAAGGTCACCGACTGCGGTCTCTATGGCCCGGATTGCGGCATTTACGGCGGTCCTTACAACGGCGGCTTCCAGGGCACAGGCCCCGCGACGACGCAGAGCCCAAGTATTTCGTACTCGCAAGTCTTCTCGCCGACCTTCGTCTGGGAAGGCCGTTTCGGCATAGTCCGCAATCGCAACGATGCTATCAACGCGGATTCGGGCCTAACGACATCGAAGGACATCGGCATCCCCGGCGTCAATATCAGCGAGTGGACTAGCGGTCTCACGGACATTCGAATCAATGGCTTCGACGGCCCGGTGGTCGGCTTTAGTCCGTCCTTGCCTTGGGCGCGTTCGGTGACGTTCTTTGGCATAACGAATAATTTCACTAAGACGGCCGGCAACCATGTGGTCCGGTTTGGCTTTGATGTCCGTAGAGAACGCAACGACTTGTTGCAGACCCAAACCTTCAACCCCCGCGGCCGGTTTAACTTCGAACGCGGTCAGACCGGCACGGTGGAAGACACGAATCGCGGCATCGCCAACGCCATGGCGGCATTCTTGCTCGACCTTCCTGATTCGCATGGTCGCGACATCGACGTACAGTTTCCGACTCGGCGCGAATTGATCTTGGCCAGCTACGTCCAGGACAAGTGGCAAGTGACGCCCAAGTTGACGCTCGACCTTGGCATGCGCTGGGAGATCGAGTATGCCTCGAAGCCACGCTTCCCGGGCGGCTACTCGAACTACAACTACTTCAACAACACGTTGGAGCTGAGCGGTATCGGGGGCCGGCCTGACGATAACGGCATGCGCAATGAACCCTATGGATTTGGGCCGCGCCTCGGTTTCGCTTATCGCCTGGATGACAAGACGGTCATTCGCGCCGGCTACGGCATCAGCCACATCAACCGAGCGATGGGGCAGCAGAACTTCCCTGTCAAGCAGAACAACTCGTTCACCTCTGCCAACTCCTTCGTGCCGTCTGGGTCCATGTCGACGGGCTTCCCGCCGTTCCAGGAATTCATCATTCCCGACAACGGAATTATCGATCTGAGCTTCCCGCGAATGCATTGTTTTCGAGGCAAAACTTCGATGCCGCCAACTACGACTTGAGGCGGCCCTACGTACAGAGCTGGAATTTTGCGATCCAGCGTTCCTTGGTCGGCGGATTAGTGCTTGATGCGGCATACGTCGGCAATCACGGAATCAACAACCAAAGCGGCTGGGACTACAATGCCGGTCGGGTCATCGGCGCAGGAAATGCCGGCAGACCCTTGAGCGGGCCTTATGGCCGCACCCAGTCAACCAATACGCGATTCGGCACACACACCTACTACAATTCGCTGCAGGTGAAACTCGACCGCCGATACGACAATGGGTTTGGTCTTGACGACCGCCTATACCTGGAGCAAGGCACTCAATTTCTCCGACGACACGGGCGGCTATCGATCGATGGTCTGATCGAATACTTCATGTCGAACAAGGGCCGCCAAACCACTGATCGGACGCATATCTTTACGCAAAGCTACCAGTACGAGTTGCCTTTCGGTCGCGGCAAACGCTACCTGCAAAGCGGACCGGGAAGCTGGATATTAGGCGGCTGGGAGATTCAAGGAATCTTGAACCTCATGACTGGTGAACCGTTCACCATTACAGCTCCGGGCTCTACGCTCAATGCTCCTGGCAATGAACAACGAGCTAATGTAGTCGGCACACCCAGCACGATTGGCGATATCGCCGGTCCGGGCGGCACGGCTACCTTCTTTACCACTAACGCGTTCGCCACACCGGCACAGAACACCTTCGGCAACGGAGGGCGTGAAATCATCAATGGACCCGGGTTCGCAAACCTGGACTTCTCCGTATTTCGCCGATTCCCGGCCGCGTTTATCAACGACGGCGCGGACTTCACGCTGCGTGTTGAATCGTTCAACTTTACGAATACGCCGCACTTCAACAATCCAAACGGCGACGTTTCGAACGGCAACTTTGGACGGGTCACCGGTGCGCGGGACGACGCGCGCCAGTTCCAGTTCGCTCTAACCCTCCGGTTCTAAGAACCGAAGGCTGGTTACTGAAGCTGGGCGGGTTTCCAATTGGGAGCCCGCCTAGCCGCGCCGGCAGGGAGTCGGAGGCGGGGTTATACTCTAGGCGGATCCATGCATCTTGATAACAACCTTCGTGCTGTCAGCCTCGTTGCTGCAATCTTGGCGGGGAGTTTTATTATCCCGGCGGCGGCTCGCGCGCAGGCGCCGCCGTCATTTCAGCACGAGATTCTTCCTCTGTTCGAGCAGAAGTGCCTAGGTTGCCACGGCGAGTCACAGAAAATGGGCAGTCTGGATCTGCGTTCGCTGGCCAGTATTATGGCCGGCGGAACGAGCGGCCCCGCGGTTACTGCCGGGGAGCCAGATGAGAGCGTTCTTTGGAAGATGCTCGACAGCGGTAAGATGCCGATGGGCGGCGAGGGTTTCAAGACCGGCGAAATGCAACTGATCCGCTATTGGATCGAGAAAGGCCGCTTTCCGTCTCTTGAAGCTGCTCGGCAGGAAAAGCAAGCGAACAAGATTACCGCCGAAGCGCGCAACTTCTGGTCTTTCAAGAAGCCTGTTGCTCAACCCGTGCCGACGGTGAAGCACACGGACCAAGTACGCACACCCATCGATGCCTTCGTCCTCAGTCAATTAGAAGACAAGGGCTGGGCGATGAGTGCGGATGCGGACCGGGCCACTTTGATCCGGAGAGCCTATTTTGATCTGGTTGGGTTACCCCCGACGCCCGAAGAGGTACAGGCTTTCGTTGACGATCCCGCGCCCGACGCTTACGAGAAGGTCGTCGACAGGCTGCTTGCTTCTCCTCACTACGGGGAGCGCTGGGGCAGGCACTGGCTCGATGTGGCCGGCTATTCCGATTCGGTCGGCAATGCCGCGGACGAGCTGCGGCCCACCAGCTGGGAGTACCGTGACTGGGTCATTCGTGCCTTCAATTCCGACAAGCCGTATAACCGCTTTTTGATGGAACAGCTCGCCGGCGACCAAATGGTCAATTACAAACCGGGAACCAGGCCTACGCCGGACCAGATCGAGAGCCTGATCGCGACCGGGTTTTTGCGCTCGCCGCCCGACATCACAGACGTCCAGACCATCTATCAAGTTGACAAATGGTACGACGCGTTACAAACAACGGTCGAAACATCGATGAAAGCGGTGATGGGACTGACGATCGGATGCGCCAAGTGCCATGACCATAAATTCGATCCCATTCTGCAGGAAGACTACTATCGGCTAACCGCCATCTACCAGCCCGTTTGGGATCCGGAAAATTGGCTCCCGGCCGCCATCGGTTTCGGCGAATGGCCGACGCGCTATATTCTCGACGCGGACAAGGAGTCGAGAGACGCCTGGATCGAGGCGATGACCGATCCCAAAGCGAGCCGTGAAGTTCGCCGGGAAGAGAATGCTCTCGAAGACGCTTACGAGGAATACCGGCGCCAGTGGTTGGACGAACGGACCGCCGCGAACTCCTCGGGATCCGCGTCGAGCGACGGCTTCCAAGAGATCACAGATGCCGAGTTGGAGAAGGTCTACCCCGAGCTTGGGAAGCGCGCCGAGGCCTTCAGAGCAAAGAAAAAGGCGTTCGAGGATCTAACGCCGCGCCGTATCTGGGCAGCGTGGGACCTTTCCAAGAACCCTTCGCCGACTTACCTGCTGCTTCGCGGCAACTATCTTTCTCCCGCCCAGGAAGTGAAGCCCGGAATTCTGGCGGTGTTTGACGATCCGGACAAGCCTTTTGTCTTTCCGGATCCGAAACCGGAGTGGAATCACACGGGCCGGCGGCTGACCTTGGCGAAGTGGCTCACGCAGCCCGACCATCCGCTGACAGCGCGCGTTATCGTCAATCGGGCTTGGCTTTATCACTTCGGTGAAGGAATCGTGAGAACGCCTGACGATTTCGGGACGACCGGCGCACCGCCGACGCATCCGGAACTGCTCGATTGGCTAGCCGTGAACTTCGTTAAGAACGGCTGGAGTTTCAAGTGGCTGCATCGTCAGATCATGCTGTCGACGGTCTATCGGCAGTCTTCTGCCGAACAGCCGGAGAAAGTCGCAGCGGATCCGACGAATAAGTTGCTTTGGCGTAAGTCTCCGATCCGTTTGGAAGCGGAGGCGATTCGAGACTCGATTCTGTCGGTAAGCGGGGAGTTGGAGTCGCGCATGTTCGGCAAGTATGAGCCTCTGACCAAGACCTCGGACGGCGAATGGATCGTCGATACGAAGAAGGGCGGAGACGACGCCCGTCGAAGCATCTATATACTCAACAGGCGCAGCGCCTACCACAGCCTATTACAGACGTTCGACGCGCCGCCGATGGATAACGGCAATGCGCCGCAACGATTCCGGGCGGCACTTCCGACACAGTCGCTGGCGCTCATGAACGGGCCTTTCGTGGTGGAGAGGGCAGAAGCCTTCGCTCGTCGCGTGATGTCGGAGAGTAGTGATTTCGATGGACGGGTTCGTCGAGCGTTCGAGCTGGCTTACGGCCGCCCCCCCGAAGAAGGCGAGCGCAATCTGGCGCACAGATACCTAGAAGAACGATCAAATGACTTGGAGGCTTGGCGTACTTTCTGCCAAGCCATCTTGGGATCGAACCAGTTCCTATACAGCTTCTAACCGAGATAGAGATAGAGCGGAGATCGCAATGAACCGAAGAACAACGAGACGGCAGGCGCTCAAAGAGACGGCGGGAGGACTAGGAGCTATCGCGGCCAGTTGGCTGATGCACCAGGAGGGCTTGGCGGCGACGGGCGGGCCGTCCGGTGCGGCCAATCTGTTGCCTCGCGCGCCGCACTTTGCCCCCAAGGCGAAGTCCTGCATTTTCATCTACATGGGCGGAGCCCCAAGCACAATCGACATGTACGATCACAAGCCCAACTTGTGGAAGTACGACGGGAAGGAAGCGCCGTTCCTAATTAAAGGAAGGCGGCTAGGCGGCTCCCAACTAGTGATGGCGAGTCCGTTTGAGTTTCATCAGTATGGCGAGTCAGGCCGCGGCGTGTCGGATCTATTGCCGCACTTCAGCAAAGTCGTCGACGACGTCGCCTTCATTCGCTCGATGTGGACGGACCGCATCGACCACTCCACGGCGCAGTTCACTTTTGCCAGCGGACGGCCCATTGCCGGTTTCCCGAGCATCGGGTCGTGGGCGGCATACGGTCTGGGCACGGAGAATCAGAACTTGCCGGCCTTCGTCGCCCTTGAGGACACGGCTACGACCATTAAGCGCCGCGCCTACGGCTCGGCCTGGTTGCCTCCGATTTATCAGGGAACGTTGATGAACGTGGATGATGCTCCCATCCCCAATCTGACACGGGCCGAAGGAGTCACCGAGCGCGATCAGAAGGAATTCCTCGAAATTGCGGCGGGCCTCAACAAGTTGCAGCAGCAGAAGTATCCGCTGGATCCGGACTTTGAAGCGCGTATCGCCAACTATGAGTTGGCGGCGCGAATGCAGTTGGAAGCGACCAAGGTGGCTGACATTTCTAACGAGAGCGAGGCGACGAAGAAGCTCTACGGCGTGGATGACGTGCATTCCGGCGCCTACGGCACGCGTTGTCTCACGGCTCGCCGACTCGTCGAAAGCGGCGTGCGCTTCGTCACCGTAATCAATGGCGAGTGGGATCACCACTCCGATATCAAAGAAAAAATCCAGGCCCTTTGTAAGAAGACCGATCAAGGCGTTGCGGCTCTTTTGACTGACCTAAAGAACCGCGGCATGCTCGACGAGACCTTGGTTGTCTGGGCGGGCGAGTTCGGCAGACTGCCGACCATCGAAGCTAAAGAGGCAAAGCCGGGCCGCGATCACAATCCCTATGGGTTCAGCATCTGGATGGCTGGCGGCGGCATCAAGCCCGGAGTCGACTACGGCGACACCGATGAGTTGGGCTGGCAGTCGCTCGAAGAATACAAGGTGAGCCACCACGACGTTCACGCCACGATTCTGCATCAGTTCGGTCTCGACGTCGATAAGCTGACGTTCGAATACGAAGGCCGCAACGAGACGTTGGTGGGAGTGCAGCCGCACCGCGTGGTTCACGAGATTCTCGCCTAGCGGTCTGGCACAGATCCCTAGCTATCGGCCCGGCGTCTAGAAGCGCTGGTCACAACGAAGGAGTTCACACATGCACCGGCGGAGTTTTCTCACGCAGTCGATGACTGCGGCGGCCCTTTCAACTGCCTATCTATTACCGCAGGACGCCCATGCACTAGGCGAAGTGAAGCGCCTCAAGGGCACTCGATTGAAGCTTTGCCTGAACGCCTACTCCTTCAACGCACAGTTGATGTCGGGGCAGATGACCATGGACGAAGTCATCGACTTCTGCGCGGAGCATGAGATCGACGGCGTCGATATGACGGGGTATTACTTCTCAAGTTATCCTGAGCCGCCAAGCGACGAAGTCATTTACAAGCTCAAGCGGAAGGCCTTCGTAAACGGCGTCACCATCAGCGGTACGGGCGTTCGCAACGATTTTGCGCTCACCGATCCCAGCAGCAGAAAGGGGCAGATTGCGCTGGTGAAAGATTGGGTGGAAGTCGCCGCCAAACTCGGCGCGGATGTGGTGCGCGTATTCTCCGGGCGGCAAATTGCCGAAGGCACGACTTACGAAAAGACCTTGGAATGGATGGTTCCCGCATTTCAGGAGTGTGCCGCGTACGGCAAGGAGCACGGCGTCATTGTTGGGCTCCAGCATCACGACGATTTTCTGAAGACCGCCGACCAGACCATCCAAGTCGTTGAGGCGGTGAACTCCCCATGGTTCAACGTGATTCTCGATGTCGGCAGCGTTCGTCAGCACGACGTCTACGAAGAGATCGAGAAACTCGTACCTTATGCGGCAACTTGGCAGGTCAAAGAGGAAGTTTGGTACGGCGACAAGGCCATGCCGATTGATCTGCACCGGCTGAAGGGGATCATTGACAAGACTGGCTATCGAGGCTTTCTGCCGTTCGAAGCATTGGGCAGCGATGCCACTGCCAAGGACAGGATGAAACGAGTCGCTCACTTTCTCGACCAGATCAAGGAAGTCTTCTTCAGCTAGAGCACAAGTTTATGAAACGGTTGATCCGCACTTTGGCAATTTTTCTCGCGGCGGCCACCGCAGTTTTCGGTGCCGACGGCTGGGTCAATCTTTTCGACGGGAAGACTCTGGATGGTTGGCATCAGGTCAATGGAACGGCGACCTACGCGGTCGAGAATGGCGCGATCGTGGGAACTTCCGTGTTCGATTCGCCTAATAGCTTTCTGAGGAGCGAAAAGACCTACGGTGATTTTGTTCTTGAGTTGGATGCCAAACTCGATACCCCGCTGAATTCCGGCGTTCAGTTCAGAAGCCTCAGTACGCCGGATTTCCAGAACGGTCGAGTACATGGCTACCAACTGGAACTCGACTCCAGCGAACGCGGTTGGACCGGTGGGCTCTACGACGAAGCTCGCAACGGTTGGCTCTACAGCCTGACCAGGCAACCCCGCGCCCGGGCTGCTTACAAAGCTGACGACTGGAACCGTTTCCGCATTGAGGCGATCGGAAACAGCATCCGTACCTGGATCAACGGCGTCCAGGCAACGAACTTAGTTGTCGATACGACGGCGGAAGGCTTCATTGCCTTGCAGGTCCACGGCATTGGCAAGGATGCCAGCAAGCTCGGCAAACAAGTCCGCTGGCGCAACATCCGCATTAAGACGGCTGGGCTCGACAAAGAACGTCGGGCGGATGGAGGCAGCGTTGAGGAGTTTAACTACGTCGCCAATACGCTTACCGAGACGCAAAAAGCGGCTGGCTGGAAACTGATCTGGGACGGCAAGACGGGCCAGGGTTGGAGAGGCGTCCGTTCGGAAGGCTTTCCGCAAGCCGGATGGGAGATCCAAGACGGAGTGCTTAGCGTGCTGGCTTCGCGTCCAGGCGAGCCGCGCCACGGCGGCGGCGACATCTATACGCTCGAAGAGTTCAGCGACTTCGAGTTAGAACTGGACTACCGCATTGCTGAAGGCTCCAATAGCGGCATCAAGTACTTCTGCGATCCGGCGCTGTTGAAAGACAAGGGAACAGCCATCGGACTGGAGTATCAGATCCTAGACGACGAGCGCCACCCGGATGCCAAGTTAGGCGTTGCGGGAAACCGCACGAGCGGCTCACTCTATGACCTCATTGCGCCATTTAACTCAAGCGAGCCTGGAGTCACCGCAAAGCGCATCAACAAGCCCGGCACTTGGAACAGAGCCCGTATTGTGGTCAAGGGCAACCACGTCGAGCACTGGCTCAACAATTCCAAGATTGTCGACTACGAGCGCGGCACGCAGATGTTTCGCGCCCTCGTCGCCAACAGCAAGTATGCGCCCACGCCGAATTTCGGCGAGTGGAAGAAGGGGCCGATCTTGCTCCAGGATCATGGCGACCTGGTATCCTTCCGTAGCATCAAAATTCGTGATCTGGCGAAGTGAACCCGCCTCCCGATAAGGATTCATCAACTTGCTACCGTCCAACCGAACCCATCTCCCCATCTTTCTGCTGGCCGCGGCCTTTCTTGTGGGTTGCAGCCCGTCCGAACCGATCGCTACCGAGGCGCCGGCTGAAGAGGCACCGTCCCGAGTCGAGTCCTTCGCCGTCGATCTGAACTTCCCGGAAGACGGCGCCGAGGGGCCTTTCAAGGCTCACAAGATCGTCGACGGACCGACCGCGATTCTTGGAACCTTGGAGTCCCATTTCTCGGTATTGCAGGAAGGGAAGTCTTCGCATGCGCCCCATACGCATCGGGCTGAAGAGATCATCTTCCCGATCGACGGCGACGTAGAGATCTATCGCGGCCCTTGGGAAGACGTTGCAGAATCTCGTGAGCAGATCGGTCCGGGGCAGTTTATCTTCCACGCGTCGAACCATCAGCACGCGATGACCGCCCTGGGACCGGGCCCCTCGCGTTACTGGGTGATGCAGTGGGAAGGCGGCCCGACCGGCGCCAGCGACGACATCCTTCCTCCTTCGACTTTTGACTACCGCGAGACGCCGCAAATCGATGCTGCCTCAGGCGTGGGTTCGCAAGTGTTGGTTGATTCGCAGACGCCCAACGCCGGTCGATATCTTGCGACGTCCATCGCCTTGGCCTCAGGAGCGGCCATCCAGCCCTCCGCCAGAGACAATGACACGGTTCTCATCACGCTCAACGAGGGGATCAAGATCGACGGCAAGGTTCTAGCGGAGCACACGGTCGCCTATTACCCAGCAGGCATGGAATTTGGCGTTGAAAACAGTGGCGGCGGCGTCTCGCGCTACCTCAGCTTCGAGTTTTCGAAGTAGACCTTAGCGAACCAACGAGTCGCTGATCGTCGGCAACATCTTGCCGTACTTCTGGATAATCACTTTCTGGGTGAACTCGTCGTGTTCTCTCAGAGCAGCCATAGCCTCGTTGAGACGCATTTTTTTTATGGCCGCGCGCACCTGAGCCTCGCCTTCTTTGCCCCAGGCCTCCCGTTCGGCGGCATCAGCGGGCAGATCACGAAAGCTCACGCCAGCATGAGCCATGACATCGGGTATCCAGGATCCAAGCTTCAGGCTGCCGGAGTAGTGCAGTTCGCTCAGTTTGGCCAGCCCTTTGTTTTCCGGTACGGGTCCCGCAGGCGCCGACTCCTTCGGGCCGTAGTCGCCTTGGATGGGTAGGTCGATGAGCCGGCCAGCGATGTAGTGGCACCCATAGACCTCTTTCGACAACTCCTCGCTTGGGATTCCTAAGGACCGGAAGTGATCGCCCATCTCGATATAAAGGATCGGGACGTGAGTTTCCTCGAAGAACTCTCGTACCAGAGTCGCCCCGGTCAAAGGCGCCGGTCCGTGTCCCGATGAAAGGTACACCTGCCTACGGAAGCCCTGCCGGAGCAGGGAGCGTGCGATGATCTTCAGAAATGCCACTCCCTGCGATGGAGTCATGTAGGTGCTGGAAGCCCCGATGACCGTCGTGCCGGGAAAAGAGTGAATCAGTCCCGGGAAATACAAGCCGCCAGTCTCTTCGGCCATGGCCATGGCATAGCCCAGCGCAGAAGCGTAATTACTATCGGACGGCACGATACCGTTCGTTTCTACCGATCCAATCGGTATGAACACAACGTCACTTCGTTTGAGTTGTTCCGTAACCTGGGGCTCGCTGAGCCGAGTTACGTCCCGCGTGTGCAGAGGGCGGACTTGGCTCCACAATGACGCCGTCTGCAGCGCGAAGAAGCAGATAAATCCCCAGGCGAATATTCTTGCGCCTTTCTTAATCATCCGAGGCTGAATCATTCACTTGACCTCTCTCTGGGCGTACGGAAATCAGGTTCCGGCGCGAGTATAGGACCTTTCTTGTACCTAAGCAACTTCGCAACCAACACCTGAGCTAGCCAGGACTGAGCGAAAGGAGGTCCGGCGGCGTTGCCGCCAGGTGTCCGACGCCATTCAATCTCCCGATCCGATCCGTCCCGGCCACGGAAAAAAAGCATCCAAACTCTGCATCGGAGGCCCAGCTCGGCCAGCCTGACTTCGGCCAGTGGCCGAAACCTAAATAGATGTACAAGGGGGGAGAAGTCGATGTCTGCATTTGGGAAGTTGAGCTCTTGGCGATACGCCGCGCAAATGATGCTCTTGGTGGTTTTCGCTTCCGTATCTTGGTGGCAAACCGTTCTCCAGATGCGGACGCGCTATTTGACCAGCTTGACAAATACCGAAGTTGAGGAATATCTCCAACGTAACGACGTGACGTTCATCCCTGTCGGCAATGTCGAGGTCCATGGGGGATTCCCGACCGATTGCGAGTATGTCGGCCCTCTGGCGATCGCCCAGAAGATGGCTGAAGAAGGCGACGGGCTCGTTCTTCCGTATCTCAGCTACTTCTTCCCAGGGGGCACTGTGGTTGGCCGGGGCACTGTCTACGTGACGCCGTCTGAAGGCTTGGCCTATTTGAAGGCCATCGCGCGCTACCAGCCGCTTGCGGAAGATTTCTCGGCTTCCGTCTTGTTCCTCTGACCTGTCGATTCTTGTCTAAACCTCCCGTCTTGGTCCAGGTAGCTCATCCACCAGACGCTGGAATCGCGCCGTTGCTATAGGCTTCCAGGAGTATTTTCGGTCTACTGATCTTCTTCATTGACTCCACCATCGACATGAAATCGCTTGCGCCATTCGATCAATTCCGACAGCCGGAACCGGATCGAGCGGCCCATCATGCGGTGAAAGCGCCATCATCGTTGATTTGCTTTCTGTGCTCGTTTCCTCGGACGCATCGGTTCGGTTAGTGCAGCTGTTTACGGAAACGCCACGCGCTCACGAGATAAAGGCCTGCGCCCATAGCGGCCAAGATGGCCAAATCATCCCACAGGAGCCCCAACCCCGCTCCCTTCAAGCTAACGTCGCGCACGACCTTTACAAAGTATCTCAGGGGCACGAAAAGCGATACCGCCTGGAACGATTCAGGCATGTTCTCAACGCGCGTGAACGCGCCCGAGAGAAATACGGTCGGAGGGTTGATGAAGAAGGTTAGAAACTGGGCTTGCTGCTGAGTGCGCGCGAAGGTTCCGATCAAGGTGCCCAAGCCGACCGCGGAAACCGCCGCCAGCAGGCCGCCGAGGAGAAACACGAAGATCGATCCTCGCAACGGCAAACCAAACCAGAGTTGAGCCGTCCCTCGGGCAATGAGGAGGCCCGTCAACAAGAGAACAATCACCGGCGTGGTTTTTGCCAGGATGATCTCGACGGATTGCGCCGGGCTCATCAACAACTGTTCGATCGTGCCGACTTCCTTTTCCCGCACGGCCACCGCGGACGCTACCAATGAGCCGTCGACAAACATGATGACCCCGATCAGGCCGGTCAAGTAGTACCACTCAAAGACCAACCCCGGGTTGTACAGTATCGTGGAACCTAGTTCGGACCCGGATGAAGAGCGCAAACTCTTGCCTTCCACTCGACTGGCATCAAGGGGCGCGAACTCTGCCCCGTAGCGGCTCACAATTTGTCGAATGTACCCGGCGGCGACCGCCGCGGAATTCGCTCCGACGGCGTCGATCAGAACCTGAATCCTTGGAGAGCGGCCGATCGACAAATCGCGGGACATATTGGGAGGGAACACGACGACCGTGTCCACTTGGCGCTTGGACATGGCCCGGTCGGCATCGTGCAAACTTCCGAACTGCCGAACGATGACGAACGCCTGAAGCGCGTCCAATTCCGCCGCAATCTCACGAGCGTGACGTCCGCCGTCGAGATCGACGATCGCCAGCCGGAAGTCTTTCACTTCTGGATTCAGCGCGTAGCCCAACACAAGGACCAGCAGAGTCGGAGGAATTGTTAACTGGACTATCAGCTTGCCGTTGCGCCGTACTTGCTGGAACTCCTTCCGAGTCAACGCCCAGTAGCGGCCCAGCATCCCTGTCACGCTATTACCGGCCATGCCTAGTCCTCGAAGCGCATCCGGCGCGTCTGCAGCAGGATCATTCCGTAAAGAGCCAGCGCCAAGGCGCCCAGGATAAGAATCGACAACCACGTTGTTTCCCAGCCTGCATTCCTTAGCAGCGCGTCGCGCACCAGGTCGACATAGTAGGTTGCCGGAACCAAATACGAGATCCAACGCAATTGCATTGGAGTGCTGGCCAGTGGAGTGAGATAACCCGAGAGCAAGAGAGAGACGAGGAACACACCCAACTGCACAATTTGAATACTGGCGCTCTGCGACCGAGTCGCTGTCCCGACCCACATGCCAAACATGACGCCCAGAGTGACGTAGCAGACCGTGCCCAACAGCAGAGGGGCGGGGTTCGTCGGCACCTTATAGGAGAACCAAACGGCGCCCAGGGCGAAACAGAGCACGAACTCCAGTAATCCGATGACAATATGCGGAAGCGCTTTCCCCAACGCCCACTCATGGGCAGAGAGAGACGATGCATAAACTTGGATGACGTTGCCCAACTCGTGTTCTCGTGAAGTCGCCGTGGCTCCAAGCAATGCCGGAAAAAAGATCAGAACGATGGCCAGCGCGCCTGTCCCGGAATAGATTCGATCCGACAGGCCGGGGTTGTACCAGAACCGAACGTCCACGCCGATCGGCTTTGGCGGGGAACCTCGATCGGCGCTCATAAACGACTGATGAATCGCCCCTGCCTCCTGTCTCACGATCAACGCGGTATTGGCGTCGGAGCCATCGAGCAGCATCTGGACCTGTCCGCCCTGCCGAGAAACTAGGCGGCGCTCGAAACCCGGCGGAATAATCAAGACCGCGGTAGCCTCGCCCGAGTCGAGTGCTGCTTCGGGAGGGGCACCGATTGTGCCCGGAACGACCACGAACTCTGATCCAGAGACGTATGCGTCGATATAGTTCCGGCTGGTAGGCGTCCGGTCAAGGTCCTCGATCACCAGCGTGATGTTGTCCGGGTCGAGCGCTAGGGTCACGCCAAAGATCCACACCATCGCAACGGGCACCAAAACGGACAGCACCACTGTAAGGCGGTCCCGCTGGAAGTGCATGACTTCCTTGCGCGCCTGCGCCAAAATGCGTCTCACGCCACCCTCCGGCCGTGGGCGCTTAAGCGGAGAAACACGTCTTCCAAGCTGAGTTCGGAAATTTCCATGCGGCTAACGGCGATTTCCGCTGCGGCCAGAGTGCTGCGGATTTGGTCTTGCGACGAGGCAGGGTCCGCGGCAAATACGCGCAACCGATCGCCAAATAACGAAACGTTCGCTTCTCCAAAGACGGGACGGAGCAAATTCAAAGACCTCTGCGGTTCGGCGGCGTCCAACTCAACGACGCCGCCTTTCATGGAGCGCTTAATCTCGCTTGGCGACCCTTGGGCCGCCATCATGCCCTCAACCATGAATCCAATTCGATTGCATTGCTCAGCTTCCTCAAGATAGTGAGTAACAACAAGGACCGCCGCTCCATGAGAAGCGATTTCGGAGATCATCTCCCACATCAGACGACGCGCGAGCGGATCAACGCCGGAAGTCGGCTCATCCAGCAGCACTAACTCGGGCTCATGCATCAGGGAGGCTCCGAACGCCACGCGTTGTTGCCATCCGCCCGGCAGCTTGCCCGTCAGCAGCCCCCCTTGTCCCTCTAGTCCGGCAGCTTCGAGCGCCCATCGCTTGCGCTTCTCTTTCAACTCGGCAGGAATGCGGTAAACCGAAGCGTAGAACTCTAGGTTTTCTTCCAGGGTTAGATCGTCATACAGGCTGAACTTCTGGGATTTGTAGCCGATGCGGACGCGGAGGTCGGCAGAGCGCAGTCGCCTCGTTCGGCCCAACAGGGAGATATGTCCGCTGGTGGGCGCCAACAGACCGCAAATCATCTTGATGGCTGTCGTCTTGCCCGCGCCGTTCGCGCCGAGCAGCCCGTACACTTCTCCTCGGCGAATCTTGAAGCTGAGGTCCTTTACGGCCTGGAAGTCTCCGAACTTCTTCGACAATTCCTCCACCGACAGCGGGATGTCGTCGGACGCGACGGGCGGTCTAGACTTGCGTCGGTCAGGCAGCGGTTCGGGATCGCGCTCCTTGCGCCGTCCGCGGAGCATGGAAACGAACGCGTTTTCCAGGGTTGGCCTCTCCCTGCGGCAGGACTCGACCGCAACACTGCCGGCGGAAAGGCAAGCTAGGACGGCCGGCTCGTCGCGTTCCGGGCGCCGGACCATTACGTCGAGGCGATCTCCGAAGCGTTGGACGTCCTGCACGAAGCTGCTCATGGCATCGTCCCGCATCAGTAGTAGTCGAGCTCGATTCAAAGACGGCGTATGAATCGAGATACGCGTCAACCCAAGTTTCGAGCGGAGTCGCGAGGGGGCGTCGATGTCTAAAATTTCGCCGTTGTCAATGCACGCGACGCGGGAGCATCGTTCCGCTTCGTCGAGATAGGGAGTCGCGACGACGATCGTCATGCCGAGGTCGGCGAGCGCCGCCAGAGCGTCCCAGAACTCCCGTCGACTTACTGGATCTACGCCCGTGGTCGGTTCATCGAGCAAGAGGATCTTCGGCTCCGAGACCAGACAACACACAAGCGCCAACTTTTGCTTCATTCCGCCTGATAGGCGCCCGGCTTGCCGTGCACGAAACGGCGCCATGCTGAACATCTCCAGAAACCGGGCAGCGCGTTCGTTCGCGTCGTTAATGGGGATTTCTCGGATCGACGCGGCGTAGCCGATGTTCTCGTCGACCGACAAATCCTGATACAAGCTAAAGGGCTGAGTCAGGTAGCCAATATCAGATTGGCGCTCGCGGGCCGTTTGCCCGAGCACTTCGAGTTCGCCTCCGCTTGGATCCATTACCCCAGAGAGAATTTTGAACGTAGTTGTTTTGCCGGCCCCGTCGGCGCCGATCATGCCGAAGACCTCGCCGCGTCTGACCGAGAACGTGGCCGACTTCAATGCGGGAACGGCAGCAGTCGTACCGTCGAAGTAAGTCTTCGAGAGATCAGCGCAACGGATCGCGTATTGCACAGGGTTCTATTCCGAGGATTCGACCAGAATCCGGCCCTCAGCCGACATCCCCATCTTTGCGCCGCCGCTGTCATCCTTGAGCAAGAGTTTCACGCCGACCACTTGCCGGACGCGATCTTCGCGAAAGTAGGCGTTCTCTGGAGTAAACATGGCCTGAGGATCGATGCGCATTACGATTGCGTCTAAAGGCCGCTCCGGCTCCGCGTCGAGGAAAACCTCGGCAGATTGGCCGACCCGGACGCGATGGATCTGCGCTTCAGGCACGAACGCACGCAGATAGAGCGCATTCGGGTCGACTATCGTCAGGAGCGTTTGGCCCGGCGCCACAACCTGCCCGGGCTCTGCCGCACGAGTTACGACGAGGCCGTCGAACGGCGCTCGAATCACGAGATCATCCGCATCGGCCTGCGACTGAGCGGCCAGGGCCGCCGCCGCTTCGACTTCTGACGCCGCAGCGAGAATCGCGCTCTCCGCCTCGCGAATCTCATGCTGCGTGGCCGATATCTCGGCTTCCAAAATCGCCGAGTTGCTCTTCGCGGCCTGTGTCGCTTCAAGCGCGCCCTCGGCAGCAGCAACCTGCTGTTGCGCAGCTTTGACGACCGCTGCGAGCGCTTCTGTTGCGGTTTTCTGCTGTTCAGCCATTTGGGCGGGAACGGCCTCTTTCGCGGCGAGGCTTGCGAGGCGATCTCGATCGACCTCAGCCTGAGCCAGTTCGCTCTTGGCGCGAGCCAAGTTCGCCCGCGCTGAGGCCAGCTGACCCTCCGCATGGGCGATGCGACCGGCTGCTTCGATCTCGGCTTGTGTCTTGCGCAGCTTCAGTTGGCGGATCTTGTCGTCCAGTAGGGGCAATCGAGTCTTGGCCCGCTCAAGTTGTCTCTGTCCGACGTCCACCATCGCCGCTCCTTGGTCGCGACGGGCCGCGATTTGATTCGAAGCGATACGAATCAGTTCGTCTCCCTCAGAAACGTGATCTCCTTCGCGTACCTCGGCAGCGGATATTCGGCCAGGCACATTGGAAGAGATCATGGCTTCGTCGCCTTCGATGCGACCGCTGACATGAACTTCGTTTGAGAGCCCCGGCTCCGTCCCTGAACGGCAAGCCGCTAGACAAAGAACGACCGACAGGATGAAGAAGAAGTTCTGCTTGGCAGGCATAAGCAACCTCGGAGCGCCCCAGATAACGCCGCCGCTCACCTATTGTTTTCCGCCGTACGTCTCGACCGCACTGCCGATTGCGCGATTCATTGCGATCCTGGCCATGTTCAGGTTGAACAAAGCTCGAATACGAGCTTGCTCCGCCCGCGCCAAGCGCTCCTGTGCCGAGACGACCTCGCTGTTGTCGGTGAGGCCCTCCTGAAACCGGGCAAGGCTTAAATCGACTTCCTCTTTCACAAGACCGGCTGCCTCTTCCGCCGCTTCGGTTTGCCGTCTCGCCGAATCGAAGGCAGATACCGCCACTTGGACATCCATTTCGACCTCGGACGCGATCGCTTCGAGGTTGGCCTCCGCCTCTCGCAGCGCCGCATCGGCGCTCGTCTGCAGAGCGCTGGCCCGTCCGCCCCAGTAGATGGGGATCGCGACATTCGCTTGCAGCTTGTAGGTTGGTCTCGTCGTACTCATCGTGCGACCGCTTCTGCCGTAGTCGGCGTGAAAAGACAGTTTGGGCAACCGCGTCAACCGCGATGCCCGGGCGTTCGACCGAGCGGAATCGACAGCGGCCTTCGCCGCCTTGTAGTCAGGTCGCCTCAGCAATGCTCTGCGCACCGACTCAGCCGGTTCGACCGGACGGGAATCGAAATAGAGGTCAATGTCGGCCAGTTCGTAGTCTGCGGTGATCTGAGCATTCAAGCTCCGGGCCAACGCAAACTTCGAGGCATCCAACGCCGCTTGGGCCTCATAGACGAGTTGCTGTGCCGCCGCCGTTTGCGCCCGCGCACGCCTTCGCTCCAGTCCGCTCGCGAGCCCGCCCTGGAAGCGGTCGACTGTAATCGTTAATAAGACCCGCGCCGACGCCAACTGCTGGACAGTGGTCGCTTCAAAGGCTTGCGCGCGCAGAGCGTCAATGTATTGCGTCACGACCTGGGTCGCTATGAGCTCGCGCGCGTTCATGGCCCCGGATTCCTTGGATTGCACCCGAGATCGCTCGGCACGTTGGTGCAGTTGACGCGGCAGGTTGAGGATATCGGCGTCGAATTGGAGACGGCCATCGAATGTCCCAAAAGGGCCAAAGAGTTCCGGAATCGGATTTCCTTCAAATCCCTGAAACGTCGAACTGTCGATACCGGCGGCGCGAAGGTTGACGGTCTGGAGAGACTGATAGCCGGTGAACATCACCGTTGGCAAAGTCTCAGCTCGCGCCAGCCCCAGATCGGCACGAGCGGCGTTGACGGACGCCTCGGCGCGCCGAAGCTGCGGATTGACCGCTAGAGCCATTTGCACGGCCTGCTGAACAGTCAGATTGGGCGGCATCGGGCGCCTTTCGGCGCCTTCGAGCTGGAACGTTGCACCAAGAACGACGATGGCGATCACTAGTCGCTCGATACTCACAAGACCCTCCCTCCGGCCCGGGCGCCGACGCAGTTGAAACCAATCAGAACACAAGCGTTGGGTGGGCGCAACCGACTTCCGACGACCCGGCCAGGCTGATAAACAAGGTCTAGGCGCACTCCAATCTCCTGATCTTCCCGATGCGCGCCGGATACGGCGTACTGCCGACTGACGTCTTCCCGGGTGGAGTTTCATTCGCCCGAACCGGAACCCTAGTTCGCGCCGGCAATCGGCAGCGAAGTCCACTCTTGCTCACCTTCTGTGATTTGAATAATGCGGTTGGCGGGAACGTCCGTGAACATGGTTCGTTTGCCGGTCCTCGGCCAGAAGACGGTTAGCCTGTCGACAATTTCGACTTCGCCCAAGCCGAAATGTTGCCGCAACGTGCTCTGCGATGCATATCCGTCCCCCAAAGAGACTTCACGGGTCTGACGATTGTCCCCGGTTTCAACGGTAACGACCGCGCCGACGGCGTCTCGGTTGGACTCCTTGCCGCGCAACTCGACCTGTAGCCAGTTTCGCTGCAGCCCTACTTCGTTGCGCAACAGCGCATGATGGTCTCGATGCGCGGCAACCGCGATATCCAGGACTCCGCGATTCCAGAAATCGGCGACCGCCACGCCCCGGCTATTGCGGATGAGGTCAGCGCCTGTCGGCCACCCAATCTCCTCAAATGTCCCGTCGCCCCGGTTTCGGAGGTAACGATTGCGTTCATAGCCGTGCCACGAACGACCGCCCAAACGGCGCAAATCGAATAGCGCTCCCTGTTTGAATAAATCCTGTTCGTTGACCGTCGATGTCAGGAAGTCCATCTCCATTTCGGTCCCCAGCGACTGATAGATCCATCCGTTGGCGGCGTAGATGTCTTGCCAGCCGTCGTTGTCGAAATCAGCCAACACCGCTCCCCAGTACCATCCCGGCGGATTAGCGCCTGAAGCCCATGTTCGATCCTCGAACGTGCCATCGCCGCGGTTACGCAGCAGCGTGTTGCCGGACGCCATCTGTTGGAATGCGCTGACGAAGGACCCGTCCCACTCACGGAGAATCTCGAAATAGTTCGGAAAATCCTGAAGCCAAACGCCGTCGAGCAAAGAGTGCAGCATGAAGCGCCAGACCATCGGCGCTTCCGCCAGCCACGTATACTTCGATCGAATGTTCGTGACGTAAATGTCTAAGGCCCCGTCGTTGTCATAGTCGCCAAAAGTCGCGTTCATCCCGGCGCCGTAGTCGAGAGTGTGAGACTTAACCGTCACATCCTCGAACGTCCCGTCGCCTTTGTTCCGAAGCAAGGCATTACGTCCGTAGTCGTTTGCGATATAGATGTCGGGATATCTATCGTTGTCGTAATCGCCGAACGCGGCAGCCAGACACAGACGGCTATCTCCGACGCCGGCCGTCTTTGTGACGTTCGTGAAAGCCCGTCCAGGGCCCTCGTTTCGGTAGAGTTGGTTGGGCTGGCCGTTCGTGGCGTAGAAACCCTCCGGGGAACTCTGGCGTGGATCGAGGTAACGGCACACGTAGAGGTCGAGGTCGCCATCCAGGTCGTAGTCCGCCCAAGCCGCGGCCATCGTGCAACACCCCTTATCAAATCCGGAGGAGGCTGTGACGTCGTGAAACACGCCGCCGCGGTTTTCAAAGAGTTGGTCGGGCTCGAAACTTCGAGCCAGAAAGAAGTCCCGGTCGCCGTCCTCGTCGAAGTCGACCGCGGTGGCCACTTGGACACCCCCGAGTCCGCCCAGTCCGGCCGCTTCGGTCACGTCCTCAAACGTACCGTCGCGGCGATTACGAAACAACTTGGACTCGATTCCGTCGGGAATGAACAGGTCGGCGAAACCGTCATCGTCAACATCGCTGACCGCTATGCCCGCGGGCGAGTAGGGAAAGACGCCAAAGCGCAGCTTCTCCTCGGCAAAGCGAGGGGACTGGTAGCCTCGAAAACCCACCCCCGCCGCTGTAGCAACCTCTAAGAAATGCGGCGTCTTACCGACGGACCGCTCGCCTTCCAGCACTTCGAACGATTGAATCTTCGCTGGCGTCTCCGGCGTCAACACAATCCGAAACACGAAACGGTCAACCGCCCGCCGACCGTCTGCGAGCGTGGCCAGCAACTCGAGCCTGACGACGCCGACCCAACGATTGCCCCACCATTGCTCCAGGCGCTGTATGTCGAAAGACGCCTCGTCCACGGTCGCCAGACTGGCCAGGTAGTTCTTCCATTCCTCGGCGGCTTCACTTTGGGAGAGCAGGCGCTCTCCAGCTTCGAAGCGAAAGATGGAGACGCCGTCTCGTTCCGATTGCTTGAGCGGCGTGTTCAAGCCGATCACCGCAGCGGAGTAGCCCGGCGCTAGGAGCGGATCGACGGCTTCTCCGTCCCTGATCCGCTGCGCGAAGGCATCGAGAGTCGCCAGGATATTTGATCCGACGTCTAGAAAGGTCTGCCCCTTGGTTTCAGCCACCCCTCCTGCGACGGCAGCTAGGATGCAACCTGCCAGGACGCCGACCGACACCGCTAGAACCGACCTCACCGACGACAAGCATAACAATACCAACGAAGACGACTGGCGGACCGCTTCTTGGCTGACCCATCTCCGTTTCGATTCGATGCGCCGCCGCCACTCAAAAGCCGATCAGGGGTTAGCGGCGGGGCAAAACGACCCATGGAAGCCAAGCCGCCAAGGTGCGGCCATTCGTAGGCGAGCGATTGGTCCATTCGAGAGTGCGTAGGCGTTGAATACGGCGACCTGAGTTTCGCGTGCGGCGGCATCGAAGATCGGGCAAATGACCACGCTGCTTGGGGTCGAGCCAGGTTCGCTGACGATCACAGGCTCGCCCCCGAAATAGTGACCCGCCGGAGCCTGGTAGGCGTCGATCCGGCCGGCAGCGTTCCAACTGGTCCGCGATAGCTCATTGAAGAACTTCCGGCCTGGTTGAGGGGCGGCCGCCATGCTCAGCATCCAGAATTCGTCGTAAGGTCGGGTTGCCTGACGCGGGTCAATGGCCGGGAAATCAGCGCCTCCCGCCGGCGGGAGCTCGATTCTGCCCGCTACCGTCCTGCGCGCAAGATCGAGCTCGTAGCGGACTGGACTTGCCCGTTCAACGGTCTGAAACAGAAGGGGGACCGCGTGGTATTGGTCGTAGATCGGCTTGTCATACTCAATCAGGTCGACGACCAAGCGTCCTTCACGTTCGAAGCTGTTGATATGGTGCAGGCTATAGCGATTGCCGATCGGCACATCCATGACCGGCTCGCCGGTTTCGCGCGAGAGAACCAGTAGGCGGGTTCCCCTATGCGGCTCCCAGGTCAGGGCTTCCATCGTCGTCTTCCGTTCCGTTCGAAGCGCTTCGAAGTCGAGGACATAGGGCCCTAGATGGAAGACGGCGCAGTTCGGACTGATGCCGAAATCATGCACCGAGTAAGGCCCAGGTATCGGCAGTCGGGTGCGATTCAGCAAGCGAAGGTGCTGCTCGGCGATGCGGTAAAACGTTAGCGTCGGTCGGCTGGCCGAGAAGGAGATGCCGAAATTGAACAGCTCGCCCGTTTCGCCGTCAATCTTGGGATGACCAGAAAACGGACTGATGGAGTTGAGGCTCCCGCCGAAAGTTTCCTCAGCATTGGTCTCCAAAGTGCGGGGATCGAGCCGAATCGGCAGAGCGTGTTCACCAAACGCCAACAGCGAGTCGTTCCATTGGTAAACGCTGACGTTGTTGGGCGACATGGTCGCCGCGCCCGGGGGTTTGAGCCTGTCGTTCTCAAAAGCCGTTCCAAAGGCCCGGTACAAGGGCCGCCCGGCAGCGTCTTCGTCGATGAGCTTTTGCGTACGAACGAAACGGCTAACGCATTCAACTCCATCGGAGCGAAAACCGACGCGCGTAACCATGCCGTCGCCGTCCAGCCAGTGACGGTATGAACTCTCGCCGCGCTGGAAGCGTCCAGGGCCGTTGAGGTAGTAGTCTCCCCTGACGAAGTCGGGCAGGGCCCCCTCGATACCGCTGACCTCGTCGTCAGACTCGCTGGGAATGAAATCGAAGGCGTTCTCAAGATGCGGCGCGTGGTCCATGAGGGAAGCCTCAGGCGACAGCGGCGGGCGAATCGGAAACGCCGCGCCATTGTCTGAGATTCAACAAAGCACGAGGGTCGAAGCTCCAAGCATACGGCTCGCTCGGGCCAGTACATTGCTGCAGCCAAGATTTCATGGTTTCTGGAGAGAACGTCAGGTTCTGCAGGTCGAGACGCTCGACAAAGCGCCGGTCCAGCAGCGCCCTTTCGTCGTCTAGCGTAGACGCGCAGACATAGGCGGCGATGTATCGCGCCAACTCCATGAGATTCTGCAGCTGGCGGTCTAGTTCAACGAGACCCTCTTTAGGGGAGAGCCCCACCTGATAGAAAGCGGCCTGGGCGCGGCGCAGCGGCTCCGCGGCGGTGAAATCGTGAAAACGCGGTCCGCTGGGTCTCGGGTTAAGCTTCTTCCACTCAAAGAATTCGCGCAGCAGAACGTGAAGGGAGGCATTGACCGAGCCCAGCCGTCCGAACTTGGCGAGATAGGAAAGCCCAAACAAACGCGAGACTGCGAGGTCGTTGATGAAAGGAAAGACGAAGAACGAGAAGTATACCGAAAGCTCCCAGGTGTATTTCAGCACGAACGTTTCTTGATCGCCGAGCGCTTGGTAGCTGGCCGAAAATGTGGGCAAGAGCGACTCATAAAGAGAGTGCGCGAGCAAGTCGTAGCGCCAGCACTTGTCTTGGAGTTCTGCTTTGTCCTCCGTGAGAATTGCGTCGACGATCAGTGTATTGTGGAGCGCGATGAAATCGCTGCCGGGGCTGTAGAGCGGATCGGTGAAATGCGCGGCTTCGCCTGAGAGTGCCCAGCCCGAGGGATCGATCGCCGACTCAAAGCCATAAGAAAAGTCTCTCATCGATCCCTGGTGCAGTACCGTCCGGTTCGGCAGATCGCGGGCGAACATCGGATAGCGCTCGCAGATCCAGGGGATCAACTTTTCCGGAGTATTCACGTCGTCCGGGGAAATCAACCGATTATCAAAAACCAGACCTAGACTCGTAACGCCCTGCAGAGGGATGACCCAAAACCAGTAGCCTTCGCCCATGAAGTGGTTGGTTGCCAACCAGAGCGGCAAGTGTCCGACATGGGATCGGGAGGCTGCCTGGCGGCGCTGATCGTTTGATAAGCTCGTAAGGCGTTCGATGTCCAGAAGTCCGTCTACCCAGAAGTAAGACGCTCCATGCTGGATGGGGCTGGGTTGTTTGGCTGCAAGTTGGCTTGCGAGCAATCGGCGCCGGCCTGACGTGTCGACGACCCAAGAGCTCCGCACCTGGCAGCGCTGCCCCTCCCTGGTGAAGCGGACGGTGTGCGGCCCGTCCGCGCAGAGATCTACTTCAACATCCGCCGCGCCGGTGATAACCTCGCAGCTCGGGTGGGCGAGGTTGCGGCGAAGCAGTTCCTTCTCGATGACGTTGCGGTTCAACTGGTAGCAAGGGATGTTCGAGAATTCCCTGATGTACGCCTGACTGCAATCCTCGAAGCCTTGAGGCTCTTGATCCGAGCGATTCCAGTAGAAACGCAGGTTGTACTTCATCAGGTGCTCGCGGAGCATGTGCTCCTCAAGGTCGAGCACCTTGGCGAAGTAGTATCCGCCGATCTGCACGAGCGATTCGCCGACTTTTTGACCCGGGCCGGGAAGAACGTCCCGCTTGTCGAGAACGAGAACCCGGAGACTCGACCGCATGCCGAGTTGACGCGCCAGGCATAGGCCCGCTAGTCCGCCGCCGATAACGGCGACGTCGTAATCGCTGAGAATGGCGTTCTCGTTCATTCCGCCCCTGATCCTAGCTCACCGCAGCGAGGCATGAATCGTCAATCGGGTGATCCGCTGACTCGTCACTCGACATCCTCCGGCTCCGCCACCGATCCCCAGAAAGGCGACCGACGCCGCGATCGCAGGTCGACCATTGCTCCCTCGACGAGGCCCCGCACGTGGGCGTCGAAACGACGCCGGGCTTCTTCGCGGTCGGTACCTTCCGGTACGATATCTCGGGGCCAGATCGGCGGCAAGAAACGCAGGTGCCACTTCGAAGGCAGAGGGAAGGGAATAAGAGGGAAGGTCGTCGTGATGGGCAGGCACGGCCATTCGGTCCAGCGCTTCCACCAACTCCAATGCACCTTCGCGAAGATCGGGTAGATCTCCGCACTGCCGACCGTGACGAAAGGAATCACGGGCACGTCAAACTCCAACGCGAACTGCGCGTAGTCGTCGCGCCAGGCTTTGCCGATCCGGTAGGCGTCTTTGTAATAGGTGAAGGCGCCCCGAATGCCTTCGGGATAGACGCCGACCAGATCGCCCCGCGATAAGAGCCAAACCGCGTTGCGGCGACCGGCCATGACCCCGCCCAGCTTGCGCATGAAGTTGGCAAGGAACGGAAACTTCACCAGACACGGGTGAATGAGGAAGCGTGGAACTCGCCTGCAATGGCGGTATATTGCGTCGGCTGTGATGACCCCGTCCCAAGGCATGAAGCCGCGGTGCACGCCGACCAGAATTGCTGCGCCCTCGCCGGGCAAGTGCTCCTGGCCTTTCGTTTCCACGCGCCAGTACAGGCTTCGCAAGAACCCAATCAGGCCGCGGCCATGGGCTTCTAGATAAGCGGCGTCCACACCGAACGGGTCGTTTGCAGGCAGATTGCCGGCGCCGCGGCCTGGCCCAGCGATAGCGGCGAGCGCTTCGAGGGTCGTCTCGGTAACTTCGTGGCCGGCGGCTCGAAGCCGCTCGCTGGAAACCGTGAACGGATAGCGTAGATATTCGGCTCGTTCGGCGCTGTCAGCCAAACCAAGGCGGCTCAGGCCGGCTCGAATCAGTCTCTGCAAAGAACTCGGGAAGGGAATCGCGCGTGCGCCTGCTAAGCGCAAAGCGGCACGCAATGCGACCGCGTCGTCCGGCGCAAGGTTGAAGACCTCGGTCGCGCGCTGCTTGCCGGCCCAAACGACAGCCCGGCCGAGTTGATGGACGCTTAGAAGCTGGATCGAAGGATCGTAGCCCGCATGGCAGACCGTGAGGCGTCCGAAAGGCTTACGCCCCGAGAGAACCTGCGGGGCTGCCCGAAAGATAGTCAGCGGGATGCCGGCGTCGGCAAGAGCGCGGGTTGCGAGGTCCTCCATTGCGATCCAGGCCTGCCCAACTGGATTTCGCTTCTCAGAGGTGATGATGTCCTCTTCTGCAGCCAGCCCGACGGAGCGATGACTCGCTCCGTACACCTCTGTGCTTGAAATCAAGACTGCACAAGCGGGATGCGCCGCTACGATGCCTTGGAGCGCACGATCCGCGTCCGCCAAATCGATGCCGACTCGACCACGGCGCCAAACGGGCGCGTAAACGATGGCCGCCGACCCGCTCGGCGGATTCTCCGCACCGCTCCATATTTCCCATTCGCCGGCCGCGAGCGCGTCGATTTCCTTCGCAAGTTCACGGACAACGTCATCGTCTGACCCAAGAATGGAGAACTGTTGCGGCATCTTCATACGTCGCGAAATTCCGAAGCAGCGGGTCCTTCACCAGCCGGCTCTGTATGACGACTTTCCCGGAGAATCTTGTTGGCGGCGCCGACTGCCGACACGATCACCGGCGTAATCCCGCCGCCCGGTTGCGCCCAGTGTCCGACGAAATGAAGCCCTCGGGCGATCCCATCCAGCGCTGGACGATGATCCCCCAGTTGGTCAGGCGACATCTCCCAGCCGAGCATTGCGCCCTTGGAGTTTAACGTGAAGCGTTGCGAGGTAGCGGCAGAAGCGCTTGAGAGGTGCACGATGCGGTCACGGATCCGCGGGAAGATCCGTTGCAGCCGCTCGACGACCCAATGTTCCACCTCAGCACTGGTCTGGAGTTGATCCGTTGACTCGCCCGCTTCAAACGGCAGCGGCTTCTGGACGATGAGGATTTGCCCGCCGGGGGGGGCCATACGCGGTTCGTATTGTGTCGGAACGAAGATCTTGAACACCTCGGAGGCGAGCTGCTCCGGGTCCCAGGACGACCAGTGATAACCTTCTTGCGCCACGAGTTCGTCCAACGGAAAATCCTTGAGCCCGACGTGCGTTAGAAAACAGGGGAATGTTGGACGCATCTTGCGGTAGCGGCGCAACGTATCTGCGGGAACGTGTTCGGGTCCGAGCAACTGTTCCAGGGTCAGCAGCATGTCTGCGTTCGAAATGACGAAGTCTGCTCCGACTTCGGCTATCTGGCGTTCGCTTGCGCGTCCGTACTCGAAGGCGACTGTTTGCACTCGACCTTGAGACAGGCGAATCTTGTGAGCGCGAGCCCTCATCAGAATGTGGCCGCCGCTGGTCTCGAAGGTACGCGCTAACTCGTCGGCGAACGCTTGCGACCCGCCCTCGGGATAGTAGTTGCCGAGGAAATAGGATATCCGCAGCATCGAGTCAAAGACGAACGAAGTGCGGGTCGGCGAAGAACCCCAGTGCGGGCAGTCGCCCGTTAGGACCAACCTCAGTCGCGGATCGTTGATTCGGCGGTCAATCGCCTCCCTGAGGGTGATGTCTTCAAGGCCTTCAAAGCCTTTGGGATGGGCGCCGCGAAAGTATCCCAGCAAACCCAACTTGTAGGCTGTCTTCACATCTTCAAAGAAAGCCAGTAGTCCTTGTCTTTCCGCTGGAAACCGGGATTCAAGCAGGTTCAGATACTGCGTGAAGTCCGCGGGAATAGCAAAAACTTCTCCGTCCGGAAGATGGAATCGGTCGACCGGGTCCATTTTGACCCAGCGCGTATTGACTCCGAGTTCTTGGAGGAGTCGTCCACTGTGAGTAGTCGGGTTGCCGAGCAGGGGGTAGAAATGAGTGGCCGCATCAAACGTGTAGCCGCCCCTCTTGAAGGTGCTGCAATAGCCGCCGACCATGTAGTGCTGTTCCAGGAGAAGAGTCTTAAGCCCGGCCTTGGCGAGCAGGTTGGCGCAAGTCAAGCCGCCGACGCCCGCGCCAATGATGACAGCGTCGTAGCGTTCGGCTGGGGCGTGTCGGAGCGCTTGGAATAGCCTGGGCATCGGGCCGCCTAGTCGATCGCAAGGCGGAATCTCGGTGCGCCGACCGGACGAATGTCGATCGTCACCGCGCTACTCGGGGGGGCGGTTTCGTCCATACTTCTCGTGGGCGGCGGCGAATTCGCCGCTTGAGATGGCTGCCGCGAACGACAGCTCGCCCGCGAGCAAAGTCGCGCCGACGATTTCAGCCAACTTACGCGCTTTGCCGCCGCCAAAACAACCCAACATCTTTAAGCACTCCACGCTTGTCCCGAGACCCACACCGCCTCCAACCGTAGCGATAGACAACGCGGGCAAAGTAACTGAGGCATAAAGATCGCCGTTGGGGCAAGCTTCAAAATCGGTCAGCCCGACTGCTGAATTCGTCACGTTCGCAACATCCTGGCCGGTCGCGATAAAGATCGCCGTCAGACCGTTGGCGAGGTGCCCATTGTAGCCGAGGGCTCCGGCGCTGACGTGTCCCAGCATGGTCTTGTGGTACAGGTCTGCGATCTGGCCGGAGGAGACATGAAGATAGGCTCGCAGAACAGCGCTGGGAACTCGCACGCCCGCGAGGACCTTCTTACCCTTTCGAAGCGGAAACAGCGCGCCGCTGGCGCGCTTCTCCGAGCTGTTGCCGCTGAAGAGGTGATAGGCGTCAGCCGCGGTGTTCTTGACGATCCAGTTGCAAGCATGCTCGGTCGCCCGGACGATCATATTCATGCCGTGCGCGTCGCCGCATTCGTATGAGAAATCTACCAAGACGTTACGTCCCAGAGGCTCGCACCGCACGGCAAGAAGCTTGCCGTGGCTCGTGGTCGATTCTGCGGCTTCGCGCAAGGCCTCAAGGCTATTCGGCAGACTGCGGGCGAACTGGATCGCGTCTACAACGGTCTCGAAGCTGAATAAGGGAGTGATCCGGTTGCGGTCAGACTCGACCCGAACGCTCGCTCCGCCAGCGCGAGTGATGGCAGCCATTCCGCGTTCGTAGGAACGCACCAAGGCCCCCTCCGTCGTTGCCAGGGGAACGTAGAACGTCCCCATCGCCTCCTCGCCGTGAATCAGGACCGGTCCGGCTACGCCTAGCGGCATTTGGACCGTGCCGATGAGGTTCTCGATGTTGCCGCGCATCTGCTCGGTCGATACCGAATGAGATCCGACGTGAGGCAGTTCGGTCTGCGTATGCGTCTCGACCCACTCGCGTCGGTGCCGGACAGACTCGGGGGAGTAGGGCGCGCTATACCTGGGCACGAGCGCGACGTCGGTCGCGGGACGGACCTCAGAAGCGTCTTGTTCGCCCGTTTGGAGAGGCTGGTCGTTGTCGTCAAACATTGGCGGTCAGGTCACCTTGGGCGCTGCTTCAATAACTAGACTGCAACAATTGCCGTCCGAGTCGACGGCGTTGACCAACCCATAGGATGGTCTGATCAAGGAGCGCGACCGCTCGAAGACGTTCAGGTCGGCGCAAGGGTTCGTGATGCCGGCGATTCCGGGCGCTGACTGCGTACGCAGCGACTCAAGCAAAGCGAGCAGTTGCAGCGGGCCTCCGGCGCCTAGCGACTCGCCGGCTAGTCCTTTCAGTGTCGTCACGATCGGCTGGCCCGAACTGGGGCCGAAGACGGCCTCGATCGCGGCGGCCTCCGCCGCATCTTCGTGGCGGCTGCCCCTCGCTGACGCCTGAAGACATCCGACTTCGCCCGCAGAGACGCCCGCCGCCTCCATCGCCTGACGCATCGCTTGGCTAACGGCGCCGCTCAAAGATGCGTGATCGGTTGGGTCCAGAGGCCAGCCTTCGCCTGCGCCTCTTATATACCCGAGAGGAGCGGCGTTGCGGCTTTGCCCGCTGCTTGCGGGCTCCAGGAGCAAGAATGCCGCCCCTTCGCCTAGTACGAGGCCGCCGCTGTCGCGATCAAACGGGAGAGCGCGTCCCTTGCTCGCCGAGGCGTATTCGCACAAGAGCCCGGCCTGCTGAAATCCGAGGTACGACTCTAGCGATAGTTCTTCGGCGCCGCCGGCAACGATCATATTGGCCCTACCGGCGCTGATTTGGTCGCAGGCATAGCTAATCGCCTTTAGGCCAGCCGCCGCGCCGCCAGCGAGTGTGGCATTGACTCCGCGGAGGTTGTGCCGAATAGCTACCTGGCCCGCGGCTGCGTTCAGCACCGTGTTCGAGAAATCAAGCGGCAACACGGACTGCGGTCCATGCTCGAGTCCTCGCCGGTCAAACTCGCCGATCGTGTGAACTCCTGCCAGCATCGTGCCGACGACGCATCCGAGTTCATGACGCTCTGTCCAGTCCCCGGTGATCCCCGCGTCAGCAAGGGCAAGGCCGGACGCGGCCGTGGCCAACCGTCCTACCCGGTCCAACATACGCAAATTTCGGCGCCCCAGGTAACTTTCTGCGTCGAAATCGCGCACTTCCGCCGCCGATCCGGTAGCCGGAAACAACGTGATCGGGCCGATACCACTTTGTCCCGCGGCCAGTGCGGCATGTAACTGGCCGATCGAATCCCCAAGCGAGGAAATGAGTCCTACGCCTGAGATGACGATGGAATCGCTCCGCTTCGCCATGGCCTTAATCCGGAACCTTCTCGAACAGCAGCGACGCGTTGTTGCCGCCAAAGGCGTAGGCATTGCTCATCGCCACCGAAACCGTGAGTTCTCGTCCTTCGTTTGGCACGTAGTCAAGATCGCACTCCGGATCCGGCTCTTCCATATGAATCGTGGGAGGAATACGATCTTCCGAAACGGCCAGGGCGCAAACACCCGCTTCAATCGCAGACGCGGCGCCCATCGTGTGGCCAATCATCGACTTAATCGAGCTGATGGGAACGTTGTAGGCCGCATCCCCGAATACTCGCTTGATGCCCAGTGTTTCGAGTTTGTCATTGAGCAGCGTTCCTGTGCCGTGCGCGCTAATGTAGCTGACTTCTTCCGGCTTCCGTTGCGCATCTTGGAGGGCGATCGTCATCGCTCGAACGGCGCCGTCCGCTTGCGGATGGCCGCCAGTGAGGTGATGGGCATCGCAAGAAAGCCCATAGCCGGAGACAACAGCGTAGACGCGAGCTCCCCGGGCGCGGGCGCGATCCAGCTTTTCCAAAGTGATGACGCAGGCGCCTTCGCCGGGGATCATCCCCTTCCGGCGCCGATCAAACGGTTGGCACCACTCCGGGGCGATCGCGCCGAGGCGGGAAAAGCCGGCGTAAGTGATCCGAGAGAAAGCGTCCGCGCCTCCTGCAAGCATGACATCCGCTCGATCGCTGGCCAATACGTCGCAGGCATAGGCCACGGCGTAATTACCGGCCGCGCAGGCAGTCGGAATCATGGAGTTGACGCCAGTAATGCCGAATTCTCGCGCCACGTGAGTGGAGATTTTGTGACACGGGTACTTGGAGATGAAATCGCGTCCGGCCGAGGCCTGCTTTTCGCGCATGAGCGCATCGTCCAGACGCTCGATCTCTCCGGGCTCGCCCGATGTCGTTCCCATCGAAACGCCGACGCGGCCAACCTCTTCCATCGCCAGGTCGAGTCCGGCGTCTTCAATCGCAAGGCGCGCGGCCGCCACCGCGAACTGCGACGCTCGCCCCATGGATGAGACGGTCTGATTCTTGACGAAAGTTTCCGGCCGGAAATCCCGGACCTCCGCTCCTCTGTGGACTGGATAGGCCGCGGAATCGAAGGACTCGACCGGACCGATCCCACACTGCCCGCCCAAAAGAGCGTCCCAAAAGCGTAGTCGGCCCAGGCCGATTGGCGTCACTGGGCCTAGGCCCGTGATGGCGATCAACGAATTCACGCGTTGGGGACCTTTGCCGCGATGAGCTGCTCGATCATACGAACCGTGTCATCGACGGTCCGTAGGCCCTGCATGGACTCTTCATTCTCCGGGTCTACAATCTTGACGCTGAACAGATCTTCCGCATGCACGGCGATCTCGAGTACCGAGAGAGAGTCCAGGCCCAGATCGTCGTCATAAGAAGCGTCGTCCGCAATCTCGTCGACTTCAATCCCTGTCACGGTCGCAATGCACTTCTTGATTTCTTCGCGTATGTAGGCGCTTGTCACGAGTACTCCCCCTTGCCAGGACTATACAACACACTGATTCAATGAAACATAAGCCCAAAACCCGAGGAATCGGGGCGGGCATGGCTCTACCTCGCCTCCGCGGCGGGCCGTCTCCTAACGAGGAACGTGTCCAGGCATCGCATGACAATCTCCTCTTTCTGATTCACCACAATCGTTGAAAACGTAATGAGCCCCTCTTCAGGCCGGACCGCTTGCACCTCGCGTGGGCGCTTTTGAACTTGAAGCGAATCGCCTACCAGCACGGGCCGCATAAATCGCAACTTGTCGACCCGGTAGAAAGCGATCAGGCTTTCGTTGATCATATCCATTTGGGTCGTTAACCCGACCGAGATGCTGAATATCAGCGCACCGTGTGCGACGCGTTTGCCGAAATGCGACGTACGGGCCATTTCATCATCCGTATGGAACGCCACGACGTCTCCGGTGAGCCCCGCAAACTTCACCAGGTCGTCGTCCTCGATCGTCCGCACAGGCGACCGGAATTCCAAGTCCGAATTGAAATCTTCCAAGTAGCGACTCATCTCGGTAGGTCCGTCACGACCCCTGCTTAATCTGCGTCAACTGATTGATGCGCACTTGTTCGCCTGGGATCCGTTGCTTGCTGCCATCCGGCCAAAGTATCTCGACACTGGCGATCGATCGCCGACGACCAAGCCCGAAGTGCAGCCGCTTCATGCTCTGGGAAGCGTAACCGTTGCCTCCGTTGATCTCTTGGATGAAAGCGTCTCCATCGGCGTGGACGGTTACGCGAGCTCCAATGGCGTCGCGATTCGATCGTCCAGCGCCCTCAAGCGATAGTTGAATCCAATTGTTGCCGTTGCGTCCGCGTCCTCGATACAGCTGAGAGTTCTGACGCGCGTTGCTCTGATAGAAATCGAGAAGTCCGTCGTTGTCGAAATCGGCGATGCCGATGCCTCGCCCGTCTGAGTCGCTGTTCACATGTGCCTGCGCCGCCATGTCGACGAACGTCGTGCCGCCTTGATTCATGAACAAGCGCTGCACCTGATAGCCGCTCCAGGTCATCTCGCCGATATCGGGGTAGGTGCTGAGGTCCGCGAAATCGATTCCGGGCTTGAGGATCGCGTTCAACAGCGAACCAATGTAATTGTTGGCCGCGCCCTTCTGCGCCGAGCGCAGTCCGTTGACGACATAGAGGTCCTGCCAGCCGTCGTTGTCAAAGTCGCCGAATTTCGCGGCCCAGCCCCAGTCCGTGTCGCAGGTTTCGGTGACCTTGGCGACATCCGTCAAGGTCCCGTCCCCGTTATTGCGCCACAGCATGTTGCATTCCTTCATGTAGTCGTCCGTAATGTTGGTGACGTAGATGTCGAGCCAGCCGTCGTTGTCGTAGTCGCCGAAGTCAACGTTCATGCCCTTGCGCATGTCGGGGCCGCCGAGGGCCTGCTTCGTGCGGTCGTCGAACGTACCGTTCTTGTTGTTGATGAACAGTCGATCCGTGCCGTAGTCGCCCGCGATGTAGAGGTCCTGCCAGCCGTCGTTGTTGAGGTCCGCGTGTCCCACATCCAGAGACCAGCCGGTGTAGCGCGCCAGCCCTGCTTCCTGCGTCGTTTCTACGAACTTGCGCCCGCCAAGATTTTTCCACAGGGTTAAGCCGCCGCCGTTATCGGCGTTGTCCAGGTTATTCGGCAAGACCTTGCGCTCGCTGCCGAGGTCCAGCAAGTTCACGTCGCGGAAGTAGTTCCCGAACAGGAGGTCCAACCAACCGTCCCGGTCGTAGTCGAAGGCGATCACGGCGATCGTATTGCCAAACTTATTCAATCCGGAACTCGCCGTGACGTCTTTGAAACGGCAGCAGTCGGACGATGACCCTTCGTTGTGATACAGAATCGGATGGCCGAAGCGGGCGACCAGAAGGTCGCTTCGACCATCGTTGTCGTAGTCGAACCACAGAGCGTCGGACACGATCGATCGGGCATCGTTGCCGCCGGCGACGCCTGCCGCCTCTGCGACGTCGGTGAAGGTCAAATCGCCGTTGTTTTTCAGAAGATGGTTCGGCCGGCCTTCGTCCGATTCCGTGACGAACAGATCCGCAAAGCCGTCGTTGTTGTAATCGCCGACGGCCACGGCCGCGCCGCCTGCCGTAAACATTTCGAGAACTTGAGCTTTGTCGCGGCTTCCGAAGCTTCGCGTCGTGTGCCGAATTCTTGCGCCGGACGGGCCGGCGATTTCCTCAAACAGGACGCGGCTGCTCGTATCTTGCGCCAGACAAGGTCCGCCCAGCGTCACGGCCGCAACGAGAAGCATTCTCACTGAACAGGCCGGCAGACGGATCATTGCTCCCAGATCTCCCTCAGATCCGTGTTCACTCGGCGACCTACCTCGAAAGTTTCTTCGAGGTAAACGTTCAATGCGGCATCATCCAGGCTCAAACGCTCTTGAAGCAGCTTAGACTCCGGAAAGAGCTTCAGGCCTTCTCGCCAGGTTGCACGCGCTTTCTCTAGATCGTCGACGCGCCAATATCCGTCTCCCAGGGCCGCCCAGGCGCGCGCGTGATACGGTTTGGACTCAAGCGTCTTCGCCAATTCCACCGCACGAGTCAGGTCCGCTACGCCAAGGGGCGCGCGGCCAAAGATGGGCGGCCAGAAAAGGTAACTGTTGCCGCGGGTGTACAGCCCCAGCCAGGTCTCTTCGACTTCCAAGGCCGCCGTGAACTTCTCAAGGGCTTGGTTGGCGCGTATGACTTGAGTCACAGCGCCTTCCGTAGGCAGCTTGTCAACGTAGCAGAAGCCGTAGTTCAACAGGAGGTTGGCGCTCGGCTTGGCCTTCTCCGCCACGTCAGCGAAGAACTCAAGCGCCCGGTCATATTCGTCCGCTTTGATGATGGCTTGGCGATACTCCGCGGCAAATCTAAGATCGTCCGGATCCTGCCGGACGGCTTCTTCGAAGTTCGACAGCGCCGCCGCCATGTCGTTCTCGGACAGGGCCTTGACTGCCTGCTCGTAGCGCGCCTGCCCAGCCGGCGATGCCGCACTAGCAGCGCCCGAAGCCGCAAACGCCAATGCAAGGATGAACGGAACCAGTTTCATGCCAACTTCCCTTTCCCCGAGGGGTCGCCTCAGCGCATCTACTTTCGCCGCACCGCAGTCGACTCGGCTGTGGAAACTGCCTTCCGCTCGCCTTCGGTAATCACGTAGAGTCGATTCGCGGGCAGCGACGAATAGGACTCCTTCAATCCTGACGGCCATTCGATCTCTAGCTGCTCCGCCGACGTCGCTGCACCCAAACCAAAGTGGACGCGCGAAGAACTTTGGCTCGCGAAGCCATTGCCGCCGTTGACGAAGGTGACCTGTCTCTCTCCCCCGGCCCAAACACTGACGCGAGCGCCCACCGCGTCTCGATTGGACTGCGTCCCGATGAGCTTTGCCGCCAGCCAATGAGAACCGTTCGGGCTGAGGTTACGGACTAGGTGAGGACCCTTGTTCGCGTTGGTTACAAGGAAGTCCAACCGCCCATCATTATCGAAATCCGCCACTGCGACGCCTCGACCGTCTTCGATAAAGTCGACCCCGTGTCTTTTTGCTTGATCCCGGAATACGCCGCCTTCGTTGTGAAACAACGCGTTCCTCTGATAACCGCTTAGCGATTTATTGCCCATGGCCGGCCAGTTCCGCACATCCGCCAGCCGGACTTTCGGATCGATGATGATGTTGAAGATGTCGACTACGTAGTTCTCGGGACCGGCAGATACCCAGCCGTTCACGACGTACAGATCAAGTCGGCCGTCGTTGTCGTAGTCGAAAAACTTTCCGGCCCAGCCCCAACCCGTGCTGTCGACCTCCGTCGCTTTGGCCACGTCCGTGAAACTTCCGTCGCCGTTGTTGAGCCACAGATAGTTGCCCTCTTTCATGTATTCATCCGTGATGTTGGTCACGAAGATGTCGAAGTCCCCGTCGTTATCGAAGTCGCCCCAATCGGCGTTCATCCCTTTCTTTGTTTCCTTTTTCTGGGATGGGTCGATCGGCTTCTCGACGAACGCGCCCTTGCCGTCGTTCACGAAGAATCGGTCGCGACCGAAGTCAACCGCGATGTAGAGGTCGTCGTCGCCGTCTAGGTCCGCGTCCGCGTGGCCGATGTCTAACACCCAACCGGACTGCTCAAGACCGGTCTTGACCGTCACATCTTGAAAGCGTCCGCCGCCCAGGTTGCGGAACAAAGTGACCCCTCCGCCGTTGTCCGCTTCCTCGAAGCTTTCCGGGAAGAAGTCGGTCGTATCCGGATCGAAGAGGTTAACAGGACGGAAGTAGGACCCCAGGATCAGATCCAGCTTGCCGTCCCGGTCGTAGTCGAAGGCCACGGCCACGATGCAATTGAGGTAGCGTTCGAGTCCCGAGCCCGTCGTCACGTTCTTAAACGTGCCGTCTCCCTGGTTCCGAAACAACAAATTCTGGCCGAAGCGAACCAACAAGAGATCTTTCCAGCCATCGTTGTCGTAGTCGAACCACAAGGCATCGGCGCTGGCATTGCGAGCGTCGTTGCCCTCAGCCAACCCAGCCCGATCGGCTACGTCCGTGAACGTGAAATCTCCGTTATTGCGATAGAGCTTGTTGCGCCCCGTTTCAGATGAATCCGTGACGAACAGGTCCACCCAGCCGTCGTTGTTGTAGTCAGCGGCCGCGGCGGCAGCTCCCAACGCGGTGTAGCCTTCCATGATGTGCGCATAGGGGTTGTGAAATGATCGGTTCTTGTGCGGCTGGTCGACCCCAGCGATCGCCGTCACTTCCTTGAACCAACCAGTCAGCTCGTTTGGTGGCGCCGCTAAAGTGATCGCGGCCCACACTACAAACACGGCCGCTGCGACCAGCAGGCTGCGTAACGGTCCCTTCGAATTCATCGGCCCGACATGCCCGCCCCGGCTCCCCCCAGCCAGACCGACAACGATAAATTAAGCACTCGTTCGCAGATGGGAAGACGCAGGCCCACTCGCACTGATTGTAGCTGAGTTCGGATGTCCCGGAGATCGGCTGCCAACCGGAACGACGGCGGTGCCGGATTGTGCTTAACTACTCTTGCTCGAAGACTGTCTTCAGAGCGGTGTATTCGCCCAAGGCAGCCTCGCCGCCTTCGCGGCCGAAGCCTGATTGCTTCACGCCGCCAAACGGCGCCGCCGGGTCAAACACGTTGTAACTATTGACCCATACGGTGCCCGCCTTGACCGCATTGGCGACTCGTCGCGCGAGCTTGAGATCGTGGGTCCATACGCCCGCAGCTAAGCCGTACTCGGTAGCGTTCGCGCGCTCGACAACCTCTTCCACAGCGCTAAAGCGGAAGATCGATAGGACGGGACCGAATATCTCTTCTTGAGCGATGGCCATCCTGTCATCCACCGCGCCGAATACCGCAGGCTCGACAAAGTATCCCTGTTCTCCGACGCGCTTTCCGCCGCACAACAGCTCGGCGCCTTCACGGACGCCTGCATCCACATAGTGGAGAACCTTGTTGAGATGAGTCTCGTCGATCTGCGGCCCATGCTCCGTGGCGATGAGCGCAGGATCGCCAATTCTTTGGCGGCGTGTTCGCTTGACGATTCGCTCTACAACGTCGTCGTACACCGACTCGTGTATGAAGACGCGTGAACCGGCGGTACAGATCTGTCCCTGGTGGAGAAATGCTCCCGACTGCGCCGCCTTGGCTGCCTGGTCCAGGTCCGCATCCGCGAAGATGATCTGCGGACTCTTGCCTCCGAGCTCAACGCTAATGCGTTTGAGGTTGGACTGTGCAGATGCCTCAAGAATGCGGCGTCCGACAGCAGTTGAACCAGTGAATGAAATCTTGTCGACATCGGGGTGTCGCGCCAGCGCATCGCCCGCTACCGAGCCGATGCCGGGCACTATGTTTATTACTCCCGGCGGGAAACCCGCTTCTAACGCAAGTTCGCCAAGTCGAAGAGAGCTCAAGGGCGTCTGCTCAGCTGGCTTCACGACGCAGGTGTTGCCGCATGCCAGAGCCGGCGCAAGCTTCCATGCGAGCAGGAGCAGCGGGAAGTTCCAAGGCAAGATCATGCCGACGACGCCGACCGGCTCACGGCGCGTGTAGCAGAAGCAGCGTTCGGTCGGGATCATCTGACCCTCGAATTTGTCGGCCCACCCCGCGAAATAGCGGAACCATGCGGCCGCGGCCGGCACGTCGAGGGACCGAGACACTCGGAGCGGCTTGCCCCCGTCAACCGTCTCGATCATCGCCAACTCAGTTGCGTTCGCTTCGATCAGCTCGGCGAGTGCTAGCAGTCGGCGGGTCCGATCGGCCCCGCTCATCCGGGACCACGGACCGAGTTCCAGCGCGGAACGCGCCGATCTTACAGCCGAATCGATATCAGCCGGCGCAGCAGCTGCGATCTGGCGAATGGCTTCGCCGGTGGCTGGGTTCACCGTCGTGAAGGTTTGCCCCGACGCGGCATCCAATCGATATTTCCCTATCAGCAGTCGACCGTCAACCAATGGGACCACCTCGGCTCGGGCGCTCGTGTTGAGTCCCGGCCTCCAGTGGACGAGACTATACGGTATTTCTTCTTCGGTGGACATTTCTCTGCTACCTGGCCACAGTCACAGAATCGGCGATTAGAGTAAAAATTGCGATCCGGTCCGCCAGCTGGCCCCAAACCAAAGAAGGTTGCCGTCAATAGCACGGTCAAAAGTATTGACGAGGCAGAACGCTCTCGTATTAGCCAGCCCAAGACGCTTGGAACAGCAAAGCGTCGGCCCCTGATAGTCCACACGAACATTCCGCAATCCAATCAGCCAGTTGCAACGCTCAAGACGGTACCAGACCAGAAGTGCCTCCGAGCATTGCCTTATTGGGCGTTGAAGAGGTCTGCGGCGGCGGCAGAGAGCGGCGGGCAAATCGGCGGGCGTTTTTGGATCGGCTCGACGCTTTTTAGAATAGCTCGACGGGGTCGCTGCTTGCGCGAATCGAGTCGCCGGATCCGCTGAGGAAGTCAGCCGCCAGCACATCTTCAAGATCCTGTGCGTCATGCCGATCAGCCCCTTTCGCCCTTGGCATTTTCCAATCCGCACAGATTGGGGCAGTTCCTCCAGGTGAGGATTCCAGCTGGCCAGTGCGATGGTGCCCACCGGACCGCGCCTCAGGCCGCCAACTGTCAAGAAACCGTCAGGAAACTGCCGATAAAGCTAGTCAACCCATGCGTTGCGAGCGAAAGCAGACGCCCCGAAACCGTGCAACATCAAAGAGAGCAAGGAGTTGGCGGAAAGCCGTGGGAGGCTCGCAGGTACCTCCGGAGCAAGAGGTCGCAGGTTCGAATCCTGCCGGGCGTACCAATTAAGCCCTTTCTTTTCAGCGCCAACTGTTTCTCCGTCTCGCCGCTGACGACGGCGAAGCAAAGAATTCGCCAGGCAACCGGCATTAGCTGCTCGGCCTCCGGTCAACAGAGTCTTGCGCTCATTCGCTTGATGGCCGAGCTTTTCGAGAGCTTCCCCTGTCACGCCGAGCCCGCGCTGGTTGCTGACGTCAAAGTACTTGGCGGCATGAGGCCATCCAGCTGTGGTTTGGAGTATGGGGCCTCCGGCTAGGGGATATCCCCGGTGGTGGAATTGCCGGTTTTGGGGTTGACTGGAGATGAATTGGAAATACGATTGCGACGGGTTCTGACGAGCTCGGTCTTGATCGCTGCTTCGTCCCCCCGTGAAGCTGTTCGGAAAAATCGTCGCTATCCTTGCACTCCTCGGGGCGCCTGCCGGAGTTTTCGGTCAACTCTCGCCCGGAAGTCTGTCCAACGCCCATCGGGACTTGGACAGTCCGTTGCGCTGCAATGAGTGCCACACCTTTGGCGCGGGCGCTCCTGTTTTCAAGTGCATCGACTGCCATGCCGAGATCGGGGAAAGGGTCTCGGCGAAGCGCGGCTATCACGCGACGGTCGTCGATCTAGCCGAGCAAGGGCGCGACTGTGCGACCTGCCACCGGGACCACATTGGCCGTGATTTTCAGTTAGTGCATTGGCCAAACAGTCAGCAACGGTTCGATCATGCCGAGACGGGCTACCCCCTTACGGGAGCGCACGCTCAGCAGCAGTGCCGGGACTGCCACCAGATCGAGTTCGTCGACATCAACGAACTGCGCAAAGCGAAGGTTCAAGATGCCTCTAGAACCTTCTTAGGCCTCAGGACTACCTGCACCTCATGCCATCAAGACGAACACCAGGGCCAACTCGGAATGGAGTGCGAGCGCTGCCATAGCTTCGACAACTTCACGACTGTCACGAAATTTGACCACCAAGCGACGGGTTTCCCTCTTGCCGGTCGGCATACGGATTTGGAGTGCGTCAAGTGCCACGTAGAAACCGACGGTCTCATCAAATACTCCGGCATTGGTTTCAGCGAATGCAAAACTTGCCACGAAGATCCCCATAGCGGTGCGTTCGCTCAGGCCTGCTCAAGTTGCCACGTCGATGCGGGGTGGGACATCGTGCGTGGAACATCCCGCTTCGACCACTCGAAGACGGACTTTCCGCTTGTGGGCAAACACGTTGGACTCAGCTGCTCCAAGTGCCACACGGGCGCTGATTTCAAGAAGCCGATCGAGCATGCCGAATGTGCGCAATGCCATGAAGATGCACATGGGGGCCAGTTTGATGATCGAGAAGCTGGCAGCGATTGCGCTTCGTGCCACAACGAGGAAGGCTTCGCTCCGACGACCTTCACCTTAGACGACCACTCGTTGTCAGACTACCCGCTTGTCGGCAAGCACGCCGACGTGGAATGCAAACAGTGCCACGAGCCGAAGGGTAAGGAGACGCTCTATAAAGTCCCATTCCGCGCCTGCGCGGATTGCCACGCCGACGCCCACGAAGGCCAGTTTGCGGAAACCCCTAGCGCTGGGCAGTGCAAAGATTGCCACGACCTTCACGGCTTTAGCCCATCCACTTTTACCCTCAGTCGACATCAGCAGAGCCGCTTCGAGTTGATGGGATCGCACATCGCGGTCTCTTGCCAGTCGTGCCATCAGCCGCGGCCCGACGAACCGATTACCGCCAAGGGAAAATTTCACTTCGCCGATCTTGGCTGCGCTCAGTGCCACAAGCATCCGCATGGTGATCAGTTCGCCGATGGACTGACGGCAGGCAAAGCATTTGAATGCGCCGATTGCCATGAGGTCACCTCGTGGTCGCACTTGCTGCAGTTCGACCACGCGCGTACGGATTTCCCGCTTGAGGGTTCGCACGCGACAGTAGCCTGCCTGGACTGCCACCGGCGAGCCGACGGCGCGCCGAACTTCGAAGGCGTCGAGTTTGCCGCCGCCCCGGTGCGTTGCGCAGAGTGTCACGAAGACGTCCATGCGGGGCAGTTCGATGAAGGCGACCGCAAGCACGAGTGCTCCGTCTGTCATACGAATGTCGACTGGAACCCGACGCGGTTCGACCACTCGAAATATTCCGTCTTCGTACTGGACGGCGCACACGAGAACGTACCCTGCGGGATGTGCCATACGGAGAAACGGCGCGGCCAAGATTTCGACGTCACCGTATACCGTGGCACACCGCAGGAATGTTCCGCCTGCCATAAGTAGCCGGTAACTATTGCACGGTTGCGTTGGCGAAATGCCCCAATCGTGTAATTCCTTCCCGACCCGGATTTCCGCCACCGAGATGCAGCGGGCCTCTACCGCTGCGGCTAGCGGTAATACTTGAGCCCTCTAAGTGTTTCACCCAGTGATCCCTTCCCTGATAAACCCTCAAAGTCTTAGTACTGCTGGGGCAACGGCAGATGGTACTTGTGTGGCGCCCAAAGTGCTTAAGGTCACACTTCGATCGGAAGGACGCCGTGCCCAGTTCGTGTAGCAGATGAGCATCGTCAGCATCAGGGGTCTGTTCCCCCGGCTACTACTGCTTGCCCTGCTTGTCTGCGGCGGTACGGCAGCTCAGGAAGTAGATCGGACGCGAAACCCTCACGGTTCACTCGATGTTTCGTGCCAGAACTGTCACGCGACCAGCAGTTGGAGTCCGATTCGCGCCGTACCCGAGTTCAACCATAACACTGAGACGTCTTACCCTCTGCGCGGCATGCATGAGGGTGTGCGCTGCAACGATTGCCACCGCAGCTTGGTGTTCACCAATGTCGGCGTCCAGTGCGCGGATTGCCATGCCGATTTCCATCGCAACCAATTCGGCGCACGCTGCCAAGACTGCCACTCGGTGCAAGGCTGGGAGCAGGCCGTTCGCGAGATCAGCGAGCATCGCAATCGATTTCCCCTCATGGGCGCCCATGCGGCGGTGCAATGCGCATCTTGCCACCCCGGAGCCGCCGCGGGGACTTACACCGGGCTGAGCACCGAGTGCGTCACCTGCCACCAACAGGACTACGCCGACGCTCGGAGCTTTAACCATGCGGCCGCCGGCGTATCGCTCCAATGCGAGACATGCCACACGGTGGATCAGTGGCAGAACGCGCGCTTCGATCATGATGCGCTGACGAGCTTCGCGTTAACGGGCGCCCACGCTCAAGCAGATTGCGCACAGTGTCACGTCGGGGGCTTATTCCAGGGCTTGTCGGCAGAGTGTTTCAGCTGCCATGCGCGAGATTTCAATGCGACGGCGAACCCGAATCATGCCCAAGCCGGCTTCCCGACGACCTGCGAAACCTGCCACTCGACAACCGATTGGACCGGAGCTTCGTTCGACCACAACACGGCGACAAGCTTCGCGTTAACGGGTAGCCACGCCTCCGTCGATTGCCAACAGTGCCACGTCAACGGTCAGTTCGCTGGAATCTCGCAACAGTGTTTCTCTTGCCATAGTTCCGACTTTGAGCAAACCACAAGCCCGAGCCACGCGAGCGGCGCCTTCTCAACGCAGTGCCAAGACTGCCACACGACCGCGCAATGGGCCGGCGCTCAGTTCGACCACAGCCGGGCGGCCTTCCCGCTAACAGGCCGCCACGTCTCGGTCGAGTGCACCCAATGCCACGTCGACGGACAGTTCGCCGGCACGGCGCAAACCTGTGTCGGTTGCCATCTCGCGGACTTCAACGGTACGACGGACCCGGACCACGCCGCCGCTGGCTTCCCCACGACGTGTGAGAGCTGCCACAACACTTCGCAATGGGAAGGCGCGGTGTTTGACCACAACACTTCGACGAGCTTCCCGTTGACGGGAAGGCACACATCTGTCGATTGCGCGCAGTGCCACGTCAACGGACAGTTCGCAGGCACGCCGCAAGCATGCGTCGGATTGTCACCTGGCTGACTTCAACGGCACGACGGATCCGAACCACGCCGCCGCTGGCTTCCCCACGACGTGTGAGAGCTGCCACAACACTTCGCAATGGGAAGGCGCGGTGTTTGACCACAACACTTCGACGAGCTTCCCGTTGACGGGAAGGCATACATCCGTCGACTGTGCGCAGTGCCACGTCAACGGCCAGTTCGCTGGTACGGTGCAGACCTGCGTCGGCTGCCACTTGGCTGACTTCAATGGCACGACCAACCCCAATCACGCCACTGCCAGTTTCCCGACGACTTGCCAGGTCTGCCACAACACTTCGCAGTGGGAAGGGGCTGAGTTCAGCCACGACTTCACGAGCTTTCCGCTGACGGGTCGTCACACGACCGTTGATTGCGAACAATGCCACGTCAATGGACAGTACACGGGCACGCCGCAAGCTTGCGTGGGCTGCCATCTTACGGATTTCAACGGCACGACGGACCCGAACCACGCCGCCGCGGGCTTCCCCACGACGTGTGAAAGCTGCCACAACACCTCGCAGTGGGAAGGCGCGGTGTTTGACCACAACACTTCAACGAGCTTCCCGTTGACGGGAAGGCATACATCCGTCGACTGTGCGCAGTGCCACGTCAACGGCCAGTTCGCAGGAACGCCGCAGACTTGCGTCGGCTGCCACTTGGGCGACTTCAACGGCACGACGGACCCCGAACCACGCCGCCGCCGGCTTCCCCACGACTTGTGAAAGCTGCCACAACACCTCGCAGTGGGAAGGCGCGGTCTTTGACCACAACACTTCGACGAGCTTCCCGTTGACCGGACGCCATACGTCTGTCGATTGCGCGCAGTGCCACGTCAACGGACAGTTCGCCGGTACGCCGCAAGCCTGTGTCGGTTGCCACTTGCGGACTTCAACGGCACGACGGACCCGAACCACGCCGCCGCGGGCTTCCCCACGACGTGTGAAAGCTGCCACAACACCTCGCAGTGGGAAGGCGCGGTGTTTGACCACAACACTTCGACGAGCTTCCCGTTGACGGGAAGGCACACATCCGTCGACTGCGCGCAGTGCCACGTCAACGGCCAGTTCGCAGGAACGCCGCAGACTTGCGTCGGCTGCCACTTGGCGGACTTCAACGGCACGACGGACCCGAACCACGCCGCCGCGGGCTTCCCCACGACGTGTGAAAGCTGCCACAACACCTCGCAGTGGGAAGGCGCGGTCTTTGACCACAACACTTCGACGAGCTTCCCGTTGACGGGAAGGCATACATCCGTCGACTGTGCGCAGTGCCACGTCAACGGCCAGTTCGCAGGAACGCCGCAGACTTGCGTCGGCTGCCACTTGGCTGACTTCAACGGCACGACGGACCCGAACCACGCCGCCGCGGGCTTCCCCACGACGTGTGAAAGCTGCCACAACACCTCGCAGTGGGAAGGCGCCGTCTTCAACCACAACACCGCGACGAGCTTCCCGTTGACGGGAAGGCATACATCCGTCGACTGTGCGCAGTGCCACGTCAACGGCCAGTTCGCAGGAACGCCGCAGACTTGCGTCGGCTGCCACTTGGGCGACTTCAACGGCACGACGGCCCCGAACCACGTCTCGGCCGGATTCCCGCAAGATTGCGCACTTTGCCACTCCACCGCGCAGTGGGAAGGAGCTATCTTCGATCACAGTCAAACGGATTTTCCTCTGACGGGCGCGCACACTCAGCAAGAGTGCCAAGTGTGCCACGTGAATGGACAGTATCAAGGCCTCTCGACTGCTTGCGTCAGTTGTCACCAGAGCGATTTCGACGGAACCGACAACCCGGATCACGCCGCTGCCGGATTCCCCTTGCAGTGCGAGGTTTGCCACAGCACGTCGCAATGGGAAGGCGCGGTCTTTGATCACAACCAGACGGACTTTCCGCTGACGGGCGCCCATCGAACCCAACCCGCCTGCGCGGATTGCCACGTTGGCGGCCAATTCGCCGGCACGCCGCAAGATTGTTATTCCTGCCACCGCACGGAGTACGAGAGCGTCGCCAATCCGAATCACGCCGCCGCCGGCTTCCCGACCAATTGCGAGAGTTGCCACAACACCAACCAGTGGGCGGGGGCACAGTTTAGTCACGCCTTCCCGATCTACTCCGGCGCACACAAACAATCGATTTGGCAGACATGTTCCACTTGCCATCCGAACTCATCGAACTTCGCGGTCTTCACCTGCCTGACCTGCCATGAACATAGTCAGAGTTCGATGGACAGCAAGCATGGCGGAGTCAGGAACTATGTTTACAACAGCCTGAACTGCCTCAGCTGCCATCCCAACGGAAGGGGAGACTGATGAGGACTTGGCGGCACATTCTCCTAATGGCCTTGAGTGTCGCCCTATTGGATGCACAACCGGAGCAGCCGCGTATGGCGTTCGAGGTGACCTACGTCGCAGCGGACGTGATCTATATCAACGGCGGCAGCGACGAGGGACTTACAGAGGGAATGGAACTGGAAATTTCGCGCCTCGAGCCGGGACAGCCCACGATGGCGTCGCAGTCGATCGGCAGCGTCCGCATTCAAGCCGTCGCGCCCAGCTCCGCCGTCTGCACGATCTTACTCAACGGCGGCGGCATCGCCAAGGGCGACCACGCGGCGCTTTCCGCCGGGGATGCCGAGCAAGTCGCCTACCTGCTCACTTCCCAGAACAGCCGCAAGTACGCCCAAATCATCTCCTTCAGCGACTACACCGGCGAGGACCCGCTCAAGGACGAACTCAGAGCGTACATTCCCAAGCCGCCGCTCGCCGAAATCAATCGCGTCAAGGGCCGCATCAGCTTCCAGCAGAGTTCGCTCTTCGACGGCACAAGCGGCCGCTCTTCTTCCCAGACAGGCGTGTCGATCCGCGGCGAGGCCACGCGCCTCGGCGGCACCTATTGGAACTTCGCAGGCAACTGGAGAGGCCGCATCAGTACGCGCCGGGGTCCGGAGACCTTGACCGATTTGATCAATCGTACCTATCACGTCGGCTTCACCTACGACAGCCCCTACTCGAAAAACACCCTCGGATTTGGGCGCCTGCTATTGCCCTGGGCCAGCAGCCTCAATACCATCGACGGCGGATACTATGGCCGCAAACTAAATCAATCGACGACGGTCGGCGCCTTTGCCGGTTCCACGCCCGATCCGACCGCCTGGAACTTTGACCCTAACCGCCAGATCGTCGGTGTCTTCTCGAACTTCGAAACTGGCTCCTTCGAGACCGTGCGCTACTCAGGCACCTTCGGCGTTGCCCACACCCGCCGCAATTGGCGTCCCGAACGGCAGTTCGCTTTCATGGAAAACACGGTCGCCGTGAATCGCCGGTTCAGCATCTTCCACAACGCCGAAGTCGACAATCGCAGCCGCGGACGATTCGGCAGCGACACAAGCGGCCCCGTCTTGAGTCGCAGTTTTCTCACGGTTAGGGCCGAGGCGAACGAATACGTCACGCTCGACCTGAGCCACAACTACTTCCGCGGCGTGCCGACGTTCGACGATCGGCTCATCGGAGTGGGCCTAGTCGATCAGCTGCTGTTCCAAGGCGTCAGCGGCGGCATCCGCGTCAAACTGCCGGCGCGCTCTGCGGCTTACGGCCAGCTTGGCCGCAGTGATCGGCGAGGCGATGAGTCGCCGTCCTTTAACTACCTGCTGGGATACACCTGGGGACGACTCCCCTGGATCCACATGCGAGCGGACTTCCGCACTTCCAGTTTCAGCAGCTCATTCGGGTCCGGTCACTACCACTCCGTATCACTCAGCTACGACTTACGCGAAGCTTTGCGCCTAGAGATGCAAGCGGGCCGTCAGGACTTCAGCGGTTCGCTCACGCAACAGAACCGCGCCATCTTCGTGAACAGTTCCATCGAGTGGTTTTTTGAAAAACACTATTTCCTTGGCACCGGCATTACCGTCTATCGCGGAAACATCCAAGACTACAGCCAGGTCTACTTCGACCTCGGCTACCGATTCTGAGTCATGACCAGAAGAACGACACTACTAATTGCCGCGTTACTCGCAATGAGTTCGCTCGCTTGGGGCGGGGATCCGTCGCTGACTCTCTCCGGGGCCACTCTCAATGAGCGGCTCGGCGCGCTCGGCGCCGAAGTAGAGGAGTTTTGGCGCGAGGTCACCTCCGTCTCGTGCGTCGAGACGGTCTCGCAAATCAAGCTTGACCCGGATCGCAACAAGACCGTCAATCAGCGCAAGGCGATCTACGACTACGTCGTGTTCCTGCAACTGATGGGAAACGAACTGGCGGTGGAAGAATCTCGCGAGTTGCGCGAAGAGTCGAAGGCCAAACGAGTGAAGCGACCGTCGTATCGCCCGCTGTTGATCACCAACGGCTTTGCTCTCTCAGTCCTCATCTTCCATCCGCACTTTCAGCCGAGCTATGTCTTCCAGGAACTGCCGTCCCAGCAGTGGAAGGGACAAACCTATCAGCTCATTGGTTTCGAGCATGTGCGCGGGGCCGTCTCGCCCACAGCGTTGCAGCTCAAAGACGCGCTTTACCCGATCGAGTGGAAAGGTCAAGCCTGGATCGATCCAAACAGCGGCCAGATCGCTAGACTGCAAGCAGGGTTGAAGGCGCCGATAGAGCAGATTGGTCTCGAACGCGTCGATGTCGACGTCGAGTACGCGCCGCAGGGCGCGGAGTTGTCTTCTTGGATGCCTTCTGCCGCAAACATCGAAGCCGCCACCGAGCATCAGCTTTGGCGCAATCATCACGAGTTTGGCGAGTATCGTAAGTTCCAAGTGGAAACCAGTTTCGAGATCGCAGCACCCGAACTCCCGGAGCCGGAACAACCATGAGTGCCTCAGCGACCATCAAGCCGGAAAGCACGGGGGGCGTCTTCGATGCCGAGGGTCGTCACAAACTGCGTTGGGGCACCGTCGTTGTACTCGCCGTGTCCTTCGTCGTCGCGCTGGCTCTGGAGAGCTACTCGTTCTACTCGCTGCCTCAATCCGAGCGGGTGCACCAAGCCGCCTACGAACTCTACCGACCTTCGGGTGAGATCGGGCTGAAGCTGGGTATCGGCGGCGGAATCGTTTTCCTGTTGATCTACCTCTACCCCATCCGCAAGCGTTGGACTTGGCTGAGGAAGAAGGGCAATACCAAGCACTGGCTAGACTTCCACATCGTGTTTGGTTTGTTCGGGCCGGTTGTGATTACCTTCCACAGCTCCTTCAAGTTTCACGGCTTGGCTGGCATGGCTTTTTGGATCATGTGGACAGTCGCCCTAAGCGGAATCGTCGGCAAATATTTCTACGCCCAGATTCCGCGTCGGTTGACTGCGGCGGAGATGGATCGTAAAGAAATCGAAGAGGAACGGGCCCGCACCGCGCAGCAACTAGCCGAACAGGATCTAGTCGACTCCGACGACCTCGCTTCGGTCCTGCTGCTGCCGGACAACGACGAAGTGCAGCAGATGAGCGTCGTCGAGGCGCTGATCGCGATGATACGTTTCGATCTTCGCCGCGTTCTCGAAGTGGCGCGACTGCGGCGCAAAGCCATGAGCACGCTCATGCGCATCGCCAGCTTCGGCGGCCTGCTGCCCCTAGGCAATCGCGCCTTCGAGGGAGTGATTCGCTCCGTGCGGCAGCAAGCCTGGCTATCAGCCAAGATCCTCTTCTTAGGCAAGACGCAAAAGCTATTCCACCTTTGGCACGTCGTGCACCGTCCATTCAGCTATTCGTTCGGAGTGCTGGTCGTCGTGCACATCGGCTTCGTTGTGGCACTAGGCTATTTCTAGACGTGGAGCGATGGAAACTCTCATCACATTCGCGATTGCCTTGGTGGTCACGCTCTTTTTCGTTCGCAAGTATGTGAAGGGCTTGGCCCCTGCTGCGACGCCTGCCGCTGCGGGGGGAGCGACGACGGCCTGTCCGCGTTGCGGCGGCGCCGTGCCTAACGGGACGTCGTTCTGCGGCAAATGCGGCGCGCCTCTTGAACTGTGGAAGGTCCACCGGTCATCCGTGGCTGAAGCCCCCGCCGACGGCGTCAAAGGCAAGCCTCGCCCCGTGATCAATGCCTCACTCTGCATTGGCTGCGGAACCTGCGTCGACGTTTGCCCCGAACAAGGGACCCTCGCCTTAGTCAGCGGCAAAGCGATTCTCGCTTCCCCGGAGAAATGCACCGGGCACGCCAAGTGCGTCGAGGTCTGCCCAACGTCTGCCATCGGCCTCGCCTTCGGCAACGTTCTGCAGACCTTGAAGGTGCCCCTGGTCAACGAGAACTTCGAGACGAACATTCCAGGCGTGTTTATCGTCGGCGAGTTGGGCGGCATGGGTTTGATCAAGACGGCGATCAACGAAGGCCGTCTTGTGATCGACTACATCTACCGTCGCCAGCACCCTCTTGAGGCCGCTCCTGCCGCGGACGCTCAGCCCATCGACTTTAATGCCGAAGGGCCTGCCGCAACTGATCAAGACGCCGACGCCTCGCGCGAACATCCCGTCGACGTCATTATCCTCGGCGCAGGCCCCGCCGGCCTGAGTGCCGCGCTTACGGCGAAGCAGCACGGCATGAGCTACCGCGCGTTTGATCAGGGCGAGGTCGCCTCCACCATCAAGCAGTACCCACGCCACAAGTTTCTGATGGCCGAGCCCGTTTCGATGCCTCTCTACGGCAACCTCTACATCGCCGACGGCACCAAAGAGTCTCTGGTCAGTGTCTGGGAAAACATCATCGCCAACACCGGCGTTGAGGTCCGCACCGAGGAGCGCGGCCTCTCCGTCGCGCGCAAGGGGGACTTGCTGGAGGCGACAACATCTAAAGGCGTTTACTACGGCAAGGCCATCGTGCTGGCCATCGGAAAGCGCGGAACGCCGCGCCGACTTGGGGCGCCTGGCGAAGACATGTCTAAGGTCGCCTATCGGCTTATCGAGGCGGAGACCTATGAGAACAACGACATTTTAGTCGTCGGCGGCGGAGACTCCGCCATAGAGGCGGCCCTCGCGTTAAGTCGCTCGAAGCGCAACCGAGTGACGCTCTCCTACCGCAAAGACACTTTCTCGCGCGCCCGCGAGCGCAATCAAAAATTCCTCGCAGAAGCCGAAGCCGGCGGAGGAGTCAAAATCTTGAGAACGTCGCAGGTCCGTGAGATATCGAAGGATTCAGTCGTGTTGGAATGCCCGGACGGCGAGCAAACGCTGCCGAACGACTTCGTGTTTGTCATGATCGGCGGCGAATCGCCTGAAGGATTCTTACGCCAAGTCGGGATCGAAATCGTTGAGAAGAGCGTGGCTGCTTAGGAGCCTCTTATGTCGCAGAACAGAATCATCTACCTTGCCTCGGTCGCCATTGCAGCGCTGCTGCTCGGGTGCGGCTCCGAAGCTCCATCACAAAGCAGCGCCGCTGCGGCCAAGCAATCCGACTTCGATCACCCGGCCATGGAGCCCGTCGACGCCGATGCGGATAGCGTCGAATCGCTGGAACAGGCGCTTGAGAAGAATCCCGAGCACACGCCGATTCTTTTGCGCATGGCCGAACTGGCTCTCCAAAACGGCGACGCCAAGGGCGCCGCTGAACATCTGCGTAAGGCCATCGCGGTCGATCCCAATAGCCTGGACGCCCGCCTAGAACTCGGTCGCGCGCTATACGAGGCAGGGGACCAACAAGGCGCGATTCGCGAAACCGAAGCGTTGTTGCAACTGGACCCCAATCACGTCGACGCGCTCTACAACCTCGGCGCCATCTACGCTAACACTGGCAAGCCTGAACAGGCCGTCGCCTACTGGACCCATGCTGTCGAGGTTGATCCGCAGTCTCCCAGCGGACTCAACGCCAAACAAGGATTGCAAGTTCTCAACGGCAAACAAGAGCTATCCGTTCAAAGCGGACAGGTTAGCCAGATACCGGATATTCCCGAGCACCGCGGCCTGCAGACCAGCGCGATGCCCGACATCCCCCAGCACCGCGGACTGACCCAGTCATCGGGCCAACTCACCCCACAACAGCGCAGCCGCCTCATCGATTTCGCCGCCGAGGCGGCGCCGAAGCGCTAGCTCCGGCTCGATGGGGGCGGCCGATCGCCCCAGTGCGGGCGACTAGCGGTTCGCCAGCTTTACTCGGAAGACAGGCTTCTCTTTCTCCGCCGGGTCTTGTTCGTAGATCTGCTCGGTTTTAGTCGGGTCGTAGTCGCGCCAAAGCCAAGTTAAAGCTTCAGGCAGCTTCGAAGCCCACAGCGCAGCATGGTGAGTGCCGCCGCCGAACTCGAAGCGGAAGTCGTAATCGCGCAGCTTGAGTGAGTTGGCCATCTGGATGTTCTGCAGCGGCCAACTGCCCAGGCGATTTTCCTGATCATCGGAGTTGTCGCTGATCCAAACCCGCAGGTTCTTCTTCGGATCGAGCCGAACCCAGGTTGGGTAGAGGTGTCCCGCCTCGGGTTCGCCGTTCCGCAGCGCCAGCGGCACGAAGGTGCCGATGTGCGTGGCTACACGGCTGAACTCCTCGGGATGCCGCCAGCCGGCGTTGAAGGCGCAGATGCCGCCCGAGGACTGGCCCTGGATGGCCCGGCTATAAGCGTCGCGGCGGATATTGTACTTTGCGTACAACTCAGGCAGTATCTCGTCCAACAAGAAGCGCGGGTACTTGTCAGACACCGAGTCATACTCGATCGAGCGCATCGCCTTGCCGTCTTTGGTTCCCGGCGAAATGAATAGGTGGATCATCACCGGGATCTTACCCTCGTGGATGAGATTGTCGGTCACTTCTTGGAGGCGATAAAGACTGGGGCAGAGGTTGCAGTTGTCTTCGGTGTTGCGGCCGCTGAAGCGCTCTCCGTCTTGCCAAATCATGAGAGCGGCAGCCTTGGAGGGGTCATACTGTGCGGGCACGTAGACCCAGTAATTGGTCTCCATGCCGTCATAGATCTTGCTGATATGTGTTTGCTTCTCGCTCATCGTGCCGCGCGGCACATCGGGCTTCTGATAGGAATCGGGCGTGTAGGCCGGGATGTCGTTCGCGCCGCCGACAACCTTGCCGTCGACGAGATAATGGAACTTGTGGGCTGTGCCGGTTTGTAGCTTGCCGACGTAGAACCAAGTGTTTGTCGATTTGATGCGGCGAAAGGTCCCTGAGACCGGCGCATCGTCGACATAGAGCTTCGGCTGCGACTCGGCTTCGAGCGCCCAGACGAAGTCAGGGCCGTTGCCGGCGATCGCCGCCGCCTTTTGCACGCTCTCCTCGCCCATCGCCTGAATCAACTCGGTGCGAAATGCTGCGGAGTTTGGCCGCGAGCGGGCCATCTCGATGAGACGGTCGATCACGGCGCGCTCCGTTGCGTAAGACGGAAGAATAGCGACAAGCCCCAAGAGGGCGAGGCGGAGAAATGCAGTTCGCATGATGCGTCCCTTAGAGATTCGATAGATAAGGCAAATCGCCGTTGCTGTCGGCGAAGTGCTCGGCGGGTACGCCCATCTCGTGCATCATCGCCACATGAAGATTCGCCAACGGCGTTTCGTTGGGATAGTTCACCTGACGGCCGAGATTAAACAGACCGTTGCCGCGGCCGGTGATAACCAACGGCAGGTCATCGTGATCGTGGTCACGGCTGAGGCCGCTGCCGTAGGTCACCATGATGTGGTCGAACAGCGTGCCTTCGCCGTCCTCGGTCGCCTTCAGTTTGTCGATGAAGTAGCTGAACTGCTCCACCTCATAGCGGTTGATGGCAATGCACTTCTCGATCTTTACTTTGTCGCCGCCGTGGTGCGTGAGGCCATGGTGCGAGTCGGCGATGCCGATCTCACGGTACGCCCGGTTGCTTTGTTCGATGGCCATCAAGAAGGTGATGACACGGGTGGAATCGGTCTGAAACGCCGAAGTCATCAGGTCGAACATTAGCCGCGTATGTTCCTGGTAGTTCTCGGGAATGCTCGACGGAGGCTTGTCCAGAGTCGGCGTCACTTCCACGTTGTTCGCTTCCGTCCGTTGGATGCGCGTCTCGATGTCGCGTACGGCGTACATGTACTCATCGATCTTACGCCGATCGGTGGAGCTGAGTGAGTTCTGCAGGCGCTTCGCGTCGTCGGTTAGCGAGTCGAGGATGCTGCGGCGATACCTCTCTTTCTTGGCGCGGATCGCCGGGTCTTGCTCAAAGTCTTCGCTGCCGAACAAGCGCTCAAAAACCGCGCGCGGCCGCACTTCCGGCGGGTTCGGCGATGCGGGCGTGCGCCAGGAAATGCTGTTGCTGTAGGCGCAGCTATAGCCGTTGTCGCAGTTGCCGCCCTGAATGCCCTCTTCACAGCCGAGTTCCAGCGAGCCAAAGCGAGTCTCGCCGCCGATCCTGGCGGCGATGTACTGGTCCATCGAGACGCCGGCTTGAATGTCTTTGCCGAAGGTTTTCTTGGGATGGGCGCCCGTGAGGTAGCTGGCGCCAGCGCGGCCGTGGTCGCCGGGGCCATCGCCTAGAGGGCGGCCGCCATTGACGGTCAGGCCGCGCAGCACGGAGAAATCGTTGCGGTATTTCTCAAGCGGTTCCAGCGTTCGGGCGAGGGTTTGGGGCAGCGGCACATCGTCGCCTTCTAGGTCCATCCTCCAGGCGGGAACCTGGATTCCGTTGGGGAAGTAAAGGATCGCCGTACGAGTCGGAGCTTTCGCCGAGGCGTTCAGGGCCGGCATCATCGCGTCCAGCAACGGCAGAGCCAATACGCCGCCCAGACCTCGTAGAAACGTGCGTCTCGGCAGATGCTTTTTGAGAACGATGTTCATGGCTGTACTCCTTCGGCGCTTCTCATCCGGAAAGGCGCACTCTTGGCGACTTCCATTACCAGCGCGGAAAACTTGTAATCGTTGGCCTCAACTTGAGCCACGATATGGTCGACCGTAGGCTGATCATATCGCTCCAGTCCGCGGCCCAAGGCGTAGGTCAACATCTTCTGGGTTACATTTCGCGTAAAGGTGCCGGATTGGCCCTTGAGAAGCTGTTTCAGGTCCTTGGCGCCCTGGAACGACTTGCCGTCAGGCAAGACGCCGGAGGTATCGATCAAGGCCCCACCATCGTGCGTGCGCCAGGCGCCGACCGCGTCATAACTCTCTAACCCAAAGCCGATCGGATCCATTAAGTTGTGGCAGGGCGAACAACTGGGATCCTGACGATGCCGCGCGAGGCGTTCGCGCAACGTCATCGACTCGGCCGCCTTCGATTCGTCCAAGGGCGGAACATTTGGGGGAGGAGGCGGCGGCGGAGTGCCGAGCAGATTCTCCAAGACCCATTTGCCGCGAACCGGCGGCGAAGTGCGCGTCGGATAAGACGAGACGGTCATGATCGCGCCCTGGGTCAATACGCCGCCGCGCTGTACTCCGTCGAGCTCGACCCGCCGAAACCCCTCGCCGTCGACCCCCGAGATGCCGTAGTGGCGGGCCAGAGGGCCATTGAGATAAGTGAACGGTGCGTCGATGAAATCGAGAATGCTGTGGTCGTCGCGGATGATCTCTTTGACGAAGAGATTCGTCTCGGTCCGCATCGCGTCGAGCAACTCGTCGTCTACGGTGGGGAAGCGGTCTGGGTCCGGCTTGGTGCGCCCGAGATTGCGCAATTGCAGCCACTGAGCGGCCCAGTTGCCGGCGAGGTTTTCCGTCGCCTTCGGATCGGCCAACATTCGCCGTACCTGCCGCTCCAGTTCTTCAGGCGTGTTCAGGTTTCCGGCTTTGGCAGCCTGGAAGAGTTCCTCGTCCGGCATGCTGGCCCACAGAAAATAGGAAAGTCGCGAGGCGAGTTCGTAGGCGCCGATCGGCTCAGCCTCCGGCACGCTCGCCGAGGCAGCCGAGGGCGCAGGCTTGCCGTCCCGTTGCTCGATGCGGTACAGGAAGTCCGGCGACGCGAGGATGGCTTCCAGCGCCAGCCGCACGCCTTCTTCAAGCGAATCGCCCTCCTTTTGGGCGAGCTGAACCAGATTCAGCTTGGACGCTAGTTCGCTGTCGCTGACCGGGCGCCGGTAGGCGCGCTCAATGAGGTTTTGCACGACCCTACGAGCGCATTGAGCGCCGTGCTCGCCCGGGTTGTGGCCGCAAATGAATATCTTGTGATAGCTGGCAGGCGGCTCTTTGCTGGGGTTGAAAGGCCCGACGATGTCGAGATAATCCACGAAGAGCGCGCGGCGCAAATCGGGATTGATGTTTTCGCGCGGATCGTCCAGATTCGCCAGCTCCGGGTAGGAAGCGCGTATCGCGTGTTCGCCAGCCGTCAATTTGACGCGAACTGGGTATTCGCCGCGGTCGTAGCCAAATGCGCTGGCGCCTTCGACAATGGTCGAAAAGACCGGCTCGCCGTCGACTTGCATCAGCAACTGGCGCGGCGGCGCAGCCTTGCGGGCCGCTTCCAGTCTAGCTTGCAGTTCTTCGGGCGTCGCCTCTCGGCGACGTCGCGGCGCCGCGTCCGGATTAGCGGCGCGCGCTGCAGCTAACTCTTCAAATCGTTTCTTTCGCTCCGCCTCCTTTGCTTCACGCTCTTCCGGCGTCAGCAGGTCGTCTTCGGAGCGGAAGTTGGCGATGCGCAGGCGCAATTCATATTCGCCGTCGACGGGGAAATTCCAGGAGCCGTACATCGCTCCGCGCATCGAGTAAGGGAGATATGCATCGGACGCTTCAACACTCGCCGTATCGGCGGCGTCGGGCGATCGGCGGTTCAGCAGACGAATTAGTTTGGTCGGTTTATCAGGAACCGCGGCCCCAAAGACCGCGATTTGGGATACCTCGTGCGCGGCCTGCAGATACTTCTCCATCAACATCGGCGAGACGGTCAGCACGTCTCCGATGTTGTCGAAGCCGTAACCGGAGTCGTCCACCGGGAATTGGTCGGCGGGCCGAACCGCCACGCCCAACAGATCGCGAATCGTGTTGTTGTACTCGACGCGGTTCATGCGCCGCGCCGTCACACGCCCCGCTTGCGGCTGATCGCCGAAGCCAGCCTCTGCGAGCGCCCCTGAAATCCAGTGGGTCACCGCCTCGGCCTGCTGCTTGCCCGCTTCCGGAAGGCCGCCCGGAGGCATCTTGCCGGAGGCGATCTTTTCGAGAACCTTGTCCCAAAGCTCGGGCGTTTTCGAGACGGCCGAAGCATGACTAAAAGTCGTCAGATCGAGACCGGCGGTGCTCAGCTTGTCGTTGTGGCACGAGTAGCAGTAGGTCGCCAGGAATGGCTGGACCGTTTCAACAAAAGCAACGTCCGGGCTGCGGTCCTGGCCGACCAAAGTCGGCATCCAGACAACCGAGGCGACAGGCGCCAACGCGGCCAGCCAGAAGGCCCATGATCTCTTGCTCACTTTCCAAGCCCTCATGCATCAATTCCCAGTAGCATTCTACACCCGGCCAGCCTCGCCTCCAATAAGACGCGGGGCTAGCCGGGTTGCCTCGATTAGAAGCTGTACTTCAAGCCGAACTGCATTTCTCTCATCGTCTTGGCGGTTGTCACCTGGCCAAAGTTACTCTGCCGCACATCTCGAGCAGGCAGGTCCCAGTTGGGATGGTTGGGTGCGTTAAAGGCCTCGAAGCGGAATTCCAGTGATTGGCGCTCTGAGATCTTCGTGTTCTTGATCAACGAGAAGTCCCAGTTGAACGTTCCCGGGGTGAATAGAACACTGCGGCCAACGTTGCCGTAGCGGTAGGCCAACTCCGGACTCGTCCAGTTGAAGGCGTCCCGATTCCAGAAATGATCCACGGTGGGATTGTCCAGGAACGGGCTAACGCCGGTTGCGTCCGGTGAACTGCTCATCTCAATCTGTGCCTTATCGCCGATGGTGCCGACATTGGCCGGCGTGCCGTCGACCAACGTGAAGATGCTGCCTAGCTGCCAGCCGCCCGCGATGGCTTTCGCTATGCCGGAGGAGTTCTTGGCGAACGGCAGCTCGTAGACGAGCGAGGTGACGAAGCGTCTGCCGGTGTGGAATTCCGCCAAGCCGACGCTGGCGTTGTAGTCGTACCACTGCATCGGGCTGTTGTTGGTTAGGGCCGTACGTAGGCCGCTGCCTGGGCCGTCAATGACCTTCGACCAAGTGAACGCCGCCAGGTAGGTCAGCCCGCCGGTGAACCGTTGCGTCACTTTGGTGGAGAGGCTGTGATAGTAGGAGTTGCCGACGCCGTCGACGAATTGGAACTGTCCAATGTCGGACCAAGGACGCCGCTGGACCGCCGAGCGGCCGTCTTCGGGTCCCGAGCGCAGTATAGGTTCGTTCTTGTTAGCGAAGAACTGCAGCTTGTGCGCTTCGTTGCCCTGGTAGCCCACTTCCAGCACTGTGGACTCGGTCAGCTGGCGTTGGATGTTGAACAACCATTGGACCGTGTAGGGGGTGCGGCGAGACGGATTGACTAGGTACAACCGACTGCCCGGCCCCTGACAGATCCCATCCCAACCCGTGCAGACGCCGCCGTCACCCGCATAGGTAGCAAGCGGGTCGGCGATGTCCAGATCAATTGTCTCGGAGTTTGTGAGGATGTTGGCGCGGCCGGCCGGGTTCTCACCCGTGGCGCTTTGAGCAGCGTTGACGACGTCTTGGGAGTAGAAGACGCCGACGCCGGTGCGGATTGTTGTTTTGCTGTTTGGGCTGTAGGCGATTCCCAGACGCGGAGCGAAGTCATTCTTGTCCGTAATGATCGTTGCTTGCGGAAGCCCGAACATGCTCTCTAGATCCGATCCGGTGGCAGTCGGGACCGAGTCGATGAAGCGAGCCGCAGCGCCTTCGTAGAAGGGGCCGTCTCCGGGCCGCAGAAGTACCGGGTGCTGGGAGTTCGGCAACAACGTCGAGTTGTCTTGGGCGCCGAAGTCGTAGAACCACATGTTGAAGAAGCCGCGGTACTTGTCGTGGTAGGGCGGGGTGCGCTCGTAGCGTAGGCCCATGTTGACGGTCAGCTTAGGCGCGACCTTCCAGACGTCCTCCACGTACATCGTCCAGGCTGTAGCCCGCAGCAGCGTGTGCGATAAATCGCCGGCCCAGTTGAACGAGCTCGGTTTGCCCAGCATGTAGTCCGCAAAGCCGAACCCTGTTCCGGCGGCCTTGGCGGGGTTTTGGGTGGCTGTCGCATTGGAGTAGTTGATATTGCTGCGGTTGTAGATGTTGCCTTCCTCGTTGATGCGCTCGCGGCGAATCTCGCCGCCGAACTTGAACGAGTGGTTGCCTCTGATCACCGACAGGTTGTCGAGCAACTGGAAGATGTGATTGTGATCGACGAAGGGAGCGTCAACCGGGTCGCCGAAGCCGCTGATGCCGTTGCCGATGGCGACGCTTGGAGTTCCCCAGGCGGGCGGCGGGATGTTGATGACGTCGCTGACGATGCCGACTTCGGTCGTGACGTCACGCACGTAGGCGTTCTCCGACAGAGCCTCATTCCACAATTGCGTGTAACCGAAGCGGAGTTCGTTGACGATCGTCGGGCTGATCGTTCGAGTATTGGAGATCATCGCCTGGTAAGCGTCCGTGACGTAGTGTTCGCCCTGTTTGGGGAAGTTGGAGTTCGTCGTGGTGTCTTCGGTGTTATAGCCGAAGCGGCCGAACCAAAAGGAGTTGTTGCTCTCGACGTAGTCGACTCGAGTCGTGAGCTGATCCCACTGCAGCGGTCGCTTGGAGTCTCTTGAATAGTTGTTGACGTAGTCGTCGCCCGCGCGTGTAGCCGCCGGATACTGTTCCAGCAGTCTCTGATTGACGGGGCTCCAGCGGTCCGAGGGAATGATGTTGTTGGCGAACTGCTGAGCGGACGTCGCAATCGGAAGGCCCGCGGAGTCCGTGGTGAAGGTGCGGCTGGCCGGATCGAAGATATTACGGCTCTGGCCGCCAAAATCGCCGGCGCGCATGCGGTCGGTCGGCACTGAAGCTAACTGTTGCAGCGTTTTCACGTCCCGCAGACCTTCATAGTTAGCCATGAAGAACAGCTTGTTGCGAACGATGGGACCGGTAACGGTAGCGCCGAATTGGTTCCGGCGGAACGGATTCGTTTGATCGGAGACCTGCCGCCATTCCTTGGCGTCCAACGCGCTGTTGCGCAAGAACTCGAACAGCACGCCATGAAAGTCATTGGTGCCGGACTTAGTGGTGACGTTGATCTGGCCCGTGTTGCGGCCGAACTCGGCCGAGTAGACGCCGCTCTCGATCTTGAACTCCTGGAGCGCATCGATGGATGGCCGGAAGACGAACAGGTTCCAGTTCGGATCCGTGTTCTCGATGCCGTCTAGCGTGTAGTGCGTAAACGCCTGCCGCTGGCCGGCGACGGCGAAAGCCTGTTGGGCCCGTTCTCCACCTTGCCGTCCAGTGGCCGTGAAGGCGGGTCGTTGCTCGGCCGTCACGTTGGGACTCAAGGCGATCAGTTGCAAGTAGTTGCGCCCATTCAAGGGCAGCTCGACAATGCGTCGGTTCTCAATGACGGTGCCGACAGCTGTGCCCTCGGTCGCCAGTTGCTCACCGGTTCCGACAACCTCGATCTGTTCGGTGACGTTGCCGATTTCCATCGCGAAGTCGATTCTGGCGATCGCGCCGACCTGGAGTTCGACACCGTTGCGAGTCGCGGTGCTGAAACCTTCTTGTTCGGCCCGGACACTGTAGAGGCCCGGCGCTAGAAAGGGAACCGTGTAGCTGCCGGCCGATGTCGTCTCGACCTGGCGTGTGACGTTTGTTGCAGCATTCGTGACGGTAACCGAAGCTCCGGGGATCACCGCCCCGGATTGATCCGAGACCGTTCCCGTGATCTCTGCGTTCTGGGCGAACAACGGAAGCGCCGCCAGACTCATCAGCAGGAGACATCTCGCGAAGCGACGGATTGATTCTTGTTTCATAACCTCTAACATTCCTTCTTCAATTCCTGGAGGTTCTATTCACTCAAAAAGTAGACCTGTAATGGCTCAGCCAATACTCCTGTCATATTGGTCCATCCAAACGTAGTTGAAGAGGTCAGGCAGCGTCAAGCGCTTTTTGCCGCAGCCGTTTTGGGCGTCCTATATTCTTCATGCCCCAGCGCCGCTTCCCGGCTGAACAAGAAACCGCGTCATACCGTTGGCGAACCACCAGCAAGCAGGGTAGAGTTAGCTGTGTTTCGAAGGCTTTGGCTCCCGACAGCCTTGGCGGCCGCGGCGGCGCTTGGATTCGCCTGTCTCGGAATCTCTCAACGTCTCACTGGGTGGGACGGAGCGCACTCCTATGCTTCCTCCCAGTCTTGTGCGGGCTGCCATCAGGCCATCTGGGATTCCTACAGTCGAACCGGCATGGCGCAATCCTTCGCCCGCCTGCCGGTATCGAATACTCCTGCCGCAGACTTCCCCCTGGACGGCTTCTTCGATCACAAGGCTTCCGCCGGCCGGTTTTCCATGCTGCGGCGGGATGGCAAGGCGTATCTGCGACGCGAGCAGCTCGCCGCCGCCGGTCAGGCGATCGACGTCGTAGAAAAGGCCGTAGACTACGTCATCGGCTCCGGCAACCACGTACGCAGCTTCCTGCACCGCACGGACCGCAACACGCTGATTGAACTTCCGCTCGCCTGGTATTCCGAAGGCGGCGGCTATTGGGCGATGAATCCTGGCTTCGACCAACCCGACCACTGGGGCTTCCGGCGTGAGATCACTTACGACTGCATGTTCTGCCACAACGGCTATCCGAGCGCCAGCATCGTGGATGCCGCGGGAACAGAGACGGTATTCCCCGAGTCATTGCCGGAAGGCATCGACTGCCAGCGCTGCCACGGGCCGGGACGCCGCCACGCGGAATTGGCAGGAACTCCGGGCTCCGCCTTAACGGAAATCCGTGACGCCATCGTCAATCCCGCGCGGCTCAGCCCCGATCGACAGCTTGAGGTCTGCATGCAGTGCCATCTGGAGACGACCAGCGCGCCCTTACCGAACTCGATCCGCCGGTATGACCGTGCTCCGTTTTCTTATGTTACAGGGCAGCCGCTTGAGGAATTCCGGCTGTATTTCGATCATGAGCCGGCCACGGGCCAAGACGATAAATTCGAAATTGTCAGCGCCGCCTATCGGTTGCGACAGTCCGCTTGTTTTCGGGAAAGCAATGGCGCCTTGCTCTGCACGACGTGCCACGATCCGCATCGCCAGACGGAGCCGGATTCCTTTGCTGCGGCCTGCAAGACTTGCCACCAATCCGAGCTGGCCTCCTTGGTCGCGTCCGGGGCTCATCCGGACGCGGCACCTTGCGCGGATTGCCACATGCCCAAGCGGCGCACCGACGATGTGGTCCACGCAGTGATGACTGACCACCGCATCCAACGCCCGAGCCCCTCTCGCAACTTAACGGCGCCCAAACCCGAACGAACCGCCGCTGAAGCCGGCAGCTACCGAGGCGCAGTTGTGCCCTACTATCCTCAACCGTGGCTGCAGACTCCGGAGGGGGAGCTTTACCTAGCCGTCGCTCAAACGCAAGACGGAAGCAATCGAGCCCAAGGAATCGCCCAGTTGCAGGCGGCTATCGCCCGCTACCGCCCGACTCAATCGCAGTTCTACGTCGAACTCGCCGATGCCTTCAGCGCCGGTGCCGAAACAGACAAGGCGCTGCCCTACTATCGTGAAGCGGTGCGACGCCAGCCCAGCGCGTCCAACCTGCGCAAGCTGGCCGCCGCTTTACGTTCGCTCAACCGGGCTCAAGAAGCTGCGGAAGCCGTCATGAAAGGGCTAACTGCGGACCCGGCGGATTATGCGTCCTGGCATGAACTGGGACTGATCCGCATGGCGCAGGAGCGCGATTCAGACGCGGTCTCCGCATTCGAAAAAGCGTTAGCTCTCAATCCGGATTTGCCCGAAACGCAGAACAATCTTGGCGCCGTCTGGCTGCGCCGCGGCAATGTCGGGCGTGCCGAGTCCGCATTCCGCGCGGCGATCCGTGCGGACCCGAGCTACGCCAACGCATATGCCAATCTTGGCAACTTGCTGGCGACCGCTGGTGACCCCAAGCAAGCGGAGGATGACTTCAAGACCGCGCTCCGGCTACGACCCGACGACGATGTCGCCCGGTACAACTACGCTACGGCGCTTGTCCGCGCCTCCCGGCTAGAGGAAGCCAAGGAACAACTGCTGCTGGCGGCAGCGACGAACCCGGATCGGGCCGAGGTCCATGTCTTGCTGGGAGACTTGCTGCGGGCCGAGGGGCAAAGCGCGCCAGCGCTTGAGCACTACCGCGAGGCTCTTCGCAGCCAGCCCGACTTTGCCCGCGCTCGGTTGAGCCTCGGTGTGGCTCTGGTTAACTCCGGCGAAACCGACGAGGGCCTGCGTCAACTGCGCCGGGCCGCAGCGGGCTCCGACGCCGAGGTTCGGGAAGGAGCGCTCAACGCGCTCAGACAATTGGGAGTTGCTCGCTGACCCCCGGGTCGGGCTCAGTTCGTCTCAGGTTCGATGAGTTTCATTGCCACCAAGTGGGCGCGCGCATCGATCAGATGCTCCATCATGCGTTGTCTGGCGGCCTCCGGGTCACGGTCGCCGATGGCCCTCAAAATGGACTCGTGATGAGCGATTGGCCGCTTGTGTTGCACGTACCCCGGGAAGTTGTGAGCCAGCGTCCGAAAAATCGCCCGATGCAGAACGCGGATGATTAGCCTCGATACTCCCATGCCCGAGGCGTTGAAGATGGCTTCATGGAAGTCGGCGTCGGCCTGGAGTCGGCTTTTGCGTGCGCGGCTGCCGCGCATTTGGTCGATAGATCCGCGCATCTTGGCCAGATCTGCCGATCCGGCCCGCCGTGCCGCTCGAGAGGCCAACTCGGGCTCCACGAGCATCCGCAGCTCGAACAGCTCATATAAAGACGTGTCCTCCATGACGATGAGGAAGTCGAGAGGTTCATCCAGCAGAATGCTGGTCCCCGAATTGAGATACGTCCCGTCGCCGACGCGTTGAGAAATGACGCCCATCATCTCGAGCATCTTGAGCACATGGCGCAAGGTGGTTCGATTCACATTGAATTTTTGGGCAAGCTCTCTCTCGGAGGGCAACTTGGAGCCAGGGCGCAACTTGCCCTCGGAGATGAGTTGTTTGAACCGGGCGATGAGTTGCTCGGTTGCGGAGCCCAATTCTTCGCGGTCCAGTTGGAAGTCGTCGAGTTGCGGCTCAAGATGCTTGCGCGGAGGCATGCCGGGGTTGTACCGAGCGGCCACGGGCGCCGCGACAACTGCTTATACAATCTCACAAACGCGGCGCAAAGCTGTCTCTTGTTCGCCTGCCGGTCATCCGATCAAGCACGCCAACCTCCGCTGTACCCCGGTTTCTTCCACCGAGGTGGAGTGTGGCCTCACCCCTCACGACTGAACGGCCCCCACCGCGGCACATTCCGGCTGGACATGTTCCGTCTCCGCCGCGCGTTCTCCAATCCGGCGCAACATCCCGGCGAAGATCACTTTGTGGATCGGATAAAGCGCGTACCAGTAGAGCGATCCCCACAGACCCCGCGGCTCGAATATCGCCGTCTGCCGGATGCGCGAGCCTCCGCTGATGGGCTCCACCTCGAACTGCAACCAGGCCCGCCCCGGGACCTTCATCTCGGCAAAAAGACGAAGCAGTTCATTCGGCGCATATTCTTCCACCCGCCAAAAGTCCAGCGCATCTCCCACCGTCGGAGTCTCCGGATCGCGTCGGCCTCTTCTCATTCCCGGACCGCCGCACAATAGGTCCGCCCAACCGCGCATCCTCCACAATAGATTCGAGTGATACCAGCCCGTTCGTCCGCCTATCCGCCGGATCGGCGCAAATGCCCGCTCCGCCGATACGGCCACATCGATCGAACGGCTATCCACGATCCGCGAGCCGACGTAGACTCCGCCCCACGATGCCGGGGCGCCGGATGAAGAAAGAGCGTCCGACCAGCGCGTCTGCGCGAAGGACTGATCCTCGTTCGCCAGCGCCCTCTCGATCGCCTCGCGCAAGCCGCGCGGCCGCACCGCAAAAGCCCGCAGCGCCTTGTCGTCGCGCACCACCGTATCGTTACTCAAGCTGTCTATCAGCTTGCGCCCGACTCGCGCGTAGATCGGCGTCACCAATCCCAGCCAAAGACTCGACAACCGCGGCGTCAACACCGGCACAGTGATGAACCGCCTGCACAGTCCCCTCTGCCGTGCGTACTCGGCCATGATGTCTTCGTAGGACGCTTGATCCGCACCGCCGATCTCGAAGACTTCGCTGCCCTCGCCCTCGTACTCGATCGCCGCGACTAGGTAGGCCGTCACATCTTCAATCGCAATCGGCTGGGCCAGCGAGCCGACCCACTTCGGCGTAATCATCACCGGCAACTTGCGCACCAACGCCCGAATCATCTCGAACGATAAACTGCCTGACCCAATCACGATCGAGGCGCGGAACTCAATCGTTGGCACGCCCGACTCGCGCAGAATGCGTCCCACCTCCTGACGGCTCGCCAAGTGCCTCGAAAGATCGCCGCCTTCGCCCAGGCCCCCCAGGTACACAATGCGCCGGACTCCGGCATTCTTCGCCGCCGCGGCGAATGCGGTCGCCGCCCGCCGGTCTTCATCCTCGAAGTCGCCGCGCGACCCCATCGAATGGATCAAGTAGAAGGCCGTTCCGACGTCAGCCAGCGCCGCGTCGAGACTCTCCGGCTCCAGGACGTCGCCATAAACGACTTCCGTCTCGTGCCTGACCTTCTCAATCAGCAGATCCGGCCGCCGCGCCATACAGCGTACGCGGCGGCCGGACTTCTCGAGAGCCTGCAGCAGCCGGCCGCCGAGATACCCTGACGCGCCAGTCACAAGAATTTGTTCGTTGCTCATCAGCTTCAGGCGCCCGCGCCCAGTTTCACGATCATCAACAGGGCCAGCCATGCCCGACCTGTCCAGGCCAACGTACGTACCCAGTTGGTTGCCACGAGGCTCTTATGCAAAGCCGGTTCGAATCCAATGCTCAAGCGGGCATGCAGCGGGACCTGCATAGCGAACGTCGATCCCCAAATCAATCCCGTCAGCAAAAAGCCCGCCGCTGCGATCTCCATGCCGATCGCATCCGGACGAATCCACAGCAACAACACCGATGTCGCGGCCTCAATCATCATCGCAGGCGCGACGATCCAAGTCGTCCGTCCAGCGTGTTCCGTCTCATACCGCGCAAATTGGTTCTGCCCCACCGATGCAAAAAGCGGGTAGTGAACTAATTGCACAAACCAGATGACTCCGGCCATAAACAGGGTCGAAGCGATGCTCGCCAACATAACCGTCATCGGATCAAACATGCGAACCTCCGCTGTGCTGATACGGTTTCAAGATCTCCACCGCGTTGCCCGCCGGGTCCAACACATAAACCGACCGAGTGCCGTCCCGATGCGGCGTGAGGTCGCCGTATTTCTCCGCTTCATCGCTGATGAATCCCACATGCGGCGGATGTTGCTCAGGGACCACCAACGCGAGCTGCGTATTCGCGAATCGCAACAGCGCCCAGGTCGAATCCTCGTAAACGACTTCGCAACGGAAATGCTCGCGATACCAACGCACCGCATCCGCCACGCTGCTCACCGCAATCGCCACGTGATCCAATCGGTCCAACGATGTGGAGTTCTGCACGTCTATCCCCTTGATCGCACTACGCCCAATCCGCCATCGACGCCGATCGTTTGCCCCGTCACCCAACTCTGACTGCGATCCAACAGCCAATGGATCGCCGCCGCGACGTCTTCCGGCTGCCCGATCCTTCCCAGTACATGCATCGCTTGCGAAGCCTTTAGGCTTTGCTCATTCGACGTAATGCGCCCGGCCAACGGCGTATCAACCAATCCCGGCGCCACACAGTTCACCCGAATGCCTTGCGGTCCGTAGGTCGCCGCCGCGGCGACGGTCAAACCCTGGACTCCCGACTTCGCCGCGGCAATCGCTTCGTGGTTCGCTAAGCCGATCCGCGCCGCAGCCGAAGATACGAACACTAGCGAACCGCCCGCCTTGCGCAGCAACGGAACTGCCGCCCGCAATACATAAAAGGCCGAGTGGAGGTTCGTCGCGATCGTCTGTTCCCACTCGGCAGCCGTAGTCAGATGTCCCGGCTTTAACAACAGCGAGCCCACGCAGTGAGCCGCTCCGTCGATTCCGCCTAACTCGCTCTCCGCCGCTTGGAAACACGAAGCGACCGATTCCGCATCGGTCGCCTCAAAACTCGCCCACGGCGCGTCCAGCTCAGAGGCAAGACCTTGTGTCTTGTCGGGATCTCGTCCCGCTACAAACACTCGATGTCCAGCGGCATGCAACCGCCGGCAGAGGCTGGACCCAATGCCTCCCGAAGCGCCAAGAACCACGAATTTGGATGTGTCTTGCATGGGTCCAACCTGTGGGCGATTAGTCGCTGAGTTTACCGAGGTTCTTCGGCAGAATCACGGTGTCGATCACGTGGATCACGCCGTTGCTGGCCGCGACGTCCGTCGTCACGACATGCGCGTTGTTGATGCTTACATGGCCGTCTTTGACCATGATCTTTACGCTCTCGCCGTTCAAGGTCGGCGCCTCCGACAGCTTGACGACATCCGCCGCCATCACCTTGCCCGACACCACGTGGTAGAGCAGCACAGCCTTCAACTGCTCCTTGTTTTCCGGCTTCAACAGCGCGGCCAGCGTCGCAGCCGGCACCTTGGCAAATGCCTCATCCGTCGGCGCAAACACCGTCAGCGGGCCTTCGCCCTTCAGCGCGTCTACCAAGCCCGCGGCTTGCACGGCCTTGACTAACGTCTTAAATGAGCCGGCTTCGACAGCGACATCGACGATGTCCTTCTCTGCGGCAACCGCCGGGGACGTCCCGGCGAAAAGCAACGCAGCGCCAAGCGCCAGCGCGGTAGTAATCGATTTCAGCGGTTTCATCATTTGCTCCTAGTTCCTGCGAGGCGCGAGAAGTGCGCCGCCCCTATAGTTGTACAGATTGTGTACTGAATACGCTAGATCTGTACAGATTTTTATTCTTCGACCGCCAAGATTACATCCAAGTAGCTGAAAAATAAGCAGATGATGTCTGTTGAAAATCTATACAACGCGGGGCGGCCCTCGCTCTGAGCCTTGAGGCTGGACGTTCGCTCACGCCTTGTGAGAACCTGACCGCCGTCATGAGCCGTCAATCCCGCTGGATCCTCGCCCTTCTTGTCCTGGCTTGCGCCCAATTCGCCGCGGCCCAAGGCGGACGCAGCTTCGCCGATGCGGGGAAATCTGCCGTGCCGTACAGCACGACGTCGGCACGGGCTCAGGCCTCTTGCGCCGAACTAACGGCGTTGACCAACCGCGACTACTCCGTTACCTCGGCAACGCTCGTCCAGGCGGCCGACGGCGTTCCCGAGTACTGTCGCGTTCTGGGCGTGATTCCTCCCGAGATTCGCTTCTCCGTCGATCTGCCGACCGACTGGAACCGGCGCCTGTACATGTACGGCAACGGCGGCTTTGCCGGGACGCCCCCCGAAGCCCCCGCACGTATCGCCTCCTCACAGCACGCTCTCAAGCGCGGCTTCGCGACAACCTACACCGACACCGGACACGACGCCACCGTCGAGCCGCTTGGCAGCTTCGCGCTCAACAACCTGCAAAAGGAAATCGATTACAGCTTCCGTGCCGTGCATCTCACCCTTGAGACCGCCAAAATCATCGCCGCCCGCTACTACGACGCTGAGCCCAACTTCTCCTACTGGGATGGCTGCTCCACCGGCGGCCGCCAAGGTCTGATGTCCGCGCAACGCTTCCCCGACGACTTCGACGGCATCCTCGCCGGCGCGCCGGTGCTCAACTTCAGCGGCACGATGGTCTCCTACGCCTGGGCTCAACAGGCTTTGACTAAAGCGCCGATGTCCTTGGCCAAAGTGGAACTGCTGGGCCGCAAGGTTTATGAACGCTGCGACAAGCTAGACGGCGTTGTCGACGGACTCATCGAAGATCCGCGGCAGTGCGACTTCGATCCCGTCCAACACTTGCCGCGCTGCGAAGGCGCGACCGGCGATCAATGTTTCAGCGCTCCCGAGATTGCTGCGCTGTCCTTGTTCTACGCCGACGTGCGCGGGGGCGGGGAGATCCTATTCCCTGGTTGGCCCCTTGGCGCTGAAGCGCCTCCGCCAAGCGGCAATAACCCCGTCAGCGGCTGGAACCGGTGGATCGTCGACCAAGACGGCCCGCCGATCGAACAGGTTTTCTCCGAGTCGTTCTTCCGCAACTTGGCCTTCCGCCCCGACGAACGCGATTTCGATTGGCGCAAGTTCGACTTCGACAAGGATCCCCAACGCATGAGCTTCATTCACTCGATCCTTGATGCGACCAATCCCGATCTAAGCGCGTTCCAAGACCGAGGCGGCAAACTGCTGATGTATTTCGGTTGGGCCGACACCGCGCTCAACCCCATGATGGGCGTCAACTACTACGAAGACGCCGTCAAGACGAACGGTCCGCAAACCGGCGAGTTCTTCCGTCTCTATATGGTCCCGGGAATGTTCCACTGCGGAGGCGGGCTCGGCGTGGACCAGTTCGACGCCTTCACGCGATTGGTCAACTGGGTCGAGGACGGCGAGGCGCCCGAGCGGATCGAGGCGGCCCGTGTCATCGACGGCAAAATCGAGCTAACGCGCCCGCTCTGTCCTTATCCGCAAGTCGCCAAATACAACGGCTCGGGCGATCCCAAAGCCGCCGCGAGTTTTAGCTGCTCCATGCCTTAGGCCGATTCGAGAATGATGTTGCCGTAGGCGGTCGGGTCGCCGGTGCGGATCAGCCCGATCGCCTTGGGCACTCGCTTTTTGAAGTCAATGTGCGGCTCGCGTGTCACCTTGATGCCGGCGAACGCCGCATCGAACTTCTTGATCGTCTTGGCGGGATTGGTCTTCAGGAACTCCGCCGCCTGCCAAATCTCCCCGATCTTGAAGTTCGGCTTCAGCAACTCCAAAACGTCGAGCACCATCGGGATTCCCGTCGTCAGAGAGATATCGACGACTTCAATCTCCGTCCAATGCGGAAAGGCCCAGTCCGCGATCACCAGCGTATTCGTGTGGCGGATACGCGCTAACAAGCTGAGGACATGAGGGTTGATGATTCCTGTCTGAAGCATGATCTTGTTCGTTACTACCTCGTTGCAATTCGCTTCGCAGCCTCGTACTCGAACCGCACAAAGCGATATAGCTCCGACTCTAGAATGCGCTCCTGGTCCGAGTGCGGACCGAAGCCTTGGGCTCGATCTTCTTCATCGGAGAGTGGGCCGATGCCGTAGCACTGCACGCCGCGCTCTCTCAGCAGCGCCATGTCCGTCGCTCCGTTGAGCATAGACGGCAGTGTGATAGCGCCCGGATAGAGCTCTTGTTGAAGTTCCTCCAGCACCTGGAAGGCAACGGTGTCGACTCGCGACGGTGCGACGGGCCGGCGCGACATCGGGTATTGCACAATCTTCACGCCTTCGCCGACTTGCCGTTGCAATTCTGCGAAAAACTCCTCGATGTTCTCGTCCGGCACGGCGCGAATATCGAGCGTAGCCTCCGCCTCTGCGGGGATGACGTTCATGCGATAGCCAGCCTGAATCATCGTGGGAGAGATAGAAGTCCGCAGCATCGAGTAGTGCGCCGGCTCGTTGAGTCGCAAGTACTCCTGAATGGCTGCCGAGCGTTCGGGGTGCGACAGGCCGTTGTAGCGCGCCGCAGCCTCGGGCTCGCTGATCGCCGCCAGGCGCTCGAAGTAGTAGCGCGTCGTATCGTTGAGCTTCATTGGCGTCTGCCACGCCGCCGCTGCTGCCACCGCACGTGAGATTCGCGCGATCGCATTATTGTCCAGCGGCACCGATCCGTGTCCGGCCGTTCCCTGGGTTACCAGCTTTGCCCGGGCGGGAACTTTCTCCGCAGTGGCGACGTTCATGCTAACCAACTTGCCGCCTCGCCGCACGACTCCGCCGCCCTCGGCCAGGCAGTACTCAGCCTCGATCTCCGGGTAATGCGCGGCAACCATGTAGGCGACGCCGACGCGAATATTTCCTTCCTCGCCGGACTCGGCAAGGAAGATAATGTCCCGGTCGAGTTCAACGCCCGAGCGCTTCAGCGTCAGCATCGTCATCAACGACGCGGTGAGGTTGTCCTTATCGTCCAACGTGCCCCGGCCGTAGATATAGCCGCCCTCGCGACCCGCGGAAAATGGCCCGTGCGTTGGCCATTTCGACGCTTCCACGTTCACCACATCGGTGTGAGACATCAGCAGCAGCGGTTTCTTTGAACCGTTACCCTTCAGCCGCGCGACTAGATTGGGCCGTCCATCCTCAAGGGTAAAAATCTGTACTGGAATTCCCTCGGCTTCGAGCACGTTCTGCAGGTAATCAACAACCGGCTGCTCGCGGCCCGGCGGGTCTGAAGTATCCATGCGGACCATCGCCTGATAGTGGCGCAGCGTCTCCGCATTCAAGGCATCCCAGTCGGGATCAGCGGCAGGCAAAGCGGCGGCAACAAGAAGAACGAGGAATGTGCGAGCGAACCAGTGCATAAGAACTACCTTCTGCTGGGGATTGTAGTGCAGGAGACTGACAGGTTGATACGGAGGATTGGGCGCGGTGGCTCTTACTCTGGCAGACTGGGAAGCGCCCATGCTACCCCAGCGGATCAAGGGTTTGATCACCAACTACCTCGCCTCGCGGGGTCTCTACATCACGCCCAGCTTGCAGCGCAGCTCCGACCAATGGGGCGATATCGACAAGGCTTTGATCCGCCATCCCTTCCGCAACTTCGTGGACGTCGGCGCCAACGTGGGCCAATCCATCGAGTCTATGTTGCAGTTCCGGCCTGATGCTCGAATCTGGGCCATCGAGCCGAACGCTGCGGTCTGCGCGCAGCTCAGCGCGAAGTACCAAGGCAACCCGCATGTCGACTGCTCGAACTTGGCCCTCGGGGCCGGTGCGGGGCAGGGCACTCTCAACGTCACCCGCACGTCGTCCACTTCCTACCTCGAACGCGGATTGCAGCCGGTCGCCAAGGATGAGATCGTCGCGCAGCAGCCGGTCGCCGTCCAAACTCTCGATGCCTTCTGCCGCGAGAAGGGAATCGAGAGCATCGACTACCTCAAGATCGACGCCGAGGGCTCGGACCTCGACGTCTTGCGCGGCGCGGAGGGCTTGCTCAGCAGCGGCGCCATCTACATCGTTGAGTGCGAATGCGGCATGCACCCCGGCAACAAGGTGCACGTGCCCGTCGAAACGATCAAAGCTTATTTAGAGGCGCGCAACTACCGCGTCTTCGGCATCTACGAACAGTCTTCCGAATGGCTGGAGCGCAAACCGTATCTGCGCCGCGTCAACGCGCTGTTCTTGCTCGACGCCGCTTAGAACGCCGGGATCGTGAAGCGGCAGGCGCCGTCAGGGCCGCTGCCGTCGGAGTACTTGCAGCAGAAGCAATTGAGTTCTTGTTCTTGGAAGACATCGCGCCACGATTGCGGCTGTAAACGCGCCACGGCCTGCTGCTGGGCTGCCTTGAGCGGCCCCAGGATTCGCTTCAGCGTCTTGCGCATTGCGCAGAGTCTGCCGAGTTCGACCATCACCGAGTCCCGCAACTCCTGACGATGCATTTGGAACTGGGCGATACCGTCAGGCAGGTAGCCGACTCCGTCACGCAGGTAGGCGATCTGACGACTCCAAACATCGTCGTCGAGCAGCGCCATCGACAAGGCAATGTTCCGCGCCTGCGCCTTCGCTCCTTCGGTTGCAACGCTGCTCGCCGCGTCGATTCCGACGCCAGTCAGCAACTCCTGCTGGAGCGAGTTGGCGAAGCCGGCGCCGATGCCCGAGGACGAACCCGTGCCCAGCGAAATGATCGCGCCGATAATCTGCGCCCCGGCGATTGCCTTCGGATCCCCGCCGCTCGCTGCCCGCGCCGCCTCGGTGAGCCCAAAGCTCTGCAGCCCCGATCCCATAGCCGCGGCCCAAGCCAATGCGCCCCCTCCCGCCGTCGTCGCTGAGATCGCGACAGCGGCTGCGGTCGCCATCGCGTCAACGAATTTATTCCAGGCCGCCGTTCGATTGAGCCGCAGGGCCATGGAAACCTCCATGCGCTCCTGAAAGAGGCTTGCCGCCGCACTGAGCCTGCGGATCGAACCCTGCACGTCTTGATCGTAGTAATCGAGATTGCTTCCGCCGGTCCCGCCCTTGAGGCCAAGGTTGTTGAAGGCTCGCAGGAAATCTTGATACCAGGCTTCGAGCGCCGCCGCGTCGGCGTTTGGATCGATCAAGTCGGCCAAGCGTTTGTCGCCTTCCATCTGGCACAGGTCGACCGAGACGAAGAAGTCTTCGCCGGGGAATGGCGGGAAACTCGGTTCGCCGGCCGTACGATCCGGGCAATCGATGCCGTACTTTTCAAGGCCTCCGTAGGCGTCGATCACTCTGCCGATATCGCGCTCCATGGCCTCAATGGCGAGGATCTTGCTGTCGAGATCCTCGCGGATACTGTTCAGGTAGTCCCGAGGCGAGCCGGGACTTTTGCCCATCGCGCCGTCTCGGTAGAGATCCGCCATTAAGTCCCAGCTGGTGATGTTGACGTTCTTCGGGAACACGATGCAGGCACGCCCGGCAGCGGCAGCGACGGTCCCTTCGCCTGGTTGGCGTCCCGTTGGCCGACTGGTTTCGCGCGGCTGCTGCCCCGGTTCCGCTTCGGCGGGAGCCGCGGGTTCGGTCGCTCGAGTTGTTTCGATGGGCCTGGGCAGTACGACCAATTTCACTTCGAGCGTTTTTACGTCTTGCCGGCAACTCGGCGGGCAATCAAGGCAGCGAATGCGAACGCGTCCGTCGTTGTAAGCGCCGGGCGCGACTTCGACCAGGTCCACCACCAGCTCAGCCGCTTTGCTTTCGCCGCGGCGCACTTTCTCAATGCGGTCGGAACCCCGCAGCTTCAGGAACCGGCTCGCCTGGTCGTCGATCTCGATTTGAAAATCCCGGCGGCCGCCACACTCGTTCGTCGCAGCGATACTCGTCGGATAGGCGGCGCCGGCGCGCTGCTCGCCCAAGTCCCAGACCGATCCGCTCTGTTGCGCCGCAGACCAAGCGTGAAAGATTAGCGCCAGTAGACAGGCGCACAGTGTGTGACGGCTGATGATGCTTCGCATGGGTCGTCCTGGATTTCCAGGGACAGTATGCACCCCGGTTTCAGAACAACCAAGAGTTTTATCGAGGAAAAGTAAGAACCGCTTACCTTAAATTGTTGGCAGGTATTTGACCTAATTTAACTTGTCGCGTGACAAGCACTAACCGCCGTGGGTGCTGTAAACCGTGCTGGTTCCGTCAGTGCTAAAGAGTAAGACCGAGTAACGCTCGACGTAGGAGCCGCTCTCCATCCCGGGCGAGCCGACCGGCATCCCCGGGACGGCAAGGCCCTTGGCGTGCGGTTTCTCGGCGAGCAGGCGCTTGATGTCCGCCGCTGGTACGTGCCCTTCGATGGCGTAGCCGCCGATCGACCCGGTGTGGCAACTGCGCAGATTGTCAGGCACGCCGAGTCTGCGGCCTTCCGTGACAATGTCGTTCACTTCGCGGACTTCCACCTCAAACCCGTTGGCCTTCAAATGCTCCACCCAATTGCCGCAACAGCCGCAAGTAGGCGTCTTGTAGACGAGCATCTTCGTCTCGGCATGGGCCGAACTACACCCGCCAACGAGCGATGTCCCGAGAATCGAGTAGAGAAACTGTTTCCTGTTCATGCCGCGTTCCTGCTAGTGATTATCGCTTGGAGTCAGGCGGATGACGGCGTTGGGGTTGTTGAGCAGGACGTAGATCGCGCCGTCCGGTCCGGTTTTCAGGTCGCGCACACGGCCGTGATTCTTCATGATCAGCTCTTCGCTTTCTACCGTGCGGTCGCCGAGAGTCAGCAATTTGATCTCTTCAAAGACCATGGCTCCGACTAAGAGTTTGTTCTTCCATTTCGGAAATAGGTTGCCGGTGTAGAACTCCAGCGGTCCGAGTCCAGGCGAAGGCTTCCAATACTTGACGGGCTGTTCCATGCCCTCTTTGTGGGTGAGGTCAGAGATGACCGATCCGTCATAGTCGAGGCCGTAGGTGATCACCGGCCAGCCGTAGTTTTTGCCCTTCTCGAGAATATTCAATTCGTCGCCGCCCATCGGCCCGTGCTCGACCGCCCAGATGTCGCCGGTGACCGGATGCCGACCAATGCCCTGCACATTGCGGTTGCCGATGGTGAAGATCGCTTCGAGAGCGCCGGGCGTGCCGACGTAGGGATTGTCGGCGGGAATCGAGCCGTCAGGGTTCACGCGATAGACCTTGCCGGCCGGCTTGCTCAACTGCTGCACTTCGTCGTTGCGTCCAATGTCGCCGATCGAGAAATACAATCGGCCTTCGGGGTCGAACATCATCCGGCAACCCCAACGCATGCCTTTGGCGAAATGCAAATCGTCGGGTAGGGCAAAGACCGTTTCTTGCTCCACCCAGCGATGCTCCGAGACCCGTCCGCGAATCACGCGCGTCATCGCCGGCGTTTCGTTCGTCGTCGGATCGCCCAAAGCGTGGACGTAGCTGATGTAGACCCAGCCATTGTTGGCGTAGTTCGGGTCGAGCGCGACATCGGTCATGCCTGACTCGCCGTACTGCACCGGCACGGGTATGCCCGTGATCGGCTCGGGGTCTAGCTTCCCGTCAATCAACCAGCGCAGTCCGCCGCGTAACTCGGTGATCAAGGCGCGGTGGTCGTCGACGAACTCAATCCCCCAGGGCGCCGAATGCAACTCGTCCCCTTGAGCCAGGGTTTCGACGCGGATGGCGTAGTCGGATGTTTGCAGCGACTCCGGAATGGTTTTAGTCACCGGCGGCGAGGTTTGCCTGGCAATGATGAAGTCGACGACGGAGTGCACTTGGTCCGGGGTCATCACCCGCGACCAAGGCGGCATCTCCGTCCCGGTGATGCCGTACATTACCGTCCGATACATCGCAGCGCGGTCGCCGCCGTAGCGCCAATCGGTCTTGCGCAGCGCCGTGTATTGCGTGCCTTCGAGGTTCGCGCCGTGGCAGCCGCGCGCAGTTCTTTACGTAGAGTTCTTCAGGCGTCTGGCCGTAGGCGGCGGCAACGGCAACAAGGGCAAGGATGATTGTTCTCATGTCTTCGGGCGCAGTCTATCACGAACGATCCGCCGCGGTTTCGGACTATACAGGATCTCGCAACCCAGCCGGCACGTGACTCCGGTCGTCACCATAGAGCAGCTCCATCGGCCTGCCGCCCTGGTCCAACGAACGCCGCCCTGCTTCGAGAATGGCTGTGGTACCCGCCGTCGTTTCAATCGTCGCCAACTTGCCGTCGAAATCCCTCGGGGCCTTCGTCCCCTGATTACAGCCGGCCGCGGCGTCGATGAAACTCTCGAAGCTGATATAGCCGTAGCCCCGTTGCCCTTTGAACTCCTTCGTCACAGGGTCCGCCGCCGGCTTCCAGAACAGCGGGTTCAACGAGGCGTAGGGCGTGCCGTCTTGGGCGATGGTGTAGCCGCGATGCGCTTGGTCTACCGTCACCTCGCCCCCGTGGCCCATGTAAAACCAGCGCTGCTGCGAGTGGACGTCCGCCTTGGGCGCGATCCACGAAGCCGTATAGAGCGCATGAGCCAGGGTCCCATCTGGGAACGATTCCCCCGATCCCCGGTTCCGCCACTGGACCGCCAGCGTAATCGTGTCTTCCGTCTCGACGCCGTTCCCTAGCCGCGCATCGGCGACACCCGTCGACGCCAGGGCCGTGACGCGCTCCGGCCGCGCCGAGCCCCGCAACGCCCATTCGTGAAAGTCGATGTGATGGGAATTGAGGTAATAGGAAATATCGCTCGACTTGCCCGCCCAAGCCTTGAACGTATCGAGCTGGTGCTTGGGCTGCGACATGTAGGCTGAGAAGTACGAGAAGGGGCCAAGCCCGGCAATCCGGTCGCGGGCATCGACATAGATCGGGTCGAAGCGTTTATGTACTTCGATTACGCAAAGACGATTCGCCTCCGTCGCCAGGCCGATCAGCTCCAAGTGATCCGCCAGGGTTTGCACCGGAGGCTTGGTGATCATCACATGCATCCCGCGCGCCAAGCAGCACGCGGCGATCGTCTTGTGCGTATCGTCGGGCGTAAAGATGATGGCGACATCTCCGGGCTCGAAGGACGTCACGGCAGTCTTGTAGGCTTCGCGGTCAACCACAGTGTCTGCAGGCCAAGTCTCGATCGCGGCCGGTGCAATGCCGGCGTAGATTTCAGGACCGATGACCCTTTGCATGTGTTCGCGGATGGCGGGCAATTTCGGTCCGTTGGTTCCGCACATGCCGAGACGGCCGACTTTGCCGCGCTGCTTGAGGTCGAGCATGACCAGGGCCACCACGCCGGTGCTCTTGTCGCTGTCGCTGGCGCCCGAGCCCGTGAACCCGGTGGTATACTCGCCGGTACCGAGCATCAAGACGTTGACGGGAGCTGGAAGTGACATGTTGTGCAGGCCCTTGTCTCGGCAAGTTTACCGATTCACCCAGTCGCGGCGTAACGTAACGGGGTCCGATATCTTCTAATCACTAGGAGGAGGGCGATGGTGGACGCGGTAACCTTGGATTCAGGCTGGGACTTTTGGGTTTTGGCGCTGCTGGTTGCGCTGCTGCTCCCTGCCGCCTTGCCGGCTGGCGGCGGCCCGGAGCCTACGCGCAGGGTCCCGCTCTTCGCCGCACGGCTGCTGCCCAGTGCGACTCCTGCTAGCGGCTAAAGGCGCGCCGAAGGCGCAGTCGTTGCGCGACGCCGGCTAGTCGCTGCGTTTGGTGCATGACCAACAGCAACGCCGAGGTGGTGCTGACGACGACGATGGCCATCGAGCCGAGCAGCATGTGCTCAAAGTTGAAGCCTAGCCGGAACAGCGCACCGACCAAGATCGGGCTGGCAGCCGCCCCCAGGATAGTCCACGAAGAGGCCACGCTGCGGATGCGTCCTAGGTATTCGACGCCGTAGAGTTCGGCCCACAGAGCCGAACCGATGTTCGAGTTCGCCCCTGCGGTCATGCCGATGAGCATGAGGTATGGGAAAGCAGTCCAGGGCTGACTAGCCCAGTAAAACAAGGCCACCGCTGCGCCTAGCGGCATCAGGAAAAATGGAAACAGGCCAACAGCCGAGAAGCGATCAATCAGCCCGCCGATAGCGATGGACGACAACGCGCGGCTGACGGCGAAAGCGGAAAACGCGGCCGCCACCCAACTCGGATCCCAGCCTTTCCATTCGGCCATGGGCACCTGATACAGAAACAGCCCGGTGAAGACGAACGGCGGCGTCAGCAAAACCGGTATCGCCAGAAAGGTATTGAGGTCGCGGCCGAACGTGTTCTCGCCGAGCGCTTTCGGCGGGGCCGTTGTCGGGGCCGGCGGAGCGGCTTCCGTCTGCCCGTTGGCGTTGGACAGCAGGCCGAGCGCCAGCGGAAGAATCAGAACGATGGCTCCTGCCGAGACAATTTGCCAAACCGCCGTCCACGGCAGCACCCGCAAGCCGAGAGCGCAAACCAGAGGCAACACTGCCTCGCCCAGGGGGTAGCCGAGACCGGCAACGCCCAGCGCCTTGCCGCGGCTGGCAAAGAACTCGCGAGCCATCACGGTTTGCGAAATGTGTCCGAGGAGGCCTTGTCCCGACAGGCGCAAACCGACGATGCCCAAGGCAAGAAACACGACGTGCGGTGCGGTCGAAACCGTCAGCGCCGCGACCGCGAGGCCGACGATGGTGAAGGTCGTATAGCGCTTCAGGTCGAGGCGGTCGATGTGCGAACCGAGCTTCGGCAAACACAGCGCGCTCAACAACGTGCAGCCGCCGTAGAGGATTCCGAAGTCGCCCTTGGTCAGGTCGAAATCGGCCATGAAGTACGGCAAAAACAACGAGATGAAAAACGTCTGCCCAAAGCTCGACGACAGGGCCGTAACCAGTCCAAATGCCAGGATGGTCCGGTAGCTCGCCAGAAATCGGAAATAACCGCTCATCTAGATTCAGGGTGGAGAAACGTCCGGCTCGATCAGGCTCGTATATACAGATCGACCAGGCCGGAAGCCGGCGTGACTCATCAATACTTTCGGGAAGGCGGGTCGAAGACGGGGACTCTAAATTGCGCCGAACAAATCTTTAACCGCCTGTTTTCAGGGTACGCGGGCTCGGCTTCGGCGTCAAGGCGCCGGGCAGTTGCAAAAGCGACGGGAAATCCTGAACTCTAGGACTGAGGATTCTCCTTTGGACGTTCAAGCGACACAACTGCGCCCCGGCATGCTGATCAAGTGGAAGGGCACGCTCTACTCTATCTTCTCTGTGATGCATCGGACGCCCGGCAACCTGCGCGGCTTCGTTCAAGCCAAGATGCGCAACGTGAACACGCGGTCGATGAACGAGCATCGCTTCGCATCAGAAGACTTCATCGAGCGCGTCGTGCTCGATGAGCATGAAATGGAGTACCTCTACACAGACGGCGACGTCTACCACTTCATGAACACCGAGACCTACGAGCAGATTGGCCTCAACTCCGACGACCTCGGCGACCAGGTGCTGTATCTGTTGCCCAATACGAAAGTCAGCATCCAGTTCTACGAAGACGACCCCTTCAGCGTGAACCTGCCGGCCACTGTTGATATGGAGGTCTTGGAAACCGAGCCGGCCATCAAGGGCGCCACGGTCACCAACGTAACCAAACCAGCTAAGCTCGAAACCGGGCTGGTGGTGCAAGTGCCGCCGTTCATCAAAGAGGGCGAAAAGATCCGCATCAATACGACCGACGGCAGTTACGTCACGCGGGTGTCCTAGGGCATCCGCATGAAGCTAATCCTCTTCGGTGCGACAGGCATGGTCGGCGCGGGCGCGTTGCGCGAGGCTCTGGCCGACCCCGGCGTTGATGAGGTGCTGGCGATCAGCCGCCGCACGTGCGGCGTCCAGCATCAAAAACTCCGCGAACTGCTATTGCCCGATCTGTTCGACCTGGACGCCGTACTGGAAGACCTCGCCGGCTGGGACGCCTGCATCTGGGGCGCAGGCATCAGCGCCGTCGGACTTGACGAAGCCGCCTACGCCAAGGTCACTGAGGAACTGACCCTGCTTTGGGCCCGCGCGCTGCTAACGCAGAATCCGAACTTGAGCTTCTGCTACTGCTCCGCCGTCGGCGCGGACGGTTCCCAAATGTGGGCGCGCGTGCGTCGCCGCGTCGAACAGCAACTCGAAGACATGCCCTTCCGCCACGCCGGCTGCGTCGACCGGCCTACATCCAGCCCGGGCCGGGCATCAAGAGCAAGGTGAAGCTCTATCAGGCGTTCATCGTAATGGTGAAGCCCGTATCGGGATTGCTGGTGCGTCTGTTGCCCTCGATGGCCACGACGTCCGAGCGGCTGGGCCGGGCGATGTTGCGCGTGGTCGAAGGGCGTGCCGACCGCTTTATATTGGAGTCGGCAGACATCAATCGCATCGGGGCGTGATTGAGGACAGGCGCGCCGGTCACTGGATGTAGCCGAGACTGCGCAGCCGATCCAACTCCTTGGACGACATATCTTCGGCAGCATCCCCGGCGGGCAGCTTGTTCTGCTCCACCATGCTCTTCCAGGCTTCGAGTTCGGCCTTGAGCTTCTCGACGATGTCCGGGTGTCCGGCCGAGACGTCGCTTACGTCGAGCGGGTCCTTGGCGTGATCGAACAGTTCGAACTCGGGCGCGTCATTAGGCCTCACTGCGTGTTGAATCAGCTTCCAACCGTCCGAAACGATGCCCAAATCCCGCGTGTTGAAAGGCGGCGTACCGGTCTTCGCTAAGGGTCTTTCCGAGACGGCGCCCGGCTTTGTCCAGCCGAGGGTCTGGGCTGCAGCGATAATTTTCTCCGCATCCCCTCCGTCGCGAGCAGCCGCCAATAGCGGCACAAGGCTTTCGCCCTGCATGAACTGCGGCGCCGACAAACCGCTCAGGTCGAGCAACGTCGGCATCACGTCGATGCTGCGCACTGTCGCCGAAATCTTCGCGCCCGCTGGTATCACGCCCGGCCGTCTGAAAATTAGCGGTACCCCGGTCAGCTCGCCATAGACGGTCTGACCGTGGAACATGCGGCCATGCTCGATGAACTCTTCGCCATGGTCGGACATGAAGACGATCTGCACTTTGTCCTCAAGTCCTTGCTGGTGCAGATAACGGATGAGGCGGCCTACTTCGGCGTCCATTCCCAAGATGGAGCCGTCGTACCAGTCGACGTCGTGCGCTACAAACTCTTCCGGATTCACCCCGGCGGCCTCCATCTCGGCCTTGGCAGGCATGCCGAAGGCGCGCAGGGTCGGATTCTCAATGTGTGGACGGATCTGAGTCAGCTGTTGCTCGTGGTATTCCTTCTTCGCCGGATCCGCCCATACCGCATCGTAGGGAGACCGCGGCTCGAAAGGATCGTGAGGGTCAAAAAGGTGCAGGAACATGAAGAACGGCGCGTCGTCATGCCGATCGATCCATTCTGAGGCCCGATCGACGTATTCCCGCGCGGTCTTGGCGACGTGCGCGGGATCATCGACGGACGAAAACTCGTGCAACTCCTCAAAACCTTGATGCATGTTGCTGAACTTGCCGGTGAACTGCACCGAAGAGTAGGCGACCGTCGCAAAGCCCGCGGAGCGGTAGGACTCGGCGAGCGTCTCGGCCTGGGAGGATAGCCGGTCAGTCAACTCGGCGACGCGATGCGAGGTGGGGTAAAGCGAAGTCATGATCGACGGCGTGGAGACCTTGGTCCAGGTCGCCTGCGCCACATCATCGAGAAACATCGTGCCTTCGCCCGCAAGCAATTCGAGATTCAGTGATGTCCGCCGCTCGTATCCATAGGCGCTCAGGTGATCCTTGCGCAACGTATCGCAGAGGATGAGGATGACGCCTTGGGGCGGTGCGATTCCGCCCAGCGCTTGGCCGGGAGCGCGAACGGTCGCGGGCATGGCGTCGTGGGTGCGGATAGTCGGAGATCCCCAGAAACCGACGATGCGGTCGTCGCCAACGTCGAGTGAGAAGTTCAGCTTTTGGGGCCCAGTATGGGCCGAGAGATCGATCGGCGCGGGCCGCCATCGATGCGGCGTGGTGATCGTCTCGGAAAGTAGGGTCTGCTGGGCGTCGGCTTCGCCGACGGAAACGTGGAAGGTGACCGCTCCCTCGGCCACCGTGCCGAGATTCAAATCGAGCCAGGCGTTGCGGGGAACATCGACTTCAACGGAGAACGTTTCCGGCGATCGCGAAACGATCGTCTCGTGGAAGATATCCGCTAATCCCTGCCAGCCGACTCCAGACGGGATGGAGGCGCGATTCTCTGCTTGGGACACCAGTCGAATCGATTCGATCTCGAAATCGGCGCCGGGCGCATCGACGGGCCGGATCATGATGGTCGTAGCCTGGCTCAGACGGGGCGTTAGGGTCGGCAACATCGTGAGATCGTGGAACGACTCATCGGATTGCAGCGGACTGGCCATCGGCCAAGCAAAAGTGCCGGTCGTGCGGACTCGTGCGATCACGGCGGGGAAATCAGGCGCCGCCTCGGGTGCGCCTCCGGCGCTCGCGTTGGCGCCCGCGCTCGCACGAATACGAAGCTCCATGGAGTGGATGCCGTCGTTGACGTCCAGCGCTGCGGGCCGGGTGACGTAGAGCAGCGGGAAATCGGTGGTGGAACGTCCGATGAGCTTGCCGTCGACGACGCGCAGACCGGTGACTCCGGGGCCCGCCTGCCAGCCAAGCGTATCGCCTGCCGCCGCAGTAGTGAAATCCCACAGGGCTAAGGGCTCGGAGGCTCCGGCAGTGGGCGCGCCCTCAACGCTGGCAGGGTCGAACACATCAACCAAACGGACTGTGACGGGATTGTCCGTGCCGCCTCCGCAAGCGAAAGAAAATAAGACTGGAGTTAGGGCGAGCAGCGAAGGCCAAAATCGGAAGGACACGGGCGCACCTCTTCAAGACCGGTTAGACGGGCTGCGGGGATTGTAGCTCCAAGCGGTCGCGGGATGAGCGTCTTTCTTCGCGACCTCCAATTAGGGCCCCAAGCCAAAGAAAGACGCTATGGCTAACGGAAATCGAAAACTGCGCCTGATAGTGAAAATCCCAGCAGTTTGATCTATGCTTGCTTCGGCTAGGAAATCCCGATGGATTTGATAGGAGGAAAGATGAAGCTCTGCATGTTGTTGTTCGTGGCGGTGTCGGCCATGGCCCAGTCTGCTACGGAGATCGTCTATTGGTCGGCAGACAATCTGGAAGGCTACTCGACTAGTCTTGGGGCGAAGGAGACCGAACGCAAGGCCACGTCCGCTTCGGAGTACCTCGCGAACCTAGGCAACTATAAGTTTGAAATTTTGAGGCGCGATGCCAGCGGCGCCGGAGAACTGCACCAGAACTGGACGGACGTATTCGTCGTCCAGCAAGGCGAAGCGACGATCTTGTACGGCGGCGAGATCGAAGACGCGAAAGAGACGACGGGCGGCGAGATTCGAGGACCGCGCATGCTGGCAGGAAAGTCCCAGAAAGTCTCTGCCGGAGACGTCATTGTCGTACCGCCAGGCGTAGCGCATCAAACGATCGTCGAGCCCGGAAAGTCGTTCTTGACGCTCATCGTCAAGATCGAGAAGAACTGACGTCTGCAAAACCGCAGTCCGTGCTTCTCGATCGCTGCAGATTACTTCGACGCCTTCCGCGACGATTCCCAGCACTAGCTCAACCACTGCGTGGGATTCGCTAGACTCCGCCCATGCGAATGCTTCTTCTTCCGATCTTGTGCGCGGTTGCGGCTTGTTCGAGTCAGCCATCGGCGCCGTCCCCTCATGAGCAACTAGTCGGCCTTTGGCGTGTCGTTGAGATTAAGAACCTCGATGCGGACGAGGTGCAGCCGGACCGCAACGAGTACCACATGTATACCGAGTCGCACGAGATGATCATCTTGGCCGGTCGCGATCGGCCGAAGATCAACAAGTCAATTGCGGATATGACCGTGGATGAGGTGATGAGCCAACAACCGATCGGCGCCGGCTTCTATAGCTACCGCGTCGACGGCGACAAGCTAATGCGCACCAATGTTGTCGCCCTGTCGGCCCACTACGAGGGACAGACCTTCGAGACTGAGTTCACGATTGATGGGGACAAGCTCATCACGCGCGATCGTCACGCTGCGGACGGCGCCCTGCGGCAGTGGACCATGGAGCGGATGGAGTAGCCGACTGTTAGACTAATCGCCGGATAGGGAGGCTGGCCGAATGCACCGTACTTGCTTGGTCGTGTTATCGACAGCGTTATTCGTCAGTTCCGCTGCGGCGCAGAACGTGGGCCTGGGCCGCAGCGCGCCCGGCGGCGCGGCGACCGGCTCCGTCGGCGGCGATCTTGGCGGCCAGCCGGGGCTCAATAGCGGCGGCGGCTTCAATAGCGGACCTTCGACCTCACGCGCGGCGCAGCCCATTGTCATCTCCGGCAATGTCGTCTTGGCCTCGGGCGAAGTCCCTGTTGAGCCGGTTCCGATCAAACGAGTCTGCGGCCCGCAATCCTACTTGGAAGGCTACACGGATCAGAAGGGCAAGTTCGGCTTCCAGGTGGGAGGCAATACGGCGTTCGCTCTGACCGACGCCTCGATAGGCTCGGCGGCGCCGGGCATGCCGCAGGGCAGCGCCAGCAACGTTTTCAGCGGCTCGGAAAGCGAGGTTGGTTTGGGCGTTGACCTGACCGGTTGTACCCTGGTTGCCGATGCGCCGGGCTATCGTTCGAGCATCATTTATCTAAGCCGCCGCCGCAGCTTCGACCGGCCCGACGTAGGCGCCATCACCTTAACGCCGAACGGCGAATCTCAAGACATTTTCGTCAGCGTGACGTCGCTAGCCGCGCCGAAGAAGGCGAAGTCGGCCTTTGAAAAAGCCATCAAGGAACTCAATAAAGGCGCCAGGGCTGATCCTCAAAAGGCGATTGAAGATCTTGAGAAGGCGGTGACCGAGTATCCGACCTATGCCGCGGCGTGGACGATCCTGGGCGAGACGAAGCAGAGAATGGGCGATCCGGTCGGCGCCGGCGAGGCTTTCGACCGGGCCATGGAAGCCGACCCGCGATACCTTCGTCCCTATGAGCCGTTAGTGCTGATGGCCGTCGACAAACAGGACTGGGAGCGGACGGTGCAGTTGGCGAGCGTGGCCTTGGGACTCGACCAATCGAACGTCAAGCTGCAGTGGTTAAATGCCGTCGGCCAATTCGAGTTAGGAAATCACGACGAGGCGCTGAGCGGTCTGACTAAAGTCGAAGCCGACGAGGCCGGCGCGCAAACGTATCCGCAGACGCACCACATCAAGGGGCTGATTTACTCGCGGCGCGGCCAGTACGCCGAGGCCGTCGCGGAACTGGAGCAGTTCTTAGAAGTTGCCCCGGACGGCCCCACGTCGGATGCGATTCGAACGCAGATCGCGGATTGGAAGGCGCAGGGCCTGGTATAACGCAGGCCCCGCGGTTGGCTACGGCAGCGCTATGGGGATAACCGGCCCGACCGGCGTCGATTTGCCGTAAACGGTTAACACGACCTGTTGGTTGCCGGCTTGGGCGTTCGCCGGAATGCGAATGGCCGCTTGGTACAGGCCCGCCGTTCCTGGAGTCACGCCGACGTAGATCAAGTCCTCGGCGGCCAGTTGGATTCCGCCGAGGGTGATCTTAGGACTCGCCTCGGGGAGCAGCACTTGAGCGGCGGCGCTTGCCAGTTCACCTGTGGTCAGCCCCGCGGTCGTCTCGCCCCAGCCGGTGCCGTAAAGCAGGATGATGTCGCCGGGACTCGCCGGGCGGGACGGACCGTATTGGTCGTTGAACATGCCTGCCGGCGCCACGGCGACAGCGGCCTGCGTAGCCGTCGCATTGAAGCGCGCGGCGATGAAGCCGTTGGCGGCGACCGGGTTGAAGATGAAGAAGGCTGGCGTTGTTGCTTCCACCGTCACCATCTCCACGCCGCTGGTTAGATTCCGGGGCGCCGGCGATTCAAGCGACAGCGGGGCGCTCGTGAGCGCCGCGGCGGAGCCGCAATTGGCAACAACCGTAAAGCTTGCCGGGCCGAAGGCTTTGTTGGCCGAGACCTGGGCGTTGATTTGGCCGGGCGTCACGGCGAAGATCGGCAGTGCCTCGCCGTTCATCATCAAACAGGCGTCGCCGAGTGTTGTGGCAAGTTTGCCGTCGCCGGTCAAGTTGGGATAGAGGATCGTTTCGGTCGAGAAGTTCTCTCCGAAGACGCTGATGATCGAAAGAGGCGAGACGGTGTTTACCGTGGGCAACAAGTTGGCCACGACGATTCCGCCGCTGCTGATGACCGGCTGTAGGCCGCCCGGTCCGCCCGAGAGCTTCGAGATGAAAATGTCGTCGCCGCCGGAAGAGGTCAGATTGAAGACGTCGGCCCCCGGATCAAAGTCGACGGTTCCGCCGAACACCCCGGAGGTGTAGATGTTGCCGTCGCCGTCGAGAGCAATGTTGGTTGCCCAGTCGTACTCTGGACCGCCCATGCGCCGCGCCCAGACGAAGTTGCCGGCGCTGTCGAGCTTGGATACGTAGACGTCTTCGTTGCCGGCTGGGGTGAGGCTCGCCACGCCTGAGCCGGGGTCAAAGTCGACGGAGCCGGAAAAATAGCCCGCTGTGTACACATTGCCGCCGGCGTCTACGGCCACGTCGTCGCCCTGGGAATATCCGGTCCCTTTCAGCGCCTTGGCCCAGACGAAGTCGCCGCCGCTGTCCAGTTTGGAGATGAAGGCGTTGAACTCACCGGTGGAGGCGAGGTTGGCGACGCCGCCGCCGGGGTCGAAGTCAGCGGTTGCTGCGAACCAGCCGGTTGTGTAGACGCTACCGCCGGCGTCCACGGCCACCTGGAGGCCTCCATCCGAATCGCTTCCGCCCAGTTGCCTGGCCCAAACGAAGGCTCCTGCACTGTCGAGCTTCAGGACGAAGATATCGTTGTCGCCGGCGGAAGTCAGGTTAGCGCCTCCGGCGCCGGGGTCGAAATCGACGGTCCCGCCGAAGACCCCAGTGGTGTAGACGTTGCTGTTGGCGTCGAGAGCGAGGCCGTTGGCCCAGTCGTAATCGGAACCGCCAATCCGCCGCGCCCAAACGAAGTTGCCGGCGCTGTCGAGCTTGGATACGTAGACGTCTTCGTTGCCGGCTGGGGTGAGGCTGGCCACGCCCGAGCCGGGGTCAAAGTCGACGGAGCCGGAGAAGTAGCCCGCCGAGTAGACGTTGCCGCCGGCGTCTACGGCCACGTCGTCGCCCTGGGAATATCCGGTCCCTTTCAGCGCCTTGGCCCAGACGAAGTTGCCGCTGCTGTCCAGTTTGGAGATGAAGGCGTTGAACTCGCCGGTGGAGGCGAGGTTGGCGATGCCGGCGCCGGGGTCGAAGTCAGCCGTCCCTTCGAACCAGCCGGTGGTGTAGATATTGCCGGCGGCGTCCACGGTCACGTTCAAGCTCCGTTCCGAATTGCTTCCGCCCAACTGGCGGACCCAGACGAAAGCGCCTGCACTGTCGAGCTTCAGGACGAAGACGTCATCTTCTCCGGCGGAGGTCATGTTGGCGACGCCGGCGCCGGGGTCGAAATCGACGGTCCCGCCGAAATACCCCGTGACGTAGACGTTGCCGGCTGCGTCGGTCGTCACGTCATATCCTCCGTCGTCTTGCGTGCCGCCCAATCCGCGAGCCCAAGAGAAGTCTTGACCGTGCAGGGCGGCGACCGGTAGGAACAAGGCGATGAGAACCGATAAGCCGAATTTGATAGTGGAGCTAGCCGAACGAGTCAATGCCGCACCTCCCGTGCCGCGACCGAACGGATAGAAAAAACAGGACGTCTCCGCAGAGAATTGCCTGACAGGAACGCGGCAAGTCGATGCAAGAACGGCGAGCGAAGGGACTGCCTTGCGATCGACTCGCAGAGTTTAACATGCGAGATTTGTCCCGTCATTAGAATAATTCCGCCTTGCATTTCTGACGGGGAAATGCCTGCCGGACTAGACTGAATGGTTCGTTACAGCGTGATTTGCGATGCGACCCCAGCCTTTGATCTGCGTCCAAGACGTTGAGGCGAGCAGCCTTTGGTATCAGCGGTTGCTGGGCTGTGACAGCGCTCATGGCGGCTGCGAGTATGAGCGGCTGGTCACCAAGGATGGGAAGCTCATCCTGCAGTTGCACAGTTGGGAAGTTGACCATCACCACGGGCCGATCGGGGATCCTGCGATCGCTCGCGGAAACGGCGTTTTGCTGTGGTTCGAGGTGGACGATTTCGACGAAGCGGCAGCGCGGGCGGAGCAGCTTCAGGCGCAAGTCGTGATGGCCCGCCACAGGAACCCGCCCGAGGGCGACGGCGGACCGAATCATTGGGAGACTTGGCTTCGGGATTTGGACGGGTATATGGTTGTGCTCGCGAGCCCGGACGGATCGGCCGGCTAAATGACGCCCCGTCTCCAGAAAATTTGGAGGCTCATGCTACAACGGAATTAGAAGATCCCTGGTTGGGCCGAGCACGGTCAGGGGCGCCGGTGCACCGGCTGCAGTGTTTGGGGCATGCCGATGAGGCCAAACGAAACGGCAGCGTAAGAGCGAAACAGAAACTAGGGTCGACCCAAAGACATCTCCGGTTCCCCGCTTGGAAGGGAATCCGCCCGCCGTTCCGGCGGGTTTTCTTGTTTTACGGCAAGAAAGCCCGTCGGGCGGCGGTATTTTCACTCACTTCGTCAATCCCCAGCCCCAGGTCCATCCCAGGGCCAACCCTCGCCCCAGCCTCGATGCGGAATGCCTACCGCAGCAGAGCCGCGAACGTCAGGGAGCGATCTCTTCACCAACCTCCAACCCAAGGTCCTTCTCAGGGCCAAACCTCGGCCGCTCGTAACGGGCGTTGTCCCCTTTGTTCTGTTCCCTTTGTTCAGAAAGGGCCGACTCCGGGAAGGGAGTATGCCCCCCCCGGCAGATCGACTTCATGCAGGTTCGTTACGGCTCAATTCAGCGCGACGGGAACGACGGGGCCAACTGGCGTTGACTTGCCGTAGACGGTCAAGACGACTTGATTGTTACCCGCCTGCGCGGTGGTGGGGACACGAATCGCTGCTTGGTAGAGGCCCGCTGTGCCGGGCGTGACCCCGACGTAGAAGATGTCGTCGGGCGACATCACGATACCGCCGAAAGTGATTTTCGGACTCGCTTTGGGCAGTACCTCGGCTGCGACGGAGGCCAACTCGCCCGTGGCCAACCCTGCTGTGGTTGGGCCCCAGCCCGTTCCGTAGAGCAGAATAATGTCCCCCGGCTTGGCCGGCCGCGATGGGCCGAACTGGTCGTTGAACAGACCGACTAGGGCACCGGCCACGGCCGGTTGGGTCTCGGTTGCATTGAAGCGTGCGGCGATCAGTCCGTCAGCCGCCACCGGGCTGAAGATGAAGAACGCGGGCGTCGCTTCCTCAACGGTCGCCATCTCGGCGGCGCTGGTGAGCGTTCGACGAGCAGGCGACTCGGAGCGGAACGGCTCGCTGCTGAGAGCGTTTACCGTGCCGCAGTTGGAGACCACGGTTGAAGCTAGCTGGCCCCAAAGTCTGCGTCGCCGAGACCTGGGCGTTGATCTGTCCCGGCGTCACCGCGAAGATGGGCAGCTCTTCGCCATTCATCATCAGGCAGGTATTGCCGAGGATGGTTGCCAGTTTGCCTTGGGCGTCGAGGTCAGGATAGAGAATGGTCTCGGTGGAAAAGTTTTGACCGAAGACGCTGATGATGGAGAGCGGCGAGATAGTGCTGACGGTCGGCAGCAGATTGGCGACGACCACGCCGCCGCTGCTGATAACTGGCGGGAGGCCGCCTTGTCCGGTGGACAGCTTGAACAGGAATATGTCATCGCTGCCGGATGAGGTTAACTTCGAGGGGGCGCCGGTGGGGTTGAAGTCGGCCGTTCCGTTGAACCAGCCTGTCGTCAAGATGTCGCCGCTGCCGTCAATGGCGATGCTCTCGGCGGACTCGTCTGCTTTCCCGCCTTTTCTTTGAGCCCAGACGAAGTCTCCGGAACTGTCGAGCTTGGAGACGAAAATGTCGTCCCCGCCGGCAGAAGTCAGGTTGGAGACGCCTGTACCGGGATCGAAGTCGGCTGTCCCGTCGAACAAGCCGGCGATATAGACGTTGTTGGCGCTGTCGACGACAAGGCCCGCGCCGTAGTCATACTGTGATCCGCCCAGGCGGCGAGCCCAGACGAAGTTGCCGGCGGCGTCGAGCTTGGAGACGAAGATGTCGTCGCTGTTGCCGGAGTTGATGCTAAAGGCGCCCGGACCGGGGTCGAAATCGACGGCGCCGAAGAAAGTCCCGGTCGTCAGGACGCTGCCGCTGCTGTCGACGGCAATTCCGCCGCCGAAGTCGCCGCCCGACGCGCCGAAAGATCGCGCCCAGGCCAGGGTTCCAGCGGAGTCGAACCTGGCGACGTAGACGTCGATGTCTCCCTTCGAGGAGAGATTGGAAATGCCCGGGCCGGGGTCGAAGTCAACAGCATTTTGGAACGCCCCGATGGTGTAGATATTTGCGGCGGCGTCCAGAACCAGACTGTTGCCGTAGTCATAGCCCGATCCGCCATAGCGTCGACCCCAAATGAAGTTGCCTGCACTGTCGAGCTTGGAGAGGAAGACGTCATCGAATCCAGCCGCGGCGGCATTGGAGACGCCAGCGCCGGGATCTAGGTCGATAGTCCCGTAGAAGTATCCCGTCGAGTAAACATTGCCGGCGCTGTCCGCCGCAACGCTGTCGCCTTCGGAGAGGTCCGTTCCGCCGAGTTGTTTGACCCAGACGAAATCGCCGTTGCTGTCTAGCTTAGAGATGAAGCAAGAGTATTCGTTGGCCGTCGTAAGGTTGGATTCCCCGGGTCCGGGGTCGAAGTCGACGGTCGCCCGAAACCAGCCGGTGGTCAGCACGTTTCCGGAGGGATCCACAGCGATACTGGTGCCGGCGTCCGAGTCCGGGCCGCCGAAACTGCGCGCCCAGAGCAGCATGCCGGCGCTATCGTACTTGGCGACGAAGATATCGCGATCGCCGGCTGAAGTGAGTTTGGAGACGCCTGCGCCAGGATCGAAGTCGACCGTGCCGCGGTAGTACCCGGTGATGTAGGAGTTGCCTGCAGCGTCAGCTGCTACGTCAAAGCCGACGTCGGACTGCGACGAGCCCATCTTTCGGGCCCAAGCGAGGTCTTGACCCTGTGCCTGCGAGATCGGTAGAAACAATGCGGAGAGAATGAAGACAAAAATGAAGGTGAATATATTGGGAATGAACACCATATACCTCAAGCGATACAATCAAAATTGAACCGGCGAGAGGCCTGGAGCCGCTCCCGACCCGCCGAGCGACGGAGGAAGCGGATACCGCTTCCCGCTCGATTTCGAATCGTAACATGTGGTTTCGGAAGCCGTCCCATCGGGACGCCGATTGAGAAGCCGCGTTACCCGAGGAACTTCGGATCGAGCTCAACACCGCAGCCGCGGACGGCTTCTTCGAGAGCCCAGCCGGTGAAGGCGTTGTACATGAAGTCGATGAAGCCGCTGTTGGTGGAGTCGTCGCGGCGGACTTCGATGGCCTTTTGCATCGCCGGCAGAATGGGGCAGGCGTCTTTGCCGACCAGTAATGCTGTGCGGGCGGCGTAGAGGACAGTTGTCACGCGTTCGTCGGCCAGCCACTTTTCTAGAGTCGGCAGGGCGGCGCGGCAGTCTCCCATGGTGCACAGGGCGTGGGCGGCGGCGATGGCGACGGCGGGTGATTGATCGCCCAGCGCGGCCCGCAAATTCGGGCGAGCGCTAGCTCCGTCGAGGCCGAGATTCAGCAAGGCTTGGACAGCCCAGAAGCGGACGATGGATTCGGGGTCGTCGAGTTTAGCGACGATCGCGGGCACGTCCGTCGTGCCCACGAGTTCGGCGGCGTTGATGATCTTTTCGATGTCGTAGTCGGGGCTATGCGCCCACTCATAAGGCGACGAGCCTTCCGAACGAATCATCATTTCGGGCTCGAAGCTAATTCCCACATCGCGAATATCGATGAGTTGATCGTGCAGCTGTTTGCGGAATGCATTGATGCGGTCGGCCTGGTCGGGCGCGGTTGCCAGGTTCGTCAGCTCGTGCGGATCGTCGACGAGGTTATAGAGTTCTTCGGCTGGCTTGCGGTGGTACATCTTTTCGGACTCGGCGGGCAGTTCGCCGGCGGCGTGCAGGCGGTTGAGTTCCTTGAACGAAGTCTTGCCGTCGCCGAAGATGCGTCCGGGTTGGATGTAAGGCAGATAGGGCATGAAGTGCCGGACGTAGATGTATTCGCCGGTGTGGATGGCGCGGGAGACTTCGTGCATGTCGTCGGCGCGTCCGCGGTAGCCGAAGACGTAGTCGCGCCGGGCCGGGAGGTTGGGGCCGAGGAAGGGCAGGCCTTGCATGTTCGCGGGAATCGCGACGCCGGCAAGGTTCAACGTGGTGGGCCCGAAGTCGACGAAACTGACCAGGTCGGCGTCTTCAGAGCCCGGCGCGGTCTGAGCGAGCTGGCGGTATTTCTCCGGCACGTACGCGATGAACGGTACGCGCATGCCGGAGTCGGTGAGCCAGCGCTTGTAGCGCGGCATGCCCCAGCCGTGGTCCCCGAAGATGAAGATGATGGTGTTGTCGAGTTGGTTGTCTTGGCGAAGGCGTTCGACGATGTTGCCGACTTCGACGTCGAAGGTGGTGACGAGGTCATGGACGCGGGCCCACTGGCGATGAAACTCCGGGGTGTCGGGGTAATAGGGCGGGACAGTGACCTTGTCAGGATCGTGCAGCAGTTCCTTGGGCAGATCGGCGATGGCGCGCTTGTAGCTCTCGAGGTTGTTGCTGGGGCCTTCGTGGGTCGGGCCGTAGGTGATGATGCTGAAGAAGGGTTGACCTTCGGCGGCGCCGCGCCAGGGGGCGGGGTCGTTTTTGCGCAGATCGAAGATGCCATCGGCCGTGAAGTTGAAATCGGTCTTGCTGCCGGAAGTGACGTAATAGCCGGCGCGCTTCAGATATTCCGGTACGGTGTCGATGCCGGGAGTGCGCGGGATGTCGGAGCGTAGGTGCTCGGTTCCGAGCGAGGGCGCGTACATGCCGGTGATGAGGGTGGAGCGGGCGGGCGCGCAAATGGGAGCGTTGGCGAAGGCGTTGCGGTAGAGGATGCCTTCGGCGGCGAGCTTATCCAGGTTCGGCGTATAGGCTTCGGGAATGTCATAGGCGCCCCAGGAAGGGGAGATGTCCTCGGCGTTGAGCCAGATGATATTGGGCGGGCGGTCGGGCTGCGAAGAGCAGGCGCAGACGAAAAGGAGCAGGATGGCGAGGCTTGTACGCATTTTGGGGAACCGGATGGGGGGAACTGTAGCATGGAGAGGAGTGGGTTGGACGCACTGACGAAATGAGAGTATTGATTAGCGGGGCGACGGGGTTTGTGGGGCGGGCGCTGTGCCGGCACTTGATCGGCAAGGGCGACGAGGTGTGGGCGTTTTCGCGGAGACCGGCGCAGGCCAAGGCTTCGCTGGAAGGCGTGAGCCGGGTGTTCGCTTGGGATGCGGCCTCGCACGAGCCGGCGGCGGAGGCGTTCGAAGGCGTGGATGCGGTGGTTCATCTGGCGGGCGAGTCGGTGGTCGGGCGCTGGACGAAGTCGAAGCGCGAGGCGATTCGCGCTAGCCGTGTGGACTCGACCCAGCTGCTCGTCGCGGCGATGGCCAAGCTGGCGACGCCGCCGACGGCGCTGATCTCGGCGAGCGCCATCGGATATTACGGAGAAAAGGGCGAGGCGGAGGTCACCGAGGAGTCGGCGCCGGACAACGATTTCTTGGGCCAGGTGGCGATTGCCTGGGAAGCGGCGGCGTTGCGGGCGGAGTTAAGCGGCGTGCGGGTGGTTTGTTTGCGCACGGGGATCATTCTGGGGCAGGGCGGCGGGGCGTTGCAGGCAATGCTGTTGCCGTTCAAGATGGGCGTCGGCGGTCCGTTGGGGTCCGGCAAGCAGTGGTGGTCGTGGGTGGCTTTCGACGACGTGATCGGGTTGATTGATTTCGCGCTGCGGACGCCTGCGGTCGAGGGTCCGTTGAATGTGACGGCGCCGACGCCGGTGAGGCAGAAGGATTTCGCTAAGGCGTTGGGCAAGGTTTTGCACCGTCCGGCGTTTATGCCGGCCCCGGCGTTCGCGCTCAAGTTGGCGCTGGGTGGGTTTTCGACCGAACTGCTGTCGAGTAAGAAGGTGTTGCCGAAGAAGGCGGAGCGGCTGGGGTATCGCTTTCGCTTCAGTGACTTAGGGGAGTGTTTGGAGCACGTAATTCGAAGTTGACCCCTACGTCGGGCGTTGATAGACTTGTTGATTGGAGAGCGGCGTTGGGGTCCTCCCGGGACTCAACGTCATTTTTGTGTCGCCATGCCGAAGAGAACGTTTCAACCTAATCGCCGCCGCCGGTCCAAGACTCACGGCTTCCGTGTGCGCATGAGCACACCGGGAGGCCGCCGCGTGTTGGCGAATCGGCGCCGCAAGGGGCGTCATGCCCTTACCGTCAGCGACGAGCGATAGTTCGTCGCGCGACGCAAACCGTTCCTCCGTTCCGCCGACTGATCAAGGACTTCCGAAACACCGCCGGTTGCGGAAGCGGGCGGAATTTCAAAAGGTCTACGAAGAAGGTCAACGGATTTCCGGAAGGCTGTTCACGTTATTTATTCGGCAGAGTTCCACGGATGCGCCAGGCCGATTTGGCTTGACGGTTTCGCGGAAAGTGGGACGCGCGGTGGTGCGCGTGCGGGTGAAGCGGTTGCTGCGCGAGGCGGTTCGTCTTTGTTGGGACTTGTTCCCAACGGGGAGCGAGGCGGTATTTCACGCCAGGCCGGTGATGCGGGATGCGGACTTCGCAGCGGTACAATCCGAAGTGAAACGTGCACTCGAAAAAGCGGCAAGACGAATCGGGGGAGAGGCTACGACTTAACCCGGGGCAGCGAATCGCGCTGTTTGCCTTAGTTGCGTATAAGAGTATTCTTTCGCCGATATTGCCGTCTGCTTGCAAGTTCTATCCGACCTGTTCGATGTACGCTAGAGAAGCAGTTGAACGCCACGGCGTGATGAAGGGCTCGTGGCTGGCGGCTAAACGCCTGATCCGATGCCGCCCTTTCGCGCGCGGCGGATTCGACCCAGTCCCTGATGCCTGACAACGAGGAACAGTTCGTACAACGCCGCCTGCTGGTGGCGTCCCTTTTATCAGCGGTAGCCATGATGGGCTACTTCTACTTCTATCAGCCGCAAGGTTCGCCTTTGGTACAGCCGGCCGAGCAGGCGGTAGAAGCTCCCGCCGAGCAAGCCGAGGCGCCGCAGATGGCGCCGGCCGCAGCAGTCCCGGAAGCGGCGGCCGCGGAAGGCGAGCCAGTAGCGGCTCCCGCGCAGGCCGAGGCTGAGCGCGAGATTGTCGTCGAGACGGACACCTTCGAAGTGACCTTCTCCAATCGCGGCGGCGTCGTGAAGCGCTGGGTGTTGAAGGACTATCAGGACGTTCGCGGCGAGCCGCTGGATCTGGTCCATCAAGCCGGAGCTGAAGCGCACGGCTATCCGTTCCGCTTGCAGTTGAGCGGCGGCGAGGCGGTGCCCGGCTTGGACGACGCCCTCTACGAAGTGAATGAAGGCCCGGATCGGCGCACGGGCGATGCGGTTGTCGAGTTTCATTACGCCGACGGCGTGCGCGAGGTTCGCAAGACGTTTCGTTTCCGCCGCGAAGGGTATGAGCTGGACGTTGAAACCGACCTGACGGAGAATGGCGCGCCGCGCATGCACTTGATCGCGTGGCCGGGCGGTTTTGGCGATACCGCTCACTTAAACGACCAGAACTACAGCACCGTATTCTATTGGGATCCGGCGGAAGGACTGGAGCGGAACAAAGCTTCCGCTGCTGAGGACGCCCGAATTACGAACCAGGGCGAGTATCCGTTTGCGGGCATCGACGACCTGTTTTTCACGGCCGTCTTTCGGGCCAGAGAAGCTCAACCCATGCAGGTGGAAACCGCGGCGATTGAGATCGACCCTTTGGTCCCCGACCGGGACGCATTGAAGATATTCGCGGCGACGGCCATCGGTTCTTCGACGGGCAACCAGTTTGAGTTATACGTCGGTCCCAAGAGCCTAAACGGCTTGCGCACTCTGGATAGCCGAATGGGCGATATCGTGAATTTCGGCTGGGCGGGATTCATCGCCGAGCCGCTGTTCTTGATGCTGCAGTGGACGCATGCCAACGTGGTTGCGAATTGGGGTTGGTCGATCGTGTTAGTGACGATCGTGATCAATATCGCGCTCTTCCCGCTGAAGTGGAAGGGCAATAAGTCCCAGAAGCGCATGCAACAGATCCAACCGTTGATTAAGCAGATCAACGAGAAATACAAGGGTCTGAAGATGAGCGACCCGAAGAAGCAGGGTCAGCAAGAAGAGACGATGGAGCTGTACAAGAAGTACGGCGTCAACCCTGTCGGCGGCTGCTTCCCGATGCTCTTGCAGATGCCGGTCTTCTATGGCTTTTACAGCCTGCTGACCCAGGTGATCGAGATGCGCGGCGCCGAGTGGCTTTTCGTGAGCGATCTATCGCAGCCGGAGCATTGGCTGATCATCGGCGGCACCTCGATTCACGTGCTGCCTCTGTTGATGATGGCGACGCAGTTCTGGATGCAGACCTTAACGCCGATGCCGAGCGTCGACCCGGCACAGGCGCGCATGATGAGATTCATGCCCTTGATGATGGGCTTTATCTTCTACGGGTTCCAGGCCGGGCTGGTGATATACTGGCTCACGATGAATTTGGTCGGCGTGGGTCAGCAGGTGTTGCTGAACAAGATGCCGGGCGAGGAACTCGAGATCGAGATTCCTGGCCGCAAGCCAAACCGCAAAAAGAAGTAACCCTCCGCCCTGCGAACCCGCCCTACTGTCCGTCCCATGCCCGTGCAACCCTGGAATTTGGATAAGATCATCGACGATATCGATGAGTTCTTGGACGCCGTCCTGGACACGGCGGGGCTGGATCTCGACTACGAGATTCGCGAAGGAGGCGGGGACTCGGCGGAGCTGATTAGCCCGGACTTGACCGTCGATTTCAGCGGCGACGATTTGCCCCTGCTGTTGGACCACCGCGCCGAACTGCTGTTGGCGTTGGAGCACCTGACGCTTGAGGCGCTCAAGATCTCGCACGATGACCGCTACCGCTTAATCTTCGATGCCGACGACTATCGGCTCATGCGCATCGAAGAGTTGCGCATGAGCGCCGAGGCGGCGGCAGAGAAGGTAGTCAAGTCGGGGCGGCCGTTCCACTTCCAGCCGATGACGTCGCGGGAGCGGCGCATCATTCACCTGACCTTGCGCGACAACAAAGACGTGATGACGACTTCCGAAGGCATGGCCCCAGGACGCCATACGGTCATCTACAAGGCCGACAAACGTTAGTTGTGGCCGGCGAGCGGCCAGGCGGCGCCTGCTGATTCTTCCCTGGCGAGCGTTATTTTGGCGGCGCGGCGGTTGCGCACGATGCCGATCTCAACAGAAGATGCGGCACGATGCATTTCGCGCCGGATATCCGCGGCATCCTCAACCGAGTTGCCTGCGACGCTGACGATAACGTCTCCGGCGACGAGGCCCGCTTTCGCGGCCGGGGAACCTTCTTCCACCGAGCGCACGAGCACGCCTTGCTTCACGCCGAAGTGTTTGGCGAGCTGGTCTTCGATGGCTTCCAGTTCCACGCCGAGCGAGCGATTGCGGACCACCGTCACGGCCCGGGGGAAGTCGAAGCCGAGGCCGGCTTGGCGCTTGAACTGCTCGGCGATATCGGTGGAGGTCGGCAAACCGCGAGTTTCGACGACGATATCGACGTCCCGCTTCTTGCCGTCCCGCCAGATTTCGAGTTGAACGGTCTGTCCGCCGGGGGTCTCGTGCACGAGTCGGGCTAGCTGCTCGGCGCCGAGGACTTGCTCATTGCGATAGCGGGTGATGACGTCGTCTCGTTGGAGGCCAGCCTCTTGGGCCGGGCCGCCCTCGGCGACTTGGGCGATCTCTACGCCGTGAATGTTGTCTAGCTTAAGCTGGCTAGCCTTCTCCGGAGTCAGGTCGATGATACCGACGCCCAACCAACTTTGCGAGCCGGCTGCCGTCTGGGGCGGCGCGCCTTGGGCGGCGGTGTACAACGTAAACGGCGAGGCGGCCAATGCTAGCGATAAGGTCGCTTGGGCGATGCAAGTGTGCAGCGTCATCCGAAGCTACTCCCTGCGGCGAATGTAGATCCGGCCGCTTGTGTTGCGGACTCGCAGAAGAGGACCGCCGCCGTTCAATTGGCCGGCGGCTTGGACGCCGCCGAAGCTGTCTCCGCGAGTGACCTGAATGTCAGGGAAGTCGCTCTCGATGCGCTGCAGGTTTCTGGCGAAGTCGACCATGGCGTCGATGGTGACGCGCATGTCCGCAGGCAAGAAAAGCACAATGGAGCCGGCGTTCGTCTCGATGAGCGAATCCATCATCTGGCGGTCAGAAATGAAATAGGCCTGCACGTTACCGGCGGCGCTGAGAGCGTAAACGCGTCCGGCGACGTCGTTGAGTTGGATGTCGCCGGATGCGGTTTCGGCGTGGATGCCGGCCGGAGCGCGGGCGACGCGAATGGCTCCGCCGGCGGTATCGAGGGTGACTTCGCCGCCTGCTTCGCCGACGACGATGGAGCCGCCGGAGGTCGCTGCGGCGATTTTGCCGCCGACAAACTTCGCTTCGATGTTGCCGCCGACGGTTTCCGCCTGCAAACGGCCGCGAACGTTGCCGACGCGGATGCCGCCGCCGGCGGAATTGAGAACGGCGTCGCCTCCGGAAGAGGTCAGCGCAATGGAGCCGCCGGCTGTTTCGCAGCGCACGTTTTTGCCGATAGCGCCGAGTTCAATGTTGCCGCCTCCGGTGGTGACCAATACGTCGCCGCCGATCCGGTCGAGAGTGATGGCGCCGCCGGCAGAGTCGGCGTTGACCCGACCGCGAATATCGCTGACATCGAGTTCGCCGCCACGGGTGACGATCACTGCATCAGTGATGGTCTGCGGGACGGTCATTTCGATCTCGGCGCGCATGCTGCAACGACCGCAGTTGACTTCGCCGATACCCAGTGTGGTGGTGTCGGCGCTGCTGGCAGCTCCCGCTTGCGCTTGCTGGAAATATTGGCGCGCTTCTTGTTCGTTGCTCGCCCGGACTTTCAAGAGAATTCGGTAAGCGACGGTTTGCGTATCGGAGCCGCGAACGGTGATTTCACCCAGAGCGCTGATGCGCAAACGCGGTCTGCCGGCGACTTCGCCCTGATAGGTCTGGGTGAAATAGCCGCCGTCTTTCACGATCGGCCCGCCCGTCGTCTGGGCGCCCAGCGGCGCGGCTAGGACGGCGAGGAAACAGGCCGCACTCTGAAGTCTTCTTGTCGCTTGCAGCAAAATCGAATTCCTCAGTACAACCCAATGGACGCATTGAGTTCGGCTAACGTTTGTTCGGAGCGCAGGCGCACGTAGCTGTTCGGCTCATCACGCACGACGTCTTGCAGCACCTCGACCAGTTCGCGGTCGGGGTGAGCAGTCAGCAATTCGATGGCGTTGACGCGCATGCCGGGGTTCGAGTCATTGCGCAGGGTCTTCATCAGCGCGTGACGGACGTCCATGTCTTCCTTGTAGGGGGCCAACGCTTCGAGAGCCTTCAAACGGGCGCCGCCGTTTTCGTCTTCGAGCATGGCTTTGACCAGCGCTCCGCGCACTTGCGGGTCATCGGCGCGTTGGCGCAGCAGATCGATCATGTCCAGCCGCCGGCCGGAGTTGGAACTGCGCGACATGGCGATCAGTAGCGCTTGGATTTGCGGGTCGTTGGAGTTGCCGCGGATGGTGCGACGTTCTTCGACGACGATTTCCACCGAGGACGAACCGGGACCGGTGGAGACGGAACGCACGTCGGGGATGTCTTCGTAGGAAGCGAGCGCGGCGCCGTCTTTGGGAAGCGCACTTTGCTCAGCGACAGGCGGCTGGTCGGAGAAGGCCATGCGGAATTGCTGGGTGGCGCGTCCGCCCCAGAAGCCGGCGGCGACGAACAGCATCGCCAGGGCGCCTTGCCAGGCCAGGTTGGGCGCGGACGGAGTGAAGATGGAGCGCAAGCGGGCGCCCCAGGATTGCTGCTGGGCGACGATGGCCTCTTGGCGAATCGCCCGCATCAGGTCCATGCGGCAATCGGCGATTTCGGCGGGACTAAAATCAAGCGTCTCGCGCTGACGCAGCGTTTCGATGAGCAGACGTTCCTCTTCGACGACAGCCGCAAGGGTCGCCGAACGCCCCAACTCTTCCTCAAATTGCGTCTCGTCTTCGGCCGACAACTCGCCGTAGAGATAAAGACCGACTCGGTTTCTGATGTCTTCGCTCATCTAGGCCCTCGCATCCTGCAGAGCGGCTCGTAACTTGTGAGTCGCCCGGAACAGACTGTTCTTGGCTGCTTCTTCGCTGATTCCGACGGCCTCGCCGATGGCGCGCAGCCGCATGCCGTCGTAGTGGCGCAGTTCAAAGACGACGCGCTCATTGGGGGAAAGTTGTTCCAGAGCGGTCTCGATTCGGTCGGCCAGCGCTTGTCCTTCAAAGGCGCGGTCGGGGTTGCCTTCGACGCGCGGTTCTTGAGCGGCTTGCAAGGGGTTGAGGCCCCGGGCGTCGTCGCGGTCGTCGACGCCGACTTCCTTGCGGACTCCCTTGCGCCGTAGCTGGTCCAAACAGACATTGGTCGTAATCCGGTAGAGCCAGGTGTGGAAGCTGCACTGGAAGCGGAAAGTATCGAGCTTCCGATAGGCCTTAAGAAAAGCTTCCTGATAGGCATCTCGCGCGTCCTCCGGGGAGCGCAACATATTCATCGCCAGCCGCAGGACTGAGCGCTCATACAGGCGCACCAACTCCTCGAAGGCGGCTGGGTCCTTCTTCTGGGCCGCTTCAATCAGCGCAGTTTCGCTGGGAGCGGCTGACTCAGGCTGGGTGCTGAGCCCGATCGATTCCGCATCGGCCAATTCCACGTGGTCTTGCCGGTTCAATGAGTTAGACGCTCGTCCGGGTTGAACGTTTGGCGCGCCACTTCAGTATTTTCGCTCTTTGGGAGGCGAGACGGGGCGGGCGTTGTTGCGCAGGCCCGGGTTAGAGGCGTTCCGTCGGCGTTTTTGGGCCCTGGCTCAGAAGGAATCGCGGCCCGAATGCGACTTGTCGGAAGCTACTTGGGATGGAACGGCTAGCGCGTCGACCATGCCCCATTGCGCTCGTCCTAGTTGGGTGCTGCGACCCTGTGGGCTGAGACTGCCGACCAAACGTTCCTTTTCTTTCGCCGTCGCCTCAAGGCTCAAGAAGTTTTCGGCATGTTCCCCTGCAACTGAGGTCAGGACAACGATATCGGGCCGGACGACCGCAGCGGCCCTCCACATGAGCCCTTACCGTCCATGGCACGACGCTGCTAGACGGCCTGGTATGCTCTGGGATCGACCGTGAAGGCGGTCGCTACGTGATGCACGAATGCACCGAGATCAAGCATGTGTCATGGGGGCCGTAGGAAGGGTGCTGCTAGAGCCCTTGGATGTCAACCAGTTAACATGTCACTAATGAACAACACCGCGCGCCTCCTCGAACGTCGCAAGAATGCTGTTCCACGGGGGGTAGGCAGCTTTGCGGGGGAAACCTCCGCGGTCTCCGGTTCGGGCGCTCGGCTAACGGACGCCGACGGCAGGGAATTCATCGATTTTGCGGGTGGAATCGGCGTTGTGAATGCCGGTCATTGTCCCCCGGAAGTCGTCCAAGCGATCCAGGAACAGGCTGCGAAACTGCTGCACGCGTCCATTCACGTTGCCACCTACGAGCCGTATGTGGAGCTGTGCGAGAAGCTAAACGCTCTGCTGCCGCACGGCGATCACACCAAGACGATGTTGGTGAATTCGGGCGCCGAAGCGGTTGAAAACGCCGTCAAGATTGCCCGTCAAGCCACCGGCAAGAGCGCCGTTTTCTGCTATTCGGGCTCATTCCACGGGCGCACGATGATGGGCATGTCGTTGACGTCGAAAACTGCCTACAAGCTCGGTTGCGGTCCGTTCGCCCCGGAGGTCTATCGGCTCGACTTCCCCAACTACTACCACTTCAACGATGGGCTCTCTGAGCAGGATTTCTCCGATCGCGAGCTGGCCAAGTTTGTCGAAGCCTTCAGCATGTATGCGCCGGCGGAACATGTCGCCGCGGTGATTCTTGAAGTCGTGCAGGGCGAAGGCGGTTTCGCGCCGGTCCCCAAACGTTATCTGCAGGGCTTACGACAAATCTGCACGGAGCACAACATCCTGCTCATCCTCGACGAGGTCCAATCAGGCTTCTGCCGCACCGGGCGCTGGGCTGCCTACGAACACTATGACGTCGTGCCCGACCTTTCGACTTGGGCCAAGTCCATGGGCAGCGGCATGCCGATTAGCGCCGTGATCGGGCGCGCCGAAATCATGGATGCCGCCCGCCCTGGTACGATCGGCGGCACCTACGGCGGTAATCCAGTCGCCTGCGCCGCTGCGCTAGCCACCATCCGCGTGATGGAGAAGCAAGACCTAAACGCGCGAGCCACAGTGATCGGCAATAAGATTCGAGCCCGTTTCGAGGCCCTCAAGGCGAAGGTTGACGTGATCGGCAATGTGCGCGGTTTGGGCGCGATGATCGGCATGGAGTTCAGCTACAACCGCGACCCGACCAAACCAGCGGGCCCGGTAGTGGCGAAGGCCCTCAGCCTTGCCCGCGAGAAAGGCGTGTTGGCGCTGCCTTCGGGCGCACACGGCAATACGATCCGCACCTTATCGCCGCTGGTGATCTCGGACGCGGACCTAGATCGTGCTCTCGACGTAATTGAAGAATGTGTATTGGAAGCATCTAGGGGAACCACTGAATGACGCCGTTCGCCATTGCAGGCATGCAGCTCCACGTATCGGCTGTTCACGACAACGTGGCCTACATGAAGGCGCGACTCGATCTATTGATGCACATCTACCCTTGGGTACAGATGGTGGTCTTCAGCGAGTTGGCCGCCTTCGGTCCCTCGACCAAGCGCGCGCAGCGGCTCCCTGGGCCGGCGGAAGACGAGTTCCGCGACATGGCTGCTCGTCACGGCATTTGGCTGCTTCCGGGCACTCTATTCGAGCGCGACGGCGAGCACGTCTACAACACGGCCTCAGTCATCAATCCTGAAGGCGAGGTTGTCGGGCGCTATCGCAAGATCTTTCCGTTCCGGCCCTACGAGTTGGATGTCACGGCCGGCGATGAGTTTTTGGTGTTCGACGTCCCGGAAGTGGGCCGTTTCGGTGTGTCGATCTGCTACGACATGTGGTTCCCCGAAACCTCTCGCACATTGGCTGCGATGGGCGCCGAAGTCTTGTTGCATCCGACGCTGACAGGCACCATAGACCGCGAAGTTGAGTTGTCGATTGTACGCGCGACGGCCGCGCAGCAACAGTGCTTCATGTTCGACATCAACGGCTCAGGAGATGGCGGCAACGGGCGGTCCATTATTGTCGGCCCTTACGGAGATGTGCAGTATCAAGCCGGTCACGCCGAAGAGATGATCCCGATTGAGATCGACCTCGACCGCGTCCGGCGCAGCCGAGAAGTCGGCCTTCGCGGCCTAGGCCAGCCGCTTAAGAGCTTCCGCGACAGGAACGTGCGCTTTCCCGTCTACGGCGACAACCCCACCGTCGGGGGCTATTTCGATTCGTTGGGGCCCCTGAGCAAACCCCACCGAGGCTCGACGGCAGGCCTGAAGAAGAGGGAGACGGAATGACGTTTAGGGAAAAGCGAAAATTGTTAGGCGAGAAGGCTTTTCGTGCCTACTACGACGCTTCGCAGTTTCGCACCGACGCTTGGAACGAGTTGAAGGTCGTCGTAGCGAAACTCGCGCAACAAAAGGAGCCGGATAGCGAGAAGACAGCGGACCTCAACCAGACTGTGGCCAACACCCTGGAGGTGCTCGAGGGAGTCGAAAACTACTGGGCCTTCCCTGGTGATCGCACGGTAAAGAAGCTTCGGACCGCTCTGAAGCGCGGCTGGAATCAGTCGTTGAAGCTCGACGTGGACCGCATCGCGCGCTTGCTCGATAACGATGCTTACCGCCGCCGCGATCAAAGCGACATCTTTCGCGAGATTGAGGAGCACGAGGCCGCTCAGAAGGTAATCGATGAAGACCGGGCGGTCGTCATTGAAAAACGACCTTATTTCGAACTCCTCGTTGTCGATCGATTGTCCCCCCGAGAGGAAGACGAGCTGCGGACAAGCTTGCTGGCCTTGCGACGGGATGACGATGCCTTCATCTACGACATTGTGGTGGTTCCCAGTTGTGAAGACGCCGTTATCGCGACGCTTTTCAATCACAACATTCAGTGTTGCTTGCTGCGGTATGGCTTCGACGCCCGCTCGCAGGCCAAGATTCCAGAACTACGAGCCTACCTCGATCAAGCTGACCCGGGCTTGCTGGCAGACTGCGATGACGACGGTTATGTCGAGTTGGCCAATGTGCTCAAGGAACTGCGACCCGAGCTCAATCTCTTCCTGGTTACGGACGATTCGGTGGAGAATATCGTCGCCCGCTCGGGAGGGATCTTTGATCGCATGTTCTATCTTGCCGAGGACTACCTGGAGTTACACCTCAGCATCCTCAAAGGCATTGATTCGCGCTACGACACGCCGTTCTTTACGGCTCTAAAAGACTATAGTGCAAAGCCCACCGGCGTCTTTCATGCCTTGCCGATCTCCCGCGGCAAGACAATCGCCAAGTCTCATTGGATTAAAGATATGGGCGACTTCTACGGTCGCAATATCTTCCTGGCCGAAACGTCGTCCACGACCGGCGGACTGGACTCTTTGCTGCAACCGACCGGCCCTATCAAAGAGGCTCAAATCAAGCTCGCCCGAGCTTACGGCGCACGCCAGAGCTACTTCGTGACGAATGGCACTTCAACCGCCAACAAGATCGTCATGCAGGCGCTGTGCCAACCCGGCGACATCGTGCTCGTCTCTCACGACTGCCACAAATCGCACCCCTACGCGATTCTGCTGAGCGGCGCTTTACCGGTCTATCTGGACCCCTACCCGCTTCCGCGATACACCATGTACGGCGGTGTGCCGCTTCGGCTCATCAAAGAAAACCTGCTCAAGCTCAAGAGAGCCGGAAAGCTGGACCAAGTTCGCCTGCTGCTGCTGACGAATTGCACCTTTGACGGCGTTGTCTATAACCCGCTGCGGGTCATGCGCGAAGTTCTAGCGATTAAGCCAGACATGGTTTTTGTCTGGGATGAGGCATGGTTTGCGTTTGCCCGTTTCGCGCCTGCATATCGCCGACGCACAGGCATGTGGGCCGCAGGCCGTCTCCGTCGACTACTGAAGAGCGACTCTTACGCGAAAGAATACGCCGCATGGGAAGAGACTTTCTCCGCCCTCGATCCCGAGGATGACGCGACCTGGCTTGACCAGGAGTTAATGCCGGACCCCAGCAAGGCGCGGGTGCGCGTGTACGTCACACAGTCCACGCACAAAACGCTCACGTCATTCCGCCAGGGGTCGGTCATTCACGTCTACGACCAAGACTTCGCGCGCAAGTCAGAGGGCGCTTTCGAGGAAGCGTATATGACGCACACCTCAACCTCCCCGAACTACCAGATTCTGGCTTCGCTCGACGTCGGACGCCGTCAGGTAGAACTTGAGGGCTACGAATTCGTCAAGAAGGCGGTTGAGTTGGCGATGTCCCTGCGGGAGCGTATCGAAGACAATCCGCAGCTCAATCGCTGGTTTAAACTGCTGCGGGTCAGAGACATCATTCCGGCCGAGTATCGCTCTTCCGGTTTGGATCAATTCTATAGCCCCGATACGGGTTTCACGCGCATGGAGCATGCCTGGCGCGACGATGAGTTCGCCTTGGACCCGCAGCGAGTAACGGTGGAAGTCGGAGGAGCCGGACTCGAAGGCGACGTGTTCCGTAGGATCCTGATGGACCGCTTCGACATCCAGATCAACAAGACTTCTCGCAATACGGTCCTATTCATGCTCAACATCGGCACCACGCGAGGAGCAATTGCCTACCTGCTCGAAGTGCTGGGCAAGCTCGCGAGCGAGTTGGATGAAGAAGCCGAAGAGTGCAGCCCGATGGAGCAACGTCTATTCGATCAGAGCGTCGACAGGCTCACCAAGCAGCTCCCGCCGCTGCCTCTATTCAGCCGTTTCCATAAAGCCTTTCGGCCCGATCCAACCGGCGACACGCCGGAAGGTGATCTGCGCACGGCGTTCTTCTTGGCCTACGACGAAGAAAAGTGCGAGTACCTCATGATGGACGGTACAGTCGCGCAAGCGATGGCCGAGGGCCGCGAGGTCGTCTCGGCCACCTTCGTGACGCCATACCCGCCCGGCTTCCCCGTTCTCGTCCCGGGTCAAGTCATCAGCGAGGGGATCTTGAGCTACCTTAAGGCCCTCGACGTGAAAGAAATTCACGGATACAACCCGCAGTTCGGTCTGCACGTGTTCCGGCAGAGCGCTCTGGATGCGCTCGCTCCGTCATGAACCGACTGCCCAACCAAGAAAAGGATTCCTATGAAGACACTGCACGGCATTTCCGACATCAGACGCTACTTCTACCAGAACACCACGCCGACCTACTTCGTCTCCGCGACGAACTTCAACTTGCTGGGCATGGACGAGTGGGTTCGGAACTTCAAGTTCATCAGCTACATCGACTGCTTTGACGGAGCGCACCCCAACGTCATCACGCCGTCGCAGAAAACCGATCAAGTCTTCAATTCCATCGAAGAGATCAACAACTATCTGCTTGAGCACAAAGAGATCGTCGATTACATCAAGTCTCGTGGTCCAGGCGGTCGCGTGGTCTTCCTCATGTTCGACGAGCGAACCGAAGAACTAGCCAAAGAGTTGGGTCTTGAAGTCTGCTTCCCGCCGGCTGCGTTGCGCGAGGCCGTCGACAACAAGATCGAGACCACCCGCATCGGCGATGAAGCAGGCGTGCCTAGCGTGCCCAACTGGCTCGGCAAGGTCGAGAGCTACGAGAAGATGCGCGAGTTGGCCCAGAAGGCCGGGCTTGGCGACCGCGTCGTGATTCAATCCGCTTTCGGCGACTCCGGACACACGACGTTCTTTATCGCCTCGAAAGAGGACTATCAGAAACACGCCGAAGAGATCGAGAAAGAGCGGGAAGTCAAGATCATGAAATGGATCAAGCCCCGCGGCTCGGCGCTTGAGGCTTGTGTGACGCGCCACGGAACCATCGTTGGTCCGCTGATGACCGAGCTGGTGGGATTCAAGGAACTAACGCCCTACAAAGGCGGCTGGTGCGGCAACGAGGTCTTCGCCGGGGCCTTCTCGGCAGATCAGCGGCGAAAGGCCCGCGAGTACACGTTCCAGTTCGGCGAGGCGCTTCGCAAGCGTGGTTACCGCGGCTACTTCGAGGTCGATTACTTGCTCGACGAGGATTCCGGCGAACTGTATCTCGGCGAAGTGAATCCCCGCATCACCGGCGCCAGTTCAATGACCAACCTCGCCTCCTTCGCGCAAGCCGATGCTCCGCTGTTCTTGTTCCACTTGCTAGAGTTTTCGGGCGTCGACTTTGAACTGGATGTGGAAGAGCTGAATGAGCGCTGGGCGGACCCAGACAACGTCGATTCCTGGTCGCAACTCGTCGTCAAACATACTCGCGATACGGTGGAGTTCATCAACGAGGCTCCACGTACCGGAATCTGGAAGCTTCACGAGGATGGAACCACGGAGTTCCGGCGCACCCAGACTCATCGCCGCACCGTGGAAGACGAGAGCGAAGCCTTCTGGCTGCGTATCTCCGACGTCGGGGACTACTTTTATGAAGGCGCCGATCTCGGCATCCTCGTCACGCCAGGCCGCCTCATGACGGACGACTTCCAACTCACTGACCGCGCTAAAGCCTGGATTCACGGGATTCGTAACCAGTACCGCGCACGCCCTCTGCAGGCTACCGAAACGACCGCGGCTGAGCGCGTCGCGGAAGTCGCTGGCTTTAAGCTCCTTTAGCCCGCTCATGCACCTCCGCTTCCGCAGCGTCAGCGAAATGCAGCCGGGCAAGCACACCCAGCGACGCTTTGAACGTCTCTGGCCGGACATGCGCGCCTGGTTTTTGCGGGAAGGCGAGGGCGCTCGGCCGGGATACGTCAGTTGCCGTCGAGCGCTTGAGCAGTACATGCCCGAGTTGCTGCCCTTGTGGGGCCGCCTGTGTGACCTCGTGGGGGGCGGCGATCAGGAGGCGCGCATGCTCAGTCTTTACCGCCCGACACCCTACATGAGCGGGTGTTCGCAGGCGGTTTGGACGCGCGATCCATGCCCTCTTCTTGCCCGCAACTACGATTACCATCCCCTTCACTGCGAGGGCACGATCCTGCTGAGCAAGTGGCACGGGGTCAAGACGATCGTGCAGACGGACTGTCTCTGGGGCGCTCTCGACGGGATGAATGAGTATGGGTTGGTCGTCTCCTTGGCTTTCGGCGGCAGCCAAACCGTCGGCGACGGTTTTGGCATCCCGCTCGTCCTGCGATACATCCTGGAGTTTTGTAAGGATGTCGATGAGGCCCGTGCGGTGTTGATGCGCGTGCCGTCTCACATGGCCTACAACGTCATGGCCGTCGACCCCTCCGGCCGATTCATCAACGCACATGTTTACCCTGGCCGTGAGACGCTCTTCGCCAATAGCGCCGCGGCGACGAACCATCAGAGCGAGGTCGAATGGGCTCGCCACGCAGAGGTTACTGACAGTGTGGGACGGGAGCAGTACCTCCGAGAACAGCTCGATTCGCCGACACTGAACCGAGGACGGTTCGCCGACCAATTCCTCGAATCACCGCTCTACAACACGCGATGGGCCGAAGGCTTCGGCACCCTCTACACCGCTGTTTACGACCCGTTGGAGAAGTCCGTTGAATACCGCTGGCCTAGCCATACCTGGCAGTTGAACTTCGACAGCTTCGCTGAGTCGACGTTGCTCCTGCGGGCCCGGAAGGCCACAGCAGAAGCACCCCAGGCGGGTTTGGCGATTGACGGATATTGAGGCGGGTCACGGTGGTCGAATGGAATCTCCATTCGAGGGCGATTGGGTTCGGGGCCAGGGGCTCTCAACACCTGCGAGGACCGCCGCCAGTCATCCAGATGCAGCAGGCGAGACTCCTCGCGGAGGCTCGATTCGGGCGTTCACTCGGGCCGCGATATCGACAGATCGAATACCGAAGAGCGTCCGACTTGCCGGTCGGGATTGTCCTCGCCGAAGCCATGCTCGGAATTCCAGGCTTGGATCTCGCTCACGGACATCCTCGCGAACCAAGCGTCATAGTAGGGTCTCTCGGCCTTGTCCATCAGCTCGTTCAGCTGTCCCCAGAGCCTTTTGCGAACGTCGAGATAGGCGGGATTGGTCAACAGGTTCTTGTCCTGGTAGCCATTACCGTTCTTCCACAGCCGGTGCTCGCCCCGATCCGTCACGGCGTATGTGTAATCGTCTGTCACGATCGCCCGCCAGATGATCTCGTGGCGGCTGCCGCGGTTGTTCATGTTCGAAGGGTGCGCCATATAAACTGGACCAGGCTTGGCGGCGTCCGGCTGGCCCCGCAGCAGCGGCGCAAGATCGGTCCCGGGGAGCGATGCGATGTAATCTGCGGATTCAGACGCCTGCGGCGTTCCAGCTTCTGCCAGTCGACCCTCAAGCCCGGCGAGCGAGGCCAGCGTCGGGAAGACGTCGATGGTCGAGGTCGGCCTGTCGATCACCGCATCTGCCGGCAGCCGACCCGGCCAGCGGATCAGGAAGGGCACGCGCGCTGACTCGTCGTTGGGGTGTCGCTTCTGTCCGTAGGCGACGCCGTCGATCCCCGTCATTGCGCCATGGTCGGAGGTGTAGATGAGGATCGTATCCTCTGCGATTCCCAGCTCGTCGAGCCGTGTCATCACTCGCGCTAGGTCGTCATCGATGCCGCTGACAAGCGCGTGGTAGTCACGGTGCTGATCGAAATCGCGAATCTCGTCAAGCGGATGAAAGGGCAACTCCTTCTCGCTCGGATACAACGCCTTTTTCTCTTCGGGCGCGTCATCAAACGGGCCATGCGGGGGGTTGAGCGAGATCACCGCAAAGAAGGGAGCAGGGTCTTGCGAGACTTGTCCGATCCACTCGAGCGCCTGTTCGGTCATCGCGGCGGCATTCGATTCGCCTGTCCAGATCTGCGGCTCGCCGCCATCGACGATGTAGGGGTTCCTTCTGTGGTTGTTGGTATCGTTCCAGACAATTGAGCGATCGAAGCCGAATGGGCGAGCGTCACTGCCGCCCAGGTGCCATTTGCCAAAATGCCCTGTGCGGTATCCGGCATCCTTGAAGGCCCAGCTCATCGTGCCGCGCGTCTGCTTGCCTTCGGGCATGTCAACTCGCTCGGCAAGGTGCATGTGGTTTGCCATCAAGCCCTGCTGATAAGGCCAGTGCCCTGTCATCATGAGCGCACGGTAGGGCGTACAGAGGGGTAGATTGACGTAGTAGCGCTGCAGCGAGACGCCCTCCGTCTTCAGTCGCTCCATCGCCGGCGTTTGGACCTGCGGAGTCTGAGTAAACGACATTGCGCCCCAGCGATGGGTGTCGCTCTGAACGTACACGACGTTCGGAGCCCTCTCGGGCGGCGGTCCGCTGCAAGCCAGCAAAGCTCCCGACAGCGCACTGAGCACAACCAGAAGCCCGGTAGGCAAATCACGCCTGATGCCGGCGAATCGTCTGTTTGTCAAATGGTCGCGCGGGTCCATCTTGGTAACTGGCTACCGGAGCACTTAAGGGCTCCACCAGTATTCGGTCATTATGTCCGAGTTGGACGACGGTGACCAAGCTGCATGAAAGCACTCGAACACTCTTCTTCCAGGAGGCAGCGGCGCTTACTCGGAGTCAATTCAAATTGACATCCGGGCTGCAGACCGGTCGGCCTGATTGGGGGAACTATCTCGGCGCACAGGCTTGGTAGTCGAAGAGGTCGCGGGGGCCGACAAGTTCGATGCCGAGGTCGTTGATGAGGCGGCGGATCTCGGGGTCGGTCCACAGGGCTAGGACGGAGCTGCGTTGACGGGCCCAGCGTTCGCCGGAGGTGGTGTCGACGGCGCGGAGTTCAGGGGTGTCGACGGCGGGGTGGGCGACGTACATCCAAAGGCCCGGGGTGAGCTTGCGCAGTTCGGCTTCGAGCAGGCGGCGGCCTTCTTCGGGGGTTCGCTGGTCCCAGGCGAGGCTGATGTTCTGCATGCCGGCGAAGGACTCGGCGCCGGCGACAGGGATGCAGCTCTCGGCGGCGAGTTTCAGGGTAATGGGCAGCATGTCTTCGCGGCAGGCCATACCCATGTGGCAATCGACGTAGGCGACCTGGACGCCGTAGGCCTTGGCGCGGGCGATTTGGGCGCGGAATTCCTTTTCGACTTCGGAGAGGTTGGGCAAGTGGGTCGCTCGCAGTCCGGCTGGATCGGCCGGACCGGGACGATAACCGGAAGTATGCAGATAGCCGTCGGTGGCCACAAGCGAAGGAACTTCGCTGATCGGGGAGATAGGCCGCCAACGCAGCACATTCCATTCGCTGGTGATGGTCAGGTGGACGCCGAAGTTCCAGTCAGGATGGGCCATGGCCATAGAGGCGGATTCGCTGAACCAGGGGCCGGGAACGAGCAGGCTTGCGGAAGACATGAAGCCTTCGTCGAAGGCCTTTCCCATGGCCATATTCGAAGCGTGGGTGTAGCCGAAGTCGTCGCCGCGCAGCCACAGACGAATCTTGCCTTCTTGAGCCGGGAGTGCCGAACAGAGGAAAAAGAGCAGAATGAGGGCGCGCATAGCGCCCGCTAGCTTAGCGCACGGCGGCGGGTTCGCCGACCTTGCTGTAACCCATCTGTTCGAGCAGTCTGGAGATGTCTTCGTCGAGCACGCCCTTGCGGGTGTCGGCCATGGTGGTGAAGGCCTCGTAGACCTTGCTGGTATCGTCCGCGCCGAGATCGCCGTAGCCGAGGTCGACAATGCGTTGGTGCAGGGCGTGGCGGCCGGAGTGCTTGCCGAGGACCAGGCTGGTGGCGGGTACGCCGACCGAGGCGGGCTCCATGATTTCGTAGGTGGAGCGGTGCTTGAGGTAGCCGTCCTGGTGGATGCCGGCCTCGTGGGCGAAGGCGTTGCGGCCGACGATGGCCTTGTTGGGTTGCGGACCGAAGGTGATGACTGATGCGAGCGCTTGGCTCGCGGCATAAAGGCCTTCGGTGCGGATGTTGGTGTGGAAGGGTAGGCGGTCCTTACGGACGTTCATGATGACCGCGACTTCTTCGAGAGCGCAGTTGCCGGCGCGTTCGCCGATGCCGTTCATGGCACATTCGATCTGCCGCGCGCCGGCATGCAGAGCGGCCAGGGCGTTGGCGGTGGCTAGACCGAGGTCGTCGTGCGTGTGGACGCTGACGATGGCCCGATCGCCGACTTCGTCGACGATGGCCCCGATGATCTCGGCGTAGTGCTCGGGCGTGCAGTAGCCGACGGTGTCGGGGATGTTGATTGTCGTGGCCCCGGCGTCGACGCAGGCTTTGGATATGCGCCGCAGGTAGCCGATTTCGGTGCGCGAGCCGTCTTCGGCGGACCACTCGACGTCGTCGACGTACTTCTTGGCAAGTTCCACGCCGCGGACGGCTTGTTCGAGGATCTCGTCCTGCGTCTTGTTGAACTTGTACTTGAGATGGATTTCGCTGGTGGCGATGAAGCAGTGGATGCGGGGATTCTTGACGCCCTCGAGAGACTTGGCGGCGCGCTCGATGTCTTTTTGTACGGTGCGGGCGAGCGCTGCTACGCGTACCTCGGGGAACTCGGCGCCGACCTTGCGGACGGCCTCGAAGTCGCCGTCGGAGGCGATGGGGAAGCCAGCTTCGAGGATATCGACGCCCAAATCAACGAGCGTGCGGGCCACCAGCAGCTTTTCGGCGGTGTTCATGGAGCAGCCGGGGGACTGCTCGCCGTCGCGCAAGGTAGTGTCGAAGATGTAAACACGGTCGGACATAGGCTTATGCGCCTCAGTAGACCAGGCCGCGACGCATAATGCAAATTTATTGTTGTTGGGGTTTGCATAAGTAGAGATAATCATTGAGGCCGATATGGATCTAGCACTCCTCGATACGTTCCGCATGATTGCCCGCGAAGGCAGCTTTTCGAGGGCGGGGCAGAAGCTGTTGCGCACCCAGCCGGCGATCTCGCTGGCGCTGAAGCGGCTGGAGACGGACCTGGGAGTGCGGCTGATCGACCGTTCATCGAAGCAGCTAATGCTGACTGATGCGGGCCGGTTGGTGCTGGAGTACTGCGACCGGTTTGACGGGTTGGAGAGCGAACTGCGGGTCGTGTTGGGGGAATTACAGGACCTCAAGGCCGGCAAGCTGACGATTGGGGTGAACGAATCGGCGGCGTTGTATTTGCTGAAGCATGTCACAGCGTTTCGCCGCCGGCACCCGAAGATGAAGGTGGAGTTGCGGCGGAGCTTGTCGAGCCAGATTCCGGATGAGCTGATGCGGGGTTCGCTGGAGATGGGAGCGATCAGCTATGACCCAGGCGACGCTCGGTTGAAGCTGGTAGACATCTACACCGATTCACTCGTGTTTATCGTGTCGCCGGAGCATCGGCTGGCGCGGCGCAAGAAGGTGGGCATCCAGGAATTGGGCGACGAGGTGTTTATCGCTCACAACGTGGTGTCGCCCTACAGGCGTTCGCTGGTGGAGACGTTCCAGCGCCATCACGTACCGCTGAATATTGAGATTGAGCTGCCGACGATCGACACGATCCGGCTGGTTGTCCGCGAGAATTTGGGGGTGACCTTCATCCCACGAATGTGCGTGGAGAACGAGTTGGCGTCACGGGAGCTGAAAATGATTCCAGTCGAGGAAGTCCAGATGGAACGCAAGGTGCGGCTGGTTTATCCGGCGCAACGGCAACTGTCGCACGCGGCGCAGGCGTTTCTGGAAATGATGGGCAAGACCGAGAACTAGAGCAGCGAACGCAGATAGTTGACGATCTCGGGACGCATCCAGTTTTCGGCGCCGATGTACTTGCGAACGACGCGGCCGTCGCGGTCGATCAGGTAGGTCTCGGGGTACATGTTGGTCCCATAGAGGCTGGCGACGGTCATTTCCGGGTCGCGCACGGTCGGGAAGGTGACGTTGTAGCGGGTGAGAAACTGCTCGTAGGCCTCTTTGTTTTCGTCGACGCTAACGCCGAGGACGACCAGGCCATTCGATTCCAACTCCTGGTGCAAGGTGTTAAGTGACGGCAGTTCCTGAATGCAGGGAGGGCACCAAGTCGCCCAAAAGTTCAATAGAACGTACTTGCCGCGGTAGTCTTCCAGGCGCGCGCCCGAGCCGTTGTCGCCGGCGAGTTCGAAGCTCGGCGCACGGTCGCCGGCATCGACCTTATAGACCCGCAGATAAGGGGACACCCGCCACATCAAAACCCCTGCAAGTAAAAGAGTTAGGCCGAATGAAACGGCGGATTTTCGGCTTAGTGCCATAATGAAGCTTCGTCCTCAATCTAGCCCTTAGAGGCCGTCCGCCGCAAATGGTCCTGATCACGCGCAAGGCAGAATTTTCCGCATCGCACCGCTTGGCCAACCCGAACTGGTCCGACGAAAAGAACGCGGAAGTGTTCGGCCTCGAGAGCCAAACGCACGGGCACAACTACGTGCTTGAAGTGACTGTCGCCGGCGATGTGGACCCGGTTAACGGGATGATCATGGATTTGAAAGAGCTCAAGGATATGATCACCAAAGAGATCGTCGAGCCTTGGGACCACCGGCACCTCAATCATGAGGCGCCGCCGTTCGATCAGGTGATCCCTACGGTTGAAAATTTGGCAAAAGAAACCTGGAAGCGTCTGGAGCCGGCGATTCGCGGCGAGGGACGGCGCCTCTATTCGATCCGGCTGTACGAAACGGCCGACCTCTACGTGGATTACGCGGGACCCGAAGCCGCGCAGGCCGCCTAGGCCCGGGGTTGCCTGCCGTGATGGAGCTGACTCGCGTTTATCCTTTCAGTGCGTCCCACCGGCTGCATGTGGATTCGTTGTCGGAAGAAGAGAATCAGCGCCTGTTTGGCAAGTGCAATAACCCCTACGGCCACGGACACAATTATGTGCTGCACGTCACGGTGGGGGGCGAAGCGGCGGCGGACTCGGGAATGATCGTAGATCGCGAAGCGGTCGATCGCGTCGTCAACGAGGCGGTATTGCCGCGGATTGACCGCAAGGACATGAACGCTGCTGTCCAGGAATTTGCGAATTTGACGCCGACGACGGAAAATTTGGCGAGAGTGATCGGCGGTTGGCTGAGCGCAGCCTGGCCGCAACATTTTCCCGCCGGAGAGCCCAGCCTGCGGAAGATCCTCTTGCAGGAGACAGGGCGCAATACGTTTGAGCTAAGGATGGGTCTCTAAAAATGGCGCTACACCATCTACCGGATGACCTCCATCCGACCCCGCCCCAAGGGGGCGGCCCGGATAATACGCGTTTGGAGGAACTGGTCCACGAATTATTGGGACAGATCGGCGAGGACCCCGCGCGCGACGGGCTTGTCAGCACGCCGCGAAGAGTGGCGACGGCCTGGCGCGACCTGACCGCCGGCTACGACATGAACGTCGACGAGTTGCTCAACGATGCGCTCTTCGACGTCGCGTATGACGAAATGGTGATCGTCAAGGACATCGAGATCTTCTCATTGTGCGAACACCATCTGCTGCCGTTCTTCGGCAAGATGCACATCGCATACATTCCGCGAAACAAAGTGATCGGGCTGAGCAAGGTGGCCCGCGTGGCGGATATGTTTGCCAAGCGATTGCAGGTGCAGGAGCGGCTGACGCATCAGGTCGCCGAGACGATCCAGAAGGCGGTCGATCCGATCGGCGTGGGCGTGGTGTGCGAGGCGCGGCACCTGTGCATGATGATGCGTGGCGTGGAAAAGCAGCACTCGGCGACGATCACCAGCTCGATGTTGGGTGATTTTCGTGACAATCCGGCTACGCGCAAAGAGTTCTTGAGCCTGGTGGGCAGCCGTTCGAACGGCGCCTAGGCGTCAGACGGCCTTGTAGAAGGCGCCCTCGTAGACAACCGCATCGGAAGGTTTTTCCGAATCGTGCAAGACGGTGACCTGGTCGTTATTGCGACGACTGGGATTGCGCTCGGCGGCGCGTACGACGTGGTCGCTGCCGCCTACGCGATAGCGGGCCTGATAGGTGCGCGAACCGCCCCTGCGACGCAAAGCTTCAACGGTCCCCGCCACCGGCAACCCGGTGCGCACGAGGCGTTTGTGGCGACGGCGCTGAGCATCCACAAAGAGCAGCATGAGTGCGGCGACCACTCCTCCGACGAGCAGCCCGCGTAGGGCGAAAGGGCTTTGGGTGAGTTCCGGAATGAACACGACAGGGGGCGACATCGGCAACAGCTTTAGTGCAAGCGCATCCTGGACCTGGTAACGGTCGTAAAGACGTTTCGTGACGGAAGTGGAGGCGCGCACTTCCGACCCCTTGGGGTATTCGAAGCTGTAGTAGAGGTAGTAGCGCGGTTCGCCGCGGCTATTCGTACGCTCGATCTTTTCGTAGATTTCGGCGACGGCGGAAACCCCTTGAGTCTCGATCAACGATTGGGAGGGGATCGGAGGATTGAGAGCGAGAACGCGGTCGGCCGCGAACCAGCCCAATGCCGCAAGCGAGATCAACCAAGCGGCGGCGATGACGTAGCCCAGCGGCCGCAGCCGCACGGAGCGGGGCAGGGGCTGGCGCAGCGCCGGGTCGAGCTTCCAATCCGGGGCTTGCGGGGCAGATGCGGCTTGGTTGAGATTCCGGCTGGAGGCGCGGGTGATGAGCGCGGCCCCGGCCAATAGGCAGGCGACGCCGGCGGCGAGCGGCAGGCCGCCTTCGGGCAGCGACCAGACGACCAGCGCCAACCCGACGAGATCGAGGGCCGCACCTGCCGCGATCGAAGGATTGGTCAGAAGCTTCACATTCGGTCCCTTGTGGTCCAGGGTAGCTCAGCGGCATTTCAGGGAGCGTGTGGGATAATCCAGGCGGGCCGGAGCAGACACGATGATGCACCGAATGATGCTGGCGTTCGTCCTAATTGGAGCAGCAGTTGGAGCCGACGCGCCTGTCTGGCGAAAGGCCGATCTAAAAGATGTGGCCTTCGAGTTTCGCTTGGTCCAGGACTTGGACGAGATCGAGGGGTTGCTGGGCGACAGGCTCGACGAAGATTTCACCCTGGTTGAAGTTCGTTTGCGGGCGCTGTACGGCACGAAGGTGAAGTTAGACCGCGAGTCTTTCATGCTTCGTTCGTTCAAAGGAAATGAAAGGTCAACGGCCCAGTCGCCTGACCGTATCGCGGGCTCGAACATCCTAACCTTACGGGAGGGCCGGGCCGGCGGCGGAATTTTTTCCGAGAGCACGGACGGAATTCCCGTGGGCGGCGTGCCCGGCACGACAGGCCAGCCGCGGCGGATCGGAAGCCAGATTCCCAACGTGGTGGGCGGTCCGGTGGGCGGCTCCCCGTCGTCTGTGGAGACGGCGCCGCAATTGCCTAAGCCCGAACAGGAGCAGACTTTACATGGGCGCTTGGAGCGTTTGGAGTTGCCTCTGGACGCCGGCGACGCTGACGTGAGCGGGTATCTGTACTTCCAGGTGGACCCGAAACTGAACCGAAAACACATCAGCCTGAACTACGACGGACGGTACGGGCAGTTCCGGGTCGCGTTCGAGAAGTGAAGCCCTTGTGCAGAGACCCTTCGCAAAAGGGACGACTCATTCGATAGAATAGTCAATTGTGTTCTTGGGCCAAGGCATCCTGAGATGTCGGGGCTAAGGAACGCCGTGAAACCGCCTAACGGGGCGGTGCGTAATATCCCCGAGACAGCCTTGGCATACGACCTTCATCCGGCGAACCGCCGCAAGATCAAACAGAGGATGCGCAGTTGAAGTTGGGAAACACCGCTACTCGCGGCGCGATGGTTATCACCGGTTGCCTAGTTCTTGCCGGGATGCTCTGCGCTCAGGACATCCAGCTCACTGAACGTCTCGTTCAGCGGGAGGACGGTCGAGTCGTCTACATCTTGGCCCAGGCCGCGCCGGACCAGCAGGCATCGCCTTTTGAGGACGTGCAGGCTCCGGCCGACGCGCCGCCGCAGGCTCCTGCGTCACCGTTCGAGGACGTGACGCCGACGAATCCGAACCAGCAGCCGTCGCCTTTCAACGACGTCGAAAACCCCAATCAGCCGGCGGGTAAGGGCGACTTCATCGAGGACGTCGAGTTCCGCGGCGCCCGGCGCATTCCGCGCGACAGTCTGATGGCCCGCATCTTTACCAAGAAGGGCGATTCGTACAACCTGGATGCGCTGCGGCGCGACTACATGGTGCTATGGAACACCGGGTATTTCGACGATCTGCGATTAGAGGTTGAGGACGGCGAAGTCGGCAAAATTGTCCGCTTTGTGGTGACCGAGCGGCGCATCGTCCGCACCATTCGCTATGAGGGCAACAAGTCGGCCACCGTGTCGGACATCCTAGAGCGGTTCTCGGAGCGCAACGTGGGCCTGTCGGTGGAGAGCCGCTACGACCCAACGGTCGTTCAGCGGGCGCTGGTGGTTCTGCGGGAACTGTTGGGCGAACGCGGACGTCAGTATGCGGTCGTTACGCCGCAGGTCCGCCAGATTCCGCCGTCGTCGGTCGAGATCGTCTTTCAGATCGAGGAAGGCCCGAAGGTCAAGATGGGCAAGATGGAGATCGAGGGCAATACGTACCTGAGCGATCGCCAACTGAAGAGCGCCCAGAAGGCGTTGAAGCCCGTCGGCATCCCCAAGAGTATTTTCTTCGAAAACCTGTTCGCCAAGACCTTCGACATTCAGAAGCTCGAGGCGGACAAGGAACTGATGCGCAACGAGTATCAGATCCACGGGTTTTTCCGCGCCTCGGTCCCGAGGCACGAGTTGGCGATAGAAGACCAAACGGGCCGCCGCTTGCTGCCGATTCCCTTCATTTGGAAGAAGAAGGCGAAAAAGGCCAACGTCAAAGTGTTCGTCGAAGAAGGTCGCCAATATCGCCGCGGCCGCTTGAGCTTCACGGACGTAGCCCTGTTCCGCAGCCCGGAAGACATTCTCACGCCCGTCTTCAAGATGGAAGAGAATGCGATCTTCAACGTCGAAAGCTTGCGCACAGGCCTCGAAAACCTAAAGAAGCTTTATGGCGAATTTGGTTATATCGACTTCGTGGCCGAGCCGACGTTCGAGTTCCGCGATGCCGAGGATCCGCCGCTGATCGATCTGAATTTGACGGTCGACGAAGGCAAGCAGTTCTTCGTCCGCCGGATCAATTTCTCGGGCAATAATACGACGCGCGACAAGGTGATTCGCCGCGAGTTGCTGTTGGATGAAGGCGACATGTTCAACACGCGTTTGTGGGACTTGTCGATTCTGCGGCTGAATCAGCTGGGCTACTTCGATCCGTTGGAAGAAGAGAAGGCGACGAACATCTCGCGAGACACCCGGAACGGCCTAGTCGACCTGACGCTGGATGTTAAGGAGCGGGGCCGGAATACGGTTAGCCTCAACGGCGGCGTATCGGGTTTTGCCGGTAGCTTTATCGGCTTCGGCTACTCGACGAATAACTTCTTAGGATTGGGCGAGACGCTAAGCTTCACGACGCAATTGGGCAGCCGGGAACGAATCGTGAGTTTCGGATTCACGGAGCCGTACCTGTTCGATCGGCCGATCCAAGCGGGCTTCACGGTGTTCTCGCGGCGCTTCAGCTTTAACTCGGCGCGTGAGGCGTCGATCTTCTCGGGCCAGGATCTGACCAGCTACTTCGGCGAGGGCAATATTCTGGACTACCGCCAGAACAGTACGGGGTTCACGACCTTCCTGAGCTATCCGATGAAGCGCAGCTTTTCGCGGCTCGGTTTGACGTACAGCTTCCAGATATCGGACATCTCGACGTTCGGCGATACGACGGCGAACTATTTCAACTACTTGAACTTCCAGGGCGTTACGGGACCGAATTCGCTGGAAGGCATCACGGTGTCGGAGATCACGCCGAATTTCTTCCACAACACGGTGGACCATCCGATCACGCCGACGCGCGGCAAGAGCTTATTCGCCAGCGTGTCGATGGCCGGCATCGGAGGCAACACGAAGTTCATCCAACCGACGATTGAGTTCAAGTACTTCAAGCCGCACACCAAGCGCCGCAACGTAATCGCGATGCGCGTGCTTGCGTCGTTGCTGACCGGCTACGGCGGCAGCGTGCCCCCGCCGTTCCGGCGCAGCTTTATGGGCGGCGAGAACGATATCCGCGGCTTCCGCCTGTTCCAGGTCACCCCCGTCGCGTGGATCCCGGACAGCGCCACGGTACCGCTGCTAAACGACAACGGCACGGTGCGAACGCAATCGCAAATCGTCAACGGCATCGAGCAGCAAGTGCCCGTAACGACGAGAGTTCCCGTGTATCGGCCCATACAGCCGGGCGGCGACACGCGCTTCGTCTTCAACGGCGAGTACCGCATCAAATTGTTCGGTCCGTTGATCGTGGCGCCGTTCTTCGATATCGGCTTCAACAAGATCATTTTCACGGACCAGGTTCGATTGAACTCGGGTCGCGTCAACGACCTCAACAGCGAGTTCCCGCAAGCTGGGATCGAGGAGAAGATCCAGGTGATCAACGAGACCCAGAAAGTGCGCGCCTCGACCGGTTTGGAGTTTCAGATTGTGCTGCCGATTCTGCAGGCGCCATTCCGTGTCTACTGGGCCTATAATCCAATGCGGGTGCGGGACGTTCTGCAGCCGCCGATCGTCGCCGACCGGGCGCTGTTCCCGAATCAACGCAGCTTTGTGCAGGGTATCAGCCGTTACGCCACGCCATTCCCCTATGTCGAAGACAAGAGCACGTTCCGTTTTACTATCAGCCGCACGTTCTAAGGCGTCCGATTAGCATGTTGGGTCGCTATGTTAGACTGGTCGAAACGGGTTCAATCCTTTAAGAATCAACGAGGTTCGTATGAATATCAGAAGAGTAGGCGGACTTGCGCTGTGCGCGGCTGTGTTGTCGGCTGTGCCCGCTTTTGCCCAAGCCAAGGTCGCCATCATCAACATGGAAGAAGCCATTGCGAGCACCCAAGAAGGGCAGCGCTTGATGAAAGAGTTCCAGGAGAAGTACGCTCCTCGCCAAAAGGAGTTGGAGGCTCTGCAGTCTGAGATCCAGAGCCTGCAAAGTCAACTGACCAATGGCGCCAACACGCTGAGTGATGATGCCCGCCGAGATATCTCGTTCAAGATTGAACAGAAGCAGACGCAGGGGCAGCGGTTGTTGGAAGACGCTCGAGGCGAACTGAGCCAGGAGCAAGGCCGCATCTTCAACGAAGTCGGCAACAAGGTCGTCACGGTGATCGACAAGTATGCTCAGGCCAACGGCCTTAGCGTGGTGTTGAATGTTTCGGCCCAGCCCAACCTCGTATTGTTCGCCTTGAACGAGGTCAATATTACGCAAGCGATTATCGATGCGTACGACGCCGAGCACGCCGGTGCGCCGGCCGCAGGCGCGCCGACGCCGGGCGCTGGCGGCGAGTAGGTCGACTCGGCTGGTTCTGAAATCTTCTATTGAGGGGCGCCCGGAGATGACCGGGCGCCCTTCCCATTTATGGCCTTGCCGCCGCGGTGGGTTCCCCGCGGGCGTCAATTGCCTGAAACCAAGTGGCCTTCGCCGACGTCATACCGAACAGTAGATCCGCGGCCTTCAAAACATTGTTGGAGCGGGTTGAACTTTTCAGAAAGTCTGGTGTATCCTCAGGTTGCACCGTCCGTCAACTCGTTGAACTCTCCCTAACGGGCGGCATCTTACAGCCTGAGAACCCACGTTGGTTTTCCCGAGCGTTACGGCGCTCATCCGACCGAGGCCTTGAACGCCTATCGTCGGGGACTTGTAGCTAGACACACAAAATCTTTCATATGCAAGAGCAAGTAAACCGTAGGAAACCATCCAAGAGCAACAATCGAAGGAAAGGCCGCAACGGCAATGGCGGCGGCAACGGCAACCGCGGATCTCAGCCTGGTAACCGGTCGATGAATCCGGGGAACAGCGTCAATTCGCAGCCCAACGGACAGAATAGCGGCGCTCCCGGCGTCTGCGTTCGGTGCGGACATCCGGCGCCGGACGGCAAGCTGTGCAACTTCCATAAGTCGCTGCTGAACTCGATCCGTAACGATTCCGGCAACAAGAGAACTAGCCGGACTCCGATCCCGCCATCGCCTAACGCTTACTGCTAAGGGCTTAAAGCGACGCCTGTCGACCGGTACGGCCGATTGGCTCGAAGGCCGAATTGTTGCTGCGACGGCGAAGTTGTTTCGATTAGTTGCCCGACGTGGAGTCGGGCCTGCGCTTGAGATCGTCGGACAGAACGATCGCTTCAGCGACTTGTTTCATCGTTAAACGCCGCTGCCTCGCCTGACGCTGAAGGGTGAGATAAGCCTCTTCTTCCGTGAGCCCGACGTCGCGCTGAAGAAGTCCCTTCGCCCTTTCCACCAGCTTCCTCGTTTCTAGCTGGTTCTGCAGCTCGTCCAGTTCATCATCCAGGCGGGCGAGTTGAATCTCGGATCCCACCAGATATCCGACCGCCGTGACGAAATTGATTTCGCGCTTGGTGTGCATGTGCGGCATGCGATGTTGCAGATTGATGACGCCGACAAGATTGCCGCGGCTCACCAGCGGCACCGACAAGAACGCTTCGTACTGGTCTTCAGGAAGTTCCGTAAAGGCTAGGAATCGCGGGTCCCTGGCGGCGTTTCGAGCGACCGCGACGGGCTTCTGGTGTTCGGCGACCCAGCCGGTGATGCCCTGGCCGACCTTGAGGGCGATCTGATTCAGCGCCTCGGGGTGCGGGTTCTTGGACGCCATGAGCCGGAGCTGATCGCCCTTCAATACGTAGATAAACGTCGAATCCGGCCCGATAACGTCGTGCAGAAACTCGACAACTCGATCGAGCACGACCTGTAACGGCTCGGCGGCCGCGAGTCTGCTGCCGATCTCGTGGAGAAAGCCAAATTCGACATCGCCGGACCCGGGCTGCCCCGGCTCGGTCGAATCCGCCGGCCGTGAGCTAGGGGTGTTCTCAATCATACCCCTACGCTAGACTTCTGCCGCACGGAAGTCCAATAGAGGTTTCTTATCTCCCGCATAACGCTAGGGAGGCCTATTCCTTCTCGCCTTGGAGAGCGATGAGGCAATCATGGGAGGAATTCGCATCGGGCTGCGGGAGACCAGCTGGGCGTCCTTGGCCGGCGTGCTGCAGTCGCTGGGGCCTTTCGGATCGTTCTTGATCCTGGCGCGGTTGGTCTCAGCCGAGGAACTGGGCCGGTATTCGCTTGCCGTTGGCGTCGCGGTTCCCATCTTTCTGGCGTCGCGCATGCAGTTGCGCCAGGCGGCGGTGGCCGACCCAGAGGGAGGCGCCTCGTTCGGGTCCTACCGGCGGCTTCGAGTCATTTCGGCGACCGTCTCTTTCGCGGCAGTCGGCTTGTTCGCCCAAATGCTGCAACCAGAGTCGTGTTGGGTGGTGTGCGCCGTCGCCCTGGTGCGCTGGTCAGAGGAGATCGGCGACATTCACTACGCTCCGGCGCAACGGGCGAGCCGCTGGCCTAGAATTGCGGCCTCTCAACTGCTGCGCTTAAGCGGCGTCTTGGTATTGCTGCCGCTTGGCTGGCGGTGCGCCGGGTTGCCGGCCGCGCTGACTGCCGTTGCCTTGTGGCAGGGAAGCGTCACCTTGTGGTTCGACGCGCCGTTGGTCCGCGTCTTAGAGCCGGGCTGCCGGAACGCGATCGGCGCACGGGCATTGCTTCGGTTGAACTGGCCGCTGGGGGCTACGGCGGCCGTAGTCAGCTTGATTTCATACGTGCCGCGTTACGCGCTGGCCTGGTCGAGCGGCGAGAGCGTGGTGGGGGACTACGCAGCGCTGGCGCAAGCGGCCCTATGCGGGAACCTCGTGGTGCAAGGCGCTGGACAGGCTTCGCTCGGAAGGCTGGGCGTCGCTTTCGTCAACGATCGCGGCGGATTCCGGCGCCTGGTCCGCCAGCTGCTGTCGGTTGCAGGGGGCGTTGGCGTTGCGGCGCTGTTGGCGGCGGCGCTGTGGGGCGGCGTGTTGTTGAGCGTCGTTTTCCATCCGCGATTTGCGGCCCTGCAGCCGGAACTGGTCGTGATGATGATCGCCTCGCTGTTCGTCTACGCGACATCAGTATTCGGCTATGCTTTGACCGCCGCTGGAGTGAAAGCAGGTCAGCCTGCCGTCTTTGGAGTCGCCTTGGCTGTAGGGCTGGCGACGGCCTTCCCCTTCAGCGCCGCCTACGGCATTTCGGGCGCGGTTGCCAGTACCGCCTGCAGTTGGGCAACGGCGGCCGTTTTGTCGGGCAGGCTGCTGCGAACGGTTAGCGGCGCATCCCGTCGAGAGCAGGCCGAGGCCCACAGCAGGATACGGAGCCGTGCGGTATAACAGCCGCATGAGAGCAATCTTGGCGCTCGGTTTGGCGCTGCCGCTCATCTGTGTAGCGGACTGGCCCGAGTTTCGCGGACCGACCGGGCAGGGCATCGTCGGAGAGCAGCCCGCTCCGGTGAAGTGGAGCGAAACCGAGAATGTTCGCTGGAAGACGCCGTTGCCGGGGACCGGATGGTCTTCGCCCGTCATTCGCGACGGCGTCGTTTGGTTGACAACGGCTACCGAAGGCGGGCGGTCGTTGAGAGTGCTGAGCGTGGACGCGGTTTCGGGCGAGTTGACCCGCAACGTCGAGGTCTTTCGCTCCGAGCGCCCGCCGTACAAACATCAGAAGAACTCGTACGCCTCGCCGACGCCGATTCTTGGCGACGATCGGGTTTACGTGCATTTCGGGGCGAAGGGCACGGCGGCGCTCGATCTCGACGGCGGCGTTCTGTGGCGGAATACGGAGCATCGTTACCAGGATGTCCACGGCTCCGGCGGCTCGCCCGTGTTGTGGCGCAACCTGTTGATCTTCAACTGCGACGGCGCCGATGTCCAATACGTGGTCGCGCTGGAGGCAAGCACGGGCAAGACCGTTTGGCGGGCGCCGCGGAACGCCGATCGATTTTCGTTTTCGACGCCGTTGTTGATCCCCAGGGGCGAGTCCGGGCAGCAGGTCGTTTCGACGGGACCGGACATGGCGGCTTCCTACGACCCCGAGACCGGCAAAGAGTTGTGGCGGATTCGGTTCGACGGCTTTTCGGTCGTCCCGCGGCCCGTTTACGGCAACGGCCTGGTTTATCTGACGACGGGCTTTTATGGTCCGTTGCTGCTGGCGATCCGTCCGGACGGACAAGGAGACGTGACGGCGACGCACATCGCCTGGCAGGTGAACCGCGGTGTTCCGTTGATCCCTTCCCCGCTGCTCGATGGCGAGCGCATCTACATCGTCAGCGACAACGGCATTGCTTCGTGCATCAACGCGCTGAACGGGCGTGAATTGTGGAGGCAAAGACTAAGCGGTACGTATGCAGCGTCGCCTGTGTTGGCGGATGGCCGTGTTTACTTCTTGAATGAGACGGGAGAAACGACGATTGTCCAATCGGCGAACCAGTACGTCGAAGTCGCCCGCAATCACGTGGAGGGCAATACGCTGGCGTCGTTGGCGTTTGGCGACGGCGCGATGTTCTTGCGCAGCGATACGGCCCTGTACCGCATCGAGAATTAGGCCAATCCCGATTCAGTTGAGAGAATAAGGGCGCGATGGTCGACAAGCGCGAACTGAAGCAGTCGTCGCTCGTTCTGGCGGGCGGACTTTTTGGCCTTTGTATTGCTGCCGTCCTTCTTTTCTTGCTTTCGGGCCGTGTTGACCGGTTAGAACGGCGAGTCGAACAAGCCGAGCAGCGGGAGAACCAACTCAGCGCGGAAAAGGTGGAGCTCAACGAGAGAGCGAAGGACTACGCCGATTTGGCCGAGCGGGCCAAGAATCAGGCCTTCGAGGCTCAACAAAGGCTAGGCGAAGCGCAAGGTCAGCGGACCCGGGCCGAATGGGAGCGCCAGTTGGCGCGCCAGATGGCCGATCGCGCGGAACGGGATTCCGCCAAGGCGCAAGCCGACGCCGCGCGCATACAAGAGGGATTGGACAACCTCAGGGCCGCCAGACGCCGAGAACTGGACCGCATGCGCGATGCCCTCGCCGCGATTGTCGAAACAGAGCGCACGCCACTGGGTATGGTGATGCGGCTGGGTGAGGATAAGCTGCGGTTTGCATTCGATTCGGCGCAGATCCGCGACCAGGATCGCGAACTGCTTAGCCGGATCGCCGGCGTGCTGCTGTCGTCTCACGGCTACCGTTTATACATAGATGGGCACACCGACGATCAAGGTCCCGCGATTTACAACAAAGACTTGTCGCTACGCCGTGCCGCGGCGGTGCGCGACTACTTCGTGGCGGCGGGGATTCCTAAGGAAGTCATCGAGGTGCGCGGCTTCGGCGAGTCGAATCCTCGCGTGCAGGGAACGAGCCAGGAAGCGCGCCGGGCGAATCGCCGGGTGGAGATCGGGCTGGTCGATGCCATCATTGAGTACGACAGCGACGTCGAGCCCTGATGCCGAAAAAGAAACGACGCCTCGGCGCCCATACTTCCATTGCCGGATCGCTGGATAACAGCGCGCGCGAAGCAATGGAACTGGGCTGTTCGTGTTTTCAGATTTTCACGCGAAGTCCACGGATGTGGCAGGCGCCGCCGCTGGACCCCGCGCAGATCGAAGAACTCAAGCGGCTGCGCAAGGAGCACGATCTTTGGCCGCTAGCCGTTCATGGCAGCTACCTGATTAATCTGGCGGCCTTGGATGAGGCGAACCGGGAGAAGTCGATCCAGGGATTCCACAACGAAGTGGAGCGGGCGATTGCGGTCGGCGCGGATTACTTGATTTTTCATCCGGGCAGCGCCAAGGGGCAGGAGCGGGAAGAGGCGATCGCCGTATTGGCGAAGTCGTTCGCCAAAGCGGTTCGCGGCATCGATTGGGACGGCCTAGAGGTGTTGCTCGAAAACACGGCCGGGGGCGGGGCTTCGCTGGGTCGCACCTTCGAGGAGTTGGCGGCGGTGCGGGCGGCGATACGGGCGAAGGCGCCCGATGCACCGGTGGGCTACTGCATTGACTCTTGCCATACGTTCGCTGCCGGATACAATATTTCGACGCCGGAAGGGCTGAATGAGACGCTGGATGCGATCGATGCGGCTCTCGGACTTGAGCATGTGAAAGTCATACATGCCAACGATTCGAAAGCGAAATTCGGCTCGCATCTGGACCGCCACGAGAACATCGGCGAGGGTCAGATTGGGTTGGAGGCCTTCCGGCGCATTGTCAATCACCCGGCTCTACGAGACAAGCCGTTCATTCTGGAGACGCCCCACGACGAAGATGGAACGCATCGGCACAACACCGAAACGTTAAAGACCCTGGCACAATGAACGGATGGGGAAAGCGTTCGCGAAGCTTGACGAGACAAACGTCAAGTGGATCAAGAAACAGCGTATGTTTTTCGTCGCCACCGCTCCCACGGCGGTCGACGGATTGCTGAACTTGTCGCCCAAGGGGCTCGACGCGTTTGCCGTGATTGATCCGACGACGGTCGCCTATCTGGACCTCGTCGGCAGCGGCGTGGAAACGATCGCCCATGTGAAGCAGAACGGCCGTCTCATCATCATGTTTTGCGCCTTTGCGGGCCCGCCGCGCATTTTGCGCTTGTGGGGAACAGGCGAAGTGATCGAGCGAACGGATCCGCGCTGGGCTGAGATGCGTGCGCGCTTCCCGGAAATGCCGGGCGAGCGCTCGATCATCGTGCTGCACGTGGCGCGGGTGCAGGACTCCTGCGGTTATGCCGTTCCGCGCTACGCCTTCGAGGAAGACCGCCCGACGTTGATCGAGTGGGCCGAGAAGAAGGGTCCGGAAGGGGTGGACGAATACATCGCAAAGAATAACGAGAAGAGCATCGACGGCTTGCCTGGCCTCGCTTAGCCCAAGAACCTGCGTAAGCACGACAATACGAAATGCCCGAGAAGTCATACAGACCCCTAGAAATTGAGCCCAAGTGGCAGAAGACCTGGCAGGATGCCGGGCTGTACAACACGTCCACCGACGCTTCGAAGCCGAAGTTTTACGTGTTGGAGATGCTGCCCTATCCGAGCGGCACGCTGCACATGGGGCACGTCCGGAATTATTCGATTGGCGATGCATTGGCGCGTTATAAGCGCATGCGCGGCTTCCGCGTGCTGCATCCGATGGGTTGGGATTCCTTCGGGTTGCCGGCGGAGAACGCAGCCATCAAGAACAAGATGGACCCCGGCGTTTGGACGCGCTCGAATATCCAAAACATGAAGCGGCAACTGGGCTATTTCAGCTTCAGCTACGACTGGGATCGCGAGATTTCGTCGTGCGAGCCGGAGTACTACCGCTGGAATCAGTGGTTCTTCATCCAGATGTGGAAGAAGGGCTTGGCCTATCGCAAGAAGAGTCGCGTGAACTGGTGCAACGAGTGCGGCACGGTGCTGGCCAACGAGCAAGTGGTCAACGGCTGCTGCTGGCGGCATGAAACGACGCCGGTTGAGCAGAAGGAACTGGACCAGTGGTTCTTCAAGACGACGGCCTACGCCGATCAACTGCTGGACGATCTCAAAGAGATCGAAGAAGGTTGGCCCGATCGCGTTGTGGCCATGCAACGCAACTGGATCGGACGGTCCGAGGGCACGGAAGTCGACTTTCAACTCGAAGGCTCCGACGAGAAGGTGCGCGTCTTCACCACGCGCGTTGACACGATCTTCGGCGCGACGTGCGTTATCCTGGCGCCGCAGCATCCCTGGGTGGCGGAGTTTGGCTTGGAGGATCAGGCGAAGCCGCTGATCGCCGCGCAGCAAGCGCAGCAGAACGACGATCTCGAGAAGGACGGCTTCTTTACGGGGCGCTACGCGATCAATCCCTATAGCGGCGAAAAGGCGCCCATCTGGGTCGGCAATTTCGTGTTGTGGGGTTACGGCACGGGAGCGATCATGGCCGTGCCGGCGCATGACCAGAGAGACTTCGAGTTCTGCCGCAAGTTCGGCATCCCTGTCGTGCCGGTGATCAAGCCGTCGGCAAGCGCGTTGCCGAAGGCCGAGGATATGACCGAAGCTTATGCCGAATACGGCATTGCCGCAGTCTGCGGGGAATGGAGCGGCCTCTCCAGCGCCGAGGCGAAAGCGCAAATGACGGCTTACGCCGAAGAGAAGGGCTTTGGCGCAGGGGCGATCACCTATCGGCTCCGCGATTGGGGCGTTTCGCGGCAGCGTTATTGGGGCACGCCGATCCCGATGATCCACTGCGGAGAGTGCGGCGTGCAGGCGGTGCCCGAAGCGGATCTGCCGGTCTTGTTGCCCAGCAATGTTCAGCTGACGGGCGTGGGCGAATCGCCCTTGCGGCAGGTGCCGGACTTCGTCAACGTGAAGTGCCCGAAGTGCGGCGGCGATGCGCAACGCGAGGCCGACACGATGGACACGTTCGTCGACTCCTCGTGGTACTTCTACCGCTACACGGATCCGAAGAACGACAAGGCGCCGTTCGCGAAAGAAGCGGCGGCGGCGTGGTTCCCGATCGATCAGTACATCGGCGGGGTGGAGCACGCGGTCTTGCACTTGATCTACTGCCGCTTCTGGAGCAAGGTCATGCGTGACTTGGGCTTGGTGACCTGGAACGAGCCGGTCACGCGCCTGTTCACGCAGGGCATGGTGATCAAGGACGGCGCGAAGATGTCCAAGAGCTTGGGCAATACCGTGAGCCCAGAGGAGATGGTCGACAAGTACGGCTCCGATACGGCGCGGGCTTTCTCGCTGTTTGCCGCGCCGCCGGATAAGGATCTCGACTGGCAGGATTCGGGCGTCGAAGGCATGTCGCGCTTCTTGGCGCGGGTATTTCGCTTGGTCACGCGCAATGCCGATTCCGGCGCGGCGCCGACGACCGAAGCGGCCAACGAAGCAGACAAGGCGATTCTGCGCAAACTGCATCAGACGATTGAGAAGATTACCGGCGACTTTGAGTCGCGCTGGCACTTCAATACCTCGCTGGCGGCGGTGATGGAGTTGACGAACGATCTGTACGCCCGCGAGACGGAACTTTCCCCAGGCGTGATCGCTGAGACCTTGCGCAAGCTGGTGCTGCTGCTAGAGCCGTTCGCGCCGCACATGGCTGAGGAACTCTGGCAGGAACTGGGTGAACAGGGGCCGGTTCTCGACGTGGCCTGGCCGGAGTATCGAGCTGACCTGACAGTCGAGGACGCCTCGGAAGTGCCGGTGCAGGTCAACGGTAAGATGCGCGGCAAGGTGACGGTTGCTAAGGGCGCTGCTCAAACAGCGGTTGAGGCGGCGGCCCGTGAAGACGAAAATGTTGCCCGGCATCTGGAGGGGAAGACGGTAGTGAAGGTGATCTACGTCCCCGACAAACTGCTGAATATCGTCGTGCGCTAACGGTCCTGGTAAATAAGCTATACTTATGTCTTATACCCGTGAGTATTGCGCATTTTAAAGTCTTTCGGGACATCGGTCAGTCCCGATCGATCTCTCAGGCGGCCGCCCTCAACAGCATCAGCCAGTCGGCGGTGAGTCAGACGCTGAAGGCGCTGGAGAAGCAACTTGGCGTGGTACTCATCGATCGAACCACCCGGCCGTTGAAGCTGACCTCCGCCGGCGAAATCTACTACGAGGCGTCGCGGGACATCGTCCGCCGCCACGAGGAAATGGAAGCGCTGCTGGAGGCTCACAAGAATGTTCTATCCGGCGCCGTCCACGTCGCGTCGATCTACTCGATCGGCCTGTACGAGATGACCCAGTACCGGGAGCGTTTCTTAGAGATGCATCCGGAGACGAAGATCCACTTGGAGTTCATGCGGCCGGACAAGATTTACGAGGCCTTGCTGGACGACCGAGTCGATTTCGGCCTGGTCAGCTACCCGGCGCCGACCAAGTCGCTGAGCGTGATCGACTGGCGGATGGAGCAGATGGTGCTCGTCTGCCACCCGGCCCACGAACTGGCGAAGCGCAAAATAGTTGCTCCGCAGGATTTGGCGCGGCGGGACTTCATTAGCTTCGATCAGGGGCTCTCGATTCGCAAGGCCTTGGACCGGTTCTTCCGTGAGCACGGCGTCTCCAGGGGCGTGCAACTGGAGTTCGATAACATCCAGATGATCAAAGAGGCGTTGTCGATTAACCAGGGAGTCAGTATCCTGCCGGAGCGAACGGTTCGCCAAGAGGTAACCGAACGCCGCCTCGTGGCGATACCCATTCAGGCGAGCGGGCTGGTGCGCCCGGTTGGTATCTTGTTAAACCGGAAGAGAAAGTTGTCGCGGACCGCCCAGGAGTTTCTGGAGTTTTTGCGCGGCAACGAGAGAGCGGAAGCCGCTTAAGGCGGACGATTCGACGGACAGGAGATAGATTCATGAACCGAACGATACTGGCAATGATTCTCGCGATTGGCTGTTGGGCGTGTTCCTCATCGGAGCCTGCCGCCGAAACTGCTGCGGCCCAAGAGCAAGCGGCTCCTGCAGCGGTCGAAATGGACGTTGAGTCCGTGGCGGCACGGCTGGACGCAGGTGAAGATATCTACCTGCTGGATGTTCGCAATCCGGATGAGTTGAAAGAGTACGGCATGATCGCCGGGGCCATCAATATTCCGGTCGACCAGTTGGAAGCGCGGCTGAGCGAAGTTCCCAAGGACAAGGAGATCGTCACCTACTGCATGCGCGGCGGACGCGCATCGAGGGCGGCGGACATCTTGCGCGCAGCGGGCTATACCGAGCCGATCGAATACGGCGGAATCACGGCCTGGAAGGAAGCAGGGAAGCCGGTGGTCCAACCTGGCGAATAGGTCAATCAAGACAAAGAGGAGTGTTGGATGTCAGCAGCGCAGGGTAACCGGCCGTTGGTCGGGATCATTATGGGCAGCGATTCGGATTTGCCGGTCATGAAGGCGGCAGCCGAAGTGCTGGAAGAGTTGGAGATTGCGTACGAGATCAAGATCTCTTCTGCTCACCGCACTCCAGCGACTGCCCACGAATTCGCCACTACGGCGGTTGAGCGCGGCCTGGCGGTGATCATCGCCGGCGCCGGCGGCGCCGCACACTTGCCGGGCGTGATGGCTGCATCGACGGCTCTGCCGGTGATTGGCGTGCCGGTTAAGGCGGTATCGCTGAGCGGCTTGGACTCCCTGCTTTCGATCGCCCAAATGCCTCCGGGCGTGCCGGTGGCGACCGTGGGCATCAATGCCGCCCGCAATGCGGGTATCCTAGCAGCCCAAATCATCGGCGCCGGAGACGCCGCGGTGCGCGGCCGCGTCGAAGCTTTCAAAGACCGCATGCGAGCGGGAGTCGAAGCCAAAGACGCCAAGCTGGAGTCGAAAGGCTGGCGAGCCTACCTTGAGGGCTAGCCGGGCCGAAGCGGGTTCGGGTTCTACAATGTTGCTGTGCGGTACTTCCTTACCAGACGAGCGCCGCCCGTCACGCGAATCCTACTGATTGAGAGCGGGCCGCGGGAATTGGGTGAAGAGGCTATCGGCTGCTTGCGCAAGGCATTCGGCGCCGGCATTCCGATTGACGTATTGGGCTGTAGGCGGGCGCCCCTGCTGGGCGTTGAGAGCTATGCCGACGTGTCCGAGTCCCGCACGTTTTCAGCGAGGCTGGCCATTCTACGCCGGATTCGGCGCGGGGGCTATTCGGTCGCCGGCGTTCTGTCGTCGGGTGATTCAACCATGGCGCTTTGGAAGTGGGCGGCAATTGTCGTCGTTCCTGCCAAGTTCCTGGTGCTCAATGAGAATGTCGACTTTTTCTGGATCGACCGCGCTCATTGGACCAATGCGGCCGCGCTGCTGCAGCAGCGCAGCGGACTGGGCGGCGAGTCGACCGTTCGCGCAATGGCTTGGTTCGCAGCCCTCCCGTTTGCCGCACTCTTTCTGCTCTCCTACGCAGCGTGGGTGCACCTTGCCCGGATATTTCGTTTGCTCCTTGGCATTCGAACGACTGTTCGCTCGAACTAGGTTTTGAAGCTGCCAATCTATCTCGACCATCAGGCAACGACTCCGGTGGATCCTCGCGTCCTGGAGGCGATGCTGCCCTATTTTTCGGAATTATTCGGCAATGCCGCGAGCCGTAATCACGCATTCGGCTGGAGCGCCCGCGAGGCGGTCTCGCGAGGAAGAGATCAGGCGGCGGAACTGATCGGCGCCAGTTCGCGTGAGATCGTTTTTACCAGCGGCGCGACGGAATCCAATAATCTGGCGATCCGCGGAGCGGTTGAGGCGTCCGGACGTGCCGCGGGGCGCATCATTACTTGTGCGACGGAGCACAAAGCGGTCCTCGACCCTTGTTTGCGGCTGCGGCGGCTGGGATATGACGTGGTGGTCTTGCCCGTCGACTCTGGCGGCTTGCTCGACCCTCAACGCGTAGCGGACGCGCTGACCGACGACACGCTGCTGGTTTCGGTGATGTACGCCAACAACGAGATCGGCGTGCTGCAGCCGATCGCACAAATCGGGGCCATCGTGCGTGAGACGCGGGCGCTGTTTCATGTGGATGCCGCTCAAGCGGTCGGTAAGATCCGGGCGGATGTCGAGCGCGAGGCGATCGACCTGCTCTCGTTGTCCGCTCACAAGTTCTACGGGCCGAAGGGCGTCGGCGCGCTCTATGTCAGGAGGCGGGTTCGCCGCGCAGAGATTGCCGCGCAAATGGACGGAGGGGGACACGAACGCGGGCTGCGATCCGGCACGCTCAATGTACCTGGAATCGTTGGACTTGGCGCTGCCTGCGAAATCGCCCGCGCGGAGATGGAAATCGAAGGACCGCGGCTCACGAGACTCCGCGACCGATTGAAGGACAGGCTCTTCGCCGCGCTCGATGGTTTACAGGTGAACGGATCGCTGGAGCGGCGGCTGCCGCACAATCTGAGCATCAGCTTCGCGGGCGTGGACGGCGAATCGCTGCTGATGGGCCTCGACGACGTGGCTGTTTCGAGCGGATCTGCCTGTACTTCAGAATCTCCTGAACCAAGCCACGTCCTGCGCGCCCTGGGCGTTCCGGAAAAGCTGGCGCACGCCTCGTTGCGGTTCGGTCTGGGCCGCCAAAACACCGAAGAAGAGGTGGACTATGCCGCCGACAAGGTGGCCGCCGTCGTTTCGCGTCTGCGCCGGCTGTCCGCCTAGGACGTTTACCAAAGCCTGGGAAGGGGAAACCCTTACTGACGATTCGGGGGCTCGAGGGCGAAACTGGCCAGGACTCGCCATGTAACGAGTCCACCCTGGCGTGCTGACAGCTTTCATTCTCGGGACGAACACTTCCAACGTGGACTACTTCCACCGTTGCTGTCTGGGAGTGCGAGATCTGTCCATTCCGCACATTCTGGACATCAAGCCCCCGTTGCATCAGCTGGTGCGGATGTTGAACACCCACCTGCCGCAGGTCGTCTTCCTCGAAGTCGACGAGCAGGGGCGATCGTTCCAAACGGCGGTGGATATCGTTGTTGCGGCGCCGGGTACAGTCGTGCTCGGCTTTGGACCGGAGGCTAGCGACGAACTGCTGGCGGAGGCCAAGGAGTTCGGCATCGAGGATATCCTGCCGGCGCCCTACTCGGATCGCGAGGTGTTCGTCGCCATCCAGAAGGCGATCAAGAGTCCCGGGACTCAGAGACGTCCGGTTGTCGCCTTCCAGCCGGCCAGCGGCGGATGTGGATCTTCGACGGTCGCCCTCAATGTTGCCAGTGCGCTGGCAAGTCAGTTCAATCGCAAGGTGCTGTTGGTCGACGCGGACCTGCGGTCCAGTCCGCTGCCGTTCTGGTTTAACCATGATGCGGAGCCGACGATCGTTCAGGCTCTTGAGGCCTGCGACAACTTGAGCGAGAAGCTCTGGAAGAAGATGATCTGGACGGACCGCGGCATGGATCTGCTGCTGACTGGCCGCCGCCGCAGCGGGGCTGCGCCGGCGTTCTCGTCCTGGGACTTCCTGCGGATGTTGAGCTTCGCCACGCGCCGCTACGACTCGGTGATCGTCGATCTGCCTGAAGTGATCGACGATGTCTTCGGCGTCATTCGAGAACGCGCCGACTTCAAGTTCATTGTTTGCAATCCGGACCGCATCTCCGCCATGATGGCGCGCCGGCGCATCGATGAGATGGAAACGGGCGGCGCCGAGGTCAAGAATCTCGGAATTATCGTCAACAAGGTCGGCCCGAAACCGTTGGCCAAGGATAAGGTTGAGCAGATTGTGCGGCGGCCGGTTGTTCTCGAACTGCCGGTCGACGAAGACCCCAATGCGGAGGTTTCGTTGCTGGATACGCTGCTGCAGAGACGCTCCAAGATCGTCAAAGGCTACCGCAAGTTGGCCGAAGCCATCGATCGGCAAGTGGTCAGTTCGCGCCCTCCGGGCACGGCCAAGGCCGCCGAAGAACTCGCCGCGGGCGTCTCGCGCATGGGCTATTAAAGGTTAGCCGCGCGATTTGCGATCAAGGGACGCCAGAATCACCTGGAGAATGTCGTCCTCGGTTTTGCCTTCCGCGTGGGCGTCGAAATTGAGGATGATGCGATGGCGCAGCGCACTGCCGGCCAACTCGCGGACGTCTTCTTCGGAAACATTCAATCGGCCGCGGAACAGCGCCCGAACGCGGCCGCATTGCAGCAGCGCCTGCACGCCCCGGGGAGAAGCGCCATAGCGGACGTACTTGCGGGCTACCTCGTGGGCTTGCGCGCTTTCGGGCTGTGTCGCGAGAACCAGGTCGATCGCGAAGTCTCTGACGTGCGGCGCGACGAGTACCGAATTGGCCTGGCGGCGAATCTCAAGGACCTGGCTTTGGTTGATCGTCTGCCGAACGCTCGGCTGCTGGGACGCCATAGTGCGCTCGGCGATCGTTTGCATCTCTGCTCGATTCGGATAGGGGACTAGAATCTTCAGCAAGAATCGATCGAGCTGCGCTTCCGGGAGCGGGTAGGTCCCCTCCATTTCGAGAGGGTTCTGCGTGGCCATGACCAAGAAAGGATTTTCGAGCCCATGGGTCTCGTTGCCGGTCGTCACGGTCCGCTCCTGCATGGCTTCGAGCAGCGCGGACTGCGTGCGGGGCGTCGCCCGATTGATCTCGTCGGCCAAAACCAAGTTGGCGAAGATGGGGCCTGGCTCAAAACGCAGAGCGCGCTCGCCGGCCGCGCCGCCATGCATCACCATGCTCCCGAGGATGTCGGCGGGCATCAGATCGGGAGTGAACTGGATCCGCGAACACTTCAGATGCATGGCCTCGCCCAGCGTTCTGAGCAGGGTGGTCTTGCCCAGTCCGGGGACGCCCTCGAGCAGCACGTGACCGCCCGCGATCAGTGCCGTCAAGACGCCCTCGACCACCTCTTCGTGCCCGACGATGACTTTGCCGATCTCATCTCGAACGCTTTGCAGTTGTTCAGAGACCATCGGTAGTGAAGTATCAGGTGCTGCCATGCTCACTCTTGTTTGGAACGGATTTCCCTAAAGTAATTCTCGACAAACGTTCGGTATGCTGCCGGGGCTTCGTCGCGAACCGCGACGCCGGCGCCCTCGCGCCGGCCGGCTTGCTGCGTCTTATATGGAGTCGCCGCGGCAGAGACTTCGCTAGTGTTGGTCTCGACCATCACATCGCCGCTCAGTTCCTCGGCGCGCTGCAGGTAGAACTCCTCCAAGGCCTCGAAGGCTGCGTCCTGCGTCTGCTGCTGCTGGATCTCTTTCGAGCCGTCTCCATCTCCGGCGGCGCCGGCGGAGTCGCCTTCGCCTTCGCTTCCTGCTCCGCTGTTGGAGCCGCTCCCCTGCGAAGCCTGTTGCGCTCCCGGCTGGGGTTCGCCTGGGTCCATCGAGGCTTCCGCCGCGGCGCCCTCTCCCTCAGCGGCCTGCTCGCCTTGCTGCTCGCCGCTTTGCGGCGAAGCGGCTGAGTCAGAGCCTTCTTCGGCGGCGGAAGCTCCTTCTTGGGCGGATGCTTGCGCCGGCTCGGACGACATGTTCTCGCGCATTTGTTTCAGCGCATCTTTCAGCCGATCGAGCAGGGAGTTTGATTTCTCGCTCCAACTGCTGTCTGCATCGGCCTTCTCGGGAGAGTCACCCGAACGTTCGAGATTCGAACCCTGCTCATTCGCCGCATTGTCTTGTTCGCCTCCCGGCTTTCCGGACTGGTCGCCGGGCTGTTGGAAGTCCAACTCGTCGCCGGCTTTGGCGGCCTGATCGAGGCCTTCGGCCTCAGCGGCGGCTGCGGCCTCCTCGCTGCCGGCGACGAGGGGATCGAAGGGAAAAGCGGGCGCTTCGGCCGGTTCTCGAGCATCCGCTAATTCATCTCCGAGAGTAGCCGCCTTGTCGTTGGCCGCAGCCTTGGCGCTCTGCTCCAGTTCCGAATCCAAAGCAGGCTGCTGCGCGGCTTTGGATTCGCCGGAGAGCAGCGCAGGAGTCAGCGCTGATTCCAGCGCCAGCGTCGGTGCGACACTGTAACGCAGTCCGGTCAAGGCCAGGACAGCGAGCAACAGAGCCGCCGCAACCCAGACCGCCGGCGTCGTCTGCAACGGCAGAGCCTCTGCCGCATCGTGATTGGCGACTGCGCTCACGGCCAACTGGCGCTGGGCGCGCACCACTTCGGAAGCCTCTGTGGAATCCCCGGCAAAATGGTACGCGGTGGAGACTTGATCGTTCGATTGCCACTCGCGGTCGAGGATACAGGCGATTTCGTAGCCAGAGAACTCCGACCGCCGCCAGGCGACCGCTGCTGCGCCAGCGCCGCCGAGGATGCCAAGCCAAAGCAGCGGGGCTGGAAACCAGGAGGTTCCCAGCAGCAGGAGCGCGGTGAGGCTAGCCAAGGCGACGGACAGACCCAGCGCCGCCGCACGCAGTGCACGCCGAAGCTGAGCGGACTTGTAGCCGGCGGCTACCGCCCGATCCACGGCGTCTGCTGCATAGTTTGATGAACCCATGAGACTACCGAAGGCTTTTCAATTATAGGCGGCTCCAAGCGGTGATCGGTCTTCGGTTACGGCTCGGAACTCTTGGCGGTCTCGCGTTGGAGCCAGCCATCGCGCACCAGTTGCTGCGCCGCCGTAATTCGAGCTAGCGAAACGACACGGTGGACCGTTTCCGACTTTTCCGTCGTACGCAGTCGCAGGGCGATCTTCGCTCCCTCACGCTCAAGGGTGATCGACTGCGGGCTTTCCTCGCGGCCGAGCTGCGCCGCTACCGCTTCCGCACTGCCGATTACTCTTTGACCGTCAATCTCGACCATGCGGTCGCCAACCTGAACGCCTGCTTTCTCCGCTGCTCCTCCGGGCGCAATCACGGCGACGAGGATGCCCTGACCGGGTGGACTGGCTAGGCTCATGCCGCTGTCGCGCCAAGAGCGGCTGATCCTCTCCAAGTGCAGACCGGCGCGTCCGAGGTAATGGTCCCAGTCGATCGGCTTGGCCGTTCGCACCAGCTCGTCAAAGACTGCGGTCATGTCGCTGCCGGCGACCTCGGAGGCGATTTCGATCAAGGCGGCCGTATCGTCGAATAGCCGACCCTGTTGAGCGTAGTCGTCGTCCAGACGGCGCAGGACATCGTCGAGGCTACGGCGGTTTTCGGTGCGGCCGCGTATCTCTAGGTCCAGCAGATAGCCGATGAGTTCGCCCTTGAGGTAGTACGAGACGCTGCGGTCGGGGCGATGGTACGAAGGGTCGCCTTCTAGCCAGGCGTCGATACTGGACTCCTCAGCCGATTGGGTTAGGCGTGCAGGACGCGCCTCATATTGATTAATGCGCTCTTCTAAGCGCGCCAGCATATCGCGCTCGGTGGTGAGTCCCGCCGCGGCCAACAGGTAGCGCGCATAGGTCGATGAGACGCCCTCGGCGAACCAAAGCGACGGGCTGGGAACGGGGCGGCCGTAGTCGACGGGTTCCATCGAGGCGGCGACGGATACGCTTCACGTTCCAGCGGTGAAAGAGCTCATGAGCGGTCAACTCATCCATGCCGCAGGCGGGGCAGTCCGCAGGGCCAAAGATGAGAGTTCCGTCGCGGTACTCCATGCCCCCGCCGGCGGCACGCGCGAAGACGTAGACGAAGGTATAGCCGTCGAACGAATCCTCTCCCATCAGTTCGACCGCCGACTTGACGAGCTTGCGGGCCGTACTACGCAGCGTGTCCATCCGTTGGCCAGCGCCGGGCCCGTAGGCTACAACCCGGACCGGCTTGCCCGCGACGTTGAAGAAGTCCTCTTTGAAATCGGCCAAAAGTACTGGCGTGTCGACCAACCGATCATACGAGGGGGCCTCGTATTCGTCGCCCCAGCGCGGCAAGGCCAGGGCCTCGCGAAACCCCTTTGGGACGTTCTCAAACTTCAGATAAGCCGACTGGTCCCTCTGTGCGTCGGCGAAGAGCAGAATCTGTGCCAGATTGACCGTGACGCGATCCGAGCGGGCTTCAGCTCCGAATGGCCCGTCCCGATCCGCCCTGACGTCGTAGCTCAAGCGCACCGCCCCCAGGGGGGCCGAGTCGATCCGCCAGCGGGATGGCCCCGTTTTGCGCACCTCAAGCGGTTTGCCGTCCGCCGCTTCGGCCCGCACAGGTCCGACGTATTGGGAGAAGTTGCGCATTTGATAGGTCGCGCTCCACGCCGGCAATTCAAACTCGCACGGCAACGAAGAACAGGCTGTATCGAGGCTGACGCGGAGAATGCCGGCTCTGCTCTTGGCCAGGTCGACGGCGTAGCGGCTTTCTCCCTTTGCCGCGGAAGGCGCGACGAACAAAACCGCAAGGAAAGCTGCGCCCATCGCGAAGCCTGTCATCGGGTTTCTGCTGCTTGCCACGTTGGATTCGGAGGACCTATTGGGGGAATGCGGCGCCGTCGATGCCGGAGATCAGCTTCCAGCGCATTGCCCGTCAGCCTAACACGCTGGGGGCTTGTTAGCATGGTCGGCGTGAGCGACCTTGTGGTGAAGCAGACAGCCCCGGACGTATTCGAAGTTTCGGTCGGCGGCCGCTCGCCGACGACGCATCGAGTGAGGGCGCCGGAAGAATACGTACGCTCCTTAACCAGGGGGCGTGCGACGCCCCTTGAGTTGGTGCACAAGTCCTTTGAATTCCTGCTGGAGCGGGAGCCGAACACGAGTATTCTGCGGACGTTCGAACTGAGCGCAATCCAGCAGTATTTCCCGGAATACGAGCAGGTCATCTCCGCCGCGCTTGGCGACTGACGGCGTTTTCAAGAAGCGTTGCGATCTGGCCGATACGAGACCTGGGGGCTCGCGCCCCGCCAACCATGGATCTCGCAACCATTGTCGGAATCGTGCTCTGCATCCTCTTGATATGCTCTTCCATCCTGTTGGGCGGGTCGCCGATCATTTTTGTCAACCTTCCTTCGGTCCTGATCGTCGTCGGCGGAACGATCGGGGCGACGTTGATTCGCAATCCCTTAGGCGAGGTGGTCGGCATGGTCCAGGTCGTCGCCAAAGCCTTCACGATTAAACTCACGGACCCCCACGAATTGATCGTGCGGATTGTGGAGTTCTCCCGCAAGGCGCGCAAGGAAGGAATGCTGTCGCTGGAGAATGTGGATTGCGGCTATGACTATCTGCAAAAGGGGATCACTCTAGCGGTCGATGGACTGGAACAGCAAGAGATTAAGGCGATTCTGACCAACGACCTGCAGGGCATGGTGAATCGCCACAAGCGGGGCAAAGAAATCCTGGACGGTATGGGCCAAGCAGCCCCCGCGTTTGGCATGATCGGCACCCTGATCGGCTTGGTTCAGATGCTTTCCAACATGGATGACCCTTCATCCATTGGACCCGCGATGGCCGTAGCCCTGTTGACCACGCTCTACGGCGCGCTGATCTCCAACGTAGTCTGCATTCCTTTGGCCGATAAGTTAAAAATGCGGTCTCGCGAGGAAGTGATGGCAATGAGCATCTGTTTCGAGGGCGTGGTCTGTCTCTCCCAAGGCGACAACCCCAATGCGATCGATCAAAAATTGAAAGCCTTCCTGTCGCCCAAAGCCAGGGAAGGCAAGCCCGCTGAAAAACAACCAACGCCGGAGCCCGAAGGACAGGTCGCCTAACTCGGAGCGAACATGCTGCAAGACGACGACGAAGCCCCTGCCGGCGCGCCCGAATGGATTGTCACTTTCGCCGACTTGATGTCGTTGTTGCTGACGTTCTTTGTGCTCCTGCTGTCCTTCTCGAGTACCCAGGCCGCGAAATTCGAAGCTGTCGCAGGTTCATTGAAGGAAGCGCTGGGAATGCGTTCCGAACTGGATCTCTCCGATCAGCCCGAGCGCAGAGAGCTAATCGAAAGCTTAGAGCGCCAAAGGGCTGAGCAAGACCCGTCGACTTCTCCGCGCCTCGATCAGGAGCTGCAAAAACTGCTCGCGGAGTTGGGCGGACGAGGACGAGGCGTTGCCGCCCTGACCGGTGAGGGCATCGTGCTTAACATCAGCGGCGACCTTATGTTCGCCTCGGGCGAAGCCACCTTGAGCCCCGAAGCCATTCAAGTGCTCGACCGTATCGCGAACTACGTCGTCCAATCGGATTGGCCTCTCGATGTGGTTGGCCATACCGACAACATTCCTATTTCGACGCCGCAATTCCCCAGTAATTGGGAACTCTCTGCCGCACGCGCGGGCAGTGCAGTCCGCTACCTCGTCGATCGCGGCCTGGACGCGGAGCGGGTGCGCGCCATCGGGCGAGCCAGCACCCGTCCCGTCGCCTCGAACGCCACCGCCGAGGGCCGCTCCTTGAACCGTCGAGTCGAGTTCATTTTCAACCTTCGGCAAGAGCCTGCAGAGGATTCATCCGTCGGCTCCGCCATCAGTGAAAGTCGCCATGAACAATGAGAAACTGCTGATCGGGATCCTGACCGTCGTCCTGCTTGCCGGCGGCGGCGCTTACTACTACCTGTTCGTCGCCAATCCCGCCGAGGCCTCAGACGAAGAAACGCCGCCGGAACCGGCCGCGATCGTGAAGCTGGATCCCTTTGTCACGAACATTGCCGACGAGCGTCGAGTTCGCGTTCAGGTGGCTCTCGCCGTCGCCCCCATTAGCCGCTCGGAAGAGGTCCAGGCAGACGCGTTGCTGGTCGCCCGTTTGCGCGACAAGATTCTCACGATGTTGGCCGCGGGAACGTATGAAGAGCTGAGCAGCCCTTCCGGCAAGGAGGAATTCAGACAGAAAGTGCGAGCCGCCGCCCAGCAGGTGATGGCCCACGGCGAAGTGCAAGAAGCGCTCTTTGTCGATTTCGTGATTCAGTAGCTGGGTCGCCGGCGATTACCGCTGCGGCTCGCTCTCCACGACTACCGGACCGTTTTCTAGTCCGTCGATACGGATAATCCCCTGCCGCGGCTGACGCGGGCGCGGAGTCGGCTGCGACGGCTCTGTCTGCCAGGCGGCTGCCGTGTCAGGGGTCGCCTGGCGGGATCGTTTCTCGGCCATTCGTTTGAGTAGATAGCCAGGCACTCGCAGGGACGCGTTGACCGTCCGGGCGGATTGGGCGATCGTCAACCCTTGCAACAGTGCGGCCGTGTCCGGGTCCTGTTGGGCCCTCATCGACACCATCATCAACAGCCCTTGCAGAGACTGGTGCAACTGCAACGACTCGGCTGCGCTGATTGAGCGCAATTCGAGTCCGACCTCGAGATCCTCGCCCAGGGTCAGCCCCATGCCGAAGGCGTCGAGCTTGGCGATACCGCTCATGCCCATCGGGTCTTCACCGGCATGGGGCATGTCGAAGGGCCCCTTGGCGGCGACCCAAACATGATGCCGCCCCGCATTCGAGGTCCAGCCTTGAACCTGGCCGGCAAACGAGGATCCGGCGCCAGACGCTTTGCGATCGACGACTCCGCGCACTTGGTCGGGCGTTCCTAGGGCGACGTAGCTTGCATCCAGGCGCACAAAGGCGCTGGGCTTATCGGCGTTCTGCAGGCCCTGCACCGTAAAACCTCGGTAACTCTCGCTGGAGCAGCCAGCCTGACAGGCGAATGACATCCAGTCATCGCTGGCGAAGTCTCCCTTGATGAGCACCAGGCCTTTGGAGTCCTCGCGCGCCTGCTCTACGTTTCCGGCGATCAGCACTTCCTGAACCCGCGACAAAGGATCCGGTCCCAGCGCTCCCAAGGCTTGGCCCCAGGTTGGATTCTCCGTCTGGGCCTTCAACAGGGCTTCTTGGGCCAGGGGGGAGGCGGCTAGCGCCTGCACATCGATTCCGATGACGAAATTCGACGCCGGATCAGCCAGACCAAGCAATGCCGGGTCGGCGGCCGGGCTCGCCTGCGGAGCGGCCGCGAGGAGCAGCAGGGCAGCCAATACGGAGGGTCGGGGTAGACGATTCATGACAGAGCCTCTAGTCCAAGCGTAGGGTCCCGGCGTACCGAGGCGACATCGGAGAAAGCCCTTACAGCCGAATTCCCGTCCAAGCCCCTGGTACACTGAATATTCGTGATCTAGGACGCCAGCGGCCGCTGGATTGTTCCATAAATCAACCGCAAACGAAGGAAGGAATTGTCTTGGACGTTCAAGCTACACAGTTGCGCGCCGGCATGATCGTGCTGTTCAAGGGCGAGATCAGCACGGTCTATCAGGTTGAGCACCGCACCCCTGGCAAGGGCCGAGGATTTGTTCAGGCCAAGATGCGGAACCACCGCTCCGGGTCGATCAGTGAGCACAAGCTCGCCTCGAGCGACAGCTTCGAGAAGATCTCGCTTGAGTCTAGAAAGATGGAGTACCTCTACGCCGAAGGCGAACAGTATCACTTCATGAACGCCGAGACATTCGAGCAAGATGCTCTGTCGGCCGAAATGTTGGGCGACCAGGTCAACTACCTGATCCCCAATACAGTGATTGAGGTTCAGTACCACGACGGGCTGCCCTTCAGCCTCGCGCTGCCCGCCAGCGTCGACCTGGAGGTGACTGAAACCACCCCTGCGATCAAGGGCGCGACGGTCACCAACGTGACAAAGCCGGCCACCACCGAGACCGGTCTGATCGTTCAAGTGCCGCCGTTCATCAAGGAGGGGGAGAAGATTCGGGTTAGTACCGTGGACGGCTCCTACCAGAGCCGCGCCAACTGATTCGGCAATAAGACGGATATCTGATCTGCGATTTGTTGCTCCGGTTTGACAGTTTCGTTATTCTGAGTAGGTCTGCGCGCTGGCGTAGCTCAGTTGGTAGAGCATCTGATTTGTAATCAGAGGGTCGGGGGTTCGAGTCCCTTCGCCAGCTCCATCCTGCGGGGCCTTGCTTTCGGGTTGATCGCCGACGCTTTGGGCATGGGCGGGGGTAACTCAATTGGTAGAGTCACAGCCTTCCAAGCTGTTGGTTGCGGGTTCGAGCCCCGTCCCCCGCTCCAAGAGCATCTCGGGACAGTGCCCTGAGGTCGCATCAGCGGTTAAGCCGATGTAGCTCAGTTGGTAGAGCGCGTCCTTGGTAAGGACGAGGTCACGGGTTCAAGTCCCGTCATCGGCTCCACGCTTCTATGGAGGATGCGGGGAGGCACGCAGAAGGTTTCTGCGGGCGCGGCGGAAGTTGTGTCCGGCTAGGTAGAAGAAGAGTTTGGACGGGTGGCCGAGTGGTTAAAGGCATCAGACTGTAAATCTGACGGGCTTAGCCCTACGGAGGTTCGAATCCTCCCCCGTCCACCACGTATTGATTCAGGCGCCTGGGCGCCCTAACGGAGTAGATCGGCATGGCGAAAGCGAAATTCGAGCGGACGAAACCGCACGTAAACGTAGGAACGATTGGTCACATTGACCACGGGAAGACGACGTTGACGGCGGCGATCACGAAGGTGTTGTCGAAGCATGATCCGTCGAACGCGATTCGGTCGTTCGATTCGATCGACAACGCGCCGGAGGAGAAGGCTCGAGGGATCACGATTGCGACCGCGCACGTGGAGTATCAGACGGCGAACCGTCACTACGCGCACGTGGACTGCCCGGGTCACGCCGACTACATCAAGAACATGATCACGGGCGCGGCGCAGATGGACGGCGCGATTCTGGTCGTGGCGGCGACGGACGGACCGATGCCGCAGACGCGCGAGCACATTCTGTTGGCCCGCCAGGTGGGCGTGCCCTACGTGCTGGTGGCCTTGAACAAGGTCGACATGGTGGACGACGAAGAGTTGCTCGAGTTGGTGGAGCTCGAAGTGCGGGAGCTGTTGTCGGAATATGACTTCCCGGGCGACGACACGCCGGTAGTGCGGGTCTCGGCGCTGGGCGCGCTGAACGGCGAAGAGAAGTGGGAAAAGACGATCGACGAGCTGATGGAGGCGGTGGATAGCTTTATTCCGACGCCGGAGCGCGAAGTCGACAAGCCGTTTCTGATGCCGGTCGAAGACGTATTCTCGATCTCGGGCCGCGGCACGGTGGTGACCGGACGCATCGAGCGCGGGCAGATCAAGGTGGGCGAGGAAGTCGAGATTATCGGCATTCGCGACACGCAGAAGAAGGTGGTCACGGGCGTGGAGATGTTCCGCAAGCTGCTCGATTCAGGGCAAGCGGGCGACAACGTCGGACTGCTGGTGCGCGGATTGGAAAAGGAAGGCGTGGAGCGCGGGCAGGTCGTGGCCAAGCCGGGATCGATCAAGCCGCACACGAAGTTCAAGGCGGAAGTGTACGTGTTGAAGAAGGACGAGGGCGGACGCCACACGCCGTTCTTTAACGGGTACCGGCCGCAGTTTTACTTCCGCACGACGGACGTGACGGGAGTGGCGAATCTGCCGGCGGGAACGGAGATGGTGATGCCGGGCGACAACGTGACGATTGACGTGGAGTTGATCCACCCGATCGCCATGGAGAAGGGCTTGCGCTTCGCTATCCGCGAAGGCTCGCGCACCATCGGCGCCGGCACCGTCGCCGAGATTGTGGAATAGAACTCGCCACTAGGACGGAAGGAGACGAGCCATGGGACGCGACATCATTACCTTGCAGTGTACAGAGTGCAAGGAAAGAAACTATACTACTACGAAGAACAAGAAAAAGACCCCGGACCGTCTGGAGTTCAAGAAGTTCTGTCCGCGTTGTAGGACGCATGTGCCGCATCGTGAGACAAAGTAGTAGATAGGTTCGTCCCCGACGCGTTAGGGGCGTCGGTTAACGGTAAACCAGCGGTCTCCAAAACCGCCACTGGGGGTTCGATTCCCTCCGCCCCTGCCACTACTTGTGTAGAAAGTGGGTTTTTGGTTGGGCCGCTAGGAAAGCGGCTTATTGGTGTGTGCGCCCGAGGGGCAAGGTAAGAGAGCTTGATACATGGCTGCGGGAAGTAAACAACTGGCTGCGAACGGAAAGGCCGCGAAGCGGGCCGCCGATGGTCCCGCGACCTGGTTGCCGCGCTTTCAGGCCTATGTCGAGGAACTGAAGCGCGAAATGCGCCTGGTGACTTGGCCGAATCAGGCTCAGGTTCGCAGCACCACGGTTGTCGTTCTCGTGACTGTTTTTGCCTTCGCGGTGTTTTTCGGAATTGTGGATTTCGCCTTATCCAGAGGGCAAGCTGCTCTTTATCAGTACTTTAGGTAGGAAAAGTGAGTGAATTGGAACCCATCGACGGCTTGAACGCTTCTGAAGAGGCGTCAGCGGAGCCGACCGCGTCGAGCGAAGCGCCGGTCGAGGCTGAAGCCTCGGACGATGCTGCTTCGACTGGCGCTGAGCCGGCCGCCGAGCTCGGCGTTCCGGGCCTGGATTGGTACATCATTCACACCTACTCGGGATTTGAGAATAAGGTTCGCGAGAGCTTGATGACGCGGGCGGAAGCCTTTGGTTTTGGCGGCCGGGTGGGCGAGATGCTGATCCCGACCGAAGATGTCGTCGAGCTCCGCGCGGGCAAGCGTGTCACGACCAAGAGGCTGCTGTATCCCGGTTATGTGCTGGTCCAGCTCGACCTGGATGACGAGCTTTGGCACGTCGTCAAGAATACTCCTCGGGTGACCGGCTTTGTCGGAGGCGGCCATAAGCCGAATCCGCTTACGGCCGACGAGGTGAACCAGATCCTGTATCGCCAGACGGCTTCGGCGGAGCGTCCGCGTCCGAAGATGTCGTTCCAGCGAAACGATCAGGTCAAGATTATCGACGGACCGTTCGCGAACTTCACCGGAACGGTGGAGGAAGTGAACGAGGATCGGGCCACGTTGAAGGTGATGGTGACGATTTTCGGCCGCGGTACGCCCGTGGAACTGGAGTACTTCCAGGTAGAGAAAGAGGGTTAGTCGATGGCGAAGAAGCAAATCGTAAACCAGATCAAGCTGCAGATCATGGCGGGCAAGGCGACTCCGGCGCCGCCTGTGGGTCCGGCTTTGGGTCAGGCTGGCGTCAATATCATGGAGTTCTGTAAGGCGTTTAACGCCAGAACTCAACAGCCTGAACTGGTTGGCATGGTGGTGCCGATCGTTCTGACGGTTTACCAGGATCGTTCGTACGAGTTCATTACCAAGACGCCCCCAGCGGCTGTTTTGATCCTGAAGACGGCGAAATTGGCTAAGGGTTCCGGCGAGCCGAACCGTAGCAAGGTCGGCAAGTTAACGGCTGCTCAAGTGGATGAGATCGCCAAGCAGAAGATGCCCGATCTTAACTGCCACACGATCGAAGCGGCTGCGGCGTGTATTCGAGGGACGGCTCGCTCAATGGGCGTCGACATAGTTTAAGAGTGTTTGCGCGTCGGGAGACCGGCGACTTTGGGAGGCTTGCGAGCCGGATGGCTTGGCGGCCGTTTGCACCACGGGGGATATATGGCAGGTAAGAAATACCGCGCTTTCGCGGAGAAAATCGAGGAACGTCCTTACGCGCTTGTTGAAGCGATTCCTCTCCTCAAGGACAACCAGGATTCCAAATTCGACGAGACCGTTGAGGTTCACCTGAGCCTCGGCGTCGATCCTCGTCACGCGGATCAGATGGTGCGCGGCACGATTGTTCTGCCGCACGGCCTGGGTAAGAAGAAGTCCGTACTCGTCGTTGCGGTGGGCGACAAGGCCAAGGAAGCCGAGGAGGCTGGCGCCGACTTCGTGGGCGGAGAAGAGATCGTCGAAAAAATCCAGAAGGAAAACTGGCTGGATTTCGACGCTGTTGTCTCGACGCCCGACATGATGCGTCACGTCGGCAAGTTGGGCAAGGTTCTTGGACCCCGCGGCCTGATGCCGAACCCGAAGACGGGGACGGTGACGACCGACGTCGCCAACGCAGTCCGAGAAATTAAGGCCGGCAAGGTCGAGTTTCGTGTGGACAAGGGCGGCGTCATTCATGCCCCGATCGGCAAATTGAGCTTTGCCGCGGACCATTTGGTCGAGAATTCCGGTGCGCTGATAGCGGCGGTGATCAAGGCCAAACCGGCTGCCGTAAAGGGTAAGTACCTCAAGAAGGCGACGCTGTGTTCCACGATGAGTCCGGCGATCCCGCTGGACGACGTGGACTTGAGCAAGTAACGGGGGCGAAGATGAAGACAAGAGCTGAAAAAAACGAAGAACTCGCTCTGCTCAAGGAGACTTTCGCGGAGAATCCGGTCTTGGTTCTCTGTAGCTTCAAGGGGCTCAACGTCGACGCCGACGCTGAATTGCGTGGGGAGATTCGCAAGAGCGGCGGCAGCTACCGGGTGATCAATAATCGCCTGGCGCGCGTAGCCGCCGAGGGTGAATCTTACCAGTCAGCATTCAGCGGTCTGAAGGGGATGACGTCGTTGGTGTACGCCAAGGACGACCCGGTCGGGCTGTTGAAGGTACTGGTCGATTATTCCAAGAAAAACCCGCTGTTCTCCTGCAAGGCGGGCTTGGTGGAGGGGCAGCAGTACGACGCTGACGATCTGGTCAAGTTGTCCAAGATGCCGTCCAAGATCGAGGTTCAGGCGAAGTTGCTCTATCTGTTGAACGCTCCGGCGCAGCAGTTGATGGGCGTTCTCAAGGCGTCTGCTCGCGACATCGCTTCGGTGGTCCAGCAGGGCGTCGAAAAAGAGAAATTCGCGGGTTAGCAGGTATTAGAAAGAGTTTTGGGCCGGCGGGGCTATGCTTCCGCCGCCCAGCATAGTGAAGTTTGAACGTTAGAGTAACGAAGGAGCGATCCAGCCATGGCCGATGTAGCTGTTCTTGCTGAGCAAATCCAGGGTTTGACCCTGATGGAAGCCGCCGATCTCGTAAAGGTGCTTGAAGAAAAATTGGGCGTCTCCGCCGCTGCGCCGATGGCGATGGCTGCGGCCCCTGCCGCCGGAGGCGGCGCCGCCGTCGAAGAGGAAGAGAAGACCGAGTTTACGGTTACCCTGAAAGCCGCCGGCGCCAATAAGATCCAAGTGATCAAGGCTGTCCGCGAGGCCACTGGTCTTGGCCTGAAAGAAGCCAAGGCGGTTGTCGACGAGGCGCCTAAGGCCGTCAAGGAGAACATCTCCAAGGACGAAGCCGAAGCGCTTAAGAAGGCCCTCGAGGCTACCGGCGCTGAAGTCGAACTCTCCTAGGAGGGCGCGATTTTTCGCTGGAATCACTTTGATGTCGCTCGCGCGCTCGGCCGGGCTGGCCGCAGTCCGCTACGCCCATTTGCATTTGCAGCTTACAACTGCTAGCATGCATAGGTCGTATAAGCGGTACTTGGCGGAAGTCCGGTCGGCGTTCGGTAGAGGCAGCTTTATTTGCTCCAGTTGAATGCGCGAAGGCGTGCCTCGTTGCAGGTTGGGCGCGCCCTCTCTTTATTTCACGTCCGTTTTCAGCCGCAGGGAGTCGTGCGCGCTGGAGTCGGACGTATTCCTATCGGTTCGCTTCGGAATCGTTGTTTCGTAACCGCGTGCTCGCACTCGTCCGTGTTTGTGTTGTGAGACCCGGCCCGTGAAGGGAGAGGGTGTCGAATGTCGGCTGCGACGTGCGTGAGTAGATGGGCTCGGGAGTTATAGATGGCGAATAAGGCAAACGGTTCTTCGAATGGTTCGAATCCTCTGCGGCTCGACTTTTCCAGGATTCCGGCCACCATTCCGATTCCAAATTTGATCGAGGTGCAACAAGCGTCGTACGAGCGCTTCTTGCAGATGGATCTGTTGCCGGGAGAGCGGGATGATACCGGGCTCCAGGCTGTTTTCAGTTCCGTCTTCCCGATCAGTGATTTTCGGGGGCTCAGCGAGCTAGAGTTCGTTGACTACTCGATCGGCGACTGGGAGTGTAAGTGCGGCCATCTGCGCGGGTTGCATCACTTGCGCTCGACCTGTTCGCATTGCGGCTCCACCATTAAAACCGACCCCTATGGCCCGCCGACTACCGCTTGCGGTCAGTGCGGCGAGTACAACCCCAACCGGGTGACCTTCTGCCCCAAGTGCGGCGACCCGGTCGGCATGAAGCTCAAGTACGACGTCGACGAGTGCCAGGAGCGCGGAATGACCTACTCCGCGCCTTTGAAGGTCACGATTCGCCTCACCATCTTCGAGAAAGACGAAGAAGGCGAAAAATCGATCCGTGACATCAAGGAGCAGGAGGTCTTCTTCGGCGAAGTCCCTCTGATGACCGGCAACGGCACGTTCATCGTTAGCGGCACCGAACGCGTCATCGTTTCGCAGTTGCACCGCTCGCCCGGCGTGTTTTTCGAGTCGGCCAATCGCCGCAGCTACTTCCTCGGCAAGATCATTCCTTACCGCGGCAGCTGGGTCGAGTTCGAGTACGACCAAAAGAACCTGCTGTACATCCGCATCGACCGTAAGCGCAAATTCCTTGGAACCGTGTTTCTCCGCGCTCTCGGGCTGATGTCCGACACCGAGATTCTGAAGCAGTTCTACAAGGTTGACACGATCACCATTAGCGGATCCAAGCTGGGTCGCCAGGTGTCCGAGAACCTGCTTGGCGTGCGCATGTCCGACGATGTCGCCGATGCTAAGGGCAAGGTCATCGTCAAGAAGGGCCGCAAAGTCACGCCGCTGGCTCTTAAAGAACTCCAGAAGGCCGGCGTGGACAGCTTGCCGGCCCAGGCAGGCGACCTGGAAGAGGCGCTCTTCGCGGGCGACATCGTTAACGAAGAGACCGGCGACGTGCTGGCGGAAGCCAACGCGCACGTCACCGCAGACAAGATCGCTCAAATGATCGAGGCGGGAGTGAAGGCCTTCGAGGTGATCTTCCCCGAGACCGATCCTATCGGCGTCACGCTCTCGGAAACGCTCAAAAAAGACTCCGTCAAGACGCAGCACGACGCACTCATCGAGATTTACCGCAAGTTGCGTCCCGGCGATCCGCCGACCCTTGATACGGCGACCCAGCTGTTCCAAGGGATGTTCTTCGACACGCGGAAGTACGACTTCTCGCGTGTCGGCCGCATGAAGTTCAACATCAAGTTGTACGGCGACGAGACGGCCACCTCGCTCGACAAACGCGCCCTGGACGCCGACGACTTCTATGCCACGATCCGGTACCTGCTGCAGCTTCGCCGCAACATCGGCGAGGTTGACGATATCGATCACCTCGGCAACCGCCGTGTTCGCGCGGTAGGCGAACTGCTAGAGAACCAGTTCCGTATCGGCTTGGTCCGCATGGAGCGGGCCATGAAAGAGAAGATGAGCGTCTACCAGGAAATGTCGTCGGCGATGCCGCACGACTTGGTGAACGCCAAGCCCGTCATGGCTGCGATTCGCGAGTTCTTCGGATCCTCGCAGCTGTCGCAGTTCATGGATCAGACCAATCCGCTGTCGGAAATTACCCACAAGCGGCGTCTTTCCGCGCTCGGACCGGGCGGTCTATCGCGCGAGCGCGCCGGATTTGAAGTTCGCGACGTTCATACGACTCACTATGGCCGCATCTGCCCGATTGAGACGCCTGAAGGTCCCAACATCGGACTGATTAGTTCGCTCAGCTGCTTCGCGCGGATCAACGAGTACGGTTTCATCGAGAGCCCCTACCGCCGCGTTGAGAACGGCAGCGTTGTCGATGAGGTACAGGTCACCCACCCCGGCGCTACCAAGCAAAAGGTCGGGGAGGTGATGACCCGCAAAGAAGCGGTCGCCATCAATGACAAGCTGGCCAAGAATAAGCAGGAGATGCAGTACGAGTCGTACTGTCACTACCTGTCGGCTTGGGAAGAGGATCTTTACACCGTCGCTCAGGCGAACATTCCGGTCAGCGCGACGGGCGAAATCATTCCTGAGTTCGCTAACTGCCGCGTAGCCGGCGACTTCATCCTCAAGAAGAAGGCCGAGATCCAGTATCTCGACGTCAGTCCCAAGCAGCTCGTCTCGGTTGCGGCCAGCTTGATCCCGTTCCTCGAGAACGATGACGCCAACCGCGCCTTGATGGGTTCGAACATGCAACGCCAAGCGGTGCCTCTGTTGCGCGCTGACTCTCCGATCGTGGGAACCGGAATGGAGCGCATCGCGGCCCGCGACTCTGGAGCGGTCGTCATCTGCCGCCGCGACGGCGTGGTCGACTCGGTCGACTCCGAGCGCATCATCGTTCGCGTGGAGGGCGTCTCCCAAGAGGGCGCCATGTCGCGCGAAGTCGGCGCGGACATCTATCAGTTCGTCAAGTTCCGCCGTTCCAACCAGAACACCTGCATTAACCAGAAGCCCATCGCCAAAGAAGGGCAGCGGGTCAAGGCGGGCGACGTACTTGCCGACGGCCCATCCACCGAGAAGGGCGAACTGGCCCTGGGACGCAACGTGTTGGTGGCCTTCATGCCCTGGCGCGGTTACAACTTCGAGGACGCCATCCTCGTCAGCGAAAAGCTGGTCAAAGAAGACTACTACACCTCGGTCCACATCGAAGAGTTCGATGTCGAGGCGCGCGACACCAAACTGGGCGCTGAGGAGATCACGCAGGACATCCCGAACATCTCGGAGAGCTTCCTGCGCAACCTCGACGAAAGCGGCATCATCCGCATCGGCGCGCAGGTCAAACCGGGCGACATCCTAGTCGGTAAAGTGACTCCGAAGGGCGAGACGCAGCTGACGCCGGAAGAGAAATTGCTCCGTGCGATCTTCGGCGAGAAGGCCGGCGACGTCAAAGACGCTTCGCTCTACTGCCCTCCGGGTATTTCGGGCATTGTCGTCGACGTTAAAGTCTTCGCCCGTAAAGGCGTCGAGAAAGACGAGCGCGCTCAATTGATCGAGCAGCAAACCGTCGAGCGGCTGCGGCGCAATCTCGAAGACGAGAAGCGCATCCTGTTCGACGAACGCTCCAAACGCTTGCACGCGCTGCTCGGCGATCGTGAGTCGCTTAGCGACTTACACGACGAGAAGACCAATCACAAGTTGATCGGCAAGGGCGACAAGCTCACCCGCGACATCCTCGAAACGATGCGGGCCCGCGACTTGAAGCGGCTGCGTATCAACGATAAGGATCCGCACCTGAACGATCGCATCGACGAGATCGAAGAGATGACGATTCGTCAGATCCAGGTCCTCGAAAAGCTCACCGACGAGAAGATCGGTAAACTCAAGAAGGGCGACGAACTCTCTCCCGGCGTTATCAAGATGGTCAAGGTCTACATCGCCATGAAGCGTAAGCTTCAAGTCGGCGACAAGATGGCCGGCCGCCACGGCAACAAGGGCGTTATCGCCCGTGTTCTGCCCGAAGAAGACATGCCCTATCTGCCGGACGGTCGTCCGGTTGAGATTGCCTTGAATCCGCTCGGCGTTCCCAGCCGTATGAACGTCGGTCAGATTCTTGAGACTCACCTTGGCTGGGCCGGCGAAGCCTTGGGCATTAAGTTCGCGTCGCCTGTCTTTGAAGGTCCCGGCGAGAAGGTCATTAAAGAACAGCTCGTCAAAGCGGGTCTTCCGCCTTCGGGGAAAATTCAGCTTCGCGACGGTTTGAGCGGGCAACCGTTCGAACAGGAAACGACGGTCGGCATCATCTACATGTTGAAGCTGAGCCACCTTGTCGATGACAAAATTCACGCTCGTTCGATCGGACCGTACTCCTTGATCACCCAGCAGCCGCTGGGCGGCAAGGCTCAGTTCGGCGGTCAGCGTTTCGGCGAAATGGAAGTGTGGGCGCTTGAAGCTTACGGCGCTGCGCACATTTTGCAAGAACTGCTGACGGCTAAGTCCGACGACGTCTACGGTCGCGCCAAGATTTACGAGTCCATCGTAAAGGGCGAGGCCGCGATGGAACCGGGCGTGCCGGAATCATTCAGCGTTTTGATTCGCGAACTCCAGTCCTTGTGCCTGGATGTTGAGTTGATCAAATCGCAGCGGGACGTAATTGAGACGGCGTTAGCCGCGGATTAGAAAGACCCAAAAGGGGGCGCGGAGTGCGTCCCCTAAGCGGGCCTTGCAGGGAAGTGATCGGGGTTACGCCCGCACCGAGCGAAAACGCTTCCCTGGCGATTGACGGATATTTGGAGGTCGCCCCTTGTTTCGACGTTCCAGCCCTTACGACCACGTTAGTATTGCCGCGGACTTTGACTCGATTCGCATTGGACTCGCTTCGCCGGAGAAGATCCGGAGTTGGTCCCACGGCGAAGTGAAGAAGCCCGAGACGATTAACTACCGCACCTTTAAACCGGAACGCGACGGACTTTTCTGTGGCGCGATCTTCGGTCCGGTGAACGACTGGGAGTGCTCCTGCGGCAAGTACAAGCGCATGAAGTACCGCGGCGTGGTCTGCGAGAAGTGCGGTGAAGAGATCACCCTGAGCCGCGTGCGCCGCGAGCGCATGGGCCACATTGAGCTCGCCTCGCCCTGTTCGCACGTGTGGTTCTTCAAGGGACTGCCTAGCCGTATCGGTCAGTTGCTCGACACGACTCTGCGCGATCTCGAACGCGTGCTCTACTACGAAGCGCATATCGTCGTCGAAGCCACCGAAGAGATGGGCGTGAGTGCGGGCGATATCATTGCCGACGACCGCAAGCGCGAGCTCGAACTCGAGCACCCTGGCGACTTCATCGCACTCATGGGCGCCGAGGGCGTTAAGGAGCTGCTCAAGCGTACGGACCTCGAAACGATGGCGGTCGAATTGCGCGACTCGATGCGCAATGAGACGTCGCTGCAGAAGAAGCTGAAGTTCGCCCGCCGGCTCAAGGTGGTCGAGTCCTTCCGCAAGTCCGGTAATCGTCCCGAGTGGATGATTTTGGATGTGCTGCCGGTTCTGCCGCCGGAACTGCGCCCGCTGGTTCCGCTGGACGGCGGTCGTTTCGCCACTTCCGATCTGAACGATCTGTACCGCCGCGTCATCAACCGCAACAACCGGTTGAAGAAGCTCATGGAGCTGAGCGCTCCCGACGTCATCGTGCGCAACGAGAAGCGCATGCTGCAAGAAGCGGTCGACGCATTGTTCGACAACGGTCGCCGCGGTCATGTTTTGCGCGGCGCCAACAACCGTCCGCTCAAGTCGCTCTCCGATACCCTCAAGGGCAAGCAGGGCCGCTTCCGTCAAAATCTGCTCGGCAAGCGCGTCGACTACTCCGGTCGTTCTGTCATCGTCTGCGGTCCCGACCTCAAGTTGAACCAGTGCGGTTTGCCGAAGCTGATGGCGCTGGAACTGTTCAAGCCCTTCATCTATCAGCGCCTCGAACAGCGCGGTCATTGCACGACTATCAAGCAGGCCAAGGAATTGGTCGAACAGCACGATCCGGTCGTCTGGGACATTCTCGAAGAGGTCATCAAGGATCACCCGGTTCTGTTGAATCGCGCTCCGACCCTTCACCGTCTCGGCATCCAAGCCTTTGAGCCGACGCTGGTCGAAGGTAAGGCGATCCGCCTGCACCCGCTCGTCTGCCCGGCGTTTAACGCTGACTTCGACGGCGATCAGATGGCCGTTCACGTGCCCCTGTCGCCCGAAGCGCAGATTGAAGCCTATGTACTGATGTTGTCCGCGCACAACATCCTGTCGCCTGCAAACGGCAGCCCGATCACCACCCCGTCGCAGGACATGGTGCTCGGACTCTACTACCTGACCCGGGCCAAAAACGGCGCCATCGGCGAGGGCCGCGCCTTCGGAACCGTCGAAGAGGTCCTGTTCGCCCTCGATATGGGCGAGGTCGAAACCCTCACGCCGATTCGGCTGTACTACACCGGTCCGGTAATGGACTTGGCCAAGTCATTTGACGATCAAAAGATCAGCCAGATCCAGCCTGTCCAATACCGCAAGCAGCACATGGAGACCACCGTTGGGCGAGTCATCCTCAACGAGCGGCTTCCGGAAGGAATGCCTTTCATCAACGGCCTGTTGAAGAAGAAGGGCGCCACCGAGCTGGTTTCGCACTGCTATCGCCTGCTGGGCCGCAAGAAGACCGTCGAAATGCTCGACGAACTCAAGTCGTTGGGCTTCCGTTACTCGACGCTCTCCGGTCTGTCCATCGGCATCGACGACATGATCGTGCCCGAGGACAAAGAGTCGCGTGTCCGGGCTGCCCAAAAAGACGTCATGGCCGTCGAACAGCAGTACCTTGACGGCGCCATCACCCACGGCGAACGCTACAACAAGATCATCGAGATCTGGTCCAAGGTCACCGAGCAAGTCTCTGACGAGATGTTCCTCCGTATGGGCGAGCTCGACACCGGCGGCGCGCAGATCAACCCGATCTTCGTTATGGCCGACTCGGGCGCTCGCGGTTCGAAACAGCAGATTCGTCAGCTCTCCGGTATGCGCGGCCTGATGGCCAAGCCCTCGGGCGAAATCATCGAGACGCCCATTACGGCGAACTTCCGCGAAGGCCTGAACGTTCTGCAGTACTTCATCTCGACTCACGGAGCCCGCAAGGGTCTCGCTGACACCGCGTTGAAGACCGCTGACTCGGGCTACCTCACCCGCCGTCTGGTCGATGTGGCTCAAGACGTCATCATCAATGAGACCGATTGCGGCACGACCGACGGCATCTGGGTTGAGCCCATCGTTGAATCGGGCGAAATCATTGAGCCTTTGCGTGATCGCATCGCTGGCCGCGTGGCCTCCGAAGACATCCTCGACTACGAGGGCGAAATCCTTGTTCGCGCCGACCAAGAGATCACCGAAGAGTTGGCCTCCCAACTCGAACTGGCAGGCATCGAGCGCGTTCGCATTCGCTCGGTCCTCTCCTGTGAATCCGAGCGCGGCGTTTGCCGGCTTTGCTACGGACGCAACCTCGCGACCGGTCGTTTGGTCGAGCGGGGCGAAGCGGTCGGCGTAATCGCCGCTCAGTCGATCGGCGAGCCCGGCACGCAGTTGACGATGCGTACCTTCCACATCGGAGGTACGGCGACTCGCGTCTCTGAACAATCGACTCAAGAGGCCAAGACCGAAGGTTTCGCCAAGTACATCGGCGTCAAGGCCGTTCGCAACCGCGACGGCGAACTGATCGCCATGAACCGCAACGGCATCATCGGCGTCGTCGACGGCAAGGGCCGCGAGAAAGAACGCTACCAAGTCGTCTACGGCGCCAAGCTGAAGGTCGAAGACGAAGCGCCGGTCCTGGAGAACCAAGGTCTGCTCGAGTGGGATCCTTACACGTTCTCGATCCTCACCGAAGTCAGCGGCGTCTGCCACTTCAAAGACTTGCAAGAAGGCGTCACGCTCCAAGAGCAGGTCGACGAAGTCACCGGCATGTCGCAGTGGGTTGTCGCCGACTCCCCCGACGATAAGAAGCAGCCGACGATCGAAATCCGCGACGGCAAGGGTAAGGTGCAACATAAGTACCTGATCCCCACCAATGCGCACGTCATGGTTCGCGACGGCGACGAAATCCACGCCGCCGACGTCCTAGCCAAGATCCCTCGCGAGACCACCAAGACCAAGGACATCACCGGCGGTCTGCCTCGCGTCGTGGAACTGTTTGAAGCTCGCCGTCCGCGCGAGACGGCCGTCATGAGCGAAATCGACGGCGTCGTTCGCTACGGCGAGCTCTCCAAGGGCCAACGTAAGATCTACGTCGCCGCCGATAACGGCGAAGAGCGCGAATACTCCATTCCTCGCGGCATTCATATCAACGTCCAAGAGGGCGAGAAGGTCACTGCGGGCGAGCCGTTAATGGATGGTCCCCGCGATCCGCACGACATCCTGGCGGTCCTTGGCGAAAAGGAACTGCAGAAGTACCTGGTCAACGAGATCCAAGAGGTATACCGGCTGCAGGGCGTCAACATTAACGACAAGCACTTGGAAACGATCGCTCGTCAGATGATGCGCTGGATCAAGGTGGAAGACGTCGGCGACACCGACTTCTTGTTGGACGAAGTCGTCGACAAGTTCCGCTTCCGCCGCGCCAATGAGAAGGTCCTTGACGACGGCGGCGTTCCCGCCATCGGCCGCCCCTTGCTTATGGGTATTACCAAGGCTTCGCTGGCCACAGACTCGTTCATCTCGGCGGCCTCCTTCCAAGAAACGACTCGCGTGCTGACCGAGGCGGCCATCTCCGGCAAGGTCGACTACCTACGCGGCCTCAAGGAGAACGTCATCGTTGGACGACTCATCCCAGCCGGCACGGGCCTCGATACCTACGCCAACATCAAGCTGGAAGGCGAAGACGAGATCGAAGAGTTCACGCCGGAAGTGGAGTACCTCGGCGGTTTGCCGACCTTCGGCGACGACCTTTCCGATTTTGCTCCGACTCTCGGCGAAGACACGCCGCAAGGCATGCAGATCGAGACACCGGACAACTAGCCGCCGGCTCCGCGCTAACGAACAAGGGCCCCTTCGAGCGAACTCGAAGGGGCCTTTTCTTTTGTCAGGTCTCACTCGCCCAAACGCTTCAGGTTGATCAAAAAGGGCGTCACCTTGAAAGGCAACTTGTCGTCCGCGGTGCGGACCTCGGTGGGCTTCACCGTCCGCAAGCTGACCTGGTTGGTCCACGGGTCGAGGCGAACCCGCGAACCCAGCGGCAAGGCGGCAATTTGTTCCAGCGATTCTTCGTCTAGTTCCGGGGCGGCGCCCGCCAATATGTCTAGCTGCGCCATCCGTTCGTCGGATGCCACGGCGTTGCCGAAGTTTGAGCGGATCAACTGCGGCAGCCGCGGTGCGTGGCTTGCTAGCGCTTTGAGGAACAGCCCGGCGTTTGCCAGCTTGTCCGCATACGGACTCTTCTCCAGCAACTCCACCGCTTTCGCGCTGGCCGTGAACACTTCTTCCGCCGGTCTCCCCAGACGCAGCCGGTCGAGAATCTCGGCGTCCGCGAACATCGTCAAATCCCCGAACGCATACATCGTGTCCATGCGGTGCCCCAACACAGCGTGCGCCAACTCCGGCGACAAGGCCATCGCTAGACTGGCCTCGTCGGGCAATACGTCAATCAACCCGCGGCTAATCACGATGGCCTGGCCAATCGAAAACGTCTCGAGCGGCGTCGTCAACAACACGCGGCACTCGATATCGAGAGCGATGCCGTTAGACGCCATCAGATTGCGGACAACCGTCTCGGCGACTTCATCGACAGGACCTCGCGGCGCCAACAACCCCGCTCGTTCCAGCCGCCGTAACACGTTCCGCTGGCTTTCCTCTTGCCACTTGCGTTCGGCCTCCAGCGGCGTCAACTCCTCGGCTCCCCCTTGGCTGTCGGCGTCCGCTTGTTCCACGAGGATGGCCGTCAACTCATCCACCTCATCGCTCCGCGCCGGACTGTAGTTCCATAGGCGCGCCTGCGCGGCGAAACGAACTCCGAGCGCCCCGGTCTCGTCTTCGTCCTGGATGTACACAAATGCCGGCGCCCAGAAGTCATCCGCCGCATTCACCCGCCAGCTGTCGAAGTGAAAGAATATGTCCTTCTTGCTGGCGCCCGTGTAGGTCCCGTTGAAGCGCACGATGCGTGCGCCCTCTTCTTCCACCCAAATCTTTCCTACGAACTTGCCGGACCGCGACGCCTTCGGTTGCACCTCGAAAACCAAGGTCCGCACACTGCCCAGAAACTCTCTGCGTTGGAACGAGAACGAATAGGTCGCGCGGTCGAAATCGAAGGCGTCCGGCACGATCATCTGCGCGAACCCGCGGGCCAGCAGGCCCCTGCCGCCCAGAAAGCGGGCCTTCATCGACTTCTTGCCCTGGCTGATAAATCCGTCGCTTTCGGCGAACGGCGTCCAGCCCACTCCATCGCGGTCCAGCCGAACGCGGCCCATCGCGTATTGGTCGCCCGGGTATCCCGCAGACCCATCGTCAACGCTCTGCAAGTAGACCTCCATGAAGGGTTGGTACGCCTGCATGCGCAACAAAAAGTCCTGTTCGCCATCCACGATCCGATCGAGCAGCCGATCCACGAGGTCGGCTCGCGCACCGACTGGTTCGGCCGCGGCAGCCACCGTGGTCAAGAGAATCAAGCCGCCGAGCAATGCACGAAAACGAATCATGGTAAACGCCTAATAAGCCAACTCAAAACGGATGCGCACTTGCGCCGTATAGTCGACCGGTTGATCGCCCTCGGTCGCCGGCTCGAAGCGAATCGATTGGGCCGCCCGTAAGGCGTTCTCATCCAGCCCGTAACCGAGACCACTGACGATCTGGAGCGTCTCTACCGTCCCCTGCGCAAGAAAGCGCACCAGCAGCACGACGTCACCTTCGATCCTGCGCCGGATGCCCTCTTCGCTGTACTTAGGGACCGGCTTCCAGAGAATTTTTACGGGCCTTTTCTTGCTTCTCGCAGACGTCGGCTCTCTTGCGACCACAGCCGTCAGTCGGCGCTCTGCCGCTCCAAACCCCGCCTCCCCGGCCGAGTCCGCTCGCCGTTCCGCTTGCGCGATCGTGAAGCCGCCGAATCCCCCATCGGTCGTCGGCCCAGTCGGCGACTGTGTCTTGGCCAGGGCAACCGCCCCGAATCCTGTCGAGCCGCCGGGCAGCGATATGCTCGTCGGCTCCCGTTTGCCGAGAGCGGAGCCAAACGCCGCCGCCCGCGGCTCCAACTCCAGTTTGGGGGCCGCAGCCCGAGCGACCTCGGTAAAGCCGGCCAGTTTTACCGCAGGCCTGGCCACCGCGATCGCGGGCTCCTGCGGTAAGATCGGCGCTGGATCCTCCCGCACTTCTACCTTTGGCGCCTGCGGCTCCTCCCGAATCGCCTCAGGCATTCGCTTCGGAGCCGGGCTCTCTATTTCAAACCGCTGCATGGGGGCTTTCGGGCGCGGCCTTGGACGAGACGGGTGCGGCGGAGGAGAAACGAGCAGCACCGCCTCTCGCGGTTCGTGATGTGGGACGGGCGGCGCCGTTATCGCTTCGCTTGCCGCCGCCCACAACGCCGCGACTGCCGCCACATGCACGGCCGCGCTGCACAGAGTTGCCGTCCGTCGCGAACTGCTGTTGGTCGATAGCGAGATAGAGCCAAACATCGGTCCGAGTCCGCGCGGAAGTAAGTCCTTCCCTACATATCGGCTGGAATCGCTCTGTTGTTGATACTTCCGGAGCCCAACTCACCCATCGGGCTGAGGACTTGATGTTTGTGTGTACGCCGCGATCACCGCGGCTGCTGCGCCGTCCTCGGCTACGCGTCCCTGCCTCAGCCAGATCGCCCGGTCGCAGATCGACTCAACGGTCTCCATCGCATGGGAGACGAAAAGCAGAGTCACGCCGCCGGCGACCAGTTGGTCGATTCTCTCGCGGCACTTCGCCTGGAAGTTTGTGTCTCCCACGCCCATGACTTCGTCGAGCACCAAGATCTGAGGCTCGACGTGAATGGCCACGGCGAATCCTAGGCGGGCCGCCATGCCGCTGGAGTAGGTCCTCAGCGGCTCGTCGATGAACTCTCCGATCTCTGCGAAATCGACGATCGAATCGAACTGTCGATCCAACTGTTTCGCCGTCAGTCCCAACAATGAAGCGTTGACGCGAATATTCTCCCGGCCGGTGAGATCTTCGTGGAAGCCAGTACCTAACTCCAGCAGCGCCCCAATGCGACCCTCTGTTCTGACGCTGCCTTCGGTCGGGGCCGCCACGCCTGCAATGATGCTCAGTAAGGTACTCTTGCCCGCGCCGTTTCCGCCGACGATCGCCACCCGCTCCCCAGGCCGGATGCTGAATGAGACGTCATGCAGCGCCTCGAACATCTGTTCATCCTGGCCGCGTCCGATGCTCCGTGCGGCCTTGTGCGCCAGCAACTCGCGGCTACGGTGCATCCTGTAGCGCTTGCTGACGTGCTGGAGTTCGATTACGCCCATTGCCTGCCTATAGGTAGTCCGCGAAGTCCCGTTGCAAGCGGCGGAAAATCATGGCACCCGCCGCCATCGTGCCGATTGATACCACCGCGAATTTCAGCAAGGTCGAGAGGTTCGGCGGTTCCCCATCCAGCAAGATCGTGCGCAAGAGCATAATTACCGCTGCCACCGGGTTTAGCTCATAGACCCATTCGTAACGTCTGGGGATCGTCTCAAACCCATAAAAGATCGGCACGAGCCAAAACAGCACCAGGTTCGTCGATTCCACGACGTAACGCATATCCCGCAGGTAAACATCCAGCGCCGAGGTGGCCAGCGTCAAACCGGCTACGAAGACGAGTTGCAAGGCCAGCACCACCGGCAGCCAAGTCCAACTCCACGACGGTCCGATCACGAAGCTCACCGCTACCAACAGCAACCCAAACTGAATAAAGTAGTGCAGGGAATTGGCCATCACCGTCGACAACGGCACCAACTCCCTGAGGAAGGGCACCTTCTTGATTAGCCTGCCGCTATCGACAATCGAGGTGGTGCCGGTTGACCAGGCCAGCGAGAAAAAGTTGTAAGGCAAGATCCCCATCAGCACAAACAACGGGAAGTTTTTCCTGGAGTTCGGCATCACCACCGTGAAGATGAACGTCAGCACGGCCATCATCACCAAGGGATTGACCAGCGACCACAAGATGCCCAGCGACATGTTGCGGTAACGAACCTTGAAGTCCTTCGCAATCAGGTTGCGTAGGATAAATAGCGAGTCCCCGGTGTGTGAGGGCATCAGTAAGGGGCTGTTCAGACCAGGTCGCCCCGGTAAACAGTGCAGCCCTCTAATGTACTAGAAGCTATGGGACAAGCGCCCAGCGCGGCGACGCGGATTAGTCCAGTTCGGCGTCGGAGGTCGGACTCGCCTGGATCACGTTCAGCAGTACCAGGTCGGCGGGGCGAAAGCGCATCTTCGCCAACTGCTTGGGAGATGTATCGCTTTCTCCAAGTCTCTGCATCACAAAGCTCTTCAGCTCTTGCTGGGACAGTCCGAGCAAGGTAGCAGCTTCCTCGAAGTTGAAATCGGACTTGCCGGCGGGTAGGCTGAGTTGTGTTCGGCTCATGCTTGATGGTTCCTGAGCGACCGGAGATCGCCCTCAATGTGGCCATTCTAGGCTCTGGCCCACAGCTCTAGGAATCCGAAGATTCGCCTATTTGCATCGTGTCCTTACCCGATCCGTAGACCCCTCCACTCGTAGATCTTTTCTTAACGGCAGTACCAAGGGAGTAGTGCAGTCGCAGGACGACATAAGACCAGCCGCCTAACGGAATAGGAAGCTCCAGGTCAGCACTACGAGAGTATGCGTAGCTCGTGCCGCTCCAACCGACCGCCTTTCCCTGAAGGCGTTGCCGTAGAACAATCCGGCCACCATCGAGGCCAGCGCGAATCCCCAGTTCGGGTAGAAGCGAAACGACAGGTGCACCGTCCCGAACGCTGCTGCCGCGATCGACTGCGCGACCAGCGGCTTCCTGAGCGTTTTCTCCAGCAGGTTCTGCAGGATTCCTCTGAAACACAGCTCTTCCCCCAGCGCCGTGGCGAAGAAGATACCCAGTCCCGTGCCCACAAAATCGGCCGCCAATCCCCAGTCGAGCGTCTCCCGCGGCGCCCATTCCACCAGTCCTGTCGCCAGCGAAAGCGGCACGCCGATCGGCAAGTAGTAGAGGTAGTGCTTCGCCCCGGTTCTAAGGTCCCTCCAATTCGGAAAGAAACGGAAATCCACGCCGTCCAGGCCGCGCAGCGACAAGAAGGCCATCGCGCCCACCGAGATCGCCATCAGCTTGCCCAATATGTCCAATCGCCGTATGTCTTCCGGCAGAGCCAGCGGGCCGCGGTAAGCATCGACCAAGAAACTGGTCAATCCGCTGATGATCGGCGCGGCTAGCACGACGATCACGATGACGTCCTGCCAAGCAAGCCCCCGCTTCTTCGGCGGCGCCAACACGAACAGCGCCGGCGCCGCGGCCGCCAACGCGAACAGCCCTGAGAAGTTCTTTGCCGAAAACAACCCCAGCGGAATCGAAAAGATCAGGTAGGGCAGGATCCCGCCGACAACCAGCAGCATAGCCAGCGTCTTCGGCGCGAAGGCCCGTTCCGCCCGCCTGCGCGCGCCGGGAAATCCCGGCAAAAGAAACATTGCCGCCTGCACCAGGAAGGCTATGATGATGGGGGCCGAAACCGTCGGCGATATCCCTCTCTGGCCGCCGTAGATGAATCCTGCGGCTGCCAAGAGCGCGTCGAGCACGACGGCCGTGACGATATATGCGCGCAGTCCGCCGGCATCGCCGCCCTGAGCTTCACTCGGCAAGCCCCCATGGTAGAACAACGCCTGTGCGCGGATTATCGCCGCTGTTGGCCGTATTCTTCCTCGCCCTGAGCGTGCAAGCGCTGGCTCAAGATCCTCCCGCCGACGTCCTCAAGCGCATCGCCGAGAACGGCAGCCGGTTCGAGCAAGAACGCGCACACTACACCTACCGTCAGTCCTTCGACTTTTACGAATTCAACAAGCGCGGAATCCCCAGCGGCTCCTATCGCGAGGTCCGCGACATCAATTTCACCAGCGACGGCGAGCGCACTGAAGAGTTCATCAAGGGTCCCGCCAATCAGCTCAAGCTGATTCGCATGACCGACGAGGACTTCAGCGACCTGCGCGACATCCAGCCCTTCGTGCTTACCAACGACACGCTCTGGCGCTATAAAGCGACCTACCGCGGCCACGAGACCATCGATGGCCGCGACTGTTACGTCTACCGCATTGAACCCCGCCAAGTTCTCGAAGGCCAGCGCGTGCTCGACGGGCAACTCTGGGTCGAGGTCGACACGCTGCAAGTCATCCGTGCCGTCGGCCAGCCCTTGCCCCAGCATCACAGCACGACCGACGCGAATCTGTTTGCTTCCTTCGCCACCGAGTATGCGCCCATCGACGGCGAATTCTGGTTTCCCGTGCATACCCACGCCGACGACTACCTGCCGTTTCCCACCGGCGTCCAGCGCGTAAAGTACGAAATCAAGTTCGAGAATTACCGCCGGTTCAGCGCCGAGACGACCATTAATTTCGGTGACGCGGAACCAGCTGCTCCACAAGATTGACCGCTGGTTTCTCCGTGTACGATTCTGCGCTCTTCTTCTGCCCTCGCTGTCAGGGCGCTCTCGCGCTGAACTCTGAGAAGTGGGCCTGCGTCCACTGCGGATCGGACTATCCGCTGCGGCATGGCTTCCCTGATTTTCGGACCGGTGTTGCCGTCGACGTTGACTACGAAAATGACGGGGAACTTGCCGAACTCCTGGCAGTGCGCGAACCGAATTGCACTTTCTCCGAATTGCGGGCTTACTATTACAGCCTCCATCCTGAAGCTTCAACCGAACTGCACGAAGTGCACGAGGCGCACTTTCGGACAGAGGAGATGCGGGCTGCTCGCGCGGTCCCCCAACTCGGCGACGGTCCGCTCTTGGATCTTGGCTGCGGCGCAGGGCAGTATCTTTTAGCCGCCGCACGCGCCGGCATTGCGGCCGTCGGCGTCGATGCCTCGCTCTGCCAACTCATACTGGCGAGAAGATTGCTGGCTGATGAGGGGTTCACCGCTCGGTTCGCTCTCGCCAATGTTGAACAGCTCCCGTTTCCGTCAGAAACGTTTCGCTCCGCAGTGGCAACGGACATCATCGAACATCTCGACAACCCTGACCGCCTGCTCGACGAGACTGCCCGCATCCTTAGGCCGCAAGGCGTCCTCCGGCTAACGACCCCCAATCGATTCAGTCTCACGCGCGAACCCCACGTCGGCCTGTGGGGCGTAGGCTGGCTGCCACACGGTTTGGCCGTCAGCTACGTCCGCGCCCGCACGAGCATCGACTACCGCTCGATCCACTTGCTTTCGTTGCGTGTGCTTCGCCGAATCCTGGAGCGCTCCTTCCCCAGCATCGAGATCCGCCTGCCGGCTCTAACCGCCTCCGAGACACGCGCCTTTCCGCCGCTCAAGCGTATCCTCGCCCGCGCCTACAGCATGGTCTCCCGAATCGGCCCTCTGCGTCCCGCATTGCTCCGCGTTACGCCCTACTTCGAGGTGACCTGCCGCAAATAGGGGCCCATCTCAACAACCGCTTCCCCCGAAGGGCAACACCCGGCAAAGGCCGGCCCGGCGCCGCATAAGCGGCTAGCGGGTGCGGGTGTCGCCGCGCAGTTGGTTGTAGGCGTCGAGGGCCGCCTTGCGCGCTTCGGCGTGGTCGACCATCGGATACGGATAGTCCTTGCCCAACTCCACGCCCGCTCGTTTCAGCACGGCGTCGGTGGCATTCCAGGGCTCATGAATGTCTTTCGCCGAGAGCGACTCCAACTCCGGAACCCAACGCCGAACGTATTTGCCTTTGGGGTCGAACTTCTGTCCCTGGCTCATTGGGTTAAAGATGCGGAAAAACGGCGCCGCGTCCGCGCCGCAACCGGCAGTCCACTGCCAGCCCAGTGTGTTGTTCGCTAGATCGGCGTCGACCAGCGTATCCCAGAACCAGCGCGCCCCCTCTTGCCAGGGAATCATCAGGTCTTTCACCAAGAACGAAGCGACAATCATGCGCACCCGGTTGTGCATCCATCCGGTCTGCCAAAGCTGCCGCATGCCCGCATCCACAATGGGATAGCCCGTCTGACCCTGCTGCCAGAGCCTGCAACGCCTCCGGGTCATCCTTCCACGGGAAACGTGCGAACTCCGCTCGCAACGGCTCATCGGCGGTCTCGGGAAAGTGGAACAGCAAGTGCCGCCCGAACTCCCGCCACACCAGTTGCCTCTTCCACGCTTCGCCGCCTGAATTCGCCCGTGGCAACCCACGCCTGCCGAGGGCTGAGCTCGCCGAAACACAGATGCGGCGATACTTGCGCGGTGCCCCGTACGCTTGGCACGTCGCGATCTCGCGAATATTTGCCCAACCCGCCGCGCACGAACTGTCTCAGGGTGTCCCGTGCCGATTCTTCACCCGGAGTCCACTCCTGCCGAAGTCCGCTGGTCCAATCGCGCTGCGGTTCCAAGTCCAGTTCTCTCAGCGGCTCCGAATCAGGCCACGACTCCGGCGCCGGCAGCTCGCTCGGTCTCAACAGCGGCTCGCCGTCTAGGCCCGCTTGTAGACAAGCGTTATAGAACGGCGTAAACACCTTGTAGGGCGTGCCCGCTTGCGTCGCAATCTCCCACGGCTCCCACAGCACGGAACCCTTCGTGCTCGTGGCTTCGAGGCCGTCTTCCGTGAGCGCTAGCTTGACTTGCTCGTCTCGTTCGACCGCTGCCGGCTCGTAGCGCCGGTTCCAAAAGACCGCTCCGGCGCCCGTCTGTCTGGCCAACTTCTGCAACGCAGGCAGCGCCCGGCCGCTGCGCAGCACCAAGCGCGATCCCATCCTCTCCAGGTCTGCCGCAAGGGCTTTCAGCGACTCATGCAGCCACCATTGCGAGGCGCCGCCGGGGGCCCAGTCCTGCTCTTCCTGAGGAGACCAAATATAAACGGGAATAATCGGTTCGCCGCGATCCACGGCGGCCTGCAACGCCGGGTTGTCCGCGAGCCTTAGGTCTTGCCGGAACCAGACGAGAGAGGGGCCCATGTCTGCGCCTAGTCGCTCTTAGCCGCAGGCTTGGAGTCGGTGGACTTGCTCTCGGTTTTCGACTCCGATTTCGCTTCGGACTTCGTTTCGGACTTCGATTCCGATTTCGACTCGGATTTCGATTCCGAGGACTCCGATTTGGCGGTCGACTTCGGCTTCTCGCCGCCCTTACCGTAGTCGTTGACGTACCAGCCCGCGCCCTTGAACTGAATCGCCGGCGCCGATAGGATCTTCTTCGATTCGCCGGCACACTCGGGATGCTCATCGCATTCCGGACAGCGCTTCACCGGCTCATCGGAGAACTTCTGGATCACCTCGAACCGTTTCCCGGTTCGGGGGCACTCGTATTCGTACAGCGGCATGGATGGGTAAGGGACCGAAAACAGCCGGGAAGTACTTCCCAGCGTCAAGTTAATTGTATCATTTGGCCATAAGCCGCAGGCCCAGCCTTTGCGCCGCCCGCATCCGGCTCCACTGCGGCTGATCGCGCCAGTTTTCCATGACGGATCAACAACTTGACGATCTAGTAGCGCGCATCGGCGACGAACTGTTGACCCGTCTCGGAATCTCCGAGCTGCCGGCGTCGCCCGCCCACGCCTGCGCCTGCGCTGTGGAGCCCTCGGCGCCGCCCGCTCCGGCGCCTGCTCCCAGTTGGATTCCAGCCAGGATCGGCCTGAACTGCCGCGACTCCAGCAGCACCTCCGCCGAGATTGGCGCTCGATGCCTCCAGGCGCGTACCCTGGAGTTGGGCGGAGTCAGTGTTTTCCCGAGTCACGTCGTTGCCGCTGGGCGCATCTTGCGACGGACCGGCGTGATCGTCGTTGCCGCCGTCGGCTGGCCGTATGGAGCGACCTCCACCGCCTCTAAAGCGCTCGAAGCGGAACTGGCCTTGGGGCAGGGCGCCGATGAGATCGAAGTCGTGGTTCCTTCGGGCGCGCTGCTCGCCGGCGAAGATGACTTGGTGTTTGGTGAGTTGAAGTTCATCGCTGAAATGACGCATCGTGCAGCCAAGACCGTGACCGCCGTCATCGAGACGCCGGGTCTGGACCAGGACCGCCTCATCGCCGCATGCGCCCTGAGCCGGCTCGCCGGCGCCGACGCTGTCTGTGCCGCCGCCGGTCTCGCCGCCCATGGCGCCGCAAGCGCCGAAGCCGTGCATTTGTTCCGCAAGGTGGTAGGTCAAGACATGCACGTCCATGCCATGGGCGGAGTCGCTTCGGAGGCCGCCGCACTCACCTTGGCCGCCGCCGGCGCGGACCGCGTCACCATTGAGTTTCTTCCTGGCGCACGGCGCGGAGCGGGGCGCTTCTAATGGATCCCTTAAGCTCGACCGCGCGCCCGCGCGCTGATCCGTTTCAGATCCTCGCCGAGGCGTCCGACGTCGCCGCCAATCACGCCCTCGATCTCGAGGACCTGTTGCGCGCTCTCGAAGGCCTCATACGCAAGGTGGTTCCCTATCAACTCTTCGCCATCCTGTTGGCGGACGAAGACGGCGTGCTCACGATTCGCCACTCCATCGGCTATCGCGCCGAATTGGCCGGCAGACTCCGGGTCAAGCCAGGCGAAGGGATCACGGGCTCCGCCGCGCAGACTCGAACCACCGTCGTGGTTAACGACGTGACCCAAGATCCCCGCTACCTGATGGCGATTGACGCTGTGCGCTCCGAAATATCGGTCCCGCTGATCGCCCGCGGCAAACTCGTCGGCGTCATCGATCTGCAGTCCTCCGTCACTGGGGCCTTTGGAGATCAAGAGCGTAACCTGCTCGAACTCATCGGCTCCCGCTTTTCGCTGGCCATCGACGCCGCCGGTCTTTACGAAGAGATGGTGCGCAAGAACGAAACGCTCACCACGCTCGCCAAGATCGCCCGCGAGTTTTCGTCGATTCTCAACCTTGAGGAGTTGCTCAAGAAGATCGCTGAACTTGTCCGTGGCCTCGTGCCGTTCGACGCGCTGGCCATTTACCTCATCGATCAGGGGATTCTGCGCCACTATTTCGGGGTTCGTTTCAACGCTCGCGTCGCCTGGCAGAATATGCCCATCGGCTACGGTGTGGTCGGTCACGCGGCCGCCGACCGCGAGCCCATCCTCGTGAGCAACACGGCCAAGGACCCGCGCTACGTCCCTCTGGTCGAAGGCATCCGCTCTGAAGTGGCCGTACCGCTGATCCTCAAAGACTCCGTCATCGGCGTCCTCGATCTCGAGTCCAGCACGGTCGCCGCATTCGACGAAGACCTGGTCCAGACCCTGACTCTGCTCGCGCCGCAAATCGCCGCCGCCATCGAGAACGCTCGCCTCTACGAACAAGTGGCCGACAACCAGGCGCGCCTCCAAAAAGACCTGCGCGCCGCGCGCCAACTGCAGCAAAGCCTGCTGCCTTTCTGCTGCCCCACCTTCGGCGGAGTTCAGATCGCCGCGCGCAATCTGCCCGCCAGCGAAGTCTCCGGCGATTACTACGACTTCATCACGAACGGCGAAGAGAGCATCGGCATCTGGAGCGGCGACGTCAGCGGCAAGGGCGCCGCCGCGGCCCTCTATGCTGCCGTATCCAGCGGGCTGCTGCGCACGCTCACCGTCGACAGCCCTGACCCCCGTCAGCTGTTGACCGACTTCAACAACGCTCTGCTCGCGCGTCAGTTGGAAACTCGCTACGTCGCAGGCATCTATGCTGAGTGGCGGCCGGCCACCCATACGCTCACTGTCGCTTCCGCCGGACAACCTCGTCCACTGCTGCGCCGTGGCGATACGGTCGAGACCCTCGACATCGGCGGCATACCGCTCGGCCTGCTCGAAGAGAGCAACTACGACCGCATCGAGCTTCAACTCGAAAAGGGCGACCTCTTCGTCACCGCTTCCGACGGTATTCACGAAGCCCGCGACTCCCAGGGCAACGACTACGGAGACACCCGCCTTCGCGAATTCGTCCAGTCTCTGCCCGCCGACTCCAGCGCAGAACGCGTCGTGTCTGCCATCCTGGAAGACGTCGCCCGCTTCAGCGGACGCGAGACGCCATCCGACGACCGCACCGTCATCGTGCTGCGGGCCGTGTAGGGCAAATACAACTCGGGAAGGGAATGGGAATGCCGCTGTCGGGCTTCGAACGTCGCCAGGGAGAACTTTACTGTGAAGGCGCGTCTTTGTCCGCCATCGCCGAGAAAGCCGGTACGCCCACTTACGTCTATTCCGGGACGACGATTCGCGACAACTACCGCAGCTACGCCGCCGCGCTCGCCGGCCTGCCGCACGAGATCCACTACGCCGTCAAAGCCAACTCGTCTCTCGGCGTCCTCGCGCTGTTAGCTCGCGAAGGGGCCGGTTTCGACATCGTCTCCGGCGGAGAACTCTTCCGCGTCCTGCAAGCGGGAGGCGATCCTGCCCGTGTCGTGTTCTCCGGCGTCGGCAAGACGCGGCAAGAGATGGTCTATGCCTTGGAGCAGGGAACCGGCTGGTTTAACTGCGAGTCCGAAGCCGAACTTCGCCTGCTCGCCGAACTCGCCTCCGATGCCGGCGCCGCGCCTTCGGTCGCCCTGCGCGTCAACCCGAACGTCGACGCGGAGACCCACCCATACATCGCCACCGGCCTCAGCGCTCACAAGTTTGGCATCGACATCGTCGCAGCCGAACGCATCTACCGCCGCGCCGACGAATTCGCGCCGCTGCGCCTGGAAGGCGTGAGTTGCCACATCGGCTCACAGATCTTCAACACACAAGCGTTCTTTGACGCCCTCGATCTCGTGCTCGCCCTGATCGAACGCCTCCGCGAAGACGGTGTAGCGATCACCCAACTCGATCTCGGCGGCGGTCTCGGCGTCGCTTACAAGCCGGCCGATACGACCCCAGTTATCGCCGACTACGCCTCGCGCCTTGCCGCCAATCTCCAAGGCTGCGGCTTGAAACTCACTCTTGAACCGGGCCGCTCCATCGTCGGCCAAGCAGGCGTGCTGCTCACGCGCGTGCTCTACCGCAAGCCCACCTCTTCCAAGACGTTTATCGTCGTCGATGCGGCGATGAACGACCTCATCCGTCCCGCACTCTACCAAGCGCATCACGAGATCGTGCCGGTCGTCGACCGCCAGCGCCCCAGCCTGCGCGCCGACGTCGTCGGCCCGGTGTGTGAAAGCGGAGACTTCCTGGCCAAAGACCGCGACATGCCCGACGTCGAGCCCGGCGAACTGCTGGTCGCCGCCACCGCCGGAGCGTATGGCTTCGTTCTAGCGTCCAACTACAACGCGCGCCCACGAGCCGCCGAAGTTCTCGTTGAGGGAGACCGCTGGCGCATCATCCGCGATCGCGAGTCTTTAGATGATTTGATTCGCGGCGAACGCGTCTAACCGGCCGCGACCGAGCGGACGGGCAGCAGCGACTTGATCCCTGCCATCACCGCCAGGACAATGCCAAAGGTGCAGACAATCGCCGGTCCCGTCGGCAGGTCCAACTGCAGCGACGCGTACATGCCCAGGGCCGAAACCAGCGCGCCCATGGCCCAGCCGACCAGCAAGCGTTTACCGATCGTGTGCGCGAACATCATGCCGCCCACCGATGGCACGATCAGGTAACAAAAAACCAACAGCACGCCGGCGATCGACACCGAAGACGTCACCACGATGCCGAATGAACCGTAGAACAGCAAATCCCAGAACTTCACCGACAATCCCGGGACGGAGTCCGCATCGTGGTTCGTCGAGATGGCCAGGAACTGCTTGCGAAAGATGTAGTGGAAGATGCCGACCAACGAGTATAAGACAGCCGTCTCGCCAACTTGCTGCCAGGTTACGAACAACAGGTTGCCGACCAACATGTCCTGCAAATGCTGGATCTCGCCCTGCGCTTTGCTCATCGCCAGAATCGTCGCGGCCGAAGCCACCGCATAGCAGATGCCGATAATCGCTTCTTGCGGAATGCGAAATCGCTTGCCTCTCACGCTGGCGAAGATCGCGGCGCCGGCTAAAGTGAATCCTACGCTGATCCAGTACGTGCTTCTCGAATGCGCATCGAAGCCGTTCAGAATGGCCACCGACGCGCCCAGCGCCGCAATTTGAGCCAACGATAAATCGACGAAGATCACTCCCCGTTCAACAACATGAACGCCCAAATAGGCGTGAATGCCGACAAGAATCAAGCTCGCCGCGAACGGCGCCGCAAGAAAAACCCATGCGTCCATGAATTAGGCCCCTATCACCGGCGCTTACTTGGCCCCCTGGCCCAGTCGCGCAAAAGATGCAGCGACCAAATCGGTGTCGTAGTCGAAAAGCTGTAGATAAGTTTTTACTTGCTCAACGCCGCCCACCGAGGGCAGCAGCACGATCGCTTCCCCTCCGACAGCATTCGCAATGGCCTTGGGCGTCTTGGAGTCGAAGTAAGGCTCGTACCAGACTTGCTTGATGCCCTTCTGCTTCATCAGGTTGATCAATTGAAACGTGTGACTCGGCGAGGGCGGGATGCCTGGTCTCGGCTCCACGTAACCCTGCACGTCAAGACCGAACCTCTTGGCGAAATTAGGCCAAGATTGGTGATAAGTAATTACCGATTTCCCTTTGTAAGGGGCCATCTTCGCTTCCCAGCCTTTTTCGGCCGCCGTTAGCCTCGCGCCGAAATCATCGAAGCGCTGCTGAAAGTAGGCGGCGTCGTCTGGAGACAGTTGAGCCAGCTTCATCTGGATCGAGTGCGCCATAATGCGGCCATTTTCCGGATCCAGCCAGTAGTGCGGATTCCCCAGCGGATGCACGTCGCCCATCGCCCGGCTCACCTGTCCCACCGGCTTCAGCAAAATATCCACGCCGGTTGAAGCGTCCAAGTAACCCGGGGAGCCCGGCTGAATCTTGCTGTTGCGGCTTTGCGTGATCAGCGGCGGCAACCAAGCGATCTCCAACTGCAGGCCTACGGAAATCAGCAGGTCTGCCCGGTTCAGCTTCACGATGAAGCTCGGCTTGGGCTCGACGAAATGCGGGTCTTGGTAGCCGCGGGCGATGCTCTCTACGTCCACGCGATCGCCGCCGACCTCGCGCGTCAGCGCAGCCAAGTCTTCCGTCGCCGTCATCACCCGCAACGAACCCTTCGCCGCCGCCCGGGAAGCGCTCATCGCTCCGGCAACGGAAGCGGCAAAGAAAGCGCGTCTACTGATGGCCATCTGAATCTTTTGCTCCTCTCGATTTCCGCTAGAACGGATGCGCTCCATGTGCTCCGATGGCAAACTGCAATTGCAGCAACAGTTCGTTCGCCCTGATCTGCTCCGCATAGTCCGTCAGCCGGTACTGCGCCCGTATCTGAGCAAACTCGCTGGGCCAGAAGGTCGCGACCGCCGAGGCGCCCGAATCGTGTCCTTCCCTGTCTAGCCGTTCCGAATAGTCATAGCGCCCGCCGAAGTACCATCGCCGCGCCGTTTGATAATCCCCCGAGAAATAGTAACCGAAAGCGCCGTTCCGGCCGCTGGGGTCAAATCGCTGTCCCCAGATCATCTCCGACCGCGCGGTAAAGGAATGGTAGATCGATCGCCGCAGCGGCTTCCAACGGTAGGTGGCGTCGACGCCATACAGCCGGCTGATCGGCGAACCGTCGACCGGTGCATGGCCTCGTGCAAACGAGACGCCAAGATCTAAGTTCGAGTCGTCCGTCAGGTCGCTATAACCTCTCAGATGGCCCACGGCGGACAAGTCGCTGCGTCTGGTCGACGCGAAGATATTTTCCGAATCGCCCCGGAATACCGACCCCGAAGCCTCAAGGAAAATGCTGCCCGGCGACGGCAACAGCCGGCTCACAGTGACTCCGGCGTCGCTCAAGCCTTCTTCGCCGCCCAGCAAGTTCCCGATCACTAACGGCCGGTCGACCCACGGCAGCACGTGTCGGTGCATCGTGTTCACCTTGCCGAAGGCCGCCCGTTGCTTGCCGGCCTTGACCAAAAGGTTTCCTGGCAATGCCGGGAAGGTGACGAACGCTTCCTCGACGCCGACTCCCGTCTCTCCGAACGACAGATAGACGTCGGCGCGTGCATACGGATCAATCGCCGCGCTGAAAGCGACTTCGCTCTCAGCCATCTCAAGCGCGGGAACTGCGTCTACGGCATTCTCTCCGGCGGCGCCGAGCAAGCTGCCGATCACGCTTACCGCCGGATTCATCAACCGCTGCGACGCCGTCGGATCCGCCGAAACTTGCGCCATCGGCTGCGGCGCCGCTTGCATGGGAGCAGGAGCGGCTGCCGGTTCGGCGGAGGCCGTCGCCGCGAGCGCGGCCTGTAGTGTGGCGACCTCGGCTTCGAGAGCTTCTAGTCTTTGAGTCAGCGCTTGAATCTGGGCGCTTTGATCCGGGGCTTGGCCGAAGGCTGAACAGACAGCCAAAAGTAACAACGCAAAGGCTCGCACGGCCGAGCGGGCTCGAGGATCGGGGTCGTCGTCACGCGGCACATTCTCAGCCTAGCGCATAATTCGGCGACATGATCCTAGCGAACCTACGAGTTCGGACGGTGTGTCTTTCCTAGTACCCGTGCCGTTGCATACTGGCCGCACTATCTGTGCCGATATCGGTGCAGCCGATCCGATCCGCCAAACTTAAGTCGGCGGAGTGCCGCGGTAGCGTCCGTGGCGCCTAACCCGCTTCGCCTTTGTTCGCCGCCCGACACAAACGCGGTAACTCGCCTTAATATTTCCCATCAATAGGTGATGGGAAAGAAAGGTCGACCTCGAAGTCCCGAGATGTTACAGGGCACGCTCGACATGCTACTGCTCAAGGCGCTCGGTGCCGGCCCGCTTCACGGTTATGGCATTGTGCGGCGTCTCAAAGAGACCTCCGGCGACGTGCTGCAGGTGGGCGAGAGCGCCCCATATCCCGCACTCCAGCGGCTTCTATTGAACGGAGATGTCGAAGCCGAATGGGGCGCTTCCGAGCACAACCGGCGCGCCCGGTTCTACACGCTCACGAAAGTGGGTCGCAAGCGACTGGCGGCGGAGCGCAGGAGTTCGATCTGTTGATCGGAGCGATTCAACGAGTCATGGGGACCGCCTGAGGAGGCCGCCGCATGCATGGACTTCTACGCCATTTCAGGCATTGGCTTCGGCGCGGGCAGATGGCTGACGAACTCGGTGAGGAGATGGATTTCCATCGCACGCTAAAGCAAAGAGAACTCGAAGAAGACGGACTCAGCCGGCAAGAAGCCCGCTATCAGAGCTCTTTTACACGGAGTGAGCGAGCTGTACCCAGCCACGTTCCTGCTGATGCCCGCCGTTCTCGTAGTTGTCGTACTCGTTGCATCGCTTGCTCCTGCCCTTCGTGTGCTACGCGTTGATCCAATGACTGCCTCGCGCGAAGAATAGCCGTGCGTCCCAATGCGCTTACATGCCAACCCCGTGCCCAGCGGCGAACGCTACTCGGCCAACGAGGCCGCCATCGAAATGGTCTGCGCTCCGCTCCTGTCCGTCACCGTGATGACGCCGTCAGCGACGGAGACGTCGCTGACTCCCTCGAATCCTTCGGGAGTCTGAACCAGGAACATCATGTAGTCGACCGAGAATTTCGACTTGGCCGGCAGCCACTGGTAGAGCGGCGTATCGAACAGCTTGCCGTCGGAGACGACTGTGCGGCGCGGGAGATCGAATGGCTGGGTGCCGAACTCCATGCCGCGGGCGAGCATGCCTTCCTTGGGGTAGTTCTCCCAGGTCTGCATCCAGGGGAACTGCGTGGTGTTGTAGATGTAGCCAAGCAACAGTCGTTTGCCGGGATGGTCGGCGGTGACCCAGGCTTTCGGGCCCCCGACGTTCATGAGGTGTCCGGTGTGATCGCCGGAGCCGAGTTCGACGGGCGCGGCGCGCAGGTCGACTTTTCCGCCTTCGACGGTGGGGGCCATGGGCCAAACAAACTCTTCGCCGGAAGTGATGCGATGGCGCCGTTCGGGGCTGCCGGGGTCTTTATAGGGCCGGGTCAAGGCGCGATTGGCCGACATGTCGACGACAGTGACGCCGGGCTCTAAGAAAGGTGAGCCGATGGTGGCGTGCTCGGCCCAATTGATGGGCCGGTCGAAGCCCAGGTGGCTGGTCAGATCCGAGTTGACGTAGACGACGTTCTCGCCGTCGACCATACGCACGGTACGCTGTAACGTCTCCTCGACGATGGGCAGATCGACGGACTGCACGAGCGTCGTTGTTGAACCGTCTTTAGCTTCAGAGACAGTCGTCCAGGGGAGGCGATGGGCCTCGCCGTGGTTCTGCAATCCTGCAGCTTGTTCCTCTTCCGATACGCCGCCAAAGCCGTCGACGCAGACAAAGTGCCCGACCGAGGAGCCGAATTGCGGCTCCTGGCCCGCTTCTTTGGCCGCGCGCAGCGGCGCCCACAATGGACTCAGCTTGTCGGGGTCCGCCTTGAGGACGAAGTCGACGAAGGGTCCGCCGGTGGGCAGAATCTTCAGTTCGAGGACGCCGTTCTCCAGCAGAATCGCCGGCAGCCCGAGGTATTCAGAATTGGCCTCGGCGGCGGTTTCCGTGGGCGTCTCCATCGGCGCGTTCGAACAACCGATGAGGAACAGTGCGGTCAACAGGCAGACGTGGCGGGCGATCAACATGGGCACATTGTACAGATCCTGCGCCGGTTTGGAACGTGCGACCGAATGCTATTTGTCTGCATCTCATAGAATGGAAAATTCAGCTGAAGGAGACTGCATGCGTAAGGTTGTGATCATCGGCTCGGGCTGCGCGGGAAATACCGCCGCCATTTACACCGCCCGGGCGAATCTCGCCCCATTAGTTATCGAGGGCCTCGAAGCGGGCGGACAACTGACTCTGACCACCGAAGTAGAGAACTTTCCGGGTTTCCCGGAAGGCATCATGGGTCCCGAGCTGGTCGAGAACATGAAGAAGCAGGCTCAGCGCTTCGGCGCCGAGTACAAGGCGGGCAACGTCGATAAGGCGGACTTGTCGCAGCGCCCGTTTAAGCTGTGGGTCGGCGAAGAGCTGATTGAGGCCGAGGCGCTGATTATCGCTTCGGGCGCCTCGGCGCGCTGGCTGGGAATCGACTCGGAGCAGAAGTTGATCGGCCACGGCGTCAGTTCTTGTGCAACCTGCGACGGCTTCTTCTTCCGCGATCAGCCGGTGACGGTGGTCGGCGGCGGCGACTCAGCGATGGAAGAAGCGACGTTCCTCACCAAGTTCGCCTCGGAGGTGGCCCTTGTGCATCGCCGGGACGAATTCCGCGCTTCGAAGATCATGCTCGAGCGCGCTGAGAAGAACGACAAGATCAAGAAGCTCACGCCGATGGTCATTGACGAAGTGCTGGGAGTAGAAGAGGGTGAAGTGAAGGGTGTTCGCCTTCGCAACATCGAGACCGGCGAGACGATGGTGCATGATACGGCCGCTCTATTTTTGGCGATCGGCCACATCCCCAACACGACGATCTTCAAGGGCCAGTTAGATCTTGATCCCGAAGGCTACATCGTGGGCAAGGGAGGCGCACGCACGAGCATCGATGGCGTCTTCCACGCCGGAGACGTCGAAGACCGCATTTACCGGCAAGCCATTACGGCCGCTGGCGCAGGCTGCAAGGCGGCGATTGAGGCGGAGCGCTTCTTAGCGGACCACGAATAATTAGTGTTCGTCGAGAAGTCTGGCCATCTCGACGGCGCTGGTACGATTGCCGACGCCGTCGCTGATTTTGGCGAAGAAGACCTTGCCGTCCTCATCAATTAAGAACGTCGAGGGGTACGCGGTCTGTTGCCCCTCGTTCCATCTGACGCCGTAAAGGCTCGTAAACCTGAACTTCGGGTCGAGCAGCATGGTGAAGTGCGAGGGGAAAGTCTTGTCTGCGACGAACTCCTCGGCGCGCGACTGCAGATCGTCTGAGGGGCCGGGGTAGACGAAGAGAACGCGTGCACCCGCTTCTCTAAAAGCGTCTGCGTTGGCGATGAAGTCATGCACTTGGCGGCTACAGACGGGGCACTGGTAACCGGGGTAGCCGCGCAGAACGACCAGTGCGACGGGGCCTTCGGCGTAGACGTCAGAGAGCTGGATGTTGCCGCCGGCCAGCGAGCGCAGCGTGAAGTTCGGGGCCGTATCGCCCACAGCAGGCGAGGCAGCTGCGAGCGTGAGGGTGCTGAATGCTGCGATGAGAACCAAGTGAACAATGGCGCGCATGAATACTCCTAGACCCTTGCTAAGACGCCGCAGGGTCGCTAGCGTTACATTCGTGCGGGACAGTCGCAAAGTTACGCCTGCGGCAGTTGGCCTGCGGGCAGCAGATCGCCTTTCTCTAGGTGCCGGGCAACGTGGGCGTACTTGGCTGCCTGCGGATCGTGAGTGACCATCACAACCGTCTTGCCGTGGTCGCGGTTGAGCACGGTGAGAATCTCCAAGATATCTTTGGCGGAGGCCGCGTCGAGGTCGCCGGTGGGCTCGTCGGCGAGCAGGATCTTGGGGTCCGTGACCAAGGCTCGGGCGATGGCGACGCGTTGCTCTTGGCCGCCGGAAAGTTGACGCGGGTAGTGGTCGAGGCGATCGCTGAGGCCGACGATTTCGAGCGCAGTCGAGGCGTGCTTGCGGCGGGCTGCTTTCGATAACCCGGTGAGCAGCAGCGGCAGTTCGACGTTCTCAAGCGCCGTCAGCACGGGGATCAAGTTAAACGTCTGGAAGATGTAGCCGACGTTCTCGCCGCGCCACGCTGCGAGTTGCTTGTCACTGAACTTGGCGACGTCGTCGCCCATGACCAGGATCTGTCCCGAGGTGGGTTTGTCGATGCCGGCGGCCAGGTGCAGCAGCGTCGATTTGCCAGACCCGGAAGGCCCCATGAGGCAAAAGAATTCGCCTTGTTCGATCGAGAGGTCGACTTGGTTGAGCGCCGTCACGGCGAAGCTGTCGCGGCGGTATTCCTTGGTGAGGTTGAGCAGTTGAATGGCGGCAGGCATGGTTGTCCTAGGAAGCGCGCAGACGGACGGCCGCGCCGTCGGCTAACTCCGCTGGAGGAGCCGTGATGACGTCTTCGCCGCCCGAGAGGCCGGAGAGAATCTCGATTTGGTCGGCGCGACGCTCGCCGACTTCGACGGCGCGGGCGACGGCTTTGTCGTTGACGTAAAGGAAGACTTGGCCGTCGCGAACGGCCGAAGCGGGAATGCGCATTGTCGGCCTGGCGCGTTGGCTGGCGACCGCTTCTTTCGACGTGGTGAACGAGACGTTGGCGTTCATCTCGGGACGCAGCAGGTCGTCGGGATTGAGGATCTGCACCTTGACCTGGACGGTGGCCTTCTGTCGATCGGCTTCCGGCGAAATCTCGACGATCTCGCCGTCGTAGGGTTGGTCGCGGTAGGCATCCGCGCGGACGACGGCCCGTTGGCCCATCGCCAGCTTGGCGAAATCGTTCTGGCTGATGTCGAGTTCCACTTGCAGGTCGTTGAGGTCGGCGAGCGAGACCACATAACCCTTGGCGCCGCGTTCGCCGACGAAGCTGGTGGTCACGAATTCGCCGATCTCGACGTTGCGTTCGAGGATGGTGCCGGTAACAGGGGCGCGGATGATGGTGCCGTCGAGTTGGGTGCGGGCGAAATCGAGCTGTCCTGCGGCCTCTTGGACTTGTCCTCGAACGGCGTCAGTTGCCTCTTTTCTGGGGCCGAGTTGGGCGAGCTCGTAGGCGTGCTGCAGGGCCTCGACGCGGGCGACTTGAGCGTTGTACTGCTCGCGAGCACGGTCGAACTCCTGCACGGCGACAACGCCGGCGTCGGTCAAGGCTTTGACGCGATCGACATCGAGCTTGAGACGCTCGCTATCGGCCCGGGCCTCTTCGAGGTTGGCCTTGGCGCGCTCGATCTCTTCGGGGCGCGAGCCTGCTTCAAACTCCGCCAGGCGCGCCTTGAGAGCGGCGAGGTTGCCTTCGGCTTGACGGACGCGGGCGCGAAACTCGTCGTCTTCGAGATGGACCAGAGCTTGACCCTTTTGAACTTTGTCGCCTTTCTCGACGGAGATCGATGCGACGCGTCCGACGACCTTGGAGGCAACTTCGATCTTGTGATGGGCGACAATGTAGCCGGCCGCATCGAGCGCGACTTCGTTGGCGAGGGAGTCCGCGGTAGGGGCGGAAACGCGCACGATGGAGACTTCGGGCGCTGCGCCGCCGGAGAATGCGAAACGCCAGACTCCGAAGCCGACGAAGAGTAAAACGCCGAGGACGATCCACCACTTGGTCCAGCCCTTGTTTGCAGGCTCGCGCTGCGAGCGGTCGATCTTGAGGCTAGAGAGTTCGGCTCCGAATTTTGGCGCTTCCGACATATGGTTACTAGGATCCACGCAGCGAATTCAAGATGGTCTTGCCGGCAGCGAGGCGGGCGGGCAAGAGTCCGCCGATCATACCCATGACGGCGGCAAAGATGAGCCCTGCAGCAATGCTCTCGGGCGTGATTTGAAACGAGAAGGTCGTTTCGCTGAAGGTGAGCTGATTGCCGAGGCGGCTCTCGATGCCGTTCAACGGCAGCACCAACAGTACTCCGGCGATGCCGCCCAACAGAGACAGCACGATCGACTCGAAGACGAAACTGCCGATGATGCTCCAGCGCGAAAAACCCAATAAGCGCAACGTGCCGACTTCGCGGGCGCGGCGAGCGACGGCGGTGTACATGGTATTCATCGCGGCAAAACAGCTGCCGATGGCCATGATGATGGCCACGAAGATTCCTAGGCCCTGGATGGGCGCGGCGCTAGACATCTGCTCTGCGTAGTAGTCGCGTTCCAGGCGGCCCTCCAGCAGCAGACGCTGATCTTCTTTAATGCGGTTGGAGATCGCTTGCGCGGCGGCCTCGTCGGTGGCGCGGATGATGGCGGAGCTGCGCGTTGAGCCGCGGCCAAGGTCGGTAGTGGCCAGGTTGCCGTCGGTCCAGATTTCGCTGTTGTAAGCGGAGCGGCCAGCGTTGAAGATGCCGACGACTTCCCAGTCCCCGCGACCGAAGGGAATCTTGTCGCCGATGTCGGTGCCGGCGCGAATGCCGTGCACGCCTTCGCCGACGACGACCTCGCGCTTGCCGCTCTCAAACCACCGGCCCTCGACCAGTTCCAACCCGTCGCGCATCCTCAGGCCCATCGGCGAGAGACCGCGAATGTTGACGTTGCCCATATTCCCTTCGTCTTCGGTCGTTCCGCGCAGCCGCAGCGAGACGATGGAGACCACTTCATGCGAGGCCATCGGTTCGCCGTCAAGCTGTTCGATACCGTCGAGGAACTTGATGGTGTTGAACTGCTCTTGGGTGACCACGCTGACGAGTTCCGCTGTCGAACCCTGCCGCAGGGCGAGGACTTGTCGAGGGTTGCCGGTGACTTCGAGCGATGTGCGTAGGCCGTTGACCAGGGCCAGGATGCCGAGCAGTACGGCGACCGTCAAGCCGATGCCGAGCGCGGTCATGATGGTCGTCGTGTAGCGCACCTTCAGATTGCGCAGGTTGTAGCTAAGCGGGATCGCCATTGCTGTTTATCCGTTGTGGCGCAGGGCCTCGGTGATGCGCATATGGGAGGCGGATATGGCTGGTACGAGGGCGCTGAGGATGCCGATCGCGACCGCAGCGCCCAGGCAAATCGGTACGCCCCATAGCGGCAGACTGAGGGCCATGCCGTAGCTCGCCATCATCGAGCCCGCGCCTTTCGCCGTGAGCCATGCCGCGCCGACTCCCACTAGTCCGCCGACCGCCGACACCAGGGCGGCTTCGGAAAGAATCAGTCCAAACACAGCGCCTGCGCGGAAGCCGAGCGTCTTGAGCACGCCGACCTCGCGTATGCGTTCGCGCACGGACATGGCCATGGTATTCGCCGAAACCAACATGATGGTGAAAACGATCGCCCCGGCGATGCTCATCAGGAAGACTTTGATGTTGCCGATCTGGTTGATGAACGAAAGCAGAAATGCGGCCTCGGTTTCGGTCTTAGTCGGCTCGGGCGCGTTGCGGAAGTGATCGTCGATCGCCGCGGCAACTTGCGGGACCACTTCGGGGCTGGAGGCCAAGATGCCGAAGAAGCCGACCATGCCGCCCCACTGGGGAGGAAGACTTTCTTCTAGATACTTCTGATGGAAGAACGTCGCGTCGTCGCTTGGTCCGTGGAAAATGGCGCGAATCGTCACCTCGATATCGAAGGGATAGATGTCGCCTTGGATGGTGATGCGCTGACCCAGCTTGAGGCCGATGCGCTCGGCGGTGGTGCTGCCGATGGCCATGCCTTGGCGGTCGTTGATGAACGCTTGCAGTTGGTCGGGTGGAACTGCGAATTCGGGGTGCAGTTCGAAGATCTTTTCCGGATCGACGGCAAACCGCGAGAAGAAGTGTTCGGGGCGGTTATCGATGTAAATGCCTCCGAACCAATTCTGCGGAACGACGATTTCCACCCCGGGGATCGCCTCGATCTGCTCGGTGTAGTACTTGGGCATCGCTTGGGTAAGCGAAACCTTGTGGCGCACGATCAGCCGCTGTGCCTGGTCGGTGGAGACGTCCTGAAAATAGAACGAGGCGTAGACGGAGAAGAGAATTCCGAGAAGGAACAGGGAAACGGCGACGCTCAGGATCGTCAGCAGGGTACGCCGCAGGTTGCGGAAGAGGTTTTTTGCTACGTAAGGCAGCAGCTTGAGCATGAAAATCCTCCCCGCCTAACCGACAAGGCCATTCTAGCGAAAGGGCGGCCCCTCACTTGCCAATGCAGAAAGTCGAAAAGATATTGTTGAGAATGTCATCGACGGTGGTTGCGCCGGTGACCGCGTCGATGGGTCGCAGGGCGCTGTAGAGATCGAGCAGCAACATTTCATGCGGAACCTGGCTGCCGATGGCGGTCTTCGCGTTTTCCAGCGATTCCAACGATTCGCGCAGTAGGCCTTCGTGACGCAAGTTGGTGATGAAGGCTCCTTCTTGTTCGCGACGTGGGGCGGCCTTGTCACGAATCGCCTGGCGCAAGGCGTCGATTCCTTCGCCGGATGTAGCTGAGACGGGCGTGTAGTCGCGGGCGTCGGCTTGTTGCGGCAAGTCGCACTTGTTGCCGACGGCGATGCCTTGTCCGCTGGCGTGGGCTTTGTGGAGCAGTTCGCGGTCAGTCTCGTCGAGTGGCTGTGACAAATCGAAGACAGCGAGCACGATATCGGCGTCGGCGAGGGCGGCCCAACTGCGTTCAACTCCCTCGGCCTCGATGATGTCGGCGGTGGCGCGAATGCCAGCGGTGTCGAGCAGCTTGACCGGGATGCCGTCGATTTCGGCGAACTCGCTGACCACGTCGCGCGTCGTGCCGGCAGTTGGGGTGACGATGGAGCGCTCTTGCTGCAACAGCCGGTTGAACAAGCTCGACTTGCCGACATTGGGCTTGCCCAGGATTGCCAGTGTCAGGCCGCCGCGCACGACCTTGCCATAGCGGAAGCTTTCCGCCAAAGTCTGGATGCCTTTGTGGACGGGAGACAGGCGTTGTAAGAGTTCGGCGTTCGAGGCGACGTCGATGTCGTCTTCAGCGAAGTCGATGCCCGCTTCGAGAAGGGCGATGAGGTCGAGCAACTGCTTTTTCAGCGGCGTGATGCGACGGGAGAGCGCCCCGTCTAGCTGTTGCGTGGCGACGCGGGCCTGGTAGACGGTGGTGGCGTCGATGAGATCACGAACCGCTTCTGCTTGGGCCAAGTCGAGGCGGCCGTTTTTGAAAGCGCGCAGGGTGAATTCGCCGGGCTCCGCCAGGCGTGCGCCGCTCGCTAGGGCGCGCTCGACCGCCAGCCCCAACACAGGCGGAGAGCCGTGGCAGGAGATCTCGACGACGTCCTCGGCGGTGTAGCTATGCGGCTTGGGGAAGAGCGTTGCGAGCGTCTCGTCGACCTTGTGGCCTTGGTCGTCGATGAGTTCGGCGAGGGAGGCGCGGCGCGGCTTGAGGCCTTCGTCGCCGAGGCGCAGGATCTGGTTGGCGATGCGACGCGCGTCCTTGCCCGAGAGACGGACAACGCCGATGCCGCCGCGGCCTGGAGGGGTCGAGACGGCGACGATGGTGTCGTCTTGATGGACGGACTCGGGAATCATCGAAGAGGGCAGGCTACCAGCCCATTCGCTGACGCAGCGCGGTGATGTGCATCACGTGGTGGCGACCGTGCCAAGCGTAGCAGCTCGTATAGGCGCCGATGGTGAGTTCGCCGATCTCAGGATGAAGCAGTCGGCGGTTGAGGCCGACTTGATCCAAGCTACGCAGCATGCGCACCCAGCGGTTGTGCAGCGCGTCCAGCAGGCTGAGCGAGACGTCGATGGGAGCGGACTTGCCATCGGCCAGTTCAGCCCACAGAGCTTCGTCGTAAGGCTGTGCGACGGGCATGCCTCCTGTGGCGGTCGCCGCTTGCTTGAAGCGAATGTAGGCGTTGATGTGGCTGTCGGGCAGGTGGTGGACAACCTGGCGAACGGTCCAGCCGCCTTCGCGATAGGGCGAGTCGAGTTGCTTATCGTTCAGGCCTTCGACGGCTTCGCGCAGCTCGGCGGGAGCGACCGCGATTTCGTCGATCCAGATGCGGGCTTGGTCGTAGGGGATGTTGTTTTCGGGCCTCTTCCAGTGCCCGATCGGGTAGCGTTGTGGATCGAGTTCCATAGCTCTATGATCGCGCCTTCAGGATGGACGAGGAGCCAAGGCAACCTCACTGCTTCTGAGCTGGCGATGATCAATCTCCAATCGTAATAGTCGGCCTAGACTACCGACAGAATTTTTCGAGCTGATCCGCGTAGGCATCATCGGGATGCCGCCTATAGTCCAGCTTCTTCGCCAGCGCCATTTGCATCAGCAGCGTCTCGCCGCGTGTTGTGGCCGCATCCGGATCGCTCTCGTAGGCGGGGTCGCTGTGCGCTTCGGCCAGCGGGATGACCTTAAAATCCAGGTCATCCAGCAACTCGAATAGATCCGGCAGCATTAGCCCGGTGAACGCCCCGATGTGCAGCAGCATCGTATGTTTCATGTCGCGGCCGAACAACATGTTCGAGAGTTCTTGGCCGGCATCGAGCGAATCCTCGGCCGCATCCAAGTAGAGAGTCTTGAGTTCTTCGACAGCCTGCTGGTCGCCCTTCTCCATGCAGCGCGCGTAGGGCGCGTTCCACATGTAATCGCCGAAATCGATGGTGACTTGCGCCGTGCGGTAGCCCTTCTGCTTGAGATAGTCCCGAATCTCCCGGCGCTTCTCCACAGTGTCGCCCTCACGCAAGTACGGATAGCGGAACCACTTCCAGTCTTGGCCTTCCATCAGTTGCTGGAGCGGGGCTTCGTTCTGGTCGATGTTGCGTTCGAAGTCCTCGACGCTGTTGCCGTGAAGATCCATGTGCGTAAAGGAATGGCTAGCCAGAGGGAAGCCGGCTGCGCGCCAAATCTGAAGCACCTCATTCTGGGCTGCGTCGTCCCCTGCGCCTCGGCCGGCGTTGATGAAGCCGTAGAATTCGACTCCGGCAGGTTTGAGAGCGGCGACAAATGTTCGCGCCACGTCCTCTCGCGCCACCCCGGGCGGCAGGTTGCCGTGGTTGGGCAGATCGTCAAATGTCAGGGCGATTTCCTGTGCTGACAGGCTGACGGCGAACAGAGCGAGTAGAAGCAATCGATTCATAGCGTTGTGAGGTTCAGTCTAGCTGTTCGCTACACTCCCTTTCATGAGCCAAGCTGATCAAGATCGCCGCATAGACTACGTGGAGTTTGAAGCGACGGACATCGAGGCGACCAAGCGCTTCTATTCCGCCGTGTTCGGTTGGGCGTTCATCGACTACGGGCCGGACTACACGTCGTTTGGCGATGGCCGGCTCGCCGGCGGCTTTACCAAGGTGAAGAAGGCCCCGCGCAAGGGCGGGCCGCTCGTGGTGATCTACGCCCTCGATCTCGAAGCGATGCAGGCATCAATTCAGAGCGCTGGCGGCAAGATCAAGAAGAAGATCTTCTCGTTCCCCGGAGGGCGCCGGTTTCAGTTCAAAGACCCCAACGGGAATGAGTTGGCGGTTTGGTCGGACGTCTAGAGTTGCTCCTTCCGGCCACGATGGCAACGCTACTCGACCTTGGGGAACTCCGCATCATTCAGCCTGCCTCGCCGAGGCGCAACTGCCGCCGGCGGATAGCGTCTCCCACGCCTTCTCCCATTCGAGCCCAACAAGCGGCAGCGAGAGATTGACTCGCTTGGCGAGTAGGGGTCCACAGCCGCTCGACCCGCTGGAACCCTCCAATGGCGTACAATTCGGGGTTTACCGGTCGCGCTATGAGCATCAAAGCAGATAAATGGATTCGTCGAATGGTCGAGGAGCACGGCATGATCGAGCCGTTCGAACCAGGCCAAATGCGTTACGACGGAGATCGCAAACTCATCTCTTACGGCACGTCGAGCTACGGCTATGACGGACGTTGTTCGAACGAGTTCAAGATCTTCACCAACATCAATACGACCATCGTCGATCCGAAGGATTTCAATCCTAAGAGCCTCGTGGATTTCGTCGGCGATGAGTGCATCATTCCGCCGAACTCGTTTGCGCTGACGCGCACGGTCGAGTACTTCCGCATCCCGCGCAATGTACTGACGGTGTGCTTGGGAAAATCGACCTACGCGCGCTGCGGCATCATCGTCAACGTGACGCCGCTGGAGCCTGAGTGGGAAGGCCACGTGACGTTGGAGCTTTCCAACACGACGCCGCTGCCGGCGAAGATCTACGCCAACGAGGGCGTGGCGCAGTTCCTGTTCTTTGAGTCAGACGAAGTCTGCGAAACCTCTTACAAAGACAGGGCAGGGAAGTACCAAGGCCAGCGCGGCGTCACGCTGCCGAAAACCTAACGCGCCTGAATTTGCCGGGAGCCTACGTAGGGATCCCAGTTGGGTCCGCGGCGATCTTCGGGAATCTTGTTGAGCGCGGCCTGCAGTTTTGCCCGGGCCGCCTCCGCTTCCGGCGAGCCAGACTCTACGGCTATCGGGTGCTGCTCCAGCACATCGGCGGGGACGTCGTACAAGCGACCGTCCTCGTAAAGCTTGAAGCGCTTGTCGCGGGCCCACAGGTCGAGGTGGGTGAACGCTTCCTTCATCGCTCCGGGCCGCGGATCATGCCAGGAGACGATGACATCTTTGGTGCGGTCGCCCTCGCCGGTCACAACCGGCATCAGGCTGACGCCGTCCACCGGCTGACCCGAAGGCGGGTGGCCGCCGCCAGCATCGAGGACCGTGGCGTAGAGATCGGTCGAGTCGACCAGGTCATCAACCACTTTCCCCGCGGGGGCGTGCCCGGGCCAGTTCAGCACCAAGGGAACTCTAGTGCCGGCGTCGGTCGGTGAGCCCTTACCGCCTTTGATCGCCACGTCTCCCATCATCGACGTGGTCGGCAGCGGCGAGCCGTTGTCGCTGTAATAGATGACCAGCGTGTTCTCGCGCAGACCGAGCTCGTCGAGTTTATCGACGACCCGTCCGACGCAGTAGTCCATGTACTCGACCATGTCGGGGAAGTACTTAACGTCGTTCTTCAAACGGTCGCCTTTGGCCCAATCGGCGCTGTGCGGCGTCGGATTGAAGGGATCATGGGTGAGCGCCATCGGGTAATACACAAAGAACGGCTCGTCCTTGTTCCGCTCCATGAAGCCGTTGATGTAATCGACGTAGAGGTCCGGCCCGTACTTGCCGTCGGTGTCGGGGACCGGATGGCCGTTTTCTTCAATAGTCGGGTTGGCGTAGCGCGAACCTTTGTCTTCGGTTTCGGCCGCATGCCACAGGAACCACTCGTCGAAGCCTGCCTGTTCGGGCTTCATGCCTAAGTCGCGGAACTCCGGCTCGAAGGTCGGCGGATTGTAGCTGTAGAACTGCCACTTGCCGGAAATGCAGGTCTTGTAGCCGGCATCTTTCATCTGACGCCCGAAGGTGCGCTCATCCGGCCGCATGATGCCGAATCCTATCCAGTTGCGGTAGTTGTACTCGCCGGTCATCAGCTGCAGCCGGGTCGGCGTGCAGAGCGGCTGGGCATAGGCTTGGGTAAAGCGCATACCTCCCGCTGCCAATTCGTCAATGCGCGGCGTGGCGTAGGACGTGCCGCCGTAAGCGCCGATCGCCTCGTAGCCGAGGTCGTCGGACATGATCAGTACGATGTTGGGCTTGCGAGTGGTTGCGGTTGACTCTTCGCTGCTCCCGCAGCCTAGCCAAGAGGCGGCCAGGCCGGCTGCTGCAGCTTCAACGAATTGGCGGCGCGAGGGACTCATGGCCCCCGATTCTAGCTCAGTTTCCGAGGGGGTGCTGTGCGGACGCCGGGGCGATGACGGGTTTCTTCCCTGGCCAGTCCAGCCGCTAGGTTCTGCAACTCGTGCGACTCGGCGTCGCTCAAATTCTCGGATGCGGCGACCGGCCGGGGCGACGCGCAGCTGACGAAGGCGTTCACGGCCTCGGGGTCAAACTGGTTTCCAGCATTGGCTTTCAGGATCTCGATAGCCTGGGCGTGTCCGAGTCCCTTGCGGTAGGGGCGGTCGGTGACCATCGCGTCATAGGCGTCTGCGACATGGACAATCCGGGCGGCTACGGGAATTTCCTCCCCCGCAAGCCCCCAGGGATAGCCGCTGCCGTCGTGGTTCTCGTGATGCAACTCCACTACAGGGACGTAGTCGCGGAAGGCCTCGACCTTCTCCAGAATGCGTTTGCCAATCGATGGGTGCTGTTTGACTAGCGCGAACTCCTCACGCGTCAGTGGGCCGCTCTTTTGCAAGACTTCGTCCGGCACGCCGATCTTGCCGACGTCATGCAGCAAGGCGCCGATGCGAACGATCTCCACATCGCGGCGACTCAGATTCATGACTTTGGCCGTGGCCACCGAGTCGTCGCTGACGCGGCGGCTATGGCCGGCCGTGTAGACGTCTCTGGCGTCCACAGCGCTTGAAATCGACGCGACAAACTCAGTGTAGGCCTGCTCCAGGCGCGCACGTCCATCCCGTACCGATCCGGAGGCGCGATTGAAAGAGTGGACGAGCCGGTCGATCTCGTATGTCCCCGATTCCATCATTAGCGTCGGCAGATATCCGTCGTTGGGAGTCGCCTCAATCCGGTCCGTCAAAGAAGTGAGCGGGCTGACGATGGATTGCGCAGAGGCGCCCGAAACGAATAGGAGGGCGACGAGCGCAAGTGCGGAACAAAGGTAGAAAGCGTAGCGGACAGCCGCTTGCACCGGCTCGCCGGCGCGATCCACGGACTGGATGCTGCGCAGGTGATACTGCTCGCCGAGCGAGACGTCGGCGGTCTCCAGGCTCAGCATCGTTTCCCCACCCAGCGTGACCTCGCACTCTTTGCCGATTGCGCAGCCAGCCATAGCCTGGTCGACTTGATCGAGCGTGTAGCCCTCAAGACTGGAACTGATGACCTTGCCGCCGCGGCTGAGAATGATCGGCGCGTTGAACTGCGCCAGGTCAAAGGCCCTGCCCAAGACGAGCGTGCCGATCTGCTCGTAGCCGAACGACACGGGCAACTCGGAAACGACGTAGATTGTGTCGCCGATGCTGAATAGACTCTGCGAATCTCTAGTAACGGTATCCGGCGCGATCACTTGGAGCCCGTGTGCGTCGTCGGCCACTGTCGCCAGCGGAACGCCGCCGGGCGAGTAGGCGCTGAGGAAATCCAACCCTAGCAATTCGCCGTACTCCATCAACTGATCTTCCAACGCTTCTTTCGCCAGCGGATCCACGGGCTCCTGCTGCATGGCCTCGATGCCTGCGCGGAGCCTCGGATTGCGAGCGACGATACGCAGCAACCGAGCATTCTGGGCCTCGAAGTCGGCCCGTGATCGGGAAATGAAGTTGTGCGACTCACGCAGCGACGTCCGCAGACCATCGCGGACGCCGTAGGCGACGAATTGTTGCGTCAAGACCAGTGCGGCGCCCAATAGAATTGCAATGGGGAAGAAGGAGAGTAGGAAGACGCGCGTCGAGAAACGCATCCCTATATCCCGCCCTTGCTCTTGAGGATCATTCGCCCACTACCAGCCTTACGGAAAGAGGATGGATCCTCAGCCGATTTCAGGCTAGTAGCTTAGGCCGAGAATCCCGGCGGCATGTTTACCTACGCCGCCGGGTACAGGCGTACTTGAGGAAGGTTCCCAGGGGCTAGTCGTAATATTCGAGGCCCAAGTGAGTGATCAGATCCGCGCCCTTCATCCAGCGTAGAGTGTTCTTCAGCTTCATCAGCTGGATGAATAAGTCGTGCTCGGGATAGAGGCCCTTAGCTGACATCGGCGCCTTGAAGTAGAACGACAGCCACTCTTGGATGCCCGACATGTTGGCGCGCTGAGCCAAGTCCATGAACAGGGCCAGGTCGAGAGCCAGTGGCGCAGCCAAGATCGAGTCGCGGCACAGGAAGTTGATTTTCAGCTGCATGGGGTAACCCAGCCAGCCGAAGATGTCGATGTTGTCCCAGCCTTCTTTGTTGTCGCCGCGCGGCGGGTAATACTCGATGCGGACCTTGTGATAGTAGTTGCCGTAGAGCTCCGGGTAGTGCTCGGGCTGGAAAATAATGTTCAACGCGGAGAGCTTCGAATCTTCCTTCGTCTTGAAGTTATCCGGCTCGTCGAGCACTTCGCCGTCGCGGTTGCCCAGGATGTTGCCCGAGAACCAACCCGAGACGCCCAGCATGCGCGACTTGAGGCCGGGCGCGATCAGCGTCTTCATGAAGGTCTGGCCCGACTTGTAGTCCTTGCCGGCGATCGGCACGTTGTTCTTTTTGGCGAGTTCCTGGATGGCCTCAATGTCGACGGTCAGGTTCGGTGCGCCGTTGGCGAAAGGCACGCCGCACTTGAGGGCGGCATAGGCGTAGATCTGGCTGGGGGCGATGTTGGGGTCGCTGTCTTCCAGGCCCGTCTCAAAAGCGGCCAACGAAGCATGCACTTCGGTCGGCTTGAGGAAGATTTCCGTCGAGGCGCACCAGACCATCACGCAACGGCTCAGGCCGTGCTCTTTCTTGAAACCCTCAATGTCGGCCATGAGCTGCTTGGCCAGGTCCATCTTGGAGGAGCCGGTCTTCACGTTCGGTCCGTCGATACGCTTGGCGAAGCGCTTCTCGAAGACGGCCTTCATCGGCTTGATCTTCTCAAGTTCGGGCTTGACCTGGTCCATCAGCGTCGGTTCCAGGACGGCGGCATTGCTGGCCGACTCGTAGCAGTTGTCCTCGTAGATATCCCAACCGCCGAAGACGAGGTCTTCCAGCCCGGCCAGGGGCACGAATTCCTTGATCGAGGGGTTGTTGTTATCGGTGCGCTTGCCGAGACGGATATGCCCCATCTGCGTGAGCGAGCCGATCGGCGCGCTCTTGCCCTTCTTGATCAGCTCAACGCCGGCGATCAAAGTGGTGGCCACCGCGCCGAGGCCGGGCAACAGAACGCCGAGTTTCCCCTCGGCAGGCGCAATCGTAGGCGTTTCGCGGACGGACATGTAGATGCTTCTCCTCGTGGAGCTACGGTCTCAATGCTCAGCCATGATTCTTGCCGGGCTCCGGCAGTCTGTCACAGTCGAATGAGCGTTCGTTCCAGTTCTGATTCGAAATCCGCGACCGCTTTGGCCATCGCAGAAGAGTCCCATTGTAACGGACCGGCAACAGTCTCGGCGATGGCTTTGGGCCAATCTGGATCGTAGTCTCCCTCGTAGGCCAGACCGGTCCGGCGCAGCAGAATGTCTCCCAAGGTCTGGGCCTTCTCTCGCTGCACGGCGTAGAGGACTTCCGCGACCGTTGCCGGCGCTCCTGGGGCGGCGGGCTTCATCATCCGATCCGGGTCCTGCTCGATCATCACGTCGATTTCCCGGGCGCGGCCGCCGTAGAGCTCCGCCAGCCTATCGTCGGCGGTATAGGAGCGCCCGGGCGCGACCGGCAGCGGACCAGGGTCGGGTATTCCCAGCTTGGCGACGGCGGCCTTCATCGTCTCGGCGGCGAACGAGCGGGCGGTGGTCAGCTTGCCGCCGACCATCGACAGCAGGCCGGCAACGCCGTCTTCGGCTTCGTGGTCATAGACGCCGTGGCCGCGAGACGCCTTGTTCATGTTGCTGGAGTTGGCATGAACGAGCGGGCGCGAACCGGCGTAGGCGTAACACAGGTCCTCGCGTTTGAGGTTCGTGTGCGGAAAGAGTTGGCCGAACTCAGTCAGCAAGTAGTCAATCTCCGGCTCTGTGGCCAGCACGCGGTCGGGGTCGCCGTCGTAGGGCGTCTCGGTGGTGCCAATCAAGTAGAGCCGCCGCCAGGGGACGATGAAAAAGGGCCGCTTGTCCGAGCGCGCCTCGTGATAGACCGCATTCTGCGGCGCGCCCGGGAAAGGGCGTGCGACGATGTGCGTGCCGTTGAGCCGCGACAGCAATGGGCGCGACGCGTAGTCCGCCGATAATAGGGTGCGGACTTCGTCGACCCAGGCGCCGGCCGCGTTGACGACCAGCTTGCTGCGGAACTCTTCGTCTCCGCACTTCACTCCGACGACCCGCGAACCCTCGCGCAGGAATCCAGTGACTCGTGTGTGGTTGCGGATTGTTCCGCCCGCCGTCTCCGCGCGCAGGGCCATCTCGACGCAGAGCTTCTCTGGATAAGTGGCCTGGCAATCGAAGTAACGGAAGGCAGCCTTCAGGTTCTTTCTGTCCAGTCCCGGCTCAAGATGCTCAACTTCGTCCGCGGAGATGCGCTGGCAAGCCCCAAGTTCGGCGTCTCGCGAGAGCATCCCGTAGAGCTTGAGTCCCGTGTAGATATACCAGGCCGGACGCGAATCCTCTTTGTAGACAGGGATCACGAACGGCTGCGGATCGACGATTCCGGGGAACTCGTCTAGCCAGGCGCGGCGGTCATGAAGGGATTCTTTGACCACCCCGAACTGGAAACTCTCGAGGTAGCGCAGGCCTCCATGGATCAGCCGCGTCGAGCGCGAAGTGACGCCGGCGCCGAAATCGTCTTTTTCCAATAGAGCGACACGGAAGCCTTGTTCGGCCGCATGTCGAGCGAGCGAGCAGCCGTTTATGCCGCCGCCGATGATGATAATGTCGTAGAGGTCACTCACAGGTCGCAACTTGGCGGGCAATACCCAGACGTTCCAGCTTACCCGGGCGGGCGCCATGTTCGCATGGCTGTTTGTTTTCGCCGCATTGTGTCCGTCAGCTTCGGCACAGGCGCCGCGGCTCACGATCTGGATCGTCGCCGACCAATTTCGCGCCGATTATCTGCAACGCTACGAGCCGGATTTCGGCCCGGACGGCTTGCGCCGTATGCAGGCGGAAGGCAGCGTTTTCCCACGCATGCGCTACGGCTATACGGAGACGTTTACCGCCTCCGGGGCGGCGACGCTGGCAACCGGGGCCTATCCCGAAACGCACGGGATCGTAGCGAACTCCTGGTACGACAAGCGTGCGGGCGAGGTGGTGCAAGCCATCGGCTCGCGCCAATTGCCGACGCCGACCTCGCTGAACGGCTCCAGTCTGGCCGATGAACTCAATCTAGCGACTGCTGGACAGTCGCGAATCGTCTCGATCGCGGACGATCCCCGATTGGCGGTCTTGCTCACAGGCCACCGGCCGTTGGCTTGCCTTTGGCGCGGGGAGCGGGGAGAGATTCGATCGTCGTCCTACTATGCCCCCTTGCCGCAATGGGCCGCGGACTACGATGCGCGGAGCCCGGTCGACGGCGCCCGCCGCGAGTGGCGCGCCTTGCACGCTGCTGACGATGCGCCGCCCCTGAGAGTCCTCGAAGGCGAGCGGTACCTACACCAGTACCTGGCTTCTCCGTTTGCCGCAGAAGACGTGTTTGGCCTGGCCCGCGCGGCCATTGACGGCGAGCAGATGGGCCAGGACGAGGTTCCCGACCTGCTGATTCTCGGTCTTGGCGCGCCCGGGCTGCTCAGTCTGGAAACCGGGGCGTACTCGCCGCTAATGCGCGACATGGCGATGAAGATCGACAGCGATATCGCCGCTCTTTTCGCCTGGCTCGATGAACGCTACTTACTGGACGATACGGCGGTGGTCTTTACGGCAACCCACGGCGTGCCGCCTCAGAGTGCTGACGTGGCCCGCGCCAATCTGCCGGGCGGCTCCGTCGATGGAGAGCGCCTGGCGCAGGACGTCAACCAGGCATTGGGCGATTTTCCCGGCATTCGCGTCGAGAAGTACGTCTTCCCGTTCCTTTCGTTTAACGCCGCATTTGGCTCGTTATCGACGGACCAAAGGGCGGGCATTGTCCGAACTGCCGGCGCAGCGGCGCTGGGATTTCCTGGAGTGGAAGCGTTCTATGCACCCGAGGCCTCTTCGGCGGTCGGGCAGGAGTTGCGCATGTTGGAGCGCGGTTTTTACGCCGGGCGCTCCGGGGATGTGATGCTCGCTCTGGCGCCTTACTATGTGGAGCACTACGGCGACGGACGCGGTACGGCTTCGGGGTCGGGTCACTCCTACGATACGGACGTGCCTTTGCTGCTATTCGGGTCTTGGTTCCGGGCCGGGGTCAACGACCAGATCGTCGATGCGGCGTCGTTGGCGCCTACCATGGCGCGACTGCTGGGTACGGCGATGCCCAGCGGAGCGTCTCAGCGCGTGTTGACCGAGTCGCTGGCCGCGCCGAAACGAGTGCCTGCCGGACCTCCGGCGCCTTAAGAAATAAGTGGCAGATCTTACGACACCGCTCTGTGGACTCACGCTGAAGAACCCCGTTCTTGCATCGAGCGGGACGTTTGGGTACGGCCTGGAACTCGACTCGATTCTGGACCTGAACGCCTTAGGCGGGTTCGTCGTGAAGGGCCTTTCGCGAGAGCCGATCGCGGGCAACAAGGCGCCGCGGGTCACCGAGACGGCCTCCGGCATGCTCAATTCGATTGGGCTGCAGAATGTTGGCGTCGAGGCCTTTGTCCGCGAAAAGCTGCCGAAACTCGCCAAGCTCGACACGGCTGTTTTCGCGAACGTCTTTGGCTACGCACCAGAAGATTACGTGGAAGTGCTGCGCGTGCTCGAAGACGCCGAGGGCCTGGCCGGCTATGAGCTGAACGTCTCTTGCCCCAATACCAAGCATGGCGGCATGCAGTTCGGGGCCGATCCACAGTTGTTGGGCGAAGTAGTCGGATTGGCCAGGCGCGCTGTGTCCAAGCGGCCGCTCATCGTCAAACTCTCGCCCAACGTCACTGACATTGCCCAGATGGCCAAAGCCGCCGAAGAAGCCGGGGCCGATGCGGTCTCGCTCATCAATACGGTGCAGGCCATGGCGGTGGACGCGCGCACCCGCAAGCCCAAGATCGGGGCAGGGATGGGCGGCTTATCGGGCCCGGCGGTGAAGCCGATCGCTCTGCGCATGGTTTACCAGGCGGTCAAGGCTGTCAGCATTCCGGTGCTCGGCATGGGCGGCGTCGCCACGGGTGAGGATGTCGCCGAGTTTCTGCTCTGCGGCGCCACAGCGGTGCAGGTTGGCACGGCCTCGTTCTGGGACCCCAAAAGCCCGCAGCGGATTGCCCGCGAGTTGAATCGCTTCTTGGATGGCGAGGGTGTGCGTGCATCTGCTGACCTGGTGGGCCGGCTGGAGATGCCCTAGGCTTCGGCGCCCTGCGTCAGCTGAAGTTGGCTGATGAGCCAGGCGTAGTACCACTTGATGGCCCAAGGGATCGTCAGTATGGGTACGCAAAACAGCACAAAAACGATGGTCCGCCAAAGCATCTGGTGCCCGGCGCCGACAAATTGCATCGTTCCGCCGGCGTCTTGGACATGCTCCGCGATCCAGTTGTAGAGCCCGACCGATGCCCAGGCCCAGCCGATGATGGTCAGAACGGAAACGTAGAGGAGCAGGTACCAGCCGAGGAACCCCCAAATCGATCCATCGAATCGCCACCGGCGGCTGTTCCACTCGAGGTGATTGACCGCCCACTTCAAGAAGCCCCAACCGAGGGCGAGAGCTGCCAACTGAAGCAGTACATCCTGCGAAACCGTTGCGATGCTAGGCTGCTCGTCGCCCCGGATGACTCCGAGTGAGATAGATACTCCAACCAAGAGTACGTACAGAGCTACCAACTTCCAAACAGTACCTGCCGTACCTCGAAACTCAAGAGCCTCGCCGTCGCTGGCGCGCACTTCCCCAGCCAACCACTTGGTGAACCAGCAAATGGTCCATGGCGCGGGAATGATGAACGGGAAAGAGAGAATCATCAACAGGTTGCGGCCAAACAACTCCAGCGCGCCCGCCTCAAGCGTGAACCGTATCGGCGACTCTGCTGTTGCGACCGCTACTGCCGTCCCGCCGCCGATCGGGGCACCACAGTGATGGCAGAAGCCCGCCGCAGCTTCTACAGCTGCGCCGCAGGTATTACAGTTCATGGCGCCCTCTCAATGTGCGGTTCTCAACTGGCAGAACCATAGCAATAAGCCGGATGCCGATGCCACTCAAGCCCCAGCGCCTATAATGTCGGGTTGATTGACGTAATCGCCTCGATAACAGTTAAGCCCGGCTGCCGTGAGAAGCTGCTGGCGCGGTTCCTTGCCAATGTCCCTCACGTGCTGGCGGAAGAGGGTTGTATTCACTACTACCCGACGATCGATGCCGACTCGGGGCTGCCTCCGCAGCAGAAGGACGAAAACGTGGTGACGGTGATTGAGCAATGGAAGAGCTTGGATCACCTGCACGCGCACATCAAAGCGCCGCACATGCTGACCTACCGCGAGGACGTCAAAGACTGGATCGACGGCGTGAGCCTGAAAGTGCTGAAGAAAGCCTGAGGTTCTGACCCATGCAATTCCCCGGACGACGACCGCCGCCTCCTCAGAAGCCGAATCAGTTCGTTTTCGATTCCGATATGGGCAATCGAATCGACTCGGCGCTGGCGCTGGCCGTGGTCTTCGGGGCCACGTTGCAAGATGAGGCGGGGTCCGAGGTTGTTGCCGTGGGAACCTCCAAGGCGAACGTCAATTCAGCGGCGTTCTTGGACATCGTGAGGCGCTTCTTCGAGCGGCCAGCGTTGCAGGCGGAAGGCGAGCCTGGTGGGCGTCGCGGGCCGCAGTCGATCACCGCGAACCGTGTCGGTTATCGCATGGGCGGCAACACGCCGGAGTCGACGCCGTTGCTGGATGCCGTTGTCGGCAAGAAGGCCGCCGATGGACATTACATTTACTCCCGGGAAGTGGAGGAAATTTCGCAGACCGCCGATTCAGTCGCCCTACTGCGCGATACGTTGGACGGCTGGCGCAAGGAAGACGATAAGCCCGGCCCCGGCGTGTTCATCGGGACCGGTCCGGCGACGAATCTTGCTCGACTTCTGAATCTCTCAAAGATGCCCGAGGGAATTGAAGAAAAGGCGCGTTTGCTAGTCGTGGCCATGGGACGCTTCCCATCCGACGCCGATCCTGTTCACATTGGGCCTGACGTCGAAGCAGCCAGAAAGTTGTTTGCCGAGTGGCCCGGTCCGATCGTTGCCTGCGGCGCCGAAGTCGGCGAGAAGCTCCATTTCCCAGGCGCCAGTATCGAGAAGGATTTCAGCTGGACGGCGAATCATCCGATCGTCGACGCCTACCGCGCCTATAAGCCGATGCCCTACGACGCCGTGGCGTGGGAGACGGCGGCGGCGCTTTACGCCGTGCAGCCTGATGCCGGGTTCTTCCATCTTTCGGCCCCTGGCCACATCAGCGTCGGTGAAGATGGGACAGCGAGATTCGCTGAAGCTGCCGACGGCAAGCATCGCTATCTAATTTTTGACGAGAGCAAGCGCGCCGCGATCATCGAGGCGATGACTCGCTTGGCATCGACCGAACCGACGCCGCCGACCGCGCCTCCTCCTCCCCCGGCAGCCTAATGGCCTCTCTGGCACGATTCGAACTACTGCCCGTTCGGGCGACCAGCCGCACGGTTTGGCTGTTCGTCCGTCTGTGGACCGATGACGGACTCAGCGGCCTCGGCGAGGCGTCGGACGCCTTTGGATTTGCCGGCACTTCTTCAGAACAGATCGAACGGATGCGCGCCGAACTGGCGGGCTTCTTCGAAGTGATGAAGGGCCGCTCGCCGCTCGATGTGGACTTTTATCGGGCGCAAGCGATGGAGAAGGCGCGGACCAACGGCCTGGTTGCCGCCACGGCGTTTAGTGCGATCGAGCAGGCACTTTGGGACTTGTCCGGCAAGGTACAGGGAGTCCCGACCTACGAGTTGCTGGGCGGCGGGTTGCGGGATCGTTTGGAGGTCTACGCCAACATCAACCGCGCCTCGTTGCCGCGCACGCCCGAGGGATTTGCGAACACGGCTAGACGGGCGGCGGCTGAAGGGTTCAAGGCCGTGAAGCTGGCGCCGTTCGACGGTTTCCCCAAACCGGGATCGCCGACCGGCGAGATTCAGGCGGCGGTCGATCTGGGTATCCGTTCGCTCGCAGCGGTACGAGAAACAGTCGGCAAAGATATCGCCATCATGGTCGATTGCCACAGCTTCTTTGATGTCGATCTTGCGGCCAGCGTTGCCAAGCGAGTCGAGCCCTTGGATCTGGCTTGGTACGAAGAGCCCGTGCCGCCTACGGAAATCGCCAAGACGAAGCAGATCGCCGACAGGATCTTGCAGCCGATTGCGGGCGGAGAACTGCTGTTTGGCGTTGAGGGATTTGCGCCTCTGTGCCAGTCCGGCGCGGTCGATGTGATCATGCCCGACGTGAAGCACTGTGGCGGGCTGCTCGAACTCGTCCGCATCGCTGAGATGGCCCACGCAAACCGCGTCGCCGTCGCGCCGCACAACCCCAGCGGCCCGGTATCGACGGCAGCGAGCGTCGCGGTCTCCGCCGCCATCGGCAACTTCAAGCTGCTTGAGGTGCAGTGGGGCGAAGTCGACTGGCGCCCCGATACGTTAGTCCCGCGAGAGTTGTTCGTGGACGGCTCGATCGGCGTGCCCGAGCACCCCCGGCCTCGGCATCGAACTCAACGAAGCGATCGTCGCCGCACACCGCGCCTAAATCGCGCAACTTTTCCTGTGGACAATCCACAGGTCTGTGTGGCACTATTCCTGTGGAATATCTACAGGAGAGCGAGCCGGTGTCTGATCCCAAACTCGATTTGCTGCAAGGCACGCTGGACCTGATGGTCTTGCGCACTCTCGAATCGATGGGCGCCATGCACGGCTACGGCATCGCGCGGCGCATCGAGCAGCTAAGCAACGATCAGGTTCTGCTCAACCAAGGGACGATCTATCCGTCGCTGGTGCGCCTGCAGAACCGCGGATGGATCTCTGCGGCGTGGGGCGTCTCGGACAACAATCGCAAGGCGAAGTTCTACTCGATCACCAAGGACGGCAAGCGCCAGATCAAAGAAGAGCTAGCGAACTGGGAAAGGCTATCCGCTGTGATGGTGCGCGTTCTCGCCGCCGGAGAGGGCGGCGCGTCATGAGTTTGCTCCGCGAAGCTTGGGCTCGAGTGCGCTCGTTCTTTCGCAAGCAAGAGCTGGACCGAGATTTCGACGAAGAACTCAGCTTCGCACATCGACCTAGCGACTGAAGACAACCGTCGGCGCGGCATGACGCACGCTGAAGCGCGCCGCCAAGCGCTGATCCGGCTCGGCGGCATTGAGCCTGCCAAAGAAGCGCACCGCGAGTGGCGCGGCCTCAGTTGCGCGAGCGGTTCGGCAAACCGTTAGTCGCCTTGATGGCGCTGACGGCGTTGTTGCTGTTGCTGATGTGTATAAACGTTTCGAGCCTGTTGCTGGCGCGGGCCGTCGGCCGCGAGCGCGAGATGGCGGTGCGCGTTTCGCTCGGTGCCGGACGCTTGCGCTTGTTGCGTCAGGTGCTGACAGAGTCGCTCGCGCTTTCTTCGTTGGCTTGCGCGGCAGGTCTGGCGCTGGCATACCTTGGCGCTGGGTTGTTGGTTCGCATTGTAGCTTCGGGACGGCGACGCCGGGGACGCTGCCAATTGAGATTGACTTGCGCTTGGACGAAAGCGTGCTGTTGTTTTCCCTCGTTGCGCTGCCTTGCTGACTGGCTTGCTCTTTGGCCTCGTCCCGGCCCTGCGGGCGTTACGGATCGCACCGATGAATCTGCTGCGCGCCGCCGGAAAGTCCTCCGAGACGCGGCTCGCGCGGTTGTTCGGGAAGGTGTTGGTGGCGACCCAGGTGACGCTGTCCGTAGTGTTGCTGAGCGCGGCTGCACTGTTCGGCGCGCACTTGTCGAATCTGCGCAATGTCGGCGTCGGGTTTGAGCGCGACAACCTTTTGCTGGTGACGCTCGACCCTGGCGCAGAATTCAAGGGGAAACGCCGCCACCACCGCCGCTTCTCTACCAGGAGCTACTAGGGAATCTGGAAGCATTGCCCGGCGTACGCTCGGCCTCGCTTGTCGGCGCTACTCCCATCTCTGGCGCGGCCGCTTCGCTCTCATCACCGCAGAGGGATTTGAAGAGCCACAGCAAGATCGCCGCTACACCGCGATGAACGGTGTAGGACCGCGCTACTTTGAAACGCTCAACACCCCTTTGCTCGCAGGGCGAGAGTTTGGGGTTCAAGACTGGCAAGGCCGCGATGTTGCGATCGTGAATGAGGCCCTCGCTGAACACTATTTCGCTGATCGTGATCCGATTGGAAAGCATGTCACTTTCGACCGTAGCGGTGAGACCTACGAAATCATCGGCGTCGTCGGAGACGCCAAATACTACGAACTGCGCGATCCGCCGCCCCGCACTATCTATTTGTCGGCCGTCCGGAACGGACGTGTCCAAGCGCGCAATATTGTTCTGCGAACGGATGTGGCGCCTGCCTCACTGGAGGGCCGGTCCGGCAATCTTGATTCGGCGATGTCCTTGGCGACATTCCCGTGTTGAAGATAACGACGATGAATGCGCAAATGGACGAGGCGATCGTTCCCGAACGGCTTGTGGCGCTGCTGTCTGGGCTGTTTGGCGGCTTGGGTGCGGTGCTGGCGGCGATCGGGCTTTACGGATTGCTGGCGTATCTCGTTGCGCGGCGCGTCAACGAAATCGGTATCCGCATGGCGCTAGGGGCGACGCCAAACCGCATCGCCGGCATGGTGCTCCGCGATGCACTAGCCATGCTCTGTTCAGGGCTCCTCTTGGGTTCCGTGATCGCTTTCTGGAGCAGGCGCCTTGCTGCAGGCGTCTTCAGCGATGTCGTCCCCGACAACGGCGCGACCGTCTTACTCAGTGCAGCGTCGATGCTGGCGATCGCCCTGCTGGCAGGCTACATACCGGGTCGCCGCGCGAGCCGTATTAGCCCCACCGAGGCTCTTAGGCATGACTGAGCGATGATCACGCTTCGTGAAGCATGGGCTCGACTGCGCTCGTTCTTTCGCAAGCAAGAATTGGACCGCGAGTTTGACGAAGAGTTGGCGGCTCACATCGAGCTGGCCGCCGACGATTTCATCCGCCAAGGACTGAGCCCTGCTGAGGCTCGCCGCCAAGCGCTGATCCGGCTCGGCGGCATTGAGCCCGCCAAAGAAGCGCACCGCGAGAGGCGCGGCCTGCCTTGGCTCGAAGGCGTGATGCAAGACCTACGCTATGCCGTTCGTTCTTTGCGGCGCAGCCCGGGCTTCACGATTGTCGCGATAGCGAATGCTGGCGTTGGGCATTGGCATGAATGCGCTGGTTTTCACTGTGACCAACGCCGTGCTTGTTCAAGGGCTTTCCGCTCGTCAAAGAAAATGGTCGACTGCTCTATGTGACCGAGGGAACGGGTTGTTGCGTCTCTTACCCGAATTTTTTGGATTGGCAGGATCAGGCTTCCTCCTTCCAGTCGATGGCGTTGGTCCACGGCAAGCAACAGAGCTACACCGACGACGGAAGCGGCTTCCCGGAAACTTTCTACACGACCGAGATCACCGCCAACACGTTCTCCGTGGTTGGGTTGAAGCCGTTCATCGGCCGCGACTTTACCCACGCCGACGAGGTTCCCGGGGCGTCGCCGGTAGCCATCCTGCGCTACGGCTTCTGGGAGCGCCGCTACGGAGAAGATCCGTCGATCCTAGGCAAGACGGTACGCGTAAACGGCGTGCCGACGACCGTGATCGGCGTCATGCCACGCGGTTTCTCCTTTCCGCAGAATCAAGACCTCTGGGTGCCGTTGGTCCCGACTGCGGAAGTGATGCGCCGCGACAATCGCAATACTTGGTTCGCCGTTGGCCGGCTGGCTGAAGGCGTCAGCGAAGACGCGGCGCGGGCTGAGATGGCGACGATCTTCGGGCGGCTGCGCGATGCTCACCCGGAAACAAACAACGGCCCGCACCAACGCGAGACAGTCTACAGGTTCCACGAGTTCTTCATCGGCTCGAACGCAACAACGATTTATCAAGCCCTGTTCGGAGCCGTCTCTTTTGTGCTGCTTATCGCTTGCGCGAACTTGGCCAACCTGCTGCTGGCCCGTTCCATGGGTCGCTCGCGAGAGATCTCGCTGCGCCTTGCGCTCGGCGCCGGACGATGGCGGATCATTCGGCAACTGCTTGTTGAGAGCTTGATGATTGCCGCCGTGGGCGGCCTGTTGGGCTACGGGATCGCTTATTGGGGCGCGGGCATCTATGCCGCGGTGGCCAACGGTGTGGGCGCTTCGGATGCGCTGAACGGCACTTGGTTCGACAACATGTTCGATTACTCGATCGACTATCGAGTCGTTGCATACCTGGCGGCAATCTCCGTCGGAACCGGTCTGCTTTTTGGGCTCGCCCCGGCGCTCAAGCTGACGCGAACGAATGTCAACGCATCGTTGCAGGACGGGGGCGCGGCGCGACGGGCGGGCAACGAACCAAACGCCTGTCGGGCTTGCTGGTCGTTGTCGAGATTGCCCTGGCCGTCGTTCTTCTTGCAGGCGCGGGCGTCATGGTGCGCAGTTTCCTCAAGATCTACACGGCGGACTCGGGGTTTGATTCCAAGAACATCATCACTTCCCTGCTGGGTCCTCGAAGAGGCGGCACACGAGACCCAAATCAGTTCTTTTTGCAGCTGACGACGCGCCTCACAGCGATCCCTGGTGTAGAGTCCGTGGCGGTCACATCATCCAACCCCGGAGCGGGTTCTCGCCAGTTGCCCTACGACCTTGACGGCTCGAATTATTGGGATGACGTCGACCGAGAACAGCGCCCTCTGCTCTCGATGGTCCAGGTGAGTCCAAGGTACTTCGAGACGATTGGCGTCGCCTTGCTTGCCGGACGAGACTTCCGTCCAGACGGGAACTCAGCAACGTCGCCCGTCATCGTCAACCAACGGTTCGCTGAGAATTACTGGCCCCAAGAAGACCCTATAGGCAAACGTCTTCGGGTTTATCAAGATGGGGCGCCCGGAGAATGGCGGACGGTCGTAGGCGTCGTTGCGAACGTCGCTCAACGCAATCCTCTGGACCCGGAGTCGAATGCGATCGTCTACGCCCCCTTCGACGAGGCGGAGACGGGTAACCGATGGGTACTCGCGCGAACCGAGATGGCGCTTGGCGATTTCACGACCGCTCTGCGGCGAGAGATTTATGCCCTGGATCCGGCGCTTCCTATCGACCTTGGACCGTTTGCGCTCGATCAGATGCGGGCGGAACGTTACCAGTATCGAGGCGTTACGGGAATGATGTTCCTGCTCTGCGCGGTCATTGCGCTGCTGTTGGCGACGGTCGGCCTCTACGCCGTCATCGCTTATTCCATTGAGCAGCGGACGCAGGAGATCGGAGTGCGCATGGCCCTAGGCGGCACCGCGGGCGATATTCGCAGCCTCGTTCTAAGGCAGGGCATGGCGCAGGTCGGGGCGGGGCTGGCGATTGGATTAGCCGCTTCGCTTGCCGTCAATCGCTTGCTTGAGGCTCAACTGGTGCAGGTGTCGCCCGATGACCCGGTTACATTTGCCGTCACGGCTGCAGCGTTGGTTGCGGCGGCGCTGGTCGGTTGCTTGGTTCCAGCCAGGCGCGCCACTCGGGTCGACCCGTGGACTGCTCTGCGCCACGACTAGAACGGAAGGAGGCGGCGTCGACTTTCGTCGACACCGTCTTGGCGGTAGGCAGTGGTGTACGGCCTAAGGGGCGTTGCGTCCTATTTGTTCCGACTCGTTGTCATGGAGTCGTATAGAACTGGTACTTAAGCGTCCATCTATCGGACTCGCCGACGCTTGCCTGGATGCTGATGTAGGGTCGGGGCAGAGCGTCGTGTTGGGCGACCAGAAGAGCAGACGCGACAGCGGTTTGTCGCCGGTGAGACGAACGCCCGCTTTGACTTTGCGGTTCTCGATGTGAAAGGCGTGGTCCGCGGCGGAGTCGCCGTAGCCGCTGAGCAAGGCGATGATGTTGTCTCCGGCAGGGATCGGTTGGGTGTAAACGAGTTCCTTGCCGTCGGTCTTGGCCCAGCCTTTGAGATCGCGGTCGGCGGCGATCGGCGAAGGGGAACTCGACGGAGAAGTCGGGTCCGGTCGGTTGACCGTCGATCACGAAGAAGTTGTGGTTGTAGACGTTGGTCTCGATTCGCTTATCGCCGAGATTGGTCAACGTGTGGTCGATGACGAGTTCGGCCTTGCCGGGCGTCAGCGTCATGCGCTTCGTCAGCCGGTAGCCGTAGCCGGACTCGGTGGCGACGAGTTCGTGAGTGAACTCGATCCAGTTCTTGCCTTTCTCGATATACCACTCGCCGTGGTTGGTGACTTCGTAGGTCTTGAAGCGCTCGAAGGGCTTGTCGTCGGGCTTCTTTAACTCGCCGACGCCGATGCGCACGAAGCTTCCGCCGACAGGAGCTTCGTTGTAGCCGAGTCCTTGGTCGTCGGTGGTGTATTCCTCGACGGGGCCGGTGATGTGGTCGTGCAGGAAGACGTCGTCGGTCTTTTGCCATTCGCCGAAGTATTCGTGGTCGTGGTAGGTGAGGCTGTAGACGACCCCTGCCCAATCGAAGCGTGTACCGCGGTAGTAGCCGTTATCGACGTCGGGTACGTAGAACCGCGCCGTGATGACGTTATTGGAAATTTCGGCGGTGGGATAATCGGCGGCTACAAGCAAGGAAGTAGTGAGAAGGAAAAAAACGAGAGCGGATCTCATGTAACGGGATCTTACACCCCTGGCGGGGCGCCTGTCTCGCCTCCGCGAGGTTTCGTCCTGCCGGGGGAGCGAGAGTTGAGGAAGGTTCCTTCAGAGGGGCTGGCGCGCAGCTCTAGCGGGAGCGATGCAAGCGAGCGCTGTTAAGCAAGCTTTTGAGATTATAAGAAGACTTGATCGCCTGGGGCAGATGCGAGGGGTTCGTACATTCTTATTGGTCTTGAGCCTGGCGGGGTCACTTGCCGGGCAGACGGGTGTTCCTGCGGCGCCGACGGGGCTGGAGGCGTCGGACGGCGCCTACGCGAATAAGGTCGGCATATCGTGGGACCACGTACGCGACGCGGTTCTCTATGAAGTCCTGCGGAGCGAGACGAGCAGCTCAGCGCAGGCCGTGACCGTCGGTACGACGGCATCGATTGTTTTCTATGACAGAACGGCGGTTGCCGGCGAGACCTACACCTATTGGGTGCGGGGCGTCGGTGAAAACGGATCGAGCGGACTGAGCGCACCGGACCAAGGAACGCGAGCCGTCGGATTGGAAGACTTCACCAATCGGCTCTTGGCGCCGCTGGAGCCGCCGCCGATTCCCGCAGGCAATCCACAGACCGGAGCCAAGATCTATCTGGGCAAAGCGCTCTTTTGGGAAGAGCAACTCTCGGCGACGCGAACCGTTGCTTGCGGCACTTGCCACCGTCCGCGCTTTGGCAGTTCGGATCCGCGTTCGGCCAATACGCCTGAGCTTGCCGCACATCCGGGAGCCGACGGAATTTTCGGTAACGCGGACGATGTCGTCGGCTCGCCGGGTGTTCCGCTGAATTCGGTTGACGGCAAGTACAGCTGGTCGCCGAGCTTTGGCATACGCCAGCAAGTGACGCGTCGTAAGGCGCAACCCGCGTTCGAGGCTGCGTACCCGGAAATCCTCTTCTGGGACGGACGCGCCGAGGAGACTCTGATCGATCCCGTCAGCGACGAAGTGGTGATGTCGGGCGGCGCGGCGCTGGAGAACCAGGCGTTGCATCCGCTGATGGACACGACGGAGATGAGCGCGGTGGGGCGCTCGTGGCCGAACATCTTCGCGCGGATTGCGGCTTCGAAGCCGCTGGGTTTGGCGCCTGCCGTTCCCAACGCGCTAAAGACCTGGATTGGTGATCGGGGATACCCCGAGCTGTTTGCGGAGGCTTTCGGGACGCCGGAGATCACGGCGCCGCGGATTGCCATGGCGATTGGGGCCTATGAGCGGACGCTGAATTCGGACCGTACGCCCTTCAATCAGGCGATCGCCCAGATTCGAACGATGGGTCCGGCGGAGTTACGCGGGCAGAAGGAGTTTGTCGACGGGAACTGCCGTCTTTGCCACCAGGGCGGGCTGACGAGCGACCATCGCTTCCGCAATATCGCGCTTCGGCCGAAGGGCGGCGATGAGGGGCGTTTCGCCATTACCGGAGATCCGTTTGATCTGGTGGCATTCAAGACGCCGGATCTATTGAATGTGGCGTTTCGCGGACCGTTCATGCACAACGGACGTTTCCAGACTCTGGAAGACGTCGTGGAATTCTACAACCGGGGCGGCGACTTCCCGGCCGGCAATGTGGAAGTACTGATTCAGCCGCTGGGGATGACTGCTGGCAATAAGGCGGACCTGATCGCGTTTCTGACGAATGAGCTGACCGATCCGCGGGTGCCGGCCGAAGCAGGGCCGATTTTTGACCGGCCGATGCTCTACACCGAATCGGCGCGCATACCGGCGCTGACAGGTACGGCAACGCTCGGGACGGGAGCCAAGCCTCCGAAGATGATGGCGATTGAGCCGCCGTTCGCCGGCAATCCCAATTTCACGGTGGGGTTGTACGATGCGCGGCCTGGGGCGCAGGCCTTCCTGGTGATCGACGATCAGACGCCGGGGTCGTCGTTGTCTCAGGCGATGGCCAACGCAAGACAGGTCGTCGAAGTGAAAGTGGCGCAGCAAGGTTATGCGTCGGCCGTCTTGGCGTTGCCGAATGAGGCGGGGTTGACGCTGTATGGCCGCTGGTATGTGTCCGATCAGAATGCAGCGGGCGGCACGGCGCTGACCGAGACATTTCGCGCGCAATTATTCGGCGACGGGCAGGTCGAGGCAGGCGCAGCGGCGAGCGTCTCGGCGGCGAGCTTTGCTCAGGGATTAGTCGCTCCAGAGTCACTTGTGAGTACGTTCGGCGATGCACTGGCGGGGTTTGAGGCGTACGCTTCGTTGCCGCTGCCGACCGTATTGGGCGGGACCAGCGTCGTGATTCAAGACAGCACGGGCGCGGAGCGTCTAGCGCGATTGCTCTACGCGGGGCCGAAACAGATCAACTATGAGGTCCCGGCGGGAGTCGCGCCGGGCGAGGCTAAGTTGACGGTTTTGCGCGGAGGCATTGCCATTGCTCAGGGAACGCTGCAGATTGCCGAGGTCGCTCCGTCGTTGTTCGCGGCGAACTCGAACGGTACGGGACCGGCGGCGGCGTTCGCCGTGCGCGCAGGACTGGGCTGGGTGGGAACCTCGGAGCCGGTCGCGTTATACGACGCTGAGGCAGGTGAGTACGTTCTCAATCCGATTGATCTCGGGCCAGAGGAGGGGGAGGTTTACCTGACCCTCTACGGCACGGGAATCCGGGCTGGAAATGTCGTGGAGGTAACCCTCGGCGGCGTTCCGGTCGAGGTCACCTACAGCGGCGCGCATGGAAGCTTCGTTGGGCTGGACCAGGTGAACGTGAAGCTGCCCCGCAGCCTCGCAGGCAGGGGCGAAGTCGCCGTAAGGCTGAAGGTGAACGGCGTTGCCGCCAACATCGTCCGCGTGAGTTTCGAATAGCCGTGAAGTATGCTGCCTTGCTGCGGGGTATCAACGTCGGCGGCAAGAACAAGTTGCCGATGAAGGAACTTACCGAATTGTTCGCGGCGGCCGGTTGCAAGAAGGTTGAGACCTACATTCAGAGCGGCAACCTTGTTTTCGAAGCGCCTGGCGTTCTGGCGAAACGATTGCCGGAGCGCATCAGTGAGGCAATCGCTGATCGATACGGGTATCAGGTTCCAGTCATCATTAGGAGTGCGGCGGAGCTTGGCGCTTCGGCGGCGGGAAATCCCTACCTACGAAAGAGGGTGCCAACGAAGGAATTGCACCTCTACTTCCTCGCGGACAAGCCGAGTCTTGGGGCGGTAGAAGCTCTCGATCCTGACCGATCACCGCCGGATGAATACGTCGTCGTTGGTCACGACATCTATGTGAGAGCTCCAAACGGGGTGGGCCGCTCGAAGCTGACGAACGTCTACTTCGAGTCGAAGCTGAAGACGATTTGTACCGCCAGAAACTGGGCAACCGTGTTGCGGCTAGCAGCGATGACCGGTGCTAGCCGATAGCCGTTCGGTGGCGATCGACCCAATAACCCGCAGCTACGAGCAGCCACTGGGCGTGGCCGGCCCAGGCGATGGCTTGGACGCTGGGCGGAGGCGGGCCGAATAGATTGCCGAGGTGGACGGCGACAAGAAACGCCGCGAGCGACCAGAGCCCGATGGTTCCCTTGCGGTCAATGGCCCGCGTCGTGCGCAGGTAGACGGCTAACCCGACTGCGAAGATTGCGAATTCCAAGAGCACACTCGCGGGCAAGGAGTTCCACAGGCCGAGTCCGAACACCGGGCTGTCGCCAGGGTAAAGCGGCAGGTCGGGGCGGTGCATCAGCCAGTCCAGGAACCAGTGGCTGACGACGGCGAGGCCGCAGACGACCGCCCCGATGCGTGATTTCTTGATCGCCCAGTAGACGCCGCCGAAGAGCAGTCCCCAGACCGCCATCATGAGCAGGCTGTGGGAGATGGGGTAGTCGACGAAATCGAGGGGCGTAACGGTGGTGATGCCGGGAGCGATCTCGACATGTTCAACCCCGAGGAGCAGGAATGTCGGCCAAAGCAAGTCGACGAATTCAACGGCCATGAACAGCGTGCCGAGGGAGACGGTGGGCGCAGCGCGTTTGAGACCAAATCCGAGGCCGAAGTGTCCGATGAACATCGCTCGTAAGGGCTTATGTTAGCGCAGCGCACTTGCGGGACAAGCTGGCGCCCGACTTGCATGTTGGCCTGACAACAATGAGATTATTGCTGTCGGGATTGGTGTTTATTGGGGCCGGCGCGGCTGCTCACGTTTGGCGGTCCTCGCGATTCGAGCAAAGCATCGGCGAGGCTGCGGGGGAACTTGCGGGGATCGTACCGCAGGATGCGGGAGCTCGAAGGGACTTGCCGCCTGAGATGGAAGCGTTTGCGCGCAGAGGAACCGCATCCGCCCAACCGGGAACGGTTGTGATGAGACAAGTCGGTCGGATGCGCTTAGCCCCGGATAAAGCATGGTCGGCGCTGACGGCCGAGCATACGGTCTCAACCATCGTTCCGGGTTTTGTTTGGCAGGCCCGCGTGGAAATGGCTCCTTTCGTAACGGCGGTCGTTGTCGATAGTTACGTAGACGGCGCAGGACGGCTTGAGGCGAGGTTGTTTGGGTCAATTGCCGTGGCGTTCGCGAAAGGGCCTGAGATAGACCGTGCGGAGTTGATGCGCTACCTGGGGGAGTTGGCTTTTGCGCCGGAAGCGATCCTGTACAACCGGGCTCTGAATTGGCGGCGTCTTAGCGCCACCGAGTTCGAAGTCTCGGCGGAGTCCTCGGGGGGCTTGGCGGCGGTGGTGCGCCTCAAGCTGAATGATGAGGGCGATATCACCCAGGTGGATGCCGACGATCGGCCGATGGGGACGGGCAGGGCATCGGTTCCCATGCCCTGGCGCGCGAGGGTCTGGAACTACGCCGATGTAAGGGGATTTCGCATTCCGCGGATGGCGGAGGTCAGCTGGTTGCTGCCGGAAGGCGACTTCATCTACTGGCGCGGCGAAATCACGGCAGCGCAGCGGAAATGAAAGGAGAGGGCGCATCAATCGCCCTCTCCCGGCTGTCTCTCGGTGTTGAGTCGAGCTACTTCACCTCGAACTCGACCTTGCCCAAGGCACCGTAATCGGCGACGTACTTTCCGGGCTCGGCCGGCATGGCGCCGCCGAGCGAGCCGGAGATGATCAGGTCGCCTTCGCGGATCACGTGGCCTTGATCGAGGATCTGGTTAATCAGCGTCATCAAGTTTTGCCATTGACCGTTCTTCGTGGCGGCGCCCGTGGTGGTGTGGATCACCTGACCGTTACGGCTCATCGTCACTTGCAACTCGTCGAGCTTGTAGTCGTCCGGGTGGAAGCGCGAGCCGACGATGATGTTGGCCTTGTTGCCGCAGTTGGCGGCAACGAAGTCGGCCGCCGAGTATTTGCCCTTGACGTGAGCGGCGAATTGGATCGGTGCGTCGATGGCAGGTACAACGGCTTGCGAAGCCAACCGCGCTTCTTCCGGGTCGGCGATTTTCGTGGGGATGTCGACGCCCATGATGTAGCCGAGTTCGGTCTCAAGAACGCTGGCGCCCATGTCGCTGAGATTGATCGTAGGATGGTCAGCGCCCTGTACGATCATCGGTTTGTACATCGTGCAATGCAGCGGGCCGTTGAGTTTGTATTGCTTCTGGGCGGAAGCAGTGGAGTAGACGCCCTTGTAGCCGCCGACTGCTTGCTTACTGTCGGCGACGATACGCTTTTGGGCCGCGAAGGCCTCATTGATGCTCGTCTTGGAGTTCAGGCCGGAGATGAGCGGCATGGTCGAGTTGGAGCTGACCGCCTTCGAAAATACGCCGGGATAGGCGCGTACGGCGGGCGGATCAAGGAACCCAAGCGATTTCATCCAGGTGAGCGCCAAATTGGGCCACTGCGTCAAGGGCAAGCCGCCGCCGCGGACGCCAAAGCCGTGCGCGCCGTCTTGGAAGATGTGCAGTTCCGCGGGTACGTTCTTCTTCTTGAGTTCCAACGTCATCATGATGCTGTTGAGAGAAGCGTCGGGGAAGGCGTGCGCGAAGAACATGGGAGGCGTCTTGTCGTCGATCGCTGCTGCGATGTCTTCGCGCATGGTGACCGGCGTACCGCGGAAGCCGCCGCTAGCGAGACCGCCGGGATAGATGTTGATCATGTAGGTAGGACGTGTGGGCTGATCGTCGGCCGCATCGACTTTGGGGTAGGCCTTCTCATCGAACAGAGAAAGACGCGTGCCGATCTCGCCGCCGGCGGAGAAGCCGATGGCGCCGAGATCGTTGGGGTCGATGTTCCACTCCGAGGCCCGCGAGCGGATGATGCCCATGGCGCGCTGTGCGTCTTGGAGGCCTTTCTTCCACCTTGTTTCGCGGCCTTCTCCCGGCACGCGGTACTTGAGCATGAACGCGGCGACGCCGTGGTCGGCGAACCACTTAGCTACTTCGTAGCCTTCGTGCTCGATGGCCAGGCGAACCAAGCCTCCGCCGGGAATCACCAGGATCGCGGCGCCGGTCGCCTTCGCCTTGTCTGGTAGATACACTTCCAGGGTAGGCACGCTGACGTTAGCGATCTGGTAGAACGGGCGGCGGCGCTCGACGAGCATGTACTCGTCGCCGCGATCACCGGCCTCGTCCGGAGCCGCGCCGGGCCAAATGTTGAACGTTTCGCTCGGAGCAAAGGGCGGAGGGGGTACAGGAGCCTTGGGCTCCGGACGCTCCTGCGACAACGCGGCGCCGGCGGCGAGGGTGAATAGCAAGGTGAATAGCAGCGAACGGCAAGCGGTCCGGCGTCGTCGTGAAATATTCATTGCGAGAAGAATTCCTCCTGAAAACAGGCAGACTCAACAGTCTACCCTCTGCCTCAGGCGAGTGTCATCGATCGGCGGTTACCTATCGCCCGTCGCTTCAGGCCGTCGCGATTGCGATAATGGCCTCGTTCCGATCGTCAAACTGAGGTAGGCGCCGTCATGAAGTCGTTCTTAGTCAGATGTGTCTTTGTTTTCCTATCTACCTGCCTGTACTCGGGGGCGCAGGAGCCCGGTTTCACGCCCTTGTTCAACGGCAAGAACCTACAGGGTTGGTTACTGGTCCACACCGCGAACTCGGGGAGGGGATACCTGGTTGAGGACGGCAAGATCGTCTGCCCGCGCGACGGCGGCGGCAATCTGCTGACGATGGGAGAGTACGCGAACTTCGTCTTGCGCTTCGAGTTCAAGACGGAGCCGGGCGGCAACAGCGGCGTGGGCATCCGCGCGCCGCTCGAAGGGGATATCGCCTACACCGGCATGGAGATTCAGATCCTGGACCACAACGATCCGCGTTATGCCGGGCAGCTACAACCTTGGCAGCGGCATGGTTCTGTCTATAACATTCACCCTGCTGAAGGTGATGCGCTGAAGCCGGCGGGCGAATGGAACGAGGAAGAGATCAGAGCTGACGGCGATCAGATCACGGTGACGCTGAACGGCCAAGTAATTACAAATGCAGACCTTAGCGAGGTCACTGACCCTGAGGTCCTGGCCAAGCATCCAGGTGTACGGCGAAAGACGGGGCGCATCGGATTTCTTGGTCACGGGTCCTTGGTCGAATTCCGCAATATTCGAATTCGAGAACTCTAGGCCTGGCAAGAGTTCGATGTCGCACACCCGCTGCCCATAGGCTGGTGCTAGAGTGATGCTGATATGGCCAGCTCTTCGAGGGCTAGCCCCAGGCGAATCGCAAAATTCGGTGGTAACAGGCAACGCCGCGTCTGGCGAAATGACGCCCTTGGAATTCGACACTACTGCCCGGCCAGGGCCGCGCCCGCCCCACAAGGTCCGTTTTGGTCCTTATGAAGCGGATTTGTCGTCCGGCGAGCTTCGCAAGGGCGGCGCCAAGCTTAAGATTCAACCCCAACCTTTCAACCTTCTCAGCTATCTGCTGCGCCGACATGGCGAAGCGGTAAGCAGGCAAGAGTTGCAACAAGCGTTATGGCCTAACGATACTTACGTTGAATTCAACGCCTCGCTGAACGCGGCAATCAAAAAGCTGCGGCGGGTAATCTTGGATGACCCCCGCAATCCCCGATATATAGAGACTCTTCCCCGGACCGGGTACCGATTTTCTTATCCGATCGAATGGATCGAGGTTCCGGCTCAGGTTCCCGATCGCCACATCGGGCGTTATGGCGAGGCTCAGGGTGATTCGGAACGAATTCCTCAGTTCCAGAAAAACCGAGACTCAATCGTAGAAAGTCGAACAGCGACAGCGCCGCGATCCAAAGGCCGGCAACTTGTGATTGCGTGGCTGGTCGCCCTCTCACTCGGAGTTGCCCTGCTGGCTACGGCCTACCTCTATCTGACGACGCCGTCGCCTCACCGGCTCGTCCGGCGCTATGCGTTCTCGCCGGGCGTCTCCTCCAGGAGAGGCGGCGTGATCTCGCCCGACAGTCGGCATGTGCTCTATCCCGTCGAAACGGACGGCCGCCGGAGATTAATGCTGCGTTCACTCGCAGTGGAAGAGGCGCGCGAGTTGCTGGGGACGGCTGGAGCCGTCGGCGGGTTTTGGTCGCCGGACAGCCAGTCGGTGGGATTCGCTACGGATCACGCCCTGCGGGTGGTCTCTTTGGCTGGCCCGGAAGCGGTGACTTTGTGCGAGCTGCCGGACGCCGACGTTCCCTTTGGAGGCGGTTCCTGGAGTCCCGACGGTCAGCGAATCGTATTCTCCTCCGGGGCGCTGCTGTACGAAGTTGCCGCCAAAGGAGGCGAGCCCAAGCTGTTGTTTGAGCGCGGCGATTCTGTCCGACCGAATTTCTACGACCCCTACTTCTTGCCGTCCCGCACCGGGCAGTCGCTGGTCTACACAGCGGCTGTTAGCCCTTTTGACCAGGTATTGGCGGTCATGGATTTGACAACTGGGGAACGGCGGACGTTGGGGCCCGGATCCGCTCCGGTATACTCGCCGGATGGTCACCTCGTGTACGGACCAGCTAATCGCGATGACAAGGGGCTGATGGCCATCCCGTTTTCGCTCGCCACGCTGACTCCAACCGGTCCTGCGTTCGCTGTTGACGAAAGCGGCGTGATGCCGAGCATTTCGGGTGAAGGCACGCTGATTTACTTGGAGCGCCCCAGCGCTCTGGAGCAGATGGTTTGGCGCGACCGGCAGGGGAACGTGCTGGAAACGATCGGACGACCGCAGGTCGGTTTTCGACAGCCGGCCCACTCCCGAACGTCCCAGCTCATCGCCGTTACGTCGCGGGAGACGGGGAATTCGGATATCTGGATAGTCGGAACGGAAGGCGCCCGGACGATCCAACTGACGTCTGATCCGGGGATTGACGACGGCGCTGCCTGGTCGCCGGACGGGACGAGAATCGCCTTCTCCAGGCAAGGCGGTTCCGGCGAGGGAGGAAGCATCCTCACCAAGGCTGTGAGCGGGGGCGGAGACGCTGTAAGGGTCGTTGGAGCCAGCGGCCGGATCGCCAACCCTGATTGGTCCCTCGACGGGCGCTACCTGGTTTACTCCGACTACAGCGGCGGACCGCGCAGCGATATCCGCTACCTGGAGTTCGACAACGGCGTTCCTTCGGAACCGCGGACATTTCTGGGCTCCAACGCCAACGAATACTCCCCGAAATTCTTCCCTTCAGTCGGCCGTTTCTTGAGTTACGTGTCTAATCAGACAGGGCGGGACGAAGTCTACATTGCTCGGTTCCCGGAAGCCACCGACGTTCAAAAGGTATCGCTCAATGGCGGCCGGCGGGCAAGATGGCGGAGCGATGGCGCCGAGCTCTACTACGTGGAAGGGTCCACCCTCGTGGCCGTGCCTGTCTCCGTTACCGGGCAAGAACTGGAATTGGGACGGCCTGAGCGGCTCTTCGAATCTGCTGATTTGAAGGCGGCCGGATACGCTCCATCCGCCGATGGCCGACGATTCGTTACTGTCTCGCCGGCGGCAGCGTCGCCGGAGCGCGCGACCACGGCTACCCTCCACGTCGTAGAGGCCTGGTACGAAGAGTTCCGCGGTAAAAAGAGCCGCTAACCGCTCTGATGCCGGCTTGCGGGACAGGCAGCTTTGCAAGCCGCGGCCCGATCAAGACGCCGCGATTACCCCCTTACGCCTGGAGCCGCAGGCAGGTTCTATGCACCGATGTAAACAAGATGGCGGCTGTCTTGCCATAGTCGGTCTGTTCTCCTTGTAACGGCATTACTTACTAGAACTTACGAGGTCTATCGCGGAACCGTTTTTCGTCACCAACGGATCACTAGCTGGGCCCCTGGGGTCCCCGTATACTCACGCTGTGAAAGCGCGGGCTTTCGCGTGAGGACCCTGGGGAACCGGGTCTTCAGGGTTGGTCAGCCGCTCGGAGGCGACTGAGGGCAAGATCCTCAGGTTCGCGGGGTCGAGTGGCTGGTCTTTGGGGGCGGGGTAGATTCTCAGCGCGGAAAAGTTTCTGGGCCGGAGTTCACCCTTGTCTAAGAGGTGAGTGAGGTAGGAGATAAAGAGTGATTAAAAGTGCATGGTTCACTTTGGTCGCGACTGTGTTGCTGGCCCTGGCGCCGGCATACGCCCAGAACTTTGGCGAGTTCACAGGCACGGTCGCTGACGCATCCGGCGCAGTGATTGCCGGAGCGAAGGTACGTAGTTACCAACGAAGCCACGGGCGTCGCCCGCACGGCTGAAACCAACGAGAGCGGCAGCTTCAACGTGCCGTTCGTCAACGCCGGCGTTTACACCCTCACAGCAGAACTGGAAGGCTTCCGTACCGCGCGGGTCGCTGGCCGCGTTCTGCAAATTGGTGACGTCGCTCAAGTCAACTTTACGCTTGAAATCGGCGTCGTGACCGAGATCGTCGAGGTTCAAGCCGGAGCGCAGATGCTCCAGACTTCAAATACCTCGGTCGGTACGGTCATCGACAACGAACGCATCGTCGAACTGCCGATCAACGGCCGCAACTACTTGAACTTGGTCAAGCTCAGCCCGAACGTCTCAGCCGAGATGCAGTCGGGCGGCCAGGCCGACTCCCGCCAAGGCGGCGAACGCGCGAACCAGTCGATCTCGATCGCCGGTCAGCGTCAGCAGTTCAACCGTTACACGCTGGACGGCGTGGAAAACACCGACCCGAACTTCAACACCTTCATCATTCGGCCTTCGGTCGACGCGTTGCAGGAGTTCAAGGTTCAGACCGGCGTTTACTCGGCCGAGTACGGCAAGGCCTCTTCGCAAGTCATCGTGACCACCAAGTCGGGAACGAACGAGTTCCACGGCACGGTTTACGAGTTCTTGCGTAACGACAAGATCCAAGCCAGGAACTGGGGCAAGCACGCCGAGAAGGATCCCTTCCGCCGCAACCAGTTCGGTTTCACCGTCACCGGTCCGGTGGTGAAGAACCGCGTGTTCTTCATGGCCAACTACGAAGGTCTGCGCCAGAGTGGTCACCGGCTTCGGTCAGTCGACCGTCGCTCCGGTCTCGATGCGCAACGGCGATTTCTCCGATTTTCGCGCGGACATCTTCGATCCGACGAGCATGATGGAAGTTTCGGCCGGGCAAGTACACCGGTACGTCAGTTCGCCAACAACATCATTCCGACGAACCGGATCAGCCCGGTGGCGAAGAAGCTGTTGGAGTTCTATCCTGAGCCGACCCTGCCAACGATCCCGGTTGACGGCGGCAACAACTTCCAGCGCGACACGGTGACACCGACGACTGGGATCAGTTCACGACTCGCGCGGCGACTTCGCCGAGAACGGCAACTCGCAGTGGTTCTGTCGCTACAGCTGGGGCGGTGAAGACGGCTCAAGCAAGGCCGGCACGTTCCCGAGTTCCAGGACGAGCGCATCACCACCGACGTGCAGCAGCACATGCTCTCGAACACGCGCACCTTCTCGCCGACCTTGGTCAACGAGTTGCGTTTAGGCGTCAGCTTGTTCAACAACGACAAGCTGACCCGCTTCAACGGCGAGCCGTAACATCTCGGATGAGCTGGGCATTCCCGGCATGCCGATCCCGGCGCCGCAAGCCACGCGGTACGCCCGCGCGTCGGCATCGGCGGCAACAATGACTTCTCAGCGGCTGGGGCGAATCACCGAAGGTCCGTTCCTCAACCATAACCGCAACTTCCAGATCGTCAACAACACGAGCTGGATCCGCGGCAACCACACCTTCAAGTTCGGCATCGACATCTCCGAGGCGCGCTACGCCCAGATCGGCAATCAGTTTGCCCGTGGCGAGTTCAACGTCGAGCAACACGCAGACCGCCGACCCGAACAACACGGCGCACGACCGGCAACGGCGTTCGCCAGCTTCATGACCGGATGGCTGAACGAAGCGACCCGCGCGGCGGTTTGCCGAACGTTCAGTTCCGCCGCAAGCCGATGATGCTCTACTTCGAAGACACCTGGAAGATCACGCCGAAACTGACCATGAACATCGGCTCTGCGGTATGAGAACACCCCGCCGTGGCACGACAAGCACTCTGGCTACAACAACGTCGACTTCAAGGTGCTTGGGCATCGACGACACGGGTATCGACGAGAACTGCCCAACGCCGATCTTGGTTCGGCCCGAAGGCGACAGCGACGATCCATGAAGGTTTGACCTTCCACTTCGCGGACGTGCGTTCCTGAAAGCAGTCAGCGACACGCTAGCTCTACAGCCGCCGCATGGTCCGTTGGGACACCAACGACTTCGCTCCGCGCCTGGGCCTCTCCTGGGCCCCGGACGCCAAGACGACGGTTCGCGCCGGCTACGGCATGTTCTACGCCCAAGACACGGCCAACCCCGTGTTCGATATGGCCGTAACTTCGGCGCTCGCGACACAACCGCGGCACCGAGCGATCCCGACCGTCAACTTCAGCACGGACCTTGGGCAACAAAGGCCGGCGCCGGCACCGTCACCTGCTCCGAACTGGGACGGCGCTTGCGTTCAACGGTCTCTACACGTTCGCGAACGATGCCGGTCGCAATGACTCCGAACATCCAACAGTGGGTGCTCAACATCCAACGCCAGGTCACCGATACCCTCATGATCGAGGCCGGCTACATGGGCAGCATGGGCCACTACCTGCAGAAGATGCACGGTTGGAACCAGCCGCTGTTGCGCTCTGGACCAGGAGACAACACGACCGAGAACCAACGCCGTCCCTGGGGCGGCGAGGAGTACGGCACGATCCAGATCGTTTCGAGCTTGGGCAATTCCAACTACCACGCTCTGGGCGTTAAGGTGCTGCAACGCAGCAACAACGGTCTGACCTACTTGTTGGGTTACACCTGGGCCAAGTCGATCGACGATTCGTCGGCGATCCGCACCAACGGCGGCGACAACCTGTTCCCGATCGAACTTCTACGACTGGAGCAACGAGCGCGGCCTGTCGCAGTTCCATACGGCTCACCGCCTGACGGCGTCCATCTGTACGATCTGCCGTTGCGTTTCGACAACAAGTCTGCTCGAAGCTCTGGCGGGCGGCTGGCAGGCTGGCGCGATCTTCACCTTCTCGACCGGCACTCCCCGTGGCCAAGGCGGTTGCCCGGCAACTACAACTTCGGCGGCAGCGGCGGCGCGGACGCGAACGGCAGTCAACCCGAACGTAAGGACCGGGGACGGCAGAAGCCTTCTGGAGCAAGGGTGCCGACGGTCTGCAAAACTCCTTCTACTGCGGCGGAAAGATCTCGGCGAATCTGTCGACCCGGCCTTCCCTTACCGCTACGGCAACTCGAGCCGCAACTCCTTGATCGGACCGGGCTACCGCAACATGGACTTCTCCGCGACGAAGAGCTTCAAGATCAGCGAGATCGATGGGAGTGGAGTTCCGTTCGAGTCTTCAACGCACCAACCACCCGAACTGGAATCCGCCGAGCACGAGCTTGACCTCGTCACAGTACGGCAGAATCACCAGCGCGCGTGACATGCGAATGAACCAGTTCGCGTCTGAAGGTTAACTTCTAACTGTTCGAATTGCCCTCACCTCTTGGTCCCCAAAACCTTGGTTAGGGCAGGGGCGTTCCGGTCAGACCGGAACGCCCCTCTCACTTTGTAGAGGGAGTACCGCCGCCCGGCGGGCGAGAAGCCCTTGCTGGCAGGATGGCTGAGCGCCGTACCCGGCCTGCTTCCCGCTTCCGTGCCAATGACTGCGGCAATGCCAGCTACAGTCTGACGAAACAATCCGATTGGCGAGGGAGTCTAATAGGTAGGAGTGCTCGTGGCTGCCATGCCATGGGGAGAATACCTTGATGCGCATTTTTAGACCTTTCCTCGTTCTGATGATCGCGGCCGCCGCCGGTTTGCATGCCGCTTCGATGGAAGAGGCGAAACAACTGCTTTCGGAAGGCAAGCTCGATGCTGCGCAGACTATGCTGCAGGAAGTCATTGCCAACGAACCGGACTTCGCCCTGGCGCACTATGAATTAGGCGGAATTCTCATTGAACGAAAGGACTTCGCAGGCGCTGAGCGGGAGTTCACCCGGGTAGAGGAGTTAGGGTCAACAGGTCTCGCGCTGATCGGGCAAGGCCGAGTTCGTTTAGCGCAGGAACGGGCCCCCGAGGCCAAGGAACTGTTCAACCGAGCCCAAGAACAGACCCCGACCGCTCAGGAGTTGCTCAATCGGATTGAGACGGCGGATTCGGAGGAGAGCAAGGCAGCCGCGCGCGCAGCAGCGGACAACTTTGCGGACCTCTACTATAACCGCGGTCTCGCGAACGCTTTGCTGCGCGATTACGCGGCATCTGCGGCCGATTTGGAGACCAGCATCCGGCTGGACCCGACCAACGCCAAGGCGCATTATTATGCGGGATTGGCGTACAACGCACTCAAACGCCCTGACATGATGGTGTCTCATTTCCAGACTTATCTGACAATGGAACCGGAAGGACCGGAATCTGCAAGAGTGCGTTCGGTTCTTCGCGGCGTACGCTAGGAGGTCAATTCGACGGTGGGTCAGAGCAAGCGGGCGCGCGTCGCCCTGGCGGTTGGGGGCGTGCTCGTCGCCCTCGTCGTCCTTCTGCTCGCAGTGGTTCACCTGCCGTTTGTCCGTAGCGCGGTGCTCGAACAGGCACGGCAGTTCGCCAATCGTTCCGGCTTCCAACTCGACGCATCCGATCTCGACTATAACCTGCTCACAGGGGACGTCTCCTTGCAGGGTATTGTCTTGCGGGCGAAAGGAGCGGCCGACGATACGCCCCTGCTGCAGGCCGATCTTCTTCAGGTCAAACTGAGCCTGCGCGAACTGCTGTCCAAGCGGCTGCACATCGAGCAAGGCCATCTTGTAAAGCCGCAGTTCGCCGCTATCTATCTAGCCGATGGCGGGTCGAATCTTACTGGACCGGCCGAAGATCAGGCGGTCCCCGCCGAGGCGAACGGTCAGCCCCCCCTCGCCTGGTCCATTGAGCAGTTTTCTCTACAAGACGGATCGATCCTATTGGAGGATCGAGACCTGCCCCTCACCGTAGAGTTGCCCAACTGGTCCCTAGATTTGTCCGGGGGCAGCGACGGCCGCACCCAGCTAACCTTTGCTTCTGACGAGCCGGGATCGCTTGACTGGAAAGGGCGGCGGAGCGCGGTGGGGAACTTGGCGATCGAGGGCTCGCTGAGCGGTCAGGATTTGGACCTGTCCAACATCCAGATCGCCCTGCCGGCGCTGGGCACATCTGGGCGGGGCTCTGTCTTGTTCGGCGGCGCTCCCGGCGAACTAACCCTCAATTTCGACCTCACTGCCGATGCTGCTCGTCTGGCGGAGTATCTCGAGTTAGACCAGGACATCGCCGGAGCAACAGCCGTCAATCTGCGCGGCGGAGGTTCCCTGGATTCTATTTCTTTTTCCGTAGAGGCTCAATCGGAATCCTTCCGCTACCGGACTCTTAACAACATGGCCGTCGATGTTGCGGCGGGTTGGACGATGGGCGCCGACATCCTCGATTTGCCTCGCGCGAACTTGCGATCCAGTTTCGGCGAGATCAATGCGAGCGGCCAGATTGCAATTGATGCCGGCGCGACGAGTTCCCTCTCGGCGACGATTCGCGGCCTGCAGCTAGCGCCAATCACGCGCGAGTTTGGGCCTGGCGTTATCGTCGCCAGCACAGCTGCGGGCGACGCGGAGTTGAGTTGGCAAGGCACGGACGCCGAGCAATTTATTCGATCGCTGTCGGGCGCCGCCAACCTGCGGCTTTCGCCGACGCTGTCTTCGCCCCGGCAGAATACCGTACCGCTGGCGGGTACGGTACGCCTGCGCGCCGCTGACGGCCGCAAGACGCTGGGCTTCACTTCGCTCTCGGCCCTGGCGACTTCTTCGAGCGGCCAACTGCAAGTAGATGCCCAAGAGCGTCTGAGCGGACAGCTGACGATTGCGTCTGTCGATGCCGGAGCTAGCTACTCCGCGTTGCAAGCATTTTTAGGTGAGCCGGCGGCTGAAGCTCCCCAGATCGGCGGGCGGCTCAATGCGACGGTGGACCTGAGCGGCACGCTCACGAGGCCCCGAGCGAGCGCCGTCCTTAACGGCGAGGAGCTTGCGGCCGGCGAGATCCGCGACGCCGCGATCGAGATGCGAGCCGACTATCGGGACGGCCAAATCGTCATCGAGAGCGGCTCCCTCGGTTGGGCCGATCAACGAGCGACGGTCGCCGGTCGCGTTGATCTTGGCGCTTCCCAGACGCAGTTCGATATGACTTTCGACGCCGAGAGCCTCGATATCGGCGCGATCCGATCGGCAATCGCGAACGAGACGCCGATCGACGGAACACTCACGGCACACGCTTCGCTGGCGGGTACGACGGATTCCCCGTCGGTTCAGGCGATCGTGTCGACTAACAGCCTCGTTGCCTATGGCCAGCCATTTGGCTCGATGTCCGCCGAATTATCCCTGACGGACGGAGTCGCTCATTTGACGCGCTTGCGCGTCGATCAGTCGAACGTCGACGGACAGCCGGGTGAACTATCCGCATCGGGCGAATATCGTTTGGACGACGGACGTTACTCGCTTGTTGCCGAGGGGCGAAATCTTAGCCTCGAACAACTCCAAATCACCCCACAAGAACGGCTCGGCGGGATTCTGAATTTCCACGTTTCTGGGCAGGGAACGACGGACGCTCCCCAGTTGCAAGGGGATGCCTCCCTAGCCGGCTCCACCTACCAGGGGCGCGCCCTTGGCGACCTGCAACTTGAGCTTTCAACACAAGACAACCGCGCCCGCATCACGGCGCAAGCAGCCAAGTTCAATGCTGTGCTGAACGCCCAAGTCGATCTCGCCGCTCCCCATGCGGGAACCTTCGAGATCGAACTCAACAACACCGATCTCAGCCAACTAAAAATTAGCGGGCCGAAGGGCGAACCAGTCTCCGGCACGGTGGCTGCAACGCTCACGGCCCAGGGCGAGATCGACAACTGGCAAGACGCCGCCGCCCGACTGGTCGTGCGCGAGGCGAGTGTCCAGGCCGTGGAACGCCTGCCCCTCAAAACGAACGGCGATATCGTCTTGCGTTATGAACACCGCACATTAATCGCGGATCAGGCCGCCGTTGCCGTTGGCCATTCCACTTTTGATATCAGCGGTCGCTTGCCCTTGGAGGAGCCAGTTGCCGGAGATCAATTCGCGATTGGCGGCATTCTCGATCTGAACGAACTAGCCGCTTTCGTTCCTTCTGAGACCCCAGTAGGGGCCAGCGGCCGCGTCGAACTGGATGCGACGGTCGGCGGGACCCTGACCACGCCGATTCCGGCAGGCGAGGTTCGGCTGTTGGAGGCGGCGGTATTCAATCAGGCCATCTTTAGTCCGATCACGTCGATCAACGGCACGGTTCGGCTTACCGGCGACACCGTCGAACTCCAGGGGCTGACGGGGGATTGGGCGGGCGCGAAACTCGATCTAAGCGGTTCGGCTCCGATGGCGCTGTTTGGTATCGGCGAAGCTGCAGCGGAGCCGCGACCGATTCGCGCCGACTGGTCCCTCAACGGTCTGGTGATCGACTCCTTGACGGCTCTTCCGCGCGGCACGGGCGGGAGGGTTAGCCTTGGTGGGCGCCTGGAAGGATTGAAGCCAGAACTCGCAGCGCTGGAAGGGCTCATCACCGTCAGCGAGTTCGATGTTCACTACGACGACATCCGCCTAGGCCAAGCGCAGCCCTCCCGCTTGCGCCTCAGCAACGGCGTGTTGACGGTAGATAGTTTTGAACTGACCGGGCCCAATCTCGAAGCGACGCTGACAGGAGATGTGCAGTTCTCCCCCGAGACGAAACTCAATCTGGACCTCTCTCTCGACACGGACGCCGCTGTCCTGGCGCGCGTCGTGGACCGCATTTCCGCCACCGGTCCTGTGCGGCTGCGCATCGCTGCACGCGGAGCGCCGAGCGATCCCCAGTTGACCGGCGAGCTGGCTTGGGATCACGGCGAGATCGCCTCTTCCCAAGCTGGCCTGGCCGCCCAGGACTTGAACCTGCAACTCGCAATCAAGCCGGGCACGGTCGAAGTGAAGCGCTTCAACGGATCTCTAAACGGAGGCAGTCTGGAGGTCGGCGGCAGCTTCGACTATGCCGGCGCCGAACTGACTCGCGTCGATCTCACCGCCAAGGCGGATGCTGTGTTTTTGGAGATTCCCAAGGGGTTGAGAACGGTCTCCAATACAGATCTCACCATCCGCAGCCAAGACGACAGCATCGTCATCGGCGGTCGCGTCGATGTGGAAGAGGGCGTATATCGTGAACCGGTGGAGTTCGACTTGTTGTTGTTGGACCTGCTACGCGGCTCCGGCGGCCCGACCGAGTTCGTTACGGAGCCCAACGCTCTGTTGGCGCGCACTCGTTTCAATGTTGCCGTCCAATCCGTAAATCCCATCGTCGTCGACAACAACATCGCCAAGCTGGGAGCGACGCTCGATTTGCGCCTGACGGGCAGCTATTACCGGCCTGGTCTAGTCGGGCGGATGGAGTTAGAGGAAGGCGGCGAACTCTACATCTCGGAGAACCGTTACTTCGTGGACCATGGCGTGATCGATTTCTTGAATGAAAGTCGCATTCAGCCCTCCCTGGACATCTTGGCCCGCACGAAGGTCCGGAACCAGTACGACATCGAATTGGCGATTACCGGCGGCGGCGCTGAGCCGGTCGCCACCCAACTCACCTCATCCTCACATCCTGATTTGGCCGAGCCGGACTTGATCTCCTTGCTGTTGACCGGACGCTTGCGTGAGGAACTCCGCGGAGAAGAAGTCAACGCAGCCGCGGAGCAGTCCCTCTCTTATTTGACTGGCCGCATTGGCGGACGGCTTTCGCGGGCGGCCCAGGATACGTTGGGCTTAAGCGAGGTCCGCATCGAGCCCAACCTAATCGCTGCCGAATCCGATCCCGGCGCACGGCTCACCGTCGGCCAAAACCTCAGTTCCGCTCTGAGCCTGGTCTATTCCATGAACCTCGCTGACAGCTCCGATCAGATCTGGACCGTTCGCTATGACCTCACTCGGCGGTTTCAAGCTCGCGGCGTTCGTCAGGCGGACAACACGTACCGCTTCGACTTCCAGCACGACGTGCGATTCGGCGGCGGGCAGAACGCCGGCCGGCCGCGCCGCAGTCTGAGGGCCGAACGGTTGATCGGCGCCGTCACGGTGGCCGGCGATAACCCGTTGTCCGAGGACGAGATTCTCTCCAAGCTGAAAATCAAGGCGGGTCGTCCTTACGACTTTTTCACCATCAGCAAAGGCTCCGACAAGATTGAGCAGATGCTTGAAAAGCAGGGCTATCTCGAAGCGAAAGTTTCTATCAAGCGTGAAATGAATGAGGCGACTGTCGACCTGGTAGTGACCGTCGAGGCGGGGCCGAAGGTCAATCTCATCTATGAGGGCTGGTCGCCGAGCGGCAAATTGCGGAACAAAGTTCGGCAACTTTGGAGCGACGGCGTTTTCGACGCCCAACGACTCGACGACGCTCGCCGAGCGATCCTGGAGGAACTGACGGCTCGCGGTTACCTCGCCGCGGAATTTCGCACGGACGTGACCGCGAGAGCGGACGGCGAGAAGCGCGTGCTCTTTGAAATTCATCCGAACACGCGTTTCGAAAAGGTGGACCTAGTCTTCGAAGGGGCGAACGCGTTCGCCAGCAAGGATCTCCGCAAGCGATTGAAGGCGCAAGGGCTGCTCAGCGGCATCTACATCGACTCGAACGATGCGCTCGACTTCTTGCAGAATCTCTATCGTACCCAGGGTTATTTGGATATCCGGATCGACGCGCCGCGACAGGAGTTGAACGCCGCCGCCCGCACGGCTCAAGTCGTCGTTCCCATTTCTGAAGGCCCGCAGTACCGTGTCGGAGAACTCACGTTCAGCGGTAACGAGAAGCTGACGGAGCAGCAGTTGCGGGGTGCGGCGAAGCTCACTGCCGGCGCAATCTACAATCCCCTCCTCTTGCAGGATCTGTACCTTCGCTTGGAAGAAGAATACTGGCGAGCAGGATTTCAGGACGTGGAGCTTACGTTCCGGATGGAGAAGTTGGAAAGCGAATCGGCAGTCCGAGTCAACGCTGTGATTCAAGAGAATCGCCAGAGCGTCGTCGAACGAATCCAGGTAGCCGGCGCCAAGGCCACGAGCGAAAAACTAGCGCTCAGCCAGCTCGGAATCGAACCCGGCAAGCCGCTGAACTTCGAGCAGTCTACCAAGGGGCGGCGCGCCCTCTACGATACGGGGGCCTATACGCTGGTCGACCTGAGCTACAACCCGATTGACGCGCCTGGCGGGCCGCCGGACCCCGGAGTGAAACCCCTTGAGGCGACCTTGAGGCTTCGCGAGGTGCAGCCGTTCCAGGTTCGTTACGGCGGTTTCTTTGATAGCGAGCATGGCCCAGGGGGCATACTCGACGTTCGCAACCGCAATACCTTGGGCGCGGCCCGCACGATCGGCGGGCGCCTGCGGGCCGACGCGGAGTTTCGAGAGGCGCGCCTCTTCTTCAGTCAACCGTTGTTGCGCCGGTTTCCGCTTTCGACCAATTTCGTGACCTTCGTGTCCAGGACGAAGCGTCCAGGCGAGTTCTTCGACGAGATTGACCATCGCCGCGGCTTCTCGATTTCGCAAGAGACGCGTTGGAAGAATCACTACATACTCAACTACGGGTATCGCTTCGAGAAGCTCGTTTCCGAACAAGATCCCCCGGACCCATTCTTCCCCGATCCCATTCGCCTGAATGTAGCGCCGTTTACGGTTTCTTTCACGCGCGAGACGCGCGACAACATTCTGGATGCCAGCCGCGGAGACTTCCTGTCCAACACCTTCGAATGGGCGCCCGCGCAGTTGGGCGGGGACAGTTCCTTGCATTTCATTCGCTCCTTCAGCCAATACTTCCGCTACTTCCCGCTCAGTGAGCCGTCCGACGCGCCCTTCCGCGGCAAGGCGCAGCGCTCTCGGTGGGTCTACGCAACCGGTGCGCGCGTCGGCCTGGCTCGCGGGCTTGGCGGCCAAGTCATACCCGATGCCGAGAAGTTCTTCGCAGGCGGCGGCACAACCGTGCGAGGCTTTGCGCAGGATCAACTCGGCGGTGCGGACTATTACGGTCCTGTCGGCGGCGACGCGGTCTTCGTGCTGAACAACGAACTACGCTTTCCCCTCCGGTGGATGTTCGATGGCGTAACATTCCTGGATGTCGGCAACGTCTACGACAAGGTCAGCGATTTCAGTTTCACGGACTTGCGAAAATCCGCTGGTCTTGGGATCCGCGTCAGAACGCCGTTTTTTTTGATTCGAGCCGACTATGGGTTGAAGCTAGATCGACGCCCCGGCGAATCAGCGGGTCAATTCTTCTTCAGTATTGGCCAGGCGTTCTAGCGATTCCGACGCCACCATCCGGGTTGGTCGAGCGAGAAATCGTCAACGGCGCAAGTCTGACGCCGTCCGGGGTACGCGATCTTAGCGTACTGGTACCTATCGACGACCATTTCGGTACAGACGGGCTATGGACGATCTGAGGTACATCGGGTCAACTAGGGCTTAGCCTGTCCGGTTGGGTGGGTTAGAGGAGGAATAGTGAACGGGTCTACCGCCAATTCCTGGCATCAGGTCGCACCGCAGGTTGTACGCGAAGTATTCGATGACGAGGTGATCGTCATCAATATGGAATCCGGCAATTACTTCAGCCTCAACAACACGGGAGCGTTCGTCTGGACTCTTGTTGAGGCCGGTTACGCGGCAGACGGCATCGCTGGCCGAATGCGTGACGAATTCGAAGGCGCCGACGCATCCGCGGTCTCAAGCGTGAATGAGCTCCTCGAGCAATTGCTGAAGGAAGGGCTGATTGAGCTCGGAACCGGGCCCGCTCCTGCTCCATCCCATGTGGCGAGTCCGGCTGCCAAGGGGCCTTTTGAGAAGCCGACGCTGGCGGTCTACACGGACATGCAAGAATTGCTGCTGCTTGATCCGATTCACGATGTTGACGAAACGGGATGGCCGCAACGTCAAGATGAACCAAAGGCCTAGCGTCATGCATGACCAGGCGTCTCACCCGGCACGTGAGTTCGCCCAACAGGCCCAAGTCGTGTTCGGTAAGGCGGCCCGCCGGGCCGGTATAGTTGAGCGGTTCTACAAGATTGCTGGCCAGAAAATTGCGCTGCGGTTCGCAGGCGAAGCGCTCATTCCGATACTGACCCCTGCTCTCGATCATCTACGATGCCCGCGTTTCGATGACCCTGATCTCAAAGTGTCTCTGTTTGACTCCGAGACGACGCAGGTTGTCATGCCGCCGCCGCCCTGGGGGCAAGATTCGTACGGCCCCAACGGGCAGATCGCCGGTTTCAACACCTACGATATTCAGACGGTTTACAACGTCGGTACGAGCATCCTGAACGTCATCGACCACGCTGAGAACTCCGCCCTGTTCTGGGTTCGCCGACCGGGTTCGACGCCCTACTGGGAAACGGCGGCACCTCTGCGAACGATCCTGCACTGGTCGATGCGCGATCGATCCACCCAACTGGTCCACGGCGCGGCCGTCGGTTATGAGACCGGCGGCGTCTTGATCGCGGCAAGGGGCGGAAGCGGCAAGTCCACTTCTACGCTGAGTTGCCTGGGATCGGATCTGCTGTTTGCCGGGGACGACTATGTGGCCGTTGACGACGCCGAGATTCCGTTCGCGCATAGTCTGTTTCAGACCGCGAAATTGAACAAAGACAATCTCTCTCGCATCAGCCACCTCGGTCTCACTCCGGTGAATTCGGGCCGGCTAAGCGAGGAAGATAAGGCCGTCTTCTTTCCGGGCTCGGTCTACCCGGACAACATCAGTCGAGGGTTTCCGCTCCGCTGCATTTTGATTCCCCGCGTAACCGGGCGGCCTGACACGTCGATTCGGCCAACCAAGCAGGCCGAAGCCCTACTCAGTCTTGCCCCAACTACCTTGTGTCAATTGCCCGGTTCGAGCTCTGACTCATTCGATAAGATGCGCTCTTTGACGCGAAAACTGCCCGCATACAGACTGGAGGCCGGATTGGACGTAACCCAGATCCCGCGCGTCATCGGCAATTTCCTACGGAGTGAGTTCGCATGAAACTCGAAGTCACGATCATCCGGCGGGCCGTCAGTACGGAGGCCCAGAACTTGCGTGGCCGATTGAGCCTCGAGGAGTCGGCATGAGTGAACCCGCCAATCCTCTAGTCAGCGTAATCCTGCCCGTGCACAACGGCGCACGTTACGTCGCCGAGGCGATCCAGAGCGTACTCGATCAGGAGTATCAGCCGCTCGAGTGCATTGTGGTCGACGATGGCTCAACCGACGCGAGTGCGGACATTGTTGCGAGATATCCGGTGCAGTATATCCGTCAAGTCCAGCGCGGCCCAGGCGCCGCGCGCAACGCGGGCGTCCAGGCTTCACGCGGTGCGCTGCTCGCTTTCCTCGATCAGGACGATCAGTGGGCTCCCGACAAATTGTCTGCGCAGGTGGATGCCCTGCGCTCCAATCCGGGGACAGGCTACGTGACGACTTTGCAGGAGTCTCGGCTTGAAGAAGGCATCGGCAGGCCGTCGTGGATCACGGAGGCGCAACTGCGCGATAACTCCGGCCTGTTTCCCGGCATGCTTTTGGCCACGCGGAAAACATTCGAAAAGGTGGGGCCATTCCGCGAAGAACTACGGGCATCGAGCGATGCCGACTGGTTCTTCCGTGCGAATGACTTGGCGATCCCCCACGTGCGTATCATGAAGCCTCTGCTGATTCGCAGGATTCATGAGGGCAATCAATCGCGCGACGTCGGCACGACTCACCGTGAGCTGCTTCGCATCGCCCGAGAGTCGATTGCTCGCAAATCAACGGAGGGCAGATAGGGACTTGACCAGGAAGAATCCAACAATTAGCGTTGTCATACCCTCATTCAATACCTCGCCCTACATCGGGGAAGCGATCCAAAGCGTACTCGACCAGAGTTTAAGGCCGAGCGAGGTCATCGTCGTCGACGACGGCTCGACGGACGACACTGTCGACGTAGCCGCTGCCTTTGGCGATCCCGTACGGGTGTTCCCGCAGCCTCATCGTGGGCCCGCCGCAAGCCGTAACTTCGGCGTGGCGCAAGCGCAGGGGGATCTATTAGCGTTCCTCGACTCAGACGACCTCTGGACCACCGACAAGCTGGAAAAGCAGGTAGAGACGCTCCAACGCGACGGTGAACTGCAAGGTGTGTTTGGGTTGGTCCGCCAGTTCTATACGCCTGGCTTAGAAGTTTCCGAAGCGCAGAGACAAAAGCTTGAGGCCACGGTTGAGACGGGCTACCATGCGGGCGCATTGTTGATCTGCCGGGATGCCTTCGACTCAGTGGGCCCGTTTGATGAAACCTTCAAACTGGGCGAATTCATCGATTGGTACGCCCGAGCCCAGGATATTCGTCTCAAGTTGATCACCCTGCGCGAAGTTCTCATGTTGCGCCGAATCCACAACACGAATACGGGGCTGCTTCAGCTCGGCAAACGGTCTGACTACGCCAAGATGATTAAGAAAATCCTTGATCGCCGCAAGGCAGCCGCCTCTGCGGCCGGAACGATTCGAAGCGAGAGGGCTTCCGACTAGGTATGTGGTTGCGGTACTTTCAGCGCTATCGCGGGCAATATCACTGGCTAGCCCTTGGCCTGTTTCTGTCTGTGCTGCAGTCGCTGCTGGTGCTTCCGGCGGCTTGGGCTGTAGCAAGGGTTTTCGATCGAGTCATTCCAGATTCCGACTTTGAACAACTGATTACGATCTCCGCGGCGCTTCTTGCGCTGAGCGCGACGAGCAGCGCGTTAGCGCTGTGTAATCGCTACGTGACGTTGCGATCCACGAAGATCGTCACCCGCGGACTCAGGGAAGACCTCTTTCGCAAGTTATATTCGTTTTCGCGAAACTTCTACGACAAAGGAGACCGCAGTCGCCTGCACTCGGTCATTGTCCAAGATTCGGAACGAGTCGACTACATGAGCAATGCGCTGGTCTCGCAGATGCTGCCGGCGCTGTTTACGGCTATCGCGATCGGCTTGGTTCTGCTCTATCTCAACTGGACGCTTGCGATTGTGTTGATCGCTCTGTTGCCGTTGGTTGTCTTCACGAACCGCTGGTTCCAACCGGCGTTGAAGTCCAGTGTGGATCGGTTCCGCAAGTCCTTTGATTCATTCAGCAGCGGCGTGCTGTTTGTCGTGGACACAATCGACCTAGCGCGCGTGCAAAGCGCCGAACGGAGCGAACTCGCTCGACAAGACAGAACGCTGGAAGATCTCAGAATCAAGAGCGGCCGCGTGAGTTGGCTGCAAACGGCCTACGGCCTCGCGCAGAATTACGTCTCTATTCTTGGCAGCGTGGCGATTCTGGCCGGCGGCGGCTACGCGGTGGCAAACGGGACCATGACCCTGGGCGAGTTGATGTCCTTCTACGTCGTGGTCGGGCTGCTAAGAAGCCAGGTGACCAGTATGGCGGGGGCGGTACCCCAGATCGTGCTCGGCGTCCAGGCGTTGAAGAGTTTGAACCTACTCCTCGCCCAGGAAGACCCGCACGATTATCACGGCCGGGGTCGAATCTCGCCGACGGGCGCCTTCGAGTTGCGGAACGTTTGTTTCGACTACGAACGGGAGCCGGTGCTGACGGACGCGTCGCTGCAACTCCTGCCTGGTCAACACGTGGCGATAGTCGGACCCAACGGCAGCGGGAAAAGTACGATCATCCACCTTCTGTGCGGATTCTACCGCCCCAGAAACGGCAGTCTTTTCGCGGACGCCATGTCCTACGACGATCTGGACATTGCCGAGTTGAGACGTTCAATGGCCGTTGTTCAACAAGAGCCGACGTTCTTTTCCGGCTCGATTCTCGAGAACGTTGCGTACGGAGCGGACGCGCCTAATATCGACCGGGTGAGGGAGGCGTGTCGAGTCGCGACCGCCCAAGACTTTGTCGAGAGCCTGGCCGACGGTTATCACACGCAGATCGGGGACAAAGGCGTTCGACTCTCCGGCGGACAAAGGCAGCGTCTGGCTATTGCGAGAGCCTTATATCGAACTCCGAGGCTGCTAATCCTGGACGAACCGACGAACCATTTGGACGTGGAGTCGATCAGGCGATTCTTGGAGAACCTCAAGCAGGAAGGCGTAGGCCCGACCACGCTAATCGTCAGCCACGACTATCGCGTGGTCGCGCAGGCCGATCAAGTGTATGGCCTGGAGTCCGGTCGGCTCTCTCTGCTCGGTGCTGAAGAACTCGCGCATTGGGTGAAGCTGATCGGCGACCGCGTCGCCCCAGCGGCGAAGCCGGAGCAGGAGATAGGTTATGAACGCTGACGGCCACCGGATAGTTGTCGAAGACACGCTGGGCAGCGTTTTCGCCGATCCGACCCAAAAGCTCTTGTTGAAAGCGGCGCTAGGCGACGGCGACGATGCGATCACTGCTTGGCGCTCCTGGCATGCGGCCGGCAACCTGGATCGCATGGATGGCGGCTCGTTTCGGCTGCTCCCCCTGCTGCACAGCAATCTCCAGCGCCTTGGCGTCGCCGGACCGGAGATCACCCTTCTCAAAGGGGTCCGCCGCCGCGCTTGGTACCAGAGCCAGATGCTGTTGAGGGAGCTGATGCCCATCATCGAAGGCTGGACGGACGAAGGGATTCCCGTTACCGTCCTGAAGGGCCCTGCAGTGGCTCAACTCCATTACGGAGACCTCAGCGTTCGTCCGATCGTGGACGTCGACGCGATGATTCCCGCGAAGTTCGTGCGCCCGTTGGCCGAGCGATTGCTCAAATCCGGTTGGCGCATCATCACTTGGGTGCCTGCCGGGCTTACGGACGCGTATCTGGATTACAGGCATGCCATTGGACTCAGAGCTCCGAGCGGCGCCGAGATTGATTTGCACTGGCATGCGTTGCACTATTGCTGCAATGACGAGATTGACAAGGCGCTGCTCAATCGTGCCGTGCCGCTCGACCTCATTGGCGTTCGCGTGAGCGCCTTCGATCCGACGGATCAACTAATCCATGCGTGCGCCCAAGGCATGTGCTACGAAGGCGCCGCTACGATCCGTTGGATACCAGACGCTGTGATGGTAATCCGGTCCGCCCAAATCGATTGGGACCGGCTCGTTCGCCTGGCCGTGGACACCCGTTCCGCTCTGATGTTTGGGACGGCGCTGAAGTATCTGAAATCCGACTTTGACTGCGACGTCCCTGCGGCCGCGATTCTCCGATTGGACGGCGCTGTCGTGGATCGCGCCGAGCGGGTCGAATTGCAGCGAGCGCTTTGGCCGGAAAAAGCTTTAGGCGTTGCGGATACGATTCGGGCGCTATACTCGCGCCATCAGCGGACCGGAGCGGCTTCAGGGCCGCTGGGACGGCTTCGTTTTCTGCGGCATATTCAGTATCAGTGGCAGGCGGATAGCCCGGCTGGTATGCTCCGGGCGCTCAGCCACTGGTCGCGACGCCGGCTGGCGTTGGTCCGGGAAGGAGGAGCAGGAACGCTGGCTAAGGAGCGTCTCTCAACCAACGGATGACGATCGCGCTGATTACTGGTCTGATCTCGGACTTCACGAATTTCCTCTTCGGTCTGGCTGGGGTGGAGAAAGAGGCGTTTAAGGCGCTTCTTGAGCAATGGCATCTCATCTATTTCTGGAACAGCGCCCGCTCCATCTTCGGCGTCCATTTGTGCTCGGCCTGACGGGCGCACTCATTCTCGAAAGGATTGCCGGACGGATCAGGCCTAGAACGTTTTCCCCTTCTTTCTGGCAAGGAGTTTGGTTTCAGATCCTGAATATTGCGATTTTGGGCGTCGTTCTAGGGTCGACGCTGCAATTGATCCACAAAGCGTACGATACTTATCTCCCATCCCTGGGCGTTCGCGTGCTCAGCCCGTATTCGCTGTTCGTCCAGCTTGTGCTCCTCCTCGTGCTTGGGGATTTGATTGGCTACCTACGGCACTGGCTGATGCACAAAGTTCCTATCTTTTGGGTTTTTCACGCGGTGCATCACTCCGATTCCGAAGTGGGTCCCACGACCGAATACCGCAGCCACATCGGAGAGAAGATTGTGGGGTCGCTGGTTAATACCGGGCCGATGATGATCCTAGGCGCTGATCCCGGCATCGTTACGGCCATCGTGGTGTTCGGACAGTTTTGGTCTCTTTTCATTCATAGCAGTGCTCGAATTACTCTGGGCCCGATCGGCCAGTTTGTGAGCAATCCGTGTTTTCATCGGCTTCACCACTCGAAGGATCCGCGCCATTGGGATCACAACTACGGGACGTACTTCACCGTGTGGGATCGGATGTTCGGCACCGCCTGCATGGACTACGACGCCGATTTCGAAACCGGCATCTCCCGCTACGGTCGCGCAAACCCATCCGTAGCTTCAGTCCGCGAGTGCATCGCCAATTGGGCGTGGTTGACTGTCCGACCCTTCCTGGATCTTGCGCGCGGCGGTTGGCGCACGCGGTCGCCCGAAATCTATGGTTCTGAGACGCCGGCCGAACCTAAGCTGCGTCAAACCCATGATGTTGCTGCCCCCCGCTGACGCTATTTCGAAGGCGACTCTATTCGTGCTGACCACATCTCACGAGGCTTGCGAGGCCTAACGCAAGGAACCTGGATGCGTGGTCTATACCCAATCAAGGCGTGGCTGCAAGGATTCGAGCACCGTCTCCAATCAAGAAGCTCTGCGAGGCGGCGCGAGGACGTTGATATAGAGTCTCTGCGGCAACTCCTCCCGGACTTTGAGGCGGTCCTGAGCGACAACATCATCGATTTTTGGTTGCCGCGCTGTTTGGATCTGGAGCACGGCGGTTATCTGGTCGATTTCGATGCCGATGGCCGGTACTTGGACCAAGACCGCAAGGGGTTGATTGCTCAATCGCGGATGCTGTGGATCCTATCCAGCTTGATCGCGAGCGGTTTCGAGACGCCGCGTAATCCTCGGACCGCTCTGATTACCGCCGCCGAAAGCGGCTACGAGTTTTTGCGCAGCAAGCTGTACGATCTCGACTACGGCGGCTTCTATTGGGAAGTGAATCGCTCAGGCTCAAGAGTTATCCGAGAGCACAAGGACTGCTACGGCCAGGCCTTTGCGTTATTCGCCTTGTCGCAATACGCCCTGTCGACGGGCGACGTTTCGGCCCAAGAGCTTGCACGAGAGTTGTTCCAGGTCATCGACGAGCGTCTACACGACAATGAGCACGGCGGATATGTTGAGTTTGTCGACCGTGATTGGGGACCTGCTCCGGACGAGGCGGCGCGCTATACCGGAGCTTATCGCCGGACGGATAAGACGACGAATACTCACCTGCATCTACTTGAGGGTGTCACGCCATACCACAGACTCGCTCCTTCGCCCCGCAGTCGCGAGAGGTTGCTCGAGTTGATCGAAATACAAACGAAGACCGTCATGCGCCAGGGGTCCGCAAGTTCTTATGACTCGTTCGAACGGGACTGGCGGCCGTCGGACATCGATCGAAACCTTCTCGTTTCCTACGGACACGACCTAGAGAATATTCACCTGGTGATCGACGCCTGCGCCGCAGCAGATGTGCCTTGTCTGCCCTTCTACAAAATCTTCCAAAAGGTCCTGCAGCAAACATTCGACAATGGCTTCGACTGGCGTGACGGCGGCTTCTACCTTTACGGAAAAGCGGGCAAGCCGGCGCATCGTCGCGAGAAGATCTGGTGGGTGCAGGCAGAAGCGCTGTTGGGCCTGCTCTATGCGCACGATCATTTTCGGCAGCCACGAGCATTGGAGATCTTCCTGCGCACCTGGGGGTTCGTCGACCGAAAGCTCATCGACCATGGCAACGGAGAGTGGTTCGATCGATTGAATCCGGATGGATCGGTTGTACGGCGGAAAGGGAACGAGTGGAAGACGGCTTACCACAACGGTCGGGCCATGCTGCGTTGTATCGAGATATTGCGGGTATCAGGGGCGGCGACACCAGCGCCCGCTACGCCGCGATAGCGCAATTCGCCGCCGGGTGAGCAGGGATTCGCGCTTCCGGCTTCCTGCGGAGCTGCGTTTCTAACCGATTGGAAGGAA
>CAWDWB010000008.1:0-68800 GCA_963805925.1 uncultured Acidobacteriota bacterium
CTGAGCGCTCGTTGGGTCAGGAAGCTGATGGGACGGCTGCGCAGCGAAGGCGACAAGGGGCTGGCGCACGGGCTCGGCCAGGCCGTCCAACCGGGGACACGGGGCGGCGCTGCGCGAGCAAGCGCTGGCTTTGATCCGCGAGCAATACGGCGACGATGGGCCGACGCTGGCGAGCGAGGTGCTGGCCCAAGAGCACGCGCTGGTGGTCAATCGCGAGACGCTGCTGCAGTGGATGAGCGCGGAGAAGCTGTGGAAGCCGCGGCGGCAGAAGCTGAACAAGGTCCAGGTGTGGCGGCCGCGACGGCGCCATCGCGGCGAGCTGGTGCCATGGGACGCTTCCGAGCACGACTGGCTGGAAGGGCGCGGCCCGAAGCTGTACCTGATCGCGATGATCGACGACGCGACGAGCGAGCTGACGGGGCGGTTCGCGCTGTCGGACTCGACGGCGGAGAACATGCAACTACTGAAGCGCTACGTGGAGCTGCACGGGCGGCCGGCGGCGGTTTACACCGACAAGGCAGGGCTGTTTCAGGTGAACCGGCCGCTGCACCACAACAAGCATCTGGACGCCGAGCCTGCTTCGAGCGCCGATCCGGGCGGGCGCTCTCCGAACTCGACATCAAGCTGCTGCACCGCCCATAGGCTTGCGGAGGGCGAGGCGTTGCGGCAATCCGACGGGGGTTGGGGCCGGTTTACGCCTACGCTCCTGAAGCTGGTCTGACACACCACGACAGGCCGTTTCAAGGCCGCGTCGCAGTGTCACCTGTTATATGTTATGACCATGTGTCGATGTCAGAAACCCCTGTCAAAGAGGCGGTTGTACGATGGTTTGGGAGGCGTTTGACATAGTAACTCGACACGGACTTTCACGCCGCTCGCACGTCGATCGGCCGTTTAGGCCATTAAACCAGGATTTCCGTTTTGGCCCAGGGCCGGGAACGGCGTAGCCATCCACGGCTGCGGTTCAAGGTTTTTCGGGCTATATTCACTTGTCATCCTCCGTCCGCCGGCGTGCAGGCATCAAGCCTGGGTCGGTCGCGGGGTAAATTTGCCTCGTAAGCGCCGCTCAACCGACACCGCTCCGACTGTGCCAGCCCGGCAACCGTCTGCCTCGGCTGGTCGGTCGCTCGTTACGTCAACTGAACTGAAGTCTGCCGTGCGATCCGCATCCTAGGGTCTTACACCGTTGGTCAGGTCGAAGCTGATATCGGCACGGTCTTGCGGTTCGTCTTCATCGGTGTTCCAGACAGAGAACTTGAGCTCGCGAGTCTGATCCTTGCCGACCATGAATGATCCCGATCTTTCTCCGTCGAGATCCGAAGTCTCCTCGCTGGTGCCCTCGAAAAATTTAACGTTCCAGTCGATATGGATCGACAGGTCGATCTTCCAGTCGATCTTGAGCGTCACTTCGACGCGGATCTCGCCTCCCATTTCTCGGTCCAGTGCACCTCGTCGTGCGTCCCGTAGGGGCCATTCCGAGTTACGCGCCATATGACGCGTGGCATGCTCGTTGCTGCCGAAATTCTCGTAATCCTCGATCTTCATCGTGCCGCGGATGATCAGCCGACGGTACAACTCGGGCGGATCCTGCAGGTCGATTATGGTTGCGCTATCAGCGCCCGCAGTGATCGTTGCGCTTGCACTGCCTTCGGAACCACCGCTGATAAGCTTTCCCGCCTGCACCTGATAAGCCCCGCTCGGCAATTCCACCTTGAAGGTGCCGTCGGCCTTGCTCAGTAACGAGTTGCCGCCGACGTTGACGATTGCCCCGCCTACGTTCGCCCCCTTGTAGCGGACAGTGCCGTTTAGAGTGCCCTTGGTCGGCACCCGAGCCAGCGGCTGATCTGACGATATTCGAGATAGGGCTGACGATAGATCAAAGGCTCTGAGAAACCATAGAGCCCATGAGCAATCGCGCCGTCGAAGTCTGTGGGCGCGTCCCAGTTCAGAAGAATGTTATCGGGACTCACCGCACGCCCGTCGCCGGGGTCGGTCCAGCGGTCCGAGTCCTTGGCCTCGTCTTCGTAGACATCGCTCCAGCCGCTCCAGTCGAACGCAACGTGTTACAAACCTGATTGGCCAGATCCGATGCTGCATCGGTCAGGAGCACGCCGCCGGCTCCCGCGAGCTGGTAACCGATATTGTAGGAATAGTCATACAACCATTGGCCCGCGGTCTGCCGCTCGTTCTCGTGGTACAGATAAAGACCATCGCGCGTTTTGAAGTCGACGTCGGCACCGACATCGGTGGGCTCGATATCGGAGGACTGAGTAAAGTCACCCTTGCCTTCGAGCCGGACCTTAGGATCCTGCAGTGAACGGGCCGCCGCCCAGATCAGACCCGTGCAGACGGTGGGCCGCGTCTCCGACGCCCACCAACCGGATCGCGTCGGCGCAAGATAGTCGCCCATGGCCTCCGCGCAGATCTTCGCGTCGGTATAGGCAAAGAAACGATAGTGGCCGTTGATCGCTTTCGCTGCGTCGGCCACGCGGTGCAGGTTCGCTCGAATCCACTCGTGCTCGGCTTCGATCAGCGGGTCCGGCTTCACGACCACGGGATCGATGATTTCGTTACCCGCGTCCAGCCCGCCGTTGGTCATCGCAGACAATGTGTAGGTCCGTACGCTGCCGAACTCGTCCTTGCGGCCGTCCGGATCGCTGAAGGATTGCCCGGTCATCGCATGCTCGGCCGTTTGGGTAATCGTGCCGGGCCACAGATACTTCAGCGCCTCGGGATCGAGCCCGTCCGACCCTTCATCCGTGAAGGAATCGGACACGTGATTCTGTAGCCACTCCTCGCTCGCGGTCGAGTGGCGCAGCGTGTAGTAGTTGTCGATCATGAGCGCGGAGTGCGAGAACGTTTGCGGCGGCGACACGTGGCGCAGCACGCCAAGTACCGGCCCACCGGACCCTGGCGACAGCAGCACGTCACCCTTGCGCGCGTTGACGAACCGCCCCGGAATCGCGACCCACGCCCATTCGTCGGTCAGTTGGCAGGCGAGTCCGTCTTCAGGCGGCATCTGGTCCGGCAGGCACTCCTGCCCCTCGAACGACCCGGAGAGCGCGTGGACGGATTGATCGAACAGGCTGCTGATGTGCCTGCTCATCGACACTGCGCCGTGAGCGCTGTCGTAGGTACGCGCCAAACCCTCGAGCTCGCTACGCCTGAAGACGCGCTTGCCCTGATCGCAGTCGAGCTCGCGAAGCGAGTTCAGCACCGCCACTTTTGCCTTGTCCCGGATGACCTTGACGCCGTGAGCCCGCGGCAGGTGATGTTCGAAATACGCCGCGGCGTGCGCTTTGAGCCCGGACCGCGTCTCGCCGCGCAGAACAACGGCGAAACCGAAGGCATTTCCCGGCATCGCGGACAGCCTGACGCCATGCTCGATGTCGATCTCCGCCTTCGGACCGAGGACGATGTGCACTTTCTCGGGGGGGCTCGGACTTGCGGTCGCGTCCGGCTCGTTCACAAGCCACTGCACCTGCTTCTGCATGAAGATGATCGTCTCGTCATCGGCGTTGACGATTCGAGCCCGGCCGACGAGGCCGTCGGTTTCGGGTGCCGCTTTGAAATAGTAGTCGACTCTCGGCTGTACGAGCCCACGCTGCTTCGCGAGGGCGTAGCGGTTCCAGACGGTCACGCTCCGTTTCGCCTTGCGCAGCGACTGATCCGGATATCTCACGATAAGCTCGGTGTGGAAGACTTTGTAGCGTTCATTCGGATCGAGCAGGTCCCTGTACTGGATCGTCGCGAACGGCAGGCGACTGACATGGGCTGCCTTTCCGCCGTAATGCCACTCGTAGTAAGTCCCCGGCCGATGCACCTCCGAGGCATTGCGAACCGACCACTGGCCCGTCGCCTCACGCGAAGGGTCACCATGCACATCGAGAATCGGGAGCGGTGCGCAAGCGTCACCCTCGACGATATCGATCTCTAAACGATGCGTATCCGTGACGCGACCGGCAACGGCCGTGACGTTGATCGCACGCCGGCCCGGAGGGCCGGCGAGCTGAAGGTATCGTTGAGACCCAACGGCACCGTCGATGCGCACGTCGGGGTCCGATCCATCTGGCGCCCGAACGGTCCTGACGATCACGGAGACGCTCTCGCCACTCTTGACTATGGTTCGCGACGCGTTGATGCGCCGGATCAGCGCTTCTCGCTTCCGGCCCCCTTCGTCATTGCAATCGCGGGACGAATCGACGTGCTTGCCTGCCATGGCGCCCTCTGCAGATTCGATTGGTATTCCTGCCCGCTCACTAGTCGAGCAAGCATTCCTTCGCGAACAAAATCGACGTAAAGAACGAATAGTCGGTTGTTCGGCTTCTTACGGAAGCCGTGCCCTTCGTCGTCGAACACGACGTACCAGGTTGGCGTGCCGACGCGTTTGAGACTCGCGACAATCTGATCGGATTCACTCTTCGGCCCGCGCCGACGTTTGCGTCCTGTTGGACGAGCATCGGCTTGCGAATCTGCTCGACCATGCTCATTGGCGCCGTGCGGTCCATCCAGGCACGGACTTCGAGGTTCCGCTCGTCGCCGTACTCGGCGCGTCGCAGGTCGCGACGGTAACCCTGGATTTCCTTTTTGGCTGTCCTGACCCAGATAGCATAGCCGTCCCAAGCCTGCGATTCAACGGTTTTCGCACTGCTTTCACGTCCAATCCTCGATTCGGTGCTGGTCCAGCCAACAGATTGGCTTCGTGCAAGGCCGTTCGGCGCTGCAAGCGCCGCTCAATCTTTAGTTAAAAGGCTGCGTGGCTGGCCTCCCGACTTGCCAGCGCTGCGTGTCGCTGTGCGATAGCGCCTGCGCGAACTTCGCTGTTGACAGAAGCGCGGGCTGCCCGGGTGGGACAGTCCGGTTTGCAAGCGTGAGTCGTCGAAACGCCCCAAGCAGGCTCCCAGGGGAGTTTGGCGTGCCGGCGTCCTCAGGGGGTTAGGGGGGTACCCTCCCTTCCCACGCTCCTCCAATTCCGAAGATTGCAAATTCACCAGGGGAACTCCCTGCACTCCCTGCACTCCCCGGGAAAGGTGTTGGTTCAAAGGATCAGCGGGTAGAATGGTCGGCGCGAGGCCGCCTAGCCTTTGGCCGGGCGAAAAGCGGGACACCCTGACCCGTTCGGCGGCGTTTCCTTTCAGGGTTCGCTTGCAAGGAGGCGATGTCCAAAGACCTCTACCGGGATAAACGCTGTCCATTGTGCGATATCGGGAAGGACGTAAACCGCACCGACGCAGGAGTCGGCTTACAGAATCGAATGCGCCTTGCACTGCGGGCACTCCTCGATAGCCAAGGCGCTGGACAAGACTTTCCGGGATGCGCGTGAGAGTCCAGAGCATTTCGGACAGAAGTACCTGGTAAGAGTGTTTGTCGGGTGCCATACTCGGCTGCATGCGCAGACCTGCGAGAAAGATAGCTGCCCGGGGCCAACGATAGGTGATGACAATTGGATCGATCTTGCCAATCACTACGCGAAGCTCGGAGAGGAAGAGGTGCAGAACGGACTCTTGTCCTTTCTTTGTACCCGAGCCGCCACGCCAAATGCATTCACGTGTTACAACTCCGCCGACGGATTTCTTGTAGGGACTCCGCTCGAGCCTATGTTCGAGGCTGCGTTGGATGCGCTTGAGGCCCGAGGAGAGATATTACGTCAACCCGACATCCCGTCCTGTGCGTCTGTCACGGCATCTGGTTGGAGACGATTCTTGCAGCGGGCCAGCAGTGGCCGGAGTCGAAGAAAGCGCCAGCCCATAGATATTCGTGGATTTCGTGTATTTGGTGTCGGCTCTCTCGGAATGGGAGTAACCGCCTGAAAACGCGATAGCTATACGAAACCTCACACCAATCTCAAACACAAATTGCATACGCATTCTGTGTCTTCTACCCTCAAACCAATTGGCCCCAGGCGGTCCGTCCAAAAAACTCGCCCTGAGGCCAAAAGGAGATTCAAGTAGATGCGTAGATCTTCCGACTTGGCAAACTCTTGCGAGATGTCACGGACCGCCCGATCGGCAACAATGTTGTTCGCGCTCTTGGGGTGAAGAACGGGGTCCAGGAATGGCGCTGGGCGGAAGTCGGTTGAGCCTCGTGTAGCCATCGCTACCTGAGTTCCGCCCATGTCGAACCGTCATTCCAGTCTCAGGCCCCGCCAGCGGTAGCTCAAGCAACGCTTGCCGCCCGAGCAGGCCGGCAACGACCTGCGCGAGGCTGGGGTGCACGCTTTCGAGAAGCATTACACGGCGCGTGAGCTGGCCGAGATCTGGGCCCTGGACGAGACCACCGTCCGACGAATCTTCCAAGACGAGCCCGGCGTTCTCAAGATCGGGCAGTCAGGTAGGCGCGACCGCAAGCGCGACTACGTCTCCATTCGGATCCCTAAGTCCATCGCCGAACGTGTGCATCGGGAGCGGTCGAAGTGACGCCGGAGTACAATCGCCCCATGCTCAGCATGTGGAGAAGGCACACGCCGAAGTGCCGACATCGAGCTAAGGGACGCGCTCATACGAAATGCAACTGCCCCATTGGGGTGGACGGGGAAGTCAACGGTAGGCGTCTTAGGCGTTTGACCGGACTAAAAGGACTGGCAACGGGCCCTCAGGAAGCTGGCGCTTTGGGAACCGCCCGACGCGCCTACCTTGACGCCCGTGACGGAGGCCATCGAGGCGTTCCGAATTCATTGCCGAGACCTGGCGCCTTCCACGCGCAGGAAATACGACAACATGCTGCGCTTACTCGCAGCCTTCTGTGAGGCGCGCTCAATCGACACGATGGCGGAAGTGACTGTCGAAGCGATCGATCGCTTTCGCGCCACGCGCAAGATTGGCCCAGTCACCGCCACGAAGGAATTGCAGACTCTTCGCCAATTCTGCGCGTTCTGTGTTGAGCGAGGTTGGCTGACCGACAACGTCGCGAAGAGAGTCAAGCCTCCGCGGAACGCAAAGCCGGAGCCGATCGAGCCGTACACGACGACCGAAGTGGCGGCGTTCCTGAAGGCGTGTGATTCCTTCGGAAGAACGAGCTATGAGCGACTCCGTGCCAGGGCGATGGTATTGCTGCTCCGCTATACCGGGCTCAGAATCTCGGATTCGCCACTCTCGCGAGAGACAGAATTAGGGAGGAATGTATCCTCCTGCATACACAAAAGACCCGTGGACTGGTGATCCTTCCGCTTCCCCAAGAACTGCTGGTAGCGCTTGAGCGAGTGCCCTCGCCCAGAGGGGCGCAGCCCGGCTGTCCGTATTTCTTCTGGAACGGGATCGGGTCGCGCCGGGCGGCCGTCGGCGCGGCAGAGCGCACCCTTGCATCGGTCTTCCAGGCTTCTGGCGTCGCAAAGGCCAAAGCGCACCGTTTTCGGCACACGCTGGCCACCGACATTCTTGTCAAAGGGGGAACCGAGCAGGACGTGGCGGATGTGCTGGGAATCAGTCCCGCGGTCGTTCGGAAGCACTACGCCAAATGGACGCCAGCGCGACAGCAACGCATCCTAGCGCTGATGAAGGCCGTGCATTCTGGCACATTCTCGGCACACGACGAAAAGGAGGCTGTAATCCATTGATTTTAAATGAGGTTATGTGGTGCGGAGAGGGGGACTCGCATTCCGCCCGAGGATTGAGCGATCGTAAGTTATTGATTCTTCTATGGCGGGAGTGTCGATAGTGGCGGCCTTGACGGCCTAAGTGGTGCAAAAGTGGTGCAAAGCTCCAAAAGACCGGACGTTGTCGGAGTTATCTAAACTGGGCGCTCGCCGGGCGACTCGACGGCCGGCTTGGCATTCGGCAGAGAATCGGGTTCTGAGGGCGCATGAAGTGCGGATGTAGAAGAACGCAAATCGTACCCCGCACGAAAGCCGCGCCTAGCCAAAACGAAGCTTCTCAATCCACCACAACGCAGCGACAAAGCAGCTTGCCTTTGCGCTCTGGACACCCTCGGCCTTGCGTAGTAGTAGATCTACTGCTACCGTCCGACCCTTCTCGCCGGACGAGAAAAGAACCGGCTAGGCCGTTCGCACGCTTCGATTCGTAGCGGCACCTTTTCAAATTGCGATCGTCAAACTTGAACGCGGGCGGCAAGCCAACGATGCAGGTGAGCGGTTCGAAGTTGAGGATTTCGAGCGCCAAACTTGCCAACCGGCTCGACTCTGGACCCTGGATGGGAGCCCTAGCCAAAGAATTGAGCGCTCGACAACGGCAGCCATCCGGAAGACCAACATATTCTTGATGGAATCTACCTTCGCATGGAAGGAAATGAACAGTCCGTTGGGAAGCCCGTCTAGACTGGCGTCTTGGAACCGCTCACCGTTGGGTAAGGAGTGATCTAGCGTGATTACCAGCGCGGCTCTTAGCGCCGCCTGTCGACCCGTTGATACGTGCGGACGACCCGACCGTTCGCCTCGACAACGAAACCAGCCACTCCTCCGTCATCCGACATTTCGAACGAGAGCTGCAACGGCTGACCGGCGGCGGCGAAGCGATGCTCTGAAACAGGCGCCAAGGACAAGGTCGGTATGGTATCTCCGCTGACCTGCAGATGGCCGTCGACTATGGCAACGTCTACGGTGTGCGTATGGTCGGCATCGCCGTATGTTCCGACGTAGGTGCGCAGCGCCTCAACAGGTACGTCGAACGCCATTGCTGCCACGTCGACGTCTAGCTCTGTGAGAAAGGTCTTGGCTATGCCGTCAGAGGGGTTGAGTTCAAGGGCGCGCATGAATGCCGCGATCGCCTCTTCCCGATCTCCCTTGTCGGCGTAGGCCTCTCCCAACATTTCATAGATCACTGCGGCGCTGGTTGGTCGCTGCTTCAATTCCTGTTCGATCACATCCTCGGCTTGCTCGAGTCGATCGTTCACCACCAATTCGCCGGCCAGCTCCATAATCGCTCTGGTCGAGACCGGCCGGGGAAGACCGTAGTGCTGCGCCGCTTGCTCGAAGTAGGAATGGATACCCTCGATCCCGCTCTGGTCATACAGGGTTAGCGGCTCACGAAGCGCCCAGTGCTGAAAAACGAATTCGAGACCTTGGCGAACACTGCGGTGCACGACTGAGTTGTGGGATTCCTCCGGCATCACCCGCCAGTCCCACTCGAACTCCTCAGGAGAGTGTTCGGTGAGCACGCCGGCGAGCTTCATCACCCCTCCAGTGAGACCGCCGCCTTCATTGCCCGTGGTCATGTAGAGCGCCTTGTGGAGTTTCTCGTGGTCGCCGAAAAATGTGTCCGCTTGAGTCACCAGACTCTGCTTGTCCCACTGCAGGCTAGGGCTTACCGCGATGTAGGCGTCGAAAAGATCGGGTTGATGTACAAGCGAGTAGATTGCGAACAAGCCGCCCAAGGAATGGCCGGCGAGGATCCGATATGGCTGTGTTCGGTACGAGCTGTCGACGTAAGGGATGAGCTCTTTCGAAAGGAACGCCAAGAAATTCTCGGCTCCACCGCTAGTCGGCTGCGTCGGCTGGGTCTCTCGCGGAAGCGGCGCCATATCCCGGCCGCGATCATAGTTGGCGATGGCGACCACGATGGTTTTCGGGATCAAATCGTTGGTCGCCAAGAAGTCGACGAGTCCTGTCGTGTGACGGAAGTGCTGCGGGCCGTCCAATAGGTACAGGACCGGAAATCGCGAATCGGACTGCTCGTAGCCTCGCGGCACGGAAACGATAAGCCGCCGTTTTTCACCGAGGACTACCGAGTCGATGCTGGTCCATTCTCCAATCGTGATCCGCTCGCCGTCCTCTTGCGCGGCTACGGGCGGAACAAGCTCAGCAATAGATCCCAGGGCGAGTATCAGCAAAAGGAATTGACAAAGACGTGTTCGAGTCATGAGATTGCTCCAATTTAGAGCACGATTCGTTGTGGCTCACGGCTGTGCCGTGCGCCACGACGGGCGCTTTCCTCACTGGCCTGCCAGAGCATCCGCTAGGCCGGTAAGCAGCTCGGCGCCTTCGGGGACTTGGATGGAGGAGCCTTCGAAGTCGTCGCCGATGGATTCGACGCGTCCTCCGAGCGTTTCGGCCAGGAAGGCCTCGGTGACGGCGTTGAACGACTTGTTGTTCTCCGGGCGCGCGAAGCCATGGCCTTCGTCCGGGTAGAGCACGTAGGTCACGGGGATGTCGCGCGCCTTCATCGCCTCGACGATCTGTTCGGGCTCGGCCCGCTTCACGCGTGGGTCGTTCGCGCCTTGGCCGATCAGCAGCGGCCGGACGATCTGGTCGGCGTACGTGAGCGGCGAGCGCTCTTTGAGCAGCGCGCGGCCTTCTTCCGTCTCGACGTCGCCTACGCGCACGGCGAACCTGTTCTTCGTCGGCGCCCAGTAGGGCGGAATGGTTTCGAGCAGCGTCACCAGGTTCGCCGGTCCGGCGATGTCGACCCCGCAGGCGAACTTCTCAGGTGTGAAGGTGAGGCCGACGAGGGTTGAGTAACCGCCGTAGCTGCCGCCCATGATGCAAACTTTGTCCGCCTGCGCCACGCCCTCCTTGATCGCCCAGTCGGTGGCGTCGATCAGGTCGTCATGGATCTTGCCGGCCCACTCCATGTCGCCGGCGTTGGTGAAGTCCTTGCCGAGGCCGGTCGAGGCGCGGTAGTTGACGCTCAGTACGGCGTAGCCGCGGTTGGCGAGCCATTGGTGGTAGGGGTTGAAGCCCCAGTTGTCGCGCCCCCAGGGGCCGCCGTGCACGAACAGGACCATCGGCACGGGCTCGGACGGGCGTCCGTCGCCGTCCGGGTCGGATTCGAGCGGGAGCGTGAGGTAGCTGACGAGGTCGAGGCCGTCGCGGGACTTCAGCGTCAAGGCGTGCATGGGCGCGAGCGGCAAGCCCTCGAGGGCCTTCAGGTTGCTGAACAAGCGCGTGGCCTTCTTCGGCTCGCGCTCGTAGAGGTAGTACTCGACGGGGCCGTCCGAGCGCTCGTAGGCGGCGATCCAGCGCTGGTCGTCCTGGCTCCGTGAGACGACCGTGAGCTCGCCTTCGGCGGCTTGGCGCAGAAAGTCGAGGTCGGCGGCAATCGAGTCATCGAGAGTCGTCCACTCGCGGCGCTCGTAGGTCGAGGAAGCCGCCTGGATGTTGCGCTCGGTCGGGTGGACCATCCAGCCCGAGACGTCGGCGCGGGGATCCTCGAAGACGGTCTTCTTTTCCCCGGTTTCGAGGTTGAGCGAAACCAACGCGGCGGTGTTGCGGTCGCGACTGTCGCGCAGATAGAGAATGCTCTTGGTTTTGTCGAAGCCGATCACCGAGGTCGTCAGCGTGTCGTCCGAGCCCACGGCGAAGAGCTCCTCCCAACCGCCGCCTGCTTTTTGGAGATACTTCATGCCGCCGTCGGGCGTCATTCGAGTGGCGAGGCGCACTTGCAGGTCCCGGTCGGTGACGTACCCGGCGAATCCGGGGTTCTCTTCGATCAGTTTGCGCTCGCCGGTGAGAAGGTTGACGAGGAACAGGTCGTGGAGGCGCTTGTCACGCTCGTTAATGGGGACCACAGCTTGAGTCGGATGCTCGGGACTGAGATGCGGCGTCCGTATCGAGATCCCCTCGATCGGCGTCAAGTTGTGAGTCTCGTCGTTCGCGAGGTCGACTCGGAACCCTTGCCAGTTCTCGTCGCCGGCTTTGTCTTGACCATAAAGGATGTCGTTGTTGGTGTACGCCCACCAATAGAAGCGGATGCCGCGCTTGCGGTCGTTGGTGACGGCGCGGGCGGCGCCGAGTTCGTCGATCGGCGCGACCCAGACGTTCATGACGCCTTCGTCCGGGGCGAGATAGCTGATCCGGGTTCCGTCCGGGCTGAGCCGTACGCCGGCGCGGTCGGGGTTGCCGAACAGCACGTCGCGGGAGATGAGCGGCGGTTGCGAGGCTTCAGGCGGGGCGGAACCGCACCCGGCCAGCAATACCAGAACGAGGCGGAAGACGACTCGGTTCATGGGAACCTCCGAACCGGGATTTCCGTTTTGGCCCCGTGGCCGGGGTTAGACTAGCCGATCCACGGCCGCGATGCAAGGATTTTCGGGCGTTGTTCAACTGCGATCTCTCCTAATGCCGGGGCTGCACCCGTCGAAGCGAGCGTCAACGGGGTACCCTGGCCCCTTAAGCGCCCGCTGAGCCGAGACCGCTCCGAAGCCGCACTCCCGGCAGCGACCAGCTCCGGCTGCTTTCGGACTCGTCGCATCACCCTCTCGGCACGGGCAGCGCCGCCAACCTCGCCAGCATCTCGCCGAAGAGCCGCAGCGACTCAGGTTCACTCAAGGAAGATTGCTTAGGAAGTCGTTCATCTCGCGCAGCACATCCGCTTCGTTCGAACGGAATACGAAGTGACTCGCATGCGGCAGGCGAACGACACGGGCCGAGGGCACGCCCCTTTCAAAAGCCGTGGCTTGCGCACCCGCAATAGCCTCATCTCGAGCTTCAGCCGCCGCGCGAGCGGCATCGTCCTTAAACCGTTGCGTGGTTGCGTGGGGAACCGCATAAATAGCCAGAACCGGCACTGGGATGTCCGTGTACTTCTGCATACCCCTCATGATCGCTTGAGCGATCGGCGGCATCTGCGGTGGCGGTCCTGCCGAAGGCGGATCGGACAAGTTCTTTTGCATCTCCCTTAAGTCGCGTTCAAACCCCGGCAGTATCGTATCGAGGAGCTCCGCAACCAACGGCCTCAGATCCTGCGGGCCCTTACCGGGCTCCAACTGCTCCAGCTTCTCCTGCAACTCGGCCAGGTCCATTCCGAAATCACCGCGCGAGCGATCGTAGTACGCGTAGTAATAGCCGGCATCTAGATAAATCAAGCCTGCGACTCTTGCGGGACGCCGCGATCCGATGGAGCTCAGTTCCTCGCCGCCGAGCGAGTGTCCAGCCAGTACTGGCCGGTTCAGTTCGAGTGTATCGAGTACGGCGAGAACATCGTCGCCAAGACGGTCTGCCGAATACGTCTCATCCCCGACGGGTGACGGAGCGCTGGAGGAGCCGAATCCGCGCCGGGTGATCCCGAAGACGTGGTACGTATCGGTCAGCTTGAGCGCAAACTTGTCGAAGACGTGCGCCGAGTTTCCGAGGCCGGCCAGTAGGACCAGGGGCCTTCCAGATCCGCCCCAATCGAGGACCTCCAGGTTGACGTGATCGTCTACGGTTACGAATTGAGCGGCATGCGGGGATGGGTCACGCCATGCAATTTCTTCGTTGGCGCGCTGGAATTCGATCGGCAACGACTGAGACTGACGCTGCGTCCAGGCGCCGCTGATCGAGGTAGCGTCGGTGTTGAGCTCCCCTTCGAAGCTGCCGCGTAGCTGGTTAATGGCGAAGCTGATTTTGGAACCGTCCAGCGAGAATGAATCCGTGACCATACCAATGCCTCGATCACTGCTGATGAAGACCGTGGCCTGCCAGCCGCCGCTATCGGTTTTCGCGACTCGCATGATCGTCTGCAGTTCCTGCGGGCCCACTTTGAGGGCGCCCTGCCAGTCGCCGGCAATGTCTTGTGCAAACGCGGGTATTGCAGTACACGCGGCAAGGACGATGAAACGGACGTATCCCTTCATACCGAGATTTCCATTTTGGCCCAGTGGCCGTAAACAGAGTAGACGATCCAGGCCTGTCCTACAACGGTTTTTCGGGTTGTGGTCATTGGTAATTCTGCCGTCCGCCGCTGACGCCGGCGGCCAACCGCGGCCGATCGGAGCCATCAATCCACGGCTCCTTCGCCGTTGAGTTAACACTGGAATCAACCCAGCTCTATTGCCCCTCGGCCCGGCGCTCCGCCAGAAACGTCGCAACCGCCTCGGTGAATTCCGGCCTCGCGTTCGATGGGCGCAAGCGAAAACAACCCCGGAGCTATTGCATTATCCCCGCAGAAGAGAGTAATTGCCGGTCCAGAACTGTCGCCGTTATCCGCTTTGCCGTGCGTAATTTACTTGGATCATGACCTCAGTGCAAGTGTTTTTCAGCCCTGCACCATGTCTCAGTTCCTCTTCCGCACCGCCAGCGCCGCGAGTTGCCCCCGCTCTTCGTTCGACCTGAAGCAGCGACACGACAGGCGCGTCCAGCTCGTGGCCCGCTCGCCTTCCCTGATCTACTCCGACGCGCCGGGCTTGTTGTAGAAACGCACCGCCGGGCTGGAGGGCAAGCTCATGTTGGCGACGAGGAACCCGATGCGGGGGAACAGGGCGCCCAGAGCGCTGCGTTGGTCAGCAGACGAGCGTCGAATCGGAAATCCGGAATTGAATAGCCCCGCTGTATCGCGCCGTGCGCGCCTGATCGGACGAAATCATCCCCACGCGCGGCTACCCCCATGCCGAGGCGTGGTCCTCGGCGTACTGCCCGAAGGGTGCGAGGCGCTCGGCCGGTGATTGTCTCCACTCCCGATGAGACCTCGGCCGTGGCCCCCTGCGGCGAGAGGCCGAACAGCACGGCCAAGTGGCGCGCCAGGTCCGGGGCGACGCCGACGTCCTCCAGAGACTTGATGAAGCGATCTTCAGGCTCTGACGCCGGTCGTAGCGTCAACGTCGCCTCGACCGGGCCGGGAAGAAACGGCGTTGGGCGCCCTTGCTCCCAGTCGGTTTGACCGGCGCCGTAGTAGGGCGACAGCGGGTGGCCGCTTTGTCCGCCGGCCATGTGGAAATACCCGTGCTCTTCGTCTCCCGGGCTCACTGCGAAGCGCGGCGATGCGCCGAAGGCCGCGCCTTGGATGCGCGGCATGAACCGGCGGTCGCCCGGCAGTTGCACCGGCGGCATGTCGAGCCAGGAGCCCAGAAACGGCAGGCTCCGGCTCAATGGGTGGCGGAGGCGCACCGTGTGGTAGCGGCCCCAGGGGTGCTCGGCGAGCTCAGCCGGGGAAGTGATGTTTTGTTTTGCCAGAATCGTATCGAGGCTGGCGAGCTCGAACGCTCGCCACGAGTCGTGCCCCGGAGGAAGCAGGTGGGCGGGTTTCTGCGTAACCAAGGACCACGCCCAGTGCGGTACCGCCAGGACGGATAGGCGGCTTTGACCTCCGCGGTCAGCGCCGTCGCCAAATTTTCAATCAGTTGCGGGCGCCAGCTCGACACGAGGGTGTAACCGGCCGAATCCGCCGAGGCGTGGCCTTCCCAGTTGCGGATGGCGTCCCGCACTGCGCCGTGCAGCGGGTCGTCGTCGCCCTCGAGCAGCGTCAGGAAATGATCCCGCCAGCGGACCAGAAACAGGGCTTCGTCATCGAGCTGGATGCGCAGCATGTCGGCCGGCGTCGCGTTCTCGATCGGCATGAGGCGGTCGCGAATTTGCCGGGCGCGCGCGCCCAGCACGTAGCCGCCGTCGCCGATCTTTTCGAGCATCTCGCCATCGACGACGCGGTTGTTGGCCGTCCAGATGCGTCCCTGCGGCGGATCGAGAACCAGGGGACGCTCGTCGGGCGCCAGCCATCCGTCCCACGCCGGGCCGTCGCTAGAATGCGACACGAGGTCGTGGCGAAGGCGGCGCGGGATCAGCCCTGGTATCGTCCAGACGATGTGGCCCTCCGCATCGCCGGCGACCAAATTGACCGTAGGTTCGCGGATCAGTTGCGGCGCGAGCATGACGAGCTCGGACACGTCCTCGGCGGCGGCGGCGGCCTGTTGCGTCGCGACGCTGCCGAAAGCAATATCGTCGCGCTGCGCGACACGCCGGACGTACGGCGTGCCGTCCGGCAACTCCCCCAGCACCGGCCCCCAGATCGTTCGGCGGATGGCGAGCTCATGCGGCTCCTTGCCCGCCACCTCGATCTGGGACGAAACGGTCTCGATTTCCCTCCAGCCGTCGGGCGTCCGGTAGCGGTTCGGGTCGTTGGGGTCCAAATCGAGCAGGATAAAGTCCGTCCAATCGCCATTGTCGGTGGTAGCGCTCCAGGCGACATGGCCGTTGCTCCCCAGTCCGACGCCCGGCAATCCCGCAATCGACACTCCTGTCACACGTCGTCCGGCGCGCTCCAGTGACAGGCGGAACCAGACGGACGGCGTCCCTAAAGGAAGGTGCGGATCGTTCGCGACCAGAGCGCGTCCGGTCGCGGTGTGGGCCCCCGAGACGGCCCAGTTGTTTGAGCCCGAGGCCGGAGGCTCCGGAGCGACCACTCCGGTCTGCGGGACGCTTCTGCCGCGCAAATCATAGACGTCGGCCGGGGGAATCGTGGCGGGCGGCCCCGGCTCTCCCGTCAACGGAGCCTCCCACTCCGTGACGGACGGATAGAGGAAGTTCACTTCACACGCGCCGGTCCAAGGCAGCAGTTCAATCACTGAGTTTCCCGAGCCCCGAGTGCTCGGAAGTCAAGAGCCTGATGCAGCCTGGTCCGATCGATTCCCTCAAGTCCCTTGGCTACACGAAGCGCGAGGCCGCATTCCTCTCGCTTGTGGCTCTTCACAGCGGCTACTTCCTGCGTCGCCAGTATCGGGCTTTCATCGGCTACAGGGGTCACGTCGAAAAGCGGCTCCTCCGTCGGGCGGAGTCCTTCGGGCACGTCCGCTCCGAGGTCTACTCAAATCGAACCGGGCTCCACCACGTCTTCTCCCGCTCCATCTATCGTGCGATCGGCGATGAACACAATCGGAACCGGCGGGTTCGACCAAACCTCTCGATTAAGGCTAAACTGATGGCGCTCGACTTCGTCTTGAGCCATCCGACCCATCAATTCTTCGCGACTGAGCGCGAGAAGCTCGAGTACTTCTGCGGACAGGGCGCGGTTGACCGAGCGCTCTTGCCGGGCAAGACCTACTGGGGCGCCGACTGGCCAGACGCGACGCTACTTCATCGAGAAGTACCCAATCTTTCTGGACAGCACCGACGATCCAACCCCTCCAATCGCGTCGTTCTGCTACGTCGACGAGGGCGTCCTCTCGAACTCCGGCTTCACCAGTTTCCTAAAGCGCTACGGTCCCCTCTTCGCCGCCCTCGCACGATTTCGCCTGGTCTATGTCGCCGCCGAGCACCAGCCGTTCCGGAGGGCTGAGTGGGCTTTCGACCGATTTACGGAAGCTTTGGCGAACCCCGAAGCGGCCACTCCCGGCGGGCAGATGGGCGAGTACTTCCGCCTCCGTCGCCTATTCGAGACCCGCCAGTACGGCCAATTGAACAAGGCGAAGCTGGACCGCCTGCGAGATCTTTCGGAACGCTTTCGGCAACCGGCGGGCGAGTCGCGGTTCCAGCAGTGGGCGAAATTTGTCGAGACGAAGACGCGGTTGGGCCGCATCGACGCACACTTCGAGGCCTACCGATTGCCCCACAGCTACGACATTTTCGGGACCCATCCCGGTCCGAGGTCAGGCGCCTGAAGGGAACACCTAATTGCAGCCGGTGCTCCCCTTTCGAACACAGCCTGCCGCAATTCGCCAAGTTGCTAAGCCGTTCTTAATCAGCCACATAGAGGACGCCGCGAGCCCCATCCGGCCCTCGCGGCGAGCGCAGGGTGGGCGGGAGCGACCCCCTGTTTTGGGGCGCTGGTCCGCCCAAAACCGTCTCGGCTCCGCCTCGGGTCGCTCCCGCCCACCCTGCGCCAACACCATCCTTCGTGTCGACCTCGTCGACGACATCGGTGACGAGGCCGATGTCGACAGTGGCGTCATCACCGAGCGCGAGATCCGCGTCGACCACGACAACTTCAGCCTTGTCGACAACTCGCGCATTACGCGCGAGTCGCCGAAGTCATCAAGTTCCACCGAGGAGGACAGCCCATCCCCGTGATCGAACCCGAAGACAAACCGCGCAAGAAGGCGCTCTTCACCGCTCGCGTCAACCCAAGCGTCGTCGAGATGCTGCGCGCCTACTGCGAGCTCCTCAACAGCAGCAGCCAACACCACGTCGTCGAGCAGCTCAGGCGCTACGCCTTCAGCCGCGACAAGGAGTTCCAAGCTTGGCTCGGGCAGCATCCGCTCGACACACAAGAACAGCGTTCCTGAACGGAGGCCCCATCATGCTGCGCATTCTCCGCGAACAGCCGTTGCCGCCGGCGTCTGGGGCTTCGGCCCTCTCCGCGTTCCCTTTCCGGCGACGAACGACGCTCGTCCTCGTCGCCGCGAACGCTCCCCCGTTGCCTGCAACGTCGTGTGGTTCACCAGCCCGATCCTCGCCAGCTCGTTCGCGCTGTCGTTCGTCTACATCTTCCGCTTGCGCCCGCGCGTCGGCATCGAGCGCATCGTCTTGCCGCGCTTTCCGGAACCGGCCCAACGCTCGGCGCTATTCCTGGTGTTGGGTGAGGTCCACAAAGAGCGTAGGCCCACGGCCGTCGATCGATCTCGCTGGCTCACCATGCCTCGCGGCGCGCTGTTCACCGGCATTGGCATCTTCGGCGCCGTCGGCAGGGCGGCAAGACGACGTGCTGCATGTATCCCTTCGCCGAACAGTTCCTGGCCTACCGCCGCGACGACGCGCAGCGTCGCATCGGCGGCCTGGTCCTCGAGGTCAAAGGCGACTTCTGCTACGGCGTTCCGCTAGATCCTCAGCAAGCACGGCCGCGAGGACGACTACATCGAGCTCAGCCTCGATTGCCCTACCGCTACAACCCGCTCTACGACCTTGAAGCCTATGCGCTCGCCTACGGCACCGCGTCGCTACTCACCAGCCTCTTCGTCCGCGGCAAGGAGCCCTTCTGGCAGCAGGTCTACACCAACGTCGTCAACTTCATCGTCCTGCTGCACAAGTCGGTCTACGGCTACGTCACGCTCTTCGACGTCCACGAGTGCGCCATCAACCGGACCTTCTCACGCAACGCATCGCCGAATGACAAGCGCAGTTCGAGTCCGGCGACTTCCTGCTTGTGGAACCGGTGGCTCAGTTCTTGCGGCAACTCTTGGCGAGATGCCCTTCTCGTCATCAGCGAACCGCGATTCCTGAGATCGTTGAGACCGGCTGCCTCTTACCAAACAGGGGGCTGGCGGCGATCAGGGACCGAAGGGAGTTATGCGAATGCCACAAATCTCGAATGCGCTGCCTCTTTCGCAAAGGAACAGCGGGGAGAATCCACGAAGAAACAGCGGTGCGCTGGAGCCCCACTTCACGCTTGCCGAGCTGGCAGCCAAATGGCATCTTGCTCGCTCGACGATCAGGGACTGGTTCCTCGATGAGCCCGGCGTGCTCCTGGTAACGCGCACGGGCAGACGTAACGGCAAGCGAACGCTCACCAACATGCGTATCCCGCAGAGCGTCGCCGAACGCGTACACCGCAAACGCGTGCGCCCGTGACGAGTACACTGATGGCTGTGCTGACCCCCTACAGGCGTCACACCTCGAGCTGCCCTCATCGCCCCAAAGGGCGCGACTGGCTCAAGTGCGACTGCCCGCTTTGGGCCCGAGGCACGTTAGACGGCCGCAAGGTCTATCGCAGCCTCAAGACGCGCAGCCTGAAGAAGGCTCTGCGTCTGGTTGCGGAGATCGAGGACGCCGGCGAGATTTGGACGATACCGCTCGAGGATGCTCTTGCGGAATGGATTCGCTCCAAACGGTTTCTCTCGGAAGGTTGCCTGCGCAAGTATCGCAAGGTCGAGCGCCTCTTCGCCGATTTCCTCGCCCGTTACGAGGGCATCTCGAAGGTCAGGGATATCACACCGGAAGCAGTAGACCGTTACGGCGCCTGGCGCACCCTCTCGGCGCTGTCTTGGTCGAAAGAGCTGCAGACAGTACGCTCGTTCCTCGGCTACTGCGTCGATCGCAATTGGTGCCGTTTCAATGCCGCACGCCGCGTAAAGCCCCCTCACGCGCCGAAGCCCCGGCGTCCGCCCCAACCCTACACTCCGGAAGAGATCGCGGCGATTCTGAAAGCCTGCGAAGAGTTTGGGCGCCAGAGCTACGAGCGTCTCCGGGCCAAGGCGCTCATTCTGCTCTTACGCTACACCGCACTTCGAATCGGGGACGCCCTCCAGCTCAGCCGCGACAAGATACGGGACGGTTATCTAGAAATCCGGACCGAAAAGAATGGGGAGCCTGTGCGACTGCCCGTCCCGAAAGAGTTGCTTTCAGCTTTGGACGCGCTGCCGCTTCCCAGGGGCGCTGCGGTCGGATGCCGCTACTACTTCTGGAACGGCGTCGGTTCCGTCCGAGCGCTCAAGAATACGGGCCACCGGATGCTCGACGCCGTCTTCCGGCGATCCGCGGTGCGCGACGCTCACAGCCACCGCTTCCGGCATACGCTGGCGACCGAGATGCTAGCGCAGGGAGCGACCTACGAAGACGTCGCCGCCGTCCTCGGCAACAGCCCGGCGATCGTCCGCAAGCACTACGCCCGGTGGAGCCGAGGGCGCGAGTTGCGTCTCGCGTACTTTCTTGAAAAGGTGCACGGCGAAACCGCTTGGTGCAAAAGTGGTGCAGAGGCTAGGCCCTACCGGCCAAGCCACAGAAAAGAAAGGAGAAAGATTGGTGCGGAGAGGGGGACTCGATCTTTCGAGGCTCTTTGCGGAATCGTAAGTTATTGATTCTACAAAGAGCCAGAAATGGCAGAAAGGCCCAAAACGCACCTCCGTGGCACATTTTTGGCACAGTAGATTCCGAGAGACTCCTACTGTGCCAGACCGCCGGCACTACCTCGGTTCGACGGCGCCCGATCCCAGCGGTCGTTGCCTGTCCAGAACGCTACCGGAGTTTTAGGGACGTAAAATCGCTCTCGACCGGGGGTGCGGCATGAAGGTGTGCGCCTACGTCCGCGTTTCCACCCCCGATCAGAATCCCGACCTGCAGCTCGTTGAACTTGCCGACTACGCCTCGCGCATGGGCTGGGAGTTGGTTGAGACGTACAACGACGTCGTCAGCGGTAAGAAGTCCCGCCGGCCGGGCCTCGACAAGCTGATGGCCGACGCGCGCCGACGCCGGTTCGACTGCGTCCTCGTGTGGAAGCTCGACCGCTTCGGCCGCTCGCTGGTCGATTGTTTGAACAGCATCCAGGAGCTGGAGTCCTGCGGCGTCCGCTTCATCGCCGTCACGCAAGGGCTCGACACCGACCAGCGCAATGCGGCCTCGAAGTTGCTGCTGCAGGTGCTGGGTGCGGCGGCGGAGTTCGAGCGGTCGCTGATTGTGGAGCGAAGCCGGGCCGGGCAATTGAGGTACCGCAAAGACTACGCGGCGGGCAGGGTCGGCAAGACGGTCGAGAGCCGGTCAGGGAAGAACCTGCCGCCGCATCGGCCGCGGAAGGTGTTTGACCGCAGGAAGGTGGTGGAGTTGAAACTGCGGGGGCTGTCGTTGAGAGCGATCGCGGAGGAAATGGGGATCGGGTTGGGGACGGTCACGAGGACGCTCCAGGCGTGTTCCAAAAGCTGTGAGTGAGGTTATGGAACAGAGCGCCTTGTTTGCCGCGCGAGCGGACGACGAAAAGAAGCTGTCAGGGGGACACATGAAAGGACAAGGCAGGCGGCCTCGGTCTTCCTCATCCTTGAGCCGGCAGTCATAACCAAACAGTGATCCCCACCTGAATTCCACTACTGGCGGGGATGGCCGTTTTCTTTAAAGAGACTCCGCGGCCAGCCCTGTACTGCTACTCCTGGGCCGGCGTGGGCCGCCTTTGCCTGTACAGAACGTGTCTCCGGAGGGGATGTCCAGCCGGCAGCAACGGATGATCGAAATCGTCCGCTTCATCGTGCGTCATCCCGATCTTCTCCATTACTCGACGGGAACGCGTGTTCCCGGCCGAGGAGAACGAAACGATCTCGTCGAGCTGCAGGGTGTCGAAGGCACTCGCGAGCACGGCTCGCCCTCCCTCCGTCGCATAGCCTCGATTCCAATACCGCGCCGCGATACGCCAGCCGATTTCGACGCACGGCGTAAAGTGCGCTTTGAACCGGGGAATGGCCAGTCCTATGAACCCCACAAAAGGCGCAGTGCCCGGAACCTCGACGGCCCACAGCCCGAAACCGTTCTCCTCGAAGCCAGCCTCAACGCGGGCGACCAAGCCGTCGCTTTCCTCACGCGACAGGACCCCGGGTAGATACTTCATCACGCGGGGATCAGCGTTGAGTGCCGCAAAAGGCTCTCGATCGCTACGCCTCCACTTTCGCAAGAGGAGTCGCGCGGTTCTGAACTCGCTCGGAATGGCCATGCCTCTCTTCCACAAGATATCTCTATGGCTCATCTCCAAAAAAATTGACTAGTCGGCGCCCATTCCATGAGAGAAACCAACTCGGGCGCCCTCGCGATGATGCTGGCCGATCTTTCAGGCCACGACTTACTCTCGCTAACAAACGGTGGCCGCGTGCTAGCGCCCATACTGTTGGAGCGTTTCCTGCCTCGGGGCCCGGACGCGCTGATGATCCGGGAGAACGAGCCTGGCGACTGTTCGATTTGGGCTTTCGGATCGTGGTCCCCGCAGGTAGAATGATTACCGAGTGCGATAGGGCCTGCCCATAGGCCTGGACGAGCAGCCAATGCTGACGGCGCCTCAACCGGACCATTTCGAGTTCAGCGGCTTTCGCTTGGACCGCCGTAGCCGTTCACTGATCGACGGGGACGGCAACCCGGTCATAGTCAACGCTAAGGCGTTCGACACGCTCGTTTATTTTCTCGAACACTCAGGCCAAGTCGTCGCTCGCTCGACGATGCTCGAGGCGCTGTGGCCGGACACGATCGTCGAAGAGAACAACCTAAGTCAAGCTGTCGCGGCGTTGCGCCGTGCGCTCGGCAGCGATCTCATCGTGACGGTGCCGCGCCGCGGCTATCAGTTCGTCGCGAAAGTTTGGACAAGTGACGAAAGGGTCGAAGGTGTCGCGGACTTCCGCGATTCCGCGGGCCGCAGCAGGGGCCGCACAGAGGAGATCAAAGACGACCGTCAAGATCCCGCTTCAAGTCTAGGCGCAACCGAGCAGAGACTGAGCACATGGAGCCGGCGGCTGGGAGATCGCGGGCGCTGGGCGACGTACCTGGCCGCGGCCGTCATCATCCTCGCAGGGGCTTACATCGTTGCGCACCGCGCCCGCCAGACAGGGAGCGTAGCCGCATCGACGACGAATCGATCGATCGACAGCATCATTGCAGAAAATTCAAACGCGCATTCGCCCCCGAAAGTCGCCGTTCTGCCTTGCGAAAACCTAAGCCCTGATCCGGACGACGCTTATTTCGCCGCGGGCATCCACGAAGAGATTCTGAACCAACTCACAAAACTCAGCGGCATCCGCGTGATCGCCCGGAGCTCTGTGCTGCAGTATCAGGAAAACCGCCCTTCGATATCGCAAATCGCGAAGGAACTTGACGCCCAAGCTGTGATGGAATGCAGCGTACGCTATGCCGATACGGAGTTCATGGTCGCAGTACGGCTAATTGATCCGGAAACGGAGGAGCACCTGTGGGCGCACACTTATCCCGGCGATCTAAGCGACCTGGAAGGGCTGTTCGGGATGCAGACCGATATCGCGACAAGAGTCGCGAACGCGCTCGAAGCCGAACTGTCGGACGACGAGGAACGGCGGCTCGAAGCGCCGCCAACACAATCCCCCGCTGCGTACGTCGCCTTTCTCAAAAACCTGGAACATCCAAGGGCGAATGATTTTAGTGAACTCGATCGCGCGATCGAGATCGACCCGAACTTCGCCTTGGCCTACGCTTATAGAGGCTTAAAGCATGCGCTGCGCGCTTATGGGAGCCGGGCTCGACAAGGGTCGCCCAAGTTCATTCGCGAGGAGATCGAGCTTGCCGTGGCGGATGCGGATCGCGCATTGGAAATTGATTCGGGTCTGGGTCTTGCGCACCTCGTGTCGGCTGCAAGATATTTTGGTTCGTCGGCGGTAGAAGAGAGCCTTGAGGCAAATTTCGACCGCGCCCTCGCGCTGAGCCCGAACGACGTCACAGTGCTCCAACTTGCTGCGGATTGGCACTTAGCGGAGTTGCGTCCCGAAAGGGCGCATCCGTTGGTCGTCCGAAACATACAGTTGGATCCGCAGGCGGTCATGGGTCCCCACAATAACTGGATCAAGGAGAGACTTTTCGTTATCGGAGACTTTGAAACCTTGTCGCAAGTCCATAGGCGGCGAATTGAACTGGAACCAACGTCGGCACGCGAGCGCCAAGAGCTGGCATTCGCAGAAGCGATGCGCGGCAATCGCGACGAGGCGAGACGTCAGCTAGCCATCGCCGAACAGCTTCTCGCGGATTTTCCTAGTGACGAAGTCAATCAGGCTGGTTTCTGTTCGGTATATGCCTACAGCCGCATCGGTCACCCGGCTGACGCGAGGCGCATCTTCAATCGGTTCCTAGAACCGCTCGACGAAGATAAGATTGCGCCGCCGATGTGGTTTATTGCATACCTGGGTATCGGTGATGTTGATGGCGCATATAGATGGGCCAAGGTCATAACCGAGCGGGCGACCCCGCATCTGCTGGGGCCACATCTGTGGTTGGCGCTCAACACGCTGGAGGACCCGGTGCTCGAGAGGCCGGAGTTCCTCGAGCTTCGCCGCAAGCTGGGTTATCGCGAGTGACATTCGTTTGCGCGGGCTGCAACGGCAGGGTGAGATCGAAAAAGCGGCGGTCGCGCGCGGGCGGAGTTATCTCTGCGTCTCTCGTTGACGGGCGGCAGCGCCATTGCATGCTGGATCTCCGCCACAACTGATCGTCGTCAAGTCACAGATCGACTTGACGACGGCATCGGGACGGTCCAACTGAATATAGTGGCCCGCTCCGGCCACGATGCGATGTTCGCTGTTGCTGGACAGTTGAGCTAGCTCCGCCTGGAGCTCCCGCCAAACAGCATCCCACTCGGCCATCGCCTCGGCCGGGATTGCGCTGCGTGACGAGAGACCGTCGAAGCTCATCCCTCGATCCGCGGTCAGTACAATCAGCGGCAGGTCACCCAGCGTTGAAGGGGGCTGCGACTGACTGGCAGCCGCTTGAAAGGCGACGGCCTCTTCTCGGACGCTTGCACAAAAACGGGTCTCCTGCATTGCCGCCGGGCTCATCGGCCGCAGATTTTCCGGCGACAGAATCGGAAGGAAGGCATTGACGAACCCGAAGGCTCTCGCCATGCTCATCGGCGTCGCAACATCGCAGAATCTATTGCTCCTCAGGTCGGACAGCATGACTTTCGAGAGTGTTTCAGGCATCCGCTGGATCTGGTTCTCATGTGCGGACTCGATCAGCAGCAGACCGGAGACTTCGTCCGGGTACTTGGCAACGAATCGGCGGACGATGAGACCGCCTTCCGCATGCCCGACGAGAACGTAGGGTCCTTCGACGCCGGCGTGGTCCAGCGCTACACGAAGATTGCGCACCATCCGCTCGAGCGTCGTGACTTGCCTGTCGTGATCGCTCCAGCCCGCTCCGGCACGGTCGTAAACGCAGACGCGTGTGTGCCTGGCGGCAGCCGCTTGGACCTGGGTCCAGCTATCCATGTGGTCGCCCCAACCGGTTTCGATAACTACGGCGGGCTGGCCTTCTCCTTCGCAGCGCATATGCAAATTGAAGCCTCCAACGGACACATACCCCAGAGGCGGTGAGTCAAAACCGCTCGTGGTTCTGCGGTTGCGGTTCGTTTGTCCTTCACCGAAGCCGGCAAGGAGCAGGACGGCGATTGCGATATGCGCCAAAGCCCTACGCGCTGAGTTCCCTCGAGTCGTCCGACAGCAGATCCCGATAAGCATGGCTAGCACCTTTCATCCTTGGTTCGAGTTGTGGGCGGACGTGCTCAATGCCAAAAGGGCCGAGCCGTCCAAGGTCCGGCGTGAAGCTTACGCTCGGCGCCGGTGAAAAATCGTTGTCGAGAGGTGATTTCGGGTGAATCGGCGTGAAATCACCGGCGGGACGGTTCTTGGGGGAGTGGGGTCGATCCGGGAGAACGTCATCCCTCGCTTCGGCTTTCAAAGAATCAGGCAGCCGCCGAATAGATTCCGACGTTGATGGAGAACTCGGCGACAGGCTCGCCTCAGGAACTCGTCCAGTTCAGCCGTTGTACCGCTTTAGAAACCGAAAACTCGAGGATTGTGAGTCCCAGCCCAGCGGCTACAAGCGATCCTCACGGGTGGCCATGCCGCCTCCGTCGTCGCCCCGCCGACATTGCTGCCGATTGTCCGGCCACGACTCGCTAAGCATCGACTCCGAGCCTCGGCGCGCCAAAATCGATCGCGGCGGCGCGGTCGGCTGAGGCGAGTCTCGGATTCGCTCTCACTATGTCCGATAAGTGTCTGATAACACGTCAGATAGGTTCTATCTCCTTGAACATGAATAAATTTGGAGTTTCTCTCTGCTCTCGGCTGTGGCGACAACTCTCTCCCGTGCCACGGTGAAATCGACACCAAACCGACACCAAGAGGATTCGCTGAACGCAAAGCACGAGTCGCGTGAGGCGCTCGAGTATGAGGCGCTTGCCAATTTCGAAAGGCCTTGAAGCTGGTGAGGCGGCCGGGACTCGAACCCAGCTCGCGTGTTGAATAGCCGTAAGTTATTGATTCTCTTAAACGGCAGAAACGCTGAATACGCTGATTCCCCGGAAATCGGGTACACGGAAGGTACATTCCGCAACCGCGCAAAGTACTCTTCAGAATCAGGTAAGTCGCCGACGCGGGCGGCGATCTACGTCCGCGTCTCCACCCCGGACCAGAACCCCGACCTGCAACTGTCCGAACTCGCCGACTACGCCTCGCGCATGGGCTGGGAACTGGTTGAGACGTACAACGACGTCGTCAGCGGTAAGAAGTCCCGCCGGCCGGGCCTCGACAAGCTCATGGCCGACGCCCGCCGCCGGCTGTTCGACTGCGTGCTGGTCTGGAAGCTCGACCGCTTCGGCCGCTCGTTGGTCGATTGCCTCAACAGCATCCAGGAGCTGGAGTCCTGGGGCGTCCGCTTCATCGCCGTCACGCAAGCGCTCGACACCGATCAACGCAACCCGGCCTCGAAGTTGCTGCTGCAGGTGCTGGGTGCGGCGGCCGAGTTCGAGCGGTCGCTGATTGTGGAGAGGAGCCGGGCCGGGCAATTGAGGTATCGCAAGGATTACGAGGCGGGCAGGGTCGGCAAGACGGTCGAGAGCCGGTCGGGGAAGAACCTGCCGCCGCATCGGCCGCGGAAGGTTTTTGATCGGAAGGAGGTGTTGGAGTTGAGGCGGCAGGGGCTGTCGTTGAGGAAAATTGCCGAACAGATGGGGATTGGGCTGGGGACGGTGACGAGGACGTTGAAGGCGTGTTCCAAAAGTCGTTGAGTGGGGTTGTGGAACGGAGCACCTCGGCCGCAGGACGCGCGGCACTTCCGCCCGTGAGCTCTAAACTGGACGCAGTCAGGAGAAAGCTTTGTTGCGTTACGGACTTCTGGCAGCGCTAGCGATGCAGGGCCTCAGCGGCCTTGCCGGCGGCTACGGACTCATCGCCGATCCCTCCGGCGAGGCGGTCGGCCTCCGTCTTGCTTGGCTCGACTAGACGCCCATCAGCGATTATCTCCTTGCCGGATTGATCCTTTTGATCGTACTGGGCGCGTTCCCGCTGATCGTCAGCGGTACAATTGCGGCGTCTTGCACATAGGCTCCACCATCAGCCACTACCGCATCGTCGCCAAGCTCGGCGAGGGCGGCATGGGCGTCGTCTACAAGGCCGAGGACACTGCTTTAGAGCGACCTGTGGCGCTCAAGTTCCTGGCCGAACATCTGCTCAACAACGAGGAAGCCAAAGCTCGGTTCCTGCGCGAAGCCAAGGCCGCCGCAGCACTGCATCACCCCAACGTATGCCCGGTCTATGAAATCGCCGAGGTCGAAGGCAAGACCTTCTTGGCACTGGCGTTTCTCAAGGGAGAGACCTTGGAGGACCGCATCGCGAAGGGCCCGCTCGCGATCAAGGACGCCCTCGATATCGGGCGTCAAATCGCCGAAGGCCTCGAGGCCGCTCACGAGGCCGGCATCGTCCACCGCGACATTAAGCCCGCCAATGTCCTCGTCGACTCCAAAGGCCACGCCACGATCATGGACTTCGGCCTGGCGCGCCTGACTGAAGCGTCGCGGCTAACAAAGGCTGACCAAGCCATGGGCACGGTCGCCTACATGTCGCCCGAGCAAGCCCAAGGGCAGGAAGTCGATTCGCGCACCGACATCTGGGCGCTGGGTTGTGTCCTGTACGAGATGGTCTCCGGCCAGCGCCCTTTTCTGGGTCAATACGATCAAGCGCTGTTTTACGAGATTGTCCAGCAAGAGCCTGCTCCTCTGACTTCGATTCGAGCAGGCGTGCCGATGGAACTCGAGTTCACCGTCGGCAAGTGCTTGGCGAAGGGTCGAGACGACCGCACTGAGTCGGCGCGCGAGGTCGCTCGGGAACTGAGGACGCTGAGCGACAAGCTGAAGTCGGGCCGTTCGACGATCCTAAAGACGGGAGATTTGACCACAGGCGTTCCGGCGGCGATGTCGGCCCCTCAGTCATTCAACCCGGCCGAATCGTTGCCGCCCGACGCGGTGATCGTACGCAAACGTAGACTGCAGGCCGCTTATGCCGTCGCAGCACTCTTCGGCATTGCGTTCCTGGGCCTTCTGACGGAGCATTTCACAGCGGCTCCGCCTCAGAGGCCTTTGCGTCGATTCTCCTTGGTTCCGCCGCCGGGCATTGACGCCGGCGCCATCACGGCCGGTCCCGTCATTTCGCCCGACGGCGAGCACATCGCCTTCACAACGACAGGTTCGGAGGGGCTGCTTTGGGTCCAAGACCTCGACCAAGAAGAGCCACGGACGCTTGCAGGCACCGAAGGAGCGATTCTGCGTTGCTGGTCGCCTGATAGCCGATTCATCGCGTATGCCGCGGGGGCGGAGTTGAGAAAGGTGTCCGTCGAGGGCGGCGCCAGCGGGATTATCTACAGACTGCCTACGCCGCAGTACTTCGAGGGAACCTGGAGTCCGGACGGCGATTCCATCGTCTTCGCCGCCATGGACATGGAAGGCGCGGGGATATCCTTGTACGAAGTGCCGTCGCAAGGCGGCGATCCGACGGTACTGGTTGGCGAGACGGATCTGAACGGAGCGAGGGGGTATGTTTCCCGGCCTCGCTTTCTGCCTCCGGCGAGCGGCCGCGCGTTGCTCTTTACTCTCGGCGACGTCTCACAGGGCACTCTATACGCAAAGAATCTCGATACCGGGCAGCTTGAGGAGCTAGGTCCGGGGGATCGCCCCGTGTATTCGCTGTCATCGGGCCTTGTCATTTATCAGTCTCAGCGCAGTGTCTACGATCTTTGGGCGCGGCCGTTCTCGCTCGCGACGCTCCAGTTCACCGGCACGGCGTTTCCCGTTCGAGAGAACGCGCGTCAACCTTCCATATCGGCGGACGGGACCTTGGCGTATCTCGATGGCGACTCAACAACCAAAACTGTCCTCCGCTGGGTCGACCGCGCAGGCCAAGCACAGACCGGCAGGTTTATTGACATAGGGTCCCGTCGACATCCGGCGCCGGCAATCTCGCCGGATGGGCGTTCGCTTGCTTATCGTCAAAACACCGGAGTTCTCTGGGTCCAAGACATTTCGAGAGGCAGTCGAGTCAGGCTGAGCGAATCCGCCGCTCCGGGCAGCGGCCTTGTCTGGTCTCCGAATGGCGGTAGAGTGGCTTTCACGATCGCCGACGCGGGTGGGGCAAGCGCCGTTGTCCGAGCGGCGGACGGTTCGGGCGAGACCGTGCGGATCGTTGACGGACCAGGCGAGAGCTAAGTCACGGACTGGACTGTGGACGACCAGATCATTCTGATGACTATTTCCGAGCCGGAGGCGGGCTTTGACCGGTGGTATGTCGATAGCACCCCTGACGGCTTCGGCGAACCCCGTCCATTCCTTCAAACGCCGGCCAATGAAGTCTCGGCGAAGGTGTCCCCGAACGGACGTTATATCGCCTATGTATCCGACGAGTCGGGACCGTTTGAAGTTTATGTGCAGCCGTTTGCCGAAGGGGGCCGCCAAATAGCTGTCTCCACTGCAGGCGGTCGTGAGCCGCGCTGGAGTCGAGACGGCCGAGAGCTTTTCTACGCCGAGGGGGCGACGATTGTGAGCGTCGCCGTATCCACGGAAGCCGACTTAGCGGTCGGCGCAGCGACGCGACTGTTCCAGTTTCTACCCAGTACTCAAACCTGGCCCAACTATGACATTTCGCCAGACGGCGAGCGTTTTATCGTAACCGGCGTTCAAAGCGAGGACAGCGGAGAGCTCCCGAAGATTCGAGTCGTCGAAAACTGGTATGAGGAGTTCCGTGACCGTGAGCAGGACTAAGTCCTGCGAATCGAGTCGGATAGGGCCTTTTTTAGCCGATAGGTGTTGCGCTTCAGGCGCGAGGTCTTTGCAACGTGACAGAACCAAATCCAGGCGACATCACACAGCTGCTATTGCGATTTCAGCTCGGCGACAAAGACGCTGAGAGTCGCCTAGTGGACGCGGTCCATGGTGAGTTGCGCAAGCTGGCCGCGGCCAAACTCAGGGGAGAGCGCCCCGATCATTCCCTACAGGCTAGCGCCTTGGTGAACGAGGCGTACATCAAGCTGTCGTCTCTCGATCGAGTCGGCTGGAAGAACCGCTCCCATTTTTTTGGATTTGCCGCGCACCTGATGCGAGAGATCTTGGTCGACCATGCTCGCGCCCGGCGAGCCGAGAAGCGCGGCGGCGGCTTGCGCCCCTTGGAGCTCGAGGAAGCACATGCGATTCAGCAGGAACATTCGACCGACATCTTGGCTCTGGATGAAGCTCTCGAAAGTCTGACCCGCAAGGACGCTCGAGCAGCCAAGGTATTCGAGTGCCGCTATTTTGCGGGGATGTCGGTTGAGGAGACGGCCGAGGCCCTTGGCATCGCCCCGCGCACGGTCAAGCGAGACTGGCAGCTCGGCCGCGCATGGCTTCGTCGCCGCTTGAATTCGGCCGACACAGAAGGTATGGCTTAGAGGATCCGAGCGCGCCGTGTGTCGACAGGTCGGGCGGCCGCGAGTGGCAACGTGAATGTACTCTTCTTCGCGGGGGCTGGGCGCAGCGGGACCACAATCGTAGGCGACATGCTGGGTTCGGCAGCCGGCTTTTGCCATGTAGGGGAAAGCATCAAGCTCTGGCGACGAGCCTCTTCCGAGAAATGGCTCTGCGGTTGCGGCTTGCCTTTCCGCTGCTGCGAATTTTGGAATTCGGTTCTCGTGGCGGCGTTTGACGGCCTCCAGCCCGGGCAGGCTCGGGAGTTCGAAAATCTTCGCTTGGAAGTGCACAGGCAGCTGATCGCGCATCGGGGAGACATCGATTCTCCCGAGACAAGGGAGTACGCGACGCTGCTTGGCAAGCTGTACTCCGCCATTGAATCGCTCAGCGGCTGTGACGTGATTGTGGACTCCTCGAAGACCGCCGAGCTCGGCTGGCTATTGGCGAGGCTGCCCGGCGTCAGACTGACCGTCGTTCGTCTTGTTCGAGACCCAATGGCGGTCGCATTCTCATGGACACGCAAGAAGCAAGTGCCGGTAACAGAAGGAGTTGAATACATGCAGACGCGGTCGGTAGCCGATGCTTGCTCGATCTGGTCGATCTTGAATCGACGTGCGGACCGCCTCGCGGCGGCGCTCGGAGAACGCGCGTTTCTGGTGCGATACGAAGACTTTGCCGCTAATCCCAAAGTCCTGCTCAGAGCCGTCATGGAGATCGTGTCGGATGCAGAGTCCTTCCCTGAGTTCGTTAGTGAAAAGGCCTTCCGTGTGAAGACCAGCCATTCCGTTTCGGGCAACCCGGATCGATACCATTACGGAGACGTCGTGGAAATCGCGGTCGATGATACGTGGACGGAGTCGATGAATCCAAGCGACAGACTGCTTGCGGAGAGCATGACCGAGGACCTTCGGCAACTCTACGGCTATGCGTGAGCTGCATGACTAGGCGGAGGCTGTCGGCTTGCGTAGCGCCAAGTCGATTCGCCTCGCGACGACCGCCGCTGCGCGCTCTCTCCCTGTGGCCGGCGGCCGCAACGGACCGCGACGAATCGCCTCAGCCAAGTCGAGAGCAAGGCCTTCGGGTTGCAACTCACCAATCCTACGGAACGTGACGCCCGGTCTTGCCTTTGCGCGGGCGTCATCGATGGGGTTCGACCCGGGAGAGAGAACAATCGACGTGATCCCGATGCTTTCGAGTTCTGCGGCGGTCTTGCGCGTCCCCTTTGTAATCGCCACATCGCTGGCCGCCATGATTCGATCAATTTGCCAATCGCGTTCGATGACGAGGATATCGAGCCGGTTCTGTGTAAGCGCTTCGATCGTCGGCGTGTCCTCGCCCGCCAGCCACAGGAGTCGCTTTGATTCCGCATCGAGTTGATCGAAGGCCTCGAGTACGAGGTTCGCGATCGGCGCTCTCGCCTCTGTGGCGTATCCGCTTGGTAAAACGCAGACCACCGTTGCGTCCTCATCCAGGCCCAGTTCCCTGCGAGCCCGGCCACGGTCGGCGCGCGAATACTCAAAGCGCCGCAGTATCGGTCCCACGTACGTCACCTTGCCTTTCGCCTGGACGGGCTCTGGGGTGACCGGCTTGCGATCGATAAACAGGATCTGGTCCGCAAATCGCAGTGCGCTCATGATGATCCGATCCTGGTCGGCGAACCAGTCCGTGATGAAGATCGCCGGCAAGTCGAACACCTTCGCCGCCGGCAATGCGCCGAATTCCTCGTGCGCGACGACTAAGTCCGGCTTCAGCCACGCGATGACCTTCGTCGACAATACGATGACGTCCAGAAGCGAGTTCACTTCCGGTAATCGCAGGTCGACTACGCTGAACCCACGCTCAAGCAGCGTTGCGGCGCCGGTTCCGTACGACACGAAGCGCACGTCGATGCCATTGTCGAGTCTCAACAGTTGCTCTGTGATCTCGATGTCGGGCACGGCGTGGCCGCGACCGCGACCGCGACAAAAGAACAATAACTTGCGCTTGGCGGGATCGAACTCGGGCGTGCCCATCGCTAGCTAAGCTTACTCGGGCTCCTTCGACCAAAGCCATTGAGAGGATTTCGTCGGTCACTTGTCCCTGCCCCACTCGTATATGCTCGAGACCCTCTGGAGGCGGACACTCCGACAATGCGCGGGTGATCCAGCGCCACGAGCTTGCCGGCTAGTCGTAGCGCCGACTTGATCGACGCGAGAATGTCTTCCGGGTACTCGAAGTGGTGATTACGTGCGGACCGTCATGATGACGTCAACCGATTCCTCCTCCAAGCCTGTGTTGTGGTGTCCTCCGATGTGTTGAAGATCCGGCTCGCACGCGTTCCAGCAACTCGAGGATCGCCGCCGATGTTTGCCGGGCATGATCCGGATGCAGCGCCAGTGAGCTGTGAGTGGCACCCTCGACGGTAACGTGTTCGCTTTGGGTGGAGAGCGCCGCCAGCTCCTTCTGCAGCCTGAACCAAACAGCACGAGGCCGGCGATCTCGTCGGGGCGGCGTGCTTGAAAGGCGCGCGCATAGAGCCCTCCGATCGAATGCCCGACGAGAATGAAAGGTCCACGGAGATGAGCCTGGGCTAGCAGTGCATGGAGCGTTTCGGCGGTTCCCCGGAGGTCGCCGGCTTGATGGGAGTCGCTCCAGGGCCGTCCGGCGCGGTCGTAGGAGCAAGTATGCGTCACACGCGCGAGCTCAGGCTGGATCCAGGCCCACTCGGTTGAAGCGCCTCCAGAGAGCGCCTCCAAGACGATCGTAGGCTCGCCTTCGCCCAGGCACGTGAGATGGAGGCGCGTGTCGCCGACCGGGACCATTTCGCCCGCTGAGGGGTAACGGTTGGCGTCGTGGGCAGCACCTCGAGATTGATAGACAATTCCGACGACAGAGGCCGCCGCCGTTGCGACGAGCGCGAAAATGCCCAACCGTCTGAGAATCGTTAGAATCGAGAACGGAAATCCCTTGGTTTTCAAGCGCCTAAGGTCTATGCTTGACTCGGTTAGGGCCGATTCTTCAACTGGCGGCGTTCGCGTGTCTTAGGAGCTATGTTGCCACCTGAGCAGGAGGCTACAGCGCATTGGCGGCGCGTCCGTAAATGTTTCGAGGATGCCGTGTCCCTCGTTGCATCCGAACGCGCCCACTACCTGGACTCAGCTTGCCGGGGCGATCCGGCTCTGCGCTCAGAAGTTGAGGAATTGCTCGAACACTATGATCGCAGCACGGGAGCGCTCGATACGTTTGCCGGCGTCGAGATCCGCTCCAGTCCTGGGCTGCAACCCGACGTCGTCGTGGGCCGCCGCTTCGAAATCCTCCGCAAACTCGGCGCAGGCGGCATGGGCGAGGTCTACCAGGCGTTCGATCGCGAACTGGGCGAGTGCGTTGCGCTGAAGAGAATACGACCCGAACTCGTCTTTGATTCCAAAATTCGCGAGCGCTTCAAACATGAAATCTTGAATGGGCGTCGGGTGACACATCCCAACGTCTGCCGCATCCACGATCTGGTCGTCGACGATAGCGCCCAAGGCGCTCCTATCGCATTCACGATGGAGTTCCTGGCCGGCCAGACGCTGGCGGACTTGCTTCAACGTGAAGGCCGCTTGCCGATTGAGCGCGCCCTGCCGATCGTGCGACAGACGGTCGCCGGCCTCACTTCCCTTCACGAGTGCGACATTATCCATCGCGATCTCAAGCCCGCCAATGTCATGTTGACGGACGAGAGCGGTGCCGCTCAGAGGGTAAAAATCACCGACTTCGGACTGGCCTGTCGCGATCCGAGCGGCGACGCCTTCAGTTCGCTGAGCGGCTCGCAGGAGATCGTCGGAACCCCGACCTACATGGCTCCGGAGCAGTTGACCGGCGAGCGCGACAAGGTCGGTCCCGCGACCGACGTCTACGCCCTCGGTCTTGTCATGTATGAAACGGTGACCGGCGAGCGCCCTTTCCCGGGCAAAACGATCGCCGAGAACGTCTACGAGAAACTCAACGAACGACCCAAACACCCGCGCGAACACATCCCGGACTTGCCCGAGTCGTGGAACAACGCGATCCTGCACTGTTTAGAAGTAGAGCCCGAGAACCGGCCCCAGAGCCCTCAAGAGGTCCTGGAGGCGCTCGAGGGCATCCGCGAACCGCCTGTTCCCCCTAAGTCGAAGCGGGTCTTTTGGAGCGACAAGAAGCTGCGTTGGGGCGGCGTGGCCGCGCTGGGATTGTTTTTGGCCCTTTCGACGCAGTATGGCCGCCTGTTTGTGACAGGAGAGCCTCGGCAACTCAGCGTCGCCGTCCTGCCGTTCGGAGTCATGGGCGACGATCCGGAACTGCCGGCGTTCGCCGACGGACTCATGGCCACGATCACGAGACGCTTGACCCAGTACGAAGGCATCAACGAAGACCTCGTTGTCACAGCTCCAAGCATGGTTTTGAGCCTAGGCGTCGCCGACCCGGCGGCCGCCGGCAAGAAGCTGGGCGTCAACTATGCGATTGAAGGTGATCTGCAGGCGTCAGGTGAAAGACTGGTTCTGACTTTGAGTTTGGTGGACACCGACGAAGGGCACCAACTCGACGCCGCCATGGTGGAGGGATCACGTGAAAACGCTTTCGCGCTACAGGACGGAGCTGTTCGCCGGCTGGTGAATATGCTTGATCTGCAAATTCAACCAGAGAATCTCGACAGCGCGGAGGGTCTCACGGGAAAGGCGCTCGGCGCCGCGCAATTCTATACCGCGGGGATTGGATACCTCCAGCGCGGCGACGTTGTCAGCAATGTCGAAAACGCCATCACACAATTCAACCGTGCATTGGAACGCGACCCGAAGAGTCCATCGGCCCATGCGGGTCTTGCCAAAGCCTACTGGCTCCTATACGACCGAAAGGGCGACGCATGGGCTGCGGAGGAAGCGGCAAAGGAAGCGCGCTCCGCCCTTGACCTCGACGAGCATTTTCAACCGGCCCTGGTGGCAATGGGGAGAATTCTCGTCGGCACTGGTGAAGATGAACAAGCCCGGGACTACCTCAGCCGTGCGGTGGACCTCGATCCGCGAGATGGAGAAGCGTACGCTCTGCTGGCGCAATCGCTGGCGAAGCTCAGCCGGTACCAGCAGGCGGAAGTGGCCCTGAACAGGGCGCAGTCCCTTAGACCCGGCGATTGGGCCATCTACAAACAGGCCGGACTCTTTTACCTTCGCCGGTCCCGCTTCGAGGAAGCTGCGGACAACTTTCGCACGGTTGTTCAACTATCTCCCGATAACGCCCAGGGTTGGAGCAACCTCGGCGTAGCTTTGTATCAGGACGATAAGATCGACGAAGCTCGCACCATGTTTGAACGCTCCGTGGAAATTGAACCGCGACCAAGCGCCCTCACGAATCTCGGCAATCTCGCTTTTGAGCTTAGCAATTACGCAGAAGCCGCGCAATACTTTTCGCGCGCGGTCGAATTAAGCCCGAACACTTTCCTACTATGGGGTAACCTGGGCGCGGCGTACAAATGGTCAAACGACAACCGGTACCGGGAGACATACCGAAAAGCGATCGGACTTCTCAAAGCACAAATAGGAGTCAGGTCCCGTCGGTCTGACCTATACAGCTACCTCGCTTTGTACTGCGCAACGATCGGGAACTCCGGCGATGCGCGTGCCGCGCTCCGGATCGCGGCAAAAGATCTAGATAGCCTGTCATCGACCGATTTGGTCCGCCTCGGGGAGGTCTACGAGATACTCGGTGAACGCTCTCGAGCAATCGCCTTACTCCGAACCTCACTCGCAGCGGGTTACTCCGAACAACAACTCTACAGAATGCCGACGTTTCAGGCTCTGCTTGCGAGCCCCGAATGGAGGGCCTCATCCGCCGGTTTCATTAACGACTCTTTCGAGGAGCAAAAGCATGCAAGATCAAATGCAAAAGGACACGCAACAAAAAAAGGAAACGAAGACTGAGAGCCAGCAGTCCGAAACAGTGCTGGATTTCGGCGTACCGAACACCATTGGTCTGCACGCGGATCCGGCCACCCAATGCGTTCGAGTTGGCCCCCCTCGACCGGGCCGGGCCTGCAAGTCACAGTCCCTGACCGTCAAGATTCGGAACACGGGGGGCATCGCCATCCTGTTTCGGATCGCTCCGGGAACTTCGGAGGACGCGTTCGTTAACCCTCCTCCGTTGACGCCTCTGGGCCCCGGCGATCATATCGACCTCGAGATCAAGGAGCATCTGGGAATTGCCAAAACGAACTGCGGAACCAACACGACTTCGCCCGCAACCGTCCCTCGTCAATATGATGTAACTTTTCAAACCGTACCGTCGACCTGCGGCGATCTCGAGGATCCTGACATGTATATCGAATGTTGAGTTGACTATCACAGCACTGCAACAGCACGCACTCGTAGGAGGCGACCATGATTTGGTTCCGGTTACTCGGGGCTCTGGCGGCGGCGCTACCAGCCATGGCGTCACCTTGGATCCTGACATATTCTGAATGCGCCTCGAACTGGCAGGCCGTGGCCGCGGAAATCGTCGATAAAGAAATAGAATCACAGACTTCCAGCTGGGAAGTCATTGTGGACGGTAGGGGCGCAAGCACTGTACATCTGGATTTCCACGGTCTTCCCGGGGCTCAAGTCTTAACGGTCAGCGCGGCAGCCGGTCAAGTCACGAACAATACGCCGGCAATGCCCCGCATAACGATTACGCCTCCAGGCCCTCAAACGACTTTCACGATCTCCGGCATACCAATTAGTACGGACGCAGCGCCGATTTGGGCGACCGTAGCGATCGAGCGCGCCTCTCCGTTTGTGATTGGGAGCGAAAGAGGCGCTATATCCATTACGCAGTCCGGGGCCGACATTGTTTATAGCCGCTTCTATGCCGGATTTCGGTTTCGCGAGTGCGAACCGTTCGGCGCAACCGGCAGTCACGATTCAATTTCATTTCTGGGCTCAAAGCCCAGCGGTCCGACAGTAGCTGTGGTTGATGGGTCGTTTGGCGTCGCACAGCCGCGGGGATGTCGTCAAGATGACGCGTTCAAGATTACGCCCGCGGCGGCAAGCGCTCCGTCTGCCATAGCCATCTCCAACTATGCGCCAGACCCTAATTGTCCCTCTGAGATCGCTCTTTTTTCTTGGAAGACGGCGCCAGCATTCGTGCCGCACCCGCAGTGGACACCGGGCCCTGATTTAGTGGGCGTAACTTTGCACAAATCCGTCGTTGTGCCTGTGAAGTTTTGGGTGTTGAGCAAGGCGCAGTCTGATCTCCACTCACAGTTGCTGTTGATTTCACGCGCAGTTGTGGCGAATCGCTTGTTCAAGGAGAGTCTCGCTGGTATCACGTTTAAGTGGGCATTCGGAACGGTCAGCTCCGGCGAGTTCGCCTTGGCCGCGCAGTGTATCAATTCGGGCTGCACGTTGGGTCCTCAAAACGGCCCGACGCCTTGTCCTTATTCAAGATGGAAAGAGACGCCGTGGTACGACGATAAGGCGCTGAATGTCTATCTAGTGGACCAAGGCAGTAATACGACCTGCGACGACCGACAGGTTATATATTTGCACACGCCGCGGAGTATCACGCTGGCCCATGAGGTGGGTCACGCGTTTGGCCTAACGCCGCACGATCAAGGAGGGCATGCGGATTACTACGACGATCCTGTGGATCCCGACCGATACAGTTTCGGCAATGACAATCTCATGTGGGGCCTGTCCGGGGTTCCGGGTGGTCGCGAAAAGCTCACGTTAGGCCAGGTCTTTCGCATGCACACGCACTCTGTGTCTGCGCTCCATCTGCTTAAAAACCCGGGGGGCGGCATTGTCCGATACTGCCATCCCCGCGATCGAAGCCCGGCCTGTCCATCGCTGACGTTGGATGTGACGGGGAAGATTCCGATTCCCTAGACCGCGTCGTATGAGGTATCCCATGAGGATGTTGACAAGAGGATATGCTCCACCGATTGTTCTTTGTCTGATGTGCATTGGGACCGGCGGTCTCGCACAAATAGTGCCTCCTCCAGAGAGCGTACCGGAAGGCGTTTTGAACCTATTTGAGTGTTTGGATTGCAGCGACGATCAACTCGCGAGGGCTTTTGAAGCGTTGCCGGAATCACTGCTCAACGTGGTGGCTGCCGGAACTCTGGAGTCGACGAGAATTTCAATTCTGTTCACCTTTGCTCGGTACGGTCCACCCGCGTCAAGTAAGAGGATGTACGAACGACGTTTGAGAAAGCAGTTCAAACGCATGCGCAATGACGAGGAGTGGGCTGACTGGGTCGGTCCTCGAGGAGATTTTACTGAAGTGGACTTCATCAGAGTGAGCATGGACGAATTCATCGCCGAATACCAAATCCGTGCCGCCAGGGTTATCGGCGTCGTGAAGCCAAGTCTCACCGATTATGCGAAAGAGTTTGCCGAGCTAGAGAGACTGGATTCCGATGTTTCAGAGAGCCGAGGCGACGTCCGCCGGGCGGTAGCGGAGGCGCTGGACCGCCTGAGGCGGTAGATGGCTTCGGTCGGGCTTCCCAAAGGATCCGGGAACACGGAGCGACCGGATCATCGCTAAACCTAAAGTGCGAACCTTTATGTTCGACCGACCCAAAAGACTGTGAGCGGACAGGACCAATAGGAGCCTCGATCGCGAGTCCGCGCAAAGCCGCATTTTCTCGGGAGTGTCAACGGTTCTGTGTAAACGACATTCTCATACCGCTTCTGCCGCAAGACCCTCGTAGAGGGCCGCGCGCCCCCGCGCGGGGGTGCGCGGCGCGGCCGGCTTGGTCATCGCGCCTCCGCCCTCGCCATACGCTCCGGCCACAGGATCTCAAAGCGGTTCAGCGCCGCCCGCCAGCCCGTGACGAAGCGCCACTTCTTCGAGACGTTGCCGATCACCAGAAACAGGAGTTTCAGCGCCGCCTCCTGGGTCGGAAACGAGCCACGCGTTTTGGTCGCCTTGCGCAGCGAGCGGTGCAGCGATTCCACCGCGTTCGTCGTATACAGAATCCGGCGCACCTCGCGCGGAAACGCAAACAGCGGCCGGATGCGCTCCCAGTCACGGCGCCAGATGCGGCCCAGCGGCGGATACGCCGCATGCCACTTCGCTTCGAACGCTTCGAGCTCGGCCTCGGCCGCCGATTCCGTCGCAGCACCGTAGATCCGCTTCAGATCCGCCGCCACCTGCTTGCGTTGCTTCCAGCCGACATATTTCAGACTCGCTCGTACTAAATGGACGATGCACAACTGCACCGTCGCCCGCGGATAGACCGCTTCGATCGCCTCGGCGAAGCCCTGCAACCCACCGACGCAGAAAAACAGCACGTCCTCGACGCCGCGGTTCTGCAACTCAGTCAGCACCTGTAGCCAGAACTTCGCGCCTTCGGAATCGGCCACCCACGGCCCCAGCACCTCTTTCTCGCCTTCCAAGTTGATTCCCAGCGCCACGTAGACCGCCCGGTTGGCCACTTGGCCGCCCTCGCGGATCTTCACGAACAGCGCGTCGAGAAACACCACGGATAGAGCTTCTCGAGCGGCCGCCGCTGCCATGTCCGCACCTCCTCGAGCACCGCGTCGGTCACCTTCGACACCAGCGCCGGGCTCACTTCCACGCCGTATATCTCTTCCAGATGCGACTGGATCTCGCGCGTCGTCATGCCACGCGCGTACAGCGACAGGATCTTCTGGTCGAAGCCTTCAAAGCGCCGCTGGCCCTTGGCTACGATCTTCGGTTCGAACTCCGCGTTGCGCTCACGCGGCGTATGCAGCTCGATCTCGCCGAACTCGCCTTGCAGCCTCTTCGCCGTCGAGCCGTTGCGCGAGTCGCCGCTGCCGCGTCCGGCCGGCGCATGCTTGTCGTAGCCCAGATGCAAGCTCATCTCGGCTTCCAGAGCTCGCTCCAGCACGGCCTTGGTGAGCTGCTTCAGCAGCCCGTTCTCTCCTAGAATCTGCTCCGGGCCCTTGTAGCCTTCCAGCAGCTCGTCGATCACCTTCTCGTTGATCTTCATCGATGTCCTCCTTCTCTACATTTGCTCAAGGAGAACATCGCTTACACAGTTTGGTTTACACCCTCATTTTCTCCGATGATTCCGGCGAAGAAGTTTCACGTGAATTGTTTGCCCCTTTTCCTCGCCTCTCCGCCTGTCTAGGTATAGGCGGCAAGCCATAGCCACTCCGGCGAAGATTTCTCAGCTTGCCCAACGGAGGTGAACCATGCGTTTCCATTTGTTCTGTTTGGCTCTGGCGCTGCTGCTGGGCGCCTCGACGAGCTACGCCCAAGCGGATCTCGAGGCCACTGTGCCGTTCGATTTCCATGCCGGCAAGCGGATCATGCCGGCCGGCGAGTACCTGTTCGACGTCGATAATGCCGGGTTGATCTGGATCACAGCGGACCAGACCGGTCTTCGGTCAGTGGTCGGATCGACCGGCGTCGGCGGAGGCCCTTTCCCGCCTGATGCGAAGCTTATCTTTCATCGCTACGGCGACACCTACTACCTGGCCGAGGTGTGGCGAGAAGATTCTTCGGGCGGACGTCGAATCAGTCAGACGCCCGGCGAGCAAGAACTCGCGAGGAGCATGGTCAGTAGAACGGTGTTGCTGAGAGCTTCGCGTTAATCCAGCGACTTCAACTCGGATACCCCAATGGTCCAGGCCCCGCGGACACGCTTTCCGCGGGGCTTTCCTGTTCGAAATCAGTCTCTCTTGCGGCGCCTCGGATTCTGCCCGAACGTGTTGTCTAAGAAACCATTGCTGCCAAGTTGTCTCAAGATTCGGTCAGACACCCGCCAACTCGCGTAGCAGTTCTTCGGTGGATTCGTTGAGAACGGCGCTGCAAAACTAGACCACGAGGCGGCGGTTTGAAGGCAGCCTGAACGAACGACCGGACGGCACCGAGAGCTTGAGATGCGCCATCGTGTTTGCGCTCCAGGCCCTGGGTGGTGACCAGCAAGGCAATCAAGAAACCTCGATTGACGACGATCGTATGAAGCCTCAGCGCCCGATGCTGAAGTTGCCGATGTTCCAAAAGCCTTTCGCCTCGCGTCCGTTTCCGCTGTTGAGCCGTACGACCTTCGGCCGCCAGGGGCCGCTGTTCCACAACCACGTGCTTTTGGTACACAGAGCGGGGATACGACTAGCCTTCGACCTTTGCTTCTTGGCGTTTTTCCCAAAGGGACTTCTCGTTGAGCACGAGCTGCGAGACTTCATCCCAGTTGTCGGCTCGCGGGCCTGCGAGTTGCTTGTTGGTTGAGTTCGAGAACACGATCCCCTGGAGACCCTCATCGCGTAGCCGCCGGACGTTTTCCAGAGAGTCTTCCAAATACAGATCCGCTCCGACCGCTGACTTGTCCTTCATGAAACACAAATCCCAGTAGGGGATGTCATGTGAATCGAGCCATTCAATTGTCTGTTTCGCGGCCACCTGGTGAAAATACTTGATGAAGAACCGATGAGTGATAATGCGAATCCGAACGTCTGCGTCGGAAAGCGCTCTCAACGCTTGCGGCGCGCCCTGCATCGGCTGAAGGTTTAGAAAGAGATCACGTTGCGTCACTGCAAACTTGTGAAGCGCTACGTATCCCCCCGGGGCCTTATCGACTTTCCACTCGGGGATCCCCCAAGAAACTTCCTCAGGCAAGGTGTCAATTTCGACGCCCAACCATTCTGCAGCGATTGGCCTGAGTCCGCGATAAAAGTCAGCGCACACGCCGTCGAGATCCACTCCCAATACGAACTTTTCCTTAGGCATTCCGTCTAGCTCATCCCCATATTGCCTAGCGCATCTTCTAGAAGATGGGCTATCGCTTGTTGGCCGCTTTCTTCGCGACTGGCTTGGACGACTGACTGCGTTTGGCCGCGGCCCTTCTCTCAGCCCAGTACTGCTTCATGCGTTCGGATGCCGCCCGCTTCTGTTCAGGAGTCATTCGCGGCCGGCCCTTGCGCTTCTTAGCCTTCTTTGCGGTCCTTGGAATCGCGGCGAGACGAGATGCCGCTTTCGGAGGGCTCCCGCGACGCGGCCTCGCGGGATCGGGAAAGGTTCCGCCCTGCAGCAATCGAATCGCTTGGTCGAGACGATCACGTTCCTCAATTAGGAGGCGGAGCGCTTCGCCCGTTGCTGGAGTGGCCATCGCGGAAATAGTAGCAGCAGGCAAAGGCCGCTCGCATACTCAAGTCTTGACTACAAGCCATATCCCCTCGCTCGATCTGAAGGGGAGTCGTGGGAGTGGTGGGAGTGTTTATGGGTCGAAGAATATCACTGTGGTTCGGATGGAGGGGCGCTCCCCGACTCCCCTGACTCCCCCTGCAGGTAGGTTGCGACCGACCTGACGCTCCCCGTTTAGCGCAGAGTCGGCTTTCGCCGGCGGCTGACGGACTGACGCGTCTGACGGCCGTTCTGCAAACCTCTCATCCTCGGTTCGGCCCCGAGGTGTTTTGTGAAAACTGCGTCAGCGACCGTCAGCGTGTCAGCCAATCGTCTCAGCTCCGCCAAGACCGTTTGCTTCGATCGACCTGAAAATTACGCGTGCGCGACCCGTGTTTTAGGGACATAAATACGGTCGCCGCCGAGTTCCGTTGGGTTCCGAACACCCGACGTCACATCTGCGCCTACGACAAGAGGGGCAGCGGTAATCGGGGTGGCGAGTTTGGAGAGCGGATTCGGACGCGGGCGAAGCTCCAGCCTCAAATGGACGCACCTCTCGCCGGATACGCGGCCGGGGCCGTCCAGGCTGTCCAAGGTGTCCAGGGTCTTCCTAACCTTTGTTGCACCTACACAACGAGATCAGGTCGAAGGAAACCCTGGAGACGAATAAAGGTTACGATTCGCCTGGACACCTTAGACACCTTGGACGCCTAGGACGTCGGACGGGCTCCGAGTCATCGAGCCTGGGATCCAGCGCAACGAGCCGTTGATGGGAGCCTCGCGGAGGCACGCCGAAGCCTTGTTGCGGTCCGATCGCGAGGACTTGCATCGCGTCGCCTTGCCTGCGTGCTCAATCGCGCCCAATCCGTCCGGCTCGGCTGCGACTCCAGCACCGCCGAAAGCTCGACGAGACTCTTGTCCGGATGGTGAGCGATCAGCCGCCCGTTATCACCAGCTAGCGAATCGGGCGGTCGAATCGTGTCCGAATGGTCGACCGCACCATCCCGCAGAACCAGATCCTCGAGTCCCGGCGCTCAGCCCCCTGGGAAGTCAAGGAGTCGGCCTGAGTTCCCAGCGCCACAAGCGGAAGGCAATCCGTCGCTCTTCAGTTCCGGAAGCGTCGAGGTAGATCGCAGTCGTCAAGAGACTGCTGTGTCCCATCCATTTCTGGATCATCATCAGCGGTATCGCTGCGGCGACAGCGGCGATGCCGAAGGAGTGACGTAGTCCCTTGGGCGTGGCGGCCGGTCCGCTGAACTTCGGCCGCCCCCATCACCTCGCACACGCGTCGCCAAGCGGTGGTGCGATGCCACGACCAGAGCTTGGACGAGGCCGTCGCGGGCGTCGCGCAATTGCAGACGGGCGAGCGTTTCGAGCAGCCCGGCCGGGACCGGGACGGCGCGGAAGACGCCCCGGCGACGCTTCTTGAGCGACTCGAAGACCAACAAGCCCGCCGCAGGATCGACTCTTTCCGGGGTGAGGGCGAGAGCTCCCGATACTCGACAGCCGGTGAAGGCGAGAACTTCGCAGAGGGCTCGAACCGGCGTATCTGTCGAACGGGCGACCTTCAGAAAGCGGTTCCGCTCATGTTCGGTGCGGTATTTGCGCTGTCCACGCAGGTCGTGGAGCTGGTCCGTCCTCTACGCTTTAGCACGTCGGCCGGCTGAACCAGTTTGGGGCGCATAGGGTGCAGAGCGAGTCAGGCGGAAAGCGCTTTTTCGCACCACCTATTCGCCGGTCCCGAGCGCTCCGTGGCCTGCGCGAAAGGCGTAAAGCGAAGCAGGTCAGGGTGTAGTCGATGCTGAAACACCGCTCCTCAACGAAGCGTTAGTTCCCAACACCTACGGCGTCCGCGGTCCGAGTGACGCCGACAAAGTAGCCTCTGAAGCGGCCCCGTTTTGACTTCCAGCCGCTTCGCGGCTCTCCGCTAGTGCTAGCCGGCATGCCACCTGCAGTAGCATCCGGCGGGCCTGAGCTTCGGTGAAGCCCAGTACGCCCGTGTTCGCCAGGCGCACCTCTCGGTCGCCCCATGTCGGCCGCATAACGCCCTTCTTGGCGTGGCTGTTCGTTCCCAGCAGAAGGTGACCGATCTCGTGGGCGATCGTGTGCCCGAGCATCACGTGCAGATCGAGACCCAAGGATCGCGCCACATCGTCGGTGCGGTCCAAGTAGACGCCAGCAATGAATCCAAAGCTGTTCTCGAGCGGGATCGAGTATCCGAACTCGATGCTCCGGCTCGTCAGCTTCTTAGCCATCTCGCGAGGGTGAATCCGAAGCTGGATCACATGCGCGCCGGCCCGTTGCGTGCAGCTCGCATCCTGGCTCGCTTCCTTCTCGGAGGTGCGACACTGCTCCCACCGGAGCTCGATGCCGGCCGTGGCCAGCACTCGCGAGGCTTCTCTGCGCGTGCGCTCCAGAGTTGTTGGTTCGATGCCGGCGTAGTCGTAGACGCGAATGGTCAGTTGCTGGATCCGTAGAGATTGGGGCAGGCTGCCGCCGTGCATCTCAAAAGCCATCGCTCCGGCCAAGATCAGAAAGAAAAGCTTGTGTCCCATCTCGTTCCTCCGGCCACCTCGCGGGGAAGGCAGGGAAGGAACGCCAAAAAACTTTTCGTGGAGAAAACCGGGTGGCCTACAATCGTTCGCGTGGCGGATCCATCCACCCCGGATCCTCGGAGCGTCACGCTGGCGTTGCGCCAAGCGCGAGAAGGGGACCGTGCGGCCGAGGAAGAGCTCCTGCGGCTGACTTACCGGGAACTGCGGAGAATTGCCGGCGCCCGTATGCGTGAGGAGCGCCCCGGCCACACGCTGCAACCCACCGCATTGGTCCACGAGGCGTACATGCGCCTAGCCGGTCAGGAGCGCGTTGAGTGGCGCGACCGGAGCCACTTCTTCGGTGTCGCTGCGCAGATGATGCGCCGCGTGCTGGTGGATTCGGCCCGCGTGCGCCTAGCCGAAAAACGCGGAGGAGGCCAACCAAAGCTCGTCCTCGAATGGCTCGAGATCGAGTCGGCGCCGGCGAAGCTCGAGGAAATCCTCGCGGTCGATCAGGCGCTCGAACGGCTGCAGCAGCTCGATCCCCAGCAGGCGAAGATCGTGGAGCTGCACTACTTCGGCGGGCTGAGTGTCAAGGACACGGCGGCGGCGCTGGGCGTCTCGGCGCGCACGGTCGACCGGGACTGGACCATGGCGCGGGCGTGGCTGCGCAAGAAGCTGGGCGGCAAGAACAGCGCATGAGCCCGGAACGCTGGCAGCGGATCAAGAGCGTCTACGGCGAAGCCCTGGAGCGGCGGGGGGCCGAGCGGGAGGCGTTTCTGGAAGAAGCTTGCGGCGCGGATTGCGACCTTCGCGCCGAGGTCGATACGCTCCTGCGGGAGAAGGACGGTCCCGGCCTGGAGAGCCCGATTCAGGCGGCGGACTGGACCGGCCGCGAGCTCGGCCCGTTCCATCTGGTCGAGAAGATCGGCGAGGGCGGCATGGGCGCCGTCTGGAAGGCTCGGGACGCGAAGCTGGGCCGCACCGTCGCGTTGAAGTTCGTCTCCGCGCACAACTTGAGCGCCGAGATGCAGCAGCGGCTGCTGCGCGAGGCTCAAGCGTCCGCGGCGCTCGACCACCCCAACATCTGCCATGTCTACGGCATCTACGAGGAGCAGGGTGAGACGTTCATCGCGATGGCTTTCATCGACGGGCCCTCGCTCGTCGACAAGATCAAAGACCGCCCGCTACCGCTCGAGGAGGCGCTCGACAACGCGATCCAGATCGCCGAAGGCCTCCAAGAAGCGCACGAGAAAGGCATCGTCCACCGCGACATCAAGCCCCACAACGTCATGCTCACGGCAAGGGGCCAAGTCAAGATCACCGACTTCGGGCTGGCGTCGCTTGCGGACCGGAGCAAGATCACGAAGACGGGAACAACTCTGGGGACGCTGGCCTACATGGCCCCCGAGCAACTGGAAGGCGGAGACGTCGACCGGCGGGCGGACATCTGGGCGCTCGGCTGCGTGCTGTACGAGATGCTGGCCCAACATACGCCGTTCCAGGCGGAGTACGAACAGGCGGTCGCGTACGGGATTCTGAACGGGGCGCCGGAGCCGGTGACCGCGTTGCGTGCGGGCTTGCCGATTGAGGTCGATCGCGTCATCGCGAAGGCGCTGGCGAAGGACAAAGAGGCTCGCTATCAACACGCCGACGATCTGCTGGTCGACTTGAAGGCGCTGAGCAAAGCGCACCGCGTTCGCACGCCCACTCCACCCGTCGAGCCCGCTTCCCCGTCCCGGGCGACACCTCCCCGCTGGATTCCCGCTGCGCTCGCCGCGGCGGCGCTGATCGGCGCGATGACGGTTTGGCTAGCGAAGCCAAACGCAGGCGAGACGGAGCGGGCCGTGATCCGCTTCGACGTCCCGCCGCCCGAGGGAGCCTTCATTCGCAGCTTCGAGCTGTCGCCGGACGGCCGTCATCTGGCCTTCGTGGCCCAGCACGAGGACACGGCGCGGCTCTGGCTGCGCTCGTTCGACGAGCCCGCCGCGCGGCCGATCGAAAGGGCCGACGGTGTTGATCCGCTGAGCGCACCCTTCTGGTCGCCCGACAGCCGCATGATCGGCTTCTTCGCCGCCCGGAAGCTCAAGAAGGTCGGCATCTTGGGCGAGCCCCCGGTGGAGGTGGCCGACGCCAACGCGGGGCGCGGCGGCGCCTGGAACGAGCATGGCGACATCGTTTTCCAGTCTGAGGGCGGGACGGCCCACGAGCTCACGGCGACGACGGCGGATGGCGGCGAGCCGCGACCGGCGACACCCCCTCCGGATGAGCAGTTCAGGGGCCTTACGAGATGGCCCTACTTCTTGCCGGGCGGAGAACGTTTTATCTATTCCAGCCGGCTGGGTCCACCCGGAGCCGATCTGAAGATCCGTTTGGGCTATCTGGATTCGCTCGAATCGAAGGTGCTTACGACGCGGAAGTCGCACGCGGCGCCGGTAGCCTTCCATCACGGACTAGGCTCTTACCTGCTGCTGGTCGAGAGCGGCGTGTTGATGGCGTATCCGTTCGACGCCTCGTCGGGAATCTTGTCAAGCGACGGCATTCCTGTCGCGCGCGATGTCGGCAATGACCGGCTCATGGCGCGCGCGATGTTTTCGGCGTCTGCGACCGGAGCGCTCGCTCATTCTTCCCGGACGTTCGGAGTTGATGCGCCGCCACACAAGCTCCTGTGGCTCAACCGACAGGGCGAGCGGGGCGACGTGGTGCTCTCCGGCAACTACTACAATTCCCTCCGAATTGCTCCCGATCAGACCCGCGCGGCGCTGTGGATCTTCGACGATGGGGGCGGTCCCGAAAAGTTGATTATCGTGAACTTGCAGAGTGGATCGCAGTTTCGTCCGGCTCCCTCGCTGACCGGTGGCACAGCCGGATGGTCGCGGGACGGCACTCAACTCATCCACGGCAATCTGGAGGCCATGTATCGAATTTCGGCCGATGCTTCGTTCGAGCCGGAAGAGATCGTCGTACCACGACCCGCCGACGTCTACGCAACCGACTGGTCGCGCGACGGCCGCTGGCTCTTGCTTGCGGACTATTCGCAAGGCTACGACAAGTGGGATTTGCTCAGGCTTCGCCTGCCTGGAGGCGAACCGGAGCCTTACTTGGTCTCGCCGTACGACGTTCGTGACGGGCGTTTCTCGCCGGATGGGCGTTTTGTGGCCTAAGTGAGCAACGAGTCGGGGGAGGAGGAGATCTATGTCCGTTCATTCCCCAACCCGGGTCCTGTGTCCAAGGTCTCCCTCGCCGGAGGACGACAACCGGTTTGGCGGCCGGACGGACGAGAGCTGTTCTTCTTGGCTCCGGATGGGGCGCTGATGGCAGCGGAGGTTGAGACCGGGCCGGGCGGATTTTCCTCCGACCCACCGTCGCGGCTCTTCCTTCCGTCGAGCGGCCGAATCATCTCGTACGACGTTGCGCAGGACGGCGAGCGGATTCTCGCGTCGCTCGAGGAACCGGCTGAGCAGGAGCCGGAGCCGATCCACGTTGTCCTCAACTGGGACATCGAGCTCGACCGAATTGTGGCCCAGCGAGAGGCCGGACGGTAGTCGAGACCTGGGAGATTCCTCGTTCCGAGAGGGCGATACGCATTCATCTAGCGTCCTCCAGAACTCACTACGAACGCCTGCCGGGTGAGAGCGGTTCTAACTTACTCACAGCATGAGGGTTAAGTTTATGCTTGACACTTGGGTGTCGTGAAATCACTATCCAACGAACGATCTGACGCCGTTCTCGCCTGAGGCCCTGTCCCGAATTCGGTCGCGCCAAAAAGCGTTGACGGACCGGCCGTTCAAGGGCCCGGCCCGACCCTCTTTTACTAGACGATAGAGCATGTTGTCGGCTATTGACCGTTGAAGTGGATGCGGCTGCTGGCACGACGGGCCGGGCAGGTAGCGCCTCTGCCCCACCTCATTCATCGAGATTTTCGCCCACGCCTTCGATTGCTGACGATAAATCGCCTTCGCGCAGAATCAGCCGCGGGCTAAACTCGAGCCTTTCAGGATGAGGGTTCCGAGAGCGAGTCCGCTGGTGTTTGGGCCTCGGGATCTTCGAGGCCGACTTAGCTTGCGATGACCGCAAAACATCTCATATTCGTCGCTCTTGGCGGCTTCACCATTTACTATCTGGCGATTCTGTTCGCTGCCTACCGCCGCTCGTTCCACGATGACGACTGTAAAGATCGAAAGTTCCAGACGCGCTCGCAGGCTCATGTGGCTACGGGCTTCATCACCAACTTCTTCGACACGCTCGGCATAGGCTCCTTCGCCACCACTACATCCATCTTCAAGTTTTGGCGCATGGTCCCCGACAAGGTGATCCCCGGCACGCTGAACGTAGGGCATACGCTGCCGGTCATCCTCCAGGCCTTTATTTATGTGTCGGTGATTGAAGTCGAAGTCACGACTCTCGCGTTGATGATCCTTGCCGCTGTGATTGGAGCCTGGTTCGGTGCAGGCGTGGTTGCGGGGCTCTCACGTCGGGCGGTGCAGATCGGCATGAGCATCGCGTTGCTTCTGGCCGCGGCCGCGATGTTGGCGGGCCAAATGAACGTCTTTCCCGTCGGCGGCGAGTCGCTACGGCTGGACGGGTGGCGATTGGCCTGCGGAATGGCCGGCAACGTTCTATTCGGTGCAGCGAGCACGCTGGGCGTCGGCTTCTATGCTCCGTGCATGATCCTTGTGAGTTTGCTTGGGATGAATCCGGTTGCGGCCTTTCCGATCATGATGGGATCGTCAGCGTTTCTGATGCCGGTAGCTAGCGCCCGTTTCCTCCGAAGCCGCTCCCTTTCCCCCACCGTCGCCGTTGGGCTGGCCGTAGGCGGCCTGCTGGGGGTTCCCCTCGCGGCTTTCGTCGTGAAGTCGCTGCCCCTGTTCGCGATCCGTTGGCTGGTCATTGCGGTGGTGCTGTACGCCGCAGCTCTTATGCTTCGGTCGGCGTCTGAGGATGCAGGAAACGCAGATGCGACAGCCGAGCGGGTTCGCGAACCGAGACCAGGATCGCCTCCGCCGAGCTGATGCGTCCGCCATTCGGAGCCAATGCCTCGAGAGCCCCTCTTCGCCGCGGACCTTCATCCTTCGGCTTGCTGATCGTGGTGCGATCGGCGCCTGCGCTCCCCGACGAATCCGGCAATGAGCCCGTAACTGCGCACCCACAGCCGCTGAACGATCACCTGCTCTGACGCGGTCTTTTGAGAGGTAGAAAATCTCCTCCGCCGCAAACCGGTGCGAGTGGGAGTGTGGGAACTGCCTTAGGCTTTCAAGCTGCCGTTTTTTAGGAACGTAAATCGCGGATGTCCGCCGGACTTGGCGCTTCGCAGCAGACAGCCGAGGAAGATCGCGCCGATCATCAGCAGACCGCCGAGGGACCGCCAGACGCCTAAGGCGAGTCCGGCGGAGAACAGCACGGCGGCGACGGCGCAGAACCGGTAGGGCGTCCGGAGCGGGTGGCGGTTGAGCCCGTTGCGCAGGCTGTCGCCGGGTGATGAGACGTCGTCCTGAGCCCGATCGTGCCGTTCCAGCAGTCGCGGAGGGCTCCCTGGCAACACCTCTCCCACCCCGACGCTCGGCAACCCGCCTACTTTGGTTGTTGCGGGCCGCTCGTTGCCCTCCCGGCAAGGTAGCGCCCAGATCCTCCCCAGCATGTCGCCAAACAGCTTTCGGTTGATGCCCCTCGGCCGGCAGGAGCCAGTAGTACCGGGCGTGCTGGACCAGCCGTCCGCCGGTCTTCATCAGCCGGTGCTGCAAGCTCGTCAGCGATCAGTTCTTGATTCGCTGCGGCAGCCCGAGCCGCCGCCAGAGGTTCCCTAGGTTGTAGGCCAGAACGGCGAGTTGTAGCCGGACCTCGTTCGCTCGGAAGCGATGGCACGACAGCCGCGTCCAGCTCGTGGCCTGCTTGCCTTCCTTGATCCACTGCTCGGCCGTGCCACGCTTGTTGTAGAAGCGCACCAGCGGTTTGAGCGAGGGCCGTCCCGGCGGCCGAAACAAGATGTCCTCGATCTCCAGCTCCAGGTTCCTGTTCGCCGGAATGCGGATGACATAGCTCACGCCGCGCTCTTCCAGCGCCTCGTAGATCTCCGGCTTGGCGAAGGCGGCGTCAGCCCGGAACGTGACGCTCTTGCCTTCGGCCTGCTGGCGCTCGATCTCCGGCAGCAACACCTCGTCCCAATCCTCGGCGCTGGAGACGTTGCCCGACCGCAACTTCGCCGCCAGACAATCGCCGAGTTGGTTGAACAGCAGCAGCGGGTGATAGCAGACCGACTCGAATGGCCGTTGTAGGCGCCGCCTTCCTGTTGGCCATGGACGGGGCTCTCGGTCGAGTCCATGTCGAGCACGACGGGCTCGGACCGGTCGCCGGCCTCGGCTTGGCCGATCAGCTCGCGGTTGACCGCCATCAGCCCGATCAGGTTCTCGTCGCCGGCGAGCATGCCGGTCTCGAAGCTCTGCAGTCGGGAGGTCAGCGCTGCGCCGCGATCCCAGTTCCTCTTCGAGCCGATCAGGCGAAACGTTGGGTCGGCGGAGACGCGCACGGCATCGTTGAGATCCTCGTAGCCCGCCAACCGAGAGTAGACCGACTGCCGCACCAGATCCGCCAGCGGGAACTTGGTGTTCTCGCCTTGCCGCGTGTCGATGAGAAGCTCGTCGATGAGCTTGCCCAGACCGAGCCGCTCGTCCAGTTCACGGCCCAACAGCAGCCCGCCGTCGGAGGTGACCCGCGAGCCCTGGAAATCGACCTTCAGAAAACCGTTGAACGAGAGCTGAAACGGCTCGCGATCTTTGTCACCCACTCGGTGTCGCCCTCCGTTGCCCATACGATGCGCTCAAACCCGCATTTACAGGGGCGCCCAGAGCGCTGCGATGATTAGCAGGCGAAGGTCAAATTGGAAATCCGGGACAGAAGGCTCAATAAGAATGCGCATGGAAGCCGGGCGCGGTCCTCACCCTTACTTTCTGCTTGACTCCAACCAGCCGACTCATGGGACCCTGAAAGCCGGATCTTCGGATTTCCGCCAGGGGCCCGCCAACACGAGACGTCCGCACCGAAAAGTGAGCCGGCTTACGCTTTCTGGACGGGTTTCTTTCCTGTCGCCGAATTCTGGAAGCGGTGCGGCTCCGATCGCCGCGGCGCTTTGAGTTCGGGCTCTCCCCGAACTCGGAATTTCCCATATGGTGCATCAAGGCCGCCTCCGGGAGGCCTTTGGTTTAGGGAGGTTATGCCTGTGGACCCTTGCGCGTAAGGGCGGCTTCAAAAAAGGCGCCGCACAGCACACCTAGTTCTTTGACCGCCTGAAGATTTTGTAAATTAACATGTTTGAGTGAAAATGTTTTGGGACATACTTGAGGCATGGGTCGCCCCGCTCTGTGTGTGAAGGTTTCCAAGAAGGATCAAACGGCGTTGAAGAGGCTTCTGGCCGGCGGAGTCGAACAGGTTCGCGTGACGCTGCGAGCGGTGGCGTTGCAAAGGCTCGGAGAAGGAATGAGCGCGCCGCAGATTGCCGCTGTGCTGCCGCTAACGCGGCAATCGGTTCGTAATCTCGCGCGGCGCTATCAGCAAGGCGGTATCGAGCGCGCACTCCACGACAAGCAGCGGCCGGGCGCAGCCAGTTTGTTTTCGGCTCAACAACGTCAACGCATCATCGCCATGGTTTGCAGCAACCCGCCCAAGGGCCTCGCCCGCTGGACAGTGCGGCTAATCGCCGAAGAAGCCGTCAAACGACGACTGGTCCCGCGGGCGGGCCGAGAAACGATTCGTGTTTTGCTCCTCAGTCACGACCTCAAGCCGTGGCGGGAAAAACATGTGGTGCGTGGCGGAGCTCAATGACTACATCGCCTGCATGGAAGACGTGCTCGAAACTTACGAGAGGCCCTACGATCCGACGCAGCCGATGATTTGTTTCGACGAGAAGCCGGTCACGCTGCATGCCGAGGTTCGCGCGCCGACGCCGGCCGAGCCGCGAGTCTCGTCGCGACAGCGAGTATGAACGCCGCGGGACGGCGAATGTCTTTTGGGCGGTCGAGCCCAAAGCCGGTCGCCATTTCACGTTCGTGACGCCGGACCGTTCGGGCGTTGAGTTTGCCAAGGCGCTGTTCGAGGTGGCGCTGGCCTATCCCGAGGCCGAGACGATTCACTTGGTGATGGACAATCTCTCGACGCACAGCCGCAAGTCGCTGACCGATCTCTGCGGCGAGGAGTTGGGCGGGGAGATTTGGGACTGCTTCACGCCGCACTATACGCCGAAGCACGGCAGTTGGCTGAACCAGGCGGAGATCGAGATTGGTCTGTTCTCGAGGCAATGTTTGGGCAAGCGACGCATCCCGGACCTGACAACACTGCGACGCGAAGCGGCTGCCTGGAACCGCCGAGTCAACAGTGAGCGGGTGAAGATCGACTGGCGCTTCGACCGCAATACCGCCCGCCGCAAGTTCGGCTTCGAAAGACTACGTATCACGCGGTCAGAGACCTAGAGAATATGGAGTGACCTGTCCAACCGCGTCTGTCGCGGATTACGCTTCAGGCGAAGCCACAGATGCGCAGAGCCGCATCGAGGAGGACAGGTCATGGCGGAGTTTAGCAAGTACATCGGATTGGACGTTCACAAAGAGACGATCGCGGTGGCGGTCGCCGACGGAGAGGGCGGAAGCGTGCGCTACCAAGGGGAGATCCCCAACGGGGCAGCAGCCGTCGGAGCCCTCTTGAAGCGGATGAGCTCCCACGGGGAGCGGTTGCGGTTCTGCTATGAAGCGGGACCTTGCGGGTACGGTCTCTACCGTCAGATCGTGGCGGCAGGGGCGGCCTGCGTGGTGGCAGCGCCGGCGCTGATACCGCGCAAGCCGGGCGAGCGGATCAAGACCGACCGGCGTGACGCGGTGAGCTTGGCGCGGCTGGATCGGGCGGGCGAGCTGACCGCCGTCTGGGTTCCCGGTCGTGACCAGGAAGCGATGCGGGACCTCAGCCGAGCCCGGGAGGACATGAAGACCGTTGACCGGCAACTGCGCCAACGACTCAGCGGCTTCTTGCTGCGCCATCAGAGGACTTACACCGGCAAACAGCCTTGGACGCAAGCCTATTGGCGCTGGCTGGAGAGCCAGCGTTTTGAGACTCCGCAACAGCAGATCGTGCTCGAGGAGTACGTGGAGGCGGTGCGACAGGCGCAGCGTCGGACGGCTTTACTCGAGAGTCAGCTGCAGCGGGCAGTCGAGGGTTGGAGTTTGGGAGAGGCTGCGCAGGCTTTGACCGCGCTACGCGGCGTGGATCAGACGGCGGCGGCGACACTGCTGGCCGAGCTCGACGACATCAGCCGCTTCGATCATCCGCGACAGCTGATGAGTTACGTCGGTCTCGTGCCGAGCGAAAGCTCGAGCGGCGCCCAGCGGCGGCAAGGAGGCCTGACCAAGACCGGCAACAGCCACGCCCGGCGGATCTTGGTCGAGTGCGCCTGGGGCTACCGTTTTCCAGCCCGCAAGACGGCGCGGATTCAGCGCCGAGCCGAACGCGCTTCGGAGGCGGTGCAAGCCATCGCCTGGGACGCGCAGCTGCGCTTGTGCGACAAGTATCGGCGGCTCGAGGCGCGCGGCCTCAACGGCTCGAAAGTTGTTGCTGCGGTCGCCCGTGAGTTGTGCGGGTTCATCTGGGCCATCGTGCGCGAAGTGCAGCGAGCCGACAAGTTTCCCGCGGCGGCTTGAGGTCCACCGCGGGAAAACGGAAAGAGCGGTGGACAGGCAAGGCCGCGGGGAGAACCCTCGAGCCTGCTAGGAAGCGTCTGCGAAAGCGGCGATCTTCGACTCTAGAGTGAGGCAGCTCCACGACGAAGACTTCTCAGGCGGTAACCAAACCGCGGATATCAGAGTGATCAACCGTCGTTTCGAGCCGGGCCGATTCACCGCTCTTTCCATCGAGTCCAAACCCGGCGGAGAAGGCAAGGCCGCCTCTCCGGGCGGTGGCGTTGGCCCCGAACTTGACAGGTCACACCATATCAGCAGGCTGCTGAAAAACTCCCTTTGAGGAGTGACCGAATAGAACAAGGAGACGTCTTTCTGTTTAAGGAGAGACGTTGATTTTGGCATTCTGAACTGGGCTCTTCCGCAATTTTGGTGCAGGGCGGCGGCATGTGATGGGCTAGAACATTATGATCAACGAATGTTTTAGCCTGATCTGTGGGACGCGGTGCGAAGCTCCGGCGGAGCGTGCTTCCGGATCCTGGCCAGTTGCGACTTGAGCGGATCGCACGCGAAGGGGGAGCGATGATCGTGACCGTCGCCGCTTGCGCCTACGCCGCCGTTTGCCCGTTATGCCGGCGATCCTCTCGATCTGTTCATAGTCGGTATGAGCGCAGGCTTCGCGATCTGCCCTCGCATGGCGTGGCGGTGCAACTGAAGCTGCGGGTCCGACGGTTTCGCTGCCGCACCGCCGGATGTCCCCGCAAGATTTTCGTCGAGCGGCTTCCCCGCGTCGCGTTGCCCTATGGGCGACAGACCGCGCGGTTTTCCGAGACCCTGCGCATTCTCGGCTACGCGCTTGGAGGCGAGGCCGGCGCTGAGTTAGCCCAGCGCCTCGGCATCGAGGCCAGTCCCGACACCATCCTGCGACGTCTGAAGACAGAAGGCGCAGCGAGTTCCGCCGTGCGCGCCGTCGGCGTCGACGATTGGGCCTGGCGCAAAGGACATCGCTACGGCACGATCCTGATCGATCTGGAGAAGCGCTGCGTCATCGACCTGCTGCCGGATCGCTCGGGGGCCGGCTTCCGAGAGTGGCTCGAAGGGCATGCGGAGGTGCGCATCGTCAGCCGCGACCGCGCCGGAGTCTACGCCCAGGCATGCAGGCAAGGGGCTCCCGCTGCCGTGCAAGTCGCCGATCGTTTCCACTTGATCATGAATCTGACGGCGGCCGTCGAAAAGGCGCTCCAACCGCGTAGTCGCCAGTTGCGCTATCAGTCAGGCTTCGAGGAGAGCGGCTTCAGGGAGAACGGGCGAGGGAGCGATCGCGCCGGAGAGAACGACAGTTTCTCCGCCGAGCAAGGTTCATCCGAGCGGCGCGCCGCTCCAAGCCGCTCGAAGCAACTAGCCGAGCAACGCCGCCGGCGCAGGCTCGAGCGCTATGAACAGGCGGTCGAGCTCAACCGCCATGGGTTTTCCCAGAAGGCCATCGCTTCACAGCTCGGCCTGGATCGCAAGACCGTGCGGCGCTGGCTGCGCTCCGACGGCTTTCCGGAACGCAAGACAGCCGAGCGTCCTTCTCGGCTGACTCGTTTTCAACCGTACCTGGAAAGGCGTTGGCGGGAAGATGGTCACAACGGAGCGCAGCTGTGGCGCGAAATCCAGCGGCAAGGCTACCGGGGCGGCCGAGGCATGGTGGCTCAGCTCGTCGCCAAGTGGCGCCGAGAGGGCATCCAAGCAGCGCCAAAAAGCTTGACGACGGCTGCCGCCAAGACGATGTCGCCGCGGCGGGCTGCCATCCTCGTCACGCGCCGGGCGGAGTCTTTGAGACCGGAGGAGGAGCGCCTGATTGTCAATCTGTCGGAATCGTGCCCCGATCTGCTTCGCGTGCGCGCGATGGCGGAAGGCTTTCGCACCGCCCTCGAGAGCGGACAGCCGCCATTGCTCAAGGCCTGGATGAAGGACGTCCAAAACGATGCGTTCCCCTCCATCGCACGATTCGCCGGAGGATTGAATCGAGACTGGTCAGCCGTTGAAGCCGCCGTCACGCTGCCCTGGAGCAACGGTCCCGTCGAGGGACACGTGAACCGCCTCAAGCTCATCAAACGCCAGATGTACGGTCGCGCCGGGTTCGAATTGCTGCGATCGCGCGTGCTGCCTTACCGACCTGTTTTTCTTCCCGCCCGCGCTCCCTGACCTGCACCAAAATTGCGGAAGAGCCCAAATGAAGTTGCCAAAAGCAGACGTCGATGCGTGGAGCCGATCAACAGCCGGACGCCCTATTCAGTTATGTGTCGCCGGAGCAGCGCGTGCCGGAGGAACATCCGCTGCGGCCGATCCGCGCGATGGCCAACGCCGCCCTGCGGAAACTCTCGCCGCGATTCGCTAAGCTCTACGCCTGCTCCGGCCGCCCGTCGATCGCCCCTGAGAAGCTCCTGCGGGCGCTGCTGCTGCAAGTGCTCTACAGCGTGCGCAGCGAGCGCATGCTGATGGAGCAGCTCGACTACAACCTGCTGTTCCGTTGGTTCGTGGGGCTCGGCATGGACGATCCGGTGTGGGATCCGACGACGTTCACCAAGAACCGCGATCGGCTGCTCGAGGGCGACATCGCGCAGGCCTTCTTCGCCGCGGTCGTCGCCCAGATCCAGGGCAAGAAACTGCTCTCGGACGAGCACTTCTCCGTCGACGGCACGCTGCTCGAAGCGTGGGCGTCGCAGAAGAGCTTCCGGCGCAAAGACGGCCGCGAGAACGATTCCTCAGACGACGATCCGGGTAACCCGACGGTCGATTTCCACGGCGAAAAGCGCACCAACCAAACGCACTGTTCGAGGACCGATGCCGACGCCCTGTTGGCTAAAAAGGGCAAAGGCAAAGAGGCGAAGTTGAGTTACGCGGCGCACGTGCTGATCGAAAACCGCAACGGCATCATCGTCGAGACGGCGCTGACGCCGGCGCACGGACGAGCGGAAGAGGACGCGGCGCTGCTGATGATCGAGCGGCTGCGGGGCGCGCGGCGCATCACCCTAGGCGGCGACAAAGGTTACGACGACGGCAAGCTGATCGCGGAGCTAAGACGCATGGGCGTGACGCCGCACGTGGCGCAGAATCTCAAGCAACCGGGCGGCAGCGCGATCGACAGCCGTACGACCCGACACGCCGGCTATCGGGTATCGCAACGCAAACGCAAACGGGTCGAGGAAGTGTTCGGCTGGATGAAGACAGTGGGCTTGCTGCGCAAGCTGCGCCATCGCGGACACGACAAAGTAGGTTGGATGTTCACCTTCGCGGCGGCGGCGTACAACCTGGTGCGGATGAGAACGCTGCTGACGGCGGAGGCGACGTAGGAGCGGTGCGTCCGAGAGCAAAGATCGAGTTGAAACGGCCTGCTAAAGGCCGGCGGAAGACCTCGAATGCTCTCCGCTGGTCGCCGAAAACAGACTTCTAACTCCGATTTGGACCTGCGGCCGTGCTTGCGGCTGTGAATTTCAGCAGCCTGCTGATATGGTGTGACCTGTCAAGTTCGGGGCCAACGCCACCGCCCGGAGAGGCGGCCTTGCCTTCTCCGCCGGGTTTGGACTCGATGGAAAGAGCGGTGAATCGGCCCGGCTCGAAACGACGGTTGATCACTCTGATATCCGCGGTTTGGTTACCGCCTGAGAAGTCTTCGTCGTGGAGCTGCCTCACTCTAGAGTCGAAGATCGCCGCTTTCGCAGACGCTTCCTAGCAGGCTCGAGGGTTCTCCCCGCGGCCTTGCCTGTCCACCGCTCTTTCCGTTTTCCCGCGGTGGACCTTAAGCCGCCGCGGGAAACTTGTCGGCTCGCTGCACTTCGCGCACGATGGCCCAGATGAACCCGCACAACTCACGGGCGACCGCAGCAACAACTTTCGAGCCGTTGAGGCCGCGCGCCTCGAGCCGCCGATACTTGTCGCACAAGCGCAGCTGCGCGTCCCAGGCGATGGCTTGCACCGCCTCCGAAGCGCGTTCGGCTCGGCGCTGAATCCGCGCCGTCTTGCGGGCTGGAAAACGGTAGCCCCAGGCGCACTCGACCAAGATCCGCCGGGCGTGGCTGTTGCCGGTCTTGGTCAGGCCTCCTTGCCGCCGCTGGGCGCCGCTCGAGCTTTCGCTCGGCACGAGACCGACGTAACTCATCAGCTGTCGCGGATGATCGAAGCGGCTGATGTCGTCGAGCTCGGCCAGCAGTGTCGCCGCCGCCGTCTGATCCACGCCGCGTAGCGCGGTCAAAGCCTGCGCAGCCTCTCCCAAACTCCAACCCTCGACTGCCCGCTGCAGCTGACTCTCGAGTAAAGCCGTCCGACGCTGCGCCTGTCGCACCGCCTCCACGTACTCCTCGAGCACGATCTGCTGTTGCGGAGTCTCAAAACGCTGGCTCTCCAGCCAGCGCCAATAGGCTTGCGTCCAAGGCTGTTTGCCGGTGTAAGTCCTCTGATGGCGCAGCAAGAAGCCGCTGAGTCGTTGGCGCAGTTGCCGGTCAACGGTCTTCATGTCCTCCCGGGCTCGGCTGAGGTCCCGCATCGCTTCCTGGTCACGACCGGGAACCCAGACGGCGGTCAGCTCGCCCGCCCGATCCAGCCGCGCCAAGCTCACCGCGTCACGCCGGTCGGTCTTGATCCGCTCGCCCGGCTTGCGCGGTATCAGCGCCGGCGCTGCCACCACGCAGGCCGCCCCTGCCGCCACGATCTGACGGTAGAGACCGTACCCGCAAGGTCCCGCTTCATAGCAGAACCGCAACCGCTCCCCGTGGGAGCTCATCCGCTTCAAGAGGGCTCCGACGGCTGCTGCCCCGTTGGGGATCTCCCCTTGGTAGCGCACGCTTCCGCCCTCTCCGTCGGCGACCGCCACCGCGATCGTCTCTTTGTGAACGTCCAATCCGATGTACTTGCTAAACTCCGCCATGACCTGTCCTCCTCGATGCGGCTCTGCGCATCTGTGGCTTCGCCTGAAGCGTAATCCGCGACAGACGCGGTTGGACAGGTCACTCCATATTCTCTAGGGAGACCCCCAAGCCAATCTGATGCAGGGCGGCTCCGATAGCGGCGCCGATCGCTATTACCATAACGATGCTCGTTCCTGGCGCGACGGCTTTTTCCATCGTGGGATTATAACCGGCAAAGGGGACGCGGCAAAGGGCCCGAGCCCGCGGAGTTGTAGGACTCGGCTACCGGCGGCGCCGGTCGGACTGGATCTTTCCGGCAGCAGGGCAGTTAGGCGGCAGCGAAGTCTTCCGCCGCCCGCGCGAGCTTTGCCGCTGATCCGATTCAGCCGTTCGAGCGCGGACTGCTGTCTCGCGCAGGCGGCGCCGCCCTTAAACTCGCTATTTCAAAGGCTTACGGCCTCTTATCCAACTTTGATGAAGCTAGAAATGACATTGCGTGCAGGCGCTCTCCACCGACATTTTCAAATGTTTTGCCTCGGTCGAACCGTGCGGCATGTGGCACATTGCGCAACTGTATAGTACACCTCGCTCATGCGTATGCACCTTCGCAAATCCGCCTTCATCGTGACACTGAAAGCAGTTCGAAGCGATGCTTCCGCCTACGAAGTCCCACTTCCCGTCCCGCACTTCATGACACGTGGTGCAAGGCGCACCCAGAGCAGGCGGCGGATGCGCGCGGAACGGCTTCCACTCCTCACCGAGCTGCGCTGCCGCGGACGGGTCGCCCGCAAAAAACGCCACGCGCTCCTCAACGTCCCCATCGCGGAGCAGCAACTCATGGAGCCCCGCCGAAGGGCTAATCGTCGCTGCCAGAGCCAGTGGTCCCGGCCGCTCCATTTCGAGAGCGTTACCATCCACCAGCATCACCGCCGAAGAAGAACCTCGAGCCACGACGTTTAGCGGCCCCGGCTCAACGATAGCGTTGGGCGTCGGTCGAAAAATGTGAGCAGGCGAGTCTGACTGAGCTCCCCCTGGGAGCCCAGTCAGCAAGGCTACGGCCAGAATTTGAATCGAAAACCGAATACTCCAGCCCATTCTTACGACCGAATGCGTACCAGAGAACGATCAATCTCTCTCAAGCTTCCGACGCCGCACAAGCCCATGTTGTTGACGAGCTCAGAGCGAAGAATCTGCAGCACCCGTTCAACGCCCGGCCCGCCGAATGCCGACAATCCATAAGCATACGGTCTGCCGATCAGAACCGCCTTAGCGCCCAGAGCGAGGGCCTTGATCACGTCGGTTCCACGGCGAATGCCGCCATCCAACATTACCGGGATTCTGCCGGCTGCACCTTCAACAACTTCGGGCAACGCTTCGATCGTGCCGCCCACTTGATCCAACTGGCGACCGCCGTGATTCGAGACGATGACTCCCTTCGCACCCGCCGCGATCGCCTGCTCCGTTGCTTCTTTGGTGAGGATGCCCTTGATGACGACGGGCAATTTGGTCAGCGATACCAGTTCCCTGACGTCGTCCCACGTTGGCGTCGGAGGGTGATTCGCATCCAACTGCCAGTTCGCTAGATGTTCTCGTTCCGGATGAGCCGTCCTGGGTAAGCGGCCCAAGGCATCTCGCTCCGGCACTCCCGGACCGCACCAACTTCTGTCGAAATAGTTGCGCCAGTTTTGATATTTATGAGGATAGAAAAAGATGTCGATGGTGAAAACGATGGCCGAGGCGCCTTGGTCTTCGGCCCGCATGACCATCGCCTTGCTCGATTCCGTATTCCCTAAACGAGTGGTCAGATAAAAATTGGCCGGTCCCTTGCCCTTCGATGTCAATTCCGAAATTCCGGCGCTCACCATCAGTGCTTTCTGGTTGGCGGCGGCTTCGGCGCTTACGATCTCGCCATCGGGCCAAAAGCAGGTCTTGCCTCCAACCGGATCCAGCATGATCGGGTAGTCCAGTTTGAGTCCGAACAACTTGAGGGACGTGTCGATATTACCGACGCCCGTCAGCACCTTTGGGCGGAGAATGATGTTTTTGTAGCCGGCCAAATTGTCGTGAAGCGCAGCCTCCTCCTCAGCGCCGCCTTCCAGGTAATCCCAGGCCGCCGGATCAAGGTTCCTGCGAGCTAGCTCCCCGAACTCCATGACGTTGACCGGCTTGAGCAACGCGTCATCTGTCGGAAGGTCGGATACATTCGTACCCACCTGCTGCGCGCCTAACACCTGCTGCGCCCCATAGAGAGCTATAAGGCGCTCTATGGCCGAACGCCTGCTAACTTTCATCATCCTCGATCTCCTTCTGTTCCTGCGCGGGACCCTTCTCGTTGACCTGGCTCAACACAGATTCCAAGCAGAGCCCTTCTTCGGCGAGCTGATAAATCTCTCCGAATGGCCCAAAATGAAGGCGAAATCGCGACTTTCGTACTCCCGGAAACTCATCCTCACCGCCCTCCTCTTCACACTTAGACCTTTGTGACCTGTTGAAAGGCCGCCACGCGGATTCGCCCCGGCGGGGCCTGTCATCGTTCTACACTTCGGTCTAGTAGGTAATCCGGAGCATGAACTCCGTCTGCCGAGGCAGGTTGGCCGTATTGTTAATCGTGCCAAACCCTACATTTCCGAGAGTCGTGTTAGGCCCGCTGAAAACCGGATGGTTCAGGAGGTTGTACGAAGCAACGCGGAATTCAACCTGCGCGGTATCGCCGATTTTCACTTTCTTCGCAAGCGTCAGATTGAAATTGTTCATCCCCGGGGTGCGCAAAGAACTGATCCGGGGCGACAGATTGCCAAACGTGAAGTTGGCAGGCTGCGCGAACGCATCCTCGTTGAAGTAGCGGTCGAGGCGATCTCCGATGCCGCCGGATATACCCTTTTGAGGATCGCCGGCGGCGTTCGGTCTTTGAGCCCCTTCACCGACGCCGAAGATCGTCGACGGAGACGTCGAAAAGCCCAGAGGGAAGCCTGATTGGAAAGTATTGAACATCGAAATCTGCCAGCCCCCCACAAACGCGTCAGTCACCCCATTTAGGCCGTTCAAATACTTTCGACCTCTGCCGAATGGCATTTCATAGGCAAACGTCGTAGTAAGCCGATGAGTGGCGTCGAATGAACTGATTGACCTCTCAGCCTGGCGGTCGTAGTTGTTTTGCGGCGAGAAAATATCACCCATATTCTTAGACCACGTGTAAGAAACTAACGCGGTTAGGCCACTCGCCATGCGCTTTTGATACTTCGCCTGCAGGGCGTGGTAGGCGCTATTCCCATACGCGGGCGAATCGCGAAGTATATCTAAGAACTGAGGAAACGGCCGTAAGAGTTGCTTCCGTTGCACCTTCAGGCCAGCGAGCGCTCCCGATTCGATAAGCCCAAAGAACGGATTGTCAACGCTTTCGTTCAAGGCTGCTCCCATCGTCAAGTACTGCGGCGGCAGTTGGTTGATGTTTTCCCGGAAGCCCGTTTGAGCCTGATCCGTAGCAAGGTCGATGCCGCGACTGCCGACATAAGCCACTTCAATCAGACCTTGTCCCGAAAAGCTGCGTTGGATGTTGAAGGTCCAAGTGTGGAACATCGGGGTTCGGTCCTGCGGCTCTAGGAATGTGACACTTTGCCCAACTCGGGTCAAGAGCCCTTCGGAGCTGCCGGTAATCGGCAAATGTCCATTGGGGAAGGGGTCCTGCAATGTGTTCAGCGGGGTAACGCCATCCTGACTGGTTACCCATGGCGTATCCGAGTCGAACCCTGGCGACAGAACACTGCCGATCACGGGAATGTAGTAGAGAGCGTAGCCGGTCCTCAGAACGAGGTTGTCGCGGAGCCGATACGCGATTCCAATGCGAGGCGCGAAGTTGTTCTTATCCGCATCATAAATCGCGCGCGGATTTCCGTCGATACCCACGAAAGTTAAGCCGCCCCTGAGGTCCATTCCAGGAACCTGTAGCGGACTGGCGCAGGCGTAGCAGAACTGCCGTGTGGCTCGGTTGTAGCGTTCCGTACTGGGCGCTTCATAAGAATAACGCAAGCCGAGATTCAAAGTGAGCTTTGAACTGGCTTTGTAATCGTCCTGCACATAGCCCGCATAGTACTTATTCAGGATGGAAACGCCTGAAGCCGTGGGAATATCTCCGCCGCCCAACCCCACCAACATGGAAGCGATCGGGAAGCCGCTGCTGGACGACGGCGTTGTGGCGCTCGGGCCGTTCGTCCACGAGTTGCTAAAGCTGAAATTGCCCGCAGGCGTCCCATTGCTAAAGAAGTTACCGTACAGGAGGCGGCCTTCGAATCCTATCTTGATCAGGTGCCTGCCTCGCACCAGCGAAGCGCTAGGCTGGAGTGACCAGGTGTAGCCCGGTTGCTCGAGATATTCACTATTCGCGAGGTTGATGAAGCCGGAAGCGCTGACCCTCGGGAATGCGGCGCTCTGCACGTCATTGACGAAGTTCGGGCTAAAACCGAGAGATGATAGATCGAAGCCTTCCGACCACGGCCGGCGTTGTTCTTTACCCCAGGAGTAGCCGAGCCGGATATCCATTGTAGTGCTCGGGTTGATGACAAAGGTGTTTCCCATCGAAAACCCTTGATGAGGCCTGTCTACAACGTTGCGTCCCGGGCTTGCGATGCCGTCGAACTCATGTGGAAAGATCAATTGGCCTGTGCCCTGGTTGTAGCGCAGGAACATGTTCCATGACGAGTTGAATTGGTGATTTACCTTGGCTACGTATGAATCGTAGTTGCGGGGCCACTTGCCCGAGAACGTGAAGTTGTTGACCCATGGCTGATCGGGGTTGGGCGGCGTCGTATTGGCGTCGGGATAATACGAGAGGATGTTCCGCCCGACGGGGTCGCGTAAACTTTCCGGAATGAAATTGTTCGCAAATACATTTCGCGTGGAGACGCCGTTGACCGTAGCCACGGAAAACGGATCATAGATCGGACGACCGCCCAACTCAGAGAAGTCCCCCTGGCGCATCAGAGTGGTCGGCACGCTCCGTCGTACGTTCAGGGCATTGCCTTCGCGGGCGCCCTCGTAGCTGAAAAAGAAGAAACTCTTGTTCTTCACGATCGGGCCGCCGACAGTGGCCCCGTACGTGTTGGCTCCAAATGCGGCTAAGTCTTGGCCTTGTCCGCGACCGAAGAACGTATTCGCATCGAGGTACGAATTTCGAAAGTACTCGTAAACGGATCCATGGAACTCGTTGGTTCCGGTCTTAATCACGATGTTCATAAAGCTTCCGCCCGAGCGTCCATACTCGGCCGGCAAGATTCCCGTCTGCAGTTTGAACTCGCCGACTGCGTCGACCGCCGGTACCCACTGCGAGATATTGACGGCACGGTTCACATTGACAGTATTGATCGCGCCGTCCACGGAGACGTCGCCCGAAGCCACAGGAGAACCGTTTGCCGAGAACAAGACGTTCGTGATCGTGTCGTTCGGTCTGGTGTCCTCGCCGTATCGATTGTTGACGACGCCGGGAGCGAGCGTAAACATGAAGAGACTGCTGCGACCTTTGAGCGGCAGGTTGTCCTTGATGTCCGCTTCGATGGTGGCGCCTGACGACGACTCCTCCGTCTGGATCAGACTCACGTTTCCTGAGACTTCGATCGTTTCCGTAACGGCGCCTAGTTCGAGAGTCACGTCGATACGCTGGTTCTGTCCGAGACTGAGTACAATCCCATCTTGCACCTGCGTTTTGAAGCCATCGCTCGTTGTCGAAAGTTTATAGCGACCAGGTTGCAAAAACTGGAATACGTACAGGCCGCTGGCATTCGTCGTCGTCCGGTTCTCTACGCCTGTTGCATTGTTGACCAGCGTCACCGCCGCTCCCGGGATTGCCCCCCCGCTGTTGTCAGAAACGGTTCCTTGGACAGTCGCGCGAAATTCTTGCGCAGAACTTGTCGGGGAGAAGAGAGAAAACGCGACACATGTAAAGGCTACGAGTGTAAGTTTACCGTCGACAAAAAGACTTTTCATGCGACCCTCCACTGTAGATATTTCTGCGATTAACCTTCCCTTGTTCGGCGACGCCGAGCACTGTCAACGATCGATCGCCGGCGGCTTTTTCTATCAGTTGAAAGATATATCTGTCAAGCCATTTGGGCAGCGTGTTTCGCATTGTGAAACGCACACCTCTCCGTGGGTGAGGCCGATCCGATGGACACCTGCGACCCCGAGCCTGCGTCGGAGAAGTTTGACGACATGGTCGTGGATTGGAGCAAGCAGAAAAACGCCGGCCAGCGTTTCGGATGCGAATATCGCAATCTTCCTCGGTTCGGAGAGAGATGGGAAGGAGAGGAAAAAGCGTCCGTCGATGACCCTGGCAGAAGCATTCCCGAAATGCCGACCCATGGAGGTTGAGCCTATCCCAGACGACGAGTCATTGGCGGAAGCCCTCAAAGTGTTGGGGCGTGATCCAATTCTGCTGGCATACCACGACCCAGACCCATCGATTTTCTCCGGGATCGTGACGCCGTTCGATCTCCTATGAACCGATGACGAGTCAAAGTCTGACTTCTTAACGTGTTGCTTCGATCGGCGCCTGCGCTCCTCGACGAATCCGGCAATGAGCCCGTAACTGCGCACCCACAGCCGCTGAACGATCACCTGCTCTGACGCGGTCTTTTGGGAGGTAGAAAATCTCCTCCGCCGCAAGCCGGTGCGGGCGGGAGCGTGGGAACTGCCTTAGGCTTTCAAGCTGCCGTTTTTTAGGAACGTAAATCGCGGATGTCCGCCGGACTTTGCGCTTCGCAGCAGACAGCCGAGGAAAATCGCGCCGATCATCAGCAGACCGCCGAGGGACCGCCAGACGCCCAAGGCGAGTCCGGCGGAGAACAGCACGGCGGCGACGGCGCAGAACCGGTAGGGCGTCCGGAGCGGGTGGCGCTTGAGCCCGTTGCGCAGGCTGTCACCGGGTGATGAGACGTCGTCCTGAGCCTTCAACGCCTTTCGCGTGAGGATGAGGCCTGTTCCGTTCCAGCCTACGTAGACGCCGACGGCGGCGACAACGCAAGCAGTCAAGGTTCCGCCGATGTAGAACGCCACGTGCGGCGGCAGATGTAGGGCCAGCAACGGGGTCAGAAGGTCGTCGATGGCCGTGTTGAGCAGCAAGCCGGCGACCAGAGCGGAAAAGCCGAGGATGAGGTCGCGGCGGACTTCGGGACGAGAGCGCAGGTCGACGCGTTGGGCGTCGGTCATGGCTGATGGGCCTCCGCGATGAGCATGGCCTTGGCTCGGGTTCGACGGCAATCCGTGGGCGATTATATGACCGTTGTTCGCGTCCGCTTCTCTACGATCCTGATTCTCGCGGGCGCGTCATGGTCTCGCACCGGGGCGGTGAGCTTCCTCCCTGTGCGGCCGTCGAGACCCGGCTGCAGGTCATTCTTGACGAGCAGGCGCAGGCGCTCTTGCGCTTCTCAAGTTCGATTCGCCCAAGCTCCGCCGACTGCCTTCGGGTCTGCCTCGTAGGGCAAGACGGGGAAATCCGCGCCCTGGGCGACGGTTGCGAAGGCGGCTGCGGCTAGGAAGACTCGACGCGACAACATGGTGCCTCGATTAATGCGGCAAGTCAGCGCGGCGAGCGAGCGTCGTTTGTCGCTACATGGTCTTTCACAAACTCGCAGCGCCGACGCGTAGGCGTTCTCTTTGGCGTCTTCCGCCGCCCCCGCAGGCCCATGTTCCGCGCCTTCGACCGTCAGCAGCCGATGCTCGACGCCGCGCCTGTCAAACTCGGCCGCCATCATCTGCGACTGCTCGTAGGGAACATCCGTGTCAGCCGTCCCGTGGACAAGCAGCGTCGGCGGATAGTCGGCCGTCACGTTCTTGAGCGGCATGTACGGGAAGAACTTTTCGGCCTCCTTCCCGGGATCCCATCCTGATACCTGCTGCGGCCAAATCCCGTGCTGGCGGCAGTACTGATAGAACGCTCCCCCGTCTGCCTTCGCGATCCGCGGCGTTTGCAATCGGCGGTCCGCTGACCTGCGCCAACGCTTCTTCCTCCGTCATCACGACCCGACGATGACGCTCATGCGGGCTCGGCGAGCTGTACCACTCGCCGATCAGGTCGCCGTAGCCCCAAAACGAGACCAGCGCATTCGGTCGAGGCCGCACGCGGTATCCGGACGTGAGAGTCAGGTAGCCGCCCGCCGAGCCGCCCAACACCGCCAGACGATTCGGATCGACTGCGAACAGATCGGGGCCATCGCGACGGATCCAGCGGAAAGCGTCCTCGACATCCTCGATAATCTCCGGAAGCCGGGTTTCCGGAGCGAGTCGATAGTCGATCGAGACGACCGCAAAGCCTGCCCCGATGAGCAGCTCCTTTAGCCTTGCGGGAACAGCCTCTCGCCCGCCGTTGATCAGCGCTCCTCCGTGAATCCAGACGGCGACGGGGACGGACCGCGTCTCCCGCCGGCCTGTGGATGTCAGCGCGGATCTCCAGATCGCCGACCTTCTTGTAGACGTAGGTGCGGGATTCGGTCTCGACGGCTTGGCTCGAGCCGACCGAGCCAAAGGCAATCAGCCCGGCGGCTCCGCGCTGGAAGAATCCGCGTCTGTTCACGACGACGCCAGTTTACCTCCGCCGGGGCGCTTGGGATGAGCGTCCCGTCTTTTAGGAATGGAAAACCTGCCGCGCGAACGGATTCGAGCGAATGCGCCGCCTTCGCCGTCTTTTGAGGCATGGAAATCGCCGACTCGGGCGACTGTCTCTCCTGCCTTACCGACAAGGCGTCGATAAAATCCGCAGCCAGCGTGTAAGAATGCATGGGCGCAAACCGAATGGGAGGAAAACGGCTGCCTGTGAGTGATTGTCTGAAGATACGAGTTCGAAAACTGACGTCGGTCTTTCCGTACGACGAAGACAACAAGCGGTTGAACCTGCT
>CAWDWB010000009.1:0-716218 GCA_963805925.1 uncultured Acidobacteriota bacterium
ATCAGGCAGTAGCCCAAAACGGTCAGCCGATTGCGCTCCGCATGCTCGGCCAAAAGCGTCAGATAGAAGCGCCGCTGGGCGTCGGAGAAGAAAACTTGTTGGCGGTTGCTGCCCCGCTGGGTAACGTGATGCGGTACAGCCACCGCCACCACGCGCGCGATCCGCGGCAAGACGCCCGCTATCTTCTCAGCACAACTCCGCCTCCGTCAATCGGCTAAATTGAGGCTGTCCCAATTTCGTCTGGGAAGAAGTCGCGCCGGTCGTAGACCGCGCCCGAGCCGTCGGTCACCAGCCGCGTCGAGCCCAGGTGGTCGGTCGTACGGAAGTAGCTGCCCGCCGTCCCGCTCGGCCCCGCCGTCGAGTACTCCGCCGCCAGCCGCCCGAACGCGTCGTAGACGTAGGTCGTCGTCTCGCTGGAGGCGATCTTCTTGACCCGGTTGCCCTCGCCGTCGTACACGTACTCGGCCGTGTCGTTCGACGAACTGCACGCCGCCGTCGTCCCGTCGCAGTAGAAGCGCTGCTTGTTCTCCGCGTCGTAGAACGCCGACCACTCGTAGCCCGACTTGACGAACGCACTGATGTTGCCGTCCGCGTCGTAGTTGGCCCAAGAAGAGGTCAGCCGGTTGGTCGAAGCCGTGTAGGCGCTCGTCGCCGTCGGCGTAGCCAAAGACAGCCCGCCGTTAACGGAGTTGTTCGCCGCACGGTTGCGCTAGCAATTGTGCTATCAGCTCCGCGCTCCAAGAAGTAGGGTCTGGATGTCCCCGCTTCTTCCACTTCTTTCGAGTGATCACTCCAGCGCCCACGACACGTACCATCCTACAGTAAAGCACAGATAGAAAATAGTGAAGACAACGAGCCCGGCCGCCAATGCTCGCCGATCCTTCGAGATAGCCATTGCGATCAAGAGGACTGGGACCAATCCCGTTAAGGCAACAATCTCTCGATCCGCTACACCGGCTCCGGCGTACCAAGAAAAAAATGGCTTAGATACATCTCCCAGAAGAAAAAGAATTCCTCCCCCTAGTAATACCGTCATCACATGAAGCGCATAGCCACATACCATCCCAATAGCAACCATGCTCGTTCTGACGTATCTACCCATAACTACTGCTCTGATTTAAAGATAAGCTCTAACTGGTCCGACACGGACTGATAGTCTTTGTCTGCTTCTCGTTCGTTGATATCACGTTGCAATCTACGTCTTTCTCCACTAGTGCGAGCCCCGAGTAGTTTCTGTCGCAAGCCGATCAATTCATTGGAAAAACGGGACAGCCCCAATTATCTCGCACCTGCCGCTCGCGCCATGAGTTTACGACGCGGACGGCCTCGCGGTCTCAGCTTCAGATCCGAAAGAAAGTGGGGACAACGACCACTTTTGACTCGGGAAGTTCACACACTCACCCTCGCCCTTAGTAGCGAATCGGCATCCCCCCAGCAAAATCAGCCCGAATCTTGCCGCGCACAACCTGGTGGTCATTCGTGACGTAAAGGTACTTGCCAGGCCCGAATGCACAGTTCGAAACACGCCCCGAGATCGGCACAAAGCCAATGTGCTCGCCCTGCGGCGAGAAGACGTAGATTCCGCCGCGTCCGCTCGTCCAAATATTGCCGGCAGCGTCGGCTTTCATGCCGTCGCCGCGCGCGCCCTGCACCTTTTCGCTGGCCACGAACAGCCGCTGCCCGGTCGGCATGCCGTCGGCGCCGAGATCGAACGCAACCCAGCCCGTGGAGTCCGTGACGTAGAGAATCTTGTTGTCCGGCGACAACGCGATGCCGTTCGGAAACAGCTTATCGCTAACCAGGTGCACCGTATTATCCGGCGTCACGCGGAAGACGCCCGTGTACGACATCTCGCGAACCGGCGAATTCTGCACGCCCGCCAGGCCGAAAGGCGGATCCGTGAAATAGATGTCGCCGGTACGCGACAACACCATGTCGTTCGGGCTGTTGAAGCGTTTCCCCTGGTAGTTGTCGACAATCACCGTCCGCTCGCGCGTCGAGAGGTCCACCCGCGTGAGGGCTCTACCTCCACTGTCGGCGAGCAGCAAACCGCCGCGGCCCAGCGCCAGACCGTTCGAGCCAGGTTCCTGAAGCGTGTAAGGAATCGGGTAGCCCTGGAAGCCGGACGGCGCCCGGAACGGAGTCGCCTGTTTGCCGTCCCATCCGTAGACCGCGTTGCCCTTCACGTCGGAGAAGAGCAGAATTCCATCCTCGCCGCCCAGCCACACCGGACCTTCGCACCAGACAAAGCCGCTCGCGATGACCTCGACGTCGCCCTCCAAAGGATTCGGCACATTGGGAAAAGATGGAGGCGGCATCTGCGGCCTCTGCGCCGCCGCAGGCCACGCTCCTGTGGCGCCAAGAACTAGCGAAGCGCCCGCTGCACACAGGAAAGTACGTCGATCTGTTCCCATCGGTTTACCTCTTATCGAAGATCTAGCCTATCCGAAACCAGCTCCCAATGCCCGCCGGGGACTGTCCCTAGGTGGACTGTCCCCCCACGTATAGTTCGAATCCACACAGAGGCCACGATCCCGTTATCTCCCTTCATGAGCCCTTGCACCCGCTTGCTACCCTGAAAGCAGAAAGGCCCGCTCAAGCAGCGGGCCTTTGTCGTTGGCGACCGAAATGTCCGCTCTTTCCGCTCCGAAATCAATCAAGTCACTACAAACACACGGCTTGCCGGCAATTCAACGCGGACATCAGCGGACATGCGCGGACATTGGCGGCCATCTGGCGGACATCCCCGGTCCCGAGCGGCCATCTCACGGACGCCCACGGACCCCAAACGGACAGGTCCCGCCTAGGCGCTACCCCTCCATCTCCTTCCGCAACGCTTCCCCCCCCTTCTTCCAGAACTCGTACAGAATCACCAAGTCCGTGCCCAGCGAAAAATGCCGCACGCCCATATCCAGGTAATACTTGGCCTGGTCGACGCTGCGTATCTCCGCCCGCGGCGGGACGCCCGCCTTTAGACACGTCTCCAGCACCCGCTTCTCCACCGCCTTCACTTCCGGCGACAGGTGCTGGCCGGGCTTGCCGACAGACCACGAGTAGTCCGCCCCGCCCCACTGGATGAACTCGGCGCCGGCTTCTAGGATGCCTTCCAGCGTATCGACCGCCGTGTCTTTCTCAATCATGAACGCCGCGACCATGTCGTTCAGCGCATTCACCGTCTCCGGCCCGGTGCCGTACGTCATCCACGTATTGCGGCGGTTGATCACCCCATACTTGCCGCCGCCCTCGGGCGTCGTCGGACGAATCGCCGCAATGCATTCCTTGGCCTCCTCCGGGTTCCCGACATTGGCGAAAAGAATGCTTTGGAAGCCGGAGCCGAAAGCCCTCTGCGGCAGCATCTTCTCAAACTCGTTGTCGATCTTGATCATGCCGCCCATGTTGTGGAGTTCCAGGGCGCGGCAAAAGTTGTCGAGCCCCTCAAGGTCCCAGGGCACATACTCGGCCGCGAATTCGAGGTAGTCGAACATGCCAGTATGCCCGGCCGCCTCCACCATACTGGGCGAAATCGTATAGAGACGAGTACAAAGAGTCGGCTTCTCGGCCTTCAACAGAGCACGCAAAGTGTTTGGACGCATAGAGCGCTATCCTACCGCAGCTTGGGCTCCCCCACCGCACTCGTCGCCATACGCCGCACCATCCGAGCCAGGAAACCAACCTGCCGATAAGCTCCCGCCTCGGCAGCAGCGGCTAATCGCGTTGTTCATACATGAGCGAATCTTAAGTTAGGAGCAGCCAGAAGGTACAGCCGCGCTTGGCTATCCACGAACACCTGCACCTTTGTCACACCTCGCCTCCTCACCGGCTTTCGTCTCATAGAGACTCGGATGCGACCCCAAGGGCCCCGAGCAAATAGGAGAAAGTATGGAAGTGCTTCAGGTCATCAAGGACAGCGCGCGATTGGCGTGGAATCGCAAGGCGTGGTGGATTTTTGGGCTCTTCGTGGCCGCCGCCGGCAGCGGGGGCGGGGGTGCGGGGGGCTCTGGCAGCGGGGCCGGCTCCGGCGGCGGTGAAGCCCATCTTCCTGCTTGGCTCATTGGCGTCATGATCGCAGCGGCAGCCGTCGCCATCGGGACGATGCTTATGAACATCATCAGCGAGGGAGCCCTCATCGAGGGCGTCTCGCGGGGGGATATGACTGTTCGCGAGGGGATGCGCTTGGGATGGGCGCACTTCGGCGTTGTGTTACGCCTCAAGCTTCTCGTCTTCGGCGCTGCTCTGTTCAGCGTCGCGCTGCTCGCCGCGCCCGCTTGGCTCTTGGCTCTTGGCTCGATCCCCAAGCTGGCGGCCGCGTTACTCGCGGTCCCTGCGGTTCTGGTCGCAGTGCCGTGGCTGATCACACTCTATCTCTCGTACGCATTCGCGTTGCGCATTGCCGTCCTTGAGAACCGTCAGGCTATCGATGCGATCCGCAAGGCCCGTCTCTTTCTGCACGGCCGCATACTCACCGGACTCAAGTTGATCGTCGCGATGGCCGTGGGGCAGGCGGGCGTGACCCTCGTGGGCCTGCTCGCCCTGTTGCCCGTAGGCGGCATCGCGGCCGCGCTCTACTTCACCGCGGGCGCGGCGCCGGCCGCGGTGGCAGGCGGTGTGCTGGCGTTGCCTATCGCGTTGGGCATAGCCGGCACGGTCGGCACGTACCGCTCCTCGGTGTGGACGCTCGGCTACCTAGCGGAGGCGCGCGGCTGATGGCCAGCGCGATAGCGCACATCGCCCCGCTTACGCTGCGGGACGTCTTTGTGCTCCTCTCGCAGCGGTTCGGGGACTCCCCCGAACCGCTGGCTGAAAAGGAGTTGCTTCGTTGGGTGGCGTTGGCTCGCGACGGGGATCGCATCGCGGCTCAGCACATCTACCAACAGTTGGTACATCGGGTCTACCGCACGGTGCGCCCGATGTTCGCTCACGCGGCGGACGCCGAGGACGCGACGCAAGACGCAATGTTGACTGTGCTGACGTCGCTGGATCACTATCGCCCCCGTGAGGGCGTGCGCTTTGCGGCCTGGGCGATGACGGTGGCGCGCAACGCGGCGCGCCGCCGCTTTCGCCGTCGTCGACCGGAACTCACGGACACAGGCGAACTCCCAGAAACAGGGAGCGACGAAGACCTAGACGCGGATATCGACCAGGCGCGCCACCGCCGGGCGCTGCTCGTGGCCCTGTCCGAACTGGATGTGCGGGATCGCGAGGTGGTCGCGCTGCGATACGGAGCGGAACTCGATGCGTCCGAGGTGGGAGCCGCGCTGGGTCTGAGCCCAGCCAACGTCCGCAAGATCTGTGAGCGTCAACGAGCGTCGCTCCGCGCGAGATTGGAGGAGTTGCTGAAATGACCGAAGACGATCTCATCACCGCATGGCAAGCCCTAGAGCCCTCTCCTGCCGCGCGCGCCCGCATGGAGAACCAAGTAATGGCCTGGTTGGACGCCACCGAGACGCCGCTATGGGACGAGTGGCTAGCCCTACTCCGCATCGCGCCCATTCGAGGGCTCAGCTTCTCGCTGGCCGCGGCGTTAGCGCTGTTGCTGACCACCCCTCTGCCGGCGCTGCTGCGGCTCCTGCCTTGAAGGGAGGGGTCGCCGGCTGACCCGTGGCGGGTTTTTCCGTGTTGCGTTTACCGCTTGAGCCGACAGCCCTTATTGGCCGCTATAGCCCAATTCAGAGGGCTCGTTGGCAGGCGCCCGGGGGACTAACTCCTGCGGCGAAGAATCGGGACGTGAGACGGCGGTGTCAGGAGAAGCATCGAGCCCAGCCGCATCAAGCTTGGCCAGCTCACGGACGAAGAGTGGATTCTGCGGAAACTCCGCGACGAGCTCTGTCAGTTGGATGCGTGCCAAGGCAACCCTCTTCTCGCGGAGCGCCGCCATCGCCAGGAGTATCTTCGCAAAGGGCCGCAGGAAACGTCCACGGGCGGCAGCGATCTCAAGCTGTTGGATGCCCTCTCGCTTATCGCCGCTGATTCCCTTGAGGCGCAGAAGGAATCGCTTGAATACCGACAGGCTGCCGATGATGTAATTCGCGGCGCCGAGCGTGAGGTGCGCATCGGCGGCGTTCGGGTTGGCGGCCAATAGTCGCTTGGCAAACTTGTCTGCACCACGGATCATGGCGAGGCTTTCGAGTTGGTGCTTCTCGATCAAACTGGCATAGTCGGCCTGCATACCGAGGCTCAGTGTCATGGCGAACAAGGCGTTCACATCTCCCGGGTCCCTCTCCAATGCAAGCCGTGCCGCGTCCTGCGCCCGGAAGTCCGCGGCGAAGAAGGCGTCGCGCAGGTCCTGATCCGGTTTGATCGGCACCTCGCCGAGAAAGCGCTTGTCGTCCAAAAAGTATTCTGAAGTCAGGATGCCTTGCCTGTAGCACTCCTCGAATAGGTAGCTCGCCGCTTCTGCGGCGCTCCCGAGAGGGTCCTGCGGATGGGACGCCTGCCAAGCAGCGAACTTCGCGCGAGCTTCATCCGGCTTCAGTTCATAAAGCAGGCGGAAACCGGCGTCTAATTCAGGCGTGTCTGAAACCTCAGGCTGCCACGGCGCCGCTGCCACTGCTAGCGACACCGCGATGAGCCAGAGCAAGAGAGCACACGCAGTTCGTCGCCTCACAGTCACAGCAAGAAAGCCCTCCATCTCTCTAGTCCTTCCGGGTATGGTCTTCAGGGGTCCCGGCGAAGACTCTCGCCACGCTCTATCCGAACGAGGCTAAAGATCCTTGCGTGAGATCCTTAGCTTCTTCATCAGTGCGTTCAAAGTTGTGCGCGGTACGCCGAGACGGGCGGCTGCCCTGCTGACCACGCCTCCGGTCTCTCGGAGAACGCGGATGATGTATTCGCGTTCCATGTCCGCTAGGGTGCCCTCGGGAGTTTCGACGATATCGGCGCGTAGCTCAGCCAAGGGAACCCGGAGCGTGGGGCCCTGCGAAAGGATCACTGACCTCTCAATGATGTTCGCCAGCTCCCGTACATTCCCGGGCCAGGACCAAGTCACCAACGCTCGCATTGTGTCCGACGGAATTTCTTCGATCCGCTTGCCCACTTCCGCGGCGTACTTTCTGGTGAAGTATCGAGCGAGTACAGGTATGTCCTCGGGGCGGTCGCGCAAGGGAGGGAGCGTGATCGGGAACACTTTCAACCGGTAGTAAAGATCGCTTCGAAAGAGCTTATCTTGTCATCATCTGGGTCAGATTCCGGTTGGTTGCCGCCAGGATCCGGACGTCGATAGGAATGCTCCCGGTGCTGCCCAACCTCTCAAACGACTTCTCCTGCAAGGCCCGCAGCAATTTTGGCTGTAGATCCAACGGGATGTCGCCCACCTCATCCAGAAACAGAGTTCCCCGATGCGCCATCTCAAACCGACCGACCTTCCGCTTAGGCGCCGGTAGAAGGCTCCTCTCTCATAGCCGAACAATTCACTTTCCAGCAACCCGGCTGGAATGGCGGCGCAGTTCAAGGTGATGAAAGGTTGACGCTTGCGATGGCTCAATCGGTGAATGGCGCGTGCGATCAATTCCTTTCCCGTACCGGTCTCGCCGAGAATCAGCACGGTCGCATCCGTAGGGGCCACGGTTTCCACCTGTAGCAAGACGCGCTTCAGGGCTGTACTTCCACCGACAATCTCCTCAAAGTTGTCGGTCCCTTCGGCCTCGTCGATCGTATCCGCCCACTCAGCGCCGATAATGGGCTGCACTATGGTGAGCCAACGAAACGGGGATAGATTCAATACGGCGATCGCCACCAACACCCTGACCCGTGCTCCATCCTTGCAGACGAATTCCTTCTCAAAAGGAGTACAGGCTCCATACCGCATGCCTTCTTCAAGGGCCTCTTCATCCAGATGCAGGTACTCCGCCGGAGTGAGATCCGGCCAATACAGCCGGCTTGCAACAAGGTCGTCGCGGCTATATCCGACCATGTGGAGAAACGCGTCGTTCGCCTCTGTAATCTGGTCGAACTCGCCCGACACCAAACCCGCAACGGTCGATTCCTCGGCGCGCTTCATGAGGCGCAAACCCTGGTGCCGCGACTTCTCCTCTGCCGCGTGACGCATGCTGAAGTCCCGCACTACCCTCGCAAAACCCTGCAACCCCCTTGTTCCCCTCGCAGAGCCAGCGTAAGCACGATCGCCCAAAATCGCGAACCGTCCTTCTTCCTATGCCAGCCTTCGTTGCCGAAGTGTCCTTGAGCGCTGTTCGCGCTAACTCTTGTTGTAGCTCGACACTCCGGGTTTCCTGGTCTGGATAAAGGCGAGATACCAGTTCCCCAACGATCTCATTGCTCTGGAACCCGTAGATGCGCTCTGCTCCGGAGTACCACGTCAGGATCCGTCCCTTGGCGTCGAACAAGAAGAGCGCGTAATCGTTCACCCCGGCTGAATCCGGCGCCGCGGGTTTTCGGGATTTGTCGTGGAGCGCCAGGACATGCCGGCTGGGCAGTGCATCACCCTTAGCCGTGTATTCAACTTCTCGGACGCCTCCGTCGGAAGCCACCAGCCGGAAGGCGCCCCGCTGTTCACCGCGCTGGAGGAAAGTGCGCCAAAGTTCCTCCAGTTGAGGGCGAAAGGCGGGCTCGGCGAAGTCGTCCAGTCTGCGGCCGATTATTTTGTTTCTGGGGAGTCCAAACAGCTTGCACGCTCCACAACTGGCGTCGTGATACTTTCGGTCAATGTCCGTGATAAGGATGGGTTCGGCTGGTGTGTAGACAATCGTCCGGAACAGCATTCAAGCTGTTTCATGCTGTTGTCCGACGGCCGCTGCGTCTTCTGTGGTTGGGACTGCAACAAGGCTCTCCTTGCTAAAAGTTGCCGTCAATCTTAGCCGAGCGCGAAGAGTGGGTCATACCTGATCAATCGTCCGCTCCCCGGCCGCGGAAAGGGACGGGCACGGATTTTCGCGGGCGGCGTTCGATGCTCAGGGACTGATTTTGCGGGGCGCGAAAGGACGGGGACGAACCGATCCCTTTCGAGGACATCCCGGTGCGCCAGAGCGAGGGATAGCCGGATGGTTCCCTAGCAGGGCTGACCCACCGTTTACGCGTGTGGGCGGATGTTGGCCCTGAGATGGACCTTGGGCTGGCGGAGTGTCGAAGAGACTGATCCCTGACGGCCACGGATCTGTTCCCTGGGAAAACCGACGCCCGGCGGGCTTTCTTGCCGTAAAACAAGAAAACCCGCCGGAACGGCGGGCGGATTCCCTTCCAAGCGGGGAACCGGAGATGTCTTGGGGTCGACCCTAGTTTCTGTTTCGCTCTTACGCTGCGGCTCGTCTGGCTTTGACCGCGCGCCCCGAACACTGCCCCCGATGCATCGGAGCCCCTGGCCGTGTCTGGACCAACCAGGGATCTTCTACATCCTTTGTAGCATGCCGCGTCAAGTGGGCCAGCGGAAGACGCTCCCTCACGGTCGCTGCTCTGTTGCGCTTGAACCTACGCATTGAGGGAAAGGCGGGGTCGTTAGACGGGGCGCAGAGACCCCAGATTGAGGGAGAGGGGCCGATGAAATCGCGCTCACTGATACAATGACCGCGGTGCAAATCGTCAACCGTAACACGCAGAACTTCGATGCCATCGTGGTCGGCTCCGGCGCTACCGGAGGCTGGGCCGCGAAAGAGTTGGCGGAGGCCGGGCTGAAGGTCGCCTTGATCGAGGCAGGCCCCATGGTCCAAGAGAAGGACTTCACCGAGCACGACCAGCCTTATGACTGGAAGTATCGCGGCACGGAGAATCCCAAGTCGCCCGACCTGACGCGCGCACGCCCAATCCAGGGCAAGTGTTACGCCGTTCGCGAAGGCAACTATAAGTGGTTCGTCGACGAGAACAAGAACCCTTACACAACGCCCAAGGACAAGCCGTTTTGGTGGGTTCGCCAGCGCGTCGTCGGAGGACGTTCGCTCTCGTGGGGACGGCAGAGCTATCGCACTGGAGACATCGACTTCAAGGCCGCCAGCCGTGACGGCTTCGGCATCGACTGGCCTATCCAGTACAGCGATCTGGTTCCCTACTACGAGAAGGTGGAGCGCTACATCGGCATCAGCGGCCTAGAAGAAGGCCTCCCGCAATTGCCGGACTCCGTCTTCATGCCGCCGATGAAGTTTACCTGCGGCGAAGCGATTTTCCGCGAGCGCCTGAAGACGAAGATGAACCGCGTGCTGACCATGGGGCGCACGGCAATCATCACCGAGAATCACAATGGCCGTTCGGCGTGCCATTATTGCGGACCGTGTGAGCAGGGCTGCATCACGCATTCCTACTACTCCAGCCCGTTCACCACGATCCAAGCGGCGCAGGCGACCGGCAACATGACGTTGATCACCGACGCCGTGGTGAGCCGCGTCAATAAAGACGCGAACACGGGTTTGGCCTCCGGCGTCAGCTACATCAACCGCACGAGCCGCGAAGAACGGGAGGCAACGGCGAAGGTCGTGGTGCTGTGCGCTTCGACGCTGGAATCGACGCGCATCCTGCTGAACTCGGAACCGGGCGGCATGGCGAATTCGTCCGGCGCGCTGGGCCACTACTTGATGGATCACATCTATCAGGGCGGCGCTTCAGGCAAGTTGCCTGAGTTGGACGCCAAGCCTTGGTACGGCATGCCGCGCAGGCCGACGGGCATTTACATCCCGCGCTTCCGCAACGTCGACCGCCCGCACACGAACGGCTTCATTCGGGGTTACGGCTTCCAGGGCAACTCGAATGCGAATTTCGCCTTGGGGGCTAGCGGCTTCGGCTCCTCTTATAAGAAGGCGGTACACGATCAGGCCGAGTGGTCGACCGGCATTACGGCTTGGTGCGAGACGCTGCCGCGCTACGAGAACCACGTCCGGTTGCATCCGACGCAGAAGGACGCTTGGGGCATCCCCAGCCTCGACATCAACATGTCCTGGAGCGACAACGAACTGGCGCTGTGGAACGATGCCCGCGAGCAGGCCGCCGAGATGCTAGAAGCGACCGGACACAAGGACGTTCAACTCACCGGCGAGGTCTCCGTGCCGGGCTGGTGCATCCACGAAGTCGGCACGGCGCGCATGAGCGAGGACCCGAAGAAAGGCGTCCTCAATGGCTATGCGCAGACGCATGACATCAAGAATCTTTTCGTCACAGACGGCGCGGGATGGACGTCGATCGCTTGCCAGAATCCGACGCTGACGATGATGGCGATTACGGCGCGGACTTGCGATTACATACAGGATCAGATGAAGAAGGGCGGGTTCGCTTAGGACAGTCTGGCGGTACGCCAGCGTGCATCCGATCGGAGGGGAAATTGTAGCCTGTCTCTGGTTTTCCACTAGCGGGACCACACGATGACAAGACGTAATCGATACTGGGCAATCATGACCTGTTCCTTGCTGATGCTTGCTGGGGGACGGGCTCAGGATCAGCCATCGCCAGCCTCGCTGCCGGCGGTCATCGCGGCGGCAACTCCGGTATACCCCATCGGCGCTCACACAGCCAACATTCAGGGCACCGTCAGAGTCAAGATCTCCACCGATGGGCACCGTGTCATCGACGCGGCGGTGGAAGACAACGGCGGTAATCCGTCCCTTGCTCGTTCGGCACAGGAGAATGCCACGAGTTGGCAGTTCGCGAATCACGATCCGACCAGTTTCGTGGTCACATATCGTTACATCTTGCTCGCTACACTTCCGGACATTAAGAGCGCCGGGCTGAACTCGAAGGTTATATTGCGATTTCCAACCGATGTAGAGGTGTCTGCACTGCGGTGGCCTGGAACGGTCGATCTTCCGGCAGAAGTGAAGTGAGCAGAAAAGTTAACGCGGACGAGCGGGACCGAAAAGCTTTCCGGGACATCCGCATATTGTGCTACGGCACTGTCAGAACACCGTGAAGTGTGTTGGTTTCAGCGTGCAGCGGACTTACGGCCGATAATCCGCGAGTCGTCGAAGCTGATGCGAGACCGCTCAGGGATGCTCGCGCTCCGGCCCGCCCCGACGGGCGGGACCGCAGCCTCACGGCTGCGGCTCTGTTGCGGGTTGGTCCGCGGATTGAGGATTGGCGAAAGTAACTGCGGGTTGGGGGTAATCGTGGACAGCCAAGGGTGGCTGTCCCCTGAGGCGGAGGGCGGTCGTGCTACTCTTCCGAGCATGAGTTCGCTGGCTCGAATCGGCGTCGCTATTGACGAGGATTTGCTTGAGAAATTCGATGCGCTAATTGCGCAGAGGGGCTATACCAACCGTTCCGAGGCGTTCCGCGACTTGATACGGGACGAGTTGGTACAGGAGACATGGAAGGAGCCTGAAGCGATTGTGGCGGGCTCGCTGACGCTGGTCTATGACCATCACGTACGCATGTTGTCGGACAAGCTGCTCGACATCCAACACGACCATCACCACATCATTCTGTCGACCATGCACGTGCATATGGACCACGACAATTGCCTGGAAGTATTGGCTCTGAAGGGTAAGGCGGAGCGTGTGCAGAAGCTGGCCAATGCATTGCTAGCGACCAAGGGCGTGAAGCACGGCAAACTGACGCTGACCTCACCGGGAAAGGATCTCTAAGGCTCGTGATTCTGGGCATCGGCATCGACATGGAAGAGGTCGACCGCATACGGCTCGTCATCGACCGTCATGGCGCGCGCTTCTTGAGCAAAGTCTTCACTGCGCGCGAAATCGAATACGTCGAAGACAAGGCCAACCGCTTTGAGCGGTACACGGCGCGTTTCGCGGCAAAAGAGGCGGCCATGAAGGCGTTGGGGACCGGTTGGAACAAAGGCGTCCAGTGGAAGGACTTGGAGATCGTCAATAGCCCGGACGGCTGCCCCTCCCTGCGTCTGGCGGGAGGCGCTTTGAGCCGGGCCATGCAGATGGGTTATCGGCGCGCCCACGTGTCGATGTCGCACACTCGCCGCGCGGCCATCGCACAGGTCGTCATCGAAGACTGAGCCTTCGTTACAATCGGCAGAATGTCCCCTGTTCGCGTTGCTTTAATCGGTTGCGGCTCCGTCGGCCGCCGCATCCACGCCGCTGGTCTGCGGCTGTGTCCTGATGTCGAACTGGCGCTGGCCTGTTCGAGGTCGAAGGAGTCCGCGGAGAGCATCGGCGCGCCGGAGATCGTGCAGGATTATCGCCAGGTGATGTCCCGGGAGGACATCGACGCGGTCGTCATCGCCACGCCTAACAATCTGCACCGCGAAATGGCTCTAGCGGCGTTTGCCGCCGGCAAGCATGTGCTGTGCGAAAAGCCGCTGGCCCTCAACGCCGAAGAAGCGAGAGAGATGCGCGACGCGGCGGAGGCATCGGGCAAGGTGCACATGACGGCGTTCACCTACGAGTTCATCCCGGCGGTGCGCTACCTGAAGAAAATCGTCGACCGCGGCGAGTTGGGGGAGATTCGCTCGATCCGCGGTGCGTATTTGATGGCGCTGGCCGGTCATACTCTGGGTTGGCGCTCGACCAAGGCGCAGGCGGGCTGCGGCGTGCTGGGCGACATCGGCAGCCATCTGATACACCTTTGCCACTGGATCGCCGGCGACATTGCGCGGCTGACGGCGACGGAGAGGAAGTTCCGCCACGACCCGAACTCCGACGTCGAAGACTGGATCGCCTTTATGGCGGAGTTCGAGTCGGGAGCGGTGGGCACGTTCGAGCTTTCGCGGATTTGCCCAGGGCGCGGCGCGGACATCACCGAAGAGATGACGATCGAGGTCTATGGGACCGAAGGCGGCGCGCTGATGAGCATGGCCGACCCCAGAGCAATATGGCTGACGACGGGAGCCGCCGCCAAGGACCCCGCCAGCCGGTTGGAGCGCGTGGAAATACCCGAGAGCGAGTGGAAGCTCGCGGGCGCGCCGCGTGGGCTGAGTGATGGCGACCCGCGCTGGTCGTATCGCTACGACCAGGCCTTCCAGTTTATTGAAGCAATTCACAAAGAAACGGCGGCACAACCCACATTCGAAGCCGGTTATCGGACACAGCAGGTGTTGGATGCCGCCCTCGAATCGGCGCGAAGTAGAAGTTGGGAAGAGGTGCGGGCGAGCTAGGCCACGGCGACGGTTTCCGGGGGCGCCGCAGTCTTGTCTGCCTGCTTCGTCCTTAGCTCGTTGATCTCCAAGAAGATGCGGAAATGCTCGCCATTCCAAGAGTACTGCGAATCGATGCGGTAGGCGGCGACTCCTTCGGATGCGGGTTGCTGCCGGTGAACTTGGGGCAGATTCATCGAGATTTCCACGCGTCGTTCGGCGCAAGCCACACGCAGGCGTCCGGCTACGACGTTGAGGACTTCTTTGAAGCCGTCGATGGCAAGTTCCTCGTTGACCTCTTCGCCCAACATCGCTTTGCCGAGTTGTAAGGCCATGGCGTCGGTGGCATCCACACCCACGAGCAGTTCGAGCATCTCATCGTCGGCGCGAATGGCTAACCGGCCAAAGATGTCCGGCGCTTGGGCGGCGGGTATTTGGTCGACGGGCTCGGGCTCGGCGCCGGTCATGATGCCTAACGTCTGGTAGACAGCGGTTCTCAGTTCACGCTCCAAGAAGTCGGCCCAGGGCTTCAGGCCTTGGGCTGTGCGCGGCACTCCAAGCACAAGCTCAGCGACTTCTGCAGCAAAAGTGCTCGCTATATAGCTTTTGCGGACCGCTCCGGCGTAGCCATCACCAGGGAGGGGCGCGGGCAAGCGGGACCCGAGTTCGTCCAGGCGAATGAGGGTGGGTTTGTCCTCACCGAAGGATGCCTCGATTCGGGCATTCAAAATATCGAGATCCAATCCGGGAATGGACGGCGACACCAGGACCGCCGACGGCTTCCAGCGCAGTAAATGGACCAAGAGCGCCGCGAGCGAGCGGGCTGTTTTGACCGAGAAGACGCTTTTCAAAGCTCGCTCGGCGCAGTCGCGGAAATCACCCTCGGGGTCGGCGACCAAGACTCTGGGTTTCGCTCCGGCGGAGTCGGAATCGCCGCGCGGACGATGCTGCAGAATGCGTTCCTCGGCGGTCTTCAGGCGCTTTACTGCGTGCTCATATTGCAGAGGCTTAAGTAGGTAGTCGGAAGCGCCGAGGGCGATAATCTGGCTGATTTTGTCTTCCGCGGCGACATGGGAAACCATCAGTACTTCCAGCCGCTCCCAAGACGAGTCCGTGCGCAGCAATCGGAGCAGTTCTATGCCGTCCAAGACGGGCATGCTGACGTCGGAGACGACGAGTTCGACCTTGTGCTCGGCAACGCGTTCCAGTGCCTGGAGACCGTCTTCGGCCTCGTAGATGACGGCCGAGATATTGCGTTCGATCCACCGCCGAAGTAGGGTGCGGGCGGAAGGCTCATCGTCGACCAGCAGGATGCGAATAGGTTCGGATTGCGGCATGGAGTTCAGAGCAGGACGTTGGGGCTCTGAAGATCACATCGACCCGCAAACCCTGCCGCTAGAGCGAAAGATTAGATCGGCAGCGAAGAACTCAATGTGGCGACGGAATCAGCCCAGGTGATCGGTAAGTCAGAATTCCACACGCGTCGCCGAGAAGGATACGTGGGGGCTCAGATTGCGACGTCGGTTAAACGACGGATAACTCAGCCCTAGCGACCACATCGGCCTCGGTCGGCAGGCCCTAGAGGAGAACGGGACGGCTGCGACAGACACCCCTTCCTCGGGTTCGCGGCTCGGTGGGCTTTGCGGTACGGCGCGTTGGAGCTACTCTAAGCGCTATGAAACCGTTACTAGCGTTCTTGGCAAGCTTGTTGGTGTCCGGCGGGCTTTTCGCTCAATCTGCGGCGATCGACATTCCCTATCAGAAGTTCCGATTAGAGAACGGTCTGACGGTAATTGTTCACGAGGACCACAAGGCGCCGATTGTGGCGGTCAACATCTGGTATCACGTCGGCTCAAAGAATGAAAAGCCAGGTAAGACCGGCTTCGCTCACCTGTTCGAACACCTGATGTTCAACGGCTCGGAACACTACAACTCCGACTACTTTCAAGTGCTCGAAAAGATCGGGGCCACCGATCTGAACGGGACGACGAACGAGGACCGTACCAACTACTTCCAGAATGTCCCCACCACCGCGCTCGACACGGTTTTGTGGATGGAATCGGATCGGATGGGCTTCATGGTCGGGGCTATCGACCAAGCGAGGCTAGACGAGCAGCGTGGGGTTGTGCAGAACGAAAAGCGTCAGGGCGAAAACCAACCCTACGCGTTGGCTTATAACCTGATTCAAGAGAATACCTACCCGGCGGGACATCCTTACCAGCACACGGTGATCGGCTCGATGGAGGACTTGGACGCTGCCTCTCTCGATGACGTGAAGGAGTGGTTCCAGACGTACTACGGACCATCGAACGCGGTTATCGTTCTTGCGGGCGATATCGATCTAGAGACGGCGCGGGAGAAAGTGGAGAAGTACTTCGGGTCCATTCCGCCCGGTCCTCCGCTGCCGCGGTTCGACGCCTGGATTGCGAAGATGCAGGGCACTCGACGGCAGGAGATGGAAGACCGCGTTCCGCAGGCCCGTATCTATAAGGTCTGGAATATTCCCCAGGCGTTTACGTTGGACGCGGACATGCTGGATATCGCTTCCGATGTTCTGGCGTCGGGCAAAACGTCCCGGTTATACAAGAGGCTCGTGCACGACGATCAGATCGCCACGGATGTCAGCGCTTATGTTTCTCTCGCGGAGATTGGCAGCCAGTTCGCGATCACGGCTACGGCAAAGCCGGGCGACGACTTGACTGCAGTAGAGAAAGCGATCGACGAAGAACTCGCGAAGTTCCTGAGCAACGGCCCCTCGGCGGATGAGCTGGCGCGCGTCAAGACCATGCAACTAGCCAGTTTCTTGCGCAGAGCCGAGCGCATCGGCGGCTTCGGCGGCAAGAGCGATATTCTGGTTCGGAGTCAGGTATTCACGGGGAATCCCGAAGCGTACAAACAGTCTCAGACCAACGTTCAGAACGCTAACGCGGAACAGGTGCGGGACGTGGCTAGCCGTTGGTTATCGGATGGCGAATACGTCCTCAAGGTACATCCATTCCCGGACTACAAACCAGCGCAAACGTCGGTGGACCGCAGCAAAGTTCCCGAAGCAGGCGCCCCGCCGCCTTTGCGGCTTCCGTCGGTTTCGGAGCGCACGCTTTCGAACGGCTTGAAGGTGATTGTCGCGGAGAGGCACGAGCTGCCGCTGTTGAATTTCCGCTTGATGCTGAACGCGGGGTTCGCAGCGGACTATTCGACCGAGCCGGGCACGGCGCGGTTGGCGATGTCCGTTTTGGATGAAGGCACGACGACGCGGAACTCCGAGCAGATCGCCGATGAGTTGGATCACCTGGGAGCTAACTTGGGTTCCTCGGCCAGCTTGGACGAATGCACGGTATCTCTGTCGGCACTGAAGGCCAACTTAGATGGATCGTTAGCGATCTTTGCCGATGTGGTGTTGCACCCTTCCTTCCCTGAAGACGAGTTCGAGCGCCAAAAGAAACTCCAGGTGGCGGGCATCCAGCGCGAGAAAAGGCAACCGGTAACCATGGCCTACCGCGTATTGCCTGCTCTGCTTTACGGCAAAGACAGTGCCTACGGCAATCCGCTGACGGGTTCAGGGACCGAAGAGAGCGTCAGCAAGATCGAGCGCGACGCGTTGGTCAAGTTCCACGACGATTGGTTCAAGCCCAATAACGCCACCTTGATCGTTGTCGGCGACACGACGCTGGACGAGATTGCGCCGAAGTTAGAGGCACTGTTTTCGGGCTGGAGCCGCGGACAAACGCCGCAGAAGAGTGTCGCGACTGCCCCTCCCGCCAAGCCTGGGGTTTATCTGATGGACCGGCCTGGCGCGTCGCAGTCGATCATCATTGCAGCGGAACTCGCTCCGCCGAAGAGTGACGCGGGCGACATCGCTTTCGAGGCATTCGACTGGGCGTTTGGCGGCGCATTCATTTCGCGGTTGAACATGAACCTGCGCGAAGACAAGCACTGGTCCTACGGGGCGCGAAGCATTCTGTATCCCGCCGTCGGACCCCGGATCTACTTTGCCTATGCACCGGTGCAGACCGACAAAACCAAAGAGTCGATTCTCGAAATGGATAAGGAGTTGCATCAAGCGGTCGGAGACAAGCCACTCGCCGCGGAGGAAATCGCCGCGGCAAAGGATGGTCTGACTCTGACGCTTCCCGGGGAACGCGAAACCATGAATTCCGTGGCCGGAGCGATCGCTGAAGTGGTGCGGTACGGGTTGCCGCAAGACTATTGGGACACGTACGCCTCGAAGATACGCGCTCTCACTCCCAAGCAGATTTCCACAGCAGCCGAGAGATACCTGAAGCCGCAGAACTTAGTTTGGGTCGTGGTGGGCGACCGCTCGAAGATTGAATCCGGCATCCGCGAACTGGATATCGGCGAAGTCCAGTTGATGGACCCAGACGGCAACCTGATCCAGTAGCAGGCGTTAGACCAGCGGCATGACGGCGGCCAGGATCATCGTGGTGATGGCTCCGGCCAGGCCCAGAATAGCCAGCAACGGCGTCCAGGTTTGGAGAGCTTCGACTTCGGTCAGGCCGGACATCTTGGCGTAGACCCAGAACCCGGAGTCGTTCATCCAGGAGCCGACCAGCGAACCGGCGCCGATGATGCAAGCAACGTAGACCGGGTGGAACGGGATGCCGGCGAGCACGATCGGGGCCATGATGGCGCTTCCTGTGATCATCGCAACGGTGCCGGAACCCTGGGCAACCTTCAGCACTGCGGCCAGCAAGAAGGCCAGGATCAAGACGGGCATGCCTGCTGTCGAGGCCATGTCGCCGATCGTCTTGCCGACTTGCGCTTCGACCAGCATGCCGCCGAAGGCGCCGCCGCCAGCGGTAATCAAGATGATCAGACCGCCGGAAGCCAACGCAGTCTCGACCGTATCGCTGAGGTCGCCGAGCGTCAGGCCTTTTTGCTTCATCAGGATGCCGACGGAAATCGCGGCGGAGACCAGTAGAGCGAAATTCGGGTTGCCGAGGAACGCGGTCCAATCCGCGACGGGGCCGGTGATCTCGAGAGCGCCCGCAATGGTATTGGAGGTAATCATCAGCACGGGCAGGATGATCGGCATCATGGACATCAAGAAGCTGGGCAGCTTGTCTTCTTGAGACGAAGCCAGTTCCTCCAGCTCAACCAGAGTCATGCCCGGCGTCTCGCGTAGGGGGATGTCGAGTTGGCTGTTGCGGTACAAAGCAAAAGCCCAGCCTGCCAGCGACATGGGGACGGCAACCATGGCGCCGACCAGAATCATGACGCCGAGATCGACGCCCAGGTTCGCCGCCATGCCCAATGGGCCAGGCGTCGGCGGGACCATCGAGTGCGTCACGGCGCCGCCGGCGGCGACCGACATGATGAACAGAACGTATCCCTTGCCGGTGCGCACGCGAAGGGCGCGCGCCAGCGGCACGAGCAGGTAGAACACCGTATCGAAGAACACTGGCACGGACAGCACGTAGCCGCTAGTGAGCAGCGAAAGCGAGGCGTTCTTCTCGCCGAGCACCCGGACAAAAACGCGGACGATCTTGTCGGCAGCGCCGCTCTCCATCAAACACTGACCGATCAGCGCCGCGAGGGCGATGACGATGCCGATGTTTCCGCACAACCTACCGAAGTGGCCTGCCACCAGCGGCATCACATCGGCGAACTTGACGAGCGGCGAGAGTACGCCGACGGTCGTCGCGGCCGTCACCAAGGCGATAAACGGGTTGATGCGGAGCTTGATGATGAGGAGGAAGATCAGCGCGACGGAGATCGCCAAGACGACTAGAGGATGCATAGCTCGGTGAATCTTAACAGTTAACGAAAGCGAAGATCCACAAACATTCGGGTAAAGTCTTGTCTACGAGGACGGCGCTATACTGTCCGCACTCATGAGTTCGAAGAGATTGGCCCAGATCCTTTGCCTTGCCGCGGCAGCTATGCTGACGCAGGGTTGCCAACCGACGCCGGAAGCCGTTGTCGAACAGCCGCCGGCTGAGCCCCGAAGCGTGATGGCGACGGACGTCGCTTTCACGGAAGGGCCCACGGAATACCGCGACGGTTCGATCTTCTTCACCGAAATGCGTTCGAACCGGATCCTGCGCTATTTCCCCGCAGAGGGGCGCACCGAGACGTTCGATGCCGATGCAAACGGGGCGAATGGGCTGATTTTTGACTCGGAGTGGCGCTTGGTGGCCTGTGAGGGCAACCCGCCGCAGATTACGCGGACGAACCTGGAAACGGGCGACGTGGAGGTCCTGGCGAGCACCTACGAAGGGAAACGACTGAATCAACCCAACGACGTGACCTTCGATTCGAAGGGACGCCTCTATTTCTCCGATCGCCCGACGGCCAACCCGGAACCGGATCAAACCGGGGTTCATGGCGTTTACCGCATCGATACGGACGGCTCCCTCCATCGCATTTTGACGGACCCGGATATCGAAAAGCCGAACGGCATTGCGATCTCGCCGGACGACACCACGCTTTACCTGATTGAGGCGCATCCCGATGCGGGCAAGGCGCGCATGATTCGCGCCTACGACCTCGCAGAAGACGGCAGCGTAAGCAATATGCGCGTCTTCCACAACTTCTACCCAGGGCGCTCGGGCGACGGCATGACCATTGACGCCTCGGGGAACTTATGGGTGGCGGCCGGGCTGAATCGGCTACGCGGCAACAGCGAGACGCTGGATACGAAGGCGGGCGTGTACGTCTTTTCCCCGGCAGGGGAACAGTTGGACTTCTACCCGATTAACGAAGACACCGTGACCAACGTGACCTTCGCCGGAGAAGGACTCAAGACGCTCTACCTGACCTCGGGCGACAAGCTCTACCGCATTGAAACCGACACGACAGGCACGCGCCGCTAGTTGACGTATAGGAATGCGTTGAGGTTGAACACAGCCAGCGCGAACTCACGCAACGGTTGTTTTTCCAAGAATGCTTGTGCCGTCTCAAGTTCCTTTCGAGTAGGTTGGCGGCCGGCTGCTAGCTGGTAGGCCCGTTGGATTTGGGCGGCACGGTCATTGCCGACCTCACTGACCAAGCGTGCGGCGAGCTTCTCGGCTTGTTGGTTTGAGATTCTGCCGTTAAGCAACTCCAGTGACTGCGGCGCATGCGTGGACGTCTCGCGACGGGCGCAAGTTGTCTGCAATGCCGGTTGGTCGAAGACTTCCATGAAGGGCAAGCGGAGATTGCGCTTGGCGATGAGGTAAACGGAGCGCTTGTGCTGCTCCTCAGGGTTCGGCGTGACCACCCACTGGGTCGGGTCGTAGAGCATGTCGACGAGCGATTGCTCGACCGGCAGCATGATGCTGCGGCCGCCCATTTCGGTATTTAGGGAACCGCTGATCTGCAGCATGGAGTCGCGAATCTCTTCGGCGGTGAGGCGGCGCATGGGCATGCGCCAAAGCAACCGGTCGTCGGCGTCTTTCTCGGCGCCGATGGCTGCGTACTCCGGGTTCTTAGACGCCTGGCGATAGACGCTGGAGAGCAAGATCATGCGATGCAGCGGCTTCATGCGCCAGCCGTCATCGACGAATTTCTGTGCGAGCCAATCCAACAGCTCTGGATGGCTGGGCTTCTCGCCCATGAAGCCGAAGTCATTCGCGGTCTTCACGAATCCGGTGCCGAAGTGATTGGACCAGATGCGGTTGACCATGACGCGAGCGGTCAGCGGATTGTCTGGATCGGCCAACCAGTTGGCGAGGATCATGCGCGGGTTTTCGGTCTCCGGGGGCAGAACTTCGGCGCCTTCGGGAAGCAGCACGCCGAGGGTACGCATGCCGACTTGCTCACCCTTGTTGTCGTAGTTGCCGCGATAGAGCAGATTGACCGCGGGGCGGTGCTCATAGTCGTCCTTGATGGTGGTGATGTTCGCGGGCGGCGGGGGAAGTTGGCCTTCTAGTTCGACGTATTCCTTCTCAAGCGCGGCGCGCTCGTCGCCGGAGGCGAGATTGATCTTGCCCCGCATGGTCTTGAGCTTGCCGCTGATCTCCTTGGTTTGATTACGCCATTCGGCAGGGGTGCCGGCTTCGGGAGTGAGCGGAATGTCGTTCTCGGCTGTAGCGGCAAGGAAAGCCTGCATCTGGTAGTAGTCGCGCTGCTTGATGGGGTCAAACATGTGGTCGTGGCAGCGGGCGCAGCCGACGGTTAGGCCCAAGAATGCGGCGCCGACGATGTCGGTGCGATCCGTCAGGACTTCGTTAATGCTGGAGGCGACTTCCTGATTGCCTGCATTGCGGCGCACGGAGCCGAGGCGATAGAACCCGGCGGCAATCAGCTTTTCCTGGTTGGCTGGCTCTAGCGGATCGCCTTCAACCATTTCATCGCCGGCGATCTGCTCGCGGACGAACTCATTGAAAGGCTTATCTTCGTTGAGCGACTGAATGACATAGTCGCGGTAGCGCCACAGGCCGGGCAAATAGCGGTCGTATTCGTAGCCTTCGGTTTCGGCGTAGCGCACGACGTCTAGCCAGTGCTGGCCCCAGCGCTCGCCATAGTGCTTGCTGGTCAGCAGGCGCTCAACGACCTTCTCCCAGGCATCGGGCGATTGGTCGGCGACGAAGGCGGAGATTTCCTCGGGCGTCGGCGGCAGCCCGATCATGTCGTAGTAGGCGCGGCGAATCAGCGTGGCGCGACCGGCCTCAGGGGCTGGGCGCAGGCCGTCCTGCTTCATGCGATCCAACAGAAAGGCGTCAATCGGCGTGCGGACCCAATCGCGATCAGCTTGTTCTTCGAACTGTGGAGGATCGACGACCTTTCTCGGCTGGAAAGACCAAAAGCTTCGAACCTGATCGGTATAGACCGGCGCCTCGGCCGAGTAGGCGGTACCGAGCAGCAGCGACAAGGCGGCAATTCCTGCGAAGGCTTTGATTCTATTGGTCATGACGTGGTCGAGATTCCCCGCAGCTATCGTAACGGGGAACGGCTGCCGGGCACAAATGCGATTTCTAACCCGCACAGACGGATCGGACGTTTTGCGCGGCTGCTAAACTGCGGGCATTGCCAGGATTAAGAGTCTTGCGGAGGCGTTTGGCGGGGCTGGCCCTGCTTCTTGCACTCGTCGTGATTGGGTCTACCGCGTTGCTGCGGGCCGAGGACGTTCCGCCTGGAAAAATCCCCTGCAAAGTCGATCTATTCGGCCCCAGCCTCGACTTTGAGCTGCGCTTCTTCGTCGGTTTCCGTCTGTCCTCTCCGTCGGCGCCGCTGGCGGGACCCAGCCGCCTATTCGCCCTGCGCGTGCTGGTCACGCCGCTCGACGTTCCCGGCGTCAAGCCATCACTATTCGAACGAAACTTCAGGGCCGGTCCGATTCCTCCGGGGCGCAACGAGTTCCAGTTGAGGGACTCCTTCGCGGTTGGACCGGGACGGTACAAAGTGCAGTGGATCCTGGTCGACAGCAAGGGGCCTAGCTGCTACGTCGAACGCGAGTTCCGCGCCGAACTGCGCAAGAAAGACAGCGACCTAAGGCTGCGGGCTCAACCGGGCGAGGTCGTCGATTCGCGGCTGCGCCTGTTCCGGCCCGAACGGGCGGTAGTCGAAGACGGCCCCAAGCCGCCCCTGCGCATCAAGGTTTTTCTAAATCTGGACGTACCGACGACGCGCAGCCGGACACGTATTCGCATGTGGGAGCTGATGCCGCGCTTCTCGGCTTTGCGCGCGCTGTCTCGGAATCCGCGCATCGGCGGCCTTGCGATGGTCGCCTATAGCGTGGAAGAGCAAACGGTGATCGCCCGCCACGGCTTGCAGGACTCCTTCGACTATCGGGCGCTGCGGACCAACATGGACGAACTGGAGCCGGGATTCGTCTCGATCGACCAGTTGCAACGCGACAGCGATTTGGCTTTTTTCAACGAGATGCTGGTTCGAGAACTGCCCGGAGATGAGGCCGTCGACGCGTATATCTTCCTCGGCCCGGACGTCTTCACCCGCAAGAATCGCGAGAAAGAGTTACTGGAATCGATCGGACAGCTGCCGGAACCGGTCTTTTTTCTCGCAGACGGGCGCGCTCCATGGAAGGGGCTCATCGGCAAGACGGTCGGATTCTTTCACGGTAAGACGTACCGCTTTTACGACCCAAGCCAGATGGCCGACAGCGTGGAGAAGATGGTCCGCGAACTGGACGCGGCCGAGTAGGCGCGAAGCGGGAATGTTTATTGGGATGGTTGGCCGGAGAGGATTCGAACCCCTATTCCATGGACCAAAACCATGTGTCCTGCCATTGGACGACCAGCCACCAACCTCCACCAGATTAACATGATGCGGCACTCTGCTTGCTCCGTGTTCGCTGTATCATGGGGAGGTTTTTCGCCGCAAAACGTCATACCATGTCTCCTGTAATCGCAGCGATCTGCTGCTTCATCGCCTACTTCTTCGTCTATCGCTTCTATGCGCGCTTTCTGGGCCGCAGGATCTTCGCTCTCGACCCGTTGGCTTCGACGCCAGCGCACGACGTGAATGACGGCGTGGACTACGTGCCGACGACCCGTGAGGTGCTCTTCGGACACCACTTTGCCTCCATCGCCGGTTTGGCGCCCATGCTCGGGCCGGCGATTGCGGTGATCTGGGGGTGGCTGCCGGGCATGCTTTGGGTGGTCTTCGGCACGCTGTTTATCGGGGCGGTGCATGACTTCGGGGCACTGGTCGTGTCGATGCGCAATCGCGGCCTGTCGATCGGCAAGGTGGCGGAAGACTTGATCGGGCATCGGGCGAAGTTCTTGTTCTTGCTGATCATTCTGTTTTTGATCTGCTTGGTGATGGGCGTCTTCGTGCGCACGGTGGCGGGTCTGTTTACGTCGGCCTACTACCCGGAGTCGGCGTTTCCAACGTTCTTTTTGATGGCCGTGGCGATGGTGATCGGCTGGCTGGCGTATAAGCGCAACGCGAACATGAACAAGCTGACGATGGTCGGCTTCGTCGTCATGTTGGCGTCGATCTGGGGCGGACTGGTTCTGCCGAAGCCGGACGTCGCCATGGATACCTGGATCATCATCCTGCTGCTGTATGCTTTGGCAGCTTCGGTCTTGCCGGTGTGGTCACTGCTGCAGCCGCGCGACTATTTGAACTCGCTGCTGCTGTATCTGGGCCTGGCGGCTGCATATCTGGGATTCTTCTTGCTGCGGCCCGCGTTTGCGGCTCCGGCGGTCAACGCGTCGCCTGCCGGCGCGCCGCCTATCTTTCCGTTTGTGTTCATCGTGATCGCTTGCGGCGCGATCTCGGGTTTCCACGGTTTGGTTTCTTCCGGCACGACGTCGAAACAGATTGACAAGGAGACCGATGCGGTGGGGATCGGCTACGGGGCCATGGTCGGCGAATCGATTCTCGGCCTGCTGGCGGTCCTGGCGTGTACGGCAGGCTTCTCGTCGCCGGAAAGCTGGAGCCAACACTACGCCAGCTGGACATCCGCGGACTCACTGGCTGACAAGATGTTGGCGTTCATCGACGGGACGGCTACTTTTGTAAACGCGCTTGGAGTGCCGATGGGCGTGGCGCAGGCATTTATTGCATTGGTTGCGGTTTCGTTTGCGCTGACGTCGCTCGATTCCGGCACGCGACTGTTGCGCTACAACATCGAAGAGATCGGCGCGTCGATCGGGCAGAACTGGGTGGGACGCTATACGGCCTCGATCCTGGCGGTGGCGTTCATCGGATTCTTCGCTTTCTATGAGATCGACGGGCAGCCCGCAGGTCTGGCGCTTTGGAGCCTGTTCGGCAGTACAAACCAGATTCTGGGCGGACTGACGCTGCTGACGGTGGCGATCTACTTGAGACAGCGGGGGCGCAACTTCTGGCCTTATTTCATCCCGATGATTTTCATGATGGTGGTGACGTTGTCGGCGATGGTCCTGGACCTAGAGAAGTACTGGACGGACGGCAACATGCTGCTGACCGGAGTCGCGGGAGCGATTTTCGCCATGAGCGTCTGGCTAGTGGTGGAAGCGTACTTGCGCATGCGGCGCGACGGAATACCCGCCCCGGCAGGCGACTAGGATGTCCGATGAGCGGATTTGCCGAGCGCATTCGGGCACAGCCTAAAGCGGAGTTACACCTGCACCTGGTCGGCGCCATGCCGCGAGAATTCTTCGCGGAACAGCTGGACAAATATTCACCGCAAGAGGCGTTCAGCGACGCCTTGCCGCGGCATTTTGCCTTTTGGGCAGGGCACGAGCATCTACAGAACTTCTTGCCGAGCGGCAACGGCGAGCCTGACTCCGCGGACTTGTTCCGCTTCGGTAACTTCCCAGGCTTTCTTGCCTCGTACTTGTTGAGTACGTTTTTTCTGCGCGACCTGGACGACCTGCGGCGGCTTGTTGCGGCGGTCCGGCAAGAGTTCGAGCGAGAGAACGTCGTTCAAGCCGAGATCACCATTTCGCCGACCGAACATCTCTACCGCAAGAGCATCAGCGTCGAGGCGTTGGCCGGGTTCATGGACGAGGTCGCCGACCAACCGGGAGCAAAGATTCGCTGGATCGTAGATATGGTGCGCAATTTGGGCGTCGATTCGGGGTTACGGACGATTGAGTCGCTGCTGGCGGTGCGTCCGAAGAGTTGGGTGGGCATCACGATTGGCGGCGCGGAGCATCAGTTTCCGCCAGCGCAGTTTGCGCCGATCTACCGGCGTGCGAAAGAGGCCGGGCTCAGACTGAGCGTGCATGCCGGCGAGGCGGCGGGGCCGGAGAGCGTGTGGGATGCGATTCGCGTTTTGGGCGCGGAACGCATCGGCCACGGGGTGCGCTCGATTGAGGACCCGGCGCTGGTGGAGTATTTGGCGGCGAACCGCGTACCTCTAGAAGTGTGCCCGACGGGGAACATTTGTACGGGCGTCTACCGATCGCCCGAGCAGCACCCGCTGAAGCTGCTCTACGATGCCGGCGTACCGATTACGTTGAACACCGACGACCCGACGTTTTTCGGCGTCTCGTTGACGGACGAGTATGTTTTCGGCGCGGAGCGAGGCTTGAGCGCCAAGGACCTGGAGGCCATTCGGCAGAACGGTTTCGCCTACGCGTTCTAGCTCGACGAGAACTTGCGCTTGCGCGCTTCGTCCAGGGCGACAGCCAGGATGATGATGGCCCCAATGATGGCTTGCTGCAGGTAGGGGTTAATCCCCAGCAGGTCACTGCCATTCGACAGCAGGCCCATGATGAAGGCGCCGATCAATGTGCCGACGACGCTGCCTTCCCCGCCCGTCAAGCTGCCGCCGCCGATGACGACGGCAGCGATCACTTGCAGTTCGTAAGACTGTCCGGCGGTCGGTTGGCCGGTCATCAGTCGGGATGTCTCGATCATCGCAGCGAGGCCGGTGAGCAGCCCCGAAATCGCGTAGACGGAGACCGTGTAGGGGCCGACGGGAATACCTGCGTAGACCGCCGCTTCGTTATTGCTGCCGATGGCGTAGGTATAGCGGCCTAGCTTGGTCGAGTGCAGAATCACGTGGGTGATGACCGCGCAGATCAGCAGTACGATCAAGACGAACGGCACGCCGAAGACTGTGCCGTCGCCGAGAAAGGTCAACTCGCGAGGCAGACCGGAAACCGGCAGGCCGCCCGAGATGATGAGCGTTAAGCCGCGTGCAATGCCCAACGAGCCGAGTGTGACGATGAACGGCGGAATCTTGAGCCAGACCGTCAAAAAACCGTTCAGGGCGCCCCAGGCCAGACCGCAGATAATGCCGACGCCGACGCCGAGCCAGACAGACTCTCCGGCGACCATGGCCATCGATCCGACGACGCCGGAGAAGGCTAGAATCGCACCGACGGAGAGATCGATTCCGCCCGAGACGATGACCAGGGTCATGCCCAAGGCCATGATGTTGATGACGGCGGTTTGGCGGACAACGCTGGACAGGTTGACGCCGGTTAGGAAGTGCGGCGAGGCGATCGCCAAGGCGACGAACAGAGCGATGAGGCTGAGGAACGGAAGCAGCTTCTGGATCATGTCGCGGCGCATGACTATTCCCCCACCGCGGCGTGATGCATGATCTCTTCTTGGGTGGTTTCGCGCGGCAACTCAGCGGTGATTTTGCCGCCGCGCATGACCAGGATGCGGTCGGCCACTTGCAACAATTCCGGCAATTCTGAGGAGACCATCAAGATCGCTTTCCCTTCCCGGGCCATTTCATCCATCAACGCAAACACCTCTGCCTTGGCCCCAACGTCAATGCCGCGCGTGGGCTCATCAAACAAGACGATTTTCGTATCGCGATAAAGCCATTTGGCGATGACGACCTTTTGTTGGTTGCCGCCGCTCAAGCGACCTGCCTTCTGCTCCACGGAATCGGCGCGAATCCGCAGCTTGTCGCGATAACGCTCGGAGACGGTCTTCTCCTCCGCCTGGCGGACGATTCCGGCCTTGGTCACCGCGCCGAGATTGGCCATGGTGACGTTCATGCGAATCGGCAACTCGAGCGCCAGGCCGGTTCTCTGGCGGTCTTCCGTAATCAGCGCGATCCCGGCGTCCACGGCTTCTCGGGGAGACTTGGGGTGCACCTTACGGCCTTGAACTTCGATCTCTCCTTCGTCCGCCGGGGTAATTCCGAAAAGCGTTTGGCACAGCTCGGTTCGCCCGGCGCCCATCAGCCCGGCTAAGCCGACGATCTCGCCTTCTCGGAGCGAAAAGGACGCTTCGGGGAGATTGACTTTGAGAACTTCCTTGCCGGGCGTCAGCTTCTCGCGTTCATAAATGCGCTCGACTTTGCGTCCGACCATCTGATGCACGATCTCGTCCATCGACGTGTCTTGGTAGTCGCTGTGATAAACGGTTTCGCCGTCGCGCAATACGGTGACCTTGTCGGCGATCTCGGCGAGTTCGACCAGCCGGTGGGTGATGTAGAGGATGCCGATGCCCTTCTGGCGCAGTTCACGTACGATCCGAAAGACCTCAACGGTTTCGGACTCGGACAACGAGGCAGTAGGCTCGTCGAAGATGATCAGGCTGGATGCGCCGTGCAAGGCGCGGCAGATCTCGACGAGTTGGCGCTGCGCGGGGCTGAGTTCGCGAACCTTCCAGTGCGCCTGCAGGGGGAAATTGTTTTCTTCGATGAGACGGCTGGCGGCGCTCTGCATGGCTGCCTTGTCCAGCAGCGGCCCACGCAACGCCTCTCGGCCTAGGTATATGTTCTCGGCAACGGTTAGATGAGGGGCTAGGAGCGATTCCTGGTGGACCATCGAGATACCGACGGCGTGTGCGTCGCCCGGCTTTTCGAAGTGGACGGATTGGCCCTTCCAACGGACATCGCCGCCGTCGCGGCGGTACATGCCGGCGATGATTTTCATCATCGTGGACTTGCCGGCGCCGTTCTCGCCGATCAGCGCGTGAACTTGCCCCGCATCGGCGCGTAAGTCGCCTCGTTTGAGGGCCTGAACACCGCCGAAGTTCTTGCGAATGCCTTCTAGTTCGAGTAACACGGTACGTGTGCGACGTTCGAGGTTAGCACACGCATCGGGATCGTCTGAACAGCGGGTTAGAGTTCCACGACCGGCTTAATCACGCCGTCGGCGTAGGCGCCCATCGTCTTGAAAGCTTCGCCGCCCTGATCCATGGGGAAACGATGGGAGATGAACGAATGCGGATCGATCTTCCCGGACATGAGCAGTTGCAAGGCGTCGTGATCGTTGCCGTTGCTGCGCTTCTGAACGGTAATGGTCAACTCGCGGTGACCAGCCTCCCATAAGTGCAGGGACGTCTCGGCCTGGGAAGGGATGCCGACGATGACAATCCTGCCGCCGTGACGCGCCGAGGCGATGCCGGCATTGATGGACGCGGGCTTGCCGGCGGCGTCGATCACCACGTGGGCGCCCTTCAGATCAGTCACGTCCAAGACGGCGCCGGCAACGGATTCTTTGTCGACGTTGACGACGACATCGGCGCCGAGTTCCTTGGCGCGCTTTAGCCTGTGGTCCACGCGATCGGCGCAGATGACCGTCGACGCGCCGGCCAGCTTGGCCATCTGAACGGCGAGGTTGCCGATCGGCCCGGCGCCCATCACCGCGACAGTCTCGCCCACGCGGAGTTTTGCCAGATTCAGGGCGTGCAGCAGCACGGCGACCGGCTCGACCGCAGTGGCGGTCACGAAGTCCATCTCGGCTGGGACCTTGAGGACGTTGTGCGCGGGCATGACGGCGTACTCGCGCATCAGGCCAGGAAGCTGGACGCCGCCCATAAAGCGCACGTTTTCGCACAAGTTCCGCTTGCCGCTCAGGCAGAATTCGCAATGACCACAGCACACGGCGGGCTCGACGGCGACACGATCGCCCACGTCTAGACCTTGGACGCTGGAGCCTAGGGCGGCGATTTCCCCGGCGGGCTCATGCCCAAGAACCGAGGGATACTTCGCAGGAGTCCCGGCGCAGTTGTCCTCCAGGTAGTAGTGCATGTCGCTGCCGCAGATGCCGCAGGCGCGCAGCCGCACGACGACTTCGTCGGGTCCTGGATCGGGCGGGTCGGGAATCTTGCGGAGTTCGACTTCGTGGGGGGCGACTAGCTGGAGCGCTTGCATAAGACTAATCTTCGATTCTAGGCGGCTGGGCTACTTCCCGGCGACGATGATCTTCACGACGTCGAGGTAGACGTTCTCCACGCTGCGCATCTGGAATCCGGCCTTGAGCACATTCGAGACGGTGTCGCGGTTCATTTCCGGGCCGAAGCGGCGGGTAATCGGCGTCATGGCGTTGAGCATCACGTTGAACGGGAACCAATGACTGCCGGTGTGCTCGAACATGCGCAGTTCCCCGCCCGACTTCATGACGCGGCGGAGTTCGCGGAGGCCGGCGACTGGATCGGGAACGGAGCAAAAGGTGCACGAAGTGACGACCGTGTCAAACGAGTCGTCGCGAAAGGCCAAGTGTTCCACGTCGGACTGGGCGAGCCGAAATTCACCCTGGTAGCCGGCGGCCCTGGGCTTCGCGTGACTTAACATGCCCCAACTAATATCCATGCCGGTGATGTCGAGCCCGGGCGGGAAGAAGGGGACCTCGAGACCGGTGCCGACGGCGAGGAATAGAACGCGTCCTCGGACGTGCGAAAGCGACTCGCGCTTGGCGCCTTCCCAGCGTCTTTCGGCTCCCCGGCTGAATAGGTCGTAGGTTCCCGCTGCTTTATCCCAGCGGCCCTGTGCGACGGACGCCATTAGGCAAGCCTCCGCAGCTTTCGCTCGCCCCGCAGCAGGGCGTTCATCACATAGGTAAACAGCAGGCATACAAGCCCAATGACGGCGCCAAGCTGTGCGCCGCGCCCCGTGGTCAGCGGTTCCATGGCGGCAACCATCGAAACGCACATGCCAGCGCACATCCCCGTCAGCATCGCGGGCATGTGCGATTCGTGGGCGCCCAGCCAGATGCCCACGACGCTGCTCCACACAAAGGCGAGCGCCATAGCGGCGGTCATGCCGACGAGCATCGCCGGCAGTATTTCCCAACCAGGATGGAAGGCGGCGGCGCCGAGGGCGCCGACAAGCGCTCCAAAGGCGAGGTTCGAAAGAAAATCACCGGCGATAAAAGCGATCGGCATCACGCGTTAGAACTCGCATGATCGCCGCCGGATCAACTCCAGCGCAAGCCTAGGGGGCGATGCTCCCGGGAACGTTGGCCAGAAAATCGAAGCCGCCCGCCGCGGCTTTCTCGCGCTCACGCTCAACCATGGCCAGGGTTCGCAGTCCTTCGGTCTCGTACTCGATCTCCTCGTCCTCGGGCGGCTCGCCTGCGGCTTCGCGTGCGAGGTCGAGAAGCCGAGCGTCGTCGCGCAGCAGCAGGGTCATGTCGCCGGCTGTTACGGGTCGGCTCGCCAGGTAACCCTGAATTTCGTCGCAGCCGCTCTGCTTGAGGAAGTTCAGCTGCGGGAAGGTCTCTACGCCTTCGCCGACGACGCGCAGCTGCAGCCGATGCGCCATGTCGATAATCGACTGGGCCAGAGCGCCCGCCCGAGCGTCGGTTGAGATATCCGTGATGAAACTGCGGTCGATCTTCAGCGTGTCGAAGTGCAGTCGCCGCAAATAGTCCAACGAGGAATAGCCTGTTCCGAAATCGTCAATCGCAGTCTGGATTCCGAGACAGAACAAGCTGTAGAGATTCGCCGGCGTGGCATCCAGGCTACCCATCAAGGCAGTCTCCGTGAGTTCCACCTGGAGCCATTTCGGATCGAGACCGGTTTCTTTCAAGACGCGACGGATGAGGTCGGCGAATTCATCGTTCGAGAGTTGGCGGGCCGACAGGTTAACGGCGGTCTTCAGTGGACGCAAGCCCTGGCGCTGCCACTCGACGGTCTGCCGACAGGCCTCCCACAGGACCCATTCGCCGATCTCCCAGATCAAGCCTTGCTCCTCGGCGAGCGGAATGAACTCGCCCGGAGAGACAATCTCTTCTCCTCCGCGACGCCAGCGAATGAGCGCTTCGGAACCACAGATTTTGCCCGTCTTGGCGGATACCTGCGGCTGGTAATAGAGTTCCAGCTCGTTCTTGTCGACGGCCCGTCGCAGATCGTTCTGCAGGCTCCACAAACGCGTCGTTTTGACGTGCATCTCCGAGTCGAAGATCTGTACTTGACCCTTCTGCGCGGTCTTGACGTGGTACATCGCCAAGTCAGCGTTGCGCAGCAGGTCTTCGGGCTGATTGACGGCGATCGAACTCAACGCGATACCCACGCTGGCGCGGGTGACCACTTCTTGAGGCCCGATCATGAAGGGCTGGTTCAAGGCGGACTGGATCTTCGAAGCGCGCTGGAAGGCGTCTTGGTCATCGAAGACGTTGCGCAGGAGGACGACGAACTCATCGCCGCCGAGGCGCGCGACGGTATCATCCGGTCCCGTTGACTCCGCCAAGCGGCGTCCGACGGCGCCCAGCAGGCGATCGCCGGCCATGTGACCCAGGCTATCGTTGACGTCTTTAAAACCGTCGAGATCCAGGAAGACGACGGCGAACTTATAGTCGTTGCTGCGGGCGGCTCGCTCGGCATCTTCGCGCAATCGCGTCAACAGGTATTGCCGATTGGGCAGTCCAGTCAGGCGGTCATGGGTCGCATCGTGCAGCAACTGTGACTCGAATAGCTTGAGACGCCGCAAATTGACTTGCAGTCCGAGAATTCGCTGCGCCCGGCCTTTGTCGTCGCGAACGGCGCGGCCCCTGCTCAAAACCCAGCAGTACGTATTGTCTTTTTGGCGAATGCGATGCTCGACTTCGAATGACTCCTCATCCTGGTGGCCCTCAATGTGCGCCTTGAGCGAGTCCAACAGCCGTCCGAGGTCGTGGGGATGGACGATATTGAACCATTTGCTCGGTTCCTCACCGAGATCCTCGCCGTCGTAGCCCAGCATCTCGCGCCAACGAGAAGAGAACCAGACCTTGTCTTCGACCAGGTCCCAGCTCCAGAATGCCTCCGTCTCGGCGCGTACTTCCAGATCGCAAGCGGCCTCGCGCTCTTTCTCGTGCTTGCGCTGGAGTTCTACCTCGCGGGCCGACAGTTCGTCGCGCTCCTCGGCCACTTGCCGCTTGCGCTCGGTATAGAGCCTTTCGGCCACTGTGACGCGAGAGGTATAGGCGAACAGGCCCAGACAAGCCATGGCGGCTACGACCAGCAGCGGTTCAAAGCTATCGGCCACGACAGCGGCCGGCGCCACCGCGACCAGACCGCTGGCCAGCAAGATCATCAGCAGGCGGGCGGACAGCAGCAGGCAGCCGGACACGACCATCGTGGCGCCCACCCCGAACGAGGCGATCGTAGAACCGCCAAGGAATAGGGCCGGGAGGCAGTTGCACAAGGCGATACAGAGAGCAAAGGCCGCCGATTCTTGAACTTTCGAATCGGGACCGCGAGCCGCGACTGCAGCCTTTGCAAGCAAGGGAGGCCCGGCGGCAGAGCCGAGCGCCAAGGCGGCCAGTACAACCCGAATAAAGCCGTCCCACGGTGCGAAAAACGCGAGCCACAGAGCGTAGGTGACTAAGACGGCGGCTTCGACCTTAGCAAAGGTTGGGAAAACGTCAGCTACAGCTTCGTCGAAGCTCTGCTCGGCGGTCACTTCTCCGGCTAGGGTCTGCTGGTCCGGAGACGAGCCTTCTGAGCTCTTGTTTGTTTCAGCGAACATAGGGACGCAGCCGGAAGAAGCAGCCTACCGGCGTAGCTGCCTCTTCTCCTACTGCGACTCTATAGCCACGCGGGCTGTGGGGATATCGGCTATATAGCCGATACGAATACCGTACCAAGGACATACGCCCTAGGCCCGGGGTGGTATGTCCCTCGGGGGATCGGATCGGGCTAGAAGGCCTTTTCGCGCCAAATCAGGTGCAGGATGTTGCCTTCCGGATCGTGGAAAAACGCCAGTCTGTTCGCGCCGCCCTCGACCGTTTGGAAGATCGTGACGCCGCGCGATTCGAGTTCCTTCACGCCAGCGTCGAAATCGTCGACGGCCACCGCCAGATGGCGAATGCCCGGGGACTTCATGGCCGCCTCGGGCCGATCGCCCTCGGAAGGAATCAGTTCCAACATGGTGCCGTCCGCGGCGCGCACAAATACATTTCCGCTGTAGCGGTACACGATGGGAAAGTCGAGGACCTTCTCGTACCAAGCGCCGAGCGCTTCCGGGTCTACGGTTGCAATTGCGGTGTGTTCGATGCCTTTGAACATAAGCCGTGAGGATAGCGAAAAGGTCGGTCGGTTTCCAGTGGTCAGGCTAGTAGAAGAGGTACTTGCGCCAGGTTTCCTGTTGATTTCCCATCTGGCGCATGAGGCTGCGGCTGGTGTGGAGAGTGAAGGGCTTGGGTCTCTTCTTGAGCCGCATGTTGGCCTCTTCGGGCAGACGGTCGCCCTTGCGGTTGTTGCAGCGGCGGCATGCCGCCACGAGGTTTTCCCACGAGCTGGCTCCGCCGCGCGACCGCGGCAGAACGTGGTCGAGGGTCAGTTCGCCCATGGGGCAGCCTCGATTGCAGTACTGGCAGGTGTAGCGATCGCGGGCCAAGATATTCTTGCGCGACAAGGAGCGGGTTTGGCAAGGAATTCGTCGATATTCCAACAGGCGAATCACGGAAGGGACGTTGATCGCTGCCGATGCGGAGTGCAGCAGACTGGCGGTTACGACCTCGGGTTGCGCGACACCCTTGAATAACAGGATGAGTGCGCGTTTGGCGGCGCACACGTGGATCGGCTCGTAGCTCGAGTTGAGTACGAGAACCGGTGCGCCCAATAGATGTGCTGTTGCCATGTACTCGTTTGCCGTCCTAACTCTTTCTAGCTCGTCCTCTACAAAGCCCGACGAGCCAACTGGGCCCTCGCTGCGGTCATCGCCGTGACGCGTATCGCACCTGCCCGTCTCAGGGCCTTGGCGCACGCATCCAAAGTTGCTCCGGTCGTCACGACGTCGTCGACCAGCAGAATTCGTTTCCCTTCGACCAACTCGCGCTTGGCCGCGAAAGCGCCGCGTAAGCTAGCTCGGCGCTGAACCCCGGACAAACCCGCCTGAGGAGGCGTGGCGCGCTTACGGCTCAGCGCACGGGGCGCGCAGGGCACGGCGTGGCGGCGCGAAACCGCCTGAGCCAGCAGCAACGATTGGTTGAAGCCGCGCTCGAGCCGCTTAGTCCAATGCAGCGGCGCCGGCACGATGAGGTCCGCCTGTTCACCCACGTCCGTTTGCCAGCTGCAGCGTTCGCCCAACAATTGAGCCAGGGGCCGCATCCTGTCGTACTTCAACAAGTGGATGACTTGGCGGAGGTTTCCCGCATAGGGCCCGTAGGTCCAGACACGGTCTAGAGTTTGAGGTTTGCGGCGGCAAACTCCGCAGGAGCCCTGGTCATCGAGACCCGCCTCGTGCAGCACTTCGCGCTGGCACAGAGCGCAACGCACGGCGTCGTCCCATGCCTCGATACGAACCAGGCAGGGCGTGCAGACGGGAACGCGGCTAGCCTCAATTAGAGGGCGTTCGCACAGTCTGCAGTCGTCGGGAAAGAAAGCCGAAAAGATCCCGTCAGCTAGCGCTCGAAAAGCGCCCGCTGATTCAATCGGAGCCGGAGCGTGAACCGAGCTAGTCGGGAACTTTCACCTCGCGTCAGAACTTTGACCAGCACGGCGTTGCACGGGCCAATGAGATCTCATTCTAGAGTCCCCGAGAATCCGGAGTCAACTTGAATCGGGACGTAACATAACCGTAATTTTGTGAAGAACTTAGGGGTCATCGAGATCGCTAGAATGGAAGCCATGAGCGGCGCGTTCTCGGACACGGATCGGAGCATCAACATTGAAGGCGTCCAGGTCCACCTGGCCCACCCAGACGAACTGCCCGTGAAATGGGTCGGCCAGTCAGAGTTGCTGCGCCAGTTGCAGGCGGCCTGGTTGACCATCGATCCCGCCGACGTACCGATGACGCCTCGCCTACTGGGAAAGCCCGGCGTGGGAAAAACCACGCTGGCCTACGCTGGGGCGGTCTCCTTGCATCGCGAAGCCTATATCATGCAGGCTACGCTCGATACGCGCCCCGAAGACCTAATCATTTCGCCGGTGATTGAGGGCGAAGGGAGACTCCGCTACGTGGCCTCGCCGTTGGTGACGGCGATGGTGCGCGGCGGTGTGGCGATCTTGGATGAAGGCAACCGCATGAGCGAGAAGAGCTGGGCGTCGTTGGCGCCGCTGCTCGATACCAGGCGCTACGTCGAATCGATTGTCGCCGGCATCAAGATTCACGCTCATACCGACTTCCGCATGGTCGCAACGATGAATGACGACTCCTCCACGTTTGAGCTGCCGGAATACATCCATTCGCGCTTGCAGCCTCAGATCCTGGTCGATTTCCCTGAGGAAGAGGAGGAGAAAGCCATCCTCAAAGAGAATCTGCCGTTTGCCGATGACGAAGTACTCGACTACGTCGTGCGGTTCTTACAGGCGGCGCACCGGGTGGACGAAAGCTACTCGGCGCGAGACGGCATCAACATCGCACGATTCGCGCTGAAGCTGCTCAGCACCGGCGACACGAACCGGGTGATCGCGCTTAGAACCTCCATCATCCAGACTCTCGGCTCCGAAGCATTGCGTTATGTCCCTGCCTGAATCCGCCCGACTGACCGGAATCCGTATCTACCCGATCAAATCTTTGGACGGCGTAGATTTGACTCGCGTCGCGTTGAACGGACTCGGAGGGCTGGACGGCGACCGCGAATACCGGATCATCGACGAGGCAGGTCGAGTGATGAACACGAAACGGGCGGGCGAGGTGACCACCCGCATTCGTGCGCGATTCGGATCGAGCGGGCGCGTGGTGGACTTAGAAAGGGACGAAAGCGAAGGGCGCTTCTGGCTGCCGGACGACATGAGCGAATTGAGCTTCTGGCTGGGCGCTCAGTTCGGCGAGACGGTGCGCGTCGAGAGAAACGCGACGACCGGCTTCCCCGACGATACTGACGCCTCGGGACCGACGATCGTCAGCCGTGCGACGCTGCTCGCAGTGGCCTCGTGGTTCCTGTGGGACGAGGAGGAGGCGCGCCGGCGTTTTCGCGCCAACTTGGAAGTGGATGGCGTACCCGCATTCTGGGAGGACAGCCTTTTCGGGGAGAAGGGCGAGGAGCGGATTGTGAAGATCGGCGGCGCGGCCGTTGAGGCGGTGAACCCTTGCGCGCGTTGCGCGGTTCCCAGCAGAGATCCCGACACCGGCAGAATCGAAGACCCCGCCTTTGCTAAGACTTTCGCCGAGCGCCGCCGAGATTGTCTGCCGAGTTGGGCCAGAGCATCGCGGTTCGACCATTTCTACCGGCTCGCGGTGAACACGCGAATTCCCGTTGCCCAAGCCGGTCGAGCGATCTCGGTCGGCGACCTGGTCGAACTGGCACAATGAGACGAGACGATGTCTTCAACGACCGATCAACCGACTAAGAACCTCACCGTCCTGGAACAGATCATTGTCCGCAAGCGCGCTGAATTGGTGGCCGATCGGGCGCTGGTGAAAGAAGCGGATCTGGAGCGGCGCAAGAAGCCGTCGCGGCGGGGGTTTCGACAGGCCCTGCAGAAGAAGACGCCGGCCATCATTTCAGAGATCAAGAAGGCGTCGCCCTCGGCTGGAGTAATTTCGGAGAGCTTCAAGCCCGGAGAGATCGCCCGCGACTACGAAAGGGCAGGCGCCGCTTGCCTTTCCGTGTTGACGGACAAACAGTTTTTCCAGGGATCATTGGACGATCTGACCGAGGCTCGCGCCTCGTGCGGCCTTCCTGTGCTTCGCAAAGACTTCACGCTCGACCGCTACCACTTGCTGCAAGCGTCCGCTGCCGGAGCAGACTGCGTTCTGTTGATAGTGGCGGCACTGACGGACCAAGAACTCACCGATTTGTTGGCGCAGGCTAAAGAGTTTGAGTTGGACGTTCTGGTTGAAGTACACAACGAAGCGGAGTTGGAACGCGCTTTGGCGGTCGATGTCAATTTGATCGGGGTCAATAACCGCAACCTGAAGACGTTAGAGGTCGACCTGGAGACTTCCTTGCGGCTCGCTCCGCTGATTCCCGAGCACATGCTGCGGGTCAGCGAAAGCGGCATCCGGACGGCCGACGACATCAAACGCTTGACCGACGCCGGCTATTCGGCCTTCTTGATCGGCGAAAGCCTGATGAAGCAGGCCGACCCTGGCGGAGCGCTGGCGAAGCTGTTGGGGAATTGACGATGCCCGAGATCATCAAGGTTTGCGGCATTGTGGAGCCGGCCGACGCTCTTGCGGCCGTGCAGGCGGGCGCGACCGCTATCGGCATGGTGTTCTACTCGGCAAGCCCCCGCTATGCACGTCTCGACCAAGCCGCCATGGTTTCGGCGATCGTTTCATCGAGAGCGCTGAAGGTCGGCGTTTTCGTCAATGAGACTCCCGAACGTATCCGCGCCGTGGCGGACGCCGTGCGCCTCGACGTCGTCCAATTGCACGGCGACGAGCCGCCCAGCGACATCGCGGAGTTGGAAGGACTGCGCGTTTGGAAAGCTCTGCCGGTGGGCGAAAACTTCGACCCCGCGTGGATGGACGATTACGATTGCGAGGCGATCTTATTGGACACCGCCAAGGCTGACGCTTACGGCGGCTCGGGCCAAACGTTCCCTTGGAAGAAGGCGATTGAGGCCAAGGGAAAGCGCCGGATTGTCGTCGCCGGAGGCTTGGGGCCGGACAACGTCGCCGAAGCGATCAAGGCGGTCGAGCCATGGGGCGTTGACGCCAGTTCACGATTGGAATCGAGCCCTGGCCGCAAGGACTCAGAGAAAGTCGAAGCCTACGTGAAAGCCGCGCAGAGTGCGGGCTGAGTTAGAATTTTCCGCAATGAAACGAAACGTACTCGTTGTACTGATCGCACTTAACGCCGTCCTGTCCTCCTGCGAACGCTCCACCGATGAGGCGGCGCGCGAAGCCAAATTGCCGAATATCCTGTTGATCGTCGCAGACGATCTGGGATACGGCGATCTTGGTTCGTACGGTCAGAAAGAGATCCAGACGCCAACCCTCGACCGCTTGGCCAGCGAAGGCGTCCGTTTCACCAATTTCTATGCCGGAAGCACTGTCTGCGCGCCTTCCCGCGCGGCGTTGATGACGGGCCAGCATACGGGTCACACGCCGATTCGCGGCAACAGCCGACAGCCGCTGCCCGACTCGTCCGTGACCATACCTGAGACCCTGCGCCCAGCAGGCTATCATACCGGCCTCATCGGCAAGTGGGGCCTCGGGGAACGGGGCTCAGAGGGCGAGCCGAATCGTCAGGGATTCGACTATTTCTTCGGCTATCTCAATCAGCGCCATGCGCACAATTACTACCCGGAGTTTCTGATTCGCGATCAGGAGCGCTATCCGCTCGACAATGTTGTGCCCGAACCAAAGAACGATGACGGCTCGGGGGTCGCGACGACCAGGCTGGACTACTCGGACGATCTGTTTACCGATGAAGCGCTGACGTTTCTAGACGAGAGCGGAGAGAAGCCCTTCTTCTTGGAGTTGGCGTATACCATCCCGCACGCCAATAACGAAGCCGGCGAACTCGGAATGGAAGTGCCCGATCTGGGGATCTATGCCGACAAACCCTGGCCCGAACCGGCCAAGGGCCACGCGGCGATGATCTCGCGCATGGACTCGGACATCGGACGTCTCATGGCTCGACTCGCCGAAAAGGGGATTGCAGATAAGACGATCGTCCTGTTCACCAGCGACAATGGACCGCACCGCGAAGGCGGCAACGATCCGGACTTCAATGACTCCAACGGTCCTTTGCGGGGCATCAAACGCGACCTGTACGAAGGCGGCATCCGCGTGCCGTTAATCGTACGGTGGCCGAAACACGCTCCGCCGGCGACGGTGACCGACGCGGTCGGCGCCTTCTGGGATTTACTGCCGACTTTTGCTCAAATCGCCGGCGTCCAGGCTCCCGAGCACCTAGACGGCGAGTCTCTAGTAAACGCATTTAACGGACGCTACGTGACTCGTCAGGATAGGACTTTGTATTGGGAGTTCCATGAGGGGCCCGCCACCAAGCAAGCCTTACGCATGGGCCAATGGAAGGGCATACGGATGTCGCCGAGCGCCAAACTGGAGCTTTACGATCTGGCAAACGACCAGGGAGAAACTCTGGATGTCGCGCCGCAATTCCCGGAAATCGTAGAGAAGATGCAACAGTACCTGGCGACCGCCAGAACCGAGAACGCCGACTGGCCGTTGAAGGACCCCGCCGGCGATCCGCAACGATAAACCAACTGGGAGACCGGGCTCAACTTTACCCTCTGGGAATGTCATCCTGAAGGGGTATGTCCGCGTTGCTTAGCTGTACAGCCCTTGAGAAATCTCTCGGCGGGCGAAGGTTGTTCGATGGCCTCTCTTTGACGCTCTCTCGAGGCGACCGTGTGGGACTGATCGGTCCCAACGGCAGCGGAAAAACGACCCTGCTGCAGATTCTTGCCGGCGAGGAGCGCCCCGACGGCGGAACATCGGCGTTGCGCAAAGGCTCGCGACTCGCCTACGTCCCCCAAGACTCGCTCTTCGGCCCAGAAGATACGGTCGAATCGGTGCTGACCGCGGCGCTGGCCGGACAGCCCCTCGAGGTGGAGGAGAAGCACGGGATCGTGCAGGCTACTTTGGGCCGCGCCGGTTTCGAAAGCGGCGACGTGTTGGCGACGAAACTCTCCGGCGGCTGGAAGAAGAGGCTGGCCATTGCCGCGGCCCTGGCGCAGTCGCCGGACGTGATGCTGCTCGACGAGCCGACCAACCACCTGGACCTGGACGGCATTCTATGGCTAGAGCGCGCGTTGATGACGGCCAACGCTTGCCTGGTGGTGACGCACGACCGCTATTTCCTAGAGAACGTCGCCAACCGGGTGACGGAGATTGACCCGACGTACCCCCAAGGGGCGTTCGGAGTGAAGGGCAACTACAGCGAGTTCCTGGTGCGCAGGCAAGAGTTTCTCGAAGCGGACTCCAAACAACAGGATTCGCTGGCGAATAAAGTGCGCCGCGAAGTCGAGTGGCTGCAACGCGGCCCCAAGGCCAGGACGAGTAAATCCCGGTCGCGCATCAACTCCGCCAGCAAGCTCATCGATGAGTTGGCTGAAGCGACCGCGCGCGGACGCAAGGGCAGCGTGCGCATCGACTTCACCGCATCGGACCGCAAGACGAAGCGCCTGATGGAGGCCGAAGGATTGGCCAAATCGTTCGGCGACCGTAAGCTGTTTGAAGATGTCGCGGTCACGCTCTCGCCCGGCATGCGAGTCGGACTGGTCGGCGCGAACGGCAGCGGCAAGACGACGCTATTGAGAATCTTGCAAGGCCAAATCTCCCCCGATGCCGGAACGGTGCGTCGAGCGGACGGCCTCCGAGTGGTGAACTTCGCGCAGGATCGAACGGCGGAGATCGACCCAAGCATGACGCTGCGGCGAGCGCTCTGTCCCGACGGGGACTCAGTGATTTTCCAAGACAAGGCGGTGCACGTCGCCAGTTGGGCGAAGCGCTTTCTGTTTCGTCCCGAGCAGCTTGAGATGCCGATGTCGCAACTGTCAGGCGGCGAGAAGGCCCGCGTACTCATCGCCGGGCTCATGTTGCAAAGCGCCGATGTGCTGTTTCTCGACGAGCCGACCAACGACCTCGATATCCCCACGCTGGAAGTCCTGGAGCAAAACTTGCTGGAGTTCCCAGGCGCTGTTGTCCTCGTCAGCCATGACCGGTATTTGCTCGACCGCGTCGCCACGGTCGTGATTGGCCTTGGGAATGAGCGCGAGACAGGGATGTTTGCCGATTACTCCCAGTGGGAGGCGGCGCGCGGCGAACGCCCTGCCGACAAGGCGCCAGCCAAAGAGAGGGCGCAGACAGCGCCCGAGACAGCCAAGAAGAAACTCTCCTATCTCGAACAACGCGAGTTCGACGGGCTGGAGGGAGAAATCCTGAAGTCCGAAGAAGCTCTCCAAGCGTTCACACGAGAAGTCGAAGACGCCGCGACCGATGCCGAGCGGCTGACCGCTGCCTACGCCAAGCAACAAGCGGCCCAACAAACGGTCGATGAGTTGTATGCGCGTTGGGCGGAGTTGGAAACCAAGGCCCAATAGCCGCGGGAAATCCCCAGTTTGCCGACCGTACCATAGTCCCGGCCCGAGTCCTGGGACTTTGCCCCTGGGAATTGCCGCCGAACTGGTCTCACGCGCTGCCGTGCGCCAACGGATCGCGGCATACGGTAACGATCGGGCTAAGGGATTGGCCCGACAGCTAGGAAATTCCCGATTGGCCTTTAGTTTCTTGATGTTTAGCGAGATTTTATTGGCATTTGAGAGCGTTGGATGTAGTCCAATTTTCCCGTGATCTATGCATATCAGCTCCTGGGCCTTAGCACTATGCCTACGTAAACATCCCTAGCGAAGAACAGTACTTCTGTTCAATTGATGGGTCCTAGTGTCCCAGTACAAACTGGCGAAGACAGGTGCTCATAGAGTCGAAGGGAGGATCGCCATGTCATCGCTCAGGAGTATTGACCCCGCCAGCCCAAGACGCCACCGTTCTAAGCGCGGCCAAGCCATTTTCATTTTTGTGTGCGCTTTCGCCATGATGGCTGGGATGTTGGGCCTCGTGCTCGACGGCGGCCGCATCTATCTCGAAAAGCGCAGAGCGCAGGCTGCCGCCGACGCCGGCGCCGCTGGAGCCGTGCAGGAGATGCGCCGAGGTCTTCGGGACTACGCCGACAATATTCGGCCCGCCGCGGTCAACGATACCGGGCTGATGGACTATACCGACGCGAACGCGACGATCACGGTAAATAATCCCCCGCTCGCGGGAGGCTCTGCCGGCAACGACGACTTCGTGGAGGTAATCGTTGCGAAAACGGTACCAACGACCTTTATGCGCATCTTCGGCCCGACGCTTTCGACAGTGAGAGCGCGTGCGGTAGCCGGCTTGCAGAGGAACGGCGACGCTTGCGTTATCGCTCTAGACCCCACCGCCAGCTCGGCCATCTGGGCAAACGGCACGCCCACGTTGACGGCCGCCTGCGGCATCATCGCCAACTCGACTGCCTCCAACGCGTTGAGAACCAATGGCGGCGGCGCGACGATCACGGGAACCTACATCGGCGCGACCGGCAATTACTCCGGTTCGGGATTCAATCCGACGCCGCAAACCGGCGTTCTGCCGGTGATTGACCCGTTCCTCAACATTCCCACCCCGGCGATTCCGTCAAACGGATACACCACGACGGCTGCCACCAGCAGCGCGTTCGGCGGATACACGGCGGCAGCTAGGAATGGAAACGCCAATGGCGGCGGCAACGGCGGCACGACGGGCGGTGGCGGCCCTGTTGTTACGCACTACTGGCCAGGCTATTACGCCAACGAGATCAGGATTCAGAACGGCACGGTTGTTTTCGAGCCCGGTCTGTACGTCCTGAACGCAGGACTGAAGATCTCGGGCGGCACAGTCGACGGTGAGGACGTAACCTTCTACAACATCAACTCTAGCGGCAACGACTACGTGGACATCGGCGGCAATGCCGTCGTCAATTTCTCCGCGCCGGACGACGATCCCGACTACGACTACTACGGGATTCTCTTCATGGGGCCCCGAAACGGCAACACCGGCAACCCCGGTAACAAGATCGCGCGCGGCAATTCCGGGTCTTCCTTCACTGGCGCACTATATTTCCCCTCCGAACATCTGGACTGGGCGGGAAACCCAAGTTCGACCGTGAGTTGGGGCATGGTTGTCGCGGCCACATTGAACATCAGCGGAACAGCAGATGCCCAGGTCATCAACCCGCCGACCGAGAGCCAGGCGCCGAAGACCTATCGCATGCTGTTCTCGGAGTAAGCACAGGACAAAACAGGAGCAATGATGAAACTACAAAGAGGAAATCGACGACGCGGCGGAGCGATGGTGGAATTCGCCGTCACTATGCCGCTGCTTCTGCTGATGACGATCGCGGCAACCGACTTTTCGAGGATCTTCTGGGAATCCGCCGTGATGTCCCGCGCGGCCGAGGCCGGCGCCAAGTACGGCGCGCAGGACAACACTTCGTCCGCGAAGTATACGGATATGCAGCGCTTGGCGGGCAATAGTTCGTCACACATCGACCGCGCAACACCGACCGCGGACCGCGTCTGCGACTGTCCGGATGCGCCCGGCACCTGGGTCGATTGTTTAAACACGTCGTGCCCGAACTACGGGACGCCGCGCGCCTACTCGCGCGTCAGTGTGGCGAAGACCTTTTCGACCATGGGGTACTACCCCGGCCTGCCGCAGAACACCAGCATGACCTGGCGCGGCTATATGAGGGTGCAGTAATGAGAAAAACAGATTCACGGCAACGTCAGGATAGACGGCGCGGTTCGACAATCGTTGAGTTTTCTCTCGCCTTCACCGCCTTCATCATGCTGTTGATGGGCATGATGGAGTTCGGACGGGCCGTGTGGACCTTCAGCACGCTGTCGCACGCCGTCTCACAGGGCGCCCGCTATGCCACGGTGCATGGCAGCGGCAATCCGGTCATGGTGAACGGAACCGACGATACCGCGACCGCAATCTCTGATTTGGTAAAAGCCAATTCGATTGGCCTGGATCCAAGCCAGGTGACGGTTAATACCGTGTGGGCCCCTAACAACGATCGAGGCAGCGAATTCACCATCACCGCCAGCTACCCGCTTGGCATGATCATGGGCTCATTCTTCTTCGACGGCGGCACGTTGACCATCAACGATCAGGCCAACGGAGTCGTGCTCAACTGAACCGCCTAGAGACCGGCTTGAGAGCGATCGGGAAGATCGCCTAATCCAAAGGGCCTCTCACCGTCGTTGTAGGCCGACGCTCCGCCCTTGCGCCTTTCGCTCTTCGGCGTCTGGGCCATCACCGTCTTCGCGCGTTGCTCGTGCCAAGACGTCAAGGCGTCTGCTGTCAGCGCCTTGATCTTAACGGTCTGGACGCCCTCAGGGCCCAAGACCGCGGATTGCTTCTTCTTGACCTTGTATTCCCTGACCTGACGCCGTCACCAACAGGCTGCCGCTGAGCACCTCAACGGTCGGCTGACCGCCATCAGGGAGCGCGATGCGCGTCTCCCCCCCGTCGGTCACGGCGATTTCATGATCGCCGACCAGCACCTTGAGCGAATTGCCGCCCCACACGCGAAAGGCCTCGACAATCATCGCGCCTCGATGTAGGCGCACGGTCGCCGAAGTCAAGCCGGCATCGACCATCTCCAGCTCGGAGTTGGCCCCCAAACGAATGAAGGAACCCAGAGCGAACAGCATCTCCGCATTGCCCTGCTCAGTGCGCAGGCGCTGTTGATTGCGCATTTCGGTCGGCTGGGCCGGATCGATCATCACCGGAGCGTCTTTCAAGAACACAGCGCCTTCGACATATAAAACCGTACCGGGCCGTCCCGAGTCCGCCTGACCGAAGGCGATGGCCGGCGCCAACAAACACAGGGCGATGAACTTAGCACGCATCATGGACTTGCTCCTCCTAATCGCTATGGGGATGTTCCTCGTCATGCTGTTTCAATAGAACTTTGATCTAGTCGCTGCTTGTGGACGTACGCATCACTATGATCCGCACAGAGCGGCGACCGAGGCTATTGTAGGATACGAAGTTCGATTCGTGTCGCCCCAATCCTGTTCTCATGGCAGACCCTAGTTCCAGCAGGCGACCCGCGCGTCGGCTATATTGGGGCCTCTTGTTCGCCTGCATCGCCGGTGCGCTAGCCCTGGCCGCCATCGCGGCGATCCCCGAAGAAAGCCTGCGGCTCTCCCTCGTCCTGATCGATCGCGACGCCAGCCAGCACTTCCTTACTCCCAACCAATTGTTCATTGTGAAAGCGGGCACCGCCGTGTCGGCTGCAGTGCTGCTGGCGGCAGCGGCCCTATTCATCGGCGCTCGAACCCGCACCACCGGCTATTTGGCTCGGCTGGCAGCCGATTTCGGAATCTTCCGCGAGCAGCTAGCGAATCGATTTACGCCTGCCTGACAGGAGCGACGGCATGACGCTGGCGGCGATCGTGCTCGTCGGTTTTGCTTTGCGCCTTCACGGACTGGAGCACCCCTGGAGATTCGACGAGTCCGACTCGCTCATCCACTTCGTTCAATCCGATTGGTTCAATTTGTGGACCGACTACACGCAACCGAACAACCACATCTTTTACAACTTTCTCGCGCATTTTTCCGTCGCCGCGTTCGGGGAACTCTCCGGAGCCTCACGCATCCCCTCGTTCGTGGCGGGAGTCTTGATCGTGCCGGCGTTGTTCGTCGCGGGCCGAATGTTGTTCGATACGCAAACCGCCTTGCTAGCCTCCGCCTTGGCCGCCTGTCTGCCGCCGTTGGTCGACTTTTCGACCAACGGCCGCGGCTATGGCCTGATCACGCTGCTCCTTCTGCTCTCAATCACGGCCTCGAGCATCCTCCGCCGGCGCCGTTCGATCTCTGCATGGGTCGTGATTTCGATACTGATGACGGCGGCATTGTTCGCTGTGCCCACGGCGTTGTTTGGGTTGGGGACTCTTTTGGTTCTCGTCTGGCTGTGGGCTGAGAGCGATCGGCGCAGGCCGCTTATCGCCGAATCGATCGGCTGCACCGCTGCCTGCGGCGTTGCCTCGATCTTGCTGTACACGCCGGCGGCAATGCGCGGCACTTGGGGCGCCATTGTCTCCAACCGATTTGTCCGGCCGATCGAATTGGATGTAGCGGTGCTGCGAGTCACCAACTACCTGGCGCTGCTTTGGACTCCGATCGACCAACCTTCCGTCCTGCTTTCACTGGCAATCGTAGCGGCCGCCCTATTTGCCGGCACGCGGACCGCGCCCGGCAGACGACTGTTAATTTCCGTCGCCATTCCAGCCGTAGCGCTCTGCGCCGCTGGACGATTCATCCCTCCGCCCAGAGTGTGGCTGTATGCCCTCCCTCTAGTCGCGCTGGCGGTCGCAGCGGGCGCGTCAAGGATCGCCGGGATTAAACGGAGCGCTCGACTCACTGCCATAGCCGCGTGTCTGCTCCTAACCATTGGATTCTGTTTTGGCCGCGCCTGGACTCCGGGTTTCGAGTTGCGATTCTACGGCCAGGTGGAACGGATCGCCGACTCCCTGGCCCCCCAGCTTGACTCGTCCAGCGCGGTGATCGTGCCCACGCCGATGAGCGACCCGCTGCAACTTCGATTGCTCGAAAGGGACCCAAGCCTCAAGGTGGGGTTCGACCCCCGTGACCTGCAGGCGGGTCGCCGCACGCTGGAGGGCCGAAACAACGTTTGGATCGTCCGGCCCCGTCCCGATTCGTACCTCGGCTGGGAAAACGGGCGTCGCGAATTTGATCTGTCGCAGCCCTACCTGGCCGATTTCGCGGACCCTCGCCTCATCACGACGACAGAGTATCTAGAAGTTTGGTCCACCATGCGGCGTTAGGGCGCGTCGGGCCGGGGATCTGGGACGAACCCATCTCGGTTCGGCATCTGAATCTTCGGCAGCGTCTCGGCGTTCAACTTGTCGTTCTCGCCGACCAAACCGTTTAGATGCAGAATGTAGGCCACCACCGAATACACCTGATCGCGAGTCAGTTCGCCGGGACGGTCGAACGGCATGGCACGGTCGATGTAGCCCCACAGCGGCGCTGCATAAGGCCAATAGCTGCCGACGGTCTTCTTGGGAGAATCACCAAGCAGGTCGGCGGGCTTGCCGATAAAGCCGACCTGATCGGCGCCCTTGCCTTCTGGACCGTGGCACTCCTCGCAACGGTTTTTGTAGACCACGGCGCCTTCGGCGGCCGTACCTTCGCCGGCAGGCAGACCCTGACCGTCAGGTCTCACGACGATGTCGTGCTGGGCGATTTCAGCCGGAGTGGCCGCCCGACCGACGTGATAGGTCGGCGATTGCGCCAGAACGGGCAGGCTCAAGGCCGCTAGAGCGAGCAAACGAAACGAATTAAGCATTGCTCACGCTCCCGTCGACGGCGACAGTCCAGGGCTTCTGGCTGTTGTTGTGATAGTTGGAGTTCATGCCGCGCGCCTCGATGAGTTGTTCGACAGTCGGCTGCACGTAGCCGGTCTCATCCGTCGCCCGCGAAAGCAACACGGCCGATGAGCCGTCCCAGTTCCAGGGCGACCTAAAGCGCGTGAACGCCTTCGGGTGGCGCGGCTCCTCCAGTTCAGCGTCTGCCCAAGTCTCGCCGCCGTCGACCGAGACCTCGACGCGCTCGATCAGCCCGCGGCCGGACCAAGCCAGTCCACGAATCTCGACAAAGCCGAGGTCGGGAATCTTCTGTCCGCCGGAGGGCGAAGTGATCAGCGACTTGGCTTCGAGTTCAAACGTGAACTGCCGGGCCTTGCCGTCAGGCAGCAAGTCGGTGTATTTGGACGTCTCGTCCCGGGTCATCATGGGCTGATCGGTGACCTTGATCACCCGCAGCCATTTGACGTTGGTATTGCCTTCAAAGCCAGGCAACAGCAGACGCAGCGGATAGCCTTGCGGCGGCCGCAAAGCATCGCCGTTCTGTGCGTAAGCGAGCAGCGCGTCATCCATGGCCTTCTCGATCGGCACGCTGCGCGACATGCGGCAAGCGTCGGCGCCCTCGGCATAGATCCAGCGCGCCTCGGGCTGCACGCCGAGTTCTTCAAGCACGACGCGCAGCGGCACGCCGGTCCATTCGCTGCAACTGGCCAGTCCGTGGGCGAGTTGGGCGGTCGTGGAGCCCGGCGCCTTCCACTCGGAACCGCCGTTTCCGGAACACTCGACAAAACGCACGACCGAGACCGAAGGCAAGCGCTTGAGGTCCTCCATGGTGAAGATTGTCGGGCGGTCGACGAGACCGTGGATGAGTAATTCGTGGTTCGCCGGATCGATGTCGGGAATGCCGGAATGATGCCGCTCGAAGTGCAGCCCGGAGGGCGTAATGATGCCTTGAGAGTCCTGCAAGGGCGTACGGCTCGAGGCCTGTTCCGGCGTCTTGGTGGCCGGCATGAAGCGGGTGGAGGTTTCGTACTTCGAGCGCTCGCTATAAGGGCTGATCGTGGCGCCCAGATGGCGCGGACCGCCTTCTCCGGCGGTTTCGGTGCCGCTCTCGCAGGCGGTAAGGCCGCCGATTGCCGCCGTCAGCGCCATGAAGGCTCTGCGGCTGGACCGTTCTTCGTCTTTCGTTTCGGGCATGGCGAATCAATATTAGCGCAGTAGACGAATGCGGCCAAAGCGCTGTCGCGCTATGGCCGCCGAGAGGCATAGCATCTGGGCTTGATGGTTAGTTGAGATCAGCCTACGACTTGATCATTGCGAATGTCGAATGTGTAAGAAATCGATCGCACATCAAGGTCCGCGGCGTTGAAAGTATCGCGTCCGATCCGCCGACTCACAGCGCCCCAACGGAAAGCCTTGGACCGACTGGCTGGCCGGCAAGCTGCTGAGCACGGCGGCAGGAATGGTGAATGAACCGGCTGCAGCGCTAGCGGCGCAGAAGAAGCCCGCCCCAACCACGTATGTCCGAACTCAACAACTGACCGATGATGCTCCAAAAATAATCACGTAGTTGTAGCCGGAGGTTGTAGTACTGGAACCGTGTAGTTGCTTCCGTGATTGATCGACTGCCTCCTGCCGGCTGATTCTGCCAGTCGAAATCTTGCGGGACCACGATGAAAGCGCTGTGCGCCTGGACGTCGGAGCCGCCTGGAGCGGCGACGGTCGTCAGACCCGGCTCGAAGAAGGTCGGGAACGCGGAACACTGATCGTTTCCTTCTGATTTCAGGAAAGGAAACGAAAAGTCGAAAGTTCTCGAAGTACGCATCTCGGCCAACTTTGGAATCGTATCGGCGCCGCCTGGTCCGTCAATTGTGAGCTGGGGGCCGGCATCGAGCGGGGTAAAATCATTCAGCTCCGGAAACGAGGCCTCTTCTCCATTGAACTGGAATACGACACAAGCACCGATTTGTTGGACAGTGACCCTGTCCCGCACTATCTGGAAACGTCACTCAAATTGAGTTGGACATAGTTGGCCGGCGCAGCGTCGGTCGTCTGGGTTACGGTCAGTTGCCGCGCCTCAAGGGCTGCGACATTCGAGGTGACTTCTCGTTCGAAGTAGAGAGATCGCACCGATGTCGAAGGTTTCGCCATTCTGCAGTTGGCTGAAATTCGGGCCTCCGAAAAACGGGTCCGCAGTGCAGGCAGTGCCTGAGGGATCAATAGAGATCGATGCGTAATTACTAGGAACTCCGTTAACAACAACAACAACCGGCAAGAAGCAGCCCACATATTAGGCGCCTTGACTGCGAACATATCGACCGCGGTGCAGCAACCCGAACGGCCGCCATACTCGACCTGCTGTTCCTGCCCGGCGATATAGACTTTCACATCATGATGCCAGGTGCCAGACTGCCAGTCGGAGACCGTCGTCGGGTAGCCAACGGCGCCGAGACCCGTGCCCCAAATGTCGATAAATCGTCCGGGGCCGCGGAGTTGATCGTCGAGTAGACGGCGGCTCCGTTCAATGGATCCGTAGCAACGCCGGACCTATGCCTTGCTGGTTGATAGTGAAGATTCCAAAGCTATTCGCGACAACGTTGACAGCGCCGGTAGCGGCGACCGAGCCGTTGTAGCGAACCGTCATCGTACCCGCGCCCAAGCGGCGTGTTCGAGGGTAAGATGCCCGCGATCTGGCCCGCCGAAGTGTAGACCATGAAACAGTCGACCGTGGTTGCGCCTACGGTAACCGTAATGCTGGTTCCCGAGAGGGTTTATCGGGAAGGGCCAAGGGGTTGGAAACTGGATCGTAGCGGGCCCTAGGCCGGATCCGAAGCCGACAAACATGCTGCCTTGGGCAATGCTCCCGTTCGGCAGAGCGGGATTGACATAGCTGGCAGAGTTCACCGAAACAACGCTTTGAGCGCCGGCAGGCACGACCAGCAAGAAGAGACAGAGTGCGGCGATTCCGCAACGAATGAAAGCGTGCATACTGCCAATACGATTAACACGCCCCGGCTTGCGGCTCCAAGCGATTTCTTTAGAGAACACGTGAACCATTGGCGGGAACGAAAACCTATCCCCTTGCAGCAGTTGAGGTTAGTGAGCTGTGGCTCTGCAACCTTGGACGCACCGCCTTGCCGCTACTTCTTCGGCGGCTTACTCGGCCGCATTTCCAGGCGGCTGATCAGGTTGCGGTCGGGCATCGAAATCAAGTCCACTGCGGTGTCGGCGATCGCAACCGGGTCGATTTTCCATTCCGCCGCGTCCGACCCGCCCGGCATGAACTCGGTCGCCACGCTGCCAGGCATGATCTGCGAAACGCGAATGTCGTATTGCCGCAGATCAAGCATGATCGCCTCGCTGAAGCCGTTGAGCCCAAACTTCGAAGCGTTGTAAGCCGCCCCAGCCGGGAAGGTATTGCGTCCCGCCAAGCTGCCGATATTCAGGATGAATCCCCCGCCCCGCTCTTTCATCTGCGGCACGGCCGCGCGCACGCAATAGAAGACGCCACTCAGATTCGTATCGATGACCGCATTCCATTGCTCTAGGCTGAGTTGATCGACCGGCGCGAAATGGCCGACGCCTGCGTTGTTGACCAAGATGTCGACGCCGCCGTAGGTATCCGCCGCGAAGGCAAAAAGCGCTTGGACGTCTTCCCAGCGAGAAACGTCGCAGTGTTTGCCCGAGACTTCGCCGTCGGCCGACAGGTCCTTCACCGCTTCGGCCAGGGCTACGGCGTCGCGACCACAGATGACGACCTTGGCGCCTTCGCGCACCAATGCCTCCGCAATGGCCAACCCAATACCCTTGGTCCCACCGGTAACAATCGCTGTCTTACCTTTGATTTCCATACTGTGTCGCACTCCCTGCCCGCTGTTGCGGGCCTTCCCTAAGCTACAATAAAAGTCCTTCCGCAGCCTCTTCGTCATCGAGAACGGCTCATGTCCACCGAGTTAGAACGGACGATCGACAGCATTGTCGGCGATACGCTGAGTTCTAAAATGGACACCTTCGCGGCAGACCTCGCCGAGCGTCTGCACTCCGAGTGTGCCGCGCTCGTTGACCAAATTCGCAAGACAGACGCACCCCGGCAGGCGGACTCCTACGACAAGCTGCTGGAGGGCTTGCGACGCATTCAGAAATCGAACTCCGTCGTCGAAGTCGCCGGAGCCCTGGTCGATTCCGCCGCAAGCTTCTGCGGGCGTGCCGGGCTGCTCATCAACAAAGGTGACAACCTGCTGGGCTTTCGCCTGGCTGGCGCCGGCACAGCAGATAAAGCCGACGCATTCCAAGAACTTTCCGTCGCGCTGCTTGACGCCGCGGCCTTCGAGCAAGCCGTCGACTTGTCCGACAGCGTCGTCGCGTCGGGTTCCCCGCGGGATCTCTCCGCCTCCTTCGTCGAACTGTTGGCGCTCCGGCCGGAAGACCGCGTCGGGCTATTCCCCGTTCGGCTGCGCTCGAAGGTCTTGGCCGTTCTCTATTGCGACTCCAAAGGCGGAGTTGGAATCAGTGCGCCGATGCAGTCCACCGCCATCGAGGCGTTGATCTCTTCGGCCGAAGGCTGGATCGAGGCCGTCAGCACCCGCAAACGCTAAAGTTCGCTCTCGTTCAGTTCCTAGCTTTTCGCTTCGGCGGGTCCACCCTTACAATAGAGAGAGCTTGACGAGCTCCACGAAACATATTGGACGCTCTCTGGTTCGGTCGCTGCTGCTCGCAGCGCTCCTGACGGCGCTGAACCTGCAAGCAGCCGCTCCTCCCGATCTATCGCGCCTCGCTCGGGAATGGGTCGCCTCCGGCAGTTCCGCGGACCGCGCAGCCCTGGCAAATTATGCCGACCACAACACCGGTCGCCTGGCAGCCTATGCGCGCCTGGCGCTCGGCTATAAGGACTTCCTCAACGAAGACTATGCTTCCGCGGCCAGGGAACTGGCCCTCGTCGGCGACGAGCCGCAACTCGCGCCCTACGCGGTTTACTACCGGGGCAAGAGCTTGGCGCTCGCCGAACAGCACCAAGAGGCGGCAGACACGCTCAAGGACTACTCCAAGCGCTTCCCCTACAGCCGGCTCGCGTCGGCCGCAGACCGGATTCGCGCTGAAAGCCTGATTCAGGCGCGACAGTTCAAAGAGGCGGAAGCCCTGTTGCAGCCCAAAGCCTCCGCTGTGCAGGAAGCCGCCCGCTTCTACCTACTAGGCCGAGTCCTCGAACTGACTGACCGCCGCATGGAGGCCATTCCGGTCTATCGGCAGGCCTATTACTTCTATCCGACCTCCGCCGAGGCCGATCTGGCCGAGAAGCAACTCGACGGGATCCGTCTCAGCATCGGCAATGCCTATCCGGCAGCTCCGGACGCCTGGCGCTTCGAGCGCGGCAAGCGCCTCTACGCCGCCCGCAAGTATGCTGACTCCATCGACCAGTTCCGCTGGGCGCAAGACGGCTTGACGGGCTCGGATCTTGAAGAAGCCAAGCTGCGCTACGGCGTCGCCAACTACCTCTCCCTGCGAACCACCGCCGCCTACGAGTGGCTCTCGAAGACTTCGTTCGCCAACGCCGACCGCGAGGCTGAACGGCTCTACTATCTCGGCGAGTGCGAACGCCGCCGAGGCGCCATCGACAAGTTCCGCTCCCGCGCCGACGAGCTCAAGCAAAAGTTTCCCAAGTCGAAGTGGTACGAAGAATCCTTACTTTCCTTGGGCAATTTCTACCTGCTGCGCAACGACGGCGCCGAGTCGCGGCGTTTCTACGCCCGCTTAGCTGCAGACATTCCGAACGGCGAACACGCCGATCTCGCTCATTGGAAAGTCTGCTGGCGCGCCTACCTGGACCGCGATCCGCGCGTCCGGCAACTCTTTGAAGAGCACGTGCGGCGGTACCCCAGCTCCGGCCAAGTGTCCGCCGCACTCTACTGGATGGGCCGCCTCGATGAGAAGAGCAATGCGCTCGACTCGGCGCGCGCCTTCTACGCAGAAATCGATTCGCACTACCCCAACCACTACTACGCCGACCTGGCCCGCCGCCGCCTCGCTGAGATCGGCAGGGGCGCCCCTGTCGAAGCCGTTACTGCGTTGACAAAGGATCTACCTTCTCCGCGCAAGCTGGCCGCCCAGGCTGGGCCGGAGATGACCGCTGTGCTCGATAAGGGACGGCTGCTCTTCGACCTTGGGCTCGACGAAGACGCCGAGGGCGAGCTCACCCGCGCCGACTATCGCAAGCCCGACTCGCTGTGGGTTGGACTCGAACTGTTCCGCATCAAGAGCGATCATCTGGAACATGGACGCGGCCTACGCTACATGAAGCGCTACGGCTTCGGCTACCTCAATATCCCGATCGACGCCGCCCCGCGCGAATTCTGGGAAGGTCTTTACCCCATGCCCTGGGAAGACGACTTGCGCAGTCGCGCTCAGCCGCATGGCCTCGACCCGTACCTCGTTGCCGGTCTGATCCGCCAGGAGTCCGAGTACGATCACGCCGCCGTTTCGCGAGCCGGCGCCATCGGCCTGATGCAAGTCATGCCCTCCACTGGACGCAACATTTTCCGCCAACTCGGCATCCCGGGTTTCTCGCCTGCGAAGCTGCGCGACCCCGACGTTAGCTTGCGTCTGGGTACCTATCACCTCAAAGAAGTCGTTGACCGCTTTGACGGTTCGCTCGAACTCGCACTGGCGGCTTACAACGCCGGAGCGAAGCGCGCCGAAGAGTGGATGACCTGGGGCAATTTCGAGGAACCCGCGGAGTTCGTCGAGACGATTCCCTTCACCGAAACGCGCGGCTATGTCCAGTCCGTGCTACGCAATCGCGACATGTACCGCCGGCTCTACAGCCCGCGGGGCGGAGCCAACTCGACCCTCGCCGCCCAGGATTAGCTTCTCGCCTGTTACTCTGCTGTTTCTAAGCGTATTCATGTCTACCCCAGCCGCACTCCAGGTCGATGGCCTGTCGTTTTCGTACGGAGACCGCAAAGCTCTCGACGATGTTCGCTTCGAAGTCGCCCGCGGAGAGATCTTCGGACTGCTCGGCCCGAACGGCGGCGGCAAGACCACGCTGTTCCGCATCCTTTCCACTCTGCTGCCGCCGGCATCCGGCACGGCGCGAGTGTTCGGCAAGGACGTCGTCGCCGAGCCATTGGAAGTCCGTAAGAGCATTGGCGTCGTCTTCCAAAACCAAAGCCTCGACCGCCGCCTCTCCGTTGAAGAGAACCTGACTTATCAGGGCATGCTCTACGGCATCACTGGCGCGGACCTAAAAGGGCGCATCGTTTTTGCCGCCGACAGTACAGGAATCGGCGACAGACTGAAGGACAAGGTAGAAAAGCTCTCCGGCGGCCTGCGCCAGCGCGCCGAGCTGGCCAAGTCGCTGCTCCATCAACCGCAACTGCTGCTGCTCGACGAACCGTCCACCGGCGTTGACCCCGGCGTGCGTCTCGACTTTTGGCGCTACCTGGAACGCATGCGTGCCGAGCTAGGCACGACCGTCGTGCTCACTACCCATCTGCTCGAAGAGGCCGACAAGTGCGACCGGCTGGCCATACTCGACCGCGGCCGCCTTATCGCCACAGGTACCCCCGCTGAACTGAAGAGCCGCATCGGCGGCGACATCGTCTCGCTAGGTTCCTCCGACCTGGACGGCGTCTCAGCCAGCGTCGAACAGCACCTAGGTATTAAGCCTCAAGTCCTCCAAGGGCAAGTTCGCTTCGAGCACGCCCATGGCCCTGAGATCGTCGCCCAGCTGATGCGTCAGCTTCCAGCGACGGTCGATTCGGTCTCGGTTTCACGCCCCACCCTCGAAGACGTCTTCATCCAGCTCACCGGTCACAGCTTCGGCGATTCGCAACCGTCGGCCTGAGCCCACTACACTGATAGTTAGACCTATGGCCGACCACAGCATGACGGCAACGGCAGGGGAACGCGTTCTGCCCCGCCCCGACCAAAAACCGGCACGGCCCAGCTTCTGGCTCAGCGTCACCGCATTGTGGCTGCGCGAGGTTCGCGGATTCTACCGTCAACCGGCCCGCGTCCTCGCCGGCATCGCTACACCGCTTATCTTCTGGGGCGTGCTGGGCTCCGGCTTTGGTTCGTCCGTGCACTCCTCCAGCGGCGGCGGCTACTCAGAGTTCTTCTTCCCCGGCGCGGTCGCGCTGGTGGTTTTGTTCGCCTCGATCTTTTCAAGCATCTCGATCATCGAAGATCGCCGCGAGGGGTTTCTACTCTCCGTTTTGGCGGCGCCGGTTCGCCGCTCTTCCGTCGTACTGGGTAAGATTCTCGGCGCCACGACCATCGGCGGCATCCAGGGCGCCGCGTTCTTGCCTCTCATTCCGCTGCTGAGTCTGCCAGTTGCTTGGTCGGCATTGCCCGAGGCGACGGCGATCATCCTGGCGATGGCCTTCAGCTTAACCAGTCTCGGTTTCTACTTCGCCTGGAAGCTCAACTCGATGCAGGCCTTCCATTCGGTGATGAACATGGTGCTCATGCCCATGTGGCTACTGTCTGGGGCCTTCTTCCCGGTGGAAGGCGCTTCGTCCTGGATCGGCTGGCTGATGACGGCCAACCCGATGACTTACGGCGTCACCGCATTGCGCCGCGCCATGTTCGCTGACCAGATCATCGCCGGCCCCTCGCAGGCCGTCTGCTGGGCTGTCACGCTTGGCTTTGGGCTGCTATGCTTTGCCCTCGCCGCGCATCAAGCGTCGAAACCGTCCGCCGAGGCGCTCAGCTAATCAGGCTCCTTCGATGAACTCGCGGACACCCTAAAATAGGGGGCTGTCGCCGGTTGTTTGTTTCTCCATGCCCTCGGCCCCACTTTGGTTGCAGAGAATGCGAAAGCGGGTCGCCGCCGTCGCCAACCTTCCCGTCGTTGCCGCCGCGCTGGTTTGGCGCCGTACCGCCCTCAGAAACGTCACCCTTATCGCCATAAGCGGCAGCGTAGGCAAGACCACCGCCAAGGAATGCCTCGCAGCGATCCTGCGGCGCGAGGCTCCCACCTGGGCGTCCGCGTCAGCCGGCAACGGTCGATTCGACTTGCCATTGGTGCTATTGCGCGCCCGGCCCAGTCATCGCTTTATCGTCGCCGAAGTTGGCATATTGAAACGCGGAAGGATGTGGCGCTCCGCGCTCCTGCTGAATCCAAATCTAACCGTCATCACCCAGGTCAATTGGCAGCACGCGATGAACTTCTGCTCACTCGAGGAAATAGCGACCGAAAAGGCGAAATTGCTCGATCCCCTGGGTCGTGACGGATTGGCGATCCTGAACGCCGACAACTCTTTCGTCGCCGACATGGCAAAAACGAGACCGTGCCGCGTCCGCACTTTCGGCGTGGAACAAAGCGCCGACGTCAACGGCGAAAACGTCCAAGCTCAGTGGCCTGAGCGGCTTTCCTTGACCGTGCGTGAGGGCAACGACGAGCGGCGCATCGAGACTCGGTTCGTCGGCGCGCACTGGGCGCCCTCTGTCCTGGCAGCCATCGCGGCCGCACGCGCAGTGGGCGCGAGTTGGCAATCCTGTACCGAGGCGCTCGCCGAACTGGAACCCTTCCCCGCCCGGCTTACCTCCTTACGTCTGCCGAATGGCGCTGATCTTCTGCGGGACGAATACAACGGTTCTTTTGCAACGCTTCAAAAAGCACTCGAAATCCTGCAACAAGCCAACTGCACGCGCAGAATTCTGGCAATCGGACACATCAAGGACACGCCCCAGTTCGGCGACCAAGGCCCCGAGGAAGTGGGCCGGGCCGCCGCGAACGTTGCTGACGTCCTGCTGTTGTGGGGAGGATTCAAGGAGCGCTATCGCGACGCGGCCCTTGCTGAGGGAATGTCCTCCGGCAACATTCACACTTTCTCGACGCAACGCGATCTTGGCGATCACATCCGACAGGAAACCGGCGGGGGCGACTTAATCCTCTTGAAGGGCTATTGGAACGATCATATGACCCGCATCGCCTTCGCACAGTTCGGGACTGTCGGTTGTGATCTAGAGTTCTGTTTGGTCCACAGCAGTTGCGATGCCTGCGACCAGATGCGATTTCAGCCTGATGCCGCCGTCGACGTCGAGTTGCTGAGACTGCTGCTCTCTGGCCAAGCACGCATATCCCGGAAATGACGCCAGCAGACATCTTGGCTCGTCTACTGAACGTCGAAGGCATGCGAGCGCCGGAGTTGACGCCGCTGCTCACCGACGAGCCCAAGCTTCCCGTATACACGACAAGAATCGGCAAACATTCCTGGGGCCAGGGCGCTCATCCAGACCCCGTCGTGGCTCAGCTCAAGGCAGCCGGAGAAGCTCTTGAGCGGCACTGTCTGCTGACGCCCGACGAGGACGGCTCCGTCGAAGCCCGCTATGGCGAACTGGAAGGCCAGATCGATCCTGCGGCGTTTTATTGCTATTCGCCGGCGCAGACCGACGATTGGCGGGGAGTCATCCAAGAACTGCGCGACACGCCCCGACTCTGGACGCGCGTTCACGACATCACAGCCAATCGCCCAGCGCTCGTGCCCCGTGAATTCGTCTACCTCGACGCCGCCGACTTGGAGGCTCGCCCCATTCGGCGTGAGTCGTTGACCTCGGGCGGCGCCGTCGGGGACGCTCGATCAGGAGATGCCCCCGGCCGAGCGCTCTTCGAACTCATCGAACGAGACGCCTTCATGGGCGCTTGGCTGCTCGGCAAGTCGCCGGCCCGCATCGGCGGCATCAACGGCGCAGCGGCCGACTTAGTCGGCCTGCTCCACCGCTACCGGCTTGATTGCCGCCTCTTCGATATTCGTAACGACATCGGCGTACCGGCTGTCCTTGCGCTTACCGTTGACTCGTCCGGCATTGGGCCCGCGGTGACGACAGGGTTGTCAGCGGCTGAACGCTACGAAGACGCCGCAGCCGCAGCCATCCTCGAATCAGTGAGCTACCGCCGACAAGTTCGCCTCAACCAAATCGCCGGTGAGTTACCTGAAGTGCTCAGTGCGGCTGAAATCGTCTCCGTAGAGACGAGAGTCGCTTATTGGAGCCATCCGGATCGCCTCGAGGACCTCCCGCCCTGGTTCACACAAAGCCCAAGCTTGAACCTGGCGGAACTCGAAGTCTTCAACTGCACCGCTGAAGGAGCTGTCGCTCGGCTCGCCAACTTGGGGTTCCGGGTGTTCCGAGCCGAGGTTACGACTCCAGCGGCGGCCGCACATGGCTTTGAAGCGATTAGGGTTATCGTCCCCGAGTTACATCCGCTCTTCCTTTCGGAAGCCGCCGAGGCGTTGCACAGCGTCCACCTCGGATCGATCCGGAGGCCCTCCTCCGCTCTTCCTCATCCGTTCGCCTAGAAGGGGTTGCAGACGGACGAACCAGCGGCTAACCTATTGGGAGTAATCGTCTTGGTTGCACTCGCTTAGGTGTATCGGTTCAACGGGAGGACCTCTTTTGAGAAAACAATCCAATAGTGCACAATTGGCCGCCATTGAGAATGCTGCGACCATCGTGGGGCAGGGCAACGGCCCGCTTTTGACCGGCTGTAACGCTCCGGTGAACCCAATCCTCGCTGGCTGCGGCGCTCCGGTGAACCCAATCCTCGCTGGCTGCGGCGCTCCCGCGAAGCCGGTTCTCGCTGGCTGTGTACCAGCTCCAGCAAAGCCGCTGCTCACGGGTTGCATCGACGGCGCGCCGCCGCAGCTCTAACTCCGCGAACGGCGTCCAAGAATTCTAGAGCCCGCTCCGTGGAGCGGGCTCTTCCATTTCCAACGCCCGCAGGCCCCGAATAACACCGTTCTCGTGGAAGATCTTTTAGCAGCACTTCTGTCGATCGACCTTGCGCCGGACGTGATCGAGATTCCGTTCTTTACCGACGAACCCAAATACCCTTCCTACTTCTACCCCAAACCAGTCTCAGGCAGTTACGTCGAAGGCCTGCCCTATGGCATGAGCCTGGCGCGCGAGAAGGTAGGAGCGCAAGCAAAAGCCCTTGCGGAGTTCTACGAGCGGCTCTGCCTGCTCAACCCCCGGCCTTCCGTTCCGTCGGCGAGTTGGAGAGAACCGGCCTGGGTCGATCCCGCGGCCATCCCTGCCGAGGTCGATTCTGAACGTGCAGACATCCTGCGCCAGAGCCCCTACGCATGGCTCGATGCGATCGAGATCAATTCAGGACGTAAGACCAAGATCCCCGCCCAAGCGGTCGTGCCCGGCTTTGGATCCGACGAAGAGCGCATACTTCCCGCAGTCGGGCCAAGCGGCGCCTCACTCGGACGAGCGGGCAAGCCGGGGCGGGTCGCGCGCGGGCTTTTTGAAGTCCTGGAGCGCCACACCTCCTCAGTCGTGCCTTTTGCCGAACGCATTGCTCAGCGGGTCGTGGAGTTGCCAGCTGCACTGCAGGAAGTCGAGGCCGATCTACGCCGTTACAGGCTCGAGCCCTACGTATTCTGGCTCCAAGCCCGCTATTCGACGCCGTGGGTCCTCGTCGCGCTCGCCGATCATTCCGGCGTTGGCCCTGCGCTCTCGTTCGCCACCCGCGCGGCCGAGACTTTTGAGGATGCGATTGCGACGGCTCTGATCGAATCCCTCGAACGACGCCGGCCCGCCCGTATGGAAGAAGCGGACCGCCAACCGGGGTCCGATGCGCCGCGGCTCTATCCGTGGGAACCTCTCGAGACTCTGGACCGTATCGAGCCTAAATTCAATAGCGCCGCATTGACTCGCTTCGACGACCTGCCCCAGACGCCGCGAACGGCCCAGGATCTGCTCGCATGCTTCGCGGCTGACGGGCTCGACGTCCTCTCGGTCGACACAACCCTCCCCGAAGTTGCCGCCGCGGGGTTCGAAACTTCTAAGATCGTCATACCCAGCCTCGGTCCGCTCCCGGTGTAGAGAAATGTTGGAAGAAACCCGAAAGCTTTATCTGCTCACGCGCAACGCCTCGGCCCCTGCGGTCCCAGCAGCCGACGAATCGGCGCCGATGACCCACACGCAAGTCTTCTACAAGGAGTATCCTCGCTTCGAAACGATCGAGTTACCCGAGCCGCCGGCCGCAACGATTCCGCTAGAAGACGCCTGGCAAGCGCGCCGTAGCATACGCGATTTCGGCCCGCAGCCATTGTCCTTGGCCGACGTCTCTTCGTTGCTTGGCTCCAGCCGCATCCTCGATGACGATCGACAGACCGAGCGGCGCACCTATCCCTCAGCGGGCGCACGTTTCCCCATCGAGTGCTACCTGCTGGCCTTCCGCATCGACGGTTTGGATGTCGGCTGCTACCACTACAAGGTCAGGACGCACGAATTGGAAACGCTTTGGCCTGCCAATCTCGACGGCCAGGCCGACGAACTGGTCTCTCCCTTTGTGTCCAACCCCGCGGCCGCGATCGTGATGACCTCGGTGATCTCGCGAGCGGAAGTCAAGTACGGTTACAAGGCCTATCCGTTCTCTTACATCGAGGCCGGACACCTGGCACAGAACTTGCTGCTGGCCGCCGCCGGAGCCGGAATCGGCGCTTGTCCCATCGGCGGCTTCGTCGACCAAGCCCTCGTCGATTTGCTCGATCTCACCGGCGACGAAATCCCCGTTTACGTCATCGCTGCGGGAAGATAGAAGGTTCATGGAAGTTCGTGATCTGCCGGCGCTCAACGCGACGCTCAACTCTATCTCCACGATGTTGTTGCTGTTCGGCTACTACTTCATCAAGCGCAAAGAGATCGAACGTCACCGGCTGTGTATGGTGCTGGCCTTCATCACTTCCTGCATCTTCCTCGTCAGCTACCTGATCTATCACTACTCCGTAGGCTCGGTCCCTTTCCCTGGACAGGGTTGGATCCGCAGCGTCTACTTCACCATCCTCATCTCGCACATCATCCTCGCCGCAACCGTACCGGTTCTTGCGCTGATGGCCCTCTATCGCGCTTGGCGGAAAGACTTCGTGCGCCACCGCGCCATCGCCAAGTGGGCATGGCCGATTTGGATGTACGTTTCCGTCACCGGCGTTGTCGTCTACGTCATGCTCTACGAGATGTAGAGCGACAAACCGCCGCGTGGATGCGTCTCATTGCCGCGGAACCATGACGCCCTTCGCAAGAGCGGCGGCCTTTACTCTTGTTGCAAACTCTTCAACCTCAAACCAGCTAAGCGTGGCGTCTCGATTGGGGGCGTCGTCTGCTGCAAGACTAAAAGCCACTCGATTGCTCTTCGTCTCAATCGGGATTTTTCCCTTCCAAACGCCCGAGATGATGTAGCGAGGAGCGCCCGTAGAATTCGGCAGATCCCTTGTCTCTCGATCCAAGAACAAGAAGTACTCTTGCCCCTCGCGCAAGAGCGCGTCTTGGGGAACTGTTGCCACGAAGTCGTCTGACCTACCACCCATCTGAGAAATCAGAATCCGCCCGTTAGTCGAGCGATCCTCACCAGATAATACGCGTTGAATGGCAAACAGCGAGGCGGTTTCGATCGTGCCCGGCAAACTTGGATCGTGGAAGCGGGAAGGCAGCACGCGTTCCACGGATCCCTGGACGATCAAATCCGCTTTGACAGCCATGTCCTCCAAGGAGGAAATCGCGTCGAGGGGACTGACAGTAATTTCAACGCTTCCGCCCTGACTTGGCAAGATGCGCGAATTTCTCCGATTGCCTTGGCCGAAGGAGAGCGCGCAAGCGACCGTTGTCGCAAGAATGACAAGTTTCAGAAACATGCACTGCCTCCTAAACGCTTGCTTTAATGCAAACCCTACTCTTCTGTACGGCTGAGGAGGGAATCGCGGGCAAGGACAGTACACATTTTACGTGACCGGCGTCGTCGCCTACCTCATGCCCTACGAAGTGTAGAGCTACTGGCCGAGGCCATGGGCACTAAGATACTCCGCAATTAATTCCGCCGCGATGCGGTGGCCCTCGGGGTTCCAGTGGCCATCCTGCATGTAGTAAAGCGTCTTGCCCGCTGACGTCTCTTGCCGAAAGCGATCCGTGGGCAGGATGAGCGGGACGTCCTCACGGGCGCAGAACTCCGCCAGGTCGAATTCCGCTTCGCGAATACCCCATTTCAGGTCAGCCATGCCGTAAAGTTGCTTGGTCTGCTCCCAAGCGCCATCGTCGACAGCCGCAACGGTCGGCACGTAGAAGACTACGAATTCGCTCCCGGCCGCCGTAGCCTCAGTCTGCAACTTGAGCAACAGCTCTTCAGTCAGCCGCCACGCTTTGGTGATTGATTCCGGCTGCTCCTTCCGATAAACCAAGAACTCATTCACCGGCTCCAACGGACCGCTCGCTCCCGGCGCCTCGACTCGTCGGGCGAGGCCTTTCAGCAAGCTCGCCAATCGCCACTCACGGGGCCGCTCCGCCGCCGGGCTCGCCGCAATCGAGGCATCCGGAGGCGGGACCGGAACGCCGTGAAGAACCAACTTCCCCTTCACCAAATCAAAGTAGGGCTTGGCCGATCGATACTCCATCGCCTGCGCATTGAACCAAACATCGTTGTCGAAGAACAGCAGCACCGTCGCCGCCGGTTTGTACTCGGCAACGATTTCGCGGAACAGCAACAGCTCCTGGTCGGTGCTGTAGCCGGCAACCCCTTGGTTGATCGCGCGCAGACCCTCGTCATCCAGCACGGCGGAGAACACCTCGTCGTCGTTGACCAGATATCCCTCGCAAAATGAGTCGCCCAGGAACAAGACCGGTGGCCGGGAATCGTCGTCCGCCGTCTGCGAACCGCGCGCGCCGTGCTCGTCCGATGTCTCCGTCACCGCGTGCCCCTGCCAACGGTATGTCACGCTCGTCGAGGGCTGCTTGCGCCAGCCCAACTGCGGATCGTGGCGCAGCATCTGCGCGTGGAGTTCCACTGCGGCACGGCCCCAGCCGCCCCAACGCAACAGCGCCTCGCTGACGCCAATGGCCAGCACCGTCGCAAGAATCGGGATGAGAATACGCAGGGCCTTCGACATCAAGGGCTAAAGAACAGCCTACACGTCGAACGGCGCGTCGTCGTCGGTATATCCTGGGTCTCCGCCGCCGCCGATGTCTTCAGCCAAGTTATCGAACTTCGCGTACTTGTTCAGGAAGGCCAGCCGTACCTTGCCGGTCGGGCCGTTACGCTGCTTGGAAACGATCAGCTCAGCAATGCCCTTAATGTCCTCGCGATCGGGCTTGTAGACCTCTTCGCGGAAGATGAACATGACCACGTCAGCGTCCTGCTCGATCGAACCCGATTCGCGCAAGTCGGCCAGCATCGGACGGTGATCGCCCTGGCGTTGCTCCGGCGCACGGCTCAACTGCGAAAGCGCGATGACCGGGACGTCCAGATCCTTCGACAGCAGCTTCAGACCGCGCGAGATGCCTGAAATTTCCTGCGTGCGATTCTCGATCTTGCCCTTGCCCGTCATCAACTGCAGGTAGTCCACCACGACCAACGCCAAACCGTGTTCCGAACGCAGCCGCCGGCACTTTGCCGAGATCTCCATGATGTTGGTGTTGGCGCTGTCGTCGATGAACAGTTTCGAGTTCACCAGCTTATGCAAGCCCCCGCTGAGTTTGCGGCGTTCATCGGCATTCAGAAAACCGCCGCGAAAGCGATGCTGATCCACGCGCGCCTCGGCGCATAGCATACGCGTCAGCAACGACTCCTTCGACATTTCGAGCGAAAACAGGGCCACCGTCTTTGCCGGATCGTCCGGACCGTTGTCCGCGGCTACATGCTGGGCCACGTTCAACGCCAGCGAAGTCTTACCCATGGCAGGACGCGCGGCAATGATAATCAACTCCCCGCCGTGCATGCCCGTGGTCATTTCGTCGAGCTTCAAGAAGGGGCCGCCCAAGCCCTTGACCCGCCTGCTGGGGTCCAAGAAGGCCTGCATGCCGCCGGCATAGCCGTCGAGGATGCCGCGCGGATCCGAAAGCCCGGAGCGCAACTGCGCATCGCCGACCTTCATGATCGAGCTCTCAGCTTCCGCCAAGATGTCGTCCACTTCGTCCGCCGAATCGATGCACTGCGAAACGATCGACTGCGAGGTGAAGATCAGCCGCCGCAGCAGTGACTTGTCTTTGACGATCTTGATGTAGCTGTCGATGCTCGACAGCCGAGGCATGCCTTCCGTAAGCGACGCAATGTAGGCGACGCCGTCAATCGAGTCGAGCTGACTGTGCTTCTCGAGTTGATCGATCAGCGTCATGTACTCGATGTTTTCGCCGCGATCGTTCAACTCCGCCATACGCGCGAAGATGCGCCGATGCTTCTCCAGGGTGAAGTCGTCCGCTTCCAGCGAACCGGCAACCTGCGGGAAAACGTGATCGGAAAGCAGAATCGAGCCGAGAACGAACTTCTCAGCCTCAACATTGGAGGGTAGACCTTTCAGGAGAACAGCGTTCTCCGCCGTGGACGAGGCAGCACTCATCGAACGGCTAGGATACGCGTTTGAGTCCATGTCACCGAGCACTATTTCTATCCGTTTGTTTTCAGCAACTTAGCCTGTGGATTGCATGTAACCTATTGATAACAAGCCTGTTACAAATCGAAGGCAAAGCCAAGTCTCTTGATTTCAATAACTTAGTGACAGTGGAAAACCTTGTGGAAATTCACCGGATTCCCTGAGGATTATAACCCACTTAGAATCAGTGCCTTGCAGTATCACCAGGCCCGGTCGACAATTTGTCACGGTTCTGTTTTCCACAACAGGCCATCGCCCTCTGTTCGCCCTATTTCATACCATAGCAGCCTTTGCTATCAAGCGCTTCAGAGCGCTAGCCTGTAGGCTTGCTGATTGAAGCTGCGGCCTTATTCCTGCTGTTGCTGGCGATCGCCTTGCTTGTCTGGATCGCCATCCAACTCCAGGCCCGCCGAGGCGAGGCCGCTTCTGCCCTCGAACGCCTCGACGCCCGCCTCGACGAGCAGGGCAAGCGCGGCGACAGCCTGGCCGATCATTTCGCTCAAGCCCGCGAACAGCAACAAAAGTCCGGCCATCTACTCCAACAAGAGGTCCTCGAAAGCTTCGGCAAACTGCGCGAAGGCTTCGAGCTGCGCCAGTCTGACTCGCAGCGCACGCTGCAAGAGACCTTGCAAACCGGCGTCGATCGCGTACGCCGGCAGTTAAGCGAGAATCTCGCCGCCAACACCGAAGATCTCGTCAAACGCATGGAGAGCCTGACGAAATCGACCGACGAGCGCCTCAAAGAAATCGGCGGCCAAGTCGACAAACGCTTGTCCGTCGGCCTCGATAAGACCAACGAAACCTTCAACGACATCCGTCAGCGTCTCGCGCTCATCGACGACGCGCAGAAGAAGATCACCGACCTTTCGACCAACGTCGTCAGCTTGCAGCGCGTCCTGGCGGACCGCACTTCTCGCGGCGTATTCGGCGAGGTGCAACTCCACGCGCTCATCTCCAACGTGCTGCCGGACAACGCCTACAAGATGCAGCACACGCTGGCGAACGGTAAACGCGCCGACTGCGTCCTTTTCTTGCCCGAGCCGACCGGCATGATCGTCATCGACTCGAAATTTCCGCTCGAGAACTATCAGCGCAAGATCGACTCCGACGCGACCGAAGAACTGCGCAAGGCCGCAGCACGCGACTTCCAACGCGACGTGCAAATGCACATCGACGACATCGCCTCCAAATATATTGTCCCCGGTGAAACCGCTTCGAGCGCCATTCTTTTCTTGCCCGCTGAAGCCGTCTTCGCCGAGATCCACGCGCACCATCGCGACCTAGTCGAATACGCCCAGCGCAAGAGCGTGCTGATCACGTCGCCCACTACGCTCATGGCCGTCCTCACCACGTCGGCAGCTGTGCTGAAGGACTCCCAAACCCGCGAGCAAGTACACCTGATTCAAGAGCACCTGCGCTATCTCAGCACAGACTTCGAACGTTTCCAGAAGCGCATGGACAACCTGGCACGGCACATCGATCAAGCCAACCGCGACGTCGAGGACGTCAACAAATCCGCGCGCAAGATCTCCGGCCGCTTCCAGAAGATCGAACGCCTCGAACTCACCGAAGAAGCTCAACGCGATCTCTTGTTGATCGAAGAAGACGCCGACGAAGAGGACGAAGCATGAAGCTGGTATTGGCCTCCGGGTCGCCGCGCCGCAAGGAGCTGCTGGCGACTGCCGGCTTCGAGTTCGAAGTTCGCCCCGTCGACATCGACGAAACGCCGCTCCCCGGCGAATCGCCCGCCGACTACGTCGAACGCCTCGCCGAAGCTAAGGCTCGCGCTGCGTGGCGCGAAGGCGAAATCGCCCTGGGCGCCGACACCACCGTTGCCGTCGACGGCGAGATCCTCGGCAAACCGGTTGACGCAGCGGAAGCCAAGTCCATGCTCACGAAGCTCTCTGGCCGCACCCACGAAGTTCTAACGGGATTCTGCCTGTTCAACGGAACCGTCGCCCGCCCCGGCGTCGACCTTACCCACGTATCGTTTCTGCCGATGAGCGAAGCTGAAATCGTCGAATACGTGGCCAGCGGCGAGCCAATGGATAAAGCAGGCGGATACGGCATCCAAGGCCTGGCTTCGAAGTTTATCTATCGCATCAAGGGCTGCTATTTCAACGTGGTTGGACTACCCGTCTCACGCATCTACGGATTTCTCCGGTCTGCCTCAGAACATGGGTTTCACTAGCTCCGGGCCGTGTCCCGGGCCATGATGCTGAGCCGCCATCACCGACTGAATGCTCAGGTAGGCCATGATGTTGTCGCGGGTCAGCAAACCGATGAGCTGATCTCTCTCGAGCACAGGCAATGTCCGGCACTGGCAAAGCTGCAACCGCCGGAAAGCCGCCTCGAGGTCTTCGTTCGGGTTCGCCGTTTCAAACTCGCTATGCATGGCGTGCGACACGAGCGAATCCGGGCCCTCTCCGGCTAGACCTTTCAACAACTCTCCCTGCGTGAGGATGCCGATCACTTCGCCCTCTTCCACAACCGGAAAGTCCGCCTGCGGCCCGGCCAGCGTCATCTGCACGACTTCGCCCAAACTCTGCTTCGGACTCAGCGCGTGGAACTCCGTCACCATCGCCTGCCTCACGGGAACATCTGCCAGGAAAGCCTCGGTCTGAGCCATGCCGTACTCGGCAGTGGCGCCCATCCAAACGAATAGCGCGATGAACACCAAGAAGGGGTTCGAGAACAGGCCGACGAAGCCGAACAGCAACGCCATTCCCTGCCCAACTGACGCCGCAATCCGTGTGGCCCTCAACTGCCCCATGCGCGATGCCAAAATCGCCCGCAACGCCCGCCCGCCGTCCATCGGGAAGGCCGGCAGCATGTTGAACAACACCAGGAAGATATTCACCACAAACAGCCGTTGCAAGAACGGACCGTCCACCATCGTCTCGGCCGTCATCGGCGCCCACAGGCCAGCGGCGCCGAGGCCAACATAAATCACCGCCGCGATTACGACGTTGACCGCCGGGCCGGCAAGCGCTACCGCAAGCTCTTCCATCGGCTTGTCCGGCATCTTCTCCAGCCGGGCCAGCCCGCCAATCGGCAGTAAGGTGATGTCGCGGGTTTTAATGCCGTAGCGCTTTGCCATCAGGGCATGGCCCAGCTCGTGCAGAACGACGCAGCCGAACAAGGCGAGTACGAAGATGATGTCCGCGATGGCGTCTGCCGAATTGCCGCCGCGAGACATCGAGCCGAAACCGACCCAGATCAGGATGAGAACGAATGTGGCATGGACATAAATGCCAATGCCGCTAATCGTTGCGATTTTGAATGACCATTTCATATCGGGCGAATCCACACTTGGTATAGCACTTCGCCCGACCGTCCAGTACGCGGCTAAGTGTCGATTTTCATCCGCTCCAGTTTGCGATAGAGCGTTTTCCGTTCAATAGAGAGGATCTGTGCGGCGCGTGTTTTGTTACCGCCGGTTGCAGCCAGCACCTTACGAATCTGCTCTTCCTCGGCATCGGCCAAGGATTGCACGGGCCTTTCCTTGGGTTCCGAAACGGAGAGAGCCTTACCGACGGCAAGCCCGTCGAGCGTATCAGCGGAGCTGAGAATGACCAAGCGCTCCAACACATGCTGCAGCTGGCGCACATTGCCAGGCCAGTCGTTCTCTTGCAACACCCGCAAGCCCGAGGGCGCCAAATGCACCTTGCGGTTGTAGCGGACATTGAACCGCTTTAAGAAGTGCCCTGCCAGGTGAACAATGTCGTCGCGCCGCTCGCGCAGCGCCGGCAGCCGTATCGGAACGACGTTCAGCCGAAACCACAAATCCTGCCGAAACTCTTCCTCGTCGACCATCGCCTGCAGGTTGCGATTCGTCGCGGCGACCACCCGGACATCTAGCTTGCGGGCCTTGGCGGCACCCAACGGACGCACTTCTTTCTCTTGCAGGAAGCGCAACAGCTTGAGTTGGAAGCTCGAATCCACTTCCCCAATCTCGTCCAGAAACACCGTGCCGCCGTCGGCCGATTCAAACAGGCCGGCTCGATCCCGCTCGGCTCCCGTGAAGGCGCCGCGAACCGATCCGAACAGTTCGCTCTCCATCAGCGTCGGCGCAATCGAACCGCAATCGACCGCCACAAACGGGCCGTGGGCTCGCTTACTGTTCTGGTGGATCAGCCGGGCAACGACCTCTTTGCCGGTCCCCGACTCGCCCTGGATCAACACGGGCGCATCGCTCGGCGCCGCCCGCGAGATCGTCTTGTAAACCTCCACCATCTCCGCGGTGAAGCCGATCATCTCGGTCTCCGGAATGTCGACAACCGGCGCCTCTTTGCCCGTCTTCGCTTCCAGGGACTCCGCTGCCTTGCGTACCGCGTCCAACAGCTTGGTCATGTCGAAGGGCTTGGCCAGGTATTCGAACGCCCCGCCCGACGTCGCCTTCACCACCGTTTCAATCGTTCCCTGCCCGGTGATCACGATCACGGCGCATTCCGGATTGTTGTCCTTGGCGGCCTTCAGCACATCCAGTCCGGTGCGCTCGTCCAGGTAGATGTCGGTGATGACCAGCGGATAGACGCGATTGGCCAACAGCACCAACGCTTCTCGCGTCGACGCCACCGAGTCGACTGCGTAGCCCGCGGTCTCCAGCCCCATCGCAAAGGTTGTGCGGAGCGCGTCGTCGTCGTCCACAAATAGGATGCGCAGTTTCTTGTTCATGCGAAATGGCTGCCTATTCGTTATACGCTTTGCACGTCCGCCGGGAGAGAAATTGTAAAACAGGAGCCGCGCCCGACTTCGCTCTCCACCTGGATCGTGCCGCCGTGTTGAATCACGATCTCTTCCACCAGCGCTAGGCCGACGCCTACACCGGCTTCGCCCGAATCCTTCGCCCTCTTCGAGCGATAAAACCGGCGGAAAATATTCTGGAGGTCTTTCTCGTCCATGCCGTACCCCTGGTCTTCTACAGATACGAGGACGCGGTCGCCCTCGGTATGGGCGCGGACGGAAATAGCCGTTTGAGCGGGCGAGTACTTAACGGCGTTTGTCAGCAAATTATAGCAAGCATATTCTAGAAACTCTTGATCGCCGTCGATCAAGCCGCCCGAACGGGAGTCAAACCGCACGTCGATATCTTTTCGCTCGGCTGCCGGCCGAACGCGCTCGATGCAGCCGGCCAGCAGCTTGCGCGCATCTACCGGGCCAGTTTTGAGTTCCAGCGTACCGGCAGCCAGGCTCTCCACGTTCAAAAATGCGTCCACCATGCCGGAAAGGCGCTTCGACTCGCTCAAGATCACGTCGCTCATCTGCTTGCGCTTGTCTTCGGAGAGGTCATGGCGCCCCATCAACTCGCTCGAACCTTGAATGGCCGTCAGCGGCGTGCGCATCTCGTGGGTGATGTAGTGGACGGCCTTCTCGTAGCGCTCTTTTTGGCGCTCCGATTCGTCCAGCCGACCGCGCAGCAGCGTCAACGAAAGTGCGCCGCCAGCCAGGGTGCAAGCCCAGGCCGGGAACAGCAATTCCGCCGCTGGCATCACCACGTCCTGCGCCATGGCGATCCAAGGGATCAGTTGCACCGCAGCCAGAGCCGCCAAGGCCACGCCAATCACCCACGCCGTACCTGCCCGCCGAACAAACCACAAGATCGTCGACAGTAGTGCAGCAACCAAGATCGTCGTCAGCAACGAAGCGGCGGCCCCCATCGGAACGAGAAACGCTCCCGCCGCGAGCGTTTCGTAGACTGCGGCGTTGATCTCAACGCCCGACAGCGGCTGCCCGTCCGAGTAGGGCGTCATCAAGTAGCGATCCGTCCCAGCCAGCACCAGCACGCCGACGAACGCCGTCCGCCCGCGAACCGCTTCCGCCGCGTCTGGATCTTCCAGGATTCGCTGCATCGAAATTCGCTGAACCGGCTCTTGGGGGTAACGGATCAGCAGTTCACGCTCCGACCGCGCCGACGCCGGTATCAGCGTGTCGCCGACCTGCAAGTTGTCCTCTGTCTCGACGATATACTTCTCTCCGCGGGCCAATCGAAAGGCTTCCAAAGCGATCGCCCACAATCGCTCCCGCCCCGAAACTTTCGCCAACAGTATCCGCCGGCAAACGCCGTCAACATCGGGCTCGGCGTGCACATGGCCCTGTGCGGAAGCCTGAGCCGCGAAATCTTCTCGCGGACCTTCCCAACCGTCGCCAGACACCCGCAGATAGGCCGCCAACACATCGTTCGGGGCAGCCCGGAGCGCAGCAGCTAAATCGGCGTCCGCCCCCTCTTCGCGCCGCTCGGCGAGGACGATATCCAAGGCCAAGGCCGCGGGTTGATGTTCCGCTAGGATCTGCAAGGCCCTCGCCAATGGTTCGCGAATGCCCAAGATCCCGCCGTAGTTCGCCAGAGTCGCTTCGTCGACGGCCACGATTACCGATCGTGATTCTCTTGCTTGAGGAGGCTGCGCCCGCAGCAGCAGGTCATACGCCCAGCGATCGAACTGGCTGCCGACGGGACTCCAACTGAGCAACAGCGCCGTGAGAAACGCGGCGCTTCCGGCGAGGACAAACTGGCTGCGGGGCGACGGCATTGCGGCTGCAGCGCCAGGGACAAGGAAAACTCTAGGTCGTCGAAGGAGGCTCGCTGAGCAAGACCTCTTCGCCCGCCTCAAGACCGGCCGTGACGATTACGTGCGTATCGCTATAATCGCCCAACTCGACCTCGCGCGGCTCGAAACCTTGCGGACCGCGAACGTAGACGATGTGCCGCTCGTCGCCGTCGCCTTTCACCGCCGAACGGGGAATAATCACTTCGGCAGGGATCTGCTGCAACTGGATATCGGCGCTGGCCGAAAGGTCCGGGAGCACTCGTTCATCGGGTGTGTCGATCGAGATCTCAACCGGCACCGTCTTCAGATAAAGCCCTGAGCCGCTGCGGCGAAACCGATCTCCGCCTTCCCCGGCAATGGCTCCCATTCCCGTGATGTGGCCATCCAGAACCAGACCGGGATACGCATCCAAGCGCACTTGAGCTTTCTGACCAATGTGGACGGATTGCACGTCGGCTTGATTCACGGAGGCGTTGACGATCATGTCGGAGACATCGACCACGCGCATGAACAAGCGGCCCGGACGAATCTGATCGCCCTCGGCTGTCTGTGTCGGCTGGCCATTGCGGATGTCCGTTTCCATCACCACCAGGCCATTCAGCGGCGACGTAATCGTCATCTTCTCTAAGTCATTCTGATGACGCTCCAGGTGCAGTTCCTGCTCTTGTGCAGTAATCTCAGCCACGCGCATATTGGCGGCGTAGACCTTCTCCCTCGTATCGAACTCCTGTTGCAACGCCTTCGCCGTCGCTGCGGTCTCTTCCGCCATATTCTTGAGGAGTTCCGCCTCGATCTCGGATTTCACCGGCGTGGTGCGCAGATCGAGTTTCGCTTTCTCCGCTTCGGCGATCGCTTGCTGCAGCGCCTGACGTTCGGTCTCGCGGGTGATCATGTTCTGTGCGCGCTGTCGATCGACATCCGCCTTGCGCTGTACCAGATTCGAATTGGTGTCGTCGAGGTGATCGATGAGCCACTGCAATTCAAACTCGGCGATAACGTCTCCCGCTTTCACCATTTCGCCGGGCTGAGCCAGGGTCTTCAGCGTCAACTGCGAATTGCCGGCGTCGCGTGGCCCTCGCATCCGAGGCGCGCGGATCGCCGCGTAATTCCTGGCCTCAACGGCCCCGCCGATCCGCAGCGTCTTCGAAAGTTCGCCCGTGGTGGCGACCGCGGTCAGCAGCCCGGTGCCGCCGCCGGTCGGCCCGCCGGTCCTCGTCAGAGCCCAAACCCCAACGCCAACCACAAGAGCGCCCAACACGAACCACTTGGCCGAACCTCCCCTCTTGGGGCCCTCGGGCTTGGGAACTTCGACGGGGCCCGAAGGATGCGGATCTTTCGACGGCTGCGGCTGCGCCGGAGAAACGCTCCAGAACCGACCCCAGGGTATGTAAACTGCCTGCATTGAAAGATTTCTACCCGATAACTCAACCGGCGGAAACAACGTCTTAAGGCCTCACAGCCAGCGAATTCATCGGCCTAGTTGCCTCGACGGCCACCGTACTCTTAAGGTTACGACGTATAGACATCACGTGGGGTTAGGAGCCGATTCCAAGTGATGTTCTAGACTAAGAGTCCCGCCCTAAGAGGCTTGAGGAGAGAACCCACCTATGGCATATTCAGTCCCCGCACTGCCCTATTCGTTCGATGCACTCGAACCCCACATCGACGCTCGCACGATGGAGATTCATCACGACAAGCACCACGCCGCCTACGTAAGCAAGGTGAACGCGGCTCTTGAAGGTCATGCTGACCTCGCAGCCAAGTCGATTGAGAACCTCGTCAGCGATCTTTCCGCCGTACCCGAAGCGATCCGCGGCGCCGTTCGCAATAACGGCGGCGGCCATGCCAACCACTCCCTGTTTTGGACCGTAATGGCCCCCAACGGCGGCGGTGCGCCGAGCGGCGATCTGGCCTCGGCGATCAATGCCGCCTGCGGCAGCTTCGACAAATTCAAAGAGCAGTTCGGCGCCGCTGCGGCCAACCGTTTCGGCAGCGGCTGGGCCTGGCTCAGCGTCGATGGCGGCAAGGTGATCGTCGAATCCACGCCGAACCAGGATTCGCCCTTAATGGAAGGCCGCACTCCGATCCTCGGTCTCGACGTTTGGGAGCACGCTTACTATCTCAACTACCAGAACCGTCGTCCCGACTACATTTCCGCTTTTTGGAATGTGGTGAACTGGGCCGAGGTCGCCAAGCGCTTCGCCGCAGCTAAGTAGTCCGATCTCTATTGGTGCCATTGCGAAGGCGGACCTGCGGGTCCGCCTTTGTTCGTCTCAGTCGCCTCGTCGAGTTCGCCTGGTTGCAGCCAACGCTGCCGCCAACTTTTGGAGCGAATCTTCGTGTCTACTGCCGTCCTCGGACGGCAATACCTGAACCCCGATCAGTACGCGTTTCGCATTCGCTTGCATGTGCCGCACTTCGCAACGGGGCGAGTTAACCATCGTGCGCACCGTGACCAACGTGCCGACTTCCAAGCGGTCCTGCAGTTCAATACCGAAACCGCCGGCCGAAACGTCACGCAACAGCGCCGGAGCCTCGCGCTGGCGGCCCTGTTCGTCCTGCCAGTAGACCCGCACGTTGAGACCGACCCAAAACCGCCGATAGCGCCGCCGCTCAACCGTCGCGGGAGTTTCGGGAGTTTGAGTCGTCCCCGCTTCTTCAGCGGGCTGTGTCAGGACGTCGGAGGGATGCATCACGAGGGTCAAGAAAGAGGATGCTTCGAAAGAGCCACAGCGCGTGCCGCGAGAACTACCCGAAGCCGCCGCCAAGAATCACTGAGGCCGCTAGTACCGAGGTCTTACGCAACCAGTGATTCTTCATAGGCGCCGGCCGGCTCAAGAGCCCTCGTTGGTCTCTGTTTCGAAATGCTCGTCAACCACTTGGATCAATTTTTCGCGGTCGCGCAACCGTACGAAAGGAGCCAACGACTCCAAGCAGAACTTGTCCATCGCTGCCTCCAAAGACAGATCGAGATAGATGGCCCCGACGACGGACCAATCATCACGCCGGGCGGCTCGCTTGATGCTGTTGAGTTTGTTGCGATTCAGCACAGTTCTCCCCTGAAAGCGAGGCGACGCTTGGGGGGCAGCGTTGCTACACGACCATCCTAGTGCGGCAGCCCCCTTCCGGCAATTGGGCCAACCCCTAGGCGGGAGTGTTACCCTCTCGATTCAGACGACGCTCATGAATATCGAGCTATCAGAACGCCAGCGCAACACCATCGCCGCTGCCATGACCATCTTGGCCGCCTGCGTCATTTTGGCCGCCGTCGCTTTCTTCTTTTGGCTGCTGGCTTATTTTCTGGCGACGTTCTCCAGCGTTTTCATGCCGCTGGCCGTGGCGGCGATTGCGGCCCTGGTCTTCAAGCCCTATTTCGACGTGCTGCAGCACCGCGTGGGCCTCGGCCGCCCGCTGGCGCTAGCTGCATTGTTCCTGTCGATTCTGGTTCCGTTGAGCGCATTTGGCTGGTTCTTCGGCGCCAAAGTCGCGGACCAAGGTAACGACGTCGCGCGCCGCTTGCCTGAACTCATCGATACCGCCAACCAGAACTTTCGCTCGCAGCTCCCTGAAGTCATCTCTTTCCTAGAACGCCATGGTCTCGACGATGCGCTCAACGCCGCTGTCGAGGGAGGCCGCAAGCAGCTCGCCGCCGGGCTTCGCTCCTTCGGCTCAGGCGCCTTGTCCGCGGGCGCGGGCGTGCTGTCACTGATCGCGTCGGCGCTCTCCTGGGTCGTGCTGCCGGTCTACTTCGGCTTCTTCGTCATGGCTGACGGCCTGCATCTGGCCCGCCTCAAAGACCACCTGCCGTTCCTCAAGCCGGCAACGCGCGACGACCTCATCTATCTGATCGAGCAGTTCATCGGCATCATCGTCGCCTTCTTCCGCGGACAGATCATCATCGCCTTCTTGCAAGGTCTGTTGTTCGCCGTCGGCTTCACCATAGCCGGGCTTGACTACGGCTTCTTGATCGGACTCGTGCTCGGGTTCTTGAACATCATTCCCTATCTTGGTAATATCGTCGGCCTGGGCGTGGCTCTGCCTCTCGCGCTGCTGCAACCGGGCGGCGGCTGGGTCAGCGTTGGTCTGGTCTTGGTCGTTTTTGCCATCGTGCAGGCGATCGAAGGCTATTTCCTCACGCCCAAGATCATGGGCGAACGAACGGGCCTGCATCCGATGGCCATCATCTTCGCCATCTTCTTCTGGGGCACGGCCCTGTCGGGCATTCTGGGTATGATCCTAGCCATCCCGCTGACCGCCTTCTTGGTCGTCTTCTGGCGTCTGGCCAAAGAGAAGTACGTCCGTGAACTGCTGTAGCTCCGATTGGCGGGCAAATGTGACGGCCATGTCGCCAACTGGCGGACATAGTCACCCCAGAAGTTCCGTAAGTTATTGAACAGACTGACGATCGCTCGCTTGGGGGTTGGAAGTCCAGACATTTTCGAACATAGGACCACTCGAAAGAGCGGGCCGTTCTAGTCTTGGGATTAGCAACAGGCGTGGACTAACCTGAATCAACGGCGTTCGGGCGACAGCCGGCCAGCATAGGTGCTCCATGCGTGAAATTTCCAAGATCCTTCGGCCTCAGTCTCTCGCCCTGTTCGGGGCTAGCGATACTCGCTCCAAACCGGGGGGCGTTATCTTGCGCAACCTCATCGAGGGATCCTTTCGCGGCCGGATAGTTCCGATCAATCCAAAACATCAGGAGCTTTTCGGCCAGCCGGTCTATTCATCGCTGGACCATGTCTCCGAAATACCCGAGTTGGCCGTCATTGCCACGCCCGCCGCCACCGTGCCGTCGATCATGGAACAATGCGGCCGACGAGGGATCACCGCGGCCGTAATCATCTCCGCAGGCTTCCAAGAAGCCGGGCCTGAAGGTCATCGGCTGGAACAACAACTCGATACGGTCGCGCGACGCTACGGCATGCGGTTCCTCGGGCCGAATTGTCTCGGCGTCCTGCGCCCGGAGATCGGACTAAACGCATCGTTCAGCGCCAGTTTCCCAAAACCGGGCGGCCTGGGCCTGATTTCACAGTCGGGGGCGCTGTGCGCAGCTGTTCTCGACTGGGCACAGACAAGCGGCGTCGGGTTCTCAAGCATTGTGTCCATCGGCTCAGCCGCGAACGTAGATTTCGGCGAGCTCTTGGATTTCTTGACGGCGGATGCTGCTACTGAGAGCATCCTGCTCTACGTCGAGGGAGTTCGAAACGCTCGGAGATTCTCCAGCGCCTTGCGCTCGGCTGCGCGAGTCAAACCTGTTGTCGTGATGAAGTCCGGGCGCTCCTCTTCGGGAACGCAGGCCGCAGCAACGCATACCGGAGCGCTGCTCGGAGGCGACGACGTATTCGACGCAGTGCTACGGCGCGCCGGAGCGGTCCGGGTGTCGAGCTTCGCCAACTTCTTCTCTGTCGCCGCCACGTTACAGGCCGGCGTACGCACCAAAGGAGATCGGCTTGCAATTGTCACGAATGCGGGAGGGCCGGCGGTGATGGCGGCCGACTCCGCGGCAGACAAAGGAGTCCGATTAGCGAGGCTTGCGCCGGCGACAATCGCCGGACTGAGCGAAGGTTTGCCGTCCCACTGGTCGCACGCGAACCCAGTCGACATCCTGGGCGATGCAAGTCCAGAGAGGTTCGCTTCAGCGGCCCTCGCCTGCCTGAAAGACGACGGAGTCGACGCACTGCTGGTCATTCTCACCCCGCAGGCGATGACCGAGCCGGAACAGGTCGCCGGAGAAGTCATCGCGCTCGCGGCCAAGACGCGCAAGCCGGTATTCACTGTCTGGATGGGCGAGACAAGCGTGGCTTCCAGCCGAGAAACATTTCGCTCCGCTAAGATACCGACCTATCGAACTCCCGAAGCGGCCGTAGAAGGGTTCGCCGCCACGCTCGCTTATCACGAAAACCAGCGACTGCTGCTGGAGACGCCTGCGCCTCTGGCAACCCATGAGGCCCCAGACATCGAAGGGGCCCAAATGATCGTCGAGAGCGCTCTTGCGCAACATCGTCAGACCTTGACCATGGCTGAATCGAAGGCCTTACTTGCGGCGTTTCGCGTGCCGATCCTACAAGGCATTCCAGCCAGCGACCCCTCCGAGGCCTTACTCGCGGCCGAGGAATTGGGCTTTCCCGTTGCGTTGAAGATCGACTCGCCGGACATTACGCACAAGACCGATGCCGGAGGCGTGCAATTAGATGTCCGCAGCGCCCACGAACTGCCCATCGCCGTGAACCAACTCTTGGACCGCGTGAAGAAAGCGGCGCCGGAGGCAGTCATACGGGGGGTGCTGGTCGAGAAGATGGCTCCGCGCAGCGCCGCCCGCGAACTAATGATCGGAGTCGCAACCGACCCGGTCTTCGGCCCGGTGATTACGTTTGGCTTAGGCGGCACGATGGTGGAGGTCGTACGTGATCGCGCCATCGGCATACCGCCGCTCAATCGCTACTTGGCGCAGAAACTCATCGCATCGTCCCGCGCCGCGGCTTGCTTAGGTCCCTTCCGCGGTTCGCCGGCAGTGGACCAGAGCCTCATCGAAGATGTTCTGCTCCGCGTCTCGGAGATGATTTGCGCTCTGCCGGCCCTGCAGGAACTGGACATCAATCCCTTGTTGGCGCGGCCAACGGAAGTCGTCGCAGTCGACACTCGCGTCGTCGTCAGGCGTCGGCCAGCTTCAGAGAAAGAGTACGGGCACATGGCAATTCACCCGTATCCGGCACGGGAAGTCCGCCACTGGGAGTTAACGGACGGCACCGTCGTGACGCTTCGACCGATCCGGCCCGAGGATGCGGCGATCGAACGCGAGTTCGTCAACGCACTGTCGGACCAGTCAAAATACTTCCGGTTCCTGCACGCGCTGGCAGAGATCACCCCAGATATGCTCGCGCGATTTACGCAGATCGACTACGACCGCGAGATGGCCTTCATCGCTGTTGTCGGCGAGCACCCGAACGAGCGTCAGATCGGCGTCGCCCGCTATTTCGTGGATCCGTTCGAAGAAGCCTGTGAATTCGCCGTGGTGGTCGCTGACGACTGGCGCGGCAGAGGCCTAGGCGCCGAACTGCTGCGGACACTGATCGAGAGCGCGCGGCGGAAAGGAGTGCGGAGGATGTATGGGACGGTGCTGGCCGAGAACCTCAGCATGCTCAAGTTCGCCGCCAAAGCGGGTTTCCAGGTCTCGGAAAACCCGGAAGACCGCAGCCTGTTGAACCTGGAGTTGGAGTTATAGACCGCAACCGGAAACTCGCCGCCCCGGGCTAGACGTCCAAACTATCCCCCCGCTCGGCTCTACGTCTCCGAGTTCGCCACGGAGCCGCTATGCCATGGTTTCCCGCAGCCTATTCCGAGCGCGAGCAAGCCGGACGCGGATCGCGATGCTGGTGACTCCGGCGCTACGGGCAATCTCCGCCGTGGAGTAGCCGTGCATGTAGTAGTTCTGCAAGAGTCGGCTGTCCTTGACGGAACAGGCGTCCAGCGCTTCTGACACCTCAAGTTGTTCGATAGAGTGCGGCAGAATGGCGGGCTCGTAGATGAGTTCCTGCCGACGCCAGTCTCTTCGATAGCCGGATCGAAAGATATTGAGGGCGATGGAGTTAATCCATATGTTCAAAGCGGTCCGGTCTTTCAATCGATCACGGTACTCCCAGCCGCGCGCCCAAGCATCCTGAGCAATTTCTTCCGCCTCGTTCGGAGCGATGCCCCTGACGCGCGACTGAATGAACCTTACGGTTAGGCCGAATCCCTTCGAGTATGCTTCGGCGAAGTCTTGCGCTGTCAAGGTCAGCGCGACCTCCGTGCGTAGCGAGGTCCGCCGCTTTCGGACGGGCTTATGGATAGCAGTCGCGCCGCCGACTGACTGGATTCTTTGGGCTCCGGCTGTTCTGACGTTCGATCGTTTGTATCTCACTGCAAGAATACTCCTGGCCAACAAAGCCAGCTTATGCCGCAGCGACGGTCGCACAGTACCGGGGAAAATGCGAGGTTCTTTTGGAATTTCTCGGTGCCGAGGTCGCGGCCAGTAGGACTGCCGTCGGACTGGACCTCGTAATTTTTCGGGGACGCGCTCTGATCCGCGCAAAGGGGACATTGAACAGCAGCGCTTCGGGCAACTGAAGGAGCCCCGCCCAACCCGTGCACAATACGGATCGTCCGCCCGTAGATTCCCGAGGGAGACAACCAGCGGGAGAGAAGTATCGTAAAGCTGAGGTGTCTAACAAGCAAACCCACCACGGACAGCCCGAAGAGGAGCTCACGCGGGAAACGGAAGTCCTTCTCGAGTCCCAGCATGCCGTACCGGAGCCGCCCACGGAGGGGGATCGCGAGGAACGGCATCCAAGACGCCGGCGGCTGCTCGGTCTCGCGGCGGCGCTTTGCCTCGGAAGCGGCGTAGTGAACCTCTACTCCGTACTGGGAGGGCCCGCCTTGCCTGCGCGCGCCGCGTTGATTGCGCGCATTTTTCCTATCGCGTTTGTCCACGTCTCCCGGTTCGCGGCGGTGTTGGCTGGACTCGGATTGATCGTCCTCTCGATCAACGTGTGGAGAAGGAAGAGGCGGGCCTACAAGCTTGGAATGGTACTCGCCCTGGGCTCGGCTGCTTTCCATCTTACGAAGGGCCTCGACTATGAGGAGGCCGCTGTCGCCGTGGGACTGGCGGCGCTCTTGTGGTCGCTCCGCAAACGATTCACAGTCGGAAGCACCCAGCCCGACCTCGGGCGCGGCACAAAGCGAACGGCCCTAGCAATTGGGGCCGCGTTCGGCTATGGAGTCGCCGGGTTCTGGCTGCTGGACCGGCGCGAATTTGGGCTCAACTTCACACTGGCCGATGCAATCACCTGCACGTTTCGATACTTGACCTTGGTCGGGGACCCGACTTTGGTCCCGCACACGCATTACGCCCAGTGGTTTCTCGACTCGCTCTCGCTGTTAACCGCCGCGGCGATCATCTATTCAGCCGTGGCGATCTTCCGCCCGGTTGTGTACCGGTACAAGACTCGGCCGCACGAACGCGAACTTGCAAGGAAAATCGTGGCGCGGGATGGACACTCATCGTTAGACTTTTTCAAGTGCTGGCCAGATAAGGCCCTGTTCTTTTCTCCATCGCACCGGAGCTTCTTGGCCTATCGAGTCGGCGCCGGCTATGCGGTGGTGCTGGGTAACCCGGTCGGCATCGACGACGAAATAGAACCGCTGATTCGAAACTTCGAGTCGATGTGCCGAGACAACGACTGGAACGTCGCGTTTTATCAGGTCCCGCCTAAGCTCCTCCCGCTCTACGACTGGCTGGGCTTCCGCAAACTCAAAGTGGGAGAGGAGGCCATTGTCGACCTGGGGACGTTCTCGCTAGAAGGCAAGACCCACAGCAAACTGAGATCAAAGGTCAATCAGTTCACGAAACAAGGCATTACTTTCGTGCGCTACGAACCGCCGCTGTCAGAAGAGTTGCTGGCGCAGACGAGAGACGTCTCGGACAGCTGGCTTCGTCTAGACGGCAGACGCGAACGGACCTTCACTCTTGGGCTATTCGACCCTGAGTACGTTCGCCAAACTCCCGTCTATGCGGCACTCGACGCTCAAGCGCGAATGATCGGGTTCGTCAATGTGGTCCCTTCCTACTATCCCGGCGAAGCGACGGTCGACCTGATGCGCCATCGAGAGGATTCGCCGCCGGGAACGATGGACTTTCTCTTCGCTGAAACGCTGCTGGCGATGCAGGAGCAGGGTTTCACGCGTTTCAACTTGGGGATGGCGCCAATGAGTGGGTTTCAACCCCAAGAGAAGCCTTCTCCAGAGGAGAAGGCCGTTGATTACTTGATGAAGCGTCTCAGTTTCATCTTCAGCTACCGCGGACTCCGCGACTACAAAGCAAAGTTCGCATCCAGCTGGGAGCCGCGATACCTGATCTACCGAGATTTGGCGCGTCTGCCATTATTGGGCCGAGCGTTGGCGGAGGTTATGGAATTGCACGAGAAGGAGAAACGATGAAGCGACTGTCACAAGCGTTCATCGTCGCAGCCTCGCTGCTTGTTCTGACAGCCTCCGGGTTAGGCGCCGGCTTCAAGAATGGCAAGAATCGGGTTGTCCTTCGCGGGCAGCAACAAGACGTATATTACGTGGCGGGCAGCCCCCCCACGGCGGCCCAGCGTCCGGCGGTGCTCTTCTTGCCGGGAGATCGCGGCTGGGCCGGAAAAGCGGTCGACATGGGGCAAATGATTGCCTCTTGGGGATACGACGTTTTTGGCGTCGATACGAATACCTACTTAACCTCGTTCACAGGTCCTACGACGCTCACCGAGCCGCAGATTGTCGACGATTTACTGCGGTTATCCGATGTCATGGCTCCACAACGGCGAGTTGTATTGGTGGGCTGGTCCGAGGGGGCCGGGATCGTCGCACTCGCAGCTTCTGGAGACGCGGGCAAACAGAAGTATGCCGGAGTCGTCGTCTTCGGACTGTCAGACAAGAACGTCATCGCATGGAGATTAAAAGACAACCTATCGATCCTGACCCAGAGGGAGCCGAACGAGCCCACGTTCTCGGTCATGCCGCACCTGGCCAGCGTGTCGCCCACGCCTTTCGCGATGCTGCGGGCGGATAAGGACCAGTTCGTCAGTTCGACCGAAGCACAGGCGCTTTACGAGGCGGCGCGAGAGCCCAAACGTTACGTCGAAGTGGATGCCGAGAACCATCGCTTCGACGGCAACGACGAGGAGTTCTACAAAGAACTAAAGGAATCCATCGAGTGGGCGCTGAAGAACAGCAAATAGACCCGGCACCGAGATCGAGCAAACGCGCGTGGTTCGGCTATGGCATTGCCGCAGCGTCGCTCGTCTGGGTGTTCCACGACGTCTCCTTCCGCGACGTCTGGAGCGACGTTCGCTCCATGAAGCCGGAGTGGCTGCTCGTCGCTGTCCTAGTCGACATCTTGGCGTATCTGACGCAAGGTTGGCGCTGGCATCGACTACTCTCGGCGATCGGCAAGGTTCCGACTCTGCAGGCGACGAAGGCTACGTACGCAGGCCTCTACCTCAATGAGATGCTGCCATTGCGCCTGGGCGAATTGCTGAGAATTCACTTGATCGCCAGGCATCTGGGCGGCGCCTATTCGGCGGTCATGTCTTCGGTAATCGTCGAGCGCTTCATTGACGCAGTTTGGCTTTCAGCTGCGTTCGGCGTGGTCGTGGCTGCGGCTCGCCTGCCGAGCTTTCTGGTCGACGCGGAGAAGGTTCTGGTCTCTTTGGTGTTCGCGGGCTTGACGACGTTCGTGCTGGTCGCCTGGATCTCCGAGAAGGGCGTCAAGCGCGGAATGCCACCGTCAAACAATCGGCTCATCCGCGTCTTTCGGCCGCTCGGCGAAGGGTTGTCGTTGATTGGACGTTCCCGGAGCTTTCTTCCCGCGCTGCTCGTTTCGACCGGCGTCCTTGGCTTCCAAGCTTTGGCGTTCTACTTTGTCGGCGTGTCATACGGTCTGCAGCTAGGTTTTTGGGAGATCATCGCCGCGTTCCTCGTGCAACACGTCGGCAACGTCATCCCAGGAGCTCCGGGCAATCTCGGAACTTACCAATTGCTCACAGTGCTGGGTCTGACGCTTTTTGGTCTGGACAAGACCACGGCATCGGGTTTCTCCGTCGTCGTATTTCTCGTTCTGACAATCCCTCTGTGGATCATCGGATCGACCTGCTTCGCGAGGTCTGGACTACAACTCGGCTCGATTCGCTCAGAACTCGCGTCCTGGCGGGCTCAGGCTGCCGAGGAGCAGTAGGCCGCACGTGCGGGAACCGACTGTGAGTATCTCCAAGCGTTTCGATGGGCGGCGAACCAGGTTATCTGCCAGGTAGTGTGAGAATGAACTCAAGCAAAATCTCAAGACGGCGAGCCGCAGCGATCGTCGCGGCCGCTCCAGCGACTCTCTTCGCGTCGTCACCTGACGAGACTGAGGACTATTACATCGAGATTCGCGGGCACAGCCAGAACCTGCGCAGGCTCAAGGGCAAACCGATCTCGCCTGGGCTCGGACGCAGAATCCTGATTGCCTCGGGCGACGGCGGGCTCCATCCTTTTGGCGAAACCATAGCCCATAAATTGGCCAATTGGGGTTTCGACGCCTACCGCTTTAACTCCCAACACTACCTGCACGGATTTACGGGCGCCACGCCGCTGACTCCGGAACAAGCGCAAGCAGACCTTGGATCGGTTGTGGCCACGCTGCGTGCGGACTCCGAACATCGCGTCGTGCTGATGGGCTGGTCGGCTGGAGCGGATCTTGCAGTCTTGGCGGGCGCGGCGCCGGAATTGAAACCCCATCTTGAGGGAGTCGTCGCCGTTGCCCTCCCAGCCGAAGGAGTCCTTGGTTGGCGCTGGACAGACAATTTCCAGTTTTTCCCAGGAGTGGAGGCGGGCGGACCCTTCTTCGAAGCGGGACCCTATTTGGCGGCATTGCCGCCCTTGCCGGTGTTGATTCTGCAGTCGGACAACGACCGCTGGGTTTCTGAAGCCGACTATCAACAGCTCGCGGAGAGGGCCCAGGAGCCCAAGCGCACGGTTTTTATGGAAGCGGGCGGGCACAGCTTTCCCGATGATCGCCGCGGCTTTTTCCGCGCTCTTGAAGACGGATTGAGTTGGATGTTCGCAGCCCGAGCGGCGCAGACCGAGGGATAGACTCGGGACGCAGTTCGCTAAAGGCCGGCAAGAGCGGGAGGGATCTCAAGAGGCGGAGAGACAAACCGCCAGCCCTTGCGCGCGGCGGCTATCGCCGACAGCAGGTCGAGGGCGGCTCGCGGTTTCAACACGTATCCCAGCGCTCCCGCCTCCAATGCCCGTTCCACGAGCCCCTGATCCTGGTGATTCGTCAGGAAGACTACCGCGGGGGCGTCGCCAGCCCGCCGAAACGGACTCTTGGACAAGATCGCACCTACAGCGTCGACGCCGCTCATGAGCGGCATGGAGATATCGGCGACTATCAGATCGGGGTCGTGTTCTTCCACGGAGGCGATGAGCGACACGCCGTCGCTGACGGCTGCTGCAATCTCGAACTCCGACTGAAGCAGTCGTACGACGATCGAGAGAAAATCGACCTGGTCATCGGCGACGACAGCTATGGGCTTGTGCACAGGTCACCTTATGGCCAGCCACGCCATCGATCGACCGGGTCCGCCACCGCTCCGATGAGGACACGTTCCGCACGAATTAACTGACGACGACTGGAGCATCTGCAAACCGATTGTCACACGAGACGCGCGATATCAACCCTGTGTAAGCTACTAGGTTGATGGCAGAAAACATGCGCGCTCAGAAGGCGCCTAAGCGCTTATCAGACCGTGGCGGACGGCATACCTCGTCAGTTCACCGGTCGTTCGGAGACCTGTCTTGTCCATCAAGTTGTACTTGTGAAACTCCACGGTCCTTGTGGAAAGGTCCAACACCGCGGCGATCTCTTTCATGCTCTTGCCTTCAGCCAGCAACTGGAGAACCTCCCGCTCTCGCCCGGTCAACGTAACTTCCTTGGCCTTGCCGTCGCGAGTTTGCATGACTTGCAGCAGGTCTCCCGCGATCCGAGGCGTAATATACGTTCTACCCGTCAGAACTTCCTTCAAGGCCGTCAGCAGTTCCTCGGAGGCGCTGTGTTTGAGCAAGTAACCGGAGACGCCGGCCTCGAATGCGCGGCTGGCCAGGGTAACATCTTCATGCATTGTGAGCAGCACGATTTTTAGCCGTTTATCCGCGGCACGCAACTGCCGGGCAGCGTCAATGCCGTTCAGGGAAGGCATGGAGATATCAGCGATGACGACGTCCGGCCTGAGACGTTTGGTCTCTTCAAGAAGCAAGCGGCCGTCGGATACGGAACCAACCACCTCATAGTCCTTTTCAAGGAGCCGCCGCACGCCGTCGGCGAACATTGCGTGGTCATCAGCGATGAGAACTTTGATTTTTCGGTTCATGACGAATCTCCTTTCAAAGGTACATCAAGGATGACAGGCTGCCTCTTTGAACCCCAAGCTTCCGTCGATGGCTTCAAGATTCAGCCGATATCATATTCGACGCTCGGCAAGCGCTCCACGCCTTGCCCTTTGCTTATCGTACAACTGGGTCGATCAAACTAACTTGACGAAACTAGCGACTGCTTGGCGGTTCCGACGCTCCAATTCGCGAATAGAAGCTGCCGACGATCGAAACGGTGACTATCGCATCTGCGAGGTTGGCCACGCGAGCCAGCGCCAATGGCGAGTAAAACCGCCGGAGGAGTAAGAGGCGGCGTTTCCCGCTCACCGCGCGAGTTGCAACCTAGCCGGCTAGGCTGCACCGTGCTACGACTTGCGTCCCCTGCCCAGGTGTTGAACGGACCGCCAACGTGCCTCCGACCATTTGGACACGTTCCCGCATGCTGACGAGACCGAGGCCGCCGCCCTGGTCGATCGATCCGATGTCAAAGCCACGCCCGAAATCCCGGACCTGAAGCATGATCTCCCCGCCTTCGGCCTCCAGCGTTACTTCCATTCGATCGGCCTGTGAATAGGCCAAGGCATTCTTAAGGGCCTCTTGAAAGACCCGATACAGCGTCAGCGATATCTGGGCCGACAGCTGGCGTGGAATTCCGATAGCGACGAACTCGACGCTCATCTGGCTGCGTCTTTGTAGCCCGTCGCACTCCGATCGGATCGCAGCCTCCAGCCCTATTGTGTCCAGGACGGCCGAATGAAGCCCACGCGATATCTGCTGAAGGTCTTGTGCCAGTTTTCTCAGACTTTCTCCCATCGCCTCCATGGCGATCCGCAGATCCGGCGAGACATCAGGGCGGTTTGCGGCGAATGACAACTCAACGATCAGGCAGGCGAACCTCTGCCCACAGTCGTCGTGAAGTTCCCTGGCTATCCTTTTCCGCTCCTCTTCCTGCGCAGCCATCAGTCTGCCGGCCAGTCGTTTAAGCTCAGACGCAGTCTTCGACGACTTCGCCTGCCACGAGGCTGCGACCCCCTCTAGGCTCATCAGGTGTATGAATGTTGCTGCGGCGATCAGCAGAGCGAGAAGGCTCGTGCCGGCAATCACGATCCATAACCTGCGTTCCGATCCCCGGACTCCCTGTACGTTTCTCAAGGTCCGCGATTCGAGCTCGGCGCGATCCCGCGATCGAATCTCATCGATAGTCAAGAACAACTCATTCCGCATCGGAATAAGTTCGAGGAGCGTAGAGCGAGACTCCGCATCTAAACGTTGGTCTCTTTCCCGTTCAAGGGCAGCATCGACTCTTTCCCGGTATCGGGCGAGTTGTGAATCGAACGCATCCGTAAGACCTAATGCTCCAGGCGCCGCCACTTGCTTGTAAGCTTCAAAGCCTTGTACCGTCTGCGACCATGAGCGACTCAACTGCTCGCGATCTGCCGGCGTCACCGACGCATTGCGATTCAGCAGGTAGGTGGTAACGGTGCCAGTAGCCGAGGTCAAGAGGCTCTGAACATTTTCCATGAGCTCGCTTCGACGCAGAAATTCATTGACCTCTACGCCTTCCGCGCTGCTCAATTCGCCGAACGCGCGTACCGAGTAGACGCCGACAACCACTAGCAGTACAACGACCACTCCGAAGCCCGCTAGCAGACCCCAGCGCAACCGGCGACGCAGCCAACGCGAGTCATGGGAGGCTGTCAACACTTCACTATCTTCCCAAATAGAGGCCGTCCATTTGAGCGCCCTCCATTGGCCAGGACCTGTCCACACCTCGGACGTCGCGAGCCCGTTGAGCATCTCGGCGAATAGGTTGCCGTTGAGACCGCCCTAGGCGGCGGCACCGTATGGGTTGCGCCGCCGCCAGCCGAAACTAGGCTTAGGAAGCAAAGCGGTGTGCTAACGTCTGCACTCCAGCAGCGATTCTTCGAGGTCCCTCGGACATCTCGAAATAGCCGGTGATGCCCTCGCGCATCAGATCGTAATAGTCGCCAAGATCGAGGTGATCGACGACGACGATGACACACCGGTACCTGCGAAGGGCTCCTGATAGCCGGCAGACTGTTTCGTGGACTCCTCTCCCGCCGGCAGGAGAGTAGATCAACAACGTAGACTCGCTTATGGCGGGTACGGCAGTCGGCGATTCTTTGTCGCCGGGCATTTCCAGAACGGTGGTTCCGGACTCGACTAGTGCCGAGAGCACTCGGGAGAAATGAGTTGTCGACGGTGAAGCCAGAGAGACGACGATTCCTTCGTTCGGTTGCATGGGGGACATCCTGAATTTGGAAATCAGGCGCGGGCGGCCTTCTCTGACACGCTAACTCTCTTCGATTTCCGCCCGTGAACCTTAGGCATGTCGATCGTCAAGATACCGTCGTCCAGGTTCGCCTTGGTGCGGTCGACATCGACCTGCGAGGGCAGAGCAATTCTCCGGAAGAATTTCTTCTCGCTGAACTCGGAGAAGCGGATTTCACCCTTCTCCTTGTTTTGGCGTCTGCTGGATCTCTCGCCTCGAATGACGAGTTCGCAGGGCGTCACCGTGATCGCGAGGTTCTTAGCGGCAAGGCCAGGGACCTGCGCTTCCAGATGAATGGAGTCCTTGTTCTCGGTCAGTTCGCTGCGAGGAATCTCGAAGCGTTCCTGCTCGGCGCGAATCCAATCGTCCAACGGTCCACCGCCATGGCCGTTACGCGCTTGAAAGAGACTGTAGGCCCTTCGCTGAAGGTCCTCCACCAAATTGCTCCCCTCGTCGAAGAGAGACCAAACAGACTTCGTTGCATCTGGGACTTTCTGAATAGATACGTCGGATGTCATTGCTTCTTCTCCTGTTTTTCGTTTCGATGGGCGGTTCTCCCCGCGGGGCGCCGCTCTCGGTTTCAATCGTATGGCCGGAAGTCCTTGATTGCTCCCCGGAGAACTCCGGGGCTCGCGGCTATTTTTCATACCGCCGAGGAAGCCCTGGGAGTCACCTGCGCTCTTTCCCCGTGCTTTTGCGGGCTGTCGCGAGAGTTTGGGGAGGGTACCTTCAACCTTGCGAACTGCCGCGCTGTGCGGCCATCGCAAGACGGAGAAGCCGAAATGAACCAAACCGATATTCGTGGGGTCCGTGAGACTCTGACTTCCTTGCTTCAAGACGTGAGAACCACGGGGCCAATAGCCGTCGAGCGGATGGCTGAGACGGTCGATCAGGCGGCCGCCGACGACGTCGTTCGGCTAGCCGCCGCCGGAGCCGAGGCTGAAGTCGCCCGCAAGAGGGAGATTCGGCACGCTCTGGACCGATTGGCTTGCGGCGAGTATGGGTTCTGCGAAGAGTGCGGTACCCAGATTCACGCCAAGCGGCTGGCCGCTGTGCCCTGGGCCAGTCTCTGCGTGCCGTGCAAGCAATTAGAGGAAGAAACCGCCGCGGACGCCCACCGCACGATCGCCGCATGACTGCCGCTAAACGGGACTACGGATGCTTCATCAAAGATCGCTATTGGAACCACCTGGTCTGCGCCACGCCTCATGAGTTTCGTTGGCAGCCAGCACGGGCGGCCTGAACGCAGCTATCTGGGCTTCCGATATCCGTTCGCTCTGCATGGCGGCATAGCTGCCGCCGAGACAAAAAACTAGGCAACGAAGGCCGCTCACCCAGGGATTCTAGTCTGCCCCGGACCTCGGCGGTCGGTACTGGGAATGTCCGTTGGCGACCCTCGGATGAATACGGGGACTGGCAAACGATTCACCGCGATAGCCTTCGAATAGAACAGGCGCGAAGCTTCGGTTGAAGAGTTCGACGCCGGGTCAAGGAGACCTAAAGATGAAAAAACTTGGATTAACAGCGGCCGCCATCCTATCCGTGGCCTTCATCGCATGCGCGACCAAGCCGCAGATCGTGGAGGTTATCGGGGCCGAAGTGATCAACGATCAAAACAACGTCACGCAAGATCTGGCTCAGGCTCTGAGCCGGGCGGAACTGATCCGCGACGCTGCTCCTGTGGAGGACCTCGTTGGACGAGCTGTGATTGAAGGCGACACCTACGAGTTGAACCAACGCTTGAAGGCTGCGAAGGCGCTACTGACGAAGAATCAAGACGTGGCGTTGCCCGGCGATAAAGAAGCGGCGAAGAGATTTGCCGCCCAAACAAGCCAACAATTGGACGACGCCATCGCGGATGCGACGGCTCTCGACGAAAGAACTCGCAAAGAAGACATACCGTCCGGCGAACTCGCGGATCAAGCCAAGTCGCTGGAGGACCATATCCGTCTAGCAGCGGAGGATCACGCCTCCCTGATGGACAACATAGCCGCTGCGCAGGAAATAGACATGGTCGTGTGGGAAGACATCCTACCGCATCACGCACTCGCCTCCAACCATGCCGCTGCGATCCGTCACGCAAGCAGAATGCTCGCGAACGACAACATGAACGTCGACTCTAAGAAGATATGGACCCGCGAAGCAGCGTTAATGGAGAAGCGTCTGAACAGCGCGGAAAAGGCCCTGTCTTTGATTGAAGCGAAACTAGAACCGGAAGCGGAAGCGCGCCCGTTGGTTGGCGAGATCCGCGCGCTTCATCAGAGTGCCCTAGAGGACGTTGCGGCTTTGAAAGCCGAACTGAGCAAGACAAAGCCGAACTTCGACAAAGCGAAGGCCCTTGCCAAGTCCGCCCAGGACGAGATTGTCAAGGCCCAGGCCGAGCACCGCCGCATGTTGGAAAAGGATCACCTCGGACCCTACCCGGAATACGAGTACAAGGACGAGTTCTAGGCCGAAAGCTCGTCAACCCTGAACACACGGGGGCGGAGACTCAGGTCTATCCGCCCCCGTCTTCGTTTTAATGTGGACCCAATCGCCTTGAGGGTTCGATCCGCTCGTGTCGCCCTAGCCGTCCTTCGCCTCTTTGAGAAGGGCGGCGAACTCTTCGCCAGTGAGCGATTCCTTGCTTAGGAGCGATCCCGCGATGGAGTCGAGCAGCGCTCGATGCTCGCGAAGCAACCGGAGCGCCGTCTCGCGGGCTTGATCCAAGAGCTTGCGAACCTCGACGTCCACCAGCTGGGCGGTCTGTTCGCTGCAATCCTGCGGTCCGCTTGGTTCTTGTCCTCCACCAGGCAGAAACAATTCTGGGCGCCTTCCACAGTGCAACAGCCCAATGGAATCCGTCATGCCGTAGATACAAACCATCTGCCTCGCCAGCTGGGTGGCGTGCTCCAAGTCATTCTCTGCCCCGGTGCTGACATCGTCAAAGACGAGTTCCTCGGCTGCTCTGCCGCCAAGCAAGCCCGCCATTTGATCCAAGAGTTGCGCCTTGGTCAACAGATACTGCTCTTGTTGGGGAATTTGGAGGGTATAGCCAAGCGCGGACCGTCCCCGGGGCACGATCGTGATCTTGCGAACCGGATCGGCATGCCTGCTGAAGGCCGCTACCAGGGCGTGTCCGGTCTCGTGATACGCAACTCGACGGCGTGCCTCCGGGTCGAGACGCCGGCTCTTTCTCTCGGGTCCGGCCAGGACCTTCTCCACCGCCTCTTCCAGGTCTTCTTGAGCGATCAACGTGGCTCCGCGACGCGCTGCAAGCAGCGCGGCTTCGTTGAGCGCATTCGCTAGATCGGCGCCGGAATAGCCGGCGGTTTCCTGTGCGATCGCCGCGAGATTGGCGTCATCGGCAAGCGGCTTTCCTTTGGAGTGAACCTTCAAAATGGCTTCTCGGCCTTCACGGTCCGGAGCGTCGATCAAAACTTGGCGATCAAAACGACCAGGTCGCAGCAGGGCACGATCCAGTACATCGGGTCGGTTGGTCGCCGAAAGAAGAATTACGCCTGTGTTGGCTTCAAATCCGTCCATCTCGACCAGCATCTGGTTGAGCGTTTGCTCCCTCTCGTCGTTGACCGAGCCGATGTGAACGCCGCGTTGTCGGCCAATCGCGTCTAGTTCGTCAATAAAGACAATGCACGGCGCGTGCTGCTTCGCTTGCACGAAAAGATCACGCACACGAGCCGCTCCGACACCGACAAACATTTCTACGAAGTCGCTTCCGCTCAAGGCAAAGAAAGGGACCTTCGCTTCGCCCGCCACGGCTCGCGCCAATAGAGTCTTACCCGTCCCTGGAGGGCCGATGAGCAAGACGCCCTTGGGGATTCGTGCTCCGAGAGCCTGGTAGCGAGACGGAGTCTTCAAAAAGCCCACAACTTCCGCCAGTTCCTGCTTTGCCTCGTCGCATCCGGCAACATCGGCGAAGGTGACTCCCGTATCCGTGTCGGCAACGAGTTTAGCCGTCTGGCCGAAGCTCATCGCCGCCTGCCTGGCGCTGCCGAGTCCGCGAGACATGCCCATCCACATCAAGGCCATCAGGCCCAGGGGCAAAGCCCAAGCGATGAGGAAGTTCGAAAGGAATCCGGGACGAACGCCTTCGAAAGCCACTCCAGCCCGTTGAAGTTCGTCGACCAGTTCGGGGTCTTGGATGCGAATCGTCCGAAAAAGATAGGGACCCGGTCTTTGCTTCGCGACCGCGGCAGCGGGCTTCTCGGCGCCCGGCGCCAGTTTCGCCTGCGCGGGAGAAGATTTCTCCTGAATTCGACCCCTAATGACGTCGCTCTCCAACTGACAGTCGAGCACCTCGCCTTTCGCCAAATGCTCTTTGAACGCGCTGTAGGGGAGCGTGCGTACCGTGTACTGAACCGCGACGTCCTGCCAAACCCATAAGAGGAAGATCGTGAGCGGCAAGTACCAGAGCAGGCGCCGCGCATTGACCGGCGGAATCTGTGGATTAGGCGACGAGTTTGCGGGCATATGCGAAATGGCCTCTCAAGGGATCGTACGACGAGCGACCGCTAGCTGGTGGACTTGTCTGTCGCCCGGTCTCCAGTAGCGGGAACGCCGGAAAGACTTGATGGCTGCCCGCCGACAAACCGGGGCGCTCAAAACAAGCTGGGCCTGGCTACCTTCGTAGACCCAGGCCCTTTAAGATCCGTCAGTCGCACCGCGCTACGACTTCGCCTTGTCCGTTGCGGCCATGTGAATCCTGGCGGGGTGAGAGTGCATTTCACCCTTTTGGCCCTTGGCTTCGAGTTCCAGCTGCGCCTTGGAAGGCTCTAGCTCGACTCCATAGCGATTCCCTTCCAGGAACACTTGGTGCAGGAACTCCTTCTTTCCGAATCGCTGAAACACGAGTTCGCTCTCCTTCGGTTCGAATTCCTTCTGAGCTTCGATCACCGCTTGAACCACCGCGGCTTTGCCGGCGGCGCTATGAATCTCCATCGTGTCCGGGTCCAATGCATGGAAAACGTACTTGCCGGCGGCCATGGTCTGGTCTCCGACTGTAAAGCTGAAGGGAATGTCGGCATCGATGTCGTTGGTAAGTTGAGCAACAGCCGCTCCTTGAAGCAGGCCAAGCGTTAACGCTGCTACGAACGTGGCGGAAAAGTTCTTGAGTTTCATTGAAGCCTCCTGGTGTCTAAAGTCGTTTTCTTCCTCATCTTGCGGACGTCCTCGGTTTGTGGCGTCCTCTCGCTCGACTACATTTCGAAGTTAACTCGAGCCTGCTCTCCGACGAGCCCGTAGTTATCCCAGGAAGTCGCTCGGAATACTGCCGGTACAACCCCGTAACACCGATCGCCGCTTCGGGAAGGTCACTTGTATCCGCGGCTCCCCTATCCCCGAGGACGCTTGCGCGCCTCCGCGAATACTTCCTGTCCTTCCTAGTTCAGTGGTGAATCTGGCGAGCAAGATTTCGTCAGAATTGATCCACGGCCCGAAACCGCCTGCCCCCAGGATCAGGTCCCTCGGGAAAAACACAGTTCAGCTCAAGCCCACAGTGCAGCTAAGATCGGGATCACTGAAAGCGCTGGTCACAATGGAGAAGAACCGATGAACGTGCTGGCTGTCGACGTCGGAGGTACGCACGTGAAAATCCTCGCCGCCGGCCAAAGCAAACGACGAGAGATCCCTTCCGGACCGGATCTGACGCCCGAGACGATGGTCGCCGCCATCAAGAACCTTGCCGAAGGTTGGGAGTACGAAGTCGTATCGCTTGGTTACCCCGGACCCGTTCACGCAGGCCGACCGGTTGCCGAGCCGCATAATTTGGCCTCCGGCTGGGTGGGGTTCGATTTCGAGAAGGCATTCGGCTGCCCCGTCAAGGTGATCAATGATGCCGCCATGCAAGCGTTGGGGAGCTATCAAGGGAAGAAGATGCTGTTTCTCGGGTTGGGAACCGGGCTGGGCTCCGCGCTGGTACTCGATGGGAAGGTTGAGCCCATGGAACTCGGACACCTGCCGTACAAGAAGGGGACATACGAAGATTACGTCGGCCAACACGGACTGGAACGGATGGGAAAAAAGAAATGGCGGAGCCATGTCGCCGCAGTGATTGCTCTCTTTGTCGCGGCCCTGGAACCAGATGACGTGGTGATCGGCGGCGGCAACGTCAAGATGCTCGAAATGTTGCCGGCCGGCTGTCGCGCGGGAGACAACGCCAACGCATTCGTCGGCGGCTTCCGTTTGTGGGAGTAAGAGCCGAGGGAGCCGCAGCCGGTCGTCAAAGGGCGTTGCTAGTATTCACCTCGAAGAAACCGCTTCATGAACCCAGCCGAATCGTGAAGTCTTCTCTGCTCCATTCCGATTGCCGGGCGTCTCGGTACGTGAAGTCCAACTGAGCGTAGGGCTTCAGCAAGTCGGCCGCCAGCAGGACTCCAAACAGCTCAAAGCCGACCGGACTCGAATCCTTGTCGGCAACATCGCGCCATCCATCGAACCCAAAGTGGAACTGAAATGGGAATGGCAGCTCAATCCTCACGTCACGCCCGCGCGGCACGGCAGCGAAGGGAACGTCGGGGCGCCAGTGCCATAGCTGCGCCTTCGGCTTGACTCCTGCGTAGCGCTGTTCGACTGAGTTCAACAGTTCGACGGGACGGCCTCCGTCTCGCGCCACGATCAGCTTTAGGAATTCGGAGTGAGCCCACAGCAGCGGCATGGCGCTGCCCGTCGGCGTCCCCGGAGTGGCATGGCTGTCTGGAACGGTTTCCAGATCCCAAACCTGCTCCGGAATCAATCCGTAATTCCCTGTCATTCTGAGCATCGCCTCCAGGTAGGGAGTCGCATCCTCTCCCGCCTGAAGGGCGAAATGTCCAGCCTCGCCGGTCAGCAGCGGCCATAGGCGGCCTTTGCCTGTCCCATCGAAGGGGCTGCCATCCGGGTGTTCGCCGTACCCGTCGTGCGAGTAGCGATAGTAAGAACGGCCGGACGGAGTATCGACGCCGAGTTCGGCTTCCGCGACACGGCGCGTCTCCGCCAACTTCGGATCGTCGGCTCGCCGCAAGCCCAGTCGAGCCAGATACAGAAAGTCCAGGGCAACGATGTCTTCGGGATGAAATCTTTCGCCGCCCGCATTGGCGATGGGAATCGGTTCTAGTCGGCCTTCCAGGATGCTTTTCGGCGCCAGGCGAATGTAGTGCCCCGCTACTCCATGTTTCTTGCTCAGGTTCGTACCGGAAACATAAGTCCAATCTTCGATTCGCTCGTTGAGAAAGTCCGCGTAAGACCCCGCGAACTCCCGCTCTTGTTCGTCGTCGAGAAACTCCGCCGACGCCACGAGCGCGGCGATCTGTACTGCAAGCGTAAACGGACTGATCCCCTCGTTCTCTTCCCAGCGATCCTGCGGACTGACCGGGCCTTGTCGGACAAGAAATCCCACAGCCCGACGAACCATCGGACCGAGTCCACATATCCCATCAAGCTGCCCCAAGTCAGAGAGCTTCGCCGCTAACAGAAGCGGAAAGCCGGCTTCATCAATCTGTATCCCTTTCCAGAACGGCTCGCCTCCGGGATAGAAATTCTGGTTCCAGTAGCCCTCTTCCGCTTGTGTGGCTATCAAGTAGGCTAGGATTCTCCGCACTTCGTCATACTGCCCGATCGCCAACATTCCGAAGCCGGATTCAACACAGTCACGGGCCCAGACCAGGTGGTAGCCGCCCAAGTCGTCTCGCGCGTTACCCCACGGCACACTGAGACTCGCGACGACAGCCCCTGGAAATGTGCGATCCTCGCACATCTTGAGCACTGCCGCGCTTAGATGGGCCTCGTGATGCAGCGCATCTTCCAATCCAGGGCAAGGTATCTCGAGCGTCCATCGGCGCCAATCGCTCAACACACGTTCGCGAATCACACCAAATCCGTCCGCGATGGCGCTGAGCGCCATCGTCTGCGCTTCGGTGCCGTTCTCGCCAAACGCAAGCGCCAAGACTCCTTCGCTCTGCGCCAGTTCTCCCATGAGAGCCACATTCCCGCCGGCGGCGCGATCGAACGTCCAAGTCATGCGGCCATGCCGCTCAAAGTCTTGCCAGCCGTCCGAATTCCCCACGTAGCCCGCGCTGGCCCGCGAGTAGCCGCCGCTCGCGGCTAGGCAGAGCGCACGATCTTCGTGTTCGGCAAAGAGATATGGCCCGACCGAAGCGTCATTGCAGCGCCCTTGCACGCCCAGCCGAGGGGCAAGCAGTGGATACAGACGAAATCCGTCGCCAATCAATCGATAGCGAATCAGAACGCAATCCCGGAGGTTGTCGCAGAGGACTTCAACCGAAAGTTCAAAGCCAGGACCGCTATGGCGAATCGTCGGAATCGGAACAAACGGATGCGGCGTTTCAATCGCGTACTGATTGAGCCGTTTTAGCTCCCACCAACTAGACTCGCTCGCGACGATGAACCCGAGATCGCGAATCTGTGGCCGACCGGTGGTCGGCCAGTAAACCTCGTTCAGAATTCCCCGCCCGATCGTCGCCCAGACGCGACTTGGACCCAGTGATGAAGTCACGAAGTCCTTCGCGCTGGACGACCAAGTCGGATCGATCCCGGGTCCGCCGGGAGCTTCAGAAGGCATGGCTGTTTCTCATCCCTACTCGCAACGTGATCGAAAGGCCTTCGATTTATCTTAGCTGGCGGCATCCGAGCTGCTCTTGCACCGGATGCTCTAGAGCGATCGGGAGGAGTCGCCCTGCGCCGGGTACTCCAATGGCCATGCTGAAAAGACTTCGCAGGAACGGCCAGTAACGCATCGAAGCCTCAGCGCCTCTAAAGTCAGAGAAGTCATGGACGGTTTATATTCGGACGCTCTTGTGTTCTTCGGCGCAACTGGAGATCTAGCGTACAAGAAAATCTTCCCGGCTCTCCAGGCGCTGGTGAAACGCCGCAACCTCGCCATTCCCATCGTCGGAGTCGCTCGAGCGAAGTGGAGCCTCGATCAGCTCAGGCAGCGGGCACGCGCCAGCATCATCGAGCACAGCAGCCTAGACGAGGCGGCCTTCGCCAAACTGTCCGCCTCCCTTCAGTACGTTGCGGGCGATTACCGCGAACCCGAGACCTACACGAAGTTGCGCCAGGCGCTGGGCGCATGCAGCCGGCCGTTGCACTATCTCGCCATTCCTCCCAGCATGTTCGCCCCAGTGGCCGAAGGATTGGCGAAATCGAACTGTGCGAAGGATGCCCGTGTCGTCTTGGAAAAGCCGTTCGGGCGTGATCTTGCGTCCGCGCGAGAACTCCACCGGATTCTCCGCGAGTTCTTTCCCGAGTCCGCGATTTTCAGGATCGACCACTTCCTCGGCAAAGAACCCGTCCAGAACATCTTGTACGCCCGTTTCGCCAACCTGTTCCTTGAACCAATATGGAATCGCACTTACATCCAGTCGGTGCAGATCACGATGGCAGAGAGCTTCGGGGTACAGGGACGCGGGCGCTTCTACGAGGAAGCAGGGACGATTCGCGACGTGATTCAGAACCATCTCTTGCAGGTACTGGCGTGCCTTGCCATGGACCCGCCTACAGGGGAACCACACGATGCCGTGCGAAACGAGAAAGCGCGCATCCTCAACGCCGTTCGGCCGCTTCGCGCTCAAGACGTCGTGCGAGGTCAGTTCAGCGGGTATAGGCAGGAGGAAGGCGTCGCTTCGGACTCGGACGTCGAGACCTATGCGGCGGTCAAACTTTTCGTCGATACCTGGCGGTGGGCGGGTGTGCCCTTCTACATTAGGGCCGGCAAGTGCCTGCCCCTCACCGCCACCGAGGTGATCGTCACCTTTAAGCGGACGCCGCGAGACACATTCGCGGAGCAGCAGCAGTGCTTGCCCAATCGGATGCGATTGCGCCTCAGTCCCGAAGTGGTGATCGCCCTAGCCATGCGCGTGAAGCGTCCTGGCGAACAACTACAGGGCGAGGATGTTGAGTTGATCGCTACCCACCAACACGCCGACGAAATGATGCCCTACGAGCGTCTTTTGGGAGATGCCTTACGCGGCGACTCAGCCCTCTTCGCGCGCGAGGACGCCATTGAAGCTCAATGGAGAATCGTGGAGCAAGTGCTGGGCGACGTGAGCCCAGTCTTTCCCTATGAGAAGAATACTTGGGGACCAGTCGAAGCGACTGCTCTGGTGGAGACTACGGACGGCTGGACAAACCCAACTCCCTAGCGATTGTCGACCGCAAGGTATCGCCGTCGACCCGGTTCAGGCGCCGAGAGGTCCATAACTTGGCGGAGTGTGTTGCTGTTTAGCGGCAATTTCTTGGTGGAGGCGGCGGGAATCGAACTAATCCCCATTGTTGAAACCAAATAACTTCCTCAGATACCGTCTTGAAACCTTCTCGAATACTCAGATAGTTGTTGTTCGGTTTGCCCTTGGCGATGTCTCGGCTGTGGGCTTGGGTCCCGGAACGACCGGCTCGGACTCGACGTTCCCCGCCCGGTCCGGCTCCGTAAACCAGACCGTCGCGTGGTGCTGTAGCCCGTCATCGACGATCGGAATACTGCATCCTTCCAGCCGAACTCCGTCGAGTTCGACCCAGGCGTCCGTCGCGCCGCGCACGACTTGCATATGGTAGACTGCTCCTCCCAATCGGTAGCGAAATCGGAAGCCCTCCCAAGACGGGCTTAGAATAGGGCGGATATGCAACCGGCCGTGACGAAGCTGCAGTCCCAGAACGTCTTCGATCCAGGTTCGATAGAGCCATCCAGCCGATCCGGTATACCACGTCCAACCACAGCGGCCCTCGCGGCCCCGTAGTGAGTAGACGTCGGCGGCGACAACATACGGCTCGCCTTTGTACCGGTCAACCCCCTGCGCCGTGCGCGCATGTTCAACCGGACTCAGCAACTCGAGAATACTTGTCGCCTTGCCGCCCTCACCAAGTCGGGCGTAGGCCAGAGCGACCCAGATCGCCGCATGGGTGTACTGTCCGCCGTTCTCGCGGACGCCAGGCGGATAACCCATGATGTAGCCGGGATGCGGTTCCTGCCGGTCAAACGGCGGCGTGAACAGCAGCGCCGAACCGTGCTCGCGATCCACCAAGCGCCGCTCGACCGATTCCATCGCTTGGCCGCCGCGTCGTTCTCGACGATGAGTATGCGCGGTCTCATGATTCCGCCGGACAGACCGTTTAGCTACAATCGCTTGCTCCTGTGCCCAACAGCAATACGACAGACGGCGCTTCACAAAGAGTTCTCGCTGGCGATCATGCATGATCATCGGACTCACGTATTGCTAGGCACGCAGCGCGCCGTTCCGTCTGCGGCGACATTCACCCAGGGTTCAAGGACGGCTAGCGGGGCGCCGCCAGCTGGATCCGTGACCGAATGCGGTCACCGCGCTGCGTGCACTTCAGCTTTCGTCCTGGCCTCTACCTCGGCCCACCCAGCGCCTCGAAGCCGGAGACAACATCGAACAGTTCTTCGTCGATGCCGGCCTGCCGCAAACTATGGAAAGAAGAGTTGAGACTCTCCAGTAGTTCGTCGATGTTTTTGTCGGCGCGTTGCATCGCGGCGAGGCGACTCGCGTTCTCGCTGGCAAGAGATTCGGCGCACGCCCGGAAGAGCGAAACGAAAAGATACTCGCGGATGAGCGCCCGCCATGTCGCGGCGCCTGCGCCCATGACCTGGGGCAGATTTTGCGTCGGCCAGGGAATGTCGGCCAGCCCGCGTCGCCACTCCTCGTCGAGAGGAAGTAGCCGCTGAGTGACGGGCTCATATACCCCCTGGGCCGTGGGGCGGTTATAGAAGAGGTGGAGTTCGGCTGCTACACCCTCGCCGCCGCGTTTCTCGCTTTCGACAAGAATCTGCCCGACGAGCGGCGTAATCGCCTGGACGGAGCTCGGCACGGTAAACAGACCGATCACCGGCAGACCCGCGTCCGCCAGCCGCGCCTGCACACGCTCACCGACGGCCCAGACTTCGGCTTTAGCCGACCGCGCCGCCAGGCTCTTCACCGCGTAGTCGGCCACGACATCATTAAACTGCCCCACCAGACCTTGGTCTGAACCGAAGACCACTGCGGTAATCGCAGCATCGCCTCGGCGTCCGCCCGGCTCCACGACTACAGCCGATCGCTCGACCCGCGAACAAGCGCTCAAACCCAGTTCGACGGTGCGATAGTAATCTGCCAAGGCGAGCACCGATTTCTCGTATTGGCCGATGCTGGAGGACGCCACTGCCTTCATCGTGCGTACGACCGACTGGAGATCACCCGCGGCGTTGATCTTTCGCCGTAGACTCGCGGTCGTTTCGCTCACGCCTTCTCCTCAGGTTCAGGCTTGGGCTGAAAACCAGCCAGCGCTTGGCTGGCAATCTTGACAATCGCGTCACGGTCCTCGTCGCTCAACTTGTCCGCTGTGTCGAGTCGCTCGCATATGTCTGCGGGAATATCCGCCGCGGCCTCGCCCAAGCCTTTCTGAGCGGCCGGCATCTGATCGAGCGGCACCTCGTCAAATAATCCCGCCGTCAACGCCAGCAGCACCGTGATCTGCGCCGCCACGGTCAGCGGGGTAAACTCCGCTTGCATGAGGCAGGCACGGATTCGCCGTCCGTGTTCGATCGTCTTGCGCGTGTCGTCGTCCAGCCGGGCGCCGAATCGCGAGAATGTCTCGAGCTCTTCAAACTGCGCATAGGCCAGCTTGAGGTCGCCAGCCACCGCCCGGTAAGCGGCCTTCTGCGCCTTGCCGCCCACGCGCGATACCGATCGTCCGACATCGACCGCCGGCAGTACGCCTAGTTCAAACAGCGACGGCGATAGATAAATCTGTCCGTCCGTGATCGAGATCAAGTTCGTGGGGATGTAGGCAGAGATGTTCTGCGCTTCGGTCTCGATGATGGGCAGCGCCGTGAGCGATCCGCCGCCGAACTCCTTGCGCAGATGCGTGGCGCGTTCGAGTAGCCGCGAGTGGATGTAGAAAATGTCGCCCGGGAAGGCTTCGCGCCCCGGCGGTCGGCGCAGCAGCAGGGAAAGCTCGCGATAGGCGCGGGCGTGTTGCGTCAGGTCGTCGTACACAATTAGCACGTCGCGCCCAGCTTCCATGAAATGCTCGGCGATGCTGGTCGCCGCGTAGGGTGCGATATAGGCAAGACCGGGCGGGTCGTTGCCTTCGGCCACGACCACCACGGCGTATTCCAGAGCGCCCTTGTCCCTCAAGTTCGCCACGGCCTTGGCCACAGAGGAAGCGCGCTGCCCAATCGCGCAATAGACGCAAACGATGTCCTGGCCGCGCTGATTGAGGATGGCATCGATCGCAATGGCGGTTTTGCCCGTTTGCCTATCGCCCAGAATCAGTTCCCTCTGACCGCGGCCGACCGGAATGAGCGCATCGATCACTTTGAGACCGGTCTGGAGCGGCGCGGTGACTGGCGCCCGATCCATGATTGGCGCGGCGGGCCGTTCGATCGGCAAGCGGCGACCGGAAGGCACAGCGCCGTTGTCATCGAGCGGTCGGCCGAGCGGGTCGATGACGCGTCCCAATAATCCGTCTCCCACCGCCACGTCCATGACCCTGCCCGTGCGCCGGACTTCATCACCCGCATGCAAATGCGAGTACTCGCCGAGCAGAACGACGCCGACCTCGTCCTCGTCGACGTTGAAGGCGATGCCGAACACTCCGCCTGGAAACTGAATGAGCTCCTCGAATCCCACGCCGGGAAGCCCGGCGACCCTAGCGATGCCCGTGGACACCGTCTTGATCGTTCCGACTTCACGTAATTCAAGCTGTGGAGCAAGTCCTTCGCGTACCTGGCCGATGCCGCCAAACGCGCGGTCGAGGTCGTTCTGGAGGCTCTCCGGTCCCATGCTATTGGCTCGCCGCCAGGGATTCGGATTCAGGCTTGGGTTTCACTTTGAGGAGCTCGTTCACAGCATTCTCCATCGACGTAAGGTAGTCGCCGATGCTCCAGGCTACTTTCTGTCCATTGGCAGCAAGTTCTATTCCGCCGATCAAACTGGGTGCGGTCTCAAATTGAACCTGGATCTCAGAGGAGAAGGTCTCGTTGAGCGCGTTCTGTATCGCCGAGCGTTGCTCGGCGGGCAGTTCCATCACGCTGCGCAGTGTGGAGGGCGCGGAAGAGGACTTCAGTGCCTCTCCAAGCTCCCGTTTTGCATCACCGTCCAGTTGCCGCAAACGATCGACAAATACAGCGCACAGTCGTTCTTCGAAGCCAGTCCCAGCTAAGTCAGCTAGGACCTTGCGCGAAATAGCGAACACCTCCTGCTGTGTCCGCAGGCTGATCGACTCGTGTAGGTCCCGTTGCTCGCTTTCCAATGCCTCCCTCCGCTTGGCGGCAAGCGCGTCTGCCGCCTTGCGCGCCTCATCGAGCAGACGCCCGCGTTCGGCTTGGGCCTCGTCCGTCGCTTGCCTCATCATGGCGGCGCGCTGTTTGTCGAACTCCTCGTTCTTGAGTTGGAACTCGGTCTGTTCCTTCTGCGCTTCCTCCTTTTTAGCGGCGGCGTCCGCGAGCTCAGCCGCAATCCGCCTCTCCCGCTCATCGATGGCGTTCAGGATCGGCTTGTACAGAAACCGTTTCATCAACCACACCAAAATGAGGAAGTTGAGCGCCTGCGCAGCGACGGTGAACCAATCCACTAACATGGGTTCACTTGCCCGCCGCTTGCGCGATGGCGTGGTTCCAAAATGGGTTGGCGAAAATCAGAATCATCGAAACCACGAAACAATAGATCGCGGTCGACTCAATCATCGCCAGACCCACGAATAAGGTACGGGTAATAGTGGCGGAAGCATCCGGCTGCTGCGCTAACGAAGTCAGAGCCGTTGCAACTGCTCTCCCTTCCGCCAAGGCGGGCCCCATCGTGCCGAAGCCGGTCGTCAGGCCTGCGATGACGATGGAGGCCACCGCGATCAGTGTTAGGCTATCCACAATATCTCCTCTGGGTTCTGGTAGGTCATGCTGCAAGGCCCTCCGCAGATTCAGTCTTAGGCTTCTTGCTCACTCTGGTGGCAGCTGCAATGTAGACGGCTGCCAGAATGCTGAAAATATAGGCCTGCACCATGCCGGTGAGCAGACCCAGTAACGTCATCACAATCGGAAACAAGAACGGCGTAATCGAGACCAGAATGGCAATAATCATCGCCCCGCTCATCATGTTGCCGAACAAGCGGACGGCCAGAGCCAGCGTGCGCGACAGTTCGCTGATCACGTTGAACGGCAGCATCAACATCGTCGGCTCCATATAGGACGCCAGATAGCCGCCCAATCCCCGTTCCTCAATTCCGAACAACGGCACCGCCACGAACACGCACAGCGCGAGCGCAACCGTAGTCGAGAGCGAGCCCGTCGGCGGCTCATAGCCGGGAATGACGGTAGCGAGGCTCGCTGCCCCGACAAACAGGAAGAGCGTACCGATAAAACCGAGATATTTTTGCGGCTCACTTAGTCCTACTTCCTTAATCTGCTTGACGATGCCGGTCACGACGATCTCCAACAGATTCTGCCAGCGAGAGCGCTCTAGCCCCGTGGCCAGCTTGCGCGTAATCAGCCAAGCGCCAATCACCAGCAGCAGCATCAACGCCCAGGTGAACACGATGGTGCCATTGAGCTTGAGCAACCCGTGTTGCCAAAAGATCATCTCGTCGGGGCTAAGGCGCATGGTTGCCCTCCGGGATTTGAGCGGAGCGACTTGGTCGCTGCAGTCGGGTGATCCAGGTCACGGCCAAGCGCGCCATCACAAAGCCAACCAGGCAGGCCAGCAGAGTCCTCCAACTATCGCTAGCCACCAGGTAGAAGCCGGCCAGCACGATGCTCGTTCTCAGCAATAGGCTGCCCAAAAACCACAGAGCGGCATGGTCGGACGACAACCCCTTGCGAATGGTCCACCACAGGCCACCGAAGAAAATCACGCCGAGCGCCAGGCCCGTCGTTAGAGCTAGAACAAGGCTCGCTGCGTCATCCATCACCGTTCTCCTGCTCCTCTCGCATTTCCTTTTCTTCCTTCGCCACCCAATGCCAGGCGTTGAGACAACCGATTGCCAGGCCAATGATCAGCAGGCTCAGTGTCCACGAATGGCTGGATGGGTAGTGACCGTCCAGCCAAATGCCCAGCGCCGCGCCAAGCAGGGTCGGAATCGTCACGGACCAGCCGATCAGCCCCATCATCCCCAACCCGAACCAGACCCCCTGCGCCGGGTTACGCCGAGCCCTCAGTTTACGGGCCGCCTTCGCGCCGACCTGTTCGCCGAGAGTCAGCCCGCTGTTCGGGGAGTTGCCTGGCGTCTGCTTATTCATGTCCCAAGCTCGCGAAGCGGCGCAGAAATCCAGACTCCAATTTCGCCATGACGGAGCGAACGATCTGCTCTTCCTCGTCCAAGGCCAGATATTCCCGCTCCACGGCATCACGCAATTGCGCCAGATCAGCGCCGCCCAGCGCACGGCGCACGGAGACGAACACATTCGGACCCGACTTGACCAGCACGCCCTCATCCACCGCCATGTACACTTCACCCTCGTTTGCGGTTTCGTAGGTCAAGATTCCCGGCGTGAGCGCGGCGACACAATCGAGCCGGTGCGGCAAGAGGCCAAACGACCCCTCGCTCGTCTCCGCAACGATGCGCGACACGCCGGTTTTGTCGGCATAGACTTCGAAGGGCAGCAGGACCTTAAGATGAATGGACGACGGCATCTTCGACCTCCGGTTTCGATTCATCCTTGGCGGCGGTTGGTTTGGCTTTTCCTTTGGCTTCGTCCACCGTCCCAATCATATAGAGCGCACTCTCCGGGTAGTCTTGGAACTCATCGCGGAGGATACGCTCACAGCCGTCCAGCGCATCCTTGAGGGTGACAAGTTTCCCGGCGAGGCCGGTAAATTGCTCGGTGGTGAAGAAGGGCTGGGTAAGGAACCGCTCCAGGCGGCGGGCCCTGGCGACGACGAGGCGGTCGTCGGGCGCAAGCTGCTCGAGGCCGAGCATGGCAATGATATCCTTGAGCTCCCCGTATTTCGCGAGCGTACTGCGGATCTCGCGGGCCAAAGCGTAGTGCCGTTCGCCGACAATACCCGGCGTCGCCATCTTCGAACCGGATTGCAGCGGATCGATCGCCGGATACAGTCCCTCGCTCGCCCGCTTGCGTGAGAGCACGATCGACGCCGAAAGGTGCGAGAACGTATGCACCGCCGCAGGATCGGTGAAATCGTCAGCCGGTACGTACACCGCCTGAATTGACGTAATGGCCCCGGTATCGGTATTGGCGATGCGCTCTTCCAACCCCGAGAGCTCGGTTCCCATGGTGGGTTGATAGCCCAAACGCGACGGCATCTGTCCCATCAAGCCGGAGACTTCCGATCCGGCCTGAATGAACCGGAAGATATTGTCGATCAGCAGCAACACATCTCTGTGTTCGTCGTCACGGAAATACTCGGCCATGGTCAGCGCGGCGTGTCCCACGCGGAAGCGGCTGCCTGGCGGCTCATTCATCTGGCCAAAGAGCATCACCATGTTCGGCAGGACGCCGGCGTTCTTCATGTCGCGGTAGAGTTCCTCGCCTTCACGACAGCGTTCTCCAATGCCGCAAAAAATGCTGACGCCCTGCTGACGACCAATCATGTTGTGGATCATCTCGGTGAGCAAGACGGTCTTGCCCACGCCCGCTCCGCCGAACAGACCCGCCTTGCCGCCGCGCTCCAGCGGCGAAAGCACATCGATAACCTTGATGCCTGTTTCAAAGACCTCCGACTTGGTGGAGCGTCGCACCAACGGCGGAGGAGGATGATGCACGGAACGCCAGGAAACGTCCAGGAGCGCAGCCCCGCCGTCAATCGTATTGCCGAAGACGTCGAACATGCGCGAGAGAACTCGCTTGCCCACCGGCGCCTTCAGCGGGCCTCCCGTGTCCTCCACCGCCATGCCGCGAGCGAGGCCTTGAGTCGGAGTCAGCGCAATCCCACGCACGCTATGCGCATCGAGTTGCGCTAGAACTTCTATGGCGATCTCGCCGTCCTTCGCGTGCAGCAGTGAGTATATGGGCGGCAGCCTCGCATCGAAGCGGATGTCCACGACGCTGCCGCGCACCGAGACCACCACCCCCTGGTTCAGAGGCCCCGTTTGTTGCGGCGCAGTTGCCGCCGGCGATTCAGCGTCCGTTTTCATTCGGTTTCGAAGTTATCCTGAGGCCCCGAGTTCCACAGCGCGAGCGCGGGCGAGTCGGTCCTATCATGCTCGTAAGAGAGGATGCTGATTGCAGCCGTACTGAACAGGAAATGCTGCGCCTGTTCCACGGGGAGTCCAATCCAACGAGCGCCGAGGACGCGGCCAAAATGCCCGTGGGAAAAGAGTGCGACGTTGCCGTCGAGTTCGCGCAAGCGGGCAATCAAGCGGTCGGCGCGGCTGGAAACCTGGGCTGGCGTCTCCCCACCCGGAGAACCGTCCCGGAACAAGTTCCAGTTCGGTCTCGACTCAATGATCTGCGCATGAGTCCGGCCTTCGTCTTCACCGTTATCCCACTCGGCGAGATCCGGTTCTATTTCGGGCGTGGGCGTCAAGTCAGCTAGAGAACAGGTCCGTTGAGCGCGTTGCAGCGGACTGGTCAGCACATGAGCGAACGGGACCTCCCTAAGCCGCTCTCCCGCCTTGCGGGCCGCATCCTCGCCGTGGGGCGTCAACGGGATGTCGGCTCGACCGGTATGTTGCCCGGAGAGCGACCACTCAGTTTCGCCGTGTCGCACGAGATAAAGGCGCAGGGACATCACGGCAGCTCCGCGTTCCACTTCCAGTTGCGAATCTCCGGCATATCCTGTCCGTGCTCATCGATGTACTGCTTGTGCTCGATTAACTTGTCCGCCAGTTTCTTCTTCAGCATTGCGCCTTTTTGGCCTGTCTGCGGCAAGCGGTTGATGGCGTCCATCGCCAGGTGGAAGCGGTCCAGGTCATTCAGCACAGTCATATCGAAGGGAGTGGTGATGGTTCCCTCCTCCTTGTACCCGCGGACGTGCATGTGTTCGTGGTTAGTGCGGCGGTAGGTCAGCCGGTGGATCAACCATGGGTAGGCATGGAAGGCGAAGATGATCGGCTTATTCTTGGTGAAAAGTGCGTCGAACGCCTCGTCGCTCAATCCGTGCGGGTGCTCGGCTTGCGGCTGCAGCTTCATCAGGTCGACGACGTTGACGACGCGGACTTTCAGTTCGGGCAGATGCTCGCGCAGGATGGATACGGCAGCGAGCGTCTCCAAAGTAGGCACATCGCCGCAACAGGCCATCACCACGTCCGGCTCCGTGTCTTGATCACTACTGGCCCAATGCCAGACGCCGATGCCCGCAGTACAGTGCTCGACGGCGGCCTCCATCGTCAGCCATTGCGGCGCTTGATACTTGCCCGCGATGACGACGTTGACGTAGTGACGACTGCGCAAGCAGTGATCCCAGACCGAGAGCAGGCAATTGGCGTCCGGCGGAAGATAGACGCGCACCACCGAGGCCTTCTTGTTCACGACATGATCGATGAACCCAGGGTCCTGGTGAGTGAAGCCGTTGTGCATTTGCTGCCACACGTGGGATGCCAGCAAGTAATTCAGCGACGCAATCTTACGCCGCCAGGGCAGCTCCGCCGTGACCTTCAGCCACTTCGCGTGCTGATTGAACATCGAATCGATGATGTGAATGAATGCCTCGTAGCAATTGAAGAGTCCATGCCTGCCAGTGAGCAGGTAGCCTTCCAGCCAGCCTTCGCATTGATGCTCGCTCAGCATCTCGATGACGCGACCCTGCAGAGCGAGGAATTCATCGTTGTCCTGCGTACGTGCGTCCCACTGGCGGCTAGTCCCGTCAAACACAGCGTTCAGACGATTCGAGAGGGTTTCGTCGGGCCCGAAGATCCTGAAATTGCGTTGCTCTTGATTGAGCTTGACCACGTCGCGCAGGAATACGCCGAGCTCGTGGGTGTCCGCCGCTGTAACCGACCCGGGCGACGGCACTGTGACCGCGTAGTTGTGGAAATCGGGCATGAGCAGGTCACGGAGCAGCAGCCCGCCGTTGGCGTTCGGATTGGCGCCCATGCGGCGATCACCCTTCGGCGCCAATTCCGCCAACTCCGTTTTTAACCGACCCTGCTCATCAAAGAGTTCTTCCGGACGGTAGCTGCGTAGCCAGTCCTCCAATAGCTTGAGGTGCCCTGGGTGTGTGGCCGGATCGGAAAGCGGCACTTGGTGGGCGCGGAAAGTCCCCTCGATTTGAACGCCGTCGACCCATTTAGGCCCGGTCCAACCTTTCGGTGATTTGAGGATGATCACCGGCCAGCGCGGGCGCATCGTTTTGCCCTCCGTGCGAGCGCTGCGCTGGATCTCCTTGATCTCCTCCACCGCCCGGTCGAGCGTCGCGGCCATGGCCTCGTGCATCAGCTTCGGGTCGTCGCCCTCGACGTAGTACGGCGTCCACCCGCAACCTCGAAAGAACTGGTCCAGTTCCTCCGGCTCGATGCGCGCGAACACGGTCGGGTTTGCAATTTTGTAACCGTTGAGATGCAAGATCGGCAGCACGGCGCCGTCGGTTGCTGCATCCAGAAACTTGTTCGAATGCCATGCCGTAGCCAGCGGACCTGTCTCCGCCTCGCCGTCGCCCACCACGCAGGCGACAACCAGATCCGGATTGTCGAACACGGCGCCGAACGAATGGCTCAGCGAATAGCCCAGTTCCCCGCCCTCGTGGATCGAGCCCGGGCACTCCGGCGATGCATGGCTGGGGATTCCTCCGGGAAACGAAAACTGGGTGAACAGCTTGCGCAGTCCGGCCTCGTCTTGACTGATCTCGGGATAGACCTCGCTGTACGTTCCTTCCAGATACGTGTTGCCCACGACGGCTGGGCCGCCGTGTCCGGGACCCGATACATAGATCATGTCCAGGTCGTATTTCTTAATGACCCGGTTCAAGTGAACATAGATGAAGTTCTGCCCTGGAGTGGTGCCCCAATGTCCCAGCAGCATATGCTTCAAGTCCGCCAACGTCAGCGGACGCTTGAGCAGCGGATTATCTCGAAGATAGATCTGTCCGACCGACAGGTAGTTGGCGGCGCGCCAATAGGCGTCCATTCTGTCCAATAGTTCGGGGTTTAACGTGTTTGCTTCTGCTTCCATGTTGCGCAATCCATTGCCTCTCTATCGCTTCATCGTGTCGCCCGCTATTCAGACCCGGCCTCAAGCCTCAAAAACCGCGCGTTGACGGCCACAATCACCGTGCTTGCGGACATCAGCACTGCGCCGACAGCAGGATTGATCAGCACTCTCCAAGCGCAGAGCGCACCGGCCGCCAAGGGGATGGCCACAACGTTGTATCCCGCCGCCCAGAAGACGTTTCGAATCATCTTCCGGTAGCTGGCGAGAGAGCGGCCCAAGACGGCCATTGCATGCAGCGGATTCCTTCGCGCCAAAATAACGTCGGCGTTCTCTACCGCTACATCCGAGCCCGCTCCGATTGCAATGCCCACATCCGGCTGCGCCAATGCCGGAGCGTCGTTCACTCCGTTGCCGATCATGGCTACCAACTGGCCTCGAGATTGGACCTCTTTCACTTTGGCCGCTTTGTCCTGAGGCAAGACCTCGGCAAAGTATTCGTCTAGTCCGACTTGGTCTGAATCCCATTTGGCCGTCGCTTCGTTGTCGCGAGGGAGCATCATGCAGCGCATGTTCAAGGTCTTGAGAGCATCGATAGCTTGCGTTGCCTCTGGCCGCACTAGATCGGAGTGGCCGACGTGTCGAGAGTGCTCGGAACGATCCCCTCGGGCATGCTTCATATCAGCTTCGGCCTCCAACCAGTTCTCTACATCATGTTCCTACGGGCGCCCTTTCTGACGATAAAGGGCGGATGCCTCCTTGGCCAGCTCATCTCGCGCCGAATCTGTTTCTTCTCTCGTCCTATTTATTTCGCCGCCGAACAGTCGAAGCCTCCAAAGGGCCGCGATCGGCCTGACGCTGCTTCCTTCATGATCTTCAGAATCGTGTTTTCGATTTCTTGCGCCACCGCGAGGGCCGGAGTCACGATCGACTTGCCTTTTTCTAGCCAGCAAGCCGACGTCGTTTTCAACAGTGCAAGTACCCTGACAAGCGTTTTCTCCTGACTCCTGAATAGAAGGCGGCCGATGGTTAGGAATCATCGGTCGCGTATTGGAAAGCACGCGGCGGGCCGTTGCCTCTGTACCGACATTCTCCTAAGGTTCAAGGGGGGCGGACTGGCACTGGTCGCCGAACTCGTGGCCCATGTGGGCCATATGACCAAATGTGGTCATACGAGCCTTTTCCTCATGACGCATCGCTGTGCTCCATGGCCAGAACCGGCTCCAACAGCTCGTTGACAACAGAAACTTCGACATTATCGCCGCGTCTGCACAGTGCGTCTCGCTCGCTTCCTTCAATAGCGGATGGAGTGCGTACCCGATCAGTGGATCCACACTTGCCGCTGATCAATCCACAGGAAGCCCTGAATCTGGAAGCGAACGCGGCCGCCCATGCGGCCTATCGGACGACGAATACCAGGACAGCGCCTTGAGAGACCACAACGCGCCTACGTGACGGTTAAAGCAGCCTTCGCCAGCAGCAGCGGCATGCTTGAACAAGATCCAAACTCACTCACCGCGAAGGAGGGAAAAGACCGTCGGCGTAACCACGAGCGAAAGCAAGAGAGCCACAGCCAAGCCGCCGATCACTGCTACCGCAAGCGGCTGAAGTAATTCGGCGCCAGAACCAAGTGCAAGGGCCAACGGGAGCATTCCCAGAATCGCCGCAAGCGAAGTCATCAGTACCGGGCGGAAGCGGCGGCGGCCGGAGCGCAGCAGGGCTTCGCTCAAAGTATCTCCAGCCGCCAAATGATCCTCAACCGCATCGAGCATGAGAATACCGTTCTTGGCGACAATACCCACAACCATGATCATGCCAACCATGGAAACCACATTGAGCGTGATGCCCGTCACCCACAGGGCCGCAAAAACGCCTGACAATGCCAGCACTGCGCCAGTGACGATGGCCGCGGGATGGGCAAACGACCGAAACTCGACTAGAAGAACTACAAACACAAGCATGATGGCCAGGAGCAACGCGATCAGCAGCTCACGGAAGCTTGCCTGTTGTTCCTGGTACAGACCGCCGTATTCGACGGTCACACCCGCCGGCAACGTCACATCCCTGGCCAGCGTGGCTTGTACGGAAGCAATAGCGGTACCGAGATCCGTACTGGAGAGGCGGGCCGTGACTGAGACGGATTGTCGAAGTGCATTCCGGTGGATTTCCGTCTGTCCACTTTCATAGCGTACGTTGGCAACCTGATCGAGTCGAAAGAGGTTTCCGGTCGCTGATCGGATACGAAGAGCCCTAAGCGCATCGACACTGGAACGAGCGCCGGCTCGCTCCACAACTCGAACTGTCACTAGCCGGCCTTGTTGAAGGATGGCTGAAGCCGGATCTCCCGTCATGGCTGTGGAGACCGCGTTCGCGATGTCGGTTGGAGTTACGCCAAGCTTCGCTGCCTGCAGAGTGTCGACATCGAAGGTGAGCGCCGGCCCACTGACGACGACGCCATCAAATACGTCAACGACACCGGGAATCTTCGAGATTGCCTGTGCCACCTGGCGTGCCGTGTCATGCAACACCCCTGAGTCCTCGCTAAACAGTCGAACCTCGATCGGCGCCGGCGAACTGGTCAAGTCACCGATCAAGTCGCTCAGAATTCCAACGAACTCGACGCGCAAGGACGGCTCGCTCCCTTCGATCTTCGTCCGGAGTTCCTCTGTGACTTCGTCAGTCGTCCGGTCGCGCTTCGCCTTGAGTTTCACCAGAAAATCGCCGGTATTCGGTTCGGTGATTGACAGCCCTAGTTGGAGGCCCGTTCGGCGGGAGTAGCTCTCCACCTCGGGCATGCTGCGAATCATATCTTCTACGGAAAGCAGCATCCGATCGGTTTCTGCAAGGGACGAGCCTGGGGGCGCAACATAGTCGAGGACAAAGGCTCCTTCATCAAAGGCCGGCAGAAATTCCGAACCGAGCCGATTGTAGAGGAAATAGCTTCCGATGAGCACCCCGCAGGCGATCGCCATGACCCAAGTCCTCCTCGACAACGCAAGAGCTAGAAGCCACTCGTAACGATCGATCAGAAATCGAAGCACGGGCCCATTTTCCTCAGCGTCCTCGGGCTCCGGATGAGGTGTGGAACTAACCTTCATGAAGCGCCCGGCAAGGATGGGCGTCACCGAAAGAGCGAGTACAAGCGACGTCAGAAGAGATGCAACGAGAGTCAAACTGAGCGAACGGAAGAAAACACCGGTGACCCCTGTGAGGAGCGTCAGTGGGATGAATACGGCAATGGGCGTAATGGTTGACCCAACAATCGGTATGGCAATCTCAGAGACGGCTTGCTCAATTGCTGACTGGCGGTCGGTACTGCGGAGAAGATGGGAGTGAATATTTTCAACAACCACAATGGCATCGTCAATCACCAGTCCGATCGCCGCTGCCACGCCGCCGAGAGTCATCAGGTCAAATCCCAGACCGAACACGCGCATCAGCAAGAATGTCACCAGTACAGTGATGGGAATCACAGTGGCCGCCACGAGGGTAGGGCCCCACTTCCGCAGAAAACCGTAGAGGATCAAGACCGACAGAACGAGTCCGATGAGAATCGCATCGCGAACAGATGTCAAAGATGATCGGACCAGCAGAGACTGGTCATAGAACGGCTCGATCGCTACGTCCGTGGGAAGCTCAGATTTCAGTGCGGCAAGCTCTGCGGTCACTTCGTTGACCACTGTGACGACGTTCGCATCCGGTTGGCGAATGATATTGAGCAATACTGCCGGCTTGCCGTTGGCCGTCACGATCGTGTACTGCGGGGCCACGCCTTGGCCAACTTCGGCAACGTCATCCACTGTGATCGGAACACCGTTGACCACGCCTACAGCGATGTTTTCCAGCTGATCGGGCTGTACAGCCAGGCCGTTCACCAGAGTTAGTTCTAGCTGGTGATTCTCCTCAATCAATCCGGGCGAAGCTACTATATTCGACGTCCTCACGGCATCCACAACCTGCTGAGAAGTGATATTGCGCTCAGCTAGGCGGTCCGGATCAATTCGAATGTGAAACTCTCGAACCTGCCCACCAGCAACCGCGACAGTCGCGACACCCGGTAACCGAGCCAGGCGGGGACGAACAGTGAACGCAGCCAGATCTCGCAGCGTGGCGGGATCGATCGTCGGCGAGGTCAGGCTGTAGCCAACTACCGGGAACACCGCAAACGTCAATCGGTCAACTCGCCGTATGGAGGCAGTGGGAGGAAGGGTGACCGATAACTGCGAGAGCCTGGCCTGAACGAACTGCAGGGTTTGGAGGACGTCCACCTTCCAATCGAAAAATAAGTTGATATCGGCAGCGCCTCTAGCCGTCGTCGAACGGATTCCGCTGATGCCTGGTATTCCATTCATCGCTTCCTCAATCGGACGGGTTACGGAGGCTAGCATCTGTGGCGCCGGGACGACGCCGTTGTCCACGACGATCACAATCCGTGGAAAGTCCGTCTGGGGAAAGATCGCGGTGGGAAGATAGAACGCTGCAAACACTCCAGCCGCGCAGAGTATGGCGACCATTAGCAGTATGGCCCGCGACTGTTCCGAAACAAGCCGTGCCAGGTTCACTTGGCTGCCGCCTCAGGATGTGGCTGCGCAGCAACTTGCACCTGGGTGCCATCGGGGAGCGCGTATCCGCCGGCCGTCACGACCAGCTCATTCGGTTTCAGCCCTGCTGTAATCTGAATCAGCTCGCCAGAACGAACACCGACTGTCACTTTTCGTTCATGGGCGATCAACTGCGAATCAACGACCATGACTAAGCCCACATCCCCCGTGCTCGCATCAAGAGTGACCGACGTGACCGGCACCACGATCGCCCTGTCGACACTGCGCGCCATGACCCGAACACGCGCGGACGCTCCCGAACGCAGTCGGCCTTCCGCATTCGGGAGCCGCACCCAAACTTCAACACTCCGGCTGGCCGGGTCTACAGAGTTGCTAATCAGAGACACGGCGCCCGTCAGTTCCTGATCTGGCTGATCGGAAGGAATAACAACAACGGAGTCTCCGATTCGCAACCTGGCAGCCACGGTGTCAGCGAACGCCGCCTTCACGATGATTTCCGACATATCGGCCAGCGTGACCAATCGCGCCCCAGCAACAACGTAGTCGCCCTCAAACTGAAACTGATCGGTAATGGCGCCCCGAAAAGGGGCGCGTACTTGGGCGTAGCTGAGTTGGATGTTGAGTTGCGCGACGCGCTGTTCCGCCTGCTTGATCTGTTGCTCCAACAAGGCCTGCTGATTGGGGTCCGCGGCGCTGATCCGTAACGCTGAATTCCGCTCCGCGAGTAATAGATCGTTCTCGGCGAGTGTCAGGGTGAGTTGTGCCGCTTCGAGATCCTTCTTTGAAATACCTCCCTGGGAGAACAACTCCTGGCGGCGGTCTACGAGTGCTTGTGCATTCGCCACAGTGGCCCGCGCGTCTCGCAATAGTTTTTCCTGGGCCGCGGCGTTTTGCGGAATCGTCGCTGTGAGCAGCGTACGCAAGTTGGTGCGAGCTTGCGCCAGGGCCGCGGCAGCTTCGTCACGCTGAGCCAATACGTCCGCGGACTGGAAGACCGCGATGATATCGCCTTGATTGACCTGCTCGTTCTTCAACAGGGGCATCTTCGTTATCTGCCCACCCAACTTCGCCCCTAGTGTTGCTTGTGTGCGGGGAAACATGACTCCTAGCGCTTCCACGTATGACGAAATCGGCTGAACAACCGCCTTGGCGACATCGACACGGACAACGGGAGCCGCAGGAGAAGCCGGAGCAACTGCGCCTGACCGGCCCATCAGGAAAAATGTGACGGTGCCAGCCGCAATCAATCCGACCGCGCCGAACGCGACCTTGCGCCTCAAGCTGCTTGCCGTTGCCTGAGGGGATGGTTTGGCGATCTCGGTCATCTAATTAGCCCCGCGGCGAGTTCGAGCCGCGCGATTCCGACGCGATACTCATAGATTCCTTGGTTCAATGTCTGCTGCTGAAGATTGAGGACGTTTTGAGCATCCGTCACCTCCAGAATGGGAGCCTCTCCAGCACGGTATCGAGCAACGGACGTTGCCAAACTGCGTTGGGCATCGACGATGCCTCCGCCAGCCAAGCGCACCCGTTCTGCCGCGGCAGTGGCAAGCGCCCTCGCGGAAATTAGCTCCTGATTCACCGTGCGGCCAAAAACTTCACGTTGTATGCCGAGGACCTCGGCCTGAGATTGGGCCTGCCGCTCCTTGCTCTTGCTGATCCCCCAATCGAAGACCGGGATGGAGAGGCCAATCGTCGCCGTTGCTCCGAGGTGGCGGTTCAGCAGCGAAGGCTGCAAGGAGCCCGTGTCCGCCCCCACGCCGATGTTGTAGACGATCGACGGACGGCGTTCGGCGCGCGCTATGCGGGCGCCTTCCAGTGCCGCCGCCCTTTGCGCCTCAATCAACGGGATCTCAGGCCTGCTCCCGTTCACTGTCCGCGAGGAGATGGCGTCGATCTCACCGGCTTGGGGAGCTAGGTTCCCCAATTGCTCCACACCGAAACCCACGCTCGTGTCGTATCCAATCAGGAAGCGGAGACTCTCTCTCGCCACATCCAGGCTTGCTTGCGCCTGTTGTTGTTCATCCATTCGGGTGGTTGTTTGGAGTCGGGCTCGGGTCAAGTCAATCGACGGCGCTTCTCCTCCTTTGGCCATCAACTCGGTTACCTGTTCAAATTCCTTCGCGGTCGCGACATTCCGTTCCGCGGTCTCCAGCTTTGCCGTCGCGAGGGCCACGCCATAGTAGGCTTCCTTCGTCGCAATAACCAGGTCTCGGCGCGCGACTTCGGTTCCGGCGCGGGCGGCCTTTAGCAGTTCCCGGTTTCTTCTCAGAGTGGCGGAGAGTCGCCCACTGAGATCCAATTCGCCCGTCAGAGCTACTTCACTGTGATACTCCCGAATCGCGTTTAAGCTAATGAAGCTCTGCCCGTGAGGAGCGCCGGCGTAAAGCGGCTGACCACGCTCAGGGCTGTTGTAGGCAAACGTTGTGGGAACGGCAACCCTGGGCAGGAAGGCAGCCCGTGCCTGCTTGAGATCCTCTGTCGCCACATTCTGACCAATGATCGACCCCTGGTAGTTGGATGCAGCATGGAGCGCGAGGGCCACAGCCTCGTCAATGCTAAGCGTTGAAATTGGGACGGTTGACGGGGTCGTTGTCTGACCGCCGCACCGAAGGGACGCCAATAAGAGCACGGATACGATCACTACCAACAGAAGGGCGTCGGATTGTCTTCGTTCTCGTTTCAAGAATTTCTCCCGATCACAACTACAACCAAATCAACAAGAATTTTGCCGGTCGTACCGAGTCGATGAGGCGGATGTAGTATCCGACCGGTCCGGCATGTTCATGCCAGACCAACTCGCCAAAGCGGACCGGGCTCTTGTCGGCTGCGCTACCCGATCCGCACGGAATTGACCCGACTGAAGGTCTGGCTTACTCTCCTGCGAGAATTTTCCCTTCAGCCGTCACGACGACCTCTTTCATGGGCGCATTCTTCAATCCGACTTCGTATTCAGTAGACGAGGGACGAGTGATCTTCTCGGCCGAACTCAGAGCGGCCTTGGGATATTTCGCCTTTACGGCGTCCCGGACAGCGGCGGGCAGACTCGACACGGGAACTACTTCTTCCCTTGCCTCCTGCGCCCCGTTGGCCGCGAAAACGGCTTGCCATGTGGCCTTGCCCTCCGCCATCGTGACTTCATAGAGCGTTTTGCCGCCTTCGATCGTCTGCTCCCACTCCTTGACTTCAGCGTGCGGATACGCCTTGGCGGCAGCCGCACGCGCTGGCGCAGGCACCTGGTCGGCCTTGATCTTTGTTTCTCGAGCCGAGGCGCCCAAGCACAGGCACAGGGCCAAAGCCGTAGCGAAAAGAATTGCATGAGTTGTCTTCATAAGGGGGTTCTCCTAATTCGAGTTGACTACATGTCTATGAAAAACTCCTGAAAGCCAAGAAGGGCAGGCATTCAGGAAGATTTCAGAAATCCGGTCCACGATGGGACACTGAGAGGGATGCGGATACTGGTCGTAGAAGACGAGCCAGAGATGGCTAGAATCCTGCAGGTTGGTCTGCAGGAGGAGGGTCACACGGTGCTTGTCACGTCAAATGGGCTCGACGCCGTGTCGATCGCGCACCATTATGAATTTGATGTCATTGTGCTGGACGTGATGCTTCCCGGCCTTGACGGTTTTACAGTCGCCAAGCGATTGAGGGAGTCGCGCCATTCAACACCGATTCTGATGCTAACCGCCAAGGATACTGTTGCGGACATGGTCTTCGGCCTGGACAAGGGCGCGGATGACTACCTGACGAAGCCATTTTCGTTCGAGGTGCTCCTGGCCCGGCTTCGCGCGCTTTCACGCCGTGGCGGCGATGTTCAATCCCCGATTCTGGAAGTTGGCAGCCTGCGGTTAGATCCGGCCGCTCACGAGGTTCAGAGGAAAGGACAACGCATTGTGTTGACCCGCACCGAGTTCGCGTTTCTCGCGATGCTGATGCGGCGTCCGGGCCAAGTCATGACGCGCGAAGTGATTCTGGACAACGTTTGGGGCTTTGACAAGAGCGTCGAAAGCAACACCATTGACGCATTCATTCGCCTCCTGCGCAATAAAATCGAGGTGGACGGCGAACCGAAATTGATTCACACGGTGCGCGGGGTCGGCTACGTCTTGCGTGAGGAGCCGGAATGAACTCATGGCCCGTCCGCGTTCGGTTGACCTTGTGGTATTCGCTTGTCCTGGCGCTGTGCCTCGGGGCTTTTGGCGCGACCGTTTGGCTTGGTCTACGGCAGAGCTTGATTGCAGCCCGGCAGGCAGAACTGCAGGACCGGGTCAGCAGCTTCCGCGATGTCCTGTTACACCTGGAAGTGCCGCCAACGGAAGAGACCGAAAGCCTCGCGGAAGAAGTGTCTGAGTTCAGCGCGGCACTGCCCGCGGGCTTCTCTATCCGCTTGCTTGATGCGTCCAACTCCGTGCTCTATCAATCCAAGTCGTTCGGGGCCATCCCAGGCCTTGAGGCGGAGGACTCCGTGAAAGTAGGGACTGAAGTTGTTACGTTCAAGATGTATCTTTCGTTGGAACCAGTAGACGAAATTCTACAAAGGCTCTTCCGCATTCTGTTGCTGTCCATTCCGCTTGTGCTCCTCGTGGCTTCGTGTGGCGGTTACTGGCTGAGCAAGCGTGCACTGGCCCCAGTCCGGGAAATGGCGATGGCGGCGCGCTCCGTCGATTCGGCTGACTTGTCCACGCGTCTTCCCGTGCCCATCGCTAATGACGAATTGAGTCTTCTCGCGGGGATGTGGAACGAGATGCTGGATCGCCTCCAAAGTAGCGTTGAGCGAATTCATAGATTCACCTCTGACGCTTCCCACGACTTGCGAACGCCGCTTGCCGCTACCCAAGCGTTGGCGGAAATCGCGCTGCGAAGGAATCGGGAACCGGAATCGTATCGGGACACACTCAGGCGGATTCTCCACCAAACCGACCGCGCCGCCACTCTGGTGGAGGGACTCTTGACGCTAGCGCGGGGGGACAGTGGGCATTTCGATGTGGCCCTTTCCCCCTTGGATCTCCGAGCGTTGGTTCAGGATGCCTGCGACAATCTACGCCCACTGGCCCAGGCTAAGAACCTGGAGTTCCGCCTGACTTTACCCCAGCATCCGGTTTGGGTCCGTGCTGATCAAGATTCCCTGATGAAAGTGATCGCAATTCTCGTCGACAACGGGGTTAGACACACGGCAATCGGCTCGATTTACGTTCAACTTGAACCGGCAGCAGAAAAAGTTGTCCTCACGGTGCAGGATACGGGAAGCGGCATCAGTCCCGACGACCTCCCCCACATTTTCGACCGGTTCTATCGAGGCGACAAGTCGCGGACAAGTGCGAACGGCAGTTCAGGATTAGGGCTTTCAATAGCCAAGCGGCTGGTTGAGTTCCAGCAAGGGACGCTAAGCGTCGAATCCTCACCGGGCGGTGGAACTCTTTTCTTTGTTCACTTGCCGCGCACTGCGACTTCCTAAGCTCGTCTCAATTCATTTCGCTGCCACGACGAACTCAAAAACGTTGTGCCCAAACGGTTCACCTTTACTCACAGCACTCCCTCAAGTGTCGAAAACCGACGACACGGGCGGGCGTTCTCGTTCTTCTCTTTGCCTGGTCCAGCAGTAGGCTATCCCCTAACTAGACGCAAACGTTCAAGGGTGATGGCGTTGCGAGAGCCCCGTCCTTCCACGTCGACCGGAATTCTCGATGCTATCTCGTAAGCTGTTGATCGGTATTAAATTGGTGGAGGCGGCGGGAATCGAACCCGCGTCCGAGAAAGGCCTTCGCAAAGAGACTACATGCTTAGTCCGCTTGAAAATCTCAATCGCCTCTCCTCAAACGAACAAATGAGAAGCGATCCAGTCCGATTAATCTCGACCGCAAGCTACGAACAGAAGCCTACGACCTATCCCGCTAAATTGCCGCCCTACTAGCCCCTTACGGGATCGAGACCGAGGACGCACAGCTAATTAAGCTGCGTAAGCGAACTGCTGATTGTTATTGGCAGTTATAGTGATCCGATCGTTTTACGGGAGCTCGGAACCCGGCATGCCTCTCAACGTAGACTGCTAACCCGTCGAAGCCAGTACGCCCCCTCCTTGTGACTACATTGTATCTGATGCGCCGGAACGCCCCAAGGTTGCTAAATTCCTGACCATCGTTTGGTCGCCTCGTCGCTTAGGCCCAGCAGGTCGAGAATCCGGCCGGCGCCTTGCTCCACAATGTCTTCCACCCGGTCGGGTCGGTTGTAGAAGTCGGGCATCGGCGGGGCTATGACGGCTCCGAGCTCGGCCAAGGCGACCATCGTACGCAGATGTCCCAGGTGCAGCGGGGACTCGCGCACCATCAGCACTAACCGACGCCGCTCTTTCAAAGTGACGTCGGCGGCGCGGACCAACAGATTGGCCGCCAGGCCATAAGCGATCGCGGACATCGTATTCACCGAGCACGGGGCGATGACCATGCCGTCGGTCAGAAAAGATCCGCTGGCGATCGAAGCGCCAATCTCTTCGATGGGGTGGTACTCAGAGGCCAGTTCCTTCAGGTCTTTGAGCAGCAGTCCCGTCTCGTGGTGCAGGGTCTTTTCGGCTGGACGGGAGATAACCAGGTGGGTTTCGACGCCCGCCGCGCGGAGCCGATGAAGAACACGGACGCCGTACGCAGCGCCGCTCGCGCCGCTCATGCCCACCACAATGCGTCTAGCCGCCAAAGCCCTATTCTAGCGGGGTGCGGGGGAAGGCTGGACAAGCGTCTCCGAGAGGTCCTTCCAGCGCGAGATAATGTATCGAGTGCGCGGTTCGCGCCCACCGGCCATTGAAGATCTCTGCCACGATCATCACGCTCAACGAGGAGGAGAATTTGCCTCGGGCGCTCGCTTCGCTTTCGTTTTGCGACGAGGTGGTCGTCGTTGACAGCGGGTCGTCGGACCGCACCTGCGAGATCGCCCGGCAGTCCGGCGCGCGAGTGTTATCACGGGACTGGTCCGGCTACGCGGATCAAAAGAACTTCGCGGCCGAGTCGGCCTCTCACGACTGGATTCTGGCGCTGGACGCCGACGAACAAGTGGCCCCAGATCTGCGGGCTTCCATCGAGGCCCTGCAAGCTGGCGGGCCGCGGCATGTCGGCTATCGTTTCGCACGGTTGGCCCGCTATCTCGGCCGCTGGATTCACCACTCCGGCTGGTACCCCGACTCGAAGGTTCGGCTCTATGACCGCCGCCGGGGACACTGGCATGGCGACTACGTTCACGAATCGGTGCACGTCGAAGGCAGCGTCGGAGAACTCGCCGGCGACTTGCTGCACTACACCTGCGACTCGCTGGACGATCACCGTCGGCGCGTGGACCGCTATACGGACCTGGCCGCGCGCGAACTCATTGAGAACCGTCGCCGCGTGGGGCTCGGGCAGTTGCTCGTTTCCCCGCCCTGGGCGTTCTTGCGTTCGTACGTCCTGCAGCAAGGGTTTCGCGACGGGCCCGAAGGTCTGATCATCGCTCGGATGGCGGCGGCCTATACCTATTCCAAATACGCGAAGGCCCGGGCGCTGCAGACATGAGAGTTCTCCATCTAGATTCCGGCCGTGCATTGCAAGGCGGACAGCTCCAGGTGTTCCGGCTGATCGAAGGTCTGGAGCGCCTGAGGATGGACCAGATCGTGCTCGCCCGCGGCGAGTTGCAGCGCAAAGTCGGCGCCGGACCCTTCAACTTCGCCACAATTTACGCGCAGGCCGGGAAGGCCGACATTATTCACGCGCACGATGCGCTGAGTCATACATGGGCCGTGCTGCTCGGGCGAGGCTGTCCGGTTGTGGTGTCCCGCCGGGTGGCTTTTCCCGTCAAGCGAGGCGTTCTCTCCCGGTTGAAATACGCCCGTGCGGATCGTTATCTAGCCGTCTCGGAAGTCGTGAAAGAGAAACTGCTGGAGGCCGGCGTGGCCGAGCAACGAATCACGGTGGTTCACGACGGCATCGACCCGCCGGCCGAAGAGCCGGTCTGGAGCCCTCCGGAGGCGACTCCGCGAGTGGCTATCTTGGATTCGGCGGATCCGCTTAAGCGGACGGCGGCTGCCGTGGAAGCCTGCCGCCTGGCTGGATTGGAGCCGGTCATCGACCGCAACCTCGAGCGAGCTCTCGACCAGGCCGACATCTTTCTCTATCTGCCGGAAATGGAGGGTTTAGGGTCAGCCATCCTCGCGGCCGCGATCAGAAAAGTGCCCGTCGTCGCCGCCTCTGTCGGAGGGATTCCCGAGGTCATCGTCGATGCCGAGACTGGACTCCTGACGGATGGTTCGGTTGAGCAGGCGGCGGCGGCGTTGAGGCGGCTGGCCAGCGATTCGAACTTGGCGCGAGGCATCGCAAATCGGGCATTCAACCTCGTAGTGTCGTGCTTCTCGAGTGATATCATGGTGGACCGCACAGCGGAGGTCTATCGCTCTCTTCTGTCTTCCTGAACTCTGTCGTGACGCTTCTAGCATTCCTTTTCGGGCTTCTCATCGGAAGCTTTCTCAACGTCTGCATCCACCGCTGGCCGATCGATAAGTCGGTGGTCCGGCCGCGCTCGCACTGTCCCAAGTGCGAACATCAGCTGTCCTGGTACGACAACATCCCGCTCATCAGTTACAGCCTGCTGCGCGGGCGTTGCCGATACTGTCGGGAGACCATCTCGTGGCGCTATCCGTCGGTGGAGGTGCTCAACGGGTTCCTCTACTTTGCGGCTGTTTCGAAGTACGGCCTGGAACCGCTCAGCTTCAAGTGCATGCTGTTCGGCTCGATGATCTTGGCGCTGATTTTTACGGACCTGGAGCAGTTTCTACTGCCCGACGAATTGACGCTGGGAGGGATGGCGATAGGTCTAGCGTTGAGCCCCTTCCTGTACATAACGCCGGGGGCGACCCAGCTGATTTGGCTGATCGCCGGAACGCAACCGGAGCCCTGGCTCGCTTCGGTGACGGAGTCGGTCTGCGGCGCGGTCTTTTTCGGCGGCATGCTTTGGGCTACCCGGGAGATCTACTACCGCTTTCGCGGGGTGGATGGACTGGGATTCGGCGACGTGAAGTTAGCGGCCATGATAGGCGCTTTCTGGGGCGTGAATTACACGCTTATCATCCTCGTCGTCGGCTCCATCGTAGGAGCGGTCTTCGGCACGGCTTTGGTGCTGTTCGGCGGCAAGAGATGGAGTCATGAGATGCCCTACGGGAGCTATCTGGGCGCTGCGGCGATTCTGGTGACTTTTTGGGGTGATGATTTAATTGGTTGGTATTGGACCGCAGTAACGAGCGCGGCGGCGACCCCATGACTCTCACGGAATTGGCAGGACGCTTGGGCTGCAAGCTAGTCGGCGACGGCAATTTGGAAGTCGAAGGCGTGGCCGGAATCGAAGCGGCAACGTCCAAAGAAATCACTTTCTTGACGAACCCGCGCTACGCCTCGCTGGTCGCCACGACCGGCGCCGGCGCAATCATCGTCGGCAAAGAGTTGGAAGGAGCGGCGCTAGCACAACTGATCTCTTCGAATCCCTATCTGGACTTCGCTCGGGCGTTGGAGATTTTCTATCAAGGACCCGCGGTAACCGCAGGTATTCACGCCACGGCCGTGGTTGCCGAGAACGCCCAAATCGGCGCCAACGCCTCGATCGGAGCCTATGCGGTGATCGGCGACGACGTCGTCGTCGGCGCGAACGCGGTAATCCACCCCCACGTGACGATCTATCCGGGGGTCCGAATCGGCGATCACTTCGTCGCTCATGCACAGTCGGTCGTTCGAGAGTTTTGCCGCATCGGCGACCGCGTCATTTTGCAAAACGGAGCGCACGTCGGAACGGACGGCTACGGCTTCGCCCGCCGCGCAGACGGATCGCACCACAAGATCCCTCAGGCAGGCATCGTGGTCGTGGAAGACGACGTGGAAATCCAGGCGGGAACCTGCATCGATCGCGCAGCCGTGGGCGAAACCAGAATCCGCCGCGGCGCCAAGATCGACAATTTGGTTCAAGTCGGGCACGCCGTCGAGATCGGCGAGGATAACTTGATCTGCTCGCAAGTCGGCATCGCCGGCTCCACAACATTAGGCAAGGGCTGCATTCTGGCGGGCCAGGTCGGCGTCATCAATCATCTGACAATCGGCGACGGCGTGCTGATCACGGCGCAAACCGGAGTGGGTCACGACATCGAGTCCGGCCGCAAGATCTCTGGATCGCCGGAATTGGACAACAGCCGATGGCTGCGCTGTACGGCGGTCTACAACCGGCTGCCGGAACTCGATCGCGACGTCCGTCGGCTGAAGAAGAAACTCGATTCCTAGCCCGAGCCCGCGCGGCCCGCGATCGTCCTAAACTGGGGGACGCGCAGGCGTCGCCGTATGGGACTCTCGGAACCTACAACAGCGCTGACCGATCTTGTCTTGGCATTGTTGGCGCTGGGCTTCTCGCTGCAGTTGATGCCCTATGCGCGGCGGCTGCGCCAAGAGTCGATCCGCGATTGGAGTCTGGCCTTTGGCGCTCTCTCGATTGGCGCTTTCACTGGCGGCGTCTCGCACGGCTTCGCTCCACAACTCAGCGCAGCGGCCTACGCAGTCATCTGGCGCATCACGCTCTATTCGATCGGTTTCGCCTCCTACTACATGGTCGCCGGGACGGCGCGGGCGGCGCTGCGTCACAGGGTCGGGAGTTGGCTCATCGTCGTCGCCGCGGTGAAACTTGCCGGCTATCTTTACTGGACAACCGTCCGGCCCACGTTCAGCCTGGCGGTCTATGACTACGTGCCCAACATGCTGGCGGTGCTCGTGATGGGCATGATGCTCAAGAGGCGCCGCCGTGAACCGGCCGGGTGGTGGCTGGCCGCCGGAGTCGTCGTTTCGTTCTTCGCTGCCGGGGTTCAGTTAAGCGGTCTGACGCTGGCTGAAAACTTCAACCACAACGATCTCTATCACGTGATCCAGATGGTCGCCTTGGTGATGTTCTACCGCGGGGCGTCCCGGCTGCAGGACATCCGCTAGGTCGATAGAATCTCAGCGATCGGCGACGGAAAGTCTTCCGCCCCCGCAGCCCTTTCGGGACGGTTCGCCGGTTGGCCGTTGGGACCTAGAATGAGCCCCTTGAAGTCGGCGTCGTGCTTGAGTTCCGCGAGTGTGATATCGGCGCGCAAGAGTTGACTAAAACTCTTCGGGTCCAACGGCTTGCTGGCCACGAAGCCTTGGATGCTGTCGCAGCCTTCGTCCTTGAGGAACTGCAGTTGTTCGTGTGACTCGACGCCCTCGGCCGTAACCGCCAGATCGAGGTTATGAGCCAACGAGATGAGGCCGCGGAGTACGGCGTCGGACTTGTCGTTCATCGTTAACCCAGTGACGAAAGAACGATCGATCTTGAGCGATTCGAAGTCGAACTGGCTCAGATAGCTCAGCGACGAATAACCCGTGCCAAAATCGTCGATCGACACATGCACGCCGACTTTCCGTAGGTGCGCCAGCGATTTCTGGGCTTCGTCCAACCCTTCCATCAAGGCGGTCTCCGTCAGCTCCAACTCCAGCGTGTCCGGCTTGAGATGGAAGTCGCGCAGCGCGCGTTCGACGATTTGATTGAAGCGGCCGCCCTGCAACTGTTTGGCGGACAGGTTCACTGCCATTTTGATCGGTCTGAGACCAGCTTCGAGCCAAGCCGCGCTCTGCGCGCAACCCTTGCGCAGGGCCCACTCGCCGATGTTCTCGATAAGCCCCATCTCCTCGGCGATCGAAATGAAGTCACTGGGAGCGACGATCTCAACGTCAGACCGTCGCCAACGAAGCAGGGCCTCGGCGCCGACGATGCGACCGTCACGCAGCGAGAAGACAGGCTGATAGTCAACGAGCAACTCGTCACGGTCGAGAGCGCCCGAAAGATCAGTTTGCAACTGACAAAGATGCATGGCGCGCGTGTACATCTCAGAATTAAAGATAGCCAGGCTGCCTTTGTTCGAGGTCTTGACGTGGTACATCGCCGTGTCGGCGTTACGCAGCATGTCATCCGCTTTCTCGATGCGCGAGTTTGAGAAGGCGATGCCGATACTGCCGCCGCTGACGACCTCCTGACTGCCGATTTGGAACGGCTGCTGCAGAGCGTCGCGGATGCGTTTGGCGACGTTGATCGCGTCTTCCTTGTCGCGCAGATTATCGAGTAGGGCGACGAACTCGTCGCCGCCGAAGCGGGCCACGAGATCGCCTTGGCGCTGGCAGCCGGTAAGCCGCTTGGCGACCGAGGCGAGCAGCTGATCGCCGACCATGTGACCCATTGAGTCGTTGATGATCTTGAAGCGATCCAGGTCCAGGAAGACGACGGCGAACAGGGTGCCGGGATTACTTCTAAGTTTTTCAACGGCCCGCTCCAGGCGCACCATGAAGGCGCGCCGATTAGGTAGGCCGGTGAGCTTGTCGTTGAGGGCTTCGTTAATGATCCGCGCTTCGGTGTTGACCAACTCCGAGACGTCGCTTTGCACTCCCGCAATGGCCACCGGCTGGCCCCGCTCATCGCGTTCAGCGGCTCCGCGAACGAGGGCCCAGCGGTAGGTGCCGTCGCGATGCTGAATGCGATAGTCGCACTCGAACTGCGGCGTGTTTCCATACAAATGCGCCGCCAAAGCTTGCCGTAGATCGCCGAGGTAGTAAGGGTGGACGCGGGTAAACCAGTCGTCCGGATCGTCTTTGATGTCCGCCGCCGTGAAGCCCAGCATCGAGGCCCAATGCTCGGAGACGAAGAGCTTGTCTGTCTTCAGGTCCCAATGCCAATAGCCGACTTGTCCCCCGGCCAAGGCCTGGGTCAAACGGGCTTTCTCCATCGACACGATGGCCTGCGCAGCTTCAGCTGCGCTGGCCTCTTCCAGCTCTTTCTCGTGCCGCGATTGGCGTAGTTTCACATACAACCTGCCGATCACGGCGGCAGCTACGAGCGAGAAGGCGCTCGCCGTGAGTTCCACCGAGTTCAGCCTGGAATATGCGGCCAGCAACCAACTCGGAATCAGCGCGGCCGCAAGTGCGACAAACCAAGCCGGAGTCACAAACACGACTGGGGCCATCAACAATAGGCCAACAGCAGGGGCCGCCTCTAGCGGATGGCCGCTGACCTGCATGCGGACCGCCGTCCCGGCGAAGATGAACAATGCCACTCCGAATGCGCAGGGCTCTAGCCAAGGCGCAGGAAGCCGGTCGGCGCGAACAAGACTGAATAAACGCCACAGCAGCACCAGCGCGGCCACGTCGGCAACGGCCATACCCGGTACGTTGATCAGCGAGAGGCCGCCGCGAACGATAAGCCCAACGGCAATGACTGCGGCTACAGCAGCCAGCCGGTTCTTGAACCGCTCGTGGTCCGCCAGCTCATCTGCGCCGCGGTCCGGAGCGGCTATTTGCGCCGCAGCTTGGCTGGAGCCCGTCATTGTTCCTGATTACATCACGGGGCAAGGCTTGCGGCCTATAGAATGACCCACCCAGAAGAGGCAGAACTTGGGTAATGAATGCTGCTCGGGTCTTCCACTTAGTCACCCTCGATCGGCGTCGATCAGCCGAGCGCCCAACGACCCTGCCGCCAGGTTCGATCGATCTTCTAGGCTTTCCTCAAGCGTCAGCTGGACACACATCTCGATCGACGCTTCAATCACGTCTCGAATCGCCCCGCCGTGAACGTGACCAGTGACGGCATCATTCTGCATGACCTGACCCGGGGCCCAGGTTTCCGTCTTGATCTCACGGTCTCGCAGGGCGCAGAGCCAACGATCCCGCGGGGACGCCTGCCTCGTGGTCGAGGCGGAAAGAGGAGGCGTGTATCCGGGCCATTCGACCAACATACGCCCCGCCGTGTTGGCTAACTCGGTAAACTTCTTTTCGATGCGCGCTTCCTCGTAGGACCCGGAAATACGCCAGGACTCGGCCGCCTCGCTGTACGTACTCGTTCGCTCCCAGGTCGCATCCAGATCTGCTCCGAACTCCAATATTTCGCGGAAGTCTGTTTCTAACCGCCGCCACACCGAAGTGGCGCCTGGCGTCGTACTCGTAGCACTGGACTGTCTGGGAGCGGCCCGCCGTTCGCCTTTTTCGGCTGTCGACTTTGTCCAATCGAATCCGCCTGGCGGCACTTCGGACTGGAGACTCGGCGACTGATTGACTCCCATTTCGAATACCCAAGAGATTCCTATGGCCACGGCGCCGGGGACGGCGATCCAATAGGGCGAGAACGGCAGCGCTTGCGGGTTGGCCGTCACACCCCACATCGATGCGACCAGGTTGAGCCACGCCGGCGACGTCCCCACCAGGATGGCCGAGAGCAATACAATCAGAGACCGTAAGACCATGAAGTTATACGGGTAGAGATTACTCCGCCGGGGACAGGTCGGTCCCTCAGCAAATTACCCTAGTTGTTCGTCTTGGGGCGCGGCGAAAGGCCTCGTCACGGCGCCGCAACGACGCCGCGCTAGAATGCAGTATGCCTGTCAAACTCTCCACGGTTGAGGTCCAGAGTGCGCTCGCGGACCTGCCTGGCTGGAAATTATCCGGCGGCAAGCTGCATCGCGAGTACCGATTTGACGATTTCACGTTGGCATTCGGCTTCATGGCGGCTTCCGCTACTGTTATCCAAGCGATGAATCATCACCCGGAATGGTCCAATGTTTACGGCACAGTCGTCGTGGACCTCACGACACACGACGCGGGCGGAATCACCAAGAACGACCTGGATCTGGCCGCGACGCTTGAGCGTTTGGCGCAGAGACTTCTTTGAGCGCTCCTCTATCGGCGCCTCGTTCGCCTCCGATTTCACTGTTTAGCGGGCCTGCTCGGCTGACGGGAACAGCAATTCACGTTCATGCGTAAGACCAAAATACTTTGTACTCTCGGGCCGGCGTGCGACACCCCCGAAATGATCGCGGCGCTCTTGGACGCGGGGATGAATGCCGTACGGCTGAACTTCTCCCATGGAACCCACGAGCAACACGCCGCCAGCGTGGCCCGCGTTCGCTCCGCAGCCAAAGAAAGGGACCGCGGCGTACCGATCGTCGCTGATATGCAGGGCCCTAAGGTCAGGACCGGAAAACTAGAGGGAGGCAAGGCCGTACCGCTCTATGAGGGCCAGGAGTTGACGCTGACGCCCGAGGAGATTCTCGGTACCGCCGACCGCGTCTCCATCGACTACGACGCACTGGCTCAAGACGTGGTACCAGGACATCGCGTGCTCCTCGCCGACGGCGCAGTCCAACTCGACGTGGTCCGGCTGGAAGGAGATGACGTCGTCTGCCGCGTCATGAACGACGGCGAACTCGGACAACGCAAAGGCGTCAACGTACCCGGCGCTAATATGTCCGTGCCGTCGATCACGGAAAAGGACAAGGAAGACCTGCGCTTCGCACTCTCGCAAGGCGTCGAGTACATCGCTCAGTCCTTCGTGAGGACGGCGAAGGACGTCCAACTCGCCAAAAATCTAATCGGCTGGGCGGACTCGTCCGCGAAAGTCATTGCCAAGATCGAGAAGCCCCAGGCGCTCGACGATTTGGAAGCCATTCTCGAAGTTGCCGACGGAGTCATGGTGGCGCGCGGCGATCTGGGCGTCGAACTCAACCCTTGGCAGGTGCCCATCGCGCAGAAACAGATCATCGAGGCCGCCGCCCGCTGGCGCAAACCGGTGATTACCGCCACGCAGATGCTTGAAAGCATGATCAGCAGCCCGACGCCGACGCGCGCCGAGGCCAGCGACGTGGCCAATGCCGTATTCGACGGCTCTGACGCCTTAATGCTGTCGGCCGAAACCGCGGCAGGGAAATTCCCCATTGAGGCCGTCAAGATGATGGCCCAAATCATCAAGACCGCCGAGGCGCATTCGAAGGGCGCCAACCTCGACCTTGGACCGACGCCCCGCCCCGAAGAAGAATTCTCCGTCGAGGTCGCCCATAGTGCGGCTCGACTAGCCGAGAAACTCGGCGCACGCTACATCGTGGTCTACACCGAAACGGGATACTCGGCGCAACTCGTCTCCAAGCACCACCCCAGTTGCTCGATCGCCGCGTTTTCCCGAAATCTCGATGTCTGCCGGCGCCTCAAATTGCTGTGGGGCGTACGCTCCAAGCAGATCCGCGATGTGACCGAGCTCGACGAGCTGGTTCTGTTGGTCGACTCGATGTTGCGGGAGTACAAGTGGGTCGTGCCGGGCGACCTGATTGTTCTGGTCGCGGGAACTCCCCTGACCGTGGGTGGCCACACGGATCTCATCAAACTCCACCGCATCGGTTCGTAACCATGAAGTTCACGGCGCCGGACCCTGCGTCAGCCTTGATCCAAGAAGCTCTGCAGCATCGCAACAGGCGGCGACAACGCCGCCGCAAGGCGCTATTGGAGCGTGCCGTCGAAGAAGCCGAGAGCGCCAACGCCCGTGTCCAAGCCTATATCGAGCTAGGCAAGGTCCTCGACACGCTCGGCAAACGGCAGTCGGCACAGTCGTGCTTCCGCCGGGTCATGTCCTTGACCGACGATTGGCGCTTCCGCGACGAGGCGCGAAGGCTATTTAGAAAGCACTCAAGCAGGGGAACGGTCTAGTTCGCGCCGGTAGCGGCGGCAGCCGTAGAGCGATTGAAATTCGCGGTAAGAGATGCCTTGTCTCACGATGCTGGGGCCAAGTTCATGGACCTGGTCCTCAATCGTCCAGTGAAGAACCGTCCGGCTTTCAGGAAGGTAGGAGTACTTTTCGGCGCTTCGGAGCACCGAGATAGCTGGGCCGCCATAAGGTTGAACAAAGACCTCGCAGGACTCGTGTTCCGCCGTTTCCCTGCCCTCCAGCAGCCCCGCAAAGGAGTTTCCGCCTTTCGCCAGTCCAAGCAGTTCCAGGGCCGTACCTTGGATGTCCGATTGCGCGACGACTGCGTCCCGCTTGATCCCTATGACGCGCTCGCGCGAACCCTTCGCCGTCGGAGCCACGTAGAGCAGAGGCGTCAAAAAGGCTTCCAGGCTCATCCGCTCGTTCTCGCCCGCGCCATCGACCCCCAGCGGCCAAGAATGGTCGCCGAAAACGAACAGGTGCGTGTTGGCCGCGGCGTAGTTCGAATACTCATCCCAGAACTTCGCCAGGCAGGCGTCCTGCTCGCTCAACGAATTGAGGTACGATTCAAAATCGTTCGAAGGGTCCTCTATCACGTGTACCGCTTTCTTCTTCCGATCGGGAGAAAAAGGAAAGTGGTGCCGGCTAACTGCTATATAAACAAATAACCTTTTGGGCTCCGGATAGCGTTCGCGCAAATAGTCAAAAATGCGTCCGTAGAAGTTGCATTCCTCAAAGCCCCAATCCCCCACCGGGTCGTCCGGCCGGAGAACGTCGTCTCCCAGTAGTTCGTCGAATCCTTTGCTCTTGACGAAACCGCTCAAACCGTGAAATTCCAGATCGGGAAAACCGCTGAAATAGATGCTGGTGTAGCCCGCCGCGCCAAGCGTCTCAGATAAGCAAGGACCGCGGATCTCCGCTGGATGAAAGGTCATCGGCGAACCGACATTGCCCGTCGTGCCGCAAATGACTGTCGCCAGAGCCCGGCTCGTTTGCATTCCGTTGCCCAAAAAATAGGGGAACAGCAACCCATGTTGAGACAGCTTGACCAGTTCCGGCATGTACTGGCCGTCGTATTTGCGGCCTCCGACGCTCGCACGGCCGAAGCCGGCCATCGCGTTGACGCTTTCCATCTGAAGGAAGATCAGGTTCTCGCCCGTTCCTCGCCGGCCTGGCTCCAGCACAACCGGCTGCGTTAGGGGCACGATCACCGACCCTTGCATCGCAACCTCCGCCAAATCGAAAACTGCCGGCGAGACGTAGCCGACCGGGCGCGGCTCAATCAACATCGCCGCGCTGAGTCCTACGAGCACCGCGCCTGGCCGCAAACGAAAGCCCCAAGGGAGGCCTTCTACAACACGCCACAGCGTTTTCTGCATCGCCAACGTGCCTGCTGCCACCAGCGAGATCGCCAGTAACACCCGCCAGTTGAACGTGCGCTGCAACGTAGAAGCAACATCCGGCAGCGAGTCGAGGGCGAAGCGCAGATCGAAGACCATGCCGGTATACAGGCGATAACCGATCATCAAATACACTGCGGCGTAGTAAGCGCTGGCAGCCCAAGTCAGCCAATAGATAATCCGAGTTTTTCGGCGCGCGCGCAGCATGGCGCTGGCGGTCAACAGCCACGCAAAAACGTAGGCCTGGTTCACCGAGATCGTGGCTATAGGATTAGTTAGCGGTCCGGTCTGTCGAAAGGCGAAGACCGGAATCAGGAAGCAAAAAAGAAAGCTAGCCAGAAGCGCCGCCCCAACGCCGTATTCAGCCCATGCACCCTTGTCCACGCGACCCATATCCGCGCGATTCTATCACAGCGCTCCAGCGCTCCCCGGGGTTCGTGCGGCTACGTAAGCTCTTCCATCACTTCGTCGAGCGCCGATTTCGGCGGACGCACTTTGTCCGCAGGCAAAGTACCCAACGGCTCATCGTCAAGATTCAGCATGTCGATGAAGGTCGGCCGCTCCGTGTCGACGTAGAAGACTCCGGTGAGCAGATGGCCCTCTTCGCCGGAACGCTCGATCAACTCAATCGCCTTGACGCGATCGCTGGGATCGTAGTCCTGCTCAACGCGCTTCAGCAGCAGCTTGGAACCGTCGTGCATCGTCACTTCGCGCACTTCGCCCGGCGTCTGTTCCTCTGCGAGATGAATCTCGTCAAAGAACGGCACGAAGCCGACGTCCTGCAAATTCTCTTGCTTCTCGCGGACGTACTCGTAGCTCTTGGTCGAGCCTTGGTGGTCGTTGAAGGTCACGCAAGGCGAGATCACATCAATGACTGCCGTGCCCCGGTGTGCCATTGCGCCCAGCATAATTGCCTGGAGCTGCTTCTTGTCGCCGGAGAATGAGCGCGCAACGTACGTCGCTCCCAACTGTACGGCAAGGGAGCAAGTATCGATCGGCGGCAGTTCGTTGACGACGCCGGTTTTCAGCCGCGAGCCGAGATCGGCCGTGGCCGAGAACTGTCCCTTGGTCAGACCGTAGCAGCCGTTGTCTTCGATGATGTAGATCATCGGCAAGTTGCGGCGCAGCACGTGTACGTACTGGCCAATGCCGATCGAAGCCGTGTCGCCGTCGCCGGTGACGCCCAAAGCAGTCAGCGTACGATTCGCCAACAGCGCGCCGGTGGTGACCGAGGGCATGCGGCCATGCACGGAGTTGAAGCCGTGAGACGCGCCGAGGAAGTAAGCCGGCGATTTGGACGAGCAGCCGATGCCGCTCATCTTGATCACTTGCGTTTGATCGACGCCCATTTCCCAGAAGCACTCAACGATGCGCTGCGAGATCGAGTTATGACCGCAACCGGCGCAAAGCGTAGTCGTGCCTCCGCGATATTCGAGTACGGGAAGCCCTAGGCGATTGACTTTGGGTGCGGCGACAGCGCTCATAACCCCTCCTGCTCGACGATGGAATCCGTGACAGTCCGAGCGTCCAGCGGCATGCCGCCGAAGTAACGCACGCTCAGCATCTTCTCAGGTGAAATGCCTGGGCTTTCCATACGAATCAACTGCATCAGTTGACGGTCGCGGTTTTGGTCGATGACGTAAACGCGCTTATGCGCGTCAATGAACTCGCGAACTGCCGTCGGGAACGGGAACGACCGAATGCGCAGATGCGACGTCTTCAGTCCATACTCGCTCTGCAGCTGATCCTGACTCTCTTCGACCGCGTAGAGCGACGTGCCGCAAGAGATGATGCCGACCTCCGCGCCTTCGGTTAGCTTCACCGCGGGCGCAGGGACCATCGTGCGCGCCGTGTCGAACTTGCGTTCCAGACGCTCCATGTTGGCGACCCAGTCGGACTCTTTCTCGGAGTAAGTGGCCTTGGTCGTGTGGCCCGTGCCGCGCGTAAAGTAGGCAGCCTTCGGATGTCGCGTGCCAGGCAACGTGCGGTAAGGGATGCCGTCGCCGTCGACGTCTTCGTAACGCGCGAAGCCGCCCAACTTGTCGAGGTCTTCCTTGCTCAGCACCTTGCCGCGGCTCATGGGCTTGGTCGGATAGGCGAACTTCCCGGCCGTCCAATAGTTCATGCCCAGATCCAGGTCGAGCATGACGAAGACCGGAGTTTGCAGGTCCTCGGCCAAGTTGAAGGCGTCCCCTGTCATCTCGAAGCACTCCTCGGGAGTGGCCGGAATCAACAACGGGTGCTTCGTATCGCCGTGCGAGAGCGTGGCGCAGGTGAGCAGATCGCCCTGGCAAGTGCGCGTCGGCAAACCGGTCGACGGGCCCATGCGTTGGACGTCGAAGATAACCACGGGAATCTCGGCGAAGTAGCCCAGGCCGGTGAACTCGCCCATCAGTGAAATGCCGGGGCCGGAGGTTGCGGTCATGGATCGTGCGCCGGCCCAGCCTGCGCCGAGAGCCATGCCGATCGAGGCCAACTCGTCTTCGGCCTGGACGATCGCGAAGGTCGCCTTGCCGGTCTCGGCATCAATGCGGAAACGCCTCGCGTACTCGGTGAGATGCTCAGGCAGCGACGACGAAGGCGTAATCGGGTACCACGTCACAACCGTGGCGCCGTTGAACACTGCGCCCAGAGCCGAAGCGGCATTGCCTTCGATGATGATCTTGCCGACGTTCTCGTTCATGCGCTCCACGCGGAACGGATCGCGCTTTTGCAGATTCTCCGAAGCCCAGTTGTAACCGGCTTCGACGGCGCTCCAGTTCATCTCCGCGGCTTTGATCTTGGTCTCAAACTGCCGGAACAGGGCGACCTTGACCTCGGCCATCTCGATGTCGAGCAAATAGGCCAAGACTCCGTCGTAGATGATGTTGCGGACCAGCTTGCGCAGCTTCGGGTTGGGGCAGACCGGCTTGACCAACTCATCGAACGGAGCGGCGTAGAAGATAACGTCCGAGCGCAACTCGTTGAGCTGCAACGGTTCGTCATAGACGACCACGGAACCGGGCTCCAGGGCGAGAACATCGTCCTTGGCCGTTTCCTCATTCATGGCCACCAGAATGTCCGTCTCTTTCTTGCGCCCGATGAACCCGCGCTTATTGGTGCGGATCGTGTACCAGGTCGGCAGACCGGCGATATTCGACGGGAACAGGTTCTTCCCTGAAACCGGGATGCCCATCTGAAACAGCGCGCGCAGCAGGATCAGGTTGGCCGATTGGCTTCCCGAACCATTGACCGTCGCCACCTGGATAGAAAAATCGTTAACCACCGGCTCCCGGGCGGGAGGCGCTGTCGAGCCGTCTGGGGCCGCTGAAATCGTCGCCATGAGTTTCCTTTCGAGTGATTAGCGTCCCGCAAAAAGGCGCGTTCCGAGGGACGCGCCAGTAGACGGGACGAACCGTGGCAGAAGCCCACCATTATATCCAATGCCCCGCCGCTTGATGGCGATGCGGGCGTACTGATATAAGGAAGGTTCACCTCTGGCGCTCCTTCCAGACGACTTGAGGTCGTCAGTTCGGGCGACTGTTCGGCCCGCTCGTCAGGGCGAGTCTTATTTTTCGTCGGCTAAAGCAATGCGAGATATCCCGCCGCCGCGCGCGACGCGCGACTACTTACCGGAAGAGGCCACGGCTCGCCGTCAGGTCTTGAACCGCTTCACCCAGACGGCGGAATCCTATGGATTTCAGCCGGTGGAGACGCCTGCCTATGAGCGCGTCGAACTCTTTCTGGCCCGTTCGGGCGCAGAGATCAAGAGTTCGCTGCTCACCTTCCACTGCGACCACGAAGAGTTCGCGCTGCGGCCTGAGTTGACCGCTCCTGTCTGCCGGCTGTTGGCCGCTGGGCAGCTGGACGACCTGCCCAAGCCCTACAAGCTCTATTACACGGGTTCGTGTTTTCGCTACGTGAGACCGGGATCGGGACGGCTGCGCGAGTTCACCCAGGCTGGGCTAGAACTGCTAGGCGAGGCCGGACCGCACGCCGATGCCGAAATCATCGCAGCCGCAAGCCGCTTCCTGCGCTCCGCCGGCCTCGCTGACGCCTCGCTGAAGATCGGCTCGGTGGGCATCTTCCGTGCACTGCTCTCCGGCAAGCTGGACTCCGAAGACCAGGCCACCGTCGTGGGACACCTCGATCTGCTGGCCGGCATCCGCGAACGCTGCGCCCAACTCAAGGCCAACGGCGAAGATCGCCTAGCCTTCGACGAACTCCGCATCGACCGCAAACAACTGGCCGAACTGCAAGAAAGAACCGGCTATGAAGGCGAGTACTCCATCGCCGAGCACGCCGACGTCGATGCTGCGGAGTTGGCCCAAAGGCTACCGCTCGAAGCCGAGGCTACGCTGCGCAACGTGTGGGTCGTCGAGGATATGGTTCCCGAGGCGCGCGCAGACACGCTGATTAAGATCTCCCGGCTGCGTGGGACGTTGGAAGACGTCCTGGACCAGGCCAAAGAGGCGTTGGCCGGCACGCCCGCGACGGAGGCGCTTGAGAATCTCGCCGAGGTTTGCCGATTGGTCAAGCTTTACGGCATCGATCGCTACGAAATCGTCATGGGTATCGCCCGCGGCCTGACGTTCTACACCGGCGTCGTCTTCGAATTCACCGCCAACGGCCACGCCTATGGCGGCGGCGGCCGCTACGACGGCTTGGCAGAGATCTTCGGCGCTGAGCCCACGCCGTCCGTCGGCTGCGCCTTCCGCTTCGACTCGTTGCTCGAAGCCCTACATGGAGCCCCGGCCCCCGCGGCTTATGAGCTGTACCTCGTCGCCGACGCGGAGAATTTGCCGGCCGCAATCACGCTCGCCGAAGAGCTGCGCGATCACAATATGCGCATCGGCGTGGGAACCGCGCCGCCGGCGAGCGGACTGGTGGAAGCCACCGCCCACGTGAGAGGGAGCGGCGTTGAGATCGGCAACTTCACGGTGCCTGCCAACGCCGACGCCGTGCTCGCCGAACTCAAAAAGTAGCCGCGAAGGGATAGGATGAGGGTCTGATGACTGAGCTAAGACTGGCGCTGCCGAAGGGCAGTCTCGAAAAAAAGACCCGCGCGTTCCTCGAAGCCGCCGGGATTGATCCCAAGGGCTACGGAGAAGGCAGCCGCAGCTATCGTCCCGACCTCGGCATCGACGGCATTTCGGTCAAGATCATGCGTCCGCAGGAGATCCCCTACATGATCGCGGCGGGCTTCTTTGACATGGGCCTTTCCGGGTTGGATTGGTACCTGGAGACCGCCTGCCAGCCGAACGTCGAAGACATCCTCGACCTCGGTTTCGGACGCGTGGACATCGTGCTCGCCGTGCCCGAGGAGTGGGACGACGTCAACAACTCGAAAGACCTCTTCCACAAGTTCGCGGACTCGACCGGCACCAAGCCGCTGCGCATCTGGACCGAGTACCTCAACCTCACCGAGAGCCTCGTCCGCCAGCACACCGATCTCGAGCCCTCGCTCTACACGCCTTATCAGCGGCTGCACGTCGAGCGTCGCAGCTCCTCGCCCGTGGCTATCTTCCACTCGTTCGGCGCCACCGAGTCGAAGCCGCCCGACGACGGCGACGCCATCGTCGACAACACCGAAACCGGCAGCACTTTGCGCGCCAACGGCCTGAAGATCATCGAGCGCGTGTTGCCCGACTCGACGGCCCGCTTGCTCGTCAACCGCCGCTCATTGCGTCATCGCGAGAAGAGGCCGTTGATCGAAAAGGTCCGCGACGCTTTCGCTGTCGGAGCGCCCAAGCGCCGCGAAGACGCGCCGGTCTTCGGCCATATCTAATCGATCGTCCTCGCGATCAGGTGGTCACCTCGTGCCGCCCCCTTCCGAGCCGCGACCGTGAGGGAGCGGTCTTCACCTCCAAGGCTTAGGGGCGGTCACGGTCGGGTAAGGCGTCGTAACAAGCCATCGGTTCGCCTTGCCCGTGCAGCACGTACGAAACCGCTTCGCCGACCTGTTCCGGAGTCCAGAGCCAGCGCGTGCTCCCGTGACGAGACCAACGTTTGGTCCGGGGCGGCGCCTCAATCCCCTTCAATGCCCGCGTGGCGTAAGCCTTGAACGTCGACATCATCACTTCGGGTGGTTGTTTAGCGGCGACGACGACGTGAACGTGATTGCCGCGCACGTGCGCGGCGTATAGAGGCCAACCTTTGTGCGCGCAGACCTCTTGCATGGCGTGAAGGGTCAGCGCGCGCGCCTGGGGATTGAGGCGGTAGGGCGGCTCGCTCATCAGGCGGGCCTCAGCTCTCGCCCGGCGCCGGTCCTCAGGGACATGTCGGCCTTCCGGTACGTTGTGGTTGCGATCGACCGTGGCCTTGTCCTCGCCATGCAGCCGAGCGCCATAGCAGGAGAACGTGATGAGGTAGGCCAAAGGCGTGCTGACCCACCCCGCTGGGGCGGAGGATCTCATTCTTCCGGGTCATTGTAGGTTGTGTGAGCGGTGAGGACCGCTCCCTCACGGTCGCGGCTCGGAAGGGGGCAGGTTTGGGCGATCCGTGACAGCAACCCGGCGGCAAAGGGGTCAACGCCCTTTCTTGATCGAGAATGTGCGCGACGCGTTTGCCGTCGGCGCGACGACACGGTGGGAAGACGCCCCCGTCTTCGGCCATATCTAACGGGCCGTCAGGGCGCATAGAGCAACCGAATAGCACTCCGTCCTCGTGCCCCTCCTTCCGAGCCGCGACCGTGAGGGAGCGGTCTTCACTTCCCAGGCTTAGGGACGGTCACGGTCAGGTAAGGCGTCGTAAAAAGCCATCGGTTCGCCTTGCCCGTGCAGGACGTAGGAAACCGCTTGGCGGTTATTACCCCGCTGCGTGATGTGGTGCGGAACGGCCTCCGCCACCACACGAGCCATTCTCGGCATGTGCGTGTGGCAGCAATATGGCACAATTGCGAGGCTGCCGCGGATTGCCCAACTTTCGCTCAGCGAACCGCTCCCGGCTTCTGCTGTTGCAAGAGATCGGTGATGAGATCCCAATTGTTCTCGAAGCGGGCGATGTCCGAGGCTAAGCATCGGTTGTCGAGTGACTTGTAGTTCCTGGGCCGCCTCCATCCCTTAGGCTCCATCCACCGCTTGTAGGACAAGATGCAGGCGTTCTGAATGTCGCTCTTCTGGCAGATGAAGAAGCGGTCGCCGCTGCGGTCTTGCCCGAGTTGAACGCAGACGTAAATCAGATCCGAGTACTCGATCTGCCGCCGCCCCATATTGACCTGCATCTTCTCGGCGTCATCGATCTCGATGTGCATCCAGTTGTCCGCGCGGCTAGGCCAACTGTCTCCACGGGTCGTCTTGACCTGAACCGGTAACGTACGAAGCACGTCGTCGCACACCAGGAGATCATATTCGGGCACGTTACCGGTGAACGTGGTTGCGATCAGCCCCCGTCGGCCCAACTCCGCGCACACGAGGTATTCACCCGTTTGTCCGACCAGTTTGTTGGAAAGTCCAGTTGCCATGTCTACGTCGGGGTCTCCGTTTTGGCCACTTGCACAGTAAGGGTAGCGCTTAGCCAGCTTGTATTCCAGTTACTCCGTCCGACGCTGGCAACACCTGGAGCCAGTTGATCCGCTGCGGCCAGTGATCGTGCCTTGCGCGCGGGATCGCGAAACCTCATTTACCATGGGCTGCGTCCCCTTTAGCTCCGTGCGCCGTCCTCATGCCCCCCTTCCGAGCCGCGACCGTGAGGGAGCGGTCTTCACCTCCAAGGCTTAGGGGCGGTCACGGTCGGGTAAGGCGTCGTAACAAGCCATCGGTTCGCCTTGCCCGTGCAAGACGGACGACACTGCTTCGCGGTTATTGCCCCGCTGCGTGATGTGGTGCGGGGCCTAAAGGGGACGGAACCGAAAAGCTTCGAAGCTGTGCGAACTCGCGTTAACTGTGCTGGGCCGCAAGCGCTTCCGTGCGTCCGGCTCAACCCGTTAAACTACTGAAGGAGTGGGACTTGGATCGCGAAACCTCATTTACTATGGGCTCCGTCCCCTTTAGCTCCGCGGATTGCCTAGCGACATTAGGGACATCTCGGAAGTTTGTAGCCATCCTGTTGGCCTCGCGAGGCGGGCAGGACTAGCGGATTGGCGTCCTCATCCGTCCCGGAGTAGAGAGCCGCATCCGCCGTGGCTCCCAGGAGCACGCCGCTGCCCTGAAATATGCATTCAATTTCTCCTCCTGGCAGCTGTTGAAACAGCTTGGGTCCGAGGAAATCTACTGCGGCGAATTCGCGGATGGGAGCCTCTTGCAGCGACACGAGTACGGGGCGCACCGACGTTTGCAGAGCCCGCTCGAAACTCTCGTATTTCGGATCGTCGCCGCCGAGCGTAACCACCACAAAAGTTCGACCGGGGTAATCGGCGTCGAGCGATTGTGAGATCTCGCCTATGCCGGGAGGCAGCGCGTATTGGGCTTGGGTTCGGAAGAAGTGTCCTGCTCCGTAAATGACCAACGCCTTCTCGCCCTTCTCCAGAACCTGCTGACGCAACGTAGATACGGCCCAGTCGTCACGCGAAATCTTTGCTCCCTTCCCGGGATCGCCGGCGACGACGCGAATGCGCTTCTCGAGCGGCAGCTTGGCATTCACCTCCCGCACAGCCGCGAAGAAATCTGCATAGACCGGTGAGTCCCACTGCCCGTTCGACGTAGTTGCCCACACCTGCTGAAGCTCTTCAGCCGAGACGTCCTCACCTCCGACGTAACGGTCAAGCGTCGTCTGATGGGGATCAGCGGCGAACTCAACCATGATGAACCGCGCTCTGTTCGGGAAGTCGGGGTGACGAACCAATGCAATGCGGACGTCCGAATCGAGCTTCCTCCAGTGGTCTTCACCCAGGGCCAAGACATCGGCGTGATCAAAGACTGAAAGCAGGGCAGGAACGATGTTCTCCAGGCCCGCAGCTTCTTTGGGCAACCGCGCGTCTCCAGACTGGCCGAAGAGATTAGCGGAGAGCGTCAGCGCGATTAGCAGTGCGGAGCATGCGAGCCGCGCGCCTACTACACCGCCGAAAAGGGAATCGTTGACTTTCAGCATTGGCCTGGATTTTATCAGGGGGAAAACCGGGAAAACCGGGACAGGCTCAATTATATTGTCAACTCGGCCCGAGCGTCGGGTTGGCCCTTGACACCCCCTGCTACGCTGAAATCAGAACGGCCCACTCTTCGAGCGGGCCGTTCGCGTTTTCTAAAAAGATAATGCTGCTCCAACGAAACGAATGTCCGCGACAACAGCCCTACAACGAGCCTGAGCCTCGAAGAATCAATCGGTTAGGCCGCAAAACGGGCGGACAAACGCGGACATTCGCGGACATCGGCGGGCATCCATGGACCTTTGGCGGTCATCCGCGGCCTGCGAACGGACGCCCGGAGGACACCACCGGACGTATGGCGGACATGCTGAAACAGGCTACAGATTGACGAGACGGGAGCGGGCCGAATAGTATCGGTGGTCCAGCGCGCTCTCAGGCAGACGTATTGGCGATATGCGAAAAGGGTTTACAAGAAGACCGCCGGCGTTAGTGGATGACGCGGCGCCGGTAGTTAAAAACTACATCACGCCGGGCGGGCTCCAGCGCCTCAAGGATGAGCTGCAGTTTTTGCTCAACAAGGAACGTCCGGCGGTGACGAAGGTTGTCACGTGGGCCGCCAGCAACGGCGATCGCAGCGAGAACGCGGACTATCAGTACAGCAAGCGGCGGCTGCGCCAAATCGATAGCCGGTTGCGCTTTCTGACGAAGCGCATCCATGCCGCGGAAGTGGTGGACCCGGAAGCTCCGAGAAGGGGGCAGGCGGCGGAGAGGGCATTCTTCGGAGCGACAGTGCGCTACGCCGATGCCGCAGGAGAGGAGCGAACGGTGAGCATCGTGGGCGCCGACGAGGTCGATCTCAAGCGCAACCACATCAGTTGGGTGTCGCCCTTGGGGCGCGCGTTGATGAAGGCGGAGGAGGGTGATCGCGTAGCTCTCCAAGCGCCGAGCGGTAAGACATACCTCACCGTGCTGGAAGTGAACTACGAGCGTATCTCGGTGGAACCATTTCGTGAACCGCCCGGAGCCGAAGCCTCAGCAGAGAGACCTCACCCCGCCAATCCGCCGGATGAAGGTTAGAGAGACGCGGCCCACCGCCACTTCGGCCACATCTAAGATTTCCAGTCAACTCCAGGCCGCTTAGCGCCGATATTCCCTAGGAGTATCGTGTCGCAGAAGATCCTGCTCGAAGAACTGAAGAAAGGTCCCGCCTCCTGGAATGACTGGAGGCGCGTTCACCGGTCCGTACGCATTGGGCTATCCGGCGCCTATCTTGCCGAGTGCAGCCTGCGCGGCTATGACCTTCATGGAGCCGACCTATCCGGGGCCACGCTGGTGGGCGCCGACATGACCGGGGCCAATCTGCGGGACGTCAACTTCTCCAATGCCGATCTGCGTTTCGCGGAATTTTCCGGCGCCCAACTTGCCGGCGCGCACTTCCACGAAACAATCGGGGTCACCGACCGCCTGCTCAAAGCCAGCCTGCCGGAGGCCGAGGCCTCACGCAGGCGTCAGCTGTGGATCCTAGCGGGCATCGTCGTCGCCATGACAGTCTTGGCCTTCTGGCGTGACCCCTCCCTGCTGGCCGACGCTGTGCCGGCCTCTTTCCGTTCAACCGACTCCGCTCCCGATCCGGCCGACCATCTCGACAGTTACGAGCGATTCACCCAACAGATCCGCAAGGGTCGAGTTCGCCGGATGGAGGATCGAGGCTGTCGGTGTCGCGGACGACCTGGTGACTCTGCGCATCAATCGCGACAACGTCACCGACGACAACTATCTGCTGACGCTCGCAGCCGCCTGCGGCGCTTTGCTCGAAGCGCCTGACGCGCCGGTTCGCATGATCCGCGTCCTCAACCGCAGCGGCAACTCCGGCTGGGTCTACGAAAACCCAAGCAACTGCCCCGCCCTGCTGCAAGCTCCGCTCGCCACGCTGCGCCTAGCCGCTGCGGCAAACAGTCGGCCGTTTGTCAGCGGCTCAGATCACAGCAAGCCTTAAGGATGTCCGAGATGCTGGTGCGCATCGACGCCGGTCCAGCGCGTCAACGCCCAAGTCCCCGCGTAAAAGAAGGGCGTATCCAACAACGCGATGATCGTCTTGAACAGCCACAGATCCAGAATCGTGCCAATCATCCAGTCCGTCGTCTGCACGCCGGCAAACAGAACCAAGACGACCAGCACCGAGTCCACCAGCTGCGAAAGAATCGTCGACGCGTTGTTGCGCAACCACAGGTGCTTGCCTTTGGTCAGATCGCGCCAGAAGTGGAATAGCTTTACGTCGATCAACTGCGCAAACAGATACGCCGTCATCGACGCGCCGACCACTCGCCAAGCATTCTGAAAAACGTGGTTATAAGTCGCATCGTCGATTCGCGACTCGGGGATTGCCGGAAACTGCGCCCCCAGCCAAAGCACGAACAGGATGAATCCCGAGACCAGAAAGCCCGCCCAGACGACGCGATTCGTACGCTTTTTGCCGTAGATCTCCGACAACAAGTCGGTCACTAAGAACGTCAGCGGATACGGCAGCGCGCCCGCCGACAGCACGAAGACCTTGAATCCAAGATCCACCGTCAGGAACTTGTTGGCGATCAAGTTCGTGACGACAAGCGCTCCGATGAAGAGCGCCGCAAGCAGCACGTAGCAGCGTTCCGCATTGCCCGACAAAGGACTGTCGATTACATGGGCGATTCGCCGCCGTGGTTCAGTCATACGCAGCAGGCTCCATACAGCAACGCCCGGCCGCGGGATCAAATCCGAGCCGGGCGTCTAATAGTGTATGCGAGCAGCGCCTAGCTGATTTGCGTGTTCAGCATATCGGTCAGCTTCTCTTTCGAAACCGCACCGACCACCTGGTCGACCACCTGGCCGCCCTTGAAGACTAACAGGGTCGGAATGCCGCGAACTTGGTAGCGGGCCGCCGTCCCTTGGTTGCTGTCCACGTCGACCTTGCCGACCTTCGCCTTACCGGCAAACGCCGTCGCGACCTCGTCGACGTGCGGAGCGATCATGCGGCAAGGGCCGCACCAACTCGCCCAGAAATCAACGAGAACGGGAACGTCCGACTTCAATACGTCGCCGTCGAACGAGTCGTCCGTAAACTCAAGTGTGTTCGGTCCTGCCATCTATTCATTCCTCCGAGGAGACGATCCTCTTTTTTAACTACCGGTTTTGATGCTCGGGCGCGGCTCAACGATTCAAGATTCTTGGCGCACCGCACAGCGGAAACTCGGCTCTCAGGGTAGCAGGCATCCCCTACTCGGCTCCAGAGCGGAAAAGACGGCGCTAGGATGGCCGCCGGCGGTCCGCACGGAGGCCGCCAGCGTCCAGCGAGGACCGTTTGGCGTCCAACGGCGTCCGCTGGAGGGCCTCGGATGTCCGCCGATGTCCGCTTCGGTCCGCGCGGTTTGTGGTCTAAGCAGTTGATTTCATGCGGCTGAGACCTCTTCGATGAGTGATTTGGCGGACATTGTGCGCTCACGGCAACGTGGTCGGACATGGTTGCCTTGAATGGAAAGAGCCCGCTTCAACGCGGCATGCGCCGGTTTCGCCGCCGCGGACTTGATGCCGTTGGCGTCGAATGGACCTTAGCCGCCACTGCCTACAACTTCACTCGCCTCTACAACCGCCGCCAAACCGCAACCGATTCGCCCCGGCTACGCCCACACCGGAAATCCCCAAACCCCTCTACAGGCTCAGCCATCGTTCTTGCCTGCTCCCTCTCCGCTCTCGTTAAGTGATTGCCGCTCGTCGTTCCGTTTTCACACAGACTCTCACGGTCGCGGCTCGGTTGCGCTTGAGCAAGGGCATTGAATGGTAAACCGCCGTCCGACGGGCCTTCTTGCCGTAAAGCAAGAAAACCCGCCGGAACGGCGGGCGGATTCCCTTCCAAGCGGGGAACCGGAGATGTCTTTGGGTCGACCCTAGTTTCTGTTTCGCTCTTACGCTGCCGTTTCGTTTGGCCTCATCGGCATGCCCCAAACACTGCAGCCGGTGCACCGGCGGCGCTTCGGGTCGCCGCCACGCTGTCCGCTGCGACCTTCTCTCTGATTTTTCGGTTCGATGGGTGCGGCGGTGGCGGTCGTCAGACTTTGATGTAGACGCGCCGTTTGTCCATGACGTATCCGACGAGCCAACAGGTGAGCATGACCCATACGGCGAAGAATAGTGAGGCGTTGTAGTCGCTGGCCCAACTGCGGAACAGGTTTTGATAGATCCAGGAGTGGAGCGGCTGCTCTCCGGCAGGGATCGCGAACAGGGTGATGACGAACAGTTCGGACAGCAGGTAGATGAACAACGTGTTCCGGCCGAAGACTTCGAAGAAATAGGTCCACCGTTTCTTCTGCGCCAGATCAATGAGGAATATCAATGTGGATAGGATGATCAGATCGATTCCGATCGTGTTTAGGACGAACGGGCTCGTCCACAGCTTCTTGTTCATCGGAAACAGAAGATGCCAGGACAAGGCGCACGTGATAAGTACCGAGCCGACCATCATCAGTTTGGCGATGCTCTCGTAGTTCTCGCCCTTTCGCTGGATGAAGACGCCCGCAAGATAGCCGGCGATGACGTTGACGATCGCCGGCAGGGTGCTCAGCAGACCCTCGGGATCGAAGGCGACTCCCTCTCCGTGATAGAGGTGATCGGGGCCAAGCAGCCACAAGTCAAGCTTCAGGACGGCGTTTCCTTGGAGGGTCAAATCTCCAAAGCGACTGAGGATGCCCCAGTAGGCGACGAGCGCGGCGATGCTGAAGATCACGGCGCCCTTCTCCTTCAAGTAGTGAAGGATGAGCGATGCGAACAGGTAACAGAGCGCGATGCGTTGCAAGACGCCGAACACACGCGTGTGGCTAAACGGCTTGATGACCCATTCGCCCATGTCGCTGAGTTGCACGAAGGGGAACCAGTACATCAGGTATCCCAAGAGGAAGATGACGACCGTCCGGCGGACGATTTTCGTGAGAAAGGCGGCGTTCCCGATGGACTGATACTTGCCCAGACTGAAGCTCATCGAGTTGCCCACGACAAAGAGAAACGTGGGGAAGACGAGGTCGGTGAGCGTGAACCCGTTCCAGTGGGCGTGCAAGAGCGGCGAGTAGGCGGTTCGGCTGCTGCCGAGGGAGTTGACCACGATCATGAGCGCCACGTCGGCGCCGCGGAAGACGTCGAGTGCCAGGTAGCGTTTTTGGGGCGGCGGCATACGGAATGCTGTGACAGCTAAGTCCAGAACGGCTCGTCGGCCGGGACGAATTTGATCGGAACGCCTTTCACGAATGTCCCGAGCCACTTACCCAGGTCTTCCATGCCGGGCTGTTCTGAAACCACGTGCCCCAGCATGATCAGTCCCTTGTTCATGCCAAGCGCGGCGGCGTCCGCCACGTATTCGACGTTGTCGAAACCGCCATCGACTTCTTGTTGTTCGCCGCCGATCACCACGTCGGCCTCTTCGACCATTCTCGGCGTGGCGTAGCCGGGACCCAGCAGAATCTTGCTGACCTTCGCTTTCGGATCGCCCACGCAACGAAAAGCCCGCGACCCGGTCAGCAGCTTCACTTGCGAAGCGAACTCGCCCAGCGTCGTCTCGGGAATCGTCAACACTCCCGGGCGCATACCGGCGTGCTCCCCGCCCTTGACTCCAACTGAACGCAGCGAACCGATGACCGTGTAATCCAAGGCCATGGCGTGCATGTGGTCGTGCATGCGCCAGATGACCATCTTGTTATCGCGCATGTACTCGTTCTTCATCTTGTACAGCGGATTGTCTTGCAGCTCTTTGGTTTCGTCGCGATCGTTCCAGTAAGTGTCTTCGTGCGCAATGACCATGTTCAGGCCCGCTTCATTGGCTCGCTTGAGCATGCCGAAGGTGACCATCACTGTGGTGGCAATACCAGTAATGGGCGCGTCCGGATCGCCGAACTTGAACGTGTCGCGATAGGATTGCTCCCTCCACGGCACGCCGATGTTTTGCTTGATGAGTTCGACGACTTCACGTCCGGTCATTACGACGCCCTCCAGTAGAGATCGCCCGCCGGAATCCACTGCGTCGGAATGCCGCCGGCAACCGTCTTCAGCCAGTCAGCGCACACGCGCATTCCTGGGTCTTCGGAAACGACGCGGCCGAGAGTCACCAGAGCGCGCTTCTCGCCTGCCGTGAACATGTCAGCCGCGTAGAAGGTGTTCTCCCATTCACGCACTTCCCCTGTAATGAGCATGTCGGCCTCGGTATAACGCGCCCACATCGTAGCCGGCGTCGTAAAGCCAGGGAGCAGCAGCACCCGCCGTACTTGCGCCGTCTTGTCGCCGACGGCGCGCAACCCGCCACGAAGGTTCAACTTCTTGCGTAACAGCGCCACGATCTGCTCAGCGCTCGCCGCCGGAATCTCATACAGCCCATCGTAGGGACGCACACGATGCTTGCTCCAGCCCAGCGCATCCGCAAGTCCTGCCGTCATCTCCGGTCCTTTCTGCGACAGCCAGCTGTCGCGCAGCCGATAGACGACCATCCCATTCTTCTCAATGAGCGCCTTCTTCGCCAGGTACACGGGGTCGTTCGGGTCAAGTCCCCGGAAGAAAGGCGGCCTGCCCCCGGGCGGGGGCGGCGGGGGAGGTCCATCCTGCCGTCCGAAGAACGTCGGCTCGTAGCTGAAGATGAGGTTGGCGCCGCCCTTGGCTGCTTGCCGCAGCACGCTCATTGTGGCCATCCCCGTTGTGGCGATACCCTTCACCCTCGTATTCGGATCGCCTGCCTTGAAGCCGTCGGCTCCATCCGCCGGCCGCGCGCCGCCCAGAGCGGAGTGCACGCGCTCGACCAGCTCATGAGCAGTCGGCGCATCGGCCCCTTGCAATGAAAGCGTTGCAGCGGCCGCCGCTCCCGTAATCTCAACAAATCGCCGCCGCGAAATGCTCATCCGTTCCATCTGTCCCTCCAGTTCCCTCGGGAGGATAGCGTATTCGGGTCGCTAAACGCCGCACTTCTGCCTGAGGCGCTAGACTGTTCTAACCCATGAGCAGCACCCTTCTATTACCCAACTATGTCGCCGGCCTATGGGACTCGGCCGGGTCCGCTGACTTCGCCGACGTCGTCAATCCCGCGACCGCCGAGGTACTCGCGCGAACGCCTCTCTCCAGCGGCGCAGAGGTCGACCGCGCCGTCCATGCGGCCGCCAAGGCTTTGCCTGACTGGCGCCGCGTACCGGCCACCGAACGAATCCAGTACCTGTTCAAACTAAAAGTCTTACTTGAGGAACACTTTGACGAGATTGCCGCCATCACCACGCGCGAATGCGGCAAGACGCTGACGGAATCGAAAGGCGAGCTGCGGCGCGCCATCGAGAACGTCGAGGTCGCCTGCGGCATCCCTATCTTGATGCAGGGCGAGCACTCCGAAGACATTGCCTCGGGCATCGACGAAGTGATGATCCGGCAGCCTGTGGGCGTCTGCGCGATCATCGCGCCGTTCAATTTTCCGGGCATGATCCCGATGTGGTTCCTGCCTTACGCTATCGCTTGCGGCAATACGGTCATCGTCAAGCCATCCGAGAAGGTTCCGCTGACAATGCGCCGCATTGTGGAGTTGTTCGAAGCGACGGGGCTGCCATCGGGCGTCTTGAACCTGGTCAACGGCTCGCGCGACGCGGTCGAAGCGATCTTGGATCATCCGACGATTCGGGCGGTGAGCTTCGTCGGTTCGACGGCAGTGGCCAAGGCCGTCTACCAACGCGGCGCGGCGAACGGCAAACGCATGCAGTGCCAAGGCGGTGCCAAGAATCCCATCGTCGTACTGCCTGACGCCGACATGGAAACGACCGTGAAGATCGTCGCCGACTCGGCATTCGGCTGCGCCGGACAGCGTTGCTTGGCGAGTTCCCTGGCCATCACCGTAGGCGATGCGGCCAAGGCGTTTAATGAAGCCATCGCAGATGTGGCCCGCTCGCGACGCGTCGGCTATGGCCTTGAAGCTGATGTCGAGATGGGTCCAGTCATTAACCACGCCAGCCGCGAGCGGATCGAGTCTCTGATTGGGGCCGGAACCAGCGAAGGCGCCCGCGCCATCGCAGACGGTCGCAATCCGAAAATCGCCGGCTACGAGCAAGGCAGCTTCGTGCGCCCAACGGTTCTGCAAAATCTGCCGGCCACCGGCGATGTGGCCAAGACGGAGATTTTCGGGCCGGTGCTGGGCACGATGTCGGTCACTACGCTCGACGACGCCATCGCGTTGATCAACAGCGGAGCCTACGGCAACATGGCGTGCCTGTTTACCACGAGCGGCGCGTCCGCGCGACAGTTCCGCTACGAGATCGACGCGGGCAATGTCGGCATCAACGTCGGCGTCGCTGCACCGATGGCCTTCTTCCCCTTTAGTGGTTGGAAGGAGAGTTTCTTCGGCGATCTGCATGCCCAAGGCCGCCACGGCGTAGAGTTTTATACGCAGACGAAGGTTGTGGTCGAACGCTGGCCAAAAGCCTGGACCAGGAAGTTCTAGCGGCGCGTTGGATTGACGAAGGCGCCGTTGGCGGCGACGTCCCAGACGGAGAGGCGGGCCCACTTCCAGCCGGGGGCGGGCGTGCTCCAGGCGAAGGACTGTTTGCCGAAGGCGCGGGTGCTGGCTAAGGGAATCTTGACGTGATGCGTCTGGTCGCCGTCGCCCCAAGTGATTTCAGCGTGGTGCAGCGGGAGCGTCCAGTCAACGTCGGCGGTGACTTTGACTTCGTCGGCCGACGCGGTGGAGATCTCGACTTTTGGCAACAGAACTTCGCCGGTGGTGGTGAAGAACTGGCCGGCGACGATGGGTTTGAGGATCTCGCCATAGTTGTCGAACGAGGGTAGGCTGTCGGCGCGCACGTAGTTGATGTTCATGTGTGCGTAGAGTTCGTGGGTCGCGTCGAACTGGAATAGGTCGGCCTCGCCCATGAGTTTTTTTGGCAGGCCCCAGTTGTTCATGTCGTCAAGAGTGCGGAAGGAGCGTTCGCTGAGGTAATCGAGCGAGGGGTCGGAGGGTATGGCCTTCCAGCCGGCGCCGAAGTAGCTGGAATCGCGAAAGTATTCCTTCTCGCGGCTCTGGTCGGGGAAGCCGGTAGAGCCTTTCGTGCGCGGGTGCGTTTGGTAAGCGATGCCGCCCTGCTCACGGATGAGCTTCAGCATCTCGTCTTCGTCAGCGACGCTATAGACGGTCCCGTACTTCGGGTGGGTCATCTGATATTGGCCGCCCGCTGGCCGGTTCATAAACCAATAGACGGGTTTGGGAAAGATGACGGCCCAGTGTCCGCCGTAGTGGACGTTGGCCTCTTCGGCGGGGATCAACAGGAAGTCCTGGTTTGACTGAGTGCGCAGCGCAGTGAAGTAGGCGTCCAGTTCTTGGAGGCGCAAGTCGGTGAGGTCACGCGGATGACCGTCGCCGTGGAAGTCCATGATGATGGCGGCGTCGACGCCCATGTCTTTGAGCACGGGCTTGAACGGCGGAACCCAATCGAAGCCGTGATCCATGGCTTGCACGGTGTAAGCCAGATGCCAGTGCGGGCTGACGGTCTTATAGCCAGGCAGCGGTCGGAAACGATCGCGGTTGGTGTAGGCCAGGACATCGTCGAGCGCCTGTTGCGGAGTGCCCGTCGAGAGTTGGAAGAAGATGCCCATGCGCTGTTCGGTGCCGGGAGGCGCGTTCATCCAGGGATAGAACTGCCAGCCTGTGTCACGGATTTGGCGGATACCGAGGCCGACCTGGCCGCGCCAAGCACGATGCCAGACGTAGCCGAGGTTCGAAGTGAAGTCGCGCGGAAAGAAGTATTGGTGCGGCGGCGGGAAGGTCGCCACGCTGCCGCCTGTGGTGTCGATCGCGACGGTGCGGTAGCGAACCTTGTCGGGAGTGCGCTCGGGTTGGAAGCCGTTTTCGGTGATGGTTTGCAGCGCGCCGGTCTGATCGTAGTAGGAGATTTTGCTCTCCATGTTGTTGCCCGAGCGACGGTCAACTGCGGAAGCGAATTCGAGGCCGGCGTCATAGTAGTAAGCCGTGTCGGGCTCGTTGGTGCTGGCGATGGCTTCTTGCCTGATGAGACGACTGCCGGGGTAGACGGTGTAGGCGATGCCGCCGGAGAAAATGCCCATCTCCAGGCCGTCGAAGTGGACTTCGACGCGGTCGCCGATGGTGCGGACAGCGGCGGAGCGTAGCGAGAAGTTCCCGGCAGCATGGCGCGTGCCTTCGGGATGCGAGGGCGGGTAATCGAAGAAGGCGTCCCATCCGCGGCGGCGCTTGCCGGTCTCGGCGTAGTAGTAGGGACGGCCTCCGGCAAGCACTTCTTTGTCGGCAGAGGAGACGGACTCGATCAGCGGTTTTGCGGGGTCGAGAGAGAAGACCATCCGCCAGGGCGCACCGGACTCATCCTGCCATTGGAGGGACAGCGTTTCGCCCTCGACCGCGGCGGTGATGGCGCCTGCGTGATAGCCCGATTGATCGACGGGAACGGCGGCTGCGAAGGCGAACTGCGCGGAAAGGGCGACGACGGCGAGCGTGATTTTCTTCATGGCAACGGCTTCCCTGCCCCGGCGGCCTAGACAATCTTGCGAAGATAGGCGGCGGAGATCTGCGCACCTATTCTAGGAGAATCGTTAGTTATGGATCGAGAGTACGCCGTTCAGCTTGCCGCTTCGAATATTCGCTTTGGCCCGGGAGTCACACGGGAGGTCGGCATGGACGTCGCCGAAGCCGGCCTGCGCCGGGTGTTGGTGGTGACAGACCCGAACCTGGCCAAGCTGCCGCCTGTGGCGAAGACGCTGGAGGCGCTGGAGTCAGAAGGGATCGAGTTTGAGCTTTTCGACAAAGTGCGCGTCGAGCCCACGGATGCGTCGTTCCAAGAAGCGATCGACGCGGCGGTGAAGGGCGGATTCGAGGGGTTCGTCGCGGTGGGCGGCGGGTCGGTGATCGATACGGCCAAGGCGGCGAATCTCTATTCGACTTACCCGGCGGATTTTTTCGACTACGTCAACCCGCCGATCGGCGCCGGCAAGCCGATACCGGGTCCGCTGAAGCCGCTGTTTGCCATTCCGACGACGTCGGGTACGGGCAGCGAGACGACGGGCGTGGCGATTTTCGATTACGTCGAGATGAAAGCCAAGACGGGCATCGCGCACCGCAACTTGAAACCGACGTTGGGTTTGCTCGACCCCGAGCATACGCGGACGATGCCGTCGCAAGTGGTGGCGGCGACCGGACTGGATGTGTTGTCGCATGCGATTGAGTCGTATACGGCGATGCCTTACACGGATCGCGCGAGACCGGAGCGGCCGCTCTTGCGTCCGGCGTATCAGGGCTCGAATCCGATTAGCGATGTGTGGACGTTGGAGTCGCTGCGCATGGTCAACAAGTACCTGATTCGCGCCGTGCAGGATGCGGAAGACATGGAAGCGCGCGGAGCGATGCTGCTGGCTGCAGCCTATGCAGGCATTGGATTCGGCAACTCGGGCGTGCATTTACCGCACGGCATGTCGTACCCAGTGTCGAGCCTGGTGAAGGGTTTAGCCAAGCCGTACCATGCGCCGGGATATGCGGTCGACGGTCCGCTGGTGCCGCATGGGATGTCGGTGATTCTGAATGCGCCGGCGGTGTTTCGGTTTACGGCGTCGAGCCATCCGGATCGGCATTTGACGGCCGCAGGGGCGTTGGGCGCGGATGTGTCGAAGGCCAAGCCGGAAGATGCGGGCAAGGTGTTGGCAGACCGCATCACGGAGTTCATGCGCAAGTTGGATGTGCCGAACGGGTTAAAGGCGCTGGGTTATACGTCGGCGGACATTCCGAAGTTGGTGGAAGGCACGCTGCCGCAGCATCGGGTGACGAAGTTGTCGCCGAGACCGGCGGACGCCGATGATTTGGCGGCGCTGTTCGAAGACGCGATGACGGCTTGGTAAGGGCTGTTCGTCGCACAATCGGCAGGATTGACCGAAGCCGCCGAGGGCCGGAGCTAGGCTGCCAATAATCCTGCCGCGATCAGGACCGCGAACGATGGCCGAAGCGTCCAGGGATCGGTGGGGCTGACGCCGTAGAGGATTCCCGCAAGGATGCGCGTCGCGAAGAGTGACGCGATGAGCCCGACTGCGGCGCCGGAGGCGAGGACGAGGCCGGCTTGCCGCATGAACGAGGCGGATGACGTCGCCGCGGTTGGCCCCGAGGGCTTGACGTACGCCGAACTCTCCCGAGCGTTGGCGGACGGTATAGCTGAATAGGCCGTAGACGCCGAGGGCGGCAAGCAGCAAGGCTAGGCCGGCAAAGACGGAGGTGAGCACTGACAGCATGAGATTCGACGCGCGTCGAGCGGTCAATGAAGTTGCTCAGCGGAGTCGGGGTCCGCGGGACGGACATGCCTGGAGCGGCGGCGAGGACAGCTTCACGAGTTGTCTACCGGCCGGATACAGCGTCTCGCTCCGGGAAAGTATTTCGCTGTCATAGACCGATGAGCTGCGGTAGACCACGGGCGGCGGGTCGTCGCGCAGGCTGACTTGCGCACGTCGCCGACACGCCCACAATGCGCAAATGCTCCTCGCGCTGCTGATCGTCTTTCCAGAGGGGCCTTATTGGGGACGAAGCGTGCGACGAGGCTTGGCTGACGACGCCTACTGAATCGCGGTCGGCGGCATCGGAGAGGCGCCCAGCGAAGTGGGGAATTTGGAGGCATCGAAGTACCTAGGGACATGTTCGTAAATCCCGTTCATTACTCGTCTGCAGCTCGTCTAGCTGGCACTCGGCTGCGTGACGACTGAAGTGACCGCTCATCGGCGCGGAGCCGACGAGAGGCGACCGCTACGACCCCAGGGAAGCGGCCACCCGTTCCATGACGCTGTGCGGAGGGCTTCGGTTCTTAGGTTGCGGTATCACACCGGGTCAAAATAATAGAGATTTCAGTCCAATACCGGTATCGACCGAGCGCAACTCGACAGGCTCTGCAGCAGCAATCCGGTGCAGCAGAGCAGGAATAAGGAGAGGGCTGCCTGGCCGGCGACGAGCGCTCCCGTTTGTTAAGGACTGACTGCGCTGATCGAGGCGCCCTAGGGGCGCCGATGTCGACTCTCTCCCCATCTCAACAGTCAGGCCTGGCACAGCCGAACAACAGAACGGCCGCAAGAATCACGAGCGCGGCGAAGAGCAGGACTCGATAATCAAGAGCGTCTTCGACCTGATTCGGTCCGCGCATCTGGCCAATCATGCCGCGAATCACCGGCATGAGCCAGGCGGCGACGGCGAGGCCCAAAGCGGCGCCCGCGGCACCAAGGAGCGCGCTCTCAGCAAGCAGCTGACGAACCAAGCGGAGGCGCCCGCGCCGAGAGAGAGCCGGACGCCGATTTCGCCGCGCCGGTCGGAGGCGCGGGCGAGCAAGAGGTTCGCGAGGTTGGCGCAGACGATGAGCAACAGCAGGGCAGCGGCGCCGTAGAGCAGCAGGAGAGGCGCGCTCGAGACTCCGGCGCAATGCGGAGATTCCCTGACCGGCCGGCGTTAGGGGCAGATGATAGTCTTTCGGCTCGCTACCGCCTCTTGCCCGTTGCACGCGGAGGATCTCTTCATTGACGAACTGCTCGGCCTGTTGCAGAGTGACGCCGGGCGCGAGGCACCAAGCATCTCAAGCCAGTAGCGCGAGTACTGTGGCTCGAGTGTACCTGGACTGACATCGAGGGGCGCCGCGTGATCGTCGGTTGGGCAGCGAGCGATCCACATGTCGGCAGGCTGATCGAGATAGTGCCCTTGGAATAGGCGGAGCGATGCCGACAATTTGAAACGGTTGGTCTTCAGCGTGATGGTTTGGCCTAGGATCTGGAGATCAGCGTTGAGGTGCCGTTGCCAGTAGGCGTAGCTGAGCACGACCACACGTCCGTCGCTGGAGGGTAGATTATCCTGGGAGTGATCCAGCGCCCGGCGAACGGTCCGATGCCCCAATTTCGAAGTACTCGCGGCTGATCAGTTGCCCCCTAGCGTGTCACTGGACCGGTATTGCCGACAGCCACCGTCGAGATGAAAGTCGGCGAGGCGGCGACATAGCTGAAGATGTCCTTCCGCTGCTCGAAAGCTTGGAGTTGCTCGAAGGAGAAGGGGTCCTTCTGCGGCAGAACCTGGACCCGGAAACGCCGGCTTCGCCCTCGCCGAAGACAACCAGACTGGCGGGATCTGCTACGGGAAGGGTCTTGAGCAGGATGGCGTCGATGAAGCTGAAATGCGGCGTTGGCTCCGATGCCGAGGGCGAGCTCATGATGGCGACATGGTGAAGCCGGGAGCGGGTTAACTTGCGCGCGCCGAAGCGGAGGTCTCGATGATTTCGCCGAGCATCTTGGCGTTGGATAGGCACGTCCCGTGCCACTGCAGAACACAGGAGATTATACGGATTCGCGCGAGGAGAGCGGCGAATGCGGGACTGGTGGTCTCGGATTTGGGACGCTTGAGGGCTTGGTCGCGGGGACGGCTATAGGGGAAGGCACGCGTTTCCGCAAGGGTTCAGATAGGTATCGGCTTCAACTGGGAAACGCGAGCCAGTCCCTGGCGGCGGCAACTTCAGTCCTGGCGGCGGGGTTATTGTGCGTTGCGGTTGGGCGGTTCGTCGACGACTAGGGGCGCGGGGAAGTCGGCGCCGTGCTGGCCGCCGCGGCTGCGGAGGCGGATGTTGTTGGAGTTGCCGCGGGGGCGGTTGAGGGGGATTTCGGAGCCGCCGAGGTCGTCCATCATGTCGTAGAGGCGGGTTTCCATTTCGGTGATGGTTTCGCGGTAGGCCGGGTCGAAGCGCAGGTTGTGCATCTCGTTGGGGTCGGCCTGGAGGTCGTAGAGCTCGTCGGCGTCCCAGAGGCCGTAGTAGGTGATGTATTTGTAGCGGTCGCCGCGCAGGGCGAAGACGGTGGGCGACTGCGGGAAGTTCTTCTCCCAGTAATAGACGTAGAGAAAGTAGTCGCGCCAGGGGATCTGTCTGGCCTTGGGCCAGCGGGAGGAAGCTTGCGCCGTCCATGTGCGGAGGCTTCTGCAAGCCCATGGCGGCCATGACTGGTCGGGGCGATGTCGATGTTGGCGACGACCTGCTCGACGACCGTGCCGCCTTCGAACAGATCGGGGCACTGCATGAGCATCGGCACGCGGATGGAGGTCTCGTAGGCGACGCGTTTGTCGATGAGGCCGTGCTCGCCGAACATGAAGCCGTTGTCGCCCATGTAGATGACCAGCGTGTCGTCGTAGACGCCCATGTGCTTTGAGCTGGTCCATGATGCGGCCGACGCTGTCGTCGACGCCGCGCAGCGTTTCGCAGTAGCTCTTGTAGTACTGCTCGATGTCGAGGTCGCTGTGATAGGGGAAGTCGACGCCGTGCCAGCTGTTGCGCTGGTCGCGCAGCCAGCGGGGCTTGTTGCGGTAGTTCTCGGGCGTGTCGGCTTGCGTGGCCGGGCGGCGTATACGGCAGTTCGCTAAGCGTTCCCTTGTAGCGTTCGGCGAGGAGTGAAGTTGGCGTGCACCGCCTTGTGCGAGAGGTAGAGGAAGAAGGGCTTGTTGCTGCCGGATCTGCTTGTCGAGCCAGTCGACGGCGTAGTCGGTCAGTTCGTCGGTGATGTAGCCCTTCTGCGGCACGCGCTCGCCGTCGACGTTGAGGGTGTAATCGGGCTGGGCGGCAGGTAGTTGCCCTGTCCGCGGAAGCTGACCCAGTGGTCGAAGCCGGGTTGGGGATCGTCGCTGACGCCGCCCATGTGCCACTTGCCGATGAAGGCGGTGGCGTAGCCGGCCTTCTGCAAGTACTGCGGGAAGAAGACGGTGCCGTCGGGGATGGCGCGTTGGTTGTCGATGACCCGGTGGCGGTAGGTGTAGAGGCCGGTGAGGATCGAGGCCCGGCTGGGCGAGCAGAGCGACGTGGTGACGAAGGCGTTCTTGAGGTGCACGCCGTTGGCGGCCATCGCGTCCATGTTGCGGGGTGCGGGCGAACTGGTGCCCCATGAAGCTCATGGCGTCGTAGCGGTGGTCGTCGGCGAGGATGAAGACGACGTTGCGCGGCCTAGCGCCCGGGATGGCCTGCGGCAGGATCTCGGTGGGGACGGGTTCGATCCCAGACAGGGACAACGCTGCGATCAGCAGGGCGAAAAGGGCTCTAGAGAGGCGCATGATTGTGCGGGAGTGTAGCATGCGACCCCGGCGATCTTCGGTGCAGCGCCCTTAACGATTCGGCAAAAACGAAAACGGCAGCCGCGATGGGCTGCCGTTCGGTTCTTTCCGCGAACTGCGACTACTTGGCGGCCAAGGGCACGGAAGCGACGTAGCCGTCCCAGGCCAGTTCGAGCTTGTTGGGAGTGAGCGTGTATTTCAGGCTCTCGACCTTTGCGGCCGGCTTGCTCATGGTCATCTTGGTGCGACCGAGGTCTTGGGCCTTGTCGTAGGTGAGCCCCCACTGGCCCGTCTGATTATTGATGACGAGCACCCATTGGTCGACGTCTTCGAGGGAGACGTAGATGGTATGGTCTCCCGCCGGGACGTCGAGATCGCCGATCTTAAGGTCGAGTTCGGTGTGAAGCGCGGTTGCGGGGTTGGCTCCGGCGCGCCAGATCGGATAGTTGGGGTCATGCGAGATGAGCCCGCCGGGTCCGAATATTTGGCGGCCGCGGACTGACGGCGAGTTGTACTTGATAGTGACGGCCTTGCCGTTGATCGAAGTCGACGCCTCCGCCGCCGGACTGGGCTGCTGGGCGGGCAAAGATGAGGCGGCGAGCACGGCAACGGCCGCGCAGGTCAGTAGATTCTTGATCATTCCGTTCTCCTGGACGACAACGGCTAGCCGGAAGCGGCGCCCAGCGGCAGCACCGTCGTCAAGGACATGGTAGCGACTCTGGGCGGATTGTCCAGCTAGACACCGGGACTGTAGGCGACGAAGCGTACAAATCGCGGGAGCGGCCACGATTCGCTGTGGGTCATCGTAGGGCTATACGGTAGGACGTTCTGATCGTTATTCGGTTAGCAAGAAGCTCGGTATCGTTTCGCCCATAGCTGGGGCTCAAGGGGCGTAAACGCCTTTACAATCACGGGTTTTCTGCAATCCGTCTGTTACAATCAGACCCCGGGGGGCGTCTAAATAGTTGTGAAAACCGTGTGTGATTTGAGGACTTTTCTGTTGTCGGCAGCCGGCGGGGCATTGGTGGCGTTGGGCGTTGGCGCGCCTGCCGCGCATGGCGAGGCCTTATCGCGGGCACTGCTCGATCAGTACTGCATCGCCTGCCATAACGATTCGAACCGTACGGCTAATGTCACGCTCTCGTCCCTGGACCCGAAGAATGTCAGCGCGGACGGCGCGACATGGGAGAAGGTCCTGCGGAAGGTAGGTAGTGGCCAAATGCCGCCGACCGGCATGCCGCGTCCGGACGATGCGACGGCGAAAACGTTCACCTCGGCTTTGGAATCGGCGCTAGACCACGCGGCGGCCGCCAACCCAGATCCAGGCAGACCGGTAATACACCGGCTCAACCGCAACGAGTACGCCAATGCGGTACGTGATTTGCTGGCGATTGACGTGGATGCACAGGAAGAGTTGCCGGCCGACGATACGGGGTACGGTTTCGACAACATCGCGGACGTGCTTTCGTTTTCTCCGCGTCTGCTAGAGCGATACATGTCGGTCGCCCGCAAAGTCAGCCGCTTGGCCGTTGGCTCTACCGACATCGAACCCGGTCAGGCAGACTGGCGGATGGAGCGCCGGGGCACGGAGCAGTTGAAAATCCAGCGAGTCAGCGACGACCTGCCGTTCGGATCACGCGGCGGCATGTCCGTGTCTTACTACTTCCCGGTTGACGCTGAGTATGTGATCAAGCTGGACCTGCAGCGGCAAAACGAGGGTGAAAACCCGCCCTACGAGTTACGCATGCCGGTCAAGGCGGGCAAGCATACCGTTGGCGCGACGTTCTTCGCGAGCGGGGCGATTCCAGAGATGGCTTCACCTGGACGTCGCGGCGGGGGACCTCCCCCAGCAACAGGCGGAGCGGCGGCCAAGACGGCCTCCTTTGACGTTCGTTTCGACGGCAAGCGCGTCAAGCTGGAAGAGTTGGAAGTGAAGGGACCGGATCCCCAAGTCGTCGCCGTCTACATTGAGGGGCCATACAACATCACTGGCCCTGGGGACACGCCGAGCCGGCGAGCGATCTTTACCTGCCAGCCGAAATCGGCAGCGGATGAAGAACCATGCGCGCGACGCATTCTTTCGAATCTCGCCAGGAAAGCCTATCGCCGTCCGGTGACGAACGACGACGTCAGTCCGCTGATGGGCATCTACCAGATCGCTCGCGGCGAAGGCGATTTCGACGCAGGAATTCAGCGGGCGTTGCAGGCAATGTTGGTATCGCCGAACTTCTTGTTCCGCGTGGAGCGCGATCCGGAGGGCGCCACGCCAGGCGGAGCGCACCGCATCAGCGACCTTGAGTTGGCGTCGCGTCTGTCGTTCTTCTTGTGGAGCAGCATCCCGGATGAAGAATTACTGAGTTTGGCCGAACAAGGAAAGCTCCGAGAACCCGGCGTTTTGAAAGCCCAGGTGCACCGCATGCTGGCTGATCCGCGATCGGATTCGCTGGTCAAGAATTTTGCCGGCCAGTGGCTGTACCTGCGCAAGATGGATGAGGTCACTCCGGACGCGGAGAAGTTCGGTTCGTTTGACGTCGCCCTGCGGGCGGCGATGAAGCGCGAGACGGAACTGCTGTTCGGCGAGGTTCTCCGCGAGAACCACAGCGTGATGGAGTTGTTGGATGGAGACCATACGTATCTGAACCAGCAGCTCGCTGAGCATTACGGGATTTCCGGCGTTTACGGCTCCCAGTTCCGGCGGGTGGAGTTGAAGGACCCCAACCGACGCGGGTTGCTGGGACAGGCGAGCATTTTGACGGTGACTTCGTACCCGAACCGCACCTCAGTGGTGCAGCGCGGCAGGTGGGTGCTGGAGAATCTGCTGGGCACGCCGCCGCCGCCGCCGCCGCCGAACGTTCCGCCCTTAGAAGCGGCGACGAATGACGGCAAGAAGCACACGCTACGCGAGGCGATGGCTCTGCATCGTTCGAACCCCGTCTGCGCATCGTGCCACGCGCGCATGGACCCCATCGGCCTGGCGCTCGAGAACTTCGATGCGATCGGACGATGGCGCGACAATGATGACGGGTTGCCGATCGACGCCGCGGGCACGTTGCCCGACGGCTCTGCGTTTGACGGACCCGCAGGTCTCCGCGAGTTGCTGGTTCGCGACCGCCGAGACGATTTTGTTTCGACGGCGATTGAGAAGTTGATGATTTATTCTCTGGGCCGAGGCCTGGAGTACTATGACCGGCCAGTCGTGCGCTCGATCTTGAGCGAGACGGCCAAGAATGATTACAAGATGGACGACCTCATTCTGGGCGTCGTCGAGAGCGCTCCCTTTCAGATGAGGAGGAACTTAGCACCATGATGATCACCAAGAAGGCACTGCCCCGACGCACATTTCTACGGGGAGTAGGAGCTACCCTTGCCCTGCCTTTGCTCGATGCGATGACGCCGGCGATGGCGGGTCCGCTCGACAAAGTCGCCGAGCCTGCGATTCGCATGGGCTTCGTCTACGCTCCTTGCGGCATCATGGACCTCGCCGGTGAATGGACACCCAAGGGAGAAGGCGCCGCCTTCGAGTTCGCGCCGACGATGAAAGCCCTAGCGCCGCACCGCGAGTACTTGAACGTTCTTAGCGGCCTCGCGCAATTGAACGGGCGATCGCTGGGCGACGGCGGCGGCGATCATGCCCGCGCCGGCGCAACCTGGCTCACCGGCGTTCACCCGGTGAAGACGGAAGGCTCGGGCATCCACAGCGGCGTCTCGGCCGACCAAATCGCGGCCCGGGAACTCAGCAAGTACACGCAATTCGCTTCTCTGGAACTCGGTCTGGAAGAGCCCTCGACGGCTGGCGGATGCGATTCCGGCTATAGCTGCGCTTATACGAACACGGTCTCTTGGAGCAACGCGACCACGGCGATTCCCATCGAGGACAATCCGCGGCGCGTGTTCGAACGCCTGTTCGGCGAGACAACCGACCCGGCCATTCGCATGCGCCGCATGCGCGAGCAGCGCAGCATTCTCGACTTCGTAAGCGAAGAGACCGCCCGGCTGACGCCCGGTCTGGATTCTCGCGACAAGAACAAGCTGGCGCAATATATGGACTCAGTTCGCGACGTCGAGCGGCGCATTCAACGCGCGGAAGAGCAGAAGGCAACGGCCGGCCTGCCGCAGATGGCTCGCCCGCTGGGTATTCCCGAGCTGTACGCCGACCACGCCAAGCTGATGATGGATTTGCAGGTCTTAGCCTTCCAGGCCGACCTCACGCGCGTGTTCACGATGATGATGGGGCGCGAGGGCAGTAACCTGAGCTACCCGTACATCGGAGTTCCGGACGGCCATCACTCATGCACGCATCACCAAAACGATCCGGAGAAGATCGCCAAGGTGATCATGATCAACCAACACCACGTGGAGTTGTTCTCATACATGTTGGATCGCATGCGTTCGACCGAAGATGGCGACGGCAGCCTGCTCGACCACTCGATGTTGCTCTACGGCAGCAGCATCAGCGACGGCAACAAGCACCTGCACACCAATCTTCCGCTAGTGATGGCAGGCCGCGCGGCCGGAAAGCTCAAGACCGGACGGCATTTGCGCTTTGAAGAAGAAACGCCAATGACCAACCTGCTGCTCACGATGCTGGATAAGGCGAACGTCCCGTTGGACAAGTTGGGCGACAGCACCGGCGAGCTGAAACTGGCCAACGTCTAGGGAGAGTCTATGCCGCGGAGCGTACTGATCGGAGTCGGACTACTGTTGGCGCATTCGGCGCTGGCGGTTGCAAGCCTAGGCGACGGGTCGCTGATTGATGCGGTCCGGGAGCGTCGTCACGACGAGGTGCAGCGATTGATCGCTGAGGGCGTTGACGTCAACGCCCCCCAACCCGATGGGGCGACGGCGCTGTCCTGGGCGGCCTTTATCGATGATTCCGATGCGGCCGAGTTACTGCTGAAGGCCGGCGCGAACGTCAACGTAGCCGACGAGTACGGTGACTCCCCGCTGACACTGGCTGCCTCGAACGGAGACGGCGCTCTTGTTTTAAAGCTGCTGGCCGCTGGAGCAGACGCCAAATCAGCGCGATTGAACGGCGAGACGGCGCTGATGCTGGCAGCGCGCGTGGGCGACATGCAGGCCGTCAAGGGACTTGTGGAAGGCGGAGCCGACGTCAACGCCGCAGAGGACAAAGAAGGACAGACGGCCCTGATGTGGGCGGCGGCGGAGAAGCACGCAGACACGGTGCGCTTGCTCATTGAGAACGGCGCGGACGTCCACGCCAAATCCACGGGCGGGTTCTCGGCTTTGGCTTTTGCGGCAACGAAAGACGATGCCGAGTCGGTGGCTGTGCTGTTGGCTGCAGGCGCTGACCCGCAGCTTATCTTGCCCGGCGGCAGCAGCGTCCTGATGGCCGCAACGGCGTACCAGAACGTTGAGGCCGCCGAAGCGCTAATCGACGGCGGGGCCGACGTAACAGCAGCTAATCGCGGCGGCATGACGCCCCTGCATACCGCCGCTCAAAACGGCAGCGTCGAGCTTGTGAATCAGCTGTTGGAGCACGGGGCCGACCCCAATGCCAAGACCGCGGAACAGAAGGACACCGGGCGACGGTTTCGGTTTGGACCCGCCGGCGGCAGTACCCCCCTGCTCCTCGCGGCGAACGCCGGTCACCTGGACGTCATGAAGGCGTTGGTCGCGGGCGGCGCCGATCCGAGCGTGAAGGCGCAGGACGGCTCGACCTTGCTGATTAACTCTGTCGCCAGCGCAAACTTGCCTGTAGTCGAGTACGCTTACAGTCTTGACCCGAACGTCCTGGCAAAGACCGACCAGGGAACGACGGTTATGCATCAGAGCGTAAGCGGCACCTCTGGCCGGGCGACGCAGGAAGAAATCTGCGATGTGATCAGCTTCCTCGCTTCGAAGGGCGCTGAGCTCGACCCGGAGGACGCCCGCGGTCGCACGCCGACCCAAATTTCCGACGCCATCCCGATCGACAAGGCCGGCGCGCTGTTCTACGAGTTGATCACCGCTGCCGGCCAAACGCCCAAGTACATTCCGAAAGATCTACAGGTAAGTCGCTGAAAGGGCTTGTACTTCCCCGTTTCTTCGCCTAGAATAGAGGGCGAAAGGAGCGGTTCATGGCACTAACACCTCGACAGAAACAGGTACTCGACTTTATCGCCGAGTTCATCGCCGAGAACGAGTACGCGCCAAGCTTCGAAGAATTGGCCGAGGGTTTGGGATTGGCGTCGATCGCCACGGTCCACAAGCACCTGACGGCTTTGGAGTCCAAGGGCTACCTCAAGCGGAGCTTTAACCAGAGCCGTGCGCTAGAGGTCACGCCGAAGTATCGCCGCGAGCAGCGCATTCATCGCTCCGACGTGGAATCGCGGCAGAGTGGATCGTTGGAGATGCCGCTATTGGGCGTGATCGCCGCAGGCATGCCCATCGAATCGTTTTCGAACCAAGAAACGTTGTCGTTCTCGCAGTTCGCCGGAGCCAAAGAAACGTTTGCCTTGGAAGTTCGCGGCGAGTCGATGATCGAAGATCACATCATGGACGGCGACTACGTGTTGGTCGAGAAGACGGACCGGGCGCGCAACGGCGAAATCGTCGTAGCATTGGTCGATGGATCTGAGACGACGTTGAAGCGTTTCTACCGAGAAGGCGAAGACAGGGTACGGCTGCAACCTGCGAATTCAACCATGAATCCGATCATTGTGCCCGCGGCCAACGTGGAGATACAGGGCCGCGTGCTGGCGGTCCATCGCAAGTACTAATCATCAGGGCCATCTTGCTGCTTGCTAATGCCGAAAGGGCATGGATAGAATCAAGGTTCGCTTGGCCCTGGAGGACCAATGGACGTCGAGAAAAAAGTTCAAGAAATCATTTGCGAGCAGTTGAGCGTCGAAGAGTCGGAGGTCACCCCCGAGGCCTCTTTCGTCGAGACCCTCAATGCCGACTCGCTAGACATCGTTGAGTTGATCATGGCTTTTGAAGAGCAGTTCAACATCGACATTCCGGATGAAGAAGCAGAGAAGCTTCGCACCGTCTCGGACGCGATCAAGTACATCAACGAGAACGCGGACCTCAGCGGCGAGGATGGAGAGTAGCTCCCGGGCGTTCTGCAGCGCGTGGGGATTCAACAATTGCGCAGAGTAGTCGTAACAGGCGTCGGACTCACCTGCCCTGTCGGGATCGGCACGGAAGAGTCATGGCAAGCCATTCAGGCCGGGACGAACGGCATCCGTAACATCACTCATTTCGACACCGAAGGGTTCGCTTGCAAGATCGCGGGAGAAGTCCCGAATTTTGATCCGCTGAACTTCGTCGACAAGCGGGACTTGAAGAAGATGGGACGCTTCATCTTCTTCGCCTTGGCGTCGAGCGAGTTCGCCATGAAGGCGGCTGGATTCGCCGAAGGCACGGAGCTCGGGGAACGCGGCGGCGTCTATATCGGCAGCGGCATCGGCGGTTTCGACGTGATCGAACGCGAGCATCGCAACCTGATGGAAGGCGGGCCGCGCAAGATTTCGCCGTTCTTTATTCCTGCCACGATCATCAATCTCGCTTCCGGGCATGTGTCGATTCGCTGGCGGGCTCAAGGGCCCAACTCGGCGACCGCGACAGCGTGCACTTCGAGCGCGCACTCGATCGGCGACTCGTTCCGATTGATCACGCGCGGTGACGCGGACGTGATGATCTGCGGCGGCGCGGAGGCGGCGATCACGCCGATGAGCGTGGGCGGCTTCGGCAACATGAAGGCGCTTGCGACTAGCTTCAACGACACGCCGGAGAGGGCCTGCCGGCCTTGGGACCGGGACCGGGCGGGCTTTGTGATCGGCGAGGGCGCCGGCGTGCTCGTACTGGAGGAACTTTCGCATGCGATCGACCGCGGCGCGCCGATCGTGGCGGAGATCGTGGGCTACGGCATGAGCGGCGATGCGTATCACATCACATCGCCGTCCGAGGACGGCGATGGGGCGTTCCGCGTCATGCGCAACGCCATCAAGGATGCCGGTATTCAGCCGGAAGACGTTGACTATGTCAACGCGCACGCGACGTCGACGCCGGTCGGCGACCGGATCGAAACGACGGCAGTGAAGCGAGTTTTCGGCGAGGGCGCCTCGCGAGTCGCGATCAGTTCCACTAAATCGATGACCGGGCATTTGCTTGGCGGCGCCGGCGGGTTGGAAGCGGGCATCGTGGCTCTCGCGTTGCGTGATCAGATCGCGCCGCCGACCATGAACTTGGAGAATCCGGACGAAGGATTCGATCTCGACTACATACCGGGCAAGTCGCGGAAGATGGAGATGCGTTATGCGCTCAGCAACTCCTTCGGATTTGGGGGCACCAACGGCGCCCTCGTTTTCAAGCGCTACGAATCGAACTAGGAGCGGGAGATGAAGATCGTCGTCTGCATGAAGCAGACGCCATCCAAGGACTCTGTTCTGCGCATCAGTGCGGATGGGGTCGGTCTTGATCTTAGCCAAGCGGAGTTCGAGACCAACGAACCCGATTCCTACGCGCTCGAAGAATCCCTGCGGCTCAAGGACGAGCATTCCGCGGAAGTCGTGGCGATCACGGCGGGCGCGGCAAACAACACCACGGCGATTCGCGATGCTCTGGCCAAAGGAGCGGATCGCGGCATATTCATTGAAGACGATCTATTCGCCGGCGTCGCCGAGCCGTTGGCGACTGCAACGGCATTGGCGGCCGCGATTCGCAAGGAATCTCCCGATCTGGTATTGACGGGCTTACAGTCCGATGACGCAGGCTTCGGACAAACCGGCGTCGTACTGGCCGAGTTACTGGGACTGCCTCACGCGACCCTCATTGTGGAATTGAAGACCGACGGCAAGACGTTGGACGCGAAGCGCGAGTTGGAGGCGGGCTGGTTTCAGCGGCTGCAACTGCCGTTGCCCGCGCTGTTAACGATCCAGTCCGGCATCAACAAGCCGCGCTACGCGACGCTGATGGGCATTAAGAAGGCCAAGAATAAGCCGCTCGATCGGCTGACGCTTGCCGATCTGGATGCGGCGGTCAAGCCCGCCCTCGTAGTGCGGCGGCTATATGCGCCAATCAAGCAGAAGGCAGGCATGTTGCTCACGGGAACGCCAGCGGAACAAGCGGCTCAATTGCTGACGAAGCTGCGTGAGGCGAAGGTCCTATGAGCGTCCTGGTCGTCACCGAGTTGACCCACGCCGGGGACTTTCATCCGATGAGCTGGGAGGCGTTGGCGGCGGGGCGTGAGTTGGCTGGACAATTGGGCCTGCCGCTAAGCTGCCTGGTGATCGGCGCATCGTTGAGCGAGCGATCTGCCGAGACGGCGGCACGCGGCGTAACCCAAGTTGCCGCTGCGGAGCATGCTCTATTGGGCGCCTACACGGCGGACGGTTTTTGCGCTGCTCTCAAGCAGGCGTTGAGCGAACTAGACCCGCAGTACGTCGTTTTTCCGCATACCTATCAGGTGCGCGATTACGGGCCAAAATTGGCTACGGCGTTGGGACGAGCGTTCCTGAGCGACTGCACGGGCATGCGGATGGACGGCGACGATCCGATTTTTGTGAAGCAGGTTTTTCAAGGCAAGCTAAACGCGGACTTCGCATTGGCCGGCGAGGCGCCGCGGCTGCTGTCAGTACAATCGGGGGCGTTCGCGGCAGACGCCAATCGCGCCGACTCCCCCGCACCGATTCAGGCTCTGGCGATCGAGTTGGATGAGGCATCGATACGGGTTCATCCTGCAGAGCCGTATCGCGAGGCAGCGGGCGCGGCGGATCTGTCGTCGGCGGAGCGCATTGTGTCGATCGGACGGGGCATCAAGGACCCGGAGAACATCGCCCTCGCTCAGCGGTTGGCCGACGCGCTGGGAGCGGAGCTCGCGGCATCGCGGCCTATCTGCGACAGCGGCTGGTTGCCGCTCGATCGCCAAGTAGGCAGTTCGGGGCAGACGGTGAAGCCGAAGTTGTACTTGGCGCTGGGCATCTCCGGAGCGATTCAACATCTGGTCGGGATGAAGGGTTCGGAAGTGATTGCCGCCATCAACACCGACGAGTCAGCGCCGATCTTCGAGATCGCCGATTACGGCGTCGTGGGCGATTTGTTCGAAGTCGTCCCCGAATTGCTCAAGCAGCTGGAACAGAGCTAACCGGAAATAAAAAAGCCCGTCCGGCGAACCGGACGGGCAGAGTGAGCCGAAGGCCTAAGCCGTAACTTAGCCTCGGAGTAACGCCAGGACGGCCTGGGGCGCAGAGTTGGCCTGAGCAAGTGCGGCGACGCCGGCCTGCTGGGCAATACTCGTCCGCGTCAGGTTAGCCGCTTCGGACGCCAGGTCAGCATCGCGAATGCGGCTCTCTGCGGCCGAGAGGTTAGTGACCTGGGTCGTTGCCAGGCCGATGGCGAACTGCAGCCGATTTTGACCGCGACCGACGTTGGCCTGCAAGGTACCGAGGATCGAAACCGCAGCAGCTAGCAGCGTGACGGCGTTTTCGGCGTTTTCTCGCGAAGAGATATCCGCAACCGAGCCGCCTGTCAAGGCACCCGAAGTTTGCAGCAAGCTGTCTCCGCCGCCGGTATCGTTGGCGACCCCGTGATTGTTGGCGAGATCGCCCACGCCGACGCTAAAGCCTAGCGGCAGGTTGGCGATGAAGCGGATGCCTTCCGTGCCCGTGCCATTACGCTCCTTGACGGCAACAATTTGCTGCAAGGTCGCGTCATTGGATGCCTGCAAAGCGTCGTTGATCGCGTTGACCGCTTGATCAACAGTCAAGGCATTGCTGTTATTGAGATTGATATTCACCGACTTGACGGCGCCCGCGTCGTCTTGGGCTGTGACGACCAGATTCTGAACGTCGTTGCCGTTCGACAGGCTGCTGAAAGAAATCGGATTGGCGTTCGCCGCGCCCGTTGACTGTGCACCTCCGGACAGGATGGTGGATTCCACCAATCCCGTGCCTTCGCCGAGCGTACCCGGGTCGAGGACGACGCCAGTAGCTCCGGCGTCCGTGAAGTCCGTCAATGGGTTTGTGTCGTCTTCGTTGGCGGAGATGACAAAGTTGCCGCCGCCGCCGTTGGTGGTCGTCTCAAAGACGATATCGGTGCCGGATACTTGCGCGATCAAGCCAGCGCCGGACAGCGTGGTGTTGTTCGCAATGGCCGCGTTGATCTCATCGACCGTGTCTTGAATCGTCGCGGCTGAGGCAACAGTGATGCTCAAGGTTTGGGCCGTCTCTGCGCCTTCGAGCAGGATCTGGAAGTCTGCCGTGGATCCCGCCGCCGGCGCAGTATAGGCTGTGGTGATGGTGTTGTAGGTCGCTTCGGCGGAATCGCCTAGTTCGGCGGCGCCGAATCCCAACACATTGCTGGCGTCACCCACCACGCGTACCTGGAAGCTTTCGCCTTTGCTGTTGGTGAAGCTAGCTTGGCCGCCCGTTTCGGTAACGGAGAAACCGGCGTCGGAAAGCGCCGTATTGGCTGCGATGGCCGCTTGCAGGCCGGCGACAACCGTCGCTTGGTCGTCTCCGATGGTCGCCGTGTACGAAACCGTTTGCGGGCTCAGCAGACCGCCGCCATTCAACACAACCGAGATGACGTCGGCTGCAGCAGCGGTAGTCGCACTGACGGCGCCGGTACGGGTGACATCGAGGCTAGCGCCGGCGGGGCCGCCGGAGTCGAAGTTGCCAAGCAAGGCGTTCGCCAACTGGTCGCCCGCCTTTACTTGGAAAGCCGCCGTGCTGGATGTGAAGGCCAGTTGCTTCTTGCCGGTCGTGTCCGTATTGATGACGGCTTGGATTGCGGCTCCCTTGAAGGATTCTCCCGCTGCGGAAGAGGCGGTGAAACCTTCAATGGCGCTGTTGATGGCTGCAGCCAACGTCGAAGAGTCGACCACGCCGCTCAGGTTGACCGCCAACGTCGCGGAACCATCGTCCGAGAAACCGGGCCCGCTGAATTTGAACTCAGTGAAGCCAGCGGTGCCGAGGGAAGTCGTGTTGGTCGCGTCAGCAAGAATGTTCTCGACGCTGGTCGTGGAACTATTGCCGATATCGGTCGTTCCCTCCGTGCCGCCCAGTGCTCGTACGCCTTCTAGGCCGAGGCGGCCGCCGCTAACCGCCGAGTTCGATAAATCGATGGAAACGGCGCCGTTGGATGTTTCCGAGATGCCGTTGTTGGCGCGGCCGCCGCCGATGAAGACCTGTAGGGCGGCGTTGAACTGTCCGCCGGGATCGAGACCGATGGACTGCGCTTGCCGGTTGATTTCTTCGATGACCGACTGAAACTCGGAATTCAGGGCGTTGCGGTCGCCGGTAAATGTGCCGGAGGCCGATTGCGTCGCCAGAGTTCGCCCGCGATCGAGCAGCAGCGAAACGTTGTTCAAACCGCCGTCAATCGTTTGCAGCGTCGACAGACCATCAGCGGCGTTTCGTACGCCCTGCTGCAAGACGGCAATATCGGAGCGGAACCGGTTGGCGACAGCCAAACCAGCAGCGTCGTCCGCAGAGGAGTTGATACGCAGACCGGAGGTCAGGCGTTGAATCGTACGCTGCTGAGCGAAGTTGGTCTTGCCTAAGTTTTCCTGAGCGATCAGTGAGTTGATGTTCGTGACAATTGAAAATCCAGCCATGTCTTCCTTCCTTGGTTGAGGTGATGAATGCGCGGGAATCCATTCCCGCGTTCACGCTCATATCGGAAGTAAAGCTGAAGCTTTGAGGCTTATTTGAGGACGCCGGCGATCTTGGCCTTAATGAGGGCGTCGATGTCCTTCTTGGAAACGCCGGCGGATTCGAGCGCCGCGGCAGTGTGTTCGCCCAGCGCGGGAATGTCCCCGCCCAGTGCGCCGGGCGTCTCGGACAGCTTAGGAAAGACGCCGAGTTGGGCGAAGGGACCTTCGGGACCTTTGAGAGAGACGATGGTTTGCCGCTCGATCAGATGCTCGTCGTGGGCCGCCCCGGCGACGCCGCGAAGTGGGGTCACGCAAACGTCCTGACCGGCGAATATCTCCATCCACTCGCGGACTTCTTTGCGCTGAAAGATGCGGGTCAGCTCGGCGATCAGTACTTGTTGGCGGTCTTCGTCGGCGTACTGATCTGCTATTAAGTCTTCTCTTTTTAGCAACTTACAGAGAAGCTCCCAGGAGCTCGGAGCGACGGCTCCGACGGCGACCCAGTGGCTGCCGCGGGCAGGATAGAGCTGGTAACAGGCGTATTGGCCGTAGAAGCGGCCCTTGCCGTAGCGGGGTTTGAGCTTAGAAGCCGAGTATTGAGCCAGGTTCAGCGCGAGGACGCCCATCAAGCCGTCCACGATGGCGGCGTCAACGAGTTGCCCTTTACTGCTGGCATTGCGGGCCTGCAGAGCCAGCAGCGTTCCGATGACGGCAGGGAAAGCGCCCGCCGCGATCGGTCCGAGCAATACCCCCGGCAACGAGGGAAGTCCCGACGCCCCTCCAAACAGTTCCAACGCGCCGGCAAATGCCAGGTGGTTGATCTCCGTACCGGCGGCCTGAGCCAGCGGACCGCTCTGGCCATATCCGGATATAGCCACGTAGATCAGTTGGGCGGCGATCTTGCTCAGCGCCCTGTAGCCGATTCCCGCCCGGTCGAGGACGCCGTAGCCGGCGCCGTCAATAACGATATCGGCCTTGCGCGCGATGGCCAGGTAGGCGTCCCGACCCTTTTTGGACTCGGCGTCCAAGGCGACGCTTTGTTTGCCCCGATTCAACATGAGGAAGTCGGCGCCGACTCCGCCGACCAACGGTTCGGCTGTGCGCTCTGCATCACCGGAAGACGGCGGCTCGATCTTGATCACCCGAGCGCCGAAGACAGCCAAGATGGCGCCGGCCGCGGCGGCTTCAATACCGCCTCCAATTTCCACGACGATCAACCCGTCGAGCGGTCGAGCGGAAGACGCCGCACGCTTGCGGGCAACCTTCTTCACCTCAGGGGCCGCAGCCTTGGCCGCCTTCCTGACTGGAGCCGCTTTCTTGGGAGCGGCCTTCTTTGGCTGTGATGCGCTCCGAGCGGGCTTCGCGGCCGCTTTCTTTGCGGAGGTTTTGGAGGCCTTACGCGAGGCGCCAGCTTTGGCGGTTGCCGCTTTTTTCGCCATTTGCTCCTATTGCCAGCTCTAGAACTGCGCGCGAAGTGCGATCTGAGATGCGAATCGCACACAGGTTAACGGATTCTCGTCTCCGCTGGACAACAAATCTTTGCAAACTGGCCCAGCAACCAGACACGCGGCGGTAGTCACTCCGGCGCACATGGAAGAATAGGGAGCGGCGAGATCGGCGGAAACATAATTCGCTCCCCGCTCGTCCCAATAGTGTCGGCTATCCGGCGTGAAGCGCCCCGGTTTGAGTAATATAAGGAAACTGGATTAGCGTCCAGTGGAGGAACACGATTTGAAGCTATCTGCAAGACTCTTTATCGGCGCGGCGGCGCTCGCACTGGTAGTACCTTTCGCGGCGATGGCCGACGACGTTTCCGATGGAGCGACCGCGTTCGGGTCGAAGTGCGCCGTTTGCCACAACGCCGACAGCGCCGACCGCAAGGTTGGTCCGGGCCTGGCTGGCATCAAGAACGGCAAACTGCCCAGCGGCAAGGAAGCCACCACCGAGAACATCATGGCGGTCATCAACCAAGGCGGCAACGGTATGCCTGCCTATGAAAGCATCTTGACCGCGGAAGAGAAGACCGCGCTCGTCGCTTATCTGAAGACGCTTTAACCCGTCTGTGGATTCACGAACTTGAAACGAGGGCGCTGATCCAGCGCCCTCGTTCTACTTGAAGGAGGGACGCCGTGCCGGGCTACGAACTCAAGACTTCCAAGCCGGTCATGGAGACAAAGATCTTCCGGGTGACCCACGACCGCGCCGAACATCCTTCCGGCGCCGTGTTGGACCGGCAGATCGTCCACAACCTGCCGGCAGCCGTGATGCTGGCGCGGGATTCGAAACGTAGAGTGCTGTTCGTCCGGCAGTACCGGCTGCCGGTACGCCAGGAACTGTTGGAACTGCCGGCAGGGCGCTGCGACGGGAACGAAACGCTGCTGGAGACGGCCCAACGCGAATTGGCCGAAGAGACCGGCTACCGGGCCGCACAATGGACGCCGTTAACCGACTTCTACTCCGCACCCGGATTCTCGACCGAGCGCATGTACGCCTTCCTCGCCGAAGAGTTGACCCCGGGGGTCGCCGCGCCTGAGCCCTACGAAATCATCGAGCAGCATTGGCTCGCCTGGGATGACGCACTTAAGGCAGCCCGCGAGGGCGACATCCGTGACGCGAAGACGATCGCGACGTTGCTCTATTGTGAAGCGTTCGGCCTATAGAGTGCCGAGTGCTAAGTGATCATGTAGTAGCCTGCGCCCAGCAAGGCTACAAAAGCTGCCAAACCGCCTACAATAACCCAGGGCATTCCGCCCTTTCTTTCTTCTACCGCGTCGAACATCTCGCACCTCCGAGGGTTGCAGGTTGATGTGATGCCGAGCTGATCGCGGCCCGGCCGTTGCGAATAAGCTGTAGGTATGAGTACGTCGGTTGGCCTGACAGTATCACTGCGCTACGCCGTTTTCAAGGAGAATCATCAAGGAGCTATGCTGGGCCCATGCGGGCAGAGCCCTCCAGAGGAAATCGAGTGTCCGAAGCCGTTATCGAATTGATTCCAGATGGAATACGCACAGCCGAGTGCTTTGCGGTGATGCGTCAGCTGAGGTCTCATCTCAGCGAGGCGGACTTTGTGGAGCGGGTTGCGCTCCAAAGGCGCCAGGGATATCAGTTGCTGGCGGCCGTGGTCGATGGCCAGCCGGCGGCGGTAGCCGGTTTTCGAGTCGGCGACAACCTCGCTTGGGGCCGATTCGTCTATGTGGACGACTTGGTCACGGATGAGGCGCATCGTTCGCAAGGATACGGCGGCCTGCTGCTCGATTGGCTGGTCGACTACTGCCGAGACAACGGCCTGGCGGAGTTGCACCTCGACTCGGGAGTGCAACGGTTTGAGGCGCACCGCTTCTATCTGCAGAAGAGAATGGAGATTTCCTGTCACCATTTCGGCCTCAAAATCGTCCATTCTTAAGGGCACTGCGAGTTTGGCCCCTGGCGGGGCGAGCCGCTATACTGAGACCGCCCCCTGGGCCTGCGAGGAATTTATGAACTCCATGTTGAAATTTGGGCTGATTACCGTGGTCGTCGTTGGGTCGTTGGCCTGGCTGGCGATGGACGGCATCTCAGAAAGCATGACGTATTACGTCACCCTGGAAGAGTTGGCCAACCTGGAAGACGCCGCCAGCAAACCGATCCGCGTGGGCGGCGACGTGGAACCGAGTTCGATCGTTCGCCGGGCTAATCAGGTTGAATTTACGATCCTACAGAAAGAAGAAGGATCGGAAGAGGTTCGCCGACTCAACGTGGTTTACACGGGAACCGACCCTCTGCCGGACACGTTCCGTGACAACGCGCAAGCCCTGTGCGACGGAAAGCTTCGCACGGACGGCGTATTTGAGGCTCGTAAGATTCAGGCTAAGTGCGCGTCCAAGTATGAGTCCACGCCGGGCAAAGGGGCGCAACCGATTTATGACACCGCCTCGGCCGAACCCTCGTCCTAGGCCAACCGACCAGAGAGTCGAATGGAAAACATTGGTTACCTTGCCCTCGTCCTCGGCTTTTGCGTTGCCGTCTACTCAATCCTTGCAGGCATCGTCGGGCGACTGAGGAACAACTCCTTTCTTGAATTGAGCGCCCAACGGGGCGTGATGACGGTTTGGGCGCTGACGACGGTTGCCGCTGGCTTGCTGTTGACAGCCGTACTGACGAACGACTTCCGTCTGAATTACGTCGCCTCCTACTCCAGTCTCACCCAGCCGTTGGTTTATAAGTTTACGGCCTGGTGGGGCGGGCAAGAAGGTTCCCTGCTCTTCTGGACCTGGATCGCGGCGACCTATTCCTTCGTCGCCGTTTATACCGCGCGCAAGAAGCACGCGGACATGATCAGCTACGTGGTCGCGATCACGATGACTGTCGTAGGCTTCTTCCTGGGCATCGTGGCGTTTATCGCCAACCCGTTCCGTGTGCTCATGTCGGGACCGCAAATCGCGACGATCCCAGACGGCAACGGCTTGAACCCGCTGCTGCAGCATCCGCTGATGGCCATCCACCCGCCGATGCTGTACCTGGGCTATGTGGGCTTCATGGTGCCGTTCGCTTTCGCGATCGCCTCGGTAATCACCAAGCAGCCGGGCGACGGCTGGATTCGTACGACGCGTATCTGGTCGATGGTCACCTGGATGTTCCAGGGCATCGGCATTCTGTTGGGCATGCGTTGGGCTTATGCGGTCCTGGGCTGGGGCGGCTACTGGATGTGGGATCCGGTCGAGAACGCTTCCCTGCTGCCATGGATCGCCGGTACTGCCTTCTTGCACTCCGTAATGATGCAAGAGAAGAAAGGCATGATGAAGATCTGGAACATCGTGCTGGTTTCGGCCACGTTCTTCCTGTGCATCTTCGGGACGATGTTGACCCGCAGCGGCTTGGTCAGTTCCGTCCACGCTTTCGCGCAGTCGAGCATCGGCGACTACTTTGTCTGGTTCCTGACGTTGGGCATCGCGGCGACGATCTACTTGATCCTGACCCGTTTGGACTATCTCAAGAGCGAATCGCAGTTGGACTCCGTGCTGTCGCGCGAGTCCAGCTTCTTGTTCAATAACGTGATTCTGCTGGCCAGTTGCTTTGCGATCTTGTGGGGCACGCTGTTCCCCGTGCTCAGCGAAGCAGTAAGCGGCTCGAAGATCTCCGTCGGACCGACATTTTTCAACAAAGTCAACATCCCGATCGGACTGCTGCTGCTGGCTTTGACCGGCCTAGGGCCGCTGTTCTCCTGGCGCAAGACTTCCGCCGCCAGCCTGAAGAAGAACTTCTTGGGACCGTCCGTGTTCGGACTTGTCGTCGGCGCGGCCTTGTTCGCATTCGGCATTCACGACCTTTATGCGCTGATGACGTTTGTCCTGTCGGCATTCGTGACCGGCACGGTCGCCATGGAGTTCTATCGCGGCGCGAAGGTCATCGCCAAGAAGCAGAGCATGGCTTTTGTCTCGGCGATCTTTGAATTGACCCACCGCAACACCCGGCGCTACGGCGGATACCTGGTCCACATGGGCATCGTCTTCCTCTTTATCGGATTCGCCGGCATGGCGTTTGTCGAAGAAGGTCAGATTGAGATGCGGGTCGGAGAGACCATGCGCATCGGCCGGTACGAGTTAGTTTTCAAGGATCTGCTCGATCAGGAAGGCCCGAACTACGCCACCTCCGTTGCGGTCTTTGACTTGGTGCGAGACGGCAAGGTACTGCAAGAAATGCGGCCGGAGCAACGGCTATTCCTGACCGGCCAGCAGACGCAAGCGAACGGCATCCCCTCGATCAGGACCCGCTTGAATGAAGACGTCTACGTGGTGCTGGCCGGATTCGACCGAGATTCTAAGAACCCAATCATCAAGGCGTACGTCAATCCATTAGTGATGTGGGTCTGGATCGGCGGCCTCGTTACGATTTTCGGGACGTTGATCGCGCTTTGGCCGAGCAAGATCCGGCGCATACCGCCCAGAACGAAGGTCGTCGGCTCGGTCAGCAAGACCAAGACGATCAAGGAAGCTCATGCAACGGCGACAAATACTTAGTTTCGGCTTCGCAGGCTTGCTGACCGTTCCGCTGGTTGGCCAGGTGAGGAGCACCGATCCGGTCGACGCTGAAGCCTACGCGATCGGCAAGAAGCTGCAGTGCCAATGCGGCTGCGGTTCAACCGTCGCCGACTGCAATATGCTTTACTGCCATTTCGGCGAGCCTGTCCGGCGCGAGATTCGCGAAGGGGTCGTTGCCGGGCTTGAGCCGGAAGTGATCATCGACCAGCTCGTCGCCAAGTACGGCAAGATTATCTTGGGCGAGCCTGCCTCGGACGGCTTCGGCGCCGTGGGCTGGACGATGCCCTTCGTTACCATCCTGACAGGCCTAGCAATCGTGCCGTTCGTTATTCGCCGCTGGCGAAAGAACCAGATTGCGGCCGACGCAGCGGCTGCGCCGCAGGCTGCGGTAGATGAAGAGGTGCTGAACCGCTTCAAAGCCCAGATTGACCGCGACCTAGCAGCCGAAGAATAGGTCATCATACGCCCGAATGTTTATCGCCGCCGCCATCTTACTCCTGGTGCTCGCCTTCGCCGCTCCGCTGCTCGTCAGAGCCAAGGACCTTCCGGTCGTGCCGCCGCCCTCCCCCACGCTGCACCTGGATCAGCGCAGGGCGACGATCTACGAGAACTTGCGTGATCTGCAGAACGAGTACCGCATGGGAAAACTCTCGGACGAAGACTACCAGGCGACGAAGAAGGATTTGCAGGGAGAATTGGCGACCGTCATGGCTCAGATTGAAATCGCCAAGCAGTCGGCCTCGCCGGCGACGGAGGAAACGGCGTGAAGAGCTTCGCTTTTTCGCTGCTCCTGCTGTTGGCCGTCGTTTCGGCCGACGCGGCAGTCACAGGCCGTGTGATCAATCGGACGACCGGCCAGCCCGCAGCCGGGGTGCCGGTCACGCTGATCAAGATGCAGGTGAGCATGGACCCGGTGGGCGAAGTGTTCACCAACAACGCCGGCGAATTTTCTTTCGACGACGATTTGCTGGATGCCTCGGGCAATCGAACCGTGGGCATGTTGCGCGCTGAGTACCAGAGCGTCAATTACAGCCATCTGTTGGGTCCGATGATGCCCAAGGAAGGCATCGAGGTCGAGATCTTCGATTCGGTCACCAGACCTTTACCGCCCGTGCAGCGCATTGTGATTCTGGAACCCGGTCCTAAGGAAGTCGTCGTTAACGAGAGCTACCTGTTTTCGAACGATGAAGTTCCGCCGGTGACGTTCCGCAATGCGGAACAAGGCGCGCTGCAATTCTACTTGCCCGAGGAGGCGAAAGGCATCGTTGAGGTTCAAGGTGTTGGGCCAGCGGGAATGAATCTGAACGCCTCGGCCGATCCGACGGATGAGCCCAACTGGTACAAGGTCGATTTCCCGATCAAGCCCGGCAGCAACCGCATCGGCCTGACATACGTGGCCACGCGGCCGCCGGATGGCGAGGCCCTGGTGCTGCCGACACGATATCCGAACGCTCACACCCGCATCGCCGCTCCGGCCGGGCCCGCGGGCGTGCAGTTAGCCGGCCCCAACCTGACCACGATGGGCATCGAACCGCAGATGCAAGTGGAGATCTTCGATCTGGCGCGCGGCGCGGAAGCGGCGGTGACGATTGAAGGGTCCGTGGCCCCGCAGCCTGCAGCAGCGGCGGCTGGAGGCGAGGGCGGCGGTTCGCCGAATCAGATCTCCGTGCAGAACGCTCCCGTAGCAGCGGAGCTCTGGTGGATTCTCGCCGTGGTCGCAGGCATCCTCGGTATCGGTTTCTATAACCTGAACACGTCGAAAGCATGACGGACTCCGCAATTCGGGTCGAGAACGTCACGAAGTTCTTCGGCGACTTCCCTGCTGTTCGATCGGTCTCTTTTGATTTGCCGCGCGGAGCCGTGCTGGCCCTGCTGGGGCGCAACGGCGCAGGCAAAACCACGATGCTCGACATGCTGGCTGGCATCTCTTCGCCGTCCAAGGGAAGCATCGAGATTGGCGGGACCTTGAACGAAGTGGACCGGCGCAGGAAGGTCGGCATTCTGGGCCATGGTCAGTGGCTCTACGACGATTTAACGGCAACCGAGAACCTAGAGTTTTTCGCCCGGCTTTACGACGTCGAAGGGGCCTCGCCAAAGATCCAAGCTTGGCTGGAAGACGCGGGCCTGGCCCGTTTCCACCGTGCGCCGGTCGGGGAATACTCGCGCGGCATGCGTCAGCGCGTTGCGGTCGCCCGAGCGTTCCTGCACGACCCGGAAATCCTGTTGCTCGATGAGCCTTGGACTGCGCTCGACGACCGCGCCATCGAGTTTCTATCCGGGAAGATTCGAGAGGCTCAAAGCCGCGGTTGCACCATCGTGGTGTGCTCGCACCAGCTACGCGAAGCGTTAGAGGTCGCGACACAGGTTGCCGTCCTCGACAGGGGACGTCTGGCGCTGTTTTCTCCCAACGACGCGGAACTGCGGGCAGCGCCCGAGACGCTGTACCAGAGGATCTCGTGACGTTATTCCTCCGGAAGTCGTGGGCGATCGCCGCAAAGGACCTGCGCATGGAGCTTCGCAATCGCGAGGTGATCAGCTCCGTCGGCGCGTTCGCGTTGATTGTGCTGATGCTGTTTTCGTTCGCCTTCGACCCGACTAGCAGTACCGAGGCACGCTCGATGTCCGGCGGTCTTCTGTGGATCGTCTACGCCTTCGCGGGAATTCTGATTCTCAACCGCAGCTTCGGACGGGAGACCGCGAATGGCTGCCTGGTTGGCTTGACGGCGGCTCCCGCCGGCGGAGGAGCTGTCTTTCTGGGGAAAACGGTCGCCAGCTTTGCCCTTTTGCTCTTGCTTGAGGTCCTCTCACTTCTCGTCTCCAAGGTGTTTTACAACCTGAGTTGGAGTGGCTCCAACCTTTCGTTGTTAGCCGTACTCTTACTCGGCGCCTGGGCCTTGGCGTCAACCGGATCGATGTTCGGAGCGGTCACTGCCAACAACCGGCTGCGAGAGTTGATGATGCCCGTTCTCGTGCTGCCGATGGTATTGCCGGCGCTGATCGCCTGCGTTCAACTCACGACGCTGATACTGGCTGGTGAGCCGATCGGCGAATCCTTCATCTGGATGCGGCTGTTGGTGGTCTTCAACGTCATCTTCACTTTACTCGGCGCGACGTTGACCGACTTCGTCCTGAGTTCCTGAGAACCGCCGCTAGCTAGGCCGCTTCTGCGGCGTCAACGGACGCGCTTCGCTTTTCCATTGCCGGGCCGCGGCGAGGGACCTTCGCAGCTAGGGCGTGCAGCAGCGATCCTTCCCCCTCCGGAAGGTCGACCCACAACGTTCGCTCGTCCTGGGAAGCTGCCTCTAAAGCTGTGACCAAACGATTTTCGGGCGACAGGATCGCCTGTTCCAAACCCTCTATCACGGTGTCTAACCAGCGCTTTTTGCGATGCAAGTCTCTAAGCAGTCTGTCGATATCAAGGCTCTCTCGTTGTTCTGACGGCACTAAGACCTCCGTACTTGATTGCATGCTCCTAGGCGGCCGGCGAAAGGACTGCCTGTCGGGCAAATAACTCATCACATCGCGTTGGCCATTGTAGGCCAACTTTTTGTCTCTGAAACAGGCTCCGGCATAAAGAATGCGTATAGGACGTAACCATTGCGGGCCGAACGGCGCCTCCTTGCCCCAATCGACGCCGGAGGCCCGGCCGCACGCCGAGAACGGGTAGAATCGGGGAACCATGCTGAAGAAGTCCCACATTGCCGTGATCGGCGCCGGCAACCTAGGCGGAGCTCTGATCGGCGGCCTACTGGAGGCCGGCCTGCCTGCGAGCCGCCTGCGCGCGGCCGACGCATCAGCCATCCGCCGGCGTGAACTCAAGAAAACCTACGGTATCGAGGCTACCGCCTCGAACGCGGAAGCTTGCCGCGGCGCGGATGCGATCGTCCTGGCCGTCAAGCCCCATATCGTGGCCCCGGCGGTCAAGGAGATTGCCGCCGTCGTCACCAAGAAGCAGCTTCTAATTTCGTTAGCGGCAGCAGTTCCGATCGCCGCTATTGAAGCAAACCTGCCAGGAACGCAGCCGGTGATTCGCGCCATGCCCAATCTGGCTATGACGGTCGGCTATAGTGCAACAGCTCTTTGCGCAAACTCCGCCGTAACCAAGGCGCACCGGGAACTCGCACTTGAGATATTCCAATCCGTGGGACTGGCTTTGTTCGTCAATGAGGCTCAAATGCATGCGGTCACCGCGCTGTCGGGCAGCGGCCCTGCCTACGTCGCCCTGGTGGCCGAGGCCCTCGCAGCAGGGGGCGTCAAGATGGGACTGCCTGCATCAATTGCGGCGGCCCTGGTGAACCAGACGCTGCTTGGGACCGCACAATTATTGCTGGAGACCGGAACTCATCCGGGCGTCCTACGCGACCAGGTCAGCACGCCTGGCGGGACGACTATCTACGGTCTGCATGAACTGGAACAGCACGGCGTGCGGGCCGGACTCACCTCAGCGGTGGAGGCGGCGACCGAGCGCTCCATCGAGCTGAGCTCAATCCTTAAGGGCGCGTCATAGACTGCGCGGCCTGATAGGCGGTCACGACGTTGTAGTAGTGTACGCAGGACAGATAGATCGAGAGCAGAGCGCCCGTGTAGAAGAGGGCCGTCAGGAATTGGCGGTCCGAGAGCAGTTCCTTGGGTCCTAGACCTTCCTGAACTCGCTGAAAGAGCACCCAGCCCACCAAGCCAACGCCCAAGACGAGCGGGCCGATGACAAGCATATCTTGAGAGAACACGAGCCTCTATTCTAGGCCTTGGGCGGCTCCTTTACACCCTAAACAGGCCTCCGCTACGATTGGAGTTCGCTATGGCCCCGACCGAGAACGAATTGCGCAGGAAGATCGTCGAGATCGGCCGCCTCGCGTTCGAGAAAGGCTGGGTCGCGGCCAATGACGGCAATATTTCGGTCCGCCTAGACGACGAGCGGATTCTTGCGACGCCGACCGGGGTCAGCAAGGGCATGATGAGCCCTGAGGATCTGATCATCGTCGATTACCTGGGCAATAAGATCCTGGGGCGTTTGCAAGGCACTTCCGAGATCGCCATGCACATCGCGATCTACAAGGGCCGTCCGGATATTCACGCCGTCGTCCACGTACACCCCCCCGTCGCCACCGGTTTTGCTTCGGCCGGGATCCCGTTGAATAAGGCGGTGTTGCCGGAAGTAGTGATCGGCCTCGGCTGCATCCCCACGGCAGCATACGGCCTGCCGGGGACTCCGGCGCTGACCGAGCCGCTGATTCCGTTGATTCCGCACTACGACGCAATCTTGCTAGCCAATCACGGTGCGGTCGCTTACGGCAAGGACTTGTTGCAGGCCTATTTCCGCATGGAGACGGTCGAGCATTTCGCGCGGATCAACCTGGTAGCCGAGATGCTGGGCGGCGCCAAACCCCTGCCCCGCGCCGAAGTCGACAAGCTATTCGACTCACGCACCCGTTACGGCGTACGATCTAAGGCGACCCCTGCGGCGGGCTGCCCCACGGCGGCCGAAGATGTGGCGCCCGGCGCGCCGAGAAGTTCTGAAGATGGATTCTGGGTCACACGGCAACAATTGGTCGACCTGGTCGAGCAAGCCGTCCTGGCTAGAGAGGAGAAGAGGTAACAAATGGGCGAAGCCCTCGGAATGATTGAAACACGCGGACTGACCTCGCTGATCGAGGCCGCGGACGCTTCCGTTAAGGCGGCGAATGTCACCTTGGTCGGCTGGGAGAAGATCGGATCCGGCTACGTCACCGTGCTGATGCGCGGCGATGTGGCAGCGGTGAAGGCCGCGACCGACGCCGGGGCCGCGGCGGCTCGCCGTGTGGGCGAGCTGATTGCCGTGCACGTGATCCCGCGCCCGCATGCCGACCTCGGCAAGATCTTCACCATCACCCGCAAGGACGGCTAGTCTTGCGGGCCGTCGAGGCAACTGAGCGATGATCCTCGCGCGCGTCGTGGGCACCGTCGTGGCCACGCGGAAGGATCCGCGTCTGGAGGGGCAGAAGCTGCTCATCGTGCAGACGGTGAGTCCCGAAGGCGAGGCCAAAGCGAGCAGCTATCTAATCGCCGTGGATACCGTCGGCGCGGGCGTCAACGACACGGTCATCACCGTATCGGGCAGTTCCGCGCGTATGGCCGACGGTCTCAAAGAGAGCCCCGTGGATACGGCGGTGGTCGGCATCGTGGACGAGATCGACCTCGACGCCGACCACGCGAAGCCTTCGCCGCGCAAGAACAAGGGGAAATAATGCGGCTGGGGCGCGTCACAGGCAAGCTCTGGTCCACCGCGCGCATCCCCCAACATGCAGGCAAGCGCTACCTCATCGTTCAGCCGATTGACGCGGCCGGCGCGGATCACGGCTCCGCTCTGGTCTGCCTCGACGCCATCGGCGCAGGCCCGGGGGACGTCATCTACTGGGCGCGCGGAAAAGAAGCCAGCCTCGCGTTCTACCCCGAAATCGTCAGCTCTGACGCGACCGTAGTCGGCATCGTGGACGAGATCGCCAACGAGGCGAGCTAGAACGCCATGCTGATCGGCCAAGTCATCGGCGAAATCGTCGCCTCAGAAAAGCATCCCTCCCACGAAGGCTTGAAGCTGCTCACCGTTGCTGTGCTGGAACTGGACGGCTCCATACGGCCGGACCCGCCTTATGTGGCAGCGGACTCCGTCGGCGCAGGCGTCGGCGAGAAGGTGCTGATTACGCTGGACGGCTTTGGCGCCATGTCCGCCGTCGACCGCAAACTCGCGCCAATCGACTGTGCAGTGGTCGGAATCGTCGACGAAATTCAACTAACCGATACTCCATAGCCCTCAAGCCTGAGGTTGCTATCCTCGTTGTCGGGAGGCGACTTTGGCGACGGCTGTCGAGAGCGTATTCGAAGCTCGGGGGCTCACCAAAACCTACGACATGGGCGAGGTACAGGTGCGCGCGCTGCAGGGCGTCGACCTCGACCTCTATCCCGGCGAACTCGTCGTCCTGCTGGGCCCGTCCGGCTCAGGCAAGTCCACTTTGCTCAACATCCTTGGAGGCCTTGACACAGCCACCAGCGGCCATGTCGGCTACCGCGGCAAGGAGTTAACGGAAGCGACGGACCGCGAACTGACCGAGTACCGGCGCAACTGGGTCGGCTTCGTCTTCCAGTTCTACAATCTGATCCCCAGCCTCACAGCGAAAGAGAACGTCGCGGCGGTCACCGAGATCGCCGCAAATCCGATGACACCGGAAGAGGCGCTGACGCTTGTCGGTCTCGGAGACCGCATGGACCACTTCCCTTCCCAAATGTCCGGCGGCCAGCAGCAACGCGTGGCCATCGCCCGAGCTATCGCCAAGAATCCCGCAGTGTTGCTCTGCGATGAGCCCACGGGGGCCTTGGACTCAAACACCGGCGTCGTGGTGCTGGAAGCGCTCGAACGCGCCAACAAAGAACTCGGCGCCACCACAGTCATCATCACCCACAACGCCGACATCGCCCGCATGGCCGACCGGGTGCTTCACTTGCGGGACGGGAAGATCGTCAGCGAGGAGCGCAACGAATCGAAGACGCCGGCAAAGGACATCACCTGGTGAGCGTCCTGCACAAGAAGCTGTTCCGCGAAGTCTGGGGAATGCGCGGCCAGGCGCTGGCCATCGCCATGGTCATCGCCAGCGGCGTCGCGACGTTCGTCATGTCGCTGAGCACGCTGCACTCGCTGCAGGACACGCAGGCGGCCTTCTACCGCGATTTCCGTTTTGCCGAGGTATTCGCCTCGTTGAAACGCGCTCCCGAAATCGTTGCCGACCGGATTCGCGATATCCCCGGCGTGGATTACGTCCAAACCGGCGTCGTCGCAGGCGTGAATCTCGACGTCGAAGGCTACGACGATCCGGCGACGGCATTGTTGGTTTCTGTTCGCGAAAACGGCGGATTACAACTCAACCAGATCTACCTGCGCGAAGGCCGTTACGTTGACCCCGCAAGAGACGATGAGGCCGTGGTCAGCGAGGCGTTCGCCGAAGCGCAAAACCTCAAGCCGGGCGATCACGTATCGGTGATCATCAATGGCCACAAGAAACGGCTGACGCTCGTCGGCCTGGCTTTGTCGCCCGAGTTCGTCAACCAGATCAAGCCCGGGGCGATCGTGCCGGACTTCAAGAGCTACGCCATTCTATGGATGGCTGAGAAGCCTCTAGCAACTGCCTATGACATGTACGGGGCGTTCAATAACGTGGCGCTCACGCTGACGCCTGGCGCCAATGCCGCCGACGTGATCGATCATCTCGATGCGATCCTCGCCCGCTACGGCGGCCGCGGCGCTTACGCGCGGGCGGATCAACTTTCCCACCGCTATTTATCGGAAGAGTTCCGCCAGTTGGAGTCCATGGCGACGGTCTACCCGACCATCTTTCTAGGAGTCGCCGCGTTCCTGCTCAATGTCGTCTTCAGCAGGCTATTTCAAACCGAGCGCGAACAGATTGCCACGCTCAAAGCGTTCGGCTATTCGAACTGGAGCATCGGCTTTCACTATCTGCAGTTTGTGGGAGTCATCGCTTCCGTCGGCATTGTGCTGGGAATCATTGGCGGCGGATTGCTGGGCAAGGGAATGAGTTCCATGTACATGGACTTCTACCGCTTCCCTTTCCTGCATTACTGGATCGGCCCCTCCGTCGTCGCCTCGGCCGCGCTAATCAGCCTGACAGCATCCGTTGGCGGCACGATCTTCGCGGTACGGCGCGCGGTCAGACAACCGCCCGCCGAAGCGATGCGTCCGGAAGCGCCGGCGCGGTATCGCCGTAGCTTCATCGATAGATCCATACTGGGGCGCGCCTTTTCCGAACCCGCGCGCATGATCGTCCGCAACATCCAGCGCAGGCCAATCAAGGCCCTCACGACCTCGCTCGGCATCGCCGCCTCATTCGCGATCTTGGTGATGGGCCTTTTTTTCAGCGACTCAATCGAGTATATGTTGGACGTTCAATTCCGTCTGTCGGAGCGTGACGATATTTCCGTCTCATTCGTCGAGCCAACTTCGTACGACGCATTGCTCGACCTGCAACGGCTGCCGGGCGTCGACTACGCCGAAGGATATCGCGCCGTTCCTGTCCGCTTCCGTGTCGGCCACAGGACCTACCGCACGGCCATCCTGGGGATGCAACCGGGCGGAGATCTCTATAAGACGCTCGATTCCAACTTGCACGCCGTTGAGCCCCCGGAAGAAGGCCTCGTACTCACCGACTATCTAGCGGAACTACTGCATGTGAAGCCGGGCGAAGACGTGACCGTCGAAGTGCTGGAGGGCTCCCGCCCGATTCGCCAGACGCCGCTGGCGGGGACCGTAAATCAGTTCCTTGGCGTTTCCGGCTACATGCGGTTGGATGCCCTGAACCGCTTCATGCGCGAGGGCCATGCGCTCTCCGGCGTCAGGCTAGCTGTCGACAGCAAGTACCAGCAAGGCGTGTATGACGCGATCAAGGAGATGCCCCGAGTGGCCGGCACCGAGATCAAACAGAAGGCCGTCCAGAGCCTGCGGGACACCATGGGCCAACAGATTCTGATCTTTGCCGGCATCACTACCTTGTTGGCCGCGACGATCGCTTTTGGCGTGGTTTATAACAGCGCCCGCATCACGCTCTCCGAGCGCGCGCGCGAATTGGCTAGCCTCCGCGTGCTGGGCTTCACCAGGGGAGAGGCTGCATTCATCCTTTTGGGCGAATTGGCGATTCTCACCGTCCTGGCGATTCCACTCGGAATCGTCCTGTCCACGATGCTCTGTCAGTTCTTTATCCAAACTTGGCAGACGGATCTATTTCGGATTCCGCTGGTGTTGGAGCCTCGCACCTTCGCGTATGCGGCGCTGGTTGTACTGATTTGTTCGGTTGTATCGGGAATGATCGTGCGCCGCCGCATCAACCATTTAGACTTGGTAGGAGTCCTGAAAACCAGGGAGTAGCCGCACAGTGAAAACCCTGCGAAAAATCCTGTTGTACGCCTTGGTGATTGGGGCGATTGGAGCGGCATTCTATGTGAGCTTTGCGCCTAGGCCGACCTTGGTCGATTCGGCGACGGTAACCCGCGGGCCGCTGCAGGTCTCAATCGTCGAAGAAGGCAAGACGCGCGTCGTCGACCGCTACATCGTGTCGGCGCCGACGGCGGGCTACGCGCGGCGGCTGCAGTTCAAAGTCGGCGATCAGGTCACAGCGGGACAAGTGCTGTTGCGGCTCGATCCGTTGGCTTCGAATGTGCTCGATCCGCGCAGCCGCGCTGAAGCCCAGGCGCGCGTCAGAGCAGCGGAGGCGGCGATCCAGCCGGCGTTGGATGAAGTACAAGCCGCTCGCGCTGATGTGCGCTACTGGGAAACCGAGCTGCCGCGCATCCGGGATGGCGTCGAAGCAGGCGTGACCGCCGCCCGAGACTTAACCCAGGCGGAATCCTCGCAGCGAACCGCTGAGGCTCGCCTAGACGCCGCAGAATCGCGCGTTACGGTGGCCCGCGCGGACCTGGAGACTGCCAAGGCGGCCCTATCGCACTCCGCGGCCGAAGGCACGACGCGGGGCGGCGAGAGCGTAGCCGTGCGGACGCCCACGGCAGGCCGCATCCTCAAGATCTACAACGAGAGCGAAGGAGTCGTGACCGCCTCGCAGCCGCTGGTCGAGATCGGCAACACCCAGGGTCTTGAGGTCGAGGTCGAGGTCCTTTCGTCCGACGCCGTGCAGATCCAACCGGGCATGAAGGTCCTGCTGGAGCGTTGGGGCGGCGAGAATCCGCTGGACGCTGTGGTGCGCCGGGTCGAGCCGGTGGCCTTCACCAAGATCTCCGCGCTGGGCGTTGAAGAGCAGCGCGTCTTGATCATCGTCGATATCACCTCTCCCCGCGATGCCTGGCAGAACCTTGGCGATCAATATCGCGTCGAAGCCCGCTTCATCACCTGGGAGGAACCGAACGTACTGCAGGCCCCTTCCAGCGCACTCTACCGCCACGAGGGCGGCTGGGCGGCCTTCCGCGCCGTAGACGGCGTCGCGCACGTCCAGCCGGTCCAGATCGGCCGCAGGGGCGGTTTTAGCGTGCAGATCCTCTCCGGACTAAACGAAGGCGACCGCATCATCAACCACCCCAGCGACAGCATCGTCGAGGGCGGCTTGGTCGAACTACAGTCGCCTTAGCTGTCGCGCCACTTGATGTTGCAACCCACCGCCGGCGTCTGGTCGTCGGAAACGGTCTTTCCTGCGATCAGCGCGTCCATCGCCGCCCGCAGATCCTTTCCGTTCACCGGCACGTCGTTGCCTGGCCGTGCGCCGTCGAGTTGTCCTCGGTAGACGAGTTTGCGGTCCGCATCGTACAGGAAGAAGTCCGGCGTACAGGCCGCGTCGTAAGCTTTGGCCACGTCTTGGCTCTCGTCCTTGAGATACGGAAAGACGAAGCCCTGCTGCTCGGCCTGAGCCTTGAGATTGGCCAGGCTGTCACGGGGCGAGACGTCCTCGTCGTTTGAACAAATGGCGACGATTCCGATACCGGAATCGCGATAGTCTTTGCCCAATTGAGCCAGTTCCGATTGAACGTGTACAACGAACGGACAGTGCCCGCAGATGAACATCACCAGCACGCCCTTGTCGCCCGCGACGTCATCGAGAGAAACGGTTTTTCCTGTCACGATGTCGGGAAGAGAGAAAGTTGGGGCCTGCGTTCCAAGCGCAGGCATCGTCGAAGGTGTAAGCGCCATGACATTCAGCTTAAAGCCACGGGGCTCAGATTGATACACTAAGTGACGTCGCGATGAAGACCAGCGCCTACCAGAAACCAGCTGCTCCTCCCTGGCTCGTCGGCCTTGCTGGGACTCTGATGTTGATCACGTTCTATCTGATCTTTGTCTGGGTCCCGATGGAACGCACCATGGGCGTGGTGCAGCGAATCTTCTACCTCCACGTACCCTCGGCGTTTGTGGCATTTATCGCCTTTACCGTGGGCGGCATCGCCTCGATTCAATACCTGGCGACACGCAAGAACAGATACGACGACCTGTCGGTGGCCGCCAACGAAGTCGGCTTGATGTTCGCGGTCGTGAACCTGTTGACCGGGATGCTCTGGGCGCGGCCGATCTGGGGCGTTTACTGGGCCTGGGACGCCCGGCTGACGACCATGTTGTTACTGGCGCTGATCTACTTCGCCTATTTGATCCTGCGTCAGTCGGTCGTCGAGCCGACTCAACGCGCCGTGGTCTGCGCCGTAACGTCGATCTTCGGGATGGTCGATATTCCGATTGTTTACATGGCGAACCAATGGTGGCGAACGCAGCACCCCGCCCCGGTACTCTCGGGAGAAGGCTCGATCGATCCGCGGATGCGCTTCGTTCTGTACTTTTCGACGTTTGCGTTCCTGAGCATCTTCTGGATTCTGGTGCGTATGCGCCGCCGGATTGAAGATCTGCGCCGCGAAGCCGACGGCCTGCGCCGCGAAGTGCATGCCCTGTAGGAGTAGTTTGGAGCCATGGAAGAGAATCTGAAATGGATATGGGCCGCGTTTAGCCTGGCCTGGGTCTTGCACCTGATCTACGTCTACTCGCTCGGCTCGCGCCAGAAGGCGCTGAAGCGCCAAGTGGAAGACTTGCGGGCGCAACTCGAAGACCAGGGGCGCGCGCAGTAGCGCTCGGTTTACAATAAAGTTTCTTCTCGCTAGCGGGATAAGGATAGGTAGATGAAGAGTCTGGTTCTAACAATCGCCCTGATGAGCGTTGGGGCGTTTGCCGCGCAAGCGGAAGTCATTCCGACCGCTCCGACCGAGGCGGTCGCCCGCGGCGAATACCTCGCAACCAAGGTGATCCAGTGCATTCAATGCCATTCCCCGCACGACCGCGAAGGGAATCTGCTCGGCGATCAACTCTTTACGGGACAAGCCATACCCTTCACTTCTCCTTTCCCGGACGGCCCTCGCTGGGCGCCGCGCGCGCCGGCAATTAAACGGTTGCCCGGTTGGTCCGTGCAAGAGTTTGTGAGCATCCTCACGACCGGCAAGCGCCTCAATGGCCACCGTCCGGCATCGCCGATGCCGCAGTTCCGTATGTCGATGCAGGATGCTGAAGCGATCGCCGCTTATCTGAAATCTTTGTAGTTCCGGGGGAGGATGCCGATGTTCAACGAAACCGCTTCACGCCGCTCTTGGATGGCCGCCGAAGCTCGTGCGTCCACCCTCCGGAGTATCTCTCGCCCGTCGCTGGGAGACGTCTTCTTCCAGGGCTTCATGAACGGCAGCATGTTGCAGATGGCGGTATGCAGTCCGCCGCGCAGCGCCGCAACCGTGGCAGCGGAACAGAAGTACGCGGCCGTCTACGTGACTCGCTTGGGCGCCAGAGCCACCGCGGACGAAGCGGAAACAGTCCAAGCCTAACGCCCGATCCGTCCAGCCGCGCCTATACTAGCCCTGATGGAGCTAGCGGTCCTTCTTCTCGTTGCAATAGTCGCTTTCGGCGCGTTTCTGTTTAACCGTCTGGTTGGACTCAAGAACCGGGCCGCCTCGGCCTGGTCCGACATCGACGTTCAGCTCAAACGCCGCCACGACCTGGTCGACAATTTGGTCGAGACCGTCCGCGGCTACACCCAACACGAAAAGCAAACGCTAGAAGAAGTAACGCGCCTGCGCTCTCAGGCCGATCAGACCCGCAACGCCGGTATGCCTGCCGCGACCGGAGCCGCGGAAGCGGCCCTCACCACCCGCTTGACCTCCTTGCTGGCAGTTGTCGAAGCCTATCCCGAGCTCAAAGCCAGTGCCCGCTTCCTCGATCTGCAGCGGGCGCTGACCTCCGTCGAGAACGACATCCAAAATGCGCGCCGCTACTACAACGCCGTCGTCCGAGACCTCAACACGCGGATTCAGTCCGTGCCCGATCTGCTGGTCGCCGGCCCATTGGGCTTTCGCCAGAGAGAGTTCTTCCAATTAGACGATCCAACCGAAGCCGCCGTTCCCCAGGTGAATTTGGAGCCGAGATGACCCCCAAGCTGCTGCGAGCCGCCGTAATCTGCTGCCTGTTGGCCTTTTCGGTCTCGCCGGCTGCCGCGGACCGGGGAGCCTTCGTCATCACCGATTTCCACGCCGACGTTACGGTACAAGATGACGCCAAGGTCATAGTCGAGGAGCACATCGACGTCGCCTTCTCCGAACCGCGTCACGGAATCTATCGCACGATCCCGGTGAATTACACCGACCCGCGCGGCTACGGTTACTCGCTGGGCTTCCGCTTTCTCGGCGCAACGGATCAGACCAACAAACCCTACGGCTCCAGCGTTTCGAAAAGCGGCCGGTACGTCGAGATCCGCCTCGGCGATGCGGATACCGAGGTCGAGGGCCGAGTTACCTACATCCTGCGTTACGAGGTCTCCCACGCGCTGGTCCACTTCGCTGACCACGACGAGCTGTATTGGAACGTCACCGGGAACGAGTGGCGGACTTCGATCCAACGCGCCTCCGCCACCGTCCATCTGCCGGGAGCCGTCCCGCCCGAGGAGTTGGAGGTTCAAGCCTACACGGGACCGTCCGGCAGCCGGGAGCAAGCCGCGAACAACGACCATCCCACGCCCTCCACGGTCACCTTCCGGACTACCGGAGTCCTCGAGCCGATGGAGGGTTTGACGATCGCAGTGGGCTGGCAGCCCGGACTGGTCAACTTCCCCGGGCCGATCCAGAGCGCACTCATCTTCCTGGCCGACAACTGGATCGCCGTCGCTCCCTTCTTAGCCTTCTTCTGGCTCTGGCGCGCCTATCGCCGCACGGGACGCGATCCCGAGGGGGGCGGCTCCGTCGTCGTCCGTTACGAGCCCCCCAAGGGAATGACGCCGGGCGAGATCGGCACGCTGGTCGACGAAAGCGTCGACTTACGGGATATCACCGCCACCGTCGTCGACTTAGCCGTGCGCGGCTTTCTGAGAATTGGCAACGAGACGAAGTCCTATCTGGCCGGTCTGTGGACGAGTAACGAGACAACTTTCGAGCTGCTCAAGTCGCCAGCGGGACAGCCTCTCACCGGACACGAGACGCTAGTTCTCAACGCGTTATTCTCACGCGGTCAACAAGTTAGCATCTCTGATCTCAAAGAGCGCTTTTACAAGCACATCCCCGGCATCAAGAACGCTCTCTACGATCGCCTTGCTTCGGAGGATTACTTCGCGGGCTCGCCGGATGCGGTACGCAACCGGTACCGGGTCTTCGGCGTCCTCGCCGGAGCGGGCACAGTCGCCCTGGGCAGCGGCTGGGTCTGGTTCCAAGGCGGCATCTTGCCCGAAGGGATGCTCTTGCCGATCATCGCCGGCATCTTCACGGCCTTGGTTTTCTTCGGATTCGCCCCCGCCATGCCCCGGCGCACGAAGAAAGGCGTAGCCATGCGCGAGTGGGCCGTCGGCTTCGAGGAGTTCGTTGGCCGCGTCGAATCGAGCCAATTGGAGGCCGACCGGGCGCGCAACGTCTACGAGACGCTGCTCCCTTATGCGATGGCCCTAGGCGTCGCGGATCAATGGTCGCGCCAGTTTGAAGGGATTTATGCGGCCGCCGGACCGAGCTGGTATGTCGGCGGCAATCCGGGGATGGGATTCTCCACGCGATCTTTCTCTAATTCGCTGACTTCCGCCATGGCCCAGACCGGGCAAGCCATGACGTCCGCGCCGCGTTCTCAAGGCTCCAGCGGCAGCGGCGGCGGGGGCTCATCGGGAGGCGGCGGAGGAGGAGGCGGCGGCGGATCCTGGTAGGATCGACCGCCGTCGGCTAGCTCCACAACCTACTGCTTGGGCTTCTCGCTGAGACGGCGGAAGTACTCCGCGACGGCCTCGCGGTACTCTTCGGGAACAGGCTGCGAGACAATCGCCCGCACGTCCCCTCCCTCGCCAAGCTCCGCTTGCCGGCGGGCTTGGAGCTCCAGCTGTTCGAGCAGGGTAATCATCTGCCGGTACTCGCGCTCCAGCAACTCGGTATTGCCGCGGAAACGTTCATTGGATAGACCCTGGGCAAACTGCCGCAGTTCCGCGAGGTCCTCGTTCGAGATGCCGCTACGTCGGAGTTCGTTGGTGAGCTGCGGGATCTGGCGTCCGCCTTCGCGCAGAGCCTGTTCCATCGCCGCACGCATCTCCGGCGTGGAGGGCAGACGCTGCTGCTGGCCCCATTGGTCCAGACGGGTACCATCAGACGGACCAGTCGTCGGGCCGCCGAATCGCGAGCCGCCTCCGCCCCGCTGGCCGCCTCCGCCGCCCTGACCGATCTGTTGCCCGCCCTGCTGGCCTTGTCCTTGACCCTCACCCTGGCCTTGACCTTGCTGCTGCCCTTGGCCCTTCTGGCCTTGCTGTCCTTCGCCCTGACCCTGCTCATTCTGGGCCTGCTGCTGTCCGCCTTGTTGCCCCTGGCCCTGTTGGCCCTGCTGCTGTCCGTTCTGAGCCTGCTGCTGGCCTTGCTGACCCTGTTGGCCTTGCCCTTGCTGCTGTCCGTCGCGGCCCTGGTTCATGCCGGCGGCTTCTTCCAGCCGGCGCCGCAGGTTCTCCATGTCGGTCAGCGCTTGCCCCAGCCGTTCTTGACCAGGCCCTCCAGGACCAACGCCTTGCTCCGCTAGCTTCTGGGCCTCTTTGAGCCTTTCGCTCAGGTCTCTGAGGGCTCGAGCGACGCCTTCTTCGCTATTCGCCACATAGGGCGCCGCCTGACGCCGAATGTATTCCGCAGCGGTATCTAAACGGCTGCCGACATCTTCCTGCTGAAGCTCGCTCAAGGCCTCACGCAGACTGCTCGACGCAGCCGGCTGCGTGTCTCTCATGCTCCGCGAGGCGCTTTGCATGTCCGCCTCCATTGAGCGTAGCTGCTCGGCCATCTTGCTCTTCAGATCCGCGAACTCGCGCTCTTGTTCCGGCGTCAATCCGCTCGGCAGCCGGGTTCTGCGCCCTTCGGCCTGCTGCGCGCGCATGCTTTCGAGAGCCTTCTTTAGCGCTTCTTCCAAGTGAGGCTGCACCTGGGCCTGTTGCTGCACTAGCTGATCCGCCCGATTCGATAAATCCGCCAAGGCAGACTGATTTGCCTTTTGACGCTGTTGGGCCAACTGCTGCAACGCCTGCTGCAACTGCTCTTGGGCCTGTTGGGCGCCCTGCTGCGCCTGGGCCGACGATTGCTGCTGGCCTGACTGTTGAGCGCCCTGCTGCATGGCCTGCGTGGCCTGCTCCAGCCGCCGAATCGTCTCTTGGAGCCTTTGCTGTTGGCCGCCCTGCGATCCACCCTGACCGCCGGACTGGGCCTGCTGCCCTTGCTGGCCCTGCTGGCCTTGTTGACCGCTCTGACCTTGTTGGCCTTGTTGTCCCTCTTGTTGTCCCTGTTGTCCCTGCTGCCCTTGTTGGTTCTGCGCGGACTCTTGCCGTCTCTGCAGTTGCTCCATCTGCCGCTTGAGTTCTTCGGCTTCGCGACGTAACATCTCCTGCTGCCAACGCTCGGCAAATGTCGTCTGCTCTTGGCTCTTCATACGATCGGCGAGCTCTTGCTGACGCTTGGCCAACTCTTCGAGCTTCTTGAACGCGTCGTCCACCTCACGCTCCAATTGCTGCTGCGATGCGCCGCCGCCGGTTTCGTATTGGTTCTTCTCGAGATCCATCTCGAGTTCGAACATCTCAGCCAGATCGCGGCCCGCGCCGCCGCCGCCTCCTCCTCCTCCCTGCTGCATGGAGACCTGAATGCTGGTGAAAATCGATTCAGCGCGCAACAGGAACTGCAGTGCCTGCTGCTCGGGCTGCACAGCAGCCTGCAGATCCAGATCGCCGAGCTTCTTGGCGGCTGGGTCCATCGCCGCCGCCGCTTTCTCCAAATTCTCAACGAACTCCCGGAACTGGCCATTCGTACTGTCGAGCTGGCGGGCCCGGGTTCTCTCGGCCATCGTCAGCGCCTGTTCACGTAACGTGCGCTGCAACTCCGAAAGCATGACTGTGGATTCACGAATCTCTTCGCGCGACCGGGCGTCCGCCGACTGCTTCTCGCGGATCAGGTTCCATGTCGCCGAAATGATCTCTTTCTGGCGCTTCGAAATCTCGTCCCGCTGTTCTTGCTGGCCGCCGCCGCCGCCGCCCTGCTGCGACTGCGAAAACTGCCTGTCGAAAGGCTGCACCTCAATGAAGTAGATGTCGGTTTGCGACGTGCTCTGGTTGTCCTTCGCGGAGACGTAGTAGGAGATCATGTCGCCCGGACGTAAGCTGCGTTTGCCGTCGGCGCCCGTCGTTTCCGGGGCCGCCATTTCGCCGTCAAACGGGCTGGGCGCTACACGCAGATCCTCTAGATAGAACATGTACGGAGCGGACACCGACTTGTGCCCCGAAGCCGGCAACTTGACCGTCGTGAACTCTCCGCCGTTGACGCTGTACGACAGTTCAAACGAACGCACGCCAAAGTCATCCGTCACTTCAAACCGTGCCGGGACCTCTTCGATGCTCGTCGCCTTCCAGTCGCGGCCCGGCTCCTTGATCTTCACTTCCGGCTTCTGATTCTCGACGGTGGTGATGAAGAAGTCATCGGTGAGACGAACATGTTCGCCGTCGTAGATCGTCGCGAAGTGATACTCGCCGTCTTCCGCCACGGTAATATCGCCGCGCAAGATCAGCCCGTCGGCGCGCAACGGAACGTCCTTATCGCCAACCGTGAGGACGCCGCCGGCAAGCGGCTTGTCCGTCGTCGCCTCCACCGTCACGACCGTTCCAATCACCGCCCGAATGTCCCCGCCAGGGTCTTCGACGTACTGCTCCAGACCCGTCCAACCGGGGTACTTGTAGGTGAGTTTGATGGTTTGAATGTTCGGCAGAACGACGACGTTTACTTCGTAGGTATTCGTCCGCACGCCGCCCGATTCCACGTAGTATTTGAACGGCTCGCGGACGCCGGTGAACATGAACTGGAAACCGCTCTCGGCCGCCTGCGGAGCCATCGGCGCGGCTTCCCACTCAACGCCGCTCTCGTACTGGGCGTAGATACGTACGTCGGTGGAATCAAATCCGACCAGTTGGGCCTTGACCTCAAAGGTCGCGCCCGAGCGGACCGTCGCATCCCCCGGTTCTACGACAACGTCATAGATCGGCTTGTCGGTAGAGGAGACCCATCCGCCCCAAAGCCGGGACGCGCCGTAGCCCCAATAGCCGGGACCGGCGGTTGCCAGCCAGAAAAGCGTGCCGACGCAGATGACTGCCAAGACCGCGAACGAAGCGATGCGTCCCGTGGTGAGGACGTCCTCCACTGGAGCCGTCTCAGCAACCTGCATCGCATCTTCGGCGAGCAGATCGAGGAACGGATTTTGCTTTCCCGATTGTTCCGCCTTTCGGGCATGGTCGAAGTAGGTTTCCACGCGGCCGCCGAAGGCGGGCACATTCTCCTCCAATTCCCGAGCTATGCCTTTTCGGCGAAAGCGGCGGAACGGCCAAACGACCAGCACGGCGATGGCCGTCGCCATTCCGGCGAAGAGTAAGGTACGGGTGGAGAGGACGCTGGCGTCCGAAAACGCGAAGCGATTGGCAATGAAGACGAGAACAACCGTCAGCAGCAAGGCGACCAGCGCAACGAACCCCAACCCTCGCGACGCCAAACCAAGTTTGAAGCGTCGCCCGAATTGAGCAAGGTATTCCTGCAGGCCTCCTGGGCTTGTCACGATTGTTAGACCTCCCGTCTCACATTCAAATGCTGATTCCCTATGACGGATTCTACCAGTACCACGACAACCAGAAGCAGTAGGAGAAACTTCCAAATCTTCAGCGGCGGAGGTTTAATGGGCGATTCGGCGCCGACGCCCGTCGTCTGCGCCTCAGCCCCGCCTCTTCCGGTCGCCTGCCAAAGCGCCAGAGTATCCGCTTCCAAGGGCCGGAAGTTCGACTCTCTGGGGTCCGGATTGACCGCTATCAATTCCACTCCGCGCGCACTCTGAATCTCGTAAAAGCCCAGCTGGTCGAGCGTCACGTCGGTCTGCTCAACCGATTGAGCCAGCGATAGCGCCCGGTCTCCCGCCGGATCCACGATTTGGACAGCAGCGCCGCCTTCCCGCCTCTTGGCCAGCGGCAACGACGTGTCGACCGTCGCTTGGTGCGTATCTTCCGCTGCGCCGGAAAGGTAGCGGGCCAGTTCCACGACGAAGGGCACAAACACCGGCTGGACGGGAAGATCGTTCCAAACATTGTCGAAGGACGAGGCAAATACCATCACCTTGCCTACGCCCAGAGCATTCTCTATCAGCAGCGGCGATCCGTCGGCCAAGCTGACCAGAACGTCGTCGTCTTCGGTCGTCTCGACCCGCGCCTGGCGGAAGAATTTAACTCCCCGAAACCGTTCCACTCGTGCTAGCGCGGCATGGCTCAAATCCATCTGCCCGGCAATCTGGAATTCCGCGCCGGCGCGGCCCGCCAGCGGCGCAAGCGACACCCGCCTGCCAGACACAGGTAACGACCCGCGCGTTGAAATGGACGGCCCAACGGCGATCAACACCGCCCCGCCCTGCTCGGTCCATTCACGCAATTTATTCTCAAACCCAGTCGACAGATTCGCGATATCAGAAAGGACGATCAGCGCGTAGTCGTCCGGGTTGCGCCGCTCGGCCTCTCCCGCGGAGGCGACTTCCAGCTTGAATCGCGCCGAACGCGAAGCGCCCACCGCGGCGCCAAAATACAGCGCGTCCCGCTGACGCCGGTCGGAGGTTACAAACAGAATCGGCTCGGGCTCGGAATTATCGATCGCCGTCAAGTGTACGTCGTCGCCCGGCATGTCATCGCCCGGCGTGATCTCAAACGAGGCCCGACTGAACCCGATCGGCGGCTCAAATCCGGTGAATGTGAATGCCGCCCGGCCCATCGCCGGCACTTCCTTGCTTTCCGTGCCGATGACCTTGCCGTCGATCTTGAACGTCACCGTCTTACGCGCTGCTTGCGTCGAATACCCAGCGACCGTCACCTCTAACTTCGGATTCTCCGCGCCGAAAGCGCGCACGTCGCCGCGCACGCTCTCAATCGCCCAGTTCTGATCGTTCGCCTCAGCGACATTCTTTGCATCGAGCGTCGCGAACGTCGGCAAAGCCACCTCTGAAAAACGTCCCGGCATGGCCGAGTTCTGGAAGTCGGAGATCAGATGCACTTCCACCGGCAGATCGCCCTCGGGCGCTAGGCTGCGGGCGGCCTCGACGACGTCGCTATAGCTGTTGCGGCCCACTCCCGGGGCCAAGCTGGCGATGGCCGACCGCAACTCAGCCTTGTCGTTCGAACGCTCGTTAATCACCGTGATGCCCGGCCCTACGGCGAGAACCTGGGCGCGATCGTTGGCGCTCAGGCCAGCGATGATCTCATCAGCCGCGGCGACGGCTCGGTCCCAGCGGCCATCCGCCGACATCGAGAGCGAGGTATCCATTGCGATCAGATGCAGCGAGGGAATTTCTCCCAGCGCCGTCGCAGGGGAGCGCTCCCAAACCGGCTTGGCGAAGGCCAACGCCGCCAGCACAATCAACGCCAAGCGCAGCGCCAGCAGAAGCAGATAGCGTAGCCGCCGCTCCAGCAGCCGGCTCTCTTTCATCTTTTCGAAGAACATCAGAGACGCAAACGGCAGCCGCACCGGGTTGTCCCGTTGCAACAAGTGCAGCCACAGCGGCAAGCCTACCGCCAGCGCGCCCAACAAAAACCATGGAGACAACAAACTCATCGACTACTCATCTTCTCCGTTGGCGGAACGTCAGATACTCTCGCAACGCTTCGTCGAGCGGCTCAGCCGTGTTCAACAGAACGTAGTCCGCGCCGGCGCCCTGGACTTCCGACTTCAGCTTGTCCATGTGGGACTTGATCTTGGCCGGATACTCCCGCCGCGCGAAAGAAGACGAGACCTCCATCAACTCTCCCGTCTCCATATCTTCCAGGACGGTTGACTCCCCAATATTGGGCTCAATCTCAGCGGGATCGAGCACATGGAAAAAAGCGACGTCCTGGCCCTGGTAGGCCAACGGTCTGACCGCCTCCATCACCTTCTCCGGGTCGTAATAGAAATCCGAAATGATCACCACCAGCCCACGCTTGGTCACGTACTGCTGAAAATGATCGAACGGCAGGCGCAGATCGGTGCCCGTGGACGCCTCGGCGTTGTCGATCATATGCAGAATGCTCTGCAGGTGTCCCGGCCTGTAAGACGGCGGCCGCGCGTCGCGTACTTTTTCGTCGAAGATAATCGCGCCGACCGCGTCATGTTGCCGCGTCGAAAGGTAAGCCAACGACGCCGCCACCCACTTGGCATACTGCAGTTTCGAAATGCCCTTGGATTGAAAACCCATCGAAGCGCTCGTATCGAGCAGGATCGCCAGGTGCGTGTTCGTTTCGCCCAAGAAGCGCTTGATGTAGGTACGGTCCGAGCGCGAAAAGACGTTCCAGTCGATAAATCGCGGATCATCGCCCGGCACATAGGGCCGATATTCAGCGAACTCCAAACTGAAGCCGAAGAACGGCGAACGGTGCATCCCGGTCAGATAGCCGTCGACCACCGCCCTCGCCACAAGTTCAATGTTCCTCAGTTTGATGAGGACGTTCGGGTCGAGTAGATCGGTGGCTGCCATCAGAGGGTTCTCACTCGGCCGGCGCCGGACGAGCGGCGATCGCCTGCTTCAGCACGTCGTCCACCGTGACCCGGTCCGACTCCGCATGGAAGTTGACCAGCACGCGGTGGCGCATGATCGGCAGCACCAGTGAGCGAATGTCCTCGTGGGTCACGTGATAGCGGCCTGCCATCAGCGCACGCGCCTTGGCCGCCATGGTCAAGAACATCGTGGCGCGCACGGAGGCGCCGTACGTGACATACTTCTTCACGACGTCCGGGGCCAGCGGATCGGCCGGCCGCGACGAGCGAACCAACTCCACGGCATAGCGGTTGACCGAATCGGACACCGGCACCTGGCGCGTCAGCCACTGGAACTCGATAATTTCTTCCGCCGTCGTGCAGGCCTCTACCGGCGCCGGAGAGCTGCCGCCCGTGAAGCGATTGACGACGTCGATTTCATGTTCCGTCGAGAGGTAGTCCAGAATCACGTTGAACAGGAAGCGGTCTAACTGTGCCTCCGGCAACGGGTACGTTCCTTCCAACTCAATCGGGTTCTGCGTCGCTAACACAAAGAACGGAGGCGAGAGATTGTAGGTGTTGCCGCGCACCGTAACGCTCTTCTCTTGCATAGCCTCAAGCAATGCGGCCTGCGTCTTCGGCGGCGTACGGTTGACCTCGTCAGCTAACAGCACGTTCGTAAACAACGGTCCCTGGACGAAGGTCCATTGGCGATGCCCGGAGGGATCCTCGTCGATAATGTCGGTTCCGGTTACGTCGGTCGGCATCAGATCCGGCGTGAACTGGATGCGCTTAAAGGTCAGTCCGAGCGCGTCCGACAGCGTCCGCACCAGCAACGTCTTTGCCGTTCCCGGCATGCCGGTGATCAAACAGTGTCCGCCGACCAGCAGGGTCAGCAACAGATGGTCGACAACCTCGTCCTGGCCGACAATGATCTTGCGGATCTCGCCCTGTATGCGCTCGATCTTCGTTTGGAACCGCCCGATGACTTCTCGGGTTTCGGTGCTATCCATGGTGGATGCCGTTGGAACGGTCATAAATTGCAACTGCCTCTCAACGTGCGATTTCCAGCAGCAATCGCTGCGCCGGTTTATAGGTCGGGGCGATCTCTAGCGACATCAAAAGATTGCGCCGGGCCCTCTGAGAATCATTCATCTTATGATAGGTTTCCGCCAAGCGGTAATACGCCGCCGCTTTGTCGTGCGGATTCATGCTCAGCAGAACGTTGAACTCGCGCAAAGCTTCCTGATTGCGGTTGTCCGCGAGCATCCAATCGCCCAATTCGGTATGCAGCTCTTCGTCCGCCGGCCAGACATAGAGCAGTTCGTCCAGGACGGTAATCGCTTCTTCGCGGCGACCGGCCTCGTCCAACCAACCAGCCAACTTCTTCAACTCGTCCGGTACGCGGCCGCCGTGCTGATAGTAACCGAGCAATTCGCCTATGGCTGCATTCCGGTCTCCCTTCTTGTCGTAAGCGTCAGCCAACATCAGGTAAGGACTGCCCGACTGCGTATAGTCGGGGTAAATTTCCTGCGCGCGCTTCGCCGGCTCGACAACGTCGTCCCACTTCTCTTCGCGGGCTGCGGCAACCGCCTGCTTCATCTCCGCCCGCCAGTGCTGCAGCCCCTGCTTCTCAGCCAGCGGTCCGAGCAGTTCTTTCACATAGTCCAGCAAGCGCTTGTCGAAATCTTCAGGAGAGATCTCCAACACCTGCTGGATCGCGTCGGCGGTCGGCGTGTCTTTGCCGAACGCTTCGAGCAGCCGCAGCAACTTATCCTGGCCCCATTCACGATCGATCATCTGGCAAACCAGACCCGCCTGGAAGTACGACACCACCACCTGATTCTCGTAAGTGGGCCGCATGAAGCCTCTGTCGAGCGTAGCGACCGGCAGCAGCTTGCCTTCGGTGTATGCCTCCACGAACTCCGGCGTGATCCGCTCGCCCCAGTTGGGACGCGCCTCCCACTCCTCATACATTGAGATGCCTTCCGAGTACCAGCGCGGAACGAGGTGATTCGTCGCTTCCAGCGTGAAGACGTGGGCCATTTCATGCCAAAGGGTGGTCCCCCAATGGAACTCTCCCGGGCCCCGGCTCGAAGGACTATCCATCGCCACCAGATAACCAAACGTCACGCCCAGTAGACCGACGCCCGGCATACCCATCGTGCGCACCGCGAAGTCGTCGTGGTTGGGGTAGAGTTCAACGTAAATCGGGCGCTTCGGCTTGAAGTTGTACTTCTTCGAGAAGCTCGCTACAGCCTTGTCGGCCAGCGACATCGCATAGGGACGCAAGATGTCGGCTTCCTTCTCGTCCAGCCGCAGAATCACTTCCGGGCTATCGAGCCCCGCCCGCATTGCTTCCTCGCCACGCGATAACAAGTCGTCTTTGTTCGAGAACAGCTTGAAATGGCTGAAGCTATCGACCAGGCGCAGCGTATTGACTGTCTTGGCCGAAAACGGATCTCCCTTGAAGGCAATTTCCAAGTGCGCATACGCTTCTTTATCGCGATTCTCGCGCAACAGGTTCACGCCTAAGTCGGCGTGCGCGGAGTACAGCTGCGGATCGATCTCGACGGCCTTCTCATACAGTTCGATCGCCTCGCGATAGCGTCGCGTGATCACGTAGAAGTTCGCCACGTCAGCATAGATCTGGCCGTAGACCGGGTTGTAGGCCAGCGCCTTGGCTGTCCACTCGCTCTCGGAAACAGGAATGCCGCGCAACAGATCCAGAGCCGCGAACAGCGTATACGTTTCTAACGGCGAGCGGCCATTGGCCTCCACCTTATTCAACGCCGACTGCAAATTTTCTTCCGCGACGCCCAGTTCTTTGTCTTCCAATGCGAGCCGGGCGATCAGCAGATGGCCAAGAATCAAGTCCTCTCGTTTGGCGATAACCTCTTCCACCGAAGCCTTCGACTTCGGATCGAATCGTTTCGCCAATACCGTCGCTACGCCTAGCTGGGCAGGTACGTTGTCTTCGTCGATCTCCAGGGCCTCGCGGAACAGTTGCACCGCCTCTTCCGGGTTATAGGTCTGCTCGTACAAATAACCCCAGCGCACCCGCAGGTCGGCATTGTCAGGCTGCTCCTTGACCGCCTCCCGAAAGACGTCGTTGGCCTGCTTGAAGTTGTCCAGTCCCCACCACGCTTCGGCCCGCAAAAACAGATCGGAACTGTCCAACAGCCCGCTGTAACAAGCACGCGCCTGTGGGCGGTCGCCCTTGTCGTACAACGCATCGCACGGATCCAGAGCGTCCGGACGAGCCCCGCGGTCGTCTCCATACACCCCCGCCATCACCGGCAGAGCGGCGGTCAAGGCGATCAGAACTGCGGCGTAGAGTTTCATCCTTCTACTGTTGCGGCGTCGTTCCCTCGGCAGGGTTACCCTGCGCGTTCTCAATCTGGACGTCCACGGTGGCCAATTGCAGCAGAATCGCTTGCAATTCGTCGAAGTAGGAATCCTCGTTCATCCCGTCCCGGCGAAGCTTGAGAGCGTCGATGCTCATGCGTAATTCTTCGCGCTTCTTGAACAGCGGCGCCAGTTTCGGATCAAGCGCCAGCGCTGCGTTCTTCCCCAGGCGAGCCAGCAGGAAGGTCTCCGGGCCCGGACCTTCCATGCGAGCGTGCTCGGTCGCCAGCCGTTGCGCGGACTTGTAGAACGTCTCCACCTTGTTCACCGCGTAATCGTAGGCTTCCTTCACGGTGATGCTCTCGTCCTTGTCGACGTCCGCTTCCGCGTCTTCGAAGGCGGTAGTCCAGTAGCGGCTGAAGACCGTGGCGTTTCTCTCCCGGCCGTTCTTCGTCGCCGTAACAATAATGCGGCCGTCCTTCTGCATGGAGCTCTCCAACATGGCCCCGCTGCAACTGGTCATATTAACGATGAGTTGGCGTTTGGCCGGGATGTTGTCCAGCAACTGCGCCAAGCGCGCTGCGGTGATGTCCGGCCCCGGGATGTTGAACTTATAGTCCTTGCCGTCGAAGGAGCCGTGACCGATCAAGTAGACGACGACCGCATCGTCGGCTTTCGCTGTGGCGACCAGGCTGGTCAGGCTCTCCTCCAGCGCCTTTCTCGTCGCGCCCGCTCCTTTCAGCAACGCAACCTGCTCAGCGCCCACCGTATCCGTCGCCGTTTTGGCCAGATCTTCGGCCTCCTGAGCAAAACGCTCCGCGTAGTCCGGCTCCCCGCCAAGGCCGCCGACCACGACAAAGTGAGTCGCTGCAACTGCCGGCATCGCCGACAGCGCCAACGCGAGTGTCCCGATCCGCTTTAGATAACGCCCCATTGTCTTCTCAGCATCCATTCGCAGCCTTTGAGCGCGAGCAGCAGCAGGAACAGGAACGGCATGTCCCAAAGGTCCAAGATCTCTCGTGCCGTAATACCCGCATCCGAAAACCGTATCTGCTCCGGCAGGCCGCTCAAATTGTCCACGGTCCAGTACTGGCCGCCCGTCTGTTCGGCGAGCCTCGTCAAAAGTTCGCGGTTCTGTACCGGATGGAAATCTTCCGCCACGCCGTCCTCGCGTCTCACATGCAACGCCGCCGTTCCCAGGGAGTCGTCGCCCAAGAACGCCTGCGCCTCTATACGATACGCTCCAGGCTTCGTCGCGGTTACGTCAGCAAGGTAGATGCCCTGCTCTTCGGTCGACGGATGCATCTCCACCGTCGAAGCCGTTCCGTCATCCGCAGTGACCGTCGCCGTCACAATCGCGTTGTTGGCAGGATCGTATTCCTTCGTCCGAACCTCCGCCCGCAACTGCATCCGCGGATCGTCCGCATAGAGCGAACGATCGCTGCTGATCGTGATCGGTCCCGGAGAATCGGCAGCCATGGCCCGCAACAATTGCCGCCAGAACGTGTAGTGGCGCACGTCCTCGTGCGGCAAACTCATCTTCCAGCGCCAGGTTCCGCCTGTCGCCAGTATCATCGTCTTGCCTCGCCCGTAGTTCTGCCGCACCAGCAACGGCGACTCTTGGCCGTCGTGAGTCACATTCAGCAACGTGACCGCAGCAGGCTTCAGTTCGCCGAAGGTCTGGTAGTCCGCCAACTCCGGTAGCTCGTCCCAAAGCTTGGCGTTCTCCGCCGGGTCGGCAGCCAGCCGGGTAATCAGTGAATCTCGGCCTTCCACGGTCAAGCTGACCTTGGCCTTCTCGCGAGTAAAGGTCTTGCTGCCGTTCGTGGCCAGTTCGACGGGAAGCGTCTCCTCGACCTGCGAAGCTCCCCAGCCGCCGTCCGCCAAACCGGCGCGGCCGCCCAACATCAGCAGAGTCCCGCCGCGCTTGCCGACAAAGTCGCGAATCATCCGCTGCTGCTCGGGCGTAAAGAAAGCGGCCTCAAAGCTGCCGATGATCAACCCGTCGTAAGTGAACAGCTCTTCCGCGGTCTCCGGAAATCCTTTTTCTAACTGGTCCGCCGTCTCGACTCCTTGGCGGTAGTACTTATTCGTCGAAGTTCGCAGCAACGATACGAGATCGATCGACTCATCCTTGGTCATGGCGCGCCGAATGAACTTGTACTCCCATCGCGGCTCGCCCTCGACGTAAAGCACTTTCTTCCTTCCGCGCGGTACGTCCATCACCCGCCGCAGGTAGTTATTGCCGGTGATCTCTTCGTTCGGCAAAGGGTCCAACGAGAAGCGCAAATCGCGGATGCCTGGATCGCCCGCCGGAAAATCGATCCATTCCGCCTGGACCTTTTCGCCCCGCCGCAGCGTGATGTCTTTGGAAGCCAAGATCGTCGTGCCGTCGCGCACCGTGAGCCGCGTCTCGCCGCCGTCGCCGCCATGCTCGATGGTCGCTCGCGCCGTAACCCGCGACTTGGGCAGAGCCCGCGCCGCCACATCGATATTGCTCAACTCGATGTCGCCGGGTATAACGGTGCGTCCAACGCCCACCGTATGGATCGGCACGTGGGAATTGCGAATCTCGGCCATCACCTCGCGGCTAAAGCTGCCGGAGTTGTCCGAGCCGTCGCTGACCACGACCACCGCGCCCAGCGGCGCCGCCGCGGACTCCCTGAGAACGCCGGCGACCGCTTCCCCGATATGAGTCGCGTTGCCCGGATCCGGCAGAGCGTCCAGCGACTCCAAGCGCGAGACATCGCCCGAGAACCCATAGAAGCGGACGCTAAACCGTTCCCGAAGGCCCTCGATCACGCCATTGTCGAGAGCCGCCACGGCCTGTTGCAGTCGCGACTGGTCGCCTTCCGCTAAAGCCATGGAACGGGACAGATCCAGCAGGACCGAAACGACGTTCTGCTCCGACTTGAGCGAACGCACCGCCAAACCGGGTTGCCAAACCATCAGCAGCGCCAGCGCCGCCATAGCAGCCTGCAAGCCCCACAGAATCCACTGTTTCGTTTGGCTCAGTCGAGCGTGGCTCCGCTGCAGATACCACCAGATTCCGCCCGCGGCGGCCGCGGCGGCGATCGGCAGCAACCACACGGGCAGACCGCTAGCGAAAAGGAACTCGCCCTTTCGATAGACGCTCAGCGGGTACTTGAATAGAAACTCAAACACTCAACGACTTCCGATTAATGCGTCATCGCATACACGACGTAGTTTACGCCGAAGCGGTATGCCAGGCTGGTGAAGCGCTCCGGGTAGAGCGGGTAGTCGGCGTGCTCCCAGGCATCGCCGAGGTCCATGTTGTGATTGATCGCCACAATCAGTCGTTCATCGTCGTCGTAGATGCCGCGCCAGTGGGGCGGGAAACCATCCTCGCGCTCCCACGTCAGGCCCGTACTCACATAGCGGACGCCAGGGATCTGAATCTTCTGGTCGATGTCGAAGACGATCGTCATCAGCGCATCCGACTCAGGAATGTCCACGACCGGACGATCCGGAAACACCTTCTGCATCGATTCCATAAACGATGACCACTCGTAGCCGCCGTGGAAGTCGTCGACCATCAGGAACCCGCCGCGCAGCAGATACTCCCTCAGTTTGGCCGCCTCTTCGTCGCTCAGCACCCACTGTCCAACTTCTACCGCGTAGATCCAGGGGTACTCGAAAATCTCGTCGTCGCCTGGCTGCACGAACCGGCCGCCCTCAGCCGCATCAATACCCGTCAGGCGCCGGACGCCTTGCATGAAGTGGTAGTCCGCCTCCGGCCAATCCGTCGTCCAAGACTGGCCTCGTCTGCCGTATCCGTAGCCCGAATAGGCCAGCCGCGTAAAGAAAAACTCCGCCTTCACGTCCGGTTCCGCAAAGCCCATCCCGGGCTCCCGAAAACGGCTTCGGAACCGCTGACCGATCAAGGGAACGCTGGTGGCGACAAGCGCCAACAAAGCGAATACAACTAAGACGCGTCGTTTGCTTTTCAAGCCCCCTCCTAGCGCGTGTATCCGCGAGTGCGCTCAGCGTAGCACACGCTAGCGTTAAGCCCTTGTAAACCGCCCACTGCCGATATAATGAGGACTTCCAACTGTGTCAAAAACCACTGTCGTCTCGATTTTGTTTCTGCTCGCCGTCCTCGGAGCCCTGGTCTACTCGACCCTGGATCTTCAAGGCTACAGTTGCGAGGTCTGCATCACCTTCAACGGTCGGCAGAACTGCGCCAGAGCTTCGGGCACTTCCCGTCAAGAGGCGCAGCGAACCGCCACCGACACAGCGTGCGCTCCGATCACCGGCGGCATGTCCGAGACCATCGCCTGCTCCAACACCGCGCCGGATAGCGTCACTTGGTATTAGCGCCTCCTGCCCTCGCCTCCCTTGCCTCGGCATTCCCTGCCCGGGCCGACTCGTTAGGACCAGCCATTGAACTCCAACATCGCCATCCCCTTCCAGCGCTTCGTCCTCGCCAACGGCCTGACTCTGATTACCCACGAGGACCGCAAGGCGCCCATCGTCTCGGTCAACGTCTGGTATCACGTCGGCTCCAAGAATGAGCGCCCCGGCAAGACAGGGTTCGCCCATCTGTTCGAGCACCTCATGTTCAACGGTTCCGAGAACCATCCCGGCGACTATATCAAGGCCATGGAGGCCGTCGGCGCCACCAGCCTCAATGGGACAACCAACAACGACCGCACCAACTACTTTCAGAACGTCCCCACGCCCACCCTTGATTTCGCCCTGTGGATGGAATCCGACCGCATGGGCCACCTGCTCGGGTCGATCGATCAGGCGAAGCTCGACGAGCAACGCGGCGTCGTTAAGAACGAAAAGAAGCAAGGGCAGAATCAGCCTTACGCCATCGCCCACGATTTACTCACCCAACGCACCTACCCCTACGGTCACCCCTACTCTTGGACCGTTATCGGAGAGATGGAAGACATCGACGCGGCTTCGCTCGACGATGTCCGGCACTGGTTCGAGCGCTTCTACGGCGCCGCCAATGCCACCGTCGTCGTCTCTGGAGATATCGACGCGGCAACAGCCCTCGAAAAGGTCCAGCATGCCTTCGGCGACATCGGCCCCGGCCCCATCGTCCCCAGGCTGCGTTCCAATGTCGCCCGCCGCTTCGGCGAAGACCGCGAGACCGTTGAAGACCGCGTCCCGCAAGCCCGAATATATAAGGTGTGGAACGTTCCGGGCTGGGGCACCCGCGAAGCGGTCGCCTTCGACCTGATCACCGACGTTCTAGCTGACGGCAAGAACTCCCGGCTCTATAAGCGACTCGTCTACGAAGACCAAATCGCCACAAGCGCCAGCGCCTCCATCAGCGCCCGCGAAATTGGCGGCCAACTCTCGATGGTGGCCTCCGTGCAGCCCGGCGGCGACGTCGCGGCGGTTGAAGCGGCCCTCGACATGGAACTCGCCCGATTCCTTCGCGAAGGTCCCACCGCCGACGAGCTGGAACGCATCCGCATTCAGCACCGCGCCCACTTGATCCGCGGCGTCGAACGAATCGGCGGTTTCGGCGGCAAGGCGGACATCCTCGCCAAGGGCCAAGTCTTTGCGGACGACCCCGAGCACTACCAGCAGATGCATCGCTGGACTGAAGAACTCACCGCTGAGGACTTGATCGAAACCGCTCGCGAATGGCTGACCGACGGCGCTTACGTCCTCGGAATTCAACCGGTGCCCGAACGCCGCTCCAGCTCTAGCTCGGTAGACCGCTCCAAGGCGCCGCTCAGCGTCGGCAAGACGAAGTTGTCGCTCCCACACTTTGAAAGGGCGATGCTCTCCAACGGACTGCAAGTCGTTCTGGCTCAGCGACATGAAATCCCAACCGTCGAGTTTACTTTGATCGTTGACGCCGGCTTCGCGGCGGACCAATTCACCCGCGCCGGCGTAGCCAGTATGACCATGGCCATGCTCGATGAGGGCACGAAGACCAGAACCTCTCTGGAAATCGACGACCAACTCGATCGTCTCGGCGCCGGCCTGGGCGCCAGGTCCGGGCTGGATACCTGCTACGTGTCGCTCTCCGCCTTAACCGATCAGCTGGACCCATCACTCGAACTCTTTGCCGACGTCGTCTGCAACCCGTCGTTCCCTGAGGGCGATTTCCAACGTCTCAAACGGCAGCGGTTGGCGCGCATCCAGCAAGAAAAGAGCGCGCCCTCCAGCACCGCCTTCCGCCTGCTTCCCCATCTGCTTTTCGGTTCGGCGCACGCCTACGGCACGCCGCTCACCGGCAGCGGCCACCCCGACACCGTCATAGCCATGACCCGCGAAGACTTGGTCGCCTTCCACCAGACTTGGTTGCAGCCGAGTCGATCTTCGCTCGCCGTCGTCGGCGACGTCACACTCGCCGAGCTGCTGCCTCTCCTCGAGAAGCATCTGCAGCAATGGCAAGACACCGCCCCGCCTCCGGTCAAAAACATCGACGACATCCCGCTCCCTGACCATCGAGCGATCTACCTCGTCGACAAGCCCGGCGCCCATCAGAGCGTCGTCATCGGCGGTCTACCGGCGTTGCCCACCAACAACCCCCACGAGCCGGCGATCGAGATGATGAACGCCATCCTGGGCGGCGATTTCGCGTCGCGCATCAATCAGAACATCCGCGAGGAAAAACACTGGTCCTACGGCGCTCGCACCATGTTTCTCGACGCCAAAGGACCACGTCCCTTCCTGCTCTATGCGCCCGTTCAGGCGGATAAGACCAAGGAGACCCTCCAGGAATTGGACATGGAACTCCGCGGCGCCCTCGGCCTGAAACACTTCACCGACGACGAACTCAATCAGGCCAAGCAAAACGCCACGCTCAGCCTGCCGGGAAGTTTCGAAACCAAGCGCGCCGTCATCGGCGCCATGCAGGACATCCTCATCTACGGCCTTCCCGAGGATCACTTCGACACCTATACCGACCGCATCAACGCCGTCACCATCGCCGAGGCGGAAGTCCGCAGCCAAGCGCATCCTCGATCCCGACCGCGTCATCTGGATCGTCGTCGCCGACGCCGCCACGACAGAGGGCCCGCTATCCGAACTCGGATGGGGCCCCATTCGGCACATGGACGCGGAAGGCAATCTGCTCTAGCCGCGAGCCTAGTTATTGTGCGACTCGACGAACCAGAGTTGTTTATCGACGGCACGCGAGATCCCTGTAAATAGATCCGCGGTCCCGGCGTCGCCTGCGGAGTCGGCAGCGTCGATGCCTTCGCGCACGTTCTTGCCGAACGCGGCCAGGGCGTTTGACAACGCCTCCACATGCTCCGGCCCGGTTTGGATTTCCAGCGGGTATTCGCTTACGACGCTCTTCGCCGCCACCGTTTGGGCGCGACCGTCCGCAATTCCGCCGAGGGCCACGATACGCTCGGCTATCTCGTCAACCCAGCCCGTCGCCTCTCCAACTACCGCGTCAAATAACTCATGCAAGGCAATGAAACTCGGCCCCTTCACGTTCCAATGGGCCTGCTTCGCCTGAAGCTGGATGGCGATGGCGCTCGACAGTCGCTCCTGTAAGAGCGCTGCGATGACCTCTCGCTTCCCCTCGGCTAAATCGTTCTTCGTTGCATTCAATCGTGCTGTGGTTGTGGGCATAATCTTTGCTCCTCTATTACCTAGATGCCCGCGCGCGAAATTCGCTGCAGCATTTTTCTTTCATTGCGGTAACGGCCAACCGTGCTCAAGCGACTCAATCTATACAGAGACCGCGCGAGGTCCTGGAGCCTCGGCACTTGTCCCTTTCGCCCTCAAACAAACTGTCCTCTGCCCTTCTGGCAGCCGGCTTAGCCCTGCTTCCCCAGTTGACGTTCGCCCAAAGCGCTCGGGCGAAGAGCGGCCTTGTCGACCTCATCCCCTTCACATTAAAAAAGGGGTACTCCGACGCAGCCGCCCCAGGAGCGTTCTCCTTCGCCTGCTCCGACAAGGCCGACTCGCTCCGAGCTTTCTTCCAGCAGCGCGGCCTACCCTTCGAGCCTGACCTCGTCCATCCCGACGGCAAGTTCGCTGCGTGCCACATCTACTATGAACCAACCCTTCCAGGGTTCCGGGCTTCAGTCGAAGATCTGCCGATCCAGCGGCTCTACATCGCTGTCGATCCGCTTAACTTTTTTGCCGACGCTGAATTTGGCGGCAGCAGCCTCGACATCGCCAAGACCGTCCTGGGAAAACTTCCGCGCTCCATCGACGTCCGCCTCAGCGTCTCCGGCGGCTTCCCCAAAGAACTTTGGCAGCCAACGGCGGCCTATCACTTCGGAGGCACGCCTCACCATCTTGAGTTCCTCGACACCGGCGTGGCACAAGGGCACCCCTGGACCCAGGACCATCTCGAATCCGGAACAGTCCATGGTGAAAGGCGGGTCCTGATACCGCGTCACCTGTACGAGGGGCGACCCGAGGATGGCGCAAAATTCGAGTCCCTGCTGCAGCGTCTCGAAGAGCCCCACGTCATTCGCTCCAAACTGTCTTGGGAGGGGGGCGACTTGCAATTCGTCGCTAACCCCCAAGACCCCAGCCGCATCATCCTGGCCCATGGCATCACGGCCCGCGTCTACTGGGGCCCCGAACTGACCGCCAACGAATACAGCTACATCCTGCGAGTTGAATTCGGCGCCGACGACGTCCTTGATCTCAGCCAAATGGGCCAGCATGCCGACTACCTGGTCACCTTTCTGCCCGCTGACCGTACCGCGTTGGTCTCCCAATTGGTCTCCGGCAATCCCGATGTCGCCCGCGCAGCGGCATTCGAACTCGTCGGCTCATTCCCCGGCGAAGCTCCTCCAGCGTTCCGCGCCGTGGCGGCGGCAGCGGCGAACTGGGATGGCGCCGACAAGAAGGCCGGGCTCGCGCTCGTCGATGCCATTACCGCCGCCCGCCGCCAACTGGAGGGCAGCTACGACGAAAACGACCCCCAGCTCACACGTCGAATGAACGAGTACATCACGCAGCGCTGTCCCAGAGGCCCCGATAGTTGTTTCGACGCCGCCGGAATGGTGCAGATGCTCGACCAGGACCGCGAGTTGCTGCGCGCCTCGATCTCCCAAGATGCCGCCGCGGCAATCAACGAACTCTTGCGGCCCATTCTTCTTGACCTAGTCGAGGCTCAAGTCGCGCCGCCCAAGTGGCGTGAGAGCCTCTTGGACGATACCGCGGCAAAGCTCGAAGGCTGGGGCTTTCGCGTAGTTCGCGTGCCGCATCTGGCCACGAAAACCTTCCACACTTTGTGGCCCGGCGTTAGCTACGCCAACATGCTCGTCTTCGACCGTCGCCTCTTCGTACCCACGTTTGGCCTCGGTCAGGTCGAGGACGATTTCATCGCCAAGCTACGAAGCGATCTCAACGGCGCCTACGACATCGTTCCGGTCGAGGCCCGCACGTCGCTCATCAATAACGGCGGCGTGCACTGCGTCTTCGGCATTATTCGCTAGTCCGCCGCTTCACCACTTCCATCGCCGTCGCCAGCATGCCCGCCACGTCGCTGACGTTCGAGGGCACAATCATCGCGTTGTTCTTCTGGGCCAGCTTGCCGAACTCCTCAATGTATTGCTCGGCCAGCCGCAGCTGCACCGCCTCAAAGCCGCCAGGTTGCGTGATGGTTTGGGCCACCTTGCGAATACCTTCCGCCGTCGCCTCGGCAACCGTCAACACTGCGGCAGCTTCGCCCTCAGCCACATTGATCTGCCGTTGCTTCTGCGCTTCCGATTCCTTGATCGTCTTCTGCTTATCGCCTTCCGCGTTGTTGACGGCGGAGTCACGGGCGCCTTCAGACTCCAAAATTCTTGCGCGCTTCTCACGCTCGGCGCGCATCTGCTTTTCCATCGCTTCGAGCACGTCGCGCGGCGGGTTGATGTTCTTGATCTCGTAGCGCAGCACCTTCACGCCCCACGGGTCGCTGGCCTTGTCGAGTTCTTCCACGACCTGCGCATTGATCGTGCCTCGTTCCTCGAAAGTCTTGTCGAGGTCAATCTTGCCGATCTCGCTGCGCAGCGTCGTTTGCGCCAACTGCGTAACCGCGAAAATGTAATTCGAAATTCCGTACGAAGCTCTCTCCGCGTCCATCACCTTCAAATACAAAACGCCATCCACGCCTACCTGAACGTTGTCGCGCGTGATGCAGACCTGCTCGGGAATATCGATCGCCGTCTCTTTCAACGAGTGCCTGTAGCGGATCAAATCCACGAAGGGCGTCAAGATGTGGAACCCGGCCTCAAGCGTCCCTGCAAACTTGCCCAGCCGTTCAATCACATAAACGCTCTGCTGCGGCACAACGACCGCCGTCTTCGCGATCAGAATCAACAAGACGACCAGCAGAAAGCCAAGAACAACCAAAACTCCGAATTCCATCGAAACCTCCCCCTCCTACTCGGACCGCACCCACAACGTGAGCCCCTCGACTTTTTCAACGCGGCAGGCCTGGCCCGCAGCGATCATTCGCCCGTCCAAATTCCTGGCGCTCCACGACGCGCCGCGAAACTCCACCTTGCCCTCTCCGCCGCCCGCCAAGTCCTTGACTGCTCGTGCCCTCTCACCGATGAAGGTATCGACCTCGCGGTCCACCGCTCCAGACTTCAGCCGGTCAGACAGCCGCCGGCGAAAGAAGGCCAACAAGCCGCCCGCCACCGCACAGAACACGAACAGCTGCGTCGTCATCGCATGGCCGCCGCCGAGGTCGATAAAGCCGACCACAATCGCAGCGGCGCCGATGAACAGCAGGTATAGTTCGCCTCCTGAAAGCACCGCTTCCAATCCGGCAAGAATTAACCCGCCAACGATCCAAATCCACCAGGGCACGTCATTTCTCCTAACGAAGCGTCCACAAGTATACGTTGATTGATCCCAATTCGTTCTCCGCGCAACGTCCGATTGATAGCATGGGACGTGCCGCTGCACCTGACCTCAAACGACGATTTTTCCGCAGTCCGCGGTCTGCTGACGAGCGTCGGTTTTCTCGAACAGCCTATCGCCGAACGGCTGCAATCCGGCTCGACCGAAAGGCCCGACGCCCTCGCCGCTCTCATCGACCTTTTCGCCCGCGCTCAACCCGTTACGACTACCGTCGCCGCCGCTCTATTGGGCGACAAGGCTCTCACGTCATTCCACGTGCTCGGCTTGCTCGAATCGGCAGGCGACTCGGTCAAAGCATCTTGCTTGCTGTACCCCTTCGAGGATTTGTGGATCGCTTCCGATTTCCCTGGCGCCTCCCGAGAAGATTTCGTCTTCCCGGCCTTGTCGACGCAAAGCAATCAATTCCACGCCATCCTTCCGGATACGCCCTGCGAAGCGTTGCTCGACGTCGGCGCAGGCGCCGCGGCAGCATCGTTAGCGGCGGCCAAGGATTACGCCGCGACTGTTTGCGCGAGCGACATAAGCAACCGTTGCGTCTTATTTGCGGAGTTCAACCGGCGCCTCAACGACGTTACGAATGCTGAGATTGTGCAAAGCGACGTCTACGAAGCCCTCGACTCTCGAACCTTCGATCGCATCATCGCCCACCCGCCTTACATCCCCACGCTGGGCGACGGCGAGAGCTATCGGCACGGTGGACCGCACGGCGAAGACATCCTGCGCCGCATCCTCGAAGGCCTGCCTGACCGGCTGAAGCCCGGCGGCCGCGCTTATCTAAGCTCCCTTGCCTGCGACCACGTCGACGCGCCGCTTGAAGAGCGTCTTTTCGCGATGCTCGGCCCTCTTGCCCAGGAGTTTCGAATTCTCGTTGCCGAGTGGGAGTCGCTTCCCGCTGTCGAGTTCGTCATGCGCCTCGTCGAGGCCGGCGAACTCGACTTCGATCAAGGCGCCCAACAAGTGCACAGCTTCCGCGAAGCCGGCGTGACACAACTGGTGCGCTGCGCGATCGTCGTCTCTCGAGAGTCCGCCGAGGGATCCCAGATCATGCGCCGCGTCATGGGCCAAGCCACCGGCGCCGCCGAACTCGACGCCGCCTTCGACTCGCCGCCCGAGATCTCCGATCTGCTCGACCGGCGCCTCATCTTCTCGCCCTGGACGACTCTCGAATCGACCTCCGCCGTGTGTGAAAACCGCTGGCGCTCCTTCACCCGAGTCCTCGATTGCCAATACCCATTTCACTTCCGTACCGACTGCCCCGAATGGGCGGCTGACGCCTTGGCGCGGCTCGACGGTTCGCGCACCCTACGCCAGTCCCTCGGCGAATCCGACGTCGATCTCGACGAAGCCGAAATCTTCTTCGAATGCCTCGTCAACGCCGGCGCCCTAACAACGCCCTAACACTCCGCAACACGCCGCCCCACCCGGCGCGCCTTAAAAAAAGCGGGCGCTTACTGCATATACGCGTCGATGTGAATCTTGCCCGTGGCCAAGTTTACGGTTCCCGGCGCCCATATCTGGCGCGTGTTAACCCACTCGTAGTCGGCCGCAGCGGTGGTCAGAGCCACGTTTTCGCACAAATCGGCGACAGGTTCCGCCGCGCGCATGACCGCCACACCGTCCGCGGACAGACTGATCCGAATACCGTCATCGGTTTCAATGGTTGCGCGAATGTCGAGGTCCATCCGTCCATCGGCACGCATGCGCAGATAATCGACTCCGCGCACTCGTCCCGACAACCGGCCCTTGGCCTTGCCCTCAAACCCAACGTCAAAGCGCAGCCCCTGCGGCGGAATCTTTTCCTGCCCCGCAAGGACTGCCTCCAGGCTAATGCCGTAGTCCGTCACGCCCGTGATATCCAGGTCGTACTCGTAGATCTTCTCGCCCGTCATTGCTGATTATTCTCCTGAGGTATTCTCACATTCCTAACCGCAAAAAGTCCCGTGGCTTGCCCAAAGGCCAGGGGGGCGCTTACCCCATCAGCGGCGTTAGCGACGCTGTGCACCAGTGAAATCATTCATGTTTTCAGGCACGTTCACGAGCCTCATGGTTAGGCGGGGCATTGCGGCCCCGCCCGCCAGGGCGGGAAACTTGACACGGGGTGGTATACCTAAAAACAGAAGAGCCCCAGTTAGGCCAGGCACGGCTGGGGCCCCCGACGCGTAGGGAGCAGTACTTGGGGCATGCCGATGAGGCCAAACGAAACGGCAGCGTAAGAGCGAAACAGAAACTAGGGTCGACCCAAAGACATCTCCGGTTCCCCGCTTGGAAGGGAATCCGCCCGCCGTTCCGGCGGGCTTTCTTGTTTTACGGCAAGAAAGCCCGTCGGACGGTAGGTTTCAACCCCTACCTCAATACGTAGGGCGTAAAGCAACAGAGCCGCGACCGTGAGGGAGCGATCTCTTCAACAACTCCCCAACCCAAGGACCATCCCAGAGCCAAATCTCGCCCAACCACCGTAGCCGCTGCCCCGGCGGGCATACCCGGACATTAGCGGACATTCGCGGATCTTTGCCGGACACGTCTGGACTACCGACGGAACTTCTCGGCCTTCCAGTGGTCACCTGCAGTCGGCGTTTGGAGGAGTTACCCGTTTAAGTAACGCCGCAACTCATCCGGGCGCAGGCAGTGCGCCGCCGCAGCATCGGCTGAGATCAGCCCTTGCTTCACGAGCCCCGCCAACGACTCTTCCATCATGACCATGCCCTCGGCTTTGCCTAGGCTCAGCTGCGAGCGCAGCATGTGGTCTTCGCCGCGGCGGATCAAGTTACTCACAGCGTTGTTGCCCATTAGCACTTCCACTGCGAGGTGCCGACGCTTGCCGTCCGCGGAAGGAATCAACTGCTGGGCCACCACCGCGACCAACCCCAGCGACAACTGCTGCCGTATCTGGTTCTGCTGGTCGGCCGGGAAGCCGTCGACGACTCGGCCCACCGCCCGTATTGCGTCGTTGGTATGTAACGTCGCCAGGACGAGATGGCCTGTCTCGGCGGCCGTGACCGCCGCCGCCATCGTTTCCGAATCGCGAATCTCGCCCACTAGAATCACGTCCGGGCTCTGCCGCAAGATGCTTCGCAGCGCGTTGGCAAAGCTCTTCGTGTCTCGCCCGACTTCAATCTGCTCGACGACCGACTTCCGGTTCACATGCCGATACTCGATCGGATCTTCGATCGTGACGATGTGGTGTGCGTGACGCTCGTTGATCAGCGCGATCAGCGCCGCCAGGGTCGTCGTCTTGCCTGAACCCGCCGATCCGGTCACCAGAATGAGCCCCTTCTTGCGGTCCGCCAACGCACTCAAGTGCTTCGGCAAACCGAGCGACTCCACCGTGGGAACCTCTTTGGGCAACACCCGCAGAGCGACCCCAACCGTACCTCTCTGCAAGTGTAAATTGGCCCGGAAGCGCCCAATCCCCTGCCTCACGAATCCGAAATCTACTGTAAAGTTTTCCTCGAACTCTCGGCGGTATTCTGAAGTCAATAAAGGCGCTACCAATGCTCGAATCGTACCGTCTTTGAGTATGGGCTTCTCGCTCGTGACTAGCCCTCCCTGCAGCCGCAGGGTCAAGCCGGAGCCGTCGGTCATCAAAATATCCGACGCTCCGCGGTCCACGGCGTACTTCAGAACCTCGTCCAATCCCTCGAACGCGCCCGGCCCCGTGGACGGAGTCATCAGCGGATCTGCCGGCGCCCGCTTGTGAGCGGCTGCCGAGCCGACGTTCATCTCGCGGACCAGATCCTCTAGCTGTGGATCAAACTGCGCCATATCAGGCTGACTCTCCCAACATCTGCAAATAGCGGCCAATCGCCTGGACCCCGTGGTGGAAGTTCGGCAGATGGAACTTCTCATTCGGGGCGTGCAGGTTGTCGTCCGGCAACCCAAACCCGACCAAAACCGGCGGGATGCCCGCATTGGCGAACAAGCCGACAACTGGAATCGAACCGCCGCAACGGATGTAGACCGTTTCTTTGCCGAACGTCTCTTTCAGCGCCTCGGCTGCAGTGGAGACGAATTGGCTATCGGTGGAAACCACAGCCGCCGGCGAGGCCGCCAGTACCTTGGGCTTCACGACGGTGCCCCTCGGCGTCAGTGAGACCACGTGATCGCAATACGCCTTAGCGATCTTGTCGGCGTCCATATTGGGCACCAAGCGCATGCTGACCTTGGCCAGGGCTTTGGCCGGGATGACCGTCTTGGCCCCGTCGCCCGTGAACCCGCCGCGAATGCCGTGGACGTCCAAAGCGGGCCGCGCCCAAAGCCGCTCAATCGGGCTAAATCCCGGTTCGCCGGTCAGTTCGGTCGAGCCGATCTCGGTTTCGCGATATTCGTCGGCGTCGAACGGCAGGTCTTTCCATGCTTCCAACTCAGCCTCGGTGGGCGCCTGGACGTCGTCGTAGAAACCCGGAATGAGGATGCGTCCGTCTTTGTCCTTCAAGCCGGTGATGACCTCGGCGATGGCCTGCATCGGGTTCGGGGCTACGCCGCCGTAGATGCCCGAGTGTAGGTCGGTTTTCGCCGCCGTCACTTCGATTTCGGTGTAGATGATGCCGCGCACGCCGGTGGTGATCGTCGGCAGACCCTTGGTGAACATCTCCGTATCGCAGATCAAGGCCGCATCGGCATGAAGTTCGTGGCCATACTCGGCCAGATACTTGTTGATCATGCCGCCGTCGGTCTCTTCTTCGCCTTCGATCAAGAACTTCACGTTGACCGGCAGCTTACCGTCGATCGCCAGCAATCCCTCGACGGCTTTGAGCAGGATCCACATCTGGCCCTTGTCGTCGACAGCGCCGCGGGCGAAGAGATCGTCGCCTCGCAGGGTCGGCTCAAAAGGCGGCGAGACCCACTCGTCCATCGGGTCCGGCGGCTGCACGTCGTAGTGCCCGTAAAGCACGACGGTCGGCTTGCCCGGAGCGTCCATCTTTTCTGCGTAAATAATCGGGTTGCCGTCGCCCTCGATGAGCTTGACGGTCTCGATCCCCATGCGTTTGAGGTCGTCAACGATGAAATCGGCGGCGCGGCGCACGTCCGGTTTGTGCGCCGGCAGGGCGCTAATGCTGGGGATCCGCAGTAGGTCCTTGAGGCCCTCCACAAAGCGGTCTCCGTTCTCTTGGTAGTACGAGATCAGTTTCGACATCTCGACTCACCGTACACGATAGCCCGGCTTGTCGCCCAGCGTCCCCGCTAGAGAGACCTGACTCTGGGCCGATTTTCGCCTCAGGTATCCCCCTGACTGGAGACCCAAGAAGCTTCAAACCCGGTGAAAACAGGCCGATGAGAGTGTCGGAGACTCTCATTGCCCCCTTCCAAAACAAGCGCCTGCACCAAAGTCTGGCTGGCGGCCTCGCAGGCCCTGCTGCGGGAAGGCCTGCGGCTGCTGATCGAGGCCGAACGCGACCTCCGCGTGGCGCCTGCCGAGGAGGCGGACGTGACCGTCTTGGACCTCGCCGACGAGGACGCGCTGACGACTTTGCAAAAGGGCGCCGGCCACGGCAAGGGCCGCTTCATTGTGCTCACCGACAGTTGCGAGTTGGACGATTTGGACCCCGTTTTGCGAGCCGGCGCGCGGGGCATCGTCGTCAAGAGCGCTCACCCGGCCAGCCTTTTGCAGGCGATCCGCAGCGTGAGCCAGGGCCAAAGGTGGCTCGATCCCGAGATACAGGAAAAGCTCGCCAGTCCCGATTCCATCCTGCCCAGTCCTCACGAACGATGGGAAAGCCTATCCAAGCGCGAACGCCAGATCGCCGAGCTCGTGCTGCAAGGCCTGCGCTACAAGGACGTCGCCGAATCGCTGCAGATCAGCGATCACACCGTTCGCAACCACCTGCGAAACGTCTTCTCCAAGCTGCGCATCACTAGCCGGGTGGAACTGGCGCCTTACGTCAACGAAGCCGTCTCGACCTAGACTCGGCGGTTGTCCCAGCTTGAATCCGCGCCGTACTTAGTTCGTCACCAGGACCCGGTAGGATCGGCGGAGGCTCTCGACTAGTAGACCGAGAAGGGCATACGCTGCAGCATTCGCGATAGCACTGCTAAAGAGACTGATGCGCGTAAAGGGGTCAAAAGACATGACCGCCGCGACGGCGGGCTGCGTCAAGTCTGCAAGTGCGCGAACAGTTGGTGGAATGACCAAGCCCTTGTCCGCGCCGGCAAAGTAGATTCCCCAAGCAAGAGAAATCAGAACGCCCACGCTCGCCCAAGCAGCCATTCGGTAGATCGTGTTGGTATTCATGCCGGTTAGAGTCTACCACCCGACGAAGTGTCCAGTAGCCCAACTACCGACTCGGCGGCCTCGGCGTCGCGTGCTAAGATTCTTGGTACTTCGGGGATCGTGTCGTCGACTGGGCGACGGCGGGCCGCAGCAAGCCTTCAGTCCGAGACCGTATGAGAGCCGCTCCGTTCGCCGTCATTTGCCTGGCCTTGGCGGCTCAGCTGCATGCGGGCGAGATCGCCACGGGCTCCATGCTCGGCCCCCGCTATAAGTCCGAACTGTTTTTCATCCGCAAGAGTTCCACTCAGTGGGAAGAGACTTACCGCGCTCCGGAATATCAACGGCGGGCGCGCGGCAAGTTGATCCTGGTCGACGCCCCTCAAGGGCTTTTTGAGGACGAATGGCTCACTGAGAAACCGTTTGACCCGACGGCTAACACCGACGCTCTGATCGCCGCACTGGACCTCTACAAGCAGTACGGCGTGCTCGGGGTCGCGGTCAGCCTACAAGGCGCCGATCCCGGTTACTCTCTTGAGCGCAACGGCATCGGGCGCAAGAACGGTGCACTCTTCGGCAGCAAGGAAGGCGCGCTCATCAGCGCCTTCAATCGCGATGGCTCGCTCAAGCCCGACTGGACCGCGAGGCTGGACAAGTTGCTGAAGGCGACCGATGAACGCGGCATGTTCGTCAAGCTGACCTACTTCCAACCCGCGCAGGACGAAGCTCTCGACAGTCCCGAAGCGATTGTGGCCGCCGCCCAGAACATTACCCGCTGGCTTGTCGAAGGCGAGCACCGCAACGTCATCATCGACGTCGCGGCCGGCTGGGACGTACAAGGCGAGTGGGACCACTTCGAATTCATTCCGCGTAACATCGCCAACCTGGTCAACGCGATTCGCGAGCAGTTCAACGGCGCTTCGTTCAGCTTGCCGATCGGCGCCGCAAGCGGACCGTCGATGATCTACCCAGTTTCGCTGGCGCAAGTTTGCGACCTGGTGTTGCTCGACGAGCGCGGCCTCAAGCCCGACATGGTTGCCCGGCGCTTCGCCCAGATGTCCGACTATAAACGGCCTCTGGGCATCGCCGTCGATGCCGGCCACGAGTTGGCCCTTTCGGCAGCGTCGTTCGACAAGAGCGCGAGTTGGACCTACAGTCCGCTGCAGCTGACGCAGTATTTCCCGTTTGCGTATACGCCCGACAGCGCGCTCGCCGGAGGCGGCGATCTGGGCGCTCTGTTAAGCCAAGTCGCCTCGTTAGTGTTGAAGAAGCCGCCCCAAGAGGCTGCCGCCGGTTCGGAGTAGCGCGCGGTTCTACTACGGCTCGACGCCGTCCAGCCGCTCCATTTCTTCGTCAGCGCGAGCGGCCATCTCTTCGGCCGTGTGGTGGGAGATCAAACCGTCTCGCAGAGCCCGCTGAATGGCCGTCTTCTCCGCGCCGAATAGCCGAGCCCGAGTCACACGTTCCTCTTCCTTCGCCCAAGATTCGTCCTCGGCGTGCAATTGCTTCACACGCCCCTCAACATCTTCCTGATCCTGATTGAGTTCGCTGCGCAGGCGCTCATAGACCGGCACGGAGACAAAGTGGGCCTTGCGCAATCCGTCGAGTTCCGTGGACGCCGCGGCGAGCGCCATCTGACGCACGCGGGTGCGGTCGTATTCGTCTTCGTCGCCCAACTTGACGCCCAGCCAGCGCATGACCGGCGTCACCGACAAGCCTTGGACGACGATCGAGAAGGCCACCACGCCAAAGGTCATCGCCAAAATCAAATCGTGGTTAGGGAACGTGGACGCCAAGCTCAGCGCTAGCGCCAGCGATACGCCGCCGTGGATGCCGCCCCAAAACATCACATGCCGCCACGGACCCGGGATCCTCTGCCCCATCAACCCCGCTAACGGCGCAAGGGGATAGACCGCCAGGGCGCGGCCCACCAGGACGGCGAGAATCGCCAGCACAATCGGCTGCCAGTACTGCAACAAACTCAGCACATGCACTTCGATGCCGATCAGCAAGAACACCAGGGAATTAATCACGAAGCCGACGTATTCCCAGAACGACCAGACCGCCACCTTCGTGCGCGAGCTCATGCCCACCTCGGCGCCGAAGTTGCCGATCGTCAGCCCTGCCGCCACGACAGCAATCACGCCCGAGAGATGGAAGTGCTCGGCCATTAAGAATGAGCCGTAAGCCAAGATCGTCGTCAGTGTGATCTCGACCTGCGGATCGTCGACGCGCTGGGTCACGCGACTCACGACGTACCCCAATCCCAATCCCACCGCGGCGCCGCCGAGCGACACGACAAAGAACCGGCCGATGCCGGCCGCCACGTCCAACTCGCCCGTCACGACGCCGGCCAATAAGATCTGGAATAACACGACTGCCGTTCCGTCGTTGAACAGGCTCTCGCCTTCGACCAGTACGGCCAGTCGCTTGTCCACGCCCAGTTGCTTGAACAACGCCAGCACAGAGATGGGGTCCGTCGCTGAAATTAACGCGCCGAACGTCAGTGCCGCCATCAAGGGTACGCCGACCGCCCAGTGAACCACATAACCTGTCGCCGTCGCCGCGATCACCACGCCCAAGATCGCCACCAACAGAATCGGCGCTAGTTCTTTCAACAAGTGCCGGACATTGATGTTGATGCCCGCCTCAAACAGAAGTCCGGGCAGAAACACCATGAAGATGATCTCCGGCGACAGCCAACGGTCGCCGCCGCCGACATCGCCCAGCAAATTCAAGATCGGCACATGGAACAAGTCGATCGCCACGCCCGCAAAGACGAGGGCGATCGTGTAAGGTACGCGAAACCGCCGCGCCGCCATCGCGACCAGCGAGGCCGCAATCAGCAACAGCAACAGGAGTTCAACGATTTGGGTGAGATTGCCGGGCATCGGAGCGAGAAGGCCGAAGGGACTACCAGCTTAGCTTTGTTGCGCCCGTATGTCGTAGCAGTTCAAGCGGTCTTGATCGCGGATGTACAGCCGCCCGTCAGCGATCACGGGCAAGGCCCAAGTCGGTTGCTCGGCCTTGCTAAATTCGAACCGGGAGATCTCGCGGTACCCTTCCGGCGTCGCCTTGGCTAACCCCGCAACGCCGTCCTCGCCTTGCAGGTACAACAAGCCTTCGGCCGTGATCACTTGCCCCTTGCCCACGCTGCGATCCCGCCAGTCGACCGCTCCGGTAGCGAAATCCATGCAGGTCAAAATGCGGCTGGAGTAACCGTAGAGCTTACCGTCGATCAACACAGAGGTCGAGTAGTGGTTACGCATCTCGCGGCTGAAGTAGACTTCTTCCGCCTTGACGCCGCCCGTGCCGTTCGGAGAGATCTGCAGCAACGCACAGCCCGTACCATAGTCGCTGGACAGGAACACTTTGTCGCCGCTGACGATCGGCGTGGCCGCGTTGGCCGTACCGTTCGACACCTTCGTGTAGCGCCACAGCAGCTTGCCGTCCGAAGCCCTGACTCCGATGCCGGCCGATCCAGTGAGCAAGACGTACTGATGAATGCCCGCGAGGTTGGCCGACACCGCCGACGAGTAACCCGCCCTGTCGCTCTCGGACTTCCAGATGACGCTGCCGTCTAGCTTGTTTAGTGCAACGACTCCGGCGCCCCTACCTCCTGGCGTGGCGATTACCCGATCGCCGTCGATCAGCGGCGATTCGCTGATGCCCCAGCTGATGTTGCGGGCGCCGAACTCGCTCAGCATGTCGATCTGCCAAATCATCTTGCCTGTCTCGGCCTGGACGCAAATCAGATGGCCGTTGCCGGAGATGGCGTAGACCCGGCCGTCATCAACGGTGGGCGTGCCGCGCGGTCCGTTGCCTTGACCATCGAGATACTGCTTGCCGTTCTCGGCATCCCACAGCTTCGAGCCGTTCGACGTATCGAACGCCGTCAGAAACTGGCGTCCATGGCGTTGCCCCTGGGTGAAGAGCTTGCCGCTCTCGACCGCGAACGAAGAATAGCCCGCTCCTAAGCCGTCCGCCGTCCAGACGCGTTCCGGACCCGACACCGGCCAACGCTTCAGCAGGCCCGTCTCAGCAGACTTGCCGTCCCGCCCAGGTCCGCGCCACTGCGGCCAGGTGGCAGCATCCAACGCAGAAGAGAGCAGGACGAGAGGAAGCGGCTTGAGGAAGGCGCGGCGATCCATGAGCGTCAGTATAGCCAGCAACTTTCGTCAAGCGATGCTACTCGCGGACCGCCTGGCCTTCGAAGTACTCGCTATGGACTTCAAATCCCAGGGAGCGGTAAAGCGCGATGGCGGCGGCGTTCTCGACCGCCACGTTGAGGCATATCGTTCCAATACCGCAGCCGACGAGCTCATTCAGCACACCAATCGTCGCTTGGCGGGCGTAGCCGCGGCGGCGTAGGTCCCGCCGGGTGTAGATGTTGCCGACGCCCGCCACGTCTTCTTCCGGAGCGAAGACGTGCGTTCCGGCGGCAGCCGCAAATCCATCGACCGCCGGCGCCGCGTAGTAGACGCCCTGATTCATCATCGAATCGAGAAAAAATGCCGGGGCCTCTCCGCTGGCTTTCCCGTCCGCATAGAGGGCTTTGAGCTGCGGCAGATCGCTCTGCGACAAACGTACCGCCGGCGACGGAACGGTCTGGAAACGCCCACGATCAAGCTGCAACCGAAGCATGCGTTTCGGTTGGGCGATCCGGTAGCCTGCCCCGCGCAACAACTCAAGAGTCGGCTGGCGGATGGAGATGTAGAAGCTTCGTTCGTCCCGCAAGTCGGCAATGGTCTCTTGGACGGCGTCGAAATCGCCCGAGTCCAAGAAGATCGAAAAGCCGAAACCGCGGTAAAGCAACACAGCGCAGCGCCCGGCATGGTCCGGCGCGTACCACTCCGCTTGGGCGCTATGTTCGGGCGTGAGGTCGGCGAGTGCGTAGAGTGACCAAGCCGGATCCCGCTTCAGGACGGGCCGCACCAGAGCAAGGTCGCGGATCCGCGGCACGCTATAGCGGTCGCCTCAGCATGCGCGCACGCTGGGCGACTTCCAGTGCATCGGTCGCCACGCTGCGCGCTTCGCGGCTGCGAGCAATCGCCTCTTTGCTCAAGCGGACGCTTTCGCCCGCATCTTCGGCGATCCGCTTGCGCAGTTCGCTGCCTTCCATGGGCGCCAGCGCCAATCCCACCGCAGCGCCGACCGCGACGCCAAGCAACAGAAATGCGAATTCCGAATCACGCATGGCCAGTCCCCCCCTTTAGTCGTTGAACGCTGCGTCAAAGGCGCGACCCGAGGGTCGGAAGTCTACTCTCTTCACGAACGCGCAGGCCTCTTTGGCCCCCGCTTCGCGATCCATGCCGCTGTCTTCCCACTCAATCGAAAGCGGACCCTCATACTTCAAGTGATTCAAGGCACGAATGATCTCTTCAAAATCCACGCCGCCGTGGCCCAGTGAGCGGAAGTCCCAGCCGCGCCGCGGATCGCCGAAGTTCAGGTGCGACCCCAGGATGCCGCTCTTGCCGTCCAACTGGCGCGCCGCATCTTTCATATGCACGTGATAGATCCGATCGGGGAACTCCCGCAGAAACGCCACCGGGTCGACAAACTGCCAATGCAAATGGCTCGGATCGAAGTTGAAGCCGAACGCTTCACGATAGTCGATCGCCTCCAGCGCCTTCTTCGCCGTGTAGATGTCGAAGGCGATCTCCGTCGGATGGACCTCTAACCCAAAGCGCACGCCGCACTCATCGTAGACGTCCAAAATCGGATTCCACATCTCCGCGAAATGCGCGAAGCCCTCGTCGATCTGCGCGTCGCTCACGGGCGGGAAGCTATAGAGCATGTGCCAGATCGAGGACCCGGTGAAGCCGTTCGCCACTTTCAGGCCCAGGTTCTTGGCAGCCCGGGCGGTATTCTTCATCGCCTCGACGGCCCACTCGCGCTTCTTCTCGGCGTCACCGGCGCAATCGGCCGGAGCAAAGCCGTCCGACCGCGAATCGTTGTTCGGATCGCAGACGAGTTGGCCGGCGAGGTGATTCGAAATCGCAAAAAGATCCAGATTGTGCTTGTGGAGAATCGCTTTCTGGCGGGCGCAGTAGTCGAGATCGTCGGCTGCCTTGGCCACGTCCATGTGGTCGCCCCAACAGGCTAGCTCCAATCCGTCAAAGCCCCATTCGGCGGCCTTCTCCGCCAAGGTCTCCAAGGGCAAATCCGCCCACTGTCCGGTGAAAAGCGTTACGGGTCGACTCATCGCGGCTCCTACCTCCAACGTCGCGGTCCTTTTTAGCGTCCGCAGACGACCAAATGAGAGTAGCAAATTGTCTCTCATCCCTTACGGCCCGCCTCACCGAACTAAGGGATTTCTCTGATGGGCCAGACAAACCGAAGTACCGGCTCATCTTGACGCGGGTTTACCTTAAGCAGAACAATGACTTACAGGGCTTTTGTTCCGTCGACTCTCTCCCCCCTGAGGCAGCCAAAAGCTCGTGACCGATGCCCGCGCTAGCTACAGAAAATACTGACCGCGGCTCGTCCGCGGGCCTTTTCACCGCGCTTGTCGCCGCAGCGGCGGCGTATGCCGTCTACGCCATGCTGCCCGGCGCCGGGCGCCCAACTGGTCGGCCGTCACGATTCTGTTGCTGGTCGCCTGCATGGCCACGCGGCTGCGCCTGGAGATGCCGGCGGTTGAGGGCATCTTCTCGCTGGCATTTGTCTTCAGCTTCTCGGCTATTGCGACGCTGTCCGCTTTTTGGGCCTTCGCCGTGATCGCTTCGGTGGAAGTCTTCGAGTACCTGCTGGCCGACGACCGCGGCGAGACAACCTGGGGCCAACTGTTGCTGGAAGTTCTCTTCCGCGTCTCGGTCACTGCGATCTGCGTGCCCGCGGCCGCAGCCGTACTTCAGCTGTTCGGCTCCGAAGAAGGAGTCGCCTGGGGCCTATCCCTTGGCCTGGCCGCCGTCGCCTACTTCCTCATACAGACCACGCTGCGGTCGATCCAGATCGCCATTCAGCAGTCGCGCAGCCCTTGGGATGTTTGGCGCAATCGCTTCTTCTGGACGAGTCCGATTTACCTGCTCGCTCCGTTCGGCGTCATCGTCAGCGGCTTGTTGTTGGAACCGCGCAGCTTCTGGGATAGCCTGCTGGCCATCGCCGTGATCGGCGGCGCGTACTTCTATCTGCGCAGCTACTTTCCGCAACTGCACGACCGCGAAGACCGCGCCCAGAGCCTCGCCGATATTCGTCAGCGTGCGCTCGAAACTCTAGCCGTGGCCATCGAGGCCAAGGACGGCAGCACGGCCGGTCACCTGCGCCGCGTGAAATTGCTGGCCACGCAGCTTGGCCGCAAGAAAGGCTGCAACCCCGAAGAGATCCGCACGCTGCAACTGGCCGCCGTGCTGCACGACGTCGGCAAGGTTGGCGTGCCTGACTACATCCTGCAGAAGCCTAGCCGGCTGGACGACCGCGAGTTCCAAACCATCGCCACGCATGCCGCCATCGGCGCAGGCATCGTCTCGGCGATGGATTTTCCCGAGCCCGTCGACGAAGTGGTCCTGTGCCACCACGAGCACTGGGACGGCTCCGGCTACCCGCGCGGCCTGACCGGCGAGAACATACCGCCTCTGGCGCGCATTCTGACCGTCGTCGATTGTTTTGACGCGCTGGTCAGCGACCGCCCTTACCGCAAAGCCATGTCGATGGAGAAAGCCATCGAGCTGATGCAGCGGCAGCGCGGCACGATTTTCGATCCGCAGATTCTCGACTTATTCCTCGACGAGTTGCCCTCGCACATGGATCAGCTTGTCATCGAACTGGCTGCCGACCGCGAGGCCGCCAAGGCCGCCGCCGACGGCGCTCCGAAGATCAAGCAGACCTGGATTCACGACGAGGTCGACATCATTGCCTCCTCGCGCATCAAGACGCTGCAGAAGCTGAGCCGCCGTCCCGATCACTTGGCTGCGTTCTATGAAGTGCTCAGCGTACTCGGCGCCGACCTGCATTTCGAGAGGACCTTCCAGGAGGCGCTGCGCATCATCGCCCAAGAGTGCGGCGCGCGGACGGCGGCGCTGTTCGTCCACAGCCCGAAGAAGGGCAAGTTCTTATTGCAAGCTTCGTCAGGACTGCCCGCGCACTGCACAGGACGCCTCTGGCTGTCGGCATCGACTGGCGTGGTCGGCGAGGCCGTCGAGACCAAAGCGCCGGCGATGGACGACAAGCCGCCGGTCGGCGAAGGCGAGGAGCCGCGCTACTTCGAGTTCGCACGCTGCAGCCTGGCCGTGCCATTGATCATCCAAGAGCGTATCGTCGGTATCCTTCTGGTCTGTGCCGAGCGGCCGGAAGCATTCGACCCCGATCAGACGCTCTTCCTGTCGCTGCTGGCCGACAAGATGTCGTCGACGCTGGTCGCCTCACAGCAGTTGCGCAAGATCCACATCGACGCCAATACCGATACGGTCACCTCCCTGCCCAATGCCCGCGCGTCGTTCTTGCGCTTGGAGCAAGAGCTGAATCGCGCCCGCCGTCAAGAGCAAACAGTCGGCGTCCTGTTCATGGATCTCGACGGTCTGAAGCCCGTCAACGACTCCTACGGACACGCGGCGGGCGACCGCCTGTTAGCCGCAACCGCAGCTCGCCTGCGGCAGTCCTTGCGCAGTTATGACTTCGTCGGCCGCATCGGCGGAGACGAGTTCCTGGCCATCTTGCCGGGCATCAAAGCCGACGACATGATGACATCCGTCGAGCACATGAAGAAGATGATTTCCGAGTCGCCTGTGGACCTCGGCCCTGGCATTCAAGTGCGTCCGATGATCAGCGTCGGCGCGGCGCTGTTCCCCGACGACGCCTCCGACCCGGATGAGCTGATTTACATGAGCGACCAGCGCATGTACGACGACAAAGAACGCACGCGCCGCAAACCGGTTGATCCAAGCCTGACCGCCACGCCGCTCAAAGCCAAAGCGACGACTGCAGGCGACTAGACGACGCCAACCCTACGCCGAACAGAGCCGCGACCGTGAGGGAGCGATGCAGCAGCAGCGTTCCTTGTGAATTCGAAACAGCAGAATCGCGGTCTGAGTCGGGACGCCATTATTTCAACGGCTCGCCCGGCGGCGGATCGCTCCCTCACGGTCGCGGCTCTGTTTCTGGTCGGCTGGGGTCGTGGTTGTTCTAGCTGATGGAGCCTAGAATTTCCGCGAGAGAGCGCACCGTCTTGGCCTGAATCGAATAACCGTACCGACGCTGCGGATCTTCGTCGCGGGTCAGGGTGTACTCGCCCGCGCCGAAGATCTTGTCTAGGGCTGCGGTGAGGCCGGGCTTGAGCGCGGCTTCGGTTGCATCGTCGTTAGGGAAGTTCAAGCGATCGTTGATCGCCACGCTCCACTTGTCGCCTTGCGGCTCTAGGTTTGCCGGCCACTCTTCTTCGCCGGTGAGCCGCACCGCAAGCGTCAGGTGCCGCTTCATCGCTTCGACAAAGCGCTCTTCTATGGAGCCTGACAGCCCCTTACGCGTCTGTAAGAGCAAACCCGGTCCGGGGACGTTGGTGTCGAGCGAGAAGTGGTCGCGCTTGCCGGCCATCATCACTTTCGGCCCGCGCTGCATGTGCGCGTAGTCGGCGAGGTCGACCCAGTCTTCAGGCGCGTCGGTCTCCTGGCGCCAGCGTTCGAATACGGTCAGAATCGGGTCGACCGAGTACTTCTCGGGCGTCTCGACAAAGACTTTCCAGTCAATGCGTTGCAGATCGTTTGCCATGTAATCCAACCGTTACGCCTGGCTGTAAACGCCCTGCGCCGCTTCAATAAACAACGTCGCTTCTTCCACGCGCGACCGCGCCGCGGCAGACGCTTCGCCCGCACTCTCTTCCGCCGAACGGAAGAAGTTCTCCGCGAACGGCTTCCAGAAGACGCCCGTGTCGTAGAACAATTTCCGAAATTCGGCGACCGTGTCGTACTTATCCGAGATCAGCAGGCCCTTGGTGAACAGCAGCGCATCCGCCGCCTTCGTCTGTGCCTGGAAGGCCTTCTGAGCCGCTTCGTCCGCGCGGCCCTCATCGAGAGCGATCGTCGCCTCAAACTGCAGCCGGTCCGCGTCGTTCAGCATGAACTCGGCTTGGTCGACCACTTCACCCGCGCATTCGCCCACGCCGACGCTCTTGTGATACACCCACGTCTGACGATTGTCGCGATAGAAGTCGTCGTTCTCTTCCATCGTCGGCAGCTCGGCCAAATCGGCGATCTCTTCCTTCAGGCGCGCCTTGCCGACACGCTCAACCACATCGGCGAACGTCTCGTTGTCTTGCTTCTCGCGATCGTAGAACTCAACGAGACGTCGAACCGTGTCGGGCACACGCTTGGCGGGTACCTTGCCGATGGCCAGTCCGTAGCGGTCCGCGTTGTTCGCCGTCGTGCCGCCCGGCACCACCTGGAAAACCGGCGCAGAATTGGCGCCCTTGCGTTGCACCGAGCCGAAGAAGCCGAGGTCGGCGATGTGATGCTGGCCGCAAGAGTTGAAGCAGCCCGACATCTTGATCTTCAGGTCGTCGCGGTCGGCCAAATCGCTCATGCCGTTCGAGAACTTCTCATGCATCACGGCAGCCAGGCCGCGCGACGAAGAGATACCCAACTTGCAGGAGTCCGTTCCCGGGCAAGCCGTCATGTCCTTGAGCTTGCCGGCGCCGGTCTCAGCGATCTGCAAAGCTTTCAGATCCTCGTAGAGCGCCGGCAGGTCCTCGTTCGAGATCCAGCGCAGCAGGATGTTCTGGCTCACCGTCAACCGAACCGTGCTCTGGATGTACTTGCGCAGCGCGTTGGCCAAGCCGCTCATTTGGTCTGAGCTGATATCGCCTAACGGCAAGAAGACTTCGACCATCGAGTAGCCGTCTTGCTTCTGCGGACGCACGTTGAGTTCAAGCCACTTCTTGTAGTCGACGCCGGCGTTCGCGGGCGTCTCCAGCTTCGAGGGTCCCTTGAGCGGCTGATCCGAATACTCGGCCAAAGCCGTTTCGAGTTGTTGTTCCCAAGCCGGGTCGAACGGCAGCTTGGCCCGCTCTTCGTCGACGCGCTTCTTGAACTCGTCGAAGCCGATCTTGCCGATCAGGAATTTCATGCGCGCCTTGGCCCGGTTGGCCTTCTCGCCGTCGCGTCCAAAGACGCGCGCAATGGCCTGCGCCAGCGGCAACATCTCGTTCGCCGGGACGAAGTCGCTGTATTCCCATGCCTGCTGCGGCAGCGATCCCAGCCCGCCGCCGACGAAGACCTGAAAGCCGTGCTTGCCGTCTTTGATCGCGGCAACCGCGCCCAAGTCGTGCATGCGCGCCAGGCCGCAAGCCTTCTCCGCGCAACCCGAGTAAGCGATCTTGAACTTGCGTCCAAAGTTCTGCGCATCCGGGTGACGGAGCATGAAATACGTCATCGCCTTGGCGTGCGGGACGACGTCAAACAGTTCGGTGGTGCAAACGCCCGCCTCAGGGCAGCAGGTCACGTTGCGCACCGTGTTGCCGCACGCTTCCTTCGTGGTGATGCCGTGCTCGGCCATCCGCCGGAACATGTTCGGCGAATCATTGATGTCGATGAAGTGGCACTGGAAGTCCTGCCGCGTCGTGACGTGCAACACGCCCACCGCGTACTCTTCCGAGACGTCCGCCAACACAAGCAGCTGATCCAGCGTCAGCATTCCCATCGGGATCTTGATGCGCTGCATCTGCACGCGCTCTTGCCGTTGGCCGTACGTGCCGTGACGGAGGCGAAACTCAGTGAAGACTTTCTCAGGAGACTCTCCCGCCTGGAAGCGCCGGAGTTCCGTCTCGAAGACGTCAATCTCCTTGCGCATCACCTCGGGAATAGAACTCCAGCGGTCAGAACCGCGTGTCGCGTCGGCAACTGTGGTGGCCATAATTCGTACCCCTCGTCAGGGAATCTCTACTAAGTCTATCGACATTGTAGCAATTCCCTCATCCGCCTGTTTTCAGCGCCTTCCGTTCCTTTACCCGGAGCCTGCTATGCTCCGAGTTCGTGTCCAACATCACAGAAGTCCGCGTCAATCGCAGAGCGGCCGAAAGAATCAGCGCCGGCCGCCCTTGGGTCTATCGTAGCGATCTCATCAACGCGGGTGACGCCGTTCCAGGACAAGTTGTGCGCGTGCTCGACGGCCGCAACAACCGCTACGGCTGCGCACACTACAGTTCCACGTCCGAAATCGTGCTGCGCATGCTGCCTTTCGAGACGGCGATGACCGACGTGGGCTTCTTCCGCCGGCTCGTCCGCCGCGCACAAGAGTTCCGTGAAAAGGTCGTCGCCAACACCGATTCCTACCGCGTGGTCTTCGCCGAAGCGGACTTCTTGCCCGGCCTCATCGTCGACCGCTACGGCTCCCATTTGGTCATACAAACGCTTTCTCAGGGCATGGACGCCTCCAAGACGGCCATTGTCGAGGCCCTGCGCGAAGTCCTCAACCCCGCCAGCATCACCGAGCGCAACGACGCTGCCACGCGCGAAAAGGAAGGCCTCGACCGCATCTCCAGTACGCTCTACGGCGAGGCCCCCGACTACCTCGAAGCCAAAATCAACGGGCTGCGCTTCATGGTCAATCTTGCCGAAGGCCAAAAGACCGGCCTGTTCCTCGACCAGCGCGAGAACTGGCAAGCCGCAGCCGCTTACGCCCGCGGCGAGGCCCTCGATTGCTTCAGCTACACCGGCGGCTTTAGCCTGCACTTGGCCCGCGGCTGCGAATCGGTCACCGCCGTCGACAGTTCCAAGCCCGCCCTGGCTCAGCTCGCGTACAACGCCAAGGCAAACAATCTCGAAAACATCCAGACCCGCCACGGCAAGGCCTTCGACATGCTCAAGCAGTACGTGCTGAGCCGCCGCGAGTTCGACACGATCGTCATCGACCCGCCGGCGTTTGCCAAGACCTCACGCCAACGCGAAGACGCCCTGCGGGCCTACAAAGACGTCAACCTCAAAGCCCTCAAGCTGCTCAAGCGCGACGGCATTCTGATCACCTGCTCCTGTTCGCAGCATGTTTCGGAAGCCGACCTGCTGCAGGTCATCGCCGACGCCGCGCTCGACTGCGGCAGCCGGCTCACGGTCATCGAGCGCCGTACACAGGCCCGCGACCACCCGATCCTGCTCACCGCGCCCGAGACGCACTACCTCAAGTGCATCGTGCTTCGCGCTTTCTAGGCACAACTTGGTAGACTGGCTCGCTTATGCCTTCGTCGATGACACACCTGGAATGTTCGCGCCCCAACTGCGACAAAGTCGTCCCTTACGAGACCCCGCAGAACCTCTGCCCGGCCTGTAAATCGCCGCTGCTGGCGCGTTATGACCTGAAGAAAGCCGCACGGACTCTCTCGCTTGCTGCGCTCAAGGGCCGCCAAAACTCGATGTGGCGTTACGAAGAGGTCATGCCCAACGCGACCCCCGTCACGCTCGGCGAAGGTACGACGCCGCTCGTCCACGCCCCGCGCCTCGGCGCCGAAATGGGGCTCAAGCGCCTGTACATCAAAGACGAGGGCATGAACCCGACCGCCTCGTTCAAGGCCCGCGGACTCTCCGCGGCGGTGAGCATGGCCAAGTCCTTGGGTATTGAGACCATCGCCCTGCCCACGGCCGGCAACGCCGGCGGAGCTGCCGCGGCCTACGCTGCGCACGCCGGCATGAAGTGCGTCATCGCCATGCCCGCGGACACGCCCAACGCCAACATCCTCGAGGCTCGCGCCTTCGGGGCCGACGTACGGCTGATCGACGGCCTGATCTCCGACTGCGGCAAGTTCATCGCCGAAAATCAAGCCGCAACGGCTGGTTCGAAGTCTCGACGCTCAAAGAGCCTTATCGCGTCGAAGGGAAGAAGACGATGGGCTACGAGCTGTGGGAAGAGTTCGACGGCGAACTGCCCGACGTCATCGTTTACCCCACCGGCGGAGGCGTCGGCCTCATCGGCATGGTCAAAGCCTTCGACGAACTCGAAGCCATGGGCCTCACGGGTTCGAAGCGTCCGCGCATGATCGTCGCTCAAGCCGCCGGCTGCGCGCCCATCGTGCGCGCCTTTGAACAGCACGCCGACGCGTCCGTCTTCTGGGACAACGCTGCCACGGTCGCTTCGGGCCTGCGAGTGCCCAAGGCTCTTGGCGATTTCCTGGTCCTATCGGGCGTCTACACCACCGGCGGCTCTGCCATCGCCGCCACCGACGACGCCATGATGGACGCCTGCAAAGACATCGCCCGTTTCGAAGGGATCTATGCCGCGCCCGAAGGAGGCGCCGGTCTCGTCGCCGTCCAGCAACTCATCAAAGACGGTAAGATCCAAGCCGACGAAAGCGTGGTCGTGTTCAACACCGGCAGCGGCTACAAGTATTCCGAAGCATGGAACGCGGCGATCCCAGCTTGATCCCTGAGCAACATAAGCGCACCTTGCACCTTCTTGGCGCGCCGGCCGTCTTTCTGCTTCTCATCCTGCTGCCGCTGGAATCGGCGTCCTACCCGATTCGCGGCAGCATCGGCCTGCTGCTGTGGATGTCCTGGTGGTGGATCTTCCAGCCGGTTCACCTGGCGGTCACGGGACTGCTGCCGCTAGTCGTCCTGGCGGTCTTCAACTTTCTGCCCGTTACGACGATCCTGCCGGCCTACGCGCAACAGCTCGTCATTCTGCTGATCGGCGCCAACATCCTGGCGACGGTGTGGACGCGTTGGGGGCTCGACCGACGCATCGCCCTCCTCTCGCTGCTGAGCTTCGGCTCCGGCGCCAAGGGACAGATCCTCGCCTGGTTCGGCATCGCCGTCGTCCTCAGCGCCGTCCTGCCCAACGTCGTTGCGGCGGCGGCCCTCATGCCGATCGTGATCGCCATGCTGCACTTCGTGGGGATCGAAGACGTCGCCGAGAGCAAGCTCGGCTCGGCGCTGCTCATCGCCGTCGCCTGGGGCACCAGCGTCGGCGGTTCGGGCACGCCGCTCGGCGGCGCGCCAAACCTGCTTACCCTGCAATTTCTTGAAGACCAACTGCTCGGTCGAGAGTTCCTCTTTAGCAGTTGGGTCACGCATCTCACTCCTCTCGCTTTGCTGGTCACGGCCGCCTCGTTCCTCTATATGCGCTACGCCTTCCGGCCTGACGTGGAAAGTATCGGCGGCACGCGCGACTATTTCGAACGCGAACTCAAGGCGCTAGGCAGCATGAAGACGCCAGAGAAGTGGGGCCTCTGCTTCTTCGTTGCGGCAATGTTAATGTCTTTTACCCGTGGACTTTATGCCGCCGTTCTGCCCGGCCTTACTCCGGCGTTCGCTTTTCTGACATTCGGCGTCCTCAGCTTCGTCGTCCGGCACGACGGCGAGGCCCTGGTCGATTGGCCTTACGCACAGAAGCACATGGTCTGGGGATTGATCTATCTATTCGCCGGCGGTTCCGCTCTCGGCCAGATTCTCAGTGAAACTGGAACCGCGCAGTTCCTCGCCAACGAGTTGGTCCCGCTCGCTGGAGGAGGCAGCTTCGCAGCCGTCGCCGTCTTCTCGTTCTTGACGATGATCCTGACGCAGATCACCAGCAACACCGCTGCCGTGGCCATCGTCGTGCCGATCACGATCAGCACGTTTCAGAGTTTGGGGTTGAATCCGATTCCTTTCGTCTACATCGTCGCCATCGCCGGCAACTGCGGATTCATGCTGCCGTCCTCGTCCGGAGGCCCCGCCGTCGCAGCCGGTTACGGCGTCAACCTCAAGACCATGTTCGTGCGCGGGCTGTGGCTCACGATCGTTGTGTGGCTCGTGATCCTTTCCGCCGGATACCTTCTCGCGACCTACTGGCCCGGGTTCGGCACAGCCTAGTTAGATCTCGCTCAAACCGGCGAGATTGCCTGTGCTGTCGCCGATCGACTCGTGGGGTACGCCCATGCGGTCGAGCAGCGTCATGTACAGGTTCGTCAGCGGCGTGCCGGCCGGGTAGATGTTGTGCCGTCCGCCCTTCAGACCGCCGCCGTGCCCGGCGACCAAGATCGGCAAGTTCTCGTGCGAATGCGCGTTGCCGTCCGAGATGGCGCTGCCGTGGACGATCATCACGTGATCCAACATCGTGCCGTCGCCGTCGGGCGTGTTCTTCAACTGCCCCAGGAACTTGGCGAACAGCTCGGAGTGGAAAATATTGATGAGCTTGATCTTGGCGATGTTCTCGAGATTGCCGCGATGGTGCGTCAGCGGATGATGCGGCTCCGGTACGCCAATCTCCGCATACGTCCGCAAGCTCGCCTCGCGCCCATACATCAGCGACATCACGCGCGTTAGGTCCGCCTGCATCGCCGCGATTTGCAAGTCGAACATCAACTGCATGTAGTCCGCAAACAGCACCGGGATGCCCGCGGGCTTGTCGATGCCAGGATCGAAGTCGTTGTTCTCCTGTCTCCGCCGACTCGATCCTCCGTTCAATCTCTCGCACCCCGAACAGATACTCGTCCAACTTGCGTTGATCCGCGCTCCCCAGGGTCTTTGACAGACTCTTCGCGTCATCATTCACGAAATCGAGAATGCTCTTGCGAGACGCCAAGCGTCTCTCGCGCTCTTCCGGGGCCAGGCTCAAATCTTCGGTGCCGAACAAGCGCTCGAAGATGATCCGCGGATTCGTTTCCGGCGGCAGCGGCATGGTCGGCGTCCGCCACGAAATGCTGTTCTGGTAAGCGCAGCTATAACCCGAGTCGCAGGCGCCGACAATGCGCGAATCCTCGCAACCCAACTCCAGCGACGCGAACTTCGTCTCTTTGCCTGTCACCGCCGCGGCAAACTGATCGACCGAAACGCCCGCGTGGATGTCCGACCCGGACGTCTTCTTCGGATGCACGCCGGTCAGGTAAGCGGCGCCCGCTCTGGCATGATCTCCGGGGCCGTCGCCCAAGGCATTGCCCATATGCGAGTCGAGCGCCGTCAGGATACTGAAGTGCTCGCGGAACGGCTCCAGCGGCTTTAGAATCGGCTGCATCTCGTAGGCCGAACCCTCTTCCGTGGGAGTCCACTCCGGCATCTGCGAGCCGATCGGGATATAGCTAATCAACAACCGATTCGGAGACGTCGGCGCAGCCGTCAGCGCAGGAGTCATCGCGTCCAAGAAAGGCAGCGCCAGCGCCGCGCTCATCCCGCGCAGCACCGTGCGTCTCGGCAGGCTCTTCTTCATCGCGATCATAAGTCCTCCTCGGCCTTGCGGTACTGGAACGGCAAGCTGTCCACAATTCCCATTACCAGGCTCGAAAACCGGTAGTCGTCCGCCTTCAATTGTTCTGCGATCTGCTTCAGCACAGGCCGATCGTGCGGCTTCAGCCCGCGTCCCAGGGCGTAGATCAGCAGCTTCTCCGAGATGGCTAGGCCGAAGGCTTCGTCCTGCTTGGCCAGCATGTCCGCCAATTCCCGTGGCCCGGAAAATGTGCGGCCGTCCGGCAATTTGCCGGAGGGGTCAATCTCGAAATCCCCTTCATGCGTCCGCCAACGGCCGATCGCATCGAAGTTCTCCAAACCAAAGCCCAACGGGTCCATCCGCGCATGGCAAGAGGCGCAGACCGCATTCGCGCGATGCGCTTCCATCTGCGCCCGCATCGACATCTCTTTGCCCGTCTTCGACTCGTCCAACGCGGGAACATTCGGCGGAGGAGGCGGCGGCGGTTGGTTCAACAAGTTCTCCAACACCCATTTGCCGCGCAGCACCGGCGATGTGCGCGTCGCATATGAAGACACTGTCAACACGCTGCCCTGCCCCAGCACTCCTGCCCTCTCGGTCCCGCTCAAATCCACCCTACGAAACTCGGGTCCGCGCACACCCTTGATCCCATAGAACCGCGCCAAGTCCTCGTTCAAATACGAGTACTTCGCGTTTACAAAATCCAGCACGCTCTTGTCGTCATGCATGATGTGCTCGAACAGCAGCTTCGTCTCCTGCTCCATCGACCAGCTCAAGTAGTGATCGAAGCGCGAGAACAAGGCCTTGTCGGGTTCCGCTGACTCCAGCGCCCGGAACTGCAACCACTGGCCCCCAAAGTTTTCGACCAACGCTTCCGCCTTGGGGTCCTGCATCATGCGCCGCACCTGCTCGTGCAGCGTGGCCTTGTCGCTCAGGCGCCCTTGTTCGGCTAGCGACAACAACTCTTCATCCGGCATCGTGCTCCACAAGAAGTACGACAGCCTCGACGCGATCTCGAAATCGTTCAGCCGGCGCTCTTGACCCGCCGGCGGATCTTGCTCCACGCGGAATAGAAATTGCGGCGACACCAAAACCGCTTGCAGCCCAACGGCCATCGACTCGTCAAACGAATTGCCCCGCTCCCGTGCCTGTTCAAACAGGCCCATCAGTCGATCCATCTCCGCAGCCGTCGCCGGACGTCGGAACGCTCTCCGTGCAAAGTTCGTCAGCGTCTTTTGCGCACATCCAGGCATCGTCTCTCTCGCCGCGTACTCGCAAGCGAATACCTTTGCCAAGCTCTCCGCACTCGGCCCCATCTCTTGCTCGAAGGGACCGCTGATCTCAATAAAGTTGATCCGAAAACTTAAGTCACTAATCAGCGGCGGCTTTTCCGCTTGCTTTTTGGCGAGTTCCGCGAATGCCTTCAGCCGAGCAATCTGTTCCGGCGTCGCATCCGCGGGCGGATCAAAACTCGGCGGGGGCGGCATCGGTTTCTTGGTCGGGTTCAATCCGCCGTACTTCGCAGGCAAGCCCTCATACACCCGCGGCGTGGCGACCGCGATCTCATGACGGCCAGCCTCGACCCAGAAGCGTACCTGTTGATCCTCTCCTTCCATGCCCGTGGCGGAATAGGAAGCGGTCATCTGAACCGAGGCGACCCGGCGACCGTCAATCCAAACGATGACCTCAAACGGGTCCGAAGGCTTCGGCCGGTTGCCGTCGGGCGAAATTCGAAACTCGTAGATGCCGCTGGCCGGGAAATCGTGCGCCGCATGCAAAGCGCTCGGATGACTCAAGCCCGTAATGTCGTAATCGTCTATCGAGTACTCCAGATCCTTGATGAATCGCTGGTTATCGCCGCCGTCCGCGCCAAATCGATAAGGCGGCTGATGGCGCACAACCGTCGGCTTCATCGGCGGCAAGCCGAACAGCGCCGCCCGCACCACTTTCTCCGCCGCCGTCAGGTAGCGTTCCATCAGCACCGGGGACAACGACAGCGCGTCCGCGATATTGTCGAAGCCGTATCCCGAGTCATCCACCGGGAAGTCGTCCGCCGGACTCAAGTCGACGCCCAGCAGATCGCGTACGGTGTTGTTGTATTCCGCACGGTTCAAGCGCCTCGCCGTCACCCGTCCCGGATCCGGCTCGATCAGGCTGTCCGCCCGCGCGATTTCGTCCGCTATCCACTGCGCCGCTTGCTTGACTTCGTCCTGCGGCGGCCGCGGCATCCCCGGCGGCGGCATCTCCCCAGTCGTCAGCTTGTGCGCGACGGTTTCCCACGTTTCGCGGGTCTCTTCGGTCATTCCGTCGGAAACCAAGCCCTCCATGTCGACGCTGCCCGACTTCAGGGCCGCGTTGTGGCATGCGAAGCAGCGCGCCTCAAATAACGCTGGCGCCTCTGCCCATGCCGTCGCGCACGAGAGCATCGTGATCCCTAACGAAACCGCTTGTACAGTCTTCCGCATTCCGGTGATTCCGCCCTAAAAGCAGCCACACGCATTATACGGTGAAGTCCTCTCGGGAGGCCCTGCCGTCGTCCGGTACAATGGGGATTCGCCTTCGGGCCCTTCTCAAGGAATCAAGAATCATGTCGCAAGGTAATTTTGGTGTCGCCGGCCTCGGCGTAATGGGGCAAAACGTCGCGCTCAACATTGAGCGCAACGGCTTCCAGGTCATCGCCTACAACCGCTCGGACGAGAACGCCAATGAGATGCGGGCGAAAGCCGAAGGTAAGAACGTCGTCGTCACGCAATCCATCGAAGAGTTCGTCAAGAAGCTCGAGCCGCCCCGTCGCGTGCTGCTGATGGTCACCGCAGGCAAAGGCACCGACGCCGTCATTGACGCGCTCACCCAACACCTCGAACCCGGCGACATCATCATCGACGGCGGCAACGCACACTTCCCCGACACCAACCGTCGCGCCGAGGCGCTGCACGCCAAGGGGTATCACTTCGTAGGCTGCGGCATCTCCGGCGGCGAAGAAGGCGCCCTCTGGGGTCCCTCCATCATGCCCGGCGGCAACATCGAGGCCTACGAGCGCATCGCTCCCGTCCTCGAAAAGATCGCCGCCAAGACCAAAGACGACGGCGCCTGCGTCACCTACTGCGGCCGCACTTCCGCGGGCCACTACGTCAAGATGGTTCACAACGGCATCGAGTACGGCATCATGCAGGTGATCTGCGAGGTCTACGACGTGCTGCGCAAGTCGCTCGGCCTCTCCGCCAAAGAGATCGGCGAGATCTTCCAGAAATGGACGAAGAGCCAAGAAGTCGGCGGCTTCCTCGTCGACATCACCGCCGTCTGTCTGGCGAAGAAAGACGACCAAGAGAAGAAAGGCCACCTGGTCGACCAGATCCTCGACACCGCCGGCCAGAAAGGCACCGGCAAGTGGACCGCCCAATCCGCTCTCGACCTCGGCGTGCCGATTCCGACCCTGTCGATGGCCGTCGAAGCGCGCATCCTCTCTAGTCTCAAGCCTTTACGGGTAGAAGCTGCGAAGATTCTTGATGCCCCTGCAGTCAAGATCGACAAGAAGAAGAAGGACGAAGTCGTCGACGCGCTCTATGGTGCACTGCACCTGTCGATGATCGCCTGCTACGCCCAAGGCATGGCCCTGATTCAAGAGGCTTCCAAGACCTACGACTATGGCACCAACTACGCCGAAGTCGCGCGCATCTGGAAGGAAGGCTGCATCATCCGCTCCAAGCTGCTCGATCCGATCAAAGAGGCCTTCAAGGATCAGCCCGATCTGTCGAACCTGATGGTGCACCCGTCGTTCTCGAAGATCGTCAACGATTCGCTGCCCGACCTGCGCAAGGTCGTCCGCTTGGCCGCCAAAACCGGCGTGCCCGCCACTTGCCTCGGCGCGACTCTGGCCTACATCGATAGCTACCGCTCCGAGTTCCTGCCGGCCAACCTGCTACAGGCGCTGCGCGACAACTTCGGCGCGCACACCTACAAGCGGCTCGATCGCGAAGGCGTGTTCCACTCCGACTGGAACGGCGACGGCCCGGTCGTGACCGAAGAAGCGGCACACTAGACGCCTCGCGTCGCCTCAATACGGTTCAGGTGTAGAAGATATGGCGCTCGTACACGCTCTCGCAGACTTTCAAAAAGAACACGACTTCTTCATCGGCCTTGACTCCGACGGCTGCGTTTTCGACTCGATGGAGATCAAGCACAAAGAGTGCTTCACTCCGGCCTTCATCAAGCATTGGAAGCTCCAGGCCGCCGCCAAATACGCGCGCCAAGCCTGGGAGTTCGCCAACCTGTATTCGGTCGCCCGCGGCATGAACCGTTTTCCGGTTTTGCTGCGCACGCTGCGGCTGTTGCAAGACTGGCCCGAGCCGATGCGCCGCGGCATCGTCATCCCCGACCTCACGCCGCTGGACGAGTTTATGTCTTCCGGTCTGCCGCCCTCAAACGCCGGCCTAGCCGACTACATGCAGAAGCATCCGCACCCGCTGCTCGACCAGACGATGTCCTGGAGCCTTGCGGTCAACGCATCGGTGAAGGACATCGTCGAAGGCGTCCCGCCCTTCCCGCTGGTCCGCGAATCGTTGACCAAGATGGTCGACAGGGCCGACCTGGCTGTCGTTTCCGGTACGCCCACAGACGCGCTCGTCCGCGAGTGGGAAGAGAACAATATGATGCACTGGCCCAAGATCATCGCCGGCCAGGAGTTAGGCAAGAAGACCGAACACCTCGCCGAGATGTCCGGCTCCGACCGCTACGACAACGATAAGAAGCTGATGATCGGCGACGCCCCCGGCGACCAAAAGGCAGCTGAAGCAACGGGCTGTTTGTATTACCCGATCAATCCCAACCACGAAGAAGAGTCATGGCAACGTCTACACGACGAAGCCTTAGACCGCTTCTTCGCGGGGACCTACGCCGGCGACTACGAGGCCGCCCGCATCGCCGAGTTCGAGAAGTTGCTGCCTGAGCAGCCTCCCTGGAAGGTCTAACCGCCAAGGTCACTCAACACTATGGATCAGAACAAGGCCATCGTACAGGCCTATGCCGATGCGTTTAATCGAGGTGATTTCGACGCCATCATGGCTCTTTGCACCCCTGACGTCACGATTCAAGGCGTTCTCGGCCAAGGCAGTTGGGACACAATCCTGCCGATCTGGCGAGATCTTCACGAAGCCTACGGACTCACGCTGCATATCGAAGAACTTATCTGCGAGGGCGACCAAGTAGCCGCTCGATACACCGAGCGAGGCACGTTCCGCAAAGCGTTTCGCGGCGTGGAGCCCACGCACAAGAGTTACGAACTCGTCGCAATGGAGTGGTTCCTCTTGCGCGACGGCAAGATCGCCCGCCGCTGGGGCGCGCGCGACTCCGCCTCGATGGCAAGACAACTCGGCATCGCCTGACAATCACTCGGCAACCCTTCAAACTTCTCTATATTGAAGGGCAGTGAGTTGGAGGGTCCGCACTTGTTTCAACCGTTGATGAGCCGCCGCGATGCTCTCGCCGCGCTCGCGTCCACTGCCGCCTTATCGTTCAGTTGCGGGAGTGCTCAAGAAGGGGCGCCGGCCAGCGACGCCGATGCCCGCGCGCTGCTCGATGAGTTCGCGGATAATCTGCTCCACCTATTCCCGGAGAGCGCAACTTCTCTCGGCATCGACGTGGGCGACCGCGCGTCCCTGCGCTCACAGCTCGCCGATCGCTCGGCCGAGGGGCAGCAGCACATCGCCGCGCAACTCCGCACGGACCTCGATCGCGCCAACGCATTCGACACGTCGCAGCTCAGCCATGCCATGCGCACCAGCTTCGAGGTCGTTCGCAGCGCGTACGCTACGTCGCTCGAAGGCTTTGCCCTGCCCTACGGAGACATCACTGTCGGCAGTTGGCGCAACACGCCTTATGTCGTGATTCAGAACGTCGGCGGCTATCTCGACATTCCTCGTTTTCTCGACACCGACCATCGCATCGAGAACGCCGCCGATGCCGAGGCTTATCTCGCGCGGCTCGAAGCCTTCCCCGCCCTACTCGATGGCGAACTTGGCCGCATCCAAGCAGCCCGCGAGAGCGGCCTCGTGCCGCCAGCCTTCCTCATCGACAAGGCGCTCGCGCAAATCACGCTCACCGCCCAGAACGCCAGCGAAGGCGGCAACCTCGTCGAGTCGATTGAACGCCGAACCAAAGACATTCCCGGCAACTGGGCCGAGCAGGCGCGAACGATTGCCGTGCAGCAAGTCGCGCCCGCGCTCCAACGCCAGATCGCCGAGTTGAAAATCCAACGCGCCGCAGCGACCAACGACGCCGGCATGTGGGCGCGGCCGCACGGCGATGAGTTCTATAGCTGGGCTCTCAAGGCGTCCACGACCACTAACATGACGCCCGACGAAGTCCACGAGATGGGCCAGAGCGAGTTAGAGCGGCTGCACGGTCAGATGGACACCATCCTCAAACAGGTCGGCTACACCCAAGGCTCGGTGGGCGACCGCATGAAGGCCCTGGCCGAAGACCCCAAATATCAGTTCGCTCCAGGCGACCCGGGTCGTGCCGAAATCATGGCCTACATTCAGAATCGCCTCGACTGGGTCCGCTCACAGATGCCGCGCGCCTTCAACGAAATCGTCAACCCGAACATGGAAGTGAAGCGCCTGCCGCCCGAAGAAGAGCCTGGCGCTCCCGGGGCTTACGGTGGTGCGGGATCGATCGACGGCACAATCCCTGGCCGCTTCTGGATCAACCTGCGCACCACCAAACTGCACAGCAAGTACAGCCTTGCCGACCTGGCCTTCCATGAAGCGATCCCCGGACACATCTGGCAAGGCGAGTACACCCACGACATGCCGCTGATCCGCCAGATGCTGGCCTTCAACGCTTACTCCGAAGGCTGGGGCCTCTACGCCGAACAACTTGCCGACGAACTCGGCGCCTACGACGACGATCCCGTCGGACGCATCGGCTACCTGCAGTCGATCGCCTTCCGCGCCTGCCGCCTCGTGGTCGACACCGGTCTCCACGCCAAACGCTGGACACGCGAGCGCGGCGTCAAATTCTTCGTCGACGTCAATGGCTCCAATCCCGAGGAAGTCGCCAGCGAAGTCGACCGCTATTGCTCCTGGCCCGGCCAGGCCTGCGGCTACAAAGTGGGACACAGCGAAATCAACCGCCAGCGCGATCTCGCCAAGGCGGCGCTCGGCGCGAAGTTCGACCTCAAAGCGTTCGACGACACCGTCGTGCGCGGCGGCAACGTGCCGCTCGACGTACTGGCGAAGAACGTCAACGAATATATCCGCAGCGCAAATTGAGCCACAATCGTCGTATGACTCTGAACCCTACGAGCAGCGATTGGAGCGCGGAGCGCGGCGAGAAGTGGCTGACCAAGGTATCCGTTATGGAGGCCATGCTAGCGCCGGTCAACGAACCGCTAATCGCCGCCCTGGAACTCGACGCCCCTCTCCGCTTGGCCGAGATCGGCAGCGGCGGCGGCGGGACAGCGCTGGAAATCCTACGCCGGGCGCCGGCGGGCAGCTTCGTACATGGCTTCGACATCGCCCCCGTGCTCGTCGAATCGGCTCGCGGACGCGTGCCGAAGGGAAACACCGCCATCGCCTTCGATCTCGCGGACATGGGCACGGCGCCGCCGCCCGCGGAACTCTACGATCGGCTCTACTCGCGTTTCGGCATGCTCTTTTTTGCCGACCACCTGGCCGCCTTTCAAAACCTGTTGAGTTGGCTGAAGCCAGGCGGACGTTTCGCTTTCGCCGCGTGGGGTCCCCACGACGCAAATCCCTGGATGACCTTTACGCGCGACGCGACCGCCGAAGTCGTCGACCTGCCCAAGTCCGACCCCGACGGCCCCGGCGGCTTCCGCTACGCCGACGCGGACAAGTTGCCCGCCGTGCTCGGCCAGGCCGGCTTCGAGCAAGTCGAGATCAACGATTGGCGCGGCTCCTTCGCGATGGGCGGTGGACTGCCCTCTGCCGAGGCTGCCAATTTCGCTCTGTCCTCGATTGCCTCCTTCGGCGAAATACTCAACGAAGCAGGCGAAGAGGCATTCGCTGAAGCCTGCCGCCTGTTAGCCGCGCGTATGGCGCCGCACGAGAAGAACGGCGTGGTTCGCCTAGACGCCTGCGTCCACATCGTTACCGGCGCACGTCCGCGCTAGAGAACTCGCGGCTTCGCGCCACTCGATCAAGTCTGCGCGCGCGGCTTCGCGGCGGCCGGACTCGCGTAGCGCATCGCGAAGCTTCCGCAATCCGGACACGTTTGTCCTTCCGTCATCTCTTACCTGCTCGGGCGTGCCCGCGTCCCGGGACTCAGTTTGGAGGTCTGTAGTTTACGACTGGCGCCGTGTGAAACAAACTTGGAACGGCGAGCGTAAGATCCTCCGTGAATACGATCAAGCGTCTGAGATGAATGCTCGTACCTTACTGCTGGATATTTCACGTGTGACGTTTCTGTTACGCCCGGCGATGATCGCGTTTTGCCTGGTGGGCTCCCTTTCCGCTCAGCGGGTCCCGGTCGACCTCGATTCGCAATGGAAGGAATTGGCTGAGGCGATCGGGAAATTGGGGAAATTGGGACAGCCTCAATTTAGCCGATTGACGGAGGCGGAGTTGTGCTGAGAAGATAGCGGGCGTCTTGCCGCGGATCGCGCGCGTGGTGGCGGTGGCTGTACCGCATCACGTTACCCAGCGGGGCAACAACCGCCAACAAGTTTTCTTCTCCGACGCCCAGCGGCGCTTCTATCTGACGCTTTTGGCCGAGCATGCGGAGCGCAATCGGCTGACCGTTTTGGGCTACTGCCTGATGCCCAATCACGTCCACGCGGTCGTCGTGCCGATGGCGGAAACGGCCATGGCAAAGGCTTTCGGCCGCACGCACAACATCTACGCGCGGCATCTGAACGCCCTGCGCCGGCGCAGCGGGCACCTGTGGCAGAACCGCTTCTACTCCGCGCCGCTGGATCGCTCGCACTTGCTCCGAGCGCTGCGGTACGTCGACCTGAATCCCGTGCGCGCCCGGCTCGTCGAGCGGGCCGAGGACTACCGCTGGTCGAGCGCGCGAGCGCACCTGACGGGGATCGACCCGGGCGGCCTGGTGGATCTCGACGCATGGCGCGACATCTGCCCGGACGACGACTGGGCGGGCGAGTTAGCGGAGCGAGGCGATGCGGACGGCGCTTGGGCGGAATCGCTTCGAGCCGCGACCAGAGCCGGTAAGCCGTTGGGCGAAAAGAAGTTCGTCGAGAAACTGGCGGCTGCAAGCGCCGCGGATCTGGAGCTGAGACCGCGAGGCCGTCCGCGTCGTAAACTCATGGCGCGAGCGGCAGGTGCGAGATAATTGAGGCTGTCCCGTTTTTCCGTTTTTCCAGGAGCTGACCAATAGAATCCGGGCGAGAGAACGGCGATTAGGGCCAAGTGGGAGAGTTTTGTTTGGCCAAAGGAGGGCCAAAGGAAGGGCCAAAGGGGACGGAGCCCAAAGGAAGGCGGACCTTCTCTGAAACGCCCTTCCTGCTGCCATTGCGTCAGACAGGGGCATCGCCCAGACGAGGGGAGGCGAGTGAACGATCAACCCCAAATCATAGATAATACGGAGCTTGCGTCCTTTGCAGTGATTTCTTTGGGCTCCGTCCCCTTTGGCCCCTTTCCCGGGAGGAACGGGCGGCAAGTCTCTGTGCCAATCGGGATGGATGATTTCATAGATATTACCGACGATTGAGACTTGTTAAATTAGCAACATTCCGCCGTCACATTTCTCGACTCCGGTTCGAGGGTGTATAACGAGTCGCATGACGATACAGTCTGGTTTTAGCATCCTACTTGCGACCGCCGCTTACGCGCTCGCGAGCTTGCCTGCAAGCGCAAACCAGATTCTGGACCTAGCCGCGCAATCGGACGTCATTGTGGTGGGCAAGGCGACGGGGATGTCCTCCAACGAGCTAAACACCGTTCAGTTCGAGCTGCGCGTCGACCGGACATTGAAGGGCGCCGCGCCGGCAGGCGGGACCGTCAACACAACCCTACGCGGACTGAATCGGGGTGCCATCACCGACGGGCGTATTCGAGTCCCGCAGCCCTTGCCCGAGATGTATGGTCTGTGGTTCTTGAAGCGTGCGGAGGACGGCACATTCGAGAGCGTCCCTCGCGAGCTGGGAATGTACCACTTCAACAGCGCCGTGGTGCGAGTGCCGCGGCATTGGTCGCCCTTGCCGACGGATCCGTTGGACACCGTGCTGCTGTCGGCGGCGCTAGCGTCGTATCGGCACGTCGGGCTCAACCACGATTGGGTGATTCGCGGCGAAGCGCGGTTTGCGGAAATAATGTTGAGAAATTCTTTGGAGTATGCGGGCCGGTTCGGCGGCAGCGATGCCGCTTTGCGCGTCGTGGATGAACTGCTGGAGTCCGGAGACAAGGCGGAGCGCAACATCGGCCTCGCAGTGGGTCTTGCCGTCTCCTACGATCCGGCGATCGTTCGATTCACTACTGACTTGGAATCGACCAAGCTCCTCCCAAACGATCTCCCGCGCATCCTTCCTGAGCTTTGGAAGTACGACTCGAGCACGGACCTAGGGGCGGCGAGAATCGAAGGTCTGCTTCGCTGGAATCGATCAGCGAAAATTGGGGGGCTCGACCAAGCGTTAGTTGGATCGCTGGGGCACGTCTCCGGTCCCTCTAGACTGCCGCTGGTCGCAAGGTTTTTGGATAGCCCCGAGCGCGGGGCTAGGCAGCTGGCGGTCCGGCTGTTCTATCTCTACAGCGTGCTGGCCCGAAATGACGGCTCCGTTTCGACGGACGGCACGGGCGGGACGCATCCTTACTACAACGAGATCACCAAGGCTCACACCGGGAGTGACTTGACGAAATTGGAGGAAGACGTAGCGTTTTGGCTGCAATGGTGGACGGAGCATCGAAAGGATATTGCCTTGCGCGGCAATGGGAGCCGCCGCCCCTACTGACTCTTTGCTTGGAGCCCCCTGCTACCCTGGAATCAACAAAGGCCCGCTCTCCGGAGCGGGCCTTTGTTGTTCGAAATGCGTGAGAAACGCAAATGTCCGCCCGAAACGGCCCCAAAAGCAACTACATCGCTGCATACAAACGACTTATCCCCATTTTGCCCCGGCCATAAGCGGACATCTGCGGACATGAGCGGACATCGACGGCCGTTTCGCGGCCATGGGCGGCCCTTTCACTGCCATCAGCGGACCGCAGCGGTCGCCATCCGGCATACTGAACTTTCGTGTTTCCTTACCGTGACGAGAATGAGACGCAGCGAACGCCGTACGCGACCTTCGCGGTGATCGCGCTCAACGTCTTCGCTTGGTTGTTTGTGCAAGGCGCGGGCTCGCCCGTGCCGTTGGCGCAATCCGTCTGCAACCTGGGCTTGATTCCTGGGGAGTTCACGCTGGCGGCTGCGCCGGGGACGTCGTTCCCCATGGGCGACGGACTGGTTTGCGTGACCGAGCCGGGGCGCCAGGTGACGAACCTGTTGACCTCCATGTTCCTGCACGGCTCGTGGATGCACCTGCTCGGCAACATGTGGTTCTTTTGGATCTTCGGCAACAACGTCGAAGACTCGATGGGCCGCGGGCGCTTCGTCGCCTTTTACCTGATCTGCGGATTGCTTGCGGCAGCGGCGCAGATCGCCGCCAACCCTGCATCGAACACGCCGATGGTGGGAGCTTCAGGCGCCATCAGCGGAATCATGGGCGCGTACCTCGTGCTGTTTCCGCACGTGCGCGTGTTTACGTTCGTGTTTCTCGGCTTCTTCTTCACGACCATCGCCCTGCCTGCGTGGGTCATGCTCGTTTATTGGATGGCGCTTCAGTTCTTCGGCGGACTGCAATCGACGGGCGCAACCGGCGGCGTCGCCTTCTGGGCTCACATCGGCGGCTTCGTCACAGGGCTAGCCTTAATCAAACTATTCGTTCGCCCGGACTACCTGCAACAGCACCGCTCGCATCATTGGCGCCCCCAGCAAGCCGGCTGGAATCGCTCGCGCTGGAGTTAGCGGAAGGACGCCAACTCAAAACCCATACAGCTTCACCGCCGTCAGGCCGCGCACCTTGGCGCGGTCTTCTGCTGAGGCGTAGTCGAACATCGCATCCAACACAGTGGCGTTCTTTTCGAACTCCTCCATGTTCATGCCGAAGTAGCCCCAAATCATTCTGTCGGGGCCGAAGGCGTCGTAGGCTTGGCGGACCATCGGTTTGACGTCGGCAAACGGGTAGCCGGTCTTCGAGGAGTATTCGAGGCCGCTGTATTTCATGTAGACGTTCGGGTGCTTCGCCAGGGCCAGGACGTTGCGGTATTCGTCGGGCGTCCCCATGCCGGCGCGTCCGAGGTGGTCGATGACGACGCGCTGTTGCGGGAACTGCTCCATCAGTGCCTGGACCTGAGTCGCGTAGAAGGGAAGCATGTGGATCTGGATGGCAATGCCGGCGTCGGCAACCGTCTTCCAAGTGCGCTTCATGTAGTCGGATGTGAGATCGCGTCCGGTGATAGGTCCGGTGTTCGAGGGAGGCGTGCCGGGTTGCAGCATGGCGTGGACTCGCATGGCGACGATGCGGTTGGGGCAACGCTGCATCAGGCGGTGCAGCCGGTCAGGAGTGTCGCCGCGGGCGGAGTCGAGCAGACAGGTTCCCTTGAAGAAGCCGGGCTTGGGCTCGTTGTCGAAGCAGTATTCGAGATAGCTGTGGTCGTCCTGATAAGGCTCGGGGTGGACGATGACGCCGTGGTCGAGTTTTGCCTCGGCGACGAACTGCTTGTAGTCTTCGAGATCAGCCGGCGGAGGCTGGTAAGTGCCCGTCGGCGCGTAAGGGAAACGCGTTTGGTCTTTAGCGAACAGGTGAATGTGCGTGTCGACGATAACGCCAGTAGGTCGCGGCATAACGCGGCCAGTTTAGCGCCCTCCGCTTGCGCGGCGCCTGGCCCGCCTTCGCGGAGAGTGCCCTTCGAGGGAGCGATGACCGTATTGGACGGAAGACGACGCCGCTAGGGACTGGCTTGGATTTCGTCTTCGATATCCGTGGTTGTCCCGCTCCCGAGTTGCTCGCGCGCCCAGCTGGAACCGCTTGCACCACTCATGGATGATTGCCCCCAAGAGCTGTGGGACATCTCCAACACCTACCCGCGCGGGCTGAACGGCAGGCGCACGCCGACGGGCAGCAGGATCGCGTGTTCGCGTCGAACGCGGAAGCGATCGCAGTGGCCGTCGGTGATGATCCGCAGTGGCTCATTTACCATGACTCATTTCCTCTTCGATTCCACCGGATTCTTCTGCGCGGTCAGGCGCGGCAAGTCACGAAAGACTTCCATCAAGAACCAGGCCGGCAACTCGTTGCCTTGCTCGCTGGCAACGGCGGTTTGGGCGATTTCCAGACTGACCGCAGCGAGATCGCGTATGTGGGCTTTGGCATTGTGGGCCAGTTTGCGTTGCTCTTCGCCAGCGGCTTCCTTGCGTTCGGGCAGTTCCTTGCCCAGCCTGCCGCGCAAGGATTGCGCCAAGAAGTAGAGCGCGTCGCGATCTCTCGCATAACCCGACCGCTGAGCGATTCCGTCTAATATATCGTCCAACTTAAACTTCCTAGTCGGCGTCAAAGCGGCCAAGCTTTGCACGACTTCTTCCTTATCTTTCTTCCGTTGCTGCAAACCAATACCAAGCCCGCTCAAAAGGCGCGAGCGAATACACAGGGGACGCGGCCGGGTTCGGGTAAACGAAGCCCAGTCGAGACGCAAATAAGCGAAGGGAGATTAGGAGGTCGCGCGTCCAGACAGCGGCTGCAAGCGCGACATGCCGTCATTCCCTATTAGCGAGCTATGGATGTAGAACATTCGTCTTTCAGCCTCCTGAACGCCGGCGGTTTAGACCGGTCTAACAGCGCTGCGGCGAGGAGCCGGGCACTGTGCCAATGATACACCCACTAGTGAGTGGTGTCAATTACTTGGTGGGCCGCGAACTTCGAGGCGCGCGCCTTAGGCGCGACCAATGACGGGCGTATCGTCGAGCCCGTCGATGATGCTCAAGATCAGCGGAGCGTTGTGCTTGCGTACCGCCTTCTCCAACTCATCACGGCGATAGCGGTCGAGCGCGTCCCGCCGGTCCAACTTAAACCCACAGCAAGCGTTCGCGGCAGAAGTCCAATCCTCAGCGACCACAGCCAGCCGTAATTGTTTGAGTTTGACTGAGTCGAGCATGTCTCAGTCTAGCGCTTCCGTTAGTGCGGCGCCGAACCCGCCTGCGCGGGGTTCGGCCTTTGCGGAGACGGCGAGACAGTCACCCGGCGTGTGCGCTTTCGTAACGATCGCTGTTGCTCTGAGTTCTTGGACTGATGTAGTGTCAGATCGGCGCATTCGCCAGACTTTCGGTTCCAGGAGGAACGCTTTCATGAAACGACGGGATCACTCGCGCCGCCGAACCATCCGGCTGGCCGCTCTCGCAGCGGCACTGCTGCTCTCTTGCATGCCGGCCGCACCCCAAGCGCCGCAGGCCCAGCCCGGCCCGGGCGGCCCCGCCGGAGAAGGCCGACCTCAAGGTCGCAGAGGGCCCCGCGATCCCTTCGCCGGTCAGACCCCCGTCAATGCCCTGATGATCAGCGGCGGATGCTGCCATGACTACATCGCAGAAGATGCCATCCTGATGAAGACTTTGTCGACGCAACTGCCTGTCGAGTGGACCGTGCTCTACACGGGCCGGGCGGGCGACAAGAAGGTCGAGCTCTACAATGAGCCGAATTGGGCGGCCAAGTACGACATCGTCGTGCACAACGAATGCTACGCCACAGTGGACGACCGGGAGTTTGTCCGCAAAATCGTCGCGGCCCACGCCAAGGGCGTGCCGGGCATGGTCATCCACTGCTCCATGCACTCCTACCGCTCGCTGGAGTCCGATGAGTGGCGCGAGTTCCTCGGCGTCACAACCCGCCGGCACACTCATCCTCACAACATCGCCGTGAAAGTGGTCGACCCCAGTCAAGGCGTTCTAAAGGGTTTCAAGACGGACTGGGTCACCCCTTCGGATGAGCTTTATGTGATTGAGAAGCTCTGGCCCAACGCCAAGGCATTGGCGACCGCCGTTAGCCCCGAGGACAACGCGGTGTATCCGATGATTTGGACCAACGAGTATCACGGCGCACGCGTCTTCGGCACGACTGTCGGCCATGCGGCAGAAACCTGGGACGATCCAATATTCCAGGATCTGCTCACCCGCGGCTTCAAGTGGGCCGTCCATCGCGAGTAAGATGCGGAGAAAGACGACGCGGGTGATTCACGCGTCCTGCTATGTTATCGACGGTCCCTATGATGAACACTTACCTAACTCGCCGCCTGTTTCTCTTTGCCGCCGGTGCGCCGCTCTTGGCGCAGACCGACGAGTTGCCCTCGATCGAAGAACTGTTTCGGCGCACAGTCGGCGATCGGACGCGGTCGGATGTGCCATTCCCGGCACACAAGGTGATTGCCAACATTTACTACGTCGGCACCGAGTCGTTTGCTTCGTACCTGATCACCACGCCCGCGGGACACATCCTGGTGAACACATGTTTTGAGCGTCAAGTTCCGATCCTGCAAGACCAAGTCGCCAAGCTGGGATTTCAGTTCCGCGACATCAAGATCATCCTGGGCAGCCATGCCCACGGAGATCATATGGAAGGGGACGCCCTGGCAAAAGAGCTAACCGGCGCGCAGGTGATGGCCATGGCGGAAGACGTGCCGGCCCTGCGCAAGATGATGCCCGGAGGCAAACCGCACCCGATCGACCGCATTCTGCACGACGGCGACGAGGTCACTCTCGGCGGTACAACGCTGGTCGCCCATCTCACCCCGGGCCATTCTCGAGGCTGCACCACTTGGAGCTTGAAGGCTGCCGAAGACGGCAAGACTTATGACGTGGTCATCGTCGGCAGCGTCGGCGTCAACCCCGGCTTCAAGCTGGTGAACAATCCCGACGCGCCGCAGATTGCCGAGGAATACATGCGCAGCTTCAAGGTACTGCGAGCCCTGCCCTGCGACATTCCGCTGGCGTCGCATCCGCAGATGTACAACCTAGCCGAGAAGTACCCGCGGCTGGGGAAAGGACCCAACCCATTCATCGACCCCGCGGGCTATCGGGCGGAGATCGAACTGCGCGAGAAAGTCTTTCTGCGGGAGTTGGAAGCGCAGAAGAAGGCGGCGGGACTACTGTAGCCGGACGACGAAACGGGATGGAACTGAGTTCCACCCCGTCAGTAATTCAAGCTGTCGTCGTGAGCGTTTTTGTTACTTCGCCGTGCGGAAGCGGCGTGAGAACAAGAGGATCGTTCCAAGACCGAGCAGGGCGATGGAACTCGGTTCGGGTACGTCTGAGAGATCGGCGGCCGTCGCGTTCGAAAATTCGACGCGCAAGCCCGCAGGAGTATTGCTGGGACCGTCGTTGTTCGTCACGAACTCCAGGGTGTTGATTCCGCCGATGAAATCGCTATTGATCGTGAATAGACCGCTGAAAGCAGCCAAGCCAGAATAAGTGATGCCTTGAGACACGCCGTTGAGCCTTACCGCAGTCAGCGCGTTATCGGAGGCAACCACGAAGCTGAACGACGCCGAACCGGGATTGAGTCCCGTGAGATCAAAGGTCGTGCTGTAGGTATACGTACCGGGAGCGTCGTAATTCGATGCCGAGGCATAGCTCGGATGCGGCGAGATCCAGCTTGAGCTGATGCTGTTCGCCAACCAGGGGCCGAAAGGAAACTGGCCGTCAATGGTGACGTAAACCGTGCCGCTGTTCACCAGCCAATTCGGGTCGACGGAGCCTCCAGTCGCACCGCCAGTGTTGTTGATTGTAAAGCTGGCAGCCGCGGCCGGAAGTGCGGCCAGGGCTAGGAACGCAGCAATGCGTATACAATTCTTCATGTTTCTCCCCAGGCAAACAGATCCCGCATAGGTGCAGTTCCTGTTCTGCTAACACCACGATGTTATGGCCCGTTGTGCAAAACCGGCTACGTGACGTCGGTACCGATTCCGCCTAGGGTTTTTCCTTAGTGTTCGCGTAGGTCGAATTGGAGGCTGCAGAAACAGCAACGGCCCGATCTGATGAACGGGCCGTTTTTCCTTTTGTTGGCGGAGGTTCGTTAGTCGGGGAGGGCGAAGACCCACAGGCCTTGACCGCTCTGCGGGATCTTGATGTCGGTAGCTACCGCGGCCGGGACGGCTCGGGGGCTACCGCCGCCGAGTCCGGTCATGACGGCAATGTATTGTTTGCCGTCGACGGCGTAGGTAATCGGGAAGCCTTGGACGGATGTGCCGAGGCGCGTTTCCCAGAGGATCTTGCCGGTTTCAACGTCGAGAATGCGCAGGCGACGGTCGATGTCGCCGATGAGCACCCAGTTGCCCGCGGTCGAGAGGGCGCCGGTCAGGAAAGGCGCATGCTGCTCGAACTTCCAGATCTCTTTCATGGTCTTGACGTCGTAGGCTGCGAGTTTGCCCATATTGCCGTTGGTGCCGGGCATGGGCAAGAACTTGCGGTTGGCGCCGGAGCCGCCGGTGCTGAAGTCCACCTCGAGAGCGGTGAAGTCCATGCAGGATTGGCTGAGCGGAACGATGAGCCGTTCCGTGGGCTCGTGATAGGTCATCGCCTGCCAGTTCTTGCCGCCCTCGGTGCTGGGGCATACGTTCACCGGCTTGTTCAGCTGCATTTCAAGCAAGTCTTCGCGGTATTTGGGTTCGCCGGTTTCGGGGTTGATGGAGGACCACACGGTTTGGCCGACCATCTCTTTGTATCCCAGGAATTTGCCGGTGACGCGGTCGAGCTTCCAGAGGACGCCGGCTTTGCCTGCGCTGAAAGACCACTTGTCATTGCCGACGTTGACCAGCACGCGTTCGAAGACTTCGTCTAGATCGAAGGACTCAGCGGGGGCGTGTTGGAAGTACCACTTGAGCTTGCCGCTATTGGGATCCAGAGCGACGGTAGAGTTGGCGAAGAGCGTTTTGTCGTAGGGCGTGAGATGGCGGCTGAGGAAGTTCCACGGCTTTGATTGGGCGACGCCCCAATAAGTCGTGTCGAGGTCGGGGTCGTAGCTGCCTGCGATCCAGGTGTCGGCGCCGGCGCGGTTGAGCATGGGCAGGTCGCCCCAAGTATCGCTGCCGGGCTGGCCTTCGCGAGGAATAGTGTAGAAGCGCCAAGCGCGCTTGCCGGTGTGAATATCGAAGGCGGAGATGTAGCAACCTTCGCCGGTAAATCGCGTACAGCCGGTGAGACCCATCAACGCTTTGTCTTTGATGACGATCGAGCCGCTGGTGGAGTTGTGCGGATTGTCGGAGGCGGGGGTGTCCCACATGATCTCACCGTTGACGGCGTTGATGGCGACCATGTGCGCGTTGCTCGTGGCCAAGAAGATTTTGTCTTCGGCCATCGAGAGGCTGCGGATGCCGCCGTAGCCGGGGGCTTGGTTGGGGCCGACGCGGGTTTCCCAGATGAGGTCGCCGGTCTTGGCGTTGAGGGCTTGAACGATGTTGCTGGGGCTGGCGAGATAGAGCACGCCGTTGTGCACGAGCGGGGTGGTTTGGTTGGCCCCGGAGTCGTTCATTGCCCAGGCCCACTTCAATTGCAGGCCTTTCACGTTTTCGCGATTGATCTGGTCGAGCGGGCTGTAGCTGTGGCGTTGGTAGACGCGTCCGGGGATCATCCAATCCGCCGCTGGCGGATTGTTGAGCATCTCGGGAGTGACGGGGACATAGTTCTGCACAGTACCCGCTACGGTGACGCCGCGGCTTTCGGAGTCCGCGCCGCGTCCGAAACCGACGACCGAGCCGGCGCCGAGGATAGGCAGCCCGGCATCGGCGGTGCGCCGGCCAGTGGGTCCGTCACGTAAGACGCCAGTAGCGGTCTCTTCGATGTGGGTGATCTCTTCGGCGAAGAGCGAGTTGTCGCCGAAAGGCGCGCCATTGCGATAGAGCAGGTAAGCAGCGACGTTGAGAGCGGTTTCCTCGTCGAGCGACCCGGGGTTGGTGGGCGGCATCGTTTGACGGATGACGGCGATGAGTTCGCTCACCGGTCTGGGGCCGTACTGCAGCATGAACGTGCCGCCAGTCAGCGCGGAGGCGTCGTTGGAGCCTTCGAGATTGGCGCCGTGGCAACCGGAACAGACTTGCTCGTAGATCTCCGTGCCGGCTGTGGCCTGACGAATGTTGTAGACGTCGACCTTCTGTTGAGCGGCAGCGGGCGCGAGTAGGAGCGGCGTCAGGGCCGCGGCGATGAGCAGTCTGTGAACCGGAATCATTTGGTAGTCCATCCGGCGGAAGGATAGCGAGTTCTGAGGCCTGAGTGCAAAGGGGGTCAGTGATCACCGGCCCCCTCAAGCACGTTATCGCTGATATTTGTTGGCGGCGCCGGGGGTGGGGATGCTGTCGGCGAGTTGCGTCCCGCTTGCATGGGCTTTGGTCAAGGAGGCTGAAAGGGTGATGCCGGTACCGGAGACCTGGGCCCCAGCGGCATGTGCGTTCCTTAGCGGCGCCGAGAGGGAGACCGTAGCTCCCCTTCGCGAGACGGTCAGGATCTCCGCTGATTCCTGCATCGCGCCGCTGTCGATCGTGATGGTCTGACCAGCCCTAAAGCCCATCACGCCGGCGACGGCAATCTCAGTCGCGGTCGCGTCTGCGGGCTTGGCCAACGTGGATGCGCCGGACGTGCCGACCCTCTCGATCACCCGGGTTTCGAGGTTCGAGCCCGTATCGATCATGATTGTCTGGCCCACGCTAAAGCCTTCCACATTGTCAATTTTGATGTTGTTGGCGCCGACAACTGAGGCTGCCGACAGGAAAGCAGCGGGCGGCGTCACGAAATCGCTACAGTTGCTATCGGCATCAGCACCATCCGGATAGCGGCCTAGGCTAACATTGGCCGCATCGCTGGGCGGCGCGAAGCGGCTAAAGCCGCCCAGCGGCCGGGGAGCTATCACGATGCAGCCGCCCTGGCGTTGGTCACCCTCAAGGGTGGCGAGTTCAGGGCTCGTAATGGTCCCGTTGGCGCTGGAGTTACTCTGCTGGGATCCGTAGACCATGGCGTCGACGACAAGTTCGCCGCGGGCATCCAGCAGCGCGAGCGAGCCGGCTCTGGTGGACAGCGCGCCTCCGAACCACTGGTTAGGGGCCGCTGCGCCCCGGTAGCCCTCCGTCTTGACCTGCCGGTTGATCACGGCTGCGCCATACTCGTGGCTATTAGTTAAGGGCCTGTCGAGCGTGATGCCGCTGCCTAGAGCCTGCACCGCTTCACCACTGATATGCGTGAACTTCGTGGCCGGCGAAAAGCTAATTCCGGTTCCCACGTCAGATACGTCAACGCCGTTGCGGTGATCGAGTTGGAGCGGGGCGGCCAGGTCAATCCCGGCGCCGTTCTCGCCTGGCGTGCCAATGGCGGCGATCTTGACGCGCTCGACGTGTCGACCGGTATCCAATGTCAGAGTGTCTCCAACCGTCATATTGGAGTTCGCTCGTACCTTGATATTCGTCTGGCCCGCCTTCGCGGCCGCGGACAATGTGGTTTGGGTCGCTGCTTTGCCGACGGCCGTAACGGTGGCGACTTCGTAGTTGCCGCCGATGTCGATGCCGATCTTCTGGCCGACCGTGAAACCGGAGGCGTCCGCGACGGGCAGGTTGGTCGCGCCTGCAGGCACGGAGAGCCAAGGGCCGGTGGAGACGGGGATAAACACCGTGGTCATGGCCGTGGCCGCGTCCCCGACGCTCGTGACGGTATGAGTCTCGCCGTCGATCTCGATCTGTTGTCCCGCGGCGAACCCCGTAGTGCTGCTGACTTCGATCGTGGTCGCGCCGGCGTTCGCAGGAGCGGCTAAACCCGAGTTCGCCAGGCCAAGCAAGTAGTAGGCTCCGGGCGCCAGCTCAACGTGGGGCGGGATCGTCGCCAGTTTCACGGAGGCCCACTGCGTTTGCGTATTCACCAATGTCCAGCCGGAGACGTCGACGGGGCGGTCTGAAGCGTTGTACAGCTCGATAAACTGATCGGTCGAATTCGCTCCGGCGGCTAGACGGACTTCGTTGATCTTGACCGGCGGGGCGTTGCGCAATCTCTGGGCCGTTGTTTCGGAACGGATCCTACCGGTACTGGGATCTATCCATTCGACCTTGCCGGTCAGATAGCCGGCGCCGATCATTGCCGGCGAATGCAGTTCGAAGACGGCATTCACGCTGGCGCCGGGCGCAACGGGATCGTCAAAAGAGACGGACGAACCGGGACTTCGCGATGCGGAACTCGTCCAGCCCGTAGGTACGCTGACGCTCAAAGTGACGCCTGCGACAGGGGCATCGGAGGCGTTGGTGAACGTCGCAGTGACGGATTGCGTGGAGCCGGGAGTGAGGGTGGTGACCCGCGACAGTCCAAGCCGCGACGCGTTGTATTTAGCGGCGACGATGTTGGCCTGGACGGCATCGGTGGTGGCCTCGGTCGGATAGCCTGTCACCATGACGCCCTCAAAGAATGTACCGGCAGAGCCGTTGCCGTTGTCGCCGCCGTTGCCTAGGAGGATGGCGCCCTGCCGGCGCATCGGATAGTAGCGGCTGTCGGTAAGCGAATGCGGACGCACGCCGCTGTAGAAGGTCGTCAGGCCGCCCTCCTGTGCGTTTCCCCCGCGCAGATCCCAGCGATTGCCGCCTCCGCCGTCGACGACGGCAGTCACGAACCGCCAGGAATCGATGGTGGGGTCGGCGGCATTGAGTTTCGCGTCGTATCCGGAGAAAAGACCGGCCTCCATATCGGACATGATCCACGGACCTGTGCCTTCGCCGCGCCCCCAGACGGTGGAGGTGCCGAAGTAGGTGGTTTCCATCGTGCCGGTGCCCACGGCGAGGCCGTTGGTGGAGGCGTTGCCGTAGTTGAAGCAACAGCCGCTATCGTAGTGCGTGCCGTCTACGACGGAATAAATACCCTCGGGTTCGTCCAGAATGGCGACGTCGGAGGCGTTGTTGTTTCGCATGCCCATGCCCGGCATGATGTAGACGCCGTAGGCCTTGTGGCCGGAAATCGTGATGGGGGCCATGTCCGCGATCGGCTGGGTATCGAAGGCTCCCTTGGCTGGGCCCTTGAAGTTGGGGCCAGGGGGGGCTTGGTAAAGATGATTGCCTTTGCCGGACTGGTCGTAGATGACGTTGATGACGCAGAGCGCGTGGGCGCAGAAGGCGTCTTGCGCGGCGGAACCGGCGTATCCGCCTGCGTCGGAGAACGGCAAGTCGGTCGGCAGCACGACGCCGATATCCAAGGTCGCGCCGTCGGACAGGCGTTTGACCTGATAGAGGGGACCGTCGTAGGAGGCGTACAAGGCGCGTGTGGTGCTGTGGGCGGCTACGCAGGGCGTTCCCGCCGCTAGGTAAATATCGCAGGGACCCTGAGGACGCGGTTGCGCCGCCCGCACGGGAGAGCCGACTGTCAACGCGACGCCAATCAATAGGAGGAATGGTGAGAGCCGTGGCATAAGTTCGATTCTCTTAGTCATCTTGAATCCGCAGTCCGGCTAAACAAGTTAGCACGCGCGCCAGCGCCGCAAATTGCTGCGCCGGCGCGACCTGCGCAAACCTTCTGTCGCGCTAGGGGCTCGGATAGGCTTGCGGGACCTGGTCAGAAAGTGAAGGCGACGAGGATATCGGCTTGGTTGTTGTTGGGTTGGCGGGGTTGGATTGAAAGACGGGATTGGCCCAACGGGTGCAGCAAAATTGGAAATCGACCTTGATGCCTACATCGGCGGCGGCTCGGATACCGAAGTCGAGAACGCCTCCGGCGGTACGGTCTTTCAGGTAGTAGCGGCCCAGGATGGGGATGTCCAACAGATGGGCGCGCGTTTCTTCGTAAGTGTTGAGCAGCAGGTCGGCGCTACTGTTGGCGTCGGTGATTTGTTTACTGATGCTGATGGTTGAGTTGTAGCCGCCGCGACGGTAGAGGATATCGACGCCGGCGCCGAAGCGTTCGGCGAAGTCGTAACGGATCGAACCTCCGCCGGTGAAGGGTGCGCCTTTCGATGCCACCGCGGTGTCGGTGACGGTAGGCGGCACGGTTGCGGATGTGTTGACGCTGGAGGTGGCGGCTTGGGAGACGCCGGTGATGGAATAGCCGACGATCGCGCCGACGGATAGGCGCTTGCTCTCCGGCGGCGGTTGGGCTTGACGGGTTTGCGCGTTGGCCCCGGTGATGGTTGTTGCGAGCAGAGCGGTCCATAGGACGCCGCGCGATACACGGAAATGAAACATGCGTTGAGACTCCTCACAGAGACCGTTTCAGGGAGGTAATGGTTGGGTAAAGGATCTCGGGGAGAGATAAAAAGACGCGAGATTGCGGCGTGATGGATAGGTAACGGTTTGACCCAAGCACATGGGTGACAGGTCGGTCTTACTTTGGCGGTTGGAAGATTGCTCGTGCGGCGGCGGAGGGGCTGAGGTCGCCGCGGAGGACTTGGGCGGCTAGGGATTCGAGACGGGCGGCGGTGGCGGGGTCGGAGAGGAAGCGCTCGCGGAGAAGGGCGTCGACGGCTTCGTGGAACCAGCGTAGGCGTTGTTGGCGGCGGCGTTCGGTGAGGCGGTTGTCGGTGAGTAGGAACTGGCGGTGTTCGCCGACTGTCGCCCAGGCTTCGTCGATGCCGTGGTCTTTGAGGGACGAACAGGTGAGGACGCGGGGACTCCAACCGTCGCGGTCGGCGTGGAGCAGTTCGAGGGCTTGGGCGAATTCTTGGCGGGTGTTGGCGGCGAGCGCGGCACTGTCACCGTCGGCTTTGGTGACGACCAGGACGTCGGCGAGTTCGATGACGCCGCGTTTGATCCCCTGCAAATGATCCCCTGCCCCAGGCCCGATTAACACCATAAAAAAATCGGTCATCGAGGCGACTTGGGTTTCGCTTTGGCCGACGCCGACGGTTTCGACGATGACGATGTCGAAGCCTGCCGCTTCACAAAGCAGGATCGCTTCGCGGGTGCGGTGGTGGACGCCGCCGAGACTGCCGCCGCTGGGCGAGGGACGCACCAAGGCGTTAGGCGAGCGAGCGAGTTCGGGCATGCGCGTCTTGTCGCCCAGGATGCTGCCGCCGGAAACCTCGCTGGAGGGATCGACGGCCAGTACGGCGACGCGATGCCCCTGAGCGACGAGCCGTTTGCCGAGGGCTTCGATGAAGGTACTCTTGCCGACGCCGGGAGCGCCCGTGACGCCGAGGCGGATGGCGTTGTCGTTGGCGTCTTGTGCGAGCAGTTGCAAAAGCTCTTCGGCGAGAGCGCGGTCGGCGGGCTTGCGGCTCTCGATGAGCGTGAAGGCGCGCCCGAGGATCGTGCGGTCCGTGCGGCGAATGCCTGCGGCGTAGTCGGCGGCGGTCACGTCAGGCGCTTCTCCGGCTGAGCAGTACACGCACGAGCTCTTGAGCCGCTTCAGGGACGACCGTGCCGGGGCCGAAGACAGCCGCAACGCCGCTTTCCTTGAGGGCGGCGTAGTCGGCTTCGGGGATGACGCCGCCGCAGACGACCAAGATGTCTTCCCTGCCCGCTTTGCGTAGTTCGTCGATCAACTCCGGGACGAGTGTACGATGCGCGCCGGCGAGGGTCGAGATACCGACGATGTGTACGTCGTTGTCGACGGCTTGCTGGGCGGTCTCGGCGGGCGTGGAGAAGAGCGGCCCGATGTCGACGTCGAAGCCGATGTCGGCGAAGGCGGCGGCGATGATCTTCATGCCGCGGTCGTGTCCGTCTTGGCCGAGCTTGGCGACGAGAATGCGCGGTCGGCGTCCCTCGTGATCTAGGAACTCGCGGGTGAGGGCAACGGCTTGTGCAAACGAGTCCATGTTGGCCGCTTCTCTACGATAAGCCCCTGGGGAACTGCGGGTCTGCGGCTGGTAGCGTCCGAAGACTTCCTCAAGGGCGAGTGACATCTCGCCGACGGTGGCCAGGTTGCGGGCTGCATCCACGGCGGCTGCGAGCAGATTGAGATCGCTGCGGGCGGCGGCGGTGAGTGCAGCGAGTGCGTCTTGGGTCTTTGCCTCGTCACGTTTGGCACGCAGTTCTTGCAGCCGCGCGATTTGCGACGCGCGTACGGCGTGGTTATCGACGCTCAGCAGTTTGGGTTGCGGCGCCGCTTCGGGTTGGTATCTATTGACGCCGACGATGATCTCTTCGCCGGAGTCGATGCGCGCTTGTCGCCGGGAAGCAGCTTCTTCGATGCGGCGTTGAGGAAGACCTTGGTCGATGGCCCGGGTCATGCCGCCTTGTTGCTCGATCTCTCGGATCAGCGATGACGCTTGTTCGATCAAGCGAGCCGTAAGCCCTTCGATGTGTTCGGAGCCGCCGACGAGGTCGACGATGCGGCACACGTCGCTCTCATGCTGGAGGATGATTTGTGTTTGGCGGGCGATGCGAGCGGTCTCGTCGGTGGGCAGGGCGAGTGCTTCGTCGAGGGCGTTGGTGTGCAGCGACTGGGTTTGACCGAGGACGGCGGCGAGAGCTTCGAATGTGGTGCGGGCGATGTTGTTGAAGGGATCTTGTGCGGCGAGCGACCAGCCGCTGGTTTGGCAGTGGGCGCGGAGCATCAGAGACTTTTCGTTTTGCGGCTTGAACTGTTGCACGAGAGTCGCCCACAGATAACGCGCGGCGCGGAGCTTGGCGATCTCGGTGAAGACGTCCATGCCGATGCCCCAGAAGAAGGACATGCGTGGGGCGAAGTCGTCGACGGCCAGACCAGCGCTGAGACCTGCTCGTATGTATTCGAGGCCGTCGGCGAGGGTGTAGGCGATTTCGAGTTCGGCGGTCGCCCCGGCCTCTTGCATGTGATAGCCCGACACCGAGATCGCGTTGAACTTAGGCATGTTCGCCGCCGTGAAAGCGAAAATATCGGACACGATGCGCAGCGACGGCTCGGGCGGATAAATGAACGTATTGCGCACCATGAACTCTTTGAGGATGTCGTTCTGGATAGTGCCGGAAAGTTTGGCGAGATCGGCGCCTTGCTCTTCGGCGGCAACGATGTACAGGGCCAGGATCGGCAGCACGGCGCCGTTCATGGTCATCGAGACGGAGACGTCTTCGAGGGGGATACCGTCGAAGAGGGCGCGCATGTCGAGGATGGAATCGACGGCTACGCCTGCCATGCCGACGTCTCCGGCGACGCGAGGGTGGTCGGAATCGTAACCGCGATGCGTGGGCAGGTCGAAGGCGACGGAGAGGCCGGTCTGCCCGGCGGCGAGGTTGCGGCGGTAGAAGGCGTTGGAGTCCTGGGCAGTGGAGAAGCCTGCGTATTGGCGGATGGTCCAAGGGCGGGCCGTGTACATCGAGGCGTAGGGGCCGCGGGTGTACGGCGGGAAGCCCGGGAGTTCCAGGGGCGGCGGCGTGAGTTCGGCCAGCGGGAGGTCGCCTTGCTGCTCCAAGCTGCGCCAGGCGGCGCGGGCGATGGACGATGTGAGCGATTCGATGGCGTAGGAACCGCGCCAAGGATCGACAGCTTGGCCGAGTCCGCATTCATTGAGCAGAATGCGCAGTTGATTCTTGGCGAGGTGCGAGGCCTCGGAGGATTCGTCGCAGGGCTGTATGTAGAGCGAGTCGCAGCCGCCGGAGACCGCAATGAAAGCGGCGACGGCGGAGCGGATGAGATTGTCGTGCGGCTGGTCGTGGTCCCAGTCGGTTTGGCTGACGACGGCTTGAATGTGCAGTGGATGGCCGGGGGCCAAGCCGCTCCACAAAACGCGTAGGGCGCGAAGCTTGGCAACTTCGAGCGGCAGGCTCGGGCCGACCGAGACGACGACGCGGCTCTCGACGCCCTCGCGGCTAGCGCCGAGGACAAAAGACAGCAGGTGCACGAGTTCGTCGACCAGGGACTCATGCGGCGGGTAAAGGATGTGCGGCGCGGAGTGACGGCAGGGCTCGTCCGGGCGCGCCGGGAAGGTTAGAGCATCGGCCTCGATGTAGAGCGGTTCAACAAGCAGGCCGGACTGCGGACGCCAGCGGATGGACTCGAAGGGGCGGCCGGCGAGTTCGCTTTCGACGCGGCGGCGCCAGTCGTCGAGAGAGGTCGGGGGGAATGATGAGAGACGGTCGGACACGCGGAGAATTGCTCTGTGCTCCCTTATTGTCTGCGGATTTGGAGCCGTTAACGCACACAGTCGGCCGTTTTGCAGTAATCTGTCTGATGTTATGAGCAAGACCCTGACACGTCGTTCTCTTTTCGCCGCTGGAGCAGCGGTTACCGCCGGCGCCGCTGCTGTCGGCGCCCGAGCGCAGGACTGGGAGCACGGTCCGAGGACGAGGTACCCGGATCCGGGCTTGGTAACCATCGATCCGCGCTTCGCCACGTATGCGCTCCCGAATACGCCGATTCAGCGCCTGCACACGGGCAATTTGTGGGCGGAAGGGCCGGCATGGAACGGCGTCGGCCGATACCTCGTTTGGAGCGACATCCCGAATAACGTCCAACGCCGCATCATCGATGAAACGAAGGAAGCCAGCGTCTTCCGGAACCCGTCCGGCAATTCCAACGGCAACACCTTTGACTACCATGGCCGGCAACTGAGCTGTGAACACGGCAACCGACGGGTCGTTCGCTATGAGTTGGACGGCTCAGTAACGGTGCTGGCGGATAAATTTGAAGGCAAGCCGTTGAATGCGCCCAACGACATCGTGGTCCACCCCAACACGGGCGACGTCTGGTTTACGGACCCGGGCTACGGCATCATGTCGGATTACGAGGGCCATATCGCGCCGTTGGAACTCAAAGAGGCGGTTTACCGCATTGACGGTCAGAGCGGTGCGATCAGCAAGGTTGCGGACGATATCGTAAAGCCGAACGGGCTCTGCTTCTCGCCTGACTACAGCATTCTCTACGTGGCGGATACAGGACTCCCCGTGAGCGACATCAAGGCTTGGAACGTGAACGGCACGCGCCTCACTAACCGCCGCGTCTTCATCACCATGCACATGGACGGCTTTGATAAGACCGGTAATGCCGACGGCATCCGCGCCGATGTTGACGGCAATATTTGGGTCGGAGGCGGAAACGTCGGCGACGGCTACGACGGCGTCCACTGTTTCGCGCCGAATGGAGATCGCATCGGATTGATTAAGCTGCCGGAGACTTGCGCCAACCTGTGTTTTGGCGGCGTGAAGCGCAACCGGTTGTTCATGGCGGCGAGTCAATCGATTTACGCGGTCTATGTGGGGACGCGCGGCGCACACATCTCCTAGCTGACGCGGCGGGGAACGGAGCGACGATAATACGAGAATCGTGTCTTCGGTCCCCGCAAGTTTAGCCGACATCGACCAACGGCTCAGCGAGCTTGCGGCAGACCAGGAGTTGGGCAGCCGCTTTGAAGCGCAGTTGGCCGAATACGGCAAGAAGCTGACTTCAGAACTGGGCGCTCACCTCACCGATCTCGACCTGACGCTGCACCGGATGGAGGGTTGCGGCCACACGTTTTTCGATGAAACGCTGACGGTCAGCCATCTGATCGACTTGTTCGACCAGAAGTCGGTTAGCGAAGAATACGATGCGTTCGTATTGGCGGATACGGCGAATGAGCTGGACCGCCGAGTGGAGGATTTCGCTGACTGGCTACTGACCAGCGAGATGGAGTGCTGGCGGAGCTTGCGTGCCCAGGTTGAGGGCGATCATTCGCTGTTCACGGCGGCGATCAACGAGCGGCTGGATAAGCGCTTCGACTACGACCGGTCGCGACTGTTTGGTGTTTTCCACGACACAACTCGGGACGCGGTGGAGATCTTCGATGCCGGCTCGGAGAGCAAGCAAGTCGGCGAGGCGGCACGCAATGCGGCTACAAACGCGATCTTTCTGGGGATTGCGGCGGTCATCGCGCTGGGGACGGCCTTCTCGTCGCATGCGGAAACCTTTGGGGCTGCTTCTCCTGGCGCCGTCGCCTTCGGCCTGGGAGCTGCGGCGGCTTGCGTGATCCCTTACGCTAGGCGGCGTGCCAAGAAGATGCTGGGTCGGCGCGTGAGCGCCTTCCGCGAGCATTTGCTGCGCGACTTCCGGCGGCAAGCGGAGAAAGAAATTACGCTGAGCGCTAAGAAGATCGAAGAAATCATCGCGACGCCTTTGCAGAAGGTTCGTGAAGAACACAGCGCTCTCGCCGCGAGGCGGGAGGAACTTGCCAGGCTGGATGATCGCGCCGCGAAGCCGCGAGAAGACTTGCCCCCTGGCGACTTGGAACCCGAAAGGCCTTGAATAGCTCTGTTGCAACGCGTGCGATTGTTGTCGCGCTGACGCTACTCCCTACCCTCATGAATGCTGCTGAACCGATTCGCCATACGATCCGATTTCCAAACCCGGAGACGAACTACGCCGAGGTGGAGGCGATTGTCCAAACCGATGGCCAGTCGGTGATTGAGCTGATGATGGCGGTGTGGACGCCGGGCTCGTACATGGTGCGGGATTACTCGGGGAAGGTTGAGTCGGAACACGCGGAAGCAGCCGACGGAACGCCGTTGACGGTACGCAAGAGCAAGAAGAATCGTTGGGAGATTCAAACGGGCGGAGCGGCGGAGATTCGCTTTTCGTATCGGTTGTACTGCCGCGAGATGTCGGTGCGTTCGAACTGGGTGGAGTCGGACTTCGCGATTATCGTGGGCGCAGCGACGTTTGTGACGAGAGCGGAACCGGGCGGCAGGCTGATCGATTCGCAGCACCACGTTCGCTTGGAGTTGCCGGAGAATTGGGCGGCGTCGCATTCGGCGTTGCCGGTGGTCGACGACGCGTATGTGGCGGAGGACTTCGACGAGCTGGTGGATTCGCCGATCTTGGCTGGCAACTTGGCGCAGTACGATTTCGACGTGGACGGCGTGCCGCATAGCTTGGTGAATCTGGGCGAGGGCGGCGTATGGGACGGCCCGAAGTCGGCGGCGGACGTCGAGAAGATTGCGCGGGCGGAGATCGACTTTTGGGGCGTGACGCCCTACACGAATTACAGTTTCTTGAATGCGATCACCGAATCAGGCGGCGGGTTGGAGCACAAGAACTCGACGTTGGTGATGGCTAACCGCTGGGCGACGAGTACACGTGAGAATTACTTGAAGTGGTTGTATTTGATTAGCCACGAGTTTTTCCATACGTGGAATGTGAAGCGGCTGCGGCCGGTGGAGTTGGGGCCTTTCGACTATGAAAGCGAAGTTTATACGACGGGGCTGTGGGTGGCGGAAGGGCTGACGTCTTATTACGATCCGCTGATTGTGCGGCGGGCGGGCTTGTCGACTACTGAAGAGTACCTCAAAGAGTTGTCGCGAGAGATCACCGCGTTGGAATCGGCCCCGGGGCGACTGACGCACGGGCTGACCGAGTCTTCGTTTGACGCTTGGGTGAAGTACTACAAGCGCAACGAGAACACGGCGAACTCGGTGGTGAGCTACTACGGCAAGGGCGCTCTAGTCGGGCTGCTGCTGGACGTGCATATCCGCAAACTGACGAATGACCAGAAGAGCTTGGACGACGTGATGCGGGCGGCTTATGAGCGCTACTCGGGCGAGGCGGGGTATACGCAGGCGCAGTTCCGGCAGGTGGTTAACGATGTCGCCGGGCAGGACGTGGGCGCTTGGATTGCGGAGCGCGTGGATGAGCCGGGCGAGTTGGAGTACGACGAGTTTCTGGAGTGGTTCGGGCTGCGCTTTGCACCTGCGAAGGAAACCACGGAGCCGACGCCGGCATGGTTGGGGTTTGATACGCGGCAACAGGATGGGCGGCTGTTTGTGGCCAGCGTCCGGCGCGATGGCCCCGGTTATGCGGGCGGCGTGAATGCCGAGGACGAGTTGCTGGCGATCCATGGGTATCGGGTTACGCCGGAAGGGCTGGCGGACCGGCTGAAGGCGTTTCATCCGGGGGACGAGCTGGAACTGATCGTTTCGCGGCGGGAGCAGATCTTGAGTTTGGCTGTGACGGCCGGCGAGGCGCCGGGCGAGGATCGCTGGAAGTTAGAAGCGGATCCGGAGGCGACGGAGGAGCAGAAGGGGCGGCTTGCGGCTTGGTTAGGCAGCCAGTAATCGCAGATTGATTCGAGACTCATGACCGTGGAGTGGCGCACATGGGATAGCCGATCGAACTGGAAGAATTTCTCAGGAAGCATTCGCTACCGAATGCTCCGTCGTTCCAAGGAATCAGAATCTTGTTACCGTACCGTCAGAATTGATCCCACCGAGAACGACTTCGCGTTCACGCCCTTGACTTTCGGTTTGTGCGACGAGGGTCACGGCATCGAACCCCAGCTTCTGCCGTTTCCCGACGGGACTGGGGCACTGGTCGCAATCGACGACGAACTTATCGCGGTGGATACCCACACTGGAGACGACGTTTTTCGTATCTCACTGGGGCGCTCGCTAGTTCAATCGATGATGAGCGTTGACGATCAGTCGAAGTTTCTAGTCTTCCATGAGATTGGCGCCGCACTCATTGATGATACGGGCCGGATCGTTTGGAACTTTTCTCGCGACGTCGTGATCAGCTCTAGCGTAGTCGAGGATGTGATCCACCTCTCCTTTATAGACGAACCTCCTGCAAGAATCAGCCTTCACTCTGGCTTGGAATTGACTGACTGATGTGAGCGCTCTTTTCCTGCCAGGAGTCGATCATGTTCATGGCAACCTTAGCGGCTCTGCTCGGTCGCGGTGTTGTTGGAGCCGGTCACGGGGTAGCGTCTCATAACGTCGTCGAGCAGTTGGCCGTTGCCCGTGGCGCGGGGGTCGGCGGTGGCGAGGCGGTACTCGTCGAGTTGCGTCGCCAGCTTCGACTTGATGCCGCCCAGTTCGGGGTCGTCAGCGCGGTTGACGAGGTCGATGGGGTCGTCGTGGACCGAGTACAACTCTTCGGCTGGACGCAGACCGAAGGCCATTTCGGAGTAGCGCGGTTGGTCTTCGCGGTGTTCCCAGATGTAGGTCTTGCTGGGGCCGCCGTCGGTGTCGCCGAAGCCGCCGGTGGGGTCGTTGGCGGGCCAGACGGGGCCGGGGTGGTCGCCGACGGGAGTCGCGTCAGGCGTGAGGTTGCGGATGTAGAGGTAGTCGGCAGTGCGAATGGCGCGGATCGGGTAGCCGGCGCCGTTGGGGCGGCTGCCGGGGAAATGGCGTTCGATGCCGAAGACGGCGTGGTCGCGCGCGGCCTCGATTTGGCCGGAGGCTTTGAGTCCAGAATCGGCATGAGGCTCGGCCGGTCATGTCGGCGGGGACGGGCAAGCCTGCGGCTTCAAGGAAGGTCGGAGCGAAGTCGCGGTGGCTGACGAAGTCATCGACGGCGCGTCCGGGGGCGACGCGGGCGCCCCAACGGATGGCCAGCGGCATGTGCGCGCCGTATTCATAGACGGACGCCTTGGCGCGCGGGAAGGCCATGCCGTTGTCGGAGGTGACGACGACGAGGGTGTTTTCTAGTTCGCCGCGGGATTCAAGCAGCTCCAGCATGCGGTCGAGGTGCGTGTCGAAGTATTCGATCTCGAAGGCGTAGTCGGCGATGTCGCTGCGGACTTCGGGGGAGTCGGGCAGGAAGTCGGGGACTTCAACGTCTTCTAGCTTGATTCCGTTGCGGACGCCGATGCCGTCGTCGAATTCGCGGTGCGGCTCGGTGAAGCCGGCCCAAAAGCAGAAGCGTTGGTCCGGCTGGCGCCCATCGAGGAAGGCTTCGAAGTTCGCGGCGTAGTCGATGGTGTTGATGAACTGGCCGGGCGGCTTGAGCTTGATGTCGTTGTAGACGGGTCCGGCGGGGTTGGTCTCGCGGCCGCTGACTTGCCAGTTGCCCGGCGCCCAGCCTTTACCGGTGAAGCCCACGCGGTATCCGGCGGAGCCGAGCAGGTCTGTATAGAGCGGAATGTTGTTCTCCATGGGCCAAATCGTGTGATTCATCGAGGCATCGCGCAGGCGGTAGAAGTCTTGACCGGAGAGCACGCTGCCGCGCGAGGGGCAGCAGGACGGGGTGGAGACGAAGGAGTTGTGGAAGAGAATTCCTTCGGCCGCGACCCGGTCAAACGCCGGCGTTTTGACGAAGTGAGACCCGTTGGCGCTGGTGTGCGCGTAGGACTGATCGTCGGAGATGCAGAAGAGGATATTGGGCGGTTTGGCGGAAGCGGCACAGTTCGTCAGGGCGAGGGGAGCGGCTGCGACGGAGAGTTGTTGAAGGAAGGCGCGGCGGGTGGGCACACAGGAAATTATAGTGGCCTAGCCTGACTTTCGAGCCGCGGCAATGAAACCCGAGAGCGCCGAATCGGGACGATAGCCGTGATCGGCCGCAATATCGGGTTCCGCTTGGTACATACGGCTGAGGGATTGGCGGATACCCGGATCGCCGCCGGTAAAAGCCTCGATGAGCGCATCCCAGCGGGCGGCTAGCGAACGCCCCTGGTCAGATTGCGGATCGACGCCATTCTGGACGGCTTGCTGAACGTCAGCAATCAGTTCGGTCCAGTCCTGTTGGGCTTTCTTCATGCCGTCTTCGCCGAGCGCTTCGCCGCGACGAGCGAGGGTCTTGAGTTGCCCGGGCGTGTAGTATTTCTCAAACTTGTCCATCGTGCTGATCTCCTGGATTGTCTCTAGCAGGTCGGAGAGAGAAACGCTGTCGGAGAGCTCCAACTTCGCCGCCACGGCCTCTAGTCGTTCGCACAGGCGTGTTTCCGCCTGGACGCGGGCGCGGAGCTGCTCGGCGTGAGCCCGCAGAACATCCAAGGGACCGTGGTCCGGCCGTGCGAGAACCGTGGCGATTTCCTTGAGCGGAAGTCCCAGGCTGCGAAGGGAACGAATCTGTTGCAGCCGCGCTACGTCAATTCGGGTATAGAGCCTATGACCGGACACGGTCTGCTGCGACGGCCGCAAGAGACCGATCTCGTCGTAGTAGTGCAACGTACGAACGGAGACGCCCGAACGGCGAGCGAGTTCGCCAACCTTTAGACAGCTCGTTTCCATCCAATGCCAGCTTAAAGCCTGACGTAGCGTGAGGAGTCAAGGGCATTCTCTGGCTGGAGTCTGTGAATGAATCCTTCGGGCGCGCAAGGTAACTCGAGAAAGGTACAGGCACGGATTTTCGCGGGCCGCGTTCGAGGCTAAAGGGCTGATCTCGTGGGTGCGAAAATCCAAGCCAGTCCCTGGCGGCGTCCGTTTCCCGCGCGGGATGTTAGTGCGTGCGCGAACGGTGATTCTTTCACATCTTCCTGCAGGTCGAGTTCCCTCGAATCGGCGACTCGCATGCTAACCTAGCGCCTCAATGGGCATGACGCGGCGAGAAGCAACGGCGGCGCTGGGCGGCGCTGCTCTTTCGATGTTTGGGTGCGGTTCGGCGGCGGCGCCGGTTAAGCCTCCGAATATCGTTTTCTTCCTGGCGGACGACCAGCGCAACGACTCGCTGGGTTGCGCGGGGCATCCGTTTCTGAAGACGCCGAATATCGACGGTCTGGCGCGCCAGGGCGTGCGCTTCGAGAACGCTTTTGTGACGACGGCGATTTGCGCCGCCAGCCGGGCGTCGATCTTTACGGGCTTGGTGGAGCGTACGCATGGCTACACGTTCGGCAAGCCGCCGATTTCGCCCGAGCAGTTGGCCAACGGCTACCCTGCCCTGCTGAAGAAGGCCGGCTACCGGACAGGGTTCTGCGGTAAGTACGGCGTGAAGCCGCAGCAGGATGAGTATTTCGACGAGTACGAGGAGATCAACCGCAATCCATACTTCCACAAGCAGCCGGATGGGACGCTAAGGCACGAAACGGATTTGTGCGCGGATTTCGCGGAGCGGTTCGTCTCAAGTGAGGATGGACGGCCGTTTTGCCTGTCGGTGAGTTTCAACGCGGGCCACGCGGAAGACGGCGATTTGAGGCCGGCGATTGGGCATTACCCTTGGCCGCCGGCGACGGACGGGATGTACGAGGACATCGAGATACCTCCGCCGCGGCTGTCGGCGCAGAAGTATCGCGATGTGCTGCCGGCGTTTTTCGGCGAGAACTCGATGAACCGGGTGCGCTACCACTGGCGCTGGGACACGCCGGAGAAGTACCAGGCGAATATGCGCGCTTACTTTCGGCTGCTGACCGGCATCGACATGGCGGTGGGGCGAGTGGTGAACGCTCTCGAAGACGCCGGCGTGGCGGACAACACGATCATCGTCTATATGGGCGACAACGGCTACATGATGGGCGATCGGGGTATGGCCGGGAAGTGGAACCACTACGAGCAGTCGCTGCGTGTGCCGCTGATCGTCTATGATCCGCGGGTGAAGCAGGGGCGCGTCGAACAGGAGATGGGCTTAAATATCGATTTGGCGCCGACGTTTTTGGATTTTGCCGGGGCGGAGCTGCCTGCGCAGTATCAAGGGCGTAGTCTGGCGGGCTTCGTGCGCGGAGAGCGGCCGGCGGACTGGCGCAAGGACTTCTTCTGCGAACACTTGATGGAGAATGCGCAGATCCCGAAATACGAGGGCGTTCGCGGCGAGAGATACGTCTATGCGCGGTACTTCGAGTATGGGTACGAGTTCTTGCATGACTTGCAGGAAGACCCGGATGAGTTGATCAACTACGTGCAAGATCCGGACTACGCCGACGTGCTGGCGATGATGCGGGCGCGTTGCGATGAGCTGCGGGATTCTTACGGCGGGCCGTATGTGTCGCCGATTGCGGTATGACGGCGCCGGTCGGCCATAACGGCATCCTGTTCGACGTCGATGTCGAGTGGGGCGAGCGGCATGTTGACAAGTCGAAGACGCCGGTCAAGAACTGCCACGAGATGGTAGTCGACCGCGACAACTTGATCTACATGATCGGCGACCACACGGCAAACAACGTGCTGGTCTACGACACCGACGGACGGCTGGTGCGGACGTTCGGCACGGAGTATCCGGGCGGGCATGGGATCGAGATCTTCGAGGAGAACGGCGAGGAGTTCTTGTTGCTGGTCGATCCGGGTCCGACGACGCGGACCGAGCGGGGCGTCCGGGAATCGGGGCGGGTGGTTAGGACGACGCTGCGGGGCGAGGTAATCTTCACGATTGGGCACCCGCTGACGATCGGCGTCTACGAACCGGGATGGGAATATCGCCCGACCGAGGCAGCGGTGGCGCCGAACGGTGACATCTATGTGGCCGACGGCTACGGCTCCAACTACATCCTGCAGTACGACCGGTTGGGGCGGTTTATACGCAAATTCGGCGGGGCCGATGATCCGAATCCGGAAGCCCGGCTGAGGAATGCGCATGGCGTCTGCGTGGACTTGAGGAACCGGGCGGAACCACTGCTGGTTTGCACTGCGAGAACGGATAACCAGTTTAAAGTGTTTACCTTGGATGGCAAACATCGCCGGACGGTTGACCTACCGGGAGCGTTCGTTTGCCGGGCGGTGGCGGATGGACCGTTGCTGTATGCGGGGGTTTGCTGGACGAAGGCGAACGGGACGGGCGAGCGGCTGGATGATTCGGGGTTCGTCACGATTCTGGATGAGGACTTCCGGGTCGTATCGAATCCGTTCGGCACGGAGCCGCGCTATGACGACGGAATCTTGCGGGCTCTACGGCAAATGCCGGGGGCAACGGAGGATTACCAGGTCCACCATGGTCACGGCGTCTGCATCGACCGGAACGGGGATCTGTACCTGGCCCAGTGGAACGCGAACGGGGTCTACCCGTTTAAGCTGGCGAGGCGCACCTGAAGACGCTGTGAGCGATATCACACTGGCCATGGATGGATGGAGTACAATTACGCCAGCCCTGTGGCCAACGTCGGCGGGGGGGCTTTGGATAGGAGAAGCGTAGATGATAAAACAAGCGACGAAGTTCGTACTCGGTTCGCTCTTGGCAGTGTCGCTTATGAGCATCCCCCTGGCGGCCCAAGGCAAGATGTCGGCCCCGCTAGTCAACACGGTCAAACAGAAGTTGGCGGAAGGCAAGCAAGTCTTCAGTCACACGATATCCAGCTTTGACATCGATCGTTACTGCGAAGAAGCTCCGCACTACGATTTCACTTGGTTTGAGATGCAGCACAGCACGATGACCTGGGGCGAGATCGAGAAGATGATTGATGCTTGTCCGCACGTGGGCGCCATGCCGTTCATCCGTATGCCGGATGAGCTGGAGAGTTCGATCCAGAAGGCGACCGACCTGGGCGCGATCGGCATTATCATGCCGACGGTCGATGGGCGCGAAAAGGCGCAGACGACAGCTTGGTACGCACGCTATCCTCCGGTGGCTCACCGCAGCGCAGGCGGCGGCAACTATGGCAGCTATTGGGACCGCGCGACCTATCGCGAGCGGTACAACGACCAGTTATTGGTCGTCGTGATGATCGAGACGCCGATGGGCGTAGCCAATGCTTATGACATCGCGATGACGCCCGGCGTCGACGTGGTGATCTTGGGCAACAACGACCTCAGCAGCTTCTCGGGCCTACCGCAGAAAGATCCGGAATACCAGAAGATGCTGGAGCACGTGCGCGACGCGACGCTGCGCGCGGGCAAGATCTTCGGCAACGCGGGCGCACAGTACCGCGAAGGCTACTCGGTCAGCAAGGATTCTCTATTCTTCCAGAACGGACCTTCGAATGACGGATGGGTGAACCCCCGGCAGCGGGGCCGATCGGTCGAACACGTCGAGGGCGAGTCTAGCCTTGAGAAGCGCCGCAATCCGTAAGGACTGCTCCGCGACAGAACATGGGCCGGGATCTGAAAGGATCCCGGCCTTTTCTTTGGCGCCGCCGGAGCATCGCTTTGACAGTCTTTCGAGGGATTCGATATAGTCGGATTCCGTCTCTCTCGAGCCTTAGCGAGGATCCTAGATATGAGCAATTCCACTCTCAGCGGAGCTGAGTTCAAGCAACAACTGCGCGACGGCGCCCCCAAGATGGGGCTGTTCGTCAATTCCCATAGTCCGACGCTCTGCGAGCAGTTGGCCCACAGCGGCTACGACTGGCTACTGGTCGATACGCAGCACGGACCGATGACCAACGAGAAGCTCTCGGCGATGCTCTGCGCGATTAGCAGCGGCGGGGCCAAGTCGATGGTGAGAGTCGGCGGTTACGGCGACCGCATCGGCATCCAACAGGCGCTTGACCTGGGCGCCGACGGCGTTCTGATTCCCTATATCAATACCGCGCAAGAGGCGCGCGAGGCCGTGAGCTGCGCGCTCTATCCGATGGCGGGCACGCGTTCGGTGTACTTCCCACAGCGCGGCACGAATAAGGCCGGTCTGTTGGGCTATGTCGGCAACGCCAACAAGAACATCATTGTGGCGCTGCAGGTGGAGACGGCATCGTGCATCGAACACATCGATGCGATCGCCGCGGTTCCCGGCGTGGACATGTTGTTTCTGGGACAGAACGACCTGTGCATGTCGATGGGTCTGTACGAGACGTATGAGTTCCCGCTGATGTACACGTCGCCCGAACTGATGGCGGCGACGGACAAGCTCATTGCCGCAGCCAGGGCCAACAAGAAGATCTTGGGGCTGTTCCTGTTCGGCACGGATCGCGTCGGCGAGTTCCTGGACAAGGGATTCACGTTCATCAGCATCGGCAACGATTTGCATCACGTGCTGACCCAGGCGGGGGCCTACGTGCAGAATATGGAAGCGATCGCCAAGGAGAAGGGCAAGAAGTGGACGCGGCGGCCGACGGCTTTGTTCTAGGGGCGACGCACTCGGAAGCAGAAAGGGCGCGGCTTTTAGCCGCGCCCTTTTCAATCTGAGTCCCTTTGCTGAGAGGCTACTCGTGCGCAGCCGCGGGAGCCTCGCCTTCTTCCATGTGTCCGGCGCCTTCAGCTGCTGCCTCGTGATGAGCCTCCGCTCCCACGTCAATAGGCTGCATCGCCCAGCCGGGAGCGGAGCCAACCCAGTCGCGGGTGAAGATACCCGAGGTGGTCATGCCAAGCAAGATGGCTAGCCAAACGAATCCGAGAACGGAGGCAAGTTGCGTCAACTTGCTGGCGTACTTCACGTGCATGAAGAACAGGACGACGAGGCTGGCCTTGAACGCGGCGATAGCCAGCGCAATGACGATATTCATCGGACCGAAGTCGACATAGGCGACGGCCGCGGTGACGCCGGTCAAGACGAGCAACGTAACGAAGATCGCCACGTAAATAGGAATCGGGACGATGTGGTGATGTGCTTCGTGCGTTTCAGACATTAGCTGTGCCGTCCAATTAAATACAGGAGCGGATAGAGGAAGATCCAAACGATGTCGACAAAGTGCCAATAAAGACCAAACATCTCAACCGGCGAATAATAGTCTCGCGAGAAGGCCCCTGCCCGCACTCTGAACATCAGCCAGATTAGTACGCCGGCGCCGACGATCATATGGACCGCATGGACCCCGGTCATGGCGAAGTACAAGAAGAAAAACAACTCGACGTTCCGCGGATTCACTTCATTGGCAAACTCGCCGTGGTACTCGAAGTTTGGACCGGGCACGTGATGATGCTCGATCTTATCGTTGTACTCGTAAGCCTTGACGCCCAAAAATATGCTGCCGAAGAACAACGTCGCGAGCATATAGGTGAAAACCAGCTTCTGTTTGCCGAGCTGGGCAAAGTGCACGGCCATGGCCATGGTGAAGCTGGAAAAAATCAGAACGGCCGTGTTGGCGCCGCCTAAGACGATATCCAGCTCGCGGCTGCCCGCCTGGAAGGCGAGCGGATACTTACCGCGAAAGATGGTATACGCCAGAATCAGCCCGCCGAAGAACAAAATTTCGGTGATCAGAAACGACCACATGCCCAGGGTGGCCGCTTCCTGCTGCTGTTCGGCATCATCAAACTGATGCGCGACGAGGCTGTGATGATCAGTGGACAACAGCTTCCCCCTCTTTCGCGTAAGCGTACGCTTCTTCGGTCACGACGGGCGTGTACTCAAAATTCTCGGTCGGAGGCGGAGAACTCGTTTCCCACTCGAGGCCCTTGGCGCCCCACGGATTCGCGCCCACTTTCTCGCCCTTGAAGAGCGACCAGGTGAAGTAGAGCAGCGGCAACAGGTAGCCGAAGCCTAAGACCATGGCGCCGCCAGTCGACAGAACGTTATAGATCTGGAATTCCGGCGGATAGAAGTGATAGCGACGGGGCATACCTAGGTAACCCACGACGAACTGCGGGAAGAAGGTCAGGTTGAAGCCGATGAACACCAGAACCGCAGCCACCTTGGCAAGGGTCTTGGGGTACATGCGGCCAAACATTTTCGGCCACCAAAAGTGCAGCGCGGCCATGTAACCCATGATGGCCGAGCCGACCATAACGTAATGGAAGTGGGCCACGATGAAGTAAGTGTCGTGGACGTGGACGTCGAGGCCCATGGCCGCCAGGAATAGTCCCGTCAGTCCGCCGATGGTGAATAGCCCGATGAAGCCCATGGCGTAGAGCATGGGAGTGGCCATCTCAACAGAACCGCCCCACATGGTGGCCAACCAACTAAAGATCTTGATCGCGGTCGGCACAGCGATGAGCATCGTCAACAGCGAAAAGACCAAACCCAGGTATGCCGACTGTCCGCTGACGAACATGTGGTGTCCCCAGACGATAAAGCCCAGGGCCGCAATCGCCAAAGAGGAGTAAGCGATGATCTTGTAGCCGAAGACCGCCTTCTTGCTGAAGCAAGAGATGACCTCGCTCATGACGCCGAACGCCGGCAAGATCATGATGTAGACAACCGGGTGCGAGTAGAACCAGAACATGTGCTCGAACAAGATTGGATCGCCGCCCAGGGCCGGATCGAAGATGCCGACGCCGAACAAGCGCTCCAAGGCAAGCAAGGTGAGCGTGATGGCGACGACAGGCGTGGCCAAAACCTGAATCAAGCTGGTGGCGTACAACGCCCAGACCATCAACGGCAGGCGGAACCAGGTGAGCCCCGGAGCGCGCATCTTATGAATCGTGATGATGAAGTTCAGGCCGGTCAGGATTGACGAAAAGCCGGCGATAAACGCGCCCACAATGGCTACGAGGACAGCGCCGTGTGCATATCGACTGGACAGCGGAGCGTAAAACGTCCAACCGGTGTCAACACCGCCGGTCAGCAAAGCGGCGGCTGCCGTCAGACCGCCGGCGAGCAACAAGTACCAACTCAGCAAATTCAATCGCGGGAAGGCGACGTCTCGAGCTCCGATCATCAGCGGCAACAGGAAGTTCCCCATGGTTGCCGGTATGAGAGGGACCAAGACAAAGAACACCATCAGCACGCCGTGGCCGGTGAAGGTACGGTTGTAAGCCTCGGAGCTCAACAGATCGCCCGCCGGCGTCAGCAGCTCAAGCCGGATCAAAGCGGCATAAACGCCGCCCAGCATGAAGAACGTCGTGAGCGTAATGATGTAGAGAATGCCGATGCGCTTATGGTCAAGCGTCAGCAACCACGACTTGAGGCCATAGCTGGCCGTCAAGTAATTCGGCTTGGGCTTCTCTGTGAGAGGTAAGGAGCTCGATGTCGTTTCCATCTTCTTCTGACTCCTCTAATCGACGCCGAGCGTCTTGATATAACTGATCAACTCAAACACCTGCTCTTCGCTCACTTGCCCTTGGAATGTGGGCATCATCGGACCAAAGCCGGCGACGGTATGTTGGCGGGGGTCAACGATAGAATCGCGGATATACGATTCGTCGGCGATCGCGTTGGATCCGTCGGTAAACACCACTCGGGAGCGATAGAGGCCGTCCAGCGAAGGACCATTACCTCCTTCACTGTTGTGGCAACTATCGCATCGCAGCTCAGAGAAGAGGCGCGCTCCTGCCGCAACCGGGGTCTCGGAACCGTCCTGGTCATCGGTCTGCAGCCAAAGATCGTATTCCTCGGGCGACATGACGATGACCGAACCGATCATCAACGAGTGCTCCGTGCCGCAGTATTCGGCGCAGAACAGATGAAATTCGCCGGTCTTATTGGCCTCGAACCACAACGTCTGATAACGGCCCGGAACAGCATCGCGCTTCACGCGAAACACCGGGACGTAAAAGCTGTGCAGCACGTCTTCGGAGGTAATGATCAAGCGAATCGGCTGATTGACCGGTACGTGCAACTGGTTGATCTCGCGCTTCCCTTCCGGGTGCTGGATCTTCCACATCCACTGCTTACCGACCACGTGAACGTCCATCGCATTCGGCGGCGGGCTAGAGTAGTCGAAGAACAACCAGGCGCCCCAACCGAACAGGACCATCGTGACAATGAACGGCACGACGGACCAGGCGATTTCTAAAGGCAACGAGCCGTGAACAGGCTTGGGCGTCTCGTCGTCCGGCTTGCGCTTGAACTTGATGGCGACAAATACCATCACCGCCGGGATCAAGACAGTGAAGAAGGCCGTCATCGCCACGCAAAACAAATAGAGCATGTCAACTTGCCCGGCATGCACGCTGGCCTGCTCGGGGAAAAAGCTGAAATCCCTGAAAAGCTTCTCCCACATACGTCTTTCTCGTCCGCCTCCGTCCCGCTAAGCAGTCGCCCGCTCGCGGCGGCGATCCCGTAAAAAATTAATCGTCATGAACCCGACCAGCAGCAGAACCGTTAGCGCTGCGAACACACGGACCGTGTTCATGATCACCAGTCCGTACTTGCCCGTCGCCGGGTCGTAGTGAAAGCAATACAGCATGGCCGCGTCGGCCAGCGAGCCTATGCCGTTGTCCGACGCTTCGACAAGGGCGAACTGCAGATCGCGGGCCGAATACTCCACGCCGAACTGGTAGCGCGAGGCGCGCCCGTCGGGTGTCAGCGTCACGATGCCGCTGGCGTGGCGGTAGAGGTCCGTATCCTTGTCGTACTCGTAGCGAAAGCCCACAGCGTCGGCCAAGGCCTGAATCTGCGATTCTTCGCCGACCAGGAAATGCCACGCGTCTTCGGCGCCCTCATGGCGATAGACGCCGAGGTATTCTTCTTTCTTCTTCGCCGCTAACTCCGGCGTTTCGCCAGGGTCGAAGCTGACCGTGACCAACTCAAAATCTTTGCCAGGCTGGAACCGCGAGATAACTCGCAAGGCTTTGACCAGCCCATTCAACTCCATGGTGCAGAGCATGGGGCACTCGTAGTAGACGAGGGACAGAACGACCGGCTTGTCTCCGAAGTAATCGGCGAGGCGAACCTTCTTTCCGGTCGAGTCGGTGAATTCGAGATTCAGGTCGACCTGACGACCGAGATTCTGGTCGAAGCCGACGTTCTCTAGCCCCGCAGGCAACTCACTAGCGGGAGTCTGCGCGCCTTCGTTCGCGAAAGCCGGGAGGGTCATGAGTACGAGACTCAACATCAAAATTTGCTGTATTCGCTTCATTCGATAACCCTCCTTTTAAAAAACCTCAATCAACAGCCGAGAAACCTATTGCGCAGCAACGGCGCCACGGGCCGGTACGCCCTGTTCGAGAAGCATGTCGATCGCTTGCTCAATCGGCACTCGTACCAGTCCCTGACGCTGGTCCACCCAGCCGTAATCGTCCAACTGTTCCGCCTCGTCGGCACGAATTTCCTGCAGATCAAGACCAGGAACGACCTGCAACAGCGGTGCGCCGCTGCGCCCACCGGGTTCAGAAAACTGCACCGGATTGCCGTACTTCGAGATCTCACGCTGAGTAAAGTACTCGAACAACACCGTGATGATGCCGTACGCGGCCAGAACGCTGAGGAACATGAACACCAAAAAGGCGGCGACGGGACGAACGTGCGCGTCGGAACGTTCGTGATCGTGCGTCGGGGAAAAGTTCGCCATTAGTGATGCCCTCCAGCGATTTCCAGCACCTCGGCCAACCTCGGGTCATTCGAGGCGAGCAACGGCTTGTCTTTCAAATGCATGGCGAATACCCCGACCCACAGGCCGCCCAAGCCGATCAAGACTGCCAGGTCCATCCAGTGCAGATGAACTCCAGCACCGTGAGCCATGCTGGGTTGCGTCAGCCAGTACAGGTCGACGAAGCGCATCACCAGAATCCATACGGCCACGAACGACAACCGGACCGGGTTGCGCTTCGTCCATCGCGTCAACAGGAATAAGAGCGGCAGGGCGAAGTGAAAGATGATCAGCGCTTGCGAGATCACCAGCCATCCGTCGCCCATGCGATCCAGATACCAGGGCGCTTCTTCCTGCGTGTTGCCCGACCAGATGATCAAGAACTGCGACAGATGCATATAGGCCCAGAGCATGATGAAGCCCAGCAAAAGGTTGCCGTAGTCGTGATAGGTGCTGACGTTGACCAGCTTCTTGAGCGAGTCGGTCTTCTCCAAGAAACGGATCGCCAAGACGGTAAAAGCCATCGCCGCAAGGAGATCCGACGCAGCAAAAAGGAAACCGAAGACCGTCGAAAACCAGTGAGGGTCAAGCGACATCACAAAGTCGACCGAGAAGAACGTCAGCGTCACTGCCATCAGCACCAAACCGCCGCCGCTGAGGAACCGCAGCTTGCGAATGGCCGGCTGCGGTCCTTCCACGTCCTGCTGCAGAGACCAGCGCGAGAGGAAGAAGCCGACCGCGCTCCACAGCACAATGTATAAAACGACGCGGGCCACGAAGAAAGGCGGATTCAAATACGCCGCTTTCATTTGGATCAGAGCGTCATCGACAGCCTCGGGGCGGGCCCAAGGGAACAAAGTCTGCATGCCCATCACGACCGGGATGACCAGGATCCCCATCAGAGGCATCGTACGTCCGCCTGACTCCCAAATACGCCGGGCCGGGACACCCCAGCTGCCTGCGGTCAGGTGGTAGATCATCGTCCAGCCCATGCAGCCCAGAGTCAGGGCAAGCCAGAAGAGATAGCCGGTCAAATACGAACGGTAGAACTGGTCCGCGTCCATCGCGAAGCCGGCAGCAGTTGCAGCGATGCCCACGGCTCCGACAATGAGCGCCTTAGACTGCAGGCCCGCGAGTTCGGGGTGGGTTACCGGCGTACTCATTGGGCGGCCTCCGCGTTCAATTCCGCCACGACTGCCGGCGGCAGATCGTTCACGCTCACGTGGCGGCTTAGCTGCAGGGCGCGAATGTAAGAGACGATGGCCCAGCGATCGTTCGGTTGAATCCTGTCGTTGAAGCTGTACATCCGACCTTTGCCGTTGCTGATGACGTTGTAGAAGTGACCGACCGGCGCTTGCCGCAGCCGATCAATGTGATACGACGGCGGACGCTGGAAGCCGCGCTGCACCACTGCGCCCAGGCCGTCGCCAAGCTGGCCGTGGCAGGGCGAACAGTAGATATTGAAGCGCTGCCTGCCGCGTTCAACGACCTCTCGGGTAACGGGGAACGGAAACTCCGTCGCCAATTCGCCATTCTCAAAGCCGGTGTAGAGCAGTTCGTCTGCGTGCAGTTCTCCGCGAGCGACGGTGCCGTCCACCGGCGGCCGTGAAGCGCGATGATCGCTAAAGAAATCGCTCCGCTCAAGCGGCTGCAACTTCGGCTGGTTGTGCATGTCTTGACGGCAACCCGCCGCCCCGAGAGCCAGCAGAGCGACCGCGGCGAGCAGCAACCGCTTTACGTAGGTACTATTCGTCCTCAACTTCCCTTACCTCAAGCGGATTCAAAGTTTCGAGAAATGCCGAGACCTTCGAAGACTCAAACTCCGGATCGTCGGACTCCACGACCAAAAAGAAGCGATCCTGACTAGCCCGCAAGAACGACGGATTATTAAACATGGGATGGTTCGGCAGCGGCAGCCCGTTCAAGCCGAACATGCCGAAGGTCGCCGTAAACGCCGAGAGCAGGATGGTGCACTCAAACGTGACGGGAATAAACGACACCCAAGAGTTCAGCGGACGGCCGCCGATGTTGTATGGCAGCTCGATCACCGAGAGCCAGTAGCACAGTCCAAAACCGACGCACATGCCGGCGAGACCGCCCACGAAGACCGCCCAGGGCATCTTCGTCGCCGGTTGTCCCAGGGCCTCGCGGATGCCGTGCACTGCGTAAGGCGTGTAGGCGTCGATGTTCTTGTAGCCGGCTTGACGAGTCTTATTACAGGCAGCGAGCAACTTGTGCTCGTCGTCAAACTCGGCTGCGATGCAGAACAGATTGCTCATCGTCTCGCGCCTCTCCTCAACTCTGCTTCACCTGTTCGCTCTTGTGCGTCAGATGCTTCATTTCGAACATCGCGATCATGGGCACAAAGCGCAGGAACAAGAAGAACAACAATATGAACTGACCAATTGTTCCGATGTAGAGGATGATGTCCCAGAATGTCGGGAAGTACATACCCCAAGACGACGGCAAGAAGTCGCGGTGCAAGCTCGTCACAACGATGACGAACCGCTCCAGCCACATGCCCACGTTGACGATTAGCGAGATGATGAACAGCACCACCATGTTCCGGCGTACTTTGCGGAACCACAACAACTGAGGCGTCAGGCCGTTACAGAAGATCAGCGTCCAGTACATGTACCAGTAAGGCCCGGATACGCGGTTAGCCATCATGAACCGCTCATACTCGTTGCCCGAATACCATGCAAAGAACTGCTCGGTCATGTAGCCGTAGAATACGACCAGTCCCGTGGCCAGCGTGATCTTGGCCATGTTTTCGATGTGCCGCATGGTGATGAAGTCATGCAGCTTGTAGAAGTGACGCACCGGGATGGCCAAGGTCAACACCATGGCAAAGCCGGAGTAAATTGCGCCAGCCACGAAGTACGGCGGGAATATCGTCGCATGCCAACCCGGAATGACGGAAACCGCGAAGTCAAAGGAAACGACGGTATGCACGGAAACAACCAGCGGAGTCGAGACGCCCGCCAGAATCAAGTAAACCGTTTCGTAACGCTCCCAGTGGCGCGCCGAGCCGCGCCAGCCGAGCGCGAAGATACCGTAGATACGTTTGACCAGAGTCGTCTTCGCGCGATCGCGCATCGTGGCCAGATCGGGAACCAAGCCGGTGTACCAAAACAGCAGCGAAACCGTCGCATAGGTCGATACGGCAAATACGTCCCAGACCAGCGGTGAACGGAACTGCGGCCAAACATTCATCGTGTTCTGGTAGGGCATCAGCCAGAACGCCAACCACGGTCGACCGACGTGGAGCAGCGGAAAGAGACCCGCGCAGGAGACCGCGAACAGCGTCATCGCTTCCGCAAAGCGGTTGATCGACGTACGCCATTCTTGCCGGAACAGCAACAAAATGGCCGAGATCAAAGTGCCCGCGTGGCCAATACCGATCCACCAAACAAAGTTGATAATGGCGAAGCCCCAGCCGACGGGAATATTCAATCCCCATACGCCGGTACCTTTCAGAACAAGCCAAGCGGCGCCGTGGGCGATGCCGCCCGCCAAAGCCAAGCCGGCCAGCACGCCAATGTACCAGAACAGCGGCGCGTCTTTACCTAATACGATCCCCGAGATCTTCTCGGTGATCGTGGTGTTATTTTGATTCGGCCCAATGACCGCATCTTCTAGAGGATGAACCTGGGTCGCCAACTTGGTTATGCCTCCGTCGCCCGAGCAGCCATTGAGTGCTCTTCGCTTTGAGTCGCTCCCGCACCGCTAGTCGGCATCTCGGGATTCGGATTGTTCACCCGCGCCAAGTAGGTCGTGCGCGGCTGAACATTGAGTTCTTCCAAAAGACCGTAGTTACGCGAATCCTTCTTCAGCAAGGTCACCTTCGCATCCGGGTCATTAATATTGCCGAAGGTAATCGCCTCAGCGGGACAAACCTGCTGACAGGCAGTCACGATCTCGCCGTCGCGGATCGGACGATCTTCCTTCTCGGCCGTCGTGCGAGCGAAGTTGATGCGCTGCACGCAGTAGGTGCACTTTTCCATCACGCCGCGGCTGCGAACGGTGACGTCCGGATTCCGTTGCAACTGGAACGTGTCGGTGACGAAATCTTGATAGAGCAAGAAGTTGAAACGGCGAACCTTGTAGGGGCAGTTATTGGAACAGTAACGCGTGCCGACACAGCGGTTGTAGACCATGTCGTTTAAGCCTTCACTCGAGTGGACCGTGGCGCCGACCGGGCAAACCGGCTCGCACGGCGCGTTCTCGCACTGCATGCAGGTTACCGGCTGATAGTAGGTAGCTGGATCGTCCAGATCGCCTTCGAAGTAGCGGTCGATGCGAATCCAGTGCATCTCCCTGCCCCTTGAGACTTGATCCTTGCCGACGACCGGAATGTTGTTCTCCGCCTGGCAAGCCGCCATACAGGCGTTGCAGCCGACGCAGCGATTGAGATCAATCGTCATTCCCCAGGCATTTCCGGTGTAGTTGTACTCCGGGTACAACGACTTGTCGTTCTTCACGTCGGAGTAGGCCGTGCCCTCACTGCGCCCGCCCTGGAACTTCACGTCCGCCTTGGGGCCGTTCGGCGAGTCCGAACCGACAGCGCCGACAAACGGCGCGCCAATGCCCGGTTGAGCCGCGTGCTCTTCCGAGCCGCCCTCGTGTTCGCCGACCATCTGCGCGAAGTTCGGTTCCGCCTGGTACTCCGTCGCGTTGGCGATACGCACCAAGTGACGACCTTCCATCGAGCCGTGGTCTTGAACGCAGGCCGGCGGGGCAAACTCGTTGCGCTTGGCGAAATCGAACGTCGGCGCGTGCCAGCGCGCGTCCGTCGTCTGCAGCGCGTAGGCGTTGAATCCGGCGCCTTCGGCAACGCGGCCCGAGTGGGTACGCCCGTAGCCCAGGTGGACTACGATCACGTCGTCGGCCTGACCAGGAGCGATCCAAACCGGACCGCGCACCTTCCGTCCGCCGCGCCCCAACTCAATCACTTCGCCGTTGCGCAAGCTCAAGCGCTCGGCCGTCGCTGGACTCACCTGAGCGACGTTCTCCCAAGTCAGCTTGGTAATCGGCTTGGGCATCTCCTGCATCCAGCCGTTGTTGCTGTACGTTCCGTCCCAAACCGTATAATCCGGGCGAATGACCAGTTCCGTGCCTTCAGAAGGCGCCAGACTCACCACGCTCGCCCAGTCCGCACTTAAGCTCGCCGTTGCGGCAGTCGCAGCCTCGCCAGCGACAACTCCGTCATGCAAAGCCTTGCGCCAAACCGGCTCCATCGCAGCGTCGGAGAGCCCCGAGGAGGCGGCGAAAGTCGCGCGCACCAAGTCCCGGCCGGAAGCGTCTTCTTCAGTCAACATCGAGAGAAACTCGATTTGACTCTTGCCGCCGAACAGGGGTTCGATCATTGGCTGCTGCAGCATCAACGAACCGTCTTTGGCGCGGATATCGCCCCACGCCTCGAGATAATGCGTACCCGGTAGCTGCCAGTGGCACTCCACCGACGTCTCATTGCCCGCCTCAGTCAACATGACGCGGAAAGGTACTTTCAGCAGCGCGTCGCGGAAGCCTACATCGCTGGGCGTGTCGTAAACCGGATTGCCGCCCAAGATGACCAGCATCTCGACCGCACCGTCATTCATCGACGAAACGAGCCCGCGAAGCGAACTCAGTTGGTTCGTGGGCGCGATGTCGACCGGCGCGGAATAGGAAACCGTGGCGCCGACCGCACCCAGTTGGGCGTTGATCGCATGAGCCAAGGCATGTACCCCCGGCGTCTGCTGGTCACCGGCAATCACGACCGACGCGGCGCCGGCGAGTTGCAGATCCGCGGCCAGGGGCTCAATCCAAGCGGCCGCTTTCTCCGGCAACGCCGGAACAGCAACTCCGGTCGAAACGCCGAGGCGCTCGGCAAGAGCCGCCGCAAAGACTTCCACTTCCGACGCCTTGATTCGCAAGCGATGATCGGCATTCGCGCCCGTCGTACTAGGAGCGGCCTCGGCGACATACAGGCGATTCATGCTCGCCTGACCCTCTTCCACGTGGCGGCCGTTGGCGAAATCGCGAATCTCCCGAACAAAGCCCGGAGTATTCGACAGGAAATCGGCGTCCAGCGACAGGATGACCTTGGCGGCTTTCAAGTCGTAGTGGGCGTCAAGGACTTGCCCGAAGCAGGCTTCGGAAGCGACCACCGCCGCATCGCGGTTGACCGGCTCCCACTGGTGCCAAACGGCATCGGGAAAGCGTTCCATCACGCGGCCCATCGCAGCCTTGAACGTCGGCGAGGTCGACGAGCCGCTTAGGATCCGCAGACCGGCTCCGCGCTTTTGCGCCTGAAGGGCGGCCTGGCGGCGAAACTCCGGCGTAAATGCCGTCCAACTGGAATCCCGATGGTCGCTCACGACCGCCCGCAGACGGTCGGGGTCGTACATGTTGAGCACGGACGCCTGCGCCTGGATACTCGTCGCGCCCAGCGACAGCGGATGATCCGGGTTACCCTCCAGCTTCGTCGGACGATTCTGGTGGCACTCCGCCAATAACGGTTCACCGATGCCGCCGAAGGGCATGGCAGTCGCGAAGTAGCGCGGTATCCCGAAGACTGCTTCCTCCGGTTGTGCGGCGAAAGGCAGGATGTACTCTGTCGGCTGGCGCGTGCAGCCGGTCACGCCAGCGAGCGCCAAGGAAGCGCCCATGATGCTCAAGAAGTGGCGCCGACCGACGGGATCCGTGAAGGTGTCGGATTCGCTTGGGAACTCGTGCTGCAGAATGTCCTGAAATTCAGGCGTACCCGCAACTTCTTCTAGGCTCTTCCAATACTGGCGTCCCGAGGAAGACTGGAGCTTGGCCCGAATCCCAGCGAGATCGATAGGCTGTGATGAATTGTTTGTCTCGCTCATCGGTGACACACCGAGCAACTCACTTTGCTCTGAACGTTGTACTCTTCCGCTAACCGCTGGGCCAAGGCCAGGCGCTCATCAGGATCCGCGGGCGGCTCCCAAGTCATGCTGGTGATCTCCGAACGCGGCCGCAAATTGGCTTCCGGGTGCCAGTGGCAGTCCATGCACCAGGACATCTGCAGCGTATTGGCCTTCATCATCAGGGGCATCTCGTCCACGCGGCCGTGACAGGTCGCGCAGCCGATGCCTTTGTTCACGTGGATCGAGTGGTTGAAGTACACGTAGTCGGGAAGATCGTGGACACGAACCCACTCGATCGACTCGTTCGTGCGGAAAGACTCGCGAACGGGTTCGAGCATCGGCGCTTCGCTCCAAATTTGCGAATGGCACGTCATGCACGTCTTCGTGGGGGGAATGCCCGCGAACGAACTTTGCTCGACCGATGTGTGGCAGTGCCGACAATCCACGCCCAGATCCTTCACGTGATGCTTGTGACTGAACGGCACCGGCTGCGCGATGGGCATGTTCTGCTGCGTGTTATACGGCGACTTCGCCACCGTCAACAGCGCCGTCAAACCTCCGCCGGCTCCCAATACTACGAGGAGCAAGGAGAGGCGCGCGATCATGTTCGCGCTGGTATGAAACAGCTGTGCCATCTACACCCCGCCCTTTAGATAGACCCCGAGCGACACCTTCGCCTGCAGGTCGAAACCATAGATTAGCTCTAGGCCAAAGTTACTGTCAAACAAGAAAAAATCCTAAATCACAGGAATCGATCCCGACTGCCTATTTTGGCCGCTCCGGCCTATTCGACTCATCGGCGCTTGTCGGCCGACTGATGAGTCAAGCCGTCTCGCACCTTCTTGATTCTTTAAACGTTGGGAATTCCGAACAGTGTACTCGAAAGCACTCGCTCGACGCGACCTTCTCACCGGGTTTTATCGACCGATTCGCCAAATGTGGCTAGTCAGCGGGGTCGCTGCGCTTCCAAAAGTCCTCAAACAGACTGGCCATGGCGGATGCCAAGCTCTCGTGTTCAAAAACCAAAGCCGTTACTTGGGGATTGCTGACGACTGGATCGCTGAGGGAAATCATGCCGCGCCGCCGGTCGAACAGCGCCAGCTTCATCGGCAAACCCGGAGAGCGCCGAATCGCGGCGCCCGCCTTCTCCAGAGCGGGTACCGCCGCTTCATCGATCGTGTTCGCATCGAAAACGATTCGGCAGGAGACGTCCCGTTCCAGCAACTCCAGCACGATCGGCTCGCGGCCGGGGTCGGAACCATAGGGCGGCCGGGCGAACTCCAAGTATTCGATCGCGCACTGCTTGAGCATGCGGCGGTACTCTTCGGCCGTCTGAGCCGTGTCGGTCACAATCCGCAAATAGTCCAACGGACCGCTGCCCAAGTTGCCGCTGGCGAAGATCGCATCCAGGTCGTCGCCCAACATACCCGCTAGGCGCTGGCGTTCTTCCAACTCGCTGTTGAAGCGCTCTTTGCGCCGTTGCAAGTAGGAGTCCATCGCCAAACGCGGTTCGACGGCGGAGAACTGTTTTGCTTTGCCTTGGACGACGCGAACGAATCCCTTCTCGACCAGGCTATCGAGAACCTCGTAAATCTTCTGGCGCGGGATCCGTGCGCGACCAGCCACTTCAAGAGCCTTAAAGTGGGAATGACCAATCAGCACCAAGTAGGCGCGGGATTCATAGGCATTGAGGCCTATGTCTTGAAGTCTTCTTGTGTGGAGTTCCAGCTCCATGGGCAACTCCAACCTATCACGAGTTCCCCTTGCGGGGAACCTGTGACGAGCGAAGCCGCCGGAATACCGCAGCCGGCTTCCGGGGCTGCCGTCTATCGAATGGGCGAATAATCGGTCGGCGACAGGAACAGGGAGTCTACTTTCTCGACGATCGGGCCGTCTTTTTCGGACGCATCCTTGGCGGCAATCCACTCCGGGTCTTCGCGGAAAGCCTTCCAGGAAGCCTCGCGAGCGGCCATGCTGGGATAGGCCAACACGTACACAAGCGTGTTTTGCGACTCAGGGCCTTCGAGCGGGGTCCAGTAGGCGATCATGCTGATCCCCTGCTTGGCGAACAGGTAGTTCGTGTGCTCGCGGAAACGTTTATGCAAAGCGTCCAGCCGTCCGGGGGCGCAATGGTAAGTGCGCATCTCAAAGACGCGGCTGTCGGCGGCCTTGGCGGAGACAGTCATCAGAAATGCAGAGGCGGTGAAGAGCGTAATCGCCAGCGGGCCCTGTAGAGCTTCAAGAATCGTACGCAGCATAGTGCCGAAAATTGTAGCGCCGCTGCTGCCACTGCCGCCAACGGCTTTTTGTATTCCCGTTCGGGACATTCGCGAGAATGGAAGAGTAGAGACGTATGCGAGCGTTGGTTCTATCTGGCGGAGCATCTTTCGGGGCCTATCAGGCCGGCGCCTGGAAGGCTCTTGAGGAGCATGGCTGGGAGCCGGACGTGATCGTTGGCGTCTCCATCGGCTGCGTCAACGCTTTCGCGCTTTCTCGCGGCGCGACGGACGACGAAATGGCCTATATCTGGCGAGACCTGCCGGCTGAAATCGGCGGAGTCGGCCATGCCACGCTCTCGCCCTGGAAGCATCTGCGGCTTTTCCGCGACTGGCTGGACGCCATTGTCGAACGTTTCGGCAGTCGCCAGCCGCGCTGCGAGATGCGCGCCGTATTGTTGGAGGCGCCCTCGTTGCGATTCCGCATGGAAGACTGTTTGACGGATCCTCGACGTTATCTCGAGGCCGCCTGCGCCCTGCCGGGTATCCTTCCTCCTGTCCGCGTGGATGGGAAGTGGCTTATCGACTGCGGCGCCACGCGCCATTTGCCGATTCGCGAGGCATTAACACTGGGCGCGACGGAAATCGTCGCCATTGACCTGCTCAAACACTATCCGATTCCCTTGGCGCGATACGCCCGAAAGAAGATCCTGTCGGTTCGGGACTTCCTGCACGGCGAACGCTCGGAGCCAAGCGCTGAGGAACTTGCCCAGGTCTCGCTCACCGTCATCGCACACGATCACCCCCTGGGCTCCATCCCGGATGCCTTCCGGTGGAACCCCGAGCACGTCGAACAATTACTTCTTCTGGGCTACGAAGACGGCTTGCGAACCCTTTCTACAACCGCGCCGACGGAGGTCGTAGGCCATGGGTATTAGGCAGATTTTTTGGTTCCCGGCGGGTCAAACGCTGTAGACCGAAAAAACCTTTAGTACGTGTATCTTTCCTAGGCAGGGTCCTAACCCTCGGGGCCGTCTGCGATGCTGGATTTGCAACAGTACTGGTCCACGTTTCTCTCTTCGCTGCCGCCCAGCTCGCTCGAGGCGGCAGGAGCTTGTCTTGGTGCGATCGCGCTGCTTACGGTGCGCATCTTGCGCCGCAAGAGACAGTCCAAGTACTTTCCTCGCGTGCCGACAGAGACTCTGCGACTAGTTCCCCTCCCTGACAAGGCGACGTGGAAGCCCGCAGCCATCGAGGGGAGACCGGCCATGCATGCCAGTGCCGAGTGGCGGGCCACAAACATCACCGACAGCGCGGTGCAAATCGTTCGAGCCTACGTCGAGCAGCCGTCCGCGGAAGGACTCATCGTCCTCTGCGAACGATCCGAAGGCAAGACCTGGGGCGTTGACGAAATCGCCCCGCACTCGACAGTCGAGGTATCGGTCGATTTCTGGATTGATCCGCCGACGAAGAAGCCCGGCAAAACATTGAAAGCCTCGGTCATATTCCTCGACCAGTTCGGCAACAAACACCGGGCCAAGCGTATAGCCTTTGCCAGTTCGCTTCCTGGAGCTGCGGCTTCTCCCATCGAAGCGGAGTGGGTTCCGGAGAGTGCCGCTACGTCGATCGACCAGTCTTTGCCTATCGAGCTGCAGGTCGCCGCCGTGCTCCAGGAGGAACTGCACCGCTACGATCTATGCGGGCGACGAGTGGGCGGACTCGGCAGCGTTCAAACGCACTACGGACCGAAGATCCTCTGCGGAGTCGGTTCCGTTTGGCGCGAGGCTCATGCCAGCCAGGGCCCGCTGATCGTGGAATCGGACTCCGACGCATACATCGAGTCCGACAATGCAGACTCGTTGGTGAAGCTCTATGACACGCTCAACCACAACGATCAGCTGCGCTTTGTCGCCGCTCTACGCCGCCGCTTGGGCCGCTACGGAGAATGCGCGCCCGTCGGCTACCTCTCGCTGCTCGTGTTGTTCCGGACGGGCGATTTGCGAGACGCCCTTTCCTCGGCTCGGGCCTACTTGCAGGGCGACGACGGTTGCGGCTTTAGCGAGTTTATGTTGTTGTTGGACGGCCTTCTGAGATTCGAGCACCGCAGATTCTCGGACATGATGCTGGAAGACGTGGAGCAATTCATCAGCGGCCTCGACGACTACACATTCGGCATCCCTGAACGCTTAGCAGAGATCAAACGACGTAGGCGACTGCTTCCCCTCCCGGCTCGGAATCCGGCTGCGGGCGAACACGCCTTGAAGCTGGTTCACTAAGCGAGTCTCGGCCGGCGAAATCGAAGGCCGAGACCCGCGCCGCAACACAGCAGGAAACCAAACCCGGTCATCCAGGCGCCTCTAGCCACCGACTGCGGCCGATAGTGAAACTCCATCGTCGACCGCCCAACGGGAGCGTACACCGCTCTCAATCCGCCGTGGTAACGCAATACAGGAACCTCCGTGCCGTCGACGGTCGCCTGCCAACCCACAAAGTAGGGATCCGCCAAGACGACGTATCCAGGACAAGCCGTCTCCACCTCGAGCGTCGTCGACTGAATGGTCCAAGCGGTTTGCCGCACCTGTCCTTCCGTTTCGCAACTGTCGACGCGCCGCAATCCGGACGTTTCGAACTGCGCATCGCTGACGAATTCATTACTGTAGGTCACCCAGGCACGTGGCATCGTGTCGGGATTCTCAAACACCTTGATTCCATTGTGGGCCGTGAAGCGTTCAATCTGCGCCGCGTCATGCGGCCCTCGCCCGATGAAGTACTTGGTGTTCGTCAGCTTATAGAACTCCGTCTGATCCATCTGCACGTACATCTCGAAGAAGTCGCGATTCACCGACGCCAAGAAGCCGCCGGTCTGCTCGATGCCCCAACGTGCGCCGACGTTCGTGCCGCTGAGGTCGGGACTCATGGCATAGCGAAATCTCGCTCCATGCGCCGCCTCCGAAACCAAGAAATCCATCGGCTCGCGGAACTCCTCTTCCAAGCGATTGATATTCGTGCGGCGGGCGGGGTCGTCGATATCGGTGATGTCGTAGAACTGCGTTCCGTAGGTCTCCGCCATCAGTAAGGCCACCGCCGCACCGGCAAACACCTTCGCGGTCATATCGCCTTTTTTGTAGGCCTGCAAGCACGCCGCCAACACCAGCGCGATGACGGCCGACAAGGTCACGTTGTCCGCCGGGTCTGGGTCCATATGGCCCCACATCGCGCGCACGAAGAGCGTCGTGTAGGCCATCGCGGCATAACTCACCAGCATGAGCTGCCCGCGGCGAATCCAGGGTGACGCCGTCAGATCTTCCGTGCGCTGACGCATCAAGTAGTCCAGCCCTTTGGCGGCAAGCACGAAGATCGCCAGCTGCGTCACGAAAACGGCATAGGCGGACGTTCGCGCCGTGTGCGCTTCGGGAATGAACTCGTAAGCCCAACCCTGCAACAGCGAGTAGGTCCCCGACGCGTAGCTCAGCGAAAGGATCGCCAGCAACGCATAAGCCTTGACCCAGCGCTGCTTCCAGCACACAGCCACCGCGTAGAGCGCCAGCGCTAACGCCGTCCAACCGACAAACGTGTTGACGTGGGTGTGCAGCCGCGGCGTGACTAGGCCCATTAGCGTCACCAGTTCCATCCGCAACGCGTGGTGGACGTAGTAAGGCACGCGATCGCCGCGTCCCACCGGCGCCTCGGCGCTTACCCAGCGCAAGGCCTCGCCGCCGTACTCGAACGCCGGCAGCAACTGCAGTCCGGCGACCAAGAACGACACGACACCCGTGACGCCAAAAATGACGACCAACGAAATCGCCGCCCCGCGATCATGCCGGGCGCGCTCAATCAGCATGTAGAGGAAAACGCCGCCCAACGCCAACAGTGAAAAGAATGGCGCCTGGTGATGCCCGCTCAACAACGACATGCCCACGGATCCGCCGCACAACACGGCATACGCCAACCCCCGCAAGCGGTCCTTTTGCCTCGCCGCCCGGTGGAACAACATCAACGTCAGCGGCAGCCAGATTGCGCCGTTCAGCATCTGCGGCCATACGACCGACCCGACCCAACCGCCGCAGGTGAACGCCAGGCCGGCGAAAACAGCCGCCATGTTGCTGAATTCCAGCTCTCGCGCCAGTGCAAACGCGAACAACGCCGCCAGCAAATGGATCAGCACCCGCTGTACGTGGATGAATCGATAGCGGATGTGTCCATCCGTGCCTAACGGCGCCGCAAACAACGGCCAGTTCAGCGGAAAGGCGCCTCCGGGCTGCATCTGCCCCAGCAACGACTGTCCCGACCAAACATAGGGATCCCACAGCGGGAAGATGCCGTCATTCCAAGCCTTGGCCTCGACCTCATACCAAGGCAATACCTGACCGGCGATGTCGGGCGAATCGATGAAAGTGAACCGGTAGCTGAAGGCCAGCTTCCAGTAGAAGAGCGCTGTCAGGAGCAGCAGGAGCCCAATCCAACGGGCCCCCGAAAGGCGAGAACGCATGTCCTATTCTTGACGATCCGCGAGAGCGATGTGTGCAGCCCTAGGGCTCCTCGGTATTCCTGGCGTCTTCAGCAGCCAACGGCGGGCTTTTCAGCGCCTCGACCAACTGGGCGACGCGCGCTTGCGCCTGCTTGGCTTGTTTACCCTTGGGCTCCAATGCCAGGTAGGAGCGGTAAGCATCCAACGCGTGCGAATTCTGCCCCAGTTCATCCCGCGCCTCAGCCAACTTCCAATAGGCTTCGGCGTACTGCGGATTCCACTTCGTCGCCTCTAAATAGCGCGCTGCCGCCGCACGGCTATTTCCCTTCTTCGCGTAAAAGTCTCCGATCTTCAGATCCTTCTTCGCCTGGATGGGGTTGAACGCGTAGTTGGTGGTGGGCAGAAGGTCTTCGTCCTCATCGACGAGACCGCCCGTTTGGTCAGTGACCGGCGGAGCATCAGGCCGCTCCTTGAGTTGAGCGTTCGCCGCGCCTCCAATGAAGAACAACGCGACAAGTATGGCGAGTCGCATGGCCCTTAGTATAACGGCGACCCAGTTGCCCCGATCGCTTGGCGCCGCGAGGCAAAACGGGCTAGAGTAGCGCTCTCAAGCCACGCGTTTCGCCGAGAACCCGATGACCAAGAAAATCCTCCTGATTTCCGCCTTCGCCCTCGTCGTTTTGATATCCTGCAGCCCCTCTGCAGAAGAGCAAGAGCCGGAGGCCTACGCCATCCCGGCGAGCGACAGCCAAGCGCTCCTCCAAGGCCTGACCGAATTCGAGCAACACGCCGAAGCCGTCCGGATTCGGGCTAACGACGGCCTGTTCGCCGATGCCGCCATCTACGGCAAGGCGGTCGCCTGGGCCCTGCGGCATCCGGAAGAGTTCTACACCGCGGACTATACGCAGAACGCTTACAAGGCGCTCGAAGTCGCCAAGCAACGGCTGACGGCGCTTGAGGGAGGCACAACGCCTTGGACGCACGACAAGGGTTATGTGGTCCGCGCTTACCGTTCGCGCGTCGACGGGAGTCTGCAGCCTTATGGTCTGCTGATTCCCGAGTCCTACAACGGCGAGCCCACGCGTCTCGACGTCTGGCTGCACGGACGCGGCGGCACGCTTACCGAAGTCAGCTTCATCGCCGCTCACGACCCTGCCTTTCCGCACGACAACGCACTCTCGGTACCCGGTTCGCAGAACTACATCCAGCTCGACGTCTTCGGACGCACCAACAACGCCTACCGCTGGGCCGGCGAGACCGACGTCTACGAAGCGCTGGCCGACGTTCGCCGCAACTACAACATCGACCCCGACCGCATTACGATGCGCGGCTTCTCCATGGGCGGCGCCGGCGCGTGGCACATTGGCCTGCACAATCCTTCGCAGTGGGCCGCAGTCGAAGCGGGCGCCGGTTTCAACGAGACGCTGACCTACGCCAAGCAGAGCGATTTGCCCGCGTATCAGTTGGCCGCGCTGACCATCTACGACGTCTATCGCTACGCTCTCAACGCCTTCAACGTGCCCACTGTCGGCTACGGCGGCGAGATCGATCCACAGTTGCAGGCCTCGGTCAACGTTCGCGAACAGCTCCAAAAAGAAGGCTTCACCTTCACCAAGACCGGCTTCCATTGGACGACCGACGATCTCAAGGCGCTATTCCTGATTGGCCCAGAAACGCCGCACCGTTGGCACCCCGACAGCAAAGCGGAATCTAGCGCCTTCATCGACGCCAACCTGCCGCGCACCGTGCCCGACCACGTACGCTTCGTGACCTATACGACCGCCTATCCGGACGCCTATTGGGTGCGCCTCGAAGGCCTCGACAACCATTACGAGCGCGCCGAGATCGACGTCCAGCGCAGTTCTAACGGCGTCGTCGTCAAGACGACTAATGTGCGCGCCTTTAGCCTGACCACGTCGAACCGAACGTACGAGATCGACGGCCAAGCCATCTCCGGCGCCCAGGCCAATCCGTATTTCGTGAAGAGCAACGGCATCTGGAGCGTCGGCAAGCTCAGCGGCCGCCAGAAGCGGCCTGGCCTGCAAGGGCCTATCGACGACGCCTTCAAAGAAGCGTTCCTCGTAGTCCGCCCGACCGGCACGGCGATCGCTCCCGATGCGCACGCTGCGGCGATGAAGCGCATGGAGCGCTTCCAGAACGAGTTCGCCAAGTGGATGCGCGGCGACGTTCCCGTGGTTAACGACGCCGACCTCACCGCCGAGCAGATCGCTTCAAACAACCTCGTGCTGTTCGGCGACCCGGGCAGCAACCAGGTTCTTGCACGCATCCTCGACGACTTACCTCCGCTCGAATGGACGGCCGAAGAACTCAAGGTCGCCGGCAAGGATTACGACGTGGCCGCCAATCTGCCTGTATTGATCTATCCCAATCCGCTCAACCCCGATCGCTACGTCGTGATCAACAGCGGCCACACTTTTGGCGAGACGGAGTTCCTAGGCACCAATGCCCTGCTCTTTCCGCGGCTTGGCGATTGGGCCGTGCTGTCGACCGCCGACGAATCGACCGTCGCCGCGGGCCTGTTCGATGAGCAGTGGCGCTAACGCACTAACATTAGGGTTCGGAGCCTACTAAGCCATGATTCACGTGCCCATTCTCCGCTGGGGAACGCCTTACAAGTCGCTCGACACGGATGAAGTCGTGCACTTTGACACGGGCGAGAAAATCGCCGAATTTTCGAAGTCCGACGGCATGATCATCCGCCGCGACATGAAGCACGCCAAGCGCGCCCGCGCCGCCTTGCGCTCGATCCCCGCCAAGGAACTTGTGGGCATGTGCGAGCAGGCCGCTAACATCTTCGTCAACGACGAACTGCCGATGGGCGACGACATGCAGGGACCGGAGCATTTCGTTCGCTGCCAGTCCGCCACCACCGGACTGCCGGAGAACATGTGCGCCGGCAACATGCAGAAGCTGCATTTCGTTCTCTCGAACATGGGCGCAATTCTCGACTCGCTCACCCGCGGCCTCGACCTCGACATCCTCTCTACCGGTCACGGCAAAGACAAAGATGGACGCGTCATCAGCCTGCAGGCACAAGCCGACGTGCTCGGCGCCGTGCTGCCGTCGAACTCGCCCGGCGTGCATTCGCTTTGGCTGCCGGTGATCCCGATGCAGATCGGCCTGGCCCTCAAGCCCGGCGCGCAAGAGCCCTGGACGCCGATGCGCATGGCCCAAGCGCTGTTCAAAGCGGGCGTGCCGAAGGAAGCGATCTCCATCTACCCTAGCGGCGGCGACTCTGGACCGGCCATCATGCGCGCCACCGAGCGCTGCATGATTTTTGGCGGCAAGCAGACCATCGACCAGTACGCCGGCAATCCCGGCATCCAAGTCCATGGGCCCGGCTGGTCGAAAATCATCCTGGGCGACGACGAGGTTGATAACTGGGAAAAGTATCTCGACGTGATGGCCACCAGCGTGGCGGCCAACTCAGGACGCAGTTGCATCAACGCCTCGTCGATTTGGGTCTCGCGCCACGGCCGCGAGATCGCTGAAGCTCTCGGCGAGCGCTTGGCCAAGATGAAGCCGCTTGGGCCGACCGATCCCGAAGCGCCGCTGGCGGCCTTTACCGTCGCCGGCGTCGGCGAAGCTATTTCCGAGATGATCGACGCGGAACTCGAGGCGGCCGGAGCGATCGACTACTGCGAAAAAGCGCGCGGTACGTCCCGCGCGGTCACTAAAGAGCGTTGCTCGTACCTGCTGCCGACGGTTGTCTATACTGACAACCCCGACGCCTCCATCGTCTCGAAGGAATTCATGTTCCCCTTCGTCAACGTCGTCGAGTGCCCGCAAGAACAAATGCTCGGCAAGATCGGCTACACCCTGGTCGGCACCGGCATCACCAACAACTCCCAATTCCAGCGCGAACTGCTCGACTGCACCGACATCGACCGCCTGAACTTAGGTGCCGTGCCGACGGTCAAACTCGATTGGTTCCAGCCGCACGAAGGCAACATCGTCGAGTGGTTGTACCGGGCTCGGTCGTATCAGAGCGCGGCGTAGAACACCACGTCCTACGGATTCCGCGATCAAGCAAACCGGTCGCCCTTCTCTGAGACTGGTTACTCGTAGCGCAACGTCTCCACCGGGGCCACCTTCGCCGCCGACCCCGACGGGTAGATCGTTATCAGATAGCAGATCACCAGCGCCGCCAGAGCGACTTCGAGGCCGTCCTGCAGCGTGGGCGCGAACGGCACATACTCCAATCCATAAACTTCCGGGTCTAACGGTATCAATCGATAGCGGTTACAGATCCAACACAACGCGTGACCTAATACCAATCCGGCTGTCGTACCCAGTGTGCCGATGATCATGCCCTGCCACATGAAGATGCGCCGGATCTGGCGGCGGGACGAGCCCATGGATTTCAAGATGGCGATGTCGCGGGCCTTCTCCATGACCATCATCACCAGCGAAATCAGGATGTTCAGGGCCGCCACGAGCATGATCAGACTGATAGCGATGGCCGTCACCAGCTTCTCCATCTTCAGCGCGTTGAAGACGCTGCGGTTGCGCTCCATCCAGGTGGAGGCCTCATACGACGGTCCCGTCCGCTGCTCGATGCGCCGCGCGACGGCGTCCACCTGGTCGATGTCGTCCGTCTTGACCTCAATCGCGTTGATGACGTCGCCTAGCGACAACGTCTGCTGCGCTGACTTTAACGTCGTGAATGTCCAGGCATTATCGAACTCGTAAAAGCCGGAATCGAAGATCGCCACCACGCGAAAAGCCTTGGTCACGCCGACCCGCCCAAAGACCGTCATCTCGCCTTGAGGGTTCAGCACGGTCACGCGTGTATGCAGACGCGCTCCGATCTGGTCGGCGAGCCTCCGTCCGAGAATGATCCCCGGCGCGTCCACAGCGCCCTCCCGCAGGTCTTCGAGCGAACCTTCGGTGATGGAGTTCAGCAGATCCGCAACCTGCATCTCTTTGTCGATGTCGATGCCCTTGATAAAGGCGCCGCGTGCCCGCAACGGCGTCGACACCATCACCTCGCCGTAAAGCGCCGGCGCCACTGCCGCCACGCCCTCGGTCTCGCGCACCACCTTGGCGACCGGCTGCCAATCCGGGATGCCCTGGATCGCCTCTTTGGCCAGCAGGTTGATGTGTGCGTTCGCGCTCAGCAGGTGATCGCGAATCGACCCCTGCACGCCGTTATTGATCGCCATGGCAATCACCAACGCCGCCACGCCGACCATCACGCCGACAACCGAGATGAGCGTAACGAACGAAATCAGCTTCTGCTTGCGCTTGGCGCGCAAGTACCGCAGGGCGACGTAGAGCTCAAAGGCCATGAAGAGTACTACGCTTCGTCAGGCGTCGACGTTTCCGCCGCGCGCAACCGCTCGGCCATGCCGATGTCGCCCTCCGGCCGCAGCAGCGGAAACAGAATCACATCGCGAATCGTCGGCGAATCCGTCAGGATCATCGTCAGCCGGTCAATGCCGAAACCCTCTCCGGCGGTCGGCGGCATGCCGTAGCTGAGCGCCCGCAGGTAGTCTTCGTCCATCTGGTGCGCCTCGGCGTCATGCGCCTGCATCGCTACTTGCAGTTCAAACCGCTTGCGCTGCTCTTGCGGATCGTTGAGCTCCGAGTAGGCGTTCGCCAACTCCATGCCCGCGGCATAAATCTCAAACCGCTCCACCCAGTCCGGGTCATCCGGCTTCTGCTTCGACAACGGCGACGCCTCCACCGGGTACTCGTAGATCAGCGTCGGCTGGATCAGCCGCGCCTCACAGGTCTCTTCAAACAACAACTGCAGCGCCGTGCCCAGCGTCACCCCGTCACGCAGATTGATCTTCTTGTCGGCGTTCGCATTGTGGGTTGCCACTAACTGCTTCACCAGGTCCAGATCCTTCAAGTCGTCCAGCGTCGGCTTGGTCCCGTCGTAAGGCCACAACTCGCAAATCGCCTCGCGCAACGTGAACCGCGCCAGCGTGGCAAAGTCCACATCCTGCTCGCGGAAACGCGCCTTCGTGCCGCCGTCCAATACCGCTTCGGCCGCGGTGCGCAGTAGCTCTTCGCTGAAGTCCATCAGGTCGCGATAGTCGCTGTAGGCCTGATAGAACTCCAGCATGGTGAACTCCGGGTTATGCCGCATCGACAGCCCCTCGTTCCGGAAATTCCTATTGATCTCGTAAACCTTATCGAGCCCGCCGACGACCAGCCGCTTCAAATAAAGCTCCGGCGCAATCCGCAGAAACAGATCCATGTCTAGCGCGTTGTGGTGCGTCTTAAACGGACGCGCCAACGCCCCGCCGTGAATCTGCTGCATCATCGGCGTTTCCACCTCGATGTAGCCGCGTGAGTCCAGCGCGCCGCGCAGCGCCTTGATCATACGGTTGCGCTTGACGAACACATTCCGCGCGTCTTCATTCGCAAACAGATCGACATAGCGTTGCCGGTAGCGCGTCTCGACGTCCTGCAGCCCGTGGTACTTCTCGGGCAACGGCAGAAATCGCCTTGGCCAAGAACTCCAACTTCTCGGCATGCACCGTCAACTCGCCCGTCTTCGTGCGGAAGACGTATCCTTCACAGCCGATAAAGTCACCCGCATCGAGCGCCTTATAAAGATCGAAGTCGCGCTCGCCAACAGCGTCGTGACGCACGTAGAGCTGCATCTGCTCGCCGTCTTTCTGGATATGGCAGAACCCGGCCTTACCCTGGCGCCGCTTGGTCATCAGCCTTCCGCAGACGCTCACACGCGGCTTCGCTTCGTCGAGTTCCTCCGCCGTCTTTTGCTCAAAGGCCTCGCGGACTTCGGTGGGCGTGTGCGTATAGGAATACTTGCGCGGATACGACTCAAAGCCGAGATTCTCGATATCGCGAATCTTGTGGTAGCGCTGTTGAAATAGACGGTCTTCTAGGGACAAAAGTGCGGCTCCGGCCCTCTACGAGGGGGCGAAACCTCCCATTATAGGCGGGTTGAGCGGCCCCTACTCGATCGGCCGCGCCGTGGCGACAACCTTCATCTTCGACTTCTCCAGCTTCGGTATCTCCACCTGCAGCCGGTCGCCGAAGCGATCCACGCCGCTCACGTCCAACACATACGTCCCGTCCGCCAACGTGCGGTGGATCAACTGCGCCGACGCCAGCGGATTCAACTTCAACTTTTTCAAGTGGAACCAGGCCCCGCCCGTCTGCTCGGCCAGCTTCTCAAACAGTCCTGCATCCAAGCCGTCGGCGAAAGCGACGAACACGGCGACGTTGCGTTGCCGCGCCATGGCCACAATCTCCGGCAGCCGAATCCTACTGTTGCCTTCCACGCCCGACGACAACACCATCGCCACACGCCTTCCGGGCGAGTTGGAAAAGCCGTCGTCCAGCACCGCGTAGAGCGCATCCATCACACGCGGATTGTTGCCTTGTTGAATCTTCTGATTGGCCGCCGTCAGCTGGTTCTTGCTGTTGGTGAAGTCCTGCATCAGCGTCGCAGCTTGGTCAAATGCGACCAACGCCATCTGCGCGCCTTCAGGCATGCCCTGAATCATCGGGTGCACCAGTGGCCGGATCGCGTCCGAGATAAAACTCGCATCGACGATCAGCATCACGTCCAGCAGGTCTTTCGCCGGCTCGGCGCTTTCCACCGTCAACGCCAAATCGCCGTCTGTTACCGCGAAGTCCGCCGCCGTCAGCCCCTTCACCGCCTCGCCGGTCTTCTCGTCAAAAACCGTCACCGACAACTTCGCGCCAAACAGCATCGGCGTAGCCGACAGCAGAATCCCCAGGCAAAAAACAGCAGTACGCATCGGCAATGCTCCGTCTTCGGCGCACTATATCATGACGCGCCGATCCGCCCCGCGCCCGGCTGCGGCCCCCGGCGCAGTTCCCCGCAACGTTACTCTTGTAGCTGGCGGCGTTTACGTCCATGTCGACACAACAGGCGAACCTCGAGGAGGGCAGACTCGTAGCTCGTTGGAGCATCCTCGCCAGCGTCGTGCTGGCGGCAGGAAACATCAGCGTCGGCCTGCTGGCGGACTCCACTTCGGTGGTGGCGGCGGGCGCGGAGTTCGCAGGTGACGTACTCGCCTCCGCAGCGGTCTTGCTAGGGATGACAATCGCCGTCAAGCCGGCTGACTCCAACCATCCCTATGGGCACGGCCGTTTCGAGACGCTCGCCGGCTTCGTCGTCGGCATCATCCTGGTGTTCGGCGGCATCGGAATCTGCTGGACCTCGCTGCAAAGAGTCGGCGAGATTCACGCTCCCCCCAGCAGTTTTGCGGTTTGGCCACTCCTTGCCGCAGTTGTCGTCAGAAGCGTCATGGCCACCATCAAATTTCGCGTGGGCCGCCGTATACGCAGCGCCTCATTGATCGCAGACGGGTGGAACGACGCCGTCGACATTCTTTCCGCCTTCATCGCGCTGTCGGCCCTTGGTTTAACGCTGTACAGTCCTTCCCAGTTCCTTTCCGCCGATCACTACGGAGGCGTCGCAGTCGGTCTGGTCGTCATCTACACGGGCATGAGGGTGATGCGCGACGCATCTCTAGATTTAGCGGATACCATGCCTGCCGACGAGTCTCTTCAAGAGATTCGTGACGTCGCCCTGAGCGTGCCCGGCGTCTTGGATGTGGAGAAATGCTTCGCCCGGAAGGCCGGTCTGCAATACTACGTCGACCTGCATATCGAGGTAGATCCGGAACTCACAGTCCGGGCCTCGCATGAAATTGCAGGCACGGTCCGAACCGACCTGCGAAGACGCCTTGACTGGATCGCGGATGTCCTCATCCACGTGGAGCCAGCGGCCGACCGATAGGCCTCACACCTCGGCTCCTGGCGAACACGACTTGGCGCCGGCTCGATGAGCTGCCGGCAGGCTGCCTCCGCTTAGGGTGTGAGCAAAGCGGCGGCAGCCTGCCTCAAGCACGTTGGACACAAACAGCGTTGATAGCGCGCTTTGATTTCTTCCAGCGCATCCTTCGGAACCGTCTCGCTGAAACACCAGCAGGCGCCCATTGGCTCGCAGCGAAACTCCACGCCGCAAGCCTCACAGGTCTCGCCCTTAGCGACAGTTCCGCAACTTGGCTGATCGCTCATCGCCGACGTTCCAACGGCCTAATAGGGGCGATAGCCTTTCGCGCCCAGCCGGATCCGATACAAGCTCGTATCAACGGTGATGTACAGCATGTTCGAGTCATCGCCCACGCTGAACTCCACATTACTGGGGATGCCGTGCGCCGCTGCCGGATCGGTCTGATTCTCGGGTCCTGTCGCGATGAAATCGACTTCCTCGCCCTGAGGGTTGACGATCATCACGCCTGGGCGCTTCATACTGCGCGAGGCCAAGTAGAGATTGCCGTCGGCATCGACGGTTAAACCGTCGCAACCCGCTTCCGTCCCCCAGTCGACCAGCGTCCGGCGCGGACCGCTCACTAGGCCGTCATCCCCAAGCGGAAAAGCGTACAACTTCATCGCGCCCTGGACGCCGGGCGCAGCGTTGGGATCGGTAAGGTCGGCGTTGCCGTCGTTGTGGTCGGAAACATACAGGGTGCGGCCATCCGGGCTCAGCGCCACGCCGTTCGGCTTTTCCGCGTCGTGCGTCACCTCCACCACCGTGCCGTCCGTGTCGACTCGGTAGACCGCCATGGTGTCCAGTTCGCGGGGTTGCGGACCGAGATAGCGCGGATCGCTGAAATAGATGCGGCCACGTGCGTCCACGACCAAGTCGTTCAGCGAGTTGAAGCGTTTGCCGTCGTATCGATCGGCGACCGTCTTCTTCTCGCCCGTATCTACGTTGTACCGGGAGACTTGCCGCCCGCCTCCGTCGGCGCCTTCGGCCGCCAAAAGATATCCTTCGGCGTCAAAGTACAGACCATTTGACTTGCCGCTGTCTTCAGCGAAGACGGCCGTCATACCCGTCGCCGGATCGTAGCGCATGATCTTACCCGGCACATCCCCGAATGAGATGTCTGAGAAATAGATGCGCCCATCCGGCGCGGCAGCAGCGCCCTCGGTGAGACCGCCGACCAAGGGCAGAGAGCGGGTGAACAACAATTCCAATTGCGCGCCTGCGGGCACGATTGCAGGCGTCGCAGCTTCCGGTTCAGGCGCCGGCGCTCCTCCTCCGCAAGCAAACGCCATTAGGGCCACAAAGGAAACCGCCACAAACGTCGACCTATTCATCAATTGCTCCCTACACGCGATAGTAGTCGCCTTGCCAGTCGGTGATCAGCTTCTTGATCGGCGTGGCGTCCGCGATGTTTTCGTCGAGCACCTTGCGAGCCAACGCAGGCAATTCGCCGTCTCCGGCGAATCGCAGCGCGACCATCTGGGCAGGGGTGAACTCGTTAATGCGCCCCTGCATATCGGCGGGCAACAAGTCACGCATGCGCAACCTCATCTCCAGGCGAATGACGCGGTCTTGCGCCTTCAAGGCAAACACTCTGGCGACAAACAATGAGATCAACAACGCGATCGCCACGAGCAAATTCAGAATCGCTTCGAACGAGAGGCCGCCAAACAGCCGATAGATCGCCCAACCGGCGTTCAGTAAGAGGATGGGAAACGCAACGAAGTGGAAGGCAGGGACCCATCTTGTGTGATTGGAGTAGTCTTGTTTCTGATCGGGCACAGCCGCACTCCTTAAGCCTCAGCACAGTATACGCGGCTCTTACTCGACGATCAGTTGGCCCTTCATTTTTCCGTGTCCAAGGCCGCAGAACTTCGAACAAGCGATGGGATAGACGCCGGCTTGGTCGGCCGTAAACTCGATCGTGATCACCTCGCCTTTGGGCAGTTCGCGATCGATGCCGAGAGCCTCGATCTTGAATCCATGTTTGCGATCCAAGGCGGTGATCGAAAGCTTTACGGTCTCGCCCTGATGCATTCGAATCTCACTGGGCGAAAACTCATACTTTTTCGCAGTCATGGTAATTTCGCGGGCTTCCGGCTTTTCCTGAGCCAGGGAAACGGCAAGAACAGCGAATACCGTCAGACCGGCGGCCAATAGGACTGAGAGACGTCTGCGTATCATCTTCTACCCTCCGTTCAAGGCTCAACGACCCGGTGGAGCCGGTTCGCTGCCAGGCTCTCGATGCGTTGGGTTTGGCCGTTGGGCCAAGTGATTTCCAAAGAGGCGGACTTTGCGTCAGCGAGGCCAAAGCGCAAGGTGAGTGAATTCTGGGACAAGTAGCTGCCGCCGCCGCGGACTTCGGCTAGCTGAGTCTTTCCGCCGACGGTCAGCCGGACCTTGGCGCCGATGGCGCTGCGGTTGGATTTGGTCCCTTCGAGGCGGATCGTGATCCAGTTGCCTGCGGCTGCACGCGGCGTGAATAGCGACGGCGTCTCGTTTTGGTTGTTGACCAGAATGTCCACGCGACCGTCGTTGTCCGCGTCGGCGAAGGCGGCGCCGCGCGCGGCGTGAAGTTCGAGAATGCCCGGGCCGGACGACTGAGAAACATCAGTGAACTTTCCGGCGCCATCGTTGTGATAGAGGATGGCGCGCTCGCGGTAGCGGATATCGCCGGGCATCTTGTCGACTTCGGGGAAGACGTGTCCGTTGACGAGCAGCACGTCAGCACGTCCGTCATTGTCGTAGTCGACAAAGCCCACGCCCCAGCCGACGTAGCGCGTGTTCGCCCCCATACCCGCGGAGACGGTGGCTTCGTCAAAGTCTCCCTTGCCGCGATTGCGGTAGAGCGTTGAGCGTTCGTCGGAAAAGTTGGTGCGGAAGATGTCGATCGAGCCGTCGCCGTCGAAGTCAGCTGCGGCGACCCCCATGCCGGAAAGCGCTTGCCCGTCTTCATCTAAGGCTGCTCCGCGGAACAACGCTTCGTCTTCGAAGGTTCCATCTTTCTGGTTGATGTACAGGATGGAGGGCGTGCGGTCACAGGCAACGTAGAGGTCGGTGTAGCCGTCTCCGTTGAAATCTCCCGTGACGACGCCGAGCGCATAATGGCGGTCCGGAGCAGCGATGCCCGAGGCTTCGGATACGTCAGTGAACTTGCCGCCGTCGTTGCGGTAGAGAATGTTGCGGTCGAAAGGCAATCCGCGCGGTCCGCAGGCGGTGGGTACGTTGCGGTAATAGCAGTAAGGATTGTCGCCGGGTTTGGGAGTGGTCTCGAAGTCAAACTTCAGATAGTTGGAGACGTACAGATCGAGATCGCCGTCATGGTCGTAGTCCAGAAAGGCGCAGCCGGTGTTGTAGCGCGTGCGCGGCTGTTGGAGTCCGGCAGCGCGGGTTGCGTCTTGGAAGCTCTTACCTTGGGTGTTGCGCAACAAGTGGTTCTGTCCCCAGTAGGTGACGAACAGATCGGTAAAACCGTCGTTGTCATAGTCGCCGGCGCAGACGCCGTTGCCCCAACCCTCGAGTTTGGGCAACGCCTGTGCGGTGACATCGGCGAACTTGTTGGCCCCTTGATTGCGGTACAGGCGGCTCGGCGCGCCCGGACCGGATACGAGAAACGCGTCCAGCAATCCGTCGTTGTCGTAGTCGATCCACGCCGCCCCGGAGCCGGTGGTCTCGACGATCCATTGCTTCGACTCGTTGCCGCCGTTAGGAAAAACCTGCGTCAGTCCGGCTTGCTTCGCCACGTTAGCGAATTCGGCCGCATTGACCGTTCCTGCCAGCGCGAGCAAGAGAAACGCCGCAAGCCTCATGGTTGGGGCGTCTCTCCGATGCGGCGGAGGAAGTCAGAAAATTCGCCCGCAGTCGATTGCTGCAGGGCGTCGAGTTTTTGCTTGGCAGCGAGGGCGTCGTCGTTGCGGCCGGCGTTGCGGTAGGCCACCATCAGGGCATACCAAGACGATTCGCTGGCAGGTTGGAGTTTGACGACGCGCTCAAGCAGACCAATCGCCGCCGCATGATCGTCGGCACGCGAGCGATATCGCGCGAGGGCGACGAGCGCTTCGGGGAAGTCGGGACTGAGGTCGAGCGTGCGCTCAAGCTCTTTAGCCGCGGCGGCGGACTGCTGTTGGACTTCGAGGATCTGCGCAATCTGATAATGCGCGACGGCGTCGTAAGGATTGAGCTTCAACTCGGCCTCAAACTCGCGCCGAGCTTCAGTAAGCGCTTCAGGCTCATGCGAGCGCAGCAAGAGTGCTCGACCGAGGCGGTAATGCAAAGCCAACGTATCCGGGCTCTTCTGGATCGCCTTGCGATACTCGGCAACGGCCTCGTCGTAGCGGCCTTGAATCTCGAAGATCTCCGCAGAAAGCTGATTGACGCGGAACGAGGCCGGAGCCTTCTCGAACATCCGTTCAACCGCGCCGTTCCAGGCTTTGAGATGGAGACGCGCGTTCTCATAGAGCACGTCAGGATCGTTCGGAAACTCGCGTTCGAGCTTGGCGAGAGGCTGGGCGGCTTCGTCGAATCGCTGAGCGGCAATCAGGCAACGAGCGAGAGCAATGCCGGCAAGGCGCCGCAGCTTGGCGTCGGCATACTCAGCGGCGAGCGCGGGTTGGGCGTCGGCACAGCGTCCAGTAGCGGCCTTGGTAAGCCCAAGCATAGCCTTGGCCGAAGGCGAATCGAGACCCGTCAGCAGTTTTTCCGCAGTGGCATAGTCGCCCTTATCGAAGGCGGCAATGCCCTGCGCTTGACGGTCCTGCGCGGTCGCGGCGCAAGCCAGCAAGAAACACAGTGTGATAAGTCTAGTGGCCCGCATCGTCCATCACCAGATCGAGATCGCCGAAACGCTGGCGGCGTTTGCCGTCGAGATAACGGAAGCGCAACAGCGGCGCGTCGCCCGGAGCAAGCAGCGCAGACGGCCCGAGACGCTCGGAATCCGTGAGCCCGAGGATCTGCAGCCGGCCGGAATCGAGAATATGCTGCAGCACGTCTTCAGCCGAGAAGACGGGCGCAGCGAGCAGCAAGAGGATGAGCAGGCGCTTCATGGGCGATTCAATTCCTCCAGGGCGCGGCGCATCAGCGAACTATCGGGGACGGCGGCGAGCGCTTCCTCTAAAACGGCACGGGCTTGCAGACGGTCGCCGCTTTGAACATAGATGCGCGCCAAGTTCATGTAGGTTTCCTCCGATTGCGGCGCCACGCGAATACCGTAACGCAAAGCGGCCGTCGCTTCGTTGGGCTGATTCAACCTCAAGTAAAGCACGGCGAGATTATTGATAGCCGCCACATGGTCGCGCTTGAGTTGAATGGCGCGCTGGAAGAGCTGCTTGGCCTCGTCGAATCGCTCTTGCCTGGCCAGCAGCAGCCCAAGTTGACTGGAGGCATCCGCATCCGACGAATCAATTTCGAGCGCGCGGCGTAGCAGGCGTTCGGCTTCGGCAGGCTGTCCGGCGCGATCAGCGGCTTGGGCTGCATTGGCGTAGGCGTAGCCGGAGTCCGGCGACAAGACTATGGCCTTTTGGAAACGCTCCAGCGCCAGCGGGTAGTTCTGCTGTTGCATGGCCAACCCGCCGTAGTTATTCCATGCTTCCGGGGACTTGTCGTTGAGTCGCACCGCCGCTTCGATGTGCGGCTGGGCAGCCGCCGTTCGTTCGGCGTCGAGGTGAATTTGTCCCACGGCCAACTGAGCCTTGAAGTTGTCGGGCGCACGCGCGAGAACGACTTCTAGATACGGCAGCGCCTGGTCCGGGTAGCCGGCCTGGTAGAAAGCTGCTCCGTGACGAAAATAATTTCGCGACGGGAGTCCAGTGGCGTACCAGCCATCGAACGGCAGGGCCAACTTCGTTCGATCCGGGTCGCGCATGGCAACGAGGTCGGCACGAACGTCGTCGTCGCTAGGCACGGCGCCGTAGAGTTTGTGCGCACGCGAGCGCTCATCAACGAGCAAGACGAGCGGCAAGGTGAGCGGGCCCCGGTAGTCAAGCAGATACCGCTGGAAGAGCGCGTACCAGGCGGCCCGGTCCGGCGAGCCTTCCAGGTCGGCCCGATCGATGACCACCAGGCCCGGGCCAGACCGCTTCTCAGGGAGCGGAACGGGCTCAAGCAACCAGACGTCGCCGGCAGTCGTTGGCGCGTCCAGGGAGACAACCGGAATCGGTCGTGCGGCCGTCAGGGAAACGGACGCCGTGATTCCCCGCCCTTCGACGATGTGATGGCGCTTGCCGGCGGCCACGTCGACGATCGTCTCGATTGCGCCAGACGGCCAACGGACACTAATCTTGTCCGCCGTCTTGGCGACTCCCAGCCCCAGGTGTACGCGTTTGGTGTGCTGGCACAGATAGCCGGAGCCCGCGCTGACCAGTTGTGAAGTCATGCCGTTCGAAGACTCGGCGACGACCCAAGCACCGATAGCGTCACGATTGGACTTCACGCCTTCGAGTTCGAGCACAACGACATTGGCGCTTTCGCGCGCATTGACCAACGCTTGAATCTGCGGCGCCAGGCGATTCTTGAGAACCATATCGAGGCGGCCGTCGCCGGTCAAATCGACGGCCGCAAAGGATCGCGTGTCGCGCGAGGCCAGCCCGATGTCGGGGGAAGAGTCGATCCAGCGTTCGCCCTGGCGCCTGTAGAAAACGTTGGGTTCGTGACCGTTCCAGGAATAGCCTTCGCGGATGAATTGATTGACAGCGTTCCAGCCTTCTTCGTACTTCGGCGCAAACCCTCCGTCGGGCGAAGACTGGGCAACCGTCTGACGCCAAAAGAAGCTCATCAGGTCTGTCGCCATGCGGTCGGGCTCGGCAGGACCTGGCTCGGAAATCATCCCGGAAGCGACGACAATCTCCGGCGCTCCGTCGGCGTCGAAGTCGAACGCGTCGCCCGTCCAGGCCCAGCGGCCCACCTCCGCCTGGCCTGTCTCTTCGAACGAGCCGTCGCCCTTGTTGCGGTAGAGCGTGTTGCCTTTGGAGTGCCTATGGTACTGCTCGCCCAGGCCGTGTTCGGTTACGAGCGTGAAAGCCGGGTCGTTGATCACCCGCCGTCCAGCTGGCGACCACATGTTCGTCACGTAGAGGTCGGGCCGACCGGAGTTGTGCGCATCGAACCACGCAGCGCTCATGCCCGGGCCGAGATCTTCGACTCCCGTTTCGGCTGCGATGTCGCGGAAGCGCCCCCCATCGAACTTGTACAGATTGTTGCGGCCAAAATCGTTGGCGACGTAGAGTTCCGGGCGCCCGTCAAAGTCGAAATCGCACCAGGCGGGCGCAAAGCTGTAGCGGTCATTATTCTCGCCGAGACCCACTTGGGCGGTGACGTCCTCGAAAAACCCATCAGTGAGTCGATTGCGGAAAAGGTAATTCGGCGGACCGTTCTGCGCATCGTGATACGGCGAAGGGTAGCTGTACTGGTCCTCGCTTTGAAAATAGATGTACGTACACAGGTAAAGATCGACGAAGCCATCGCCGTCGTAATCGGCGGCCGCCATGCCCGTGAAGGAGCCTTGAGCCGGGTTGGCGAAACGGAAAGCGCCGGGCTGATGCTTGAAAACTCCGGTGCCCTGATTCGCGAAGAATAGGGGCTGTGAGTTGGTGAGTACAACAAGGTCTTGTCGGCCGCTATTGCGGAAGTCGACGAACAGAGCACAGGAAGTGTTGTCGAGCAGGTCGACGCCCGCAGCTTTTGAGATGTCGCGATAGAGACCGTCTGGGCTGCGCTTGAGCAATCGGTTTGGCAGCCCGCCCGGCTGGCAGATGTAAATCTCGTCGACTCCATCATTGTCGATGTCCCCGGCGGCGATGCCGTTTTGCCCGTAGATATCGATTCCCGCGGTGAGGTCGATTTGGCGGCGCCACTCGGGGATGCCCACGCCGAGTTGACGCGCGGCGGGTTCTTTGGGATCGAGAATATTGGCCGCACGGAAGGGGCGATGGCGCGCACGAGTTTCCTCGATCGGCTGGAACGCGTGCAACGCTCCTCCGCGCCAGTCCAACCTCCAATGGCCAACGTGATACGCCTCTGACGACTGCGCCTCAAAGCGAATCAATCCGTCTTCGAGCGGGTAAAAATGGAAGTCGCTGCGTTCGGCCAGCCACGATTGAAGGCCGGCGGCGAAGTTCGGATCGTTCGAATCGAATTGTGCCGCGGCTGCATCCGGGCCCAATTCCTGCCAATGCGTGGGCAGCGGACTTGTGCCGTTGAAGTCCGCCGCAAGCGCAAGCGGTTGCTGATTCGCTACGGCGTCGTGGAGGGCGCTCAGGATTTCGACCGCACGCTTCTCACACTCAAAGACATCAGCGTCCGGCGAGATCAGGGAGCGAAGCTTCTCGTGCGGCGGCGCTTGGCGGAATGAGACGGCGAAGACCTCGGCCGAGGCAATCTGGGGAACGGCGAAAGATGGCCGAACCGCTAACAGACCGGCCGTTGCGCTAAGAAAGCCGCGACGGCTCAGGGGCCGAGCCACTGTCTGGCCTCCTCAAAGACGTCTTCCAACCGGCGGGGCGCGTCGCCCAGCAAAAGCGGAAAATCCGGAGGACCGATCGCGAGTAGCTTGTCCATGCCTTCGCCAACGAAGACGTATCCCGTGTTGCGGCGGTACTCGACATACTTCTCGCACTCGTTGTAGATGTACTCGTAGAAGATCTCCAGATCGACGTAGCTGCCCAGAACATCTTCCTGCGTCGGAATCGGGCTGGTCTCTTCTTGATCGGAGTAGATCAACAGGCTGGAGAACGGCTTGATCTTATTGCGAATGCCGAATGAGATGCCAATGAGCGAAGGCTTCGCACGACGGATGGCCTGCACTGAAGCCCACTCCACGAAGGTGTTATTGACCAGCAGCGTGCCGTTGCCGTTGAGCAGGACGGATTGCAGGAAGTCGCGCAGCACCGCATCGCGGCCCGCGGCGCGATTCAGGGCGCCGGGGTTCATCTTTTGCAGGCGTTCGCCGAGCTGACGCGGACCGGGAATCTGTTCCCCTTGCACCAACTCGTTGACTTCGTTCATCAGGATCTCACGAAGCTCAGAGAGACGATCGAAACTGAGCCCGGTCCATCCGCTGAACTCCTGCATGAGAGGGTGGATTTCATCGCCGGCTTCCACGATCCAGCTGTCGAATGGATTGTCGGCGCGCTTACCCTGCATGCCGAAGAGCGTCGGCGCCCGTTCGGCGCGAGGGGCGCCGCTGAAGAGTTTCGCCAGGTATTCCGGAATAGGGTCGTCCGCGTCGCCAAGATCGAGATCAACCAACTTGCCTTTGTCTTTGAGGCGCAGCCACATTCGATCAGGGCCCATCGGCAACTGCGAAGGCGACACGACGAATACGAGCCGGGGACGGCCTTGCCGGGCGACCTCAGCGTCAAGGAGCGGATCGATCTCGGCAAAAATGTTCGCTACAACGGCGCGCCACTCCGCGAGATAGCGGTTGCGCTCCAAGAAGTCGACGTGCTCGAGGGTGAACTCTTTCGTGTTCCAGGTACGCCGGTCGACGCCCATCTTTTCCTCGACGGCAAAAAGCGGGGCGAACAGCCGTGCGACCGCAGCATCTTCCGAGCGGGCCAGCAGGCCGAAAAGACGTTCGAAGTAGGCCTGTTCAGCTGGGAACAACTTGTTCCAGTCTTTGATGCGATCGAACGAGTAAGTGGCGAAGGTCGGCGGCAGGCGCTGGAACAGCCCGTCGTCGATCAGTTTCTGGAGCTTGGGACTAACCTTCGCCATCCGACTCTTATTCTATTGTGGCCTAGCGCGAGGCGTGACTACTTGGCGATCTCGGTCAAGGCGTCGCCTTCCGTGAGCCGGTAGCGCTTGTTCGCCGCTATGGCTTTCATCTCTTGCACCGCACCGCTCGGCCAGCGCACCTTCATACTGTCGATTTTCGTTGCGGCCCCGAGGCCGAAGTAGAGAGCGAAATCGCTCTGCGAATAGTAGCTGCCTCCGCCCATCACCTCTCGCATTTGCGTGACGCCGTTTGCGGTAATCGTAACCCGCGCCCCGATGGCGCTGCGATTGGACTTCATTCCCTGAAGCTTTAGCCAGAAGAAGTTGCCTTGCTTGGCGGAGTTTTTCAAGACCGCAGGCGCATCGTTCACATTGACGATGACGACCTCCGGCCGTCCATCGCCGTCGAGATCGCCCGCGGCCATGCCGCGAGCAGTACGGTTGACCTGCAGGGCCGGACCGGCGGAGGCGGTGGAGTCCTCGAAGCGTCCGTTGCCCAGGTTGCGATACAGGATCGTCGGTTGGCGATAGGTCTCGCCGATGGGGTAGCGGTCCACCTCTTGGTAGATGTGACCGTTGGCAATCATCACGTCGGGGCGGGCATCCGCGTCGAAGTCTTCGAACAAGACCCCCCAGCCGAGGAGCCGATGCCTGCCGAGGCCGGCAGCGGCTGAGACGTCCTCAAAGAACTGGCCGTCTTCGTTGTTGTAGAGCGACGGCAAGTCGCCTGAAAAGTTCGTCTTGACGATGTCGAGAAAGCCGTTGCCGTCGTAGTCTGCAACGGCAACCCCCATGCCTGCTTGCAGTTGGCCGTCCATGCTGAAGGCCGCGCCGGAGACGGCGCCGACGTCTTTGAAGGTGCCGTCTCCTTGATTGATGTAGAGCAGGCTAGGCGTCATGTCGCAAGCGACGTAGATGTCGATACGGTTGTCGTTGTTGAAATCGGCCGCAGTCACGCCCAACGCAAAACGTCCTCCCGGCTTCAGAATCCCCGCCTTCTCCGAGACCTCCTCGAAGCGTCCGTTGCCGACATTGCGATACAGCGAGTTCAGCGCTGGAGGCAAGCCGCGCGGGCCACACCACACAGGCATGTCCTTCCAGTTGCAATCGGCGCGTTCGCCGGGCTTGGGCGTCTTAGCCAGATCGAGATCCACATATCGCGAAAAGAACAGGTCCAACCGCCCATCGTTGTCGTAATCCAGGAACGCGCAGGCCGCGGTCCAACGACCGTCTTGCTGCAGACCGGACTTCTCCGCCACCTCGCTGAACTTGCCCCCGCCCAGGTTGTGATAGAGCGCCGGACCACCGAAGTAGCCCATAGCCATATCCGGATTGCCGTCGTTGTCGTAGTCCCCAACGCAGACTCCCTGACCCCAACCACGACGCGTGATTCCCGCCTCACGGGCCACGTCGACGAAGCGTCCCCCGTCGTTGCGGTACAGCTTCGAGAGCGGAGCTTTGGCGCCCGATCCAGCTTCCAGTGTCGTTCCATTAACGATAACGAGATCGTTATCGCCGTCGGAATCGTAGTCAAAGACCGCAGCTCCCGTTCCGGTGGTCTCGAGGATGTAAATATTTTTCTCCGTGTTCCCGTAGGTGATAGGAGCACCCAATCCCCACGTTTTGGTAACGTCCGACATCACGAATGGGGATTCAGCGGCTCCGGCTGGCCACGAAACCAGCACTAACAAGCTTAAAAACAACAAGTTAGGCATCTTTTGGGACATCGCTAAGTAGTCCTCTGACGCTATCAGCCAGCCTAGGTTTTCGCAAGTCTCTCCTACGGCAGATGAGAGTTTTCCTACCGGTATATGGGATCCCGTATATTCGCCAAAATGATGAATCTAAAGATTGTTGACGCTTCATTCGTGTTTTGAAATACTACTTCGGGGTCTCGCGTTTGCACGAAGACCTAGTGTCGAAACCAAACGGCGGTATTTACCGCAACGGGTGGAGGTAGAAATAAAATATGCGCTACATCGCGCACCGAGTTACTGTCCTGGCCATGCTGGCCGCACTGATCGCAGCGCCGAGTTTCGCGCAGCGTGACATGGGAACTCTCCTTGGAGTTGTGACGGATCCTTCCGGCGCGGCTGTTCCGGGAGCAACAATCACCATTACTGAAGACGCCACCGGCGTCACCGACCGAGTCGAGTCTGACGCCGCAGGCAATTACATTCGCCCGCTGCTCAAGCCCGGCATCTACACCATTTCAGCCGAATCTGAAGGATTCAAAAGGTCGGTTCAGACCGGCGTTCAGCTGCAATCGAGCGCTCGCGTCCAGGCGAACTTCGTCCTGGAAATCGGCGCGGTAACGGAAACCATCGAAGTCGCCGGCTTGCCGCCCGCGCTGCAGACCGAGTCGACCCAGATGGGCGGCACGCTCGAATCCCGTCAAACCACGGAACTGCCTCTGGGCGGTCAGCGCCGTGTGTCGTTCTTGGCCCGCACGGTACCCGGCGTTGTGCCGGCGGAACCGGGCGCGCGCACTGCGGCTGGCGGCGCGTTCTCGGCCAACGGCGTTCGCTCGAACGGTCAGAACAACTTCTTGTTGAACGGCGTCGACAACAACGTCAACGTCATCGACTTCATCAACCAGACTTCTTACGTCATCGGAGTGTCACCCGAGGCGGTCGGCGAAATGCAGATCATGACCAACGGCTACGGCGCGGAGTACGGCCGTGCGGCCGGCGGCGTGGTTAATGTCAGCATCAAGTCGGGAACCAACCAGATTCACGGCTCGATCTTTGAGTTCGCCCAGAATGACCGCTTCAACGCCAACACCTGGGAAGCCAATCGTAGCGGCAAATCCAAGGGCGCCTTCAAGCAGAACCAGTTCGGCGCCGCCGTCGGCGGTCCGCTGATCAAGAACCGGACTTTCTGGTTCGGCGACTACCAAGGCACCCGCATCACCAACGGCGCTCTGTCGAGCACGCTGACGATCCCGACCGCCGGAATGAAGAACGGCGACTTCTCGGGCATCCCGGGCGGCATCTACGACATCCGGACGCAAACCACTGCGGGTGACGGCACGATTCTACGTGACCGTTTCGTCAACGACATGGTCCCGGTCGCACGTTTCGACCCGATCGCGAAGAAGTTGATCGACCAATATCCGGCGGAGAACCAGAACCTGTGGTCCCCCGGCGTACGGCCAGCCAGCAACTTCTTCACCCAGCGCGACTCCACGGTTGACGCCGACCAGTTCGACATCCGCCTGGATCACCGCATCAATGACAACAACTCGATCTTCGGTTCGGTCAGCGTCATCGAAGAGTCCAAGTACCAATCGCCTCCGCTGCCTGGCGATCTCGATGCCGGCGGCTTCGGCGGCGAGACGGAGACCAACAAGTCGCGTAACGCGATGATGAGCTACACCAAGATCTGGAATCCGACGATCATCACCGAGACTCGTGCAGCCTTCACGCGTTTGATCACCACCCGTGTCCAGGCCAATGCCGACAAGGACTCCTTCAAGGAGCTCGGCTTCGGCGGCATCGATCCGTACACCACCAACAACGGCGGACTGATGAACCTCTCCCCCGGCGGTTACTCGTCAGTGGGCGGTTCTAACTGGCTGCCGACGCAGGAATACAACAACGTTTGGGATTTCATCCAGAACGTCTCGATCAACAAGGGCTCGCACGCCTACAAGTTCGGCGCCGAGTTCCGTCAGATCCGCTTCCCGTTCTTCCAGGTGCCCTCGCCGCGCGGCCAGTTCTCATTCTCACAGAACCAGAGCAAGCTGCCTTCGATCGGCGACTCCGGCGACGGCGTCGCGACCTGGCTGTTGGGCCTGCCCAGCAACGGCACCCAGTTGACCACCCAGAACTTCATCTCCTCGTTCAAGGAAGCCTATTCCTTCTACGCGATGGATGACTGGAAGATCAGCTCGAAGCTGACGCTGAACATCGGCGTTCGCTATGAGCTCACCTCGCCGATCGGCGAAGAGAAAGGCCGCCAGGCTCACTTGGACTGGCACCGTAACTTCGAGAACCCCGTTTTGGTCATCCCCATGGGCAAGGACCAAGACGCGCCTCTGCCGGTCAACTTCGCGACCGACTACCCGAACATTCAGGTAGAGCGCGGCGTAGCCTCGAAGTACCTTCACGGTTGGGACAAGACCGACATCGGTCCCCGTGTCGGCCTGGCCTATGAGGTCAAGACCGGTACCGTCATTCGTGCAGCCTACGGCATCTTCTACGGCGCCGAGGAAAACGAAGGCGGCAGCCCGAACCGCGGCGAGAACGTTCCGTTCAACCAACAGACGCGCTTCGATGCTGCATCTGCAACGGACATCAACCCGTTCATCAACACCTTCTCGGACGGTTTCCCGCTGGACACGTTCTCGTTGCCTGCGCCGATTTCGTTCCGTACTTCGAACCCGGGCCGTCGTTGGCCTTTGGTCAACAAGTGGAACGTCAACATCCAGAAGGATCTGGGTTGGAACACCATCTTGGAAGTGGGCTATATCGGATCGAAAGGCAACCGCCTGCTGGTCTTGAACGACCCCAACCGGCCGATCAACAGCCCCATTGTTGGAGCACCGTCGGCTCCTCGCCGCATCATCAAGGCGTTGAACAACAGCGGTACGAGCGAAGCGAATAACTTCGGCCGCTCGACCTACCACGCCCTCACAGCGAAGCTCGAGAAGCGTTTCTCGGATCACCTGCAGTTCCTGTCGTCTTACACTTGGGGCCATGCCCTGACCGACGTCGGCACGACTCTGTCGGGCGGCCCTGGCCAACGCGACACGAACCTCTCGGACGAGTACTCGAATGCGAGCTTTGACATCCGTCATCGCCTGTCGAACAGCTTCCTGTTCGAGCTGCCCTTCAGCTTCGAGAACAAGGCCGTCGACGCCATCGCCGGCGGTTGGCAGGTCAACGGCATTTACGTGCTGCAGACCGGCAACTACTTCAACCTCGGCACCAACAACGCTGTCGGATCCTTCGGCACGACTCGTCCCGACGTGGTTTCGGGCCAGAAGGTGAATGACGCCCCTTCGGGCGGCCGTTCGCCCGAGCAGTGGTTCAACACGGACGGCGTGATGAACCCCGCAGTGGGTACGTTCGGCAACCTGGGCAACTACTCGAACATTGGACCTCCGCGGTTCAACTTCGACTTCTCGTTGTTCAAGGACTTCAAGATCACGGAAGGAACCAAGATTCAGTTCCGTGCCGAGTCGTTCAACCTGTGGAACTCGCCGCAGTTCAACAACCCGAACTCGACCCAAGGAAATGGCGACTTCGGCAAGATCACCAGCACTGCAGGCGGCACCGCCCGCAACTGGCAGTTCGCGCTTCGCTTCCAGTTCTAAGCGCGTAACGTAACCCAACAACCGGCGGCCCCCGTCTTCTTAGAAGGCGGGGGCCGTTTTGCTTCTGCGAAGATGAAGTCGTGCGCTATTTGGTCGTCATCGCGTTGCTTGTGTGGAGTACGCCTCTAGCCGCCCAGACCGGCGAAGACTTCCTACGTGACGGACTCACATCGCTGCAGTCCAACAACCTGCAAGACGCCCTCAGCAGTCTGCTGAAGGCCCAGGAATTCGGCTCTGATGATGTTCGCGTACGTCTGGCCCTAGCCGAAACATACCGGCTGCTCGACCGGCCCGAGGACGCGGAAGCGGAGACCACTGCAGTCGCTACGATGGCCGAGGATAATCCTACGCTGTTGCGGGCGCTGTCCATCTACTTCGAGAACGCCGGCAATGCTGCCGAAGCGGCCCGGATTGAATCCTCCTATACGCACTACTTCCCTGACGATGTGAGCGGGTTCGGCAGGGCGGCGACGTTCTATCTCGAAGCGGGAGACTTCGCCAACGCAGCCGAGTTCGCGATGAGCGGGCTGGAGCGAAAGGAAATGGCCTCGCTCTACGAAATCTTGGCTTCTGCGCAAGCTCAGTTGGGACACGACAAAGAAGCCGTTGAGGCGTTTCAGGGCGCCATCCGGCTGAAGCCTTACGACGAAGAACTCCGCTACAACCTGGCTTACCTTTCGTTGCGCCGCCAAGACTTCGACCAGGCGCTGAAAGTGCTCGACGAGGCCGCTCAAGTCTTCGACAAGAGCCCCCGAATCGAGTTGGGACGGGGCACGGCGCTCTATGGCCTACGCCGCTTCGATGAGGCGGTCGAGGCCTTCCTCAAGGCTGCCCGTCTGGCGCCCGGAGCGGCCCAGCCGCACTACTTTCTGGGGCGCATGATCGAGAACGCCGGCGACCGCATCGGCGACATCGTCCAGCAGCAGCGAGTCTTCGCTGAAGCGCAGCCCGACAACTACCTGGGACCGTTCTTGTATGGTCAAGCTCTGCTGGCTTCCCTGCCTCCGACCGACGACCCGGCGGCCTATGAGGAAAGCGCAAAGGCTCTGCGCCGTTCCATTGAGCTAAAGGACGACTACTGGGAGTCTCACTTTGAACTAGGACAAGCACTGGAGCGCCAGAAGCGCTACGAAGAGGCCCAAACGGAGCTGGAGCGCGCCGTAGAACTGAATCCGAAATCGTCCAAACCGCAGTACCGCTTGTCGCGTGTTTACACGCGTCTGGGTAAGACCGATCTGGCCGAAGCCGCCAGGAAGAAACACGCCGAACTCACCGAGGCCGAACGGGAGGCCATCGGCTCGGGGCTCACGCCTCTCGCACAGCCTTGATGCGTTAAGATGACGACGGCGGCAGAGTTGGGGGTTAGTGATGAATCGACGTAAGTTTTTGGCCGCGGCGGCGGCTTCCGCAGCTGTCGCCCGCGGCGAAGAGAAGATCCTGCTGCCGACTGATGATTCGGACCGCTACGGATTTCGGATCATGTGGTACAACCCGCCGACCTCCATCGACAAAGAGAACTATCGTCTGGAGATTGGCGGCCTGGTCGAGAAGCCCCAGCATTTCTCTCTTGAGCATTTGAACAGCTATTCGCAGGTCGAGCAGAACTCGCGCATGAAGTGCGTGCAGTGCTGGTCCGGACGCGCAACGTGGGGCGGCTTCCGCTTCGGCGAATTGCTGGAAGACGTCAAACCTTCTCCCAAGGCCAAGGCCGTTCGCTTCGACTGCCACGACAAGTGGTACGAGTACATGTCTCTCGAAGAGATGGCCAGTCCGCGCGTATTGCTGGCCTTGCGTATGGGGGGAACGCCGTTGACCGACCAGCACGGCTCGCCGATGCGGCTGATCGATCCGTCGCGCTACGGCTACAAGTCGTGCAAGCTGATCACAAAGATCACATTTCTCGAAGAAGGCAAAGGTTCGATGGCTTGCGATATCGGTCCTTACTATTCGCCGGATGGGCACATCCTGCCAGGCTACGATCACCCGCTGGATATCGGTAAAGACGTTCGCAAGCGAATTAAGGGCGGCGAGATTACGGACTACTAATGTTGTCCTTCAGCAAACGGCAGTTTCTGCGGCTCGCGGGTCTAGCCATCGCGGAGCGGATCGTCCCTCGACGTTTGTTAGCTCAGGCGGAACCGACCGAATCAGACCGCAAGCTCGTCATCGTCACCTTCGGCGGCGGCGTGCGCTATTCGGAGACATTCGCGCCCGATGGCCTGCACAACATTCCTCGGCTGCGCGAGTTGCAGCCGGAGGGCATGTTCTTCAAGAACTGCGTCAACTCCGGCGTGCTGTCGCACTACAATTCGACGGCGTCGATCATCACCGGCAACTGGCAACGGGTCGACGACTTCGGCTTCGCCCGCGCCCAGAGCCCGACACTATTCGAGTATTACCGCAAGTCCACCGGCGCGCCGCCCACTGATGTGTGGGCAATCTGTACGAACAAGAGTTTTGCCTCGATGGGCGCGGCACGTTCGCGCGACTACGGCGAGGACTTCGGGGCCAACGTGGTATTGCCCAAGCAGCTCTTGTTGGAGGCGGTCGAGGGCGTCATCAAACGCGATCTCGACTCCGGCGTGGCCAATCGCGAGAATGTACTCAACCAGTTGGAGCACATCCTGAACGCCGGCTATGAAGGGATCGGCTGGACCATCTTCCGCGGCGGACGTGAGTTGGACAAGCAGGTCAAGGAGACGCTCACGCGCTCGCTGGTCTCTTACATCTACGGCCCTGAGGCCCCGACCTCGGGCGACGAGCTGACGTATTTCATTTCGCAGGAAATCATGCGCGAGTTCGCCCCGCGCGTGATGCTGGTCAACTTCTGGGATATGGATGTCGCCCACTGGGGCTCCTACTCGCTCTATCTGCAGGCCATCACCAAGACTGATCGCCTCTGCGGAATGTTGTGGGACGAGATTCAATCCAACCCAGCCTACAAAGATAAGACGACGCTACTGATCCTGCCTGAGTTAGGCCGCGACGGCGATGTGAACACGGCGAACGGCTTCTTGAATCACCGCTCGGGCGATCCCTCTTGCCGCAATGTGTGGATGATGGCCTTGGGCGCCGGCATTGCCAAAGGCGCCACGGACACGCCCATCGGCCACGTCGACGTCGCAGCTACGGCCGCCGAAATGCTCGGATACCGCCCGGCGGAAGAGATCGCCGGCAAGCCGATTCGAGAACTGCTGTAGGCCTCCTACAGCCTTTTCGGGCCTCTGCGCTGTGATATCCTCAACAGCGAAATGCGCATTGGCAGGAAGGCCGCTGCTTGGGCCGATATCCTTGGAGTCCCGCTGTTTCTTGCCTTAAGCGTCTCAACCGCGGCGGCACAGACAGCTGACATCGCAGCGGTTACGAAGCAATTCTGCGCCGGTTGCCATAACTCCGAGACCGCCACTGCAGGTATCGACTTCGTCAGTCTCTTATCGCAAGAGCCCCTTGTTCGTCATCGGGCCACTTGGGAGCGTGTGATTGCGATCGTTGAGGCGGGACGCATGCCCCCGCCCGCCGCCCCTCAGCCCGACCAACAACAACGTGCGCTGTTGCTTACGGCCCTAAATCGAGAAGTCCGGGAATTTGACTACTCCACGATCCGCAACCCGGGTTTTGAGCCTCTCAAGCGACTGACGCACACCGAATATGACAACACGATTCGAGATTTGTTCGGCGTTCAACTGAACCCGACTGCTCGGTTTACCGCCGAAATGTCGGGCGATAGCGGATTCGACAATGCAGCAAACACTTTGTTCTTACAGTCGTCGTTGATGGAGCGCTACATCTCAGCGGCCGAGCGGGTCGTCGAAGAAGCGCTGCCCGAAACGCCTCTCACTCACGAGCACGAGATCGCTCGCAAACGAATTTTCGTCGCTCGGCCATCCGACGATCTCAGCGACACGGCGGCGGCGCGCGCAGTATTCACGGCATGGCTGCCTCGCGTCTTCCGTAGGCCGGTTGATGACGCAGAACTCTCGCAAGCAATGGAGAAGTTCGCACACGACCGCCGTGCGGGTGAGACCTATGAACAAGCCGTCAAGGGGGTACTGGCGGCGACGCTGATCTCGCCCAAGTTTCTGCTCCGCGTCGAAGCAGCGCCGCCCGACGATACTGACTACCGCGTGAACGACTGGGAACTGGCTTCCCGGCTGTCGTACTTCCTGTGGGCAACGATGCCGGACGAGACGTTATTTCGCCTGGCGCGGGAAGGTCGGCTGCACGAAAAGGACATACTGGCGCAGCAAGTCGAAAGGATGCTGGCTGACCCGAAAGCGGACACGCTGGCTACCGTCTTTGCCGCGCAGTGGCTCGGCTTTGGTCAAGTCGGCAACCGCGTTCGACTTGGCCCGATTGACTACCCCTGGTGTACCGATACGTTGATGGATGCGATGCGAGCGGAATCGTCGATGTTCTTCATGTCCCTACTCCGTGAGGACAGGCCGATCGGCGAACTCGTCAGTGCAGATTACACCTACGTCAACGAAGAGTTGGCAAGCACGCTTTACGGCATGGACAACGTGCACGGCGAGCAGATGCGGCGCATTACGCTCTCGGACCGCAACCGCGGCGGACTGTTAGGCCAAGGCGCGATTCTTGCTGTGACTTCGAACTACAACCAGACCAGTCCGGTGAAACGCGGGCACTGGATACTCGATACTCTGCTGGGCACGCCGCCCCCTCCTCCTCCGCCTAACGCGGGCGTGTTTAAAGAGGAGGTGAGCGGCAAGAAGGATCTGACGTTCCGCGAAAAGCTAGCGATGCATTCGGCGAACGAGTCATGCCGGTCATGCCACGCCAAGATGGATCCGCTGGGGTTCAGTCTTGAGAATTTCGACTACTTCGGTCGTTGGCGCAGCACCTACACGTTTCGTGTTCGCATCAAAGAGCCGGACGATCCGAACGTCGACCCGGATTCGAATTTCAAGAGAGTCATCAAACAGATCGACGTCGCCGGCAGACTGCCTGACGGGACGGAGTTCGCGGGGCCTTCTGGGCTGAAGGATGCGCTCATCGCCAACCGTCATGACGACCTCGTGCGGCAGGTGACGCAAAAGATGCTCGCCTACGCTCTCGGACGTCAATTGGAATATTACGATGAACCCGCAGTAAGAAAGATCATCGCGAAATTGGGGGCACACGGCTACGGCTTCAAGACCCTGCTAATGGAAACCGTGACGAGCTACCCATTTTTGTACAAGAGGAATCCTCACGAGGAGGTCGACTAATGCCCAAGAGCCTTTCACGACGCACGATGTTAAGAGCGCTAGGCGCAACAGTGTCCATTCCCTTCCTCGACGCGATGATTCCCGCTTGCCGCGCTGTGGAAGCGCCTAAAACGCGACTAGCTTACCTGTATTTCCCAAACGGCATTCCGCGCGGGGTCTGGGAACCGGAGCGCGTTGGATCCGGCGGTCGGCTAGAAAAGCTCAACGAGTGGATGAGCCCGCTGGAACCGTTCAAGGAAGACATCATCATCCCGACGAATGTGTGGACTCCGCTCGGAAACGGACACATCAAGGGTCCCCCCACCTGGTTGACCGGGCAGGACTACGAAGAGGTTCAGATCAACGCGGGCGGCCCATCAGTCGACCAAATCGCCGCGAAGGCCATTGGAGACGAAACGCTGCTGCCGTCGCTGGAGTTGTCACTGGAAGGCGAGGGATTCATGTCCAAGTCCCTGCCTCGAAACTCGCTGTCTTGGGCTGCGGCGGATCGTCCGTTGTCGCGAGAGATTGAGCCTCGAACGGTCTTTGATCGCATGTTCCGGCCGCCGACGGGCGGGGCGTCCGACCGTTCCGTCCTCGATATGGTTTTGGCCGATGCGAAGTCTCTGCAGGCTTCGGTCGGGCGCTCTGACCAGGCGCGACTGGATCAATACTTCGACTCGATACGCGCGTTGGAGAAGCGCATTGAGTTTTCCGAGAGGAAGACGCAAGAGACCGCGGCCGACGGCGCCCTCACCGACACCTTGAAGAGGCCTGCGCCGGGCATTCCGACGAACCACGAAGAGTACGTCCACTTGATGCTCGATCTGTTGGTATTGGCATTCCAGTCGAACGCGACAAGGGTCGCGACATTCATGCTCGATCACGGCCAGTCCAACCGCTACTTCAACTTCATACCCGGCGTCCAAGGCACCTGGCACGCCCTGTCTCACTATAAGAACGCTTCGGGACAATCGGAAGACGATGATGGCGTCACGTCGTGGGATTCCGTAGAGCAGAAGCGCGCCATGTACGCAGCAGTGCAGCGCTGGCATCACCAGCAAGTCGCCTATTTGTTAGGGCGCATGAAAGCCGTCAGAGAGCCTGACGGCGGGACGCTGCTCGACAATTCCATGATCCTCTACGGATCGAGCCTAGGCGACGGCAACGACCATGATGAGCACAATCTGCCCACGCTCCTGGCCGGAGGCGGAGGCGGAACGATTCGAACTGGGCGGTTGTTGGAATTTGCCGAGCCCGTCAACCTCGCCAACTTCCATTTATCCTTCCTCCAGCGACTGGGAGTGGGCCTCGACTCATTCGGCACAAGCACCGGCGTAGTCGAAGAGTTATCGGCCTGAAGGATTAGGAAAACTGCTTGCATCTCCCCGCGTCGGCGACGAACATCAATGTTGATGCTGCGCCGACTTCTCCCTGCCTTAGTCCTTGTTTGTGCTGCCTGCGGCTCTTCGATGGCCTGCGATGACGCGCCCGGCTGCGTCGCCGAAGCCAGGCAGGCCGACGACGCAGGCCGCTACGACGCTGCGTACACGTCCTACACAGCAGCGATGACGTTCGTGGAAGACGCGCCAAGCCTCTACAACGCACGTGGCTCCGTGGCCTTCAAGGCCGGCAAGATGGCTGAGTCGATCGCGGACTTCGATCGCGCCATCGAGTTGGAACCAGGCTCAGCGCCCTACCACTGGCAACGCGGCATCTCCTACTACTACGCCGAGCGCTATCAGGACTGCATCAACCAGTTCGATCTGCACCGCACTGTCAACCCCAACGACGTCGAAAATACGGCTTGGCACTTCCTGTGCGTCGCCACGCTTTCCGGAATCGAGAAGGCGCGGGAGGATTTCTTGGCCGTCAGCGGCGACGCACGCACGCCGATGCGCGAGGTCGCCCTGCTATTCCGCGGCGACGGAACGGTCGAGCAAGTCGAGGCTGCTGCGTCCGCCGACGGCTCGAACTCGGCACACTTCTACAGCCATCTCTACCTCGGCCTCTACTACGAGACGATCCACGACAAAACGGCCGCCGCCCGCCATATTCGGGCCGCCGTCGACGACTACCCCGCCAGCCATTACATGTGGCACGTAGCCCGAATCCACAAGCAACTCAAAGGCTATTAGCGCCTCGCTGCGCTAAGCTGAGGGACCGGTTTCGATGGGCCTCATCCGCGTACTTCCCGACAGGGTCGCCAACCAAATTGCCGCCGGAGAAGTGGTCGAACGGCCCGCTTCCGTCGTCAAGGAACTGCTCGAAAACTCACTCGACGCAGGAGCGACCCGCGTGCGTATTGACGTCGCTTCAGGCGGCCGGCGCATGATCCGCATCGCCGACGACGGCCGCGGCATGAACGAAGACGACGCCATGCTGGCCTTCGAACGCCACGCCACCAGCAAGCTGCGCGAGGTCGAAGACTTGATGTCGATCGATACCTTGGGCTTCCGCGGAGAAGCGCTGCCGGCAATCGGCAGCGTCTCGCGGCTCGAACTCGAAACCGGCGTTGAAGGCCAACCGATCGGCACGCGAGTCGAGGTCGGCGGCGGACGGATGCTGAAGGTCGAACAGCGTGCTCTGCCCCCCGGCACGACGATTACGGTCAAAGACCTCTTCTACAACGTCCCGGCACGCCGCAAGTTCCTGCGAACGGAAAAGACTGAGCTGGCCCATGTGGCCTCGCTGGTCACGCACTATAGCCTGGCCCACATCGACAAGAGTTTCCACCTGGCGAATGAGAACGGAACGCTCTTGCAGGTGACGCCCGTGGAGACGTTGCGCGAGCGCGTCTACCAAGTCTTCGGCTCGGACGTTCTCGACGAGTTGATCGAACTGGACCCTGTTTCTCGAGTCCTGGAGATTGCCCCTCCGGCGCCGCCGCCTTGGCGCGCTGTCGAAGAAGCGGACCTGCCGCGCGAGAAAGAAATCCATACCTTCACGCTGGAAGGTTTCGTTTCGAAGCCGCAGGTTCAGAAGCTCAACCGCAACGCAATCTACGTCTTCGTCAATGGCAGATTGATACGCGACCGGGTCATCTTGAAGGCCATCACCAGCGCCTATCACAACATGATGCCGCCGGGCTATTTCCCCTTCGCGTTGGTGTTCTTGGCGATGGCCCCGGAAGAAGTCGACGTCAACGTACACCCCTCGAAGACGGAGGTGCGCTTCCGGCATCAGTCGTTTGTCCACGACCTCGTGCGCGACTCGATTCGTGAGTCGCTCGTGCTGTCGAAGCCCGCCGCATCGATTCCCCTGCCCGCGTCGCCGGGCCAAACGGCGATCCGTCTGCCGTTTTCCGAGTCCACCGAGGAGATGGAGAGCGAAGCGCTACCGGGCGATGCTCCGCAACGCGTCGAAACGGCGCCCGATCCAACAGGCTTCACACCGAGCCCGCGAGCGGCCGAGACCCGCTTCGACTTTTCCCCAGGAACCTCGATTTCCGCAGCCGCTGCGGTAGAGCGGGAGTACGAGGCGCCGCCCTCTGACGATTCGCTCGTGCCAGCCGGAACTCACTCGCGAGCGCCGCTGGTGGAGAATCGCGTGGAGACGCTAGCTGATCTGGACCAGCTTCGACCGCTGGGGCAGATTCAGAACAGCTTCATCGTCGCCGCAGGCCCAGACGGCCTGTGGTTAATTGATCAACACGTCGCGCATGAACGCATCTTGTTCGAGAAGGTGTTGCGCCAGCGCGAACGGGGCGAACCGGAGTCCCAACGGCTGCTGATGCCCCTGGTAGTCACCCTGCGACCCGGCCAGGAACACGTCTACGGCGCCATCGAGGATGAGTTCAGGGCGAACGGCTTCGACATCGAACCTTTCGGCAATCGGACCATCGCCGTCAAAGCGACGCCGGCGGACTTATCGCCTCACGAAGCGGAAAGCCTGATCCAAGAAATTCTCGACACACCCGAGCGGGAGATGCGCGGGCTGTCGCTGCTGGACGTGCAGAAGCATATCGCGGCGACGATCGCCTGTCACGCGGCGATCAAAGTGAACATGCCTCTCGACATGCCCAAGATGCATTGGCTGCTTGAGGAACTGACCAAGACGGAAGTGCCGATGGCATGCCCGCACGGCCGCCCCATCGCCTTGAAGTACGGAATGAAGGACATTCTCAAAGCTTTCCACCGCATCTAACGGGCATTGAGCCAGGCGACCAGATCTGCAATGTTGCTGGCGTCGAGATGCGGCCAGGTCATCCTTTGGTCCGCCATCGCCTTGCGTACCTGAGGGCCATGGCGCCAGATCCCGGCCGTCACGTCGGTCACCGTGTAGGACTTCTTCGGCAACGGAGGAGCGACGCCGTTCTCGTGGCATTGTGCGCAGCCCTTGTCCGTGTAGAAGACTCCCCCGCGTTCGGCGTTACCGCGTTCTTCTAGGAATCCCTCCTCGAAGAGGTACGAGAGCAATTGGGCCATCTGCCCTGGTTCGAAGTTGCGGATCGGCAGGCCAGTCTCCTTCGACCACTCTTCCATGATCGGCCGGTGATTCCACATGGCCACGGCCAGGCCGGTGATCGTCCGATGCTCGCGTTCACTCTGGGTAAAGGACAATGCGTCAGGATCGCCATCGACAACGGAATGGCACTTGGAGCAACCCAGGTCATCGAAGACCTTCATCCCCGCCGTCGAGTCGCCCAGTTGCAGGCGTGCCGGCGTCGGCGGCAGGCTGGGCAGGTTGTAGATGTAGGCCAGCAAGTCGGCCATCTCGGTCGTCGTGAAGGTGGGCCACATCAACTCATCGATCTGCCGCTCCCGGTTCATCGTCTCGCCGTGGTTCCACATGTTCTCGAGAAACAAAATCATGTCCGATGGGGCGTGCCATTGGGCCACGCTCGGACCGATGCCCGTCGTGCCGGTGTCGACCAGGGCGTGACAGCGATAGCACTGCATATCCCGGAAGACGGCCTCGCCGCGTCGGGCATCGCCGGACGGCTCGAAATAGTGCACGGAGTAGAGATAGGCGAAAAGATCGCGCATCTGCTGATCGGAGACTTGGGGCTCGCGCTGGTTCCGCCGGGCCATCTCGGTCCACATCTCGGGGACGTGGTTCCAGACGGACGCGGCAAACGCCGCCGGAGAGAAGACTTCCGCTGTAGGCTTGGCCAGATCGGGCGCGACAGAGCCGCCGACACCCAGGACGGAATGGCAGGTCAGGCAGCCTTCATCCCTCAGTACCGCCTGGCCGCGAAGAGAGTCGCCTGGCTGCGCCGCGAGCGACTCGACAACCGAGAGCGCTAGGAAAATTACGATGAACCAACGCATGACTAAGCACCCCGTCTCATGAGCGTCGCACGTCTGGCGCCAGTCCGATGAGTCAAATTGGGTGCTCTGATATAGCTCTCGCTGCGCCGTTTGGCCCGCATCAAGCCGGAGAGTGGGTCTTCTTGCGCTGATTCCTCTGGTCTGGCCTGGCCTTGCCGTTTCTTGGCGCAGTAGCCGCCGCGAGCGTTAACATAATTCCCGGAGGAGCAAGCTTCCATGGAACGAAGGACCTTTATGAAGAATGCAGCCGGCCTTGCCGCCGCCGCCACGTCTCTCGCGCCGGCCAGCGCTCTCGGCGCGAATGAGACCATACGCGTCGCCGTGCTGGGCGTCAATGGCCGCGGACAATCTCACATCAACGGACTGCAGCCGCTGGAGAACGTCGAAGTCACAACGCTTGTCGACCCGGATCTGGAAGTCGGGCGGAGGCGGGCCGCGGAATTCGAGAAGAAGTACGGCAAGAAGGTAAAGGTCATCCAGGACATGCGTACGGCGTTCGATGACAAAGACATCGACGCCGTCACCATCGCCACTCCGAATCACTGGCACACGCTGGCGGCGATTTGGGCGTGCCAGGCCGGCAAAGACGTCTACGTCGAGAAGCCTTCCACGCACTGCTACAACGAGGGCCACAGCTTGATCGCCGCGGCGAAGAAGTATAACCGCATTGTTCAGCACGGCGTTCAGTTGCGCAGCTCTGAGGCAATCCAAGAGGCCGTCCAGCAGATGAACGACGGTATCATCGGCGACGTCTACATGGCCCGCGCGACCATCTTCAAATGGCGTCCTGCCCTGGAGAACTATCCCGACTCAGAACCGCCTCCGACGCTCGATTACGACATGTGGGTGGGCCCGGGGAAATGGCGTCCGTACTCGAAGCGTCACGTGCACTACAACTGGCACTGGACCTGGGATTTCGGCAACGGGGAGATCGGCAACCAGGGCATCCACGAGACGGACCTGTTGCGCTGGGGCCTCGGCGTCGACCAGCCGACGCGGCTCACCTCAATGGGCGGCCGGTATCTATGGAACGACTATCGTGAAACGCCCGAACTGTTGACCACATTGATGGAGTTCGAAGACGGCGGACGCAGGAAGCAAGGCGAAATCGCGGTCCGTTTCTGGTGCTCGAACTACGAAACCAACGCCCCCGGCGCAAGCGCCTTTGAGCAGGCGAACGCCAACTTGTTCTACGGCTCCGAAGGCTACCTAGCCGTGAGCGGATACGGCAAGTATCAGTTCTACTTCGGTCGGAACAATGAGCCCGGCCCCTGCGGCAGCGCGCCGCCTATGCACTTCGAGAACTTCATCAAGGCGGTACGCAGCCGCAAGACGTCCGACCAAAACGGTCCTGTCGAACAGGCTCACATGGCTGCCGGCATGGCGCACCTGGGCAACATTACGTACAAGCGCAACAAGGTATTGGAGTTCGATCCGAAGACCGAGCGCTTCACCAACGACGACCTGGCCAATGAAATGCTCGGGCAGCAGTACCGCAAGGGCTTCGAAGTGCCGGCGCCGGACAAAGTTTAAAGACCTCCTCTCATGGCTTGAGAGTTATCGCCTCGGGACATCGGTCCCGAGGCTTTTTTCGTCAAAGGGGCTACAATACAGGCCAAGCCATGGCCCTATTCCGCAATTTGATTACGCGAGCCGTCCGCGAGTTCGCCTCCGACCCGGAAAATCAGGAGAAGGCCAAGAAGATGTACGCCGACGAAGTCGCACCGCGCGCCAAGGATCTTTGGCAGAAGTCCGCGCCAGACGTCAAGAAGGCCGGGCAGTCAGCATTGAAGGGGGCCGCCAAGGCGGCGGTCGAGATCAAGAAGCGCTGGCAGGAAAAAGACGGCTAATCGTCTCCTGGATAGCTTCGGCAGCTTTGCGCGGATCCGGCGCATTGCGTATCGGACGTCCCACCACAATGTAATCAGCCCCGCCGCGGAAGGCCTGCTCTACGTCCACCGTGCGCTTCTGATCGTCCACAGGACGGTTCTCCACCGGGCGAATTCCTGGCGTGACCACCAACAGTTTCGGACCGATCTCGCGGCGAATGTCCGGTGCCTCCAGGCCTGAGGAAACGACACCGTCGCAACCGATCTCCAGCGCACGTCTCGCACGCGAGAGCACCAGTTGCCGTGGATCGCACTGGAAGCCGAGACTGTCCAAGTCTCCGCGGTCCAAGCTGGTCAACACCGTAACGGCGAGAATCTTGACGTCCTGCTTGGCCTCGCAAGCCGCTTCGAGCATGCCGTCGTTACCGTGGACGGTACAGCAAGTCACGCCGCGTCCTCCAAGCCGACGTACTGCTCCGCCAACGGTTGCGGGAACATCGAAGAACTTCAGATCGACGAAGACCTTTTTGCCCCGCCCTACCATCCAATCGACCAGTTCCCAATAGCCGCCGCCCATGAACAGCTCAAGTCCTAGCTTGTAGAACTGCACGCTGTCGCCCAATTGTTCAGTCAAGGAGCGGGCCTCGGCGGGACCAGGCACGTCCATGGCGAACATCAATCGCTCTGCGGGCGGGATGGGCTTCTCGGATAGGAAATCAGACATGGCGAAGATTTCTATATTCGCCTAATCGGCTGCGTCTTCGCTCGGCTCAGTGACGATTCCCCGGCCGTGCTTCTCTAGGGCCTTGCGGAGGTTCTCAGGATTGTAGCCGGAGCGGGGATCGTCAAGCCGGGCAGTCGCGCTCCAGTGGACGCGTTCGGTGCGCGGATTCGTTTCGAGGATGGCCCGCTGATATCGCCGCAGCAGCAGGTGTAGGTTTTTGCGCTCTTTGTGCAGCGCTTGACGGGGATTGGCGTGGATCTCGCGCCGTTCGTAGCCAGAGTCGAAGTGTAAGCCGCACTCTTCGGCGCGGCGCAACATCCAGTTGAGCGCGAGATCCGCTAGGCCGTCTTCGGGGTAACCGCCGCCGCAATCGGCATGGACGCCGGAGAACCACACTTGTTCGATACGCTGGCCCAGCGCCGGGTCACTCGTCCACAGCATGGGCACAAAGGCGGAGCGAATCTCGTCGATCGCCAGCGCCTGAAAGCCGTTGGCGACGTGCGTGCCAAGTTTGCCGTCGTGGAAGTGCAGGCGCGGCCGCGTCAGTTCCCGCAGCAACGGTACCGGCAGGCCAAGCGAGTCGACCGTATCCCACACGCCGACCACCTTGACCGGAAGCGGACGCTTGGGTTCGCGCCATTCCTCACGTTCGAAGACCCGCCAAGCCGCGAGCAACTCGGACTCCTCAAGCAGGCCGGCCGCGCCGAGAAAGCCGGCCAGGCAACGAACCGTATAAGCGCCGCGGCTAAAGCCGAACAGATAGATTTCGTCGCCTGGGGTCCAGTGTTTGGCGATGAAGCGATATCCGTTGAGTACCTTGCGCCACAGACCGATCCCGGTATGGCCGGGGACGAGCCAGTCTAAGAAGCCTTTCGAGCCGATTCCCTCGTCGTAGAAGACCAGTTGTTGGACGCCGTCGGCCGCCACCGGCAAGATCGCACGGTAGATTTTGGCGACGTTGGTCGGTTTGCTGCCATTGGTTGGATCGGGCACGTTCCAGGTGCCATCGGAGCAGATCACAATGCGCTTTGAAGCCATTCGATCACGGCTGCGCTCCAGAAGCGGACGCCGCCCTAAACGTCCTACAATAGCCGTTTCCTATGAAGTTGCAAGGTAAAATCGCTCTCGTCACGGGAGGCGGTACAGGAATGGGCCGCGCCATCTGCGAGCTTTTCGCCACGGAGGGCGCCAGCGTCGCGGTCAACTATCGTTCGTCGCGCGAAGCCGCTGAGGAAGTCGTCAAAGCCATCGCCTCGCGAGGCGGCGAGGCCTTTGCGATTCAGGCCGACGTAGCGAAGCAGGAAGACGTCAACCGCATGGTCGACGAGGTCGATTTCCGTTGGGGCCGACTCGACATCCTGGTGAACAACGCCGGATGGAGCCAGGTGACGCCGCACGCCGATCTCGACGCCCTGACCGACGAAATCTGGGACCGGACCCTAGACACGAATCTGCGCGGGCTGTTCTACTGCACGCGCAAAGCGGTTCCTCTGCTGAAGAGACAGGGCGGCGCGATCATCAACAACATTTCGTCATCGGCCTTCCACGCCTCAGGCAGCTCAATCATCTACGCCGCCTCGAAAGCCGCCGCCGTCACGATGACCAAGTCTCTGGCGCGCGTCCTGGCCCCTGAAATCCGCGTTAACGGACTCGCCCCCGGCCTTGTCGCCACCAAGTTCGCCGGCTGGCCGCCAGAGTCTTTCGAGAAGGGCAAAAAGTCTTCCCCAATGGGCCGTCTCGCCGACGTCGACGAGATTGCCAAAGCGGCCTTGTTCCTAGCAGTCGACGCAACCGCTACCACCGGCGAAGTATTACTGCTCGACTGCGGTCGAACGAACCTCGGCCCGCGTGACGCGGCCAGGTGATCTAGGCGCCGGTCGAGCCGAAACCGCCGTCGCTGCGGTCGGAATCGTCCAGCGATTCCGCCCACCGCCACTCGGGCGCCGCATAGGCCCCAATCACCAACTGTGCGACCCGCTCGCCGGGCTTCACGAGGTAAGCTTCCCTCCCCAGGTTGATCATCAGCACGCGAATTTCGCCGCGATAACCCGGATCGATCGTCCCCGGCGCATTCACTAGCGTTATGCCGTGCTTCGCCGCCAACCCGCTGCGTGGACGCACCTGCCCCTCGTACCCCGGAGGTATTTCCAAAGCAATGCCGCAACCGACCGACGCACGGCCGCCGGTCTGAAGCATGACCTCCTCCACGGCATAAAGATCCATGCCCGCATCTTCATCCGGCCCATGCGCGAAACACGGAAGTTGGGCGTCAGGGTGCAGTTTCTTAGCGCGAAGTTGTAGACGGATAGCAGGCAATGACTCGCTCCTCGGGTAGTTCTGATGTTCCATCATGCCAAAGCCTGCGGACACATTGGCAACAACACCCCTCCGGCTCGAATTGGCTACTCTGGACGGTGCTGGAGGTGAGCTAGTGAGATTTCATCCGGCTGGCCTAGCTTTCCTGTTGGGCCTGCTCGTCTCGCCGGTCTCGATCGTGGTCACTCTCCTCGGGCCGGGGGTGTGGAACTCGGTCACTCTTATCGATGCCGCGTCATTTCGCAATGGCGCACAGTTTGTCGGCACGCCCGATCTCTACAACGTCGACGCCTATGTCGCGGTCCAAAAACAGGAGTTCCCCGCCCCCGCGGCATACCGCCAATTCCTGCGCCCCCCCTGGTATGCGACGGCAGTCGGTTGGCTGGCGGACATGCCTTACAGGGCGGCGATGAACGCCTGGCGGATCGCAATGGCGGGCATGGCTTTGCTTTTCATCGCAGCATGGCCTAGCCGCTTCAGAGCGGCATTAGCGATCTGTTGGTCCATTCCGTTGCTGTCAGCGATGCTCCAAGGTCAAGATGACGGCGTCTTACTGTCCGCGATGGCCTTTTCTTTGCTGCTCCTGCGACACGAGCGCAATGTCCTTGCTGGAGTCGTGCTTTCCATCTGCGCGATCAAACCGCATCTGTTTATCTTCATTCCGATAGCCCTCGTCGCTGCCAGAAAATCACGAATCGGGTTAGGGCTGGCAGCAGGACTCGGGTTGCAGATGGTTATATCGTTCGTTGTACAAGGCGCGGCGTGGCCAGTAGATTACCTGCGGGTCATCCTGTCCGGCGGCCCATCCGACGCCTTTACAAACGGCGTGAGCCTGATTAACTTATTCAAAGAAATCGGTCCTGGCGCGGAACTCACCGCCTCGATTCTTTTCATCGCAGCCGGCGGCGTTTACGTATTCCGGCTTGCCCGCACCGCGCCGTTCACGCACAGTCTTTGCGTCGCCGTCGCAACCGCGGTGATCACCTCTCCCCATGCCTTTCTTCAGGACATGCTTTTGGTAGTCCCCTTGGCGCTCCTATCACTCGATATCGACCGGCTCTGGAAGCGAAGCTTAGCCCTCTTCTTTCTCTCCTCTGCATGGGCAGTTGGGTATCACATCGCGGCGGCCCAAGGACCCTCGGTGTCCTACGTGGCGACCTTGCTGGCCGTCCTTCCCGTGATCGGTCTCATCGTTCTGACGCCGAGAACGGTCGATGCTTCCAACTAGAATTGATACGTGCAGGATGAACATGGCCGCCGGGCGCAACTGAAGGCCTCCCACACGCGCCAAGCCATTCGCAGTCGTCTGGCTTCGGGGCCCGCCCATAGCTATCTTCGCGACTTTATTTACGGCGCTATCGACGGCGCTGTAACGACCTTCGCCGTCGTATCGGGCGTCGCCGGAGCCGATCTTTCCAACTCAATCGTCATCATCCTAGGCATCGCCAACCTGATTGGAGACGGTTTCAGCATGGCGGCGGGCAACTTCCTCGGGGTTCGCGCCGAGCGCCAACAGCGCGAGCAGTTGCGCGCCATGGAACATCAACACATCTCCGACTACCCGGAAGGGGAGCGAGAAGAGGTTCGCGAGATTTTCCGCCAGAAAGGCTTTGAAGACAACGACCTGGACCGTGCCGTCGACATCATCACCGCAAACCGGGACCGCTGGGTGCAAACAATGCTCACAGAAGAGCACGGCGTTTCCCTTTCCGGACCATCCGCGATCCGTGCGGCGTCAGTGACTTTCGCAGCCTTTCTATTGGTGGGGAGCGTTCCCTTGCTGACCTTCGTCGTCGACTACTTCGGCGTGAGCGTCGACAGCCCGTTCTTTTGGAGTGCGACGCTTACCGGTATCGCCTTCTTCTTAACCGGCGCCCTCAAATCGCGCTTCGTCGACCAACCATGGCTCCCGGCCGGATTGGAGACCTTCGCCGTCGGTAGTTTAGCGGCCGCACTTTCCTACGTCGTCGGAGCCTTACTCGGCGGCCTGGCGCGCTAAGTCAGGTCCACGGTCTGGCCGACCTGAGGCAATACGGCATCGAGGCCGTAACGCTCTTTGATCGCTACTTTGAAGGCCGCCGACTGTTCGGGCTCGCCATGGACCAAAAACACGCCCTTAAGCCCCTTGGCGAACGGCTGCATCCACTGCAACAATTCCCGCTGATCGGCGTGTCCGCTCAGTTCATTGAGCTTCACGACGTCCGCGCGCAGCCGAACCGGAACTCCGAAGATCGGCACCTCGCGCCGCTTCTCCAGCAGCTTGTGGCCCAAGGTGTATTGGGCTTGATAGCCGGTGATGAGCACCGTATTGCGCGGGTCGGAAACGTTGTTTCTTAGGTGGTGCAAAACCCGGCCCGCTTCACACATCCCCGAAGCCGAAATCACGATAAACGGATACCTCAAATCGTTGAGCGCCTTGGACTCCTCCACGCTGCGCGTATAGCGCAAACGTCCGAAGGCGAAGGGATCGCCCTCTTCGCGCAAAAACTTTCCGGTCTCCGCGTCATAGCACTCGGGATGCGCCCGGAAAACTTCTGTCACATTGGTCGCCAGCGGGCTGTCGACGAAAATCGGCAACTCCGGGATGCGCCGCTCCAGCGTCAGTTCATGCAACAGCAAAACCAGTTGTTGTGTTCGACCAACGGCGAACGCCGGTACGATTAGCTTGCCGCCTTGTTCGGCCGTACGTCGCACGGTCTCAGCCAGCTTGTCCTTGACTTCGACATCGCCGCGGTGGAGCCGCCCGCCGTATGTCGACTCGATAATTAAATAATCCACTTCCGTCGGCAGCGGCTGCGGATCACGGAGAATCGGCAATCCCGGCCGGCCCACGTCGCCTGAGAATGCGAGTCTCACAGCCCCGCCGCCACCGCGCTGCTCTAACACCACCGCCGACGAGCCCAACATGTGGCCAGCGTCGTAGGATTCGTAACTCAACGTCTGTGTCAGAGCCGTGGGCGTCCGGTAGTCCACTCGTTTGAAGAGCGGCAAGGTGTCCTCGGCGTCCTGCTTGGTGTAGAGAGGCTTAATCTCGCCGCCGTCCGCATCGGGGTCGATGCGGCGCCGTCGCGAGCGGCGCCGGTTGAGAAACTCAGCATCCTTTTCTTGAATGTGTCCGGAGTCCTTAAGCATCGCGTCGCAAAGATCAACCGTCGCCGGCGTCGCGTAAATCGGCCCCGAAAAGCCGCTCTTCACCAACGAAGGCAAGTTCCCGCTGTGGTCGATATGCGCGTGCGACAGCACTACTCCATCGACGGAATCGCCGGGAAACGGCAAATGACTATTGCGCTCGCGAGCCTCCTTACGGCGGCCCTGAAACAGACCGCAATCCAGCAGGATTCGCTGCCCATCGACCGTCAACTCATGCATCGACCCGGTGACGGTTCCGACGGCCCCGCGAAATGTAAGCTTCATGATTCCGAATATTCCTTAGATGCTAATCACCGGGCAGGCCGCGTCGCGGATCATGGCATAGGCGTTGGTGCGAACCCCTCCCAGCGCGCCATGGCCGACGCTGCGCCCCACCACTAGCACGTCCGCATCGATCTGCTCGATCACTTCATTGGCGTATGAGATCGGATCTAGCCCGTCGACGTGGAGTTCCGCGTCGCAGCCCACCTCGGCGATGAGCGCGCCCAGGCGTTCGCGAGAGGCGGCACGGACCAACTCCTGCGTGTCCGGCGGAAACCACTCTCCGGCGCCCCACTCGATCGCTGGCGGAATGTGGATGACGTGTAGCTTTGCGCCCCATTCTTGCGCGAAATCAGCCGCCCAGCGCAACACTTTTTCGCTGTGTGCGGATTCCCGCAAGCCCAGGGCGCAGGCAACAGTCTTATAAGGTCCTGGCCGGAACGGCGGACGGTCCGCCAAATGGACGCCGGTCAGTACCGGGCAGCTCAGGTCGTGGATCAACTTTGCCGTGGTGGAGCCGACCAGGAATCGCCGGAACGCGCCATAGCCGTGAGTCGCCATCACGGCGAAGTCCACGTCCATCTCATCGGCCAAAACCACCAAGCGATGGGCCGGGGACCCTTCGGCCACAACCGCTTCGAACGGAACGCCCTCTGCGGTCTCGCGAGCAAACGCCTCAAGCTTCGTTTGCATGACTGAGTGGAAATCCGCCATTTCCTCAAATGCGTGTCCGAGCGTCAGAGCTCGATATTCCGGGGGAGCGGCATCGATCACATGGGCGAAAATGACGCGCGAGCCAAAATGCATCGCCAAGGCGGTCGCGTGTTGTGCAGCAACCGCGGAACGATCCGAGAAATCAACCGGGGCGAGGATGGTCTTAATGGTCGGCATACTGGTCTCCTGGACTTACGGCTACACGCTCAGCACGGGACAAGGCGAACTGCGAATTAAGTCGTGGCCGTGAGAACCGAGCCCACCGCCGTCTTTGCCCGTACGGCGGCCGGCGATCAGCATGTCCGCGCCGATCTCGCGCAGCGTTTTCGGTACAAAATCCTCCGGCCTGCCGAAACCGACCCGCAGATCGGCGTCGCATCCCACGGCACGGAGCAGAGCGACAGCCTCGCCTTTGGACGTGTCCAGCAGCCTCTTGCGCATCGTATCCGAGAGCATGCCGTTGTCTGCGTCCGCGCCGATCAGCCAAGTGGAAGCATGTACGACCGTCAATGTCGCATCCCAGGCCTTGGCGAAGTCGACGGCGAAACGCAGCGTATGCTCGCTATGTTCCGTGAGATCCACCGCGCAGGCAATCCGTTCGTACTTTTCGCCCGCGAAATGCGGCTGATCCTCCAGATGAGCTCCAGTCAGTACGGGACAAGTCAGGTCATGCAGCGCCTTCGTCGTAACCGACCCCAGCACAAAACGCCGAAACGCGCCGTGTCCGTGTGTCGGCATCACAACCAACGGGGCTTCGACCTTTGCCGCAAACTCGGCAATCCGCAGGGGAGGTTCGCCCTTGAGCGCCACGAGCTTACAAGCCATCTTCAGCTCATCCGAAGCCGGAAGCTCGTTGAGTTCCGTCTGCAGTCGAGCAATCACATCTTGCTCCGAGGGCCAAACGGCGCCCACGTAGGAGCCACCCTCGAAGGCCGTATACTCGAAACTCGAATACGGAATCACATGCAGGAGAGTCATCGGCGCCTGGAATTGTTGCGCCAAGGCTACGGCGTGTCCGGCTGCGGCGCGGCACCGTTTCGAAAAGTCGAATGGAACGACGATGTTCTTGATTTGCATCATGTTGGGATCCTGACTACCGAGCTAGATACTGACAACTGGACACGGCGACTCTCGAATCAAGCTCATCGAGTGGGAGCGCAATCGGCCAATGGCCCCCTCATCCGGACTCCTGCCGATTACCAACAGATCCGCATCGATTTCCTCAGCCAGAGCCGGCGCGTAGACCGAAACTTCGTCGCAAGATACATGGATCTCGCCCTTCGCGCCTAGGCGGCTCATCAGTTCTTTCACCTGCGCCGTGCGCTCCGCCGTGACAGTCTCCGGCAAGTTTGCGGGCCAATGCTCCGGTTCTCCCGGCAAGCCCTCCATGGACGGCGCCGCATGGATTACGTGTAATTTCGCGCCAACTGCCTCGCTGAAATCTCTCGCCCAGGCAAGGACGACCTCACTATGCGGCGCCAGATCCACGGCACAGGCCACCACCCGATACGGCCGTACTTCGCCCTCTGGGATCGCCTCAACATGCGCCCCGGTCAATACGGGGAAGGCAACGTCGTGCAGGACCTTGGCCGTCACTGACCCCAGAATGAACCGGCGGAAGGGCCCATAGCCGTGGGTCGGCATGATGATCAAGTCGACCTGCTCTTGTTCCGCCGCCTCTCTGATCTTTTCCGCCGCTCCGCCCGAAGCGACCTGGGCGAACCTCTTGGCGTTCGGCGCCGTCCGATCCATAAATGCGGTTAGCTGGGTCGCGACTGACTCCTCAATCTCTTCCGCAGCGGGCCACACGGCTCCGGCATTGAAGCCGGCATCGAATAATCCGTGCTCATAAGGGCCGTGTGGAACGGCATAGAGGAACAGAATCTCCGCTCCAAAATGTGCCGCGATCGCAGCGGCATGCTTAGCCGCCGCCTCCGAGCGTGGGGAGAAGTCTATTGGAACCAGCAGTTTCTTGATCTCAAGCATCTGAGTACCTCTTTGCGTTAGACGCTGACGACTGGAGAAGGCGTCCAAAGAATGATAACTCCCGCTTTGCCTTCCAGAGCCGCCGCCACTGCTCACCTTTGCGATCGTCGCTCGTCGAACACTCCGTACGCACGGGGGGCGCCATCTACAAAAAGGCTATGGCGCCAGGATTGCACACCACTACGCTTGAGGTAACCGATGGATCACGCCGACGTAGTACCGATCCTCCTCGTTGGTTTTGGAGATAGTCCGGTGGGGCAAGAACTGGAGCCGATGCTCCGCCGCGCCGGCTATCCGGTCCTTGCGCTCCGAGACCTATGGCGCATGTCAACACTACTGGCTGGGCTGCCTAAAGCCACGGTCGTCGTTTTCGATCAGGGCAAGTCCGGGGCCGCGGAGCGAGCGCTTTCGCTGATCCATGAGGTCCAGCGTCGCGCTGCGGTCGTCGTCGTGGTTCAGAACGCGAATTTCGCGCAGTACTATGCACTAATGAATCAGGGCGCGATAGGCTACTTTGAGGCGGAAGAGTCGCCTTCTCTGATATTTGCGGGAGTAACCCTCGCCGCAAGGCAGGCTCATACGGTGTAAGGGGAAATGAAGGGGGATCGATCAATTACCAAGGACGGGCAGACGGCAAATTACGGCGCGTCCACGACGCTCAAGTCCGCAGCCCTATTGGCCCAGATCCTTGATGTAGCCGACGATGCCATCATCACAACCGACGACGAGGGAGAGATTTTGGCTTTCAACAAGGGTGCCGAAAGGATCTTCGGATACACGGCCAATGATGTTTTGGGCCGCAATCTTGAGATGCTCCTGCCCCAAAGATACCGCGAAGCCCACGCCGGTCATGTGCAAGGATTCGTCAAATCCCCCACCGCATCTCGTCCAATGGCCCAGCGCAGCGCAATCTACGGCCTCTGCAAGAACGGCGAAGAGTTCCCGGCCCAAGCGTCCATCTCCAAGGTCATGGACGGAGACCGGGTAATCCTCACCGCGTTCCTTCGGGACATCTCGGAGCGCGTCGACAGCGAGAAGCAATTACGACAGGCCCTGCAAGAGCGAGAAGTCCTTCTGGGCGAGATCCACCACCGCGTCCGCAACAATCTCCAGGTCGTCTCAAGCCTCCTGAATTTGCAGGCTCGCACGACGGATGACCAGTACGTACGCCAAGCGTTCGAAGAGAGCCAGAGCCGCGTGCAATCGATGGCCCTGATCCACCAACAGCTTTATGAGGCCAACAGCTTCTCAGCCGTTGATCTCGGCGATTACGTGCGGCGCTTAGCCGGGCATTTGTTCCGTTCCTACGGGGATACGACTGACCATATTCAGTTGGACATCGATATTGAGGGAGTTTCGCTTGCAGTGGACCGGGCCGCCCCTTGCGGACTGATTATCAATGAACTGTTGTCCAATTCCCTCAAGTACGCATTTCTCGATAAACAGCCCGGGCGCATTTATGTTCGCGCCGAGCGGCAGCCCAACGAGTCCATCCTCTTGACGATCGGAGACGACGGCCCGGGCTTGCCGCCGAATGTCGGCTTCTGGAACACCAAAACACTGGGCCTACGACTTGTTCGTACGCTGGTTCGGCAAATTGACGGAGAGTTGGAAGTGGGCGATCCGCCCGGCGCCGAATTTCGCATCCGCTTCGCGCCCGCCGACGGTTAGAATAGGGTTCGATGGAGTCCGCCCGCATCTTGATCGTTGAAGACGAAACGATTACCGCTGCGGACATTGAGGATACGCTCGAGGACTGCGGCCACCAAGTCGTCGATACAGTCGCAACCGAGCAGGCGGCCCTGCAGGCGGCCGAACTCCATCAGCCCGACCTCATCTTGATGGATATCCGCCTCAAGGGCGGCGACGACGGAACCCGCGCGGCGAGGGAGATACTCAGTCGCTTTGGGATTCCGTCCGTATTCCTAACGGCGCACACCGAGGACGACACTCTCGAAAAGGCCAAATTGGCCAACCCTCTTGGCTACATCGTGAAGCCCTTCACCGCGCGAGAACTCCAAGCGACGGTCCAGTTGGCGCTGCACAAGAGCCGTTCCGACCGGCAGCTCTCGAACAATCATCAAGAGGTCCTGCGGACCCTGTCCGCACTCGATGAAGTGATCATTCGAGTCGATGAGATGGGGCGTATTTTGTTCGCCAACGATGTCATCTATCGCTGGACAGGCCGGCGCGCCGAAGAGGCGATCGGGCAGGACGTCACCGAGGTTGTTCAACTCCTCGAACAAGAAACTTCCGCCGACATGTCCGGATTTCTGACTCGAGCCATGCGAAAGCATGAAGTCGTCTCGATCCCCCACGGTTTGGTCATCCGCACGTCGGACGGCGTCCAACGGGAAGTCTGCGGCAGCATTGCGCCGATGAAGGATGGCGCCAACCGCCTGAATGGAGCCGTCATAGCTTTCGGACGCTCGCCCGTTTGGCCGCAGCAATTGAGCGACTCAAAGGCTCCGGCGACAGGGGACTCCAACGGCAGTGAACCCATTGCAGCGTCCCGCTCGATGCAAGAGCTTCTCACCTTCGCCTCACGGGTCGCCGCATCGGGTGTCAGTTCCATTTTGCTTTTAGGCGAGAGCGGAGTCGGCAAAGACGTCGTCGCGCGCTTCTTGCACGCGCACAGCAAGAGAAAAGATCGTCCGTTCATCGCCATCAACTGTGCTGCCATTCCCGACACGCTGATTGAAAGCGAAATTTTCGGCTACGAAAAAGGCGCCTTCACCGACGCTCGGACTCAAAAGAAAGGCGTCCTCGACTTGGCGAACGGCGGAACGGTTTTCCTCGATGAGATCGGCGAGCTGCAGCCGCAACTGCAAGCCAAGCTCCTACGCGTTCTGGAGGATCAGACCTATCGCCGCCTAGGCGGAACCCAGGATATCTCCGTCGATCTGCGCATCATCACTGCCACCAACCGTGACCTGGCCGCCGCCGTGCGCGATAAGAGCTTCCGCGAAGACCTCTATTACCGTCTCAACGTCATTCAACTCTGGATCCCCCCCATTCGTGAGCGGCCGGAAGACGTCATTCCCCTGCTCGAATATTTCATACGCCACTACAACGCCAAGTTCCAGTGCAACATCCAGGGGATTAGCGAAGAGGCTAAGACCCTGCTTCTCGCTCATTCCTGGCCCGGCAACGTCCGGGAGATCCGAAACGTCGTCGAACGCGCCATGGTGCTCGAAGACAGCACAGTCATCACGCCCGCGTCTCTAGCTCTCGACCAGGGTGCGATCTATCCGGCAGAAGTCGACAATTCGCGGCCCATCGCCGCAGCCGGCGAATCCTCTCTTGAAGACGTCGAGCGAGCCATGCTGGAGTCCGCACTGGAAAAGTGTTCCGGGAATCAAACGCGAGCAGCCAAAATGCTCGGGGTCTCCCGGGATACATTGCGCTACCGCATCAAGAAGTTCGACCTGCGCTAGTCGGTCCCGCCTTTGCCCGCCCCCCGCAGTATCTTCGCGATCCGTTCCGGTTCGGCAGACACCTCGTCGTAGGCCGCGGCGCCCAGGTGCATGCACTCGTGATATTGGGCGAAATCCGACTTTTCAACAAGCACGAGAACGCGCAGTCTGACCGGGTGCCGTCTCGCCCATTCCAACACCTGCAACGCCTCCTGCGAACCCTCGGGACTGTAGACTACGATCGGCGGATGGCCCAGGCGGCCGACCAGCACAGTGAATTCCGCTTCCGTCTCGGCGGAAGTCAGGGCGATCCCCAAGCCCTGGATCTGCTCGGAAAGCGCGTCCCATATGGGGCTCGGACTGGGAGAAACGGTGACTGCCCTCATAAACGCCGCCGGCTAACTGACGATTACCCAGGAACAACTTCTTGTCAAGCGGACATAATGGGAATTCATGCCTGGCCACGACGATCTCACCATAAAACAGCTGGTAGACGGCAACGCGATAAACGACGACGCTCTCCTCGCCGCGGAGTCTGATCCGCTTTCATACGGGCAGCTGGCTCAACATATCGACACAACGGTCGCCGCCCTGAATTATTTCGGCGTCGGCCGCGGCGATTCAGTCGCTTTTGTGTTGCCCAACGGACCGCTTGCCGCATCCGCATTCCTTTCCTTGTCCTGCGGCTCAACCTGCGCTCCGCTGAATCCGTCTTATCGCACCGAAGAGTTCGAGTTCTACCTCAGCGATCTCGAAGCCAAGGCTCTGGTCGTCGAGGCTGGGGTCGACTCGCCGGCGACGGATGCCGCTCAGAAGCTCGGTATTCCCCTGCTGGAGTTAAAGCCCAACGGTCCAGGCGCCGGCTCCTTTGTCCTGCAGGGCGAACCCGCCGCCGCTCCCGCCCAAGCAGGCCTGGCCGGACCGGACGACGTCGCCATGGTCCTGCACACCTCGGGAACCACCGCTCGCCCCAAGATCGTCCCGCTCAGCCAACGCAATGTTTGCGCTTCGGCCAACAACATCGCCCGCACGCTTGCCCTCGCGCCACAAGACCGCTGCCTCAACGTCATGCCACTGTTCCATATCCACGGCTTGATCGGCGCGCTGTTGTCGTCCATCTCCGCCGGCGCCTCGGTCTACTGCACGCCGGGCTTCAACGCGATGAAGTTCTTCGGCTGGCTCGACGAGGTGAAACCCTCCTGGTACTCCGCGGTGCCGACCATGCACCAGGCGATCCTGTCCCGCGCATCGCGAAACGAGGAGATTCTCGGCCGCCATACGCTGCGCCTCATCCGCTCGTCGTCCGCCGCCCTGCCGCCTCAGGTATTGCAGGAATTGGAAGAGACGTTCGCCGTGCCGGTCGTCGAATCCTACGGCATGACCGAGGCCGCCCATCAGATGGCCAGCAACCCATTGCCGCCTGCGCCGCGCAAACCCGGCTCGGTCGGTCCGTCCGCCGGTCCCCAGATCGGCATCATGGACGATAAGGGCCAACTCCTGGCCCAGGGCGCAACCGGCGAAGTCGTCATTCGCGGCGACAACGTCACGGCCGGCTATGCGCGCAATTCCGAAGCCAACGCATCCGCCTTCACCCACGGCTGGTTCCGCACCGGCGACCAAGGACGCCTCGATGAAGACGGCTACCTCTTCATCACCGGCCGGCTGAAAGAGATCATCAACCGCGGAGGCGAGAAGATCTCGCCGCGCGAAGTGGACGAGGCGCTGCTCGACCACCCGGATGTGGCCCAGGCCGTGGTCTTCGGTATGCCCCATCCAAAACTAGGCGAGGAGATTGCCGCAGCCGTCGTACTCACTCCCGGCAGCGCTGCGACCGAGAAAGACCTGCGTACGTTCGTCTCGCAACGCCTAGCGGAATTCAAGACGCCTCGCAAGATCCTCATCCTCGACGAGATCCCAAAAGGTCCCACCGGCAAGATCCAACGCATTGGCCTGGCCGCGAAGCTCGGTCTTACAAGCTAAACTGCGGCGGCCTCCCTAATTCATGCTCGTCCTGGAAGGGCCGATATGGGGAAATAACGCCATATGTCTGTCCCCCGCGCCCGACGCCGCTATCCCCGCGCGCTCTGCTCCGAACTCGTGCGGATCTCCTTCCGCGATCAGCGGGGACGGCGCATTCAAGAAACCGCGGTACTCGAAGATCTTGGCGAAAAGGGAGCTCGAATCTCTCTCTGCCTGCCGTTGACTCCAGGAAGCCAGGTCGGCTTTCATGCCGCCGCCTTCGAGGTCAGCGCTCACGTACGCTACTGCGAACTATCCGACTCAAGCTTCGCCGTCGGTCTTGAGTTCGCAGGCAATTTCCGGTGGGATGAAAAAGAGTGGACGCCGCAACACTTATTACGTCTGCCCAGTTCCGAACTCTCCGACTAAAGCTAGCGCGCGCGCGACGCCAGATCGACCAGCAAAGACGCCAATATCGCCGAGTCATGTCTCACAATGTCGCCGCCCGCGAGCAGGTCTACCGACAAGACTTCGACGCCCATCGCTTCCAAGGCCGTGCGATCCACTTCGACCGGCCCAGCCTCCGTCGCCGCGTACCGCTTCAGCACCGGTTCGGCGGCGGTACGCTCGTTGACGATCACATAGTCGGCCAGTCCGTCGTTCGAATGACGCAGCAGCGCCTTCAAGTGGTCCGACGCCGTATAGCCGTCCGTCTCACCCGGTTCTTCCATCAGGTTGCAGACGTAAACCTTGGGCGCTTCCGAATTGGCAATCGCGTCAGCGATGCCGTCGACCAGCAGATTCGGTATCACGCTCGTGAACAAAGATCCGGGGCCAAGCGTAATCAGGTCCGCTTCGGCGATCGCTTCCAGCGTTTCCGCTACTGGTTCGCAGTGCCGCGGCCTCAAGAATACTTGCTTGATCGAACCCGCCGCACCGCTGATCGACGTTTCTCCTATCATCTGAAGCCCGCTGCCCAGTTCCGCCTCCAGCGTGACGTTGGTCAAAGTGGAGGGAAAGATGCGTCCGCGTATGGCCAGCACTTCGCTGGAGAGTTGAATCGCCTGGTGGAAATCCCCGGTGACGTCAGTGAGCGCCGCCAGGAACAGATTGCCGAAGCTATGCCCTTCCAGGCCCTCGCCGCCGGCGAACCGGTACTGGAATAGCTGCGAAAGCAACGCCCGGTCTTCCGCCAGCGCCACCATGCAGTTGCGAATGTCGCCCGGCGCCAGAATGTCGAAATCCCGCCTCAGCTTGCCCGAACTGCCGCCGTCGTCGCTGACCGTAACAACCGCCGCAATGTCGAGATCCGATTCTCCGCGGCCCTCACGCAGTACGGCCAGATCGCGCAGGCCGCGCAACAGCATCGAAAGGCCTGTCCCGCCCCCGAGCGCAACGATTCTAAGTGGAGGGGTCAACGCAAGCCGCCCGAAAGCAAGGGAACCTAGGCGACCTCGTCGCCTGGCTCGTTCGAGAACAGGCTGGCGGCCGCGGGATTACTTCTCAGCCCCGACAAATCGCTGTCCCTTAGCGCCAGGATGCGGTTCTGCGGATCGAGTTCGATGGCGCGCTCGATGCTGCTGATCGCGCCGGGGATGTCGCCCGCCAAGGTAGCCGCCACGCCCAAGGCAAAATGCAGGTGAGCACCTTTCGGATCCTGCTTCAGGGCAAGCCGAAGCAGTCGATCGGCGTCTTCCAGGCGGCGATCGTTAATGGAGGCGACCGCTGCGTTGTAGCGATCCTCGACCGTCTTCGGCTCCGGTTCGCTCTGCATTCTCTGTTGGCAGATTCTCAAATAGACCGTCGCACTATGTTTCAGCGCTACGTCCGGCCCTTCAATCGCCTTGCTGAAGCGCGTCGCTGCCTGCGAATATTTTCGCGCATTGAGCAGATCCACTCCTTCTGCGTAGATCTTTTGCTGCGCCTGCACAACTCCGCCTGTACTACTCAACTTCACCTTCTTCTTTACGGGCGCCGACTTCGCTGGAATCACCTTCCTGGGCGCCCTCTGGAACGCCCGCGCCTTCACCGCAACTTTCTTTTTCGCCGGCTTGGTCGCCGCCTTCTTCTTGATGGCCGCCTTCACGGCCTTCTTGGCCGCCGGAGCGACCTTCTTCTTGACAGTCTTCTTTGCTGCCGGCTTCGCGACAGCCTTTTTAGCGACACGTCTCGCGGCCGGACTGGACTTCTTACCAGCTGCCGACTTTTTCTTCGACGCGACGGCCTTTTTGGCCGCTTTCTTCGCCTTAGGCACTGCTCTATTCCTATAGGCGTCTTCTCGTAGACGCCTGCGGCTCACTTTTGTAACGCATAACTATACCAAGACACAAGGCTTTGCGGGAGTCTCGCCGCGATTTGCATCCGATTGCCAAGCGCTTGTACCCTAAGCTCCTTCCGTGCCCTTGTCTGCGCAACGAGCCCTCGCTCGCCTCCAATCGGAAATCATCGCCTGCAACCGATGCTCCCGGCTTCGCGACCACTGCGTCCGAGTCGCACAGACAAAGCGCAAATCGTACCAGAACTGGGACTACTGGGGGAAACCAGTCCCTTCTTTCGGCGCCTTCGACGCCAAAGTACTGCTTATCGGCCTGGCCCCGGGCGCTCACGGGGCCAACCGCACCGGCCGCATGTTCACCGGCGACCGCTCCGGGGACTTTCTCTACCGTGCGCTCTACGAAACCGGATTCGCCTCCCAACCCACCTCGGTTTCCGTCGGCGACGGTCTTGAGTTGATCGACTGCTACATCACCGCCCCGGTCCGTTGCGCTCCCCCAGACAACAAGCCCAATCCCCAGGAGTTCGACGCTTGCCGCCCTTTCCTCGAGCGTGAACTTGCGCTGTTGCCCCACGTTCGAGTGGTCGTCGCCTTGGGAAATCTAGCCCTTCGAGCCTACCTAAGGGTTCTAAAGGAGGCTGGCCGCATCGAAAAATTTTCTGCCTACCCTTTTCGCCACGGGGCCGTCCATCATATGGACGCTAGCCTTCCAGACCTGCTGTGCTGCTATCACCCCAGCCAGCAAAACACTCAAACTGGGCGACTTACGGCCGATATGATGAGCCGGACCCTGTTTGAGGCAAGAAGATTGGCGGGCCTGGACGCGTCAAAAAATACCGGTACCAAGGGCCGCCGGACGAACTAAACGAAATCTTCACAAAATATTTTTCTGAACATGCAACCACCTGGTGGTGGAGGGCATCTATACTATCTGTTTAGCGCGGCCATTCAAACGACTGTTTGATTTACTTACAGGGCCGCGAAGTTGAGGGAAGAGGAAAATGAGCAAGCGCAAGGAGAAGCAGATTCGGGAACAGCTGGTGGCCAAGCTCGCTGAGTTGACGGGTAACGTCGCTCGCCGGGACGGCCTCATCGCGGAACGCGCCGGCGACCCGATGGATGTCGTACAGAACCGAGCCGACCTCGATTTGGCTGTCCAGTTCGTCAACACGGACTTCCAGACCAAGAGAGCCATCGAGCTCGCTATCAAGGCGCTCGACGAGGGCGACTATGGCGTCTGCCGCGAATGCAGCGGCGACATCAACCCCAATCGTCTCGCGGCGCTCCCTTGGACGACCATGTGCATCCACTGCCAGGAAGAGCAAGATCTGACTGCCAGCGAGATGAACAAGGCCGCCTAATTGAACGAACGGCCGAGGCGCGGGCAGCAAACGCCCCGCCTCGCCGCAGTTCAAGACCCGTTTAAGATACCCCCAATCTCCGCCCGATACTGAGCGGCGACTCCCCCCAGCCAGGAAGCAGCCGATCCGGCCGCTTTCGCCGTCAGGCCTTGAATGGCTTCGATGTGGCTTACGTTCGCCCGGGCGCCTTCATACTCGCTAGAGAATTGTTCCGGCGCCGGCCCCGTTTCCGGGACCTTAAGCAGGCACTCCACGATCGCCCGCTGATTCTCAATCAGTCCGCGATGCTCGGCGCGCACGTCCTTTTTTTCCCCTTGGCTAGGCGTCTTCGCCTCCGCCTTCTCTAACGATCGCGGCAACTTGGCGATGATCTTCTCCAGCCGCTTCACCCTTTCTTTAATGTGATCGGTCGCCTGCTTGCGCGCTGCTTCATACAAAGGCTTCAGCCGTTCGTCGGCGTAAGCCAAGCGCACCTTTTCATACCAGACGTCCAACGCCCAAAGCGTCCCGATCAGATCGGCCGTGCTCAGAAACTTCCGCTGCAGGCTCGGGTAGGCCTCGCGATCAAAACCAGCCACCATGCCCGTCTGCGCCGTCTCGAACTTCACGCAGTCCGGCCCCACGTCCCTCCGCACAATCGAACCAGCCGCTGTGACCGCACCGAAGTCCACATGCAGCGGCGCCACCAAACCGCACTGCCCGCCCAAAAAGATCGGCGCTGACGTCAGCAACACGCCGCGCACGTCGCCAAACAAGCTGCCCCACTTATCGCCTCGCGGGTCAAAATTGAAGTGCACCGCGCCCGAACCAATCTCTGAGTGGTCCGATCGTGACGTCCCGCCGGTCAGCAAGGCGTCACAGAAGTTGATCATCGATCCCGCTACCACGCCCGCGGTCAGAATTGTGTTCTTGAACGCACAGCAGTGAGCCGCTTCCGCCTCTTCCTCCAGCAGCGTGCCCGGCCTCAGCTCGGCAAAGCCGCGCACCTTCGCGCCATCGAGTAGCGTCGACCCCTCATAGATCCCCGCGCCCAGTTCGCAGTTCCGTCCAATTTGGCAGTTATCGATCGTCGCCTGACCCGAAACGCCGATCCGCGATCCCGCTCCGATCCGCGTGTTGGCTCCGGTGATCTTCGCGTTGTACAGTACCGCGCCCGACTCGAAGTTCTCCAGCGGAACTTCTTCGCCGATATAGACTTTGTCGCCCCCCCACACATCCACCCCACGATCGCTCAGCTGTGCGACGCGCAGCGGGTTGCATCCTTCGTCATAACGTCTGTTGTCCATAGAAAAAGGGGCGCAGTCCCCTGCGCCCCTAGGATGATACCTTGCGACCGGTTCCCGCTACTTGAGCATCTTGCTCTCGACTTTCTTAAAGGCCGGATCGGGTTGGAACTTGTCCGCTGAAACAGCCGCGTTCGAGAACTCCGAACTTAGCGTCGTCAGTTCCATGATGACGCCCGCCTGATCGGACGTCGACGTGCCATCCGACTGCGGTTCGGCGTCTCGGTTCTTCTTGCGACCAAAACCTCCGAATCCGCCCAGCGCACCCTTCAACAGTCCCGAGCCGCCGCCATTCTCTTGAGCCGCGGCGACCTTCTCCTGATCTTCCTGGCTAACCCGTTCCAGGCCGTCTGGGCTACCGCCTAACCGCAGAACCTGCTTCACCTTGGCGCCTTCCAGCTTAGAAGCCTGTTCTTGAAGCTTCGCCATCGAATCTCCCATCTCGAGTTCCTGTTGGATGCGCGCGAGCATGGCTTCCGAAGGGTTCCAGGTCAGGCTCTCGCTCATGCGCCGGTAGAACTTCTGCAGTTCGTCATACCCCGCAATATCCTTGCTGAGCCACATGTTCGTCGCCAGATTCATCATCCCGGAGTCATTCTTCTTGTCCACGGATTCAGCCGTAATCAAGAGAATCATTTCCTTGGCGTTGACGCCGCCGATTACCGCACTCCGTCCGGGATCCTTCACGTCTACCGAGAACTTCATTTGGATGTCGGAGTCACCCTTCTTCTTCTTTTTGGCCACTTTGGCCCGCGCTTCGGCCTGCGCCTGCTTCATCTCCTCGAAGGTAATCACCGAATACTCGCCGCGCATGTAGTCGATCGTTGTAATCGTTTGGTCCTTCAGGTTGATGATCGAACCGGTCCGATCGCTAACCCTCGCCATTAGATCGCCGCTGATGTACACGCGCGTCTGCATGTTGTTGAATACGTTACCGCCAAACTTACCTGCGAACTTCATGGCGCCCGTCATGGAGCCGCCAGTCAGATTTGTCGTCTCAAGAAACGAAAAATCCGCCAGCGCGGTGACCGAAGAAGCCAGCAGCGCGGCCACTAGTAGAATTGCTTTATTCATGTACCAGGTTCCTCCCAAGAATCGAGTTTAGCTCACGATCCAGAAGCGCCCTGAAGCAACTGGGAACTATTCCAGTGGAGCGAGTAAGCGATGCAGAAACCAGACGGACGCAGGACAGCGGCAGCGCGAAACTTGCCTACCGTCACATGCGTTCCGGTTCTGAGACGGCCGGAGAAACTTAGAGCTTTACCAGCTCAACGCGCCGGTTTTGCGCCTTGCCTTCCAGTGTCCCGTTGTCGCCGACCGGCTTCGTCTCGCCGAAGCCCTGCGTCTGCAGCCGATCAGCGGCGATGCCGTAAGTCCCAACCAAGAAGGCCTTGACCGCTGCGGCACGTCTCTTCGACAGATCTAGATTCGACGCATCGTCGCCGTCGCTGTCCGTGTGACCTTCAATCGAGATCCGTAACTCCGGATGCGCCGTCAGCATGTCGCTGACTTCCTTCAGCGTCGGCGTCGACTCGGGACGAATCACGTCGCTGTTCACCGCGAAAAGAATGCCTTGCGTCGAGACGCGGCCATCGGCCGACAACCGGTCGTATAAGTCCAATCCGCCGGCCGCAACGCGCAAGGCGCCAATCATGATCGGATTGGCATCGGCGGCAGAACTGACCGTGAAGTACAGCTTATTGGTTCGCGGGAAAACCGCATTGGGTGCATTGGCCACTCGATGATCATCGAAGTAAACCTTCATGTAGTCGCCGTCCGCCATCACGCGCACCGTCACCATGGCATCGCGGTCAGACCCTTTGCGCCGCCCGGTCGATACGCTCGGCCCTTTCCCGCGCACCGACCGCAGTCCGCCGGTAGTGTATTCCAGACTGACTGCCGAGCCCGCGTAGTCGCGTGAGCCGTGGTTGATCGGCGAGGTGCTCAGTCTGATATAGGCATTTCCGTGTTGGACGCTAGCGGGAAACTCCACCGTGAATCGCTCGGGCAGCGTCTCCGGCAGTTCGACGTCAATCGTTCCGTTTGAAGTCGCACGAATGTAGCGCGCGCCATTCCACTCCGCTACTTCCCAGTTGCCGGCAAGCAGTTCAAATCGTCGCGGGAAATCGCCGACGTTGTCATTGCTGTAGTCGTCAAAAAATACGATGCGGTCGCCAGGCACGAAATCATAGTTAACCCAAGCGCCGGTCCCCGGCCTTTCTGCAGGACCTGCGGCGACGGGAGCGGCAGCAGGTTGCGCAGCGGGAGCAGCCGGATCAGGCGCACCAACCTTCGCGGCAGCAGCAGAGGGATCCGTAATCGGTTCACCTTTGTCATCCGTCAGGACCTCGCCGTTCGCATCCGTCATCACCGGCGTCTGGCCCTCGGCCTTCGCCTTTTCCATGCACTGCATATCGTTGAAGACGCAATGCACGCCGCCCGCCACCTTGTTCGCGATTTCGGCTCCAGCTTGATTGGTCGCCGCGCGCTTAATCCTGCGGCCTATTCCGCCAAACTGGGCCGACACGACCGGCGGTACAACCAGGGTAAGCATGGCGCTCATCGAAATCGCAGCAATCATTCTGTGTGACACGGACATAGAACTTCTCCCCCTTGTGAGCAATTACCAAGGAACTTCCCAGGACTATAACACTAGAATCCGGATCGCTCAATTTGGCGTGCGAAGCCCAGTTAGGTCCCCAGTGCCTACGTGTGCATCCGGATGACCCAAAGCAACACGAGCAGCTTCCCGCCCTGTTTTCGGAAACCACTTGCCCTGCAGAAACTGATCCTTTAACCTAAACTCCGTACTCTTTGGTGAGTGGGCCTTGTCCTGCAGTTGTATTGACGGCTTGCGCACCCTAGCTGGGAGATCCAAGCCATGGTGAAGAGAACATCGTTCGGTCGCGTCTTTTTTCTGCCGCTTTTGCTCTCCGCGATGACGTTTTCGGCTCACGCGCAGGGGGAAACAGACAACTTCTGCGCTTTGGACGGAACAGACCTTCTGGCGGTTCTCGACGGATCGTGGACGATCCATCAGGGCGTCGGCACAGTTCTGGGGTTCTCCAACATGCGGGGCCTCGGACTACAGCTTCCGCCGCCCCGCCCTGCCTCGGTCATCTTTAGGTACGACGCGAAACGGGGCATCGTTGACGTCGAGAGTGCCACCCAACCGGATGGGATAATCATGTTTCCTGCCGAGCCGGCACAGCAGGATCAAGCTAGTCAACGCATTGGCGAACCACCCTCAACCAACGCATCGTCATCCGGCTGCGACTGGTCTGCATTGCCCACCCTGATCGGGACGAATGTCTACGTAGAGTGGGACGTTCATCACTTGGCGGTGCTTCTGGATCCTCGAAGCCGTACATGTAGTAGTATCGAATCGCACATCGAAGAGATCTTTGGACCTGGGCCTGCTAAGGTCTATGACGACCCCTATATGAATGAAATAGCTGCGAAGAACCGGGCCAACAGCCAGAGGTACTACAACGAACACTGTCGAGACAGAGAAGAACCCCTACCATCCGGAGCATCGTTCGACATGGAAATGACTCTCATTGTTCGATTCCTTGATGCAAATTCGGGATCGGGCACCTTGTATTTCGAGGGTAAGACGGAAAAGGCGAAGTTCCGAGCCTCTGCGCCCATAACGCTTACCCGTTGATCACCACCCTACCGGCTAACCGCGACCGTCGACGCGCTGACCGCGCTCAGCCGCTTACAAGGACCTTCATCAACCCCTTGATGAAGCCAATCGCAGTAGCCCCAGCCCGCTTCCCGATCCCTCATCGCCCGGGAACACCGGCACATGGTCCGGGTGCAACAGCCGGTCATAGCCGACTTCCTTCAGCACCCGCAGCACGCCCAGCATGTCGGCTTGCCCGACATCGATAAACGTCTCCGTATACTTCTCGCGCGGAATCTCCCGCAACACATTGCGGAAATGGATGTGGTTGATCTGCCGCCGCGAGCCGAACCAGCGCGCCACTTCCACCGCATCCTCGCCCATCTCCGTCGTCACGCCCGTATCGAAGGTGATGCCGTTGTACTGTGTCGGCACAATCGTCGCCACTCGGCGCAAACCGCCCACGCTGCCTAATATCTGCGCGCATCCACGATACACCGGCGGCGGCGGATCGTTCGGATGCACCGCCATATAGACGCCCGCCTCTTCGGCCACCGGCATCACCGCTTTCAAGAAATACGTGTAGCGATCCCACAGTTCATCCGCCGAGTGCTCGCCGACCTCGGGAATTACCGGCAAATTCTTCGAGCGCTCGTAGTCATGTGCTGACAGTTCTGTCCCGCCGCGTCCGGCCTGCTTGTAATAACCCTCCATCGCCCGCAACGCATACCAGTTGTATTCCACAACCGGAATGCCGACGCGCCCGGCCACGCGAATCGACTCCTGCACATGCTCGATCTGCTCATCGCGCCGCGCACGGCCTAAGATCACATCGCGAAAGTCATGCAACATCAAGTTGCCGATCTTCAGCCCCCACTGTGCCGCCTTCGCCGTCATAGCGCGCAACTCTTCCTCTTTCCAAGGACCGCGCGCCGTATTCGTATCTCCGTTGCCCAATACGACTTGGCCGCGCTCGTTGTAAGTCGGCGCGTTCGGCCCCCCCGTCGTGATCCAGCGGACGCCGATCTGCTGCATGAAGCGCAACGTACCGTCGTCCATCCTTCCGCCCGGGAAAGTGATCTTGATCCCCGGCTCATCAAAGCCCATCGCCTGAGCGGTCTTGGCAGAAGCCGCTACAGCGGCAGCAGCGCCGAGCGCAAGAAAAGTCCGTCGAGAAGAATCCGTTGTTTTCACGGCTCGATACTAACACCGCGCCGTGACGTTGCGCCGGGGGCAACGAAGCTACGCCCGTCAACGTCTCGTATTGTCAGTCGTTGACGGTCTCGAACTGCCCTAACCTGCGTTGGGCGCGCGAACGGAAATGATAAGATGCCCGGAAGCCATGAAACGCCGCCGCTTCATCAAGACAATGGCCTCCGCCTCCGCTCTTCCGGCAGCGTTGGCGGCTCAAGGCCCAGCCGCTGAAGCCCCTGCGCCGGCTCTAGAACTCTCCAGCCTTGACGAAGCCGCCGACCCGCTGCCCAGCTTCTTCAGCACCCATCAGTTCGCGGCCCTCACCCGCGTCAGCGCACTGTTGGTGCCCAAATATGACGAAATGCCCGGCGCCATCGAGACGGGCGCCCCCGCATTTCTCGACTTCCTCATCGGCGAATCGCCCGAAGCCGATCAGAAAGTCTATCTCGACGGGCTCAACGCTCTAAACTTCCAATCGGCGATGCGTTTCGACAAACCCTTCGCCGAAGTCGACGAAGCCCAGGCTCACGAGTTGCTGGCGCCCCTACGCCAACCCTGGACGCCCGAACCCTCGACCGACCCGCTTACCGTTTTCCTGCAACGCGCCAAAGACGACGTTCGCACTGCCACGGTCAACACCCAAATGTGGGCCGAGGCTCTCGCCTCTCGCGGCGGAGGCGGCCGGCGCATGAGCGGCAGCGGACAGTATTGGCTCCCCTTGAACTAGACGACCATGGCTGCTGAATACGACGTCATTATTGTGGGCTCCGGCGCATCCGGAGGCATGGCCGCTTACACCCTTACGCAGAAGGGCGCCAAGTGTCTCATGCTCGAAGCCGGTCCCCTGCCCGACTTCGAAAACGGCATCGAACGCCGCAACGTGTGGGATCTACCCTATCGCGGCTTCGGCAAGCCAGGACGCCTTCCGCACGTCTTCCAAGCCAACGAGTTCAACGCCAATCAATGGGCCAGCGAAAAGCAAAACCCCTACACCCATCCCAAGGACAAGCCCTTCAACTGGGTCCGCGTGCGCATGGTCGGCGGCAAATCCAATTTCTGGGCGCGCATGTCGTTCCGCTTGAGCGACTACGAGTTCAAAGGCAAGGACCACGACGGCTTCGGCGAAAACTGGCCCATCAGCTACGCGGACCTCAAGCCTTACTACGACCGCGTCGAGCCCATCTTCCGCGTCACCGGCGTCAACGAAGGCTATAAGCAGTTGCCCGACGGCGTCTTCATCGAAGACAAGTCGCCCTACAGCGGCGCCAACATGCGTTTCAAGGAAGCTGCAGCGAAGCGCGGCATCCCGGTCACCAAGATTCGCCGCGCCGCCGGCGAAGGCCGCTTAGCCAGTTCCTTGAACTTGCTTCTACCGACTGCGGTCGCGACAGGCAATCTCAAAATCGTCACCCACGCCGTCGCCCGCCAAGTCACCGCCGACCCCAAAACCGGCCTAGCCAACGGCGTCAGCTTCGTCGACTCGCGCTCCGGCCGCGACATGCACGCGAAAGCGCGCATTGTCGTCCTCGGCGCATCGTGCCTTGAGAGCACCCGCCTCTTATTGAACTCCGGCATCGCCAACTCCAGCGGCGTTCTTGGACACTATCTCTGCGATCAGTTCTACATCACACGTTCCGTGCAAGCCGTCGTGCCCGAAGCCATGAACGGACAATCCCCGCGCGGACTGATGGGCGGCGGCGGATACATTCCGCGTTCCACCAACCTCATCCCCGGCCAGTCCGACAAGAACTACCTGCGCGGATTCGCTCTCGACTTCAATAGCGGCAACACACCCGACGCCAAACTATTCCCCTCCTACGGCGAGCAGTTGCAGAAGGACATCGAAGCCCATCAAGGCAGCGGCTTCTCTTTTACACTCATGGGCGAAGCGCTGCCGCGCTACGAGAACCACGCACGCATCTCCGACGACGTCGTCGACGCCTGGGGCATCCCCGCGCTGCATGTCGACGCGAGCTACGGCGAGAACGAAATCAACATGGCCAAGGACGCCATCAACACCATCGGCGAAGTTTGCGAAGATGCCGGCTTCCGCGTCCTGAGCAAGACGCCCAAGTGGTTCCCCTTCGGCTACTCCATCCACGAAGTCGGAACGTGCCGTATGGGCGACGATCCGAAGAAGAGCGTACTCAACAAATACAATCAGTCGCACGACGTCAAGAATCTCTTCGTCGTCGACGGCAGCAGCTTCGTCACCGCCGGATCGCAGAATCCGACCATGACGATCCTGTCGCTGTCCATGCGCGCCTCCGAGTACATGGCCGAAGAGATGAGGAAAGGAAATCTGTGAAGCGTTGGTTCGTTAGCTCTCTCGTTCTTCTCGCGGCGATCTTCGTCGCCGTCGGCATTGCCCCGTCGCAGGAAAAGCTGCGCGGACCCATCCAGCCCCTGCCCTTCAGCCACAAGCAACACGCCGGCACGCTGAGTCTCGATTGCAAGATGTGTCACGTGAACCCCGATCCGGGCGAGATGATGACCTACCCCGCCACGTCCATCTGCATGCAATGCCACTCGGCCATTAAGACCGATAGCCCGCACATTCAGGAGTTAGCCAAGGCCGCCGCCGAAGACCGCTCCATCGAATGGGTACGCGTCTACGAGATCCCCGGCTTCGTCTACTTCAGCCATCGCACTCACCTGGCGACAGGCGTGACCTGCCAAAAGTGCCACGGCCAGGTTCAGACCCGTGAGCGCGTATTCATCGACGGCGACATCACTATGTCCGGCTGCATGAATTGCCACGTCGAAAACAGCGCCAGCATCGACTGCAACTTTTGCCACGATCAGCTTTAACTACTGTGATCGCAGCGCCCCGAACTGCCGCGGTATGACCCCGGCAACGGTAGAGCGAGCGATAACCGCCGGTTCGATAGAATTGCTCAACCTCGCCTCCTACTGGGGCCGGTAGTATTGGTTGGGCGCGCCGGGCGTCGGGGCGCCGGCGGCGACCGTCGCCCCGGCGGCGTGCGAGCGGGTCAATGCGGCGGTGAGCGTGATGCCTGAGCCGGTGATCTGCGCGCCAGCCGCGTGCGCATGAGTGAGCGGCGCGGCGACGATGATCTCGGCGGGGCGGCCCGGGAGGCCGCGAAAACCGGCAGGGCGACCGCGCCTGCTGGAGACAACAACCGCCGTCTCAAAGTTCGCGCCGCTATCAATGTAGACGGTCTGGCCTACGCTGAAGCCCGTGATGCCATCGACGGCGATCGCGGTCTCACCGCCGCCGACGGCGGCGGCCACCGTGGAGGCGCCGGGCGTACCCACATGCGAAATGACGGCAGTCTCAAGATTCGCGCCTTGATCGATCATGATCGTCTGGCCGGCCGCGAAGTACTCCACACTATCGACTTTGATGTTGGCCTCGCCGGAGTTCGAAGCGGACGACAGAGTGGCGGCAGGCTGAACCAGAAAATCGGTGCAGTTACTGTCGGCGTCGACTCCGTCCGGGAAGCGACCCGCGCTCCTGTCAGCCGCGGCTGAGGCGAACGGCGCGAAACCCGGAGACACCGGCGCCGTCACGCGGCAGCCCCTCTCCTCAGCTCCAGAGACGGCTTGATAGCCCTCGGCGGCCCATGGATCCGCCACGAGGCCGTAGTTGAGGCTGTCGACGACCAGGCCGTCGGCGTCGCGCAGCACCATGCTGCCGGCGGTGACTGTCCGCTCGGACCGCGCTTCATCCTGTACGGAGAGCACGGGGCCCCCAAACCAATGGTTGGGCGCCGGGTGCCCTTGGTAGCCTGAGGTCGTTACCAGCGCGTCACGCACAACTGCGTTGACGGCGTGGTCCTGGGACAGGGGCTTGTCGAGCGTGATGCCGGCGCCGAGCGCCTGGACGGGCTCGTTGCTCAAGTGGGCAAAGGCCGTCTCCGGCTCGAAGGTGATCCCTGTTCCCTGAACGCTGAAGGGCAAGTTGGACGCATGGTCGAACTTCAGCGGTTCGGCTAAGTCGAGGCCCGTGCCCGCATCATCCGCATCCGTTAGCGGACCGCGGAAGGTTATGCGCTCCGACGCCGTACCGACGCGGGTGACCGTGACGGTCTCGATTCCGTGTCCGACGCTATCAATGTCTAGCCTGATCTTGTCGCCGACGGAAATATTCTCGACGGAGGACACCTTGATGTTCGTGTCGCCGGCCTTCGCGTCCGCCGACAGCCAGCCCTGCGTGCCCGGCTTACCGACCGTGGTGACTGTCGCGACCTCATACTGCTCGACGGCTTGGGCGACGTCGGGGGAGTCGGCGCCGTAACCGATGGCGATCTTCTCGCCGACCGCGAAGCCGTCGACCCGGGTGACGGGCACGTTGTTCGAGCCGACGGGGAGCTTGATCACCGGACCCTCGGGGAGCGGTTGCCACAGCGTCGTACTGCTGCTGGCCGCCGTGCCGATGCTCTGGATCTTGCGGGTCTCCTTGTTCGAACCGGTGCCTATTTCGATCGTATCGCCAACCTTCATGCCGGTTGTGCTCCTGACATGGATGATGGCGTCGCCCGCGCGCACGGGGGCCGCGAGCCCGGAGTTCGAGAGGCCGAGCAGGTAGAAACCGCCGGCAGCGAGCGTTGTCCGGGCCGGGATCTTCACCGTAGAGAAGATGGGTTGCTGGGGCGGGTGCTCAGTTAGCGTCCAGTTGGAGATGTCGGCTTCGCTCTCGCCGGCGTTATAGAGTTCGATGAAGGAGTCGGTCGGGTTGGCGGGAGAGCCTGCGCTGATGCGGAATTCGTTGATCTTGATCGGGTTGACGTTCCGCACCTTCTCGACCGCGGTTTCGGATTGCCTCCGGCCGCTCGTTTGGTTCGTCCAGGAGGCCTTGGCGACCAAGTCGCCGTTGAACGCCGCCCGCCCCGAAGTGACCGTGAACGTCGCGCTCACGCTGGCGCCCGGTGCGACTGGCCCCGCGAATGTCGCCGACGCCGCGCCGCCGTCCGCGACCGCGGCGCTCCACCCCGCAGGTGCGGCAATGCTCAACTGGATGTCCGCCGCAGGCGCCCCCGCGGTGTTCGTGAACGTCACGGTGGTGTTCTGCCGTGACCGCGGCGAGAATGTTTGGAGACCTGGAGGAGCGGCAACCGCCGACATCGGCGCCAGGCTCAGCTGCTGCACGCCGTAATGGGCGGCCACGACGTTGGCCTGCACCAGCTGATTCGTCTCCAGCGTCGGGTAGGTTCCGGAAGCCGTCATGGCGCCTTCATAGAACGTGCCCTGCGAACCGTTGCTGTTGTCGCCGCCGTTGCCCAGCAGGATGGCCCCTTGTTTGCGCATCGGATCGTAGGTGGAGTTGACGCGCGGTCCGTCGAACATGATTGACAGGTCGCCTCGCTGTGCGTCGCCGCCCATGGATCTCCAGCGGTGTGGTTTGCCGTCTGTCGTGGCGGTCACAAATCGCCAGCCTACGCTCGGCAACTGTACGCACAGCTTGGTCCCGTCCGGGTTGACGCAACCCACCAGGTTGTTCTCCTGGTCGGTCATGATCCAGGGGCCCGGGGGGTTGCCGTGATACCAGCCGATGGAGTTGCCGTAATACGTGGTTTCCATGGTGCCGTTGCCGTCGTCGCGGCTGTCGATCTCAGCATTGCCGTAGTCGAAACAGCAGCCGGCATTGAAGTGATGGCCGTTGATGACCCAGTACTGGCCCTCCGCCTGGTCATCGACCGCAGTGCCCTTCGGGTCGTCCAGGCGCAGGCCCATGCCCGGCTCGATGAAGACGCCGTAGACCTTGTGTCCCATGATCGTGATTGGCGCCATGTCGGCGATCGGCAGGTTGTTGAACCCGCCCATGGCCGGGCCAGTGAATCCGCCGCGGGGCGCCTGGGCGAGGTCGTTATGCTTCGGGGATTGGTCGTAAATCGTCGTGATCCAGCAATACGTGTCGGCGCAGAACGCGTCTTGTGCGGCCGCATCGGCGTATCCGCCTGCATCCGGGACGGGCGACGCAACGGGCTGGACCACGCCGATGTCCAAGGTAGCGCCGTCGGACTGGCGCAAGACCTGATAGAGCGGGCCGTTGTAGGAGGCATACAGTGCGCGCGTGGTGCTGTGGGCGGCCACGCACGGGTCGCCGGCGGCAGCGTAGACGTCACACGGGCCTTCCGGCCGGGGAGGAGGCGCGGCCTGGGCGAACATCGTCCACGCGGCGCCGATCAGCGCGAACGCCAGTGCCAACATTGCCGTCAGATTGATTCTCGTTTTCATGCTTTGCCGGCCTCGCGGGACCACCACAAAGTATACGCGCGACGACCTCACGCTAAACTCTACATTCACCATGCGGCTCTGGCTCCTCACCCTTTCCATCGCTCTCGCCGGCCTCTCGTGCTCTTCCCCGCCGCCGGAAATCACCCGCGCCGCCCCAACCTCCGGATACGACACCTGGAGCTTCTACGGCGGCTCGCAAGAGCAAACCCGCTATTCGCGCCTCTCCCAAATCACGCCCGAGAACGTCAACCAACTACAAGTCGCCTGGACCTACGACACCGGCGATGCCTCCGAGCGCTCCGAGATGCAGAGCACGCCCATCGTCGCCGACGGCAAGCTCTTCTCCATCAGTCCCAAGCTGCGCGTCTTCGCCCTGAACGCCGCCACCGGCGAAGAGCTCTGGTCCTTCAGCGCCCCCTCCGACCACGCCCTCAACGGACGCCGCGCCCGCGGAGTCATGTACTGGACCGACGGCACGCAATCGCGCATCTACGCAGCCATTGAACACCGTTTCTATTCGCTCGACGCTGCCACCGGCAAGCCCGACCCCGCCTTCGGCCAAGGCGGCTTCATCGATCTGCGCGAAGGCTTCGACCGTCCCATCGGCTCCTTTAGCATCTCCATCAACACCCCCGGCGTCGTCTACGGAGACCTGCTCATCGTCGGCAGCATCGTTAGCGAAGGCCTACCCGCCGGCCCCGGAGACATCCGCGCCTTCGACGCCCGTACAGGCGAGTTGAAGTGGCAGTTCCACACCATCCCGCACCCCGGCGAGCCCGGCTACGAGACCTGGCCCAAAGACGCCTGGACTCTGCTCGGCGGCGCCAACAGCTGGGCGGGCATGGCGCTCGACGCCGAACGCGGCCTGGTCTACGTCCCCACAGGCTCCGCCGCCTTCGACTTCTACGGCGGCAACCGCGCCGGCGACAACCTCTACGCCAACTCACTCATCTGCTTAAACGCCAAAACCGGTGAACACGTCTGGCACTTCCAGTTCGTCAAGCACGATGTCTGGGACCGCGACCTCCCCGCCCCGCCCAGCCTGATCACCGTCAAGGGCAACGGCAAGCTCATCGACGCCGTCGCCCAATCGACAAAATCCGGCTACGTCTACGTCTTTGACCGCGTAACCGGCGAGTCGCTCTTCCCGCTCAAAGAGATCGACGCGCCCCCCTCTGACGTCCCCGGCGAGCAACTCGCGGACAAGCAACGGCTGCCCACCGCGCCGCCGCCTTTCGCCCGCCAAGAATTCACCGAGGAGTTGATCTCGCAGCGCACCCCGGCCGCCCACGCCCTCGGCCTCGAACTGCTCAGCAAGCACCGCACCGGCCCGCAATTCACGCCACCCACACTCGGAGACACCATCATGCTGCCCGGCTACGACGGCGGCGCCGAGTGGGGCGGACAAGCCTTCGATCCCGCCACCGGTCTCTACTACGTCAACGCCAACGAGATGGCCTGGCTGATCGGCCTGGCCAAGATTGAAGCCCCTGCCGCTGCCTCCGCCAGCACGCTCTATCGCAACGCCTGTTCGGCCTGCCACGGCCTCGACCGCGCCGGCACGCCGCCCTCGTTCCCGTCCTTGATCGGCATCGGCAAGCGCTCCACTGCGTCCGACATCGCGCGCATCATCACCCAGGGCTCCGGACGCATGCCGGCCCTCGCCCATCTTGGCGAACCCGTCATCGCCGCCATCGCCCAATACCTGATCACCGGCAAAGACACGACCACCGCCGTCTCCGCGCCTGCGTCGCCTTTCGACTTACCCTACCGTCACAGCGGCTACACGCGCCTGTTCGATGCCGACGGCTATCCGATCCTCACGCCGCCCTGGGGCACGCTCAACGCCATCAACCTCGACACCGGCACGATCGCATGGCAAATCCCCCTCGGCGAATACCCCGAACTCGTCGAGCGAAGTCGGCCACAACCGGCTCGCAGAACTACGGCGGCCCCATCGTCACCAGAACGGTCTGCTCTTCATCGGCGCCACGCTGCACGACCGCAAGTTCCGCGCCTTCGACAAAGCCACCGGCAAACTTCTCTGGGAAACCACCCTGCCCAACTCGAACTCCGCCACCCCGGCCATGTACGAAGTCAACGGCCGCCAATTCATCGCCCTCTCCGCCGGCGGCGGCAAAGGCGGCACCCCCTCCGGCGGCAATATCATCGCGTTTGCCTTGCCCGAATAATCACCACCGCCAGCCTGAGAGCAACAGAGCCGCGACCGGCAGCGAGCGATCTTCTCGCCCCGTTGGGCCTGGCATCGAACCACTCTGCTCCCCTCCCAAGCGGGCTTACACTAAACTGCTTTAGCACCATGCGCCTCATCCTCTTCCTCCTCGCCGCCGCAACCCTCTTCGCCCAATCCAACCCGCGCTACATCCCCTTCTCGCCCAGCGACACCAAGGGCGCCCTCTACGCTCCCGACTCCGGCCCTGCGCCCTCTATCGGCGTCCTCGTCATCCACCGCACCGCGAACTTCATGGAAACCCTCGCCTGCACCGAACTCTCGAAGCGCGGCTTCCTCGTCCTCTGCATGAACCCGCGCTTCGACAACAACGAAGCCGCCGTCTGGTGGAACGACATCGCCCTTGACGTGAAGACCGGCGTCGAGTTCCTGCGCAAGCAACCCGGCATCCAAAAAGTCGTGCTCTGGGGACACAGCGGCGGAGGCCCCACCACCACCTTCTATCAAGCCGTCGCCGAGAACGGCCCGTCGTATTGTGAGGGCGCCAACAAGATCATCCCCTGCGACAACTCGCTCGCCAACCTGCCGCCCGCCGACGGCATAATCCTCGTCGACGCCCACCCCGGTAACTCCGTCAACGTGCTGCGCAGCATCAACCCCGCCGTCACCAACGACGAAGAGATCATCGACCAAAACGCCGAGCCCCAACTCGACTCCACGCTCGACGCCTTCAACCCCGCCAACGGCTACGACTCCAAAGGCTCGCACTACTCCGACGAATTCAAGACGCGCTACTTCGCCGCCCAAGCCGCCCGCATGAACAAGCTCATCGGCCTAGCCCAAGCCAAGCTCGCCGCGATCAAAGCAGGAACCTATCGCTACTCCGACGACGACTACTTCCCCATCGTCCAAGGCTCCGGCTACCGCCTCATGCAAATGGACACATCCATCCACGGCACAACCGCGCATCCTCGCCGCCTGCTCAAGAACGACGGCAGCATCGTTGAACAGATCGTCCGCAGCGTCCGCGTCCCCAGCGCCGGCGGGACCAGCACCAGCTTCGACAACACGCGCCTGCAAACTATCAAGTCGTTCCTCTCGACCAACGCCATCCGCGCCCAAGACTCGATGGACAAGATCGACTGGTGCTCATCGAACAACTCAACACCCTGCGCCGTCCAACAAATCTCCGCGCCGATTCTTGTGGCGCCGATGGGCGGCTACTACTTCGTGCGCGACAACGAAATCCACTACGAACTAGCCAAAAGCGAAGACAAAGAATTCATCGTCATCGAAGGCGCCGTCCACAGCCAACGCCCCTGCACCGCGTGTGAAACCACCCCCGGCCAATACTCCAACACGGTCAACAACTTCTACAACCACGCCCGCGACTGGATGAACGCACGGTTCCTTGCACCACGCTAGGGCGGAACGCTTGACACGGCATGCTACAACTGAATTAGAAGATTCCTGGCTAGGCGAGATACGGCCAGGGGCGCCGCTGCATCGGTTACAGGGTCTCGGGCGCGCGGTCAAAGCCAGAAGAGCCGCAGCGTAAGAGCGAAACAGAAACTAGGGTCGACCCAAAGACATCTCCGGTTCCCCGCTTGGAAGGGAATCCGCCCGCCGTTCCGGCGGGTTTTCTTGTTTTACGGCAAGAAAGCCCGTCGGACGTCGGTTTACTCAGAGCTTAAGAGCAAACTCCATCTCAGGGCCAAACCTCGCCCCAACCTCAATGCGCATATCCAAGCGCAACAGAGCCGCGACCGTCAGGGAGCGGTTTCTTCACCACCTACACCCCAACTCCGTCAGAACGCCGCACCTCAACGCACAACGCCGGCACATTTACGTTCGGCAAACTAGAGTGCTGGCTGCGCCACAACGTAGAGGAACCGCGACCGCAGATTCAAAGGCCTCAGCGATGCTCTTCATCCGGCACTCCAACGGTCGCCTCAAGCCCTGCAATCAGCGTCTGCCTCTCGGCCGGAGTCAGCCGCGCCTCCGCATGCAGCGGCAGGTAAAACCAAAGCGGCATATCTCCATCACGCAATTCTTTCGCCGCATTCTTGGAGTCTTTCGTCGGGTGCTCCCACTCCGAGAAGTTCATCTTGCTGCGGCCCTCGGAGACATCGCGCTGCGTCAACCACGACACGGGCGCGATATTGGAGTACCACGGCCAACGCGTTTCATTGCTGTGGCAATCGAAACAAGCCCGCTTAGCCAGCGCCCGCGTCTCTGGCTTGTTCCACTCCGGCTCCTGCCTGACCGGAGGATTCACGTGGCTGCGTCCATAGGGAACCAGTTGAATGAGCGCCAAGGAAATGCCTGCACTCAATGTGAGCCGCCGCAAAAGTGTGGACATTCGTATTCTGAGTGTAGTCCTCGTCTAACGAATCGCCGCCGCGTGGCGTCCAACCGGCTACGCTGAGAAGAGCGCATGAAATGGCACATCCGCATTCTCGGGTTCCTTTACCTCGCCATCGGCATCATTGCCGGCTACGTCGGGGCGGTGAAGATCTATCCGTCGATCGGTTCCTTCCCGACTTCCTCTCAAGGCAGCTTCGCTTTTGTCGTGGCAGCGATTTGGGTAATTCTGGCAGTGTTTGGCGCACTGATCGGGCTGGCGATCCCAACGCTCATGATCGTCGGCGGGATCGGCCTGCTCGGAATGCGTCCCTGGGCCCGCGCAATGTCGATTGTTCTTTCGATGGTCTTGCTGCCTGCCATTCCGATCGGCGCGGCCGCCACTCTGTACCCTTCTCCTGTGCCCACTCTCGCCCTCGGCGCAGCACTCGGAGTTTTAGGGATGTACGGCCTGTGGGTCTTGCTGAACCAAAGAACCCAACGACTCTTCCAGCCCCAGGCGACGACCGCCTAGCGCCCATCATCCAAACCGCTCTTCCTCAACGCATAACTCGTACTCCGCCCCCCCTCCTCGCTCCTCAGCAGCACCCCGTACTCCGCCAGCGCCGAAATATCCCGCAGCGCCGTGTCTTGCGAACACTTCGCCAACTTGGCGTACTTCGACGTCGTCAGCTTTCCCTCGAAACCATCGAGCAGCCGGTTGAGTACCAGGCGCTGCCGCTCATTGAGTGCGACGTCCCGCAGCGACTCCCAAAACCGCGCTTTCGCCAACACCGCGCCGAGCGCCGTCTGAGCACCGCCGATAGCCCGGCCCAAACAGCCCAAGAACCACTCCATCCAAACCGTGACGTCCAACGTACCCTGCTGCGTTCGCTCCAACACGTCGTAGTAGTCGCTCCGCTCTTGTCGAATCTGCGACGACATGCTGTAGAACCTTTGCGAACTGTCCTCCGACCGCGCCAACGCCAGATCCGCGATCGCCCGTGCAATGCGCCCATTGCCGTCGTCGAAGGGGTGCACCGTCACAAACCACAAGTGCGCCAGTGCGGCCTTCATCACAGGATCCATGCCCGGCCTTTCGTTAAACCACTCCAAGAAGGCCCGCATCTCCCGATTGAGTCGCGACGCCGCAGGCGCACGAAAGTGAACCCGCTCCCGCCCAATCGGTCCCGACACAACTTCCATCGGACCTACCGCATCGTCCCGCCAAGCGCCCGCGCGAATCTTCGTCACCCCGGTGCGTCCGGCCGGGAACAACGACGCTTGCCACCCGAAAAGCCTTTCCGCCGTCAGCGGCGCGTCGTACCGGCGGGTCGCGTCGAGCATCATCTCCACAATGCCCTCCACGTCACGGTCCGCGCGGTTTAGGGCGCCAGCGTCCATCCCCAGGCGGCGCGCAAGTGAAGAACGAACCTGCTCCGCATCCAACCGCTCTCCCTCGATCTCACTGCTCTTGAGCACATCCGACGTCAGCGTCTCCAACACAGCCTCCTGCCGCAGCGGAAACCCCAACGCCTCCATATGTCCAACCAGCCGTCCCTGCCGATGGCGCACTGCCGCCAACGGCTCCGCCAGCCGCTCCCTGTCCCAAATCATCCGAGGCCAGCCCTTCAGTTCATGAATATACTTTCGCTGCATAACCTGCGGTGATTGTACCACTCATTCGCCGCATAATCTGCAGTGATTGAGTCGGCCATTCGCCGCAAGACAACGCACGCCGCATGTTTGTCCCCGGTTGTCCACGCGGTAAACTAACTGCCCAGCCGCTATAATATTGATTCGATGGCTGAAATCGCGCCTTCCATCCTGTCGGCCGACTTCGCTCGTCTCGGCGAAGACGTCGCGACTGTCCAGCGCGCCGGCGTCAAGATGATCCACGTCGATGTCATGGACGGGCATTTCGTCCCGAACATCTCCATCGGCGTGCCTGTGGTCGCCTCGCTGCGCAAGGCTACGGATCTCTATCTGGACTGCCATCTGATGATCGACAACCCGGACACGTTTACCCCTGCGTTCATCGCGGCGGGCGCCCAAAACGTCACCATCCACCAGGAAGCGACGCGCCACTTGCACCGTAGCCTGCAACTCATCAAAGACCATGGAGCCCAGGCAGGCGTGGCTCTCAACCCGGCAACGCCCGTCGAGACGCTCGATCACGTCCTCGACATGGTCGACCTGGTCTTGGTCATGAGCGTCAACCCCGGTTTCGGCGGACAGAAGTTCTTGCCGCTGGCGTTCTCGAAAATCGTACAGCTCGCCGAACTGCGCCAGGCGCTCGGTTTGAGCTTCAAAATCGAAGTCGACGGCGGCGTCGATACCAGCAACATCGCCGAGTTGACCCGTGCCGGCTGCGACATCTTTGTCGCCGGATCCAGCATATTTGGAACCCCTGACCCGGCCCAAGCCGTAGAATCTCTAAAGGAGCGCATCGCAGGCGCTCACGTCATCCACGTCTAGCAACAATCCTATGACTCGCAATTCTCTTGGACTCGCCTGTGTCACGTCTCTCGGACTCGCCTTTACGGCGCTCTTGACGCTTGCCGGTTGCGGCCGCAATCCGTACGACAACCCGATCGCCACCAACTCGCAACAGCCCGACAAGGTGCTGTTCGATCAGTCGATCAACTACATCGAGAAGAAACGCTACGACGTGGCCCGGCTGCAGCTCCAGACGCTGATCAACACCTACCCGGACAGCGAATACATCGCCAAGTCGAAGCTGGCGATCGCCGACAGCTGGTACCAGCAAGGCGGCAGCAGTTCGCTGGCGCAGGCTGAGGCGGAATACGACGATTTCATCACCTTCTTCCCTTCGATGGAAGAATCGGCCGAAGCGCAAAAGCGGATCTGCGAGATTCACTACGATCAGATGGTCAAGCCGGACCGCGACAACACCCACGCGATCCGCGCCGACCAGGAGTGCCGCCAGTTGATCCTGCAGTGGCCGAACAGCATTTACCGTAAGGAGACCGAACAGAAGCTGCGCGACGTGCAAGAGATCATCGCCGAAGCAGAGTATCGCGTCGGCACTTACTACGCAGACAAGGGCAGCTATCGCGCCGGCGCCAATCGCCTGCAGACCCTGACCGAGCACTACCCGCTGTTCAGCAACAGCGATGATGCACTCTGGCGGTTAGGCGAGACCTACGAGAGCATGGGCGAGCAGTACACCGAGCAGATGGTGGACGCCTACACCAAGATCGTCCGCGACTACCCGCTCAGCACGTACGTGGATGCAGCCAAAGAGAAGTTGACCAATCTCAACCGCCCGATTCCCAGCCCCGATCCGGAGCGCTTCGATATCAACAAGTACAACGTCGAGCACCGGGACTACAAGGGATTCTGGGCTAAGTCCTTTGGAATCTTTGGTTCAGCGCCCGACTTGAGGATGGCTGCGAAAGTCGGAGAACCGGCGAGCACGACCCTTATGCCGGCGACGCCTCCGGGCATCCGCGCCACCGCCTCGGTCGGCGTCGGTCAGCCGAGCGCCGACGTCGGCGTCCAAACAATCGACGGCCCGAGCGCCATCGACACCCAACCGGACGCTCGCCAGAATCAACCGGCTCCGCCTCAGAATTAATCTGAATACCGTAGCCCGTACTAGAACTTTCCGGGTTACACTAGCTACGGACGCGCCGGGGTCATATATGGACCGCGAGGGGCGCTCGGAGCCTTTGCTGTGAGCCTCATACTGATTGCGGACGACAATCCCCATGCTCATCGCATGGGCCGTCAAATCCTCAGCCAAGAGGGGTATGAGGTCGCCACGACGTCCGACGGCGACGAAACGCTCCAGTACCTTACGGAGAATCAGCCCGATCTAGTCCTAGTCGATACGCGCATGCCGGGGCCCTCGGGCTTCGAAGTCTGCCGCCGCATCAAGAGGCATCCGAAGCTCAATCACGTTAAAGTTGTGCTCTTGGCCGGTCCCCTAGAGCCGTTCGATCCCGCGCAAGCCGAAGCTGCCGGTTCGGACGGGGTGCTGCACAAGCCGCTCGACGCTTACTCGCTCATCGACACCGTCAAATCGCTCATCGGCGAAGCTCGGGCGACGGAGACGGTGCGGGACACCGAACCCGTCGCGTCCTTGCGCGTCCTCGATCGCTCGACCGGGCCGGTCGAACTGTCTGACGCGCCCGAACCGGGCGCTCATTTTTCATCGGAAAGCAGCAGTGATCTCGATCCATTCGGGGCTGCCGTGCAAGCCGCGCTCAGCGACGACCAGGACGAAGATCGTCGCGAACGGTTGGTTCGCGAGGCGGTCAACGAAGTATTAACTGCGGCAATGCCTACATTGGTTGATACACTCACACAAAGAGTTCTGGAAAGGCTCAAGCAACTCTAAGTATCAATGGCTGGTCAAAATTCCTTCGATATCGTTTCTCAGATCGAGCTCCCTGAAGTCCAAAACGCCGTCGAGCAAGCAAGCAAAGAGATCTTGACTCGCTTCGACCTGAAGACGACGAAAAGCTCCATCGAATTCGACTCCGCCGCGCCTAAATTGACGCTGCGCAGTCAAGACGAGTACACGCTCAAGCAAGTCGTCGACGTGCTCGAATCGAAACTCGTCCGGCGCAAAGTGCCGCTCAAGAGCCTCGTCTACGGCAAGGTGCAACCCGCCGCGAATGCCAGCGTCGTGCAAGAAGTCGAGTTGCAACAAGGCATCCCCGTCGAGAAGGGCCGTGAGATCGTCAAGAAGATTAAGGACCTCAAGCTCAAAAAGATTCAGGCGTCGATCCAAGGCGATCAGGTTCGCGTCACCGGCCCGAGCCGCGACGATCTGCAGGCTGCCATGACGGCGCTCAAAGATCAAGACTTCGGCATCGACATGCAGTTCACGAACTATCGATCCAACTAAACACTCGACATGGCTCGAATTCTCGAATCCGTTTTCATTGACGGTCCGGCTGGAAAGCTGGAGGCCCTGCACGAGGGCCCAGAGGACGGCGTTGTCATCGAACGCGTTGCCGTTGTCTGCCATCCGCATCCGCTGCACGGCGGGACACTTCACAACAAAGTTGTTTTTCGACTCGCGCGCGGCATCCGCAATGCCGGGTCGGCGGTGATTCGCTTTAACTTCCGCGGCGCAGGGCTGAGCGAAGGCAAGCACGACGAGGGCAAGGGCGAGCAGGACGATGTTCGAGCGGTCGTCGCTTTCGCTAAGAAGCGCTATCCGGGCCTGCCGATCATCGGCGCGGGCTTCTCGTTCGGTTCGAACGTCGGCCTGCGCGTCGCCTGGAAGGACAATGCTTTGAACGCTTCATCGCGGCAGGCCTGCCGGCCGATCGCGGCGGCTTCGAGTTCTTGGCGAAGTGCGAGTTCCCCAAGATTTTCATTCACTCCACGCATGACGAACACGGCTCGCGCGCAAACATGGAGAAGGTTTTCGCCGCCGCCGCCGAGCCCAAGCTGATCGAGTGGGTCGAGGCCGAAGATCACTTCTTCGTGCATCGCCTAGAGCAGTTCGAGCAGAAGGTCATCGCTGCGGCCCTGCACGACTTCTTCCCCGAGTAGCGGTCTTTCCCCTTGACATCTAGGTATCGTTGCGCCATTCTCACCTAGACGACTAGGGATATGGCGCGGCGCGACAAACTACAGGGTTCACTGGACCTGCTCATTCTCCGCACGCTGCGCGGCGAGCCGCTGCACGGCTACGGCATCACGGCGCAAATTCAAGCCTGGTCCGAAGGCGAGTTGGAAGTCGAAGAAGGCTCGCTTTACCCTGCCCTGCACCGCCTGGAGCGCGATGAGCTGCTGACCGCGGAGTGGCGCGAGACCGAGGCGGGCCGCCGCGCCAAGTTCTACAAGCTGACGCGCAAGGGCCGCAAGCATCTCGAAGAAGAATTAGCGCGTTGGGGGCGTTTGTCCTCGGCCATCGCGCTGTTCCTTGAGCGGAGCGACGCATGAGTTGGTTCAGGCGTCGCAGCCCCTCGCCCGGCCGGAAATTGACGAAGAACTGCGCTTCCATCTCGAAGAGAAAGAGCGGCGACTGATCGCCGAAGGACTTCTCGCCTGCTGCCGCCCGACGGGAAGCGCGCAAGTCGTTCGGGCTCACAGGCGGCAGTGCGCGAGTACACGCGCGATGCTTGGATCTTTCGCTGGGCCGACGATCTTTGGCGCGACCTGCGATTTGCGGCGCGAGGGTTGCGACGAGCCCGGGCTTCACGGCGGTTGCTGTCCTGACGCTGGCGCTCGGCATCGGCGCAGTGCGACGATTTTCACCTTCATCAATGCCCTACTCCTCCGCGATCTGCCGGTAAGCAACCCCGAAGAATTAGTCTGGTTCGGGACGGACGACGGGACCAGCGACTGGTGGGATACGCAGTCGCTTCGCATGTACGAGCTGCTTAAGGAAGGCGCCCACTCGTTTGTCGGCGTGGCGGCTGTCGGCAGTTATTTCGCGAGCATGACGACCGGCGAGGAAACTAGACTCGTCCTAACCCATCTTGTGTCGGCCGAGTATTTCTCTCTGCTCGGAACGAAGCCGGCCCTGGGTCGACTGCTCAACGCAGACGACTCAGCGGGACTCAATGGACGGGTCGCTGTATTGCGTTACGGATTTTGGCAGGAACGGTTTGGGTCGGACATCTCCGCCATAGGTCGCACGATCATGCTGGCCGGCAGACCGTACGTCGTCGTCGGCATTGCCGAGGCGGGGTTTGTCGGCACGGACCTCACGCGACGAACGGACGTCTGGCTGACCGTTGACCAAGCGGAGCCGCTGTTGCAGATGGCGGATTGGAAATCCGCAGACAACGGCTGGGTGCAGATCCTGTGCCGCTTGGGCGATGGAATATCGCTCGAACAAGCACAGGCAAGCGCAACAATCGCCCACGGACGCTTGGTGGAAGAGACGTCTCGCGACGAAAGAGGGGCCGCAGCGCTCGCGACTACGAGAGCTTTGGAGGACGAGCGCGTACGGCTACGTCCCGCCGGTGTGATCAATCCCGCGACGCGTGACTCCTACGCCGCGCGGTTCATCCCGTTGTCGGTCGCCGTGGGCCTCGTTTTGCTGATCTGTTGCGCGAACGTTGCCAACCTCCTATTGGGACGAGGCTTGCGGCGACGACACGAGTTCGGCGTGCGCTTGGCGACGGGCGCTTCCAGGCGGCGGCTGGTTCAGCAAGTCTTGACGGAGGGGCTGCTGTTGGCGCTGATCGGCGGCGTGTTGGGACTCTTCGTTGCCTGGCATCGTGGCGTTACTTCGGCATTAGCGCTGACAAGCACGCTTCCTTGAACCCGCTCCGGATGGCGCTGTGATCGTTTACACGTTCGCCGTGTCGGTCCTGTGTGTGGCGCTTTTCTCGGCGCTGCCGTCCGTGGACGCCTCGCGAATCCCCTTGTTCTCGGCCCTGAGGGGCAGCCTCGGTTCTCGGCGGAGAAAGCGGAGGATCGCTCGGTTCTCGAGGGTGGCTGACGGCTGCGCAACTCGCGCTTTGTCTGCCGCTGATGGTGTGGCGCAGGACTCCTGATTCAAACCGTCGACAATCTGTTTTCGCAAGACATGGGGATCGATCGAGGCCACCGGATCAAGGCTCAATTGAACTTGACTGTCAGCGGTTACGACGGCGAGCGGGCTCGACCGATTCTGGATCAATTGCTGACCAGCCTCCAGTCGCAACCGGGTTTCGAGGGCGTGGGCTACTCAGCATTTGGAACCCTGGGCTCGTCCTACGCGGTCGATTCGCAGCCGTTAGAGGGTAGCGGCGACGACGCGGTCGCGGGGCGAGCTTGGTTCACGTTGGTGAGCGAAGGCTACTTTGAATCACTCGGCATTCCCTTGCTGTCGGGCCGGGACTTCTCGCCACGGGATGCCGATGGAGCGCCGCGCGTCGCGATCGTCAATGAGGCCTTTGCGCGCAAGTTTTTCGAGGGACGCAGTCCCATCGGGCTGCGTGTGCATGACGCGGAAATCGTGGGTATGGTAGCGGACGCCAAGTATTCGGATTTGAGGAGCGAACCGGAGCCGCAATACTACTTTGCCTACCGGCAATCCCGCTGGGCGCTGCCGCAGATGAGCGTTTATGTGCGCACGGCGATGGGCTTAGAAGCCTTCTCGACTCTCATCAGAGACCAGGTCCGGCGGCTGGATCCATACCTGCTCGTAGACGGCATCGAGACGATGGATGGCGTCGTTGAAGGGCGGCTGGCTGAAGAGCGAGCGATGTCGAGCTTGCTGACGACGTTCGGGTTGTTGTCGCTGGTCATCACGCGCAATCGGCCTGTACGGCGTCATCTCGTTCGACGTGACGCGGCGGACGCAGGAAGTCGGACTGCGCATCGCGCTCGGCGCGCAGAAATCCGATATCCACTCGATGGTCTTTCGGCGAGCAGCGCCTTGGGTGCTTGGCGGTTGCGTCGTCGGTCTGGCGGGCTGCGGCGGCGATGACCCGATTGCTGGAGGCGAAGTTGTTCGGGGTCGAAGCGCTGGATCCGCTGACGTTCGTGTTGGCTGCGGCGTTCTTGTTGCTGTGCGCTGCGGCGGCGAACTATCTGCCGGCACGCCGCGCGGCGGCCGTGGAGCCGATGACGGCATTGCGGCACGACTAGCGGCGGGCTTCTCTTCTTCGAGGCCGCTTGGGCGCGACTGTGAACGTTAAAGGTTGCCGTTTGGGGGTGAAAGCTCACGCTTGATTACCCCGCTAATGCGCAGGCGTGTCATAATATCGTGCCGTCAGGGTCCGCTCAGGAGGCCTTTGGCGCGGACGATCTAGACGTCCAGAAGATATTGAAGTTGGAACTTTCAGCAGGAGGCCTCTTTCCCATGACTCGAAAAGAATTCCTCGCAGCTCCGATGTTGGCAGCGGCGGCTGCCTCAGTCGCAGCCGCGGCGCCCGCGGGAGACTCGAATTACAAGCCGAAGCGCGTCAACAAGGCAGTTGAACTTCTCGCCGACAAGCAGCCCATCTATTACGCGGGCGGCAGCGGCGGCTACGAAGAGGGCAAGAAGTTAGGCGGCCCGAACGGCACCTACGCCGACTACCTCAACTACGAGATGGAGCACGGCCCGCTCGACTTCACGGCTCTGCGCGGCTTCATGCAAGGACTCGTGGACGCAGGTCCGACGAAGTCCGGTCACCGCACGCCTGCGGTTGTCTGCACGTTGCCTGTTCTCGGCGTTTCGGCGGCGCACATGGAGGCCAACTTCTGGGTCGTTCAACAGACGATCGCCTGCGGCGTTCACGGCATTCTGCTGTGCCACGCGCGCGACCCCGAGGCTGTTAAGTGGATGGTGCGAGCTTGCCGCTATCCGCGTGCGAAGCCGGTCAACGACTTCCTCGGCGAAGGCTTGCTGGGCAACGGCAGCCAAGGTTATTCCGCGCGTATTTGGGGTCTGAGCAACGACGAGTACATGGCGAAAGCGGATCCGTGGCCGCTCAACCCGAACGGCGAGTTCATGCTGGGCATTAAGGTCGAAGACCGCCATGCTCTCGCTGCCGCCGAAATGGTCACAGCTGTTCCCGGTCTCGCATTCGCTGAGTGGGGTCCTGGCGATATGGGCATCTCGTTAGAGTTGCCCGACGGTCACACGACCAACGATCAACTGCACCCGCAGATGCGTGCGGCTCGCGGCAGAGTGTTGGCCGCCACCAAGAAGAACGGCCTCGCTTTCCTCAACACCGTGCGCGAAAGCGACGTCAACGACATGATCGACGAAGGCGTCATGATCGGATCGGGCGGCGGACCAGCGGCAGCCGACAAGGGTCGCAAGCACACCAACCGCAAGATGCCCTGGTAGCTTCGGCCGATAGGCAACACATGGGGGGCGGCCGGGAAATTGGCCGCCCCTTCTCTATTGGGCGTCGGTACATTTTGGCCAAGTCGATTCCCCTACAGCCGGGACTAAAATCGGCGAACCGGCGAACCGCAGTATGATGAAGTGCTGACCAGCGGCCGTTCGCCCGAGAAAGCCGAACGATTAGCCCGGTCGCCGAAACGACATGCTCTATTCGTGACTGAACGCCCCCTGCACGCGGCGCACTACTGAGTCCGCCGAGATCACATGGCCATTACCGTCGCCCTCAATCACCGCACGATCTACGACTACGACCGTCTTGTCAGCCTATCGCCACAGATCATTCGGCTGCGCCCCGCGCCGCATTGCCGGACCCCGATCAAGAGCTATTCGCTGAAGATTGAGCCGGTCGAGCACTTCCTCAATTGGCAGCAGGATCCGCAGGCCAACTACATGGCCCGGGCGGTCTTCCCGGAGAAGACTCGGCGGTTTAGCGTCGAAGTCGATCTGGTCGCCGAACTGACGGTGATCAACCCGTTCGACTTTTTCTTGGAACCCAAGGCGGAGCAGTTTCCGTTCAAGTACGACAGTTGGCTGGAGTTCGAACTGCGGCCGTTTCTCGAGACCCGCGAAATGGGTCCGCTCTTCGAGAAGTTTCTCAAGAGCATCGACCTGAGCGAGAAGGGTACGGCCGATTTCCTTGTCGGGATCAATCAGCGCCTGGAGCAGATGCTCAAGTACCTGATCCGCATGGAGCCGGGCGTTCAAACCTGCGAAGAGACATTGGAAGCGGGCAGCGGCTCCTGCCGCGATTACGCTTGGCTGTTGGTGCAAACGCTGCGCCGGCTGGGTCTAGCCGCGCGGTTTGTCTCCGGCTACTTAATCCAACTGAAGCCGGACGTGAAGTCGCTCGACGGCCCTTCCGGCACGGACGTCGATTTCACCGACTTGCACGCCTGGACCGAGGTCTATTTGCCCGGCGCGGGCTGGGTCGGTCTCGATCCCACTTCCGGCCTCTTCGCCGGCGAGGGGCACATCCCTGTCGCGGCGACTCCTGAACCTTCGTCGGCGGCGCCAATCAGCGGGGCCGTGGACGAGTGTGAGACGACCTTCGGGCATGAGATGTCGATCACCCGCATCCATGAAGATCCGCGGGTCACCAAGCCGGTCACCGAAGAGCAGTGGCAAGCAATCAACCAACTCGGCCGCCAGATCGACAGAGACTTGGAACGCGGCGACGTTCGCTTGACGATGGGAGGCGAGCCGACCTTCGTTTCCATAGACGACATGGAAGGCGAAGAGTGGAATACGGAGGCGCTGGGCGAAAAGAAGCGGCAGCTTGCCGAGCAGCTGATCCGCCGCCAGCGTGAACGCCACGCGCCGGACGGGCTGATGCACTTCGGCCAAGGCAAGTGGTATCCGGGCGAACCTCTGCCGCGCTGGTCGTTGACCTGTTACTGGCGCACCGACGAACACCCGCTGTGGAGTGACCCGTCGCTGATCGCCGATGTCGATGATGACACCGACTGGGGCCTCGAAGACGCTGAGCGGCTGGTTAAGGCGCTAGCCAACGAAATGGGCGTGAGCGACGAGTATGTGCTGCCGGCCTACGAGGACCCAATGCACTATCTGCAGCAGGAAGGCCGGCTGCCGATTAACGTTACGCCCGAAGACAACCGCCTCGAACGCGCCGATGAGCGCGAACGGATGCGGCGCGTCTTCGACCGCGGTCTCGGGGCGGCGACGGGCTACGTATTGCCGATCGGCAGAAAGTGGTCCGGGTCCAAACGCGTCTGGCAGTCGGGCATGTGGATGCTGCGGGGCAAGAAGTTGTTCTTGATCCCCGGCGATTCACCAATCGGTTTGCGGCTGCCGCTAGCATCTCTGCCCTGGATCGACCCGCGCCATGCTCCGGACATGGAGTTCCGCGACCCGATGAGCGCACCCGCCATGTTGCCGACGCGGCAAGATCCGCGCGCAGAGCATGTCGACCCGATGAGCGCGCCCAAGGCGGCCGGCGCTGCAAAACCGATGGGCGGCGCCGCGTCGATGACCAGCCGTGTTCCCGTTAAAGGCGAATCAGCGGACGGCGTGGTGCGAACGGCGATGGCCGTGCAGCCCCGCGATGGGCGGCTGCATATCTTCTTGCCGCCCCTTGGTCACGCCGAAGACTTCGTCGACCTGTTACGCCATATCGAAGACGCGGCCCTCGCGGCGAAGGTCAAGGTCGTCATCGAAGGCTATACGCCGCCCGAAGATCATCGGCTGCGCTCGATGAAAGTCACCCCCGACCCCGGCGTCATCGAGGTCAACGTGCAACCGACCAAGACTTGGGACGAGTTGGCGGAGAATACCGAGAACCTCTACGAAGATGCCCGGCAGTGCCGTTTGGGCGCCGAGAAGTTCATGCTCGACGGCAGACATACCGGCACGGGCGGCGGCAACCATATCGTCTTGGGCGGTCCCACGCCGGCGGATTCGCCGTTTTTGCGGCGTCCGGACCTACTGCGCAGTCTAATCACCTACTGGATTAACCATCCCTCGCTGTCGTATCTGTTCTCGGGACAGTTTATTGGGCCCACAAGCCAAGCCCCGCGCGTAGACGAGACGCGCATCGACAGTCTGCCCGAGTTGGAGATCGCTTTCGGCGAGATCGATGAGGCCGGGCCGTCGTGTCCGCCTTGGCTGGTGGACCGCATCTTCCGGCACCTGCTGGTCGACGTGACCGGCAATACGCACCGCGCAGAGTTCTGCATCGACAAGCTCTACGCGCCGGAAACGGCCACCGGACGGCTGGGACTGCTGGAATTGCGGGCCTTCGAGATGCCCCCTCATGCGCGCATGAGCCTGACCCAACAGCTGCTGCTGCGAGGGCTCATCGCGGCCTTCTGGAAGAAGCCATACAAGCGGAATCCAGTGAACTGGGGGACGCGCTTACACGACCAGTTCATGCTGCCGCACTTCATCCAAGCCGACTTCAATGACGTCATCCAAGACTTGAATAGAGCTGGCTATTCATTTGATTCGGAGTGGTATACGGCTCAAATGGAGTTCCGTTATCCACACATCGGCACGATCGAGCAAGCGGGAATCACGCTGGAGCTGCGTTCGGCCACCGAGCCTTGGTACGTCCTAGGAGAAGAGCCCGCGGGCGGCGCCATGGCCCGTTTCGTGGACTCCTCCGTGGAGCGGCTGCAGGTCAAGGTCAACGGCTTCTTGGCCGATCGATATACGGTGACATGTAACAACCGGCGCCTCCCGCTGCACCCAACCGGCACAGAGGGGGAATTGGCCGCGGGGGTCCGTTACCGCGCCTGGCAGCCTCCGAGCTGCCTGCATCCGACGATCGAAGTGCATACGCCGCTGGTATTCGACGTCTTCGACGAGTGGTCGCAACGCTCGGTCGGGGGCTGTACGTACCATGTCAGCCACCCAGGGGGCCGCAGCCATGAGACGTTCCCAATCAACGCATACGAAGCCGAATCGCGACGTGCGGCGCGATTCTTCGGCTTCGGGCACACGCCCGGACCACTGCAATCGCCGCCTCGCGAAGAGAACCCGCGTTTCCCTATGACCCTCGATCTCAGACGTAGGCCGACTGCTTAGGACGAATCGCCGCAAGTTAGGGGAGAATGTCAGAGTTGTCGTCCGCCGCTAGCGTCGCAGCACCGTACCAGCCTCTCGAAGGTCACTTCGACGAGATGCTGACGTTAGAGGGATACGTCCGGCCGCATTGGCAGGCGCTCGAAGACGTACTCTCCGGGCTAGGCCGCGCCGAACTGCAACGGCGCGTGGAAGAGAGCCGCCGCGTCATCCGTGAGAACGGCATGACGTATCACGTGCAGAAAGAGACGGAAGTGGGCGCCGAGCCGGACCGGCCCTGGCCGCTTGATATCGTTCCTTGCGTGTTGTCGAGCGAGGACTGGAGCACGATCGAATCAGCGGTGATGCAGCGGGCGCGCCTGTTGAACGCGCTGCTGGGCGATCTCTACGGACCACGCCGAACCGTGCGTGAGGGCTCGCTGCCGCCGGCGTTTCTTTTCAACCATCCCGGCTTTCTGAGGCCCTGCGACGGCATCCGTCCGCCGGACAGCGTATGGCTCAATAACCTGGCCGTCGACCTGATCCGCGGCCCGGACGGCGCCTGGCGGATCATCGGCGAGCGCACAGAAACGCCAATGGGCCTGGGCTACGCACTGGAGAACCGGCTGGTATTGAACGAGACGTTGGGAGAGGCCTTCCGCACGACAAGCGTGCGGCGGCTGGCATCTTACTTTCAGGATTTCAAGCATTCGCTGGCCACCGCCGCACGGCGTCTGGAGAACCCGCGCATCGGCGTACTCACGGACGGCCCTTCGTCGCCCACGTATTTCGAGCATGCCTTTCTATCGCGCTACTTGGGCTACACGCTGGTCCAGGGATCGGATCTGGCAGTACGCGAGAAGAAGGTATACCTGCGGACGCTGGGCGGCCTGCTTCCTGTCGACATGATTCTGCGACGGATGGAATCGGCGGCGTGTGACCCGCTGGAACTGACTTCCGAATCCGCAAACGGCACCGCCGGCCTGCTCGACGTCGTTCGGGCCGGCCGGGTTGCCGTGGCCAACGCCTTGGGCAGCGGCGTCGTCGAATCGCACGCTCTTTCGGCTTTCATGCCGGCTTTAGGCCGCAGCCTGTTAGGCGAAGAACTTCAGCTCGAAGGTCCGCGGACCTGGTGGTGCGGACAGCCGGAGTCACTCGAATACGCGATTGAGCATCTTTCGGAGTTGGTCATCAAGCCGACCTATCGGGCGCTCTCGGACCGGCCGCTGTTCGGCCGTCAACTGAATCCAGTGCGGCGTGAGCGGCTGATCGCCAAAATGCGCGCCAACCCTCACGCGTTCGCCGCACAAGAGTATGTGCCGGCCTCAACCACGCCGGTGCGCACCAGCAGCGGCCTGGCGCCGCGCTTTCTGGTAATCCGCGCTTTCGCTGCTGCACACGGCAACTCTTACCGGGTAATGCCGGGCGGTCTGGCCCGGGTTTCTTCGTCGACGCGTTCGACCGACGTCAGCATGGCGAATCGCGGCCTGAGCAAGGACTTGTGGGTAGTCGGCACTTTCCCGGAACCGGCCGTGACGCTCGTGCCGCAAACGCGCAAGCCGATCGACATCAGCCGCGCGACTTTCGATTTGCCCAGCCGCGTGGCAGAGAATCTCTATTGGCTGGGCCGCTACGTCGAGCGGGTTGAAGCCACGGCGCGGATCTTCCGCGCGACGCTCGACCTGATGTCGGGCGAATCCACGCCGCGACCGGAGTCGGCTTTGGCGGGCGCTCAAGCCTTGCTCAGACAAATGGGCCGGATCCCCGCCGCTGCAACCGGATCGAAGTTCCAGAAAGGGCTTACCGACGCCCTGCTGCATTCGAACAGCAAGGGCGGATTCTCCTGGCAGATCCATCAGTTGCGCAGCGTCGCTTGGCTGTTGCGCGACCGGTTATCGGACGACGCTTGGCGGGCGATCAGCCGTCTCGAAACCGAGTATCTCGAGGATCGCGGAGATTTCAGAACGCTGGAGGAGATGCTCGATCGCGTCGTCATGCGGCTGACCAGCTTCAGCGGATCGGCAATGGAAGCGATGACTCGCGGACACGGCTGGCGGCTGCTCGACATTGGACGCCGGTTGGAACGCGCCTTGCAGATCACCGGCCTGCTGCAGTGCGGACTCGTCAAGCCGCCCGCGGACGAGCGTGCACGGCTAGAGTTGCTCTTGCGCGCCGCCGACAGTTCCATCACTTATCGCTCGCGCTACCTGACTTCCATGCAGGCCGATCTAGTCATCGATCTCTTGCTAGTCGACGATGCAAATCCGCGCGCCGTGGCTTTCCAACTCCAGCGGCTCAAGGAGCATGTCAGCCTTTTGCCGCAGAACGCTTCGATCGTACGGCGATCGCCCGAGACGAGATTGATCACCGACGCCCTGGCGGCTGTTGAACTGTCGCAGCTCGATCAGCTCAGCCTTCTTAAGGAGGGCGAGCGTCCGGAACTGGATGCGCTGCTCGTGCGCATCGAGCAGGACCTCGAACGACTATCCGTGGCCTTAACCCAGGACTACCTCACGCACGTGAAGGGCGTTCGGCAGATGTCAAACCGATGAACGGAACAGGCACATCCCAACAGACCGCGCTGCGAGTTATGCACCGCACCAGCTACGACTACGCCGAGCCGGTCTCGCTCTCGCTGCATCAGGCCATGCTAAAGCCGCGCACGATGCCGACCCAGACCGTGGCAAATTCCTACATCGACATCGAGCCGACGCCGCGCAGCCTGGACTTTCGCGTCGACTACAACGGTAATCTCGTTTCCTACTTCGAGTTGGACTCGCCGCACCGCGAGCTCGTGGTGACGGCAACCAGCGAGGTATACCTCACCCGGAAGACTCCGCCTGACTTCACTGCGTCGAGTCCCATGGAGCAAATCGCCGCGCGCCTAGCGACGCCTCAGACCGACGAGGAGTTTGCAGCTTCGGAGTTCCTGGCGGTGTCGCCCTATGCGCCGCGCAGCGCGCGGCTCGCCAACTACGGCCGAGACCTTTTTTGGCCGGGACGCCCGTATCTCGACGGCGTTCACGAGCTGATGCAAAAGATCCACGCCGAATTCCGCTACGATCCGGAGGTGACAACCATCTCGACTCCCGTGGCGACGGTCTTAGCCCACAAGAGCGGCGTTTGCCAAGATTTCGCCCACGTCATGATCGCTTGCCTACGCTCGCTGGGCGGCCCGGCGCGCTATGTCAGCGGCTATCTTGTGCCGCGGGCCGGAGTCGTCGGTGACCAAGCCTCTCACGCTTGGGTATCGGCGTATTGCCCGGAGTTGGGTTGGGTGGACTTCGATCCGACCAACGATATCGTTCCGACCGACGGCCACGTCACGCTCGCCTGGGGACGCGACTACTCCGACGTCAGCCCGCTGCGCGGCGTGATCTTTGGAGGCGGCGAACACGGCATTAAGGTTTCCGTCGAGATCACTCCGTTGTCGGCATCTTAGGCGGGCCCCAACCGCCCGGTTGTGTCCACAGAAGTATCGCGTCACATATCGTCGTGTAAGCTAACCAGCATGACTGGGAAAAAGATTATAGCGGTGGTCGGCGCCACGGGAGCGCAAGGCGGAGGCCTGGTTCAGGCAATCCTGAACGAACCCAGCGGCGAGTTCGCCGTTCGCGCACTCACCAGGGACGTGAGCAGCGATAAGGCCAAGGCTCTGGCAGCCGCCGGAGCCGAGGTCGTCGCCGTCGATGTCGACGATGAAGCCAGCTTGCGAAAGGCATTCGAAGGCGCCTACGGGGCCTACTGCGTGACGTTCTACTGGGCGCATTTTTCTCCCGAAAAGGAAAAGTCCCAAGCCGCCGCGATGGCCCGAGCAGCCAAAGCCGCCGGAGTGAAGCACGTCATATGGTCGACGCTTGAGGACACTCGCAAGTGGGTTCCGCTCTCGGACGACCGCATGCCGACGCTGATGGACGATTACAAGGTGCCTCACTTCGACGCCAAGGGCGAGTCGAACCGCTTCTTTACGGAACAGGGAGTTCCCACGACTTTTCTGCTCACGTCTTTTTATTGGGACAACTTCATACACTTCGGCATGGGGCCGACCAAGGGACCCGACGGCGTACTGGGAATCACTCTCCCGATGGGCGACAAGAAGCTGCCCGGCATCGCCGCAGAAGACATCGGTAAGTGCGCTTTTGGAATTTTCAAGAAGGGCGCGCCGAAGATGACCGAGACGGTCGGTATTGCCGGAGGCCATCTGACAGGCGACGAGATGGCTGCATCGTTCTCCAAGGCTTTGGGCAAAGAAGTCCGCTACAACGATGTGCCGCCGGAGATCTACCGGACTTTTGGGTTCCCGGGCGCGGACGACTTAGGCAACATGTTCCAGTTCAATCGTGATTTTAATCGTGATTTCTGCGGCGCACGCAGCCTGGAAGTTTCTCGAGCCCTAAATCCTGACCTACAAGACTTTGAAGCCTGGCTGGAGAAGAACCTGGCCGCAATTCCGACCGGCTAGCCGTCTAGTCTGAGTCGTCCGTCAAGACCTTGCTGCTGCGGCGTCTGGCGAAGAAGAGCTGCGCCCCACGCACAATCAGGGACGTAGCCAGCCAAATCAGCATAGCCACAAGGGGATAGGCGATCCCCTTGGGGTACTTCCAGAAGAGGACTGCCAGGGCCAACAAGAGCAAGCCGCTGACCGCCATGATCTTGGCTTCCACCGGCCCCAAAACGCGCCGATCCCCAACCGCGGCGGTCACGACGTTTCCAATGCGCATCGCGCCGGCAGCGGCTCGCCCTGCGCTGCCTCCCGGTCCGCGCCTGCGCCGGGGAACCTTCTGCCCGTCAGGCGGACGCGGTCGGCGGCGGTCGTCGAGCACGATCTCGGTCGCACGCTGCAAATCATCCAAGAACATCTGTTCCATTTCGCGGGCGACCCCCTCGTCCTCAATGATCGCGTCCAATTCGCAGTTGCCTAGCCAACTGGTGATGTTGAGGTTCGTCGAACCGACTCGAGCCCAGCGGCTGTCCGCGACGCCTGTTTTGGCGTGCAGCATTGGCCCGTTCCACTCGTAGATGCGGACGCCGGCTTCAAGCAAGGGCCGGTAGCCGGCGCGGATGAACGGCGTCACGATGGGCACGTCGTTCGCGCCCGGCAGCAGCAAGCGGACGTCGACGCCGTCTTGCGCCGCCGCGCGCAGAGCCTGCACGTAGGTCGTCGTGCCCGAGAAGTAGGCGTCGGTCAGCCATAAGCGCTCTTGGGCCAGGGCTGAAACGAGTTGATCAATCCGCAACATGCCGGCGGTGTTCGGCACGCTGGCAACGATTCTCATGGCTACATCGCCCGCGGGAAGAAGCGGGCGAGGCGCTGGGTCGTCCGCCTTGGGAAACGGTGCACCGGTCATTTCCCAGGTCTGCTCGAAAGCATTCTCGATGTCGGCGACGATGGGTCCTTGCACCTCAACGCCGGTGTCGCGCCAGGGGTCGAGGTGTTTTTGAGGATTGCCTTCCCATATCTTTCCGACGCAAAGTCCCATAACGAAACCTGTCTCGCCGTCGACGGAAATCATCTTGCGGTGATCACGCGACATCCAGCCGAAGGGGCTATCTAGCCGGGGAGGATTAAAGCAACGTACGTTGACGCCCGCCTCTCGGAGCCGGCGCCAATAGTGGTGCGAGGCCTTACCCAAACAACCCAACCAGTCATAAATTAGTCGGACTTGGACGCCGTGCCGGGCGCGCTCGATCAAGGCGTCGGCAAACAGCTTGCCGGTTGCGTCGTCGTAGACGATGTAGTTTTCAAAGTGGATGGTGCGTTTCGCCGAGGCGATCGACTCCAGCCAACGCGGGTAGTTCTCGCTTGCGTCCCGCAAGAGCCGGACCCGGTTGCCTGAGACAAGCGGCGCGCCGGATGCGCGTGCAAACGCTTGGCCGGCAAGTTCGCGAACCAATGGCGAGCGGTCTTGCTCTTCCCACGCTTGCGCTGCACTCAAGATGACACGCTTCCCTGACCGCTTAGGATACGTGAATCCTTGGTTTCGCTCGATGAGGCCCGAACCGCTAGCTCACTAAGTATGCGCAAAAGGAAAGCTTCACGAGATCACGGCCCGCGCCGCCCCTGGGCTATCGGCACGGGCGGCAAGTTAGCGTTGCTTGCTCTGCTTGGTCCACCTGTTCTTATTCGCACATGGCGGCGGCAATTAGTCCCTCGGTCGGCCGCGCGGCGCCCGAAAAGCCTGAACAGCCGGTCTGCGCCTGGTAAAATTTTGAGTACCGGCTAGTCGGCCGCGTGGGGAGATCTGTACCTTTGGCTCTAAAATTGAACGTGAACGGCAAGTCTGCAACGGTGGACGTACCGGCAGAGATGCCCCTGCTGTGGGTGCTGCGCGACGTCCTCAAGCTGAAAGGCTCTAAGTTCGGCTGCGGCATCGGTATGTGCGGCGCCTGCACCGTACACCAAGACGGCGTACCGGTGCGAGCCTGTATCACACCGGTATCGAGCGTGGCCGGCAAACAGATCACTACTATCGAAGGTCTAGCGCCTGACGGTTCGCATCCCCTGCAACAGGCTTGGAATGAGATCGACGTTCCCCAGTGCGGATATTGCCAAGCGGGACAGATCATGTCAGCCGCCGCCTTGTTGGAGAAGTCGCCGCAACCGACCGACGCCGAGATTGACACCGCAATGAGCGGCAACCTATGCCGCTGCGGCACTTACACCAGGATTCGCCAGGCCATCCACATTGCCGCCTCGAAGGCGACAGCGAACCCGACGAATCAGGCAGCAGCAGCAGTCAAAGCCAAGGGCGAGTAAGGGGAAACGACATGACCACCAGACCAGTGAATCGCCGTTTCTTTCTTCGCGCCACCGCCCTCGCCGGCGGCGGCATGCTGCTGGGGACGTACGCCGATCCTCTCGCGGCCCAAGGATCGAACGCAGCACCACAATTGACCCCCTTCGTCCGCATTAACCCGGACGGCAAGGTGACAATCATCGCCAAGAATCCCGAGATCGGCCAAGGCATGAAAACTATGCTGCCGATGCTGATTGCCGAAGAACTCGACGTCGCATGGGAAGACGTTTCGATCGAGCAGGCCGAAGAAGATCAAGCGCTTTACGGCAGCCAGTTCGCCGGCGGCAGCAGCGGTACGCCGACAAACTGGGAGCCGATGCGCCGCGTGGGAGCGGCCGCACGGCAAATGATCATTACAGCGGCGGAGCAAACCTGGCACGTGCCCGCATCAGAGATCACGACTACGGCGGGCCGCGTCATCCATCGCCCCTCGGGGATGTCGCTGGGCTACGGCGAATTGGCGGCCGCGGCGGCGACAGTTGCGGCGCCCGATCTGAGCAAGGTTGCCCTGAAACATCCGAGCAACTACAAGATCATCGGCACGCATAAATCCGGCGTCGATAATCCGGCCATCGTGACCGGCAAGCCGCTGTTCGGCATCGATGTCGACGTGCCGGGCATGGTTTACGCCGTCTACGAAAAATGTCCCGTCTTCGGCGGCAAAGTGGCCGGCGCAAACCTCGACGAAATCAAAGGTCTGCACGGCATACGGGACGCGTTCATCGTCGAAGGCACCGACAACCTGGAAGGTTTGGTCGGCGGCGTCGCGATCATCGCCGACAGTTGGTGGTTCGCACAGAATGCACGTTCCAAGCTGAAGGTCCAGTGGCAAGACCATCCGACCTCGGCGCAAAGCAGCGAAGGCTTCGCCAGGCAGGCCGAAGAGCGATTCGGGCAGCCCTCCGAGCAGACCATGCGGGCGGACGGCGATTTTCACGGGGCGTTCGAGAAGGCCGCTGCCAAAGTCGACGTGAAGTACGACTACCCGTTTATCAATCACGCCTCACTTGAGCCTCAGAATTGTACCGCGCACTACCACGACGACGGCCGCTTAGAACTGTGGTCTACCAGTCAGCGCCCCGCCCTCGGAATGCAGCTCATTTCGAAGACGATGGGCATCCCCGAAGAGAAAATCGACCTGCACATGATTCGCGCGGGCGGCGGCTTCGGACGGCGGCTCTACAATGACTACCTCGTCGAGGCGGCTTGGATCGCACGAGAAGTCCGTAAACCGGTGAAGCTCGTGTGGAGCCGCGAAGACGACATGCGTCACGGTCTGTATCGTCCGGGCGGCTTCCAGCACCTGACCGGCGGCGTCGACGACAAGGGCAACCTCGTCGCCTGGCGCAATCACTTTGTCAGCTACGGCCAGGACGGGGAATTCGCCGCGGCCGCGAACATTTCTCCCACGGAATTTCCGGCGCAGTTCGTCCCGAATTTCTCGATGGAGATTTCGCTGCTGCCGCTGGGCGTCCCGACCGGCGCTTTGCGCGCGCCACGCAGCAACTCGCTGGCTTGGGTCATTCAGTCCTTCATCGACGAGTTGGCGCATGCCGGCGGCAGAGACCCCGTGCAGTTCCGGCTCGATCTATTGGGCGAGCCGCGGATGGTCGGCGAGGGCGGCCGGGGAAGCTATGACGCCGGACGCATGCGCGGCGTTCTCGAACTCGTAGCCGAGAAATCCGGGTGGGGCCGCAAGACCCCCGACGGAACCGGCATGGGCGTCGCATTCCACTACAGCCATCGCGGCTACTTCGCCGAAGTCGTGGAACTCAGCGTCAGTTCAGACAAGAAGATCAAGATCCACAAGGTCTGGGCCGGAGGCGATGTGGGCAGCCAGATCATCAGCCCCAGCAGTTCTATCAATCAGTGCGAGGGCGCGTTGATCGACGGCATTAGCGAATTGATGGCGCAGGAGATCACCTTCAAAGACGGCGCGGCGGTGCAGAGCAACTTCCATGACTTCCCGCTAGTTCGGATGGCCCAAGCGCCGCCCGAAATTGAGGTGCACTTCCTCAAGACGGACAATCCCGTTACAGGTCTGGGCGAACCGTCGCTGCCGCCGGTACTTCCCGCGGTATGCAACGCGATCTTCGCTGCAACTGGCGTCCGCGTGCGATCTTTGCCGCTCGCGAAGCACGGCTTTAGCTGGGCTTAGTTGCCGGACTCAAAATTGAGGCGGGCGAACCTCACTCGTTCGTCCGCCTTTGCTTTTGGTGGAATCATCACACCGGCTCGTCGCTCAAATACCGCCGTAAGGCCCCAGCGGGTAGAATGTGTAGGCTGTGAGCGGCGCCGGCTGGCTCCGCCGATCACAAGGAGACTTTTAGCATTATGAGAAAGACTTTTATTGTCCTCGCTGCCGCGTTGTTCAGCATCGCCATGCAGCCCGCTATGGCTCAAGACACGAGCATGAGCTTCTTCATCACCAGCGTGGGCTCTGGAGACGGAGCCAATCTTGGCGGTCTAGCCGGCGCTGACGCCCACTGCCAGTCGCTCGCCGCTGCCGCCGGCCAAGGCAGCAAGACCTGGCACGCCTACCTCAGCACGACGACCGTCAACGCGAAAGATCGCATCGGCTCCGGGCCGTGGTACAACGCCAAGGGCGTCATGGTAGCCAAGAGTGTCGCCGATCTGCATAGCGACAACAACAAGCTCAACATGGAAAACTCGCTTCATGAAGACGGCACGAGGAACCTCGGCCGCAGCGACAAACCCAATCAGCACGACATGTTGACCGGCTCGCAGTTGGACGGAACGCGCTTCACCGACGGCGCCGATCATACCTGCGGCGACTGGACGAAGAACGGCGAAGGCAGCGCCCAACTCGGCCACCACGACCGCACCGGCGGCGGCGACAACCCCACCTCCTGGAACTCGGCGCACGGATCGCGCGGCTGCAGCCAGGCCAATCTCGTCGCCACAGGCGGCAACGGCCACTACTACTGCTTCGCGGTGAACTAGACCGCTACGAAACCATCCGCGCCCGCGTCATTTTCTTGATGGCGCGGGCGCTCTTGCGTCTGCCTTGGCGATTGTGGGCCACTATCGCTAGACTGGCCTCGATGCGCTTCTGTCAGATCCCCACGTTACGACTCTTTCTGTTGGCATCCGTGATTGCCGGCGGCGCCTGTAATTCCGGCGGACCGAGCCAAGTAACTCAAGCCAAACCGAACGTCATTTTCATCCTGGTTGACGACATGGGCTGGGGCGACGTTGGGGCCTTCTGGCAGAACCAACGCAAAGCCAACAACGACCGCAGCGAGCCGTGGCAGATGACGCCCGCACTCGATGAACTGGCCGCCGGCGGCGCCATGCTGACCAACCACTACACCGCGGCCCCGGTCTGCGCTCCCTCGCGCGCGTCGTTGCTTCTCGGAGTCAGCCAAGGACACGCCAACGTTCGCGACAACCAATTCGACAAAGAACTGCAAGACAGCTACACGCTGGGGACCGTTCTGAGAGGGGCTGGCTATCACACCGCCGCCATCGGCAAGTGGGGGCTTCAAGGCGGAGGCGGAGAGGCGGTCGGTCCCGACTGGCCTGCCCACCCGCTCAATCGCGGATTCGACTACTACCTGGGCTACATCCGCCACCGCGACGGGCATGAGCACTACCCAAAAGAAGGAATCTACCGCGGCAGCAAAGAGGTCTGGGAGAACAATACCAACATCGCTGGCGACCTCGACAAGGCGTACACGGCAGATCTGTGGACGGCGGCCGCCAAGCGTTACGTCACCCAACAAGCGCAGGCCACCGAGAAATCGCCATTCTTCCTTTATCTCGCCTACGACACGCCCCACGCCGTGCTGGAACTGCCGACCCAGGCCTACCCGGCAGGCGGCGGCCTGGACGGCGGACTGCAGTGGACCGGCCAGCCGGGCCAGATGATCAACACGGCTAACGGAACGGTCGACAGCTACATCTATCCCGAGTACAAGGACGCCACTTACGACCACGACAACAACCCGGCCACGCCGGAAGTGAATTGGCCTGAGACCTATCAGCGCTACGCCTCCGCCTGCCGTAGAATCGACGACGGCGTCAGAGATCTCGTCACGCTGCTCAAGGACCTGGGCATCTACGAGAACACGTTGATCGTCTTCGCTTCCGACAACGGACCGTCCGAAGAGGACTATTTGCCGAGAGACAAATACGTCCAGAACACTCCGGACTTCTTCAACAGCTTCGGCCCCTTCGACGGCATCAAGCGCGACGTCTGGGAAGGCGGCGTGCGCGAACCGACCATCGTCAGTTGGCCGGCGCGCATCGCGGGCAATCGCGTCATCGACGAGCCCAGCGCCATGTACGACTGGATGGCCACGTTCGCCGAAGCTGCAGGGGTCGCCGCGCCGGCGCGCACCGACGGCGTCTCGTTGTTGCCGCTGCTGACAGGCGAACGAGATTCAGTCGCGCACCCGGTCTACGTGGAGTACTTCGAAGGCCGCAAAACGCCGAGCTACCCGGAATTCCTCAGCTCCCACGCCGGACGTCAGCGCAACCAGATGCAGATGATCCGCATGGGGGACTTCGCGGGCGTTCGCTACGACATCCAATCGGCCGACGACGATTTTGAGATTTACAACGTCGTCAAAGATCCGCAAGAAGCCGACAACCTGGCAACGAATCCTGAGTACCAGGACATGCAGAACTCCATGAAGCAGACGGTTCTGCAACGGAGGCGTCCCGATCCCGGCGCTCCTCGTCCTTATGACTCAGCACTCGTACCGGCCATCGAGCAGCAACCGGCGAAGACCGGCTTGCATTGGAGCGCCTATGAGGGCTCGTTCCCTTGGGTCTCCGATGTCTCAGGTCTTGCGCCGAGCGCTGAAGGGACCGCCGATCTGCCTGACCCTTCGGTCATGAACCAAGCGGGAATGTTAGTCTACGACGGCATCATCCAGGCGCCCGCGGACGGCGAGTATGAGTTTTCCGTGCAATCCGACGGGCCGTTCGTCATCCGGCTGCATGAAGCGCTGCTTGCCGATGCCGGCTACGGTTATCAACCGGGACAGCAAGTCTCGGCTACCGCGATGCTCCAAGCGGGCTCTCATTCTGTGCGGATCTACATGCTGAAGAAGACTGGAAGCGAGCAGAACTTCGAGATTCAATGGCACGGCCCAGGCGCGTCCATGGCCCAGATGTCCGCCGAGGATTTCTATCACGAATAGGCCGCTTGGAGTAGACTGACCTCGATGCGATTCCCCAAATTGGCTTTCGTCCTCGCCGGTTCCGCCCTCGCCGCTATGAGCATTGTCTCCGCCGAAGAGATTTTTGAAGGACGCCGTTCCGTCGTTTTGCAGGGCGAAGAGGCTCGCCTCGTCGTCGACATTCTAGGCGGCTCGATCGTCTCCTTTGAACTCAACGACCAAGGGCTGAACCCATTGCGCTGGGCCAACAGCGGACCCACGAACAAGCCTCGACAGATGAGCCACTTCTTATGCCTCGACCGCTGGGGTCCGCCCTCGGCTGCGGAGGCGGCTAACGGTATGCCGTTTCACGGCGAAGCCGGCCTGGTCGAGTGGCAAGTGGTGGACCAGAGCCCCACAACCGCCAAGATGAAGGCGACCCTGCCTTTGGCCGGCCTCGAAATCGAGCGATCCGTTTGGTTGGCGCCCGAGGGTTCGTGGTTTCAGGTGCAGGAAACCGTTACCAACCAGAACAAGCTCGGTCGCATCTACAACATGGTCCAACACGCGAGCATTGGGCCTCCGTTTCTCGACGCGAGCGTTGTGGTGGACTCGAATGCAGAAAGAGGATACCCGCGGGGCGGCTCGATGCCCAACCCGGAGGAGCCCTCTGCTCTGTGGCCCAAGGCGCCGCGCCCGGACGGAACCGAGTCAGATGTGCGCCTCCTGACGAACGACCCTACGCCCGACGTCGTCTCCTACGTCATCGATGCAGACATCGGATGGGTGACGGCGTCGAATGCAGCCAAAGGCTTGCTCATCGGCTACGTCTGGCAGACCGAAGAGTATCCCTGGCTCAACGTCTGGCGGCGCCTCGACAACGGCGTCCCCGCAGCGCGCGGTATCGAGTTCGGCACCACCGGACTGCATGAACCGTACCCAACGCTGGTGAAGAAGGGCACGATTTTCGGCCGCCCCATCTATCGGTATATTGATGCCGCCGAAGGCCAGACGCGTTCCTACGTCGGCTTCTTGGCCAAGATCCCCGCCCACTTCCAAGGCGTCGACCGCCTGACCTACGAAAACGGCACGCTAACGCTCCTCGAACGGGGCGGCGGCTCGCAGATACGCTTATCCGTGCCGCCAACGATTCGCCCGGCGAATCGCTGACGCGCTCAATCTAGTCGCGGCATGGTCTTCAACGCGGTTGTCCTACAATGGACCCGCTATGACTCGCCGCTCGTTCCTCTCCTCTTCGACCGCACTCGCCAGCACAGCTGCCGCCGCCCAGGCCCAGACGAACCAGCCGGCCGAGGAACGGCGGCCCAATGTGATCTGGCTGTTGGGCGATCAGCACCGCGCGCAGGCGCTGTCGTGCAACGGCGATCCGCATGTCTCCACGCCCAACATCGATAATCTGTCGACGCTAGGCGTGAACTTCGAAAACGCCGTTTCCAGCTTTCCGCTCTGTTGCCCTTTTCGCGGAACGATGTTGACCGGCCGCTGGGCGCATCACACCGTCCCCGGACACGAGTACCGCTTGCCCGCCGGCCAGGCGACTATCGCCGAGCCCTTCCAGCAGGCTGGCTACCATACCGGCTATTTCGGCAAGTGGCACGTCGACGGATTCCACGAGCGCGAGGGCCGCGCGGCCATGCATATTATTCCTCCCGAACGGCGCGGGGGTTTTGACGTTTGGGCCGGCTACGAAAACAACAACAGCCAGTTCGATTCCTGGGTGCACGGCGGCAAGGGCGCCGACGCCTTCCACTACCGCCTGCCAGGGTACGAGACCGACGCCCTCACTGATCTGTTTCTTGACTATCTCGACGACCGCGCTCAAGACCAGCAGCCCTTCTTCGCCGCGCTGAGCGTCCAGCCGCCGCACGACCCCTACGTCGCGCCGGCCGAGTACTTGGGACGCCATTTGCCCTCCCAGCTCGAGATGCGCCCGAACGTCCCCAACGTCGAGCGTGTACAGGCGCAGGCTCGGCGCGAACTCGCCGGTTACTACGGCATGATTGAAAACTGGGACGACAACGTCGGACGCATCGTCGCCAAGCTCAACGCCCTCGGCCTGGCCTTCGACACGCACATCGTCTTCTTCTCCGACCACGGCGACATGCACGGCTCGCAAGGGATGTTCCGCAAGACGAATCCCTTTGAAGAGGCGATCCGCGTGCCGTTCATCATCGCCGGCGAGAAGATGAAGTACGACGGACGCGCCAACGCGAGAATCCCGACCCTGTTGCAGTCGGTGGATATCGCGCCGACGACGCTTGGTCTGTGCGGCATCGATATTCCCGAGTGGATGGAGGGGACCGACTATTCCTCGCGTCGTCTGACCGCTAAGAACCGCGCCTCCGATCCCGATTCCGCCTATCTGCAATGCGTGATTCCGACTGGTCATGGAGACTCGATCAATAAGCCTTACCGCGGAGTGGTGACGGCCGACGGCTGGAAGTACGTGGCCTTTGAGGGCACTTCGTATCTGATGTACAACCTCAACGAAGACCCCTACGAACAAGTCAACTTGGCGAATAACAACCGCTTTCGCACCGAACGTAAGCGTCTCATCGACCGCGTTCGGCAATGGTCCGCCGACGTCAACGATCCGTTCGAAATGCCTGAAAACTAAGCGATAAGGCAGGCGATTCGGCTACAATCCCCCCAGCGTGACCATCGGCTCCACCATCAGCTATTACCGCATTGTCGCCAAGCTCGGCGAAGGCGGGATGGGCGTCGTTTACAAGGCCGAGGACACCAAACTCGAACGCACCGTCGCCCTCAAATTCCTGGCCCAGCATCTGCTCAACGATGAAGAGGCCAAGCAGCGCTTCTTGCGTGAGGCGAAAGCCGCCGCAGCGCTGCACCACTCCAATGTGTGCCCGGTCCACGAAATCGACGAGGTCGACGGCAAGACGTTTTTGGCGATGGCTTTCCTCGAGGGCGAGGCGCTAGAAGACCGCATCGCCCAAGGCCCGTTCTCGATCAAAGAGGCCCTCGACATAGCCCACCAAGTTGCCGAAGGGCTCGACGCCGCCCACGAAAAAGGCGTCGTCCACCGCGACATCAAGCCAGCCAACATCATTGTCGACGCCAAGGGCCACGCCACCATCATGGACTTCGGTCTGGCGCGACTGACCGAGGCGTCGCGCCTCACGAAGGTCGATACCGCGATGGGCACCGTGGCCTATATGTCTCCCGAGCAGGCGCAAGGCATGGATGTCGACTCGCGCTCAACGGCCCTTCCTAGGGCAATACGACCAAGCCCTGCTGCACGAGATTGTCCACGAAGAAGTCGCCCCGCTGACCTCCATTCGCGCGGGCGTGCCCATGGAGTTGGAGTTCATCGTCGGCAAGTGCCTTCGAGAATTGGTATGGAGAGTTTCGTAACCGCTAACAGGAATGATCTCATGCAGATATTACGATTAGCCGCATTAGTTCTTTTCGCCGTGACCCTAGCGGCGCAGTCACCTGCGCGCGATGCGCCGATCATCCAAATCGTGGCCGACTACAATTCCGCACGGGACAGCCAGGATCCCCAGGCCATCGAAAAACTCTTCACCGACGACGCCGATCAGTTGGTATCCACCGGCGTCTGGCGTCGCGGCAAAGATACGCTCGTCAAGGGAATGCTCGCCAGCTCGGCGGGCAACCCCGGCGACCGCACCATCACCGTCGATACAGTGCGCTTCGTGACCGCCGACGTTGCCTTGGCCGACGCGCGCTACGAGATCGCCGCGTCCGCCAACCAGGCCGCCCGCAAAATGTGGTCGACGTTCCTGGTGGTGAAGAAGCCTGACGGCTGGCGCATCGCCGCCATCCGCAATATGCTGCCGGCGAAGTAACGACGGGGCCTGCCCGACCGCCTTAAACTAAGGCAGCGGGTTCCCTTTCGTCATGCATAGCCAACTTCGGCCCTTCGTCCAACTCCTCCTCGCGGCGTCTTTGACGCTCTCTATCGGCAGCGCTCAAGAGGAACTCCCGGTTTTTCGCGGCGGCACGACGCTCGTCGAATTCACCGTCATCGCGCTCGACGGCAAGGGCAATCCGATCACGGACCTCAAACCCGACGAGATACAGATCCGCGAAAAGGGCCATGACCGCGATCTGGCTTTCTTCCGCTTTGAGGGCGGCGAGCAAGAGGAAGCATCTATTCAACTCCCGGCGGGGGCGTTCACCAACCGTCCCGAGCTGTCTCCCGGCCCGCCGCGAAACGTCACGGCCATCCTACTCGATTCGCTCAACACGTTGCCGGAAGATCAGATCTACGCCCGGGCCGAGGTGATGCGCTTCATGCGCGAACTCGCGCCCGACACCCGTGTGGCCATCTATTCACTCGGCCGCGAACTCCAAGTGCTGCACGACTTCACGGACGATCCGGCATCGTTGCGCGAGAGCATCGCCCGCGTTGACACGCGCCTCGAAATGCAGAGAACCGACGACGTGGAAACGATGGCCGTGGACGCTCAGGCCTTCATCGATTCACTTCCTTTGAACGTTCAGGCGTCTTTCATCCCCGCCCAAACCGCGCTGATCGAACTCGCTCAAATGGCCAATCAGCAATCGAGCGAGCGCCGCACGCGCCAGACTCTGTCGGCCATTGAAACACTTGGGGACCATCTCGCCGGCATCCCCGGACGCAAGAGTCTGGTCTGGATCTCCGGCGGCATTCAGATGCTGTCGGTCACTGGCCAGATGGGCAACGGTCCGCGAGGCGGCATCAAATCCTACGAAGATTGGATGCGCGCTACTGGTCAGAAACTCGCCACCCAAGGCGTCGCCCTGTATGCCGTCGACGCACGGGGCAATCATGGTTCCTCGACGAGCGGCGGCTACGAAGCGAAACGCGTCCGCACCATGACGCGCGACCGGGGTAGGCCGGGCATCTTCGAAGAGCAAATTCAAGCATCCAATCTGAGTAACGATCCTCTTCCGGCAATGGAGAAGATTGCAGAGATCACCGGCGGTCGCGCCATCTTCCACACGAACGACATGACCCGCGGCATCACAGCCGTGGCCGCCGACGTCAAGGGAACGTATTCGATTGGGTTCTATGCCGCCGACGAGCCCGACGGCAAATGGCGTCCCATCGACGTCAAGGTCTCCCGTGACGGCGTGAAACTTCGTTATAGCCAGGGCTATCTCGCCGAAGCCCAGGCGAAATCCGCACGACCCTGGACGGATCAAGATTGGAACACAGCGATCACCAGCCCGGTCAGCGCGACTTCGCTGGCCATCGACGCGCGAGGCGCTCTATCGCCACGCGCAGACGCCCAGGAAGTTTCGCTGACGGTTCAGTTCGCCCCCGAAGGTCTCCATTTCCAGGCAGCGAAGGACAATCGGCGGCTTGCCTTCGCTGAACTCGCCTTCGTCGATAAAGCCGCCAACGGCGCCTTCAGCGTGAAGCTGCAACAGCTACAGTTGCCCTACAACGCCGAGCATCCCGAGGAACCGTTTCAGGTGCACTACTCCTGGGAGTTAGCGCCAGGGACCGAGACCGTCCGGGTCATCGTGCACGACCAATTGACCGGCCAATTCGGCACGCTCGACTTGCCCGTCGCACAATTACCTCGGCAGCAGTCCAAGTAGTATCCACGTCGGTGCGCTGCAACCGCTCGTTCCCGATTGCGAAGGGTCCCAATCGTGTTTGCCGGTCCGTTTGGGCGCAGAAAGACACGGGCGCCGCTAGGGGGATCCCTGCTCGGGTCGTATAATTTGGATCGCAACGACTTAGGAACAGGAGCCTTTCCATGTCTGAAAAAGTATCGCGCCGCAAGTTGATGCAGGTCGCCGGAGTAGCCGCATTGGCAGCCTCAACTCCAGATTCAGCCGAAGCGCAGGCCATGAAGAACTGGCCGCCCGCACTGGGCAACGACACCCCAAAGATCGTCGTCGGAGGCGGCGGCCCCGCCGAGCGGCTGCGCCTCTGGAAGCAGGTCGGCCTCGATTACATCATGGGCGGCTTCGGCCGAGCGCCCTGGACCGTTGAAAGCATCAAGGCGGGCATGGCCCCGGCCGAAGCGGCAGGGCTCAAGGTGCTTATCGCCATGCACGGCGGGATGGACGACATCATTCACGGAGGACCGAATCGCGACGCCGAAATTGAGAACTGGATTCAGTCGATCCGTGCCGCCGGTGAAGCCGGTCTTGGCGTCATCGAATACAACTTCTACGCCCATCGCTTAACCGAAGGCTACAGAGAACAAGTCGGCCGCGGCGGCTCCGGCTACACGGCCTACGACTATGAGCTATCCAAGAATCTGCCTCCTCTGGACGGAGCCAAGACCTCCACTCGCGCCCAACAACTGGACCGGGCCAAATATTTCCTCGAAGCCGTGATCCCCGAAGCCGAGAAGGCCAATGTTCGTCTGGCTCTGCATCCGAACGATCCGCCGGTGCCGACGAGCCGCGGCAATGAGCAGCTGATGAACACCTTCGCGCACTGGAAGGACTATCTCGATCTAGTCAAGAGCCCGCATAACGGCATGACTTGGGATTGCGGCGTAACCCGCGAGATGGGCGAGGATCCGGTCACCGTGGCACGCCATCTAGGACGCGACCGCGACTGCATCAATCACGTGCATTTCCGCAACGTGATCGTGCGCAAGCCCTACGTCGACTACACAGAGGTCTGGCTCGATGAAGGCTACGTCAACATGTTCGCGGTGATGCGCGAGCTGGTCTCCCAGAGGTACCCGCGTAGCCTGTACCCCGAACACCCGCGCGCGATTGACCTGGACCGCAACGCCGAGGGCGGCATCCGCAACCAGTACGCGGGCGGCGGCGGAACCGCGGCGCAGATCTATAACGTGGCCTACGCCAAGGCCATGCTGCAGGCCGCGCTATCCGTTTAAATTGCAGGCTGCTCAAGCTGACAGGAAAGGGGCAAGCGAAGTGCCCTTGCCCCTTTTTCTTTTCGCTATACTCGGCGCGACCGGAACTACGCCCATGAGCATCATTCGCTTCGCCTTGATCTCAACTCTCTTCGCTGCATTCGCTTCAGCGCAAACGCTCGACATCTATACCATCGATGTCGAGGGCGGCAAAGCCGTGCTCACCGTCTCGCCCTCAGGCGAATCGATGTTGGTCGACGCCGGTTGGCCCGAGTTCCGCCAGCGTACGGCGTCCACCGCGCGCATCGTCGAAGCAGCCAAAGCCGCGGGCCTCACGAAGATCGACTATCTGCTCATTTCGCACTACGACGTCGATCACATCGGCGACGTCCCCGCCCTCGTCGCCGCCTTTCCTGTCGGGCACATCCTCGATCACGGCGAGATTCATCCCAGCATGCCCGACAGCAACAAAGAGCGCTTCAAAGCCTACGCTGCCGTGCGCGAAAGGATCGGCCACACCACGCTTAAACCCGGCGACAAGCTGCCCATCAAGGGGATTGACGTCACCGTGCTCACGTCCGCCGGCGAACAGATCAACGCGCCCATCAATGGCGGCGGCGCCCCGAATCCGCTGTGCGCTCAGTATCCGCAGATCCCTGTCGTCCCCACGGACCACGAAGACAATTACTCCGTCGGCTTGCGCTACCAGTGGGGCGATTTCACCATGGTCGATCTCGCCGACCTCGAAGCCCACTACACCCGCAACCTCGTCTGCCCGGCGAATCTCATCGGCACGGTCGACGTCTATCACGTCAACGTCCACGGACAGTTCAAAGGCATCGCCCCTGAGTTCGTCAACGCCATCAAGGCGAAGGTGATGATCCTCGGCAACGGCGCGCGCAAAGGCGCTGACGCCGAAACCTGGCCCGTCCTTAGCGCCGCGCCCGGCTTGCAAGACATTTGGCAAGTTCACGAGTCGCTCAACGCAGGCGAAGGTAAAAACCCGCCTGCCGAATTCCTCGGCAACATCGAACCGGCAGACGGCTTCCACTGGATCAAACTCTCGGTGCACGCCGACGGCTCCTTCACCGTCACCAACCCCCGCAACAACTTCACCAAGACCTACCGCTAGCCCGCTTGCGCGGCGCTTGGCCCGCCTGCGCGGGGCGCGGCCCTTCGGGGGAGCGACTCAAGTAGAGTATTTAAATGCATAGAACGGTCACGTTGGCTGTTATCGTCTTCGGCCTGGCTGCGATTCTGCAAGGCCAGACCGCCAACCGCTTCGTCGGCTCGGCTGCCTGTGCGACTTGTCACAAGGCCACCTACGACAGCTGGAAGACCACATTGATGGCCAACGTCCTCACCGACGTAAAAGCCCATCCCGAGGCCATCCTCGGCGACTTCTCCACGCCCAACGAACTGGTCACTTTCAAACCCGAAGACGTCGCCTTCACTTACGGCAGCAAGTGGAAGCAGCGCTACTTCACCAAGATCGGCGACGACTACTTCGTCTTCCCCGTGCAATGGGACGTTGCCAACAAAGTCTGGAGGCGCTACTACGTGCAGCCCGGCGGCGACTGGTGGGAGCCCTTCTACCCCAAGGATCAGATGCAGCGTCCCACCGGCCCCACCTGCGACGGCTGCCACTCAACCAACTACGACATTGCGACCAAGCAGCCCACCGAGTGGAACGTCGGCTGCGAAAAGTGCCACGGCCCCGGCGGCAATCATGTTGCCGCGCCCTCAGCAACGAATATCGTCAACCCGGCCCACCTCGACATCGCCCGCTCGGCAGACGTGTGTATCCAATGCCACTCCCAAGGTCAGCCAAAAGAGAAGCCGCTCAACGGCGTCTACTACGACTGGCCGGTCGGCTACTTGCCGGGAGATAAACTCAGCGACACCTGGATGCTTGAGGAACACACGCTCGGCGAAGAGTCCTTCACGCATTACGCCGAAGGCTCGGCTCACAAGAACCGCATGCAAGGCAACGACTTCGTCGAAAGCGTCATGTATACGAAAGGCGTGCGCTGCTGGTCGTGCCACAACGTCCATGGCACGGAGCACAATGCGGACACCATCAAATCCGGCAACGCCCTATGCTTGACCTGCCACGGCCCCGACTCTCCTGCCGGCCCGCGCGGCACGCTCGCCGAGCACACCCACCACGCCGTCGGCAGCACCGGCAGCGAATGCACGGCCTGCCACATGCCGAAGATCGCCAAGACCATCGCAGACATCAACGTCCGCAGCCACACCTTCAAGTTCATCCCGCCCGCATCGACCGAGCATTACAAGGTTCCCAACCCTTGCACGAGTTGTCACTCCAACGAAACCAACGAGTGGGCCGCTAAACAACTTCAAACCTGGGAGAACGTCTCCCCTTGGCGCGTCGCTCCCTAGCCGACGCCCGCTCGCGCCGCAGCTTGCTATCCGCCAACTGTTGTTAGTAAGGTTTGGGTGCTTCTCTTCTCGGGAGCACTACATACATACAGACAGGAATCATACTAATGCCCATTCGAAGTCTATACGCACTAATCCTTGTCCAGTTGGACCGCTTGAAAGACGAAAGCGGTCAGGACCTAGTCGAGTACGCCCTGATTCTTGCCATGATCGCCTTCGCCGCGATTGTCGGCATGAACGACCTAGCAAACGGCATCAACACGGCCTTCAACACCGTTGCCGTCACCGTTAACCAATACCTCATTCCCTAGCTGTAGAGACTGGCCCCTCCCAGTCCCAAAACCGCCAATCCGCACAACGTCTAGCGACCTGAGCCCCACGCGGAAGCGTGGGGTCCTAGCGCCCGCACCCCCGACCACCTTTAGTGCCGCCCCGGTGTAGGATAGGAGCCGGAATCTCGGAGGACTCCAATCATGCACCGGATAACCACGACCCTGTTGTTGGCGCTCGTTGGCAGCCTAGCCGCCGCCAACGCACAAACCTGGAGCCCTCCGGCCGAAGCCGACCGTTGCCCATCGAAGTGGGGCGCGGGCGACGAGCGTGGCTCGGGAAATCACATGGGGCCGGAGACGGTATTGCGGGCGACGCGCTTGATTCGCCAAGGCAAGACGGTCGAACTTGGCCACGTGCTCCACTCGGGCATGCCGCTCGGGCCTCGGCATTTCGACATGTATCCCAAGCCGACGTTCATGAATCCCCAGAGCAACCAGCGCGGGTCGAACGAAGAGCTGGTCGTGACGGAACTCGGCCAGGTCGGCACGCAATTCGACGGCTTCGCGCACCAGACGGTCGGCAACATGCTGTACAACTGCATTCCCTTGGATGAGACCCTGACGCGGGACGGCTTCACCAAGCTCGGCGTGCAGAACGTCGGCACGCTGATGACCCGCGGCGTGCTGCTCGACATCGCCAAGCTCAAAGGCGTGGAAATGCTGCCGAGCGATTACGAGATCACCGTCGAAGATTTGCAGCAGGCTCTTTCGCAGGCGAATCTCACGCTGCAACCCGGCGACGCAGTGATCATCAACACCGGCTGGGGAAGGTATTGGACGCGCGACGTCGAGCGCTTCATGGGCGATGCGCCCGGCATCGGCGTCACCGCTGCGGAGTGGCTCGTGACGCAAGACCCGATGCTGCTCGGTTCCGACAATCAGCCTGTCGAGATTCAGCCGAACCCCGACCCGGCAGTCTCGCTGCCGATCCATCAGATGATGCTGGCCGTCCACGGCATTCATCTGCTGGAGCGTTTGAATCTGGAAGAGTTGGCGGCGAGCGGCGTTACGAGTTTGCGCTGATCGTGCAGCCGTTGAAGATCAAGGCGCGACGGGCTCGACGGTGGCGCCGACGGCGATTTACTAGAGGGAGAATGGACCTCCGGCTGGAGGTTTGCGCGGGCGGAGGGGCGAGGCGGGATTGGCAGGGCAGGGTTCGTGAGGTTCACCGACGACCAACGGCGAAGCGCCCCAGTTTAGGCGTCCGCCGGGACGACGGGGAGGACTTCCCTACTAAGCGGGGAAGCCGGAGATGTCTTTTGGGTCGACCCGAGTGTCTGTTTCGCACTTACGCTGCCGTTCCTTTGGCCTCACGGCTAGCCCCTAACACTGCACCCCGCGCGCTGGGGTCCCTGGCCGTGTCTCGGCCCAACCAGGGATCTTCTACGTTCAGGTATAGCAGGCGGGTCAAGCTTTTCGGGTGGCGATTTGGGTTAAGTGATTGATTTGGTTGGTAGAAATAAATTGCGATTTTGTGATTTGGAGCCGATCTAGGCTAGTGGAGGCGCGGAGGTGCGGGCACGTGAGAATGAAGTAATTCGGAAGGAAGGCCTCGCCGAGACGTTGGACCCTAGGAACGGTGGAGCACTTTCACAGCCAGTTCAACATCCCCGCTCGCGGCGATAGAACACGTTAGGACCCGTTCACGGAGCCTAATGACTAGGAAGTGCAATTATGCCTGGTGCCGGCTAGGACACCCTCACCGCCTTCGTAGGCTCGTTCAGCCCGCTTGAGCGCGGTAAAGCTTCCCCAGAACTCCAAACGCTCGTGGCCAGCGTACCGGCGTTCAGGTAACTTGTCTCCGATCCGTCCGATAACCATGTAAGTCTGTTGCTCGTCCAATCGGGCAGGAGGCAATACTCCGTCCATTGACGACGGCGTACAGCCCCTCAGGGGAGCCCGCGTGTCAGGTCCGGAAGGTCTTCCCGATATTCTAGCCAGAGTGATTCGGTTCAGTAGTGGGCCTCCGCTCAAAACTTGAGCCTGGTCCTGGATTCGCCCCGACGATACGATAGGTGTTCCGCTGCTCTGAGATGGACGCGACTCTTTCGAGTAACGACGAGAAACGACGCTGAACGCAAAGCGCGGCGATCGCAATACTTGCTAGGCCACCGAAGAACTTGCAGCTTCAGCTCGAAGCCCAATTCGCCGGCAAGCGCAGCCGCTAGAATCGCTGCCAGCGGAGCGAGATGATACTTTCCGCATAACGTTGATGGGCAAGCTCGCCTTCTAAGGTCGATGATGTCTAGCTTGTGCGGACGCCGATCGGCGCGGCGTTTTCTCGTGGGCTAGCTAAGTGAAGGTAAGCCCGCTAAAGCGGGCTGAGGAAAGAGGTCGGGCGTTCCGATCTAACCAGGGCTACAAGCCCTGGCCTAACCATGGGCCCGTGAACGGGCCTGAAAAGACGAGGAGTTTCCAATGCTGATCCCGACACTTCAGTTCTCGACGTTCGAATTGATCCAATCCGTCAACCGGCGGACCTCACCAGTTCCGAGCAGGATCAACCGATGGGGAATGCCGCGATTAGTGGAGCGCCTCAGCGCTGTTGGCATCGACTCGCTAGGATCCACGCCGCTGGTGGTCACGCGGCCTTCCAGATTGTCCCGTCGCGGAAGACGACCTGCGTCACACCCAGCCTTGCTTCGCCGCACGATTGTGTTCGCAGGTCAAACAGGACCAGAGCGTCTCGCAAGCTAACTCCGTTGGGCTTGATTTCGATTTCCACAGTCTCGACCGCCAACTTGGTGACCTGGCCCCGCCCAGCGAAACACCCCAGTGAGTAGGAGGCTATAGTCGCGCTTCTGATGTTCCCGAGCAGCAAATAGCGTCCATTCCGAAGGCTGTTGTGGAGAGGTGAGTCAGCGACCTCCATCCACCAAGTCTCCAGGGGCGCATCGACACGGGGATGGTAGGAGCCTTTCCCCCTCTCGACGATGTTGCTCTGCCACGTTTGCCATTCGGCCAACCGCTCATCTTACGACAGGTATCCCAATCTCCCGCCTAGAATGGATAGATGGCCAGTGCTGCACCGACCCTCCCTGATGAGTTAGGCCGTTTCGGTCCCTATGGGGGCCGGTACATGCCGGAGATTTTGGTTGCTCCGTTGGAGCAGCTGGAGGCGGTGTACCGCGAGGCGAAGGACGATCCGGCGTTCCATGCCGAGTTGGCCCAGCTCAATCAGAATTTCTCTGGCCGCCCCACAGCGCTCTACTACTGCAAGCGCCTCAGCGAACAGCTGGGCGGTGCGGAGATTTGGCTGAAGCGCGAAGACTTGCTGCATACCGGCGCGCACAAGATCAACAACTCGTTGGGCCAGGCGCTGCTGGCGCGGCGCATGGGCAAGAAGCGCATCATCGCCGAGACCGGCGCGGGACAGCACGGCGTGGCTACGGCTACGGTCTGCGCCCTGTTCGGTCTCAAGTGCCGCATCTACATGGGCTCGGAAGACATGCGCCGCCAGTCGCTGAACGTCTTCCGCATGCGCCTGCTCGGCGCCGAAGTCGTCGGCGTCGACACCGGCAGCGCCACGCTGAAGGACGCCATCTCGGAAGCCATGCGCGACTGGGTCGCCTCCTTTGAAGAGACGCATTTCTTGCTCGGCTCGGCGCTGGGGCCGCACCCCTACCCGATGATCGTGCGCGACTTCCAGCGCGTGATCGGCGTCGAAGCGCGCGAACAGTTCCTCGAAGCCAACGGCAAGTTGCCGGACCTGCTGATCGCCTGCGTCGGCGGCGGCAGCAACTCCATCGGCCTGTTCCATCCCTTCATCGAAGACAAGGACGTGCGCATGGTCGGCGTCGAGGCCGGCGGACGCGGCGAAAAGCTGGGCGACCACGCATCGCGTTTTGCCGGGGGAATGCCCGGCGTGTTGCAAGGGACGTACAGCTTCGTGCTGCAAGACGACGACGGGCAGATCGCACTGACGCACTCGGTGTCAGCGGGACTCGACTATGCCTCAGTCGGACCGGAGCACGCCTGGCTGCGCGATGAAGGTCGTGCGGAGTACGTCAATTGCCTCGATGACGATGCGCTTGAGGCCGTGCGGCTGCTGTCGCGTACCGAAGGCATCATTCCGGCGATGGAGTCGGCCCATGCCATCGCTGAAGCGGTGAAGCGCGCCCCTCAAGCAAAGGGTCAAAAGTTCCTCGTAAACCTTTCCGGGCGCGGCGACAAAGACATCGGCATCTTCCGGGAAAACATGCCCGACCTTGAGGGTTAATGGCCGAAAGGGTCATCCTAGAGGGCTCACGTCCGAACCAACAGCATGAATCGTATCGACCTCGCCTTTGAGCGGCTGCGCAAGGAAAACTCGCGCGCCCTGATCGCCTACCTCACCGCCGGCGATCCCTCGCCCGACCGCACGGTCGAGCTGCTGCTGGCGCTCGAACGCGGAGGCGCCGACATCATCGAGCTGGGCGTGCCCTTCTCCGATCCCACCGCCGACGGCCCAGTCATACAACGTGCAAGCGACCGGGCCCTCAAGGCCGGCACAACCTTCGTCAAAGTTCTGGAGATCATCCGGGAGCTGCGCAAGCACTCCGAGATCCCCATCGTCGTCTTCAGCTACCTCAACCCGATCCTGCGCTACGGCTTCGAGCGATTCGCCACCGATGCCGCAGCCGCAGGCGCCGACGGAGCCTTGCTCCTCGACCTGAACGTCGAGGCCGCTGGGCCTTATCTCGGCGAAATGAAGGCGCACAACCTCAAGCCCGTCTTTCTTGTTTCGCAAACCACTTCACCCGAGCGTTTAAAACAAGTAGCGGATGCCTCGGGCGGCTTCTTATACTTGGTTTCCACGGCGGGCGTGACCGGCGTGCGGAACACGATCGCCAGCGGCGCGTTGCCTCTTGTCGAACGCGCCCGGGCGGCAACGGATTTACCGTTGGCTCTAGGCTTCGGTTTGTCAACGAAAGAGCACATGGAAGCCATTGCGCCGTATGCTGATGCTGCGATCGTCGGCAGCGCGATCATGCGAGTGGTGGAAGAGGCCCAAGGCGCGGCGGATTTGCCGCAGCGGCTAGAAGCGCTGGCGGCTGAGTTGAAGAGCGGCTTGACGGTGCAGGTCTGAGGGATCGGCATGAAAGATATCTCTGGTTGGCGGGAAGAAATTGATCGAATCGATCGCGAGATCGTCGTGCTGCTCAATAAACGAGCGAAGGCCGTTCTCCAACTCGCTCCTTTGAAGAAACAAGCGAACCGCGCCGTCCACGACCCCGAACGCGAGGCGCACGTCCACGAGAACCTGAACAAGGCCAATACCGGCCCCATCCCCAACGAGTCGCTGCACAACGTATTCGAAACCGTGATGGCTGAGATGCGCGCTCTGCAACAACAGCTGATCGGCAAGTAGCCGGCAGTGACCGGCCCTGGCATGTCCATTCAAACCGTCAGCATCGTCGGCGTTGGCCTGATCGGCGGTTCATTTGGCCTGGCCCTCAAGAAGCACGGTTTTGCCGGACGCATCATCGGCGTCAGTTCGCCCGCCACTATCAAGAAGGCCATCGCCCGCGGGGCCATCGACGAATCCGCTGCGCTTAAAGAAGCAGCCGCGACAGCCGACTTGATCTTTCTCGCCAGGCCCGTTCCGCAAATCATCGAAGACCTGCCGCGCATCGCCGCCGTCGCCAAGGACGGCGCCGTCATCACCGACGCAGGCAGTGCCAAGGCGGCTATCGTCGATACCGCCAGCCAGGTCTTCCTCCGCAAGGCCGTCTTCGTCGGCGGACATCCGATGGCCGGCAAAGAGGGCCGCGGCGTCGAAATCGCCGACCCCGATCTATTCGTCAACGCCGTCTGGGCGCTCACGCCCGCCGACCCCGCCGTGTTGGAGTTGCCCGCCGTCGCCGAATTTACCGCTCTGATCGCCAAGATCGGCGCCCGCCAAAAGGTTATGGGCCCCTCCGAGCACGACCGCGTCGTCGCCTGGACTTCCCACTTGCCCCAGTTGCTCTCCACCACGCTTGCTCGCTCCGTGGCCGAACAAGTCGACGTGCCCGGCCTCGAAGTCGCCGGCCCCGGTCTGCGCGACATGAGTCGTCTTGCCGAGAGCCCTTACGAAATGTGGGAAGGCATCATCGCAGCCAACGGCGGCGAGATCCGGCGAGCCCTCGAAGTCTTTCTCGACGAGCTCGATTCCATCCGCTCCGCCCTCGGCACGCCCGAGATGGAAGAGGCCTTCCGCCAGGCCAACGACGCCGCCCGCAAGATCCGCAAGGGCCGCCAGTGATACCCTGGAAGACTGTTATACAGAAGGGAGAACTAGGTTTTGGCACGTAAGCCCGTCATCGCTGGTAATTGGAAGATGTTCAAGACGGTCGCGGAGACTGTGAGCTTCTTCGACGAATTCAAGCCGCTGGTCGCTGGCGCGGACCACTGCGAGATCCTGCTCTGCACTCCCTTCCCTGCCCTGACCGCCGCCGTCGACACGGTCCGCGGCACGGGTATCGCCATAGGCGCCCAGAATCTCTACTGGGAGAAGCAAGGCGCGTTCACCGGCGAAGTTTCCGCGCCCATGATTAAGGCCGCCGGCTGCTCCCACGTCCTCGTTGGACACAGCGAGCGCCGCCAATACTTCGGCGAGACTGACGCCACCGTACTCAAGCGCACTCTGGCCGCTCTCGAAGAGGGTTTAACGCCCGTCGTCTGCATCGGCGAAACGCTCGACGAGCGCGAGTCCGGCAGCACGGAAGCTGTTCTTGCAACACAGTTTACGGACGGCATGGGAGCTTTGACCCCCGAACAGTTCTCTCGTATAATCATTGCTTACGAGCCGGTCTGGGCTATTGGCACGGGCCGCACCGCCACTCCTGAGATCGCCGAAGAGGCGCACCGCTTCATCCGTCAGAAAGTCGCCGAGAAATTCGGCGCCGGACTGGCTGGAGGCATGCGAATTCTCTACGGCGGCAGCGTCAAGCCTGACAACGTCAGAAGCTTGATGTCCTGCGAAAACATCGATGGGGGATTGGTGGGCGGAGCGAGCCTCAAACCCGAAGACTTCGCGAAGATCGTGCATTTTGACGATCAGCCGGCTTAGGGCGAAACGGAAATGATTTACTTTCTAACGACGATCCACGTGATCATCTGCTTGTTCTTGATCGTCGTCGTGCTGCTGCAGAGCGGCAAGGCGGCCGACCTCGCCGGCGCTTTCGGCGGCATGGGCTCGCAGACGGCCTTCGGCCCGCGCGGCGCGGCGACGATGTTGTCCAAGGCGACGGCGATCGCCGCGGTGCTGTTCATGATCGTCTCGATTTGGTTGGGCATCGAGCAAGGATATGTTCGCGGCGGAGCAGGCGGCAGCGGCAGCGTGATTGAGAGCAGCGGCGTCGCGGGCGAAACAGCTCCCACGCCGGCCGCCCCAGCAGTTCCAGCTGCCGGACAACCTCTACCCGGGGGCGCCAGCGTCGACGTTACCCCCGTCACCCCGTCTGAAGCCCCTGCCGAAGCCCCGCCTGCGCAGTAAAAGCTCCAGGCCGACCCGACGCCAGTCTCAGAACACGAATCCCAGCGCCACTTCGTAAGCGCGCGGCTGTACGAAGTGAGTACCGCTGAACGTCGAAAGGAAATTGTAAAGAACGTCCTTGTTCGTCAAGTTCGTGATGCCGGCTCGGAAGGTCGCCCGGTAGCGCTCGGTCTGAAATAAATCGTCCGTGCCGACGCCGACGTCAAACAAGTGCCGGGGAGCGATACGGGGCGGGTTGTGATCGTCGTTCGCCGTCCCCGGCGCGGGAATCGACAATCGTGTCGCGCCGTAGTTCCCTTCCGTACAATCCGCGCCCGTAAGAGGCGCGTTGATGGACGGCTGCTTCGTACCGCAGAAAAAGCCGATGGCCGCCTGTTGGGCGCCCGTTAGGCCCAAGGCATCGTCCAAGCTGCCGACGGCCCCGGCAACCAGTCCGCTGTCGTAGCGCCAGACAAACGAGACCCAAGGGCCTCTGTTCCCGTACTGGTAACGCAGCCGGGTTGTCTGCTGGAACGCCTGGTCGTGATCGATGCGGAAGACTCCGTCGCCGCCCACATCGTTGTTGAAAACCAGACCGCCCACCTGCGGCCCGAAATAGCGCGCGCGCGTATGACCCATCGTGGTCACCCACTGGAAGCCATGCAGGTCGGGTGTTGCGATCCGCGCCGAAACGCCGTCCAGCTTGGATTTTCGCAACGAGACGGGGAAGGCGATTGGCGTGTCGAATAGCGTCCCGAAGTCAAAGGCGTTGTTCGTGTACTTCCAGAAGTAGTCCGCACTCACTACTAGGTAGCCGCCGAAGGCTTGCTCGAAGCCGGCGTTGTATTGGTTGCGAGTCCCCGGCTGCAACGGCAAGCTTGCCGCGCCGAAGGCATTGCCGGCAAGTCCCCCTTGTCCAGTGGCGCTCGACAGGACAAGATTTTCGTTGTAGGGGGTTTCGAAAGTACGGGAGTAGGATCCGCGCAACACGGTCCCGGTGTACGGAATCAGGTAAGAGAGCCCCGCGCGCGGCTGTGCACTAGAGTCCGATGCGATTCCATCGTAGCGATCCGCGCGAAGACCCGCCTGGACGGTGAGATTGCCGAGCCGAATGTCATCCTGAACATAAAACGAGTACTGATTGATGTTGGCGTGGCCCGCGAACTGAAATTGCGATCCGCCGCGCGTCAGGTCGTAGGGCGCCAGCCCCACAAGCAGGTCCGGATTCGCGACGAACCCTGATGCGGCGCAGTTATCGGGATTCGTGACCGAAGGGAGTTCCTGCGGCTCGCCGGCGCCATTCACGCAAACGGCATTGAAAGTGGGGTCGGTTATTCCGAAGCCGAAGCGCTCCTGCAGACGAGTCTGCATGAGTTGGCTGCCGATCTTGATGTTGTGCGGACCCCTGAGGTACGACACGTCGGCTTTGACGCCCCAGTTGGCTAAGCTCCGGCGCTGGGAGATCGTCGCGGGCGTGTCGTTGAACGCTTCCCGGCTTGGGTAATAGTTCACGTGGTCGAGGCGGTAGAAGGGGTTGACCGTCAATACCGCCGCGGCGCCAAACGTGTGCTGATAGCCCGGGGCCATATTGAAGGTCGTAACTTTCTGCCGCTGATCCTGGTTCGGCTGGTCGTATGTGTTGGGAATCTGGAACCAGTTTCGGGCGCCGAAAAGGTTCAGGTGGAACACGTCCCGGCTGGTGGGCTCGTAGTCCAAGCGGTCGAAGATGGTGCCGTTATTCCCGATGGCGTGGAGCGGCGTCAACTCCGGAGTGTCCAGAAAGCGTCCGGACCGGATCATGTTGACGGCGAGAAAATTCCCGACCTTCGGACTGCCAAGTCCGAGCGTCGCTTCCTCCGAGTATGTTCCGTAAGACGCCGCCTGCGCCGTAAAGCTGCCGTTCGCCTTCTGGCCCAGACCAGACCGGGTGGTTGCATTGACGACGAGGCTGGTTTTATCGCCGAATTCCGCTGGCGGAGCGCCCGTGATCAACTCCATCGATTGAATCGCGTCCAGCGGAATCTGAGTTGAGAAAGCTTTGCTCTGCTGGTCGCTGATCGGCTGCCCGTCAACCGAGAAACTGGTCTGAGCATGGTCCCCCAACGGATGGAAGAACCCATTGGAGTCGGCAGCCACGGACCCAGTGCTCAGTACGACCGCATCGCTCATGCCCGAACCCGGCGAAGTGATCGGGAGTTTGGCGAGCGTCGTCGTATCGACGTCGCTGTGGGCGTAGGGCACATTTTCCAAAAGGTCCGCTCCGCCCGCCTCCACGATCACATTCGTGGTGGTCCCAGCGAGAGCGAGTTGGACCGGCAAGTTGACAGGCACGGAACCCCGAACGGCAACGTCCTGCTCGTAGGTCGCGAAGCCGGAAAGGTTGACCTCCATGTGGTACTGATTCGGAGGCACGTTGGTGAAACGGAATGCGCCGTCCAGATCGGTGGCATCGGTTTGCCGATAGCCCGTGACGCGGTTCACGATGGTCACGGATGCGTCCGGCGCCGCTGCTCCCGACGGGTCCGTCACCGTGCCCTGCAGCGTGCCGGCGTTACCCAGAGATTGCGCGGTCAGATGATCCGGCCGCGCCGCGAAAAAGAGGGCGCCCAACGCAAAGACACAAAGAGTTTGCCTCATAAAGACAATACTGGGAGGACAATCGGATGCCGCCTAGCCGATTCCTAGAAGCGGCCCCAGTTGATCGGTGAGCGGGCGATTTCCCCCGATGAGCGGAACCGCAATTTCTGCGCTCATTCCGTGCCGGGATGGGAGTATTCTCTCTACCAGCTCAAGATTTCGCGAACGCTGTGAGCCATGCGTTTGCTCACGACGAACTCCTGATCGTTGTTCAACGTGATCAACCAACGGTTGCTGCTGAGCGCGGCCATTTTGCGAACGTGGTCGAGGTTAACCAGCGTATTGCGATGGATGCGCCGGAAGCTCGTCCCTTCCAGTTTGGCCTGGATCTTCGTCAGACTCTTGGTGGCCAAATAGCGCCGCTTGGCCGTCACGATCCAAACCAGCTCGCCATCGGTTTGGAACGCCAATACCTCGCTGGCGTTAAGCAGATAATACTCGTCTCCCAGACGGCCGACGATTTTGTTGGGCTTGGGCGACGCCGGAGCCCCGGCGATCTCCTGCAACTTCGCCAGATTCTCGGCCGCCGCCGCTTTGCTCGATACCAATTTGCGGGCGCGGTCCAGCGCTCGAACTAGGCGGGGTTGCCCCACCGGTTTGAGCAAGTAGTCGATCGCCCCTTCATCAAACGCTCGGACCGCATATTGGTCATAGGCCGTCACCACAATGATCACCGGCACATGGGCGCCGCCGCGCAGGTGTTGGATCACCTCAAAGCCGCCCATCTCCGGCATCTGCAGATCGAGAAAAACCAAGTCCGGCTCAAGGACGGCGATTTTCTCCAGCGCTCCCGGACCGCCGTCGGCTTCTCCCACAACCTCGACATTCGCCTGGGCTTCCAGCTCTTCTCGCAAGACACGGCGAGCCACGTGTTCGTCATCGACTACTAACGCCCGCAGGACGCCCGCCTTCATCCCTCCGATGGGAACAGAACGGCGCTCGCGCGGCGAAGACAAACTGACATCCGGGCGCTTTGCCCCGCCGGGGGGTCGCTTTGCGCCCCGAGCGGGCGTCGCATCGCCCTGCCGTCTCATACCGGCATCTCCGATCTCTTCGGCGTCGCGCGCTGCTGGGGCGCCAAGAAGCGGATCGTGCTGCCCCTCTCCGATGAGGCGATCGTCACAGCCGCCGATTCGCCAAAGCACAGGTTCAATCGTTGCCTTACGTTGTCCAGTCCCACGCCGGCGCCAACCGCACTTGAGGCAGCCCCGCTTTTAAACCCGCCGCCGTCATCGCTCACTTCGATGACCACGCCGTCCGGCGACGTTCTCGCGCTCAGCCGTACCGTCCCGGGGATCGATCGCACCGCGACGCCGTGCTTCACCGCATTCTCAACCAGCGGTTGGATCGAAAGCACGGGAATCAGGGCGCGCTCCGCCGCTTCGTCAATGCTGATCTCGATATTCAATTTGTCGCCCAACCTCAGTTTCTCAACCTCCAGGTAAGAGCGAACGATCTGCATCTCCTCCGCGAGCGGGATCAGCGTGCGGTCCGACTGCAAAAAGTAACGAAAGATCTCGGCCAAATTGAGCGCCAGGCGCCGCGCTTCGGAAGCCTCGCGCGGGATCGTCCCATAAAGCGTGTTCAGCGAATTGAACAAGAAGTGCGGGTTGATCTGCGACTGCAAGGCCCGCAATTCGGCTTCAGAGACCAAGCGATGAATCTCGGAACTGCGAAAACGCTCCACCTGTTCGGCCAGCACCGTCCCCAGGCGCCCCAACTCCTGCAGATCTTCGCTGAGGTAACGCCTGCCGCCTTCCCTCCCGCCGAGAAACAGCAGCGCCCCATCTCCCTTCAAGAAGCGCACCGGGACGCACGCTTCGGCCCAAGGCCGCTCCACGCTTAGATTCGCAGCTTGGCCATTGGTCAGCAGCAGAGGTTCGCCCGGCATTTTTCTTTCGTCCCAATGATCGACGATCTGGACATCGGTCCGGCTGGCCTGCACAAAGGACGCAATGACGCTTGTCGCCGCCTGCCGCAAGCTCGCTTCGCTCTCCGCCTCGTTTCCCTCCTGGCGAATCGCTCGTACGGCCGACTCACCGTCGCGGCGTCCGAATATGACGCGAGTCAGCATCCCCTGCAGTTGTTCTCGGAAGTACCCCAGCAAAACCACCAAGAGGCTGGTGGCCACCAACAGCACCCCAGCGAGGAATGCGTTGTCCCGTGCGTGCTGCAAGATCTGAAACCTAGAATCCAGACCGACAGCGAGAACGATGAAGCCCGACGCGACTGCGCCGTTGACCACGAACCGCAAGAAAGCGTCCAACAGCAAGAAGCGGTAGTCCTGCAACAAGACGTAAAGCGCCAACGGGATACACGCGTGATGCAGCGCGATCTCGCCGGACCAGGCCGACTCCACCCTACCCGGACTGAAATGTACGAAGGAGATGGCAAACAGAAACAAACACATGCTGACCGGGATGCGCGACTTGCCGAATCTAGCCCGCGAAACGGACGGGCGCGAGGTCAACATCGCCAAGGGCGTCAGCACACCGAAGCCGGCGATGATGACCCAGACCGCCGCCTCATGCAGGCGTGCGTCGGGCCGGAACAGTTCGACAAGATGCAGCGCGGCGGCGGCGGCGCTCAACGCCCAACCAGCCATCCAGACTTCGCGACCGCGGCCTTCCAACGACAATTGCAGCAGGGCGGCCGGCAGCAGGCTGAGCGCCGCAATGCTTAACGACGCGATCAGGTCGGAGTTCGGCGTCAAGCCGCTCAATCCGGCGAGCACGAAGAGCGATCCCGCGTTCCAAGCCAGCGCCAAACCGGCCGTCAGCGGCAGCAGAACTCCGCCCTGGCCCCGCCGCTTGTCGCGTAAGACCAGCGCCAGGAAACCCGCGAACAGCAATAAGCCGATCGAGTGGCCGATCGAATTGATCAGCAACGGCTCGTGCATATCGAACGATTCGAGCATCGGGCGGCCCTAAATCAGCTACGCCGCTGATTGTCGCACGAGCGTCTTGCGCGGAAGACGGGCGCCGGCGGCGAAACAGCTCCCCCGCAGGCCGCCCCAGCAGCTGCACAACCCCTGCCGGCCCAGTAACGCCCAAAGCGAAAATACTGCGGCGACCCGGAAGCCCCCAGCTTCTTCGGGTCGCCACAGCTCTCGTTAGCAGGACCGAGAGTTTAGGGCTAGTCCCGATCTAGCGTCAGACCGAAAGAGAGGTCGTAGTCGCCGATCACATCTAGGCTCTTGTTGCTTTTCTCCAAGACGCGGCAGCGGAGGGTTCCGCCGGTGGCCGGGGATAAGTCCCACCGGTCACAGCCGTCCGCACCATCGATCTGGCAGGTTGCCCGGACCAAGTCCGTACCCAACTCGGAGACTTCGTCGGGAGCGTCGCCGCCGCTCGCTCCGCACTTGACCCAATAGCTGGTTCTGCGGTTGTCCGGGTTGGCGAACTGCATATGAACGCCGAGCAGTAGGGGTGTGCCGCCTACTTTCATGGCCTTCAGGCTCCCTTCGGTCTCCGCAAAGTCGCTGCAGCTACCTTCGGGGCCTCTTGGATCCATATCTCCCGTTATCAGGTGGCCATCCAGGCAGTGCCGGTTGATGCTCATGAAGACCTGTGGAGATTCAGGGAGAGTTACCGTCGGGTATTCTTCCGTTTTAAGATCGGGCAGAGCTTCGAAGAGCACGTTCAGCGATCGCCCCGTGCCCTTCAGATCCATAGTGAAGTTCCCAGTCGCTGGCAGCTCGACCCGGCCTCCTGAGACGGTTGAGTTGGAGTAGGTCCCGATATTGTCGTTGTTCAGGTGGCCAGAAAAGTCTGCCACCACGGGCACCGTCGACGTATCTCCGCCTCCGGATCCTCCCCCGCCGGGCTTGCCATTGCCCGCAGGCTTAGCTCCCCAAGCAATACCGGCTGCAAGGCCGAGGGTCAGCGTGGTCAAGGTAAGGTACCGAAATGTATTGGTCATGTTTTGTCTTTCCTAAACTGAATTCGTTTCGGGCTCGCGGCTACGACCCCGCCTGTTTCCGGTAAATTGTTGACTTCATTGCGCGTTCAAACAAGCGACAAGCTGCGACATTTGTCTCTTGGCGCGGCTTGTCGCATATTTCGGCGTGATTTGCCGCTGCTTGGCGGGTAGACTGTTCTAGACTTCAACGGACGCCATTGAGCTATGGCGCGGCTTGTCGTTCGTGACATGACGACCGAGAGAGACAACGCCTCCCTTACCGGACCCGACTCGGGCCGCCTCGATTCCTGGAAAGAAATCGCCTCTCACCTCGGACGCAGCACGCGTACCGTTCAGCGTTGGGAAAAGGAAGAAGGACTCCCCGTCTACCGCCGCGAGTCGCCCGACGACGCCGAAAAGCCCAACCAACGCCAAGTCTTCGCCTACAAATCCGAGATCGACTCTTGGTGGCGCCGCTTCGCCGGCGAATCCGCCGCTGCGGACCTGGCTCAATCAACGTCATCGAACCAGCAACACTCGCGGCTCAAGCACCGCCTGGTCATCGCAGCTCTCGCCGTCGCCATCGTCGGCGTCGTGGTCTGGCAGATCGAACGCGGGCAGACCGAAGCCGCGTTGCAGCCGCGTGCTCTTCTGGAGAAGATTCGAGATTCCCGCCAGCCGCTGGACGAGATTTCTCCAGACGGCGAACAGGTCCTGGTCCGCCGCGAGGACCGCACCGTTTGGCTTGAGTCAGTCGACGGCTCCGCCACGCCTCGATCCATCGCCGCGCAGGTACGTGGGGGCTTTCTTTGGAGCCCGGACGGCAACTCCGTTGTGCTGAGCGGCCTGGTGACCGAGGACAGCCGCTGTGTGACGCGGGTCCTGAATCTCAACACCAGTACAGAAAAGGACCTGTGGGAATGCGGACGATCGTCGCCGGTTGTCCAAGCCTGGCGGCCATCCGGGAAAGAACTCCTCGTGCGCAGAGACCTTGGCGATCGCCGGGCGGCTATAGGCCTAGTGAACATCGAGACCGGCGAATCCACCGAACTATTCGAGGACCGCATGGTGATGTACCAGTGGCAGTTCTCGCCCGATGGCCAGATGTTGGCGTACACCGCCGGTCGCGATGGTTCCCCGGACATCTTTGTGCGGCACATTTCAGATAGGACGGAACTGCGGATCACCGATCATCCTGCGCCGGACGTCAGCCCGACGTGGTCGCCCGATGGAACGCACCTCCTCTTCTTTAGTTCGAGGACGGGGAGTCGATTTGACCTATGGACCATTCCCGTCACGCGCGGCGGCGTTGTCGGCCGTCCGAGACTAGTTCAGGAACTGGGCCTGTTGAGCATCCTCGGCGCGAAAATGACTGCGGGCGGCAGCCTGCTCTACACCAGTCGGCCGCCTACAACTCAGCTGGCGGTGCTCCCGATCCATCCTGCAAGCGGAGCAGCGACAGGACCTGAATCCAGCGACTTTCTCATGGGTTCCGGCGGCGCGGCCTGGGTCGACAACGGCAACACTCTCCGATACAACGGGGACGGCACGATCGAACGGGACGTTGCCAGCGGACGAGAACAGCAGGTCCGCATCAAGATTCCTTTCGGAGTTCGCCTCGTGGCCGAGTCGGATGATCGCGACCCGCGGGTTTTCTGGGGCGCCGGTCCTGGCGGCGTTGTCGGTTTCTACGAACTCAATGACGACTACACCCAAGCGCGGCTGATTCGCGAGGATGCTGAGCCGGTGAACCCGCCGGTTACGCTTTCGCCGGACGGAACCGAAGTGCTCTACGAGCACCGCTCAGGAACGCCTCCCGCCGCGCCGAATCGCCCAAACGCTGTCGTGGCCCTGCGCATTGAAGACGGCGAGGTACGTGAGCTAGCCAGATCGAGAGGACGCGCCTTCGCGCGCTGGTCGCCCGACGGTTCGCAGATCGCTTACACGGACGGCGCCTGTCTCACGGTCGTGCCAAGGCAAGGGGGCGAGGCGCGACAAATCATCTGCGGGCCCAGTCCACCAGGACCGCGGCTTGTTCGCGGCAGGTTCAATCGCGGCTACATCAGTTGGTCGCCGGATGGGACCAAAGTGGCCTGGACCATGAGCCACGTCGAGCGCCAAGCGATTGACATCTGGATTGTCGATGTCGCGACGGGAGCGCATCATGTCGTTTGGACAGGCGAGGGCTTGTACGAATCGTGGCCTGAAGCTTTGGCTTGGTCGCCCCGCGGCGACTTGCTGGCGTTCGACAAGAACTTTCAGCAACACGATGAAGTCTGGCGGCTTTCGAACTTCTGGCCGCCGCCGGGACTGCGCTTGCCGCGTTGAGACTGCGACGAAAGGAAATCACCGAATGTCAGCCCGCGAAGCTCTTTCGATTCGATATCTGCTTCTCTTCCTGGCGATGGGCGCTCTGCCCGCATCAGCCCAACAGCCCAACGGGACGATCCGCGGCGTCGTGACCGACCCCGAAGGCTTGTCGGTGCAAGGCGCGGCGATCCGCGTGGAAAGCGGTGAGACTGGCTACATCTGGAACTCGGAGACAGACGAGACTGGCTTCTTTGTGGTCTCGGTGCCGCCGGGCGACGAATATTCGGCGATGGTGACCGCCAAAGGCTTCCAGCGCTACCGTCAGACGGATATTTCGATGACGGTGCACGGACAGGTGCGGCTGGAAGTCGGGTTGAAGCTGGGAGACATCCGGCAAGAAGTCGTCGTGCAAGATCGTCCGCCGCTGCTGACGACTGATGATGGCCGCCTCAAGGGGGAGGTAATCTCACAAGCGGAACTAGTCGCGCTGCCTGTACTGAATCGGCAGTACGAATATCTCGCCCTATTGGTCCCCGGCGCCGTCCCTTCGCCGGAAGGAGCGGACGAAGAGGGGTCATTCTTTGCCGCAAACGGCGCACGAGCCGACCAGTCAACCTTCTACGTCGACGGCGTGAGCAACCGGTCGAGCGAGACGGGCGGGATCTTGGTTCGACCGAATACGTTTGCCGTGCGCGAGTTTCGTGTGGAGACGACGGGGTATTCAGCGAAATACGGGCGCTACAGCGGACCGGCGGTACAAGTCGTCCTACGTTCCGGAACCAACAACCTCCATGGAGACTTCTTTGAAGACCTCAAGAACGGCCTGCTCAACGCGAGATTCATTTTCGCTAGAAGGAACGACCGGGCCCAGGGCGACCTGAAAAGCAACCAGTTCGGCGCCGCGCTGGGCGGTCCGATCGTGATACCTAGCCTCTATGACGGGCGAAATCGGAGCTTCTTCCATTTCTCCTACGAAGGCAACAGAATCAGCCGGGACCAGCTCCGCCCTGATACCGCGCTAGTTCCTACGCTCGCCGAGCACCAAGGCGATTTCTCGCAGTCAAACAAGCCGTTCGTCAAAGACCCGCTCACGGGGCAGCCTTTCGACAACGCGATGATACCTGCTTCGCGCCTCGACCCGATCGGTCTTGGCGCTGCGGAGCTGTACCCCTTGCCAAACGACTTCACCTCTCCCAGAAGCAATTGGATCAGCCTGGCCAACGAACGGCTAAACAACGACAGCTTGGCGCTGAAGATCGATCGTCAGCTCTACTCGCAAGATCGATTGTCGTTTCGTGTCCAACGCATCAGGCGTCGGGAGTGGGAGCCCGTCTTCGTCGGGGCCGAGCCCGCCTGGGGAAGCGATGATCGCGATCGATATCTCTCAACCGGGATCTCTTATACCAGGTCGCTTTCACCCGCTCTTCTGCTCGAAGCCCAGTTCGGCTTTGGTCGGCATCGCGAGTCAACCGACCCGACGCGACTCGGCGCCGAAGAAGCGCGCGATATCGACATTCCCGTCGCGACGAACGATCCGGAGTTTTTCGGGATGCCGCAGTTGGACGTCCAGGGATACCAACAGATCGGACCTGCATCCAATCAACCTTTCGCCAGTGACAACCGCGATCAACAGGCACATCTCAGCTTCGACTACCGACGGGGCCGCCATGCCTGGAGTTGGGGGGTCAGCCATTCGCGAGCTTCGTATTCGAACCCGAGGAATGCCAATCTCCGGGGCAGCTATTCGTTTTCAGGTTTCTACTCAGGGCAGAGCGTCGGCGATCTATTGCTTGGTTCGGTGGCGAGTTCCTCCCGGCGCCGAGAGCCTGGTTTCGGCGAACTCATCACTTCAAGCTATGCCGCCTTCGTGAACGACGATTGGCGCGTCTCCGATAGGCTGACTTTGAACTGGGGCTTGCGCTACGCGGTCAACCGGCCTTTCGTCGACAAGTACGACCGCCTCGCCAACTTTCTGCCAAGCATAGCCAAGACTGTGATCGCCGATGACCGGTACGTCCCTGACCTCGATGCGAAGTTGGCTGAGTACGATGCCGTCGACGGCGTTGTCTTGGCCGATGCCATTGGACTGCCGCGTGCCCTGGTGGATACCGACTACGCCGGGTGGTCGCCGCGCTTAGGCTTCGCCTGGCGTCCCTTCGGCAACGCGTCTACGGTCATCCGCGCCGGCTACGGCATCTTTTACGCAGGCATGGTGCAGCGAGGCATTCGCGTTGCGATGGGAGACAGTTTTCCGGTCGCGTTCATAGAAACGCTGGAACCGCCGCCCTCTGCCTGGCTTCCGTTGTCGGAACCGTTCAACAGTGACAATGGCGACCTTCAGGTCGCCAGGTACGCGTTCGAAGCGAACCCAGATTCTCCATATTCGCAAACTTGGAACTTCACCATCGAACGGGCCTTAGGGCGAAGCACAGCAGTTGAGGTGGCCTATGTGGGTTCCAAGGGAACTCACCTCTCGCGATGGGGAGGCATCAACACCCGCATTCGGAGTCTGGAGACGTTCGTGCCTGGGCAGGAGTTCCCAACGCCGGATCCGAGGTACGACCCGACCCAGTATCTGGGGTTCGATTCCAATTCGAACTACCATGCGGGCCAATTCTCGTTGCGGCGTCAGGCCGCCGACGGACTATTCTTCCGCGTCAACTACACCTTCTCGAAGTCCATCGATGAAGCTTCCGCGTACGCAAGCGATTTCAAGACCCAACTTACCGGAGACGGCGCGAATCTAAACCGCGGCCGTTCAGGCTTTGATCGACGGCATGTGTTCAACTTGGCGTGGTCATGGGAAACGCCCGTCGGAAGAGGACAGCGCTGGTTGTCCGACCTGGGCAGAGGGTGGGACGCACTGTTGGGAGGATGGCAGATCTCCGGCACGACGAGCCTGCTGAGCGGAGCGCCCTTCACCGTCTTGGCCGACAGAACCAACCCCGAAATTGGCGAGTCCGAACGCCCGAACCGAATCGGCAGCGGAATCGAGCCCGGAAGACCGTCAGCGGGCATCAAAGGATTCGACGTGCCCTGGTTTCGCGCATCGGATTTCGAGAAGGTCCCCTGCGCATTGCCCAGTTGCGCGCCAAGCCAATATGGATTCTTGCCTTTTCAACCCGGGAACTCGGGACGCAACATCCTCGACAGACCAGGCTCGATCGCGGTGGATATCGCCATGTCTAAGTCGTTCCGCCTTACCGAGGGAGCGACGGTCGCGATTCGCTTTGAGGCGCTCAATGCGCTCAACCGAACCAACCTGACCGGACTAAATTCCTCATTGGGGTCCAACAGTGTGGGCTACCTTCAGCCAATACTTCCGCGCTTCGTTCAGCTTGGCTTACGGCTCTCTTTCTAGGAGCCAGGCTTACCAGGCAATCTGAGCCGGCAGATAGCGGTCGATCAACCCCTGGTAATAGGGACGCAGCTCGGCGACGTCGGGAGCGCCCTCAGATTTCGAATAGAGATCGTACGGATTAAACGCCTGCACCCACTTCAGGCGATTCTGGTCGGAAGCGTCCATCAAGCGTGCATAGGCGCCCTCGCGGTGCCAGGGGTAAAACGAGTGGTAGCGAACCATCGCTAAGCCCCTCTTCCGGCAATTTCGAATCCGCAGCACTCGGAACAGATATTCGTCGTGTCCCCACGAGAGTTGCACTCGCTCCAATCCGCAGCCTTCGTCGTAAACGCCTAGCTCCGTTTGGAACTCCGGGCGCATCGTATCCGGGTTGTTGGCGAAGTACTCGCCGTAGACAATCCGGTCCGACCAAGCGCAGCCCACTGGAAACGTATCGCCTACGGTCGCCCATTGCGGCTCGCCGTAAAAACACAGCATCTTGCCCGCGTCGTGGATCAGCCCGACCAACTGCATCCAATCCGCTCCGCCGTCTCGCCGGATCTTTTCCGCCGTCTGCAGAGCGTGGGCGATCTGAGGCAAGTCCGTATCCGGATCCGAGTCGTCCACTAATTCGTTCAACCTTTCCAGCGTCTCCCACATCGAAATGCGGTCTCGCTGCCCTGGGCGAAACTTCTCTTGCTGGGCAAGGACAAAGTCGAACGTCTGGCGCTCGTGATTCAGACGGTAGAGTTCCTTGACGCCCGTCGGCGCCTCGTTATACTCACGAAAATCTGTCTTGCCTTCGCGATAGCGTCCGGCGACAAATTCTTCCCATTCTTCGATTACATGCATGGAGTCCGTCCCCTATTCCGAGTCTAAGGCCGGTCCCGGCATTCCGTCACCCGCAATGTTGTTGAATTTATGGAGACAAGGTAAACAGATTGAAGAGCGAAGCCCGGCTCAACTCCAACCCTGCAAAGCCGCCTTCAGTTGCGCCTGGTATTGCAAGGCGATTCGCGGCAGCATCAGCAGCAGCGGCGCGGCGAAAACCCAGCTGCGCCTCCGCAGGGCCAATAACCCGAGCAGCAGCAACAGCGGCGACATCGTACGCCCGGTCGCGTAGGCCGACGTCCAGATATCGAGCCTCCCCAGCATCGACGCGAAAAGCGCGAACAGGATCGCGGTGAGTTCCAGATACCCCGTCGACCGCTTCCACACCAAATAGCCTGCCAGCAAGAACGCCAACCACATGCCCGCATTGGCAACCTCTTCCAATGCGGCGGCGGTCTGCAGCCAACCCGACAGCGGCGGGATTCCCGTGCCCTGGATGGTGCGTTCGATGATCCCGCTCAGCGGATACGTGCCGTACCAATTCGTGCCGTCCGCCCAAGTCTGGCTGCGTACATAGCCCCACCAAGCGATCGTCGGAGCCGCCGTTGCCGCACTCAACGCCATCGCTCGCCGGTCGCGCCGCAGTGCCGCATGCACAAACCAGCCCGCCATCAGGATGATCCCCGTCTCACGCACAAGCGGCGCAACCGCCAGTACGCCATAAAGTGCCGTGCGGTTCGTCGATGCCGCACACAACGCGAACGCCACCGTGAGCGCCGCCAACGGCAAGTCGATCGTCATGCGATCCAGCGACACCAACACCGCCGGGACCAACAGAAACGCCAGCCCCCATGCCGCGTGCCTGCCTTGCCATTCGGCATAACGCGCCAACCAATACGCCCCCAAGAAAACGAACGCCAGCTGAATCGCGACGAACGTGTAGTCGATGTAGTCGTCGTTGCCGCCCGCCAACAGCCAGGCCAGCACCGGCACGCCGATGCGCCGCCAGCGCAGCGATAGATTGTCGATGTGATCGGTGAAACCCCGCCGCATCAACGGATCATGCGCGAGCAGATGGTAGAACTGCCCGTCGTAGCCGGTCGGGTCATCGACGCGCCGGGTATGAGCTTCCAGATCGCTGGGCAGCGTGACGTCGGCGCCCGTATAGAACAGTCCGCTCCAGTCGCCGTGGTAGGCGCCGACGATGTTCACGGCAAGCCAGGCCGCGGCGATCAGGCAGGCCAAACTTGCCGCCGTCAGTGCGCGCATCGGCCCATTGTCCCATGGCCCGCAGACGACCTTTGATACGATCGGGATCTATGTCGCGGCTCCTATTCGTCTTCGCCGCCCTGCTGCTTTTTGGCTGCGGCAGCAACGCGCCATTAGAACCAGTCGAGGCCACATATAGCACCGAGACTCCCGCGCTGCCCCTCTCAGTCGTGCATGTCGCCGATCCCCGAGTGGCCGATCAACTCGTGGAGGGCTTCCACCAACTTGAAGGCAACGCCTGGCGCTGGACCAAGCAACGTTTCGCGGTGCAGCTCGAACCGCCCCCGCCCGTGCCCTTTCATAACCCCACGTTGGAACTCGTTTTTACCGTGCCGGAAGTCACTATCGCCGCGCTCGGCAGCGTGACGGTGTCTGCATCGCTCGATGGCGTCGCGCTTGGCTCCAAGACCATCACCGAGCCCCGCGAAAACATCGTCTTCACCAGCAGCGTCCCATCGAAGCTCATCGGAACCAAGCCCCTGTTAGCCGAGTTCACGCTCGACAAAGCCATGCCGCCCAGCGAACAGGACGGCCGCGAACTCGGCGTCATCGCGATCTCCGTCGCGCTGCGCTGAGCCTCACTCCACCCAGGCGTAATATCCTTCCTGATCCATCGGCAGGTGTTGAATTGTCGTCGAACGCCAGTCTTCAATCGGCGGCGCGCCTGCGTCTTCGAAGTACTTGTGCAGCCGCCCGCGTAAAGCCGTGACCTGGTCGCGATACTGCGCCGCGCCCACGCGGTTCGTCTTCTCGCCCGGATCTACTTCGAGATCGAACAACTCGTTGCCCCAACCATCCGCTCGTTCCACAAACTTCAAATGCTCGGTGCGTATCGAGCGCACATTCGCGAACTCGAAGTACAACTCCGTCGGCCACTCCGGCCGCTCGCCTCGCAAGAAGGGCGCGTAGCTGCGGCCGACCCGTTGCTCGTCGGGCGCCGCCTCGATGCCCAAGTAATCCAGCAGCGTCGGGAAGAAGTCATAAGACGAAACCATCGGCTCCGCCGTCGAGCCCGCCTCAATCCGCCCCGCGTGCGACCAGATCAGCGGCACCCGTATCGACTCCTCGTACATGTTGAACGGGAACGTGCCGTTGCCCTTACCCCAGAAGCCGTGATGGCCGCAGTTATAGCCGTGGTCCGCCGTGAAAATGATGACCGTGTTGTCGGCGACGCCCAGCTCCTCCAACTTGTCGAGGATGCGTCCCACATTCGTGTCCGCACCCGTCACCAGCGCCGAATAGCCCAGCTTCGAATCGCGATTGCCGCGGTGCTTGTCGTGTTGTTTGCGCCGCTGCGGATGCGCCGGCTCATCGTCCGGGAAGCAGGCGAAATCGGAATCCTCATACGGCGCGCGATACTTCTCCGGCTGATAGGTGAACGGGTCGTGCGGCGCGAAGAACGGCACGACCAAACAGAACGGGTTCTCATGATGCGCATCGAGAAAGCGCAACGCCGAGTCGCCCACAAAGTCCGTCTTGTAGCCCGTGTTCTTGACGCTCTTGCCGTTGTCGAAAAACTCAACGTCCTTGTACGGCCCTGACCCGCCCGGCGCCGTCACCCAATAGTCGAACCCCGCCTGCGCCTTGGTGTCTTCGCCCAAGTGCCACTTGCCCACCAGCCCGCACATGTAGCCGTTCGCCTTCAGCACCTCGGCAAACGTCGTGTGCCCTTCGAGAAAGCGGTGGCTCGTCGGCCCCGTACTATCCTCTAGCGTCAAAAAGTCTTGGACGCCGTGCGCCGACGGCAGCTTGCCGGTAAAGAACGTCGCCCGGCTCGGCGAACACACCGGCGTACACGAGAACGCTTGATGGAACGTGACGCCCCGGCTAGCCAAGCGATCAATGTTCGGCGTCTGCATCTCCGAGCAGCCCGCCGATCCCAGCGCCCAAGCGCCATGATCGTCCGTCATGATAAACACGACGTTCGGCCTCTGCGGCGCCTGCGCCTGCAGAGCAGCCGCGCCCGAAGCGGCCGCCAGCCCGCCCAAGAAAGTCCGTCTGCTGAGATGGGATTCGTCTGTAGTCGGCATAAGTCTGCCAACTAGTTTACTCGCCCCAGCGGATAGTCATCCCGGACCGTGCACGATCACCCCATAAGATCTCAGCCCCTGCCTGTTCCGGTGGTTCACGCTACACTTTCAAGACTCCGAAGGAGGCGTCAGTGACATGTCCTTTACCGTCGAACCCCATCCCGACCATGCTCGGCTCTATGCGCTGCGCCTCGACCGGGAATCGCTCTGCCGGTTTCTGGAGGTCGCGGAGGACCTGACCGAACAGCGCCTGACCTACGTACCCTATCTGCGCCTGGTGGCGGCCGACTGCCTACAGCAGGCCGTCGGCGGGGATTTTGCCGCGCGCATCAATCAGATCGTGAGGGATCGCCGCAGCGGCGGCTTTACCCTTTCGGTCGAGGGCGGGCTCGACGGAATGGACCAGAGGGTAGCCTTGGGCACGGCGGTCTCCCACCTCCTGGGCCTGCCCAATTTCGACGACATGACCGGCAACTACTATGCCTGCTTCACAGTGCAGGATACGTATGACAGCGATTCCTATCTACGACAGGCCTACCGAGCTTTCACCCTCCACACTGACGGAACCTACGTCCAGGAAGCCACCGACTGGATTCTGATGATGAAAATGGAAGAGCGGCACGCCGTCGGCGGCGAGTCCCGCCTGTTCCATCTAGATGACTGGGAGGACCTGCGCCGCTTCAGCCAAGATTCCCTGGCCTCCCATCCGTTCACCTACCGCTCTCCTCCCAGCAAGAACTATCCCGTGACCCTCAAGAAAACGACCTTTTACGAGAAGTTCGGCGGACCCTGCATGTGCTTCATCGATCAGTTCGTCTTTCCCGACACGATTGAAGAGGCCCGCTACCTGCACGATCTCTCGGCCTCGATGGAAGCTTCGCCTGCAGTCGCGTCCATGCCGCTTCCCGTGGACCAACTGATCGTGCTGAACAACCACTTTTGGCTGCACGGCCGCGAAGCCTTCGCCAGAGACCCGAAGCTGCACCGCGTACTGATGCGCCAGCGCGGATACTTCCGGGATTAACCGTCTCTCTGGCCTTGCTAGTGTCTCGACACGTTATTCCTAGAAGTCCCCGAGTGCAGGAAACTAACCCTGAAACGGGCCAGTCTGCCCCTTCGGGAGCCCCCAGATCGAGTCACTTCCTCGAAATTTCAATACAGGAAGTGATTGAGAATCGGATCTGGCGTCCGTTTGAGGAAGTAAGCTAGAGGACGCCGCGCCCATGCCGTCAGCGCCCCGCCGCGAAATCCACCGCTTCAACGGAGTCGACCTGTACTTTGAGGTCCGCGGAGAGGGCGAACCTCTTTTGCTTCTGCACGGATTTACGGGCTGCAGTCAAGACTGGGCGCCTTTCGTCAAGGGCTGGGAGGACGAATTTTGCCTCGTCACGCCGGATCTGCGCGGCCATGGTCGTTCGAGCAGCCTGATTGGCCCGTTTCGTCATCGGGACGCCGCAGCCGACATCGCCGCTCTGCTCGACTACCTGGAGATCGGTTCCTGTCGCGGACTCGGACTCAGCGTCGGCGGCAACGTTCTTTTGCACCTGGCCGTCCAACAGCCTGAGCGTGTAGTCGCCGCCGTGTTGGTGAGCGCGACCCCGCGCTTCCCAGATCAGGCGCGTTCCTTGATGCGGTCTTACCCCGACAGCCTTATTGAAACGGAACGGGAAGCGCTCCGAGCGAGGCATGCCGGCGGAGAAGGCCAAATCCGAGGTCTCATGGACGCCGCCTGCGCCTTCGCCGACAGTCGAGACGATATGGATCTGACGCCGGCTGATCTGGCGAAAATCCAAGCCCGAACATTGATCGTCCAAGGCGACAGCGATCCGCTGTACCCCGTCGACCTTTCGATCGAAATGGCGGAGAACATTCCCAGCGCCGACCTCTGGATTCTTCCTGAAGGCGGCCACCTACCGGTCTTCGGAGACAACTGGTCTCTCTTTGCTCAGACATCTCTCGCCTTTCTCCGACCTTGATTCAGGCGGGTGTGCGGACCGGCTCGAAAATCACCGGCCTTCGGCAGCCTCTGCGGATGAGGCGTTCCGGGGCCGCGAGTGCATGAGTTCCAAGCGGGAATACTTACCCGAGTACACTGTCATGAGTTCCTACAAGTCCTGAATCGCGGCAGTGACCCCTTGAAACGGGCCGTTTAGCCCTCTCAGGGCTCCCGGATCGAGTCACTTCCTCGAAATTTCAATACAGGAAGTGGCTCGAAGCCTAATCCTGCAGGCCCTTTCCGCCCATCGCTCATTTGGAGACAACCTTCAAGAACGCGGCTGGACTGACGTGCCGGGCCGGATCTCGTCCGTGGCGCGCAGCACGATGGTGTCACCGGCCTTCAGGTCACCGAACACCTCGACCATATTCCCTTCCGTCATACCTCGACGGACCGTCACCCACTCCGCCGCGCCGTCAGTTACGCGGATAACGAAGATTCGCTCGGTGGTCGCCTTGATCGCCGAAGGCGGCACGAACAGGCTATCCGCGCCTCGGCTGATGGGCCATTGGACCTCTGCGTACATGCCCGGCGTCAACCTCGTACCCGAGTTTTGCACGTCCAATTCGACAGGCATGGTCCGCGTGCTCGTATCTATCGCGTAGGCTGGCCTAGCTACAACTCCAGTGAAAGTTTCATCAGGGTATGCGGGCGTAGTAAAGCGGACCTGCGCTCCGCGACGGATGCTCTGCTTGTAGGCCTCAGGGACGGCGGCGATGAGGCGCAGCCGTTGGATCTGCTCAATCGTAAACAGTGATTCCGAGCCGCCCTGCGGACCGGCCAGTGCGCCGACATCTGCGCGCCGTTCGGTGATGACGCCATCGAAGGGCGCAGTGACCTTCAGATATTTTCCCATCTCCTCAATCGAGCGGACAGCAGCCTCATATGCGGCGATCGTTTTGTCGAGCGCATCAATGCGGGCGCGCTCAGCCTCGACGGATTTTCCGGCAAGGATGACGTCGTTGCCAGCCACGACCCCGGGAGTCTTCGCAGCTTCCGCGAGGCGATTGTAGGTGCTTTCAGCCGCAGCGAGCTTCGCCTCCGCCTCGATGCGCTGCGCGGCGACTGTCGGGATCTTCGCTTGCGCCTCCAGCCGTTGCGCCTCGAACTCAGGCGCGCTGAGTTCGGCCAGAGCTTCGCCCTTCTTGACGAATGAACCGCGATCGACGTGGATGGCCTCCACGAAGCCGGTAACCTTTGCGTGGACCTCCACGCGCTGAAACGCAGCCAACTCGCCAGGAATGACAGTGGTCTTCTCCAAGGCCTTCGCCGTGACCTCGGTCAACTCTGTGCGGACGATGTTCGTCTGAGCAGCAAGCGTGGAAGCAGCGACTGTCAGAGCGAGGGCAAACGGAAGCAGACGGTTCTTAAACATGACGGTTTCCTCAGGCAGCCGAAGAGCCGGGCGCGGACGGCACATAGTAGGGACTTTCGGGATCTTCAGGATCGATTGAAGCCGAGACCACCGAGGCGCCTCGTTGGACAACGGCGAAGACCGACGGGATGACGATCAAAGCGGTCAGGGTGGATGCAATCAGGCCGCCGATCACAGCGATGCCGAGCGGCGCAGTCTGTTCCGCGCCCAGAGCAAGGGGCGTCATGCCGGCGATCATGACAACGCTCGTCATCAGAATCGGGCGCATGCGCGAGCGAGCGGCTTCGACAGCGGCTTCGACCGAGGACAGACCTTCGCGGCGATACTTTTCAGCGAACGTACACAACAGGATCGAATCCGCTACCGAGACGCCGATCGCCATGATCGCGCCCATGAAGGATTGAATGTTCAGCGTGACGGCTGTAAAGCTGAGCGCTAGTGCCACGCCTGCCAAAACCGCAGGCACCGCCATGATGACGACAAAAGCGACCCGGAGCGACTGGAAATAGGCTGCCAGCAGAAGGAAGACGGCAATGATCGATAGCAGCAGGCCCAACTCAAGGCTCGAAGTCATCAGCTCCATCGGTTCGACCTGCCCGCGGACATTGACGGTCACGCCGCGCGCCGGCTCCGGCAGTGAAGCAAGAGCGGCGCGGATGTCAGTCGTGGCTCTACCGAGATCCTCTCCAACAATGTTGGCCGTCACGGTGACCATGCGCTGCATGTTGTAGCGATGGTATTCGCCGACGGCATTCCCAAAGGAGACATTGGCGACATCCCCGAGTAACGTGGGCGAGCGACCGATCTGCTTGACGGGCACGCGGGAAATGTCTTCGAGCGACTGAATCATCGATTGGGGGATCTCTACCTGCACCTGATAAGCGATGCCGGATTTTGGGTCGGCCCAGTAGACGGGTGTTGTGAAGCGGCTCGACCAAGTGGCCGGGGCTAGAGCTTTGCCGACGTCTTGCACTGTCACGCCGAGCTGGGCGGCGCGATCCCGGTCAATGTTGATGTCGACCGAAGGGTAATCGAGCAATTCGCCGATCTGGACGTCGCGCAGATAGTCGAGCTGACTCAACCGATCCACGATCTGCTTGGCATAGTCTTCGCTGTCGGGCAAGCTCGGCCCGGCGACAGCGATTTCAATGGGTGTGGGCGCGCCAAAGCTCATGACTTGGCTGACGAGGTCCGGAGCCTCGAAGGCGACCTCGGTTCCTGGAGCAAGCTCAGGGAGTCTCTTGCGCAGCTCTTCTTCGACTTGCGCAGTCGGAATGCCGGAATCCGGGTTCAGGGCGACGCGCATGACCGCCTCGTGCGGACCGCCCGTCCACAGAACAATGAGATTGACGGGAAAGCTCGAAGGCTGTACACCAACGAAGGCTATTGATTTCTCGACATTCTCCGGCCCCACGATCTCACCCACTGCGCTCAGGACTCGCTGCGCGATCTGCTCGGTGCGCTCGACGCGCGTACCAGAGGGCGCCCGGACGCGCATCTGCAGCGAGTTGGTGTCAACGCTCGGGAAGATGTCCGTGCCTAGATTGCCGCCCACGAAATAGAGAATGGCCCCAGCAGCGAGCAGATAGACGCCGAAGATGGGCCAGCGTAGGGCGATTAAGCCGCGTGAGAAGCCGCCAAATGCGTCTTGGATGGGCGTAAACCAAGTGCGAGACCCCTCGACGGCAATTTGTCTTGTGCCGCGGTTGAGCCACGTTTCAAGGATCGGCACCAGCGTGCTCGCCAGCAGATACGAAGCGATCATCGCGAAAGCCACCGCAAGAGCCAGTGGTACGAATAGCGCACGGGCGACGCCGGCCATGAAGAACGAAGGCGCGAACACCGCGACAACGCAGAGCATCGCAAGCAGGCGCGGGATCATGACCTCGCGACTGGCCTCAAGCACAGCTTTCGCAACGGGCTTTCCCTGGCCGAGATGAGTATGAATGTTCTCGACCGCGACGATCGATTCGTCCACGAGAATGCCGATGGCCAGCGTCAGGCCGCCCAACGTCATCAAATTGATGGACTGCCCGGCCCCCCACAACGCCACAACGGCCGAGAGCAGCGCGATCGGGATCGTCACCACGACCACCAGGGCGCTCCGCAGGCTGCCGAGGATGAGCAGAATGGCAATTCCGGTGAGCAGTGCTCCGAGCAAGCCCTCCGTCGTCAGGGCTTTGATGGCGTTGATCACGTAAAACGACTGATCGAACTCGAACGTAACGTTGATATCCTCCGGCACGGCGGCTCGGAAGGTGGGCAGGGCCTCCTTGATCCTCTCGACGACTTCGAGTGTGGAGGCATCGGCGCGCTTGGTGGCGGCGATATAGACGGCGCGGGCCCCATCCACGAGTGCGTAGCTGGTAAGAATATCGGCAGAATCTTCGGCATAGCCGACATCGCGCAAATAGACGGTTGGGCCGGGGCCGCCGCGAATGGGAACGTCGTTGAGATCGGCGGCCTGAATAACCGTGGAGTTCACCGGCGACAGATAGTTCTTGTCATCGATGCGAACACTCCCCGAGGGAGAGATCGTATTGGTTTTCGCGATGGCCTGTACCACGTCGTCGGGCGACATACCGTAAGCGCGCAGTTTTTCGGGTTGGACTCGGACAACCAGGCTACGTGCGCTGCCGCCGAACGGCGGCGGCGCGGAAACGCCTTCGAGTTGCGAGAACATCGGCCGGATACGGAACAGCGCGAGATCGGAGATTTCATCTACCGACCGCGTTTCGCTTGAGAAGACTAGATAACCAACCGGAACGCTGCCGGCGTCGAAACGCATGATAAAGGGCGGCACGGTACCAGGGGGCATGAACGACCGGGCGCGGTTGACCTGGGCGACGGTCTCCGACATCGCCGTTGCCATATCGGTGCCCTCGTGGAAGTTGAGCTTCATCAGAGCGGCGCCCTGAATCGAGCGTGACTCGACGTGGTCGATTCCACGGATGTAAAGGAAGTGATACTCGTAATAATTCACGAGATAGCCTTCCATCTGGGCGGGGTCCATCCCGCCGTAGGGTTGTGCGACGTAGATAACAGGAGTTCCCAGGTCGGGAAAGATGTCGGCCTTCATCCGATTGAGCGCCAGGATGGACGCCAAGGCCACCCCGAGGATAACCATCAGAATTGTGATCGGCCGCCGCATGGCGGCGTGAATGAGCCACACTGTTTTGTTTCTCCTCGGTCTAGCGGCTGGCCGCCGTCAATAGTTCGTCCATCTCTCCCTGGGCTGCGGCCAGCGCAAACAATGCGCGCCACTCACCGAGGCGAGCCAGCGCGTCGTCCACCTCGGCCTGCCGGAGAAGCCGCTGCGCTTCGGCGACCTCGATAACCGTGCCCAACTCGGCTTTGTACCGTGCCTGAGCTTGAGTTTCCAGGGTGCGTGCCGCCTGCAACTCGATTGGCGTGTTCGCCGCGATCTGGCGAGCAGCGTCGACGGCAATCTGGGCCCGGGCTATGTCGCCGCGGATCCCTTGCAATACAACGTCTTTGTGGGCCTGTTCGCTTTCGATCTGGTGCCCTACGATACGACGCTCGACGCGATTCTTCTTATAGTCGAATAGCTCGAAGTCCATGTTGAAGCCGACGGCCCAGTTACCCGTGGACGGTGCTAGGCCGTTAGCGCCTCCCTGAAACGTGCCGTCAAGGCGCGCCCCTGTTCCACGCCCATAGACGGCCGATTGCAGTTCAAACTTCGGTCGCCACTCCTTTTCGACTGCCGCTTGTCGCGCTTGGCTGACCGCTATGTCCGCCTGCTGGGCTGCTGCGAGCGGGTGCGCATCTAGTGCGACCGCCTGAGGAACCTGCTCTGGAGGGTCGCCCAGCAACGACGCCGGCGAAATCTCAACGGAGTGGCCCGCAAAGCCCAACCACTCGGCCAGCGTCGCCAGAGCGGTCTTGGCCTCCTGCTTGGCGCGAATCATCTCCGTGCCCGCTCGGGCCAACTCAGCGCGGGCTCGCGAGGCATCCGCTCCCGGACGTAAATCGTTGCGGACCAGGACATCAACCGAATCCAGAAAGACTTGCATCCGGTCAACGGTCGCCTGCGCCGCGTCTACCGCTTCGCGGTGGACGACAGCTTGCAGGTAGGCATCCACCACCGCCAGCGAAATTTCATACTCGGTAACGGACTTACCGGCTTCGGCCCGCGCCTTGACGGCTTCAGCGACCGCGACGTTGGCGCCGCGCAGCCCAAAGTCGAAAGGTTCGTAGGAGAACAACACACCCGCAGCGCTGCCGAACGTGCTGTCGATAGTCGCTCCTTCCTGGACAGGGCCGGAGATTCCCGGAATCACGCTGTTCGGAAAGGTAAGCCCAAAAACGTTGTTGCGAGTGGCGCGGTTGGCGGACAACCGCAGGTCCACATGCGGCAAGTACGCCGTCTTGGCCAGATCGATTCCTCCGCCGGCGGCGGCGATCTTTGCCAAAGAGGAACGGATTGCAGGGTAATTGCGCGCCGACAGCTGAGTCGCCTGCTCAATGGTGAGCGGTGCCTGCGGGGGCTCGGTTGGCGCGGTCTGCGCTGCCAGCGAGGCGGCCGCCATGGCCGCCAGACAAAGAAGTCGCGGAATTAATTTGTCCATGGGGTTTGAGAAAATAGGTCTGTAGGTTTAGGCAGGCGACCGTTTCGCTTCCTCCCGACGACGACGGCGGTCCAGGGCTTGAGAGAGTTCTGTCACGGTCAGCGCTTCGCTGATTAGCTCAAGCAGGCGTCGTTTCTGCTCATCGAGGTGGCCTTGACCAGCGGGCGTGAGGCGGTAGTACTTGCGCAGTTTGCCGTCCACCACCTGGTCGTCGCGATCCAGGTAACCGTCGCGCTCCAAACGGTGGAAGCGCGGATAAAGCTGGCTGGCGTTGAGCTTGTAGCCATGCTCGGCCAACTCCTCGATCATCCACAGGCCATACAGCGGCGCTTCGGAGGCATGATGCAAGATGTGCAGTTCCACGAAATCGAACTGAGGTTTGTATCGGGGCATTTAATACTATCTATTTTGGATATCGACTCACGATATCATGAAGTCACACCGACAAACCGAGGACCGCGACACTCAGCTTGGGCGGCAAGGGATGGCCACCCCTCCAAGTGAGTATTGGAGTAGCCCCGATTCGTCAATAGCGCAGCCAAAGCGCCCCGCGCCGACCCAATCCGTCCGTCGGCAGAAACTCCTCTCTTGCGTTCGGGGCTCGGTTCGGACGGGTGCGCGATATAGACGACCATGGAGGCTACGTGCCAATACATGATTTCGACGTGATCGTCCTCGGCGCCGGGGCCGCCGGTTTAATGTGCGCCATCGAAGCCGGCAACCGCGGACGCCGCGTTGCCGTGCTCGAAAGCAATGACCGCGTCGGACGCAAGATCCTCATCTCCGGCGGCGGCCGCTGCAACTTCACCAACGTCGATTGCGGCGCCGAGAACTTCCTCTCCGAAAACCCGAACTTCGCGAAGTCGGCGCTGGCGCGCTACACGCCGCAAGACTTCATCGCTCTGGTCGAGAAGCACAACATCGCCTATCACGAGAAAACGCTCGGGCAACTGTTCTGCGATACCTCCGCGCGCGAGATCACGGACTTGCTCGAACGCGAGTGCCAAGCAGCGAACGTCGAGATCTTCTTAAACACGCATGTGCAAGAAGTGACCAAGGTCGATTTCTTTGTGGTGCGCGCGGGCGAGAACAGCTTCCATGCGCCGGCGTTGGTTGTCGCCACCGGCGGGCTGTCGATTCCCAAGATGGGCGCGACGTCCTTCGGCTACGACTTAGCCAAGCAGTTCGGCTTGAAGATTTGCGAGACCCGCCCGGCATTGGTTCCGCTGACTTTGAGCGCGGCGGACTGCAAGCGCTACTGCGACTTGTCGGGATTGTCGGCGTCAGTCATCGCTGAGGCCGGCGGGCATCCCTTCCGCGAAAAGATGCTGATCACGCATCGCGGCTTCAGCGGCCCGGCCATCTTGCAGATCTCATCCTATTGGACGAAGCCGCAGCCGATCACCATCGACCTCGCGCCGAACAAGAACCTGACGGCCCCGTTACGCCTGCCCGACGCGCCGCGCAATCTCGCACTTGCGAAAACCGCATTCCGCACGAGCCTGCCGCAACGCCTCGCCGACCGTTGGCTCGACCACAACGCGCCGCCGAAGTGGACCAACCAAGGGCTCGATCAACTCGAACACCTCGCGCACAACTGGCAAGTGACGCCGATCGGCACAGAAGGCTACGAGAAGGCCGAAGTCACCGCGGGCGGCGTCGATACAAATGAGCTTTCATCGAAAACGATGGAGAGCCGCAAAGTCCCAGGCCTCTACTTCATCGGCGAAGTCGTCGACGTCACCGGACACCTAGGCGGCTTCAACTTCCAGTGGGCTTGGTCGTCGGGCTACAGCGCAGGCCAGGCGGCTTAGTGCGCTGCTGCGGCCTTTTGGCGCCCTGCGGGCTTCTTCATGATGAGGATCAGCGGCACCAGCAGCAAGAAGATCAGCGATAGGATGCGAAACGCCTCGACATAAGACAGGATCGCGGCTTGCTGTTGAACGATCCCGAACATCATGGCTTCGCTCTGCACCGCCGCGGCATGTGGATCGGCGCCTTGAGTGAACAAGAATTGGCGCAGCATTTCCATGCGCTCCATCGCCTGAGTGTTGAAAGCCGAGATGTGTTCGCCGAGGCGGTTCGTGTTCGCTTGTTGAAAGCGCTCGACCATGGTCGCCGACATGGCGATGCCGATTGATCCGCCGATGTTGCGCAGCAAGTTGAAGATGCTGGTGGCGTTGCCCATACGCTCTCTCGGAATAGCGCCCATGCTAATCGTCGTGAGAGGAACGAACAACATGGCCATCGACAGGCCCTGAACGAACTGCGGCCAAAAGAAATCCCAGTAGCCCGCTTGCAGGCTCAACTGCGAAAAGGCCCATAGCGTTGCCGAGGCGACCAAGAAGCCGCTGGCGAGGAATCTTCGCGCGTCGTACCGAGCCAGCATGGAGCCGACCAGCGGCATGGCGATAAACGCTCCAAGCCCGCGCGGGGCCATGGCAACGCCTGCGTCAAGAGCGGAGTAGTGAAGCAGGGTTTGCAGCCAAATGGGCAACAGCACGAGACTGCCGTAGAGCACGAAGCCCAACATGGTCATCAACAGCGTTCCCGTGGCGAAGGTGCGGTCTTTGAAGATGCGCAGATCGACCACCGGGTCTTTGACCTTCATTTCGCGAATCAGGAATGCGATCAGCCCAACGACGCAGATCACCATGAGCCAGTTGATGAAGTTGCTCTCGAACCAATCCTCTTGCTGGCCCTTGTCGAGAATGATCTGCAAGGCGCCGATGCCGACGGCGAGTAGGCCGATGCCCCAGTAGTCGATGCGTCCCGTGCCGCGTTTAATGTAGGGCGGGTCAAAGACATAAGCCCGGATCATCATGACCGAGGCGATGCCGACGGGAACATTGATGTAGAAAACCCATCGCCAACTGTAGTTGTCGGTGAGCCAGCCGCCCAGGACAGGCCCGAGGATCGGCGCGACCACGATGCCTTGCCCCCAGAAGCCCATCGCTTTGCCGCGTTGGTCTTCGGGGAAAGCTTCGAGCAGCACCGCCTGGGATAGAGGCGCGAGCGAGCCGCCAGCCAGGCCTTGGATGACACGGAAGACGATCAGCATCGGCAGCGTCGTGGCGAAGCCGCAGAAGAACGACGCCAAGGTGAAGCTGACGACCGACGCCGTCAGCAGACGTTTGCGGCCAAAGAAGTTGGCCATCCAGCCGGTGATGGGCAGTACGATGGCATTGGCAACCAAATACGACGTCAACACCCAAGTGCCTTCGGTGACCGTCGACGACAGGCTGCCGGCGATGTGCGGCAGCGAAACGTTGACGACAGTCGTGTCGAGCACCTCAAGGAACGTCGCAGACATCACGGCGATGGCGACGATCCAAGGGTTGATGGCGGGCGTTGAGGCGTTTTCGTTCACTGCACGCGAACCCTAGGAACGACCGACATGCCGGGACGCAGCACGTTCTCGGCGCCCTGCCCTGCTTCGAAGACGATCTTGACGGGGACTCGTTGCACGACCTTGACGTAGTTACCGGTTGAGTTCTCGGGAGGCAACAGGCTGAAGCGGGCGCCGGTTGCAGGCGAGATGCTGTCCACGTGGGCCTGATACTTTTGGCCGTAGGCGTCCACGGAGACTTCTACCGGCTGGCCGGGGCGAATCTTGTCCAGTTGATTCTCTTTGAAGTGGGCGACAACCCAAATGTCGTTGAGGGGTACGATGGCGAAAGTTAGTTGACCCATTTGGACGCCTTGGCCGACCTCGATGTTGCGGCGGACGACGCCGGAGACGGGGGCGTAGATCTTGGTGTGTCCGAGGTCGATTTGAGCCTGGGTGAGCCGGGCTTGCTCGGTTTGCACTTTGGCGGCGGCGGCTTGGGCGCGCGCTTTGGTTGCGGCGACTTGTTGCGGTCCGCTGGCGGCGGAACGCACGTCGGACTCGACGCGCGCGAGGCGCGCTTTTTGTTGAGCGACCTGATGGTCGGCCACTTCGATGGCGTGGCGCACTTCTTGGAGTTGCGCTTCGGCGGCGTCGAGTTGGGCTTTCGCAGCAGTTGCTTCGGACTGGGCGGTGTCGAATTGCTGGCGCGATATCTCTTCTTTGGCTGCGAGCGGGCGATAGCGTTCGAGGTCGTCGGCGGCGCGCTGTTGATTGGCTTGCGCTTGACGCACCTGCGCTTCGGCGACGGCTAGCCGGGCGCGAACGGCTTGCGCTTGTTGCTCAGCAGTGGCGATGGCGGTTTGCACTTCGCCGACCGAGGCTTCGGCGCCGGAAAGTTGCGTACTGGTCGAGGTAGAGACGACCGGCACTTGCGACCAGGCCGCTGCGGCGTCGGCTTCGGCTTCGGCGACAGCGGCGGCGGCTTGGTCGACGGAGGCTTGGTATCCGGACGGGTCGAGTTCCGCCAAGAGTGTGCCTGCTTCGACGGACTGATTGTCTTCGACGTAAAGCTTAATGACGGTTCCGGAGACGCGGGCGCTGATTTCGTGAATGCGTCCGTCGATCTGCGCGTCGTCGGTCGATTCCCAGTTCTGGCTGTAGCGCCAGTAGGAGAACGCGCCGATCGCGAGTACGATGACGACGGCGACCAAGAGCCAGCGGCGGAAATTGGAGCGCTCAGCGCCGGGGTTTTCTGCAGGTGTTTCGCTCATCGCTGTGATCCTTGTGCGGCCCATTGCGCGAGATTCTGTTCGGTGCCGCCCAGGGCGCGGGCGAGTTGCACCTTGGCGAGGTTGTAGGCGAAAAGGCCTGCAATATAGCTCTCATTGGCCGCTGCGAGACCTTGCTGGGCCTGCACGACTTCTAACGTATCGGTGACGCCGGCGGCGAAGCGATCTCCGGCTTGGGTAACTTGCTGCTTGGCGAGATCGAGGGCGCTGCTGCTGACGGCAACTTGTTCTTTGGCGGAGTTGAGATCAAGCAGCGCCGAGCGCACTTCGAAGCCGATGCGCGAACGCAGCTCGTCGAGTTGGGCCTGCTGACGATCGAGTTCAGCGTCCGCGCGGATCGCGGCGCCGCGCTCGGCTCCGCCGGCGAAGATTGGAATGTTGAGACCGACAGATACGGTGTAGGTGCCGTGGGAAGAATTAGGTGAGCTGCCTAGCGTGCCGTAGTCGCCGTCGAGTTTAAGCGAAGGAATACGAACGCCGCGGATGCCCTTGCGCTGCAGTTCAGTCGCGCGCAGCCGGGCAGCTTGGCTGCGGTAATCGCTGCGTTGTTGGTAGGCCTGCTCGATGACGGCTTCCTCAGGGAGGTCCGCGAGCGGGGCGAATCCGAGTTTATCGGTGAGGTTGAGCTGTTGGCCTCCGGGAATGCCAATGGCTTGGGAAAGGTTAAGTTTGGCCTTCTCGAAGGCGGCGCGACTGGCGATGAGACGCTGCCGCTCAGTCTGTAATTCGACTTGTGCGCGTAGAACGTCGATGGCCGGGACGAGGCCCGCTGAACGGCGATCTTCAGCAAGCCGATAGGATGCTTCCGCGGTGGCGACTTGCGCTTCGGCTGCAGCGATCCGGCTGGCGCCGGCGACGGACTGCCAATAGATCGCGGTGACGATTTGAACGACCCCGTCCCGGGCGTCGGCGGCATCGAAGTTCGCGGCGTCGAGTTGCCGGTCGCTGGCGCGCTTCTCATACATCTGGCGGAAGTTGAAAAGCGTTTGCGAGACATAGGCGCGGGCGTCGAAGAGCTGGAACGGTCCGATGACGCTGGGGATATCGGGCGAGAGCTGGAAGCCGAAGGCGGCCAGGTTTAATTGGTGCGAACTTTCGTTGACTTCGGCATGGACTTGGGGCAGCAGACGGCTGAGGGCAATGAGGCGTTCGCCGCGTGCCGCGCGTTGACCGGCGGAGCTGAGCACCGTGCCGAGATTGCGCTCCAGGCCGAGGCGAACGGCCTCGGAGAGAGAAAGATTGAGAGGCTCGTTGGATGCTTGCCCTTGCGGAACGGCGCCGCGAAACGAGCTTGGCGGCGTGAAGTCAGAGACAGGACTGGCGGCCTCGAATTGAGCCTCGGAGGACGAAGCTCCCCCAGACTGGGCCGGAAACGGAAACTGAGCGGAGGCCGCGACGGCTCCCGCCAAAAAGAGGACGGCTGTTCGCATCATCGGCTTGGACTCTCTTTCTTCGCGGCGCCTTCCCACAGAATCTGCATGAGCGAGGCGACCTGTTGATCGACCGTTGCGGAACTCCACTCAAGGCAGCGGTGCACCATGACGCCGCGGGTCGATTCATAGATGGTGATCGCCAAAACCTCGGCGGAGACTTTGGCCAGTTCGCCGCGCTTGATGCCTTCTTTGAGGGCGGCCAGCAGGTATTCGAATTGACGCCGGTAGAGCTTGCGAAACTCTTCGTTGAAGGAGGCCGGGTGCATCACATTGCCGAATTGGGCGTGGTAGACGGCAAAGAACTCTTGGTGCTGGTGCAGGTATTCGAGACGGGTACGGACGAAGGCTTCGATCTTGGCGCGAGCGCCTTCGGCGGCGTTCATCGCGGTCTCGGTGCGCTCGAGCAGTTCGTGAACGCCGGCGCGCAGGGCGGCCAGATAAATGTCCTGCTTGGAGGGGAAATACTGGTAGACGGTGGCCTTGGCCAGGCCGGCCTCGGCAGCGATCTCGTCGACGGTGACGTCGTTGAAGCCGCGCTTGCTGAATACCGCGCGCGCGGCGTCGAGGATTTCCGAGCAGCGGAACTCGGCGACGACCTCTTGCTTGGTGCGCTTCTGCATGACTGAACTGACCAGTTCAGTTTAGCATACGCCTCGTTCCCCCTATGAGACGGGTCGGTTACACTAGCGGGAGTTGACGCTACCCATATCTGAAATCCGCGGTATTACGCTCGACTTCTACCAGACGCTGGTTCGCCACCGGACTGGGCAGGGCCGGGGTGCGGCGCTGATGGAGTATCTGGCCGAGAGTGGATTGTCCGCGGCCCCATGGGAACACCAGGTTCTCTATGACGTTTTCGATTTCTACGGGCAGTCGTTTCGCAGCGACTTCACGGCGGCTGAGGAGAGGGCGTTCTGGACGCAGTTTACCGAACGGCTTTTTCGCCGCTTGCAGGTGGGAGGCGGAGCGTCGCCGCCTGCTGCACAGCACGCCGACGCGGTCAGGCAGCTTCTGGGACCCAGTAGCCTCGCGCTATACGAGGATGTTTTGCCCACGCTGGAGTGGATCCAAGGCAGCGGGCTACGCAAGGGGATCGTTTCCAACTGGCAGCGCGGCCTGAGTCACTTCCTGAGGGAGTTGGGCATTCTAGACTACTTCGACTTTGTGGTCGTGTCGGCCGAGGTTGGTTTTCAGAAGCCAGATGTTCAGATGTTTGAGATCGCCGCGCAACGAATGGGTTTGCCGCCGGGCGAGATTCTGCACGTCGGGGACAATCCGCTGCAGGACGTCGCTGCTGCGACCGAATGTGGGTTTCAGGCGCTGCATCTGGTGCGCGAGGATTCAACGGAAGTTTCGGCGCCGCCGGTGATTGCGTCGCTGGCGGAGTTACAGGCGAGCTGGCCGCTGTGAAGGAGAGAACGGGCGTGCTATGATCCCGCTCAATGCGACGTCGTGATCTCCTCTATTCCGCTTTGATTGTTGGCGTTGGTTGCGCCGGCGCGCCTGAACCCGAGCCAGTGCGAACTTCGCTCGATGACGCCGCGGATTTGATCCAAGCGCAGGTGGATGCCGGCAAGTTGACGGCGGCGACGTTTGCCGTGAACGACGGCACGACCGCGGTGCGGCGGGGCTTCGGCCAGGCGCAATCGGAAGACGCGATCTTCTTGATTGCTTCGATCTCGAAACCGATGACCTCGACGGCGGTGATGCTGCTGGCGGACCGCGGCGAGTTGTCGTTGGCGGACCCTGTACAGAAGTTCATCCCCGAGTTCAAGGGAGACGACCGGCCGAAGGTAACAATTGAGCACCTGCTGACGCACACGTCGGGATTGCCGGACCAGTTGCCGAACAACAACGAATTGCGCGCGGCGCACGCGCCGCTGTCGGAGTTCGTGGCCGGGGCTGTGAAGGTTCCGCTGAAGTTTGAGCCGGGGACGAAGTACAGCTACCAGAGCATGGGCATTTTGCTGGCGGCAGAGATTCTGGAGCGCATCACGAAGACGCCGCTACGCGACTTTCTGCGCGATGAGGTCTACCATCCACTGGGGATGAACAAGACGGTGATGGGGCTGGCGCCGCTGAAGTACGAAGACACGATGCCGTCGCAGGTCGAGTTCGCCGCGCCGGAAGGCGGAGCGGGCGACCCTTCGACGAAGGATTGGGATTGGAACAGCCCATATTGGCGGGACTTGGGCTCTCCGTGGGGCGGAGCGCACTCGACGTCGCCGGATATCGAGAAGTTCTTGCGGTCGTTCTTGAACCCTGAAGATCATGTGCTGAAGCCGGAGACGGTGCGTTCGATGATCAGCAATCACACGCCGCACTTAGACGTGGCTCGCGGTCTCGGTTTTCAATTGGGAACGAGTTTTGCGGAAGGCTGTTCGGAACAGACTTACGGCCACAGCGGGTCGACGGGAACGATGTCGTGGTGCGACCCAGTACGCGGGCTGAGCTGCGTGGTCCTGACGACGTTGCCGTCGCGGGTCTCGAATGCGCTGATCTTGAAGCCAGTATCGGAGTTGGCTTCGAAGTTCGCCTAGTGCTTGACGCCGCGGTAGAGCATTTCCACTTGTCCGCCGACGCGCTTGACGGCGCGGGTGACGTCCTCCGCGCTGCCGAGCAGGGTGAGCTTGTCGCCGGAGTGGAGCACCTCCCCTTTGGGTACAGGCCGCAGAATCGTGCCGTCGGGTTTGACGATGGCGACCAACAACAATCCGGTCATGGCTTGGGTGAGTGCGTGAGCGACGGTTTGCCCTTCGATGGGCGAATCGTTGGGAATTTGCACGTCGTTCATCTTGAGGCCGGCGGCTTCGAGGCTTTCGCTGAGGTGCTTGGTATCGGCTTGTAGCAAGGCCTCGGCGGAAGGACAAGTGATGAGCTGTGCGATGCGGTCGGCGCCGATGGCGGAGGGCAGCACGACTCTGTCGGCGCCGGAGCGCTGCAGCTTCTTCTCGGTGGCGGGGTCTTCGGCGCGAGCGATGATTTCGATGGTGGAGTTGAGATCGCGCGCGGATAGGGTGATGAAGACGTTGAGGGTGTCTTGGGGCAGGACAGTGGCGAGCACGCGGGCGCGCTTGATGCCGGCGTTCTCAAGGATTTCTTCTTCGGAGGCGTCGCCCTGCAGAGCCTTATAGCCGAGTTCGTCGGCTTGGCGAACGCGGTCGTGGTTGGAGTCGATGACCACGAAGGAGTGGCCTTCGGACTCAAGAGCGCGGGCGAGAACGCGGCCGACGCGGCCGAAGCCGCAGATGATGGCGTGGCCGCTCATGCGATCGATGTGCTTGTTCTTGCGGCGGGCGCCGAGCGCCTTGTTGATTTCGCCTTCCGTAATCATCTGTATGAAGCCTCCGGTGATGTAGATGAGCGACGAGCAGCCGAGGACGATCACCAGGATGGTGATGACGCGGAGGCTGGGGTCGTCGATGGGGCGGGTCTCTCCGTAGCCGACGCCAAAGACCGTGATGACGACCATGTAGATGGCGTCTAGCAGACTCCATCCCTCGGCGAGGTAGGCTGTTACGGCGGCGCCGCAGGTGATCAGGAAGAAAACGCTTCCAACGACGATCTTGCGAATCGAGCCCTGCATAAGCAAGAGGCCCGCTCGTCATGGAGGGGGACCGGGAAAAGCCTAGTTTAGCGGAGACGGCGTCCAAGGTACTGGCTCGATTTCGGGCGACCTGGGATTTGGCGCCGAGAGGAGAATTCCCGTCCCCAACGAGCGTTTGGCCTACCGTCCGGCGACCCAGTGAGCGAAATCCTTCTTGGTGTCGACTAAGATTTCCAAGATCGCGGTGCGATCGGCTGCCGAAAGATGGTCAAACTGCTTGCTTTGATCATCCCCCCGCAACACCTCCCACACCCGCTGGAACACCTGCTCTTTCACCTCGGCCGGGAGTCTATCGAAGGCCTCCGAATAGATCAGGAAGCTCAAAGGGTATTTGAAGATGCGACGGGTCAAGTCGAATTGGCGCAGCGACCGCCCGTGTCCGTCAAATGGTCCCCGAGCCTCGAAGTCGGCGCGGAAACCGGATGTGCCGGAGATCGGAGCCGTAAGCTTGGCTTCATTCACGAAGAACATTGCTTCGACGACGGGCTCGACAAGCTTGGCGATCTGAGCGGGCTCAGCCTCTCCAGCGAGCAACTTACGCGCTTCCCAGTTCAGCCGCGTGAGCACGTTCTGCACGTGGATCTGATGTTCGACAACCAACAGCGCCACGATATCGCTCGTTCCGGTCAGATACGGGTCCGTGTCCACCAAACCGGAAAGATCCGTAAGATTGCCCGTCTGCGTCTGCGTCTGCGTCTGCGGGGCCGGATCGTTGGGGCTGGGAACGATGATGTTGCCCGCGTGGTGCTGATTGCCGTGCGTACCCGTCACGAACCAACCGCCCCACCGTTGATTCAACGGGGTCTCATCCGTGGTCAACTCCCAACCCTCATGACTCGCCAAGCCTCCGCTCGCAAAAGTGGGACCGGACCCAATGAGAAAACGCGGGACGCCGCCTCCCGTCAACCCATACGTGTCATGGCACTTCAAGCAAGGCCTCAATTGGCGCTCAAAGACCGGCGCATCGCTCTCCTGCTGATTGAGCGTATAGAAGACCGGGCCCAGTTCCGGGTCCATCGCCCCAATTTCGAGAACGTTGCTCCCTTGCACCCAAGCGACGTAGACGTCATCGCCGTAGTAGACCGCGCGCGGCCGGGCCGCCGAGATCAGCCCCTCCTGCAAACTCGTCGCCGAAAACACCAACATCTGCGACGAGACCGGCACGCCCAGCGCGGCTAGCAGTGAGGGAAGGTATCCGCGTCCCTGCTCAAAACTGAGGTGAGCCTGACCGTCTGAGATCTTGCGCTGGAGTTGGAACACCGGGTCCCCTGGCGTCCGGTTCGCGTAGCGCACCACCGGATACTCGCGACCATACGGTCCGTCTTGCGCCTCGACTCTCCCGCCGAAGTACAAAACGCCCATGGCAACGAGAACCACCCAACCAGGAGCGGGAATATACGAACTGATCGATCCCTTCATGACGCGTCGCGGCCGCCCAAAGGCCTGCTATGAGATTACACAACGAGCCGGAGCGGTGAGTTGATTGCCGCCGCCTGCAGCCCGCGCGGATAATTGAGGGTGTCCCGCTTCTCTTCGTTTTTCCATGTCCCTCCTCCTCGTCATCAACGGCGCCGGACACAACTGGGCGCCGGAGCCCTGGCTGCACCGCTTCTCGGAGCGTCTTTCCGGGCGGCGCATCGTCATCGCCAATGAAAACGACTCCGAAGTCGAAGGCTTCCGCTATGCCGCCGTCTGGAAGCCGACGCCCGGTTTCCTCGCCCGCTGCAAGGGCTTGGAAGTGATCTTCAACCTGGGGGCCGGCATCGACGCCCTGCTGCAAGACCGAACGCTGCCGAACGTGCCGCTCGTGCGGGTCGTCAACCAAGACCTCAGAAAGCGCATGACGGAGTACGTCGTGCTGCACTGCCTGGTGCACCACCGTCGCCAGCGCGCGCTCGACGACGCACAATCGCGATCCTCCTGGGAGGCCCGCGAACAGCCGGCCGCATCTGCGGTCCGCGTCGGCATCCTCGGACTTGGCGAGCTCGGCCAGGATGCAGCCGAGGTCCTCCATCGCATCGGCTTCCAGGTGGCCGGCTGGAGCCGAACGCGCAAAACCTTACCGGGCATTCGGTCCTACGCCGGTCAGGACGAGCTCGACGAGTTCCTCGCCCGCACCGACATTCTGGTAGCGCTTGTCCCGCTGACGCCCGGCACCCGTGGCATCCTCCGCCGCGACCTATTTCAAAAGCTCGCCCGCGACGGCGCGCTTGGCGCCCCCGTTCTGATCAACGCAGGCCGCGGCGGCCTGCAAGTTGAGGCCGATATCATCTCGTGCCTTGACGACGGGACGTTGGGCGCCGCTACCCTCGACGTCTTTCACGAGGAGCCGCTGCCCGCCTCGAGCCTTTTCTGGCGCCATCCTCAGGTCACGGTGACGCCGCACAATGCCGCTGACAGCGACCCCGAGGTGATCTCCGACGCCGTCGCCGACCAGATTCTCGACTACGAGGCCGGCAAGCCGCTGCGCAACGTCGTTGATTGGAGCAGAGGCTACTAATCGCCGCCTAGCGGAACTAAGTCTTGGACTTGCGGAGTAGATGGAGTGCGTGGATCTTGCGGTCGACGCTCACGAAGGGTTCTTCGAGCACAACGCGGAGTCCATCCGTGGCGTTCCATTGCCGGTAGGTCAGCGAGTCGCCCCAGGTTTTCTTCACTTCGCCCAGAAACAACGTCTTCACCTCTTCGGCCGAGCAGAGGTAGGCAGGATGGTGGAGATGAGCAGCGAATCCACTTCGATTTCGCTGAACGGCGCAAGCCGGCGGCGGGAGATCACCGCGACCGCGTCGCGCATGACGTGGATGCGGCTGACTGACCTCATCCCCCTGCAGGAGCACCAGCGGGGGCCGTCGTTCTTTGATATTCGGCACGCGTTCACGATGAACGCCTCGTGGCTCGCGCCCGGGCCCGGGCCCGGGCCCAGCAAGGGTCTTGTCCGCGCGCTGCTGGGAGTATGAGAGCTTCACGGCTTGATGAAGATTCAGACCGGTTTCCCGTTCAGCCCTTTACCGGGTTTGACCGGACTCGGATCCAGTCGGACTTCTCGGATTTAGACCAACGCCCATCGTTGGCGGCGGGCAGCGGATCCGCAGAGGATATCGTCCGCGGAGACCCCAAACGCTACTTCAATCCGCTCGCCTTCGAGCTTCCCGAACCGGGCTACTACGGCAACCTAGGGCGCGACGTTTGGACGGGATCGGGGCTGTTTACGGTCAACCTAGGCATCCAGAAATCGCTTTGGCGCAGCGAACGGCAAGACGTGCGATTGCGGGCGGAGTTCTTCAACCTGACGAACCAGCCGAACTTCTCGCTGCCGTCAGCGCTGACGCTGTTCTCAAGCAATGGGTCGAGAGTGGGCTCGGCCGGACGAATCACGTCGACCAGTACGACGTCACGCCAAGTGCAGCTTGCGCTGCGCTGGAATTTTTAAAGATTGGTGCGGAGAGGGGGACTCGAACCCCCAAGAGATTTCTCTCACTAGCACCTCAAGCTAGCGCGTCTGCCAGTTCCGCCACCTCCGCAGGTGGATGCTTTGTGATGGTTAGTTTCGCCCTAGGATCTTCGCTCGGCTGAAGCCGGTGAGGTATTTCCGATCCCTTCGGGCGCGCGTCCCATCGCGCTGTCGCAACCTTTGCATTGTACCGTGAGCAGCCTGCGAAAATCCCGCTTTCGGGTCCGGCTTGAGCTACAATCAGGCCCCGTGAACAGCTCAAGACGACAATTTATCGGCGCGGCTGCCGCGACGGCCCTGACAGGGGCCGCCCAGGCTCAAGCGAATCGCCGGCCAAACATCCTCTACGTCTTCAGCGACCAGCATCGCGCCTGCTCGATGCCGGGCCAAGCCTACAACGACGCGGAGTCTCCGACGTTGCAAGCGCTGGCCGCCGAGTCGACGTCATTTTCGAACTGCATCTCGAATTACCCGGTCTGTTCGCCCTACCGGGGCATCCTGATGACCGGACGTTGGCCGCAGCAGACGGGCATCATCGACAACGCCTATCCGTTGAAAGAAGAGGAAACGACGATCGGCGAAGTCTTCGAACGCGGCGGCTACCACACCGGATACGTCGGCAAGTGGCACCTGGATGCCCAGGGCACGGAAGGCAAGGAGCTGAAGCCTGCCGGCGCGGCGCGCCACGGATTTTCGGACTGGATGGCCTGGTACAACACCAATCCGCACTTCGACCGCTCCTACACGTTCGACCGCGTAACGGGGGCCAAGCTGACGCCAGCGGGATACAACGCCTCGCGCATGACCGACGACGCGGTGGGCTTTATCGAGCGCAATCGAGAAGAGCCCTGGATGCTGGTGGTCTCGTGGAATCCGCCGCACCCGCCGTTCCGCGACGCGCCGCCGGAGCTGATGAAGAAGTACGACGCGCAATCGTTGCAACTGCGGCCCAACACGAGCGAGCAGATCGAACATACGGTCACCGGACCGGACGACCCGGTGCGCAAGAATCTCGCAGGCTACAACGCACATATTGAAGCGATCGACGCAGAGATGGCCCGCCTGCTGAAAACGCTCGACGAGACGGGCCAAGCGGACAACACCATCGTCATCTACACCTCGGACCACGGGGAGATGATGGGCGCACACGGACGCATGGGCAAGCGCCTGCCGCACGAGGAGTCCTGCAACGTCCCCTTGCTCATACGCGATTCTCGCAACGCCGGGAAGCGGGCAACGTCCGATGTACTGCTCTCCACGATCGACATCTACCCGACCCTGTGCGGCTTGGCGGAGTTGCCGGTACCCGAGCATTGCGAGGGTCGCGATCTATCCGGCGCGATGCGCGGCGAGACCCTGGAGTCGCCGGAAACCGCTTTCTTGATGCACATTGCCAAGGACAACGCCTCCGGCGGACGCAACCACCCGGCGCCGATCTTCCGAGGAGTGCGCACGAAGCGTTATACCTATGCCGTCGGCGAGATCGGCCGCTGGTGCTTGTACGACAACCAGGAAGACCCCTACCAGCAGCGCAATCTGGCGGATGACCCGGCACGTGCGTCGCTGATGTCGGAGCTGGACGGCGAAGTGATTCGTTATCTGCGGGAATCCGGGGATAAGTATCCGTTCCACACGCAGCGAGCGTGAATTCGATCGTATTCGCGTATGAGAACCGCTTACTGTATCCTCGCCATCTCGCTGCTTCTGTTGCCTGCGGGGAGCAGAGCAGCGGACCCGCTGGTCCCGGATGATTGGGATGCAACGTCGGCCGGAACGAAAGTCCTGGCGAAACTGGTGACCGCGACGGCGCCTCAGGTAAAAGGCGCTCACGATGCCGCGATGGCGTTAATCGACGGTCATGCGTTCATCGTCGCTGAAGTCAATGATCTTGGGGCTGGAGAAAGTGCTGACCGCCCCGAGATCTACTGCACGCTATCAATCGTCAATTTGGACTCGTTGGCAGTGGAAGCGGTGATTCCATTTGCACGAAGCGAGCAGGCTTTCGAGGGAGCTACGCTTCCTGAAGGCGCCTGCTTCGTTCCCCGTATTCTGCAAAAAGATGCGGAGACCCTCCGCTGCTACTTCGCTAGCGAGCAGCCGGGCAAGCGCCAGGCGCAGACTTGGTACCGCGATTTCGATATCAGGACAAGAGCATTTGCGCCGACGATCCATAGGGCCAAGTTGAAAACTGCAGCCGGCGTCTTCGACATGCAGCCGCGATATTTCTACGAAGATGCGGCCCGGTTTGGATTTGCGAAACCGTCCAAAGACTTCGGTCTGTACATTTTCGATTCGTTCAAGGTCTTTGACGGCAAGACCTACGTAACCCTCAACAACTACCAGGGGAAACAAAACGCGCTGGCCGTGCTGCACGATGATCGGGTCACGTTCGAAATAGCAGGCCACTACAACGAACCGCAGAGCCTGGAGCTAAGCGAATCATCCGTCAACCGCCTTCCTGACGGCTCCTGGATGGCGATCTGCCGCAACGACGGCGGCGATCATAACTACCGCTTTACGACCAGCAAGAACGGCACGGATTGGTCCGTAGCGGAGGAACTTGACGCCGTAAGCGGAGGGTGGAACTCCAAACCGACGTTCGATCAGTTTGAGGGCACGTACTATCTCGGCTGGCAAGACTCAGCAACGATAGACGGAGTCAACCGCAGCGTGTTCAACATCGACGTCTCAAGAGACGGCAAGACTTGGACTCGAAAGTATCGGTTTGAGACCTCCCGGTCCTTTCAATATCCATTCTTTGCTTCGTACGGCGGCGCAATCTGGTTGAGCGTCACTCAGGGTGATTCTTCACCGAGCAGGAAAGAAAGAATCATGTTCGGTAAGTTAGAAGACCTTTGACCTCCGTGATTGCGATGACGCACTTTTGAGAAAAGGTATTCCCGTGAGGTAGGTCATGCGGCCGGGGAGCTTCGGGGCGGTCTGATAACCGGCTTGCCAACGGTACGCCGTGGGCTCGACTTCATGGGCCATCGCCAGCAGCTCTTCGGGCGTATAGGCGCGCAAGTAAGACACGACGCCGTCAAACAAAATCGCCAGGGGCAAAACAGGAATCAAGTAGGTCCAAAACAGACGGGACCAGCGGAAAGGCCGAATAAACGGCGTCATCAGCAGGACGAACAGGGGCACAAAGACGAGCGGGACGATAGCGAGCAGGGTGCGATCGGCTACCTCAAATACGGCAATGGATTGGCCAGCGCGCACCGCGTCGGCGAGGACTGCTTTGGCCTGTTGGGGGCGGAAGTGGTGCAGGCCGTTGAACAGCGTGCGCAGGCCGATCAGGTCCGGCGGGACAGCGGCGGCATCAACCGGTTCACGGCGGTACTCGTAAAGGGCGCCGGCTGTTTCCGCAATGGAGACATGAGGATAGAGGTCCGTGAGAACCGCAGACACTGAGCGGCCCCCAGAAGCCCATTCGCGGAGGATGGGAACGAGCGGACCGCCAGCGCCGGAACACAGATCGATGACACGCTCGGCCCCGGAGTCGTCGAGCGCCCGGGTCAGCGGTTCTAACGCGAGGCGGTGCAACTGGAACTTGCCTTCGACGTAGCCCAGGTAGTCGGTCATGAAGTTCCGCCACGGAGACGGGAACCAAGGCTGGTCCTCGAGCTCGAACAGATGGAGGCGCGGTAAAGCCATTCTCGGGATAGATTAACTCAGCCGGAACTGCCGCCCGTCGTTGCTAAGCAACCGACTGCATCCGGTTCGATACGAGCTAACGTTTGGACTTGGTCCACGTCGAATTAGATAGAACAAATGGAGCGGCTTGAAGACGACGCCGATCGATCGACGCCGCCGCCCACCACTCCTCCAACGATTCTTCACGAATAGGAGGTTCCCATGCGTAAACTATTTCTCGGCACGGCGGTCCTTGCGGCGGCCTGCCTCTTCCAAACGGGCGCATACGCCCAACTGGCCGGAAACATCACGGCCAACATTCCTTTTAGTTTCCATGTCGGCGACCAGGCAATGCCGGCGGGCAACTACACCATGAAGGAACTCGCCGACCGCGACATGGAAGTTCGCAACGATCAAACAGACAAGGTCGTTTTAGAACTCGGAGCAGTCACCGAAACGGTGGATCCGTCAAAGGACACGGAATTGATCTTCAACCGCTATGGCAATAGCGAGTTCCTTCGCAAGATCAAAGTCGAAGGAGAGACGGAAGGAATCGAATTTCTACCGTCCAAGACCGAACAGAAGCTGATAGACGAGAGCCAGCCGGTCGTGATGCACTCGCACCCGGCTCAGCACAACGGGATGGCCAGACACAGCTAGGAGCTATCGCTGCAAAACAGGCGCCGGCTTGATAAGCAGGTTTGGCAATAGGCGGCCGGGCGTTCAGCGCTCGGCCGCTGTTGTTTGCGGCGCTTGGCTAGGCTCATTGGACCCGTCCAAGCGGCCGGACGTGGCTCATCAGTTCGGCGTCCTTGGCACGGGCAAGCTGAGTAAGACGCTGGACGATGTCAGGACGTTTGTCAGCTACATTGTGGGCTTCGCCGACGTCGGAATACAGATCGTAGAGCGCAGGGCCATCGACAGCTTCATCGGGTGATTCTAGAAATAGCTTCCAACGGCCTTCGCGAATGCCGCGCAGAACAGGCTTATTCACCGGGGCTCCGTCTTCGGCGCGGTAGTATATTTGCCCCTCGTAATACATGAACGTATCGCGAGGCGACTTGCCGTCGCGGACGCTGAGTAAAGGCCATAGATTCTTGCCGTCGATGATCAGGTCGGCGGGCAGTGAAGCGCCGGCAAGAGCGGCGAACGTCGGCAGGATGTCGATGTTGGCGGCGATCTCAGTAGTGACCTGGCCGGCAGGGATCTTGCCGGGCCAGCGCATGATGGCGGGTACGCGAAGGCCGCCTTCCCAAACCGTTCCTTTGCCGTCACGCAAAGGACCGGCGGAACCGGAGTCGATGCCGTATTGCAGCCAGGGGCCATTATCGGAAGTGAAAATGACAAGCGTGTTGTCGTCGAGGCCGAGTTCCTTAAGCTTGGCGAGGATGCGTCCGGTGGAGTCGTCGAGTTCTTCGATGACGTCGCCGTAGAGGCCGCGTTTGGAGACTCCCTCGAAGGGCTTGCTGCGAAACAGCGGATTGTGCGGCATCGAATGCGCGAGATAGAGAAAGAAGGGCCGGTCGCGATTGGCTTCGATGAAATCCATGGCCCCTTCGGTATAGCGTCTCGTGAGCTGCGTTTGGTCGGGATTCAACTCGATAGCGTCGAGATTCTTGATCAACGGCAAGGGCGGAAACCAGTCGAGCGGATAGACCTGGCCTTGGCCTTGGTAGCCGGTGTATTCGGCGCGGGCGCGGATCGCTCGTTTGACCGGACCGTCCTCAGGCGTGCGCTGCACCTTGGGATGGAAAGGCCACATGTCGTTGGAATACGGCAGCCCGAGATACTGATCGAAGCCGTTGTTGGTGGGCAAGAACTGCGTCGCGTCGCCCAGGTGCCACTTGCCGAACATGGCCGTGGCGTAGCCGACTTGCTTGAGAACTTCGGCGATGGTCAGCTCATTGGCGTGGATGCCGGTCTTGGCCCGCGGGTTGTGGTTGAACATCAGCGAGTTGCGCGGCGGATAGCTGCCGGTCATCAACGCCGCGCGTGAAGGTCCGCAGAAGGGCTGCGCATAGAAATCCGTGAAGCGGATGCCCTCGGCGGCCATGCGGTCGATGTTGGGCGTGCGGATGTGCGGCGCCCCGTAGCTGCTGAGGTCCCCGTAGCCCTGGTCGTCCGTCATGATGAAGACGAAGTTGGGCCGTTGTTGGGCGGCGAGCGGAACGATGTAGAGCAGCAGTGCTGCGAGCGAGAGTACGGCTCGGTGAATCGTCATTAGAACTTGTAGAGCTTCATCGCCGTGAGGCCGCGGATCTTGGCGCGGTCGGAATCCGAAGCGAAGTCAAACATGTTGTCAAAGACGGCGACGTTCTTGTCGAGTTCTTCCATGCTGTGGCCGATGCCGCCCCAGATCATTCGGTCGGGACCGAACGCATCAAAGGCCTGGCGGACGGTCGGCTTGGCGTCTTCGAACGGATAGCCGGTCTTCGACGAGTAGGCCAGGCCGCTGTACTTCATGTAGACGTTGGGGAACTTCGCTAGAGCGAGCACGTCTTGAAAGTCGGCGTCCGTGCCCATGCCCCTTCGCGCCAGGTGGTCGAGGACGACAGGAACCGTGGGGAACTGCTGCTTGAGCTTGTTGATCTGCGGCGCGAAGAACGGCTTGAAGTGCATTTGAACGGCGATGCCGTTGTCGGCGACGGCGCGCCAGGTGCGCTTCATGTAGTCAGCGGTGAGGTCGCGTCCGGTGATCGAACCGGTGTTGGACGGCGGGGCGCCGCGGTCTTCCATGGCGTGGATGCGGAAAGCGACGATGCGTCCGGGGTGGCGCGCCATCAAGCGTTTGAGACGGGCGGGCGTGTCTCCGCGCGCTGGGTCGAAGAGGCAAGTTCCTTTGAAGGCGCCCTTGGAAGGCTCGTTCTCCAGGCAGTATTCAAGATAGGTGTGGTCGTCCTGGTAGGGCTCGGGATGGACGATCACAGTGTGGTCGATCTTGGCCTCGACGAAGAACTTCTTGTAGTCCTCAAGGTCGTACGGGCCGGGCGTATACGTTGCCGTGGGCGCATAGGGAAAACGCGCCTGGTCTTTGGCGAAGAGGTGAATATGCGTATCGACAAGGACGCCCTTGGGCCGCGCGGCGGACGCGACGGCGGCGGCAGCGAGAGACGCGATGGCTGTGCGGCGTGTGATGGACATTTCGGGCGCTAGTTTAGCGCTTGCGCGCGGCATGTGCCAACGCCGCGCGCGGATCGCGCTAGGGCACGAGCGTTAGATCGAGGTAGCTTGTCGTATCGATCCAGCGGAACACACCGCCCTCGTCGAGGCCCGAGGCTTCAAAGTGAGCGGTGTCGTCAGCCGACGGCAGGTGCGCCACATAAGCGTGAGTAGGCCCTCAGGCAACAGGGCGAGGATGTCGCTCGGGACCGTGTACTCCCCTGCCCCCGCCGACGCGGTGCAAATGAACACCTGCGAAAAGTAAGCCATGGGATTGGCGACCGGTCGTGCAACGTCGACTGGAATGGCAAATACGCGACCGCGAATGAGCACGATGTCCTGAGCGCGGCCGCCCGTCCAGTTGATGGTGAGTCCCGCGGCTCTGCTGATTTGGGTTCCCGGCTCCAAGTTGGTCGTTACGGTGACAAGTTCGGGCGTCTCAAGCATGGCCGGACCGAAGGGACCGACATCGAGGCCGCCAAGACCTGTTGCCGAATACGTTCCCTGTTGAAGCGGAGCGGGAAGTCGCGCGGCGTAGAGCGGACCCTTGGCCGTTGCGATCGGTTGCAGCGTCAGCGTGACGCCGGGCCCGGAGATCAACAGATTGCCGGCATCGAGGCGTTCAACCGCACCGTTGAAGATGTCGGAGACGCCGTACGGCCCGAGACCATGAGAAACGCAGCTATTCGTCGCGACAGGAGGTAGGCCGACGTCATAGGTTGCGCCTTCGGCCAAACGAATAAAGCGAGCTGTGACCACGTCAGGTCCTAGGGTGTAGTTGAGCGACCCCGGAGGCAGTCCATCGCCTCCGGCAAAAGGATGCACGCCCGCAAAGATGCCGTAGTGCCCAATACCGTTCGATCCAACGCCGCCAGGACCGCGTCTTACGCCGCCGCCGTAGCCAGGCCCCGGAGTCATGAAAAGATGCAGCCTCGGGGGATAAGGCCCGCCGTAGCCCGCGACAGGACCCAATTGTCCAGGGCCAAGTCGACCGAGGCCATGACCGAGGACGATAGAACCGTGGCTGAGGCCGCTCAATACAGGCTCGAAGCTATCCACGCAACGGACCCGGTCTTGCTCGCGCACCGTCGCGATCGTACCGATGTTGCTGATCCTATCCTGCTGGCGCAGCAACACAGGAACCGCGCAGCCCGCGGGTACGCCGTCAGGCAGGACGATTTGGACTTGGTCGAGTCCCGCAAATCCGGGCGCACGGCCCGCGTACTGCACCTGCGCTTGTAGGCCGCCAACCCAGACTTCCGGCTGATCCACCGCCAGACGCAAACCCTGCGAGGGCTCGCCGGCCATCACGGGCGGATCGACGGGGCCGAGTCCTGTGCCCCAAAAGACCATGATTTGACCCGGCCGCGCCGGATTATTCCCAGCATTGAAGCGGAAGCGATTCTGCGGGTCGGGCGCATCCAGGAAGTTCTGCGCCGTCAGCGGTCCGCGCCCGTTGCGCTCTTGGGTAAAGAAGCCAAATCCGCTCGGGCCAAGCGGGACCTCGATCACATCGCTCAGACCCAGGGTCGTCTGTATGCGCAGCCGAATGCGGTCGCCAACGAGCCCATCGGGCAACTGACAGTTGATCTGCGTGTCGGAGACAAAAAGCAGACGGCATCGCAGCTGATCGTTGATGCGGGCCTGCGTTTGGAGAGGTCCTAACTCTTCCGGCAAAGGAAAGCCCACGGCGTAAACGCCGGCTTGCGGGCCAAAGCCTTGGCCGAAGATGGAAATCAGGCCGCCCGGCGCAACTTGACCGCCAGGAAACCCCATGGGGCGAAAACTCGCAGCGTTGACTGCGCCGTTTTGGCCAAGCATCGGCTGAGCCTGCACGATCTGTGACGACACGAACATTGTCGCGGCGGCGAAAAGCGAAAGTAATGTGATTCGAGCCGTAAACATTTCCGTACTCCTCCTGCTAAATTCGGCGCTTCATTTCTCAGGTTGTCGTTATGCAATCCCAGCGCCAAAGTCCGACCCAGATCCTGATCGGATCGGGGCCTATGGCAGCCAAGTGCTGTAGACGCCCGTTGCTCCCCCTTCCTCTGCCCCGCCTTCGACGCCCATACTCGCGTTGATCACCAGCCAGTCGTCGCGGAGGCCCTCGCGCTCCAATCCGAGGGCGGTAATCCTCGAATCAGTCGGCGCCTCAGGGTCGAGCGCCTGGCCGGCCATCGTGGTGTCGAGGACGGTCACCAGCCAAGGCCACCCCGGCCCGCGCACCAGGTAGATTCCGTCCACCGGATCCACCCAAACGCCGTCTACTAATTTGCCCTTGCGGGCTTTGAACGCAGCCCGGAACGTCGCGCCCTTCGATGACACGCCGACAAACGCCGAAGAGCGCCAAAGCACTGCTTCGCTATCATCCTCGCCGCCTTCCTCCGAATCCCCGGCGCCCACACAGGGGGTCCTGCCGGAGTAGTTCCAGAACAAGAAATCGTCGAAGGAACTACCGGTTTTCGCCGCCGCCAGCGTACGGCGCGTCTTCACGTCGTGGACGAAGAGGCCCTGCTTCACCGGGACCTGCTTCTGCTGGTAGCAGGCGACCCCATAGTTCGGGTCGGTGGGGTCGTCGCAAATGCTGTTCGGGTCGCCCACGACCGCGCCCGTATCGGCACAAACCAACTTCTGGTTGCAGTATGCAACGCGGTCCTGGTTGCCCTCCGTGGGGCAATAGAGGCGCACGGTCCGGGTCTGGTTTCCCCAAGCGCCCCAGAAGCCCACGTGACGGCCGTCAAACGCCAAGCCTTCGCCGAAGGCGGTGAAGGTCTGGCCGCGCTCATCGGGAACCGCTTGCCCGATCGAGACGAGCGGGGTAAGCGGCGGCTTGGAGCGCAGCGGCGCCAGGTAGATGCCCCCCAGCGTCGGGGCGTTCTCGTTGTCGAGACCGACGAACACGAGCGTGTCTCCTGCCGCGCTGGGCGGCGCCGCGGACCCGAACACCGTGCCCGTGCCCGGAATCAGAGTGTCCACTGTGTTGGCGATCCCCACGACGGGCGCGCTACCTCCCAGTGGCGCGATTGGTCCGGCTTCCAGATCCCGAAAGTACACCCCGGTCTCGCCGACGTTTCCGACCGTGTAGTTGCCCTTGAATACGATGGTGGCGCGCCGGGTGACCGCCGGGCGCCCGGAAACACCTCAAAGCGAACCCCAGGGAACTCAGGGACCTCCCAGAAGGAAAAATCCGCAATGTCGCCCAGCTTGGCCGCTCCCGTCATGATTGGGCCGAAGGGATTGGCGTAGATCCCTGTGGTTCCGGCCCGCGTCTCCTCGCCACCTTCGGTGTACTCCCAAACAGGCGGATGATTTCCGCGCGTGACGATGGTCTCCGAGTCCATATCAATGCGCGGGAAGGCCGGCGTTTCAACGAAGGTGGAGCCGAGGTTATTAGGCCCCGGGACGAGGCTGCTCCCATCGAGAATCCGGATGATAGGACTCGCGGCGGACATGTCGCGCATATAGATGCCGTGCGTGGCGGGCCCGAACGGCGCTCCGCCTCGGCTCCGCGCCCGTATCACGACCAGCCCATTCTTGTTGACCGAGGGTTGGTTGAAGCTGTTGAAGGTGCGTCCTCCTGGAGCGCCGGGCATCTGGTCGTTGTTGTTCACGACCGTGGTCCAGTCGAAATCGGACCGCGCCTTGCGTTGGGCTCCAAGGCTGCCCACGAGAACGATTGCACCCAGCACGCCGACGCTGAGCACGATCCTGAATCTTGACTTCTCCATGATTTCCTCCGTGCGTTCTTGATCATTTCTCCGTGTGGCTCAGGCAGAGGCGCCGCAAGCGGACATGTGATAGCGACATAGACGGGGAGGCGCGCACGCCTCTCCCCACCACGTTCTGGATTCCGTGTGAATCGGCTACGGCCGGCCGCCGTTACCGCCGCTACCGGTCACCTTGACGTTGGTCGTTGCCAAGGCCGTGTTGTTCAGCGAGTTCACGTCGGAAGGGGCCGTGACCGTCGCGGTCCAGTTGATCGTGGTCTTCACTCCGAGTTGGGTGGTGAAGACCTGAATCCAGGACCGGCTTGCGCCCGGAGCGAGATCCGTGAACGCGAACACCCATGGCGAGCCGACGACTATGCCGCCGCTCGCGGCAACTGCCGACACGGTAACCGCGCCGGAGGCCGCGGTGGGCGAGGAGCTTTCATTACTCACGGACACTGTGAACTCCCTGCCTTCGCTGCCGTCCACCATCTGCGTTGGGACCTGGAGGCCGGACAACGTACTGATGCTGACGTCGTAAGTCTCGATCCCAGAAGTCACGCAGGGAACCGGCGTCACCCAATCGGCGGGCACTTGCCAGTTGTGCATGAAATCGATCACCGCGCGCGCGTCATCCGCAGCTTGGGCGAAGCCGCCGATGTTATCTCCCAAGAAACCAGGATCGCCGTCGAACACCGCGGTGAGAATCGGTCCCCTGACTATCCCGAAGGTCGGCACGGCAGAGATCTGGGTGAGGTATTCGAAGCTGCCCTCCTGCGGCGCGCCGCTGGGGATGTACGCAGGATTAGGCAAGGCGCCGAAGTTGCTGGTGCGGTCGTAGTCGAAGGCTCCGTAGTTAAGGAAGCACTTCTCCACCAACTGAACCACGCCCTGCACCTCTTCCTTCACGTCGATACAGATCTTCGGACCAAGGATGGTCGGCGCGGTCCGGTCGCTGAGCCCCATGATCTGGTTGATGTAGACGAGCAAATCGATGTCTACTGTTCCTGCCTTGTCCGACCCGGCGCCCAATGCCCGTGCCGCGGTCTGAAGCGCTCCGCCCGGCAGCGGAATCGGGCTCGAACCGGCACCCAGGAAGCCGTATTGCATCAGCTGTTTGTACATGGCCAGGTTCTGCAGCGGCGAGTCGATTTCGCCCGTCGTCACCACGCCGTCCACGACCCGGCTGGTGACAAGCCGTCCCGCCGGATCCAGCGTGACGCAGTCGGCGGTGGCTAGGTTGACGACGACGTCCTCAAGCTGGGAATCGAACACCGTGTCCGGAGATCGCGCCTCACTGATGCGACCGAAATCGACCTCACCCGTACAACTCGCATAAGCGGGCTGGACGACGCAGGTGGCCGGGTCGACGGGAACCAGGCACGGATCCGCTCCCGTGCAGTCCAGCGTCGTGATGGGACACACGCTGGAGTTGAAGCCAATCGGCTGCTGACACAGGTTTGCGTCGAGAATGGGAACGCCGTTCGCATCCCGATAGAGATAGATCAGGTCCCCTAAATCCGGGACGTCGCCACTCCCGCCGCTCTTGCAGGGGGGACGTGTTCCATCGTCGCAGAGTCGTTGCGCATGCGCGCTGCCGACGAAACCGATAATCAGCACGGCGACCATGACCGCGATCCATCGGGATATCCTGGCGATTTCGCTCATTCTCTTCTTCATTTGGGTCTCCTCATCTCCTTCTTGATCACACCTTTGCCGACGTCTTCGCTCTCTGCTGGAGACTGGCGACTCGTCTCTCGACTTCAGGGCATCCGAAGCGCCAGTCTTGGGCCAGCCGATGCAAGTCGCTGAAACAAGAACGAATGACCCGAGCGCAGGCCGCCACGGCCGGGACCGAGTACGGAAGGAGATGGGGCATTAGGCCCCGATATTCTTCGGGCTAGCGTGGGCTGGCCCTGCGCCAATGGATGCTCAAGCCGTTATTTGCGGAATCAGTTCGCCCGGCTAAGTCCGTGAGGCGCTTCTGCTGTAGACCCAACTGGTGCAGGATCGTCGGCGCAGCTGAGGGGTGCGGCCTGCGGTGGATTGCGCTACGGCTCGTGCCGCCGTAGCCCTGGGCATCAGAGAAGCTACGCCCGCGGCATCGGACGCGGCTCGAACAGCTCAGCTCGCGGTTGCTGGATGATCTTGCCGCCGTCGGCTTTGAAAATTTCGAGTTCCCAGAGTTGGTTGTCGCGGACGTGCAGAACGATGCAAATCGGGACGCCGTCTCCGTCACGATACTTCCCTTCGACTAGCGGACAGCCCATGCCTGTGGGTGATTGGCGGTCTTTCACGCGTAACTCCAAGCTGCCGTAGTCGTCTTCGTATTTGTCGATGACCTTGCAGGTCAGGCCTTCAAGCTGGGGGCGCAGTTCGTCGCGACCGAGGAAGTCGCACTCGAAGAGACGATCGAGGATGGCGCGCTCACACTGATCCAGCGGACGCCACTCTGGGTTTTCAGTCACAGTTCTAGGTTAAGCCGTCCCGACGGCAACTAACCCGTAATCTGCAGAATCAACTCGCCGGCAACGTCGGTGAGGCGCATGTTGCGGCCATTGAAGGCGTAGGTCAGGCGTTTGTGGTCGAGGCCGAGCTGGTGCAGGATCGTGGCGTGGACGTCGTGGTAGGTCAGCACCTGCTCGGAGGCCTGGTAGCCGAACTCATCCGTCGCGCCGATGGACTGACCGCCTTGGACGCCGCCGCCGGCCATCCAGATGGTCATGGCGCCGGGGTTGTGATCGCGTCCGAAGCCGCGCTGCGAGATGGGCATGCGTCCAAACTCGGAGTGCCACACGACGAGCGTGTCGTCGAGCAGACCGCGGCCCTTGAGGTCGGCAAGCAAGCCGGCCATGGGCTTGTCGGTTTCGCGGGCGTGTAGGGTGTGGTTCTCGATGAGGTTTGAGTGCGCGTCCCAGGTGTCGACGTTTTGGTTGAGTAGTGCGCCGCTGTAAAGCTGCACGAAGCGCACGCCGCGTTCGACCAGGCGCCGGGCCATCAGACATTGCGTGCCGAATCCTTCGGTGACGGGGTCGTCTAGACCGTAGAGTTTCTTCGTCGCGTCAGACTCGGAGTTGAGGTCGATCGCTTCCGGCGCGCAACCTTGCATGCGGTAAGCAAGCTCATACGACGAGATGCGCGCGGCGAGTTCGCTGTCTCCAGGATGCTGTTCGGCATGCTCTTTGTTGAGCAGCGCTAACTGATCGAGCCGAGCGCGTTGTTGCTCAGCGGTGACGTACTCGCTGGGCGGCGATAGATCGAGGATCGGGTCGCCGGTCGTGCGGAAGACAGTGCCTTGGTAAGCGGCCGGCAGATAACCGCTCGACCAGTTAGCGGGTCCGGAGAACGGGCCGCCCTTGCGGTCATACACGACAACGAAGGCGGGCAGATTCTGATTCTCAGAGCCGAGTCCATAGCTGACCCAGGAGCCCATCGAAGGGCGTCCCATCAGGATCGAGCCAGTATTCCATTCGTAGTGCGCAACAACGTGATCGTTCGAGCGCCCTTGGCACGAATGAATGAAGGCCATGTCGTCAACCCGCTTGCCCAACTCCGGAAAAAGTTCGGAGACCAGCTTGCCGCTCTGCCCGTACGGCTGGAAGGCGAACGGGCTCTTCATCAGCGGACCGGGGAAGCCCTGACGCACGCGCACGCGGCCGAAGCCTTCGAGCGGTTGGCCGTGCTTCTCCTTGAGCATCGGCTTGTAGTCGAAGGTGTCGACGTGGCTGACGCCGCCGCTCATAAACAGCGAGATCACGGCTTTGGCCTTGGGCTTGAAGTGCGGTTCGCGCGGCGCGGTCGGCGACTGCAGGCCGTCGGAACTCACGCAAGCGTTGTCGGCGGCGAGCAGGCCGTCTTGTTGCAGCAGGTGCGCGAGCGCAAGGCCAGAAATGCCTTCGCCTGCACGGAATAAGAGGTCTCTGCGAGAGAAGGGCTTCATGGCTTATTGCACATAGACGAACTCGTTGAGGTTGATGAGTACGTCGCAGAGGTCGGTCAAGGCCGCGAGCGACGGGTCTTCTTGTTGATAGTGGTAGTCCCGCTGACGCGCAAAGAATTCGACGTTCTGCTCTAGTTCCGTCGCGCTGGGCTCGCGGCTAACTGCCAAGCGGTAGGCGTGTTCAATTTGCTCTTGCGGCGATGCGCCAGCCTCGTCGCGGACGCGCTTGGCGAACCGTTGCGCCTGCAACAGAGCGAACCTATTGTTGAGCAGCGTCAGCGCCTGCGTCGGCACGGTCGTCGTCGTGCGAGCCTCGCAACTCACGTTGACGTTGGGCTGGTCGAAGACCTCAAACATGGGAAACCGCAGGCCGCGCTTCGTATAGGCGTAGACGCTGCGACGCCAAGTGTCAGGATTCTCCTCGGTCATCTCCCACTTGCCGTTAAGAAACGAGTCGCGGACGGACTGCGGGATCGGCGGGAAGAACGGTTCCCCGCCCGCCTTGAGATTCAGCGATCCAGACGCGTCGAGAATCATGTCGCGAATGCCCTCAGCCTCGATGCGCCACTGCGGATAGCGCCACAGCAACCGGTCCTGCGGATCGGCCTGGAGAGCGACTTGCGAGTCATAGGCGGAGGCCATCTGATAAGTCTTCGACGACATGATCAGACGATGCATCGCCTTGACGCTCCAGTTCTGGCGGACGAGTTCGGTAGCCAGCCAGTCGAGCAGTTCGGGGTTCGTGGGCCGCTCGCCCATCTTGCCGAAGTTGTTCGCAGTGGAAACGATGCCGCGGCCGAAGTGATGCTGCCAAATCCGATTGGCCGTCACGCGCGCCGTCATGGGATTTTTGTCGGAAACAATCCAATTGGCAAGAGCGAGACGGCGGCCGGTGGAGACGCGTCCGTTGTCGGGCGGTTGCGGATTGTAGTCGCCGGGCTGCGCCAGGGCTGACAGCAGGCCAGGTTCAATCTCAGGGCCCTTGTTGAGGTAACTGGCGTTCGGCAGCAGGTGGGCGACCGGCGGCTTGAAGGGCTTGCCCATCTCCGGGATGAACGGTCCCGCGTTCTCGTAAGTCTCGCGCTGACCTTTGCCGGGCTGAACTTCGTCGCCTAGGCCGTCCGGCGCGGAGCGATAGTCGCCGTCGCGGATGCCCATCGCACGCGGCAACTCCGGCGGCATGGACTTCCTCAATGCGGAGATCTCCATCTCCAGGCGTTTGATCTCAGCCGCGTGCTCGGGCTTGAGCCGGTCGCGTACATTGCCGGGACCGATCGTGAGCACTTGCTCCGCTAACAGCTTCTGGCCAGCCGAGCGCTTGTCTTCGGGCGTTCGCACGGCGAGTTGGATGTCCTCGGGGAATGTATTGAGCTTCTCTTCCCAAGCGATGTCCTTGTACGGCTGCTCGATCTCTTTGATGCGCTCGCGCAGCGGCTTGATTTGCGCGTCGATGGCGGCTTTCTTGCTTTCGTAAGCCGCCGTCTCTTCGGGCGACGCTAACGGGAAGTCATAGCGGATGTGCGGGAAGAAGATCGCCATCATGCTGTAGTAGTCCGTCTGCTTGATCGGGTCGAACTTGTGATCGTGGCAGCGGGCGCACTCGACCGACAGCCCCATGAAGGCGCGCGAGGTCGTCGCGATCATGTCGTCGAGATACTCGTAGCGATACTGCGGATTGTCTTTCTCTCGAAAGAGCACGCGGGAGCCGATGCGGTAGAAGCCGGTGGCCACTAGCGACTCGAAATTAGAGTCCGAGAGTTCGTCGCCTGCGAGTTGCTCTTTGATGAAGCGGTCGAAAGGCTTGTCGTTGTTGAACGCGGCGATGACGTAATCACGATAGCGCCAGGCGTAAGGATAGTCGTAGTCGTGTTCGTAGCCGCTTGAATCGGCGTAGCGTACGACGTCGAGCCAGTGGCGTCCCCAGCGCTCTCCGTAACGGGGAGAGGCCAACAGACCCTCGACGACTTTGTTGAACGCATCGGGCGAGTCGTCAGCGACAAATCGATCGACGGCTTCGACCGGCGGAAGCAAACCGTGAAGATCCATATAGGCGCGCCGGATGAGCGTCACCTTATCGGCGCGCGGCGCCGGTTCGATGCCCTTCTCGGCCAGCTTGGCTAAGACGAAGGCGTCAATGGGGTTCGGCTCGTCCGATGGCGGCTGCCGGCGTACCGGTTTCTGCAGCGCCCACCACTTCTCTTCGGCAGCTTGTTTAGCGGGCGCGGCGGAGGTTTCGGAATCGACCACGGCGCCTTGCTCAATCCACGATTTCAGCGCAGCGACTTCGGCGGTTCCCAACGCGCCGCCCAAAGGCATCGCCGGCTGAGCGAGACCAGCGACGTGACGGTAGAGCAAGCTTTTATCGGGGTCGCCGGGAACGACGGCGGGACCATGCAGGCCGCCCTTTTGCATCGCGGCTGCCGTGCGCAGATCCAATCCGGAGAGTTGCTGCGCGCCGCCGTGACATGCCAAGCATTTGGTCTCAAGCAGCGGTTTAACTTGCCCGGAGTAGGAGATCTTGTCTTGTGCATGGAGCGATGCGCATAGCGCAAGAGCAATAACAAAGAGTGGCGCGACAGACGAATGACGCATAGGGCTTCTCGGCTACGGCAAGTTTAGGCCTGTAGCCCTGCGTTGTCAAAAGGTTAGAGCGCGAAACCGGTAACCCCTTGGCCAACGCAAGAGACCCGTTCGCACAGGCGAACGGGTCTTGGTTGTTGCTTCGCTTTAGCAGCGGTTATTCTTGCCGGCGGCGAAAAACGCAGGCCCAAGCCGACGAGGCCGAGCTCGAATAGACCGATCTTGCCAGGCTCCGGAACGCCCGGAATGTATGTCCCCCGAGCTCTCAACGGTAATCGAACTGATGTAGAGCCGAAACTGGTCTGTCTCGTTCGCAACGCCCTGGAAAGTCGAGCCCGCGATGAACTGGAAGCTCGTGCCCGTCGCATTGATCAGATCGAACAGCGATGGCGCTCCCGGAGCGAACGCGCAAAAGTCGCCGATCACGGTCGTGGTCAGTCTGAGGTCTTGCATAGGCCTAGGCCGGCCGCGTTGCTGCCCGTACCTTTGTCGCAGTTTTGTCAAAGCTATATCCGACTCTTCGATAGTTAACAAGCATTCTGTATTATTCGGCGGCCTAGCGGCCGCAGCACTCTTAACAACGTCCGGCGCCAACGCCGCCACGTTCAACTTCGTCGACCTGTCTAACACCCAAGACACAGAGCGGGGCTACCAACCCTACGCGACGTCCGATGACGGCATTACGCTCACCGCCAGCGAGCCTCCCCAGGCGAAATCGATCCTTCGGTACTGGTTGGCGTGACTGCTTCGGGGCGTAGCTTGGCCCGGGGATGGACCTTGGGGTGGGGGTTGTTAAAGAGATCGCTCTGTTGCGCTTGGGCAGGCGCATCGAGGCTGGAAGTCTTTATTAGAAATCGAGCAGATGGCTGTACTTGATGATCAAAGCCTGCGACAGCAGCCGCCGGTCGACGCCGTGCGGATCGTTGAACTGGTAGGTCGCCTGGGCCGTGTTGTAGACGATGAAAAGTCCAGAGCTGGATGTCGACAGCAGCGCGAAGCGGATGTTGTGGCCGATTTGGCGCGTCACGCTGTTGTATTGGCTAAACGCCTGCAGGTAGGACTTCGGAGTGAATGACCAATTAAAACGCAGCCCAACGAGGTCGGTATCGAAGCTGCCGTACGGTAGGTCGATCTTGTTCTTCTCATACGTGCCGATCCAAGAGAGCTTGGCGTTAGGACGGAAACCAGCCTGCACGCCGTAGTTGAGCAGATGGCCGTCGTAGAACTGTCCCTTGGCGAAGTCGAACTGGAAGAAAAGTAATTTGCTGGGGTCTGTGCGGTAGTCGAGGGCAACTTCATCGAAGCGATAGCGGCCCGCAGGAATAAAGGTTCCTGGGTTGACTTCGAAGGCCTGGTCGAGACGTTCGAAGCTGCGATTGAAGGCAGCGCCGAATTGGCCGCCATCCTGGAGTCGCCCCGTGAAATGGAAGTGCTGGAAGTCGGACTCTTTATCGTTGGACTCGATAGTGAACCACTGATTAACGGAAAAATGCGGCTCAAGACTGCGGAGCCAACTACTGTTGGTAAAGAATCGGCGACGATAGCCGAAGCTCGGCTTGCGAAACCCGACGCGCCGCACGAATCCCACCTCAGGGTTGAAGTTGCGGCCAACTTCGAGATAGCCCGCTGAGATGTCATTGATCGCATCGTCGTAAGCGAAGCTGGTCGCTCCGGCGTGATCGCCGCCGTGCAGGCCCGGGGTCTTGGTCTTGGCGTAGTAGTTAAAGATGTTCGCGAAGTCGCCGAGGCCGAAGTTGGCGTCCACGCCGAACGAGCGGTTGTTGTCTTCCTGGTCTGGAAAATTCGTGATGGAGCTGGTCGCTTGCCGGTTGATCGCAATCATGCCAATCGACGACCGGTTGGGCAGTTCCCGGCTGATGCGCGCGACGGCGTAGTTGTTGCCTGGCGCCCGATCGTCGACATGGCGCGTTTGCATATCGAGCAGGCCGATCTGGTAGCTGCCGATTTTGCCGCTCAGCCGGACGCCGGCATCGATTGGAACGGAGTTGCGTTCGGCGTCGAGGCCGATACGGCGAGAGAAAAACAGTTCCGCTTCGCGAGGACTGCCGAACTCGAAGATGCCGGAGTTCTCTAGAAAGAATGGTCGTTTCTCTGGGAAGAAAAGAGAGAAGCGCGTGAGATTGATCTGCTCATCATCGACTTCGACCTGTGCGAAGTCGGTGTTCACCGTGGCATCGAGCGTCAAGGTGGGGGTCAGGGTGTACTTCAGATCCAAACCAACGTCGGTCTTGTGATCCCTGGGCTCGTCTTGGGTGAAGTCCTGACTCTCCCGGCGGACGACGTAGGGCAACAACTGGAGATTTCGATGGGTCTCCGCTTCGATGCCATTCAGCGACCCGGCCAGCTCCAGCTGACTCAAGGTGAAGGCCCGGGAGATGGGCGACCAGTAGGCGTCTTCATTGCGCCGGCGGATATTGCGCACGATGTTCAGGCCCCATGTCAGATCAGCGCCCGGCTTGTAGCGTAGGGTGCTGAACGGGATCTTCATCTCGCTCTCCCAGCCGCGTTGCGTGATCTGAGATTGAACCGTCCAGACGGCATCCCAATTCAGGTTCATGGACGCAGCGCCGCCTTGTTGAGCGCCGCCGCCTCCGCCGCCGCCGCCGGAGCGGGGAGGACCTCCGCCGCCGCGGCTTTGACCGGCCTTAGAAACCTGCGCGTCGAACTCAATTCCGGTCGGAGTAGTGCCAAAAATGACGCCCAGCTGCCGGTCGCCGAATGTATCGAGCAGAATCTGCACCGAATCGGTGTTGTCGAGTTCTCCGTCTCGGCGGTTCTGGGTTAGGACGATCTGGTCGGGATGGGAGTCGAAACAGATGATCCCGATATAGAGGTTGTCGTCATCGAAGGCGAACCGCACTTCCGTTCGCTCCGTGGCTGGTTGGCCCTCGTCGGGATTTCGCTGTGTGAAATCGGTGGCCGCGGGAATTTCGCTCCAGAACCCCTCGGTGACAAGGCCGTCCAGCGTTGGGGCCTCGGTCGTCTTCACCGCCCGCACAGAGGGCAGTTCAGCGTCTTGGGCGAAAACGGCGGCGACAGCAATGGCGCCTAACAGGAAGAGATGGAATAAGCGCATAGGGGGAGCAATACCAAGCTTCCCATTCTGGCAGACGAAGCGATTCACCACATTTGAGGAAGGCGCTAAACAAGACAGTGCTTGACACCCGAAATATTCAAACGCACAATTGAAACAGACGTTTGAATCACTTCCTTGACCTAGGTTTCTCCATGGCTGCAGACACCAAACAAACCATTCTTGATACCGCCGAGAGGCTGATCGCGGAGAAGGGCATCGATGCCGTCTCCTTGAGATCGATTACGAGCGAAGCGAGCGTCAACCTCGCCGCCGTTCACTACCATTTCGGCTCGAAAGAGGCGCTGGTGGAGAAGGTCTTTGAGCGCCGGGTGACGCCGTTGAACAGTCGCCGGTTGCAGATGCTGGCGGCAGCTGAGGAGCGGGCCGGCGATGACCAACTGGAAGCCGAGGAAGTGTTGCGGGCGTTGATTGCGCCGGCTATGCGGCTGTATCAGCAAGAGGGCTGTGAGGGACGCCGGTTCATGCAGATGTGCGGGCGCATTTACTCGGAACAGGCGGGGTACGTGCAGCGTATCTTTGACAACCTCTTCGAAGAGGTTGTGACCCGGTTCGTCGCGGCGTTTCGCCGAGCGCTGCCGGAGATTCCGGAAACGGACCGAGCCTGGCGAATTCACTTTTGTGTCGGAGCAATGATCCACACCATGAGCGACAGCGACAGATTGAAGCGTTTCTCCAACGGCATGTGCGATCCCTCCGACACCGAAGCGACGATCGAGAGGATGGTTCAGTTCTGCGCAGCGGGATTAAGGGCTGACGTTACGGATCGCGAAGCGGAACGGGAACTGGTGAAGTCGGAGACGGCTGGATGAGAGCGGCAGTTGTTGTGGCGGCGATATTGGCCGCAGCGGGCTGCGCCGCGAAGATCGATCAACCCGCGAGATCCTTCACGATTGAGCCTCCGACGACTTGGTCAGCCGCGCCCCCCTCGGTGGAGCCGGTGGTCGCCGACGTCGACTGGTGGGCCTATTTCGGAGATGCCGGTCTGGACGGCGCGATCAGCGAAGCCTTAACGCATAACAAAGACCTGACGGCCGCGGCGGCGCGCATTGAACGAGCGCAGGCGCAGGCGCGGATTGCCGGGGCTCCCTTGCTGCCTAGCCTGTCGGCCTCGATGAACCGGAATCGCCAACGCAACAACTTCATTGGACTGCCGATTCCGGGGCGTGAGAATGACGTCATTTCAAGCATCAACACCAACGTCGGGCTCTCGCTGAACCTAAATTGGGAAGCCGATGTCTGGGGCAAGCTGAAGTCGTCCCAACTGGCCGCGCTGGCCGATGTAGAAGCCGTGCAGACCGATCTCGACGGCGCACGGCTGTCGTTGACCGGACAGACGGCGAAGGCTTGGTTCGCAGCGATTGAGGCGAAGAGGCAACTCCAGCTAGCGCAGGCTAGCTTGGAAAGCTTCCGGGTGTCCTCTGAGAGGGTCCGTGCGCGGTTTGAATCGGGCGTGCGTCCGGCACTGGATCTGAGACTGGCGCTCACGGCTGTGGATCGCGCGGAAGCCGCGGTGCAGCAACGGCGGCAGATCTTGGACGCGGCGGTAAGACAGCTTGAGATCCTGATGGGCAAATACCCCGCGGCCGCTTACGAGTTGGCCGAGGATCTGCCTGAGGCGCCACGCGGCGTGCCGGCGGGATTGCCCGCAGAACTGGTGAGCCGGCGGCCGGATCTGATTTCACAGGAGCGCCGCTTGCTGGCCGCGGATGCACGCATCGCGCAATCGAAGGCCGCCCTGCGTCCGAGCTTCACGCTGACGGGAGCGACCGGCACTGCGACGAATCAGTTGCAAGACCTGCTGAACGGCGAAGTCTTTGTGTGGAGTTTGATCGGCGGCCTAACCCAGCCGATCTTCAACAACGGCCGGCTCAAAGCGGAGGTTCGCCAAAGCGAAGCCCAGGCACGCGAGGCGGCGGCGCTCTACGAAAACGCGGCGTTGAACGCCTATCGCCAGGTCGAGGTCGCTTTGGCGGCGGATCAATTCTTGAGCGAGCAGGAGACGGCGCTCGACACGGCAACGCGCCAAGCAATCAAGGCCCAGGAGTTGGCTGAAGATCGCTATCGATCGGGATTGGCCGACATCATCACGGTGCTCGATGCGCAGCGCACGGCCATCGACTCGGAGAGCCAGTGGCTGGCCGTTCGCCGCGCCCGTCTGGACAATCGAGTCGACCTGCATTTAGCTCTGGGCGGGAGTTTCGCCATGGACTCGGCTTCAATGGCCGCGCCGCAACCGACGGAAGTGAGAAAGACGTTATGACTCGCCGTATCTTGCAAATCTTGTTGCCCCTGGTCGTTCTCATCGCTGGGGCCCTTGGCGCCAAGTCCCTGATGGACATGTACGAGGCGCCTGTCGCGGCGGCCCCGATTGTGGAGCCGCCATTCGTTCGCGCGATCACGGCGGAAGAGGGGAATATCCGCCTCACTGTGTTGGCGGAAGGCACGGTGCGGCCAAGAGCGGAGTCCGAACTTGTGCCGGAGATCGCCGGGCGGGTGATGTGGGTTTCGCCCTCGCTGGCCATCGGCGGCTTCTTCGAAGAAGGCGACGAGATGCTGAAGATCGACCGGCGCGAATATGAACTCGCTGTGACGCGCTCTCGCGCTGCGGTGGCCCAAGCCCAGTTGCGCGTTGCAACGGAAGAGCAGGAAGCGGCCGTCGCGCGCAAGGAATGGGAAGACTTAGGCGAAGGAGAGCCGACGGCGCTCGTCTTGCGCAAACCGCAACTGGCTGAGGCGAATGCGGCCTTGGCTTCGGCGCAGGCGGCGCTGGAGCAGACCCAGTTCGACTTGGAACGCACGGTGGTCCGCGCGCCGTTCGCCGGCCGCGTGCGGCGCAAGCAGGTGGATATCGGTCAGTACGTGCAACGCGGGCAGAGCGTGGCCACGCTTTATTCGACGGATGTAGCGGAGATCAAACTGCCGATCCCCGACAAGGAACTCGAGTTCCTCAACCTGCCGCTGGCCTATCGCGATGCCGAAGCAAGAGCTGCGGGCCCGAGTGTGGCGGTCTCGGCGGATTTCGCCGGCAAGACCTACCAGTGGCAAGGACGAATCGTCCGGACGGAGGGCGAGATCGATCCCCAAACTCGCATGGTGCAAGCGTTGGCGCAGGTACAGAATCCCTACGCACAGGCGCCGAACTCCAGCAGGCCGCCGTTGGCCGTAGGCATGTTCGTGCAAGCGGAAATTGCCGGGCGCACCGTGCGCGCCATTTCCCTGCCCCGGACGGCTTTGCGCGGCGAAAGCGTGGCTTGGGTCATCAACGATCGCAATGAAATTGAGTTCCGCGACCTCGACATTTTGCGCCTGGAACATGACCGCGTGCTGGTGCGAGGCGGCGTCGAGCCGGGCGAGCGCGTCTGCGTCTCTGCGCTCGAAGCGGCCGTGCAAGGGATGGAAGTGAAGGTGCTTGAGGCGGCCGGCGAAACCGCGTCTGACTAATTGCCCTGAAGTCGTAAGGAACGGGCCAGATTCATGAACTCATTGATCTCTTGGTTTGCACGAAACGGCGTTGTCGCCAATCTGCTGATGATCGTCTTCATCGGCGCCGGCTTGCTCGGCATCCTCACCGTAAAGAAAGAAGTATTTCCCGAGATCTCGATAGACATGATCTCGGTGTCCGTCGCGTATCGCGGCGCAGCGCCTCAGGAAGTTGAGTCGGGCGTGCTGTTGCGCGTCGAAGAAGCCGTCCAGGGTATTGACGGCGTGGACCGGGTGATCTCGACCGCGAATGAGGGCATCGGCTCGGTCAACATTGAAGTCGAGACGGGCTATGACATTCGCGAGGTTCTCGACGACGTGAAGTCGGCGGTCGATGCCATCGACACCTTCCCCGAAGAGACCGAGCAGCCGGTGATCAAAGAGATCACCAACCGCATGCAGGTCATCAACCTGTCAGTTTCGGGCGATACGGACGAACTCACGCTGAAGAAATTTGGCGAGCGCGTACGCGACGATTTACTGGCCCTGCCGGAGATCACGCAAGCCGATCTGAAGAGCGCCCGTCCTTACGAAATCGCGATCGAAATCTCGGAAGAGTCGCTGCGGCGCTACAACCTGACCTTCGATTTCGTCGCAACAGCCGTGCGCCGCGCGTCGCTCGACTTGCCCGGCGGTTCGGTAAAGACGGAGACCGGGGAAATCCTGCTACGTACCGAAGGGCAGGCCTATGTGGGATCTGAGTTCGAAAACCTGACGTTGTTGACCCGAGCGGACGGCACGAGACTGCGCCTCAGGGACGTCGCGACGATCATCGATGGATTTGAAGAATCGGATCAGAGTTCCCGGCTGGACGGCAAAGACGCCGTCCTCGTACAGGTCTTCCGCGTTGGAGATCAGAGCGCGATCGACATAGCGGACGCCGTCTACGGCTATATCGCCGATGCACAACCGCGTATGCCCGCGGGTATCACCTTGACCGCGTGGGCGGACTCGGCGCGAATTTTGAAAAGCCGCATGGACTTGTTGATCCGCAACGCGATCAGCGGACTCGTGCTGGTTTTTATCGTGTTGATGCTGTTCTTGCGCCTCCGTTTGGCTTTCTGGGTGACGTTGGGAATCCCGCTGTCGTTCTTGGGCTCGATCGCTATGATGCCGACGCTGGACGTGTCGGTGAACATGATTTCGCTGTTCTCGTTCATCCTTGTGCTGGGCATCGTCGTGGACGACGCGATTGTCGTCAGCGAAAGCATCTTCCTGCGACAACAACAGGAAGAAGATGGTCTTGAGGCGGCGGTTGCAGGCGCACAAGAGGTGGCGACGCCGGTCATCTTCGGCGTTCTGACGACGGTGGCTGCCTTCGCGCCGATGTTGTTCGTGCCCGGCGTGAACGGCAAAATTTGGCGCGTGATTCCCTGCATCGTCATTCCGACGCTGCTGTTCTCGTTGTTGGAGTCACAACTGATCTTGCCGTCGCACCTTTCGCACCATAAGGATAAGCCGGCGCCGACGAACCCCGGCCTGATTTCGCGCATCTGGAACGGTTTTTTCAACTTCTTCGCCGACGGGCTGGAATGGTTTATCCAGCGGGTCTACAAACCGACGCTGGAACTCGCACTGCAGTGGCGCTACGCCACTATCGCGATTGGTCTATCGACGCTGTTGCTGACGGTCGGATTAGTCGGCGGCGGGTTCGTCAAATTCGTTTTCTTCCCGCAAGTCGAGTCGGACAACGTGGTGGTCGACCTGACCCTGCCGCAGCAGACCCCTGCCGCAGTGACGGCCGACGCCGTCAGGAAGTTGGAGCAGGCAGCGTTGGAGTTGTCAGCCCAGTTGGAGAAAGAGCAAGGCGCCCCGGTCTTCCAGCACATGCTGACCTCGGTGGGCGAACAGCCCTTCCGTGTGCAGTCGGCTAGGAATAGCGGAGACAATCGCTCTTCATTCAGCTCGGCCAATATCGGCGAAGTGAACATTGAACTCACGCCGTCCGAGCAGCGGACGATACCGGCAACGGTAATCGCCAATCGATGGAGAGACATGGCGCCGCCGATCCCCGATGTCGTGGAACTCAGCTTTACTTCCGACCTGCTCGGTTCGGGAGACGCCATAGACATCCAGCTCTCCGGACGCGACATGGAGCAACTCCAACGGGTATCGAGCGAAATCAAGGGCAAGTTGGCGAGCTACCCGGGTGTGATCGATATCAACGATTCGTTCCGCGGCGGCAAGCCGGAAGTGCAATTAGACATCACCGACAACGCGGAGTCCTTGGGGCTTTCGCTGTCGGATCTGGGCCGTCAGGTGCGCCAAGCTTTCTTCGGCGAAGAAGCGCAACGGATACAACGCGGCCGGGACGATGTGCGCGTGATGGTTCGCTACCCGGAAGCGGATCGGCATTCGTTGGGCGACTTGGAGCGGATGCGCATTCGCACGCCCGACGGCGGCGAAGTTCCCTTTTCGACTGTCGCCACGGCTTCGATGGGACGCGGCTTCGCCTCGATTACGCGCGTCGACCGGGAGCGCACGATCAACGTTCGCGCCGACGTGGATGAAACCATCACGAACGCGAACGAAGTGATCGGCGACTTGGAGGCCGGCTTCCTGCCCGAACTCGTCAAACGCAACCGTGGCGTGCATTATTCACTGGAGGGCGTCCAACAGGATCAGACCGAAGCGATTGAAGCCCTCGGCATTGGCTTTATTGGAGCGTTGTTCGTGGTCTATGCCTTGATGGCGATTCCGTTCCGCTCCTACGTGCAGCCGCTGATCGTGATGTCGGCGATCCCGTTTGGCGTCGTTGGCGCGATCTGGGGCCATGTCTTCATGGGCATGGACATGAGCATCCTGTCGTTATGCGGCGTGGTCGCTCTGGCGGGCGTCGTGGTCAACGACTCGCTCGTCCTGGTGAGCTTCATGAATCAGCACCGTGACGACGGACTGCCGCTCGCCCAAGCTGTCGTACGTGCGGGCACCGCCCGCTTCCGGCCGATTCTGTTGACTTCTTTGACCACCGCAGCCGGCATCACTCCGCTGATGCTGGAACGCAGCGTCCAAGCGCAGTTCTTGATTCCGATGGCCGTCGCGTTGGCCTTTGGCGTCCTGTTCTCGACGGCGATTACGCTGGTAATCGTCCCGGCGATCTACTTGGTGCTGGAAGATATTCGCGAGTTCTTCCAATGGCTCTACGGAGGCGGATCCGGCGAGGAGTCGCAAGAGCAGCAGGAGACGCGGCGCCCAGAACGGGAAGGATCGGCGGGTTTGCGGGCGGCGCGCGCAGCAGAGGGCGACTAGGCTCACACCTCGTCGACAACAAAGAGAAGCGCCCCGCCGGCAGATGCCGACGGAGCGCTTTTGCGTTGAGGACGGAACAAGATCTACTTGATGAACAGCATTTCTTGGTAGGTCGGCAGCGGCCAAAGGTCGTCCGCCACCAGGCCTTCAAGCTTGTCGGCCGCGTTGCGCACCTTGAGCACCGCAGGCACGATGACGTCGCAGGAATGCTTCGCCTCGGCAAGCAGCGTTGTTGCATGGGCTCCAGCAACTGCCTTTTCTAGGGCCGCCGTTGAGTCCTGGAGTTCCTTGACCAGGGCGGTGACCCTGTCCAGCGTGTCAGTGTCGAACTCGTATCCAACCGCCTTGAGGTTGGCGCAAGTGGAGGCGAGCTCGTTTTGGAAGCGAACGGCCGCCGGGAAGATCATCGTGTGTGACATCTCGATCGTGAGATTCGTCTCAACGGCGACCGACTTGCAGTACTGCTCCAAGTAGGTTTCGTAACGGCTCTCCAACTCGCGGGTGGAGAGGACCTTGTACTTGCGGAAGAGCTGTTTGACGGCCGTCGTTTGCAGGACCGGCAGAGCTTCCGGAGTCGTCTTGAGATTCAGCAAGCCGCGCTTCTTGGCTTCCTTATGCCATTCCTCGGAATAGCCGTCGCCGTTGAAGACTACGGCGCCGTGCTCTTTGATGATCTCGGCGAGCAGCTTCTGGAGCGCTGCGTTGAGCTTGTTCGGGTCGCCCTTGATGTCCGCCTCCAGGCGCGTTGCACAGTAGTCGAGGGACTCGGCGACGATCGTGTTCATGGCCACGAGCGGACCGGCGATCGACTGGTTCGAGCCGACAGCCCGGAACTCAAAGCGGTTGCCGGTGAAAGCGAACGGGCTGGTGCGGTTGCGGTCGCCGGCGTCCTTCGCTAGCGGCGGCAACACGTCGACGCCGACGGTCAGGCTCCCGCCGGGAATCGACTTCTTGGCGCCGCCCTTCTTGATCTGCTCGAACACGTCCGTGAGCTGATCGCCCAAGAAGATCGAGATGATCGCCGGAGGAGCTTCGTTGGCGCCTAGGCGATGGTCGTTGCCTGCAGAGGCGACAACGGCGCGGAGCAAACCCTGGTGCAGATGTACGGCGCGGATGACGGCGCCGCAGAACAGCATGAATTGTGCATTGTCGTGAGGCGTCGCGCCCGGATCCAGAAGATTGCCCTGCGACGAGCTGCCCAGCGACCAGTTCACGTGCTTGCCGGAGCCGTTGATGCCAGCAAAAGGCTTCTCGGCCAGAAGGCAAGCCATGCCGTACTTGCTGGCCACGCGCTTGAGCGTGATCATGATCAGCTGCTGGTGGTCGGTAGCGATATTGGCGGATTCAAAGATCGGAGCGATCTCGTACTGCCCCGGGGCGACTTCGTTGTGACGCGTCTTGACCGGAATTCCCAGCTTGAAGAGCTCGCGCTCGACTTCGAACATGAACGCCAAAACACGCTCCGGAATCGCGCCGAAGTAGTGATCGTCGAACTCTTGGCCCTTGGTGGAGGGCGCCCCGAAGAGGGTGCGACCCGCAGTGACTAAGTCCGGGCGGGCAAAATAGAAGTTCTTGTCGATCAGGAAGTATTCCTGCTCGGGACCCGCGGTCGAGGAAACCAATGCGCCGTCGGTCTTGCCGAAAAGAGCCAGGACGCGCTGGGCCTGAGTATTCAAAGCCTGCATCGAGCGCAAGACCGGAGTCTTCTTGTCAAGAGCCTCGCCCGTCCAGGACACGAACGCCGTGGGGATGCACAGCGTTGTACCGTTCGGATTCTCGAGAATGTAGGCCGGGCTGGTAACGTCCCAGATGGTGTAACCGCGCGCTTCAAAAGTCGCGCGGATGCCGCCGGTCGGAAAGCTGGAGCCGTCGGGCTCGCCCTGGATCAGGGACGCGCCGCTAAATTCCGCGATTGCGCCGCCATCGCCGTCAGGCGTGAAAAAGCTGTCGTGCTTTTCGGCGGTCAGGCCGGTCAGCGGATAAAAAACGTGCGCGTAGTGCGTGGCGCCTTTCTCGAGCGCCCAGTCCTTCATCGCCGTGGCGACGACATCGGCCACAGTCGGATCGAGCTTCGAACCGGTCTTGATCGTCTTGAGTACCGACTTGTAGACATTCTTCGGCAGGCGTCGCTGCATCACCTGCGGAGTGAAGACGTTGGCGTTGAACAGCTTCTGCGTCGGCGTGTCGATGAAGTTCATCGGCGGCTCGGATGGGCTGTAGTTGATCACGGCCGAAATGGCCGCGGACCGCGGAGAGCACCCTCCGCCACTCGAAACACTTTTTGTCTGATTACTCACCGTTTTTCAGGACCCCACATCTATCTCGACGCCTTCAAGACTGCGATCGCCCGCGACAATGGGGACGACCGGATGAAGGCGGAGCTTTGCCTCTCTCTACGCTATCTGGCGACAGCCCTAAAAATGAAATCAGGATTGCTTATACACCCGATAACCACGGTTCATCGCGCCTGTGCCGGCACGCCGGGGAGACTCCAGAAGTGTACTCCTGAACGCTCCCGCGCCGCTCGGCAACCGTCGCCGCGTATGATATGCTGACGCGTTCGCCCCATTGGCCGCAAGTGGATTGGGACGCTTCAGCATGAAATATTGGCTCGGCATCGATATTGGCACCGGCGGCTCCCGAGCCCTGCTGGTCGACGCTTCCGGCAAAGTCGCCAGCGGCGTCACGGTCGCGCACCAGGACATGCGCATGGAACGCCCGTTGTGGGCGGAGCAGGATCCGGATGACTGGGTTCGCGCCGCTTTTGAGGCGATTCGGCTCGCGCTGGCCAAGGCCGACGCCTCGGGAGAAGACGTCGCCGGAGTCGGTTTCTCAGGACAAATGCACGGATTGACGCTGCTGGACGCGAATCATCAGGTGATTCGGCCGGCGCTGATCTGGTGCGATCAGAGGAGCCAAGAGCAGGTCGATTGGATGAATACGACCGCCGGCGCGGACTTCATTCTCAAGCAGACGGCCAATCCGGTGCTCACCGGATTCACGGCCCCGAAGCTGCTTTGGGTTCGCGACCATGATCCGGCTTCGTACGAGAAGACCCGGACGATGTTGCTGCCCAAGGACTACGTGCGCTTTCGGCTGACCGGCGACTTTGCCCAGGACGTCTCGGATGCCTCGGGCACGGCGCTCTACGACGTCGTCCATCGGCACTGGGCCAGCCCGCTAATCTCGAAAATCGGCGTGGACCAAGGCATTCTGCCGTCCGTTCTGGAGTCTAGCGAGCTAGCCGGCGAGATCAGCGAAATCGTGGCGAAGGAAACAGGCCTCAAGGCCGGGACTCCGGTGGTCGCCGGAGCAGGTGATCAGGCCGCCAGCGCTGTCGGCAACGGCATCGTCGCGGCGGGTTTAGTTTCCTGCACCATCGGCACTTCGGGCGTCGTGTTTTCGCACATGGATGAGGTCGCCTACGACCCCGCGGGACGCGTCCATACGTTCTGCCACGCCGTGCCCGGCAAGTGGCATGTGATGGGCGTCACGCAGGGCGCTGGGCTGAGCTTGCAATGGTTCCGCAACCAGCTCGGGGGAGAATTTTTAGCTCGGGCGGCCGAGCAGCAGAGTGACGTCTACGATCTGATGATGCAAGAGGCCTCGACCGCCCCGGCAACGAGCGAGGGCTTGTACTGGTTGCCCTACCTGATGGGCGAGCGGACTCCGCATTTGGACGCCTTGGCCCGAGGCGGCTGGATCGGTCTCACGGCGAAGCATACGCGGGCTCATCTGCTGCGTTCGATGGTCGAAGGCGTCAGCTACAGCCTCAAGGACTGTCTCGATATCGTCGAGTCGCTGGGGATCGAAGTACAGGCGGTCCGCGCGTCGGGCGGCGGCGCCAAGAGTCCTTTCTGGCGACGCATGTTGGCCAATGTTTTTGGTTGTCCGATCACCACGCTGGAAACGCAGGAGGGTTCCGCCTATGGCGCCGCCCTGCTGGCGATGGCGGGCACGGGCGGCTTCTCATCCGTCGAAGAAGCCTGCAGGGCGACGATTCGGGTCAAGGAACAAACCGAACCCGAAGCGGAATTGACCGCAGCCTACGCCGCCGGACATCGCGCCTATCAGGCGCTCTACCCGGCGCTGAAGAATTCATTCCGTTCTGCGTGAAAAGAAGCGGCGGCGGGGTCGAGGACCCCGCCTCGTTGCTGCCGCTACCAGGTAATCGTCTCACCCGGTTCGGGCGATAAGACTTCTACAGGAGATGAAGAACCTAGTAACTGCCGCAACTGCTCCGGCGTACCGATGAGCGGGGGGAATGTCCCGTAGTGCATCGGCAGCACCAATTTCGGACCGAGAAACTCGCAGGCGATAGCCGCCTCGCGCGGGTCCATTGTATACAAATCGCCGATCGGCAACATGGCTAGTTCGGGCTCGTAGAGCCGGCGGATCAATTCCATGTCGCTAAATACGTTCGTGTCGCCGGCGTGATAGAAGCTGCGGCCGTCGGGCGTCTTGACGACGAAGCCCGCAGGCTCGCCTCCGTAGAGGACTTGGTCTCCGTCCTGAATGGAGCTGGAGTGTTGCGCCTGAACCATGGCGATCGTGCAGCCGGCCGCGGAAGTCTTGCCGCCCTTGTTCATGCCGACGAGATTCTTGACGCCTTTCGACTCCAACCACAAACTGATCTCGAAGTTGCAGACAACCGTCGGCTCGAACTTCGCAGCGGTCGAGACGGCGTCGGCGATGTGGTCGAAGTGACCATGCGTGATCAACAGCAGGTCAACGCGGTCCAACTCGTACCCTGCCGGAAACTTCGGGTTCGTCAGCCAGGGATCGATCAAGATCACCGCCCCGGAATCGAGGCGAATCTCGAACGTCGAGTGGCCCAACCAAGTGATCCGCGTCGCCATAATCGTTGCCCTAGGCCTTGCGGCGCGGGCTCGCCGCTTTCGATTTCGACTCCGCCGACCGCCGCGCGGACCCGGGGCCGGGCTTGACCAGCTTGGAGACCGTGCGCAGAAGATCGTCTAACTCGCTTGGTCCCTTGAAGAGCACGGCGTCAGCGATCTCCGAAAGTTCCTCCTTGAGTCCAAGCTGCTCGATGCAGCCGGAAAGGATCACGACAGGAACTTGCGGGCGGCGTTCGCGGATCGCTTGCAAGACCTCGCGGCCGCCCATCTTGGGCATCTTGTAGTCGGTCACGACAACGTCGAATTCGCCTTCATCGAATGCGCGCAGTCCTGATGCTCCGGAGGCGGCCGTTTTCACCTCGAAGCCCTTCGACTCCAACAAGTCGCGCCGGGCGACCATGCCGTGACGGTTGTCGTCGATCAAAAGTACTCGCGGTTTCTGGCTCATCAATCGTTCACGGCCTAGCGGCAATATCGCCGCACAGGTATGGCAGAGTATCAATGAAAAAACGAGGCAGTCAACGGCGTGCAAAACGCCTGTATCCATAGGGGTTCTGCGTATTGCCGGATCGGGCAGGACAAGCGCTGCGCGTCGCTCGCCCCAGGTCTAAAACAATGTACCGACGATACGTCGCAGAAAGTTACTCGACCTCGCGCGGAGCGATGTAGCCCTGCTTGTGAATGACCTGGTACTTGACACGCTTGCCCTTCTCGTCGGTGATGCGCAACTCTTTCCCCTGGGGGTCGACGAGCCGCACTTCGATCTTGCGGAACTCGCCGTTGCGCTGCGTATTGTTCGGCTGATAAACGGCCGTATATTGATTCCGCATGACGTAGTTCAACAGTTGGAAGATACTGGGAAACTCGCCGTAGAAGCGCGGGAAGAACGACAGACCGCCCGATTCGCGAGCGAAGGTGCGCATCTGATTGTCGGCTTGCAGAAAGTCCATGCGCGCGATCGACCCCAGAGCTCCGTGGCTGTCGTAGTAATCGCGCAACGCCTGCATCAGCCCGATGGTATGGACCGTGACGCCACCCTCTTGGACGATCTGGCGAATCTCTTTGAGGTTCAACTTCGAGAACGTATCGCGGCCCGAAGCGATGACGACGATCGACTTGCGGCCTTCGATGTCCTTCATCCGGCCGATCATCTCGCCGAGGGCGTCGAACAGATTGGCTTCCGAATACCCGGCAATCTTGAGCGAGTTCAAAGCAGACTGGATCTCCCGTCGGTCTTGGGTGAAGTCGGTGAGAATTTGCGGACGCAAGTCATACGCGACCACCGCGACATAGTCGTCGGGTCTCAGCGTCTCGACAAAACCATAAGCTGCGGTCAAGGTTTGATACCAGGTCTCCGTCCAATAACTCTGGTACAGGTTGGAGAACTCGATCAGCAGACAGACCGTCGATTGGCCTTCGCCCGTGCCGAAGTTGACAATTTTTTGTGGGACGCCGTCTTCCAGGATCTGAAAGTTGCCCTGCGGTATGCCGGGGATGAAAATACCGTCGCTGTTGACCACCGAAATATCGACGGTGACGTAGTTCGTGTCAGAGGTAAACAGAGGCACATCGCCTGGATCAGCTTGGGGACGGCGGGCGCGAGTCTCGATGGGCGGCAATTCGGGCGCGTTGATCGGCGCGTCGGACACGGGACCGTTCGGGGCGGGCGCTCTACCGGGAGGGCGCGGCTCGCTGCCTATCGGGGGACGCCGCGGGCCGCCGATCGGCCCTGCCGTTTGCGCCGAGGCCAACTGCTGGTAGACGAACAGTCCCGCCGTTGCGGCCGCGAGACCCAATCCTATGCCAAGTAGTTTCCTCATCGCGATGACCCCGCCTTGCCCACAAGCGTTCTAGTGAGTTTAGATCCCCTCACTTCGGCTCAGGTTACCTCAAGACAGGTTAACTGTCTCAAACAGAGCGGCTCGCCGACCGGTCTTACGATATCAACCCAATGGCCTCGCGTGTGAAGCCGTCCGCCTGTGGCCGGTTGGACAATCGTTGCCTGGCCGCCCTTTTGACCCTCGAGCCGAAGTACAATCGGGGGCTGATGAAGATCCTGATTGGCGGCGACCACGCAGGCTTTCCGCTCAAAGAACATCTGATCCAGTTCTTGAAGGCGACGGGCTACGAAGTGGAAGATATTGGCGCGTTCGAAGAAGATCCGGCGGACGACTACCCCGATTTCGCGCTGGCTGTGGCAGAAGGCGTAGCCGCCGGGCGAGCCGATCGCGGCATCATTGCCTGCGGCTCAGGAGTGGGCGCCTCTATCGCGGCCAATAAGGTCAAAGGCGCACGGGCCGCGCTGTGCCATGACACTTATACGGCGGCGCAAGGCGTGGAGCACGATGCCATGAACGTCCTGTGCATTGGCGGCCGCGTGATCGGCATCACTACCGCGGAGAAAGTCGTCGAGGCGTTTTTGACCGCCGAGTATTCCGGTGAAGAACGCCACAACCGGCGGCTCGCCAAGATCACGGCCGCGGAGCAACGTTTCTAGCCGTCCGCGGGTGCCTGTTTCGATGCATAGGCGGCGAGGAAGAAGAGCGGTTCTCCTGACGGGAGCAGCAAGCTAAGCGCAGCCGCGAAATGCGGGCGCGGGTCCGATGCGATTCTTTGCCCAGGTAGACAAGCAAACCAACCAGAATACCGGTCCCTACACGCCCTCGGGATGGGGACCGTCACTAGAGCAAGCATTGTCCGAAGCAAAATCAAATTACTGAACCTGCAGCAGAAGGCGAAGGATTTGCTGCAGATGACGAAACTCCATACGCTGTTTGAGGTCTCGGACAACGAGGCAGACGCCATCTCGAGCTTTTCTTAGTCCGGCAACGTGGAGAACGGCTTCGGCCCTCTAGAGGCCCTCCGATTGGGTGATTGCCTCGAATCCTAAATGCAGAAAATGACCCTGAAACGGGCCGTTTTGGCACGCTGGAGCCCCCTCGTTTGAGTAGGTTCCTGCAAATTCCAATCTAGGAACCCAGAGTTGCGCCTGACGGCTTCTCAAGACCCGAGTTTCTGGCCCGCGGTGACCGGTTCGACTGTCTCGAAGCGCTACGTTCTGGCCCAAGCCGCGCTCGCCGATTCGAGGCTCTGCACAGACGCCCCAAGCTACCTCGCGCCGATTTGCTCAAGGTACAGGTTCATGTTCTCAACGGAAGGTTGCATCCACGCATCGTAATTCGTCCACTCGCTGTATGCCGGCATGGTGATCGACTGCTTCATCTGTTCGACCGTACGCCCGTCCCGGCGGGCCTGCAATACCTGAGCGCGCAAGTCTTCCAAGAATGTCCGATAAGCAACCAGCTCAGCTATGTTCGAAGGCCGGCTATGACCCGTCAGCAGAATGTTGAACTCCATCTTTTCGATGTTGCGCAGCGTGCCGACGACCGTGTCCACGTCTGGCGGGCCCGCCAAACCTAGATAAGGCAATCGCGTCCCGCTGAATATATCGACGACGAACAATATGTTTTCGTCCGGGAATCTAACTCCGATCAAGCTGTCGGTGTGCCCAGGGCCGAGTTCGATCAGTTCGAGCGTTTTACCGCCCAGCTTGACCGTTGTTCTGCCGCTGAATGTTCGTGTCGGCATCACGCTCACGCGGCCATCGGCGGCGATGCCTCGAGGGGCATTCTCCTGCGCCACGATTTCCGTCACCGTTTCGGCAAACGTCTCAGCGCCGCCCGAATGATCACCGTCATGATGGCTGTAGATAATCGTTTTCACCGGGCGTCCGGGAAACCGCTCCGCAAGTTGCGTCTTGAACCACTCGCCGGCAGCGGCGCTGATCGGATCGACCAAGACCACGCCCTCACTGGTCGGCATGAACACCCCGTAGTGGCCATTCGCACGGAACTGGTAGACGTCGCCTTGGACGCGAAAGATCTCGTAGGGCGAAGCCTCTTGAGCCAGCGCGGCCGCTGGAATGGCGACCAGGCCAACGCTGATTAAGGCCCAACGAAGAATAAGCGCACCCCGCATAAATGACCCTCCATCCTTGAGCGTTGGCGAGTGTAACCATCCGCCGCGAATCGTGTCGCCTCCAGGGCAGCTTTTGGTTCCGCCATCGCTTTTCGCCTTGGGCTAGCACTGGAGGGCCTTTTAGACATCGTACAGAGCTACAATTGCGGCGTCTTGCATATCGGCTCCACCATCAGTCACTACAAGATCGTCGAGAAGCTCGGCGAGGGCGGCATGGGCGTCGTCTACAAGGCTGATGACACGAAGCTCAACCGTCAGGTCGCCCTCAAGTTCCTTGCCGAGCACCTCCTAAGCGACCCCGAGGCCAAGGAACGCTTCCTCCGCGAAGCCCAAGCCGCTGCGGCCCTTCATCACCCTAACGTCTGTCCGGTTCACGAAATCGACGAGGTGGACGGTAAGACCTTTCTGGCGATGGCTTTCCTTGAAGGCGAATCGCTCGAAGACCGTATCGCCCAGGGGCCGCTTTCCATCAAGGAAGCTCTCGACATCGCCCGCCAAGTCGCTGAAGGACTCGAAGCCGCGCATGAGAAGGGTATCGTGCACCGGGACATCAAGCCGGCCAACGTCATGGTGGACGCCAAGGATCACGCCACCATCATGGACTTCGGCCTGGCCCGGCTGACGGAAGCCTCGCGGCTCACCAAGGTCGATACGGCCATGGGTACCGTGGCCTATATGTCACCGGAGCAGGCCCAAGGCATGGAGGTCGACAGCCGCTCCGATATCTGGGCCTTGGGCTGTGTGCTGTATGAGATGGTCTCTGGCCAGCGGCCCTTCCTTGGCCAGTACGACCAAGCCCTGCTCTACGAGATCGTTCACGAAGAGCCGCAGCCGCTAACCGGCTTACGTACCGGAGTGCCCGTTGAGCTGGAGCTGTTGGTCGCGAAGTGTCTTGAGAAAGAGCGCGACGATCGTTATGGTTCGGCGCAGGAGGTCTCCAGGGACCTGCGCAAGCTGGGGGAGAAGCTCCGGTCGGGCCGCTCGACGATTCTACGGACGGCGCAAATGACCGGTGCCGTTACAGCGGCCATAACGGGGGCCCAGACGCTGAACCCAGCGTCAACACTGCCGCCTGATGCGGTTGTGGTCGCCAAGCGTAAGTTGCGCTTGCTCCAAGCCCTGGCGGTAGTTTTCGCCATCGCCTTCTTTGGAGTGCTGGTGGCCTACTACGCAAAAGCGCCGTTCGAGGAGCTTGAACGACCCGTAGGGCGCTTTTCCTTAACCCCCGAAGGCTTCACGCGCGCAAGCATCTCGCCGGACGGGAAGTACATCCTGTATGCCGCAGAGACGGACGAGGGAAGCGGCCTTTGGCTGAGGTCGTTTAGTGACGAGTCGGCGCGTCAGCTCCCCGGCACGGAAGGTGCGATCGACGGCTTTTGGTCGCCCGATAGTTCGTCGATTGGGTTCGTGGCCGGTACCTCCTCCGCCTGGGAGTTGAAGCGAGTCCCAATCACGGGCGGCAGCCCGATCACGCTCTGCCAGTTGCCGGTGCAGACCAGATTCCAGGGCGGAACATGGAGTCCGGACGGCGAGAGCATCGTCGTTTCGTCCGGTCTGAGGCTATATGAGGTCGCCGCCCGCGGCGGCCAGCCGCGATTGTTGTTCGATCCTAGCAGCGAGCCTCGACCAGTTGCTATCTACCCTCACTTCCTACCGACTGGCGGCTCTCCCGCCCTCGTGTATTCCGCCGCAATTACCCCGGCTGATAGGCAGGTGGCGGTGTTGAATTTAGAGACGGGCGAACGTCGCGAACTCGGACCGGGTTCTGCTCCGGTCTATTCGCAGGACGGTTACTTGATCCACGGTACAGCGAGTTCCGCCGAACCAGGACTATGGGCAACGCCCTTTTCGACCGACACTCTTGAGACCACCGGGGAATCATTCCCCATCAGCTCGGCCGGTTTCCTACCCAGCGTCTCCCGCGACGGCACCTTAATCTTTCGCGACCAGCCTACTGGCGTCGCGGCGGCTATGACGCTTGTCTGGCGCGACCGCGCGGGCGAGATTCTCGAAACCGCGGGCCAGCCGCAGGTAACCATCGGTGAGATTGCTCTATCGCCAGACGGCCAACGTGTCGCCGTGAGGTCGAATGAGAGCGGAAATGGGGACATCTGGATTCATGACCTCTCGCGATCCACCAAGACGCGGTTGACGTTTGAGGATTTTGGCGAGGCCAATCCGACGTGGTCGCCTTCGGGAAGCGAGATTGCCTATAGGACCGGAGCGCAAAACCAGATCGTGCGCCGGGCCGTCGACGGCTCGGGCGAAGCCTCGCCGCTAGTGCAGATGCAGGCCGGGACACTCTTCCCCTCTGACTGGTCGCGAGACGGACGCTATGTCATCTATGTGGAGAACGACCCACGGAGGCCGGGGCTGATGGAGGTTCGCTATCTCACGTTAGGGAATGACGGCCAGGTCGGCGAACCCGTCACGTTTCTCGCTTCTGCGGCCAACGAACGGAATCCAAAAATCTCGCCGGACGGCCGCTATTTGGCGTATCAATCAGACGAATCAGGTCGCGACGAGATCTACGTGCGACCGTTCCCCAGCGGCGGCGGTAAGTGGCAGGCGTCGGTCAACGGCGGGACGGCTCCGCGTTGGCGAGGCGACGGCAGGGAGTTGTACTACGTGGAGGGCGAAACCCTGATGGCCGTGTCCGTCGCGAGCGAGCCGGCCTTCACGGTCCTGCGGCCTCAGAAGTTATTCCAAGCTGATTTCCTTGACTCGCAGACTTCGACCGTTGGCGGTTATGACGTTTCCTCAGATGGGCAGCGCTTCTTGACCGTCGAGGACGTCGCGGGAGCCGAATCGACGCCTCCCAGGATCCGCATTGTCCAGAACTGGTACGAAGAGTTCCGGGATCGGTCGCATTAGAGGCCGCTAAGAACTGCGCGCCGGACGCCCTCGTCGAGTAGCTCCGGCAAGTCCGCGTACAGGAAACGACCCAGCGAAGAGCGGCGCCCAATCGTAGTTCCGTCCAGATGTTCGTTCGATGTGTTCCTACTCGGAAGGTTGGGCCAGATCTGACAAGTGGGTGTGGACAACCTTCCAAGTCCCGCCATCCTCGACAAATACCTGACTTACACGTCGGACGACACTCCGCGTCACCCTGTTCGTGTTGGTGATGCTGCCTTCCATGTAGTAGGTTGCGACTGCGGTCGAGCCATACACTTGGACTGCTATGTCTTCTACGGTCGTATCGTCGCGAGCGCCTGCGGCATAGTTGGCCTTGAAGCGAGCGGCTTGCGCGGCCAGCGATTGTTCCGTGTACGGAGGACGCAGCCGATCGCCCCTCGTCCTGAAGCGAGTCGCCCCGATAGCGTAGCCCTCCAAGTAAGCGTCAAAGTCTCCGGCCTTGTACAGCTGATGCATGTCCCTGATCTGTTGCCGGACGGCGTCGGCGGTCTCATCCTGTGCGACCAACCCGGGAGCAGTGAGAACCAGCCCAATCAACAAGAGATGTAGTATCCGTGTAGCGATCTTCATCGGCGGGCGCCTCCTTGGCCGCCTGACGATAACACAGGGGCGATGCGAGTCACTTCCGACGGCACCGCATCGCGGCAGTGACCCTGCAGCGACTAGTTGCTAACAGCGCCCTCAAAGAATAGACTCGACGAGCGCAGGCTGCTGTCTGGGCCTCACGTCTCAGGCACGAATGCTGGGGGCCACGTCCGCCCTTCCGGCTGAAGCATCGGGACGGTTCCAGGGACTCTTGTTGGAGATTCAGACGGACAAGACGCTGCTCAATATCATGGTTTGGTTGTTTTTCCTGGGTGGCCTTTTCGGTTTTGCTATGGGAATGTCGAAGTTTTTCGGCGGCGGCACGGCGGCCGAGTGCGGCGTCATGGGAATCGGTGGGGGCTTCTGGCTCCTCAGTTCAGCGATTACGATCCACATCCGCTCTCTCCAGCGGTAGGAGAACCAAGCACTAGCTGTTGTCGAACGGCGGCTTCCTACGCCGCTGAAGGGAATCTTGTTGCCCACGATGTCCCAATTTGCCGAAGTCGTCTCCTGGCAAGTCTCAAGAGTTTCGACGAAGCCTCTCGCTCGTCTCTTTGTTCGTTGGCTTGATCGTTCTTCTGCTTTATTCGAGAGCCCTCGCCGCGTAGGTTCCGGCAAGTCCTGCAGATAGGAAACGACTCCTCTATCGCGGGGCTCGCAGCGACAGAACCAGATCTGCAACGCGCAAAATTTGGAGCCCCATGCTACAACGGAATCAGAAGATTCCCGGCTAGGCGAGGCCCGGTCGGGAGCCCCCGTGCACGGGGTACAGGGTCTCGGGCGCGCGGCCCAAGCCAGACGAGCCGCAGCGTAAGAGCGAAACAGAAACTAGGGTCGACCCCAAGACATCTCCGGTTCCCCGCTTGGAAGGCAATCCGCCCGCCGTTCCGGCGGGTTTTCTTGTTTACGGCAAGAGTGCCCGCCGGACGGTATTTTTCAGGTCTATGTCCCCGCATCAGCGATGAAAACAAGCTAAGCCACACATCATCAACAACTTAACCGAAAAATACGACGGACATCCCCGGACATTCGCGGACATCGGCGGACAGGAGCAGTCATCCGCGGTCCGCAAACGGACGCTCCGCGGACATCCGCGGTCTCTCAGTGGACGTTCACGAGCCAAAACCAACGCGCCGCCGCATCTTCGCTAAGCTCATCTCAAGATGAATCGGCTGCGCGGCATTCTATTCGACCTCGATGGCGTCGTCTACAACGGCGAAGCTCCGATCGAGGGCGCCAACGAAGTCATCGCCTGGGTTCGCCGTGAGAACATTCCGTTCCTGTTCGTCACGAATACGACCTCCCGCCCGCGCGAAGCCCTAGTCCGCAAGTTGGAGTCGTTTGGCATCCCCGCCGCCGCCGAGGACATTTGGACTCCAGCAGTCGCGGCCAATCTGTGGCTCAGTGAGCGCGGAGTGTCGCCGGCAGCGCTCTTCGTCCCGCCCAAAACCGCCGCCGAGTTCCAAGATATCGTCGCCTCCGACGATGGCGCGCAGGCGGTTGTCATCGGCGACCTGGGCCCCGCCTGGGACTTCGCCACGCTCAACCGGGCTTTCAGGCTGCTCCACGCCGACCCCGAATGTCAGTTGGTCGCGCTCGGCATGACTCGCTATTGGATGTCGCCGACGGGACCATCGCTCGATGTCGCGCCGTTCGTGGCCGCGCTGGAACACGCATCAGGGCGCCGCGCGGTGGTTCTCGGCAAACCGTCTAAAGAATTCTTCGAGACGGCAGCTCTCAAGGTCGGGCTGCGCGGAGCCGAACTGCTAATGATCGGCGACGACATTCGCGCCGATGTCGGCGGCGCCCAGCACGCGGGCCTACGAGGCGCGATCGTCAAGACGGGCAAGTTTCGGTCAGGGGACTTGGAGCAAGGCATCCAGCCGGATCTGGTGCTGGACTCGATAGCGGATTTGCCGGAGTGGTGGCTAGCCGTTCCCCGCGGCGATGAAAGTAACGCCTACAAGAACAAGCCCTAAGCCATAGATTTTGTGTCTGTTAAATGGCTCGCCGAAGAAGATCTTTGACCAGACCAACGTCCACACGTAGCCCAGAGCCAGGAGCGGGTAAAGGACCGTCAGACTGCCGTCCTTGATGCCCCAAACGTAAAGCACGGAAGACAGCAGGAACAAGCTGATTCCCGCCGCGAGCCGGATGCCGGCGCGCTTCAGCGACGCGATATCCCGGTGCAGCCTGTCAGCTCCAGACTTGAGGAACACGGCCGCAAGAGAGCCGATCAAGCTGGCGACCAACACCAGGACCATGGATGAAACAGGAGTCGTCATTGCCGGCTGCCGAACCCAATAAGCGAGACGCCGCCCACGATGAACCCAATCCCGGCGACCTTGAAGGCATTCAACGAATCTTCAAAGAACATCGGCGACAGCATCGCGACCCAGACATAGGTCAGAGCGATGATCGGGTACAACACGGACAACTGCCCGTTCCGCAGCGCCAAGACCAATAATCCAGTGTTCAACCCGAGGCACGCGTAGCCGGCCAGCAGCGGCCAGTTCGTCAACAGCGAGAGCGCCATGCCGTCCGAACCCGCGGCAGGAAGGTAATTTGCGCCTTCCCGCATCAGGATCTGAGCTGCGGCGCCCACAATCGTACACAGCAGGATGAGCACAATCGATGACGCCGATGTCCGGCTTGCTGTTCGCGGAGCCGCCATGGCGCTGCCTTGCGCCTGTGCCGCTGAGATCGAGGTAGCCATCGGGGCGAGTCTATCATTTGACTTGGGCGGACTGTGTCGGTCAAACGCCTGAAGCTATGACACTTACACCTCAGTTTTTCACTAAGTCTCCGGCTCGGTACACTGGGACTTCAGTCCCATGCGACATTCCCAAACCCCGTCCGAACCGTCCCAGGTAGAGCAGATGCGCCGCGAGCTCCGCGAGGACTTGCGCCCCCATTTTATTGAACTTGCGAGGTGCAACTCAACGCCCGAGTTACTCGGGCATCCGACCTACCAGAGCCTCAAGGCCAAGTTCGACCGCATTTTCGAAGCGCCCGAAGAGGGCAACTTCGCGACCGCCGTCGCCGCCAAGAAAGACGGCTATCGAATCACCGCCTGGAACCTGGAGCGTGGCATCCAATACGACGGACAACTTCAAGCATTTCAGCAAGATCCGTACCTTTCTCAATCCGATGTATTACTACTGACCGAGACAGATGTCGGCATGGCCCGGTCCGGCAACCGCAACATCGCCCGCGATATGGCGCGAGAGTTGGGGATGTACTATGCCTTCTCTCCCTGCTACATCAATCTGGCGAAGGGCTCTGGCGTTGAATATGACGCGGAAGGCGAAAACGAGTCCGGCCTCCACGGCAACGCGATTCTAAGCCGCTATCCGCTTTCTAACGTCCGTAGCGTCTTCCTCAAGAACGGAAAAGACAAAATGAGGGGCCGCGAGAAACGGCTTGGACAGCAAACCGCCGTCGTGGCGGAGGTAGAGTTCCCCGATCAACCGGTCACAGTCGTTGCAATACACCTGGATGCCAACTCCAGCCAACAGCACCGCGCCGACCAGATGGCGGATGTCTTGGCAGCCATCGCGGGCCGCTCGCCGGCCGTAGTTGGAGGCGACTGGAATACGACCACCTTCAACTCGTCCAGCGCAACGATGGCGATCCTGGGCTTCTGGTTACGGGTATTCATGGGTCCGAACAACGTCATCACCAACCATTTCCTACATCCTTACAACAGGTTCGAATCGAAACTGTTCAGACTGCTTGAAGACGCCGGCTTCGACTATCGTTCCGCCAACTCCATCAGCGAGCGGACGACTTCCTATGACGTCGACGACGCCAAGACGCACAAAAATCTCCGCGAGTGGGTCCCCGCATGGTGCTTTGACTTCATCCGCTGGGCGTTGCGGCATCATGACGGCAAGTGCCCCCTAAAGATCGATTGGTTGGCGGTGAAGGGATTAGCCGCACAAGACCCAAAGGTCTTGCACCAGTTCCGCGAAGGCCGGACCCCGCCCCTGTCCGACCACGATCCAATTGGCGTCGACGTTGCGGAACTAGCCGCCTAGACACTTCGTATACTGTGGCAATGCCAGGACAAGGTTCAACCGGCAACGTCATTGCGGCCGTCTGCAGTTTCTTTATTCCCGGTCTAGGCCAGTTGGTGCAGGGCCGAGTCCTCATCGCCGCCCTTCAGTTCGTCCTCGCCGCGGTGCTGTGGTGGTTCCTGCTCGGGTGGATCATCCACCTTTGGTCCATCATTGACGCCGCGCGCTACAAGGGCGGCTAACGGTTCCTTGAACATTTCGTACTGGTACCGCGGGAGCTTTTCCCCCTCCTGGGTACCCCCTAAGTTCCACCAGTACCAACGTGCAATTGAGACTCGCGCTCTATTGGAATCGCTCCCGTAACCATTCAGAATAGGTGCTGTCGCCAGAAGTACACAGTTCCAACCGTTTGAACGCACGGGCGTAAACGTTGGTTGACGGTGTAGATACTCGCGGCCCGATTGCCTTGAAAGAAACAACCCGACTACTGGTGCTATCGAGTGACCTGAGAATGCGTCAGGCTCTCACGGCTTCGCTTAGCGGTGAATTCGAAGTCATCGCGGAGGCGGAGCGGCAGCGCGCAGAAGAGTTGCTCGATCAGGTCGATGTAGACGTCGCCATCGTTGACTTGGACGACGACCATAGCGCCGTCGAAGAGCTCAAGGCGTTCCAAAAGCACAGTCATGATCGCGGGGTCCCGGTCGTCGTCATGGCGCACGACGAGCGTCGTGCCGACGCCATGAGCCTCGTCTCGCAGGGCGCCTATGACTACTTCCGCAAGCCCCCTCACCTAGGCGAACTCAAGCTGGTTGTTCACCGGGCGGAGCAACATCGCCGACTGACCCGCGATCTTCGCAACGTTCAGGCGCCGAAAGAGCAGCGGCGGTGTGATCGGCTTATTGGCGAAAGCCCGGCGATGCAAAAGGTCTACGACATGATTAAACGCGTCGCCAGCATCGACGCAAACGTCGTGATTCGAGGAGAGAGCGGAACAGGCAAAGAACTCGTCGCCTGCGCCATTCATAACTTGGGGGCGCGTGCAGACGAGCCGTTCGTTCCGGTCGCGTTCAGCGCTATCCCCGAAACCCTGCTGGAATCGGAGTTGTTCGGGCATGAGCGCGGCTCGTTCACCGGAGCATCCGGCAGCCGGGAAGGCTGCTTTCAGCGAGTCGGCTCCGGCACGATCTTTCTAGACGAGGTGGGCGAACTCCCGCTTACGACTCAGGTGAAGCTGCTGCGGGTTCTTCAGGAAAGGGAGTTCACCCGCGTTGGCGGCAAAAAGACGCAGCGGTTGGACGCCCGCGTGCTTTTCGCCACCCATAGAGACTTGGAAGCCATGGTCCGATCTGGCGAGTTCCGAGAAGACCTGTACTACCGCGTCCAAGTCGTCAAGATTGATATCCCCCCATTGCGGCAGCGGAAAGAGGACATCCCCTTGCTTGCGCGTCATTTCATCGCGAAGTTCGGGAATTCGTTCGGTAAGCCGGAGTCGCATCTCACGCCTGACGGCCTCGCCGAGTTGATTCGTCACGACTGGCCCGGCAACGTTCGAGAGTTGGAGAACGTGGTCCAGCGAGCGGTGATTCTCGCCGAGAACGGCGATGTCTCGCGGCAAACGGTCAACGCATCTTTCGTTACCGAACCGCGTTTCAACTCATCGCCTCAACTGAGCGGATCGTTCGAGGATCAAGTCCGGCAGTTCAAATTGAACTTAATCCAAGACGCACTCCACGCGGCGGACGGCAACAAGACTCTCGCCGCCGCGCGCCTCGGCATCACACGGGCGTATTTGCATCGCCTGCTGAGCCGATCTGTTTCCAGTGAGAACAATGGGGCGGCAGATGATAGCGGACGAACTAGCGCACGAGCCAGTTGAGCCCCGTCCGGAAGCGATTGGCTTTTGGCGCCGGGCCTTCTCACTGCCCGTACTGATCGTCGTGTTGCTGGGTCTAGTGGCGTTCTGGTCGGCGAGAAACCGCATTCATGATCCCGACATGTGGTGGCACATGAAGGTCGGCGAGAAAATCTTGCAGACCGGCGAGTTGCCGCGAACCGACGAGTACTCCTACACCACCGACAGTCACGCCTGGATTCCGCACGAGTGGTTGGCGGAAGTGACCATTTACAAGGCCTATCAATGGGGCGGCCTGGCCGGCTTGATGCTTTGGCTCGGCTTGATCGGAACGATCTTGTTGGGGAGCCTATATCTGCTGTGTTCCGCTTACTCGGGCAATCCGAAAGTAGCGCTGATCGGAGGTCTAATCGGTTGGTTTTTCGGCACGATCTCACTCGCCGTTCGGCCTCTGCTTCTTGGGCACGTATTCCTGGTCGCCGTGCTCGCTCTGGTCCATCTCGCTCGAACTAGAAGCGTCCGATGGCTGTGGGGGCTGCCGCCTTTATTCGCCGTTTGGGTCAACTGTCACGGTTCGTTCGCTTTGGGCCTAGTCGTGCTGGCAGCGGTTTTGGCCGCCGCGCACATCAATCTTGAGTGGGGCTTGGTCGAGTCGATTCGCTGGCCGGCTGCAAAGCTGCGCGTCTTTCGCTTCGCGTTTATCGCGTCCGGGTTGGCGCTGCTGGCCAATCCGATCGGTTGGGAACTCGCTGTTTACCCCCTGAACTTATTCTTCGCCCAGGGCGACAACCTTTCCAATATTTCCGAATGGCAGCCGCTGAACTTCCAGGAACCGCGCGGCATGGGCGTCTTCGCCATTGTGGCGATTCTGGTCCTGGCTGCGCTGATTCTGGAACGGAAAGTACGGCTTGAAGAAATCGTCCTGGTGTTGCTGGGTTCCTACTTGGCGGTCCAACACAGTCGCATGGTTTTCGTTTTCGGCATCTTGGTCGCGCCTGTTGTGTGCCGTCTGTTGGCCACGTCCTGGCGCGGCTACCGGGCGAGCCGGGACCATCCGAAATTTAACGCCGCGCTGATGGCAGCGGCTTTGGTCTTGATCTGGTGGAAGTTTCCCAGCGATTCCAAGCTCCAGTCACAGATCGATCAGGCTTTTCCGACCGAAGCCGTCGCCTACCTCCACGACAGCGGAGTAACCGGCAATATGCTCAATGAGTACGTCTGGGGCGGCTACTTCATTTGGGCCGAGCCGGAACGCAAGGTATTTGTCGATGGGCGCACTGATATCTTTGACTGGACAGGCGTTTTGGGCGAATACATGCGGTGGTACACACTGCAGGAGTCGCCTGACACGCTCCTCGACAAGTACCAAATCGACTACTGCGTCCTCGCGGCCAATTCCCAAATTGGCAGGGCCATCGAACTGCTGCCCAACTGGCGCAAGGCCTACGCGGACGATGTCGCCGTTGTGTTTACGAGATGTCCAGCCGAGGGAGAGCCGCAACCACAATGAGACGCCCCACAGAGCCGGCTCCATGGGAGCAACGTGCGGCTATCCAACTTGGACCGAGAAAGAATGATTTCTCCCACTGAACGTCGCCTCCTGGGGGTGCTGGGTTGGCTTGTGGCCGGGCTTTTCGCGTACTTACCGCTCTCCACGCTGCCGCCCACGCCGCCCGACTTGGCGCAATTCTATTTTGCCGGACAACTCGTCGCAGCAGGTCAGTCGGGGGATATCTACAGCCGGGAAGCCTACGTGCCGCTAGAACAAGAGTTGAAGGCAACGGGGACGGCGATCAGCCGCTTTCATTACTACAACAGGCCAGCGTTCGGAGCGCTGCCATGGGCGATCCTGGCCCAGCTGCCCTACCGAGCGGTCGAGAAGCTGGTCATCTTCGGCAACCTTCTGGGGGTTCTCGCTCTTGTATGGAAACTTCCGGTCTGGTTTCCCACTTTGCGCAGTTTCCGGCCGTGGCTGCTGTGCTACCCGCCTTTCATGTGGAGCGTTCAGTTTGGCCAGGACACGGTCCTAATCACCTGGGCGTTGGCGTACAGCATCGTCTTGATGAGACAAGGGGACGAAAGGCGCGCAGGTCTGCTGTTGTCGCTATGTTTGGTTAAGCCACACCTTCTCTGGCTCATTCCGATCGCTTTTTTCTTCTGCAAGAAAAGAACGACGGCAAATTGGTTTCTGGGCGGAGGCGTGGTTCTGGCAGGGATCTCATTTCTGATGGTAGGATCGAGCGGCGTGGCGCAATGGCGTGAGCTATTGGCAGCGGGGACGACGGACTACTCACCGGAGACAATGGCGACATTGCGGGCTATCGGACTTCAAACTAGTCCCATACTGGCCATGCTGCCCGCAATCGCCGTGGGCATCGCACTAATTCGGGCCTGCCAATCGAGAGACATCGATCGGGCACTGCCGATCGCGATCATCGCATCCGTACTTCTGAGTCCGCATGCCTACGTCCAAGATGCTTCGTTGTTCGTCGTCGCAGCCGCCCTCTCTGGTTCGGGCCTACTACTCAGCGCGGCCATACTGCCGTGGCCCCTTCTGGCTGTGCCCATCAAGCATGTCGCCTTTGCATACGTGGCCCTTGGACTTGCGATCATTTTCTTCTTCGCCCTGGGCAATAAAATTAAGGCGATCCATACCGAAGCGATTGACTCGCTTCCGAGGTCGAGTTGATCGGTATCCCGCGGAGCCGCACTGGTCAATACAGCCTGCTCGCGGCGGCTGTATTGCTGACCCGAATCATGTTCCGGAGCAAATTGCTCTATGACCTCGACTCGGTGAACTTCGCTACGGGGATGCAGCGGTTCGACGTGACTGTATTCCAACCGCACGCGCCAGGCTATTACCTGTACATCGTCTTGGGGCGCCTGTTTTCTCTCGTATTGCCGGATGCGAACGACGCCTTGGTGGCGATTAGCATTGTGTTTAGCTGCCTAGCCGTGATTGCGATTCACCGGCTGACGGAGGAACTCTATGATCGAAACGCCGCCTTCGCGGCCGGGTTCATCTTCGTTTTCTCTCCTCTGTACTGGTTTCATGGAACAGTCGCGTTGGTGTACGTCGTCGAGGGCTTCTTCTCCGCCCTGATCGGATGGCTTTGTTGGCAGACCTATAGCGGCAAGCGCGACCGCTCGCTCACTAGCGCGGCCGCTCTGGGTCTCTGTATCGGATTTAGGCAGTCCTCCTGCCTTTTCCTGGGTCCTCTTTGGCTGTTCTCGCTGAGCGGGAAGCCGAAAGCGACGAAGGCCAAAGCGGTTGGCGTTCTGGCGCTGGTCTGCGTCGCGTGGTTCGCGCCGATGGCCGCCGAGTCGGGCGGGCCTGTCGCCTACTTCCAGGGCCTCTACGATCTGTGGACCGCTGTTGCCGGCCAACGGACTGCCTTTACGATCACCGAAGTCGGAGGCGTGTGGCTGGTGTTCGCCCGCGTCGTAGCGATCATCGTCATCTTCGCTATCACGTTTGGGTTCTTTTGGTTCAGCCCGCTCGCGCTGGTCGCGACGCCGAGCCGGGCAAAGGGCGGGGCCGAGAGAAACGTCGAGCGTTCTCTATACTTCCTGGTGTGGCTGGTCCCCGGACTGCTGTTCTTCACTTTTATCTATCTGAACTATGTCAACAGTGGCTATCTGCTCGTCCTCACCCCGCCGCTATTCGCCTGGCTAGGACGGGCGGCTTCCACCGATTCGACACTCGGCGGGCCGCGAGTGCGAGCGATCCAGTTTGTCGCTGTGGCAGCGCTGAATACATGGATCTTCCTCAGCGCGCCAATGTATTGCAGCCGCCACAGCGTCCTGGAGTTCGAACGCGAATGGAGCCGAACGGTCGCGTTCGTTCGGGCTACATACGATCCCAAGACAACCCTGTTGATCGGGTTGGACGCACACTTTCACGGATTTCGCCACGCCAGCTACTATCTGCCCGAATATCGCATCTACGCCTACCCGGCCGCCCGTGTCGCCGGCCAAGTTCGCTTGCTGACGGCCCAAGATAGGGACAGTCGCATGGTCGCCCCACCCCAATCGCTGTTGCCCTACGAACAGGTGGTCTTCCTGCCCATGCCTCGCGGTGAAGAGTACGATGAGCACTTCCAGAAGATTGTCGAATCGACTTCCGGCCTGCGAGAGACGCTGACGGACGACCGGGTCGGCGCTATTGGACCGATCAGCACCTTCGAGAGCATCTATCCGAGCGCCTATCCGGATACGGTTCGGGAATCTACCCCCTAGTTAGTGCGAGACAAGGGGATACATCCGTAGACGCCCAAGAAGGCAACCGCATACGGTCGTATGCGTAGACAGTCGTTCCTCCCGCGAAGAATCCCTTATTCTCCAACGATTTACAATCTTAATACCGTCGTAAGGAGTTTGGCCTACAACGTGCCATGTAAGGGACATCCGCTCGGACAAGGATCGAGCGGCTTTCTACAGGAGGACTAATTTCCATGGACATTAAAACCCTTTACATTCGCTTGCTCATTCAGTTCGACCGCCTCAAAGACGAGAAAGGTCAGGACTTGGTCGAGTACGCGCTAATCGTAGCCCTGATCGCTTTTGCGGCGATCGTCGGCATGAACGATCTGGCAAACGGCATCAACACTGCCTTCAACAATATCGCCAAGACCGTCAACGCGTACCTAACCCCGGCCTAGGTCGCTGGATTTGGACCGCTGGGCAAGCCGCCAGAAGGCTGGCGGCTTGCCCCTTTATCGCAACCTGAACAAACGATTTTTTATGGATTTCCGGACTCTCAGTTTCATCGTGTCGGCTATCGTCGTTCTCGTCGCAGCCGTGATCGATGCCCGGGAACACAGAATTCCCAATTGGTTGGTTGGGCCCTTTCTGCTGATTGGGCTCTCTCTGCGCTGGGTCATGGAAGGCCGCGGAGGACTGTGGGAAAGCCTCGCGGCGGTGTCGCTTGCGCTTCTCGCTACAGTTCCCATTTACTTGCTGGGCGGACTCGGCATGGGCGACTGCAAGTTGCTCGCGGCTGTGGGCGCTTGGCTGAGTCTGTATCAAATGGTCTACGTCCTGTTTGGCACCGCTCTAGCAGGCGGCATTCTAGCCGTGTTGTTCGCATCGCGGAAAGGCCAGCTGGGCAGCGCCCTGCGCAGCACTTTTTCTGTCGTAACTGGCTGGACTCGGCACGGGATTCGCAAGAATCTCGAGGTCAGTCTGGACAACCCATCAGCGCTTTCGATGCCCTACGGGCCAGCGATTGCGGCGGGGGTTTTCTTTTCATTTTTGTACGTCTAGCGTTTTTAGGGGGACATCATGCCGGCAAATCAATCACGGCTTGCACTCACATTCATATTGGCGCTCGTCTTGGCGCTGGCCGCCAGCTACCTGGTCTACCGCCAGCTGTCGTCGGCAACGCCGGTCGAGGCACGCGGGCAGCAGGTCGTTATCGCCGCTGCTGACCTGCCTATCGGCACACCATTGACGGCAGAGGACTTGGCCCTGGCCAGATGGCCCACCAGCGATTTACCGACGGGCACCGCAATGGACAAGGACGCCCTGATCGGCCGACCGCTGATCTACCCCGTCTTTAAGGGAGAACCCATCCTGACCTCCAAGCTGGCCTTGGAAGGTTCCGGAGCGGGCCTCTCGGCAGTCATCGACGAAGGCATGCGCGCTGTTTCGATCCGTGTTGACGAAGTCGTCGCGGTCGCCGGGTTCGTCGTGGCCGGAACTCACGTTGACGTCATGTTGACGGGCAACCCCGGCAGCGGTGAAGAGCAACTCACCCAAACCATCCTGGAGGATGTTCAGGTATTGGCTGCAGGACAGTCCATCCAGCCGGATGCCGAAGGCAAGCCCCAGCGCGTAAACGTCGTGACTTTCCTGTGTACGCCGGAAGACGCCGCCAAGGTCATTCTGGCCGCAAGCGAAGGGCGCATCCAGCTTGTCTTGCGCAACGCCGTCGAAAAAGAAGACGAGGAACAGTTGACCAAGAAGGACCTGCCCAAGGTGGGACGGCGCGAGCTCTACGCCGGAGCGGCTCCTCCGCCGCGGCCTGCAGTAACCCGCCGCGCGCCGCCGCCGCCACCTCCCGCGCCCATCGCGCCGCCCGAGCCGGAGCCGGTCTCGATCATGATGATTCGAGGCAGCCAGGTCAGCAACGTTGAGTTAGAAGCCGAGAAGAAGTAGCCCTGGAAGGAATCAGGACAACACCCATCATGAGCGACTTGTCCATTGTTGTCGTCGGCCCGAACGAACTCTTGCGCCGTCAGGTATGCGACGCGGTCACGCTGCGCGATGCCCAAGTGGCGCGAGAGTACGCAATCTATCCGGACGTCTCCCAGCGTCACGCGCTGAGTAACCTCACCGAGCAGGACGTGCTGCTCGTTGAGTTGGACAGCAATCCGGAAGCCGGTATCGACTTGATTCGGCAAGTCGCGTCGTCGACGGATTCGATCACGGTGATGGCGTATTCGGCTACCAAAGACGCCGATTTGGTCGTCCGTTGCATGCAGGTAGGCGCTCGCGAGTTTTTGTCAGTCCCCCTGAACAGCGAGCAACTCAGCCAGGCATTGCAACGGGCGGCAAGCCGGCGTCCCGACAGCAGCATCCAACGCCCTCGTCGCCGCGGGCGAAATGTGGCTTTTCTGGGTGCGAAGGGCGGAGTCGGTTCGACCACGTTAGCGGCCAACTACGCTCTCGCGCTCCAGAAGGAATCCAAGGACGACGTCTGCCTCGTCGATCTCAACACACAGCTCGGCGATGCCGCTTTGTCGCTCGGGTTGGAACCGAAATTCAGCGTCGTGGACGCACTGGAAAGCGCCAGCCGCCTCGATTACGATTTCTTGTCTGCGCTGCTCGCAGAGCACCCTTCCGGGCTTTCCGTACTCGCCGGTCCAGACGCCTATCAGCCAGAGCGCGTTACAGACAGCTACGCCCTTGAGACGCTGTTGGATCTGCTCAGTCAGAACTTCGCTTACACGGTTCTGGACGCCGGCGTCGGAGGCGAACATACGGCAACCGCAGTGCAGAGAGCGGATCTCGTTTATCTAATCATCCAGGCGGACATCGCGACGGTACGTAACGCCCAAAGACTTATTTCCCACTTTCAGACCACCGTCGGAACCGGGCCGCGAATGGAACTGGTAATGAATCGAGTCGGAGCGAAGGAGCAGCTATCGCAGTCGCAGGTCGAGAATACGCTCGGAGCCAAAGTGCGCTGGAGCGTACCGAATGATTTTCGGCGAATTCAGGATGCCCTCAACCGCGGCATCCCGCTCTCCGAGAACGCGTCTCCGGTCTCCCACGCCTTGGACACCATGGCGCGCTCCTTTATAGGAAAGCAGACTGAGGAGAAGGGCGGATCCTGGCTGTCGTTGTTCAAGAAAGCCCCTGCGAAAGTATAGAGGACTATTTGCGTCATGGACAGACTCAATCTTAGAAATCTAAAGGCAGAAATTCATAGAACGCTGCTCTCCAAGCTCGATCTAGAAAAGTTGGGCCGGGTCGGCAACGACCGTGCGCGAGAAGCGACCGTGCGGCTCATTCAGGACATTTTCGAAGAAGATCGCGTGCCCCTCAGCGCGGCCGAAAAGCAACAACTCCAGGGCGAGTTATTGGACGAGGTATTCGGGTTGGGGCCGCTAGAACCGTTGCTGCGAGACCCCTCCATCTCCGACATCCTGGTCAATCGCTGGGACAAGGTCTTCATCGAACGCGGCGGCAAACTCTACCCCGTGCCGGACACCTCGTTCCGCGACGATGACCACCTGATGCAAATCATTCAGCGGATCGTTGCGAAGGTCGGCAGACGCATTGATGAGATGTCTCCCATGGTCGACGCTCGGCTGGAGGACGGCTCGCGCGTCAACGCGATTATTCCTCCGTTGGCGCTGGATGGCCCGTCCGTCTCGATTCGCCGCTTCGGATCGTCGCCGGTAACGATTGAACAAATGCTGGAGTGGCGTTGCCTCTCTCCGGAGATGTTCGAAGTTCTAAAGGCCGCCGTCAAAGCCCGCGTCAGCATCCTCATTTCGGGCGGCACCGGCAGCGGCAAGACGACGTTCCTGAATATGCTCTCGAAGCACATTCCGAATACCGAACGCCTCGTAACGATCGAAGATGCGGCGGAACTGCAGATCCCCCAAGACAACGTCGTCCGGCTCGAGACCCGTCCAGCCAATATTGAAGGCCACGGCGCGATCCGCCAAAGACAGCTGGTGATCAACAGTTTGCGTATGCGCCCCGACCGCATCATCGTTGGCGAGGTTCGCGGCGATGAAGCTTTCGACATGCTGCAGGCGATGAATACCGGTCACGAAGGTTCGATGACCACGATTCACGCCAACTCACCGCGCGACGCGATCTCCCGTTTGGAATCGATGATCGCCATGGCCAACTTGCAGGTACCGGAGAAAGCGGTCCGCCAGCAGATCGCTTCCGCCATCACCATCGTGATCCAGCTCACCCGTCAGTCGGACGGCACCCGCAAACTTGTCAAGATGTGCGAGATCACCGGCATGGAACAGGATCTGATCACCATGCAGGACGTTTTCTCATTCCAACGTAAAGGCGTGGGCCGCGACGGCAAGATCATCGGATCGTTCCAGCCCAGCCGTATCCGTCCCAAGTTCATCGAGCAGATCCGTATGGCCGGCATTGCCCTGCCGTCGGGCCTGTTCGAACGAGCCATGGAGGTCGCCTAGCCGGCGGAGAATTTCTCATGAGTGCACTCGCTGTAGCCGTAGCCGTTTTCCTTCTCGTCTTCCTGTTGTTCATGCTGGCGTCGTCGATCTTCGGAGCCGAAGATCGCAGACGCCGCGAGCAAGTCTCGCGGCGCCTTGAGGCGCTCAACATGGCCGCCCGGCGGGGCGACAACGACGACAACGACCGGCTCGACCTGCTCCGCCATGAATTATTGGGCTCGCTGCCGCTCATGGATCGCATCCTGCACCGGATCGAGCTGTTCGGCAGATTGCGCACCTTCCTGATTCAGAGCGAGGTGCCCTGGACAATTGGAGATCTGCTGGCCCGGACCGGCGCCGCAGCCCTGATTGGAGGCGGTATCGGCTACTGGCGAACGGAAATACCGACGATCGCCCTCGTAACGGCCGGTTGCGGCGCCTGCATCCCGATTTTCTACGTCGTGTACCGCCGCAACAAGCGATTCCTGGAGTTTGAATCTCAGTTGCCTGGGGCGCTCGACTTGATTTGCCGCGCGTTGAGAGCGGGCCATGGACTGGTTGCAGGCCTCAAAATGGTCGGCGACGAGGTTCCCGATCCGGTTGGCAGCGAGTTCCGCAAGACCTTCGACGAACAGAACTTCGGCCTCGAACTCAAGGAGTCGCTCTACAACCTCAGCGAGCGTATCCCTCTCCAAGACGTTCGCATCATCATCACCGCCATCCTGATCCAAAGAGAGACGGGCGGCAATCTCGCCGAGGTTCTTGAAAAAGTGGCCCGGGTCATTCGCGAGCGCTATCGGCTAAAGAGACAGATTCGCACGCATACCGCCCAAGGCCGTCTGACGGGCTGGATTCTGAGCTTGCTGCCGCTGATACTCGGCATCGCACTTTTCATGGTTCGGCCTGATTTCATGGCAGTGCTGTGGACGACCGATCGCGGGCGGCGCTGGCTTGTGACGGCTACCATCATGATGATTGTCGGCGCGCTCATCATCAGGCGCATTATCCGGATCCGCGTGTGAGGAAGATATGACGCTACCCATCCTCATCTTCATTGCAGTCTTCTTGCTGGTGGTCAGCGGCGGCCTCATCATTGGATATCGGCGCACGATTCAGACACGCCTGGCTCGAGCGTCATCCCCAACCTTGCCGATGACGCCGGAGCAGCGTGCTCACGAGTTAGAGGAGTACTACGAGGATTCAGCCACTCTCCCCGGACCGGTGGAAGGCCTAGTCGATCCCCTCAAAGGCCTCATCCCGCGCAGCGCGGAAGAGGTCTCCGTTGCCCAGATCCGCCTGATGCGCGCCGGCTACCGCCGCGACCGCTATTTGGATATCTTTTACGCGGCCAAAGTGGTCTCGCCGATTGTGTTCATCCTGCTCGCGACGGCGTTTAATTTACAATCTTACGGTCCCTTTTTCGTCTACGTCACGGCGGCTGCTATCGGCTTTCTCTTTCCCGACTTCTGGGTCGGCTGGCGGATGAAACGCCGTCAGTTGGAGATTCGCTTAGGATTGCCTGAGGCTCTCGACTTGATGACCATTTGCGTCGAAGCCGGACTCGGCCTCGATCAAGCAATCTTACGCGTGGCCGAAGAGATGCACCTCAGCCAGCCGGATGTCGCCGAGGAACTCGTACTGGTGAATCTGGAGCAGCGGGCCGGCAAGAGCCGCCGCGAGGCATTCCGAAACTTGGCGCATCGCACCGGCGTAGATAGCGTCCGCGAATGGGTCGCCATGATGATCCAGACCGACCAATTCGGTACCAGCATTGCTGAAGCCCTTCGCGTACACTCCGACGCCCTGCGCGTCCAACGCACTCAAGAGGTCGAGGAGCAAGCGGCAAAAACAACCGTCAAGCTTGTTTTCCCGCTCGTGTTTTTTATCTTCCCCTCTATCTTCGTGGTCACCCTAGGGCCAGCCATGATTCGCATCAGCGACTCATTCAAGGAATTTTTTGGGCAGTAAGGATACGACTATATGAATGACATAACACTAATTCGCGCCGTTGCCGGCATCGCCTTCGTAATTGTCTTGTTGATTCTGATTCAACGTCGGCGAACCAAAATCGACTAGGAGGTGCGGAGCGCCGATCAGTGCCCCATGGCGGATGCACGATTTGTAAGACCAGAAAATAAGGAGGCTGTCCCCCAGCCACTCGATTGAGCAGTGAGCATTTCGTCACAGGAGGCGGGATCGGGAGCGCCGGATAAACCCGGCGGGACGGAATAAATAAAATGCCCAACGATAGGGTATGCGTATTCAACCGAACGAGGCAGTCGTTCATGAGCCTGGACACCAGAGTGGCTGATACCCACTTGAGCCGGCTCCGAGGTCTCATCGGACGGAGGAGACTGGGTCCCAATGAAGGGCTTTGGCTGGCGCCGTGTCAGGGAATTCACACGATCGGTCTGTTCTTTCCAATCGATGTCGTCTACCTTGGGCTCGGAGGAGAGGTGGTGCACATGATCGAAAATGTCAGCCCATTTCGAATCACGCCGCTGCGCCGCAGCGCCCACAGCGTACTGCAATTGCCCGTGCGAACGATCTATGAATCGCAGACGCAGGTAGGAGATCAGGTTGTCATTTGCTCTGCGGAGAGCCTGGAAGGAGCGTCCTCCACCAAGGACTGGCTCAATCAGGTCGCTGGGCGGCAAGTAGAGGAGGGGGTCGAGGAGCCAGCAGCCGCGATGCGCTGGCGTATACCGAAGTCGGAAGGCAGCTAGGTCGGAGGGGAGTCATGATCATGGCGCGAGAACGAGTATTGGTCTTTAATCAGACTCGCGAGTCGGTTCTTAGCCTAGGGGCTGACGTAGCTGACGGGCTGGTCGATCGTTGGGGCGGTCTCGCTCTCGGCGCGCACTTGCGTCCTGGCGGAGGCCTCTGGGTCAACGCGTTCCGCGTACTCCATACCATTGGCGTCACTTCGCCAGTCGACGTGGTTTGTCTCGATCCCGCAAATCAGGTGGTCGACATCCAAGAGGACTTCCGCCCCTTCCACGTCAAGCTGCTCGGAGAGCACATCAGCAGCTTTTTGGAACTGCCCGCTCGAACGGTTCGCGACTCCAAGACCGAAGTCGGCGACGAGGTGACGATTTCGCCCAGCGAACAAGTCCAGCCGGTCGTTGCCGTATATACGAACGGCGGGCCGGCCGAGCCGCACGTCGTGCAGAACCTGAACAAGAGAGGGGCTGTCGTCAAGACCGAGGACCGTTGGTATCCGGGAACCGTCGTCGACATGACTCTGCGGTACGACGACCACTACGCCAAGCTTTCGAAAATGGGCAAAACGGCCGGCGATTCGGTGCACGTCAGAGCGAAGGTAGTCGGTGCGGCAGAAGACGGCGTAAAGGTTGAGTTCGTCTTCCTCAAACGGGTTGAGAAGCGCGATTTCAAGCGGTTTGCCCGGCGCGTGTAGAATCTTGAAAGGAGGCGGCGCGATGAATATACATACGAGCAAGCGCGGAGGTCAGGCACTCATCGAATTAGCTTTGATCATTCCTTTTCTCTTGCTGGTTATCGCCAACGTCGTGAACTTTGGCGGCATGTTCTACGCCGCAATCACGGTGTCCAACGCCGCGCGCAACGCCTCGCAAAATTTCATCTACGGCAGTGCTACCATCCGCAACACCAAGACCCCGACGGCAAGCCAAGTCTGGGCGCTCGCTGAGCAAGACACCTATACGCTGCACAACCGAGACAGCATTGCGATTCGCGTGTGTTTAGAGAACCGGAATGACCCAACCAATCCGGCTTGCACCGAGCAAGGCCCTGCTGCCGGGACGTTCTCTTTTGCGAATCCGCCGATTGATCCTCGCGCCGAAGGATACGCGTACCTCAATGGATGGGTTGACGTAGGCTATACGTACACTCCGTTCATCCCATTGTTTGATGTCCCCGTCATCGGCGTCTCACTATCTCCGCCGCCTCAGACGATCATTCGGCAGTCTTTGATGAGGGTACTCAATTGATTGCCCGCAAGAAACAAAACCGTCGAGGGCAGAGCCAGATCGAGTTCCTGTTCGTCATCGTGCTCTTCCTCATGACGCTATTCGGGACTTTCGAATTCTGCCGCCTATTGTTGTCCTACACGACGCTAGCCAACGCATCTCGTGTCGCCATGCGCTATGCTTCGGTGCACGGTTCCAGCAACGATTCCGGCTACGTTGCAACGACGTCAAAGATTGAGGGAGTCGTGCGGGACTTCACTAGGGGCTCGTTGATTGATCCCAGTCTGGTGACCGTCACCACGACTTGGCCGCTGTCGGGGTCGGATGCCCCAGGTGCGCCGATTTTGGTTCGTGTGAGCTATCCGTACCGTCCGTTTGTCTTGTTGCCAATGGAGACGACCCTCGATGCCAGCGTGGAAGGGATCGTTACATACTGATCGGGGAAAGGAAGAAGTCATGAGGAATCAGCGAACCGGACAGGCAGTTATTTTGCTGTTGCTCGCGCTCGGCATCTTTCTGTTGGGTGCAATCGGCTTGGCGGTGGAGTCTTCGCTCTATTACACCCACCGGCAGATGGCCCAAGCGGCCGCCGATGCCGCTGCACAAGCGGCGATTACGAGCATTTACTCTCGAACCAACACAGGCGCCAACCTGATGGACGGCACGCCGTTCACTTGCGCCAATGGCACGGATCTACGCACCCCTTGTTATTTCGCCAGGCAGCATGGCTTTGGCGGCGCCGGCAGCGCCGATGTCATCGACGTCGACTTCCCAAGCAGCATTGACGGAGTGGGTGATCTAAGCACCGAGAGCCCTGCGATTGCGAGAGTAACGATCTCCCGTCCATTTACCTCAAGCCTAACCGCGCTTGTCGGCGGCCTGGGCGCCACGGTTAGGGCCCAGGGGACGGCGGCGATTCTCATTGAGATTTCTCCCGTGCCGATTCTGGTCATGCACCCGGATCTGCCCGAAGCGATGTCGATCAACGGCAATCCGGAGATCACAATTTGCGGCGGCCCGCCGAGAAGCATTCAGGTCAATTCGGTCGCCAGCAGCGGCAGCGGCGGCGCGCCCATTACGGCTTCCGCCCAGAATGGCAATGGCAACGGCGGCGGAACGACTGGAGGAACCACTGGCGGAACAACAGGCGGAACGACCGGCGGTACAACGGGCAATGGCAACGGAAATGGCAATGGCAAGGGCAACATGGCGGTAACTCTTTTGTCGTCAGCGGCGGCGGCAACTCGAACTTGATTGACCTATCCGGCGCTGGCCCGGGCGGCAGCCTGCTTGGTTGCAACGGCAGCGGCGGCGAGTTCGGCAATCACGGCGGGCCGTTCGATTTCAGCGCGACCTCCAACGGCTATCCCGGCGCACAGATCTTACCGGCGGACGGCTATCTCAAGACCCTGCCGATCGACGATCCGTTGGCTGGGCCGGGGCAGATGACCAGCGATCCGGGTAAGCCTATAGATGCGCAGCCTCCTACCCTAATTCCCGCAGGAACGGGGATTTGTCCGGCCGTCATCAAGGACTGTAGGAGGTACCACCCCGGCAACTACCCCGCCGGAATCCAGATCAAGAACGAGATGGCGCTCTTTGAGCCCGGCCTCTATTACATGAGCGACAACGGCTTCACGATGGATGCCAATTCGGCAGCGCAGATGGTGCCTTGCCCGAGTGTCGCCCCAACAGATGCAGTTTACGGCTGCGGCATGACTGTCTACAATCATCCGACCGACGCCTCCGACACGATCTCGTTTTCGGCTAACTCCGGCGCGCTCGCTGACGCGTTCTCGACCACGCTTACCTATGGCGGACAAACCCTGACCTGCTTCGGCACTTGTTTCCAAGGCCCTCCGGAGACTGCCCCAACCTTTGGCGTCGATATTCATGAACGATCGTTCCACGAACTTTGCACAAATCAATGACCTCGGCGGCGGCGGAAAACTGACGATCGCCGGCACGCTGTACTTCACAAACTCCTTCGATCCCGGCAAAGGAGATATGTCGCAGGCTGACTCGCCGTATCAGAAGCTGTCGCTAGGCGGCAATGCCGGAAGTTCAGCACGCAGATCCTGGGTCAGATTCTGGTCGACAGCCCTAAACCTCGGCGGCACTTCGGGCATCAAGATGACCCTGAATCCGTTTGCGGTTCACCCCATCCGCAAGCTGGCACTGATTCGCTAGCTCTTTCTCTCATCGACCTATCGGGAGAATCGCCGGCAGGTCCAATTGGCGAGTCCGCTCGCAGCCTTGCGCTGCGCCCAGCAACCTTACAAATTCCGCTCTTGACCACTGGGATTTCTAGGGTATTATACTTACTAGTCGTACTACTGTTGTTTCTGGTCCCGCGGCCACGGTTCGACAGTTTTTTGGGTGTTGCGTTGATGACCAACACGAGACATCAACAGAAGGGGCAGAACCGGATCGAGTTTCTGTTCGCCATCGTTCTATTTCTATTGCCGCTATCCGGCACGCTCGACTTCTGCCGTCTGCTTGTCTCTTTCACCCCGATGCACGCCGATCTACTTACGCAGACGGGAGGGATCGTGCCCCATTAGCAAGGGGGACAATTATGAAATACTCACGCCGCGGACAGGCAGCTATCCTTCTCCTTCTCGCGCTCGGCATCTTTCTGCTGGGCGCCGTCGGCTGGGCAGTCGAGTCTTCGCTCTATTACACCCACAAGCAGATGGCTCAAGCAGCCGCCGACGCCGCTGCCCAAGCGGCGATCACGAGTATCTACTCTCGAACCAACACAGGCGCCAACCTGATGGACGGCACGCCGTTCACCTGCGCCAACGGCACAGATTTGCGCACTCCATGTTATTTCGCCAGGCAGCACGGCTTTGGAACCGCCGGCAGCGCCGACGTTGTTGAAGTCGACTTCCCAAGCAGCATTGACGGAGTCGGAGATCTCAGTTCCGAGACTCCAGCCATCGTCGGCGTGACGATCTCGCGCCCGTTCTCCTCCAACCTCACTGCGCTCGTCGGCGGCCTCGGCGCAGTGGTCAGAGCGCGGGGAGTTGCCGCAATTCTCATCGAGATCTCGCCGGTGCCGATCCTGGTGATGCATCCGGACGAGCCGGAGTCGTTCCACATCAACGGCAACCCGACTATCCAGATTTGCGGCGGCCCACCCCGGAGCATTCAGGTGAACTCGATCAGCTCCAATTCGTTCTCGGTGCAAGGCAGCGGCAGGGGGGTCGAACACGATCGACCTCTCCGGCGCCGGCCCCGGCGGCACGCTGCTAGGTTGCAACGGCTCTGGAGGAGAATTCGGCAACCACGGCGGCCCGTTTAACTACAGCGTGGCGCAAAACGGCTATCCAGGCGGAACGCTGCTGCCGAACACCGACGACACCTACTTGCAAACGCTGCCGATCGACGACCCGCTGGCCCTGCCGATGCCGACGGATCCCTCCGTGCCCGGGATGTCCGGCACCAGAAATCCCTCGGTTGTTGGAGGCACGGGCGGGTGTCCACTGCCCTCAACTCAGAAGTGCGTGCTCTTCACGCCGGGCCTATTCACTGCTGACGTCTCGATCAAGAATGAGATGGCCTTGCTCAGACCGGGCATCTACTACATCCGAGGCGGTTTCTCGATTGAGGCGAACGGCATCGTCCATATGGAGCCCTGCGTCGACTCCTCCTCGTCGAACTGGAGCCCCGACACCGGCTGCGGCGTGCTGATTTACCTCGATCCGCAAAACGCAAACGACATCGTCGACATCTGGGCCAATGCCGGGCAACTCCAAGGCGTCGCCTATAGTCAGACGCTCACGGTCAACGGCCAGCCAGTCAGTTGCACCGGAAACTGCTTGCAAGGCCCGCCCGAGGCCGCACCGTACTTCGGCGTCGTCTTCATGGTCGACCGCTCGACGACGTTTGCGCAGACGCACACCTTCCAAGGAGGGGGCGGATTAACCATCGCCGGGACGCTCTACTTCACGAACTCGTTCCTGCCAGGGAAAGCCGACCTCGCCGGCAGTTCCAGCTACCAGACGGTGACGCTGCAAGGAACTCCCGGAAGCACGACCCAAGTGGTGGGTCAGATCCTTGCGGACAGTCTCGAGTTAGGGGGCAACTCAACCATCCGCATGACGCTCAATCCGAACAGCGTCCACCCCATACGCAAGCTGGCGTTGATTCGCTAGCCCGGCCTCTACGTCAGCTCGAAGTCAGCGATCACCGGCAGGTGATCGCTGGCCACTTTCGACACCGCCAACCGGCAGGCGTGCGCCAACTCGGACTTCAGCGGCCCCCTGTAGTAGATGCGATCCAGTCCGCCGCGCGGGGAGAACGACGGGAACGTCCGTAGCGACGTCTCATACTCGCCAGGCTTGTGCGTGACGCACTCAAAGCCCATCACATCAGCGAACACCGGGTGCAGCATCGAACGCCAATCGTTGAAGTCCCCGGCGATTAAACAGGGGGTTTCTCTGTTCACCGACGCAAATTCCGGCGCTTGCGCCAGGATGCCCACCTGCCGCATCCGCTCCCATGCAGACAACCCCAAGTGCAGATTGAAGACCTCGACAGGATGTTCGCGTCCTGACTGCTTCCGAGCCAGGATCGTCGTATGCTGGCAACCCCGCCGCTTGCGAACGTCGACCGTCAGATCGATATTGCTCTGGCTCTCGATCGGGAAACGGCTCAGCGTCGCATTGCCCCAACGTCCTTGCCGCAACGCAATGTTTAACCCGAGCGCGTGGTAGGGGTACTCCAGCTGTTCAGCCAGTTCCTTCGCCAGGTCCAATTCTTGCGAGCGAGGCGCCCCAGAGTCGACTTCCTGCAACAGAGCGATATCCGGGGAGTAGTGCTGGATGATTCCAGCAACGCGATCCAGGCGAAACCGGCGGTCGACGCCGATCGCCCGGTGAATGTTGTAAGTCATCACCCGCAAGCGCATTTCTTTGTTCTCAGTAACGGCAATCAGGGGAGGAGTGACGTCGACACCTGGAGGCGCGGGCCGGAATCGAACCGGCGAATAAAGGCTTTGCAGGCCTCTGCCTTACCACTTGGCTACCGCGCCGAGGACCGAATTTTCTATGCTAGCAGGGAGGCTACGCACGCGCGGGGTCTGCTTGAATGCTCCAATCCGCCGCTCCACGCCGCCAGCCGCTGAGCCTTAGCCGTGATCTGTACTTCCGGGTCGTCCTGGCGGCACTGACGCTTGCTACGATCTATTTCCTGCTGCTCCGTAACGTCGCGGACTTTGACCTTTGGGGCCTCCTCTCCTTCGGCGAACTAGCCGAGCAGGGCCCATTCCCCCGCGTTGACGTCTTCTCCTATACCGCTCCCGGCGCCCCTTGGATCTTTCCCGATTGGGGCTCCGGCGTTCTCTTCCAAAGGCTGCTGCCCACCTGGGGCGATGCCGGGCTTTTCGTGCTCAAGATCCTTTTGTTCGCCATGACGCTCACCATGGCCGCCGCAATCCACCGTTTGGAGTCGGAGGATCAAAAACCCAGAAGTTCCGCCGGGACGCTCTTCTTGCTTGGCCTGCCCGGCTGTTACCTATTGCTCAACGGCTATATCCCGACTCTGCGCGCCCAGGCGTTCAGCGTGTTGGGCTATGTCGCGTTTCTCTGGATCCTCGACGGCTATCGGCGCTTCCCCTCAACCCGCGCGCCCTGGCTGCTGCCTCCTTTTCTCGCTGTCTGGATCAATATGCACGGCGGCTTCGTACTCGGGCTCTTCGCCATCGGGGTTCACCTGCTTTGGCTCATCGCCGAACGCCGCAAGAATCAAGCGATTGAACTGTCGATCGTGACGCTCTTCTGTATCGGAGCGCTGTTCCTCAACCCGTATGGATTACGCTTCCTGCCGGCAATCTTCGACGCCTGGACCGTTTCGCGCACCGGGATCGGCGAGTGGGGCAACGTCTTCGGCAATGGACCGGTTTACGCCTGGACCTATGCGGCGCTGGCCTGCGCAACCGTTTCCGTGGCGGCCGTCAACGCCTGGCATAAGCGGCGCTTTCCCGGCGTACTGATCCTGTTGGCGGCGACGGCCGTCCAGGGCTTCTTGCACGCCAAGTTGGTCCCGTACTTTGTTTTCACCTTGTTGGCCTTGGGCGGGTCCGAGTTTCTGCGTCTGCTGGCCCGCTATGATCTGCCCCGGCGCGTGGCTGACCTTTTCTGCCTCGTCTTGCCTTCAGGAGTCGTCGCTGCATCGGTCACGCTCATCATCCTGCAGTTCCTTTCCGGCAATCAGGTTCTGCGGCCCAAAGTCCCCGCGTGGGATTCTTCCGCCAATCAGCCCGCCGATCCCCATCCCTATCCGCTCGGAGCCGTGGCGTTCCTGGCAGAAATGCAATCCCCCGCGAACGTCTGGTGCCCGTTGCGCTGGGGCGATTTTCTCTCTTGGTCGCTCTACCCCAACGTCCGCGTCTCGATGGACGGGCGTTTCGAGACGGTCTTCCCCTCCTCGGTCCGCGCCGACCATCTCCGCTTTTGGACAGGCGCCCGCGACGTCTCCGCTGCGAACGAGTACGACACAACCCACATCCTCGTCCCGGCCGACGATGCAGCCACGCTAGCCGCCCTGGACGTCTCGCCCTGGGTGCGCATCTACCAAGATCCCATCGCCGTTCTCTACGGCCGCACAGGGACCGTTCCGGCCGCCGCCCGCGGCAACGACAGCACCTTCGTCGGCAACGTGGTCGGCGATCTCAGCCGTTTCGCGCCCCGCTAGCCTACTTCACCGCGTAAGTTTTCGAGAAGCCGTTGCGGCTATTCGTCACCGTGTAGGTTCCGCCTTCCACCCGTGCGCGTATAAAGTGTCCTGGGCAACCGTCGGTCGCGCCCAAGTTCGCCGTCAGCTCTTCAGCCGCGTTGTGATCGGCATCGTTGGCCAGAACCCAGTGCAGTTGCCACAAGTCTTCGAGGCCAGGCGACTGCTTCATGTATTCAATCGCCTCCGCACCTCCGCCCTTCACCGGACCGTTGTTCGCCACGGCAACCGTGGGCCGCATCGGCCAAAGCTGCTGCGGCAGCACGTCGTCGCGCGTCGCGTGATGCGTCGATTGATACAGGTCCACTTCGCCGATCACGCTGACGGGGCAAGCCAGCTTGTATTGCAAGCTCCAAAACAGATCGCCAAGATTGACGAATTCGAAATTCCCCGACTTCAAGAAGTAGCCCAGGCTGCGCCCGTTCTCGCCCTGATCGTCCGGCTTCGGCACATAAGAGGCGCAAAGTGAATTCGCCGCTCCCGCTCCAGGCAGCGGTTGCTTCAAGGTTTCCCCATTGCTGGCAACAAAGATGAACTCGACCCCATCGAGCGCCAGCCTGTCCCCTGGCCTCACCGTGCGCCGCTTCTTACCCGCGACCGCGAGGTAGGACTTCCAGAGAGCTTTCCCCTCAGCCGTCCCCAACTCCACGCTCTCGCCATGATCGATATAGTTGCGAATCTCCACGCGCTTCGCGAGCCCAGCCAGTCCGCCCACATGGTCGGGGTGAAAGTGCGAGGTCAAGTAGTAGTCGATATGATCGAGCCCGGCTTCGTGTTTCACGACGTGCTCCACGCGGTCCACATCGCGATCGTCAAAGCCCGCATAACCCGAGTCCATCAGCACGGACTGCCCGGCATCGGTCACTACCAGCGTCGAAGCTCCTCCCTCGACGTCAATCCAGTAAATATTGAGAGCGGCTTGAGCGCTCAACGGCGCCAGGGCCAGCAGCAATGCAGCGAGCGACTTCATCGCCGTCAGTATAGTGCCTCAGTCGCACTTCAACGCCTCCAGCGGATTGATGCGCGTCGCCCGCAGCGTCGGCAGGTACGCCGCGACCATGCCGCCCAGCAACAAGATCCCCAGCGTCGCGGCGATGTAGAACGGGTCCACGGCGCCACCTCATACAGCAGCGACTCCAACCACGTCGACAAACCCAAGCGCCAGCGGAACCCCTGCAGCGATACCCAAACACGACCAACACAGCCGCCTCGCTCAGTACCAAGCGCACAATCTGCGACCGCTGAGCCCCCACGCTGACGCGCACGCCGATTTCATGCGTGCGCTGGGTCACCGCGTACGAGATCAGGCCGTAGATCCCAACCAGGGCCAGCCCCACGCCCAACAACCCGAATAGCGTCGAGAGAAACGCCAGCAGACGGTCCTGAGAAATCCCCTTGTCCCGCAGCGCCTCGATCGTCGCAGACTCCGCAATTTCAAAGTCCGGCGCCGCCGCAGCGATCAACTGGCCAAGCTCGCGATCCAGCGCTGACGCCGAACCTCGAAACCGCACCTGCATCGACTGCCTCCGATCGGGTCGAACTTCTTGAAAGCCCGATAGACGATAGGCAGGGCATCCTCGCGGACATCCGCATACTTACTGTCTGCAACGAGACCGACCACTTTGGATCACCCGAATCGCTGCCAAGTTGCTTGCCCATCGGGTCCTGCCCCCGGCCAGGCCTTCTTGGCCAGCGATTCGTTGACAATCGCAACGGCGCGGGCCGTCCTTCAGATCCGACATGCCGAATTCCCGCCCGCGCAGCAAGGGCGTTTGCAGCGTAGCGAAGTACTCGGGCCCGACGTTATCGTGTAGACGTTGTCGACTATCGCGGTTTCTCCGTCCGGGCGGGTCACTCGGACCCGGCCGATCATCCCACTCTGCCTTGAAGGACGCCGATGTTCGATAGGCTGCGGAGTCGACGCTGGGCAGCTCGCGCGTACACTCGCCAGCAGGTCCGCCAACACCAACTGCTCGTTGTCTTTGGGCCTGCCCGCGGATCGGCTCTGAGTGAGCTTGCACGCTCAAGATGCGATCGGCGCTGTAGCCTAAGTCCAATCGTCGTGAGGTTGCGGAGACTGCGCGCAAACAGCACCGAGCCAAACAACAACACCACCGCCAAGGCGACTTGCACGGCGATCAACGAGCCTCCGGGCCAATCGGCGGTTGAGCCCTCGCTCGGACTTCGTCGCTGGCGCTAGGCCAAAGCCGGTCCGCGATGCCCGCCACGCGGGGTAGAGACCCGCGATCAGCGCAGTCAGCAGACACGCGCCCGCCGCGTAGAGCAAGACTGCGTGGTCGGGCAGCAACTCCAGCGGGCGGGCCCGGGCGCCTTCGTTGTAGACCGCCAACACAAAGCGCGTTAGACCGGACGCCACGGCCAGCGCCGCAACCCCGCCCACGAAGACGACCAGCAACGTCTCGACAAAAAGCTGACGCACCAGACGCCAACGCCCAATGCCGACCGAAAGCTTGATCGCGAACTCGCGAGTTCGGTCATTCATCCGCGCCAACAACAAGTTGGCCAAGTTCGCGCAGGCGATCAGCAGCACCAACGTAACCGCGCCCATCAAGACCCACAGCGGAGAACTCAGTTGCCCCCGCCACTCGCCCAAACCTGCGCTGCCGTCCTGCAGCGAATAGACGGCCGTCTCGCTCCACCCGGCGAGGAGGCAACGCCGCTTCGATCTGCGGGCTTGCGTTCTTCAGCCACGCCGACGAAGCGTCCAGCGACGCTCCATCTCGGGATCCGGCCCAGCAGCCGCAGCCAGCGACGGCTCCGGCCTGGAACTGGGCTCAACAGGTAGTCAAGCTCGGAAACGCGACCGACGGCGCCCACAGCATCCGTTTGCCTCTGTAGATCCGTCCCGATGAAACCGGGCGGAGCGACACCGATCACGCGAATCGGCACGGCGTCGATCTCGATCGTCCGGCCCACAATCTGCCGCGTCGCCGCGGAAAAGTCTCTGCCAAGCCGATACGCACAGAACGCAGACCAGTTCGCCGCCTTCCTCGTCGTCCGACGCCTCGATCAACCGGCCCATCAGACGGCTTCTGATCGAGGAACGAAAAGAAGGAGCCGGTTACGAGGTCGAGCTTCAAGCCGGGGCTGTTCGCCGTCCAATTGCAGCGTTCCACTGCCTCGAAGTGACGCCAACCACATCCTGAAAAACCGTCTCCTGCCGCCGCAGTTCCTCGAACTGCGGATAGGTGAAATACAGCATCTCGGTCGGCCCCATGCCCGGCAGAAAGGTTCGCCTTGATCTGCACAATCCGTTCCGGGTCGGCGACCGGCAACGTCTTCAACAACACCCCATTCACCATGGTGAAGATCGCCGTATTCACGCCGATTCCAAACGCCAGCGTCACAATCGCCGTCGCCGCAAACCCCGGACTCTTCCGCAAGCTCCGCCAGGCCGCACGCAGGTCCTGCACCAGCGCCTCAAACCAAGCGAACCTCCACACGTCTCGGTACTGTTCCTTCGTCAACTCGACATTCCCGTAACTGCGCCGCGCCGCCAAGCGTGCCTCCTCCTCGCTCATCCCCTGTCCGCGAAACTCGTCTTCCAGCAGCGCCAGGTGCGCCGCCACCTCGCGCGACAGTTCCGATTCCGTGCGGTCGCGCCGGAACAGACCAACCAGCTTCGCCAGTATCCTCCGCATCGACTAGCCCTCCTCTGTCAGCAGCTTCTCGATCAGCCCCGAAATCTCGCGCCAGCGTGCCGTCTCCGCCTCCAACTGCTTCTCGCCTCGCTTGGTGATCGCGTAGAACTTCGCCTCACGGTTGTTCTCCGTCTTGCCCCACTCCCCTTTGATCCAACCCTCTTGCTCCAGGCGCGCCAAAGCCGGGTAGATCGTCCCCTGATTCAGCCTCACGGCGTCCTCGGAAACCTGCTGCAATCGCGTGGCAATGCCGTAAGCGTGCTGCGCGCCCATCGTGGCCAGCGTGCGGAGGATGATTAGGTCGAGAGTGCCCTGCAGCACTTGCCCGCGCGACTTCTTTTCACTAGACATGCAAGTGGAGTATCGGCTTTCTTCACTTGGGTGTCAAGTGGAAACACTTCCGTCTAGCATCGAACGCCTCCGCACGCCCGCTCTTCGATACCTAGACCCAACCGGACAGCCTTGTTCCCAGCCCCCTCCCGGGGTACCATTCAACCAGCCCCCGTGGAGAAGTTTGGATGATTCTTGTCGGCGCGACCCGGCTCCGTTTGCGAAGCGCAGGGATAGTTTTATTGGCATCGGCGGCCCTCGCTTCCGCGAGCGCTCAAACCCCTGCGGCATCCCAAGCCCGCGGCAAAATCGTTCAGCAATACTGCATCGCCTGTCACAGCGAAAGCCTTAAGACCGGCGGCCTCGTCCTGGAGAAAGTCGACCCCGCCCAGAGTCAGCGAAGATGCCGGCGTTTGGGAACGCGTGCTGCGGCAAGTTCGCAGCGGACAAATGCCCCCTGCCGGAATGCCCGGCCCCGACGAGGCGACGCGCACCGCCTTCGCCGACAATCTCGAAACCGCGCTCGACCAGGCGGCGCGAGCAAATCCCAACCCCGGCGTCACCGCGCCGCATCGCCTCAACCGCGTCGAATACAGCAACGCGATTCGCGACTTGCTGGCGCTCGACACCAAACCCGGCGAAGCGCTCCCGGTCGACGACTCCGGCAACGGCTTCGACAATCAGGCTGACTTGCTCTCCATGTCGCCCGCCCTGCTCGAACGTTACATGTCGCTGGCCCGGTCCGTCAGCAGCACGGCGATCGGCGACCTCAAGACCAAACCGATTGAGGTGGAATACGGAACCGCGTCGCGCGGCGACCGCCGCGATCCGAACCCGCTTCTCGTTCCCTTTGGCGCCCGGGGCGGCACAGTCTTTGAACACTACTTCCCGCTCGACGCCGAGTACGAAATGCGTTTTGACGTCACCGGCGGCAGCGACACGCAGACGCTGCGGATTCCCGTCAAAGCCGGTCTCCACCGCGTCGTCGCCACTTTCCTCGGCGATGACGCCCGCGCCGAAGTCGCCCTGTCCAATGTCGGCCGTCGTGGCCCTGCTGGCGGAGGCGACCGCCCGCCCGCTCAGCTCGACATCCGCATGGACGGCGCACGCCTTAAGCTCGCTGAAGTGAAACAAGGCGCCGCGCAAGCGGCCGTCGGCAAGATCATCGTCGCCGGCCCCTACAACGCCACAGGGCGCGGCGATACGCCCAGCCGCCAAAGGATCTTCGCCTGCCAACCGGAGTCCGCCCAACAAGAGCCCGCCTGCGCTAAGACGATCTTTACCGGCCTCGCGCATCGCGCCTTCCGCCGCCCCGTCGTCGACGCCGATGTTCAACCGCTGCTGCGTTTCTACAACGACGCGCGCACTGCAGGCGGCGACTTTGACGAAGGCATCCGCTACGGCCTGCAAGCCATCCTTGTCTCGCCCGACTTCCTGTTCCGCGTCGAGCATGACCCCAAAGACGCCGCCCCCGGCAGCGTCTATCGTTTGAACGATCACGAACTCGCCTCGCGCCTATCGTTCTTCTTGTGGAGCACCATCCCCGACGATGAACTGCTCACGCTCGCCGACCAAGGCAAGCTGCGCGACCCGGGCGTGATCCAGACGCAAATCCAGCGGATGATGGCCGACCCTAAGTCCGACGCGCTCATCTACAACTTCGGCGGACAGTGGCTCTACCTGCGCACGCTCGCCAACGTAAAGCCAGACCCGGAGATCTTCGACAGCTTCGACGAGAATCTGCGCCAAGCGTTCCAACGCGAGACCGAGCTGTTCCTCACCAGCATCTTTCGAGAAGACCGCCCGGTGCTCGAAATGCTCGACGCCGACTACACCTATCTCAACGAGCGTCTGGCCAAGCACTACGGCATCGCCAACATCTACGGCCCGCAGTTCCGCAGAGTCAGCCTGCCTCCCGGATCGTCGCGCGGCGGCCTTCTGGGCCAAGGCAGCGTACTCACCGTCACGTCTTATCCCAATCGCACGTCCGTCGTGCAACGCGGCAAGTGGATTCTGGAGAACCTGCTCGGCACTCCCCCGCCGCCTCCGCCGCCGGTCGTTCCCGAATTGCAGCCAAAAGGCGCGGACGGCCGCAAGCTCACCATGCGCGAGCAAATGGAGATGCACCGCGCGAACCCGATCTGCGCCTCTTGCCATGCCCGCATGGACCCCATCGGCTTCGCCCTCGAAAACTTCGACGGCGTCGGCAAATGGCGCGACGAAGACAGCGGCGTCCAGATCGACCCCTCGGGGCGCCTACCCAACGGCCAAGAATTCGCCGGCCCCGCCGGTCTGCGCAAGCTGCTGGTCGAGAAGCACAGTGGCGAGTTCCTAGAGACCGTCACCGAAAAGTTAATGATTTACGCCCTGGGAAGAGGGCTGGCGCCGTACGATAAGCCGACAGTACGCGCCATCGTTCGCCAAGCAGGCGAACAGGACTACCGCATGTCGGCTTTTATTGAAGCCGTAGTCGAAAGCGTACCGTTCCAGATGAGGAGGGCTCGAGAGCAATGATCATCACCAAGAAGGCACTAGCGCGCCGATCGTTTCTGCGAGGCGCCGGAGCCGTGCTGGCTCTGCCCGTATTGGATGCCATGACGCCGGCGATGTCCGCCGCCGCGAGCCCCGCGCCTACGCGCATGGCCTTCGTCTATCACCCCGTCGGCGCGATCCCCGATCGCTGGGAGCCTACCGCAGAAGGCAAGGATTTCGAGTTCTCACCCTCGTTGAAAGCGCTCGAACCCTACCGTGAAAACGTTACCGTCCTCAGCGGCCTGGCTCAGATTCAGGGTCGCGCCCTCGGTGACGGACCCGGCGACCATGCCCGCGAAGGCGCCACCTGGCTCACCGGCGTCCATCCGCGCCGCTCGGAGACCAATCTCGGCTGCGGCGTCTCGGCCGACCAGATCGCCGCCCAGGTACTCGGTCAAGAGACGCAGTTCTCTTCTCTTGAGATCGCCCTAGAAGCCCCCGGTCTGGCTGGATCCTGTGACCAGAACTATAGCTGCGCCTACACCAACACCGTCTCCTGGAAGAACCCCACCACGCCGCTGCCGATGGAGCCCAACCCGCGCATCGTCTTCGAGCGCCTCTTCGGCGAAGGCGACAGCACCGACCCAGCCGCCCGCCAGGCGCGCCTCGAACAGCAGCGCAGCATTCTTGATTACGTCGCCGGTTCGATCGATCGCTTGCAGACGAATCTCGGTTCGCGGGACCGCGCCAAGTTGAGCAACTACCTCGACTCCATCCGCGACATCGAGCGCCGCATTGAGAAAGCCGAAGCGCAGAACGCCGAGATGCAGATCCCCGAAATCGAGCGCCCCGGCGGCATCCCCGAAGAGTTTGAAGATCACGCCAAGCTGATGATCGATCTGCAGGCCATCGCCTTCCAGACCGACATGACCCGAGTGATCACTTTCATGCTTGGACGCGCGGGCAGCAACCGCCCCTACCGCAACATCGGCATCCCCGACGGGCACCACTCGCTCTCGCACCACCGCAACATTCCCGAGACCATCGAGAAGGTCGCCAAGATCGACGAATATCTGGTCAGCGTCTTCGCCTACTACGTCAAAACCATGAAGGAGACGCCCGACGGCCACGGCGGCAGTCTGCTCGACGACCTGATGATCTGCTACGGCAGCAGCCTCGGCGACGCCAACGTCCACACGCACCACGACCTGCCCATCACCCTGGTCTCCGGTACGAGGTTCTTCGAAGGCAACCGCCACCTGCGCTACCACACGGAGACACCGCTCAATAACTTATTCCTCGATATGTTCGACAAGGCAAATGTACCCTGCGAGCGCTTCGGAGACAGCACCGGGCGTCTGCCTGGCGTCTAGGGCGGAGTGCCGATGCGCAAGTCGTTCGTCCAAGCCGCTGCGGCCCTGCTTGTCGCTGCCTCGTGCCTCGCCGCAGGCGACGCGAACCTAGCCGACGCCGTCAAGCGCCGCGACCCCAGCTTGGTTGCTGCACTCATCGAGCAAGGCGTCGACGTCAACGCCCAACAGCCGGACGGCTCTACAGCCCTCGCCTGGGCTATCTACGGCGGCGATAAGCTCGTGGCTGAGATGCTGCTCAAGGCAGGCGCGAAAGTCGACTCCGTCAGCGACTACGGCGAGACGCCGTTGACGCTAGCCTGCCTCAACGGCGACGCCGAGATGCTCCAACAACTGCTCGACGCCGGCGCCAACGCCAACTCCGCCCGCTGGAACGGCGAGACCGCGCTAATGATCGCTGCGGGTTCTGGCTCGGCAAAGGCTGTCGAGTTGCTCCTCTCTCACGGCGCCGCGATCAACACCGCCGAATCGAACAAGGGACAAACCGCGCTGATGTGGGCCGCAGCCGAAGGCCACTCAGACGTCGTTGATCTACTCATCGAGAAAGGCGCCGACGTACGCCTCGCCTCGAAGGCTGGTTTCACCGCCCTCGCCTTCGCTGCCATCGCCGACAACGCAACCTCGGTCAAGCGCCTGCTCGCAGCCGGCGGCGATGCCAATCTCAAACTCGGCGACGGAACGGAAATCCTGCTCGCGGCCACCTCGCACGGCAGCACCGCTGCGGCGATTGCGCTGCTCGAAGCCGGCGCCGACCCCTCCGTGACCGACAAGCAGGGCAACACCCCGCTGCACCTGGCCAGCCAACGTGGCAATCTGCCGCTGGTGGAGAATCTATTGGATCATGGCGCCTCCGTTCTCGCCGTCAATTCCGTTCCCGAGACGCGCGGACGCTTCGCGCCGCCAGGCGGTCTGACGCCGCTGTTTCTTGCGGCCCGCTCCGGTCACATCGATGTGATGAAGGCGCTGATCGACGCCGGTTCCGACCCGCACTACCGCACGCCCGGCGGCAGCAGCTTCCTAATGGCTTCTGTCACCAGCGCCGACGTCAAGGCCGTCGAGTTCGCCTATCGATACGACGATGACGTCAACGTCGCGGACGACGAAGGCAACACGTTGATGCACGCCTCGGTTAGCGGCACTTCCAACGGCGGGACGCAAGAAGCGCAACAACGCATCGTCGAGGTCATCGATTTCCTCTGCCAAAGAGGCGCCAAGCCGGACGAACTCAACAAAGCCGACCGCACGCCGACTGACCTCGCCGACGGCCTACCCATCGACAAAGCCATCATCGCCTTCAGCAAATACATCTTCGCCAGCGGCGGCTATCCCAAGCATCCGTCCAAGCGCCGCATCGGCCTGCCTTCTCCGACGCAATAGTCCTTCCCACGCAACGTTTGGGCCCGGTCGTGAGTCCATCTGGTGATGGATCCAGTACATGCAAGCGATGAAATCATCGCTCAAGGTTCGATAACACCCCTGCCAAGCGACGTAGACGGGAAGACTGGCCGTGTACGGCTGCCTGTTCTCTATTTAGACACCGACGCCCAGTTCCGTTGGTACGAAGCGGGGGCCTCGACCGACGCCGTCGGCGAGACCCTGCGGACCGCCATCGAGGCCGCTCGTCTCAAGTGGCCCCGGTTCGAGGTCGTCAGTCTCAATGGGAAAACGGTAACGCACATGGACGAGTCCGACATCCCCATCATCTACGCGGCCGACGAATTGGGTGGGACGGGTCAATCCAACTAAGTGGAGGTGTAGCCATGCCCTCAGCATGGAGCGACAAAGACGAGCGTCAGTACGAAAAGGTGAAAGAAAGCGCCTTGGAAGATGGGCGAACTCAAAAGCGGGCCGAGGAGTTGGCCGCCCGAGTGGTCAACAAACAACGACGCGAGGAGGGCCGCACCCCGAACAGCCGTAGCGAGGGAACCGGCAACCCGAACAGTTCCCTCGACGAGCGCACCAAAGACGAACTCTACAATCGCGCTAGGCAGCTCGATATAGCCGGCAGAAGCAAGATGAACAAGAAGCAGCTCGTCGCCGCGATTCGGCGCAGCTCCTAGGGTATGCGGCACGGGATACCGGACAGGATCGCCTTCCCAAGGGCTCCAGAAACGGCTATTGCGGCCGAGAACGCCAACGACTTCCCACTGCGAATGAAACAGAACGGCGCCGAATACTGTCCTTCAATAGAGGTCTTGAGCGAATTATGGCTAGCACCGAGTATCACGAACCAATCGAGTTATTGTCAGCGGAGACGATTGACATGCATCGTGCGTTGGTTTCGGCCATAGAGGAGCTCGAAGCAATCGATTGGTACCAACAACGCGCCGATGCGTGCGTCGACGACGATCTCACCAAGATCTTGCTCCACAACAAGAGGGAAGAAATCGAGCACTTCTTAATGGCTTTGGAATGGATTCGACGCAGAAACCCGACGTTTTCCGAGTACATGAAGAAGTACCTCTTCAGTGAGGGCGCGATTACCGAATTAGAGAGCCAATCGAAGTCCTCGTCGTCAATGGGCCCGAAGGACGGCTCGCTTGGCATCGGACGCCTCAAGGAGTGACATGAATCTGCTAAAGCGCGAAATCGCCCCCATTACGCCGGAAGCCTGGGTCGCCATTGATCAAGAGGCCGTTCGCCTGTTGACGGTCAAACTCGCCGCCCGGCAACTTGTAGATATCGACGGTCCTCACGGCTGGAAGCTGGGTGCGGTCAATACCGGCAAATTGGACTTGCTCAAGAACGAGCCGGCGCCCGGCGTCGGGGTCGGCGTCCGTCAACTGCAGCCGCTGCTCGAATTACGAGTGCCGTTCAAACTCAATCTCATGGAAATGGACTCGATTAGCAGAGGCTTGGACTCGCCGAATCTCGATCCGCTGCGAGAGGCGGTCGAGCGCATTGCCGAGGCAGAAGATCGAACAGTATTTCTCGGTTTCGGCGACGCACACATCAAAGGCATCCTCGAATGCAGCAGCCATCATCCGATTTCGTTTGGAGATACGCCCGAGGACCGCTACGCAGCGATCGTGCAAGCCTGGCAAGTGCTGCAGCACGCCGGCATTGGCGGTCCCTACGGACTCGCAGTCGGCAAGGACATGCATCTGGCGATCTTGGAAGCGGCCGACGACGGGTACCCGATCGTCAAGCGCATTCAAGACCTGCTCCAAGGCCCCATCGTTCGCGCCGACGTGCTTGAGGGCGGAGTGCTGGTATCTCTGCGGGGCGGTGATTTCAAGCTGACGATCGGACAAGACCTTTCAATCGGCTACGCCGCGTCGGACCGAGATCAGGTCGAGTTATATCTCACCGGCTCGCATACGTTCCAGACTCTCGAACGCGATGCGTCCGTCGAACTGTCAATCAACTGATCAAGTGCGCCGTGATCGCGTCCAAACGAGCCTCAACTGCGGCTCGATGTCGCAAACTGTCGCCTTGCCAAATAACCTAAGTTGTTGATTAGGATAGGCATGACTAGTTTCGGCGCTAAAACAGCGCGACATGTGCAGACCTCGCCGCCGGTCTGCCTATCGACAAAGCCATCATCGCCTTCAGCAAATACATCTTCGCCGGCGGCAGCTACTCCAAGCATCCTTCCGAGCGCCGCATCGGCCTGCCTTCCCCAACGCAATACTGCAACTCGACGGCTACGTCGCTACTTGCCCACCACAAGCACCGCAAAGCTGCCGGGCTTGATGATCCGGCGGGGCCGGCCATCAGGAGTGGCCGCTGGCTCCGTGCCGTATTCGACCGACGGAAGGAAGATCTTCTTCGTCTTGGGATCAAACGCCATGGTCTTGGCGCTCCGCTGCGTCTGCACGGCGCCGGCGTCTTCGTATTCGTCGGCAGACTTCTGGCGGAAGATATTCAACACGCCTTCAGCGGTAGAAACGAAGATCAACTTGGCGTCGGCGTCGAAGTAGGCCCAATCAGCGCCCGCTCCGGTCGGAAGGCTCGTGATCTCTTTGCCCGACGATGCATCCATCACAACCAACATCGGCTCATTCCGGCAGGCGATGAAAAGCCGTTTGTTGGCGGCGTCGTAAGCCAGACCAGTCGGCGTTTTGGACTTCGTGATGGGCAGCCGCCTGAGGACTTCGAGCGTGTTCGGGTCGAACACAATCACTTCACCCGCTTCTTCGCTGTTGACGTAGATCAGACCATCAGCCATGATCGGCTGCTCGCCGTCTCCCTCCGCCTTGACCGTGCCCACGACTTCGCCCTTGGCGGCGTCGATCGCGGTGATGTCGTGCGTCCCGTGGTTGTTCGTGAAGACCCGCTTGCTGTTGGGTTCGTAATAGATTCCGTCCGGTCCCTCGCCGACGTCGATGCGCTTGATTTCTTTCAGCGTCTTTGTGTCGAACATCAGAACCTTGTTCTCGCGGCCGTTGCTGGTGAAGCCGCGATTAAAGGGCGTTGCGAGCGCTACGCCGTGCACGCCCGGCGTATTCGCCAGGGTGCCGGCAACCTTGCCGCTATCAGCATCGATTACGTCAACCTTCGTTCCGTGAGCCACGTAGAGCCGGCGCGCGGCCGCGTCTAACGTGACATAGTCGAACCCGTCGTCTCCGGCGACGGGGTAACGAGCTACTACTTTGTAGCCAGTCTGTGCCTGCAACGACAGCGCAATAAGCGCCAGTCCCATCAACGTGAGCGTCTTTCGCATGGTTTTCTCTTGGTCCTTTGGGCAGTCCGATGCCGTTGCTGACAATAGCGCTTCCGCCGTCAGTCCGCGGGAGTCCCATGTACCGGATCTTACAGCCCAACCGGCCGAAAAGGAGACGGAGCCCAAGAATCTCCCCAACGACGGCGGAAGCTCCTTGCTTTGGCTCCGTCATTGCCCCATTTACGCCCTCTTCTGAAATTAACAAATCGTCCCGGGTCCGTCGCCGGAGCGCCTCCGAACGGTCTCTGTGGCGCTTCTAGACTCTCCTTATTGCCTACAGCACGAAGAGAAACAAAGGAAGTTCGAGAGCTTATGAGACACATAGTCCAACCAATTCGCAAGATCTGTACCCTGGCGCTCGCCGCCCTCACGCTCGCTGCGGTTGTGAGCACTCCGCCGCAAGCCATCGCTGCCGGGCGGGACGACGATCAAGGCCGTGAGGACCACGCCGATCGCAACTCTTACGCGATCGGACTTTGGGGCGGCTTGCCTTACTCCCCCGAACAGGCGGCCGCTCTGCAGAACATGATCGCCGACATGAATTCGCAGGATCTCGCCTCCTCCGCACACGACGGCGATTTGAAGAGCGGTTCCGCATGCCCAAAAATTTGGAGGCCCATGCTACAACGGATGTAGAAGATTCCTGGCTAGGCGAGATACGGCCAGGGGCGCCGCTGCAGCGGTCGCAGGGTCTCGGGCGCGCGGTCAAAGCCAGAAGAGCCGCAGCGTAAGAGCGAAACAGAAACTAGGGTCGACCCAAAGACATCTCCGGTTCCCCGCTTGGAAGGGAATCCAACCTTCGTCCAAAGGGCTCCTCATCTGAGGGGCCCTTTGGGCGTTTGGCCTTCAATTCATCAACTTCGCCAATCCGGCGCCCAACCTCCATCTCAGGGCGCAACCTCGCCCCAACCTCAATCCACACTGCCTAGCGCAACAGAGCCGCGATCGTGAGGGGCGAACCGGCTACCCCTCTTCACCAGACGGAACCCAAGGTAATGCGAAAAACGGGGGCACGAATCCCTCTATGAACCCGTCGCCTGCGTTTGGGGTTCGGATGCGTTTTTGCTACCTTGAGAGCCGCCCAACAGGAAGCGAAAATGAAACTTGTAGATCTCAAACCCTTCGCGATCGCCTTATTAACGGCAGTTTCGGTGCTGGCTCAACAGCCCGCGACCATCGCCGCAAACGACAACCGGACGCCGGCGGGCGAGTTGCGCGACGGCGTCCTGCACTTGGAGTTCAACATCGACAAGGGCTCGTGGTATCCCGAGTCGGATAACGGCGAGTCGATCCCCGTGTATGCCTTTGGCGAGACCGGCAAGCCGTTGCAGACTCCGGGACCGACGATTCGCGTTCCGCAGGGCACGACCATCGACATTTCGCTGCACAATTCGCTCACCGTGCCGGCGACGCTGCACGGCTTCCATCAGCGACCGGGCAAAGATAGCGATACGGTGACGGTCGATCCCGGCCAAACGCAGCATGTACGCTTCAACGCAGGGGCCGCGGGAATCTACCCCTACTACGGACGCACCCCGGACGGCGGAATGGGCGCCAACGGCAGGAACCGCGTCCTCGACGCTTTGCTCGGCGGAGCGCTGGTGGTGGATCCGCCGGGCACAGACCCCACTGCGGACCGCATCTTCGTGCTGGAGCGCTGGAAAGGCGCGCTCAGGACGGCGATCAACGGCAAGTCCTGGCCGTTCACGGAACGCTTATCCGCCGAGGTGGGCAAGGCGGTTCATTGGAAAGTCCTCAACGTGTCGGACCTCAGCCATCCGATGCACTTGCACGGTTTCCACTTCTGGCTGGACGCGGAGGGCGACGGAGAGTCCTACAAGGTACTCGACAAGAGCGAGAGGCACGAAGAGTTCACGCATTCGGCCGATGTCATGGAGACTTTCGAGATCACCTGGATGCCAAAGGAGCCGGGCCGTTGGCTTTATCACTGCCACCGGATGGCGCACATGCGGCTGCCTCTGCCGCTCCAACCAGGGGATGGCGTGGTCCCGGAGCATGTTGCCGAACACGAACACATGGAGGACTACGACTCAGGCTATGCCGGTTTGGGCGGCATGATTCTGGGCATTACCGTGACGGGGCATTCTGAGTTCGACACGGTGACCAACTGGCAAGCCGAACGACGAGTGAAGTTGGATGTGACCAACCGCAACGGAGATCCTTCTCTCTACGAGATCGCGCTTACGGACCTAAATTCCGATGCGCCGCCGGAGAAGAGTACAGGATTGACCGGGCCGCTGCTCGTCGTCACTGAGGGTCAGAAGACGGAGATTACCGTTGCTAACAACGCTTCGTCGGCGACGAGCATTCACTGGCACGGGCAAGAGATCGAGAGCTATTACGACGGCGTGCCGTGGTGGAGCGGGATCGGAGAGAAGCGCGCGCCTCTGGTGGAGCCCGGACACGAGTTCAAAGCGAAGCTGATCCCCCAACGAGCAGGGTCGTTCATCTATCACGCCCATTGGCATGACGGCGGTCAGTTGATGGGCGGCATACAGGGACCAATGATCGTGCTGCCGCCAGGAGAGACATACGATCCGGAAAAGGATAAGTACTTCATCATGAGTTCGGCCCCTCCGGGATGGTACGGCGGCGCTATGCTGCTGATGAATGGACTGCCTCAGCCGACGAGGGGCATGCGCTTGCGAGTAGGCGAAACGTACCGCTTCCGGTTCATGAACATCACTCCAGTGGGAGACGCGTTGCATGTGGGGCTCATGGGGCCGTCGGGCCCTGTCGAGTGGCGGCCATTGGCAAAGGACGCGGCCGAGACGGCGAACCACGAACTGCGCGCGGCGGATCAGCATGTGGCAGTAGGCGAGACGTTCGACTTCGAGTACCGCGCGACGAAGGCCGAAGAGCTTCAGCTAGAGGCCTGGTTCCCCGGCGGCAATCCGCTCATCGTGGAAACAGTGGTCTTCGAGGATCGCTAGGCTACCAGGGAATCAAGAAATTTGGAGGCGTGGAGCGGACTTGAACCGGTCTTCTTGCAGCTGCTGCGGCTCCGCCTCCAAACCACTGCTCTGTCGTAGCGATCTGCCGCCTCTTTTGACAAACATTTGCCGACGACAAACTCAAGTTCCATCGGCACGTCGGCGCGGATGGAGACGCCAACGCGGGAGTAAAGGGGGAGGATCGGCCCATGGGGTTCTCAGGGCGTCCGACCAGGCTATTGGCGCCGCCCCGCTGGGCTACGGATCAGACGAGGATCATCGCTCAGAACAGGTACGACACCGTCATCGAGGTCTCGAGACTATGCAGCATCCCATCGGTGTTTTTGAAGAAGGGTTTGCCGGTCACCTGGTCGCGCACGTCGAAACGAACGCCGTAGTTATCCGAGACCAAAAACTTCACGCCCGCGCCGTAGTTATAGCCGAGCTTCGTTTGGCCCTGCGACTGGAAAGACGAGTAGCCGGGAGGAATAAATGCGGTCCCTCCGACGCCTCCCGTGACGAACGGGCGCACGCGGGAGCCGCGCGGCGTGGCATGCACGACGAAATTGTAGTAGTAGTTGTGAATCTGCGACCTAGTCTCTCTCACGTTGAGAATCAGATAGACTTGATCGTCTGTCGTCTCTTTGAACTTCGCGGACTGAAACGCGTACGACACTTCGTGCGCGAAGTAGCGGTGGAAGTCGAACGACATACGGGCGCCAATACGGATCCCGCTGGTGTACTCATAGGTCGACGAGACCCCGCCGCCGCTTGAGGAAGCAATGTAGCCGTCCCGGAAGGAACTGTACCCTGCCGTAATGCCGATTTCGGCGTCCTGTGCCGAGGCCGGAATGCAAAGGGCTAGGCCGATGACGGCAGGGGTAAATAATCGCATGCGTTCTGGACGCAAGGAGCGCCGATACGGTTTCTGCGAGATTGCGAAATAGGAACGGCCCGCTCCGAGGAGCAGGCCGTTCTGTTCAGGTCTACCAGGGGTCGGTGCGCTTGGTGTAGGCGCGTCCCTTGTCGGCGCCGGGACCGTCGCCGCCGGTGCAAATCATCACTCCGTCATCCAGCTGCTGGATGACGTTGTTCTCGTTGCAGGAGTTAAGGAACTTGATGCCGGCAGCCTTGGTCGCCGCCAGCACGCGGGAGCGGACCTGCTGCATGGCGGGGTTTGTATCCCCGCGTCCGCCCTCGCCGGGGGCGCCCACCACGTAGAAGCCGTGGTCTCCGGGACCCCATTCGGCGAAGGCGATGCCGGGCACTCGCACGCTGGACTCGACATTGGCGTCGGCGCGGGGGTTTTCGATCTTCAAGCCGAAGATCAATTCGCCATCCGGGTTCATCGGCCAGGGCTCTGCGATGTGCAGATACTCCGCCGGCGTGACGCCCCAGATTTTTGCGGCGTAGGCCTGGCTGCCGTTGCCGCGAGTACCTTGGGCCAGGCCCTCGACGCGCGGCGCGAAGGGATAGCGCGAGTACTGGATCATCAGTTGCGCCGCTTCGGGACTTTCGGCTTGGCACAGCAAGATTCCGTGTATGCCGGCTGCCAGCGCCTGCTGAATCATCCAACCGTTGGCGCGCAGAGCGTCGGCGGTGCCTGGGATGGGCAGCGTCACCAACACGGGAGGCGTCTTGTGGCCGGTGCGGGTCGGGCCGGCATCGACCAGGCCGCGCATGAATTCGCGCAACTCTTTGAAGTCGAGCGTGCCATGTTCCATTTCGTAGAGTGATGTAGTCGGCCTTGGTCGCCGCCCGCATCTTGCCTTCCTCATAGCCGCCGCCGCTTACCTGCGTGTAGTAAACCGGCTGGCCCTTGAGCCACAAGTCGATCACGCGATTGACGTGTGGGCCTTTGCGTGTGGTCTGTTTGCCCATTTCCGGGATGGCAGCATTGGGCGGCGGCGCCGCTTGCTGCGCATATGCCGGCGCAATGGCCAAGACGGCAGCGGCTATGCTTGCCATCAGAATGCTTTTTGATTTCACGTTTAATCCTCCTTGGGGATGCGCGCGACGAGTATAGCGGATGATTGGGACCGGAAAGGGCAACAACGGGAGGCAACGTGTGATTCCAGACGCATGGGTCTGAGACGGTCGCTACTTTGGCGCAGTGGCCCGGTTTGGCATAATTTTCAAATGCAGTATCGACCTCTAGGACAATCCGGCATTTCAGCTTCGGTAATCGCTCAAGGAACGTGGGCGCTGGGCGGCATGATGTGGGGCGGCACGGACGAGAAGCGTTCGATTGAGTCGCTTCACTCTTCAATCGACGCCGGCGTCAACCTGATCGACACGGCCCCGGCGTACGGCTTCGGTATATCCGAGGAATTCATCGGCAAGGCCATCGCTGGGCGCCGCGACAAGGTGGTGCTGGCTACCAAGGTCGGCTTGCGCTGGGACGACACCAAGGGGATGAAGTTCAAGGAGCGCGACGGCGTCACGCTTTACCGCTACCTGGGGCCGGAATCGATCCGCGAAGAGATTGAGCGTAGCTTGAAGCGTTTGCGGGTCGACTATATCGACCTGTACCAGACGCACTGGCAAGACCCGACGACGCCAATCGCGGAGACAATGCAGACGCTGCTCGATCTGAAGAAGGAAGGTAAGATTCGGGCAATCGGGATTTCCAATTGCACCGTCGCTCAGGTGAAAGAGTATCAGGCAGTCGGCCCCGTCGATTGCGTTCAAGAACGCTACAGCATGTTGGACCGCCAAATGGAGCAGGAGTACCTGCCTTACTGCCTGGCAAACAACATCGCGGTGTTGGCCTACTCGCCGCTGGCGATGGGATTGTTGACCGGCAAGATGGGGCCGGAGCGCGTTTTCCCGGCTGACGATATACGGCACGACCTTCCGCGCTTCAGCGTGGAGTCGCGCGCAAAGGTCCAAGGGGCGCTTAAACAATTTGCACCCATCGCGGAGCAGTATGGACTGACGATCGGCGGACTGGTGATTGCGTGGACCCTCGCTCAGCCCGGCTTGACACATGTGCTGGCGGGGGCTCGCGATGGGGACCAGGCTAAAGAGAACTCGCGCGCGGCGGTGGCGTTGGCTGCGGAGGACGTGGCGCAGATTACGGCGTTGCTAAATGCGGGGACGTTATAGGGGCGCCTGGATTCCCAGACCGAATCCCTTACGGTCGCGGCTCTGACGTGAGGGTCGAAACGTCAACTGGAGAGGTTGGGTAAACTACCCCCATCGTCGGCGGGAGCTCGGGAAGTCTTCGCCCTTCTTCTTAGTGGGAGTTTCGCTCGTGAAACATCTTATTCTTTTCCTCTTTCTGGTTTCGCCCGTCTTCGCTCAGGAGAAGGTCGATCTTGAGGCCGTCCATCGCATCCGTCAAGAGGCCTTCAAGCATTCGAAGGTCATGGACCACCTCTTCTATCTGGTTGAAGTGAATGGTCCGCGCATCACCGGCTCGCCGGGATTCCAAGGCGCGGCGGATTGGGCGGTCACGAGGCTGGAGGAGTACGGCCTCAAGAACGCCCACGAAGAGAAGTGGGGCCCCTTCGGCGTGGGCTGGTCGCGCAGCTATTATTCGGCGCATCTGATGACGCCGCAATACGAGGCGCTCATTGGCGTGCCGATTGGCTGGACACCCTCGACCAAAGGCGTCGTCACGGGTACACCGGTCCTCGCGCCGCTCACCCGACACAGAGAATACCCGCGCGATGAAGCCTCGATCGACACCTTCATCACGAAGCACAAAGGCAAGCTTGCGGGCCGCATCGTCTTGCTGGCCGACACGAAGAAAGTCGAGATGCACGAACTGGCGGAGATGCACCGCTACACGAACGAGGAACTCGCCGAGCGTGCATCGGCGCCGGACGGCGTCATCCCGGCAGAGATTGATTACAACGATCCGAAGCTCGAAATCCCCGAAGACCCGGACAAGCGTCGCGACTTCCTCTCCCAAGCGCCCGCGTGGTTCGGCGAATTGCGGCGCAAGGACCGCATGCGCATCCAAGGCAAGCTTAATACGTTCTTGACGGACGAGGGCGTGGCGCTGGTCATGCTGCCTGCAGCGAGAGGCGACGGCGGCACGGTGTTTCCGCCGCGTATGGGCGACCGCGACCCGGACTTCCCCACCCCGCCGCCGGCGATCGCCGTGACGCCGGAACAATACAACCGCATCGTCCGACTGATTGAGCACGGCATCGAGCCGGAGCTCGAAGTGGAGACGCGCACCACGCTGTATCGCGACACGCTGGACTCAATCAACGTGATAGCTGAAATCCCAGGCGGTGACAAAGCTGACGAAATCGTGATGCTTGGCGGACATCTCGACTCGACGGCAGCCTCCTTAGGCGCGACCGACAACGCGTCCGGCTGCGCGGTGATGATGGAGGCCGTACGCATCTTGAAAGATCTCAAGCTGCCGATGCGGCGCACTGTGCGCATCGCCTTGTGGGGCGGCGAGGAACAGGGATTGCTCGGCTCCAAGGCCTACGTCACCGAACACTTCGGCAACCGCGAGACGATGCAGTTAACCGCCGAACACGACGACTTCAGCGCTTACTTCAACGTAGACAACGGCAGCGGCAAGATCCGCGGCGTCTACTTGCAAGAGAACGATTTGGTCCGGCCGATTTTCGAGTCGTGGTTGAGGCCCTTCGCCGACCTCGATGCCCGTACGTTATCGATCCGCAACACAGGCGGCACCGATCACCAGTCGTTCGACGCGGTCGGCCTGCCTGGATTCCAGTTTATTCAAGACCCGCTGGAATATGGCACGCGCACGCACCACTCGAACATGGACGCCTACGATCGCGCCCAGCCCGCCGACCTGATGCAGGCTGCGGCGATTGTTGCGTCGTTCGTCTATCACGCCGCCAACCGCGACGAGAAATTGCCGCGCAAGGAATTGCCGGAACCCGAGCCATTGACGAAGCCGTAACCGTTTACAATCGACGCTTGATACGCCGCGTCGCCGTTCTACTGTTGCTGCTCGCCGCTGCAGGGCTCAGCCTGGGGTGCCCACGCAACACGCCGGAGGTGCCCGCGGAGACGGCGCCAGCGTTGCTGTCGCGTGTTGAGGCCGCTGACCCACAGGCTGCGGCGCAGTTGCTCGAAGGCTTCTACCCGCTAGAGCAAAGGCTGTGGTGTTGGACGTCCAGGAAGTTTGCCGTCTCGCTGGCGGCGCCGCCTCCGGTTCCCGATTTACCGGTGGAGTTGGCTCTGCAGTTCACTCTTCCTGCGGTGATTATCGAGAGGCTGGGCCCGATCACGCTCACGGCGCACATCGGCGGCGTCGAGGTCGGCTCGCGTCTCTACGAGCAGCCCGGTGTGGGCTTGGACTTCAACGCCGAGATCCCCGACGCTCTGCTCGCCAACGACGAAACGGTGGTCGAGTTCGAGTTGGATAAGTCCTTGATTGCCGACGAAGAGCCCAAGCGCGAACTCGGCATCGTCTTTCTATCGGCGGCGCTGCAGTGAAACGCGAAGTTCTCGCCTGGGCGCTGCCGCCTTGCGTTCTGCTGGCCGTCTACTGGCTAGGCCTGTGGACCTGGTTTCACCATGACGACTTCACCCTGCTGTGGCAGGCGCAGTTGTCGGCGCGCGAATTCTGGCCGCAGCTGCTCGAACCGCGCGCGCAGGGTACATATCGCACCTTCAGCGAACGTCTCTACTTCTATTTCTTCTACCAGTGGTTCGGCTTTAACGCCTTTCCTTTTCGGGCGCTGGTCTTCGGCACGCAAACGATCAATTTATGGCTGTTCATGGCCGTCGCCCGGCGTGTGAGCGGGTCGCTCGCTGTGGGCGTGTTAGGCGCGTGTCTGTGGGCTGTGCATCACGGATTGGCCTCCACGATGAGCTGGTCGTCGGCTTATAACCAGGCGCTCTGCTCGTTTTTCTTGCTGATTAGCATTTGGCTTTTCTTGCGCTTTGCCGAGAGCGGGCGGGTTGGCTTCTACGTCGCGCAGTGGCTGACATTTCTGATCGGTTTCGGCGCGCTCGAAAGCATCGTGCTGTACCCGGCTCTGGTGATCGCCTGGTGCGTACTGTTTCAGCGCGAGCGGCTGCGCTGGGCCTTGCCGATGCTGGCCGGCTCGCTGATGTTGACTTGGATCCAATTGAGCGGGCCCTCCGGCGGACGCAGCGATGTCTACGCTCTGGTCTTCGCCCCTCCCGCATTGGCGGAGACGCTGCTCTACTACCTGCGCAACGCCCTTGCCGCCGACGGTCCGGTTTGGCTAGCGTGGGTGATCGGCCTGCCGCTCGCCGGGCTGGCGTTAGGCAACGCCGTGAAGGGCCGTCTTGCCGCACTGTTCGGTTGGATCTGGTTCGTTGTGGCGTTGGCGCCCTTCTTGCCTCTGGCCCATCACCTGAGCGTCTACTATCTCTTCTTCCCGTCAGCAGGCCTGGCGTTCGCCGCTGCCACGGTTTCGATTCACGCTTGGGAGTACGGGTGGGCAGCCCGGGCCGCAATCGCCGTTGTGTTGTCGTTGTGGATTGGCGTCACGATACCGGCCGCCCGAAAGGAGGCGGCCTCCAACTATGCGCAAAGCATTCGCGCACGCGATCTGGTCAGCGCCCTCGCCGCAGCGAGGGCTCAACACCCGAATAAAACGTTACTGCTGACCGGCATCGATGAGGAGTTCTTCAACGCCTCCATCGGCCAGCAGATGTTGCGCGTCGTCGGCCTCTTCAATGTATACCTGGCGGCGAGCGACTTCAACGCAGAAGGCTTCACCCTGCCCGCCGACAAGACACGGCACGGACTTCTACGGGACTCGCTCATCGTCTACGATGCCTCCGCCTCGCCGGTGCGGGACATCACCCGCGATTACCGGCAATCGCTCGCCCGATGAAATAGACCGCGAAGCCCGCGATCATGCCGGGCAGCACTTCGTACATGGCGCCGCTGAGGTTCAGCGTGAAGCGCCATACAATCGCCGTTGTAACGCCAGCCAGCATCATCGCCGTCGCCAGCTGCGGGCTGGTTCTCCAGCCGAAGCAGCGCACTACCATCAACGGGCCAAAGGCCGCCGCCAGTGCGCCCCAGGCCATGATGACCATGGCAAAGACGCTTTCGCCCGCGTTCAATGCGATCGCCAGCATGACCGCTGTCACGAAGACGGTGCCGAGCTTGGCCTTGGCGTAGGAGTCGCGCCACGAAGGAAATAGGTCTTGGGTGATCGCTGACGAACAGACCAAGACTTGCGAGTCGGCCGTCGACATGGTCGAGGCGAACAGGCCAGCGATGAGCAGTCCGACTAAGACCGAAGGCAGCAGTTGAAGCCCAAGCATCGGCAAAGCAAGTTCCGGGTCGAAGGCTTGGTCTGTGGACAGCAATACGCGGCAACACAATGCCGCCGTGATGCTGAATGTCGAGAGCGCGGCATTGCCGAGGCAGTAGACGTGCCGCGAGATGCGCAGGTCTTCGTGCTTTCGCACCGCCATCATGCGCACCATGATGTGCGGTTGGCCGATCATGCCCGAGCCGGCCCCGAACCAACCCAACAGGTAAAGACCGAACCCGAAGGGCAAGTTGTCGGGCACGAGTTGGATCAGCTGCGGGTCGATGGCTTCCAACTGCTGCCACAGCGAAGAGAAACCGCCAGCCGCATTCACGCCCGCCACAGCGAGTACAAAGATCGAACCCAACATGACGAAGGCTTGGGCCACGTCGGTCCAAATCGACGCGCGGATGCCGCCGGAGAAACAATAGATCAGCACAATCACCGCGCCAATCACCGCGCCCACCGAGTAGTCCCAGCCAAAGAGCACTTGCAGAGCCTTGCTGCCCGCGCTCAGCTGCGCGGAAGCATAGGCGCCGAGAAATAGCAGCGTCGCGACCGCTGCCGTGCTGCGCGGCAACAAACCGTCGGTAACGCCTCCCAGAAAAGTCGGAATAGTCTTGGCATTCTGTGCGACGCTCTGTTCGCGCAACCGCTCGGGAATGATGAACCAAGTGAAGTAGGCGCCGAACGTCCAGCCGACCATGATCCAGGCGGCCGAGATGCCCGCAGTATAGGTCGTGCCGATGAGCCCAACGAAGAAGAAGCCGCTGGCGTTGGTGGCCATCGCCGAAAGGCCGGTAAACCAAGGGCCCACGTTGCGGCCGGCCAGCAGATAGTCGTCAATGGTCGACTCGCGCTTGTGTTGCGCTGCGTACGTTCCGATGACGACGAACGCCAGCAAGAAGGCCAGAAAGGTGGCAATGACGATCACGCCGCTTCACTCTTCGCTCGCTGCAGCGCGCGGCCCGCAGCGTAAACCAAAAGGCCGGCGATCATCCCAGGCAGCACCTCGAAAATATCGTCGCCAAAACCCAAGGTGAACCGCCAGACGAAGACTGCCGCCAAGCCTGTGAGGATCATCGTCGCCGCCAGTTGGGGCGAAGCCCGCCAGCCAAGCGCACGCACAATCATCAGCGGTCCCAATGAGGCGCCCAGTGCCGACCAAGCCATGGTGACCATCGCGAAAACGCTCTCGCCTGCAGAGAGCGCCATCGCCAGGACGACTGCCGTAACAAGCGCCGTGCCCACCTTGGCCTTTACATAGGAATTGCGCCAGCCCGGGAAGAGGTCTTGCGTGATCGCCGAGGAGCACACCAGGACCTGCGAGTCAGCCGTCGACATGGTGGCCGCGAATAGGCCGGCAATAATAACTCCCACCAGAACCGGCGGCAGCAACTCTAGAGAGAGCGTCGGCAAAGCCAGTTCCGGATCGAACCCGGTACTCGCCGGCAAGAGTACGCGGCAGCACAGCGCGGCAATCACGCAACCCACGGTCAACAAGAAGTTCCAAACCGTATAGATATGCCGCGAGAGACGAAGATCTTCGGGACTCCGCGAGGCCATCATGCGCACCATGATGTGCGGCTGGCCCACTACGCCAAAACCCGCGCCGAACCATCCCAGGATGAACAAACCGAAACCGAACCGTGCATTTGCCGGCGAGATGCTGATCAGTTGCGGATCGATCGCCTCCAGCTTTTGCCACAGGGCCGCAAAGCCTCCGGCTTGGGTAACGCCGACCGCGGCCAGCAAAAAGATGGCGCCGACCATCACCAACGACTGCGCCACATCGGTCCAGATCGACGCGCGAATGCCGCCGGAGAAGCAGTAGATCAATACGATGACCGCGCCGATCACGGCGCCGGCCGCGTAATCCCAGCCAAAAAGCACTTGTAAGGCTTTACTGCCGGCGCTGAGTTGAGCCGAAGCGTAAGCGCCGAGAAAGATCAGCGTCACCGCGGCAGCCGCCGTCCGCGGAAGGGCGCCATTCACCGCGCCTCCCAAAAATGTCGGGATGGTTTTGGCATCTTGTTGCGCACTTCGCTTTCGCAGGGGTTCGTGAATAAAAAACCAGGTTAGATAGTCGCCGAAAACCCAACCAATCATCACCCATGAAGCGGAGATGCCGCCAGCATAGACGGCGCCGATAAAGCCGACGAACATGAACCCGCTATTGTTGCTGGCCATCGCCGAGAGGGCCGTAAACCAAGGACCAATACTGCGATTGGCCAACAGGTAGTCTTCCGTCGTGTTGCCCTGCTTGCTCTTCACCGCGTAGGCCCCAATGACGATGAAGCCGAGGAGCGAAAGAAGAAAGGTGAATATCACTACGCCGGACACAGTAAATAGAACCCGCCAGCCGCTTGGGGCGTTCGCATTAGTGTGCCATGTTGGGGCTTGAAGGGTGGAGTAACGGCTTGGCTCCGCGCAGGTGGTGATACCGGTCGCCCGATGGGAATTTGGGAGTAGGAAACTTTGGAGAACAACGATGAGCTGGATTTCGTCGGGGGATTAACTTCTGAGGCAATCGAACAGCAAGTACGTGACGCCCTGGCGGTCGCACAGTAGCGTCGTTCTGTTCAGGTTGCGCCGGTTGCAAGCCCCCAATTGTGGACACTCGCCATTGTTCAACCGATGATGAGAGTGTGATCCGCCTGCTCGTCGCCATCGCCATGGTCCTCGCCGGGTGCAGCGCTCCGCATGTCGAGCAACATGCACTGCCGCAGCCCAATCCCACGAGCTACGACTTTGCGGCCTCCGTCAACGCCGTTCATCAGGCCATCGACGCACTGTACAAACGACAGTTCACCGAGCGCCCGCTCAACACCTTCGGCGTGGCCAAGCCCGGCGACGAAATCCTCACCGACGAGCAGCGCGCGCGCTTCGATGCTCCAGGCTGCGCGGAGGACCGCTACCTCTCATATATGCACGAACCGATGAGCCTCTCGCCGGTCTACTTCGTTAGTGGCGAGCCGGCGCCCTACATCGCCGATTTCTATCTCAAGATTGAGGCGCTCGATGACCAGCTTACGCGGGTCACCGTGGACGCCCTCGACCCCCAGGTTATCGCAGGCAAAACATTGTTCCCCCGGCACGAACTCACCCGCGCCAATATCTACTTGCCGGTCTCCCCCACCACCGTCGAGGAGTATCAACTCCTACTGCGCATCGGCGAGCTCTTGGGCCAATCGGGCATGCCGGCACTGCGAGTTCCCAAAGCCCCTCGCCAGGAGTAAACTTGAGCGATTACTGACGGTCCACAAAGTCTGTTAGACCTTTCCGGCATTTCGATTCGAAGCGCGCCCCGTCGTCCCCGTCGTGGACGGCGTCCGTGTCGAACTCGAAGCCATGGCCTGGCGCGACGAGTTAGACGGCAAGCAGCGGCGCCTGCTGCAAGCCCTGGGTTCAGAACGCAAGTCCTGGAGCCCGATTCGGCAATTGACAGGGGAGTGAAGCTCTCGTAGGATGGCATCCCAGTGAGACGGTCGGTTCAGAAAGGGCTGAACGCGCGGATGGCGGAGTTCGTGCGTCGCTGCCGGGAAACCGGTTTAGCCCATACCCATCAGAGGATGACCATCTACCGCGTGCTCGCCCAGAGCGCCGACCATCCCAGCCCAGACCTCGTTTATGAACGCGTCCGCGCGGAGATCCCCTCGATCTCCAAGGCGACGGTTTATAAGAACATCCGCGCCTTCATTGAAGCCGGCGTGCTGCGCGAGGTCAACGACTTGCATCAAACCAATCGGCTCGACGCGAACCTCAAACGCCATCATCATCTGATTTGCACCCGTTGCAAGCGGGTGGCGGACTACCAAGACGAGCAGTTGAATAACCTGCGGTCGAGCGAGCGGGAGCCCATGGGCTTCCGCTTGGATGAGTATCGGGTGGAAGTGCGCGGGTTGTGTCCCGCGTGCCGATTGGTAGCAGTAGCCCGGGCGTTGTCAGGCAACGCCCGGGCCTTAACATCGGTGACTAGGTTAGGTCGAAGCGATCGAGATTCATCACCTTGGCCCAGGCGGCTGCGAAGTCGCGCACAAATGTCTTTTGCGAATCGTCAGACCCGTAGACCTCAGCGACGGCACGGAGTTGGGAGTTCGAACCGAAGACGAGGTCAACGCGGGAGCCGGTCCACTTGACCTTACCCGTCCCGCGATCACGGCCCTCATACACACCTTTAGATTTTGCGGACGGCTGCCACGTCGTACTCATGTCGAGCAGGTTCACAAAGAAATCATTACTTAACGCTTCGGGCCGGCCGGTGAAGACGCCGAGTTGGGACTGCCCGACGTTTGCGTTCAGCACGCGCATGCCGCCGACCAGGACCGTCATCTCCGGAGCGGTCAGCGTCAGCAGTTGCGCCCGCTCGACCAACAACTCTTCGGCCGATCTGTCTTGGCCGGCCTTCAGGTAATTGCGGAACCCGTCCGCAGTCGGTTCGAGGACGGCAAAGGAGTCCACGTCGGTTTGTTTCTGCGATGCGTCCGTGCGGCCCGGCGAGAAGGGGACCTTCACGCTGTGTCCGGCATTCTTTGCCGCTTTCTCGACGGCTGCGCAGCCGCCCAGAACAATTAGGTCGGCGAGCGAGACTTTTTTATTGCCGGTCTGTGACTTGTTGAATGCTTTTTGGATCTTCTCCAACTTCGGCAGCACGTCGGCCACGCCGGCTGCCTTGTTGATAGCCCAATCTTTCTGCGGCGCCAAGCGAATGCGGGCGCCATTGGCTCCGCCCCGCTTGTCGGTACCGCGGAACGTCACCGCCGAGGCCCAAGCGGTGGAGACCAACTGCGAAATGGACAGGCCTGATTCGAGGATCTTACCCTTGAGCGCAGCAATATCCTGCTTCCCGATCAGCTTATGAGTGACCTCGGGAACGGGGTCTTGCCACAGCTGCGGCTGCTTGGGAACCAACGGCCCCAGGCAACGCGAGATCGGTCCCATATCGCGGTGCGTCAGCTTGTACCAAGCCTTGGCGAAGGCCTTGGCGAACTCCTTGGGGTTCTTGTGGAAACGCTTCGAAATCGGGCCATAGATCGGGTCCAACCTCAGCGCCAGGTCGGTCGTGAACATCATCGGGGCATGCTTCTTTGCGGGATCATGAGCGTCCGGCACCGTGCCCTTCGCGGAGGCGTCCTTGGGAGTCCACTGCGTCGCGCCGGCGGGACTCTTCGTCTTGACCCACTCGTAGCCGAACAGATTGTCGAAGAAGTTGTTGTCCCACTTGGTCGGAGTGACGGTCCAGGCGCCCTCGAGCCCGCTGGTGAAGGCATCGTCGCCTTTGCCGCTGCCGAAGCTGTTCTTCCAGCCGAAGCCTTGCTCCTCAAGGGGTGCGCCCTCAGGGTCAGGGCCGATGTACTTGGCTTCCTCACAAGCGCCGTGAGCTTTGCCGAAGGTGTGTCCGCCCGCAATCAGCGCAACGGTCTCCTCGTCGTTCATCGCCATGCGCTTGAACGTCTCGCGGATGTCCCGCGCTGCCGAAAGCGGATCCGAGTTGCCGTTGGGACCTTGAGGATTCACGTAGATCAGGCCCATCTGCACGGCCCCGAGCGGTCTTTCGAGATCCCTGTCGCCGGTGTAGCGCTCGTCGCCCAACCAGGTATCCTCAGGACCCCAGTAGATGTCTTCGGGCTCCCAAATGTCGCAGCGCCCGCCGGCGAAGCCGAACGTCTTGAGCCCCATCGTCTCGAGGGCGCGGTTGCCGGCCAAGACCATCAAGTCGCCCCAAGAGATCTTGCGGCCGTACTTCTGTTTGATCGGCCACAGCAAACGGCGCGCCTTGTCGAGGCTCACGTTGTCGGGCCAACCGTTGAGCGGCGCAAAGCGCTGTGCGGCGCCGCCGGCGCCGCCGCGGCCGTCGTGGATGCGGTAGGTACCGGCGCTGTGCCATGCCATGCGAATAAACAAGGGCCCGTAGTGGCCGTAGTCGGCAGGCCACCAGTCCTGCGACGACGTCATCAGCGCATCGAGATCCTTCTGCACAGCATCCAAGTCGAGGCTGTTGAACTCCTTGGCGTAGTCGAAGTCCTCGCCCATAGGGTCCGCCTGGGGACAGTGCTGCTGGAGGGCCTTCAGGTTTAACTGATTCGGCCACCAGTGTTGGTTGGAGGTGGCCGCGATCGCCGTGCGTGCGTGGGCTCCGCTCATCACGGGGCACTTACCTGCGCTTCGGTCTGTCATTTCTGCTCCTTGCGTTGAATACGTGTATCAAACAAGATCGTTAGGGATCGATTCGTCCCTGTGCGGGACCGCCCGGGCGCCGGTCGCGACGCTCCTCGGTGTGTCAGTCTATCTCTGGCTCCGCGCAACCGCGTTGATTGTACAACTTGGAATCACGAACGTGCCAGGAAGCGCGTCGCTTTGGGCTGACCGTTGGAGGTGGGATTAGGGCGCCGGCGCCGCAAAGCGCCGCGCGATCGTTCAGCCGACCAGTTCGTAGGCCTTCTCTAGCGCCAACGCCAGCTTGACCGCGTCTTTGCCGCCGGCTTCGGCCAGGTCGGGGCGTCCGCCGCCGCGCCCGCCCAACTCTTGGGCAATAGCGCCGATGAGTTTGCCGGCGTGGACTCTGGAACCCGCCAAGTCTTTGGTGACGCCGCAGATCAACGCGACGTCGCCGTCGTTGGCCGAACCCAACACCACGACGCCCGAACCCAGTTTGCCGCGCAGCGAATCGACCAGCGAGCGCAGTTGGCTGCGGTCGAGGCCGTCGACCTGGGCGGCGATCACCTTGATGCCGTTGACCTCGCGGGCTTGCTCGGCCAGATCCCCGGACCCTGCCTGGGCGATCTTCGACTTGAGACGATCGATCTCGCGTTCCTTATCGCGGTTGTCGGCAATTAGCCGTTCGACGCTTTCGACCAGATCGGGCTCGGACGACTTGAGCATGGCGGCCAGCGAGTGCACGCGGTCTTGCGATTCCTTGAGCTGTTCGTAGGCGCCAAATCCCGTGACGGCTTCCAGACGCCGAACGCCTGCCGAGACGCTGCCCTCGCTGGTGATCTTGAAGACGCCAATGTCGCCGGTGCGGCGAACGTGCGTGCCGCCGCAAAGTTCCTTGCTGAAGTCGCCGACTTGCACGACGCGCACCTTGTCGCCGTACTTCTCGCCGAACAGCGCCATCGCACCGGTCTGGACGGCATTGTTGATGTCCATCACGTCGGTGATGACTTGCGTATTGACCAGAATCTCGCGGTTGACAATGCGCTCGATCTCTTCGATTTCGCTCTGATCCATCTGCGCGTAGTGCGTGACGTCGAAGCGCAAACGCTCCGGCGAGACGATGCTGCCGGCCTGCTTGACGTGTTTGCCCAGCACCTGGCGCAACGCGGCGTGGAGCAAGTGAGTTGCCGTGTGGTTGCGGCGGGTCGAGTCGCGGGTATTGTCATTGACGCGCGCCTCAACCTCGTCCCCCACCTTGATGTCTCTGATGATCTCGGCCTTGTGGACGTTCAGGCCTTTGACTGGCGCCTGCGTATCGAGGACGCGTGCGACCGGCTCGCCGCCGACCAGCAGCACGCCCTGATCGCCGACCTGGCCGCCGGACTCAGCATAAAACGGCGTGCGGTCCAGAATGATCTCGGCCTTCGCGCCCGCAGCCACGCTGTCGACCGGTGCGTTGTCTACGACGATGGCGGCGACGTGAACGTGCGGCACATCAGTCAGCTCGTAGCCCAAAAACGACGTCGGGCATTGCTTGAATAGTTCCTGGTAAACCTCTGCTGTCTTAGAGGTTTCCCCGCCTTTCCAACTCGCCCGGGCACGCGTGCGCTGCCCTTCCATCTCGGCCTGGAAGCCCTCAAGATCGATGGACAAATTGCGCTCGTCGGCCAGTTCGTTCTGCTCGTCGAGCGACAAGCCGAACGTGTCGTAGAGCTTAAAGGCCACCGGCCCAGGGATCTTGCCGTCGACGGCCTGCGACACCGCAGCCTCGAACTCGCGCTCGGCCATCACGAAGTTGCGGTGGTAGCGCAGCTCCTCTTCTTTGACGATGCGCTGCACTCGTTCGATCGACTCTTGCAGCTCCGGGTAGCCGGGCTTCATCAAATCGGCGACGAATTTGGTGAGCTGGTAGAGAAACGGCTCTTCCCTGCCCGCAAGGCGCGCATGGCGCAGAGCGCGGCGCATGATCTTGCGCAGCACATAGCCGCGGCCTTCGTTCGAAGGCATGATGCCGTCGTGGATCAAGAACTCGGCGGCCCGGGCATGGTCCGCAACCACGCGCAGGGTGACGTCGGTTTCGTGATCCTGACCGTACTTCACGCCGATGATCTCGGCGGCGCGGTCGATGATCGGACGGATCAAGTCGGTCTCAAAGTTCGACAGCTTGCCTTGCAGCACCGCAGCGGTCCGCTCCAGCCCCATACCTGTGTCAATCGACGGCTTAGGCAACGGCGTCAGTTTGCCGTCTGAGTCGCGGTCAAACTGCATGAAGACGAGATTCCAGATCTCGACGTAGCGGCTGACTTCGGACGGGAACGCTTCGTCTTCTTCACCCGGCTCCAGCCCTTCGGGGCCGAAGTCGTAAAAGATCTCCGAGCAGGGACCGCAGGGGCCTGTGTCGCCCATCTGCCAGAAGTTATCCTTCGCCCCACATCGGTGAATGCGCTTCGGGTCGATGTCGGTGTGCTTGGTCCAAAGCTCTTCGGCTTCGTCGTCGTCTTCGAAGATCGTGACGTAGAGGCGGTCCTTGGGCAGCCCGTAGACTACCGTGACGAGTTCCCAGGCAAACTCAATCGCCTCGGCCTTGAAGTAGTCGCCGAACGAGAAGTTGCCCAGCATCTCGAAGAACGTGTGATGGCGGCGAGTGCGGCCGACGTTCTCCAGGTCGTTGTGTTTGCCGCCGGCGCGAACGCATTTCTGAGACGTTGTGGCGCGGGTATAATCGCGTTTCTCGACGCCAAGGAAGGTGTCCTTGAACTGGTTCATGCCCGCGTTGGCGAATAACAACGTGGGGTCGTTGGCGGGTACGAGCGAAGAGCTCGACACGATGCGGTGTCCCTTGGACTCAAAAAAGCGCAGGAACTTTTCGCGGATCTCGTTGCCAGTCACAAAAACAACCCCAATGTACAGCTAGAGGAGGGCGGGCGTAGCTACTCGGAAGATTCAGCCGCCGCTTCCGCCGCTTCGGCTAGACGGTCTTCGAGACCGTCTAGCCATTCGGGTTCGGCAACGACTTTGCCCAATGCTTCGATGATTTTACCAGAGGTGAAGCCCGCTCCCTGCAAGTTGCGGACAACCTTGGCGAACTGCTTTTGGTCCTTGAGTTGGGCGTCCGGGTCGCAACTGAGCTTGCGCCGCAGGTGCTCGCGGATGAGGTCCATCTCGTCGATCTCGCTGTAGGCCTGCTCGACTGTCTGCTTGGCGGTGTCAAAGTCGACCCCGCGGCGTTGCAACTCGGTCATGACGCGGCGCTTGCCGAAGCGTTGGAACTCGCGGCGGGCGTATGCGTGCGACTCGGCGGTGCGCTGGTCGTTAAGGTAGCCGATGCCCTTGAGCCGTTCGATGGTTTCCCCGACGGATGCCTTGGCAGCAGCACGGTTCTGCAGTTTGGTGCGCAGTTCCTTCTCGGTGTGGGCGCGCCGTTCGAGGGCCTTCACAGCATAGGCAAACAGCGCTTCCGGGGCGAGCTTTTTGCTGGAGGAGGCGAAGGGCACTGCGCCCAATTCTAGCGAACGAGAGACTACTTCGCTGCCATGATCACGCCGCAGGCGATGCGATCGCCGGCAGCGCCCGACGGCTGGGACTTGTAGTCGTCAGCGCCGGAATGCACGACAACGGCGGTACCGGTCGCGCTCGTTAGCGAGTTCGGCTTGCCGGATTCGAGGGTGACGTCTGAGTTCATGATCTCGATGTGAACCTTGCCCGAGGAATCGGCTTGAAAGTTCGGCATGTCGCCGGCGTGGCTGTCTTTCCCTTGCAGATAGCCGTGGGAAGCCTTCTCGGGATTAAAGTGTCCGCCTGCGGACTTAAAGTCGGGGCCGTCGCATTTGCCGGTTTCGTGAATGTGTATTGCGTGCATCCCGGCGGGGATGCCCGTGAGGTCAGCTTGCAGCAGGACGCCTTCCGGGGTCTGCGTCAATTCCACTTTGCCCATATCGTTGCCTTTCGCGCCGTGCATGTTCGCTACAGCGCTCTTTGAGTCGCCGGCGGCCAAGGCTACGGTTAAAACAAGAGATAGGCAAGTCAGCAGTGCGTAACGTTTCATGGTTTCGACCCTCTGACCTGGAGAGTCATGCCGCATGCAAACTGTTACCGGATGGCCTAGACGCTTTCCCGGCCGCCGGACTGCAACTCGCACTGATTGCAGACGGCAAGAACAAGATGCGCGCTTCCAAGCCGCCGAGGGCCTTGCGGGGGGAAGCGGCGAAGGACGCTGCGCCGGATTCCGGTAAATCCTCTTGCCTTAGCCGACAGAGGGGCCTGTGCCATACTGGCCGCAATGAGGGGTTACCTGCTTGCGCTAGCGGCGGTGATCATACTGGGCGCTGGGCTCCGGCTCCACTATCTTTCAACCGAATCCATAGACGGGGACGAGGTATTTACCCACAACATCGTCATTGCGCCGACGGCAGAATCTCTCGAGGAGATTCGGCAAGATCTGGTTCACCCGCCGCTCTACTACCTGTTACTCCAGGGTTTCACCACGATGTTCGGATCGGGCTTGGCGGCGATTCGCGCACCGTCAATGATTGCTAGCCTGACGGGAATCGCGGTGTTGGGCTGGCTCTACCGCAAGCAGGAATGGCGCATGCCGGCTACCCTCGCCGCCCTGCTCTTGGCCCTAAATGGAGAGCACGTCTTTCAAGGGGAACGGGCCCGCAGCTACGCCCTCTATGCGCTGCTGGTAACGCTGCTGGTGCTGTGGAGCTTCGAGATGCAGGATCGCGGCGGAAGTCGGCTCTACTGGATTACCGGCGGCGCAATCATGACGCTGACCGTTTACACGCACTACGTGGGCGCTCTCTATGTTGCCGCGGTGGTCGCCGCGGTGATGCTCTCCGATGCGCCGGCGACGCTCAAATACCGCACAGTCGCGGCGGCCGCCGCGGCGGCTACCCTATTCTTGCCCTGGCTGTATTGGCTCGCGCCGGCATATGCCGCGCACGACGGCGTCGCGAACAACTTGGGATGGGTGCCTGCGCCGGAGCCATCTAACCTGGCGTACGTCGTCACCAGGTTCCTCGGCGCGCCCGCGCTGCGGCACGTTACGAGCTCCAACTTACTGTTGACGGGTTCGCTTGCTGCGGTCGCCCTGCTGCGCGGCCGACGTTCGATCGAGACGCTTTCGCTGGCGTTGACAGCGTTGGGACCGCCCGTGGCGCTATATGCGGCTTCCTTGATGGGTGCAGTCAGTTTCTTCCATATCCGCCATCTGTTGCCCTCGTTCGCCCCCTGGCTGCTATTGGTATGCTTCGGCGCGGCAGCCTTAGCCCGCCGGTTTAACCGTCCCGGTTTGGCCTTCGCGCTATTGGCCGCCCTGATACTCGCCTATCCAGTGGGTGCGCTGCCCACTGGTCCTATCCGACGCCCGTTGGCGGCGGTGGCAAAGATGCTGAGCGAGCCGCCGCTGGAGGCATTGCCAGCCTACTCGGTCAGCCAATACGAAGTCGCCGATCCGATCAACTTCCACGCCGGAAGGGAGCGAGTACGGCTGGCGCCGCCCTCGGGTCTGGAGAACGTGGAAACTACCGTATTGCTGTACCGAGCCGATTCGCCGGAGCGTGAGGTCGCCCGAGCCCTGGAAGATCCGTGCACAACTCTCAGCCAGCGCCTCGTCGGCAGGGATGTGACGCTAGCCGTACTCCGCTGCGCGGGAGGGGAGCGCTAGTGCGCTAGACCGCTTCCCAGCCGCCGGACTTCTCGGAGCGGAAAACCGCGTCGATGATCTTCATCTGCGCCAAGGCGTTCTCCAGCGGGAACTCCAAGGGCTCGCCGTTGCGGATATGGCGCGAGAAGCCGTCGCCCTGCAATTCGTACTGATTACAGATCGGCAGGAACTCGATGCGCGCTTCGAGGCCGCCAAGGACTTTGCCGTCGTCGATGAAGATGCGGCAAGGCTTGTCGTCCGGCGCATTGAAGGGGATTTCGACTTCGATGCGCCCCTTGGTCCCGCAAATCTGCATGCGCTGGTAGGGAACCATCTGCGTCGAGTACATGAAGCTGGCCTGACCGCCTGGAAAGTCGTAGATCACGCTGCCCAGTCGGTCAGTCTTAAAGTTGGGGTCGCGATCCATCAGGCTCACGACGCGGGTCGGCTCAGCGTCGAACAGATAGCGGGAGATGACCGTCGGGTAAACGCCGATGTCCATCATGCCGCCGCCGCCGATGTCGGCGAGATTGCGGACGTTGTTGGGGTCCACGTTGTAATAGCTGAACAGACCCTGGATGCCGCGCAGTTCGCCGATCTCGCCTGAGCGCACGATCTCGCGCACGCGCATCCACTGCGGATGCCAGCGAACCATGAACGCTTCTTGGATCAGCACGCCGGTACGGTCGCGCGCGGCAATCAGTTCTTCGGCCTCGGCGGCGTTCATCGACAAAGGCTTCTCGCACAGCACATGCTTGCCCGCCTCAGCGGCCTGAATCGACACAGGCACATGCAAGTGGTTCGGCAGCGGGTTGTAGACCGCCTCGATTTCGGGATCGGCCAACAGTTCTTCGTACGAGCCGTAGGCCTTGGGGATGCCCAATTTCTCGGCCGCCTGCTTGGCCTTCGCCAGATCGCGCGAGGCGATGGCCTGAATGTCACAAAGCTCTCCCTGCTGCATGGGACCGATGACGCGGTCCAAACCAATCTTGGCGGTGCTGATGATTCCCCACTTCACTTTCTGCATGACGAAATAGATTAGCAGCGCTGGCGCGCGCTTGTCCGGCCTTCGCCGGGCGCGGCCCTCCGGGGGAGCGGCGACAATCGAGGGTTCCAGGACGTCCTCGACTCAAGGGCGGCCGCGTGAGCGGCGGGGCCTGGCGGCCAACCCGTTCACGTCAAAACGGTGTGTTGTCCACTCCTGTGCGTCAGGGCGTCGGGGTTCCCTGACGGTCATCAATCACGTTGATCGTCACGTTTGAAACGCTCGTCATCACCAGACGGAAGCGTGTAAAAGGCATTGGATGACCATAGCCCTCGAATCCCGTCACCTTACCGGTGTTCGGATCTCCCACCACCCCTACCGCTGGAGCAATGTCTAGCCGCCCGGTCAACTCCGCTACGACTTGGTATTTAGGACATTGCAGGCAGACCTCGTTGGGCTTGGAAGGCTGCTGCTCCTTTGAGATAACGTTCAAACTCTTGGAACACGTCGTCCCGTTTCAGATGTAGTTGATCACGGCCCAAGGTAGGATCATCGCCGTAAATCAAGACCACACGTTCATCCGCACATTGCTCGGGTCGCACAAACATATCGTGCCCGCCCGGAAAAACAATGCCACGAAGCTTTACCATCGTGCCGTTCTGGGTTGTCTCGACTAGGCATTTCTCGCTTTGCGCGAGAACTGGAACTGTCGATAAAACGAAGCCCCAAAAGCAGCCTATCGCGACCTTGTTCAACATCGTCAATCCCCCTATCCCAGGAAACCGTGTCGGTCTCAATTATGAGGCAGCGCCGGAATGCCATGTCGTTCCCGCCCGCCTCGCGATCAGCCGCGGCTATTGTGGCGATGTCCTTGGACAAGATCGGACATGCCCGCCACAGCTAAACTGACAGTCTATGGACTATCGCACTCTTCGTTCGGCGCCGCTGGGCAGTCTCAGGAGCATTGAGGCCGACTCACTCGAATCGGTCTTGTTGGATGAGGAGGAAGCTAGGGTGTTGGGTTGCCTCTTAGAGAAAGAGATGACCACGCCGGACTACTATCCGCTGACGCTCAATAGCTTGGTGGCCGCCTGCAATCAGAAGTCGAGCCGTGACCCCGTCGTCGAGTACGACGACGCGTTGGTGCAGTCGGCGTTGGAGCGGTTGCAAGAGAAAGGATTGACGCGACGGATCACCGGCGCCGATTCGCGCGTGCCGCGGTATCGTCATGTGGCCAACGATGCGCTGCGGCTGAACAAGGAACGTGCGGCGGTGATCTGCGTGTTGTTGTTGCGCGGTCCGCAAACGCCAGGCGAGATTCGCCAACGCACGAACCGCATGTATGAGTTCGTGTCGTTGGCCGAAGTCGAAGAGACGATTGAAGAGTTGCGCACGCGCGATACGCTGGCGTTGGTTACGCAACTCCAACGGCAGCCGGGCACGAAAGAGGCGCGCTACGCCCACCTGTTGATGGGGCCCATCGACGAAGAGGAGATCGCTAGCGCTGGGGCGGCGCCGGTCAGACGTAGCGGAGTCGAACAGCGCGTTACCGAGTTGGAAGAAAAGCTCGCCCAGCTTGAGGCGCAATTCGAACAATTCAAGTCGCAGTTTTAGCTAGCCAGGAAAAGCCCTGTACACCCGCGCCGCATCGCCTTCCCTGGCGGGCGGCGCGTTGTTGTATGCGCTCGACGATCTGCTGCTGAAATGCGGGATCGAGCCATTCATCGAAACCCTTCACGGCGCAGAGGCGGTGGGCGGCGTCTCCGCGTGGTCGCGCCGCGGCTCTTGGTTTGGCGAACGTGCAGCGGGTCGACGATGAGCGCTTCGTTCGAAGCTTCGAGAGCCTGATCGGCAAGTTCCTCGGGGTCGCAAGGCAACAGCGGCGCCAGCGTGGCGTGAATGCGCAGTCCGGCGCGGGTGAGTTGTTTCATTGCTGCGAGCCGTTCGGCGATCGGTTCGCAGTGCGGCTCGAAGATGCGGCGGATGTCTTCGCGATTGGTGGTGACGGAGAAGCTGATGCGCAGCAGAGTTCGCTCGGCGAGTTCAAGCAACAAATCAAGGTCGCGCAGGATAAGCGGACCGCGGGTTTGGATGACGAAGACTTCCGGAGGCGCGGCGATGAGTTCGCGCAGCACGTCGGGCATGAGCCGAGCTTCGCGTTCGGCAGGCTGGTAGGGATCGGTGAGCGGCGAGCAGTAGATGCGCTGATGTGGGCGCAGCTGTTTACGTAGCAGCGAGGGGAGGTTCTCTTTGACCGTGGTGAACTGGCCCCAGTGCTGCCAGTCTTCTTTGCGCAGGCCGCCGTGGATGCGCAGCGTCGGCACGTAGCAGTAGAGGCAACCGTAAGTGCAGTTGCGCGCGGGCGTGAGCGAGTGAGTGAAACCTGCGTCGGCGATGAAGCCGGAGGTCTTGCTCAGAGCAAGGGTTGCCCGGGCGAACCGAAGTTCGCCCGGGCTTGGGGTTAGGGTTGGGGTATGGGTAGAGGCCATGAAGGTCGGGGACAACCGACCGTCATGTTAGTGGACGCCGTTTGCTGCGGCCACCAAACTGTGTAAAGCGTTTCTCGCTGGGGCTGTTTCGCCCGAGGCAAGCAGCGCGTCAACCTGCAGCAAACCGGCTACGGGGAACTGATCCGCGGCGTTGCCGAGCAACTCTGCGGCGTGGGCAAGATTGACGCCCTGACGCAGCAGGATGGAACCCAGCAGATAACTAGCAACGGCGGAGCGCGGCTCAAGAAAGAGAGCCTGCTTGGCTGCCGTCTCCGCGGCCGGCACGTCGCCCATTGCATCTAGCGTTACTCCTAGATTGGCCCAGGCCATTGCGCTGGACGGATCTAGTTGGAGCACCGTCTCGAATTCCTTCACTGCGCGGTCGTACTGGCGCATCCGCCCCAGGCGAACGGCCAGATTGTGACGCGCCTCGATGTAGTCGGGATGCTCTTCGATGGCCTTCTCCAGCAAAGCGATGGACTCCTTCAGGTCGGTGAGGGTCATTGCCTTTTCGAAGAGCTTGGAGGCCTTCTCAGGAGGCGCATGCAGCAGACGCGCAACGGAGACGGTTTCGTTGGACGAAGGCTGCACTTTCGGTACGGGCAAGGTGACAGTGATGTCGCCGACCGGCGCCGGCGACCAGACGTTCTCCTGGTGAATCAGGCGCTGGCCGTCGCGCACTTCGAGGCTGTAGCCGCGACTGCCGGAAGCGGCGCCGTGCAATCGAAATGCGCCGTCAGAGCCAACCGGCGTCTGGTCAAACAGGCGTCCGCTGGAGCTGTCACGCAGCACAACCAAGGCGGAACTGCCCGCGCTGAGATTCTCTATCCTCCCCCGGACTTCTTCTGCAGCGTGGAATGCGCCTGGTTGGGCCTCCATCTGGGCTTCAAATGTGAAAAGCGGCAGCATCAGTAAAGATCCAACAAGTAAGCCTCTTCTATACGAAACGGACATAGCAGCCTCCCGGTGGAATTCAACTTAGCGGGAGGATCACCCTTCACGTCGGGCGACGTCCTGCATTGTTAGAATTCCAAACGAAATAGAGCACCGGCATTACGGATGACAAGAAGTCATTCGGACCGGTCCCTTCGCGGTACGTCCTAACTGGAGGACGATGTAGAACCGCGAAGCGGTGACTCACAGGCGCAGTCTTCTCGGAGCGCGTTCGAGTTACTTGGCGAAACGGTCGGCCCGGCCGGGGCCCCCGCATCTCGCGCTTGGACGACGGGTCTCTCTCTGGTGAGAGTGTCTTGCGCCGTCCACACTTTCACCTTATGCGGATCGCTCGCGGGCGTCCAATCGAAAAGAATTATCCAGCCGATAGGGCTTGCAGCCGCACGGCTGGGATTCTCGATGGCGGTGCTAGACTGGGTGTTTTCCGCTGGGCTATCTTCTCACCTGTTCTCCGATGTCTAACTCACTCAACACGCTGCAACTTCCGTCTGGCCGCGAAGCCGACGCCGCTCTGATCGAGAAGTGGCGAAGCGGCGACTTGGTACGCCGTTTGTGGGACGGCGATGCGTCGGTCTGGACGGACAGCGACGAATCGAAGTGGGTCGCTTGGCTACACATTGCCGAGCAGCAACTGGCGCGTCCGGACAACTTGACGGAGTTGAAACAAGACGTCGGTCAAGCCGGTTTCACCGACGTCCTTTTGTTGGGAATGGGCGGATCCAGTTTGTGTCCGGACGTGTTGTCGCGGACCTTTGGACAACAAGAAGGTTTCCCGAAGCTGCACGTGCTCGACTCGACCGATCCGGCGCAAGTGTTGGCGACGGAGCGGAAGATCGACCTGGCGAAGACGCTGTTCTTCGTATCGAGCAAGTCGGGCACGACGCTGGAACCGGACATCATGCGGCGGCACTTCTTCGAACGCGCCGGACAAGTTCTGGGCGGAGCACCGGGCGCACATTTCATCGCCGTGACCGACCCCGGGTCGGATTTGGAAGCGGTCGCCAATCGCGATGGCTATCGCGACATCTTTTACGGGCTGAAAGAGATTGGCGGGCGCTACTCGGCCCTGTCGAACTTCGGAATGGCGCCGGCTGCGGCAGCCGGCTTGGACGTCGTGGACTTTCTGAAGCGCGCGCAGCAAATGGCGGACGCTTGCAAGGCGGAGGACCCGGCGGAAAATCCGGGTGCGAGCTTGGGCTTGCTGCTGGGCGCTTACGCGAACGCGGGAAGGAACAAGCTAACGTTCGTCGTTTCAAAAGAGCTGGAATCGCTTGGCGCCTGGCTGGAACAACTCGTGGCAGAGTCGACGGGCAAACTGGGCAAGGCCATCATCCCGGTCGATATGGAATCAGTGGGCACGCCCGAAGTTTACGGCGCCGATCGCGTTTTTGTGCAGATCGGATTGGGTTCCGACCGGCCGGCGGACGAGCGCCTCAGCGCGCTGGAAAAGGCTGGGCATCCGGTGGTGCGGATTGAGTGCACGGACACCGCGCATTTAGGGCAAGAGTTCTTCCGCTGGGAGTTTGCCACCGCCGTCGCCGGCGCGGTGATGGAGATCAACCCGTTCAATCAGCCGGATGTGGAGGCGAGCAAGGTCGCCAGCCGCAAGCTGACCGAAGAGTTCGAGAAGACCAAGTCCCTGCCTGGCGAAGAGCCGTTCTTTGAGAACGACGGCGTGAAGTTATTTGCCGATGCGAGCTACTCGGCGAAGCTGGCGCAAGGGGCGGATACTCCAACGCTAGTGGGTTATCTCAGAGCGCACCTGGATCAGATCGGCGCCGGCGACTACGTCGCTCTGTTGGCCTACATTGAGATGAACGAGCCCCACGAGCAAGCCCTGCAGTCTGTGCGCATGGCCATTCGCGACCGGAAGAAGGCGGCGACCTGCTTGGGCTTTGGACCGCGCTTCTTGCACTCGACGGGACAGGCCTACAAGGGCGGACCAAACGAAGGAGTCGTCGTGCAGATCACTTGCGACGATGCAACCGATGTTGCCGTGCCGGGGCGTGAGTATAGCTTCAGCATTGTGAAGGCGGCGCAGGCGCGCGGCGATTTCACGGTGCTGGAGGAGCGCAAGCGCCGTGCGTTACGCGTTCACCTGGCGGATGTCGAGGGCGGATTGAGCCGCTTGGCGGCAGCGGTCAGCCAGGCTCTCGCGTAGGTTGCCCAGTCAGCGGATCAGGAGAATAGGATTGATGCCTAACGTAGGACAGATCGCCGCCGCCAATGTCATGGCGATCTTCGGCGCTTCCGGGGATTTAACGAAACGCAAACTGGTTCCCGCTCTTTATAACCTTCGCAAGGACGGGTTATTGCCGGAAGACTTCGCCATCATCGGCATCTCTCGCCGCGAGATGAGTGACGAAGAGTTTCGCGAGAAGCTGCGCGAAGACATGGCGAAATTTGCGACTTCCTATACGGATCCTGCGGTATGGGAGTGGCTGTCGGAGAGAGTGCATTACTTGGCTGGAGATGCGGAGGACGCAGAGACCTATGTGCGTCTACGCGAGCGGCTGGAAAGCTTCGGCCAGGAGCCGGGCATCAAGAACTACTTCTTCTACATGGCCACGGCTCCGCGCTTTTTCGGGCCGGTCTGCGAGCAACTGCGCGAAGCGGGGCTAACGCAGGAAGAAGAAGGCGGCGGATGGCGGAGGGTGGTCTTTGAGAAGCCTTTCGGCCACGACCTAAAGTCGGCGCGCGAACTCAACCAACAACTCGCGCGAACGTTGAACGAGGATCAGATCTACCGCATCGATCACTATCTAGGCAAAGAGACCGTCCAAAACATCTTGGTGTTTCGATTCGCGAACGGCATCTTCGAGCCGTTGTGGAATCATCGCTACATCGACCACGTACAGATCACGGTGGCCGAGAACATCGGCGTCGGCGACCGCGGAGGCTACTACGATAAGTCCGGCGCCTTGCGGGACATGGTGCCGAACCACATCTTCCAACTCATCTCTCTGACTTGCATGGAGCCGCCGATATCGTTTGAGGCGGACGCGGTGCGCGATGAGCAGGCAAAAGTGTTGCGGTCGTTGGCGCCGCTGTCTCCCGAGGAGGCGTTGCATGTATCGGTGCGCGGCCAGTACGGCCCGGGAACGACGGAAGGCGGAAAGCTGCTGGGATATCGCGAAGAGCCTGGAGTGCCGAAGGACTCCACGACGGAGACCTTCGTTGCGATGAAGCTGACGCTCGATAATTGGCGCTGGGCAGGCGTGCCGATTTATCTGCGAACCGGCAAGCACTTGCCGCTGCGCGCAACCGAAATTTCGATCCAGTTCAACCGCGCGCCGTTTACGTTGTTTCGCAAGACGGAGGTGTCTCAGTTGCCGGCCAGCCGGCTAGTCATCCGCTTGCAGCCGGATGAAGGAATCTCGTTGAGCTTCGGCGCGAAAGTGCCGGGACCGGTTCTGAAGCTAGGCCAGGTCGACATGAACTTCCTTTACGAGGACTATTTCGGAGCGACGCCGAGCACAGGCTACGAACGTTTGCTCTACGACTGCATGTGCGGCGACCAGACTTTGTTCCAGCGCGCGGACATGACCGAAGCGAGTTGGAAGATCGTGACGCCGATTCTGGATCTGTGGGAAGCGTTGACGCCGCGTGCGTTCCCGAACTACGCCGCCGGAAGTTGGGGGCCGAAAGAGGCTCACGACCTGCTGGGCCGAGACGGCCGCGAATGGGCCCGCTGCGGCGAGTGCTAACGATTCAACCGTGCGGTCGAACGCCGCACGACTAGGGTCGGCGGCATGACGACGGCCTCGTGGCTCAAGTCCTCCCCGTCCATCAAACGCACGAGCATGTGTCCGGCCTTCTCACCCATCACGCGGCGATCCCAACGCAGGGTGGTCATGAAGGGATCGGGCAGGTAGTCGTATTCGACTGCGCCGGCGCCGATGATGGAGATGTCTTCCGGGACCCGCAGTCCGGCCTGACGGGCCGCCTGCACAGCGCCCATCGACGCCGGATCGCTGGGTCCAAAGACCGCAGTCGGCCTGGGGTCGAGCTTGAGCAACGCATTCATCCCCACGACTCCGGCCTCGACGTCGAATCCTCCGCCCTCGACGATGTACGGCGGCGACACTTCGATGCCGGCGGCCTTGAGGGTGTCCAAGAACCCTTGACGCCGTTGCTCCCCGGTCGAGACCGGCACGCCCTTAATGTGGGCCATGCACCTATGTCCCAAGCTGATGAGGTGCTCGGCGGCAAGACAGCCGACCTGGTAATCGTCGGTCGTCGCCGATGAGGCCTCGAATCCTTGGAAAGTGCGGTCGATCAAGACAATCGGGATGCCCTCATCCTGCAGCCCGCGAAAAAACGATGGGTCGTCGTGGCGGATTACGGAGGCGACCACCAGGCCTTCGGCGCGACTGCCGACCAGCATGTCAATTTCGCGCCTTTCTCGGTCCGGGTCTTCGGACGAATTGGAGAGGATCAGCGAATATCCTTGCTCTTCGAGCACGGTTTGCAGACCGCCGATAATCTCGCCAAAGAAAGAGTAGGTGATCTTGGGGATCACTGCGCCGACGATGCGCGAGCGTTGCGTGACGAGGCTGCGCGCCCAACGATTGGGGCGGTAATTGAGTTCGCTGGCGCGTGTGATGACGCGGCGGCGGGTCTCTTCCTTGACGTCGGGGTGGCCGTTCAGCGCCCGCGACACGGTCATCGCGGAGAGGCCGAGATCACCGGCCACATCCTGAATCGTGGTCATCCGGCGGGCTGATCGTCTTCTTGGCGGCATCTCGAAATCGGGGCGGCTTTCTGCGCCGCTGAGTGTATGCATGTTACCGCAACATAGGCCGCTGAGCAGCCTTGCGGAGCGCATTTTGAGAGGCCAAAACTTGGTGAAACGACGCCTTAACTTTGCCTCAGAAGCCAGCGCACGGCGTTCTGCTGTAACTTCACGTACTCAGGATTCCAGAGCACGGTCAATAGATGACCTGGCGAAAGGTAGCAGACTCGGCCTTTGCCTTGTTCGTAAGCCCAACCGCCTGGAGCCGTAGCGCCTTGCTTCCCGTATTCGAGGCCTTGCTCGTTGACCGTCTCGAGCAGCAGGTACTTTGGGTCCTTGTCGTAATCCATGTAGTGCTGTTCATCGGTCACCACAAAGTCTCTAACGCCCTTGGTGATCGGGTGATTGGGATTGGTCACTTTCACCTTGAAGGTGCGAATGGGCGGGTGTCCCGTGTAGGCGCCGCCTAGGACGTAGCGGAAGTCGGGGTCCGTGAGGCCCACATGAGTCGTGTTGTGGAGGAACAACGCAGAACCGCCCTGGTCGACGAACGCGCGAACCGCCTTGCCCTGCTCCGGCTTCATCCAAAACTGCGGTTTCGGTTGGCCTAGATCCACGGGCGGGTCAGAGACTAGCTCCGGCTTCCCAGTATTCACCCAGGCGGCGTTGGTGGTTTCGTCAGGATAACCGTCTGGCCAAATCATGCCGTCCCGCAGGATGATGAGCAGTTTGTAGCCTTCAAGCGTCTCCGCGGTCAGCATCGTGGTGTCGTCGGTGAAGTCGACAGACACTCCGAGGCCCTCGGTGATGTTACGAGCCAAGCCGACTCGAGCATAGTCGGAATTGTGATAGCGGTCTCCGATGAGCGCGAACGCCGTGGCCTTTTCTCTTGCGAAAGCCAAGTGCGACGCCGAGAGCGCCAGAGTCCAGCAGGCCGATCGCCGGGTGATTGTCTTCACGGCATCCTCCTCAATAACTGTCGAATAACGTGACCGTGTAGTCCTTGCTGGCCAGCATGTTTTCCAAGACCGGCCAGAGTCCCTGATGGGTGTCCGTGGCGACCCATGCTTGGCGCTGCGCTTCGCTGCGGAAGCTCAGTACGAAGCGATAGTTCATGCGGGCAGGCGGCTTGCCCATCAAGGCCGAGTCCAGTTTGAGCAACTTGAGGTCGATGTATCCCGGCTGCTTCGCGGCCGCCGGCCGGAACTCGGTTTCGAAACTGCGAACGAAGGCCGCTTCCTTCGCCGGGTCGACGTTCAAATCGACGTGCAACTCGATCCCGCGCGGAGCTGGTCCGTAGAGCGGGCGCATGCCGGGCACCGATAGCTTGATGCGGTAAAGGCTGGTTTCGGCCGTCATGTAGAGCGACTTGCCGTCATCGCCCCAGGCGGCGTTGGCAGGACTCTCGGGCGGTTGGATTGTGCCCAGGTGCTTGCCGCTGGCGTCAAAAACCCAAACTCCGCCGGGACCCGAACCGTAGACGTTGCCGGCTTCATCGACCTTCATGCCGTCCGGCAACCCGGCAGCTGGCTCGTTGGTCACATCGGCAAAAACTCGCCCGTTGGACACGGTGCCGTCGGCGTTCACGTCGTAGGCCATCCAGAACCTGTGGTTCTCATCGGAATTCGAAACATAGAGAGTCTGGTAGTCGGGCGAAAAGGCGATCCCATTGGGACGCGTCAGATCCTTCACCAAGACTTGTAACTCGCCGTTGGACAAGCGATAGACGCCGTTGAAGTCAAGTTCTTTTGCCGGGTCGTCATCTTGCGCCGGCAAGCCATAGGGCGGATCGGTGAAGTAGAGCGAACCGTCGCGATGGAAAACGAGATCGTTCGGGCTGTTGAGCTTCTTGCCCTCGAAGCTGTCGACGAGCGTCGTCACCGTGCCGTCTTTGGCGATGCGGGCGATGCGTCGGTTGCCGTGTTGGCACAGCAGTACCGAGCCGTCCTTGTCATAGGTCATCCCGTTGGGGCCGATGAAGCCCCCCGCCGGCAGACTGTCTCCGTCATATCCGCCGGGACGCAGCACCTCGGTGACGGTTCCGTCGGGAGCGTACTGGCGCACCACGTTGCCGACGACGTCGCTGAACCATAGCGAACCGTCCTCGCGCCAAAGCGGACCCTCGATAAAGCTGAAGCCGCCGGCAAGCTTCTCGATCTCGGCGCCTGGCGGGACGATGGCGTCCAAGGCGGGGTCGAGCCGCTGGACGCTCCCTGTTGAGGGTGCTTCGGGTTCGGGAGCTGGAGGCGGCGCCGTGCAGCCGAAAGCGACGAGAACAAACAGAGTGAATAGAGAGTGTTTTTTGAGCATGAGCAGCGACCAGTTTTGAGAACGCCGCAATTGTAGCTCTTCCGGGCTGCTTGGCGGAGGGGTGAATCAGTTGACGCAGCGCCGTTGCTGTCCGACAATCGGGCCGGAACGATCAATGCCGAGGAGAACGAAACGGATCGAATGGACTGCGCGTTGGGCGGGCTTTCTGTTGATCTTGGCGGCCGGCGCCGTTCTCGGGGGAAACCGGGGGGAAACCGGGGGGAAACGGGGGGAAACCGGGACATCCATGATAGGTATTTGTCAAGGATGGACGCAAGTAGATCCTGAGGCCGGTGGAGAGACCAGCGTTAGTATGGCTCAGCGAAGAGAGAAGCGGACAGAGCCTTACGGGGTCAACGGCCAGCGTGACTGACATCCATGAGGCTGCAGCGGGCCTGAGGGCCGTAGCAGAAGTTTCAGCTTAGGGTTAGAGCCGCGTCGGCCTCGAAACAGTCGAGAACGGTCGCAGGCGGGCCTTACGGCCTTGGCGCAGTGCCCGGATCGGCGCAGGACCGAGCGGGCGGCTTGTCTCCGGCTTCGCCCGAGAATCTTGTGCTCCTCCTCAGGCCGCTCGCGTACGCGGCCGAAGGGCTCGCTGGAGCGGTCCACGGCGAGAAGGTAAGCGACCAGCTTGCGCGCCACCGCCAGGTCGCGCGGTTGCGCGAGCGGTGCAATAACTCCCGCTCATGAACGGCCTGGAGTTCGGGGTTGAAGCGAGGCGTCGAGTGTTCGCGGCCTCGTAAGCAGGTGCATGCAGGTGCTTGTTGCGCTGCTTGCGACAACGGCGCGCGCTGCGTCTTGCCCGACCGACTCGCGTTGCGCCGCGCAGCAGTCAACGCAGTAGCTCACCGCCCGACGCACCGAGCTGAATCGCTAGGGTTCAGCGACCTCCAAGGCCCACGTGGAGGGCTCGAAGACCTTGTACCCACGCCGTCGAATGGATTGCCGAAGCGGGCGACAGCGTTCTCTCAACAGCCGATGTTGGGCGAGCCCTTGCAGCGAGACGCCGTTCGGGGAAACCGGGGGAGAAACCGGGACAGCCTCAATTAGCATTGGCCCCATCTCTAAGTCATTGATTCAACTAGATCTACGACGAGAATCGGAGCGGCGCGATATCGCGTCTTTAGGCTGCAACTGATTGAATAATAAAAGCTTCTGCTCTCAGAACAGATTCTGCTTGATTACAATTGAGGCTGTCCCGGTTTGCCCCACTCGATCTAGCTCCTCGATTAGTTGCAACACCGAAACACGCTCGTCCTCATGGAGTTCAAACCAACGCCCACCGGTCAAAGTATCGACTGTGGCCTCGGCGATGTATGCGTTCTCGGCATCTGAACTGAACCATACGGAAAGATCTCCTCTATCGATACAAAGACGATAGTCGAATCGCGAGCCTCCTCCTTCCGTCGAATCCCGTTCTACCGAAACTGTCTCTTCAAGGACGCGCAAGAGTTTTTGCTTCAGCGATGCAGAAATCCTCTGACTCGAAACCAGATATCTCTCATCCTTCAATGCCGCTGCTGCCACAGCAGTGCGTGTCAGAACTTGCGGCGACAGGAAGTAGACTCTCATGACGTCATCGGCCGAGACTGCCGTACAGCCCGCGAAGGCCCCAACCCAAGCTGCGGCAACGACAATCGACAACACCAACAATGCCAACAACCGTCGTGGACTAATGGGCGTAGAAGTCATACTTCACCTTTTGTTGGCCGCGCGCCGCTTCTTCGAGCTTGAGCATGGACGCCGCGCTTGTTGGGGAAACCGGGACAGCCTCAATTAGCATTGGCCCCATCTCTAAGTCATTGATTCAACTAGATCTACGACGAGAATCGGAGCGGCGCGATATCGCGTCTTTAGGCTGCAACTGATTGAATAATAAAAGCTTCTGCTCTCAGAACAGATTCTGCTTGATTACAATTGAGGCTGTCCCGGTTTGCCCCCGGTTTGCCCCCGGTTTGCCCCGCAAGCGAGGCTTCGTGGCGGCTCAGCCGACCGAAGCCGGGGTCGCTCCCGCCCTTCCCCTGACCCCCAAAACGGGGTCCTGCCGCCACCGCTCCGCTGTACTTCGCTCACTCTTCGGCTCTTACCGGCCCAAACGGTGAACGCCTCCCATCGAAACTACGGTGAACGCCCCTTTTTTCCTGAGTTCACCCGCCTCCCGCCACGCCACGGGGGTAAAAAGGGCGGTCGTAGGATGTGGCGGGCACGTAGGTTTACAGAGTTAACCATCCATTGCCTACAATGCCTAGAATCGTCTCGAAGTCTCGCCGATCCAATACTTCACTAGTCTCTACTTGGTCATCGGTCCACATTTCGGGGGTGGAGAGCAGTCTAGTCAAGACGATCTGCGAACCTCGCGGACAACGCATGAGATAGTATTCCCGCACTATGCGGTCGCTGCTCCAATCCTTGTATTCAGAAGCTCGCGCCCAGTGGTGGGTCGAAACCAAATGCTCAAGCTCTTGATCTCTTCCGGTGCCGTCACCGACAAAAACTGACGCCAGTTTCACTAGCGCATGACCGTCAAGACTGCCCCCACATACCGAACATGGGCTAAACCGATCACGGACAACAGCAAGAGTACGGTCGGCAGAGGACATGCGCTTCGGGCGCCAAGCAAATAGCTTTAACAGTCTATCCGACACACTAAGCATCATCATTTCCTCGTCCTAGTTCAGCCAATCGTAAATCTTGGTTGCCACTTTTTCGCCACCGATTCCGCCGGCGATGCCTCCACCTAGGGCACCTATAACTCCGCCAATCGCCGCTCCGGGAACGGCTCCCGCCCCACCAAACCATACGCCAACCGCTGCACCGACTTGCGCCCCAGCGGCACCGCCAATACTCCCAAGTGCAACCGCTCCTGCCCACGTACCACCTTCCTGGGCTAGTGCACGCGATTTATTGTCTGCGGTTGCTACGTTATACGCTGATACGCCTGCACCGACAACCATGAGCGCTGGCCCGGCTTTACCCGCAACCCCCATCGCTGCGTCAACAGCAGCATTAGATTTCGATGCGGTACCGCCAACTCTCGCGGCTTCATTGGCGATAGGGCGCATAGTTTCGGCGATCGCCGCCCCCGTTGGGGAACTGGCGGCACGGGCCTCGATCTTGAGAGCGGTCCTTGCCGCCGATGCAACAGGATCTCCTTGCGGTGCTCCCTGCAACGTTTGCAGGCCCTGGTTGTAATTGGCTCGGGCGGCAGCATCCTGTGTTGCCTGGGTGCCCACACTCACGGCGGCACCTTGAACTGCCCGGCCCGCCGTCTCTTCATCCGTACAACGTTGTGTCCCATCCGGGCAACTGTCAGCTAGTCCATTCGGGTCAACTAGGCGAAGAGGATTATTAAGAACGTAAGCGTACGCGTTCCACGATTGAGGCTGAGACGCTCGAGCTGCCGCATTTCCCGGATCAACGCTCGTAAATCGCCCGAGGCTCGCCGACATGTACCGCGCCCCGAAGTGGGAAACCGGGACATCCATGATAGGTATTTGTCAAGGATGGACGCAGTCATCCTGAGGCCGGTGGAGAGACCAGCGTTAGTAGGTCAGCGAAGAGCGAAGCGGACCGAGCCTTACGGGGTCAACGGGCCAAGCGTGACCAGACATCCATGAGCTGCAGCGGGCCTGAGGGCCGTAGCAGAAGTTTCAGTTAGGGTTAGAGCCCGTCGGCCTCGAAACAGTCAGAACGGTCGCAGCGGGCCTTACGGCCTTGGCGCAGTCCCGGATCGGCGAGGACCGACGGGCGGCTTGTCTCCGGCTTCGCCCGGAATCTTGTTCTCCTCCTCAGGCCGCTCGCGTACGCGGCGCGAAGGGCTCGCCGGAGCGGTCCACGGCGAGCAGGTAAGCGACCAGCTTGCGCGCCACCGCCAGCGTCGCGCGGTTGCGCGAGCCGTGCAATAACTCCCGCTCATGAACGGCCTGGAGTTCGGGGTTGAAGCGCGGCGCTAGTTTCGCCGCTTCGATCAGCACGGTCTGTAGGTGCTTGTTGCGCTGCTTGGACAAGGGCGCGCGTTGCGTCTTGCCCGCCGACTCGCGTTGCGCCGCGCACAGCCCGCAGTAGCTCACCGCCCGACGCACCGAGCTGAATCGCTCGGGTTCAGCGACCTCCAAGGCCCAGGTCAGCGCCGTCACTTGGCCGACGCCGCGAATCGATTGCAAGCGGGCGACGCGTTCTCTCAACAGCCGATGTTGGGCGAGCCCTTTCAGCAGACGCCGTTCAAGATCTTCAAACGTCTCCAGCATTCCGCGGCTGAGAGCCAGCAGCTCGATCGCCGACTCCGGCGTGTGTTCGAGCGAATCGAGCAACTGGTAGAAGTAGCGTTTGCCGTGCAGCCGGTCCTTGACGTACTCCTCTCCGCACTCCATCAACAGGCCGGATATCTTGTTCTTCAGCCGCACCGCTTCGCGCACCAACAGGTTGCGGTAACGCAACACCCGCCGCAACTCGCGAATCTCCCCCGGCGCCATGTAGCAGCCCGGCAACAGATCGCAGCGCGCCAGATCGCAGATCTTCTCCGCATCGAGGCGGTCGTTCTTCTTCTTGGCGCAGGCGATCGCCTTCAGCATCGCCGGATGCGCCACTTGCAGCTCGGCCGCGTAGGGTTCCAAATGATCGTAAATCCAACCGGTGAACAGCGTCGCCTCCAACGCTCCGACCCACGGCCCGGCAACGCCTCGGCCCACTCGCTCAACGCCGCCCGCGTGGCCGCCACGCTGCCGGACGCGACCTTCTCTCCGGCAGTCGTCTTCACTGCATAGCTCACCGTTTTCTTGTGGACATCGAGCCCTACGTAGTAGAAACTCTCCATGGAATCCTCCTGGGTATGACTCGAGGCGCGCCGCTTCGCGGCTCGTCCTCGCTTTCTTTGTCCTCCAGGAGGATTCTTCTTGGCGCTCACCTATACATCAAAACAGCCTCAATTAGCATTGGCCCCATCTCTAAGTCATTGATTCAACTAGATCTACGACGAGAATCGGAGCGGCGCGATATCGCGTCTTTAGGCTGCAACTGATTGAATAATAAAAGCTTCTGCTCTCAGAACAGATTCTGCTTGATTACAATTGAGGCTGTCCCGGTTTGCCGAACCGGTTCCAACTCTGCGGATCGCCTACCCGTCCGGACGCCAAAAGTGGATCAGCGCTTGTGAACCGCCCCAGGGCCGACGACATATACCTGGCCAGGAAGTAATCCAACCCGGACTCTTGATCGCGTTCTTTGGCGGTGGACCGTTCCGCATCGTACGCGCACCAGCGCAACAGACCATGGGTCAAAACCTGAAAAGTACCACTTTCTGCTTTGAACTTGATTGGTCAGGCTGCAAAACGCGACTCGCAAGGTTGCCGTCATGCACCGCGACAATAGTCGTTTCCCGGCCAGGCAGTAGATCGATCAAGACTTTGCCGTCCAATCCCGTTTGATACCACTTCTGACTTTCAGCATTTGCATCCCGGACAAGAATCTCAGCGGATGCAACTGGAATCCCATCTCTATTTCGCACTTCCACTTGGCAATGCTTTACACGTCCGATGGTGAAGGCGTTGCCTGTCGTAGGCAAAACCTCCAGTGCTAACTTCAGGTCGACCGGATCGGTGTTGACCAAGAACTCTCGAACGGTCGTTCGACATAATCCATACGGACAAGTCGCAATAATCTGATAAAGCCCCATCGCAAGGTCTTGCGTCGGAACGGCGCCATTCCGATTCGTCAAGGCCCTTAAGCTTTCTCCCCTTCCTTCAAGAGATCTAACGATTACAAGAACATCCGGGAAACCTAAACCTGATTTGTCCACGGTCACGACATGCACCTGGGCCGCTTGGGTGCAAACAGAGATACCCAGGAACAAGAATGAGAGACGAACTTGCTTCCACTGGATCATGGACAGGGCCCTCCCGGCGTATTTGCCACGCACGCAACCTTTTGAGCCTGCTGCGCTGCCTGAGCTGCTCCTTGTTGAATGATGGTTGCCGCCGCCGCGTCATACTGGACATTCGGTTGGAACTTTTGGCCAGCGGCTCCGAGCGCTTTCACCGTTTGTTGAGCGCGCTTCTCTGCCGTTCCTCCAGTTGTGTTTTGGGCACCCGGCCTAGATGACGCGTCTCCGGCGGCGCCCGCCGCCGCCGCTCCCTGGAAACTGGTTGCGGAAAGCATGTCCGTGACATGTTGATCTTCATGCGCAAACGCCGTCAACCCCACTGTGAAGTTGCTCTTCCCTGTCGCTTTGGCCACCGTTGAGATGTTCGAATTGTCTAGAGTGACGTTGATCCCTGCTACCGCTCCAGGAGAACCAGGAACTACGACCGCTGCACCAGCTGTAACGTTCTGAACCCCATTTCCGGTACTCACGGGTAAGCGGCCCTGGTCGAACGTGACCGGAAGATTGCTCGCGGCAATCGCGTTGACCGTTGCAGCGCCCTGTGGCGTTCTGAGCATCGTAGAGATGTACTCCTGGACCTGCCCCTGCATCCCAGGGGCAACGACAAAGTATTCACCAGTCGGATCGACGTATTTTAGCGGGTTGTTCCGCGTGTAGGTGTATCGGTTCCATGTTTGGGGCTCGCCCTCTGAGTACGGACCCGGGTCAGGGCTCGTAAACCGACCTTGGGCGCTCGCCATGTACCGCGCCCCGAAGTAGTCGAGGCCGCTCTCCGCGTCGCGTTCTTTGGCGGTAAAGAGCTGATCAAAGCCTGCCGGGTCGCCGTAGCCCGTCACGCTCGCGCGCGCCCCGTACGTATCCGGGATCTCTTCGCCGAAGGGGAAGAAGTCGTAGCGCGAGACGACGGCCGGCGTCGTGCTGTCGTCCGTCACCAAGCGCGTCGAGCCCAAGTGATCGGTCGTGCGGAAGTAGCTGCCCGCGGGCGTCGTCGACGCGGCGGTCGAGTACTCCGCCGCTAGCCGTCCCGTGGCGTCGTAAACGTAGGTCGTCTCTGCGCCCGTGTTGTAGTCGATCTTGCGGACGCGGTTGCCTTCGCCGTCATAGACGTACTCGGCGTCGGCGTTCGCGCTGTTGCACGTCCCCAGCGTGTTCTGGCGGGCTCCGTCCCCTTTGGCCTTTGGCTGGTCCCCTTTGGCTGCCTTTGGCTGAGAATGTGCTGTGACCGTCACCGATCACCCGAACCCAGCGGACCAGTCCTTCAACTTCAAAGACTACTGCATCGAATCCTCGCCTTTGCCTTGCAATATCGATATGCCCTCTTCCACCTTGGCAGCCGGTATGAGCACCTGTCCATCGTCCAGATAAACCAAAGGCACTAATTCTTGTCCGACCCATAGCCGGTGGTTTCGAGATCGAACTGGATCGATCGAGATAGTGCGCGCATCCTCTTGGACTCTTTCGTAATACGGGACAAACTCGCCTTTGTAGACCAGATCGCCATTCACGCCCGTCAGCCGGCATCCGTAGGTCGCTTGTGACGGATGCCAACACTCCATCCATTGTCCGCGCCTTGAGCGGGGCAATCCGACGTAAGGGGCCCATAAGAACACAGCCCCAGAGGACACACTATCAGGCCGACTGGGCGGTGTGTTCGCCCACCAATACGCGCCGACGACTAGGACGATCAAGAGTGCACCGAGGGTCGCCAGGGTGGCAATGACTTTACTTCCTGGAGTCATATAGCGCCGGGCCTCCAATATGATCCCGCGACACTAAGTCTATTCACGAGATTTTACCCCCGCTGCCTTGTCGTAGCAGATGCCTGAGTCGATTGACTCTCTCGGTGTTTTTTCCTCCGGCAAAAGGCAAAAGGGGACGGAGCACTAAACGAGTTCTTTATCCGGTCCAGGCGGTCCTCTTGCACCACGCTGCTACCCTGGAATCAACAAAGGTCCGCTCTGGAAGAGCGGGCCCTGGTCGTTAGTAGTGTGAGTCGCATCAAATGTCCGCACTTTCAAGACCAGAAATAGCTCAAGTAATTGTTGCTACGAGACTTAGTCGACTTTTGAGGCGGACAATCGCGGACATCAGCGGACATTCGAGGACCTTCGGCGGACAAATCGGGCCTTCAGGCGGGCATCTGGCGGTCACTCGCGGTCGCCGGCGGGCGCGATCCGGTCGCTGAGGTACTTACTCCGCGCGCAGATTGGCGAGCAAGGCGTCGACAGAAGCCTTCGCGTCGCCGAAGAGCATGCGCGAGTTGTCGCGGTAGAAGAGCGGGTTGTCGATGCCGGAGTAGCCGCTGGCCATCGAGCGCTTGAAGATGACGACGCTCTTGGCTTTCCAGACCTCAAGCACCGGCATGCCGTAGATCGGGCTGGAAACGTCGTCGAGTGCGGCAGGGTTGACGATATCGTTGGCGCCGATGACCAGCACCACATCGGTCGACGGGAAGTCCGCGTTGATCTCGTCCATCTCGAGCACGACGTCGTAAGGGATACGAGCTTCGGCCAGCAGGACGTTCATGTGACCGGGGAGGCGACCGGCGACAGGATGGATGGCGAAGCGCATCCGCGTGCCGTTGGCCTGCAACTTCTTCATCAGATCGGCCACCGCGTATTGCGCCTGGGCAACGGCCATGCCGTAGCCGGGCACAACGACCACCTCTTTCGCTGCGCTCAGCCAGGCGGCGACCTCCTCAGCCGAGGTCGACGTGACTTCGCCCTGCGGCTCGCCGTTGGCAGCGGGCGCGGACTTGCCGGCCCCTTGTCCGAAGCCGCCGAGGATGACGCTGACGAACTTGCGATTCATCGCCCGGCACATGATGTAGCTAAGGATCGCGCCGGAGCTGCCGACCAATGCGCCGGTGATGATGAGCAGGTCGTTGCCGAGCATGAAGCCGGCGGCGGAGGCGGCCCAGCCCGAGTAGCTGTTGAGCATCGAGACGACGACGGGCATGTCGGCCGAACCGATGGCCGCGACCAGGTGCACGCCCAGCAGCAACGCGATGCCGGTGATGATAAGCAGCGGCGTGAGGCCGGCAGGATCAGGCGCGCGCATAAACCAGACCGTGAGCGGCGCACCGGACAACACGCCGACGAGATTCAGCACGTGGCGGCCCGGCAATAGCAGCGGCTTGCTTCCCCAGATGCCCTGCAACTTAGCGAAGGCAACAACCGATCCGCTAAAGGTGATCGCACCGATGAAGACGCCGGCGCAGATTTCGAAGTCATGGACGATGCGTTCAAATCCGGCGGTCTGGACGGCAGGCGCTAGGTAGTTGCTGATGCCGACCAGCACTGCCGCGGCGCCGACGAAGCTGTGCAGCATGGCGACCAGCTGCGGCATGGCGGTCATTTCGACGCGGGCGGCGAGTCTCGCCCCGACGACGGCGCCGACGGCCAGCGCCGGAACCAGCAGCGTCCAATTGCCGATGTGGCCTCCGCCTAGGGTGAAGACCACAGCCAGCAGCATGCCGAGGATTCCGAACCAATTGCCGCGACGGGCGGTTTCCTGAGTTGAAAGTCCGCCGAGGCTCTGGATAAAGAGCACGGCGGCGACGAGGTAGGCGGCTGTGATGACTCCCGGCGGCATGGCGTCAATCCCTGCGGAACATCTCCAGCATGCGCTTGGTGACGAGGAATCCGCCGGCGACGTTAATCATCGCCAGCAACACGGCGAGGGCGCCAAGCAAGGCGGCCGGGCTGAAACCGGGCTGGGCGAGTTGCAGCATGCCGCCCAGGATGATGATGCCGCTGATCGCGTTGGTGACGCTCATGAGAGGCGTATGCAGCGCGGGCGTAACGTCCCAAACCAGCTTCCAGCCGAGGATGATGGCGAGCACGAAAATGGTCAGCTGTTCCAGGATGGATTGCGGCGCGACCGCTCCCAAGACGAGCACCGCCGCGCCGGCCAATCCGAGGGCGATAGACGAAGCCAAGCCGGATTTCTTCTTGGGCGTCGGCGGTTCGGGCGCGGGCGTAGGCGCATCAATATGGGCGGGTCGGGGCGCGGGCTTCGGCGGCTGTCGGCGGTTCGAGCCGTTGGCCCTCGTGCATCAGCATCGCGCCGCGAATAATTTCGTTTTCGAGATCGATCGTGAAGTTCTCGCCGCCGCCCATCTCCTCCAGCAGGTGAACGAGGTTACGACCGTAAAGCACGCTGGCCTGGTTGGGCAGCCGGCCGGGCATGTTCGTCCAGCCGATGATCTTGACACCGTTATGCACGACAAGTTCGTCGGGGCGCGTCAGCTCGCAGTTGCCGCCGCCGGCCGCCGCCAGGTCGACGATCACCGAGCCGGGTTTCATTTGGTCGACGATGTCGCGGGTCAGCAGAATCGGGGCTTTCTTGCCGGGAATGCTTGCGGTGGTGATGATGATATCGACGTCGGCGGCCTGCTCTCTGAACAGAGCCATCTCGGCTTCGATGAACTCCTTGCTCATCTGCTTGGCGTAACCGCCGCCGCCCTCGCCCGCCTCCTCGGCGGCAACCTCGAGAAACTCGGCGCCCATCGACTGCACTTCATCACGTGCGGCGGCGCGCACGTCGAAAGCGCGTACGATAGCGCCGAGTCCGCGCGCCGCACCGATCGCGGCCAGTCCGGCCACGCCCGCGCCGATGATCAATACTTTGGCCGGCGGCACCTTGCCCGCAGCCGTAATCTGTCCCGTGAAGAACCGCCCGAAGTGATTGGCCGCCTCGACCACCGCGCGATAACCGGCGATGTTGGCCATCGAACTGAGGGCGTCCATTTTCTGCGCTCGGGTGATGCGCGGAATCGACTCCATGGCCATGACGTTGGCCTTGCGTGAGGCGAGGGCATCGAGCAGCCACGGATTTTGACCGGGGAAGATGTAGGAGGTGAGGCCGGCGCCTTCGCGTAACTGCGCGGCTTCCTTCTCGTTGGGCGGGTTGAGTTTGAGCACCCAGTCGGCCGCCCAGATTTCGGCGGGGTCGGCGGCGATTCGCGCGCCGGCCGTGATGAATGCGGCGTCTGAAAAGTCGGCGGCGGCGCCCGCCCCGGACTCGACCACGACATCGAACCCGCCGCGAACAAGCCGAGCGATATTGGCGGGCGTCAGCGCAACGCGCTGCTCGCCGGGAAGCGTTTCTTTCGGGACTCCAAGAACTGGCAACTGACGATGACCGTGCGTGAAAACACGAGCCGGGTCTCAACCCGTCTTTAATTAGAGCAAGTTACGCGGATTGAGGTACGTCTGTTTGGATAATTAGGGTGCGGAAAGCTGCGAGAGGCGTTGTTTTTCTCACCAACGAGGATGATGCGACCAGGGCCCTGACGCGCTCCATGTTCTCGCGGTACGATATCGGGAGCGTAAGCGCGCGAACGTGGCGGAATTGGCAGACGCGCCAGATTTAGGTTCTGGTGGGGCAACCCGTGAGAGTTCGATTCTCTCCGTTCGCACCAAATTTCTCTTTTAGAAGTCGTCCGAATGTCCGTACACCCATCGGCGATCATTCATCCCAGCGCAACAATCGATTCGACGGCTGAGATCGGACCGTTCTGTTCGATCGGGGAAGAAGTATCCATCGGCGCTCGCTCGAAGCTGATGGCTCACGTTTACGTCGAAGGTCCGACGACGATCGGCGAAGACAACGTCTTCTTCCCCTATTCGACGGTGGGCGTCGCCCCGCAGGACCTCAAGTACCACGGCGAGCGGGCTGAAACGCGTATCGGCGATCGCAACTCGATTCGCGAGTTCGTGACGATCCATCGCGGCACCGAAGGCGGCGGCGCGGTCACCTCGATCGGCGACGACAACTTGATTCAGGCCTACGGTCACGTGGCGCATGATTGCGTTGTCGAATCTCACTGCATCCTGGCGCACGGGGCTACCTTGGGTGGTCACGTTACCGTGGAAGACTATGCCGTAGTCGGCGCGCAGAGCGGAGTTCACCAGTACTGCCGCATCGGCGGGCACTGCTACATCGGGGGCTACAGCGTCATTACCCAAGACGTGATGCCCTTCTCGGTGGTGGTATCGGAACGCAACGCGAAGGCGTTTAGCGTGAACAAGGTTGGCCTGGAGCGCAGAGGCTTCACTCCCGAACAGATCCAGAACTTGCACCGCGCGGTGCGGCTCTTAACGAAAGCGGGACTCAACACCGATCAAGCGTTGGCGAAGATTCATGAAGAATTGGAGATGGACGAGCACATGGAGCGCCTTATCGCCTTCATCCAAGGCTCGCAGCGCGGCGTGGTCAAGTAGTAGGCTGCTTGCCGCGGGTTGTTTTCTCCTCGTCGGCTGCGCGCGGCAAGACATCGCCCGTCCGCCGAGCGATGCTCCCCTGCCAACCGCGCAGGCGCAAGCGCGCGCGCAGAGTCTCGGACTAGCACCCACTGACAACTTTCATAGAACCTCCGCGAGCGTCGATACGCTTTGCTTTGCAGCTCGCAGGCTGGAGTTGCCGGAAGAGTACGGCCAACTGCGGTTCCGGCGGGCTCCGAACGGGGTTTGCGGCTTCAATGAAGCGAAGTGGGACGTGTTTCGCTATCAACCGGAAGCGGTTGCGGGCGAGAAGGTCGGCGTGACCCCAGAGTTAGCGGCAGCCAGCGCAGAGCGAGCAGCCTTCGTGGTCGCGCATGAGGATTTTCACGACCAGCCCTCGATGCGCAAGCTGCCGCCGGGATTGCACGAGCCAGCCGCGACGCTGGGGGCGCTGCTGATGTCGCCGGGAGCGTTCGATGAGCTTCACCCGGCGCTGCTGTACAGGCGAAAAGCGCAGCTCATCAATCGCTACCGGTATCGGGCGGCGGCGCTCTACAGCCGCTACCGCAGGCGAGAAATCAGCGAAGCCGAAGCGCTTCAACTGAAGGAAACGCTATTCAGCGAACTCGGCGCGGAGTGCTCCGCTCTGCCGCCGGCGCTGGCCTATAACCCTTGTCCGGCGGTGCTGAATAACGCGGGGCTGGCGTTTGACGCCACCTACACCAGACTGTACCCGCTGATGTTCGAATTGTTGCCGGCCGTCGGCTGGGACCGCCAAGCGGCGGTACGCGTCTTACTGGAGGACATGCCTGCCGCCCCCGGCCTGCTGCGGACGCCGCGAAAGGCGATTCGGCAGCTCGTCAGACGTCTGACGCAAGCGGCGCCCTAGGCTCCCCTAGCGGGGGACTGCCAAGGCTGTTTCAACTTCAGCGGTTGAAGACGGTACTTGATGATGCACCAGAGCGCACGGAAGCCGTCGCGCATGCCGATCTTCTTGCCTTCCTCGTAGGTGCGTCCGTGGTAGGCGATGCCGACTTCGTAAATGCGTGCGTGAGCCTTGGCGAGTTTGCTGGTGACTTCCGGCTCGAAGCCGAAGCGGTCTTCCTCAAGCACCAGGGCTTGGATCAGATCACGGCGAAAAACCTTGTAGCAGGTCTCCATATCGCTGAGGTTCAAGTCGGTGGCCATATTGGAGAGCAGGGTCAGCAACTGATTGCCGACCGAATGCCAGAAATAGAGCACGCGATGCTCTTGATTGGAGATGAAACGGGACCCGAAGACGACGTCCGCGTTGCCTTTGTCGAGCGGCTGCAGAAGCTTGTGATAGTCCTCGGGGTCGTACTCAAGGTCGGCGTCTTGGACGATGACGTAGTCGCCCTCAGCCTTGTCGAATCCAGTCCTAAGAGCGCAACCCTTGCCTCGATTCTTGTCTTGCAAGAAGACGCGAACGTTCGGATGGCGCTGCTCAATTTGCGCCAATACTTCGCGGGTCCCGTCGGTGGAGTAGTCGTCCACGATGATGATCTCTTTGTCGACCTGTACTGCCTGAACGCGGTCCACGATCCTGTTGACCGTATCGCGCTCGTTGTAAACCGGGATGACGACGGAGAGTTTCATTGCGAACCGTGGATAAGTCGGCACGAGGCCGTACAGAACAGAAGTACCAGCTTACGTTCCAGTTCGTCAAAGGCGCGAATTACCCAGGATCGAGGAAAGAAGATTTCAAACAAGCCTAGGAGGAGGGATTAAATGGTAGCGCTAACGGGATTTGAACCCGTGTCTGAGCCTTGAGAGGGCCCTGTCCTAGACCCCTGGACGATAGCGCCACAAGCATTAAGTATAGCCAAGCCCGCCCAGGATTTGCGAATCAAACTCTGTGTCGCGAATGAACAGCGAGGGTCGATAAGAAGTCGCTAGGGGTCCTGCCTCATGCCGACGCGCCCCTCTTTGGGACTTCTGGAGACCAGCTAAAACGTGAGCGACAAACCGAACGACGACCGCGACGCCTTTGGGGCGATCGCCGCAGTAGCTCATGAACTACGGACTCCGTTAACAGCGATACAGGGAGCGGTCGAGATCCTACGAGACGGAACCGCGGGCGCCTTGAGCCCAGCCCAGCGAGAGTTCGCCAACCTGGCGCACCGCAATCTGGAGCGGCTGAAGGACCGCATCGAGGACACCCTGGACATCGTCAGCCTGAACAGCGGATCCGGATCGGAATCGGCAACGGTTCGGCTGGAGGGGCTTGCCGCGTGCGTGGCAAAGCGGGCGGCGATTGAATGGGGACCCAAACTCCTCGTCAGTTTTGAGGGCTTTAGCGGCAAGCAAAGCCTTACGTTTCTGGAGCGCTCGCTCTGCCGTACTTTGGCGAGCATTGTCGGGACCGTCGGCAGACATTTTGGTGAGGGAGGAGTGATCGTTCGAGCGAGCGCAGATAACAGCCAGATTCGGTTTGAGGTCAGCGCCGACGGCCCGGCAGGAGAAGGGCGCTTGGACACGGCGATTCACGACGCCAGCTTGGCGCTGGCTTGCGAAATGGTCGAGCTCCACGGCGGGTCGATATCCAGATTGGAGACTGGTTCCCGCGGCGTCTATGTTCTTCTGCCGTTACGGCCGATATGTGCTCGAGAGGAACGCTGATGACGGAGACGAAGAGAATTCTGCTCGTTGATGACGAGGACGACGTGTTGAGCGCGTTTGAGTTCCGCTTGGGCGCGATGGGTTATGACCTGGTAGTGGCGCGAAACGGCGCCGAAGCGCTGGAACATCTCAACAACTCGAAGACCGATCTCGTGTTGGCGGACTTCATGATGCCCGAGATAAACGGTATCGAGTTGACGCGGATTATCAAGTCGCACCCGCTCTGGTTCGACACCCAGGTGGTCCTGTTCTCGGCCAACAGCGAACCGGAGTTCCGCCGCAAGGCGATGGATCTCGGCGCCGCAGACTACATGCCCAAGACGGCAGGAGCCAAAGCCATCATTGAACGTATCTGCAAGTTGGCGCCGCTGGAAAGAGGAACGCCGGCCAGCGCGTCCGTGGCGGGTGCGGCCACCCTCGCCAGGGGCCTCGCGGACATGCTCAAGCTGGCCGCGGACGACGAGACTCTATCGCGATCGACGAAGCTCGCTATTACTTCCTCCCAGCGCATTACCGAGGACCTCTTGAAGCTGCTGTCCGAATCCTCAGGTTCCGCTACGCAACATTGACGACAGATGAAATCGAACTCCAGTCCAGGGTCTGTCCTAATCGTCGACGACGAGCAGGATATTGTGCGTCCGCTCGCGTTTCGTTTGGAAGTGGAGGGCTTCCACGTCGCCTTAGAGCCAAACGGCCAATTGGGTTACGACCGGGCTGTGGCGGAGACGCCGGACATCATCCTGCTGGACGTGATGATGCCGGTTATCGACGGCGTCACCCTATGTCGGATGCTGAAAGAAGACGGGTCAACGCGACATATTCCCATCATCATGGTGACGGCCAAGAGTCGGATGGGAGACGTGGAAGCGGCATTCAACGCGCAAGCCGACGACTACGTGTCCAAGCCCTATGAATGGGCTGAGTTGCATCTAAAAATACGCAAGTTGCTCGGTTAAGCCGATTGGGCGGAGGGCCTTGGCGGCCGCTGCGGCGCAGGGCAACAGTCGACCGGGCAGTAGTCGTGGCTTGGTCCGAGACCGCCGAGGGCGCGGCGAGGCGTTGACGTCGGCGAAGTACGTTCCAGAATCAATTCGCGAATCATAGCGATGAAGTCCGGATGGGTCCCCACCGTTCCGGCGCGCACGAGGTTGAGCCCAACCTCCGAGGCGACCTGCTGAGCCTCGGTGTCGAGATCGAAAAGCACTTCCATGTGGTCGGAGATGAAGCCGATCGGCGCCACGACCGCGTCCAGGACGCCTTGTTCGCGGCGTTGCCTGAGGTAGTCGCAGATGTCCGGTTCCAGCCAGGGCTGAGTCGGCGGACCGCTGCGGCTCTGCCAGACCAGCCGGTAGTCGGACCGGCCGACGGATTCGCCGACCAGCCGACATGCCTCGTCGAGTTGATCGACGTACTTCGAGGTGCTGGCCATCGACAGCGGCACGCTGTGCGCCGTGAAGATTAGTTCGGCCGCCTCACGGCGTTCGGCGGGAATCTTGGCGAAGGCTTCTTCGACGCGCTCAGCCATAGGCCCGATGAAGCCGGGGTGATTGAAGAAGGCGCGAATCTTGTCGACGACGGGAGCGCCAGCGCCCACGGCCGTCTGGGCTTCGACAATATTCCCGCGATATTGCCGACAGCCCGAATACGAGCTGTAGGCGGAAGTCACAAACGCCAGCGCACGCTTGACTCCGTCGTCGCGCATTTGGCGTAAGGCGTCCGCCAAGAATGGATCCCAGTTTCGATTGCCCCAATAGATGGGCAAATTGGGCCCATCGGCGGCGAGCCGGGCTTGCAATGCGGCGATCAACTGGCGGTTCTGCTCGTTGATGGGACTCACGCCATCGAAGTGGTAGTAGTGTTCCGCCACCTCCAACATGCGCTCGCGCGGAACATTGCGCCCGCGAAGAACATTCTCAAGAAAGGGGATGACATCGTCGCGGCCCTCGGGACCTCCGAAGGAAACCAGCAGGACTGCGTCATAGGATAGTTCGGCCATGGGTTGAGGTCTTACTGTCATTGTCTCCGAAACAGATCGGCGATCCTTCGAAACTGAACAAGCGGTCGGACGACCGTCTCGCTACAATCTGAGCGGAGTTATACATCGTGGGATTCCAGAGCATCTTGACCTACCTGCCCGAGCACGACGAATCCCAAGAGGTTATCGAGTGTTCCGCGCGCTTGGCGCGGGAGTGCGAAGCGAAGTTGGCGCTTGCCGAAGTACTGACGCCGCTGCCGGTCTACCTCAGGCAGCCGGCATACGGGTATCCGGCTCTGTCGGAGACGCTGGAGCACGAAGCTAAGGAAGAATTGCAGAGTGTGGCTGCTCCGCTGCGCGAGAGCGGACTCGACGTCAGCACGGCGGCGCTGACCGGCAAGCCCCACGAGGAACTTGTTCGTGAAGCGTTGCGTGCCGGACACGACCTCGTAATCGCCCCTGGGCATTCGGAAGGCGGCAGCGCCCGCGCCACGTCGACGGCAGTTCGGCTATGTCGGCTTTGTCCTGTCCCGGTCTTGGCGATCAGCGCAGGCCACGCCAAGCCCTTCCGCCGCATCTTGGCGACAGTAGATCCGCTGTCCCGGGACGACGAGGGGAAGGAACTGAACGAACGCGTCATTGAGACGGCTCTGGAATTCGCCCGATTGGAAGGCGGCGAAGTTGCGGTGCTGTACGTTTGGGGCGAAGACCTGCCGCCGGGTAGCCTGGAGTCTCACGGGAAACAGATTGAGCAGCTTGCGGAGTCCGCTTTGGAGGACTTGCTCAAACCCTACAAGGACGAGATCGACGCCGAAGATGTTCTGCTGGTATTCGGCGAACCGTCAACCACGATCTGCCGGGTCGCCACTGAACAAGAAATGGACCTAGTCGTGCTAGGGACCATCGCGCGCAGCGGCGTGCAGGCGCTTTGGATCGGCAACACGGCGGAGAAGACGCTGGCCGAACTTGAGCTATCGGTCCTGGCGGTCAAACCTTCGGCCTTCGTCTCACCGCTGGATACCGAATCTTAGTGCCCCTTCCGATTTCGACAGGAGATCGCCCCGCCTGGCATCGGCTTACCGAGCAAGAGGCGGCGGCGCGGCTCGATGTCGACGTCACGGTCGGGCTGGCCTCCGACGAGGCAGACAGGCGGCTTAAGCAAGCCGGGCCCAACGTCCTAATCGAACAAGGACGCCGCAGCATCGCGCGCATTCTCGGGGATCAGCTCCGCGGGGCGCTAATTCTACTGCTCGTTGTCGCGGCGGTTGTATCCGCTTTCGTCGGAGACATCGAGGATGCGGTCGCCATCCTGGCCATCGTCATTTTGAACGCCGCCCTTGGCGTCCGTCAGGAGTATAAGGCGGAGGAGGCGATGGCGGCGCTGAAGCGGCTATCGGAACCAGTCGTGAAGTTGCGGCGCGACGGCAAACTGACCGAAGCTCCAACGCACGACCTTGTACCGGGCGACATCGTCTTATTGGAAGCCGGCGGCGTGATGTCCGCCGATGTTCGCCTGTTGGAAACGGCGGCGTTGCGGTCGGACGAAGCCGCCCTGACGGGAGAGTCGGAGGCGGTTGAGAAGGACTCTGGCATGGTTTGCGACGAGGCGGCCGCGCTGGGCGATCGCCGCAACATGGCCTACCGGGGCACGACGATCGTCTACGGACGAGGCGTGGGCCTGGTGGTCGAGACCGGCATGCGCACGGAGTTGGGCAAGATCGCCGACTTGATCCAGACGGTCAAGTCCGAGCCGACGCCCTTGCAGCGCCGCCTGGATAAGCTCGGCAGAACCTTGGTCTTCGCCGCGCTGGGGGTCGTCGCCATCGTATTCGCGACAGGCCTGATACAGGGTCAACCGCTGGAACTGATGTTCCTGACGGCGGTGAGTCTGGCGGTTGCCGCCGCGCCCGAGGGACTGCCTGCCGTAGCGACCATCGCGTTAGCCTTGGGCGCGCGCCGGATGCTGGCGCGGAACGCACTCATCCGCAGACTGCCGGCCGTCGAAACGCTCGGATCGGTGACCTGCATCTGCTCGGATAAGACCGGCACGCTGACGCAAAACCGCATGCACGTCTCAGCGATTGTCGCGGCGGGAGACGATGTGCCGCGGAGCGCCGATACCCCTGAGGCGCGCTTGATCCTCTGTGCCGGAGCACTGTGCAACGACGCCGAGTGGAGTGAGGCTGAGCAAGAGGCGGTCGGAGAGCCTACCGAGACGGCCCTGGTCGTCGCGGCGAACGAGGCGGGTCTCAACAAGGCAACCTTGGAAAGCGACTTGCCGCGAATCGCCGAGGCGCCGTTCGACTCCGAGCGCAAGCGGATGTCGACCTTGCACCGGGTGAAGTCAGACGAGGCCAAAATACTGGAGTCCCTGCAAGCGGCGTCGGCCGGAAAGATTAGTTTCGTCGTCTTTGCGAAAGGAGCGCTCGATACGATTCTCGAGGTCTGCGATACGGCCTTCGAGGCGGGCCGACTCCAGGAGTTGGGACCAAAGGAGCGGGAAGACATCGGCCGGATCCACGACCAAATTGCCGGCAAGGGAATGCGCGTGCTGGCCATGGCCGCCAAGGGTCTATCGGAAGCCCCTGGCGAGGCGACGGCGGAAAGCCTCGAACAGAGCCTCATCTTTCTGGGTCTCACCGCAATGATGGACCCGCCTCGGGAGGAAGCCAAGGCCTCAGTCGCCGCTTGCCGGCGCGCCGGAATCCGCACGGTGATGATCACCGGTGACCACCCGGCCACGGCGCGGCACATCGCGGACGAACTCGGTATCGGCGAAGGCGGCGAGCTGTTGCGGGGCGCCGACTTGGACCAGCTGGACGATGCTCAACTCAAAGAGAAAGTCGAGCACATCGGCATCTATGCCAGGGTTTCGCCGCAACACAAGTTGCGCATCGTCGAAGCGCTGCAAAGCCGCGGCCAGGTTGTGGCGATGACCGGCGATGGAGTCAACGACGCCCCCGCGCTCAAGCGATCCGATATCGGAGTCGCCATGGGCCTGACCGGATCCGACGTTTCCCGAGAAGCGGCGGACATGGTCTTGCGGGACGACAATTTCGCCACGATCGTCTCGGCCGTCGAGGAAGGCCGGGTCATATTCGACAACATACGCAAGTTCGTCAAGTTCCTGCTATCGGCGAACTCGGGAGAACTCTGGGTCATGCTCTGCGGTCCGTTGTTCGGCTTGCCATTGCCGCTGCTTCCGCTGCAAATCTTGTGGATGAATCTGATCACGGACGGCTTGCCTGCATTGGCGCTCGGAGTGGAACCGGCCGAGAAGGACGTGATGGACAGGCCGCCCTATGGGGCTGAGGAAAGCGTCTTCAGCCGAGGCGCCGGCAGGGACATTCTATGGATCGGGTTGCTGATGGGCGCCGTTTCTTTGGCTGTGGGCTGGTTCTATTGGCAGGCGGGAGAAACGAACTGGCAGACGATGCTGTTCACGACTTTGACCCTTTCGCAGCTGGGTCTGGCCTTAGCTGTTCGCTCTGAACACAAATCGCTGTTCGCCATCGGGGTGTTCTCGAATCCCTACCTCGCCGCGGCGATCGGCGTGTCGGCGTTACTGCAGTTGGCCGTCGTCTATGCGCCGCCGTTACAGGAGATTTTCGAGACCGTCTCACTGACGGCCGCCGATTTAGCGATCTGCCTGGCTGCCAGCAGCGCGACGTTTTGGGCTCTAGAGGCCGAGAAGATTCTGCTGCGCCTGTTCCGCAAACGGAAAGCCCCGCCTAACGGCGGAGCTTCATCAAGATTAGACGGCGAATCGGTTTAGCGGCGCTTGAGCGTCGGCCGTTCGTCTTCGTCCGGTTGATCAGAGGGCTCACCGTCTACGGGGATCGTCTCGTCGGACGGATTGCGCCGCAGGGTGGGCTTGCCTTCCTCGTCCTTATCGTCCTGCGACTTCGTCCGTCGGGTGAGAGCGGCCAGACGAGCTTGCACGTCGAGGAATTCGGAACTCGTGACGACATACTGCGGTCTTGCGGGGAGCAGCTCTTCGATACGCTCCTGCGTCTTCGCGATGCGGTCGCCGGTCGGCGGGTGACTCGAAAACAAAGTCGAGAGCGTGCCCGGCTTGCGTTTCTGGTCAGCAAGCAGCTTCTCGAAGAAGTCAACGAAGGAGGTCGGATCGTAGCCGGTCTTGTACATGTACTCCAGACCGAGCAAATCGGCTTCCGACTCCGCGCCGCGGGAGAACTGCAAGAAGCCCATCGGGATGGCGAACGACGCAGCTTGGCGGATGCCGTAACCGGTCCAGCCGCCCAAGAAGATCAGCGGAATCGAAGCGTAATTGATCAGTTGTCCGCGCGTCGCCTGCTTGGTGCCGTGGCGCGCCGCAACGTGGGCGATTTCGTGGGCCATGACGCCGGCGAGCTCGGCTTCGTTGTCGGCTCGCAGGAACAGGCCGGTGTTCACGAAGAAGAAGCCGCCGGGAAGGGCGAAGGCGTTGACCTCATCGTCGTCGACCAACTTAATGGTGAAGGGAACCTTCGCGTCCGAGTTACGGACGAGGTTCTGGCCGACGCGATTAATGTACTCAGAGATGATCGGATCGTCGATGATGCGAGAGTTACGCTCGACCTGCTGAGCCATGCTCTTGCCCAAGGCGATTTCTTTCTCAAGCGAGTAGAAGTTGAGGCCGCCGTCGACATCGCGCTCGCCGATTGCGTCGGGGTCTTTCTTGCCGCCCTTGTTCTTGTTATCTTTGTCGGCGGCGTACACAGGCAGGGCGAGGGCCAAGCTCAGAACCGTCACGACAAGACGCTCCGTCATCACTCTCATTGCTCGGATCCTCCGCCTGCGCAATTCGCTCTCAGTATAAGCCCCGCAACAAGTCCGGTAAACTCGAAGTCCGGCCCGCGCCGCTCTGCCGAATGAACCTACCCGCCTATTTGGACGAATTCCCGGTGCGGGATCGTTTCATCTATTTGAATCATGCCGCAACCGGCCCGCTGCCGCGACGGTCGGCCGAAGCCATGCAACGCATGGCGACGGACCAGATGGAAGCGGGCGGCTGCAACTGGACGGGTTGGTTGGAGGCCGTCGCGGGACTGCGAAAGGCTGCCGCGCGGCTGATCGGCGCAGATGCCGCGGAGATTGCCGTCACGAAGAATACATCCGAGGGGTTGAGCTTCGTGGCCAACGGCCTAGACTGGCGGCCCGGCGACGTCGTGGTCGCCGTCAAAGGCGAGTTTCCGGCTAACTACTTCCCTTGGGCCCGGTTAGAGCGGCACGGCGTAAAGCTGCGATGGCTTGAGCTGCGCGGCGGCTGTATCGATTTGGACGAGCTGGACCAGGCCTGCGAGGGCGCCCGGCTGCTAGCGGTGAGTTTCGTGCAGTACCTGAGCGGTTTCCGTTTGGACCTCGACGCGGCGGGCGAGATATGCAGACGGCGCGGCTGTTTGTTCGTGGTGGACGCGGTGCAAGGGCTTGGACCGTTTCCAGTCGACGTCAAACGCAGCGGCATTCACGCGCTCTCCGCCTCGGGCCACAAGTGGCTGTTGGGTCCGGAAGGCTGCGCAATCTTTTACATCGATCACGAACTGATGCCGCAAGTCGAGCCGGTGGAATTCGGTTGGACCAACGTGCGCGGCTTCCCCCAGCACAGCACCGAAGAAGACCTGCGGCCGGACGCCGGACGCTACGAATGCGGCACGTTGAACACGATCGGTTGCTTCGGCCTGCGGGCTTCGATTGAGTTGTTTCTGGAAGCGGGCGTGGAAGCGATGTCGGAAAGCGTCCTCGACCTGACCGATCGCATAGTGGACCACGTCACCAATCGCGGCTTCGAGTTGGCCGCGCCTCGCAGCCGGTCGACCGGCTCGGGGATCGTCAGTTTCCGCAAAGACGGGATGGACACGGAAGTGACGAGGCAGCGGCTAGCCGCAAATCGAATTTCCGTATCGGCGCGAAAAGGCTACATCCGCGCGGCGCCACACTTCTACAACACCGAGTCCGAGGTCGAACGATTCCTGGCGCTGCTGGAAGATCAGGGCTGAGTGGGCGGCACAGCACCCGCTTCTGCCGTCACGCCGGGTCGCGGAGGCAACTCGGTCAGGGAGAGCTTCTCCTCGTCGGTAAGCCGCTCGAACGACTCATCCAAGGACTTATCGGAAATCGCGCCGCGCTCGCCGCGGGCTCCTAAGAGCATGGTGTCCAGGGCGTGTCCGAACTCCCTTCCCTGCGTGAATTCCGGAGGCTCGGCAAACATCAGCGCCTTGAGCGTATCGGTAAGCCGCTCCGCCCAGATCCTGGCGACCGCCTTAGGATCTTCGATTCCGGCCAGGATTAAGTCATCGGCGTTGGGCTGAACGATGTTGCGGACGCCCGTGCCGTCGGGCGCCATCTGAATGATCGTCGGGTAGTCTCCGCTCTCATCGAGCGTGATTTCCCGGCCCGGAGCGTCGACCAGATCCTGGATCGCGCCCTCCAAGTTCTCAACGATCTCGCGTGCACGGTCGGCGCTGCCGCCGGCGGCGAGCGGATCGCTGATTTGGAAGACGGCGACTTGGTTGATCTTGATGGCGATGGGGACGCCTTCGGTCAAGCCAATGTTGGGCAACAGCACATAGCTCACCTTTGGCGCAGGAAGATTGGTGGAGATCGCCCGTTGCTGGAGCCAGATGACGAGACCGACGATAGCGACTCCCAGGACGATACTGATGATCGTCGAGGGCTTCTTCATGACGTCGCCGAAAGTCCGCTTAGTCCCGGCGTCGTGAAATTCGAAATCTCCCTCGCCCCGCTGACTCGAAGGATTCGATGTTGGAGTGCTGTTGCTCATCTATCTAAGGAATAGAACCTAGATTCTAGCAGTCGATGCCGCCTTGAATTACAGATTCCTCCGAGGTGCGTACGGTTTCGGCGATCTTCCAACCTTTGTGCCACTTGGCCGCCTGCGCTCTTCCCGGATCCGGCGGGGCCGTAAGCTTTCTCCGGAGGGGGAATTAGGATAAGACGCTTATTGGCCGCCCGAGAACGCGCCGTGACACTCGGAACAGGCTGACAGCTAGGACGCGCGCCCGTCACGCGACGGCGACGCGAGATCGCCTGGGAGGTCTGACAGCCGGAGGATCACTTTGCCGAACGAGACCGACACGACAGTCCGCCACCCTGCCATGGGAGAGACGCAGGAATTACCCGCGTTCCCGGCCCGCCCGAGCGAGAGCAACGGCCCGGAAGGGGATTCGCTGATCTCCTCCCAGTACAAGGCGTTGCAGGAGGCCCAGTTCCTGCACGAGGAGACGTTGCGCCAACTGCGGGGAGAGATCCAAGCCCAGAAGCAGCAGATCTCCAACCTCGCCAACGAGCAACAAGGATCGGCGCAGCCTCCAGCCCGCCTTGACGCGATTCATTTGCGGCTCTCGGAGTTGGAAAGGAAGATAGGCGAAGACGCCAGTGATCCGTTGATCAACGAGATCGCCCATCGTCTTGCCGCCTTGGAGAGCTCTGGAGGCCGCGGTCCCGACAGCCGCGTAGAACGCCTGTCGGAGCAGATCGAGGAGCTTCGGCGCAGGACGTCTGTCCCGCACACGGATCCGCGCACCGACGAGATGGCTTTGCGCATCGCTTCGGTCGAAGGTTCGCTGCGACGGGCGCAACAAGCGTTCGACAGCGAAACGCTGACGGGACAGATCCAAGAGTTGCAGGCCGCGGCCCGCGACGCCTCCGAGAAAGTGGCGGCGGAACTCGCTGACCTGCGCCAACAGCTGACCGACGCGCAAGCACAAACTCAGCCTGATTGGTCGGGCAAGTTCGACCAGTTGGAGAGCCGTCTCGCGGAGGTCTCCGACAAGAGCGAGATCGAAGAACTCACGGCCCGCTTGTCGCAACTGGAACAGTCAGAACCGGACGATCAGAGCGCAGCCCGGCTTGAAGCGCTGGCTGCGAAAGTCGAGGAACTGGCCGCCAAGCTGGAAGGCACGGCGGCCTCCAGCACTCTCACGGAACTGCGCCAGAAGGTGGCCGATCTGGAGAGTCAGATTTCGGATTCTGCGCCGAGTCAGCTGAACGACCTGTTGTCGGCTCGCGTCGACCAACTGCAGGAGGCCATTGAGGCGCAGTCGGCGTCCGACGCCGTGCAGTCTCTACAACAGCGTCTGGCCGCGCTGGAGGCACAGAACGAACAGTCCCCTGACGCGGGCGAAGCGGTGGCCGAACTGCGCCAACGCTGCGACGCACTCTCGGAGCGCTTCTCGACGATTCCGGACGGCACCGTCTACGACAGTCGCATTGCCGCGATCGAATCCAAGCTGGACGAGCTGCCGGCCGGCGAGTCGGGCGTTGAGGAGTTGAGGGTTAAGCTGGCGGCCATCGAGACATCCGGCGCCGCCGAGAACGACGGCAGACTGGCAGAGTTGACGGCTCGCTTGAGGGCTCTGGAGCTACAAGCCGAACAGCCGAGTTCGTCCGCGGATGATGGACGACTCGATCGCCTGTCGAGCAGGCTGGACCAGCTGGAACTCACCGGCGGATCGAGCGGCCTGACGAATCAAATCAACGAACTGCGCGAGCGCGTCGCTGGGCTGACCAGCCAGTTGCGTGAGGGATCGGCAGAGCCGGCCTCCGAGGCGATTACTAAAATCGACGAACGGCTGGCACTGTTGGAGTCTTCGGCTCCGGCAGCCTTCGAACGGATCGCAAAGCTCGAAACGCTCGAGCCGGCTTCGGGCAGCGACCAAGCAGACGCCATCGCGGAACTCCGCCAACGGGTCGACCAGTTGGTCAACTCCGGCGCATCCGGCGCCGGCGACAGCGCGACCGCCGATATCCTCCATGAAATCGGCATGCGTGTGCAGGCCTTGGAACGTAACGGCGACAGCGGACAGGGCGGATCGGCGACGGCGCTGAGCGAGGAACTGAACGAGCGCATTGAGCGGCTGGAGGCGAAGGTCGCCGAGAACGGCGGAATGCCGCGCTCCGAGTTGCAGAGTATTGTCGAAAGGCTGAGCTACTTGGAACAGTCGGGCGCTTCTTCCGGAGAAGCCGACGGACCGTCTTCGCACATCACCGAACAACTCATTGCACGCTACGAAGAGATCGATGGACGCTTGGCGCAGATCGAAGAAGGCGGAGCGAGCGCCGCAGGCGGCGGCCAGAGTTCGGAAGCGGCGATGGCTGAGATTGCTGAACTCCGTAAGCAGCTAACCGAGCTTCAACAGAACGGCTCCGGTCCGGGAGTCTCGGAGAATTTCTTAGGCAAACTCGCCGAGAAGATCTCTTCAGGAATCGCTGGTTCCGAAGTAAAGGCGATCCAGATGCAGATGTACGTGGTGTACTTCTTCTTGGCGCTGATCGGCGCGCTGGCGCTCAGTTCGTTCTTCATGCAGTAGGAGCACAGCTCTCGAAACAAGCAAAGGCCGACTCTCTTGAGTCGGCCTTTCGCGTTTTCAGCAGCCCTTATTGCGGAGGCGGCGGCGGTGGATCCGGGGCCTTGTCGTCGGTCGGCAATGGAGGCGTAGTTCCGCCGCCCGCGCCTGACGCGCCGCCTCCGCCGCCGGGAGAACCCTGTCCGATGCGCCGCCACAGCGATGCTGCGACTCTCACGACATCTTCCGCCGCCTTGGCGACTCCGGCGCCGTCGACTCCGGCCTTAGCCAAGGGAACGAGCGGATCGACGACCAGACTTTGGCCTGCTTCCAGAACGGTTTCCCGGGAACTGGGCAGCAACTGGTGGCGAACCCCAACTGATCCTTCCACAACGAATACCGTCGTCACTTCGGATTCGTCGACCGAGACTTCAAACGTGGTGCCGCGCACCGAGATCACCGCCGTCGGCGTGTAGACACGCGTCGGATTGGGCTCGCCGCCTAATCGATTGATATGGATCTTGACGCGCCCCAGAAACAAATCGATCAGGTCGCGAAGACTTCCGGGATTTTTGCGGAAAACGACCTTGGAGTCCGGGTAGACGAGGAATGAACTCCCGTCCGAAACTTCCAACGTGGCGAAGCCATCGGGTCCGGTGATGATCGTTTGCCCAAGCTGGACGAGATTGCCGGGGAAAAGCGCCCATTCCTGGTTGTCACGCAAAACGGAAACCGAGCCTTGGGCCTCCACGACTTGGGCGGCAGTCCCCGTTTGGGCGTACGCCAGCCCGGCCATGCACCACGTGCACAGCAACAGGGCGACTAGCGCTCGCCTAAATTGCAGCATTCTCAACCGCGGTCGGCCCGGAACAGCCAACCCCATTATGCGGTCAGGCACCCCTCTAGCAAGAATATAGCCAAACGCAATCGCGCCCTCTGACGCTTCATTTGCAGAATTTACAGCGGCGGACGACCGCATTTGGGACACTTCGAGTGTGTCGAGGCGACACGCCTCGCCGACGTATTGACAGCGCCTCCACGTAAAGGGACGATGGGGGAGCATGCCCGAAGGTACCGGATCTCTCAAGTACGAGATACACCAGAACAAGCCGTTTCATTCGATTCGACATGAAGCGGTAGTGGGTCTCCTGAAGACCACCGACTTGGTTCGGCGCTTGATTTCCAGCGTCGTGGAACCGGCGGGAATCACCATGCAGCAGTACAACGTGCTGCGAATCCTGCGCGGCGCAGGCAAAACGCCCCTCCCCACGCTGGAGATCCGCAAGCGGATGATCGAACAGACTCCGGGCATCACACGGCTGCTGGATAAGCTCGAACGGCGCGGCTGGGTCCACCGTGAGCGTTGTGCCGGTGATCGTAGACAGGTACTGTGCCGCATCACTCCCGAGGGCAAGTCGCTCATCGATGCCCTCGACGGCGCCATGGAAGCGATCTATGGCCGCTTGCTCGGCTCTATACCTGACGCCGAGGTGACCGAGATGGTCCGGACGATGGACAAGCTGCGCGCTTCTCAAACGACCACGTCAGCCTAAATCCCCCGTCCTCGCGGGCGCGAAAGCGACGCGGCAGCCGCTATACTTGGGGTGCCGTATGGCTGTCGACTTCCGCACCAACATCCGCCGGAAACGCCTGCACGTCCACCGCAAATTGCGGGAGACGCGCATGCTATGGCGGGGACTGACCAACACGGACAAACCCACGTTGGCGCAGATGATTCCGACGCGCCGCTGCAACATCGCCTGCGCCTACTGCAACGAATACGACCACGTATCGAACCCGGTCCCGATCGAGGAACTCAAACGGCGGGTCGATAAACTGGCCGACCTAGGGGTCTCGATCATCACCATGAGCGGCGGAGAACCGTTGCTGCACCCGGAGTTGGACGACCTGCTGGCGCATGTCCGTCGGCGCGGGGCCATCGCCAGCCTGATTACCAACGGGTATTTCATGGTGCCGGACCGCATTAAACGCCTCAACGACGCGGGCCTTGAGTACGCCCAGATCTCGATCGACAACGTCAAGCCGGACGACATCTCGAAAAAGAGCCTCAAGGTGCTCGACAAGAAGCTCGAGTGGATGGCCGAGCACGCCGATTTCGAGGTCAATATCAACTCCGTGGTCGGCGGCGGCATCGAGAACGCCGAGGATGCCTACGTCATCGCCAAACGAGCCGTGGATCTTGGCTTCACTTCAACCGTGGGCATCATCCACGACGGCGCGGGCCAACTCAAGCCGCTCTCCGGCGTCGAGCGGGACGTCTGGGAGCGTATCCGCCGCCTAAGCAAGCGCTCCTACGCCCGATTGGACTTTTTTCAGACAAACATCGCCGCGGGCAAGCCAAACGACTGGCGCTGCCGCGCTGGCGCCCGCTACCTCTACATCTGCGAAGACGGCCTGGTCCACTACTGTTCTCAGCAGCGCGGATTCCCCGGCACTCCCCTCGCCGATTACACCGTCGAAGACGTGCGGCGGGCCTACTCGCTTGAGAAAGAATGCGCGCCGCACTGCACGGTGTCCTGTGTTCACAAAGTGTCGGCCTTCGATTTCTTCCGCGGGCCTCAAGTACCAAGTTCTTCCGGCGGCCCGAAACAGCCGCTCGTCCAGCTTCAATCTGGCGACTAACCCATTTAGAATCTGCTACTTACTCGAATCCAGGGACAGGGTATTACTACCCTGTCCCTAAAGAGGCATACGGGAATATCCCCGACTAAAAAGGGTACTAGCTACCCATAGCCGGTCTCTTCGGCTGTCCAGCATGATTGGCACGTAAGGTTGATGCGGCCTAGCCGCAAGACTTGTAACTCTCAAGCCAATCATTTTTTAGACAGAGGGAGAAGACACCAATGCTTAAGATTCAGCAACTGTTCGTTCGTTTAGTTAAGGACCGTAAAGGTCAGGACATGGTTGAGTACGCGCTGCTCGCCGGCTTCATCGCCGTCGCCGCTGGCGCTCTGTTGCCGGGCATCTCCGACAGCATCTCGACGATCTTCAGCCGCATGGCTTCGGTCGTGTCCGCTGCCGCCGCTGCGTAAGAGTTTCTTACCAAGCGACAAGAGTCTAGGGCGGCCCTTCGGGGCCGCCCTTTTCGCGTCTAGGCGCGCGAGAATTCATATGTCGCCAAGCCCCTGGGTCATAGGTGGATATACCGACATCAAAACGGTACTAGACGTCCATAGCCCAATTCGGCGCACTGACCCCAACATCGTTTTGTCAGTCCGAACCAAACACGAACCGACAAGCACTACATCCTCTTGAACAACATCTACCTTGGAGACAAAACACATGCTTAAGATTCAACAATTGATCGTTCGCCTCGTTAAGGACCGCAAGGGCCAGGACATGGTCGAGTACGCGTTGCTCGCCGGTTTCATCGCCGTTGCCGCTGGCGCCCTGTTGCCGGGCATCTCCGACAGCATCTCGACCATTTTCAGCCGCATGGCTTCGGTCGTGTCCGCTGCCGCCGCTGCGTAAGCGCTTTCCTTAAGCGTTGGACACTTCTCGGGGCGGCCCTTTCGGGGGCCGCCCTTAACTTTTGGCTACGGCCCAAAGCCGAAGGAATTGACCACAATACTCAACTCCCGTTCGTCGCCCGGCGGAAAGAACGCGGGTTGGGCGCGAATGACGATTCGGGCAGCGTCGCCCGGCGGCCGCTGAATCGGCGCTTCGATCACATGGCCGCCTGGGCCATCTAGGGTTCGCTCCAGCAGCAAACGGCCTCCTGCCTCCACTCTCACCTGCCGCGCCGGCGAATTGTCCGGCACGTAGAGGTCCAATTTAAAGCTCCCGACCGATTCGGGAATGGCTAGCATCGCCGAGCCGCTCGGCCCCATCCAGCGCCAAGCGTCGCTTTGAACCTCGTAGAATCCTGACAACAACTGGCGATCCGCCGCCGGAGAATTCATGAGCAGATAGCTGTCCGTCGGTTCCGGCAAACCCAATTCGTCAGCTTCGAGCCGGTCGATCACGCCGCCGCCGATGCCGAAAGGCAACACGCCGAATTCGCTGGAGGAATAGCCGGACCCCGAGCCGCGGCCAATCGTCCGCAAGGGGATGAGTCCTGTCGCGATCTCCCTGGTCAGAATGGGTTGGCGTGAGCCGGAAAATCCGATCGGGATCGCCGCAGAGAGTTCACTGGTAACCAGCACGGAGCCGCTGGGCAGTTCTTGGCCGGCCAGCAGCGGCTCGCCTCCCAACTGCCCCAGGTAATACCGCAATCCCCAGTCGCCGTTCGTCCAAATGCGCTTGCCCGCGACGTCGGGGCGCAAGTCCTGGACGAAAGACCTGTACTGCCCGGCGTAGCTGTACTCCGCCCCTGCCAGCGCAAGCCCCAGGGCCAGGTTGCAGATCACACCCGCGGCGAGCCAAGCCTTCGAGGAGACGCGTTGCGCCGCCAGGATCGCCAGAGCCGGCGCCAGGGGAAGCAGATAGCGGGCTGAGCCGGCATAGAAGAGCGCCAACGCGCCGCCAAAACAGACCAGCACCCACGCGGCCAGGAAACCTTCGTCCTCTTCGCGCTGCTCCGCCACGAGCCGCAGGGCAAGTCCCACGATGGCGCAGGCGCAGCCCACAGCGAGACCATAGAGGGCACGCTCGCCCCAGGAGTAGCCCGCCAGAGAGAATCCCGCCGCGACGCCGCCCAACAAGCCGATGCCCAACAATGCCGGTCCGCGCCAAAGCCAGCCTACGACGATCAACACCGGCGACAACATGAACCCCAAGTGCCCGAGCAGAGCCGCAGCGCTGCGCAACTTGCGCTCGGTGAAGAGCAAGTCGTAGCTCTGGGCGTAGACGGCCAGAGCTTCCACCGGCGCCGCGCCGACCGTGGCCCGTTCGGCCAGTTGCCACAACACGAGAGCGGCGGGAGCCGCAAGAACCGCTAGCCAAGCCGTCGTCCGGGTCCGGTCGCGATACCATGCCCAGTGCGCGAAGACCGGGACGAGGAATACGATCTGATAGCCAAAGAATGCGCCGACAGCCATCGCCAAAGCAGAGAGGACATATCGGCGGTGCACCAGCAGGGCCCCACCCAGGGCAATGAACGCCAGCAACGGAATATCTGACTCCAACTTGTTGCCGTTGATCACAAAGGCCGGCACCGAGGCGAAGATTAACGCCGCCCACAGCGGTCGCTCCGTGAACCGCCGCGCCAGGAAGAAGACCGAGAAAACGGCTAGCAGCGAGAACCCGATGTACGCCGCGTGCAACGCAATCTCGCGCACGCCGCCCAGCACCGCCAGCAGTGCCGCCAACGTCCAAGCGACTCCCGGGGGCCGCGTGTGTCCAGCCCCCCATACGACCTTACCTTGCAAGCGGAAGCTCGTATCCAGCGGGTGCAGCGGATCGGCCAACGCGTTGTTGGCGAAGATCAGATAGAAGACGTCATCGCCCTGAATCGCCTGCGCGATGAACGGCAGGCGAATGAGCAGGACGAGGCCCAGCAGGATGAGCAGATCGCGTCTCATCGAAGCCCACAGTGTATAGAACCGCGGCCGCCGACCGGTTTATTCGGCGGCGGGCGGTTCCCACTTCACAATTGGATTGCGAGCCGCCAGCGTCTCGTTCACCCGGCTGGTGCGCGTTGAGTGCGGCGCGCTCCTCACCAGTTCCGGATCGGACTCGACTTCTGCCGCGATCGAGCGCATCGCGTCGATGAACAGATCCAGTTCCTGGCGGCTCTCCGTCTCGGTCGGCTCAATCATCAAGGCCCCGTGCACAATCAGCGGGAAGCTCACCGTATAGGGATGGAAGCCGTAGTCGATCAGCCGCTTGGCAATATCGCCGGTCTTGATGCCCTGCTTGGTCTGCTTCTGATCGGAAAACACTACTTCATGCATCGCCGGCGACTTGTACGGCAAGTGATAGAGATCTTCGATACCCTTGCGGATGTAATTGGCGTTCAACACCGCATCGAGGGTCGCGTTCTTCAGTCCGTTGCCGCCGTGCGCCAAGGTATAAGCCAGGGCTCGCACCAGGACGCCGAAGTTGCCGTAGAACGCGCGAACGCGTCCGATCGACCCGGGCGCCTCGGTGACCGTCTTGTACGTCTCGCCGTCTTTCACCACGCGCGGCAGCGGAAGATGCGGCGTCAAGTGCGACTTGACGGCAACCGGGCCCGCTCCGGGCCCTCCGCCGCCATGCGGCGTCGAGAACGTCTTGTGCAGGTTCAAGTGCATGACGTCGACGCCGAAGTCGCCGGGCCGCGCCCAACCGACGAGCGCATTCATATTGGCGCCGTCCATGTAGAGCTGTGCGCCGCGCGAGTGCAACAACTCGGCCACCTTGGCGATGTCTTCTTCGAAGATGCCGACCGTGTTGGGGTTGGTCATCATCAAGGCCGCCGTCGTGTCGTCGACAGCGGCTTCGAGCGCGGCGAAATCGATGAGGCCGCGTTCGGTCGAAGGGATTTCCTTCACTTCGTAGCCGGCCATCGCGGCCGTGGCGGGATTCGTGCCGTGCGCCGAGTCGGGAATCAACACGGTCTTGCGCGCGTCGCCCTGCGCCTCAAGATAGGCCCGGATCATCAAGATGCCGGTTAGCTCGCCATGCGCTCCCGCAGCCGGTTGCAGCGTGACGGCATCCATGCCGGTGATCTCGGCCAGATACATCTCCAAATCGTGCTGGATTCGCAAAGCCCCCTGGGCCAAGTGTTCGGGCTGATAGGGATGCGCCCAAGCGATGCCGTCCAAGCGCGCGACGTGCTCGTTGACGCGCGGGTTGTACTTCATCGTGCAAGAGCCTAGCGGATAGAGCCCCAGGTCGATGGCGTAGTTCCAAGTCGAAAGCCGCGTGTAGTGGCGAATGACGTCGACTTCGCTCACTTCCGGGAAGTGCGGAATCTCCGTGCGAACGTTCCCCGCCCCGAGCGCTTCCTCGGGATCCACGACGGGTACGTCGAGCGCCGGTAACTGGTAGCCGTCTTTGCCGGGCGACGAGCGTTCGAAGATGAGCGGTTCGTTCTGCGTTTGGTGCGGTCTTACTTTCTTAATCATGGCTGCACCGTTAGAACGCTTCCGCGAAGCGATCCATCTCTTCCTGGCGGTTCATCTCTGTGGCACAGACCAACATTGCACCTTCGAGCGGCCCCTTCAGCTCGTAGCCGCCGACGACTTTCTTGGCGAGTGCGCGACGGTTCACGTCCGCCGCCGTGCCCCCCATGGGACGAACCACAAACTCATTGAAGTACGGCCCTGTGAACTCCAACGCTGCACCTCTCGCCCGCAATACCGTCTCCAGGTAGCGGGCCTTGGCGATGTTCTGCTCTGCTAGCTCGCGCAAGCCCGCCTTGCCGAAAACCGTCATATAGACGGTCGCCATCAAAGCGACGAGCGCCTGATTCGTACAGATATTCGACGTAGCCTTCGCCCGGCGAATGTGTTGCTCACGGGTGGATAGCGTTAAGCAAAACGCCCGTCTGCCGTCCGCGTCGACCGTCTCACCCGCTAATCTTCCCGGCATCTGGCGAATGAACTTGCTCTTCGCCGCCAGCACGCCGCAGGAAGGTCCGCCAAAAGAAGGTGGATGCGCAAACGACTGCATCTCTCCAGCGACAATATCGGCAGCCGTCGGCGGCTTCACGATCCCCATGGCCACCGATTCGGTAAACATGACGATCAGCAACGCGCCGTGGAGATGCACGCGCTCGGCGATCTCGTCGATCTGCTCGACGATGCCGAAGAAGTTCGGCGACTGCACAATTAGCGCCGCAGTCTGATCGTCGAGTTGCGACTCAAGATCGTCGAGATCCAGTTGTCCGCTCTCGGCGTCGTACTTTACCTGCTGGCGCGGCGCCTCGAGATGTTTCAAGTACGTGTCGAGAACCTCGTTGTACTCCGGGTGCAGCGACCCGGCGACCAGCAACTTATCGCGTCCCGTGATGCGCATGGCCATCATGGCCGCCTCTGGCGTAGCGGTCGAGCCGTCGTACATCGAAGCGTTGGCGACGTCCATGCCGGTCAGCTGCGCCACCATCGTCTGGAATTCAAAAATTGCCGTCAGTACGCCTTGCGAAATCTCAGCCTGATAAGGCGTGTAGGAAGTCAAAAACTCTCCGCGCGTCACTAGCGCATCGATCACCACCGGGCGAAAGTGACGATACGAACCCGCGCCGAGGAACGACGAATAATCAGCCGCACCCTCCGAGGCTCGCGCCTTGAAGTAGTCGATGATCTCGTACTCAGAGATTCCGTCCGGGATATCCAGCGGGCGGTTCAGCCGCAGTTCGGACGGCAAATGAGCAAACAGACCTTCCGGCGTGCTGTGACCCAGCGACCGCAACATCTCTTCGCGTTCTTGAGGACTCTTCGGAAGGTATCGCAAGCGATTAGGACTCCGTCTCGGCTGCGACGTACTGTTGGTAGTCCTCGGCCGACATGAGCGAGTCCAACTCCGCCTTGTTGGCCAGCTTGGCCTTCACCAGCCAGCCGTCGCCGTGGGGATCTTCGTTGATCTTCTCGGGCGCATCGATCAGCGCTTCGTTGATCTCGACGACGTCTCCGCTAATCGGCGAGTAAATATCCGAGACAGCCTTGACGGACTCGACCGTTCCGAACGTCTGTCCCGCGTGTAACTTGGCGTCCGCAGCAGGCAACTCGACAAAGACGACGTCGCCCAGCTGATCCTGCGCGTGGGACGTGATGCCGATCGTGGCAACATCCCCGGCGACGCTCACCCACTCGTGTTCCTTGGTGTAGCGGTAGTCCTTCGGATACATAACTCGTCTCTCAGTCCTTCTTTCGCGAGTAGAAAGGCAGCGGCACGATCTCGGCCTCAACCCCTCGGGTACGCACTTGGATGTCGATCATGCCGCCGCTCTTGGCGACATCGGTTCGCAACAGAGCCATGCCGATGTTCTTGTCGAGGAAGGGCGCCGGCGATCCGCTGGTCACAAAGCCGACCGGCTCGTCTCCCCTCATCACAGGGTAGCCGTCCCGGGCGATTCCCCGCCCTCTCATTTCAAATCCCACGAGCTTGCGCGGCACGCCGTCTTGCTTCTGCTTGAGCAACGCGTCGCGGCCCACGAAGTCGCCCTTATTGAGCTTGACGATCCAGCCAAGACCCGCTTCGAGGGGCGTGATGTCTTCGCTGATCTCGTGGCCGTGCAGCGCCATCGCCGCCTCCAGCCGCAGCGTATTTCGGCAGCCCAGCCCACAGGGAATAATGTCAAACTCGGCGCCGGCCTTCAGCAAAGCGTCCCACAAGCGTTCGGCCTCGTCCGGCGCCACGTAGATCTCGAAGCCGTCTTCGCCGGTATAGCCCGTGCGCGCGATGATCGCCGGCGCACCCGATACTTTGCCCTCGGTGAACCAGTAGTAGCGAATGTCGCTCAGCGGAGTATCGGTCAGCTTCTGCAGCGTCGCCAAGCCCTTGGGCCCTTGAACGGCGATCTGTGCGTAACGGTCGCTCACGAATTGCACGTCCGTCCCTGCCAACTGATTAAGCGATTGAATCTGCTCGAAGTCCGTGTCTTGGTTGCCGGCATTCACGCACAGGAAGAAACGCTCGTCCGAAAACCGGTGGACGAGCAAATCATCGATGAATCCGCCTCGCTCGTTTAGCAGTCCGCTGTACTGAGCCTGCCCGTCTTTGAGGCTAGCGGCCCGGTTTGAAGTGGCCAACTCAACTAGATCAAGCGCTTGCGGTCCAGCGACTTCGATCTCGCCCATGTGGCTGACGTCAAACAGCCCGACCGAGCGGCGGACGGCCATATGTTCGGCGACTAGGCCAGAGTACTCTACCGGCATGTCCCAGCCGCCAAAATCCACCATCCGCGCTCCCGCGGAGCGGTGAACGGCGTTCAGTGGAGTCTTCTTAAGCGTTGCTTCTGTGGCGTCGGCGGCCATCGAGGGAGAAAAGACCCTCAAGCTAGCACCGCCGCGACGAAGGTGTCAATGAACGGAACAGGATCGCCCTCCAGCGTTGTTTGGCGCCCACCAGAATGGCCCAAAACGTGCACAATTAGGAGACGAAAAGGAAGGTTGACCATGCTGTCTATCAAGCACATCCTCACGCCCGTAGACTTTTCCGAACGCTCCGACGCCGCGGCGGTCGAAGCGGCTCGCTTGGCGGAAGTTTTCGGCGCCGCCCTGACGGTTTTGCATGTGGAGCCTTCGCTGGAGGCACATGCGGGTTATCAAACTCTGTCGCAAATCGATGCGAGTGAAAAGACCCAACTTGAGGCATCTCACCAGTTGGAAGGCAAACTCCGGGGCCTAGCAGCCAAGTTGTCGCCCAAAGCCTCCAGCGTTCTAGCAGCCGGTGACCCTCTTACCCGCATCGAAGAGTACGCAAAAAGCCACTCCGTCGATCTCATCGTCCTCGGCACGCATGGACGCGGCGGATTCAGACGCTTCTTGCTTGGCTCGCTTACCTCCAAGCTATTGCACGACATGCCGATTCCGATCGTGACGGGAGCCCATCTGGAAGAGCATGCGGCGTTCCCTGCGAAGATCACCCATGTGGGCTGCGCCCTGGGCCTGAGTAACTTGGACGACTGCGAGCGCATCCTAAGTTGGGCCGGTGACTTAGCCCAACTCGTCGGAGCTAAACTCACCGTCATTCATGTCCCGCAGGACGTCAACCCGGGTTCCTTCATTGATCCCGAGACGCGTAAGGCGCTGCGCGAGAATGCGGCGAAACAGATCGCCGCACTCGTGGGAAAAACCGGGGTCGACGCGGATGTGGTGATCGAAGGCGGCTCTGTGATGGATACCGTCACGGAGGCACTCACCGGGAAACGCTGCGATGCGTTGGTGATTGGCCGCACCGCCCAACATGGCGCCTTTCAAGTCGGCCACGCGGATGGCTACGCACTGATCCGCCAATCGCCGGTACCGGTGTTCAGCGTCTAGCCGCCGTCGGAAACGTCGGCAAACCCGGCTAGAATAACAGCGGGAATGCTCGCTGGACGCCGCACGCTCGCGCTCGACTGGGGCAAGGCCCGCATCGGGCTGGCGATCACCGATGAGAGCGATGCCTACGTACAGACCTTGCCGACGCTCCATCGCAAGAATCGGGCAACCGATCTCGGCGAGTTGAGCCGCATCATTGCAGACAACAGCGTCTCCACCTTGGTCGTCGGCGCGCCTCTGCACTTGGACGGCAACGTCAGTCCGTCCTCCTCGCAAGCCGAGCAACTGGGCCGAACTTTGGCGAAGCGTTGCGGCGTCGAATTGGTTTTATGGGATGAGCGGCTCACCAGCGTTGAGGCCGAGGAAATCCTAGCGGCACGCGGCGGCAAGCGTAGGCCCGGCGACGTCGACCGTGTCGCAGCGGCGCTCATCCTCCAAAGCTACCTCGAGAACCGGCCCGCGGCGGCAAGCGGGGGAACTCGCTGAACGATGGCCCGCTTCATTCGTAGAGCACTCGCGTTTCTGCTCGTCGCTGCGGTGATTGCCGGGGCATATCTCTATTCCGAGATCAACAAGCCCTACGGAGACTTCCCTGAACCGGTGGTTTTTGAATATGTGCGCGGCGCCGCGGGCGCCGAGACCGCCGCTGCCTTGGAACAGCTCGGCGTCGTCCGCTCCCGTTGGCTTTTTCTGGCAGCCCGCGCCCTCAAGCCCGGAGCCGTACTGATGGCCGGCGAGTACCGGTTCTCGGCGCCGGATACGCCTGCGGGTATCCTGGCCAAGTTCGCCAAGGGCGACGTCTTCCTGCATCCGTTGACCATCCCGGAAGGCCTGACCAGGTTCGAAGTTTCCCGCCTAGTGGCCGACGCCGGCTACGCCGACGAGGATGAGTTTTTGAAGCTCACCGCAGATCCGGCCCCCATTCACGATCTCTTTCCCGAGGCGAAATCCCTCGAAGGCTGCCTGTTTCCCGAGACCTACAGCCTCGCCAAGACGGCCACCGGCGAGCAGATCCTTGCCGCGATGCTGGCCAACTTCCGCCGCGCCTTTGCCGCCGCCTCGCAAGGCGTAGAGACGGAGCTGAGCCCCTATGAAACGTTGACCCTAGCGTCGCTAATCGAGAAAGAGAGCGGCGTCCCCAGCGAGAGACCGCTCATCTCGGCCGTCTTCCACAACCGTCTCCAGCGAGGCATGTTGCTGCAGTGCGATCCGACGATCATCTACGGCCTGCTCGTCGAAGACCGCTACCGCGGCGCCATCCACGTGAGCGACCTGAAAGATCCCCATCCCTACAACACCTATGTCCATGCCGGTTTGCCGCCCGGCCCCATCGCCAACCCCGGCGAGGAATCCTTGCGCGCGGCGCTGTCTCCCGCCGACTCGGACTACATTTTCTTCGTCGCCAACCCCGGCGACGCAGGCGATCACTCCTTTTCCTCGTCGCTGAGGGAACACAACGCGGCCGTAGCGCGCCTGCGCGCCGCCCGCAAAAAGCCGTGACGGGCGAGGGCAAGAAGCCGTCGATGCGCAGCGTCGTCAACGAGTTTGTCGCTCGCAATGCCGGGGCCGAGATCGGGCAAGACGCATTGGAAACTCTGCGCAGGCAGATCGCCGCGCAACGAGGCGGCACTCGGCCTAGCCGCCCGGCCGTCCTGGAACTCCTACTGGCGACCGACGCGGAGATTAGCCGCGCGATCGGCGGGTTCGCGCCCGACTTGCGCGGACGCGTCCACATCGGCGACCCCGGCTCCGCCGAGGCGTCGCTCATCGAAATGACCAGCGAATACGCGCAAGCCCGCCAGGCCGGCGATTCGGCGCGCGCCGCCGATTGCCGCCGCGCGGTGCAGCATGGTCAACAGAGACTCGGCTTCCTGCTGGGCCGCCCCAATTTATCGGATGAGAAGCGTCGCGAGAAGTCCGAGTTGAGGGAATGGTTTCGAGTTTGGCTCGAGGCGCCCGAATTGTTCCCCGACTGGGTCCTTCTTCGACGCCGTCATAACCCGGACTGATTGTTATAATCGGGTGTTGCGTCGTCACAGCCCGACTACGTCTTCCCGTCTGAAACTTCGAACGCTGCCTCTACTGCTCGCGCTGGCCGCGACAACTACGGGGTGCCTCTATCGGACGCAGAGAATCGCTCCGCCGCTGGTTGCCGCCCGCACCGCGACGCTGGACGAGCTATTGCCTCTAATCGAGCGGTTCGGCGCGATCCATACATTGCGCGCCGAGGTCAACATGGGCCTGACGTTTCTCAACGACGACATGGACCGCGCCAAGACGCTCACCGACGTGCGGGGATTCATCTTGGCTGAACGGCCAGACCACGCACGCATCCAAGCGCAGTATCCGGTCACCCACCAAACAGCCTTCGACATGGTCTCGGACCGCAACGAATTCAGCGTCTATCTTGTTTGGAGAAAGCGCTTTTTGCAGGGCGCCACCGCGTTGGACCAACGCTCCGACGAGCGAGCCGAGAATATTCGGCCTCAGCATGTTGTCGAGCCCCTGCTCATTGACCCGCCGCAGAGCGACGAAGCAGCTGCTCTCGACAACCAGGCTCGAAACGGGCGGCTCTATCACGTGGTCGTATTAAGCAAGAAGCAGGGCGACAACGAAGTCATCACCCGCAAGTTTTGGTTCGATCGGGCCGACCTCAAGCTTGGCATTCTCGAAATCTACGACGGCGAAGGCAATGCCGTAACACAAGCCTCCTATTCCGATTGGCGCGAGAGCGACGGAGCGCCCTATGCGGCGACCGTCAGCATCACCCGGCCAGTCGACGGATATAGCCTCGTCGTTCACATCCAAGACCCCGGCATTAACGCCACGTTGCCCGCTGACGCTTTTGTCCTGGAACCTCCGCCCGGCGTCCCGGTGGAGCGAGTCGGCGAAGCATCGAAATCAGGCGCGCAGCCCAGCAACCGATAATAGAACCTGTGTCTTCCTCACAACCGATTCTTGAAGTCCGTGGCCTGAAGAAAACCTTTCACATGGGCGAGGTTGACGTTCACGCTGTACGCGGCGTCGACCTCGTGGCCCAAGCCGGAGAGTTCATCGCTATCGTCGGGCCTTCCGGCTCCGGCAAGTCAACGCTCTTTCACGTCATCGGCGGTCTCACGCCTCCGACCTCGGGCTCCGTTCTGATTGAAGGGCAAGACCTCGCCGTCATGTCCGAGCGTCAGCGCACCGAACTGCGCAAGACTGCCGTCGGATTCGTCTTTCAGAAGTTCAATCTCTTACCGACGTTAACTGCTCGCGAGAATATCGAGATCGCCCGCGACATCGCCGGCAACCACAGCCCCGTTAGTGATGATTTCAAGGAAGTCGTCAAGATCCTGGGCATCGATAAACGCCTCGATCACAAGCCCTACGCTTTATCCGGCGGCGAGCAGCAGCGTGTCGCCATCGCTCGCGCCATCGTCAATCGGCCGCGCATCCTATTGGCGGACGAGCCCACCGGCAATCTCGACACCGCCAACTCCGAACTCGTACTGACGACGCTCAAACAACTCAATCGGGAGCTCGGTCAAACCATCTTGATGATTACCCACAATCCCGAGGCGGCCGCCTTCGTATCGGATCGGCGAATCGAGATGCTCGACGGTCTGATCGACCGCGATGCGTGGAGCTCTGAGGAATCCCCCTTACATTAAAAGCCTTAGCCCCACTGGTACGGTCGAACAACCCGTGCCGTACCTCGGTTCCATTGACCGTTTTTTCGTTCCGGCCTCATAGTGAAGCCATTGGCGATGCTCTGACGAGCGCCGGAACGAAATGCAAATCAACTTGATCAGCGCAGTGCGCGGCTTCTTCGCGCCGCAGTCTGGCGGGGCGAAAAGCGAACCAGGTAAGGGCAGCGCAAACGTCGCCGTGCTGAGCATGCCCTCCTGGGCTGGGCGCAGGGTCCGGCATCAAGTTCAGGTCATCGACAAACAGGAAGAGCAAGCGACGGTCTGGTCTCCTGAGTACGTGGACGTCGGCGAAAGCGTCTGGATCGAAGACGGCGAGCGCGCCGTCAAATACAACGTCAAAGGATACGTGGCGACAGGCGGCGGCTACCGGCTGAAACTCGCGGTCAGCGGCAAAACCCGCCGGTCGCAAGAACGCACGCCCTGCAACACCCCAGGGGATCTGGAGTGGGTCGACGGACTTACCCGAGTCCGCTGCCCCGTAAGAGTCACCAACCTGACGCAGGACGGCGCCCAGGTCATGCTTTCCCGCCCCGCGCCCGAGATTCGCTCCGTGCGTCTCCAGTTCAATGGTCAAGCCCGAGTCGGCACGATCCGCTATTGCGTGCAGATCGGTACTTCGTACCTCGCCGGAATCGAGTTCGTTTAGCCCCGGCGCAACCCGCAGACAAGTTTTTGATAACCTAAGCCCCTCGGGACGGGACCTGCGGTGCGAGTCGTAATTTATGGCGCAGGAGCGATCGGCGCTCTGCTGGGCGCCCGCTTATCAGAAGCGGGTTGCGATGTTTCCTTGGTCGCTCGCGGTGCGCACCTGGCGGCGATTCGCCGCGATGGCCTGCGTATTATCAGCGACGACTTCGGTGACCAGACCTACCGTCTGAAGGCCAGCGATTCGCCCGCCGAGATCGGCCCGGCGGACTACGTCATCCTGGGGGTTAAGGCGCACAGCCTCACCCAGATCGCTCCGTTGGTCGGGCCGCTCACCGCTCCAAACACCGTCTTCGTCAGCACGCAAAACGGCCTGCCTTGGTGGTACCGCCCCGACGGCGATGCCCGTCTCGAATCAGTCGACCCCGGCGGCGTCATCGCCCAACACATGCCCTTGGACAAGTCCTTGGGAGCAGTCGTCTACATCAGTTGCCACCTCGACGCTCCCGGAGTGGTTCGCCATACGCACGGCATTCGACTTCCGCTGGGCGAGCCTGACGGAGCCGGCAGCGAACGCGTCAAGACCTTGGCGGACGCCTTTCGCCGCGGCGGGCTTAAGTCTCCGGTCCGCAACGCAATCGACCGCGAACTCTGGATGAAGTTGCTAGGCAACGCGATCTTCAACCCGCTGAGCGCTCTCACGCGCAAGACGCTGATTGAGATGGTCGAGTATCCGGCGACCGCCGCGCTGATCCTCGAAGCCATGGCCGAAGTCAACGAGACCGCCCTGGCCGTCGGCGTCCAAATCGGCGTGTCCCGCGAGAAACGTCTCGAAGGAGCGCGCGGCGCGGGCTTCCACAAGCCGTCGATGCTCCAGGACCTTGAGTCGGGCCGCACCCCGGAACTCGGCCCGCTCACCGGCTCGGTTATCGAGTTGGCCGCTCGTCACAACGTCGTCACGCCGCGGTTGCAGACGGTCTATGCGGCAGCCAAACTGCTTTTTGAGCCGTCGCGCACTCCTCCGGACGCTGCTCATTGACGCCCCTTGGGGCCTCGGCTATAGTCGGGTCAAGAAGCAACCGTCTGTCGAGCGCTTCGTAAATCTTGGCAACGATACAAGTCAGCCTCAGCAAAGGAATAGAACCCCTCTTCGGCACGCACGACGAAAACATCCGTTTTCTTGAGTCCTCGCTCGACGTGAAAACCTTGCTCCTTGAGAACGCTCTCGAGGTGACCGGCGAACAAAGCTCCGTCCACCGCGTACGCGACATCCTCAACGACTACGACACCCTGGTGCGTGAGGGACACAAGTTCACCAACGGAGACGTCAAGCATTTCCTGCGGATCCTTTGCGAAGACCCTGAGGTTTCGTTCCTTAACCTCGTAGCCAGCAGCCGCCAGCGAACCATCGGGCTCAAGAAGCTTGCGCCGCGCGGCGTGAACCAGATGCGCTACCTCGAAGCGATGGAACGCTGCGACATGGTTTTCGGCATCGGCCCCGCCGGCACGGGCAAGACATATCTCGCGGTCGCCCAGGCCGTGTCGCAGCTACTCAGCAAGCAAGTGAGCCGCATCGTGCTGACGCGCCCTGCCGTTGAAGCCGGCGAGCGCCTCGGCTTCTTGCCGGGCACCCTGCAGCAAAAAATCGACCCCTACCTGCGTCCCTTGTACGACGCACTGCACGACATGCTCGACCCCGAGCGCATCGAACGCCTGGTCGAGAAGAACGTTATCGAGATTGCGCCTCTCGCCTTCATGCGCGGGCGCTCGCTCAACGAGAGCTTCATCATCCTCGACGAAGCGCAAAACACGACCGTCGAACAGATGAAGATGTTCATCACCCGCCTCGGGTTCGGATCGAAGGCCGTCATCACCGGCGATATCACCCAGATTGATCTGCCCCACGGCAAACGCAGCGGCTTATTGGACGCCATCGATGTCCTGCCTCAGGTCGAAGGCATCTCGTTCCAATACTTCAGCGAACGCGACGTCGTCCGCCATGATCTCGTCCAGCGCGTCATCCGAGCCTACGAGCGATATAATCAGAAGAGCCTATTCCCAACGAAGGGCGGCGTCAGCGACACAAGTCAGCCTGACCCGGCCAATGAATAGAGCTCATGGGAACAGATTCCAGCGACGGACCTTGTTGGTACCAAAACCGCCAACGTAGGATTAGCATCGACGACAGTCAGGTAATTGCCTTCCTCAATCGGATCGCGGTCGACCTGGCCAAGCGGCGCGAATTCGCCGTGCTGGTGAGTTCCGACGAAGCCGTCCGCACGGCAAACCGCCAATTTCGCGGCATCTCGAAAACAACCGATGTGCTCTCTTTCCCTGACGGCGAGGACGGACGACTCGGCGACATTTTGATCTCAGCCGGCCGCGCTCAGGCGCAAGCGGCGCAGTACGGTCTCAGCGTGGAAGACGAACTCAAAACATTGGCCTTACACGGTCTACTGCATCTGCTCGGCTACGATCACGAAACCGATAACGGCCAGATGCGCGCTCAGGAATCCAAGCTGCGCAAGCGCTACGGCCTGCCTAGCGGTCTGATCGAGAGGGTCCAATCGTGATCGCCCTCGAAATCGCGATCGGCATCGTCTTGTGCGGCGTGTTGATTCTCTCCTCGTATCTCAGCACGCTGTTTATCGAGGCGCTGCGGCTGCGCCCGCATCCCGAAGCCCGGGCTCTCGATTACTCTGAAGAGCACGTTCTGCCGCGGTTGAAAGTTACCGAGCGTGAAGGCGTCCGGCGCTATTCGCTCGTGCGCCAAACCAGCCTAATCCTGCTCACAGCCGACGCCACCTTGCTGGCCGCCGCCGACGGTATCTCGCTTTCGACGGTTGCCGAGGCCTTGCTAACCACCTTCGGCTCCATGCTGTTCTTCGCCCACATGGTTCCGAATCTCTTGATCACCCGAACTGCGGGCCATTGGGCGCTGCCTTTTGTGCCCATCGCGCGCGTTCTGTCGTGGATGATTCACCCCTTCGTATTGCTCACCAGCTTCGTCGCCTCGGTCGCCGAGTTGGGCAACGGCAGCGCTGACGACGCCGAGCTCGACGAAGGCTCCGAACTTGACGCTCTGCTCGACGCCGGTCAAGAAGAGGGACTCTTCGAGGAAGAAGACCGCAAGCTCATCCAGTCCGTCGTCGACTTCGGCGACAAGACCGTGCGCGAGGTCATGACGGCCCGGCCGCGCATCATCGCCATCGAAGCCGACTCGAGCGTCGAAGAACTGCGCCAACTGCTCATCGAAGAAGAACATTCGCGCATCCCTGTCTACGAAGAGACCATCGACAATATCCTCGGCTTCGTCCACAGCCGCGACACGCTGGAGATTGATAAAGAACGCCGCGAGACCATGCCCGTGCGCGATCTCGTCCGACCGCTCGCTCTGGTTCCCGAGACCAAACCGATCCGCGACCTCGTCCGCGAACTGCAAGACACCAACGCGCAGATGGTCATCGTCGTCGACGAATACGGCCAAACCGCCGGGCTCGTCACCATGGAAGACATGATTGAAGAGATCGTCGGCGAGATTCGCGACGAATCCGAGCCCAGCCGCGACGTCGTCGAATACCCGGACAAATCTATCGTCTCATCGGGAAATCTGGACCTCGACCGCCTCGAAGAGTTAGTCGGTTTCGTTCCCGGCGGCGATACCGAGTCCACCACCATCGGCGGCCTCGTCTGCGAACACCTGGGACAGGTGCCGGCGCCCGGCGCCATACTCATCGTGGACGGCATCTCTGTCGAAGTGCTCAGTTCCGACAGCCGCCGGGTTCGCACGGTGCGCGTCCGCAGAACGGTCCCAGAAATCGTCGAAGAATCCGAAAGTGTAGAGGAATAACGTGAAATCCGGATTCGTCGCAGTATTAGGCCGGCCCAACGTCGGCAAATCCACCCTGGTCAATTCGTTGGTCGGGACCAAGATCGCCATCGTAAGCCCCAAGGCTCAGACGACGCGCGATGCGATTCAAGGGATCGTCACCCGTCCCGAAGGCCAAATCGTCTTCGTCGACTCCCCCGGCATCCACATCCCCAAGCAAGAGCTCGGACGCCGCATGATGCGCGAGGTCGATCGCGCCGCCGACGGATGTCATGCGCTGATTGTCGTTGTTGACGCCACCAAGCCGACCGGTCCTGGCGACCGGGCTGCCGTGGAGACCGCCGCCCGTGCCGGCATCCCTGCCATTCTCTGTCTCAACAAAGTCGATCGGCTGCGCAACAAGAACGAGCTATTACCGCGTATCGCCGAATTGAAAGAGCTGCTCGCCTTCGAGGAGTACTTACCCATCTCCGCACTGACCGGCGAAGGCGTCGACACGCTCGTCAAGCTGATCTTCGACCGCCTGCCCGAGGCCCCCGCCTTCTACCCCGAAGACTCCATCACCGACCAGCCCGAACGCTTCATGGCCGCCGAGTTGATTCGCGAGCGCATCCTCTACGAGTCCGAGCAAGAAGTCCCACACTCCACGACGGTCGTCATCGACCAGTGGAAGGAGACCCACAAGCTGTTGCGCTTATCGGCGACCGTCTACGTCGAACGCACTGGCCAAAAAGCGATCTTGCTGGGCGAAAAGGGCCTGAAGATGAAGCAGATCGCCACCCTGGCCCGCGAGTCCTTGGAATTGCGCTTCCACAAGAAGGTCTTCCTCGAAGTCTTCATCAAGGTCAAACCGAAATGGCGCGACCAGCAAAGCTTCATTCGTTCGCTCGACCGCTATCGCTTCTCCATGGGCGAATGAGCCTATCTGCGAAAACCGTCCAGCTTCGTTACGATAACTCTGTGAATCGATTCACCCGCCGGCGCTTAATCCTGGGTCTCGCCGCAGCGAGTTCGGCGTTCGCCGCGGATGAGCCCATCTCCGACGACCAACTATTCGATCAGGTCAATCGCAGCCTCGTGACTGATCGGCAACTCGGCGCCAGGCCGCTTCAGATCACGGTGAAAGACGGCAAGGTCACCGTCACCGGCTTCGTCGAGAACGAAAAACTCCAGAAGCGTGTCGATAAAGTCGTCAAGAAGGTCAAAGGCGTACGCGAAGTCGACAATCGCGTCGAGATCCGCCAGTAGGCCGTTGCGCCTAGGCCAACCAGGCTCGCACCTTATCCGGGTGGTCGGTAATCAGACCGTCCACGCCCAGGTTCACTAGCCGCCGGACTTCCTCTTCTTCGTTCACGGTCCAGGCCCAAACTAACAAGCCCTCGTCGTGCACCTCATCGATCATCTCGCGCGACGCAAGCCGGAACTGCGGAATCACCACGTCAATTGGGCAATTGTGGCGCGCTTCTTCGTCCTGCGTCCGGTTGTAGATGTAGCCCAGCTGCAACTCCGGCAACAGATCATGCACCTTGCTTAAGGCGTCCGCGTCGAACCCCGAGATCATTGTCTTTCCCGGGTTGCAGTAACGCTTGATCAGCGCCACTGCAGCCTCTTCGATCCCGTCGTGCTTTAGTTCGATATCCAGGAAGGTCTTTTTGCCGAACTTCTTCAGTACGTCTTCCAGCAAGGGCGCTTCGTAGCCGTTCGGTAAGTTTTTGAGCGTCTCATAAGGCGTCGATTTCACCGCGTTTTCGCCCACGACAGAATCGTGAATCACCATCAGGCGACCGTCGCTGCTGGCGCGAACGTCCAATTCAATCCCATCGACCTTTTGCTCGATGGCGCTCTCGAACGACGGAATCGTATTCTCCGTATGATTCGCCGCGCCGCGATGCCCGATAATCTTGACCTTGCTCATACCCTACGTCCTCTACCGAAGCCTGGACTGAAAATACACGACTAGTACTGGATCCTAAGTCGCGATTTTCTCGCAACAGGTCAAGACAAGCCGCATATGTGAAACCTGAAGACCCTAGCGGCGCGTTGTCGCGGCTAGGATGGCCTAGAGGGCCAACTTGCTCCATACAATAGCATGCCGTAACTTCCTCAGGCGAAGCCCCCTTAGGGGGGCAACGACCCGGATTCGCTACAATTCAAGTCAGCCGTAGACCCCGGTGACCCTCCTTTTTCGCTACGTTCTCCGCGAGATCCTGATCGGTTCCCTGATCGGCGCGGTTCTATTTACCTTCGTCCTGTTCCTCAACCAGATCGGAACAGTGATGGAGTTGCTGGTCCGTGCCTCGGTCTCGCCCTCCGAAGTCGGTCGCCTGTTTCTGCTCACCCTGCCCCAGTCGCTCCCCTATACCGTCCCGATGGGCGTTCTGCTGGGCGTTCTCTTGGGGCTTGGCCGGCTGTCGTCCGACGGCGAGATCATCGCCATCCGCGCCGCCGGCATCCCCACTCGCGTGGTCATTGCCCCGGTCATGGTCTTCTGCCTGCTGGGCGCGACGTTGTGCGCCTACGTCACCACAACCGTCAGCCCCTGGGCCGCCCGTGAGTTTCAAGCCGCCAGCGAGTCGATGAAGATTTCCCAAGCCACCGCCTCGGTGCAGCCGCGAGTCTTCATCGAACAATTCCCGGAGAAAGTTCTCTATCTGCGCGACGTCGAGGGCGGGCCCATCGTGGAATGGCGCGGCATCTTCCTCGCGGACACGAGCGCGCCAGGCCAGCGCGGTTCCCTCGGCGGCGGCCAGTCTGAAGTGAACGGACCGCGCATCACCATCGCCGAAGAGGCTACGGTCATCCCCCTGCCGGACCAGGATCGGTTGCAAGTCCACCTCCCCAAGGCCTTCACCTACGAAAGCTCGGCTGATCCGGAGGACTATCAGATTGTCGAAGCGAGCGTTCAGGACGAGACCATTGAAGCTTCGCCCGACTCTTTCCGCTCTCCCGACCGGCCCTTCCAGCAAATGGAGATGGCCGAACTATGGCGAGCCGCTTCCACGGGAGAGCGCAAAACCGAGGCCGGCATCCTCGCCCACCAACGGCTCGCCCTGCCCTTCGCCTGCCTCCTGTTGCCCTTGGCCGGCATTCCACTGGCTATATCGGGGCAACGTGCCGGCAAGTCGCTCGGAGTGGTGCTTTCCATCATTTTGGCCTTCGGCTACTGGATGGTCTTGCTGGGCGGCGCCGCCTTGGCCAACGAGGGCATCCTGCCGCCTGGACCCGCCGTGTGGATGGCCAACGTCATCTTCGGCATCGTGGGCATCGTTGCGGCGGTGCGCCTGGACTCGCCCAACCGGAAAGACGTCCTGGCCATCCTCGCCGATCCGATCAAGCGCGGATATGCCGCACTCTTGAAAAAGTCCGCCCGCTCACGGCGCGCCGCTCAGCAACCGGTCGACGACACTTCGCGGTCGATCGACATCAGCGGAGTGGTCGATGCCTTTTTGCCGATCGCCGATCGCTACATTCTGCGCACGTTCCTTTTCTACTTCGTCACGATGCTCGCCGCGTTCGTTTCCATCTGGTACGTGTTCAGCTTCTTCGAGTTGCTCTCTGACATGCTGACGCACGGCAAGCTGGCGATGTTCATCCCCTACATCTATTACCTGACGCCGTTCCTGACCTACGAGACCACGCCGCTCGCAGTCCTAGCCGCAACCTTAATCTCTTTCGGCTTACTCTCAAGAAACCAAGAGATCACCGCGTTTCGTGCTTGCGGCATCAGCGTGTATCGCCTCGCCGCCCCCGTACTGCTCGCCGCCCTTTGTTTCGGCGGCGCCCTGTTTGCGATGGATTACTACTACCTGCCCGCGGCCAATCGCGTGCAAGACCAGATTCGCGACGAGATCAAAGGCCGCCCGCCGCGCACCTTCTTACGCCCCGACCGGCAGTGGACCTACGGGCTGCGCAACCGCATCTTCTATCACCGTTTTTTTGACATCGACAATAACGAGTTGGCCCCCATCGAAGTCTTCGATCTCGGCGTCGAGCCCTTCCGCCTCACCCGGCACATCTCCGCCGAAAGCGCGAAATGGGATCCCTTGCAGGAGACCTGGGTTTTCCGCAACGGTTGGATCCGGGACATCGATGGGTCCCAAGTCACCCGCTTCGAACAGTTCGAGACCCGGGAGTTCAGCGACATCCTTGAGACGCCCGATTACTTCCGCAAGGAGAATAAGTCCCACCAGCAGATGAACTGGAGGGAATTGAAGGCCTACATCGACGATCTCACCCAAAGCGGATTCGCCACCGCCGGCCTCAATGTCCTCTGGTATCGCAAGTTCTCGTTTCCCTTCTTCGCCTTCTCCATGGCTTTGCTGGCTGTGCCCTTCGCCCTGCTGACGGGGCATCGTGGGGCGCTGGCGCCCGTCGCCTTCAGCCTCGTCTTGGCCATTTCGTTCTACGCCATGAGCGAACTGTTCGAGAAGCTCGGACAGGCCAATCAGATGAGTCCGCTGTTGGCCGCTTGGGCGCCCGGGCTAATCTTCGGCTTCTCAGGCATTTATCTTTTCCTGCGCGTTCGCAGCTGAGGCTCGCAACCCCACCGCTGCCTGCGTGGGTATGGACCAAGCGTCCGCCTCGCCCCTACCTCAATGCCTACTGCCAAGCGCAACAGAGCCGCGACCGTCAGGGAGCGATCTCTTCAACACACCCGCTAACCCCGCCTAAAACCAAACTCCCAACTTGACCGCGACGGAGCTCGACCGTTAGCGTCAATTCAATGTCCCTCCGTTCCCTGTCGCTCATCCTCGCTCTCGCGCTGCCCTCCATTTGCGTTGGCCAACTCTCAACCAACGGCAACCAATATTGGCAACAAGGTTTCGCTGACCTGCCTGACCGGGCGGAGAATAACGACAACCTCGGCTACGCCATCGCAATCGGCGACTTCGACGGCGACGGCATCATGGATGCAGCGGTCGGCGCTCCCGGAGAAGACGACAACAAGGGCCTCGTGCACGTCTTGTTCGGCGCCGTGGACGGCCTCACCGCGATCGACAGCCAAATCTGGAAGCCCGGCTCCGACAACTTCCCCGGCAACTGGGAACCCGGCGACCTATCCGGTTCCGCGCTCGCCGCAGGCGACTTCAACGGCGACGGCTTCGCTGATCTAGCCATCGGCACACCCGGTGAAGACAACGGCCAGGGCGCCGTCAACGTGCTCTACGGATCTCTGGGCAATGGCCTCACGCTCACCGGCGTCGGCGGCTTCAACCAAGGGCCGCTAGAGGGCGACGGCAAGCAAGACGGCGACCAATTTGGCGCCTCGCTCGCCTCCGGCGATTTCAACGGCGACGGCTTCGACGACATCGTCGTCGGCTCGCCGGGCGAAGCAAGCAGCGGCGGACTGGTCCATGTTCTCTATGGCTCCAACGTCGGCCTCCGGACGGACGGTAACCAACACTGGCGGCAAGACAAAGACGGCATCCCAGGCAACCGCGAAAGCGGCGATGCCTTCGGCTATGCCGTCGCCACCGGCGACTTCAACAACGACGGCTTCGACGACATCGTCATTGGCATACCCGGCGAAGACAACGGCAAGGGCAATCTTCAAGTCCTGTTCGGCTCCGGCGGCGGTATCGGCAGCGGCGGCAATCAGGTTTGGGTGCAAGGCAAGGGCGGCCTCCCCGATGAAGACGAGAGCGGTGACCTTTTCGGCATTTCGCTGACGACCGGCGATTTCAACGGCGACGGCTTCGACGACATCGCAGCCGGCTCAACCGGTGAAGACAGCGGTAAGGGCGACGTGATGATCATTCTCGGCTCCTCCACCGGCCCGACCGGCTTCGGCAGCCAGCGCTTACGCCAAGAGACCGACGGCCTGCCCGACAAAAGAGAGAGCGGCGACAATTTCGGAGCCGCCCTCGCTTCGGGCGACTTCAACCTCGACGGTTTTGGCGATCTGGCCATAGGAGTCCCCGGAGAAAACAGCAGCCGCGGCATCGTCCAGGTCCTCTACGGAACTCCGACCGGCGTTGGCGCCGCAGGCAACCAAATCTACGCCCAAGCCTGGCAAGGCATGCAAGGCGAAGACCGCTCCAACGACGCCTTCGGCCTAGTGTTGGCGGCCGGCGATTTCGGCGGCGACTTCGCCGCGGACCTCATCATCGGCGTTCCCAACGAGGACGGCGGCGGCAGTTGGGGCGTCTTCCAAACCCTGCTCGGCAACCAGAAGCCCAAAATCAATGCCGTCGTCAGCGCGGGACTCGGCATCCCAGCCATCACCACAGTCTCACCGAACACCTTGGCCACGGCTTTCGGCGAGGGACTGTACGAGTCTGCCACAGGCCGCGGCGTCGGCCAGGCCGATCTCGTCAACGGCGCCCTGCCGACACTGCTCGCCCGCACCTGTCTTGAAATCGATGGCCAGCGCAGCCCGTTGCTGTTCCTGCGTAACGACCAAGTGAACTTCCAAGTGCGCAGTTCTGTCTCCGGCCAAATGCAGGTAAAGATCATCCGCAACTGCGGCGAATACTACGAACTGCCGGGCAATACCATCTCCGTGCCCGTCGCTGCGGTCAGCCCCGATATGTTCGCCTATCAGGTCTATGAAGACGGTTCGAAGTCCGTCGCGGCCGTCAACTACGACACAGGCAAGCGCGTGGGTCCGACGGCTCTCGGCCCCGAGTTCGAGCCGGCCCTACCCGGCCAGATCGTGCAACTCTACGTCACCGGTCTGGGTCTCACCAACCCGCCCTTCGCCGCCGGAGTGCTGCCGCCCAACGACGCCAGCGGCGCACGGCCCGCCCCGTCGGTCACGGTCATCATCGACGGCATCCAAGCTGAGGTGCAGTACGCCGGCACCGCTCCAGGCTTCGCTGGCCTGTACCAAATCAACGTCGTCGTCCCGTTCACGCCCAACATTGGCGAGGTCCCTATCACCATCATCAGCTCCGGCGATGGCCCCGTGGCTACGACTCCCAGTAACGGCTTCATTGCCGTGCAGTGAGACGATTACCTGAGGAAACAGGGGCAAAGTCACTGATTTTATTACGCATTTGACCACTCGCTGTTACTCTCGACCATGTGGAGAACCATCCGCATGGGTAGGGCGGTACGAGCGGTACTCACCGCGCTGCTAGCGTTGTCGCTGGGTTGCTCCAGCTACTACCTCCGCCGCGCCGACTCCGCTGCGGAAGCGGGCGACTACAAAACCGCCCGCGATCTCTACTACCACGTGGCAACGGACGGCATGAACGGCTACGCCCGTCTGCAGCTGGCCAAGATCTACGACGAAGGCCTCGACGGCGAACCCAATCCCGCCGAAGCTCTGCGCTGGTACCGCGCCTCCGCCGATCTCGGCAACGGCTATGCCCAGTTCAAAGCCGGCGAACTCCTCGAACAAGGCAGCGGCTCGGCCCCCGACGAGCAAGCAGCCGCCAAGTATTACGAAGCGGCCGCACGTCAAGGCGAATCGTTGGCCACGCTGAGACTCGCCGAGATGTCGTTGGCCGGCCGCGGGGTTGAGCAAGACTCCGCGCTCGCTCAGTCGCTTTTCGAGACAGCCGCCCGGCAAGGCAATAGCCAAGCCGCCTATCGCCTCGGCTCCCTGTTGCTGCAACCGGGAGCCCCCGAGGCCCAACTCAAGGCCGGATTCGATTGGCTTCTCGTTGCCGCCCACCAAGGCCACGCGCTCGCCCAAACCGCGCTCGCCGAAGCCCTACGCGACGGCGCAGGCGTCGCCGTCGACGAAAAGCTCGCCAAAGTCTGGTTCCGCGAAGCCGCCGACCGCGGCAACATCGCCGCCCAACATGAACTCGCCAACATCGACGAAGACGAGGGCGATGTCGAGCAGGCGCAGCAGTGGCGCGTCGCCGCCGCCAAGTCCGGCTACATCCCCGCCCAGATCGCCCTCGCCGAACAATGCCAAGACACCGACGCCGATCCCTCCTGCGCCGCCCACTGGTACTCCGAAGCCGCTAAGGGCGGCAACGCCTACGCCCAATACCAGATGGGGCTGCTCTCAGAAAGCGGCGAAGGCGTCCCCCGCGACCTCAACCAAGCCCGCAAGTGGTACGCCCTGGCCGCCGAGGGAGAGATGCTCGTCGCACGTCAACGCCTACGGGCGCTCGGCGGCGGCTAAGTTGATACATTGGTGAGCGGGTATGTCCGCCGAAAAAAGCTCGCCAACCATCGCTCATCACGGAGCCGCTAAGCCGCAGGCTCGCTCTGCCGAGATGCCTGCCGTTCCGCTGACCCTCGACGGTTCCGCCGTGCTGCATCAGATGTTCCGCGTTCGTTGGGCCGCCTGGCGCGCACTCACCATCGAACGCCGCCGCGAAATCGTCGCCGAGGCTTCCACGACGCTCGCCGCCATGGAGCAGCACCCCGAAGGCGGCTCCGCCATCTTCTCCGAACTCGGACACAAGGGCGACCTGCTGCTGGTCCACTTCCGCAAAGACTTCGAGAGCATCTCCCAGGCCGAGCTTGCCATCGCCGGCCTCGACCTCCGCGAATACCTCGAGCCTTCCAGCTCTTACGTCTCCACCGTCGAACTCGGACTCTACGCCTCTTCCATCCAGCTCTATCAACAGCTCCTGGACGACGGCATCGAGCCTGCCTCTGAAGAGTGGGTCAAGGCCGAGCAGGAAAAACTCGCCGAACAAGCGCAGGCCATGGGCAGCCGCCTGTTCCCGCGCGTCCCGCCGCACAAGTACGTCTGCTTCTATCCCATGGACAAGAAGCGCAGCGACGCCGACAACTGGTACAGCGAATCCATCCAAGACCGCGGCCGCATGATGCGCGACCACGGCATGATCGGACGCCGCTATGCCGGCAAGGTCAAGCAGATCATCTCCGGCTCGATCGGTTTCGACGACTGGGAGTGGGGCGTCGATCTATTCGCCAACGACCCCGCCGTCTTCAAGCAGCTGATCTATGAGATGCGCTTCGACGAAGCCAGCGCCCTCTACGCCCTCTTCGGACCGTTCTACATCGGCCTGCGCTTCCACGCCAAAGACCTCGGCGTCTACCTCAGCGGCAAACCGCCCGCCTACGAAGCCCCCGAAGACGCGGACGACGAACGCGGCGGCCCCCCGCCCCACATCGCCCACAAGTAGACCTAGCTGTTGCCCGCAGGTGACTGTCACTTCGTTGACCGTCACCCCTCAATATCGCCGCAAACCTACACCGCCGCAGCCATCCCCTTCCGCTCCATCCCCCACAACCGCACCGCCAACCACCCGCCCAGCACGACATCCACCGAACCGCAAAACCCCGGCCACCAAACCGGCACGCCAGGGTTCGCATACAGCATCGGGTGGACAAAGTCGAAAACGCCGTGCCCGGCAATCGCCGCCGCGACAAGCCACATATTTCTCTTAAAGCCGTATAGCGCGGCCAGCGAAAAGCCCGCTCCAACGGCGATTTCTGTGGAGAGCACATCGCCCGAAGCGCCCATCGCCGCGAACAACACGTAGTAGGCTGCGATGACGATGAGCGCCGTCGGATAGAACGCGCGATCGCGGTCCAGTCCCACAGCAGTGCCCAAGCCGCCCACACCCAAACCCAGCATCACGCCCACCAGGTATTCCATGCGCGACCTCCCGATCTGCGCAATCGTATCACCGGCCTAGATCACTCCGCACCACCGCAAACCACACCTACTCCCCAGCCCCGGAGGGGCGACGCAACGAATAGCCCCGGGCGTAAGCCCGGGGAACCGAAACGCCCACCCCCTTCCATTCCCGCGTCAGCGCCTTCCCCGCTCGCAGCACGCCGCCCGCGGGTCACCCCTCAACAACGCCGCGAACCACAACCAACGCCGCGATCCCCCGAAATCCCGACCGCAAAACACCTTTCTCCTCAAATTTCCGTAAAAACAACTACCCTATCCATCTAATGGGTGTACTATTTCCTAGTACTATCGGGGAGGACGGGCATTTGATACGACGAATAGGCCTCGCATTCACACTTCTAGCGTGCATTCTGTCCGCAGCAGACAATCCAGAGCGCGACCTGACCGGCCCAGGCGACGATATCGTTCCGCTGGTTATCATCGGCGGCGAGTGGCAGACCGTCCTCACCTTCAACAACACCAATGACCTGCCCGTTTCTTTCCCTGTCGAGTTCTTCCGCGAGGGACAACCGTGGCCAGTCACGGCACAGGGCGTCGGGACGTTCTCGTCCTTCAACGTCAGTTTGGCGGCGCGTGGGTCTTACAAGATGATCTTGCAGGCCCAAAGCTCCGACACGCAGGTCGGGTTCGCTCGCCTCGACGTCCCCTGCGGCTTCGGCGAGAACGAGACTTGCGGCGATGTCGGCGTACACGCCTTCCTGAAGAACCACAACCCGGCGCGTGCGCAAGACTTTGAGGTCAACTACCAGCCCGCCACTATTCTGACGTTCGACGACCAACACTTCGTCTTTGACCAGACGGAATTCGCACAGATGGTCGTCAACATCACCAACTATTGCAACTACTCGTTCTGCGACACCCAAACTGTGACACTCATCGTTCGGGACGCAAACGGACAGCAGGTATACGTCGACGTCGTCGACGTGCCGCCCAACTCCGTGCGGATCGTCAACTTCGCACAACGCAGCCAATCAACCTGGAACGTCTTCGGAATGCTCCAGGTCACCGGCGCCGACGACATCGTCCTCAGCGGCCACCGCATCAACCCAACTGGCAGTTTCACGCCGCTGATGTCGTTTGACTATGACTAATGAATACGAGGTGGCCCCGGGGGCAATCCGGAACCTTGAGGCCTTAAGTGGCAGTCAGGACTTGGCCAGAAGAGTTGAATGTGGTAACGGTTCTGTAGTCGGTCGGTTGCGGCGCTGCGTGCTAGCGGTAAGCTCATTTCCTCACTGTCACATCCTGTCTATTGCCAGTACACGCCAGCTTCGGTCCGGCCACAGCGCCGCGTGGACGCACCCGAGTTTGCAAACGAGGGAGAGATCGAAATGATCGAATCCGTAAGCATCGCTAGTACTGCCACTTTTGGTGACGTCCCTGAGAAGTTGCACGGCCTATCCACCTTCAACTTCATATTCGGCTCGAACGGCACCGGGAAAACGACGATTAGCCGCATCATTGCAAATGAACACGACTTTCCTGATTGTAGGATCACGTGGAAAGCGGGCAGACAGATGGAGTCAATCGTTTACAACCGTGACTTTGTCGAGCGCAGTTTCACGCAGCGAAGCGAGCTAAAAGGCGTCTTCACACTTGGCGATACGGAAGGTGACGTACTCGCCAAGATCGTGGAAGCTAAGAACGCATCTTTGAAACTGATGGAGCAACAGGAGGGACTGACTTTCGAGCTACAGGGTTCGGACGGCGCCGGCGGCAAAAAGGCCGAGGTAACGAAACTTGAGTCGGAGCTAGCGACAACGTGTTGGGCTCGGAAAACGACGCACGACAGAAGGCTCCAAGGAGCATTTGAAGGTTGCAGAGGAAGTCGGGAGGCTTTCAAGAAGAAAGTACTCCAAGAGTCGGCCTCAAACTCCGCCGCACTCTTGACCTTGACGGAGATAGAGGCGCGAGCAGCATCCGTATTTGGCCCAACACCCAGCGTTGAGCAAAGTCTCTCGAAAGTGGAAACGGAACGACTCATTGGGTATGAGACAGACACCGTCCTAACTAAGAGAGTGATCGGCAAGAGCGACGTCGATATCGCTGCGCTGATCACGAAGCTCGGGAACAGTGATTGGGTTCGTGAAGGTCGTCGGTTCTACAGTCAAACCGAATGCGTTTGCCCTTTCTGTCAACAGGACACGCCCGAAGACCTGGCCCGTGACTTGAACGAGTACTTCGATGAAACATTCCTGGCTGACAGCAAGCATATTGACGACCTCATCGCCAACTATCGATCGGATGCTACGCGTCTCCAGGAGCACATTGAATCAATCATCGCAACCCAATCTAGATTTCTTGACGTCGAGCGGTTGAAGGCGGAGAAGATGCTACTCGACTCCAGGATCGCAGCCAATGTCCAGGTGCTGGCGAGGAAGAAGAAGGAGGCCAGCCAAGCCGTTGAGCTTGATTCCTTGCGAGATGTAGTGTCGGCAATTGAGAAGTTGATCGATGCGGCTAACACGGGCATCGCAGAGCATAACAAAGTCGTCGCAAATCTTTCGCAAGAGCGCCAAACGCTTACGTCACAGGTGTGGCGATACGTCCTAGAGGAGCTCAGAGAAGACCTAAGGGTATACAAGTCCAAGAGAGCCAACCTAGACAAAGCCATTGCTGCTATGGAACAGAAGATTGTCGCAGCAAGAGCTGCAATAGAGGCGAAGAACCGAGAGATTAAAGAACTTGAAAGACAGACGACCAGTGTTCAACCCACTGTCGATGGGATCAATGGTCTACTGTCGTCTTTTGGATACCAGAGTTTCAAACTGGCTACGACCGCGAGCGGGACTTCCTATCGACTAGTTCGTACCGATGGCTCAGACGCCAAGGAAACCTTGAGCGAAGGCGAGAAAACATTCATCACGTTCCTTTACTTCTACCATCTCTTGAAAGGCAGCGAGTCAAGCAGCGGCATGACAACGAATCGAGTCGTAGTTTTCGACGACCCCGTCTCCAGCCTTGACGGAGATATCCTTTTCATCGTTAGTAGCCTGATACGGAGAGTGATGCACGAAGCGCGGGACCACACTGGCCACATTAAGCAGGTGTTCGTGCTCACCCACAATGTGTACTTTCACAAAGAGGTCACTTACAACCGGAAGAGGAGCGGCCGGGCTCTGAACGAGGAGACATTCTGGATCGTCCGGAAACTGGGAGCGATTTCAACGCTGAGCAATTACGACGCCAACCCGATCAAGACTTCATATGAATTGCTGTGGTCGGAGGTTCGCAATGCCGACCGACTCAACCCCGCAATTCAGAACACCCTACGACGCATTCTCGAGAGCTACTTCAAGATTCTTGGTGGGACCAATCTTGACGAGTTGTGCGATCTGTTTGAAGGAAATGAGAAGGTCATCTGCCAGTCCCTCTGCTCATGGGTTCATGACGGATCACACTATGCGCACGACGATCTCTACGTCTCAATCGATGGGTCGATGGTGGACACCTACCTGCAGGTTTTCAAAGCAATTTTTGAGAAGTCAAAGCACTTCGAGCACTACAAGATGATGATGGGCGATTCTCTGGTGGAGGAGCCACTAAAAGCGTCGGTCGCGACCGCGTGAACCTCAAGGGGAGCAGGGGAGTTCGGTGACAGGAAGCTGTGAATAAATCCTTGCAATGAGGATGGCGAGGCGCCGAGACTGGCTTTATAGCAAAAGGTAGCAAAAGGTGACGGTCAGGAATTAGCCTCAACCGCGCCTCTCCAGCTCGTGTTCGCCTGCAACTCGTTGAAAATTCGACACTGCGATCTCTGGCCCGCGCGGACAAGCCATAATTCCTGAGTGTCCCTTAAGGGTTACCCGCCGCGGTTTCAGCGGACCGCTTGACACGGCATGCTACAACGGAATTAGAAGATCCCTGGTTGGGCCGAGCACGGTCAGGGGCGCCGGTGCACCGGCTGCAGTGTTTGGGGCATGCCGATGAGGCCAAACGAAACGGCAGCGTAAGAGCGAAACAGAAACTAGGATCGATCCGAAGACATCTCCGGTTCCCCGCTTGGAAGGGAATCCGCCCGCCGTTCCGGCGGGTTTTCTTGTTTTTACTGGCAAGAAGGCCCGCCGGACGGCAACCTCTTCGAATCATGTCCGCCCAAACAGCGAAGGACGTCAGCTAAGCCACACCAAATCAACAACTTAGCCCCCAAACAGGGCGGACATTCGCGGACATCTGCGGACATCAGCGGACCTAAGCGGTCATCCGCGGCCCTCCAACGGACCCTCCGCGGACATCCCCGGTCTCCCAGCGGACGCCAGCCCCCCGCGCAACGGGCCGGTCGCAACTCGCCCCAGCGAACGCCCTTGCGCTATGATCCATCCGTCATGAAACGGCTCTGGCTCCCGCTCCTCATCCTTTCTTTGAGCCAAAGGTGACGGTCAGGGAATAGGCTCACCGCGAGACTGCAGCGAACGTAAGCCCTTGCAAACACGACCTGCTGACTCCGGGGCAGCTGCCGTGCCCCTTCGCTTCGAGTTAATTCAAGCTAATTCCTGGCTGTCCCTTAAGGGCTCGGGGGTGCAGGTCACACCCGCGGCGGCAGGGCTTAGCGCTCGCTGATGCAGTACAGGAAGTTGTGAGAACGGAGGTAGATGTCGCCGTCGACCAGCGCGGGCGATGCGTCGACGCCATCGTCGATGTTGTTGGCGGCTAGGACTTCGTAGGTTTTGCCGTGTTTGAGGACGGCGGTCTTGCCGCTGCGGTCGGTGATGTAGACGCGTCCCGCGGCGCCGACGGGCGAGGAGAAGACTTCGGCGAGCCCCTCGATGCGTTGCGGGCCGTAATGCGTCTGGCCGGATTTAGCGTCGAATACGGTGAGGATGCCGCTGCTGGACTTGAGCATGTAGAGCAAGCCGTCGTAGAGCAGAGGCGAGGGGACGTAGGGCGTATCGCGTCCGTAGGTCCAGACGACGGCATCTGTTCCGGTGATGTCGCCCTTGGCTTTCGTGAGGTCGATAGCCTTGAGGCTGTTGCCGCGGTAGCCGCTCATCAAAATGGCGATGTTGTCGATGACGACGGGCGAGGGGATCACGTTCATCGTGAGGCCTGCGGTTTCCCAAACCACGTCGCCTGTCTCGAGGTCGTAACTCTTGACGCGCTCGGTGGCGGGCGCGATGACCTGGGCGCGCCCGTCGACTTCAACGATGAGCGGAGTGGCCCACGTATCGATTTCATCGCGGTCATGACGCCACTTCTCTTCACCGGTACGTTTGTCGAGGGCGATGATGAAAGATTGCCCGCCCTGCTGGTCCCAAACGTGGATGAGAGTGTCGCCGTGCAGCGCGGGCGTCGTGCCCTCGCCGAACTGGTTGCGCATGTGCTTGTCGCCGAGGTCTTTCTGCCAAATGAGATTGCCGTCGAGATCGTAGGCGTAGAGACCGCGCGATTCAAAGTTGGCGATTAGCACTTCTCCGTCTGTGACGGCGGAGGCGGATGCATAGGTGCCGTTGTCTATGTGGGTGGCCTCGTGAGGCGCTTCTTCGCGGGCGACCTGTTGCCAGGCGACCTCGCCGGTTTGGCGATCGAAGGCGATCACGAGAAAGCGGTGCATAACGCCGGGAACGGCGGCGCCGCTCTCAGAAACGGCGGTGAGGACGAACACGCGGTCACCCCAAACGATGGGCGAGCCCGAGCCGCGACCGGCGACGGGAACCTTCCAGCGGATATTCTGAGACTCGCTCCACTCAAGAGGCGGAGCGGCGCCGGGCGCTGCGCCGTTGGCGTTTGGGCCGCGCCACTGGGGCCAGTTCTCCGGCTCGGCGGAGAGCGGCGCGAGCAGCAGCATCACCGCGGCGACAGCGATCGTCAAGCCAAGAGTGGTGCGAATCGTCACGACTGGAGTCCCGGACGGCGTGCCGACATTATCGCCGATTCCGGTTAGAGAGGAGTCCGAGACTTGCCTCTGGGGCGAGCGCTCGCTAGAGTTTCTTTCAGCAACTTGTTTGTTGTGAAACGTTAGTGGAGGGTCGTCATGACGCGATTCATCGTTCTTTCGCTGCTCTTAATTCCCGCGACGAGCAGCGCTATTCTTTTTGCCGATGAGGCGAGCGACGCCGCGGTCAAGAAGATCGAGGAGAGCGGCGGGGCGGTCCGGCCAATCGCTTCGAACGACCCGCGGGTCGAGGTGGATTTCCATTTCGTGGGAGATAAGTTCCGGGACGATATGCTTGCTCCGGTGGCGAGCTTGGACAACGTCTATGAGTTGCGCGCGGACAACACGCCGCTGACCAGCGCGGGACTGGCACACATCGCCAAACTGACCTCAATTGAACGGCTGCATTTAGAGAAGACGAAGATCGACGATGCCGGCCTCGTGCATCTCAAAGGCTTGGAGAACTTGCAGTATCTGAATATTTACGGCACGGACGTTACGGATGCGGGTCTGGAAGAACTGGCCGGATTGAAGAACTTGAAAAAGCTTTTCGTGTGGCAGACGAAGGTGACCGACGCGGGCGCGGCGAAGCTGAAAGCGGCGCTGCCTGAGTTGATGATCGACCGGGGTTGGGACCAGGGAACCAAGCCCTGACGAAACGCGTAGATATCGAAGCACATGATCTTCTCACGGCTTCGTATCGTTACCTGCGCACTCGCTGCATCTTTCATTTTGGCTCCGGCGTCTGCTGCGGATCTGGACGGGACGACTTGGCGCGTCATTCTCCAATCCGGCAATCTCGGCCCCGTGGAAATGCACCTCGCTCTGAGTGAACGGAACGGGTTGATCCAGGGGCACAACGTCTCTGGAGCGCTAGAGGAGATACGTCAACTGCCGGGGGCGAAAGGGGGCGACGTTCACTTGGACGGCGGGCTCTTCGCGTTCACCGCCAAGCGGAGCGGAGAGAGCTATGTCGGCATGACCGCGGCGCCGTGGTCTGGCGATGCGATTCGATTCGATGTCGATGAGACCGGCCGAATCTCCGGCTCTTTAAAGGGCTGGCTGCTAGGCGGCGATTTCGAAGGCAAACAAGTCGATCAGGCGGCGGCGCTTCGCGACTACTCCGCTGTGTGGCGCTCAATCGAGCAGGTCGTGGCGGCGAAAATCTTTCAACCCAAGGACCTGGAGTCCGATGCCTACCAACTCTTTCGGCAGCGGATGACGGCGATCTCCCATCGGGCCCTGGACGATCTGGACTTGCTGATCGGCTTCCGGTTCGCATGGGCCAATGATCCGTTTTCGCATTTCGAGTTGCGGCGTTCGGACGTCTCGGCCGAAATGATGTTCCGCAGCCTCGATGAGTTGCGGATTGGCCGTGAGTCGGCACGCGTTTCGTTCGATGGCGATGTCGCGATACTTCGCGTGGACACGATGATGGGCAACGATACGATCGAGCAGATCGACGCCGCCTATCAAGCGATTGCGGAAGCAGGCTCGAAGGCGCTGGTGATTGACCTCGTCGGCAACGGCGGCGGGGCTTTCGCTGTGAAGCCGCTGGTCGAGCATGTGATCGACGAATCCCTGGATGCGGGGTATTTCGTCTCACAGAAGTGGAATGTCGCACACAACGAGTTGCCGACCGCCGAACAAATTCGAGCCGTAGAGCCCTGGAGCGGTTGGAAGCTGAGCGCCTTTTGGCAGGATGTGCAAGAGATGGGGCTGATGCGGCTACGATTTTCGCCGGTGGAGCCGAATTTCGATGGTCCGGTATTCGTTGCCGTGGACAAGCGTTCTGCGTCGGCGACTGAACTTGCCGCGGACGCTCTGCGTTCTTCGGGACTGGTCACGCTGGTGGGGGAGACGACCGCAGGGGAGATGCTCTCGCAGAGCTTGTTCGATGCCGGGGAGGGGTTCCTAGTAAGCCTGCCTGTTGCTGACTATGCATCGGCGGCACACGGACGGATTGAAGGGGTTGGAGTGCCGGTGGATGTCGAGGCAGGTTCCGCTGAGGCGCTAGAGACGGCCAAACGGCTGGCACTGGACTCGATCAAGAAAAAGTAGGGAACTGATTGCAGCAAATCGCCGTATAATTTCGTCGGGAGAGGCGCCCGATGCGGTCTACTTATCGTTCCTTCAAGTTCTTGTTCATGGGGCCGGTCATTCTTACTTTTCTGGTCGCAATCAATTGGATGACGTCTCCGCACCATTGGTGGGTGCAGTGGGCGGCACTGGGCATCGGTATCGCCTGGTTCTCGAGTCTATTTCGAGTGATTCGGGCGGTCGTATTGGCGGGCGGCCTTGCCGCTTTCGCGGCCTACCTCTCACAGCGCAAAGCTTAGCTGTTGGCGCTGGCGCGCGGGTCGGAAGGCGGCAGCGAACCACGCCAGCCTTCACGCATCATCGCTGCCAGACCGTTAGCCAAGGTTTTGGCTTCAGGCTGGTTGGCTAGATTCTCAATCTCAAGCGGTTGACCCTTGTAGTCGTAGAGTTCGGCGGTGCGATAGGGACTGTCGAGCGCTCCCCACTCGGTATAGCGGTAGCGGCTGGTCCGCATGGAGTAACCCATGCCGGGGCCGAGGCCGGGAATTTCGCGCGGGTGCTGGCTGAAGACGGCACGCTTCCACAGTCGATCAGGATTCTCGAAGAGGTCGGCTAAGCTTGCGCCGTCGAGGTTGTTGGGCGTAGGCAGACCAGCGATTTCGCAGAGAGTCGGATAGACGTCGACGAGTTCGGTGAGGGCGCGCGACTTGCGTCCGCCGCTCTTGAGCCCGAGCGAGCTGATGATCAACGGCGTACGGGTGGCTAACTCGAAGTTGGTGTGCTTGCCCCATAGGCCGAGTTCGCCGAGATGGAAGCCGTTGTCGCTGGTGAGCACGATGGCGGTGCTCTCGCGCAGGCCTCGTTGGTCGAGGGCGGAGAGGAGCAGGCCGACTTGTGCGTCGACGTAGCTGACCGCGGCGAGATAGGCTCGCACCAGGTCACGGCTCAATTCGGCGTCGAGCGTCGGAGGAACGTCGCCGAAGCGATGCAGCTCTTCCGAGTCGTGCATTGCGTAACTAGGCGCGCCTTTGGGGCCGGGCTCAGTAAGCGCCTTGATATAGGCTCGCGGATACAAGTTGAAATAACTCTGCGGCGCGGAGAACGGCAGGCTGGGACGTTCGAGCCCGACGGCGAGGAAGAACTTGCGGCCGCTGAGGCGCTCAAGGGACTCGATGGCGCGCTGGGTAGTCTGGCCGTCGAACAGATCGGCGTCCGCGGAATCGCTGGCGTTCCAACTGCGAGCGAAGGAGGCCTCGACGGCGCGGGTGTCTCCCTCGTTCCAGGACGCCGCGTCGTCGAAGACGCGTCCGACGGCGGCTGTGTAGTAGCCGCCCTGGCGGAAGTATTGCGGGAGAGTCGTAACGTTTGGACGGCGGCGGCGGAAAGTGGCCGCATCGTCGACGACTTCGATGGTGTCCGGCCGCAACCCTGTGAATAAGGATTGGCGCGAAGGACTGTCGGAGGCGATCTGGCAGTGATTGTTGAGGAAGGTCAGGCCGCGCTTAGCTAGGGCGTCGATGTTGGGCGTGACGGCGTCGGGATGCCCGTAGCAGCCGAGCATGGGGCGTAGGTCATCGACGACCAAGAACAGGACATTCTTGGAGACAACTTCGCGGCGACGCTGCGCGAAGGCAAACGGGGCCGCCGCAGCCGCTAGGCCGGCACGCATCAAGGTCCTGCGCGTCAAGGCATTCATCCCTTTGTCAGCCTAACCTACGGCGCGCCGCCGAACAATGTGCGCGGGGCCAATCTCACTCCGAGAGCTTCGCTCCAGAACAGGCGGTCGGTGAGCGGCAGGGTCACATCGCAGTGCGATTCGAGGTCGGGACCAATGACGACGTTCACGTGAATCATGCTGCCTTCGACGTATTCTTGGCAGCCGGTTCGTTGACGCGTGCCGACGGAATAGACGACGAGCAGGGTGGCGTCGCCAGTCTCGGGAAGGAAGACGAAGCGAGATTGACCAGGAGCGACGAGGCCCAGGGTCACATCTCTTTCACCGAGCTCCAAGCGGAAATTACGCAGCTCTCGCCCGGATTGGTTCGTGATGCGTGCGGTGGACCGCGCCAGCCAGATGAGGTTGGGCGCGAAGACGATGAGCGCGGCGACGATCGCCAAACCGACGAGGGCAAGAAGCGCGCGCATCGCCCTATTCTCGCTCAAAGAGCCCTCGCCGTGCTATATTGGTTGATTCTAAACTCGTTTCTAATCAACAACTTCCATGGAACTGGATAAGATTTACGAACCTGGCCTCTTCGAGCCGAAATGGGCGAAGTGGTGGGTCGACGAAGAGCTCTTTGTCGCCGAAACCAATAGCGACAAGCCCACCTATTCCCTCGTGGCGCCGCCGCCGAACGTAACGGGCGCTCTCCACATGGGGCACTGCTTTGAGATCGCGATGACTGACATCACGATGCGCTGGCGGCGCATGTCGGGCGACAACGTGCTGTGGCTTCCGGGCCTGGACCATGCCGGCATCGCCACGCAGATGCTCGTCGAACGGCATCTGAAGGCGCAAGGAATCGACCGCCGCGAGATCGGCCGGGAGAAGTTCCTCGAATACGTTTGGACGTGGAAAGAGGAATACGGCGGCAAGATTGTTGACCAGTTCAAGCGCATCGGCGCGAGCTGCGATTGGTCGCGTCTGCGCTTCACGATGGACCCCGGCGTTTCGCGGTCGGTGATAGAAACCTTTGTGCGCTTGTATGAGCGCGGGCTGCTCTATCGCGGCGAGTACATGATCAATTGGGACCCGGGCACGCTGACGGCGTTGTCGGATCTTGAGGTGGTTTACGAGCAGCAGAAGGGCCACCTGTGGCATCTGCGCTACCCGGTGACGGGCTCGGATGAATACATCGTCGTGGCGACGACTCGTCCCGAGACGATGCTGGGCGATACGGCGGTCGCGGTGCACCCGGATGACGAGCGCTACCAGCACCTGAAGGGCAAGACGATTACGCTGCCGATTGTCGGCCGTGAGTTGCGCGTGATCTTCGATGATTTCGTTGACCCGGCGTTCGGTACAGGCATCGTCAAGATCACGCCCGCGCATGACCCGAATGACTTCGCAGCGGGGCAGAAGCATGGGCTTGAGATCATCAATATCCTCGACGTCGAGGCGAAGATCAACGAGAACGGCGGCAAGTACCAGGGGCTGGATCGCTACGAAGCGCGCAAGCAGATCGTGGCGGAACTCGAATCGCTGGGACTGATCGAGAAGATCGAGGACTACGTCAACAATGTGGGCAAGAGCCAACGCTCAGGTTTGGCGGTGGAGCCGCGCGTTTCGACGCAGTGGTTCGTGAAGACGAAGACGCTGGCTGAGCCCTCGATCAAAGCAGTTGAGTCGGGCGAGATGGAGATCATGCCTGAGCAGTGGCGGCGCAACTACTTCGAGTGGATGCACAACATCCGCGACTGGTGCGTCTCGCGGCAGCTTTGGTGGGGCCATCGCATCCCGGCTTGGTACACCGAAGACGGCGAGATGTTCGTGGCGCGCTCTGAAGAAGAAGCGAGCCGGATGGCGGGCGGACGTCCGCTGAAGCAAGACGATGATGTGTTGGACACGTGGTTTAGCTCGGGGCTGTGGCCATTCTCGACGATGGGTTGGCCGGACGACACGGCGGACTTGAAGGCGTTTTATCCGAACTCGCTGCTGATCACCGGCTTCGACATTTTGTTCTTCTGGGTCGCGCGAATGACGATGCTGGGCATCGGCATGATGGGCAAAGCGCCGTTCAAGCAGGTGCTCATCCACGGGCTGGTGCGGGACGCCGACAAGCAGAAGATGTCGAAAACCAAGGGCAACGTGATCGACCCGATCGAGATGACCGAGAAGTACGGTACGGATGCGGTGCGTTTCGCGCTGGTTGCCTCGGCTGGTCAGGGTTCGGACGTGGTGCTGAGCGAAGAGCGTATCGCCGGCTACGCGACGTTCGCCAATAAGGTCTGGAACGCGATGCGTTTCGTGTTTATGAGCTTGGAGAAGGCGGGCGCAGAACCTTGGACGCCGGAGAACTTGGATGACTTCGAGCCGTTGCCGTCAGAGGAGACGGGAGAAGTGCCGCTGGCGGACCGCTGGATTTTCTCGCGCTTGGATGCGGTTTCGGCGGAAGTGAACCAGAGCATCGAGAAGTTTCGCTATCACGAGGCGGCGAGCCAGTTGTATCAGTTCTTCTGGAAGGAATTTTGCGATTGGTACATCGAGTTGAAGAAGCTTGACTTCAGAGATGACACGGGCCTGACGAACGAGTGGAAGAACATGCTGGCCGCAACGGAGCGGGCATTGCGCTTGCTGCATCCGGTGGCGCCGTTTATTACCGAAGAGTTGTGGCAGCGCCTGACGGTGAATACGCCGGGGCGCGTGAAGTCGTTGGCGCTGGCGAGTTATCCGCTGGCGAAGGCGGGACGCCGCGATGCGGCGGCGGAGCGGCAGGTCCATGTGCTGCAGGAGGCGACGACGGGCGTTCGCAATTTGCGCGCCGAGATGAATATTCCGCCGAGGAATCCGCTAACGGGTATTTTGTATTCGCCGAGCGCGGATGTGCGGGCGGTGGCTTCGGAGCAGGCGGACGCGCTGGAACGCTTGGCTTGCGTGAAGCTGTCGGCTAAGGACGGGCATGCGCCTGAGGGACAGGCGACGCACCACACGACGGAGTTTGATCTGGAGATTGAACTGCCCCAAGAGCAGAAGGACGCGATGAAGGTGAAGTTGGCCAAACAACTGGAGCAACTGGAGAAAGCTGCGAACGGGGCACGCAAGCAACTCGGCAATGAAGCTTTCTTGGCCAAGGCCCCGGATACGGTTGTGGCGGGAATCAAAGAGAAGCTGGCGGACTACGAGTCGCAGATCGAACGGATCAAGAGCACGCTAGAGGGGTAAACGGAGAGCCGACCCTAATTGGATCAGGGCCGACCGCGTCTAGCGTTGGCGAACTATTGGTGGCTGGGAATCGTAGCGCCCTCGAAGGGTTCGGTCTGGACGCTTTCCAAAGCATCGCGAACGCGCTCTTGGACGATTGCGTCGTCGTAAGGCCGCAGAAGCAAATCCGCGATGAATGTCTTTTTCGACTGCGTCAGAAACCTATCGGATCCCTCCATGTCCGTGCAGACTAAAAAGGGAACATTCACCCCCACTTCGCCGGCAAGCTCCATCACCTTTTGCCAGCCCTCGTCAGGCAGCCTGTCGTCCACGACGACCGCGTCATAACCGCTTGTAGCCTTGAACGCGGCGCCGGCGGAGTCGACGTCGGGGGCCCAGTCGATTTCGGCTTCCAGCGGCCTCAGTACGGCGCGCAGATGCCGCATTTCTTCGCGGTTCATCACCATGAGAAGGTGCTTCTTTTCGTCTGGACGAATGGCGGCAGCCGCCAGGGCGGTTGTTTCCGGTTTTGATTGAGTAATCATGCTTTAACCTCCGGACGCCGATGTAGCCAGGCTTGGCATCCGCTCTAACTCTTAGATAGGTAGACGTGCTCAAGGTGTTACAGCGGGCCAGAACAAGATTGGCGATCGCGACGCCAGCCAGACGATTGCGAGCCGGCGAGGGGTCGAAGAGGCGGAACACGGGGCCACTGAGGAGGTGGGCGATCCAATGCCGGCTAAACGTGACATCTAAGACCTAAGACGGGAATCGCGGTCTCGACTTGGCCTTGGAGGGGCGTAGAATCAGTCAGTGTCGCGCCGCCGCAAGAGAGCGGGTTTCAAAGGAGGCCACGTGGGGAATTTTCGAATCTATCATCTCGCTGTTTGCTGTATAGGGCTGGCTATTGCCCCTCAGCTAACTTTCGCCCAGGGCGACGAGATTCAGGTTTACGACGGCGGGCTGGCGGACCCCGGCCAATACAACCTCACGCTGCACAACAACTACACGCCTCGGGGCATCCAGGAGCCGGCCTTCGATGGCGCGATCGTGTCGGACCGCTCGTTCAACGGCGTCCCCGAATGGGCGTACGGCGTGAACGACTGGTTTGAGGCGGGACTTTACCTGCCGCTGTACAGCATCGATAAGAATCGCGGCGGAACGCTGAACGGATTCAAGCTGCGGACCCTGTTCGCCGTGCCGCATGCGGACGAGCGGACTTTCGTGTACGGGATCAACTTCGAGTACAGCTACAACGCACTTTACTGGGATCCGCAGCGGTTTACTGCCGAGATTCGACCCATCGTGGGATGGCATTTGCGCCCGGTCGACATTTTCTTCAATCCGAATTTGGATACGTCCTATAACGGGTTCGGAAATCTAGAGTTCGCGCCGTCGGTACGTGTCGCTTACAACGTTAACTCACACTGGGCGGAGGCGATCGAAGAGTACGCCGACCTCGGACCGCTCAAAGATTTCCTGCCGGCCCGGGAGCAATCTCACCAGCTTTTTGAAGTCGTGGACTATGCGAGTCATTCGGTCGAGGTGGAGGCGGGAATCGGTTATGGCCTGACGGGCGCCTCCGATGACGTGACTTTGAAGTTGATCCTGTCGCACAACTTTAACTAACCGGACGTTTCGAAGGCTGGCGATCGGCTGTATACTGTGCCGAGTCATGCACACAAGATTTTTCATCGTTGCCGCCCTGCTTGCCGCACCCGCCCTTGCCGGCGATCTCGTCACCGTCGATCACTATGTGGCGGTCAAGTCGATCGTCCCTGCGATTGAAGGCCAGACCACGCAGATTTATGTACGCGAAGTGACCGCGCCGGGGACGGTAATGCGCGGGACGCCGCTGGATAAGCGCGTGGTGCTGTTCATTCACGGAGCGGGCACGCCGGCGGAAGTTGCCTTCGACGCGCCGGCAGAAGGCTATAGCTGGATGAAGCATCTGGCGGCGGCGGGCTTCGACGTATTCTCGATGGACATGACCGGCTACGGGCGTTCGACGCGGCCGACGCCGATGAATGACCCTTGCAACTTGTCGGAAAGCGATCGTGCTGGGCTAACGCCCGGGTCGACGCCCCCGCCTTGCAAGCCGAGCTATGGGAGCCGTTTGACGACGATTGAATCGGACTGGCACGACATTGATGCCGTGGTCGACCATCTGCGCGCGCTACGCGGCGTCGATACGTTGAGCTTGTTCGGCTGGTCGTTGGGCGGCCCGCGCGCGGGCGGCTATACGGCGCGGCATCCGGAGAAGGTCAATAACTTGGTGCTGCTGGCCCCGGCATACCAAGGCGACCGTGGGGCCAAGCCGGCCAAAGTGCCAGCGGACGGTGCGGTGATGAGCAAGCAGTCGCGCGCTGATTTTGATGCGGGTTGGAATCGCCAGGTCGGCTGCGCAGGGCAATACGAACCGGCGGTGAGCGATGCGGTTTGGTCGGCGATGTTGGAGTCGGACCCGGTGGGCGCCACGTGGGGGACGGGAGTGCGGCGCGCGCCGCTGGTGACCGCATGGGGCTTCGGCAACGATGTGGTAACGAAAATGAAAACGCCGACGCTGCTGTTCTCCGGCGTTCATGACGGGCAGGTGCCGATTGCCCGCGTTGAAGCGCTCTACAAAGATTTAGGCTCCGAAAGGAAGGCTTTCGTGGATCTGGCCTGCTCTTCTCACAACGCAATGTGGGAGAAAAACAGACTGCTGATGTTCGACGCGTCGGTCGAGTGGTTGACGTCGGGGACGCTGCAGGGCAAGACTTCCGGCGCCTTCCAACTCGGCTACTAACCGCTACATCCTCTTGGCGGTCAGTTTACATATTGCCCAACACGCCACACACACAAGCCGTTCAGGACGCCTACGACGAACTGGCAGAGACCTATGACGAAGACTTTACCGAGTCGGTAATCGGACGGCTGCAGCGAGACGCACTTTGGCGTCGTTTTGATGGGCTCTTCGAACGCGGCCAACGGCTGCTCGATCTTGGCTGCGGCACGGGCGAAGACGCCCTCTATTTTGCCCAGCGCGGCATCTCGGTCCATGGAGTCGACGTGTCGCCGGCGATGATCGAGATCGCGAGCCGACGAACCGAGAAGGAAGAGCGCATCTCGGTGGAGACTTTGTCGTTGGAGAGATTGGCGAGAGTGGCGGGCGGTCCTTACGATGGAGCCTTCTCTAGCTTCGGCCCGATCAATTGCGTGGGCGACCTGTCAGTGCTGGCGCGCGACTTGGGAGAACTCATCCGGCCGGGAGGGATCGCGGCGCTGTGTTTGATGAAACGCCTGTGTTTGTGGGAGACGCTGCTCTATCCGCTGACCGCTGCGTTGCACCGCAAGGATGCCGCGGAGGAGGCCTGGTCCGACAGGCCGGCGGAGGACGGAGAGTTTCGAGTCTTCTATCCGTCGGTGAGCGAAGTTCGCCGGGCTTTCGCGCCCTGGTTTCAGTATGTTGCAGCGCCCGGAGTCGGACTCTTTCTGCCGCCATCGTATCTGGAGCCGTCAGCGGCGCGACATACACTCATCACGGCGGCCCTTTCACGCGCTGACCAGGCTGTAGCTCACTGGCCTGGCCTGGGAGCACTTGCCGAGAATCGTCTCGTGGTGCTGGAGCGCCTGTAAGACCTAGTTTTTCAGGCGTAGCCCGAGATGGTTTGGGTGTTGTCACACCAGGAAGTTGAGAAGCGGCGAAATTAGCCATTGACTGATATAGATATCAAATGATATCTATATCAGTCACAACCATGGCTGACTCAAATCCCGAAACGCTGCTGCCGCTGAAAGCTAACTGGTTCCACATTCTGCTCTGCCTCGTGGGGCAGGAGCAGCATGGCTACGGAATCATGCAGGAAGTGCTGGAGCGCACGGACGGCAAGGTACGGCTGTGGCCGGCCACCTTGTACGGATCGCTAAAGAAGCTGATCGAAGAGGGTTTGATCGCCGAATCGGATGAGCGCCCGGCAGCGGACCTGGACGACGCGCGCCGCCGCTATTACAAGCTCACGGACTTCGGCAACCGGGTGCTCGAGTTGGAGAGCGCGCGGCTCGAAGAACTGGTCCGCATCAGCCGCGTCAAGCGCGACCAGGAGGCATTCTGATGAATACGTGGGTGCGGTTTAGCCGGTGGTTGCATCGGCGGCTCGTGCGTGCGTTTCCGCATGAGTTTCAGTTGCTGCATGGCGAACGAGTTGGAGCAGATGGGAGAGGATGCGATTCCGTTTGTGTGGGGTCGGTATGGGTTTTTTGGGCTTGCTGCGGCTACTGGGGGCGGCCTCGGAGGATCTGTTAGTGGAATATGCCGCGGAACTGAAGCGGCGATGTCCGCTACGCGTTCCGCCGGCTCGCCGCCTCGCCGGGGTTTGCGGCGATCGGCGATCTTTCGCTGGCGCTCTGCATTGGGATGGCGAGCATGTTCCGTGCAGGACGCGGGACTGTGCAGAGCCCGCTCCTGGTATAGGCAGACCCCGACACGACTCGTCGCGCCAGGAGAGCTTGGTGGCCTATCCGTACTTTGAGGAGTACCGCAAGCAACCGAGCGTCTTCTCGAGTTCGGCCGCCTTCCTGGGCCCGACGGCGTTTACCGTAGGTGCGGAGGACTTCCGAGCGCTAAGCGCGAGCGAAGTTCGCTGGCCACTCTGGTCTCAGCTAGACTATTTCTCGACGCTCCGGAGTCACGCCGGCGGCGGGACGGTTCTTGAACGAGCAAACTGACGGCCCAGGTCGGCGCCGCCGTCCGTGGTCATCAGCGATAACTATCTGGCGCGAACCATGGACGCGGACCCGCAGGCGGTCGGCTCTACGCTACGGGTCAACGGGAGCGATGCGACGATCGATCGGCATTACGCCTGAAGGTTTCGAGGCGCTTTCCCGCGCGGCCCGGCAGATATCTTTGTTCCTGTGTCCATTCGGCCCTTGATCAGCCCCCGAACTCCGAAACGATCTAGCTTCACGACTATGGATGCGGCACGATTCCGAGCGATGCTACGGCTCAATAAAGGCGTAACGAAGGAGCAGGCGGAAGCGGCCATCCAGGCCATCACGAAACATTGGATCAGCAGAAGCCGGAATCGGAACGGCCGGGCGTAGAGAGGACCATGCCGTGCTTGACGGCGGGGTCGAGCCCATGCCTGCGGCGGCTGCAAGCGAGGCCAGCAGCTCTTCGGCACTGGCTCAATGTTCAGCATGATCTCGGCGATGGCTTGCGCCAACCTCGCAGTACTGCTGTTGGCGCGCGGCAGCGAACGCCGCAAAGAAGTCGCGATCCGAGTTGTCGGTTGGCGCCAGCCGGTTTCGCTTGGTTCGTCAAAAGCTCACAGAAAGCGTCATGCTTGCGCTGGCGGGCGGCGTAGCGGGCTATTGTTCGTGCTCTTGGATCATTCGAAGCTCCAGTCGAGTTGTCGCCAATGCCGCTGTACAGGGCATAGAGACTTCTATCGCTGATTCGGTATCGTCGCCGCGTCCTTGTCCTCGGTCGTATCGGCGCTGGCCGGCTTGCTGTTGGGATCGTGCCCGCCCTGGCTTCGGTCCGTGGCGAGCTATTGGCCGCACTGCAAGCAAGGTGTCGCAAACCCAACTGCGCGGCTACTCGCGTTTCGGCATCCGCAATCAATTCATGTGTTTCAGATGGCCAGTCGTTGATGCTGATGCTGGTCACCGGCTACATCGTCGTCGGCTTATCAGCAGCCTTCAGCGTCGAACCCGGATTTCGAAACGGAGGACCTTTATCTTTTCAGTCGATCGATCCGCTCGCGACGGCTATACGCTGGAGCAGACGAGCGGACTTACTGGCCGCTTGATGCGCGACTTGAAGCGCTGCCGAGATTGACGCCTCGGCGATGTCGCTCGATGTGCCGTTCGCGCAGGCTGTTGTGTACGCCCAACGCACCAGTCTCAGCGTGTCGACGGCGAAGGCGAAGAAGGATATCATAACGTGGTACGCCAAAGGATTGGCGCGGGCTACTTCGACGCGCTGGGCGTACCAGTTATTGAGGGCCGGGAGTTTCCGAGTCGAAGACCAGCAAAAGGCGCGCGAATATCGGGAGAGCCGATCATGCTCAATCAGGCGGCCGCAGAGCAAGTATTCGAAGGCGGCGAATCCGCTTGGCCAAACGCGTGCGCGAAGACGAAGCGTAGTTTACGCCGTCGTAGGGGTGGTCAGAACGACCTGAAGTCTGGATTGATGAGGGTCGCGCCGGCACCGACGATGTTCGTGCCGCTCACGCCGCGAACGATTGGGTCAGGCGTATGCGGCGGCATGACCGTACTTGCTGCGCGGGCGGCCCGGGGCACGCGCGCTCGAGGCGGCCGCGGCGGACGAGATCTCGGCGATCGATCCCGAACTGACGGTGTTCGACGCTCGCACATTTCGAGCGAGACGTCGAGTCGGTACAACCAATGATCCAACGGAGTCCTGAGTGACCAATGGCGGGCTCGGCGTCTTCGGCATCTTGCTGAGCATCACGGGCTGTTCTCGGTAACGGTCCACGCGGTCGCGCGACGACGAAAAGAGATCGGCGTCCGGGTGGCACTAGGCGCGCGAGGCGGGACAGATTTTGCGGCTGGTACTGCGAGAAGGCGGTCGGCCTGGTCGCGGTCGGGGGCATACTCGGTTTCGGCGGCGCCTTCGCGCTGACGCGTACTCTTCGAATCTGAGGTCACGGCGAGTATTGCCGATATCTTCGCGGTCTCGGAACGGAGGATCCGTTGTTTACGGTGTCGCCCCGCGCCGTGGGCTTGGATGGCCCTGCTCGCCTGTTACTTGCCCGCGCGGCGGGCGATGAAGATCAACCCGGCGGCGACGCTGAAGGCGGAGTAGAGCGCGCGGCAGACGACGAAACTCTGTTTGTAAGAAACTTCTGCTTGCGGGTTCCTATTCTGTGGAGCTGCAAGAGGCGTGAACAGGACACAGCAGAATGCCCGGTTCGTCGAATGGGCGCAGACCTATGACGCCATCTTGTGGAAGATTGCGCGGTCGTACGCGCCGGCTGGCGAGCACGAGGCGCTGCACCAGGACTTGTTGATTGCGCTTTGGCATGCCGCGCCGCTGTACCGCGACGAGTCCAAGCCTTCGACGTTTGTCTACCGCGTGGCGCTCAACAGTGCGTTGAACTGGTCGCGGTCTGAGACGCGCTACCGGCAACGGCACGTTGCGCTGGACGAGAAGGCTGCCCAGGCGCCGATCATTGAGAGCGGAGCCGACGAGCGCGAACGGCACGTCGAACAACTCTACGCCGCGCTGGCGGCACTGTCGGAGGCGGACCGTTCGATCGCGCTGCTGTATCTCGACGAGCTGAGCTATCGCGAGATCGCCGAAGTCCTGGGCATTACGGAATCGAATGTGGGCGTGCGCCTGAACCGGGTGAAGAAGCGTCTGATGGAACGCTTACAAAGGGAGAACGAACAATGAGCCTCGAAGAATATCAATCCGCCTGGGGTGCGGGCGGCGCGGGCAAGCTGGTGCAGCAGGAACTGGACGGTCTGATCCAGAACCTGACTCGAAGCGTGCGCAGGCGCCGCATCCTGCTGGGCTTTTGCACTTTCTTTACGGTAGCCGCGTTCGCTTTGGAGGCATCGTACGTCGCGTCAGGGCGAACGGTCGCCTGGAACGAAGTGCTGCCGGTTTTGGCCCTTCAGGTCTTTCTGGCCTTTGGGTTGGCGGTGCTGATACGGCGACGCGGGCAGCGCCAGAGGGCGCTGGAGATGAGCGGGAGCAGCGTGTTGGACGCGGCACGGACTGGGCTGAGCAATATTCGCTCGGAGATCCGCGATATGCGCTTGCTGGCATTGGCTGCGGGGGTTGCCATGCCGGCTCTCGCGTTTGTGGTGAGTCAGTTGATGAGTTCGGGCAAGATGAACGCGCAAGCGGCATGGAGCTTCGCGCTGGTTTGCTTGGCGGTGATCGGTGTGAACGTCGTCTACCAGACGCTTCGCTATCGGCGGACTCTGGCGCCGCGGCGGGAGCGGCTGGAGCAGATTGTGGCGTCGTTGGGCAAGGCGGCGTAGAGCGTTGCGCTACGATAGTGCACCATGCCTGAAACCTCGCCCTACGGCTCTTGGCGTTCGCCGATCTCTGCTGCCAGCGCGGTTTCGGGGGCGGTACGGATCTCGGAGGTTTGCGTCTCGGGCGGGGACGTCTTCTGGCTGGAAGGCAGACCCGAGGAGAAGGGGCGCGGAGTGGTGGTGCGGCGGCACGGAGACGTGTCGGAGGACCTAACGCCCGAGCCGTTTGACGTGCGCACGCGCGTGCACGAGTATGGCGGCGGGGCGTATTGGATTTCGGGCGAGACGGTATTTTTCTCGAACGACGCCGACGCGCGGATCTACCGCATCGATCCTGGGCTAGGACCGTCGCCTGTGACGCATGAGGGCCGTTCTCGCTGGGCTGACGGTTGCGCGACGGCGGACGCCAACAAGGTGTACGCCGTCCGCGAAGATCATTCAGGCGGCGGAGATCCGGTCAATTCGATCGCACTCGTAGATGAGCGAGGCGACGTGCGGTCGATTGCTTCCGGCGCGGATTTCTACGCTGATCCGCGTCTTTCTCCTGATGGGAAGCGGCTCTGCTGGCTGCAGTGGCGGCATCCCAACATGCCGTGGGACAGCACGGAGCTGCTGGTCGCCGAACTCGGCGAGGACGGGCGGCCGAAGGCTTCCGCACACGTCTCGGACGGCGAAGAAGAGTCGATTTTCCAGCCGCAGTGGGGTCCGGACGGGCAGTTGTACTTCGTCTCGAACCGCAGCGGCTGGTGGAATTTGTACCGCTGGGACGGGCGCTCGGTGGAACCGTTGCATGCGCTTGAAGCCGAGTTTGGCAAACCGCAGTGGGTGTTTCGGCAGTCGACTTATGACTTCGCTGGAGAGAACCGGCTGATCTGCTCGTATCTCCAGCCGGACGGCTGGCGGCTGGCGGCGATCGATTTGGAGTCGTTGGAGTTTGAGGAAATGCCGACGCTCTACACGGAGATCTCCGACGTGCGGGCGACGGCCGATGCGGTCTATTTCCAGGGCGCTTCGCCGAGCGAGGCTTCGGGAATCGTACGTTTGGATCTGGCTACGAAGGACGTGGAGGTTCTACGTTCAGCGGGCAAAGTGGATGGCGAGTTGCAGCCGTTCCTTTCGATGCCCGAGACGTTGGAGATTCCGCGAGACGACCACACGCCCATCCACGCGTATTACTACCCGCCGTCGAACCCCAACTACGAGGCGCCGGTTGGAGCCAAGCCGCCGCTCATTGTGCAAGTCCACGGCGGCCCGACGACACGCAGTTCCAACACGCTCAACTTGAGCGTGCAGTATTGGACGAGCCGCGGTTTCGGCTGGCTCGATGTGAACTATGCCGGCAGCACGGGTTACGGGCGAGCCTACATGCGGATGCTGGACCGGCTCTGGGGCGAGATCGATGTGAGCGATTGCGCGCAGGCAGCAGCGCATCTGGTGGAGCAAGGACTGATCGACGCGAAGAAGACGATCATTCGCGGAGGCAGCGCGGGCGGCTTCACGGTGCTGGCGGCGTTGGCCTTCCATGACGTATTCGCGGCGGGCTCCTGCATGTACGGCATCAGCGATCTAGAGGTCCTGGCCAAAGAGACCCATAAGTTCGAGTCGCGCTATATGGATCGGCTCGTCGGCAAATACCCGGAAGAGAAGACGGTCTATGAGAAGCGCTCGCCGATTCACTCGGTCGACAAACTCACCGAGCCGGTGATATTTCTGCATGGTGCCGAAGATCAGGTTGTGCCTCCGAACCAGGCCGAGGTGATGTTTCGCGCATTGCGCGAGCGCGGCGTGCCGACGGCCTTCGTGCTGTTCGCGGGCGAGCAACACGGCTTCCGCAAATCGGAGACGGCGCAGCGAGCGCTGGAGTCGGAGTTGCTTTTCTTCGGGACGGTGCTACTCGACGGTCCCATCCGCGTCTAGGATCATTCCGCCGCGCTGCCGCCGTTGACGACTCTGGCGATTGGCGCCGCCGCCGATCACACCCAGGTCGATGAGCACGGCGATGATGACGACGACCAGCTGCAATCCCGAAACTTCGCCGGTTGTGTTGATGGCCCAAGCGTAGGCGAGGGTTGTGAAGGGCATGAAGAGGAAGCCCAGCAGCGGAATGAGCAGCCCCGTATATGCCGTTTGAAGGTAATTGGTGAAGAGCGCCAATACGGCGATGACGAAACGGGGTCCGATCATCGCCAGAAGCAATAGGAGACAGCAGGGCATAGGGCTTTACTCTACCGAATCGGCGGGCTCGGCGACGAAGCGGTAACCAACGCCGCGGACGGTGAGCAGATGTTTGGGTTTGGCGGGATCTTCTTCGATGTAGCGGCGTAGACGGACGACGAAGTTGTCGATGGCGCGCGTGTCGGTGTCTTCGCGGACGCCCCAGACTTCTTCGAGCAAGGCTTTGCGCGAGACGTTCTTGCCCTCGTTGCGAATGAAGTGCCGCAAAAGCTTCATTTCCATGAGGGTGAGCGGTTGCTCGGCGCCGTCGCGGGCTATCAGTTGGCGTTCGAAATCGAGACGATTGTCGCCAAAAACATATTCGGCGGGCTGGGCCTGATCCTCGGATTCTTGCTTACGAGCCCATTCCTTGCGCCGCAGTAGACCTTGTATGCGGGCGACAAGGATCTGCAGATCGAAGGGCTTGGGAAGGTAGTCGTCGGCGCCGGCGGAAAGGCCGCGCAGGACGTCTTCTGCTTGGCCGCGAGCGGTGAGCATCAAGACGGGCATGTAGTTGCCCGCTTCTCGAAGGCGTTTGACCACCTCGAAACCGTCGATACCAGGCAGCATGACGTCGAGAACGACCAGATCGAAACCGCTGGCAGCGAGCAAAGCTTCCATGGCGGCTTCGCCGGATCCGGCCACGACGGCATCGTAGCCCTCGGCTTCGAGGTTGAAGCGCAACCCGGCAGCGAGGTGTTCCTCGTCTTCGACGATGAGAACTCGGCTCATGCCTTCAGCGGCAGCTCAATCGTAAACGCGCTGCCCTTCCCTTTCCCTTGGCTCTCGACGTAGGCCTTGCCGCCATGACGCTTGGCCACCGACAGCACGATCGACAGACCGAGGCCGGTGCCTTTGACGCGCGTGCTCAGAACGCCGGGAATACGATAGAACCTCTTGAAGACTCTTTTCAACTCGTCGTTGGTGATGCCGACGCCGGTGTCGGTGACGCGAATCGCGGCGCGGCGGCCGCTGAGCTTTTCCAGTTCGACAACAACCTTAACCGTATCGCCAGAGTACTTGACGGCGTTGTCGAGCAAGTTGCTGATTGCTGCCCGAAGTTCTTCCGGCTCGCCGTCCACGACCAGGGATTCACCGTCGGGTATGCGGTTGAGAACGGCCAGTTCGCCGCCAGTCAAATTGTGACGCCGCGCGGCGACGGTAACGCAGTCGTGGATAAGTTCTGCCAAGTCGACGTCGCTGCGGTGGGTCAGCTTGCGGCCAGAGCCGGTCTTGCCGGCGAGGAGAACTTGGTCGATGGTCGATTGCAGGCGGTCGGTATCCGACAGCATCGTACTCAAGAATTCCTGGCGCTTCTCGGGGTCGATGTCGCGTTGCTGAAGGGTTTGCAGATACAAGCGAATCGAGGCGACGGGCGTCTTTAACTCGTGAGTAACGGCGTTGATGAAGGCGTCGTGTTGCTCGTTGCGGCGAATCTCGCGGACGAGAAAGACCGTGTTTACCGTGAGGCCGGCGATCAGGATGAGAAACGAGAGCACGCCGGCCACGAGCAGCAGCCCGGTACGCCAGTTCATGACGATCCAACTGACGTTCAGCGCAACAGCAACCGTGATCAGCAGAATGCCGAAGACGATGGCCAGAGCGACGGAACGCCTGCGATGTCCGGGTAGAACCATCGCCTATTAGGATACGTCCGTGGGGACGCCTAGTGGAAAAGCAGCGGCGCCACCGTTGCGAGATAGCGGCGCCAGGACTCGTAGTTGTGGACGCCTTCGGTGATCTTCAGCGTGTGCTTGATGCCCTTCTCGTCGAGGACTTTGCCGAAGTCGAGATTGCGCTGGTAAAGGATGTCGTCCTTCCCCACGCCAAACCAGAGAAGATTGAGCTTCTTGTTGACTGCGTCCGGCTTCGCCAACAGGTCGGCGAAACGCGTGGCAAAGTCCGTCGGAACTGCGCCGCTGAAGCCGCCAATGACGCTGAACTTGTCGAGATTGTTGAAACCGATATCTACCGCCTGGCCGCCGCCCATGGAGAGGCCGACGAGTGCGCGGTTCTCGCGGTCGGTCTTGACGCGGTACTTGCCTTCGATCATCGGGATGACGTCTTTGAGCAGGTAGGCGGTGAACATCTCCGTATTGTTGCGGGCGCCGTAAGGAGCGGCGTGACCATAGGGCATGACGACGATCATTTCCTGGGCTTTGCCTTCGGCAATCAGATTGTCGAGGATGAAATTCGCGTGGCCGACCATAGTCCAACCGGCAGCGGTGTCGTTGTTGCCGTGCAAAAGGTAAAGGACCGGGTAGGTCTTGTTCTTGTTCTTCTCGTAGCTAGCCGGCGTGTAGACGAACATCCAGCGGGTGTCGCCGAGTGTGGCTGACTTGTGGAAGTTGATGTCCACATTGCCGTGAGGTACGTCGCGGGGGGCCCAGAGGGCGTCACCGGGAATGGTCACGAGCGAACCGACGCGATCGGCGCGCAGCTTGACGGCGGGGTCCGAGGGATCGGGCATCTGCAGACCGTCGACTTCAAAGCCATAGATGAACGTGCCCGGAGGGAAAGGGCCGGCATTGGCGGTCCAGATTCCATCGCCGCCCTTGGTCATCGGCGCCTCTTCGCCTGGCTTGAGCCAGTCGCCCAGCAAAAGCACTTTGTCGGCCTTGGGCGCGTAGATCCGGAAGGTCGCCGTCTTGTCGTCGTGCACTTCGGGCGAGACGACCTTGGGCGCCTGGGCGAGGAGGCTCGCAGCGCAAATGGCAAAGAGGATGGAGATGTTATGGATTCGTTTCACGTCAGCACCTATGGAGGAACCATTGGACGCACAATGGCGCCCGAGTGAAATTTTACCGCACCAGGATAAACTGCCGGGCCAGGCTTGCAACCGTCGATTCGACGCGCAGCCTAGAGCTGCCACTCAAGGCCAAATAAGGGGAAGAGTCCGTTGCCGTCTGCGAAGGTGAGCTTATTGAGGCGGCGGCTCCAATCGATGCCGTTGAAGTTGTTTCGGTTGGTGACGTTCTGGAAGCCCAGATAAACCAGCAGGGGCTTATCTCTGACGGTAAATGTGCGGTCGAAGCGCACATCGAGGCGGTAGTAGTCGGGGGCGCGTTCGGCGTTGACGCGCTCAAGGTCGAAGATGCCCCGGCGCTGCTCGGCCGAGAGTTGCTCGTCAAACGGCGTAAACGGACGGCCGCCGAGATAGGCGAAGCGTGTGGCGAACTCCCACTTTCGACTCAAGCGATAGCCGCCGACCAGGTTGAATATCACCGGGTAGTCAAACGCGCCCGGCCGGCGGACGCCGTCAAGACCGGCGTGGCGCGTCTTCTGAAAAGCGAGGTTGGACTGCCCGAACCATTTGCGCGAAAACTTCTTTTCGACGAAGAGTTCAACGCCTTGGGAGTCGCCGCGGCCGGCGCTGGTCATCGGATAGAGGATGTCTCGTACGTCGAACGTGTCACCTACGTTGGCGAATGAGAGCTGCGGAAATTGAAGCGCGACGGGATAGTCCTTGTAGTTCTTGCGATAGCCTTCGAGGGTGAAGCGCAATGTGCTGTTGGCGACGTAAGAAGCGCCGACGACGTAGTGGTCTGCTCGGATCGGAACCAGGCCCCGATTCTCCTCAAAGGCCAGGGCAAACAGAGTCGGCGGTTGCTGGAAGTACTGCCCATAGCTGCCCCGGACGGAAAGCTTGTCCGTCAGCCGGAAGCTTGCTCCGGCCCGGGGACTGAAACGTGTCGATTCGAGAAACGCGTAGTGGTCGATCCGTCCGCCCACGGTGACGTTGAGGCGGTCGGTGAGATCCATCGTGTTCTGCACGTAGGCGCTCGACTGCGTGGTTGTCGGGTCTTCTCGCAAATCGATGGGATTGACATCGGGAACACGCGTGAAGGGGCCGTCGTAGCCGAAAGGCGAGGCGACCCGGTAACTCAGGTTGAATAGCTTAAAATTGCCGCCCGCTTGCAGTTTTCCCAATTGGCCGAAGTACGCGGTGTGGTCGTACTTGATAGTCGTCTCGTCTTCGCTGGAATCTTCTTGGTAGACGAATGGACTGGCGGCTATCAGTTCGCTGACAGGAGTCGTGTCGATCGGCAGCCCGCTCCTCAAGATGTCGCGGACGTTTTGATCGAGATTTGCGTGGGAGTGAGTAATTCCCAGCAGACCGACGCCGCTCGAACCGAACAAGTGCTGCCAGTTCAGACCCGTCGCGTTGCGCCAGCCGGTGTAGTTGATGTCGATGGTGCTGAGTCCCTCTTCCGGGTCAATGCCTTCAGTGATGCCTAAGCGAATGTCGTCGATCCCGCTGATGCTCACAGCCCAGAAGCGATCTTGCGGAGTTAGGTCGTAAACGGCTTTGCCCGTGAAGCTGTAGAACGCTGGAACGCCGCCGATGCCCGTGTCGTTGGTGACGAGGTCGATGAAGCTGCGCCGGGCAGACACCAACCAAGAACCCTTGCCGTTGTTGATCGGGCCCTCCAGCACAGCGCCCGCGCCGGGGAATCCGACCGTCACTCTGGCCTTGAATTGGTCGCGGGCGCCTTCTCGCTGCGTCATCTGGAGCACGCTGGAAGCTCTGTTGAGGTAGGGAGCCGGATAGCCGCCCGTGAGGAATGTGACGTCTTGTATCAGGAGCGGATCGATCAACGAAGACGTACCGCCCGCCGAGGCGAAGTTGGCGAAGTTATTGATATTGGGAATCTCGACGTTGTCGACGATAAAGAGATTTTCAAGCGGACTGCCGCCGCGCACGATGATGTCGTTGCGGAAATCGGCAGAACCGCCGGCGACGCCGGGAAGGCTCGTCACGTAGCGGGAGACATCCTGAAGGGTTCCGGCGCTCTTGAATACTTCCGTACCTTGAACGAGGTAGCCGGAGTTCTTGACCTCTTCAGCGGCAACAAAGATGGGCGCGGTAACCGTGACCGACTGTTGCAGTTCGCCCGCAAGCGGCAAAACCGCTTCCACCTGAATCTCGATACCCGCTCGGACCTCAACCAATTCACTGCTGAGTTGGGGCGCCTGAGGCGTGCGGAACTGCAGGATGTAAGATCCAGTGCGCAGGTTCGCGAATCCAAACTGTCCAAACTCGCCGGTGAATGTGCACCGATCAGTGCTCTCAATGCAGACTTCGGCATTGACTACAGGTTCACCGCCGGAGCTGACGACCGAACCGCTGATCGACCCAGTCGCAGCGGTGTCTTGTGCGGTGAGGGACGTGACGGCCAATAATCCCCATCGGATCGCCGTACACAGGGCAAGACAAGATTGGCGTACTCTCAGCATCCGACAGGCTCACCTTGATGCTAAGTGTCAGCCGTCTCTAAAAACGCGGCTGTATAGGTTTTGTCCTACCCCTTCAAGGCGCCGACTAGGCGTTGGTCCGCAGCCGTCTCCTCCAGGAACTCCATGTCGCCGCTAGCGACGTCGTAAAGAGCGCCGACGATGGCGATGCGGCCTTCTTCTGCGAGGCGGTTGAGAGTCGTACTGTCTTCGCGCATGCAGCGTACCGTTCGTTGAACGTTGCGGCGGGCAATCTTGTCGACCAGCTCTCGTTGTTCATCCGTCGACAACTTGTCGAAGCCGTCCAGGGAGCCCGGCTCAATCGCGTCGTCAATGTCGCGCAGAATATGCTCGATATTCTGGCATCCGGTGGCGTCCACGGCATTCGCATTGCTGGCTTTGAGACCAACCGCTGACGTGACGGCGCCGCACCGGGTATGGCCGACAACGAGGATCAGCTTCGCTCCGGCAACGGCGCAACCGTACTCAATGCTGCCCAGAACCTTGCCGCCGGCGACATTGCCGGCTACCCGGACGCTGAAGATATCTCCCATGCCGAGATCGAAGATGAGTTCGGCGGGCGTCCGGGAGTCGATGCAGCTCACGACGACCGCGAGCGGATGTTGACCAGCCGCAGTGGCATTCACCTGGCGTATCAGGTCGCGGCTCAGGCGTCTCCCGCTCCGGAAACGTTCATGGCCGTCTTTGAGGATCTGCAACACTTCTCCCGGGCTGACGGCATCCTGCAACTCGCGTGTGGAGTAATCGACGTACTGCGTGCGGTCCTTAAGGACCCCGTAGCGGTCTTGAAAGCCGACGAGACTGACTTCGATGCCGCGTCCCGGGCCGGAGCGTTCGGCGAAATCATGAATGAGATCGAGAACGTCGGGATCGATGTAGTCGGTTGTTCTGGCGTCGAGAGAGACATGACCGCGGTCGGGAATGCTGTCGAACTCTCGGGTTAAGGCGGCACGATTGAGGAAGCTGACTTGGTCGGCTAACTCGATGTGAACGACTTCGCCGCCCAGATGGCTCTCGACGATCTTGCGGATCGGGCGGCGGAAACTGCTGGTGAGGATAAACCCGAGCGCGACTGCAAGACCGATCAATACGCCGATGAGCAGGTCAGTCATCACGATGGCAATGACCGTGATGACGAACGGAGCGAACTGGTATACGCCCTCAGACCACATCTTCTTAAACAGCTTCGGGCTGGCCAACTTGAAACCGGTAACGAGCAGGATCGCAGCCAGGCAGGACAGCGGAATCATGTTGAGGTAGGTCGGCAACAACATGACGCTGACCAGCAGCAATCCGCCATGGAAGAACGTGGAGAGTTTGGTTTGACCGCCAGCGCTGATGTTGACCGAGCTGCGGACGATCACGGATGTGACCGGTAAACCGCCGATGAAACCACAGGCCACGTTGCCCACGCCTTGCGCCCAGAGTTCTCGGCTGGGCGGGGAGTGGCGGCCTTTGGGGTCAAGATTATCGACCGCCTCGAGATTGAGCAATGTTTCCAGCGACGCCACCATCGCAACGGTGACGGCAGCCATGTAGAGCGCGGGGTTCGCCCACTGCGAGAAGTCGGGAGTTTGCAAGAACCCGAGGAACGCGGAAAAATCTTCCGCCACCGGCACCTGTACCAAATGACTCGTCTCGATCAGCCAGTCCGCACCCATGCCGCGGAATAGGGAGGCCGCCCCGACGCCAAACAAGACGACGATCAGAGGCGCCGGAATGATGGAGTCTTTGAGCGCTTTAATCTTGCCCCAGAAGACAAGGATCGCGATTGACGCTACACCGATTAGCGCTGCGCCAATATGCAAATCTCCGAGTACTCCGAACAATTCCGAGAAGGTGTTCTGCTGGTCCGGCTGCATGAAGGACATGTCGCCTTCGGGGTCAGCGTCATGACCAAAAACGTGCGGAATTTGCTTCAGGATCAGGATCACCCCGATCGCGGCGAGCAAACCTTTGATGACGCTTGTGGGGAAAAAGCGTGCGAGCGAACCAGCCCGCATCAAGCCCAGGCCAATCTGCATCAGGCCAGCGAGTACGATCGCAGCAAGGAGAGCCTGGAAAGAGCCGAGCGCCTCGATCTGCGACGCGATGATCGCAGTCAGGCCGGCCGCGGGACCGCTAACGCTGGTCTGCGAGCCGCTCAGGACCCCGACAATCAAGCCGCCGACGATTCCGGCCACCAGGCCGGAGAAAAGAGGCGCGTTCGATGCGAGGGCTACGCCGAGACAAAGCGGCAGAGCGACGAGGTAAACGACAAGACCGGAGGTGAGGTCGCGCGGCAAGGTCGAAAGGGATAGGGCGTTGCTCGATGTCATAAGCGGTCACTGAGATACGGCGAGGTTAGGCTCTGTGAGCCACTTGGCTAATCGCACTATTATTGCAGCTGTCTCGATGTTGTCTACATATGGCAAGCGTTTCGTTTGTGACGTCCGTCACAGCCCTCTAGGGGGTCATCCTCATGGTGAGTCGAGACCAGAGAGCGTAGCATTTAGACGATGCGTCGAATCATTTCGCTAGCTTGCGTTCTGTCCGCATCTCTGTTGGGGCAGCAAGTGAGCCAACAGGCTGGGAACTCCGGGCCGATTCGCATCGATCCGGCTTATCGCAGTATTGCGGCGGCGACGGGCGGCCATGCGTTGCCGATTGAGCCCGCCGAATTGGGGACCCCGGGGGCGACGACGCTGTTGGTCGCGTTAGGGACGTACGACGCAAAGATTCTGGCGATCGATCAAGCCACGGTGTCAGGGCCGCGGAGCTACGAATTTCCAGTGGACGGCAGCGTGCGCGGGTTGAGCGTGATCGTCAGCGGAGCCGCGAAGGTTTCGCTGAAGGGGCCGGATGGATTCGACGTGGTCGCTGGCCCCGCGGGGACTGAGGTGGTGCGGCTGAAGCGTGTGACAGGGTATGTGATCGATGCGCCGAAGCCTGGCTTGTGGACAGTTTCCGTTGATGCTTCCGAGCCGTTTCTGCTGACTGCGGAGGCCAAGAGCGCGATGGATTTGCTAGACGCTCGCTTTGTCGAGCGAGGCGGACGACCCGGACACGAAGGACTGTTCCCGATTCAGGGAAATCCGGCCGCAGGCGAGCCCGGCATGCTGGAGATCAGCATGATGGATCCGCTGCCGCAAATTACGGTGAGCCTGCGCCGGCCAAGCGGCGAGACCTTGTTGCAGCCGGCAGTGAGCCAGCATGACGGCGAGCTGTTTTGGGCGAACTTCCCGGTTCCGAACGAGACGTTTCGCGTCTACGTCCGCGCCGCGGACGCCGCGGGAAATACGATTCAGCGGGCGCAGTCGGCAACCGTGTCGCCGCAGCGCTTCTTTGTGAAGGCCGAAGCGCCGATGTTGAGCGTGTGGCCGGGTGATGCTGTTGCTGCACGGTTTCGCTTCGAAAACAAGGGCGATGCGTCAAGCTTCGCCGCCTATGCTGTGCTGAACGACGGGTCGCTGGCGCAGGTTGAGCCGCAAACCTTCACAGCCGGAATTGGGCAAACCGTGGAACTGACTGTCAATGTGAAATTGCCGTTCGATGCAGAGTCGGGGAGCCAACGTGAGCTGATGTTGACCGTGACGAACAACCGCACCGGCGGCTATAACTCCGCACTGCAGAAGATTGAGGCTAGAAGCCGGTAGGCCTTAAGCGGCCTTAGCCTCGACCTCGACGAGCTTCATCTCGATGTGCTCAGCTTTGGGAACGCGCAGGTCCCAGGCAAGGCCGACTTTCTCAAGCAGCTTGATCTGCAGCCAGGTCATATCGAGCTCGTACCACATCAAACCGTGGCGCGAAGAGGCCGGATGCGCGTGGTGGTTATTGTGCCAGCCTTCGCCGAAGGTCAACAGGGCGACCCACCAAGAGTTTTTCGAGTCGTCGGTCGTATGGAAGCGGCGCGTGCCCCACAAGTGCGTGGCGGAGTTGACCAGCCAAGTCGCGTGCAAGCCGAAGGTCACGCGGGCAAAGACGCCCCACAACAACCAGGGCAGCCCGCCCACGGCTAGAAGGACCAAGCCTAGAACGGTGAGCGGAACCCAATGCCAAGCGTTGAGCACGCGGTAGAACTTATCTTTCGCTAAATCGGGAGCGTATTTGCCGGTAACTTGGGTGTTGGAGTGCAAGGACTCGCCGAACAACGTCCAGAGCATGTGCGCCCACCAGCGGCCATCGCGCGGCGTATGCGGATCACCGTCTTGGTCGGACTTCTGATGGTGAATGCGGTGAACGGCTACCCAGAATATCGGGCCGCCTTCAAGAGTCAACGTGCCGCAAACGGCGAGGAAGTACTCAAGCCACTTGGGAGTCTTGTAGGAGCGGTGGGTGTGCAGACGATGGTAGCCCATGCCGATGCCCCAACCGATACAGACCCAGTGGAGGACGATGGCCAACAGAACTGCGCTCCAGGTCGTGTAGAAGAACGCTGCAACGGTCAGGATGTGGAAGATCACTACCGCGATCATCGTCACCCAGTTGATCTTGCTGCGATCAGTCGACGTCAGGCCTGCGATAACACTCACTGTTTCTCTCCCAACTGACTCGACGCGGGATTCCGCGTCTCTACAGTCCGAGACTAACAGGAGGGGCTCCGGGAAACGGCGCCGACTGTGTAATAGTTCCGTAATATCGACTGCCGACCCTTTAGACTCAGGCGGTTACCTTATAGCGATCCAATGGCCAGACGTCTGAAGGCACTAGCGGATGTCGGTTCTCAATTTCGACTCCGTGCAGTATGGCACGAACCTGGTAGACGGCTACCGTCACCTGAGGCGCCTTGATGGCGGTCTCGGGGCTCATCTGGAAGTCGGGCGTCTGCGAATCGGGAAAGCGCGCGACCCAGCCGTCCCGGCTCTTGTAGAAGACCGGCTCTCCCATGCCCCACGGCTCAAAGGCTTTCGTCGCCTCCTGGACTTGCTCCTCGGTGAATCCGTCAGGAATCCCGACGCCCCCGAAGTTTGCCAGTTCGCGGTCCCAAACAAAGGTGTCGATGATATATTCGCCGCGGCTGGATGACTCGCTCCGCCCGGGCCGGGTCCCGAAGAGTTTCAAGAAGTCGTCGGAAGGCTGCACCGGGTCGGCCGGGCTCGCGCCGGAGGCTATCTCCGCGGCCCTCACCCAGGGCTGCGGGCCGCTGAAGGGATTGACCAGCCACCACTCACCGCCAAACTCCTCCGGAGCCTGCTTGTAGGGACCGTGCGGCCACTGCGCCGATTCCGGTACCGAGTCAAATCGTGGGACTTTGCCGGGAGCCGACGACCCGGCGGAGCGAACGAAGCTGTTGCTGCCAGGAACCGGCGATGCAGCGGACGGCGGCTTCGCTTGAGCGTTTGGAGATCGAACTGATACGGCACGGGGAGAGAGACTGCGAACTTCGGTGAGACTTCGCGAGAAGTCGCCCCTCTGGGAGCGGGCGCTTGGGCGCGTCGTACCAACGTCGAGAGTGTGAATGGCCGTGTCAGCGGAATGGATCACGCGATGACCTTGGCACATGCCGTGCCAAACAGGTAAGCGACTCAAAACAAAGCGCCGAGGCGGTCCCGGCGTCGAGTCGGCGCGTCGAACTTGTGGCGTTCGACGTGATCTTGCCGCTACACTCCTTCGAACAGGTAGTCGCCGCGGGCGATCAGGCGGGCCGGGCCGCGCAGATAAATCTGGTCGTCCCAGCGCAGATCCATCTGGCCGGCAGGCGTTTGGACGCAGACAGGGCTCTGGACCCGGCCGGTCAAGATCGCTGCCGCCGCCGCGCCGGTAGAACCAGTCCCCGAACTCAGCGTCTCCCCTGCCCCGCGCTCCCAGAAGCGCACATCAATCGTATGCTCGTCGACAATTCGTACGAACGAGACGTTGGTACGGTTGGGAAACTCCGGCAGCTTTTCGATCTCCGAGCCCCAAGTGCGCCAATCGATACCGAAGTGGTTCACGAACAGGACGCACTGCGGATTTCCGACATTGAGGACCGTCGCTTCAACCTCGCCGTGATTGAGCTGCAAAGTGCGTTTGAGGTCGGCTTCCTGGTATTTGGGCAGCCCCATGCCCATGTCGAAGAGGAATCGCGGCGGATTGCGCTCCAACACCCGCAGCGGCTTGATGCCGGCGGCCGTCGAGAGCTTGATTTCTTCGCACTCTCCGCGGCGGTCGACGAGCCAAGCGGCGACGCAGCGAGTGCCGTTGCCGGAAATCTCCGCTTCGCTGGCATCCGAGTTAAACAGGCGGACGTGCGCGTCGGCTTCCGTCGACTCGAACACGTACTCGACGCCATCGGCGCCGGCGCCGCGATGGCGGTCACACATTTGTTTAGCCAGCGGACCAAGGTCAGCCTCGCCTAGGCCAAGAGCCACGACGTTGTTCCAGTCGACGACCAAAAAATCGTTGCCGACGGCCTCAGCTTTAGTGAATGGCAGCGTCTTCATCGCGTCCATCTAAAACTCGGTGAACCGGCGAAACTCCACGAAGCGTTCTTCGATATCGGCACGGTCGATTTGCCGCAGCTGGCCGACGCCGAACTGTTGGCAGCAGAACGAACCCATGACCGAGCCGTAGATCATGGCCTTGCGCAGTTGCGGATGCGTCGCGTGGCCCAGATCGGTGACGCCCTGCTCGCTGAGATAACCCATAAAGCCGCCCGCGAAACAGTCTCCAGCGCCGGTTGGGTCAAATACGCTCTCCAGCAAGAACCCGGGCGCAACGAAGTAGCCCTCCGGCCGGAATAGCACGGCGCCGTACTCGCCGCGCTTGATGACGACGGTCTTGGGACCCATCGCCTGAATCGCCTGCGCCGCGCGGCGGAGGTTGTACTCGCCGGATAGTTGGCGCGCCTCGCCGTCATTGATGAGGATGAAGTCCCAGTCCTTAATCGTCTCGCGCAACTCGTTCAACGTCCCCTCGATCCAAAAGTTCATCGTGTCGCCGCCGACGAAGCGCGGACCGGAGATTTGCCGGTAAACGTTGCGCTGCAGAGTCGGGTGGATGTTGGCCAGGAAGAGATACGGCGCGTCACGATAGAACTCGGGCACTTTCGGATCGAAGGTCTCGAACACGTTGAGTTCGGTGACGTGCGTTGTCCGCTCATTCATGTTTTGGGAGTATTCGCCGGCCCAGTAGAAGGTCTTGCCCTTGGCGCGTTCCAGCCCGCGGAGATCGATATTGTGCTCTTTGAGCACGGCCTCGTCCTCTGGCGCAAAGTCCTCGCCGACGACGCCGACAAGACTCACGTCGGTAAAGAAGCTGGCCGACAGCGAGACGTAAGTACCGGCTCCGCCGAGCACGCGGTCGCACTTACCGTGCGGAGTGGTGATGCCGTCGTACGCGACGGATCCGACTACGAGCAAAGACATGAATTATTAATCGTCCTAGAGGTACTTGCCCATGAGCAGGCTGTACTTCTTCTTGGAATGTTCCGAGATCAAACTGCGGTCGGTGATGATGGCGTTCTTCAGCGCGTTGGCTTGCGGACTGGGCCCGTCCGGAATGTTCTTGACCGCCTCAATCGCCACTGCTTCCGCGTTGGCGGCGTTCTTGGTGAGGTACTCGATGATCTGCTCCACCGTGACGGCATCGTGTTCCTCGTGCCAGCAATCATAGTCGGTGACCATGGCGACGGTCGCGTATGAAATTTCGGCTTCGCGTGCCAACTTCGCTTCTTGCAGATTGGTCATGCCGATGACGTCGAAGCCGCAGGCGCGATGGAAATTCGACTCGGCGAGCGTGGAGAACTGCGGCCCTTCCATGCAGCAGTAAGTTCCGCCGCGGTGTACAGTGACGCCTGCCTTGCGACTGGCGGCTTCCGCGACGTCGCCCAGCACGGAGCAAACGGGATGCGCAAAACCGACGTGAGCGACGACGTCTTCGTCAAAGAAGGTGGACGGACGGCCTTTCGTGCGGTCGAAAAACTGGTCGGGAATGACGAAGTGCAGCGGCTCCATCTCTTGTTTCAGCGAGCCGACGGCGCTGAACGAGAGCAGCCATTCGACGCCGAGTTGCTTGAAGCCGTGAATATTAGCCCGAAACGGCAGGTTCGATGGACTGATGCGGTGTCCGCGGCCGTGGCGGGCGAGAAAGGCAACCTCACGGCCGTTAATCTTGCCGACGGCATAAGAGTCCGAGGGGGAGCCCCACGGCGTCTCCACCTGGACTTCGTGCCGGTCTTCCAGGGCCTTGATGTTGTAGAGGCCGCTGCCTCCGACGATTCCAATGCGAACGGGCATAAGCAGGCTATTCTACCAGCCTCAGCGCGCAGCTATTGCAAGGGACCAAGAGTGCACAGCGGATCGCCGACGATGACATTCATCCAGCTGAGGTAGCGGATGGAGAGATAGAAGCTTTCGGCAAGCGTCCGACCCTGCAGATAAGCGGGGAAGAGAATGTCCGGCTGAGGCGTGCCGTCGAGTTTCGGTTCATAGACGTGCCCAGAAGCTCCGGTGGCGCCTTCTCGAATGAAGTCGGCGGTCAATGACTGCGGAGAATTTTCCCAGTAGGCCGAGCGATCATCCCAAGGGGCGGGGCGCCAGTCCTGAGGCGGTTCCTCAAAGGTCCGTCCATCGCTCGAAACGTACTCGGTCGCGATCCCCCCCGGTAGCCATTCGAAGCCAGGGTCTCGTCGGCCTTCCGCGAGCCGATGTTTGTCGTTCGAGCCCCACGAGGCGTAGCCGATGACGCCGCGCACGTCGTAGGTAGGGGCGGTATCGTTCTCGTATCGAACTCTGTCGCCGGGTAAAATCCGTGCGGCGGCCGCAAGCGCCCGTTCGCCCATCTGATTTCCCCAATTCGTACCGTCGATGACGACGATGCCTCGATTCTGCGCTTGCTGTGCACGATCTATCATGCCCTTCACATCCTCCAGGGTGTATCCGGTGAGCCGCGTGACCAGATACATGCCGAAGCGCGCCTTGTCGAAAGCGGCGGATGGTTGGCCAAAGAAGGGGTTCCTGACCTTGCCCTCTAGCGGATGCTCTTTGCCGTTTAATTTGTCGTAGAGCAGGGTCAGTTCGGAGTCCACCGCGGCGTTTCCTGCGCCGCTGATCCTCAACGGGATTCCTTTGGTGGTGACGATGTAGTCGATCCGCTCCTGCAGATCACCCTCAGAAAGGCATTTCATGACTCCCGGCTCAACCCACGCCTCATATTCCCTGCGAGTGATCTGCTCCTTTCTGGGCGCACGGATGCGGCAAACGTTGCCCGCCGGAATCTCGCGCCGGTGCACGTAGTACTCGGCAATCTCTTCGGATATCCGAACGCCCCGATTGACGACCACCAGAGTTTGCTCCGGGGACGTTGCCGTTGCGTCGGGCAAAATCACCAGCACGGCTGCGAGCCAGGCCAAACAGTAACGAAGTCTCATTAGCGCAGACGCCCACGAAGATGATACCCCCTGAAGTGTCGAGAGGCGACCGGTTGCCCCATACACTGTAAGGAGAGTGACGGAAGCCGCGACGACGGATGGCGTTGAGCCGGGCCAGAGCAAGATCAGACTCTTGCAGGCGAGTTCTGGTCTCGTCTGGACCGTCGTTTTCGCGGTTGCTGCCCTGGTTGCGACCTGGATGGTCGACTGGCTGCTGGCAAGCGTTTTCCCGCAAGCGACCTTTGCGCGCTCGGTGCTGTCGCTGGCCGCTGGAGGATTTGCCGCCAGCATCGCTTTGCCGAAACCTGCTGGCCTGCCGCGCGTCTCGGGCATTGGCTTGGCGTTGTCGAAAGCCGGCTGCTGGGCCGGTCTATTTGGCCTGGCCTTGGGCTGTGGCCTCGCTTTGTTCAGCGTGGGCGCTCCCTGGATGGCCGGGGCGATCATGTTCGAAAGGACGTCGCCCGACACAGGCATCTGGGCGTTGGGCGGGTTCCCGGCGGTCCCAACAGCAGTGATCCTGCTCATCGTCGCCGCATTCGGCGAAGAATTACTGATGCGCGGCTACGGGCTGCAACAGGCCGCGCGAGCGATGACGCCGCCAGGAGCGGCGCTGGCGGCGGGAGTGTTTTTTGGAGCACTCCATGCTGGCAACCCCTCCGCCGACTGGGTTTCGATCGTCAACACCTCTCTGTTCGGTCTGCTTTTTGGCTTCGCCGTGGTGCGCTATCGCTCGCTATGGCCTTCGGTCGGGATGCATTTGGGCTGGAATCTTTCGTTGGCGATTTTGGGCGCCAACATCAGTGGCCTTAGAATGGGATTAACAGCGCTGCGAGCAACGCCGGTCGGTTCCGTGCTTTGGACCGGCGGCGATTACGGCCCCGAAGCCAGTCTCGTCGCGACGATTGCCGTTCTTGGAGCGGCGGTTGTGGTGTGGAAAGCGCCTATCCCCGCGGATGATTCTCCCTTGATTTGGGACGATGTCCGGCCGTCAAAAGGAGGTACGGAAGACTCATGCGATGGATCTTTGTGACGTCGTCGGCGTTGCTATTGTCCGCTGCGGCGTTTCCTGCAGCTGCGAAACTCAGCCCGGAACGGAAAATCGAACTCATCCGTGACTTCACGGCGGAGATGGGCACCGTACAGATGATGTTGCCTCGCTCGAAGAAGTCGTTGGATATCCGCCCGGACGGCACCTACGACACGACCGACTGGGCGGCGGCGATGCAGGAGTACGGCGTGGCGGCGCGTCAGGGCGACATGATCCAGATCACTGGCGTCAAAGTCACCGATAAGCGCTTGGTGCTGACCATTAACTACGGGCTGAAGGGCGGCAGGAAGTGGTGGCATCGCATCCAAATCAGCGGCGGCGGAGGCCAACGCAACGATGACTTAGGACGACTGTCCGAGACCAACGCCCCGGGGGGCACCGAGATCGCGCTGTTTTTTGAAGACGGACTGCCCGACAAGACAACCGAAGAGTTCAAGGCTCTTCTCAAGAATGTCTTGGACTTCGAAATTCGCTCTGCAACGGAGCAGTACATGGACACGATCGAGCCGAAATTCAAGAAGGCGATCGAAGAGAACGAAGTCATCGCGGGCATGGATAAGGAAATGGTGCTCCTCGCCAAGAATCGCCCCGACAATAAATATCGGGAGACGAAAGACGGCGTGGATACAGAGGATTGGATCTACGGCAAGCCTCCGGGCGATGTCGTCTTCGTGACGTTCCGGGACGGCAAGGTGGTGAACATCAAGTACGCCTACGCCAGTCCGGGCGGCGAGGTCCAAGCGAGTAAACCGATCGAATACTAATCAATCAGTAAGGGAAGGAGAGAATCTCACTCAATGGCTGTGAAAGTCGCAATCAATGGATTTGGCCGCATCGGGCGCAATGTATTCCGCGCTTCGATGGGCAACCCCGATATCGAGATCGTCGGCATTAACGACATCACCGACAACAAGACCCTCGCGCATTTGCTCAAGCACGATTCCGTGATGGGCAACCTCAAGGCGGACGTCAGCTACGACGATGACAGCATCAGCGTCGACGGCAAGCAGATTTCCGTGTTCGCCGAGCGCGACCCGGCGCAGATCCCCTGGGGAACCGTCGGAGCCGAAGTCGTGATCGAGTCGACCGGGTTCTTCACTAAGGCGGCGGACGCCTGCAAGCATCTTCGCGACGGCGTGAAGAAGGTGGTGATCTCCGCTCCGGCGAAGGACGAGGACATCACGATCGTGATGGGCGTCAACGACGACAAGTACGACGCCAAATCGCACCACATCGTCTCAAACGCTTCGTGTACGACGAATTGCCTGGCGCCCGCCGCGAAGGTCCTCGATGAGACCTTCGGCATCAAGTGGGCCACGATGACTACAGTCCACAGCTACACGAACGACCAACGTACGCTGGACCTGCCTCACAAGGACCTGCGTCGCGCCCGCGCCGCAGCGCTCAACATGATCCCCACCAGCACGGGCGCTGCCTCTGCAATTGGCCTGGTGATGCCTTCGCTGAAGGGCAAGTGCGACGGCTTCTCGATCCGCGTCCCAACCCCCGACGTTTCGGTCGTCGATCTGGTCGTGGAAACGGAGAAGCCGGCCACAGTGGAAACGGTAAACGCTGCGCTCAAGGCTGCCGCTGCTGGACCGATGCTGGGCATTCTGGGCTACACGGACGAACCACTGGTGTCGACTGACTTCCTAGGCGATTCGCGCTCATCGATCGTCGACAGCCAAATGACTCGCGTTATCGGTACGAATATGGTTAAGATCCTGACCTGGTACGACAACGAGTGGGGCTACTCTTGCCGCGTACTCGACCTGGTCAAGATGATGGGCGAGAAGGGTCTCTAGGCCTTCTCGTATAGTTGGAAACGAAAGGGCGGCGAGCCAAATTCGCCGCCCTTTTTCTATTGCTGTTCTTCGGGGACGGCGAGGGTCTTGTCGAGCAAGCCTCGCAGGTCGAAGGGCAATCGCGGCTTGGGTTGCTCCTGTCCTTGTGCGGGCGCTTCATCCGCCTTGCCGCCAATCAGCGAGTCGAACAAACCGCCGGCGCGGCGAATCGCTTCGTCGCGAACGAGGCGCCCCATATCAGGCGTCACAGACGGTTTCGAGACGCTGCCGCGAACTCGCAGCGGTACGACGACCCAGGCCACGCCGGAGGCGTCTTGCCGACCTCCAAGGAGCTGGGCCAGCGCCCCGTCAACGGCACTGCGTAGATCGAGATGGAGCGATTGATCGAATCCGAAATAACCGTCGCCATCGATGTGCAGCGTGTCGCCCCGCAGGACGATCCCCGTTGTATCGACGCGCTGATCGTGTACGGCAAGATCCGAGCTGAACTCGACGAAACTCGTGGAGCCCGAAACCGCGGACTCGCCCGAAATCAGTTTCTGGGCGTGGCCTTCGATCGTCTGCAATGTATCGAACAGCTCAAAGCGGCCATCGGTCAGCTCAATGCGACCCGTCCCCTTCAGCGAGTTGAAGATCTGCTCCGAATCGCGACCCGCGAAACGGATGTCGTATCGAGGCATCTTGAGATTGCCGAACGCCACGCCGCCGGCGTCGGTAAAGGCGGTTAGCATCTGGTTGAGGTCAACGCCGTCGATGGCCCCGGTCGACTTCCCGGAGAGCGTCGTCCCGTCGTATTGCGCCTCGACGCCGCCCTGCCAATTGCCAAGTCCGAAGGCCAGCGAGGCCTCGGGCATGATCAAGTGAAAGACCGGATTCGCGATCGGATTCAACAGCGTGAGCAGTAGTTGGGATTGACCGCTCAGCGGAAACTGCACATCGCCCGCGTGGCCCAGGCGGATGTCCTTGAGATCCACAGAACCAGCGCCGCTAACGACTCCTAGCAGGTCGCCTTCCAGCTTCACCTTCATCCGTACCGCGCTATTTGCGCCCGGGTCCTCAAGGAACGAGCCCAGTGTCTTCCGTCGAAAATCGGCTGGAACGCGACCCAATGCGGCGTCCACGGAAAGGGTCCCTTGGGCAGGCAAGGAACCACTTGCGACCGGGCCGACGACTCCGTCGAAAACAATCTCAATCGCCTGCTCTTCAAACAATTCGAGCTGCGCGGAGAAGTCGAAGGCCTCTTCGCGGCTGATGTTGCGGGCCTCCAAGTTCAGACCAGTCGCGACGAAGTCCGGCTCCACCGAGGACGAGTAGACCACGCGGCCGGCTCGGATACTGAGGCTCGTGATCGAGAGCTCGGACGCCGGTTCTGCTGCCTTCGCGACAGGCTCGGCCGAATCCTGCTTTTGCAGCGCTTTGAGCAAAGCGTCGATATTGGTCCGGCCGGATTCGTTCGTCTCCACGTGCAGTTCGGGCGCGTCGATCTCCATCACGGACACGCGGGGCTCGCCCGCCATGAGTGAAAATAAACCCGCGCGGGCGAATACGCGATCGGCGCTCAGCAGGGGCCCGTCGCCGTAGCCGCTGGGATTGCCCACACGCAGGTCGTAGAGCGCCAGCGCAGGCCGAAACAGCATCCACTGACCCAGATCGAGACGGCCGCCCGACAAAGTGACTTCCACCGGCAGGGATCGCTGGGCGGACTCGCGAATCCGATCGCCGAGCGAAGTGGAAATTAAAATTCGAATCGCCAGGCCGGAACCCAGCATCAGTACCAGGTAGAGGCCGGCAATTCCGAGAGCGATCTTGATTGCGATTTTCATGGCCGTCTTCCGCTCAAATTGTAACGGGCGCGAGCGAAACACACTCCATAGATATTGGGACAATCCTTTTAGACCATGCGCAATACCCAGATACTTTTCAAAGCCCGGCCCGAGGGATGGGTCAACGACAGCCATTTTGAAATTGTGGAGACGGAATCGAGAGTGCCTAGAGAAGGTGAAGTTCTCGTTCGCAACCTCTACCTTTCCGTTGACCCCTACATGCGCGGACGCATGCGGGCGACGAAATCGTACACCCCGGGGTTCGAGTTGGGAAAACCGCTGCAAGGGGGAGGCGTCGGCGAGGTCATCGAGTCGCGCTCCGAGAACCTGCCCGCCGGTGCTTATGTGAGCGGCTCCCTGGGCTGGGAAGACTATACGACCGCGCCGGCCGAAGGGTTGATGAGAGTCGATCCCGAATTGGCGCCGCTGTCGTCCTACCTCGGCGCGCTGGGCATGCCCAGCATGACTGCCTGGATCGGCATGAAGGAAATAGGCAAGGCGAAGCCCGGCGAGACCGTGGTGATCTCCGCCGCGTCCGGCGCTGTCGGCCAAATTGCCGGTCAGATGGCCAAGATGCTCGGATGCCGCGTCGTCGGCACAGTCGGATCGGACGAGAAGCTGCGCTACATCCTGGAGGAACTCAAGTTCGACGCAGGCATCAACTACAAGACAGCCGACTCGCTCGGAGCCGCGCTGGACGAAGCTTGTCCCACGGGAATCGATGTCTACTTCGAAAATGTCGGCGGCGCGATGTTGGAAGCCGTGCTGGCTCGCGTCAATCCCTTCGCACGCATCATCGCCTGCGGCATGATTAGCCAATACAACCTCGAAAAGCCGGACGGGATTCACAACTTGATGAGCATCATCGCCAATCGCGTCTTAATGCAGGGATTCATCGTCTCGGACCACTATGCGCGGAGGCCGGAATTCCATGCCGAGATGGGCGGTTGGCTCAAGCAAGGCAAGATCCAGTATCGAGAAGACATCACCCAAGGACTCAAGAATGCGCCCGCGGCATTCATCGGCATGCTGAAAGGCGAGAACTTCGGAAAGGCTCTGATCGAAATCGCCAAGCCCTAATCGGCCAGGTTCGGGCCGTTGACGAGTAGTGGGTGAGTAGTAGGACTTCGGTCCTAGGAGGCTGACGAGCAGCCTCGGCAAGCGGCCAAGGCGAAGCACTCAGCTAAAAATGAACCTCGGGTTAGGATTACCCGTGCCCAAGAAGCCCCTGAAAATCAAGGCATGTTAGACCTTCGCGAAGCCCCCCACCCAGCCTGCCTGACCATCGAGGAGTTCGAAGTCGCCGCGCTCGTCGGCCAGGGATACTGGGGCACGCAAATCGCCGATCATCTCTCCATCGAAGAACGCGACGTTGCCGAGCGTTTGAGCGGGGCGATGGCGAAACTGGGGATCCGAGGACGCTTAGACCTCTGGATGTACGCGAAGTTGCGGATTCCTTTGGCGGTATCGTAAGAGCGCCTACAGGACGCCGCGTTTGCCGCCGCTGCCGACGAAGCGCGGATCTTCCGTATCGACGCGATTGCGCTGGAACGTGCGCCACGAATCGTAGACCGTCTCCCCGACATAGTAAGCGTCCCGGTTGAGACTGTGCTGCTCGGGCAGGTCTTCCTTCTGCGTCGGATTCTTCAACTGGCGGAACAATACGAAATCCAGATAGGTGAAGGCTCGGAAGTTCGCGCCCTGGAAAGCGATCGAGGAGAACACTTCCGGACACTCTCGGCGCATGATCGGAGCAGCCGTCTCAGCTGTCGGATCACTATCCATGCTGTTGATCGCGGCCTCGATCTCCTGCAATTCCTTCTCGACGGTAGCCTTGCCGGATTCGTCCCACAGGGCCTTGCGGGCCGCATAAGCGCGGTAGCGGAAGCGGCCGTACAAAGTCAGAATGAGGCCAACGAAGGGCGCCACGAACAGCGAGAGGAACCCCGCGTCGCTTGCTCGCGTCGCCAAGGTCCAGCCCGTATAGGCGAGTAACCCAAGACCCGCCGCTCCAATCGCCATGTGCGCGTAGAAACCTGGTCCGACGACATAGCGCGAACGGAAGCCTTTCAACTCCTCCGTCACGGCCTTCAACGCCTCTCTTGCACGCGCCGCTGCGTAGACCGAATGCGACCAATTCAGGTGCACCATCGACGGCGGATAGTACAGGACGAATAGCTTGTCAGTCGGAACTTCTTGACCGGTAAAAGAGCAGGTCATTGCCACCTTGCCAATTGCGCGCTGCTAGGCGACGCTCTAGCCCGAAACCGCTTTGCGAGCCGCTCGGACCGAACCTGAGATTATCACAATCAAGGGGGTCAACGCCGTCCTAGGCGCCGCTTGCAGTTAGCCTCTAGCGCAGAGGAATACCGAACAAGGCCTCAACCTCAACCGGTTGGCCGTCACGGTAGGCCGGGTGAAAGTCCCAAGCCCGCACGCTGGCCAAGATGCGGTTGTCGGTTTCCGGGTCAAGGCCGGAGACCACGCGCACGCTGTTGATGGCGCCTTCAGCGTCGACCTTGGCGTAAACCACCACGCGAGCCGGCGTCGTGTAGGGATCGAGATCATCGTAATGGATCCGCGGGCCGACACGGCGGAAGGCGAACGGCGGATCCATCTTCTTGCGGGTCACGATGCGTATGACTCCATCCTGAACCTGCAGACCGCTGTTATCCTGTTCGGTCTCGCAGACTTGCAGGATCCACTTGCGGTCAAATCCGGGAACTTGCAAGTAAACCGTGTAGACCGGATTGCCCTTCAGTATCCCTGCCGCTTCGGGGATAGCCGGTTCGTCGGAGATGACGATGATGCCGTGCAGCTTGCGCGGAACCGGCCCACGTCCGCGCCAAGCTTCGCCATAGCCCTCGCCGCCAAACTCACCGATGATGCCCGCACCTACTTCATCGCCGGCGCCAGGTCCGGAACCCAGGCCGGCGCCAGCCGACGACAACAGGTCTAGCAGCGTACCGCTGCCGTAGCTTTCGGCCAAGAGCGCACGGATCGCATCGCTCTCAGCATCCGTAAGACCAGCGCCTGCGGCCCCCAGAGATCCTTGCGCCGCGCCGACCAGTTCAATCAACGATGGACGGCCTGACGGCGGTTGCCCGCTGCCGGCGCCGCGTATGATCTCCGGCATATTTCCGCGAGCCACGGTGAGTTCCGCCGAGGGATCCGCCGCTGTCGGAGCGCTAATCAGTCCAGGATCGGGAATCTTGGGCGCCTCCAAAGCGGCGAACTGCCAAGAAAGATCCGGACCAGGTTGAATCGGAATGTTGATCTGGCTCGGCGCCGGGGCATCCGCGGCTAGAGCTTCTCTCTGCGGCGCGACTCTTTCCGGAAAGTCGATCTCCATGCGCTCGACCAACGCCGGCTCTGGCGGCGGAGGCGGCGGCGCCGGGGCCTGCTCGGCGCCGCCTGCAGGCTTCGGCTCCGGCTTGGGGGCAGGCAGCCGGTTTCCTCGTCCAGGGTCGTCCTCGTCGCTTAGTTCCGCCTCGCGGGGCGGCGGAGGCGTCTTCACTGGCGGCGGCAGCAGACGCGCTAGATCCGGCGGCAACTTCAGCGAGGCGTCTTGCGTCTTGAACTGGACGACAACGAAATCATAGGGCCGCACGCGGAACGGGAGCTTGCCCGGCGCGAATTCCTCGACCCAAGGCAGCAGCGATATCGCCGCCAAGTGTAAGAACACCGAACCGACGAACGCGAGCTGCCGATTCGGGCGACGAGGGGAAATACTCCGGAACAGGCCGTCGGCTTCGTCGTCCAGGGACGGCGGCGCCAGGAAATCGCCCCCAAACCTGGACCGCACAACAATCAGCAGGGTCCATAGCAACAACCCCGCGGACGAAAGCCCCAAGATCAGATCCTGAGGCGCTATGTCTGGCAAAGGCGACATGGTAGTTTCCGAGAGATCCCGGACCCGTACGACGTTAGTTTAGGGACGTACGTACTCAGAGGTATATCAGGTGTTCACCGGACCCGCGCCAACCAATCAGCGTAGTGAAATCAGTACTCGTAGTCCCTTCTAACAGATACGGGCGGCCCGCAAGCCGCCCGTGTTCCAAACTTCCGCAGCGTGCGCTGGACTATTCTGTGGCGCCGGGAGTCCGCGAACCGTCATCGAGCGGCGTGGCCAGGTAGCCGACAATCCGGTTCTTCTCGAGTTGGTTCACGACGATCTCGTAAGGAACCTTCGAGCCAATGACGTAGAACTGAATCGGCTCTAGAAGCGTCTTGTTCTTCTTCTGGATCTCCTTGTCGTCCGCAACAACGTCAATGGTGAAGCGATTTCGCTTTTCGTTCGTATCGCGCAGACGGATCTGAATCCGGCCGACTTTTTGGCTCGTGCGGCTCTTCTGAATGTCGAACTCGTAGTAGTTGCGCTGTCCCAACCGCTTCAGCGCAGCGAGTTCGGTGCCGTTGGTGGCGACCAGGCCGCTCTGGACTCCGAGGTCGCCCTTAACCGACTTCAGGTCGGCAATCGTCTTACGCAGTTCTTCCTGAGCGGCAGTGAGATCAGTGCGAACCGTATCAACCTCGCCGGTGAGGGCTCCGACTCGGGTGCTCGCGGCCGAAGCCACCTCGCTGACTTGATTAATCTGGCCGCCAACAGCCTGCAAGGCCTCTTGGTGCTTTTGCTGTGTCTGTTGAAGCTGTTTCTCAAGATTGGCGGTTCGACCGATGACTTTCTTCTCAACTTGCACGGCGGCATCGGCGATCTCTTTCTCCGCGGTGGCAACCATGCCCTTGACCTGGGCAACCTGGGTTCCGACTTCACGGGAAGTGCGATTGACTGAGCCTTCCAGTGCGGCAAACTGTTCGTCGTACACCTGGAACTGGTTGGCCATCTGCGTCTTCGCTGAGCGCAACTCCAGGTAAAGATAGAGGGTCGCACCGATCAGGACGGCAATTAGAACCAGAAGAACGATCGCGACGGGTGGCACGGATCCCTCCCCCGAGGCTCCACTGTGACGGCGCGGGCTAGTATGCGGGCGTCTAATCATCTGTTGGTACTCCATTCAAGACAGGGGACTTGGCACTTGCAGTGTACCATCGAGCAGACGTATCGCCTCCATCCGGGGTTTCCCCTAATCGCAGGATTTATGAAGGCCAGTCCAGAAAAATGACGGGCACATCTCAGCTCCGAAAGGCGGCCCAAGTTGGGAAACTCCTGGTCCCTGCGGTGATCGCCTTTTTCGTGGGTCGGGTCATCTACGCCAACTGGAGCCAGATCCAGCAGGCGGAATGGGACATCAACCCACCGTATCTGATTGCATCTGCAGCACTTTGCGCTCCCTGGTTCTGGGCCAGGCCGCTGGGCTGGAACCTGTTGGTGAACGCCTTCGGCCGTCGCGTGCCCTTTTCGGCAGTTTACCGGGTCGTACGGCATGCGGAACTAAGCCGCTTCCTACCGGGCGGCATTTGGGCCGTCGCCAGCCGCGTATATCTTGTTAAAAAATGGCACGTTAAGGCGTCTTCGGCGCTAGCCGCGACCGTTGTAGACCTGGTACTGACGACTCTGGCGGCGCTGATCCCGGCGTTGTGGAGCCTAAGCGAGGCGTTTCCCGGCCTGGGGAGAGTGCAACAGGTCGTCTTCATCGCCTTCCCGATCGTGTCCATTGCCGTCGTGCATCCGAGACTGCTCAACCTCTGGGCGGGATTTCTCTTCCGCCGCATCGGACAAGACTACGAAAAACTCGACATTCGCTGGCACACTCTTCTCGGGATTTGGGGCATGTATGCCGGCGCCTGGGTGCTGCTGTGCGCCGGCGTGGCCATGATGATCCGCGGCGTCATCCAGTTGGGGACGGGCGGAACCACCTTTATGGGATCGAGCTACGCGGTCGCCTGGCTGGCGGGATCCTTTGCCATGATTTCCCCGGCCGGAATGGGCATCCGCGAAGGCGCTCTGGGCCTGCTGCTTGAGCGTTGGATGCCGACCGGCCCAGCTTTCACCGTGGCGATCGTGATCCGGCTCTGGCTGCTGGTGATGGAAGTCGCCTGGGTGGGAATCGGCTCGCTGCTGCCGAGGCCGGAACCAGGTCCTGAAGAAACTAGTCCTTCAACCGAAACGTGAACAGCGAGTCGCCGGACGCCACAGTAACCTGCTGGCGGCCATTGACGGTGTAGGTGATCGGCGAGTTGGCAACCCGACCGCCTAGTTGCGTCCGCCAAAGCAGCTTGCCGTTGGTCGCGTCGATGGCGAAGAAGTGGCCCTCCATGCTGCCGGAGAAGAGTAAGTCCGTCGACGTAGCAAGCAGGCCGCTCTCGGAGACCCCCAGGCTGCTGAACTCCCAACGCATCTCGCCGGTCAGAGGATCGAGTGCGCGGATCGCTCCGGTGCCGTGCTCTTTTTCTTCCATCGCGTCCGGGTAGACGCGCGCAACCGCACTGCCGTCGTAGCGATTGCCCGGTGTGTAGACCGGTTCGCCTGAATAGAACAAACCCCAGTAGTCGACCCAACTGGTGAGATAGAACAACTCCGTGCGGGGGCTAAAGGCCGGCGCATACCAGTTCGTCGCGCCCTGAACGCTGGGGAAGACCTTCGTGCCCGCCTCGCTGGGACTCATGCCCGGCGCCTTGGTCGGGCGCCCTTTCGCGTCGAGGCCCTCGGCCCAAGTTTGCTTGGCGAACGGCTTACCCAATAGGAACGTTCCGTCCGTGCGGTCCAGAACGTAGAAGAAAGCGTTGCGATTGCCCCAGAGCATAAGCTTGCGCTGCCGGCCTTGGTATTCCATGTCGACCAGGACAGGCACTTGCACCGAGTCATAGTCCCATTCGTCGTGCGGCGTGAACTGGAAATGCCACTTCAGTTTGCCCGTATCCGGGTCGAGCGCAATGACTGAGTCGGTGTAGAGGTTGTCGCCCGGACGCACGCCTGCATTCCAGTCAGGACTGGGATTGCCGACGCCCCAGTAGAGAAGATTCAGTTCGGGATCGTAAGAACCCGTAACCCAGGCCGATCCGCCGCCGGTCTTCCAGGCGTCGTTCTGCCACGTCTCGTGCCCCTTTTCGCCGGGGCCGGGGACCGTGTTGAAACGCCAGACACGCTCGCCGGTCTTGGCGTCGTAGGCGTCGAGAAAACCCCGAATGCCGTATTCGCCGCCAGCCGGGCCGATGATGATCTTGTCTTTGACGACCAGCGGGGCCATGGCAAGCGCATAGCCTTCGTCGTTGTCGACGATCTTCTTTTCCCAAACGAGACGGCCCGTCTTGGCGTCGAGCGCCGTGAGATAGCCGTCCAGCGTACCCATATAAACCAGATCGCCAAGCACTGCGACTCCGCGATTGATCTTGCCGCAGCAGACGTTGATGTGCGACGGCAGCCTGTGCTCGTGTTTCCAGAATTCTCTGCCCGTGGCGGCGTCGAGCGCGACGACATTATCCGGCCCCTCGGTGACGTACATGACGCCGTCCACGACGATCGGAGTCGACTGCCAGGTGTTCGTCGAAGAGCCTTGATAGACCCACGAGAGCTGCAGGTCGCCGACGTTCTCGCGGTTGATCTGGTCGATCTCACGATAGTGCCGGCCATGATACGCGCCCGAGTAGGTGGGCCAGTCGGCGGTGTTGCCGTCAGAGGCCACGATGCTTTCGTAGCTGACCTGCGCAAGCAGCGGCGATGCGGCCATGGCGACGGCGGAGAGTGCAAGATAGAGAAACTTCATCATTTATCTCCGGCGGCGAGGCGCGCGAGATAGGCGATCACGTCGTCGAGTTCCTTGTCGCTGAGACGGCCTTGATATGAGGGCATCGGCGAGTCCGAGACGACCTCATAGCTCCTGAGCTTGGTTTTATCGAGCGAAACGAGCTTGCCGTCCGTCGTGAGCACTTGCAGCGAGAAACTATCTTCGTTCAACCGCACGCCTTCCACCACTTGACCCTGCGCGGTCACCGCCCGTGCGCGAAAGCTCCGCGGATGGACGCTGCTGTTGGGGTCGGTGATCTCTTTTTTCAGTCCTTCGGGCGACGTCACCGCGGCGGTCGCGCGAAGGTCAGGACCGAGGCGTCCGCCCTCTTCGCCGACGCGATGGCAGTTGATGCAGCCGCGGTCGCGAAACAGCTTCGCCCCAGCCTCGGCGTCACCTGTGGCCTGGCCCAAATCGTTGGCGAATGAACGCACGAAAGCGACGACCTGCCAAGTTTCGCGTTCGTCGAGCGTAAACGCAGGCATATCCGTGCCTGGGATGCCTGTGTGCAGCAAATCGTAGATATCGCCGTCGGTCTTGACGTGGTGCAGCTCGCCGGCGAAGTTCGGCGTAAATCCCGGCCAACCTTGGCCCTGCTGGCCGTGGCAGTTGGAGCACAGCGGGCGATAGAGCCGAGCTCCGGCGGCGATGTCCGCCGGCGACGTATAGGCGTTGCGCTCGGAGCGCTCTTGCGCCGGCAAGGCGCCCACGGCAATCGCCAACCCGGCCAACAGAATCCAATGTTTCCCGTTGTGCATAACCGCCGGAAGCTTAGCACCAATATCGATTTCGATACAATGCAGGCTCTCGCCATGAAAGCCATACTCGTCACCAAACACGGCGGCCCCGAGGTACTCAGCTACTCGGACGTCCCGACCCCGACTCCCGGCCCGTCCGAAGCGTTAGTCAAGATTGATGCGACAGGCGTCAACTTCATCGACATCTACTTCCGGACGGGGCTCTATAAGGCCGATCCGCCGTTTATCCTCGGCCAAGAGGGAGCCGGCGTGGTGGAAGAGGTCGGCTCCGAAGTGACTTCGGTCAAGCCGGGCGACAGAGTGGCCTACACAGGCATCCGCGGGACCTACGCCGAGCATCAGGCCGTGGCCGCCGACAAACTCGTCATGGTCCCCGACGGCGTCGATACCAAGCTAGCCGCGGCCCTCATGCTGCAAGGCATGACGGTGCACTACCTCACGCATTCGACCTATGCGCTGAAACCGGGCGATACATGCCTGATCCATGCTGCCGCCGGCGGAGTCGGGCTCTTGGCGGTACAGATCGCCAAGATGCGCGGGGCCACGGTCATCGGCACCTGCTCGACCGAAGAGAAGGCCGCAAACGTCCGCGCTGCCGGCGCAGATCACGTCATCCTCTACAGCAAGGAAGACTTTGTAGCGCGCGTCAAAGAGATCACCGGCGGCAAGGGCGTCGATGTAGCCTATGACGGAGTCGGACAGACGACCTGGGAAGGCAGCCTGAACTGCCTCAAACCGCGCGGCATGCTGGTGTGCTTCGGCAACGCCAGCGGACCGGTGCCGCCCATCGATCCGCTGCGCCTGTCTGCGGGCGGCTCGCTATTCCTCACGCGCCCGACCTTGAATCACTACATCGCCACCCGCGAAGAACTCGAGTGGCGGGCCACCGACCTGCTCAACTGGGTGCGCGACGGTAAGCTCGACGTGCGCATCGGCCAGGAGTATCCGCTGACCGAAGCCGCTCAAGCGCAGATCGATCTAGCCGGCCGCAAGACGAGCGGCAAGCTGATCCTGATCCCCTAAACGCGGGCTACTTAAAGTGAATGTCGAACGGCTTGTTCGTGATGAACAGGACCGTCACGTCGTTCTGCGCCGTCGCGCCGTGCTCCATCTCGGCGCCTTCGTGGAACCAAACGAAAGAGCCCGGGCCGTAGCGGCCTTCGTGCGTGACCAACTCGCCTTCGAGCACATACATGCCGTGTCCGCAGTGGTGCGTGTGCAGCGGGTTGATGAAGCCGGCGGGGTAGCGTACTAGACGCACTTCCATGCCGGTTTCCGGCTCGACGAAGAGCACCTTGCGGTGAACGATCTTACCGGTCGGCTCGTTGAGCACCTCTTCCCAAGGAAGCGTGTTCGAATTGGCGGCAGTGACTGATTTTTCAGACATGATCTACGGTACGGCGATGCTGGCCACGGTGCGCGATCCGGTGCGCCATTCGTTGACTAGTTCCCAGTCGGGGTTGAACTCCAGTATCCGGCGGCCCTGATAGTCGGAGACCATGAAACCTCCGCCCTTCAGCGGTTGCAATCCAGAACACCAGACCATGCGGATGTCACCGTCCGCGCCGCCCACCGAACGCACGGTCTGGCCCTTGGGATTGACCTCAATGACCTGCCCCGGTGACGCCAGACCAATCAGCGTATTGCCGTTCGGCAAGCGGTGCGGTTGGTAGGGGAAGCGCTCGTCGCCGCCGGTCGCCTGGTAGGCCCAAATGATCTTGCCGGATTTGTCGACCTCGATCACCTTGTTCAGCCGCTCGACAGCGATTAGCGTCGTCCCGGCGGCCGTGCGTCGGCTGGAGCGCATCTGCGAATTAGCCAGTTCCGGGTTCACGTATTCCCAAACAGTCTTCTTGGCCGGGGTGACCTCGATGACCTTGCCGAGAATCATGTCGCCGATGAGCGTATTGCCGTTCGCCAAGCGCTCGGCGGCAATCGGATGCTCCAAGCCTTCGGCCAAGCCGTAGCTCCAAACCTCGTCTCCCGAAGGCGAGACCTCGATGACGCGCTTCCAATTACCTGTGGTGTAGAGAATGTTGCCGTTCGGCAAAATTTGTACGTCGTGTCCGTGGTTGTTAGGGATACGCCGCAGCACGCGCGCCGACGGCCACTCCATCACCACGATTTCGCCGTTGGGGCCGTGATCGGCGAGCGCGATCGTTCGCTGCGGCGTCTTCGCCAGGTGCTTATTGAAAAAGATGAGCATCGAGGCGATCGCCTCGTCCAACCGGGGACCGAAAGATCCAAAGCCGTGGTCCACGCCCTGGAACGGGATGATCTCGGCAGTCACGCCGGCATCGCGGAGACGCTCAGTAATCCACTGGCCTTGCTCAAAAGCCACATAGCGGTCCTTGGTACCGTGCAGGGTCAACGTAGGCGCATCGTCGGGACTTACCCAATTGAGCGGCGAAGACTGCACATGGGCCTTGTAGGCGTGGTCCAGATCGCCGCCGAGATACATCGGCAGCACTTCGGCGGCGTCGACGGAGGCGCCGTAAGACTTGACGAAGTTGGACGCTCCGAAGAAGTTCACTACCGCTTGCACGCGGCTCGATTGATCCAGCGCCGGACCCGAACCCTCAAACTGCGGCACCCCGCCGGTCACGCCGAGCATCAGTGCCAGCGTGCCCCCCGCTGACGCGCCTGTGGCGCCGATGCGTTCGGGGTCGATTTGGAAGCGGTCCGCGTTGGCCCGCAAGAAGCGCACCGCAGCCTTGACGTCCTCGACCGCCGCCGGGAACTGCTGCCGCGGGCTCAGCCGGTAGCTCACCGTCGCCGCCACGTAGCCCGCCTGGGCAAGCCGGTAGGCGATCGGCAAGAAGCTGCTGCGGTCGCCGGCACGGAAACCTCCGCCATGAATGCAAACGACAGCAGCGAATGGTCCCTTGCCTTCCTTGGGCATGACCACATCCATGGCCATGCGTCCGCCGACGCGCGAGTACTCCACGTCGGTTTGCAGAATAACGTCGTCGGGAGGCGCCGGAACTTCTTGGGCCGCAAGGCCGAAAGCGAGCAGAAATGCGAGGAGGATTGTGCGTGCCATGTTCGCGTGGAATTGTAGCGAATCCGCGGCGAGATTACTCGTCCATTCCTCCGTAGTGGATCCGGACGCCCGCCTCGCCGGCAGCTTGAGTGAGACCCTCGCTCGGCGCCGCGGCTACGACATCCTCGATCTTGTGCACCGCGGCCAAGCGGCTCAAGTCCTCCAGACGACCGAGAACCGGCAGGCCGTCGACGACGGTTTCTTCGAGTTGCGGGTCCTCGTCGAGATAGGCGAAGGGCTGCAAGCCGGCCGAACCGCGAAGCAGTTGCTGAGCTAGGCGCCGGCTTTCTCCCCGGCTGCCGTAGATCAAGCAAGGGCGCTGCCCGGGGACCGTGCGAGCGAGGTTTTTCTGCCGCCGGGCGCGCGATACGTCAGCCAAAACGAGTCCGCCAACCCCGTAGAGCAACGCCTCGACGAACAGCACGCGCAACACTGCCCCCGTCAGCAAACTCGGAGCCAGAGCCGCTGCCAACCCGGTCCCGCAAAGTGCGGCGACGACGAACAGTCGCACGTCCCGCTCGCCCCACTCACTCCAGCGCAAACGGTCAAAACGGAACGCTAGCGCCGCCGCCGTGCGCCCGAACAGCAGGCCTGCGATCAACCGCACGCTGGGCACATGGTCTACCGCCCACCAAGCAATCGCCGACGACCCGCCGGCAGCGGCCAGGGCCGCGCCGTGAACGCAGCATTGGCGCAGCAACGACCTAGCAGGACCTAGCCTAGGCGGCGTCGCTTTTCTTTTCCTCGGCGTCGCTGGCGTAGGAGTAGCCATAGTCGCGGTAGTAGCCGTAATCCAAGTTGCTGAGATTGATGCGGTTCATCACGAACCCCAGGAACCCGATGCCCGCATCGTCGAAGCTCTGTTTGGTCCGCCGCAAAGCGCTCCTGTCCGTCTTATCGGACACAACCAACACAACCGACTCCACATACCGCCCAATCGTGCGCGCATCCGACAACGCCAGCGAAGGCGGAGAGTCAATCACGACATGCTCAAATCGTTCCGCCGCTTGATCCAGCAGCGCCTCGAGGCGCGGAGCATACAGCAAGTCCGATGCGGCGCGCACCGACTTACCGGAAGGGACAACAGATAGGCCAGAAATATCCGTCTCGGCAACGATTTGATCCATTTCGACCAAGCCCTGCAAGTATTCGCTCAAACCAGGGGATTGGTTGATGCCCAGTTGGCGGTGGCAATCGGGCCGGCGCATGTCGGCATCGATCAGCAAGACGTTGCGCCCCAGCTGCGCCAATGAACAGGCCAGATTGAGCGAAAGCGTAGTCTTGCCCTCCTGAGGCTGCGCGCTCGTCAGCAGGATTCTCCGCGTCGCTTCGCCCCATCCCAACAGCACGGAACTGCGCAGCGTCCGGTAAGCCTCGGCGACGCCGTCTTCCGGCTCCCAGAGGCGCACCGATCGTTGGCCCGAGGACTCTTCGCGAGTCAACAGCTTGCGCCCCTGCTCGCCCCGGCTGCGCGGCACGACCGCCAGCAGCCCCAGACCACTGATGCGCTCCACTTCTTCGGGCGTGCGCACCGCAGTATCCATGTGCTCCTGAACAAAGGCCAGACCGATGCCGAACAAGGTGCCGAATGCCAAACCGAGCACGCAGTTGACCGTACGGCGGGGTCTGTAGGGCTCTTCCGGAACCTGTGCCGCGTCTAGTACGGCGATATTCGAGGCTCGCAGGCCGGCCGATATGCCGGCTTCTTTCAGACGCTGCAATAATCCCTCGTACAGTTGCCGATTCGTGTCGGCATCCCGCTTGAGGATGCTGTATTCGATGAAGTCGCCGCTCAGAGCATTGACTCGCCTGCGTTGACGATTGGCGACGGTGCGCAGCAAGTCTTCCCGTTGTCGGGCAACAGTGAAATCCTCGGCGACCCCGGAAAGAATCCGCCGTTGTTCGATGGACATGGCCGCCTTCACCTGTGTGATCTCCTCCGCGACGCGCCGCACCGAAGGGTAGCCGGGTGCAAACGTCACTAACAGGCGCGAATACTCGCGGCGCAACTCCGAGAGCTGTTTCTGATACTCGGAGTAGGCGGCGCTCGAAAGGCTGCCCGGCAGACTCCCGCCGCGGCCAGTGCCTTCGGCCAACATCGCCAACGACTCTTTCATCACCCGGTCCGACTCGGCGCGCGTCAGCTCTTCTTCCAACTGCGCCAGCCTTTCCGTGGTCACGTCCTTACGTTCTTCGATGAACAAGATGGAGTGCGAAGCCGCATAGCGCTGCAGTTTCCGTTCACTCGATTCCAGCTTGTTGCGCAAAGCATCTAGTTGCTGCTCAAGCCACACTGAGGCCTTCTGCGTCGCGTTCCACTTGGCGCGTAGGTTGTGCTCGACGAAGGCCGCGCCGAGCGTGTTGACGACCAGCGGCGCAAGCTGCGGATCAACTGACTCGTAGGAGACGTCAACCAGGCGCGTCCCCTTGGAGGGGCGCACGGTCAAACGATTCAAGAACCGCTCAATGATCCGCGGATGAACGTCCTCTTGGCGGGCCTCGAGTTCTTCCGCGGTGAGCCCATGCTTGAGTTCCGGTTTCGCAGCCAGTCCCAGCTGGGTGATGACGGTTTTGGCCAAGGTACGGCTCTGCAGCACTTTGTACTGCGTCTCGATGTAGTCGGGCTGCTCGGGAAACTGCGGCGATGTCTGCTCGCTGATCTCCGCCAGCCCCGGCTGCTCGCGATCGATCTGCAGCGTGACCGTCGCCTGGTACGTGGGGGCTCGGATCTGGTTCCAAGCAAGGGCCACAGCCACGCCGGCCGCAGCCAGCGTCAACACGGTCCACCGCCGCGAATAGACAACGCGCCAGTGCTCCCGCAGCGAGAAGCCGCCGATGACCTCACTCTCATCCAGGGAGTAGGTTCGGCGCGGTGCTGGAGGTTCGGCTGCCGGCAACGGCGCCAAGGCTTGTGATAGTCGTTCGAGCTTGTCTGACATGGGAAGTTGTCGCTAGCGCCGCCAGACGACCAGGCCGACAGCCATCTGCACGATGGCTTCGGCCCCCCTCGACGAGGCGCTCTTGAAGCGGCTGTCGGGGATGTAGAGGATGTCGTTCGGCAGCAATACGGGGTCGGGCGCCTTGCCCTTGATGACGTCTTTGACGGAAATGGCGATCTCGGTCTTGTCGAGGCCCTCACCGCGAATGATCTGCGCCCGCTGCAGCGAGGCTGTCGGCTTCGAGCCTTCCGCCAGAGACATCGCCTGCAGCGCCGTGATCTGCTCTTGATCCTTGATCGGGAAACCGCCCGGACGGTTCACCGACCCCAACACGTAGACCAGCCCGGCCGTCTCGGCCTGTACTGTGTCGTGAGGTTGTATCCAGGGGTTGTATTGCGAGTCCGCTCCCGACGCGAGCATCTGCTTGACAGGTACGGCGATCTCCAGTGGCGGCGCCGCATCGTCCGCGGCCGGACGCCGGATCAAGATCCGTTCCCCGGCCTGCTCCGAAAGCCCGCCGGCCATAGCGATTACGTCCAAAAGCCTGCGCGTGCCCTGCAGTTGCAGGACGCCCGGTTCGTTCACGGCGCCCAAAACGCTGACCGGTTGGCTGCCGAATTCTTCGACGGCGACCGTAATTTGCGGATCCTGCAACAGGTTTGCGCCGTAGAGTTCCACCAGGCGCCCCTCGATTTGACCGGTCGTTAATCCGCCGACCGGAACCGCGCCGATCAGCGGCAAGCGGATCAGGCCATCGGCGTCGATCGAGACCGGACCGCTCAACTCCTCGACTTCAAATACCGTAACGGCGAGCCGGTCGCCCGGACCGCAGCGATACTCGCCTCGAACCCCGAGTCGGTTTGTCTCCGCCGCCAGGATGAATCCGGCGAAGGCGAGAGCCAGAAAGACCATCAATCGTGGAGGGAAAGTCACTATCACGACTAGATCGGCGCCGTGCCGCAGGTCTTTAGAGTCCTGCCGGCGGTAACGATACCGCGCTATATTGAGCTTTCAGGTCGGGGCGACAGGCCCCTAGGGAAGGTTCGATTTCAATGAAGGCTCTCGTCCTAAACGAATACAAGTCTTTGGTGCTCCAAGAGGAGCCCGCGCCGGCTATCGCGCCCAACGAGGTGCTGATCCGCGTGCACTCCTGCGGCATCTGCGGCAGCGATGTCCACGGTTTTGACGGCTCCTCGGGACGCCGCATTCCGCCGGTCATCATGGGCCACGAGGCCTCCGGCGTGATCGCTGAGCTCGGCGCCGACGTGGAGGGCTTCGCCAAAGGCGACCGAGTCACGTTTGACTCGATGATCTCCTGCCGCAACTGCTACTTCTGCCGCAAAGGTCAGCCGAATCTGTGCGATAACCGCCGAGTGCTGGGCGTCTCCTGCGGCGAGTATCGCCGCAATGGCGCGTTCGCCGAATTCGTCAACGTCCCCAGCCACATCGTCTTCCATGTACCCGACGAAGTGACTTTCGAACAAGCTGCGATGGTCGAGCCGGTTTCGGTCGCCGTCCATGCAGTCAACATCACGCCGATTTCACTAGGTGATACCGCCGTGGTCGTCGGCGCCGGCATGATCGGGTTGCTGACCTTGCAAGCGGCGCGCGCCGCCGGCTGCGCCAAAGTGATCTCCGTGGACCTAGCCGACGATCGTCTGGCGCTAGCGAAAAAGCTCGGCGCGGACGAGACCATCAACTCAGGCAATACCGACGTGGTCGCCGCCGTTCGCGCCATGACCGAAGGCCGCGGCGCCGATGTGGTGTTCGAAGCCGTCGGAGCCACGCCGACCGTCAAGATGGCCATCGAAAGCACCCGCAAGGGCGGCGTCGTGACCTTGATCGGCAACATCGCGCCGACCATCGATTTCGGCCTGCAGTCGGTAGTGACGCGTGAGGTTTCCGTCCTCGGATCCTGCGCTTCCTCGAACGACTATGCTGCCTGCCTCAGGCTGATCGCTTCGGGCGCGATTCGCGTCGACGACATGATCAGCGCCACTGTTCCGCTGGAGCGCGGCGCGGAGATGTTCGATCGCCTTTACGGGAAAGAGGCGAATCTGACCAAGGTCATTCTGCAGCCCTAGCGCTAGCGGTTGTACTGCGGCGCCGGGCCGCGCAACTTCAGCCAAACGTCGCGCGATTCATCGATCACCTCGGCGGGCAGCGGGCCGCTCAATGCGGCCTCGATGTTCGCTTTGAGGTGTTCGATGCGCGACGCTCCCAGAATCACCGAATCCACTTGGTCTTGGTGCAACAACCAGCCGAGGGACGTCTCCAGAAGGGTCCGGCCGTGCCCTTCAGCTATACTCTTCAACTCCTTCACGGCGTCGAAGTATTGCCCGTGCCAGTAGCGCGACAGGTACTGCTGGTTGCTGTCAAAGCGTGTCCCGGCGATCGGTGCCGAGGCGCTTTGTTTGCCGGTGAGCAGGCCTCCCGCCAGGGGGTTATAGGCGACGATGCTCACCCCAAAACGCTTGGCGAACGGAACATATTCCTGCTCCAAGTTGCGCGTAATCACGTTGTACATCTGCTGCGCCACGTGCGGCGCTTGCCAACCGTTCTTCTCGCACAGCCACAAGATTTCGGTATGTTGCCAGGAGCTGTAATTCGAGATCGCTCCGTAACGAATCTTGCCTTCCCGCCGAAATTCCTCCAGCGTCTCCAGCGACTCCTCAATCGGCGTGTCGTAATCGGGACGATGCAGATAGTAGAGATCCACGTAGTCCATCTGCAGACGGTTGAGCGTATCCTCCAACGCCCAGCGCAAGGCCTGGCGCGACAGACCGGAATAGGCACGCGGCCGCTCCATCGAATTGCAGGCCTTACTCGCCACGATCACTTTGTCGCGCTTGGATTTCAAACAACGGCCGACAATCTCTTCCGATACCCCTTGGTTGTAGACGTTGGCCGTATCGAAAAACTGTATACCTTGATCTAGGCAGTAATCCGTCATCCTTTGCGCTTCCGCCTCAACAACCTGAGAACCGAAAGTCATCGTGCCCATACAAAGCCGAGAGACTTCGAGCTGCGTATTCTTTAAAATTCTAGTTTCCATGGCAGGTATCTAATCCTAGAAGCGTCACTAAACGATAGTTCTTGACAACAGCGCAACAACGCGCGTGTTACAATCCACACAGTATGACCGACGCGACAGGTAATGTTCTAACTCTGCTTATCGCAGAGCGTGACCGCCTTAACCAGGCGATCGAAATCTTACAGGGTGGGACGGCTGCGGCCGCACCCAAACGACGAGGTCGCCCGCCCGGATCGAAAAATAAGACGACCGCAGCCGCGAAGAAGCGTGGTGACATGAGCGACGCGGCCCGCAAGGCTGTCTCCGCCCGCATGAAGAAGTACTGGGCCCAACGCCGCAAAGAAAAGAAAGCCTAAGGCTCTCCGCTGCAGGTATCCCCGCTGGATTGGCCGCCGCCGTCCGGCGTAACGCCGTGCTACCCTCACTTTATGGGTCGTAACAAGATCGCACGCTTTCTTGCGGTCTCCATTGGCCTGGTTTGCCTCGGCGCTAGCGGCCTGCTCGGCCAGCTATACCGCAACACGGTTCTTCCGATTGACCGGGAGGGCTCCGCGCCCGAACAAAAGGACGCCAAAGCGGAATTCTACTTCGCTCGGCTGGTCTACACCGACCCTTATTCTGGCCAAGATCTCGCTGAGAGGCCCTGGCACATCGATGCTCCCGCCGCCGAACGGCATTTTCTGCAGGGCATCGCCCGATTGTCCAACATCGACGCCACCAGCAAAGAGCACTTCGCGCTTCCGGCTGGCGAAGACTTTTTTGACTACCCCTGGCTCTACAGCGTCGAACCGGGATGGTGGGACCTGACCGACGAAGAAGTCTCCCGGATTCGCGAATACCTGCTCCGCGGAGGATTTCTGATGGTGGACGACTTCCACGGAACCCAGGAATGGGGCTCCTTCCAGCGCGGCATGACCAAGATCTTTCCGGACCGGCCTATCGTGGACGTCGGGCCAGACAACCCGATCTTCCATACTCTCTACGATATCCACCCCGGCATACAGATTCCTGGGCTGCAGTTCGTCTACTCCGGCCGCACCTACGAGAGAGACGGCGTGAAGCCCGAGTGGAAGGGCGTCTACGATGACGATGGCCGATTGATGGTCATCATTAATCACAATATGGACCTTGGCGACGCCTGGGAACATGCGGATTTACCGGAATACCCCGAGAAATACACAGCGATGGCCTACCGAATGGGAATTAACTATATCCTTTATTCGATGACTCACTAAGAATAATTAGATCAACCTAGCAATAAACCACACGATGCCGATTAGACATAGTGTGCCGGCAGATGCTTTGCGAAATAAAGACTCGCCAAAATCCTTAGAAAGTCTCGACGCTAGCGCATAAAGCAAGGCCAGCACTAGAACTGCCGCCGTCAAAACGCCGACCAATACTGCCGTCGGCGACATCGAAGCCTGCTGCAAGAACACCCCGAAGTAGAGCCCGTGGAAAGCCCCCATGCCGCCCGCGACAAGCCAACGCCCTCCCGCTTCGGGCAGCGTCAGCGTCTCCACAGCCAGGTACGCAATGGTCAACGCGCCTGCAGCATCGGCGAAACCAGGAGGCGGACGCCAGCCGAAAACCGACACAGCGACGGCAGTAGCGGCCAAAATCGCCAGAAACGCCGCCGCCATCTGGAAGAGTTCCCTGCGGCTGCGTGCGGCTACAACCAGCGCAACCAGAAACAGCATCTGGGCCGGCCCCAACAGAATCCGCACGGCGCCTGCCTGCGCCTCAGACACGATCCGTTCCAAAGCGCCCATCGGGCGGAATCGAAATGTCTGCTTGCGCGAGGCGTAGTCAAACACTTGTTGCTCCGCGCCATCGGGAGAAACCGCGCGCAACACGTGTACATGATTGGGCGCCACGGCATCAGGCAGATCGCACTCCACCTCGACGACTGCGGCATCCTCGGGCCAAGCGAAGCGCGACGTACAGTCGTAAGAGCCATCCGCCTTGTTCGCCGAGCACTCTCCAGCCGTTCTCTCCAGCGGCTGCCCGCCAACCCTCAAAATGAAGGCGTCGAGCAGAGTCTGTTGCGGGTCGGCCAGCGGTTGCACCTCGTAGTCCGGAATCCGTATCGAGAGCACCGCCTCGTCGCCGTCGAGCGATAGCTCTCCATTGCTCATGCTCATCGAATGAGCGATCAGGGAACCGGCTGCCAAAGCCAGCACGGTGGTCAAACGCAGAAGGGGATTCATTGCTTACCGAGGAGTAGACGAAGAAGTATAGCGCGGGGCGACAACATTCCCTCTCCCGTACAATTCAGAGTAGGTCTCCAGACTTCGTCTTGTCCTTATTTGACCCGCAAGCTCTCGGCTCCCTGCGCCGCGGCCGTTTCCGCTATCTGCCCGTCGTACCCGGCCGGATGGAATTCGCTGACGTGGTTCGCCAGGAGATCCTGCGCGAGCCGCCGCAACTCGTCGCCGTCGAACTGCCCGTTACCCTCGAGAGCGCCTATGGACGCTCCGTCGAGCGGCTGCCCGAGCTGTCAATCATCATTTACGACAGCGACGTCGGCGACGAAGCCGTCTACGTTCCCGTCGAGGCAACCGACCCCTTCGTCGAGGCCCTACGCTCCGCTCGTGAGTTGGCAATCCCCGCAGCATTCCTCGACCCCGATCTCAGCGATAAGCCCCACGTCGAAGACGCCTACCCGGACACCTACGCCCTGACGCGCGTCGGGCTTCAAAAATATGTCGAGTCCTATCGCATGGAGCCGCGCGAGTCGGACGACACCCTGCTGATCCACGCCGAAGGGGCAGCCTGGAAGCTGCAAGGCTGCGACCCCGAAGCCCAGATCCTCGTCGTCGTTTCGTTGAACCTCCTGGACCCGCTCCTCGAAGCGATGGAGCACCCAAAAGCCCAACCTCTGCGCAAGTCGGCTCGGCGCAACGTACGCGCCTTGAACCTCCACCCCGACTCGCTCGCCGAGACCCTCACAGACGCGCCGTTTGTGCAGGGCGCCTACGAAGCCCATCGCGGCACTTCCCTGCCCGAAGCCGAGCCCCCCCAAACATCACGCCAACTCGAACAGGGCTGGAGCATTATCGAGAAATCTCCATCCGATCCCAAGCTTGACGCATTACGGGAGTGGACGCAGCGCGACCTCAACCGCCAGCAGATCCACCTCAGCATCCTTGCCGCCGCCGAAAAAGTCCACGAGCGTAAGACCGGCGAGCGCCTGAGCCATTGGCAGCGACGCCTGTGGGCACGCTACTCGCGTAACCTCGCATTCACGCAGCATCAACTCCTGCCGCCGCTGTTCGACATGATCGTCGCCGCCCAGTCCGTCGTTGACGACGACTTCGCCTGGGAATTCTGGCAAGTCGGCGGCTGGTATCCGTTCCAGAAGACCGACACCGACCTGCAAACCGTGGAAGTCAGCGGCGAGCAGATGTGGGTCGACCGGCGGCAAGTGCGCCTACGGCGCAGAACGCAGCGTCAAAAGGGCCGTCCCAAGCCCGTCGGGCTCAAGGGCGAAGAAGGGCGAGCGATTCCCCGGCGAGTGGCGGAGCCAATGGAAGAACACCGGCATATGCTCGTACCCTCCCGAAGACATCGTCATCGAAGACTTCGGCGCATTCCTCAAGAAGAAGGGTAAGTCGATCCTGTCGGAGGAACGAACCCGAGTCGAACCCTTCACCACCTCGATGCGCGACGGCATCGATCTGCGCGAAACCTTGCGCAACTGGCACAACGGCAAGAAGATCTACGTCCGCGAGAACCAGCGCATCTCCGGCGAAGTCGGAGCCGTCGTGCTGATCTTTGACGACAAGCGGGACGACCGCTACCCCTACTGCATTACCTGGCTGGGCGAACACCAAAACGAATCTGACATGGCCTTCTATGCCACCGACCCTTACAAGAATTTCGTCGGCCCCGGCATCGGCCGCGCCGAGTACGGCGGGCTGCTGCTCAGCCTACCCTCGCGTCGCATGAGCGACGTGTGGGGTGACTGGGACTACGCCTTCACCGAATCGAAGTCCGAGCGACTACTGGCCGCCGCACTCGATTATTCTCTGGAAAAGATCGTCGTCTACGCGGCCGCCAAACCGCCGCGCAGCATCTTCAAGACGCTCGCCGCTCGTCTGGGCCGCAAGATCGTCTACATCCCAATCGGCCAGCTCTCGCCCGTCGCGCTGAAGAAGATCCGCCTGATGCACGTTCTGGACGGACATGATCGCCGCGAGATCGCCAAAGACTACATCTAGTCGCGCTGTTTCAGGGCCTTCTTGGTGACCGTCGTCAGCGGCAACGATTCCAGTCGGCGGGTGTGAATCCAGCGATACTCTTCCGGGCGCTGGCCTTCGAGAGTTCCCCGATACACCTGGCCGCTGTAAGCGCGAAAGGTAATCGCGTGCTTGAAGACCCCGATCCTCTCGCCAACTGCGATGCCCAGCGGATCAAATGCGTTCTCGTCTATCCGGCTCGCGGCATGTTGCGGAAGCTCCCAAAACCCCGGCATCACTTCCTCCTCATCAGGCCGCCGGCGCATCAGCAAGCTGCCGCGCCTTTCGACTATCGCGACCGCCAGCTCAAGCTTTTCGACGCGTTGCCGGGCGCTCTTGCAGGGCAGCGATGCTTGATTCCCTTCACGGCGCGCCAGGCAACCCGCGCTCAGCGGACAAACCAAGCAACGCGGCGAGCGCGGCGTGCAAATCGTCGCACCCAACTCGATCGTCGCTTGATTGAAATCGGCGTAGTCCGCAGACGGCAGCGCTTCGATCCAGCGTTGCGCCTCAGCCTGCATCGCCTTTCTGGTTCGCCCTTGGCCAATGTCGCGGCCATCGTTGTTGAGACGCGCCATCACGCGCATAACGTTGCCGTCTAGAGCCGCATGAGGCAGACCAAAGGCGATGCCCGCAATCGCCGCAGCCGTATAGTCCCCTACACCCGGCAGTTCGAGAATCGCCTCGTGCTCGGCTGGGAAGACTCCTCCATACTGCTCCACAATCCATTTCGCCGCCGCGTGCAGTTGCCTGGCGCGACGGTAGTAACCCAAACCCGCCCAGCGCTCCAGCACTTCTCCCTCCGGGGCCTGGGCCAGAGTGGCTACGTCAGGGAATCGCTCCAGAAAGCGTTCGTAGTAGGGTACGACCGCTTCCACGCGGGTCTGCTGCAACATGATTTCGCTGACCCAAATTCGGTAAGGGTCGCTGGTCCTGCGCCAAGGCAAGTCGCGGGCGTTACGGCGATACCAAGCAAGCAGGAGCCGGCCGGACTGCCGAAGAGAGACAGGCATCGCGTCAACAAAAAGCCCCGCCGGAGGGCGGGGCTAGAAAGCTTTAGTCTTTCCCTTTCTTGTGGATGATCTCGTCGATCAATCCGTACTCTTTGGCCTGCTGCGCGTCCAGGATGAAGTCGCGCTCGACGTCATGGCTAATCTTCTCCAGCGTTTGGCCGCAAGCATCCGCCAGAATCTGATTCAGGTTCTCGCGCATGCGCAAGATCTCACGCGCATGGATGTCGATATCCGTCGCCTGGCCGGCCAAGCCCGACATGGAGGGCTGGTGCAGCAAGAATCGCGAATTCGGCAGTGCATAGCGCTTGCCCTTCGTTCCCGCCGCCATGAGTACCGCGCCCATCGACGCCGCCTGTCCAACACAGACGGTTGTGATGTCGGGCCGCACGAACTGCATCGTGTCATAGATGGCCATGCCCGCCGTGATCGAACCGCCCGGCGAATTAATATAAACCCAAATGTCGCGCTCGGGGTTCTCTGCCTCAAGAAACAGCAACTGGGCCGTCACCAAATTCGCGATCGTGTCGTCGATCGGGTAACCCAGAAAGATGATATTGTCCCGCAGCAGTCGCGAGTAAATGTCGTAGGCGCGTTCGCCTCGGCTCGTTTGCTCGACCACCATCGGGACGAGCCCGGCGTGGTAACTAGGCATCTCGGGCATTCTTTCTCCTCAGTAGCTACTCTTTGTCTGAATCTTCGTCTGAACTCGCTTCCGCTTCAGACTCTTCGTCGTGGTGATCGACCTTCTCTGACTCGTCGAATAGATAGTTCAGAGTCTTCTCGTTCACCAGATTCGAACGGACGTTATCCAGGGCGCCGCTCTCGGCCAGTTCCTGCCGAGCCCGCGACATCGCTATCTTCTTTTGCTGAGCATAGCGTTCAATCTGGGCGTCAATCTCTTCCTCATCGGCCTCAAAGGCTTCCGCTTCAGCGATCCGTTCAAGCAAGAGACCGGCCTTCACGTCACGCTCGGCGCGCGGACGCTGCTCCTCGCCGATCTTCTTCCAGTCGAGTTGCATCTCTTCGAGATTGATGCCTTGCGACGCCAGATTACGAGCCGTTCGCTCGACGCGCGTGCGGATCTGATCCTGCACCATGCGCTCCGGCACCGGGAAGTCGTGCAACTTGATCAGCTCATCGATGATGTGCTCGTGCGCATGTTCGATGGCGTGGCGTTTCTGATGCCCGTAAAGCTCTTCCTTGATGCGCTCCTTCAACTCGTCCAGCGAGCGGAAGTCCCCCACATCCGCGGCGAAGTTGTCGTCCAACTCCGGTAACTCTTTCTTGCGGACGCCTTTCACTTCGGCATGGAACGGGATCGTCTTGCCAGCCAGTTTTTCGTTGCCGAAATCTTCCGGATAGGTGACCTCGAAATCCACTTTCTCGCCAGGGCTCTTACCCTTCAGCGCGGTCGTGAAGTCGGCAAGCGTCTCCTCGGAACCGATCGTCAGCGTCGTTTCGCTTTGATCCACCTGAGGTGCGCCCTCGACTTCATCGCTCTTCAGCGAGACCACGGCGATATCACCGTCCTCGAGAGGCCGCGGATCCTGGTTTTGGAAAGTAGCTTGGCGCTCGCGCAGCCGTTCCAATTCAGCGGAGATTTCTTCTTCGGTGACCTGCGGCTCTTTGTAGTGAACCTTAAGCCGGCGGTATTCCTTGAGTTCAAAATCAGGGACGATCTCGAACTCCGCCCGGAACTCCAGCGGCTGGCTCTCCTCGAACTTGACGTCCTCGATGTTCGGCGCGCCCACGACGCGGAAGTCTTGCGCCTGCGCTTCTTTCCAGAAGAACTTTGGGACGAGAGCTTCCAGCACCTCACGCCTCACTTCTTCGGCATAGCGGGTGCGAATGAGCGACTCTGGCGCCTTGCCGGGCCGAAACCCAGGGATCTTCGCCTGTTTACGGAATGAACGGAGGATGCGTTGCTGCTCTGTCTCCACTTCATTCCAAGGAATGGAGATTTGCAGTTCGCCGCGTGTGATGTCTTCAGATGCCAATGGTCGGACCAGACCTTTTCAGGGAAATGAACAAGCCTCCATCTTATCGCAGCGAGACAGCCGGGCCGCTAGCCGGGCTGCCACTTCTTCAAGTAGAGGTTGGCCTCTCCGAATCGAGCGAACGCTTTTTCCTCGCGTTTGAAGGCCGGAGTATGCACGCAACGGCGGCTCGTTCGATATTCCACGGGGTGCTTCACGTGCAGCATTTCATGGAACAAAACATATTCCACTACGAAAGCCGGCACCTCCGCGCGGTCCAACAGTCTCGACAGCACAATCGAGTCATGCGCCGGATCGTAATGCCCCAACAACCGCCGGGAACCGCGTTTACTCCAGCCCAGAGCCGTCTTTCTCAGCCCGCCGTCGAAATATCTTGCGTTCAGTTCAGCGAACATGCGGTCCAGATCATGATGCCGCCCGGTGGCCGACTCCATCTCCTTGCGGCCGCGCCGACGGCGTACGTTCAAGGCCTCCTGGCGAACTTCTGAGCGATTGACGAACTCCTTGTAGCGTTGGTCGTGCACCGGGTCGATCCGCTTCCGATAGAGCTTCGCCAGCAAAACATGAGCGAGCGATTCGTGGACCGCCGGCGGGGCCTGCTCCAGTTGGTCGCTCACCTTGACCAGAATCTTGCGATGCCCTTCTTGCAGCATGATTCGCGAGTCGAGATTGGCGTAGGGCCGATAGCGAACTTCGAATTCCGGCGGTGACGTTTTCGGCTTCAGCGTGCGAAAAACGCGCTCGTAAACGTCCGCGGTCGACTCGAATGGCAGGATGCTTTGGATCACCGTGGCTCTCAGTTTAGCGAAACACGATTCGCGTGAGATGTTCTCAAATCGCCGTGCGCACCCAGACAAATGTGGCCAAGAAAATCAGGCAGCCAATTGCCCCCGCCGATGAATTTCGCACCGCGCCCGAGAGCGGCCAACTGCCGTCGAATCCGCGCGCCAACATGGCCCCGTGGACGCGTTCGCCGCGCTCCCACGCCCTCACGAACACCAGGCCCAACTGTCCCGCCATCACCCTCGACAGGGCCGTACCGCCCAACGCGGGCGCACGGCAAGCTCTCGCCTCGCTCGTGCGCCTCCATTCGTCCCCCAGCAGAAACAAATAGCGGAAGGCCAGCGCCAGCGCCGTCACCCAAATGCCCGGAAGCCTGAACCTTTGCAGCGCCTCAATCAGCTCCGCGAACTCAGTCGTCTCCACCAGCAACGCTAACAAGGCCACGGCAGCCGTTCCGCGTAAAAAGATCGAGGCCGACCAATCCGCCGACGCCAGTCCGGGCACATCGACCGCAAACGGCAAGGCGGCTGCTAGAGCCAAGAACGGCAAGGCCGCTGCGCACCTTCGCGCCCACGACCCCACGTCGACACGGCCGGCAAACACGAGAACAAGAATCAGCGGCCAATACCACACGAAGGGGAGCAATTCGCCCCGCGGTTCCGAGGCGATCACGGTTGCAGCCGCGACCGAGAAGAGAAGCTTCCAACGCGCATCGGTGCGCCGCAGCACAGAGTCGGCTAAAGGTCTGCGATCGAGAAAGCCTCGGGTCACGACTGCCCGTCGGGGAGCCTGCGTCGGCCCAGAACGACAATTGCAGTCAACCCAAAAATCACAAACAAGCCCGCCCCCATCCTGGCCCACAAGTTCGATTGATCGTTGAGCGCCGTTGCGGGTCGAGCCCAGTTCACCACGACCGTGCGCGCAGCGATGTGACCGTAGCCGTCATCGACTCTGACGAGCCATTCGCCCTCGGCGGGCGGCGTGAAAGCGAATGCGCCGCCGGAGTCCGTCTCGCCGCTTATCGCCGCACTTCCGAGTTTGGCCGATGCTGACGCGGCAACCGCAACGTGCGCCGCCGGTTCGCCCGGACCGTAGGAGGCTCGCAGCGAAACGACCGGCCGCTCCATCTCGACATCGACGACCAACTCGTGGCCGAAGACGGGTAGGCAAACCGCCAACCACAACGCAACGTAGCGGATCATGCCGCAGCCGCAGCCAGCACTTCTGGCTTCAATCGCTTGAAACAGTCGACGAGCGCCGTCGTGAGCGCTCCTTCAGCGATGGCAACGAGCGCGTAAAGAGCCGTGATGGCGAAGAAGCCCTTGCCGTAGTCCGCCAGGTAAAACTCAGAAGCCATCATCACTGCCGGCAGCATGGCGCCGACGAATCCCGCCGCGAAAGATCGCACGCGCATCGGCAAGCCGTCGAGCGACCATACGCCCCACGCCGCCAGCGCTCCAGCGCCCATGTTCAATGCGTTGACGCCGATCGATACGATTCCCCCGTATTGCAGCAGCAGCGCCTGCAAAACCAACACGGCCGCAACCACCGGGAAAGATCGCTTGCCGAGCAAGATCCCCAGCAGCCCATATAGGCCAAAGTGCATGCTCACGCCGGCAACGGGGAAATGGACGACCGCAGCCAGGAACGCCGCAGCAGCCAGCATGCCGATTCGCGGGGCCTCTTCCGGCCGCATCCGGCGCGATAACGCGTACACGCCTACTCCCGACAAGCCCGCAGCCGCCAGGCAAAGGTTCGTCGGCAGTACTCCATCTGCAATGTGCATTTGGGAAACGACGCCAGCCCAGTCGGCCGCGCTACACCGCCGAGTTTAGCACGATTTTTAGATTCTTATGCGTTCCGTCCGGCTCGCATTCGCTGCCAAACCGGCATCCAGTTGCATGAGCGCACTGGCCCGCTGGCGAAGGTCGCCGAAGGAGACTAGCAGGCGGTGGACCTGGCTGACGGCTCGCGGGCTTCCGCCTGCGTAGGTCTTGACCCAGACCGCGACGAACAGCCAATGGAAACTCAGCCAACAACGGAATAATCTCGGGGCCGAATCCGCTTCCTGACTAATCGGAGCCAATAGACGGCACACCGCCCAGGCCGTGAGGAAGTCCCCCCGGAGCCTCTTCAGCTGCTTCCGTATCAGCGGTCCTTGATCCTTCGACAGACGCTCCTCGAATAACGGCGCCAGGTGCTCGTATTCTCGTCCGGGCGTCAGCGCTTGATCCAAATCGGCGAGCCCCTGCTCCGAGACAGGTTCGGGACGCAGCAGTTCCACGGCCAGCACCAGCGCCGCTACAACGACCAACGCCAGAACTACGAGAAGGACGGCCATACAATGAGCGCCTTCGCCAATGGATCGTGGATGCGATGCCGCCCGGAGCCGTTCGGCACGACTTCAAGCTTGATATTACTGTGGACCGCGCTTCCCGCCTACGACACGCAAGTACCGAATTGGTGCGGCGCAAAACCCTACTACTACTAGGACCTTCGATCTGAGACCTAGTCGAAGGTCATCGTCGCCTGCAGATCTCTCAGCGAAGCGGCCACCGGATGGCTCGCCTCGGCCAGGACTTTGGCGAAAGTCGCCGCGTCACGCGGACGGCCCAATAGATAACCCTGCACGGCGTCACAGCGATGGTCCCTGAGGAACTGCAGTTGTGCGGCCGTTTCCACGCCCTCAGCGATTACGCGCAGGCCGAGCGTGTGGGCGAGACCGATCAGTCCCGAGACCACCGCGACATCGCCCGAGTCCGCCGGCACCCTCTTGACGAATGATTGATCGATCTTGATGTTGTGGATCGGGAAGCGCCGCAAATAGACCAGCGAAGAGTATCCGGTGCCGAAATCGTCGAGCGAGATCTGCACTCCTCTCTGATACAGATGAGTCAGCGGGCGCAAACTCGACTCGGAGCTCTCCATCAAGGCGCCCTCGGTGAGTTCCAACTGCAGACTGGACGGTTCCAGCCTCTGCTCCGTCAGACAACCTTCCACCAGCGCCGCCACGTCCTGATGCACAAACTGGCGGGGTGAAATATTCACCGACACGCAGATATCAGGCAGTCCGGCGTCGCGCCAGGCCCGGTTCTGCCGGCAGACCTCTTTCAGTAGCCAACTGCTGATCTCCTTGATGATTCCGGTTTCTTCTGCGATCGACAAAAACTGACCCGGATAGATCAGGCCTCTCTGCGGATGTTGCCAGCGCAACAAGGCCTCGCAACTGAGCACGCGGCGTTCACCCAAATCGAGAATCGGCTGATAGTGCAGCACAAATTCGTTGCGCTCGACCGCCCGACGCAGATCGGTCTCAATCTGCAGCACTTCCACCGCATGGGCATGCATCCGGCGGTCGAAAAGCTCATAGCGGCCGCGCCCCTGCGCCTTGGCCCGATACATCGCTATATCGGCGTCCCGCAGCATCTCCTCGGCCGATCTGCGGCCGTCCGAGCTCAGGGCGATGCCGATGCTCACCGCGGCGAAGACTTCGTGCCCGTTGATGCGCAGCGGATCCTGCAGCTTCTCTTGAATACGCTCGGCAAGTTGCGTGGCGGCCTGGACGTCGTTGATCTTTTCGACCAGCACGGCAAACTCGTCCCCTCCCAGCCGGCAGATGGTGTCGCCGGGACGCACGCAAGCCTTCAATCGCCCCGCGATCGCCACCAAGAGTTGATCGCCGATCATGTGTCCCAGGCTATCGTTGACGACCTTGAAACGATCCAAGTCGAGAAACAGAACTCCAAACAGGGCTGGCAAGTGCTTCGCCGCGGATGCCCGCGCGCTTTCTAGTTGCGCCATGAAGTAGGTGCGATTGGGAAGGCCCGTAAGTTGGTCGTGAAGCGCATCGTATCGCAGTTGCTTCTCAGCGTTCTTACGATTCGTTACGTCCGTCTGCGAACCGGCCAGGCGGCTTGCTGCGCCGGTTTCATCGCGCACCGCAACGGCTCGACTCAGGACCCAGCGATAACCGCCCGCTGAGTGTTTGACGCGATGTTCGCTCTCGAAAAAGCTGGTGCGCCCTTCCAGGTGATCGTCCAACGTCTTGCGCAGAGCGTCCAAATCACGCGGATGAACCCGGCTGAACCATTCTTCCGGGCTGGACCCGACCTCGTCGCCTTCAGCGCCGATGATCTCTTTCCAACGGCTTGAGAAATACACTTCATTGGTCTTCAGGTTCCAGTCCCACAAACCGTCGTTCGCGCCGCGCGAAGCCAGTGCGTACCGCTCTTCGCTCTCTCTCAGTTTTTCTTCCGTCAACTTGCGGGCCGTGATGTCTCGAATAATCGCGCTGTAGACGTTAGGGCCGCTGGCCTGTTTCATGCGACTGATGGTCAACTCCGCCGGAAAAGACATTCCCTCCTTGCTTCTGCCCACGCACTCGGTCGGGATATCCGAAGCGCTGGAACTCAGTTCTTCGGCTTTCGCCGCCTCCCAGCCCGGAAGCAGGTCGTCCAGGTGCAGACCGAAGGCCTCTTCCTTCGAATAGCCGAACAGCTTTTGGGCGCCTGGATTGTACGTCGATATTCGCCCATCCGAATCGAAGGCGATGATGCCGTCGGAAGCATGGTCGATCACCGCCCGGATTCGCCCTTCGCTCTCTCGGAAACGTTCGGTCATGAGGGCCGCGATGCCAAGCGCCCGGGCTCTGGTGGACGACAGCACCAAAGCGATATCAAACAGCAACACGCTGATGGCAAGTCCTGCTAGTACGATCTGGAAGGGATAGTTCTGCGTGAGCGAAGCTGCCGCGAACTCGGTCGGCAAAACGGCAACCGTCCACCCGACTCCGCCGAACGCAGCCGCTTCAAGCGCGGGCGGCAACTCGGAATCCGTCGCCTCCGCGGGACCCGATCGGTACAAGAGATTCTCGGCAACAACCGCGTCTCCCTCGTACAATGCAAATCGCACGTTGCCGTCCACGTTGTCCGTCACGCCCGCGAGCATCACGCTCGGGTCGGCAAACGCGACAATCCACCCGGCGTCTGCAGCCTCGCCGTCTTGGGCCAGACGACTGACGGGCCGCATCAACGCCAGCCATTCTTGCGGCTCACCACTCGAAGTCCAACGCAAGATGCCGGCCGCGAGCGAAGCCCCACGCGTGGCGCGCCTCCTGAGCGCGGTCAGCTTTGCCGCAGCCTTCTCATCGAGCTGGATCGACAGGCAGCCTTCCGGCCTGGGACTGACGGACCCGGCAACCCGGACCGGCTGGCCTCCAGGCTGCCCGGCATCATCGGACGCCAGAAGCAAGTGGATACAGCGGAATCCCGGGAAGCCCTCTTGCAGTTGCAGCGCCTTGGTGAACTCGCGCCACGCCTCTCCATCCTGATGCAAGACACGGTAGGCCGAAGCCGATGCAGACAGAACCTGGGCGTAGTGCTCCACCCGATCTTCCACCTCGCGGGCCAACCGTTGAGCGACAGAGGCAATCCTTTCTTCTTGGTAGGCGTCGGAGCGCAGCTTGCTCGCGACCCCGGCGATCGCCGTGGCCAACAACGCTACGGCCAGAATGCCCCACGCCGCGGTGTTCTTGCGCGGAGCGCCCCGCCTCGCCCCGGCAACGCCCATGTCGGCGGTTTGCATCAAGATCAGAATCAAGATCAAGGCGCCGAGCAAGGCAGACAGCCCGACCGTGGTCCAGCGCGTCGCGGTCAACAGGCGTAGCGCCGCGTCCGCGTTTGTCTCGACCACGAAGGAGAGTCCCACGGACGGTGCGCGGGCCCAGCCCCCAAAAGCTGCGCCCCGGCAGCCTTGGTAGCCGCCCATGTTGGTCCCGGCGGCTGCGTCCGGGTTCTCGGCCCCCGACCTCTCTAACAGCTGACCCGGCGTCGTCGCGCAGACGAACGCGTCTCCGCTCTTCTCGCCAAGTATCCGCGCAGGTTCGTCATTCGACGACACCGCATACGCAGCCAGCAGCTCGGAAGATACCGATTGCAACTCCCGGTCGATCATCGGCAGCAGGTCAAACGAGTAGAGCAGCCAACCGCTCTTCCCGGATTCCGTCTCAATTGGCAGCGAGACGGCTATCTGCCAAGCGCCCGCTCGATTGCTTCGCCCAGTCAGCTCATCCCACGGACTGATCCGGGGCGGCGGGATCGTCGCGATCCGATCAGCGCCCGGAGCGCTCTCGGCAAGCACGCCGCCGGCAGCGTCGACCAGCAGGAAATCCTTCGCCGCCCCCGGTGCAAGTCGCTGCAGGGAACGATTCGCCGCAGCGGCAAACTGACTGCGCGTGGTCGAATCCGCGCCGTCGAGTACCCTCTGCGCCGCTTCCATCGTTCCGCTTTCGAGAGAAACGGCCCGCAGTTCAGCTGCCGTCAATCGCGCTTGGGATACGACGGCCGCTGCGGATGATTCCGCCGCTCGCCTCAATAGCGAGTCCAACTCAGCCAACCGTTCGGCGCGGCTTTTTTGCAGCATCCACCAAGCCGGAGCAAGTAGGCACAGCAAAGCCAGGCCGGCGCAGGCCGCCTCAGCCAAGCCGGGCTTGCCCAACCGTCTCATACGAGAACGAAATATCAATGATTCGCTTGTATTCATTCCTCGCGCCGACGCCGGCGACAGCGGCTTCAAACGCCCTCTCTTAAGCAGTTCGAGCGCAAATCTCCCCTCGGCGCCGGGTGGTCCGACTCTAGGTTATGGGGCTGAGTCCGTCGTGCTTGTCAGCGAATGCTCCGAGATTTCTAAGTGACAACACGTAGTTGGAGTCCCCTCGGCTGGTACTGGCGCTCCCCCGGGTCCGTCGCGACCGCGAGCCATACGACCTAGATCGGCAGCGCGGCGGCGTTAGAGCAGGTCATGAGAGAATCGAAAAACGATGATTGAACGCCTCACGCCCCCCGGCTCCCCTGCTCCCCGCGGGCCTTACTCCCCCGCGGTACGTGCCGGAGATTTCGTTTTTGTCTCAGGACAATTGCCCATCGACGCCGCCAGTAACAAAATCGTCTCCAGTTCTGTCGCCGAGCAAACCCGTCAGACCATCGAGAATCTCCAGGCTGTGCTCTCGGCGGCAGGCGTGGGCCTGTCGGATGTCGTCAAGTGTTCCGTCTTCCTCGCTGACATTCGCGACTTCGCGGCCATGAACGAGGTCTATAGCGAATTTTTCGGGGAGGCGAAGCCGGCTCGATCCACCGTCCAGGCCGTATTGCCCAGTTCCGAAGCGAGAGTCGAGATCGACTGTATCGCTTACGCTCCGCGCAACGCCGCGGCTTAAGGCGAATCCACAAACCCTGTCAGCGCCAGGCTAAACTCGGGCCAAAAGGTGATTACCAACACGGCAATCAGCAACATCACCGTGTATGGCAGAGTCGAACGGTAAACCGTCGTCAACGGTTTGTCGAAGCGGTAAGCAGCCAGGAACAAATTCTCGCCCATTGGCGGCATCAAGTAGCCCAACTCCATGTTGGCCAAAAAGATGATGCCCATGTGAACCGGATCGACGCCATAAGCCGCGCCGATCGGGGCGACCAAGGGTACGACCACAATGATCGCCGAATAAATATCCATTAAGGCGCCGATCACGATCAAGAATAGATTCAGCGCCAGCAAGAAGACCCACTTCGATTCGATATTGGCCTGCACCCATTCGAGGGCGTGCGTCGGGATCTGTTCAAAGATCAACCAGTTCGTGAAACCCATCGCCACGCCTAGGATGATCATGAAGCCGCCGATCAGCGTCGCGCACTCCACCGTGATCCTCGGCAGGTCCTTGCGAATGCTCAGACTCCGAAATATGCCGCATTCCACCAGCAGCGCATAGAACACCGTGACGGCCGAAGCCTCCACCAGCGTCGTGAAGCCTGCCCAGATGCCGGCCAGCACGATAACCGGCAACAGCACATCCCACTTGGCTTCCCACAACGATTGGCGCGCCTCGCCCCACTCGAACGGCGTCTTCTTGGCCCCGGCCTTATAGCCGCTGCGTGCCGCCCACCCCGCGACCACGACCACCAGCAGGCAGCCCGGCAACAGCCCCGCCAAGAACAGCTTCTCTAGCGGCTGGTTGGCGTAAAAAGCGTATAGAATCACCGGCAAACTTGGAGGGAACAGCAGCCCGATCGACCCCGACACGGTCACCAATCCCATCGAGGTTCGTTCGGGATAGCCTGCCGACATTAGCAGCGGCAGCAGCAGCCCGCCCATCGACAAAATCGTCACGCCCGATGCCCCTGTCAGCGGCGTAAAGAACGCCAATACCAGCGTGGCTACGATCGCCAGGCCGCCCGGCATCCAGCCGACCAGCGCCTGAAACAGTCGCATCAGCCGCCGGCTGGCGCCGCCCTCGGCCAAGATGTAGCCCCCTAGGGTGAACAGCGGAATCGCCGGCAGCATCGGAGATGCCGCCAGCCGATACGTTTCCGTCGGCACCGATGCGATCGGCGATGCGTCATACCAAAACAGCAGCAACGCCGCCCCACCCAGAGCCCCGAAAATCGGCATCCCGAGAGCTGTCGCGACGACCAAAAACAACAGGCCGGGAGTCCGTATGTTGAACGTTTCCAGATACGGCCACCAGGCGAACGCAGCCGGAATACCCAACCCCAGCGCCGTCAGCGCTCGGCCGCTCCAACTTTTCGAAGAGTTCCAAACCAACCAGCCGCCCACTGCCCCGAAACCCAGCGGCAAAGACAGCAAGAAGACCCAGCCTGGAATCCCCCAACCGACGATCGAACCGAACTCGCGCTCCGTCTGGACCAACTCCCAACTCGCAACCGCCAAACCAGCGCAAATGCCCACCGCCGCAGCCGAAGAGAAGACCTTGAACGTCGGCGCCCATCCCTTGGGCAAAATCTTCGCCGTCGAAAGCGCCAATAGCCGTTCGTCGCGTGCCGCGATGGCCGCGCCCACGAACGTGATGACCAACGTCAGGTGCTGAACAATCGGAATCGAGCCGGAGATGCCGCCGCTTAGCGCGACCCTGGCGAAAATTTCGACAAGCGGCAGCAGCGCCATCATCGCCAACACGGCGACAGCGACCCAACCCTCAACGCCCGGTCGCGGCGCCGCCGCGCGCAGATCGGCGGAATCCGTCACGCTGCGGCGATCTCCAGCAGGCAGCCGTTGCGCCCGACGTTCATCGCCTCAGTCTTGCCGATCCTTTCCGATACGCCGGCCGCTTCGTGGATGTGGCCGCAAAAGAAGTGCTCCGGACGGTAAGCATCAATGAACTCCCTCACCGCAACACTGCCGAAATGGTTGCCCGGCCCTGCTTGATCGAGCGCCGTGCCCTTCGGAGGCGCGTGACAGATCAAAATCAGCGGAGCGAGTCCCGCGAACGGCTCCAGCCGCTCACGCAGTTCCTCTTCCGAATACTCGCCCGGCGTATCGAAAGGCGTCGGATTCGAGTACCCCAGCCCGGCGATATGCCAGCCGTCTTGAATGAACGACTTGCCATGCAAGTTATTGAAGCCGAACTTACGGCAGAATGAGTTGATATCGGCGGCCGTCTCGTGATTGCCCGGCAACACCCACAGCTTGTCGCCCAGCGGCTTGAGCACCTCGCCGCAAGCGTCGAGCCCTTGCGACCAATTCACCAAGTCCCCGGCGCTGATATAGAGGTCCGCCTCGACCGCCGCCGCCTTTTCCAAGGCCTTCAGGTCGTTGTGGATATCGGAGAAGACCTGAACTCGCATGATGTCCACCAGTGTAATGTTTCCCACGAACTGCTGTTAGGATGACGTTTCGTGGCTGATTCCCTCATCAAGCGGCATGAAGTCAAGTTCTTGCTCGTCTGTATGTTTCTGCTCGCTTTGGCGGCGGGCTGGTTGTTCTCCACCCGCCCCGGGCACCGCATCGAAACCGACTTTCTGACTCGCGAACAACAACGGCAACTCGACGTTTGGCTTTTTGGACAAGCGCGCTCCAGCCCGATCGCTGAAGATCGCGCCCGTGCCTGCTTAGCGCTCGGACGCATCAGCGGCGAGGGCGCATCCGAACGGCTCATTGAATCGCTCAACGACCCCGCCGCAAGCGTTCGCGCGTTTGCCGCATTCGGCCTGGGCCTGATCGGCGACCGCGACTGGATGGAAGGCCGCGAGGCGAACGTAGAAGCCGCGCAGGCTCTTGGCGGAGTCCTGCAAGATGAGGATCGGCGCGTGGTGACCTATGCCGTCGAAGCGCTCGGCAAAATGCACTGGCAGCGTCTCGGCCGCGCGATCGCCGCAACTCCCGCCCCGCTCGCGGTCACCCTGACGGCTCTGGTACGCATGGACGACGCGCGCTTCGCCGACTGGATAACCAACGCAACACGCTCTGATGACCAAGACATTCGTTGGGCGGCGACCGTGGCGCTCGAGGAGTTGCAGGCGCCGGTCACCGAAGACATGACCAGGGCCTATCTGCGTCTGACAAAAGACCGCAATGACTTCGTACGCGCCGCCGTCGCGCGCGGCCTGGGCCGCCTCAATGCGCAAGATGACGTGTTCGATGCATTGCGTACCCTGTCTAAGGATCGCGACCCGAAAGTTCGTTTCGAGGCGGTTCGCTCGCTTGGCGAGTTGGCCGACGCCCAGCATACGGCAGCGCTCGAAGAGGCCGTTGCCGACGAGAATCCTCTGGTCCGCGCCGAGGCTGAACGTGCGATCCGCGCCCTGGTCGAAGACGTCGCCGACCCACTGCCGCCGCGCGACCCCTCGCCCATCGCGGCGCCCCTGGCTGAAGAGCCGCCGCGATTCGAGTTCAACGAGCTGCCTGACATCTCGCGCACCATCGGACGCCGCCTCATCATGGAAACGCCTCTCGGAGAATTCGAAATCACGCTCGACTACGACAACGCGCCGCTAGCCGCCGAACGCTTCTACCGTCTGGCGACCTCCGGCGCCTACGACGGCGCTGCCTTTGGGCAGGTCCGGCCCGACGGGTATGCGCAGGCCGCGCCGGCCAAGCCCATGGGGCCGCTGATTCCCGAGTTCAATACCCAACCGTTCCTGCGCGGCAGCATGGGCATGGTCCGCGCCGGTCCGGACTCCGACTCTGCTGAATTTTTCATTGCGACCACTCCGCTGCTGTTCGCCGACACGCGCTACACCAACTTCGGTAGGCTCATCTCCGGGGACGCCATTCTCGACCGCATCACGCCCGGCACGCGCATCATCACGATTCGCGAACCGTAGGTACGTTGCCAGGATGCGTTCTTGTGCCGACTGTGCGCGCCTTGTTTGACGTCGGGCCGGTTGCTGCACTGCGAGGCTCCGCCCAAAATGAAAACGGCCCGCTCGGAAAGAGCGGGCCGTTCTGCTTTTAAGTCAGTATGCGCCTCAAGAGTGCGCGTTTCTCTAGCTCTAAACCTTCGTTCGGCGGCGGACCCAACCCAGCGCGCCCAACGCGGTACCCAGCAGCAGAACACTCGTCGGCTCCGGAACACCAGGGACATCCGACCTCTCGTCGGCCGAAAGGCTGTGGAGCAGCACATTCTTGCCGCCGTTGGCGGTGGTCGAGAAGAAGGTCAGATAGCGACTCGTCGTAGGCGCCGCGTAGGTGCCTTGATCGTCGCCTGACACGGGTGAACCGCAACCCACGAACACGGCAGTGGAACATCCGTAAACCGCCCAACCTTCGTCTTGGGTCGTGGAATCCATGGCGAACATAAAGTTCGAGTAGCCCGCGTTGATCAGATTGATCAGGTCGAGTTGGATGAAGGGCACGTCCGCAGCAGCAGGCCCGTCATACCAAATTTCGTTGTCTCCGTCGGCCGTAAGGCCAAGTCCCTGCTCGCCGGCTCCGTCGTTCTTGCCATAGAGTCCCGTCGGGTTGCCATCGTTGAACCCAGCGGCCTCAAGTGTCGTTGAGCCGAAGTTATAGGTTTGGGTGTTCCCTAGATCGCCTGTCGGCGAGTTGAACACGAGTGTTACGGTTGCCGCGGAGGCTGACACAGTCAGCATTCCGGCCAGTAGAATTGCGGTACTTATTTTTCTCATTGCATATATCTCCCCACACAAGGCGGCACTCTCAGCGAATCACTTCTCGGTGCTGCGGCAGGACCGCCCTTTCGCAGAGTGCCAACCCATAAACTAGGTCGAATCCCCTACAGAATCAAGTTACAAAACCCCGGTAGTACTAAGGTCCAGTACCGTACTGTTTGCCGGGTTGTGCAGAATGCTTGATTGCGGGCGGGAGTTCGAGCAGACGAGGGTGGGTGCCATGGGGAGGGACTGGCCGCGGTGTTCCCCTGTCCAGGGATATCCCGACCCTTCATGGTCTCCGCGAAGATCGAAGCGATGGCCAAGTTCCGGGACCGTTTGCTATCGGCCGAAATCACCTACCGCGGCCCGCACATCATCACGATCCGCGAATCGTAGCTCCGGCGCCTTGCCTGCCTTGCCTTGCCTTGCCTTGCCTTGCCTTGCCTTGCAGCGAGTTTATTGAAACCGCATTCGCACCGGCCACATCCATCATTCCGTGATGCTCAAGACGGTCCGAGAGTCTGCCGGCCCCATCGACCGTGAATGTGACAAACCAATGACGCCGGCTGCTATTTCCAAGAAATGAAATGCAAGTTGCTACAGAGGCTCCGGCCGCTTCGACGGAGCAAGGCTACTCTCGGCACGTAAATCCGCAATGGCTACGCCTGCTCAACGTCCTGCAAATGAACGCTCGATACGCCCGCTGCGAAGGCGTCGAGTTGCACTTGGAGAGCGGCAGCGTCATTCTCGATTTCCTCTCCGGATACTGCGTTCATAACACCGGCCACAATCATCCGGCCATCATTGCAGCGCTCAAAGACGAACTGGACCGTTGCGGTCCGGCGATGCTGCAAAGTCACGTTCCCGAGCTTGCCGGCGAACTAGCGCGGCGGCTCTGCGGCCATGCCAAAGGGCGCTTGCAAAAGGTCTTCTTCTGCAGCTCAGGCAGCGAAGGCGTTGAAGCGGCGATCAAATTCTCGCGCGCCCACACCGGCCGCAGCGGACTGCTCTCCGCGGGCGGCGCGTTTCACGGCCTCACCTGCGGCGCGCTTTCGCTGATGGACGACGCCTTCTGGCGCGGCGGCTTCGAGCCCCTGCTTCCGGATACCGCCGTAACGCCGTTTGGCGACCTCAATGCACTCGAAGAACGACTGAAGACGCGCAAGTACGCGGCCTATTTCGTTGAGCCGATACAAGGCGAAGCGGGAATCCGCATTCCGCCGGAAGGCTATCTGCTCTCCGCCCAGCAGCTCTGCCGCAAGTACGGAACATTGTTGGTGATCGATGAGGTGCAGACCGGCTTCTGCCGAACCGGCCCCTTCCTGGCGTCCCATCACTTCGGCATCGAGCCGGACATCGTGATTCTCGCCAAAGCGTTGTCGGGCGGGCTTGTGCCGACAGGCGCGGTGCTGATGGCCGACGAGATCTATGAGTCCGTCTATTCGTCTCTCAAACGCTCGATCGTGCATACGTCGACGTACAGCGAAAATGGCCTTTCGATGCGCGCCGGCATGGCCGTATTGGACGTCATCGAATCAGAGCGACTCGACCAAAGGTCAGCGCAAAGCGGCGAGTATCTGCGCAAACGTCTGCGCGAGGCCTTATCCGGATACGACTTAATCGCCGATGTCCGCGGACTCGGGCTGTTGAACGGCATCGAGTTTCATGCGCCGAAAGGCACGGCTTCACGGATCTCCTTCGAAGCATTGCAGCACGTGCATCCGGCAATGTTTGGACAAGTGATGGTCATGCGTTTGTTCCGCGATCACGGAATCCTGACGCAGATCTGCGGCAATCACTTCCTGACGCTCAAAGCCGCGCCGCCATTGGTCGTGAACGAAACGCAGCTCAACCAGTTCGTTACGTCGCTGCATTCGATCGTGGACTTGATGCACAACGGAACCTCCTATTGGGCTGACGCTCTGGGCATGGCTCGCAGGGTGACCGGAATCTGAGATGCGCTATCTGCTGATCTGCACCCTACTGATATGCAGCCGCCTAGACGCGGCCAGGCCGACCACCATCGAAGACGGTTATCGCGCCATGTACAATCTCCAGTTCGACCAGGCGCATCGCATCTTCGCCGATTGGCGCGAGGCGCATCCCCGCGATCCGTTCGCACCCGTTTCCGACGCCGCCGCATATCTATTCAACGAGTTCGATCGGTTGCGCATCCTGCAGGTGGAGTTCTTTCTCGAAGATCAGGGATTCGACGAGAAAGTGACCGCCGATCCGCAACTCAAGGCGAAGTTCGAACACGCGCTGCTTGAAGGCGACGAACTGGCCGACGCCGCGTTGGCTCGTTCACCGAACGACAAGAACGCGCTCTTCTCCAAAGTTATGGTGCAGGGCCTGCAGTCCGACTACTTGGGTTTGATTGAGCAGCGCTATCTGCCGAGCATCAAAGCGATGAAGAACGGCCGCACAATCGCGGAGAAACTGCTGGCGATTGATCCGACCTTCGGCGATGCCTATCTCGCCGTCGGAATCGAAAATTACGTATTGAGTCAAAAGCCGATGCCGGTGCGCTGGCTGCTGAGAGCCTACGGCTCGGAAACCGATGCCGCGCGCGGCATCGAGAACGTCCAGCTCTGCGTCGAACACGGCCTCTACATGAAGCCCTTTGCCCGCTTGATGCTGGCCGTGGCGGCCGTGCGGGACAAGGATTTTGATCGCGCCCGAGAGCTGCTCTACGGCCTCGCCAAAGAGTTTCCGGGCAATCCACTCTACGCCGAACAGGCAGCCCACCTGCCCAAATGAGCATCTTGAAATGAAAATTAGCGCAGTCTCTAGCGCCTTCCCCAAAAATTACTATTCGCAGGACACACTCAGCGACTACCTTGAGCGGTCCTGGAGCTCGAAGCTCCGTCGTCCAGGAGCCGTGCGCCGATTTCACGACGTCGTCGGCGTGGACGGCCGTTATCTCGCATTGCCCTTGGAGCGCTACGATTCGATCACCGACTGGGGCGAGGCCAACAACCTCTGGATCGAATGCGCACAGGATCTAGGCGGTCGCGCGCTCATGGGCGCACTCGCCGAAGCCGGGCTTGAGCCCGAAGATCTCGACGCGATCTATTTCGTATCGGTCACCGGCATTGCCAGTCCATCGATCGATGCGCGCCTCGTGAACCGACTCGGGCTGTCTCCCAACATCAAACGCATACCGATCTTCGGCTTGGGATGCGTCGCCGGCGCGGCGGGGATTTCTCGCGCTGCCGACTACGTGCGCGGCTTCCGCCATCATCACGCCGCACTCATCTCCGTCGAACTGTGCTCGCTCACGCTGCAACGCGAGGATCTCTCCGTCGCCAATCTCATCGCTTCCGGACTTTTCGGAGACGGCGCCGCGGCCGCGATCATCAGCGGCGCCGATACGCCGCAGACCGGGCCGGAGGTCCTCGACACGCGCTCGGTCTTCTATCCGAATACCGAAGAAGTCATGGGCTGGGACATCAGCCGCAAGGGCTTTCGCATCGTTCTATCGCGAGACGTGCCGCTAATGGTCGAAACCCATCTCGCCGCAGATGTGGACTCCTTTCTCGCGGATCACCATCTGGAGCGACAGGACATCTCCAAATGGATCCTGCACACCGGCGGCCCCAAGGTATTGAAAGCCACGGAAAAAGCGTTGGCGTTGTCTGAAGGCGCCTTGGATGCTTCGTGGAATTGTTTACGACGAGTCGGCAACCTTTCATCGGCCTCAGTCGTGCTTGTTCTTGAGGAGGTGCTCAAGAACGCTCCCCCCGGCAAGGGCTCTCTAGCCTTGCTGGCCGCGATGGGGCCCGCCTTTTGTTCGGAATTGGTCTTGCTGCGTTGGTGAAACGGGATGTCGGACTTCGATACGGACGTCTTTATTGTCGGCGGCGGGCCGGCGGGATTGGCCGCCGCGATCGCGGCTAGAAAGCGGGGCCTGCGCACCATCGTTGCCGACGCGGCGGAACCGCCGATCGACAAGTGCTGCGGCGAGGGACTGATGCCCGACGGCGTCGCGGCCTTGCGCCAACTAGGGGTCTCGATTCCCTCCAATTCGGGGCGCTTCGCGGGAATCAGTTTCTTTGACGGCGGCTGCGTCGCGCAAGGTCGCTTTGCCCATGGGAAAGGCTTCGGCATTCGCCGCACAGTGCTGGAGCAGGTCCTGTTGGCGCGAGCGCTCGAGTTGGGCGTCGAATGCCGCTTCCACGCGCGCGTGCTCGGCATCGGCGGATACTGCGTGCGCCTCGATCGCGAAACAGTCCGCACGCGTTGGATTATCGGGGCGGACGGATCGCGCTCGCACGTTCGCCAATGGGCGGACCTCAGCGATGGCGTCGACTTGAGCCGGACGCGGTACGGCTTTCGCCGTCATTTTCAAATCGAGAGCCCGCCGGAGTACGTCGAAGTCCATTGGCGGGACGGATTTCAAGTATTCGTCACGCCGGTGAATCACTGCGAGGTGGGCCTTGCCATGACGACGGGCGATCCGTCGATGCGCCTGGATCAGGCTTTGGCTCAACTGCCGGAACTACGTCGGCGTCTGGGATCGCCGGTCAGCACGCTGCGCGGCGCCGTCACGGGCAATGTTTCCGTGCCGGCCGTGTACAACGGCAACGTAGCGCTCGTCGGCGACGCGTCGGGCACGGTCGATTCGATTACCGGCGAAGGCATACGCCTGGCGCTGCGGCAGTCGTTGCATCTCGCCTCGGCGATCAACGATGGAGATCTTGCGGCTTACGGCCGCGCGCACGCCGAACTCGTTTGGCAGCCGCGGACGATGGCCCGTTTGTTGTTGTGGCTGGCGCGTCACCCTACCCCGCGCCACGCCGCCGTGAGGATGTTGCGGTTGTATCCCACGGCTTTTCAGGCGCTCTTGTCGACACAGACCGGCGCGCCGCCGTTCTTGTCCGCCGCTGCCAGGAAAGGAGTCTTATGAAGCTATTCATCGCCTTGATTTCGTTGACTTGGGCCTTGCAAGCCCAACCAGTTCGCTTAGAGTTCGAACCCACAAGCACCACGGTGGAGTACAAGGTGGATTCGACGCTACATACCGTACATGGAACCTTCGCGCTAACGAGCGGCGCCATCGAGTTCGACACCTCTACCGGAGAAGCGCAGGGCGAGCTTGTGGTCAATGCCGCGAGCGGAGACAGCGACAACGGCTCACGCGACCGCCGCATGAACAAGGCTGTGCTGGAGGCCGAGAAGTTTGCCGAGATTAAGTTCGTCGCCGATCACGTAGAAGGGCAAGCGCCCTCGGCTGCGGAGGACTCAGAAGTGAAATTGCACGGACAATTCCTTTTGCACGGCACGGCGCACGAGATGGTCCTAGTCGCCAAGCTGCACCACGAACACGGCGCGTATAAGGTCAGCTCCAGCTTCGAAGTGCCTTACGTCGAGTGGGGCCTCAAGAACCCCAGCATGTTGTTCTTGCGGGTATCGGATACCGTGGAGATCCACGTCGAGGCGGAGGCGAAGGCCGCAGCCAGTTAGATCGCCCGTTTCGACAACCTCGACCCCATTGTGCCCGGCACGCGCATCAACACCATTCGCGCACAATAACGGCGTCGCGATTGCAATAGGACTGAACTCGTTATACTGATCGGCGTTCCTGATGTATCCCAACTTATGAACCGCTCTTTAGTTAGCTTTGTATTCGCCCTCGCCGTACTTGTCCTCTTGCCTCGCGCCGCGCGTGCGCAAGCAACCGCTGATCCTGGCGTCGCCGTCCTTGTGGTTGACGTCGATCGGCCGATGGGGACGGTCAACAAGAACATCTACGGCCATTTCCTCGAATTCATCAATCACTCGATCGTCGACGGGCTCTTCGCCGAGCAGGTTCGAGGCCAAGGGTTCGAAGGTGATGATTTTGCCAATTACTGGACTGCGTTCGGATCCGCAAGCGCGGTCGAGATCGCCGAAGTTCCCTTCGAGAACGGCGCGAAAAGCCTGCGCATTGTGGCTGGCGAGCAGCCGGCAGGCGTCCGACAGAGCCGCGTCTATCTGGAATCAGGCGCCAACTACGACGGCTCCGTTTGGCTGAAAGTTGAGTCGGGATCGCCGCACGTATCACTTCGTCTGCTGGCGAGCGATGGCAGCGTCATCGCGCAGACTTCGCTGGCCGCGAGCGGCACGGCTTGGCAGGAAGCGCCCTTCGCCTTGTCGAGTTCGCGGACCGATAAGGAGGCGTCTATCGAAATCAGCGCCGCTGGTTCCGGAACCGTTCTGGTCGACTTTATTTCGTTGGCGCGTGCCGACGTGCGCCGCAACGGCATGCTGCGTCCCGACCTTCTCGAATCGCTGAAAGGTCTCGCGCCGCCCTTTATTCGCTGGCCCGGCGGATCGTTCGCCTCGACCTACAAATGGAAGGACGCCATCGGCCCGCGCGTGTCGCGGATCTACACGCCGAACGACTATTGGGGCGGCTACTCGGACTACTACGGTTTCGGGACCGACGAATTTTTGGAGCTGACGCGACAGCTTGGCTCGGATCCTCTGATCGTCTTACCGGCGCCGGCGGTCGATCCGGACTCGGTGCAGTACGCCATGGACTGGGTGCACTACCTCATCGATCCCACGACGACCGAGTGGGGCCGCAAGCGCGCAGCCAACGGCCACCCGGAACCGTATAACGTTCCGTACATCCAGATCGATAACGAACCCATGAACAACGGGTTTACCCCGGAGCGGTACGCCGAAATCGTCAACGTCTACGGCGCCGAACTTCGCCGCGTCGCTCCCAATTCACTGATCGTCGCCTGCGGGCAAAAGCGCTCCAACGACGTGGCCTGGAGCCAGAAGCTCATCGACCTTGCCGGGGATCACTTCGACATCCTCGCCATGCACAATTACGAGTACGAACCCGATCTGTACCAGTCGGGCATACAACGCATCGGCGACTATCTCAAGAAAGTGCGCGATTACGTTCGTGTTTCAGATCACCCGAATATGCAGCTCGCGGTTCTCGAATGGAACCTTAGCCGGGCCTACGACTGGCGCGCAGGCTTGCACGCGGCTGGCAGTCTGATCCTCTACGAAACGCTAGGGCCGGAATTGACGATGACGGCGCCGGCCCTGCTGATGCGCAATACGTCCGACGATCCCACGTGGACGGCGTTCATTTATCACGACCACACGTCGTGGTTTCCCGGCGGCGCCTACATTCCGCAAAAGCTGTTTCGCGAGCACTACGCGGAGACGTATCTGGCCTCGACCTCAGGTACGTTCCGCGATCTTCCCGATCGATCCTTGTTCTTCAACGACATCTCGCAGATGAAGCCGGAGGGATGGACGCCAGGGACCGTGGATGCCATCGCCACGGCGTCGAATGACGGCCGGCGCATCGTTCTCAAAGCGGTGAACTATGTTGACGGGAAAAACACATTGCTCGTTCGGCTGCAGGGTTCCAAGGTCCCTACAGATGCAACGATCAAGGTCTACACTGTCAATGCCGGTTTAACCGACGCGGCCTCCTTGCAGCAACCAAACCTGTTGCAACCTGTCGAGACGACTCAACCGTACAGCCGGGACTTGACCTTCGACCTGCCTCCCTATTCGGTTGTCCTGGCGGAAATTACTGCGCGCTGAGGGTCGGACGGAAGACGTCTTGGCCTTTGTGGCCGTTTCGAGCGCGGCAGTGCGAGATAGCGGCGGGATCCACGCCCGACAACGAGCTGATGGTTGTTTCCGCTATGGACGGCCGCCGCTTCATCGCCGTCGAGCCCGCCGACCTGAACGGACAGACCACGAACTCCTCCCCTCAAGTGAGCTTCGTCCTCAACCGGTCCGCGAAGTTCACGCCAGCGAGTCAACACCCAGGGCCTACTCAATCACCACGCTCGACAAATCAAATTGTGCTTCGGGCAATTGAATATCCATGCTTTTCATCGTGTCGAGAAGTATGGACGCGACGGCTAAGTTGCGGAACCATTTGCGGTCGGCGGGGATGACGTACCACGGGGCCCACTCGGTCGAGCACTTCTCCAGGACCGCTTCGTAGGCCTCTTGATATTCGTCCCAGTGCTGCCGCTCTTTGAAATCAGCGGGCGAGGCCTTCCAGTGCTTGTTCGGATCCTTGAGCCTTTCTTCCAGGCGCTCTTTCTGCTCGTCTTTGCTGATGTGTAGGAAGAACTTCAAAATCCGAACGTGATTTTGGGACAGGAACTTTTCAAACTCGTTGATCTGTCCGTAGCGTTTTTTCCAAACCTCTTTCGGAACCAAGTTATGCACTCTGACCACTAACACGTCGCCGTAATGAGAACGATTGAAAATTCCGACCTCGCCCTTGCCCGGCGTCTTGGTGTGAACGCGCCACAAAAAGTCGTGAGCAAGTTCCTCTTCGGTCGGCACTTTGAACGACTCGACGCGCGTCCCCTGGGGGTTGAGCGCAGTCATGACCTTGCGGATCGTGCCGTCCTTGCCGCCCGCATCCATCGCCTGCAGCACGATCAGCAGCGCTTGCTTGTGCTCGGCATGCAACTTGTACTGCAGGTCGTCGATTTGGGGCAGCAGCCGTTCGAGTTCCGCCTCGGCTTCGGCGCGCTCCCAGTCATGCGTTCCTCCAGCCGGAATGTCGGCGAGCTTGACCTTGCTGTCGGGTTTGACGATGAGAGTTTTGGTGAAGTTTTCGAGACGTGCCACGCCGGGATCGTATCACGACTGGCGGCCGGCTGAGCGCGCAAGCAGCGAGAGCCTGGCCCGGCGGCGCCATCGATCGAGCGGCGAGGGCAGCCGCTCGACCAGCCGCTCGAACTCCAGACGCAAGGCTCGGCGGTTCGCCGCGTCGATATCGCACTCTCTTTCGCCGTAGGTCAGCAACCAAGTCAGCAGTCCCAGTGCGTCTTTCACGAAAGGCTCCGGGAACTCCTGCTGCAAGTCTTTTCGAGATTCGTAGATAGCTAGAGCCAGGGGCGGCAGCATCGCGCGGCCGGAGTCTTGGCACGTCTGCTTGAGCGGCGCCGTCAGTTCGGCCGGCAGCCCGTAGCGAGCGGCTCCATCGGAGATGAACCAGGCGACATAGGCTTCGTGGTGGGCGCCGAAGACGTCGGGCATCGACGCTTGGACTTGCGGCTCCGACTGGTAAATTCGGTAAGCCAGACGGGTGAGAAATCCGTCGCCTCCGGGCGCCCCCACATGCCGATTCCAAAACTCGAAAATCTTCTCGCGGCCCGTCGAAGAAAACGGATCGTCCGTCGCTTGCTGCAGGGCCGGCTCAAGTTCCAGTACTTTGCGCACGGGCGATGGGATCGGACTGCCGTCATAAAAGCGGTCATATGCCGGCGACCAGGCCTTGCTCTTGGCGTAGCCGCTGTTCAGCAGCAGTTGGGCGTATTCGGAGAGCAACTGCTTGGCCTGCCCCGACGCGGCGGCCCGGTCTCCTGCAGCGTGTTTCGACAAAGTCGCGGGCTGCTCGGGGTCGAATCCGCTGAAGTGAAAAAAGTACAGCGGCTCGCCCGCCGCGCGATAGCTTCCGCCTTCCGCCGAGATGGGTCTCTCCGGCAGATTCCACCAGGCGACATTTAGTCCGGGTTCGCGCAAAATGCGTACGCCGTCGAACATCCCCGGGACGAGGTCGACCCATTTCTGATCGACGAACAGGCCCGCGGCAAGATCGACCAGGCAGTGCTCGGCGAGCCGGTCACACCACCACGACAAAAACGACTCCGTGACAGCGTTGCCTCGGACAGCGATGAAACCGAGGTTGTAGGCCCCAGTTCGCAGCAATTGGCGTTCGACGGCCAGCCCGTCAGCATCGACTCGGCTGAGCAGGTGCGGGGTGAGCACGATGCTGGCTTCGTCGAGAGCGGCCAGCACCGGGTCGAGCGGAGCGAAAAGACGAATGTCCGCATCGAGGTAGATCACGCTTTCGACGCCCAGCCGTTGCAACGCTCGGCGCATCGCAAAAGGCTTCACGGCGGTCGTCAACTCCAGCGTGTTGTAGCGGAAGTGAAACCAAGTCGAGTCGGGAAGATCCAGTTCCGAGGAACGGATCATTTGGAACCGTTCTTGCAGCGGGTCGAAGCAGCCCTCCGCTTCGCCTGTCAGCACCACCAGCCGCGGCGAAGCGGGGTGATGTTTTTCTATGGATGCCATCAGAACCCGCGCTTGCGCCAGGTAATTCTTGGCAATGATAGTGATGAAACCGACCGGCGATTGGCTGGGCGCGCTCACAGAGTTCGTCCTACCGTAGCGCAACCGCTACATGGATTTTTTGCTCCGTCATAAGCCAGTTTTTTGCTTTAGGATATTCTCATGGCCAAACCCGTTGACCTCTGGGTGGGAACACGCAAAGGCGCCTTCGTTTTTCGTTCAGCGGATCGCCGCAAATGGGAGACGGAGGGTCCGTTCTTTCCAGGCGGCGAGATCAATTGCGTCGTCCAAGACCCGCGCGACCCGAAACGCGTTTACGCCGCAGTCAATAGCGCCTGGTTTGGTCCCCATCTGCACGTCAGCACCAACGGCGGCAAGACCTGGAAGCTTTCCGAGAAAGGCCTGGAACTGAAGAGCGTCGAAGGCGAGTCGCTCAAGCGTATCTGGAAAATCCAACCCGGCCACGCCGACGAACCCAAAGTCGTCTACCTGGGCGGCGATCCGGGAGCGCTGTTCCGCAGCGAAGACTACGGCAAGTCCTGGAGCGAGGTCACCAGCCTCAACCAACACGCGACGCGCAAGCACTGGAATCCCGGCGCCGGCGGCATGTGCCTGCATTCGATCGAGTCGCTCGGCGCCGGTCGTTTAATCGTCGCCATCTCCGCCGCCGGAGCCTTCCGATCCGCCGACGGCGGCGCCAACTGGGAACCTCACAACCGGGGCGTGCGGGCCGACTTTCAGCCTGACAAGTTTCCCGAGGTCGGCCAATGCGTTCACAAACTGCGCTCGCATCCGGCAAACCCCAATCTGCTATTCCAACAGAACCACTGCGGCATCTATCGCGGCACGTTCGACGGCAAGAAATGGAAAGACATTTCCAAAGGCCTGCCAAGTCGCTTCGGCTTCGCCGCTGCGGTCGCCGCCTCGGAGCCGGAGACATTCTTCACCGTGCCGATCCAAGGGCCCGACTACCGCTGCAATCCCGGCGGCGCCTTGGCAGTTGGACGCACCCGTGACGGCGGCAAAACTTGGGAGTTGCTGCGCAAGGGTCTGCCGCAGCAAGACACGCATCTATCGATTCTGCGCGAGGCCATGGACGCCGACGCCTATAAACCCGCGGGCGTCTACTTTGGCACGGCCGGCGGCCAGGTCTACTACTCGCGCAACGCCGGCGACAGTTGGCAGGCGCTCGCCGAGCATCTGCCGCCGGTCTATTCGGTGTCCGTTTCCGCTTAAACTGCCTTCGCTAAGTTTTTCCCTGCCGGTTCTTAACTAGGTTCGTCAATCGCGATTGATCCAAAGCGCAGCCTGTGACACGATAACTAACTCGATTGCAGCACGCGCTCGACGAGGTCCGCCCCGTTTTCTAGGAGGCCAGATGCGCAAGCTCAAAGACTTGGAGATCGTTGTAGGGGTATTTGTCGTACTAACGCTCATGCTCGGCACGTTGGTCGTTCACTATCGGAGTCTATTGCAGGCGGGACCAGTCGAACTTCAGAGCCTCGCAAATCGCAACATAGCATTTGAGACGGATTTTTACGGCCTGCGCTATCGAGGCATCAGCAGCAATTTGATCGACGCTTATATCCTTTATTACGGCGCCTACGAGAAGCCCCTGCTCTATTGGCTTCAGGACACGACTGAGTTATTGCAGGACAAGAATCTCGTGTTCTTAGACGTGGGAGCCAACACCGGTCAGCACTCTTTGTTCATGTCCAGACTTGTGGCCAAGGTTCACGCATTTGAGCCCTACCCGCCGGTTCTGGAGCGCCTCACCTATACGGTAGAGTCCAATTCGCTGACCAACGTGTTCGTTCACCCCGTCGGCCTCGGCGCAGCCGACGAAACGCTAGAGTTCTTCGAGCCGCCGCCCACTAACCAGGGAACCGGCAGCTTCTTACTCAGTGACCGAGACCCGTCGGGAGCCGTGACCCAGCTAGAGGTCGTCATAGGCGACGAATACCTGGTTGAGCAGCGGATCGATCGAGTGGATTTGATGAAGATCGACGTGGAGGGTTATGAGAAGAACGTCCTGTCTGGTCTAGCAAAGACTATGGAGCGGGAGAGACCCATCGTCGTCTTGGAAGTGACTGTATCGAAGGGGCAGGAAGAACTCTTCAAGAGCCAGAATGAACTAATCGCTGCGTTCCCCGCCGGCTACGAGTTCGCCGTACTCCCTGATGACATTGCGCCGGAAGATTCCCGCACCGGGCGTTACGAGGTAGCGCCGTTCACCATCACAAGCCCCTCTTTTCTTTTCGACAGCCAGTGGACGGTGATCGCCTTCCCGTCGGAAAAGTCCGCGAAGGTGTCGCGTGCCGGCGCCGCTCGAGACTAGGAGAAGAACTCTCTGACCTTGTCGAAAACGCTCTTCTCGCTCGGGGAGTGATCGGCGGGCAGCAGATCCAACAGCGCCTCAAAGTGCTCGCGCTGCTCTTTGGTGAGTTTCTCGGGCGTCGCCACCTTCACGTGAACGATGAGATTGCCTCGCCGCCCGCCGTTCACGCTGGGCACGCCTTTGCCCTTGAGTTGAAACTTCTCGCCGCTTTGCGTTCCCGGCTTCACGTGCAGCTTTTCGTCGCCTTCCATCGTGGGCACGGTGATCTCGGCGCCGAGGGCCGCCTGGGCCACGTTGATCGGCACTTCACAATGCAGGTCGTGCTCTTCGCGGTGAAAGATCGAATGTTCCTTGACGCGCAGCAGAACGTACAAGTCGCCCGGCGTCGTACCGGGTCCGCCTGACTCGCCTTCGTTAGTTAAACGCAGGCGCGTGCCGTCGTCGACGCCCGCCGGAATATTGATCTTTAGCGTACGCTGCTTGCGGACGCTTCCTGCGCCGCGGCACGTGCCGCAGTATTCTTCGATGATCTTGCCTGTGCCCCGGCAAGTCGAGCAAGGCTGGCTGATGGCGAAGAAACCGCGCTGGACGTGGACCTGGCCGCGTCCGCGGCAGGTCCCGCAAACGCGCGGCTGGGTGCCGGCCTTGGCGCCCGAACCGCTGCAGGTCTCGCAGGTCTCCGAGCGCGGAAACTTGATCTCGGTCTTGGTGCCGAAGACGGCATCCTCAAAATCGACTTCCAGTTCGTACTGCAGGTCCGTGCCGCGCCGGGAGCGCCGACGACCTCCGCCGCCGCCGAATAGGTCGCCGAAGATATCGCCAAACACGTCGCCGAAGTCGCCGAAGTCCTGACCGTTGAAGCCGCCGCCCTGCCCCGCACCGCCGACGCCGGCGTGACCGTACTGGTCATAGCGTCGCCGCTTCTCGTCGTCGATCAGCACCGAGTAGGCCTCGGAGGCTTCCTTGAAACGGTTCTCAGCGTCCTGATCGCCCGGATTTCGGTCCGGGTGATACTTCATCGCCAGCTTGCGGTAGGCGCTCTTAACCACTTCGGGTGAGGCTCCGCGCTCGACTCCTAGAGTCTCGTAATAATCTCGCTTTTCCACGGTTCGTGAGTCGATCCTTAAACGCTACTCTTTGACTGCGACTTTGACCATGGCGGGCCGCAGCAATCGTTCCTTGAATCGGTATCCCTTGCGATAGACCTCAAGAATCTGTTGATCTTCGTCATCGGTCTCGGCGGCGGCACGATCGACCGCCATGTGGTGATGCGGGTCGAACTCGCCTTCGGCCGCCACCGTCTCCAGCCCGGCCCGTTGGAAGACCTCCACGATTCGGTCGCGAATTAATTGCAAGCCCTTCAGAAACTCAGGGTCCACGGCCTCGGTTTCCAGCGCGCGGTCGAAGTCATCCACGACCGGCAGCAGCGCCTCGATCGTGCTCATCGCGGCGTACTCGCGGGTCTCTTCCTGCTCACGCTGCAAGCGCTTGCGGGCGTTCTCGAACTCTGCCTGACTGCGCCGCAGGCGGTCCATCAACTCCGCCTTTTCGCTGAGCGCCTTGTCGCGTTCAGCCAGGGCCTGTTCCAATTCCGAAGGATCTGAGTCCTCACGGCCGTCTACGTTCGAGTCCTCGGATTGTTCCTGAAATTCTTGTTCGTCTATTGCCATGTTTCGGTACAGAAATCGACCGGCAGGAGACAGTCTCTCCTGATTTCTATCGTACCAAAGGGGTCCGGACCTGAGACCGCCAGGACAGACGGGCGATTCCGGGCGGAACCCGCCTAGAATTGATGAAGGCACGCCTGCCGCCACGTTGCATTGAAGAATCCGGACCGCCAGTACTGATGTGGGAAGAATTGATTCGCCAGTACGGCTACTGGATGATCTTTGGCGGTACGATCTTTCAGGGCGACGCAACGATCATCGCTGCCGGATTCCTGGCCCATCGCGGCTATCTCGATGTGGCCCTGGCTGGAGCCACGGCTCTCACTGCCACGCTCGTCGAGAGTACCGGCTATTTTGAGCTGGCGCGTAGAAACCGGGCGCGGTCTTCGACTGCGATGCCGGACGCTATGTCAGCTCGGGTTGCCGGAGTCTTGAGCTGGCTCGATCGCAGAGGGTCAAAGCTCATCCTGATCGCCCGCTTTCTTCCCGGCCTGCGCTTGGCCATCTCGCTGGCCTGCGGCGCCTCCGGCATGCCGCGTTCGCGCTTCTTCTCTTGGAATCTTGCCGGCTCGATCGTCTGGGTGGCGGTGATGGAGGGGTTGGGGTATTCGGGCGGCGAGGTTTTCGCGAGCTTAGTCACCGACGTGAAACGGCACGAATGGACAGTCGCCATCATCGTGGTGTTGGCCGTCGTTCTGCTGGTGGAGTCGCGAACCAGAGGCCGCGTGGTTCAGCTGGTCATCACGATGGCGCGCGACCCGCGAGCGGCCATCTCGCGCTCCATCGACAGGCTTTCGACGGCCGTCAACTCGTCGAAAGGAATTCTGCACGTATTTCGGCTTGGCCGGAACGATGAGGATCTGCAGCCGTAGCCCGGATCCGCGACCTGGGCTTTTGCTCAGCCCGCCGAATGCTAACGGTTGCGGGCCGGCGGTTCGTAGGTTCCCGGCGTCGAGCGGAACGCGACGGCGATGCGGTTCCAGCCGTTGATGGCGACGATAGCCATGGTCAGATTGGCCAACTCATCCTCGCCGAACTGCTCGCGCACGCTTTGGTACGTCTCGTCGGGAACTTGGGTCTCAGAAACCAAGGTGACGCTCTCGGTCCACTCCAAAGCGGCTCGCTCCCGCGCGCTGAAGAACGGCGTTTCGCGCCAAGCATTTAAGGCGTAGAGACGCTGCTCGGTCTCGCCTTCCGCACGGGCGTCTTTGGTGTGCATGTCGATGCAGAACGCGCAGCTATTGAGTTGCGAAGCGCGGGTCTTGATCAGGTGCAACAAAGAGGCCTCTAGCCCCGAGCGTCGCACATAGCTCTCCAAACCCAGCATGGCCTTGAGGGCGCCGGCATGAGCCGGTGCATGGAGATCGATTCTCTGTTCCATATCTCCCCTCCTTTGTGTCTGAGGGATCGCTAGAGCCGGAGGAGTCTAGCGCGCCCCGATACGGACCGCGAACGCTTCATGGGCGCCCGGGGCCTGCTCTTCGTACCAGGCGATGAAGTCTTCAGCGACCGTCTCCATGTTGCGGAAATAGCGAGGGTCTTTGTTGCGCTCGCGCATCGCCGGCAAGATGGCCCGCAGGCGCTCGTAGGCGAACAGTAGTTCACGGCCGCTCTCGAAGAACACCGCCTTGCCGAGAACGCCCGCCGCCACAAACGAGGCGGTCATCTCCCAGTAGGAGGTCACCATGCGGTACGACTCGTTCTCGACCGACCCCGGCGGGCAAAGCTTGTCGAAATCAGCTAGCGTCTTGGGCTTGAACTCCTTCGCATACCAGCGGCGGGCGTCACGCATTCGTTCTTCGCGGCGTATCTCATACAGCCGCAGCATCAAATTTACGTCGTCGTAGGTAGCGCAAGCAGAGGACATGCCCTCCAGAATAGCCGAATTTGCTACCGCTCAGAAAGACGTCCGCCGCGACCGCGACCGCTATCCACGGGTCAATCCGAGACGAGCTTCGACCTCTGGAAACGGGCCATAGCGAGAAGGAAAAGCGAGAAGTTCATGACGAGCAACGCCGCAGCAGCCGCCAACACCAGGCTCGAGGGCGACCAACTGGCGAACGCTTCCATCAACCAGACTTTCCACTCCAGCGGTGCAAACGTGCGCCCGAAAAACAGGAGAACGATCGGCAGCAACATGAACACGCTCGTAAGAGTCTGCATCGCCTGCCGCACGGTCGCCGCGCGCAGCGAGACCAGCACGCCAACCGTCGACATGATGCCGCCCACCAGCGGCGGAGCCAAGGCGATCACCAGCCAACTCGCCGCATCACGGAAGATCAGCAGCCGACCGTGCCCGTACGCCAAATTCACCGCGATCGTTCCGGCCAGGATCGCCGTCCACGACATCAGCCAGCCATAGGTAATCGACGCCGCGATCTTGCCGAACAGAATTGCCCGATCCGAGAGCCGGCTGGCGAGCAGCGTTTCCAACGTATGGCGTTCCCGCTCTCCGGCAAACGCATCGACGCCAACCACCAGAACGCCCACCAACGAGAAGAAGGTAATCATCAGAATCTGCGGCGGCTCGAAGAATCCCGGCCCCATGCGTAGAGGCAGACCGACGCCGAGGATGCCGAGCGAGATCAGCGGCGCATACTTACCGGAGCCGGCCGCGGACCGCTGCGCGAGAATCTCTCGCCACTCCTTCCAAAGGACGGCACTGAAATCGGCGTTCAAGCCGCGTCCTCCATCAACCCGAGAAATACTTCCTCCAGACTCCCTCCATCGCTGCGGACTTCCCGTATCGCCCCGCCCTGCTGCACAATCAGCGCGACCAGCGGCGCCACGTCGGCGCCGTCCTTGAGAACCAGCGCCAGCTTACCCTTCTCCACATCCGCCTGAGCCACGGTCTCATTCCGTCGCAAAGCGCCCAGCAGAGCGTCTGAGAACCCGTCGCCTGTGATCACCGTGCGGCGGCCGCGTCTCCGCGCGCCAAGCTCGGCGGGACTGCCCGTCGCCAACAGTCTGCCTCCGCGAATCACCGCGACTAAATCGCACAACTTCTCGGCTTCCGCCAGGTTATGCGTCGTCAAGAAGATCGTCGTGCCGTGGCCCGCGGCCACCGCGGCAAGGTCTTCGCGGAGAGCCGCGGCCGCCACCGGATCGAGACCCGCCGTCGGCTCGTCCAGAAAGATGAGCGGCGGGCGATGCAGCAGCGTGCGCGCAATGGCCAGCTTCTGCTTCATGCCGCGGCTCCATTTCCCGACGGCCTCTTGCCGCCTCTCCCACAAGCCGAGCGGCGCCAACAACTCGTGGATGCGTTCGTCTAACTGGGCCCGAGGCATGCGCGCGACGCGTCCGTAGAAACGCAGGTTCTCGTCGGCACTCAGCCGCTCATAGAGTCCGGCGTGTTCGAGCAACGCCCCGGCCCGGGCGCGGATCTCGTTGCCTTGGGTGCGGGTATCAAAACCCAGCACTTCGGCGCTTCCGCTGCTGGGTCGGATCAGCCCCAGCAACAGCCGGATGGTGGTCGTTTTCCCCGCCCCGTTCGGCCCCAGAAAACCCAATACCGAGCCCGCTGGAACCTCCAGCGTCATATCGTCCAGGGCCCGCACCGAGGCGAACTCCCGCGTTAATCCCTGGGTACGGATCGCTAGCCCTGATCTGTCGTGAGGAACGTGACTCTCCACCCGTTCGGCGTCCGTTGGTCAGGATATCACGCGCTATCCTGCAGTCCCTCGACGCCCTCTCAGGAACCGCCGTTTACGTCGAGAACGGGCTTGATGTCGATGACCGGAGTTCCGTCTATCGCCTCCAGCGCGGCGATCTCGATGCAGCCTTTCTCGTCGATCTCCAGCACCTTGGCGCGGTGCAATCCGATCGGGTTGGGCCGGTCCGGCGAACGCGTCGCAAACACGCCCAACGCGGGATCGTGAACGCGGCCGCGCGGGTGAACTTGCAGCACGCCGCGGCGCGCTTCATGCAGGAAAGTAAGAATCCAAATCTCCTGTCCTGGCTCGATTCCCTCGAGTCCTTCGAGCACGGCAGGATCGATCTCCAGTCGGGCGGGAGGCGCACCTTCCCACGCTTGGCGCGGCGCGCCCTTGCGCAACTTCAACTCCGAGCGGACACAGCCGATCGGGGAAAGTTCGAAGTTTTTAGCCGTATCCATGTCTGCGGTGCTGCGTCTTGGGATGGGCTGACTTCCCCGCCGGTCTACTGCTCCCGGTCGCGGAACTCTTCGTACCAGTTCTGGACGACGCGGATCTTGGGCGGCTCGGGCTTGCTTTGCTCGGAGGCGCCAGGCTGGATCTCGTCAAGCGATGCGATGGTGACGAAGCGCTGGCCGTCTGCGGCGACGTCGTAGGTGGGGGATGAGTTGACGGATCTAAGATCATCGGACTGGAACAGCGGCTGCGGCTGTCCTAGCGTGATGCCCTGCCCGGTGGAAACCGAAACGCTCATCAGGGTCGTGTTGTTCTGCACGTAGTACAACTCCCTGCCGTCCCTGCTCCAGCGCGGTTGGCTTCCGCCTTCCACGGACGCCAGCCATCTGCCGTCGCCGTCGGGAAATGGCCGTACATAGATCTCATCGCGCCCTGATTCGTTGGACACATACGCCACGTAGCGGCCGTCCGGGGAGAGCTTCGGATCAATTTCTCCGGCGGGCGTGCCCAGAAAGGTGACGGGCTCGGAAACCGCGCCGTCCGCCGCGAATTGCAGGTAGCGGATATCGTAGTTCCGGTCGGCTAGGCTGCCTTCTGAGTAGACCAGATAGCGCCCGTCGCGCGACCAGTCGGGAGCCGGGAGAACATCCTTCGCCTCAACCAGCACAACCGCCTCCCCGGTTCCGTCGGCCGCTTTCCGCAGCAGGCTCGATCCCTCGGCGCCCTGGAGCCAATAGACGATCTCGTCGCCTGAAGGCGACCAGGCTGGGGTTCGCTCCGGCCCCGCATCAAACGTCAAGCGAGTCTTGGTGGAACGGATCAGGTCGTGAACCCAGATGTCCAGGTTGCCGCTTTCGTTAGACATAACGGCAACCCGTTGGCCGTCGGGCGAGAGAGTGGGTAAAGTGATGTTCGCCTGCGGCTGGCCGATCGTCTCCAAGACGGCGCCGGAACGGTCTCGCCAGGCGAGGGTCCTGGTCGGCTCGGCGAACCCGACCCTGTCGAGATACGCCAGGGTGCCATTGCTAGAGACCGTAGGTGTTACCCCAGCCGTGTTAATGGGGAAGGGGGCCCCGGTCGGCTCTAGGGTCTCCAGAGAAAAAGGCCAAGCCCACAGTCCACGTCCGCCGGCGCCGAAGTCGGTGGGGCCATGGAGCAGATAGCCGTCCAACGAGTAGACCGGTAGGCTGCCGGGACCCAGTTCGCGACGTTCCCCCGTCTCCAGATTCAATACCGCCAGTCCATGATTGGTGTCGCTGGATGATGTGGTGTAGACGAGCGCCGCCGGTCCGCTGCCCGTGGGCAAGAAATGGGGAAAGAAGGAGTAGGGCCGAGGACTGTCGCTGGAGTCGAACAGCAACTTCGGCTGGCCGCCGCGCGCGGCGATCTCATACATCTTTAGGCCCGAGGAAAACACGATGCGCTCATCGTCTGGGCTCCACGTGCCTCCCAAAAAGGCGTATTGGCCCTTATCCGGCAGCTCACAAAGCGTAATGGGCCCGCCGCCGTCGAGGGAGACTCTCTTCAACTCGTAATCGGGAGCGCCGACAGCAAAGCCAATCGTTGAGCTGCCGGGCGACCAGAAGCCGCCAATTGCGCCTTCCGTCCCAGGGAGCTCACGGGCGGACTCGTCGCTGAGCGATCTCACCCAGAGTCCGCTTACACCGCTCGTCTCGGCGGCGTAGAAGATGTACTTGCCGTTCGGGGAGATGCGTGCCTGAGTGAGGCCTTCGGGGGCAAACGAGAAGCGGGTTACGGTCAGCTCAGGCGGGGACTGAGTCAAGTGGACCGCCAGCACGCCGAGAAAGGCCAGGGTCGTTGCGACAGCCAGCGCTTGCAGCGCTCGCTGGCGGCCTCGTCGAACGACCATGGCGTTAGGCGGCAACGCTTCGGTCGGGTTGAGCGTGTGCGCGCCTGTCATCGCCGCCGGGATCGCGCCGGTCATTTGCGATGTCCGCAGGATCGTGGAGCGACCGGACTTGAGCTTCTCGGCGAGCGTGCGCAGCTTGCGAGCAACCTCATGTGCCGTGCTGGTGCGATCGTCGCGATCTTTCGCCAAGCACTCGGCGACTAGCAACTCCAATTCCATCGGCACGCCGGCGCGGATCGACGTCAGCGGTGCGACTTCTTCGTGGACGATCTCGTAGAGCAAGGCCTGATCGTATTGGCCAAGGAAGGGCCGTTGGCCGGAGACCATCTCATACAGCACGCAGCCCAGTGACCAGACGTCAGAGCGATGATCGACATCCATGCCTTGGGCTTGTTCGGGCGACATGTAGGCGACGGTACCCATGGCCGTATCCACTTTGGTTAGTCGCGAAGCTTCTGTCAGCCGGGCCAAGCCGAAGTCCATGATCGTGGCGTGGCCTTTGGCGTCGACCATCACGTTGGCCGGTTTGATGTCGCGGTGGACGATGCCCTTCTCATGCGCGGCGTCGAGGCCGTCGGCGACTTGGCGAGCGATATCGAGGGCGTCTTTGATGGCGAGAGGCCCTTGGGCGATGCGGTCTTCGAGCGGCTCGCCTTCGAGGAAGGCCATCGCCAAGAAAGTCTTGCCGTCGACTTCGTCGATTTCGTGGACGGGACAGACGTTGGAATGGTGCAGAGCGGCGGCGGCTTTGGCCTCGCGCAGGAAGCGCTCCTTAGCTTCGGCGTCGTCAAGCAGATGCTGAGCCAGGAACTTCAGCGCGACCGTGCGTTCGAGTTTGGTGTCCTCGGCTTTGTAGACGACGCCCATGCCGCCCTCGCCGAGCTTCTCGACGATCTTGTAGTGGCTGATGGTGAAGCCGATGTGCAAGACGCCGCAATTGTAGCTCTTTAGGCGTCGTGAAATGGCGTGCAGGGCGAGGTCATCTCCTGGCAGCGCTCGCTCCCAAGCCCGGCCCATCGCCTTGGTAAGGGACTTCCGAAGAAGCCTTAGGCGCGGGCCGGACCCGGTTGAGCGTAGCGTCGCTCAGGCGGAAAAGATACTTACGATCGGCTGACGAAAAAGCGCCCGCTCAACTCTCCGGCTCCGTCCGCGTCTGAAAATTCGCCGGAAAGCCGCCCCCGATCTAAGCTCTCCTTCCGCCAGGGAAGGCGGGCCAAAAAATGCCCGTCACGATGGCTATTCAGAAAACAGCTTGCGAACCCGATTCCATCAGGCCATCGCGACGGGGATTCAAGAGAATGCTTGATTTGACCCATCGAACACCCAATAGACGAGCAATCGCGGGGCCAACTCGCGCCAACTTGGCGCAAGCCGTGTTTTCAACTAGTTGGGGAAAGCGCCCGAGCGGGCACCGTGTCGCAAGTCGAACAGCCGCGTGTCGCGGCGACTCGCTTCGTTAGCAGCGATACGACACAGGTTGGTGCCGCACGTCGCCGATCGGGATCTCTTCAAGATCGGCCCAGGTCTCGTCTTCACGCTGCTGCACGAAGGTCAATGCGTCCACCGACAGACGCGCCTCACCGCCAAACTCGTGCCAACGCTCGGTCGCCAATTCGGCGAACTCCACAACTCTGTCCTCAGGAATACCCATGCACAAAGTGATGTGCGGCACGTAGGGGTAGTTCTCTTTGCACTCGAACGGTCCGGTGTTCAAGATGTCGTGCAGCGTCCGCAGTTCGTTGCGGCCTTCGTTGATGCTGAGCTTGAGAACGTGGGTTCCGGGGAATACGCTGACGCCGTCGGCCACTACATCGAAGGGCTCGAAGCGCTCCAAGATGGGCCGCATCTGATCCGCGCCCTCACGGGCCGAGACAGTGAGACTTCTGGGCGGCAGAATCGTCACATGCGCGCGATGAGGACACCCAGGCGTCAGTTCACACCGCAAGCCGTTTACGAATTCCGCTAGCGGACCGCTGACGTAGGCTACAACCGCGAACTGATTAATCCGCTTCGATTCCATTCCACGCTCCACGCCTGCGCGACCGTTGCGCGCCTCATTAGCTAAGGGACCCCACGGGTCCCTTAATTCCATCCTACCGCGAAACCGTTTCCTGTACATCCACCTGTTCGTGGGTCTCAATCGTCGCTTCCTGCTCGGCGGACATCCACTGAGCAGTCTCAAAGCCCCACCAGGCGCAAACCATGGGCGGTTCGTCATCAATCTGTAAGACGTCCCCCACCCCAAGTCGGTTTACGTTTGCAGGACGATTTTCGTCCTGCAACACCTTCCAGGCTTCGTACGGGCTGTCCGCGTCGATCACCCCCGTTTCCTCGTATCGACTGTCGCGCAGGGTCATCTTGCCGGGCTTGGGAGCCTTCTCCTGGAACCCTTGCACGTAGTCCTGACGCAGCTGAAAAATCCTATACCGGGGCATCGCGAAGGACTATTATGCTCCAAGTCGTTGGTTCGGCAACACTAAGGTTTTGATTTGTTTCTAGTTGGGGTTGTGTCTCAGGGCCGGTCTACCGGCGTAATAGTACCCGGCAACGAAGAGTGCTAAGAACGGCAGACTCACCCAGGCCCCCATCCACGCCGTATAGGTCATGCCGACGGCGAAGTACGCCGCCCCCGTCAAATTGACCCAAGCCAGCCAGCCCCGCGACGGCGCGCCCGTTCGCGCCTGGCGGCCCGCTGCTCCATATTTTGCCGTCCGCTCAAACGCCGTTCGCCGCCCAAGCAATGCTTCGAGTACGGCCTGCAAGTTACTGACGGTTAAAGCGATACCCGCAGCCATCGCCGCCGGAATCAAGCCCAACGAACGCCGCCAGGCCGCCCCAAAAAGCTCCCGCTCGGCGCGCATATAGAAGAAGCCCAGCGACACCCAGGTCGCCAAGAACACCGGCAAATCGAGCAGCAGCCAAATCCAGCCCAACCGGTTGAAGCGGATCACCACCGCCGGTACGACCAGGACGGATAGCAGGGCCATAAAGATGTACGTCGCGTTCGCCGTCAGGTGCAGCCACGCTTCGGCCTTCACCTGCCAGGGCAATTTGGCCCGTAAAATTTTCGGCATCAGCTTGATCGCGGTCTGCATCAGGCCCTTCGCCCAGCGCGCTTGCTGCACCTGGAACGAGGCCATATCCTCGGGCAACTCGGACAGCACTTCCACATCGGGACGCAACACGAAGCGCCAACCCTTGAGCTGCGCGCGATAGCTCAAGTCGGCGTCTTCGGTCAGCGTGTCGCCCTGCCAGCCGCCGGCGTCGTCGATCGTCGTCCTACGCAGGATGCCCGCCGTCCCGTTGAAGTTAAACATGCGCCCGGAGCGATAACGCGCGCCCTGCTCGATCACGAAATGCCCATCCAAAAACATCGCCTGGGCTCGGGTCAGCAGCGACTTTTCGCGGTTGCTGAAGGTCCAACGCGCCTGCACACAGCCCACTTCGGCGACCGAGAAATGGCCAACCAGCTCTTTCAGGAAGTCCGGCGCCGGCCGGAAATCCGCATCGAAAATCGCGATCAACTCGCCTTGCGCGCGCTCCAGCCCCGCCGCTAACGCGCCCGCTTTGTAGCCTTCGCGGTTGTCCCTGTGCAGCAGCTCAATCGCATGTCCCTGCGCACGCATCCGTTCGACCACAGGCGCCGCGCAAGCGGTCGTATCGTCGGTGGAATCGTCCAATACCTGGAACTCGATGCGGTCCGCCGGGTAGTCCAGCCCGCAAACCGTCTCGATCAGTTCCTCGACGACAAAGCGTTCGTTGTAGACCGGCAGTTGCACGGTGACGAACGGCAGCACGTCCGGCAAGGGCGCCGACAAGGCTTGTTGCTTCTCGTATTTCGTATAGAGCCAGAGCAACACCAGGCGGTGCGCGCCATAGACGCAAAGCGCCGCCAGCGACAGGCCATACAGCGCCAGCACGAGGGCTTCGATGGGTGGAACGTGATAGAACAAGACGGAGCTTGATTCCCGAGTGCCGAGCCTATTGCTGAGAGTCCTGCGCGGCGAAGCCCGTCTGAGCCCTGGCGCCGCCCGTTGGACGATGCTCGCCTCCGGCGCCGCCATCCTGATCGGGCTCTTCGTCCTACGCGCTCTCGCCGACTGGCAAGAGAACGTCGTCGAATACGTCAGTCTCTACTTCGCTCTCTCCGTATTCTATCTAGTCGCCGTGTGGGTCACGCTGCGACGAAAAACGCGTCTCGCCGCTCACCCCTCGAACTCTGTGGCTCGTCTTGGTGTTGGGTCTGGCCTTTCGCGTGGTGCTGCTGCCGGTTTTTCCGAACTTGTCCGAAGACCCGCTGCGCTACCGCTGGCAAGGAATGCTGCAAGTCGCCGGCGGCAACCCCTACCTGGACGTCCCCGAAGACCCCCAGTGGAAGGCCCTGCAAGACGAGACTTGGGACCAGGTCACACGCAAGGATCTGCCCAGCGTTTACGGCCCTCTGTATGAGTTGCTGCACAACGGGTGGCAGCGAGTCGCGGCAGGCGTCTGGCCCGGCGACGGCTACGCGCAGGCTTGGTCTTACAAGCTGCCCTACGTCTTCTTTGAACTGCTAACGGCGCTGGCGCTGCTCTATCTGCTCGACGCCTATGACCTGCCTCGGCAGCGAGCTCTGGTCTGGTGGTGGTCGCCGTTGGTACTGACCGAGTATTGGGGACAGGGCCACAACGACCCGCTGGCCATTCTATTTGTGGTGATTGCCTTTGCCGCCGCCGCGCGAAAACGCTGGCCGCTGGCCTTTGCCGCGCTGACGTTGGCGACGGCAGCGAAGTTCTGGCCCGCGATTCTGTTCCCTTTTCTGCTGGTGGAAGCGCGATCGTGAAGGCTGGGACTCCGCTGGAAGCCAGCGCTCGTTGCCATCCCCGTCGCCCTGGCCGTCAGCCTGCCCTACCTGCGCGACATCTCCAACGTCACCGACATGCTGCAAGGCTTCGTCGGCGGCTGGCGCAACAACGACAGCCTCTACGGCCTGATCTACGAAAACTTCGCCAACTACGACTTCGACCGCGGGACCAAGATCGTCACCTACCTGCTCGCCGCAGGCCTGCTCGCGTATCTGGTCGCTCCGCTGGGAACGCTCCCAAGCCGCCCTAGCCGCCATCGCGTTGCTGCTGTTCCTCTCCGCCAACTGCTTCCCCTGGTATCTGGGCTGGTTCATCCCACTGCTTGCCTTGTGGCCCAACACCTCCCTGCTCCTCTGGACCGCCCTCGTCCCCCTCGCCTACAACATTCTCATCCCCTATGGCGTCCTCGGCGAATGGCAAGAGCTAGCGGGGTTCCGTGCGTTGGAATACTGGCCCGTGTTCGGGTTGTTGGCCGTTTCCGTTGCGGTCAAACCCCGCCGAACATTTGCCGCGCGCTAGTCGCCGCACGAACCGAAAGAACAGAGCCGCAGGCGTGAGCCTGCGTCTAGACGCGGCCTGACGGACACGGCTCGGTTGGGCCGCCGCAATCGCCTTTGAGGGTCCGCCAGGCAGCAAACTACAATGTGCCTCAAGCTCTGCGCTAGGATATGCGCATGCGACTTCTCTTTGTTTCGGCAAGCATCCTATTCGCGGCTTCCCTGCTGTCTGCTCAAGGCAGGCCCGCGCCCATGACTTTGACTATTGCGGGCTTCCCGGATGGCGGCCACATCCCCGTCAAGTACAGCCAGGCCGCTGAGGGCGCCGCCCCCGGCGAAGGCACGTCGCCGGCCATGAGTTGGGCCAACGTCCCCGCGGGTACGCAGAGTTTCTTCCTCAACATGCGCGACATGGACGTCGCCCGCAACAAGGGCACCGAAGACCAAGCGCACTGGGTGTTTTGGAATATCCCGGCCAGCGCGACCGGCCTGCCCGAAGGCGTCCCCAAGGGATCGCAGTTGCCGGACGGCAGCTATCAGATCAGCGCCACCGGTCCCGTCTATCGCGGCCCCGGCGCCGGCGCTAACGGCCCCTACCATCACTACATGTTTGAGCTCTACGCGCTCGATACCAAGCTCGACGTCAAGCCCTCCGACGACGCTTTCGAGACGCGCGCACGAGTGATGGAAGCGGTTCAAGGTCACGTGCTCGGCAAAGCGGTCTACGGCGGCTTATTCCGGCGCCCGCAATAGCGCTGTCCGCAACTACTCAAGTCCTTCGGCGACGAACACCGTCATCGTCTTCGTGTCAGCTGCGTGACCGAAGCCATAGCCAAGCGCAACTCCAGCGCCGGCGATACCGGCTAGGACGCCTGCAACATTTCCCGGGATATTGCCGCCCTCGTTGTTGACAATGCCCGCGACCAACAGCGTGGGGAAAGCGCCGATCGCGCCGCCCGCCACGGCGCCGAGCTTACGTCCGCGGCTCCCGTTGCGATACGTGTAGCTGAAGACCTTGACTTGCCCCTTGGGCAGAACAATCTCGCCCTTGGGATAGACGACGGGCTTAGAAGTTGTCTTGACCTGGAAGCGAAGTTCGTTCTCGGAGACGTCGAGCACGCGGCCCCGAAGCGCGGTTCCGTCCAACAATACGGTGTTCACGACGCGGCCGTCGAGCCCCTGAGCGAGTCCCAGCCAAGGGACCTCCATCTTCGTCTGGGCGCGGGCGGCAGGGCTGAGCAAAGCGGCTGACAAAAGGGCGGCGGCAACGGCCGTGGTGAATTTGGGCGATTTCATTTCTGGTGACTCCGTGTGTAGGTGAGGACCTCAACTCTCGTCCTCTAACTACACCTGTGCAAGCCGCGTCCCAATTGGCTCACGCGCCGCAATAATAACTGCGCCTTCCGTGAGCCATTCTTCTTCCGCTTCTCGCAGGACTCAATAGGAGACCTGCGACATGACCCAACGCCCTAACGCGAAGCACGTTCGCGAGCACGCCAGCGTACTGATGCAATCCGAGAAGCGGCTGCTTATCTGGATCGCCGAACGCCTGCCCGCCCGCGTCACGCCCGACCACCTAAGCCTGCTGGGATTGCTGGCCATGTTGCTGGCGGGGCTCGCCTTTTGGATCTCGCAATGGGAACCTCCCGCCCTGCTGATCGTCGTCGCAGCTCTGGCCTTGAACTGGTTCGGCGACAGCCTCGACGGCACGCTCGCCCGCGTCCGAAACCGCCAACGGCCGCGCTACGGCTTCTATGTCGACCACGTCATCGACGTCGCTGGGACATTCTTTCTGCTGGGCGGCCTGGCCGCCTCAAGCTACATGACGCCCATCATCGCTCTCGGCGTGCTGGTCGCCTATTTGATGGTTAGCGCCGAGTCCTTTCTCGCTGCGCACACCGTCGGCGTATTCCGGATGGCGCACGTCGGCATTGGACCAACTGAGTTGCGCATTCTGCTGGCTGCGGGGACGATCTCTTGCTCTTCAAGACAACCGTGCCGCTGGGCGGGTTGGGACGCTTTCTGCTATTCGACGTCGGCGGCGTCTGCGCCATCGCCGCCTTGGCGGTAACCTTCATCGTCTCTGCCGTGCGCAACACGATCGTCCTGTACCGCGAGGAGACGATCCTCTAAGTGACCGTCCGGCGTACGCCCTTCCGACGTTGGCTGGCCTTCAACTTTGTAGGCGCGGGCGGTATCGCTGTGCAGCTGGTATCGCTGGCCGCGCTCACCGCTTCGGGCATGCACTACTTGCTTGCCACGGCGATCGCCGTCGAGGGCGCGGTGTTGAACAACTTCGCCTGGCACGAGCGCTGGACGTGGGTCGACCGCACCGGCAGCAGTGCGAAGCGGACGCTCTCACGACTGCTGCGCTTCAACCTGTCCGTAGGCTTGATCTCCATCGTCCAGAACCTGGTGTTCATGAAGATTCTGGTGGGGTCTTTTGGCATCCCGTACCTGGCCGCGAATCTGGTCTCGATCACCTTGTGTTCCGTGCTGAACTTCTTCGTCAGCGACCGTTTGGTCTTCCGTTAGCCCCACAAGAGCCGAACTGCTAGGCGCGGGCCCA
>CAWDWB010000010.1:0-510001 GCA_963805925.1 uncultured Acidobacteriota bacterium
GGAGCGAGCCCCTGCTGGTTGGGAGCAGGGATGAACGCGGCGAGTATTTGAGCGACATCTATGATCTTCTTGGCAAACCCCAGGAATCGCTAGAACCAATTAAGTTTGACGTCGGCGGTCGACTCGTCAATCATCTAGGTCAACGACAGTTTCCGCTATCACTCCGGCACAGTGAAGGAGGCTCTATGACCAAGAAGTGCCTGTGCTCTCCAATGTCGCTTGCGGGACTCCTACTTCTCTGCTTGGATGTATCGGTGTCGCGCAGTCCCTCGAGCCAAATGATCTTGTCGTGGCAGCAGACCTCCCCCTCTACCCGCCCACGGCGCTAGCGGCACGAATTGAAGGGACGGTAATTGCAACGATTAGGGTCTCAAGAGGGGTGGTCACAGAGGCTGATATTGTTTCGGGTCCAATGATCCTTGCTTCATCTGTGAAGCGGAATTTGCTCACCTGGCGCTTTGATACCAATGTGAATGGCACGCAACGAGTCAGTTATGTGTTTGCTCTCGGAACATCCATGATAGGTATTTGTCAAGGATGAACGCAGTCATACCTCGGGCCGGTGGAGAGACCAGCGTTAGTAGGTCAGCGAAGAGCGAAGCGGACCGAGCCTTCCCGGGGTCAACGGCCAAGCGTGACCAGACATCCATGAGCTGCAGCGGGCCCTACCGGCCGTAGCAGAAGTTTCAGTTAGGGTTAGAGCCCGTCGGCCTCAAACAGTCAGAACGGTCGCAGCGGGCCTTACGGCCTTGGCGCAGTCCCGGATCGGCGAGGACGGAGCCGGGCGGCTTGTCTCCGGCTTCGCCCGGAATCTTGTTCTCCTCCTGGGCCGGCTGGAGACCGCGGCGCCGAAGGGCTCGCCGAGCAGTGCCACGGCGAGCAGGTTCAGCCGGACCAGCTTGCGCGCCAGAACCAGCGTCGCGCGGTTGCGCGAGCCGTGCAATGACTCGAACACATGAACGGCCTGGAGTTCGGGGTTGAAGCGCAGCACCCGTTTCCGCGGCCTCGATCAGCACGTGCTGCAGATGCTTGTGCGCTGCTTGGACAACGGCGCGCGCTGCGTCTTGCCCGCCGGCACGCGTTGCGCCGCGCACAGTCCGCAGTAGCTCACCGCCCGACGCACCGAGGAGAACCGTTCCGCTTCGGCAACCTCCAGAGCCCAGGTCAGCGGCGTGACTTGGCCCGCCGCGAATCGATTGCAAGCGGGCGACGCGTTCTCTCAACAGCCGATGTTGGGCGAGCCCTTTCAGCAGACGCCGTTCAAGATCTTCAAACGTCTCCAGCATTCCGCGGCTGAGAGCGAGCAGCTCGATCGCCGACTCCGGCGTGTGTCGAGCGAATCGAGCAACTGGTAGAAGTAGCGTTTGCCGTGCAGCCGGTCCTTGACGTACTCCTCGCCGCACTTCATCAACAGGCCGGATATCTTGTCTTCAGCCGCACCGCTTCGCGCACCAGCAGGTTGCGGTAACGCAACACCCGCCGCAACTCGCGAATCTCCCCCGGCGCCATGTCGAAGCCCGGCAACAGATCGCAGCGCGCCGATCGCAGATCTTCTCCGCATCGTAGGCGGTCGTTCTTCTTCTTGGCGCAGGCGATCGCCTTCAGCATCGCCGGATGCGCCGCTTGCAGCTCGGCCGCGTAGGGTTCCAAATGATCGTAAATCCAACCCGTGAACAGCGTCGCCTCCAACGCTCCGACCCACGGCCCCGGCAACGCCTCGGCCCACTCGCTCAACGCCGCCCGCATGGCCGCCACGCTGCCGGACCGCAACCTCTCTCCGGCAGTCGTCTTCACTCCATAGCTCACCGTTTTATTGTGGACATCGAGCCCTACGTCGTAGAAACTCTCCATGGAATCCTCCTGGGTATGACTCGAGGCGCGCCGCTTCGCGGCTCGTCCTCGCTTTCTTTGTCCTGCAAGAGTTCGTCTTTGCCTTCACTATTCATACAAAAACAGTAGTCCTGCTGCCTGAGAACCCCGGTGAAATTGGGACAGCCTCAATTTAGCCGATTGACGGAGGCGGAGTTGTGCTGAGAAGATAGCGGGCGTCTTGCCGCGGATCGCGCGCGTGGTGGCGGTGGCTGTACCGCATCACGTTACCCAGCGGGGCAACAACCGCCAACAAGTTTTCTTCTCCGACGCCCAGCGGCGCTTCTATCTGACGCTTTTGGCCGAGCATGCGGAGCGCAATCGGCTGACCGTTTTGGGCTACTGCCTGATGCCCAATCACGTCCACGCGGTCGTCGTGCCGATGGCGGAAACGGCCATGGCAAAGGCTTTCGGCCGCACGCACAACATCTACGCGCGGCATCTGAACGCCCTGCGCCGGCGCAGCGGGCACCTGTGGCAGAACCGCTTCTACTCCGCTCCGTTGGATCGCTCGCACTTGCTCCGAGCGCTGCGGTACGTCGACCTGAATCCCGTGCGGGCCCGGCTCGTCGAGCGCGCCGAGGACTACCGCTGGTCGAGCGCGCGAGCGCACCTGACGGGGATCGACCCGGGCGGCCTGGTGGATCTCGACGCGTGGCGCGACATCTGCCTGGACGGCGACTGGGCGGGCGAGTTAGCGGAGCGAGGCGATGCGGACGGCGCTTGGGCGGAATCGCTTCGAGCCGCGACCAGAGCCGGTAAGCCGTTAGGCGAAAAGAAGTTCGTCGAGAAACTGGCGGCTGCAAGCGCCGCGGATCTGGAGCTGAGACCGCGAGGCCGTCCGCGTCGTAAACTCATGGCGCGAGCGGCAGGTGCGAGATAATTGAGGCTGTCCCGTTTTTCCCCGTCCCGTCAAGGTGAGCGACGCTAGCGTGGCCTTCAGTACCAACCGGCTTCTTAGGAACAAGTACGGCTCGGGTGTACTTCGGCGCATGACCGACGTCATCGCCGCGTGGCATGAATTTGGTCACGCTTGGGGAATGTGGCAAACATACAGGCTCGCCGTAGTCCCATTCCTGGAGCCGCGGACATCGAGATCGGGTCAGGCAGCCAACAACGAGCAGTCGATTGGGAGAACCGTATGCGCCAGTATCTCTATGGTCCACTTGGGCCAAGGAATGCCGAGCGCAGGAGGCACTGATGAAGGTGCCTTATCGATGGAAGGGTACGGTTGTTGGCCTCGTACTCGGAGCCGCTATCACGGCAATTGGGCTGGGCTTGTTTCGTTGATGGAGACACCCCTTGGGTCTTGTGGATCGACCACGGTATCGGCTTGGCTCGGCTTCTGGATCATGGACGACTGGTACCAAGGGATCCCAACAAACGTGAACACGGCGTTGACCAACGGACTGCTGGTTTGTTGGGTGCAGTGCAATGGGCTATCGTCGGCTTGATATACGATCTGGGACGCCGTTTCTTCGGTGTCACACGATCGTCGCTTCTTGGCCGAAAGTGACAGCTCGAACCTTCGCTCAAGACCGATTCCAAGTGCCCTGAAGGGCTCTTGGAAGCCGTGGCGTGGCGGATGGCGGGTGAACGCAGGAAAAAAGCCGCGTTCACCGTAGTTTCGACGGAGGCGTTCACCGTTTGGGCGGGTAAGAGCCGCAGAGTGAGGAGAGTAGAGCGAGGCGGTGGCGGCAGGACCCCAGTTTGGGGGTCAGGGAAGGGCGGGAGCGACCCCGGCTTCGGTCGGCTGAGCCGCCACGAAGCCTCCCTCGATCGCTTTGCTCTCTCGTGGGTCACTCCCGCCCTTCCCCCTCCAAGAATCGGAAGCATTCGCCACGCGAACCGTGTGGCGAATCGTGATGAGTTCTTACGCAGCGATAGCCGAGGATTCGGATGGCCCGTTGCAAGCCGAAAGACCTGCGCAGAACAGTCTGCAGCAGTCGTCAGGACCGGAGGTCTCTGTCGGGGTTTGCGACACCCCGATTGATAAGTGGGGACAACGCCCACTTTTCTGGAGCTTGCGCTGGTTGGACCTTACCGGTAAGCCCGCTCAAGCGGGCTGGAATGGGACAGGGGAGGGCATCGCCGGGTTCGTACCAGCCCTAAAAGGGCTGGCCTAGGGGTGAGGCCCGTGAACGGGCCTGAGACCGAGAGGCCGGATGGTTCGTGAAGGATGGAACGGGCTTGCCGGCGGGCCGCGAGACGCCTGGCGGGAAGAAGACGGGCGGGCGTCGCGGGTTCCGGAGTATTTCGACGCTGCTCCGGATGATTTAGCCCCGTTTACGGGGCTCTTCACTAGGCCAGTCGTTTTACGGCTGGTTAGCGAACGTGCGGCGACCCTTGTCTTCTTGAGCCCGCTTTGGCGGGCTTACCGTGCGCTCCAACCGGTCGTGGGTCTTACCGTCGGCATGATGCTCCTTTTGTCGTTGGATGTACTCGACGACCCAGGGCAAATCTTTGGCGCCGAAGCTGACGACGCCGTAGCCTGTCTGCCAGCCAAACGTGCGGCGATTGATCAACCGGTGATTGACGTGATGGGCGCTGGCGCCCTTGAGTTTCCCAGCCACTCGCTCGCGTTGAGCGTTGGCGGGATGTTGACGGCTAGGTGGACGTGATCGGTCGTGCCGCTTACGGCATGAACGCGAACGCCTGCATGCCGCTCGGCGTATTGCGGATGAATTGGTGCAGTGAGGTCCTCAAACGCGGGTTTCGACTACGGCGCCGTGTTTGGTGTGCCATGTGATGTGTAGATGAATATCGGAGTAGACGTTGTTGGGCATCGCGCTCTGACGAAGGCGAACGGCGAGCCCTCAGATGGAGTGCCGGCAGCGCGGCGGAGTCGTAGTCTAGCAGAGCGGAGAGGCCCGCTGAAGCGGGCCGGAGGGAGAATGGAGGCACGCGTCTCGTCACCAGCCCTAAAAGGGCTGGCCTGATTGAGAGCCGCCTGAAGGCGGCTGATGCCTGGCCGAAGATTACTTCGCTCCGGAGACGATCTGCACGGACTTGATGCGTGACGTTAAGACGCTGCGTCCCGAGCGATCGATCAACTGGAGGCGCATGCCGGGGGCGATGTAGCAGTCCGGCAGGGTGGTATCCAACCAGCGGGTGCCGGTTAGGCTGACGCGCATCGGAATTGGGCAGTAGACGGGGTGTCCGCTGATCTCCACCGTGTTCGGGGCGACGTGGACGATGCGGTAGACGCTGTTTGCCGTCTTCGCCTCGATCACGGCGCCGATGGGCGTCTTGGAAAGGAAGATCCCGGAATCGACGCCGGTTTGCGTGGCTTCGAGGTTTCTCGGCACGAGAGCGCCGGAATCCTCTTGATTCTCGTCGCTGACGAGGGTGACACCCGCCAGACCATTCATGGAGATGGTTTGCGGCGATTGGTCCGGCATTGGGAGAGAGTGCCACAAACCGCCACGGAAAGCTAGCTCGCGGGCCGGGTCGCCGACGGCGATGGCTTACGGTATGGGAGGCCCGAGCAGCTTGCTCATCATTCGATAGATTTTCCAGGATCCATCGATTTCTTTGAGGACGACTAAGTATTCAGCGTCGATCATTTCCGCAGCTTCATTCGGCGCGGTGATAGAGAAGTGCACGACCCCTTCTTCGACCGCCGTATCGCCGCTCGTCTCAAATGAACGCGGCTCTGCGCGGAAGGCCACGGTTCCCTTATTGAATGTGGCCTGATAACTGGCCTGAATCGCTTCACGTCCTTCGAAACGGCCGCCGGTGGTCGGCATGGAAACGGCGTCGTCCGCATAGAGGCCAGCCACCCCGGCGGCGTTGCCGGACTCCACGAATTCGGTGTAGGACTGCCTCACGGCATCCACTCGTTCCCTCACAAAGTCCGGGTCGCGCAAGGCGTTCTCCATTTCAGTCACGGTTTCCGATGGATTCGTGCATCCAACGAGCAGGGCCATTAGAGGTAACAGCCAAAGTGTCTTCATGCCGGTTCCTCCCGTCAGCGGGTCAAGGGCGAGTCTTTAGCGGTGAGATTAACATAGGGGGTTTCCTCTGTCTGTTGCTCGCCTGATGGGGGCCCTGCGACACTGAGGGGACCGGGGACCGGCGGGGAATGACGCAAATGACGCAGAACGATTCGGAGCAGTTGCTTGCCCTTGAGGACAAGTGGGGCGCGCACAACTATCACCCGCTGGATGTCGTGGTGCACCGCGCCGAAGGGCCTTGGGTCTATAGCGTCGACGGCGATCGCTATCTGGACTGCTTGAGCGCGTACTCAGCGGTCAACCAGGGCCATTGCCACCCGAAGATTCTGGCTGCGCTGAAGGAACAGGCGGAGCTAGTCACGCTGACTTCCCGCGCCTTCCGCAACGACCAGTTGCCGTTGTTTTACAAAGAGTTAGCTGAGTATTGCGGCTTGGACATGGTCCTGCCGATGAACACGGGCGCGGAAGCGGTTGAGTCGGCGATCAAAGCCGCGCGGCGCTGGGGCTACACCAAGAAGGGGATCCCGGCAAACCAGGCGGAGATTATCGTCTGCGACGGCAACTTCCATGGCCGTACGACAACGATCGTCAGCTTCTCTTCGGATGAACTGAGCCGCGACTGTTTCGGGCCGTTCGCTCCGGGCTTTAAGTCGATCCCGTTTGGCGATGCTGCGGCGCTCGAGGCGGCGATCGGGCCGAACACCTGTGCGTTTTTGGTGGAGCCGATTCAATGCGAAGCGGGCATCAACATTCCGCCAAAGGGATTCCTGAAGGCAGCGGAAGAAATTTGCAAGCGGCACAACGTCTTATTGCTGCTGGATGAGATCCAGACCGGGCTAGGGCGGACGGGCAAGCGCATGTGCGCCGACCACGAGGGCGTCGTGCCTGATGCGTTCATCTTGGGCAAGGCTTTATCGGGCGGGTTTTACCCGGTGTCGGCGGTCGTAGCGCGCCGCGAGGTTTTGGAAGTGTTCGCGCCGGGCAGCCATGGATCGACCTACGGCGGCAATCCGCTAGGCTGCGCCGTAGCGCGGGCTGCGTTGGGCGTGTTGGAAGAGGAATCGCTTGCTGAGCGATCGGCTGATTTGGGCGCATGGTTCTTGGCGGAACTGCAGAAGATCCACCACCCCGACATTAAAGAGGTTCGCGGGCTTGGTCTGCTGGTGGGATTGGAACTGAAAGTTCCGGCGCGGTCCTATTGCGAACGCTTGCAAGAATTGGGGCTGCTTTGCAAAGAGACGCATGACTTCGTGATTCGCCTCGCGCCGCCGCTGGTGGTAAAGAAAGACGAACTGGAGTGGGCGGTTGCCCGCATTCGAGAAGCCTTCGCGTCCTAGATGTTTGAAGTTTTCGGGGAGGATATTATTCCATGCCGACCGTTTCTGAAATCGCCAATGACCTCGTGCAGCATTGCAGCAAAGGCGAGTTTGCCGCCGTTCTGGACAAACACTATTCCGATGACATCGTCAGCATCGAGCCGGTGGCAGGCCCGAACATGCCGGCCAAGCAAGAAGGCATCGCCGCGGTCCGCGGCAAGAACGAGTGGTGGTTCGCCAATCACGAAGTTCACAGCGCGAGCGTCGAAGGCCCGTTCGTGAGCGAAGAGCAGTTCGCGGTGCGCTTTAAGTTCGACGTCACCTTCAAGCCGACCGGCCAGCGCAACCAGATGACCGAGATGGCGCTGTACACGGTGAAGGACGGCAAGATCGTCCAGGAAGAGTTTTTCTACAACATGCCGGGGTCGTAGCGATCATCGAGTCGAATCCGAAGGGAAAGGCCCGGCGAATCGCCGGGCCTTTGCTTTCAAAGCTGAGTGGGCCGCTAGACGCTAGGGCACCGCTTCGGATGAGGTCACAAAATCGGATGCCAGACTGCCGTTCAACGCTCTGAGCTGGTAGTAGTCTCCCGTACTCGCCCCCGAGTCCTTGAAGTTGGTGGTGTTCGGGGGAAGCAGCGGGAACGAACTGCAAGTGGACTCCTTGGTGCAACGCTGGAGTTCGAATGCGGTCTCGTTGATGGAGTTGTCGGACCAAGAAAGCATGACAAATCGCCGCTTGGCGGAGAGAGTCAAGTTGCTTGGCGCAGCCGGGGTCTCTCCTGACTGATCCCCATTGATCGTCAGCGGCAGGGCTTTTGATGCTGTCGCACCGTCATCATCGGTGACAGTGATGCCTACGCTGAATGAGCCGGTCCCAGACGGAGTTCCCGAGATTTGTCCCGTATTAGGATCGTATCCAAGTCCTGTCGGTAGTCCGGTGACGTTCCACACGTAAGGCGTCGTTCCACCAGTGGCCTGCAAGGTTGTGGTTGGATATGTCTGCCCGTCGGTACCGTCGGGTAGCGAGGAGGTCGTAATCGACAGCGGGTCGGACGATCCGGAGCAGCTTGAAGGCACCGAGAACGACTCACGAATGCTCACTTTGCCGCCGCCGAACGGACCGCCGCCTTTGACGGATGCAGAGGCGCCTTCGCCGATGCCGAAGGCGGCAAAGGCTTCCCAGACGAGGCAGTCACGGGCAGTGACCGCTTGTGTGAGGATACCGTCCCGCATGTTTTCCATGGCCGGACGGGACGGCGTGAAGTTCATGCCCCCGACGAGATCGTCGAATAAGGTGTCCTGCGAAATACCGTAGCTGTGATAGATGCCCCAGAGTTTCCAGATGGTCGCCGCGTAAATCTCGCCGTCGTAGTGAACGCTTGAGCCCGTGAAGTCGCCGTATGTCCGGTAGGTCTCGTATCCCGTGTAATAGCGGCTGCGGATGCCGTTGATAGGATCGTTATAGGAGTACTCGCCTACCTTGTCGTCGTTATTCATCAAGATGGCGATGACATCGCTGGCACCTTCTCCGATGGCCCCGGCCATAGGGCCGTCCATGCTGCCGATCATGCGCCACGTCAGGCCGTGACCGTACTCGTGGTACATGATGTCGGAGTCCACGTCGCCGTCGCGGTTGGGGTTATTCAACGTCCATAAGTACATTTGCATGCGTGGATGGCTGCCGTCTGACGGCGTGGAGAAATTCGCGTTGTTAGTGCCACTGCCGTCTTGAGCCTCAGCGTTGACGGAGTCGTTGCCGACGCCGCCGTTGCTGAAGTTATTGTTCTGAAAGTTGCCTGCGGACTCCGTAAAACCGTGCTTGTACAGCTTGTCGTGAATCTTGTTGTTGAAGTAGAAAAGACTCTGGACCGCGACGGCCTTGTTTCTGTCCGTCGTAGGCGGCTGGTTGAGGTCTGCGTCGGTCACGAAGTCGACGACAGCCGCCGCTCCGCCGCTATCCGGGATATTGTTGGCGTCGGAGTCCAGGTAGGCGTGGACATTATTACCTGTGATGTTGACCGTCGTCTGGTTTCCCGAGAGCCATCCGCTGGGCGACTGCGAGTTGCCAGCGCCCGGGCCGGCGACAATACCTTGAACACCTCCGTTCAACGCCTTCGGGTAGTTCGGGAAGATTTTGTAGGAGTCCTGGTTGGTGCGCAACTCAGACGAGACGATCTGGCCATTGCCGCTGACTAACGTGTGGCGCAATAGATTCGAGGATTGCGTCCAGGTCTCGACCAAGAAGCCTTCCTGCAGGCGTCCGCTGGCGAAGGGCACGATCACCCGCGTGACCGTGGGGTCTTGGTAAAAGAAGCCGTTCTGCGAGAACGAAACGGAATTGCCGTTTTGCGTGCCGCGTCCGAGGCCGGGCCGTGCGCTGGGGTAGAGCCGCCCCACTACCGCGTTCAAGGCATCTGTTTCGTTGATGCTTGCACGGCCGACGGGGCCTACCGGCGTCAGCATCTCGATCAAGTGAACCAACTCACCTTGAGAGTTGACCGCTGCTTTGACGTAGGCGCCGTAGATCGTTAGCCCGCCTACCTGTTGCTCCAGGCGCAAGTGCGTGATGCCCGAACGAGTGGGATTCTCCGAAACGGTCACGAGCGAAGCGGCCGTTTGGTTGGAGCGGCCGTTGGCGCGAAGAAAATCGGCGATGACTTGGCCGGGGGCGTCTTGAGACGGGCCGGTTAGAGTCTGGCCAGAGGCAGGGCTGTGGACGACGGCGTTTTGGGCGCTCATGTCCGCGGCCTGATCTTGTGCCAGAGAGGTTGCTGTGAACAGGGAAAGTCCGACGAGAAGGCGAACAAGAAGATGTCTACGCATGGCGAATTCCTTCGCTCCGGTCAGGGCCATCGCCGGGCGGAGCCTACAACCAGAACGTTAACACCTGTGAACACCTTTGGCTATAGCCCTTTAGGTGCCTTCTCCGGCCTGCTTTGGTTCTAGATCAAATGCACTGTTCCCCCAGCAGCGGCGGCTCAATCGCTACAATCGAACGATTGCCCTGATGGGGAAGAGTTACCTTGCGAGTTCAGCCTGGGGCGTCGCGGGACGCTGTGATCGGCAAGGTCGGCGATGAGTGGAAGATCGCCATTACGGCGCCGCCGATTGAGGGGCGGGCAAACAAGGCCTGCGTCGCTTTCTTGGGAAAGCTTCTCGGCTGTGCCAAGAGGGATGTAGAACTGGTGAACGGCCAGAAGAGCCGTTCCAAAACTTTTGAGATAGCGGGTATGACGGCAGAACAGGTCGAAGCCCGCCTTGCGGAATCGATCAAATGAACCTTGAGGAAATACAAGCTCAGTTGCGCGAAGAGGGCCTAGACGGCTGGTTATTCTTCGATCATCACCACCGGGACCCGATCGCCTATCGCGTGCTGGGACTGCCGGCGGACGCCCACGTTTCCCGGCGCTGGTACTACTGGCTGCCCGCGGAGGGCGAGCCGATCCGGCTGGTTCACGCGATTGAGCCCTGGACTTTGGAGTCCTTGCCGGGCCGAAAGCAGCGGTACTCGAGTTGGAAGCAGCAGCGCACGACGTTGGCGCAAGTACTGGGAGATGCACACCGTATCGCTATGCAGTACTCCGAGAACTGCATGATTCCCTACGTCTCGTTGGTGGACGCGGGAACGGTCGAGCTGGTTCGCAGCCTGGGCAAGGAAGTGGTGAGTTCGGCTTCGCTCGTACAGTACTTCGAAGCGCGCTGGACCGACGCGCAGTTCGCGCAGCACCAGGAGGCCGGCGTGGCGGTGGATGCGACTCGTCGCGAAGCTTTCGAGCTGATCGGCGAGCGCTTGAAGGCAGGGCAGGAGATTACGGAACGGCAGGTCGCGGACTTCATTTTGCAGCGCTTCAGCGAGCGCGGACTGGTTACTCAGGACGGTCCGATCGTAGCGGTCAATGCGAATAGCGGCGATCCGCATTACACGCCAGGCGAGCCGTCATCACCCATCTACGAGGGCGATTTCGTGTTGATCGATCTTTGGGCCAAACTGAACCAGCCGGGGGCTGTCTATTACGACGTAACCTGGACCGGATACTGCGGCGCGGAGCCGCGCGGCGACATCCAGCTTGTGTTTGAGGCGGTTCGCGACGCGCGCGATGCGGGCTTGGCCGGCGTCGACAAAGCCATCCGCGAAGGGCGTCCAATTGCGGGCTTTGAGGTGGACGACATCGTCCGCAAAGTCATCGTCGACAACGGCTACGGCGACTTTTTCATCCACCGGACGGGACACTCCATCGGCGAAGACGTCCACGGCAACGGCGCCAACATGGACAATCTCGAAACGCACGACGACCGGCCGATCATTCCGGGCACTTGCTTCTCGATCGAGCCTGGGGTCTACCTCGATTCGTTCGGCGTCCGCAGCGAGATCAATTGCTACGTTTCAGCATCCGGCGCCGTCGCTACGGGTGAAGTTCAGCAAGAGATCGTACCGATCGGGTCGTGAGCCCTGTCAACCTGCCCATGACACTGAAATTCGACTGAAATTCGAGCCTTACGCCGCCCAGCAGATTGCCGCTGGGCGACCTGTCTCCTAACCTGAGGCTGTGAAGGCGTCAGCAGGAGACTTCGCCATATTTCGGCTTCTGACGCGGCAGCTACGGGCGAAGTTCGGCAAGAGATTGCGTAGATTGGGCGGTAGGCCTAGTCAGATGCAACTTTGTCTGGTTACGATAAGGTTGATGAGGGTTATCCCCCCGACCATCGTACTGGGAGTACTGTTTACCGGGGCAATCTTGGCGGCGGAGGCGGTACTTCCGGCTCCTGCCCCGGCCCCGAAGCCGTCGGAGCAGTCAGAATCCGTGCATTCCACGGCGATTTACGCCGAGGATGGCCAAATTCAGGGGACTTCTAGTCAGCCGCCGACATCCACGGAGACGCCGCAGAAAGGTGCGCTCGACGAGGCGATCCAGGTCTTTCGGAAGGCGACCGAGCAGCAAGGTCTTCGAGGAGGCCCGCGAACTGCCCAATCCGCTCCTTCCGGTCTCTTGTGGCATGGCAGAGTCTATGAATACTTGAGGAATAACGCGCTGGACGCGACGCCTCACCAGATTGTCCAGAACGGCGGCGACCAGAATCTGCTGCGCCGGAACCAATATGGGTTCAGCGTGAGCGGTCCGGTGATCCTTCCGAAGCTTTACGACGGCCGCCGGCGTACGTTTTTCACGCTCTCTTGGGAGGCGACCAGGGAAAATGTCGGGCGCTCCTACTTGCGTACATTGCCGTCGTTGCCGCAACGATCCGGGGACTTCTCGGATCTCGTCGATTCGGCGGGCAGCCCCGTGGCGATCTACGACCCGGCGTCCACCTATCGGAATCCGGCCTACGACCCCAACGAGGTTGTCTCTGAATCGAACCTGGAGTACATCCGCAGTCCTTTTGGGAACCGTCAGATCGCCGCGACCCGCTTGGATCCGATCGCTGCCGCGGTGGCGGAGCATTACCCCCTACCGAATACGAACATTGGACCTTTCCTGACGAACAACTTCTTTTCCAATCCCACCGCGACGAACCGGCCGAGCGGCTTCGTGGCGCGGGTCGATCAGACTGTTCTCGAACGGCACAAACTGACGGTCGATCTGGCGCGGTCGCGGGGCTTCATCGGAGAACCGAGGATCTACGCAACGATTGCGAACCCAGGGCGTCCGGACCGGAGCTTCCTCGACCAACGGGTCGTTGTCAGAGATACTTTCGCCGTTTCGCCCGCAGTCGTCTACGAGGTGTCGGTATCGGCTGATTCGAGTGTGGTCGAGACAGAGGCCGTCGGAGAGGGCCGGAATTTGCCGCAGGAACTTGGACTGACAGGAGTCAGCGGATCCGTTTTCCCGATGTTCCGGCTGGAGGGGTTCTACGGAATGGGAGCGTCGCGGGGTCGGTACCTTAGGAATGCGCGCAATAACTACGCGTTCCTTCAGTCGCTATCTGTGCGCAAGGGTTTGCACCAACTGGTCTTCTCTGGGGATGTGCGGCACGCACAACTCAACACGCTTGAACTGGACGCGCCGTCAGGCGATCTTCGCTTCAATAGCGCATTGACCGGCTTGCCCGGGATCACTAATACCGGCAGTTCGTACGCGAGTTATTTGTTGGGGATGGCTTCAGCGGCCACGGCCACCGACCAGCCGCAACCGTCCTACTTGCGTCAGTCCAGATATGACGCCAGGGTACGCGACCAGGTCGAACTGTCGAAGACACTGACGGCGACGGTCGGTATGAGGCTCGATGTGGTTACCCCGCACGTGGAGAAATTCGACCGCTTGTCATCCGTTGACCTGAATGCCCTCAATCCGGCGAATGGGCTGCCGGGGGCGCTCGCCTTTGCCAATCGAAACGGTCACGACAGAGGATTCCAACCGGTGCGTGCCCGCTTGGACTCCAATGTTGGACTTTCTTGGAGTCCCGATTCTGATCGAGACACCGTGCTCCGCGCATCGCTAGGCCGTTACGGAATGGGTGTGCCTCTGCGCTCGGGAGCGTTTGGTACGCAGGGCTTTAGCGCGGTCAGACAGCCGATCTCGCCGAACACTCAGTTGACTCCCGCCCTGGTGCTGAGCAACGGTTTCGAGCCCCTGGACACGCCCTTACCGAACCTGAGCCCCGATGCGGCGAACGATACGGACGCCGACGTTGTGCTGCCGACGGCAGATCAGCCCATGGTGACCACCGCAAGCGTCTCGATCGAACAACGTTTGCCTGCAGGACTTATTCTTCGTGCGAACGGCAGGGTCAATAAGGGCGTAAACATGCTCGCCGACGCGGCGGTAGCCGGGCTGAACCGCGTGCCGGCCGAGGCGCTGACATTCCGCGATCAACTCAATGAAGAGAGCTTCAGGAGACTGCTTAGGCCGTATCCGCAGTTCCAGAGACTACTCGGCAACGATCAGTTCCCGATTGGGAAGTACCGTTCCGAGTCAGGTGAAGTCAGCATCGAGAAGCGCATGTCGGCAGGTCTTTCTTTCGATGCGTCCTATCGCTTTCTGAGACGTTATGACGACTACTCGGCGGGCGTACAGGACGTGGCGAACCGCGCGGCTGAGTGGGCGCAAAATAGCTATACGCGACCTCATGCGGTTTCTTTGAGTTATCTGTATGAGATCCCGATCGGCGAGGGCAAGGCTTTGCTCGGCAACGCGGGAGTACTGAGCAAGGTGCTCGGAGGTTGGTCCGTTAGCGGCTTCACGTCCTGGCGCAGCGGCAATCCTATCCTGCTAACGCCTCAGTTCAACAATACAGGAGGGGTCGTCCCGTATCTGCGCGTCAATGAAGTTCCGGGCGTCAATCCGCTCGTCGATTCGCCCAGCGCCGAACTCTGGTTTAACCCTGCCGCCTTCTCCAACCCGGGCGATTTTGAGCTGGGAAATGCGGCGCGAAACTACCCGGACCTAATGAACCCTAGCTGGCAGAATCACGATTTGGCCGTTTCCAAGCGAGTGACCATCTCGTCCGAGCAGAGTCTAGAGTTGCAGTTCCAGAGCTTCAACTTCGTGAATCACGCGAACTGGAACGACCCGGACGCCCGTATCGGCACTCTTGATACTCCGAACGTCAATGCGGGTCGCATCATCGGCTCGACAGGCGGCCGCGTACTCCAACTCGGCGCCCGGTACAGTTTCTAGCGATAGACATGAAGAGAATCTGCCGATCCGTGATCATCTTCCTGCTGATCGCCGCTACGGGCGCGTCCGAATTACGCGTTCCCCTATGGGTCGCGGACTCAAACGGAGGAGAGCAGACCGATCTGAAAGCGGAACAACTCCACGCTTGGATCAATGGCGAGCCTGCTGCAGTCAAAGAACTGCAGAGCCCCAGCGAGCCCCTCATTTTGATGTTGGTGATGGATACGGTCGGTGATTTGAGCCGCATCGATGCTGCGCGTTCTGCGATCGCCCGCCACGTGGAAGCGATGAGTCCCCAATGGAGAGTCGCCCTGCTGCAAGCGCAGGATGGTCTTCGCGTCGTGGAAGACCCGACGAGCGACCATACTAAGCTGCTCGCCAGCCTGAGCGCGCTGCCTGTTTCGGGCACGCCGGGGCTATTGGACGCCGTGGAACCGGCAGCTTCGATAGCCCAGTCCGTCTTGGAGCAGGCGGACGTGCGGGTCGCTGTGCTATTCGTGACCGACGGCTCCATCAGGCAGTACCGCGGTGATTACAGCGCCGCCGTCGTCAATCCAAGCGACCGGGGCGATCTGAGCAGGCGTTTCCGGGATCGTGTCGTCCAAGAAAGGGTCACTTCGCTCATCGCGGCCCTGCGCACTTACTCGGCGCCGCTTTTCTTCGTTCATCTTCAAGAGCGAAACGGCGATCTCGATATCGCCTACCAGAACGGGATCCAGCGTTTCGCGGAGGAAACGGCTGGCGAGGCGTACTTTGTTCGGGCGATTTCGGATGTCGAGTCGGCTATAGACCAGGCCATCGAGAGAATCGGCGCCCACTATTCCGTCCGCCTCAACGCGCCGTCCAGCGAAGGTGCACCGTTGGACATTCGCCTCGACGCGGGAAAGGCTCCTCAGCTGAAGTACCGTCAGACCCTTGAGCTTAGCGAGCCTTCCCAGTGATCCGAACGAACTCGAAGGGCCCTCGCGGTTGCTAGGATGTAATTGGCAGCAATGAGCGAAACCAAAGCTAAGAAGTCTCAAGGCGCGGCGTTGCATCCGCCACAGAAGTGGATCACTCCCGTGCTATTGGGATGGCTGGTGCCGGGCGGCGGGCATTTCTATCTCAAGCGCTGGAATCACGGCGGTCTGCTGCTGTTTTCCGTCGCGGGGATGTTTCTTTTCGGACTGATGATGCGGGGGCGAATGTTCGCGCCTGAGTCCGGTGATCTATTCACGACCGTGGTGAACTACGGGGGATACGTTGGTGACCTGGCGACCGGATTGCTTTACTTCCTGGCGTCGTGGCTGGGCTACTCGCAGCCGCTGCTGGCGTCGCCCGTCGCCGATTACGGCACAAAGTTCTTGGTTTGTGCCGGTCTGTTGAATATCCTGGCCATGGTGGACGCCTACGAGATCGCCGTGGGAGAGAAACCCTGATGTTTGTCGCCCTATCGCATTTCGAAGCAGCTCTGCTGTTCGCATTTTTTACGTCCATCGTGATGGGCGTTATCGGCCGAGAAACAGACCAAGAGAGACTGCGCTACGGCGCCTACGTCTTCGGTTGCTTTATGGCCGCGATCGTTGGCATCTCGTGGCTCATGTACATCGGCCACGGCTAGACGGCGCCGTAAGCCAGCATCGCGTCGGCAACCTTAATAAAGCCGGCGATGTTGGCGCCCTTCACGTAATCCACATGTTCTTTGTCGACACCATGCAAGACGCATTGGTGGTGGATCTTTTTCATGATGTCCTGGAGCCGCTCGTCGACTTCTTGGCGCGACCAAGAAATGCGCAGGGCGTTCTGACTCTGCTCAAGACCCGAGACCGCGACTCCGCCGGCGTTGGCGGCCTTGCCGGGCGCGAAGAGTACCTTGGCGGCGCTGAAGCGGTGAACGGCGTCGGGTTCTGCCGGCATGTTGGCTCCTTCTACGACCGCTTGGACGCCGTTTGCGATGAGAGCCGCGGCCTCATCGCCGTTTAACTCATTCTGCGTCGCGCATGGCAGGGCCACGTCGCAGGGGATGTGCCAAGGACGGGCACCCTCGTAGAATTCGCAACCGAACTTTTCGGCGTACTCCTGAATCCGGCCGCGGCGAACTTCCTTCAAGTCCTTCAGCCAATCGACCTTCTCAGCGTCAAAACCGTTCGGATCGTAAATGAAGCCGCTCGAATCGGACGCGGTTACGACCTTGGCGCCGAGTTCGATCAACTTCTCAATCGCATAGGTAGCGACATTGCCGGACCCGGAGATGACCGCAGTCTTGCCTCTCAGGCCTTCCGAACGCTCGTTCAGCATCTCCTGCAAGAAGTAGACGGCGCCGTAGCCGGTCGCTTCCACGCGCACGGCGCTGCCGCCGAAGGCTAGCCCTTTGCCGGTCATAATGCCGGCGAATCGATTGTTGAGCCGCTTGTACATGCCGAACATGTAGCTAATCTCGCGTGCGCCGACGCCGATGTCGCCGGCCGGCACGTCCGTGTCTTCGCCGATATGCCGATGCAGTTCGACCATCAGGGATTGGCAAAAGCGCATCACTTCGCGCGGGCTCTTGTCCTTGGGATTGAAGTTGGAGCCGCCCTTGGCGCCGCCCATCGGCAGGGTCGTCAGGCTGTTCTTGAAGACTTGCTCAAAGCCCAGGAACTTGAGCACGCTGAGATCGACGGTCTTGTGAAAGCGCATCCCGCCTTTGTAGGGGCCGATCGAATTATTGAATTGGACTCGCCAGGCGCGGTTGACGCGTATGTTGCCTAGATCGTCTTCCCAGGTGACGCGAAAAATAATGATTCGATCCGGCTCCGTCATACGCTCCAGGACCGCGTCCGCTTGGTACCTCGGATTGGCTAAAGAGAAGGGGATGACGACCTGTGCGAACTCCTGAACGGCTTGATGAAATTCCGGCTGGCCCGGGTTGCGGCGTACCAAACCGTACATGAAACGCTGGATCTGTTCGGAGGCTTCGGTCTGAGCAATTGTTGTCATATGAATCTTCAAGCGAACTGTAGCCCATGATGCGGCAGAAACGAGTCAGCTCCCTTATCGGCGTGTTTCTTATAGTTCACACGATGGCTTGTTCAGCCAGGTAACTCTTCATCCTCCACAGGATAGGCGTTTCGTCCGGAGCGAAACGTCGATGTTGACCCGTTCCTGCCGATAAGAAACCTGATTGCACTCGCTGAATCGGAGCTCGGGGCCGGACGAAGAAGAGTATGCTCGGATGTCTTCTGGAACAGGACAACCCCATCAATCGATATCAGGCCCGCCTGAAAGCAACGCCGCGATGCCTTCAGACCCGGAGTCGCGCGAGCTCTTCCGCGATGCTGCCGAACTGGCCTTAGTAGGCGGTTGGGAACTGGATGTCGCCGACAATGTCGCCTCTTGGTCGGCCCAGGCGTTGCGCATCCACGGCATCGATGAAGACGCCCGATTCGGCCTAGAGGAGTTCATAGAACTGTATCCGTTGCGCACGGCCAAGGCGTTGAGCGCGGTAATCGAAGGAGCCATCGAATATGGCGAGCCCTGGGATATCGATCTCCCGTACGAAGATGCCGCGGGAAGCCGCCGTTGGATCCGATCCATTGGCAAGGCGCGATGGGCGCAGGGAAGGGTGTATCGGCTGGTAGGGGCCTTCCAAGACATCACCGCCCACAAGGAAGTTGAGCAGCAGCTCAACCGTTACGCCACGGACGCGGAAGAGGCGCGGGCGCGAGTAGAAGAGCAGGCCCGTCAGTTGCTGGAACAGTCCGTCGATCTTGAGCGCGCGCGATCCGAGGCGCTAGAGTCGGCCCGGCTGAAGAGCCAGTTTCTAGCGAACATGAGCCACGAGATTCGCACGCCCATGAACGGCATCGTCGGCATGGCGGAACTTCTTGAGGGCAGCAGCCTAGATCCGGAACAACGGGAATACCTGCGGACGATTCGGTTCAGTGCCGCGTCGCTGCTGACGATCATCAACGATATTCTCGACTTCTCGAAGATCGAGGCGGGCAAACTCGTCTTCGAGTCGGTCGTGTTCAATCTCGAAGAATGCATCGAGGAGGCCGTTGGTCTCTTCGTTGAACAGGCGGCGGCGAAACGAACGCAACTCGCCACCACGATCGACCCAAGCGCTCCCACTGCGGTTGTCGGAGATCCCGGTCGGCTCCGGCAGGTACTTCTGAATTTGCTAAGCAACGCCGTCAAATTCACGATCGGCGGGGACGTTGAACTTCGAGTCGGCGTACTGGAACAAGAAGAGGGTTCCGTACGGTTTCGATTTAGCGTCCGGGACTCTGGGGTTGGAATCCCGCGCGGCACGATCTCGTCCCTGTTTTCACCTTTCGTGCAGGCGGATGGCAGCACAACTCGCAAGTTCGGTGGAACGGGACTGGGTCTAGCGATTTGCAAACAACTAGCGACCGGCATGGGCGGGCGCATCGGCGTGGAATCCGAGCCCGGCAAGGGGTCGACTTTCTGGTTTACCGCGCTGCTTGGTTACGCGGATGAGGGGCGGTCCCCGGAAGTACGAGGCGATCTAAGCGGCTTGCGCGTGCTCGGACTGGAGTGCCATGAGGCTGCTCGGTTGTCGCTGGAGTCAGATCTGCAACTGTGGGGCGTCGCGTCTGAAATGCTAGGGGAACCTGCGCACTTTGTCAGTGCACTCCAAGAGCGGCGTCAAGACAACGAAGTGATTCTGCTGGATCTAGGCGCCTTGGACGCGGTGCAGCAGGAATTGGCGACCCGTGGAAGGACGCTGAGCCAGGTCCTGGACAAGCCCGTCATCGTGACTTCTATGTTCATGCAGCAGTTGCCGACGGAGGTCGACGGCGTTGCCGTCGCCGACCGCCTCAGAAAGCCCTTCAAACGCGGCCGGCTCTATGAAGCGCTTCGCAAAGCAGGACAACGGCAGCAGCCAGAGGCGTCCTCGGCAAAGAACGGTGAGGCCGAGCAGCGGTCGCTTGACGGATTGCGGATCTTGGTGGCGGAAGACAATCCGGTCAACCAAAAAGTAGCGATGCGGATGTTGTCGAAGCTCGGCTGCACCGCCTATGCGGTCGCAAATGGCGTCGAGGCGGTGGAGGCTGTCCAATCCCAGGATTTCGACGTCGTTCTGATGGACTGTCAGATGCCTGAAATGGATGGGTTTGAGGCGACGAGTCGAATTCGTGAGCTGGGTTTGACCCATAGGCCGCCGATTGTTGCGCTTACCGCGAATGCCATGCAGGGCGACAAGGAACTCTGCCTTCAGGCGGGAATGGACGACTATCTCGTCAAGCCGATCGAGTTGAAGATCCTGGCTGAAATGCTAGGCCGCTGGGACCGTAAGTCAGCGCGGGCCAGGGCAGACCTACAAGCCGGCGGCACGCACTAGCGCTTCTCTCTGTCCTGGCGGATAGACGCAATCTTCAGGCGGGAGCGCGACGGCCCGGGCTTGTTCCAGATCGCCCGTAGAACGGAAAACAAATAGCAGATTATTGCGGGCGTCGAAGTTGCAGGGGTTTAGACTCAGGGCGCGGCGGAACAAGTCCTCCGCCTCGCCAAGTCGGCCTTGCGCGGCAAGCGCCACACCGAGGTTGGCTGCCATCGACGGGTCGTCCGGCGCCAGCTCGTACGCGGTCTGCAGCGCTATGGCCGCCTCTTGGGTCTGTTGTCTCCGAAGCAGGAAGAGACCGAGCTCGCCCCATGCTCCTGCGGAGCGAGGTTCAACCAACGTCGCCTCACGCAGCAACTTCTCTCTCCGCGGATCCGCGATCGCGCCTCGTTCGTCCAGTGCCCGGGCCAAGTGGAGTTTCGGGCGAGCCTTCGATGGAGACTGTTCCGCTGTGTTGGTCCAGAATGTTTCGGCGTCCTGCCAAACCGCCGCTCGCTGGTAGGTCAACGCCGCAAGCAGGACGGTCAAAGCAATTACGGCGAGGGCCAATCGCCGTCCTGGCAAAATGCGGCCGGCCAGCGCCCCGGCAACCGCAGCAAGACACAGCAACGGCAACAACATCCGTCTCTCGACCGCAATATCGGCCAACGGGGCGATGCTCGAAGTGGGCGTCAGCAAGATCAGCGCGCCCAAGGGAAAGAACAGTATGGGCTCCCGTCTCGCCCAGAAGAAGCAGGCGGCGGCGAGGACGGCGATAACAATCAAGCTGGCCAATCCGAATGGGTCCAGGCCCTGAGCGGCCCCGATCTGGTGATCGAAATTGAGCCCAACCGGGAAGACCGTCAACCTGGCGTACAGCCAAAGAGCATGCCCTTGCGCCTGAAGGTAAGCGAAGGGCGTGGGTACGTCGTTCCCCACAAGCGCCCCAGCGTCGGGAGTCACTCGAGCGGCGTAGATGACGCGCAGAGCAAAAAAAGCTGCCGCAATCGTCATCGCCGTGAGCGGCGCCGCAAGCGCACGTAGCGCTTCGCGCGGCGATCGTCGATAAAGTATCTCGAACGCCAAAAAGAACAGCGGCAGGACAACGGCCTCCTCTTTCGACGCCATCGCCAGACCGGCAAGCACGACCGCTAGCCAATACCGCTTGCGGACCCATAAGATCCAAGCGCCGACAGAAAATACGGCGGCCAGAAGAGACGCCCGCGCAAAGACATAGATGACCGCCTCGCTGTTGAGCGGGTGCAACGCAAACAGCGCCGTAGCCGCCAGCGCGGCGCGTGCGCCGATCAGCTGACGATACAGGCTTGCCGCGAGCGCAACCAACGCCAGAAACAGCATGAGGTTTACCGCATGATCGAGCGCTGGGTTCTGATCGCCGCCGCGGAATGACGCGAAGAAAGTCCAGTAAGTCAGCGTTCTCGTTCGAGCAAAATCGAAGAGCCGATCTGCGCCGCCCGGAAGCATGGCGGTATCGGAGAACAGCGAAAAGTCGTCGAGATAGTAAGGAGCCGACAAGGCGGGCCAGTAGGCGATCGCCGTCAACGCCAGAACGGCTGCGACGAACCACCGGAACCGGCCTAGGGTCATCGCTGCGCCGCCTCCAAAAATATGGCCAGCGTCTGCTGCGCCGCCCTTTGCCAGGTGGAGTTCTTAGAACGTTCCAGACCGGCGGTGACGAACTTCATGCGCTGAAATTCGTCTTGCCTAAGCCCTCGTATCGCGGCGGCAATGTCATCGCTCGAGTGGGGATCAAAAAAGGAAGCGCAGCCGTCAGCGAGTTCGTGCAGCGGCGCGATATCCGAGCAGGCCACCGGCACTCCCGCCGCGAGGGCTTCCAGCACGGGCATGCCAAAGCCCTCAAAAGTTGACGGGAAAACCAGAGCCTCGGCGTACTTGAACAGTCCGATGAGCGTCTTTCGCGGTTGCCATCCTAGTAAATGAATGCGCTCGTCGAGACCCTTCTCGGTGATCAACTTCTTTACTTCATCCCACGACTTTCCGGGCAGGCCGCAAACGACGAGCTGCAGGTCGGCCTCCTGCCGGGCGACGGCTTCATAAGCGTCAATCAACCGATGCCAGTTCTTGTGAGGGTGCACGGTAGAGACGGCGAGCAAGTAGGGAGCATCAGGCAATCCCGCCTCTGTCAGTAGCTCTGGTCCGTAGGTCTCGTTTTTCTTCAATTCGAAGAAGTCGCCTTCCACGCCGTGAGAAACGACGCGGACATCTTGCTGCGGTACGCCATAGAACTCGACGATGTCATTCTTCGAACTCTCGGAGACCGTAATGATCGTGGATGCCGTTTTGACCGACTGCGCCACGCACCATTCCCAGGCCATCAGTTCGAAGCGGCCGAAGTTCTGCGGTTGCCGCTTGTGCTGCAAATCGTGGATTACCGTCACGCGCTTGCCTCGCCCGGTCAAGGGCGCCGTAAAGCCAGGAGAGAAGAGGACGTCGAGTTTGTCCGTCCGGGTGTGCGAAGGCAATCGCAGCTGTTCCCAAATAAGACGACCCGGCCGGAATGACGCCTTGACGCCGGTTTCGACAGGCGCGAAGTTGGCCTGCCGGGGGCAAAGATCAAGGCCGGTTTCCCGGTTGAGGTAAACGAAGTACTCGTTGCGCCGATCGATCTCAGCCAGCGCCGCAAGCAGGTTGCGGAGATAAATCTCAGTGCCGCCGACGCCTCCGGGAATCAGGTACAAGGCGTTGACGCCGATGCGCAAGCGGGAGGGCATTCGTTAACGGAGGTAGAAGCCTCCAGGGTAACGAACCCCCCACTAGCTTTGCTGAGTCTTCATCAAGCGGCGCGCTTTGAAATCCCAACTGATTCGCCGTCCGGTGCTGGCCGACAGGTTGACCATGTGTGCGCAGGCGGCCGCGTAGTGCCCGGCCCAGACGTCTTCGACGAGCGGTGCGCCATCGCGAACCGAGGCAAAAAAATTCCCGACATGGAGGTCGGTGGCGTCGCCGCCCCTCAACTTCGTTTCTTCCGGCTCGGTGTGGGGGGCGCGAACGGCGTTGGCGCTCTCATAGGCTTCCTGCAGCTCTTCCGGCCAGGAGTCGGTCACCCAACGAGTGGACTCCAATTTCCGCTCGGCGGTAAATGTCAGCGTGGTTGCGCCGACGGCTAGCGAGCCTTCCGTCCCGAGGAACTCAAATCCCGTACCGCCGCTGCCGTTATTGAATGTGGAGCTAAGCGTCACAGTGAACCCTTCCCGATAGCGCAGGATGGCGTTCAACGTGTCAGGAACGTCCCGGCTGTCTCCCCAGCGGTAAAGATCGCCCATGGCCATGACGTCCTGCGGGGCTCCGGTACCCATCAGCCGGTGGATAGTCGTGCACAAGTGAACAAACAGGTCCGTCGCGATGCCGCCGGAATAATCCTTGTAACAACGCCAGCGGAAGAACCGGGCGAGATCGAAAGGCCGCTTCGGAGCCGGCCCCAGAAACTTCTTCCAGTCGACAGTCTCCGGCGAGGCGTCCGGGGGTATCGGGTAAATCCAGGCTCCGCTTGCTGAGTTGCGGTTGTAGTTCGCGCGCACCATCGTGACGCGCCCCAGGCGGCCTTCCTGAATCATCTGCGCCGCCATCTTCTCGGCCGGCGAACTGATGCCCTGGCTGCCGACTTGCAGTACCTTGCCGGAGCGCTCCACCGCGCGAGCGATCTCTAGGCCTTCGTCGACGGTATACGTGAGCGGCTTCTCGCAATAAACATGTTTTCCGGCCTCAAGCGACTCGATGACGTGCCGGGCGTGCCAGTGATCGGGAGACACCACAAACACGGCGTCAATCGAAGGATCGCCCAAGATGTCCGTATAGTGCTCAACCTCCTTGGCTCGGCCTTCGGTCCGTGCGATAGCCCGCGTGATGCGGCCCGTGTAAGCGTCGCAGACGGACACAATCTCCGCGCCGGGAGCTTTCTTGATGGACTCCATGACCTGCTGGGCTCGTGCGCCCACGCCAATCATGCCGACCGTAGTCCGCGTCGAGGGCGGGGCAGCGAAGGCAGGCAGCGCCAGTGTACCCGCACCGGCTAGAAAGATTCGTCGGGAGATATCGCTCGGCATGTCTGCACAAATTATAAGGGCGGTTTTAGGCCGAGAAGGAGCGCAACGAAGGAACTTTATCGAATTGGTACGAAACGCACGTCTGAACCCGGTTCCGCCGGAAATGGTCTAGAATTATCAGTGGTTTAGGCGGACGCCTCGGTCGCGCGCGTACAGCCTTCGCCATTTGGGGGTACGGTCCATGTTTCGATCTGCTTTGATTCTTCTGTTTCTGGCGGCCGTCCAAGCCGTAGCGCAGACAGGACCAGAGATCTTGCATGAGAGCTGCCTGCAGTGCCATGGCGCTTCCACGGGGATGTCAGGCTTACGCCTCGATAGCCGTGAAGCCATGCTGAAAGGCGGTTCGCGAGGAGTCGTCGTGAAACCCGGCGACCCCGAGGGCAGCCTGCTTTTCAAGGCTGTGCAGCATGAAGTTGCGCCGCACATGCCCCCAACGGGCAAGCTTTCCGACGGCAAGATCGCCATTCTGCGCGACTGGATCGCTTCGGGCGCCGAGTGGGAACAGACGTCGAACGCGGCGATCCCCTCCAACGGATGGTGGGCGTTCAAAAAACCAGTCAAAGCATCCGTTCCTGAGGTCGCGGGGACCACGAATCCAATCGACGCCTTCCTTCAGGCGAAGATGACCGAACAGGGGCTCAAGCCGGTAGAAACCGCCGACCGCCGGACCCTGATCCGCCGCGCTACGTTCGACTTAACCGGACTGCCGCCCAGCTACGAAGAGGTTCAAGCGTTCGTCAATGACAAAGGGAGCGACGACGAAGCCTGGGGTAAACTCGTCGACCGTCTGCTCGCCTCGCCCCGCTACGGCGAGAAGTGGGGACGTCATTGGCTGGATCTGGTTCGCTATGGCGACACGGCAGGCTTTGAGCAGGACCCCTACATCCTCGAGGCTTGGCGCTATCGAGACTACGTCATCCAAAGCTTCAACGAAGACAAGCCCTACGACACCTTCATCAAAGAGCAACTGGCCGGCGACGAGATTTATCCTGACGACGCCGTGGCGCGAACAGGCACGGGCTACTTCCGCGTTAACGCCAACCGCGACATGCTGTTCAAGGTTGAGGACGTCAATGAGATCGAGAAGCTGACTGACTACGTCGACACGACCTCGAAGGTCTTCTTGGCCTTGTCGGTCGGTTGTGCGCGTTGCCACGACCACAAGTTCGATCCGATTCCGCAAGCCGACTTCTACCGCATGCAAGCGGTCTTCGCCCCTGCCGTTAGCGACCGCGTTTTCCTGGACTACAACCCGGCCCGCAACTACGACCTCGCCTGGAACTCTCGCGACTTCAGACTGCGCGACATCGCCCGGCGTCGCAGTTCGTTGCTCGACGCGGGCACACGCGCGGCTCGCAAGGAGAGGCTGAAGGATTTGCCGAACGCCGCTGAGATTCTCGAGGCGTTCGAGATCGTGCGGGAAGAACGCACTCCTAAGCAGGCGGAACTCGTTCAGCAGAACTCGCCTTTGGTTGGCCGAATCAGCGACGACGAAGCCCGCGAGTTCCTGACCCAAGAAGATCGCGAACGCCTCGAAGGCCTCGACAAGCAGCTGCTCGGATTATTTAACAACTATGGCCCGCCGCCGATGGCGCCAGGCATCGTCGATGTCGGCCGCGAAGCGCCACGCACCTACATCGCTATCCGCGGCAACACGGATACGCCAGGCGACGAAGTGCAGCCCGGATACCTGATGGCGCTTGGCGGCGGCGACATCCCTGAGCCGCCGCTCCATGCGAAGACCACCTACCGCCGCAAGCATCTAGCCGAGTGGATCGCCAATAAGGACAACCCGCTGACCGCCCGCGTCATGGTCAACCGCATTTGGCAGTACCACTTCGGCGAAGGTCTGGTTGAGACTTCCAGCGACTTCGGCACCCGCGCTACTGGCCTGGTCAATCAGGAACTGCTCGACTGGCTCGCAAATGAATTTATGGATCGCGGTTGGTCCATCAAACAGATGCACAAGCTGATCATGTCGTCCGACGCTTATCGCCGTCGCACGGCTCCGACCGAAGCTTCGACCGAGAAGGACCCGCGCAACCGTTATCTCTCGCACTTCAACCGTCGCCGGCTCGACGCCGAAGAGCTGCGCGACGCCACTCTGTCCGCTTCCGGCGAGTTGAATCTCGAAATGGGCGGCACTCCCGTCGTCGTTCCGCTCAGCAGCGAAGAGCTCTACGGCATCACCGGAAACTCCGGCCGCTGGGCGGTCACCCTGGACCCGTCGCAGCATACCCGCCGCAGCATCTATCTGCTGCAACGGCGCGCCTTCCAGCATCCAATGTTCCAGGTATTCGACGCGCCGGACGGCATGGCCACTGCCGAAAAACGCAACGCGAGCACCACCGCCCCGCAGTCGCTGACCTTACTCAATAGCGATTTCATGGAAGATCAAGCCGAAGCCTTGGCGGAACGAGTGGAAGATGTCCCATCCGCCTGGCATACGGTCTACGGCCGTGATCCTTCGCCGGAGGAGTTGCAGTCCGCCCAAGCGTTCGTCGATCGCCAAAAGCAGCGCTTGGGCGACGATAAGGCAGCCCGTAAGCAATTAGCCCGTAGCTTATTGAACTCCAACGAGTTCTTGTACGTCGACTAGAGGTATTCCAATGACTCGACGCGATTATCTGCTCAAAACAGGACTCGGCTTCGGCGGCCTGGCTTTGACCGATTTGCTGGCCGCCGACAGCGGCCCTTTGTCGGTAAAGCCGCCCCATCAGCCCGCCCACGCCAAGGCTGTGATTCAGCTGTTCATGCATGGCGGCGCCAGTCACGTCGACACGTTCGACCACAAGCCCGAGCTGCAGAAACGCACCGGCGAGACCCTTTCCCTGGAACTGGCCAAGACTATCAAGACGAGCTTCATCCACGACCCGACCAAAGCCATTCTGCGTGGCAGTCCCTGGGAATTCAAGCCCAGCGGCCAATCTGGGCTGATGATCTCAGAGCTCTACAAGCACGTTCGCGAATACGCCGACGATCTCGCCGTCATCAAGAGCTGTCATTCCAACCAGTTCGACCACGCCCCGTCCATCTATTTGATGAACACTGGCTCGCGCTTCCCGGGACGTCCTTGTTTGGGCTCCTGGGTCACCTACGGCCTCGGTTCCGAGAACCAGAATCTGCCCGCGTTCGTCGTCATGAGCGATGGCTCGACCAAGTCCGGTCCCCCGGCCTACAGTGCCGGATTTTTGCCGGCGGTCTACCAAGGAACGGTTTTCCGCGGCGGCGAGAACCCGATCCTGCACCTGAACAATCCCGTGGGGCTACCGGCCGACGCTCAGAAAGATACGTTGGACTTCATCGGTGAACTGGACCGGCGGCATCTCGAACAGGGCAGGGAATACGACTCCGAGTTGGAAGCCCGCATTTCGTCGTATGAACTCGCCTTCCGCATGCAAGCCGAGGCTCCCGAAGCGATTGACCTCAGCGGCGAATCCGAGGCCACCAAGAAGCTCTACGGCATCGACGACCCCATCACCGAAGATTTCGGCCGTAAGTGCTTGCTGGCAAGGCGTTTGATTGAACGCGGCGTGCGCTTCATCCAGCTCATTTCCGGCACCAATGTCGGCGCTGACTGGGACGATGCCCACACCGATCTACTTGGTTCCCACAACCGCATGTGCGGCAAGACCGACAAGCCCATTGCCGGGCTGATTGCCGACTTGAAGTCGCGAGGCATGTTTGACGAGACACTCGTCACTTGGAGCGGCGATTTCGGACGCACGCCGCTATCGCAAGGGGCCACCGGCCGCGACCATCACCCCTACGGCTTCTCCATGTGGATGGCCGGCGCCGGCATCCAAGGCGGTCAAGCGATCGGCGAAACGGATGACTTTGGCGTTCACGCCACTGTCGACCGCTACGACGCCCACGACATCAACGCGACGCTGTTGCGTCTGCTCGGTCTGGACCACGAGCGGCTCACGTACCTCTACCAAGGCCGCGATCAGAGCCTCACCGACGTCCACGGCCAGAACGAGTTCACCTCGCGCCTGGTCGGTTAATCATCCTCAGGAGTCCGATCTTGGGGCGAGTCAGGCCCGCAAACGATGCCCTTGGCTCAACGGTTCGCCGCGAACGTATCGCAAGCGTTGGGGTCGCCCGACTGGAATCCGCGTTGAAACCACTCCATTCGCTGCTGGGAGGACCCATGCGTGAACGTCTCCGGGTTGACGCGGCCTGTCGCGCTACGTTGAATCCGGTCATCGCCAACGGCCGCGGCCGCCCCTAAACCTTCTTCCACGTCGCCCGGATCGAGAAGGTCGCGCCGCGCCGTGGAGTGTCCCCATACTCCCGCAAAGCAATCCGCTTGCAACTCGAGCAAGACTGAATATTGGTTGGCGGCCCCGGGGTGCGACTGTTGGGCCTGCCTCACCTGCTCTTCTATTCCCAAGCGCCGCTGCACGTGATGGCCGATCTCATGGGCTAGAACGTAAGCTTGCGCGAAGTCTCCCGGCGCTCCGAAACGGCTGGCGAGCTCATCGTAAAATGCCAAATCAATGTAGACTTTCTCGTCGCCAGGGCAATAGAACGGCCCCGTCGACGCGTCGGCGAATCCGCAAGCCGATTGCACGCCGTCGCGAAACAACACCAGCTTGGCGTCTTGATAGGTTTGCCCCATCTCGGAGAACTTACCTCGCCACACCGTCTGCGCGTCATCGAGAACAAAGGAGACGAACTGCACCAACTGCTCCTCTTCCGGAGAGGCCTGATAAGCAGTTGTGTCGTAGGAGTCCGATGGCATCATCTCGACGCCGCCGCCGGTCGTGACCAACGACAGAAAGTCCTGCTTGAAGATCACGCTCAAGACCAGCAGAATCAGCATGCCGCCCAGGCCAATACCCGCGCCTCGGGCGCGGCGGCCGGGGCTGCCGCGCCGGTCTTCTACATTTGAGCTGCGCCCGCCTGGGGTCCAACGCATCGATGACTCTCCTCCGCCTCTACTCGAGACCAGCATAGGCGAACGAAGTGAAATTCGCCTCTGGCTTTACAGCCTGGCCCTCAAGCAGCGAGAATTTCAAGCTATGGCTGATAAGACTGCTCTATGGATCTGCGGCACGGCGATTTTGTTTCTCGGAAGTTGCGGCCCAGCCCCGGAGCCGTCCGCCAAGTCAGCGGAGCCTCCATTGCGACTCTACCTTTTAGCGGGCCAATCCAACATGGCCGGTCGCGGCGATGTCGAAGAGTTGGACCGCACCCCGGTCCCGAATGTTTTCGCCCTCGATTCCAACATGGTTTGGGGCCCTGCCAAGGAGCCCTTGCACTTCGATAAGCCCGACATCGTCGGCGTAGGCCCCGGCTTCGCCTTCGGCAGAGCGATGGCCGAGGCCAATCCCGGCGTCCGCATTGGCCTGATTCCCGGCGCGGTCGGCGGCAGTTCCATTCGCGCCTGGCGTCCCAACGAAGTGCATCAGCAGACCAACACGCGCCCCTGGGACGACGCTGTCTCGCGCACTTTCCGCGTGCTCGCCCAACAGGGCGGCGAACTCAAGGGCATCATCTGGCACCAAGGCGAAGCGGACAGCAATGAGTTTGCCCCGCAATACGAAGACGCCCTAGTCGACCTCGTCGAGCGCTTCCGGCGCGAGTTCCAAAACCCCGATCTGCCCTTCGTGGCCGCTCCGCTCGCGGATTACTTCGTCTCCGGCAATCCGGCAGCGGCGGAGATCAACGCCGCCATAGCCCGCCTGCCGGAGCGTTTGCCCCACACCGCCGTCATCAGCGCCGAGGGAATGACGCCCAGGCCGGACAATGTCCATCTCGACACCGCGTCCGCCCGCGAGATGGGCCGGCGCTACGCTGAAGCGATGCTCGCTTTGCAGAACAAGTAGGAAGACCTCATGGACCCATTTGCCACACGCCGTCTCGGCAAGACCGAGCTACAACTACCGATGTTTGGATTCGGCGCCGCGCCTCTCGGCGACCTGTTCACCCGCATCACCGACCCCGATGCAGAAGCCATGCTGGAGACCGCCTGGCATGCAGGCGTCCGCTATTACGACACGGCTCCTCTCTACGGACGAGGCCAAAGCGAACATCGCCTGGGACGTTGTCTTTACACCAAGCCGCGTGAGCAAATGATCATCTCCACCAAGGTCGGACGCCTGCTTAAGCCGCCGATTCGCCGCGACGCCTTCGATTGGGGCATGTGGTCCGGCGGCCTGCAGTTCGACGAGGTCTACGACTACAGCTACGACGGCATCATGCGTTCGTATGAAGACAGCCTGAATCGTCTGGGCATCAACAAGGTCGATCTACTGCTTATCCACGATCTCGACTGGCGCAACCACCGCACCGATGCGTCGGTGGATGCTTACCTCGTCCAACTCAAGACCAGCGGCTGGCGTGCTTTGCGGCAACTCAAGGAGTCAGGCGAAATCGCTGGCATCGGCGCTGGCGTCAACGACATGGGCACCATGCCGCGCTTCCTCGACTTAGTCGATATCGACTTCTTCCTCGTGGCCGCGCGCTACACGTTGATCGACCAGCGCACTCTCGACGCCGAGTTTCCGCAACTTGAGAAAAACGACGTCGGCGTCATCATCGGCGCTCCCTTCGGTTCGGGAATCCTCGCCACCGGCGCCGTTGCCGGAGCCAAGTACAACTATGAGAATGCCGAAGGCGACATCGTCGAACTGGTCCGTAAGATCGAGGCCGTGTGCGCCCGTTACGACACGCCCTTGATCGCGGCAGCCCTGCAATTCGTATTTGGCCATCCCCTTGTCGCTAGCGTCATCCCCGGCGCATACACCGCGGACCAGGTGACGTCCAACATCGCTCACATGCAGCGCGACATTCCTTCAGATCTTTGGGCGGAGCTGAAACACGAGAAACTTCTGCGGGAGGATGCGCCCACCCCCTAGGCACGATACCCTCGTACCAGATGCAGGGCAATCCATCGCTGCTGAGTCCGGCCCGCGAGTATGAACGCCGTCTCGAACTCCGGCAGGCGTCCTTGGCCGAGTGCGAGAAACGCTATCGCTCGCTCGGAAACCTCCGTGTCATCGTCGTCTTCGCCGCGATCGGCATCACCTATCTCGCCGTCGCCCGCCACGCTTTGTCGGGTTGGTGGCTGTTAGCGCCGTTCGCCGCCTACCTGGCGCTCGGCTTTCTGCTCGACCGCACCAGCCGGGCGGAATCCCGGGTCAAGCGGGCGATTGAGTTCTACGAGCAGGCAATCGCCCGGCTTGATAACCGCTGGGTCGGTTTGGGCGAGACCGGCGAAAGATTTCTCGACGAGCATCATCTCTACGGCGCCGACCTCGACGTCTTCGGAGCCGGCTCTCTTTTTGAACTGGTCTGCACCGCCCGGACGCGCATGGGCGAGGATACTCTAGCTGCCTGGCTCAGTGGCCCCGCAGACTTGGAGACCATTCAGTCGCGCCAAGGCGGCATCGAAGAACTCGCTCCGAAACTCGATCTCCGCGAAGATCTAGCGCTGCTTGGCGAAACCGCCGGCGCCGGAGTCCACCCCGAAAAACTCGCGGCATGGGGCGCCCGTCCTGCCGTACTCGACGCCAGCTCTTTTCGTTGGGTCGCCTACGTCATCTCCTGCTTCGGCGCCGTCGCCGCCGTTGCCATCGTCGCCTATCTGCTCGGCGTGGCCGACTTCGTCGCCATCCCGGATCGCACGATGGCACTCTTGCGACTTTACGTCGTTGCCGTATCGATCGTCATCATCGCTGTCATCGCCAAGTATCGAAAGCAAACCCATCAGGTCATCGAAGAGGTCAAAGAAGCCTCTCACGATTTGCGGCTCCTGGCTGAGGTCTTGGGACGCGTCGAGAGCGAGCGGTTTACGTCCGCCTATCTTCAGCAGATGCGCGCCGCTCTCAACGTCAACGGCGAGTCGCCTTCGGCACGGGTCGACAAACTTCGCAAGCTGGTCGATATCCTCGAAACCCGCAACAACCAAATCTTTGGCCTTGTCGCGCCGCTGCTGTTGTGGGACCTGCACTGCTGCTACGCGATCGAAAACTGGCGACGGTCCTCCGGCACAGCTCTGAAACGCTGGCTCGAAGCCGTCGGCCAGATCGAGGCGGTATCGTCGCTGGCTGGCTTCCGCTTCGATCGCCCGTCATACGTGTATCCAGAGATCGTCGAGAGCGGCCACCCGCTTGTCGAAGGTATCGCCCTCGCACACCCGCTGCTGCCGGTGGACGGCGCCGTCGCCAACGACGTCCATCTCGGCGGCGAGCCGGACGTCATTATCGTTAGCGGCTCCAACATGTCGGGCAAGAGCACGCTGCTGCGCACTATCGGCATCAACGTCGTCCTCGCTCAAGCCGGCGCCCCGGTTCGCGCCGCTAAACTGCGGCTCACTCCGCTCACCGTCGCCGCCTCGATTCGCGTTACCGACTCACTGCGCGAAGGCGCGTCGCGCTTCTACGCGGAGATCACTCGCCTGCGCGGCATCGTCGATGCCGCCAACGGCCAGCCTCCGGTCTTGTTTCTGCTGGATGAATTCCTGCACGGAACCAACTCTCACGACCGGCGCATCGGCGCCGAAGCCATCGTCAAAGGTTTAGTCGAGAAAGGGGCAATCGGCCTGCTGACGACCCACGACTTGGCCCTGGCGACTATTGCCGAGTCCCTCGGCTCGCGCGGCCAAAACGTACACTTCGAAGACCACCTCGAAGGCGGCAAGATGGTCTTCGACTACAAGATGCGGCTGGGCGTCGTCGAAAAGAGCAACGCCCTGCCACTCATGCGTTCCATCGGCCTAGACGTCTAAACGGGCTAGTGTCCGCCTGCTTCGTCGCCCCACACTTCCTTGAGGCGTTGGTCCCGGCCGCAATTCCAGCGGTAGAACTTATAGCGGACGGGATTCTTCAGGTAGTAATCCTGGTGGTACTCTTCCGCCGGGTAAAAGGGTGATGCCGCCAGAATCTGCGTCTTGATCGCCTTCCTTCCGCCAACTTCCGGCGCGATGGCCGCTTCTGAAGCCTCCGCTAGCGCACGTTCTTCATCGTTCTTCACGAAGATCGCCGAACGGTATTGCGAGCCTTTGTCGCAGAACTGCCCGGCTCCGTCGAACGGATCGATGCTGTGCCAATACACCTTCAACAACTCGGTGTAACTCACTTGGGAGGGGTCGTATTCGACCTGCACCGACTCAAAGTGTCCCGTCCCGCCTGCCGAGACTTTCTCGTAATCGGCGTCTTTCTTCGATCCGCCCGTGTAGCCCGATGTCGTCGAGATTACGCCCTTCACGGCGTCGAAATCCGACTCCATGCACCAGAAACAGCCGCCCGCGAACACCGCGGTCTCCGTCTTTTTCGTTTCCTCTGCCGAGGCCGTCATGGCGGCAGCTCCGAGCAGTAATACTGTCAAACCGACTAGCTTTCGATAGTTCACAAAGCTTCTCCCTTAGCTGGCCGCTGGCTCAAAGTTCATCGCCACGCCGTTCATGCAATAGCGCAGCCCCGTCGGTTTCGGGCCGTCATCGAAGACGTGTCCCAGGTGGCCGCCGCAGCGGCGGCAGTGGACCTCTGTCCGTACGGAGAACCACGAGCGATCTTCCGACGTGCCGATGGCGTTATCCAACGGCTTCCAGAAACTGGGCCAACCCGTGCCGCTTTCATACTTTGTCTCAGAGGAATACAGGGGCAGGTCACACCCGGCGCAAAGGAACGTCCCTTTGCGCTTCTCTTTGTTCAGCGGACTGCTCCCAGCCCGCTCCGTCCCGTGCTTGCGCAGCACGTAGAACTGCTCGGGCGTCAAGATCTTCTTCCACTCTTCTTCGGAATGCGTCACTTCGAACGTTTCTCCCGTCACCGCTTGCGCCCTCCCGCTGAAAAAGGCAGCTGCCGCCACGCCGCCCAAGGCAAACTGTCGTCGTGTGAGTCTCATCATGGTACTTCTCCCGCGTCTATCCTTTCTTTCGCAAACCGGCGCCGCCTAGTTACTCTTTTGAAACAGATTCAAGAGCCAAACTATTCCGGGCGAAGATGCTAACTTGGCCGCAGAGGGTTTCCGCACAGTGCGAACTCCGAACTTCCCGTACCTTTTGATTCCTGCCGTCGCCGTTGGGTTACTCGCTGCCTGCGGCGCACCCGAGCCAACCGAGCCTGCGGATCCGACTGCGCCGGAGAGCGCGCAGCTTGATCCTTTTGAAATGCCCAACGGCCAAGCAGCCGAAGCATTCATGCAATTGTCGATTGCCAGTGCCGGCCAAGAAGCCGCCCGACACATTTCGTTCGAGTACTATCGATAACTCAACGGAGGGGCGATGTCCCTTGAATCCTTGCTCGCCTTTACGGCGGCGATGTTCGTCTTAGCTCTTTCTCCCGGCCCAGGCGTTGCGGCCGTCGTCGGCCGCGCCCTGCAGGGCGGAGTCGCCCAAGCCATGATGGTCACCCTGGGCCTAATCCTCGGCGACGTCATCTACATGACCGCCGCCGTAGCTGGTTGGGCCGCCGTCGCCGCCCAACTCGGGGCAGTCTTCTCCGTCGTGCGTTTAGCCGCCGCCGCCTATTTGATGTACTTGGGCTACAAGACGTGGAGATCGGCCAACCAGCCCATTTCTTCTGGATCGCAGCCTGCTGCGTCATCCGCCGGCAGCTTTAGCCTGGGGTTAGCGGTGACGCTCGGCAACCCGAAGGCAATTCTGTTCTACCTGAGCTTCATGCCGACATTCAGCAACGTGCGGTCGATGACGCCGGCCGGCGTTTTGGAGATCGCCTGCGTGATCGCTGTGGTCTCCCTGATTGTCCTGGGCGCCTACGCAATTCTGGCGGTGAAGGGCTCGGCGCGGCTAACCGCCAACCCGGTAGTCGCCCGTCGTTTGCGGAAAACCACTGGCGGCTTGCTCATCAGCGCCGGCGCCGCCGTCGCCCTCAAGTCCAACTAGATAGGCGGCCTACTTGGCGCAGGTGTCGCTCAACGACTGCAGGGTGCTGACGTTGATCCGGTCCCCTGCGTCGTTGCGGATCAAGAATCCCTTGACCTCTACCTTGTGGCCAATCGAGTTTTGCGGATCGAGGTAAATCACGTTGCGCAGCAAGTCGTACGTAGCTTCTCCGACTGGAGCAGCCTTGGCCGCCTCCAACGCCTCGCCGGTCGACTCGCTTGGGTCGCGAACCCGTACCGCCTCCGTCGCGCTGATCAACTTGTAGGCCTCGCCGGATTCCTGAACCAAGCAACCGATCACATGCACCATCGCGAAGCTCGGCACCGGCGCGGGACCGTCCTTGTCTTGAATCCGAATCTTGTCCAGCCCGCTGACCGTCAACTCCTCGTCGCCGGTCGGGAACAGATTGCGACTGAAGAAAAACGCCACGATGTCCACATACGACTGATCCGAGAGAGATCCCGCCTGTCCCGGAGGCATCGTCGACTGGATGCGGTGAAATAAACTGTGAACCGTATCCTCGCTCCAGCCTTCCATGAACCGTTTACCGTCCATCGCGCCCCGGAAGCCCGCCAAATCGTCCCCGTGGCAGCGCGCGCAACTCGCCAAGTAAGCGTTGCGGCCTCTGTCGGCTTGGGCTTGGGTATAGACCCCGTCCCAAATCGTCCGCGGCGACTCTTCGCCCGATTGGGCGAAAGCGGCGGGCAGCGAAAGTGCGACGAGCAGCGCCGTCGAAATCAAGTGGATGGGTGCTCTCTTCATGGATAAAACCGAATCGCCACGAGCGGCAAGAGGCTATGTATAGCATGGCAGCCAGTCCTGTGGACAGCCATAACAATAGACGCACCCCAGCCGCCTCAGGTCACCTGTTTTCCATGAAAATTAGATCGATGTCCGCTTCATCGAGCGGTGCCAGCCCCGCCGATGCGGCTTCACTTGGCCCATGGGGAAGCAATAGGAATCTGGTCAGGACGTTGCAGCTGTCGCTATAATGGCCTCGCTCAACTTCGCGGCAATCGCCGCGTTCGATTGCAGGAGAACAAAAAAGATGCGGCGTTCCTTCGTGTTGTTTGCCTTTACGGCCCTTTGCTTCGGCGCGGCTCTCACTCAAGCCCGCGCGGACGACGTCGTGTACGTCCCAGCCTCCAAGGTTACGGCGGCGATGACCAAACCTGGTGGTCTCGCCTCCAGTTCGGACGTCCTCGTCAGCATGAGTCGTCGCGACAAACCTGGTCAGGTGGAAGTCCACGACGCCGAGACCGACGTGATGTACTTCCTTGAAGGCTCGGCGACGCTGGTCACCGGCGGAACCGTCGTGGACGGCAAGACGACCGCTCCGGGCCAGATCCGCGGCGCCAGCATCAACGGCGGCACGACCCACAAGGTTTCGAAGGGCGACATTCTCGTCGTCCCCAAGGGCACTCCGCACTGGTTCAAGGAAGTCCCCGGCGTGGTCGTCTATTACGTCGTCAAGGCTATATAGTCGTTCGCTCTGCAATTTTCGAGTCCTATTGCCGCTCGCTCGCATCTGATCAGCTGTGAGCGCAGCGGTGACCAGCGATGTCGCCTTCACTCGGGCAGTCAAGGCAGCCCAGACGGAACGCGGCTCTCGCAGGTCTTACGCCAAAATGGAAGCGCGCGGATCGTGGGCTGATGCCATTACACAGTCCCTCCGCGACTTCATCGCCCAGCGCGATTCCTTATAGTTGGCGACCGCCAGCGCCGACGGCAAACCCTATATCCAACATCGCGGCGGCCCGCGTGGCTTCCGCAAGGTGCTCGACGAGCGCACCTTTGCTCTCGCCGATTACGCCGGCAATGCGCAGTACATCTCCATCGGCAACCTCAGCGAAAACAACAAGGCGTTCCTCTTTCTGATGGACTACCCAAACCAAACACGCATTAAACTCTGGGGCGAGGCCGAGTTCGTCGAGAATGACCCCGAACTCATGCGTCAGGTCGTCGATCCCGGTTACAAAGCCCGCCCGCAGCGCGCCCTCGTCTTCCATCTCAAGGCCTGGGACGTCAATTGCAACCAACACATCCGCCAGCGCTTCGCCGTGGATGAAGAGTCGCCCCAGGTGCGAGGCCTCCAGCAACCCATTGAGCAGTTAGAAGCCCAGCTGCGCACGGCCGGTCTCCAGCCCGCGGGTTGACGTCGCTAAATCGCTTCCACGGCCCCCCGACGCATCCCATCCCCCTGGCGGTGTTACACTTTCTAACAGGCTTGACGCGACACCTCGCAGCTCTGTGGTTGGCCTTGGCTCTGCCCGTTTCCATGCTGGCGGCGCCGTTCTCGCACGTCCACGAAGCGGGACAGGCCAGCGAACATGTCGCCAAACACCACAAGGGCGGCTTCGACCTGCACCTGCACGTCGCCGGTCTGCATCATCACGAGCGCAGTTGGACCCCCGAGGCGGATTCGTCCGCCCGCTCGCTCAACGCCTTTCGGCCGGATCTAACGGACCCATTTGTCTTCTCGGTCGCTATAGTTTCCGAGCGTTTCTTCCCCCGTGTGAGCCTCTTGCAACAAGGTTGGGTCCGTGACGGCGACTACCGCATTCACGATCCGCCTCGAATAGGCACGCGCTCCCCACGAGCGCCCCCGGTATAGCGGCAGATTGTCCTCGGGACAGGCGTACCCTGAACTCCCTCGGGAGGCGTGTACCCTGCCGGTGTCTCGACGCTCCGTCGAACGCCTCTGCTGACCTACCGGGATAGAGCGAAAGCGCCTCTCATCCCACGACTGAATTCGACCTGATCGATCCGTTGGAGGAGACGCCGTGCGTCTTTTGATTGCCTTCCTGTTGCCGGCCCTGGCCCTCTCGCAGGCCCCGCCGACACCCTTGACTCTTGAGCGAGCGTTGCAGACAGCGGCCGAAAACCGTGCCGAGAGCCTCGCCGCCGAACATTTCGTGGAGGCGCAGCAAGGCGCCGTGCGGCAGGCCAGCCGCGCCCCCAATCCCACGCTTTCGTTCCAAACCGAGAACTGGCGCGCTGCCGACGAATTTTCGGTCTCACGAGACGTCGATGCCTTCGTCTTCGTCTCGCAGCAGATCGAGACCTCCGGCAAGCGCCGTCTGCGCACCGAGGCCGCCGAGGCGGACACAAGAATTGCCCAGGCCGAACGCGAAGTCCTGCGCTGGCACATCCAGAGCCAAGTCACCGTCGCTTGGTGGAACGCCTACCGCGCCCAGCAAGAAACCGCACTGATCCAAGAGTCTCTGGGTGCCGCTGAAGAGCTTGTGCGCTATCAGGAGGTCCGTTTGCGCGAAGGCGCCGGCCCCGAAGTCGACCTCATCAAGGTTCGCGTCGAACTCGAGAAAGAGCGCCGCCGCTTAGCCGAGTCGCAGATCGTCGAACTCAACGCCAAGCACCGCCTCTTGGCCGAGATGGCCTCCGAGATGCCCGCCGACTTCCAACTGCAGCGGGGAGGGGAATCCCTCGCCGATTCGGAGGTGTCCGTCGCCTCCGCTCTCGCCAATCGCCCCGACCTCATCCTCGCCCGGCGCGTCGCCGAAAGAGACGATGCTCTGACCAGCGTGCAGCGCGCCCAAACGTCCCCGGACATCACGCCTTACTTCGGATACAAACGCACCGGCGGCTTCAGCACGTTAATCGGCGGAGTATCGATTCCTCTCAAGATTCGCGACCGCAACGACGGCGCCATCGCCCACGCGGTCGCCCAAGCCAGCCGTCAGAAGCAACTCGTCCGTGCGGCCGAGATGCGCGTGCGCTCCGAGGTCGAATCCGCTCTCGCCGCACAACAGAGTCGTCGCCGGATCGCCCAATCTCTTCAAACAGGACTCGTCGCCGACGCCGAACAGTCCCACGAAATCGCCTTGGCGGCCTATCGCGAAGGCGGCGTGGAACTGCTCTACGTCATTGACGCCCTACGCACACTGAACGAAGCCAAATTGCTTCAACTACAAGCGCAATTCGACTACCAGTTGAGCCGCGCCGAAACCCTGATCGCTGCCGGCGTTTCGCCGAACCGTATGACCCAAAACGACGAACCGACCGGAGGTGTGAAATGAATAGGTTCCATGCAGTCTTGTGGATGTCGCTGACCCTCGCCTGTGGAGGCGCCATGGAGGAGGCCCCGCCTCCGGAAGAAGCGCAAGCAGCGCCCGCGGCTGCGGCCATCCCTTCCGTCGTCAATCTCTCTTCCGAAGCTGTGCAGCGCGCCGGCATCACCACGGAGAAGGTTCGCCTGGTCGATGCGCCCGACCTCTTGGCGCTCCCAGGACAAGTCGCGCTGAACGAAGACCGCACCGTGACCGCCGGCTCCTTCGTCGAAGGCATCGTCATCGAATGCTGCACGCCTGTCGGCGCGTACGTTCGCGCCGGCGACGTCCTCGCGGAACTCCATTCCCACCAAACGCACGAACTGCTCGGCGAATTCCGCAAGGCGAAAGCCGCATTGCAAGCCCGCCAATCGGAGAAGACCTATGCCGAGCAGGCCGCGCAACGCGCCCGTCGCTTGCTTGATCTCAAGGCCGGCTCCGAGCGAGAAGTCCAGCAGACCGCATCCGCTCTTGCAGTAGCGGAAACCTCCGTCCTATCGGCTCAGGCCGACGTCGACAGCGCTCTGTCGCACTTCGAGTACCTCGGCGTCGACACTGACGAACTCCGTCGAGGCGAAGCGCCCGATCATTTGCGCATTCTCGTCAAGTCGCCTATCAATGGCGTCGTCGTCGGACGCTCCGTCGCCCAAGGCGACGTCGTCTCTCCTTCCGATCCACTCTTCCGCATCAGCGATCTCACTCAAGTCTGGGTCATCGCTCGCGCTTCTGAGCAACAACTGCATTCCGTCGTTCCCGGCATGACCGCCAGCTTCCGCGTAAGAGCCTTTGCCGACAAGGTCTTCACCGGACGCGTACTGCGCATCTCCGATCACCTCGACGTCGACACCAAAACCGTTCAGGTCGTCGTATCCGTCGCCAACCCGGGGCGCTCGCTCAAGACAGGCATGTACGGCGACGTCGAATTGCGCTCCTCGGTTAAAAAGCAAGTCATAGCCGTTCCCGAAACCGCCGTCCAACTCGTCGACGCTCAAGAGACCGTCTTCGTCGCCGACGGAACCGGCGTGTATCGGCCCCGTGCCGTCACCGTCGGACGCAGCATCGGCGGCTCCGAAGAAATCCTCGACGGCCTAGAACCCGACGAGACGATCGTCGTCGACGGCGCTTTCGCCCTGAAGTCCGAGTTGCTCAAAGCTCGCTTCGCCGAGGAGGAATAGACCCCATGATGCGCCGACTCATCGACCTCTTCCTCGACCGCCCCTGGCTCGTCCTCGCCGCCTGCGCGTTGTTGATCATCCCGGGCGTTAACTCGCTCCTCAATATCCCCATCGACGCCTTTCCCGACCTGACTAATAACCAGGTCAGCATAGTCGCGGCCGCTCCCGGCATGGCCACCGTTGAGGTCGAACAACTCGTCACGTTTCCTATTGAATCCGCCATGATGGGCATCCCCAACACCCAAGAGGTTCGCTCCATCTCTAAGCTCGGGCTGGCCATCGTCACCGTGATCTTCGATGACGGCGTGCCGCCCCTGCAGGCTCGTCAACTCGTCAACGAACGTATCTTGGATGCGCGCTCAAGTCTGCCTGACAGCGTCACTCCGCAAATGGGTCTGCTGGCCACCCCGTTTGGCGAGGCCTTCCAGTACATCTTGCACGGCGGCGACATGTCACCCGTTGAACTCAAAGCCCTGCACGACTGGGATCTCAAGTACCAACTGCGCGCCATTCCCGGCGTGGCCGACGTCGTCACTTGGGGCGGTCAAAGTCCGCGCTACGAGATCGTCGTCGATCCCCAGCGCCTGCGCTCCTTCGGGCTCAACCTCCGCGACGTGTTCATACAGGTCAGCGAGAACAACGCCACCCTCTCCGCCGGCTTCATCGAGCACGCCTCCGAGCAATACACCGTCCGCGGCCTAGGCCGTGCCACAAGCGAGAAAGAGCTAGGGGAGATTGTTCTCAAATCCGAATCCGGCGCCTCCGTTCTCGTCAGCGACGTCGCCAAAGTGCGGGTCGGCTCTGTTCCCCGTCAAGGCGCCGTGACGTCCAACGGCGACGGCGAAACCCTTTCCGGCATGGTCGTCGTCCTACAGGGGCAAAACAGTAAATCCGTCATCGATCGCGTAAAAGAAACCCTAGCGGGCATGCGCAACTACCTGCCCCCAGGCGTCAGCATCGAACCGTTCTACGACCAGTCCACCGTCATCGACGGCACCATCCGTACGGTTCGCAGCAATCTTCTTGAAGGCGGTTTGTTGGTCATCGCCATTCTCTTCTTTGCGCTCGGCGACATTCGAGCCGCCGGCATCGTCGCGATGGTCATCCCGCTCTCCATGCTCGGCGCCTTCATCGGCATGCAAGTCTTCGGCATCTCCGCGAATCTAATGAGCCTTGGCGCGGTGGACTTCGGAGTCGTCATCGCCGGCGCCGTCGTCGTCGCAGAGAACGCCGTGCGCCGCATGCAACATGGAGCCGTGTCGGGCGGTGAGAGCCGGTTGGACACTATTCGAGCGGCAACCCACGAAGTCTCGTCACCGACCCTATCCGGCATCGCCATTCTGCTGCTCGTTTACTTGCCGATCCTCACGCTCGAAGGGCTCGAGGGCCGTATGTTTCGTCCCATGGCCGTGACTGTCTGTTCGGCCGTCATCGTCAGCCTGTTTCTAGCGCTTTTCGTCGTACCGACAGCGTGCCGCTATTTCTTGCAGGTTAGCGAGCCGGAATCCAGCCGCTACCACGCCCTGCAAAAATTCGAGGGCCTCTACCGCTCGATCTTGGGCCGCGTCCTCGCGCATCCCTATCTGGCCGCCATCACGGCCCTGGTGCTTGTCTCCACCGCTGTCGGCTCATTATTCTTCATCGGCACCGAGTTTATGCCGCGCCTCGACGAAGGCTCCATTCTGGTCGAGACCCGCAAGATCCCTAGCGTATCCTTGTCCGAATCCGTCCGCCTCCAGAAGCAAGTCGAAGACTCTCTCAAAGAGATCCCCGAGATCACCGGCGTCGTCAGCAAGATGGGTCGCCCCGACTTCGCCACCGAGGCCATGGGTGTCTATCAAGGCGACGTCTACGTGAGCCTCAAACCCCGCGACGAATGGACCTCGGTCACCACCAAGGACGAGCTGATCGAGCTTATGTCCGACCGCCTCGATACGGTTCCCGGGGTGCTCTATAACTTCACGCAGCCCATGGCCATGCGCTTGGATGAGACCGTTTCCGGAGTTCGCGCCGACGTCGCTCTCAAGATTTTCGGCGATGACGAAGTCGAACTTGAACGCTTGGCCGACATCGCTTTGCATGAGATAAGCCAAGTGCAAGGTTCAGCCGACGTGCAACGGGAAGTCTTCTCCGGCGCCGCCGAGTGGCGCGTCGAGATTCTGCGAGACCGCCTTGCCCAGTACGGCCTCAACGTCTCCGACGTACAAGAAGTGATGTCCGCCGCTATCGGCGGTCGCCCCGTCACCGAAATCATCCAGGGCCGTCGCCGCATCGAGGCGGTTGTTCTGCTGCCCAAACAATACAGCGCCAACATCAAGGCGCTTGCCGCTCTCCAATTGCAGGCGGCCGATGGCTCGCTTGTACCGCTCGGCGACGTCGCCGATCTGCGCGAAGAGGCCAGTCCCGAAGTTGTGCAGCGCGAAAACGGCCAACGGCGCCTCGTCGTTCAGAGCAATGTCCGAGGCAGGGACCTGGGCAGCTTCGTCGCCGAAGCCCAACAGCGCATCATCGCCGCCATGCCTCTGCCGAGCGGGTACTACCTACGCTGGGGCGGACAGTTCGAAAATCAGGAGCGCGCCATGCGCCGCCTGATGTTCATCACCCCGGCATCGCTGCTGCTGATCTTCTTGATTTGCTACGTGACCTTCGGGTCCGTCTCGCAAGCGACCCTGGTTATGATGCTGGCGCCTTTCGCCACCGTTGGCGGAGTCGCGGCCCTGTGGGCGCGGGGGATGAATCTCAATGTCTCTGCCGCCATCGGCTTCATCGCCGTCTTTGGCATCGCCACCATCGACGGCCTGGTACTGGTTTCCGCCATCAATAAGCGTCTCGAAGACGGCTTCGGCCTCAAAAGCGCCCGCCTCGATGCTGCGGTTACTCGCCTCCGCCCGGTCTTGATGACATCCATCGTCGCCGCGCTAGGCCTATTGCCCATGGCCACCGCCACTTCGACCGGCGCGGAAGTTCAACGTCCATTGGCAACCGTCGTCATCGGCGGCGTGATCAGCTCTACTCTGCTTACGCTGCTGCTCGTGCCGACATTCTTCCCCTGGTTCCGAGGCAGCCGGTTAAAGAAATTGGGAGGCGGCGACTAGCGAGCTACTCCGCGGAAAGCTTCTTGTGTTCGCGGTAGATCACCAGTGCCGCGCCGATCCACAACAGGACCATGGCGAATTTCACCATGGCGAACTGCCGCACGCCGAAGCGGAGCACTTCGACGCCGACGTAAACCAGCCCGGCCTGAAGCAGGTCGCCGAAACGCACAAAAAACGTGTCGATGGCCTGCTTCGCCTTGTATTTCAGGTCGCGGCTCGTCGGCAAATAGAGCGCCGCGCGTACCGTATTCATCAGCGAATAGTCCGTGCTGTTCTCGGCGATCTTGACGATCCGCACCACACCCAGCACGGGGGGCGTCATCAACGCCGCATAGCCCTTCAGCGCGATGGCCGGCAGCAGAAACAGCGATCCCTCCGCTCCGATCAAGGGGAACACCCGTGACGCCCACGCGAAGCGCCGGCGCCAATATCGACATGCGCGGCCGCAACATTAACCCCGTCGCCGATAACCTCAGCGTGAATACGGCCGTCCGGGCTCGGCAGGACCCGACGATCAAGGCGACGATATACGCTATCGGTATGGGCGGCAGGGACTATCCCGCGGACGATGAATTGCTGCGCATGATCGCCAACGATCCAGCGTCGAGCCTCTATTCATCGAGCGAACCGACAGGTCTATACGTGTACGCCCCCGACGCCTCACAACTGCGCAACGCATTCCGCCGCGTCGCTAGCCAGGTCACTCGCCTAATCAATTAACGCCGTCGGTGGCCTGCAGTTCCGCCCAGGTTTTCGGCTTCCATTCGCGCGCCAACCGGTCGCCTTCCGCGATCTGCGCTGGCGTCATTTTTCGAATGTTCTCTTTGAAAGGCCCGTCGTCACGGAACGTCGGCGGCAGTGCTGCGACGGATAGCTGAAACCACTTGTGAAACTGCACCAAGTCGCCTTTGCCCGAGTAGTAGTATGCCAATTGCAGTTGCGCCGGCGGATACCCTTGCTCTGCCGCGAAACGGTAAAATCGCAGCCGGTCCGTCTCCATTAAGGTTCCCGCCAGGTAGTACAGCGCCTCCGGGTTCCCCTGCGCTGCCGCCATGCGCAGCCACTTGGTCCCCTGCAACCAGCTATCGCCGCTGGGCTGGCTCGGAGTCTTAAATTTGCCGAGGTAGTAAAAGCCCAACCTCACTTGCGCTTCCGCATCGCCGCCCTCGGCCAGGGCGGTGAGCCGTTCGAGCGATCCTTGCACGCCCATCTTCAACGCCTCGGTACAGCTGTCCGCGTTTTCGCAAACGAAATCCTGCGGCGCGGCCGCCAAGGGCAGCGCCAGAACAACCACGAGCGTCCGTCGCGTGAGTCCGAGCATGACTGCGCTTGCAGCTTAACACCGAACTGGGTTGTCGGCGAAAACAACCAGCCCGTCAAGTGTGACTCCGGCTCACCGCGTTCGCTGCCGCACTATTGGCCGGCTACGTCCCCGCACGCCGCGCCGTCTAGCCAGCCTGCTCGTAATCGACCGCCCCGGTGCAAATGGACCGGCGCCGTAACTCCCTCGCTGGTAGTTAAGTGCAACCGTTTCAGCGTTCTCCTCGTACAATGTCGATGGACCGCAGATTGCTAGTCACCATCCAGCGCCGCGTCGCCGCCGCACCTACAGCATGAAACGCACCATCCTGACAGCGTGGCTTCTGGCAGCGATCGCCCTCCCAGCCGCCGCGCAGGACCGGACACCGGTCTTCAACGCGGAAACCACGCTCGTCGAGTTCACCCTCATCGCCATCGACAAAGACGGCAACCCAGTCACCGATCTCAAGAAAGAAGAGATCGTCGTCAAGGACAAGGGCCGTCCCCGTGACCTCGCCGTGTTTCGCTACGAAGGCGGCGAGCAACAACGAATTGCGCCGCCCCAGTTGCCGATCGGCATTTTCACCAACTCTCCCGATCTGACGCCCGGCGCGCCACGCAATGTCACTGCCGTCGTGCTGGACACGCTCAACACGCAACCGCGCGAACAAACTTGGGTGAAGGCGCAAGCGATGCGCTACCTAGGCGGGCTGATGGACAATACGCGCGTTGCCGTATACCTGCTGGGACAAGATTTGACCGTGGTGCACGATTTTTCGGATGACGACGCGTCTCTGCGGGAACGCATCGGCCATATACCGATTCGGGAGCCGGCGCCGACGTTGGGAATGATCGACGACATGGCCCGGGAAATGGACAATCTGATCTCATGGATGGAGGCTCAGAGAATGTCCCAACCGATGATTGTGGCGCTGCTCCAGGCCGAGAGGTTCGCACACCAATCGGCCGACGAGCAACGAATACGAACAACACTGCAACTGCTTGAGGGGCTCGGCGATCATTTGGCCGGCATCCCCGGGCGCAAGAGCGTCGTGTGGTTCGGCAGCGGCATTACGATGCTGTCGATCACGGGGAACCTCGAAAAGAATACGGCCGGAGGATCGATATCCCACGAGGAACTCATTCGCGACACAGCGCGGCGCTTGGCCCAGCAAGGGGTCACGATGTACATGTTCGACGCGCGCGGCATGCAGGTAGAGGCCAATTCAACGGCCGAGATACTACAAAGCGCGGAGTAGCATCCGAGGGAACCCCAATGACCCCTATGAGCGGCTGAAAGCCAGACGCAGCGCTCAGCGCCGACACGACTCCGGCGATGGCCAAATTCGCCGGCATCACCGGCGGCCGGTTCTACTGGAATACCAACAACGTCGGTCACGCCGTAGACGGGATTGCTGGCCGATTCCGAGGAACCTACTCGCTGGGCTTCTACGCCGACAGCGAGCCCGACGACAAGTGGCACAACCTCGACGTGAGCGTCACGCGCAAGGGCGTCAAACTGCAGCACCGCGACGGCTATATGTCGCAGGCGCCGCCGGACGAGCCTCTCGATTGGACCGAAGACCAGTGGCGCGCCGCGGTCTACAATCCAGTCGCATCGACGGCCGTGCAACTCGATGCGCGATTCCAATTCGAGCGACGACCAAACGGTGAGCATGACCATGCAGATCTCGGTCGACGCGCTGCATTTCCGACAGGTCGACGGCAAATCCTCTGCCGCTGTCGACGTGGCTATCGTCGACAAGCTGCCGGACGCGCAATTCCGCATGCAGCGCGCTCCGAGAGAGATCCCCTATCCCACAGGCGAATATGCCCGAGGATAGGAGTGGTCGACATCAGCCATCGATGGGAGCTGAAGCCCGGAGCCGCGACCATACGCCTGATCGTGCGTGACCGACTCACCAACCGCTACGGCACGCTCGACGTGCCGGTGAAGGACATTCCCCACGCTGCGCCCAGGGAAAGTGCTGCAAATGAAAAGTCTCTGCTTGTCTGTACTATCGCTTCTGTTGGGGCTTCGTTCGGTTTCGCAATCGTTCTCGGCCCAATCGGCCAACCACGTCGTATCAGACCGCAGAACTGCACACAACGTTGATCCAGCAGTCGGATGAACGAAAGACAAAACCTACGCGGAGATCCGAACTCTGTTGCACGATGAATCCGTTCGCAACCAACTGCGTGGGATCGCCAACCTCGATAAGGTCGAATCGTCGGCTGCTGCGAACCTCGATGACGAAACTCTGCGGGAACTAGGTCGTTCGGGCTTAGACAGGTACACCGCGACGTCACGGCTGGGGCGAGACAAAACGCGTCGTCATCCTCATCGTCGCCACACTTATCGTTGCCAGCGTTACGTCCTTAATCTGATCCCGCGAGACTGAGCCTGACCGCGTCTTCAGAATGATGGAACAAAGAGGCCCGTACAATCGCCAGCAACCGCCGCGTAGACGCCGGCGGCAAAGAGGAAGCATGAAACGAACCATCCTGATCGCGTTACTCTTGGCGGCGATCGCCCTCTCGGCCGCCGCGCAGGACCAGACTCCGGTCTTTCGCGCAGAATCGACGCTCGTTGAGTTCACCCTCATCGCCATCGACAAAGACGGCAACCCAGTCACCGATCTCAAGAAAGAAGAGATCGTCGTCAAGGACAAAGGACGCCCCCGCGACCTGGCCTTGTTCCGCTACGAAGGCGGCGAGCAACCACGAATTGCGCCGCCCCAATTGCCGACCGGCATTTTCACCAACACTCCCGATCTGACGCCCGGGCCGCCGCGCAACGTGACCGCCATCGTGCTCGATACACTCAACACGCAGCCGCGCGAGCAGCTCTGGGTTAAGGCGCAGGCCATGCGCTACCTAGACGCGCTCCTTGCCAACCGCGGGTCGCCGTCTATGTGTGGGACAAGGCTTGACCGTGGTGCACGATTTCACCGACGACGACGACTCCTTGCGGGCGCGTATCGAGAAGTCTCGGATCAAACAGCCGGGGCCGACGTTCGGGAAATCGACGATATGGCCCGCGAGATGGAAAATATGATCTCGTCGGTTGGAGGCTCAGACTGAAGTGCCGAACAGATCATTGTGGCGCTGCTCCAAACCGAGCGGCGCGCCCACCAAACGGCCGACGAGCAACGAGACTACGAACAACGCTGGACCTGCTCGAAGCGCTCGGCGATCATCTGGCCGGCATCCCCGGGCGCAAGAGCCTCGTGTGGTTCGGCAGCGGCATCACGATGCTGTCGATCACAGGATCCCTGGAAAAGGACACGGCCGGCAGCTCCACATCCTACGAGGAACTCGGTGCGCGACACTGCACGGCGGATGGCCCAGCAAGGAATCACGATGTACATGTTCGATGCGCGCGGCATGCAACCCCAAGCCGATATGTCGGTCGAGAGGCTCAAGGCGCGGCGGGGCATCCGAGGCGAAGCCCAGAGACCCCTTTGAACGCCAGAAGGCGAACGCGGCGATCAGCGCCGACACGACTCCGGCAATGGCCAAATTCGCCGGCATCACCGGCGGCCGCTTCTACTGGAACACCAACAACGTGGGTCACGCCGTAGACGAGATCGTCGCCGATTCCGAGGGCACCTACTCGCTGGGCTTCTACGCCGACAGCGAGCCCGACGACAAGTGGCACAACCTCGACGTGAGCGTCACGCGCAAGGGCGTCAAACTGCAGCACCGCGACGGCTATATGTCAGCGGCGCCGCCGGACGAGCCTCTCGATTGGACCGAAGACCAGTGGCGCGCCGCGGTCTACAATCCAGTCGCATCGACGGCCGTGCAACTCGATGCGCGTCTCCAATTCGACGACGCCAAAACGGTCAGCATGACCATGCAGATCTCGGTCGACGCGCTGCACTTCCGACAGGTCGACGGCAAATCCTCTGCCGCTGTCGACGTGGCTATCGTCGACAAGCTGCCGGACGCGCAATTCCGCATGCAGCGCGCTCCGAGAGAGATCCCCTATCCCACAGGCGAATATGCCGAGATAGGAGTGGTCGACATCAGCCATCGATGGGAGCTGAAGCCCGGAGCCGCGACCATACGCCTGATCGTGCGTGACCGACTCACCAACCGCTACGGCACGCTCGACGTGCCGGTAAAGGACATTCCCCACGCTGAGCCGCAGCCCGACCCGAACGGAAAGCAGAAGCCATGAAAGTAGTCTGTTGCTATTCGTCGCTTGTCCCGGCGCTCGGCTTAGCCGCAAGCTGCTTAGGCGGGGGCGGAGGCCTCGACCATGTTGCGTAAAGGATTGATTCTCTTCGTTGTCTCGTTCGCCGTTTCACTGGCGGCCCAGGCGCAAGATGGCGGAGAGCAGCAACCGTCGCAGGATCAGCCAGGATAGAGAGCAGATGCGCCAGCGAATAGAGCAGGAGGGGCAACGGCGAGCCACGGGGACGTTCCAGCAAGAGCAGGACGCTTGGGGGAGGTCGGTACAGTCGATCGGCCGCGAGAACATTCCCGATCCTTTGGGCGACTACGGCTCCGTCAGCGCTACATCTTTGGCTGCGCCGAAAGAGGCTAAGGCCGCGTTGCGCAAGGCGTTGAGGGAGCTCGACAAAGGCCATTCCGCCAAACCCGCAAAGTCCGCACAGCACCTCAAGAAGGCCAAACAGTACCTGGAGAAGGCCGTCGCGGAATACCCCGAGTACGCAACCGCATGGACCAAGCTCGGACAAGTGAAAGCCGACCTCGGGGACCCTTACGGAGCGATCGCAGCCCTGGAGCGATCCGTAAAGTTGGACGAACGCTACCTTCCCCCTTACGACTCTCTGGTTTGGCTGTATATGGCCAAGGAAGATTGGGACCACGCGACCGAGTTGGCCAAGTTTGTGCTCGACATCAATCCGGCGGTCGCCAAGATGCGCTGGTATTTAGCCGGCTGCGCCTACGAATTAGGTCATGACGACGAAGCGATTTCGCTCTTTCGCGAAATTGAGAATGACGCCGAAGCCGCCAAGCAGTTCCCGCAAAGTCATCTGTTCCTGGGCCTCATTTACGCCCGGCGCGGGCAGCTTGCCAAAGCCGCTGCTGACTACAGGGCCTACCTGCTATTCGTCCCAGACGCCCCCGACGCCGAAGCGGTCAAGAAGCAGCTCAACGAATGGGAGCAGCTCGGCGTAATTTAGGAGGCCGCACCCATGTTGCATAAAGGATTGATTCTCATAGCTGTTTCGTTGGCCGTTTCATCGGCAGTCGCCCAGGCGCCGGCAGCTGGCCAGCAACAGCAACCCACTCCGGAACAGCAGCAGAAACAGCAGCAGCGGGAGCAGATGGAGCGAGCAGCGCAAGAGCGGCAAGAGCGGAGCCGGCAACAACAGGCCTTTAGCATGTCTGTCTCGGGTAACGTCATGCTGGCTTCCGGCGGGGCGCCCGCCGAGCCCGTCCGGATCCAATACGTTTGCGGCGGACAGGCGTCCGAGACCCTCAGCGATTCGAAGGGACGGTTTACTGTGTTCGTGCAACAACAGGAGTACGGCTACCAGGACGCCTCGCTCGGCGGTGCGCAGAAGAACCAGGCTTGGCGCGGCGCCGTCGGCTGTACTCTAAGGGCCGTCGCTTCGGGCTATCGTTCCAATACGATCACTGACGGCGGCACGATCATTCTGACTCCCTTGGGCGACGCGGAGGGGTCCGTCATCAGCGCTACGTCGCTAGCCGCGCCGAAAAAAGCGAAAGCCTCGCTCTTTAAAGCGGTGCAAGAACTCGGCAAAGGCCCTGCCGCCAACCTAGATAAGGCGATGAAGGACCTGCAGAAGGCTATCGATGAGTATCCCGAGTATGCGGCCGCATGGACCAAGCTCGGACAGGTAAAAGCGCAATCGGGGGACCACGACGGGGCGATCGTCGCCTTGGAAAGATCCGTGGAGTTGGACAAACGCTACGTTCCTCCTTATGACGCCCTGGTTCGGCTGTACATGGCCAAGCGAGATTGGGACCACGCGACCGAGTTAACCAAGTTCGTTCTCGGCATCAATCCGGCAGACACCGCGATGCGCTGGTATCAAGCGGTGTGCAGTTACGAAACGGGTCACGATGACGAGGCGATGGCGCTGCTCGGCGAAGTGGTGCAAGACCCCGAGGCCGCTAGCCAGTTCCCGCAGACCCAACGGATTATGGGTCTAATCTACGGCAAGCGGGGAGAGTACGCCGAGGCCGCAGCGGCCTTCAAGCGCTACTTGGAGTGGGACCCGGAAGGGCCAGCCGCCGCATCCGTCAAGTCGCAGCTCGACGAGTGGCAGCAGCTCGGCGTTCTCTAGCAAGCCCTCGCCATGTTGCGTAAAGGCTTGATTCTCGTAGTTGTTTCGTTGACTGCTTCTTTGCCGGCTGCCCAGGTGCAAGTGCCGGATCAGCGCAGCTGGGGACAGCTGCCGATAGACCCCGGAGGCCGCAAGAACATCCCGACTCCTTTGGGTGACGACTCCGCCGTCAGCGCGACGTCCCTGGCCGCGCCGAAAAGGGCCAGGGCCGCATATGAGAAAGCGATGAAGGAGATCGACAAAGGCCCTTCCGCCAACCTCGATAAGGCCAGACAGTACCTGGAGAAGGCTGTCAAGGAATACCCCGAGTACACAGCCGCATGGACCAGAGGGGCGACGTCAGCGCCGCAGGCAAAGCAACGATCGCCATCATCATCGTCGTCGCACTCATCGTTGGGAGCGTTCTCCTCAATCTGATTTCGAGGGACTGAGCCGGAGTAACGGCCTCTAACTGAGCCAGAGACCGTGTGCCGCCACAACTCAGTTGCTACCATCGGACCCGTCCTACGATTACAACCATGCGAATTTCAAAAACCGACATTCCTGAAAAGATCAACATCCCCGGCGCAGTCGCGCGCCAACAGACCGATTTCGGCGATGCGACCGCCTACGGCAAAATGGCCGGAGAATACTTCTCGATGGCTGCCGGAGTCGACATCGCGCCCCTGCTGAAGGGTCTAGAAGACGATCTCTGTCAGGCGCCGCACTGGGGCTATTTGATCGAGGGAGAGGTCACCGTGACCTACAAAGACGGATCCAAGGATTTGGTCAAAGGCGGAGACCTTTTCTTTTGGCCTGCCGGTCACACAGTGGCCGTCACCCAGAACGCTGAGATCATCCTCTTCAGTCCGCAGCAAGAGCACTGTGCCGTGGTGGACCATCTTAAGAAGCAGCTCGTGGGCTAGGCGGCTCTGCCGGCCTGGAAGCAAGACGGCCCGCTCCCTGGAGCGGGCCGTCGTCGTTCAACCTCGACAGGGCACATACGTCCCGCTGTGGTGCGACGATTTGCCGCATTCGTCCGCCCGGTCCTGGCCGGTAGCCTAAGAGTGTTCATGTCTAAACTGCTGATTGTCACTCTCGCCCTCACCTCAATCGCCTCCGCCCAAACCAAATGGACCAGCGCCCGCCCCGATGGACACGCACCCATCGGCGTCATGGGCGACCACACTCACGAAAAGGGCGAGGTCATGCTCTCCTACCGCTGGATGTACATGGGCATGGAAGACAGCCGCATCGGCACTGACCGCGTCGACAATGCCGACATCCTCTCGCCTACTGGCTATGACTTTCGAGTGACGCCCCTACGCATGCCGATGCAGATGCATATGCTCGGCGTGATGTACGCACCTGCTGACCGCGTCACCTTGATGGGCATGGTCAACATCCTCAGCAGCACCATGGATCACCAAACGCGCCCAGGAGGCATGTTTACGACGGAGTCGAGGGGAGTCGGCGACACGTCGGTCGCTGCGATGGTCCTGCTGGCGGATTCACGCCGCCAGCGGGTCCATCTGAATCTAGGAGTCAGCCTGCCGACTGGCTCGATCAGCGAACAGGATGTGACGCCGGCCTCGGCGCCCAACAAGACGCGCCTGCCCTATCCGATGCAGCTGGGGTCCGGCACGTTCGATTTCTTGCCGGGCCTCACCTACTTGGCTGAGAGCGACAACTGGTCGGGCGGCGCCCAAGTCCGCGGCACGGTGCGCAGCGGCGAAAACGACAATAGCTACCGACTCGGCAATCGCTTTATGGCGACGAGCTGGGCCGCGCGCAAACTAGGCAATCGAGTCAGCGCTTCGCTTCGCCTGACGTCCGAGCGTTGGGGCAACATCAAAGGCGCCGACCCGGCATTCGCCGGAGCCGTCATGATGCGCATGGTTCCCACGGTGTTTAGCGATCTGCGCGGCGGCAAGCGCGTCGACATTGGCGCCGGCATCAATACCTACCTCAAGCGCTCGCGCCCGGGTCAAATACGCCTAGCCCTCGAAGTCTCGCGCCCGATCTACCAGAATCTCGACGGCCCGCAGCTTGAGTCCGACTATCAAGTCGTCCTCGGCACGCAGTTCCTGTTCTAGACAGCCGGCGGATACTTGAACAGCTTGCGTTGCAGTGAACGCCGGTGCAGACCGAGCACCTTTGCCGCCTGCGAAATATTGCCGTCACAATCGGCGAGCACGCGCTGAATGTGTTCCCACTCTACGCGTGCCAAACTCGGCGCCTGCACGTCCTCAGGTACCTCCGTCGATGCCTCCTGGCCGCTGGTGATCCGCTCATATTCGCGCACGATCTGATCGGCGTCGGCTGGCTTCGTCAGGTAGTGGTCAGCCCCCAGTTTGGTGGCGGTCAAGGCCGTCGCAATGCTGCCATAGCCGGTGAGCATGATGATGCAGATGGTGTCGTCGAGCGCACGCAGCCGTCGAACGATTTCCAATCCGCTCGTTTCCGGCAGACGTAAATCGACGATCGCTAAGTCGGGACTGTGCTGTCGCCGCCTGTTCCAGAGCGCTGTCGGCGTCTGCGGCTTCGCTAGCCTCCCAACCGCGCGACGCCATGGCGCGCGCCAGGCGGTTGCGAAAGATATCGTCGTCGTCGACGACCAGCACGGCTCGTTCTGGTTGATTCATATCAGCGGCAGCTCAAACGTCACTCGCGTCCCGCGGCCAATCGCCGACTCAAAGGTCAGTCCGCCGCCCAGACGATGAGCCAGCGTACGCACCAAAAACACGCCCAGCCCCATGCCGCTGCCCGGTTCTTTGGTGGTGAAAAAAGGCTCGCCCACGTGACGCAAAATTTCCTCGGCCATGCCTCCGCCGGTGTCTTCCACAATCAATTGCAGCATGCCGCCGTCGACCGCCGCCGAGACGGTCACCATTGCACGGTTGGCGCTGGCGTCGACGGCGTTTCTGATCAGCGCGACCAACGCCTGCTCCACGGCGCGGCGCGGGATGACCAGCTTGGCTCTTTCGGCTTCTTCGGCGATCTTGCTGCGGACGCGACTGCTCGGACCGAACTCAGCGAGAGTCGATGACAAAAGGTCGCTCACCTCGACTTCAACCGACGCTTCGCCCGCCGGCTCGGCGCCTTCCATGCTCATGCGTGTGAGGATTTGGCGGCAGCGCTCGACCTCCGTGCGAATGAGCCGGCTGTCTTCGGCCAGCGAGTCGACCGCTTCGGACTTTTCATCCTCTTGTTGGGCGGCGTAGCGTTCCACTTCTTTGGCGACCACCGCGATCGTCGCCAGCGGCGTGCTCAGCTCATGCGCGGCGCCGGCCGCGAGCGTGACCAACGAAGCCAACCGGTCTTTCTTGGCCAACTCCTCTTGCAACTCAATCAGCGACGCCTCGCGCTCGCGCAACAACTCGGAAATCTTTCCCGAGAACATCGCAATCAAGAACGCGGCAACGCCAAAGCCGATCCACATGCCGATTAGGTGCAGATTCGGGCCTGGCTGCGTGCGATGCATCTCCAGCACTGAAATAGGCCAGTAGATCCAAAACAGCGAGCCAAAACAAACCGTAGCCAAAGCGCCCAAGGCCCAAGTCTGCTGCTTGCTCAGGATCGTCGCCGACAAGGTGATCGCCACCAGATAGAGCAGGCTGAACGGGTTATACGGACCGCCGCTCAGCATCAAGACACCTGTTAGGCACAGCGTGTCCAGGACGAAAATTTTTGCCAGTACGCCTGACGCGTTGCCGCCCTCGGCGGCATCGGCTTCAGAACCCCAGCGGCTCAGCCAAAGATTGCTCGCCAATGTCAGCGCCGGCAAGATCAAGATCCACCCAAGGGGCAGATCGATCCCCAGAAAATGGTGGACGCCGAGCACCGTCGCCGCTTGACCGAAAGCGAGCCCGTAGCGCAGCCTGACAATCCACGGGAGCGCGATCCGCGGGGCCGCTTCGGGCAATGCTGCAGGGCGATCCGTCACAAGCGCTTCGTCTCGCCTCCGCGTATCTCTTCCAGCAGTTCCACTTGGCGTTGCTGCAGGGCGATCAATTCCGCCCACTGCGAGTCGCGCAGCTTGTCGATCTTGGCGTGCAGATCCATGATTTCCATCTCGGCCTTCATATTCACTTCGTAGTCGTAGTGCGCGTCCAAGCGATCTCTCGCCGCTTGCCGATTCTGGCTCATCATGATCACCGGCGCTTGCAGTGCAGCCAAACACGAAAGTATCAGGTTCAACAGGATAAACGGGAAGGGATCGAACGGCGCGGCGGTGCGGCTATTGATCAGCATCCAGATCATCATGCCGGCGAGAAACAGGAAGATGAACGTCCAACTTCCGCCGAATGCGGCAACTCTGTCGGCCAGCCGTTGTCCGAGAGTGAGCTGCTTTCGAAACTGTTGACTGACGTCCTGAGCGACGGGTTTCCGTTTGAGCCAAGAGGCGATGACGCCCCGCTCGCGATCACTCAGCTCCTGCATCTGCTTCAAAAGCGCATTCGGATCCATGTTGAGCCTCCTCCCGAATGCTATCAGGACTGCACTGTTGGAATTGCGATTTCACAGGGGCTCGGCGATAGCCTCGCGTATTTCATGGTTTTGGACGGCAGGCCGCCGCAAACCCGCTCCCCAGCTGGTATCCCCTTCGCCCGCGCCCCGCTCCATCCCGTACGCCGCATGTCGCCCACAACGCGCCTCACAAAACGCGCCCTAAGCCCTTGATTCAGTCGGACCATGCCGGCGTCTTGGCAGAAAAAACGGATACTCTCGGATGTTGAGCGGCTTCTGGGGCTCGCCGCGGCCCGACGGACCGTTCGCCGCGAAGGGAAACCGGCACTGCGAGATGGCTCCGAAAACGAAGACGGCCCGCTCAAAGAGCGGGCCGTTCTGATTTCCGGTTAGCAGGGGGTGCAAGCGATCCGTCGCCGGTAACTGCCCTTCTCGCTCTAGGCGCTGTCTCTCCAACAGCCCGCTAGAAAGCCTATGTTAGGATGCTGTCAGTTCACCTAAACAACAAAAGCTCGCCAGACAGCAACCGCGCCTAATGGCCAGGCCGCGTGATGACAAATCAACCAAACCAGCGCTTGGTACTGCTCGCTGTGGCCGCCCTGTGCGGCTGGTTGTGGGCCGCGCCGGTCTTGGCTCAGACGCCGCCCCCCTCTCCGCTACTTGAAGATCAGCTGCGCCACTTGATCGGCATCGAAAACCGAATACGCGGCAGCCTGGAGCAACAACCCAACTACACCTGCCAGATGGAAATTCGTCGCGCTCATCTCGGCGCAAAAGCACGGGAGAAGCTCGCGAAGAAGATCGAGAAGCTGCGGGAACACGACGGAGGAGCCGCTTTGCGGAGTTACCGAGAAGGAGGAAGCGAAGTTGAGGTGGCCAACCTAGATATCCCCATGGATGCAGCGGATGCGGTCGCTCTTGAAGTCGCCATCGTCGACGGCAAAGAACTCTACGCCTTCCCCGACAGCACGCGCTTCGAAGATCGTCCCCTAGCGAAGATGATTGGGCACGGCACCGTGTCGACCGGGTCTTTTGCCGGCCACGCTCGCAGTATTTTCGTCAACAACGCCGGGCGAATTGAGTACGCCGGCGAAGAATTCGTCGGCGGCGAGCGAGTCCGGCGGTATGACTACGAGGTAGAGCTGTTTCGCAGCGGATACAGCGTTAGCAACGAGGGACAGACCGCCGTTGTACCTTATTTCGGTTCGTTCTGGGCAGCGGCCGATAGCGATGAACTTCGGCGGCTGACGGTTCGCGCGGACGACATTCCCGACTATGTCGGCGTCGATGAATTTACGACCCAAATCGACTACCAAACGCTGCAGCTCAACTCCGAAGATTTCATCGTTCCTCTGCGGGCGCGGCTGACGATGTTGCTGACGACTGGCGTGGAGAGCGTGAACGAGACGGAGTATAAGGACTGTCGTTCGTTCGTCGGCTCTTCGACGCTGTCTTTCGACGACTCTACGTCGCAGTTCTACGTCGAAAAAGTAGAAGAGATTGAGGATGTTGACCTCCCAGATGGCCTGCGTCTTCCGGTTCGGCTGATAACGCCGATCGATTCGGACACAACCCAGGTTGGAAGTCCGGTCAGGGCGGAGTTAACGACTAATGTCCGCTATGGCACGGACACCGTTCTGCCGAAGGGCGCCGTGCTCAACGGTCGGATTCGTCGATTTGAGTTTTATAAAGGAACAAGCGAGCACTACGTCGTCGGCATTGAATTTCTGGAACTGTCGTTTGATTCCGGCAGAAAACGCGCCGACGTTTCTCTGACTCTAGAGCGGATTGCGACGACGATGGGCGTAGAACAGAGCGCGTCAGCTCCGGTCACTCGGAGCCAAACTTCCATAAGAATCGGCAGCTTGCCGACCGAAACCCGAACGACCGTCGAGACCTATGTAGGGCGCGGCATCCCTGGTGTGGGCATGTTCTACGTTCGAGGACATGGGTTCGTACTCAAGCCGGGTTTTCGAATGACCTGGAAAACGGTCATCGCCTCTCAGGAATGACAGCTCTTGAGGAAAACCGAAAAACGGATGAGCGGGCAGGAAACTGCTGTGTAACCGGGAAGCCTCGGGGGGAAACCGGGGGAAACCGGGACAGCCTCAATTTTGACTCGTGGCGACCTCTTTCTAGCTCACAAGTCTAAGTGAATCAACCTCTTACCGTCAGAGTGCTGACTTACGCACCACGACTACTCCCACCGTCGATCTAGTGAAATCAACGACTTGTGGAGAGCACTGATTCGAATTGAGGCTGTCCCGGTTTCCCTTGCGCTTTGGGGCCGAACCGGCTGGAGACCGCGCTGCTGTATGTGGACCTGAATCCGGTGCGGGCGAGGATGACGGGAGAGGCGACGGCATGGGAGTGGTCGAGCGCACGGGCGCACGCGACTGGGCGCGACGAGACGGGCTTGCTGGCGTCCGAGACGCTGGCGGAGTTAGCGCTCTGCGAGGGCTGGGCGGAGCGGTTGAAGCGCCGGCAGAGCGAGTCGGCGGAGCAGGAGTTGCGACGAGCGACGGCGGCGGGCACGCCCTACGCGGACGCAGCGTTTTGTCGCGAATTGGAGCGAAGATTCGAGCGCGACATGGAGTGGCGTCCGCGAGGAAGGTCGGCAAAGCCGAAGGCGCTCGCTGCAGGCGCTGGAAGGGCGTAAGCTGTTGTGCAGGAGATGGTTAAGGACCAAGCGCGGGATTTTTTGGGCTCCGTCCCCTTTAGCCTCAGTATCTGGGGCGCGCGCCAGCATATGCCATTGGAAGTCGATGCGATGGCCTTTGGAACAAGCGTTGCGAACGACCTCAACCAACAAGGCTGGAGCGGTTGGTGAAGAGTATGCGTGGCGCTGCTCGACGGTTAGCTGCGGTCCGAGTTCTTGCGGCCTTGTGCCTGGTAGCGACTTGTGGCTGCAATTGGGGGGTGGACCTGGGCAAGTACGCGGACTTTTTCGCAATGCGCCCGGACGAGCAGCTGGAGGTCTTTCACGAATATTCCCTTGAGGAGCAAGTCGACATCTATCTGTTGAACCAACGCTTGTTCCACCACGGTAGTTTTGCGTCTGAGGTTGCGCAGAATGGAGCTAGCGTCGTCCCGATCTTGACGAAGCGTCTTGCTGGGCCAGAACCGGGAAAACGGAAGCTGGAATCTGAAAGAGAGAAGTACGACATACTGATTGTGTTCTCATCTATGCAGGCGGGCCGAAGCTATCCCGTGTCCGCCGATCCGGAACTCATGCGGCTGCTCGATGAATCCGCCTCTTCAATTGGAAATGAACTGTTGAGGAGTCAGGCACTTCAGCTCATTGAGGGCATCCGTACCTCAGAAGAAAGGAGGAATGGCCCTTTCTTTCGCAAGCTCAAGGGGACTTTGGGCGACATCAAAACCGAGATGAAGAACCACAGAGGAAACCCGAGGAAGCCCGAGGGACAGGCACCTTAGAACCCGAGGGACAGATGGGATGAGACGGCTGGTTCTGCTTAAGCAGCGGTAAGCTGCATAGCGCATTCGAAGTGATGCAAAGGAGAACCAGCCATGAGGAAGCATAACAGCAACTTCGCCGCGCACAGCCCGCAGTAGCATACCGCACGGCGCACCGAGGAGAACCGTTCCGGCTCGGCAACCTCCGCCGGCTGCGACTGCGCGCTCCCCGGCGAATGGCGCAGGTACAACAGCATCGCCTTGGTCCAATGCTGCACCGGCGCCAACAAACGTCCAATCATCAACTCAACATTCGAAGTCAGCGGCGACACGGAGGACCTCGTTACGCTCCGCGTCTACGCCTGGGCGTTCGGTGACAGGCAACTCTGCTAAGCTAGGCCGCACCAAACATGTCGCGACAAGCGCGCGTGGTAGCGGAGGCGGTTCCGCACCACGCCACTCAGCGGGGCAACGACCGCCAAGACATCTTCCTCACCGACGACGACCGCCGCTTTTACCTGGCCATCCTGCGCGAAAAATCCGAGCTGTTCGGACTCTCCATCCTGGGCTTCTGCTTGATGACCAATCATGTCCAGGTCATCGGCATTCCCCGGCGCTCGAATTCGCTCGCCAAAGCCCTCGGACAAGCTCACTGGCGCTACGCCATGTACTTCAACCGGCGCTACCGCCGCAGCGGACACCTGTGGCAGAACCGCTTCTATTCCAGCCCTTTAGGACCCTCGCGGCTGATCGCGGCCCTGGCCCACGTGGACCTCAACCCGCTGCGCGCCGGCCTCGTCGGAGACCCCGCCGAATACCCCTGGTCTAGCGCCGCCGCCCATATTTCCGGAAAGGGGGACAACGCCCAGTTTTTGAAGATGACTATGTGAGATCGCGGACCGCAGGCAACCCTGAATCCCCCAGAATATTTGGACCCCCATGCTATACCTGAATTAGAAGATCCCTGGTTGTTCCGGACACGGCCAGGGGCTCCACTGCAGTGGGAACAGTGTCGGGGGCGCGCGGTCAAGGCCAGACGAGCCGCAGCGTAAGAGCGAAACAGAAACTAGGGTCGACCCAAAGACATCTCCGGTTCCCCGCTTGGAAGGGAATCCGACCTGCGTCCCAAAGGGCTCCTCATCTGAGGGGCCCTTTGGGCGTTTGGCCCTCAATTGACCAACTTCGCCAAATCCGGCGCCCAACGTCCCTTCGCAATGCCAAACTGCGTCCTGCTCGAACGCATAAGCCGTTCGTCCCGAAATGTCTGATCAACCTCGCCGCGAATGGGGTGCGTCCCACGTTCTCAACAACTTAGACCGTTTCACCCCGGAAAAACGCGGACAACTGCGGACAATCGCGGACAAAATTGACACGACGGCGGCCTTTCGCGGCCAGCGGCAGCCAATTCGAACCCCCTAAAGGTCAACTCCAGACACGCCGGGACACGGTTTTGTCCTCAATGGAAGTAAATCAGCTCGTTCGAACCCAGCAGCGCCTGGGCGTACTCTTCCCAAGGTTCGTGACCGATTTCAGTCTTCCGTTGCTTGAGGAAAGCTAAACCCAAGTCGACTTCCTTCTCGGTCGCGTCGCGGCTGAACGTGCGGCGGTACATCGCCTCAATGCGCGCCGCGTCGTCGGCGACGCCCGAGTCCAGAGCGGCAAGACTCGCGGCTTGCCGCTCCATCCAGTCGCTGTTCATGACGAACAGTTGCTGCAGCGGAGTGGTGGTCTCTTGCCGTTGCGGCTGGTGCTGCGAGGCGTCCGGGAAATCGTAAAGCTGCAGCATCGGGTTCAAGGCGCTGCGGCGAATCTCGGAGTAGACCGTGCGCCGCGATACTTCGCCCGTGGCGCTATCGGAGGGACCGCCCATCGCCAGGTCTAGTTCTCCCGAAGCCTGAATGATCGAGTCGCGCCAGACTTCGACGTCCAAGCGGCGCGGCGTCAGGCGCCACATCCACTGGTTCGTCGGGTCAGCCGTGTCGGCGTCTTCGCGCAGGCGGCTGGACTGCATGTACGTGGCCGACAGCATGATCTCCTTGTGCAACCACTTCAACGACCAGCCGTTCTCGACGAAGCGCGCCGCCAGGTCTTCGAGCAAGTCGGGATGCGTCGGCTTCTGGCCCTGCGTTCCGAAGTCGGAGGGAGTGCCGACGATGTAGGTCCCGAAGTGGTGTCCCCAAACGCGATTCACCCAAACGCGCGCGGCGAGCGGGCCGGCCCGGCCGACGATGTTGTCCGCTAGTTCCAAACGCCCCGCGCCTTGCTTGTAGGGTTCCGGCTTGCCGTCGGAGAACACTTCGAGGAATCGCCGCGGAACGATCTCGCCGGTGTTGGCTACGTTGCCGCGAATGAAGATCGGCAGGTCGCGCGGCTGTCCGGGGCGAACATCGATCCAAGTGACGGTCGGCGTGTTGCCGTCGATCCAGATGCCGGCGTCGATCACCGCGTGGGTCATCGGCGTGGGGTCCTTGCTGAGTTCCTCTTGCAAGGACTTCACGTCTTCGCGCATCTTGGCGACGATCGGGTGGACTTCCGGGGCGATGGTGTCGAGTTCGCCGAGGTTGCCGAGTTGACCTTTCTCGCGCACCAGACGTTCGTAGTCCCAGACCAACTTGTCGGCTTTGGCGGGGTCCATCGCGACGATGGGACGTTTGACCAAGCGCAAGCTGGCGAAGACTCCGGCCATGGCGTAGTAGTCTTTGTTGGTGATCGGATCGAACTTGTGATCGTGGCAACGCGCGCAAGCGACCGTCATGCCCAGCAAGCCGCGGGACACGGCATCGAGGCGTTCATCCCACTCGTCGCTGGCCAGCGTCTCGGTGACGTCGCGCGAGATGCGCGGGTCTTTGTGATAGATCGGCGAATTGCCGATGTATCCCAGCGCGCGCATGTCGTCGGGCTTGAAGCCAGGCATCAAGTCCGCCGCGAATTGCATACGGATGAACTGGTTGTAAGGGATGTCTTTGTTGACCGCTTCAATCACCCAATCGCGATAACGCCAGGCAAAAGGATGCGGCTGGTTCGTCGATTCGCGCGTCGGATGATCTTCGGCCCAACGGGCGACGTCGAGCCAGTGACGTCCCCAACGCTCGCCGTAGCGCGGCGAGGCAAGCAGGCGGTCGATCAATTTCTCGTAGGCGTCGGGATCCGTATCCTTGGCGAACGCTTCGATCTCTTCATACGTCGGCGGCAGACCGATCAGATCGTCGTAGGCGCGTCGGATGAGCGTACGTTTGTCGGCCTGGGGCGAAGGTTGCAGGCCATTCTCTTCGAGCTTGGCTAAGACGAAGGGGTCGATCTTGCGTTGCGACCAGCCCTGGCGCTTCGGTTGCGGCGCGAGGACTTCGTGCAGCGGCTGGAAGGCCCACCACTTGCGGCCTTCGGCGATCGGCGTGCCGGGGCCGTTCTGTTTCTTCTTGGCCGGCGGCCCGGCCGCAGCCTTTTGTTCAACGCGCGGATCGACGGCGCCGTTCTGGATCCAAGTGCGGAAGTCGGCGATGACCGCTTCGGAAAGCTTGCCGGTGGGCGGCATCTTCAACGCCGCATCTTTGTAGGTCAGCGCTTCGACGATCAGACTGTTGTCGGGATCTCCGGCTGTGAGAACCGGACCGGAAGCGCCGCCGGTCAGCATGCCTTCGCGCGAGTCAAGGCGCAAGCCGCCCATAGGCTTGTCGAGGCTAGACGAGTGGCACATGACGCACTTCTCGACCAGCACCGGGCGAATATTGCTCTCGAAGAACTCGGCGTTCTGCGCAGCGAGAGAGCCGGCGGCGAATGCGCCAACGAGGAGAACCAACAGCGGGCGCATTAAGCCAACAACTCCTTCACGACGATTCCTTCGACGTCGGTGAGCCGGAAGTCGCGTCCGGCGTAGCGGTAGGTCAGGCGCGTATGGTCGAAGCCGACCTGATTCAAGATCGTCGCGTGCAGGTCGTGAATGCTGACGCGATTCTCGACCGCCTGGAAGCCGAAGTCATCCGTCGCGCCGTAAGTCATGCCGCCCTTCACGCCGCCGCCGGCCATCCACATGGTGAAGCCGTAGGGGTTGTGGTCGCGGCCGTCACCGGCTTCGGAGACCGGAGTGCGTCCGAACTCGCCGCCCCATACGACCAAGGTCTCTTCCAGCAGGCCGCGGCGTTTGAGATCGCGCAGCAGAGCGGCCGAGGCGCGGTCCATGTCAGGGCAGCGTCCGCGCAGATTGTTGTTGAGGTCTTTGTGGTCGTCCCAGGGCTGTCCAGGGCCGTAGTAGATGTGCGTGTAGCGAACGCCTTGTTCGACCAGGCGGCGGGCTAGCAAACAACCGTTGGCGAAGGGCGTCGTGCCGTACTCTTCGCGAATACTCTCGGGCTCGTTGCGGACGTCGAAGACGTCGAGCGCCTCGAACTGCATGCGGTAGGCGGTTTCCATCGCTTGGATGCGCGCGTCCAGGAAGGCGTCTTGACCGATCGCGTCGTGATGCTGCTGGTTGATGGCTCCGAGTAGGTCGAGTTGTTCGCGCTGGGCCTTGGCGTCGAGATGGGTGTTCCGCAGATAACGGATCATCTTCTCGGGATCGACTTCGCTGTTATCGAAGTGCGTGCCTTGGTGCTCGGCGGGTAAGAAGCCGGAACGCCACATGCTGCTGCCGCCGTTTCCAGGGCTGAGCACGACGAAGCCGGGTAAGTTCTCGTTTTCGCTGCCGAGGCCGTAGGAAAGCCAAGCGCCGAGCGTCGGCCGCGTCGAGGCGATGTTGCCCGAGTGGATCAGGTTCTTGGCAGGCGTGTGCGTCGGGTTGAACGTATACATCGAGCGGATGACGCACATGTCATCCACAGTGCCGGCCAACTCGGGCAATAGCTCGCTGACTTCCGTGCCGCTCTGGCCGTGCTTCTTGAACTCAAACGGCGAGGGCAGCAAGCCGCCGGTCATGCGTTCGGTGCGCAGGTCGACCGAGTCAGGCCGCTGGCCTTGGTACTTGAGCAGGTCGGGCTTCGGGTCGAACATATCCATGTGCGACGGTCCGCCGGTCATGAACAGGAAGATGACGTGCTTGGCCTTGGGCGCGAAGTGCGGGCCGATCGGCGTGGTCGCGGCGCTCGCCAGCGTGGGGCTGAGCATTCCGGCGAGACCAACGGCGCCGAACCCTCCGCAGAGGGATTGGACAAACGCGCGGCGGCTTTGAGGCGGGGGAGAAAATCCGGGAAATGATGGACGCGGCATGGTTTAACGGAGGATACTCCGCGAGGTTGAGTATACGTCCGACGCCGCCGGGCAGGCAATTCTGCGGCGGATTGTGCTGGAGGCTATACTAACGCCGAAAACTGATTTCGGCCCGTAGGGCCAAGGAGAAGATGCCATGACGCTCAAGCGAGCCCCCATCATTTTTATTGCCCTGTTCTGCCTGACGTTCTCGTCGGCGGCGCAGGCGCAGAAGACGCGCATGTACAACACGGTCAAGACGAAGCTGGCAGCCGGCAAGCAAGTCGTTGGCGGAACGATCAATACGTCGGATCCCAACATTTATTGCGCGATGGCCAACTCCGGATTTGATTTTCTGTGGATCGAGATGCAGCACAGCCCGCTGACCTACGACGAGGTCGCGAAAATGATTTGGGCCTGCAAGGACGCCCCGGCTATCCCCTTCATCCGCGTGCCCGACGCGACCGAGGGCGACATCCAAAAGGCGATGGACATCGGCGCGCTAGGCATCATCGTCCCGATGGTCGACGATCCCCAGAAAGCGATGAACGCGGTGAAGTTCGCTAAGTATCCGCCGATCGGCAAACGCAGCCAGGGCAGCGGCCAGTACGGACGCATTTGGGGCAGCGATTATCGCCAAACGATCAACGACAACTTGATGATCGTGGCGATGATCGAGAATCCGGCCGGCGTCGCCATTGCAGATAAGATCGCCGCCGTGCCGGGCGTCGACATCGTCTTCGCTGCCAGCGGCGACTTGGGCAGCTTCAGCGGATTTGCGCGCGATAGCCCGCCGTATACGAAGTTGGTCACAAGGATTCATGACGAAACGTTGAAGGCGGGCAAGTATCTGGCCGGACCGGCCTCCTGGCGCGATCGCCAAGGTTTTACGTTCTTCCAAGGGCCGGGGGAAGGAAACCTGATCAGCGTTGGCGCGAAGATTGCCCTAGGCGAAGCGCCGCCCGAAGGCCGCAAAGATGTGGCGACCGGCGACGAAGGTCACTAGAGCGAATCAGCGAGGGCAGGCCGCAAAGCCTGCCCTCTTTTTTCTTCCCTGGCTCTTGGATTCATCCGAGGAAGCAAGACCTATCGTCGTCGCCGGATATGCAGTCTCTCGTCACCGTCGCGGAACATGACGACCTTATCTATGATGTCGGCATGCATCGCGGCGAAGATACCTGCTTCTATTTGCGGAAGGGCTTCCGCGTCGTCGGTATCGAGGCGGATCCCCTGCTTGCGCGATTGTGCCGCGAGAGGTTCCAGCAGGAGATTGCTAACGGCCGGCTGACGATTCTAGAAGGCGCGGTCGTCGGCGGGGCAGGGAGGGATCTTCCTCAAACAGTCACCTTCTACAGGAACATACAGCGCTCGGTATGGGGCACGGTTTCGGCTGATTGGGCGGAGCGCAATCGGCGGCTTGGCGCGCCAAGCGAAAGTTTCGAAGTTCCCGTGCTGGATTTCGACAACGTGCTGATGGAGCACGGCATGCCGCACTACATGAAGATCGACATTGAGGGCGCCGACATGGTCTGTGTCGAGGCGCTCAGCCGGTTTCAGCAGCGGCCGCGTTACCTGTCGGTCGAGTCGGATAAGACGTCGCTCATCAACGTGGCGCGAGAGATCGAATCGCTCGTGAACCTTGGCTACAAGGAATTTCAAGCGGTCGAGCAATCGGCCGTGCTTTCTCGAACGGAGTTTCCGCAGCCGGCCCGCGAAGGATGCTATGTCGAGCACCGTTTTGAGCGTGGCGCCTCAGGTGTGTTCGGCGCCGAACTTGACGGAGCGTGGAAGTCGCGAGGCGAAGTGCTACGCCAGTATCGGGCGATCTTTTGGGGCTACGATTTGTTTGGCGATAGCGGCCTGCTAGCTCGCCGTCGTTCTAAGTTCGTTCGCTGGGTGTCCGGCTACGTCCGCGAGGCAATTCGAAAAAAAACGGGCGCCGTCGTGCCTGGGTGGTATGACACGCACGCCCGACGTTGACGCAGAGTCTAAGCTCTGCCTCGCTCTTCCTTGGCCATGTCGTAGAGTGCGCGGATGTAGCCGATGCTGAAGGCCCAGCCGGTCTTGCGGTCGCCAACCATTGTCGGCACGTGATCGGCGATGAGGATGCCGCGGAAGTCGACGTCGACCAAGGTGCGCATCAGTTGCTTCATGTCGGTGTAGCCGTCGTCGACGTAGGTCTCGACGAAGTCGGGGATGGGCCCGCTCACGTTGCGGAAGTGGATCTTCCACAGCTTGTCCATCTTGGCGAATTCCCGAACGGCGTCGAGTACGTTCTTGCCGGTGTGCGCGCCGCCTTCCATCCAGGTGCCGCAGCAGAGGCAGATGCCGACGTTAGGACTGTCGGCAATCTCGAACGCTTTCACGTAGCCGTCGAACGTGCCGAACATGTTGCGCGGTACGCCGCCCAGTTCCGGGACCGGCGGATCATCGGGATGGATGCCGATGCGCACGCCTGCTTCCTCCGCGACGGGCACAACCTGCTTGATGAAGTAGCTGAAGTTCTCCCATAACTCCTCTTGGCTGAACTTGCGGCCGTGGGTCAGCGGGCCTTCGAAAACTTCGCCAACCCAATAGCCCTTGGCGTCCTTCTGGTGGAAGGCGCGGGCCGAGGCGCCGCCGCGAGTCGTTTCGCGCTCGGAACTCCAGATGCCGTTGCCCATGTGGGCGTAGGTCGTGTAGTGCAGACCGGCCTTGCCCAGGTTACGTATGTACTGCTTGTACTCTTCGATCTTGGCGTCGCGGCCCGGCAGACCCAAGGTCACCTCGGGCATGTTGTGGACGTTGCTGTTGCCGATGTTGGCGATCTTGAGCCCTGCGTCCTCGACGCGCTTCTTATGCGAGGCGAAGGTCTCAAACGTACCGCCGGCGGTGGGGATGGACACGTACTCGACGCCCATCTGCTTGGCGAAGGTCAGATCGTCGTCGTCGAAGTCGCCGGGGATTTGCAGCGAGATCTTGATCCCGGGCCCCCAGGGAAGCAAGTCGGCGCCATTGGATCGCTTGGCGGCGGCAGCAAAGGCGGCGGCTCCTAGACTCAAACACACTAGGTCACGGCGGTTTAAAGTACTGCTCATCGAGTTCTCCATCTCCGGCGACAGTATACACGCCGGGCAGGCGTATAATTACGCCATGATTTGGGGCGCGCTTAGAAGAACGTACGTTTGCGACATGATCTCCACCGGGATCGCGGCGGTCACGATCGTGGTCTTGTCGGCCTTCGGCTTGGATGCGGCTGCAATACCAGCCGGGGTCCTCCTTGGGTTCGGCGCGTTTCTTTCGCTGGCGGTTTACCGGCAGCGCTACGGACGGCTGTAGCTACCACTCCAAGCGTTCGTCGCCTTCTTGCATCTGGCCCGCTGGGCGTACGGCGCTGCCCTCTGTTTGCGTGAGCCGATCACCTAACTCTTCGCGATACCGTTGGCCCGCGGCTTCTAGATCGGCCACGACCTCTGGGTGCTCGGCTTTGACGTCGGTGGTTTCGCTGGGGTCGTTGTCCAAATCGTAGAGTTCCAGCGTGGCGTCCGTCGGGACGTAACCGCCGGGAGCGCCGTCCTTGCCGGGAGTCCCTTTGAGCGCGTTATAGCGGTGCGGAAAGATCAACTTCCAGCGCTCCGTACGGATCGCCTTGAGCCCGCCGCTGTGATAGAGCGGGAAGTACTCATGCGGCGACGACGCTCCGGCTTCGCCGAACAACAGCGGCCGAATGTCCCGGCCGTCGATGACCTTGTTGGGCAGCGCTGCGCCGGTAAGCGCGGCGACGGTTGGCAGGATGTCGATGGTTGAGGCCAGATAGTCCGTCGAAGTTCCGGCGGGGATCTTACCGGGCCACCAGAAGATCGTCGGGACGCGGTTGCCGCCTTCGAAGATCGTGTGTTTGCCCTCGCGGAACGGTTTCGCCGAACCGGCATGGTTGCCGTAGCTCAGCCAGGGGCCGTTGTCGGTGGTGAAGACGACGAGAGTGTCCTTGTCGAGACCGTTGCGGCGCAACGCTTCGAGGATCTCGCCGACCGACCAATCGATCTCCATCACGACGTCGGCGTAGAGCCCTGCGCCGCTCTTCCCTAGGAAGCGGTCGCTGGCGAAGATGGGCACGTGCATCATCGAGTGGGGCACGTAGAGGAAGAAGGGATTGTCTTTGTTGCGGTCGATGAAGCTGACGGCGTGCTCGGTGTACTGGCGCGTGAGCAACGCTTGGTCCGCGCCGGTGACGTTGTCGTTGACGACCTTCGTGCCCTCGATGATCGGCAAGTTCGGCCATTTCCGCTTGCGAGCGTCGAGTTCCGGCGGCAGCGGATAGTAATCGCCATGTTGCGGCCACATGTCGTTCGAGTAAGGCAGGCCGTAGTATTCATCGAAACCTTGATTGGCGGGCAAGAACTTCGGCTGATCCCCGAGATGCCACTTGCCGTATACGGCGGTCGCGTAGCCCTGCGGACGCAGCATTTCGGCAATCGTCGTCTCGTCGGGGTTGAGCCCTTCGTTTGAATAGGGCCCATAGGCGCCGTCGACGTCGACGCGGCGGTTGAAGGCGCCAGTCATCAGCGCAGCTCTCGACGCAGAACAAACCGGCGAACTGGTCTGAAAGTCGGTGAAGCGACGGCCCTCTTGAGCCATGCGGTCGAGATTCGGCGTCGGATACTTCGCACCGAATGGGCCGATGTCGGCATAGCCCATGTCGTCGATGAAGATGACGACGATGTTGGGCAGGCGCTGCTGCTGGGAACAGCTCACGCAGAGAAGCAGAAGCAGAAGGGAGAGAATCGGTCGAAAGTTCATGACGGCCTGGATTCAGACACCTTAGCATTGAAGACCGGAGCGGACTGGGCCACACAGTTGTGGGAGCTCTCAAGAACTCACGCGCGCAACTGGCGTGACGAACAAATCTGCAGCCAGGCGGCGCGCACAGGCTACAAGGGCATCCACAAAAAGGTTTTGGTCTGAAGGGCGCCAGCAAATGGAGACCACGGCAGGTTTCAAACCCTCAATCGGGCGAGTCGTCAGGTCGTTCCAGGGCAGAGCCCCGGCGATCGAGACGGGACTTGAGGCAACGGCCTGACCGGCCCGCACAACTGCAAATAGGTCTTCGAAGCCGGTGATTCGGGCGCCGACATTAGGCGGCTTCCCGCCGCGTTGGTCTGCGAGAGTCCAATAGTCGCGCGCCACCGGGTCCAACTGCTCCACCCAGACAAAGGGTTCTTGCGCGAGCAGTGCAGCTGGAATACTCTCCAGCCGCGCCAGCGGATGGTCGGAAGCGAGAACCGCTACGCGCGGTTCCGAGAAGAGCGCTTCGCAGGCCAAGTCGCCGAGGGTGAAGGGTTCCCAAACAAGGGCTGCGTCGCAAAGGCCGTCCTTGACTCCCCCGGTGGGATCACTAAACGCTACATTACGGATGGAAATGTTAACGTTGGGACGTTCTGCGGCGAAGGCGCGCAAGAGTTTGGGCGTGAAGTCCAAGAACGAAGTCGCCAAGAGTCCCAACGTTAGAGAGCCCGAAGCAGCGGCTCGCCGCCGGATGCTTTGAAGCAGGGAATCGAGTTGTTGCAGCGCTACCGGAGCCTCCTCCAACAGGATTCGCCCGGCTTCCGTCAACTCGACTTTTCGGGTGGTGCGAACGAACAGCGTGGTTTCCAGCTCTTCTTCCAGCTGGCGGATCTGCGCGCTGAGCGCCTGCTGCACCATGTGCAGCCGAGCTGCGGCTTTGGTGAAGTTCAACTCATCAGCCAGCACCAAGAACGAGCGCAGATGACGCAACTCCACATTCACAATCGCCCATTGTAGCTGCCACAAAAACGAACTGTTTCCCCCATTTCAGGAGAGATCGTACATTCGGCTCATGAACAAAACACACGACAATGAAACGCACCTGACAAGGCCCGTTGGGCAACACCACTCTCCTGAGCAGTGCCTCGGCGCCGTGATGACCTGGCACGTGCTCGGTGCGGAGAACGGCGGGGCCTTTTCGTTCGGCGAGGCTTTGCTCCGACCGGGAGATGAGCCCCCCTTGCACATACACGCTCGGGAGGATGAGACGTGGTACATCCTGGAAGGCTCGATGCTTTTTCAGCTAGGACTGCAGCGCACTTTGTGTAAGGCAGGCGAGGCGATCCTTCTGCCGCGCGGTCTGCAACACGGCTTTGCGGTGCAGACCCCTTCCGCGCGCATCTTGCACATCTATAGCCCGGGAGGCATCGAGGACGCATTTCAATCCTTGAGCGCCCCGCTCGCCGGCCCGCCGGTCGAGGCTCCGCCAGCCGAAATTGAGAGCGTCTTCGCACGGCGCGGCGTAACATTCGTCGGCCCGCCATTGCCGGTTCTGCTGGCCGCGGAGCAAGACGCGTGATTCGTGAGCCAGTGCGCGCGTATTTGCAGCGGCTCGTGGACAGCGGAGCGTCGCCAGGCATTCAATACGTTTCCGTCGGGCCGGAAGGGCTTCGCAACGAGTGCGCCGTGGGATGGGCTGACATCAGGCGCCGGACGCCGATGACGCCGGCGACGACGCTGATGGCCTACTCGATGACCAAGACCATTACCGCCATCGCTGTTCTCCAGTTGGCCGAAAGCGGCAGTCTTTCCCTTGATGCGACCGCTGCTGAGTACCTGCCGGAGTGGCCGTACGACGCAGGCGTGCGGGTGCGCGAACTGTTGGCGCACCTTGGCGGGCTGCCCAATCCGATTCCGCTGCGGTGGGTTCATCCCGCCGAGGAGCAAGACACCTTCGACGAGCACGAGGCCCTAATACAAGTGTTGCGGCGGCATGGCCGCGCAAACTCTGCGCCGGGCGAACGGTTCCGCTACTCGAATATCGGTTACTGGGTGCTCGGAGCGATCGTCGAGCAGGTCACGGGCGTCCGCTTCGCCGACCATGTGGAACAGCGCCTGCTGCAACCGCTCGGCCTGACGGCAGAGGACGCGGGTTTCCGTGTGGCGGATATTTCCAACCACGCGACGGGTTACCTCGCCCGATGGGCTCCAATGAATTTGGTTGGCCGCTGGCTCATCGATCGCAGGCTGCTCGACTCCTACGACGGGACCTGGCGTCGTATCGAAATGCACTATGCGAACGGACCGGCCTTTGGAGGTTTGGTCGGTACGGCATCCGCCTTCGGGCGCCTATTACAAGACCAGATTCGGCCGAAGTCTGTGTTGCTAGGGGTGCAAGGGCGTGCCTGGCTCTGTGAGATGCAGTCAACTCACCGCGGCGCCCCCGTACCGATGACCCTTGGGTGGCACGTCGGCGTCACGAACGGCAAAGAGGTGTATTTCAAGGAGGGCGGCGGGTGCGGCTTCCGGTGTCTAATGCGTATCTGCCCGGCGCTCCGGAGAGGGTCGGTGGTGATGACCAACTCCACGGATTTCGACGTCCGTTCCTGTCTCGACGCCTCGGACGGTCTCCAAGAAGAATCAGCCCAAACGTACGGCGGCCCTGGGCCAAGGACACATCCAGACGGGACGGCACGAGGCTCAGGGCCGCACTCAAGAAGCTGAGGAGTTTGCTATTTCTTCTTGGCGTCTTTGGCCTTCTTCTTCTCCTTGGGGCTGAGAGCGGGCTGCTTCTTGGTTTCTTTGGCGCCTTTGTCTTTGCTGGCCATGTGATTCTCCTTGGGCGTTCGGTTCGAGCCGCAACGCTCATTCAGTCTACGCCGAACGCAGACCGGAAGAAATGGGGAATTACAAGGTCGCCTGAGCGCGAGCCGCAGCGGGCGGACAAGGGGAAAGAGCACAAGAGCCTAGGATGCGAACGGGCCGGTCTGAGCCGACCTTTACGGCGAAAGGAGTTTGAGTGGTGAGCGCGCAGGGACTCGAACCCTAAACCTAGTGATTAAGAGTCACTTGCTCTACCATTGAGCTACGCGCCCACTCAAACAACGGACCCGTTGCAGGTCCGAAACCGACAATATAGCATGCCGCCGGGGCCTTGGTCAGCTTGTTTAGTTAGCTCTTCCATCCCGTTGGCGGCAACGTAACAGTTCTTCCCTTGGAAGCGTCTAAGATGCTCCATCTATTCGATCTAGGGCTTACTTGCGGAAGGGAGGGCCAGCGCCGCGTGATAGACTCACAGCTAGTGAACAACGGTCAAATGTACTGGAACTTTCTCCCTTCGTCCGGCGTCATTCGTCGGCTGCGGATCAGTTGCGCGCTGCTCGCACTGGCGATCGCGCCGGCCTTGGTTTTGGCGCAGTCTGCGGAGACCGCGGTCGAACCTCCGACCCCAGCCGCCATGCCGCCAGGCGCCGCCGTAGCGCCGGGAACGGAGACCTTCCGCATCGGCATCGGCGATGTACTGGGCATCAGCGTCTGGAAGGAGCCCGACCATTCCGTCGACTCCCTCGTGGTGCGCCCCGACGGCAAAATTTCTATCCCCTTGCTAAGGGAAGTCGATGCTGTGGGCTTGACCCCCCTCCAGTTGGAAGACGTGCTCACTGAAAAATTTAAGGAATACATTAACAACCCTACCGTAACTGTTGTAGTTAGGGAGATTAGGAGCCAGATTATCTACCTCACTGGAGCCGTGGGCCGTCCCGGGTCATTGCTCATGCGACCTGGTATGACCGCCTGGCAGGCTCTTTCCGAGGGCGGCGGGGTTGCTGAATACGCTAAGAGAAAGAAGATCTACATTGTGCGGGAGATCGGCGGAGTGCGGACGACCATCGACTTCGACTACAACGCGGTCATGAAAGGCGAAGCCGACAAAGACCTAGTTCTCAAGTCAGGCGACACCATCGTCGTTCCGGAGTAGAAACAGTCGTCCAACCACATCGGACCGGGCGACATGATGGCGGAGGGGCGTTTGACCACATCTTGGATGAAACTTCGGATTTGCATACTGCTGGCAGCGGCGGTGATTTGCGGCAGTCCCGCTACGGCGCAACTTGGCCCGTCCGCGGCGCGAGTTCTGGGTCAACCGGACTTCCGCCAGAACGGCTTTAACTCGCCGGAATCGGTCGGGCTTTATGGGCCGTCGCATGTTGCATTGGATGCCCGCGGCGGCAAGCTACACGTCTACGTGACGGATCGCTCGAACCGGCGAGTCCTGGGCTGGCTTGATTTGGCCGCTCTGCAGTCCGGCGCGGAGCCTGATTTGGTGCTGGGGCAGCTCGATCTCACCCGCACCGGCGCCTTCGGAATCGGAGTCAAGGGATTCGGCGACCCAACTGCAATTGCTGTCGATCGCTCCAACGGCGACGTTTACGTTGCCGACGCGGGCGCGAATCGAGTGACGCGCTTTCGCGATCCTTTCGATGCCGCCGCAACGCTGGAACCTGACAAGGTTTATGGACAGTTGACGTTTACCTCAACGACCGCCAATCCGGGAGGGGTCAGCTCCGGAACGCTGCGGTCGCCGTCCGGCCTGGCGTTTGACGGCGACGGCAACCTGTGGATCGCAGACACCGACAACCATCGCGTCCTGGCATACACGAATGCATCTTTGGACGACGAGACCCCAGTTGCGGCCATCGTCTTGGGTCAGTTCGATTTCGGCGCGGCGGGCATCAACGCCGGAGGCGGCGTATCGGCTGCCGGGTTTCGCAACCCGTCGGCTCTCGCCTTCGGCCCTACCGGGACGTTGTACGTAGCAGATACGGCCAATTCGCGGATTCTGGCTTTTAACGGTCCGTTCACCACTGGCAAGTCCGCTTCGCGGGTCATTGGACAAACGAGCTTCACCACTACGACCGCCTCGGCTGCCGGGTTGCCCTGGAGCGTGCGTCGCGTCAATGGCCTCGCAGTTTCGGCCGACGACACGCTTTACGCCGCCATGCGAGACGACAACCGCATCCTTGTCTTCGAGAACGCAGCTGCATTGGCCGGACAGCAGAACGCTGTCAGAGTCATCGGACAGAAGCATACGGACGAGATTTTGCCGAATAGCGGGACAGCACCCAAAGCTTCCGCCACGGGGCTGTTTTCTCCTGGAGCGGTCGTCCTGGGGCCAGCCGGCAGCGTGGTGGTTGCCGATACCGGAAACAATCGCGTGATGGTTTACGCGGACGGCGTCAGCGCCTCGTTGGTCTTGGGACAAGCGGACTTTGTGACGAACTCGGCGAATCGGGCCGACGGCGTCGGGGTCGGCGGGCCTGCGGGGCTGGCGATCGATTACTCCACCGAAGGCTTCCCGCTATACGCCTCAGATACCCAGAATAATCGAGTCCTAGCCTGGCGCTCGACGTTGCGCTTTGCCAACGGAGCGCCGGCGGATTTGGTGATCGGCCAAATCGGGTTCAACGCCGTTTTCGCAAACAGCGGCTCGACGACGCCGAGTGCGTCGTCGCTCGATATGCCGAAGGGCCTGGCGGTAACCAGCGGCGGAGACTTGTTCGTCGCCGACTCGGGCAATAACCGGGTGTTGCGCTTTAGGCGACCGTTCGATCAAAACGGCAAGCCGCAAGCAAACCTCGTTCTGGGACAAAGCGCCTTTTTCACCAAAGGGTCGGCCTTCATCAATGCCGGCACGACCAACAGTCCGAGCGACGTGGAGATCGGTCCGGACGGCCGGATCTATGTGGCTGACACCGTCAACAACAGAGTCCTCGAATTCCCATCTGGAGCAACTAACGGCTCGGGCGCGGTTCGCGTCTTCGGTCAGCCGGATACCCAAACGGGCGCTCTTGCGGCTGAAGTCTCAGCGGCGTCTCTGAACGCCCCGATTGGGATCGGCGTGGACCCCTCCGGCATCCTCTATGTGGCGGACAACGGAAACCATCGCGTGCTCTTGTTTCCCTTGGGGCCCGAAGTGGCGAGTGCCGGCTCCAACGCATCCAAAGTCGTGGGACAGGCGAATTTTCAAGATGCAGGAGCGGCCAACTCCCAAGCGCGACTTCGCAATCCGGCGGATGTGGCGCTGGGCTCGGGCGGGGTATTCTACGTTGCCGACTCCGGCAACAATCGGATTCTAGAGTTCCAGGGCGGACTGTTCTTGCCCACGGCAGGGGCTTCGGCGGTCCGGGTATTGGGGCAACCCAGTTTTAATTCACGCAACCCCAATCCGAATTCGCCGGACGGTAGGGCGACGGCAGAGGGCCTGTCCCAACCGATTAATTTGGCGACCGACCGCAACGGAATGCTCTACGTCGCAGATGCGGGTAACAACCGGATTGTGGAGTTCGTGAAACCGGCGGTTGCCGTGAGTGCGGCCACCTTCTTACCCGGCGTAAGCGTGGCAGCCGGTTCGTTGACCTCTGTGTTTGGAGTCAACCTCAGCGCAGAAACGGCGGCGGCGAGTGCCATTCCCTTGCCCACCGAGTTAGGCGGCAGCTTCGTCGAAATCGGCGTGGATGAGGTTCGCGCTCCGTTAGTCTTCGTCTCCCCGGGACAATTCAACTTGCAGATTCCGCCGGCTACTCCGACGGGCGTGCAGCAACTGCACGTGCGAATGGCGGAGACGGATGAATTGATCGCCGGCGGATTCGCCGGCGTGGCGGGCGTACGGCCAGGGCTATTCACGCTTTCCCAGAATGGCGTGGGATTTGCCGTAGCGGTGAATCAGGACGGAACCTTCAACAGTCCTGAGAATCCGGCTCCGCGCGGCAGTGTGATTACCCTTTACGGTACGGGACAAGGGCCGACGAATCCTGCCGTGGCGGCCGGCGAGGCGCCTCCCAGCGGCGTGTTGGCCAACACGACCGCCATTCCCAAGCAGACCGCTATAGAATGCCTACAGCCGAACGCCATGTGTGTGGTGATGGCGAACAAGATCGCCGAGACGCAGTTTTCAGGCCTTGCGCCGAACTTCGTCGGACTTTGGCAGTTGAACGTGAAGGTGCCGGAAGGGGCAGATTTCCTCGGCGGGCCTCTCGTTGAGATCAAGGCGGTCGTCAATCAAGTGACGACAAACGACAAGGTTTTCATATCGACTCAGTAGGAGACTTACGATGCGACTTACGGGAATAAAGATCACGGCTAGAATCTGGGCGGTTGCCGCCGGCATGGTCTTGCTTGCCGCTTGCATGAAGTCGCCTGAAGAGCAGTACAAGGCGTACATGGAAAGCGGAACGTCATACGTTGAGGCTAAGGACTACGCCAACGCGACGTTGCAGTTTCGCAACGCCGCCCGAGTCAACCCCAACGTGTCGGAGCCGCAGTACCAGCTCGCCAAGGCCTACTTGCAGGAGAACAAAATCAGGGAGGCCCTTCAGGCGATTCAAGAAGCCGTCAAGATCGACCCCAATGACACGGACTCGAACCTGCTGATGGCCCAGCTGTGGTCCCGTCTGGGAGGAGAGAGCGAAGTCAAGGACGCAGAAGGAAGGCTCGCCACCATCCTCGAAAGCCGTCCGAATGATCCAGAGGCGCTATTCGCCATGGCCATCGCGCGCGGCAGACTCGGTTCCGTCCAAGACGCCGAGGGCCTGCTTGAGAAGGCACTGGAGAACTCTCCGGCTCACCTGCAAAGTGCAATTACCTTGGCGCGGTTGCGCCTGGGAGAAAAGGACCCGGCGGGCGCGGAGAAGATTCTCCGTGACGCCGTCGCTAGTTCGGAAGACAAGAAGCCTGCACAAATTGCGCTGGCTCAGTTGCTCATTGCGATAGGCAAACTCGATCAAGCTGCCGCCGAGGTCGACTCGATTCTGGCAGCCGACGATTCTTATGGCCCCGCGTTACTCGCCAGAGGCTTGCTGTATCTGCGCGCCGGGGATAAGACGGCTGCGGAGGGGATGTACAAGCGCGCGTCGGCGTTGCCGGGAGATGTCTACAAGACAGCCTACGCAAGAGTCCTGGCCCTGAACGGCAAGAACGCGGAAGCCACGGCGGAATTTCAGCGGTTATATGATGCGGAGCCATCGGACCGCCAGCTCCGCACTATGCTGGTCCTCTCCAATTTGCGCGAAGGCAAGCAGGACGCCGCCGAGGCGCTGCTGACCGCGGCCATTCGCGAGAACGACCGTGACTTTGACGCGAGACTACAGCGCGCCGAGTTGTACTTGCGCACCGGGCGTCTAGAACCGGCGCGCGCCGACATGGACGTCGCCCTCAGCATCCAGCCGACCAGCTCTCAGGCCCACTACCTGTTGGCCAAGATCCACGAGGCTTCCCAGAATCCGATCGGCGCCCGCCAGGAATTGGGCGAATCGATGCGGCTGGATCCGACGTTCCTGTTGGCCCGTCTCGACATGGCCCAGAGCCTGCTGAAGTCCAACTCGCAGCGCTCGGCCCTAGATATTCTCAATGAAGCGCCGGAACAGATGAAAAACCAGCCGCAACTGGTATCCAGTAAGATCTGGGCCCAAATTGCCCTTGGCGATTATGACGAGGCAATGAAAGAGCTAACCGCCGCCCGCACATCGCTCGGGGAACTGAGAGATATGCGCCTTCAAGAAGGGGTCATTTATGCGGCCCGCGGAGACCATGCGAAGGCCTTGCCGTTGCTGCGCGGCGCCCTCGACGCGACTCCTTTGGATCTGCGCGCGTTCAATGCCTTGGTGGCGACGCAGGTCAGCTCGAAACAGGTCGACCGGGCGCTAGAAACGGTTCGACAACATGCAAATGCCCACCAGGATTCGCCGACACTGCAACTGTCCGCCGGCACCTGGTTGATTCGAGCCGGCAAGCCGGACGAAGCGCGTACCTACTTGGAGCGAGCGGTGGCGGACGGCCAAACCGAAGGCCAAGCTCAGTTGTTGCTGTCGAGCCTGGACGAACAAGCAGGAAACGAGCAGGGCGCCATCCGCCGATTGCAAGGCGTAATCGCCAAGCAGTCCAACAACACCGCCGCCCTCACCAGGCTGGCCATGCTGCAGGAGAAGCAAGAAGACTTCGCCGCTGCGGAAAAGAATTACCGCGCTGTCCTCACCGTTGCGCCCGACGATGTCGCGGTCTTGAACAATTTGGCTTACCTCGTCGCCACGAAGAACGGCAACCTGGATGAAGCGCTACGGTTGGCTCAGGCCGCCCGTGAGCGGGCGCCCGATGGGAGCGCCGCGACAGGGCTGGTAGAGGACACATTGGGCTGGGTCCATTACCTGCGCGGCAGCCACGACGTCGCCGTGTCTACGCTTCGTGGGGCCTCCGAAAAGGCTCCCAAGGCGGCAATCATCCGTTATCACTTAGCCATGGCGCAGGCCAAGGCCGGCAGGCTGCAAGACGCGAAGGCGTCCTATCAGGCCGGCCTGTCTCTCGACTCCACGCTGCCGGAGGCGCGTAGCGCCGCGGAACTGGTCCAGTAGGGGATTGTCCGGCTGAAATCTTCGCGTCTAACCCGCACGCCGCCTGTTCCAAGCAGTCGGCGTTTCGGTTTGGGGGCTGCCGAGATTCGGCCTGCGGAGCCCAGCGTCGGAGCAGTCAGTCTGGGCGCTATCCTGGGGGACGAGGCAGCACGTTCTTGACGAGCGGCAGCAGCTTCGCCGCCAGATCCAAAGCCTCTTTCTCGCCTTCGGGCGTGTCCTCGACGGTGACTCGGACGATCGACCCGGACGTCCGTTGCTTCATGACCGAGTCCCAGACGAGGCAGATCTTGGCGTAGTATTCCGAAGCCACTACTCGTTCGTAGCTTTGATACCAGTAAAGAACCAGCAATCTGGATTGTCCTTTCTGGATGTAGTAGCGATTGATTTCTGCCGGTTCGCCTTCGAACGGGATCTTCGATTGGGCGTACTTCCAGATTTCCCAGCCGCTACCCGGGAGGCAGTGCTTGGGTGAATGCATGGCCTCTCCGGCCTGCTGCATGCTGTAGAAAGCAATGAACAGATCCGCGGCGGCCCCATCCTCTCGACGATAGTCGCGTTTGATATAGGAAGTCGCCTGCAGAACATCCTCTTCGGCCTGGCTCAAGCGAGCCTCATCGTGGCCGCTCCAGTCGCCGATCTCCATCGGAATCGTTTCCAGCGGTTGGTACAGCGCTTCCGGACTGCGCTGGCCGCTCCACATGACCGTCGCGTAGGTTAGAGCCAAGAGGGCAGCCAGAGATCCGGTACGAGCGCTTAATGACATCATCGACTTTCTCCGACTTGAACATTCTTGCGCGTCTCGAACCGGGCCAGCAGTGTCGCCAGCAAATACATGAATCCGAATCCGACCAAGAAAACGACCCATCCCGAGAAGGAATGAAAAAAGCCCTCGGCCAAGGCTGGGTCTTCGCGCGCAAATAAAGCTGTAATGACGATTCGCAATACATTGACTGCGATCGCGACCGGAAACGCCAGAAAGAAGAGGAAGACCCTGATCGGCAGGGTACTGCAGACGAAGTATCCCAATACCAGCGCCAGGACGCTCAGCGACGAGATACTCCTCAGCCCGCTGCAGGCCTCTGCTACGCCAAGCGAGATATCGGACAGGTGCATGACGTTGCCGTCGCGGAAGATGGGGATCCCCATCATTTCGATGGTGTTGCTGGCTACCCAGGAGGCGAACAGCTGTAGGGGTGCAGCCAGCTTGTTATAGATGATCGCCGGGATCGGAACCATCGTGGCGAGCAAGACGAGCGGGAAGGCCATCTGCTGGAGGCGAGCCAATCCCCAGTAGGTTAGGATGATCCCGGCGAGAATAATCACCAAAGAGACGCGGGTCAGAAAAAATTCCGCCCCGAGGCGTCCCAGGATATGCACGGCGCAGCCGGCGCCTGCTAAGAGCAGTCCTCTGGAGTCAGCGGACGCGGGCGCCGCAAGGATCCGGTCCCGATTCAACCAAGCCACGTAGGCCGCCAGAGGCGGTATCAGCAGTCCATGGGAGTATGCTTCGTCTGTCCACCACACGTAGGCCATGCCCGGGACGACGTCCCAGTACAGCAAGGCGACGAGGCCTCCCACCAGAGCGACTGCGCCCCAGGAGAGCCGGTTCCAGGAGAACGCGATGGGCGTGTCACGGGCTGCGGTGTCAGACATAGTAGATTCGGCCGCTCTTCATCGGCCGCGACCCCAAAGAACAATTTTGACGGTCTGAAAAATGATGGCCATATCGAAGAGAAACGACACGTTCTTTAAGTAAAACAGATCGTACTCCAGCTTGCGGATGGCGTCTTCTAGGTTGGAGCCGTAGGGGTAGCAAACTTGCGCCCAACCCGTAAGTCCAGGCCTCAGGGTATGGCGCTCGTCGTATAAGGGTTCTACCTGAAGTATCTGGTCGACGAATTCGGGGCGCTCGGGGCGGGGACCGATGAAGCTCATGTGCCCGCGAATCACGTTGATGAACTGCGGCAGTTCGTCCAGCCGGTACACCCGCAAGAATTTTCCGACGGAGGTAGTACGCGGATCGTCCTCTTGGGCAAACCTAGCGACGCCGTCGATTTCTGCATCCTCTCGCATCGTCCGGAACTTAAGGACCTCGAACAGATGCCCGTTGAGCCCTACTCGGGTTTGACGGAAGAGGGCGGGGCCGGGTGAAGTCAGGCGCACCACTGCTCCGACAACGAGCATGACCGGCAGGCTCAAGATGAGTCCGATTGTGCTGAGCGAGAGATCGGTCAACCTCTTGAAGGCCATCGCATAACCGCTCCTGGCGAAGCCCGTGGAGAAGACGAACCAGGGCGACTGGACGGTCTCAATAGAAATCTTGCCTGTGAAGGCGGCAAGCGCCGCATTGGCGTCTTCCACTTGCACGCCGCGGGTGCGAAGCTTCAGCAAGGCGTTCAGCGGCAGGTTGCCCGAGAAGACATTGTCCGAGACCAACACCGTCTGCACGGAGTGCTTTCGAACCACGTCCTCGATAGCTGACGCATCGCCCAGGAAGTCCCCCAATAGGTCGTCGGGTTTCGAGGAGCCCAAGAAGCCGACAACCTGCATGTTGAGGTCCGCTCGGAGACTGATTTCCTCAGCCACGCTGCGCGCTACCTGGTCCGTACCCAGAATGAGTACGGACCGTTTCGGCAGGGCTGTGCGCCAAGTCAGGTCCGCCAACCAGCGCAGAAAAATCGTCGACGCCAAGAGGAAGACCAGCGTCATGGCGAAGACGCTGCGTCCAATGCTGAGTTGTGGGGCGGCGTAGTAAATCGCCGCCAGGAAAAAGCAGCCAACCCCGGTAGCCTGAGTCAGTCGAAAGAACTGATCAGACGCTGAAAGCTGGTCCTGGGCGCGGTAAAGCTCGTTGTAGTAGGCGCACAGTTGAAAAACGGCGAGGATCGTCAGGCAGCGCAGGGTCAGGTCCGGCTGCTGGGTATAGAAGGCGAAGCTTTCAGGATCGGTCCAAAATCGGAGCTTGTACGCGAGTATGATCGATCCGACAATCGACAAAGCGTCTCCCGCGACCATGAAGACGGTCTTGCGGGAGACATATTGATCGAAAATCCGGAACATTGCTCCGGGGCTTCGCCTCGGATGGAAGAGCAGGTTGGGCGGAGACGGCTATCTCTGCTCGACCGGCCTCCATACCAGAGACATCTGCACGCGATGCAGCGAAATGTTCGAAGCAATTCCGCTGTACGGGCTGATGTATGCGCCGTAGTAGTAGTCCGTGCGGAACGACGTGGACGGCGCCAGTCGGCGGCTGAAGCCGGCGCTGTACAAATCCGACGAGAAATTTCGGCCAAACTGCGATCCGGAGCCGAAGTCAGAGCGCGAAAACGCTATGCCGGCCGTTGCCCCCCAAGGGCTGAAGCGCGGCTGCCAGGCCCACATCAAGTCGGCCTGCGCCGTCGTCCGACTTCCAAAGCCCATCGGGTCGCCGACTTGTTTGCCGACGGACAGGTTGACGCTGTGCGCGCCGGTCGTGTAGCCCAACGATCCGTGGGCGGTCCAAGTCGTTGTATCCGTGAGGGCTGTGGAGGACCGGTTCTGATCGAATTGAATCATGCCAACGCCCGCGCCAACCTGATAGTGCCAGTGACGAGAGATGGATTGGTCCAACGCAACGGTGGGGCTCTGCGCCACGCTGCGCACGTAGCTCGAATCGGCAAACGAGGTGATATGCGTCAGCGAGACGCGGGTCCGAGACGAAAGCCGATAATCCGCCGAAGCATTGGCGTGGGTGAGTCTCGCGAAATTGAGGTAGCGCGAACCGGCTGCCGCCTGTTGGAAGCTTCCAATCGACCGATTCACCGAGGAGCCTGCTCCGAAATTGAACGTCACCCTGCGCGAGTAGGCGTAGGACGCGTTAGTCCCAAATGATGCCGAAAAAACTCGGTTGAGTTCATACTCGGATCCCCCGGGGTCGTCAACGACCGGAGAGCCCGTCAGGATTGCCGCGAATTCGTCATTGCTGATCTCGCCGGCGAGAACTTTATTCATCAACTCGCCAAAGCTTGCTGGCGCCTCGACTTTGCGAATTACCGGGGAACGCCTCCAGAACCGCTCCAAACCGGAGTTGCCGGCATTAGCGTTAGCGCGCAGCGATAGACGGGGGGTAAGGTCCCGCGAAGACGAGAAGGAGAAACGGTGATCCGTCGTCGACCACTCCGGAATTCGGCTCCGTTGAATATGTGACGGCGTGTAGCTTAACTGGGTCAGGCTGCGACGGCCCTGGTGACTGTACGAAATGATTGCACTCGCTCCCAGGTCGTAGTCCGCTCCCAAGTCTTGACCGCCCAAGCCATAGCCGCCGCCTCCGGCGAAACCGCGAGGCAGGCTGTTGGAGGAATATCCTCCGAAGATTGTGGCGCTTTCCAATCGAAGGCCGGGGACGATCGAGAGCACTTCGGCTGCTTGGGAGAACCCCGGATCGAACTGTCCGGGGTTGGCCGGAGTGAATCGCGAGGAACTCAAAGAATTGCTGATGGACGCGTTAGGATTGGTCGAAGTCAGTGCACCGGCAGCGGCAGCCCGGCTAATGGCGCTCGAGAACGAGGCGCGGCGGCGCGGACTCGACGCATCGGCTTCATCCTGATCACGCGTGAAAGCGCGCAGCGACCGGCCGACGATGGCGGTTTCTTCTTCCTTATTCGCCTCCGCAGCTTCGCTCTGACGGGCTTCGGCCTCGCCTCGGTGAGGCGCTACGCTGGTTTCAGGCGTCGTGGGGAATGTACGGAGCCCTACCGCCCGATTCGATTCTCCGCCCAACTCCTGCGCAAGCAGCACTCTGGCCGTATCGCTCTGGGCGGCCGAGAAAGCCGATACCGACATCGACAGCTCCGGACCGGAAGTCGTCTGACTGTTGATAGCTGTCGCTGTTTCTCGCTCGGCTGCGATGGGCGTCAATAGATTGGCGCGCGCGGCATCCGATTCAAGAGGTTCCGCCGACAGAATCGAAGCCCCGGCGATAAGAGATATCGCCAGAACCGATCCTTGGGCGACGCGACTCGCCCTCCCCCAACCGCTTTGCGGTTTCCGTAATGTTTCGGCTCTTTTTGCCATGAATAAGGACTCCCGCTCTCTCAACTAAACAACATCAACGGAAGGGGGGAACCGTGTCTGTTGCCTTAGCTGAGTCCTGAACTCTACCGAGAATGAACGGGAATAGTTAGTCTCTACTCCTGTTCCTCCCATCTCGACTTGCCGCGAGTATATCACGCGTTGGGCTTGTCTGCGAGGGTTTTCACCTTGATTCGACTAGATGAAACACCCTTCGGTTCCTTGGTTCTATGAGCGCTTAGTACTAATGGTCTAGGTGAGCAGGTAAGTTGGTTCAGGGGTACCAGCGCAAGGTAGTCAGTACCAAGGTCGGGTTGCCGGATTGGCGTCTCTAGCCGATAATCAGCAGACAGGAGCGACGCGTGTGACGCTAGGCCGGGTTCGGTCAATTCTTGACCAAACGCCCGGACTCCGCAGGCTGCTCACATCACAGGTTTCAAAATGAACGAAGAGGTCCAATTTAGACGCCCCGAGCTTATGCCGCTTTCGATCTTGCGGGCGGTTTGGAAGCGGAAGCTCGCGATCCTAGCGATATTCCTTCTATTGACGGTAGTCTCGGTCACCGGCGTCATGTTGCTTCCGCCCGAGTATAGCGCCGGCGCCCTCATTCTCATCGAGCAGCAGCGCATCCCCGAGCGGTTTGTGGCCGCCACGGTGAATGAGGGCCTCGACAGTCGCCTGAACCGCATTAACAACCAGGTGCAGGCTTACGACGTGCTCGCGCGTATTATTGAGGAGTTTAATCTCTACCCGGAAGATAGGGCTGAGATGGCCGAAGAAGAAGTCGTCGAAGAAATGAGGGAGCACATCTCCGTGGACCTGGTCGCCGGTCTCACCGCCAACCGCGGTAACACGACGGCGTTTCGAGTCTCTTTCCGCGACTCTCGCCCCGACCACGTCGCCCAAGTCGCCAACCGCTTGGCCAACACCTTTGTCGACGAAAATAAGAGGTCGCGCACTATCGCCGCGGAAGGTACCGCGAGTTTCATCGATACGCAGATTCAGGATGCCCAGAATAGCCTGAGTCGAGCCGAGGAAAAATTAACGAAGATTCGGCAACAGTACATGGGAGAACTGCCGGAACAGGAAGGCGCCGTGGTGGCCGAAATTTCTCGCCGCCAGGTTGAGTACCAAGCCGCCGAAGCAGAGGTGGCCCGGACGCACCAAAGCAAAATGTTCCTGGAGAATAGTCTGGAAGCCGCCATCGCCGCCTCGGAGATCGCCCAGCGCGGCGTCGCCGAGCAAGCGGAGAGCCAACCGGATGCCGGAGCAGGGCAAGCGCCGAACGCGTTGCGTGCGCAGCTAGCTCAGGCGACGGCTAACTTTGAGAATCTCAAATCTCGATACAGCGAGACGCATCCCGATGTCGTTCGCGCTCAGTCTTACGTCGAGGAGTTGCGCTCGTCGCTCGCCAAAGCCGAGGCCGAAGCGCAAAAAACCAATGACGAGCAGCCTGTCGATAGTTCGGGGACGCTTTCGGCCCAAAACGCCGCGGTCATGTTGCAAGCCGAGACTCGCGTCAAGCAGCTGCGCACGCAGCTCGTGGTCGCCGACCAGACGATCAAGAACGCCGAGGCCCGGCGCGAAGCGGCCAGCGCCGCTTTCGCCGCCGCGTCCGCCAAAATGAGCCGGATTCCCATCCACCAACAAGATTTGGTCGGCGCCCAGCGCGAGTATGACACCGCGCTCGCCCGCTGGACGGAGCTTTCCAGCAAGAGCTTCGATGCCAATTTGGCCCAGACCATGGAAGAGCGCGAGAGTTCCGAGCGCCTCACGGTCATTGACTTCGCACGCGTTCCCTCCAAGCCTATCTGGCCTCCTCGAGAGGCGTTCGCCGGCGGTGCGGCATTGGGTTCACTGGCCTTGGCCTGTGTCTTGGGCTTCGTGTTGGAGTTGAAGAAAAATGTCGTGCTAGGTGAGTGGGAAATGCCTGTTGACGTGCCCGTTTTGGGGCGTATCCCGGTCATCGTGCCTGACGGCGACGCCACCGACGCAAACAACTTGGGTCGCACTGGCCTAGGCGTTCGCAAGCGCACCCTGTTAGCGTCGTCGGTTCTGCTGTCTCTGGCGGCCATGGCTGTAGCGACAAGCTTGTATTTCGGTTGGATCTCGTTCTAGCGCATCGATTCGATTAGGGAAGGGAAGACACGAGCCATGGAAAGAGAATTCAGCGAGTCGGCTAGCCAACGGCTTAGAGACTTTCAAGGAGCGGCGCCGGCGAAGATTTCGCCGCTCGCCCACGACCCGGTCAACGAGCCGTTCGAGGTCGTCTACCCCGCTGATCTCCAGGTCGGGGCGCTGCACGAGCTGGAATCGATTCGCGTCAATATCAAGGAAGGCGCTCCCCTGCTGCCCTTCGGCGGAGAAAGTTCCCACGCCGCCGAGCAGTACCGGATCATACGCACCAAGATTCTGCAGCACGGTTCCCGTCCGCGGTCGTTGGTCATGACCAGCGCCGAGTCCGGCGACGGCAAGAGCGTCACTTCGGTCAATCTGGCGGGCGTCCTCGCGCTGAACCCCGATTTCAACGTCGTCTTGATGGATGGCGACCTGCACCGTTCCAGCCTAGCCCGCTATTTCGGCGTGGATACGAGCCCCGGACTTGCGGAGGTCATTACGGGAAACGCGACGCTGAAGGAATCGATCCGCCGTATTGAACCCTTCCCAAATCTGTTTTTCCTTCCGGGCGGCAAGTCGCAGACAGGTCCGGCTGACCTGTTCAATACCAGCCGCTGGCAGGAAGTCGCCGCCGCCATCAAGGATCAGTTCACCTTCTTCGTCATCGACGCTCCGCCCGCTGGCGTTTTCGCGGATTTCGATTTGATTCAGGCGCAAGTCGACGGCGTGGTGCTCGTGGTTCGCGAAGATCACACGAACCGAATGCTGTGGATGCGCGCCATCCAGAACATCCCCTCCGAGAAGATGATTGGGCGTCATCATGAACTGCGTCCAACCGTGGTTCCTGGGCAAGAGCTTCGGCTACTACCAGTACTACTACTATTCGAAATACTACACGGGCCAGGCCTAACGGCCTTGCCGCCGTCATGGTGGTAGGGAACTGGACGCCGGCGGCTTAGAGGGATAGGCTAATAGCCATCTTCGACCGCCGATGGCAAAATTGTTCCGGGTAGATCGCTATGACTATTGCCGCACGCTTCATTCCCACAGTCTTGACCCTGGCATTGGGGTTCTCGCTCAGCGTCGACCAGGCTAGAGCCCAGGCGATGGTCAGCTATGGCCACGGCGTCGCTAAGGCGGCCGGCGCCGGCGCCGCCGTGGGCGGCGGAATCGGCGGAGTCTTGACAGGCTTGGGTAATCCGCTTTCCAACGCTGCCGATCGTCGCGGCGGCTCAACCAAGCGAAGTGCGACCGCCCGACGGCAGACGGTGCCCGCTCGACGCGGAGCCGTCGCCTGGGACGTGCCGCACCAGGGATTTGGAGCGCCGGCGCCGCTGCCCCTCGTCGGCGGCGTTCAGGCTAGCGGAGCAACCGCGTCGGACTGGCAGCCGACGCTGTTGGAGCCCTCCCAGAACCTGGCCGTCATTTCCGCAAGCTGGGGAGGCCCCAGCCCGGCGGAGTCGGAAGACTCCGGTGAAGTCGTCCCGTCCGAAGAGTTGCCTGCTGATAGCCAGGTCGAAACCACAGAGAAGACGAAGCAGAATCTGCCGATTGTCTTACGATCATCGGGGCAAGGCGGCGCCTCTGGCAGCAAGTCGTCTGCCCAACAGACGGGCGCCGTTGCCCCCGCCGCCCTCCCTGAGGGCGTTGCCGTGGGCGTGTCCGTTGAAGAACTCCTAAAGAAGCTCGGCCGGCCCTACTTGTCCTTCCGCGGGGTTGCCGGAGAAGGCTATACCGATCAGTACGTCTTCCAGTTGCCGGACGGCGGACACCTGGTGGTTTACGTCCTGGATGGAGTGGTGTCGCACCTCGCTGTCGGCTGACCTTGGCGCCGCCGTTTTCCTTGTTTGCGCATGCTAGTCTAGGTCGATGGCGATCGGGCCGCCGGCCGAGTTGACCTCGCCGGACGGGTCACGTCCCGGCGACGAGCACTCCCGCGTCGTCCGCTCCGCGGGCGTTGTCGGAGCCGCAGTATTCCTCAGCCGCATCACCGGTCTCATCAGAGAAGTCGTTTTCGCGAACTTCTTCGGCGCCAGCTTCGTTTACGACGCCTTTTTGGCGGCCTTTCGCATCCCCAACCTCTTCCGCGATCTGTTGGGAGAAGGCGCACTCTCCGCCGCCTTTGTTTCGGTCTTCTCGCAAGAACTGGAGACTAAAGGCGAGCGCGACGCCCTGCGTCTCTACAATCTGCTGACAACCGTTCTCGTCCCCGTGGTTGGACTCGTCTGCCTGGTCTTGATCGTCTTCATGCCGGCGATCGTGGACCTCATGGCCCCCGGTTTTGCCCAGACCCCTGGCAAGCGCGAACTGACCATCTTGATGGGGCGCATCATGGCCCCGTTCCTGTTGTTCATCGCCCTAGCCGCGCAGGCCATGGGCGCACTGAACGCCAAGGGCCGTTTCGGAGTTCCCGCCGCCGCCTCAGCCAGCTTTAATGTTGTGTCCGTCGTCTCCGGCTTGGCGATCGGTTATTGGGCGGGCCCTGCTCTCGATTTTGAGCCCATCGTAGGCATGGCTTGCGGAGCGCTGCTGGGCGGAATGGCGCAATACGCGGTCCAGATTCCTAGCCTCAGAGCCGTTGGCTTGCCCTTCGCCCTGGCCTTCGATCTCCACAACCCGGCCCTGCGTAAAGTGTTGCGATTGATGCTTCCGGCTGTCGTCGGCGCGGCTGCCGTGCAGGTCAATGTCGTGGTCAATACGAACTTCGCTTCACAACTCGTCGACGCGGCGGGTAACGTCCTCGATGGACCGGTTTCCTGGCTCGGATACGCATTTCGATTCATGCAGCTTCCTCTCGGATTGTTCGGCGTGGCTATCGCCTCGGCGACCTTGCCGGCCATCTCTCGCAGCGCCGCGGCGGGCCGCATGGATGAGTTTCGAGATACGCTCTCGCGCTCTTTGGGCTTGGTTTTTCTGCTCACCGGTCCCGCCGCTGTAGGCCTCATCGTTCTGCGCGTACCCATCGTCGGGCTGATTTACGAACGAGGCCAGTTCACCGCTTACGACACGCAGCAGACGGCCTCCGCCTTGGCCTATTACTGCGTCGGGCTTGCCGCTTACGCCGCCGTCAAAGTGTTGACGCCCGCTTACTACGCGCTGGAGGACGTGCGCATCCCGATGCTGGTCGCGGCCCTTTCCATCGCGCTCAACTATGGCCTCAACTGGACATTTATCCACGTCCTCGACTGGGGGCACGCCGGCTTGGCGTTCTCGACATCGCTGGTGGCAGCGCTCAACTTCGTCCTGCTCTTTTGGTTTATGCGTGTCAAAACGAACGGACTCCAAGGCCGCCGATTAGCCAAGAGTTTGGTCCGGATCGCCGCCGCAACCACAGGTATGGGAGCGGCGTGTTGGGCGGTCTCCGAGGGCCTTGTGAACGCCCTAGGTATAGGCTTCTGGGCCCGTTTGGCAACGGTTGGACTCTCGGTCGCGGTCGGCGTCGGCGTGCTCTATGGGCTCTGCATCGCGCTGAAGGTGCCGGAGTTGGAAGCGGCCAAACACGCGGTGCTCTCCCGGGTCATTCGTACCGGTCGTCGAGCGTAGCGTGTTAGAATGACCCGACGTACGAGCATGGCTTCCTACCTTGATCTAATTCGTGATATTCAGAAGCTCGACGAGAACCTCGACCACCTCGAAGAAGAAATAGGACGTCTACCCAAGCACGTCGAGGAAATCGAGAAAAAGCTCGAAGATCACAAAGCGCAGCTCGCAGCTGAAAAGCATGCTCTAGAGCTCAACGAGAGGGAACGCCGCCGCCTTGAAGGCGAGGTCGCTCTTGCGACGGAAAAATCCACCCGGCTTCAAGAGCAAATCTCCGAAGTCAAAACCAACGATCAGTACCGTGCGCTGCGCAACGAGATCTCCTTCGCCAAGAAAGAGATCCGCACAGCTGAAGACCAGATCATCGACCGCATGGAAGAGGCCGAAGCATTGGCCGGAAGGGTTGCCGCTGCCGAGCAGGCCCTCGCAGAAGAAAGTGTCGGCGTTGCCAAGGAAGTCGCCGAAGTCGAAAAAGTCGTTGACGGCGACCGCCAGAAGCTAGCCGCAGCGCGCGTTGAACGAGACCAGGTCGCCGCGCAGGTTCCGGCCCGGCTGCTTCGCGCGTATCAGCGCGTTCGCCGCAAGTTGAAAGACCGAGCCGTCTCCGCGGCCGTTGACGGCCGCTGCAGTTCCTGCAACATGGTGCTACGCCAGCAGTTGCTCCAGCAATTGCGCCGCAGCACCGACGAAGACGTCATCACCTGCGAGTTCTGCGGCTGTATTCTCTACGATCCGACACTGGAAACAGTGCCGGCCGAAGACCCCGTCAGCGAGCAGCAGTAGAGCTGTCGCGCAGGGCATCGGCAATCACGATGTCGAACCCGCTTACGATTCTCGGCGAGGACGAGCAATATTTCTTCGACACCGTTTTGCGGTTCGCCAACGAAGAAATCGCTCCGCACGTCCGCGCCATGGACGCCGAAAGCCGCTTTCGCCCGGAGTTGATCCAGCGCTTCTTCGAACTCGGCTTGATGGGCGTCAGCATCCCCGAGCGCTATGGCGGTCAAGACGGTTCGTTCTTCATGTCCGTGCTGGCTGTTCAAGCTTTGTCTCGGGTGGACGCATCGGCGGGTGTGATCGTCGATGTCCAGAACACACTCGTCAACAACGCTCTGCTGCGCTGGGGCACGGATTCGCAGAAGGAACGCCTGCTGCCGAAGATGGCGTCCTCCTGGGTCGGCTCTTACGCATTGAGTGAGGCGGGTTCCGGCAGCGACGCCTTCGGATTACAGATGCGCGCCAAGGATGAAGGCGATTCCTTTTCCTTAACCGGCCGCAAGTTGTGGATCACCAATGCCGCCGAGTCCGAGTTGTTCATCGTTTTCGCCACGGTGGACCCCGAGGCGGGTTACCGCGGCGTGACGGCGTTCTTGGTGGAGCGCTCATTCACCGGCTTTGAAGTCGGCCGCAAGGAAGACAAGTTGGGCATCCGCGCTTCTTCCACCTGCGAGCTGATTCTCGACGACTGCAAGGTCCCGCGCGAGAACGTTCTCGGCGACGTCGGTAAGGGCTACAAGATAGCCATCGAGACTCTCAACGAAGGACGCATCGCCATAGGCGCGCAGATGCTCGGCCTGGCCGAAGCGGCGCTTGGCTATGCCATCGGCCACATCAAACAACGCAAGCAGTTTGGCCAACGTATCGCCGACTTCCAAGCCGTGCAACACCAAGCCGCGCAGGTCGCGGTAGAAATCGAAGCTGCGCGGCTATTGGTCTACAACGCCGCGCGCCTCAAGGACGCCGGCAAGCCGTTCATCAAAGAGGCGGCCATGGCCAAGCTCTATGCTTCCGAGCTGGCCGTGCGCGTCGCCGCCCTGTCCGTTGATCTGCATGGCGGAGTCGGTTTCACCAAAGACTATCCGGTAGAAAAACTCTACCGCGACGCCAAGATCGGCACGATCTACGAGGGTTCGTCGAACATGCAATTGCAGACGATCGCCAAGCAAATCCTCTCGCCGTAGCTTGATTTATCGACTCTAGGTGTGCTAATCATTCCGGCCGACGGAGGTACGGATGACCACACAACAGGATTGGATTGCGGGCCTCGCGATTGCCGCTAGTCTCCTCGTCGGTTGCGGCGAGGCAGGTCCGGCGCGCGGATCTCCAGAGTGGTATCTGGAGTCCGCGATGACGTCGTACGGAGAAGGCGACTTCACCGCGGCGCTGGAAGACCTCGAGTACGCGTCGGGCGGCGAAGGCGAGACGGCAGCCCGCGTCGGCGTACTCACAGGAGTACTCACAGCCGGATTGGCGCGAGCCAATATGGATGTCGTCGACATCATCCGCGCGGGCATCGAAGAGAACAAAGACATATTGACCATCGCCCAAACGCCTTTGGAAGTTGCCGAACGAAGCGCTCGCCAGAATATCATCTCGTTCGTCGAGGGGCTGGGCGAGTTCAAGACGGCGCTCGGAACCGGCGATGTGACCCTCGCATTTCCGTTTCCTCCGGGCAGCCGCGAGCAGTCGTCGGCCCTGAACTCATTGAGGAAGGGCGAAATGATATCTGAGGCCCAGTTAGCCGACGGCATTTTGCAGACGCGCCAGTTGGGCGTCGTCGAAACGGTCTCATTGGCGGCGGGCTTGGGAGACGATTACGCCGCAGCTCAATCGAAATTCGATGCGGGTCCGGTCACTGTTCCCGGCGATCAGTTCAAGCTGATTGTGGCAGGCTTCCTCGTCGAAATGTCCGGCCTGTTCACTCAGAAGAAGTTGAACGAACCGAAGGTTCGCGACGTCGTGATTCAGCGCGCTGAAGAGTGGATCGCTTCCGGGCTCGAATCGGAAAACACCGACATCAAGAAGCGTGCTGAGGAGTTAAAAGCCGATCTCGAGAAGGAGCGAATAGACATGAAGGGCGGTTAGCTCCAGTTCGGGGCTTCCCACATCGCTTCGACGGTTTCTTGCACCTGGCGGATCAGGGCTTTGCTGTCCGAATTCGCCATGTTTTCGGTTGAGATGGGATCGCCGATACGCAACTCGGCCCTCCCCGGACGCAGGTGCGAGGAGCCTCGCGGCAAGATCCGGCTTGTGCCCACAATCGCCATCGGTACGATCGGCGCCCCGGCGCGAATCGCGATGTGCGCAGCCCCCGGCTTGAAGGGCCGAGGCGGCTGCCCAGGATGCCGCCGACCGCCTTCGGGGAAAAGTACGATCGAAGTTCCCGTGCGGATGCGGTCCGCGGCGGCCTGTATGTTCTTGACCGCCTCACGCGGGTTCTCACGATTCACCGGTAGATGTCCCGCGCGGCCCAAGTGCCAGCCGAGGAAAGGAATCCGCCAAAGCCTGTGCCTCGCCAGGATGCGAAACTCCCTGGGCATGGAGGCGAACGTCAACGGCGTATCGATCAGGCTGAAGTGGTTCGAGCAAAAAACGTAAGGCTGACTCGGATCGAGTCGCCCGGCGCCGATCACATCGACGCGAACCAGGCAAATCTTGAGCAGCATCTTGGCCCAAGCCACAGCCACCTTGTGTTGGAGCCGTCCCGTCGCGTCGAAGATCGACGAGAACATGGACACCGTGCCCATGAACACAGTCGCCAAGCCGATCAGCGGACACATCCACACGATCGACCGGGCGTGACTGAGCCACTCACGCATGGCTGACCCTCCGGGCCATCAGCAGCTCGCGCGCTTCGCCTGCCAAGAAGATCGAACCCGCGATCACGACAAGGCTGTTGGGCAAAAGATCACGCGACGCGCGTTCCCAGGCTTCGGCGACCGTCGGCATGCTTTCCACAACGCTTGCGTAGCCCGCGACTGACTCGTGCAACTCCACCGCAGTCGCTGCCCGCGACACCGCCGCCTGTGTCAAAATCACGCGCTCCGCCAAGGGAAACAGAATTCTGGCCACCTCGCCGTAAGCCTTGTCCTTCGACGCTCCGAAAACGAGGGTGATTCGCCGGTCCGCACAGAAGTTGCGCAAGTATCGCGCCAACGACTCAGCGCCCGCAGGGTTATGTGCCGAGTCCAACAGCGCCTCGGGCTCCGTGTCGAGCCATTCCAGGCGGGCAGGCCATTCGACCGCCTCCAGCCCACGCTCAATCGCTTCAACAGGGACGCCGACGGCATCGAGCGCGGCGATGGCCGTCAAGGCATTCTCGAGCTGGTGTTTTCCAGGCAGGGCAATTAGCGCGGACACGGTCTTGCCCTGTGGCCCATCGGCAACGATCCGGTAGCGGCCCCGCGAATCGGCGGAACTCTCGCGCACCCGCCAGGCTTGGTCGGCCCAGACAACGGACTTACAGATCGCGCCTCGTTCGGCTAGCACTTGGGCTGGCTCCGGCGCTTGGCGCGAGAAGACAGCCTGGCAACCCGGCTTCAAAATGCCCGCCTTCTCACCGGCGATGCTTGCGAGGTCATGACCCAACTTGTCTTGGTGGTCGAACGAGATCGGCGTGATGACCGCCAACTCGGGTTCTACGACGTTGGTGGCGTCGAGTCTGCCGCCGAGGCCGGTCTCGATGACGGCCCACTCGACGCCGGCGTCCTGAAAAGCGCAGAAGGCGACGGCCGTCGCCGTCTCGAACAAGGTCACCAGGAGTTGGTCGTTGGACTCGGCGGCCATCGCCTCGGCCCCTTCTTTGACATGAGCGACGATGTCGGCAAACCTTTGCTGATCAATCAGTTGGCCATTAATCTTGTATCGTTCCGTGAAGTCGACGAGATGAGGCGACGAGTGGAATCCGACCGTCCTGCCGGCTGCACGGAGTCCTGCGTCGATCATGGCGCAGACCGAGCCCTTGCCGTTGGTTCCGGCGACATGGATGATCCGCAGCGCGCGGTCCGGACGTCCCAGCAGTTCAGCGAGCCGGGTGATACGCTCCAACCCAAAACGCTGTCCCCGCGCCCCTAGCAGCGAGAGCAGGTAGTCCGTCGACTGCTCGTAGGTCATTGAATCGGGCCGCAGAAGAACTCAAACGCTCGCGCGACGAATTCCTTTTGATCGGAGCGCGGCACGACGGCATCCAGCATGCCGTGCTCCACTAGGAACTCCGAGCGCTGGAAGCCCTTGGGAAGCTTTTGGCGGATGGTCTGTTCGATAACGCGCGGCCCGGCAAAGCCGATCAGCGCGCCCGGTTCGGCGATGTTCAGGTCGCCCAGCATGGCGAAGCTGGCCGTTACGCCGCCCGTGGTTGGGTCTGTGAGCACGCTGATGTAGGGCAGTTTGGCGCCCGCCAGGCGCGTGAGCGCACTTGAAATCTTGGCCATCTGCATCAGGCTGACCATGCCTTCCATCATGCGCGCGCCGCCTGAGGCGGAAATGACGATCAGCGGCGCTTTCTTGGCGATGGCGCGTTCCACGCCGCGGGTAATTTTCTCGCCGACTACCGCGCCCATGCTGCCGCCGATGAAGCTGTACTCCATGGAGCAGATGATCACGGTGCGACCGAGGATCTGGCCTTCGGCGGAGACAATGGCATCGTTGAGGCCGGTCTTGGCGATGGCCACTTCCAACCGTTCGCTGTAGGGCTTTTGGTCGACGAACTGCAGCGGATCGGTCGAGCGAAGAGCGACATCGAACTCTTCCCAAGTCTCGTTATCGAAGAAGATCCGCAGCCGGTCGCGGGCGCCGATTTTGAAGTGGAAGCCGCACTTATCGCACACGTAGGACGCCGTTTCGAGGTCCTTCTTCCAGATGATCGCTCCGCAGGAGTCGCATTTGAACCAAAGGCCCTCGGTGCGAACCTTGCTCTGATCGTTTCCGTTTCCGGAATCCTTGCGGAACCACGCCATAGATGACTCTGGGAAGTCCTTAAATACAAAGCCGATGCGCGTCTCAGCACACCGACCGTAGTCCCCGCCATGATACCACTCCGTGACAGGCAATCCGCGTCCGCGGCCACGGGTCCAGCCACTGCGACGTGGATCGGTCTCCCACTGATATATCGGAAGACCGCTAGCCCAAGTCGGGCGTTGTGAGGCGTGCTGGACGGCCAAGCTCCAGTCGAGCGTGTCGTAGAAGCTTTGCTCCAGGCCCTATCGGCGACGTCTCCTGGCCCGAGGCGCCGCCGATGTAGGTGCTCGATGACCAGGGTAGGGAGCTAGTGCCGGGGTCGATAGGCTAAGTTCGATGCGCTCGATGCTATTAGGAATCTTGCTGCTGTGCGTCCGTGTGGATGCGGCGGCGCAGGCAACCATCGAAGACGGTTACCGCGCCATGTACAACCTGCAGTTCGACGATGCGCATCGTATCTTCGGCGCCTGGCAACAGACTCATCCCGACGATGCGTTCGCCGTTGTCTCTGACACTGCGGCGTACCTGTTCACCGAGTTCGACCGGCTGCATATCCTTGAGATGGAGTTCTTTCTCGACGACAGCGAATGGGACAAGAAGCCGGCCACCGACCCGGAGTTGAAGGCGAAGTTTGAAAAGGCGCTGACCAAGGGCGAGCGGCTCGCGGACGCGGCGTTGGCGCGATCACCCAAGGATAAGGAGGCGCTTTTCGCCAAGGTCATGGCGCAAGGACTTCGTTCGGACTACCTGGGCTTGATCGAGGGGCGCTACGTGGTCAGTCTCAAGGCGATGAAGGCGGGCCGCGTCCATGCCGAGGAGTTGCTGAAGATCGATCCGCAGTACGGCGACGCCTACCTGGCCATCGGCATTGAAAACTACATCCTGAGCCAAAAGCCGATGCCTGTGCGTTGGTTGCTGCGAGCATTCGGGTCGGAAACCGACGCAGCGCGGGGCATCGAGAACGTCCGGCTCTGTATCGAACACGGTTTGTACATGAAGCCGTTCGCCCGTTTGATGTTGGCGGTCGCGGCCACGCGCGACAGGAACTTCGACCGTGCGCGAGAACTTCTTCACGCCCTAGCCAGGGAGTTTCCGCGGAACCCGCTCTACGCCAAACAGGCGGATCGGCTGCCGAAATAAGTGCCGCCAGCCAAGTCGGCTCTTGTGGCACATTGGAACATTCAGTGTCCTATATGTTGCGCACCATTCCTCTCTACCTCCTACACATTCTCTGTTACTCGGTTCCGCGGCGTTCTGACGCCGTTGCTGTCAGCCGCTTCATTGCCGTTGACCCAGTGGGAGGCCGCGGCGGGGGCAACGACCACTACTACCAGGTTTTACTTCGACGCGAACTACATCCAGTGGACCGATGCGTACGCGGACGCCCAGGCGCGCGGTGGTTATCTAGCGACGATCACGCTGAAGCGGAGAACATATTCCTCGCGGCGTTGACGCTCACAGCGGACGGCTACTTGGAATCCTGGATTGGCCTAACGGATGAGCTCAATGAGGGCGCCTTCGTCTGGGTTACTGGAGAGCCGCTCATTTATATGAACTGGGCGCCGGGCGAGCCGAACGACTACTAGGCGTCGGTCGGCGAAGATTACGCGATCCTCAGTCCGCCCGTCGAGCAGGACGTCAACCTGCCAGGGAGCTGGAACGACCTGCCGAACAATCCGGCGCGAGTCAGGGCGTGGATTGTGGAGTGGGACCAGATGCCTGCCTCCGTGCCCGAGCCGGCTACGTTGTGGACGCTGGCAATGGCCGCTGGATTGTTGTGGCGGTTTCGCCGCCCGTAGGTCCTTCGTCCGGGGCGGCTGTCCTACTTCATGAAGAGTTGGTCGGGGTAGCACCAGCGCCAGGACTCACCGGGCTCGATGGACTGCACGATCGGGTGATCGGTTGCGTAGTGGTGTTTGGTGGCGTGCTTGTTCTTGGACGAGTCGCAGCAGCCGACATGTCCGCAGCTCAGGCACAGCCGCAGGTGGACCCACGTATCGCCCATGGCGAGGCATTCTTCGCAGCCCTTGGTGTGCGGCGTTACGTTTTGGATTTGGTCAAGATGAGTGCATTGACGAGGCATATCGTTCTAGTGGGCGGCGAGGTATTGGTGGACGAACATTACGGACATCGCGCCTTCGCCGACTGCGGAAGCCACCCGCTTCGTCGAGCCGACGCGGACATCGCCGGCAGCGAATACGCCGGGGCAACTGGTCTCCAGGAAAAACGGCGGCCGCTGCAACTTCCACTCCCCTGACGGCAACAGCTGCGGGCCCGTTCGGACGAATCCGTTGCGGTCGCGCTGCACCGAATCCGGTAGCCACGAAACGAACGGCACGGCGCCGATCAGCACGAAGACCGCCGTGCATTCCACGGTGTCGCATTCGCCGTCCGCGCTGCAGGTCAGTTCCACCGCTGTGAGGCAATCGTCGCCGTGCATCTGGGTGATCTCGGTGTGCAGCCGTACTTCGATATTCTCCGTCTGCTCGATACGATCAACGAGGTAAGAAGACATCCCCTTGCCGATGTCTCCGCCGCGAATCAGTAAGCGCACCTTCTTCGTGCATTGCGAGAGGAAAACCGCCGCTTGGCCCGCGGAATTGCCGCCGCCGACGACGATCACTTGCCCATCGAGACAAGACTGCGCCTCGACGGCCGTGGCGGAGTAGTAGACGCCGGAACCCTCCCAGCGGTCGCAGTCGATCGGCAACTTACGATACGACGCCCCGGTGGCGATCAGCACGCAGCGGGCGGATATATCCGGCCCGTCTTCGAGACCCAACACGTGATAACCCGTCTCACAACTCAGAGTCGAGACCGAGGCGGGGGCGTTGAGTACGGCTCCGAACTTTTGCGCTTGCAGCATCGCCCGCGTCGCCAGATCCGTACCGGAAAGTCCCATGGGGAAGCCCATGTAGTTCTCGATCTTGGAACTAGAGCCGGCCTGTCCGCCAGGACCGATGCGGTCAAGCAGCACGGTTTTCAGACCCTCTGAAGCGCCGTAGACGGCCGCCGCCAGGCCGGCAGGCCCAGCGCCGACGATCACCAGGTCGTGTATCACGTGTTCCAGCGGCTTGCGAATGCCGATGTGGTCGGCCAGTTCCGCATTCGACGGATTGCGCGCCATCGCCCCCCGGCCGCAAACGACGATCGGGGTTTCGGATTTGGCAACGCCGAAATGCCGCAGCAACTCGTCGACGCTGGGATCGTTTTCGAGATCAATCCATGTGAAGGGCACGCGGTGCCGCGACAAAAATTCGCGTATACGATGCGTGTCTTTAGAGAATCGCGAACCGACCACACGCGCGCCGGTGAGGCCGGATTCCTCAAGCATCTGGCGGCGCATCAGGAAAGCGCGCAGCAAGATGTCGCTCAGTTGCGGCATCTCATTGAGAATGCGCCGCAGATCCGTCGCCGAAATTTCATAGACCTCGCAGGCGGTATGGGCGATGCCGGTGACGATCGCCACGCGGCCGGTGAGCATGTCGATGTCTCCGGTGAACTCGCCAGGCCCGTGCGTGACGACCAGCTTGTCTTCGCCGGAGGAGCCTTCATAGATGCGGACTTCGCCGCTCTTGACGATGAAGAATTTAAAGTCGCGCTCGCCGGCTGCGAAGAGCGTCTCGCCCGCCGCGAAAGAGTTCAGAGTCGAGAATTTGTCGACCGCCGCGATTTGGCCCTCGGTCAGGATGGGAAAGGCTATGGCGCGTTGATCCATTGGGGGTAGGGGAGAATTTCATTCTTACGCTTTTGGCGTCTCGGGTAAACTCGGAGTCCATGAACCGCCGTCAGTTCCTCTCCCGGACGTCCACTTTTGCCGGCGTCGTCGCCGCGCGGGCCCAGTCGAAAAAGTCGCCGCAAATTCTGCTGCGCAGCTCGTGGCAGAGCGTGAACATCGGCGACATCGGACACACCCCGGGCGCGCTGACGATTCTAGAAACGCACTTTCCCGAGGCGGAAGTGACCCTCTGGCCCGGCGAGCTGGGACACGGCTCGCGAGAGTTGCTGACGAAAAGCTTCCCGCGACTCAAGATCGCCGAAGGCGGCGTCGACGCAGACGGCAAGCCGACCACGCCGGAGCTAGCAAAGGCCTGGGAAACGACCGATCTCTACCTAAACGGCTCCGGCTCGGGCTTCCCCGGACGCGAACATGCGCTCGCCTTCCGCAAGGCCACCGGTAAACCCCTCGGCGTGCTCGGCGTCAGCGCCGACCCTATCTCTGGTTTTGGCGCCGGCCGCAAGCCCGAGGGCGGTACGCTTGAGCAGATTCGCGCCGCAGCGGCGAAACTGCCGCCGACCGATCTGAGTGAGGATCTGCGCTACGTGATCGACCGCGCGGCGTTCTTCTTTTGCCGCGATACGATCTCGCGCGATTACCTGAAAGCGCAAAACGTGAAGACCCCAATTGTCGAGTTCGGTCCCGACGCCCAACTCGCCATGAAGCTGCGCAACGACGCCAAGGGCTTCGCCTTCCTGGCCGCCAACGGTCTAGAAGAAGGCAAGTTCATCTGCGTGATCCCCCGGCTGCGTTACACGCCCTACTACCGCATCCGGAACGTCGCCCGGGTACCGACCGACGACGTCAAAGACGCCATCAACGACCGCACCACCGAGCAGGATCACGCCAAGCTGCGCGAGATGATCGTCGCCTACGTCAAGAACACCGGCAACAAAGTCCTGGTGTGCGCCGAGATGACTTACCAGGTGCCGATGGGCAAAGAAGTCCTGGTCGATCCGCTGCCCTCGGACGTGAAAAAGAACGTCATCTGGCGCGACAGCTATTGGCTGCCCGACGAGGCGGCTTCCGTTTATTCGAAGGCGCTCGCGGTGGTCAGCGTCGAGTGCCATTCGCCGCTCATTGCCTATCACAACGGCACGCCGGCGTTTTACGTCCGCCAGCCGACCGATACCTGTAAAGGGCAGATGTACCGCGACCTTGGCGCCGGCAATTGGTTCTTTGAAGTCGACGAGACCAACGGCGGGCAGTTGTGGTCGCGGCTCAACGCGGTGCACCGCGATCCCGCCGCCGCGAGAGCTAAGGTACAGTCCATCATGGCCACGGTCGACGCGCGGCAACAACGCATGGCCCAGGCCGTGCGCGAAGCCTGCGGGGCCTAGGGCCAAACGATGAAATCTTTGTCTTTGTAGCCCCTCGTGCGCGCGCAGACCTCAAAACCTTCGCGGCTGCCGTTGTCGTTGGTGTTGCCTTCGATCGTGTCGAAAGCGTCGGGGCCCGAGCGCGTCACCACGCCGACATGCGTCCAGTCCGTCGCCGTGCGTCTCACCAGAAAGAATGAGCCTGCGGGGATCGCGCCGCGCACCACGTCCCGCTCGGCGACGAACAGATCGGCCTCCTTTGCTTGAGCGGCGAGCGAGTCGCACGAAAACGAGCCGTCGATGGGCAGCGGCGCCTCCAGCTTTTGCCGTGCCTGTTCCAGCAAGAAGCGCACAAATCCGGCGCACCATGCCCAGGGGGCGCCGTCGTTGCCCTTCATGTACATCCTGACCCACGGACCGCAATTCTGACCGCCGGTCTCGATCGGATGCTCGCGCAGGTGGCGATCCCCGCAGTCCACAATCATCGCGCCCAACGACGCTCGTCCTCGCCGCGGACGCTGCAGTGTGCGCATCATCGGCGCCGTCAACTCGCCGAACGTTGCGTCGTCCAACCGCCCCGTCGCCGGCAGCCGTGCGCTCTCTTGGAAGCGGCTGAGCGACTGGGCGGTCACCGGACCAAAGTCGCTGTCGACGACGAGACCGAAGCCCCGTATGTTCAGCCACTCCTGCAGTCGCTTCACCGCCATGCCTCGATTGCCGATCGCAAGAGGCCTTTGCAGTTCGACCTCGTCGCGAATCCAGCCGGAGAGTTCGTGTGTATCTAGTTCAAATAGGTGCATGGGACTCCTTGAGATTCCATCCGTTTCCAGAGTAGTGGGCGGCGCCAAATCCGCCGACGGGCGTCTGACCGCCAAAAGAGCCTACAATGCTCTTCGACATGACCTCTCGCCTGTGCCTCGTTCCCCTCTTTGCGTTTCTGTTGGGCTGCTCCTCCTCCGTTCCCGAGCAGACCGCGAGTCGGCCGAACATCGTCATCTTGTTAGTCGACGACTGGGGCTGGAGCGACGCCAGTTGCATGGGCAGCGATCTCTACGAAACGCCCAATATCGATGCGCTGGCTGCCGAGGGCATGCGCTTCACCACCACCTACGCCGCCTGCACCGTCTGCTCGCCGACGCGCGCCGCGTTGCTGACCGGGCAGTATCCCGGGCGGTTGCATCTGACGGATTGGATTCGCGGGCACAACCGTCCGGACGCGAAGCTGTTGCCGCCTGTGTGGACCATGAAGCTCGAAGCTCAGCACATCACGTTGGCTGAGGCGTTGCGCGCCGAGGGTTATCACACGGCCACCGTCGGCAAATGGCATCTTGAGCCCAGCGGCGACCCCGACCAGGACGACTACATCCCCGAGAAGCACGGCTTCGACATCAACATCGCCGGCAATCAATGGGGACAGCCGCCGAGCTACTACTACCCCTACACGCGCGAAGGTCACCCGGAGCACACCTTGGGGCCCATGCCTCCGGGCGGGGAAGTTGGCGAGTATCTAACCGATCGCCTAACCGACGAAGCGTTGAAGATCGTCGACGGCTGGAAGGACGATCCCTTCTTCCTCTACATGCCCTACTTCGCCGTACACACGCCGATTGAATCGAGGACCGACGATGCAGCGCCCTTTGAGGCCCGCGTCAAACCCGGCATGAGGCATACCGACACCGAATACGCGGGGATGCTGACCGCCGTCGACCGCAGCGTGGGCCGCATTCGCGCGCGCCTGAAGGAGTTGGGCATCGCCGACAACACGGTGATCTTCTTGACGGGCGACAACGGCGGACTCGACCGCCACGACACTGGACGTCCCACCGAGAACGCACCCCTGCGCGACGGCAAGGGCTCCGCCTATGAGGGCGGAGTGCGCGTGCCGGGCATCGTCTATTGGCCCGGCGTGACAAAGCCGGCCTCAGTAAGCGACGAGCCGATCATCACCGTCGATTACTACCCGACTGTGCTCGACATCCTGGGCATTGCCGGCGACCCCGAATACAACAAAAAAGTAGACGGCGTTTCGCTGACGCCGCTGTTGCGCGATCCTTCGGCCACGTTGGGCCGAACGGAGCTCTACTGGCACTACCCGCACTACCACACGATGGGCGCGACGCCGCACTCGGCGATACGCGACGGAAATTTCCGGCTGGTCGAGTTCTATGAAGACGGGCGCACGGAACTGTACGACCTCTCCTCCGACATTGGCGAGGCGCACGACCTATCGGCCGAGATGCCCGAGAAGGCGGCGGAACTGAAAGCCAAGCTCGTCGCCTGGCGTGCCAAGGTCGGTGCTCAGGATCCGCGTCCGAATCCTGCCTATAAGGGCGAGTAAATTCAACGTCAGCGCGGGGATGGGCAGGCTTGCCTGTCCCCTGACCGAGGGAATGCCCCAGTGATTTCGAAACTCATTCGACGGAGCCACATGTACCTGGCTCTGTTTCTAACGCCGTGGATGCTGATGTATGCCCTCAGCACCATGGCCATGCAGCACCGCAGTTGGTTCTCCGGCGAAGGCGAGCCGTTAGAGTACGTGCTCGACCGCACGACCACCTACGACGGTGAGTTCGCTCCTGACGCCACGCCCAAGCAAAAAGGCGAGCAACTTCTGATGCACATGGATACGCCTGGCCAGTTTCAAGCCAAGGAACTGGACGGCGGCAAACTCGAGGTCGTTCGCTTTAACCCCATGCGCAACCGGCGCCTCACTTTCGACCCTGCCGACAACAGCCTAGTGTTCGAAACGAGCGTGGTCCGTGCTGACCGGGCGCTCGAAGCGCTTCACCGCGTGCACGGCTACCAATCCGGCTTTGCTTCGCGCACGGCGTGGGCGGTGATCGTCGATCTGGTGATCGCCGGCATAGTCTTTTGGTGTCTATCGGGGTTGTGGCTCTGGTGGCAGCTCAAAGTCACACGGCGCATCGGCGCCGTCTGTGCCGCCGCCGGGTTGCTTTGTTTCGTCGTATTCCTGGCAAAGATCTGAGAGGTTCGTGATGACATTCGATCGCATCAATCGCAGAACGCACCTCTACCTCGCGCTTTTCCTCTTGCCGTGGTTTTTCATGTGGGGCGTCACGTCATTCGCCTTCAACCATGCGCCGATGTTCCAAGCGCACTACGACGACGGCATCCCGACGTTTGCCACCGTCGACGAGATGACCTTCGACGGCACACGCCAACCCAACGAGACCGACCGCGAATTCGGCCAACGCGTCGTCGAGCAAGCCGGCCTCGAAGGCGCTAACTTCGGCAACTGGCGGCCGAACGACAAGACGCTGATCTTCATCCGCTTCGACTTTTTCAACGCGCGACAAGTCGTCTTCCACGAAGAAGACAAACGCATGGAGATCCAAGTGCGGCGCGATCGCTGGGACAACATCCTGACCGGCATGCACGCCCGCGGCGGCTACGGTCAAGACGCGTTCCTGTCAAACGCCTGGGCCTTCATGGTCGACTTTGCAATGGTCGCCACCCTGCTGTGGATCTGCACCGGCCTCTACATGTGGTGGCACATCAAGGCCCACCGCAACTGGGGCCTAGCAACGCTCGCCGCCGGCTTCGCCTCGTTCGCCTATTTCATCTACGCGATGTAGCGGCAGGTCATCACCTGAAATCAAAGGCCCTCTCGGTGGGACGACAGCCACGAGAACCAACGAACTTTAGCGGCTTCCTTTGACTCCCTGTCGGCCAGGATCAAATCGGCGCCGCCGTCGTACGGAGCTTAGGTGCAACGACGTGCAATGTTCGCGAAAAGAAAATACGCTTCTTCCATTTGAGCGATCGCCGTCACGGTGTCATCAAACAGCCCGGGCGCCCATGTGGTTCGTGCGGCAGCGAAGTGGAACCGTTCGTTCGGGTGGTAATCTGCCGCCATCAGCGATATCGCTCCAACGGGTACGCCCGAATCAAATGAAACGTCCGCGTCCAGCGAGTTTTCGAGAAGAAATTCAACGCTAGGTCCTTCACGTGCGACGCCGAAACCCCCGGCGTCAGCAACTCCGCGGTCGGCGCATCGTAAGACCAGTAAACGATCAACGGTTTGCCGATGATGTTCTCGCGGGGGACGAATCCCCAATAGCGGCTGTCCAGCGAGTAGTCCCGGTTGTCGCCGAGCGCAAAGTAGAGTCCTTCCGGAACAACCAGTTCGCCGTCGTCGACGTTGCCCAACATCGCCATACCCGCCGGGGTGACGTCGCCCGGATAGGTCCGCACATCCGCAGGCGGCGGAAAATTGTCCCGGTAATCGACGAAGTAGGCAGTCTTGTGCTGCACATAGGGTTCGTCGACTTGCTTGCCGTTGATCCAGAGCCGTTTGTTGACGATGCGTATACGGTCGCCAGGCAACCCGATCGCTCGCTTCACCAGGGTCATTTCGAGCTCATGCGGTTTGCGAAAGACGATGATGTCGCCGCGCTTGACGTCCTGGTAGGGGAGGATCATCGAGCCGAAAGAATCGGAAGGTGCATAGGCCAGTTTGTCGACCAACAGGTGATCTCCGACGAGCAGCGTGTCTTCCATCGAGCCGGTCGGGATGACGAACGCCTGTACCAGGTTCGTCGTGCCGAACAGCAACAACAGAATGGTGAGTGCCCATTCGCTAATCACGTTGCGGGCGCGGGAGTTGGGATTGCTCATGATGCTTAGGTGAACGGTATACGTTTGACGCAGGGGCGCGGATTCCGTGAGGTGCGACAGGCGGACGGGAAATTTGGAGGCCCATGCTACAACGGAATTAGAAGATTCCCGGCTAGGCGAGATACGGCCAGGGGCGCCGCTGCAGCGGTTACAGGGTCTCGGGCGCGCGGTCAAAGCCAGACGAGCCGCAGCGTAAGAGCGAAACAGAAACCAGGGTCGACCCAAAGACATCTCCGGTTCCCCGCTTGGAAGGGAATCCGCCCGCCGTTCGGCGGGTTTTCTTGTTTTACGACAAGAAGGCCCGTCGGACGTCAGTTTACTCAGAACTGACACCCAAACTCCATCCCAGGGCCAACGTCCCTCTACCCGAGTCCAGCTGCCCAAGCGGCGGGTCACAGATACCCATCCTCCCGCAGCCAATTCAGCACCTTACGGAAGGCCTTTCCTCGATGGCTATGTGGCCATTTCTCAGCGGGCGTGAGTTGCGCGAAAGTGCAGTTCGTTTCAGGAAAGAAAAAATACGGGTCGTAGCCGAAGCCGTTTTCTCCCTCGGGTTCGTCCTGAATCAAGCCTTCGGCTGTTGACTCGGAAGTGACCAAGACACGGCCGCCGCGGACCACGGCAATCACGCAGACATACCGCGCGGCGCGGTTTTCGACGCCTTGCAGTTTCTCGATCAAGAGACGGTTGTTGTCGTCATCCGTCGCGCCTTCGCCGGCGAAGCGGGCCGAGTAAACGCCGGGCGTCCCGCCCAGAGCGTCGACCGCCAGACCGGAGTCGTCGACAAACAGCAGCGCGTCAGGCGGCAGAGCATCGCTGTAGCAGAGCGCCTTCTCGATGGCGTTGGCTTCGAACGTGTTGCCGGTCTCGGGGCAGTTGCACGGGCTGCAAGGACGAACGATGATCTCGTCCCCGGCGGCTTCTTGGAACTCTCGCAGCTTGCCGGGGTTTCCGGTGCCGCAATAGAGTTCAAGCGGCATTACCTTGCCAGCGCCTCGTTCTGCGCTGCGATAAGCGCGGTCGTGCCGACGCGGGCAAGTTCGAGCAGACGCCCGAGGTTGGCGTCAGAGAACGGCGCAGCCTCAGCGGTCGCTTGCACTTCGATGTACTCGCCGCCGGCGGTCATCACCACGTTCATGTCGGTGTCGGCGCGCGAGTCTTCTTCGTAGCAGAGGTCGAGCATCGGGTCGCCGCCGACGACGCCGACGCTGACGGCGGCGATCTGCTGGATCAGCGGATCGACTTTGAGCATGTTGTACTCGCGCATCGTGCGCACGGCGAGCGCCAGCGCGACCCAGGCCCCCGTGATCGCGGCAGTGCGCGTGCCGCCGTCGGCTTGCAGCACGTCGCAGTCGATCAGGATGGAGCGCTCGCCGAGCTTCTCCATGTCGATGGCCGCGCGCAGGGCGCGTCCGATGAGCCGCTGTATCTCGGAGGTGCGTCCGCTGGGCCGCCCGCGGTTGACTTCGCGCTGGGTGCGCGTGGTCGTCGCGCGCGGCAGCATGGCGTACTCGGCGGTGACCCAGCCGGAGCCGGAGCCGCGCTTGAAGCCGGGGACGCCTTCTTCGACCGAGGCCGAGCAGATGACTTTGGTGTTGCCGGTTTCGACCAGCGCCGAGCCTTCGGCGGTGGGCAGGAACCCCGGAGTGATCTTAACGGCGCGGAGTTCGTCGAGCTGTCTTTTATCTATACGCATGAAATGTCGGGAGGCTATTGGCGCTGCATGGCGAGATAGAACGTCCAGCCAAGGAAAGCCATGATCAACAAGATAACGAGGATGCAGCCATAGAGACCGCCTTGCGGCGCGGCGGCCTGTTTCTTGGCGCCTTTGGTGAGCTTGTAGCGAGCCATTGCTGATTAACTGAGACGGCGGCGCACGCGCTTCGCCGTCTCGGCAAAAAACGCTTTCAGCGTCCGTATGCTCTTTTCGCTTGAATCTTTGATGGTGAGCGCGACTACCGCGCGTTTGCGATCTTCCAGAGCCTTGAGTGTGGCCAGCCACTGGGCGCGGTGATAGTCGGCTTTGTAGCCGAGACTTGGGATGGAGGCCTGCTGCTCGGCGATGGCGACGGTGCTGAAGCCGCGTCCGAAGCCGATGATCATCTCGTGAAAGGAGTGATTCATCGCCGGGCCTTCGTAGACGTCCACCGGCATCTTGAGACGCGAGCGGAAAAGCGCGTCGGCGGCCCCGTCGAGGGTCTTGAGCACCAGGCGTCCGGGTTCTTGGTAGCGGGTGTCGCCGAAATAGGTCAACTCGCCGTAACTGACTGTGCCGCTCTGCCGCAGGGATTCGACAGCCTTGGCGTAGACCTCGGTCGGGTTGCTGTGGCCTGCTTGGATGTCCGCTTCCGAAAGCAGTCCCAAACGAACGAGCGGTCCGAAGTCGACGCTGAGGCCGCCCATCCAGTTGAGCCGCGTGTCCGCTTTCATGACTGAGCGCCAGGCGTCCGTCTTTTCGATTGAGCCCTTGGACTGAGCTTGGTTGTCGATCTCTCTCGCGTAGTCCTTGTAGAGTTCGACGCCGGGTTGCGTGACAAAGTTCATGTCGCGCAGGTAGCCCAAGCCGAACACCACGTAGTGGATGAACTGCATGTAGTGCGGGATGGGTTGGTCGCCGGAGAGTTGCACCACGGCCACAGGGTATCCGGCGCGGCGCAGGGCGGTGATCTTGGCAGAGTCGGGATTGTTGTGGTCTTTGACGGAGACGAACAGGAAGCAGCGGTCTTGGGAAGCTGACTTCGGCGGGAAGTAGTCCGCCGGGCGGATGCGTTCGTGGATGACGACCTTGACACCGATATCCTCTCGCTTGCCGAGGCTCTCTTCGAAGTCCTGCTTGGTCCAAACCGCGCCGCCGCTCCATTGGCGCGGAAGATGCAGCGTGACTTTGTCCCGGCCGGCGCGGGCGTTACGCTTGGATGAAGCCGGCCAGCTTGAGGGCGGCGTCGACTTCGGTCTCCGACAATTCCGCCGCCTTCATCCACGCGGCGATGTCGACGCCGTTGAAAGCCAGAGGGTAGAGGCTGCCGCGGGTCATCGGCGCGCTATGGCGTCCGGCGGTGGCGTTGCCGTCGTCGAGCTGCAATTCGACGCGGCGGAAGCCGCGCTCGGAACCAAAGACGTCGAGGATCGAGCCTTTGAGCGTCAGAGTAGATGAAGTTGGGGCGGTTGTCGATCTTGGCGCTCTTGTAGAGAGCGTCCAGCTTCTCGAGATTGACGACGGGCTCGTAGGAGGTCATGCCCATGGCCATGCCGACGACCAGGCAGCGCCGCTAGCGCTTGCTCGATAGGCGCCTTTTCGAGGCGGGCGATCTCTTTGAGGATGGCGCTGAGCTTGCCCGGATCGGTGGAGTCGAGGATGAACACGCGAACGCGTTTTCTGAGCAGTCCGGCGGAGAGGTAGAAGGCCTTGTCTTCGGCGGAACCGCCCATGCCGGCCCAGATGATGTAGCGCAGCGAACGGCCATGCGCCTTCTTGATGCCGCTGCGGATCTCTTCGATTTCGGTTTCAATCTGAGCGGCCCATTCGGGGTGCTCAGCGGCGAGCCAAGGCAGATGCAGCACGCCGTAGCTGTTCTTTTTGACTCGGCCGCGGCTGTTGACTTCCATGCCCAGCGGGATCATCGGGTCGGATTCGGGATCGAGGGTGCGCAGGCCTTCTTGCCGCGCCCGGGCATCGACGGCCCGCATGCGTTCCACGGCGCGTTCGCTCACCAAACGTTCGTAATCGACGTTCGAGGGAGCCCGGTAGAGCCGTAATGAAACCCGTGATCGAGGCATAAGTTCTCTAACTGAAGCGTTGCGGAACCTCAGTTGACAGCGCGTTACGATTGCCGGGTGTCGGCGCCGAAGCGCCCCGCCGCAGGAATTGCTTACGCCGTTCCCAGCCACCTATGATGCCAGACTTGCGCGCGCGGAATTGGCGAAGATCCTCAGAAATACCAAGAATAGCGGGCGGTAATACATCCGAAGGCGGATTTGATTCGGGGGAGGCGCGCCCCGGATTCGAAAATGTGTAGTAGGCTAACCCGAGCGGGTCAAGCCGTTCGGATTTGTGACGGCTCCATGATGAATCTGCCCAACAGTCTGACGTTGTCCAGGATTTTCCTGGTCCCGGTCTTCTTGACCGTGTTGCTGAGCGGCGACTTCGAGCTGACGCTCGGCGGCGTCGTGATGAACGAAGATTGGCTCGCGCTGGTCATCTTTCTCTCGGCAGCCGCGACGGATTTCTTGGACGGCTACATCGCGCGCAGCCGCGGCCAGGTGACGACGCTCGGCAAGTTGCTCGATCCGATTGCCGACAAACTGCTGATCTCCGCGGCCTTCATTTCGCTGGTTGAACTGGACCGCGTGCCGGCCTGGATCGTTGTGGTGATTGTGGGCCGCGAATTTGCCGTGTCGGGATTGCGCTACGTCGCGCTGGCGGAAGGCTTGGCGATCTCTGCCAGTAATCTGGGCAAGGTCAAAATGGCGGCGCAGGTCGTCGCCGTGGCCTTGTTGCTCGTCGAACCGTATGGGGATATCTACGAGTTGCTGGCGTATCCTGCGCTGGCGATTGCGGTGGTGCTGACCGTCGTTTCGATGCTGGATTACTTCCGCGGATTCTGGGGCGTAGCGGACCCGACGGCGACTCGTACGGATGTCGACCTGATTGTGTTGCCTGAGCCCGGCAAGAAGCGAGACGCTTCGAATCGCTAGCCGGTGTAGGCGTCCGAAGGCTTGCGGATGAAGTGCAAGCCGATGCGATACTTGGGGCCCTTCTCCACGCAGTAGCGCACTTTTCCTAGACACTGCAGGGACTCGCCGAACACGCGTACGACAGCGGCGTCAGGAATTCGTTCTGCAACGATTAGCTGAAGCCCGTCTGAGGAGACGTCGGTGACTTCGGCCTCGCATCCGGAGCGGAACGTGTGCCCGCCCGTATCCCAGGCGATGGAGGCCTTTCCGGAGGTGCGCATGCGTTCTTCGCGGCGGCGCCCGGCGGAGACATAGCTGAGATTGACGACGAATCCGTCAGTCATATCCAGCGTCTTCTCGACGACGACGCGATAGACGGATTGGCCGTCGCGGAGGGTGGCCATCTCGCGCAAATCCGGGGTCCGGGGAGCGACCACGGTGATTCCGCGCTCGCCGCGCCGCCGTACTTCACAGATGCAGGAGCGGGCTTCACCGTTAGAGGCGTACCACTCAAGCTTGCCTAGTTGCAGGCGGGAGTCTTCGACCTCGCCTTGTGCGATATCGCCGTCGTCCGCCGTCTTGTGAACCGGGTCAAACATAAGTCTCCATTACCAAGACTGCGCCCGGAAGGAGCGAAGCAGCCATAGGGTACGGGCCGTAGGGCGGGCGGGTAGTATGCCTCAGGCGAAAGACGGACTAGCGGCCCAGCCAGCCGCCGTCGACGGGGATGGTGATGCCGGTGACGTAGTCCGAGGCTGAGGAGGCCAGAAACACGGCGGCGCCCTTGAGGTCGGCGGTCTCGCCCCACCGGCCGATGGGGATGCGGGACATGATCTGCGGATTGCGTAGCGGATCAGCCTGCAGCGCGGCAGTGACGTCGGTGCGGATATAGCCGGGGGCGATGCAGTTGACGCAAACGCCTTGACTGGACCACTCGTTCGAAAGAGCCATGGCAAGCTGCGGAATGGCGCCTTTGGCGGCCGCGTAACTCGGGACGTTGAGGCCGCCCTGAAAACTCAACATTGAGGCGGTAAAGACGATTTTGCCGCGTCCGCGCTCGATCATCCGCCGCCCGAACTCTCTGGCCAAGAAGAACTGCGCGTCGAGATTGACCTGGATGACGCGATCCCAATATTCGTTCGGAAACTCCGCCGCCGGACTACGCAAGATGACCCCGGCGTTGTTCATGAGGATGTCGATCTCGGGGTGGTCCGCGTGTACCTGGCGGATGAAGGCGAACAGCGCCTTGCGGTCAGAGAAGTCGCATTCGTGGGCGAAAAAGTTGCGTCCCTTAGCGCGCACGTCGTCGGCAGCTGCTTCGGTATCGGACAGATGGCGGCTCACGCCGACGATGTCTGCGCCAGCTTCCGCGAGGGCGCAGGCGAGAGCGTGTCCGATGCCCTGATTACAGCCAGTTACGAGTGCAGTCTTGCCATTTAACTTGAAGGCTTCGAGGATAGACATTACGGAACTTGCTTGCCGCTACTTGGGAGGTGCTTGGCCTTCGGGCAGGGGCACGGACTGCAGGGTGGCGCGCCAGATGTGGTTGCCGCGAAGGTCGAGGACGCCGCGGCGCAGGATGTCGCGCAGGGTGGTGGTACGGCGACCGCGCTCGAAGCGGCCGTCGAATTCCACGGTGCCGATTTCGCGGACGGCGGGAGCGATGCGGTAGAGCGGAATGATCCGCTTGAGCTCGCGATTGAAGGTCGCCTCGCCGGGCACGAGTTTGCCTTTAGGGCGATCGAGAGCGGCCATCGGATTTTCGGTGAGGAAGCGGTTCCAGGTGACTGTGCGGCGGATGTCGCGCTCGATCGCCCGCCGCAGCAGCGTGGTGAAGGTAGTAATGCCGGTTTCGAGGAAGTTGAAGACTTCGTTGCGGTCGTCGGCCGAGAGGGGATCCGTGACTGTGAGCGGATCAAGCTCAATCGAGATGACATGTGAGCAGGCAGAGTCAATTGCCAAGTGGATGGGGCTGTTGTTGAGGACGCCGCCGTCCACGAAACGATGCCGGACGTCGGTCCTGCTGCCGGGGCCGTAGATGCCGATCTCTTGCGAGGGGAAGGCGCCGGGAACGGCGGTGGAGGCGATGACGCATTGCAACAGGTTTTGCCCGCGGGTGAACAGCGCGCCCGGTATGGCGTCGCATTGCCTGGCTTTGTCGTCGTCGCAGTCGAGTTGCACGGCCAGCCAGCCGTTGCGGATCAGATGGCGGTAGGTATCCGGCCGAACCAGCGTGAATAAGCATTCACGACCGACGGTGATGTCGGTGGCGGTGATGATCAGCTCCGGCAATTCGTCCTGGCGGTCGTACCACTCCTTGACGAGGTCTTGGCTCAGCACACGGGCGCGGTCGAGGCTCTGCTCGTGGGAGCGCCGCCAGGGCTGGCTGAGGTCGCCGTTGGGGCCGGTGTTAGCGAGTAATTGGAGTAGGGGCGTGTCCAGGAAGAAGCTGGTGTAGAACATCTTCTTGAGGACAAAAAGCATCGCGGCGAGACCCAGCAGCGAGAGGCCTCCCAGAACGGCTAGCTGCAACGCCGGGCCGCCTTCGGCCCCACCCCAACTGCGCATGAACGGCGGCAGCCAGTTCTCCAGCTCGAGGAAGAAAATGACCGAAACGAACAGGAACGGGTTGAACAGAAAGACGGAGAGGACGACGGTGAGTCCCAGGCCCCAGCGTCGCAGCGGCGTGTTGACGCCGCGGGTAGCCAGATCGATCATCCAGGATCGCCGTCCGACGATCCACTCGGAAGTGTTCTTATTGCGGTCGAGGTAGGACCAGATGGAAGCGATGAATGTGGAGAAGGGCTGCTTGATTTCGGGGTCTTCGCGGAGTTGCGGGTTGTCTTTGCCCAGCGCTTCGAGAAAGATGCCGTAGCCGTTGAGAGCGCCGGCGGATGTCCCCAAAATGATGTCGGGATGCAGACCGCGCTCCTTCATGTGTCCCATGAGCGTCTCTAGGGCGCCGGCGCTATAGACCCCAGCGGCTCCGCCTCCGCTGATGGCTAGGGCGATCTTGCGGTGCTCCGGGGCGATGGGGCGGGATTCCAACGAAGCCCCGCCGAACAGGCGTTTGCCGCCGCGGATGACTTCGTACTGGAGGTCATTGAGCAGCTCGTCGACGCTCAAATAGGCAGGCCGAAGCCGCTCGGCGGCTTCGGTTGGGACTGGTTCGTGTGGCTGTGAAGACATCCTAGCCAGCCGCTCCTTGACGTGAGACGTCCCAGGAGCGCGCTTGGTTGACTCAAACCAGGATAACGCGGCTGTCTGCCGCTGGACTAGATGTCGTAGTAGAGCGAGAACTCGTAGGGGTGCGGACGCTGGCGGATAGCGTCGACCTCCGCGGATCGCTTGTACTCGATATAGCTCTGGATTAACTCATCGGTGAAAACGTCGTTGCGGGTGAGGAACTCGTGATCCTTTTCGAGCGCATCGAGAGCTCCTTCGAGTGAGCTGGGCAGGGCGGGGACGTGCCGCAACTCTTCGGGCGAAAGGTCGTAGATGTCGTGATCGAGCGGCTCGCCGGGCTCGATCTTGTTCTGTACGCCGTCGAGGCCTGCCATCAACATAGCCGAGAAGGCCAAGTAGGGGTTGCAGGACGGGTCGGGATAACGCAGTTCGACGCGTTTGCCTTCCGCTTTGGCGGAGTACATGGGGATGCGGCAGGCTGCTGACCGGTTGCGTCGCGAGTAGGCCAGGTTGACCGGCGCTTCAAATCCGGGGACCAGGCGCTTATAGCTATTGGTCGTGGGTGCGCAGATGGCGGCCAACGCGGCAGAGTGCTTGAGCAGGCCGCCGATGTAGTACAGGGCGGTTTCGCTCAGGCCGGCGTACTGGTCGCCGGCGAATAGCGGCTCGCCGTCTTTCCAGATCGACTGGTGCGTGTGCATGCCGGAACCGTTGTCGTCCCATAGCGGCTTGGGCATGAAGGTCGCGGTGCGGCCGTGCTCGAAGGCCACGTTTCGCACGATGTTCTTGTAGAGCATCATGTTGTCGGCGGACTTGAGCAGGGTGTCGTACTTCTGATCGATTTCGCACTGGCCGCCGGTGGCGACTTCGTGATGGTGGCACTCGACTTCGATGCCGCAGCTCATCATGATGTCGACCATCTCGGCACGGATGTTCATGTGATGGTCGGTCGGCGGAACAGGGAAGTAGCCTTCCTTGTAGCGCGGCCGGTAGCCGAGGTTGTTGTCGGCGCGTCCGGAGTTCCAGCGGCCTTCTTCGGCGTCGATGTAATAGAAGCCGAAGTTCTGACGCTGATCGAAGCGGATGTTGTCGAAGATGAAGAACTCAGCCTCGGCCCCGAAGTAGGCCGCATCGCCGATGCCTGTGGTGGCCAGGTACCGCTCGGCTTTCTGGGCGATCCAGCGCGGGTCGCGCTCATAGTGCTGCTTGGTGATCGGGTCGACTACGGTGCAGATGATGACCAGAGTGGGCGCGTCGGTGAACGGATCCATGAAGATCGCGTTGGGGTCGGGCATGATGAGCATGTCCGATTCGCTAATGGCCTGCCAGCCGCGAATGCTGGAACCGTCGAAGCCGAAACCCTCCTCGAAGCTGTCTTCGGTGAGCATGCCGATGGGGTAGGAGACATGCTGCCAAAGGCCAGGCAAGTCAGCGAAACGCAGATCAAGCATCCTAGCGTCGTTGTCTTGGGCGAATTGAAGGGCTTCGGCGGGGGTTCGTTGCGCGCTCATGGCTACTCTAAAGGTAGGCGAAAAGGGGGCTTAGCCGCGACTGTGGGCGGGAGAAACCGCATCGTAGCATGGGAACGGGCGAGGGCCGCGGTTAATAGGGCTGGATGGGTGCTTGAGACGGCCTATAACGCTAAGATAATGTGACAAATGACCAAGGCTCGCTGGATTGGCGCGTTGTCCGTGCTGCTCGTTTTGAACGCGGGTTACCTGTGGGCGTTTGCTCAACCAAATCTCTTCTATGTGGGCAACGTCTTGGCCCATGTGGCGATCGGTGCGATTCTGGCCGTTTTGGCCTTTACGCAGCGGTCTCTGCTTAAGGAGCTCTGGCAGGGGCTTGGGCGCGTGTCGGCAGTGTTGCTGGGCGTCGCCGCGGTTCTCGGGGTGGTGCTGTGTTTCATCGGCGCGACGTATCCGCATATCGCGGTCGTTGTGATCCATGGGGCGGCCGGGTTCCTGGGCATGGCGCTGGCGGCTGCTCACTTTTGGGGTAAACGCCCTGACTTTGGTAAGTGGGTTATCCTCGCGGTTTGCTTGGCGCTGCTGATGCCGGCTGGAGAGGCCTTGCGCCATCGCTTCATGCCGACGCAGGGCAAGGAGCGCATCATCAATCCGACGACGGCTCCGCTGTCGATGGACGGCGAAGGCGGCGGCCCGGACGGCCCGTTCTTCCCTTCGTCGGCCACGACGAACGTCGGCGGCTTGATTCCGTCTGAATTTTTCCTCGATTCGAAAGCTTGCGGCGAGTGCCACGTGGATATCTACGAGCAATGGGAAAGCTCGATGCACCACTTCTCGTCGTTCAACAACCAGTTCTATCGCAAGGCGATCGAGTACATGCAGGAGACGGAAGGCGTGCAGTCGTCGAAGTGGTGCGCGGGCTGCCATGACCACGCGATGTTCTTCAACGGGCGCTTTGAGAAGCCGGCCATTGAGCAGATCGATACTCCGCAAGCTCACGCGGGCCTAGGCTGCATGTCGTGCCACTCCATCACGCACGTGCCGAGCACGATGGGCAACGGCGGCTTTGAGATGACCTATCCGCCGCTGCACGAGTTGATGACGACCAAGAACAAGCTGGTGCATGCGTTAAACGAGTACGTGACGAACACGGCGCCGGCGGCCCATCGCACGGCCTTCATGAAGCCCTTTATGCAGGAAGATACCTCGGAGTTTTGCTCGACCTGCCACAAGGTGCACTTGGACAAGCCGGTGAACAACTACCGTTGGTTCCGGGGTTTCAATACCTACGACAACTGGCAAGGAAGCGGCGTTTCGGGATTTGGGGCGCGATCGTTCTATTACCCGCCGGCCTCGCAAACATGCGCCGATTGCCACATGCCGTTGGTCGATTCGCACTATCCAGGCGCCAAGAACGGCAAGATCCGCTCGCATAACTTTGCGGCGGCGAATACGGCTGTGCCCTACGTCAACCAGGACGAGACGCAGCTCAAGGCGACCACGGACTTTCTGACGAACGACATCGTTTCGGTGGATATCTTCGCTGTGTCCCCGGTGATGGCTAACGCCAGCGGTCCGGAGATGCGCAGGACTTCGTCGGACGAGTTCCAGATGGCGACGACCTTCGCCGTGGGCGAGGAATCCGGCAACGCCTCCGGGCCGGTGGTGATTCGCGATGTCGGCGAAATCTCCGCGCCGGTCGACCGCACGCAGCCGACGTTGCAGGCGGGCTCCAAGGTGAAGGTGGACGTCGTTGTCCGCACCAAGAAGGTCGGGCACTTCTTCCCCAGCGGTACGGTGGACTCGTTCGACGTATGGGTTGAGTTGAAGGCAACGGACGCGACGGGCAAGCCGATTTTCTGGAGCGGGGAAGTCGAGGACGGCGGTAAGGGGCCTGTCGAACCGGGCGCGCACTTCTATCGCTCGTACATGCTCGACGCGCACGGCAACCCCATCGACAAGCGCAACGCCTTCCATGCCAGGACGGTGCTCTATGCGCGGCTAATTCCGCCGGGAGCGGCGGACACGGTTCACTACGAGATGGCCATACCGGCTGATGCGAAGGGTCCGATCAAAGTCGAGGCCAAGTTGAACTATCGCAAGTTCGCCCATTCGTATACGCAGTTCGCTTACGCGGGCAAGGCGAACGACGACGGCGAGTTCGGCAAGGATTTCGACGACAGGACTTTCGATTATTCGCCGGAGAATATTCCGGCGAATGTGTCGGGCAAGATCAAGGACCGCATTCCCGAACTGCCGATTGTGGTGATGGCTTCGGACACGGTGGAGCTAGCGTTGGGCGAGGGCGAGACCGTATGGAAGCCGGCAGTTCAGGCGGATGACTACATTCGCTGGAACGATTACGGCATCGGCTTGCTGCTGCAAGGGGACATTCGCGGAGCGCAGTACGCGTTTGAGCGAGTGACCGAGGCCAAGCCGGACTACGCGGACGGCTGGCTGAACATGGCGCGCGCTTTGCTGCTCGAAGGCCGTCCTGGGGACGCCCGGCCTTTTATCAACAAGGCGATGGAGATTGACGGCTCGCTGGCCAGGGTGCATTTCTTCAAGGCGATGGCCGACAAGCGCGAAGGCCTGTACGACGATGCGCTGGAGAACCTGCGCTTTGTGGAGTCGCAGTACCCGAAGGATCGCGTCACGCTCAACGAGATTGCGCGCATTCTGTTCTTGCGGCGCGAGTATCAGAACGCGCTGGGCTATCTCGGACGCGTCGCCGAGATCGATCCCGAAGACCTGCAGATGCACTACACGGCGATGCTTTGCTATCGCGGCTTGGGCGACGCCGAGCAGGCGGATCGTGAAAAGGCGCTGTTTGAGCGATTCAAAATCGACGAGAAGTCTCAGGTCATCGCCGGAGACGTGCGGCGGCAAAAATTGGAAGACAACAACGAACGGAATCCGCTGCACGCCCACGTGTCGGTGAAGCTGCCATAATCGCCACCGATGGAACCGCTAAAAATCGCTCTACTTGGCCTGGGTCAAGCGGCGCAGAACATTCATCTGCCGGCCCTGCGCGGCCTCACTGGGCAGTTTGAGCTGGCAGCACTCTGCGACCCGGACGGTGCCGCGCGCGAGGCTGCGAAGGCGGCAGCGCCGGGGGCGAAGGTTTACGCCGACCCTTACGAGCTGATCCGCGATGGCGGTGTCGATGCGGTGGATATTTCGAGCCCGCCGTCTTTGCATTGCGAACAGGCTTGCGCCGCGCTAGCGGCGGGACTGCATGTGTTTTGCGAAAAGCCGATCGGCATGACGCTGACCGAGGCGGACCGTATGCTTGCCGCGGCGGAAGAATCGAAGAGGACGTTGGCGGTGAATGGCCAGTTCCCTGATATGGCGATCCACCAAGCCGCGCAGACGGAGATCGGTTCGCCGCGGTTCGGAAGGTTGTTACTGATGCAGGCGACACAGTCGTTCCGCACCACCGAGGTGACTGAGTCGGGTTGGCGCAAGGACGCTCCGCGCCGCGTGGCGTTCGACTTTGGCGTCCATCTGTTTGATCTGAGCACGTTCTTCTTCGGCGAGTTGCCGGCGTCGATCTGTTGCACGATCTCGTCGCTGGGCACACCAATTCCAGAGGCGGCGACTTCGATTACGTTGGAGTTCCCTTCAGGCGGCGCAGCGAGTTTCGTGCTGAATCGTGTGAGCGCGGGCGAAGAGCGCTACTGCGACATCGTGCTCACGGGCGTCGGTTCCGAGGCGCGGTGTGCAATTGGGGGCAGGGCGGACTTGGAGTTCGGCATTGCCGCACGCTCGCGGATGCCCTACGCGCGGGCGCGCTTCGCGATGGGCGGAACGGCGGAGCGCATTCAGGCGGGCCGCTCACAACTGCTGGCGCGGGAGGGCTCGAACCCCTTTGCGGCGGCTACGGCTGTTCGCCTGCGGGCTTTCTTCGACGAGGTTCGGCGGGATATGCCGATGCCTCGCGGCGCGGCTTATCACCGCGAGATGCTGGCCTTGGCCCTAGTGGCGTACGAGTCGGCCGAGACGGGCCGGCGGATCGACATGGCCGAACGCTACGCGCCGACGTCCGCCTTCTGCTGCTAGTCGAACTCGACCAGCACGCCTGTCGCCGTCACACGCTTCAGGTCGTCGACGTTCAGCACACGTCCCACGACGTTGACGGGACTCGCGGCGCGGCACTCGCTGCCCTCACTCGCCGGCGTCGGCCCCCAGAACAGGCAAAGACAATTGTCGGGAGGCCAGAAAGCGATGTCGCCCGCCTCCACGACGTCGCTCGCGCCGGGCTCTTCTTCTGCCTCCACCGGGATGGGGAAGTAGAGTTCGCTCCCCCAATAGGACCCGCGGGCCGATACGGGCAGCGCGTCGTAAATCAGGTTGGCCGTGGGCGTGTCATACCACTGTGCCTCAAGGGAAATCTCCCCGACGATGATGCGTAAGGTGCGGTCGGACATGACAGTTTATTGGATAACACAGTCGGCGGGCGCTGGGAGCAAGAAGAGATAATGGCGGCCTAGCCTCCACCCGCCGCGGATGCGCCCCGCGACCGACTTCATGGTAATCGAGTAAAGTGCGGCTCCTTCAGCACGTAGGGACCCGTGAATTCTCTCGGTTAGGCGCTCTTGTGAGGAGCGGTCAAGCACCGGAATCAACAGCGCATATTGGATTGACTCCAGCTTTAAATAGAGCACCGCAGAAAGTGGTGGCCTGATCAGGCGCTGCATAGCCTTGATAACGAGCGCATACCAGTCCCCTTCTTTAACCTCCAGGCGCTCGTGTGCTTAGGCATCGTGATCAGAGATCTCGTACTCTTGAGCGGGCACGATTCTCAGAGCGATTGCCTACGAGAGGGTATGTTCGACTATTGGGAGGCACGCGCTTCTGGGTCGTCGGCCGCTAGAACGCTTTCCCTTGCATACGACTTGTGCAGCGCTTTAGCGTAGTCAAGGAAAGATTGGCCAGGCCTGCCATGCCCCTACCGAACGAGCGCCAAGTTCTGCGTCATCCCGGGCCCCGACCATAACCGCTTCCAACCGCTCGACAACGGTATCCATAGCTGCAGCGATTGTCTTGGCCGACTCGAGCTCGAGCAGGCGGGGAGAATTGTGGAGTCGGCGGCAGGTCTGGAAAGAGCTCAGATAGTTAGGGCAGGTTCACCACTGTATTGCAAGTGTATAACCGCCGCCGCCGAGACGATATCTGGGCTCCTTGCGAAATGCCGAACGTTAAGGCACTTGGCGCGGGCTGGCCTCCAGTGAGCGCCGCTGCAATGGTCTGCGAGAAGACACTGTGTTGAATACCCAGTCCCCGTGCATCGCTGGCTTGAAGCCTTTGCCCATACGCCGGAAACGGTCGTCGTCTCAGCGGCAGGCAGCGCTCCGATTCCATCGCTGCTGAACGGTCTTCGAGAGCGTGTAGCGTCGTGCCGGCTAGTGTCGCCTAGACAGTTGCCGGGGAACGACTCCCATCCAGGCCGCGAACTCGCGGCCCTCGTGAAAGGCCGCTCCGTTGCCGATCGCCGCAATGACGGCGGTCGCGGTCACCGGTCCGATGCCGGGGATCTCGACCAGCCGTCGGCAGGCCTCGTTCTCGCGAACCGCTCTTTGAATGGCGGCATCCGCTTCTTGGATGCGTTGGGACGTTTGCTCGAGTTCCATGCTCAACTGCGCCAGCAGGAAACGCACCGCGCCGGATAGGTTCGCCTCGGCGTCTGTGAGAATCCCGGGCAAAAGGCGGCGGACCATTCCATTAGGAACTCCCGCCCCGTCCTGGCGGTCCTGCGGTGATCAGGCTGTTGCGCCAACCGCGCGATATTACCAGTTCGGGCGAGGGTGGCCTTTCTCATCGACGACCGCTGCCTTTGCCTCCGGCGGCAGCACTTGCAGCGACTTCAGGAACTCAACAATGCTGTCTTGGCCTATCTTGTCGAGCGCGGCAAAATGGCTTCGCACCTCGAGCGCTTCCCCCGCATGAGCGAGCGTCGCCTCTCGCAGCGTCGTGAACTTGCCGTGATGGAAGTAGGGCCTCTCATTGGCTGCGCCCCAGAGTTTCTTCGTCAAGAAGCGGCCATTGCCAGCGAAGAAGTCGGCGGATCCGCCGGGCGCGTTGATGTCTAGCGCCTCGCGGTTCGGATCGTCGGAGCCGCTGGTGATGTCGTGCAGCTTCAGGTCGGTGAACGCCGGGACCATCACCACGCCGCCTGACGGCTGCAGTCTGCGTCCGGGCAGTTTCTTGTCCGTCAGGTCCATCGCCACCGGCGGCGCCTGGCCGGTTTGCAGGTTCCCCACCGGGTTGAACGGGTTCGGTTCAGTGTAGATCCAACCTTTTTCGTCGAGCGGCAGCGCCTTAATATGGCAATTAGAGCAGCCCACTTCTTCAAACAGCGCTTCGCCGACGCGAATCGCTTCTTCAATCTCACGATCCCTGGGGACCACTTGGCCAGGAACCTGTAGTGCAGCCTGCCAAAGAGACGCGGCGGTGATGTCCGCGATCGTCAGCTCGTTGACTATGCCGTCTTGATCCGCGTCATATCCTGTCCCAAAGCGCTCTTCCGACTGCATGCCATGGTGATGGTTAAAGGCGTTGTTGGTGAACTGACGCAACGAAACCACCGAACCGCTTTGGTGAAACGGTTGGATGATTAGACTCGGAAGCGGCCCAGCCAAGCTCTGACGGGGCAGTCCCTCGACCTGTGAGAGGTCGAAGGTGACCCCGTCGTTCTTTAGCCGTAGAACGCCGAAATCGACCCCCTTCGTCACCAGAGCCGATGCTCCTCCAGGCGGCAGCGCATCGCGTATGGCCTGAAGATCGGAGGTCATCTGGCGGGCCAACATCTCGATGTAGCCGGAGCCAAACATTCCGACGGTCGCACGGTAGTTGCCGACGTTGCTCATGGTCACGAAGCTGCCGTTCTCAGCGACCGCTCCGCGCAGGGGGATCCCGTCGGCGTGGTCGAAACTCACGGCGTCGAATCTCTGACCGGCAACGAACACGCCAGTCACGAAATCGCCACCGCCGCCCGCGAAGGGCAGGTTGTGGCACCCGGCGCATCCATTGGAGTCCATCGCCGAGACCCGGTTGAAGTTGCGCGGAAAAGTTAGCGGAGAGATTGGATCGGCGAGCGGTCCTCCGGTTCCGTCCGTATGGGGCCGCCCGCCGCCCTCTTCCACCGTCCAGATGGAGGTGAACGATTGCCTCCCGCGATCCAACAGTTCGTCCAGCGGCAGAAGATGCTCGTCGCCGTTTTGCAGATGAACATAGCCTGAGGTCTCTTCGCCGATCTGAGCCACGAGATTCGCGGCGGATCCAAGAAGGAAAAGACCTACTGCCGTCAGCAATCGAACCTCGATGGATGCAAATCTTCCCATGAGACGCCACCTCCCAAACGACTTGGCTCGCGGACTGCCCGAACAGCATCGGGCTTCAACTCCGGACGCGGCTGAGGCCCGCGCCTCGGCTACAGGTTCTTGGTCAGCGCGCTGCTAGTCCCGACCGTTCGCGAAGTCAAAGTGAAAGCGGAAATTCGGCGCGTTCAGGCCGTTAAGCGCGAACTTGCTCGTATTCGTACCGATTGTCTCCATGATTTCCTCGCCCTGGGCCCGGCTGTATCGTCCCGTGCCGCCAATGATCGCGCGGACGAACGTCTCCGGTGCGCCTTCGGGCCCCTGGGTCGTGAGCGTATCCTTGGACCACAAGTTGTCGCTCGACAGCGGTTCAAGCACGTAGTCCTGAATATTCATGGTGATCGGCAGCGGCCGGCCGGGATGCCTAACGAACCAACCGCGACAGAACCAGACGCCAGTTGCGGGAGGCGCTGAATCCAAGTCGAACTCGATGCCGTCGGGGATCGTCCAAGCGGGAAAGATCAGGCCCTCGACGTTAAAGCTAGTGCCGCGCAGGTCGCCATTCTGAAAGTCGAGCGCGCCGCTGAAATTGGGTGCGAAGGTCGTACCATCACACGCCACATCGAGAACTAGGGAACTGCCGCGTCCTCCCCCTTGTCCTTTGGCCGGCTGGGGGCGCCACATCGCCGCGACGGCAGCCGCGAGGGCAGAGGTGCCCAGTATATTCCGGCGGCCGGTCTTCTGATCCAACCCACGCGTTTTTTCGACAGTCTTCTTCTTGTCGTTCATATCTACCTCGCATTCCTTGTTCCAGTACTTAAACGTCGCTCCGCCAAGCAGGGCGACCAGTTGCCCCCTCCGCCTGCGGACGCCCGCCACCCTCCCCGACGGTCCAAATTGCGGAGAAAGACTGCCGTCCGCGAGCCAATAGCTCGTCGAGAGGGAGGAGGTACTCTTCGCCGTGGAGGTGATCGTCCCCCGATGTTTCGCTCCCGATTTGGGCCAAGAGCGGGTGTGGCTTCGTCAGTAGGCAGCAAGCAACCGCCAAGAAAACTTTCCCTATGGCTATTGACGTGCGCATCGTTTTTCTCTGGGTTGAAAATCGTTGCAGGGAAAGAGAACGGTTCACTTCTAGGCGAACCGTTTGTCCTAGGCCGATTACTTGGTGATGACATAGACCTCGAGTTCTTCACTGAGCGTCAACGCACCAGAAGCGTTGTGGCCCCTGACCTGTTGGCGCTGGACGCCCCCCGCGGTCAGAAAGTCTCCCGTCCCTCCACTGACGGCGCGCTGGACGATGCCGTCGACGGTTTCGTACCCGGCAGTCACGATCGTTTGGGCGCCGTAACCGGAGTCTTCGCCGAAGCTGAAGATCTGGGTGGAGACGACCCATTCACCAGCCGCGGTTTCAGCACCGTTGCCGATAAAGTGACCCCAGCAAGTCCACTCGCCAATCACTCGGTTGGGGAATTCGGGAGAACCGTCGGGATTCGTGCCGTTGTTGAGGCTCCCAACAATCGTTCCCGCAGGATAGATATAACCCTGGACAACGAAAGGATTTCCGAAGGCCGGAAGGCCGCCGGAGACAGGCGCTTCATCGAAGGAGAACCGCGTAAAGTCTTGCGAGACTTCGACCTGGATCACTTGGAAAGGCTTGTGGGTGGGCTGAGCGTGTGCTGCTCCAGCCGCAAGAATCAGAAGAGTAACTGTTGAGAATGCTATCGCTGCCATGCCTTTGAATTTCATGTTTTGATTCCTCGCCAGGGTTTGAAGTTGACGTGCGGATTCCAGACTAGGCGTCGGGTTTGGGTCAACCCAAGTAAAAAGACGTAGTTAACGGTAAAACGCCGTTTAGAATTAATGGCTTAGCCGCTTGTCTCCGTTGCGTTCGGGTGTTAAGGTCAGTGGCGTCCATCGAGAACTCCCATGCTTGAGCACGAGGCCAGCCTCGACCGCAAGCCCTCCACCGCGGAAGTCCGCCGCGAATTAGAGGCGGCGCTCGACAGTAAAGAATTCCGAGATGCGCCGCGGATGGCGCAATTCCTCCGCTATATCGTTGAGGAATCACTTGCCGGGCGATCCGACGGACTGAAGGAATACACGATCGGCGTCGCCGTATTCGGACGCCGCGAGTCGTTCGACCCTCGATTGGACCCTGTGGTCCGCGTCCAAGCTCGGAACTTGCGACACCGGTTGGCCCGATTCTACGCGCGAGAAAAGTGCGAATCAGGAGTTATCATCAGCGTTCCTCTCGGAGGCTATGCGCCCCACTTTGGCGTTCGGCCGCGCAACGAGACGGCGCCGGGCGAGAAGGCCCCTGATCCGATCGAGTTCCCCGTGCTCCCGGCTGCTCCATCGCCCCCGAGCGAACTCGATGGGCGGCGACTCTTGCCTTGGGCAGGAGCAGCGGTCCTAGCGGCATCCCTATTAAGCGTCTCCGCTCTTTACTTGAGCGAGGCTCCGGTTGAGCGTTCCGTCGAGAAGCGGTCGTTCACGCCAACCGGACTAGTCGCATTTCGCGCCGGCTTTTCAGGCGGTGAAACGGTCGTCATTTCGCCGGACGGTCAGCATATCGCTTACGTGGCCGACGACGGCGGCGATCAGGCGCTTTGGATTAAGGATGCCGATCAGTTTGAGCCGCGCAAGCTGCCGGGAACAGAGGGAGCCCAAGGCGCTTTCTGGTCTCCTGATGGCCGCTTTATCGGATTCGCCTCAGGCGGGGAGCTCAAGAGAGTCGCCGTGGAAGGCGGGCCAACGTTCAGGCTTTGCAGTTTCAATGGAGACTACTACGGAGGCACGTGGAGCCCTGACGGGCAGTCGATCGCCTTCTCCGCTAGCATCAACGGGCCCGAGGGGATACTCGAGGTCCCCGCCCTGGGGGGCGAGGCGGAGTTGCTCTTCAATCGGCTCGTAACGGAAAAGGGACCGGCAAATACGGAACCGCACTACCTGCCGCAGGAAGCAGGCGCCCAAAGCCTGCTCTTTGGCGTGATGGGTTCCGCAGGCATACCAGACATCGCTCTCCACAACTTTGAAACGGGCAAGTCCGTCATTCTCGCCGAAGGCTGGGGACCGGTCTACTCTCCCAGCGGGCACATTCTCTATCGCGTGGAAGACGACGGCTTGTGGGCGCTGCCCTTTTCCTTGGACAGCCTCCGGGTGACGGGGGAGCCCTTTCCCGTCGCCAAGAATGCCAGCATTGGCAGCGTGTCGCAGAATGGAACCCTTGTGTACGTCCATGCCTGGGGGGAGGGACGGAGTCAGATGATTTGGGTCGACCGGGCAGGCGAGAAGGTCGGCGAGATCGGGGCTCCCCAGAAGAGGATGCTATGGCCGGCGCTTTCGCCCGATGAGAGCCGCGTGGCCGTTCGATCTCCCGAGGCCGGAAGCAACGACATCTGGCTACATGAAACCAAGCGGCCAGTGAAGCAGCGGCTCACGTATGAAAACACAGGCGACTACCGGCCATTCTGGTCGCACGACAACAGTCGAATCGTCTTGCAATCCAGCGGCCCTGACGGCCGCGGCGGCCTCTACAGTATGCCGGCTGACGGCTCGGGTGAGATGGAGTTGTTGGTCGACAGGACGCTAGAGGGGTTCCCGCGCCCCTGGGGCTCGTCCCGGGACGGAAAGTATTTCGTCTATACGGTCTTTCCCGATGGCGGGGGCAGCGCCATCCGATACCGCATGCGCAACAGCGATTACCAAGAGGTCTTGGCGACTCCATTCCATATCGACGCAGTGAGCTTGTCGCCTGACAGCCGGTTCGTGGCCTACTGCTCGGACGAGTCGGGAGAGGTCCAGGTATATGTCAGCGAGTTTCCTTCGGGAACCGGGAAGAAGCGCGTATCGATTAAGAGCGGTTGCCGCCCCCGATGGAGCCGCGACGGCTCGGAGTTGTACTACGTCGCGAATGAAACGAATACTCTCATGACGATGAAGATCACGACGGCGCCGACTTTCTCGGCGAGCGTGCCGACGCCGCCATTTACGAACCGTCCCGTACTCGGGTTTTACGATGTTTCCAGCGACGGCCGTTTCGTCGTCGTCGACTTTGCGGATACCCCGGACGAGGCGTCAATTCAGATCGTCGAGAACTGGTACGAGGAGTTCCGGGATCGGGAGCAGTAGAAACCTTCAAGCCCTGCCCCTGGCGGCATGATCTGGAGCGGCTTCCTACAAGTCCGCAGATAGGAATCAACCCCTCAAATCTGGCCCTTGGCGTGGTCGAAAGACTACGGCCCCATTGAAGCTGGTGGGATGCACTTCCAACATGCAGCAGTTGGCTGCCAACCGGCCGGACTACTCAGGAACGGCTTCAAGGTGTATCATCCCAGCCATTCCCAAACAGAAAGGCCTCCGGAAACTCACACAACGTACAAGCGGGTCGCACTACTCGTTCTGGTTGGACGGCCGGCGGATCACCACACAGCACTCAAACCTCAAGGCCGTTGAGGTCTGGCGGCTCGAGTACATGACGGGAGAGGCGATGGGAGTGCAGTCAGTCAAGCAAGAGGGCTGCACTCTCAACGACATTTTCGACCTAGTCGAGCGCGACCACCAAGACAAGCCGACGGTCGACTCAACACTGTCGCGGCTGAAGAGGCTCCGCAGGTTCTTCGGCAAAATGCGCGTTGTCGAGCTACGTGAGAATCATATCTCGGCCTACCGGGCCGGCCGGGTGCGTGGGCTGCGCTTCGGCAGGCCAGTCGAGCCCGCCTCAGTCAACCGCGAACTGGAACTACTCAGGCGCGGGCTCAACCTCGGGAAAAGGGCCACGCCTCCCCTTGTCCTTCATGCGCCATTCGTCAAGATGGTCCGCGAGGAGAACATCCGCACGCAGCGGATCACGCATGACCAATACCTCGCTCTTGTCGACGTACTGCCGACCCCAGCCAAGGAGGCCGCAGTCATCGCTTATCACATCGGATGGCGTAGCGGCGCGATCTTCGGGTTGGACTGGGATCGGGTCGATTGGGCTGACAAGGTGATCCGGCCACCGTCCAGCCAGGAGAAGAGCAAGCGCGTAGGGACTGCGCCTATCTACGGGGGGATGCAGGATGCCCTCAGGGGTTATCCGCCGCAAGGGCGGCGAGCGCGTCACGACCATCGCCAAGGCCTGGAATAAGGCAACGAAGGCGGCGGGCCTGGAAAACAGCCGCGAGCCAAAAGATAACAGCCATGAGAATCGGCCGAAAGTCTGTAAGTTGTCGATTCTATGGTTGCGGGGGAAGGATTTGAACCTTCGACCTTTGGGTTATGAGCCCAACGAGCTACCAGACTGCTCCACCCCGCACACCCAATATAGCGAACGTGACCGTTAGGTGTCACGAATGTTTCATGCGTTTGGCGCGCGATGTGTTGCGGCGGCGTTGTTCGTCGATGGATTCTTTCTCTTCTTGGCGCTTGCCTAGCTTCTTGAGGTCCGCCTGAACCTTGCGGTAGTTATCGTAGCGCTGCTGGTCCAGGGCGCCGGATTTCAGCGCCGCCGAAACGGCGCAACCGGGTTCTGACATGTGCGAACAGTCGCGGAAGCGGCACTGCTCAATGACGGCCTCGACATCGGCGAAGGATTGCTCCACGCCGGTTTGAGACCAGGGTTCGACGGCGCGAACGCCGGGCAGATCCATTAGCAGCCAGCCGTCTTTGGCCATCAACAGATCGCGTCCGACGGTGGTGTGGCGACCGCGACCGTCGCTATCGCGAACGGCGCCGATCTCGCGCTCCTCTGTACCTAGCAGGCAGTTGATTAGGTGAGATTTGCCGACGCCGGAGGAACCCATGAACCCAGCCGTGTCGCCTGGTTTCAGCAGGCTGCGGATTTGGTCGATGCCGTCGTGCTGCAAGGCGCTGGTCAGCAGAACCGGCGCGCCGTTGGCGATCGCTTCGACTTCGCGCACTCGCTCGGCCGCGTCCGGACAAATATCGGCTTTGTTCAGTACGACGACGGGCTGCGCTCCACTCTCGAAAGCGATCACCAAGAAGCGCTCGATGCGCCGCGGATTGAAGTCGCGGTCGAGTCCGGCGACGATGAAGATCGTGTCGATGTTGGCGCCCAGTATTTGGGAGACGGTTTCTTCTCCCGGCGCTTTGCGGACGACTCGGGTGCGGCGCGGCAGGACGTCGCGCACAGTGGGTGGATTGGATTCGAGGGCGACCCAATCTCCGGTGACTGGTCGTGTCTCGGGATCGCGGATCAGTTTGCCGCGCGCCGGCGCTTCGACATCGCCGGACTCGGTCCACACCGAGTAGAATCCGCGATGCGTGCCGAAGACTCTGCCTGGCGTGAGATTCGTGGACGAGAACTCCGCTTGCCAGGCCTGTTCGGTAAAGTCATTCCAACCCAGGTCTTGAAGCGTCATGAATCTCGCAAGAGACCTTCAGCATAGGCGCTCGTCTTGGTTCTAGCAAGGAGGCTAGGGAAGGGAAGGTTGCCAGATTGCTAGTGTGCCGCCCTCGGTGGCGGTGGCTAGATACTTGCAGTCGGCAGCGAAGCTGCCGGCCGTGATGGGGCTCGAATGGGGTATGGCGATTAACAGAGTTCCATCAACCGCGTTGTGCAACTCCGCAGTGGGATGGTCGCCGGTGGACGAGTTGAGCGACGTCCAGATACCCGACGGACATTTATCGATGGAGAGCACGCTGTCGCTGATTTCCGTTTGGGCCCGAACGCTGCGAGAAGGTACGTCCCACAGCGTCAAAGACCCGCCGCCGTAGGCTACGAACTCCAAACCGCTGCTGCTGAAGCGCAGCAGGTGTGCGCCAGGAGCCGCTTCGTCGAGTTGCTCGGAACTGCGCTGCTTGAGCGCCGAGAAACTCACCAGGCCCTCGGAGCCGATCGATGCCAACAACGGCGCCGTCGGGCTGAAGGTTAGGCCGCGAGGACCTTCAGCCGGACCGCTGAAGACTTCGGATACGGCGGGGTTGCGCAGGTCCCAAACGCGTAGCGTGCGGTCGGCGGAGCCGGTGGCCAGGTAGCGCGAGTCGCCGCTGAAGGCGATTGCCGTGACTCGATCGGCGTGGGTGAGCTTGCGGGAGATCTCGAAGGTCTGCGCGTCCCACAGGATTGCCTCTTTGCCTGCACCGGCTGCGGCGGCCCAGCGGCCGTCGGGGCTGAGTTGGACTTCGACGGCTGTGCCTTGCAGTCCTTGGAAGGAGCCAAGGGTCGTACCGCTAGCAACGTCGAATAGGAGAATGGCGGAGGAGTCAGCGACGAGGAGGCGCCTGCCGTCGAGCGAGAAGGCCAGGCTGGTTGCGGCATTGCCGAGGGCGATGGTTTGTACGGAGCGGTAGCCGCCCAGGTCAGGGCCCGCACTGGCGGCTTCCGCTGCCGCCATGTTGGACGGATCGTCGGGCGCCCGCGAGATATAGTTGAGGCCCAAATAGACGACGGTGATCAAACCGGCGGCCACGAACAACATCCTCTTACGTTGTTGGGCGCGCGCTTCGGGCGAGAGGGGCGCAGCGACCGCTTCGCTCGGCGCGGCAGGCGCTTCGACGATCGCGCCGGAGTTCAACGCCAGGGCTTGCAAAGCCAGCCGAAACTCTTCGGCGGTCTGAAAGCGGTCATTCGGGTCTTTTGCCATCGCCCGTAGGATGGCGTTGCTTAGCCCCACGGGCATGTTCGGACGAATCTCAATCGGCGGTGTCGGCGTCTCGCTCACGGCGGCTTGGAGCAGGGCGTAGGTGTTTTCGTGGGCGAATGGTTTACGGCCGGTTACGAGTTCATAGAGCACAGCTCCGAAGGAATAGATATCGGTGCGCTGGTCCACATCGGCGCTGCCGCGGGCTTGCTCGGGCGAAATGTAGAAGACGGAGCCGACGACGGAGCCCATCTGGGTCAGCTTGGGGTCCTTCGTCTCTTTGGCCAGACCGAAGTCCATGAGCTTGACGCGGCCGTCGGTGGTAACCATGATGTTCTCGGGCTTGACGTCGCGGTGGGTTACGCCCTGACGGTGCGCGTAGTCCAAAGCCTCAAGAGACTGCATGCCAAAGCGCAGCGCCGGTTCGATCTTGGCAGGCCCGGCGGCGATGAGCCGATCGAGGGAACTGCCTGCCACTAACTCCATGATCAGGACGAGTTCTTCTTTGGCCCAGAACGCGTTGTGGACGGAAGCGATGCCCGGATGGTCGAGTTTGGCCTGCAGCTTGATTTCGCGTTGGAAGCGTTCGGCCGGGGCCTCAGAGTCGGTGCGACTCTCCAGCAGCACCTTCATCGCTTCGACGCGCCCGGTGATGGCGTGTTCAACGCGGAAGACGCGCCCGGCGCCGCCTGAACCGACGGCGCCGACAATGCGGTAATCCCCAACCTGATCTCCGATTTCGAAGCTCATCGCGCAGTCATGAAGAGCGCTCCGCCGTGAATCGTCCAGACGCGGAGGAACGCCGGACGAAGGAGACTCTGGTGAGTTCTATTACTCCGTCTTTAGTCTAGAAACTCGCGCCTGCGGTAGCCGGTGGGCAGAACCACTTAGTTCCGCGGTTGAATCCACCGACGGCAGGGAAGATCGGTTGCGCTATGATCCAGGGCGATGGGCGAAGCGTTGCTGCTCGGCGTTCTGGCGATCGCTAGCTTGTCGTACTTTGCGTGGAAGGTGCGCCAGCGCCTCGCTGGTTTGAAGAATGCGCCCGGAGAACTGAGGTTCGATGACCTCGGCGCCCGGCTGGAGCGCGTATTCAGCGAAGTCCTGCTGCAATCCCGAGTGATACGCGATCGGCCCGTTGCCGGAGTGTTGCACGCGCTGGTGATGTGGGGCTTCTTGGTATTCGGCTGGGTGAGCCTGGAACATCTGGCGGTGGGCTTTGCCGGGTTGGAGAACGCGAAAGGGGACAATTCCTGGTACGGGGGCTTCGCCGCGGCCTGGGCGGCGTTGGTCCTGATCGGGATTTTGGGCCTGACGGTAAGACGTTTCGTTTTCCAGCCCCCGGCGCTGGGCAAGGTTTCCGCCGGCTCCGGCATTGTCGCCGCACTCATTGTGGCCTTGATGGCGACCTATCTGGCGGGATGGGGCGGCTTCGAGCCGGGCTCCCCGTTGTGGCGCATCAACTGGCGACTGCATACCCTTTCGCTGTTCGCGATGTTGTGGGTGATTCCGAATTCGAAGCATCTGCATCTGTTCCTGGGCCCGTTCAACGTTTTCTTTCGCGGCAGCGATCTGACCAGTCCGACGCGGGCTTTAAGAGAGGACGATGACGACGATTTGGGGTTGGCGGCGTTTGCTGATCTCTCGAAGAAGGATCTTCTCGACCTCAACTCCTGCGTCGAATGCGGACGATGCATGGACGTTTGTCCGGCGAACCAAACCGGCGGATCGCTAAATCCCAAAGAAGTCGTTCTGCAGATGCAGCGCGGCCTGCTGTCTGGGGCCGCCCCCGACGCCCACGTGGCGGGAACCGCGACGGAGGTGCAGGCAGGCGAGGCCTGGGTTGCGGAAGACGATCTATTCCAGTGCCTGACGTGCGGGGCCTGCGAGCAGGCTTGTCCGGTGGGCATCGAGCACGTCGGCGCGAAGATTATCGATCTACGGCGAGGGTTGGTCAGCGAGGGCAGGACGAACAGCAACAAACTCGCCGATCTTTTCCGCACGATGGAGCGCTCGCCACACAACGCTTGGGGAGCGCCGCAAGAGACGCGCACAAAGTTGATTGAATCGAGTTCGTTCCCCATTTTCGATGGGTCGCAAGAGTGGCTGCTGTGGCTAGGTTGCGGCTGTAGCTATGACGCACACGGCAATGACGTGGCACGAGCGATGGCCAAGCTGCTGGAGGCGGCGGGCGTTACCTGGGGCGTGCTCAACAGAGAGACCTGTTGCGGCGACCTAGCGAGGCGAACGGGCAACGAATACCTCTACATGGAAATGTCCGAAAAGGCGATGGCGTCCATTTTGGAAGCGGGCGCGAAGAAGATAGTGACATGCGATCCGCACTGCTGCCGCACCTTCGCGGTCGACTACGAACAGAGCGAGGAATGGCGCAAGGCGGGGATCGAGGTGTTGCACCATACGGAACTGCTGGACCGCTTGTCTCCGCGATTGTCGCTCGCCTCGGTCGCGCAGGGCAGCACGACTTACCATGACCCTTGTTACCTGGCGCGGGGCAGGGGAGTGACGAAGGAACCGCGGCGGTTGATGGAGTCAGCAGACGTGCCGGTGGCGGAGATGGAGCAACGCGAGATGCACACGTCCTGCTGTGGCGCGGGCGGTGGGCAGCTGTTTATTGCCGATGATTCGAAGCACTCCGATCGGCCGCGAGTAAATCACGGCCGATTTGAACAAGCCATGAAGACAGGTGCGACAACGGTGGCCGTGGCCTGTCCGTACTGCGCCATCATGCTCGACGACGCGGCAGGGCATGCGAACCGCAAGGACGTGCAGATTGTGGATATTGCGGAACTGCTGGCGTCGCGGCTGACGGGCTAAACCGAATCCGATTCGACACGGGCGCCGTCGGTGATCGGCGTCTGCTCCAGGATGCTGATGCCGAAGCCCTCAAGGCCGACGATCTTACGGGGACGATTGGTGAGCAGCCGGACACGGGTCAAACCCAGTTCCGACAAGATTTGCGCGCCGATTCCCGCACGGTACTGCAGGCGGCTCGTCTGCTTTCCGGTCATGGGCCCGATGGTGTCCTGATAGTCCACCTGAATCTTGCCGAGCTCTTGGCCTGGGACAGTCTCAATGCCGAAGCCTGCGGCGCTTTGGTGCAGGTAGACGAAAACCCCGCGGCCTTCGGCGGCGATCTTGGCCAGGGAAGCGTCAATTAAGTCACGGGAATCGAGTTCGCTCGTACCGAAAACGTCGTGAAAGAAGTTATTGGAATGCACGCGAACCAGGCAGGAGTCGCCTTCGGCGGGATTGCCGAGAACGAGCGCAACGTGGGTTTCTGAGTCGAGCAGGCTGCGATAGGCGATAGCGCGAAACGTGCCGAAACGTGTGTCGACGTCGCCTTCTGCGTAGCGCTCCATGTAGCGCTCGGTCTCAAGGCGGTAGCGGATCAACTCGGCCACGCTGATCATCTTCAGCCCATGCCGTTTGCAGAACTCGACAAGTTGGGGCACGCGAGCCATCGTGCCGTCCTCGTTCATGATTTCGCAGATGACGCCGGCGGGTATTAGGCCGGCGATACGAGCCAGGTCCACCGCGGCTTCGGTTTGGCCGGCGCGGACCAAGACGCCGCCTTGCTGGGCACGCAGCGGCGGGACATGGCCGGGCCGGGCCAGGTCTTTGGGGCCGGAGGCCGGGTCAATTGCAACTTGGATCGTGTGCGCACGATCAGCGGCGGAGATTCCGGTGGTGATGCCAGCGGCGGCGTCGATCAATTCGCAGAAAGCCGTACCGAACCGCGAAGTGTTGTTGGGGCTGGCCAACGGGACCTGCAGACGGTCGAGCCGCTGAGGCGTGAGTGCCAGGCAGATCCAGCCGCGACCGTGGGTGGCCATGAAGTTGATGACTTCGGGGGTGACATGCTCGGCGGCGATGGTGAGATCGCCTTCGTTCTCACGATCTTCATCGTCGACGACGATCACCATGCGGCCGGCGCGGATTTCCTCCAGCGCTTCAGGTATGGATGCAAATGACACTAGTCAAATCTTACCTTGTGAGAAGGCAGGCGGCTCACGGCAGCTTGCGGACCAGTGTTAGGCCGTGTAGCGCTCGGTCTCAAGGCGGTAGCGGATCAACTCGGCCACGCTGATCATCTTCAGCCCATGCCGTTTGCAGAACTCGACAAGTTGGGGCACGCGAGCCATCGTGCCGTCCTCGTTCATGATTTCGCAGATGACGCCGGCGGGTATTAGGCCGGCGATACGAGCCAGGTCCACCGCGGCTTCGGTTTGGCCGGCGCGGACCAAGACGCCGCCTTGCTGGGCACGCAGCGGCGGGACATGGCCGGGCCGGGCCAGGTCTTTGGGGCCGGAGGCCGGGTCAATTGCAACTTGGATCGTGTGCGCACGATCAGCGGCGGAGATTCCGGTGGTGATGCCAGCGGCGGCGTCGATCAATTCGCAGAAAGCCGTACCGAACCGCGAAGTGTTGTTGGGGCTGGCCAACGGGACCTGCAGACGGTCGAGCCGCTGAGGCGTGAGTGCCAGGCAGATCCAGCCGCGACCGTGGGTGGCCATGAAGTTGATGACTTCGGGGGTGACATGCTCGGCGGCGATGGTGAGATCGCCTTCGTTCTCACGATCTTCATCGTCGACGACGATCACCATGCGGCCGGCGCGGATTTCCTCCAGCGCTTCAGGTATGGATGCAAATGACACTAGTCAAATCTTACCTTGTGAGAAGGCAGGCGGCTCACGGCAGCTTGCGGACCAGTGTTAGGCCGTCGGCGACGTGCATCATCACGGACTCGACGCGATGATCGGCCAGGATGTGTTCGTTGCAGGCGCGGATGGCGATCGTATCCAGCGATTGATCGGCGGGATCGATGACGCGGCCGCTCCACAGCACGTTGTCGACCGCCAACACTCCGTTCGGGCGAAGCCGGGGGACGATCGCTTCGTAGTACGAGATGTAGTTGGTCTTGTCGGCGTCGATGAATGCGAAATCGATGGAGGCTTCAGCAGGCAGGGACGCGAGCGAGTCGACGGCGGCCCCGAGCGTCAGCTGAATGCGGTCTCTTAAGCCGGCGCGCTCCCAGTAGCGCTTGGCCACCTGCGTGTATTCTTCACTGACGTCGAAGCACAGCAGCTTGCCGTCCGGCGCCAGGCCGCGAGCGATCTGAATAGAACTGTGGCCGGTGAAGACGCCGATCTCGACGGCGGTTTTGGTTCCGAGGATCGCGGTGAGCAGGCGTAGGAACGTGCCTTGCTCAGGGGCTGTTTGCATACGGCTGGCATCGCCGAACAGGGCTATGGTTTCGGCCCGCAACTGTTCGAGTAAGGGGTCATCGGCGGTGCGATGGCTACACAGGTAGTCGTGTAGTTTGTCGGTGAGCGGCGTGAGCTTGGACACCGTTTCAACCTATCACTGATGAGCCGTACGGTATCCGTTCGAATGAGGACTAGCGAACCGATAGCCGATTCCCGGCTCGGTCAGAATGTACTGCGGCTGCGAGGGATCGGCTTCGATTTTTCGCCGAATATGGCCTATATGAACGCGTAATGTCTGGACATATTGACCATGATGACGGCCCCAGACCGCTCGGAGAATAGTCTCTTGGGGCTGAACGGCGTCTCGACGCGCGGCGAGAAAGAGGAGAATGTCGAACTCGGTGCGCGTGAGGGCAACCGGCTCGTTATCGACGGTGACCCTGCGCCGGGCGACGTCGATTCGCAGCGCGCCGCAAGCGATCTGGCCCTCGGGGATCTCCGGCAACCAAGACCGTCGGAGCAGAGCTCTTATGCGGGCCTTGAGCTCGTCATTGCGCAGCGGTTTGGTAAGTACGTCGTCGGCGCCTTCGTCAAGAGCGCGAACCAGAACAGCCTCGTCCGGCGTCGTCGACACGGCCAGTATGGGGCAAGAACACTTTTCGCGAATGGAGCGGCATAGGTCGATGCCGTCCATGTCGGCTACTTGCAGGCAAAGGAGAATCAGGGAAGGCTCCCAGACGGATAGGACCCCGATGGCTTCCACCGCGAGGAACTGATGACGCACTTCGTGTCCTTCGCCTTCCAGCAGGGTTCGCACCGCCGAAGCCGCGGCCGGTTCGCAGCCGATAAGCAGAACACGCGCAACGGCGGCTAGCCGCCTGTCTCTCGCCATTGACTCGGGAATGGACATCGATTTGTCAGAGTGGGGATTGACATAGTATCAAAAAAGGTGACTAATAAACAAAGATTATGGAGAGTAATCGACAGTAAAAAAGCGTGCAAATCGCCGTCCCGCAGTCCTAGATGAGGCAGCCGAGACCCCTGCCTGCGCCGTAGGGCATTTTCCCTACAGTCAGAAACGGCTGACCTAGCCTATGCTCGGAGCAGTCCTAGGCTAGGGAAGCTATGCCCACAAAGTCATACACGCCGATTAGCGGATTCTGGTTCATGGGAGTTCCGGCGGTCGTGCTCGGCCTCGGATACTACCTGTGGCATTCCCAGGGCTTCATCGCCATGGAGATTCGCCAGGCGCTGAGCCCGATGGTCTCTTTCGTGGCTCAGTTGTTTGGCGGACTGGTTTAGAGGCGTACGTCGAGAGAGGAAGGCGTCGTTTGGATCGGGCGCAACTGTCCGAGCCCAGCACGCAAACGCCGCAGGTCTTGGATCTTGGCGCGCAGCGCTCCCAACTCCACCAAGAGTCGTGAGCGAGCGTCGCGCCCCGAGCGCCAGGCGGATGCCAATTCTTCGGCCTCGTCCGGCGGCCCTGGGCGGCCCGCAAGCGTATCCAGTGCCATCCGCCGTTTGGCGAGCAGTTCCCCGTAGTCGGAGACTGACGCGCTCGTGAGTTCGTCGCTCACCTGGGCCAAGCTATCGATTTCTTGGTTCATCGCCGACTCTAAGTTTTCGTATTGTTGGCGGGTTGGAACAGGCGCGTTAGCAAGGCCTGTTGCGACTCCAACTCAGCCAATAGGACGTCCGCGGCTGCAAATCGATCTTCTAGGTTCTTGATCAATTGATCGACACGTTCTTGTGCCGTCTCGATTTGGGTCTGCAGGGTTTTGTCCGATGATTGGAGAAATTGGATCGCGGTTTGGATCTGGCCAGTGACCGGATCTGAGAGATTGCTCAGGCGCTGATAAGCCGCGCCGGCGAACCCGGAGGCCGTATCTCCGAGGAAATGCAGGACTCCGGAGAAGTCGTTGCCGGCGGTCTTGCTGAATTTGGCCGGATCGAAGCTGAGAGCGCCCGTGTCGTCGAGTTCGAGTCCGAGGTCAGCCATCGAGAAGACCGACCCGTCGCCAAGCCGCCCGGTCAACTCGCGGAGTGCGGACTGGGTTTCTCGAATGAGGCTGTCCCCGGAAAGCACGCCTGCGCCGTCGCCAATATGGGAGACGACCCTCGACACGACGGCGTTGTACTGCGTGGCGACGGCGGTTAAGGCGTTCGACAGGTTGGCAATGTCGGCTTTGGCTGCTACGGTCGCCGCGCCTGCATCAATGATCGTGAGCGTAAGACCAGGGGCGAAATCGACGATTGTATTGCCGGAGTTCGTGACGGGGACGCCGTTGACGGTGAACACGGCGTTCGTGCCCTGATTCACCTGTGTGAGCAGCTGCTGTTCGCCGCTATCGGTGAGGCTGAGAGTTGTGGCGCCGGTGTCGTCGGCCGTCAAGGTCAGGTGATATGCGGGGTTTTCGACATCGCTGCTGGTGTTGATGATCGTCGCCTGGACGCCGAGATCATTGCTGTTGACATAGTCGCGGAGGCCTTCGAGCGTATTGTCGAGCCCCGATTGGCTTAGGTCGATCGCGGTGACCTGCGAGCCGACGGTCAACGTAAACAGCCCGTCCGCTGCAAGGGTGTCGACAGCCGAATCGGCGACGCTGGCCGTCGAAGTCTCTTGGGCCGCCGCAGCGGCGGACGTCACGTCCAGGTCGAAGGAAATTGCGCTTGGCGAGCCGGTGATGACGATTGTCGCGACGGACGAGTCGGTGGAGCTGGCGGAAATTGCGCCTTGGGCTGCGCGAACGCCGAGGGTCGAGAAGGCGTCCCGCAGGCCACGGACATCGGTGGCCAGGTTGCCCAGCTCTTGCTGCTTGGCGAGCTGAATGGTTTGTTCGGTCTGAAGGTTCTTGACGGGTAGGTTGGCGACCGTGAACGAGCGTTCAAGCAATGTCTGGAAGTTATCAGAGAACTTGCTGACTCCAGTGAAGCTAACGGGGACTCCGGCGCTCATAGGGTGCGTTGCTCCTCAGAGCGTCCACGCCCTGCGGCTGCTGCCGGCGGCGGCGAGTTCCTCAACCGCAGTCGACTCTTGTAGGGGCTCGTCCAACGCAGCGCGGCAGTCCTGCCACCCTTGGAGAAGGGTCTGCAGCACGTTCCGTGCGTCGATGAGGGGCTCAGCAGTCCGTTCAGCATGTCCAGTAATTAGCCTGTCTTGGATGTAATCGTACAGTCTGGCCAGATCCTTAACGATTGCTCCGCCTGCTTCCCCATCAAGGGAGCCTTGCAATTCGACGACGATGGCCATGGCGCCGCCGATGGCGACCCCTCGCTCCTGCGCCTGGCTGGCCTTCAGCGTGTCCAGAGCGCGGGAGACTCGAGCGATGGCCTCGGAGTAAAGCAGGCAGACGAGCTCCACTCCGGTTTGGTGCAGGATGTCGTTCTCAGCGTAGACATGGGACGTCATTTGCCGTTCCGCCCTAGGCCAGCCGTTCGCCGGGACCGAGGCTTTTGAGGACCTCGGCCATGCGGATGACCGATTCAGAAGGAATCTGCCGAATCACTTCGTCGGTGACGCGGTCCACGATCCGAATCAGTGCGTCCCCGCTGGTCCTATCGATAGCGAATCGCACCTCACTGCCGGCGCCGACGCCTCCACCGTCATTCAGGACCTTGACTGCACGGGCAATCTCCCGATTTTTCGCCGCTTGTTCCGGACTCCCCGGTTCTGGGGAATCCGTAGCAACCTTGGCGGATCGGGCGACTTGTATTTCAGCGATGCTCATGTGGCGCCCCCTTGGCTTGCATCCCGGCGTCTGCGTAGATGCCTTCGTCGTCAGCGTTCTTATCGACCGCCGTGGAAAGCTCCATAGAAGTTTTTTTGTGGGCCGAGGAGGGCCACGCGCGAAGGACGTGGTGAGATCTAGGATTCAGCCTTCTGGTAGGCCTCGTCGAGCAGCTCGACGACGTGCAGCACGCGTTGGTTGCGGCCGTACATCTTAGCCCCGGCTTGGAGTTGAATCATGCAGCCGGGGTTGGCGGTGACGATGATCTCGGCACCGGTCGAATCGGCCATGCGCATCTTGTTCTTGAGCAGGTCGAGCGACATCTCGGTGTGTTCAATGTTGTAGACGCCGGCGCTGCCGCAACAGATTTCGCTCAACGGAAGTTCGCGGAAGTCCAGCCCGGGAATCGCCTGCAACAGCGTGCGCGGCGCGTCCTTCACCTTTTGGCCGTGGAGCAGATGGCAGGAGTCCTGATAGGTCGCCTTGACCCGCATCTCGCCAAAATTGCGGTTGAAGTCGATCGAGGCGAGGAACTCGGAGACGTCTTTGAGGTTGGCGGAGAACTCCTTGGCGCGAGGCTCCCACTCCGCATCGCCAACGAATAGTTCCGGGTATTCCTTGAGCACCGAGCCGCAACCGGCGGCGTTGGTGATGACTGCGTCGTAGCCTTGACCGGCCACGGCCATGATGTTCTGCTTGGCTTGCTGCCTGCCCAGATCGCGCAGCCCGGCATGGACGTGCAGGGCGCCGCAGCAGCCTTGCTCGGCAGGGAGGACGACTTCGCAGCCGTTGCGCTGCAGCACGCGCACGGTCGCCTCGTTCATCCGCGCGAATGAGACGTTGGCGATACATCCAGCTAGAAAGGCTACGCGATGCTTCTTTTCGCCGATCGCCGGGTAAGTCTTGCCGACCTTGTTGAAAAAGAACGGCAGCTGCGCGGGCGGGGCAAAAACCTCAATCTGATGCAACTTGGGGCTGATGAGCTTCAGCAGCCCGCTATTGCGGGCTAGAGCTTGCAGTCCGGTGACTTGTCCCAGCCAGGCGCTGTAGCCGGCAATCGTCAGCAAAGTCGGGCTCAGCAAGAGCTTTTCGTAGAGAAAGCGTTTGAAGGCGCTGGGCGGCCGTTGGGCGGCGATCTGTGAGCGAGCCGCCTCGACGAGCTTGCCGTACTCCACGCCGGAAGGGCAAGCGGTTTCGCAGGCGCGGCAGGCCAGGCAGAGTTCAATGTGCCCGACGTAATCGTCGTTGATCTCCATCTTGCCCTGTTCGACCTGGGCCATTTGGTAGATGCGGCCGCGGGGCGAATCCATCTCCAGCCCCAACTCACGGTAAGTCGGGCAGGCGTTGAGGCACAGGCCGCAGTGGACGCAGTGGTCTAGATCCACTTGTTGCGGTTCGTCTCCGAGGATAGGGATGTTCTGGTTAACAGCGCTCACGACAGGCCAAACTCACTACTATACGTTGCTTCCGTCAATGTTCAGATCCTTCCAAATAAACGCCCTGGATTCAGCAGCGCCTGCGGATCCAACTCGTCTTTGATGCGTTGCATCACGGCAAGGGAGGAGTCGGGAGCAGTCCACTGTTCCAGTTCCTGCTTGGCCGCCGCCGAGGCGTGTTCGACGAGGGTTCTGACACCCTTCGAACGCAAGCGATTGAGCTGTTGTTTGAGGTCTTCGCCGTCCGGGCAGCCAACGTAGGTGACGCCCAGCGCGGCACGCGAGACGCTCGATCCGTCGCAGAGCTGAACCGCGTCGGCCAGCGCGGACGGCGCGGTGGATACGCGAAGAATTCCGCCCTCGGGATGGGCGGCTGTCCAGCGGGAGCTAAACTCGCGAACATCGTCCCAAAGCTGATCGGCTGCCGGGCCATCCAGATCCAGGAAGTCGACGCCGTCTTCTTGAGCGAACACGGCGTATTCTTTCTTATAGCGTGAGACCATCGAGGCGTTGCCATGGGCTTCTGCCAGCAACCGGTAGCGTTTGCCGCCGGCAACTTGCGGGACGCCGGAACCGGAGACCAGGTCCAGAGCGACAGGCTGGAGTTGGCTGGCGACAATGCGGGTCCGCAACTGGATGATCGAGGCCAACGAGTCGCCCGAGAAGACAAACGTCCTCGTCGCGACCGGTTTGGGCAGAACCTTGAAATTGACGGTGGCGATCGCCGCCAGAGTACCGAAGGAGCCGATCATCAGCTTGGCCATATCCAAGCCGGTGACGTTCTTGACGACCATGCCGCCGGACTGGATGAGCTTGCCTTCGACGGTCGCGAAGGTCATGCCGATGGTGACGTCGCGAGCGGAGCCGTAGCGCCTCCGGCGAGGACCGCTGCTGTCGGTGGCGACCACACCGCCTACTGTGGCGGTTTGGCTGTAGGCCGGGTCGACCGGGACGAATTGATGGTTCTCGTCGAGGATGCGGTTCAACTCGCGCCAGGGCATGCCGGCCTGGACGCTAATGGTCAGGTCGGCCGGCTCGTAGGCCAGCAGGCGCGTCATGGCCGAGGTCGTAACGCGAACGGCTTCCGCAGGAACGGGGCCGCCCATGGTCGGCTTGCTGAAGGCGCCGCCCGTTTCCATAACGGCGCTACGTTCGGCACAGCTCTTGAGGGCTTCGCACAATTCTTCGGTGCTGGTAGGAGCGATGATGTCTGTCACGGACATTCCTTCCATCGTAGCGAGCCCGGGGGTTGTTTCGTGAGTTAACGAACCTCAAAGGCCTTTTGCGAGGAAAGGGATTGTTGTCCGACGACATCGGTAACCGTCAGGACTAGCGTGTAGACGCCCGGTTCGATCGTCGGATCGAGGTCGAAGCGGAAGCTGGCCGGCACAGAAAGCCGGGGATAGAAACTGGCGCCCTTCTCTCTTGCTGGATTGAAGGAATAGGCTTGGTGGCCCTCCGCGTCAATCAGGTCGAGGCTGGACGAGAGCTCGTAGGAATTGCCTTCGCCGAGTTTGTAGCCCGTGATGTCGAAGGACGCAAAGATCGTGGCCCCAGGATGAAAGACGGCTTGGCGCAGAGGCGTTCCGCCGGCGGTCAGGGAAAACGTGAAGTTCTGTACAGAGAGGAAATCGCTATGCACAACGGGGGCGCCCGCGACGTGAACGTCCAAATCGCCCTCAGCGGTCGCGCCCGTCAGTTCATCCTTGGCCTCGACGTGGATGCCGTAGGTGCCGGCCGGAAGGTGGTAGGGCAACTCCGCTTGGTAGCGTACCAACGGCTCCCACTCCTCGTCTTCGGGGGCTAGTTCCTCGTCAAACAGTCCGTCGCTTCCGGGTGCAAAGGGCAGCTTGGCCGGACCCGTTGTCGATACCTTCCAACTGACCTTCATACGATAGGTTTCGCTCTCGGAATAGCCTTTTAGGTTGAAGGCGACGTTGACGATGTCGCCGGGGGAGAAAATGCTGTCGTTGGCGATGGGGTAGTTGGCGAAGCTGTCGAGCAGGTCGAGGTGGATAATCCGCAGGGTGGGCGCTTCTTCGCTTTCCGCCTCTTGGGCCAGGCAGACTGCGGCGCAGGCTAGAACGGCGCTAGCCAGCAAGCACAGGTGAAGTATCTTTCTCAGCGACCACATACTGTTTGGCCGATTTCTGACGTACGCCGCCATTCCGGTACTCGTAAACTTCGCGCAATAGGGTCGTCGTCGCCTGGCGAATCATGAGGTCCGCTTTGAGTTGGGCCTCGACCACATCCAATTCATCGATGCTTGAGAACAGCCGTGGGTTACGAGGCATATAGAGCGGGCAGCAATCGGTGAAAGGCTCGATGGATGTCTCGTAAGTCCCAATCTTGCGGGCGATGGCCGTGATCTCTTGCTTGTCGTCTCCGCACAGGGGCCGGTACACGGGCATCTTGGCCACGGAGTTGACGCCTTCCATGTTGGGAAGGGTTTGCGAAGCCACCTGGGCGATGCTGTCGCCGGTGATGGTTCCGTGGCAGCGATGGCTGCGTGCGACTTTTTCAGCGATGCGCAGCATAAAGCGGCGGTAAAGAAGCAAACGGAACTCGTCCGGCGCGTTGGCCACGATGTGCCGTTGGATGGGGTCGAAGTCGATGAGGAAGAGGCGCGAGAGGCCTTGATAGGGCGTCAACTGGCGCACGATTTCGCGGGCGATCGGCGGCGACTCCTCACCCGGACGCGCCGGAGCGCCGTAGAAGTGGACAAAGTTGACCCGCACGCCGCGGCGCATGATCTTGTACGCGGCGACGGCCGAATCGATGCCGCCCGAAAGTAGGCACATAAGCCGTCCGGCGGTGCCGGTGGGGAGCCCGCCGAGGCCGCGTATTTTGTCTGTGAAAACTACTGCCTCGGAGGCGGTGGCCTGGACAAAGCAGGTGGCTTCGGCGTTGTTGAGGTCCACGCGCACGTCTCGGCCTTGAGCCCGCGCTTGCTCGCCGATCAGGGCGCCGAGCTGCCGCTCAACTTCAATCGAACGGAAGGGCAGTTGCTTAGACGCCCGTTTCGCCCTCACCCGGAAGGAGCGAAAGTCTTTCTCGCGCATCAACTCCAGGCCTGCGGCCAGAATGCGTTCGAATGTCGGCGGGATACCGACGCCGACGCCAATGAATTCGATGCCGGGAACGCGCTGGAGCCGCTCGGCGGCTTGCCGCGCCCCTTCCGGCGTCTCCGCGGAGACCACCATTCTTTCGTTCAGATGGCCTTCGAGGGTGACCGGCAGGCCTTCAAGCGTCTGCTCAATCGATGTCTTCAGCTTGCTGACAAAAAAGGGCTTATTGCAGCCTTTCAGCCATAGCTCGCTGTAATGCAGTACGAGCAACGGTCGTGTGGCGGTCATCTGTTCCCATTATAGAAAGGGCGCCAATGACCGCAGGCGCGATGATCCGATACACTCACGAGAAGTCTATGGATGAATCCAAAGGTCCGCTTACCCTTTCGATTGATGTCGGGGGTTCCGGCGTCAAAATGATGATTCTCGATGCCGCGGGCGAGCCGTTGACGGACCGCCTGCGCCGCAAGACGCCCGATCAACCCACGCCCGCCCTGGTGATTCGCGAGATCGTATCGATGGCGGCGGAGATCGGCGCATTCGACCGCGTTTCGGTCGGTTTCCCCGGCGTCGTGGTCGACGGGATTACGCACACTGCGGTGAACTTGCACAACGACTGGGCAGGCTTCGACCTTCGCGGCGCCTTGGTGGAGCAGCTGGGGAAGGATGTCCGCGTGGCAAACGATGCCGACGTCCAGGGCTTGGGGGTGATCGAGGGCATCGGCGTCGAACTGGTGCTGACCTTGGGCACGGGCATCGGTTCGGCCTTGTTCACGAATGGCAAGCTGGTTCCCAATCTCGAATTAGGACACCATCCCTTCGAACGCAACAAAACCTACGAAGAGCGCATGGGCGACGAAGAACTGCGCAAGAAGGGTAAGGACACCTGGAACGAGCGATTGCAGAGGGCGATCCCGATCTTGGATCGCGTGTTCAATTACCGGGTGCTCTACCTTGGCGGCGGCAATGCCCGCAAGATCAATTTCGAACTCCCCGAGAACGTGCGCACCGTCCCCAACGTCGCGGGCATTCTCGGCGGCATCCGCCTCTGGGATTAGCCGCCGTTACATGGCGGTTGGCTGGTAGCCAGGGCCGCGCAACACCTTGCCGGATCGGCTATTCGTATGCTGCCCGTTGTCGAGAGCAATGACGCCGTTGACGATGACGTAGGGAATGCCTTCGGGATACTGATGGGGTTTCTCGAAGGTGGCTTTGTCGATCACCGTCTCGGGGTCGAATAGCGTGACGTCGGCCCAATATCCTTCCTTGATTAAGCCCCGGTCGGGGATGTTCGCTTTTTCGGCATTCATGCTGGTCATTTTCTTGACCGCTTCGGGAAGTTCCAAAGTATGCAGTTCGCGCACGTAGCGGCCGAGCACGCGCGGGAAGGTGCCGTACCAGCGCGGATGGGGGTGCGTATTTCCTTTGGGGCCGTCGGGACTGATCGCCGAGCCGTCTGATCCGATCGAAGTATAAGGCTGCTTCATGGCCAACTGCATGTCGCCTTCGGAGTGATGGAAGAATACGGTCGGCACGCTGCCGTTTTCTTCGATCAGCACGTCGAGCAAGATGCCGACAGGGTCGCCGACACGCGAGGCGATCAATTCGCTCATGCGCTTGCCGACCCACTGCTTGTTACTTTCCTGTTTGAAGCTCACCAGCAACATGCCTTCCCAGCCGCCGCCGGTGGCCAGGTAGTGGTTGTACCAGCCCGGTAAACCGTTGAGGATGTCGCGGCGCAGCCGGGCGCGTTGCGCGGGGTCGCGCAACCGGGCCAGCATGGCCTCATTGCCGCCGTCATGCGCCCAAGGCGGAATGATGGCGCGCAGATCGTTTTGGCCGGCGGTGTAGGGGTAAACATTCGAACGGATATCCAGGCCCTCGGCGCGGGCGTCATCGATCATCTTGAGAACCTCGGGCATACGGCCCCACAGGGCCTTGTCGGCGATCTTCAGATGGATGATGTCCACGCGGATTTTGGCGCCGCGCCCGACGGCGATGGCTTCGGCAACGGAATCGAACACGCCCTGACCTTCGTCGCGGATGTGCGTGGAATAGAGGCCGCCATGCGCGGCGGCAGGCTTGGCGAGTTCGGCGAGTTGCTCGGTGGTCACCAGACTCGAAGGCGGCATCAGCAGAGAGGTGGAGAGTCCCAGCGCGCCCTGCTGCATGGCCTTCTCAACCTCGGCCTTCATCAGTTCAATTTCTTCATCGGTCGCAGGCTTGAGTTCATCGCCTTTGATGAAGGTCCAGATCTGGGTCTGGCCGACGTAGGAGGCGATGTTCGGCGTGAGGCCCTTCGAATCCATGAAATCGAAATACTCGCCCAGCGTTTGCCACTTCTGCTCGCCGGGAGGCAAGGGTCCTTGAGAATTGCCTTCACCCAGGATCATCGTCGTCACGCCTTGGCGGACCATGCTTTCGGCATTCGGCTCATCGATCACCGTTAGATCCGAGTGGTTGTGCATGTCGATGAATCCCGGCGCCACGACCAGACCGGAAGCGTCAATGCGCCGTTCGGCGCCCACTGCTGCGAGGTCGCCGATGGCGGCAATTTTGCCGTCGAGGATGCCCACATCGGCGTCACGGGCCGGCGAGCCCGAGCCGTCGATGAGACTTCCGTGCTCGATGACGATGTCGTAAGTCGGCTGCGATGAGCAGGAACTCAGCAGCAAGGCAAAGATGAGGGATGGGAGGGCGTAGCGCGGTTTCACGCGGCCATTGTAGCCATGTTGGGCGCCGCCTATGCGCTTCTTCTATGGCGTGCTGCCAAGTAGAGTTCGGCGGCGGTTTGTTCGATCTGCCGGTCTTCGAGGCGGCGGTGCTCGGCAAGTCTCCGCTCGCGGAGCTTCGCAAGCACCTCGACACGCCGTCTAATCTCCAGGGCATGCGTCGTGGCTTGATGAATAGGCCCGTCCAACTTGTCTGCGGCGTTTTGGGCGGCAATTGCATTCACAGCTAGACTGGCTCGCCATGCATCGAGTTCACGGAGTTGCTCGCCGGCGATTGGGTCCGTTTGCGAAAGGCGTTCCAGCGCGGCCTGACGCTGCTGCAGCAGTTCATCGGATTGCCGGCGCGCCGCCTGTTGTTTGGCGCGCAGTTCGGCGGACTTGGCCTCAGCTGCCTCCATCTCGCGGCGCAGCAAAGCTAAATAGGGGTCGAGGGGAAATCGAAAGCGCTTCATACTCTTGCGGCTAGGTCTTTCAGTTGGGCCAGGGTTTCGTTGAGCGGCGATGAGCGGTTCAACTGCTGGCGCAGAAATTCTCTAATGCGATCCTGCTCCGTGACCGCGGCGTCTAGCTTGGCATTTGCGCCGGCGGTGTAGGCTCCCAGGTTGATGAGGTCTTCCGAGCGCCGGTAGGCGGCCAAGGAATCGCGCAGCTTAGACGCCCAGGCGTTCTGCTCCGGGCTGGCAACAGCGTCAGTCAGTCGGCTCACACTATCTAGTACGTCAATTGCGGGGAAATGGTTCGCAGCCGCGAGCTGTCTTGATAAAACGATGTGGCCGTCCAGCAAAGACCGCGCCGCGTCGGCGATCGGCTCAGCGAGGTCGTCGCCCTCGACCAAGATGGTGTAGATGCCGGTAATCGATCCGCAGGCGAAATTACCGGCGCGTTCGAACAGCCGCGGCAATAACTGAAACACGGACGGCGTATAGCCTTTCTGGCTGGGCGGTTCGCCGGCGGCCAGGCCGATCTCGCGCTGCGCCATCGCCAGGCGCGTAGCGGAGTCCATGATCAGCATCACGTCCTGACCCTGGGACTTGAAGTAGTCGGCGACGGTCGCCGCCAGAAAGGCTGCGCGAACCCGCGCGGGGGCCGGTCTATCTGAAGTGGCGGCGACGACGACCGAGCGTTTGAGCCCTTCGGGGCCGAGATTCTTGTCGATGAACTCGCGGACTTCGCGATTGCGTTCGCCGATCATGGCGATCACGTTGACGTCGGCTTCGCTCGAGCGTGCCATGGCGGCCAAAAGGGTGCTCTTACCGACGCCGGAGCCGCCGAAGATGCCCACGCGCTGGCCCTTGCCGCAAGGCAGCATGGCGTCGACGACGCGCACGCCGGTGACCAGTTGTTCGCGGATCGGCTCCCTTTCCATGGGGCCGGGCGCGTCTGGATGGAGCGGCAGCCGATGCCCGCAGCGCAGCGGACCGAGGCCGTCGAGGGGACGGCTAAATCCGTCGATGACGCGGCCGAGCAACTCGGGTCCGACCGGCGCCAGCGAGGCGGACTTTCTCGTTCTCACCACGGCGCCGGCCCGCAACCCTTGCGGCTCCTCAAGAGGCATCAGTAGAACGCGGTTTTCCCGGAACCCAATCACCTGCGCCAAGCGAGCCTGCCCGCCCTCGCCCTGGATGTCGCAGAGATCTCCGATCGAGGCCGAGGGCCCTTCCGCTTCCACAACCAATCCAATGCAGTCCACGACTTTGCCCAGACCGCGGATGGGATCGATATGCGGCAGCCGGCCGACGTAGGTCCGCAGGTGGTCACGCAAGGCATCGCTAGGCATCGGCGAGCCCCATTTGCAGTTCGTCGAGTTGGGAGTCGATCCTAGCGTCCAGCATGCCGTTCTTGGTCTCAAGCAGTGCGCCGCCCCGGGCCACGTCCTTGGAGGCCGCCACTTCAATGTCGGGGCCGACCGAAAGTCGCACTTGTTCCAGATCGTCCGGATGCACCAAGACTCTGGTGATTTCAGAGTTGGACTTTTCATCCATGCAGGAGCGGACGATTCCGGCGGCGGCCGATCTGTCGAGCGTCGCCTCGCGCCGCAGAATTCTGCGCGCCGCGGCGAAAGCCAGATCAACGACTTCGCGTTCGACTTCGGTGCGAATGGTCGAGCGGTAGGCAAGCAATTGGCTGACGGTCGATTGGAGTTGGGTCAATTGGACTTGGTGCTGTTGGGCGGCGGCGTCCCGGCCCTCCCTCTGTCCGCGGGCGAGCCCTTCGGCGAAGCCGGCCTTCCAAGCGGACTCCTTGAGTTCCTCGAGCCAAGCTTCAGATCCAGTCGGAGTCTCGCCCAGAGCCTCCCCGGCGGAAACCTGAGGTGCGACAAAAGGGGTAATCCCCGCCGTCGACTCTCCGGTGGCCTGGGGCAACTGCATGGGCGTAATCAGGCAGTCGCTCGGATTGTGAATGACCTTAGACAACGAACTGTTCGCCGACGGCGCCCTTGAGGCTCACGACGCCTTCGGCTTCGAGGTCTCGGACGATCTTGATGATTTCTTGCTGGGCGGCTTCGACTTCGCGGATCTTGGTCGGACCGAGCATGTCCATGTCCTCCTTGAGCATCGCGCCGCCGCGTTCGGACATATTGGCGAAAAAATGAGACCGCAACTTCTCGCTAGTGCCCTTGAGGGCGACGGTCAGTACCCTCTTGTCGACGCGCGTCAGCACTTCGCGAATGCCGAACGAGTCAATCAGCAACATGTCGTCGAATACGAACATGAGGTTGCGAATCGCGACGCCTAACTCTCCATCGGCTTCTTCGATCTGCTGGAGCAGTTCTTGTCCAGAGTTCGCTTCCATCCGATTCAACATTTCGGCGACGGCTGGGATACCTCCCAACGATTCGCTTCTCATCTGACCGAGCGAACGCAGACGCTGTTCCAGGATGGCCGCGATTCGCCTGACGACTTCCGGCGAGATTTGTTCCAGCCGCGCCATGCGCATCGAGACGGCTCCGCGAATTCCCGCCGGCAAGGCCATCAGCATGGCTGCGGCGGCAGTGCTGTCGAGATGGGACAAAACCAGAGCGATTGTTTGCGGCGATTCGTCTTGGATGTACTTTGCCGCCTGCTGCGGGTCTGCCTTCTGGAGCCTCTGGAAAGTCGGAATCTCGCCTCCGATCGAGCGCACGACGCGATCGACGATCACCTTCGCCTTATCCTGTCCAAAGGCGTTGTTCAGCACTTTCCTCGCATACTCGAGGCCGCCCTCGGAAAGCTGCTTGTGGGCCAGTTCCAGTTCGTGGAATTCCTCAAGTACGTGCTGAGCTTGCTCGGACGAAACGCTCTCGATTCTTGAAATCTCTCCGCTGAGCATTTGAATTTCGTCTTCGGTGAGGTAGCGAAACACCTGCGAAGCGACCTCGTCGCCTAGAGTGACCATGGCGATGGCAGCCTTGCGGAGCCCCCGCAGCAGGGCATTCGAATTAGATGAATCGCTAATCATCCTCTCTCATCCAACTCCGCACAAGGCTGGCGAATCGCTCAGGGCTCTCGGTCGCCACCTCTTCGAGGTGACGCCTCAGCACGGCGGTTTTGCCGGTCTGCTCGGACGAGATCTTCAGGCCTTTCAACATGCGGTCTTCTTCCGCCCGGCGGCGCTCGCTCTCCTCGGCCGCGGCTTCTTCGATCTGCTTGCGTTCTCGTTCGGTCTCGAGCGCACGCTGCCGCGCCACGCGAATCTGCGCCGCGGCGCGCCGGCGTTTGAGGAAGACCACCAGACCGGTCAGCAGCCCGACCCCAAGTGCCCCGAGCAGAATCGGCGACCGATTCTTGCGGAACCACTCGGGACTGAGTAGTTCGTCGGCAGGGTCCGGCGCCGGTTCCGGCGCGATGGGTCCCGCCTCGAGCATGGAGAACGGCAGGCTCTCGACGGTCACGGTGTCGCCGCGGTCCAGCCTGGCCCCGGATGCGGCGATCACCAGGCTGCGCACGGTTTCGAGCTCGGCGGCGTCTCTCGGCCTTCTGGCGAGTTGCCCCTGCGCTTCGTCCAGGTAGACCTGATGATCGATCAGCACAGCAACCGACATCCGTTGAATGTCGCCTCGCGCCAGGGTACGGCGCGTCACCGTCCGGCTGGACTGAAAATTCGTGGTTTCCGAGTTGCGTTCCGTTCCGAGGCGCTGCTGCTCGGGTTCGGCAGGAGTGCGGGGCAGGTTCGACGCGGTGCCCGGAGCGCCGGAGGGAGGTCTGTCGAGTGCGCTCTCCTGCGTTACCTGGCGGTTCATGACGACCGTATTCGGATCCACCAGTTCCTGAGTTTGTTCACCGGAGTTCCAATCGACTTCGACCGCCACATTGGCGCGCACTCCGCCGGGCCCAAGACGCGGTTCCAGCGTGGCTAGGATGCGGTTGGCGGCGTCTCTCTCGATGCTGCGTTGAAAATCGAGTTGGCGCTCGCTGAGGTCCTCGGAACCGCCAAAGCGTGACGTGAACAGCCGCCCCGTTTGATCCATCACGACGACGCCGTCCGGGGAGAGTCCTTCGACAGCGCTAGCGACCAAGTAGGAGATGGCCCGGGTCTGCTCTTTGGAAAGCTCGTGTCCGCCTTGCAGCCGGACAACGATAGATGCCTTGGCGGGTGCGTCTCGTTCGAGGAATACCGAACGCTCCGGCAGAGTGATGTGAGCGCGCGCTTGGGCGACTTCCGCCAACGATGAGATCGTTCGTTCGAGTTCGCCCTCGAGGGCTCGCTGGAAGTTGATGCGTTCGGCGAACTCGGTGGCCCCGAAGTTCGCTTGGTCGAACAGTTCGAAGCCTAGGCGTCCGCTCTCGGGCAAGCCCTCGGTGGCTAGTTGCAGCCGCACGCGGTCGAGTTCTTTCTGCGGCACGAGGATCGTCGTGCCGTTCGTCTCGAGCCGGTAGGGAACCTCCATCGTCTCCAAGCGGGCGACGATCATGCCTGCCTCTTGAGCATTGAGGCCGGAATAAAGAGACCGATAGTCGCGAACGTTCGAACGCCAAACGAAGAGCCCAATCAAGCTCATCACCAGGACCGCGACCACAAACAGCGTGACCCTGCCGCGCTGGTTCAAGGCGGCCCAGAAATCGCCGATCTGCTCCAGCAGTCGGCGCAATGTTGTGAAAAATTCCTCCACGGCGAACTACATGACTCGGGTCAAACTTGCATCCGCATGACTTCTTGATAAGCTTCGACGGCCTTGTTGCGGATGGCCATAGTCAACTCAAAAGCCAGTGCCGCTTGCTCCCCGGCCAGCACGACTCGATGAAGTTCCACGGGCTCTCCGGCGATGAGTTGACGGGACTGCTGCTGGGCATCGGACTGTAAATCCTGAAGTTTGGTCATGCCTTCTTTGAGCAACTCGCCGAATCCGCCGCCCGCGCCGCCCGGTTTGGCGCTTTCGGCTAGGTCGGGCAAAGTGATCTGGCTGAAGCGAATCGCGTCCACTGCGCTTCTCCTAGCGGGCCACGTCGATGGTCGCGTTGATCATCTGCCGTACTGCATCGATCACCGCGAGGTTCGCTTGGTAGGAGCGAACCGAAGCGGTCAGATCGACCATATCTTCGATCGGATTGAACCCCGGATAAGCGACGTATCCGGCTTCGTCCGCGTCGGGGTGGTTGGGCTCAAAACGCATCTCGGGCTCGGCCGTCTCGAACTCCATGCGGGCCACGCGGACGCCTTCAAGCGCACCGCCGTCGATGCGCGAGCGCGCCTGCGACAGTACCGTGCCGAAGGCCTGGCCGGCCGGCGCGGATTCGAAGACGACTCTGCGCCGGCGGTAAGGACCTCCTTGGCGAGTTCGCGTCGTTTCGGAGTTGGCGATGTTCTCGGTCAGCGCCTCGACGCGCGCTCTTTGCGCAGCCAGTCCGGAAGCCCCTACACCCAATGCGTCATATAAACCCATGTCTATCTCCCTTCGTGAATCGCGTCGCGTACCGCTTTGATCTCGCCCTTGAGCATCAGCAGGGCGTGAGAGAAACGGACACCCGTTTCAGAGAGTTGTTGTAGCTCGCGCTCCAAAACGACATCGTTACCGTCGTTCCTAACGGGCAGAGTCCCCAGTTCGTGCACCGGGGCTTGCTCGGTCGCTCCGCTGCCTGCCGGGTTATCCAGAGCGGCGCGCAACGCGCTCCCGAATTCAACCTGCCGGGTGCGGTAGCCCGGAGTATCGGCATTAGCGATATTGGTCGCGGTTACCCGCTGGGACTGCGAGAGCATGTCGAGGTAACGGGTGACGAGATTGGTCTGAGGTCCAAGCATCGGGGCTCCTTATGCAGCCGTTTCCTGCAGTGTCTTCCAGCGCGCGAGGAATGTCGTGCGCTTGAGCCGCAGCAGGTCCGCGGCTCGTTTCTTGTTGCCGTCGGCCAGGGCCAGGGCCTGGTTCAATAGGTCTCGTTCAAAGGCGCCGGTCACCGCGTCGAAGTCCAATCCGGATGCAGTCACCTGCAAGGAAGGGATGTCGCAGGCGATCCCTGTACGCGGCCCCTTGGGCAGCAGAAAATCAGCTTCGGTCAACACGAGCCGATCGCCGCTCAGGGCGACCGCCTTTTCCAGTGCGTTCTGCAGTTGCCGTACGTTGCCTGGCCAGTTGTGACAGCAGAGCCGGGCGACGGCGGCCTCGGAGAGGCGCTTCTCGGGCAGTCCCTCGCGCGCGCAACTTCGCTTCAGCAGAGCATCGGCGATCGACGGCAGGTCGTCGATCCGTTCCGCAAGGTCCGGCAAGCGGATGGGCACGACGTTGAGCCGGTAGTAGAGATCCTCGCGGAACTGCTCGCGTTCGACCATGCGCCCCAGGTCGCGATTCGTCGCAGCGATGATGCGCACGTCGACGCGGACCGTCTCAGAACTCCCGACCCGCTGAAACTCGCCCTCTTGCAGCGCCCGCAAGAGCTTGGCCTGCATTTCCGCGGGCAGTTCGCCGACTTCGTCCAAGAAGAGCGTGCCGCCGTCGGCTTGTTCGAATCGTCCCGGCCGGGCGGCGACGGCGCCGGTGAAGGCGCCCTTGACGTGTCCGAAAAACTCGGCCTCGACCAGGTCAGGGGGGATGGCGCCGCAGTTGACGGACACCAGGTCCCGCTGATGGCGCGCCGAAGCTTGGTGAATCGCCCGCGCCGCGAGTTCCTTGCCCGTTCCCGTGCGGCCGGTAATCAGAATGGTGCAATGGCGCGGGGCCACCAGGCGCAGGACCTCAATTGCCTCACGCAGCAGGCGGCTCGACCCAACTAACGATTGGAATGGATCGCGGGATGGTTGTGTGGCGGCGGACAAAATTCTCAACACCAGGTCGTGAGAGAATCATCGGCCGCGATTGGGGCGCCTTATATGTGCCGATTTCGAGGCCGGTCTATGCCTCTCGGTCTTATGCGAGTCCGAGGGCAGCGACAGTCGCTAAGCGCCGCTCGGAGCGGCGGCGGAGTGGTTGGTGCGCCGTACTATCTTCTCGACCGCGGAGCGGCCTTTCTCGAAGGCTTCGGCATAGAATTGGCGTTTTTCTTTGCGGGTCAGCCGGCGACCAATGCGGAAGTAGCGTTCGAGGCTCTTGCCGACCACGTAGGTTCCGGCGAAGGACACGAGTCCCTTAGAGATCAGACCGCCGCCGGCAGGAATCTTGCCGGCAAGTTCACGGGCGATAGCTCGCCAACCGAACGCCGCGGCGACGATCGAGCCGATCTGGCCTTTCTGATCGGAGTAGCCGATGTCTCCGTCGCTGGCCCCCGCAATCAAGAAGGCCATGCGCACCTGATTCATCGTCAGGAACGCCGTATCCGAAGCGAACTCGCCTGCCGCCCAAGGAATCATCGCCACGGTCGGAATAATGTTTGGCACGGCGGTAGCGACGGTAAAGACTGTGTTCTCTTTGGCAACCTTCCAGATAATGCCATCAATCACGGCGTCGCGCAGACCGGGGAAGACCCTGGCCAGCGGCACGCCGTCGTCCTCGCGCGCTTCGAGCATTGCTTCAATGCTGCCCGTGCGATCCATCGGGTCGAAGCGGAAAAAGTTAGCCGGGTGGGGCACGCCGGATTCCGCGAAGCCCACGTCGCAACGGGCGAAGTCGGCCTCAGTGGCGATGCGGACGATGTGTTTGCCGGCTCGGCGCATCTGGGCCTCGGACGAGTCACGAGGAATTAGGCAGCGGAAGATCTCTCCAGCTATCGCTTCGTCGGCCGCCAAGACTCCGAAGGTCACCGGCTTGTCAGCCAGCGCACGCACCTCGCTGGGATTCAAATTGCGTAGCGCGGTTCCGATTTGGCGGATAACTGGTAAGGCCACACGTTGATTCTAACGGTTGAGACGAATCGCGGCCATACGGTGAACGCCTGGCGCCGATCCGTAACCTAGATCAGCCGGCCCGCATCGTAACATGTGAGTAGGCGTGAGCCTTCCGTCATTGTGTGACGGGACCTGCGCAGAGAGCCGACATTGCAGTCGGCCGGATGTAAGTGGCTGATATTGCTGGACTATCTGAGGCCAGAGCGCTTCAGGTGGATTATTGAGGTGCACTTTGCCTAACCAGAACCTGCAGGACGCCTTCCTGAATTCCGCCAGGAAAGAACGCGTGGCGGTAACGATTTATCTGACCAGCGGGGTCAAGCTTTCCGGTCGAGTCCGCGGTTTCGACAAGTATTGCGTGGTGTTTGAGACCAACCATCAAGAACAGCTGATTTTCAAACACGCCATCTCGACCGTCGTCATGGGACGCCGCCCCGGTTCCAGCAGACCGGAAACAGACGAAGAAGAGCCGACCAACGGCGAGACGACTGAGTAGCCAAACAACCTTTGACATCCCCAAACAACCGCGGGTCCCACGACAACCGGGCCACCAATGAAACATGCGTATTGGTCGGCCTCGATCTGCGTAGCCGGAAAGGCGCAAGCGCATCGGAAGCCCTGCTGGAGTCCTACACGGCTCAGGATTCCCTGGCCGAGCTCGCAGAACTGGCCGATAGCGCCGGCGCGGAAGTCGTCGGCACGATGATCCAGGCTCGCGACCATCTGGACCCCGCCACGCTCATCGGCAGCGGCAAGGTCGAAGAAGTGAAGGGATGGGCGGCACAGCAGAATGCCGACTTCGTACTCTTCGACCAAAGCCTCAGTCCGAGCCAGCAACGCAATTTAGAAAAGGCGCTGGAGTGCCGCGTCCTCGACCGCACGCAGTTGATCCTCGACATCTTTGCGAGGCATGCCCGAACGAGAGAGGGCAAATTGCAGGTCGAGTTGGCGCAGCTCAACTACTTGCTGCCGCGCTTATCAGGCCGAGGCGTCGAGATGTCGCGGCTCGGCGGCGGCATTGGCACCAGAGGCCCCGGCGAAACGCAGCTCGAAACGGACCGCAGACGTATCGGCCAGCGCATCGATAAGCTCAAAGAGAATCTCAAGAAGGTGCGCTCCACGCGCGACCTGCAACGCAAAAAACGGACCGCAGTCCCGCTGGCAACAGTGGCGCTTGCCGGCTACACCAACGCGGGCAAGTCGACGCTGTTCAACGCCCTCACCGATTCGCATGTCCTCGCGGAGAAGCGCATGTTCGCCACGCTCGATCCAACGATCCGCGTTCTGGAGTTGCCTTCGAAGCGGCATGTGCTGATGTCCGATACAGTCGGGTTCATTCGCGGCTTGCCGACCACGCTCGTCCAGGCGTTTCGCGCCACGTTGGAAGAGGTGACCGAAGCCTCGATGATTCTGCACGTCGTCGATATCAGCTCGCCCGGCAGGCGTGAGCAGATGCGCGAAGTCGACACGCTTCTAAAAGAACTCGACGCCGCCGAGACGCCTCAAATCCTCGTACTCAACAAGGCCGACCTCATCGACCCCGCCGAAGCCAAGGCCATCATCGAAGCCGAACGCGGCGCGGGCGGACGAGCGGCCGTGGTGGCGATTTCCGCCGCCACGGGACAAGGTTTCGACGAACTTCGCCAGGCCATTGAGCAATGTCTCCCCGCCGATCCGCTGCGCCAAGTGACCTATCGCTTTGGACACGACCAGGGCGAGCGGCTTAACTTTCTCTACACCCACGCCCGAATCCTAGAGCGCAAGGATGAGCCGACAGGTGTGCTTGTGACCGCGGAAGCCCCCGAGTCGGTTCGCGTCTTGCTGACCGAGTACGAGACTAGCGAGGCTTCGGCCCCGCCAGCGCCACAAACCGTTTAAGCACGCGGCTGACGAAGTTCTGCGTCTCGACGAAAGGCGGGATGCCGTTGTAGCGGTCCACCGCGGCAGGGCCGGCGTTGTAGGCCGCAATGGCCCGCACCAGTTGGTCTTTCGAGCCCGCGTACTTGTTCAGCAGGAATCGCAGATACTGTGCGCCGCCCTGCACGTTCTGGGCCGGATCGTGCGGGTTTACCTGTAGATCGGCGGCCGTCTCGGGCATCAATTGCATCAGCCCAATCGCTCCCTTGGCGGAAAGGGCCCTGGGGTTGAAGTTCGACTCGGCGGCGATCACGCTGTAAAGCAACTCCGGGTGCAGGCGATTGGTCACCGATTCTGCCTTGACAATATCCTCAATCACGGGCGGATTCGAGTTTGCTTGCTGGCTAGGCATTGCCTCTACCACCGGCGGTCTGACCGAAGCCCGTTCTTCGATGCTGGCCACCAGCGCTGCGGGCAACTCGGTGATGCCGCCGTCAGCAGCGTGCAGGCGAATGCGGTCGCCGACGATCTCATGCCGTTCCGCGACCAGGCTGTAGCCGGTCGTCAACAGGAAAACCTGCTCCGCCCGTGCTTGTCCTGCAATCAACAGCAAGGCCGCCGTCGCCAGTGTCGCCTTCAAAAGCATCGCTATCAAGTTGGACGTGCGCATGATCGGCGGCGGGCAGGCGGAATCAGCCTCCCAGGCTGATCATTTCAATCTTCTTACGATTCTGCGGCGTGTAGCCACTAGGAGAATTCATTTGGATCAGGCGCGTCTCTGAGTAGCGATCCGCCCGTTTCTGCCAGATGCCCGTGACGAACTCGCTCAACTCTTCGTCGGACTCGCCGGAACGCAGGCGGCTTTTCAGATCGGCCCCTACGTCTGAAAACAGGCAAGTGACAACCTGGCCGTCCGCCGTCAAGCGAATGCGGCTGCAGGCCCCGCAGAAAGGCTCCGTCACCGAAGCGATCACCCCGACCCCGCCGCGTCCATCGGCGAAGGCGAAATCCTGGGACGGCCGGGAGCCGCGGCTCTCCTGCTCGGTCAACTCGTAGCGCGAGCGCAGAATCTCAAGAATTTCGCGTTGGCTGACGAGCTTATCGGAAGTCCATGCGTTGGCATTGCCGACGTCCATGTACTCGATGAAGCGCATTTCGTCGCCGTTGGCCCGCGCGAATTCGGCTAGGTCGAGAATTTCGTCTTCGTTCACGCCGCGTTCGATCACCGCGTTGAACTTGATCCGCCCAAAGCCCGCCCGGCGGGCCGCCTCAATGCCGTCCAACACGGGCTGCAAATCGGCCCGCTGCGTAATCTGTCGGAATCGATCCGACTTGAGCGAGTCGATGCTGACCGTCATGCGCTTCAGGCCCGCATCCTTCAAAGGCTGCGCCAGTTCGACCAGCCGTGAGGCATTGGTCGTCAGCGCGATGTCTTCAATGCCCGGGATGGCTGCCAGTTGCGCCACCAGTTCCGGCAATCCTTTGCGCACCAGCGGCTCGCCGCCGGTGATGCGAAGTTTCTTGACGCCCAACCCGGCGAAGATCCGCGCCGTTCGGGCGATCTCCTCGAAGGTCAGGATCTGCTCGCGGCCGATCCACGGATACTCGTCCAGCGGCATGCAATACGTGCAGCGGAAGTTGCATCGGTCCGTGACCGAGATGCGCAAGTCCTCCAGCGGACGGTTCATGCGATCGAGAATCGGCAAGCTACCGCTATTCTATCGACCCCGGGCGGAACTCCTGCCTTCGGTCGGCGTATATTAGCTGCGTGACGACATTTCGCGAGGAGCAACGCTTCCGCCAGCCCTGGCTGATGCTGCTAATGGCGGCCTCGACTCTTGTCGCCGCCTGGGCAGTCCAAACCACCCAAGCCGGCGCCGTTGCGACACTGGCTGCTCTCGCTCTGCCTGTGACGATCTCGGTCTGGCTCCTGTCGATGACCCTCATCACCGAGGTCCGTCCGGAGGGGCTGTACGTCCGCTTCAAGATGCTCTGGCCCGAGAGGATCATCCCCTACTACCAGATCGTCAGAGTCGAGGCGAAGCGCTACCGCCCGATTCGCGAGTACGGCGGCTGGGGCGTCCGGGGCATCGCTCCGGTCAAGGCCTTCAACGTCTCCGGCAATCGCGGCGTCCTGCTATCGCTCACGGACGGCCAGTATTTGATGATCGGATCCCAGCGCCCCGACCAACTCGCCGCGGCCCTGCAGCCTGGTGTGGCCCGTGCCCGCGGAGCCTAATGCTTCCTAGGGCATCTTCGCTGCTATGATCCTGGGCGGGATTCAATGACTCTTCTGCTCGAAGATGTCCGCAACGGGTTTCGGACTTGGCGCAAGAGCCCGGCCTTCGTCGGGATGTCGATCTTGACCATGGCCCTGGGCATCGGAGGATTGACCGCCGTTTACAGCGTCGTTCGCGGAGTCTTGTGGTTGCCGCTGCCCTACGCCAACTACGAACGGCTGGTTCATATCTTCGAAGCCCGACCGCGAATGAGGCCCGATCAGGGGGTGCAGGTATCCATCCCGACCTTGGAAGACTGGAAGCGCGAGAGTCGCCTCATTGAGGATTTTGCTCGGATCCCCAGCGGGCCCTCAAACGACTTTGTCCTGCAAGGCAGTGAAGCGCCGCAGGAAGTACTCGTCAACAGAATGTCGGCTGACCTGATGCGCTTGATTCGGACGGAGCCGGTTGTGGGTCGCCGCTTTGAAGAGTCCGACGAGGTCCCCGGGCGTGACCGCCTGATCCTACTCAGCCACCGATTTTGGCAACGCCATTTCGGCGGCGCGGAGGACGTAGTTGGCGAGACGATCCACTTTACACGCGGTCCATACACAATCGTCGGCGTAATGCCGCGCGGCTTTGAATACCCGCCGACTGTGGGGACTTTCGTCCCGACCGATGTTGCCGGCTGGATACCGGCTCCGACCGAACCTGCTTCGGTCTCGGACCGATCGGATCAGAGTCAACAGGTGATAGGTCTCTTGAAACCGGGAGTCACTGAGGCGCAGGCAATTGCCGAACTGGACGCGATCACCCAGCGGAGTGCCGAGATTCACCCGGAGAAGCAAGGTTGGGGCGTTCGCCTGATTGGCATCCAGGGCCGGGTGGATAAGTATAGTCGCCACAAGAACCTGCTCCTGACTCTTCTGACTGCTGTAGGTTTCGTGCTGCTGATCGGTTGCGCCAATATCGCTGGCTTATCGTTGACGCGGGCTCGGTCGCGAAGGCGAGAGTTTGCAGTCAGGGCAGCGCTAGGGGCGAGCCGGCTTCGCATAACGTGCCAACTACTAGTAGAAAGCCTGACAATCGCCTTGACCGGTGGCGCGCTCGGGGTGCTTGCAGCGGTGATCGGATTTGAAAGCTTCAAGAGATGGCTACCCGGCGGCCTACCCCGCACGGAGTTAATCCAGATCGATTCGGGGGTTCTTGGGTTCGTTGCAGGCGCTACGGTCTTGGTTGCACTCGGAGTTGGAATCCTTCCAGCGCTGAAGTCTTCTAGCCCGAATCTGTCCAGCAGTTTCGGCAGAACTTCGTCTACAGGGATACCAGCACGACTGTGGTCGGGGAAAGCATTGGTTGTGCTTGAAGTGGCGATGTCGACAGTGCTGTGCGTTGCAGCGGGATTGACAGTTAAAGGCATCGTGGATGTCCGGAGTCAAGACACGGGACTAGCGCTAGAGCAACTGCTGACGGCTCGGCCGACTCTTTCGCAAGACCGCTACGGCAATGAAACAGCTGCGAAACGTTTTCACGCCGAAGTCTTGAACCGTGTTCGGGTCTTGCCGGGTGTAGTGGCGGCAGGCTGGGTCAATCAGACTCCACTAGAGTTTCGAGAGGTTGACGGAGATTTCCCCATTTCGATGGAGGCCCAAACGGATGGTGAGGTGCTTGATGATCTTCGCGTAACGAGGCGCGATGTCAGCGACGGCTTCTTTGCTGCCGCCGGCTTGACCTTGATTCAAGGCCGCGACTTTACCGAGGCGGACACCGTTGGAACAGAGGGCGTCGCAGTGGTCAGCTATTCCGCAGCCAAGCGCTTTTGGCCTGGCCGCAGTCCAGTCGGGGACCGGATTAGGCCCGGCGGCTCCGAGTCGCCCCTGTCGAGCGTGACCATTGTCGGCGTCGTCAGTGATGCGAGAGCGGTGCTTGATCAGTCGCCGCCGCCCACGCTCTATTTGCCCCTTCGCCAGGTCACCCATCTGGTCGGCGACAGTTATCCGCGGTATTTCTTCGATACGAGAGGAGCGACGCTTCTGGTGCGTGCCGCTGGAGCTCCGTCGGCGCTTATTAAGCCCGTACAGCAAGCCGTGCTCAGCATTGATGCGCAGCAACCGGTCACTGTTGAGACTCTCGTCCAGCTTGTGAAGCAGTCACTTGAGCCGAGGCTATTCTCCGCTTCACTGCTGGGCTTGTTTGCGACACTCGCGATCACGCTCTCGCTAATCGGCATCTACGGCATGGTCTCCTACTCGGTCGTCAGACGGACCCGCGAGATGGGCGTGCGCATCGCGGTCGGAGCCGACCGAAGCCTGATCTTCCGCTCTGTGGTCGGGCAGGCGGTTCTAACCGGCGCCGTGGGAGCCTCAATCGGCCTTTTCGCGGCCTGGGTGCTGACACCTTTGCTTGGGAGCTACATCTTCGGCATCGAACGGTTGGATATTTCCGTGGTTGCCGCTGTCTTGACCTTGCTCATTCTCACGGCCGCTTGTGCTGCTTACTTTCCGGCTCGCCGGGCCATGGCCACCGATCCAATGGCGGTCCTAAGACAGGATTGAGAGCGGCCACCCTTTATAATGAATACGTGATCGAAGTCACCCCAAGCGCTGTCGGCAGAATTCGCAAGATGCTGACCCAGAACGACAAGAAGGCCATGCGTCTCGGAATCGTTGGCGGAGGCTGTTCGGGCTTGAGCTACAAGTTCAAGTACGAGACGGATTCGCGCGCGAATGACACCGTCATCGAAGTCGACGGAGTCAAGCTCTTCGTCGACCCCAAGAGCTATAAATACCTCGACGGCATGATTCTCGACTACGAAGAGACCGTCTTGGAACAAGCCTTCCGATTCATCAACCCCAACGCCCAAAAGAGTTGCGGCTGCGGACGCTCCTTCCAGGTTTAGAGAGATTTAAGGCGACGAGCCTCATGGACAGTTCGATTTCATTCGACGGTTGGTACGACCGCTTCAATCGTTTTGCCGGTGATCTCTATCCCGATCGCTATACGCACGACTTCGTCCGTGAACTGGTTGAGCAGGGCCGGGAAGTCAAAAGCTTGGCGGCTCAGAAAAACTCCGTCATCGTCGCCCACAACTATCAGTACCCGGAGTTGCAAGAAATTGCCGACAACGTTGGCGACTCGCTTGGCCTGAGCCAGTTTGTCGGCCAACAATCCAAGCCCCGCGTGGATTTCTGCGGTGTTTGGTTCATGGGCGAGACCGCCAAGACCATCGTCGGCGACGACGTTAAGGTCTACATGCCCGACCATCCCGGTTGCTCGCTGGTCGCCTCCATTGACCACGCCCGCATTAACGCCTGGAAAGAACACAACCCCGACGGGCTGATCATCAGCTACGTCAATACCGACGCCAAGACCAAGGCGATGAGCGACTACATTTGCACGTCGCGCAACGCCGCCCAGGTTGTCTCCCACGCGGCCGCCCACAACCCGGGCCGCCGCATGTTGTTCTTGCCCGATAAGTACCTGGGAGCCGTCTCCTTAGCGCAAAGCGGCATCGACGCCGACCTAGTCGATCTCTACGACGGCGCCTGCCACGTGCACGCCAAGATCGGTGAGTTCGCTTTGGAAGAAGCTCTCGATCGCTACCCGGAGGCCGAGATTCTCATCCACCCCGAGTGCGGTTGCGCATCCACCTGCCTAGCCAAGATCATGGCCGGAGAGTCGGAGTTTCAGAATGCCTTCTATCTCTCCACGGAGCAGATGATTCACCACGCCGAGTCGTCGCCCGTCAAAGAGTTCATCGTCGGCACCGAGTCCGGCATGTTGTACCGCTTGCGCAAAGAGCTTCCGCACAAGAAGTTCTACCCCGTACACCCGGAAGCGGTCTGCGAATACATGAAGATGAATACGATGGAGAAGCTGCTCGATTCGCTGCAGAATGACCGGATCGAAGTCGAAATCGACGCCGAGACCCGCCAGAAGGCGCGGACCGCGATTGATCGTATGTTGACGATCCAGTAGAGCGATCCGGAAGCCGGCTGCAGGGTTTCCTGCTGGGCCGCTCTGGTCGTATAGACGAATCGGCTGGCCAGTGTTATTGTTTTCACTACGTTAGCGTTCCCCCCGCAACGGCGCTTAGCTTGCTTGTGATTGAAGCGGCTAGGTCCGTCCGAATGCTGCGACTTGACCCCAGTGCGAAGACTCTAGCGCCGCTAGCGCGCCAGGCGGAGCTGCGTCCCAAGTCGTTCTTTGACCGGTACGTCCTGAGCGAATTCCTGACTCAATCGCCGCGCGCTCTCTTCGCCGAAGCGGGCCTTGAGCTGCTGGCGATCGCCTCCGGCGACAACCCCCTCGCAGTCGATCCCGATGGACGCATCCACGTCATTGCCTCCCAACGGGGCGGCCGGCGTCCGGATTTGGCTGAGGCGCTGGAGCAGGCCAGCCGGGTCGCGACGCTGAGCCCGAACGACATCTTGGCCCGCGCCGTCCTCGTCGAGCGCGGCGAACTGACCAGCTTCCTGCGTGAGCCTCTGAGCCGCCTCAACCGCGCGCAAGGAGTCGTCCTGGTTGCGGAGTCTTTTGACGAAAGCGCTTTGCGCACGATCCTGTGGCTGCAAGGCCGTTACGGCCTACACGTTTCCTGCATCCAAATGAGCCTGCTGACCGATGCCCGAGGCAGCCGCGAGTTCGTGTCGGCGAGAGTCGCGTCGCTGGACACCTTGAGCGCAACGCCGGAACGCTGGATAGTCGCCGCTGCCGATTCCGAGGAAGCCGAGCCGGCAGCCGAACCTCGGCCCGCGAACCGTCCAGACCAGCCCGAGTGGCGGCGTGACTTCGCAGCGGTGTTCGACGAACAGGAGCCCGACGAAAACCTGGCGACCTTTCCTTCCGTCGACGTGCCGCTGCCTGCAGGCGAAGAGCCCTCGGCAGATGCCTTGGCGACGCTCTTCGACGAGCCCGAGTCCGTCGAAGAACTTCCCTACGACGAGGCCGACGGCGAACGCCGCGAGAACCCGCGCAGCCCCGAGTTCCACGCCCGGCGCTTACGGCTTGACTATCAAGGCCGACTGCTGGGCGCTCGGCTCGTCGACTTTTCCGACCAAGGCCTCGGAGTCGAAGTGTTGTCGCAACTCCCCGTGGGCAGCGAAGTCGCCGTGAGCGGCGAGATATCCGGCGAAGACGGCGTCTTCAGCATCACCGGCAAGGTAATCGTTGAGCATTGCCGCTCCCGCCAGGACGGCGTTTACCGCATCGGCTTTTCGCTCGAAAAGGCCGTCATCGAGAAGCTCAGCAGCCCTCCCGAAGATTTTGACCGCCGCTAGCTTTCGGGCCCCACGCGCCAGCCGCGTAGAATGAAAGGAGCGAGTCGCATGGATTCATCACCGCTCCAGCCGCCGAGCGTTCGGCACGAACCTCCGCAGTCCCTGCCATACGGCGTCTCTGAACAACCGGTCTACCGGCCGCTGCCCCAGCAGCCCCAGCAGAAGGTCTGGCTACATGTCGTTCTCTATTTGGGAGCGATCCTCACCACGACCTGGCTCCACGGCTGGCAGTATTCCGCTTGTCTGATGGCCATCCTGACTTGCCACGAGTTCGGACACTACTTCGCCGCCAAGAAACATCGCGTACCGGCCAGCCTGCCCTACTTCATTCCGTCGCCTTTTCCGCAGACGCTGTTCGGAACCTTCGGCGCTGTCATCCGCATGTCGCCCTACATCCCCAACCGGAATGCGCTATTCGACATCGCCGCCGCCGGACCAGTGGCGGGCCTTGTCGTGGCCCTGCCCGTCACTCTGATCGGCATCTCCATGTCGAAGTTGCAACTGCTTTCATCGATGAGCCAGGGGATCCACTTGGGCGAACCGCTCCTCTTCAAGGCGATGAGTTGGTGGGTCTTCGGACCGATTCCCGAAGGCTACGACCTAGTCACGCATCCCATGGCCTTCGCCGGTTGGGTCGGCATGTTCGTCACCGCGCTCAACCTGCTGCCCATTGGGCAACTCGACGGCGGCCACATCGTCCACTCGGTTTTCGGCAAGAAGAGCCACTATGTCTCCGGCGCCGTGTTCGGTTTACTGGCCCTCGTGACGTTCTCGGGCAACTACAGCTATCTGATCTTCCTCGTGTTGTTGTGGTTCATGGGTGTCCGCCATCCGCCGACAATCAACGACGGCGAGCCTTTGGACAAGCGCCGCCAGCGCATCGCGGCGGTGCTGCTGATCCTGTTCATTCTCTGTTTCACTCCGACGCCTATTCAGATGTAGCCTTTCCGCGTCGATCTAGTTCGATGTGCTGCCTTCCTGGATGCGTGTCGCCGGCTTCGTCGACATACACTGCCACCTGATCGCCGGAATCGATGACGGTCCCAAAGACGACCGGCAAACCCGCGCGCTGATCGATGTCGCACGCTCGGCGGGAATCGCCGCCATCGTCGCCACGCCGCATCTTAGTTCTCGCTACGCGCTCGACTCCGCTGACCGCGACACGCGACTCGCCGCCGCCGAATCAACGGCCAGCGACACGCCGCTGCTTTTCGCCGGCTGCGAACTCGAACTCAGAGAACAGCTCATGCAGCAATTCTTCGAAGATCCGCGCCGCTACACGCTCAACGGCAGCCGCTACGTGCTCGTCGAGTTGCCCCATGCTGCCGGCGGCGGAAGTCTCGACCGTGCCGCAAAGCTCTTTCGCGAACGCGGGCTGCGGCCCATCCTGGCACACCCGGAGCGCTACCCCTTCCTGCCTGCTGATTCATCCGCCTTAGTCGCCTGGATCGCCAACGGCGGTTTGCTGCAGGCCACCGCCGCATCCTTCACCGGCCGCATGGGACGCCGCGCCAAGGCCGCCGCGTACGAACTGCTCTCGCGCAATGCCTTGCATTTCGTCGCCTCCGACGCGCACGACGCCGTCAAGCGCGGGCCCGACATGCGCGAAGCCTTCGCCCAAGTGGCCGCGGCCAGCGACATTCCTGCCGCCGGCCGCCTGTTTACCCACAATCCGTTGGCCGTAATTCGAGACGAACTACTTGGTTGAGTTCGAGATGGCCACTGCGCCGAGCCCGCCGGCAGCTGCACTGTTGACCAGCGTAAAGCCCTTGTAGAGGTTCTTCTCCGGCTTCTTGTGGATCATCCACAACTGCATGCCGAGCAACGCTCCGCCGGCGCCCGCTTTGATGCTCGCCGCGCGTCCCGAGTTGAAAGTGCCGTCAGCATTTTGCAGGAAGGGGTTCGCCTCCATCTTGCCCGGCGAAGACTTGGCGTCGAGCGACATTGGCCGCGGCATAGGCCGCCCACGAAGCGATCCAGGCCCTCTTCCAGCGCTTGCGCCCGGCGGCGTTCACGTCCGTGCGCAACGTGTAGAGTTGGCGGTCGGCGGCCTTCAGCATGTAGGGCGTTACCTCCGTTCGCAGGTCGACTCTTTCTTGCGAAAAGGCCAGCGTCGGGAAGCAAAAGGATGGCGGCTAGGAGGAAGCGTTTCATGGTGCTTCCAGAGTGCCCGCGGCGCTCGAAAACGCCCATAACGCGCCTGCGTCAAATTCAGCTTGGTACCAAGGTTTGGCGACTGGTACCGTCAATAAGGTCAGGAGCGTACTTCTATGCGGTATCAGATTGGAATCCTCTGCGTCACTCTGCTCTTTGCCGCATGCGCCGCGAACCGCGACATCGTTCGCGAAGAGCCAACCGAACTGCCGCCCACGTTCGAAGAGGCCCGCAGCGCAACCTACTACGGTCTCCAAGCTCTTGGCGTCGAGCCGGTCAAACTATCCGAAGGCCGTTGGGAAGGCCAGCCCGCAGACGCAGCGTCCGCCTCGCGGCCCTCAGTCAATCTCGTTCGCGACTTCATGGCGCGAGGCGACATCGATTCCGGCGGAGTCGATGAGACAGTCGTGCTCATCGCCGAGCGCAGCGGCGGCACCGGCGAGTTCATCTACATCGCTTTGCTCGACAGGGCGGGGGAGGTCGTCACCAACACCGCAACCCTGCTCCTCGGCGATCGTGTGCAAGTACGCAGGGTGGTCATGGCGCCGGGCTCGATCACAGCCGAGTTGGTTCAAGGCGGCGCGCAAGACCCTGCCTGCTGCCCCGGAGACATCGTCCGCCGTAGTTGGACGCTCACCGAAGGCAAGTTCACCGAGTCCGGCGCACCCGAGGTTCTCGGCAGGCTGTCTCCCGAGACGGTCGGCGAGACCGAGTGGGCCTTGCGCTGGTGGGACCTCGTAGACCGCGTTCCCGACGAACCGCTCGTCACGCTCACCTACTCAGACGGCCGCTTCGCCGGCAACTCTGGGTGCAATAGCTACACGGGCGGCGTCGCTGCCGGAGACCTGCCCGGTGACATCGTCATGAGCCCCATCGCCGGCACGCGCATGGCTTGCCCCGAGCCGCAGATGGGCATCGAGTCGCGCTTTCTCAAAAACCTGCAAGCGGCAACGAAGATCGGGTTCCTCGCCGGCAACTTGGCCGTGACCTACCAGGACGAAACCGGAGCCATCCGCACCATGCTCTTCGCCCCCAATGCCCGCCGGTGACTGTCACGACGTTGGCGTCACCCAAACCGCCGCCGCTATCCCCCTCGACGGCCGCGCTTTCAGCCCAGTTCACTGGCCTCCTGGTTAGGGCATTGATGCTTGGCTACCCGAGGACGCCCGATCCTCTCCCCGCTTCAGGGCACTTACCCAATCGCCCAAACCCCACCCTATCTCGTACACCGGACCTCGCCCCCTCAACCCAACAGAGAGCCCCCGCCAGGAAAATTTGGAGGCGCATGCTACAACGGAATTAGAAGATCCCTGGTTGGGCCGAGCACGGTCAGGGGCTCCACTGCAGTGGGGACAGTGTTTGGGGCATGCCGATGAGGCCAAACGAAACGGCAGCGTAAGAGCGAAACAGAAACTAGGGTCGACCCAAAGACATCTCCGGTTCCCCGCTTGGAAGGGAATCCGCCCGCCGTTCCGGCGGGCTTTCTTGTTTTACGGCAAGAAAGCCCGTCGGACGGCGGTTTCACTAGGGACAGCCGCCTTTGGCTGTCCACGACAACTCTTCAGCCCTCAGTCCATCTCAGGGCCAAACCTCGCCACAATGCCCAGAACCCGCCGCTAACGGCCCCAAAGAAGAAGGCCGGACGCCCCGAATGGAACGCCCGGCCTACCCCCTAACGAGACAGCTAATTCTATTTGAAGATCTTCTGCGGGTGCGCTTTGGCCCACTTTAGAGCTTCATCCGATGCCGCCCACTTGATGGCGTTGGTCATCAACTTTTGGAACGCCGGGTTCGACCAAGCCAGATTGTCGTGTCCGTGTTGGATGTAGACGATCGGGCTGTTCTCAGCGGCTTTGTACCAGGCTTCGAGGTTGCTGCCGACCGGCGGATTCCAGTTGGGATCGCGCGTACGGGCAGGAGTGAAATTCTCGGGCTTGGCGACGAAGTCGGTCCGCAGCAGCGGGTGAATCGAATCTTCGAAGTAGGGGCAGTTGTAGGCTTCGTCAACGATGTCAAAACCGCCTTCAAGACCTTCAAGAATCGGATGGCCCTTCGCCTCGGGCACGATCGTGTCGTGCTGCTGGGTGCCCGGCTGGAATCCCGAGAAGGGGTAATGAACTCCGCGCTTGGTCACCGGGTTGCGCCAATCGCAGGCGCCGCCGATGATTTCGCTGTACTCATCCCAGGTCTGGTTCCAAGCCGCAATGGAGTGGTGGAAGAAGACCATGCCTTTGCCGGACTTGAGCAATGCCTCAAGGCCTTCCTGAGACTTCTTGGGCGGCTTGGCGAAGCCCATGGAGCCGTCAGGGAGTTTCTCCTGCACGCGGCCCATGGCGTCGTAGTAGACGAAGACGTCGTAGTTTTTGGCCATTTCCGGATCCCAGAAAGCCTGGGCGGCCGGCTGCTCGACGTGAGTCCAGGTGATCGTATCGCCGAGGTCGTCGAACAAGTTGAAGAAGTTCTGGCGGTCAAAGGGATGTCCCTTGGTGATCAGCAGGACCCGGATCGGGCCGCTGCCGCCTTGAGTCATCCGCCGGCCTTGAGCTTGCGCCTGGGGCGCCAACGGAACCATCAGGCCCGCAGCTAGGGCTAGCAAAGAGAGGCGTTGAAGAATTGTCTGAAAACGGGTCATGGGTCTTTCTCCTGAATCTTCCGAGACCGTTCCTAGGTATGGAAGATCTTCGTCGGATTAGCCTTCGCCCAGGCGAGACCTTCCTTGGATGCTGTCCAGCGAATCGCATTCTCCATCAGACGTCTGAAGTTCGCGTTCGACCAAGCCACGTCGTCGTGCCCGTGTTGGATGTAGACGATCGGGCTGTTCTCAGCAGATTTGTACCACCCGGTCATATTGCTGCCCGGGGGGTGGTTCCAGTTCGGATCACGTTTCATGCCGATCTCGAACTTGTCCGTCGTGGGCTGGAAATCCGTGCGTAGGAGCGGATGGACCGAATCTTCAAACATCGGGCACAGATAGGTTTCGTCGACGATGTCAAAGCCGTCGGTCACGCCAGCCACGACAGGATGATTCTCCTCGCCGGGCTCAACCGTGATGTGCTCGCGGGTGTTGGGACGGTAGCCCGAGAACGGATAGGTCTTGCCGCGAATATTCTCGAGCGTATTGCCCCAGTCAGCGGCGCCGCCCATTACCTCGACGTATTCGGGCCATAGGTGAACCCAGGACGCCAGTGCATGGTGGAAGAAGACCATGCCTTTGCCCTGCTTCAATAGCGCCTCGAAGTTCTTCTTCATCTCCGGGGTCGGCGGGACTTTGTCTCGGCCGGCCATGTCGTAGTAGACGAAGACGTCGTAGTCTTTGGCGAGTTCAGGATTCCAGAATTCGGTCGCCGCCGGGTGCTCTACGTGCGTCCAGGTGATGGTGTCGCCTAGGGCGTCGAACATCTCGAAGAAATTGCCGCGATCGAAGGGGTGACCTTTCGTAATCAGCAGGACGCGAATGTCGCCAGTGCCTCCTGGGGGCATGCGTCGCTGAGCTTCGGCAGGCTTCGCTAACGGTAACGCTGCTGCCGCTGCGGCTGCTCCGGCCGCGACGAGACTGCGTCGTGAAATGCCCTCGGAGGGCTTGTTTTTGCTCAATTTCTTAGATTCCATCGCCATCTACTCCTTCCGCACACTACACGCACGGCTGTCGAGACACTAGCATAAAACATTTGCCCCACGACGTCGGAGTAGTACGGGACTTCACATTGTCCGGCGGCATGTTGGGGGCGGATGAGAGCTGCCGTGCAGAGCGATGTGCGAGCGGCTAGACTGATACGGACGGGGTCCTGCATCTGGGCCGTATTGTGTCCAGCGGCGGGATCATCTACGATTCGTTTGGTTCCGAGGGGCAGATTTGCCGCGCGGGCGCCGTAGGGTTCCAGCGCCGGCGCCTCCTCGCATGATCGAGTTTTTGCTGAGAGAAGGAGAGTTCGAATGGGCAAGAAGATTCTGATGATCGTTGGAGATTTTGTTGAAGATTACGAAGTGATGGTGCCCTTCCAGGCGCTGCAGGTTCCCGGACATACGGTCCACGCGGTCTGCCCGGATAAGAAAGCCGGCGACACCGTTCGCACCGCGATTCATGATTTCGAGGGCGACCAGACGTACTCCGAAAAGCCCGGTCATAACTTCGCGCTCAATGCAACCTTCGCCGAAATCAAGGCGGAGGACTACGATGCGCTTTGCATCCCCGGCGGCCGCGCGCCCGAATACTTGCGCTTGAACGCCAAAGTGCTGGACATCGTGCGGCATTTCAATGACGCCAACAAGCCGATCGCCGCGATCTGCCACGGCGCACAGATTCTGACTGCGGCGGGCTGCTTCAAGGGCCGCAAGATCAACTGCTACCCGGCCTGCGCGCCGGAAGTGACAGAGAGCGGCTCGGAGTACGTGGAGATCGAGATCACCGATGCCTACACGGATGGCAATCTGGTCACTGCGCCGGCCTGGCCGGCGCACCCCGCCTTTGTTCGCCAGTTCCTCAAAGTGATTGGCTAATCTCTGAACGATCGGAACAAGAAACGGGCAGGACGGCACATCGCCGCTCCTGCCCGTTTTGTTTGGAGCTAGGGTGCTACGGCGCCGCATACCGGTATCACGGGCCCCGTGGCGTCGACTTGCCGTAGACGGTGAGTACGACTTGATTGTTGCCTGGTTGGGCGTCTGCGGGAACGCGGATCACCAACTGAAAGAGACCGGCCGCCGGGGCGCGACTCCGACGTAGATCACGTCTTCCGGGGCCATGATAATGCCGCCGAAGCTGACGCTGGGATTCGACTCCGGCAATAGCTCGGCGGCCTCCGTCGCCAACTCTCCCGTCTCCAAGTCCGCTGTGGTCTTGCCCCAGCCAGTGCCGTAGAGGTCGATGACGTCTCCGGGCTTCGCGGGCCGTGAGGAGCCGTACTGGTCGTTGATCAGCAAGTAGGGCGCCACGATCGCGCCGATCGAATTGAATCTTGCCGCGATGAAATCAACGTCCGTTTTGGGGGAGAACGGCACGGCCGAGAGCAAGAAGAACCCCGGAGTAGCCGATTCAACCGTGACGGTCACGGCCTCGCTACGCGCTTCGAGCCACAAGCCGCACTCGCGCACGGCGACAAGGGAAATGGGGCCCAACGGCGCGTCCACTGGGACTTGGAAATTGTATTGAGTCCGAGTGACGGCAAAAATTGGCACACGTTCGACGCCCATCTCCAAACAGGTGAAGATTTGGTTTGTGGAGACTTTGCCAGCTTCGTCCAACTCGGGAAACATGGTCCCACCGTGGGCTAACTCCGTCCCGAAGACAGTGACGATCGAGCCCGGCGACACCGTATTGACGGACGGCGACAACGTCGCCAAGACGACCCCGTTTTCGTTGAGGACGGGAGGCGGCACCCCCGGCACCAGAATGTGGCGGGGTTGAGCGGCGGAGGGCTCGGCCGCAAGGAATCCGAGGAGCACGAGTACCGGCCAACCAAGAGCCGACCATCTCTTATTGGTCCACATCGTCCTAATTCTGCCGATATTCGGCGATAGTCGTATGATTGTCAATTTGGTAGGCAAAAATAGTTCGTAAAATCTAACGCTCAATCGACGGACTTGCGCGCCTGCCCGTCTCTGAGAACTCCGCGGATCGCCCGCGGGTTGTTCGCTGCGTTCGGAGGGATACTAATGCCATGACAAACGACTGGGTTACGAGACGGACCGCGTTGCAGCTTGCTGCCGGGCTGTGTGCGGCGCGAGCCTTCGGCCAAACAGGCAAGCGGGCCACGGAGATTCGGCGCATTCCGGCGCCCGAGGCGAATCAGGCCGTCGCGGCGGATGAGCATCACCTGTATGCGATCAACAATCACGCCATCGGCAAGTACGACAAGGAGACCGGGAAACGCGTCGCGAGTTGGGAGTGCGAGAACGGCAAGCCGCTGATCCATCTCGACAGCGGCGTCGTCCACGGCAGCGTGTTGTGGTGCGCGCATTCGAATTTTCCCGGCGTGCCGATGACCAGCTCGATCGAGACCTGGGATACGACTTCGCTCGAACACGGGAGCAGCTACAGCTTGGGCATCTCGGCCGGATCGGCCACCTGGATGGATTTGTACGCCGGTTCCCGCTATGTGACTTTCGCGCATTACCGGACCGACGCCGATGAGGCCGACCGCGATCCGCGCTGGACAGAGTTGATTCAGTTCGACAACGACTGGCAGCGACGCCAGGCTTGGGTTTACCCAGCCGAAGTCGTCTCGAAACTCGGGGTGATGTCGATCTCCGGCGGCGTCTTCGGCCGCGATGGCCGCCTCTACTGCACCGGCCACGACAATCCCGAGGTCTACGTATTCACGTTCCCCGCGGGCGGCTCGACGCTGGTGTTGGAGGAGACGATTCCCATGCCGATGCACGGGCAGGGAATTGCTTTCGATCCGGTCGATCCGACGTTGCTCTACGGCATCGACCGACCCAAGAAAGAAATCGTCGTGGCGCGAATCGGTTAAGGCGCCGCTATGGGGATGACCGGCCCGGCAGGCGTCGACTTGCCGTAGACCGTCAAGACGACCTGTTGATTGCCCGGCGGCGTACCTTCGGGGATGCGAATGGCCAGTTGGAAAAGGCCGGCGGTGTTCGGCGTGACGCCGACATAGAAGACGTCTTCAGGCGCCAGCGGAACGCCGCCCAGGGTGACCGTTGGATTCGCTCCATCCAGCAACTGCGCGGCGCCGGATGCCAACTGGCCAGTCGCTAGCGCAGCCTCCGTCGGTCCCCAACCTGTGCCGTAGAGCAAGATGATGTCGCCGGGTCTGGCCGGACGAGAAGGCCCGTAGGAATCGTTGGGGAAAGAGCTTTCCGGCGCGACGGGAACCGGAGCTTGACTATCGGTCGCGTTGAATCGCGCAGCGATAAAACCTCCGCTGGAGATGGGATTAAAGATGAAGAAGCCCGGGGTCGCGTCTTCCACGGTGACCATCTCGACGTTGCTGCGTGACGCTAAGGGCGTGTCGCAATCGCGGATGAGCACGACGCCGACGGGGCCTGCGGTCGGAGTCGCGGGGGTCTGCACATTGGCTTGAGTCGGCGTCATGGCGAAGATGGGCGCTCTCTCGCCGCCGATCTCGACGCAGGTTCCGCCGAGGATCGTGTCGATCTTGCCTTCGCCGTCGAGGTTGGGGAACAAGAGCGTCTCGCTCGAAAAATCCATGCCGAAGACGCTGACGATTGACAGCGGGGAGATCGTTTCCACCTTCGGCGCCAGGTTCGCCAGCACGACGCCGCCGGAGAAGATTGCCGGAGACTGTCCATAGCTGAAGTTGCCCGAGGGTTGCGGGTTGAAGTCGTTGCCGACGGAGGTGGTGAGACGCACGACGTTCGTCCCGTCGGCGTTCATGATGTAGAGCTCCAACTCGGCGCTATCGCGTGTGGAACTGAATAGGATCCGCGAACCGTCGGGCGACCATTGCGCAGTGCCCTCCACTGCCGAATTGTTTGTCAAACTCTGAACACCGGTTCCGTCGGCGTTCATGACATAAATATCGTCGTCATCGCCGTCACGGTCGGAGAGAAATAAGATCCGGGAACCGTCGGGCGACCAGAGCGGCTGCTCGTCGTCCGCGACGTTGTTGGTTAGGTTGACCTTGCCGGTTCCGTCGGCGTTCATGACGTAGACTTCGCGGGCGCCCGCGATCCCAGACGTGAAGGCGATGCGCATGCCGTCGGGAGACCAGCGTGGGTCGCCCGCGGAGTTGAGGTCCAGCGTGAGGTCGATCTTCGGTTTGAAACTGGCGGTGTCCATGACGATGATCGAGTTTCTGCCGGTGCGATTGGCGGCATAGGCGATGAACCCGCCGTCAGGGGACCAGCGCGCGTCGGTCGAGAGTCCGATCTCATTGGTCTTCGTCAAGGCATTACTGCCGTCTGCGTCCATGACCGCGATCTGCCCGTCGGCGGCGTTGCTGGTGCGGTTAGATGTGTACGCGATGCGAGTTCCATCGGGTGACCAACGGGGGAAGGCGTCAGCGGAGTCGGATGACTTGGTGAGGTTGGTCAGGCCGCTGCCGTCGGGGTTCATCAGGTAGATCTCGCCGTTGCCGTCCCGAGCGGAAGTGAAGGCGATCTTCGCGCCGTCGGGCGACCAGACGGGTTGGCGGTCGAGGGCCGGGCTATTGCTCAAGTTCGCAATGCCGCTGCCGTCGGCGTTCATCGAGTAGATCTCGAAGTTGCCGTCGCGGGTGCTCTCGAACGCGATCTTCTGGGCGACCGCGGAAGACGCGGAGAGCAGTAATGCCGCCGCAAGGCAAGCGTCGCAAATGCGAACTTTGATCATCGACCTCTGAGCTTATACGACAAACGGGCAGGGAGGCGTGGACCTTCCTGCCCGTTGATTTCCCTTAAAAAAAGGATTTAGTCTTTCTTAGCCTTGATGACGATCTTCTTGAGCGCCGCCAAACTGGGCTTCATCTCCGTCTCGCCCGCTGGGAAACCGTTGTCGCTAAAGATGAAAGCGGTGAGGTCTGTCGACTGCGCCCGGCTGAGAAAGCCCGGCCCGTCGCTGGGCATCGTTGTGCGAATCCGCTCCACCAGTTGGTCTGCCGTACGGCCGTCCCAGGCCATACGGAAGCCTTCTCCCGTTACAGCTGGGCCGTCTTCGGCGCCCAGCAGCGTTGCGCCGTGGCACAGGACGCACTCGGCGAGGTAGATATCCTTGCCGCGCTCGGCCTGTTCCTTTGTGTAGACGCCGTCCCAAACCGTTTGAGCAGCGGCAGGCATCGCGGCCAGTCCAAGAAGAGTAAGTGAAATCAGATATTTGCGAATGGTCATGGCGTTCTATGTGTTCAATTGAGCAGCCCTGCGGATCTTGCCGAAAGCACTCCAATTGAAAAGCGTATCAACTTTGACGGATGAGACGCCCGCGAAGTAACAACAGAATCTGGACTCGGCGCGATACTTGGAAGCGATGGCAACTCACGACATTCAGCCAGGTTTCCCCGGTTCCGACGAGTTCCCGGCGTTCGTCGCCGGCTACGTCGGCCTTGCTGAGGGCGTTACTCATCCCGTTGCGGCGTTAGATGAGCAGGGAACCGCTTTCGCTGCTTGGTGCGATGGGCTCGATCCTGCGCTGCGGCTGCATCGCTACGAACCGGGCAAGTGGAGCGTTCAGCAGATGCTTGGCCATATTACCGACACCGAACGCGTTTTTGCTTGCCCGGCTCTGCGTATCGCGCGCGGAGAGGGGTTGTCTAACCCGCCCTTCGAGCAAGACGACTGGGTCGCCGCTGCGCGACACGACTCGGCGTCTTGGCCGGGGTTAGTCGAAGAGTTCCTACACGTTCGTGCATCGACGGTCTTGTTGCTTCGTCATCTTCCGTCTGACGATTGGTTGCGCAGCGGCCTGGTGAGCGGCGGCGCCATCACTGTCCGCGCCTTGGCCCACGCGATTCTCGGGCACCTGGAACATCATAGAGGCGTCCTAAATGCCCTCTACGTCTAGGGGTCGCCAGGCGTATCGGGTATCACCGGTATAGAGGCCAGGATAGATCCCGGTTAGTCTTAGTTTGTCGAACCGCTGTCGGAGGCCTTGTTCTGCCGTCGGATGCGGTTTAGATGTCGCCTCGCAGTCGAGCCGCGGTCCGCTTTTTGGGGGGATTATCCTGCGCACTCTTTCGGCTTCTACGTCACGGCAGGCAACTATGTGACTGTAGGCTCCATGCAATACGCCTACTGCGCCAATGTCTACGGCGACGGTACGTTGCAGATCACCACTGGCATTGGCAAAGGCACCCCCGATTTCAAGGGCGACACTTACACTTGGCGTTCGTGGAACGGCTCTATGGGAGAACCGACGACCCGGGCGCTGTTGTTGGGCGGAGCGCTGATCCTATCGGGAGTGCGCCGCCGGGCCGCGCGCTTGACGCCAAAGACGGTGAACAAGAAAACGGGGTCGGCTTGTGCCGACCCCGTCGTTGTTTGTTGCTAGTTGGAGCGAGCTTAGAAGCCCATGCCGCCGCCCATGCCGCCGCCGTGATCGTGACCGCCGCCGCCAGGGGCCGGCTTGTCTTCTTCGATCTCGTGAACGGTCGCTTCGGTCGTCAGCATCAAGCCGGAGATCGAAGCGGCGTTCTGCAGCGCCGTGCGAGTGACCTTGGCCGGATCGATGACGCCGGCCTTCACCAGGTCCTCGTAGACTTCGGTCTGAGCGTTGAAGCCTTCGGTGTCCTTCTTCAAGTCGCGTACCTTTTCGACGACGATGGCGCCTTCGTGGCCCGCGTTCTGAGCGATCCAACGAAGCGGGGCCTCAAGCGCTTTCTTGACGATCTTGACGCCGACTTGCTCGTCGTGATCGGTCAGGTTCAGGGTGTCAAGTACAGCCGACGCGCGAAGAAGAGCCGTCCCGCCGCCGGGCACGATGCCCTCTTCGACGGCCGCACGCGTGGCGTGCATTGCGTCTTCGACGCGTGCCTTCTTCTCTTTCATCTCGGTTTCCGTCGCCGCGCCGACGCGGATGACCGCGACGCCGCCGACCAACTTGGCCAAGCGCTCCTGCAGCTTCTCGCGGTCGTAGTCCGAAGTCGTGTCTTCGATCTGCGCGCGCAATTGCTTCACGCGACCTTGGATGGCCTCGGTTTTACCGCCGCCTTCCACAATCGTCGTGTTGTCTTTGTCGATCACGATGCGGCTAGCCGTGCCGAGATCTTCCAGCGTCACGCCTTCGAGCTTGATGCCGGTCTCTTCCATGATCGACTTGCCGCCGGTCAGGATGGCGATGTCTTCCAACATCGCCTTGCGGCGGTCGCCGAAGCCCGGAGCCTTCACGGCTGCGATGTTCAGCGTGCCGCGCAGCTTGTTGACGACCAGAGTCGCCAGCGCTTCTCCGTCGACGTCCTCAGCGATGATCAACAGCGGCTGACCGGAGCGCGAAACCTGCTCCAAAATCGGCAGCAGATCCTTCATCGAGCTGATCTTCTTCTCGTGGATCAATACGACGGCGTTCTCAAGAACGCACTCCATCGAGTCAGGGTTCGTGACGAAGTAGGGCGAGAGGTAGCCGCGGTCGAACTGCATGCCTTCGACGACATCCAGCTCGGTGGCCATGCCCTTGCCTTCTTCGACCGTAATGACGCCGTCCTTGCCGACTTTCTCCATCGCCTGAGCAATGGTGTCGCCGATGGTCTGGTCGGAGTTCGCCGAAATAGCGGCGACTTGCGCCACAGCCTTACCCTCGACGGGGCGGGCCATCTCGTGGATCTTGCCGACGACGGCTTCAACAGCCTTGTCGATGCCGCGCTTGATGGCCATCGGGTTGGAACCGGCAGCGACGCTCTTCACGCCTTCGCCGTAGATCGCTTGAGCGAGAACCGTTGCCGTAGTCGTACCGTCGCCGGCGACGTCAGACGTCTTTGAGGCGACCTCGCGAACCATCTGCGCGCCGAGGTTCTCGACCTTGTCTTCGAGTTCCACCTCTTTGGCGACAGTGACGCCGTCCTTGGTGACGTTCGGTCCGCCGAACTTCTTCTCCAAGACGACGTTGCGGCCCTTCGGGCCCAAAGTAACTTTGACGGTATTAGCCAGCTTGTTGACGCCGGCCAGAATCGCTTGACGCGAGTCTTCCCCGTAGATAATGCGCTTTCCTGCCATGAAAACTTACCCTCCTCGGATCAGCCGTGATCCGTCTATCTAGCCCACGACCGCTAAGACTTCGTCCTCGGTGAGGATGACGTAGTCGTTGCCGTCTACCGATACTTCGCTGCCCGAGTACTTGCCGATCAGCACTTTGTCGCCGGCCTTTACATCGAGCGGTTGCCGTTTGCCATCCTTGTCCATCTTCCCGGGACCCACGGATATGACGGTGGCCTGCTGCGGCTTCTCTTTGGCCGAGTCAGGAATAATAATCGAGCCTTGCTTCTGCTCGCCTGCTGTCGCTCGCTCCACAATGATGCGATTGTGCAAAGGTCGCAATGCCATAACGGATTCTCTTCCTCCGAAATCGTTTAGCGCGCTCTTGAGTCGAGCGACGCTATTTGTCTCTTGACGAAATCGAACTTGCCGGACGCAGACCGAGCTGCTCTACGGCAAGTTCAATACAGTTATATCACATCTGAGAGATTATGCAACCGAAGAAAATCTTAGCGTATGACACTCATGTGCGAATAAGCAGTCAGCTGCAGAATAGTCAGCAGTCCGCTTCATCCAGGGCGATCGCCTGAACTGCCCTGAATCATCCTAGTTGACCCGATAAGGTCTGACATTAGAATGAATTAGGTGGTTCCCCTTAAGAATGCTCGATAGTTGGCCTTCGACTTGCATGAGTGCGGGCATGCGGTTGTCTTTAGAGCCCCTGTGGCAGCCGGACGGCAGTGCATCTACTCCTGGACCCGCGCACATCTGCGTGGCCGGCGAAATCGCCGACGACTGGGAGTTCGTTCGGCGTCTCAAGCGACGCAATCAGGTGACCTTGGTTCAACAGCCCGCTGACTTGGCGAAGAGCGCGGTTCTCTCGACGGCCTCCGTGTTGGCGATGGACTGCGGCGACTCACCCGAGACGGGCCTGATCACGCTGGCGCTGGTGGCCCGGATCTATCCCCAGTTGCGGGTTTTGTTGGTCAACGGACGGCTGTCGCAGGGCGAGATTGCGGAGGCGTTTCGGCGCGGCGCCTGCGACTACCTTTCGAGCCAGGTCGATCCGGAACTGACCGCCGAGCGTGTTGAGTCTCTGTGCCGCCGTTCCAACTTCGTCGAGAGGAGTCTTCAGCAGTGAGCGAGTCTCAGAAGCCAAACTCTTGGTCGAGAGGCGCAGTGCCGCAGGCCAGACAGGAAAGCCGCACGGAGCGGGACCGCGGCCTGCAAGTCGAATGGCGTTTGACGCCGTTGTCCGCCGCGGACGGCGCCGTCCTGTTTGAGGCCGCTTCGGCTAATCCTTTATTGCGGCTGCTGACGGCATTCGCCAAGCGCAAGATGCTCGCCCTGGGGGCTGGCCTGTTGCTCATCGGCGCCTCGGCCTATTGTCTTACAGCCCCGGCAGGAAGCAGGCTGGCAGGCGTGCCGGTCGAACTTTGCTCCATCGCCTTCGCTGCGGTCGCGATTCTATTGGCGTTGCTCGTGACTCTTGGCGCCTGGTTGCGGCCGCTGGAAAGCGTCGAGGATGCGGTCGAAATCCTTAGCGTTCCTTTGATCGCCTTTGAAAAGGGAGGAACGCCCGATGTTCGCTGAGCGCTTCGGCCTGATCGCCGATCCGTTTCGCATCACTGCGGATCCGAGCTTTCTCTATTTCGGCCAGGGGCATAAGGATGCGCTTTCAGCGGTCTACTTGAGCGTGCTCGAGAGTCGCGGCATCGGCGCGCTCACGGCGCCGGCGGGTATGGGCAAGACCACGCTGCTGCGCTATCTGGTCGGTCGTCTGAAGGGCAAAGCCGCCGCAGCGTTTTTCCCGCACCCCTATCAGACCCGTCAGGACCTGATGCAAGAGGTGATGAAGCGTGTCGGCCTGGGAGCTTCCGGCATGGCCGAGTTCGAGCAGATGGGTCGACTCCAGCAACGATTGGCCGAGCTCAAACGCCGCGGCTACCGCATGCTGTTGCTTTTCGACGAAGGCCAAGCGCTCTCCGATGAGGCGCTCGAGCAGATTCGGCTGTTGAGCAACCTGCACTCGACCAATCTGAATTTGCTGGAGATCATCATCGCCGGCCAGCCTGAATTGGAAGAAAAACTACGCGAGCCCCGGCATGAAGCTCTCCGCCAACGGATCAGCGTAATGGCTCGCGTCGAGCCTTTTCGCGAAGAGGAAGTCGCCGAATACATTCAGCATCGTCTGTCCGTTGTGGGCCGCAGCGAAGAGTTGTTCCTGCCCGAAGCGATCATGGCTGCCGCTGAAGTGTCGGGCGGCGTTCCTCGCTGGCTGAATCATGTTTGCCATGGCGCCCTGACCCTGGCCTGGGCCGACGACCTGGACCGCGTCACGGCGGACCTTGTTCTCGAAGCGTCGCGCGAGTTGCCGCGCGCAGCGAAACCCGCGGTCGTGCAGCAGCAGGAAGCGCCTCGCGTGATGCCCACGAACGAGACGAACTCGCGTTTGCGAGCATTCGGCAAAGCGGAAGGGGCGGGGGACTAATCGTCATGAGCCGTTATCTCCGCATTCTCGAAAAGGCGAAACTTGAGAAGGACCTGTTCGGCGTGAACGCCGAGACGGAGTCCTCCGCCGACTTCCCCAGCGCGCAAGAACTGGAGCAGGAAGAAGAAGCGCGGCGCGAGCCGGTCGAACCCGTTACCGCCGCAGCCAGCATCGCCCCACTTGAATCCAGCGCTAAGACAGAGACGCCCCAGCCGACGCCGATCGCCAACACCGCGAGTGAGTGGAGAGACGAGTTGGCCCAGTTGCTTGGCCTGGAGTCTTTGCCCGACCGAATGCGTATCGGCATGTGTCCCCTGGGACGCTTGCGAAGCGCAGCTGAGGCGGCGGCGGCTCTAGGCCAGTGGATCGCTGCACGTTCTACATCGCCCGTGCTGATTGTCGAAGCGAGCTTCGATTCGCCGCAAGCGGCTCGATTCTTTCGCACGAGACGGTTGGGACTGGCGGAAGCGATGGCGGCGCGCGAGCCGCTCTGGGATCATTTCGTCCACGACACCCTGCATCAGGGGCTAAAAGTAATGCCCGCGGGCCGCAATCCGGCGATCAAGCAGTTGTTGGCGGCACAAACAGCATTTCGCGGCGCTTTGGATGAGTTGGACGAACTGTTCGACTGCGTCATCGTCTTGCTGCCCAATCCGCGTGTGGCCGGTTTGGAAAAGCTGCTCGCAGAGGACTCGACGGACATCGTTTTTCCAGTGATCGAGCCGGGTCGCGTCACGGCCCGGCAGGCCGCTCAAGCGAGGCGCAAACTGGCTGCGGGTGCGGCGCGGGTTGCAGCGGCGCTGGTGTCTCCGGGCTCGACCGCGGGCGAAGCGACTCGCATGGAACACATTGCCAAGCAGTTGGGGCGGGCTTCCGTAGGGGACGTCCATGCTTAGGATCGAACGTATCGGCAAGCGGTTGACGTCATTCGCCAACCTCAAGACGCGGCCGCTGGAAGAGTTCTACGAACTGAGCGATTTCATCGCCAACAGCCCGTCCCAGTTCTTCGGCGAGATCGGCGAATCGCTTCTGTTGGTCGCGAATGGCCTGCGGACGGCGGACGACGCGGAGTCTTACGTGGATGCTCTCGGCGTCGATCGAAATGGCGCCGCGGTGGTCGTGATCATTACGCCTGCCGAAGCCCAATCTCCCTTGACCCGGGCTATCAACTCAGCGAGCCGAATCGCGGCTTGGGATCGCGACGAGCTATTGCGGCGCATCGGTCCGGCCAAGAGCCAAGAGCTGCGATCTTACGTGGCCGAGAACTACCGGGACCTCAATAAGCAACAGCGCGTGATTCTGATTGCCGAGAGTTTTTCGCAAGAGCTGCTGGGTACGGCGTCTTGGCTCGCGGGCAGTTACGGCGTCGACATCGCGTGCGTCGAAGTCACGCTGGCCTACGATTCAGTTTCCGGCGACGAGTTTCTGAACTGCCGTCTGGTCATGGGCCGACCCGCTGTCGAGCCTGCCGCCGCCCCTGTCGAAACGGAGCCCGTTGAGCCGCAGGAGGAGGAACCTCCTGCTGAACCGGAAGAACTGTGTGAAGAACCCGAGGTCGAGGAGCCGACGGATCTATTCGACGACCTGTTGCCAGAGCCCGGAGCCATGCCCGACGATCTATTCGGCGCCGTCGAAGAAGAGCCGGCGCCCGCGTCCACGTTCTCTCCAGAAGCCCGAACATTTCCGCGGCGGACCGAATTCACCTCGCCCGGCATGACGGTGCAGTATGCCGGGCGCGACATGAGCGCCGGCCTGGTGGACTACACACAGCACGGCGTCGGACTCACCATGCATTCGCCCTTGCCGGTAGGCATGTCGATTGTGGTGAAAGGCAGCCTGGCGTGGGGCGACACGGAAGTGGAACTGGAAAAGCGCGGACGCGTGGTCCACTGCAACTTCCTCGGTCAGGCCTTCCGCTTGGGAATCCTATTTACTCCGCTTGAAGCGGCTCAAGCCGGAAGCTGATATCCATCGCGCGAACCGAGTGCGTGAGCGCGCCACTCGAAAGATAGTCGGCGCCGGTCTCCGCGTAAGCCCGAACATTCTGCAGCGTGATGTTGCCGGAGATCTCTGTCTTGGCCCGGCCCGCCACCCGCTTCACCGCTTCGCGGGCCCGTTCCGGCGTGAAGTTGTCCAGCAACAGCCGCTTGGCGCCAGCCGCAATGGCCGCGTCCAACTCGTCGAATGTGCGGACTTCAATCTCGATCGACAGTCCGCTCCCCGCACATCGCTGCAAAGCTTCTGCCACGCCGCCTGCCGCGGTGATGTGATTGTTCTTGATGAGAATCGCGTCGAAGAGGCCGACGCGATGGTTCTCGCAGCCGCCTGCCTTGACGGCTAGTTTCTCGATGCGCCGCAAGCCGGGCGTGGTCTTGCGAGTGTCGAGGACGGTGCAGCCGGTTCCCGCAACTACCTCGGCAAACTTGCTCGCTTGCGTTGCGATGCCGCTTGTGCGCTGGATGAAATTCAGCGCTGTCCTTTCGAAGGCCAACAGCCGTTGGGCCGATCCGCTGACCCGCGCCAAAACGACATCCGCATCGAGCGAGGCGCCGTCGTGGTGCAGAATCTCCAGTCGCTCTTCGGTGTAGATCAACGGAAGCAAAGGAGTTCCGGCCAACACTAGCGGTTCCCGAGTCAGAAAGAACCCCGAGGCTTGCGCGTCTTCGGGGATGCAGGCCTCCGTGGTCGCGTCGCCCGAGCCAATATCCTCAGCCAGAGCGCGCAAGATGGCTTCACGTATTTCCGGGTGATCCCAACTCACAGTCACGAGTGTCGGACCGCCTACTGCCCTTCGGCTTCGGCCGGCGGGTCGACGACTTCGATGTTCTCGATGTAGAACTCGTCGTCGTTCGAAACGACGTCCGCGTTGATGTAGTCGTTCTCGTGGAGTTTGGCGAACTCCGCGGGGTCTTTGACCGGGAAGGTCATCGTCATGGCGTCCATGAAGCCGACGATCTCCTGGTGCTCGATCACTGCCGCGTTCGTTTCGCCGGCGCGCAGCTGCAACACCTTGCCATGCAGCTTGTAGCGATGCGCTTCAGCTGCCGGAGCTGCCGCCTCGGGTTCCGGTGCGGGGGCGCTGTTGCAACCCAGAGCGAAGACGACAAGAAGTAGGCAGGCGATGCGTCTCATGATCTAGCCATCCTACCGCGATCAGCTTGGTTGATACGCGCGGGTCTTGCCGTCCAGCGTCGCCGCGATCGCCGATTGGAGCAAGATCGATGAGCTTCATAGCGTCACCGGACCTTCACCCAGCGCTCGCTCTGGCTGCTGGTCAGGATTGCCTCACAAAGTTCGACTTCGCGATGGCCATCCGCGGCGGTCGCGAATAGGACCGGCCCTGTGCCGCCGGCGGCGATATGCTCATAAACGGCCCGGCAGTGCATCTTGTGCGAGTCGGGGAAACCCTCGGGATGGCCTGGCGGGTAGTCGGTGAAGTGGGCCACGTCTTCTAGGAAGCCTGCCGAGCCGCGTTGTAATACCTGGTTCGGCTCGTCACGGCGGCCCAGAATGATCTCATTCGGCTGCTGCAAGTCCCATTGGACGCTGCCTTCGGTCCCGTAAATCCCGACGTACAGACTGCACTTCCAGCCGGCTGCCACTTGCGACACCGCGGCGTTCGCGTGTACGCCGTTGTCGAATCGCAACAGCACGCTGGCTAGGTCCTCGGTGTCCACGTCGTAGCGGGTCATCTTTGCGGGGTCTAACTTGGCAAAGGTCTGCACTGGGCCTTCCGGCCGCAGGCGCGTTTTGTGGAAGGTCTCCAGCGCAGCGAAAACTGAATCGACGCGTGCTCCTAAAATGAACGACACCGTATCGATCCAATGCGTTCCGATATCGCCGACCGCGCGGAGCTTTCCGCCTTCACTAGCCAGCAATCGCCAGTTGAAGTCGGTTTCCTTGAGCAGCCAGTCTTGGAAGAAATGTCCTTGGACGTGAATGATCTTGCCGAGCTTGCCGGATTGCACCAGTTCGCGCATCTGCAGCACGCCGGGGAAGAAGCGGCACATGTAGTTGACGGCGAAGACCCGGTCGGAAGCTGCGGCGGCGTCGACGAGGCGCGCGGTCTCCGAGGTGTCCATGCCCAGCGGTTTTTCGCAGATAACGTGTTTGCCTGCGGCAAGGGCGGCGAGGGACTGCTCGACGTGCTCCTTATTAGGTGAGGCGACGTGTACGACGTCGACACTGGGCGAGGCGCAGAGCGCGCGGTAGTCGTAGTCGCCGTAGACTTCGGGGATACCCCACTTTGTCGCCGTCGCCTGGGCGCTCTGGGTCGATCCGCAGACGGCAGTGACCTGTGCGCCGATGCGTTTGATGGCCTCAATGTGAACCGGGCCGATGAAGCCGGTGCCGATGACCCCGGCTCGAAGGTGCGAGAGCGTCATTCCCTTAGTCCAGGTGGAAGACTTCTTCTAGTCGCACGAACGACTCATCGGGACGCTTACCCGGCTCAATTTCGTCGAAGTACGGCAGCATCTCGGCCTGCCATTTCGAGTTGACCTCTAGAGCGGCCATGCCGGATCGCGCGGCTTCGAGGTCAGGCGTCTCGAAGTAGCCGACCATTAGGCCGTCTTCGCGCAGGAAGAGTGAGTAGTTGTGCCAGCCGGTATCGCGTAGCGCTTGCAGCATCTCAGGCCACACTTCGCGGTGCCGCTGCTTATATTCGTCGAGGTGTTCGGGTTTGACACGGATTAAAAAACAGACGCGTTCCATCCCGCCTATTGTGGCGGAAAGTAAACGCCATTGAGGGGTCTCTTCCGCTACAATTCCCCTGTCTTGCACATCGGCTCCACCATCAGCCACTACAAGATCGTCGAAAAACTCGGCGAGGGTGGGATGGGTGTGGTCTATAAGGCTGAGGACACGACGCTGGAGCGGACTATCGCTCTGAAGTTTCTCGCCCAACATCTGCTCGACGATGAGGAGGCCAAGCAGCGCTTCTTGAGGGAAGCGAAAGCAGCAGCGGCGCTGAGCCACCCCAACATCTGTACCGTCCACGAGATTGACGAAGCAGACGGCAAGACCTTCATCGCTATGGAGTTCGTCAAGGGCGAAACTCTTGAAGATCGCATCGCCAACGGACCGCTCGCGCTCAAGGACACACTCGACATCGGACGCCAAGTCGCCGATGGGCTAGAAGCGGCGCACGAAGCGAACATCATCCACCGCGACATCAAGCCCGCCAATGTTCTGATCGACGCCAAGGGTCGGCCGACGATCATGGACTTCGGCTTGGCTCGGCTGACTGAAGCTTCCCGCCTGACGAAGAAAGACACCGCCATGGGCACCGTGGCTTACATGTCCCCCGAACATGCCCAAGGCATCGAGGTAGACAGTCGCACGGACATCTGGGCGCTGGGTTGTTCGCGCCCCAACGCGGGGCGGCGGGTACGGCACAGTACGACGTTTTCCCTGACGGCCAACGGTTCGTGACGATTGCGCCCATCGATGACGGCGACCAGAAAGAGCCCACCGCAGGTCCCACGATCCGCATCGTCCAGAACTGGGCCGAAGAGTTTCGGGATCGGGAACGGTAGGGCCAGCCAAGACCGGCAAATCCAGGTAAGATAACGCCCATGCGGATGCTTTGGGTTGGTTTGTTTGCGGCCTTGTTTGCCGCGTCGTTGTCGGCTGCCACGGTGGAACTCGTCGCCGGGGGCGGGGCGGGGGAGCCGGGTGTCTCGGCGCGCGACATACGTTTTATCGAGCCATTTGGCGTTGCCTTCGATCGCGCGGGTAATCTCTTCGTCATTGAATATACGGGCGGCCGACTGATCCGCATCGACCAGGCCGGCAAGACCTCGTTGGTTGCGGGCGGGGAAGCGTTTCACGAGCCGCACGCCATTGTGATGAACGGCGAAGACCAGTTGTTCATCGCCGACACGCACAACAACCGCGTGTTGCGGCGGGACGTCGCGACGGGCGAGACCGTCACGGTCGCCGGCAATGGCGAAAAGGGTTTTTCGGGCGACGGCGGCCCTGCAACCGAGGCTGCATTTAACGGCATCTACGCCATTGATCTGGCCCCTGACGGGAAACAACTGTATGTCGCGGATCTGTCGAACAAGCGCATCCGGCGGATCGATCTGCAGAGCGGCATTGTGACAACGGTCGCGGGCAACGGCCAAGAAGGAGTTCCGGCGGATGGCGCCCTGGCGGCAGACAGTCCGCTAGTCGATCCGCGGGCAGTCACCGTGGACGCCAACGGCAACGTCTACATCCTGGAGCGCCGGGGCAATGCTCTGCGCGTCGTCGGCAAGGACGGCCGCATCCGCACACTCATCAAACCGGGCGACATCACGCCGGATCTGAACGGGCCGAAGCACCTGTGCATGGACCGCAGCGGAAACGTCATCATTGCCGATGCCGAGAACCACCTCGTACGGCGCTATGACGTGAAGACCGGCAAGACCGCAACCATCGTCGGCACGGGCGTAGCTGGCCTTACGATCGACCCCGCCAATCCCCTGAAGACGCAAGTCAACCGGCCACACGGCGTGTATGTCCGGGCGGATGGCGTACTGTATGTGACCGACAGCTATAACCATCGCATCCTACGGGTAACGGGCTATTAGCGTTTTGTCGTCCAATGGGTAGTGCCGTTGGGGAGATTTATGAACCGCACTTTTCTGGCCCTAAGCCTGCTTACTATTGCCGCGGTTGGAATGCTTGTGGCCCAAGACTCGCCCGAGCAAGTCATTCGAGGGACGAAACAGTTCCGCCAAAGCGTCTTGATATCCGGCCTGGAGAATCCTTGGGAACTGACCTGGGGACCAGACAACATGCTCTGGGTAACGGAGCGGACCGGCAAGCGCATCAGCCGCATTGACCCTGCTAGCGGAGAACGGAAAGTTGCCATCACCCTCGACGAGGTTTCGGCCCCGGGCGGTCAGGACGGGTTGTTGGGCATGGCGCTGCACCCGGAGCTGTTGAAGGGGACCGGCAACGACTACGTTTACGCGGCGTATACCTACGTCGATCGCGCCGAAGGCCCGGACCCGGATGTGCCCGATGAAGCGAATCCTTATCGCTATCTCTACGGCAAGATTGTTCGCCTGACTTACCACGAGGCCGACGGAACGCTCACGAACCCGGTCGACGTCATCACCGGTTTGCCTGCGGGCAACGACCACGTGGCAGGGCGGTTGAGATTCGGTCCTGACTCTAAGCTTTATTTCACGATTGGTGACCAAGGCCACAATCAACTCGGCAACTACTGCCTGCCGGTTGAGGCGCAGCGTATCCCGACCGAGGCTGAAGTCAACGCAGCGGACTATAGCGCGTATGTAGGCAAGTCGCTGCGCATTAACCTCGACGGTTCCGTACCTGCTGATAACCCGACAATCGACGGCGTTCGCAGCCATGTCTACACCTACGGCCACCGCAATCCGCAAGGCATTGATTTTGCGCCGGACGGCACGTTGTATTCTTCCGAGCAGGGACCGAAGACCGACGACGAGATCAATATCTATAAGCCGGGCGCGAACTATGGCTGGCCCAATGTCGCCGGCAAGAAGGACAACAAAGCTTACGAATACGCGCGGTGGGCTGAGTCCAGCGCTGGATGCACGAACATCCGCTTCAGTGATCTTGCGATTGACCCCTCGGTGCCGCGCGAGCCGGAGTCGGCCTTTACCAAGCCCTTCGTTGAGCCGATCGCCACGATGTTTACGGTCGAGACTGGGTATAACTTCTCCGATCCGATTTGCAAAGGCGTTGACTTTATTTGTTGGCCGACCACCGGCAACTCCAATATCGAATATTACGAAAGCAAAGGCTCAGGCATTCCTGGCTGGGATAAGGTCGTGCTGGTCACCACGCTGAAGCGCGGCTCGTTATACGTGCAGCACCTGTCTGCAGACGGGCAGGCGGCGGCGGGACATATGGAGCGCTACTTCCAGTCCGACAATCGCTACCGCGACACGGCCGTCAGTCCGGACGGCAAGACGATCTACATCGCCACCGACAGCGGCGGCCTGGCTGAAGCAACCGCCGGCGGCACGACGCGTACGATGCACGATCCAGGATCGATTCTGGTTTTCAGCTACCAAGGCGAGGGCGATGGGACTGCTCCCGCCCCGCGGCAAGTGAGCCGTGCGCCTCAACCGGCTCCGGCGGCAACGCCGGCAGGGAGCGTCGCGGGGCCGCCCCCGCAATACACGGCAGCGCAAGCGGCGGCGGGCAAGACCGCGTACGACGCCAACTGCGCAGTTTGCCACGGCAACACTTTGACGAACGGTACGTTCGGCACTCCGCTGGCGGGCGAGTACTTCAAAGGACAGTGGACCGGCAAGACGGTGGGCGCCTTCTTCAACAAGGCGAAGACGATGCCGCCGGCCTCGCCGAATTCGTTGCCGGCGCAAACGTATGCCGACGTTGTGGCCTATGTGCTTGAGGTGAACGGCCACGAGGCGGGCGGGACGAAATTGGGAACCGACGCCGAAAAGCTGGAGCAAATGCGTATCAGATAGACCGCGCTGGTTTATTCGGGCTGAAAGTTCTGCCCGGTGACGCCCGTGTAGGTCTCTATTTTCACGTTGTCGCTGGTGTACACCTTGGACGGCAGAGTGGTCTCCAGCGTGGTTTGCCAAACATGGGCGGACAACAAGTTGCTCGTGTTGGTCAGCATTGACTGGAATAACGGGCTGCGGTCGTAGGCTTCGGCGTCTTTGGCGCTATCCCAAATCGTGATGGAGATCAGTTGGTTCTGAGCTTCCAGGTCTCCGATGAGAAACGCATTGCGGCAGCCCTTGACCTGGCGTAATGCCGGAATGACCGTGTCGATGTAGGCCTGTTTAAAGCCTTCTAAGCCGCCTTCGCTGGCACGCACGCGCACCAGGCGCAGGTGCATGTTCTCGGTCCGGCTATGGACCAAGGCGGCCTCATCCATTACGGCGAAGACACTGTAGGCGCTCGCTTCCGGTTCCTCGATGACGGGCTTGTATTCGAGGGTTAGATCCGCTGAGAGCTGCAACTGCCACTCGTCGGACTCGGCCAGAAATAACGATCGGGCCTTTTCCGTGAATGCCGCGGGGCGACCGCTGTCTTCGTAGGCCTGGATGGCGTCCGCAGTTTCCCACAATGTCAGAGCGCTGAATTCGTCCGGGTCAGTCGTGCTTTCGACCAAGGCGGCGAATAGGCAGCCGGGGGTCTGCTGCAATACCGCATACACTTCGTTGTTGAAAAACTCCCGTAGCTCTTCGACCTTTTCCGGCGTGGACTTGAACGTCACGAAGCGTATGAACATGGGGCACTCTCGCAGCAGGCCGCGGCGCCCGCCGAGGGCAGTATACGCTGCTTCGGCGGCGTAGACCAACACAAACCGCGACGCAGCGGGGCCCTAGGCGGCCCAGGTTGCTGGGCGGGTCATCCCGACAGGGATGCGAGTCGATTCGTCGCCGACCGACGGCCCCAGCTGATCTGCAGAGACTTGAACTGAGATGAGGTCGGCGCGGGTGAGGTTGGTCTCGGTGAGGATGGCCCCGGTGAGGTCCACGTTTCGAAGACTGGCATCGCTGAGATCTGCGCCGCTAAGATTGGCGCCTGTGAGATTGGCCCGGTGCAGATCCACGCCGGCGAGGCACGCGCCGCTTAGGTCGGCATGGCTCAGATCGGCTTGGCCTAAGTACGCCCCGCGGAGGTTGGCGCCATTCAGGTCGGCCCGGACTAGGTTCGCTCCGCCGAAATCCGCCCGGCCAAGATTCGCTTCGTTGAGATTGGCGCCGCTGAGGTCAGTCCCTCTAAAATCCGCCTCGCTGAGGTATGCCTTGTGCAAGTCGGCCCCGGCGAGAGTCGGCGCGGTGTCCCGATGACTCTGCCTCCACGAATTCCAGCCTTGGGGGCCGAGGCGTGCCTTTTCGAGATGTTCGTTGTTGTACATGGGGGACGGTAATGCTGCTTACACAGGCCATCATGGGGCGCCCGACGGAACCGGGTCGATGGATTACCGGTACCGTTTTTTGGGGTGCCTTCGGTACGGGCAGGTCGCCTGCAGGGCTATCTGCAGTACCGGTTTGGGAATGGTCGCCGACCTGTGAGGCCAAGAATTTGGACGTACGCCTAGCGGGCGGTGCTGGTCCGCCCCGCTAGGGCGCAGGCGTCCTCGCGGAGGTTATGCTGCTGCGAGGACCAGGTAGGAGCCGCAACGGCTGAAGATCGTGGAAATGCCGTCCGAGAAGCCGGGCAGGACGGCGCCAGCGGCGACGGAGATGAAGCCGGCGATGAGTGCGTACTCAACCATGTCTTGGCCCTTGTCGCTGTGAATCAGACGGATTAACTGTTGTTGTAGTTTGCTCATGAAGAATTCCCTCTTTTGGAACGTTGTTCGCTCCTGAAAGAGCATGCGGCGCGTGGGCCGAGTTGGTCGATGGACAAACAGTACTTTGAGCGGTACCGATTCTGGTGGGTACATCAATACTGGCGGTCGCAGCGGAGACTAACCTCAGTACCCCTAGCGCGGCGCCTAGCCTGCCTTCGCGGCGCGGCCCTTCGGGCTAGCGGCACTGGGATTGATGGGCTGGGAAGTGATACTGTCTGGCCATATGGACTATACGGAACAGCAGGCGGCTGAGTTTAAGGAGCGGTTCGTTGAGATACGGCGGCGCCAGAGGTTGGTCGGCATTCCTGTGCTGGTCGCGATTCTTGCGTTTGCTTTGGCGGCGAATGCGGGGCAGGGAATGATCTTTGGCGTTCCGGCGACGTCGCTGTTTCCGGTGATCTTGTTCGTGATCTTGGGTGCAGTGTTTTACCACTGGCGCACTTGGCGTTGTCCGGCTTGCGGCGAGGCGCTCGGGGGATCGCAGCGGCTGAAGTTTTGCCAGATGTGCGGGGTGCGGCTGGCGGATTGAGAAAGGGTATCGACTTCTAGTTAGCCCGGGTCGCGGGCGGAGCGAACGAGGCATCGTCGACGATGGAGACCCAATTGCCGTCACGCTCGGCGTTGACGTTCATGGCGACCGGATCATCGTAGGCGGTCTCGAACGCGACGGCTGTTAGTCGGTGCCGTAATCGATTTCCAGGCGGTTGACGATGCGCGATGCGACCCATAGGACGACCACCGTCAGGCCCAACATGCCCAGGATGGCTACCGCGGCGGAAGGAGGTTGGGCCGGCGACATCAGCATTCGAATGAGCAGCGGCGCGCCCTCGTCCAACGGGACGGGCACGGGGGCTAACGACTGGACGTAATACAGCACGCTGAGTTTTTGCAGCGCGGCGGGAAGGATGGGGTTGACGCCTTCCCATGCCAGAATCACGATGGCCGGCACGATGGGATTGCGCAGCAGCAGGCCGGCAGCGAGGAATACGCTGCCGTATCCCACGCAGGCCAAGGCCGCTGAAGCGGCGTAGGCGAAAGCGTGGGTGAGGCCGTGGTCTTGCCAAAACACCCGCAGCTCGGCCGGATCCTGCGGCCAGAGCATCATGCCGTAACACAGCAAGGCGCCGGCGGCGAAGATCACGGTTGCCGCGATCAAGCCCGCGAGATACTTGCCGATCAGTAAGACTTCACGCCGAGCGGGAGCAAGGAGCCAATAGTGCAGCGTCTTGTCGAGCATCTCGCCGCGGAAGAGATTCATGAAGATGCCCAAACAGCCGAAGAAGATGGCCAGGCGCAAGTAGAAGTGGTGGAAGACGGCGGCGAAAACCTGACGATCTCGATTGAAGTCAACCAGCAGGCGGTTGTCGATGTCTCGGAGGACGCCGTCTTCAAAGTGGAAGTACCAGTTGCGCTTGCCGTCGAAGTAATTGATTTGCCGGTAGTCGACTTCGACGTCGTCACGCTTTCGGCTGAAGCCGGAGCTGTGAATTGGATTGGGCGCGCGCCTCAGTACGTCTTCGTCGGTATCGCCCTTGCGAATCGACTCCATCACCGCGGGCGAGACGGCACGCCCGGATAAGTTGCTGCGCATGACCTGGATCCCTGTGGCGTAGATCAGGAACATCGCGGCTGGGAAGAGCGCCAGCAGATAGACCCAAAAACTGCGGCGGGAAAAGAAGACACGGCTCAGTTGGAGTTGAGCAATCGACCAGACTTGGCGTGCGCGCGTTGCGAAGTTCATTCGGCGCTCCCGATCAAGTACTGATAAACGGCGTCGACATCTTCGTCCACGGCGATGACTTGTTCGACGGTATGCCCTGCGAGCGAGATGCGTGTTAGTGTGCGCGAAAACTCCTGGCGATCGCGGGTCATTACGAGCAGTCCCAATCGATCGTCGTGTAACTGAATCTGGGTGACGTGATCTTGCTCGAACAGCAGCGAAGCGATGCGCGAAGCGTCGCGGCAGCGAATCAGGTATTGGCTGGGGTGCTCGTGCATCTCGCACGGACGCCTCGGACATTGCCCTCGGCGATGATCATGCCATTGGCGATCATGACAACCTGGTCGGAGATCAGATCGACTTCTTGCAAGACATGGCTCGAAAGTACGACGTGTCGGCCCTGCTGAGCGAAGCTGCGGAACAGCGCAATCGTCTCGGCGCGAACTAGGGGATCCAAGCCGTTGAGCGGCTCGTCGAGGATGAGCACTTCGGGGTCATTGGAGATCGCTTGGGCCAGTCGGACGCGCTGGCGCATGCCTTTGGAATAGGCGGCGACCTTGCGGCGGGACGCTTCGCCCATCCCGACGCGTTCGAGGGCCTTCCAGGCCAACTCGTCGGCCTTGGCGCGCGAATGGCCGGCGAGCAACAGACCAGTCGAGACGAACTCAAATCCCGTGGAACCGCGCGGCGCGGCGTCGTATTGAGTGGCGTAGCCGGTAATGCGCATGAGGCGTTCGGGGTCGTGCGGCGACAGTCCCCGGATGATGACCTCGCCGCGGTCGGCACGGATGAGCCCGGCCATCAGGTTCATGAGCGTCGTCTTTCCCGAGCCGTTGGGGCCGACGAGGCTGGTGATGCCGGGAGGAATGCGCAGCGTGACGCTGTTGACGCCCAGCACCTCGCCGTAGAACTTCGATACGCCGTCGAAAACGATCTCTTCGGGCATCAGTTGATGACCTCGACTGGCCGCAGTTTGCGTCCGAGGACGTATAGCAGCAGGGCCGAGATGGCGGCCATGGTCAGGAAGCATTGCAGCGCGTCCGGTCCAGGGAGAGCTTCTGCGCCCAACATGGCCCGCCAAATTTGATTAGCCGCGAGGGCGGGATTCAAGGCCGACGGCCAATCCGCTGACAGCACTTGGCGGGCGATTTGGGTGGCGCCTGCCAACACGAAAAATGCCCCCAAGATCAGCCCGCCGCTGACGACGCGCCAGCGGACGTAGGCGGAGCTGGTCATGGCCACCAGGCTGACGAAGACCACCCAGAGGACGAACCCGGCGATGATCCCGACGCCCAGCGTCCAGTTCTCGACGGTCCAACCCCAGCCGGCCAAACTCGACTGCATCGCGAATAGAACGGCGCCGGGGATCCAGGTGACCGGCGAGAGGACGCCGGCTAGGACCAGCATTCTCGACAGTACGTACTCGGTGCGCGAAAAGGGCCGGCCAAAGTAGAGCGACAAGGCGCCGTTCGAGAGATCGGGCGCGATCAAGCTGGGGCCGGCGAAAGTGGCCAGCAATACGGCAAACGTCGCCTGCGTGTTCATGAAGGTCACGAAGAAGGCGCCGTCGATCTGCAGGAAATCATCGAACCCACGATCAAAACCCAGCAGTAGTTCCCGGTGGTTGGCTAGGTAGATGAACGCGAGGCACGCGATGGGCCAGAACAGGGCGATGATGAAGATCATCATGACCTTGCGTTCGCCCATCAGGTCGGACCAAGCGAAGCGCGGCAGCACGAGCAGACGGGCCCAGCGCCCGGTTAAGGGGCCGTCGTAGCGTTTGTACCCGCGCTTATGAACGGCCATCGACGGCGACCTCCTCGGGAACTGGCGTTTCCTCGCCGGGAGTGTGTTGAATGTGTCCCACGGCCTTCAGGAATATCTCTTCGAGAGTGTCCCGGCGGTGAGTCAGCCGATGCACGTCGAGATTCTGGCTGGCAGTCACTTGCCAGATCACGTCGAGCTCGACGGCCGGCGGCAGAACGATGCGCCAACGCCCGTTGCCTTCGGTGACTCCCTCGGCGCCGTGCTCTCGCAACGCTCCAGACAATCCGCTGTCCTCGCCGGCGACTTCGAGCTCCACAAAGCGCCGATTGGCGCGCCGTTCTTCTTCGAGATTAGCGTGGTGAACGATGCGGCCTTCTTTGAGAATCACGACTTCGTCGCAGACCTCTTCCACATCCCGCAGCAGGTGGGAGCACAGCACGACGTTCATGCCGTGCTGCTCTTTCATCTCGCGGACGAGGCGCAACATGCGGGCGCGGGCGGCCTGGTCGAGGCCGTTGGTCGGCTCGTCGAGGATGACCAATTCCGGTCCATGCAGAATCGCCTGGGCCAGCTTGGCCATCTGCTTCATACCCAGCGAATAGGAGCCGAGGGGACGATAGCGCGCCTCGCCCAAGCCGACATGGAAGAGGACTTCGTGCGCTTTTTCTAGGGCGGCCCGTTCCGGCAAACCGGACAACTCGCCCATGACGCGCAGCAGGCGGACCGCCGTCATGCCAGCGATGAATGCGTCGTTCTCGGGCATGTAACCGAGACGCGTTTTTACCTCGCGAGACTGGCTGCCGCAGTCGAAGCCCAGAATGCGCGCCGAGCCGGAGGACACTTTGTGGAATCCAAGCAGCGTACGAATCAAGGTGGACTTGCCGGCGCCGTTCGGTCCGAGCAAGCCGATGGCTTTGCCTGTACCGGAGACGCCGAGACGGCAGGAGATGTTTTGGAGGATCTCCCGCCGTCCTAGCTTGACGCTTAGGTCCTGCAGTTCAATGACCGGATTCATGAATCAGGGCTGCTCGGATGCGGATTCGTGCGGAATGCCGTGCATAAGAGCCGCATCCAAGAGTACGCCACTCAAACGACTACGACTCGCGGCATGGATTCGTTCCGCTTCTCCATCAAATACGACGAGCAAGGGGTCGCGGCTGTTTAGCAGAGATTGCAGCGCCGGACTGTCCGCCATGGAAGCCAGGTCGGCGACGACCCCATTGGTATTGAACCAGAAGAATCCGGAATGGTGCAGCCCGGAGGTCGGCGGGAAGCGTTGTTGGAACTCGGACGTATGAATGAGCGGCGAGCCCGACTCACGGACAGCGATGGCGCGCGCTGCCAGGCCACGGTCCATGGAGGCGATCAGATAGCCGCGATCGTAGGTCCAGTGCAGGACCGCGTTGCCGTCGCTGGCGGCGATCGACCGCCAGGAAACTCCGTTGACGGTCTCAAGGGCATAGGTCAGTTGCGGACCGTCGCTCCCGGACTGCTGGAGTTGGGCGTTGTAAGCGTCGACCAGGCGCCGGGCCGCCTCGTCGAGCGCGCCGGGATTGACCGCCTCGACGGCGACGAACCAACCGGCGAGGGGCGCTGCCGGCCGCTCGACGGCGAAAGTCAGATCCGTGCCGAGGGAGGCGGCAATGTCGAGTCCGACGCTGACGCCTGTCTGCGCTTCGAACTCCGCTAACTTGGCAGCTACCTGGCTTTCGCCGCCTAGCTGCTCGATGATCTCGTCAAATGCCTGCCGAGGGTCGCGCATCGACGCGGAGAAAGCAGCCACGGCTTCGCTGGAGACATATTCGGCCGAACCCGCCGGACCGGGCGTAGCCAGCCACGAGGCGATTCCCGTGCGCGATCCGTTGAAGAAGAGAGTCGCGTCATTGCCGTCGGCATGCTGCTCGAAGAACAGGTAGTTCATCGTGGATACGCCGAAGATCTGAGCCCCCTCATTGCCGTTGGCTGCATCGGGCGTGAACGCCCTGACGTCGACGGCGGTGAGCCAGCTCACACCGTTCTCGTAGCGCAGAGCGATCTCTTGGGCGAAGGGCGAAGACGAGCCGCCGCCGAGCGAGGCGTTCATCATTGTCAGATGTTCGGCGCTGTCAGAGACCAGCAACAGCCCGTCGACCGCCTCGAACGATACGTCTTGGCCGCCGGCGAGTTCTTCGATAGCCGCGCGCAACTCGTCCTCGCGGCCGTCCTGGATCTCGGCGAGCATAAGGGGCGCGCCGGAATCACCGGCGGAAAGGAAGACGATCTCGTCGCCAAGAAGCGGCGCCATCTGTTGAACCCTGTCGATGTTTTCGCGCAGTTCGCGAAGTTGGTCGGAAGTCCACCATTCCCTGAGAGTTTCGTTCTCAGCGGCGCGTTGGTCCATCAAAACGAGGGCTTGCTGAATGGTCCCGTGGAGGTTGGGGATCGCCATGTAGGCTCGCGTGTCGGTCGGCAAATGCTCCAGAAGCCGGTGCTCTGTGCGCAGGCCTGGACCGGGGGCGGCGGCCAGATCCTTCTCGACGCTCATGATCTGAGCCAGTACGCTGTAATACTTCTCGGCATCCTCGCTCCAAGCGAGCGCTTGCTCGATTGAGACGGAGCCTAGCGCGACCGTGGACGCCGCTTGCTCGCCGGGCGCCAAAGTGGTCTCCGTGCCGGGCTGCGAGACTTGGACGGCTCCTTCAACGACGGAGACGAGTGAGCCGGTCGTCGCGCTCGAGACGGCGAAGATCGTGCCCTTCACGGAGGCGACGGAGTCCCAGGTGACGACCCGTAGACGGCCGCGCCGCTGTTTGGCGGCCTGCATTAAGACGTCGCCATAGTCGAGCCGAACGGTCTGACCGCTCCAGGCAGCGTGAACAGAGAGCTTGGTTCTTTGATTGACTTCGAGGCGAGAGCCGTCGGCGAGTTGTAGGACCGCGTGAGCCCCTGCGCCGGTGCGCATAACATCCTCTTCGAACAATTCGGCGCCGGGCGCCAACTCGCCTTCCGGCAGGCGGTATACGTCGCCGGCGAGGGAGACGACGGTCGCTCTAGGACCAGGGGCGGCCATGGCCCGATCGATCGGGTCGCGGCCCAGGTAGAGCCCCGCGATCAGGATGCCGGCAGCCATGGCCCAACGCATCCAAGCAGGGCGCTGCGAAGAAACTGCAGGCCTCACGGGAAGGGGACGATGGCCTTGCGTCTCAGCGAGGGCCCGGCGGCAGTCCGCACAGCGTCCCAAGTGATCCTCCAAAAGCAGGCTTCGTGAGTCGGCAAGAGTCTGGCCGAGATAGGAACCCAAATCGGCCTGAAAACCCTCGCACAGGCCGCTGGAGGCCGACGCGGTCAGCCGCTCCCGTACCCGTGCCTTAGCCGCGGCCACTTCATCCGCGGAAGGATGCTCTTCGCGCATCTCGTTCAACAACTGGTCAAACTGTTCGTCATTCATGGCGTTGGCTCCTCACCTGCTGAGATCATTCCTCAAGGCCGCGCGTATACGGAACAACCGGCTGGCGACGGTTCCCGGTTCCATGGCAAACATCGCGGCTAATTCTTCGTAGGAATACCCTTCGAGATAACAGAGGACGAACAGTTCAGCGTCAGCCGGTGCGATCTTCGTTAGGGCTCTCCGCAGGGTTTCCTTGAGCAGTGGCGGACCTTGGCGGGCGGAGCGGTCATACCGGCCTCCGCTGTCTAAGGAAGCGGCTTGCGTGTCCGGCCGAGCGGCGCGCTGCCGCAGCAAGTCGATGGAGGTATTGGTCGCGGCGCGGCGTAGGTAAGCCACGGGCGCCTTGTCCCCATCGATAACAATGTGGTTGTTGAATACGCGCAAAAAGACGTTCTGCAAGACGTCTTCGGCGTCCGCTGTATTGCCCGTTACGCGCAACGCCGTTCGGTACACCGTTTCGGAGTAGGTTTCGTAAAGTTCGTCGAACTCCGGCACGGATTTCACGGCAATCGGTTCATCCAACCTGGCTAAACTGGCTGTTCCCATTCTGCCCGCCCTCTGGCATGTATACGGGGATCGGGCGGGAGAAATTCATCCCCGGGAAAGATTTCTTTGGCTGAAGCCTGCGGAGGGGGAACGCGTTGCGTTGTTCTGGAAGAGCAGTATGGCGGAGAGGGAGGGATTCGAACCCTCGGTAGAGTTTCCCCTACACACGCTTTCCAAGCGTGCGCCTTCAACCACTCGGCCACCTCTCCGCAAAGGGGGGTTGAACTAACGATATTACCAGTAGCAGGGCGCCGATGGCATGCGGCTTAGCCGCCGTTGGCGCTCAGCACTCCCACGGCGGCTCTGCGGCCTGGAGTTAACTTGGACGACGGGGCGCCTTGCAGCACTTTAGCCAACGCTTTCAGTTGACCGCCGTCGCCGAGCAATTGTTCGAAGCGCTCGGGCGGTACCGGCTTGCTGGCGAGATAGCCCTGGAAGTAATCGCAGCCGGAACGGCTGAGGTAGGCTAGTTGCTCGGGAGTCTCCACACCTTCCGCGATGACTTTCAAGCGCAGCCGGTGAGCGAGGTCGATGAGGCCTTCGGCGACGGCCCGGGCTTTCGGGTCGATCGTCAGATCGGCGACGAAGGAACGGTCGATCTTGAGCGAATTGAAAGACAAAGTACGCAGGTACCCGAGAGACGAATAGCCGGTGCCGAAATCATCAATGGCAATCGAGACCCCGAGTTGGCGAAGGCGGTCGATCAGTTTCGAAGCCTCCTCCAGGTTCATCATCAGCGCTGTCTCGGTCAATTCTAAATCGAGGAACGAAGGCGATAGGCCCGTCTCGGCCAGGATACGCTCGACGGTCTCGGGAAAGTGGGTGAGCTGGAGCTGCTTGGCCGAGAGGTTGACGGCCATCCGAATCGAGGGATGACCGGCTTTCTGCCACGCCAGCGCTTGAAGGCAAGCTTCGCGGAGGGCCCATTCGCCGATGGCCTCGATAAAGCCGTGCTCTTCTGCCAAGGGGATGAATTCCGCGGGTCCGACTACTTGCTCCGGCGTCCTTTGCCAGCGGATCAGCGCTTCGGCTCCGACGATGCGGCCAGTCGAGAGCGTGAGGACGGGCTGGTAATGGAGGAAGAACTCTCCGCGGCCGAGGGCCTTGGCCAGATCGCTCTCAAGCGAGTAGCTGCGGATCGCTTCCTCGTGCATCTCGTTGTTGAAGATCGAGATCTCGCCGTTCCGCGCAGCCTTGGCGCGGTACATGGCGGTGTCAGCATTACGCAGCATGTCTTCGGCGCGTTCGACGCCGGTGTTGCTGAAGGCGATACCGACGCTCACGCCGGTGGTGAGTTCGTGTTCGCCAATCTGGACCGGCGGCCGCAAGGAGCGCTGGAAGCGCGAGGCCACAGTGATTGCGTTCTCCGGCTCTCGTAGGTCTTCGAGCAGGGCGACAAATTCGTCGCCGCCGAAGCGGGCGAGGATGTCGCCGCGTTTCTCGCGTAGACAGGCCCGTAGTCTGGCCGCGGTCGAAGCGAGTAACTGATCGCCGACCATGTGTCCGTGGGTATCATTGATGATCTTGAAGCGGTCGAGATCCATGAAGATCACGGCGAACAGAGAACCGCCGTTGCGGGCCGCCTCCAGGGCACGGTCGAGACGAACCATGAACGCCTTGCGGTTGGCCAGACCGGTTAGACGGTCTTGGAAGGCGTCGTCGAGGATCTGCTTCTCGGCTACGACAAGATGGGTGACGTCGGTTTGCAGTCCGGCAATCGCGATGGGATTGCCTTCTTTGTCGCGCAGCGCGGTGCCTCTCGAAAGGGCCCAAATGTACGAGCCGTCACGCTTTTGGATCCGATACTGGCTTTGGAAACGAGGCGTCCGTCCGTAAAGATGCGCGGAGAGGTCTTCCTTGACCTGGGGCAAATAGTGCGGGTGGATTCGGTTGAACCAGGCGTCGGGCTTGCCGGAGATTTCCTCGGCGCTGAAGTCCAGCATCGCCGCCCACTGTTGGGAGAACTGGCACTTATCCGTTTTGAGGTCCCAGAACCAATGTCCGTCGCCGGCGCCCTGAATCAGCTCCAGACGTGCCTCCAATTGACGATTGCGCCGAATCGCCCTTTCCGCTTGAGACATGCGCTCGGACTCGGACATGGAATCGCTCAAGACCGAGGCCTCACGGGCCTTAGAAATATAGGGCGCCATGCTCAGGAAAGGAACGAGCGAGGCGGCGAAAGCCAACATGCCTTCGGGCGGCGCGTCGAATTGATAAGTCACCGAGATCCAGGCGATGGAGGAACAGGCCGACAGTCCGACGGCCCAGCGGGGCCAGATCATCAGATAACCGGCCGCGATGTTGACTAGCCCCGTGGCCAGGGCATAGCCGAGCGAACCGGTGTAGGCGTAGTGCGTGATCTGCAGACCGACGGCGGAACTGACGACGATCGCCGCAATGATCCGCCGGGGAATCGCCAAGAACTTGGCCCGGATGATCAACCAGGACACAGCGCACAGAACCGCAGAGGCCAAAGTGAGGGTCACGAGGTCTTGGCCGCGGCTGCCCAGTGTCACGGTGTCGTAAAGCGCCTGAAAGGAGAGCAGGAATGCGGCCGCTGGCAGGCCCAGACGGAGTTCCGACTCGATCACGTGCTCGATGCGTCGATCGGCAGACGCCGCCGCAGCGGGCTTAGACGCAGCGGTGGGGCTAGTATTCTGTTTCGTCACAACTCGTACGAGGGCATTTGGGCGGATGACCTCGCCTCTAGTTTCTGCTGCAAGAGACAGAGAGCCCATAAGCTGCCGTACGGCGTCGCTAATACTTTGCAGCTTAGAGGGTGCTAAGGCATTCGGCTGAGTACATATCCCCTGCGGCTTTTTGGAAGCTTGGTTGGAGCGACTCTGCTGGGACTTGCCCTTGGTCCAGTTTGGAACTCGCCGTTGCCAACCTCGGTACTGGCGGATCAAATCTTAGGGAATGGAGCCGGTGTGTACTGGTCGAATTACGGAGTCAATTAGGGCCGAAAACGAAGCTCCGAATTACTTCACTAGTGAGACAAAAGTAGCGGAAAGGCCGCCTGATGCAGCCGTCCATAGATCTTGAAGCAGTGTTGAAGGAAGCGCCCCATGAACTTCATCCAAGTGCTGACCTCTCTGACCGGTCGAGCCGTGCCCTTTGTCGAACGCAGGAAGCATGAACGTAGCCCGGCCCACGAAAGGGCGGTTGTCTGTTGGAAAGACCATCTCGGACTGCCGAAGGCCAACAACATCACGATTGTGAATGTGTCGACCGGTGGTGTTGCTTTCGCCAGCCCGGATCATCTGTCAAAAGACCAGGTGATCACTATTGTTACGGCGAATCGCTCGTTGGATTGTGTTGTGCGCCATGTGCGCAAGACGGGCCGCGGGTACTACCTAGGGGCTGAAGTGACGGCGGTTTCCGAAGGCGACGACGCCATGTCGGCGATTCGGGGTTTGGCGGAGGACGCCGGTGAGACTGGCGGCAAGTAGATGGCGACGACAATGGGTTGCCTGCAGTGCGGGCGCGCGTCGGGCGGGAAACATTCGGATGACTTTTGCTCCGCCGAATGCGAGGCAGCGCACCGCGAAAAGATACTCGGGAGGCTCTCGGAGTTAAGCAACGCGGAAGAAGAGTCTTCGGAATCTTGGCGTACGGGGCTGTTGTCGTTGGCTCAAAAGACGACAGACCTGCGTTACTCCACGGCTGATATGAGCGCTGCCGCTCAGGCGACTCCGGGCGGACCGAGGTCGATTGGCCGGTTGATCACTCTGCTGCCGGCACAGGGAGGCAGCGGCGCTTCGACTACGGCGCTGCATGTTGCGGAAGCGATTGCGCGAGATCCGGCCGAAAAAGTGCTGCTGATTGACTATGACTTTCATAGCGGCACGACGGCATTTCGCTTGGGACTGCAGCCTCAAGGAGCGTTGGACGATTTGCTGAAGAGAGTTCCCGTCGACGCCGGCGGCTTGAAACGGGCGGTGACGGCCTGGGGCAATTTGCACGTCTTAGTCCCGGCGGCTGAGCGTGGAGCCGCTCCGCTGCAGTTCTCGAGATTGGACGACGTGGTTCGCGTGGCGATGGAGGGGTACTCGACCGTGGTCGTGGATCACCCCGACGCACTCTACTCCGCGTCACGCGCGGTATTGAGCCGCTCATCCTTCGTGGGCATCGTCTGTACGCCGGATATTTCGGCCTTGTATCTGGTTCGAAGGAAGCGGCGGGCAATCGCGGCATTGTTGGGCAGGGAGCCGAACCGCTTGGGATTGATCGTCAACCGCGCGACATCTTGGGGCTCGCTGGAGCGGGCCGACGTGGAACGCGTGGCGGAGGCTCCCATATTGACCGCATTGCCGAATGACTACGCGGCCGTGAGAAGGGCAAGTTGGCAAGGCGGACTGATCGAGCAAGATTCCGCGCTCGCGGTCGAAATGTTGAAGTTAGCGGAACGTATCGATATGGAGGCGCCCCGAGATGCACAGGCGTCAGAGGTTGCAGTAGGAGAGATAGTTCGAAATGGCTGATCGAGAAAAGTCCAAGGCGACAGGGAGCACGGTAGACCGGCTGTTCGACGTAGAGGAACGCCGCCGAACCGATCGTTTCGAGGCTGCTTTTGACGTCAGTATCTCGAAGACCAACAACTCTACAAGACGCATCGCAACAGATGCGTGGGTTCGAGACGTATCGGCGAACGGCTTGGGCATCTGCTGCGCGGAGCCCTTCGATGTCGGGGACGCAGTAACTGTGCGTGCGCCAGGCAAGAGCCTTCAATGCGAAGTGCGGCACTGCCGCGCGGAAGGTGCGTTGTTCTCGATGGGGTTGGAAGTATTGTGTTCATCCGACGGGACAGACATTCAGGTATCGCTCCGTGATCTCAGTAAGGCGTTGCACTTTAGCAACCGGACTCGAGACGACCTTCCTTAGTCGATAGGCCCCAATCCGCGGACAGAGACTAGAGCGCTGCGATGACGAGCGCGACGTCTTCGGAGTACGCCGGAGAGTTGAGCTGCGCCGTGCCGCCTGGATGGTCCAACTCGGATTCGCCCACGGCAGCGCCGGTTTTTGGTTCTGTCCAGGTGAGCGAATAGTGCCCGGCTGGAATGTCGAGACCCAGCGACGAAGGCCGCGATTCGGAATCGACGACATAGCGGGGTGTGGCATTCGCATCGATGCGACCGCGGTGTAGATAGACCGCGTAGGTCTTGCCCGGGGCGGAGAGAACTCGCGCCGAGGCGTCCTTTGGTGCCGATGTCAACATTGCGGCGTCGGGAGCCATTTCGATGAACGGCAGCGCTTCGAAGAAGCGGCGCAGGTAGCCGAGTTGTGTGCGCAGAGTCGAGCTGCCGCCGCCGGGCGAGGCGCCATGGAAGTCGAAATCACCGGACTCATGACCGACGGAGAAAGAGTAGTCGAGATTGTTGTAGAGCGCGCCGCCGGCGAATAGGAAGTCCCAACCTTGGATGCGGTAGGTGGCGTCGGCGCTTCCGTCGAAGCCAGTCTCGTTGTTGCCGATGGGCAAGTCGAGAACGTAGTTCATCCCAACACTTTCGGGCGGCCGCGAGTAGTGAAAGTTGTAGAGCGAGATGAAGGGGTCGTGGTTGGCGATGACGGCGGAGCCGTTGGCGTAGTTCTCGGAAATCAGGTGCCGGGCGGCGGACAAAGCGTCCGCTTCGGCAACGGCGCTAGTCATGTTCCGCTGCCAATCATTAGCGGCCAGATTGTGGGCGTAGGGCTCGTTGCAGATTTCAAAGTAGACGTTGCGGACGTCGCGCAATTCCAGGACAGTCTTCTGGGCCACAGCCTCCTGCGCTTCGACCAATCCTGCCGACGCCATCGTGAGCGCTTGCTCGCGCGGGACGTCGCCGACTCCGTTGATGTTGTTGGCTATATTCAGCGGACTGACTTCCCACATGGAGTCGTTGTAGTAGGGGCAGAACAGGACTAATTCCACGATGATGCCCCGAGACTCTGCTTCCGCCAACAGGTTCTTGAGCCGGTCGAAATAGTCCTGATTCCACTTGGTTAGGTCGAACTTGTTGAGTCCGTCGCGGGCGCCGGGCCGATCGCTGCGAGGCCAGGGGGCGATGAAGCGGTCTGGCGCAGGCGCGAGGGTGTTGCTGGCAATGCCGAAATTGCCGAGGACCTCGCGATAGGTCGCAGAGAAAACGCGAGTATGATTGAGACCCTTGGACTGCAGTTCGTCGAAATACTTGACGTAGTCGAAGTCGAGATTCATCAACGCGCCATAGTGTTCGCCCGAGGTTACTAGCACCGTAGGCTGCCCCTCGTACTCGAAGTAGTGCGGGTTGGCGGGGCTCAGTCGGAAGGCGAAATGCTCCGGGATGACCTCGTGCGACTCAATAACTGTTGGCCCGCAGGCGACGGATGCTGCGAGCAGCGCTGCGATCAATATGGTCCGGAGTCGCTGCATGAATTATTGGCGCTTGATGATAGTCGGCCGCTCGACCGATTGGACTGGTTCGAAGAGTCCGAACGAGAATATCGCAGATGCGGAGGCGATGGCGATGCGCGTCTTGCCGTCTACCTCGTAAATAATCGGCGATGCCGTCAGGTTTTCGCCCAAATTGAAGTTCCACAGGTGGCGGCCGGTCTTGGCGTCAATGGCGGCGAGTTGGCCGGCGTCGTCCCCGGTGATGATCAGGCCGGTAGCTGTCGAGACCGTGCCGGTCCACATCCGGCCGTAGCCGGTCATGGGGTATTCCCAGGCGCGCTTGCCGGTCTTGGGATCAATGGCGCGGAGGATGACTTGACCGCCCTCTTCGGTGGCCCCGCCGCCGGGGAAATTCTTCATCGGTACGGGCTCTTGTTCCGACTGATTGAACCAGCCGCACTGCTCCAGCGTGAGGATGTAGATCAGGCCGGTTTCGGGATGGAAGGTCTGACCCATCCAGTTGGTGGCGCCTTTGACGCTGGGACAAACCCAGTTGCCCTGCAGCGTCGGCTCCTTGCCTTCGACCATGATGGGACGTCCCGTGGAGTCGATTCCCGTGGCCCAGGTGACGTTGTCGGTCAACTGAGTACCGCTAAGGAACTCTCCGGTCACGCGGTCGAGGACGTAGAAGAATCCGTTGCGGTTGGCGTGCAGCACCAGCTTACGGGGGCTGCCTTTCCAGTCCAGGTCGACCAGCATCGGCCAACTTTGAGCATCCCAATCATGAGTATCATGCGGCGTGAACTGAAAGTGCCACTTCATCTTCCCCGTGTCGACATCCAGGGCCAGCAACGAACTGGTGTAGAGGTTGTCTCCGGGACGGACCTTGCCGTTGAAGTCGGGCCAGGCATTGCCGGTGGTCCAGTAAAGAGTATTGAGTTCCGGATCGAAAGTCCCGGAGAGCCAAGTGGCGCCGCCGCCCCATTCGATCAAATCGCCCCAGGTTTCAGAACCGGGCTCGCCGCGCTTGGGAATCGTGTAAGTGCGCCAAACTTCTTCGCCGGTCTCGGCATCGAGCGCGGCCAGGAATCCGCGGACGCCGCTGTCGCCGCCGGAACTGCCGACGATGATCTTGTCCTTGACCGCCAGCGGTGCCGAAGAGGACGAGACGCCGTCTTCGAGGCGTGCATACTGCTTGCTGAAGATCACGGCGCCGGTATTGCGGTCGAGCGCGGTCAGGTAGTTGTCGCTGGTGATGAAGTAGATTTTGTCGCCGAGTATGGCCGCGCCGCGATTGGGGGACTGCCGCTCGGCGCGGGAATCGACGTAGCTCCAGATCAGCCGTCCGCTACGCGCGTCGAGGGCATACGCCGAGTTCGTGTTGGTGACGTAGAGAACGCCTTCGTAGGCCAGCGGCGAAGTCTGCAGGCCACGCGCGTTGGGCACCCGGTAGACCCACTTGGGTACGAGGTTGCCGGCGTTTTCGGGCGTGATCTGAGTTTCGGGACTATGCCGCCAGCCGTTGTAACTGCCTGCGTAGGTAAGCCAGTTGCTGCCAGGCCCCTTGAGGATGTCTTCGTAGGCGACCTGTGCCGATAGCGCGGAACAGAGGGCGAGAGCCAAAAGGATCAAACGCATTACTTGGCCTCCGGGCCGGCGGGGCGTAGGGTCTGACGGGCGAGGAAGGCCAGCAGGTTGTCGAGTTCTGGAGCGGAGAGCCGCTCGGCGTAATCGCCGGGCATCGGGGAGCGTTGCAGGATTTCGAGTTCGGCGATGTCGTTCATGGGAAGCAGATGGAGTTTGCCCGTCCGGTCAATGATTTGGATGGAGTAAACGTCGCGGTTCTTGGCTATCCCGCGAACGGTTTCGCCGTTCTTGAGCGTGGCGGTCACGGACTCATTGCCGAGGTAGTACAGTGCGTCGGAAGGTGTAACGATGGCTTTCTTGATGACCGCCAGGGGCCGCTGGCCGCCGATGTTGGTGAGGTCGGGGGCGATTTTTCCGCCCTTGCCGTGGATGGCGTGGCAGTTGGAGCAGCCGGCCTTCGATCCCCAAAAGACAGCCTCGCCGGCCGCGACATCGCCCGTGGTCGGATTCTCTGCCGCGGGTCCGATCAGAGCGTGCAAGAAGGCAACGAGTTGCCAGGTCTCATCGTCGGTGAGATTGGTCGGCGGCATGTCGGCGCCGGGTAGGCCGTTGCGGACCGTGGTAAAAATCGCCTCGTCCGAGAGCGGGTGCCACATCGGGCGCTGGACTAGGTTGGGACCGCGTCCACCGCTGCCGTCCGGGCCGTGGCAGCCGGAACAAGACCGCAGGTAGAGCTTGCTGCCGGCGGCGATAGCGACGGGGTCTCCGATGGCCGGATTGGTCGATTCGCTCTCGTAGCGTCCGTGTTGGGCGGCCAGGGGTAGAGCGAAGAGCAACAGACAGAGACATGCCTTCATGACTACGAAATCATACAGCACGAGCGGGGCCGCCCGCCGCTACCGATTGTGCAGGGGTTAACGCCGCCGTCGTCGGAGGGTGATAGCCGCAAGTCCCAGCGTTAGAAACGTCCAGGTCGCGGGCTCAGGAACCGCTGTCGTTAGGGCGACTCGGCGCAGATTGGTATTGGCCTGCGCGGAGGTCGTGTCATCGCCGAAGAAGACGAAGTTTGACGTCTCGTAGGGGTCAATGAAGCCGCCAAAAGCGGTGTAGTCGCGCAACGAACCGCTGAGGATCGACGACCCGTTAGCGAACAGTTCGTAGCCGCTTCCAAAGATCGTTAGATCGTAATCCACGAAGCCCACTCCGACAGGGTCGAAGGCCGTGGACTCGGCAGCGGTGAACAAGGGTGAAGAGGACTGAGCGAAGATCAGCCCGTCTTGAAAGCCCAATTCAATGCTGGAGAGTACCCCGGCGCCGACGTCGCTGGAAACGGCGATAACGCTGAAGCCGGCGCGGTCGGCGCTTGAGTGAGATTCGGATACGATCTCGACCGTAAAGCTCAGTGTGTAGCCCGCTGCCCGATCGAGAATGGGGAAGTCCGGGTTCGCCAAGTTGCTGAGATACCCGCCCTGAACGATTGCGGTGAAGTTCGTCGCCAGGTTTGCCCCGCTGTACGCTTGGGTTACGCCGAAGGATTCCAGGTACTTCGGCGAAAAGTTATTGGGCGTGACGGGCTGATCGGTTCCGTCATAAAACGTGATCACCCCGCAAAGAGCGGGCGCGGCGGAAAGCGCAAGCAGCGCGAGGAATTTCTTACACACCCCCGGATCCTATGACGCGGCGAGGGGCCGGCATAAGTGGGAAGATCCCCTAGTCCGCTTTAGGAAGCCGGAAAGCGATGATGTTGACTCCGGCGGCGATAGCCACGTATTGATGGCCGCCGACCGCATAGGAGATGGGTGAGGCGCTGATGCGGTAATTTGTCTCGAAGTGCCAGAGCGGGGCGCCGCTGCGTGCGTCCAGGGCGGCGAAGGTTCCCTGGTCGTCTCCGCCGAAGATCAACCCCGAGGCGGTCGAGATCAGCCCGGCGCCGTAGCTCTTGGCATTCACCTGCATGTACTGCCACTTGCGCTCGCCGGTCGCCAAATCGAGGGCGCGGACGTACATCTGCCAGGGCTCTTCGGGGCTCTCGATGTAGCCGGTCGCTTTGTAGTCGAAGCCGCCTGGCCGGAATTCTTGACGGCCCTTGTAGCTGACGCCGCAACCCTCTTTCGCCGCCAAATAGAACAGCCCTGTGACCGGGTTGTACGCAGGGGACATCCAGTTGGTCGCCCCGGACGTGGAAGGACAAACGAAGTTCCCAGTCAGCGTAGGCTCGACGCCGGGGACGCGGATGGGTCGGCCCTCCGGGGTCAGTCCAGTCGCCCAATTCAGCTGATCGATGAACGGCGTACCGTGGAGGAACTCCCCGGTCTCACGGTCGAGGACGTAGTAAAAGCCGTTGCGGTCGGCGTGGGCCATCAGCTTGCGCATACGCCCGTCGAAGGGCGCATCGATAAGAATGGGGATCTCTACAGAGTCCCAGTCATGAACATCATGCGGTGTGAACTGAAAGTGCCACTTGAGCTTGCCGGTCTGCAGATCTAGGGCGACGATCGAGTCCGTGTAGAGGTTGTCGCCCTTGCGGACGTCGCCGTCGAAGTCTGGGCCGGGATTGCCGAGTCCCCAGTAGATCAGGCCTAGCTCCGGGTCGTAACTGCCCGAAAGCCAGGTGCCGCCGCCGCCAGTCTTCCACGAATCGCCAGCCCAAGTCTCATTGCCGGGCTCGCCGGGAGGCGGGATCGTGTACCAACGCCAAATCAGCTTGCCGGTCTCGGCGTCGTACGCGTCGAGCCAGCCGTTGAGCCCGTTGTCGCCGCCGCCGACGCCGGCAATGACTTTGCCGTCAGCGACGAAGGGCGCGCCAGGGCTGAAGTATCCGTCGCTGGCTTTGGCGATTTGGGTTTCCCAGGCGACCGTGCCGGTACGGGCGTCGAGGGCGACAAGATATGCATCGGGCGTGCCGACGTAAACCAGATTGCCGAAAACTGCGACGCCGCGGTTCGGTCCGCGATTGACGCCGTTTGCCCGGCGGTACTGCCAGATCTCACGTCCACTGCGCGCGTCCAGGGCGTAAACCTCGTTCGGCGCGCTGGCGTACATCACTCCGTCGACCACCAAGGGCACGGTTTGTAAACGGTTGGTGCTGGTGATGGGAAAGATCCAGGCGGCCTGCAAGTTCTTGACGTTCTCGGGAGTGATTTCGTCCAGCTTAGTGTGCCGTTGCGAATCGTACGTCCCGCCGTAGGTGAGCCAGTTTTCGGGCGGCGGATTGAGCAGGTCTTGGTTGGAGACCTGTGCCAAGGCGACGTGGGCGACGAGGAAGAGAAGGGTGATTCGCAGCATGGCTTGTTCTGAAAGTCGCGTCATCGGACGAGCCGGCTGAGGTAGGCGATCAGGTCGGTGAGTTCTTCAGCTGTGAGGCGTTTGTCGTAATCCGAGGGCATCAAGGATGCGTCGTCGCGGTCCATACGCTCGATCTCGTCCGAGGAGAGCAGATGCAGCTGATCGTCCGTCCCGAGGATTTGGAACGAAAAATTGTTTTCATTCTTTAGCACGCCGCGCACTGTGGAGCCGTCCGTTAAATGAACCGTGACAGGTCGATATCCGGCAGGCGGATGCGGCCTGGCCACGGTCAAGGCTTCGCGAATGCGTCGCACGGTCGACCGGGCGCCGAGATTGGTGAGATCCGGGCCGATCAGGCCGCCTCGTCCGGCGATGGTGTGGCAGGTGGTGCACTGACCCTTGCCGTTGTAGATCGCTTCGCCTTTGGCGACGTCGCCGTCGGGTGGGAAGTCCGCGGCTGAGGCGCGAAGACTGCGAATGTAAGCGACGATGCGCCAGGAGTCGTCGGCGCTCAGCCCCATTGGAGGCATGCCCGTACCGGGAATGCCCTTGGTAATGGCGTCGAACAGGTCTTGATCCGCGGTGCGGTTATAGCTGCGTTGGGCTGCAAGCGCTGGAGCACGGTCGCCCGCGGCGGCATCGAGTCCGTGGCAGTTGGTGCAGTTCTGGTTGTAGAGTTCGCGGCCCGCTGCGGCGATTTCTGGACTAGACCCCAACGGATTGGTGGTACGCTGTGCCCAAGCCGAAGCCGTCAGTAACAAAATTAGCGCTCCGGCCCGAAACATCTAGCGCCGATTGTAGCGATTCTGCACTGCGGCGCAACTCGGCCTTATAATCGAAACGGCGGCGATGGATAGCCAAACAAATCACCCCACGCTATTCTCGGGCAGTTCGAGTTTCGCCGGCGAGGTGACGCGCGGAATCGTACGGTCGGAGATCGAAGGCGGCGTTTACCTTACCGAGATTCAAGAAGGCGAAGCGCTAGAGGTGCAAACCGAGAATCGCTCGTACCGCATCGAGTTGCGCGACGGTCGCGCAGCATACATCTCCGGCCATCCTGTGTTCTGTCCCGAGCCGACGCACGTATCGATACGCGGATCGAGTTGGGGCGGATCGATGTTGAAGCTTGCTTTCATCGGGCGGGGGATGCATCTGGAGTTCCAGCACCCGGAGTACCGCACGATAACGACGTCGCGCATCCTGGACGTCCGCCAAGCCACGGTTTCCTGAGAGCTAAAGGAGCGCGCCGAGATGCGCTTCGACAGCTGCCGCCAAACCCCTCAAGTTGTAGCCGCCTTCTAGAACGGAGATGACTCTGCCTTGGGCAGTTGTGTCGGCCAACTCGCGCAGGATCTCGGTCAACTCGACGAAGTCGTCATCTTCAAGCGTGAAGTTGCCCAGCGGGTCGCCGATGCGCGAATCGAAGCCAGCGGAAATCATCACCAGCTCCGGTTGGAAGGCGCGTGCCGCGGGCAGCAAGTCGTTGCGAAAGGCGCCGAGGATTTCTTCGCGTCCGGAACCTGCCGGAAAGGGTCGATTCATGGTCGTCCCAACAGCGGCGCCCGACCCGGTTTCCGACCTGGCGCCGGTGCCGGGATACCAAGGCGACTGGTGCGTGCTGAAGAAAAACACGCTGGGGTCATCGTAGAAGATGTCTTGCGTGCCGTTGCCGTGATGCACGTCCCAGTCGGCGATGAGGACGCGCTCGACGCCGTATTGGCGTTGCGCGTAGCGCGCACCGATGGCGATGTTGTTGAATACGCAAAACCCCATGCCCTGATTGGGGCGCGCGTGATGTCCCGGAGGCCGGACGGCGCAGAAGGCTGTTTGGGCGGATCCGTTGAGCACGGCGTCGACCGTGCCGATCACGCTGCCGGCGGCGAGACGAGCCACGTCAAAAGACGCGGGACCAACATCTGTGTCGCCAGTGCTGAGTAGCGGCAAGCCGGCCTCGATATCGCGTCGGGCGATCTCGATGTAGTCTTCGCCGTGACAAAGCGCGATGTGCTCCAGGGAGGCCAAGCGAGGTGCAATGCGCAGGGCGCCAGCCAGCGCCCAGGCGCGGCTGACCGCTGAGGTGACTGCGTCATAACGGGCGGGGCATTCGGGATGGCCGTGGCCTGTGTCGTGACGCTTGAAGACGTCATCGAGAACTAGCGCGAAGGCGTGATCGTCGGCCATGCCTAGAGGGAAGGGCGTTTTTTCGCAGCCGTCCATTCGAGCAGGACTTCGGCATCGAGGGTAGCTTGGTTGACGTCCGCGAACTGCGCCGCCGATGCAGGTAAACCCGCCGCATTGAAGACGAGCAGCCGACCGCCTTGCGCAAGCGAGACGGCGCTTTCGAGTCCGCCAGCCTTGCGAATGCCGGAAACGAACAGACTTGCGAGATAGGCCTCGTCGCTTCCGGCGTCGAACTTCTGCCAATCGATGGCCATATCGACCGGCGCATCAATCAGGGCGCGGGCGAGAGCACACCAGGAGCCCGCGGCTTCGAGGCAAACGAGTTGGACGTCGTTGGTCTCGAAGCGTTGTTGGGCATACGCGTACGCGGTCAGGATGTCTTGGACGCGTTGCGCGGTATCGCTGCGGTTGTAGGTAGAGAAGAACTTCTCCGCGCTCGGGCCGGCGGAGGCGATATCGCGGCGTCCGCGGAGATGACCGGTGTTGAAGACATCGACCGCCATCACAGCTCCGCCGCGCGAGAGGATCTCGGCGACATATCCGCGACGGCTTTCCGATGAACTCATCGTCCAGGCTGAGCCTTCGGGATGGATGATGAGCGTCGGCTTGACCCAGTCGCGGGGGCGCTTGGGCTGCAGGAGCGCGCCGGGGATACGGTCGCCCTTGCCGCTGCGGCCGACAGCGAAGAACTCGCCGTTCGTCCACGTGTCGATCGGTTGAGCCTCGAGTTCTTCGGGCGAGGGCAGCACAGCATGTAGAGCGAGTTGCAGCCGGCGGCGAACGTCTTGCGGCGTAGCGTTCGGATCCGCCGTGCGGCGCATGGGCAGGGAAGTGATGTCGAACTTCGCCTGGCTGGGCAAGACGCTCAGCAATTGACTGACCTGGGGGATGGCAATCCTTTTCTCGGCGACTGTCTGTTGCGGGTTTGAACCCTGCCGCGATAGAAAGGCGTAGACCGCTTCTCGGCTCGCCCGGTTGAAGTTGTGCGGGGCGTTGAACTGCACAGTCTCCACGCGGTCCTTGTGACCGAGCAAATCGTAAATCTGCTGGACGGCCGGAAATTCGCGCTCGGGCGTATTCGTGGTCCAATCGCCGGATGCTGAAACCATCAGCAGCGGACGCGGCGCCGCGAGGGCGGCAAGCTCGACGTTGTGCGTGTCGATGCGCAGGCCTGGTGCGTTCTCGCAAACGTCGCCGCCCTGCATGTGGAACGAGATCATATTGACGTAGGCGGCAGCGGCGATGCGCTCGTCGACGGCAGTCAGCAGCAACGCCTGTGTCGCCCCGCCCGAAGCTCCGGCGGCATAGATCCGCGATGTGTCCACGCCGGAAAGGGAAGACAGGAAGTCGAGCGCGCGGATGCTGTTCCACAACTGCAGCCCGAGCAGGCTGACGTTCCACAGCGCTTCGCTGTCGCCGCCAATCGCGGCGTGAGGCAGTTGCAGCGTGTCGTTATAGCCGACCATGTCGTAGGCAAAGACGATGTGTCCTTGCAAGGCGAGGTTGGCGGCTAACGTCGGCGGCGAGGCGATCTCGCTATTCTCGAGACGGCCGTAAGCCCAATGGCCATGCGAGAGCAGCACGGCAGGCCGCGCTTCAGCGGAACCGGACGGTCGATAGAGATTGCCGCCGAGGAAGAAACCGGGAGCGGTTTCGATCAGCACGTTCTCGATCGTGTAACCGTCGCGCTCAAGCTTGCCGGTCAATTGCGGACGAAGCGGCGTTCGCTCGGGCATCGGGTCGAGGCCAGCGGACCACAGAATCTGTTGGCGCAGATAGTCCGCATGCGCCAGCCATTCGGCGACGGAGGAGTATTCCGCCATTTCGTAGGTCGCGTCGAGGTGGCGAATGTCGGCGTAACGCTGATCGGCTTCGGGCAAACCTTGCGCGGCGAGGCTCAGGCAGACCAGAAAGCAGGCGGCTAGTCGCATGAAACCACGAGTTTAGCTCGCGGACCTAGGCCATCGCGATGGGAGCGCCGAGCAGTTGGTCAGGAATACCGAATCCGTCCGCTAGGCCGACGGCATCAGGGCGAACCTCGGCGCAAAGGATGTTTACCTGTTCGCGAATGGCGTGAGACTTTGCCGTGGAGAGATACCCGGCTTCCAGGAACCAGCCGCGGTCGGCCTCGATTCGCGAAAGCGCGAATAGAGCGGAGAGCCTCCCCAAGGCAATGCGGAGTGCCGGATCTTCGCAACGTCCGACGCCTGCCGCGAACTGCTCCATCACAACGCTTTCGGCGTGGGCGTTGGCCGCCGCCATCACGTGATCTTGCACGTCGACCAAAGCAAAGAACGAGTCCATGCCTTGGTCGAGCCGATGCTTCAATCGCCGGGCCAGCGAGCCCAACAGACGCTGCTCGCGATAGTGGAAGGCATCGAGGTGGAACTCCGGGTCGCGCAGATGGTCTTGGTCGGTGCTGCGAGCAGCCAGCGGCTGCGGTTCGCGAACAGCGTCGGCGGCCCGTGCTGCAACGTACTTCAACAGCGTGAAGGGGCGGGCATCTTCGAACTGTCGCCGGTAGTCGCTGAGCAAACTCTTGACGACGAGTTGCATCAACACTGTGTTGTCGCCCTCGAAGGTGCAGAAGATGTCGGTGTCGGCCTTGAGGTCGTCGAAGCGATTCTCAGACATGTAGCCCTGACCGCCGCAAGCTTCGCGGCAAACCTGCAACGACTCGATGTTGGCCCAAGTGGCGTAGGCCTTGAGCCCGGCGGCGAGCGTTTCGATTTCGCGCTGGTCGTCTTCGGAACGATTGACGAAACGATCGACCAAGTACTTGAGGGCGAAGTCGAGTGCGTAGGCCGATGCGAGCCGAGGCAACAGTTTCCGCTGGTGAGTGCGGTAGTCGAGCAAGCGAATCTCGTCCGCGCCCGCCGCGCCGAATTGGCGTCGACGATCACCGTAACGAATAGCGATGACCAGGCCGGCCTTCATTGCGCTCAGGGCGCCCAGCGCAACGCTGACGCGGCCGGCGACGAGCGCCCCAATTGTCGTAAAGAAGCGCTTGGAAGGGCTGTCGATCGGGCTGACATATTCGCCTTCAGGCGTCACGTCGGCGTATCGGTTCAACAGATTCTCACGCGGCACGCGGACGTGATCAAACCAGATGCGCCCGTTGTCGACGCCGTTCAGTCCCAGTTTCTGACCGCAATCCTCGATGCGCACGCCCGGCATCGTTGCGCCGCTATTGTCTCGAATCGGAGCCAGCAGTGCGTGGACGCCTTGCACCTCGCCGCCGACGATGAGCTGCGCGAAGACCACGGTCAATCGTCCGTGAACGGCAGCGTTGCCGATATAGTTCTTCTGCGCCGAATCGGTCGGCGTATGAATTTCAAATTCGCCGCGCGCCGGGTCATAAGTTGCGGTGGTCTCGATGTCGGCGACGTTGGAACCGTGGCCCAGCTCGGTCATGGCGAAGCAGCCAGGGAGCTCAACGGTTCCGGCCTGGCGCAGATAAAGATCGTGATGGCGCTTGGTGCCGAGCGCGTGGATCGTGCCGCCGAAGAGCCCAAACTGCACGCCGAACTTGATCGTGAGGCTGATGTCGTAATAGGCAGTGGTTTCAAAAGCGACCGCGAAACGGCCCATGTCGTTGGAGCCGCCGTATTCTTCGGGATAAGACAGCGCGCCAATGCCTTCCGCCGCCAAAACCTTGAGTTGTTCGAGAACCTGCTCGCGGTGGGCCTCTTTGCTGAGCCCGAAACGCCGTACAAATCTGGGACCGCTGACGATATCCAATACGCGCCGCCGGGTTGCCGCACGTTTGCCTGCCACAATGGCTTGCAGCGCCGAAACAGAGAAAGAGGCGCCGGCATTTGAAGCCGGCGGCGCGGCTTTTGGCCGCGGCTCGCTGACCGAGGCTAGATCGCCGTGCATCGGTTTCAGCAGAGTCTGCAGCGATTCGATGGAGGGCGGACGATTCGGCTGCAGCCAGGACATCAGGTCTGCGCGGGTTGTCTCTGAGAGCCCTTTTGCCGAGGCGATGTGGGTCTGCACGGAGCGAATTTCATCATCCGTGAGCTCACCGTCGGTCCATGCCGCATAGATGAGCCGCAGGAAAGGCGCTGCCGCAGGATCTGAAGGAATAGCGTGAAGGTGAGTGGAGGCGTCTGGCATGGCGATGGTTCGCCACTCAGTATGCCGGATTGGAGCTTAGGCCAGCTCTTGTGCGATCTCTTGATGCCGCCTCAGCAGAAACGTGTCGGTCATGCCGGCAATGTAGTCGCACACCGCCCGTTGCATCGATTCCTGCTCGGCCTGCTCCTGATAAGGGCGGGGAAGGCTCTCAGGGTGCTCCATGAAGTAGGCGAAGACGGCGTCGAGCTTTTCGACGGACCGTTCCCCGCGTTCGGCCACGGCAGGGGATTTGTAGACTTCGCGGCTTAGCAGTTGCTTGAGCGCTTTTGCGGCTTGGGAGGCATCGGGCATGAGTCGGGCGAGGCGTCCCGAGTGTTCGCGGACGTCGTCCGCCTGCTCCACACCTGCCTCTTCCGCGGCGGATTTGGTTCCTTCGATGAGCGAGGAGACGAAGAAGTTCAGCAGCCGGCGCAGCGCCTCATTGAACCAATCCCAACGGTGAGCTTCAGGGTAGGAGGTTTGGGCTTCCGCGAAAAGCTCGCCGAACAATTCAATCTCAGAACAGACGACATCGATCTCTAGGGCTTTGGCTTCGACCGCGTCGTCCAGGTCTCCGCAGTTGTAGGCAATCTCGTCGGCTGGGTCAATGAGTTGCGCCTCAAGCAGGGGACGCAGAGTGAGCAAGTACTCGGCCATCTCGGGGTGCTCGGCCTCGGTAAAGTCACAGGAATGCTTGAGCAGGCCTTCGCGTACTTCGAAAGTTAGGTTAAGCCCCGGCGCCGCGGCGTAGCGTCGTTCGAAGCGCTCCACAATGCGAAGCGAGTGGATGTTGTGGTCAAAGCGGTCACCGTAGCGGCGCATTGCGCGATCCAGCGCGGCCTCGCCGGCGTGGCCAAACGGCGGGTGCCCCAGGTCATGGCCCAGAGCTAGGGCTTCGGCGAGATCCTCATTGAGGCCCAGCGCCCTGGCTGCCGTGCGGGTGACCTGAGAGACCTCGATGGTGTGCGTCAAACGGTTCCGGAAATGATCCGAAAGCGGGGCCGTGAAGACCTGAGTCTTCTCCTGCATGCGTCGGAAGGCGCGGGAGTGGATAATCCGATCGCGATCGCGTTGGAACGGATTGCGGTACGGGTGTTCCGGCTCTGGACGGCGTCGGCCTCGACTCTGTGACGGATCGAAGCGGAGCCGTTGGAGCATGGCAAGTCGCGGCGGGTTAGCTCTGCGGAAGGTTGCGGAGTTCCTGCGCTGCGATGGTACTGGCCGGCCCCGTGGCGTCTACCAGTTCTTGCAGCAGTGACCGGGCCCCGGCGGGATCGCTCTCGGCAATGGTCCGGGCGAGACCCAACTTGGCGCGCGAAGCGGGAACCACGGTGGTGGGGTTGCTCACCAACTTCTCGTATTCGGAGCGGGCGCCGGCAACGTCGCCTTCGGCGGCGAGAACGTCCGCTAAGGCCAGACGGGCCAGCGAAGCGTACTCGGCATCGGCGCCGGCGATCGCCGACTGGAGCTTCGTCTTGGCAGCTGCGTAGTCCTCGGCTTCTATATCAAACAGCGCGTAGTAGTAGTCTGCCGCGGCGGCCGCCTTGGTACCGGGAAAGCCCGTCTTGACCTTCTCCAGCGCTGCGGATACCTCGCGCACACGCTCGCCTGACGTAACGAAAGCCTGCGTGCCAGGTTGAGGATCAACCGACACAGGCCGGCTGAACATGACGGCAGCCTCCTGAAGGGCGGCCATCGAGTCCAGGCGTTGACTCTGCTGGTGGCTATAGAACCAACCGCCGCCGACAATCGCGATGACCGCAACTGCCAACCCAACGACGATGGTCGTACGGTGTTCGGTGAAGTATTGGATCTCCCGACCCACTTCTTCAACGAACTTATCGTGCTTTAGGTCTTTGCGCTTAATGGTTGCCACAGTTGCCTCTCTAGGGGACTCAAAACATTATGGCACGTTGACCCTAAAGGGGTTGCACTGAGTTGAGAGTTCAGGAGTCCCGGAATCAGGTCCTCGATCAGTACCAAAGTACCATAACGTGTAGGGTGGTTTTGGTCCGATACATTTAGGGACACCCTTGGTTTCCGCTTGAGTTAAAACACTGAAAATTAAGGGAAACCCTTGGCAGGAATGCTAAAGGGCTGTATACTCGCGGTGGTAATGCTAAGAGACCTAGAGCGTACGCCAGTCCTATCGCAGGACGGGGTCGTCCTAAGCAAGAAGGTCCAGAAGGATCTACGCAGGCTAGCGGCTAAGCTAGGACCTGCTGCTAGTACGATTGAGGCGCGTTGGCGCCGGCGTCTCAAGGGAGTGTTTGATGAGCGGCTCGACGCCTCTCGTCAGCGGGCATTGGCCTCGATAAATCCTGGCGCCTGGTTGGAGCTGCTTGCAGCAGGCAAGTTGGAAGAGTTTTTCGAGAATGTGGAGTATCACGCTCGCCGGCTGGCGAAGCTCGATGTGCCTCCAGCAAAGGTTTTGGCGTCTGTGGCCGAGTACGAACGGGCCTTTGGCCCAGAACTGAAAAAGGCCTTTCCCAAAGATCATGCCAGTTACGGTTCTGCCCTAGATCACCTCTACTTCGGCATCAAGTTGACGCTCAACAACGCGTACTACCACGTACGCGACTTAGAGGCCGCCGCGTTCTATGACGTACTACAGGACCAGCTCGAAACGCTCCGCGTGAAAGAACTGCTCCAACGCGTCCTGGAGACCCTAACCAGAACATTTCGCGCCAATGGCGGCGTCATTCTGCTTACCGAACCGGATTCGGACCAACTGACGGTAAAAGCCTGGAAGGGAATGAGCGATCCGATGGCGGGCTGCTTTGATACGAAGGTCGGTGAAGGACTGGCCGGCGAAGTCGCCGCGTCCGGCAAGGCCGAGGTCATCGTTTCGGTTGCCGACGACGCCCGTGTTAAATCCGGCAAGATCCGCCAGAATTTCCACAGCCTGTGGGCCGTGCCCTTGGCCGTACGCGGCAAGATTACCGGCGTCGTTGAACTCGGCTTCTCCCACGAGTACAACTGCCTGCCCCGTGAGATGAAGCTTTTCGAGGCCATCGCCGAGCGTTGCGCTCTGGCTATCGACAAAGCGCAATTGCTTGAAGAACTGCACGAACGCGAGGAGCAGATTCGTGCGCTCGGCGAGCACATGATGAAGGTTGAAGAAGAGGAGCGCCGACGGATTAGCCGCGAACTCCACGACGAAGTCGGCCAAAGTTTGCTGGTCGTCCGCTTGTACCTCGAAATGATCGAGGGCATGGTTCAGGGCGAGGCAAACAAGCAGGCTAGCGCCAAGTTGGCGGATACGCGCAAGGTGGTCGAGGACACCATCGTCGAGATGCGCCGCCTGATTTCCGCGCTGAGCCCCAGCGTCCTCCAGGCGCTTGGGTTACCCGCCAGCATCAGACAGTTTGTGAGGAACTTGGGACGCACGTTCCCGGGACGAGTTCGGGTTCGCATGTCGGAACTCGACGAATTGCCGGAAGGTCCCAAGATCATGATGTATCGGTTGGTTCAAGAGTGTTTCACCAACGCGGTCAAGCACTCCTGCGCCGATAACGTGAGCCTGCAAGTAAGCCGCAAGAACGGTTCGGTTTGCATGAGGTTGCAGGACGACGGAGTTGGTTTTGATGTGAAGGATGCGGCTCGTAAGCGCGAATCGTTCGGCCTGGCCGGGATGCGCGAGCGGGTTGCTTTGCTTGGCGGCGACATCGACATTCAGACAAACCCCGGAGAGGGTACGAAGGTGTCGATCGCCATTCCCGTCTAACGGGAGCGACTGTTTTGTTTTTGGAAGGAGCGGACAATTCGTCCGGATTCGGTTACTAGGAGCCGAGGAGAATAGCAATGTCGAAAATTCGAATCCTGCTGACTGACGATCACACTCTGTTTCGTCAAGGCATCTTGAACATGTTGGAACACGAGTCGGATATCGAGGTGGTCGGGGAGGCTGCTAACGGTACTGAGTCCGTGGACGCGGTTCCGGCGCTTCGCCCGGACGTGGTGCTGATGGACATCGGCATGCCGGGGCTGTCGAGCTTTGAAGCCACGCGGCAAATCAAGAAGCTGCGTCCCGAGACGAAGATTCTGTTCCTGACGATGTACGACGACGAAGATTACTTGGTCGAGTGCATGGAAGTTGGCGGCAGCGGCTACGTCCTCAAGGACTCGCCTGCCGGCCAGTTGCTCGCGGCCATTCGCGACGTGCATCGCGGCGGCAGCTACCTGAGTCCGAAGATGCTTTCGCAGTTGGTGGACGACTTCCGCTCGCGGATCAAGTCGACCCATCGTCAACCGCGTTTTGCCACCTTGACGCCGCGCGAAAAGGAGATCTTGAAGTTCTTGGCCGAAGGCCAGTCCGTCAAGGAGATCGCCCAGCACTTGAATCTCAGCGTCAAGACGGTTGAAGCTCACAAGTTCAACTTGATGCGCAAACTGGACATCCACAACAAGGCGCAACTGGTGCAGTACGCCATCCAGAAAAAGATCATCCAAATCCCTGTCGGCCCCTAGTCGACCTGTTTGACAATGAATTGCAGATAGATCGATACTGAAGGGGCTTTGAGCGACCCGCTTCAAGCCCCTTCGGCGATCCCTGCTGAGCCATTGCGCAGCCTAACTGAGTTGCAGTTAGGCGAGCAGGGTATTGTTGATTCCATTAGCCTCCCAGAAGGGGACTCCAGGCGTCTGATGGAGCTGGGTTTTTTGCCCGGCGCCGAGATACGGTACGCGCGTCGGTCGCCATTCGGCGACCCGAGGGTATTCCTGGTTGACGGCTCGGAGATAGCTTTGCGACGTGACACAGCGTTGCATATACTGTTGAAGCCGTTGCCGCAGCGGGGATAATGGCCGCTTCTTGCCATCCTGAGGTCGTAGACCCAACCGCGTCCGGCGGCTTCGGCCGGCGGCTGGTGGCGTTGGTTGGCCCCCCCAACTCAGGCAAATCCACTCTCTTTAATCGTCTCACCGGATTGCGCCAAAAGGTCGCCAACTACCCCGGCGTAACGGTCGAAAAGAAAGTCGGCACCGCGAAGCTGACCGCCGGGCTTGAGGTCGACGTAGTCGATCTCCCGGGCGTCTACAGCCTGGAGCCGCGGTCAGAAGACGAAGTCATCACCCACGACGTCCTGCAAGGCAAGGTCCCGGGCATCAAGCGCCCCGACGCAGTCGTCTTGGTATTGGACGCCACCAACCTCAATCGGCATCTCACCTTGGCTGCGCCGATCATCGCGCTGGGCATGCCGACTCTGGTCGTGTTGAACATGGCCGACGACATGCGCAAGCGCGGCGGCTCGCTCGACGTCAACGAACTCTCAAAGAGAATCGGTTCGCCTGTGGCCCTGCTGAGCGGCAAGACCGGCGAGGGATTGGAGCCGCTACGGGAATTCCTTGAAGGTCGCCTTGGGGCGCCGCCGCCGGTGCAACTGCCCGTGCTGCAGAACGTGCCCGGTTGCAGAGCGTGGGCGGTCGAGGCGAATAACAAGGCGGGTTACCGTCAACCGGCGCCGCCTGAGTGGACGCGCCGCTTGGACGCAGTCTTTCTGCATCCCGTCGCCGGGCCGCTAGTGTTCTTGACTGTCGTTGTGGCGGTCTTTCAGTCGATCTTCACCCTGGCGCAGCCGTTGATGGACGGCGTCGAAGCGCTGATCGCCATGAGCGGCGGCTGGATTGAATCGAGCTTGCCGCCTAGCTTGTTGAGGTCTCTGCTTGTTGAGGGCGTTTGGGGCGGCGTCGGATCCGTCCTCGTCTTTCTGCCGCAGATATTGGTTCTGTTCCTGTTCATCGGGGTTCTGGAGGACTCGGGCTACCTGGCTCGCGCCGCCCTGATCGCCGATCGGACGATGGCCAAGGTGGGTCTGCAAGGCAAGTCGTTTATCCCGCTGCTTTCCGCCTACGCTTGCGCGGTTCCGGCCATTCTGGCGACGCGGACGATTGAGAACAAGCGCGACCGTATTGCCACGATACTGATCGCCCCGTTCATGACCTGCTCGGCACGATTGCCGGTCTATACGTTGGTGATCGCGGCGTTCATTCCCGAGCGGCCGCTGCTGGGACCGATCGGTACGCGGGCTGGCGCTATGCTGGGTCTTTATTTGATCGGCTTTCTGGCCGCATTCGGCACCGCGAGCTTGTTGAAGAGTTCCGTGCTCAAGAGCGTTCGGACGCCGTTCATGCTCGAACTGCCTCCCTATCGGATGCCCTCGTTCAGGGGCATTGGCTTGCGCCTGTATGACCGTTCGAAAGTATTCCTACGGCGAGCCGGCACGATCATCCTCGGCACGACAGTGCTTCTTTGGATCCTAGCGACCGTGCCTATGGTGAATGGTCAACCCGCTGCGATCGAAAGCAGCTTGGCCGGAACCCTGGGGCGGGCTATAGAGCCGCTGGTGGCCCCGCTCGGCTTCAATTGGAAGATTGCCATCGGGCTAATTACTTCGTTGGCGGCGCGGGAAGTAATCGTCGGCACTTTGGGCACGATCTATGGAATGGAGTCGGCAGACGAGACATCCCATGGGTTGCAGGCCGCCTTGCAGGCCGATCTCAGTATCGGCGGCGCTGCAGCCCTGCTGGTCTTCTTCGCTTTCGCCATGCAGTGCATGTCGACGGTGGCAGTGGTTCGCCGGGAAACGGGCGGCTGGCGCTGGCCGATCATTCAGTTCACTTACATGACGGCGCTGGCATATGTATGCGCCTTTGGCGTCAATCAATTGCTCTCGCCCTAGCAGGTCTAATCTAAGGTTTTTCTATGCTTTACAGGCTTCGTCGAGGTGGTTACCGTAGTTAAAGCGCCTTGAGAGATTGCCGTGCATCTTTGCCGCGGTCGGGTTCGTTCCGGCTAGCCGGCTTTCGTTTTGTCATCGTTCTCCTCGCCGCGTTAGCAGCTGGGTGCAGCGGCGCCGACGCTGACGCCCCAGGGACACTCGAAGGTTCGGACGATCCTGCCTTGGCGACTGTTCAGATCGCGGGGGTGGTGGTCGGATTCGTCGGTACGGGAATGGTGGTGGAGAACCATTCGAACCTAACCCTCAAGAGCGTCGTGATCGTGGTCAACGAGGGCGGGGCGGAGGGCGGTTACCGATTCCGTATCCAGCAGATGGGTCCCAACACCACCAGTACTTATCTGACCCAAGTTTTCCGCAACCCGGAAGGTCAAAGCCTGGATCCCGACACAGTCAAGGTCCAGAAGTTTTCGCTCTACGCCGACACGCCTCAAGGCCGCGGCGTTTGGCGCGGCGCCTACTAGTCCGTAGTTCCCCTATTCCGGCCGGCGGCTTCTGTCGATCTTGCCTGACAGTATGGGGCTCCATCGGCGATATTCCAGACAGTGCGGTTTTGACCTTCAGCCGGGGCCTCCCCGGTCTCGACGCCCACCAGTTCGTCATCCTTAAGCCGGATGGGCTGGAGCCGATCGTGCTGCTGCAAAGCGTCGATAGCCCGGATATCGGCCTGCCCGCGATCCCTTGCCGTAGCGTGATTGCCAGTTATGAGGTAAAACTCGACGAAGACGATCGGGCCGAACTGGCCATTCCCGAGCAGTACGACGAATCGTCGCTGTTGTACCTCGCCGTACTGCTCATGGGCAACGATGCCGGCCCCTACTGCAACCTAGCCGCCCCGATCGTGATCAACGCCGAGAACAATCGAGGGTGCCAGGTCGCGGCCGTGGACAGTCCCTACGCGACGCTGCATCCGCTCGTGGAAGGCTAGCTGTGCTGGTGCTGAGCCGCCATGTGGGCGAGTCTGTCCGAATCGGAGAGAACATCGAAATCACCGTCTTGGATGTACGCGCCGGAGCAGTTAAGATCGGCATCGCGGCCCCCAGGGCTGTCCGAATCTTTCGCTCCGAGCTGGAAAGCATCAATCGCCAGGCCGCTGCCGACTGGCACGACAAGGATCAATTGTCCGCGCTAGCTCAGCGGCTGCGTAAGAGAGCGGATACCCCTTAGGGGCGTTGCCCTGCCTGCTGCGCAGCCCTCTCGGCGACTGCGAGATTCTGTTGCGCCTCTTCCGACTCGGGCAGCAACTCAAGCGCCATCCGGTAATCTTGCGCAGCCTTCGCGTAACGGCCCGAGAGATAGTACTCCTGGGCGCGAAGCAGGAGCACTTCATAGGAGCCGGTGGACTTGCCGATGGCTCTCTCGAACTGCTGCCAGCCCTCTTCCGTGCGCCCCAAGCGAATCAATGCCACGGCGAGTTGGGCGCGCACCGTCGGCCGGTAGGGTCGAATTTTCAAGGCCTTCTGGTAGTAGTCGACGGCTTGCGCGTACTCCTTCTTGCGCGCCGCGGCGAGGCCCAGGTTACCGAGCAGCGCGGCCTGTTCGAGAGAGCCTGGTTGGACTACTTGCTCCGCCCGGATCCAGGCTTGCTCTGCTTGCTGTTGCTGCCCGCGGCCGTCGTAGATGCGGCCCAGCCAGCCCCAGGGCCGCGCCTTTTGCGGAGACTTGGTGACTGTATCCTGCCAAAGCGCTAGATCGTCTGCCCAGACTCGTGAGCGCTGGAAGGTCCCAGCCGCATAGACGGCCAGAATTGCCGCCAGACTCACGCGCAGTACGGATCGCCGACTCAGCCGGAGGTAAGACAAGGCAGCGAGAACCGCGACGAAAAAACCGATGGAAGGCAAATAGAGCCGCCGCTCGGCCGCGAAGTCCAGCAGTGGGAAGAAGCTCGTCGTCGGCGTCAACATGATGAAGAAGAACAGCGCCCCAAATGCAACCAGCGGAATCTTGCGATGCCAGCGTAGAATCGCTGCGGCGATGGCCGCGAGCAGCAGCAGCGCAATCCAGGAACCGTGTTCCAACAACGTGTGCGATGGTGCGATATCCGGGTCGAGGTTCAAATGAAACGGCCAAACGAGCTGACCCAAGTAGCGGAAGTACATCCGAAATTGCGTGAACAGGTAGGTTTGCCAGTCGAGCCGAAAGCCCGCGCTCTGCACGAACAAGATAGGCCGGATCACCAACACCGCTCCCACCGCGACGCCTGCCGCCAAGGTCCCGTACAGCGGCCAACTCTTGCGCAAACCGCGCCAGTCGCATCCGGAAAGGATCAAGTAATCCATGACCAGCACGACGGCCGGCAGGACCAGTTTGTCCTGCTTGCTGAGAACGCTGAGAACCAGGCAAACCAACACGATCGCTGCCGCCGCCCAAGGACGCCGTTCGCGGTAAACGATAAATCCCCACAGCCCCAATAGGAAGAACACGGCCGCCAGCAACTCTGTCCGGCTGCTGATATAGTCGACCGATTCGGTCTGGATGGGCGACAGCAGGAAGAGCAGGGGAATCCCGTAGACGAACAGATCGCGGATGGCCGCAGCGCGCTCCGGAATCCTGCCGACAGCGAACAGTGCGGCCAGCAGCCGCCAAAGAATGAGCGCGTTCAGGCAGTGAATCAGTATATTGACCAGGTGAAACCCGCTCGGGTCAAAGCCGCCCAGCCGCGCATTGGCCAGGTAACTCATTTTGACGATCGGCCGTTCGGGTCCTAGCAACGCCCGGAAACTAGGTGCGCGCATCGGCGCCCCTGGTTCCAGCAAATCGAAGTCGTCCAACACGTAGCCGCCCGAAGTCGCAGGCCAGTAGGCGGCTACTCCAGTGACGATCACCAGCAGGGCAAAAAGCCACGGCGTGGCGCGCCATCGGTTGACCGGCGTGTCCTTGCCGGCTGGCTTGTGTGGAGGCGGCTGTTGTCTCTTCGCGCTCATGCGCTTACTAGACGTCGTAGTGGTTCCAAACGTCGTCCCACTTGCCCTGAGCCTTTAGCAGCAGCTCGATGACGTCACGAACGGCGCCGCTTCCGCCAGGGGTCGGAATTCGATAATGAACGAGGTTCAAGATCTCTTGACGAGAATTTGAAGGCGCTGCTGAGAGGCCGGCGCGTCTGAGAATCGGCAGATCCGTTACGTCATCGCCCACGTAGGCAATCTCTTCGGCGCTGTAGCCGGTCTCTTGGACGACCTGATGGAACAGCGGCAACTTCTCCGTATTGCCCTCAAACAAAAACCTCATTTTTGCCGAGCGTGCGCGTTCTTTCACCGCGATGCCGCCTCGGCCGGAGATGATGCCCGTGTCGATGCCGTTGCGGTACGCCCACTGCAAGGCGATCCCGTCGTGCGTGTCGAAGCATTTCGTTTCGCCGACCGTACCGTCGGGGTTCGGTAAGAAATAAATGCGCCCGTCGGTGAGTACGCCGTCACAGTCCATCAGCAAAAGCTTGATCTTTGAGGCGCGCGCCAAAACGTCTTCGGAATAGGTGGAAGAAGCGGTCATGATGTAAGCCACGATTGTATCGTGAGGGCGACGGCGGCTAGGGATTCACGCCGAACCATTTGGCGTACAGCCGGTCGCGTTGTCCCGTCTCCTCTAGAGTGAGCAGCGAACGATTCACCGTTTCCAGTACAGGGCTGCCCGTCGGGACGGCGATAGCGTAGTTTTCGGCGGTGAGTTGTCCTTGAACCAGCACTGCGGAGCTATCGGGATGCATTTGCAAGTAGTGCAACAAGGGCGGGCCGTCGAAAACGATGGCGTCGACCTTGCCCTCGTTCAAAATCGCGATAGCGCTCTCGATGGAATCCTCTTCCACCACCGACGCGCCATACGAGCGCGCCACTTCGACGCTGGTGGATCCTCGCACTGTGGCGACACTGTGATCCGCCAAATCGCTCGGTTCGGTGATCCGCGCCTGCAACTGCTGCAGCGTCATCGCTGTTGATAGATCCGCCACCAAAACGCCGAACAAGCCAATCCCCGTGACCATCACCACGAATGCGACAAATCGCCCCAACCAGCGATGTGGCGTGAGGTCGCCGTAGCCCACCGTCGTCATCGTCGCCACGATGAACCATGCGGATTCAAATATGCCCGGCAGATAACTTCGTGAGACCGACTTCGAGCCGCGCTCCGCGATGTAGAATACGTGCGCACAGATCAGGATAAAGCCGACCAGAAAGGCAAGCGCGCGCCCGGCGCCGGATCCCCACGCAGTTTTAGCGTAGCGCAGCAGCTTTGGGCTATCGTCCGATTTCGTGAGGATGCGTATCCCTGCCGTCATATAGGGGTGGCTGAAGTCCATGCGCGCTTCCCGTGCAGACGTGACGCTGATTCCTGCCAACGCCAGGTCCACACGGCGCTCTTCCACCGCAGTCAGCAGATCGGATAGAGGCAGCACTTCGAAGTTGTATTGGAGGCCGGCGTTCTGCGCGATCTCCTGCCACAGTTCGATGTCGAAACCTTCCAGCCGGCCGTCGTCGGCCCGGACAACATTCGGCGGGAAAAGGGCGACGCCCACCCGCAAAGGCTGCTGGCCGTAAAGCGGCCCAACCAGCAGGATGGTCGCGAGGAGCGGTAAGAGACGACTTGGCCGTTGTACACGCGACATCTTCGCTAATCTGTTCGCCGTCCCGACTCCAGGCCACAACGAGCGTCCGGGTTTGCCACGAAGACCAAGGGCTGCAGCGCTTCAAACTGACGATCGGAAAGACGCGGCATCGCTCGAAGCTCGTCTACACAGCGAAATGCTCCGTTTTTTTGCCGGGTCTCGACCATCCAACCGGCCCGCTCAGGTCCAATGCCCGGCAGGGTCTCCAACTCAGTCTGGGAGGCCGAATTGATCTCCAACTTCGGCTGCGTCTTCGCTTCGGTTGGCTTGTGTTGCGCCCGAACCAAGACGGGCGCGAGCAGCAGCAACATCAAGCAAATCGAACTCTTCATCTCGATTACCGAGCAAACCTGCAATAAGCTTCGCACAGTCGTCGAACCTCACTGCCCGTCGTTCGGTCTATCAGGGAATTGCTGGCGCAGTTGGGCGATCTTGTCACGCAACGCAGCCGCTTGCTCGAACTCGAACGCCTTGGCCGCTTCTGACATGCGCTTCTCCAATCGACCGATCAGCTGCCAACCTTCCGCGGCCGTCTCCGGCTGCTTGTCTTCAGCCTCTTCGGGAAGCGTCACCTGGACGTAATCGGCTTCGACAATACGCGCCAACGTCATATCGATTGGCCTCGAAATGCCGGCAGGAGTAATCCCGTTCTCCTCGTTATAGGTGCGCTGAACCTCTCTGCGGCGGTCCGTTTCGTCGATGGCCCTCGTCATGCTGTCGGTCATGTGGTCGGCATAGAGCACCGCTCGGCCGTTGATGTTGCGCGCCGCGCGGCCAATCGTCTGGATGAGTGCGCCGGACGACCGTAGAAACCCTTCTTTGTCCGCATCCAAGATCGCCACCAACGAGACCTCCGGCAAATCGAGGCCCTCTCTCAATAGGTTGACGCCAATCAGGGCATCGAACTCCCCGCGACGCAGGTCCTGCAGCGTCTTCACGCGATCGAGCGTGTCGACCTCCGAGTGCAGGTAGCGGCATTTTACTCCCGCTTCGGCGTAGTACTCCGCCAAGTCCTCGGCCATCCGTTTGGTCAATGTCGTGACCAACACGCGCTCGTTCTTTTCGACGCGTATGCGGATCTCCTCTAATAGGTCGTCGACTTGCCCGCGAACCGGCCGAATCTCAACCGGCGGATCGAGCAGGCCGGTAGGTCGAATGACTTGCTCGACCACCACCCCGCCTGATTTCGAAAGTTCGTGCGGTCCCGGGGTCGCCGACACAAAGACCGCCTGGCCGATGCGGTTCTCGAACTCCTCAAAGGTTAATGGCCGATTATCCATCGCGCTAGGCATGCGAAACCCGAATTGCACTAGGTTCTCTTTGCGCGCCCGGTCGCCCTTGTACATGCCCCGCAGCTGGGGCACGGTCTGGTGGCTCTCGTCGATAAACAGCAGCGCGTCCTGCGGCAGATAGTCCAGCAGTGTCGGCGGAGGCTCTCCCGGCAGGCGGCCCGAGAAGTGCCGCGAGTAATTCTCAATCCCGTGGCAGAAGCCGATCGAGCGCATCATCTCGATGTCGAACTGCACGCGTTGGCTTAGCCTCTGCGCCTCAAGAGGCTTGCCGTTCTTTTGGAGTTCGGCCGTCCACCAATCCAGCTCTTCGAGGATCGACACGACCGCCTGGTTCCGCGTCTCATCCGACATGACGTAGTGCGACGCCGGGTAGATCGGCAGCCGCTGGTAAGTCTGTCGCACTTGACCGGCTACGACATCGATCTGCGAAAGCTTGTCCACCTCGTCGCCCCAAAGCTCGATTCGATAGCCATGATCGTCGTACGTCGGCTGGACTTCGATCACGTCCCCGATCACCCGAAACGTACCGCGCTCGAGTTCTCCGTCTCGTCGCTTATACAGGATCTTGGCCAGCTGCCGCACGATGTCTTCGCGCTTCACCTGCTGTCCTTGCTCCAGCATCAGCAACATGCCGTAGTAGGCATCGGGCGAACCAAGACCGTAGATGCAGCTGACGCTGGCGACGATCAGGCAGTCGCGGCGCTCAAACAGCGAGCGCGTCGCGGAGAGTCGCAGCTTGTCCAACTCGTCATTGATCGTTGCTTCCTTTTCGATATACGTATCGCTCGTCGGCATGTACGCTTCCGGTTGATAGTAGTCGTAGTAAGAAACGAAATACTCGACCGCGTTATTCGGGAAGAAAGAACGAAACTCGTGGTAGAGCTGCGCCGCCAACGTCTTGTTGTGCGCCAGGACGAGGGCAGGCCGATTCAACTCCTCGATGACCTTCGCCACGGTAAAGGTCTTGCCCGAACCGGTCACGCCGAGCAGCGTCTGGTAGTTATCCCCGTCGCGAATTCCCCGAACGAGCGACTCGATGGCGGCCCCTTGATCGCCGCGCGGCTCGTAATCAGAAGCCAGCTGAAACGGCGGAGAATTCGTCGGGACTAGGGCGGAGGTTGTCATGGCGCTATTGCGGTTGCTCGATTAAAGCCAGTAGAACCCGGTCCGGGTCAAGGCGGACTTGTTGCACCTTCTGCGAGACCGCGAATGAAAATTCCGTCGAGGGTCCATCGGTGCGCAACACTTTCCTGATGACGTCCCCGGACGTGCGCAGCTCAAGCGTAACCGGAGCTGAGAAATAGTCGGGTACTCCCCGCTGCTCAATCACGCCGCTGATGCGCTGTTGTTTTTGTGACCAACGCACTTTCAATCGCGGCATGCCGATGCCGTATACCCATTGATCAAAAAAATCTTTGAACCCAGGATCCGGCGAACCCGCCGGCAGATACGCAGCGGCAGCCTCGCGAAAATCCTCCGTCGTCATATTGCGATCCCCGAAATCTTGGGGAAGGGCGGAGAGAAGTTTCACGAAGGAATCCGGGCCAATCGCCGCACGAATCATATGCATGATCCAGGCGCCTTTACCGTAGACAATGGCTGCCATAGCGTTGGGGAATCGCGAGGATGTCAATCGTTCGCCAAGAACGATAGGTCCGGCTGATTCAATCGCTTTGCCTTCGCTGTTCTCTCGCCGGAGATCGTTTAGGTAGTAGCCCAGGAAGCGTTCGATCGTTCCCGGACCGGATCGTTGTTCGAGATACAGCAGCGCACTGTAGGTTGCCAGCGCCTCCACCAGCCAGGAGTCCGACTGGTCATCGACCGTCACGAGATTACCCCACCATTGATGCGAGATCTCATGCGGAAACAGAGCTTCTTTGTAGAAGGCCCGCTGCGGAGCCGTTAAGTTGATGAGCGGAGCGCTGGCCGGATCCAGGTAACTCAGTGTCGGGGCATAGACCAGTCCCGGAAAGCCCTGCCCATAAACGTTCGGGATCGGCGTGACCGAGACGGTTCGCGAAACGGGCGGTCCAAACTGACTGAGAAAATACTCGAACGACCCGGTCACCGTGTCTGCGACCTCCCGGATCTGTTCGATCGGAGCCTGAGTCGGCTGGACCGGAAGCCGCAGCAAGTTCTGTGTCGCCCTCTCCGTCGGGCTACGGCGTGCAGGCGGCGAGGGCGGGGTCGCGATGATCCGCTCATGGGTCTGGAAACGCGACTCGATTTCCCGATTCGCGAGGATTTCCAGACGATAATCGCCGACCTCTCGGACCTCGGACACGTAGCGGCCCAAGTTGAAGCCGGCTAGCTGGATACGATGATCCGTCTCATAGATCGACGTCTTGCGCTCGCCTTCCTCGACCGTTTCCCGCAATATGCCCGTGGCCCGCAGATCCAGGCTCGCCGGATAGTGAAAGGTGAGCCGGTAGTCGCTGGGCTCGAACTGCCCCCTGGGGTACCAACTTGTTCTGCTGCCAACCAAGTAAATGTCGTTCTCAGTGTGCTCCACGACGCGCCCGTGGTAGCGGAAACGGACATTCAACGTAGCGCCAGGCTCCGGCGCCTGAGGCAAAACCAGCAACGCCGTACTGTAGTCCAACTCGCCGGGCAGTGCAGCCTCTTCGGTCTCATGCAGAAACTCAGCCGGCGCACCATCGACGGTGACCTCGGTGATCTCCAACCTTCTCGACAGGCTAAACGGGAACGCGCGGCGTCCTGGCTCCGTTACCGTCAATTTCGCCGTGGCGAGAACGGCAATGGAAAGGTCGTCGGCAAGGCTCACGTCGAGGTCGTAGGCTTCAATGCGTCCGCCAAAACCGACCGGCTTGCGAGTGCCGTCCCGAAATGAGCGTGCCGGGAACCTGCTCCAAATCTCTTGATAGGCGGCATTGTTCTTGTGGACCGTCTGGCCGATCGAGACGTGATCGGCCTTTCCTCGCGGATCAATGATGACGTTGAAGCGCGTTGTCGCGCTGCCGACTGCGGCTGCCATGAAACCATCGGATTTGGGTATGCCCGCCAGCAGGTCGGTCGCGATTCGGACGGAGGCGTTGTCCAGCAGATTCCGAAAGACGGGGCTCCATCGCCGGCTTAGGACTGCGCCTTGATCCGGGTCCGCGCCGGCGGGCGAACTTGCTTTCAGTCCCGCCCGGAGCACGTCAGCCGTGTCGTCCGAAAATAACAGCATGACGTGGTTGAATGGCCGATTGAGGACGCCGTCTCCGGTGAAAGACGCCATCGAATAGCGTTCCTGGCCCGTCGGCGGGATAACCAGGATCTCCGCGGAGTCCATCGGTTCTTGCGCGATGAAAAACGCGCCGACATCCCGGCCGTCAATCGGCTCGGCAAAGATCAACAGGCCGTCCGTGAAGTAGAACTTCACATCCTCGCGTTCTAGAAAGAGGTCGCGGACGCGATAGCATTGTTGCGGATCCAGCCGGAGCGCTTTGACCGCGGCGCCATAGTTCTCGACCGCTTGGCCGGGCAGCAGCCCCGCCAGCAGCAGCAACGAGAAGATGACGCGCACAAGCAAGTTTCGCCTGTATTAATTGTAAGGCTTCGCCGCGTCAACCGATCCTTCTGGTTCGCCCACACGGGCTAGATAGCGGCAGGCGAAACCGGGATCGAAGAACGGAATCCCTCGACCACCACGATGCCGGTTGAGGATACCTGGTAGCGCGCCCGATCGTCCTCCTCGTTGAAGCCGATGACGGTCCCCGGTTCGATCTTGGCGTTCTTATCGATGATCGCTTTGCGAATCTTCGCGCCGGCTCCGATGTGGCAACCGTCCATCACAATCGAGTTCTCGATCAGGGCGCCGTTGTCGGCAAATACGCGCCGGCCGAGAATGGAATCTCGCACCTCGCTGCCGGCGAGGATGCAGCCCTCGCTCACCACCGAGTTGATGGCATGACCGCGGCGGCCCTCTTCGTCGAACGTGAACTTCGACGGCCCCTGCGGATACTCGGCGGTGCGTAACGGCCACTTGTAGTTGTAGAGATTCAATAATGGCTTGACCGAGCGCAGGTCCATGCTGGCCTCAAAATACGCCTCGATCGTACCCACGTCCCGCCAATAGCCGCGATTCTCCGGCATCTCTCCCGGTACGACGTTGCTGTGGAAGTCGTAGGCATAAACGGGATGCTCGTGGATCATGTCCGGCAGCATGTTCTTGCCGAAATCGTGTTCCGAAGAGGGGTCGGCGGCGTCGCGCCGCAACTCGCTTACCAGAATGTCGTTGTCGAACAAGTAATTGCCCATCGACGCCAACGTCCATCCCGGCCGTCCGGGAATCTCCGGCGGGTTGGCGACCTTTTCGTGAAACTCAGTGACGCGCCAATCCTTGTCGATGGCCATCGTTCCAAACTCGAGTGCATCTTCAACCGGAATGGGCAGTGCGGCTACCGTGCCCTTAGCGCCCTTTTGCTTGTGGTAGCTGATCATCTGTGAGACATCCATGCGGTAGATGTGGTCCGCGCCGAACACCGCAACCATTTCCGGTTGAGAAAGTTCGAGCAAATGGATGTTCTGGTAGATGGCGTCCGAGGTTCCCCGATACCAATGATCTCCCTGACGCATCTGAGCGGGCACGGGAATGATGTACTGATTCTGCAGCAACGGCGAAAACTGCCAGGCCTCTCTCAAGTGCTGCAGCAAAGACTGGCTCTTGAACTGCGTCAACACATAGATCGAATAGATCCCCGAGTTCACGAAGTTGCTGAGAACGAAGTCGATGATCCGATACTTGCCGCCGAAGGGAACCGCAGGCTTGCTCCTCTCTCGGGTCAGAGGATATAGCCGTGTGCCTTTGCCGCCGGCGAGAATGATTCCAAGTACCCGGACTTGCTGCATACGTTTAATTCATCTCCAATGCGCCGTCGATGAGCTCGGCGCGCAGCGGGTGTCGCTCCGCCAGCTCCATGCTGTGTGTGACTACGATGAGAATCGAGGCTTCCTCCCGCTGAAGCTCAAGTAACAGGCTTGAGACTTCGTCGGCGCGTTTGCGGTCGAGGTTTCCGGTCGGCTCGTCGGCCAGCAGTAGGGCGGGACGGTGGATGAGCGCCCGAGCGATCGCGACCCGTTGCCGCTCGCCGCCTGATAGTTCAGCAGGTAAATGAGTTGCGCGATCCGCCAATCCGACGCGATCCAGAAGGCCCTGCGCTCGCTTCTTTACTTCGGCCGGATTCGCAGGGGCGGAAGCCAAGCTCGGAACCAGGATATTCTCCAACGCCGTTAGCTGCGGCAAAAGGTGGTGGTCCTGGAAGATAAAGCCGACGCTCCGGTTGCGGTATGCAGCCAGCCCTTCGGCCGACATCTTCAAGGGCTCTTGCTCGCCCAGGCGAAACGTTCCAGAAGTCGGTTGCTCCAGCGAACCCAGAATGTAGAGGAGCGTGCTCTTGCCCGAGCCGGACGGGCCCATGATCGCCATGGCGTCGCCCTTATTCAGCTTGAGGTCGACATGTTTCAACACGACTAGCGGCTCGCTGGGCGTCGCGTATTGCTTGCCCAGGCCCTCAACGATGAGTGCTTCGTCCTGCCCCGCCATTCACCCTAGAACCGAACACATGCCATATTGTTCCACACTATGGAGCCGCGGCAAGGTTAGACATACACCGAAAGTCAGAGCTTGAATAGCTCTCGAAGTCGCTTCGTCTGAGCCCGGCTGACCGGAATTGCGGTCTGATTTTTGTCGTTCATCCGCAGTTGGTAGCTGGACTTGAACCAGGGAATCACTTCCTTGATGCGGTTGATATTGACGAGGTAAGACCGATGCGGGCGCCAAAATAGAGCGGGGTCGAGGTGCGACTGCAGGTCCTCGATCGTACGGTAATTCGACAGCCCCTCGATGGATGAAGCGATCACCGTGATCACGCCCTCTTCAATCGTGGCGAAGGCGATCTCCGCTTCGTCCACGAGAAACATCCGGTTGCTGCTGCGAACCAAGAGTTTGGTCGGCGAACGCTTGTCGCTGAGTTGGGCCAACAGCTTTTCGACTTGGCCCGTCGCGTCGTCCGGCGATTCGATCAGCCGCCGGGCCCGTTCAATCGACTTGCTCAAGCGCGACTTCTCGATCGGCTTCATCACATAGTCGGCCGCCGCCAGCTCAAAAGCCTCCACGGCATACTGATCGAATGCCGTTGCAAAGATAAAGTACGGCAGCCGGCCGCCGCGCTCGATCATCTTGCGGACCACGCTCAAACCGTCCAGGCCGGGCATCTGCACGTCGAGAAACACGAGATCCGGCTCGTACTCATCGATCAGCTTGATCGCCTCAAGTCCGTTGGCGGCCTCTCCGACGATTTCGACTTCCGGATGCGATTTCAGCAGGAAGGCGAGCTCTTCGCGGGCCAGTTGCTCGTCATCGACGATAAGGGTAGAGATCGACATGTCAGTGCGATGCCTCAGTCTAGCCGAACCCGCATGCACTCGCTCAACTTCAAATCCCGCATCGGCCCGACCGTCGTTCTTCACCGTTTATCTCTTGCCGCAGCAATAACTTAACCGCGCCGCCGGTCATTTTATTTGGAGCCGGTCTCTACACTGGAAATGACTTCAGCCACGGCCTTACCCTTCGCTTCGCCGTTGTTGCTGAAGCGAGCGTAGATTCTGGCCGATAACACTTACGTGCAAGCTGGAATCTCCCTTCAACCTGCGGATCGACATCCGAGGAGACTTCGATTGGCTCATCAAGCTTTGCCCGTGCCGCTGGACCCCAGCTGGACCGGAGACGACGCCTCACGCCTTGAGCGCGGAATTCAACGGCTGGTCATTGGTCAGCAAGAGGCCATCCATCAGATCGTTAACGTCTACCAGACATTCGTGGCTGGAATGAATGCTCCAGGGCGTCCGGTCGGCAACTTCCTTTTCCTCGGACCGAGCGGTACAGGCAAGACCCGTGTCGTGGAGGCCGCTGCGGAAGTCCTCTTGAGCGACGCCTCCGCCGTGGTCAAGATTGATTGCGCAGAGTTCCAACACAGTCACGAGATCGCTAAGCTCGTCGGCTCGCCTCCGGGGTACCTCGGGCATCGCGAAACCCAGGCGCTCTTGAGTCAAGAAGCTCTCGATCAACACCACACCGCCGAGGTCCCTCTCTCGCTCGTCTTGTTCGATGAGATCGAGAAGGGCAGCGACGCTCTTTGGCATCTGCTGCTCGGCGTTCTCGACAAGGGAATCCTCACTCTCGGCGATAACCGTAAAGTTGACTTCTCCCAATGCCTCATCTTCTTGACCAGCAACCTCGGCGCCAAGGAGATGGAGGCCCTCGCAGGCCCGGGAGTCGGCTTTTCCCCCTCGTGGGGGCCACGAGTGAGACCGTTCTCCGGCAGCGAATCGAAAACATCGGCGTTCAGGCCGCACGCAAGCGTTTCTCACCCGAGTTCATGAATCGAATCGACAAGACGGTCGTCTTTCATTCGCTTGGCGATGAGGAACTCCAACGCGTCCTCGACCTGGAACTGGCTCAGGTGCAACGGCTGATTTTGATGGGAACGCCGTGTCTGTTCCAGGTCAGCCCCGAAGCCCGCCGGCTGCTCATCGAATCGGGAACGGACTCCAAGTACGGCGCCCGGCATCTCAAGCGGGCCATCGAGCGGCTCTTGGTTCATCCGATGGCCAACTTGGTCGCCTCGGGACAGATTCGCCCCGGCGACCGTGTCGATATTGATCGCAGCGAATCCGGCCTCGATTTCCAACGCACCGACGAGGGACTGACTCTGCACCAGATGTACCGCGCCGCGGGATTGACATTTCCCATCGACGAACCGCTTTTCGATGAACACGGCGCCCGACGCGCTGCCGCCGGCGAGCCTGAGCACAGCCGCGAATCCTTTTCGGTGTGAGCGCGCCGCTACTCAGCGGCCCCTTCGATCAACTGCAGGATGCGATCCGCCAAACGAGCGGCCGCCTTCACCGACTCGAAGTGCGTTGTCCGTATCAGGTGCACGCCGTTGCGAACTGCCAGGGCCGCCGCGGCGGCCGCGCCCGCTTCCCATTCCGGCTCCGGTGCGCGGATGGTCTCAGTGAGGAATAGGTCCGCGGCGAGAGAAACCGCAACCGGCTGTCCCAATCCGCCGAAAGCGCTCATCCCCTCAAGCAACTCCAAGCTCTGCTCGGGACGCTTGCCCAGTCCCGGCCCGGGACTCAACACGATACGCCGGCGATCGACGCCGCCGGCCAACGCACGCTTCACCGCTGACTCCAAATCCGCCGTCACCGACTCGACAGGGTGCGGGATGTGGCGCGGCTTGACCCAGCTCTCAGCCCCGCCCGGGCCATGGCCGATGATCAGCGCCGCGTCCGAGTTGCCCAGCGTCCGCGACATGAGCGCGTCAATGGTGATGCCGCTGGGGTCGTGGATGCCTGCCGCTTCCAGTTCGATCGCGCGCGCCGCGGTCTCCGAGTTGTAAGTCGTCACGAAGAACGGCAACGCGGCCGCCGCACGCAATTTTCGGATCGTCGGCACGATGCGCTGCAGTTCGTCGTCGGCGGAGATCCGTTTGCCGGTCGGCCGCGCGGGCAGGGCGCATACGTCCACAAAATCCGCTCCCAGCTCGGCTAACTCCTCGGCTCGCGCCAGCAGTAAGTCGGGGTCCGGTTTGCCCGGAATGGCCGCGCTGGATACATCCAATACGGCCGAGACCATCGTGCGGGCGCCCAACGGCGTCTCGGAGCCGCGGAAGATCCACGGGAATCGTTTGCGTACGTAATTCATTTTTCTAGGAACCAGGCCTGGCGGACTTCCGCTGATATAGCCAAAACGCCAGGACCATGGCCACTGCCGCTGCCGCCGTGACGGCCACGGAGGCGTAATCTCTATCGTAGACCTGTGCGCCGATCAACGTGCTGGCTAATAAGGCCGGGATTCGGCCCAGGCTCGAGATCAGCACGAATCTCCCCAGCGGAAATCCTGACACTCCGGCCCCATAGGACATCGCGTCTTTCGGCGCCCCCGGCAGCAGAAACAGTAAGAACATCGCCGTCGGCGCCTTCGGCGAACGAACCGCATGATCGATGCGATCCATCGTTTTTTCGCCCAATAATTTGCTCAGCGCCGGCCTTCCGGCAACCTTCCCGAAGCCATAGGCAGTGGCCGATCCCAGCATGATGCCCGCCAAAGAAAGCGTAAAGCCCTTCCAGGCGCCGAACACATAGCCTGCCGCGAACTGCGTGATCTCCCCCGGAATCATGAAGATCACGACCTGTGCGAACTGGATCGCCACGCAGATCAGATAGCCCCTGACGCCGCTCGTGCGCATTGCCGCCACCAGCGCTTCGTGGTCGCCTAATTCGCTGAAAAGCCCAGTCCGCCACGCGGCAACAAAGGCCAGTGCCAGAACGATCGCCGCGATGTAGGGTAGGAATCGTTTCACGGCGAAGAGAGCCTATTCTATCGTCCGCAGCAGCCGTCCCATGATGCTGACCGCCGCCAGCGCCGCCGTCTCCGAGCGCAAAACGTTCGGCCCAAGCGAGATCGCCTCAGCCCCCGCGTTCTGCGCCCGCGCCAACTCCTCTTCGCTCCAGCCGCCTTCCGGCCCGACGAATATCGCAACGGTCGCCGCAGAGCTAAGCCCTTCGATTAGTCCCGCCGCCGGTTCCTGTCCGGTGAAGTCGATGAAGCAGCGCAACTCCGCCGGACGCCCCAGCGCCTTCGCCAAGGTCAGCGGCGTCTCAATGGAGGGCGTCGCCAAGCGCCGCGACTGTTGCGCCGCTTCCTCGGCAATCCTCTCCCAGCGTTCCACACGCTTCAGCGCCGCCTTCACCAGCCCGCCATCGCTCCGTTCGGCCGCGACCGGCACGATCGCTGCGACGCCCAGTTCCGTCGCCTTCTCCACCGCCCACTCAAATCGGGGCAATTTGACCAACGCCAAGTGCAGTTCCAAGCGAGCCGCGGCGCCAGGCGCAGGCAGGAGCTGGAGTGTCGTGAAGACCACTTCGCGCGGGCTGATCGACTCGGCGACCGCGGTCCAGGCCTGTACACCGTCTGAAACCTCGACCTCTTCGCCCGCCTTCATGCGCACCACGCGCGCCAAGTGATGCGCCCTCGGGCCGCTCGCCACGGCGCGCCCATCGTCTACGCTGTCTACAAATACTCGACGTAAAGCCATCTAGAATCGTCTCAAGGCCAGTCTAGCCGTTTGTTAGACAGACCCCTAAGGTTGGTACTCTACTAGGAGACCCCAGTGCAAATCATCGACGGAAACCGCACCGAATTCGACGCTGTGATCGTAGGATCCGGCGCTACCGGAGGATGGGCGGCCAAGCAACTCACCGAAGCCGGCCTCAAGGTCGCGGTGCTGGAAGCGGGTTCCAAAGTCACCCCGCAAGATTTCTCCGAGCACGTACAGCCCTACGAGACGAAGTATCGCTTCCTCTCCAAGGCCTTCATGCGCAACCGGCCCATGCAGCGCCTGAATTACGCCTGCGAGGAGACCAACTACAAGTGGTTCGCTAACGACGTCGAGAATCCCTACTCGCACCCCGACGATAAGCCTTTCCGTTGGATCCGCTTGCGCGCCCTCGGCGGACGCTCGCTCGCCTGGGGACGCGGCGTCTTCCGCCACAGCGATCTTGATTTCAAGGCCGCCAGCCGCGACGGTTGGGGCATCGACTGGCCCATCACCGCCGCCGAGATGGAAGCGCACTACGAAACCGTCGAGCGCTTCATCGGTTGCAGCGGCACAGCCGAAGGCCAGGCAGCGTTGCCTGACAGCATCTATCAGCCGCCGCTGGCCATGTACTGCGGCGAGCGTCGTCTCAAGGACGGCGTCATGAAGAAGTTCGGACGCGTGATCACCGACGGCCGCTCCGCCGTCCTCACACGGGCTCTCAACGGCCGCCCGCCCTGCCATGCTTGTGGCCCCTGCCATCGCGGATGCTCGACGAATTCGGTCTTCGCCAGCCCTTTCGTGACCTTGGCCGCGGCCGAACGGACCGGCAACCTCACCGTGCTTACCGACTCTGTCGTCAGCCACGTCATCACCGACCCGAACTCCGATCGCGTCCGCGGCGTCGCCTACTTTGATCGCTTCACTCGCCAGGCCCGCGAAGTGCGCGCCAAAGTCGTCATCCTCGGCGCGTCGACTCTGGAGTCCACACGCATTCTGATGAACTCCGCCCCCGGCGGCCTGGGCAACGGCAGCGGCGCCCTCGGACACTACCTGATGGATCACATGATGGTCGGCGTTCGCGGTCGCGTCCCGATGGAAAAGAGCGAAATGCGCTGGCGCGGCATGCCCAACAGCCCCAATCACATCGTCGGCATCCGCTTTCGCAACGTCGACCGCACCGAGACCAACGGTTTTATTCGCGGCTATCACATGACCGGCGCCTCGCGCCCCTCGTTCAACACCGGCGCGCCCGGTTTCGGCGCCGACTACAAACGCCGCGTGCGCGACGACGCCTACTGGTCGATGGGCCTCACCGCCTTCGTCGAACATCTACCGCGCTACGAGAATCACGTCGAGCTCGACCACAATCAAGTCGACGCCTGGGGCATCCCGACGCTGCGCGTCTCTTGCACACACGGCGAGAACGAGCGCCTCATGTCGAAGGATGCCCAGGTCGAGATCGCCGGCATGCTCGAAGCTGGCGGTTGCAAGGATGTCGCTCGCGAAGGCTGGGACGAAACCGTGCCCGGCTTCGCCATTCACGAGGTCGGCACGGCCCGCATGGGCGATCGTCCCGGCAACAGCGTTTTGAATAAGTATTGCCAGGCCTGGGAGGCGCCGAACCTCTTCGTCGTCGACGGCGCCGCTTGGCCCAGCTCGGCGTGCCAGAATCCGACGCTGACGATGATGGCTAATACCGTAAGGGTTTCGGAATATATCGTCGATCAGGGCAAACAGGGCGCCTTTGCGTAGAACTGCCGGCAGGTGTTCTAAGTTGCAATAAGTCTCGCGCAATCAGTAAGCTCGATGGCTTGGCCGCAGTGTGAGGAGGGCAGATGGGTTCGTTCGATGTACCGCTGACGAAAGCGGGATTTGGCAAAACTTCGCGGAAAGATGCTTGGTGGCTTCAGCCCCTGGTCGTCTTCCTGGGGTTCTCGGCATTTATCGTGTATTCGACCTGGGCTGCCTTCCAGGGCAACCACTACACGTTTGGCCCCTATCTTTCGCCGTTCTACTCGCCTGAGATCTTCGGCGACTCGCCTCATAGCTGGTTCGGCCCGCAACCTTCTTGGTGGCCGGCCATCCTGCCGTTTTCGCCCGCGCTGCTGATCCTGTGGGCGCCGGGCGGCTTCCGCTTCACCTGCTACTACTACCGCGGCGCTTACTATAAAGCGTTCTGGGCCGATCCGCCGTCCTGCGCCGTGGGCGAACCGCGCAACGCCTATCGCGGCGAGAAGACCTTCCCGTTGATTTTCCAGAACATCCACCGCTACTTTCTGTACTTAGCGCTGATCTTCATCCTGCTGCTCGCGCATGACGCTTGGAAGGCCATGTGGTTCACCGACGCCAGCGGCGCCGTCCAATTTGGCATCGGCGTGGGCACCATCGTGCTCACCTTGAACGTCATCTTCCTCGGTTCCTACACGCTCGGCTGCCACTCCTTCCGCCATCTCATTGGCGGCGCTCGCGACACCCTGGCCGGACGTTCCGTGCAGCGCACCGCCTACGACTGCGTCAGCAGCCTGAACTGCCGCCACATGAAATTCGCCTGGATGAGCTTGTTCTGGGTCGGCTTCACTGACTTGTATGTCCGCATGTGCTCCATGGGCATCTGGACCGATTGGAGGCTCTTCTAGTGTCGGACTACGAATCATTTGATTACGACGTTCTCGTAATCGGCGCCGGCGGAGCAGGACTTCGCGCGGCCATCGAAGCGGCGCAGTCCGGCGTCAAGGTCGGCCTGGTCTGCAAATCCCTGCTGGGCAAAGCGCACACCGTCATGGCCGAAGGCGGCATGGCTGCCTCCATGGGCAACGTCGACGACCGCGACAACTGGAAGGTCCACTTCGCTGACACGATGCGCGGCGGCCAGTATCTAAACAACTGGCGCATGGCCGAGCTACACGCGAAAGAGGCCGCCGAGCGCGTCCACGAACTCGAAGGCTGGGGCGCCGTTTTTGACCGCACCCCCGACGGGCGTATTCTGCAACGCAACTTCGGCGGCCATCGCTACCCGCGGCTGGCCCATGTCGGTGACCGCACCGGCCTCGAACTCATTCGCACGCTCCAAGACTACGCCGTCCACCTGGGCATCGAAGTCCACATGGAGCAGACGGTCGTCGATTTGTTTAAGACCGATGGCCGCGTGTCCGGCGCCTTCAGCTACGACCGCGAACTCGGACGCTTCAAGGCCTTCAACGCCAAAGCCGTCGTCTTAGCCACCGGCGGCATCGGACGCTCTTTCGCCGTCACCTCCAACAGCTGGGAGTACACCGGCGACGGGCAGGCCCTGGCCTTCCGCATTGGCGCGTCGTTGATCGACATGGAGTTCGTCCAGTTCCATCCCACCGGAATGGTCTGGCCGCTCAGCGTCGCCGGCATCCTCGTTACCGAAGGCGTTCGCGGCGAAGGCGGCATCCTCAAGAACAGCGAAGGCCGTCGCTTCATGTTCGACGACATCCCGCCGCTCTACAAGAATCAAACGGCCGATACGCCCGAAGAGGGCTGGCGCTACGTCATCGGCGACAAGGACGCTCGCCGTCCGCCGGAACTATTGACGCGCGACCACGTAGCCCGCTGTATCGTGCGCGAAGTCAAAGCAGGGCGGGGGAGCCCGCACGGCGGCGTCTTCCTCGACATCGCCTGGATCAAAGAGAAGATCAAAGACTCCGAGGCGCACATCAAGAAAAAGCTGCCGAGCATGTACCACCAGTTCATGCAGTTGGCAGGCCTCGACATCACCAAGCAGCCGATGGAAGTCGGTCCGACCACTCACTACGTCATGGGCGGCATTCGCGTCGATGCAGATTCGCAAATGACCGATGTGCCCGGCCTGTTCGCCGCGGGCGAATGCGCCGCCGGTCTGCATGGCGCCAACCGGCTCGGCGGCAACTCGCTCTCCGACCTGATCGTCTTCGGCAAGCGCGCCGGCGAATACGCCGTCAAGTTCGCTAAGGAGAACGGCGAAGTCCGCTTCAGCGCCGAAGAAGCCAAGGCCTCGGGACAACGCGCGGTTGCGCCCTTCGAACGCGTCGGCGGCGAGAACCCCTTCACCATCCATCACGAATTGCAGAGGCTCATGCAAGACAAGGTCGGCATCGTCCGCGTCGAGAGCGAACTCGAAGAGGCCATCGCCGAACTCGCCAGGCTCCGCGAACGCGCCGAGAAATCAGCGCCCAACGGCAACCGCGAGTACAACCCCGGCTGGCACACCTGCTTGGACTTGCCCAACATGCTGACCGTCGCCGAGGCCTGCGCTAAATCGGCGCTGGCACGCAAAGAGAGCCGCGGCGCGCACGCCCGCGCCGACTATCTCGAGAAGGAACCGGTCTACGCCAAGATCAACCACCAAAGCGTGCAGGCCGCGGACGGTAGCGTGAAAGTGGTCCCCATCCCGACCGTTCCCATTCGCGAAGATCTGCAAGAGATCATCGACTGGCAGCAGAAGTAACCGGAGAAAAAGGAAACACAATGCCCTCAGCAAAGTTTCAAATCTGGCGCGGCGACAGCCACCAGTCCGGCAAGCTTCAAGAGTATCCGGTTGAGTTTCAAGAAGGCATGGTTGTCCTCGACGTGGTGCACAAGATCCAGGCCGAGCAGCAGCCCGACCTGGCCTGCCGCTGGAACTGCAAGGCCGGGAAGTGCGGTTCTTGCTCCGCTGAAATCAACGGCAAACCGCGTTTGATGTGCATGACCCGCATGGATCAGATCGATGTCTCGGAGCCCGTGACGATCGAGCCCATGCGCACGTTCCCGTTGATGAAAGACCTGGTCACCGACGTTTCCTGGAACTATCGCGTCAAAGAGAAGATCAAGCCCTTCAAGCCGCGTCCGCCCGACGCCCCGGACGGCAGCTGGCGCGTCATGCAAGAAGACGTCGAACGCGTCCAAGAATTTCGCAAGTGCATCGAGTGCTTTCTCTGCCAAGACGTGTGCCACGTCCTGCGCGAGCACCACTTGCACGACGAATTCATCGGGCCGCGTTTCTTCGTCTACACCGCAGGCATCGAGATGAATCCGCTCGACGTCGAAGATCGACTATCGGATCTCAAAGACGAACACGGCATCGGCTACTGCAATATCACCAAGTGCTGCACCGTCGTGTGCCCCGAGCACATCACCATCACCGACAACGCGATCATCCCGCTGAAGGAACGCGTCGTCGACCGCTTTTTCGATCCTCTAACCAAACTCTTCCGCGTCTTCGCATAGATCGAATCCGAATCCGAGCCCGGGGCGGAAGCCCCGGGTCCCGACACCCAAACATCCGAGCCGCGACTGTCAGAGAGTCGGTCTTCGTGCCCCTAAAGGGTCGAATTCGCACAGTCTGCCGGCGCATCAATCGACTGCAGGCAAAACACTTCAAACACGGCTCGACCGTGACCGTCCGGGACGACCGCGATCGTCACCGCGCTAAGACCGGCGCGTTCTAGATATTGTTCAAAATGCGTCCTCACTCCGGCAAAGACTCGATTCCCGTTAGTGTGATCGACGAAGTAGCTCCCTTCTTGGTGGACTAGCCGATCGGCGAGTTCCAGGGTCTCCAGGTTTGGACTTTCCGACAGGAACGGATCTGTCCCCATCGTCAACGGGAGTTCCCCTTGTGAGAGGAGCCGCAGAGAATCACGCATTCCCCAATCCAAGAGAACAAATTCCCGAGCCGGCAAACGACTAAGTGTCTTGTTGAGGTCCGTCACGGCGTCCGTCCAGATAGCGGTGGGGCCATTCCGCCGGACTCGCTCCAGAAACTTCACATACGTGACCGCGTTGCCGACCAGAGTCGCGGCCAGCAGCAGCGTTGGCGCGACCCGGAAGCGGCCCGTCCAGACGTGGGAGTCGGACAGCGCCACAGCGACAGCGAGCTGCGGAAGCGGCCACAGAAGGACCGCGTGGTGCGCCCCGCCGCCAAAGCCATCGCCAACCAGAAAAGGCAGATAGGAAACAATCGCCGCGCAGACGGACCACTTCAGCAACCTAGGCGAACGCGGCAAGGCAAACGCCAATAGCGCCGCGGCGAGGAATAGTACAGGCATCAGACCTGAGGGCGCAACGGTGTAGTGATATGGGTTCGCGCCCGCGCCGACGTCGGTTCTCAACATGTAGTCGAACACTGCGGAGCCGTCCAGCGTATCCGACAGCACGTCGAGCTTGTAGATCAGCATCGGTCCAGAAAGATCTAACCCGGCATTTGCGGAAATAGTCTGGCCTGCGGCGCCAAGGTTGTAGAAGATCAACGGAGCACTGCCGGCAACGAATGACAGGACCGCCACAGCGAGGGCGCCTCGACGACCCAAGGAACTGAGAAACTCTCGCCGACAAAACATGATGGTCGCCGCGCCAACGCCCAGCAGCAGGGCGGCGAAGAGCGCCTTGTCCCAAACACCCAAACCAAAGGCGAAGCTGCCGGCCGCCAGCCAGCCGATGCGCTCGGTTGTGTAGAAGCGATGCAAGGCCATCAAGCCAAAGACGAAAAGCAGATGCTGTAGGGCGACAGGGCCCCAATCAAACGTGTTCGTAACCAAAAAGCTGAAATCGAATGAAAGGAGCAGGCAGGCATAGCGAGCGGCTCGCAGGCCGTGCGCATCGCGTGCCCATACGTAGAAACACCAGATCGTAATCATTCCCAGCAGCAGTCCAGGAAGACGCAAGGACCAAACACTGGGAGACCAAATCGAAAAGACGGCGGCAAATAGCCACATCTTGAGGCAGCCCGCATAACTCGCGATCATCATCGGGATCGAGCCGATAGGCGTCTCGACGGCCCATGTGAATTCGAAAGGAGGATAGAGAGCGTTCGCCCCGAGGGCTTCGTCGTTCTGGATGCCCAAACAAGGAATCAGAAGCAGGCCAAGGGATAGAAAACCTACCGCACTGGCGGCGACGAATTTCATCATCCTCATTTGGTCATCGCGTCGCGCCGATTGCCGCAGCGTAGTCTCGAGCAACCGCGCTCAGGGTTTCTTGGACAGCCTCTGGGACATCGTCGCCCAACGCCCGCTGGACGGCATCGAGACGGTCGTCTTGGGCGAGTAGGAAACCCGCCTGCGCCGCGACCGCCATGTCATGCCGCGCTAACCCCGCCGCGATCTCCTCAGGGCTCCCGCCGACCAACGCCTCAGCAATCTCCCGAGCATTCTGGAATCGCCCATCGCCATCGCCATCCCACGCCAATGCCGGAGAAACGCCCAAAGTGATCGGCTCCCAGTCAGTGGAAACCGCCTGATAAGGCCGGTTCAGCGGCCAATAAGGCAAGTAAGCGCCCGTCGCCCACCGCGACTACCGCCAGCCAGGCATCTTGCTTCAACGCCGGCGGCGCAATCTCGCCTTCCCACTGCAAGCCGCCCTCCGGCGACGCCTCAATCGGAAAATCCGCAATCACTTCGCCGTTAGCAAAGACCATCAGACGCTTAGCGCGATTCCACGAAGGCCCATAGACGCGAGCCCGCAGTCCGTTCCCACCGAGTTCCAAGAACGTCGCCAAACCGTAGCTCACCGCCGTCTCGCCGCGAGCGAAGGCATCGGCCACCTTTCGCGCGGTCAGCGGCCCCTCGCCGGTGCGGACATACGTACGGGCTTGCCCTAAATGGACGATCGAGACCGTATGCGTATCGCTGCTTCCTACCGCGGCGATTCGTGCGCCCCGGTTCAGCTGGCGCATCCAATCGCGCACCAACTCCAACGGATGCGAATACATCGCGCTCGAATTGACGACCTCCATCCCCACTCCAGGGAACGCGCGCCCATCCATCGCCTCACCCGCTAGCGCCACATAGTGTGACGAGTCCATCGGACGATACCCCGCATGCACGTCCCGCGGATGGTTCCAAATCGCCATCACTCCATCCGGCAAGCTCTCCCATAGTTGCTGCCACGGCGCACGCGCATCGACGAACGGCACACCCTCAGGCCAAGGGAAAACGTTGAAGTGTCCGAACTGCGTCGTCAGTTCCGTGCCGCGAATGGCCAGGAAGCGGCCGCCGAGGTTCGGCAAATTATCGGTGCGGTTGTGCTCAGTACTGATTCCCCAATCCAAACCTTCCCCGGCCACCGTGAGCGCCCGCTCGGCTACCGTCGCATCGCCATGCCGGGAAAGCTCATACGTATGAAGATGCGTATCGCCCGATGTCCATTCGGGGATATCCACTTCATGTCGCAGCCGTAGTTCCAGCGCGTGCGACGAACCGGCGTCGATGCGGATGTTCTGCCGCGCGACGCTGTATTCGAAACCGCGACTGGCATATATCGTATGCGCGCCCTCGGGCAAAGTGAACTCTGCCGCTCCCGTGCCCGTGTAGACGACGCCTGTGCGCACCGCCAAATCGCCGGCGGACTCAGCGCCCACAGGCAGCAACGCGTCCCCGCTGTCAGCCACGGTTATCCGCGCCGGCAACGCCTCGCCCTGTTCATCGACGACGCGAATCTGCACGCGGCCCGCGCCGAGCCAGGCGTCCAGCGCTTGCGGCTCAATGCGAACGCTGCGGACTTCGATGTCGTCGACGCCGGCTTTCGCAGCGTCGGCCTCGATTAGCAATTCGTTGTCCGTGGCGCGAAGCAAGCCAGCTGGAACCTCAAACGTCTGGATCAGTTTGTGCTCGTCCGCCTGCAGTACCCCGAGCGCCTGTCCATTGAGCGTGACCGTCCAGTCGCTGCGTTTGACGCCGTCTTGCTGCAGCAGCAAAGTCGCCGGATCCTCGACAGACCCGGCCACAAGCGTACAAGCGAGCCGCCCCTGCGGCTCTCTCGCGGAATCGCTCCACTCCGCCGCGCCGCCGCCCGCGCGCAATGCGTGGTCCCCAGCGCATTCCGCCGCAGACAGCCCAACGACCGCAAACAACGCGGCGCTTAGCATACGAAAGCCTCGCGGAATCATCCCTAGCAGCTTATGCTAACTCGCCTCTCCTTCAATCCGCCTGCTTGCCCGTCACCGCAACGCAGCGATCCTAGGGAACTGCCGCGCCTGGCTGTCCACGCTCACCCTGCGCAACGGCCAGCCCGCTTGACACGGCATGTTATACCTAGAAACAGAAGAGCGTCGGTTCCCTTGGGACGTAGCCGACGCGTCCTGTCGACAGGGAGCGAGTCCCAGGCAAGTCGCCAAGCCACACGAGCGGCAGCGTAAGAGCGATACAGACACTAGGGTCGACCCGAAGACATCTCCGGTTCCCCGCGTGGAAGGGAATCCAACCTGCGTCCCAAAGGGCTCCTCATCTGAGGGGCCCTTTGGGCGTTTGGCCTTCAGTCAATCAACTTCGCCAATCCGGCGCCCAAACTCCCTTCGCAATGCCAAACTGCGCCCGCCAATAAACCGCAAATCAGAGTCGCAGCGTTCGCAACAAAGCGGCCGGACCAGGACGGCTGAATCTGTCGCCTCGTAAGGACAGACGCTCCCGCTAGTTGTCGTGGTTCAGTCCGCTCTGCGAGAATGCATCGACATGACATCACGCCGAGCCCTGCTGCTGACGCTTACTCTCTTCGTCGCGCCGATATTTGCCGCGGAACATCTTCCTGTCGCTGTACCCGAAGCCGTGGGCCTCTCCGGCGAACGGCTAAATCGGCTGACGGAAGTCATGCAAAAGTACGTCGATGACGGGCAACTCTCCGGCTCTGTCGTGCTTGTCGCCAGGCACGGCAAGGTGGCCTATTTCCAGTCCTTCGGGCAGCGCGACGTCGAAGCCAGGTCGCCGATGAATGACGACGCGATCTTCCGCATCGCCTCTCAGACCAAGGCGTTGGTCAGCACCGGCATTCTGATGTTGCAGGAAGAAGGCAAGCTGCTGATCTCCGACCCAGTCAGCAAGTACTTGCCTGAGTTCGCGCACACCAAGGTTGCGGTCGCTAAACCCGGCGGCGGATATGACATTGTCGACGCCGTGCGGCCGATAACCATCCGCGATCTGCTGACGCACACCTCCGGATCGAGCTATGGCCATGGCCCGGCGGCAGACAAGTGGGAAGCGGCCGGCATTCAGGACTGGTACTTCGCCAATCGCAACGAGCCGATCCGCGAGACAATCGCCCGTCTGGCCAAACTACCCTTCGACGCGCAGCCGGGCACGAAGTGGATCTACGGCTACAGCATCGACATTCTTGGCGCGGTAGTCGAAGCGGCGAGCGGCCAGCCTCTCGACGTGTTTCTCAAAACGAGCATCTTTGAACCGCTCAAGATGCAAGACACGCACTTCTACTTGCCCAAGGACAAACGCAACCGCCTGGCAACGGTTTACTCTGCGAAGGACGGCAAGATCGAGCGTGCCCCCGACAGAAGGCACGATGCAGAGCCAAGGGGCCTACGTCGAAGGACCCGCGCAAGAGTTTCTCAGGCGGGGCGGGCCTGCTGTCGACGGCTACCGACTACGCACGCTTCCTGCAAATGATGTTGAATGGCGGCGAACTCGACGGTGCGCGTCTTCTGAGCCCCACGACGGTCGAACTGATGACGACCGATCACCTGCACGGCCTGGATTTCCGGCCTGGCGAGGGTTTCGGCTTGGGATTCTCCGTCGTTAAGGATCTGGGCGAACGTGGGGTCCCCGGCTCGGTCGGCGAGTACGGTTGGGGCGGCGCTTACCACTCCACCTACTGGGTCGACCCAGTCGAAGATATGGTCGTCGTCTATTTCACCCAGCTGCTGCCCGCCGGCGGCATCGACGACCACGGCAAACTGCGCGCGCTCGTCTATCAAGCCATCATCGAATAAAGGAAAGGGGGCCACGCCAGCGGCCCCCTTATTTCGATTGGGATGGAGGAAAGTTGTTACTCGACGGTCACCGTGGTCGTTGTAGGACTCTCTTCGGCGCCGACGACAATGAGCACGGGCTGCGGCCCTGAGGGCGTGCCCGGAACGATCTGTATGTTGATCTGGGTGACCGCTTCGAGCATGCCCGGTGCGGTTCCGGCGTAAACGACACTCTGTTCGACGCCGCCAATGAATACCTGAATCGGGAACGACAGCTGAATGGCTTCCGTCGCGATCGCCGCTGGATCGAAACCGGGGGCCGAGGCGTCAGCGACGCCTGTTACCCAGAGGCTGAGGTATCCGCCGACGCTGGCAGGGGAGGCCCCGCCGTTGAGTATGCCTTTCGGGTTAACTGCGGCGGCTTGGCCCGAGCCGGTTCCGAATGCACTGAACACGCGCGGCACGACCTTCTTGAGTTCAACCGGGAACGATACCGAAGACTTGCCCTTGTTGATGACGACGATGTCTGCGTAGTGTCCTTTGACGTTCGCTGGAATCACGCCGTTGATCTGGCCGCGGCCGGCCGCCATCAATCGCATTAGATAGCCGTCCGCGAGAACCATGACGCCGCTCAGATCCTCGGGGATAAGACCGTCCTCGCCTAGCGCGGCGATGGACAGTTCCTCGGGAGAGATTCCCGTGCCGAAGATGGAAACGATCTGGCCCGGCGCGACAGGGCCAAGCTGGAAGTTGGCGGCGTCGACGATGGCGCTCGGGGCCACCTCTTCCTGTTCTTCCGCTGCTGTGTCGCCCAAGGCGAAACCGAGTACTGCGGGCCAAGTTCTCTTCGATTTGGCGAAGCTGCGAACGTGCAGGGTGCCGCCGCAAGATCCTAGCTGGTCGAGCGGGCCGACCAGTTCGAGGATCACCGGGGCCTGAGCGTCCTGCGCCATCAATACGATGCGACCCTGGTCATCGACTTCGAGAACGCCTTCTTCGGACAGCAGGTCTTCGGGCAGGTAGGCCATCACGCAGTCGCGCAACGACGGCGTCAGCCAAAGCTGGATGTTCTCCAGCGGGCGGTTGGCGATGAGGAAGACCTGCGCCAGGCCCGTTTCATCGAACAGGTCGGGAGTAATCTTGGACAGGGCAGTCTGTTCCTCGCCCTCACCCACGGCCCAGGAGACCGGAAGATTGCCTTCTCCGTCGACAATGCCGTCTTCGCCTTCGACTTCGCTGGGGTCTTCTTCGGCGGTCTTCTTCAGGCTCAGACTGAGCGGTTTCGCCAAGTTCTTGCCGTCGACCCGTAGATGGACGGTTCCCCCGATGGTGCGACCGGCTTCATCCGGCGTTTGCAGTAGCGTAAACGGCACTTCGACGGTCTCGCCTTCCAAGATGTCGAAGGGCGTCGGATCCCATTCCAGCAGGCTCGCTAAAGAGCCGCTGACCCATAACTGCGCTCCGAGGACTTCCTTGTCGGCTGAAACTTCGACGACGAAGCCGCCCTCTTCCACGTTCTCATTGACGACGCGCGATGGCGTCCATGAGACTTTGGCAGGCTTGTTCTCACTGCCAGCGAAAGCGGTTCCGGCGAGGATGAGCAAGGCCAATAGCCCCGCGAGGGCGATGTTCGGTAATCTGCTTCTCTGCATTTTTCTCCCCTCCGGGCAGTTGGCCTGGAGGCTCCTAGGGGTAATGTTCGAGGGCGCTCCATGAGAGTAACAGTACTGGAGTGAATCACCAACACGTCACCTTCCTAGTCATAGCGAAGAGCATATGACCAGCCCTAACTGGATCTTGTTTCAATAAGATCCAGGAAGAACTGGAAGTGTTTTACGAGGTCTAGCGATTCATGATCTGTACCCGGAAGTAAGGCTTGTCTTTCTCGTCCGGATCCATTTCATAGGTCTGCTCGGTGCGGTTCGGGTCGTAGTCGCGCCAAAGCCAAGCCAGGGCTTCCGGATTGCGTGCGCCGCCTTCGGTGGAGTTGTGCTGTGAGTTGCCGAATGTGAAGCGGAAGTCGTACTCCTTCATCTTGAAGGAGTTCGCCATCTGGATGGCCTGCAAGGGCCACGAACCGTGCTGGTTCTCCAGGTCGTAGCTGCCGTCCGACAGAAAGATGCGGATGTTCTTCTGGGGCCACTTACGGATCATGAAGGGGAATATATTGCCGCCGTCGAGGAAACCGGTCGGGTCCTGGAACCCGAACCGCTCATTGTGGTCGGCCTGGCCATGACGCCACTGGATGCTGGTGTAGGTACCGATTTTCGAGTAGACGCGGCTCACCGCATCGGGACGCTGCCAGGCCATGTTGAAGGCTCCGATAGCGCCGGATGACTGGCCGCTGGAACCAACGGAGTAGGCGTCTCTGCGGACTTTGAACATGGGCTCGACCTTGGGCAGAATTTCGCCGAAGATCATGCTGTTAAAGTCGTCGTTGACCGTGTCGTAGAGCAGGCTGCGGCGCCGCCGGTTGGGACCTTCGACGCGCATCGTCTCGGGGTTGACCTGGCCGGGGGAGGTCAAAACATGCAACATCGGCGGCAGTTTGCCTTGGGCGACGAGGTTTTCGGTGACGGTAAAGAGCCGATCGTTGTTTTCACGGCTGATGAGGCCCTCGCCGTCGAACCAGATCATCACCGGCGAGGGAATCGCCGGATCGACGCCCGGTGAGGCGTAAACCCACCACGAAATTGGCCAATCATGATAAACGCCGGAGCGGTGCACCATGTGCTCGGACAACTGACCCTGAGCGACGCCGGGTTGCGGATAGTGATCCGGCGTCAACGCCGACGTGTCCACGCGGGGGCCGTGAACTTCACCCTTGATGCGGAAATAGTGGGCGTGGGCGCGGCCCTGCAACAGGCGCGCAGCATGGACCCAAACGTTCGATCCGGCCAGCTTGGTCATCGCCGGGGTCGGTTCGTCGTCCACGTAGAGGGATGGCTCGGTCGGAGAATCGATAGCCCAGAGGAAATCGCCCAACTCGCGCACGACGACACCTTTAGCCAGCGCCTCGGCGTCAAAACGGTTCTTGAGTTCCGGGAGGATTTCAGCGGCTGAGCGATCACGGCGGGCGATTTGAAGAAGTTCTGTGTTAGTGGCCATGGCGCTAGCCAGGATAGCCCCAACTTAGGCAGGACAGCAAGAAAAGCTGCCTAGGAACGTCGAAACGCCTTTTCGAGCTCGGTACAAGCCTCGTTTAAGGCTCGTTCCTCTTCGCGCCATGCGCCGGCGCCCATTCTCTCGTAGGCGGTCAGCAGATCGACGACCTGCTCATACTTCTCGCCGATTTCTGGATTTTCGTCTTCGCCAAGGCGTTCGCGCCACGATTGCATCTTGGCGGTTAGGACGTCCAAATATTCTTCTTTGGGCATGTTCTGTAACTTCACGGTTCACGACACTCCCACAATCTATAGAAGCGCATGGGAAGGTCTAAGTTTCGTAAAACCCAAAGAATGTTTCGGATGTTGCCAAGGCCGTACCACGCACCGTTGAGTCTGGTCCCACTGAGGCGTCAACTCAATAGGCCATTTGGGCTGAAATGCAGTAGGGAAAAGCCCACGACCGACGTTACCAAGGTACCGGGTGGTCTACGGACAAGCGGCGGGTCAGGACGCGTCTCCGGCCTCGCCGCGAACGGTTTTGAGCGTCATCGCGGCGAGCACGCCGACCCCGGCCAGCAGGGCGATCCAGAAAAGCGCCTTTTGCGATCCTGGACCGGTTCTGAGCCGGCTGCTGGCGCTAAAGAGCGGATTCGCAACGACTTCGCCCAGGGCCGCCGCCCCGGCGCGAGCGGCTAGCACCGTCGAGGACGCCTGCGAGAGTTCGTAAACCGGAGGCCGATCATCGGGGAAACCCAGCAAGAGTTTGTAGTCCCCAGCCGGCGCCACGGTATAGAGGTCGGGCAGAGGAAAGCGCCCCTCGGCCTTCGGGGCCGCGAGCGAGCGGTCATTGCCGTCGATCACCACCAAGCGCAAAGCCGTCGCACGGATTGCGTCGAACTCGATCTGTATCGGCTCGCGCGAGGTCTCGGCTCGCGATAGTCTGCCGGCGGCAACAATCCGCTCGGGCTGGCCTTCGATCGCCGCGAACAGTTGGTAGGGCCTATCGAAAAACTCGTTCTCGAAATCGAGCCGTACGCGATCGAGCGTGGCGGGTTGAGCCGGCAACTCAAGCCGATACTCGGTACCGTCATCCGCGTCGTCGTTTTGCGTCGATGCCAGAGGAAGCCAGACCTGTCGGGCGTTGCGATCGAGCAGATAGGCCCACTGGGCGGAATCGCCGTCCACGAGCCGGATGTCGGCAAAATCCGCGCGGCAGTGAGCGACGTCTTCGATGCCAAGCTCGACCCGCGAGAGACCTTCGCCGGAGGGCGTCAGTTGAACGTGTCGCAGGTGCGAGTAAGCCCGGCCGTCAATCGCCGCGCCAGGCCGCGAGGCGAAACCCAAAAGCGGTCCGACAGAATAGCCGGAGTTCTGGCTAATCGGCCCCAGGCGGGCCTCGGCTGGTCCGGTGCGGCCTGCGACTGATTGCAGAATTCCTTGGAGAGAAGCCAAGTCGTAGCGCCGCGGCGCCGCGCGACCGCCTCCAAAGCGCAGCATGCCCGCGGAAGCGCCGGAGGGGCCGGGTGACATGGTAAACAGCAGGGCCGGTTTCGCCGCCAGTGCCGTCACAGTGAGGTTCTGAAGCGGCGGGCTGTCTTGGTTGAGAATTCTGACGATCAACCGGTCGCTCATGGCTGGCCGAACTTCGATTTCTAAGTTCTCGAGCGGCGGCTCGGCTGGCACTCGGAAGATCGACCGGGCCTGATCCAGGCGGCGGTCCGGCGAGCCGGTGACGCGATCCAAGATTTCGACGGACCGGACGAATGTAGGAGTTGATGTGGCAAAGCGTAGAGCTGTCACCGTCAAACCGCGCGGGCGTTCCAGTTCTAACTCCGTCCAGGGCCCGTCTACGGATTGCCTCAAGATCGTCAACGGCGCCTCGCGAGGAACGGACGTGCGCAGACGGCTGTTCGCCAATTCGATCTTCGGCGTGATGAAAGAGCCGCCTTCGCCCTCAATGGCGACTTCAAGCGTGCGGCTAGGCAGGGACGGTAAATCGAAGGTCTTGCGATAGACTCGACCGGACTGCAGCCAAAAGAACGAGGCCCCGCGCAGGAGTTCGGTGCGGCTTCCTCCGGGCTCGATGGCGTTGACGTCAATATGCCGGACGAAATCTCTGGAAGCATGTTCGAAGCGCAGTTGCCAGCGTCCTTCGAGCGGTACGGCTTCGTCCAGTTCGAGCGTATACACTTCTCGGTAGCTTGTCTGGCCGCGTTCCGGCTCCTCGGTCGAGCGATCCGCTGAGATCACGTTCAGCGGATAGGACGTCAGGAACTCAGGCCCATCCGACTCGGGCAAGCCCGCCTCCAGCGAATAGGGAACTTCGCGCCCCTCGGAGTCGAATAGACGCAGATCCGAAAGGTCCGCCGCCACTTGGGTCAGCACTTCATTGGGCAGTTCCAAACGGGAGAGGCCGGCTGAGTCGACGAAGACTTCCGCTTGTTCGGGGAACAGCTCCGCCGGATTGGGCTGCGCCGCTAGAGTTCCCAGCGCAACGAAGTACAAGCAGACGAACCATCGGGTCATGACTGATCCTCCGCCGTGGGCCGGCCGAATACGAAGCGTTGATAGGCGATCGAGACTGCCAGGAGGGACAGGGCCAAGCCGACGAGCGAGGCCACGCGGTAGAGGTCTTCGAGTTCGCCCAGGTCATAGAGGAAGACTTTGCCGATGGTCAGCAGCAGGAAGGCCAAACTGGTCCAACGCAGGGCCTGGATGTTGGTGCGGAAGGCGATAGCGAGCAAGCCCAAGGCGAAGACGGCCCAGGCGGCGGACAGAGTCAAGTCGCGTGCGGGGAGGCGCTCCATGGTGAACTCGATGGCGCGACCGGCGGAGAAGGCGTCGAAGATGGTCAGGTTGATCCAGGCGAAGACGATAGCGATGGCGCCGCTGAAGCAGAGCACCGCTCCCCAAGCCTTTTCGTTGACGTAGAAGCCCTTCTCGGCATCGCGCAGCCGAGCGACCTCAAGCTTGTTGAGGATGGCGGCTGAGCCGACTAGAGCCGCGGCGGGAACGAGGTAGCCGTACATCATCCAATTGAGGACGGGCCGGCCGGAGCGGGCATAGTATTCGAATACTTGCGGATTCAAGATGAGGCGGGCGATCACGAAGGCCGACAACATCAGCGCGAAGTACTTGAGGCCGGGATGGTCGAGGCGCTTCCACAGTTGCAACAGTGCGAATGCTTGGACGGCCCATCCGATGGTGATCCATTCTTTCTCTAGCTGCAGCGGGATGGCAATAGAGACGAAGGAGAGAGCCACGGCGGCGAACCAGACGAGTCCGCGCAAGCGTGCGGCGTTGGCCTCGTCGATCAATTGCCGCAGACGCATGGCGGCGCCGAGCGACAGGGCGCCGAGAGCGAGCGGGACGATGCCGATCATGTCGTCGCCAAAAGCGCTGTCCCAGGTCTGCGCCAGGGCGATGAACCAAAGCGGTCCTGCCAGGGCCGCCGCGTAAGTCGTCCAACGCTCTCGGAGGAATCTGCCGCCGACGGCGAGAGGCCACGCGGTGAAGGCCGCCGCCGCGAAGAACAGTAGCGCCAGGACGGCGCCGACCTCGTCGTCGGCGACGCCCGCGGTAACGCGCAGGGTGTGAGCGAACGAAGCGAGTCCGGCCGCAGCCAGGTACGTCTTGCCGTCGCTGAGGCGCGTGGCCGCTAGTGCGGCGAGCGCGGCTAGGCCGGTGGTTGCGGCGAGATAGAGCAGCGTCGAGAGCGCGCGTTCCCCAAACATCGGCACGCTCAGTACGAGCAACAACAAGGCGATGGCAGCCGCGGCGGCGTCGGCCTTGGGGCGGGGGATTCTGCCGCGGAAGGCCAAGGCTTGGAACGCCGCTGCACCGAGCAAGACGACCGCATAACGCAGCGCGTATTCCGGGGCCCCGAATGCGTTGAAACCGAGAATGGAAGATCCCAGCGCGGCGCCGAACAAGCCGGCGGCCACGAAGAGAGGCACAGCCGCCTCGCGCATCCAGGCCTGCCGGACCAAGAGGCCGGTCATCAAAACCACGCCGAGCAACCAAGGCAGGTAGTCCGGCGGGCTGGCCGGAAATGACATCAGCGCGAGTGTGGCCAAAAAGCCTGCCGAAGCCGCGAGCGCCGGCGTGACTGGAAAGCGGGCGCCCTCGCGATCGACGCGTAGCCAAGGCTCTTCGAAGATGTGGAAAAGGACGGCCAACACCGCTGCGATCGCCACGGATTCCCATGACAGGGCCGTGGAGAAGTCCATGCGCGAGGTCCAGACCATGAAGATGGCGACGGACGCTGCCGCAGAGCCCAACGGCAGTGCGGGGAAGCCGTCGACGCGGTCGATCCACAACGCGGCGGCGGACAAGATGAACATCAAGCCGGCGATGGGCAACAGGTGCTCGCTGAGTTCGGCGCGGCCGGCGAAGTACAAGGCCAGTGTGAAGGGCAACAGCAAACCGCCGGCTTGCGTGAGCTGCCACGAAGGAGTCTCTTTGGAGGCGTTGTCTCCGAACTTGCCGGCGGCGGCGAAGAATACGGCGAATAGCGCGAGAATTCCTAGGCCCAAAAATGTGCGTTCGGGACCCATGTTGGCGATGATCCAGCCCGCTTGGTAGAAGGTCGTCGCGCAGAGGCCAATGAGAGTCAACAGCGGCCACTTACGTTCGCGGGCTAACGCGAACAGACCGACGTTGAGCAGCAGCAGATAGCCGAACAGGCCGATGGGGTTGTCCTGTCCGCTGGAAAGCAGCAGTGGGGTGGCGAAACCGCCGACCAGGCCGAGCAGCGCGATTTCGCGCGCGGAATGCCGCCAGGACAACACGCCGCAAACGACGGTGGTCAAACTCATCAGGGCGAAGGCGAGTCCCGTGCCGATGAAGCCATAGAGATTCTTTGCCGCCCAAGTGGAGGCGTAGAAGACGATGACGCCGGCTCCAGCGAGGGCATTCGCTGTCGATACGTAGTTGCGTTTGCGCAGGAACTCCGAGGCGACGATGGCGGCTGAGCCGACCAGGAAGCCAATGGCGACGCGAACGATCGGCGGGATGAGGCCGTGCTCGATCGAATACTGCAGGAACAGCAGGGCGGCCAGTCCTAGGACAATCGCGCCGAGCAATGCCGCGCCGCGCACGCCAATGAGCCGTTCCCACTCGATGCCGGAGCGGGCGGCGGCGGGCGCGGCCGGCTGGTATGTCTCAGCGGGAGCGGGGGGCGGTACGTAGCGGAATGGCGGCGGCTCGGGGGGAGTCGTTTCGGCAGGCGTTTCGGGAATGGGTGGCGCAGTTGGTTCCTCGGCGAGCGATTCGGCGATCTCTTCGACGGCGGGCGCTTGCTCGGCTTCGGGAGGCGGGGCGACAATGCCGCCTTTTTCGAGTTTCTCGATACGCGCTAAGAAGGCTCTTCGGCTCGCGTTAATTTCGAGATGGAGATCGGCGATGCGCTGCGCCAGCCGCTGGTTCTCTTGGCGCAGCGTGCTCAGTTTCTGGCCGAAGACAATAGCCAGCAGGACTACGAATAGGAAAGTCCACATGTGCGAGCGCGAGAGGATTGTATCAGCGATGCTCTGCTAGGAGACTCGAGATTTCTCTCTACTGCCCACCATATTCATGCAGGTCGTCTTATTTTCCAAGGCGATAGCGCCCTTAGCTGGGGTACGGTAAGTCGCCTTAGCCGCCCGCCCGCCGTAGATCGCCGACGGACCTATGGCAGCATAGGAATGTGAAGAAGCATCCGCGGAAGGTCTTGATCGTGAGCTGTTCGCTCAACACCGGCAGCCGCTCGCATCGGCTGGCGACGGCGGCGGAAGCTACCTTGAAGGCAGGGGACAGTGAGGTGTGCCCTCGTCGACCTGCGCGACTATGACTTGCCGATGTGCGACGGCGAGACGACCTACGACGCGCCTGCTGCCAAGGAGCTCTCGAAGCTCATCTCGGAGTCCGACGTGATTCTGCTGGCGGCGCCGATCTACAACTACGATCTCAACGCGGCGGCCAAAAACTTGGTCGAGTTGACCGGCGCGGCCTGGAAGGACAAAGTCGTCGGCTTCTTGTGCGCCGCAGGCGGACGCAGCAGTTACATGAGCCCGATGGGCATGGCCAACAGCTTGATGTTTGATTTTCGCTGCGTGATCGTGCCGCGCTTCGTCTACGCCATTGGCGAAGATTTCCGCGATGCGGGCGAACTCTCGGACATCGTCCAAGAGCGCATCGAGCAACTTTGCACCGAGGCCGTCAAATTGGCCAACGGTCTTGCGGGCTAGCTCGACGGCGGAACGTAGTCGGGAGGCGCTTCGCCGCCTTCGCCGAAGAAGTACGCTTCCATCTGCTTCATGATCATCTCTTGCGCTTCGAGCGTCGCCGGGTTCAAGCGGAACTCGTTGATGATCATCTTCAGATGCTCTTTCCACATGTCCCAGGCCTGTTTGGACACGTTGTCGTAGATCCGCTGACCGAGAGGATGATCGAAAGGCGTCTCGTCGAGGCCCGGCAGATCTTTGCCGAGCTTGGCGCAGTGGACTATGTGTTCGGACATGCTGTGAACTCCAAGCTTCCTATTCTAGACTTTCCCGCCTGCCTGCCTAGAGCCGGTTGCCGGTGAAGCCGCCGTCGACGTAGATCTCGGTGCCGGTGATGAAGCTGCCTGCGGCGCGGGAACAAAGCAGTAGTACAGCGCCGACCAACTCGTGCGGTTCGCCGAAACGATTCATCGGGGTCTGGGCCATGATCTTGGCGACGCGCTCCTTGTCGAGGATCTTGCGGTTCTGTTCGGCGGGGAAGAAGCCGGGGCAGAGCGAGTTGACGCGAACGCCTTTCTCGCCGTATTCGCGGGCGACGTTCTTGGTGTAGTTCACCACCGCCGCCTTGGAGGCGGAATAGGCGAAGACGCGCGACAGCGGCAGATGCGAAGTGACGCTGCCGATGTTCAAGATCGAGCCGCCGTCTTCTTGCTCGGCCATCATCGGCGCAAAAGCCTGACAGCCGAGGTGCGTGGCGGTCATGTTGGTGTTCATCACGCGGTCCCAGTCTTCGTCGGTGATCTCGGCGAAAGGCACGGCGGAGTTGACGCCGGCGCAGTTGACCAGGATGTCGACGACTTGTCCGCGAGGCGACGACCTTGTCGCGCAGTTCGGTGATGGATGCGCGCGAGGTGACGTCGACGGGGATGAACTCGGCGCTGCCGCCGGCGTCGCGGATGATCTTAGCCCGCTCTTCGCCGCGCTCTTGGGAACGGCCGGCGACGACAACGTGGGCTCCTGCGGAGGCTAGGCCGTCACACAAGGCTCCGCCGAGCACGCCGGTTCCGCCGATCACGATCGCCGTTTGGCCATCGAGGCCGAATAGTTGATGTAGGTACTGCTCTGACGCCATAAGGCGTCAATTGTCGCACGGAGAAGGGGTGGGAGTTCTTGGCGATTGGGATTGAAGACGCTGAGGCGATGGACCGGTGAATCGGGCCGAAGAACCCAGGAGTGGAGATCGAGGCATTGGCGGCGGGCAGGAAAGGGGCCGTGCTAGAGTAGCGACCTCATGTGGAAACCCGCCCTACTGCTCCTCGTCTCCGTAGGGCTGTTTGCCCAGTACGATCCCGCCCGAGTCCCCGCCGCCGTTCAAGCTGATCCCGGTCCGGAATACGGCAGTGAGTGGAGGACCTTCGACGGCATTCCGACGATTGCGCGCGCGCCCGGCGGCCGGCTGTGGGCCGCCTGGTACGGCGGCGGCGACAACGAAGGGCCCTTCAACTACGTCAGTCTCATCACGTCCGGCGACGGCGGCACGACGTGGTCGTCCTCCGTCCTCGTCGTCGATCCGCCGGGCTGGAGCCGGGCCTACGACTCCTGCCTATGGCTTGATCCGAACGGTCGGCTGTGGCTGTTCTGGGCGCAGTCGATGACGAAATGGGATGGCCGCGGCGGCGTCTGGGCGATCACTGCTGACGACCCTGACGCTGCGCGTCCCCAGTGGTCCAAGCCCCGCCTGATTGCGGACGGCGTGATGATGAACAAGCCGACCGTCACTCGGGGCGGCGACTGGCTGCTGCCGATTGCTGCCTGGGACAAGCCGGTCGAAGTTGCCGCGCAAAACGAGCGCTACGGGCTGGGCCTCTCGCCTGAGGCCATCGAGGCGGTCAGTTTCGATCCGGGGCCGGAACGCGGCTTGTCATTCGTCTACCGCTCGCGCGACGCCGGCCGGACGTTCCAGCGGCTCGGCGGCGCCCGCGTCGATGACGTTGACTTCAACGAGCATATCGTCGTCGAGCGCAAGAACGGCGACCTGTGGATGCTCGTTCGGACTGGCTACGGCATCGGGCAAAGTGTTTTCCCGCGACGGCGGCCTGACGTGGAGTACGGGTGAGCCGTCCGGCATTCCGCACCCGGTGACGCGCTTCTACGTGGGCCGGCTGGCCTCAGGCGCGCTACTGATGGTGCGGCACGCGCCGCCCGAGCTTGAAGGCCGCGGCCCGCGCTCACATCTGACGGCTTTCGTCTCTGACGACGACGGCGAAACCTGGACCGGCGGACTGCTGATCGACGAACGCCTCGGCGTGTCCTACCCGGACGTCGTGCAGGAGCCCGATGGCCGCATACGCGTGATCTATGATCGAGACCGTCGTGGGGATCGCGAGATCTTGCTGGCGACTTTCACTGAAGGGTCGGTGCGGAGAACCACAAGCGAGATCGAGCGTGGCGTGATCTATCGCGGCAGGCCATAGCTATGCGTTCCGACCAGCTGACGTTTTCCAGTTCGTGGTCCTGGGCGGGACGTCGCTTAGCCTTGGACTCTGTCCCCTATAGCGCCCCTAGCCCTCTTCCACTCTTCCTTCTTCGGCGCCGAAAAGGGCGTTGACCCCTTTTCTCTTTTCTTCCGGGAGAACTCAGCGTTCCACAAGGAGCGATTGACGTGCCATGCTCGACGAAAAATTGAGCTAACGTCTTGGAACGAGTCTGGGACAAGACGCATCTCCAGAAGCTTTGCCCTTTTCACATGCTTCCATGGCGACAACCGCCACCCGTTTGCCAGTCTGCATACTTCTCGGATGACGGGAACGTAATCCGGGTCCCCTGAGTACAAGGACGGCCACGTCGTAGTTGCCTTGGTAAGCATGGGTCAACATATCGGTGGTCAGCTTGATGTCGACGCCTTTGGATCGTCGGCTTCCTTCCGGCTTCACAAACACCTCTGGGCTGAAATTCAGCATCCGAAGGTAAGAACGGACGTCCTGGATGCGCTCGGGACGTGATGCTGAGGCGTAATGAAACTGAACGAACCGCTTCTGGGAAAAGATGTCCGGACCTATTCCAGGCCTTGGGAACCACGTCTCCAAAGGTCTCGCGCGGGAGCTACCCCGGGTTGTACGGCGGGATCCAGAGGTACTCGCCCGCAGAGTAATACGGCAAACCCTTGAATCCGCCTGGCAACGGGTCAGATGTGAGGTTGAGCCTTTAAAGTCTTAGTGACCTTCTCCTGATACAAGGTACTGGCCGTCGACGAACACCATCCAACGCAGAGTCATCTCAGCTCGACCGCCGCTTATTAGATGCCGACCGCTTGGACCCAGGAGTCTGGAACGGCCCTGTAATGTCCTGGTAATGGTTCGCGGCCCTTTTGAGATCACCCGAATTACCCAGAGCGTCTCGGAATGACGCAACACATACGCGCTTGCCCATGCGCTTCACCGCTTTGATGACGGGCACGAAGTAGATCGTGGACACGAGGACAGCCACGTCGTAATTGTCCTGGTAGCAGTGGAGAAGCATGTCCTTCGCAATGGTGATGTCGACGATCTTGGTCGTTTCTGTTCCCTTAGGTTTCTGAAGACGACCGGATTGAACATGATCCCTGAAAGGATGTCTTCCGTTGCCTTCACGTCGTCCGAGCTACCAACAACAGAAGTGTAGTAGTGAGAAGCGGTCGACTGCCGGTCCAGATCCCACGGCGTCCATTCCACCGGTAGCCTATCGCCCTCGAACCTAGCTCGGTAGTGATCTCCCGCTGGCGGATGATATGCGCAGCAGCTGCTGCGATAGTCATGGGTCTCTCCCCAGGGGGTAGCTGAAGGCAGTTTCAACTAGCAAGCGCGAATTGTCCGAGTTCCTAAACTTCTCAGCTTGGAGAGTTCAGGTTTTCGCCATCGACGAAGGCCATCCAGCGCAGTAGGCATCGCCAATAATTCTAGATCCTTTCCTCGGCCAGCGCGCGACGATCGCCGGGCTGTCGGCGACGTGGACGTTGAGCTTGGCCAAAAACACCAAAGCACCAGGTGCCTCTACCAAGTGGCAGCTGGCCCGGTAAAGGCATCTTCATTGCGGGCTGAAATACCGGCCCAGAAAGTCGATGTACGTTGGCCAGTTGGGCCAGTCGACGTGGCCTTGGTCGTGTTGGCGGAAGGCGATGTCGCCGTCCATTAAGGGCGTGAGCGGCGGGGGCATTTTTGCTTTGACGGCGACGGGGTCGGGGACTTCGTCGAACGCGATGCCGAGCTCGTTGTTGCTGAGCGGTTTGGCGCCGAGCAGGGCCCAGGCGGGGCTAGCGCCGGCGGCGGCCATGAACATGCCGGGCGTGTCCTGCCAGTTCTCAAAGCTGTAGCGGCTGTTGGTGCCGGGGACGCCGTTGCCTTCGATGTATTCGCCGCCGCTGATGAAGACCGGGACGCGGGGCGACGAGGGCGATGAACTGGTGCTGGTCGATGGGCAGGTCGTCGACGGTGAGCGGGCCGCCGTAGCGTATGAAGTTGCCGGCCATCCAGTAGTATTCGCCGGCGTTGGCGAGGCTCTCGACGTTTTGTCCGACGAGGTGGCGCCAGAGTTTCGCGCCGCCTTCGCCGGAGGAGCTGACGTAGCCGCTGAGGATGCGCGGCTCGTAGACGAGCGCGACGAGGGTGGCCTTGCCGTAGCGCGAATGGCCGGCGATGGCGACTTGCTTGGCGTCGACGAGAGGGTCGGTCTCGAGGTAGTCCATTAAGCGGCTGGCGCCCCAGGCCCACGCGCGCAGGCCGCCCCAGTCTTCAGGCCGGCGGTATTCGCCCTTGTTGATGAGGCCGATGATGCCTTGGCGCAAGTTGTCTCCGCCGGCGTCGGCTTGGATGCTGGCGGGGTTGAGATAGCCGTAGCCCCAGCCGAGGGAGATGGCCGCTTCTTGCCAGGTGTCTGCGCCGTTGGGGAAGCCGGGCGTCGAGTCGGGTCCGCGGCGGCGTGCGCCTGTGCCCCACTGCAGGATGACGGGGACCTTGCCGTCGGCGTGGGCGGGCGTGGTGACGATGGCGGTGATGTCGACGGTGATGGCCGGATAGTAGGAGCGGTCGACGTGGCCGACGAGCGTGCGCGTGATGGTGGGCGTGCCGCGGCTTTCGTCTTCGTGGGTATCGGCGACCTCCCATGTGACGGCGATGGTCTTGGCGGCTTCGGGGACGCGTCCGTAGATTTCGCGGTCGAAGATTTCGAGCAACTCGGCGCGGCGCTCATTCCACATGGCGGGCGTGGTGACGGGGCGTCCGTTGGCCATGACGAGCAGCGGCGGCACGGGGGAGGCGGCGCGCGACTTGCTCTCGTCGTAATTGGCGAAGTTGGGGGGAGCGCTGCCGTCTGGGTTGAGGCGTCCGGCGGGGCCGGGGCGCAGCGGGGAGGTGATGCCGAGCTTTTCCATCATGGCGCGATGGTCGGCGGTGTTGTCGCTGCGCTGGGCGACGAGCGTTGCGGCGGAGAGGGCGGTAAGTACGGTGAGCGCTGCTAGTTTCATGGCGAAAAGGGGCGAACGGGGCACGGGTCATTCTCGCAGATTCCGGCCGCCCGGCTGGACCCCGTACTTCTGGAATCAACCCGCGCTTTGATGCACGAGACGCTCCTGCATCAGAATCAGGCTGACCAGGGTCATCACATCCGAATCGACCACGCCGCGCTCTTGGGCCGTCATTGTCTCGAGCCGGTCTGCGAAGTCGCGAACGGCGGACGTATTTAGAAATGGAAGGGCGGCCATCGATTCGCTGCGTAGCGTGTCGCCTACCAGCTGTTTCATCCGGCTTGGCGCGTCGGCGACGTCGGGCGGACTGAGGAAGGGGTGCTTCTGTCTTCGGTAAACCTCATCCGTCAAAACGTCGCGCGTGGCCTCGCGCAGAACGTATTTCTCGGTTAGTCCGCGAATCTTCATGTTGACCGGAGTTCGGAACAAGAACTCGCCGACTTCGTGATCGAGGAACGGCACACGGCCCTCGATCGAATGCCCCATTTCCATCCGGTCACCGAGAAGGATGAGGATGTAACCGGGCAGGGCCGTCTTGCTCCACAGATACAGCGACTGATGGACCGGCGCGCGTCCCGTGAGCCGACGTCTTGCATCCAAACCGTTGAGCAACAAGCTGGCGCTATCGAGTTGCGCAAACGGTGCGAAGTAGTCCGTGTTGTAGAGCGACGCCAAGCGCTTCTGCCGCGAGAGAAACGGTCGATACATGGAGGGTATGAATCCCAGCAAGGTATCCATCATCGCGGAGCCCCCGCCGTCGTCGTCCGACATCAATATGCCCTGCGAAACCTTGTTAGCCTCTGCCAGCTGGGCGACAAGGCGCTCGACCTCGGCGGGATCCTGGCCTGCGTTGTCGTAGCGGATCATGTCTTCGCGAAAATGCGCGTACCCGGCGAGTAGTTCGTCGGAGCCCTCACCGGTTAGAACAACTTTGAAACCGGCATCCCGTACCGCGCGGCTCAACAGATACTTGGCGACGAAGTGTGCGTTGACGCAAGGGTGTTCAGCGTGATAGATCGCGTCGGCAAAGTTATCGGCGAGCTCCGTCTGGCTGATGGGGATCGGCGTCCAGTCCGCTCCCGCCTTGCTCGCCATCTCCTCGGCGATCTTGCCTTCGTCGTAGTCCTCATGTTCGAAGCGCAGCGTGAACGCGCGGATCGGATCGGAACGGTGCCGGGCTGCGAGCCCTAGCACCGCGCAGGAGTCGATGCCGCCGCTCAAATAGCAGCCGACAGGGACGTCGGCGCGCAGGCGAATCCGGACGGCATCATCGAGCACGGAGCGGAACTGTTCGATGTACTCCGCGTCGCTCAGAATAGGTCGTCCGTCGTCAACAACCGGGTATTCGACGTCCCAGTACTGAGCGAGCGATATGCCATGAGCATCGGCCGTCAAACAGTAGCCGGGCGGAACGGCATGAACACCCTTAAACGGCGTTTTGCTCGGCGGGCTGAAGGCGAGCGAGAAGTGCATGTACTCCGGGTCCCATTCCGCCGGCACGCCTGCGGCAAACAGGGCCTTCATTTCCGATGCAAGGTATAGTGCGCCGTTGTGCTGCGCGTAGAAGAGCGGCTTGACGCCGAAGCGGTCGCGAACGGCGAACAGCTTGCGAGAGCGGCCGTCCCAGATGGCGAAGGCATACTCGCCGCGCAGGCGTTGAACGGAGTTCGTACCGAGGTCCTCGTAGAGATGGAGACCGATTTCGCTGTCCGAGCGTGTGCGTAGGTGATGTCCCTCGCGCTCAAGCTGCTGCTGTACGCGCTCGTAGTCGTAGAATTCGCCGTTGGCAACGATCCAAATCGACTCGTCTTCGTTGGCGATCGGCTGATCGCCGGTCGCGAGGTCGATTATGCTCAGCCGAGCGTGGCCTAGTGCGACGCTTCCGTCTGGAGCTACCCACGTTTTTTGCCCGTCCGGGCCGCGGTGGTGCAGCGTGTTGAGCGAGCGCTCCAATGCAACGGAGGAAACAGGCCCGCCCTGAGAGAGAATTGCGACGATTCCACACATGCGTACAGCTCCTATGGACCCGCAAGGAGAACTTCAGATGACCATGCGCGCCGGCTTCCCCTGGCTACTTGAGAATCGTGCTGATTCTGCGCAGATGAGAGGACCAGGGCGATTGTAGCGACATTGGACGGCCGTGGGGTTTAGGGGGTCATGTTGGCCTTCGAGTAGTAGCCGGAGGGGGCCGTTACCATTGCGGCCGAATGAGCCCGGCGCGCTTCTGCAGTCAAGCGCACTTCCAAGCGGCGAAACTCGGGTTGCGTTGTCGATGCACCACGGATGGTCAGCACGAAAGGATTCCTCAAGCGCTGCACGAGTTCGCGTTCGACGGCGAGGGTGACGGCTTTGGGATCCCAGCGGCGGAGCTGCTTGTTGTCGCGAATCGGGCGGGAGTGTTCGTAGTCGAGACGCACGACGGATCCTCCGACCTTCGCTAGGACCGGCTCGACGGAGAAGAGGTCGTCGAGGAAGGTTCGGGGACGCTCGGGCTGGAGATTGGAGGGCCTGTCCACGCCGGGCGTTTCCCAGGGAAGGTTTCTCCAGTCCCCGTTGAACGGGCCGCGCTTGCTCCCCTGTTGGGGAACAGTGACGGCCTCGAGGCGGATCGAAGACTTGAGCAACGCCGCGACGACGTCGGCTTCGGTCGCGTCGGACTTGCCTTCGCGGTTGTGGGTGACGACGACGATCAGAGGGCGACTGACGCCTGGCGTCTCGGATAGGAACTGAGCGCCGGCTAGGATTGCGTCGTAGAGGCCGCTGCGCCTGATGCTTTTGCTGTTCGGAGGTTGCAAGTCGATCAATGCTCGCAGGCGCTTGCCGGCTAAGTCGCGGTCGGGCGTCAGGGTTGACGCGAGCTGCACGTTATCTCCGGCAAAGAACATGGCGGCGGTGCGATCGCCGGGGCGCAGAATGCCGAGGAGGCCAGGCGCAGAGTAAAGCACCGCTTCATCGCCGTGGCCGCCGCTGAAGTCGAGCAGGAAGAGGACGTCGCGCGGGGGCGTGTCGGCTTGCTCGCAGTTGACGATCTGCGCCGGAAGCGATTCTTCCCATGCCTCGAAGTCTGCGCACGAGAGTCCCTGGACCGGTTGATTGGTGCTGCGGTCAATGGCTTGGACTTCGATGGAGATGAGACCAGAGTCGGCCGCGCCGGAGAGGGGCGACAGAAGGAGCGCGGCCAGGGCAGGGAGGCAGAGCGCCCAATGTTTGGGGCTGCGGGTCACTGATCAAAGAATAACGGCGGAAGGGGGGTAGGGCGAGAAAAAAGGACCCTTCGGGACGGCGCTGACGCGGGAGAACGCCAGCTCAAGCTTGGCGGCTCGGATGGGCTGCGCGGATGGCGACGCGCCTTAGGCTTCGACGATTTCGAGTTGGTCGCCGGGCTCGGTATTGGTGCGTTGCGCCGTACCTGCCGGCAGTTCGACGACGCTGTGTGCGCGGAAGCTGGCAGAAAGGCGCCAGGGCTTGAGGTGCGAAGCGACCTTGGTGACGCGCTTTTTCTTGTCGATGAACACGGCGTCGATGGCGAAGCGCATGAAGAACATGTGTATGGCCTCGCAGGGCTTGATCCACAGGCCTTCGCCGTCGTCCAAGCCGTCGCGGCCGAGCAGGCCCTTGTTGCGGGTCTGGGCCGTGCCGGCGAGCAAAACATTGTCGCCGAGTTCTGTTCCCTTGGTGGTATTGCGGACGATCACGCTGGTCCCAGAATGTCCCTTGGCGACCTCCCGCGGCAAGCAGGGAAAGCCTTAACTATCCCAGAGGTTTCAACTGGGGCCCCTTGGGGCCGTTCAGCGCTGTGTGTGCTAGACCACCCACTCGGCGGTGAATCCTTAAGTGCCGTGGTTTGTAACCGTTGTCGATGCGCCAGCGCCCTTGTATAATGATGCCGGTCCCCCTTGTGAGCCCCTTGAAACGAAACATCCGATCTCTCATCTCCACATCTCTGCTATCGATAGCAGCCGCTGCTCTTCTGCCGTTACCGTTAGCGCAAGCCGCCAGCCCGGAATTGACTCACGAATTCACGGAGACGGTGGCTCCGTTCGTCTCGCAATACTGCGTTGCGTGCCACAGCGGATCTTCTCCGGCGGCTAAGTTCGACATCTCGGCCTATCCCACCGTCGAATCGGTGATTGCCGACAGCGGCCAGTGGGTGCACGTGATGGGCAGGCTGGAGAAAGGCGACATGCCGCCGGCCGCTATGCCCCAGCCCGACCCGGCGTTGCGTCAGAAAGTGGCTGAATGGATCAAGGCTCTCCGCACAGAGGAAGCGAACGCGAGCGCGGGCGACCCAGGGCCGGTCCTGGCCAGGCGTCTCAGCAACGCGGAATACAACTACACGATTCGCGACTTGACCGGACAGGATTTGCGGCCCACCAGCGAGTTCCCGGTGGATCCAGCGAACCTGGCCGGCTTCGACAACTCCGGCGAATCGCTTACGATGTCTCCGGCCTTGCTGAACAAGTACCTGAAGGCCGCGCGCGAAGTCGCCGAACACATCGTTTTCAAGCCGGACACATTCGATTTCTCGCCGTACTTGATGCTGGTCGAAACCGACCGCGAGAAGTACGCGATTGAACGCATCATTGATTTCTACAAGAACGCGCCCACGGACTACGCGGACTACTTCCAAGCCGCTTGGCGCTACAAGCATCGCGCCGACCTCAAGCAACCTAGCGCCACTCTCGACTCCATCGCGGCGGAAGCCGGAATTAGCGCCAAGTACTTGCCGATGGTCTGGGGAATCCTCGAAGGCCCGGTCAAGGAAAATGTCGGACCGATCGCCAAGCTTCGCGAAATGTGGAACGCTCTGCCCGCGCCTGGGGCCGAGGCCGCCGTCCGAAAGCAGACTGAGCATATGCGCGACTGGGTTATAAAGTTGCGCAGCGACACCGCCATGCTGTTCGCTGCGCCGGTGGTTTTGGGCAAACCGGGTGAGACCCGCCGATTTGGCGGGGGAGGCCTTAGCCCTTGGTCGCAGCCGTTGATTAACTGGAAGTACAAACAGTTCGCCTCGCATCGCCGCGATTTTGACCGCACGGCGCTGCGCGAAGCGAGTGCCCCGGCGCCGGAACTTCCGGAGATTCCGCCCTATCCGGGGCTAGGACAGGAAGCGCACCCCCGCGCCCGTGCTCTTCAGTTGAATGCCCGCGCTGGCGACGCGGATTTGATCGTCCCAGACGGCCAAATGGAGCGCTATGAGACGGCCTTCGCTGAGTTCGCCAACGTGTTCCCGGACGTTTTCTACGTTAGCGAGCGCGGACGATTCTTCCCGGACGACTCCAACGACAAGGGCCGCTTCTTGAGCGCCGGCTTCCACAACGTCATGGGCTACACCCGCGATGACACGCCGCTGATGGAACTGATCCTCGACGACAAGGGCCAGCAGCAACTCGACAAGCTTTGGCTTGATTTCGATTTCGTCGCAGCATACACCGCCAGGACTTGGGATCAGTACTACTTCAACCAAAGCGGGGAAGTCGACGGCACCGGACGCGAGTCCGGCACGGAACGCCCAGCGGACGCTGCGGTCGACGCCACGGTCACGATCATGGCCATGCGCGACAAATACCTGGCCAAGGCCAAGGAAAACCCGGCGAGCGATCCGCTGGCGACGGAAGCGATCCTCAGCCACTTCCAAAAGGTCGATCAGACACTGCGCGAACTCGAGCAGTTGCACCTGGAAGCACAGCCCAAACATCTGGATGCGTTGCTGAAGTTTGCCGAGCGCGCCTATCGCCGTCCGCTGACCAAGCAGGAAGGCGAGGACCTTCGCGCTTACTACAAGAACCTGCGTGCCGAGACCGGGCTGTCGCATGAGGAAGCGATTCGCGACTCGGTCGTCAGCGTGCTGATGTCGCCCGACTTCCTCTACCGCATCGACTTGGTGGACGGCTTCTCGTCGTCGGTCGGCGGAGCGCCGCAGGCCGTGGCCGGCAAACCGGCGCCGGGGGTGAACGCTCGAGCGCTTTCGCCTTACGCGTTGGCCAGCCGCCTGAGCTACTTTTTGTGGTCGAGCATGCCCGACGCGGAGTTGCTTTCGCACGCCGCGGACGGATCTCTGGCCCGCCCGGAAGTGCTCGCCGCGCAAGCGAAGCGGATGCTTAAGGATCCGCGGGTCGAGGGCATGGCAGCCGAGTTCGCCGGCAACTGGCTCGACTTCCGACGCTTTGAGACGTACAACTCGGTCGACCGCCAGAGATTCCCGGAATTTGACGATACCCTGCGTGAAGCGATGTTCGAAGAGCCGGTGCGGATGATCGAAGACGCCGCGATTCATGATCGCTCCGTGCTGGATCTGATTTACGGCAACTATACGTTCGTCAATCCGGTGCTGGCGCGGCACTACGGTATGCCGCAAGGCGGTACCGGGGACGAAGACAAGTGGGTTCGGGTGGACCATGCTGACCGCTACCAGCGAGGCGGACTGCTGCCGATGGCGGTCTTTCTGACGCAGAACTCGCCCGGCTTGCGCACCAGCCCGGTGAAGCGCGGTTACTGGGTCGTGCGGCGCGTGCTGGGCGAAGTGATTCCGCCGCCGCCGCCGGTCGTTCCCGAACTGCCGGCCGATGAGTCCAAGGCCGACCTGCCGCTGCCCAAACTTTTGGAACGGCATCGTGCCAATCCTGTTTGCGCATCCTGCCACGCGCGTTTCGACTCGTTCGGGCTTGTTTTTGAAGGCTACGGGCCGGTCGGCGAACGCCGTCAAAACGACTTGGCGGGCCGCATGATTGGGGCCGTCGCAGAATTCCCGGGGAGCGGCGAGAAGGCAGAAGGACTAGAAGGCGTCAAGGCGTACATCAAGGCGCATCGCCAGGACGACTATCTGGACAATCTCAGCAGGAAGATGTTGGCTTACGCGTTGAGCCGCTCGCTTCTGCTCTCAGACGAACCGCTCATCGAGCAAGCCCAAGCAAACTTGGCGGCCAATGACTACCGCTTCGGGGCGCTTGTGGAGACAATAGTAACCAGCCCTCAGTTTATGAACAGGCGCGACCCTGATCCCGCCGAACAACGTAGTTTCGTACCGCAGAGAGGTAACTAAGATGGCCAATATTCTAAAGAAAAAGGGGATCTCGCGGCGTACCGTTCTTCGCGGAGCGGGGGTAGCGATGAGCTTGCCGTGGCTTGAGGCTATGGCGCCGGCGGCAACCACCATGCCGACCGAGTTCCCGAAACGCTTCGGCGTTCTGTTCATGGGCATGGGCGTCCACGAAGATCACTGGAGCGCCACCGGCCAAGGCGCCGACATGGTGCTCAGCAAGACCTTGCAGCCGCTTGAGCCCCTCAAGCAAAAGATCAACGTCATCGACGGCCTCTTTAATAAGAACGCCACCGGTCAGGGCATTCACCCGGCGCAAACGGGCAACTTGCTCTCGGGCGTGCACTTCGACAAGGGTGCGATCATCCACTCGGGCATTTCGGTGGACCAGGTCATCGCCAACAAGATTGGCGAGGATACGCCCCAGTCGAGCATCGTGCTTTCTTGCGAACAGCCGATGACCGGCTTCCACGAGACGAACTTCTCGCTTGCCTATAGCTCGCACATCTCTTGGCAAAACCCCGATTCGCCGGTGCCGGTTGAAGTCTATCCGTCGCTGGCGTTCGACAATCTGTTCGAGAATCGCAGCAGCCTGCGCAATATCTCGATCCTCGACCGGGTCAAAGACCGTGCCCGGTCTCTCGGGTCGGAGATCAGCGCGAGCGATCGCAGCAAGCTCGACGAATACATGACCAGCGTCCGTGAAGTTGAGCGCCGCGTCGAGAGCATGCGCAAGAACATGGACAAGGCCGAAGACAAGGCCAAGGAAACGAACAAGCCGACGTGGACGATGAAGCGCCCCGAGAACGGCTTGCCGGAGGATCTGCGCGAGCACTCCAAGTTGCTGCTAGACATCATCGCGATGGCCTTCCAGACCGATCGCACCCGTGTAGCGTCGATGTTGATTTCGCGTGACTTGTCGGCGCAGTACTATCCGTTCCTCGAAGTGGCGGACGGTCACCACGCCGCCTCGCACAACAACAACTCGGACGCCTACGAACGGATCGCCCGTTGGCACGTCGGCCAATTGGTCTATCTGGCCCAGAAGCTCGACTCCATGCCTGAAGGCGACAGCACGGTGCTCGATAACTCGTGCATCATGTTCTTGTCGAACCTTTGGATTGGCCGTCAGCACGACAACAGCAGACTCCCCGTCATCCTGGCCGGCGGCATGGGCGGCGCCCTCGAAACCGGCCGCGCCCTGAACTATCTCGGAAGACCCGAAGAAGAGCGCAAGATGTGCAGCTTGTACCTCTCGCTGATGGATCGTATGGGGCTCGAGACGGACGGCGGCTTCGGCGACGCGACGACGCGCCTCGCCAACATCTAGCCGCTAACACGCGGGCTGAGAGCTAACGAAGGCAGGGCCGCGCGGCCCTGCCTTTTTTGGTTTCGGGCGTCTTTTGTGTCCAACACATCAGGCAATTAGTCTTTGCCCTTGGTGGCGCGCGGGCAGTCGAGGAACCACCGAGGTTCTCGCCCGTGCTGCCGGCACGCGGCACGGCTTTACCGGTTCGGAACGGATCCGATTGAAGTAGTCGTACAGCGGGTAAAGCGCATAGGGTTGGATCGAGACGAATGCCCGACCTAGCCGAGTCTCGATCCGCTGAACAGCTTTCTTGGCGGCCAGGGTTGAGATGCCCAGCCTCTTGGCGCACATCGCCTCGCTCGCTCCGAGGATGTGATGGAAGCGGAAGAGTCGATGTTCCGCCCTACTGAGGCTGCGGCGAGCAACCAACTCGAAGTCAGCCATGTACTCTTCGCGCTTTAACCCCCACGTACCGCGATTGCTGCGGCCTGAAGGCGATCGATCAAAACTGACTCTGCTCAGCGCGCGTCCGTCGCTGACACAATCCCGAAACCGCGCGTAACAGGCGCGAAATATTCCATTCAGAGAGCAGTTGCAAGGCTGAACCGCTCTTTGGTTTGACGGCGTACAACCTGCTCCTTTGCAGAGCGGGCAGTTGGACCTCGCCAAGAATTCGAGGTCCCGTTTGTTCCAATCCATTTCCCATCCTTCCTTAGGGCCCGTATTGCCAGGCGTGCAGTCGGGCCTCTGCTGTGCGTCAAGACTGCTTCAAGCGCAGCGGAAGTTCAACCGGAAAATGCAAGTGTTGTTTAAACCGCGATCTCGATGAAATGCCCTCGATCGCCGGAATCGAGGATAACTCCGGCAGGATCAATGAGTCACGGGCGTTCGGTTGACCGCAGCGCTGCTGCCAAGAATTATGATTGATAATGCGAATCTTTCGAAAATATCTATTACCTATTTCAAAATGAAATATGCCTGCGGACGACTTCCATCAGCTCTTCGAAGCCTTGCTGCGTCACGTCCGCCAGCTTATCCAACGAGGCGAGGTTTCGGAACGCGGCCTGGCGAGGCTCATCGGTTACTCGCAGCCCCATGTACACAATGTCTTAGCCGGGGTTCGGCACATGAACATTCGTTTCGCTGACGACTTGCTCGGCGGCTTGGGTCTTTCGCTCCAAGACCTGTCACCGAGCATGAGCCGGCTGGCCCCGTTGAGTCATATTCCGGTCCCGCTTTGTCCGGGAGAAATCAGTCCAAATCGCGAATATCCGAGAGAAAATGGCGTGGCGACGGCGATTCTGGCGCCGGCTGCCGCCGTGTCTGCCTCGGCCAACTGCTTGGCCTTCCGCGTCGGCGCGGATGAGAATTCGATGTGGCCGACCGTCTGGCCTGGCGATACGATTGTGGTCGATTCGGCGCTACGCGACCGCCGGCATCCCGATGTGCGGGCGATCTACATTCTGCGGATCAACGGTCGCGGTTTTGTCCGGCGTTGCCGCAAGGTGGGCGATCGCTTGCTGATCCTCTCCGATCAGGAATCGCCGTCTGGGCCGCCGGTGACCTGGGTTTCCTTGGAAACCCGCAAGATATTGGACGTCGTGCGCGGGCGAATCGTCTGGATCGGCCGGGGCTTGGCTTAGCTACTCGTCGTCCGCTGCGCCTGCCGCAACCGCGGTGGCCCGCACAATGTCGAAGCCAGCGGGCTTCTGGTAAGCCCGCAACTCGAACAGGGGCAATACAGCGAACAGATGATCGAAGATGTCGCCTTGGATGCCCTCGTACTGCACCCAACGCTGGTCGGAGCTGAAGACGTAGATCTCCAACGGCAAGCCTTCGGAGGTCGGCTGCAACTGGCGCACTAGGAAGGTCATGTCCTTGTTGATGACTGGGTTGTGGCGCAGATACTCCGCCGCGTACTGCCGGAACAACCCGATGTTGGTCATACGCCTGCCGTTCGCCAAGCAATCGTCGGCCTGGCCAAAGCTGCTGTTGGCTTCGGCGATCTCCTTCGAGCGCTGCTCAATAAAGGGTCCTAGCCGTCGAATCTTCTTCAGCCTTTCGACCAACTCCGGCGGACAGAACTTGATGCTGGAAATGTCGATAAATAACGAACGCTTAATGCGTCGGCCGCCCGACTCGCTCATGCCGCGCCAGTTCTTGAACGAATCAGAGATCAGCGCGTAGGTCGGAATCGTGGTGACGGTCTTGTCCCAATTTCGGATCTTGACGACGTTCAGCGTGATCTCTTCGACGTCGCCATCAGCCCCGTATTTGGGCATCTCGAGCCAATCGCCGGGACGCACCATGTCGTTGGCCACCAGTTGAATGCCCGCCACCAGTCCGAGGATGGTGTCCTTGAAGACCAACAGCAGGATCGCGGTCATTGCGCCAAGACCGCTGAGCAGCAACAGCGGCGACTGCTGGATCCAGATGGAGATGCCGACAATCACCGCGGCCAACGTGACAATCAGCTTGACGACTTGCAGATACCCGAGAATCGGGATGCGTCGAGCCACCTCGAAGCGCTGGTAGATCTCGTTCGCCGCGTTGAGCGCCGAGTTCAGCGCCAACACGCCGACGAGCATCATGTAGATCAACGCCCCGCGCTGTGCGTAATCCGCGACACGCGGCAACTCGAAGGCCGCCGGCGCGAGGCTGTAGATGACGATCGCCGGGGCCAGCTGCGCCAGTCGGTGAAAGGTCCTATGGGCGACCAACACGTCGTCCCAGTCCGTAGACGTGCGTTCAGCCAAACGGGCGACAATCGTCAGCAGGATCTTCTTGACGATGAAATTGGCAATGATCGCGATGGTGAGGACGACGATCACTTGAGCCGAATCGACGGCGACGGCTGCAGCGTAATCGGTGAGGCCGAGCCCTGTGAACCAGCGAAGCAGAATGTCGGTGTAAGTAGATTGCATAACGGGCGAAGAGAATCTTTAGGGCCGCACGACCAGCTCCTTGGCCAGGCCGGCGTTACCTGCTCGATCTCTGACCCGGAAGGTCACCAGGTGCTCTCCGCTGGGGAGCTCTTCAGTAGAAACAGTAAACCTTTCCGTCTGGCTGTCGGCCACGCCGTCGTCTGAGCGCAGCGGAATCCATTCCCCGGCATCGACCGAGTAGTGTGCCGAAACAACGGGCGAAGCTTGGTCCGCGGCTGAAAACCGCGTCATAGCCGCCGTTGAACTGGAGATCTGAATCGTCGGCGGCGTGTGATCAATCAGCACCAACGACGAGACGCGCTCGGAGGATCTGGCGGTATCACCGGGGTTGTCCTTGCGGTCGGATACGGTCACGCGGAAGCGGTATCGGCCATCGGCCAAGGCTTCGCTAGGCAGGGTGATCTGCGACTCGGCGATGTCGTCTTTGGCCAACTTCCAGCGCGTCTCGCCTTCGCCGCGAAACTCCACCTTGGTCAGCAAGTCGTCGCCATCCAAATCGGAAGCTTGCCAGGACACGCGCAGCTGTTCGCCGCCGCCGCCCGAGGCTGTTGATGAGTCCGAATTTACCGCCGAAGAGCCCGAAGAGGAGCCGTCCGCCGTCACTGTGAACGTGTAGGGGCTCGACGGAGTCGAAGACGAAGCTGAAGATGATTGCCCCGCCGTGGAAGACTCCGCCGAAACGGTCACCGACGAGATCGCCGGTTTGGCGTTCGCGGGTAGATACGCCACACGCACTGTGTCAAGGGTTTGGTCCGGCGCGGAAAAGTCAGCGGCCCACTGCAGGTAGCGCGCCGCCGGGGAGGCAATCGCCCCATCCGTCACCGCGGACCATGCGCTCCAGGTCTTATCGGGCCGGGCCGTGTTGCCGCTGCGGGTTTGGATCTTCACGTCACCCATGGTGCGGGACTCTAAACGCCCCCAAGTCGAGATCGCCGTGGCATCGAATGGCGCGGTCTCGTAGCGGCCGGACGCCGCTCGCTCCGCCGCCATCAACCGCGTCGGGCTGCCATGCGCCGAGGTCATCACCAGGCCGCGTGAACTCGGCGTCAGCGAGGTGATCTGCTGCTCGTCGGTCTGCGCCAGCAAGACGGCGTCGCCTTGCGTATTCACGCGATAGAGCCGGCCCATGCTGTCGGTGGCGATTAGCGCGGTATTGCCGTCCTCCAGCGTCATCGCCAGAATATTTTCTTCGGTCGAAGTCCAAAGCGTTTCCGCCCGTTCACCCGGACGTAACAGGATGAGCGCCGCGGTCTCGACCCCGTAATTGATGGTCGGCTTCGATGAGATGGTCGGCATGGATTGCGACGGGGCTGTCGTGGGCGAAGGCTGCACACTTTCCGCAGATCCGGAACCCGAGGCCGTGGCCGTCACGGTAATCGTCGTTGTTGCCGCGGCGGCCTGCGAAACCGACTGGGTCATGTTGTCCGAGAGCGAAATCGCTCCGCCCATTGCCGCCAAGTAGATTGAGCCGTCCGACGCCGCTTGGATGTTGCGAATCTCGGGCAGGGTCGAGTCGTAGAGCGCGAAGGCGTGATCCTTGCCGTCAATCCGGTAGAGCGTTCCGCTCGGGTCCGCCGCCGCTAACAGACGGCCTTCGGCGTCCAACGCCAGAGCCGTGATGTGCCGCTGCTCGGTATCGAACCAAAGCTCACCCTTCCCGTCCGCTGTCACTCGGTAGATCCGGCCGGATGGTCCCGTGCCGACATACAGCGCGTCGGGTCCGCCGAAGCCGCCGCTACCCGAAACAGGGCCGAACTGGAGTTGCCAAATGTACTCCTGTCCTGGATCGAAAAATTCCGTGGCCGTGCCGTCGGGCGTAATCCGGTAGACCTTGCCCGAAGGCGACGTCCCGGCGTAAACGTCCCCGTTCGGGGCCGTCGCCAAGGCAAAAATTTCGATCTGCGGCGCGGTCCACAGCAGCTTGGCTTCACCCGTTGGGGGAATCTGGTACAGGCGCCCTTGGTGTCCCGTGCCGAGATAGATGGAGCCGTCGGCGGCGCTAGCGGAGGTCCAAACCACGGCGGCGTCCGATGTGTAGAGCTCGGCAACCCGCGGAGCCAGGCTTAACAGGCCTTCTTGAGTCACCGAAACGCTCTGCAGCGTTCCTGGAAGAAAGCTCTCGTAATCGCTGATATCCCAGGACTTAACCGATGAAGAAAAAGCTGCCGTGGCGGTCAGAGCGGCCGCCAGCGCCAAGCGTGTCCAAGTCATTCGGAGATCGTTACCTCGATGGTCTTCTGGCCTTCAATCACGGCGTCATAGGATGCGACAACGCTCTCGTAGAGCGTTGTGGTGGCCTCGGGAGAGGCGCCCCCGGCCGCTCCTCGCGGCGTATCCAGGATAGCCCGTAGCGATGCCGGCGGAGAGGACAGCCGCGCCGTTTCGACGCGCAGGCCGCGCTGCGGCCGCCATACCCGCAGATAGAGCTGGTCGGCCTGGCGCAAAGAATTCAGCGATTCGACCACCCGGGCAGGGTTCAGCTTGCTCGCCTCTAACAACAGCGGGATGTCGAGCATGTTCAACGCCGAGCCGTCCGACAAGGTTACTTGCAGCGGCCCGGGCGCGGTCGAGAACGGCGCTTGCCAGGAGATATGCTCCAGCTTCTCGGCGCCGTCGGGCAGCCGCAAGACGGCGTTCAATTGCAGCGTTTCGCCGGGTTTGATGCGCTCTTTCTCGGCCCAGGCGCGCACGATGGTCGCCCGGCGGTCTTCCTGCCGTACGGAGATCTTCAGGTCAATCGACTCGACCTCGGGGGAATCTGGGCCGGCCTGCATCAGGAACCCCAACGTCGCCGCCATGTTCAACGCGGCGATTTGTCCCACCGACGAGGGACCGGCGAACAGCCCGTCGAGGCTGAGCGGCGGCAGGCCCTTCAGCGCTGCTTGGCCCTCAAAGCGAATCGTCAACGCCCCTACCTGCCGCTCGGTCGCGTCGATGGCGCTAAATGAGGCCATCTGCACGAGAAAGGGCGTCATCGCCGGGTTATCGACGATTTCCAAGTTGTAGGCCAGCTCGGTCCCTTCCGAATCCACGCGAATGCGGAACGGCGTCAGTTCCGGCGACTCACCCAGCGTGCCGATGATGCCCGTGGAGCGGTCCATGTCGATGCTGCCGACCACTCCGCCCGAGCCCGCCAACTTGAACGAGTTCTGCAGGCTGGCGACCGAAGCCAGTACGCTTGAGCGCATCATGGGCAAGCGCGCTGGGCCGCCCGACAAGAACGGATGTCCAAAGGCGTAGAGATGGTCGCCGTCCACGTAGGTCACTGTGCCGGCGGCATTGACGTTCATATCGCCGCGGATGAGCCCGACGGCAATCATCGAGCCGGGCTCAATCGGCGAGGCGTCCATATCGACTTGCCCGCCGCCAATGCCTTGCATGGGACGCAGCCCCAGGGCCTTCAACTGGTCGCCGAAAACGTCGAGAGTCCGAGCGGAAAACCCGCCGAAGGAAACCGGCGTGGCGATCGCGGTCAGCGCATCCGCCGAGCGCGATAGCGGTTCAAACGGCAGCAGCGTTTCGCCGCGGCCTTGCAGGGCCAACAACGCCGCCGAACCATCCAGTGCCGCGCGCTTAGTGGCAGCAGCAGCGGTCATGTCCTCGATGGGGCGAACGCCTGCCAGGGGATCGGTGGCGAAGGGAAAGCTAAAAGCAATGGCCCCGGCGAGGCGTCCGTCGATGTAGACCGGGCTGCCGCTCATGCCGGACATGACGCCTGTCTTGGCGACCTTGTCGCCGCTCAAGCGGACGATGATCAGCGACTGCTTGGGGCCGACGTTTTCGAGCACGCCGAGCACTTCGACGCCGAACTCTTCGATCTCGGTCCCTTGAAAAACCGTACGTGCCACGCCTTGCTGGCCCGCACGCACTTCAGACAGCGGATAGAAGTCCTGCGCCGGCGCAACAGCGGCAGCGGCAATTAGAAGCGAGATGAGGAGGGCGCAACGCACGTCGACGTTATTGATTTTACAGCCCTTGAGGGGTAGCGGATATTTTCTGTGAACCCGAGGTAGGAAAAGGGGCCGGGGACTGTCGCAGCGACGGCCGAAGACAATTGGGGTGACCAGTCGCTCAGGTCCGAGTACAATAGCGGCGTGCGTCCGGGGCGCGATGTTCCGAAGTCGGGCCGATCGGTGCTCGGTGGCGTTTTGCAAACTGCGAAATCGGCGAGGAGTATGGATACGGATGAAATCACTCATAGGCGTTAGCACGTTATTCCTGGCGGTCGGCTTAGCTTCGGCGCAAACGTCTCCCAAGACGGTGGACGATTATGTGCGCGAGGCCAAGGTGGCGGCCGGCTCGAACTGGGCGGGGACGTTTCTTTGGCTTTGCGTTCCGCCGCCGGCGGGTCAGGTAAGACGGTTCCCTCCTGGGCCTCGCCCAGTGCCCGCGCGTGAGACCTGGTACGCCGAACCGCAGAAGGTTGCCGACAACCTCTATTTCCTCGGTACGCAGAGGCACAACTCCTGGGCGATCGTGGGAAGCGAAGGCATCATCGTTATCGAAGCGCTATTCGAATACGCCACCAAAGATGAGGTTCTGGACGGACTGAAGAAGGTCGGACTCGATCCGGCTGACGTCAAATACGTCCTGCTCTCTCACGCTCACGGAGACCACGACGGCGGCGCTAAGGAGCTTCAAGACACGATCAAAGGCGTGACGTTGATCTATGGAGCCGAGGATTGGGACCTGGTCGCGAGCCAGGAGAATCGTCCCGGCGGTACGCCCAAGCGCCAACGTTCGGGCGACGACGGCATGGTCATCTCCGTCGGAGACGCCTCGGTCAAGATCTTCACCATGCCAGGCCATACGGAGGGAACGCTGTCCTACCTGTTCGAGGTGAAGGACAACGGCAAGCCGCTGCGTGTCGTCTACAACGGCGGGACGGCGATCCGCTTCGGCGGAGACGCCGAGTATTATGACGGCTACATTGCCGCTTCGAAGAAGGTGGGCGACGCGGCGGCAGAATTCGGGGCGACGGTGTTGTTGTCGAATCACAACGACTTCGACAACGCCTATTACAAAGCGCATCTAGCTGCTACGCGAGCGCCCGGCGCGCCGAATCCTTTCGACGTCGGCGAGGAGGGCGTGGCGGGTTACTACAAGATGGTGCAGTCATGCACGATGGCCGCAAAGCTGCGTGCGGCTAGTGAACAATAGGCCGACAAGCCGTAAGAAACAGCTCTCTAGGTCACCCCGAAAGACAGGCTCCTGATTCGTTCTGGCTCAGGGGATGTCTTCTACGACCTCGAAATCGTGTTGCGGGAGCCAGGCGCTCTCGCTGGGAGAGAACTGGACGCGGGACCAGTCGTCGCTGGACTCCAGTATTTGGAACTCAGCGCCTGCCTGCAGGGGCTCGGCGAGCGCTGCCTGGTAACCGGCGCCGTCGCCCTGCCGAGCGACAGACTGCTTCGCGGTCAGCACGCCATGCTTCTGCCCAAATTGGCTGGCGCTGGCGATGGTCAGCAGCAGCAGCGCCCCGGCGACGCCGAACGCCCCCACGAGGGTCGAGCGTTGAATTCTGCCGGGCCGGAACACGCGAATGGACATCAAGCCCCAGGCCAAGGCCCAGACCACGACGAAGGCCATAGCCTGATATTTCGCTGTCGCCGTCCAGGTCAAGCCGGCTGGGCGATCGGTCGTGCCGCTCACGCCTAAGTTGGTCGAGCGCTGCCGCCGCGCCAAGGTCAGGTTATGTTCGATCAAGGCATCGCCGGGCAAGAAGAGTAACGCGCGGCGGTAGTTCAGAATCGCCCGGCCATAGTCGCCCGCGCCGAGCAAACTGTTCGCCCAGTCGAAATACAGCCGTCCGTTCTCGAGGCCGCCGTCGCCAATCAGCCGCTCATAACGCAGCGCTGCCCGAGCGTAATGCTCGCGCGCCGTCGCCGGATCGAGTTCCTTGAACGACTCCCCGGCCTGATACTCGGTGTTGGCTTCGGCGAAAGTCCGCGCCGCTTCTTCCTGCGAAAGCTGTGCGGCCAGGGGCGCGGCGAGCAACAGCACTACCAGGGCCAGGCGTCTCATAGCAGGCCCTCCAGTTGGTCGATGGATTGGCAGGCCTGGATCGCCCGCGCCACGGTCTGGTCGAAGCTCGCCGTCCCTTGCGCGCCCGAGAAGCGCGCCTGGTCGCAAGCGCGGAATACCTCGGACGACTCCGCGAGCAACTCCGCCGAAGCGCCCTCTTCGCGCAGCCGTCCTTCGACGTCTGCATAGGTCAGCGCCAGCGGGGCGACGCCCAACTTGGCGCCCAGATACTCGCGCCATAGCCGCGCCGCGTCGTCCGGCGAAGGATTGGTTAGCGACTGCAACTCTTTCAGCGCGCGCTCGGCGGCCTCGTTCACACGAACTTCCGGCTGCCGCTCGCGGAAGCGCATCAAGCCCAGCAATCCCAGAAAAACCATCGGCGGAGCGGCAAGAGCCAGCAGCCAACCGGCGGAAGCAAACTGCAGCACGCCCGGCTTATCCCGAATCAACGCGTCGGGCGCCTCATAGTTGGGCGCGAGTTTCGGCGGTTCGTTCGTCGCCGCCTGGGTCGCCGGATCGATGCCGTCCAGGTCGGCCGATGTCAGCATGCGCGTCGCGTCGACCTTGACCGGTATCGGAGCCGTCTGCGCCGTCTCATAGTGACCAGTCTCGGGGTTGAAGTAGTTCAGCGTAATTGCCGGGATTTCTTCGACGTTGACGCTCTTGGCCCGGATCGCTTGGGTAAAGATCTTGGACTTTCCCTTGACGATCCCTTGCGGCCGTTCGTCAGGAATCGTGAAGCCCGCTGCCATTTTCGGACTGAGCGAAAGACTCGGCAGCCTGACGTAATCCAGGTACTCCGGGCCGCTCAGCGCCACTTCCAAATTGATCGGGTCGCCCACGCGCACATCCGTCGGGCTGGCCGCCGCAGAGATGTGGAACGAGCCGACCAGGCCGCTGAAGTTCGCCGGGCGACCCTGCGTGGGCAAGGCGGAAACCTCCAGCACAGGCTTGTTCGACGGCACGGCCAGGTCCTCGTAAACCGTCCGGCTAAACAGCGAGCTGCCAAACACTCCGCCAAAGCCCTGCCGCGTTGGACGCACCGTATTCACCGCGCGGAACGATACCGTCGAGGCGGGCAACTCATAGCGTCCGGGCTGCTTGGGAATCACTACTTTCGTGAAGCGCACCGTCAAGAACTCGTGTCCGTCCAACGTGCCCATGGCGCGTCTGGCGACAACCTTGCGATTGTTGACGACGAGTTCCAGCAAGTCGTCGGACGGATTGGTCAGGTCGATGTTTAGATCGGAAATATCGAAGCGGTCATCGTCCAGAAAAGGCATGCTGAACACGGCTTGGTCGACGTTGCGGCCGATATACCAGGTCGTCGTCAGCAGCAATGGTTGCCCCACGTAGGCCTTGGTTGCCGAGAGCGACTGCCTCAGCTTGAAGTCCGCGACCTCGGTCGCCGGATTCACATGAATGGTGATCGCAGCCGTCCGCAGCACCTTACCGTCCACCGGCACGGCGATGGATGGGATCGTAAACGTTCCTTCATTCCGTGGAATGAGTGAATAGCGGAATGTGTAGCCGCGGTCGACTTGACGGCTGAGCCGTCCGTTAATGATCGTGATCGACTGGCTGTTGCGCGATCCGCCGCCGGCGTCTTGTATGCGGAAATTCGTATCCAGTGCGGAGAGGTCCGGCGCCGAAGGCGAATCGCTGCCGTCTACATCGATCTCCAACAACACCGACTGACCGGCATAAATGTCGGTCGAGCTGACCTGCGCGTTGACGCTGGGATTCTGCGCCGCCGCGGATAGACTCAGCAGCGACAACAGCGCGAGCAAAACTGGTAACCGTCTACGCATTACCAATCCTTCTCCACCGGACGCTGTTGTTGCCCCTGCAGCAGTTGGCGCCGTTGCCGGGCGACGCGTTCTTGGTCGAGGATGTCTTCGGGCGTCAACTCCAAGGCCTGCAGCGGCTGCGCCTGTCCTTGCTGCTCCTGGCCCTGCGTCGGCGGGGGTTGCGACTGCGCCTGTTGTTGCTCGGACGGCTGCTGACCTTGTTGCTGCAACTGCTGCAGCGCTTGGCCTAGATGATTCTCGGCCTGCTTCTGCGATTCGCCGGCCTGCTGCATTTGGCCCTGGGAAAGCTGCTGCGCCGCCTTCTGTTGTTCCTGTGCAGCTTGCTTGAGCTGCTCCTGCGCTTGTTGATTGTCGGGCGTTTGTTCCGATAATTCCTGCGAGCGTTTCTGCAAATCCTTTTGCCGCTCCGCTTGCTGCTGTTGCTCGCTCTTGGAAGGGTTCTGCTGCGATTCGCGATTGTCTTTGCTCAAGTCTTGCTGCTTCTTGAGTTGCTCTTGGACCTGGCTCTGCAAATCGTTGGAGCCCTTGGACTGCTGCTGCGACTGCTGGGCCTGCTGCTTCAACAGCTCGCTGAGCCGGGCCCGCGCGATCTGCAGATTCTCGGCCGCAGCCGTCAGCTGGGGATCGCGCCCCAACGCCTGCCGGTACGCCGCCGCGCCTTGCTTTAACTTGTCGACGCTGGCCTGCGGCTCGTACTTCTCGGAAGCCTCGGCGCCTTTCAGCAGGGCGTTACCCAGGTTGAACAAGCTCTTTGCTTCGAGGCTTGAATCCCCGCTGGCCTTAGCGTCGAGCGCCGCCGCGCGGAAGGCTTCGGCTGCGCTGTCCTGCTCGTCCTTGCGGTACAGCGCTGCTCCTTCATTGAACTTGCCCAAGGCGTCCTGCGGCGCCTCGACTTGCGCTTGGCGGTAGGCGTTCAACGCCTCGTCAAATTCGCCTGCCTTATAAGCGTCATTGCCCGTCTTCACCAGCGAACGCAACGACTCCGCCTGCGCGAGAAGCGGCAGCATCAGCAGTACGACGAGCAAGCGTGTCTTCATCGCGCCTCGCCTCCCGCTAACACGACGCCTGGCCATGGCCGCATCGAAACACAGCAACGCGAAGGCCAAAGCCAGAAAAATCTGGAAGCGTTCTTCGTAGGAGTCGACCATCTCGGTCTCGAATGTTCTCTGATCCGCCGACTCAATCAACTTCGCGTAAATGTCGCCCAAGTCGATGGCGCCGGTCGCCACGTTGAGATAGCGTCCGCCTGGCGTGGCGGCGGCCATCTCCTTCAGCGTCTTGGCATCCAACTTGCTCCAGACGTCTTCGCCTTGATAGGAGAGGAAAGTCTCGCGGCCCGCGCCGGTCTTGATCGGAATCCGCCGTCCAGTGTTCTCGTCGCCCAAACCGATGGCGATCAGCCGTACGCCGCGCTCGCCTGCTTGCTTCGCCGCTTCGACGGGGTTGCTGTCTTGGTCTTCGCCGTCGGTGATGAGAATGATGTCGCGGTACTGGCTGGGGTTCTCGTCGAAGACTTCCGTCAGCGCCTTGCGTATCGCATCGCCAATCAACGAACCGCCGCGCGGCACGCTGTCAGGCGACAACTCATCCAGCGCCATGCGGAAGAATCCATAGTCAATCGTCAGCGGACATTTCACCGACGCCGTCCCGGCAAACGCAACCAAGGCCACACGGTCGCCTTCCATCCGCGACGCCGCATCTTCAACGGCCAGCTTCGCTCGCTCCAGGCGGTTGGGGCGCAAGTCGTCCGCCAACATGCTGCGCGAAACGTCAATCAGGAAAACGACATCGCGTCCTCGCCTGGTCACCTCTTGCGCGCTTCGATTCCAGGCCGGCCTGGCCAGTGCGACGATGACCAAGGCAGCGCCTAAGAACATTAACACCCCGCGCCAGCTGCCGCGCCTGCCGTGGGCGTCTCGCCAACCGAGCAGTTGCAAGGCCCGCTTGCGCTGCTTGGCGCCGTACCACAACAACAACGCCAACACGGGCAACAGAGCCAGCCAATAGAACGCATGGGGCGCTAACCAGCGAAGGCCGTTCATGGAACCCTCCGCAGGATCGTCGTACCGAGGAAAGTCTCAAAGCCGATCAGCAACAGCCCCGCCAAGGCGAACGAAGGGAATAGTTCGCGGTAGTCCAAATAGCGCAAGGACTGAATCTCGCTCTTCTCCAGGTCGTCAATCTCCTGGTAAATCTCGATCAACGATTCCGAATCCGTCGCCACGCGATAGATGCCGCCCGTACTTTCCGCCAAGTCGCGCAACGGCTTGTCATCGACGCCCGGCGTATTCGGCTGCGTATAAGAGCCAAAAGCCGTGTTGATCCGCCGCGAATTGCCGACGCCGATTGCGTAGACCTTGACGCCCCATTCCGCTGCCAATTTGCCTGCCTGTTCCACGCTGCGCTGACCGGCGTTGTTTTCGCCGTCCGTCAATAAAATGACGACTTTGCTCTTGATTTGGTAGGTCGAGGGCTCGCCGGTCTTTTCCGCCAACGACTCCTCGGCTTTGTAGAGCCGGGCGGCCGCTAGGGCCACCGCATCGCCGATTGCCGTCCCATCTTCTGTGCGCTGCTGCACCAAGGTTACGTTGCTGATCAATGCTTCAAGTGCATCGTGCGAAAGAGTGAGAGGACAAATCGTATCCGGGAATCGCGCAAACGTAATCATGCCGATCAAATCCGTGGGACGTCCCGGCAAGTCGCCCCCCGGGGCGACAAAATCCTCGAAGACGCTCTTGACTACGTCCAGGCGCGTGACCGTCCGGCCGCGGTATTGCATTTCTTCGGCCATGCTCGACGAGCGGTCGACGACCATCTCAATCGCGATGCCGCGGCTGATGTCGCGTACTTTCTCAGTGCCGAATTGCGGCCGGGCCAAGGCCACGACGATCAGCGCCAGCGCCAGCGCACGCATCGCCGGGACGAGCGGCAACAAGTGCTGGCGCAGCGATGCGCCCGAAGCCCGCACGATGCCTAGGGAAGGGAAGCTCCAGCCGATCGGCCCCTTGCCGCGGCGCGCCCACAGGTACGCCGCCGGGATCGCCGCCAGCAGTATAAACATCCAAGGTGAGGCAAAGCGCATCATGAGCGGACTAACCTCATTCTAAGGTCCGCTTTACTGGGCTCGGAGCGATGTCGGTCTCCACCACAAACTTGCGGCAAGCCTCGGCCGCCTCCCGCGATTGCTCGGCCTGCGGTGCATACTTGGCGAACTTCACCAAATCCGAACGTCGCAAGAAGTCCTGCAACAACAACTGCTGTTCGGCGTTGAAAACCCGCTGATTCGGAAGGCCCGCCAGGAACTCATCCGTCGTTTGCTCCTGCGCGCGCAGCGAGAAGCGCCGCTCAATGTACTCGCGCAAAATATCCGACAACTCAAAGTGGAACTGCCGGTAATCGCCTGCCTCAAGAACTTCGGAGGCATAGAGCGCATCGAGACGCGCCAGGGCAGCTTGTCCCGGGGGAATCGGCGGCGCCGGCGGCTCCGCCGCAACCTGGGCCTTGCGGAGCCACTTCCACCAGACGAACGCGCCAAGCAAAAGCAAGACCGCCAGCGCGCCGCCCAACTTCCATTCGAGGGGGATCGGCGGTTCGAGCGGCTCCTCGATGTCTCGCAGTTCCGGCGTCGTGCCCGCGTCTTCCGCCAGCAGCGACGTCACCTTCACGGGAATCGCCGTCGAATGCAACGTCAACAGTTGCCCGTCAGCTAAGGTGGCATTCGCCTGCAGCACGGGAATCGTGAAATCGCCGGCCGCCGACGGGGCCAGCGCGATGTGTTGTTCGATCGCCAACCGGTTGCCGGCCAGCAAACGCGGCGGGCTCACCTCTTGCGACTCGACCAGAAAATCGCCCAGCACCGTGCCAGGCGCGGGCAGAGCGACTTGCGCGTCCTCGGGATACTCCGCCGCGATGGTCAGATGCACGTCGTCCGCCGCCGAGATCTCGACCTTGTCTAGCGAAACGGTCAGATGCACAGGGCCCTGCTCGTAGCTCTGCTGGACCGCCGGCTCGGCCTGCTTGGGCTGCGGCGCAGCGCAAGCCCACAGCCCAACGGCGACGACTGCCGCGGCGAAGCGCCTCACGGGCGGCGCTCCCTACGGCGGAAAAACGAGATCAAGTCCAGCAGATAGTCTTCGCCGGCCGTCACCCGTATCTGGTCGATCGACAACTGTCGAAAGGACGCCTCCAACGACTTGCTGCGAGCTATCGCCAATGCCTTGAAGCGTTTGCGCACGGCAGGCGAGCTCGAATCGAAAATGCGCCGCTGTCCCGTCTCGGCATCGGTCAGCTCGATGAGGCCGACGTTGGGCAGCTCTGATTCATGCGGATCGTTGACCGACACGGCCACGACGTCGTGCCGCCGAGAAAGCACACGCAACTGCTTCTCGTAACCGCTGTCCAAGAAGTCCGAGACGATGAAGACGATCGACTTGCGATGCGTAATGCGCCCGGCATAATCCAGCGCCGCCGTCAGGTTTGTTCCCTTGCCCTGCGGCTTGAACTGCAACAAATCGGTTACCAGCCGCATCACGTGCGTGGAGCCCTTCTTCGGCGGAATGAATTTCTCGACGTGATCGGTAAAGGCGATCAGCCCGACTTTGTCGTTGTTGCGGATGGCCGAAAACGAGAGCAGCGCGCAGAGTTCGGCGGCGATTTCGTTCTTGCGTTGCGCCCGGCTGCCGAAATCGCCCGATGCCGACAAGTCGACGATCAGCAATACGGTTAGCTCGCGCTCCTCGACGTAGCGCTTGATGAACGGCCGGCCCATGCGCGCGGTCACGTTCCAATCAATCGAGCGGATCTCGTCGCCGGGCGCGTATTCGCGCACCTCGTCGAACTCCATGCCGCGGCCTTTGAAAACGCTGTGGTATTCGCCGGCGAGGACGTCGTTGACCGCCCGCCGAGAGTGGATCTGAATCAGGCGGATCTTCTTGGCGAGATCCTTCGAGATCATGGAACTTCTACAGCGTCCAGAACCGCCTGGATGATGTCTTCTGAAGTCGTCTCCTCGGCTTCGGCCTCGTAGGTGACGACGACGCGGTGGCGTAACACGTCCCAGGCGATTGACTTGACGTCTTGCGGCGTGACGTAGCCGCGCCCTTCGAGCAGCGCGTGGGCCTTGGCGGCCAGCGCGAGAAAGATCGTGGCGCGCGGCGATCCGCCGTAGCGAATCAAGTGGTCGAGCTTCATGCCGTACTTCGACGGTTTGCGAGTGGCTTCGACCACGCTGACGATGTACTCCTCGACCTTGGGGTCGATATAGATCTCGTCCGACAAGCGGCGTAGACGCAGGATGTCAGCGGGTTCTATGAGCGGCTCCACGTTGACCTCGGGCGCCGACTTGGCCATCCGTCTCAGGATCTCTAGTTCTTGCTCGCGGGTAGGGTAGTCCACCTTGAGCTTGAGCATAAAGCGGTCAACCTGGGCCTCCGGCAGCGAGTAGGTCCCCTCTTGCTCGACGGGATTCTGCGTTGCCAGCACCATGAAGGGCTGCGGCAGCGGGAAAGTCGTGTCGCCGATGGTCACCTGCCGCTCTTGCATCGCTTCAAGCAGCGCACTCTGCACTTTGGCCGGCGCCCGGTTGATCTCGTCGGCCAAAACGATATTGGCGAAAATTGGGCCTTTCTTGGTGGTGAAGGCGCTCTCGGCGGGGTTGTAGATCAGCGTGCCGATCAAATCCGCCGGCAGCAGGTCAGGCGTGAACTGCAACCGTTGAAACGAGGCATTGATGACCCGCGCCAGCGTCGTCACAGCCAGCGTTTTGGCCAAACCAGGGACGCCTTCGATCAATACGTGGTTGTTGGAGAGCAGGGCCACAAAGAGCCGCTCGACGAGCTGCTCCTGCCCTACGATGACCTTGCCCAGCTCTTGCCGGACCCGGTCCAGAAGGTCGTGCTCGGCAACGACCCGTTCGGTTACTTCTTGTACATCGGCTGCCAACCTTCAATTCTATCGCGCCCGTCGAACGGAAGTGGCCGCCGCCAGGGACTGGCTCGATTTCGACGCTGGAAACGAGACCTTTTCGGGACCTTGGCCGCGAAATTCGTGCATCTACCTTCATTAAGACGACCAGCGCGACGATTAGGTACTGTATGTTGTATGCCAGCCGGAGGGTGAAATTATGGGTTGGCGCTTGCTCATCGTTCCCATTGCTCTGGCGCTCTTGTCGCTCCCGCTGATCGCTCGCCTCGTGCCGCCCAATCCGCTGTACGGTTTCCGCACGCCGAAGACGCTGTCCGATCCAACCGTCTGGTACGAGGCCAACTGCGGCGCCGGTTGGGACATGCTCAGCGGCCGCGGCCGTGCAGATGGTTTTGGTGTGGCTCAGGCCGTCAATCCACGTGCTTGGCGGTATGAAGCCCAGCGTCTTCCTGCTGACCACTCAAATGCCTATCATCGGTCTGGCTGTTGCTCACAGCTTCTGGCGTCTGCGGAAACTCTAGTCCGTTTCCGTTCCTCAGGTCTAAGCCTTAGACGCTTAGTCGCCGATTTACCTACGTCGGCATCAGGCCGGCGATCCCGCAAAAATGAAATGGACTCTAGACACTCGTAGGCGCCAGGTTATATTGGACTTCGAGGCGACCTTCTTGCACTTCTTGTGCTCTCAACTTGTGCGGCTGCGGCCAAAAGACCGCGGCCATCCGCCGGAGACGGTGCTGCTGGAGGAGATATCCCCCAGCAGTCTTGTGCTATCCGGGGCCAGGAACTACCGCCGCGGCGAACGGCTCATCATGGCCGCCGACGGGATCGAGGCGGAAGTGACCGTCGTGAATTGCCAAAGCCGCGAGGGCGGTTTTGCCGTGACAGGGACTTTTGGCCAAGGCTACCGCTGGAGCCCGCAAGCGTGGACTCCGGCGCACCTTTTCGAGGTGAAAGATGCGCCGAAGGCCAAAGCTGCCGGCGCTTCCTAGCTCGCCTTCGCGGCGCGGCGGCGCGCCGTGAGCACCCGTTCGGTGTAGCCGTTCGGTTCCGGGCGGCCCTCGAAGACGAGTTGCAGCGCGGCCTGATATCCCTCGCTGGAGGCGAAATCAGGCGCCATGTTCTTGTACTTCGGGTCGCCCGCGTTTTGGCGGTCGACGGCGACTGCCATCTTTTCGAAGGCCGCGATCACTTGTTCCCGAGTGACCACTCCCATGTGCAGCCAGTTGGCCATGTGCTGGCTGGAGATGCGCAGCGTGGCGCGGTCTTCCATCAGGCCGACATCGTGAATGTCAGGCACCTTCGAACAGCCGACGCCCTGCTCGACCCAGCGGATGACGTAGCCGAGGATTCCCTGAGAGTTGTTCTCCAACTCGCTCTCGATCTCTTTCGCCGTCAGCTTGCGGTCGCCCAATAGGGGCGGGGTGAGGATATCCCCCAGACTCGCCCGCTTGCGACTGGCCAACTCCTGTTGACGGGCTGAAACGTTGGTGTCGTGGTAGTGCAGAGCGTGCAGCGTCGCGGCGGTCGGCGAGGGTACCCAGGCGCAGTTGGCGCCGGCTTTGGGGTGTCCGCCCTTGGCGGCAAGCATCTCTTTCATCATGTCGGGCATGGCCCACATGCCTTTGCCGATTTGCGCCTTGCCGGGCAGGCCGCACTCGATGCCGATGTCGACGTTCCAGTCTTCGTAGGCCAGCATCCAGGGGGTATTCTTGATCTCCATCTTGGGCAGCATCGGGCCTGCTTCCATGCTGGTGTGCATTTCGTCGCCGGTGCGGTCCAAGAAGCCGGTGTTGATGAATACGACCCGATCGCGCGCCTCGTAGATGCAGCGCTTGAGGTTGACCGTCGTGCGGCGCTCCTCGTCCATGATGCCGATCTTTAGCGTGTGGACCGGCAGACCCAGCGCCTTTTCGACCCGTCCGAACAGCTCGCACGTCGCCGCGACTTCATCCGGGCCGTGTTGCTTCGGTTTGACGATATACATGCTGCCCGAGCGGCTGTTGCGCAGCGGGCTGAGCTTCTTCAAGTCGTGTAGTGCGCAAAGCGTGGTGACCATGCAGTCGAGGAATCCTTCGGGGATCAACGACCCGTCAGCCGTCGTTACCGCATCCGTATACATGTGCGCGCCGACGTTGCGGACGAGCAATAAACTGCGGCCGTGCAGGGCTAGCGGCTGACCATTGGGCGCCGTGTAGCTGCGGTCGGCGTTCAGCCGGCGGGTGATGGTCCGGCCGCCTTTTTCCAGCTTGGCCTCCAAATCGCCCTTCATGATTCCCAGCCAGTTGCGGTATACGACGGTCTTGTCGGCGGCGTCGACGGCGGCTACGGAGTCTTCACAATCTTGAATTGTGGTGACCGCGGCCTCGAGATCGACGTCCTTCAGTCCCGCAGGGTGAGACTTGCCGACGATATGGTTCTTGTCGAACTGCAGCTCGATGTGCAAGTGGTTGTGTTCGAGCAACACCGACTTGAGCCCGGAATCGCCGTCGACAAAACCCACGAACTGAGCGGCATCCTTCGAGCCGGTCGTTTCGCCGTTCTTTAGAGTGACGACCAGAACCCCTCCGTTGACAGCTACGCCAGACATGTCGGAGTACTTGCCAGCGGCTAGCGGCACATGCTTGTCGAGGATCCCGTTGACCATGTCGACGACCTTCTGACCGCGAACCGGGTTGTAGGGACCGGCCTTTTCGCAGCCGCCGTCTTCGGGAATGACGTTCGTGCCGTAGAGTGCGTCATACAGGCTGCCCCAGCGGGCGTTGGCCGCGTTTAAGGCATAGCGGGCGTTATCGACGGGAACGACGAGCTGCGGTCCGGCGACGACGCCGATTTCGAGGTCCACGCCGACGGTCTGAATCGCGAAATCATCGGGCTCAGGGAGTAGATACCCAATTTCGGTAAGAAAGGCCTTGTACTCGGCCGGGTCGATGGCCTTGCCTGCGCGCGCGACATGCCACTTGTCGATAGCCGCTTGGAGTTCGTCGCGGCGGTTGAGCAGAGCGCGATTTTTCGGCTCGAGATCGGCGACGATGTCGCTCAATCCCTGCCAAAATGCGGCGGCGGTGACCCCGGTGCCCGGAGCGGCCTCTTTCTCAATAAACTCGGCTAGACCGCGCTCGACGCGGAGCCCGGCGATCTCAATGTATTCGGACACTGCTGATTTCTCCTCTCGTGACGCTAAGCGCCTATCGTACAGCAACCGCCGGGACGGTCGTCCCACTTTGTGGCGCCACGCGGTGGCGGCGGAAGCTCGGCAGAGCTACAATGGCGCGGTCCGTACGCCATATTTGTGAGTATATTTGGCGAAGGAGTTGCCCGATGTCTTCCTTAAGAACGACAACTGGCCTGGCTTTCGGAGCCCTGCCATTGCTGTTGGCGCAAAGCGCTGTTGCCCAAGACTACGATGACGCCGCTGCGGCGGGCGTCTGCGCAGCCGTGAGCGGCGTATTGATCATGATCCCAATCGTGATCATCGCTCTGAATATCGCCATGATCGTTTGGGTCGCCAGAGATTCCAAGGCCAGAGGCATGGACAACTCGATCGTCTGGATGCTGCTCGTGTTCTTCACCAGCTTCCTCGGTTTCGTCATCTACATCCTGTCTAGACCAAAGGGCGATAAGGTTGCCTGCACAAATTGCGGCAATATGAGATTGCGGTCGCTCTCGAAATGCCCACACTGCGGCAACGCTTAAATCGTCCCGAAACGTACCTCGCCGTCTTTGCTTTGTTCGTACTGGCGGCTGCTGGCGATACGCTTCGACCAGCCGACCGCCAGATTTCCGCTCATGCCTACGTCGGCCTGGTCGAGTTCTACCAGTCCGACATCAGCCCGCATCTGCGCTCGTACATCCGCTGCCGCTACGAGCCGACTTGCTCGGAGTATTCCAAGCAAGCCGTCGAGCGCTTCGGCATCCTCGACGGGCTGGCCTTGTCCTGGCGGCGGCTCAACTCCTGCCAACGTACGGTGCCGTTGGGCACGCTTGATCCGGTCCCGAACTAGAGGAAGGCTATCGAGCCATCGGCGCGGCGGCCGGTGTTGCGCTTCCAGGGGGCGGGCGGCATGTGCTGGAAGGCTTCTTCGTTGAGTTCGACGCCCCAGCCGGGTTTGGTGGGGATGTCGACGTAGCCGTCGTGGACCATGATCGGTTCCTTGAGGACGTCTTTGTGTGCGCCGTCGACCGGCGCGTGATATTCGAGGATCAAGAAGTTCGGCGTCGAGGCGGCGAAGTGTACGTTGACGGCGGTCGCCAGCGGGCTCATCGGATTGTGCGGCGCGACCATCATGTATTGCGCCTCGGCCATGGCGGCGATCTTCTTCAGTTCCAACATGCCGCCGCAGCAGCAGATATCCGGCTGGACGATGTCCAGCGCTTGGGCGTTGATCAGGTCGCGGAACTCGTACTTGGTGTAGTTGGCTTCGCCGCTGGCGAGCGGAATGTCTACGTGGTCGGAGAGCTTCTTCATCGCCTCGAAGTTCTCGGGGCGAATGGGCTCCTCCAGCCAGAACGGGTAATACTGTTCGATCTCTTTGGCGACGCGGACGGCTCGCTGCACCTCGAAGAAGTGCGCGTGGACGTCGACCGCAACGTCGACGTCGGGGCCCAGGGCTTCGCGGACGGCGCCGACGCGTTGGCCGGCGATGCGCGTGACCTGGTTGTAGGGCATCGCGTTGTCGTTCGGGTTGTGCGGCGACATTTTGATGGCGGTGTAGCCGTGCGTTTCGACCAGGCGTTGAGCGCTTTCGGCGACGGCCTGCGGGCTCGATCCGCCGGCGCTCTGGTAGACGCGCACCTTGTCGCGGACGCGTCCGTTGAGCAGAGCCCAGACGGGCAGACCTGCGGCTTTGCCGGCGACGTCCCATAGGGCGTGCTCGATGCCGCTGATGGCGGAGTTGACCACAGAGCCGCCGGGGAAGCGCGTGGTGTTGTACATCAAGTCCCACAGGTATTGAATGTTGCGCGGATCCTGGCCGACGAGCCAGAGCTTGAAGTCTTCGATGACCTTGACGGTGGCTTCGTCGGGGCCGACCGAGTAGGCTTCGCCGATGCCGGAGATGCCTTGGTCGGTTTCGACCTTCACGTAAATCCAGTTACGGCCGCCGGCGCCGATCAAGAAGGTTTTGATGTCGGTGATCTTGATCGCGGGCTTATCGCCCATGGGCATTGGGGCCTGGGCCATGGCGGCGGCGGGGGCCGCGGCGAGCGTGGCGGCGGTGAGGAATTGGCGGCGTTTCATGTTGGGCGTATGTTGGCGCAAGGCCCAACGCAACGGCAACTGCTATTTCGCCGGCGGTCCGGGGATATTCGGGAGGCGGCCAAGCGGCTGTACATTTTGGCCGCCGGCGTTCGCTAGAAGGCAGCGAATTCAGCGCATGTCCGCTGATGTCCGATCGGGTCCGGGGGTGCAATGGGGCTAAGTTGTGGATAAGAGTTGAATTGCTGGTTTTCGAGGCGCATTAGGCGGACATTCTGCGGTTCGGCGGACGCCAGGACCCATCGCTTACGCGTCTGGGCTCGGGTCTCTTGGGGCATTGATAAAGGAACCCCCTTTCGTTTTCAGGTATAGCACCCGCTGTCAAGGGCTTCGGTCAACGATGCGGACGGAAGAGGCCTGCTCTTACTCAGCGCAGTTGAGCCACTTCGCCCTGTGCATCGGACGTGGGAACGCTGTCGGAACTGGCGATCAGACGCAAGATGGCGAAAGAGTCTAACTTGCGAACTGCTTCCTCGGTTCTCCACACCAGAGTGCCTTGGATAGGCCCCCGCGTGCAGTCGGCTGCGAAGCCGAGCGTCAGCCGAGAACCGGAAGCGTTCACGTTCGAATTGAAGTTGAGGATACGGGGCGCGCCGCAGACGCCAGCCTCTTCACGAACGACGCGGAAAGCGGACTCGACGTTGGGTGCTTGAAAGCGGTCTTGTAGGCGTGCCGGACATCATTTCGCGGATGGCGACGTAGTCGCCCTGGTTGATGAGGGTGAGAAGGTCTTGCGTCAGCTGTTGGGCGCCGCCTGCGGCTTCTTGAGAACGCTCCGCAGCCGTAGGAGACAGACGGCAAGACAAGCGAGGGCAAAGCAGTCTAGGTTTCGGCATATGCTTCCTCAGGGCCCGCGACCGGCGGCTCGTAAATGATCGGCCCGGAACCACCCGTACAGCAGCAGCCAGAAGACGAAGGGAATGGTGTAGGTCAAGAGAGTGTTGAGCGTGGCGCTCAGAAACATGAAGCCGGGGATCGAAGGCAAGAGCCACGATGGTCAAGCCGATCGCAAGGCTCGAAACGAGAGTTGCTGCCAGAACAAGAACGTAGCTGATGACCACTTCGAGCGTTCGATGTTGGGTGAGCTCCCAGCTGCGCTTGAGAGCGTTGAGGTCGGGCTCGAACAGGGCAACGAGGGCAACAGGAAAAAGGCGCATCGCAAGGTAAAGGCCGGGAAGGATCAGACAGATTAGCCCGGCGGCAAATGCGCAGAAAGCGACAAGCGAGTATCCAATGACTCGCGGCAAACGACGGGCGGCAATCGATTGGGCTTGGCCTAGGGGGATGGTTGGTTGCGCCCAAGGCGACGGAGGCGGACGCAGCGATGAACGGATTCAGTGCAGTGATGAGAAGGATCCAACCTGCGACGAGGGGCAGAAAGATGAGGGTGAGTTCCAGACCAAAGCCCACCTGTTGGGCCTGGGAAGACAGGGAACTCAAACCGACCTGAGCAGCTCCGATGACCGCCGAAGCCCAGTAACAGCCAGGGCATGAGCGGCTACAGACTTCGATAAACCGGCGGAAAAAGGCGGGAATCCCAGAAAAGGATTCCAGCGGCGGCGTCTAAATCAACTGAATTACTCACCACGACCTCCAACGGTGAGCAGATTGAAGCAGATATTGGCGGTCCCGAGTCCAGCGAAAAATGCCCGAGGCGGAGACGCGCGGTAAGGCGGCCCAGTCAGAGCCCAGGTCCGCTGGGTTCTTGGCTAAGATGGGCGCGGATGATGCGGCGATCGATGTTCGTTGTCGTGTGGCTGTTGGCGGAAGCGCTGGTGATCTCGATGGGGTTGTTAATTCCGGCGGATTTTGCGGACCGGCATCGGGTGTTGTTTGAGATGTTTGAGCCGCATCGCGGAGTGGGGTTTTCATACCCGTGGGAACTTGCGGGATTTTCGGGTGCGGTGGCGGGAGACGGGCGTTGAGGCGACCTACTCGACCGATGAGTACGGCTTTCGCAACGTGGGGCGGGACTACGATGCGGCCCGTGTGGCGTTCTTGGGCGACTCGTTCACGTTTGGGGTGTGGGTGAGGAGGACGAGACGTTCCCGTCGCTGATTGGTCAGGCGTTGGACGTCCCGGTGCTGAACCTGGGCCAGCAGAGCTTCTATGTGGAGCAGTACTCGATGGTGCTGGACTGGCTGCTGGAGCGCCACGCGCCCGATGTAGTTGTGGTGGCGATCTTCCCGAATGATTTGACGGCGGAGATGACGGCGGATGACTTCGCGCATTTCTATGAACGATTTGGCTGGAACGCCTACGAGTCGATGCCCTGGCGGGAGCGCAGCATGGCCTACGGGTTGTTGAAGCTGCTTGAGGCCAAAGAGCCCGACGCCGCCGGCGTTGGAAAGCGGCAGGAGCGGAGCTGGGGCTGATGCTGTTTCGCGAGGCGGGGGCGCACCCGGGGTATTTGAAGGACGGCATGTCGGAGCATGTCGAGCAGGTCGTGACGGGCATGATCGAGCGCGCCGAGGCGCGCGGCGTCCGCACGGTGCTTGCGCTGTTGCCGTCGAAGGAGTCGACCTATGTGGGCGACTACGAGAGGCTGTTTGACGGCGACTACCTGGAGAACGAGCGGGTCGGCTATGAGCGCCTGGCCGAAGCGGCGGAGCAGGCGGGGGCGGCAGTGGTCGATTTGACCGACGCCTTTCGGGCGCACGCAAATGAGAGACTGTATTTCGAGTATGACGCGCACTTCAACGCGGCAGGGCAGGCGCTGACGGCAGTGACGCTCGAGCCGGCGGTCGCTGCGGCGTTAGCAGAGGAGTAAGAGAGATGAGAGCTATTCGACTCGACGAGCCGAAACATTTTGCCTATATCGAGATGGACGAGCCTGGTTCGCCGGGACCGGGCCACGTGCTGGTGGAGACGAACCGCATGGGCATTTGCGGGACCGACTACAGCGGCTTCTTGGGCAAGATGCCGTTCTTCAGCTATCCGCGGGTGATTGGCCACGAGTTGGGCGTGACGGTTCTCGAAGTGGGCGAGGGCGTGGAGAACGTCGGCGCCGGGCGACAAGTGTTCCGTTGAGCCTTACATGAACTGCGGGCATTGCTACGCCTGCCGCAAGGGCGCGACGAACTGCTGCGAGACGCTGAAAGTGATCGGCGTGATGATCGATGGCGGGCTTTGCGACCGCTTCTTGATTCGCGCGGAGAAGTTGCACCCTTCGAAGAGGCTTTCGCTGGAACAGTTGGCCCTGGTGGAGACGTTGGCGATCGGCTGCCACTGCACGGACCGCGGCGAGCCGCAAGAAGGCGACAACGTGTTGATTATCGGCGCCGGTCCGATCGGCCTGGCGACGTTGGAATTCACCCGTTTGACCGGCGCACGAGTCACCGTGATGGACATGGTCGAGTCGCGGCTGGACTTCTGCAAGAAGCAGTACAGCGTGGAACACACGCTGCTGGCCAAGGGCGATGCGTCGGACTTGGAGCGAGTGAACGAGCTGACAGGCGGCGAACGTTACGCGGTGGTGACGGACGCCACCGGCAACAAGAAGTCGATGTGCGACGCGCTGCACTACGTGGCGCAGACGGGCAACTTGGTTTACGTAGGCATCACGACGCAGGAGTTGGCCTTTGAGCAGCGCTTCATGCACCGTCCAGAGATGACGATCAAGGCGTCGCGCAACGCTTTGCCGGAGAACTTTACGCGGATCATCGACTTGATCGAGAAGGGCGTGGTCGATACGGACCCCTGGATTACGCACCGCACGTCGTTTCGACGATGTGGTGGGCGAGTTCGAGACCTTCACGCGCCCCGAGTCGGGCGTACTGAAGGCGATGATCGAGATTAACGGCTAAGACGCGACCGGCTCGTGGACCGCTGCGTGGACCTTGAAGCTCTTGAGAATGTTCGGACCGAAGGTATTGCTGATGGCTACGTCGGCGGCATCGCGGCCGGTGGCCATGAGCACGCGTCCGATGCGCGGGACGTTGTTGCGCGGATCGAAAGTGTGCCAGCGTCCGCCGAGGTAGGCTTCGAACCAGGCGGAGAAATCCATGGGCTCGACGACGGGAACGCCGATATCGCCAAGATAACCGGTGCAGTAGCGTGCCGGGATATTCATGCAGCGGCAGAGGGCGATCGCCAAGTGCGTGAAGTCGCGGCAGACGCCGACGCCCTCGTTGAACGTTCCCAGGGCGGTCTTGGCCGGGTTCGTGCTTTGGTAGTTGAAGGCGACGTGGTTGTGGACCCAGTCGCAGATGGCTTGCACACGCGGCCAGCCCAGCGGCGTTTGGCCGAACAACGACCAGGCGGTCTCGGATAGGCAATCGGTTTCGCAATAGCGGCTGCCAAGCAGATAGACAAGCGTCTCGAAGGGCAGGTCTTCGACGGCGTGTTGCATGGCGTCGAACTCGTGCGCTTCGACCAGGCCGCTGTCGTTGATGACGGCGTCAGTAGAGATGGTGATTTCACCCGCAGGCGCGACGATGCGGCTGCACCAGTTGCCGAAGTTGTCCCGGTAGGGTTGGATCGGCGTGCGCGGACTGGTGATGATGTGGTCAGGCGAGACGAGATCAGCGACGCGGCTGAAATGGACGTTGAGCATCAAGAGCATGGGCGTGGGCTGTGGACACTCATAGATCAATTCGTAGCCGAGCCGAATCTGCATACGGGGGGAACCTCCAGTTGAACGGATAGTCAACTGTCTCATGGATGGTTGGCGGCTTGAATCTGTTGCAGAGCTTGTTGGGCGGCTTCCACTACGGCGGGGGCGTCGTCTTGTAGCGCGTGGGTCAGGGCGGCGATATCGGCGGCGTTGACGGCGCCCTTGCCGCCAAGGGCGCGAGCTGCAGCAGCGCGGTTGCCGGGGTCTTCATCGTCTAGGGCCTCGACCAGGGCGTCGGAGGCGATCTGCGAGACGCCGGCCAGGGGCGACAACACCTCAATCGCTTCACCGCGAATCTTGGGCGCTTCGTGGGAGAGCAGGAGCCGCAGGTTGGGCGCGGCAACAGCGGAACGGATGCTCCAGTAGGCGAGCAGACGCAGCGTGGTGTGGACGACCGAGATGTTCGGGTCTTGCAACAACTGTGCGACCGGCTGGACGATTTCCGAGGACGGACGGTTGATGAACTCGATGGTCGTGACGACGGCTATCCGTACGGTCGGCTCGGGGTCCTTGAGGGCCGCGAGCAGGGCGGAGACGGTTTCCGGCGCAGGGTGCGGATGTATGAGAGCTTTAGCGGCGGCGATGCGTTGCGGCACTTCGCCTTCGCGCAGTTGACGCAGGAGATCGGGAGTGACTTGCGCGTGAAGGAGCGTTGCCGCGGCGAAGAGAAGGAGCAGTCTTGGCAGCGCGGGCATGGTTCTAGCTTGCAGCTTCTTCGATCATGGCGGTGATCTTCTCTTCGACGTCGCGGGCGACGGCCTTGAGGCCGTCTACGCCGTAGAGATCGAGCATCATGGTGGGCAGGATTGTGGCGATCTCTGTACCGCCGTCTTTGCCCTGGTAAATGGAGACGCGGCAGGGCAGGGCGGTGGAGACTTCCATGTTGCGCTCGAGGACCTTCTTGGCCTGGTGCGGGTTGCAGACCTCGTAGATGCGGCAGGCGTTAGGGAACTCGACGCCCTTCTTGGCCATGGTGGCTTGCAGGTCGTGGACGGCGAGGACTCCGAAGCTTTGATGGGCGGCGGCGGCTTCGAGCGCCTGGCCGGCTTCGTCGACGGATTTTTGGGTTTTCTTGATGAGCAGCATGGTGGGGTAATCAGCTTTACTTTAGCGCTAGGGAGGCAACCTGACGGTCGCTGCTGTGTTGCTGGTGGGCGGAGCCAACTAGGAGAGTTGGAACAGCACCCAGCCGAGCACAGCGCCGCCGAGGACGAGGTAGGCGGAGTTGAGCTTCAGGAAGAAGACGGCGACAGCGGCGGCAACGGCGATGACGGCGGCTTGCCAGGTGACGAGGGTGGAGAGGGCGAGTTCGATGACGACGGCGGCCATCAGGCCGAGGGCGGCGGCGTTGACCGCGTCGAGGAAGGCGGCGGACCACTGCGACTTGCGCAGCTGCGGAATGATCGGGTTGAGGATGGCGACGAAAATGAACGACGGCAGGAAGATGCCTAGCGTGGAGACGCCGGCGCCGCGCCAACCCATCAGTACGTAACCGATGAAGGTGGCCGTGGTGAGCACGGGGCCGGGAGTGAACTGTCCGGCCGCGACGGCGTCGAGCAGTTGCGCCTTGGTGAGCCAGCCGTAATCGTTGACCAGGCCTCCTTCCAGGAATGCGATGAGCACGTAGCCGCTGCCGTAGAGGATCGAGCCGATCTTGAGGAAGAAGAGGCCGAGTTTGGTGAGAGATAGTGCGGATGCGGCGGCGCCTACTGCCGCTGCTGCGGCAAAGGCTTGGCGCTTGGTTTGAGAAAGCAGCACGATGATGCCTGCGGCGGCGGATTCCGTCCGCGAGGTGTGCAGCCAGATGGTTCCCAGCAGGCCGATAACGGCGAGTGTGACGATCTCGCCGGCGCCCAACAGTGACGCTACCGTGGCGGAGGCGCCGATGAGACCGAGGCGCCAGCCCTTGGCGGCTTTTCTGCCGAGCTTCCACAGTGCGCCCAGGATGATGGCGATCACGGCTGGCTTGATGCCGACCAGGAACGGTTCGACGGCCGGTAGGGCGCCGTACTGCACGTAGGCCCAGGCGAGGATTCCGGTGAGGCCGGCCGCCGGAACGATGAAACAGATGCCGGCGACTATCATGCCGAGCACACCGCCGCGCTCGTAGCCGAGATGCATGACCATCTCGGTGGAGTTGGGGCCAGGAATGAGATTAGTCGCGCCGACGAGATCGAGGAAGTGTTGGCGATTGACCCACTTGCGCCGTTCGACGAATTCGTCGTCCATCATGGCGATGTGCGCAGCGGGTCCGCCGAAAGCGATGAACCCGAAGCGAAAGAAGAGACGGGCGATCTCTAGCAAGCGCAAGGTCCTATTTTAGTCCCGCAATGAAACAGTCGTATCAAGCGGGCCAAAGGAGTGCTTGAAAGTGAAGGCGAAGGGCGTGGGGCCGTTGTCTATGAGGTGATCGAGGAGCTGTTTGCTCTCTTCGGGCGTCGGTCGATGGCCGGCGGGGACACACCAAAGGGCTAGGGATGGGCCATCGAACGGAAGAAACCATTCGGCCCGATCTCGGAACAGTTCCACACGCCGGCTGCGGTAGACGTAGGAGCGCAGGGCGTCGACCGATTGCCAGACGGAGAGATTGAAGAGCAGATCGGGCGCGTTGAACGGGCCGTTATCGGAACCGGTCCAGTGCCAGACAAAGCCTGCTGAGGATTCGGCAAGCTGATTGATTTCCACGATGCGCGAGGTGAAGCCGTACATCGCCGGATCGTCCAGCGACGCAAGCAGATGGGCTATGTTCACCTGGGCCAGGTGATGGAATTGGCCGCCCATCTCCTGAATTTGGTGAGAAGAAGCGACTGCCAAAATGCTCTCACGGCCGCTGACAGCCGGACAGCGCGAATTTCGGCTAAGTATAGTGCCGAGATGGCCGATTGAGAACATGTATGCCGGAGCATAGACTCCGTCCGTGATGAGGAGTGTGGCGTTGTCGATGAGCCTTCTAGATCTGCAAAGGGCGATACAAGGCCGTGATCTCCCGGTGGTGCTGATCGTCAACCCAGACGACGCTGTACGCGCCTATCTGGAAAGAACCGTACGGCGCAGCCGGGACGTCGAACTCCGCGTTGCGGCCAGCGGGGAGGAAGGGTTTGCCCGCCTGCTCGACGACTGCGTCCAAGTCGTGTTTGTGGAAAGAGAATTGCCAGATGTCGACGGACTGGAGTTCTTAGAGGCTCTTCGCACCTCGCCTCGATTCAAGAGGCTTCAGGTGGTCGTTACCGGTGAAAGCGGAGGGGAATTGGCCGTGCGGCGAGCGCTCGAACTTGGCGCGTGTCACTACCTGTTGAAGCCTTACTGTCAGTCGCTGACGGGTGAGGTTCTCGATCGTGCATTCCAAGCGATTCGTGGTGAGGGCGCGCTCGCTTGATCCACGACGGGATGCCTGGCAACCGGCGGGATCCGGCCGCTCCGGTTATTTTTCAAGCAAGAAGCCGCCAACGAACATGGCGTCCACGCCCGAAGCGTAGAAGCTGCGCACGGCGGAACGCGGGTCGCTGACGAGCGGCTCGCCGAACAGATTGAACGACGTGTTGTAGAGGACGGGCAGGCCCGTTTTCATGCCGGCGGTTTGCAGCAGTTGCCAGAACATCGGGCTGTCCTGCTTGCGCACGACGTGGACGCGGATACGGTCGCCGTCGAGTACAGCGTGTTCGAAGGTCTGGCGGTGTTCCGGTTTCACCCGGCTAATGGTCGCCAGTGACCAGGCGTTCTGACCGCAATCGAAGTATTCCGCGGCTTTCTCTTCGGGCACAGAGGCGGCGAACTTGCGGAAGTCCTCGCGGTGCTTGATGAACTGGTTGAGATTGATAGTCGAGTAAGGGTTCAAGGGCGAGGCGAGGATGCTGCGGTTACCCAAGGCGCGCGGGCCGAACTCAGTACGTCCTTGGAACCAGGCGAGGATCTGGTTATCGCGCAAGCGTTGCACGGCAGTCTCGATCACTTCGTTGTCCGTGAGCATGTAGCGGAAACGGAGCTTGCAGTTCTCGAGAGTGATTTTGATTTGGCCGGAGTCGTACTCGGGTCCGAGAAACAGATTACTGAAAGGCTTGCGCTCTTTGTTGCCCAGGGACACATGCCAGGCGTAAAGCGCGCTGCCCAGAGCGGTGCCTGCGTTACCGGCGGCGGGCTGTACCCACACGTTTTCGAATTTGCCGGACCGCTCGAGAGCGGCGACGAGGAGGGCGTTGAGTCCCAGCCCTCCGGCGAAGCAGAGGTTCTTGCCTTCGCCGGCCATGCCGATGACCGCATTCTCGGTGGCCGCCTGAATGCTGGCGGCCAGATCGGCGCATTCGGCGCGGCTTAGCGTTTCGGCGGAGTCGAGGTCAGCGTCTTCGTAGAACTTCTCGCCGAATCCGCCGTGCGTGGTGCGGGCTGTGTCGAAATAGCTGTGGTCGAGGTTGATGGGGTTGCCGGACTTCGCTCCCAGGATGCGCGTGAACAGCGGCGCGAAACGCGGTTCCCCGCGAACGGAAAGCCACTGCACCTTGTGCTCTTCGGAATCGGCGCTGAAGCCGATGAGGGCGGCTACGCGACTGTAAAGAGCGGCGGGCGTATCGGGTGAATAGTAGTCGCGCTCAGAGCGGAGGCCGTTTTCGTCGGCATGCCACAGTGCGCCGCAGCGCATGTCCCCGCGGCGGTCGACCGTGAGGACTTGGGCCTCGTCGAACGGCGACGCATAAAATGCGCTGGCGGCGTGGGCGACGTGGTGATCGAGGACGACCATGCGGGCGTTCGGGAACAGTGCCTTCAGTCTCAGGTGGAAGGTCGGCTCCGAGGATGCGTCGAGGGGACGGGCGAGAGCGACGACATCGACTTGGTCATGGCTAGCCTTGGCGATCTGCAGGCAGATCTCAATCGCCGTCGCCGGCAGGCCGCCGGCGTGCGGTTGACGTTGGAGTTTCTCTTCTTCGATGGCGGCGACGATTTCGCCGTCGCGCAATAAGGCGGCTGCTCCGTCGTGACGCCAGCCTCCGATACCGAGTATGAGCATAGTCGCTTCTTCGTTCTTCCTTAGACGGCGCGTAGCCGCTGAACAGTTTTCTCTTGTCCGATCAAGTCGAAAACGACAAACGCGCTCGGTCCGACGGACTGGCCGGTGAGTGCGGCGCGCGAGCCGTTGATGAGCAGCCCGGCCTTGACGCCTTTCTCTTCGGCATAAGCGCGCAGGGCGGTCTCGACCGTGTCGTGGTTGAAGTCGGCGAGCGCTTCGAGCGGATCGGCGAGCCCGCGCAAGAGTTCGCGGGCGTTGTCTTTGTCGAGATTTTCGACGGCCTTGTCTTCCGTCGGGAACTCGTCGCTAAAGTACGCCGCGCCGCGTTGCTGGAATTCTCCAAGCATGTTGAAGCGGCTGCGGATGGCGTCGATTTTCTTGAGGATCTCGGGGTCGCCTTCGAACTCGTCTTTCCACCAGCCGGCTTTGACCAGCTCTGGCTTGACGTACTTGATCAGTTTCTCGACGGGCATCGTGCGCAGATGTTGTCCATTGAGCCAGACGGCCTTGGGAGGCGCCCAGTTGACCGGGTCGTTTTCGTCGAACTGCACGATGGAATTGGTGCGCAAGATGTCTTTGGCGTCAAATTTCGCGAGCAACTCTTCAAGGGTGAAAACCTCTTGATTGTCTTTGGAGGACCAGCCGAGCAGACTGATGAAGTTGATGAACGCCTGCGGCAGAAAGCCGGCGTCGCGGTAGTTGACGACGCTGACGATGGGGCCGTGCTTGCGCTTCGACAGCTTGGACTGATCGGGACCGAGCAGTAAGGGCATGTGTCCGAAATTGGGCGTTTCGTAGCCCAGGGCTTCGAAGATCAGCACGTGCTTAAAGGTATTGGTAAGGTGGTCTTGGCCGCGCAGGATGTCCGTGATCTTGAGGTCGCCGTCATCGACGCAGGAGGCCAGATGATAGGTCGGATTGCCGTCGCTGCGCAGCAGGGCGAAATCCTCCATGTCGGCGTACTTGCGGAACTGTTTGCCGAAGACCATGTCCTTGAAGGCGACGCCTTTGGGGTCTTCGCGAGGGACGCGGAAGCGAATGACGAAAGGCTGCCCTTCGGCGGCCAGGCGGTCGCTCTCTTCGACTGACCGTTCACGCTGGCCGGGATTCGAGGTCCAGGCGACTCTGCCGTCGCTGTGATCTTTGGGGTCGTCGTCGGTATTGGCGGGCGTGAAGTCGCGATAGGCCGCGCCCTTCTTGAGCAGCGCGTGAGCTGCGTCGATATGCAGCTGCAAGCGCTTGGACTGGTAGTGCTGCTCGTCCCAGTCGAGTTCGAGCCACTCCATTCCTTGCAGGATGGATTGCAGCGAAGCGTCGGTGGAGCGGAGGGTGTCCGTGTCATCGATACGGAGAACGACCGTGCCGCCTAACTTCCTTGCATAGAGCCAGTTAAAGAGGAAAGTTCTAGCTCCGCCGATATGTAGAAATCCGGTCGGAGAGGGTGCGAAGCGAACACGCGTCATTGAGATTGTGGTGCAGAGCCGACCGAAGAAACGGTGGTTGGCCCAAGGGCCAGTATATCAAGGGGTTTGGGTGGAAAGCCCTGTTAGTCGGAGTTAACGAGGGACTTCGCGGCCGAAGGGACTCTGGAGCTAATCCAAATGCCCAGAGTTCCCCAGAAGAGGAAAACCACATACGTCATCGCTTGGAAGAGCAGGATGAACGCGATGGCGGATTCTTGGGTGAAGTTGAACGGCGTGAGGATCGTCACGGCGACGAACTGGTAAATCCCGACGTAGCCTGGCGTCGAGGGCAACGCGCTGCTGAGGCCGAGGCCGGCGACGAGTAGAAAGGCTACCGTTAGCGGGATGGAGATGTGGATGGCGTTGGAGCCGACCACGACGATGGCCCCGTCCATAAACCAGATGACGGCAGTGAGCAGCAGGTACTTGGCCAGGCGTCTGCGGTCGTGGAAGCTGCGCAGGCCCTGAACGCCCTGGCGCAAGAAGTGCTCCGCACGTTCGCGGAAGCGTTCGGGAATGGGCAACCGCGCCAGCACGCGCTCCCAGAAAGGCTCGAACAACGGGAAGAGGCTGAGGAAGATGACGCCGGCGATTCCGGCGATGGCCAGCGGTTCGGCGGCGTCGTTGAGCCAGCCTGGATTCTCGGGCAGAACGAGCAGCACGGCTGAGGCGATGGTGATCAGGGCCAGGGCGTCGACGACGCGTTCGCATAGAGCGGTGGTCAGGACGAAGGTTTTGCTGAGTCCGGTGCGGCGGCTGATCATCAGCGTGCGGACGAACTCGCCGGCGCGCGCCGGAAGAAAGTTGTTGCCGAGATAGCCGGCGGCTGTCGCCCAAAATACGTCGGCGACGGGTATGCCTTTCTCCGCGGAGAGGAGCACCCGCCAGCGCCAGGAGCGCAAGAAGAGTCCCAGCGACATGATGGCCAAGGCGGCGGCGATACCCGCAAGCTCAGCGCCCTTGATGACGCCCCAAACCGTGAGCCACTCGACTCCGCGAAGCGAGTAGTAGAGCAGCACGCCGGCCAAGGCCAGGGAAACGATCCAGTAGATCGGACTCGGTCGGGATCGGGCGGGGCTCTCGGCTGCTTCGGGCATGGGGTCGAGCGGGATGAGGGAGCGACGAGAGGTCGCCAGAAATCAATCGTCTCATAAGTTTGCGGGGCCTGTTCTCTAGTCGCTTCGTCGCGCGCGGGCAGGGGACCGAAAGCCGTGAAGCAATCCGTTTTCAGAGGTGCTGGTCGTAGCGAGCAGCAGAGTTTGGCGGATGGGATTGATTGAGGCGGGTCGCGGCGGCGTGGAACAGCGATTCGTTCGCTCGCGAAAGCGAGCGGTTGCGCGCCGCGTGCTCTTCGTCCATCAGCCGGTCGACGTCCAGCGGCTGCAGACCTGTTGGTTGCGGTTGATTGCGATGTAGCGCGGCGCCGGGGAAACTTCTTCTCTCGCCATACCGCCAGTCTCGGCGCCTGGCTATCCTCATGGCAAGGATTTCTTCACAGCTTCCGGGCACGGATTTCGGCCCGTTGTCGTGAAGGAGGCGGCGGATGCGGACGAAATCCAAGCCAGTCCTTAGCGGCACTGGCGGCTGCAACTACCGTCCGTCGTGCGGTATGTCGTACATTGATGCCGACGTTCCGAGGAAATTACATAACTTACCGCCTAGGTCAGCAGTCGAGGTAGAGATAAAAACGATGAATAAGAAGCTCTGGATCCTGTCTGTGCTGTTCCTGCTTCCGAGCGCTTCGGTATTGGCACAGGGATTTCCTCCGGGATTCGTCGACCCGATGCCGCTGCTGGCCGCCGCGTCGGAGGAGATCGGCGAGCAGAATTTCCAGTGCGTGACTTTTTCGGGGACCGGATATAGCGGTGCAGTAGGGCAGGTCTACGACAACGCACCCAACGTCGACTGGAAGCGCAGCGAGATGGCCAACTACACTCGCATGATCAACTGGGAGACCGGAACGAGTGTTGAAACCTTCGACCGGACGCCGGGCGGCAATCCTGCATCGTGGAAATACGGTCTCGGCTGGATGGGCGGCACGCCGACTCAGCGGCAATCGCGTCAGACCTTTGTCGTGAACGGCGATACGGCGTGGGCGATCGACGGCGACGGGCCGCCCGTCGCTGCCACGGCAGAAGATGCGGAACGCTGGCAACTCGACATCTGGCTCAATCCACCGGGTTTCCTCAAGGCCGCTCGCATGCCCGGCGCCGACCCCAAGGCGTTCTGGCGCTGGGAGCAGATCGAGAGTGGACGCGACGGCGCCGTCGTCAATCTCACGAAGATGCATGTTGTGTCGATCAACATGCTCGGCAAGTACCGAGTGGATGCCACGATCAACCCGCAGAACCAGATTCAGCGCATCCACGTGATGGTGAGTTCGCCCGTGCTCGGCGACTTCAATATTGAGCACGAATCCACGAATCAACAGCAATTCGGCGATGTGAAGTGGCCGACGAACTGGCACTCGCACCAAGGCTGGGACGACAACTATCAATTCGCGAGCGAAAGCACCGGCCACAACGCTTACGGCGGCGTGTTCCCAGACGTTCAACCGAACGTCTGCCCGAGTGCTGTGCCGGTCCCCGACAACCTGCAGCCGTCAACTCAACCGGACCCGGAAATCGTGGTTGTAGAAAAGATGGCCGACGGCGTCTACCGGCTGGGGGGCGGACCCATCAACAGCTATATGGTGGAGTTCAAAGATTGGGTGGCGGTGTTCGAGGCGCCGATCAACGAGAAGCGTAGCCTCGCCGTCATTGAAGAGGTCGTGAAACTGGCGGCGGACAAGCCGATACGCTGGCTGATCAGCTCGCATCCGCATTTCGATGCGATCGGGGGTCTGCGCACCTATCTGCATATCGGGTCCACGATTGTCACGCAGCGCAACAACATCGATATGTTGAATCGGGATGTATTGAACTACCGGACTCAAGCGATCGAGCCAGACATCACATCGCTGTCGCCGCCGACCGAGCTGGCCGAGGGCTACAACTGGGAAGCCATCAACGAGAACTACGTGATTACGGACAACGAGCGCATTTTGCGGATCTACTATGTACAGCCGCTCGCGCATGTCTCCGGCATGCTCATGGCCTACCTGCCCAAGGAGAAGATCGCGTTCGAGGCCGAACTCTTCAATACGCACGAACCTCCACCGGCAGAGCCGACCCCGGCAATGAGGACTTTCTTCAACCAGATACAGCGTATGTCGCTCGACATCGAGACGATTGCGCCGACTTTCGGGCCGCCCGTGCCTTATGCGAAGTTCGTCGAGGCGATGGGCGATCATGCTGTGATGTGCGAGACGGCGACCACCGGCGGGGCGGTTGGCCTGGTGCCTTGCGCGACGTTAGAGCAATAGCCGTTCAGATTGAGTTCGGAAAGCCAGGTTTGCGCCAACTCTGAGGCGCAAACCTGGCGACGTGGACGGGAAATACGTGATCAGCGACGGCGAGAGGAATCTCGATATCTACTACGCGCAAGCGTTGGCCATGCACGTCGAAGGAATGCTGATGGCCTATTTGCCGAAAGAGAAGATCCTAATCGAGGCGGATATGTTCGACGCGCCGGCTCCTGGACAGCTGTTGGCTGATGCCGCACGGCCGCTGAATAAGGCCGTTGCTGATGAACGTCGAGCAGATCGGCTTGGACGTAGAAACGGTCGCGCCCATCCACGGGCGGGCGACGCCCTGGCAGGAAGCAGTCCAGCTGATGAACAGACAGTGAGTCCTAGGCGAGCTGTACGATTCCGTGCTTGACGGCGTACTGCGTCAGTTCGGCGGTGGTGCGCAGGTCGAGGTGCTCCATCAAGCGGTACTTGTGGAACTCGACGGTCTTCGGCGACACGTTGAGGATGCTGCCGATTTCCTTGATGGTGTTGCCTTCGGCGACCAGTTGCAGCACTTCGCGCTGGCGAGCGGTGAGCGATGCGGAGGGGCCGTCGGAGCGCAAAGGACCGCCGACGATGGATGACGTCATTAAGCCTTTGGCGATGGGAGGTGTCACATACACGCCTCCGGCCAGCACTTCGCGGATTGCCGTGACCAGTTCAGCGGCGGCGGAGCGCTTGAGCAGATAGCCGGCCGCACCGAGCCGGAAGGCTTCGGCGGCGTAGGCGATATCCGAGTGCATCGTCAAAAAGATGATGCGTGCCTTGGGGTGATTCTTCAGGATCTGGCGGCCCGCCTCGATGCCGTTGAGCATGGGCATGGAGATGTCGGCGACGATGACATCGGGCATCAGTTCATCCACCGCCGCCACGAGTTGGCGCCCGTCTTCGACGGTCTTGAGCAATTCGAACTCCGGCTCGAGAAGTCCGCGAAGGCCCTCGATCAGAATTTTATGGTCATCAGCTAACAAGACTCTTGGTTTGTTCATGGGGGATCTCCTTCAGTGGGGCGCAAACGGTAATCTTGGCGCCCTTACCCGGGCACGAATCTACGGATAACGAGCCGTCAATCAAACGAATACGCTCGCTCATGCTGACCAATCCCAGGCCCGCACGGCCGCGAACGGCGCTGGGGCTGAAGCCTTGCCCGGAATCGGCAATGGTGAGGGTGATTTGACCGTCTTCGGACAACAACGAGACGCTGGCGTCCGAAGCGGCGGCGTGTTTGGAAATGTTGTGCAGAGCCTCTTGGACGATGCGGTAAAGGGTCAGCGCATAATCATCCGAAAGCTTCTCTGCGACATCGAAGTCGAAGGAAATCGGGATGCCTTCGCGTTCGCCGAATCTTTCGCATTCGGCGCGGATGGCTGCTTCTAGTCCGAGGTCATCCAAGATGGACGGGTGCAATAGTCGGGACATGTCGTGAATGCTGTCGGCGAGCGCGTGGACGCGCCCTTCGGCGGAAATCAGACCCTCGGAAACGCGAGGGTCTGAGACCTTCGACTTGATGCGGATATTGGCCAGTTCGAGGGCCAGCGCCGCCAAGGTCTGCGTCAGGTCGTCGTGGAGCTCGCGGGCGAGACGGCGGCGTTCTTCTTCGCGGGCGGTAATGAGCTGGCCGGCGAGCCGCCTCAACTCGTTTTCGCTGCTGCGCAGGGCCTCTTCGCTGTCGCGGACTGCTTCCTCTGCCTTCTTGCGCTCGACAACTTCTTCCTCTAGGGATTGATTGACGGTCCTCAGTTCTGCCGTTCGTTCGACGACGCGCTGCTCGAGGCGGTCGTTCGATGCTTGGATTTCTGCGAATGCTTCGAGCAACGCCGTCAAGGTTCTGACCAGGATCAGCGCCGTCAACAGGACGGCGAGACCGCCGCCCAGCTGCGGCAGCCAGGATCCGAGCAGACTGGAGTTCGGCGAAGCATACTCGATCAGCGGGAAGGCCGCGGTGACGGCAAGAACGAACGCAACAATGCCGAAACGCCGGCCGCGATGTTGCTGGTGTAGACGGAAGGCCAGCCAAGCAGCGGCTATGCGCGTGGCGGCGGTCGCAAGAATGAACGAGAACTCCACGGAATCCAACGCCAGAGTAACACCGGGTCCGGGGGGTCACTTTCGGGTGAACGCACTAGTCCCTCTAAGGATTTGCCCGTTCCGCCGGTGACTGGTCTAGGGTCCTTCAACTAATTGAAAGCAAAGGAAGTCAGGCTGCTGGAGGCGATAGTTTGGCAGCTATGTCGGCGGCGATCTGGCCGCCGTGGAAGCGACCGTTCTCGATGAAGACCTCGCTGGTGTGCATCCCGGCGACGATCACGCCTGCGAGGTATAGGCCGGGGCGATCGCTTTCTAGTGTCGTTTCGTTGCTGCGGGGACGTTGGGTCGCAGGGTCGAACTCGACGCCGATGCGGCTTAGCAGCGAGGTGTCGGGCTGGTAGCCAGTCATGGCCAGAACAAAGTCGTTGCGCAAGATCTTCTCGCCCTCCGGGGTGCGGATGACGATCTCAGACGGGCGAACCTCTACAACCGATGAATTAAAGTATGCCTGGATCTCATTGTTTTTAATGCGGTTATTGATGTCCGGCAAGATCCAATACTTGACGTTCTTGTGCATTTTTTCGCCGCGGTGAATGAGCGTCACGCGGGCGCCGGCGCGATGGCATTCGAGGGCATAGATGGCGGCGGAGTTCTTGCCCCCTACTACGGCGATGTCACAGTCATAGTAGGGATGAGGGTCCTGGTAATAGTGCAGCACTTTGTCGAGGTCTTCGCCGGGCGCGCCGAGCTTTACCGGAATGTCATAGTACCCGGTGGCCACGATCACTTTCTTGGCCCGGTGGGAGTACGATTCCCCCGTACGCAGGGTGGTCTCGATGACGAAATTGCCGTCCGAGCCGCGGACATCACTGACGCGCTCGTATTGCCGGACGTCGAGGCTGTAATGCATGGCAACGCGCCGGTAATACTTGAGCGCCTCGGTGCGATTGGGTTTCTCGCGCACGGAGGTCATCGGCAGACCGCCGATTTCGAGCAGTTCGGGAGTGGTGAAGAAGGTCAGATTAGTCGGGTAGTTGTAGAGCGAATTGACCAGGCAACCCTTCTCGATAACGATCGCCTTCAAGCCCTTCTTCTCGATTTCGATGGCGCAGGCCAGACCGGTTGGTCCGGCGCCGATCACGGCGGCGTCGTAGAGAGTTTCGGAGGGGACAGGAATGGATGTGGGGGCCATGACGGGGTGCGGAACCCCCATTATTCCATGGCCCGGAGCCGGATTAAGAATTTCGCGAAGGGAGCTCTGCGGGGGCGGCCTGGGTGGCCGGCACGGCGCCCCGGTCCTTCTCGGTCGCACTGCGCAGACCCCGGAGGGCCAGCTCGAAGCGGTCGCGAATGCCGGTCTTCTCGAAGATATGCATCAGATGGATTTTAACCGTGCCCGTGGCGATCCCGAGCGTCTCCGCAATTTCACGATTCTTCATGCCTCTCGATACCAAGGCGGCCACTTCGGCCTCGCGCGGCGTTAGGGGCCGGTTGCGCGGTTGCTCCAGCGAGTTTTGCGGTGAATTGTGCAGATCTTCCGTCCAGAGACGGCCTTCTGCCACCCGCTGGAGGCAGTGAAAAATGAGTTCGGGCGAGGCCGTTTTCTTCAAGATTCCTCGCGCGCCGGCCTGCAGCAGGCGGAAGCACTCGATGTCGGAGATTTGGGACGCCCACACGACGACCTTCAGACGCGGATGCGTCTGTTTGAGGTGAGTGATCGCTTCCAGGGCAGCATGCATTCCAAAACTGCGTTCCATGATGAGCACGTCGGGCGAACAGCTAGACATCAAGTGGTCTATTCTCGCCAACTGACTGCTGGCCGCAAGCAACTCGAATTGATCGTTGCGCTCCAGCAGTCCTTCCAAACCACGCTGCACCACCGGCTGGGGATCACAAAGACAGACCGAAACCATTCCACGCCTCCTAAGCGGGCGGCGCCTTGGGGCTTGCCGCTCACAGGAGGTTGATCGTCCGACTGCGGCTAAGACTTGAGCGTTAGATGAACTAAACCTCGGGTTGCGCGGCGGAGAGGGCCCGTGTCGATTGCGTGGATTGAAGCGGCGAGAGGGGATCTCCTTCCGCCGTTTTCGTTGGCTAACGCTTCTTGGGAATATCGATTCGTCCAGAAATGTTGTCGATGCTCACCCCGCCGCTGCCGGCTTCGGAGATGGTGAGATCGCCTTCGACGTCGTTGACGCCGATGCCGCCAGAGCCGTCACGTACCCGGACGGAGCCCACCACGTGATGGATGGAAACGCCTCCGGAGCCGTCGCGCACGGTGAGATCGCCGGTGATGTCGTCGATTTCCAGGCTGCCGGAACCGTCTTCGATGTCGACAGGTCCGTGGACGTTCCGGACAGTGAGCGAGCCGGAACCGTCTTCGATGTGCGCAGACCCGTGAACGTCGAAGATCTCCAGACCGCCAGAGCCGTCATCGACCGTGAGTTCTCCGTGGACGCCGCGGATCGTGGCTCCACCAGAACCGTCGACGAGCCGGAGCGCGGCTACATCGCTAATCTTGAGCGAACCGGAACCATCGGTGACCTCCAAGGGCAGGGAGTCGGGAAGGTCCACGGTGAAGCTGAGGCTGCGGTTACCTGAGTTCATCAGGGTGTCGTCGAACACGGACTCGATCCACAGCGTGTCGCCCCGGCGTTCGGCGATGAGGCGGATGCTGTCGAGCTGAGATTCCTTCTCGGCGCATGCCGTGCCGTGAGCTTCGACGGCGCTCATTTCCGCTTTGCCGACGACGTTCAGAGAACCCGCTCCGGCAACGACGCGGACCTTCGTTGCGCCGTCTACCGCGATGCTGGCGTCGCGTGGGGCCTCATGTAAGCAGGCCCCGGCGAAGGCCATGTGGCTGCAGGCAGAGAAGAGGAAGGGAACCGCAATAGGGGCGAGTTGGTGGATTTTCATCGGAGTTCTCCGTGGAATGGGTACGAACAGCGGTGGGACGATGTTCCCTTAATTTGCAAGTCAGGGGCCAGAGAGAATTGTCAGCGTATTGACGGGCAAGCCGAGCTAAGCTGTCCCATTATTGGGACGGAGTTGTTCCGCGCTTGATCGCTCGGATGGGAGATCGCCGTCTAAAACGGGCGCCTGGAGCGCGCGGAGAGTGGCTAGACGATTGCGGATTAGATGCACAGCGGGGCGTTGACCTACGCTGAACGAAGGTATGGCCGAAGATTCACCGAGGATATTGATCGCGGATGACCAGCCGGACGTCTTGACGGCGCTGCGGCTGCTGCTAAAGGGCCAGGGCTACCGGATCGAGTCGGCGCAGTCGCCCGCCGAGGTCTTGAGGGCAATCGAGCAGCAGGACTTCGATGCGGCGTTGATTGACCTGAACTATGCGCGGGACACGACGTCCGGCCAGGAAGGGCTTGATCTGCTCTCGCGGATTCGCGCGCTGGAGGGCACTCCGCCCGTCATCGTGATGACGGCCTGGGGCAGCGTTGAAGTTGCGGTCGAGGCCATGCGCCGCGGCGCCGCGGACTTCATCCAAAAGCCCTGGGATAACGCGCGGCTGCTGAGCGTGGTCAGAGCCCAGGCCGAACTCAATCGTTCGCAGCGGCGCGGTCGCTTGCTGGAGGCCGAGAACGAACTGCTGCGGGCCGAAGGCTTGCCGACGCTGATCGCCGAATCGCGTGCGATGCAGCCGGTATTGGATCTATTGACGCGCGTCGGTCCCTCGGACGCCAACGTGCTGATCACGGGCGAGCACGGTACGGGCAAAGAAGTGATCTCGCAGACTTTACACCGCATCTCGCAGCGGGCCGACAAGCCCTTTGTGCCGGTCAATATAGGAGGCTTGGCCGAAGGCGTTTTCGAGAGCGAGATGTTCGGCCACTTGAAGGGTTCGTTCACTGGAGCGGAGAAGGACCGCGTGGGCCGCTTCGAACTGGCCCATCAGGGGACTTTGTTCCTGGACGAGATTGCCAATATCAGCACGAACCAGCAGGCGCGTTTGCTGCGCGTGTTGGAGGTGGGTGAGGTCGAGCGCGTCGGGGCGTCGAAGAGCCGTCCGGTGGACGTTCGAGTGCTATCGGCGACAAATGCGGCGCTGGACGAGTTGATCAAACAAGGACAGTTTCGTGAGGATCTACTGTTTCGTTTGAACACGGTCGAGATACGCCTGCCTCCGCTGCGCGAACGCGCCGAGGACATCCCCTTGCTGGCCGCCCATTTTTTGGAGCGGGCGCTGCGACGATATCGCAAAGACCTCAAGGGCTTCGACGAGGCCGCGCTGCAGACGTTGCGGGGCCACGTTTGGCCGGGCAACGTCCGCGAACTCGACCACGTCGTGCAACGCGCGGTGCTGATGGCCCAGGGCGATCGGATTGCTCCGGCGGACTTGGGGTTGGCCGTTCGGTCGGAGGCCGCGCCGCAGTTGCAGGAGATGAGCCTTGAAGATGTCGAACGCTACCTCATTAAGCGAACGCTCGAACGCTGCGACGGCAATGTGAACGAGGCCGCCCACGAACTTGGCTTGAGCCGCAGCGCCATGTATCGTCGTCTTCAACGGCACGGCCTGTAGGGCGCTGAGCCGCCGCATGCAGTTCTCTGGCAAGCCTCCAGTTCTCGAAAAGAAGGTGCTCTGGCTGGCGCTGCTCGGCGGCGCTCCCGCTGTGATCGCGACGGCGGTATTGCTGTGGGCCGGCGACTATACGCCGAGGCTGCAGTGGACCGTATTGGGAGCCGTGGTGCTGTGCTGGCTCGGATTCAGTTTCGCGCTGAAAGAGCGCGTGGTGTTTCCGCTGCGGACGCTTTCGAATCTGCTTGCAGCCTTAAGGGAAGGGGACTATTCGATGCGCGGCAGGGTGTCCAAGGACGACGCTCTGGGCGAGGTGATGGTCGAAGTCAATCTGATGAGCCGGATGCTGCGCGAGCAGCGTCTGAGCGCATTGGAGGCGACGCAGCTCTTGCGGAAGGTCATGCAAGAGATCGACGTGGCCATTTTCACCTTCGACTCCGAAAATCGCCTGCGGCTCGTCAATCGTCGCGGCGAAGTCCTGCTGGGCCAGTCAGGCAAGAAGTTGTTGGGGCGCACGGCGAACGAACTCGGGTTGGCTGATTTGCTGGACGGCGATTCGAGCAGTGCCGCGCCCAGGACCTTTCCCCAAGAGAGCGGCCGTTGGCGCGTTAGCCGCATCGCCTTCCGCGAAGACGGGGCGCCGCATCAGCTGTTGGTGCTGTCGGACGTTAGCCGCGAGTTGCGGGCTGAAGAGTTGGCCGCCTGGCAGCGCCTGGTTCGCGTACTGAGCCACGAGTTGAATAACTCGCTGGCACCGGTGAAGTCGTTGGCCGGCAGCATGCGCACCTTACTTGATCAAGAAGAACGCCCTGTCGATTGGCGTGCCGATATGAATGAAGGCTTGGCGACGATCGAGTCCCGCGTGGATGCCTTGAGCCGGTTTACCGGCGCCTACGCTCGGCTCGCGCGGCTACCGGAGCCGACGCTGGAAGCGGTGCGCGTACGCGACTGCGTCCGCCGGGTCGCGACGTTGGAAACGCGTTTGGCGATCGCCATCGAAGAGGGCCCGGATCTGACTGTGGAGGCCGATCTGGCTCAGTTGGAGCAGACCTTGATCAACCTAGTGCGCAACGCCGTAGACGCCTCTCTCGAAACCGGCGGCCAAGTGCGCATGGGCTGGGAGGTAGAGGAAGCGCGGCTCACGATTTGGATCTCGGATGAAGGACTGGGCGTCTCCAGCGAGGCCAATCTGTTCGTACCGTTTTTTACCACCAAGCCCGGAGGTTCGGGCATTGGTCTGGTGTTGTCACGGAGGGTTGCCGAGAACCACGGCGGCACGCTGACGTTGACCAATCGCGAGGATTGCGAGGGCTGCATAGCGAGGTTGTCGCTGCCGCGCAAGCCGTGAAAGCATTGCCGCTCGCTCACGCTGACAAGTCTGGGGCGGAAAACGGACGACGCGCCAGGGACTGGCTTGTATTGTTCGCGCATATCTAACCAACCGGATCGCGTCTGGCGCCGCCCGCGAAAATGCGTGCCTGTCCCTTCCTCGAGGCGCTTCGCGCGCCAGATCGATTCTTTCGGGGCTGCCGCGTCCCAAAACTGGGACCCGCTAGATTCAAAAACGGCAAGAAACAAGGGAACCAGCGCTACAATCATTTCGTATTTTCAATGAGTTACGGATTGGTCGCTGAGTTGCTTTAGGCAATCGCAAGAACTGTATGGACATCGAAAGAAAAGATTTTGCCAAGAAACGACGGAACAGAAGGGTCGTGACTGGCGTACTGGCTGTATTGGTCGTTGCCGGAATCACTTATGGCGTAGCGCAACTCGAGCCGGCAGCCCCGCCGGTGGATCGCGGCGTCATCTTCCCGGGCACGGTACAGCGCGGCGATATGACGATTGACGTCCGCGGATTGGGAACTTTGGCTCCGGAAGACATCGTGGTCATTTCCGCGCGCGACGGCGGCCGGGTCGACACCCGTCATCTGCAAGCGGGCATGGCTGTGGAGCCGAACACGATTCTGGTCACGCTGAGCAGTCCCGAACTCGAACAACAAGTTTTCGATATTGAGTCTCAATTGCGCGGAGCCGACGCGGACTATGCCACGTTGGAGGCTCAGCTGGATACGGAACGGATGACTCAGCGTTCCACCGTCGTGCAAGCCGAGGGCGCCTACGAGTCTGCCAAGATCGAGCACGACGTCGAAGCCGCACTCAGCCCCGAAACCAATCTCAACGTCAGGAAGCTGAAGATCATGACGGACCAGGCCAAAGCCCGTTTAGACGTCGAACGAGAACGCGTTGCTGTGATTGAGCGATCGAGCAAGGCGAGACTGGCGGCGCAGCGGGCCACCCGCGAGCAACTGGAGCGCCGCTTGGAACTGGAAAAGGGTAAGTTGGCCCGACTGAATGTGCGGGCCGGCATCCACGGCGTGTTGCAGCAGATGGAAGTCGAAGTCGGCCAACTTGTCACGCCCGGGACGATCCTGGCGCGTGTTGTCGATCCGAAGCATCTCAAAGCGGAACTGCGTATTTCTGAGACGCAGGCCAAAGATGTGATGGTTGGGCAGCGCGCGACGATCGATACGCGCAGCGAAGTTTTGGACGGCGAAGTGATGCGCGTCGATCCGACGGTGTTGAACGGCACGGTCACCGTTGACGTTCGCTTGGCGGGTGAGTTGCCGGCTTACCTTCGGCCTGATTTGAGCGTCGACGGCAGAGTGATTCTCGATCATCGCGAAAACGTGCTCAAGGTCTCGCGGCCCGTATACGCCCAGCGCGACAGCACGATCTCTCTTTTCAAGATGGAGCCTGACGGAATTCATGCCAGTCGCGTCAAAGTCTCCATTGGCCAAACGTCCGTGAACGAAATCGAGATATTGGAAGGCCTACAGGCCGGCGACGAGGTGATCTTGTCGGACATGTCCGCTTGGGATGACTACGACCGAATCCGATTGCAGTAGATATTGAGGTAACTCCATGAGTGAGACGAACCAAGCTCTGATCGAGCTCAACAATGTGAAGAAGGTCTTCTACGCCGAGGAGATTGAAACTCACGCGCTGTCGAATATCCATTTGAAGATCGAGAGGGGACAGTACGTCGCGATCTCGGGCCCTTCCGGCTGCGGTAAGTCGACGTTGCTGTCGATTTTGGGACTGCTCGATACGCCCACGGGCGGCGAGCACCTGTTGAAAGGCCGCACGGTGGAGAGCCTTTCGGGCTCAGAACGAGCGCGGGTTCGCAACCGAGAAATCGGGTTCATCTTCCAGGCGTTCAATTTGATCGGCGATTTGAACGTTTACGAGAACGTCGAGTTGCCCTTGACCTATCGCGGCATGCCCTCCAAAGAGCGCAAAGAGAAAGTGGAAGCGGCTTTGGAGCGGGTAGCGATGGCGCACCGCATGAAGCACTATCCTGCGCAACTCTCGGGCGGTCAGCAGCAGCGCGTCGCTGTGGCTCGCGCTTTGGTGGGCGATCCGGCTATCCTGCTTGCGGACGAGCCGACTGGTAACTTGGATTCGAAGAACGGCGAAGCGGTGATGGACCTATTGCGCGAATTGCACCAGGGCGGCGCAACGATTTGCATGGTGACGCACGACGAGCGCTACGAGAACTATGCGGATCGCATTGTGCATCTGTTCGACGGCCAGATCGTGGAAGAGACCACACCGCAAGCTGTTGGAGCGGAGCACTAGAGAATGATTCGGCTGCGGGACATTGAGAAATCTTACCGGGCCGGCTTTTCGAAGTCGTACGTGCTGCGGCAGGTGAACCTCGACATTGAAGAAGGCGAGTTCGTGACCATCATGGGCCCGTCCGGGGCGGGCAAGTCGACGCTGTTGGGCATTCTGGGAATGCTGGATGGCGATTTCTCGGGCGAGTATTACTTGGTCGATCACCCAACCCACAAGATGCGGCCCAAAGACCGCATCGAGTTGAATAAGCGCTACATCGGATTCGTTTTTCAGAGTTATCACCTGCTCGACGATCTGACGGTCTACGAGAATCTGGATGTGCCGCTTTCGTATCGCAATATTGCCCGCAAGGAGCGCGCGGCGATGGTGGCCGACACGCTGGACCGGTTCAATATTGTCGGTAAGAAGGACCTGTATCCCAGTCAGCTTTCGGGCGGCCAGCAGCAGTTAGTCGGCGTGGCTCGCGCGGTGATTGCCAAGCCGAAGCTGATCCTGGCGGATGAGCCCACGGGCAATCTGCACTCGGCCCAGGGCGAAGAGATCATGGAGCTTTTCTCGAAGCTCAACCGCGAAGGGACGACGGTCATTCAGGTGACGCACTCGGAGAAGAACGCGCAGTACGGCAACCGCATCATCCAGTTGAAAGACGGTTGGGTCGAGAGCGATTTGCCGACACGGCGGGCGGCCGAACAGCCGGTAGGATAGGGCGATGAGCGCACCGTTTCGTCTTTCCAAGATTGGCGTCGTGATGCTGGGCGTGTCGGACATGGCGGCGTCCAAGGTCTTTTACTGCGACACGCTGGGTCTGGAGTTAAGCGGCGAACATGGCGGCTTCTGCTTCTTGCAGGGCGGCGGCGTGACCTTGGCATTGAGCAAAGAACTGGGACCTCCTTCGGGCGAGCGTTCGGGAGTCGAGGTGGTATTTTCCGTCGAACACGTCCATGAAGCCTACGAAGTGTTGAAGGCGCGGGGTGTCGAGTTCCGCATTGAGCCGCGCGCGGTCGCGGGACCGATGTGGGCGACCGACTTTCGCGATCCCGACGGCCATTTGCTGTCAATCTTCGGTCCGGAATGACCCCGGATTCAATTCAGACGGCGCCCTCTTTTTCGAACCTCCCGAAATACGCTCTGGCCGCTTTCATCACTTTGGGCGAGAGCAATAGAGCTGAGGTCATGGTCGGTATGGCCATCAACGCGAACATGCCATCGATGAGATCCACGACGGAACTGACGGTAACAACGGATGCCACGATGATCGAAGGCAGGTAGAGATAGTTGTAGAGATGGGCTCGCTCCGCGCCCACGATGAAGCTGAGCGACTTCACGCCGTAGTAGTTATACGAAAACATCGTACTGACGCCGAAGAAGAAGACGCAGATGACGAGCAAATAGGGTCCGATGCCGGGGAGGTGTTCGGACAGCGCCTGTGCGGTGAGCGTGACACCGTTGGCGTCCGAGGTCTTCCAGACGCCGGAGCTGAGGATGATGATGGCCGTGGCGGTACAGACGATGAGCGTGTCGATCGCCGGTCCGAGCATGGCCACGAGTCCTTCGCGGACGGGTTCCTTGGTGCGGGCGGCGCCGTGGGCCATAGCTTCGGTCCCGATGCCTGCTTCGTTGGAGAACGCGGAACGTTTGACGCCGATGGCGATGACCGATCCAATGGATCCGCCGAGAACGGCATTGCCGGTGAACGCGTCCTGGAAGATCAATGCGAAATAACTCGGAATGTCGGCAATATGAGTAGCCAGGATCCAGACGGCCATGCCGCAATAGAGCAGGACCATTAAGGGGACGAGCCTGGACGTTGCGGCTCCGATCCTTTGGATGCCGCCGACTACGACGAGGCCGACAACCACTGCCGTGACGACACCCAGCGAGAGATTGAAATAGAGCAGCGACGTCGGATCGGTGATGAGGCCAGTAGGCTCGACGAGCACGTCGCGGATCACCTGAATCAGTTGGTTGGCCTGGAACAGAGGAAAGACGCCGACTAACGAACACAAACAAAAGAACGTGGCCAGCGGCCGCCAACGCTCGCCGAGGCCTTGAACGATGACATACATCGGGCCGCCTTGTAGATCTCCGCGACTATCCTTGCCGCGATAGAGCACCGCCAGCGTGCAGGTGAAGAACTTGGTGGCGATGCCCAGAAAGGCGCCCATCCACATCCAAAAGATCGCGCCGGGGCCGCCGGTGTGTATCGCTACGGCGACGCCGCCGATGTTGCCAAGACCAATCGTTCCGGCCAGGGCGCTGGCCAGTGCGCGAAAGTGAGAGAGTTCGCCGGGCGCGTTTGGATCGTCGTACTTTCCGCGCAGCAAATCAATGGCGTGGGGTAGGTAGCGGAACGGTAGAAAGCGCGAGTAGACGAAGAAGTAGGCGCCGCCGCCGAGCAAGAGAAAGACCAGCCACGGCCCCCAGGCGATCGCTGAAAAAGTGGAGAGGGCCTGCGCGATTGACTCCATCAAATAGACTCCAGCATACGTGATCGATACGGTCTTCAAGGATCAGTGCGGCTGCGACTCGGAGCGGCGCATTTCGTCAATCGTCGACAAGGAGCGATCCACGTGGATCTCGGGGGTGTTCGGTGAGTTAAGAGGATAAGGCCTGCGAACTTGAGCTCTTGGGCGAATCACGTCTCTGCCGAACCCATCGTGCAGATGGAGGGCCGAAATCATGCAGAATCGCAGGCGATAGATCCATGCAGTGAACCGTTGCGACCATGCTACCGTAGTCGGATTCTGGTGTCGCACGCCGCGGAACTGTCGATCGTTGTTGTCGCTGCGAATCTCTTGCAAGTCACGGCCTGCGTGGAGTCCCTTGCAGCGTGCGCCGCGCTGCATCGCGCCGAGATTGTGCTCGTTTCGAGGGTGGATTGTTCGGCGCTCGAAGGGAGGTTTCCGCGGCTGCGCATCGTTGCCGCGGACGCCGCATGGTCGACTCCGCGGATGAGGGCCGAGGGGTTGCGCCTTGTATCCGGCACTTGGGCTGCAGTGCTCAGCGAGGACTATCGCGTCGGAGACGACTGGGCGGAAGCGGTGGTCTCCGAGAGAGAGCAACGTGACGTTTTGGTCGGTGAAGTCATGCCGCCGGACAAGGGCATCTTTGCCGGCGCTGCCTATCTGTGGGAGTACGTCCACATCGCACCTCCGGCGGCGGCGGGAGAGCTGACCCGCTTGCAAGTGCGCTGGGCGCCGGCTGGAGCCGTGGTCTACCGGATCAATGCGCTGGATATCGATTCGATCGCTGCGGCACGTTCCGAGATGGAGTATCACGAAGCCCTATTCGATGCCGGCAGAACCTTCTACCGCGATCCGCGAATGAGGGTCCGCTACGCCCCGCCTGTGCGCGAGTTCTTGCCCGATAGGGTGCGGCGCTCTCGAGAATGGGCTCGGTCACGATCGGCATCTATGTCGTTGCCTTCACGCTGCGTAGCCGGCTCGTTCCGCATCGCCTTGCCGATCGTGCTTCTCAGCCGATTCGGTGTGCGCGCCGCCGTGCGGCCGCGCTACTGGTTTGGCGCGCTAGCGACTCTTCCCTATGCGCTGCTATTTGCCGGCGCCGAGACCTTAGGTGAGTTGCGCGGTTACTGCGGGAGGTCCGCCTGACCGTCACCGTTGTGATTGTGTGGAGAGAGTCGGCCGAGCTGTTGCGCCGCTGCTTGTTCGCGTTGCATGGGCAGGCCGCTGATCAAGTCGTCGTTTCGCGATCCAGCGAGGCGGAGTTTTCGGATGCGCTCCTGGCGGAATTTCCCGATGTGGCGTGGATCGCGCACAGCGGCACACCCGACTTGCCGGAGCTGCAGTGGCTGGCGCTGCCTGAAGTCCGGAGCGACGTGGCGGCGTTTTTGGAGGGGCCGTCCATACCCGGACCGGGTTGGCTTGCCGCTCATCGTCAGGCCCATCTCGCTCATCCAGAGGTGCTCGCCTGCGGCGGCCCCGTGAGCATTCCAAATAAGGCGGATGGATGGAGCCGCGCCTGGCATTGGAGCGATTACGCGGCTTATGCACCTGGTCGACCCAGCGGACTGACACGAGACTTGAGCGACGCCAACGTCTCTTACAAGATGCCCTGGTTGCGGGCGAACGAGTCTCTTTTGGCTGAAGGGGTTTGGGGATGGCGCATTCGCCAGGCGAGCGCGTCGATGTCGTACTACGAAACGGCCGCTTGGATTGACTACCCCTGCCCGTATTCGCCGGGAATCGCCTTGCGGCAGCGCTGGTCGTTGGGCCGCGCTCACGCAACGGTACGGCGCCTGGGCCTGGCAGGCCGCATCTCGTCCATCGTTACCGCTCCGCTATTACCCGCCGTCCGTGCTTGGCGAGGTTGGCGGCAGGCTCGCAGTGCGGGGAACGGAATGCGCTATGCGCTGGCCTTACCGTGGATTCTCGTCTTCCACATTTGGTGGACGTGCGGCGAGTTGGAGGGGCTTTTAGCCCCTCGGCGGTTCGGCTACTGAAGATATCCGAGACTGCGCAAGATGCGCTCTTCTTCCGGCGTCAGAGGCTCTTGCTTCGGCTTCTTGAGTCCGCGCACTTCGGCCCGTTCCGCTTCTTTGGCCGAGTGGTCCGCCAACAACGCGCGGCCAATGGCGACCTGCTCGGGCAGACGATTCGCTAGGTTGTATTGCTCGTAGGGATCGGATATCTCATCGTAGAGTTCCAGGTGGTCGAAATTGAGCCAGCGTATCAGTTTGTAGTTTTCCCAAACGACCGCACGAGCAGGCTCGGCGGTCACAGCCGCGGTCATGAATGCCGGCTGCGTCTGCTGCGAAGCCGGCGCTTCCCACACTGTTCTGAGCGGCTCGCCCGAAAAGCCTCTGCTGTCGTAGGGGATGCCCGCCAAATCGAAAATCGTCGGCGTGATGGCCACCGTCGACACGGGCTGCGGCTGTCGAGATTTCACGGTTGAAAAGGGCAGTTTCACGAACAGCGGCACTCGAACCGACTCGTTGTACAAGGTTCGCAGGTGTCCGTAAACATTGTGTTCGGCGAACTCCTCACCGTGGTCGCTGGCGAAGATGATGATCGCCCGGTCGTAGATGCCTTCTTCCTTGAGGGTCGTCAGGAATGCGCCGATCGCTCGATCCACGGCCTGCACCTCGCCCTGGTACAGAGCTCGGGCCCACTCGTGCATGCCGGGGACGCGGCGCCCTCGATGAAGCTGGCGAATCAATTCGTCGCCGGTCAGAGTTTTGAGGTCCCCGGGAGGATCGAAGGCCGGGGGGAAATCTTTCTGCAGATCGTACGGGTAGTGCGGATCGAAGAAGTGCAGCCAAAGCAAGAATGGCGAGTCCTTGTGGTTGCGGACCCAGGTAGAGCCATACTCGCCCAACTGTTCGGTCGAAGCGCCCAGTCCGAGCAGGGAGGAGTAGTGCTTGCCGAGAAACGATTGCCCTCGCGTCCCGGGGCGCAGATATCTCGGATAGAAGTTGATGTCGCTAAAGGCCTCCGGCAGCCTATGTCCGATGGCGGACTGGGTCAGCAGATCGTTGCGGCCAACGACGGCGGTGTTGTAGCCGTAATCGCGAAGCATGGGGGCTAGAGCGGAGGCATTGCTCGGAATCGGGTCGTCGGGATAGATGACGCCGTGTCCCCAAGGCGTGAGCCCGCTGTGAATGCTGGTGAACGCGACATAGGTCCAGGGCGCGGTGGAGTAGGCCCTGTCAAAGGCGACGCTGTCCGCTGCCAACGCGTCGATCGCGGGCGTTGGCGTCGTTGCGCCGTACATCGAAAGCGCGTCCCAGCGCAGCGTATCGACCGTCAACAAGATGATTGGAGGCGCCTCTGCTGGCGCCACGGTCACGGCGTCGTTAGGGCGGTCGAGCTGTGGTTCGGCAGAGGAGGAGGCCGCCCCAGCGAACACGATGGCCGTGACCCCGATCGAGAAGCCATACCCAATTGCCGGGAAGCGTGCGACCGCGAGCAGCGTCACGATGACTGCGGCTCCCACTCCGAACAGTAGTATCGTCGGTGAAAGTGAAGGGAAGACGACGCCATGACTGGCCACTTGATAAAACAGCACGCACGCCAGCAGAGGGGCGACTGCCGGCCAGATGCGGTTGAAGAGCGACGCCTCGCGGGCGGATAAACCGCGGGCGATCAGTCCGCCGGCAATCAAGCCCACGGGAATTCCCACGGCGAACCAGGGCTCGTAAATCTCATGGTCCCAAGGGAATGAGGCGCCCGAAAGAAACAGCGCCGTCGGCAGAGCCCCAGCGAATACGCCCGCCGCCGCGCCTTGCTTCCGAACGAGACCCGCCCGAGGTGCGATCAAGGCTCCCGCGAGGCCGGTGGCGAAGAACAGCGCCGAGGCGGAGGCGATCGTGAAGAAGAGGACCCGACAAAACGTTCCCCCGAATGCGAGGCTGATTCCCTGCCTATGGGCTGTCAGCACGAGTTCGAGAATGGCGAGAGTAGCGCCGGTCGAAACGGACAGCAGCAAGAGTCTGCGCCAGAACATTGCTCCAAGTCTTCCACGGGGCGAGGCTGGCGAGCAAGCATCGCCTGACTTGACCGCGTTCTGTGCTAGCGTGCAGACGAGGTAGGCGCGAACGCAGCGCCAGGAGAGCATCGATGAAAGATCTGGAAGGGAAGGTAGCGGTCGTCACCGGGGCCGCGGCGGGGATCGGACTGGCGATGGCGGAGCGCTTCGCCAATGAGGGGATGCGGGTCATCCTGGCGGATCGGGATGTCGGCGGTGCGCGGGAGGCTGCTCGGGAACTGGTCGACGGGGGCCTGAAGGCTCACTCGATTGCGGTGGACGTCACCGTGCCGGGCGAAGTAGAGGAGTTCGCTGACGAGGTTTTCCGCGATTTCGGCAACGTGCACGTGTTGTGCAACAACGCGGGAGTCCTGGGGCGCGTGCAAGCGAGCTGGGAACAGCCGCTTGAAAATTGGCGCTGGGTCTTCGACGTCAACGTGCTGGGCGTTGCGCACGGCTTGCACTACTTTTTGCCGCGCATGGTCGAGGCGGGCGAACAGGGCTACGTCTTGAATACAGGGTCCGTTGCCGGCTTGCTCTCCGGGCCGTTTTTCGCCCCTTACAACGCCAGCAAACATGCGGTTGTGGCCATGTCCGAATGCTTGCATCACGAACTGCGAGCCGTCGGATCGCGCATCGAAGTGGGCGTATTATGCCCCGGGTGGGTCCATACGGGCCTGGCCGACTTCGAAGACAAGGCCCCCGACACCGTCAAGCAAGCCAACGCCAAGTCGGCTGCGAGCAGACAAGCGCAGGAGCGGGACGTCGCGGTTCGCAAGATGGTCGCGGACTCGATTGGCCCCGAGAAGATCGCCGAGATCGTCGTTGAAGCGATCAAAGACGGGCGCTTCTATATTTTTCCTCACCCGGAGCGAAAGGCGGACATTCGCAACCGGATGGAGATCATTCTTGAAGAGGGAATCCCCCGCTTCGGACCGCCGCCGGCGAAGTAGTCATCGTCGGCGGAGTTGCCTTGCGGCCTCGGTGAGCGCACGCATGGTTTGTTTGGCGGTTGTTTCCCAGCGATAGTGTTGGGCGCACAGCAGCGAGCGCTCGCGCCACTGGTTTCGCAGGGCCGGGTCATTGGCGACCTGCCGCAGTGCTGCGGCCAGGGCCGACGAGTTGGGGTCGACCAGCCACGCTGAGTTTCGCAGCGGCCCCTCCAGGGCTGCGTGGTCGAAGGTGATTGCAGGCGCCCCGCAGGCCATCGCCTCTGGAATCGTGAGAGAGAAACCTTCGTGTTCGGTGGGCAGTACGAATGCGGTGGCCCCGCGATAAAGGTGCAGCAAGTCGTCCATCGGCGCGAAAGGGGCATGGCGGACGGCGTCTCCTACGCCGGCCGCTTCGGCCAAGGCGAGCGGCTCCAGGTCGAGGTAATCGGGGCCGATCACGACGAGCTGATGGTCTGTTGCGAGTTTCGGCCGCGCTTTCGCGAATGCCTCAATCAACAGCGGGATGTTGCGGCGCTTGGAGAGCTTGCCTACGAGCAGAAAGTAGGGGGCGCCGGTGAGGCCGTAGTGCAACTGGATAGCTGGCGGGACCGGCCGTTGCTCGTCTCCCGGCGAGAGCCGGCTGTCGGCGCCGAGGAGGATGACTTCGACTTGGTCCGGCGAGACGCCGTAGTGCCGAACCAGATCGTGTCGCGTGGATTCCGAATTCGCGATGACGCGTATGGCGGACCGGGCCGCGTGCCGAAAAAAAGGAGTCGTGCGCAGTCGAGCCGACAGGGGAAAGTCTCCCGGACGTCCATCGTAGATGCCTAGGTTCGAGACGACCCCACGGCGGGCTGAGAACCAAGGCAAGGTGTAGGGCGCGAAGATGACGTCGGCGCCCTTGAGCCGGCCGGGTAGTTGGACGTTCTCCCAAAAGAGCGGCGAAACCTTCTGCGGGACGACCTCCACCGATATCCGTCCTCCCAGGACATCGTCCGGCAGGTTCGTTTCGCCCGGCGCGTAAACGCGGATGGCCTGGAACGGGTTGTCCCGGCTCCGCCACTCCCTCAGCAGGCACTCGATATAGCGCCCGACTCCGGTTAGCGGCTCGTTTAGTCGCCTGCCGACAATGGCTAATTCACGAAACTCGGCCGGCAACTAGAACCTCAACAATCCATTCTATCTTGCACTTTCCAGGCTGGTTATCCACTAACTGTGGCAATATAGAGACGCCCGCTGGGGAACTTATGGCCGTTCCGGGACGCCAGCTTGAACTCCTGCCGTTCCACGTCGAGACCGTGGAGCAGCGCCGGGAACTGATCCGCCGTAGGCTGATCGGTCTCCAGTACCGCCAGGCCGCCCGCGACGCCCGGCGCGAAGAGCGCAACGAACGGCGCCGCGCGCGCAAGGAAGGCCGATACGTTGAGCCCCGCGTGGAGCAAATGACGATCGACGACGTGATCGCTCGGTCGCGCTCAGCCAACCTGAACAAGCCCGTAACGACGCTGCCACTTTTCCCGGATATATTCGACGAGTGATTTCAGCCCCGCGGGCGAAGCCGGGTTGTCCACCAAGGCGCGGGCCTCTTGGCGGGCAAGTTCCAAGGCTTCCCTGTCTCGCAGCAGATTGGCGACGCGAAACTCCGGCAATCCGGATTGCTTAACGCCGAAGAACTCGCCGGGCCCACGGATCTCAAGGTCCTTTTCCGCGATCTCGAAACCATCTTGGGTTCGCTCCATGGTGTTGATCCGCTCCCGGGCCGTCTCGGTGAGCGTCTCCGTCATCAGGATGCAGTAGCTTTTGGCGGCCCCACGGCCGACGCGGCCGCGGAGTTGATGCAGTTGGGAAAGGCCAAAAGACTCGGCATGCTCGATCATCATCACCGTCGCGTTCGGCACGTCTACGCCGACTTCGACGACCGTCGTTGCGACAAGCACGTTGGTCTCGCCGCGCTTGAACGAGTCCATGGCGGCTTCTTTCTCCTGCGTCTTGAGCTTGCCGTGGAGCAGTCCGACTTGCAGGTCCGGGAAGACGTTCTCGGAGAGATGCTCGTAGGTCTTCAGCGCCGCCTTGGCTGCCTTGGCTTCGGACTCCTCGATCACGGGACACACGATGTAGGCTTGGCGGCCCTCGCGCACTTCTTTGGCGATGAACGAGTAGACGCGTTCGATCTGGTCGTACTCCCGCTGCCGGGTCGTAATCGGCGAGCGGCCCGGCGGCAGCTCATCCAATATCGAAACATCCAAGTCGCCATAGATTGTCAGCGATAACGTCCGCGGAATGGGTGTTGCCGTCATCACCAATACGTCGGGATGCTCGCCTTTTTGCAGCAGACCAAGGCGCTGCATGACGCCAAAGCGATGTTGTTCGTCGATGACGATCAGTCCAAGCCGCTTGTAATCGACATCCTCGGAGATCAGCGCATGCGTGCCGACCACGACGTGCGCCACGCCTTCGGCAATGAGCCGTTTGCGCTTGTTTCTCGCGACGCCGCGAATCGAGCCAGTAAGATCGACGACGTGATAGCCGATGGGCGACAGCAGCTTTTGAAAGCTTAAGAAGTGTTGGGTCGCTAGGATCTCCGTTGGCGCCATGACCGCTACCTGGCAGCCGTTCTCGATGGCGATGATTGCCGCTTGCACTGCGACGATTGTCTTGCCGCTGCCAACGTCGCCTTGCAACAGCCGGTTCATCGGGGCGGCTAGCGCCATGTCATGGGCGATCTCCCCGAGTACGCGCTTTTGCGCGCCGGTCGGCTTGAAGGGCAAGATGCGTTTGATCTTCTCGCGCGCTTGGTCGTTCAATTCAAAGGCGATGCCCTGAACGGCTTGCGCCCTACGGCGCTTCAGCGCCAGGCCGCATTCGAGATAGAAGAACTCCTCGAAGATCAACCGGTACTGAGCAGGTGTGCGATACGCCATCAGGGCGCGCATATCGGTTCCAGGGGTGGGGAAGTGCGCTTCCTGCAACGCCTTGAACCTTTCGGGCATTCCGAGCCGGCGGCGAATCGGCTCGGGCAAGGGATCGGAAACCTGGTCCACTCCTTCTAAAGCGCGCGCCATGAGACTGCGAATAGCACGTGTCGAAATCTTGCCGATGGCCCGGTAAATGGGCACGATGCGCCCCAGATGAAGCGCCGCTTCGGGGTCGTCCGGGCGGAAGACTTCGAACTCCGGGTGAACGATGGCCGCTTCCCGGGTGCGTTCGTCGTACTCGATCTTGCCGTACAAAGCGACAGTTTGGCCGCGTTCGAAGATCCCTTCGAGGTATCCGCCGCGAAACCACTTACCGACGATTGCCATCCCCGATTGATCGCGCACGCGCAGTTCAAACAGGCGCAGCCGGCTGTGCCGCGGATTGTACATCTGCGTCGCCGTGACCGTTCCCACCACGGTCGCCGTCTCCCCCGGCGCCAGTTCGGAGATCGGCTTGACGTTGGAGCGATCCTCGTAGCGGAAGGGCATGTAGTAGAGCAAATCCTCAACGGTGAGGATGCCTTTCCCTTCGAGCACCTTGCCGCGTTGCGGTCCGACGCCTTTCAGATAGGTAATGGGGGTGGAGAGATCCACGGGCACGCCGTAACTATTCGCTGAACCGAATCTGAGCGATGTAGAGGTCCGGCACGATCTGATTCCAACCTTCGGGTACGCTGTCGAAGGCCATGCGGAAGGTTTGGGTATCGCCGGGTTCGAGACTTCCGGTCCGCTCGCTGACCAGAGACGAAAGTTGACGCTCGATCTCCTGCCCGTTCACATCCCGAAATACGCAGTTGGCCTCCACGACGGTGACTTCGCTTTCGCCTAAGTTCGTGATTTCGCCGGTAATCTCCAGCAGCGTTTGGCCCAGAGCGTCCTCGTGAGCCTCCATGTTGACGTTATTGAGATCAAGATTCGGCAGGTAGGCGCGGGCCGCATCGGTGAGAACCGCGTCGGAATCGCCTCGGCTAGCCTGCTGCAGGTATAACAGCAATCCTCCCGCCGCCCCGACCGCGAGGACCCCGATCAGAATCGGCATCAACGGTGTGCGGGATGATTCTTTGAGCTGTTTGTTTTGTTCGAGCACAGGCGCCGCCGCAGAAGGTCCTTACAGACTATCAAGGGCCATCGCGAGGGCGCTGTTATAATCCCGAGCATATGCGTTGGCTTCTTGCCTTGGCGGCGATTGCCGTCCCTCTTGCGGCGGCGGATCTGTCTTCCGTCGGTCCCGTTTATTTTTGGCCCATGAACGGCGCTCTCGATCAATATGTCGCTGAACAGGTGACGTCGGAGGGTTTGTTCCCCGTCACGGTCGATCCCGCTCGGGCCAAAACCGTGATGACCGATCACATCGATGCGAAATTTTTCGATGGGATGAACGAGGTTTTCGCCCCGAAGAAGGCTCCTCCAGCCGTAGGTGACGCCGAAGCCAAGGCGGCGAACGGCAGCATCGAGGACGGCTTGACTGCTCCGCGGGCGGCCAATCGGCCGCGCGGGAATCCTCAGGGCACCGTTTTTTTAGTGGACGTACAGACTCGCCAGGTGGTCTGGTCGACCTACATCGGTGAATACGATCGCCGCCCGAAGCGCCTGCACCAAGAGGCGAAGCAGGTGGTGGGCGATTTGCGTAAGGGTCTGAATCCACAATAGGCGAGCTCTGTGGCCGTCGAGTTCCGAGGAAGCGCAACGCGGTTTGCGCTGAGAAGCGCCGGCTATCTCGCTCTCACCGCTGCGATCGGATCCTACGTCCTGCTGGGCGAGGGTTGGCCGCGATTCTTCCTGTTCTCATTCCTGATTTGCGCCATACCCATCGGAGGCCTATGTTTGCTTCTGCTCTGGCTCGATCGGATGGTTCTCGATGACGCATCACGCGTTGTCCGCCGGCCATTGCGACGGCCCCTGCCCTATGACGCCGTAGGCGGGTTTCACGTTCACAATGCCGGCGGGTTGGCCAGTCTGACCACGGCGAAGGGCGGTCCGATCCTCCTCTATTCTTTCGAGCCGGCACAGGAGGCGCGGCTTGAACAAGAGATGCGTCACAGGTGGCCCGGCGCCGTTCTAAGGCGTTCGAACCGCTCAAGCGCGTGGCTCGTGTTAGGTCTGGTCGGGTTGCCCCTCGCGCTCGGCGGCGCCTACTCGTGGATGCTGTCTGAGCGCTTTCCCGGCCTTCGTGAGCCGTGTGCGGCCATCGACTGGAGCATGGAATCCCGCGGGCCGCGCGATCGGCGGATCGGACCTTTTACGATCGGCGTTCCGGAAGGCTTCACTCTCAGGCCTGGCGGAACGATGGTCTTTGGGTCGGACACGGTGGATATCGTTTACTCCATCGAACCGACCTCGCCTGACGCGTTTGTTCGGGCGATTCTGCGTTACGGACTGGGGGTGGAAGGCTCTGCCGGAATGATCCGCTGGGGCGCGTGTGCGACAGGCGGCGTCCTGCCGCTGACGGCGAAGGCGAGCCTCTTCGGCGTCGAGTCGACCGAGCGGCTCTTGTTCGATGGGGGCGTTGCGGTATTGAGGCAGTCCGAGGAGCGCGGAAACGCGCTGATGGCTTTCGCCGGAACGGAAGAAACGGACCTAATCGTCACCGTAGACTTCGAAGGCACAATTGACAACCGTTTGCTGGAACAGGTCATTTCGCTGGTGGGAATCGGCCCGCAAAAGCTCGCCAGGCGAACCGATTGACGGTCCGCCTGGCGCCCTGCGCGCGAACTGAGTCCTAGGGGAGGAGAGGAGTCTAGTCTCAGCTATCCGTGCGCAAGTTGTTGGTCACCGAGAACACGCCAAAAATTCCGTTGGCGATGTGGAAGGCCACATTCTTTTCCAACTCGTTATTGACGACGCCCTCCAGCGTGACGTTCCCGTTTTTCACCACGATGTGCACCGGCGGCACGGATTGTATGGCCAGTCGCGAAAATACCTGATTGCGATAGAGCCGACGTGCAAGCGCGACGCGGATCTGGTCGTCATACGACGACAAGGGAAGGATCTCGATGTTGTTCGTCACCGAATTCACCCCTGGCACGCGTTCCGCCGCTCTCTCGATCATCTTCTTCATCACCGGACGATAGACCTCGCCGCTCAACTCAAGAGCACCGTCGTTGAGTTGAAACTCGACGTTGTCAAAGATGCCGTAGAAGGGGAGCGTGACGATTTCTTTGCGTACCTGTTCCGCTACCTGTGCGTTGCTTCCTTGGGGGATGGCCCACATGTTCAACGAAGACGCCAACAGCATGGCGGCGCTTGTTGCGATAGTTCGTGTCCAATGTTTCATTTTTTCTTGTCCTCTACTTCGTCCCCGGTCCCAAGATTTCTCTGTCCCACTTCTTGTCCGAAATGTTGGATGTACGGCAGAGCCTCACGGGTACATATTGGGCATAAATTTGTTTCTGCAACTCGTTTGCTTTTGATCTTTGGATCGGCTAGGATAATCAGCGGACGGGCGAATGGTCCTTCTGCATCTGATGCAAACCGAAACTTACTATCCGGTCCTGCGCGATGGGGACCTTTTAGAGGGCTGCTCGAAGGCCGTTGAAATCCGCGGCAAACTGCTGCTGGTCGTTCGGCTTAAGGGCCTCCTTCGCGCCGTCGAGAATCGTTGCAGCCATATGGGCGTGCCGTTCGAGGATGGACCGCTCGCCGATGGCCACCTGGTCTGTCCTTGGCATGCCGCTCGGTTCTGTGCGACTTCCGGCGACCATCTGGACGGACCCGGCTTCTGCGGGCTCGAGAAATTTCCAGTGCGCGTATCGGCTGCGGGATACATCGAAGTCGGCTTAAAGCCCAGCGATGTGGCGCCGCATCCGTTGATGGGCAAACGTGCCGCCGCCGGCGTCCTCGCCGCGGAAGCGGCCCCCGTTGAAGCCGAGGCGATCTAGCCACCTCCGCGATGTATTCGGCGCGCTTTCTCGACCACTTCCAGAATCCGCGAAATGTGGGCCAGTTGGCCCCGCCGGCCTTGCAGGTCGAAGTCTCCAACCCCGCTTGCGGAGATATCTTGGTCCTGTACGGGCTGCCGCAGGATGGCGTATTCGGCGAAGTCCGTTACCAGGTTCGCGGTTGCACAGCGTCCATCGCGGCGGGTTCGGCGCTGACGGAGTTGCTGCTGGGCAAGACGCCCGCTGAAGCCGCAGCCATCCGTCGGGACGACATCGAAGCGGCTCTAGGCGGGCTGCGCAACGAATCGAAACACGTAACTGCTCTGGCCGTCGACGCCGTTAATGCCTTAGTCGCGGCGGCCAGTCGGCTGCGTTAGTCTTCTCAATCTTCTCTGCGGGAACCAACCGTTCCAGAAGATCGCTGACCGTCGCCTGCAAAACCGGATGGCGCATGTCCGCTGCGATCTCCGCGCTCGGATAAAGCGCAAAGGCGCGCTCGTGCATTCTAGGGTGCGGCACCGTTAGGGCGTCACCGTGGATCTGGCGATCACCCGCCAGCAGGATATCGATGTCGATGATCCGCGGACCGTTGCGAACGGCCCGTACACGACCCATGGCTTTCTCCATCCGCAAGAGCCGATCTAACAGCTCGAATGCGTCCAGAGACGTTTCCATTAAGACGGCGCAGTTGAGGAACCAGTCTTGATCGGCGTTACCGACCGGCTCCGTGCGGTAGATCGACGACACGCGCGAAACGAGGCAGATTTCGTGAAGACGGTAGACGGCCTCGCGGAGATTGTCGAGCGGCTTCCCGATATTCGACCCAAGCCCCAGCAGAACCTCATCCATGGCGTTCGACCACGACTGCGGCATAGGGAATTCCACGGTGGGCCAGCGCTCCCGGTTTGCGGACCTGGACTTTCAGTCCGTGAACCGGAAAAGCGGCTAGCAAGACTTCGGCAACCTCTTCGGCAATCGTCTCAATAAGCTTGCGCGGCCGTCGCTCGACCGTCCTCGCGACCGTCTTGCAGACCTCTTCGTAGTCAACCGTTAGAGAGAAATCGTCCGCTCTTCCGGCTTGGGACAAGTCCAGATAAAGTTCCACGTCGATCAGCACATCCTGAGCGACGTCTCGTTCCTCTTTGGGGACGCCGACATGGCAGGCGATTCGGTAATCGGGAATAACGATCTTGTCCACTAGTCCGCCTTGGCGACTCGTACGGCGTCGACCACTTCTAGAGCCCGCTTGACCGCCCGCACGTCGTGGACTCGAACGATTGCGGCGCCATTCATCGCTGCGACGCAACACGCGGCAATCGTCCCTTCCAAGCGATCCTCGACCGCCAACTTGCTTGCCAAGCTACCGAGAAAGGATTTCCGGGACGGTCCGATCAGGATGGGTGTCTTCAGTTCGCGGAACTCACGGAGGCGTTGCAATAGCTGGAAATTCTGACTCGCCGTCTTGCCGAAACCAATGCCCGGATCGGCAACGATCTCCTCGATTCCTTTGCTGCGAGCGGCCTCGATGCGCTCGGCGAGGAACTTGCGAATGTCGATGACTACATCCTCGTATTCCACGTCTCGCTGCATGGTTTTGGGCGTGCCGCGCATGTGCATGATGATGGCCGCCGCGCCGTGTTGCTTGATGGATTTCATCATCGCGGCGTCACGCAGCCCGGTGATGTCGTTGACGATGGTCGCGCCCAACCTGAGGCACTGGTCGGCGACGCCAGGCTTATAGGTGTCGATCGAGATGGGCACCGCGAACTCATTGGCGATCTTCTCTACGACGGGAGCCGCCCGGTCGAGCTCTTCCTGTTGCGGGACGGGATCGGAACCGGGCCGCGTGCTTTCGGCGCCGATGTCGAGAATATCGGCGCCTTCCGCTATCAGCCGCCGCGCCTGTACCAGGGCCTCTTCGGTGGAGAGGAAATGTCCGCCGTCGGCAAAGGAATCCGGCGTGACGTTGAGCACTCCCATCACGAGGGTGCGGCCACGGCTGACAGGTAAGACCGGCATCAGAGTACTCGCAGAAACTCGACCGGGTCGAAGGACACGATGCGCCATGCGCCCGTCGACTGTTGCGAAAGCGTCAATTCAACCGTCCGCCGCCGCGTCTCAACCTCGCCTGGGCCGGCGATAGGCGTCAGTTGCAGAATCCAGTCTACTTTGACGAACCGGTCGCCGGATGCATCCTCGATGGAGACCACGTCGACCGATGAGCCGGCCGTACGAGTCTCGAGTAAGGCGCTAACGCTGCGGCGCAAGTCGGACAAACCTTTGAACCGTCGCTTATCGAAATAACCCATGAAACGGGCCGCATTCCCGGCCTGCAGGGCCCGGCTGGCGTCCAAGATCACTCGCCGCGGCGCCTCGTCATCTTGCGCCTGTGCGGACGCGACAGCGACCCAGGCCGAGGCGAGCAAGTGGCGGCGAGACAACACTAGGTGCGGTACTCCGCGTTGATCTTGATATAGGCTTCGGTGAAGTCGCAAGTCCAGAAACGAGCGCGGCCCTTGCCCTTGCCGTGAATCCGAAAGCGAATCGAGCACTCGGCCTCTTCCATCGATTTCTGCACTTCAGCTTCAACGAAATCGGCTTTCAAGCCTCGATCGCAGACCTGGAATCCGTTGAGCCAGATGTCGACCTTGCGCGGGTTGAAAGCGACGTCGGTCTTGCCGGCGGCGGGCAAGATGCGTCCCCAATTGGGGTCCGCTCCCGCAAGCGCCGTCTTGACCAGCGGAGAATTGGCGATCTCACGGGCGATCTTTTTGGCGCCCTTGTCGCTCGGCGCGCCCTCTACGTCGATCGTCACTAGCTTCGTCGCGCCTTCTCCGTCGCGCACAATGGCCACGGCCAAGTCTTCGCAAACTTGCTTCAAGGCTTGCTCGAACGTTTCACGGTCAGCCTTTTTCGGATGAACGCCGGAGGCTCCGTTGGCCAACAGGTACAGGCTGTCATTCGTCGAGGTATCGGAATCGACGGAAATCGAGTTGAACGTATCGTCGACGGCGCCCTTAAGCATCCGCTTCAGCGCACTCGACTTGAATGCTGCATCGGTGAAGACGAAAGCCAGCATAGTCGCCATATTCGGCTGGATCATGCCTGAGCCCTTGGCCATTCCGGCGATACGCACTACGCCCTCGGAGGTCTCAATCTCGGCGAACGCCGTCTTGGGGACCGTGTCGGTCGTCATGATGGCCTGGGCAACCAGGTCGAAATTGTCGGGTGACAGCTGCAGGCCAAGCCCCGGCAATGCATTCTCAATCTTGGAAACGTCCAGCGGCTCGCCGATGACGCCTGTGGAAGCGACCAGGGCCATCTCGCTCGGTATCTCCAGCAAGCTGCCCACAGCGCGGGCTGTCTTACGAGAAACCTTGTCGCCATCCGGCGTAGCGCAGTTGGCATTGCCTGCATTGCAAATGATCGCCCGGGCCAGTCCACCGCTCTTTGCCAGGTGTGCCGCCGACAGGTTCACCGGAGCGGCCCGCACGGTGTTCTGCGTAAAGACGGCCGCTGCTGCCGCCGGAATCTCCGAGGTCATCAGCGCCAGGTCCAGCTTTTCCTTCTTGCGAATGCCCGCATACGTCGCGGCAAAATTAAAGCCCTTCGGAATCCTTTGGTCCACGTTGCTGATCTCCCCTCTCCGCTATCCCGCTTGGTCGCTCAACTTCTCACCGGTGGTCGGTTTGTACCCGTTCACGAAATCTTCCGCCGCCATGGCCCGTTTGCCTTCCAACTGGACTTCCAGCGCTTGGAGCAATCCCTCGCCGCAGCCGATCTTCAACACCGCGCCCTCGATCACCATCGTGGCAGGAGCGGCCTGCCCCGGACCGACCAAGGCCCGGTGAATGTGGAATCTCTTGCCGCGAAAGAAAGTGTAGGCGCCCGGCCACGGCGAAAAGCCGCGCACGCGATTGTAAATCTCCTGGGCCGGCAGATTCCAGTCGACGAGGCCGTCTTCGCGCTTCATGATTGGCGCGTAGGTCGATGCGGCGTCGTCTTGAGGTTGAGGGGTGATCGCCCCTTGCTCCAACAACTGCAGCGTCTCGATGAGTAACTCCGCGCCCATTTTGGCTAACCGATCTGCCAGTTCAGGGGCGTATTCGTCGTCGCCGATCGCCGTCTCTTTGACGCCGAGAACGTCGCCGGCATCGAGTTTCTTGACGATCTGCATCGTCGAGACCCCCGTCTTCTTGTCGCCGCGAACGATGGCCCAATTGATTGGCGCGGCTCCTCGCAATCGCGGCAACAGCGACGAATGCACGTTGACGCAGCCGAGGCGCGGCAGGTCGATGACCCGCTGCGAGATGATCTGGCCGTACCCCACAACGACGACGACGTCGGGGTTCTTGTCTTGAAGGTACGCGTAGACCTCGCCGGTCTTGGCGCTCTCGGGCTGATAGACTTCGAGGCCGAGTTCCACTGCGGCTTGCTTCACCGGAGGCGCCGTAAGTTTGCCGCCTCTACCGACGGGCCGGTCAGGCTGGGTGAATACCGCGGCGACGTCGTAGCCCGCGTCGACCAATGCATGCAGCGACGGGACGGCGAACGCCGGGGTCCCCATGAAGACGACCCGCAGCATTGGGCTAGTCCCACTCGCCTTTCTTGCGTAGCTTCTGAATCTTGCGTTGGATCAGGCTCCGCTTGAGAGCGCTGAGGTGTTGCAGGAAGAGTATGCCGTTGAGGTGGTCGTTTTCGTGGAGAATGGCCCGCGCCAACAACTCCTCGCCCTTTAACTCGTACTCATTGCCGTCGAGGTCTCTCGCCTTGGCAGTGACGCGAAACGGCCGCCGGACCTTCTCGCGGAAGCCGGGGATCGACAGACAGCCCTCTTCGCCGAACTGTTCACCGGAGGTGTCGACAATCTCGGGATTGATCAGCACGCGGCGCTGATCGCGGTCTTCTCCACCCGTTACGTCGACTACGAAAAGGCGTTTGGACTCTCCAATCTGGGGAGCGGCCAAACCGACGCCTTGGGAGTCCTCCATCGTCTCGAACATGTCCTCGACGAGCTTGGCCAGTTCAGGCGTACCGAACTCGTCGTCCGTCACCGGATCGCAGTTGGTCTCCAGCACCGGGTCGCCGTAGAGATGAATCTTACGCAGCATCTTCTGCTTTCAGTCTAACGCGTCGAGAATCGCGGTTAGAACTCGCGAACCTGCTGCTGGTAGCTGTCGTAGTTGCGGCGAGTCTCGTCGAGCGAGTCTCCGCCGAACTTTTCTAAAAAGGCCTGCGCCAGCACAAATGCGGTCATCGCTTCGCCTATGACGCCCGCTGCCGGGACCACCGCCACATCGGACCGCTCGTAGGCGCCCGTGGCCACCTCGCGGGTCCGCAGATCGACGGACTCCAACGGCTGACGCAGCGTCGAGATGGGCTTAATGTAGCCGCGGATCACGAGATCCTGACCGTTGGTGATGCCGCCTTCCAGGCCGCCGGCTTTGTTCGAGCCACGGTAGAACTCATGCTCAGCCTTGTTGTAGTGGATCGTGTCCTGAGCGTCTTTTCCGGGCGACACCGACGTCACGGTTCCGCTGCCAATCTCGACCGCCTTGAGCGCCTGTATCGACATGATCGCCTGAGCCAAGCGTCCATCGAGACGCGAGTCGTAGGTGATGTGCGAACCGAGGCCAATCGGCAGTCCGTGTGCTACGACCTCAAAAATGCCGCCGCGGGTGTCCTTGGTTTTGTAGGCGATGTCGACCTCGTCCTTCATGCGCTGTTCGACTTCGGGGTCAACGCAGTTCAGCAGGATCTCGTCTTTTTCATTGAGCGCCGCGATTTCTTCCCAACTCGCATCCCGGCCTAGGTGAGCGGAGCCGACGGCGATCGCATGACTCAGGATCTCAATTCCAAACTGCTCCAGCAGCAGCTTGCAGATGGCGCCCATCGCCACGCGCGAAGTCGTCTCTCTGGCGCTTGCTCGCTCCAAGATGTAGCGCGCTTCGGGAAAGTTGTATTTGATGCAACCTGCCAGGTCGGCATGCCCCGGACGCGGGCGATTCACCGGTTTGGAGTTGTCCTCGCTGCCCTCGGCGTCCTCCACCGGCAGCGCTTCGGTCCAGTTCTTCCAATCCTTGTTTTCCAGCAGGACGGCGATCGGCGAGCCGATCGTCTTCGAATGGCGAACCCCGGAGACGATATGCGCCCGGTCGGTCTCGATTTTCATGCGCCCGCCGCGGCCATAGCCTTGTTGGCGACGCCACAGCTCTCGGTTGATCTTTTCGAGAGAAATGGGAACGCCGGCAGGCAGGCCTGTCAGCAGGGCAACGAGGGTCTCCCCGTGGGATTCACCAGCAGTTTCGTATCGCAGCATCGTCGGGACGAGAAAACGGCGGGCATTCACAGCCCGCCGAAAGGTCAGAAGATCCTATGATACCGGAAGCAGCACATGAATCGAATCATAGGAATTCACGCCGTACAGGCCCTCCTCGACGCGGGCCGTGCCATCGATCGAGTCCTCATCGCCAAAGGAGCTACTGGTCAGCGCCTGCAGAAGATTGTCGAAGACTGTCGAACTAGGGCCGTGCCCGTTCGTTTTGAGCCCCGCGAAAACCTGGACAGGCTGGCCGACAAGGGCGTCCACCAAGGAGTTGTGGCCTACGCCGCCAAAAAATCCGCGGCGCGCGTCGAAGACCTCATCGAACAGGCCGAGCCCGACGGCGTGATCTTGGTCGCCGACAGCGTCCAGGATCCTCACAACCTCGGGGCCATCGTACGCACCGCCCACGCCGCGGGGGCCATCGGCGTCATCGTGCCCGAGCGCCGCGCCGCCGGACTCACCGACACTGTCGCCAAGGCCGCAGCCGGCGCCCTCGAATATCTGCCGGTCGTCAAAGTGACCAACATCAACCGTACGCTGGACGAGCTCAAGGAAGCCGGTTTCTGGATCTACGGATTCGACGAGCGCGGCGACCGCACGCCCTGGGAAGCCGATTTGAAGGGCAAAACCGTTATCGTCGTTGGTGCCGAAGGCAGCGGTCTGCACCGCATGACGGCCGAGAAATGCGACTTCCTGCTGCGCATCCCGATGCAGGGCGAGATCAGCTCGCTCAACGTCTCGGTTGCCGCCGGCATCGCCCTATTTGAGGTCGTCCGCCAACGCAGCGCCGATCAAGATTAGTGGACGGAAACCAGATGTCGCCAACGACTGGCTCGGAGTTGGTCTTCTAAATCCGTGCCTGTCCCTTTCCCGAGCTTCCTAGCGCGCCAGGAGGATTCTTCCAAAACTACCGGCACTAGTCTCCCTTGTAAGGCAGCGTCTCGAACTCAAACACCATCACCTTGCCGCGCACGACGAAGCACAGGTAGTATTCCCAAAATTTGCGGAACCCCCGGAAGTTGTTGACCAGAAATTCGAAGCCCAGCAGCCTCCACAGCCGCAGCAGCTTGACGTGCAGCTTGCGCTCGCGCATGCGCCTGCGGCTGTAGTAGCTGAAGCCGCCGTCTTCGGTGAAGTAGCGGAACGAGAAGCTGTTCAGGTGCCACTTGTGCGTCGGGTCGCACGAACGAGCTGAAGTCCGTGTAATGAGGAGTCTCCAGTCGAATCACGCCGCCAGTGCGGCAAATCCGGTGGAGTTCCTCCATCGTGTGGATCACGTCGTCGACGTGCTCAATCACGTGGATCAGCGACACTTCGTCGAACGTCCCGTCGCGAAAGGGCAGGGACCCCTGGTTCACGTCGGCGATGACATCGGCCGCGGTATCCCGATTGGAGTCGACGCCGATCGACCCAGGACGTTTATTGATGCCGCAACCGAGGTCGAGAGATCGCAAGATCCAACAGCGTAACACCGAACCGGCGGCCCGCGATCAAGCTTCGGTGGGGCGAAGCGGATCAGCTCCGAGCGTGCCGCGCAACTCTTCCAGGTACTCGGGCGCCGAGACCCTTCGCAGCTGCTCTTGGGCGTACTTCGCACGACGGCCTAACTGCAACGCCGACGCGCCGGGCGAGTCCTGCATCTCCGCCCGGAAGCGATCAACGTATTCCAAGTGCCTGCGCCACAATTGCCTATCCCGCGCTTGCTTGGTCTCCAAACGCTCGCGGTACCAGTCGCTGGCCAGCATGCTCTTCCGAGTGAACAGTGCCCGGATCTCGGGGTCTTTTTCGGTCTTGCCTTCGTAGGAACCGAACGCCATGATCGTCAGCAAAGCCTTCAGCGGCGGGCAAAGTTGTTCGACCGAGCCGTCTTGGAAATAGTGCTGGGCGGTCTCTTTCTGAGCGCCGACGATGTACTCGACGCCGTCGAAATAGGATTCGGGGTCTTGCGTCTCCGGCTGCAGAATGGCTTCGTCGAAAATCTTATCGGGATTGTCGAAGACGCGCCCGAAGAAGCGCCGTACGAACTTGTAGTTGATGCGATAGCCTAGTCGGCTTGCCGGGGCCGTGGCGCCCTTCCACTCGAAGTCCTTGACCGGTTCCAGCAGGCCCTGCGCGATAAGCCAGTCCGGATCACGCTCTTCGGCCGTCAGCCGGCACCAGACTTCTGGTATCAGCAAGCTGATGTCGTGGCCGACGGCGACATGCGGGCCGATGAATCCTGCTGAAGTCGAGTATCCCGCCAGCTCCGTCAAGACGCTGCTCACGAAGGCAGCATTCAGATCCGCCGCATAGGTCAGGGCATTGAAAGGACCCTTGGTCAGTGCGCCTTCGCTGCCGAAGCCGGTCGTCGAAGGGCTCTTGCCCGTCAGCGAAACCACCAGATCCATGAACAGCTCAGGCCGCTGTTGATAGTGGATCGGCCCATATACAGCCAAACTGCGGATGCCCAGCTTCTTGTCCGGCGGATTGTTCCTCCTGCCCATCAAAACCGAATCCACCGGGACGTGGACTGGTTCGTTCGGCGGAACGCCCCGGCGCAACCGGATGCCGCGCTCGGCCACGTACTTGGCCATGGGATTGACCAGGTCCGGGCGATCTTGCAGGTAACGGGGATTCTTCGAAGGCGCGCCGTTGATGTTCCGGGGAATCGAAGAGGCGACCACGTAGGCCGAGCCCGAGCGCCTGGCGCGACGCAGCATCCGCTTCATGGGTTCGGAGAAAGCGTCGAAGTCGACGATCCGCTGCGTCAGACCTTCGACGTCCTCGCGGCTCAAGGGCTCGAAGTTCGAGATGAAGTTGCCGGGATAGGAAAGATCCAGTTCCGTCTGCTTGTCCAGCCCGCGATGGACCGCGTCATCGGGCCGCTGAAACAATCGATACTCGCAGTTCTGCACGAACTTATAGCTGCGTTCGGAGTTCCCTGGGCCGCCGCGTCCCTCCAAGAAGCTGCCTGGGGCGACGACGGATGCGCTAATGTCGTCTTCGGTTTGGATCTTATCGGCCGCGTAGAAATCCTGTCGGACCTTGAACGTGCGCCAAGTACGGTCGCCCAATAGTCCGACCCTCAGGTAGGTCCCGACAAGTCTGCGGTCCTCGTACTTCAGCTCGTAGCCCGGCTCGCCGTTGATGATGTCGACCCGGAACTTCTCCCGCCACTTACCTCCCCATTCCGGAGAGTAGAAGCGCTTGATGATCAAGGCAATCGCATAGACGTGATTCGGGATCGTGGCCAGCCAATGGTTGAACTCTTCGGTGTACTCGCTTGAAGGAGTCAGTAGCTTAATCACGCTGCCCACCGTGCGGTTGGAGGCCAGGAACGGCCTGCTTGGCTGCTTCTGGTAGCGCTCCAAGTAGTGCGAGCCTGGCTGCCAGCGCGTCGAATAGTCTTTCTCGAATATTTCCTCGACGAGATCGAGATCTTTGTTGAGATCCGACACGAAAATCGACCCGTACAGCATGTAGTCGCCGATCGATTTGGAGATTTCGCTTTTGCCGCCGCCGCTGACCGTGCAGGGTTTGTGGCAGAGCACGCCCTCTGGATGAATTCCGATCAGCCGCCAGGAAGGCGCCGCCGGGTGTTTCTCAATGCGCAGTTTGTAGCCGGACGGCGTGATGTAGATCTTCTCGGGCAACAGCGGAATCTCGTGTGTGGTCTCGCCGCGCTTCCAAGAGATCCTCTGTTCCCTCAACGACGCGTTGGCATTCTCGGGAATGTAGATCAGGTTCGGGAAATGTTTGTCGACGCCATAGCCCTCTTGGAAGAGTTCCATGTCCTTTTCGTAGTCGACGACCACGTCCGTAAACGTGCGCCCGTTTGCCGCCCGGGAATCGACTTGGAACTCGTCGCCTAGGCTAGAACCGGCGAAGGCCAGGGCGCCGCCAGCGTGTTCTTCTTCGCAAGCGCCGTAGAGATTCGCGGCATAGCTGATCTGTGTCTTGACTTCCTTCTTGCAGTAACCGAAGTAGTTGTCGGCGATCATCGTAACGATCACGCCTTCTTCTGTCCGGCAGGTCAGCTTGAAAGCGCTGCCGCCGTTGTAGAGTTCGGTTTCGTCCTTCCAGCACATGCCGTCGCGGCGCTGACGCTGCGTCGCGTCGTCCCAGTGCGGCAAGCCGACATCCTTCTTGTACGCCTGCGTCAGGTGCGGCGCCAGAATTACGCAGCCGGTATGACCGGTCCAGTGCTCGACGTCGAGTCCGGCGTCATTCTCAGGCAACGCGGGATCGCCGGCGTTGCCGAAGATCGATTCCACAAAATCCAGGTTGCTGACGAGCGATCCCGGCGCAAAGAAGCGCGTCTCCATCGTCTTGCCCGGCGTAAACCCGGCGACTTCAGGGGAGACGATCGGCCTCAGCAGCAGCGAGACGAAGCAATGAGCCTTTTCCTTGCGTTGCGACGTAAACGGCAGTTCGGTAAGGCTCTGCGGCGGCTTCATCGCCAGTTGGAACAGCCTGGCGAAGGTCGCCTTGGGCACAATCAACTTGTCATCAGCGACCGGCAGTCCTCCGTCGCAAACATGGAAGGTCCCCTTGGTCGTCCGCCGATCATGCACCGGGTTGTTCAGGACGCCGTTATAAGCCCGATACGAATCCACATACTTCGAGTGGTACTCGTCCTCGCCCGCGGGCAGAGACAACTCGCGCGCCATGCCGTGCCGGTCCAACGTGAAGGCAGCCGCCGGCAGGCGCAACTCGCCTTCCAACTCCACGTCGATGAAATGGCTTTTCAAGAAGGCCTCGACTCGTTGGTCGGCCGGGCACCGGTGGTCTTTGAGCAGCCTCTGCTGCTCTTGATGACTCTCGATGAGGCCGCGGGCGATCTCGATAAAATCTCCTTCCCGGTTCTTGCTCGAACTCGGGAGGCCGCTGGCCATGAGCTGTAAGTCGAGATAGCGGAGCAAGCGTCTGCGCGAAGCCTCTATCGTCTGTTGAGAGTCGAGACGTTCGAAGCCAAGGGTTCGTCGAAGATCCATCAAACCGGTTATTCCGAGAGCGCGGTCACGGGAAAATCCGGCGGCGGGGCCGGACGGAGAATACTCTCACGAGAAGGTGACCGCAGATTCGATTGTAGCGGGCCGGGCCGGCCGGACGCGCGAGGATGCCCAACACCGATAGACTGGAAGAAGTGAAGATCGGATTCATCAGCCTGGGCTGTCCCAAGAACCTCGTCGACAGCGAGGTCATGATGGGCATGGTCGAAGCGCGCGGCCACGAATTGACGTCTTCCCCGGAAGAAGCCGACGCCTTGGTCGTGAATACTTGCAGCTTCATCGACCCGGCCAAGCAGGAATCGATCGAGACGATCCTCGAAATGGCCGAGTTCAAGCGCACCGGCCGCGCCAAGCGCCTGGTCGTCGCCGGCTGTTTGGTCGAGCGTTATCGCGACGAACTGCGGCAACAGATTCCAGAAGTTGACGCGGTCCTGGGCACGAACGAGCTGGAAACGGTCGTTTCTCACTGCGAAGGCGGCTACGAATCCAATATTCCCGCCGCCGGGCTCGACCCGTATCTCTATCACGACGAAACGCCGCGTCGCCTGTCCACGACCCGGCCCATGGCCTATGTCAAGATCAACGAGGGTTGTGATCACCCTTGCACGTTTTGCATCATTCCGCAGTTTCGCGGAGGGTTCCGTAGCCGCCGCTTTGAATCGGTCGTCCGCGAAGGCCAGAACCTCTTCGGCCAAGGCATCAGCGAGCTCAACCTGATCGGCCAAGACACCACCATGTACGGCGAGGACTTGGACCTCAAGGACGGCCTGGCCCACTTGCTGGCCCGCCTAGCGCGCATCGAAGACGCTGGCTGGGTGCGCTTTCTTTACGCCTATCCCAACCGCGTGACGAATAAACTGCTTGAGACCATCGCTGCCCACGACCAGGTCTGCAGCTACATCGACATCCCGCTGCAACACGCCAGCGGCTCGGTACTCAAGCGCATGAAGCGCGGGGCCAACGGCGATATTTTCCTGAAGCTGATCGAGCGCATCCGCCAGACGATTCCCGGCGTGGCGATTCGGACGAGCTTCATCGTTGGTTTTCCGGGAGAAACCGACGCCGACTTCCAAGAATTACGTCAGTTCGTTGCGGCTGCCCAGTTCGACCGCGTCGGCGTCTTCCGCTACTCCGACGACGACACCAGCGCCAGCTACCACCTGGACGCTAAGGTCGACGCCCGCACCAACTACAACCGCTTCCGCACCCTGATGGCGGACGCGCGGACGATTTCGCGCAAGCGCAATCGAGCCTTGGTCGGACAACGCCTGCCGATTCTCGTCAGCGGTCTTTCGTCCGAATCCGACCTGCTTTGGGAAGGCCGTCTGCAGTCCCAAGCCGAAGAGATCGACGGCAAAACTTTCCTGCTCGATTTTGAATGCGCCCCGCCCAATCCGGGCGATATCGGCGTCGTGCGCATCACCAAGTCCAGCGACTACGACTTATTTGGAGTACTGGAGAGCGTAACCCGACCGGTGCGCGGTTCCGCGCTCGATAAAACGACGACTGCCGCCAAAGTGTTGCTGCCGGTACTCTCTTAGCCTTCCGTCCTGCTAAGATTTTCTCCTGACGTCGTGCCTGAACGTACTGAACTTTGTCCGATCTGCGGGAAGCGAACTTCCCGGCAAGAGAAGCATTTCCCTTTTTGCAGCGCCCGCTGTAAAACCATCGACCTCGGCGCCTGGGCTTCCGAGTCGTATGTCATCACCCGCCCGGTGACCGAGGCGGACGAGCACTTCGAGAACTTGATCGACGCCGAACAAGACGAGTCGCATGACTAAGCGCCGCCTCGCGCTGTTGTTCACCACCGTGTTCGGAGTGGGCTACGCCCCCGTCGCTCCCGGCACGTTCGGCTCGATCGCCGGGCTAGCGATGGCCTGGGTTCTGCTCGATCAAACCGGTTGGTCGCCTTGGTCCCTGGCCGTGGCCGCTGTCGTCCTGACCCCAATCGCTTCTCTTGCCTGCGGCGTCGTCGAACGGGAGTTGAAAGTCGAGGACCCTGGAATCATCGTCATCGACGAAGTCGTCGGACAATGGCTGACCTTGGCCGCCATCCGTCCCGAACGCCCCTTGGATTGGTTGGGAGCCCTGGCGCTCTTCCGCGTCTTTGACGTGCTCAAACCTTGGCCGATCCGCCGCCTTGAGAAGATACCGAACGGTTGGGGGGTGGTCGCCGACGATTTCGCCGCCGGGGCCTGCGGTATGATGACGATTGTCATGATTCGCGCCTTCGAAGGCGCTTTCTGACTGTTTTTGAGTAGTTCTTGGAGTCCCGTATGCCCGCCCCATCCGTAGCTTCCAATGGCCAGGGGCCGCCGGTTATCGACAGCGTTCGACCGCCCGCTGCCATCGCCGGAGGGGACTTTGAAATCTTCGGTTCGCATCTTGCGGGCGGTGATCGCCAGTCGATCGTCCGCTTCGGTGACGTAGCGGCCCGTTTGGTAATCGGCGGGGAGCATCGCATCGTCGTTCGCGTTCCCGATGAGGCCGTCGAGGGTTCCTTAACCATCGAGTCGCAGGGCGCTTCTTCCAGCGTCCGCGCCTGCACGCTAGGTAAGGCGATCGCGGAGGACCTGCACCCGGTAGCCAGTCCCGCTGTCGACTCGGACGGCAACATCTACACCACCCGCAGCGGGACGCGCGGAGAGGAAGTGCCGGTCTCGGTGTTCAAGATCGACACCGCCAATAATACCCACGCCTTCGCCTCTGAAATCGTCAATCCGACCGGACTCGTGGTGGCGCCCAGCGGTGAATTGCTGGTCTCTGGCCGCAATAACGGCACCGTCTATACGGTCACGCCCGGCGGCTCCGTATCGACCTACGCCGAAGGAATGGGCGTCGCGACCGGCATGGCCATGGACGGCGACGGCAATCTCTACGTCGGCGACCGTACCGGCACCATCTTCAAGATCGCGCCCGACCGCCAAATCTTCGTGTTTGCCACCGTTGAGGCCTCGATTGCCGCGTTCCATTTGGCTTTTGGGCCCGACGGCTATCTCTATCTCACCGGCCCCACGACATCCAGTTTCGATTGCGTCCAGCGCATCACGCCGGACGGCGAAGTCGAAGAATACCTGCGCGGATTTGGCCGGCCGCAAGGCATCGCCTTCGACCGCGAAGGCCGGCTCTTCTTGGCCGCCTCGTATCGAGGCCGCAAGGGCGTTTTTCGCATCGACCAAGATAAGTCGGTCACCCAGGTCGTTTCCGGACCTGGCATCGTCGGTCTTGCGTTCCTTCCCTCAGGCGACATGGCCATCACGACGTCCAATAGCGTCTATCGCGTGTCGACCGCCGATTGGATTAGTAGCTGAGTCGATGGAAGCCGAGATCATCGCCGTCGGCTCCGAGATGCTGACTCCGGGCCGGGTCGACACCAACTCCCTCTGGCTCACCGAACGCCTCAACCGCCGCGGCATCGAAGTCGCCCGCAAGTGCGTCATTGGCGACGACCGTAACCGATTGACGCTTGAAATCAAGCGAGCCCGCGAGGCCTCGCAAGTCGTTATCATCACCGGCGGCCTGGGCCCCACGCTCGATGATCTCACCCGCGAATGCGCGGCCGAAGCCACGGGCAGGGAACTGCTCTTCCGCGAAGAAGTCGTCGGCTGGATCGCGCAGGCGCTTCGCTTCCTTCGGTCGTACGATGACCGAGAACAACAAGCGCCAAGCCTACCTGCTCAGCGGCGCCGAACTGCTGCCCAACCCCAATGGGACCGCGCCGGGCCAGTATCTGCAAGACGAGCAGGGCATCCTAATGCTGCTGCCCGGGCCTCCGCGCGAACTCAAGCCGCTGTTCGTGAGCGAGTGCGAACCGCGCCTGGACAAGTTGCCTTCGCCCTGGCAGTACTACACCGCCTCGCTGCGAATTTCCGGCCTCGGCGAGTCCGACGTCGACCAGCGCATCGGCCCGATTTACTCCGCTGAAGAACGCGCCGTCACCACTATTCTCGCCGCCCCCAGCGACATCCAATTGCACATCCGCGGACGCGCTAAGACGGTCGCCGAAGCCCAAACCATCGCCGAAGCCGTCGCCGCGAAGGTGTGCGACGAACTAGGCGATCACGTCTATTCAGACAAAGACGAACCGCTCGAAGTCGTTGTCGGATCGCTCTTGCGCGAGCGCGGTCTAATGCTCGGACTAGCCGAAAGCTGCACTGGCGGCCTGCTTGCCGAACGGATCACCGCGATCCCAGGCAGCTCCGACTACTTCTTCGGCGGCTACGTCAGCTACAGCGTCGCCGCCAAGGCGGAGTGGCTGGGAGTACCGCGTGCCGTGCTGGATGAGTTCGGACCGGTCAGCGAACCCGTAGTGAAAGAGATGTCGATTCGCGCCCGCGATGCAGCCGGCGGGCCAGGCAAGGCGATCGGCGCCGCCATCACCGGCATCGCCGGCCCTGACGGCGGAACCGACGAGACGCCGGTGGGAACCGTATTTCTGTCTGTGGCCGACCAGACCGGTTTGCTGGTTAAGAAACACAAATTCAACGGCGACCGTGAGCGAGTCCGGGCCCTAGCCGCACAACTCACCCTCGAACTCATCCGCCGCCGCCTGCTGGGCTTGCTCTAGTCTGCGGCCCCGGCTTCGTCTTCAATCCCCATCTGGCCTAGCCGATAGCGCAACGCGTTGCGAGTGAGTCCCAACAGCCTGGCCGCCTGACTCTTGTTGTTGTCCGCGCGCTTCATCGCTTCGCGAATCAACTCCTGCTCGTACTGCTCCAGAGTGAGTCCGTCAGGCAAGAACGAATCGCCATTCTTATGCGGCGAGCTCTGTGCGCCGTCCAAGCGAATGTCGTCGGGCTCAATCACCTCGCCCTCGGCCATCACCATTGCCCGCTGGATGATGTTTTCTAGTTCGCGGACATTGCCGGGCCAGTGATACGCGCGAAGCTTCTCCAGCGCCTTCGGAGAGATCCCGCTCACCCTGCCGCCCAGATCCTCGGCGAAACGCTGCAAGAAGTGTGCGACTAGGTCGTCGATATCTTCCTTGCGTTCGCGCAACGACGGCAAATTGATCGGCACCACGTTCAGGCGGTAATACAGATCCTCGCGAAATGCGCCCTGCTCCAGCGCCGCGCGTAAGTCCTGGTTGGTCGCAGCAATGACGCGCACGTCCACCTGAGTCGTCTTCGTGCCGCCCAGACGCTCGAACTCCCGCTCTTGCAGCACGCGCAATAATTTCACCTGCACAGCCGGCGGCACATCCCCAATTTCGTCGAGGAACACCGTTCCGCCATCGGCTTGCTCGAACTTGCCTGGGTGTGACTTCATCGCTCCCGTGAAGGCCCCTTTCTCGTAGCCGAACAGTTCCGATTCCATCAAGTTCTCTGGAATCGCCGAGCACGTAATCTTGACGAACGGCGCGCCTCGTCGGGGCGAATTATTGTGGATCGCCTGAGCCAGCATGCCCTTGCCCGATCCGCTCTCGCCGCCCAGCAACACGGTGGCCCTCGTCGCCGCGACGCGCTTCGCGGCCTGGAAGACGTCCTGCATCTTTTCGCTGCGGCCGACGATGCGGTCGAAGTCGTAACGCTGGGTGAGCGCTTCGCGCAACGCCTGGTTCTCGGTCCTTAGGCTGGACATCTCCAGCACTTTCTCGACCGTGATCAGCATGTCCTCCAGCGAGAAGGGCTTCAGCAGATAATCGCTGGCGCCGGCCTTCATCGCGGCGATCGCGGTCTCGATGGTTCCGAAGGCGGTCATCACGACGACCGGCATTCCGGGATTGGCCGCGCGCGCCTGCTCCAAGAAATACAAGCCGTCGCGGCCCGGCATCCGCAGATCGGTAATCGCCAAGGTGAAGGGCTTCTCTTCGGCGAAGGCCTTAACGAGCGCCAGTCCCTCTTCCGCCGTTCCGGCCTTCGAAACCTCGTAACCAGCCGTCTGAAGTTGCAACTCCAGCACGCGCCGCATCTTCTCTTCGTCGTCGACGATCAGGATTCTCTTCTGGGAGTTGTTTGTCATACGGCTGCATCCAAAGGCAGCAAGATACGAAAAGTCGTTCCTTTTCCGAGTTCGCTCTCGACCAGAACTCGGCCGCCGTGACTGTCCACGAACTTCGACACCATCGCCAAACCCAATCCAACGCCATCCGCCTTGGTCGTGAAGAACGGGTTGAAGATGTCCTCCAAGCTCTCGGCTGGGATTCCGCAGCCTTCATCGCGGACCTCGAGCCAGGCGGTGCGGTATTCCACGCTGGTCTCGACAGAAATGACGCCGCCGTCCGGCATAGCGTCTCGGGCATTGAGCAGTAAGTTCAAAACGCAACTCTCGATAACCGTCACGTCCAGGGGCAGCGGCGGCACGACCCCCAAAGTAACTTGGACGGAGACTGGCGAATTCTCGTTGCGAATCGATTCTTGGGCCTGCGAGACAGCGCTCTTAACGACCTCGTTCAAGTCCGCCATTTCCCGATGGGCCTGCGCCGGTCGCGCGAAGTCCAGGAAGCGGGTGACGAGTTGGTTGGTACGCAGCACCTCGCTGCTGATAAACCCGGCGACCTCGTGCACCACCGCATTCTCTTGGGACACGTTCTTCGACAGCAGTTCCGCCGACGCCTGAATCACGCCCAGCGGATTGCGTATCTCGTGCGCCAGGCCCGCCGATAACTGGCCGAGAGCGGCGAGTCTCTCTGACCGGCGCACCTCGGCCTGCGCTTCGCTCAATTCCTTATTGGCCTTGGAGAGGCTCTCCGTCTTCGAACGGTTCTCCGAGGCGAAGCGATTGACTAGAACCGCAATCGCATAGAAGAACAGGACGCGAGTGGCCAGTACGCGTTGCCCGTCCTCCGGCACATAGTACCCCTCGACCAAGATCAGCACCAGGGACAGATACAAGACGGCGGTTCCCGTCGTCACCGCAACCGTGCCAAAAGGGCCGAAAATCGACGCGGCCGAGATGATCGGCAGCACGAAGATTAGGTAGTAACTGCTCTCGATGCCGCCCGTCTGCCAAACGAGCAAGTAACAAAGGCCGAGTTTCGCCACAGTCGGCAGGATTGCCGAGCGGGGCGTGGCGGTCCAGCCCAGATGCCCTTCAACGACCTGCAGTACGCCCAGCGCGGCCAATGCCAGCCACTCCCAAACGGACGGTTCGCGCTCGGTGAGGACCAGGGCTCCGATGGCCGTCAAGAAGGCCAGCCAGACGATGTCGATTCCGCGGATGCGCGCCAAGGTCATTCAAGTCTACGCGCGGCGAGCCTGACGATTCACTAACATGAGTGTCGCGGGTAAAGATATTGCCCCGAAGGCTTTGATGCAAACTCGCCGCTCCTGGTTCCTGACGATACTGACTGCCGCCCCGCTAGCCGCCGCCGACTGGCCTGACTTCCGCGGCCCGAATCGCAACGGCATCTATCCGGATTCCGACATTGCGACGACCTTTCCGTCGGGCGGCCCGCCGCTGCTGTGGGAAAAGCAAATCGGCGCCGGCTTCGCCAATCCGGTCGTATCCAAAGGACGTTTGATCCTCTTCCATCGCCGCGGCGATGAGGAGATCATCGAGGCGCTCGACGCCGAGACGGGCGCCCCAGAATGGCGTTTCGCCTATCCGACTCGCTATCACGACGATTTCGGCTTCGACGAAGGTCCGCGCGCCAGCCCGGTCGTGGTCGCCGGCCAAGTCTATACGTTCGGGGCCGAGGGCACGCTCACCTGCGTCTCCTTTGCGACCGGCGCCAAGATATGGCAGCGCAACGTAAACCAGGAGTTCTCCGTCGACAAAGGATTTTTCGGCGCCGCCTCGACGCCGCTTGTCGACGGCCGGCGCGTTTACCTCAACGTGGGAGGGGCGGACGGCGCCGGAATCGTCGCTTTCGACAAAGACACAGGCCGCACGCTCTGGAAGACCGGCGACGACGAAGCCAGCTATTCCTCGCCCATCGAGGCCGCTATCGACGGCAAACAACGCCTAGTCTTCTTCACCCGAGAAGGGCTGCTCATTCTGGAACCGGCCGACGGCGCGGTCGTTGACCGGCACCGTTGGCGTTCCCGCAGCCGCGCATCGGTGAACGCCGCCATGCCCGTAGTTGCCGGCGATATCGTCTTCCTCACTGCCAGCTATGGTACCGGCGCGATCTGCTTGGAGCGATCAGGCGGCGAATTCAAGGAACTCTGGTCAGGAGAAGAATCGATCGCCGCGCACTACGCGACGCCGGTTCACAAAGACGGCGTGCTCTACGGTTTCCACGGACGCCAGGAGTATGGTCAAGAGTTTCGCGCCGTTGAGCTCCGTACGGGTAAGGTCTTCTGGAACGAACCCGGCTTTGGCGCCGGCACCGTACTTCTGGCGGGCAATCAACTCGTGATTCTGCGCGAAGACGGCGAACTGCTCCTAGTCGAAGCCTCGCCCACCGCTTATCGAGAGACAGCCCGCGCCCAAGTCCTCAGCGGCCAAACCCGGCCCTACGCAGCCCTCGCCGACGGGCGCCTTTACGCCCGCGACATCTCGCGCCTCGTCTGTCTCGATCTACGGAAATGAATCGTCGCACCTCACTAGCGCTCATTCTCGGCGGTTGGGCTGTGGGAACTCTCTTCATGTGGTTCGTCGCCACGCAGAACTTTGCCACGGTCGACCGTATTCTCGCCGCTCCGCACCCGGTATTTCAGTCCATGACTGCCAGCCTGGACGCGGCACAAGCGCGTGAGGTCCTGCGCTATGAAGCCTCGGAACTGAACCGCCTTTTCTTCGATCGTTGGGGTTACGCTCAGGTGCTGCTGGCGCTAATGGCCGTCGCTTTGGCCTGGAACGGGGGCCGCCGCCTTCGCGCCGGAATCCTCGTTGCGGCCGTTATTGCCGTGGGACTGCAGTTCTACGTAGTGCCCGAAACGATTCGCATCGGGCGCATCATCGACTTCCAACCTCGCGAACCAGAAACAGCCCGGCAAGCCGAATTTTGGCGTCTGCACAACGCTTACACCGGACTCGATATGCTGAAGTTCTTGACCCTTGCGGGCTGCGGCATCGCCCTGCTTCGCGAGCGGGACTAGGCGGTCCGCTGACGTTTTGCCATGCTCGGCGAATAGCGGTTCCAAATTTCTTCTGCCGTCGCCTCAATCACGTGGATCGCATTCGGGGCCATCTCCGCCGTGTTTTCCCACACGCTCAGCAGCGCATCGGATAACACTCGGTCTGAAGCCACCGGAGTGTCGGTCACCGGGTCGACGTAGCGATAGCTGGCCACTTCGCCCATCAGCGCTTCGGTGGTCTTAATGCGCTTGGAGAGCGTCAGCGGATAAGGATCGAACTTGCCGGCCCCTGTCGTGCGCGAGAACGCCAGCCACAACCCATAGCGGTAGCGCTGCAAGTTCCAGGTTCTGCGTTCGTCGGCGCCTCTCCGCTCATCGAAGCGCCGTACCCGCGTCATCGGCAGGAATGCCGCTTCCAGATCAGCGAATAGGGCGGTGAAGCCGTCTGCGCTGTAGTCGTAGCTGCGCAGAGATCGCAGGCGGGCGTCAATGGTGCCGGGGAAGGTCTCGTCGATGCGGATGGCGCGGGCCTTGCCGCCAGACTCGATGACCGCATCACAGCAGCCCGCGAAGGTACGGTCTAGCCTTGCGCGTGCTGAGATCGTCAGCAGCACCAAATCAAACCTAGACAGGCTGAGGGGATCCCTCAAGGCCAGCTCGCTTGAACGAGCCTCGACCTCAATCCCATGCCGCTCTAGGAGAAGTTTGAGCAACCCAACCTGCTTCGCGTCGGGGGGCGCGAAGAAGATAACGACGCTTCTCATTCAGGCTTTCGCCGCCCTGTCTCCAGGGCCTAGGTCAAACAACCTAGTTCAAACAATAATAGCCAGAGTTGTTGTGAAATGCCAGAGAAAAATTCACGTGCGGAATCTGGGTCGCTGACGCCGCCGCTTTCGCGCATGGCAAACCGGTCGGTCGAAGGTTCCGTGGCTGCCAGCCTGGCGATACAGAGAGCCGCTTGCGGCGCCTCGGCGCGACGAACCTCGACGTTCGCAATCGAACGCCGTGTGACCTTGGACCGTCCGAAGTCGACGCATTGATCTCGGCGATCGAGGACACATACGCCTCAACTTTCTTTGCAGGGACTCAAGCGCACCCGAGTCCGCTATCGGCGAGCTGACGTTGAGTCGGCTTTCCACCCGATTAGTAGTACGTCCTCTACGCTAGGCCTGCAAACCGGCTAACACGTAATTTTTCAGGTTGCAATAGGCTGCGAGAACCCGCTCAAGAGAGGTCCTCGAAACGCGTTCGAACGCCGGGCGGGAACTTACCTAATGGGGGTCCTAGGCGGCAGACCGGATTATCCCTAGTCTGTCGATTCGCCTAAGTTGTTGAAAACAATGGTAGGCCCGAGCGGACTCGAACCGCTGACCTCTACCGTGTCAAGGTAGCGCTCTAACCAACTGAGCTACGGGCCTGAAGATTGGATCGTAGCACGCGCTCACGCACATTGTCGACCAATGAACTCACGCCAAAACTAGGGCTCTTTGGGACTAGGACCCCGCGTAGGGACTAGGACCACCCTTAAGACCTTTCCTTCATTGACACAGTACCTATAGAACTCTAGAATGACCATGTAGTTCGGGGTTAACCCGTTCGATTTCAACGGAAAAACCGATGACCCAGACCGAAGCGACAACGGCCGACAGTACCCCCATCAAGGCTGACAAGCCGGTCAAGCAACCCAAGAGTTCCAAGGACCATCCGATCCGAATCGCGATCGCCGATGACCATACGATCTTTCGCGATGGGCTGCGCCGTCTGTTGGGACTTGAAGAAGATATGCAAATCGTCGGCGAGGCGAAGGACGGCAGCGAAGTCGCCGATATCCTGCGCGACGTTGACCCCGACATCTTGCTGCTCGATCTGAAGATGCCCGGGCTTGATGGTCTCACTCTGCTTCAGCGCATGCAGAACCAGAAGATGAAGACCAAGATCATCGTGCTCACTGCCTCGGATGACGAGGGAGAGTACGTACAGGCAATGAAGTACGGTACTTGCGGCATCGTCCTCAAGCAAACCGCGACGGATCTGCTGATCAAGAGCATCCGCAAAGTTTACGGCGGCGAAATCTGGCTCGATGCCCGCACCACCGCAGCCGTGATGCGTCAGTTCGCGTCGCCGATGGACGCTGGTCCGCGCGACCGCGACAAACCTCGCCTCTCGAATCGCGAACGCGAAATCGTCGGGTTCGTTTCCCAAGGCTTCAAGAACAAAGAGATCGCGGAGAGAATGTTCATCTCCGAGCAGACGGTCAAAAACCATCTGCATAACATCTTTGACAAGCTAGGCGTCAGCGATCGCTTGGAATTGGCTCTGTATGCCATCCATCGCAATATTCGCCCGGTCTAACGCAACCACGTCAGACGAACCGTTTTCTTTGATCCATCGTTGATCGACCACGGGGTGAGGCTGACGCGGTCGGCGGAGAACTCCGCTTTGAGCCAGCCGTGCATGGCGGTCGCGTCGAAAGGGAAACCGACGGCCGGCTGCGTCACCACCAACAACCCGTCTTGCTCGCGGTGCGAGAAGACATGGTCGTGCGCGGTGAAGATCGCTTTCACTTGAACGTGGCGCCTCAAAACATCCAACAAATCGGGCGCATCCAATAACCCGTTCCCCACGTCATCCAGCGGATGATGCACGAACAGAGCGACCGGCTTATCCGCGTGCGCGGCGAGCCATTTGTCGAGCCAAGTCAGTTGCGGCTGGTCGAGGCGTCCTGAGACGATATCGCTCCGCCGCAACGAATCGAGGCAGACGAGCCGCACGACGCCGGCATCGACAACCGTCACGACCTTCAGCGCGCGCTCATCCATGCGCGGATCGCTAAACGTCGCGCACAGGTTCTCGCGGTCGTCGTGATTGCCAGGCAGAGGTAATCAGCGGGCCGTGATCGGCAAGTGTGCCTAGCAACTGTCTCGGCGGCTTGGTAGTCCTCGGGCAACCCTGCATCCAGGCGATGTCGCCGTTGATGATCGTCCCTGCGACGCCGCACCCCTGCATCTGATCGTACGGCCTTCGCAGCGGACGCGGCCGTCTTGATGCCGCCGGACCCCGCCTTCGCATCCTTTGAGATATGCGTATCCGCCAGCAGCGCCCAGCGAACTGCGGGCGCTTCGCGGCGCAGCCAGGTAAACGCCATACCGGATTCACGGCGGTACTCCGCCGTCCAGCCAACCGATGCTGAAAGATCAACAGGGATAGCGTCCTCTCCGACTTCCTAGGATACTCGCCGCACATGCTACGCTCAGTTCAACCCGTCCTTTTGGGCCGCCGATGCCCGCACGCGAAAGCGAAGCGCTCGTCCTGCGCACCTACCCCTACCGCGAAGCCGACCTGATCGTCAGTTTCTTTACGCGCGATCGCGGCAAGTTGCGCGGCATCGCTCGGGGCGTCCGGCGTCCTAAAAGCAATTACGGCGCCAGCCTCGAACGTCTCGCCCACGTTCGTATCCACTACTTCCAAAAGCAGACCCTCGAACTCGTCCGCATCGATCGCGCCGAGCCGCTCAGCCCGCCGCTGGTGATGCTCGCCGACTATCCGTGCAGCTTGGCTTTGGACTACATTGCCGAAGTTGCCGAAGACATGCTGCCCGAGCACGAGCCCAACGACGCCTACTTCCGGCTGGTCAACCTTGCCGTCGAGACCTCGTTCAAGGGGATCCGCACCCACAAATCCAACGGCTTCACCGGCGTGCCGCCCTGGATGCAGCGCGTGCTCACCTACTTCGCCTTATGGTCGGTCAAACTCGGCGGCTGGCTGCCGCCACTCAACGTTTGCCTCGAAACCGGCGTCGCCATCGGCCCCGATGACCCTGCGTGGTTCGATCATCTGCACGACGGCCTGCTCTCGGCCGACGCGAAATCCGCCGAGTCTTACCTGCTGACGCCGGCCTCCCGGGAACTAGCCCGGCTCATGCTGCGCAAGTCTTTGGCCGACTTAGAGTCTGAGGAATGGACGCCCTCTACCGGCTCGGACCTGCGCCGCTTCCTCAATCAACGCCTGGAGAACCACTTCGAACGCCGCCTGCGCAGCCTTCGGCTGCTCAATACGCTCTAGTCTGCCGGGCCGCAGAAGTTGGTAGCCTAGAAGTCTTTAGCGGGCTCGTCCCCGACCATTTTCCATGCAGAATTATCAGGACATCATTCTGAAGCTCAAGTCTTACTGGGCCGAGAAGGGTTGCGTCTTGCAGGAGCCGCTCGACGTCGAAGTCGGCGCCGGCACCATGTGCCCCGAGACTTTTCTCCGAGTGCTCGGACCCGATCCCTATCGAGTCGCCTACGTACAGCCCAGCCGGCGCCCCGCTGATGGCCGCTACGGCGACAACCCGAACCGGCTGTACAAGCACATGCAGCTCCAGGTCATCTTGAAGCCTGCGCCCGAGGACGTGATTGAGCTGTACATGAAGAGCCTCGAAGCCATCGGCATCGACCTCTCCAAGCACGACATCAAGCTCGAAGAAGACAACTGGGAGTCGCCCACGCTCGGCGCTTGGGGCGTTGGCTGGCAAGTCATGCTCGACGGCCTCGAAATCACCCAGTTCACTTACTTCCAACAGTGCGGCGGCATTGATCTCGACTTCTGCCCCGCGGAACTGACCTACGGCCTCGAACGGCTCACCGCCTTCATCCAAAACGTCGACAGCGTTTACGACATCCAGTGGAGCGCCGATAAGACCTACCGTGATGTGCGCTTCGCCGACGAGCGTCAGTACTCGGTCTACAATTTCGAACTTGCCGACGTCGACATGGTCTGGAAGGAGTTCGCCTTGCATGAGGCCGAAAGCAAGCGCCTTGTCGATCTGTTCCACGGACTCGAAGACCCCGTCGAGATCGCGCGCTTCCCACTGCTGGCCGCTCACGATCAAACCTTGAAGTGCTCGCATCTATTCAACATCCTCGACGCTCGGGGCGCGATTAGCGTCACTGAGCGTGTCGGCGTCATCCAACGCGTCCGCAACCTCGCCGTCGGCGTGGCTCAAGCCTGGATGAAGCAGAAGTACCCCGCACAGGAGGCCGCATGAGCGACTTCCTACTAGAAATCGGCACGGAAGAAATTCCGGATTGGATGATCCCCAACGCACTGACGGATCTCCAAAAGCGCTTCCTCGCCGCGCTCGACAAATTCGACCTAGCCGTGGATGTCGCTTGCACGACCGAAGCGACGCCGCGCCGTCTGGCGCTGATAGTGTCCGGCATCTCTGATCGCCAAGCCGACAAGCAGGAGACGCTCAGCGGTCCGCCCAAGAACGTCGCCTTCGACGCCGACGGAAAACCGACCAAGGCCGCCGAAGGCTTCGCCAAGCGGGCCGGCATTAGCCTCGATGAAATCGAAGTCGGCGCGGACGGCAAGATCTTCATCGAGCGAAAAGTTGCCGGCCGTCCAACGAAAGACATCCTCACCGAGGTCCTGCCCGAAGTCATCCTATCGGTCTATTTCCCGAAGACGATGTACTGGGGCGCCAAGAACGGACCGCGCTTCATCCGGCCCATCCGCTGGATCGTGGCTCTGTTTGGCAACGAAGTAGTTTCGTTCGACGTTGGCGGAGTGCAATCCGGCGCTCACACCCAAGGCCATCGCCGCCTCGGCAAGAAAGGCATCTCCGTAACCGACGCCGCGCAGTACCGCACAGCGCTGGCAGAGAACTTCGTAATCCTCTCTGCCGATGAACGCCGCCAACGCATCGTCTCGGGCTACGAGGCGGAGTTCCCAGGCAGCGGTGCTGCGCGCGTTCGGCCCAACGCCAAGTTGCTTGACACGCTGACCTATCTGACTGAGTATCCGACCGTGATTCGCGGCGACTTCGAAGAGCGTTTCCTCTCGCTGCCCGACGAAGTGCTTGAGACGGCGATGCTCGTCCACCAGAAATATTTCTCCATCGAGGACAGCAAGAGCGGCAAGCTTAATAACAGCTTTATCGCGGTCGCCAACCTCAACGGAGACCCCGACGGCGAGATCCGCCGCGGCAACGAGCGCGTGCTGCGCGCCCGCTTCAGCGATGCCGAGTTTTTCTGGAATTCTGACCTGAAGAAATCGCTCGCCGAACGCGTTGAGTCGCTCAAGAACGTTACCTTCCAGGCCCAGCTTGGCAGCTACCACGACAAGACCGAGCGCATGGTCGCCTTGGTTAAATCGCTAGCCGAAGCTGCGAATCTGTCATCGACCATCAAGGTCGCCGCCGCACGCGCCGCCACGCTTTCGAAGTGCGATCTCACCACAGAGATGGTCGGCGAGTTCCCCGAGTTGCAAGGCATCATGGGCGGGCTCTACGCCGCGCATCAAGGCGAGCCGCAAGAAGTCGCCGACGCGATCTACGACCACTACAAGCCGATCGGGGCAGGGGACGACATTCCCCGAAATGCCCCCGGCCAGCTCGTGGCCATCGCCGACAAGTTGCATACTCTCGGCGGACTTTTCCGCATTGGCATGTTGCCGACGGGCTCCAAAGATCCCTTTGCGCTGCGCCGCGCCGCCTATGGCATTGTGCAAATCGTCATCAAGGGCGAATTGCGCGTCACCATCGATCAGCTCTGCGAGATGGCCGATGCCGGCGACAACACAGTCCGCGCTGCGCGACTTCTTCGTCGAACGTTTGCGCTACTACCTGACCAACGACGGCGGCTTCGCTTACGACGAGATCAACGCCGTGCTCGCCGCCTCGGACAACGACCCGGTCGATGCGGTGCGAGCGCTGCGAGGCGATCTCGAAAGTTCGTTCCACACCGGACTTCGAGCCGCTGGCCGTGAGCTTCAAGCGCATCAGCAACATCCTCGAAAAGGCTGGCGGCGTCTCGACCTATGCCTCGAAGAAGTTCGACATTGCGCTGCTTGAGGACGGCGCGGAGAAAGATCTGCACGCGGCGTACGCGACTCTTCGCGAATCGTTGAAGAACGAATCAGACTACGCGGCGTCGCTCGAGCGTATCGCCTCGGTGCGCCCTGCCGTCGATAAGTTTTTTGACGACGTACTAGTCATGGCCAAGGACGAAAAGGTACGCGAGAACCGTCTCACGTTCCTGGCTCACATCCTCTCGGAGTTCTCGCAAATCGCGAATTTCGCCGAGATCGTCGCCGAAGGCTAAAGGGCTGGCTCGCCACTGAGCCAGCCTAACGACACAAAGAAGCGGTCCATCTTGCGGACTGTGTCGATGTAGGCTTGGTTGCCGTCGCGTCCGTAGTTGAAGAACCCGTGACCCTTGCCTGGGTAGGCTATGAGTTCGCACTGGCCGCCTTGCGTATTCCATTGGTTGCAAAAAGCTTCGACTGTCGCGTAGGCGACGGTTTTGTCGTCCGTTCCGTGGAAGATGATTACCGGCGGCGGATTTTTGGGGATGTGGTGTTGCGGCGAGATCGATTCCGGTGGAGCGCCGATGATTGACGTGTCAGGCGGCCAACTGGATAAGCCGTCCAACGGCGCCGTCAGAGTCACGGGGTTGAACAGGACCAGCGCGTTGGGCATCACGCTGACCGATAGATCAGCCTGGGGATCGTCGTACCCGGGCACGGTGGCTGTTGCGGCCGCTAGATGGCCGCCCGCCGAACCTCCCGCGGCCGCGATACGTTGCGGATCGATACCGAGATTCGCCGCATGCGCTCGCACCCAACGCATGGCCGCCTTGGCGTCTTCGACGCACTGATAACCCTTGACCCCGTTGCGGGTCGCGACGCGATAGTCCACCGCAATCGCCACCATGCCGCGCGAAGCCAGGTACTTGGCGTGTTCGCGGAACTGAGCGGGATTGCCGCTCCGCCAACCGCCGCCAAAGAAGAAGACGACTGCGGGGGTTTGATCGGATGCCAGGTGTCCCTTGGGTTCAAACAGGTAGAGCCGTAGGTCAACGCCGTCAACGGATCGGTAAAGATACTGGCTGGCCTCCGGCATCTGAGGCGGGTAGGCCGGCTGCGCCATCAGCGGCAGGGCGGAAATCGCCAACAGAACGAGGACTCTCATCGACGCGGAGTCTATCACATGGACGAACTGCTCTATGCCCGGCGGAATACTACCCAGCACTCGTCGCCGTCTTGGGTCCATTTGCCAACGATTTGCGAACCTTCGGGCTGGAGCGTGCCTTCGAAGGTAGCCGGCGGGTCCGAAAGTTCCAGCAGCAGTTGAGTGCCGTCCTCTGTTGCCTGCAGCGCCTCGACGGAGGAGGCATCGCTCAGCAGAGCATCGTTGCCGAATATCCGCAAGACGACGCACACGTGGTTGCCGGGCGCTACGATTTCGGCCAGCCAAGTCCCTTCAAAACCTTGATCCCGCACGCTGTAGCGCGCAACCGACGGCAGCGCCCGAGGCGCAAGCTTCATCGCTTGTCCCGGAATCGCGGCAGCGGAGAGCAAGACAACGGTGGCTAACAGGCGGCGCATAGGGATTGCTCCATTCCTTGCTCTAGACGCAGCAGACCGCCGTTCGTTAGCTCAGCGTTTGCCGGGATGCCCCTCAAGCCGTCTAAGTATAAGCCAGGATTCTTTTCCGTCTTGCTTCCACTTGCCGACCAACTCGGATCCTTCCGGATTGAGGCGGCCTTCGAAGGTTGCCGCGGGGTGCGCCAATTCAAACCGAATCTGGGTTCCAAATGCCAGCGCAGATTGAATTTCCAGGTTTTTTACGTGCTCGTCCAAGCTGTCCATTGAGCCGGTCAGCCTACCGTCTTCTTCGAATAGCCGGACAAATACGCGGAGCTTGCCTGCAGGCGCCCAGAGCTCGCCCAGCCAAGCGGCTTCAAAGCCGCGGCCGGGCAAGCCGGGCATGCCGGTAAAGATGGGCGGGGAATCGAGCTCAATGGCCGGCAGCGAGCCAAGAGCGGCAGTCCAAAGCAGCCCGCAAATCAGGAAGTGACGCATACGATCTCCTCATCGGGGCGCTTTCGAGGTAGATACGCCTAGGCGGCGTCTTGTTACGGACGAGGCCAGGTTGGGTTTCCTTCCGGGAGGCAGCGTGCGTTATCTCATAGAGGCGACAATGGATAGCGGACATGGGGATATTTGAGCGCTACCTTTCGGTATGGGTCGGGCTAGCCATTGTTGCGGGCGTAGGGCTCGGTCTCATTGTGCAGGGGCTTTTCGAGGCGGTCGCTCGCTTGGAATGGGCGCGCGTCAATCTCGTCGTCGCTGTGCTCATCTGGTTGATGGTCTACCCGATGATGCTCAAGGTGGAGCCGTCCTGCCTCAAGGATGTGCGTCAGAGGCCTAAGGGTCTCGCACTCACGTTGGCCGTCAACTGGCTGATCAAGCCTTTCACCATGGCGGCGCTCGGAGTGCTCTTCTTCCAGCACGTCTTTGCCGGCCTGGTGCCGGTCGAGGATGCCCAGCAATACATCGCCGGCATGATTCTGCTTGGCGTGGCGCCGTGTACCGCGATGGTTTTCGTTTGGAGCCATCTGGTCGACGGCGATGCGAACTACACGCTAGTGCAGGTGTCGGTGAACGACATCATTCTCGTTTTCGCGTTCGCGCCTATTGCCGGGCTCTTGCTCGGGGTCACCGGGCTGTCCGTGCCGTGGGAGACGTTGTTCGCGTCTGTTGTCATTTTCGTGGTCATTCCGCTCGGCGCCGGAATGTTGACTCATCGCCGCTTGATGGCATCCGGCGGCGCGAAGGCAATCGAGCAACTCGCCGGCAAGCTGAAGCCGACGTCCATCGTGGGTTTGCTGTTGACGGTTGTGCTGCTCTTCGGCTTTCAGGCCGAGACGATTGTCGAACAACCGGGACGGGTGCTGCTGATCGCCATCCCTTTAGTGATCCAGAGCTACGGCATCTTTGCCGTGGCTTATGGACTTGCTCGCCTGCTGCGGCTGCCCTTCGACGTGGCGGCTCCGGCGGCGATGATAGGCACCTCAAACTTTTTTGAACTCGCAGTTGCCGTGGCCATCAGTCTATTTGGCCTGGCGTCGGGCGCGGCGTTGGCAACGGTTGTGGGCGTACTGATTGAGGTGCCCGTGATGCTGTCGCTGGTGGCCTTCGCGAACCGCACAAGAGGGTGGTTCCCGGCTGGGAGTTCGGCCTGAATGGCGGGGCTTTGCGTCGTTGGCGGATGCTTCGACTAGCGGAACAAGCCAAGTAGGTAGGCGACGAGCAGAATCAACAGAATTGTGCCGAGCCCCGTGCCGGCGCCGCCGCTAGGACCCCAGCGGGTATGGCCGTAGTAACCGCCGCCGACGCCAAAAATCAACACCAAAATAACGATCAGCAAAAGCACTGTTTTCCTCTCTTTGTTCTTGTTCTGAAGCTTGTGCCGGTCTCGGGGAAGTTAACTTTTCCGCCGCAAAAGCACGATGCCGCCAATGAGCGCAACGACGCCTACAACCGGGGGCAGCGGCAGGGTATGGTTCTTGTCGCCGGTCACGTGGAGCGGCCCGATGTCTACGACGGTCTCTTTCGTCGTGTAGGTGATGCCTCCCCAGACAATGCCGATCAGGCCCAACGCAATCAAAATCATTCCGACCGTTCTGTTCATGTCATTGAGCTAAGCAATCCGGAGCCCAATCTCCAGGCGAACCAAGGCGCCAGCCAAGAAAGGCCGCTGCTCAGGCAGCCGGAGCGGAGCCGTGCAACTCTTGCAGGGCGCGGAACCAGTCCTCGTTCGGCGATCCCATGGGGCGACCGCGGGCCTCCCAGTGTTCATATGCCCGCAACGCGACGTCTTCGTGAACAGAGGCTGCTGGATCGTGTTCGATAGCAGCGTCCTGATCGCCAAGCGTGGCGTGCTCGTGGACCTGCTGGGAATGCTCGAGGGCTTGGCGAGAATACTCTTGGCCGCTCTTGTGATCTTGCCGTTGATGGGACTCGGCGGAAACGTTGTGAGCGTGGGTCGATCTGGGGTCGCGTCGTTGAGACATGGGGAACTCCTTATTTGTTGACTGGGCGGACGCGAAACTCTTGCTCAAGGCGACGGCCAGCCGCCAACTGACCGAATGCCGTCATGGGCAATGGGAAGATCCGGCGCATCATTAGTGCGTCGATGCCGATTTGAGCACGAGCTTTGAAGCCGCTTGCGGCGCCGGGATGTACACTTCCCCCTATTGAGGTATCCGCTGCGGTTTCGTGGGTCACTGTCGGCCTCCTTCGGCGCGATCCCCGGCGGTTCGGGGTGCTTATGACGGTGCACGTGACTGGCCAGACTGCGGTCTTGAGGGTAAGTCAGGAAATTGCCGGAATGGGGCAGTTGCCCTGTTGGCGGATTTGCCGCGGACTTTTTCAGGGCCTGATGGTTCGTCGGTTTCGACGGCCAGGGCACAGTTGGGCATTGCGAGGGGACCTTGGGCTGGAGAGTTGTCGAAGTGCGTAATCGCGGACAGCCGAGGGTGGCTATCCTCTGTCTGAAAACCGACGTCCGACGGGCCTTCTTGCCGGTAAAAACAAGAAAGCCCGCCGAACGGCGGGCGGATTCCCTTCCAAGCGGGGAACCGGAGATGTCTTTGGGTCGACCCTAGTTTCTGTTTCGCTCTTACGCTGCCGTTTCGTTTGGCCTCATCGGCATGCCCCAAACACTGTCCCCACTGCAGTGGAGCCCCTGACCGTGCTCGGCCCAACCAGGGATCTTCTAATTCCGTTGTAGCATGCCGTGTCAAGGGGGCTCGCCGCGGTGAAGGGTGAAAGGGCGGCGGTCCCCAGCGGGCGTTACTTGGAGCCGGCGGATTGGAAGATGTCTTCGATACGTAGCTCGAAGACTTGGGCGATCTTGAAGGCTAGCGGTAGGCTGGGGTCGTACTTGCTGGTTTCGATGGCGTTGACGGTTTGCCGCGAGACCTGCAGCCGCTCGGCTAAATCTGCCTGCGACCACTGCTTTCCGCCGCGCAACTCCCGCAGGCGGTTGTTCACTGGTATCGCCTCGCCGCCAGCACTACACCGACGCCTCTCATGATTTCGGCGAAGAAATAAATCAAGAGGACGTTGAACCGCGAGCCCCTCGACAGACCATATACTCCGGCAAGTACCAGCGCGGTCACCGTGGCGAAGAAGGCGAACGCCAGAGCCTCGAACATGATTCGCTGGTGTAACTCATCCAGGTCTTGGATGTAGCGCCAGAGCATCCAATAGACGATTGCTATTCCCGCCGTGGCGCAGAGGGCGGTCGCTGCGTCTAGGGCCGACTCAGGAACGATGCCGCGCAGGCCAAAATGTGCGAGGATCGACAGCCCTACAAGGAGGGCGCCCCAGTGGCCTCGGTTTACCCATTTCTTCGATCCCGCATCACGGCCGAAGCAGCCGAAGAAGAGCCGATACGAGCCCTGTCGCGGCGACGTATCGTCTTGAACGCTTGCAGTCTGGGTCTTCATCGAATTTCCTCGCTTCCGGTTTGGCATGTCAAGGCCACTTGACATAAGGAGAGTATCTGCTCGACTGGTAGATGTCAAGCACGCTTTACATTTCTTCCTGTCGCGAGGAGAGCGCGACTCAGCCGGCCAAGCCACGCTACAATATCCCTCTTGCCCCCACGTGCGCGTGGGCGCGGCTTGCTTCCCAGCAGAGACGGAGATCCAACAAGACTTATGGCAAAGCATATCTATGCCTTCGGCGGCAGTTTGACCGAAGGCGACCGCACGATGCGTGACACCCTTGGCGGTAAAGGCGCCAACCTGGCCGAGATGTGCCGCGCAGGCATTCCCGTGCCTCCCGGCTTCACTATCGCAACCGACGTTTGTAACCTCTACTTCGAAGCAGGCAACAAGACCCCCGATTCCGTGGAAGTCGAGATGTCTGAGCACATCGCCAAGCTCGAAGAGAAGACCGGCAAGAAGCTAGGCGACGAGAATGATCCGTTGCTGCTTTCCGTTCGTTCCGGCGCCAAGTTTTCGATGCCGGGCATGATGGACACGATCCTGAACCTGGGCCTCAACGACAAGTCCGTCGTCGGATTGGCCAAGAAGTCCGGCAATGAGCGCTTCGCGCTCGACAGCTACCGCCGCTTCCTCATGATGTTCGCCGACGTTGTCCTTGACGTTTCCAAGCACGACTTCGAAGAGTTGCTGGGCGAGATCAAAGAGAAGAAGGCAAGGGCTCTCGACACGGACATGACGGCCGATGACTGGAAGGAAGTCATCGAGGCGTTTAAGAAGCTGGTTAAGGACCGTACTGGAGAGGACTTCCCGCAAGACGCCGTTACGCAGCTGCAGATGGCCCGCGACGCGGTGTTCCGGTCTTGGAACACGCCGCGCGCGAACCATTACCGTCGCATGAATGACATCTCGCACACGATCGGTACGGCCGTGAATGTGCAGTCGATGGTCTTCGGAAATCTGGGCGAGACGTCGGCGACGGGCGTGGGCTTCACGCGCAACCCGGCTACGGGCGAGAACGAGTTTTACGGCGAGTTCCTGACGAATGCACAGGGCGAAGACGTGGTTGCGGGTATCCGCACGCCGCGTCCGATTTCGGAGCTCAAGGACGAGTTGCCCGAAGCTTACGAGGAACTTCGCAAGATCACGCACAACCTCGAGCAGCACTACACGGATATTCAAGACTTCGAGTTCACCATCGAAGACAAGAAGCTGTACATGTTGCAGACGCGCAACGGTAAGCGCACGGGGCCGGCTGCTGTCCGCATTGCCGTGGAGATGGTCGGCGAAGGATTGATCGACAAGAAGACCGCCGTGATGCGTGTTGAGCCCAATCAGCTCGACCAAATGCTGCATCCGGTATTGGACAAGACGTCGAGCGGCTCGTTGAAGTTGCTGACCACTGCGCTTCCGGCATCGCCGGGCGCCGCCGTCGGCAAGATCGTTTTCTCTGCCGATGACGCTGTCGCCTGGAAAGAGAAGGGAGAAGACGTCATCTTGGTTCGCGCCGAGACGACTCCCGACGACATCCACGGCATGGAAGTCGCCAAGGGCATTCTGACCTCGCGCGGCGGCATGACGTCGCACGCGGCGGTTGTAGCTCGCGGCATGGGTGCGCCTTGCGTTGCGGGCGCGGAAGAGATCAAGGTCGACTACCGCGGCAAGAAGATCACGGTTGCCGGCGAGACGCTGAAGGAAGGCGATTGGCTTTCGCTCGACGGTTCTACCGGCGAGGTGTTCGGCGGTCAGGCCAAGACGGTTGACCCCGACACGGAAAGCGGCCAGCTGGCTGAGTTCATGAAGTGGGTCGACGAGTTCCGCACCACGGGCGTTCGTGCGAATGCGGAAACCCCTCGTGACGCGGCTCAGGCTCGCAAGTTCGGCGCCGAGGGCATCGGCCTCGCGCGTACCGAGCACATGTTCTTTGAGGGCGACCGCATCAAGTACGTCCAGGAGATGATCCTGTCGAAGGACGAAGGCAAGCGCAAGGCTGCCTTGGACAAACTGCTGCCCGAGCAGCGCAAGGACTTCTACGAGTTGTTCAAGGTGATGGACGGTTTCCCAGTCATCATCCGCACGCTCGACCCGCCGCTGCACGAGTTCCTGCCGAAGCGGGAAGAGCTGATGGTGGAAGTCGCCGAGGGCAAGGTCAAGGGCGAGGACGTGACTGAGAAGCAAAAGTTGCTCGATCGCGTCGAAGAACTGCACGAGTTCAACCCGATGCTCGGACACCGCGGCTGCCGATTGGGCATCACCTTCCCGGAGATTACCAAGATGCAGGCACAGGCCATCTTCGAGGCCGCTGCACAATGCGCCAAAGAAGGCATCAAGGTCATCCCTGAGGTGATGATTCCGCTCGTCGGCAACGTCAAGGAGTTGGCAGACCAGAAGAAGATCGTCAAAGAGATCGCCGATTCGGTGCTCAAGGCCGCCGGCGTCGATGTGCACTACATGATCGGCACGATGATCGAAGTGCCGCGCGGCGCTCTGACCGCGGATGAAGTTGCCAAAGAAGCCGACTTCTTCAGCTTCGGTACGAACGACCTCACGCAGACGACTTACGGCTTTAGCCGCGACGACTCCGGCCCGTTCATCAAGGACTACATCGCCAAGGGAATCTTCGAAGAAGACCCGTTCCAAGTCCTCGACCAAAACGGCGTCGGCCAACTGATCAAGATGGCGATCGAGAAGGGCCGTAAGACGAACCCCAAACTGGAGATCGGCATCTGCGGCGAGCACGGCGGCGAGCCGAAGTCAGTGAAGTTCTGCGTCAACGCGGGCCTGAACTATGTGAGCTGCTCGCCGTTCCGCGTGCCGATCGCGAGATTGGCCGCGGCGCAGGCGGCGATCGCGAACAGCGCGAAGTAAGCTAGTCGCAGACAGCTAGAACGAGGAAGGCCGGCGCGAAAGCGCCGGCCTTTTCGTTACGGTTATTCCGTAGCGTCTACTGGGGATTCGGGCTCGCCCTCCGGGGAAGACTTCGATTCCCACAATCATGAAAAGCAGCAACGCCGCAGAGGCTGAGTATCTGTTGAGTGCCAATTCACCCGCGTCGATTCACTCATTCGACGGGATGGTCTATTGCTGCGGGTTGGGTTTAGCGACGGACTTTGAGGCAGGCCGCTACCGCCCGGAGAAGAAGGTCTCAAGCTCGTCAACCAGGTCCAATTCGGTTCCCGCCAAGGAGCCGTCCTGTTCGGCGGCCGGATGTTCCATATCCGTTAGAGCACTCTCGAAGGCTTGAGCGGTCGGCGAGGAATTCGCTCTCGGCATCAATGTCTGGCGAGCGAAAGCGGACGAAGGACGAGGGCGTCTGTCGTGGCCTCCTGCGCGCCGCCGCATCCGGTCAGCAGCAAGGCAATGAGCAGGGTGAGCGGCATAGCCAGAGGACTGCCGTGTCTACCCAATGACGTGAGAAACGTAAAAAGCGGGGCCCGCCAATACCGTTACTCCAGCTGTAGTTGGTACAAACATCGTTGTGCCGCTGGCCCGCTCCCTCGCCGTTTGGCTGCTAATCATCCTCGCCGAGACGGTCCATGGCATCGTCCGCGCTGTGTCCCTTGTGCCCGTCGTCGGCGATCTTCGCGCACGACAGATCGGAGTCCTCATCGGATCGGTCATCATTCTGGCCATCGCAACTGGCTCCATCAAATGGATGGGGGCCAAGACACGCAGCCAACTACTGGCCGTCGGGGCCCTCTGGCTCATCCTCACGGTTGGCTTCGAGTTTCTATTCGGGCACTACGTGACAGGCGCTTCGTGGGATCGGCTGCTCTCTGACTATGATCCAGCGCGAGGCGGATTCCTCGCCCTCGGCATGATCGTGCTGGCCTTCGCGCCGCTGATCGCCGCCAAGTTTCGCGGGCTGCCAGCCGGCAACTAGAAAGGCAGCGGCAGCGACTGGCTTCGACGGTTGCCGTAGATGATTACCAAAGGCAGCGAGGCCGCCTCAGGCAATTCTGCAGGCAGAACGATGTTAATCTGTCCCAGGCCGACAAAGCCCGGCGCCAAACCGGCGAACAACACCTGAGCCGGCACGCCTCCCACCGTGACCGTTGGGGTTACGGTGGAAGTCGAGAGAGGCGAGTCCGATGCCGGATCGCCGGTTGCGGGCACAACGTCCAATCCGCCAATGCCGGTCACGTAGAGGATGAGCGTATCGCCCGGCTTGGCTGGGTTCTCAGCAGTGATCAGCGTGCCGTCCGAGTGGCGTTGGACGATCGGACCACCCGTGTTGGGATTCACAAAAGTTGCCGGTGCGTAAACCACCGTCGTCGCCAATTCCGAGCCGCTCTGCTGGGAGCCGGCGACGACCACGACGGGCGCCGTCCCAATCGCCGTTTCAAACGGGACTTGGAAATTGATCTGCCGCGGCGAAACGAACAGAAGCGGCGCATCGACGCCCGCGACTTGCACGCGTACTCCGCCCAGCGTCGTCGGCAACGGGAGGCTAGTCGCCGCCGCGGTCATGCCGGCCAGTTCCGTACCAAACACGCTGGCCAGACCGCCCGGCGCGACCCACGTCCGGAAGCTGGCCGCATCGACCACACCAGAGGAGCTGATTGACGGGACCAGAGGCGTCGACCACAGCTCATTGCCTACTAACGCGGATTCGGCGCCAAAGATGATTTGAGTTTGATACCCGGCGACTTCGTTGATCGGGCTCAGGAAGGTAGGTTGAAGGGCCTTCGTCCCGGCGGACGTTCCGTTGCTTCGCCAAAGCAGATAGCCCTTCGCCGAAGGCGCGCTGAGGAAAACGTCTCCTGCAGCTGTTCCGGCGATGCTCGTGGGGCCGAAAACTCCCGGGTCCACTAATTTCTTTACGCGCGTTGTTCCGCCGCTCGTACCGCTGCTGCGCCACAGCTCGGCGCCGGTTGGCCCGGTCGAAATGAAGTAGAGTACGCCGTCCACGTCGGTAAACGAGCTCAGGGCAACCTCAGGCAAAGGAAACGGGTCAATCTCCTTTACCCGAACCGTGCCTGCCAACGTCCCGTTGCTCTTCCATAGCTCGTTGTGTTGAGCGAAGAATAAGGTCCCGTTGACGTCGTGGAACCAAGACGGCGAACTGATCGTGTTGTTAAACAGGATCGGCAAGATGGCTTTGGTCCCTTCAGGCGTGCCGTCACTTCGCCAAAGGCTGTGTCCGCCCACGCCGTCGTCCGCGCGGAACAACAGCGCGCCGCCGGAACTCGTCAGTTCGTAATAGAAGTCGTTGTTGTTCACCGGATAGATGTCTTTGACCTTCACGGTGCCCGCTTCCGTTCCGTCGCTCTTCCAAATCGCACGGCCCGAAACGCCGTCGTCCGCCAGGAAAAAGAGCGTGCCGTTGACGTCGACCAGTTGAGTGGGGTCCGAGCCGAGACCGGGCGCGGTACTAATGTCTTTGACCATCACGGTGCCCGCTTCCGTTCCGTCGGTGCGCCACAACTCGAAGCCATGCACTTTGTCGTTCGCCCGGAAGTAAACGAAGCCGCCGGACACGGTCAGTTCATCGGGCAAACCGACTTGGTTCGTGTCGTCCGGGTGAATATTCTTAACCATTACGGTTCCGACATTCGTGCCGTTGCTCCGCCACAATTCGTAGCCGTTTACGAGGTCACTGCCGATGAACAGCATGTTCCCGTTCAACACCACTACGTCGGCGGGCATGTAGGGAGTTGGGCTTCCGGACGCGATCTGTTTCACCAACTGCGTGCCGTTGCTCGAACCGGTGGTCCGCCATAGCTCCCCGCCGTAGTCGCCGTTCGTAACGAAGAAGAAAAGCCGGGTCCCGTTGGCAATCTGGTCGTTCAGGACAAACTTCCTCGGCGTGCTGCTGGCCGGAGCGATGCCGATATTCTTGACCCGCACCGTGCCGGCCAGCGTCCCGTTGCTCTTCCAAACCTCACGACCTTGCTCGCCTGCCCCCGAGGAGAAATAAAGCGTGCCGCCGATGCCGGTTAGATCATCCGAGAACGAACCAACCGTATCGTTCGGCAGCAACTCCGCAACCAATACCGTGCCCACTCCCGTGCCGTCGCTCTTCCACAACTCACGCGGTCCCACTGCCAAAAATAGGGTGCTGCCCACGACTCCCAGCTTGCGGTTGATATCGCCGGTGAAGCTCTTGACCAAAACCGTACCGCCAGTCGTGCCGTCTGACTTCCAAAGATGCGGGGCAAACAAAGTGCTGTCCGAGTTATTGGCGCGGACGATGTAGAGCGTTCCGCTAACCACGGTGAACGATTTCGGAATCAAACCGCTCACAACCTGAACCGTGCCGCCCAAGGTGCCATCACTTTTCCAAAGTCCGACGCCCGACCCGTCGCCGGGGTCGGCGCCGAAAAATGCTTTGCCATCGAACTCGGCAATCGAGCCGTCGAAGAGATCAAAGGTCGAGTTGCCCGGGCCCGGATTGATGTCCTTCACCAAAATCGTGCCCGCGAGCGTGCCGTCGCTGGCCCACAATTCCCGACCGTTCACTCCGTCATCCGCGGAGAAAAATAGCGTGCCGCCTACGTCCACCAAGTTGTGAGGGTTGCTTGAGAACGATCCCGGGCGGATGTCTCTTACCAAAACTGTGCCGGCGTTGGTTCCATCCGACTTCCACAATTCGCCGCCGTTGAATTCATCTACCGCCGAAAAGAACAGTGTGGGCCCCGATACGGTGAACTCCTTGGCGAAAGAGTCTCCTGAATCATGGACGTACTTAAGCAACACCGTTCCTGCATCGGTGCCGTCGCTCTTCCAGGGCTGAATGCCGTTGATGCCGTCGTCCGCGCCAAAGTACAGATCGCCGCCGTAGACCACAACGTTGGACGCAATCGCATCCTCTGGGCCCGGATTGATGTCCTTGACGCGCACCGTGCCTCCGGGCGTGCCGTCGCTCTTCCACAACTCGAGACCGCCCGACTCCTCCGAGGCCGCGAAGTACAGCAGGCCGCCGCTAACCAGCAACTTCTCGCCGTGGATGCCGGACTTGACCAGTTCCGTGCCGGCGCTCGTACCGTCCGTCCGCCACAGGCCAGGAAAGTCCGGCGACGACGTTGCGAAGAAGTACACCTTACCGCCGTACTCGGTGAATCCTACCGGGTCCGCGCTGAACTGCGCATCTACCGCAAGATTGATGTCACTCAACAGGCTTGCCGTCTGCGCTTGAGCCGCCGAGGCGCCGAGCAGAAGACAGATAACGACAGCGGTGAAAGTAGAACGAAAAGCCTGCGGCATACAATATCTCCCTACGACAGATCATTCATTTTTGATGATCTCTACGTATCCTCGTCAGGATAGTCGAACCGGTCACGTCATCCCAACGTGAGCACAAAACATTTACCTGGCGAATTGTAGCAATTCGGCAGCAGCTCAAGTTCGCCGGTCCAGCCCTAGAACGGCAACTCCGACGTGGGGCTCGCGCTATCCCCAAAGCGAATCGTCAAGGGCAGGGGACTCCCCTGCGGCAGCGTTGCCGGCAACTGAATATTGATCTGCCCTAAGCCGGCGAAATCAGGAGCGAGGCCGGCAAACAGCACCGTGGCCTCAACGCCGCCCACCAGTACGGTCGGCGTGGTCGTCGCCGTTGCCAAAGGTGAATTCGTGGCTGCGTCGCCGGTCGCGGGCGGATTGTCGAGTCCGCCAATGCCGGTCACGTAGAGGATGAGCGTATCGCCTGGCTTGGCCGGGTTCTGTGCCGTGATGAGCGTGCCGTCCGGGTGGCGCTGAACGATGGGCTCGGCTGTTGCGGGATTTACAAACATTGCTGGAGCAAACTCGGCGACAGCGGTGGGTTGGGATAGGCTTTGTTGCCCATTGAGCCAAGCGATGACCGAGACGCTCCCGCCGGTTGGCGCGTCCGTAGGGGACTTGGAAGTTGATCTGCGTCGGTGAGACGAACAGTAGAGGTGCGTCGATGCCGTTTACTTTGACCTTCGCGTCGGCGAGGGTCGTCGGCAGCGGCAGACTCGTCGCGTGCGTCGTCTCCGCCGCCAGTTCCGCGCCGAACACGCTCGCCAATCCGCCCGGCGCCAGCGTCGGCTCGAAGCCCGCCGCGTCCACCACGCCGTTGGCGCTGATGGCAGGCTGCAAGGGTACGGACCAAAGTTCTCGGCCGTATTCAGCGGTGTGGCCCGTGAAAAAGACCCGATTGCCGAGACCAGCGATCCTCAGGACCGGCGACTGAAACGCCGGCTCATACAAGAAGGTACTCTCGGCGGTCCCGTGCGTACGTCCGAGGTGGCTCTTAGCGCTGTCTGCGTCGGACTCCGCTGCGTCGAAGAACAACGCGCCGCCGTAGGCGGAGGGAGACGGCAAGGGCAAGTACGGGGGCAGTTCCAAGTTCTCAACGACGCGAGTTCCGTCCGCGGTTCCGTCGGTCTCCCACAGGTCCCAAGTCGTGTAGCGCGTACCGGTCATAAAGTAGGCCTTGTAGCCGTATTCGACGATGGGGCCAACGCTCGCCGTTTCTGCACCTATCCCCGGCGGGGAGACGGAGGGGAAGACCTTAATGGCAAGCGTACCTGCCGGCGTGCCGTCGCTTCTCCACAGCTCAGTGTCTTGCGGCGGCTCCTGCTGGGACACAGGATAGTCGACGAAAAAGAACAGCATTCCATTGGCGGCGGAGGCGAAACTGATCTCCCCCGACTCACCCAACTCCGCCAATCGAACCGTACCGCCTGCTGTGCCGTCGCTCTTCCACAAGGCATGGTCGTCGCCGTCGAATCCCTCGAAGAAGAGGGTCCCATCGACGTTGGTCAGTTCGCGGGGTCGCACGAGACTGACCTTTACCGTCCCTTCAGCGGTGCCGTCACTCTTCCAGAGATCTTTTCCCGTCGTGCCGTCGTCTGCAACGAAGAACAAAGTTCCGTCGACATCGACGAGCCATTCAGGAAAGGACCATGCGACGCCCGGGGCGATGTCTCGAACGATGACGGTTCCTTCCGGCGTGCCGTCGGATTTCCAAAGCTCGAGACCAACGGAAGGACGCTGACCGACAAAGAACAAGACATCGCCGACTGGGGTTAGAGACCCCAATCGGGTGAAGTCCGAAGCGGACGCGGTGTCAGTCAGAGAGATCGTTCCCTCCTCAGTCCCGTCGCTTCGCCAAAGCTCGCGTCCGTGAACGCCGGTCTCCGTGAGGAAGTAGACCAATTGGCCGGCGCGGACGAGGTCTTTGGGTCTAGTGGATCCCGAGGGGTCGATGTCCTTGACCAATGTTGTCCCGGTTGCCGTACCGTCCGTCTTCCACAGTTCCCCGCCGTGAACGCCGTCGTCAGCGTCGAATAGCAGCTCTGCGCCAAGGCGCGCGAAGTATCGGGGACTACTCTCGCCGATGGCGAAGCCGACGTCTTTCACCAGTGAGGTTCCCTGGGGCGTTCCGTCGCTGCGCCAGAGTTCCTCGCCGTGTTCGCCGTCGTTGGCACTGAAGTAGAGGACGCCGTCGATCACGTTGAGATTGGTCGGATTGGAGTCTCCGTCGGGACGGATGTCCTTCAGCAGGACCGTCCCGGCTCCCGAGCCGTCCGTCTTCCAAAGCTCCAAGCCTTCCGGTCCGCCGTCGTCGGCAGCGAGCAATACGAAGCTGCCTAAGGTTGCGAAGTTCGTCTTGACCTGGACGCCGAATGCCTTCACGAGCGCCGTACCCTGGGCGGTTCCGTCGCTGCGCCAGACTTCTCCTCGGTGCTCGGTGCTGTCGGAGGTGAAGAAGAATGCGGAATCCGTGACGTGAAAGTAGTTAGGAGAAATTCCGGTCACGACGCGCATCGTGCCGGCGGCCGTGCCATCGGTGACCCACAGACCGCGACCGCCGCCGTCGCCGTTGTCGGCTGCGAAGTAAAGAAGGTTGTTAAAGACTCGCCCCTGGAATCTGTAAGTCTCACCCGCGACGCCGGAGGAGCTACCCGGATTGATATCGACGACCATCGTCGTGCCCGCTGTGGTGCCGTCGGTGCGCCAGAGTTCGCTGCCATGCACGCCGTCGTCAGCTTGGAAATAGAAGCTATCGCCCATGCGCACCAACTCGCCGATGTCACTGGATTCGGAACCGGGCCGGATGTCCCTAATCAATGTCGTACCGACTGTGGTTCCGTCGGTGTGCCACAGTTCTCTTCCGTTGAAGCTGTCCTCAGCAGTGAAATAGGCGACCCCGTCCTTGTTCGCGCTGAACTCGGGGCGAGAGTCTCCCGCCAGGTTGATGTCCTTCACCAAGAGGGTTCCCGCTTCGGTACCGTCGCTCTTCCAAAGCTCGACTCCGGTGACGCCGTCGTTCCCACCGAAGAAGACAGTGTCGCCGACGCCGAAGAGGTTCCTTGAGAATCCATTAGCTGGACCGGGGTAGATGTCCTTTACAAGGATTCGATCACCTGCGGCATTGAGCCGATACAGCTCAAGTCCGGTAGCGATGCTTTCGCCGCGAAAGAAGAGAAAGTCGTTGGCGGGGACAAGCCAATTCCTGGACGGGGGTAAGCTGCCGAAGCTTTCTGTGCCGGTCGCCGTGCCATCGCTGCGCCAAAGACCGAAAGAGTCGTTGTTGGCGAGGGCTGCGAAGTAGAGTTTTCCGTTGAATGCTACGGGCGGACTCGGTCGGGAGGAAAACGACGCGTCCGACGTCGTGTTGATGTCTGTGAGCAAAGTTGCCGTCTGCGCGCCAGCGCCTAGAGCGCAAAACAACATGCAAACAACTGATAGCCAAGAACGAACTGACATGAAACCTCGTCGCAAGAAATCGTGACGCGGTCGGAAAGGCAGGCGGGCTAGCTCGAGTTTTGTAGATTATCTGGTAATTGTCAAGCTTGGCGATTATCGGGCCGAGTTATTCTGAACTTCCTCGCCAGAATTTACGGCACGGCTAGCGCAACTAATTCCGCAGGATGGTCACTGCCGCCCACGGCCACGACAACGTATTGCCGTCCGCCAACCATATACGTCATCGGAATGCCGGTTGTGCCGGCGGGCAGGTCCATCTGGAAGATGACGTCGCCGGTAGCTTTGTTCATGGCTCGAAACGCAGGGCTCCCCGCTTCGGGGCCCGAGCCGAACAGGCCAGCCCCAACGCCGCCGAACAGCAGTGTCTTGGTCACCATCAGCGTTGCGTGGTCCGGATTGCCGACTCCGCTGAGGTCGACGCCCTTCAGCGCCGGGTGGTTCTTGACGTAGTCAGGCGGATCGCCGTTGGGCTTCCGCCAGACGTGGTCGCCGGTATTCAGGTCGATTGCGGTGATGGTTCCCCAAGGAGTCTTGACGATGGGCAGCCCCTGTGGGCCGATGTTCCGCGGCGAGCCGACGGCCGGAGCGTTTCGGTCACGCGGCGCGCGTCCGGCGCCTCCGACATAAGCCATGTCCGAGCGGCCGGCTTCGGGCTTCGCCAGACCCATGGCCGTGACGTGGTTCGCTGACGCGATGTAGACGATGCCGGTTTCGGCATCGAGCGCGCCCCCTTGCCAGTTGGCTCCGCCTACCACGGCCGGCAGGTATAGAGTGGCGAGTTTGCCGTCCGTATCGGTCACGATGGGCGGGGTAAATAGCGGTCCCTGCTTATATTGGCGGGCGATGCGCAGCGCTTCGGCATGGAGTTCGGGCGTCAGGTCGATCAGATTGTCGTCCGTCGAACCCTGCAGATCAAACGGCGCGGGCTTGGTTGGGAAGGGTTGCGTCGGAGAAGTCTTCTCGCCAGGCACGTCGCTCTGTTCAACCGGACGCTCTTCGATCGGCCAAATCGGTTCGCCCGTCACGCGGTCAAACACGAATAAGAAGCCGTACTTCGTCGGCTCCGCCACGATCTTACGAGGCCGGCCGTCGACGGTCACGTTGGCTAAGATCGGGGGCGAGTTGAGGTCGTAGTCCCAGATGTCATGGTGAACGAATTGGAAATGCCAGACGCGCTTGCCGGTCTTCGCATCCAGACACACCAGGCTGCTGCCGAATAAGTTATCGCCCGGCCGATGGCCGCCGTAGAAATCGCCGGTCGGCGCCTCCACGGGAAGATAGACGTAGCCCAGATCCAGGTCCGCGCTGATCGGACCCCAGACGGCGGTGTTTCCCGTGTACTCCCAAGAGCCGTCCTTCCAGGTCTCATTGCCGTACTCGCCCGGCTGCGGAATCGTTCGGAAAGTCCAAATCCTCTTGCCGGTTCGTACGTCGAAGCCCCGTATATAGCCCGGGACGTTTTTCATCGTTGGCGGCGCAGTGCCGGCTACCAGAGCGGAGCCCATGATGAGGACGTCGTTGACCACGATCGCCGGCGAACTAGCTCCGATCTGACCCGGCTCGACGACGTCGCGGTCGAGGCCTTCTTTGAGATTGATGACTCCGCGCTCGCCGAAGTCTTCGATCAATCGTCCGGTCTTGGCGTCGAGTGCAACAAGCTGATATCCCGGCGTGATCATGAAGATGCGCTCGTCCTGGCCATCCGTCCAGTAGGTGAGCCCGCGGTTTTGATGCCGGACGGCGCGTTCTCCGTAGAGGCCCTCGTCGATTCGGAACATCCACAGCGTCTCGCCCGTTACAGCGTCAACCGCCACAGCGTCGCGTCGTGTCCCCGCGGTGAAATACAACTTTCCGCCGACCATGAGCGGCGTGACTTCCCAATTGAAATCCGGTCGTGCGCCGAAGTTGTCCGCCTTCCAGCGCCAGACAACCTCAAGCTCGCTGACGTTCTCAGCGTTGATTTGGTCCAGAGGAGAGTATTTGGTGCTGCCGGCGTCTCCGCCGTAGAATCGCCACTCGCCATCCTTGGCGCCCTGCTGTGCAGCCAAGGGAGACGCAACAAGAAAGAGGATGAAAAGCGGCGCCAGGGCCACGACACCTAAGCGATACATTGCGCAGTCAATGTACCACTAGGGCGGCGCCGTGGCGTAAAAATCTGTGGGCGACCCTCTAGGGCACAGCCATTGCCACCAATTCCGCCGGCATGCCCTTGCCGCCCACAGCAACGACGACATACTGCCGTCCGTTGACCATGTACGTCATGGGAATACCCGTCGTGCCGGTGGGCAATTCCAGGCGATGCAGCACCTTGCCGGTCGCCTTATCGATCGCTCGGAACACCGGGCTGCCCGCGCCGGGATCGTTGTTGAAGAGCCCGGCGCCGACGCCTGCAAACAGCAGCGTCTTAGTCACCATCAGCGTAGACCGCTCCGGATTTCCCACGCCGCTCAGGTCGACGCCTTTTAGCGCGGGATGGTTCTTCACATAGTCGGGCGCTACGTCATTCGGAATCATCCAAACGTGCTCGCCAGTGTTGAGATCGATCGCCGTAATGCGTCCCCAGGGCGGCTTCGCTAGGGGCAGCCCTTGCGGCCCCAGGTTGCGGTTTGCCGTCGAACTCGTATAGCCGTAGGAGGCTACGTAGTTCATGTCCGAACGAGACGCCTCGGGCTTATACAACTCAAGCGAGGTCATGTGGCTTACTGAGGCAATGTAGACGATGCCCGTCTCGGCGTCGACGGCTCCCCCTGGCCAATTGGCTCCTCCGCGCGTATTCGGCATCATCAACATCGCGCGCTTGCCGTCTTCGTCGCGCACGATGGGCGGCGTGAACAGCGGCCCCATCTTGTACTGCGCCGCAATCTCTCGTGCTTCCTGTTTCAAGGCGGGAGTCAGATCGATCAAATGGTCGTCCGAGGTGCCTTGCAACTCAAACGGCGCAGGCTTGGTCGGGAATGGCTGCGTCGGCCAGGTCTTTTCTCCGGGCGCCTTGCTCTGTTCCACCGGACGCTCTTCGATCGGCCAAATCGGTTCGCCCGTCACCCGATCGAAGACAAACAAGAAGCCCTGTTTGGTCGGTTGCGCCACGATCTTCCGCGCGCGCCCGTTGACCGTCACGTCGGCCAGGATCGGCGGCGACGCCAAGTCGTAATCCCAAATGTCGTGATGCACTGTCTGGAAGTACCAGATGCGCTTGCCTGTCTTCGCGTCGAGGCATACCAAGCTGTTGGCGAATAAATTCGCGCCCGGCCGGTGCCCGCCGTAGAAATCGCCCGTCGGCGCTTCCAAGGGTAGGTAGACGTATCCTAGCTCCTCGTCGCCGCTCAGCGGAGTCCAGGCCGAGGTATTGCCCGTGTATTGGGCCGAACCATCTTCCCAGGTGTCGTACCCAAACTCCCCCGGCCTGGGAATCGTATGGAAAGTCCACAGCAACTTGCCCGTGCGCACGTCGAAGCCGCGAATAAAGCCCGGTACGTTCGTCTTGCTGGGCGGGGCGGTGCCGGCCTGCAACGCGGCGCCCATAATCACCACGTCGTTGATGACGATAGCGGGCGAACTGGAACCGATTTGTCCGTACTCCACGACGTCGCGATCCAACCCTTGGGTCAGGTCGACGATGCCGCCTTCGCCGAAGCCCTCGATCGGACGTCCGTCCTGTGCGTTGAGGGCAATCAGGTGGTAGCCGGGCGAGATCATCAAGATCCGCTCTTCAGTCCCGTCGCTCCAGTACGTCAGTCCGCGGTTCTGCGGACGCACTCCGCGGTCGCCGCGCTGACCCTCGTCGAAGCGGTACATCCACAGCGTCTCGCCGGTGGCGGCATCGATGGCGACCGCATCGCGGCGTGAGCCTGCGGTCACGTAAAGCTTGCCGCCTGCCATCAGCGGCGTGGCTTCCCAGTTGTAGTCGGGACGCGGGCCGAAATTGTCCGCCTTCCAACGCCAAACAATTTCCAACTCGCTGGCATTTTCAGCGTTGATCTGGTCGAGCGGAGAATACTTGGTACTGCCGGCGTCTCCGCCGTAGAAGCGCCATTCGCCGTTCGTCGTACCGTGTTGCGCCATCAGGGGCGCGGTGATAAAGAGTAGGGTCGATAACAGGAGACCTAAGCGACACATTGGGGCCTAATGTAGCACTCCGCCTGCCCGCCTTTCTATGTCGCTAGGGGACGGCCAATGCCACCAGTTCCGCGCTGTGTTCCGGGCTGCCGACCGCCACGACAATATACTGGCGTCCTTTGACCATATAGGTCATCGGGATACTCGTGGTGCCTGCCGGCAGTTCCATCTCGTAGATGAGTTCGCCGGTGGCCTTATTCATCACGCGGAACATCGGGCTGCCTCCGTACGGTCCGGCGTTGAACATACCGCCGCCCACGCCTCCGAACAGCAGCGTCTTGGTCACCATGAGGGTCGCCTGATCGGGATTGCCGACGCCGCTCAAATCGATGCCCTTGAGTGCGGGGTGATTCTTGATGAAGTCGGGCGCCTCGCCGTTGGGCTTCATCCACACATGGTCGCCCGTGTTGAGATCGATGGCGGTAATGCGGCCCCACGGCGGTCTGAGCAACGGCAGCCCTTGCGGCCCGTTATTGGTTCGGCCAAAGCGGACGCCCCCAGGAGGAGGGCCTGCCGCTCTTCTGCGCGACATTCCGCCAAGGCTTCCGAGGTAGTCCATATCCGAGCGATCCGGCGAGGGCCGGGACAGCGCTGTGATGCTCTCGCGATTCGTTGAAGCGACATAGACGATGCCTGTTTCGGGGTCGAGAGCCCCGCCCTCCCAGTTGGCCGCGCCCTGTGAGTTCGGCACCACGATGGTGCCGAGCTTGCCCCCGGAATCTCGCACGATCGGCGGAGTAAACAGGGGTCCTTGCTTGTACTTGCGGGCGATTTCGATCGCCTCCGCCTTCAGTTCCGGCGTGAGGTCAAACAGATTCTCGTCCATCGACCCCTGCATCTCGAAAGGGGCCGGCTTGGTGGGGAAGGGCTGAGTCGGGGAAGTCTTTTCGCCCGGTACGTCGCTCTGCGGTACAGGCCGTTCGACGATAGGCCAAATCGGCTCGCCCGTCACGCGATCGAAGACGTACAAGAAACCCTGTTTGCTCGGTTGGGCGACGATCTTGCGGGGCCGTCCGTCGACAGTAACGTCGGCGAGAATCGGCGGCGACCCGAAATCGTAGTCCCAGACATCGTGGTGAACGGCCTGGAAGTGCCAGACTCGCTCGCCTGTCTTCACGTTCAGACAAAGGACGCTGTCGGCGAACAGGTTGTCGCCGGGCCGGTGTCCGCCGTAGTAGTCCCCGGTCGGCATCTCGACTGGGATATAGACATAGCCCAATTCTTCGTCGCCACTGAGCGGCGGCCAAGCGCCGACGTTGCCGGTGTATTTCCACGAACCGTCTTCCCAGGTGTCATTGCCGAACTCGCCCGGATGAGGGATGGTGCGGAACGTCCAAAGCTTCTTGCCGGTACGCACGTCGAAGCCGCGTATGTAACCCGGTACATTGGTCTTGCTGTCGGGAGCCCCGCCGCCCTGCAGCGCGGCGCCTGTCACGATCACATCGTTGATGACGATTGGCGGAGAACTGGAGCCGATCCGGCCGGGTTCCACCACATCACGGTCGAGGCCTTGCGTTAGATCGACGATGCCGTTCTCGCCGAAGTCTTCGACCAAACGTCCGGTCTTGGCATCGAGTTCGATCAGATGAAAACCGAGTGAGATCATCAAGATGCGTTCTTCTTGGCCGTCGGTCCAATAGGCCAGGCCGCGGTTGTTGCGGCGCGGGGCGCGTTCGCCTCGCAGGCCTTCGTCGTAACGGAACATCCAGAGCGTCTCGCCCGTTTGGGCGTCGATGGCGACGGCGTCACGGCGCATGCCGGCGGTTGTGTAGAGGACGCCGTTGGCCATCACGGGCGTCGCCTGCCAGTTGTTGTCAGGACGCGGACCGAAGTTGTCAGCCTTCCAACGCCAGACGATCTCAAGTTCGCTGACATTCTCAGCGTTGATCTGGTCGAGCGGCGAGTATTTTGTAGTGCCGGGGCCGCCGCCGTAGAACCGCCATTCGCCGTTCTTAGCGCCTTGCTGCGCCGTCAGGGGCGCGCTCAAGAGGATGAAGGTCGATAACAGGAGACCTAGGCGATACATTGGGCGTTAATGTAGCACCACGAGAAGCCCGGCGGACGCTTGCGGCCGCCGGGGGTGTCGGTTTTCGAACTTTAGGGCGTAGCCAGCGCGATGAGCTCGGCGGGTACGCCGCGGCCTCCCACGGCTACCACAACGAACTGTCGCCCGTTCGCCAGGTAAGTCATCGGAATCCCGGTCGTACCGGCGGGCAACTGCATCTGGAAGATCACCTCTCCCGTGGCTTTGTCCATAGCCCGGAAAATCGGTCTGCCGCCGTCGGTTCCCGCGCCGAACAGACCGCCGCCGACGCCTCCAAACAGCAGTGTCTTGGTGACCATCAAGGTCGCCTGATCCGGGTTGCCCACGCCGCTCAAGTCGACGCCTTTCAGCGCCGGGTGATTCTTTACGTAGTCGGGCGGTTCGCCGTTAGGCTTCATCCAAACGTGGTCGCCCGTGTTGAGGTCAATGGCCGTAATGCGGCCCCAAGGAGTCTTGACGATCGGCAAGCCTTGCGGTCCAATATTCTGGCTGTACCGCGGCCCGCCAGCAGCTGAAAAATCGCGTCTCCGCGGCGGCGCTCCACCAGCTGACCGCGGCCTGCCGCCGACGTAGGCCATATCCGATCGCGCCGGATCCGCCTCGCTCAGTCCCAGAGGACTCTCGCGATTCGTCGAAGCGATGTAGACGATGCCCGTTTCGGCATCGAGAGCGCCGCCTTCCCAATTGGCGCCGCCTTGTACATGAGGCACGACAATCGTGGCAATCTTACCGTTCGTGTCGCGGACGATAGGCGGCGTGTAGATGGGCCCCTGTTTGTAACTCTTAGCGATCTCCAATGCTTCTGCATGGAGTTCCGGCGTCAAGTTAATCAGGTTCTCATCCAGGGAGCCCTGATTCTCAAACGGCGCCGGCTTGGTCGGGAAAGGCTGAGTCGGGGACGTCTTCTCACCCGGCACATCCGACTGCGGCACCGCCCTCTCTTCAATCGGCCAAATCGGCTCGCCGGTCACCCGGTCGAAAACCCACAGGAAGCCGGTCTTCGCTGGCTGCGCGACAATCTTGCGCGGTCGTCCGTCTACCGTCACATTCGCCAGAATCGGCGGCGAAGCCAAATCGTAATCCCAAATGTCGTGGTGCACCGTCTGAAAATGCCAAACCCGCTTACCGGTTTTCACGTCCAAGCAAACCAAGCTGTCCGCGAACAAGTTATTGCCCGGACGATGGCCTCCGTAGAAATCGCCCGTCGGCATCTCCACTGGAATGTAAACGTAGCCCAACTCTTCGTCGCCGGTTAGCGGCACCCAGGCCGCGGTATTGCCCGTGTATTTCCACGAATCGTCTTCCCAGGTGTCATTGCCGAACTCGCCTGGATGCGGAATCGTCCGGAATGTCCACAGCAGCTTGCCCGTTCGAACGTCGTAGCCGCGGATGTAGCCCGGCACATTCTTCATGCTCGGCGGGGCCGTACCGGCCTGCAGCGCGGCGCCCATGATTACCACATCGTTGATCACAATCGCCGGCGAACTAGAACCGATCTGACCCGGCTCGACCACGTCACGGTCCAAGTTCTTCGTCAGGTCCACGACGCCCTGTTCGCCGAATCCCTCGATGATCCGCCCGGTTTTCGCATCCAGTTCGATCAACTGATACCCCGGCGAGATCATCAAAATGCGCTCTTCTGTGCCGTCCGTCCAGTAAGTCAGCCCGCGATTCTGCGGGCGCACAGCCCGATCGCCCCGCAGGCCTTCCTCAAAGCGGAACATCCACAGCGTTTCTCCCGTAAGACCATCGATAGCGACGGCATCGCGGCGCGTGCCGGCGGTGGTGTAGAGAACGCCGTTGACGGCCAGGGGTGTGGCTTCCCAGTTGTAGTCGGGCCGCGGGCCGAAGTTGTCGGCCTTCCAACGCCAGGCGATCTCCATCTCCGAGACGTTCTCGGCGTCAATCTGGTCCAACGGCGAGTACTTTGTGCTGCCGGAGTCGCCGCCGTAGAAGCGCCAATCGCCGTCTTTCGTTCCTTGTTGAGCGCTCAGCGGCAAAGCGGTCAGGGCAACGGCTAGCAGGAGGGAATAGATAACGGTGACTTGCTTACGGTGCATGAATGTTCTCTTCAGGTCCTTCACGGGACGGCATAGCGATAGACGCAATGCCATCGTGCAATGTAACATCCCTAGCGCCGTTTTCACAGGCCATCTACCTCTGCCGCTCGTCCGATATCATTCGATGAAACGATCCCGTTTGCCGGCGTATCTAAAACCAGAGGTGCTTCTAACGATGCTAAGCATGCGTAACCCTGTCCTCATTGGAGCGTTAGCGCTCTGTCCTGGACTTTGGGCGCAAGCCCCGACGGATGTCGAGACCCCCGATGAACCGGTCTTGTTTACTGCCGAAGCCGTGGCCAGAACGGCAAAGGCGGTCAACTACCGTTCCCGCAGCGGCTCCACCGAGGTCGATTTCGTCGGTACATCCCTGGCCCCTAGCGCTAACGGCTCCGCCGACGTGCGCAATCGCGGGGCGGCTGTTGAGATCGAAGCGACGTTCGAAAACCTGCCTGATCCGCAGGACTTTGGCGCCGAATATTTGACTAACGTGCTCTGGGCTATCTCGCCCGAGGGCCGGGTCTCGAATCTGGGCGAAGTGCAGCGCGACAAGCGCGGCCGCGCCAAGATGACCGTCACCTCCGATTTGCAAGTCTTCGGCATGATCGTCACTGCCGAGCCCTACTACGCGGTTCGTATGCCCAGCGATTTGATCGTGCTGGAGAACGAGACGACTGAGCGCACCAAGGGACGCATATTCTTCATCGATGCGAAATACGAGCTGTTGCAGCGCGGCGCCTACGAGTCGCTGGCCAACCCGCTCAACCTGCGCGTCGACACGCGCGACACGCCGCTCGACGTCTACCAGGCCCGCAACGCGCTTACGATCGCCAAGAGCATGGGCGCCGAAGACTACGCCGCGGACAGCCTCAAGCGCGCCCAAGCCAGCTTGGACATGGCCAATAGCTCTGTGATCACCAAAGGCAAAGAGAAAGAAGTCATCACGCTGGCGCGCCAGGCCGTGCAGTTCGCCGAAGACGCCCGCGCCCTGACCATCGAGCGCCAAATCATCGAGCGCGAAGAATATCGCCGTAAGGAGACCGAAGCGGCCCGCGCCGCGGCCGATGAGGCCGCCCGCAAGCAAGCCGAAGAAGAGCAAGCCCGCATGCGCGCCGAGGACGCCAAGGCCCAAGCCCAAGCCGCCCAAGAGAAGGCTGAGGCTCAAAGTCTGCTCGCCGAAACCCGCCGCCTGCAAGAAGAACAACGCCGCATGGCCGCTGAGCTTGAAGCGGCCAAGGCAGCTCAGAACCGAGCCGAGGCCGAGGCAGCGCGCCTCTCCGCCGAACGCGCCCGCGCCGCTGCCCAACAAGCGGCCGCCATGGCTGACCGTCAACGCCAGGAAGCTGATCAGTTGCGCCAAGAGGCCGAAGAGCGGCGACTGCAAGCCGAGCGGGAGAAGGGTGAATTGCGCCAGCGCATCCTCGATCAACTCAGCGCCGTACTGCCCACCAAAGACACCGAACGCGGCCTGGTCGTCAATATGGGCGACGTGCTGTTCGACGTCGGCAAGTTCGACCTTCGCCCGGTCGCCCGCGAAAAACTGGCCCGCATCGCTGGCACCGTGCTGGCCTTCCCCGGCTTGCGACTGCGGGCCGAGGGCCACACCGATAATACGGGCAGCGCCGAACTCAATCAGAAACTCTCTTACGACCGCGCCAATGCCGTCATGGGCTACTTGGTGGAAGAGCAAGGCGTCGCGCCCGACATGATCTCTGCCGAAGGGTTCGGCTTTAATCAACCCGTAGCCGACAACTCCACACGAGAGGGTCGCCAAGCCAACCGCCGCGTCGAACTGGTCATCTCCGGCGAGGTGATCGGAGCGGAATTCGGCCGCTCAGCTCAATAGGTGCAACCTTAGCTGCGATGCTCGTTCGCTGACCGAGTTCGCCAAGAAATTGCGAGCCGTTGCCGGCTGCCGTCAAACCAAAGGCGGACTATCGTCCAGCAATTCGTCTGCGATGACCCCGAGGCGGGGCAAGTCGCGCAGCTTTACCGCCAGGGCAAGTTCTTCCGTGTCGAACTCGTCCGGCGTACCCTTGGCGTCTAGGGCCAGTTCGGCGCAGATCCGCGCCGCCGCTCCCAGATTCTCTTGCCTTGAGGCAGTCTTGAGGCTCTCCAGCTTTTCGCGGTCGAGCACGGCTGTAGTCTATCCGAACATCGGCCGCTTGCATACTCCTCAAATCTCCTAGGTAGAAGGGCCGCAACCTATATTTCATCGTGCGGAAGGAAAGCGGATCCTTGCGCATAGGTACTCCGGGTTCTCGGTACGTGACGTTGAGGGAGGCATCCAAGTGGGGCTCGAAGCCTTAGATTTCGAAGCATTCGATGACGGCGACCGCCGGAAGGTCTCGCGCTTGGCGGCGGCGGAAAGCCTGCCATTGTGTCTGTTGGCTTCATTCGGTGACGGCCACGGCGTGCTCAAGGAGCAGTTTGAGCGTATAGCCGAGGACCTTCGCTCGTCTTACTAGCTCGGCTATTACTCCAACAACCCGCGCAGGCCCGGCGTTTTTCACAACGTCGAGATCCGACCGAAACATCCAGGGGTCAAAGTCCCCGCCAAACCCGGCTACTACTCGCAATAACTCGTTCCCGGACGTTCAACTGCGCAATCGTACTTTTCGAGCGCGGCTGCGAAGAGTTGATCGTCGTCGGCGGCCTCGGCGAACAGCGTCATCGAGGAACAAAATTTGAGATCGTCGGGCGAGCCGAAGATTTCGTGGAGCGTGCGGCCTTCGATATCGAGTACAAGCTGGGTGCATTCGCGGAGCCGTGGACCCAGGACGGCATGGTCGAGGTAGGCTTTGGCTTCCTCCGCAGAATAAATGGCGTACTTCCGGGCCATGGGGCTGTGGCCGAGTCCGGCGCGTTGCGGAAAGACGAACCACATCCAGTGAGTTTGTTTGCGGCCGGACTTGAGCTCCGCTGTGACCGTTTTATAGACAAGGGATTGGGCCTCGACGAAGCGCTTGAGGTTGTAGGGATCGTCCGCCACGACGCCGTTATCTTAGCGGGCCGGGACTTGACCGGTACGGCTTTGGGGTCCAGACTGAGGGGCCTATGGCAATCCAAATTGAAAACTTGCAGGACGGCAAGCTGCTCGTGATTCGCCTCAGCGGCAAGCTCGCGGCTGAGGACTACGCACACTTCACGCCTGTGGTCGAGGACGCGGTAAAACGCTTCGGTAAGATTCGCATCGCTCTGGTAATGAGGGATTTTCATGGCTGGAGCGCCGCGGCGCTTTGGGAAGATACGAAATTCGACCTCAAGCACTTTCGCGATATCGAGCGGCTGGCAATGGTCGGCGACAAGGCCTGGGAGAAGGGGATGGCGGTTTTCTGTAAGCCGTTTACCACGGCGACAATTCGCTATTTCGACGCGGCGGATGAAGCCGCGGCAATGGCCTGGGTGCAAGAAGCCTAAAGTGCAAAGGCGGTGCTGGCGAACGGCTTCCGCCGCGAAATGCCTTGATCATTCACTGAACCCGCGTCCGTTCTCGGTGTTGGGCGACGGCACGTGCTTGAGATCGAAGCTGATTCGCGATCGCCGGCGACCTGGAAGTCTTAGGCGTTCTTAGTCTGTATATTAGCTGCGGGCGTCGCGGTACGAACTTGGATCTCTCGAGCTAGGGCCTGGAAATCGATCGGTTTAGAGAGGAAGGACGTAGCTCCGGCGGCAAGGCATCTCTCGCGGTCGCTTTCGGTGACGTCGGCAGTGAGAGCGATGATCGGTAGCCGGCTGTGAGAGCGATTGGCCCGAATGCGGCGGATCGCCTCATAGCCGTTCATGACGGGCATCCGCATGTCCATCAGGACGACGTCGATGTCTTGGCGGTCCGCTAGTATCTCGACGGCCTCCAGTCCGTCTTTTGCTCTTTCTACATGTGCGCCGAGACGAATCAGCTCTTGCGTGAGGGCGAACGAATTCGCGGAGTCGTCTTCGACCAGGAGGAGTCGGCGGCCCGTGATGTTCGTGGGATGCTCGCCGGAGAAGATATGCTTGACCGCCTCAAGAATGGGGTCGAGAACGCCTTCCTTGGGAACGACGACCGCGCCGAGACGCTCCACCGCACGCCTTTCTTCGACGGCGAGTTCGCGGCCTGTATAAAGAAGCACTTGCGGCATGGCCGCGGGCGGGTTCTTGTCGAGCGACTGCAAGATGGTCATGCCGTCGAGTTGAGGCAGGTGGTAGTCGAGGATGACGCATTGGTAGGCCTGGCGCCGTATCGCCTCCAGTACTTGGGGACCCGTCTCGGCTTCGTCAACCACGATCTCGGAGTCAGCCTGTTGAAACGACCGGGTTAACGCCCAGCGCGTAGCAGCGTCGTCGTCTGCGAGCAAGATGCGCTTGGGACCGTCCGACTTGGAGAGCGCCTTTTGGGGTTCGCTGCGTTCTGTCGAAGCGATTCCAAGAGGGAGACGAACTTGGAACCAACTCCCTTCGCCCAATTGCGAACCAACGTCGAGATCGCCGCCGAGGGCGTTCGTCAGTTCCTTGACGATTGACAGACCGAGGCCTGTGCCGCCAGGACTGGAACGGATGTCGCGATCCAACTGGTGGTATGGGGAGAAGATGCGGTCGAGTTGGTCGACGGGAATACCGGCCCCGGTGTCTTCCACCTTGAAGGCGATGCGGCCGGACTTAGTGAGACGCGCGGTCAAACTGACGGAACCGGCGTTGGTGTACTTCAGCGCATTCGAAAGTAGATTCCAAAGGATCTGACGCAGACGGCGCGGATCAGTCACAAATGTGTCGGGCAAGTCCGGGTTCAGTTCCACGCGCAACTCGAGGCCCTTGGCTGCGGCAAGGGGTTGGAATTGGCCGCTGACCTGACGGATCAGGGAGCCGATGGCGACGTCCTCGAAGATGAGCTGGAGCTTCCCGGCCTCAAGCTTCGACAAATCGAGCAAGTCGTTGATGAGCGCCAAGAGGTCGGAGCCGGCGCCGGCAAGCACTTTGGCCGACTGCTCTTGATCGGCAGTCAGGTTCTTCTCGGGATTGTCGGCGAGCGCATTCGCCAAGAGCAGCATGCTATTGAGCGGGGTTCTGATGTCGTGAGAAATACGGGCCAGAAGCTCAGACTTATCTTGACCGGCCTGCTGCTCAAGCTCGATGGTTTTGGCTTCCAACTCTTGACGCGCCTTCTCAAGACGAGAATTAATCTTGAGCAGAGAGAGTTTGTGGTGCTCGATTTGGAGGGTGCGTTCCCTGATCTGATGGACCATGCTGCGGAATGAGCGGGACAGGCGGCCGATCTCGTCGTCCGATTCGGGCGGCAAAACGACATCGTAGTCGCCGGCGGCGACGCGGTCGGTTGATGCGGCGACCAAGGCGAGAGGTGAGAGTAAGCGGCGAATGTAGACCAGGATCAGGACGGTACCGAGGAGTACAAGCAGCGACGCTGTGAGGGTGCTGGATCGTCCCACTTTGGACGAATCGGCTAACAAGGAATCATAGGATGCGTACATTCCGAGGGCCAAGAACCGGGACGGATGTGCCGGGTCGAATCGGATCTTGGTCATGTGAATAACGAATTTCTCAGGATTGCCCTGTACCCGCCGCTTAAAGTCGAAGAATCCGCGGTCGTCAGCGGTGCGGTCTCGATAGAAGGGCCCCAGCATGGGGAGATCCTGTTGAAGTTGGCGGGGACGTCCGAAGTCGAAGCCAAATGCTAACTGGGACACGCTGTCGAGCAAGTAACCGCCCGTGGAGTTGGTGAGATAGAGTTCGCTGCCCGGCGGGCGGCCGCGCTTCATATCGTCAAAGAGCCGGGACAGGTTCTGATTGATCACGATGACGGCGAAAGGCGTCGAGCCGTCGCCATAGACCGGAGTCGCTGCGCGCATGGTGGGCGCCGGCGGCATGGATACCCTGTCGTACTCGCGGTTGAGACTGATATCGGAGAGCAGAACCGCATCGCGGGGAAGAGCGACGGCGCCCTTGGCATAGTCGGTGCTGCCTTTCTGCTGAAGGCCTTCCGGCGGAACCGCGACCAGGAGGTTGGGCCCCACGCGATCGATCCGGACGAGTTCGAACCCGCCGGCGTCGTAATCAATCAGCCGCACTTGGGCGTACTCGGGGCGGCGGCGGAGGAAAGAGAGAAAGATGGTTTGCAGTCTATCTTTCCAGACGTCCTCCGTATCGCCGTTGAGGGGGTCTCGTCCGCCGGCGGCACGGGCGCGGCCTATGCCTGCCAAGGGGGGCGTGCCTGCAAGGAACTGGACGTCTTCTCGGAGCCGGGCGATGGAGTCGACGATATGGTTGCTGCGCTCCTCGGAGGCGTTCGCTAGGTGCTGGAGTTCCTTCTCGGCCAGGATATTCTGGTGAGACAGATACACGATGCAGACGGCCGCTAGTCCGACCACCGTTAAGACGGTTGCGGCGAAGGCCCCAACTCGCGTGGAAATTGAGTTCCTAAGCATTTCTTGTGGGCCGCGAGCCGGCGCCAAGACGTTGGCTTCCAATCTCTTATCGACCCAGAACCGTTGGGTATATAGCCGCGGGAGATCTGAAAGAGCAATCGGCTTAACGATTAAGCTCCTGGCCGGAGTCCACTGGCGCTTGCGGCAGGTTCCGGGCGCGGCTATGCTACGGCAGACCCTTGGGTCATCATTGCAAGGCGGGCCAACGCTCCCAAGCATTGCTTCAAAACCATCCCATGCAACCTGAAACGGCGATCACGAGTCTGATTGCGAGATCGAGCGCAGGAGACCCGGAAGCGGCGTCCAACCTCTTCCTGCTGGCCTACGATGAACTGCGCGGTTTGGCGCGGGGTTATTTGCGTCGCGAACGGAACGCACAAAGCATCGAAGCGACGGGCCTGGTCCACGAGGCGTATATGCGCCTGGTCCCCAATGCGAGGCCGGACTGGAAAGACCGCGGTCACTTCATCGCAATTGCGGCACGGGCCATGCGGCAGGTCTTGGTGGAGCACGCGCGGGCACGGACCGCGCAAAAACGCGGCGGCGGACAGGCGGCGATTACGCTAACGGATTGTCCGCTGGACATGCCGGTTAGCTTGGTGGATCTTTTGGCGCTGGACCGTGCGCTGAAGGCGCTGGCGGATCACGATTCGCGAATGGCCGAACTGGTGGAGTTGCGGTTCTTTGGCGGGTTGACGCTGGAGGAAGCCGCCGAAGCTTTGGGGATTTCTATGGCCAGCGCAAAACGTTGGTGGAAATTCTCGAAGGCCTGGCTGCAGCAGGAACTGGCGCCGTGAACACGAATCGATTCCAGCGGATGCGGGAGTTGTTCGACGCTGCCTCGGAACTAGACCCGGCAGCGAGAGAGGCTTACTTGCGAGACGCTTGCGGCGACAGCGAAGAATTGCTGCGTGAGGTGCAGGCCTTATTGACCCTGGACCGCACGGGTAATCCCTTCCTCGAAAGAGGCTTGGGAGATTGGCCTGAGGCGCTGCCCGAAGGCGCCGAGGTAGGTCCTTACCGAGTGGTGCGCGAGATTGGTCGCGGCGGAATGGGCATCGTGTATTTAGCGGAAGATACCCGGCTACACCGCAGGGTGGCGCTGAAGGCGCTGCGGCCAAGTTTGCAGGCGGTCGAGAAGCAGCGCGCGCGCTTTCGGCGCGAAGCAGGCATGGCCGCATCGTTGTCTCATCCCGGAATCGCGACGATCTATGCGCTGGAGGAGTGGGAGTCGACCCAGTTTATCGTCGCCGAGTACATCGAAGGCGTCACTTTGGAGGAAGAATTCGCCCAGGGTCCGGTAACGCCCGAAGGCGTGCTGGATATAGGCATGCAGGTCTCGGCCGCTGTTGCGGCGGCGCACGAAAAAGGGGTCATCCACCGCGACCTAAAGCCGCAGAACATCATCCGCAACAGGAGCGGACAGTTGAAGATACTCGACTTCGGATTGGCGGTTGCGTGTGAGCCCGACGGCGGAGCGCACAGCCGGCTGACGGAGGCAGGGGCGCTGCTGGGGACGCCGGCCTATATGGCGCCGGAGCAACTGCGGGGAGAGCCGGCGGACTATCGCAGCGACCTATTCGCTTTGGGGGTTGTGCTTTCGACGGCCGCGTGCGGGCGGCACCCTTTCACAGGGAGCACCGTTGCGGTCACGATGGCCGCGATTTTGGCAAACGAGCCGACTGGGTTGGATCATTTGCGTCAGGAGTCTCCGCAGTTGGAGACGTTGATACGGCGGTGTCTGCAGAAGGCCCCGGCGAAGCGCTTCCAGTCGGCGGCGGAGTTGCATCAAGCCTTGGAGCAGATTAGACCGGCAGGCATTGACGCTGCACCCGAAGCTCGGTCTGTGCCGAGGGATGGACGCTTAGGGATGCGCTGGTGGGTCGGACACCAGATCGGCATCGTCGCTGCTTGTGTATTGCTGACTGCAGCATTGTGGCAGGTCAGCGTATGGGTCCCGGATCGAGTCACGCTATTTACGTTTATTGGGGGACTGGGCGTGGCGAGCATGATCGTCACGTTGCGACTTCACCTGGTCTTCACCTATCGCCGGAACCGTTCGGCGATCTTTCGCGAGCTTTCGGGCGTGACGCCTTGGGCACGCCGGGCGGATTGGGCTTTTAGCTGCTTCTTGGCCGTGGCGGGCGTGGATATCGCCGACGAACGGCGACTCGTGGCGGCACTGCTGCTCGGATTCGCCGCGGCTTACGCAATCGTGTTTCTGTTTGCGGAACCGGCGACACGCTCCTCTGTTTTTGACGACGACGGCAACGGCTAGAGGTCAACGCTATTCGACGTGACCGGCGATGTAGCGGCGGTGCGCTTCCGGTAAGGTCACGCCTTGGATGTCGACCAGACGATGCTGGGCAGCGGGCACTTGTTGTTGATTTCCAGTGCGGATGAGGAACGCGAGGTATTCGCCGACGGCGTATGGTTCGGGCGCGGCGAGGCGGTTCTCAATCAGTTTGAGCGAGGCGCCTGCACGGTAGGCCAGCAGATAAGCGGCGGGGCGCAGGTCGGGGAGTGCCTGGCAGATCGTACGAAGCGTTTCTACGCCGCCTTGGAGATCGCCGGTGGAGAGTTCGAGGTCAGCCAGAGTCCACTCGACGCGATAGGTGAAGGGCTCGACGGAGCGGGCGGTATGCGCGTAGTGCAGGGCTTGAACGGTGTTCCCTTGGACGCGAGCGATTTCAGCGAGGGCCAGCCAGGCGGGAGCGGTGCGCGGATTAGCGCGAAGGACGGCGGCGTAGCCCTGGCGTGCGCTGGCCGCATCTCCCTGGAGTTGGCTTTGACGTGCTGCGATGAACAACGACGTGAGGCTCAGCGGAGCGAGAGCGCCGCCGAGTAATAGGGTTGACGCGCAGAGTCCGGACGCGAGAAGCGCTGTGCCGAGTCGTTCGCGTTTGGAGGGGATGACTGCGGTCAGTCCGCAGGCAAGGCCAAGCAGGCAGGCAAGTAGGAAGAGCAGAGCAGGGAAGTGCAGGACGGAGTCTGTCATCGCGTGCAGGGTGAGAGCGCTGGCGCCGAAGACGGCGCCGAGGGCGAGGAAGCTGCGTTCGGGGCGTTCGACGCGCTGAGCTGCGCGCAGTAAGTGGAGTAACACCACCACCAAGGAAACCGCGAACAGAGCGGCGAACCAAGGTCCGAACTCGACGGCCCATTCCATGTAATCGCCGTGGGCCGAGTCGACGCTCTTGCGCAGGAAGTAGGGTGTCGTTCGCGCGAAGGCCCAGGGAAAGGAGCCTGCGCCGGAACCGAACGGCCTAAGGGCCGCAAGGGAGTCGCGCCAGATGAACAGGCGTCCCGGGTCGCCGCCTTGGTTATAGAGTTGGCGGAAGCGTTCGAGCAGCGGGCTCGCGATGGGCGAAGATAGGAAGAATCCACCGCAACCGAAAGCGGACAGAGCCAGGGCGGCGCGTTTGTAGCGGCTCAGAGGCAGCAGACTAAGGGCTACGCAGATCAGTAGGACGTTGACGAGCACTGCGCTGCGGGACTGCGAGGCGACGATCGCGGCAAGGGAAACAACGGCGGTGAAGATCGACGCGATGACCAAGGCGACGCGAGCGGGCGACGCAGCAACTCGCGCGGTTTGGCTGCAGGCGGCCCCGACGACGAGCCAGAGGCCGGCGTCGAGGAATGCGGCGTAGTAGCCCCGGTTGACGAAATGCCCGTGGGCGACCTCGCCGTTGTCGAGCAGCCAGAGCCCTGCGAAGTATTGGCTGAGCCCTGTAAGCGATTGCCAGGCGCTGAGCGCCAGCAGGGAGACGATCAAGCTCCACAGGGCTACCTGTCGCGCCGCTGCATGGCGAGCAAGAAGGAAGACGGCCATCGCGGCGATGGTGATGACGGCGGAGCGCAGCGCGGCTTCCGGTTGAAAACTCCAAGTCGAGGGCAGTGCGACGCCCAGTTGCCCGACCTCGGCCTGCAAAGTTGTGTCGACGGCGGTGACCCGGAGCCAGAGGGATTCCGGCAACGGAATCGCTTGGAGCAAGGGAAGCGACGCGAACAGTACTGCTGGATAGGCGAAGGAGGCGGAGAGCGGGTGAGTGCTTGGCGTTAAACGGCAGATGAGAGCAAGGGCGATGAGGGCCAAAGAAACCGCAATCGGTGCACGGGAATCGGCGCCGCCGACCAGAGAGGCCAGAATCGCGACAGGTAGGACGGCTCCGAGGAGAACGTGGCCGAGACGAGCAAAGCCCACTCCCAACAGATCGGCCGCCGGGAGCGAGGTCTACAGAGCCGACTACTTCGCGGGACCGATGCGCTTGGCGTCGATGACGATGTCGTCGTAGTAAACATCGAAGCCGGCGGGAGGAGCGCCCCAGACCCGGGCGCCGAAGCCAATTTCTTTGTAGCCCTCACCAACGAGGCCGGAGACGTTGCCGCTGCCCTTAGGCCAATCGAAGGTGACGGTATCAACCTTCTGGTCGGCCATGTTGATGGGCAGCTTTTCGCCGTCGATCCACATGCTGATGCTGGAGGGGGCATCGCTGAACTCCCACTCGATCAGGAACCAGCGGTCGAGAGGCGGTCCCACATCGGCGCGGTAAGTGATCTCGCCGCGTCCGTTGCCGCGAGTGGACTTGTTCTCTTGGTAGGAGGGCATCCAAAGGCCACGAGAGGTGCCGATCTCGTTAAACTTGGAGAGCGGCCAACCGGGTTCGCCGGAGAAGATCAACGGGTTGTGAGTGGTTCCCACGCCGGGCGTGATCTTCATGTAGGCGCGTCCGAAATAGTGCTTGGCGACCGACGCCGGAAGATGGTTGGCGACGACGAACGCGTAGCTGCGCGCTGCCATAGCGGGATAGTGGACGTGCAGGGCGTAGCTCCCGTAGGCGCCTTCGGCGGCTTCAACAGCGATCGTAGCCGTGCCTTCGACGCGTTGATCCCAGACGGCCGCATTAATGGTTCCCGATTCGAAATTTTCGGACAGGGCTGGGCCGCTCTGGGCCGCCGCGCTAGCGGCAAGGCCCAGCATAAGGCCCGCTTGCGTTAGCAAACGCAGATTCTTGCTGAGATTCATTTCCAGCGCCTCCTGGCGCCTACTTCGACGGATAAGTCTTCGAGAAGTTGTTGCGCATATTCGTCATGGTGAACTTGCCGTCCGGCATGACGACCGCTTTGAGAAGATTACCTTCGCAGTTCGTGCCGTCACCGAAGTTGGCGATCATCTGCTCCTCCGTGTTGATGTCTTTGGGCGTCATCGTGGCGAAGTGACCTTGCCATATGTCCTCGAGGCGCCCCGTGGAACGCAGAGTTTCAAAAACGCTGGCGGGACCGCCTTTGCGGGCGCCGTTGTTCATGACGGCGACGATGGGTTCGATGGCCGAGAGCATCTGCGGCGAGTTCGAACGATCAAGACCATGGTGAGTGGTCTGATAGAGGGAGATTTTGCCCAACAGATTGTTTGGGCAGACGAGGTGCTGTTCGTAATTCCAGGTGAGGTCGCCTAGATCGAGAAAGGTAAAATCGCCGAACCGAAGGACGAAGCCGACGCTCTGATCGTTATCGGCATCGACGTCGTCGGGATGCCTCTCGAAGCTGGCGCAACTCGGGTTGGCGGCGCCGCCGCCGGGAAGGGCCTTGGTGATCGACTTACCGGCGGACTGGACCACGGTGATGTCGAGGGCGCCGAGAGGAATCTTGTCGCCGGGTTTCAAGATGGTGCGTTTGCCGGCGCTGAGTTCTTCGTAGTCCTTGTATACGGCGGCCACGCGGGGACGATCGAGTTCTACCGAGGGTCCGTGGTCCATGAAATGTTCAATCGGGATCATCTTGGCCAAGGCGGGCATGGCCCCGATGTGGTCCGCGTGAAAGTGCGTAGTGAGCAGGATGTCAATTTTGGAGAGCCCTGCGGCCTTCGTGGCGGCGAGGATGCGGTTGGCGTCGCGATCATCCGGCCGGCGGTTGGCGGTGTCGACCAGAAGAGACTCGCCGGTCGGGGCGACGATGAGCGTGGCGGCGCCGCCTTCGGCGTCGATCCAGTAGATTTGCAGATTACCCGATGCCGCGGAGAGGACGCCGGCCGTTAGCAGTCCAAGGAGGAGAAGAGATGTCTTGATCATGTGCGGCTACCTCGCCTCGCGTATGATATCCCAACTTCGAGACGGCTGCTGCGGGCGGATGTGTGGCATCGGACAGAGGGTTAGAGCGCCCAGACAATGCGCGCGTAGGCGTAGGCTAGGGCGCCAGCGGAGACGAGGCAGCAAATTGTGGCGGCGATCTTCCAGAGCGATTCGATCTCGCGGTTGACGTGGCTGGATGCGGCAACCCAACCGATCAGGAAACCGGTGATGATGCCGCCGAGATGAGCGTAGTTGTCGATTCCTGGGATGAGAATGCCGAATACGGCGAGTATGATGACCCAACGCAAATAGAACGACCAGACCATGGATTGGTTGGTGCGTTTGGCGAAGGCCATCATGGCCCCGATGAGCCCGGCGAGTGCGGCTGAAGAGCCCACGGAAGGCGCGTAGGACATCAGGAAGCTGAGATAGAACCCGCCGACGCTCGACACCAGGTAGATTACTAGATATCGCGCGGTGCCGAAGACTCGTTCGGTTTGCGCGCCAAGGTCAAACAGCACCCAGGAATTCATCAGGATGTGCAGCACGCTGCCGTGCAGGAACCCGGCGGTAATCAGTCGCCACCATTCGTGATAGACGACGATCTGGATGCGCGATTTAGCCCCGAAGGCTTGCAGAACCTGGCCGCTGATGGTCCACGAGCCGTCGCCGCCGAGCTTGTTGTTGAGCAACAGCATGGCAATGAACAGGCCGAAGTTGATCGCCATGAGGATGACGGTCGTGAAGTGGCTCTCGGGGATAAAGCTGCTCAACGGACCGGATACGGCCTCTGCCTTGCGGCGTAAGGGATGAAGTTCCGTCTCGCAGTAAGGGCAGATGCGCTCGCTGGGCTCGACGAAAGCCCGGCAATTGGGGCACATGCGGTTGGCGGCCATGAAGTTCGTTAGGAGACTCTATCATCGGTAGCGGAGTCTCGGTTTTGCAAGGCGAAGAAGAGTTGACGGCGCCGTCGATCTGTGTGATCGCGGCCGGAGGGCTGACGCCGGATCTCAGCGATCAGACTTTGCAGGACTATCAGGTACTACTTGTGCGCACGGAAGCGGAGGCGCTGGCGGGTAGCGGGGCGGACGCATTCCTGTGGCTCACGTCGGCGGGCAAGTTGGCTCCGCAGGCTCTGGAAGAGTGTCTGTGGGCTTTGCAGACGGCTGATTGGACGACGTGGGAAGACACGGGCGCGGCTCCTGCGCCGTCGATGCGCGATGTCGCCGGGCCGTTGGGAGTCTCGAGACGTGCGCTGGAGTGGCCCGAGCCGAAGCTGGGTGGAACGGTCAGGCGTTTGCCGTGGCGCTGCATCACGGCGCCCGCGGAGCGCCATGCGCAAGAGTGCATTCCAGCGAATGTCCTTCTCCAAACTCCAACGATGGAGAGAGGCGGCCATTGGCTGAGCCGGGCGGTCGCCTATTTACGGAATGCAGGCGTGTTCTCGGCGGGGAGTTGGCGCGAAGACCCCATCGAGACCGCCTTGATGCTGGTTCCGGCGGCCTGGAAGCAATACGTCAACCTCAGGGCGGGAAGAGCGGTCTTCGACTTGTCGAGGTATACGCGATTCGACTCGGGTGCGGTCTACGCGAATGGGCTGTTGTTGAGGCCGCTGCGCTATACCGTCGTCGAGAAGCGGGATAGGCAACGGATTGCGGTGGTTGTCGGCAGCTTGGGCGAGGGGGAAGCGCAGCGGGCGCTGCTGGGAGTGGTGGAGCAGATCGATCGCAGCGCCTGGGAGGTGATTTTGATCGCCGAGACGAGCTCGTCGAAGCGCTGGAAGCAGCGCTGGTCGGAATGCGCAGACTTCTGGTTTGAGGCTGCGGCCATTACGGCGCCGGAGGAACGGGAGCGGATGATTTTGTCCTTGGCGCTGAACTGGAATATCGACGCGTTGCTGGTGGCGGAATCCCGAGCGACCTATCGCGTCTTGCCGGCCATCAAGGAACACATGCCTGGCCTGAGGACCGCGGATGTTGTTGCGGACCTTGATGCGCATGACCTATCTGACAACACGATCGACAGCTTGGATTACCGGCTGGCGCGGTCCCAGGCTGTGGCAAAGGGATTGGAGGGTATGGCGTTGGGGAATCAGCAAGTGCGCTGGATCCCTTATGGCGTCGAGCTTGCCGAGGGCAATGGCGTTTGGGGCGCGGAGGTTGCCATCGGCTTCCGCGGCAGGTTGGACAAAGCGAACGGGGCGAACTTGCTGGCGGCGTTTGCGGGCGAGTTGGAACGGCTGAGACCTGGTGCACGGATTAGTTGGGTGATTGCGGGGACAGGTCCCTTGGAGTCGCGTCTGCTCAAGGCGTTTGCCGCAAGGGACGTCACCTTCATCGGAGAGCGGGAGCCTGCGGTGGACTTACTGGTTGTGTTGTCGGAGGGTGCTCACGGCGACAGGGTATTGTTGGAAGGGTTGCGTAGGGGAACGCCGGTGGCGGCGTTTCACACTGACAGCCGCGAGGAGATCGTCGCACCGGGATGCGGCCTGTTGGTGACCGGCGGACAAGACGGCGAGTTCCGAGTTGCCGCGGCCGTGGCCGATTTACTCCAAAACAGGCAGGCAGTCGAGGAGATGAGAACAGAGGCGCAGAGGCATGTGGCGCAAAACTATTCAACGGCGGAAGAGATCGCGCAGGGCCGAGCCTTCCTCGACGAGTTCTTGGGAGAGGCTGGCCGCAAGATACAATTACTAAGCTCGTGAAGATTCGCTGCCGTTTCCTATTTTTCGCGCTGATTGCGCTGAGTTCCATCGGGTTAGGACAGACGCCGCCAGGTCTGGCGAACCTCGGAGATGATTCCGTGGGGATGTCGCCTGCGCGCGATTGGACGAAGATCGGCGTGCGCACCTGGGAGATTCGTAATCTTGAGCGGGTTCACCGCGGCGGCGGCATTGAGGCGTACAACATTGCGTATAAGTCGGGCGATTACGGCATCACGGGATTCCTGGCGCAGCCGATCGTCCACTACGACCCCCAGGGTAAGCCCGAAACGCTTTACCCGGCAGTGATCCTAAACCATGACGGGCGGCAAGGGGTGACGCGGGCGTGGCGCGAGGCGGCGCTGGAATTTGCGCGGCGAGGCTATGTGGTGGCGGCATCGTCATTCCGCGGACAGCAGGGTCTGGAAGGCGCTTCGCAAGGCCGCTTCGAGTATGCCAAGGGCGAGGTTCTCGATTTTCTGCAACTGACTCAGTTGGTGAGGAAGTTAGACTATGTGGACCCGTTGCGAATCGTCGTGATTGGCGAGGGGCACGGCGCTTCGGTGACTGCGGAAGGCATCGGGCGTTCGAATGTGTTTTGCGCTGCGGTGGTCATCTCGCCGACGCTTTTCTCGGCTTCGGCGGAGTACGGTTACGCCGGTCTGCAAAGGCTCAGAGAAGTATCGAACGATTTGCTGGGCGGGAGCATTTCGGAAAGTGCTCTGGTTCGAGAGTTGAAGGCGCGCGAGGCATTCACGAATGTCGGCAATCAGAGAACTCCGGTGTTGGTGATGGCGACGGGATCGGACCCGGATTTGCCGACGACGCTGCGCTGGGTCGATACCTTGCGGGCGAAGGGCGTCGAGAACCAATTGTTGCGCTATCCATCAATGTTTGCGGGCTTTGTGACGGCCACTGACAACGGCATCCGTCCGCCGGATTGGCGGCAGAATCAGAATAACGCCTGGGAGAATATCTTCCGCTGGGTTGAGCACTACGCGCCCGCATACCCTCAGCTCGATTAGCACGTGGGCGATTCCTTAAATTTCGTGGATCAACTGAAGGAGGAGCCTGTTCGCTGGGCGCTGATGGCGGATGATTTGACCGGCGCGGCTGACGCTGCTGTTGAGTTCTGTGAGGCCGGTTTCAGCGTAGGCGTCTGTCTGACGGAGGACTCCGTTGCCGGCTCTGAGGCGGAGATCTGCGCGGCTACCACGGAGTCGCGCGAATTGGATGAGGGTGCAGCGCGCGAAGCGGTAAGGCGTTGGGCGGCGATTCTGCGGCGAGCCGGCAGGCAAGTAATCTTCATGAAGGTTGACTCGATGCTGCGCGGCAATGGCGCCGCAGAGACGGCGGAACTGGTTCGTACTGCAGGTTTCGCGCAAGCGGTGTTGTGCCCCGCGTTGCCCCGGCTGGGGCGTATTTGCCGCGACGGTTGCTTACGCACGTTGGATAATCGGGACGTGCCGTTGCCGGTGGATCCCGCTCTGTTGACGCCCGATGCGGAGGCGGACGAGGACCTGGCGCTGATCGCGACGGGCGTCTTAAGTTCAGGTACGGCTCTATTGCCGGCCGGCTCCTCCGGCTTGGCGAGGCCTTGGGCGCGCGAGTTGGCGCGCTTGCATCGGCGTGAAGCGCGCAAGCCGCAGCCGCCTGCCAGTGATCGTCCGACGTTGTGCGTGATCGGTTCGGTGCATCCGCGGACCTTGGAGCAGATGGAATATGCGGTTTCCAACGAAGTCCTAGAGGAAGTTGGCCAGAACGCCAGGCGGTCTCAACTGATGAGAGTGGCCATCGGCGCGGTGCCAGACGGCTGGGCGAATCAACTGCGCGAGGCCGTCGCCTCGGGCAAGTTTGGTTCCCTTGTGTTGAGCGGAGGCTCGACGGCGGGCTTGGTCTTCGAGGCGTTGGGCGTTGAGGCCTTCGAAATTGGCGGTTCGACGACGGCGGGAGCGCCTTGGGGAACGATACGAGGGAGAATAGGAGACGGACTCACGGTGGTCACTAAGTCGGGAGCTTTTGGGACTCCGGACGAATTGGTTCGAATTGTGCGGTCATTGAATCGAGAGGGCGTTTAGAGCGATGAAGCCGAATATTGTGGTCACGATTGGAGATCCGGCAGGGGTTGGCCCGGAGGTCACCCTGAAGGCGCTCGAAGATCAAGAGATTCGCGAGTTAGCCAACTGGCGGATCGTGGGCGATGCGGGCGTACTGCACTCCACGGCGCGGGCGCTGGGACTGGGTTCGGTAAGCGTTCCAATCATTGACCTGGGTCTGTTGAACGGTCAGGAAGTGCGCATCGGCGAGCGGTCGGCGGATTGCGGAAGGGCGGCGGTCGGCTACGTCAAGCACGCGGCTGAGCTATGCGTTTCCGGCGAGGCCGACGCGATGGTGACGGCGCCTCTCAACAAAGAGTCCGTCTCGATGGGCGGCCTGAAGTTCTCGGGCCATACGGAGTACATCGCCGAAGTCACCAAGGCCAAGGAATCGCGGATGCTGCTGGTAAGCGAACGGCTGCGCGTGGTCCATGTGACGACGCATGTCCCGCTGCGCCAGGCTTGCGACGCCACCCAAGAGCGCATTCTGCGAACGATCGAACTGGGTGAGGAAGCCCTCCAGTGGATCGGCACGCCGCAGCGGCGCATTGCGGTTTGCGGGCTGAACCCCCACGCGGGCGAGCATGGACTATTCGGATCCGAGGATGAAGAGAAAATCGCCCCGGCCATCGCTGAGGCGCGCGCCAAGGGCATTGACTGCTACGGGCCGATGCCGGCGGACACGGTTTTCCTCAAAGCTTTCCGCGGTGAGTTCGAATTGGTCGTGGCCATGTATCACGACCAGGGACACATCCCCATCAAGCTGATCGACTTTGAAGCGACGGTGAACGTATCGATTGGACTGCCGATTATCCGCACGTCGGTGGATCACGGAACAGCCTTCGACATTGCAGGGAAGGGAATCGCGGACGAAACCAACATGAAGGCCGCGATGCGGTTGGCGTCGGTCATGGCCGCCAATCGCGTGGCTGCCTAGTCGGATTCGGGCTGGCGCGCGGCGATCTCGAGGCGGTCGCGGATCGCTTGCTCCTGACGGGTGAGTTTGCGCTTGTCCTTCATCGGCCCCGCGGACGTGCGAGCGCCGGCGCGGGCAACGAGATTCCGTTTGCCCTGAGCAGGACTCTTCTTCGCTTTTTTCTTGCTCGGCACGTGCCTTTATTGTGCGGCTAGAACTTGGCTTTTGCCAGGGCCATGCCGGGTTACGATGAAGCAGGCGCCCCGGGAATGCGAATCCAAGTACTATTTTTCGGTCAGTTGAAAGATGCGGTGGGCCGCTCGACGGACGAGATCGAGTTGCCTGCCGGCTCATCGGTGGGAACCGTTTTCGAGCATTACGCGTCGGAGTATCCGAGGCTGCGGGAAATGGCCGCTTCGATCGCGATCGCCAGAAATCATGAGTTCGCCGACCGCGCCGTCGCTTTGGCTGACGGCGATGAGGTGGCCTTGATGCCTCCGGTTAGTGGAGGATCCGACGTGGAGTGGATCGTGTGTACGACCGACAACGCCGGATTCTATGCGGTGACGGACAACCCAATCGATTCCCGCGCCCTCGTCGAGAAATTGCAGGCGGACGATGACGGAGCGGTGATCATCTTCGAGGGCGTGGTGCGCAACCACACCGGCGACCGTAAGACGCTGTTCCTGGACTACGAAGGTTATCCGCCGTTGGCAGTGAAGACGATGCAGCAGATCGGTCGGGAGCTTTGCGACAAGCACGACATCCATCGAGTCGGCATCATCCATCGCATCGGACGCCTGGAACTGCAAGAAGCGAGCGTGTCGATTGTGGTGACTTCCGCCCATCGCCAGGCGGCCTACGACGCCAGCCTGGAGGCCATCAATCGCTTGAAGAAGCTGGCGCCGATCTGGAAGAAGGAACATTTTAAAGACGGCGAAGTATGGGTAGAAGGCTCCTGGGACGAGGGCGTTCCACGGCCTGGAGCGCCTGAGTGATTGGACTACGCCCCATCTGTTTGTTGTTCGTCTGCCTAGCTTCCACGCTGACGGCGCAGGACGAAACCGTCTTTCGGTCGGAAGTCAGTTTGGTCAACGTGACGGCGACCGTGCGCGATGCACATGGCGGTGTTGTCGGCGGCCTGGATGCGGAAAGCTTCCAGATCATGGACGGCGGCCAGGAACAGAAAATCGTCGTCTTCGAACGTCAAACGGATCGACCCTTGTCGGTAATGTTGCTGGTGGACGCGAGTTTGTCGGCGGCGGTGGAGCTAGAGTTCGAGCGCACGTCCGCAAAGCGATTCTTGGCGAACTTATTTGGCGCCGGTTCGAACGAGGACGACCGCTTGGGAGTGATGAAGTTTTCAGAGGGCGTGGATCTTTTGGCTCCGCTCACGCGCCGGGACAGAGTGATTGAGCGCGCGCTCGATCGCATCCGTCCCGAGAGCGGCACCTCGCTCTACGACGGCGTTTTGCTGGCTTCCCAAGAATTGCAGAAGCGCGCCGGGCGGCGGGTCATCATCATTTTGACCGACGGCGGCGATACCACCAGCTATTCCACGTACCGGCAAGCGATTGAAGCGGCGCAGAGCGCGGATGCGGTGATCTACAGCGTGATCGTGCAGCCGGTGAAGGCCGACGCGGGAAGGAACATCGGCGGCGAGAATACGCTGTATCTGTTTGCGCAAGGCACGGGCGGAAAAGCCTTCGTCGACTACGGCGAGGATGGCCTGAACCGCGTATTCGGCGAGATTCTAGAGAATCTGCGGACACAATATTTGCTCGGCTATTACCAGCCGGCCCATGACGATCCGCGAACTCGTTATCGTGAGATACAGGTGACGGTCGATGTGCCCGACGCCACGGTGCTGGCGAGATCGGGTTATTACGTCCCGGAAGAGCGCAAGCTGCTGCCGGAGTCGATCCCGACGGGACGAGTCGAATCAGAGCAACGGCCGAACAGCCGCTGGCGCAAGGCAACGCCGGCCGAGTCGGCCAAGTAATCAGCACACGAAGGGTATTGAGCTTCAAATGACGAACGTGGACTATTTGTCGGCGGCGACGGAAATCGCCCGCGAGGCAGGGCAGATTCTCAGGCATTTCTCGGACCGCAGCGTCGCAGTGGAATACAAAGGCGCCTTCGACGTGGTGACGGTCGCGGACCGGACGTCCGAGGAACTGGTCATTCGCCGTTTGCAGGAGCGCTTCCCGAGCCATTCGATCATCGGCGAGGAAGGCGGCAGCGTCGACAACGGTTCCGAATATGTCTGGCATGTCGATCCGCTGGACGGGACTACCAATTTCGCGCATGGCTATCCCTGGTTTGCGGTGAGCATCGGCTTGGAGCGCAACGGCGAAGGGATCGCTGGGGTCGTATACAACCCGATTACCGAGGAGCTTTACGCCGCCGAAAAGGGATCGGGCGCCTATCTCAACAACCGGCGGATCTCGGTGTCTGCGATCGATAAGTTGGAGAACGGACTGTTCGCCACCGGCTTTCCGGCGTCCAAGCGCAAGGAAAACGTGAACGTCTATTATTTCCACCAATTTTCGGTCTTGACCCACGGCTGCCGACGGGCGGGCTCGGCCGCTTTGGACCTTTGTTCAGTCGCCGCCGGCCGATTCGAAGGGTTTTGGGAGTTTGGGCTGAAGTCCTGGGACGTTTCCGCCGGTTTGGTTCTTGTCACCGAGGCCGGCGGCACGTTTAGCGATATGCGCGGGGAGCCGTACCGGTCCGGGGACGCGCATATGTTCGCCTCGAACGGCAAGGTTCACGAAGAAGCGCTCAGGCTTTTTGCGCGCATTCGGCGCGGGGACCTGCCTGCACACATCCCGCCGATCCCTAGAATTGAGCCCCACGCCTAGGCCGCTTCCTTGCGGCGCACTAGGCACGGTGCTAGGCTGTGAGATCTGGGCGATTTTCGCCTCCCGTCTTCTTCAGAGAGAAGGCCGAGGGAGTTTTTACGTTTATGGACAGAATTGTAGACCTCGTCCGCAAGAAGCGCGACGCCGAGGAACTTACGCTCGAAGAAATCGAGCGTTTGATCAATGGCTACGCTCGAGGAGAGATCCAGGACTATCAAATGGCGGCCTTCCTGATGGCAGGCGCCTGTAACGACTTCAGCGAGGCCGAGGCGGCCTCGCTCACCACGGCCATGCTGCGTTGCGGGCAGCCCCTGGACCTCAGCGGAATCAATAAACCCAAGGTCGACACCCACTCCACCGGCGGAGTCGGCGACAAGGTCGGCATTATCGCCGCGCCTATTGCGGCTGCGGCTGGTTTAGCTGTGCCGGTTATCGCCGAGCCTGGAATCGGGCACGTTGGCGGTACTCTCGACAAATTGCGGTCGATTCCGTCGTTCCGGACCGATCTGACGCGTGACGAGTTCATGGAAATCGTCGCCGCACACGGCTTGGCCTTCGCGGCTCAATCGAATGAACTCGCTCCGGCGGACAAGAAGCTTTACTCGCTGAGAGACGCAACGGCGACGGTGGATTCGCCAGCGCTGATTGCGGCCTCGGTGATGTCCAAGAAGATGGCCGAAGGGCTCGACGCGTTGGTGCTGGACGTTAAGGTCGGCCGCGGTTCTTTGCTGACCAGCAAGACGGAAGCTCGGCGCCTGGCACAGCTGATGATCACCATCGGCCGGCGCATGAACCTGCGGATTCAAGCATTGCTGACGGACATGGATCAGCCCCTGGGCTACACCGTCGGTAACGCTCTCGAGATCATGGAAGCCTCGCAGACGTTACAGGGCCAAGGTCCTCAGGACCTAGCCGGCCTTGCCGTGGAAGTCGCGGCGCGAATGATTTACTTGGCCAAGAACGACGTCTCGCTGGAAACGGCGCGGGCGACGGCTCAGGGCCTGTTGAACGACGGTTCGGCATTCGCGGTGTTGCAGAACGTGATCCGCGCACAGGGCGGCAACGCCGATGCACTGACGCAGTTCGAACTGCTGCCGAACGCTTCCGGCGAACACCTCATCACTTCGCCGCGCGAGGGCTATATCAGCCGTATCAACGCTGACGATATCGGCCGCGCCGCGGTTTTGCTTGGGGCCGGAAGAGATCGCATGGGCGACAACATCGACCCCGCGGTCGGCATCATTCTGCAGGCCAAGGTCGGCGACGCGGTTGCAGCCGGCGCCGGACTCTGCGCTCTGTATTACACCGACGAAGCGCAACTCACCGAGGCGGTTCAATTGGTCGAGGACGCCTTCCGGTTGTCTTCGAATCAGCCTGAGCCGAGAGACCTCGTTCTTGATTTAGTGCAGTAGGTCTGGGGAGCCCTCAGGGGCTCCCCAGCCGCGCCTTCCGTGCGCGGGCCGCCTGGAGAGCCAAATGGGCCTGCTGGGTATCCTTCTCATCTTGTTGACGGCTTACGGCCTGTCGAAAGACCGGGCTGCGATCCAATGGAAAATCGTCTACTGGGGTCTGGGGCTGCAATGCGGTCTGGCAATCCTGCTGCTGAAGACTCCTGCGCGAATCGTTTTCGAAGTGATTGGCGGGGGCTTTAACTCCTTGATGGGATTCGCCGAAGAGGGCTCGAAGTTCGTCTTCGGCGCCGAGTTGGGCTCGGGGACCGGTCCGCAGGGCGTGATCATCGCTTTTCAGGTGTTGCCGCTGATTATCTTCGTGGCGTCGTTTTTCGCGGTTCTGTACTACCTGGGCATCATGCAGCGCGTGGTTCGGGTGATGGCGCTGGCGATGCAGAAGACGCTCGGCGTAAGCGGAGCGGAAGCTTTGAACGTCGCTGCCAACGTGTTCATGGGCCAGAGCGAAGCGCCCCTGACGATTCGTCCGTATCTGGACCGCCTGACGCGGTCGGAACTCATGAGCGTCATGACTGGCGGAATGGCGACCATCTCGGGCGCTTTGATGGTGGCCTACACGCAGATCTCGGGTGTGCCGGTGGAGCATTTATTGACCGCCGTGGTCATCAGCGCGCCGGGTTGCATGATGCTGGCTAAGATGATCGTGCCCGAATCTGGAGAACCCGACACCCGCGGTTCCGTGCCGATGGAGGCAGGCGAGCAGGACAGCAACATCATCGACGCGGCGGCACGCGGCGCGGGAGAAGGCTTGTATCTCTCGTTGCAGGTCGGCGCGATGCTTGTGGCTTTTGTCGGCCTCGTCGCGTTGGTTAATGGCGTGATGGGCGGAGTCCGGGATGCTAGCGGTTTGTTGTGGCTCCCGCCCAATCTGCAAACGATTCTGGGGTATCTGTTCGCTCCCGTGGCGTTTGCCATCGGCGTGCCTTGGTCCGACGCCCTGGCCGTTGGCAATTTGTTGGGTTTGCGAATGGTGCTGAACGAGTTTCTAGCCTATGTGGACCTAGCTACACTACGCGAGTCGCTTGAACCTCGCTCGTTTTTGATCGCCGGGTACGCCTTGTGCGGATTCGCTAATTTTGGATCGATCGGCGTACAGGTGGGCGGCCTCGGTTCGTTGATCCCCAAACGTCGAAGCGAATTAGCTGAACTCGGCCTGCTGGCTATGACGGCGGGAATGATGGCAAACTTTCTGACGGCTTCACTGGCTGGACTGCTTACATGATTGAAACGAATCTCATCATCGAGGCCGTTGTCGCTTTCCTGATCGGATCCATCCCCTTCGCCGTGCTGGCCATGCTGGGTTCGGGCATCGACATTCGCAAAGTTGGATCGGGCAATCCGGGCTTTAACAATGTGTTGCGGGTCAACAAGCCTCGCGCCGTGCTGACTTTAGCGGGGGACATGCTCAAGGGTTATGCTCCAGTGGCGCTCTTCTATCAGCCGGGCGTAGACCCCTACTTTCACGGCTGGCTATTGGGATTCGCCGCGGTATTCGGTCATTGCTACTCGCCGTTTTTGAAGTTCAACGGAGGGAAGGGAATCGCGACTTCGGCGGGAGTCATGTTGCGGCTGTATCCGCTGCTGGCAGCAGCCGGCTTGGCGTTCTTCGTGCTCGTTCGCGTGGCCGGATCGCGCTTCCGCGTACCCGAGGCCGGGGCGGTAGCCTCGGTCGCGACTTGGCTGTTTTTCGCCCTGCTGACGTACATCTACGCGGACTCATTCGCCGTGCGTATGGCGTTGATGATGGCCGTGTTCCTGACCTGGCGACACAAGTCGAACATACGGAATCTGTTTGACTAGGCGTCCAAGACTTTGAAGGCCGCTTTCTACGATTTTGACGGCACGTTGGCTTCAAGCAACGTTGTGACGAGGTACCTGTACTTCGCCCGCCGGTGTCCATCGCCCTTGGAGAGCTTCTATCGGACGACGGTCGCCGTTGGTGGCGTTCCTGTTTGGCTGTTGATCGACGCTTGGTCGCGGGCGGCCTTCAATCGGCAGTTTTTTGGACTCTACGCCGGGATGTCCGAGGCGTGGCTTAAGGAAGAAGCCGCGGGCTTGTTTGAGCAGGAGACACGCCGGAAGATCTACCAGGGGAGCAGGGAGTTATTGGATCGCGACCGGCAGGCGGGGTATACCCTGGTTCTCGTCACGGGGGACTCGATTTCGCCGTCGAGAGAGTCTCAGCGGAACTGGGCTTCGATCATCTACTGGCGAACAAAATGGTATTCTCGGACGGAGTAGCCACAGGCCGGTTGCACGAGCCATTGTTGGCTGAACAAGGAAAGACTGACGCCATGCGGGACTTCTGCCGCGAGCATGACGTCGATCCAAATAGCTTGAAAGCCTACTCAGACAGCTACTCGGATCTGGCCATGCTGGAAATGGCCGCTCAACCCACAGCCGTCAATCCGGATAGCAAACTGCGCCGCATTGCGATCGAACGCGGCTGGCCGATGGTGGTCACCAAGGGCAAGTGAGTATGGCCGCCGACCCCATCCGTCCCGTCGCTCCATCCGAAGCGTTTGAGTTCGGCGACCCGACTCCGAATGCGGTGGGCAGGGCTGCGCTGGTCTCGTACGAACACTGCGTCGTTCATTTGGAAGAGGATTCGCGGCCGCGGCTGCTGTGGTCCGGCGAAGACTTGGTCAGCGCCAAACTCCCGAAAGACACCCGCGTCATCTATCCCAAACCAACGATCGCACCGTTGAAAGACCGTGAAGCGGCAATCCGATACGCGTTAGAACACCCTGAGAACGCCAAGCCGCTGACGGCCCAACTGCGTCCGGGTATGAAGGTGACGGTCGCCATCGACGACATTTCGTTGCCGCTGCCGCCGATGCGCCGCCCCGATCTGCGCCAGACGATGTTGGAGATTGTGCTGGAGATGCTGGCCGAGCTCGGCGTCACCGATGTGGAGGTGATCATCGCCACATCGTTCCACCGCCGCATGGAGGCCTTTGAGATTCGTCACGCCGTTGGCGAGAAGGTTTTCAGGGCGTACTTTCCCACTAAGCTGTACTGCCACGACGGTGAGGCCGTTGACGGTATGGTCGAATTGGGCCGTACCGAGTTGGGCGAGGCGGTGCGCATGAATCGCCGCGCCGCGGAATCGGACCTGCTTATCTACGTCAACATCAATCTGGTCCCAATGGACGGTGGGGCCAAGAGCATCGCCATCGGCTTGTGCGACTACGCCGCGCTGCAGGCCCACCACAACCCGAAAACCATTCGCGACTCGAATTCTTACTTCGATCCGGGCAAATCGGAGTTGGCGTCGTCGGCCCAAAGGCAAGCGGCGGTGATCAAGCAGCATCTGAACTGCTTCCATATCGAGACGGTCGTCAACAATCAGATGTTCGACCCGCTGATGCCCTTCTTCACAAAGAATGAAGATGATTGGAATTTGCTGGATCGCGCCGCGTTCGGCGTCTCAAAATTCGCATTAAGCAAGATGCCGCGCAAGGCCAAGCGCAACTTGCTGTTCCAGATCCTTTCGCCTTACGGCATGATTGCCGTGCACGCCGGCGAGACGAATGCGACGCATGCCAAGACCTTGGCCTATTGCAACCAGCAGTACTGCATCCCGGTTGAAGGTCAGTCGGACGTGGCGGTGATGGGCGTTCCGTTCGTGTCGCCCTACAACGTGCATTCGGCGCTGAACCCGATCCTGGTGCAGGTGATGGTGTTGGGCTACTTGTTCAACATGTACCGGGGCATGCCGATCGTCAAACGGGGCGGCGTGCTGATCGTGACTCATCCCCTGTATAACGAATTCGATAAGAAGCACCACCCTTCGTATCACGAGTTCTTCCACCGCATCCTGCCGGAAACGACCGACGCCGTTGAGCTCGCACGCAAGTACGAGGCGGAGTTCGCGAGCAACCCGGAATATATCGAGCAGTACCGCACCGGCTACGCCTATCACGGTGTACATCCGTTCTATATGTGGTACTGGGGCGAGAACGGGCGGGCGCATGTCGGCAAGGTCATCTGCATTGGCGCCGAGGATAAGCGCTCCGCGCAAATCATGGGCTGGGACACGGCCAAGAACATGCAAGAGGCGCTGGAGATGGCCCAGTCCTTTATCGGCCGCAAGCCGAGCGTGACCCACGTACATATCCCGCCGATCAGCATGGTCGACGTCATGGGCGTGCCCCAGCATGTCTCCGGCGAGGAGTCCTCGCGGTGAAGACGATCCTCATCACCGGGGCGACCGGATTTCTTGGGACGCACCTGATCGCCCAACTGCGCAGCGAGGAGCCCGATGCGCGCCTGCGCGTCATGGCCAGAGCGCAATCGGCTATACCGATGGATGGCGTCGAGGTGGTTCGCGGCGATATCACCAAGCGCGACGAAGTGATCGCGGCGGCCGCCGGCGTGGATGAGATCTACCATGCGGCAGGGTTCGTGGAGCGCCAGCCGTTGAGGCCATGGCGACTCTACGACGCCCACGTCGAAGGCACGCGCCACGTCTGCGACGCCATGCTGGTGCAAGGGGTCAAAAAGGGCGTCTTCGTCTCCAGCTCCGGTACCTGCGCGGTTGGGCCCGATCCGGTGGAGCGCGACGAGACTGCGCCGTTCGCCCAGCAGGTTGTGTGGAACTGGCCGTACTACCTGAGCAAGATCTACGCTGAGAAGCTGGCTGACTGGTACGTGCAGCATCGGGGATTGGATATCGTCCACGTCAACCCGACGCTGCTATTGGGACCAGGCGACGAAAGAAGGTCCTCGACGGGCGACATCGAATTGTTCCTGAAAGGCGGCATCATGGTTCTGCCCTCGGGCGGCCTGAATCTCGTCGACGTTCGCGACGCTGCCAGGGGCTTGATTCTGGCGATGCGCAAAGGCCGCAAGGGCGAACGCTATCTGCTGGGCGGGGCCAACATGACCTTTCACGAGTGGATCCAGCGGACGGCCAAAGTTGCCGGCGTTGCAGCGCCCAAGCTTATGTTGCCCTTGCCGCTGCAACTGTTGGGCGCACGCATCATGCGTCGGCTGCTGCCGCTCATCGGTAAACGCTGGGAACTCGACGATGCCTCGATCGAGATGTCCGCTGTCTATTGGTACTGCAGTTCCAAGAAGGCGCGCGAGGAGTTGGGCTTCACGACTCGCGATTCGAATGAAACGTTGACCGAGACCGTGGCCTACCTACGCAGTTCAAGCTGATGGCTGAAGCGGTCGCGATTCTGAACCCCCAAGCCGCGGGCGGCAGCGTTCGGCGCCGCTGGCCCGAATATGAGCAGGCTATCCGGAGACGGATTCCGAATCTCGAAGTCCGTTGGAGCGAACGGCCGTGGCATGCGGCGGAGCTGACCGGTCAGGCCTTGGAGCAGGGTGCAGAACTGATCATCGCTGTCGGCGGCGACGGCACGCTGCATGAGGTGGTCAATGGGTTCCTCTCACACGACGCGCCGCTGAACCCGCAGGCCCGCCTCGGTTATGTGCCGATGGGCACCGGCGGTGACTTCCAACGGACGCTTCAGGCGCCCACCGAACCGGAGTTGGCGGCGGCCTATCTTGCCGACGGGAGAGTCACGGCGATCGATGTCGGCCGCGTGCGGTTCCTTGGGCTGGGCGATGAGACCGTCCTTGAGCGCTACTTCATCAACCTGCTGAGTTTCGGCATGGGTGGCGACGTGTCGGTGGCGGCAAAGAGCAACATCTTCTGTAAAATCAGCGGCAAAGCGGCATTTCTTTGGGCGACGATTCAGGTCTTTTTCCGCTATCCAGGCAAGTCAGTGAACCTAGAGTTCGACGACGGAGAGACGCTTCACGACGTCGATATCACCAATGTAGCCGTGGGCAATGGCCAGTACCACGGCGGCGGTATGCATCCCTGTCCAGAAGCCTCGCTAACGAGCGGGCAGCTCGACGTAACGATCATCGACCATCTCTCGTGGTTCGAATTGATTCGAGATTTGCCCGTGCTCTATTCCGATGCTATCTACAAGCATCCCAAGGTACACCTGCGGCAGGTGCACAAACTGGTCGCCCGCTCGACGGACGTCACTCGCGCTGAAGTAGACGGCGAGGCAGCAGGCGCGTTGCCGCTTGAGATTACCGTTTTGCCAGGTATTCTGCCGCTGCTGTTTCCCGACCGGCGGGAACTACTCTAGGCGAAACTTGGCCCGTGCAGTTAGATATCTGTTTCAGATTGGAGCACGGCGCCGCTCCTAGGCGTTTTTGGCCTGGCTCATTCTGGAACTAGATGTTCCAAAGCGGGATTTTCGGCGTCAGACCTGCGCCCAAGTGCTTGATAATCGCGTTTCCCGCTCCATCTACCAACTAGGGATACGTCTTGATCGTTGAGTCGTATCCTACTTGTTTTCATGGGGTTATGCCCATCTCTCCGTTTGGACAGTCAGTTGCATAGACAGGCTTTTCCCGGTATGGGATCGTTCGGCTGGAACTCTCCGGCAGGAAGCAAGGAGCGGGTCATCGATGGCAGCCCAATCAGCAGCGACAGCAGCGCAGACTGCACTGAGTGCAGATGAGCGTGAGGATAGAATCATTCAGCATCTTCCCCTGGTCAGGGGAATCGCCAATCGCGTCAGGGAGCGACTGCCTGTGCAAGTCGAACTGGACGACCTGGTTCACGCCGGCGTCATGGGGCTATTCGATGCGGTGGACCGCTTCCAACCGGACAAGAACGTCGTTTTTCACCTCTATGCGAAGCACCGCATTCGCGGCGCGATTCTCGACAGCCTGCGCCAGCTCGACTGGGCCTCACGGGACCAACGCAAACGTTTTAAGTCGATTGACAGCGCCGTCCACGAGCAGGGTCAGAAGCTGGGGCGAGCGCCCAACGAGGCGGAGGTAGCGGCGGGCCTCGGCATCAGCGAGGCGGAGCTCATCCGGCAGAAGCGCGACCTCCAAGCCGCTGGCCTCGTAGCCGTTCAGCCCCATAAGGTCGAGCAGTACGAGTACTCGATGACCTTGGACAATGCCGAGTCCAAGGACGAACTGCCCGACGGGCAACTCGCTCGACAAGAGATGCGCGAAGCGCTGAACGCCGCGATCGGCACCTTGCCGACCCGTTACCAGAAGGTCATCTCCATGTACTATCGCGAAGACTGCACGATGAAAGAAATCGGCCAGGAGCTGGGAGTCAACGAGAGCCGCGTCTCGCAGATTCACAAAGCGGCCCTGCACAAGCTGAATGCGGCGCTTCGGACTGCCGGCTATTCCGAAGACTCGGGGATGCTGACGGACATTTAGGAGCTGATCCGGCGCCTTCTCTCCTGCGGATCTCGATCCGTGACACCACGACCGGTTATCCTGGGAGTGGCTTCATGGCCTCTCGTTATTTTTGTCTGATTTGCCGCCATGCGACGCCTGGTCCGGGGGAGCCTTGTCCTCATTGCCAGAGCCGTCAAGTGGCCATGGTCGGCGCCACACCGCAGTTGCTGGTCATCGTATTCACGGTGATGCTCGTGCTTTTTGTCGCCACGGGCTACTACAATCGCGCCTATAACAGACAACTAGAAGCCCGTGCCGACGAGCACTTCCGTATGGGCAAGACCTTCGCGGACTACGGATACTTCGACGGCGCGATCGAGCATTTTGGCGATGCGTTGCTGTTTGACCGTGGCAAGTTCGACTACCGCCTCGGCCTCGCACAGGCTCTCTATGAGTCCGGCCGCTACCAAGAAGCCCGGCTGCAGCTGCTGCAGTTGCGTGCCGTGGATCCGACGCAAGCAGTCGTAAATCGTATGTTGGCGCGCCTTGCGCGTCGAGACGGCCGCAACGAAGAGGCTAACCAGTATTACCGGACGGCCATCTACGGCCGTTGGGATCAGAATCCCGAACAGAATCGCCTGGAGACTCGCCTCGAATTCATAGACTCTCTCGAGGCGCAAGGCGACACACTGCAGATGGTGGGCGAACTGGTCAGTCTGCTCCGCGATGAACCTACCGATGAAACCTTGGCCAGGCGGGTCGGCTTGATGTTCCTGGATGCCGGATCCCCCAGCGAGGCGTTACGCGTCTTGCGGCCCTTAGCCGAAGCGAGTCCCAAAGACGGCGCCCTGCTCGCGGCCCTGGGCCGGGCATACTTCGATACGGGAGAGTATGGCTTGGCCCGCCTTGAATTGCAGAAAGCGGCTTCGTTGGCTCCCGGCAACAGCCAAGCAGAGCTGCTTGCCGAAGCCAACGCGGTTGTTTCGTTAGATCCAAACTATCGCCGGGTCAGCCGCAGCGAACCGCGGCTGACCCAGCGACAACGGTTCACTCGGAGCAGGGAAGTGCTGCGCCGGACCATCGAGTATATGAACTATTGCTACAACCCTCTGGGTGACGCGCGCGTCGGTCCGTTGCGCCCGTTGACTCCGGAGGCTGCGGGGGCCTTTGAGTCGGCTCGTGCGGCCCTAGCCGACTCCAGACGTCCTGCGGACTATAGCGAGGCTACGGACGCCAATATGACCCTCGCGGCGGATTTATGGGGTCTCCGCTCGGAGCTGTGCATCAACGTGTGGAATGAAGATGACGCGCTAGGGCGCGTACTGCAGGGAGTCGCGCGTTGATCGGACAAGCGTTGGCGGATGCGGCGAAACGCCAGGGGCAACGTCTATTGCAAATGGGCAATAGGGCCCCCGTGATGGGGGAAACGCAGAGATTCCTGCTGCTCTCGATCATCATCGGCATCTTTTCCGGCCTTACCGTTGTCTGCTTCCACATCTCGATTGAGTTCTTTAGTTGGGCCACCGTTGAGGGATTGGCCAGCAGGACCTGGTGGGCGTTGATTCTATGGCCCGCCGTTGGCGGCGGTGTTGCCTATTTTCTGGCATCGAGATACTTTCCGGCGGCGAAAGGCAGCGGCGTGAATTCCACCAAGGCGGCGCTGTACATTTCCGACGGCTATGTCCCCTTCAGCAGTGTTGTCGGCAAGTTTGTGTCTAGCACTGTTTCCATCGGAACGGGAAATCCGATGGGGCCTGAGGATCCCGCATTGCTGATGGGTTCCGGCATCGCCAGTTTCTTGGGACGCACTTTTCGCCTTACCAGAGACAACATGCGCATGATCGCGCCGATCGGGGCAGCCGCAGGTATCGGGGCCGCCTTCAATACGCCGATTACAGCTGTACTCTTCGTCATGGAAGAGGTAGTCGCTTCCTGGAGTGCGGGCGTTCTCGGTTCGATCGTGTTGTCCGCCGTTTCGGCGGTGGTCGTGAGCCGCTGGTACCTTGGCGACGATCCACTCTACGCGGTTCCGCAGTTCACGCTGACGAACTACTCCGAACTGATCGTCTACGCCCTGATGGGAGTCGTAAGCGGCTACCTTTCGGCCTGGTTCACCCAGTTTTCCGTGAAGTTGCGAGAGCGCGTGAAGACCACGAAACGGATCCACGTCTATGCCCTACCCGTGCTGGCTGGACTATTGGTCGGCATTATCGGTATGCGCGTACCGGAGGTCTTCGGTGCGGGATACGGTACGATCGACAGCGCGCTGCACGACCGCTATTTTTGGGAGTTCCTACTGTTGTTGGCAGCGCTGAAGATGCTGACCACATCGATCTGTTTCGCGGTCGGTACGCCAGGGGGAATGTTTGCGCCGACGTTCTTTATTGGAGCGATGATTGGCGGAGGCGTTGGGGGCCTGGCCCACGAGTTTTGGCCGTTTCCGACGAGCACGGCGGGCGCCTATGTCTTGGTCGGCATCGGGACGTTTTTCGTCGGATTGTTTCGAGCACCCATGACATCGATTTTCATGGTTTTTGAAATCAGCCGAAACTACGTCATCATTTTGCCGGTGATGGTCGCCAACGTCATTGCTTTGTTGATCTCGCGAACGCTTCAGCATGATTCGCTGCTGCAGATTGCCGCGCTGCAAGACGGCTTAGATCTGCCCTCAGTGGAAGAGGAACGAGAATCGTCTCCGCTTAGCGTTGAGGATGCCATGCAACCGGGCGCCGGGCGCGTCTTCCCTTCGACCACGCCGGTCGAGACAGTGTTCCATCGGATGAGCGAGCAGGAATTAGAAACCGCTTTGATCGGCGTGCAGGGCAAGGGTTGGTCGTGGGTAGAGTTCGAAGATATTTCCAAGGCGATGGATAAAGGTAAGGGCACGGACACCGTCTGGAAGGCCCTGAGCGTGCGCGCCGTCGTTCGGCTCTACCCGGATCTTTCTCTCGATTCCGCGATGCGTGTGCTGGCGACCTATCCGATCTTGCCGGTGTCGAGCCGCGCCAACCCCAACCTATTGCTCGGTACGCTCACGCTAGAGGACGTACACAAAGCCTACGGGATTCCCGAAGTCGTTTCCTAGACGCGCTTGGCGGCATCCACGGCGCTGCGGATGGCTGTCAGCAGCGCCTCATCTTGGAACGGTTTGATCAGGTAATCGTCGACGCCGATTTCCTTCGCCCGGTCGCGGTGCTTCTTGCCGGCCCGTGAGGTGAGCATTAGGATTGGAATTTGCGCGAATACGCCGGCTTTGAGGTTGGTCGCCAGTTCGTAACCGTCCATGCGAGGCATCTCGACGTCGCATAGGATGGCGTCGGGCGGAGTCGGCATTTCCTTAAGCGCTTCGAGGGCTTCAATGCCGTCCCTAGCGGCGACGGTGATCCAGTCGGCGGACTCCAGCAGTCTCGTGACGACCCGGCGCACGCTGAGAGAATCGTCCACGATCAAGACCTTGAGCTGTTGGTCGTTGATCTCGTCGCGCGCCTCTACTTGGTCACAGCGGAATTCAGCCGGCGGCGGATCGACCAATTGGCCAGGATTGAGGATGAGCACGACGGAGCCGTCTCCTCCAATCGTTGCGGCGCTGATGCCGTGCACTCGCCGCAACAGGCCGCCCATGTTCTTCACCACGACTTCAGCAGCTTCTAGAATGCGGTCGGCTAGCAGCACGAAGGATCGCTTGCCGGCATCGATGACCATCGCCGCCAGACGATCGGGTTCCGGATCCGCTTCGCCCGGCAAGTTGAGTGCATCCGCCAGCCGTACCGCCTTGTAGCGCTTGCCTTCGAAGTCGACGTATTCGCCTTGAGGCGTATTGCCGACATCCTTGGGATGCAGCTTGATGACCTGACGCACACTGTGCATCGGAGCTGCAAACACCTGCGAGTTCGCCTGCACCATCAGCACCCGGGCTACAGCTAGGCTCGTGGGCAAGCCAATCAAGAAGGCGCTACCGCTTCCTCTCTCGGAGTGGATGCCGATGGATCCGTTCAGCGATTCTATGGCGGAACGCACGACGTCCATGCCTACGCCCCGGCCGGAGACTTCGCTGACCTTGGCTGCCGTGCTAAATCCGGCGTGGAAGATGAGTTCGTACGTGTCTTCTTGGGAGAGCTGTCCGGCGGCGCGTTGAGAATGGATTCCGCGTTCCACAGCCTTGTTGCGCAGAGCGTCGACATCGAGGCCGCCGCCGTCGTCGCGGACTTCAATTGCGGCTCGGGCGCCTTCCAGGTAGGCGCGCAGGGTGACAACGCCTTCCTCCGGCTTGCCGGCGGCGGCGCGCTTTTCGGGGGATTCGACGCCATGATCGACCGCATTGCGGAGCAGATGCTCCAAGGGTCCGGTGATTTCTTCTAGGACGCTCTTGTCGAGTTCGACCTCACCGCCGACCACTTCCAGGCGAACCTTTTTGTTGCAGGCTTGCGCTGCGACGCGCACGGTGCGGTGCAAACGGTTCTCAAGGGACGAGATGGGCGCCATGCGCAGGCGCATCAGTCCGTCCTGAACCTCGCCGGTCAGCCGGCTTAGCCGAACCAGCGAGTTCTGAAATTCTCCGGCCACGCCGTGCAACTGGGCTCCGGCGGCCGAGATATCGGCCGCAGCCTCATTGAGGTCGCGAGACAACAGGTGGAATTCACTGTAGCGATCGAATTCCAATGAGTCGAACGAACCGGCCGAGGAGCCTCCGGCGTAGGCCAACGCCGATCCGACCGAATCCCCGCCTTCCGCCATGGCCTTGACGGCGTAATCCGCTTCCAGCTTTCCAGTGAGTTGCGTGATGCGCTCGCCGCTCAACTTGAGTTCGCCGCTCTCGCGGGTGAACCGGCGGCAGTGTTGCTCGAAGTTCGAACGGCTGACAATGAGTTCGCTGACCAAGCGAACCAGCTCTTCCACCCGCTCCAGCGGAACACGGGCATACTGTCCGCTGGGAGACTTGCCGGCAGCGAACGACTTCGTCGCTTGGGGCGCCGCGGATGGGGCGACTGGGGCCGCGACAGGCGCAGGGGGCTCGACAACAGCAGCAGCCGGTTCCTCGAAGATCGGATCATCGAACGTCGGCTCGTCCGGCGCCAGATCGTCGGCCTTGGCCGCCTGTAGAAACCCGTCGTAGCGAGACGACAATTCCAGAGCTCGTTGGCGACCCGCCGCGTCGGCGCCCTTCGCCTCGGTGACCGTTTGGATCAGGTCGGCGCTTTCCTGAATCAGATCGAGAACCTCGCTCTCCAGCGTCGCTCCGCTCTCGTACAGGACATCCAGCAGGTCTTCGGAGCGATGTGCCACACGTTGCGCCGAGCGCAATCCGACCATGCCGGCCGCGCCCTTGATCGTATGCATCGAGCGCCGAACTTCCTGCAAAACTTCAGGCGCGTTGGGCGTCTCTCGCAGCGCCCGCAGGTTTTTGGCAATAAGACCGAGGTGCTCCTCCGCCTCTTCCTGGAAGACCTCCAGAAGCTCGCCATCGGCGGCGTGGTCTTGCTCCAGATCGTCCGTCACTACCGGCTTTGTCTCGACGTCGACCGCGGCCGGCTGGGCGCGGGCAAAAAGATCCATTTCGTCGGGGTCAGGCAGGGCGGTATCCGCCACTAGCTGAGTGCCGCTAAGCAGCGCGGTGTATTCCGCGTCGAGAGCGAGTACGGCTGCTCGAGTCTTATCGTTGGCGCGTCCCGCTTCCGCAATATCCTGAATCACGTCGGCAGTGCGCTGGATCAAATCGAGAATCTCCAAAGTCGGATTCGTCTCGGATTCATACAGCCGGTCCAGCAGATCTTCAGACCCATGCGCCACACGTTGCGCCGACCGCAATCCGACCATACCGGCAGCGCCCTTGATCGTGTGCATCGAGCGCCGGATTTCTTGTAGAACCTCCCGGTCGCCCGGCTCGGTTTGCAATGTGCGCAGGTTGGCGGCCAGCATGCCGAGATGTTCGGTAGCCTCCTCCTGGAAAACTTCCAACAACTCGCCGCCGGCGGGAGCGTCTTCTTCTAACGTCGAATTTGCCTTAGTCGTCGGTGCGGCATCTCCAAATGACGGCTCGGGAACCTCGCTCTCATCGTGCTGCGCAGCGATCGCCCCGCCCGCTATAGCGTCGTAATGCGCGCATAGCTCGACGACGGCGCCCCGTACAGCTTCATCGGCGCCTAGCGAACTCGTGATGTCCTGAATCAAGTCCGCAGTCGCTTGCAACAGCGGGATGATCGCCGGATCGGGTGTCGTGTTGCTCTCGGATAACTGATCGAGAAGATCTTCAGAGCGATGAGCGATCCGTTGAGCGGTGCGCAGCCCGACCATTCCCGCCGCGCCCTTGATTGTATGCATCGAGCGGCGTACATTCTGCAGGGCTTCTGCATTATTCTGGTCGTCGCTGAGGTCTCGCAGGCTTGAAGCGATCACCCCGAGATGCTCTTCCGCTTCTTCCTGAAAGACTTCCATCAACTCGCCGTCCGCTGGTTGATCTTGCGGCAGGTCGTCCGACGCAGTTGCTTGCACGGGTGCGGCCTGCAGGGCTTCGGGCTCGTCGACATCGAATAGCTCGAAGCGGCAGTCGTCAGCCGGTTCGTCCATCATGATGGGCGGTGGAGCGTCGAGCGATAACTCGCCCTCCATCTCTTCGAGTTCAAAACGCGGAGGCTCCAACCCTTCTGGTGCGGCCAGCTCCGCTTCAAGCAGTTCCAGCGTGGACTTCAGCTCCTGAGCAGCCTCAGCAGTCATCGATTGCGAGCCGGAGACGACCTCATCGAGAAAATGTCCCACGGCTGAACCGGTTTCGCTCCAGTTAGCCAACCCGAGAAGCGAGGCGGCGCCGGAGAGTCCCTGAACCAACCGGTGCGCTTTCTGCAAGGCGTCCCGGCGTTCTGGGTTCTCCGCCAAGCGCTCGAGGTGACGCTTGAGTTCAGGCAAGGCTGTACGCACTTCCTGCTGGAAGGTACGGAGCACTTGTTGATCAGTATTCTGAGGCATCGAACTGCGCCTGGAACGTCGTCATCAGCTAGTGCTGATGATGGTGGTGCACCCTCGTCGGAATCTTGAATCGAGAAACGGAATTGCGAAGTTCATCCGCCAGTGCCGTGAGGTTGCGGATCGCCATTGCGCCCTCTCTTGCGCCTTGCGCCGTCTCCCGTTGCACGGATGAAATGCCGCTCATGGCCTGGGCCACGGACTCGGAACTGCGCGCTTGTCGCTCGGAAGCGTCGGCAATCGACTCGATTAACTCGGATAGATTTCGCGATACCGTCTCGATCTGCACCAAGCTCTTGCCCGCTTCGTTCGTCAGCGCCGATCCGTCGACCACTTCCTTGGTGGTGTCCTCCATGGAAGCCACTGCCGCGGTCGTATCCTCTTGGATCGCTTGAATCAAGGCGCTGATGCGGTTGGTCGCCTCAGTGGCTTGTTCCGCAAGACCCTCGACTTCGGTGGCCACAACCGCGAAGCCGCGTCCCGCCTCGCCCGCCATCGATGCTTGGATCGAGGCGTTCATGGCCAACATGCTGGTGCGGTCCGCCAACTCCCCGATGACTTGCGAGATCTCGCCGATCTCCTGGGAACTCTCGCCAAGCCGTTTGATGCGCTTCGAAGTCTCTTGGACTTGATTGCGGATCGATTCCATTCCCGCGATGCTCTTCGCTACGACTTCCGCGCCGCGCTGAGAGTTTTCCAAGGCAGCGGCCGAAACGCGAGCGGCCTTCTCCGCGCTCTCAGATACTTGCTGTATGGCTGAGGCCATCGACTCGACCGCCATGCTCGCCGAGATTACGTCGCTTGATTGCTTCTCGGATCCTTCCGCCAAGGTGTCGGTCGTCTGTGAAATATGATTCGCCGCGGCCGAAACTTGCAGCGTCGTGTTCTGCACCTGCGCGATCAACGTGCGCAATTCGCCGATCATGTAGTTGAAGGAATCCGCGATGGCGCCGGTGATTTCCGCGGTCACTTCGGCTTCCAATGTGAGGTCGCCTTCGGCTACGCCGGCGATTTCATCGAGCAATTTGTGGATGCTCTGCTGGATGCGGTCCCGTTCCTCCGAGGACTGCACTAGGTTCAACGTATTGTCGAGTACGCTGTTGAGGGCTTCCGTCATCTGACCCAGTTCATCTCCGCTGCGCACCGTCGCCCGCGCCGTCAAGTCGCCCACGCCGATGCGCCCGAACAGAGCGTTGATCTCGTCGATCTGTGAAGTGATGGTCCGGTTCAGGAACAGGATCAACACGACCGTGAAGGCCAGGATGAAGATCGCTGCCGAGAGCTGCAAATACTTCTCTCCGGTCAGGCGCGTGATGCGCGAGTCCATGAGCATGTCCAACTCTCTCAGCGATGCATCGTAAGAGGTGATCAGCGCGGCAATGGCCGTCTCAGCCGATGCGTTGAGGTCCGTCGTCGGTTCGTCGCCGCGTTGTCGATCACGGAGCAAGATCCGAGAGGCGTCTTGAACGTAGTCACGCGCTGCCTTGATCGATTCGTTCAACCGCGGTGCAGCTTCATCCTCCATGTACGGATTCACTTCGATGGCGGCCTGCATCCCGCGCTCCATCTCGCTGATATCCGTCTCGATCTGTCCAATGAGCCGGTTGAGCGTCTGCCGCGCGTCCAAGTCGCCGTTCATCGAGGTCTCTTCGGTGTCGGTCGTCTGCATGGCGCGAGCCAAACTGGTGCGCCGGGCCAGTACGTCCTGTCCGACGATGCGGACCACGTCAACGGTGTCGATGGCTTGGGGCAAGCGCGATAACACGGTGTCCATCAAGAAGTGCGTGTCCAACTCCGGGTCGAGCACCAGCCCGGCTTGGTCCCCAATGGTTCGAATCAAAGTCGTGAGTTCGCCGATCAGGCGGCTGTGGCGTTGGAAGCTTTCAATCGGAGTCAAGGCGTCAACACTGGACTCCAGGTCGCGCCAGTCCTCTTTGAATCGGTCCCAGTGAGCGGTTGTACCGAACTCCACTCCATAGGCCCGTTCAACTGACTCCACACGAGGCATCACGGAGTCGATCTCAGGCTGTAGCTGGAGCATCTCGGTCTGTGCGTCGGACTCCCCGGACAGATAAGCGTTCGCGGCTGCCCTGTGCTTCGGCAACAACTCGACCAGCGTACGCAGCGGTTTGAGGTATTCGATGCCCTGGATCTCACGTTGCGTCGCCTCAATCTGTACGTTGCGCGCATCGATGAAAAGCCAGACCAGGCAGGCCACGGGCAGCGCCATGACCAAGACGACCAGCGCTAGCTTCTGGCCAATCTTTAGGTCTCGCAGAAAACTCATTGATAGTGCTCCTGTGGGCCGATCACTCTCGGTCCCTCCTCACGCCCTTTCATCTGCCGCTTAGCCTCTTGATCTCCGGGCTGTCGAAAAATCGATCGACGTCGAATACCCGAACCTCACCGTCTTTGTCGTCGAACGCCTGCGCAGCGACTGAAGTGTCCACGTCACCCTGGTTCTGAATCGAACGCAGAGCGGTGGGTGTCACGGATCGCATCCCTTGAAGCGAATCGACGACTAGTCCTGTTCTCATTTCCCCATCCGCACTGCGGACAGTTAGCAGTCGAACCGCATCGTTGCGCACGACTCTTGCAATTCCCAAAAGCGCCCTCAAGTCGACGACAGACAAGATGTCTCCACGGACGTTGGTGACCCCCAACACGAAGTTCGGGGTGTTCGGTACGACTGCGCACGTCGGCGGCTTGTCCAGTTCCACGACTTTGCCCACCGGAACCGCATAGCGTTGCTCACCCAACCGAAAGACGATGTGGTCGATCGCCTCGCTTGCAGCCCTTCTCTGCGGGACGGCTTGAGTTCTGGTTACGGCGTTCACAGCAGGTGTTCCTCCACGATGCGAAGCAAGTCTTGCGCGTCGAACGGCTTGGTTAGATAGGCGTCCGCGCCCTGACGAATGCCCCAATAGCGGTCAGCGTCCTGCGTCTTCGACGTCACCAAGAAGATCTTGATGTCTTTGGTGGCCGGCGAACTCTTCAGCAGGCGGCAAACTTGGAAGCCGTTGCGCTTGGGCAGTACGACGTCCAGCAGGACGAGGTCCGGCGCCGACTCGAGAGCCTTCAACAAAGCCTCTTCGCCGTCTGCGGCGGTGATTACGTTGTAGCCCACCTCGGTCAAGGCGTTCGTCATCGACAACAACGCCGTGGGGCTGTCGTCGACGCAAAGAATGGTCTTGTCTGCCATACAGAAGCTCGCAGCCGGCCGCAAAGCGGTCCTTTCGCAAGCGCGTATACAACTTGTACGGCCGCTGGTCTATGACCGGCTATATCCCAATGATCTAAGGGAGGTCCGGAATTCTTCGTAGACAGGTCTAGGTAAAAGCTGGGGAGGGCCCGACGAAAGACCGCAGCTTAGAGTCGGGGGCGGGGCGGAACTGACTTTTCCCACGGTTTCACGCCGCTCCGGCGCAGTTTGCGCTTGAAGACCTTATCTTCGGAAGTCGCATACAGCGTGTGTAGTTCGGGGCCCGCGAAAAGCACGTTTGACACCAGGCTAGCTTGAGGTTTGTTCAAAATCGCGTTGATCCGCCCCGGCTGGTCGCTGATCTGGATCCCTTGCTCCGTGGCGATGTACAGGAATCCTTCCGAGTCCACAGTTAGACCGCCTGCGAGCGATTCATCGGAAACATCGCTGGTAACCAACCGATGGAAAGGTTGGCCGTTCGCAAGCGTACCGTCAGGCTGAACTTGGTAAGACCAAACCCATTTCGAGCGATAGTCCGCCACCGACAAAATGGACTGGTCCGGAGAAAGCATGATGCCGTTGGGGAAGCGTGGCCCGCGGTCCAGCACTTCGACTACCTCGCGCTTCTTGTTAATCAGCCAGACTTTACCGTTGCCCGGATCGGTGAAATAGATATCCCCGGAAGCGGCCACGACGATGTCATTCGAGGCGACGCCGTCGGCAATGACCTCTTCTGAGCCGTCGCTCACATCGATCGCTACGATTTGGCGGGCTCCGTTGCGGCAGGTGTAGAGTCGGCCGTCCGGTCCGAACATCATGCCGTTCGTTCGCTGGCTGCGTCCCTTGAATAGGGAAACGGCATCCGATTTCCCGTCGATTTTCCAAATTTCCCGTGCTTGCGGATCGGCGAAATAGACATCGCCGTTGGGCGCCAACGCCAAGCCGTCGGCAAACTGGTGGCCTTCAGAGACAAGTTGCCAGCCTTCGCCCGGTTCGAGGATCTCCATCACGACGTGGCGCGACCCCGCGGTGGTGCTCGCCCGGATCGGCTCGGTCCAATCCCGCCATAACCAACGCAACGCGTCCGGCAAAATCGCCCGGCCGTGACGGTTATTGTGGCCTTCTTCGCCGACCACGAACTGATGGTCGTAGCCGGCGAACTTCAGCGCCGCCGCGAGCTCCCGGTTGGCGTCAAACCACGAACCGCCATAGATGTCCTGATCGTTTCGACCGTCCTGCTGGTAGATCCGCAGAGGCAACGGTTCTCGCTTCCTGACCAGTCCCGGGTAGACATTGCCGCCTCGCAAGTCCGTGAAGCTTCCGACGAAGCTAAGTACCCGCCGGAACACGTCCGGACGATTCCAAGCAGCGGTGAACGCGGCGATGCCTCCAGACGAGGACCCGGCAACCGCGCGCAGGTTCGGGTCTTCCGTAAGCCGCAAATCGTAACGGCGGGCCACTTCGGGAAGAATCTCTTCAATCAGGAATCGTGCATATCGCGGGCCGATGGCGTCGTACTCGTAGCTGCGGTTGTATCGTTCGCGTTGTTCCGGTCCCGTCGTAGGCAGCACGCCAGGCTGCACAAAGATGCCGATGGTGGCCGGCATCTCGTGCTGATGGATCAGGTTGTCGAGCACTACCGGCGTCATCCAAGCGTTAGATCGTTCTGTGTTCACAAACCCAGCGCCGTCTTGGAAGATCATCACCGCGGCCGGGTCCGCGGCGGAATACTGCGCCGGGATGTAGACCCACACGTCCCGCTCGGTGCCCGGGTAGATGTCGCTCTTCCATTGGAATTGCTCGATTTTGCCTCGCGGGACGCCTTCATGAGCCTCCGAGTCTGGGCCGAGCGTATACTCCACTTGCCCGAGCAGCGAAAGACTGGCGAACAGCAGAAAGAAGCCTAATAGAAACTTGTTCATCGGGGTGCTGGCCGGGAATTATACCGGGAAACATCTGTCCATGCACGGACGAGTGAAATCCAGCAGGGCGTCACTGGTAGACTGGGCGTTTGATCCAGGGGCTGGTGGTCGGAAGAGTGGGGAGAACGAGAGCATGCACGCGCCTCGCGTGATCGTCATGGGTGGAGGTCCGGCTGGCCTCACTGCAGCCTATCTTCTCTCGAAGAGCGAGATAGCAGTCGAGGTGTTGGAGCGTGACGACATCGTCGGCGGCATCTCCCGGACGGCTACCCACGGCGGCTACAGATTCGACATCGGCGGCCATCGCTTTTTCACCAAGGTTTCGATCGTGGAGAATCTGTGGAACGAGATCCTGGGCGACGACCTCATCCTCCGCCGGCGGCTCTCCCGAATCTACTACCGGGGCAAGTTCTTCTCCTACCCGCTCAAACCGTTCAATGCGCTCTCTGGGCTCGGCCTGTGGGAAACCTCGCGGTGTATGGCCAGCTACGCCAAGGCGCGTCTTCGGCCCATCGTCCCGGAGGACAACTTCGAGGCTTGGATCTGCAATCGCTTCGGACGTCGGCTATTCGAGATTTTCTTCCGCACCTACACCGAAAAGGTTTGGGGTATGCCGTGTTCCGAGATTGAAGCCGAGTGGGCCGCTCAGCGGATCAAGGGGCTCTCTCTCGCGTCCGCCATCAAGAACGCACTGTTCGGCGAAACCGCGTCGGGCAAGCACGCGGTCGTCAAGACCCTCATCGATCAGTTTCAATATCCGCGCCTGGGCCCAGGCATGATGTGGGAGCGGGCCAAGGAGATGGCGGAAGCGCGTGGCGCCAAAGTCCACATGCGAACGCCTGTGCGCCGCATTCACTGGGATGCCAACGGAGTCACTTCGATCGAATCCGACTCCGTATCGTTTGAGGGTACAGACTACATCAGCAGCATCGCCATGGATGAGCTGGTCGAAGCGCTCACTCCGGCCCCGCCGCCCGAGGTGCTCGCCGCCGCCAAGCGATTGCGCTATCGCGACTTCCTGACGGTCGCGCTGGTCGTTGACAAACCCGACCTGTTTCCTGACAACTGGGTCTACGTTCACGATCCGACCGTGAAACTCGGACGCATTCAGAACTTCGGCAACTGGAGTCCCGAGATGGTCCCCGACCCCAACACCAGCTGCCTCGGCCTGGAATATTTCTGCCACGAGGGCGACGATCTGTGGTCCATGGCGGACGCGGCCTTGCTCGCGCTCGGCGCCAAGGAGATCGCCTCTCTCGGCCTGCTCGGCGGCGCGAACGTGATGGACGGCGCAGTCGTGCGCATGCCCAAGGCCTATCCTGTTTACGACGCCGGTTACTCGACGGCCGTTGCCCTCATTCGCGACTTTGTTTCGCAGCGGCTGCCTAATCTGCAACTCGTTGGCCGCAACGGCATGCATCGCTACAACAACCAAGATCACTCGATGCTCACGGCGATGCTGGCGGTGAAGAATATCAACGGAAGCCGCTACGACCTATGGCGGGTCAACGTCGACGACGAGTATCAGGAAGAGGGCGCGAGCATCACCGAAGAGGATCTGCAGCGCCTAGAACAGAGTCAACCATTCGTTCCGCGGGGCAAAGGAAGTTAAAGCGCATCAGCCATGAATTTGGAGTTTCGACCAATCGAGAGCGCCGACTGGAACAAAGTTAGGCGGATCTACCTGGAGGGCCTGACCACCGGCCAAGCCTCGTTTGAAAGCGAAGCGCCGACTTGGCGGCGCTGGGACGCCGCCCACAACGCCGACTGCCGCATTGCCGCCGTCGACCATGGCGTGATCGTTGCTTGGGCCGCTTTGTCTCCGTTCTCGAACAGGGCCGTCTATAAAGGCGTTGCCGAAGCATCGGTTTACGTGATGGCCAAATGGCGCGGACGCGGTGTGGGTTCCGCCACGCTCGAGGAACTCATCCGCCAAAGCGAAGCGGCCGGCTATTGGACTCTGCTGGCCAAAATCTTCCCCGAGAACAAGCCCAGCCTGGCCTTGACCGCAAAGAACGGTTTCCGCGAAGTCGGCATTTTGCGCAACATCGGCCGCCACGGAGACAGTTGGCGCGATGTCGTCTTATTGGAGCGCCGGGCCACGCTTCTCTAGCGGTCGCTTCTGGTAGTCCGTGTACAGCGACCCGAGATAGCGTTGCGGCATTGGGGCGGCCACCCAGGGCAGTCCCTCTTGCTCCTGCCAACCTCGTATCCACGAGCCGGACGCTGACGGCATCTGTTGATAGACCGGGTCCAGCAGCGCGGACTCCAACGAGATGAACTCAAAGTCTTGACGCTTGAACCGTTCGATCACTTCATCGATGTGGTCGTAGTTCAGTGCGCTCGCGTGCAATAGAGCTACGTGCGGCGTTTGCCGCCCCATCACCGCCGCAGACAGCAGCGCGTAGTGCTCAATGCTCGCTTCCAGATACTCCAAGTACGCCTTCGCCACTGCATTCTTGCGGCGCAAATCGTGATTCGACTCCGCCCAGGTATAGACTTCCGCGAACATCCAATCCTGCAAATCGATCGTCACCGGAGCAATTCTGTACCCGTGCTCCTCGAGATACTGCGCCAACTGTTCGCGCGCTGCCTGGTTCGCGCCGCGGTGCAAATACGGCGCCCGAAAGTACTTCTGGCCCGCGGGCGGTTTGCCCAACACCGACTCCAGGAACTGCTGGCCGCTCAGGATGTCCGCGAAGTAAGCCTCCGGCTTCATCTCGTGATAATCCCGATGCGATGTCGTGTGATTGCCCAACACAGCCCCTGCCTTCTCCCACACGCCCAGTAGGGCGTGTACATCCTTTAGATCCCAAGTCTTCGGTTGGAACGAACTGCTCACAAAGCCGGCCACCGGGACCTTCATCTTGTGCAGTTCGCGGAGCACCTTCTCGCTGCGCCGGATAAATGCTTTCGGGTCGTTGAGCAGCTCCGGTTGAAACGAACTCTTCGCCGCCGGCAGATCGTCGAAGGTGATCGCCACGCTGCGCTTCGTTCTCTCTGCCGAAAAGTTGAACGGTTCCGCCGCGGAGCCGTGAGAAAGCAACAAGCCGCCCAAGGCAAGCAACACACCTAGGCGTACAGCGCCGCCACTCATTAGAACTCCCGTTTCAAGCGATAGTCGAGCTGAATGCTGGCGTACGACATGCGGTACGACGATAGGCCCGCATTCGTGCGGTCCAGTGCCGAGTTGGAGTGCCCGCCCTGCAACCGTAGCCAGATGTTCTGCCGCAATCTCTTGGCAATCTCGACGGTGGAACTGAAAGGAACCGTCCGCGGCGCCCCCGCTTCCATCTGAACGCCTGCTCCGAATTCCGCCACGTAGTCGATGTCACCCGGAACACGTCCCTCCAGGTGCAGCGCCCCCAGGTGCGTGCGCACAAAAGCGGGACTGTAGACATCGTTGCTTGGCCGATCGTGCGCCACCCATCCATTGCGCGTTCCCACCCGGACCCGAATCATGCGCTTGTCCACAATGCGCCGGAATGCCGAAAAATCAAAGCTCTGCCTGGTCGTTGATGAACCGAAGGCGGTCGTGGCGTACCTCATGCCCAGTTGCGTCTTAAGCGTTGGGCGCAAATCCGTTTCGGCGTAAGCGTATTGGGTTTGAACCTGCCGCTGTAGGGCGTGGAACGCCGTCGTCGGCTCCTGTCCCAAACCGCCGCGCAGTCGGACCCGGTCCGAGACCAGGTAACTCGCCGAAGCATCCAGACTCAGCCTGCTTTCCTTGACCCCGTTGCCATAAAGCACCTGACCCGCCCGCGCGTGCGTCGTGAGCCTGCGCGCCACGTGCCCGGTCCAGCCCACCCCGTAGGTCGTCCAGCTCGCACTCTCGCCTCGCTGGGTAAACAGTTGCCGGTTCACCCCGAACTCCAGGCGATGGCTAACCGATAGGGGCGCTTCAAACTGCTGGCGGATCCCCTGCGAAACGAAATCATCCGTGTCCGCGAAGTAATCGGCCCGTGTCTGGAACGCATAGCCGTACTCGTATTCCAATTCATCCCGCAGCCGGTACGCCTCGCGATCACCCGGATAGCGCTGCGCAAACGTGCGGGCATAGTCCGTGGCCATCCGTGCGTCGTCGGACCAACGGGCCGCCAGGGCCATGTGGTGCAGGGCATCGCCTTGCTGCGCGTTCTCTTCCGGCAACGACGCCAAGGTCTTTTCGGCTTGCAGGTGCCGTCCCGCCCAGTTGAGAACCTGCGCGCGCGATTTCACCAGGTCCCAGCGGTCCGGGAGTCGAGTTAGGCTCTCGTCCGCCGCTTTGATCGCTGATCCCAGCCGATTCTGATCCGCTAACGAGTGGATCAACCCGTCCGGCCCCGCGCTGGACTCAGGATAGAGGGCCGAAATCTGCGTGTATAGCCGCTCGGCTTCTTTCGGCTGTCCGCTCCAACGCAGCGCCAAACCCTTGCGGACGAGGTTCTTCTCATCCACATAGCCGTCGGCCAGCAGCTCGTTGAGCATCTCGAGCGCAATCTTGGGATGATCGCCAAACAATTCCGCCTGGGCCCGGTCCGATCTGGCCCACACCGGTTGGCTGGGTTGTTGTTCGAAAACATAGTCGAACTCCCGCTGCGCTTCCACGTAGCGTTCGTTCCAGGTCAATACGACCGCATAATCTCGCCGTACGCCCAGGTGATAGGGCGCCATCGCTACCGCGCGCCTCAGGTAGGCGATTCCCAGGTCGCCCTCCCCCTCGCGGGCCAACGCGACGCCTTCCGCCGCCAGGGCGACGGACTGTACGTTCAGCGAGCGTCCCGTCTCCGCTCCCGGCAGATTCGTCGCTAACTCGCTCGGAGCGGGCGCCAGAGGCAACGTCGCCGATTGCGCCACCAGCGGCGGCTCCGCCCGGAAGCGTCTTGCGAGCGCGCGCCCCACGATGGACGCCTGCGCGTTCCAGTCAGCCGCCGGAATCGTGTCAAACAGCTCCTGAGCCTCATCAAAACGGCCAAGCAGAGTCAACAACCACCCGCGCCAAGCCCGAATCTGCGAGCTGCGGTCCCGTCCCTGCGACCACGTAGCCAGGAAGGCGTGCGCTTCATCGATCTGCCGGCGATCCAGCAAGATCTCGACAAGGCCTATAGCCGCCGTTTCGGAGTCCGGATAGTAACCCAAGGCGTCGCGGTAGGCCTGCTGCGCCTGGTTTCTGCGCGACGCTCGCCTCAGCGCTAGGGCGTGGCGCGTCAGAACGCCCTCGCGCAGGTCGCCCTCATCGATCAGGCTCTCGTAGAGATCGACCGCCATCAGGGGCGTCTCCGCCAAATAGTTCGGCGTTGGCCATCTCCAGACGCGCCCAGGACGGCTGCTCCGGCTGCGCCTGTCGAATGCGGCGAAATACGATCGCCGCTTTGCGATACTGGCCCGACCACCCCAAGGCCACACCGTAGTCTCTTTCGATCGTCCACTCTTCGGGGGCCAGACTCATCGCTTCTTCATACAGCGGCAGCGAGTCTTGCGGCTGCGTTGAACGCGCCAACTCTCTCGCGCGGTCCGCCAGACTCCACGCTTGCTGCAATGGGGTCGTCTGCGCCGCCAGCATTGCCGGTATGGCCAGGCTCAACAGCCACAGCGTCATGCGATTACTCCGCATTTTGACGCTCCAATCTCCACGTCACAGGCGCCGACAAATTCAGGCGCTTCACAAAGCCCTTCGTCGAGTGGATGGCGCTCGACAGCGACATCATCATCCAGTAGAAGCACGGGTAGAAAATCGCGAACGGGAATTCATAGATGATGTCCCGCTCGTACTTTGCGTCGATCACCACGCCCACCAGCAACTGCGCCAGGCAGCAAGCGAAGATCATCACGCCCCAGTAGTTCGGGAACGGCGAGCCTCCGTACGGACTATGCCCGAACAGCATGCCGACCGCCCAAAAGCTCGTAATCGCCACAAACACCCAGGCCCACAACACTGACAGGAAGCTCTCGACATACACCGGGTACAGCCGGTAGTGTTTCGGCGTCCACAGGATCGACATATGGCGTTTGAGCGCCTGGCCGAGCCCTACCGCCCAACGGCAGCGCTGCTTCCACAGCACATTCACGTCTTCCGGCACTTCCATCCACACCAACGCCCGCGGCTCGTAGCGGATTTCGAAGTTGTTCATCTGCAGCTTGAAGGTCAGGTCGATGTCTTCTGTCGACATTCCCGGCGAATACAGGCCCGCCTGCAGCAATGCGTCCTTGCGGAACATGCCGCAGACGCCCGAAACGCACATCACTCGACCCCAAACGCGTTGCGCCCGCCGCAGCAGGCCGATCACCGAACTGAACTCCACGGCCTGCAACTGCGAAAGCCAATTATTGCGGTTGCGGACCCGTGCATTGCCGGCCACCGCGCCCACATTCGGACTGCGGAAGTGTTGCACCATCACCTTCAGAACCTGCGGTTCCGGAATCGTATCCGCGTCCATCACCAGGATCAAATCGCCTTTCGCGCAGGGCACGGCATCATTCAACGCCATCGCTTTTCCTTCATTAAACTTCTTATCAAGAAGTCGTACGCGAGGATCTGAAAGAAAAGGCTTTACGCGTTCGACAGTCCGATCCTTGGAGCCGTCGTTAATGACGATCACCTCATAGTTTGGGTAATCGATGCTGGTCAGACCGCGCAGCGCCGAGGCGATGCTGGCCTCCTCGTAGTACGCAGGTGTGAGGATGCTGACGAACGGCGTGAACGAGTCGTCGTCCCGTTGTTCACCCAGGTCGTGACGGAAGAAATACGTCATCGCCGTCGTGATCCAGATCAAGCTGGTGACGATGGGGTAGATGCCGTAAAACTGTACCGCCAGCCAGTAGAGGTGGCTTTCCTCGATTGCCTTAATCAGCCAAAGCATCGGTTATGCACCAACAGCTTGCGTCCGCTCCTCAGCGGCGCTCTCGGTCTGCGACCGGACCAATATCGGGCGTCCTCGCGGAGGCTCAGGCGTCGGCGACGGCGCCGCCGGCGTCTTCATGGCCGTACACCTTCGCGCCTTCCTTCATCTCCACGATGAGATGGCTGTCGCGCAATGTCGTCTCCGGCGCCAGCGTGATGCGTCGCCCGAAGTAGTCTTGCGAAAAGACCGTTGTCGCCTGCGCGTTCGGTCTCGCCGGACCGCGCCACTGATAAAGAACGATGTTGAAACCGACCCAAAGCGCCAGCGCCGCGAGATAAAGCCACGTCGCCTGGGCAAGCCAGATCAGTGAATCAACCACCTCATCTATCGGGCTGTCGCGAAAGATCTTCGCGCCAAACCAGAAGAAGCCGAGCCACAGTGCAGCCATCAACAGCTGTGTAAACAGCCAGTTGACGCGCTCCGTAACGCTCCAGGATGGGTGCGGTTCAACTCTCGATGCTAATGTCGTCATCGTGAGGTCGCACTCCACTTCCTAGGCGAAGGCCCGGAAGGCGTCTCCTCTCAGGGCGATGATCGGACATGGGAGAGATGGCGGCTACTAACAGATCGCGGCGTTTTCGGCCTCGGGATGTACCTAACCTTAATTGGTATAACTCTTAACCATAGGGGGACTATAGTCCTCCCCGATTCGAGAGACTCCCACCTTGCCGGCAGCCCTCGCGGTATTTGCAAAGCGGCCGATCCCCGGCCAGGTCAAGACTCGCCTCACCCCGGCGTTGTCTCCGGAACAGGCCGCCGGCCTCTATTGGGCGATGGTAGAGGACACCTGGGCCCTGGCGTCAACGCTTCCCGATGTTGAAGCCTATCTCTTCGTCGATCAGCCCTGGGAAGGTTTCGAAGCCCTGGCGGGCAGCCGTCCCATTCAGCTCCAAGTAGGATCCTTTCTCGGGCAGCGTATGTTGTCTTGTTTGCAGGTTCTTAATGGAGAAGACTTCAAGTCATCTGTCATTATTGGAACCGACAGTCCGACGCTGCCCAGGGCGTACATCCATGCTGCGTTCGCTCTGCTCGAAAATGAAAACGACGCCGTCCTCGGTCCTGCCGAAGACGGCGGCTACTATCTGGTCGGCTGCCGACAGCCGCATCCCGGGATGTTTGACGATGTCGCTTGGTCCAGTCATCAAACCCTCGCCCAGACCCGATCCGCCTTCGACGCTCAGGGCTACCAAACCCATCTGACGCCTCTGTGGCGCGACGTCGACTCCATCGAAGACGTCCAGCGTCTCGCTAGAGAGCCTGTTGGTCCGTCGGTCAAAGCCTGGCTGCGCCAAAACCCGGTCTGAAATCGGGCAGGGAAGTGCCCCGGAAGTTGTGTATACACCGTCGCCAGGGACGAGCTCGCGTTTTGCGACCGCTGGCTCAGCCGTTTCGCGTCCAACGTCCTAACGCGAAAACGAGTACCTGTAGCTCTATCGAGCCGGTTGCCGTGCCAGATGGATTCTTTCGCAGCTTCCTGTCCAACCGCTTGATAAAATGGTCCTTGAGCAATTCCCCCAAGGCTATCCTTTTCGACTTCGACGGCACACTCGTCGATAGCGAGCCGCTGCACTACGAAGCCTGGCTGCACGCCGTCAAGCCGTTCGGGGCCCATACCGACTGGGATGATTATGTCTTGCGGTTCGTTGGTCAGACCGGCCGCTGGGCCGCCGAGACGTTCTTCCAAGAGGCCGGCGTCGACTACACCCCCGAGCTGGTCGTTGAAGCGACTCGGACCAAAGAAGCCTACTTTCGGCTGTATGCTGACGAACGGTTAGTGATCACTCCTGAGACGACAGCAGCCGTCAGGCAACTTCCTAATCATCTGCCGATTGGAGTCATTACCTCAAGCGTTATCACAGAGGTTGAGCCCGCGCTGATTGCCGCCGGCCTGCGCGACCGCCTGTCTGTACTGGTCTGCGCCGCGGACGTCTCTCAGCACAAGCCGCATCCCGAACCGTACCTGACCGGCTTGGAGCGGCTGCGCGTCGATCACGGCCATTCCGAACTCGTCGCAGCCTCCGTCACCGTCTACGAAGACTCCCGCTCAGGCATCGCCTCCGCCACAGCTGCCGGCATGACCGTCCGGACTGTCCCAGACCCCAAAGACCTGCCAACCCTCCTCTCCAGGGATGGCTGGCTTTAGTTGTCTGATAAGATATATTATGTCAACTGATACAATCATTGACACTAGGTAACAGGCGTGCGTCGTCCAGGAGGCTGGCGGCAACTGCCCTCCAATTCCGCCACAGTTGGCTATGAACGCTTCTCTCTTCTGACGTCATCTTCGATCAGGGCCTCAAGGTCGTCGAATGTGAGTTGGAAGCCGAACGCCCAAAACGTTTCCGCGGCGAGCGGTCCTTCCAGACGAGCCAAGAAGCCCAAGCCTACCTCGATCAGCAACTGGACGATTTCAAGCCAGCCAGCTTGTAGCCGCCTGCTAATCTGGAACCAAAACGGCCCGCTCGAAAGAGCGGGCTGTTTTGCGTTCGGGATGGGGCGAATGTCCACGTTTTCAGCGTCCGACGGAACTAAGTTGTGGATTATAAGACAGTTACGAGAATTTCGGCCGGACATATCCGCATGTCTCGCGGACATTGGTGGACAATGGCGGTCATCGCGCCGCTATGAACGGACGACAAGGGCTATTCCAAGGTCAACCCGTTCACCGTCTTTTCGAACATCGGGTACAGCGACTCGTACTCGTCTGCCGGCGCGATCATCACCGTGTAGAACAGCCCGGTATTCAGCTTGGCCGTCACCAGCCAAACGTACTCGGTGGTCTGTTCCGCCAGCTTCGAAGGCCCTTCCAGAAAAAGGCTCTCTCCCGGCTTCTCGTCGACCGTAATCGGTCTGCGTTGACCGCGAACCAGGTTCAATCCCGGGTTGTTCGATTGGAAACCGGTCACCAAGCTCGTCGTTGCCGCCTCCAGGGACTCTCCGGTCTCGTAGGATCCCGCTATCAGCCCGCGCACGATGGACTCCGAGCCATCGCTCTGACGTACAATGCCATCCGCCGGGGTGATGCGTACGCCGATGCCTTGCTCCGCGGTCACTGCCGTCCAGTCCGGGGGATACGGCATCACAAACCCCTGCCCTGTGTAGATGCCGGCAACCGCCGCTGGCGCAGTTGGAGCTGCCGGAGCTGAGACTTGCGGGCCCTCGGTAAATCGAATCGAGTCGAGGGTTGCTTGAAATTCCGGATACAGCGAGCCGTACTCGTCCGCGGGCGAGATCATCGCCAGGTAGAACAGGCCTTGCGGCCGCTGCGTCGTGACCAGCCAAACATTCTCGTTAGCGCCGCGAATCGTGGTCGAGGGTCCTTCGAGAAAGTTGCTCTGACTGGGCGAACCGTCCACATGAAACGACTTCTGCTCGCCCGGCCTAGGACGCAACCCGGAATTCGACTTTCTCAAATCACCGATGAAATTCTGCGTTGCGGCCGAGAGCGACGTGCTTCCTTGGGCGTCGAAGTAGCCGGTAAGGATGCCCCGTACGATCTCGGTATTGCCTCTCGCGGTACGGTTCACCCCGTTTGAGGGCACGATCGTGGCGCTGCCGTCTTTTTCATCGCGAAAGACCTGCCAGCCGTTGGGCGGCTGCAGCTCAAACCCGGGCCCGCTCACTCGCCCCGCAACCCCTGCTGCTGCCGCAGTCGTGCCCTGCTGGACGCCGTTGGTGCTGGCTGGCTTCGCAACGGCTTGATTCGCGACGGGTTTGATTCCCGCGGCGATGGACTTCATGCCTGCGAACGCCCGTGAGTTGGTCGTGTAGTTGCCGTTCTGATAGGACTGAATCTCTTCGCTGACGTACTGGACGCGATTGCCGGGGTTCGGGTGGTCGGAAAGGAACTGAGGTCCGCTTGCCCCTCCCGACTCCTCCAGCTTCTGGAAGAACTTGGCCATTTCGACCGGACTGTAGCCGGCGGCAGCCATCATGCGCGCGCCAACGATATCCGCGTCGTGCTCGGCGCTCCGCGAGTATTTCATGAATACCGAGTTCAGGCCGAAGCCGATGCCGACATTCGCCAGCGAACCTAACAGCCCGCCGCTGTTGCCCAACGCTCCGGCAGCCAACGCCGCCGGCAACTGGAAGATCTGCCGTTTCGACGCTTGATTGGTCGAGTGACGGAGCACGACATGTGCAATTTCATGGGCCATGACGCCCGCCAATTGCGCCTCGTTGTCCGCGGCAGCGATCGTCCCCGAGTTGATGTAGATCGGGCCGCCCGGCAAGGCAAAGGCGTTGATATTCGGGTCGGCGATCACCTTGAAAGTAAACGGATAGGACGGGTCTTGCGAGACCTTGGCTAGCCGTTGCCCAATACCGTTGACGTACTCCGTCAGACGGGGATTGTCCACGACCTGAACTTCCTTCTCCACCTCGGTCGCCGCCTCCTTGCCCAACTGGACATCTTGATCTTTGGAGAACAGATTGAAGCCCGGTTGGATTGGCTTTGGCTGGGCCCAGAGCCCTTGGGCGCCGAGCATTAACACGATGGTAAAAACGAGCTTTCGAGGCATAAACTTTTGCGGTCCTGGCCTCATGCTACACGACCTGCCTGTCTGATCAAATACTCGATGTCCGGGTCGAAAGTACGTCTTCAAGTCGAACTGTTCTTGAGTCCATGACATAATCGAAAGTACGCCTCCTGGCGCACAACTCGGGATGATTACACCCACAGAAAAAATTTGGCGCAACGGTGAACTGATCAACTGGAGCGACGCAAACGTCCATGTACTGACGCACGCGCTGCACTACGGTTCCAGCGTTTTCGAAGGTATCCGCTGCTATGAGACTGCTAAAGGCCCTGCAGTGTTTCGTATCAAAGAGCATATTCGTCGGATGTTCGATTCCGCGAAGATCTACCGCATGGATATTCCTCGGTTCACGCAAGCTGAATTGGCCGACGCTTGCAGCGAGATTGTGCGCGTCAACGGACTGAAGAGCTGCTACATCCGTCCCGTGGTATTTCGCGGCTATGGCGAGATGGGCGTCCTGCCGCTGAGGAACCCGATCGAGATCTTTATCTGCTGCTGGGAATGGGGCAAGTACCTGGGCGCTGAGGCGATCGAGCAAGGCGTCGACGTTTGCGTTTCGTCTTGGACGCGCATCGCCCCTAATACCCTGCCCGCCATGGCCAAGGTCGCCGCGAACTACATGAATTCGCAGCTGATCAAAATGGAAGCCGTGCTCAATGGCTATGCCGAAGGCATTGCTCTCGATGCGGCAGGTTATGCGTCGGAAGGGAGCGGCGAGAACATCTTCTTGATCCGTGACGGCATCATTTACACGCCGACGTTGGGCACTTCCGCCCTGCCCGGCATCACCCGCGACACGGTAATCACCTTGGCCCGTGAGGCCGGTATTGAAGTGAAGGAACAGGCGATTCCGCGCGAGTGGTTGTATATCGCCGATGAGCTGTTCTTCACCGGCACGGCTGCTGAAGTGACTCCAATCCGTTCGGTCGACAAGATCGCCATCGGCTCGGGTACCAGAGGTCCCATCACCCACAAGCTGCAGACGGCCTTCGACGACATCCTCACCGGCAAAGCGGCAGACCGCTTCGGCTGGCTGACGTACGTCTAGCCGGATCTATTTCCTTTTGGGCGGCGGGGCCATGATGGCCATCACAATCAGGCGTTCCGAGCCCGAGTTGCGCAGCGCATGGAGTTCATCGGCTCTGGCCAGGACAAGGTCTCCGGCGGAGATCGATGTTTCCTCCTCGCCGACAAGCACAATTCCCTGCCCTTCGACGACGTAGTACAGCTTATCTTGACCTGCGTGGGTGTGTAGCTTGTGCTCCTGACCAGGTTCAAAGCAATTCAAGCCGGCGAAGATGTGCTCGCCCCACAGCAGGTCCGCTTTACCCATCTTGTCGGGGAGAAACGAGGCTTGGGATACGACGTTCTTAAAAACCATCAGGTGTTGGTAGGACGCTACTTGCCGGAGGCCCGACTGAAGAGCGTTTCGAAGTCCGCGCGTTGATCGGGCTCGAGCACTTCTAGAATGCGGCCCCGGCCGGTTTGCTGGATTTGCTTGACGCGCATCAGCAGATCGGCCTCTTCCATGATGCACTCGTCCAAGATGGTCTGCACGCGTTCGCGCTGTGAGTCATCCAACCGCAACTGCTTTGCCATCTCGTCCAGCGCCGCGTGCGAATCCTCTTGATAATCGATGGTAATCACCGGCGGCGTGTGCATCTTCAACTCATAGACGTGCATACCCACCGCGCCGGAGGCCACGCCGATAGCAAAGACTATCGCGATGAATCCAAACGCTCGCCCATGACTGTTCATCAATAAAACCTTTTCTACTGTGCGGAAGCCAGCACCGTCAGCATCGAATCACGATTGGCTTCGAGGTTATAGCCCATGCGGACGTCGTACTGCTGAGGCGGTTGCTGCTTTAGAATGCTGTCGGCCAGTTCTACGCTCTGTGCCGTCGTATCGTCGTGGAAGACCGCTACCGAGCCCAACATCACCATCCACATCATCGCAGCGAAGGCAAACCGGCGAATCATGACCGGCTGCAACAGGAAGGACCAGAAGGATTCGCCGCGCTCGGCGTCGATCCGCTCCTTCACACGGTAGTAGAAACCGGGGGCCGGCTCCATATCCTCGTTGGGGTCCACGCGAAACGTGTTGAACAAATCCGACGTTTCCTGAAACAGAGCCAATTGGGCCACAGCTTCGGAGTCCGCGGTCAATCGTCTTTCGAACTCAGCCAGGTCTTGCTCGTTGAGGCGGCCGTCCAAGTAGTCTTCTAGATGCTCTTGTATAAAGGAATCCATGGTGATCACGCCGTTGCTCTGTCTAGCTTCTGCGCGGCCTGGACAAGCTTCTGCCGCGCGCGAAACAATTTTACCTTGATCGTGTTGGCGTTGACGCCGGTCAATTCAGAGAGTTCTTGGACGGTCAAGCCCTCGACCTCTTTCTGGATCAACAGCGTGCGCTCTTCTTCGGAGACGCGCTCCAGGAGTTTCATCAAGTACTCGCGCTTCTCGGTGGCCACGTCGATGGACATGCCGCGATCGGTCGCCAGGTGAGAATTCTCGATCGACCGCTGGTCGTCTTCGCCGAGGTCAGCCTCGTATACCAGCTTGCGAACCTTCTTTTTACGCAGGTAATCGTAGCACTCGTTCACCGTGATCTTGTAGACCCAGGTGAGCAGGGACGATCGGAAATCGAAGCCCTTTAGCGAGGTGAAGATCTTGGCGAAAACCTGTTGGGAAATGTCTTCGGCGTCGTTGCGTCTACGGAGGATGCCGTAGATGATCGAAAACACCTTGGACTGGTAGCGTTCGACGATCTGCTGGAAAGCAAGCTCGTCGCCTTTTTGCGCGCGGCGAATGATCGCCGCCTCAGCGCTGTCCTGGTAAGCCACCTTCCCTCTAGTTTGAGCGCCGGTCGCGGCCGAAGCCGGCATGATTGCAGTCATTGTTGCCATCGCAATCAGTGAGACGGATGGCGGCGGCCAGCGGTTCCAAAATTATTACCTGACTCAACTTATTGAAACAGAACGAGTTTCGTCGATCCAAGAGCGAAGAGCCGGGCTACGCCATCCGCCGCGTCGAGCTGCGACCAGGACGACGCTCTAGTGTACACGCTCCCCCGCTTCCGCGATTGCTAAAGATAGTACATTCTAAGGGGCAATTGATTGCGGCCCAGCTGCGGCGTGGGGTAGCATTCGACGTACGTCTACATGGCCGAACCAACCTACCTCGATCCCTACAAGCGAACTAAAGAGCACATTGAAGAACCTCCCGTAGCCTTCGGCGAGATTCTAAAACGCATCGGACCAGGCATGATCCTGGCGGCGTCGATCGTCGGATCGGGCGAGCTGATTGCCACCACGGTGCTGGGCGCCGAAGTCGGCTACACGCTGCTCTGGTTGATCATCATCAGCTGCCTGATCAAGATCGTCGTCCAAAACGAACTGGGACGCTACTCGATCGCCACCGGCGAGACCACTCTGGAAGCGTTCGACCGGATCCCGGGTCCGCGCTGGAAAGTTTCGTGGATGGTCTGGTGTTGGTTTGTGATGGTCGTCGCAACGCTGATGCAGATCGGGGCCATGATGGGCGGTATTGGCGAGGTTCTCAACCGCGAATTCACCGAGATCCCGATTAACGCTTGGGTTTGGATCCTGAATTTCTTGACAGTAGGCCTGCTGATCGGCGGAAGGTACTCGGTGGTCGAACGCGTGGCCACGATACTGGTGGTCTTCTTCACGGTGATGACCGTCGGCTGCACCGTGATCCTATTCATGCTGCCGGAGTACTTCAACATCGCCGATGTAGCTGTCGGATTGTCGTTCCATCTTCCCGAAGCCGGAATCGCAACCGCCGTTGCGGCTTTTGGCATTACCGGCGTCGGCGGCACTGAGTTGGTGATGTATCCCTATTGGTGCATCGAGAAGGGCTACGCGCGCTACACAGGCCCACGAGACGAATCGCCGGAATGGAAGCGTCGTGCCCACGGTTGGGTGCACGTGATGGGCGTCGACGTCATCTCTTCGATGATCGTTTACACCTTCGCCACGGTCGCCTTCTATCTGCTCGGTGCGGGCGTGCTCAACGGCATGGGACTGATGCCGGCCGGTTCGCAGATGATCGACACGCTGTCGAACCTCTACACGCAGACGCTGGGAATGTGGTCGCTGCCGATCTTCCTGGTCGGCGCCGTCGCGGTTCTGTACTCGACGGTCTTCTCTTCCACGGCTGCCCACTGCCGCGTGTTCGCGGATTTCGTGGGCATGATGGGTATCTACGACCGGCGGAACTATGCCCTGCGGCTGAAGATGATTCGGCTGTTTGTGGTGCTGCTGCTGTTCGTGCCCTCGGTCTATTTCATGGTCGTGGGCGATCCCGTGTTGATGGTCAAGATCGGCGGCATCGCACAGGCCTTCATGCTGCCGGTTATCGGCTTCGCCACGGTGTACCTGCGCTACAAGCACATGCCTTCGTCGATCCTGCCCAAGGGCTGGGTCACGCTTGCCTTGTGGATCAGCGCCAGCGTCATGGCAGTGATGATGGGCTATTCGATCATCCAGCGACTTTTCGGCTAAACAGCGACGACCTAGGCGACGAACCGCCAAACCGTAGCGACGACAAAGCAGACCACGAAGGCGATGGCCAACGGCAGCAGCGCGCCGATCGTCGTCCAGCGGGCCGAACGCGTCTCTTTCCAGATGGTCAGGATCGTCGTCGCACAGGGGTTGTGCAGCAACGAGAACAGCATGAGCGACACGGCGGTCAGCATGGTCCAGCCGTGCTCGACGACGAGGATCCTGCGAATGTCGTCGTAGGAGCTGGGCTCGGTCATCATGCCCGTGCCCAGGTAGGCCATCATCATCGTCGGCACGACGATTTCGTTCGCCGGAATGGCAATGATGTAGGCCAGGATAATGACTCCGTCCAGGCCTAGCGCCCAACCGAAGGGCTCAAAGAAGTTCACCGCGTGTTGAGCCAAACTGGCGTCGCCCCAGGTCACGTTCGCTAACACCCAAATCACCGCGCCCGCGGGAGCGGCCGTCATGATGGCCCGCCACAGCACGAAAAGCGTACGGTCGATGAGTGAGGTGTAGAGAATCCGCAGGATGCTGGGGCGCCGATACGGAGGCAGTTCCAAGGTAAACGCAGAGGCCTCGCCCTGCAGCACCGTCTTGGAGAGAGCCCAGGAAACGATCAAGGTCATGATCACGCCCAACAGCACCACGGCGACAACCGTGCCCGCCGCCGCCACTGCGGCGAATGCCGGCGGAAACGCAGCGCCGACAAAGATCACCGCCAGCATAATCAGCGTCGGGTAGCGTCCATTGCAAGGGACGAAATTATTGGTAAGGATAGCGATTAGCCGTTCCCGCGGCGAGTCGATGACCCGCGTGGCGATCACTCCGGCGGCGTTGCAGCCGAAGCCCATGGCCATGGTCAGCGCCTGCTTGCCGTGGGCGCCGGCCTTGCGGAATAGCCAGTCCATGTTGAAGGCCACGCGCGGCAGATAGCCGAGGTCTTCGAGGATAGTGAACACCGGGAAGAAGATCGCCATCGGCGGCAACATGACGCTGATGACCCAAGCCAGGCCGCGATAGACGCCGTGCCAGATAAAGCCCGTCAGCCACCAGGGCGAGCCTAGCGCGTCGAACCAGCCCGCGGCGAGGTCCTCAAAGGCGAACAGCACTTTAGCCAACATCGCCGAGGGCACGTTGGCCCCGAGGATGGTCAGGTAAAAGATGCAAGACAGGATGACCAGCATGATCGGCAGTCCGAAAAGCTGGGAAGTGACGATGCGGTCGATTCTCTGGTCGAGATCCCAGTTTTGCGACCCTCGGCCCTTCACCGCGCGGTCCACGATGGTGGTGGACTGCTCGTAGAGAGCGGCGACCATGTCGTCGCGCACGGTTTCGCCAAGCTGCCGCCGTAAACTGTCGGCGCGGTCGAGAACGGATTGCGGCGTGGTTGGTGAAGCGCTCACTGTGAACCCTGTAAAGCCACTAAGCGGCTGTGACCCTCAGCCGATGACGACTGCGATGCTTCCAATTGCGCGAGTTCGCCGGAGATGAGCGCCTGGCGGACCCGATGATCGCCGTCCAACAAACGCATGGCCACCCAGCGGGCGTTGGGCAGGCCGGGAGCGAGTTCTTCAATCATCGGAACCAACTCTTCGACAGCGAGGCGCACCTTCTCGGGAGGTTCCGGGCGGAAGGGATTGGTGACGATGGCGCCGCTGCAGACATCGGCAACGGTCTGCACCAGATGCGGCAAACCTTCTTTGGTACGGGCGACGGTCGGAACGGCCGGCACTCCGAGGTCGCGCGAAAGACTGCGCACGTCGACGGTCAGCCCTTTTCGCTTGGCTTCGTCCATGAGGTTGACGCAGATGACGACCTTGTCGGTGATCTCCAAGACCTGCATAGCGAGGTTGAGATTGCGCTCGAGGGCGGTCGCGTCGACGACGACGATGGTGCAGTCGGGTTGGCCGAAGAGCAGAAAGTTACGGGCGACCTCTTCGTCCTGCGACGCCGACAGCAGCGAGTAGGTGCCGGGCAGGTCAACGAGCTTGTAGCGTTTGCCGGCGTAGCCGTAGGCGCCCTCGGCGCGGGTGACGGTCTTGCCGGTCCAGTTGCCGACGTGTTGGTTGAGACCGGTGAGCGCGTTGAAGACGGAAGATTTTCCGGTATTCGGATTGCCGGCCAGGGCGATGAGGTAATCGGTATTGGCGAGCGAAACGCCCATCTGCGCGAGTTGCGCGTGCGCTGGGCAAGCTTCGCAATCGTGTCCCGTGGGGTTGCTCACGCGGCTACTCCTTCGCGGTCGGCGGCGGGCGCTAATGGCCTGACCCAGATCAAACGGGCCTGCTCGGCGCGCAGAGCGATCGTGGTGTCGCGGATGCGAAAGGCCCTCGGGTCGCCGAAGGTGTTGTCGAGAATGACCGAAACCTTTGCGCCGGGCGTTAGGCCGAGGTCCATCAAGCGTCTGCGGCTGAAGCCGCGGCAACTGGGGTCAATCTCAACGACTTCAGCGACGACGCCCTTGTTGAGGTCCGCCAACGAAGTCGCCTCGCGCTGGAGGTCCTGCCCGAGTTCCGTCGGAAGGACGTGTATGTTCGCTGCCACGGCAGGCGCCAGGCGATGCTCATTGACGCCGTCGCTGATGACCAATCGTTCCTCGTCTTGGTCGAGGATGCGAACGATCATGCCAGGACGAAGTCCGGCGGCCAGAATCTGCTGAAAAACGACCGTCGGCTCGTCTTCCATGTGGACGATGCGGGCCGATTGATCAGAAGGCCACTCGGCGAGCGAGATGGCGTGTAGCTGCTCAAGACGTCCGTCGCGCGTCGGGATGGGGTCGCCGTGCGGGTCGCTTTGCGGATGTCCTAGGTGGGCTTCGAGTTCGTCGAGGTAGTCGGCGGAGAGACCATGCTCGGCCTTTTCGGCGGCTTGGTGCAGCTTGTCGAGCGGGAAGCCGGCGTCATCGGCGAGATAGCGTTCCCACAGGCGATGAGCGCGAACGACTTGTAGGGCGAGTTGTTCACCCTTGGCCGTGAGCGCGAAGCCGCCTGGGGCCACGCGCAGCAGTCCGCGCTTCTGCATGTCCGTACACAGTTGCAGCGCTGTCGTTGATGAAGCGTGCATGGCGCCGGAGAGGGATTCTAGTGTCGCTGACTTGCCGCGCTGTTCCCAGGAAAGGACGTGTTTAAGGGCATCCTCGACCAACTCTCGCCGCAGCCGGTCGCGGCGGCTGAGCAGCAAGGCTACGAGCCCGATTCGAGGCCAAAAGACAAGGGCCGACGCCGCCGCGATGATGATCCAATCAAGCATCGGCATTGCCATCCTTGGCGGACATCGTTACTTGAATTTCGGCGCAAACCTTGACGCCCAAGGCGTGGATCTTCTCGTCGCTGCCCACTTGCAGCATCAGCGGACCGTCAAAGGGACCTTTCTCCACCAAGCGCAACTCAACGCCGGGGCGGATGCCTAAAGACGACAGGTAGCGCAGGATTTCGGGGTCGCGGTCGGAGACGCAAAGAACCAGCGCGGAGTAGCCGACGGGCAACTCAAGCAGGCCTTGTTGCAAACGCTCGGGTATGCTGCCGTCCTTGCGCGGGATGAGGTGTCCGTGGGGGTCTTCTATCGGGTCGCCCAGTTGCTCGGCGATGCGGTCTTCGAAGCGCTCGGAAATGGCGTGTTCCAGCTTCTCGGCCTCGTCGTGGACTTCGTCCCAGCGGTAGCCTAGCGAGTCGTGCAGGAATTTCTCGATGAGCCGATGGTGGCGAATGACCTCCAGGGCGCGCTTTCGGCCTCGGCCGGTCAGCTTGGCGCCCTGATGCTTTTCGTAGGCGATCCACGGCGGGTCCTTCTCGGAAAGCTTCTTGAGCATCCCGGTGACGGAGGCTGGGGCGATCTCAAGGTGTTTGGCGATCAGCGCCGTGCTGGCGCGGCCGCCGTCTTCTTCCAACTCGTAGATCGTCTTGAGATAGTCGTCGATGGCCTCAGTCAATACCGGCCTCCTTGTCTAAAATTTAGGCAAGACTAAATTATAGTCTAGGCGGTCCTGGAGGGCCGGTCAAGTGAATTTGCCGACGCTACTGGATTTCGATCGTCACCGAATTGGTGCGAACGCCATCGACGACGAGGTAAACCTCGACGACGCCGGCGCCTGCAAGCACATCGGGGATCTGCACGTTGACCTGGTCCAGGCCGACGTACTCCGCTTGGGCCGCATAGCCGACCACTGGGGCCTGCTGGCCGTTGATGAACGCTTGAACGGATGAGGTTCCCCGGATTCCCGTGCCGAACAGCAGCACGACGACAGGGTCCTGGCCGTTGCCGACGGAGATGGGCACGGTGCGGTGTTGGCCGTCGCTGAAGGTGGTCACATCCACCGGGGTTTGCGTCGAATTGGGGGCGACGCGCACAGCTACAGCGGCTGCCGGGCCTTCACCGGTTCCAGCGCTGGCGAAGAGACCGGGATTGACGGCGACGATTTGGACATCGACGGTCGCTTCGGAGCCGTCGCTGAAGTGCACGGTGAGCGTACCGGCGCCAGGAGCGGAATCGCCCGGGACTTCAAAGTTGATCTGGCCGGGGCTAACGAAGAAGAGCGCGGCCGTCCGCTCGACTCCCAGGCCGTCTTTGACGCGAAGCGACGCCCCCGCTAAATCCAACGGCAGCGGAATGGCTTGGGCGACTTCTACGCCTTCAGAGAAGGCGCTCCCGAAGACGGAGGCGATCTGCCCAGGGGCTAGTCCCCCGCCCCGGAAGTTTGCGCCGTGAACGATCGCCGCCGGATCTAACTTCACGCGCGTACTCGGGCCCCAGGTCATGCCATGGTCGGTGCTCTTGTACAGACCCGCGCCGCGCGTGGCGGCGTAAGCAACGCCATTACCCATGAAGACTTGGCGCACGCTTTGTGCCGGGAGTCCTTCAGTCGAGGGCTGCCAGGTATCGCCGTAGTTGTCGCTGCGGTAGACGCCGAGCTCGGTGGCCACGAGTAAATTAGCGGGCGCGTCAGGCGCGATAGCCAACGACGCAATCGTCACCGCGCCGTCGTTCGGGAAACCAGCATTGGCATAACTGAAGGCCGGCTGTGAAGGCGTCGAGCGTTGGATGCCTGCGCCTTCGGTTCCCAGATAGATGCGGTCGGAGGCCGTGGGGTCGACCTCAACCTGGGTCATGCGGACTTGGTTGAAGAAAAGCGGATGGAACCCGAAATCAACCCCGCCGTTCGTACTGAGCCAGAGCGACCAGAGTCCGTTCAGATAACCAATGGCCCAGGCTACTGTCGGATCGGAACGGTCAAAAGTCAGATCGAAGATATTGCGGCTGACGAGCCCATCGAAGGGATTGCCGAAGAAGGACTGTCCGCCGTTCTCCGAGCGAAGATTTCCGTAGTCGAAGCCGAAGTTGGTGCTTCCGCCAATGAGAATATTCTGACCATTTGCGGGGTCAACAGCGATCGCCCGTATATCGCGATTCAAAGAGCCAAGGGTCCAAGTCGCGCCGCCGTCTTGCGATCGTGAAAACCGACCGGCTGCCGAGTCGCGGGGATCGACGGACCCGGCGTAGAGATTGCTGGGGTTTTGGGGATCAACCGCCAGGGTTACTTCCCCGAAGTGGGAGTAGCCTTGTCGCGATTCGCTCCAGTTCAGGCCGCCGTCCACCGACTTAAACAAACCGCCGCTGTCGAGGGCCGCCCAGATGGTTTGACTGTCGACGGGGCTAACGGCCAAGGCGCGAACAGTTGCTGCCGTCAGGCCGTTGGAACTGAGCGACCAACTCGTACCTTTGTCTTCTGTGGCGAAGACGCCGGTGCCGTTGAATCCAGCCAAAAAACGTCCCGGCTCGGAGGAAATCGCCGCAAGAACGTAGGTAAATCCGATCGGCAGCCCCGCGGACGCGTTGACCCAGCTAACTCCCCGGTTTTCGCTACGCAGAACACCCAAGGTTTCGGAGACCGCTAGCAAGCGATCTGAGGAAGCCGGATCGACGGCCAGAGCCGTGGCGGATGTTTGTCCGAAACCGTTGACGGGCGACAGGGCGCCGCCGGTCGGATTGCGGTAGACAATGCCGGAGTTCGACACGAAATAGACGCGGTTGGCATCGCCGGGGTCGAACACAACGCGCAGTATGTTCGCGGTCCCGATGTTGCTGGACGTCCAAGATTGGCCGCCGTTGGAGCTCTGGAAGATTCGCTGCTGTCCGGCGCCCAATACGAGCTGCGAGTCAAACGGCGAATAAGCCAAGTCAATGACCGATTGGGTCGGCAAGCCGCCTCCGGGCTCAGACCAGGTCGTTCCGCCGTCTGTCGAACGGAAGATGCCGGCCGGTGTAGCAGCCAGGACCGACATCGGGTTATTCGGTTGCACGGCCACCGATAGGATGGTGGCTCCGGCAAATACGTCGGTGGTTTGCGTCCACACGCCGCCATTCACCGAGCGCCATACTCCCTGACCGGTGGTGCCGGCATAAAGCCGCCAACTTGGACCGTCAATCCCGTTCACTTCGACCGCCGGCAAGCCCGCACTGCGGTTGGCCCAGGTACGTCCGCCGTCGGTCGAGCGGTAGACGCCGCCTCCGGTTGCGGCGAAGACGACGTTCGCCTGGGTGCGAATGACCAGCAGGTCGTTCACCTGCGCGCCTGGAGGGCCGCTCTGCGCTTGGACGAGAAGACTGAAGGCGAACAGAGCGCAAATCAGCGCGGACAGACGACGGATTGACATGTTGGTTGGACGATGAAACAGCAGCTTGACTGTGAAGTGTTAGACGGCGCGGGACTGCGAAAGAATTACACAATTCTGCGGCGCGTACGTAAAATCTTCCGGCCCACGTCGCAGCCCGCCAGAGCGTAAGTCATAGAAAACAAGCGAAATTAGAATCGGTGCGAAAATTGCTCACGCGTAAAGTATGAAACTGTTCGGGTTGACCAACCAAGGCCTAGCAGCCATCGGTCTTCTCACCCTCGTTCTCTGGGGAGTCTTGTGGGCGGAGCATTCGCTCAACCGACAGACCCAAGAGACCTACCAGAATCTGATTCACGAATGGCCCGCCACGCCGGCTCACAATTCGGGCCCTGACATGCCCATGCCGGATTCGGGCTCAGTCGGCTAAGACCAACTGCCCGAAAGCTTTCGCCGAGAGGTTGCCGCCGCTCAAGATCAACACGAGCGGTCCGTCGCCGGTTGGCAGACCATCCAAACAAGCAGCAACGCCCACGGAACCGCCCGGCTCGCCAACCAGCTTCTCGGTCTCCCACAAATACTTCACGGCTCGGCCAATCGACTCTTCCGATACCAACAGGACGCCTTCAACCGTGGCTTGGATCAGCTGGAATGTCAGCTTCCCAGGCTTAGCCACCGTCAGGGCATCCGCCACCGAGCGACCGGGTACGATCTCTGTGGGCTCGCCGGACTGCAACGAACGCTGCATCGACGGGTTCTGTTCGGGCTGAACCCCGTAAATGCGGCATCCGGGCCTTTCCGTCTTGACGACCGAAGCGATCCCCGATATCAGCCCGCCGCCGCTGACGGGACACAATACGGTGAAATCGCCGGGCAACTGCTCCAGCAACTCCAGCCCGATTGTGCCGTCGCCGGCGATCGTGTTCACGGCGTCATAGGGATGCAGCAGCAGGCGTCCCGTTTCCCTCTCGATGCGGTGAGTCGTCTCCCAACGAGACGCGTAGGAGTCATCGCAGAGCACAACTTCGGCGCCGAACCCCTGGGTGCGGCGCCGTTTGTATTCGGAAGCCGAGCGCATCATCACGATTTGCGCGCTCAAGCCATATTCGCGAGCCGCCCAAGCCACGGCCTGAGCAAAATTACCGGAAGACGAGGTGACGATGCCCTTCGCCTGCGCCTGGTCGAAGTCTGCCAACACGGCATTGAGCGCCGGGCGGACCTTGAAGGCCCCGGTCGGGTTGCGCGACTCCAGTTTGATGTAAACAGGGCGCTGAAGCCGCTTGCTTAGCTCATAGCTGTGCAGCAGCGGCGTCGGCTCCAGTTTTTGCGATATTCGCTCGCGGGCCGTACGGGCCTCAACAAGAATTTCCGGCGGGGTCAGGCTAGAACTCCTTCCCGGTATACATCGAACCCACGTACTCTTCGTAGCCGTTATACATCAACGTGGGACGCAGCTCGCCGTTGGGAATGATCCGGTCTTGAGCCTGCGACCAACGGGGATGAGGCCGCGTCGGATTGACGTTCGAATACCAGCCGTATTCCGTACCGCCGATCTGGTTCCACAGAGTCGGCGGACGCCTTTTAGTGAACTCGATTTCGACGATCGACTTGATGCTCTTGAGGCCGTATTTCCAGGGGGTGATCAGGCGGATCGGAGCGCCGTTCTGCGGCGGCAAGGGCTTGCCGTAGATGCCTGTGACGAAGAGCGCCATCTCGTTCATGGCCTCTTTGATCTCCAAAGCCTCAAAGTAGGGCCAGGGGTAATGCGGTTGGCTCTTGATGCCGGGCATCTCGCTGGGACGATTGACCGTCACCATGCGCATGAACTTCGCTTCCGGTTTGGGATCGACCTCTTTGATCAAGTGCGAAATCGGAAAGCCCGTCCAGGGTACCGCCATCGCCCAGGTCTCAACGCAACGGAAGCGGTACAAACGCTCTTCTAGCGGGAACTTGCGGACGAGATCGTCGATGTCGTACGTCTTGGGATTGTTCACCAAGCCCTTAACTTCCACCTTCCACGGCTCGGGGTTGAATCCCTTGGCTAAGTCTCGGACGCGGGCCTTGTCGAGGGTGAACTCGTAAAAGTTGTTGTAGCCGGTAGCGTCGGCCTCGGGCGTGAGCGGCCGATCCAGCGTGTACTTGGTGTTGCGTTTGGCCGGATAGAGATCGGGCGCCACGGCAGCGAAAGCCTGGCTCGCCAGCGCCTCCATGCCTAAGAAGCCCAGGCCTTGGACGATTTCTCTGCGTCGGAGGTAAACGGACTCATCCGTCGCCTCGCGCTCCGGTATCTCCCAACCCTTGGGCTTCCTGATCAACATCGGCAGATCTCCTTTGCGGCGTACGCAGTACAGATTATCAGACACCTTGCATAGGCCACCCGAGGTACAACAGAAGTCGTGAAGTTCTCTGAGTTGCTGAAAGAAGCCATTCTGAGCTCCGACGCGGTGCTCAACGACAAGCAGGCGGCTGCGGTGCAGACCTCCATTCTAGAGTTCTTGGACGCCTGGATTGCCATCCACGAGCCTGACCAACCGGATGACGGCTCCATCGATCCGCAACGGGCGCTGGTATTAATGCTCATGGAAGAGCTTGCCGATCGAGTCGAGATCCCCATCGTTAGCTAGCGATGCCTGTATCCTTCGACACTCTGGAGTACACCACTTCCGGCGCGCTGGAACCCGTCCAACTCGCTTATGACGGCGACGACGCCCGCGGTTGGACCGTGACGCGCAACGGGTCTCGTTGGTTGGAACTCGGCCCTGGCTACCGGCTGATGCAGAGTGTCGCTTGCGGCGTTTGCTCGACGGATCTGGCAAGACGCTTCTTGCCCTTCCCACTGCCGCAGGTCACTGGACACGAGGTCATCGCCTTCGACAACGACGGGACGCGCTTTGCCGTCGACATCAATGCCTCGCATCGCGCGCGGAAGATCGAGACGGATTGCCCGTTCTGCCGCGGCGGCCTCTCGAACCACTGCCCGGAGCGTTTGGTGTTGGGCATTCACGACCTGCCGGGCGGATTCGCGCCGTGGTTCTTGGCTCCGGTGGGCGCCCTGAGACCGATTCCGTCATCCGTACCCACGGAGAACGCCGTGCTGATTGAGCCCCTAGCGGCGGCACTGAACGCGGTGCAGTCGGTTGAAATACGCGAAGGCGACCGAGTAGCTGTGCTGGGTCCGCGCAAGCTGGGCATGTTGGTCGTCGCCGCGCTGAGCGCTCACCGCAGACGGGCAGGCCTCGGCTTCGAGATTGCGGCACTGGCGCGGCGGCCCGACTTGCTGCAGTTGGCGCGAAGCCTCGGCGCAGACACGATGATGGACGTCAGCAGCGAACAACCCGAGTCGCAATTCGATGTGGTGATTGATTGCACGGGTTCGCCTGCGGGATTTGAGACCGCTCTTGCGGCAGCCAAGCGCGAGGTGCATCTCAAGTCAACCAACGGCCAAATAGCGGCGGATGTTGCGCACCTTACAGAGTTTGTCGTGGATGAGCTGGCCTTGGAGATGTTCTCGGTCAGAGCGGTCGAGCAACTTCGCGCCGCAGCCGGGAGAGTTGCCCCCGTGGTGGCCTGGACGGCTCGGCCTGAGCCGCCTTCTTGGCTGGAAGAATCCGCCGCGGTGATTCGGACCCGAAGTGTTGCCGAACTTGCAGAATCATTGCGCAATCAGCCTCCGAACGGTTTGCCAAAGGCCGATGCCGTGGTGGTCGATTCGCCGGACGAACTGGTCGAGGCGATACGGCCTGGCGGATTCGGCGAGTATTCGCCGGTCCGTCCGACCGGCATCATTTTCTATGCGGGCCAAGCGCCGGAGAACGTGAGTCTGTTGCGGCAACTGCAGCAGAAGAAGCTGCGACTGAGCAGTTCGCGCTGCGGCAACTTCGATTCAGCGATTGAGTTGCTGACTTCCGACGAAGCATTGCGCGACCTGGGCGCCAAGATGATTACGCATCGCTTCCCGGCGGCCCGGCTGGCGACCGCCTTTGAAGCGGTGGCGGCCAAAGACTGCGTCAAAGCGGTCGTCAGTCACGAGAGTGCCTAGAATAAGATTTGCGTTCCGCCTTGCTCATCGTTTCGCTTTTGTTGCTCAACGCCTGTCAGCGCCAAGAGCCGCTGCCAAGTTTCACCTCTGTGCCGTCGTTCGCGCTCACGGCGCAAGATGGCCGCCAGGTGACGCGCGATGACCTGAAGGGGCACGTTTGGATCGCCGATTTCGTATTCACCAATTGTCCTGGCCCCTGCCCGCTGTTGACCTCGCACATGAGGGGGATTCAGGACCTGCTGGCCGAACGTTCGTTGGATGTGCCGCTCGTCTCTTTCAGCGTCGATCCCCAGACGGACACGCCCGAAGTTTTGACCGTGTACGGCAAGGCGTTTGGCGCGGACTTCACGCGCTGGACTTTTCTGACGGGCAACAAGCAAGAGATCTACGACTTGATCCTGCACGGCTTCCTGCTGGCGGTTAGCGACGGAGCCGTCTCATCGGATTATTCTGCAGGACCGGGCATTATCACCCACAGCACGCGCTTCGCTCTGGTCGACCAGACCGGCGAAGTGCGCGGCTATTACCACGGCGAAGAGCCCACGGTTGCGGCTGAGATCGTGGCCGATGCGGAACGCCTACTGACCGAGGGTCGTTAGCCATTCGCTGACGGCTTGGTTGAAGAGTTCGGGGCGTTCGAGGTTGGCTAGGTGGCCTGCGCCAGGGATCTCGACATACTTCGCGCCGGGGATCTTGGCGGACCACTCGCGGGTTTCGGCGGCAGTCGTGATGGCGTCTTCGGCTCCAGCGATCACGAGCGTTGGCGCCTTGATGCCGGACAAAATGTCGCTGCTGTCGCGGCGGCTCCCCAGGGCGCTCAGCAATTCGGCCACGACCTTCGGCGGCGCCGCTTCAATCATGGCGCTCACCCTCCCGGCGATCTTTTCGTCCGCTTGGGCGTCGGCGCCAATGAACTTCGGCAGCAATTGTTTGGCCAATTCCGCCGAGCCGTTCTGCAAGACGAACTCGGCTGACTTCTGCCGCCCGGCTCGCGCATCAGCGGTGTCGGCGGCTGGTCGCGTATCGGCAAAGATCAACCCCAGCAGACGCTCGGGGAAGAGCCTGGCGAAGGAGAATGCGGCATAGCCGCCCATCGAGACGCCGCCCACGACTGCTCGATCGATCTTCAGCACGGAGAGCAGGTCCGCCGCGATACGCGCCTGGTCGTCGATGCCGACCGGTCCCGGGAGCAGATTGCCCTAAGCCGGGAACGTCAAATACGATCACCTTGGCGATCGGCGAGAGCTCCCGCACTTGCGCGTCGAACATCGACCGATTCAGGGGGAAGGCGTGCATCAGCAGCAAGGGCGTTCCCTCGCCCTCAACGAAATAACTGATTGCGCGGCTGCCGATTGTCGCTTGCATTGCTGAGTCCGTCTCCTGAAACTGGAGACTTGGAATCTAGCACGACCTATACCGGACTGTCCCCCGAGACCGGCACGCCGATAGCGGTCACCGTCGCCGATGGCCACATCAAGAAAGTAGAGCCGCGACCCGAGGCGTCCGTTTCGAATTGGATTTCGCCTGGCTGGATCGAGTTGCAGGTCAACGGCTTCGCCGGGGTGGACTACAACTCTCCGGCAACGACGACGGACGAGATCGCCCGCTCGATTGAGGCCCAGCGCAAGACCGGCGTGACGCGCCTGTTGCCCACGGTGATTACCGGCGACCTCGATGAAATGGCGGCATGCCTAGCGAACTTGGTGCGCGCCAAGGAAGAGTTGACCGAAGGCGGCGCCATCGTCGGATTCCACGTGGAAGGCCCTTGGATCTCGCCTGAGGACGGACCGCGCGGCGCCCATCCGCTGGAGCACGTGCGCCCGGCATCTGTCGAGGAATTCAAGAGGTTGCAGGAGGCGGCAGAGGGACTGATACGGCTGTTGACGCTCGCGCCTGAATCACCGGGAGCGTTGGCGCTGATCGAAGATGCGGCTGAAAGCGGCGTCACGGTTTCCATTGGGCATACCGGAGCGAGTGTCGATCAGATCGACGCAGCCGTCAGCGCCGGCGCGACGATGAGCACCCATCTGGGCAACGGCGCGCACCCGGTACTGCCCAAGGGGAGCAACTACATCCTGCGGCAGATGGCCGACGATCGGCTCTGCGCCGGTCTCATCGTCGACGGAATTCACCTTTCGCCGGAATTCGTCAAGATCGCCGTACGGGCGAAAGGCCCCAAGCTTGGGTTCCTGGTGACCGACGCCGTCGCCCCGGCAGGCTGCGCACCGGGCTTGCATCCGCTCGGTTCCCAGCAGGTACGACTATCCGAAGACGGCAGCGTACGACTGCCCGACGGGCGCCTTGCCGGTTCTTCGTTGCGTATGGATAAGGCGGTCGAAAACGTCATGCGCTTCGCCGACATTGGAGCAGAGCAGGCTTGCCGCATGGCTTCGGTTAACGCTGCTCAGGCGATCGGTCTGCAGGAACGAAGCGGCTTCCTCGAGCCAGGCGATCCGGCGGAGCTGGTTTTGTTTGCGCTCTGCGACACTGGCGCTCTCGACATCACAGAAGTAGTCAGCACGCGCTAAGGAGTTCGATTTTGGTCGCCAGTCAGGTATCATGGCCGTTCGCCGCTAGAGCGGCAGCGCCACGATGCATCCGCTACTCGTCCTGCTCATCGCCACAATCGCAGTCTTCCTGCTGATCATCCGCTTTAAGATCAACGCCTTCGTCGCCTTGATCCTTTCCGCGATTTTGATCGGCATCCTCTCGCCGAACATACCGCTCGACAAAGTGCTCCCCGAAGTGACATCGCGCTTCGGCGATGTCGTCGGCCGGATCGGCGTGGCCATCGCCATGGCCGCCTTGATTGGCCACGCCCTGATGGAGAGCGGCGCCGCGGACAAGATCACCCGGCAGTTCATTCGTTGGTTAGGCGACAAATACTCGTCGCTGTCCATGTTGATCAGCGGCTACGTGCTGAGCATTCCGGTATTTCACGACACGGTTTTTTATCTTTTGATTCCGTTGGCGCGGGCGATGACTATTCGCAACGGCGGCCGGCGCTACGTGCTGAACGCCTTGTCGATTGGCGCCGGCGGAGTGGCCACGCACTTATTCGTTCCGCCGACACCGGGGCCACTGGCTATGGCGGCGACGATGAACTTGGACATTGGGCTGGTGATGATCGTCGGCCTGACGATCGGCATCCCCTCGTCGCTGGCCGCATGGCTCTATGCGGTCTGGATCGATCGCAAGTTAGACATCCCGATGCGCGAGGCGCCGGGAGCGTCGCTTGCTGAACTCGAAGAGATCGCCAACCGGCCTGAGAGCGAACTGCCGGGCTTCTTCGTCTCGATGCTGCCGATTGCCTTGCCGGTCTTCCTCATCACGGGAAACACTGTCGCCAACACCTTCTTCCCTGGCACGGCGTTCGCTCATCAGATGGTCTTCTGGGGCAACGCCAACTTGGCGCTGATTCTTTCCGCCGCCTGCGGCTTGTGGGTCCTGGCCAAGCACAAAGGCATGGGCCTGCGCGATTTAGCGGCGCCTGCGGAGAAGGCCATCAAGGACGCCGGCCTGATCATCATGATTACCGCCGGCGGCGGCGCTTTCGGCGGCATGCTGGTCGCCGCGGGCGTGGCGGACTCGCTGAGCCAAGGCGCTTCCGACATGGGCATCTCCTACCTTGTGCTCGCGTTTGGCGTGGCGATGCTGCTGCGCGTCGCGCAGGGTTCGGCCACGGTGGCAATGATCACCGTGTCGCAAATGTTGGCTCCGCTCATCACGCAGTCTCCCCTGCCCTACCACCCGGTCTACTTGCTGATTGCCACTGGCGGCGGCGCCATCATGGCCGGCTGGATGAATGACAGCGGTTTTTGGGTTTACAAGACGATGACCGGCCTTACGGAGATGGAAGCCCTCAAGACGAAGAGCATGTCCCTTTCCGTCATGGGCGTGACCGCATTCTTCTTCGCTTGGCTGGGAACGATCTTCTTCCCGATGGTCTGATTGCGCGAAGATGGGAGCGATGAAGCGCGCCAAGGCGAAAGCGACTGGGCTCGAAGAGGCTCGCCGCGTCAGTCTGATCCTCAGACGGCTCAATCAGGACTACCCCGACGTCGTCTGCGCTTTGAACCATTCGAGCGCCTGGGAGTTGTTGGCCGCTACGATCCTTTCGGCGCAATGCACTGACGTGCGCGTCAACATCGTTACTCCCGAGTTGTTCGCCGCTTATCCTTCGGTCCAAGCCATGGCGGTAGCGGCGCAACCCGACGTAGAACAGCTTGTCCGCACGACCGGATTCTTCCGCAACAAGGCGAAGAATCTGATCGGTGCCGCTAAGGGCATCGTCGAACGATACAATGGCCAAGTACCGACTGCCATGGAGGATCTATTGACTCTCCCCGGCGTCGCGCGCAAGACGGCCAACGTCGTTCTCGGTTCTTGGTTCGGTATCGCCAGCGGCGTCGTCGTCGACACGCATGTCTCGCGCATCTCAAACCGACTCGGGCTGACGAAGGCGACCGATCCGAAAAAGATAGAGCAGGACTTGATGAAGGTCATCCCCAAGAAGCGCTGGGTGCTCTTCTCTCACCAGATCATTCACCACGGCCGGGCAGTGTGCGTGGCGCGCAAACCAAAATGCGACGTTTGCAGCCTCTACGACCTCTGTTCGTCCAAAGATAAGACCTCTTAACTGCATGAAAGAATTTGGGAATTGGCTCGTCGGGAGCATTGCGACTCTCGGACCCTGGGGCCTTCTGCTGGTCGCGTTCGGCGACTCCGCCTTCGTGCCGATCCCGCAAGGCGTGGACGCACTGCTGATTACTCAGGTGATTGCGGCGCCTTCGACGGCCTGGCTGGCGGCGAGCATCGCCGTCTTTGGCTCCGTGGTCGGTTCGCTGATTCTCTACTCCATAGCCCGCCGAGGCGGCCGCGCCATGCTGCTCAAGCGCGTCTCGCCCCACGGCATGGATCGTCTTGAAGCGGTCACGCAACAGTACGGCGCCGCGGCAATCATCCCACCGATGATGATCCCCTTGCCGCTGCCGACGAAGCTATTCGTCCTTGCCGCCGGCGTCTTCCAGATGCCGGTGCCATCCTTCATCCTGGCCGCAACGGTCGGCCGAGGCATCCGCTATTTCGGTGAAGCCGCACTGGCCCTCAAATACGGCGATGGAACGCCGCAACTACTCAAAGACAACGCCTGGGAGGCCGCAGGCCTCGGCCTCGCGCTTGTCTTGGTTTTCTTCGCGATCAACCGCTGGTCGTCGCGTAAGGTCAAACAGGGCGATATCTAGAATTCGAACCGGCCGTTGGTGATCCTGCCGGCGGCGTCAAGGTCAAAGCGGCAAGCGAAGCCCAGCCGACCACCACGCACAAAGCGAATGTCCCCTAGCGTTACCCCGCCCGATTCGGTTATCACGACGGGGAATTGCGCGAACTGCAGGTAAGCCCTGCCGAGGCTTGTCGTGCGCAGTTCGTCCAACACATTGGCGTCCGCGGAGTCCAACTCGGCGTACCGATTGCTCGCGGGGTTCACAGAGTACTGTCCTGCCTCGGTGCGCACATAGGCGCCCCAATCCCCAGCAGTCCACGGCGCGGGGAACAAGCGCAACTCAACCGGAGCTTCGCCCGCAATCTCCATATGGGCAACGCGCGCCTCAACGCCATTGCGAATCCACAGAGAAGCCAGCCCATAGGCCACCAGCGCCGCCAGGCCCACACGCGCCGCTGTCACGCGCACGGGCCAGCGCATTGCAACCAACGCCGCCGCCGCCAACATCGCCCAGATCAGCGGATCGATGATGAAAAACAGGTCCCAGCTCGACCACTCCGCCGAGAATGGCAGCCATAGCCGTACGCCGTAAGAATTCATCATGTCCAAGGCGACATGCGACCCCACCGCAGTCAAGGCTAGCGCCCATTGTCTCCAGCGGTCAGTCGCTAGAACCTTCTCGCCCCAGCGATTTACCAACCAAACCGCCAACGCCGCCATGAACGGGATGACCGCAACCGCATGCGTGATGTGCCGGTGGTAAACCAGATACGTCGCCGGATCGAACATCGTGACAATGTCGAGATCCGGAATATTGGCCGCGATCACGCAAAGAGCCGCCGCGCGCGGGACGGACGGTCCGGGAGCGGCGCGGGCAATCAACAGTCCGACCAGCGAATGGGTCAGGTTATCCATTGCTCTTGAGGCGTGCCCAATACTTGCCCGGCGCCAAAACCTTGACGGTCTCCGGACCCAGCCGCACGCGTACCGGCAACGAGCCGGCCAACTCGCCGTCTACCTGGACGTAGGCGCCCGCCGAGTTTTCCGCCGCGACGACTTCGACCTTCGCAAACTGGCGGTGCGTTACGCCCTTTAGCTTGTCCATGGTGCGCGTCACCACTGCGGCCAAATAGCCGGGATACTCCAACGGCGACTGCGAACGAAAGCAAACAATATCAAAGCGATCCGCCAACAGATGCGCGCTCGGAGTGAGAACCAGGCCCCCGCCGTAGACTCGGCTCTTCGAAATCACGATCAGCCCGCCCGTCCATTGCTCTTCCCCCAGCAGGACCGTGATGGCGCTCAGCGGGTGCATCATCTGCCTGAGGCCGCTCCAGACATAGGCCAGGATGCCGACCTGTCGTTTGAGCCCTGAGTCGATGTTGTAGACTGCGTTGGCGTCGATCCCAGCGCCGCACATCAGCAGGAACAGTCGCTCCCTGCCGTCGGCGGGAAACTCCGCCACGCCCAACGGCACGACCCGTTCTTGTAGAGCCGACAGCGACGCGGCTGTTTTGACCGCGTCCAACCCCATGCCGGTCTCGCGGGCGAAAACGTTGGCAGTGCCCGCGGCCAAGGGCAGCATAGCCGCACCGGAGCCGGCCACTGCCTGTAACGCCTCGTTGATGGTGCCATCGCCCCCCAGCGGAGCAATCAGGTCACAGCCCTCGGCAAGGCCGCGGCGAGCCTGCTCCTCGGCCCGCTCTGCGGACGTGGTGGGCAATAGCAGTACTTCGCCGACATGCTTGCGTAGGACCTCCGCGACTTGCTCTACCGGCTTGGTCGGCTGGTAAAAACCCCTGCCTGCGGTGGGGTTGAAGATCAAGGCACAGCGTCTATACCGGGTCTGGGCCAAAACCCATCATAATTCGCATATGACCTCTCAGCCGGCGGCCGCTGCCGAAGAGATCTCCAAACTCCGCAAAGAGATCCGCAAGCACGAGCATCTTTACTACGTTCTCGATCAGCCCGAGATCAGCGACGCGGAGTACGACAAGCTCATGCGCCGGTTGCAGTCGCTTGAGGCCGAACATCCGGAACTGATTACTCCGTCGTCTCCGTCACAGCGGGTCGGCGGCGTGCCGCGCGAAGGCGTGGAGAAGGCGGCCCATAGCGTCGCTATGATGAGTCTGGACAACGCCTTCAACGAAGACGAAGTCCGCGAGTTCGACGCCCGCGCCCGCGAACGGCTCGGTGAAGACAATCTCGAATATGTCTGCGAACTCAAGCTGGACGGCCTGTCGCTGGCCGTGCGTTTCTCTGGCGGACAACTTTCGCTGGCCCTGACCCGTGGTGACGGCACGACCGGCGAAGTCGTCACCGAGAACGCCAAGACCATCCGCTCGCTGCCTCTCGAAATCAGCACTGCTGCACTCAAGCGCGTCGGCCTCTCGGACGCGGACTTCGAAGTGCGCGGCGAAGTCGTCATGCCCCTCAGCTCGTTTCAGCGGGTCAATTCCGAACGGCTCAAAGCCGACGAGCCCGCCTACGTCAACCCGCGCAACGCCGCTGCCGGGGCGCTGCGCACACTGGACGCCAAGGTCACCGCCTCGCGCAATTTGGCTTTCTTTACCTACGCCTTGTACGCCGATGCGGCCCCCCGCCTGACGCACTGGGAGACACTCGAAGCGCTCAGCAGCCTGGGTTTCAAGGTCAATCCCAATCGCAAGAAGGTTTCCGGCATCGACGGCGTATTGAAGTTCGCCGCACAGTCCTTCGCCGAGAGGGATTCCCTGCCCTACGAAATCGACGGCGTAGTCGTCAAAGTCGATTCGCTGGCGCAGCAACGTGAGTTGGGCTTCACAGCCAAGTCTCCGCGCTGGGCGATTGCCTTCAAGCCGCAAGCCGAACAGCAAGAGACGATCCTCGAAGGCATCGACGTGCAGGTAGGCCGTACCGGCGCCGTGACCCCGCGCGCGCTGCTAAAGCCGGTCTTCGTCGGCGGCGTCACCGTCTCGCGTGCCACGTTGCACAACGAAGACGAGATCGCCCGGCTGGAGTTGGCCATCGGCGACACAGTACTAGTGGAACGCTCCGGCGACGTCATCCCCAAGGTCATCCGCGTCGTGCAGCGACCGAAGGATCGCCGCATTTTTCACATGCCATCGAAGTGCCCGATCTGCGACACGCCGCTGGTGCGCGAAGAGGGCGAAGTGATCCGGCGCTGCGTCAATGTCAGTTGTCCCGCGCGGTTGAAGGAATCCCTGCAGCACTTCGCCTCGCGGCGCGCCATGAATATCGAGGGCATGGGCGAGCAACTCGTCGAACAGCTCGTTGATCGCGACTTGCTGCACGGTTTGGCCGACGTCTACGCGCTGACCCAAGAGCAGATCGCCGGCCTCGAACGCATGGGCGAGAAATCCGCCGCCAACGTTATCGCCGCTATCAAGGCTTCCAAGAAGACGCCGCTAGCTCGCGTGATCTTCGCCCTGGGCATTCGCTATGTCGGCGAACGTACCGCGCAGTTGCTGGCTGACCATTTCCACAGCGTGGACCGCATGCGCGCCGCCACGCGCGAAGAACTGGAAGAAGTGGAAGAGGTCGGTCCGCGCATCTCCGAAGCGATTCAAGACTTCTTCGCCGCCGACCGCAACATCGAAATGCTCGCCCAACTCGCCGCTGCGGGCGTCTTGATGGAGATGGAAGGCCCGCCGCCCGTCAAGGCCGATCTGCGCCTCAAGGGACAGACGTTCGTGCTCACTGGAACCTTACCCAACTTGACCCGCGACGAAGCCTCCGCGCGCATCCAGGCCCTGGGCGGCAAGGTGTCCGGCTCCGTCAGCAAGAAGACGAACTACGTCGTTGCCGGCGAGAAGGCGGGTTCGAAGCTCGACAAGGCAACCGAACTCGGCGTGCCGATTATCGACGAAGCGGTCCTGCTAAGCCTAACCGATCCGGAGTCATAGCGCCGCGCCCTGAACGATTCTCTACGACTATCGGCGGAACCCGCCGATACGTAGTGGTGTGACTGCGCGCCCGCACGTTGTATACGTTCTCACTTCCTCGCTTGCGGCGCGCCGCATGTTCGCGGGCTACGGCCGGCTGTGGCGAGCCGCCAACTTGCGGGTGACGGTGATCAGTTCTCCCGGCACCGATTTAGAGCGTTTTGGGCTGGACGAAGGCGTGGAAACCGTGGGCCTGCCGATCGAGCGAGAGATTTGTCCCCTTCGCGATGTCATTTCGCTCTACCGGCTGTGGCGCGCGTTTCGCCGGCTGCGTCCCCAACTGGTGGAATGCGGTACGCCGAAGGCGGGCCTGCTGGGCGGCATTGCGGCTCGCCTGGCGGGGGTTCCTGCCTCCATCTACACGCTGCACGGGCTGCGCCTAGAAACGCTGCGCGGTTGGCGCCGCAAACTGCTACATTTCGCCGAGAAGCTCACCGTGAGGCTTGCTGACGAAACGATCGCAGTCAGCTCGAGTCTGTTGCGGCGGGCTCGCGCATTGGACATCGTGGATGCTCATCACGGCGTCGTGGCCGGCCCCGGAAGCGCCGCCGGAATCGACGCCGCCCGTTTTGCGGAGGCGGCTCGCCGCACTCCGCAGGGCCAGACCGTCGGATTCGTCGGGCGGCTTACGCGCGACAAAGGCATCGTCGAGTTAGTCGAGGCCTTCGAGGCGCTGAAGATCCTGCGGCCGGACGTCCGCCTGCTCCTGGTGGGCGACTTCGAGGACGGAGATCCTCTGCCGACAGATGTGCGCCAGCTCATTCTCAGAGACCCGGCGATTCTGATCACTGGCTTTGTTGACGACGCCGCTCCGTTCTACGCGGACATTGACGTGGTGGCCCTGCCCTCGCACCGCGAAGGCTTTCCGCTTGTGGCTCTTGAAGCTGCCGCCGCGGCCCGCCCCATCGTTGCCGCCGATTGCACCGGAATGTGCGATGCCGTGGTCGACGGCAAGACCGGCCTGATCGTCCCCGTCGCGGATTCCCACGCTCTCGCGGAGGGACTGTTGCAACTGCTCGAATCGCCGGAAAAGGCCGTCAAGATGGGCCAAGCAGCGCGCGGCCGCGTTCTGCGCCAGTTTCAACCCGATCTGATCTGGGCCGAGAAAGCGGACCTCTACGAGCGTCTGTTCACCAGCCATCCCATCGGCCGCCCCGTAATTCAGGCGGCGACCAAGCGTGCCTTCGACGCGCTAGCCGCTCTCGTATTGCTGATCCTTTTCAGCCCAGTCATCGCTGCGATCGCGTTTGTACTGCTTGCATCAGGTGGCGGTCCCGTCTTCTTTAGCCAGGTTCGGCCTGGCCGAGGCCAGCGTCCCTTCGTGGTTCACAAATTCCGGACCATGTGCAACGAGCACTCGGCCTCGGGAGAACTGCTCCCCGACGGCGAGCGCCTGACGAGATTCGGGCGATTTCTGCGGCGTTGGAGTCTCGACGAACTGCCCCAACTCTGGAGCGTCTTACGCGGGGAAATGAGTCTGGTCGGCCCGAGGCCGCTTCTGTCCGAATACCTCTCGCGCTATTCTCCACGCCAGGCAATGCGCTTTCTTGCGCCGCCGGGGCTGACCGGCTGGGCGCAAGTCAACGGCAGGAATCGGTCCGATTGGGAAGAGCGGCTTGAGTTGGACGTCTGGTACGTAGAGAACTGGAGCCTGCGGCTGGACCTGCGCATCCTCGTCAGAACGCTTTCGATCGTCCTCACCGGTCACGGCGTCGAGGCCCGCGAGTCGGCGACTCCTCCTCCGTTTCTGGGAGTTCTACACCGGCGGCCGTAGTCAGCCGATCTACTGCGTATGGCCCGTTCCGCTCTCCATCGTTGGTTCGTGAGGAATATTTGGGCACGACACAATACTTCCCGGCCCATCCAACAGGCCTTACGGAAGGTGCTGCGCGAACTCGATGATTCTCCAGCTCCAGGCCTCAACGTCGGCTGCGGCACCACCGACCTGCATCCGCGGATGATCCGCGTGGATGTTGATCCCGCTGCGCTGCCCGACTACCTGTCCTCCGCTGACAGTATGCCCTTCGCCGACAATACCTTTTCCGTCGCGATCTCCCAAGAAGTACTGGAGCATCTACGCGAGCCGCAACTGGCGCTAGCGGAACTGGCCCGCGTCGTCCGTCCCGGCGGATTGCTCTACCTGCAGACCCCTTTCATCATTGGCTACCACGCAGCACCCGCCGACTATTGGCGCTTTACCAACGAGGGATTGGCGGCCATGCTGCAACGCACCGGACTGGTCGTTGAGGCGTTAGAACCAGCGGTAGGCCCAGGCACCGGACTCTATCGCATCATCGTCGAGTTCGCTGCCGTCCTCGCCGCGCGGATCTACGCACCCGCCTACTTGCCGGCGAAGGCCCTCGCTGCGGCATTCCTTGCGCCGCTGCGTTGGTTCGACTCGTGGCTGTCGGTGGGCGAGCAGCGCTGGCGGATACCGGGCGGTTGTCTTGCTCTCGCCAGGAAGCCGATATGAACGTACTGATTTCCTCTGCCGGACGCCGCGTCGGTTTGCTCGAATGTTTCCGCTTGGCCCTCGACGAGATTGACGCTCAAGGCAAGATCATCGCCGCGGACACCTCCGACACTGCGCCGACGCTGCACTTCGCCGACGAGACTTGCCCCGTTCCGCGATGCGACGACCCGCAGTTCATTCCGGCTTTGGTTGAGGCTTGCGCCGCACATCGCGTCGACGCCATCGTGCCGACCATCGATACCGAGTTGCCCATACTGGCGGTGCATCGAGACCAACTGCAGAGCGCAGGAGCGGCCCTTTGGCTTTCCAGTCTCGAGACCATCGAGATCAGCGCCGACAAGCGGCAAACCAACCGTTGGTTGTGCAACAACGGGTTCCCAACCGTTTCGCAGTTCACGCCGCTTGAGGCCCTCGAGCAACAGCCTGACATCACCTTCCCGCTGATCGCCAAACCGCCCCGCGGCAGCGCCTCGGTGGGAGTGAGACGCCTCAACAGCCGCATTGAGTTGGAAGCGTGCCTCGACCAAGAACTCATCGTCGAAACGGTGGCGCCGGGAGTGGAGTACACCGTGCATGTCTGGGCCGGAGCCAAAGGTAAAGCGCTCTGTGCCGTCCCCTGCCGCCGATTAGAGGTTCGCGCCGGCGAGGTTTCCAAGGGACGCACCGAGAAGCATGACGGATTGATGGGCCTTGCGTCCGAGGTCGTAGACGCTCTTCCAGGGTGTCGCGGTCCCATCAATGTACAGATCTTCCTGGACGCTTCAGGCGCCATGCGCGTCATTGAAATCAACCCGCGCTTCGGCGGCGGTTACCCGCTCGTCGACCGCGCCGGCGCACCGTTTGCGCGCTGGATGCTCGACCCTTCCAGCAGTCCGCTGCGCTATTACGACGATTGGGTCGACAGCCTCACGATGCTGCGCTACGACTCGGCGGTCTACACCTTACCCGATGCGCCCGGCAACCAGAACCTCAACCCGTTCCATGCCGCAAACAACCTGCTACGTATTCGATCTTGACGACACGCTCTACCCCGAGCGCGATTACGTCCGCAGCGGGTTCGCAGCAGTCGGCGCACTCGCTCACGAACGTCTTGGTATTCAAGGGTTCGGCGACGCCTGCTGGCAGAGCTTCCTCAACGGCGATCGCGGGCGCATCTTCGACGAGGTCCTGCAGTCGCAATACGGCTTTGTGGACGCCGACCTCGTCCGCGAACTGGTCCGCGTTTATCGCTCACACAAACCGCTGATCGAGCTGCATCCCGACGCGCTCCGCTTTCTCGACCGAGCCCGTAGCCTTGCTCTGCCCCTGGCCCTGATCACCGACGGCCCCCAAGAATCCCAGCGAGCCAAGATCGACGCCCTGGAGCTTGAGGACACGTTCTCGACCATCGTCGTCACTGCGGAACTCGGCGCCGGCAAATCAAAACCGCACCCCGAGGCGTTTGAGATAGTGCAACATGCCGTCGGCCCCGACCGACGATTCGTCTACATCGCCGACAATCCCAGCAAGGATTTCCTGACACCCAACCGCCTCGGGTGGACATCCATCCGCATCCGAAGACCAGGCGGCCTTTACAGCGGCGAGACCGAACCAACGCCTGAGCATGCGCCCCAGCACACCGTCAGGTCGCTCGAGGAAGTTTGGCAATTCCGCAAATAGTAAAGCCCCGCCGTTAGGCGGGGCCTGACATCCAACTGAACGGCTCGCGTCGACTATTTCGGGCTCACCGAATCGCCGTTGGCTACGACGCCGGCCGTTGCTGCGGCTGCGCCTGCTGTCCCGATCAGCGCCCACTGGGTCGGCGACAACTTGCCGAAACGCCATTTGCCTTTCGTCGCGGCGCGTTGAGCGCCGCGGCTCTGGTTGCCCTTTGTGCTTTTGTCCGTGGATTTATGCGTACCCTGCGGCGCTGCTGCCGCCATCGCAAATGAACCCGCCGGCACCACCGTTCTGCGCCCGTCGCGGTCGCGAATCACGGCGTCTCCCCGATATGCGGCTACCAACACCCGGCCGTCAGTCTCGGATACGACAAACCACGAGTCATGGCTCGCGCCGTCGGGCGAAATCGCCGTATCGCCTAGAACAACGTCGGTGCCGGACGAGCCTACCGCGCCGCTATGTAGATCCAGAGAGTCCCCGCGCAGCGTGACCGTGCTTTCAGGCCTGATCTCCACTCGGTGCATTCCCGTCCCCAGCAGGGCCATCCCGCCGGTACCGGTTTGGATGCGGTCGCCGGCGTAGACGCTTGAGCCGCTCGGCAACGCAACCTGGTTCGTCCAAACTTTGCCGGAGACCGTCAGACCGCCGAGAGAGTCGGCGAACAAGGGGCTGCCCGATAGGGCGATAACTAGTAGTAGACAGAATCGTGTTCGCATGGATCTTCTTCCTTCCTCGCAACCGACTCCGCATAGGGAGCCCGTCACTGTTCACATCGACCTCCCTGCGGAAAACCTTAAGGATGAGCGACGGCAACACCGTGCACCGCGGCCGCGGCAATCTTGGCGATGATCTTTGCATCCGCCTCCGACACGCCTCGGTGTATCGGCAGACAAACCACCTCGCGGCTTGCTCGAATCGTCTGGGTCAGCGGCTCTCGTTGCGGGTCATAAAACTCGCGGTAGAGTTGCTGTTCGTGCAGCGGCGGATCGAAATACCTGCGCGTCTCCACGCCCGCCGCGTCCAGGGCCGCTTCGATGGACTCCCTCGCAAAGCCCTGGTCAGTTCGTATGAATAGAGCGAAGTCCTTGCGCCCGCTCGTAGCATTGCGCGGGATTGTTTGCAGACGAATCCCCTCGACCGCCGACAGTTCCTGTTCATAGATCAGCGCGAGACGCCGCCGACGCTCGAGCGATGCCGGCAACGAAGTCAGCCCCTCACGGCACAACGCCGCTTGAAACTCCGTCATGCGTGCATTCAGACCCAAAACTTCGCAGTCATACGTGGCGCCCTTGCCGTAATTTCGCGCCTTGCGCAGTTCGGTCGCTAGTGCAGCATGGCGAGTGGCGATCAGTCCACCCTCGCCTGCCGTCAGCTGTTTGGTCGGCGACAAGCTATACACCGTCGCATCGCCCCAGGCGGCAACTGTCTTACCGTCCACTGTTGCGCCTAGTGCGTGGGCGCCGTCGAAGATTAGCGGCACGCCGCGGCTTTGGGCCAACTCTTCCAACTCCGCGACCGGCGCGGGACAACCAAACAGATGCACGCCCAAAATTGCGCCAGTCTCGGACCCGATCGATCGAGAGACGCTCTGGGGATCGACCTGGACCGTCTCCGCATCAATGTCCGCGAAGCGTGGCTTCAATCCGTTCCACAACAGCCCATGCCCGGTGGCGAAGAAGGTAAAACTCGGCGTAATCACCTCTCCGCGCAGCTTCAAACACCTCTCCACCAGCATCAGTCCCGAGGTGCAGCTGGAGACCGCCACGCAGTGCGCGACGCCAAGCGCCTCGACCGCTTCGTGCTCCAACTGCTCGACTTCAGGCGCCGTTCGTGAAGCAGCCGCTCTCCAGCACGGCGCGAAGCCGGCTCAAGCGAGGCATCGATATCCGGCGTCTCCGGCTCGGCAATCGCGATTCGCCTTCCCAGGCGCGACGGTGTTGTCATCGGCTCCCTCACAAATTTATCGACGGCCGCAAGCGCGGAGCAGCCTGAACTCTTTGGGACCGTGCCCTGGCCAGGCTGTCCCCCACAAACCGTGCGGCAAACGTCAGCGCCACGCCCCAAATCGCCGGCCGCACAAATACTCCGGCGCCATTGCGCGTAGCCCACAACAGCGGTCCCAGCACCATCCCTAAACAAGCCAACTGCGTCGGACGCTGCAGATCCACGCGGTCCACTCGCGCCAGTCCGTAACCAAGCAGCCAAAACGCCATTGCCACGCCCCATGGACCGAGGTTCATGTACGGCTCAGCCACCGCCGAGAAGCCCAAGCCGCCGAAATTCTGGTAGTTCCACGGCGCCGCCAGACGCGACACCCAATGGCTCGGCGGCAATTCCTCGACTGGCACATAGACTTCCCCTAGCCAGTGCACCGAAAGATTCGGAACAACCTGTTCGAGCGCCTGCCAATACGTGCGGCCCCACCGGTACGGCTCATTCTCCATCAGGTCGATCGTGTGCACCAACGGCCGCAAACTCCCGCCCATTTCTTGGATCGCTTCCAGCGGCGCCAACGACAATTCGCTCGCCGCCAGCGTACGTTCCGATAACTTCGTGTCCCGCAACTGCCGCGATATCGGGATGGCGATCAAAACTGCCGTCAATCCGCCCACGAAGGCCCACCGAGGAAGCCGCAAGCCGCGCTTCGTGAGGATCACCAAGCCCGCCGCCGCGGGCGTCAGCGCGAAACCGCGGTATCCCAAAACGAAAATCATTCCCGCCCACGCTGCGCCTGCCCAGGCCACCGTATTAAGGCGCTCTCGCGGCGCCGCGGCCAGAGCCAAATAGAAGCCCATTGGCGTCAGCTGCAAGCTGGTCACGAAAAACCGCGGATCGTACGTTCGCGCCAATCGGTACGTTTCGAAGTAGGTCGCTTCCGCAAAACGGCTGAAACCCAACTCGTGGATACCCCACAGCAGTGCGGCGCCTCCGGCCGTAATCGCTGCCAACCCGCAATAGAACAACGCCTGGTTGTGCCACGAGTCGTTCTCTCGGTGGGTTGGCGTTCGCCTTCCCCGCGCGGCGCCAGACGCGGCGCCCCACACGAAGCAGCCGAAAGCCAGCAGCAACAGTAGTAACGCCGATTGCACCGAGCCGCTGCGCACCCACGCCGGAATCGGCCCCACGGCGATGCCTACCGCGATCGGCAGCACCAGACCCAAGTGAAAAACCGCCAGGATGTTGAGGTAGACCGCCGCCGGAGACAGGGCCCTCAGGTGCAGCGGTCCCAGCAGCACCCAGTTGCAAAACAGCAAGCAGAGCCCCGCGCACAGGCTCGTCCAGCGGTCGTCCGCAAGCCAATACGCCGCAGCGGCAAGCAGGCCCGGGACAAGCAGTACGCTCGCCAGCACAAAACCCGATCCCATCCGGCGTCCTTCCATGTATGGCGGATCGGCGGAACGGCCTAGGAACTGAAGGGTGCCCGGACAAGAGCTTCGGCCCCGCCGTTCGCCATGCGGATCGCACGCTCGTAGAATCCGACCAAACGCTCGGCAGACAACCTGCTGTCGAAGCCCGACAGCCTCATGCGCCGCGTAGCTTCCCTGCGTGGCATTCTTCCTCTGCGGACGGTGGTCAGCATGCGCACAGCCCAGGTATCCGTCCCCTGCGTAAGCGACAGCGTCTCGATCATCTCCGGCAGCACGAAGGCTTGGCCGCCAATGCGATCCGAGGTCAAACAAGGCAAGCCCGCCGCTTGCGCTTCGAGCAACGCGACCGGCAGTCCCTCATGCAGCGAGGGCATCGCAAAGGCATCAAATAGCCCCGTCAGCAGCGCCGGAATATCCGTACGGCGCCCCAGGAAATGAATCCCCTCGACGCCCCTCGCCTGTTCACGTAGTTCGCCTTCGAGCGGGCCTTCGCCGGCAATTGCCAAATGGAATCGCGGCTCCCGCGCAGCAGCCTTGGCGAAGGACTCCAACAAGAACGCCTGGTTCTTCTGCCCCGTCAAGCGCCCAACGTGGCCTACGACCAACGCGTCGGCCGGAATCCCGAAATCCGCACGCCGCAGCAGCTTGCGCGGTTCCAAGAACGGCTGCAAGTCAACGCCATAAGGCAACCAATCCGCCGGACAGCCTAGAAACTCTTGCGCATCCGCCGAGCAGGCCAAAGCATGCGTCGCGCAATGGCTGAGGCCTACACGCATCACGGCGCGATATGCTCGTCGCGCCAAGCCATCGCCGCGTCCGTCATGCGAATTGTGCGCGTGAACGATTCTCACCGGCGTTCCCGCCGCCTGCGCCACAGCAGCGACGAAGCCACTGAACAGCAGCACATGCGAGTGAACGACCGCGTAATCCCCGCCGCGAATCAACCGGAGCAACGGTCCTGGCCGCCGGGAGCAATGATGAATCACGACGCCTAACCGCCGGAACTCGTCCGCCAGGTGACCCTCGCGGTCATCGAGCAAGCAAAACTCCGGCGCCCAACCACGCTCGATCATCGTCGGCAGCACCGAGGCTAGCCAAGTCTCTGCGCCCCCCGTATGCAGCCCACCGACCACATGCAACACCCGCCGCGTCGTTTTCATCCAAAGGCACTATCGCCCTCCAGATGCCTCAACTTCACAAGCGATCTGAGCCGCCAAACTTTAGCTGGCGGTCTCCCGCACTGTTGTCCGTTGGCTCTACTGCCTACTTCAAATACAACTCATCAAACAGCCCTACGTCCGCATACTCTTCAAACCAGTCCGCCAGCTTCTCGTAGTGCTCTTCCCGGGTCGCGGAACTCTCCACCGTCTTCGCCGGACGCGAGCGCCGCTGCAAGACCTCATCCAGCAACTCGGCCACAACCGCCGCGTTCTTCAAGCTCCCCTCAAAGATCGTTCCCACAATTCCGCGCTGCCGGAAGCCCTCCGGCTGCCCTCCAATCGTCGCGAACGGCGACGGACCCGCCGCCAAACTCTCGATCGGCGCCCGAGGGACCGACACCTGGAACTCGATGTCCTTGTCCGCCAACGTCGCCGTCATCTCCTCCATGCCCCTTTCCGGCAGAATATCGGTCTGCATCGGCAGCAGCCCCAGCCCCGGCACGCGTATTCGCTCCGGCGTGCTCGAACTCGAATCGGACACAAATCGTCCCAGCATGTGGCAACCGCCGCCCAAACCCCAAATGGCCGTGCCTTCCTTGCGTCTATCCAGCACCCAGCGGTCGAGCCCTATGCGCTTCATCCACAGCAGGTCGCCCAAGGTCGATGACGTCGGCGGAATGATCACCACGTCCGGATCGTAGCGCGTCGGCTCACTGACGTACTCGGCCTCGCCCAACAGCGCGAATTCGCCGTCGCTTGACCGCCCCGGCAAATCCAAGATCACCACGCGCAACTCGTCCCGCGAGATCGTCGCAGCCCCTGTCTCGGCGCCGTTCCCTAAGCGAATCGTTCTGGAGTGAGGCAGCACCCCAAGACAGGGCCGCTCGCCCCGCTCTTCGATGATCTCAAGGCCTGCATAAAAACTTTCAGGATTACCATAGAAATCATTCACCACAACCGCCTTAACCAGTCCTTGCTGCTCCTGAGGCAACATCCCAATCGTTCCCACCAACGAGGCAAACACTCCGCCGCGTTCGGCATTGGCGGTCAGCAGTACTCGGCTCTCCAGGCGCTCCGCCAGCACCAGATTCGCCAGCGATGAGGCTGGCTGATCCAGTTCCAACGCTCCCCCCATTCCATCGATCACGACCAAGTCCGCCTGCGCCGACAGCCTCTCGTAGGCCGCCGCGATCTGCTCGCTCATGACCTCTAAGATGGGCGAGAACTCCGAACCCTCGATCTTCCGCCACGGTTTGCCGCCCAACAGCACGTCATAGCCGCCGCCAGGGGCCGGGACACAGCGCAGCGGATTCATGTCGGTGCTCACGGAAACCCCGCACGCCTCGGCCTGCCGCGCCTGCTCCAAGGCGATAGACCCGCCTGAGCCGCAGCGCACAGCCTCCGTCGAGAAGCTCAATGCCTGGAACGGAGCCACCTTCATGCCGCGCCGGTGCAGATGCCGGCAGATCGCCGTACTGATCCAAGTCTTGCCGCAGCGCGCGCTTGTGCCGGCCACCATCACGGATGGGGGCCTGCGTCCCAGGCTGCGGCGCGTCTTGCGCCAAAGCGAGCCAAACAGGGTTTGTTGCTTCATCGAATACCGTCAGGTGCGTGCAAGGAGCGAAGTTATCAGGCCGGCCGAAACCGGTCAAGGCGATGCGGGGTACTAGGGCAAAGAGCTAAGGAGTATTAAGCCGAACCCCTTGTGGAGAGCGTTTCCAAACGGGCCGACTCTAATGGCGTTATGGAAGCACCCACCCTGGTTCTCATGTCCAGCCTGCCCGCGGCGGCAATCTGCAAAGCACTATTGGCCCCGTTCCTGGCGCGGTTCACGAAGCCAAGTCCAGTACAGCGTTGAACTCGTCTTCGGTGACCGGCGAAACCGACAGCCGGCCCTGGCGGACGAGCTTCATGTTCTTCAGGCGCTTGTCGGCCTTCATCTGGGCCAGCGTCACCGGTTTCTTCAACGCCTTTAGCGGCTTCAGATCGACGACAGACCAGCGGTCATCGTCGGTGGTCGGATCTTGATACGCGGTCTTCACAACCTTGGCGATGCCCACAATCTCAAGCCCCTCATTCGAATGGTAGAAAAACGCCTGATCCCCTTTCGCCATGGCCCGCAAGTTGTTGCGCGCCTCGTAGTTGCGCACGCCGTCCCAGAACGTCCCCTTGTCCTTGACGAACTGTTCCCAGGAGTATTTGAAGGGTTCCGATTTGACCAACCAGTAGTTCATGCGTCCGACCAGTTTAACCGCGTTGCCGCGCGTTGCGGTGCTATCCTTCGCACGGGAGATTAAAACATAATCGCCATGACACGTCGTCAATTTGCCGCACTCGCCGCAGCCGCCCCGGCTGCCATCCCTTCCCTGTTTGGGGCTCCCCGGACCTCGGTCGGCGTCGGCAGCGCGTCGTACCACTATCGCGCGAGCATGGAGCGCCAGCGTGGCGAAACGCCCATCACCGACCCCGTGCGCTTCGCATCGTACTGCGCCGAACTCGGCGCGGGCGGCATCCAGGCTGCGCTGCCCAACGGCGACGGCGGCTATGCCCGCAAGGTTGGCGACATCCTGCGCAAGAACGGCATGTATTTCGAGGCCTCGGCGCAATTGCCCCGCAGCCAGTCGGACTTGGACTCCTTCCGCGACATGGTGCGCGCTGCCGACCAAGCCGGCGCCAGCGTGATCCGCACCGTGCTATTCGCGGGACGCCGCTATGAATCCTACACGGACATGCAGCATTTCCAAGAGGCCCGCCAGGCCGCCTGGAAGTCCGTCACTCTCGCCGAGCCGATCTTGCGTAAACGCAAGATGAAGATCGCCATCGAGAACCACAAGGACCTGCGCAGCGAAGACTTGCTGCAACTAATCGACCGTATACAGAGCGAGTACGTCGGCGTCTGCGTCGATCTCGGCAACAACTACGCGCTGATGGAAGACCCCGTCGACATCGCCCGGGCCTTCTCGAAGTTCGCCTACTCGTGCCACATTAAGGACCACATCCTGAAGTCTTACAGCAAGGGATTCCTGCTCTTTGACGCCAGGCTCGGAACCGGCGTCATCAATCTGCGCCAAGCCGTATCGACGTTGCGCCAAGCGCAGCCGAACCTCAAGTTTTCGCTCGAGACGATGACCCGCGACGCTCTCGAAATTCCCTATCTCGAAGACAGCTACTGGGAAACCATGGGGACCGACATCCCCGGCCAGGACGTCGTACGCACCATGAAGCTGGTTCAAGAGACCGAACCGAAAGATGAACTGCCGCGCATCAGCGATCTCTCGTCGGAAGAGCACATCAAGCTCGAAGACGACAACATTCGCGCCGGTCTAGCCTATGCCGCCGACACGCTCGGCCTCTAGACTATTCCGCCTTCGCTTCGTCGCCGCGCAGAATACGCCCAAACTGGTTGCCGCCGGTTTCGCCGTGCTGCCACATTCCCGAGTAGCGGTCGCGGAAGAAGACGACCCGTGCCGTAAACGTCCCCAATCCGGGGATCTCGGCATCCGTCAATGTCACCACCGGCGTATCGCCGGCCCACATCAACTTCACGGGGACCGGCACGGTCACATCGTGGTCGCCGTATTGGATTCGAGTGGTGAACGTCCAAATATCTCCGGCGACGTGGTTGACGCTCTTGACCTCGTAACGCTCCGGCCTCAGCTTGGCGTCATCGCCCCGTCCCGTGACCGTGAAATTGCCGACGAGAACCACGTCGGACATCGACTCTTGAAATTCCTTCTCCAGCCGGGCCTGCTCGTCGGCCGTGATCGGCTCGCTACCGCAAGCCAATAACCCCATAGCGAGGACGCATGCGGCCCAGAAAGTCAGTCGCGTCATGGCAAACATGCTACCTGACACCTGCGACACAATGGGGCCATGCAAGTGTTGTTCGTCATCCTCGCCGCTCTGGCAGGGACCATGGTTCCGATTCAGGCCGGAGTGAACGCGTCCCTGCGCGGTTTTTTTCCGCACCCCATCTTCGCGGCGATTACTAACTTTCTAGTCGGCTTCACGATTTTGTCGATTGCCGCATTGACCATGCAGGCGTCGCCGCCGTCACTTCAAGCGATCAGCAAAGTCCCTTGGTGGTGCTGGCTTGGGGGCTCGATGGGCGCTTGCCTGGTGCTCTCGGGAATTTTCTTGTCGCACCGGTTGGGAGCAGGTACATTCGTCGCTTGCATCATCTTGGGGCAACTGACCGCCTCCGTCGTTTGCGATCACTTCGGACTGGTCGGATTCCCTGTACACCACGTCAGCCTGCAGCGCATCCTCGGGATCGCTCTGCTGGCCGGCGGCGTAGTGCTCATTAGGACGTCTTAGATTTTCAGCAGGCGTTTTAGTGTTGCGACGAGTTCCGTGCGCGGCACTTCTTGTTGTCCAAAGCGCGCCTCTTTCCACTCTTCGTGGTCGGCCACGGCATCGGCTTTCTCGCGTCCGACTTCCATCTCTTTGACGGTGACCACGCCGCGGGCCGCTTCGTCACCGCCCATGATCAGCACGTAAGGGATTTCTAGCCGGTCGGCGCGTTGCAGTTGTTTGCCCAGTTTCTTCGGACGTCCGACGTGAACTTCCGTGCGGATGCCGGCGCGGCGAAGCTCTTGAGTCAGCGCCAAGTATTCGGCGGTCAGCGACTCGTCCATGGTGGTGACCAGTACTTGCGCCTTCGTCTTCGACGTCTGAACGCGCTTCAAATGAGTGAGCGCGGCCAACAGCCGATCGACACCCATCGACGCCCCGGTCGCGGGAACCGCCGGTCCGCCGAAGCGCGTCACGAGATTGTCGTAGCGCCCGCCGGCGAATACGGAGCCAAACTCCGGCGCATCCGTAAGATTCGCCTCGAATACCGGGCCCGTGTAATAGGCCAAGCCGCGGGCGATGCTCAGGTCGAGCATGACGCGATCACTGCCGTAGCCCAACGCTTCGAGATGGTTCGAGATGGCCTCAATCTCCGCGATATCGGTTTCGGCGTTCTCCACTGCGGCGAAGAGCGCACGCAGCTTGCCGATGACTTCCGCCCGAGTCTCACCCTTGGTTCCGAGGAACTCGACGATGCGGCTGATCTGGCTGTCCTCCAGTCCCAGGCCGCGTATTGGAGCGCCGGATTCGTCCCTGTATCCCGGCCCCAGTTCGAGCTTCACCTTGTCGAGGCCGATCTTGTCGAGCTTGTCGAGGACGCGGAAGACTTCCGTTCCCTGGTCGCCTTCGATGCTCGCATAGGCCAGCAACAGGTTCAGGATCTTGCGGCTGGAGAAACGCACGATGTAGCCGCCGACTTTGAGCGCCTCCAGCGTGTCGCACATCGCGGCCATGATCTCGACATCGGCGACTTCCGAAGGCGCGCCGACCGAGTCAATGTCGAACTGCGTGAATTGCCGGAAGCGTCCCGGAGCGGGCTTGTCGGCGCGCCAGACGGGCGACACCTGATAGCGCCGAAACGGCATCGGCAAATCATGCTGCGAAACGACCCGCGACAGCGGCACCGTCAGGTCAAAACGCAACCCCAGCGCTTCCTCTTCCGGGTTGGTCACGCGGAACAAGCCCTGCTGCGCCTCTTCGCCGGCCGAGCCGGAGAGGACGTCCAAATACTCGACAGCCGGCGTCTCGATCGGCGAGAAGCCGTATAGCTCGTAAACGCCTCGAATCGTGTCGATCATCCACTGACGTTGGATCATTTCTTCGGGCAGCAGATCCCGCAAACCGCGCGACAACCGCGCCTCAATTTTGTTCCTCATGAAACCGCCAGCGTAGCATGGGAGCTTTGTCCTTTCTCGTCCTCAGAGCTCTGACGGTCTGAACCTTCCACGCCAGGCTCGCAAAGGAAGTGAGTCCCTTGCGTGGTCAGAAGTAGACGGTTCCTCGTGTGTCCGCGGCGAACCGACGCAACACTTGACGCGCTGGCGCGTCCAATAAGTGAGACACAACCAAAGGAGGTATTGATCATGTCGGATCAAACTCAAAACCCGCGAGGATCGCTGGCGGTTGCCGCGGTTAGCTATTCCCTGTCGCTCGTGTTCGTGTGCATCGGCCTCGCCAAGCTCTGGGGGCCTCAATTGTTGACGGAGCAGTTCGCCGCCTGGCACTTCCCGCCCGCGTTCATCTACATGGTGGGCGTCGTGGAAGTCGTTGCCGGATTTCTGTTGATGTTGCCAACCACGCGCGCCGTCGGCGCCCTGTTGCTAGCGATCATCATGATCGGAGCCGGGGCAACTCATTTCTTCGCACAGCAGTTCGCTGCCATGGCTGTCCCGGCAGCGATCTTCCTGCTGGTGGCCTGGATTATGAGCAAAAGCGACCTTCCGGTCGGTGACACGGAGGAGCCCGAGCACAGTGGTACTCACAGAGAAGCCGCCGCGCACTAAAGGCCGATCACTGATGTTCGCTACTGCAGCCAAACATCAGCCATGATTGTGCGTTGCAAGCCGGAACCCTGGACCGCGTAGTTACGGAGCTGCTCACGCTATCCGTATTGGACAAAACAGGACCGAGGCCAGGAACGAACCGCCAACAGCACGGCTAGCGGCCCTTTGCAGTCGCCATCACCTCGTCATAGAGCATGTCGCCCACAATCTTATGAACAGCCGTCGATGGGTGTCCTGAATGGTAGTAGTAATGCGCTTCGGGCGTCGCGCAGGGCGTAGCGTCCTCGTCGAATAGCGCGCGTCCGGCGCACTTGTCGGTTGTGTTGGTAATGCCGTACCGGCCGGGGTCGCGCATCACTTTGTCGAAGAACGGGCCCCAACTGCTAGAGCGTATGTCGATGCCTGCCAGTTCCTTGCGCATCTCGCCGGGGATTCGTTCCAGAAAAGGATTGAGCCGCTTGCCGACCTCGCTGAAGTTCGGAATTTCGGTCGGCATGAGCGCGACCAGAAAATGGCGACCGCCGACCCCATAGAGTTCGCGAACGATCCTTTCGATGTTCGTCACGGTCGTCTCGCCTGTCAGTCGTTTGTCGTTGAGCCCGCCGGCGATGTAGAACAACGTCGACTCGGGATTGAAGTGCACCGTGCCGCTGCTCACCAAAGCGACGAAGTCTGACGCCTGATTCAACATGCCGTAGCCGAGCAGAGAATCCTTGATTTTGCGGCCTTCTCCGGCTCCAGTCTGCGCGCCGCTGACAGCGAAATTGAGGCTCTTGCCGTCAGGTGACGTATCGTTGGCCGGCGCCATCGTCAACCCCATCCGCTGCGCGAAGTACGCCACTGCCGTCGGGCCATTGCCGTCAACGTAGCCCGCTCCGGTGTCTGAGTAGCTGTCGCCGAAAATGTACATGCGGTCATACGTCTTGGGCTGAGCAGCACAGAGGCCTGCTGCCAGCAACAGAGATAGCGCGATACGTCGAGTTGGTGTCATGTTGGGGTCCATGGGAATTGTATCCAAGGACCGGCTACAAGTCCGCTCCCGTTCCACTTGTTGGAACGGGGTATATACTGCGCTTGGCCCTCGCGCAAAGGAGATACTCATGACTCGTTTCCTCATCGTTTTTCTGTTCGTTGCTTCTGCATTCGCTCAACGCAAGCCCGGCAACCCCTTGGATCATCTGCCCAAGAACGTGGAGCAGCTCACCTATTTCGGCGAGCGTGCCGACTTCTCTCCCGACAACCAGACCATCGCTTTCATGGACAAGAGCTTCGGCGATGCCTTCACGATCAACCTCAAAGATCGGCACATCCGTTGTCTGACTTGTAACGTGCCGGGGACTGCCTTCCTGCGCGTGATGCACTTGACCTCAAGCGACTATCTCTTGATCGGCCCCGAACGCTTTTCGGATCTGCGCACCTCACGCCAGCGCGACAACGAGTTGTGGTTTCTTTCCAAGCAAAAGGGCTCCAAGCCGGTACGCATCGGGCAGAAAGTAAGCGAGGGCGCAGCGATCTCAAAGAAAAACCTGAGGATCGCCTTTTCGATGGTGCAGGCGCAGAACCCGGATCTAAAACCGGAGCAATCGCAACTGTTCGTGGCGGACGTCGATCTGTCCGGCGGCGCGGCGAAGCTCGTCAACAAGAAGATGGTCTACGAGAGCATGAGCAACGATTGCCGTATCGAACCGCAAGATTTCTTCGACGACGACAAGAAGTTGACGTTCACCTGCTACGAACCCAAGGGACTCGGTTCGGTGATGACGCTCGATCTCGCGACAGGGAAAGCCGAGAACATGTCGAAAACGCCCGGGACCTATAACGAGGTCGAGGGCATCATCCCCGGCGGGCAATATACGCTCGTGGAAGCCGATCGGCAAGTGGCCGAACTCGGCGGCAAACACGGCTCCGGCAACATCGATATCTGGAAACTCCGCTTGGACGGCACGGGCAAGGACTTCGTACGCCTGACGCACTTCAACGATTACGTAGGCGGCAAGGCGTCCAATCCGGTAGTCTCGACGGACGGCAAGATCATGGCTTTCCAACTGGCGAACACCAACGATGAGGCTGGCGTCGGCTACGGCATTCTGCTGTGGCGCTTCCGGTAGGGGGCTTCCCATACCGTTTAGTTCGATAATAGTTTCTTCATGGAACTGGAACTCAACGGACACGTCGCCGTCGTCACAGGCGGCGCCAGCGGCATCGGCCTCGCCTGCGCTCGTGGGCTAGCGAAAGAGGGCTGCAGCGTCGCGTTGTGGGATGTATCCTCTGCGGTCGATGACGCTGCGGCGAAGATCGCAGCCGACTTCGATGTCGAGACGCGGGCGCTGCAGGTCGACATCCGCGACCTGCAGGCCGTCGAAGCAGCTGTGCGCGAGACCGAATCGGCTCTGGGGCCGATCGCTCATGTCGTCCACGCCGCAGCGACCGGCTCGGGGAAGTTCGGTTTCCCATTTTCGAATCTCGAGCCCAGCGATTGGCCGCGCGTTTTAGAAGTCAACATCATAGGCACGCTGCACGTGGCGCAAGCGACCTCAGCGGGCATGGTCGCGCGCAAGGCCGGCACGTACGTGTTTATCGCGTCCGTCGCCGGCCAAATCGGTTCGCAGACCGACCCTCCTTATAGCGCAAGTAAGGCAGCCAACATCAACTTCGCACAATGTCTGGCGAAGGATCTAGCGCCGCACAACATTCGCGTCAACACGGTGAACCCCGGAATGGTCAAAACGCCGCTCAACCAGGCCGTGTGGAAGGCCTGGAACGACCAGCAGCCTGCCGACAAGCAGCGCTCATACGACGACTGGGCGGGTGAGAAGATCCGAGCCGTCGCGCCGCTTGCGCGCTGGCAAGAGACCAGCGACATTGCCGACATGGTGACATTCTTGTCGTCGGCACGTACGAACCAAGTAACCGGCCAGACGATCAACGTCGACGGCGGCCAAGTGATGCACTGGTAACCGCGTTTGTTCGCTTAATCGTGCTTGTCATTCTCTCTGTAATCGATAGCCAGGGCAACGTCAGCTGGCTTGGTGAGCGAAAACGTCAGCGGCTTGGTGTTTTCCGTCTCTCCGGCCTCGGCAGAACTCGATTCGTCTTCGGCCGGCGGAACGATTACGTCGGTCTCAACGGGAAAAGACATACCGCCGTGAAATGTGACCGATTCAAGTTTCAGACCGACGCCGGCCTCAGGCACCGCAACCCCTACACCTGCGACGGGAGAGCCGACGACCGCAACCAACGTCTCCTTCTCAAAGGTTTTTCCTTCCGGATCCAGTTCTTGGCGGCGATAGTAGAGCGGTTCCGCTAGGATGCCGTCGAACGGTTCACCTGCCACGATGTCCGCCGCGTGTGCGGGCTCCACTAGCTTCACTTCGAGCGTAGTGCCTGCAGGCATCTCGAATGTATTTGGTATCTCTTCGGTAACGTAGGTGCGCCCGCAAGCGGCAAGGGCGATTGTGCAGACTGCGATCAGTATAAGGGACGGGCGGGATCTCATAGAAGTTTTACTCCTGGTTTCGTATTAGAGTGCTCGTCTATTGGATCGGGAGCGAAAGTGATGTGTTACATCGAACCTGTAACGCTACTTAGGGTCATCCCCTCTAGAGAAGTGAAGGGACGCATTAGTCCCTGTCGCAAACGGAGGCATTCAGATGAAACGAAAAATGCAAGTAATTCAAATAGCAGCAGGCGTCCTGGCACTGGTTCTTGCCGGACCTCTCGTGGCTGCCCACCATAAAACAGATGAGGCGGCGTCGCTCCTCGCTAGAATCGAGTCGAACATCGATGATATTCACACGCAGTCCGATCGGCTGATGACTTACGACCGGGCCCCCGAGCAATACGACTGGCAACTTCATGCCTCAGAACTGAATCGTATTAGGTCTGAGGCTGACGTAATCGCCGGCTTAGTGAAAGAGTTCAACGGCATCAAAGCTGATGCGACATATCGACAAAGGTACGCCTTTAATCAGGTCGTGAGCCTGATGGCCAAGATCTCTGACTCGACGGAGGGCGCCATTAAAGTTCTCAACGACAGCAAGAGTAAGGTTGAGATGGCGCATCCGGACTACACGTCGAAGGTCGAAGCGATCTTCGACACATCGGGCAAAGCGCTCTCTGTGCTTGATGTGGCTGAGTCTTGGTTCGAACTTCAAAAGTCTTGGAAGAGCGAATAATTACATCCGAGCTAGGTCTTGAAACTCGAAGCGGCGGCGGCCTTCGGCGCCGCTGCTACCTTAGCAACGCTTGGAGCGGTTCGCGGATGGCGTCGGCCCAGATCTGATAGCCCCTCGCGTTGGGGTGCAGCAGGTCGGGCATGATGTCTGTCGGCAGCGTTCCGTCGGCTTCGAGGAACTTCTCGCCGATGTCAAGGTAGTGGATGTGTTGACCGTCGTGCAGTTTGGCGATGGACTTGTTGATTTCAGCGACCTGCGCGCGATGAGCGGAGCCTTTTTCGGCACGTGGGAAGATCGCCAGCAGCAGGATGTGAGCGTCCGGGAAATCGCCGCGCAACTCCTGAACCACCGCCGTAACGCCTTCGATCACTTCGGGCGTCGTGTTGCGGGGCGTGCCGTCACGGTTCACCCCGGTGTTATTGGTCCCGATCATCAGCACGATGGCCTTCGGCTGGTAGCCTTCGGCTTCTCCGTTACGCAAGCGCCACAGCACATGCTCGGTACGATCGCCGCCAATGCCGAAATTCGCAGCCTTTAGCGGAGCATATTCGCGGGCCCAAACCTCTTTGCCGCGCGTGCGCCAGCCGTCGGTAATCGAGTCGCCCATGAACAGGACGTCTATGCCGCCCTGCTTGGCTTCGGCGACGAACCCTTCATGGCGCCCGACCCAGTTAGCGTCCCGCGGGACCGGTTCAGTGGCGGTGTTGGCGTAAGCGACTGCGGCGAGCAACAGAGCCAGGCCAATTATGGAGCGCGCGGGAATTCTCATGGCGATCCATCGTATGCCAATGTCCGGTTGGGCGCAAGCTCACTCCACCACCTTGATGTAGGTCGTTTCCGTATCGATCTGTTTGCCGACAAGGTAGCCGCCGACGCTCCCCGCACTCGCAATCCCTGCCCACGTGCCCAAGAAGCCGCCGGCGGTTTGGTCAGCGGTTACGGTCGCTATGTAGGCGCCTCCGATGACGCCGGATATCACGCCGACAGTCGTGCCGATGGCTCGCGCCCCTCTGCGGCTGCGCCTCTCCACCTTGAGCAGGGTGACGGACTCGCGCGGGATTGGAGTGTAGCCCTTGGGGTGAGCGGACGTGTCCGATGTCTTTTTGACGTCGAGGACGAGTGCGTCTTCACGCACGGTGATCGTTTCGCCTGAAATCACGGCGCCGTCCGGCAGCGCCATCTGTACCTTCTGGTTGCCGATGAGGGACGCCAGTTCGCCCCATTTGAGTTCGACCGGTCTGGCTGGTTGCTGGGCGCAAAGGGCCGGCAGCGTCAGCAATAACAGAGCGGGCAGTACCGTTAGCTTGGACATGGTTCCGTTCTCCTCTTCTACAAGGGACTGTGTGAAACGGAACGGAATTAGCTCACGCGACGGGATTTCATTTTGGATGACGTTGACGTCGGGGATGTGTTGCCGCTCATTGACTGCGGGCCGTCGTTAGTTCCAGCTTAGTAGTGTGTGCAATGGGAGACACCCCTGACTGCTGTCATCGAACTCCGCCGAACCCCTCCGAACTCACCAGTGCCGCAGGTCCGTGGCGGTCACCGGTAGCTATCGAATACGCCGAAGAAGCGGGTGGATCGTGTATATTGCGGTGTGCTTGTTTGGCCCTGTTTCGTGGTCTGGCGATATCAAGTCCGTGAAACTTGGCGAACTGTGCGAAACGCGTCGCGTCGATTTGCCTAACGAACGGAGAACCAGATGACATGCAAGAGGATTCATAAGATTGTGGGCGAGGGGGGCGATCATCGTGCCGGGATCGTTCTGGCGACGTTATTGGCAATCTCCTTGGCGGTCTTTGCTCCCGCGTTGGTTGCACAGGACACCACCGCACTCAACGTCCATTCGGACCCGAATTGGTGGCATCCCCCGCAGGGTAAGTTGGTCGGCCAGGTGAGTGCGGTTTCGGTCGGTCCGGATGGATCCGTATGGGTATTGCATCGCCCCAGGTCCCTGCCCCAACAGGACCGGGCCAAGGCTGCACCACCTGTACTCAAGTACGACAAGGACGGCCGGTTTCTGGCCGGATACGGCGGTTCCGGAGACGGTTATGATTGGCCGGAGGTCGAACACAGCCTCGCGGTCGATGGGAAGGGACATTTCTGGGTATCGGGGAGTTTCCGCAACGATCCCGCCCGAGCCGACGACGCAATCCTGGAGTTCGACGGGGACGGAAAGTTCGTCAAGCAGATCGGCAAAAAAGGAGCCAGTCAAGGCGACTCCGATACCAAGAACGTCCGCGCGGCTTCGGACATCTTCATCGATGATGCAGCCAGTGAGGTCTACGTCTCTGACGGATACGCGAATCACCGCGTCATCGTGTTCGACCAGGCTACCGGCGCTTTCAAACGCATGTGGGGCGCTTTCGGCACTCAGCCACCCGCTCTGCCTCCGGCCGGCGGATCGACGGTAACGGCGGCCGGCAATCAAGATGCGCCTTTCTTTGAAGGCCTGCATGGCATCGAAATGTCTGCGGATGGTCTCGTCTATGTTGCGGACCGCACCCATCAGAGGATCCAAATTTTCAGTCCCGACGGTAAGTACCAGAAGCAATTTTCCGTCGCCGAAGGGCTGAAATCACCCCTGACCGCATCCGGAATCGCTTTTTCAGCCGACCCCGAACAGCGCTACGTGTTCGTTTCGGACTTCGGGAACTCTCAGGTGCTTGCCTTCGACCGGAAAACCCTCAAGCAACTTATTGCCATTGGGGGCGGCGATGATGACTTCCAAGTCGAGATGACGGGCCCTCACCTCATCGCGGCTGGCCCCGACGGCTCGCTCTATGTGGCGGAGGTCCAGGGCAGAAAGGTGCGGCGCTTCACGTTCACCGAGAAGTAACGCCCCAGAACGGAGGAATTTCTTCAGCGCACGGGAGTCGGAGGCCCGGGCGGGCGAATCCCTCCCCCCGGCTAGGAGTGCTGTCCAAGGGCTCAGCGTTCACAATAGTAATTGAGGCCGTCCCGGTTTTCCTTCAGTGGGTGAGCATGGAGGAAATTGGCGGCTTGCACGGTCACCACTAGATTTCTGATATGCCGCATCGAGAGGAGAAGCTTGGTTTCAATGGGACTTGGTCGATGGCGGTCGGCGGCATGGTCGGCGGCGGCATCTTCTCGACCCTGGGCGTTGTGGTCGGAATCGCGGGGGCGTGGGCATGGCTGAGTTTCGCGACTGCAGGCCTCATTGCGCTGGCGGCAGGGTACAGCTACGTCAAACTGGCTGCACTTTACGGTGAAGGCGGCGGCGCGTTCACGTTTCTGCGTAAGATCAACGCGAATGAGTTCGCCGGCAGCCTCTCATGGGTTCTGATCGTCGGCTATGTTCTAACAAACGCCGTGTATGCGTTCACGTTTGGACAGTACCTGGGCAACGTCGTGGGCTTTGGGCCGTGGTTCCCACGAGCTACCGCCGTCGCGATAACGGCGGTGTTTGTGGGGCTCAATCTTCGCGGCGTCGGTGAGGCTGGCGGCGTTGAGGTGTTTCTGGTTTGGTTCAAGTTGGCGGTTCTGACGGCGCTCGCTGGTTGGGGATTGGCGGAGTGGGATCCTGCGATGCTCTCGCGTGGAGTGCCCAATGCCGGGATTGCTTCCGCGCTATTTGGCGGCGCGTCTATCTTCATGGCTTACGAAGGCTTTCAGTTGCTGACTTACGACTACGACGACATTGAGAATCCCGGCAAGACGCTGCCGCGAGCGGTGCTCTCGGCGATCGTTGTCGTCATCATGGTCTATATTCTCGTTGCGCTCGGTACGGCGACTCTGATCGGAGCGGACGCGGTTGTGAAGAACAAGGAAGTCGCCCTGGCCATTGCCGGGCAGAAGGCGCTGGGAACCTTTGGGTTGGTGCTGGTCACGGTCGCGGCGGCGTTTTCTACCGGATCGGCCATCAATGCGACGCTCTTTGCCACCGCTCGACTCGCGCACAGCGTGGCTCACGCCGGGGAACTGCCCGCCGCGCTGGGTCAGAAAAATGGAGCTGGTATACCGGATCGCGCCGTGATTGGACTAGGAGCGGCGGCAGCGGCGCTTGCGGCTATTGGAACGCTCACCACACTTGTGGAGGCAGCCAGCTTCGCATTCCTATTCACGTTTTGTGTGGTCTGCGGACTCGCTTATCGCCAGAGGGCAGGCTTACGCATCGTCACAGGGTTCGGAGTATTGGCCGGCGCGGCGGCTTCGGTTGCGTTGGCGGTACGTCTGACTGAGACTGACCCTTTGGCGCTCGTCTGCCTGGTGTTGTTGGTGCTGTTCGCCGTCTTTGGGCGTCCAATTCTTCTGCGTCACACGCGGACGGAACACTGAACGCACGTGTAGGCTAGCTGAGAGGCGCAGGAATTGCCCCTCCAACGAAGAATCCAGCGCTGTACCATTTGCCAACCAGACGAAAACGGGAGACTGCCCGGCCCCGGTCAGTTTCACAACAGCGGCTGGAAGCGAATTACCTGACGGTCCCTAGCGCCCGGATAGCCGGGGGAATGGACTTCGTCTCAATGCGTCATCGCGTACACGATGTAGTTGACGCCTAGGCGGATGGCCAGGGTGGCGCGGTCTGACGGATATCTCGGATCGTCGGCCCACTCCCAGGCGTCGCCTAGGTCGGAATTGTACGAGATGGCCACCATCAGGCGGTTGTCGTCGTCGTAGATGCCGCGCCAGTGCGCTCCTTTTCCGTCGTTTGGCCCAGTGGAATGGATGGGCCGTTTGTAGCCCTCCGCTAGGTGGGCCCAGCCGGGCACTTGGGAGCGATCGTCCAAGTCGTAAAACGCGTGGAACACGGGGTCGTCATCCGGGACGTCCACGATAGGCCGATCCGGGAAGGTCATCTTCATGGTGCGGGCAAAGACTTCCCACTCGTACTGGCCGTGCAGGTCGTCGGCCATGAAGAAGCCGCCGCGCAGCAGGTATTCGCGTAAGACCTGGGCTTGCGCTTCCGTGACTCCCCATTCGCCGACCTGAACGGCATAGATCCAGGGCCAGTTGAAGATGTCGTCCGAGTCGAGATCGACCACTTGTTCCACTGAACGTATGTCAATGCCGGTGAGCCGGCGCACGGCGAGGGCAAAGTAGCGGTCGGCGCGCGGGTAGTCCTGCGTCCACAGAGAAAGGCCGAGCCGGTAGTCTCCCTGGTAGCGCGGGTAGTAGCCGTCGTCGACGCCGCCGCCCGGGAACATCAGCCGGGCGAAGGTGAACTCTGTTTGTTGCTGATAGTCCGCGGGAAGCGGAATATTGCCGGGGACGTATTCGACGCCCGGGTATTCACGAAAGGGCCGTCCGAGGGCGTGGAGCGAGACGATCACGGCAATGCCGCATAAGACGGCCCGGACTGACGTGTTCCACTGCATCCCGCTCCGTTGCCTAACGATAGCACCGGGGATGGGGGACAATTGGGCGGGCCGATCTAGGGTTTGTAGGCGACGCAGTCGATCTCGACTTTGATGCCCTGCCCCGGCAGCGTGGCCTGCACCGTCGTGCGCGCCGGCTTGGCCGCGCCGAAAAATTCGTCGTAGACCGCGTTCATCTCAGCGAAGTCGCGGATGTCGCTCAAGAACACCGAGCATTTCACCACGTCTTCGATGCCGGCGCCGGCCGCCTCGAGGATCGCCTGGATGTTCTCGATCGTGCGGCGCGTCTCATCAGCCACCGTGCCGACGATGAACTGATTCGTGGCCGGGTCGAGCGAGGCCTGCCCCGAAACATAGATGAAGCCGCCCGCCTTGACGGCGTGCGAGTATGGCCCTTGCGGCTTGGGGCCGCCCGGCGCGGTGATGCGTTCGATCATGAAGGCTCCTATTGCAGTTTGCCGCGGCCGCGCACGTCCCAGACATGATCCACACGGTCGCCGCGGATTCCGTACATCTTCTCATGCAGGTTGACGCAGACGCAGACATGATTCGGAATCACACGCACGCGGTCGCCGATGCGCGGCCGCTCGACGGAATCGCGGAAGTCGACGTGGGCGTGCTCCTCGTTCAGCTTGTAGATACGCGCCTCGGGCGCCTCGACGATGCGGCCAAACAGCGGCGGCTCTTGACCAGGAATACGATCCGAGCTGAGCGTCTTGGAACCGCCGTCGAGCATCGCGAAGCCTTCGCGTGGCGTGGAGACGATAGTGGTCAGCACGGACGCTGCGCAGTCTTCCCAGGTGCAGTGCCCGGCGGCGACTAAGTCGCCGTCGTTAAAGACGTAGGTGCCAGGGCGAATCTCGGTCAATCCCTCGATCTCGTGCGAGCGGAACAGCGTCGGCGACGAACCGCCGCTTACGATCCCCAGCGGCAGTCCGGCGCGCTGGAAATCCTCGTACAAGTGGGCGACGCCCTGACGCACTTCGTCGAACTTCGATTCAGCATCCTTGTCGGGTGGCCACACGTTGCCTGGGTAAAAGTTGACGCCCGCAAGCTCCAAGTGCGGCGACGCATTGACGTGCGCCGCCAATCGCATTAGCTCCGACCCCGGCAGCAAGCCGACGCGGTTCATGCCCAGGTTGGCCTCAACCAGCGCGCCGAACCGTAGGCCTTTCTCCGCGGCCATCTCGGCCAACCCATCGGCGACCTCGAACGAATCAAAGGCGACTGTGATGCGCGTGTGCCTTGCGACTTCCGCTAGGCGCTCAAGCTTCTTGCGGCCCAACACCGGGTACGCCACCAGCAGGTCGGGCGTGCCGCTGGCCAGCATCACCTCGGCTTCGGTGGTTTTCGCGACCGTCAGCCCCACGGCGCCGCGATCGAGCTGCATCTTGCCGATCTCAGGCGTCTTGTGGGTCTTGGTGTGCGGCCGCAGGCGCAAGTTGTGTTCACGTGCGTAGGTCGCGACGCGGTCGAGATTGCGTTCGAGCCGATCGAGATCGATCAGCAGCGCGGGCGTTTCGAGATCATTCACGGTTGCGGGATCGGCCATCCTCGCCAGCTTAGCCAAAACCCTAACGTCCGCGTCCCGGCGCAAAAGGGAAAATCAACTCTTTGTAGTATTCGAGCGGATGCGCGGGAGGCCGTGCGCCCGCCGGCAAAGGCAATTTCGAGACGCTCATGAAATAGGCCAGGCAGGCATCGCGCCACCACAGCGCCTCTTTGTGCTGGATCTCGAGATATATGCGCGTCTTGGCGAATCGCTGCTCGTCGACATACGGCTCAAGCGTCTGCCAAGTCTTCTGCATCGCCTCGACCTCACTGATGCCGTGGTCGTAATGAGTGACGAGTTCTTGCCAGAGCGTCTTGCCGGAACGCATCGAATAGTCCCAAGGCACATGGTGGAACCACAGCAGGTATTCGTCGGGCACTGAATTCAAGCGGCTAAACTTCTGCGCCACCGGGTCAGTGTATTGCGACACCGCATCCGTGCCGTCCGGCGTCCGATCGACCCCAATACCGTCCGCGTCGGCACGATGGTAGTACACAGGGTTCCACTCCGGACGGGCCAACTCCGACACCCACGGCGCGGGGCCGTGATGATGGCCGGTGCCCATCATATGCGCCAACCCCAGCGGCGTCATGTAGTCGACGACGGCTTCGCGCGAGCGCATCATCATATCGAGCGCCGGTTCGACGAAGCGCTTGTCGTCCGTAAACGTCATCTTGAGCCAGTCCTCGGCGATCGCGCGCGAAGATGCCTCCGGATCCCAGGCCAAGCGACCGAAGGCAAACCAGTTGGCTTGTTCAAAGGTCGAGCCGCACCAATCCCGGTCGTTGCCGATGTTCGAGACGCCGGCCATGCCGGTATGCGGGTAACTGTGCAGCGTACCGTCAATGACACTGGCAACCGTCGAGCCCTCGCCCTGAGCGTAAGTGTCGGATCGCAACACTTCTTCAAAGAGCGCGCCCAAGTAGACGAGATGCGTCGCGTAGCCCAGATACTCCTTGGTGATCTGGAATTCCATCATCAGCGGAGTTTTCTCCATCGCGCCGAATAGCGGATGGAATGGCTCGCGCGGCTGAAAGTCGATGGGGCCGTTCTTGACCTGTACCAGCACATTGTCGGCGAACTTGCCGTCCAGCGGCTTGAATTCGCTGTAGGCTTGCTTCGCGCGGTCCTCGGCATTCTCGGCCGAGTACACAAAGGCCCGCCACATCACGACGCCACCGTGCGGCTTGAGGGCGGCGGCCATCATGTTTGCTCCGTCCGCATGAGTGCGGCCATAGTCCTGCGGACCCGGTTGCCCTTCCGAGTTGGCTTTGACTAGGAATCCGCCGAAATCCGGAATAGCGGCATAGATCTCGTCGGCCTTATCGGACCACCACTGACGAACCTGTGGGTCGAGGGGATCGGAGGAGTTGAGCCCGCCGGCTTCAATCGGTGCGCTAAATCGGACCGAAAGATAGACGCGAATGCCGTAGGGACGGAACACGTCCGCCAGAGCCGCCGCCTTGGCGATGTACTCCGCGGTCAAGCTGGCCGCATTAGCGTTGACGTTATTCAGCACCGTGCCATTGATGCCGATAGATGCGTTCGCGCGAGCGTAATCGGTGTAGCGCGGATCGCGGAAGTCCGGGAGATGCCACCAGTCCCACAATGACTCTCCGGCGTAGCCGCGCTCGATCGTGCCGTTGAGGTTGTCCCAGTGATTTAGTACGCGCAGCTCGATCTTCGGCTTTGATGAGACGTCGATGTCGTCGAGCGAGCCGCCTGTCTGCAGCAGACGCAACAAGGCGAAAGAGCCGTAGAGCAAACCAATGTCTTCGTTCGCAGCAACGACGGTCATGGAAAAACCGCTGACGGTAGAGGTTTTGATCAGGTAACCCTCGTCCCCCAAGTCGCCGAGCGGCAGGCCAAGATCGGCAATCGCAAACGAGTTGCTCGGCGTGCCGACGAGGATGATCCTGCTTCGCGCAACTCCGCTGACCGGCAGATCTGTCGACAGCATCCCGCTGAGGCCGCGTCGCAGTTCGGCGATGGCGACTTGTGCCGTTGGCGAAGGATTCTCGGGTCCCCTGATCTGCGTGAACCTACCCCCGACCGCCGTACTCGCCTCCGCAGACAGAGGCCGGTAGCGCAGCCAGAGTTCGTAGCCGTCCTCCGCTCGCGCCGCGCCCACGCAGCAGAGGATGGTCAGGGCGCCAATGATTCCAATTGCTCGTCGCAGCATCAAGACAGGCTCAATTATAGGCAACACCGCTTTGACCTAGAGGCCCGCGGAAGGCTCCGCCCTATCGTTCACAATTCCCCCAAAGGACCCTAGGTCATTAAGAAAAACGACCTAAGCCCCCGCTAACCCTGGTACCGGGCTCCACTCAATACGACAGCGGGAGTCCTGATCGATACAGGACATTGCTGCGCTGACGGCGTTCCAGAAGTCTTGTGATATCAGCTTTCCGGAGTAGTTCGGGACGACTGGACTGCAAAAGAGCGTACTAGGGTGTTTCCCAGGAGCCGCTCTATAACGCTGCATCACGGAGTATAGACAGGTCTTCTAACTCGGGATACGGTCAGTTTGTCAGCTGGCGTGACGGCTGTTTGCACGAACTGTGAGACTAACGATGATCAAAAGATTTCTTCTGGCTGCCCTTGTGATCGGTGTGGGGTTAACCGCTCCCAGCGCCAATGCAGCGACCATTACCACCATCTTCGCCCGCGATAACGGCGGCTCCATCGGCGGCGCCGTCTACTTCGACGTCACGGTGGCCGGCAATGCGATCGACATCACCGGATTCACGACGAATACCGCTGAAACGAACCCCTTTACGTGGACCGTCTATCTGACGGCAGCAGGAACAAGCGCCTTTGGCAATGAGACGAACGCAGGTGCATGGACCTCCGTGGCGACAGGTTCGGGAACTGGAGCGGGATTGGACCTGGCTAGCGCAGTGGCGCTCAACAATCCGTTCACGCTGCTGGCGAACACCAGCTACGGAATGGCTCTAGTCATCGAAAGCGCCGGTCATGACTACACCAACGGAGACGGGTCCAACCAGGCCTATTCGAACGCAGACATCACTTTGAGTCTCGGCAGCGCCTCGAACGTACCGTTCACAGGTTCTGTGTTCAATCCTCGCGTCTGGAACGGTAGCATCACCTACGACGTCAACTCCGTCCCGGGGGTACCCGAGCCGACCTCATTGCTGCTGCTGGGCGGCGGTCTGCTAGGACTGGCCCTTAGTCGACGCCGTAAGGCTTAACCGCCCCAGGTATCTCATTACGATTCAGCGAAGACGGGACGTTGTCCCGTCTTTGTCGTTTCCTGCCAGCGCTCTGCAGCGCTAGTATTGGGCCAACAGGCCCACGATGAATCGACAAAATTCCGCCCACGTCAGCCGTTTGGCGCTATGTTTATTGGCAATGGCGCTGAATGGCTCTGCTTTCGCCGCAGACTTACGAGAGGTCTCCTTCCCCGCATCCGACGGAGGTACGGTCTACGCCAATCTTTACGGCCAGGGCGATCACGCGGTCGTTTTGGCGCACGGCCGAGCATTCGACAAAGAGAGTTGGGACACGCAGGCGAAGAACTTGGTCGAGTCGGGACTGCTCGTACTGGCAATCGACTTTCGCGGCTACGGCAAATCTGCAGGCGAAGGCGGCTACGACGCGATGTACGCCGACGTTCTCGGCGCGGTGCGCTATCTGCGCAAGAGCGGCGTGCAGCACGTCTCCGTCGTCGGCGCGAGCATGGGCGGCGGAGCGTCGGCGCAAGCATCGGCGAAGTCCAACCCCGGCGAGATCGAACGGCTCGTCCTGCTGGCAGGCGTACCGCCCACCGAACCGCAAAAGCTCAAGGGCCGCAAGTTGTTCATCGTCAGCCGTGGCGACGGCTTTGCTCCAGCGATTCAAAAGGTTTTCGAGCAGGCCGAGGAACCGAAACAACTCAAGCTGCTCGAAGGCTCAGCACATGCTCAGCACTTATTCGCCACAGACCAAGGCCCGCAGGTCATGGAGTTGATTCGCAACTTCTTAACCGCGGAATGAGTGCCGTTCTCGTCACCGGAGGATCCGGCTTTGTCGCCGGCCATTGCATCGCACAACTGTTGGCGGCGGGTCACGAAGTACGCACCACCGTGCGCGCACCGAACCGCGAGGCGGGCGTGAGAGCCATCCTGCAACAGAGCAGCGTCTCGCTGGATGATCGTCTTTCGTTTTCCGTCGCCGACCTAGAGAGCGATGCCGGTTGGCCTGCAGCTACGGAAGGCTGCGAATTCGTGCTGCACGTCGCCTCGCCGTTCCCCATGGGCGCTCCGAAGCACGAGGACGACCTGATCCGCCCGGCCCGGGAGGGCGCCTTACGCGTCTTGCGCGCCGCACGCGATGCCGGAGTCCGGCGTGTGGTGCTGACCTCGTCCTTTGCCGCCGTGGGCTACGGCCATCGCCCCGCAAAGCGAGCCTTTCGACGAGACGTCCTGGACGAACGTCGACGGTCCAGCCGTCACCGCCTACACCAAATCGAAGACCCTAGCCGAGCGCGCCGCCTGGGATTTCGTCGAACGCGAGGGAGGAAAACTGGAACTCACGACTGTCAATCCCGTCGGCGTATTGGGTCCGGTCTTGGGGGCTGACTACGCAACCTCCATCCGTTTCGTGAAGATGCTGCTCGACGGCGCCATTCCGGGCTGCCCGCGCATCTCATTTGGCGTGGTCGACGTGCGCGACGTCGCTGATCTGCACTTGCGAGCGTTGAGCAGTCCCGCTGCCGCCGGACAACGCTTCATTGCCTCCGCCGGCGATGCCATGTCGTTGCTCGATGTAGCGCAGGCTCTCAAAGCGGCCCTGGGCGATGGAGCCGACAGGGTTCCCACGCGACGCTTGCCGGACTGGCTCGTGCGCCTCGGCGCTGTGTTCAGCCCATCGCTACGGCAACTCACGCCGCAACTCGGCAAGGTGCGCCACGCCTCAAGCGCTAAAGCGCAGCGCGTGCTGGGATGGACGCCGCGCTCCAGGGAAGAAGCCGTCGCCGCCACCGGCGAGAGTTTGACTCGCCTCGGGCTGCTCAACAAACCTTAAGGCCGCGCCTCTTGCCAGTCGAAGCGTACGCCGTCGTCGCCGCTTGAACCAGGACCCACGGCATCAGCCGCCAACGAGCCGGTAGCCGGATCGATGCGCAGATAGCGGTTCGTCTTGAGCGACATGAGGACAAGCTCGCCCGTAAACGTCTCCATCCATTGGAAAGTCTCCGCCTCTCCAGGGCGACCGTGCTTGAGTGTGACCTCTCCCTCATCACTTACCGAGACGAAACCGCCGGCGACTTGGAGGGCCACGCGGCCCAGCTTGCGGTCGACCACACGGAACGACGCCGGCGGCTGCTCGGCGGCCCGTAGCGAACCCTCGGCCACGTTGAGCGCGAATGGCGCTTCTTGCCCGTGTGTGCGGAGCACGATCCAGCGGCGGTATGGGATCGCGCGTGTCAATCCCCGAGGATGCGGCTCGTCCACCTGGATCGAATCGAAGTCCGCGAAACCAGCGTCGGCGCCGGCTCGCGTGTTGTAGCTGAACAGCGAATAACGGATGCCCTGAAAAGTGATCAGCCCGTAAGCCATGGTGAAGGGCTCGCCGATCTCCTCGAAGGACTTCCCGTCCAAGCTGTAGCTGAACCGTGCGACATCGTGGAGAAAGTCGCAGTCAGCTCGCAGCCAAACGCGGGCACCCGTCAGGGGCACGCGAGTGCGGGCTCCTGACTGCTCATCGAACTGCGTCAGCGCGGCCCCATCGTCGCCCCGTTCAACGCCAAGCCAGGCGTAGGGCCGATTGAACAAGGCTAGCCCTGCAACGTCGCCCGGTTTCATCCCGCCGGTTTCCAGCACGAGCGTTGGGATCGAGCGCGGCCCCACCGCTCTTTGTGTCAGCGTGTTCTTTGCCGACCACAGATTCGCGGCAGGCGAGGCCCGCAGCCGGAGGTAGCCGCGGCGCTCTGTGAGCGACCATTTGCCGTCGACGGGCACATGATTCCATTGCCAGACCGGTTGCAGCCGCGTCTCCGCGAAATCGTCGTCGCGCTTGTAGGGCGCGTGGATCGAGTCTTTCGCTCCTGTGTTCGGTTTGACCCAGGTGCGCGGCGTGCGGCCGAGATTTCCCTCCAGGCCAAAGTAGGGCCAGCCGTCCTTCCATGTGACCGGGGAGAGCGCTGTGAGTCGGCCTACCGAGTTGGCGTCCATCATCGAAAAACCCCACCACTCGCCTGTCGGAGTGTCCACAATGCCGCCTTGGTGGATGGCGTTGCGGCCCGCCGCCGTCGGATCCCCCGGGCGGATCGGGAAAGGCGCCTGCAGATCGCCGCGCCGGGGTCCGCTCACGCGATAGCCCTGACCGAAGCCGAAATCCTCGCCGCGGCTGACTTCTTGATTCACTTCCCAAGGGCCGTCTAGGCTGTCGGCGCGAGCCATCGGCATGCGCATCTCGCCCATGAACCAGGCGCTCGTCAGGTAGTACTTCCCGTCGATCTTGTAGGCATGTACGCCCTCGCCCATGCCCGCCGAACGCGGAATAATCTCGTGTTCGGATTCCGGGATGATGTCGGTAAAATCGTCCGTCAACTGCGCCATGCGAATGCCTTGGTAGCCCCAAATGACGTAAGCCTTGCCGTTTTCGAACAGCAGAGAGACGTCGTGGAGCGAGCGCTTCATTGCAGTGCGCGCCCAGGGTCCTCGCGGATTTGTCGCGCGGAAGAGTTGCGTCGTCTTCCCGTTGACGTTGCTGAGGATGTAGTAGGTTCCGCCATGATACCGGAAGGTCGGCGCCCAAATCCCCTGCCCGTAGACGTTTTGCCCTTCTTCCAGGCGGAACTCTGGGCCCAAGTCGAGGCGGTCCATCGCGTAGCCGATGAACTCCCAATTGACCAGATCGCGGGAGTGCAGAATGGGCAACCCGGGCATGCTGTGCATGGTTGTGCCGGTCAGATAGTAGTCCGAACCGACCCGGATCATGTCAGGGTCCGAAAACTCGTCGAAAAAGAGCGGGTTCGTGTAGGTACCGTTGCCGTTGTCCGATGTCCAGGTCTGCGCCAAGGCGACGCCTTGAACGACAAGCAGCAAGAGGACGGAAACGGACAGAAGCTTCTGCATCACCCCACAGAATAGAAGACTCGCCGCTAATCGGTATCGATGGAACGCCAACGCAATGTGATATTCTCTCCACGGTCCTATCTGACGCCGCACATTTGCCATGAATAGAAGACGTTTCGTCCAAAACCTAGCCCTCGCCGCGCCGGCCATGGCCTTCGCGCCCTACCTCGAGCTCTCGGCCAACCCGCTGGCCCGCAAGGTGAAGATCACCGACGTGCAGTGCGTGCTGGTTCGCATCGGCTTTCGTACCAGCCCGATTGTGAAGATCACCACCGACGCGGGCTTGGTCGGCATCGGCGAGTGCCATCACGACGAAAACGGCGAGGGCGCGAAAGACATAGTGCTGAATGTCTGTAAGCCGATCCTGCTTGATAAGGATCCCCTGGACTTGGAGTATTTGGTCTTCAAGATGATGACCCGGACTTCTTACTACGGCGGCAACCACGGACTCGCCTTCCACGCGATTACGGGCGTCGAATTCGCCATGTGGGACCTGATCGGCAAGATCACCGAGCAGCCCGTACGGCGAATTCTGGGCGGCGGCGCTCACGTCAGCGAGGTGCGCGCCTACGCCACCACGCGTCCGCGCAACATGCTCGACAAGGAACAGTGCGCCCAGTTCGCCGAACGCATGAAGGCCGTGGGTTGGACGGCCTGCAAATCGGACATCACGCGCGATCAGCGTTGGAACCAATTGGACAACCGCCGTCTCTCCAACCGCGAGGTCGACGTCAACGCCCAAGGCTACGCCAACATGCGTGAAGCGCTCGGTCCGAACTTTGACATCGCTGTCCATTGCCACTGGGAATTCGACTTCGACAGCGCCCTGCGGCTGTGCAACGCCGTGGCGGACGTGCGGCCTATTTGGATCGAGGACCCGTTGCCGATTGCTTACAGCGAACAATGGGTCCGGCTGACGGAGCGTTCTCCCGTTCCGGTGCTGACCGGCGAGAATCTTTACGGCCGCGACGACTTCCGGCCGTTTATCGTGAACGGCGGCGTGAACCTAATTGAGATCGACGTGTCGGCAGCCGGCGGCCTTTTGGAAGCGAAGAAGATCGCCGACTTGGCGGAAACGTACTTGATCCCGGTAGCGACGCACAATGTCGCCGGGCCGATTGCGACGATCGCGTCCGCTAATTTTGCGGCTTCGGTTCGAGAGTTCGTAGCCCATGAGGCCTTTGTGGCCAACCCCATCAACAAGGGCGGTGCCGCTGGCATCAACGGCGACCCGGAAGTTTTGGGCTACGACAAACCGATGCTCGTCAACGGACACATCCAACTCAGCGACCGCCCCGGCTTCGGCATTGAACTCAACGAAGAGTTGATCAAAGAGAAATACCTCATCGACGGGGAAACCTGGTGGTCGTAGGCGTACAAGATCAACAGAGGTAGAGGAATGAAATCACTTAACAATGGCATGGGCGTATTGCTTTTAGCGGCAGCCGGACTAGCCTCCGCGCAGACCCCGGCCCCGACAATCGAAAGCTACCTCAGTGAGGCCAAGGTCGCCGCCGGGATGAATTGGACGGGAACATTCCTGCGGCTGTGCATTCCTCCTCCAGCAGGTATGACGAGAAGACGGCCCCCCGGACCGCGCGCCACGCCGGCGCGGGAGACCTGGTATGCCAGGCCGCAGAAAGTGGCGGACAACTTATACTTCCTCGGCACACGAACCCATAACTCTTGGGCGCTGGTAGGCAGCGAAGGCATTATCGTGATCGAGGCGCTGTTCGACTATGCCGTCAAAGAAGAAGTGATGGACGGCCTGAAGAGCTTCGGTTTGGATCCGGCCAACGTCAAGTACGTCATTCTTTCCCACGCTCATGGCGACCACGACGGCGGAGCCAAATTTCTGCAAGATGAGATCGAAGGCGTGCACCTGATCTATGGCGCAGCAGACTGGGATCTGGCGGAGAGTCAGCCCGACCGCGCCGGCGGCGTACCTAAACGCGACAAGATTGGCGACGACGGCATGAACGTCTCGGTGGGAGACGCCTCGGTCCGCATCGTCACCATGCCCGGCCATACGGAAGGAACGCTGTCTTACCTGTTCGAGGTAAAAGACAACGGCAAACCTCTACGCGTCGCCTACGTGGGCGGAACGGCGATCCCCTTCAACGGAACCGCCGACTACTATGACCGCTACCTCGCTTCGTCAAAGAAGATGGGCGATGCCGCGGCTGCTTACGGCGCGACCATGCTGCTGTCGAATCACACCGAGTTCGACAACGCCTACTGGAAAGCCCACCTGGCGGCAGCCCGCGCTCCAGGCGACAGCAATCCTTTCGACGTCGGTGCCGACGGCGTAGCCGGCTACTTCACGGTGGTTCAGGCGTGTGCGTCGGCGGCTAAGCTGCGCGCGACTGGCGAACAATAAGATTGGCGAGCGCCTTCCGCTGTGTTATTCTCACGACGCAGTCTAGGAGGCTGGTACCGATGAAGCGCAACTCGCTGATTCTACTGACGCTAACGATTTCGTTCGTCCCCTGCCTGCCAGCCCAAGACGCCGCCCCTGCTGCAACGAATACCGGCGGCGCCCAAGTACCGTCATCCACAAAGTCAAACAATTCGAAAACCGCTCCTTCCAAAGAACAGCCAAAGGGCGGCCAGTTCCTCTACAGGATTCCCATCTTCACCGGCAACGTTGTTCTCGCATCGGGCGAAGTGCCGACGGAACGTGTTCTGATCAAGCGCGTTTGCGCCAGGCAAACGTACAACGAAGGCTATACAGATGCCAAAGGCTATTTCAATTTTCAGCCTGGAGTGAACACCCAGTTCGATCTCATGCACGCAAGCGTTGGCAGCAGCGTCGGGAATACGGTCTTCGGCGCTCCGACCATTCCGCGCCCCGAACTGCCCACAAACGGCGTAGAGATTGAAGGCTGCTCACTCGTTGCGGAGGCCCCCGGCTATCGTGCCAGCCCCATTCTTCTTTCGCGCTCGCGCTCCGATCGCGTCGGCCTCGGCACGATTGTCTTGACTCCCCTGGATCCGGCGGCCCGAGATGCCCTCGTCAACGCAAGTTCTCTCGCGGCGCCCAAGAAGGCCAAAGTCGGCTCTCGAAAAGGCTGTCAACGAACTCGCCAAAGGGCCGGCGGCGAACTCCGCGAAGGCTATCGCTGATTTAGAGAAAGCCGTTGCACTGTATCCCGAATACGCCGAGGCATGGACCGTTATGGGCCAAGCCAGGGGGCAAATGGGCGACATTGAGGGTGCTCGCGGCAACTACGAGAAGGCCATCGCAGTCGATCCCAATTACGTGCCCGCTTATGGACCGTTGATTGCGCTCAGCGTCGATCGCCAGGACTGGGAGGCCGCCTCGCGGCTGGCCGGCTCTGTGCTCAGCGTGGACCCCTCCGACGTCACGTCGCGTTGGTTCAAGGCCGTGTCCGAGTATCAATTGGAACGATACGACACGGCCATGACTCTGCTCAACGAAATCGAGGCCGACCAAGCTGCGGTTCAGCAGTACCCGCAGAGTTACCAGATTGAGGGCTTGATCCTCGCCAAGCGCCAGCAACTTCCGGAGGCGGCGAAAGCGTTCCGTAGCTTCTTGGAACTGTCGCCGAATTCCGAAGCCAGCGATTCCATCCGAAAGAAGCTCTCGGAATGGCAGGCAAAGGGCGCAATCTGAAGCGGGCAAACTCCGGCGTTTGACGCCGTTTCCGCAGTGATGTAACACTCGTCGCACGAAACCATGCGAACGACACGGCTGACGATACTCTTCCTGATTGCTCTGGCCACGGCACTTGCCCAACAAGGCCAGTACGACCTACTGCTTAAGGGCGGCTATGTAATCGACCCCCGGAACGGTATTTCCGGCCGGCGCGACGTGGCCATCTCGGGAGGCGTGATTGCGGCGGTAGAAGAGTCGATCGACGCCTCGAGAGCCGCACGCACGCTGGACGTCAGCGAACTCTACATAACGCCGGGTTTGGTGGATTTACACGTTCACGTCTTCTCGACGACCAACATCCCCGACGCGTGGGCCGGCGATAACAGTTTGCAGCCGGATCCCAACTTATTGCCGAGCGGGGTGACCACGGCGGTCGACGCCGGCAGTTCCGGGTGGCGCAACTTCGAGTTCTTCCGGCACACCGTCATCGACAAGCCAAACTTGCAGACGCGCATTCTGGCGCTCATCAACATCGCCGGACTGGGAATGATTACCGACCTCCCCGAGCAAGGCGACTTCAATCCCGAAGAGGTCGCCCGCCTGGCGGCAAAGCACAAAGACGTCGTCGTCGGCGTCAAGAGCGCGCACTATCAACTTCCGGATTGGAAGTCGGTTGATGCGGCGGTCAAGGCTGGCACGCTGGCTAATATTCCGGTGATGGTGGATTTCGGTTACTTCTTGCCCGAACGACCGTTCTACGAACTGGTGCTCGAACGGTTGCGCCCTGGCGATATGCCGACGCATGTGTTTCGCGGTCCGGTGCCGTGGGTCGACGCAAACGGCAAGCTCTACGATTATCTGAGAAAAGCGCGCGAACGCGGCATCAAGTTCGATGTCGGTCATGGCGGCGGAAGCTTCACGTTTCGCAATGCCGTGCCGGCCATTCAGCAAGGCTTTTACCCGGACTCGATCTCGACCGATCTACACATGGACTCCGCACTGGGCGGCATGATGGATATGCAGACGACGATGTCCAAGTTCTTGGCGATGGGCATGCCGTTGGATGCCGTGATCCAAGCTTCGACCTGGAACCCGGCCCAGCAGATTCATCGCGAAGAGTTGGGACACCTGACCCCGGGCGCAGTCGCCGATATCGCAGGCTTCCGGATCCTCGAAGGCAAGCATCGCTATCGCGACGCCAGCAACGGCGTGCTGGAGGGGCCGCAGCGATTGTTTTGCGAGCTGACGCTTCGCGCAGGCCGCGTCGTCTGGGACTGGAATTCACTCGTGGGGGTGGACTACAAGTCGTTGGGTCCGACGTATGGGGTTCGCGAAGGCGTTGATCAAATCATCCCCCCGCCGCAGTAGGATCGGCGGCCAATTCACCCTCCCTCAATCCGTCCGGAATCCCGCGACAGCGCCGCGACCGTGAGGGAGCGATCCGCCAGAACGCTTGACACGGCATGCTACAACTGAATTAGAAGATTCCTGGCTAGGCGAGATACGGCCAGGGGCGCCGCTGCAGCGGTTACAGGGTCTCGGGCGCGCGGTCAAAGCCAGACGAGCCGCAGCGTAAGTGCGAAACAGAAACTAGGGTCGACCCAAAGACATCTCCGGTTCCCCGCTTGGAAGGGAACCCAACCTGCGTCCCAAAGGGCTCCTCGGAAGAGGGGCCCTTTGGGCGTTTGGCCTTCAATGAACCAACTCGCCAAATCCGGCGCCCAACATGTCTTCGCAACGCCAAGTTGCGTCTAGAAGTTCACGAGACTATGGAGCCAGCGCCCGTCACGAGTTGCCGCTCGGCGTCAGGTCGCCGGCTGACTTCCTAAACGCTCATCTCGCGAAACGCAACTTCGAGCTTCAAGGCCTCTTGAGCTTTGAAAGACATTCGGAGGGCGCCAAACAAAAGGGGCAGAGCCGAAGCTCTGCCCCCGTCCGCCCCTGGGGGTGCAGGTTAGCGGCCGCCTGCGGACTGCATGGCCCATACCAGCACGACGGCGATGGCCATCAGTGCGGAGAGGACCGTTAGCGGAATGCCGAATTTATCGAGCTTCCCCATACGGGAGCCGCGTCGCACTTCTTCGGGATCGAGCCCTTCCTTCATAGCCAAATGAAGGTCGATCATGTCGTGCAGGCCCAGCGTCATGCGGTAATACGCCAACAATACAGCGAGGGTCGTGACGATAACCCATCCAACAATAAGCCCGGTCAGCATTTCTTCCTCCTAATCGGTAGATAAGATGTAGTGCATCTCAGGCGCCACACCAAAGAGGCCGATTTCGCCGTCACAGCCCTCGACATTGGGTGAGATGCCCCAAACGCAGCGGCAGGCCGCTCCTGTGCTACGCTGGCTGCCGACGGCAAGGGAGTACCGATGATGATCAGCCGATTGACGATGGTTTGCTTGGCGGCATTGACGCTGTGCGCGAGCGCGCTTGCGGCTGACCCAGCGGGGAAATGGACAGCTACCTTCGACACGCAGATCGGCGTGCAGAATTACGTCTTCGAGTTCCAAACGAACGGCGAAGCGTTGACCGGCACCGCCACATCGGAGAGGGGCGGAAAGTCGGAGATACACAACGGCAAGTTCGTCGACGACACGCTCACCTTCATCGAAGGCTTCAAGTTCGAAGATATGGATATTCCGATTACCTACACGGGCAAGCTTTCGGGCGACGAGATTCAGTTCACGCGGAATGTGGGCGAGTTCGCCACCGAGCAACTTGTAGCGAAACGCGTGAAGTAAGTAGCCGCTAGTCGTGGTGTAAGGCCGTGCTGGGGCTGACAGACGCAGCTCGGCGTGCCGGCAGCCAGCAGGCGACGCCGGCGATGACCAGCAAAAACATCGCGACGCCGCCAAGCATCCGTGGGTCAGTCGCTTCGACGCCGGCCAGTAGGCTTTCTAAGACTTGCGCCGCAAGGTAGGCCGCCGGGAGTCCAATCGCGATGCCAATTCCCACCCGCCACATCCCCTGCCGGAAGACCAGCTGCAGAATGTCGCTGCTGGCCGCGCCGAGGGCCATGCGAATGCCGAACTCGGGCGTGCGGCGGCCGACCGAATAGGCGACCAGGCCGTAGATGCCGGCGGCGGACATGGCTAACGCGATTGCTGCGAACACGGAGAAGAGAGTGCCGAATACCTTGTACATCCAGCGCCCTTCGGCGAGCCGTTCGTCCAGAGTCATCGCGTCGAAGACAGGTAGGTTAGGGTCGAGGCCGACGACCATTTGTCGAACGGCGGGGGTTAGGGCCGCCGCATCGCCGGACGAACGCAGCAGCAGGCGGCGGAAGTCCCAGGCCTCTTGGTTGAAGGTGCGGTAGACGATCGGTTCGATATCGCCGCGATTGGTGCTGCGGATGTCGGGCGCGACGCCGACGATTTCCAACAGCGGTCGCTCACCCTGGTCGTTGGGCTCCATTCTCAGCCGCTTGCCGATGGGGTTCTCGTCAGGCCAGTATTTCTGAGTAAAGGCGTTGTTGACCAAGGCGACCTTCGGCGTATCTGGGCCGTCCATCGGGCCGAAGTCGCGGCCGCTCAAAATGGGCGCTTCGAATAGGTCAAAATACCCCGGACTGACCATGATGTAGCGCTCGCGGGGGCGATCGGCTGGTTCGACCGTCGGGGCGGTTTCTAACTCGAAGGTGAATCCGTTAGCGCCGCGGCCAGGTTCGCTCGACGCCGTCGCGGCAGCGACCACGCCGGGCATGGCTTCGGCGGCACTCAGTAGACGGCGATGGAATTCAAAGCGATCTTCGGGATTGGGGTACTGAGCCTCGGGCAACTCGATAGCGGCGGAGAGCACGCCTTCGGTGCGGGCGCCCATGTCGAGGTTATAGGTGTACCAGAAGCTGCGTATCATCAAGCCCGCGCCGACCAACAAGATCAGTGCCAGGGCCACCTCGCCGGCGACCATCGAAGAGGCGAAGAATCGCGTTCGCGAGCCGGCGGTTTGGCCGCGACCTTCTTTCAAGCTCTCCGTTAAGTCGCGCCGGACGGCATGCAGCGCCGGGGCGAGCCCGAACAATATGCCGGCGGTCAAACAGATCGCCGTCAAGTAGGCGAGAATCGATAAGTCGAAAGAAAAGTCGACGAAGAAGGGCCGAATCGGTTCGGTGGCTTGATCGAAGTAGCGGACGCCGAGCCAGGCGAAAGCGAACCCCAGCACTCCCCCGGCGAACGACAACAACAGACTCTCGGCCAGCAGTTGGCGGAAGATCCTCCACTTGCCTGCGCCCAACGCGGCGCGCACAGAGATCTCTTTGGCGCGATCGATCGCTCTGGCCAACTGTACATTGGCGACGTTGGCGCAGGCGATCAGCAGCACGAAGCCCACGGCGCCCATCATGGCCAAGAACACGGTGCGGATCTCGCCGCCATTGAAGTTCTGGTTGAACGTCTCGACGATGACGTCGACGTCCTTATTCGTATCGGGGTGCGCCTGCTGCAAGCGTTGGCCAATCAGCGTCATCTCGGTTTGGGCCTCGGCGGGCGTCTTGCCCTTGGCCAATCTTCCGTAAACGCCCAGCCGGCGGTTGTCGCGCTTTGGGTCGCCGCTTTCTTTGAGAGGCAGCCACACTTCGGCCTTATTGGGGAAGCGGAAACCGGCAGGCATGACGCCGATGATGGTCTTCTCTTGCTGATCGATGCGCAGCGACTTGCCGATAACGTCGTCTGTGCCGCCGTAGCGTTTCTGCCAGGAGGCGTAGCTGATGATCGCCACCGGGTCGGCGCCGGGATTCTGTTCGCCCACGGCGAACCCGCGGCCGATTTGCGGCGCGACCCGCAAGACTTGGAAACCGTCGACTGAGATCTCAGCCCCGGATACGCGCTCCGGTGCTGCCTCGTCGTCGGCGAGGTTGAACTGACGTCCCGCGTAGGCCGCGAGCCTCTCAAACGAACGCGACTGTTCGCGCCAGTCGAGGAAGTCGAGCAGCGAGGTTGTCATGTCCTGACTGCGCTGGACATTGCGGCCTTCAAGGTAGAGGATGCGATCGCCGTCGTCGTACGGGAGGGACTTGACGAGAGCGCCGTTAACGAGAGTAAAGACGGTGGTGTTGACGCCGATTCCGGCGGCGAGAAGCAGGACGATCAGGGCTGTCGTCCAACGCTGCTTGGCCAGAACACGGGCACCAAATCGGAAGTCGTCGAGTAGATGCACGGAGTCTCCCCTCTATTCGTTGCGAATAGAGAACTACGGAGACCGGCCACAAATTGTTCGTCGCCGCCGAGAACTTTCCGCCTAGCCTGAGACGGGCTGTTCTGCGGCGACCACGGCCTGGGCCACAGTCTTGCCCGCCAACGGCCCGGGCGGATAGTCTAGTACGCCGTAGATGCCGTGGCTCTGGATGATGCCGGAATCACAACCGGCGGGAATGACAACCAACAGATTGGCCTCCAGTCCCTTTTGCACCATCTCTTTGAGCAGGCAGTACCAGTTACCGTCCGGCAGAGAGTCATTGCAGACGACGACGGATAGATGTGGGTGGTCTGCCAAGGCGACCCTGGCCTCGTTGCAGTTGAGGACGCCTGTCCAGGACAACTGCTCTGCGGAAATCAGTTGACCGAATTCCCGTTGCATGTCCTTGGACATGACTAACAGTATGCTCTTCTCCATGGCCCACCTCCTAGGGGGGTGAAAGTCGGACCGGGCCGGAGAGCGTCTCTCCCCGTTCGTGCCCATGCTTACCTTACTGCCGATGCAATCGCTTTACCAGTCTGAAATGCGCTTTGCCGGCGAATTCTTCTTGTAGAGGTAGGACGGCGCGGAACTGTTTTGGTTTGCGTCCGTTTTGTCGCCTTGTTGTCTGCGATTTGCCTGCTAGACTCATCCGAAAGCCATGAGCATCACCAGACGTCAATTCGCCGCCGTTGCTTCCGCGGGCCTCGCCGCAGAGGGTCTTTCCGGCCAAAGTTCGCTCACCGCGCAGCAAGTTGTGGAGCGGATTCAGGGTGAATTGGCCAAGGTCGGGGTCAGCTGGCGCGACCAGACGGTGGACACCTTTAAGGGCGGCGACCCGCAGACGCCGGTGACCGGCATCGTCACCACGGTAATGTCGACGTTGGACGTGCTGCAGCGCTGCGTCGCCGCAGGCAAGAACATGGTGATCACCCACGAGCCGACCTACTACAACGGCCAGGACGACACGAGCGATATGCAGCAAAACGAGCTTTACCTGCTGAAGCGGAAGTACATCGAAGACAACGGGTTAGTGGTGTGGCGCTTCCACGACCACTGGCACGCAAAAAAGCCGGACGGGATGCCGGTGGGCGTGGCGAAGTTGTTGGGCTGGTCGCAATATCAAGTGCCCGACCGGGAGCGGTCGTATGTGATTCCCGAGGTGACGCTGGGCGCGGTGGCGAAGCACATCAAGCAGAGTATGGGCATCAAGACTATGCGCGTGGTGGGCGACCCGGCGGCGAAGATTCGCCGAGTGGCGATCAGTCCGGGCTACTCGAGCTTACAGGGCTCCTTGCGTGCCATGCCGGATAACGACCTGTATATCGTCGGCGAGGCGCGCGAGTGGGAAGGGGTCGAGTACGCCTTCGACGCAATGACGGCGGGCATGGGCAAAGGGTTCATCGCACTGGGACACACGATTTCCGAAGACCCAGGCATGGATGAAGCGGCCGACTGGCTGCGCGGGTTTATCACGGAAGTGCCGATTGAGTTTATTCCGGCGGGCGAGCCGTTCTGGACCCCTGGTTAGCAGCTCGGGGACAGCCCAACTTAGCGGCCCCGGGGCTCAGCTAGTTGGTCACGGCCACCAGGCGGGTGTCGAAGCGGATGAAAATCCTGCCGTCGGAGATGGCCGGTGAGGCGAGGGTGTGGCCGCGTAGTTTGTTGCGCGCTAGGACTTCGGCGGTACGGCCGGCCTTGAGCACGAGCATTTCCCCGGTCTCGCTGGAGAAGTAGATTTTGCCGTCGGCCGCGACGGGAGAGGCGCTGTAGACGCCTCCGAGGCGTTGTTGCCAGACGCGTTCACCAGTGGCGGCATCGATACAACTAACAATTCCCTGCCCGTTGGCCATGTAGAGCAGGCCGTCGTATTCAACGAGCGACGAGATGTAGGGGCCGCCGGTTGGGCTGCGCCAGGCGACATGACTTTCGGCGATGTTGCCGCGTCCGCCGACGCGCAGAGCCATATAGGGGCTGCTGCGGTAGCCGCGGTTGAGATAGATGACGCCGTCGCGATGCACGGGCGCGGGAATCGGAAAACGGCTGGGCTCTTCGTAGTGCCAGAGATTTTCACCGGTGTCGGGGTCGAAGGCCTCGACTCCGAAGCCGGAGTTGACGATCATCTCCTTGCCTTGCGGCGCGTCAACGAAAAGCGGCGTGCTGTAGGAGATGACGCCGGCTTCGCGGTCTTGGCGCCAGATGTCTTCGCCGGTTTTCTTGTCGAGCGCAAGGAGCGTGGAGAAGCCGACTTGGTAGCAGATGAGTACGAGCTTGTCGTTGTAGATGGCGGGCGAACTGGAGTGCCCCCAGCCGATGTCGAAAGCGCCGAGTTCGGCGCCGAGGTTGCGGGTCCAGACGACGGAGCCGTCCATGTCGACGGCCATGAGTTGTCCGCTGGCGAACCAGGCGTAGATGAGTTCGCCGTCGGTGGTCGGACTTGGGTTGGCCATGTTGCTCTTCTGGTGCACTTCGGCGAATTCGCCTTCGTGCGCCATGGTGGTTTCCCACAGCAACTCGCCGCTTGATGCGCTGAAGGCCGCCAAGGCAAAGGTGACGCCGGTCTCGTTGGATTCGGCGCGCGTGCCGCCGAGAGGAGTCTCGCCGGCTTCGAGTGGATCGCCGCCTTGCACCAGGCTGGGGTGGTTGCCAGGGCGAAGCTTCCCTGCCCCGATCTGATAGGTGACAAAAACTTTGTCGCCCCAAACGACGGGCGACGAGACTCCGAGACCCCGAAGGTTGGCGGACCAAGCTACAGTGTCTTCGCTCCACTGCGCGGGGACGTGTTGTTCAGCGGAGACGCCGGTGCCGGCAGGGCCGCGCCATTGCGGCCAGTTGGCAGCATGGAGCGCGATTGAGGAAGCGAGAACCAGAAGGGGTAAAAGGCGCATAGCGGGGGGACTCCCAAGCCGGACTGGCTTAGCGCTCTTAGTCTAAGGGCGATTGGGCCACGGATCAACCAATGTTGCTCTTGCTAACGAGTTGGCTGTCAGCCTATGTCGGGTCCCATGGCGCTGTCGTGGAAGGGCCAGCCGCGGATGCGCAAGACGTTGAGCGAGCGGGCGTCTTGATAGCCTTTGATGCCGAGGCCCATGTCGTCATGTCCGTCTTGGGGTTGGTCTTGGTAAGTTCCGAACAGGCGATCCCAGAACGTAAAGGTATTGCCGAAGTGGCAGAAACTAGGATTGTACCCGTACTGCTAAATCGTGCCGTGGCCGCCGCCGCCGGGAGTCTCGATGCGCAGCCGATCGCCGCGATGGATGCGGCGGCTGCCCTTGCTGGGCAACGGCTCGCCGTTGAGCAGATTGCGGCCGGGGGCTCCTGGCTCGCCGCCGGCGAGGCCGTAAGGGGCTCGCCGGCGGCGCTCGGACAGCAAGGTGACATCGGCGTCGGCGAGGAACTCGTAGTCGCGAATGACGCCGTCGCCGCCGTTGTGCGCGCCTTTGCCGCCGCTGCCCTGGCGGATGGAGTATTCGCGGATGAGCAGCGGGTAGGTCTGTTCGAGGGCCTCGACGGGCGTGTTGAGGCTGTTGGTCATGTGCGTGTGCACGCCACTTAAGCCGTCGCTCGATGCGGTGGCGCCCATGGCGCCGGCGATGGTTTCGTAATAGGCAAAGGGTTTGCCGGTGATTGGGTCGACGCCGCCCAGGGCCACGTTGTTCATGGTGCCGGAGCTTGCGGCGGGCACGACCTCGGGCAGGGCTTGGGCAAGCGCGCCGAGCAGGACGTCGACGAGGCGTTGGGAAGTCTCGACGTTGCCGGCGGCAACGCTGGCAGGCGCCTGGGCGTCGACGATGGTTCCTGGCCGGGTGACGACTTCGATGGGCCGCATGAGGCCGGCGTTGTAGGGGACGGCCTCGCGAATCAGACAGCGGAAGACGTACATGGTTGCCGAAATCGTCACAGCGCGATTGGCGTTGACGCCGCCGCGAGTCTGCGGGTCGGAATCGCTGAAGTCTACCGTGGCGGTTTCGCCGGCGATGCGAACGCTGCAGGCGATACGGATCGGGGCGTCTGAGAAGCCGTCGTCGTCGAGGAAGTCTGCAAATGTATATTCGCCATCGGGAATCTCGGCGATGCGAGCGCGCATGATGCGCTCGGCGTAGTCCTTGAGGTCGGCCATGCGGCGCCGGATCTTTTCGGGACCATATTTCACCGTGGCTTCGAGGAGCCGCCGTTCGCCGACATGATGAGCGGCGAGTTGCGCGCCCAGATCGCCGCGGCGTTCGTCGGGCGTGCGGACGTTGGCGAGAATCACCTGCAGCAAGTCGTCGTCGAACTGGCCGCGGCGCACGAGTTTGACGGGCGGGATGCGTAGTCCCTCTTGGTAGATCTCGGAAGCGAGGGGCATCGAGCCGGGCGACATGCCGCCGACGTCGGAGTGATGGGCGCGGGTGGCCAGGTAGTACGCAGGTTTTAATTCAGCGTCCAGGAACACACCGGAGAGGGAGGTGATGTCCGGCAGATGGGTGCCGCCGCGGAAGGGATCGTTCAAGAAGACGACATCGCCGGGTTCGAGCGGGTGTGCGGCGATCGCTTCGCGCACGGACTCGGGCATGGCGCCGAGATGGACGGGCATGTGATCGCCCATGGCAATGGTCTGGGCGTCGGCGTCATAGAGCGCGCAGGAGTAGTCGCGGCGCTCTTTGATGTTGGAAGAAAACGCGGTTCGCTTGAGAACGACGCCCATCTCTTCGGCAATGGAGACGAACAGGTTGCGGAAGATTTCGAGTTCGAGATCCAAGAGCGATCACTTCCAGGCAATTAGGGTAGCGCCGACGGCGATCAGTAGGGCGCCGGAGACGGAGCGGATGGTAAGACGTTCGGCCAGGAAGATCGCAGCCAGGATCACGGCGAAGATGACGCTGGTGCGGTCGAGGGCGACGACGCCGGATGCCGGACCAGTCTCTAGGGCTGTGAAGTAACAGAGCCAAGAAAGGGCGCCGGCGAGGCCCGACAGAGCGATCCACATCACGCCAGCGGGTTCGATGGGTACCCGCATCCGCAAGCCGCTTCTGATGACGGCAAGCAAGCCAAGAAAGGCGGCCATGACGACGGCTCGCACGGCGGTGGCGGTGGTGGCGTCGAGCCCGGCAAGCCCGCGCTTGCCGAGTATGGGTACGAAGGCGGCAAAGAGCGCGGACAAGACGGCGAGTAGAACCCATTGAGGCATGATCGTTTCCTCTACCAGACGTGCGGAATGAGGCGGCTGCGGACCTGCTGCATGTAGTCCGCATAGCCTTCTAACTCTTGACTCAGGTAACGTTCTTCTCGAACGCATCGAAAGGCCAGCAGGACGCCGATTGACGCCGAGACCAGAAAGCTCAGCCAAGAGCCGAGTAGTAAGGATCCCGACAGAAAGAAGGGGACCAGGACAGCGTAGAACGGATGCCGCACGACGCCGTAGGGCCCTGTCGAAACGACGGTATGTCCCCGCTCTCGTTGAACGCGCACGGTAGGCGCGAGATATGAATTGAAGTACATCAATCGATAGACGCCCCACAGCGCCGCAGCCGTTACGACGCCCGCGACAACCTGCAGCCATGCGGGTACGAAGGTCCAATGAAACCGGACCGCGTCGAGGCCGGCTGAAACAAGCCAGGCAATCATCAGGGCGAGCAAGATGCGCATTACGGCACGGTCCCAGGAAGGTTGATCTTGCTGGGGGCGAACCCTCATTCGTTCGGCCAGCAATTCCGGATCGGTCTTCGCCAAGCGAAGACTCATGGCCGTCGTGATCGAGGAGAAGATGGCGAGGAGCGCCCAAGCCGCCGGCCAGCGCAACGTCCCGGCGGAGGCGAACAAGGCGACGGCCATAAAGAAGAACTGGCCGAACAGACTGAACCAGACCTTCCGTTGCATTGGGGCGAACTCGACTTAGATAATCACGCGCACGCCGCCCAGTTCAGCGAGGCCGTACATCAGATGTCCGTTGGGGGAGCCGATGAACATGAAGTTCTTGGGGATCTTCCACTCCTGCGAAAGGCGCTCGATGAGATCGGGGCCAAACTCACCATCCAGGGTGACGGGCTCAATATCGATCTCGGGGTAAGCCTCGTCAAGAAACTGAAGGTCTTGAGCCAGCCGTTCCGGCGGCTGTTGGCCATCGTGGACCACGGTGACGAACTTGATGCGATTGGTGTGCTCGTTATTGCGGACGTAGAGCATCGCGTGGTTGAGTTTGGCGATGTCGTCTCCTTTGGTGAAGAAGACTACCTGTTGAGCGCTGATTTCTTCGATCTTGCCGCGGATCGAGGCCGACACCGCGCCCAGTTTGACGTCAACGTAAGACACGGCTCTACGTACGACAAATAGCGCCGCTCGGAGCAGGCTAATGCGACCCAGCATGATAGACACGATCAGCAGCGTCGGCAGGAAGTACTGCAAGAACACGCGGAAATACTGCGGGTTCATGACGATGTTGCCGACCAGTCCGGTGATGACGGCGCCGATGGCGATGCCTACCGAGTACCACGGCGCGCGCACGGGGCGAGGCAGACCCGATCGCTTGACCTTGAGCAAGATGTTGCCCACGCCGAAGAGCACCATCACGCTCAGGAACGAGATGGTGTAAACGCCTGCAAGCGCCTTGAGGTCGCCGCCGGTCAGAAAGAGAATCGAGACGGACAGCAAGAAAAAGGCGATCAGGATACGGTGAGTCGTTCCGCGGCTGCTGGACTTGAGCAAGAACTGCGGCAGGCAGCGATCCAGAGCCATGCGGCGAACCAAACCGTTGACGCCGACGAAACTCGTGAGGACGGCGCCGCTCAGGACCAGGACGGCGTCGACGGAAATGAGATAGCTGAGCCATGGCCCGCCGGAGAGATTGCCCATATACGCGAGCAAAGCCTCTTGGTGTTCGCCAACGTCGGCGAGAGGAACTAGGGCGAGAGCCAGGAGCGCCATACCGGGATTGAAGATAGACACGGCGGCCCACATGTTTCGGAGGGTCTTGGGGAACACTCCTTCCGCTTGCTCCTCCACGAAGTTGGCGGAACTCTCAAACCCCGATATACCGAGCAAAGCTGCGGAGAAGCCGAAGAAGAGGGCGTACGGAATGCTGATCGGCGCGGGCGTGGCCAAGTTGGCTTCCAGAATCGACGTGCCGTAACGCATCACGCCGACGATCCCAAGTGCGCCGAGCAGGGTCAGAGAACTCAGGTGAACGATGAAGATGCCGATGGCAACCTTAGCGGAGTCGGAGATGCCCAGTATGGTTAACCCAAGGAAGAGGGCGAGCAGCAAAACGGTCGCCTCAATAATGGGCAGATCCGACCACAGGCCCTGCGCATAGTGCATAGCCTCGTTCGCGGAAATCACTGCTGTGGCTATATACGAAAGAATCGTAAGGCAGGCGGCGATGGAAGCGCGGAACTTGCTCGTCGTATTGAGCAGAGCGTTGTAAGCGCCGCCGTTGAGCGGCAGAGCGCCGACGACCTCGGAGTAGATCGAGCGGAACAAGAATAGAACAAAGGAGACGAACAGCAGAACGACAGGCGCCCAGGCGCCGGCGTAAATGATTGCCAGCGCCGAGACGTAAAGGCACGAAGAGGTGATGTCGTTGCCGCTGATCGCAGTAGCTGCGAGTTCTCCGATGCCGCCTTTTTTGTGTTCGACGACGCGCTTGCTGGGGATAGATGAGGTATCAGACAAACGGTTTCTCTTGAACGGGGGCGCGTACGGCGCAGCCTCAATTGTAGAGGGCTCGAGTCAGCAGTGGACAGAT